>NZ_JBWDOQ010000001.1:0-127531 GCF_056270125.1 Streptomyces sp. RLA131
ACGCCATACGGCACAGGCAGCAAATGCAAGGAGGGCAGTGAGGTGAGAACGCGGGCGCGAAAATCGCCGACGGGCGGTCGCCGGCCGACTGCGCGGCGACCGCGGCTTCGGCAGTGTCGAGCTCGCGGTCCTGGCCGTCGTGGTGCTGGCGCTCGTCTTCACCATCATCCAGGTCGGCCTGTACTACCACGCGCGTAAGGTCGCCCAGTCCGCCGCGCGCCAAGGAGTCGACGCCGGCCGCGCCTTCGGCGCGAGCCCGAGCGACGGCGTCGCCCAGGCCGAGGACTTCCTCGCCCGGTTCGGCAACAGCGTGCGCGGCGCACACGTCTCCTCCGCAGGCAGCGACGCCCAGCAGATCCACATCACCGTCACGGGCCACGTCGCGACCCTCGTGCCGGGCCTGGAACTCGACGTCACCCAGTTCGCCGACGCCCCCGTCGAACGGTTCACCAACCCATAACCCGCCCCCACATCCCCAACCTGACGGGCGCGCTCCGCCGCGACCGGGGCAGCTACGCGCTGGAGACCGCGGTCCTGGCCCCCGTCCTGATCGCCCTGCTGGGCCTGATGGTCGCCTTCGGCCGCGTCACCGACGCCGACGGCGCCGTGGACGCGGCAGCCCACGCGGCCGCGCGCGCAGCGTCCCTGGAACGCGACGCCTCCAGCGCGCAGTCCGAGGCGCAGGCCGCCGCCACCAGCAGCCTGGAGGGCGACGGCATCACCTGCCAGACCTCCAGCGTCGTCGTGGACACCGCCGGCTACGCGCTCGACGTCGGCCAGGACGCCACCGTGACGGTGACGATCGCGTGCACCGCGCGCCTCGACGACATCGGCCTGCCCGGCCTGCCCGGCTCCAAGACGCTCACCGCATCGTGGACCAGCCCCATCGACACCTACCGGGGGCGGCAATGACCCACCGGGTTCTGGCATACGTGAACCGGCGCCGTACGGCGCTCAGCGGCCAACAGCGCGACCGGGGCTCGATGTCGCTGTTCTTCGCCATCTCAGCGCTCGCGATCCTCATGGTCATGGGCCTGATCGTGGACGGCGGTGGCGCTCTCAACGCAGGCAACAGGGCCACCTCCCTCGCCCAGGAAGCCGCCCGCACGGCCGGCCAGCAGATCGACCCGGCACAGGCCATCGAGGGCACCGCGATCACGATCGACCCCGAGGCGGCCCGCGCTGCCGCCCAGCGCTACCTCGCCGCAGCGAACGTCCAGGGCGATGTACAGATCACCGACGGCGGGCAGACCCTCACGGTGACCGTCCACGACACCTACAGCACCTACTTCGCGACGCTGGTCGGCAGGTCCACGATCCACGTGACCGGCACCGCGAAAGCCCATCTGCAGACCCAAGCTGGAGGCTGAGCCGCACCATGGCCCACCGCACCCCCGGACCCCTGCGCGCCCTCGGCGTCCTGCTGCGCGCCCTGACCGGCCTCGCTCTCCTCATAGCTCTGGTCGGTGGCGTTCCTTTCGCGCTGCTGGTGGTCGGGCACCAGCCGACCGAGCTGTCCGGCGGCTTCGACCTGCTGATGCGCCCGGACGACGGCACCGTCTTCCTGGTCGTCCTCACGCTCATCGGCTGGGCCGGGTGGGCCGCGTTCACCTTCTCCGTCCTGGTGGAGATCGTGGCCGTGCTGCGCCGCCGCTCCGCACCTCACATCAGGGGCCTGGGCGGACTGCAGTCCCTCGCCAGCTTCCTCATCGGCGGGATCCTGCTGCTCGCGCCGACCGCCGCCTCGGCCGCCACCAGCACACCGGCGGTCGCGGTGACCGCGACAGCCCGTCGCCGATGCCACCCCCAGCGCTTCGGCATCCACAGGCACAGACGAGGCCGCCTGGCCCCAGCACACGGTCACCTCGCCGACCGAGTCCCCGTGGGACCTGGCGGAGGAGTACCTCGGCAACGGGCAGCGGTGGAAGGACATCGCCGCCCTCAACCCCGGCATTCCCGAACTCGCCGCCGGCGACGCATACCTGCCGCAGGGCGCGGTCATCAACCTGCCCGCCGACGCCCGGACCGCGTCGCCGGCCACCGAGGCCGCCACCGAGACCCACGCGGCAGCCACCGCCACGCCCAAGGACCAGAGCTCCGACCAAGAGCACGCGGGCGCTGACGGCACCGAGAAGACGTCGGCCACGAAGGACACCACGGATCGGCCGCATACCGTCACGGTCCACACCGGCGACAGCCTCTGGAAGATCGCCGACACCTACGGAGACCCCACCGACTGGCCCGCCATCTACAAGGAAAACAAGGGCGAGACACAGCCCGGCGGCGGCATCTTCGACGACCCGGACCTGATCTTCCCCGGCCAGAAACTCGACCTGCCCCAGGAAAAGACCAAGGCCAGCGACCGCACAGAAGCACCGGCCGACAACGGCACAGACGCCTCGGCGCCGCCCGCCGACCAGACGCCGGATGAGAACCCGGACACCGCCACCCCGGACAACAGCGAGGGCCAGGACGACGGGCAGCAGCCCGCATCCCCGAAGGCCTCGACCCCGGCGCCGTCCGCGAGCCGCACGCCCGAGGCCTCGCCCGTCCCCAGCCGCACCCCCGAGGCCGCCGCCACCCCCGCCCCCTCCCAAAGCCCCGCCCGCCAGGACACCGGCCAGGGCCATGTGGCGGAGGAGGACCGGGCCCTCGCGCCCGCCGCTGTGTGGATGGGCGCAGGCGTCCTCGCCGCCGCACTGATGGGCACCCTGGCCACCCGCCGCGTCCTGCAGCAGCGCCGCCGCCGACCCGGCCGCCGGATCCCCATGCCCAAGGGCAGCGCGGCCGCCACCGAGCAGAGCCTGCGCGCCGCCCAGCACCCCACCGGCTTCGACCTGCTGAACACCGCACTGCGCACCCTCGCGCTCAACCTTGCCGCCAACCGCGAACTGCCCGTCCTCGAGGCGGTCGTCCTCCACGACGCCCGCGTCGACCTCCACCTCGCCAACGACACCCCCGCGTGCGCGCCCTTCACCGCAGCGGCCGGACGGCACGACATGTGGACCTGCGCGGCCAGCAACCCCGACCTGGCCGCCCCCGAAAACCTGCAGGCCGCAGAAGCCCCGTACCCGGCGCTGGTCTCCCTCGGCTGGGATCCCCAAGGCCACCTGGTCCTGGTCGACCTGGAGCACGTCGGCATCCTGAACCTGGCCGGCGACGAAGACCTCGCCCGGCACGTCCTGCAAGCCATCGCCGTGGAGCTCGCCACCACCAGCCTGCCGGGCCACCTCGAAGTCACCGCCCTCGGCAACACCACCCCCGGCCTGGACACCGCCGCCCCCGAACGCGTCGCGCGTACCGAGGACCTGGCCGGCGCCACCGCTGAACTCGCCGCGCACTCCGCCGACCAGCGACGCACCCTGGCCGCTCTGGGAGCCGACTCACTGCGCGCGGCCCGGCTGCGCGACGACGCTGGCGGCGCCTGGACCCCCCACATCATCCTCGCCCAGACCCTGCCCGACGCCGCCGCTCACCACGATGCCGTCACCGCGCTCTTCGACACGCTCGCCGACCGGCCCCGGACCGCCAGCGCGGTCATCACCGCTGCCCCCGCCTCGGTCCCGCTGCCCGCCGACGCCTGGACGCTGACCTGCCATGGCCCGGGCGACGCGGTCGTCCTGCCGGGATCCGGGCTGCCGGTCCATCTGCAAGGCCTCAGCGACAACCACTTCGCCGACGCCATCGAACTGCTGGCCCTCGCCGACAGCGACACCGACATCCCGGCCCCCGACTGGACCCGCGCCCAAGACGACCCCGACGACGACGGCCTGCCGGCCGAGTACGCCGACATCGAAGAAGAGCTCGACACCGAGACAGCCGAATGGACGCAGACCGGGACGCCCGCACCGACGATGCCAGAGGAGAACGGGGAGACGCCGGGGGCCGGGATGTCGCTCGCTGACGTCCTGGCCGAAGACGACGACACTGACGCCAGCCGCACGAACGGTACAGCCCCAACCACAGCAGGCCCGGCCGATGTCGCCCTCGTCCTCGGCCCGCAGCCTTGCGTCACCCCGGCCAAGGCCCTCCACGTCACCATCACCGACCAGGCGACCCAGACCAAGGCCCCGAGACCTGAGCCCGCAACGGCCACGCCAGCAGCAGCCCCGGGGCCGGTCGTACTGCTCCTGGGCTCCGTCGGCGTCGAAGGCGCCACCGGACGCGTCGACTCCAACCGCAAGCGCACCGGCACCGAACTCGCCGCCTACCTGGCGCTCCACCCCGGCGTCGACCACCACGCCATCGATGAGGCCCTGTGGCCCGGCCAGATCGTCAACAAGACGATGCGCAACGCCGTCATCTCCCGCCTGCGTTCCTGGCTGGGCACCGACCCGGACGGCAACGCCCACTTCCCCCGCGTCCAGGACGTGACCGACCACCGATACCGCTTCGGCCCCCACGTCACCTGCGACTGGACCCAGTTCCAACAGCACGCCCGAAAAGGCCTCAACGACCCCACCGAGGACGGCGACCTCGCCCTGCGCCAGGCCCTCGCCCTGGTCCGCGGCCGGCCCTTCGCCGCCATCGACCCCCAGCGCTACGCCTGGGCCGAGCCCGCCATCCAGGAGATGGCCTCCGCGATCGTGGACGTCGCATACGACCTCTCCACCCGATGCCGCGACGCCGGCGACATCCCCGGCGCCCTGTGGGCCGCCAGCCAGGGCCTGCTCGCCGCTGAGGAGAACGAACTCCTGCACCGCGCGCTGTTCCTCGCCCACCACGCAGCTGGTGATGTCCCCGCTCTGCGCGCCGCCGCCGCAAAACTCGCCCGCATCAACGAACACCTCGGAGGCGGCGTTGATATGGAGGCCGAGACCGCCGAGCTCCTCCGAAATCTGCTGCCGCGCACCGTCACGGCCCGCTGAAGCCGGAGGGGAAACGGATGCACAGAGCCCGCGAGAAGAAAAGCAAGCGCGACGTCTTCGCCCGTCAGATCGGCCAGCAGCCGGAACCGTTGACGCGGCCGTTGTGCTGCTGGAAGTGCGAGAGCGCAGCCGTCGCGGTGAACGGCTACTCGCGCTTGGGCACCGCCGTGCCAGCCCACTTCCGCCTCGCCCCGAAAACCGAGCACGAAGGCACGTGCCCCCTCAACCCCACCTCGGTCATCAACGGCATCGCCCACGGCTCCCACGGCCTGGCCCAGGTCGACGACGGCGGAATCCTGCGGCTGACCCTCCCCGAGGACCTCACCACCGCCCCGCCGGCCCCGCCCCCCGGTGACGCCGACCCGGCCGACGTCATCCAGCGCACCACCACGACCGTACGGCCGCTGCTGCCGCCGGCCATCAACAGCGCCGCGAAGATCGCCCGGTTCCTGCAGCTCCACGACTTCGACCCGGACATCGTGCGTCGCTTCAAAGTCCAGCCCCAGCACCACAGAAGCATCCCGTGGGGTCAGTTCTGCTTCGGCCCCACCCACCAGTCGTACGCCGAGCTGTACGAGCTGCGGCGCACCCAGAAGACCAGCACCCACCCGATCGCG
Source organism: Streptomyces sp. RLA131 (assembly GCF_056270125.1). Lineage (NCBI taxonomy): Bacteria > Bacillati > Actinomycetota > Actinomycetes > Kitasatosporales > Streptomycetaceae > Streptomyces > Streptomyces sp. RLA131. The sequence continues at coordinate 5,486 of NZ_JBWDOQ010000001.1, forward strand.
GTCTACGGCACCGTCCAACGCATCGGCCAGGAGGGCGACAGCGGCCGCCCCTACGCCACGCTCGCCAGCAACGTGCCCTCCGGTGACCAGCGCGTCCACGTCGTACTGCGATCCCAGTACGACACCCTCATCAAGCCGCTCGCCGTCGGCACGCACGTCCTGGCCGTCGGGGACTGGGGCATCTTCGACCGCGGCCGTATTCCACAGCTGCGGCTCTTCGCTGAGGAGCACTGGCAAATCGCTCACTGGACCACCGACAACGCTGGCCACCCCACCGAACCGGCCTGCCCGTCGCCGGTCACCTCCCACCAGCGGGTCACCGCCCGCTCCGATGCCCGCAACCGCCGGATCAAGGCCCAGCAGCCCCCCGCAACCCAGCCGCCGGCCCCGTCAGCCGCCCGCACCGAGACGGATGCCGTGACGGCTGTCCGCCCCGAGGCCGCCCAGGCGCCGGAGTCGCCCGCAGCTCCACCCGCAACCGCGCCGCCCGAGGAACGGCCGCCACCTTCAAGCAACCCGGCGACAGACGCCATGACGGAAGCGACCGCGCCCGAGCAACCTGGGCCGGAGAACCCTGTCCTCCCTCCGCCAGCGCCCACCGTTCCGCCGCGGCCAGCGCAACCGCCCCGGACCCCGGCACCGCCCCTACGTCCAAGAGGCCGCCGCCGTTGGTTCGGTCGGCGCAGGTAGCAGCCGTGGGCCGCTGTCCGACGCCTCCGGATGGGGTTGCTTTCATAGGGGGCTGGACCGTTGGCTGCAAGGTTGGCTGGACAGGCGCATCGAGGGTTGCACCGAGGGTTGCAGCACCACCTTCGGCGGATCGAATGGATCCCCTGGTCAGCCCCGGTGGGCAAGCCTATTTGGCTCGCCGACACCTCTTTCTCCGCGGTAGCCGGAGGAAGAGGCTTGATCTCCCAACCGTGCGTGATCGCCCACAAGGCCCCCGGAAGTGCGGTGCGGTACGCATTGCCTGGTGCGCACCGCCCGCCGTGGTGCGCGCACCCGCGCATGCGCACCACCGCACCGGCCGGGCCGGGATGCGCACCACCGCACCGCACCGGCGGGGATGCGCACCGCACTACACGGCGGTGAGGCGCACCGAGTGCGCACCGGTTGTCGGTGCGGGGTGCGCGTCGAGGGCCTGGCCCACGGCGAGGGCCTCCAGCTGCTTCAGGATGTCGGCGACGTCTTCGTGGTCCTCGGTGAGGATCTGCGCGGCGAAGGCGATGATGGCGTGGGCGATCCCGTCTGCCGTTGCTGGGCACACCTGCTCCCAGGTGCGCAGGGTGTCCAGGAAGACGCGTCCGAGTGCGACGATCCGTTCGGCGACGTCCACGAGCAGCGCGGCCATCTGCCGCTGGGTGCCAGCGAACTCGGCGGCGGCTTCGATGTCGCCGGCCTCCACCGCCCGGAGGTAGTTGAAGACGCTGATCGCCGCGTCCGGGTCCATCGGGGTGAGCGGCGAAGCGGTGGTGGTCTTGGGCATGTCGGCTCCTCACGTACGGGCCGCCGCGCTGATCACGACGACCTCAAGATCGAGTCTCGGAGCGCGGGCCTGTGGACAGAGACCGCGCACCGACGGTGACCTGCCACCCCCTTGTCCTGCCCCCGCCCCGGCCCGCATTCCTCCTGGACCACCTTCGCTACGTGCGACATAACGGCCATTCCGCAGGGGAGAGATCACCCTCCGGCGCACGCAGGGTGAGCCGGTGAAAAGCCGCTGCCGATCCGGGAGCGGGACTGCGACACTGCGCGGATGACCACCCAGCAGCTGCCGTTCCCGGTACCGGACCAGCGAGCCCACAACTTCGTCTCTTCGTACGCGGACATGCACCAGCTCGTTGAGGACCTGGTCGTGCCCGACGGGGTGCCCGAGGCCGCGGCGACGGTGCTGCGCACGGCCCGCGAGCTGCTGCGCCACTCCTACTACTGCTACGAGTTCTCCACCGTGGCGGTCATGCACTCCCTGATCGGGGTGGAGATCGTGCTGCGCGACCGCATCCCGGGTGCGGGCAAGAAGCCGCTGCAGAAGCTCATCGGGCAGGGCGCCGCCGCAGGGATCCTGACGGCCAGGCAGGCCGAATACCTCGACTACGGCCGGCAGATCCGCAATGGCATGGCTCACGGCAAGACCACGCACGCGGCGATGCCTCCCGCCATGGCGGTCCCGATGGTGAACACCTCGTTCACGATCGTCACCGAACTGTGCGCCGCGCCCGCCTGATGATCACGGATCGGTAACGTCCAACGGCCGTTCGTCACACGAGGCAGCTCCAGCACACCTCTACCAATGATCGCGGGATTCTGCCCGGAGTCCCGCGCCACTTGCGTGAGGAGCATCACCATGACGCACACCAGCCGTGCCTGGCAGTCCGCCGACGGGGCCGGGGAGACCTGGATAAGGGGTGCCGGGGATCTTTCAGGCGGCCGGATATCTGGTGCCGTATCCAGTGCCGTGAACGATTCGACGACTCTGAGCATCATCGCAGGCCACACCCCTGGTCCATGTGGTCCCGGCGACGCTGACACCTCTCTCCCTGTCCCTGCTGAGTCAGCGACGGGCGAGAGGTCTTCCACTCCCACGGCTCCGAAGGTACGGGCTGACGCGTTGCGGATGCTGGGGTGTGTGCGGATAGCCACGGTTCGGCAGATGGCTCAGGTGATCACGTCGGAGGATGCGGACGGGCGGTCGTACGTGCGCAGGGCGATGCGGAAGCTGGAATCGCAGGGGCTGGCGGAGACGAACGGCAAGGACGGCAAGCACCCGATCTGGAACCTGACCCCGGCGGGGCAGAAGGCTCTGGCCGACGGCAACGAGCTGCCGCCGCGACCGAAGGCCGGCACCGGAGCGAAGGCGGTGAAGGCCGGGTTCGGTCCGCACGGCGTCGCGGTGACGGACACGATCCTCGCCTACGGCGGCCGCGAGTATCTGACCGACTGGCAGGTTGAGGTCAACCACGCCATCAAGGAGACCGGCCTGAGCTTCAACGCCGACGCGGTCCTCGCACGGCCGACCACCACCAGCGAGGTCCAGATCTTCGAGATCGACAACGGAACGATGTCCCGGGCCCGGCTCGCCAAGGAGGTCTGGGACTACGAGCGCTACGCCGGGCACCGGGTCTGGGAGGGAGCGCGCGGCACCATCGGGGGCACGTTCCCGTTCTGGTCGCGCTACCGCTACACCCGCAGCGAGCGCTTCCCCACACTGCACGTCGTCCTGGCGGGTAAGCCCGAGCACCTGCTGCAGCGGCGCCTGGACGCGCTCGCGGAAGCCGTCCGCGGCATCACCGTCGCGGTCCTGGTCGTCACGCTGCCCGGCCTCCAGCGCGGCGAGTCCTGGCAGGAGATCGGCGTGGACGACCCGCGCCGTCGGCGCGAGCGCTACCCCGAACCGTCCAGCCGCTGATCTCCGCGCGGGAGCCGGGCAAGCCCCGCCGCGCCAGCTACAGGGAGAAGCCCACGGCGGTGCTGGCGCAGAGGGGCGGGCTCTAGCGATCCCCGCAACACCCTTGGAGTTCAGGGAGTTGTTCGTAGTCGCGGGGCTGGAGCGCATCGCCCTCCAGAGCGAACACGGCTGTGGCCAGCGTGTCGGCCCCCGGTCCAGGGGCAGTTCCGCGTCGATCAGGCCCTCCAGGTCGTACAGGACATGGTTCATGAGGCGGCCGCCCACTCGTGTTCCGCGCCGGTCAGGTTGCGCAGGTGTGCGGCGAGCCGGTCCGTACGGACCAGCCGAGGGGAGTGACGCGGCGGGCTGATCCAGTGCGCGGACGCGGTGCCGTGCTCGGTGTCGGGGAACAGCAGCTGATTGCCCCTGGAGAGCACGCGCACGCCGGGAAGGCCGGCGGCGCGGTGCCGGTGCCGGGCGGCACCAGGACGTAGAGCACGTCACGGATGCGGTCGGCGAGCACCGGGTGACCGCTGGCGGTGCCCAGATGCATGGCGGCCAGCGCGTCCAGGCCGACCGAGATCGGGGTGATGGCCACCGCGTCCCACGTCCAACCGCACGCTCTCCAGCCGGTGCGGTCCCGGCTCGAAGCCCACAGCGCGCGGCGCCGGTCGGTGGGCTGCGCGAGGCGGTGCCAGGTGGGAGCGGCGGGCCTCCCGGCCGAGGCGGGGCCTGTCGCCATGGCGGTCTCCCTGATCAGTGGTCACGTCACTGTTCAGGCAAGCAACAGAGCGTCGGCGGGTGCGACGCCAGGCCGATGTAAGAACGATGCAAGTCGGCCCCGGCGGGGTGAACCGTGGCCGATGCCGGGCAGAACAACGGGTGGGAGCGGTACGGTCGCCGCACCCGTCCAATCGCGGATGCAGTCCGGAGCTGGCATGGCTGACCGCCCTCGTTCCTCCAACGCCCCGCTACGCGCTGTGCGCGAGGGCGAGTTCCAGATGTCCCGCCAGGAGTTCGCCAAGCTCATCGTCACCACCGGCGAAGAGATGGGCGAGGCAGTCGGCTGCACCGCACGCCTGGTCGCGGCCTGGGAGGACGGCGAGGTCCAGCTTCCCCGCGCGGTGTACCGGCGCATCCTCACCCGGCTGACGGGGCGCCCGCTGCGCGACCTCGGCTTCCGCCTCGACACGCCAGCACTGCCCCCGGCGCCGGCCACCACAGCGCAGGACGACGCGGTGGACCGCCGTGCCTTCCTGGCCGACGGTGCCAGCGTCGCGCTGGCACTCCTGTCCCTCGGAGCCGCCTCCGACACGGTCCCCGGCAGGATCGGGGCCGGTGAGATCCGCGCCGTCGACTGCGCCGTCACCACGATCTACGCCCACGACCACAACCACGGCTCCGCCGCGCTGCGCCGGGACGCCTCCCGGGCCCTGCACACCGCCTACCAGTGGCTGCAGGAAGGCACCTACACCGACCGGAACGGGAAGTGGCTGCGTTCAGCGACCGGGCATCTGTCGATCGCCGCCGGGTGGCTGTCGTACGACTCCGGCCGGGCCGCCGACGCCCGCTCGCTGTACGGCGAGGCCCTGGCCGCAGCCAGAATCGCGGAGGATCCCGGCCTGGAGGGGCACGCCTTCGGCTGCCTGTCGCTGCTGGCCAAGGCATCCGGCCGCCCCCGTGAGGCGATCTCCGCCGCCCAAGGCGCTCAGGCCGTCGTGCGCACCTACGGCTCGCCCCGGATGCTGGCCCTGTTCGCGCTGCGCGAGGCCGGCGGATGGGCACTCCTAGGCGACGTCAGCGCCACCGACAAGGCGATCGTGCGAGCCCACCACCTCTACGCCAAGGGCCCCGCCGACGCCGATCCGGCGTGGCTGGAGTTCTTCACGCCCGCCGAACTCGCCGGGCTCGAAGCCCTCGCACGCGCCGATCTCCAGCAGCACGAACGTGCCGCCGCCGGAGCCGAACAGGCCGTTCTCCTTCATGGCGATGACTTCGCGCGCAACCGCGCCCTGTACACCGCCGACATCGCCATCCAGCATGCAGTCAGGGACCGGCCGGAGCCGGAAGCCGCGGCCGAAGCCGCCGGACGCGTCCTGGCCTACCTGCCCGAGGTGCGCTCCGACCGCCTGCTGCAGCAGCTGCACAACGTCGGCAGCGCGCTCCAGCGGCACGCCGCCGTCCCGGCGGTCGCCGACTGGCTGGAGGAGTACCGCACCACTGCCAGCGTCATCTGAGGAGGAGACGGTGACCACCCCGCGCACCCGCACCGACGTGGTGATCCGCACCTACGGCCCGGGCCAGGTCCCGCCGCTACTGGACGTTGTCGCCGACATCTGGGCCGACGCCCACCCCGAACTGGTCGACAACCCCGGCGCCGAGACCGCCGGCCTGTCCGTGCCCGCGCTCCACCGCCAGATCACCGGACACCTCAAGCACTCCGGCTTCGCCCTGGACGTCGCGTACGCGGGCGGCACCCCGGTGGGCTTCGGCTACGCCTTCCCCTGCACCGCCGACTACTGGTTCGGCCCCGGCCTGGTCGACCAGGTCCCCGAAGGCGCCCGCACCCAACGACTGATGGGACTGTGCGAGCTCGCCGTCCGGCCACCCTGGCAGTCCCGGGGCATCGGCTCGCGACTGCACGCCGAACTCCTCAAGGCCATCGCCCCGCAGTGGGCCTCGCTACTCGCACTGCCCTCCAACCAGCGCGGCCAGGACCTCTACGCCCGGCTCGGCTACCAATACGCCGGCCCCTACAGCAACGAACCCGGCGGCCCCGAGTACGACCTGCTGCTCCTGCACGTCGAAGACGCGTCCTGAACCGGCGTACTCGCCGGGAGTCGGGCGGGACCGGAGCTGACAGCGCTGACCTGGGGCTCGCGGTGGATACTGGCCCCGTCAGCCGTACGCTGCGGCCCGGCCATCGGCCCGCTCGATGGCCTCCTGGCTAACCGGCTGACTGTGTCCTCGCCCAGGTGCTCCACCAGCCGTTCCTCCAGGCGGTCGGCGAGCTGCTCCGCCATCTCTTCGAAGAGCAGGTCGGACTCGCCGGCCATTTTCAGCAGCAGGCCAGCCACGATCGCCTCACCCGCGGTGAGCACGGCCAGCGGCGCGTCGGTGGCAGTGAGCAGCGCTTCCAGTTCTTCCAGGCATCCGCGCTGCTCCGCGCCGAGTTCCTCTCGCAGCGCACCGGCCAGTTGTCGGCGGCCCCACGCCGATGGCGCGCGACCGCCCGCTTCCTCGAGGCTGAAGCCGTGCTCGCCGGGATGGCCGCGTGGCAAGTCGCACAGCTCATCGTCGTCGGTGCTCTTGGTATCGCAGTCGTCCAGATGCTTCAGCTCACGCAGCCCCGGCGCCCACCTCAGCCACCAGTTCGCGTCCTCCCTGCCGCAGGATTGGCCGATGGCTACATGCGGGCCGCGATGGCACTCCTGGAGCTCACAGGCGACGTCCTCCTCGACTTCAAGGGCTGCCTGCGGCAGCGCCGTCAGCTGTTCGTGCTCGTCTGCGGTCAGGGCGAGCTGTGCACCGCACCGGGGATAGAGATTCGTCATGCCCGGCACGTTAGGGACAGGCTCCGACACCGGATGGGCTGAATGGCCCACCCGGGTCACCTGCAAGAGTGCCCGCTGTCCCCTGTATGGCGGCGTCGACCCATGGCCAACCTGCCACCGGGACGTCGTCTTTTAGACGGTCGGCGCGCTCTTTGCTGGGGGATCGGTGTGGTGGCGCAGTCGTGGCCACAGCGGGTTGTGGGCGAGTTCCTCCAGCAGGATCGCGGCGACGGCCGGATCAACGATGCGCAGCCGGGAGCTCTCCTTGTCAGGTCGGGGACGACGTACTCGGCCAGCACCTGGCCGTGGACGCCGGGCAGTCCCGGTTCGCAGCACACCCGCCACACGAGGTTGAGAGCGGCAGTATCAGTCAGCGCCCTCGCCCAGGTGCGGAGCATCTCCTCCGTCCAGATCGCACCGCCGTACCCGGGGTGCTGCCACACCACGTCTGCGGGCAGCCGGGGCGGCATCTGTGGCGCGCTGGGCTCGGGTAAGTGCCCGTATGCGGCCAGCACGGTGCGCATGGCGTTCTCGTAGGAGTCGACCTCGGTGTCGATCGTGAACTTCAACGTCCCTCCCCGGACAGGCTCCCGGGAGGCTACCCGGCGACACGGCGGCTGTCCGGCCGTCGCGGCCGAACTGGTCGCTTCCGACGTCGCGGCGGGGGTGTCGGTCGGACGCTGTCATGGCACGTACGTACGATCGCGGGTATGCCAGACACTGACGACGCCCCCGCCTTCCCCTGGTCACCTGAACTGCTCCAGGCCCAGGTCGACTATTTCGCTGGGTTCGTCGAGCTGGAGGCGCTGGAGCGGCCGACGTTCGTGGACGACTACCCGCCGGGCGTGCTGGCCAAGGAGCAGGAGCTGCGGGCCAAGGTGATCGCGGCTTCGGAGCGGATCCATGCGGACCCGTTCTGGAAGGACCACACCGGCACCGATCGCCTGGCGGCGGAGATGGCGCTGAAGAAGGCCGCGAAGAAGCAACTCGGTGCGGCGGCTGATCGAGCGTGAGCTCGCCGGCGTCACTGCTCAGGCGGCGAGGGCGTTGCGGAGGGCTTGCACGGCGGGCTCGCGGTGGTGCTGGGCGGGGATGGACTGGTAGAGGTCGGTGGCCCGGGCGCGGATGAGCCCGGTGCGGTAGCCGGCCGGGAGCATGGTGAGGGCGGCGGTGGCCTGGCGGCAGGCTTGTTCGGTGTCGCCGTCGTGGTGGGTGCAGGCTGCGGCGTCGATGGTCAGCAGGGTGCGGGTCATGCTGCTGGTCGGCGCGGACAGCGCGAGCGCCCGGTCCTGGCTCTCCCTGGCCCGCCGGGTGTCGCCCAGCGCGGTGAGCGCGTGGCTGAGGTGGACGTGGTGTTTCTGTTCGCAGTGCCCGAACCAGGTGTCGGCCCGCTGCTCACCGGCCAGCTGCTCCATGAGCCGGTCCGCGTCGGCGAGCGCCTCGCGGGCCTGGTCCTCCTGGTGGGCGAGGGCGTAGGCGCGGGCGGCGACGGCGGCCGCCAGGGTCGCGGCTGCGGTGGGTGCGGTGCCGGCGGTGCGGCGGGCCTGTTCGGCGAGGTGGGCGGCGGCTTTGGGGGAGCCGTAGTTCAGCCCGACCATGGCTTCGCGGGCTGTCACCCAGGCGTGCAGCTGGCGGTCGCCGGATTCGCCGGCGGCGTGGGCGGCGGTGGCGAACCACGCGCGGGCCTCCCGCCGACTCCCGAGGTCATGAAGCACGATCGCGGTCATGCCCGCCATCTGCCCGGCGGTCCGGCACAGCCTGGCCCGTACCGCGACCGGCTGCGGGACAGCGAGCAGCGGGGGAATGTCGGCGAAGTCGGTGACGAGGTCGGCCAGCACCGCCGTGGGGGCCTGGCCGTGGTAACCGTAGCCGTAGTGTTCGGCGGCGGCTTCCAGGTCGGACAGGTCGGCCGGATCGGCGGCGAGCGTGTGGTCGAAGGTGCTGCGGGAGGCGGTCAGGGCGGCGATCGCCGGAGCAGTAAGTCCAGCGGCCAGAACGCCGCGCAGCAGCTCACGGCGCTTCATGGGGTCATCTCCATCTGGGGGCTCCGGACTGGGGGCGATGGCGGCGGTGTCTTCCCAGGGTCGCGCAGCAAGCCCCAGGAGGGCACCGGGAATCCGAAGACCATCCGAGATCCGCTCCACCGTGTCGAACCCGGTCACCGCAGCGTCCCCACGGGCCACTTTGCTGACCCGCTCGCTCTTCATCCCGCAGGCCTCCGCGATGCGGTTGAAGCTGACTGCCTGGTTGGCCATGGCGAAGACGACACCGAAGTCCCGGGCCTGGAGGGCTCGCAGGAACGCCGGGTCGGATAACAGCCGGCGGGGCAGCTGAGCTGGTGACGACGGTAAGTCCACGGTGTCCCCCGACTCCCACGGCACGTGACGACTCGTCACCTATGACGATACCCACCGTGGGGGCCCCTTCGTGGGGTTATCGCCCGCTGTCCCGCTCGCTTCACTGACGGGTGTCCGATCCATTCCCGGGCCGCGCCGGGACCCCTACTCCAGCGCGGCCCACCTCTCGAAGGAGGACACGATGTCGACACCCACCCCGCCCCCGGCAAGGGGCCTGCTGCGGTCCCGGCGCCTGATCACCACCGCCCGCGGCCGCAACACGCTGCTGGGCGACGGCGGCGGCACCGGCAAGGGCGACGGCAACGACTAGTCGGAGCCGAAGCCAGCGATGACGAACATGTCGATCGCGGAGCGCCTGGGCGAGGACTTCCTCGCCCAGGCGCTGCACCGCGACTACCGCCACATCCCCGAAGCCGTCGATGTCGCCGGGCTGATGACCTGGGACGACCTGGACCGCATCCTGACCCAGCACCGCCTGGAGCCGCCCCGGCTGCGGCTGGCCCGCGACGGCAAGACGCTGCCGCTGTCGGACTACGCCACGCCCGTGGCAACCCGCCGCCACACCGTGTGGCACCGCCTCCAGCCCGCCGGCCTCCACCCACTGCTCGCAGACGGAGCCTCCCTCGCCCTCGATGGCGCCGACCAACTCCACCGGCCCCTGGCCCGGCTCGCCGAAGACCTCGAGCGCACCTTCCGTACACACGTCCGCGCGAACCTCTACGCCTCCTGGACCGCCACTCAGGGCTTCGGCACCCACTGGGACGATCACGCGGTCCTGGTCCTCCAGCTGGACGGCGCCAAACGCTGGCGGCTGTTCGGCCCCACCCGACCGGCCCCGCTGTTCCGCGACACCGAGCTCCCGCCCGAACCGCCGGCGGAACCGCTCGCCGACCTGGTGCTGCACCCGGGAGACCTGCTCTACGTACCGCGCGGCTGGTGGCACTCGGTCGCCGCCGACCAGGGCGGCCCCAGCCTGCACGTCACGTTCGGGTTCGAGCCCCACACCCCGGTCACCCTGCTCGACTGGCTCGCCGAACAGCTCACCGGGCACGAGGAATTCCGCGCCGACCTGCCCCTGCTCGACAACCCCGACGTCCAGGCCGCGACCGTACGCGGGCTGCGCAAGCTGCTCCTGGCGGAGCTGGACGACCCGCAGCTGCTGGCCCGGTACGCCGCCGCGATGGACGGCCGCTCCGTGGGGCGGCTGGCCCCGAGCCTGCCGTACGTCGGCGGCGTCCCCGCCGACCCGGGCCTGCGGGTCCGGCTGACCACCGCCCGCGCCGTCCTCACCACCACCGACGACACTGTGGTGCTCGCTGCTGCCGGCAGCGAATACGAGTTCGCCCCAGCCGCGGAGCCGGTGCTGCGGCCGCTGGTCGACGGCCTGGTCCTCACCCTGGCCGACCTCGCGACCGCCGCCGGCCTGCCCGTCGACGACGTCGCCGCCCTGATCGGCGAGCTGGTCGTCGGCCAGGCAGCCGTCGTCGGCAACCTGCCGTAGCCAAGCCCGGTGACAGCGGCCACCACTGCCGTCACCGGGCCCGGCCCGGCCGCGGCTGTGCCCGGGGAGGCCGGAAATAGCCGGACCTGCGCCCTGGTCCGGCAGACTGGCCACAGGTCGCCAGACGGCCGTGCAGCCCCCTCGGACCCCGACCGATCACGGGAGACCCCGGTGTACTCGCCCCCCTCGAACCCGGCCGATGAGCAGCGGATGCGTACGCAAGCCGAGCGCGCCGCGCAGGCCCTGAAGGTGACCCTTGGCGGCGGGGAGCCGTTCTGGGGCTGGGACGGCCGCACCCTCGGACGCTCCGGCACTACCGCGACCGGACAGCGGGTGTGGCTGCGGCTCGCAGCCGCTCCGGTGGCCAAGGCCTGCGGCAAGCTGTGGGACGGCGCGGAGGCCGCGCAGCAGGCGTTCGGCGACCTGGACGGATACCGGCCCGCGCTCCTGGCCATCCACGACGCGGAGCACGACGGCACCGCCTACCGGACGGAGCTCAGCGAGCACCTGGACCAGCCGGTCATCTCCGCCGACGCGATCCTGCGCCACCCGCTGGAGCTGCCCGCCGACTGGTGGCCGGCCATCGACGGCGCGCTGGAGAAGGTGGCGGCCGCCGTCACCGACCGCGTCGCGGTCCGCCAGGCCTACATCGACCGCGCCGTCCCGCAGTACCTCGGCATCCTGGCTCCGCCGGTCACCCGCTGGGCGACCGTCCACGGCGACCTGCACTGGGCGAACATCGCCGCCCCCGAACTGCGGCTGCTGGACTGGGAGGCATGGGGGCAAGGTCCGTGGGGATACGACCAGGCCACGCTCTACGCCTACAGCCTCCTGCGGCCCGACGTCGCCGCCCGGGTCCGCGACGCCTTCCCCTTCCTGGGCACCCCGCAGGCGTACGCGGCCGAAGCCGTCGTCTGCGCCGAACTGCTCCAGACCGTCTCCCGGGGGACGAATCTCGACCTCGCCGGACCTCTGCGGACGTGGGCCGACCAACTGCGCGACCGCGGCTGACCAAGCCGACGACGGGTCCTGAACTGCTGGGATTCCTCATCTGGCCCCGGGATAAGGCGCCGAGTTGGGGCCTTGATCAGATGGTGCCCGGCTCATCCGGAATCACATGGGTTCATTTCGCCATTTCGGTGGCAAGCTATGGGCCCGGCCCCGGCCCCTTCTGTCTCCCCCAGGCGAAGATCCGGTGGCTCCGCCCCGCCCCGGCATCAAGGGGGCGGGGCTCTCTTGCGCTCGGCTCAGCCAGCGGAGCGGTTGCCCGGTGCCTTCTTCGACTTCGCCCCGGCCCTCTTCCCCTGCGCCTTCTTCTTCGCGGCCGGGCTGGAGCGGTGGGATTCCGCGGCCTGGATGCTCTGCTCCAGGGCGGCCATCAGGTCCACCAGCCCGTCGTCGACGGGCAGGGTGTCGGGGGCGTGCGGTGGTTCCAGGCCCTCCAGGCGGGCGGTCACGACCTGCTCCAGGGCGTGCCGGTAGACGTCGCGCTGGTCTTCCAGCTGGAAGTCCTCGCTGACCACGGTCATCAGTGAGCGGGCCATCTGCAGCTCCTGGCGGCGCGGCTGCGCAGCCGGCGGCACCGCGACGTCGTCGGCGCCGCGCAGCTCATCGGGCCATAGCAGGGTCTGCATCGCGATCGTCTCGTTCTTCACCCGCAGGACGGCCAGCGATTCGCGCGTGCGCAGGGCGACGCGGACGACGGCCACCAGGCCGCTCTCGCGCATGGCCTCGCGCAGCAGCGCGTACGGTCGCGCGGCGGTCGGGTCGGCGATTCCGAGGTAGTACGGCTTGTTCAGCAGCAGCGGGTCGATGAAGTCGTCGGGCACGAAGGCCAGGACGTCGATCGCCTTCGGCGAGCTCGGCAGCGGCAGGTCCGCGAGGTCGTCGTCGGAGAGCACGACGACCCGGCCGTCGTCGGACTCCCAACCGCGCGCGACTTCCTCGTACGGGACATCCTCGATGCCCTCGCGCTCGCAGTAGCGGTGCAGCCGTACCCGGCCGCCTCCGCACCTGGTGTGGACCTGGTGGAGCGGGACGGAGTGCTGGGCGGTCGCGGCGTGCACGGTCACCGGGATCGTCACCAGGCCCCAGGAGATCGCCAACTTCGAGATGGTCTGCGGCATGATCCCATCGCACTCCCGACCAGCGGTGATCGCACCTCGGGGACCGCCGACGTCCAACCGTCGCTCGCTGAGCGAGTCGCCGGGACTGAAGATCCTCGTACCGCATCTCACCACCCCGCAGTAGCGAGCACCGTCGATGAAGCAGGCCCGTTCACGCCCGGGGGAGGGCGGGGAACCGGTCGTAGGCGGGATCGCCGGGAAAGGCGATCGATCCATGCTGCCCCTGCGGCTGTGGGCGTCAATCCCGCGGGGACCGGTCGGCGGGTGCGTGGTTGCCTGAAGGGCGCGGGGGTGCGTGCTGGTGTGCGCCCTGGTGGGATCCGGCGCAGGGGCGGGATACTGGAGATGGCCGGGCAGGGGTCGTTCACAGCCTGCGCAGGGGGTGACGGATGAGGACCAGGGACGTACGGGTGGGTGCCACGTACATCGTCAACGTGCCGCAGCGCATCCCATCCGCGGTGCGCGACCGGGTGCCGCGTACCCCCGAGGCGTTCGCTGCGGACATGCGGCTGCACCTGCACCGGGGCGGGCGCTTCGACCTGACCGTCACCGACGTGGACCTTCAGGCGCGCACGGTCGACGGGATCGAGTCGGTGACCACCAGCAAGGTCGGATTCCCGCTCACCGAGGGACAGGTGCAGGCGCTGGGGCTGTCGGAGGGCGTCTACCGCATCGAGGGCCTGGTCTACGGCCCGGACGACCGACTGGTGGAGCTGCCCACCACCCTCGCGTACACCGGGCTGCCGATGCGGTGGCTGGACCCGCTGGACACCCCCACTGTCCTCAGCGACCTGTCCGCCGCGTACTACCGCTGGCGGGTCCGCAAGGACGCCACCGGCCTTCAGCTGGAGCTCATCGCCCACGAGGCGGGGGAGATGCTGGAGAGGCAGCGCGAGGTGGCCGCCCGCGCCCTGGACAACTACGACGCCGAAAGCCACCTGCGTGAGGTGGAAGTCCAGGTGGCTGAGTGGCGACGCATCGAGCTGGTGATGCGCGTGAGCGGAGCTGGCCGCTACCGGCCCGAGGATGATCCGGACGTGGGCGAGGACGATCTCAAAGACCCCTTCACCCGGGACACCTAATCGAGATGGTGGACGGCGATGCGGGCGCCGACGAACCGTCCGGCAGCGGCGGCCTCGCGCATGAGGCGGGTCTTGGCGCGCTGGTCGGTGGCGGGGATCCCGGCGAGTCCGATCTTCCCCACGTACATCACGCTCCAGCCGTACTGGGCAACCCCGGCGATCCACTGGGGCGGGGGAGCGATCGTGCCGGTGTAGAAGAGCGTCCCGTCGGGTTCCATGACGGTCAGCTGCGAGACGCCCTCCCCGTGGGCGGGGGTGGGTAGGTGGCCAGGGCCACCGGTCCGCTTGGGCGGGTGCCTGGCGCATCCGGCCGACGGGGGAGAAGCCGTCGGCAAGGACGCGGGCGAGGACGTCCAGGAGTCGGAGCTCGTCCCGGCGCGGAGGAAGACGGGTGCTTCGGGTTCGGCGATGAGGGTGGGCAGGACGGAGCGGCCGTGTTCGACGGTGGCGGCGGTCATCCGCATCGCTGTATGCCATCGTCCGGCGCGGCCGACGGGACGGGAGAGCTGGCTTCGGGATCTCCACGACGGCGGCGGCGGCAGCGGGCGTGCGCGTACCGCACGTGCGCGACGCCCGCCGATCCGTACGACGACGTTGGCCGCTCGGCAGGGTCGATCTTCTTCTCGCAGGCCAGGCAGATCGCGCTGCGTTGGAGGGTGACGGCCTCGGCCTGGGCGACGCCCGGTCCGGCCCCAGGACGGTACGCACGTCGGCGCTCATACGGATGTCGGTCATCATCGCCCCCGCAGTGCCGCTGCAGGTATCCAGCACAGCTCTTGTCTGGCGCACGCCGGACAGGGCACTTGGCGGCTTCGACCACCACCTGGCTCACGCCACCATGCGAGCTGGCCGCCGCTGCCAACCCAGTGTGGTTCCTGCCGTAGTCCAGACGGAAAGCGATCCGGGCCCCAGCTTGTCCGGCAGCATTTCGATGAGCATGGCCGCAACTTGCTGGAGGCCGAACTGTCTCCGCCTGCGCCTCTCACCACAAAAGCCTGCGGGTCGGTTAGACGGGGCCGATTTCTCCGCCAGAACGGGCGTGCCCATCTCCGTGCCAGCCGCCGCCTGTTCCGCTTCTTCAGAAAGCTATCGTCGGCATCAATACTGCTGCTCCTCCTCTAGCTGAGGGCTTGTCCCGCATGGCGCCTGATCAAAAATTACAGGGAACGCACCCTGGGGCTGCACCCCGGCAGCTGATCGAGGTTTTCGTGTGGCCAGGTCATGTCTCGTGCTCGTCGGTGAGGTGCCTTAGCCTGGGGAGACACTGAGCAGCTCCAGTGCTGCGCGCCTCGTCCACTGTTTTCCCGGTTAGGCCGCGCGCCCACCGTCCTGCGGACCGTGAGGCCCTGGTCTCGTCACGCAGTATGTAGGCCGCTACTACGGCCACCGATTTCCAACGAGGTGCCAGATGAATGGCCAGTAGACGGCGGAGGCTGAGGGCTTCACTTTCACGGGCCGGTCCAGTTGCTGTCGTTCTGGCACAGCGTCCAGTGCTGCCGTCCTGGAGCGGGCCGCGGTTCTCGGCCAGGCTCCGTTTTTTTGTTTTTCGCGCCCTGCCGGCTCCGCCCGGCCCCGCGGGTTTGGTGGAGCTCGCCGACCCGCTGGTCACTCCGGAGCGGCTGATGGGTGAGGAGCGGCGGCGGGAGGAGGTGCGGGGGCAGCGGCTCGGGGCGTTGCATGCGGCGCTGCTGCGGACCATGGCGGATCACGACCTGAACACGTGCATCACCTTCCACCACCGGACGATAGAGGCCCAGGCGTATGCGGAGGGGCTGGGGCGCGTCGCTGCGAAGCTGCACGCGGACCAGCCGGAGAAGTACCCGGCGACGATCTGGGCGGACTGGCTGTGCGGCGAGCACGCGCCCGAGCGCCGGCGGGAAGTCCTGGGCAGCTTCGGCACCACGGCCAGGCGCGCGGTGCTCTCGAACTGCCGCGTGTTGGGGGAGGGTGTGGACATCCGGGCGGTGGACTCGGTGGCCCTCCTGGATCCCAAGGGGGCACCGCACGACATCGTGCAGGCGATCGGCCGGGCTCTGCGGCAAAAGCCCGGAGAAGGAAAACTGGCGTCCCTGGTCGTGCCGGTTTTTCTCCAGCCGGGAGAAGAGCCCGAGGATATGTTCACCTCCGGTTCGTACCGGCCTTTGGTGAAGGTTCTTGAAGGTCTTCGGGCTCACGATGAAGAGGCCGTGGAATTGCTCGCCATTCCGCAGGAACCGCAGAAGGACGTCGCGCAGCCGTCCATGAATATCGGCACGAAGCCGGAAGAGGGCGAGGAAGAATCCCGCCTGCTGCTGCGTTTTGCGGCCCCGCGTGATCCGGTGATGGTCGCAGAGTGGGTGTCCTTCAACGTGATCGACACTGAGCGGCAAGATTGGGGTCGCGGCTGGGCGGCACTCAAGCGGTTCACCGAACGTGAGGCTCACGCCCGGGTTCCGTACGACCACAAGGAGGGCGCCTACCCCCTCGGGCAGTGGGTCGCAGAGCAGCGAAGGGCGTACGGGGCCGGGCAGATGACCGGCAAGCGCGCACAGCGGCTGGAAAAGCTCGGCATGGTCTGGAGCCTGGCCGATGAGCGGTTCCAGGAGAACCTCGCGGCAGCCCGGGTGTACTACGAGCAGCACTGGACGCTGTGCGCTCCCCGGGCGGCAACAGCGCTGGACCGGCCCGTGGGGCAGTGGCTGTCCAACCTCCGCCGTCCCGGCGCACTGGCCGATCGCCCGGAGTGGGAAGCCTCGTTGAAGGAGATCGATCCGGACTGGGACCCGGCGTGGCCGGCGGAATGGCAGCGGCACTACGCGGCCCTGCGGGAGCTGCTGCGTGACGAGGACCAGGAGCAGCAGACGGAGGTCCTGCCGGGGATCACGGTCCACGGGATGGACGTCGGACGGTGGCTCCAGAAGCAGCGCAAGCACGACGTCTGGCCGGGGCTGATGGACGGGCAGCGCGAGCGCCTGGAGCAGCTCGGTGTCGCGCCGCTCCCCCCGGAGCAGGAAGCACCCGCGAAGCCGTCCAAGGCCGCCTCTGGGGCCTTCGAGCGGGGCCTTGAGGCCCTGGCGCAGTACAAGGCCCGCACGGGCTCTGTGGGGCCCGTCAGCCGCTCCCACGTCGAAGTTTTGCCAGATGGGACCGGGATCAAGCTCGGAGTGTTCCTGTCGAACACGAAGTCGAGGCGCACCAAGCTCGCCGGGGACAAGCTCCAGCAGCTGGCGGCCCTCGGGCTGGCGTGGGCGGCGGAGGAAGGGGCAGCGTGATGACCGGTGACAGCTCTGAAGAGCAGCGGGTGCAGGCGGCCGTACAGCGGCACCGCTTGGAGATGGACGCGTTCTGGGCGGAGAAAGCCATCTCGGCCGTCCTGGCCGACCCGCAGGTACAGCGTGTGAGGGCGCAGGTCCTGGAGGCGGAGACACAGTTCGGCCTGGAACTGCGCGCCTGCCTCCAGCCCTTCCAGGACCGCTACGACCAGGCGGTGCGCGACGGCAACACGGCCGTGCTCATCGGGATCTGCCCGGGCAAGCACGGCCGTTGGGGACGGATCTGCGTCCTGGACGAAGGCCACGCGGCCGCGATAGAGGAACCACACTGGGGGCACAACAGCGACGGCCAGCCCATCGCATGGGTGGGAAGCGCTCCGGATGACTGGTAGCACCGGAGTGATCGCGGTGGTCAAAACCGCCAAGTGCCCTGTCCGGCGTGCGCCGATCGGCTGTGCTGGATACCTGCACAGCAGCACTGCCGCAGGGGAGCGATGATGACCGACATCCGTATGAGCGCCGACGTGCGTACCGTCCTGGGGCCGGACGGCGTCGCCCAGGCCGGGGCCGTCACCCTCAACAACGCGATCTGCCTGGCCTGCGAGAAGAAGATCGACCCTGCCGAGCCGGCCAACGTCGTCGTACGGATCGGCGGGCACGTCGCGCACGTGCGGTACGCGCACGCCCGCTGCCACGCCTCCGCCGTCGTGGAGATCCCCGAAGCCGGCTCTCCCGTCCCGTCGGCCGCGCCGGACGATGGCATGGCGATGCGGATGACCGCCGCCACCGTCGAACAC
This sequence comes from Streptomyces sp. RLA131, assembly GCF_056270125.1. Classification (NCBI taxonomy): domain Bacteria; kingdom Bacillati; phylum Actinomycetota; class Actinomycetes; order Kitasatosporales; family Streptomycetaceae; genus Streptomyces; species Streptomyces sp. RLA131. The sequence continues at coordinate 23,539 of NZ_JBWDOQ010000001.1, forward strand.
GGCCGCTCCGTCCTGCCCACCCTCATCGCCGAACCCGAAGCACCCGTCTTCCTCCGCGCCGGGACAGGCTCCGAGCTCCTGGACGTCCTCGCTTCCCGCGTCCTTGCCCGCGGCTTCTCCCCCGTCGGCCGGATGCGCCAGGCACCCGCCCAAGCGGACCGGTGGCTGGCCACCTACACCACCCCCGCCCACGGGGAGGGCGTCTCGCAGCTGACCGTCATGGAACCCGACGGGACGCTCTTCTACACCGGCACGATCGCTCCCCCGCCCCAGTGGATCGCCGGGGTTGCCCAGTACGGCTGGAGCGTGATGTACGTGGGGAAGATCGGACTCGCCGGGATCCCCGCCACCGACCAGCGCGCCAAGACCCGCCTCATGCGCGAGGCCGCCGCTGCCGGACGGTTCGTCGGCGCCCGCATCGCCGTCCACCATCTCGATTAGGTGTCCCGGGTGAAGGGGTCTTTGAGATCGTCCTCGCCCACGTCCGGATCATCCTCGGGCCGGTAGCGGCCAGCTCCGCTCACGCGCATCACCAGCTCGATGCGTCGCCACTCAGCCACCTGGACTTCCACCTCACGCAGGTGGCTTTCGGCGTCGTAGTTGTCCAGGGCGCGGGCGGCCACCTCGCGCTGCCTCTCCAGCATCTCCCCCGCCTCGTGGGCGATGAGCTCCAGCTGAAGGCCGGTGGCGTCCTTGCGGACCCGCCAGCGGTAGTACGCGGCGGACAGGTCGCTGAGGACAGTGGGGGTGTCCAGCGGGTCCAGCCACCGCATCGGCAGCCCGGTGTACGCGAGGGTGGTGGGCAGCTCCACCAGTCGGTCGTCCGGGCCGTAGACCAGGCCCTCGATGCGGTAGACGCCCTCCGACAGCCCCAGCGCCTGCACCTGTCCCTCGGTGAGCGGGAATCCGACCTTGCTGGTGGTCACCGACTCGATCCCGTCGACCGTGCGCGCCTGAAGGTCCACGTCGGTGACGGTCAGGTCGAAGCGCCCGCCCCGGTGCAGGTGCAGCCGCATGTCCGCAGCGAACGCCTCGGGGGTACGCGGCACCCGGTCGCGCACCGCGGATGGGATGCGCTGCGGCACGTTGACGATGTACGTGGCACCCACCCGTACGTCCCTGGTCCTCATCCGTCACCCCCTGCGCAGGCTGTGAACGACCCCTGCCCGGCCATCTCCAGTATCCCGCCCCTGCGCCGGATCCCACCAGGGCGCACACCAGCACGCACCCCCGCGGCCCTTCAGGCAACCACGCACCCGCCGACCGGTCCCCGCGGGGATTGACGCCCACAGCCGCAGGGGCAGCATGGATCGATCGCCTTTCCCGGCGATCCCGCCTACGACCGGTTCCCCGCCCTCCCCCCGGGCGTGAACGGGCTCGCTTCATCGACGGTGCTCGCTACTGCGGGGTGGTGAGATGCGGTACGAGGATCTTCAGTCCCGGCGACTCGCTCAGCGAGCGACGGTTGGACGTCGGCGGTCCCCGAGGTGCGATCACCGCTGGTCGGGAGTGCGATGGGATCATGCCGCAGACCATCTCGAAGTTGGCGATCTCCTGGGGCCTGGTGACGATCCCGGTGACCGTGCACGCCGCGACCGCCCAGCACTCCGTCCCGCTCCACCAGGTCCACACCAGGTGCGGAGGCGGCCGGGTACGGCTGCACCGCTACTGCGAGCGCGAGGGCATCGAGGATGTCCCGTACGAGGAAGTCGCGCGCGGTTGGGAGTCCGACGACGGCCGGGTCGTCGTGCTCTCCGACGACGACCTCGCGGACCTGCCGCTGCCGAGCTCGCCGAAGGCGATCGACGTCCTGGCCTTCGTGCCCGACGACTTCATCGACCCGCTGCTGCTGAACAAGCCGTACTACCTCGGAATCGCCGACCCGACCGCCGCGCGACCGTACGCGCTGCTGCGCGAGGCCATGCGCGAGAGCGGCCTGGTGGCCGTCGTCCGCGTCGCCCTGCGCACGCGCGAATCGCTGGCCGTCCTGCGGGTGAAGAACGAGACGATCGCGATGCAGACCCTGCTATGGCCCGATGAGCTGCGCGGCGCCGACGACGTCGCGGTGCCGCCGGCTGCGCAGCCGCGCCGCCAGGAGCTGCAGATGGCCCGCTCACTGATGACCGTGGTCAGCGAGGACTTCCAGCTGGAAGACCAGCGCGACGTCTACCGGCACGCCCTGGAGCAGGTCGTGACCGCCCGCCTGGAGGGCCTGGAACCACCGCACGCCCCCGACACCCTGCCCGTCGACGACGGGCTGGTGGACCTGATGGCCGCCCTGGAGCAGAGCATCCAGGCCGCGGAATCCCACCGCTCCAGCCCGGCCGCGAAGAAGAAGGCGCAGGGGAAGAGGGCCGGGGCGAAGTCGAAGAAGGCACCGGGCAACCGCTCCGCTGGCTGAGCCGAGCGCAAGAGAGCCCCGCCCCCTTGATGCCGGGGCGGGGCGGAGCCACCGGATCTTCGCCTGGGGGAGACAGAAGGGGCCGGGGCCGGGCCCATAGCTTGCCACCGAAATGGCGAAATGAACCCATGTGATTCCGGATGAGCCGGGCACCATCTGATCAAGGCCCCAACTCGGCGCCTTATCCCGGGGCCAGATGAGGAATCCCAGCAGTTCAGGACCCGTCGTCGGCTTGGTCAGCCGCGGTCGCGCAGTTGGTCGGCCCACGTCCGCAGAGGTCCGGCGAGGTCGAGATTCGTCCCCCGGGAGACGGTCTGGAGCAGTTCGGCGCAGACGACGGCTTCGGCCGCGTACGCCTGCGGGGTGCCCAGGAAGGGGAAGGCGTCGCGGACCCGGGCGGCGACGTCGGGCCGCAGGAGGCTGTAGGCGTAGAGCGTGGCCTGGTCGTATCCCCACGGACCTTGCCCCCATGCCTCCCAGTCCAGCAGCCGCAGTTCGGGGGCGGCGATGTTCGCCCAGTGCAGGTCGCCGTGGACGGTCGCCCAGCGGGTGACCGGCGGAGCCAGGATGCCGAGGTACTGCGGGACGGCGCGGTCGATGTAGGCCTGGCGGACCGCGACGCGGTCGGTGACGGCGGCCGCCACCTTCTCCAGCGCGCCGTCGATGGCCGGCCACCAGTCGGCGGGCAGCTCCAGCGGGTGGCGCAGGATCGCGTCGGCGGAGATGACCGGCTGGTCCAGGTGCTCGCTGAGCTCCGTCCGGTAGGCGGTGCCGTCGTGCTCCGCGTCGTGGATGGCCAGGAGCGCGGGCCGGTATCCGTCCAGGTCGCCGAACGCCTGCTGCGCGGCCTCCGCGCCGTCCCACAGCTTGCCGCAGGCCTTGGCCACCGGAGCGGCTGCGAGCCGCAGCCACACCCGCTGTCCGGTCGCGGTAGTGCCGGAGCGTCCGAGGGTGCGGCCGTCCCAGCCCCAGAACGGCTCCCCGCCGCCAAGGGTCACCTTCAGGGCCTGCGCGGCGCGCTCGGCTTGCGTACGCATCCGCTGCTCATCGGCCGGGTTCGAGGGGGGCGAGTACACCGGGGTCTCCCGTGATCGGTCGGGGTCCGAGGGGGCTGCACGGCCGTCTGGCGACCTGTGGCCAGTCTGCCGGACCAGGGCGCAGGTCCGGCTATTTCCGGCCTCCCCGGGCACAGCCGCGGCCGGGCCGGGCCCGGTGACGGCAGTGGTGGCCGCTGTCACCGGGCTTGGCTACGGCAGGTTGCCGACGACGGCTGCCTGGCCGACGACCAGCTCGCCGATCAGGGCGGCGACGTCGTCGACGGGCAGGCCGGCGGCGGTCGCGAGGTCGGCCAGGGTGAGGACCAGGCCGTCGACCAGCGGCCGCAGCACCGGCTCCGCGGCTGGGGCGAACTCGTATTCGCTGCCGGCAGCAGCGAGCACCACAGTGTCGTCGGTGGTGGTGAGGACGGCGCGGGCGGTGGTCAGCCGGACCCGCAGGCCCGGGTCGGCGGGGACGCCGCCGACGTACGGCAGGCTCGGGGCCAGCCGCCCCACGGAGCGGCCGTCCATCGCGGCGGCGTACCGGGCCAGCAGCTGCGGGTCGTCCAGCTCCGCCAGGAGCAGCTTGCGCAGCCCGCGTACGGTCGCGGCCTGGACGTCGGGGTTGTCGAGCAGGGGCAGGTCGGCGCGGAATTCCTCGTGCCCGGTGAGCTGTTCGGCGAGCCAGTCGAGCAGGGTGACCGGGGTGTGGGGCTCGAACCCGAACGTGACGTGCAGGCTGGGGCCGCCCTGGTCGGCGGCGACCGAGTGCCACCAGCCGCGCGGTACGTAGAGCAGGTCTCCCGGGTGCAGCACCAGGTCGGCGAGCGGTTCCGCCGGCGGTTCGGGCGGGAGCTCGGTGTCGCGGAACAGCGGGGCCGGTCGGGTGGGGCCGAACAGCCGCCAGCGTTTGGCGCCGTCCAGCTGGAGGACCAGGACCGCGTGATCGTCCCAGTGGGTGCCGAAGCCCTGAGTGGCGGTCCAGGAGGCGTAGAGGTTCGCGCGGACGTCTGTACGGAAGGTGCGCTCGAGGTCTTCGGCGAGCCGGGCCAGGGGCCGGTGGAGTTGGTCGGCGCCATCGAGGGCGAGGGAGGCTCCGTCTGCGAGCAGTGGGTGGAGGCCGGCGGGCTGGAGGCGGTGCCACACGGTGTGGCGGCGGGTTGCCACGGGCGTGGCGTAGTCCGACAGCGGCAGCGTCTTGCCGTCGCGGGCCAGCCGCAGCCGGGGCGGCTCCAGGCGGTGCTGGGTCAGGATGCGGTCCAGGTCGTCCCAGGTCATCAGCCCGGCGACATCGACGGCTTCGGGGATGTGGCGGTAGTCGCGGTGCAGCGCCTGGGCGAGGAAGTCCTCGCCCAGGCGCTCCGCGATCGACATGTTCGTCATCGCTGGCTTCGGCTCCGACTAGTCGTTGCCGTCGCCCTTGCCGGTGCCGCCGCCGTCGCCCAGCAGCGTGTTGCGGCCGCGGGCGGTGGTGATCAGGCGCCGGGACCGCAGCAGGCCCCTTGCCGGGGGCGGGGTGGGTGTCGACATCGTGTCCTCCTTCGAGAGGTGGGCCGCGCTGGAGTAGGGGTCCCGGCGCGGCCCGGGAATGGATCGGACACCCGTCAGTGAAGCGAGCGGGACAGCGGGCGATAACCCCACGAAGGGGCCCCCACGGTGGGTATCGTCATAGGTGACGAGTCGTCACGTGCCGTGGGAGTCGGGGGACACCGTGGACTTACCGTCGTCACCAGCTCAGCTGCCCCGCCGGCTGTTATCCGACCCGGCGTTCCTGCGAGCCCTCCAGGCCCGGGACTTCGGTGTCGTCTTCGCCATGGCCAACCAGGCAGTCAGCTTCAACCGCATCGCGGAGGCCTGCGGGATGAAGAGCGAGCGGGTCAGCAAAGTGGCCCGTGGGGACGCTGCGGTGACCGGGTTCGACACGGTGGAGCGGATCTCGGATGGTCTTCGGATTCCCGGTGCCCTCCTGGGGCTTGCTGCGCGACCCTGGGAAGACACCGCCGCCATCGCCCCCAGTCCGGAGCCCCCAGATGGAGATGACCCCATGAAGCGCCGTGAGCTGCTGCGCGGCGTTCTGGCCGCTGGACTTACTGCTCCGGCGATCGCCGCCCTGACCGCCTCCCGCAGCACCTTCGACCACACGCTCGCCGCCGATCCGGCCGACCTGTCCGACCTGGAAGCCGCCGCCGAACACTACGGCTACGGTTACCACGGCCAGGCCCCCACGGCGGTGCTGGCCGACCTCGTCACCGACTTCGCCGACATTCCCCCGCTGCTCGCTGTCCCGCAGCCGGTCGCGGTACGGGCCAGGCTGTGCCGGACCGCCGGGCAGATGGCGGGCATGACCGCGATCGTGCTTCATGACCTCGGGAGTCGGCGGGAGGCCCGCGCGTGGTTCGCCACCGCCGCCCACGCCGCCGGCGAATCCGGCGACCGCCAGCTGCACGCCTGGGTGACAGCCCGCGAAGCCATGGTCGGGCTGAACTACGGCTCCCCCAAAGCCGCCGCCCACCTCGCCGAACAGGCCCGCCGCACCGCCGGCACCGCACCCACCGCAGCCGCGACCCTGGCGGCCGCCGTCGCCGCCCGCGCCTACGCCCTCGCCCACCAGGAGGACCAGGCCCGCGAGGCGCTCGCCGACGCGGACCGGCTCATGGAGCAGCTGGCCGGTGAGCAGCGGGCCGACACCTGGTTCGGGCACTGCGAACAGAAACACCACGTCCACCTCAGCCACGCGCTCACCGCGCTGGGCGACACCCGGCGGGCCAGGGAGAGCCAGGACCGGGCGCTCGCGCTGTCCGCGCCGACCAGCAGCATGACCCGCACCCTGCTGACCATCGACGCCGCAGCCTGCACCCACCACGACGGCGACACCGAACAAGCCTGCCGCCAGGCCACCGCCGCCCTCACCATGCTCCCGGCCGGCTACCGCACCGGGCTCATCCGCGCCCGGGCCACCGACCTCTACCAGTCCATCCCCGCCCAGCACCACCGCGAGCCCGCCGTGCAAGCCCTCCGCAACGCCCTCGCCGCCTGAGCAGTGACGCCGGCGAGCTCACGCTCGATCAGCCGCCGCACCGAGTTGCTTCTTCGCGGCCTTCTTCAGCGCCATCTCCGCCGCCAGGCGATCGGTGCCGGTGTGGTCCTTCCAGAACGGGTCCGCATGGATCCGCTCCGAAGCCGCGATCACCTTGGCCCGCAGCTCCTGCTCCTTGGCCAGCACGCCCGGCGGGTAGTCGTCCACGAACGTCGGCCGCTCCAGCGCCTCCAGCTCGACGAACCCAGCGAAATAGTCGACCTGGGCCTGGAGCAGTTCAGGTGACCAGGGGAAGGCGGGGGCGTCGTCAGTGTCTGGCATACCCGCGATCGTACGTACGTGCCATGACAGCGTCCGACCGACACCCCCGCCGCGACGTCGGAAGCGACCAGTTCGGCCGCGACGGCCGGACAGCCGCCGTGTCGCCGGGTAGCCTCCCGGGAGCCTGTCCGGGGAGGGACGTTGAAGTTCACGATCGACACCGAGGTCGACTCCTACGAGAACGCCATGCGCACCGTGCTGGCCGCATACGGGCACTTACCCGAGCCCAGCGCGCCACAGATGCCGCCCCGGCTGCCCGCAGACGTGGTGTGGCAGCACCCCGGGTACGGCGGTGCGATCTGGACGGAGGAGATGCTCCGCACCTGGGCGAGGGCGCTGACTGATACTGCCGCTCTCAACCTCGTGTGGCGGGTGTGCTGCGAACCGGGACTGCCCGGCGTCCACGGCCAGGTGCTGGCCGAGTACGTCGTCCCCGACCTGACAAGGAGAGCTCCCGGCTGCGCATCGTTGATCCGGCCGTCGCCGCGATCCTGCTGGAGGAACTCGCCCACAACCCGCTGTGGCCACGACTGCGCCACCACACCGATCCCCCAGCAAAGAGCGCGCCGACCGTCTAAAAGACGACGTCCCGGTGGCAGGTTGGCCATGGGTCGACGCCGCCATACAGGGGACAGCGGGCACTCTTGCAGGTGACCCGGGTGGGCCATTCAGCCCATCCGGTGTCGGAGCCTGTCCCTAACGTGCCGGGCATGACGAATCTCTATCCCCGGTGCGGTGCACAGCTCGCCCTGACCGCAGACGAGCACGAACAGCTGACGGCGCTGCCGCAGGCAGCCCTTGAAGTCGAGGAGGACGTCGCCTGTGAGCTCCAGGAGTGCCATCGCGGCCCGCATGTAGCCATCGGCCAATCCTGCGGCAGGGAGGACGCGAACTGGTGGCTGAGGTGGGCGCCGGGGCTGCGTGAGCTGAAGCATCTGGACGACTGCGATACCAAGAGCACCGACGACGATGAGCTGTGCGACTTGCCACGCGGCCATCCCGGCGAGCACGGCTTCAGCCTCGAGGAAGCGGGCGGTCGCGCGCCATCGGCGTGGGGCCGCCGACAACTGGCCGGTGCGCTGCGAGAGGAACTCGGCGCGGAGCAGCGCGGATGCCTGGAAGAACTGGAAGCGCTGCTCACTGCCACCGACGCGCCGCTGGCCGTGCTCACCGCGGGTGAGGCGATCGTGGCTGGCCTGCTGCTGAAAATGGCCGGCGAGTCCGACCTGCTCTTCGAAGAGATGGCGGAGCAGCTCGCCGACCGCCTGGAGGAACGGCTGGTGGAGCACCTGGGCGAGGACACAGTCAGCCGGTTGGGCCAGGAGGCCATCGAGCGGGCCGATGGCCGGGCCGCAGCGTACGGCTGACGGGGCCAGTATCCACCGCGAGCCCCAGGTCAGCGCTGTCAGCTCCGGTCCCGCCCGACTCCCGGCGAGTACGCCGGTTCAGGACGCGTCTTCGACGTGCAGGAGCAGCAGGTCGTACTCGGGGCCGCCGGGTTCGTTGCTGTAGGGGCCGGCGTATTGGTAGCCGAGCCGGGCGTAGAGGTCCTGGCCGCGCTGGTTGGAGGGCAGTGCGAGTAGCGAGGCCCACTGCGGGGCGATGGCCTTGAGGAGTTCGGCGTGCAGTCGCGAGCCGATGCCCCGGGACTGCCAGGGTGGCCGGACGGCGAGCTCGCACAGTCCCATCAGTCGTTGGGTGCGGGCGCCTTCGGGGACCTGGTCGACCAGGCCGGGGCCGAACCAGTAGTCGGCGGTGCAGGGGAAGGCGTAGCCGAAGCCCACCGGGGTGCCGCCCGCGTACGCGACGTCCAGGGCGAAGCCGGAGTGCTTGAGGTGTCCGGTGATCTGGCGGTGGAGCGCGGGCACGGACAGGCCGGCGGTCTCGGCGCCGGGGTTGTCGACCAGTTCGGGGTGGGCGTCGGCCCAGATGTCGGCGACAACGTCCAGTAGCGGCGGGACCTGGCCCGGGCCGTAGGTGCGGATCACCACGTCGGTGCGGGTGCGCGGGGTGGTCACCGTCTCCTCCTCAGATGACGCTGGCAGTGGTGCGGTACTCCTCCAGCCAGTCGGCGACCGCCGGGACGGCGGCGTGCCGCTGGAGCGCGCTGCCGACGTTGTGCAGCTGCTGCAGCAGGCGGTCGGAGCGCACCTCGGGCAGGTAGGCCAGGACGCGTCCGGCGGCTTCGGCCGCGGCTTCCGGCTCCGGCCGGTCCCTGACTGCATGCTGGATGGCGATGTCGGCGGTGTACAGGGCGCGGTTGCGCGCGAAGTCATCGCCATGAAGGAGAACGGCCTGTTCGGCTCCGGCGGCGGCACGTTCGTGCTGCTGGAGATCGGCGCGTGCGAGGGCTTCGAGCCCGGCGAGTTCGGCGGGCGTGAAGAACTCCAGCCACGCCGGATCGGCGTCGGCGGGGCCCTTGGCGTAGAGGTGGTGGGCTCGCACGATCGCCTTGTCGGTGGCGCTGACGTCGCCTAGGAGTGCCCATCCGCCGGCCTCGCGCAGCGCGAACAGGGCCAGCATCCGGGGCGAGCCGTAGGTGCGCACGACGGCCTGAGCGCCTTGGGCGGCGGAGATCGCCTCACGGGGGCGGCCGGATGCCTTGGCCAGCAGCGACAGGCAGCCGAAGGCGTGCCCCTCCAGGCCGGGATCCTCCGCGATTCTGGCTGCGGCCAGGGCCTCGCCGTACAGCGAGCGGGCGTCGGCGGCCCGGCCGGAGTCGTACGACAGCCACCCGGCGGCGATCGACAGATGCCCGGTCGCTGAACGCAGCCACTTCCCGTTCCGGTCGGTGTAGGTGCCTTCCTGCAGCCACTGGTAGGCGGTGTGCAGGGCCCGGGAGGCGTCCCGGCGCAGCGCGGCGGAGCCGTGGTTGTGGTCGTGGGCGTAGATCGTGGTGACGGCGCAGTCGACGGCGCGGATCTCACCGGCCCCGATCCTGCCGGGGACCGTGTCGGAGGCGGCTCCGAGGGGCAGGAGTGCCAGCGCGACGCTGGCACCGTCGGCCAGGAAGGCACGGCGGTCCACCGCGTCGTCCTGCGCTGTGGTGGCCGGCGCCGGGGGCAGTGCTGGCGTGTCGAGGCGGAAGCCGAGGTCGCGCAGCGGGCGCCCCGTCAGCCGGGTGAGGATGCGCCGGTACACCGCGCGGGGAAGCTGGACCTCGCCGTCCTCCCAGGCCGCGACCAGGCGTGCGGTGCAGCCGACTGCCTCGCCCATCTCTTCGCCGGTGGTGACGATGAGCTTGGCGAACTCCTGGCGGGACATCTGGAACTCGCCCTCGCGCACAGCGCGTAGCGGGGCGTTGGAGGAACGAGGGCGGTCAGCCATGCCAGCTCCGGACTGCATCCGCGATTGGACGGGTGCGGCGACCGTACCGCTCCCACCCGTTGTTCTGCCCGGCATCGGCCACGGTTCACCCCGCCGGGGCCGACTTGCATCGTTCTTACATCGGCCTGGCGTCGCACCCGCCGACGCTCTGTTGCTTGCCTGAACAGTGACGTGACCACTGATCAGGGAGACCGCCATGGCGACAGGCCCCGCCTCGGCCGGGAGGCCCGCCGCTCCCACCTGGCACCGCCTCGCGCAGCCCACCGACCGGCGCCGCGCGCTGTGGGCTTCGAGCCGGGACCGCACCGGCTGGAGAGCGTGCGGTTGGACGTGGGACGCGGTGGCCATCACCCCGATCTCGGTCGGCCTGGACGCGCTGGCCGCCATGCATCTGGGCACCGCCAGCGGTCACCCGGTGCTCGCCGACCGCATCCGTGACGTGCTCTACGTCCTGGTGCCGCCCGGCACCGGCACCGCGGCCGCCGGCCTTCCCGGCGTGCGCGTGCTCTCCAGGGGCAATCAGCTGCTGTTCCCCGACACCGAGCACGGCACCGCGTCCGCGCACTGGATCAGCCCGCCGCGTCACTCCCCTCGGCTGGTCCGTACGGACCGGCTCGCCGCACACCTGCGCAACCTGACCGGCGCGGAACACGAGAGGGCGGCCGCCTCATGAACCATGTCCTGTACGACCCGGAGGGCCTGATCGACGCGGAACTGCCCCTGGACCGGGGGCCGCACATGTCGCTGGCCACAGCCGTGCTCGCTCTGGAGGGCGATGCGCTCCAGCCCCGCGACTACGAACAGATCGTCCTGCAGCTGACCGGGCACGCCCGCGCCGTCGCCGCCGACGTCCGGCGCCACGCCGACCGGCTCCCTGAAGACAACGGTGCCCGCGCGCTCGCCGAAGTCATCCTCGGCGACGCCCAACAGCGCCTGGCCACCGCCCGGCGGGGCACTCTCGCCTGCGCCCAGGACCGGGCCCGCCTCGTCCGCCCGGGCAGCACCCGAGATACTGCCGTTCTCCCGGTCCAGCGCCTCGAAGAACCTCGCCCTCAGCTCCGCAAAACCCACGATCCCCGCAACTCCCTGAACTCCAGGGTGTTGCGGGGATCGCTAGAGCCCGCCCCTCTGCGCCAGCACCGCCGGGGGCTTCTCCCTGTAGCTGGCGGGGCGGGGCTTGCCCGGCTACCGCGCGGAGATCAGCGGCTGGACGGTTCGGGGTAGCGCTCGCGCCGACGGCGCGGGTCGTCCACGCCGATCTCCTGCCAGGACTCGCCGCGCTGGAGGCCGGGCAGCGTGACGACCAGGACCGCGACGGTGATGCCGCGGACGGCTTCCGCGAGCGCGTCCAGGCGCCGCTGCAGCAGGTGCTCGGGCTTACCCGCCAGGACGACGTGCAGTGTGGGGAAGCGCTCGCTGCGGGTGTAGCGGTAGCGCGACCAGAACGGGAACGTGCCCCCGATGGTGCCGCGCGCTCCCTCCCAGACCCGGTGCCCGGCGTAGCGCTCGTAGTCCCAGACCTCCTTGGCGAGCCGGGCCCGGGACATCGTTCCGTTGTCGATCTCGAAGATCTGGACCTCGCTGGTGGTGGTCGGCCGTGCGAGGACCGCGTCGGCGTTGAAGCTCAGGCCGGTCTCCTTGATGGCGTGGTTGACCTCAACCTGCCAGTCGGTCAGATACTCGCGGCCGCCGTAGGCGAGGATCGTGTCCGTCACCGCGACGCCGTGCGGACCGAACCCGGCCTTCACCGCCTTCGCTCCGGTGCCGGCCTTCGGTCGCGGCGGCAGCTCGTTGCCGTCGGCCAGAGCCTTCTGCCCCGCCGGGGTCAGGTTCCAGATCGGGTGCTTGCCGTCCTTGCCGTTCGTCTCCGCCAGCCCCTGCGATTCCAGCTTCCGCATCGCCCTGCGCACGTACGACCGCCCGTCCGCATCCTCCGACGTGATCACCTGAGCCATCTGCCGAACCGTGGCTATCCGCACACACCCCAGCATCCGCAACGCGTCAGCCCGTACCTTCGGAGCCGTGGGAGTGGAAGACCTCTCGCCCGTCGCTGACTCAGCAGGGACAGGGAGAGAGGTGTCAGCGTCGCCGGGACCACATGGACCAGGGGTGTGGCCTGCGATGATGCTCAGAGTCGTCGAATCGTTCACGGCACTGGATACGGCACCAGATATCCGGCCGCCTGAAAGATCCCCGGCACCCCTTATCCAGGTCTCCCCGGCCCCGTCGGCGGACTGCCAGGCACGGCTGGTGTGCGTCATGGTGATGCTCCTCACGCAAGTGGCGCGGGACTCCGGGCAGAATCCCGCGATCATTGGTAGAGGTGTGCTGGAGCTGCCTCGTGTGACGAACGGCCGTTGGACGTTACCGATCCGTGATCATCAGGCGGGCGCGGCGCACAGTTCGGTGACGATCGTGAACGAGGTGTTCACCATCGGGACCGCCATGGCGGGAGGCATCGCCGCGTGCGTGGTCTTGCCGTGAGCCATGCCATTGCGGATCTGCCGGCCGTAGTCGAGGTATTCGGCCTGCCTGGCCGTCAGGATCCCTGCGGCGGCGCCCTGCCCGATGAGCTTCTGCAGCGGCTTCTTGCCCGCACCCGGGATGCGGTCGCGCAGCACGATCTCCACCCCGATCAGGGAGTGCATGACCGCCACGGTGGAGAACTCGTAGCAGTAGTAGGAGTGGCGCAGCAGCTCGCGGGCCGTGCGCAGCACCGTCGCCGCGGCCTCGGGCACCCCGTCGGGCACGACCAGGTCCTCAACGAGCTGGTGCATGTCCGCGTACGAAGAGACGAAGTTGTGGGCTCGCTGGTCCGGTACCGGGAACGGCAGCTGCTGGGTGGTCATCCGCGCAGTGTCGCAGTCCCGCTCCCGGATCGGCAGCGGCTTTTCACCGGCTCACCCTGCGTGCGCCGGAGGGTGATCTCTCCCCTGCGGAATGGCCGTTATGTCGCACGTAGCGAAGGTGGTCCAGGAGGAATGCGGGCCGGGGCGGGGGCAGGACAAGGGGGTGGCAGGTCACCGTCGGTGCGCGGTCTCTGTCCACAGGCCCGCGCTCCGAGACTCGATCTTGAGGTCGTCGTGATCAGCGCGGCGGCCCGTACGTGAGGAGCCGACATGCCCAAGACCACCACCGCTTCGCCGCTCACCCCGATGGACCCGGACGCGGCGATCAGCGTCTTCAACTACCTCCGGGCGGTGGAGGCCGGCGACATCGAAGCCGCCGCCGAGTTCGCTGGCACCCAGCGGCAGATGGCCGCGCTGCTCGTGGACGTCGCCGAACGGATCGTCGCACTCGGACGCGTCTTCCTGGACACCCTGCGCACCTGGGAGCAGGTGTGCCCAGCAACGGCAGACGGGATCGCCCACGCCATCATCGCCTTCGCCGCGCAGATCCTCACCGAGGACCACGAAGACGTCGCCGACATCCTGAAGCAGCTGGAGGCCCTCGCCGTGGGCCAGGCCCTCGACGCGCACCCCGCACCGACAACCGGTGCGCACTCGGTGCGCCTCACCGCCGTGTAGTGCGGTGCGCATCCCCGCCGGTGCGGTGCGGTGGTGCGCATCCCGGCCCGGCCGGTGCGGTGGTGCGCATGCGCGGGTGCGCGCACCACGGCGGGCGGTGCGCACCAGGCAATGCGTACCGCACCGCACTTCCGGGGGCCTTGTGGGCGATCACGCACGGTTGGGAGATCAAGCCTCTTCCTCCGGCTACCGCGGAGAAAGAGGTGTCGGCGAGCCAAATAGGCTTGCCCACCGGGGCTGACCAGGGGATCCATTCGATCCGCCGAAGGTGGTGCTGCAACCCTCGGTGCAACCCTCGATGCGCCTGTCCAGCCAACCTTGCAGCCAACGGTCCAGCCCCCTATGAAAGCAACCCCATCCGGAGGCGTCGGACAGCGGCCCACGGCTGCTACCTGCGCCGACCGAACCAACGGCGGCGGCCTCTTGGACGTAGGGGCGGTGCCGGGGTCCGGGGCGGTTGCGCTGGCCGCGGCGGAACGGTGGGCGCTGGCGGAGGGAGGACAGGGTTCTCCGGCCCAGGTTGCTCGGGCGCGGTCGCTTCCGTCATGGCGTCTGTCGCCGGGTTGCTTGAAGGTGGCGGCCGTTCCTCGGGCGGCGCGGTTGCGGGTGGAGCTGCGGGCGACTCCGGCGCCTGGGCGGCCTCGGGGCGGACAGCCGTCACGGCATCCGTCTCGGTGCGGGCGGCTGACGGGGCCGGCGGCTGGGTTGCGGGGGGCTGCTGGGCCTTGATCCGGCGGTTGCGGGCATCGGAGCGGGCGGTGACCCGCTGGTGGGAGGTGACCGGCGACGGGCAGGCCGGTTCGGTGGGGTGGCCAGCGTTGTCGGTGGTCCAGTGAGCGATTTGCCAGTGCTCCTCAGCGAAGAGCCGCAGCTGTGGAATACGGCCGCGGTCGAAGATGCCCCAGTCCCCGACGGCCAGGACGTGCGTGCCGACGGCGAGCGGCTTGATGAGGGTGTCGTACTGGGATCGCAGTACGACGTGGACGCGCTGGTCACCGGAGGGCACGTTGCTGGCGAGCGTGGCGTAGGGGCGGCCGCTGTCGCCCTCCTGGCCGATGCGTTGGACGGTGCCGTAGACCGCGATCGGGTGGGTGCTGGTCTTCTGGGTGCGCCGCAGCTCGTACAGCTCGGCGTACGACTGGTGGGTGGGGCCGAAGCAGAACTGACCCCACGGGATGCTTCTGTGGTGCTGGGGCTGGACTTTGAAGCGACGCACGATGTCCGGGTCGAAGTCGTGGAGCTGCAGGAACCGGGCGATCTTCGCGGCGCTGTTGATGGCCGGCGGCAGCAGCGGCCGTACGGTCGTGGTGGTGCGCTGGATGACGTCGGCCGGGTCGGCGTCACCGGGGGGCGGGGCCGGCGGGGCGGTGGTGAGGTCCTCGGGGAGGGTCAGCCGCAGGATTCCGCCGTCGTCGACCTGGGCCAGGCCGTGGGAGCCGTGGGCGATGCCGTTGATGACCGAGGTGGGGTTGAGGGGGCACGTGCCTTCGTGCTCGGTTTTCGGGGCGAGGCGGAAGTGGGCTGGCACGGCGGTGCCCAAGCGCGAGTAGCCGTTCACCGCGACGGCTGCGCTCTCGCACTTCCAGCAGCACAACGGCCGCGTCAACGGTTCCGGCTGCTGGCCGATCTGACGGGCGAAGACGTCGCGCTTGCTTTTCTTCTCGCGGGCTCTGTGCATCCGTTTCCCCTCCGGCTTCAGCGGGCCGTGACGGTGCGCGGCAGCAGATTTCGGAGGAGCTCGGCGGTCTCGGCCTCCATATCAACGCCGCCTCCGAGGTGTTCGTTGATGCGGGCGAGTTTTGCGGCGGCGGCGCGCAGAGCGGGGACATCACCAGCTGCGTGGTGGGCGAGGAACAGCGCGCGGTGCAGGAGTTCGTTCTCCTCAGCGGCGAGCAGGCCCTGGCTGGCGGCCCACAGGGCGCCGGGGATGTCGCCGGCGTCGCGGCATCGGGTGGAGAGGTCGTATGCGACGTCCACGATCGCGGAGGCCATCTCCTGGATGGCGGGCTCGGCCCAGGCGTAGCGCTGGGGGTCGATGGCGGCGAAGGGCCGGCCGCGGACCAGGGCGAGGGCCTGGCGCAGGGCGAGGTCGCCGTCCTCGGTGGGGTCGTTGAGGCCTTTTCGGGCGTGCTGTTGGAACTGGGTCCAGTCGCAGGTGACGTGGGGGCCGAAGCGGTATCGGTGGTCGGTCACGTCCTGGACGCGGGGGAAGTGGGCGTTGCCGTCCGGGTCGGTGCCCAGCCAGGAACGCAGGCGGGAGATGACGGCGTTGCGCATCGTCTTGTTGACGATCTGGCCGGGCCACAGGGCCTCATCGATGGCGTGGTGGTCGACGCCGGGGTGGAGCGCCAGGTAGGCGGCGAGTTCGGTGCCGGTGCGCTTGCGGTTGGAGTCGACGCGTCCGGTGGCGCCTTCGACGCCGACGGAGCCCAGGAGCAGTACGACCGGCCCCGGGGCTGCTGCTGGCGTGGCCGTTGCGGGCTCAGGTCTCGGGGCCTTGGTCTGGGTCGCCTGGTCGGTGATGGTGACGTGGAGGGCCTTGGCCGGGGTGACGCAAGGCTGCGGGCCGAGGACGAGGGCGACATCGGCCGGGCCTGCTGTGGTTGGGGCTGTACCGTTCGTGCGGCTGGCGTCAGTGTCGTCGTCTTCGGCCAGGACGTCAGCGAGCGACATCCCGGCCCCCGGCGTCTCCCCGTTCTCCTCTGGCATCGTCGGTGCGGGCGTCCCGGTCTGCGTCCATTCGGCTGTCTCGGTGTCGAGCTCTTCTTCGATGTCGGCGTACTCGGCCGGCAGGCCGTCGTCGTCGGGGTCGTCTTGGGCGCGGGTCCAGTCGGGGGCCGGGATGTCGGTGTCGCTGTCGGCGAGGGCCAGCAGTTCGATGGCGTCGGCGAAGTGGTTGTCGCTGAGGCCTTGCAGATGGACCGGCAGCCCGGATCCCGGCAGGACGACCGCGTCGCCCGGGCCATGGCAGGTCAGCGTCCAGGCGTCGGCGGGCAGCGGGACCGAGGCGGGGGCAGCGGTGATGACCGCGCTGGCGGTCCGGGGCCGGTCGGCGAGCGTGTCGAAGAGCGCGGTGACGGCATCGTGGTGAGCGGCGGCGTCGGGCAGGGTCTGGGCGAGGATGATGTGGGGGGTCCAGGCGCCGCCAGCGTCGTCGCGCAGCCGGGCCGCGCGCAGTGAGTCGGCTCCCAGAGCGGCCAGGGTGCGTCGCTGGTCGGCGGAGTGCGCGGCGAGTTCAGCGGTGGCGCCGGCCAGGTCCTCGGTACGCGCGACGCGTTCGGGGGCGGCGGTGTCCAGGCCGGGGGTGGTGTTGCCGAGGGCGGTGACTTCGAGGTGGCCCGGCAGGCTGGTGGTGGCGAGCTCCACGGCGATGGCTTGCAGGACGTGCCGGGCGAGGTCTTCGTCGCCGGCCAGGTTCAGGATGCCGACGTGCTCCAGGTCGACCAGGACCAGGTGGCCTTGGGGATCCCAGCCGAGGGAGACCAGCGCCGGGTACGGGGCTTCTGCGGCCTGCAGGTTTTCGGGGGCGGCCAGGTCGGGGTTGCTGGCCGCGCAGGTCCACATGTCGTGCCGTCCGGCCGCTGCGGTGAAGGGCGCGCACGCGGGGGTGTCGTTGGCGAGGTGGAGGTCGACGCGGGCGTCGTGGAGGACGACCGCCTCGAGGACGGGCAGTTCGCGGTTGGCGGCAAGGTTGAGCGCGAGGGTGCGCAGTGCGGTGTTCAGCAGGTCGAAGCCGGTGGGGTGCTGGGCGGCGCGCAGGCTCTGCTCGGTGGCGGCCGCGCTGCCCTTGGGCATGGGGATCCGGCGGCCGGGTCGGCGGCGGCGCTGCTGCAGGACGCGGCGGGTGGCCAGGGTGCCCATCAGTGCGGCGGCGAGGACGCCTGCGCCCATCCACACAGCGGCGGGCGCGAGGGCCCGGTCCTCCTCCGCCACATGGCCCTGGCCGGTGTCCTGGCGGGCGGGGCTTTGGGAGGGGGCGGGGGTGGCGGCGGCCTCGGGGGTGCGGCTGGGGACGGGCGAGGCCTCGGGCGTGCGGCTCGCGGACGGCGCCGGGGTCGAGGCCTTCGGGGATGCGGGCTGCTGCCCGTCGTCCTGGCCCTCGCTGTTGTCCGGGGTGGCGGTGTCCGGGTTCTCATCCGGCGTCTGGTCGGCGGGCGGCGCCGAGGCGTCTGTGCCGTTGTCGGCCGGTGCTTCTGTGCGGTCGCTGGCCTTGGTCTTTTCCTGGGGCAGGTCGAGTTTCTGGCCGGGGAAGATCAGGTCCGGGTCGTCGAAGATGCCGCCGCCGGGCTGTGTCTCGCCCTTGTTTTCCTTGTAGATGGCGGGCCAGTCGGTGGGGTCTCCGTAGGTGTCGGCGATCTTCCAGAGGCTGTCGCCGGTGTGGACCGTGACGGTATGCGGCCGATCCGTGGTGTCCTTCGTGGCCGACGTCTTCTCGGTGCCGTCAGCGCCCGCGTGCTCTTGGTCGGAGCTCTGGTCCTTGGGCGTGGCGGTGGCTGCCGCGTGGGTCTCGGTGGCGGCCTCGGTGGCCGGCGACGCGGTCCGGGCGTCGGCGGGCAGGTTGATGACCGCGCCCTGCGGCAGGTATGCGTCGCCGGCGGCGAGTTCGGGAATGCCGGGGTTGAGGGCGGCGATGTCCTTCCACCGCTGCCCGTTGCCGAGGTACTCCTCCGCCAGGTCCCACGGGGACTCGGTCGGCGAGGTGACCGTGTGCTGGGGCCAGGCGGCCTCGTCTGTGCCTGTGGATGCCGAAGCGCTGGGGGTGGCATCGGCGACGGTCTGTGTCGCGGTCACCGCGACCGCCGGTGTGCTGGTGGCGGCCGAGGCGGCGGTCGGCGCGAGCAGCAGGATCCCGCCGATGAGGAAGCTGGCGAGGGACTGCAGTCCGCCCAGGCCCCTGATGTGAGGTGCGGAGCGGCGGCGCAGCACGGCCACGATCTCCACCAGGACGGAGAAGGTGAACGCGGCCCACCCGGCCCAGCCGATGAGCGTGAGGACGACCAGGAAGACGGTGCCGTCGTCCGGGCGCATCAGCAGGTCGAAGCCGCCGGACAGCTCGGTCGGCTGGTGCCCGACCACCAGCAGCGCGAAAGGAACGCCACCGACCAGAGCTATGAGGAGAGCGAGGCCGGTCAGGGCGCGCAGCAGGACGCCGAGGGCGCGCAGGGGTCCGGGGGTGCGGTGGGCCATGGTGCGGCTCAGCCTCCAGCTTGGGTCTGCAGATGGGCTTTCGCGGTGCCGGTCACGTGGATCGTGGACCTGCCGACCAGCGTCGCGAAGTAGGTGCTGTAGGTGTCGTGGACGGTCACCGTGAGGGTCTGCCCGCCGTCGGTGATCTGTACATCGCCCTGGACGTTCGCTGCGGCGAGGTAGCGCTGGGCGGCAGCGCGGGCCGCCTCGGGGTCGATCGTGATCGCGGTGCCCTCGATGGCCTGTGCCGGGTCGATCTGCTGGCCGGCCGTGCGGGCGGCTTCCTGGGCGAGGGAGGTGGCCCTGTTGCCTGCGTTGAGAGCGCCACCGCCGTCCACGATCAGGCCCATGACCATGAGGATCGCGAGCGCTGAGATGGCGAAGAACAGCGACATCGAGCCCCGGTCGCGCTGTTGGCCGCTGAGCGCCGTACGGCGCCGGTTCACGTATGCCAGAACCCGGTGGGTCATTGCCGCCCCCGGTAGGTGTCGATGGGGCTGGTCCACGATGCGGTGAGCGTCTTGGAGCCGGGCAGGCCGGGCAGGCCGATGTCGTCGAGGCGCGCGGTGCACGCGATCGTCACCGTCACGGTGGCGTCCTGGCCGACGTCGAGCGCGTAGCCGGCGGTGTCCACGACGACGCTGGAGGTCTGGCAGGTGATGCCGTCGCCCTCCAGGCTGCTGGTGGCGGCGGCCTGCGCCTCGGACTGCGCGCTGGAGGCGTCGCGTTCCAGGGACGCTGCGCGCGCGGCCGCGTGGGCTGCCGCGTCCACGGCGCCGTCGGCGTCGGTGACGCGGCCGAAGGCGACCATCAGGCCCAGCAGGGCGATCAGGACGGGGGCCAGGACCGCGGTCTCCAGCGCGTAGCTGCCCCGGTCGCGGCGGAGCGCGCCCGTCAGGTTGGGGATGTGGGGGCGGGTCATGGGTTGGTGAACCGTTCGACGGGGGCGTCGGCGAACTGGGTGACGTCGAGTTCCAGGCCCGGCACGAGGGTCGCGACGTGGCCCGTGACGGTGATGTGGATCTGCTGGGCGTCGCTGCCTGCGGAGGAGACGTGTGCGCCGCGCACGCTGTTGCCGAACCGGGCGAGGAAGTCCTCGGCCTGGGCGACGCCGTCGCTCGGGCTCGCGCCGAAGGCGCGGCCGGCGTCGACTCCTTGGCGCGCGGCGGACTGGGCGACCTTACGCGCGTGGTAGTACAGGCCGACCTGGATGATGGTGAAGACGAGCGCCAGCACCACGACGGCCAGGACCGCGAGCTCGACACTGCCGAAGCCGCGGTCGCCGCGCAGCCGGCCGGCGACGGCCCGTCGGCGATTTCGCGCCCGCGTTCTCACCTCACTGCCCTCCTTGCGTTGCTGCCTGTGCCGTATGGCGTGGTCGGTACTCATCCGCCGTCGATGATGCCGATCTTCTCGGCGACCTTGAGCTTGATGGCCAGTGCGACCCCGCCGGCCACGACGATCAGGACAGCGGCCATCACGGCGAGCTCGCCGGTGGACTGCCCGGCGTCCTTGGCCGCCTTCGTCTGCTCCCAGCGGGCCCGGAGCAGCAGAGTGAGAGCCCTGAGATCCATGTTCTTCTTCCTGTTCTTCAGCTACCGAGGATGGTGATGGTGAGGGGGATCATCACGAATACGATCATGAGGATGACGCCGAAGGTGACGGGCAGGATCATCGCAGCCGAGGCCTCGTTGGCCTTGCCCTTCGCGTCCGTCAGCAGCGCGATGCGCAGCTGACGGGCCTGGGCCTGCAAGGTGGTGTAGACGGCCGCGCCGTCCCCGGCGAGTTCCAGGATGTCGGCGGGGCGGGTCAGCTCGGGGATGTCGAGTTCCTCTCCGAGTTGCTTGAGCGCATGCCACGGGGTGATGCCCGCCAGGTCGGCCTGGTTGAAGACCTGCCGCATGCGCTCGTAGATGAAGCCCCCGCCGACCTGCGCGGTCTCGGTCAGTGCCTGGGCGGCGCCGGAGTTGGCGACGCGGGCCAGGGCCACGCGCTCCAGGTAGGAGGCTGCGGCATGCCGCGCCACGAGCCGGGCTTCGGCTGCGGCCCGGGCGACCTCCTTGCCGGGCCAGAACCAGAACAGCGCGCCCAGGGCGAGTGAGAGGAAGGCCGGCATCGCGTACGGGAACGGCATGGCCTGCATCAACTGCGGGACCAGCAGTCCGTACAGGGCGAACAGGACCCGCTTGCCGAGGTGTTCGGCCGGGCTGATGCGCAGCAGGTTGAGGTCCTTCATCGGCAGGGTGATGCGGCCGCCGAACTCGCCGATCAGCCGGTTGCCGACCCGTTCGGGCACTGACCCGGTGCGGGACGTGGCGTTGGAGGGGATGGCCGCGGAGACCTTGCTGGCGTCCAGCCGGTCCAGGGCGCTGGCCAGGTTCGGGCGGGCGGGCCAGGCCGCTCGGGCGGCCAGGCCGATCAGGATGCCGGCGGCGGCTGCGGGCAGCACGGCGTTGAGAGGGATCACCGCTGGCCTCCAGCGCTGCTGGTGGGGAGCCGGTCCAGGAAGCGCGGGTCGGTCGCGCCGAACGCGTGGGCCAGGACGAGGCTGCGCAGCGGCTCGATGAGCCGGGGGTCGGGCTGGGTGCGGGCGATGCGGCGCAGCCAGGTCAGCGTCCAGGCGAAAGCGCCTCCCAGGAAGGCCAGCACGATCTGGCCCAGCGGGGACTGGTACCAGCCGGACCATGCCTCGTTGAGCATGCAGCCGATCACGACGGTGCAGATGACGACGGACACCAGGCGGGCGGACTTGCGGACCTTCGCCCGGTCCGCCTCCACGTCCCGGGCGTCCGCGGCCTGCTGGTGGATGGTCACCGCGAGGGCCTCGAGGGCGTCGGCCAGGCCCGGGCCCTTGTAGACCGCGTGGGACTGGAAGAGCAGCACCACGTGGTCGGAGACGCCGTCGGCGAGTTCGTCGGCGAACAGTTCGAACGCGTCGTAGGCCTCCATGCCGGTGCGCAGCCGCTCGGCGAGCGCCCGCACGTTCGCGGCGATCGGGGCGGGCGCGTTCTTCGCGGAGGAGCGGATCGTCTGGGGCAGGCTGATCCCCGCGGTGTGCACGCCGGCCAGGTGGTTGAGCCACTGTCCGAGGGCTTCGAGGCGCTCGATGCGTACCTGGGCGGCGCCGCCCGGATGCAGTACGTACGGCAGGCCGAGCACGGCGGCGCCAGCGAGCAGGCCGTGCACCGGCCACCCGGTGTAGGCCCACACCAGCAACGTGACGCCGCCGGAGGTCGCGACCAGGTAGCGCCAGCGGCTTCGCCATTGCTCGGGCAGTTCTGCCTTCGCGCGGTGCATGCGGCCGGTCAGCCGTGACGTCGGCTTGGCCGGGTCGGGGATGCGGCCGCGCAGTTCACGGACCACGGCGATGACGGCCAGGAGAGCCAGGACGGTGCAGCAGGCCGCGACCAGGGCGAGCTGGGGAGTGGTCATCGCGGTCCCACCTTCTGCAGAGGGGGACCCCAGGCGCCGTGCGGGTTGTTGGTCAGCCAGCGGCGGTCGAAGCCCGCCTTGTCCTCGAGGTCTTCGACGAAGGACGGCATGTTCTTGTAGATCGCGCGCGGTTCCGTCCGTTCGCCCGCGTCGGCGGGGGCGAAGATCTCGGTGGTGGTGGGCCGGCCGCCTTCGCCGACGACGTCGTGGACCTCGTAGACGTGGCTGACGTACCGGTGCTTGCGGCCGCCGTACTTGAGGTCGCTCCAGTCGTACTTCAGGTAGACGACGACGTCGATCGAGGAAGCGATGAGGTGGTGAGCGGCGCTGTCGGCCATGCCGGACTCGGTGCACAGCTGCACCAGGCGGCTGATG
The DNA here is from genome assembly GCF_056270125.1 of Streptomyces sp. RLA131. Lineage (NCBI taxonomy): Bacteria > Bacillati > Actinomycetota > Actinomycetes > Kitasatosporales > Streptomycetaceae > Streptomyces > Streptomyces sp. RLA131. The sequence continues at coordinate 46,183 of NZ_JBWDOQ010000001.1, forward strand.
ATCGCGTGCGGGCGGCGTACGTGCATGGTGCACATCGACCCGGATCCGCCAGCGGACATCGCCTGCAGCATCGGCACGATCTCGGTGCTGCGGACCTCGCCGACGATCACGCGCGTGGCGTTGTAGCGCAGCGCGGTGGCGAACATGTCGGAGATGGTGACCTCGCCGGCGAGCCTGTTGTCTCCGGTGCGTTCGCCGTTGGACTGCCGCGCCTCGAACGCGAAGGTGATCGGCCCAGGCTTGGGGCCCGGCTCGTCCAGGTACAGCTCGCGGTCCGATTCCAGGGTGACGAGGCGTTCCTCTTCGGGGATCTCCCGGCCGAGCGCGCGCAGCATGGACGTCTTGCCGGCGCCCATGTCGCCGACGACCAGCATGTTCAGGCGGGCCCGGACGCAGGCCCGCAAAAAGAATTCGATCATCGGGTTGACGGTGCCCCACTTCACCAGTTCCTCCATGCCGGTGTCACGCAGGCGGTGCTTTCGGATCACCACGGAGGGCCGGGTGGTCAGCAGGGACGCGGTGACGCGGGATCCGTCCGGCATCCGGAAGCCGACCATCGGGGTGGACTGGGTCAGCGCGCGCTCACCGTGGCCGGACAGACGGGCCATGCGATTGACCCAGCTGATGAGTTCGTCGTGGGAGTCCGCGACGCGGTCGATGGTGCGGCGCGGCCGGTCGAAGTATTCGACGTGGGCACGCAGTCCGTCGACCATGACGTCTTCGACGCCGTCCTCGTCCAGGAGCGACTGCAGCCGGCCGCCGCGGTACATGGCGTTGAAGACCGCCGTGCCGATCGCGGCTTCCTGCTCGGCGCGCAGCGGCTGGTTGCCCTGGGCGTACTTGGCGGCCCAGTCGGCCACCGCCGACTTGGTCAGCGAGCGGGCGAGGGCGCGCCGGTCGTCTTCCTCCAGGGTCCGGTTGGGGTCGCGCTTGCTGAGCTCGGCGGAGACCTCGGCCTGCAGGGCTTCGATGACCTCCCAGTCGACGGGGAGTTCACCGGGCAGGTCGGCCAGCCGTGGCACCGCGGCCGGACCGGCCGCCGCGGCGGAGGCGGTCCCGGGGACGGGGCGGACTGGTTCGGGTGGCTGGCGCTGGCTGAGCCTCCCGCTGAGCAGGCTGGCCATTTCATCGCGGCCCAGGGCCGGCGGCTGCCCGTTGAGGCCAGGGCGCTGGTGGGTGTCAGCCACGCGTACCTCCACGGGTCTCGGTCAGGCGCTGCAGGACCCCCGCCATCTGCGGGTTGGGCTGCCGGGACCGCCATTCCTGGTGGATGCGGCGGCGCTGGGCGACGGCGTCGAGCCGCTCGCTCGTGGTGCGTGCGTGGCGGAGCAGCTCGCTGCGGCCGTAGCCGCGTGGTGGGGCGCCGCCTTCGGTGAAGTAGTCGCCGACGGGCTGGTCCCAGGGCAGGGCGCCCAGTACGGGCACCTTGAGCGCGTCGGCGACCTGGTGGGCCTTGTGGCCGCGGCGGGAGTCCCGCTCGATGAGGAGCAGGCCCAGGGCGTCGGCGCCGGTGCCGTGTTCGTCGAGTTCGGCTCGGAGCGGGTCGATGACGTGCCGGGTCAGTGCGAGGGAGGGTTCGGTGTTGCGGACCACGAGCAGCACCAGGTCGGCCTGGTGGATCAGCGGTGCGGGGGTGAGCGTGGGGTGGAGGCGGCCGGATTCCAGGGCGAGGCGTCCGGCGTCGATGAACACGTCGTGGCCGGCGTCGTGGGCGAGGACGTGGACGACCTCCGACAGCGAGGACCAGGTGCGGGTGAGGGAGGCCGCTTGGGCTGGGTCGGTCAGACCGGGCAGGAGTTTGCGGTGTCCTTGCTGGTCCAGGGGCCACAGGTGGGAGGCGAAGGCGTTGGCGAGTGCCTCGGGGCCGACGCGTTCGGCGGCGGCCAGGTGGTAGAGGCCGAATCCGGCGGTGACGGTGGCCTGCATGAAGCCGGCGCGCAGGGTGCCGCCCTTGGGGTCGCATTCGGCGAGCAGGCTGGGGCGTTTGGAGGCGAGGGTGAGCGCGAGGGAGGAGACGGTCACACCGACGGATGCCGCACTGGTCAGTGCGATGACGGGCATGGTCAGTTGCTCCGCGGTTCACGGACCAGCGCGATGCGGCTCATCGCGGCGCGGGTGGCCAGGAGTGGGCCGTCGGTGGTGGCGACGGCGAGGTTGACCACGACGGTGCCGGAGGCGTCCGGGGTGGAGACGGAGACGACCACGGCGTCGATCGACGACGGCGGTTCTTTGCTGTCGGTGGTGTCGTCGCCCTGGGCTGGGGTGGTCACCGCGAGGACCTTGTCGCCGGGGGCCAGGGTGCCGGCCGGGGCCTGGCCGCGCTTGACCTGGACGCCGACCTGCTGCTTGTCATCGCCCAGTCCGGTGCCGGCGTCCAGCTGCGAGGCCGTGAGCAGGCCGCCCTTGCGCAGGCCGACCGCGGGCCGCTTGCCGATCACGCTGGCCTTGTCGGCTGCGGGGACCGGCGTCAGCGCGGAATCGGCGGAGACTTCGGCGACGGTCAGATCGGCGTCGGTCAGGGCCTGGCCGGCGGGCACGTCCCTGGCGATGGCCAGGACCTGGGCGCGATCGCTGGCGGAGGTGACGGCCGCGGCCGCGCCCAGGCCGCACAGGGCGGCCAGGACGACGCACAGCGCGACGACCGACCAGCGGCGCTCCCGCCGGACCGGAGCGGTGGCGGTGATGGGGACCTCGGGGCGCAGCGGGCTCTGGGGACGTGGCACCGTCGGCGCGGCAGCGGGGGATTCCATGAGGCCTCTCGGGTCTTGTAGCGGTGTCAAGCGGTGTTAGTTGAGGACCTGGACTTCAGCGACGGTGATGTCCACGGCGCTGTTGCGGATCTCGGTGAGCTGGCCGGTCTGGCCGCCGCCGGCCCAGTCGATGGTCCAGGTGGAGGTGGCGGTGACGTGGAATTTCCCGGACGACTTCGTGGAGGAGGGCTGGCTGTAGCGGTAGCCGCAGTCCGGAGAGGGCTTCTTGCCGTAGGCCGCCTTGTAGGGGGTGCCGGCGCTGGTGCAGGTGACCGTGGAGCCGTCACCGAGTTTCCACACGATCTTTGAGACCTTCGCGGTCGCGGTGACCGTCACGGCGCCGGCCGTTGCGGTCGCGGTGTTGGGCCCGTACGTCTCAGCGCCCGTCTCGGTCCACAGGTAGACCGGCATGCCGACGACGCCCTTGCCACCGGGTTTGGGGGTGATGCCGATCTCAGGTCCGCGCAGCGTCATCTTCTTGACGGCTTCCTGGGCGAGCTGGCCGGGGTCGACCGCCGCGCCGCCGGGGCCGTTCACGGAGAAGTACGTGCCGCCCATCAGCTCACGGCCGACGCCGGGGCAGGTGACGTTGTAAAGCTCACCCTTGTCGCCGGGCTTCCAGTCCGAGGGCAGTCCGACGGCCAGCTTCCACACCGGGTCGTCGGCGGCGGGCTGGGGCTTGAGCAGCTGCCAGTAGCAGGAGTCCGCATGGTTGAAGGTGCCCATCTCCGTAGTACACGGCACGGTCTTGCCGTCGATCTCGCAGGTGGCCTTGCCGGAGCCGGCGGGCTGATCGGCGTCCCCGGGATTCTCGGGAACCTTGGGATCCGTGGCTTTGACGTCGCAGTCCAGTTCCTTCGGCGGGCACTCCACCCCCGTGTCTGCGGCCGACGCGGAGTGCGCCGGCACGCCGACGAGGGCCAGGGCGAGCACGGCGGCCGCCGCTGCGGCGCGGGCGGTCAGCATGTTCTCTCCCGGTCGATCACCGAGGCGTAGATCTTCCAGTCGCCGGTCTTGCTGCGCTCGGCGGTCGAGGTCACCACGTGGCGGCGCGGGCCCGAGGCGACGGACCCGACGGCCTTGCCGGTCTTGGCGCTGACCTTGTCGTACGCGCTGGAGTCCACGCAGTCGACGACGGTGGCCTTCAGCGGATCGGACTCGATGCTGATCGCGGTCACCTTCGGCGAGCGCGTCGGCGTCCCCTTCATGATCGTGCCCTGCTGCTGGTAGTAGAAGAGCGTCGCCTTGATGTCCGACAGCGCCTTATCCGCGGCGTACTTCTCCAGATCCGGGTCGAGTTTCGCCTTCGCGTAAGTGCGGACCTCCGCCGCCGACATGGACCGGTACACCGCCAGCACCTTCGCCTTCTCCGCCGCGTCGGGATCTACCGACCGCGTCGGGGAAGGAGAAGGGGACTTCGTGGGTTGCTTGGCGGCTGAATCATCGGTACTGGAACTACAGGCGGACACTGCCAGGAGCGTGCAGGCCACGAAAACCAGGGCCACTGACCGGGTGCCATTCCCCTTGCCGCGGTGTTCCCGTTCCGGTCGTGCTGGCTGTGCCACTGCGCCTCCCCGTGCGTCGCGCCTGTCGACCTGCGGCGCGCTGCGCCGTGTGATGTCGCCATCACACGCTTCAACCGCCCCAGGTGGCTGGTCTGGTCTCATACGTTACGCAAAGTTCCTCCGACAACCCAGCCCGTTTGAGCAGTTCAGATGCACCGCGCGAGCCGTAAATCGGCATAATTCCGCATGACAGGAACACGGATGTGGAATTCATCCCGTCAAGCGGGACTGGAATGACAGCGGCCCGACCTATCGGACTGCCTGAGATTGTCGATTCATCAGGATTTCGGGATTTCATGCCGCTGGCGAGGCGGCTGTGGTGTCCGCAGCGGGACTTCCTGGCCGTCGGAGAACAATGCGCGCCTTGGCCCCTGCTCACGATGCTCCGCACTGCGTGACGGCCCAGTCCTCAAGTTCGATGCGCAGCGCTGCGCAGGCCCGTTCGGCCTCGTGCTGGTCGCGTAGGTGCACGAGCCATCCCAGGCCCGTGTCGGGCGCTGCAGGGCGGACTGGGCCGGGGAGGCCCGCAACTCTGGCCCGGTAGATGTCGCGTGAGGAGACGTCTTCGCCCCATAGGGACTGCGTGGGAAGGGACTGGGTGAATGTCTGCTCGCTCTCGCGGAGTCGGGGCTGGTTCTCCGTACGCCGGCGACGGTTGTCCTGCGCGGCTTGTCGGCCGTCGGCGAGGCGCTGGCGCAGGGCTGGGCGGAGTTGCTCGGCGTAGCGCTGCCAGATGGGGGTGTTGCGATCCTGGCGGACCCGGAGCATGGCGGCGTACCGGGTGCCGGCATCGTCGACCTGGTCGTCGGGCATCGTGCGGGGGGTGAGGCCGGGGATGCTGCCGAGCTGCTGGCGGCGGGTGAGTTCGTGGCGTACGTACGCGGCTGGATCGCGCAGGTGGCCGGGCACGCCCCAGGTGAGGAGCTCGCCGGTGAGGCTCTGCCAGGTCCAGCCGTTGGCGATCAGGGGGCGCAGCACGTATCCGAGGCGGCGGGCGCAGCCGCGGTGGAGCCACCACACCTCGCGCTGCAGGCGTTCGGCGACGGTGATGGCGCGGGCGCACTCGGCTGGCGTGACGCGGGGGCGGTTGTTGGTGTTGCTGGAGGTGCGGGGGGAGGTCTTCGGGCACGTCGCGCGCTGGCGCGAGGTGTCTTTCTCTCCTCCCACTACCTTCAGCTGACGGTAGTCCTGGGGGACCGCCACAGAAGGGGTGCACGAAGTGCGCCGTGCGGGCGTCTTGGCTGCGGCCTCGCGGCGGGCCTGCCGGGTGGCCTGGACCCGCCCGTGGTCGGTGACGCCGGCGATGCGTGCCGTGTAGCCGGTCCCGGCGATGCGCCGGCCCATCGCCTCGTCCCAGACGGCAGGCGCGGTCGCGGCGAACAGGGTGGCGGTGCCGCGGTAGCCGTCACCGGGGCGCCAGGCTGCGCCGCGGCGGGTGCGCAGCACGTTCGTCTTCGAGCCGTGCTCGGCGTACGCGAGCAGGCCGAGCTCGCGCAGGTACCGGGCGTGGTACATCACCGCCCGTGGCTTCAGGCCGAGTTCGCGGGCGGTGGTCTGCACGCTGAAGGGGAAGTGGCCGTGGCGGCTGCGCCGCATCCGGGTTGCGAAGACCTCGGCCAGGCGCAGCGTGGTGCGGCCGGCCTTCGGGTGGAATCCGGCTGTGACCATGAAGTGGGCGGCGGCCCGGAAGTCGTCGGCACGGCGTAGTTGCCGGGATGCGGTGGTGGCGAGTTCCTGGCTGGCGGGGTCACGGACGGGGGCGAAGGCGGGCCCGGGTGTGGGCGACGTGGCGTCGGTCGGGCGGTGCGTCAATACGTCGGGCATGGTGACCTCGTTCGTGCGCTTTCCGGTGTTTCGTGGCAGCACAAAGCCCTGCTGCTGGCCTGTCGGCCGGTGTGGTGGTGGGGTTCGGAGACGGAAGATCTGTGCGGGTTCGAGTCGGAGACGTCAGGACCGGGGATTGGCGCCGTGCAGCGGTGGCGGGTTGCTGGCTGGGCGGGCCCCAGGTGCTACGTCAGGCGGCTCCGCCCATGTCCGTACGCACGGCCCGCACCCCGAGGGGCTCGGGTGCGGGGAATCCCGTCGCCCGGGATGTGCGCGGCTCCAGGAGAAGCTGGTCGATCGAGCCGAGGCCGTCGGTCTGGTTCTGCCAGCCCTCCAGGATGTGGTGGATGATCGACCGGGCGGCCAGCTGGTATTCGTCGGGGCAGTGCTCGTCCTGGGAGAGCGCCCCTATCTGGCGGGTGTGGCAGTACAGCGCCATCATTTCGGCGATCAGCGGCGAGAACAGTCGCGGCATCGCGTTCAGGTCGGTGCAGGCGGGTGCCGTGCCGTACGCGGCCTGGCCGGTGGCGGCCGGCGCGGCAGTGGCGGGGGCGGGCTTGCGGAAGCGGGGGAAGCGCATGGTGGTCTCTCCTTTGAGGCGTCGGGTCAGGCTGCGGTGGCGATGGGGCGCAGCCAGGCGTCGGTGAGGCCGGCGGTGCCCAGGACTGGTGTGAAGATCGGCGCGAAGGGGCCTTCGTCGCGCAGCTGGTCGAGGGTGGTGACGCCGGCGCGGACGGGCGTGGAGCCCAGGGCGGGGTCGGCGGCCGCCAGGCTGCGCAGATCGGCGATGCGGCGCTCCAGGCGGGTGGCGGAGGCGCCGGTGAGCACCAGGAGCAGGCGGGGGAAGGCCGGGTAGCGGCTGCGCCAGGCCGGTGCGGTGGAGGTCCGGCGGGCGCTGCGGCCGGCGCGGGCGGCGAGCTGGGGGCTGTAGTCGTAGTAGCGGGCGTAGGCGTGGAGCTTCTGGGCGAGCCGGGCGATCGTCATCTGGGTGCGGTCGACTTCGACGAAGTACGTCAGCAGGGTCCGCTGCTTGGCGGCGGCGTGTACGTAGTTGATGACGGCGTCGGGGATCAGGCAGAGGTCTTCGCCGGGGCGGTTGTCATCGCGGTAGTAGTGGGCGTTTTCCGGGGACCAGTCGAGCGGGCCGCATTCGTGACCGAGCCGGCGGGCCCAGTCCACGAAGGCCAGTCCGGTCTCCACGGTGGCGAGGGTGTGTTCCTGCAGGGGGCCGGCCGCGGCTTCCGGGCTCATCCGGTACGGGCGCTGCGGCAGCAGACCGGCGACTTCGACGGCTTCGGCGCCCTTGTCGGTGAGCCACCACAGCAGGTCTGTCTGGCCGTGGGCGCGGCGGCCGACGGCGTCGGCCAGACCGGCGTTGCGCAGGGTGTGGAGCTGGCGGCGCAGGTATTCGGCGCGGGTGTGGTGCGGGGTGAGCAGGCGGTGCAGCTGACCGGTGGAGACCAGGCGGTGCTGGTAGAGGACTTCCATGGCCTGCTGGCCGAGCAGGCCGGCGCCGAGCGGCGCGGACTTGGGCGGGTAGGGCATCGCGGGGCTCCGGTCCTAGTCGATGACGGTGGTGGGGTCGCCGCCGGCGGCAGTGCCGGGATGGGAGCGGCCGGTGAAGTGGGCGAGGATCTCGGCGTCCAGGTCCTCGAGGTCAGCGAGGACCTCGCCGACCGGGCGGCGCCGCAGGTTGGTGTCGATCGCCTGGTCCAGGTCGGGGATGCCGGCCGGGTTGTCGTAGTGGGCGAAGACTTCTTCGACGGGCAGGCCGCGGACCCGGAACGGCTTGGTGCGCGCGCCGTCCAGGTTGATCGACATCACGTAGTGGTACTTGGGGAGTTCGGTGATGGTCTCGGGGGTGACGTGGCCGTTCCAGCGCTTCGCCACGAACGCGGCCTCGTCATAGTCGGCGGCGCAGGTGCTCAGCAGGGACTGGTTCTGCAGCAGGGCCTGCCGGGTGATCGCGCTCAGCCGCAGGGCCATCTGGGTCATGCCGATGAAGCGGACCTCGTACTTGCGGAGCTGTTCGGCGATGGCGGCGAGGAAGCCCTTGGAGGAGGAGTCCAGGGCGGTGAGTTCATCGCCCCAGGCCCAAAAAGTGCGGCGCTGGTGCTTGGGGATGTCCTGGCGGGAGAGGCCGGCGCGGTGCAGGTCGTGGATGAGCAGGCAGCTCACCAGCGCATCGGATTCGGATCCGGAGGGGCAGACGAACACGACGCGGTCGGTGTCCATGGCGGTGCGGACGTCGTAGCCGGAGCGGGACGAGCCGAAGAAGGCCTGCAGCGACTGCGAGGTGTCGAGGCGGTCCATCACGTAGGTGACGGTGGGCACCGCGTCGCTGGCGAGCTTGGGGAAGGTCTTCTCCCAGTACGCCCGTACCCGTGGCGGCAGCTGCGGCAGCAGGGCCTCGCGCCAGTCGTCGTCGGTCAGCCAGGTCCGCAGCTGGAAGAGCGTGCCCTGCAGATCAGGACGGCCTGAGGCCACGGCCTTGAGGTTCAGCAGCGCGAGTGCCTGGGAGGCGCGGGCCAGGACGGTGCGGGCCCGGGGGGCGTGGTTGCCCCAGTCCTGGGCGGCGGCGATCCCCTCGGTCACCGAACGCACCACCGTCTGGACGTCCTTAGCGGTGCGGGCCTCCATCGACAGCGGGTTCCAGGAGACGACCATCTGGTCCGGCTCGGCCTCGGCCAGGTTGATCTCCCAGACACGGGCCATGAGCTGCGGGTGCGCCAGGTACGGCTTCGCCCGGGCCCAGGCCTCGCCGTGCGGGTCCAAGAACCACACGCCGTACCCGTTGTGGCCCAGCGCGATGGCCTGGACGAGAGCGGCCTCGGTCTTGCCGTGGCCGGACTTGCCCAGGCACAGGCCGAACAGCAGGTCCTTCACGCGGGCGGCGCCGATGCGCTCGCGCCCGTCGGAGTAGGTCACCGCGCCGAGCGGGACCAGGTCCGGCTGGCCGGTGTAGACGGGCAGGTTCGCCGGCGCGGGAGGCACCAGGCCGCCGGAGCGTACGACGCCGGAGGCGTTGCACTTGGCGGTCGGGGGCTTGAGGAAACCCGCGAGCTCCGGGACGGTCATCCACTGCCGGCGGGCCGGGGCGAACTCGCCGGTGGTGAAGCGCCGGTCGAAGGCAGCGACGGCGTGCCGGGTGCGCGGCCGGCGGGGCTTGAGGTAGTTCTCGCCGGAGGTGACCGCGAAAACCGCGAGCAGCTGGTGCATGCGGGCGAGCGCTGCCTGCGGGTGGGCGGCGGCGGTACGCAGCAGGAGCTGCACCGCGAAGACGGCACCGCCGCCGGGCTCGAACTTGCCGACCGCGTCGCGGAGGTCGGTCATCCGCGGCAGCCTCTGCTGTGCGCGCGAGCTGGGGGTCTTGGCGCCGCCGGTCCAGGCCGCGGTGACGGAATCCGCCAGCCCGCCCCAGCCCAGGCCGGTGAGCTTCTCCCCGTACGCGGACGGGCCGCGCCGGCGGGAGGCGGCCAGCAGTCGGCGCCGGCGCCGGGTGAGCTGGCGTTCGCTGACCGGGACCAGGTCCAGGACGACGTCGGCCCGCTCCCCCGCCTCGGTGCGCACGGTGGACAGTGCGGCCGCCAGCTGCTGCAGCGGGTCCGGGTTCAGGCCCAGCGAGGCCAGCGGCTTGTGGTCGGGCATCGCGAGGACGAGTTCGGCGCGCTGCACGTACCGGGGGCTGGAGGTAGAGGGCCGGGGGTGGTCTCCGGCGGGCTTGGCGAGGTCGACGGGCGCGGTCACTGCTTCCCCTCGCGCGGCGTGGGGAAGCGGACGGGCCGGATGGTCTGCTCGGCGCGGGCGGCGCGGACTTCGACCTCGGCGAAGCCGGGCATGGCCAGCACGGCGGAGGCCGTGGCCGGCCCTTCGAGGTAGCAGTGCATCGTGCCGTCTTCGACGCTGTAGCGCAGTCGGGCGGCGGCCCCACGACGGGGCGTTGCGGCGGCGGCGTAGCGGACCCGGCTCAGCTGGTGGGCCCAGCGGCCGATCTCGCCCTCGCCCGGATCGAAGGTGGATGTCGGCACGACCTCCACGGTCACCCGGCCGGCCAGTGCTTCGTTCACCCGACGGGCTCGCCGCACCGCGACCCCGGCGTAGACGATGCCGCCGGCCAGGACCAGCAGGGCGAGGTACGGGGCGGACCAGGCGATCCAGTGCGCGACGTCGAAGAACCGCTGCACGTTGCCCGGGAGTTCGGTCCTCATGCGGGTGTCCGGGCGGTCGTGGCGGGCGAGGGGGTGCGGTTCACGGTGGCCTCCTGGTCGGTGGGGATTGCTCCCTTCACCCGGACCAAGTCGAGCCGTTGGCCTGGTTCAGACACCGACCGCGAGACTTTGCCTTTCCTTTACGAAGTGAGGTCTGCGGATGCCGCGGCTGTACCGCCTGGCGGCGTGCTCAGTTCGCCACGCGCCGGGCCACCACGATGGTGCCGTTCGTGGCGATCTTGGCCACTTCCACCGTCCGGCCTGGGCGGGGAGCCTGCACGATCAGGCCGTCGCCGATGACCATGGCCACGTGTGTGGGCCGGGCTGCGGTGCCGCCGGTGAACACCAGGTCGCCGGGCTGCAGTGCGTTGACGGGCACGGAGCGGCCGTCATGGATCTGGGTGTAGGTGGTGCGGGAGATCTGAATGCCGGCGACGCCGTACGCGCGCTGCACCAGTGACGAGCAGTCGCAGCGGTCGCGGGCGAGAGTCCCGTGGGGGTTGGTGCAGCTGCCGCCCCACTGGTACGGGGTGCCGAGCTGGCCGAGCGCCCACCGGATGGCGTTGCGGACGGTCAGCGGCGCGCTGATGGGGATCTGGTAGCCGTCCGGCAGCGCGCCCGCCGGGATGCTGTCGTCGTCGCTGCTGCTCTGGCTGGTGCAGGCGGTGGACCCGTACGTGCCGGTGAGCCCTGCCGGGTCGTAGGCCGTGGCGCCCAGCGTCGGCGCGATGGCCTGCTGCAGGGCGGTGGCGAGCGGTTCGTGCTGGGCGTACGCGCCGGGGCGTCCCGATTTCTGCACCTTCTGGGCGGCCACGGTGACGTCCATCTGCTCCCAGCCGTCCACGGACTTGAGCGCCTTGTAGAACTTGGTGCTCGCGTAGACCGGATCAAGGATCTGCGCGCGGCTGCCCCAGCCCTGGGAGGGCCGCTGCTGGAACAGGCCGATCGAGTCACGGTCGCCGTACGTGAGATTGCGCAGCCCGGATTCCTGCAGAGCCGTGGCGAGGGCGATGACCTGTCCGCGGGCCGGGATCTTCATCTCCACGCCGGTCGCCACGATCACCTTCGCGTTGGGGATCTGCTCATCGGGCTGGGACAGGCCGGACACCGTGATGTCCGTCGTGCTGCCGGCGAGGACGGCCCGGACCTGCTGGGCCACCTGCGTGGTGTCCGTCTGTGTGCCGGACCCGCCGGTCGTGCAGCGCGACGCCCGGGTCCGGGCGGCGGCTTCGGCCTGGTCCTGGGCGATGGCCGTGACATGGGCGGCGACCGCCGACAGCAGCACGATGGCCAGCACCAGCACACCGCAACTGCCCAGCAGCCACCTCTTGGTCTGGCTCTGCTCGGTCATGACCTGCTCCGGGGCGGGGTACGGCGGGTACCGCGGTCCAGGCGCTGGCGCAGCCGCTGCTGCTGCGCCGACGCCGGGGGTTGCGTGGGCACCGGGTGACGCGGGGTGTGCCGCCGGGCGGCCGGGGGACGGGTGTTGGCGGGAGGCTGCGTGGGTGGCTGGGTTGGCCGCGGTGGGTTGGCCGGCCGGGGCGGCGGTGCGGGTTGCTGGCCCTGCGGCCGTGGCCTGGGCCTGGGCCCGGGGCGTCCGGCGGGCCGGGCGGGCGGGCGTCGGCGGCCGCGGCCGCCGGAGTTGATGCGGGACATCAGCGCGGTGGCGCCGATGGTCTGGGGCATGGCGTAGCCGATGGCTGCGAGCGGGTTTCCTTGGGCGAGCGAGGTGGTGACCATCGCTGCCCGGACCAGGCCGCGGGCGGTGGCGCGCGCGATCCGCGGCCTGGGGGTGACCGTGTTGGAGGCGGGCGGGCTGAAGATGCTGCCGTTCGTGCCGCCGATCCGGCCGCCGGACATCTTGGCCCGGAAGTTGCTGGCGATCTGCTTGGACCGCGAGCTGATCTTCTTGCGTTTCTTCAGGGCCGCGATGCAGACGATGTCCACGACCATGAACCGCAGGGTCAGTTCGCGCCCCCAGTCCTGCTGTACGGGATCCAGGACGGCCTGGACCACGACGATGAAGATGGCCAGCGCGATGACGGACCAGAGCATCTCGCCGACCGAGCGCAGCACGGAGGCGGACCAGTCCCACAGGAAGGCGCGGCCGAAGCCCGGGATGGTGCCGGCGATGAGGGCGGGCTCGCCGCGGATGGAGTCCCAGGCGATGCGGCATTGCGCGACCAGGAAGGACCCGGCGAGGCGGGAGATGAGGACCGTGACGATGACCGCGGCGATGAGCAGGAAGAGGCCGCCGCCGACCTTGTCCAGCGAGGCCTTCTTCGCGGCGTCGATGTCGCCGCGTACACACTTGTCTTCGAAGGCGTCCATGGGCAGGTTGCCGAAGTGGTCGACGGCCCAGGTCCCGGCCATGTCGATCTGCAGGTCATACCAGGAGGACAGGGTGTCGTCGGGGGTGACGTAGTCGACCAGGCCGACGACCTTCTTGAGCTTGGCCAGGCGGGCGGAGATCTGCCGGTCGTAGGCGAGCTGGCGGAGCTTGGTGTCGGAGTAGGAGGTCGCGCATCGGCCTTCGAAGACGCGGCCGTACTGCAGGAGCATCGCGGGCTTGACGATGAAGGCGTCGGTGAGCGCGTCGGTCAGTGGCCGCGACAGGGTGGTCGAGGTGGCGGGGGTGGTCACGCCGTTGTTGGCGCCGGGGGTGGCGGGGTTGGCGTCCAGGATGACGTCGGCGACTTCCAGGGACAGGCCGCGGGCCATGGCGATCGCGCCGTCCTGCTCCCCCATCAGCGTCTGGGGGGTGGAGGCGAGCAGCGTGGTGGTGAGGGCGGCCAGGACGAGGGAGAGCGCCAGGTCTCCCCAGCCTTTGGCCTTGTCGCCGAAGAAGATCCGGCTGACGCAGATGATCACGCAGACGGACAGGAACAGGCTGGGCAGGCCCATCTCCACGATGACGCGGGTGTGCAGGGAGTCGGCGACCGACAGCACCGGGGCGAGCATCAGCTTGGCCAGGCCGAAGCTCAGCGCCCAGGCGATGAGCCAGCAGCAGAACGCGATCAGCCACTTGGTGACCATGAAGCAGAGTTCGGTGAGGAAGTTCTGGATGCCCAGGTCCCAGTCGAGCAGGTTGCCGGTGTCGGACTTCACGGTGTAGGCGGAGATCGGCATGCCGTTGGCGTCGGTGACGTTGAAGACGCCCAGCACGCCGCCTTCGTCCGGCAGGAGCCTGCGCAGCCGCTTGGTCTCCTGGTCGATCATCTTGGCCTGGGCGGCCTTGGAGAGCTGCTCGCTCTGTTCTTTGAGGACCTGCTCGATGGCTGCGAGTTCGTCCGGTGTCGGGGTGCGCTGCTGGCTGGTCACCGCCGGGGTCGGTGACGCGGTCGGGGTGGGTGTGGGGGCGGCGTGCGCGGGCAGCGAGGTCAGCAGGGTGAGGGTGGTGGCCGCGACGACGGCGCCCAGCAGTGCCAGGCGCAGCCGGGCGCCGCCCAGCAGCCGCAGTCTCATCCACCAGCGCTGTGCCGCGTTCATGCTGCGGTCCGGTAGTCGCTGGGGGTGGTGTGGATGGAGCGCATGACGACGGGGTCGGAGGGGATGAGGACCTTCATCAGCCCGATGCGGCCGGCCAGGTCTCGGTAGAGGCACTCGCCGGCGCGGGCGAGTTTTTCCTCGTCGGCCAGGTCGATCGGGGACAGGCCGGCGGTGACCAGGTCCAGCAGGTCGGCGTCGGTGGCGTCGACGCCGACGAACTCCAGGCCGCGTGCGGCCAGCGTCCGGGTGGTCTGGCGGAACAGCAGCCGGTGCGGGATCAGGCCGCGGATGATGGCGCCCTTCTCGGAGTCTGCCGGCCCGATGTCGTCCGGGTCGTGGCTGCCGACGTAGGCGGCTGCGTTGTGCTTGCGGCCGTCGCGCATCAGCTCCAGGAGCAGCTCCAGGCCTTCTTCGGAGCTGGTGAGGTACCAGCATTCGTCGAAGACGGCGACGCCGAACTCTTCCTTGGACTTCATGACGGTCTCGCGTGCGACGGCGGCGATCAGGTACATCAGCGCCCGCCCGAGGACCTTCTCGAACTCCAGGCGCTCGATGCGGTGCTCGGAGTTGAGTTCGCTCTTCTTGGGCAGTTGCAGGCTGTTGACGGAGAAGACGACGGAGTCCGCGCGAGCGGTGTCGACGACCGGCAGCGTCTCGTCGAAGACCACGCGGGAGAGGTCTTTTCGGGCGACGGCCTTGAGTTTGCGGGCCAGGGTGCGGGCCGCGGTGTCGTCGGCGCCGCGGGCGGTGAGCTCGTCGACCAGGGCGCGCATCGAGGGCTGCGGGTGCTCCAGGACGGCCTCGACCGCCTCGGACAGCGCGACGCCCTCGAGGTCCATCGGCTTCACACCGAGCAGCAGCGTCAGGAACGACTCGCAGAAGCGGGCCGCCACCTTGGGGCTGTCCTGGACGAACAGTCGCAGCGGGTCCAGGGAGACTTCGGCGTCCTGGCCGATGGTGATGATCTGCGTGGTGCCGGGGCAGGACTTCGCGAAGCGCACCCACTCCCTCTCCTTGGTGCGGTCCACGATGACGGCGCGGCCGCGGGACGCCGGGCGGCCGGGCTGGTGGCCGCGGGCCAGCACGTTGTAGACCGCGGACTTCATCCCCACCGACTTGCCCGCGCCCAGCTCGCCGATGAACGCCATGGAGGCGCTGGAGTTCTCGCGCGGGCCGCGGGCGGGGTCGACCAGCACGGGCCGGGCCCCGCCGGAGGCCAGCTGCAGGCCGAACAGGCCGCCTCGCTCGTCCCCGAGCTGGGAGCCGCACCAGGGCATCGCCATCGCGAAGTCGTGGGCGAGCAGGTACTGGGCATAGCCGGCCATCACCCGGGGGGTGCGGCAGCCGGGCAGCATCGCGTGCCACAGCGCGGTCTGCTCCCCCACCGGCCGGGCGAAGGTGTAGTCGGTGGAGCCGAAGTCACTGGCGAGGGCGGCGGCGCGGTCCTGGGCTTCGTCGGGGGTGGCGCCCCAGACTGCGAGGGTGACCATGGCGCGGATTTCCACCTCGCGGGCGGAGGAGGTGAGCCGGTCGCGGTATTCGTCGTTGTCGGCCTCGTTCTTGGCGATCGAGGCGGGCGGGCCGGCCGGGTCGCCCTCGTACTCGGCGGCCTGGGCCTTCAAGTGCCTCGCCCGCTTGCGGGTCTTGGCCTCGGCCTTGGTGCCCGGCGTGATGACCAGGCGGGCCGCCCAGTCGACCGGATAGGCAAGGTCATCGAGCTGCTGCAGGTACGCGGCCCCCGGTAGGGCGAAGGCCTCGGGCATCTCGGACAGGGCGAGCATCGCCTGGTAGGAGTTGCCCCATTCGCTGGTGATCTGCAGATAGCGGCGCTCGAAGGGGTTGCCCGGCACGGTGCGGCGGGTGTCGAAGTCGGTGCCGCCTTCGGCGAGCAGCGCCTCCCCCAGCGCGGCCACCGTGCGGCCGCGGCCGCGTACTCCCGGCTCGCTGCCGTCGGGAAGGAAGGGTTCGGCGAGGCCGCGCCGGGCG
Source organism: Streptomyces sp. RLA131 (assembly GCF_056270125.1). Lineage (NCBI taxonomy): Bacteria > Bacillati > Actinomycetota > Actinomycetes > Kitasatosporales > Streptomycetaceae > Streptomyces > Streptomyces sp. RLA131. The sequence goes on from NZ_JBWDOQ010000001.1 coordinate 62,005, forward strand.
CTGTGCCCGTAGATCCACAGGATTTCCGCCTCGGTGGCGGGCCGCATCGACACCCCGGACGGCCACTGCGCGTGCATGCGCACCGCCTGCTCGGTGCGGCGGGCGACGTCGCCGGCGGTGATCGGGGCGGGCATCAGGCCGAGCTGCAGTGCGAGGTCCGCCTTGGCGGCGGACAGCGATGACAGCAGGGCGTCCTTGTGGGAGAGCGCCGGCAGCGGGACCGCGAGCCAGTCGGTGCGGCCGGTCAGCTCCATTTCCTCGAGCTGGTCCAGGACGGCGTGGCCGAGCTGCTCGTAGCGCGGGCTCCGCTTGAGGTCGACGTCGGCGACCATCTGCCGGACCACGGCGATCGGGTCGACCTGCGGGCACAGGCTGAGGAGCATCGGCTCCCCGGTGAGCGACTTGAACAGCGCTTCGAGGGCCTTGAGCCGGCGCTTCTTCGCGGTGGCCGGCGCGTGGCTGTAGTTGGCGGCAGCTACCCGCCACACCGCCCAGCAGGTGCCGTGCGTGGTGAAGATGATGTTGTTGGCGACGTGCCGGACCGGCAGGCGCATCAGTCCTCCAAAGCGGTACGGGCCGCAGCGCGGCGGGCGAGCAGGGCTTGCACCCCGGAGGCCACCGGCACCTCGGCAGTGGCAGCCGGGGGCGTGGCGGCCGGGCCTGGGGCGGCGGGGTCGGGGCGGGGCGCCTGGGCTGCGGGGGTCGCTGTACGGGCAGGCCGGGCTGCCCGGATCAGCCGGGGAGTTCCAGCGGCCTCGATGGCCGGTGCCGGCGGTGGGGTGTCGTGGTGCGGCGGGCCGCTGGACTCGACGGTGGCCACGGTGTCGTGGTGGCGGGCGCGGGCCTGCCGGTAGGGCCGGCCGTGCAGACGCCCGTAGCGCGGGCCGGCCAGCATCACCGCGACGCTGGCGGCCGCGGCGGCCGGGTTCCGGCCGTCGATGTGCAGATGCCGCAGCAGGAACGCGGCGCCGAAGGGTGCACCGACCAGCACCAGGACGTCGCCCAGGCCGTGCCCGCCCCAGACGGGTCGGGTCACGATGAGCAGCACGACGGTGGCGACGATCACCGCGAGTTGGGTGATCGTGTAGGGGCCGAGCGGCAGGCGCAGGCTGCGGCCGTTGCCGCCCGGCACGGCGCCGACGACCAGCGGGGTGCGGCGGGCCTTGGTGTAGCAGCGGCCGATCAGCTCGCCGTCCGGCTCGTCCACGGCGGCGCTCACTGGTCGCCCTGGTTGACGGTGCCGTTGTCGTAGTGGGTGATGTCCACGGGGGCCTTGTCCTTGAGGGTGTCCATGTCCGCGGACAGGCCCCACACGCACGCGGCGAAGATGACCGCCATGAGCGTCGGTCCGGGTGCCTTGGTCTTCCAGCCGACGACCAGGACGAACAGGCCGCACAGCAACGGGATGCCGACGTTGAAGATCAGGTCTTTGAGGTCGTTGCCGATGCCGGTGCCGGTGGTGATCCATCCGGTGACGGCGAGGGTGACGGCGGGGTCGGGCATGGTGGCGCTCCTTGAGGACGGGTCAGGGGGTGGGGCTGGCGGAGGATGTCGGGGTGGCCGACCGCACGGAGGCCGGGGTGGGGGCGCCGTCCAGGGCGGCGATCTCCCAGCGCCCGGCGCGGGCCGACAGGGTCAGGGCGTAGGTGAGCGGGACGCGCACCTGGTCGGTGCCGGTGGCGCGCAGCGCGACCAGCAGCCGCAGCTTCGTGCCGTCACCGGGGACAGCGGTGACCGCTTCGGAGGCTTGCTCGCCCTCGATGGCCAGCTGGTCGACGGCGATGCCGGTGTAGGGGGGCGGGGTGACGGCGGTGAGGGTCGTGCCGGGGGCGAGGTAGCGGTCGAGGTCGCCGGCCCCGGTGAGGTAGGCGGTGAGGAACTCGGTGACGGCCTGGGTGCGCGGATCGCTCGGCAGTGCGGCCCGCATCGGCCCGTAGATCAGCTCCGGGGTCTGGATGCGTTCGGGGGCGGCGACTTCGGCCGGCATCGCGAGCGCCACGTAGCCGGTCGCGCCGCCGGTGACGGAGCCGGTGGCGACGGGGACCTGGAAATACCGGACCGCGTCAGCCGCTTCATCCTTCTCGCTGTCGGCCTGGCCGCCGGTACGGCCGCCGGTCGGGGATGCCGTCGCGCCGGTGGTGGCTTCGGTGATGCGGGTGGCCACCGTCACCGACCACACGCTCTGGTCGGTCTGGCGCAGCCGCACCACCGTCAGCTGCTCCGGGCTGCGCCGTCCCGACGCGCCTTCCAGCCGCAGGCCGCTCGCGGCCGGGTAGTACGCGGCGAGCTTGTCCTGGTCGCCCTCCCCCGCCCCGATGTAGGCGGCGACGAAGAGCTGGGCGAAGCCGGCCGCGCCCTGGCTGCCGGTGGCGGCCGGCGCGGTGCTCGCCGCCTTCGGCGCGGTGCCAGCCGAGGCCGGGAGGGAGACGAACGCGGCCAGGCCCAGCAGCGGCCCGGCGATCAGCAGGCCCCAGGCGGCGTAGCGCAGGAGCGCCGTGGTGTTGGCGCGCGCACCGGTCGACCAGCCGCCGACAGCGGCCGGCCCTTCGTCCTCGCTCCACTCCCCCGGCTCGGTCGGCTCGGCCTCGTGTCCGGTGTCCTGGGGCGGGCGGCGGGTGAGCGGCGGCTTCATGCGACACCGCCGAGCGGGACGAGGTGGTGGCCGGCCAGTTCGTCGATGCGGGCGCGCAGCTCCGCCTCGGGGCGCTGCTGCAGCGCCTGCAGGGAGGCCAGGACGGCGTCGACGTCGTCGGTGAGGAAGGAGCGCAGCTTGTCGTGGGTCGCGGTGTCGAAGGGGCGGTGCACCAGGGCGGCACCGAGCCCGATCAGGAGACGCTGCGCTTGGGTGACACGCTCTTCGTCGGCGTCGATGCGGGCCTTCGTGGTGGGCATCAATCTCTCTCCGTTCAGTTCCGGGCGGTGAGGGAGGGGTGGAAAGCGCGGGGTGGTCAGGCCACGGACCGGGCTGCGGACTTCAGGCGGTCCACGGCGCGGCTGCGCCGTCGCTGCCACGCGGCCGCGGTGGTGCCGGCGACGACTGCGGCCTGGGCGTCCGGGACGGGGGTGGTGCGGTAGTGCCAGGCGATGGCGCGGCCGTCCGCGGTGCTCAGCGAGCCGTTCTCCATCGCGTCCAGGACCAGCTCGAGAAGCTCCAGGCGGGCCGTGCTCGCCTCCGCCTCGTGCGGGGCTGCGGCCGGCTCGAGTCCGGCGGCGGCAGCGGCGGCACGGACCGCCCGGGCGTGGGCGTGGCGGGCGGGTCCGGGCGCGGTGTCGGCGAGGTACTCGGCGACGGCCAGGTCCTCGCCGTGCTCTTCGCGTTCGGCGGCGAGCTCACGGCAGACGCGGCCCAGCGCGTCCAGCGCGAGGTTCGCGGCGGGCCGGCCGGGACGGTGGTGGATGCGGCCGGAGCGGGCGGTCTCGAAGAGCGCGGCGATGACCATGTGGCCGATGTCGTCGAAGGACCGGCCACCGAAGGGCCGGACCTGGCCGCGGGTCATGCGCACCGCAGCCGGGATCATCGCCTGCACCACGATGCGCGCGGCCAGCGTGGCCGATCGGTCACGGCCGGCCGCGCGCTGCAACAGGGCGCGCAGCACGGCATCGGCCAGGGCATCGGACAGGGCGCCGTTGCGCAGGCGCAGGGTGGCGAGCAGCTGCTCGGGGCCGAGCGTGCGGACCCAGGAATCGGTCACGGCCGCGATGTCATCGGCCAGGCAATCGGCCATCAGCCAATCGGCCACCGCGGCCCGTACGGAGGAGTCCGCGCACAGCACCGCCCACTCGGCGTCCAGGCGGCCAAAGATCCCACCGGCGTGGGCGGGGCACGTCACAGAGTTGAGCACGGCACAGCTCCTTTCGGATCTCGTGCCGTGAACTCTCCTCAGCGGGGCGTGCCCAAAGGCTTGCCCAATCCCCGAAAAGACCAGGTGAGGGGCTTGCCCATGTCAGAAGTGGGCGGGCATGCGCGGTGCGGGCAAGCCTTTGGATATGCCGGGCAAGCCCTGGGGATCAGGGCGCAGCAGCCGGGCAAGCCCCCTCGGATTCCGTGGGCAAGCCGGGCCGCGGACGGGGTCAGATGGCCGGCCGGGGCGTCTGATCGGCCACGGCCGAGCTGTGGCCGATGGGAGCGGATCGGTCATGGCCGGTGGCCGATCGCACCGGATCGGCCACCGGCCACACCCACCGGATCGGCCAGATCGGCCACCGGCCACGCGCCCGGGAATCGGCCATGACCGGTCCGTGCAACTAGCAGTGGCCGACGACCGGATCGGTCATCGGCCACCAGAAGCGAGATGGGTCAGGAGCGGTTGCTGACCGACCGCAGGTGTCCACGGCCCTGCTGCTTGAGCTGGTCGTCCCGGTAGTCCTTCGCCCGGTTCAAGGTGCGCTGGCCGGTGCGCGGGGACACGGCCAGGCGGCGGGCGACCTCCGCGCCGGACAGCTTCTTACCGGCATCCTCGGCCTCGGCCAGCCACCCGGCGACCGTCCGGATCAACTGCTCCTCTGTGTCGGTCTCGGCCTCCTGGGACTGTGGCTCCGGTACGCGCGCGGTGGCCGCGCCGGTGTCGGTCACCGTCGCCTCCCCGCGCCGCTCCCCCGCCATGACGCCGGCCGACACGGCCGTACGTGTGGCCGTTCCGCCGGACACCGTGTCCCCTGCCGGACTCGGTGCGGCCGTACCGCCTGCCGCACGGTCATCGCCCAGCACGGCCTGCGCCAGCGCCGGCTCAGGGGCGCGCGGCTGCGGCGCGGGCCGCGGTTCGACGATCGCGGCCCGGTGTTGCGTGTTGCGGAGATCGAGGCGCTGCTGCTGAAACGACTGCTGCGGCAACGCGGCCGCCGGCTGCCCCGCCGGCTCCGGGCGGGCTTGAGCGGGAGCCTCGCCCAGCATGTGCAACCGGAGCTCGAACACGGCGAGGTCGACCGGCGCGGCTTCGTCCGGCACCTCGATTCCGTACCAATCGGAGATCGCGGCCACCAGCGGAATCCACGACGGGACGTGTCCGTACTCGGCGACATACCGGCGGAAGGCCTCGAAGTACTGCTCCTGCGTCATCAGCTCCGGCTCAGACGGGGGCGCCTGTTCCAGGGCGTGCTGTTCGGGTGCGGGCTCGACCTGGGCGACATCTTCGGTGGGCGTCTCGGGTGAAGGCGCCGGCACCCGCTCCGCCTGAAACAGCGGCGGCACGTCGCGGCCGATCGACTCCAGCGCCGTCGGCACGGTCTCCCTCAGCAGCTTCCCGAACTTGGCCAGCCGCAGCGGCATCAGAGCCTCGACCGGCGCCTGCTTCTTCCAGCCCTTGCCGAATTCCGCTTCGAGCCATGTGCGGTAGACGAGCCGGTCCTGCTCCAGGCCGATGGCAATCTCGTAGCTGCGGATCTCCCACAGCTTCATCCTGCGCCACAGCCGGAACGTCGGCCAGGGCGCCAGGAGCCAGCGTGCGATGCGTACCGACTCCATGTGCCGGTCGGCGGTGATGTCCGCGACCCGCCCGACCGCGTGCCGCGCCGCCTCGACGCTGACCACGAACAGGATCGGGATGATCGCGTGCATGCCGACCCCGAGGGGGTCCGGCCAGGCGGCGGCGCCGTTGAAGGCGATGGTCGCGGCGGTCAGCAGCCAGGCCGTCTGGCGCAGCAGCGGGAACGGGATCCGCAGCCAGGTCAGCAGCAGGTCGAGCGCCAGCAACACCACGATGCCCGCGTCGACGCCGATCGGGAACACGTTCGCGAACCAGCCGAAGCCCTTGGCCAACGCGAGTTCGCGCACGGCGGCGTACGAGCCCGCGAAGCCGATCGCGGCGATCACCACCGCCCCGGTCACGACCACACCGACCAAGATCCGGTGCGTCCGGCTGAGCGTCACCGGCGTCCTCTCTTGCCCCACCGTCACGTGCCGCCCCTCCTCATCAACGCCGATCGGCATTCACACTCTCACGGCGTGTTACGCACGGGGTTGGTTCAGGCGTCCTCTGCGCGGGATCGTCCCGAAAAGTGATCAGGAGGAGGCAGGCGCGCACTCGGCCCGGGCTGAGCTGAAGCGCTGTGCCAGCCCGTGAACACGACATGGCGGAGGGCCGGTGCCCCACGTTGGGGCGCCGACCCTCTGTCTGCGCTTGCTCAGTTCCCGGTTGGTCGGGGGAGGAAGGAGTCGGCCCTGGCAGCGGACTTCTCCGCAGTGGTCTTGGCTGAGGCCAGGATCTTGGCGGTTTCGTCCGGGTCCTCTTCGAGGGCTCTCTTGACGCTGGCCGGGGCCAGAGCGCGGTGCGCGGCTTCCAGCTGCGTCACAGCGTTGCGAAGGACGTCCAGCGCGGGAGTTTGGATACCCTCGCGTGCTTGCTCTGGTTGCCCTTCGTGGCCGGTCCAGGGCGCTGCGGCCGCGAGCTCGCGGGCTAGGGCCGTCAGCTCGTCCTGCGTCAGCTCCTTCTCCTCCTTGCGGGGGAGCTGCTGCACGATGGCGTTTATCGCCTTGACGGTCACCGTCTTGCCGGTGGCGTCCTTGATCGTCTCGTGGACAGCAATCGACGTCTCGGCACCGTAGTCCTTGGTGATCGGGTTGAAGGCGCCTGCGGCCTTCTTGCCGATGCTTGGGATGTCTGCACGTGCAGACACTCCGTTCGAATTCTCTTCGAACGCTTTGTCTGCACGTGCAGACAGAAGCTCCCCGATCGCGTACGACGTGATCTCTTCGTACGCGAGAGGGCGGGACTTGTTGAAGACGTCCCTGGCGAAGTCGGCGAAGGTCGCGTGTGTCTTGCGGTACAGGCGACGGTTGTTGACGTTGGCCATGGCTTTGCCCATGACCCACCAGGCGTCCTCGAACTGCTTGATGCCTCGCATGCAGAGCGCGAGGATCTGCTCCTCTTCATCGCTGAGGTCGCCCGTCGCATCCGGTGTCTCTACCGGATCCGGGAGGTCGGCGAACGTCAGCATCTTCTCCGGCCGACCCTGCGCGAAGGGGACGGCGGCCTGTACGGGGCCGCCTGCGTCAGTGGGCACGGCAGTAAGGGTTCCCTGCTGGCCGGGGACCGCCACTGTGCCAGCAGCCTTGCGTGCCTGTCGGTCCTTGAAAGGGTTGGGTTTGCTCACGGCAGCAGTCCCCGCTGTTCCATCTCGGTGACCAGTTCGTCGTACACGGACCCCTTGGCCTGGATCTCGCTGCCCTCATGGGTGCGCATGTACTTCACGATGGCCGGCACCACCGTGGTGAACACGTTGTAGCCCTCGTCTTCCAGGTACTCCCGGACCTGCTTGATCTCGCTCACCCCGGTCGGTGCCTTGCACAGCAGGATCCAGGCGGCCGGAGGCTTGCTGTCCGCCCGCAGGGGCGCAAGCCCCTCAATGAACTCCTTCGTGGGGAGTTCCTCCATGCGCTCGACATCGTTCATCGACGGCGGGAGGTTGATGATGGCCAGATCAGCGAGGCGCAGGACGGACGCCCCCACGGCTCTGTGGTCTTCGAGGTGGCCGACATCCACGACTCCGATGCCGTTCTCGAACCCGGCCGGGATCATCTGCGGGGTGTTGACGTGGAAGGCGGGGGTTGCCGCCTGCTGGACGACGAACGGGTAGGAGCCAGCCGCCTGCCAGCGGCTGAACTGCCGGGAGTCGTCCGCGTCGAAGCCGATCACCTTACGTCCGCGCTCATGTAGTGCGTGGCACATCCACGCGGAATTCGTGGTCTTGCCCGTACTGCGAGGGCTGACATTGGCGATGTAGAACATGGCGTGAGCGTACCGACCCGACCGCCCACTCAAGCACCCCACACCGGTACGGATTACGCCGGAGAACGCCTGAAAACACAAAAGGCCCGTACCCCCTGCCTGTTGGCGGGGAGTACGGGCCTTTTCCGTGTTCGGTCGTGCCTGTCAGCGCGCCCAGATGGCGGGCGCGCCGTGGTCGGGGTTGGGGATGCCGGCTGCGGTAGCCGTGGCGGCGGGGTGCCGCATGGCGGTGATCGGGATCGCACCGGGCTCGGTGGCCGGCACCCAGACCATGCGCCAGGTGTCGTCCCACTCGCACCCACAGCCGTGGTCCGGGTGCGGGTGACGTAAGAAGACGCCGTACGTGAGGACGGCGCGCGGTATGCGGGGGATGAGCTCCGATGGGTCGTCGCCCGGGTAGTGGTGAAGGTTGCGCCAGCCGTGGACGCGGTCCATGTACGCGGCGGCACCCTCGATGATGTCGGACCAGCGCTGGTGTCCGAGGACGACGAACCCGGCCGGGTAGAGACAGTCGTCGTTGGGGTCGCCGATGCCAGAGACAAGCAGCGTGCCGTAGACGACGAATCCGTTGTCCGCCGCGTCCTCAGCGCCGGGAGTCCAGATCTGTTCGGCGGGGTGGGTGGTGCCGTCGTCAGACTCTCTGGTCTCGATCTCGTACAGGGTCGTGGCGGTCACGCGGCACTCACTCCTTCGATGGCGGCCGCCAGGAGCACGGCGGCGTCGGCCTCGTACGGGTCGCTGTAGGCGGCGTGGTCGCTGACGTCGAACGGTGCGCCCTTCGCGGTGAGCGTGAACCCAGGCACGACGGTGTCCGCCGTCGTCGCCAACTGGGCGTTGAGGCGGTCGGCGTCGTGGTCGGCGTGGCGGCCCTGGTTGTACGGACCGAGGCGGAGCAGGGTGTAGCCGGTGCTGTCGGGCTTGCGGGCTTCGACGTGGACGCCGTAGTGCGCCGGGGCCATGCCGACGTCGGCGGGGAGGTCCAGGCCCGCCGCGGCGTGGGTGAGCATCCGGTAGGCCGGGGTCCAGGTACCGAGGATGGTCGCGGTCTCGCAGCGCAGCCAGCCTTTGCTGGTGTAGCGGTTGGTGTAGGCCGTGGCGTGCGGGGTGTCGGGGTGGACCAGGGCAACGGCGATGAGGTCGGGCCCGTGGTCGTCGCCGGGCCGGGGGTGGGCGCGCTCGATGAACGGGCCGACCCTGAGCGCGATGTCATGGCCGCTGCCCGGAGTCCAGGGCTGCGGGTTCTTGCGGGCGGCGAGCATCGAGCGGAACGCGTCGACGACGGCCTGGTCCTCGGAGCTGAGGATGCCGGGGCCGTGGTTGCAGCGCTTCCAACGCGGGATGCGGGGCTTCATGGTGTGGTTCCTCCTACGGGCTGGGCAGTGCGTGCCGGATTTGGTGCCGGGATGCCTAACTGCTGGGCGAGGGCCCGGCGGGCGGTCAGATCGTGGGTGGAGTGGTGGATGAAGTCGGTGACCTGGCGCAGCTGGCGGCGCAGGGTCTGCAGCTCGTTCTCCGCGCTGCGAAGGTCGCGGGACAGCTGGTGCAGGCCCCGCCGGTGGTCCTCGGTGGCCGTGGCGGCGGTGACTGTGTCCGGGGGCCGGGTCATGGCGTAGTGGCCTGTTCGATCGCGGCGGCCTCTCGTGCGGCAACCTGGTGGGCGGTCGCCAGCGCCTCATCGAGGGTGTACCGGTGGGCGGCGGCGAGTCCGACGTCGGAGGCCAGCTGCCAGCCGTCGTCGACCCAGACCTTCCGGTCGTGGTTCGCGCCGTCGGTGATCTCCCACTGGTCGTGGGCGAGGGTGAAGCGCCGGACGACGACCTCCGCGTATCCGACGGTGATCGGCAGGGGCACCCGGAACTCGTAGGCCAGGGTGCGCAGCAGCTTGCTCTCCTGCTGGATCCGCGCGGCCTCTACATCACGCAGGGAGTCGTCTATGTCGCCGGCCGCACGCATGCGGGCTTCCAAAACTCGCGGGCTTTCATGAGTCTCCGTTCCGGGCGGGGTGGATCAGCGGGTGTGCGATCGCGCTCGGTGTGGGGCTGGAGGGCGGGGGCGCCGGGGCGGCCGGACGTCGGGGTCGACGGCCGCCCCGGGCCGATCAGAGGTGGTGCGGTCAGCGCTGGACGACGTCCTGTCCGATGTCGCGGTGGGTCGTGCGGGCGGTGATGCCCTGGGCTGCCAGGCGGGACTGGAGGGTCATGGCGACGGTGGCGGCTCGGTGCCGGCCGCCTGCGCATCCGACGGCCACGGTGACTGGCCTCGCGCTGGGGCCGGAGCGGTAGGCAGTCACCGCGGCGGCGGTCGCGTCGATGAGGTTGCGAATGCCGTCGGTGTCGAGGACGGCACGACGGACCGGTTCGTCGTAGGCGGTCAGCTCGCGCAGGGCGGGGTCCACGTGCGGATCCCGGAATGCGATCGAAGATCAAGGGTGAGGTGCGCGGTTGGGGGCGGGCCGTGCAAGTAGCCGAAGGAGACGATCTCCACAGCGAGGTCCATCACTGCGCGCCTCCCGTCTCGCCGGCGGCCGCGTCGCGCTCGAAGGCATCGATCACGTCACTGATGAGGTCGGGGTCCTTGGCCGCGCCGACCCAGATGCCGGTCGCGGTGAACACCGGCACCGTCTCGGTGTCGAACACCACGACATACGGGCCGTAGCGGTCAAGGACCATGTCGCCCCGCATCGGCGAGCCGGAGAGGACTTCCAGAGCGTCGACGTGCAGTCGGATGATGCCGTCGCTGCTGCCCGGAACACTCAGGGTTCCGGAGACGCGCAGCAGGTCGCCGGGCTGGATCTCCGTGAGCAGCGCGTGGGCGATACGGGAGTCGCCGGTGGTGCAGGGCAGGATCGCCTCGTCAGAGACGTCCTCGGTGGGGGAGACCGTCAGCCGGAACCCGGCGGTGGTGCCCTCGGTGGTGCCGGGCACGGCGACGGTGTCGAGGTAGCCATCGAGGACCAGAGGTATGGCGTCCATCAGCTTGCCTCCGCCAGGTTGGTGGTGCGGTGGGCAGCGTCGTAGGCGTCCAGCACGGCCTGGGCGGGCAGTCCGCGGTCGGCGACCTGGTGACCGTTGTTGCGGGCCCACGTCCGGATCGCGGCGAGTTCCTCACTGGTCCGCCGCCTGGCGATCGGGGCCGGCGCGGCCGGAGCCGGGACGGCGGCCTTGCCGTTCCTCGCGTGCCGCAGTGCCTCCCGGGCGCGGGCGAGCTCGCTCTCCAGCTTGTCGACCCTGGCTTCGGCGTCGGCGACAGCGTGTTCGGTGTCGCGGCGCTGGGCGAGTTCGACCAGCACCGCGCGGCCCCGGGCGGCGAGCACCTGATTGCCCTTGGTGTCGTGCTGCTCCCCCCAGGTGAGCAGCGCCTCGATGGCGGAGTCGGCCACGGGGACGTTGACTTCGGCGGGGACGGTCTGGCTGGCGGGCTCGGGGCCGCCCGCCTGCGAGGCGTCCGTGTCGGCGCTGTCTGTGTCGGCGGCCGGGGCGGCAACGGGCAGGTCGACGTGCTGAAGGGCGTCGGCGAGTTCGTCCTCGGAGAGTCCGAGCGTGGTGCGGACGTGCTCGGGGCTGTCGCCGTCCTTGAGCATCGAGGCGGCAACGGCGGTGAAGGCGTTGGGGGCGGGGGCCTGGGTGGTCATCGTGTCTCCGGTCGTGGCGGTGTCGGGCAGGAGGGGGAGCAGGGCGGTGAAGGTGTCTTCGTCGGTGGGCACCCCGAGGGCGCCCAGGAGCTCGGTGAGGTCGTCCTTGTCGCGGGCGTGACGCGCGGCAGTGCGCGCGGCGGCGGCGAGTTCCTCTTCCGGGCTGGGGTCGAGCGGGAGCGATTCGGCTTCGAGGGCCTGGTGCCAGTCGTTGAACACGGCACCCCCTACGCCGTGCCGACGGCGGGGCGCCGGTGGCGGAGGGTGTGGGCGGGTACGGCCTTGCGCTGTGCGGCCAGCGCGCGGGCCCGGGCGCGGCCGTCGGCGGTCGTGCAGCCCGGGCAGGGGTCCTCGAGGCGGGCCTGGTGGCAGCCAGCCCCTTCGACGGTGCCGCACGGGGCGGTGACGTCGTGCAGGGCGGCGAGGTCGTACAGCTCGCGCGGGGTGATGTCGGTGCGCTCGTGGATGCTGCCGGCGGTGTGGCCGTGGCTCAGCAGGGCCAGGGCGACGGCCTGGCTGGCGGTGAGGGCCGGCGGCTGGCCGGAGTTGGCGGGGGTCGCCATGGGCTGGTGGTCCTTCCGGGAAACAGCGAACGGCAGGGCCCGTCCGGGGCCCTGCCGGGAAGCGTTTGGGGTGGTGGTCAGGCGTGGACGTTCTTGGTCCGGCGCGGCTGGGCGTCGGAGACGAAGCGGCCCTTGCCGAGTTCGCGGGGGTTGGCTTGGTTCCACGCCTCCGCACAGACCTTGTGCACCGGCTCCTTCTTGTGGGAGCGCAGCGGGGCCGGACGGCCGCACAGCACGCACGGCAGGTCGCCCCAGTGGTCGAAGTGGCAGCTGTCGCGCCAGACGAGAAGAGCCGTCACCACGGTCACGCGGCGGCCGGGGCGGCCAGGTGGGTGCCCGGGCGTCCGGGTCGGCGGCCGTTGACCGGCTCGGTGGCCGCGTCGGCCTGCGTGGCGAGGTACGGGAAGGCGGCCTCGCCGCGCTTGACGCGGTACATGGCCACGTCCGCCGCGTGCAGGACCGTGCTCCAGGAGTGGCCGGGCAGGTCGGCGACGTAGGCGGCGCCGATGGAGACGGCCAGGGACAGCTGAAGGCTCTCGTAGGGGACGGGGCCGTCCATGTGCTCGCGCAGCGCGGCCAGTTCCTGGGCGGCGTCGGCGCGGGGGAGGTGGACGATCGCGGCGAACTCGTCTCCGCCCAGCCGCGCGACCAGGCCGTCGCGGGCGGTGCACCACTGGCGCAGCCGGTGGGCGAGGGCGATGACGACCGTGTCGCCGGCGGCGTGGCCGAAGTCGTCGTTGACCTTCTTGAAGCCGACGCCGTCGATGACCAGGACCACGGTGTCGTCCGGGCAGCCTCGGGCGAGCAACTGCTCGCCGTGGGTGTAGAGGGCGCGGCGGCGGTGCAGGCCGGTGAGCTCATCGCGCCGTGCGGCCTCGAGTTCGCGGCCGACGGTCTCCAGGTCGCGGTCGGCGACCTCCAGCCGACGGCGTACGCGGGCGCCGTCGACGACGGCGGCCAGGGCGAGCGGCACGGCGGCGGCGATCAGGAGTGTGCGGGGATGCTGCCGTAACCGGGTGATGGCAGGCATGATGGAGACTCCGATCTCGCCCCGAAGGGGGCGGAATCACGAAGAGGCGCACCCCGGGCTGTCCAGGCATGGGGGTGCGCCTCTTGCTGTGTGGTGGGCCGGTCGGACTGTCCGGCTCTCCTCACCACCCGTACGTCGACGGGTGGATCGGGCAGCGCGTCAGGCCACGCGGGGTGGGATCAGGATGTGACGGGGATGCGGCCGGTGACGGCGTCCAGGACGTCCCACAGGCGCGCTCCGGCGTCGGCGCCGTACTCGCGGGCGGCGAGGGTGACCCGCAGCGCCCGGCAGACGTCGTAGAAGGCGCCGCCGCCGATGCCGTCCCACATGAGGCGCAGGTTCGGGTAGTCCAGGTAGCCGCCGAAGCTGGTGTACGGCTTGCCGTCCCAGGTGGTGACGGTGATGCCGTCCTGGCCGGCGTCGAGGTCGTCGCTGATGACGAGCTCCAGGTCCGCGTCGTCGGCGGCGTCGACCAGCCGCCGCAGCAGGTCATAGTCGGTGACGAAGCCTTCGACGGCGGCGCGCTGAGCCCAGATCAGGCCGTCGTAGCCGGGTCCCGGGTCGATGCCGGGCTGGCTGGCGACGGTGACGTACCCGGCCAGGTTGCAGGCGGCGAGCACGGGGACCAGGCCGGCCTCCGTGGTCTCCTCATCCGGGCCCCAGTTCGCCGCGTAGCCGGGCCAGGAGGCGATGTCGCCCTCCAACCAGCGGGCCATCAGCGTGCCGAGGTCGGTGAAGGTTTCGGCCGACCGCCACTGGCGGCGGTCAGAGCGGCTCATCCACGGCAGACGGAACTTCTTCATCACGGTCTCCTTGATTGTCGTGAGTCGTGGCGTTCGAGTACGCCGTGGCTGTGAGGTGCTTCTGGCGGTCGGCGAGTGCCAGGAATGCTGTGCCGAGCTCCGGCGCGGCCAGGATCACGCGCAGGATCGAGGCGAAGCCGTCCCGCTCGATGGGGTTCAAGCGGTCCCACAGCGCGTGCGCGTCGTGATGCACGCCGACGGCCTGGAGGTAGGCGGCCTCGGTGGTGACGGTGTGTTCGGCACCACACCGGCCGCACCGGAAGGTGGCCTGGCCCCAGCCGGAAGCCGCACTGGTCGCGGGCTCGGTGGTCATCCGCGGATCGCCTCCAGGCCTTGCGCGTCCAGGTCGGCGCGGCCCTCGGGGTCGTCGCCCCAGGCGTGGTCGTCGGCCTCCTGGTCGACGTCGTCGAACCCGCCGTGGACGGTGCAGACGAGGTCCTCGCTGTTGTCCAGCTCCCCGGTGAGCGCGCGGTGGAGGCAGCTGATGCTGTAGGCCGGTGCCCACGCGGAGCCGCTGCACTCCGACTCGAACGGGCACGGCACCTGCACGTCGAAGCCGACATCGCCTTCGCCGTCGACGTCGTTGCGCAGGGCGAGGGTGAGGTATTGCTGACCGAGGCGGATCTCCGCGACCCGGTCACCGCCCGCGACGTTCGAGCCGTCCTTCCACTGCCACATGGGCAGGATCTCCGGGCCGAAGATGCGGCGGGGCAGGAGCAGGTCGCCCAGGCCGTCGCCGCCGTCGAGTCCGAGGTCGGCGTTGCGGGCCTCGCTCAGGCGCCGCAGGAACGGCTCCAGCCGATAGAGGCTGTCGGCGAACACGACCTGGGTGAAGCCCTCTCCCTCGAGGTTCGGGTGGGAGTAGACCATCGCCTTGTGCTGGGCGAGGACGGTGTCGTCGGGCACCGTCCGGGTGTCCGGGCGCGGGCCCTGCCGGTCGACGCACACCGAGGCCGGCGTCGCGACGACGATTGCGACGGCGGGCATGTCGTGTCGCTTGGCGGCGGCGACCAGCGGTTCCCTGGCCGCCCAGGACACGTTCGTCGCGTCGACGATCGTGTTCAGCCGCCGGGCCATCCTGCGGTCCACGAGCAGGTGCAGGACGTCGACCGCGTCGCCGGTCGCCTCCTGGCACCCCGGGTCATCGCTGACCGCGCCGCGCAGAGCGTCCAGGGAGAGGACCTGGGTGTCGGGCCAGGTGCCGGCCAGCGTTGACTTACCGGCCCCGGATGCGCCCATCAACATGATGAGCGCGTTCTCCGGCAGTTCGGGAAAGGTCAGCGGCGTCATGCGGGATCTCCTTGCGGGTGAGGGTGCCGGGCAGCCCGGATGAGGCGCTGCCCGGCGTTGTCGGTGAGCAGGGCGGCGGCTTCGCGCAGCGCCGTCAGCGGACGATCATGTGGTCGGGGTGGCCGTTGGCCATGTGGTCCACGCACTGGGGGCAGTCCTGACGCGGGCGGAGCCCGGCGTGCGCCTCGCGGCTGGCGTACGCGTGGTACCAGCACTGCGTGCACTGCCCTCGGGGCGGGTTCGTCGCCTTCGCGTTCGCCATGTCAGATGTCTCCTTGCGGGTGGCGGACGCGCTCCAGGCGCGTACGGGACCGGGCAGTCACCGGCTGGTCGCCTTCGTGGTGGCGATGAGGGCGGCGACGGTCTCCCAGCCGTGGTGCCAGGAGTTGTCGAGGTGGAAGGCGCCGTTCATGCCGAAGTCGGCCAGGCGGTAGAAGCCGGTCTTGCCGGTCTTGTCGGCGAGCTTCTCCAGGACGCCGTGGCCCGGCACCCTGCGGTCCGCGATGTAGTGCGTGACGCCGGAGACGGCGAGTGCGGCCGCGGCCCCACCGGGGTGGACCCGGATGCCCAGCGCGCGGGCCCCGAGTCCGGCGACGATCGCCTGCGTGGCCGTGTAGGTGAGGCAATGGTGCAGGCACGCCTTACGGCCGTCGGCCGTGCCGTGGGTGGTCTTCTCGTTGGTCTGCGGGTCCTCGTAGGTGACCGGGGCGTCGTCGGAGGCGCCCTTCACTCGGGCGCAGAAGTCGTTCTGGACCCAGATTGTCGCTGCTTTCTTGGCGTGTCTCACTTTCAGCCCCCGTCTCCATCGACGGGCATCGCGCGGCACAGCTCAGCATGGCCTTGGGCCCACGCGCGGGCGGACGGCTCACCGTCACCGTCATCGCCCTGGCCGCAGCCAGCGCAGCGGGACTCATGTCGGTTGGTCACCGTCACGACAGCCCCGCCGGCCGTCAGGTAGCGGGCGATCGTCCGGAGCCGCTCGGGGCATTCCTCGGGGTGTTCGCGGGCCCACTTGCCCCACCCGGTACTCGCGAAGTTCGGGCTGGCCGACACCAGTTCCCAACTGTCGCGCCACAGGGTGGCACTGTCGCGGCACTCGGCCTGTCCGCAGTCCCGGCACCACGAGGTGAAGACCACATCCACGGTCGGGATCGTGCGGCCCAGCACGGTGTCGGGCGAGCCGTCGGTGACGGCCGCCATCAAGTCAACGGCCCCGGTCGTCGTGATCAGAGTCAAGTCTCGTCCGGCGGTGTTCATGCCGTTAGTTCCTTCCATTCTTGTCAGAACTCCAGGTCACAGAAGGGTGATCAGGAGAGCGGAGACGAGAAGTGCCGTCTGGTGCAGGGCTTGATCGGTCAAGTACATGCCGTTCATCCCCGCGGCCTTCAGCTCCGCGAAGCCCTTCGACCCGATGTGCTCCAGGAGCCAGCGGACCGGCCACCGGCGATCGAAGAACGCGTGCGTCACCGCTGAGAGGACGAGCCCGGCCGTCAGGCCGGTCCAGGACATCTGGAGCGGAAGGACGGCCCAGACCAGGGCCAGCAGCACGGCCATCACCAGGTGGTACTGGGCGACGTGCCCCAAGCACGCACCCCAGCCCTGCCGCGGACTCACACCGTCGGCAACCTCCGTCGCGGACGGCGCCGCCTTGTTCCCGGCCTGGTGGTCGGTCTGCCCGATCACGTGATCCGCAAGGTTGTGGCTGACGGAGAGCACCGCCCACACCGCGCCGAACGTTGCAAGCGTCGTGGCCTGGTCGATGCTCGTCATCGGGCCACCTCCACTCGCGAGACACGGGACACGGCGGACACGGCGGGTGCCGCGATAACCCAGAAGTCGCCGATCGCGCTGGCGGCGCGGGTCAGTCCGAGCAGGGCCGCGAAGGTGGCAGGACGGTGCATGCTGGAGTTCTCCTGATCTCGCAGAGGGTGAAGGGGAGTTGGGGCGGCTGGCGCGGTTCGAGCGCGCCAGCCGCCTTTTCGTGCTGTCACGGCCGGGCGTCGCCCCCAGGCGCGGACGCGACGGATGCCGATGTAGTCGGGCCGGTCGCTGTCGTACGGCAGCGACCGCCGTTGCCCACGGATGGAGAGCCAGCCGGAACCGGCTGGCTCTCCCCCGCCGTACCTGAAGCGGAAAGCCGGTAGGGGAAGACCTGGGGCTCTTCTGCGGGCTGATCGTCAGTCGTCGTCCTCGTCGCCGTCTCCGACCATGTCGCGGTACTCCTGGGTCATGTCCCAGACGATGGGGTGGAGGAGTTTGTCGGCCTTGCGGAGGAACACGGTGCGCTCGAGGCCGTCGGTCGAGTGGTGGGCCTCGGCGAGGAAGGTCGAAGCGGTCTCGAGGTCCTCGTGACCGTGGATGCCGGCCATCGAGAAGTTGCGGGCCGCGGTGTCCAGCTGATCGGAGAGGGCGCCGATGTCGGTGGCCTTGTCCTGCTCGGCTGCGTAGGCGATGTCGTCGGCGTAGCGGCGGATGATGTCGTCGGCGTTGATCGTGGCGGTGGTCATGTGGGTTCTCCTGCTGATTGGGCGGGACCGTCGTGTTGGACGGCCTGAATGGGGGCGGAGGCCTTGAGGCCGAAGGGAGTTGGGGCGGCTGGCGCGGTTCGAGCGCGCCAGCCGCCCTTTCGTGCTGTCACGGCTGGGCGTCGCCCCAGGCACGCAGGCGGGGGAGGGAGGCGCAGTCGGGCCGGTCGTTGTCGTGGGGGAAGCGGCCGCCGGTGGTGCGCAGATCGGTGAGGATCTGCAGTAGGTCCCACTCGCCGTCCAGCACGCGGTCGACGTAGCCGCGGCCGCAGGTGCAGGGCGCGAGCAGGGTGAGGACGTCGCGCTCCTGGTCGACGTCGGTGGTGTGGTGCAGCCACCAGCCGCCGTCCAGGTAGGCGATCGCGCTCGGCTCCAGTCCGACCAGGGCGGGCCGGCCGCTCCAGTCGTCTTCGTCCAGCGCCTTGCCGAGGGTGTCGGGGTAGACGTTCCACACGTAGTGCAGCGCGGCCGTTTCAGCGTCGTCGCGCTGTTCGTCCTCGGTCGGTACCCCGATGGCTCGGGCGATGTCGAACAGGATCGCCAGCGGCGAGTCCGCCCCAGCAGCAACGGCGGCGGGCGGGGTGAGGGTCTCGGTCACGTGGGCTCCTTCAGGCGTGATGGGTACCGGGTTGCCCGGTCCTGCGCACCGCTCCGGCCAGCACATATGGCTGGTCGGGGCGGCACGCAGATCCGTCAAAACGGCGGTTCTTCGGGGACCGCGGGCAGCGGCCAGAGCCGAATGCGCAGCTCGCGCCGGTCGGACCAGCAGCCGCACGCCTCCATCTCCGGGTCCGGGCCGCCGATCCACCAGCCGCCGTCGCCATGACAGCGCCGGCAGTCGCGGCGGGCGGTGGGGGAGAGCTCGAGGCGGTGCCGGTCGACGTACAGCTGCCAGTGGCCGACCTTCAGCGCGGCGGCAGCCGCGGTGACCGTGACCGGTACGGCGGCGGCCGCCAGCAGCAGGGCGGTTCGGGCGCGCACCGGATCAGGTCCGGGGCGGGTGCGGCTGGACCAGGAAGCGGGTGCCGGTGCCGCTGGAGTCGGGCTCGGAGGTGATGAAGTCGGGCTCGTTCTGCACCAGCTGGAGCATCGTCTGCTTGATGAAGTCGGCCGGGCGCTGGAGGTCGACGCGGTCGGCGTGGAAGTCGCTCAGGCTGACGTAGTGAGTGCGCGTGGTGCCGTACTCGCGCAGGCCCCACAGCCGGGAGCGCACGATCGTCGCGGCCTGGCCGTCGTCGGGCGCGGCCGGAACGCCGCGGTTCATCGCGCGGCAGCTGGCAGCGTGGGTGTTGGCGAGGTCGGCGGCGTCGGTCTCGGGCAACCGCACGGAGCCGTGGCTGTTGCGGGTGGCGCGGAAGGTGCAGCCGAGACAGGCTGCGGCGAAATACGAGGTGCCGCGGTCCCCGTCGGCGATGTAGACGAGGACGACCGCGCCGCCCAAGCCGCGGTAGCGCTGGACGACGGTCGTGCCTGGCGGCGTCCAGGTCGCCGGGTCCTGGACGTCGGTGTGGCGGGTGAACAGGCTCAGTGCCATGGGTGACTTCTCCTTCGGGAGTGTCGTTGGTCAGGCAGCCAGCAGGTGCTTGGCCGGGGGAGCGATGTAGTTGCTCGGGTCGGCGGGGGTGCCGTCAAAGCACTCCAGGCAGGAACCGAATTTCTTGAGCGGCAGGCAGAACGCGTAGCGACGCCGGCACTTCGGGCACGTCTCTCGAGCGGCCATCGCCCGGTCCAGGGCCTCCTCCTGAGCAAGCGTCGGCACGCGCTTGGGCGCGGCCAGATCGACGCGGAGCAGGAAGCCCCGGGTGGGATGGATGCACGACCACTGCGGCCGGTAGGAGCACCACTTGCAGCGCAGGATCGCGACCGGGCCTTCGTTGTCTCCCGGGCTGAGGCCCATGTCTCTCAGCTGGCGCCTGGTGACCAGGCCTTCCGGGACAGCGCTGCGGTCATATTCCGGCAGGAGCGCGTCGCTGCGCGGCACCCGCTTCACCTCGCGGGGACGGCGCCTCTTCCTGGGGCGGGGCATCACCTGGTCCAGGCGCCGGGCAGCCGGGCGGGGCGGTGCGGGTAGCGGGGGCCGGGACGCTGCGGGCGGGGCCGGCCGGTCCGGCGGCGCGGACGGGGGATGAGCACGGGCGTGTCCTCCAGACGTCGATGGGCAAGCACCGCGCCCCGCCGACGTCGGTTCGTCAGCGGGGCGCGGGCCGGGGCGGCCGGTCGGCCTGTCCGGTCCTCGCCCACCCGGGCGGGTGGGCGAGGACCAGGCGGAGCGACCGGAGGTCAGCGGAGCTGGTCGCCGCTGTCGACGTCGTCGTCGAAGTCGCCGTCGGCCGGGGCGGCCTGCGGCGGGACGTGGGGCGCGGGACGGACGGCGGCCCGGGCGGGGCGCGCGTGGTAGGCGACGCGGCGGCGCAGGGTCATGCCGCGCAGCGCGAATGCGCTGAGCAGCGTCCAGGCCAGGACCGCGAGTGCGGCGGCGACGGTGCGGCTGGCGTGCGGTGTGGTTGTCCAGACCATCCACACGGTCGCCGCGCCGTGCGTCGCCCAGGTGAGCCGCACCCCGTTGTTCCGGGAGAGGAAGCCCAGGACCAGGGCGACGATGGCGGTGAGTTGCCACAGCGTGTAGACGGTGGAGCCGCTGATGGCGAGGCCGGCGGAGTGCTGCGCGATGTACGTGCGTACCGGCTGGTCGATGACGGCCCACACGCCGGAGGAGGTGTCGGTGGCGACCTCGACCTTGGGCGCGGCGGTGAGTAGCTGGTGCAGCGAGTCCAGGACGACGGTGGCGGCGGTCTTGGCCGCGAGCACGGCGATCGACAGGCCGGTCACGGTGAGCAGGGTCTTGAGCCAGTTGGCCATGCCGTGCCAGCCGTCGATGCGCGCCCAGCGGATGTCGTCCCACAGTGCGTGCAGGACGCCGCCGACGTTCCAGGCGTCGTTCCACCACTGCCGCACCGTGGCGCGGGTCTTGGCGAAGCGGACCTTCTTCGGCTGCTGCGGAACGTGGACGGGCAGGAAGTCGAGCACCTGGCCGTTGTGGCCGGCGGAGGTGTGGTCGTAGGACTGCACGGGGCAACTCCTTGTTGTCGATGCATGGTCGCGGAGCGTTCGAATGGGCCAGGCTGGAAGCCCACAGGCCCGGAGAGGGGGCGGCTGCGATGGGGTGGTTCACCCGCGATGAGCCGGAAGAGATCGTTTTCGAGCAGGTCATCGACACGGACGGGACGATCTGGCCCGCGTTCACCGATGACGACGGCGTGCTGTGGATCGACGTGGACTACGACGTCGAAGTGACCGTCAACCGGGCGATCGTCGACGGACAGATCCGCGAAGCCGAGGTCGATGACCACGGCCGCATCTGGATCGACTACGACGACTGACCGCCGGTGCCGGACGGCCTGTCCCGCATCCGGCTCCCGCGCGTGGCGGGCGTCGGATACGAGGCAGGGCGCCCGGAGTTCAGCGGACCTCGTTGCGGGTGCGGGCGAAGAACATCCCGCGCGTGGTGCTGGTGTTGTTGATCTGGGTGTGGTGGGTGACCGGGCCCTGGAAGATGTTCTTGGTCACGGCGGAGCGGGCGCGGGAGATTGCCGATCCGATGGCGGTCACGGCCATGGCGACGCCGGCGAACGGCATGGTGACCATGAGGACGCTGGTCAGCGTGACCGAGGCGAGGCCCTGCAGGACCAGCCAGGCGCCGCAGCCGATGCCGGTGACTCCGGCGCCGACGCCGATGGAGGCGACGGCGATTCCGGCCGCCCAGGCGGGCACGATCCGGCGGTCTTCCTGCGGGACGGGCGGGGCGGTGCCATAGGCGGGCAGCGGGGAGTCGTCCCGGAACGAGGTGGGGAACTGCGGCTCGGGCCGGAAGTTCTCTTCGATGATCCGCCTGGCTTCGGCGGCGGCCTCGGACTCCGTCATCGGGCGGCCGGTGGTGGGGTGGAAGTCCACAGGGTTCTCCATTCAGGGGCTGGGACGGGTGCGTCCTCCCCGCCGTGGTGGCGGGGAGGGCGCAGGGGGCGGGGGAGTGGGGCGGGCTACTGCTGGTCGGCGGCGGCCTCGAGCGCCTCGGGCGTCGGGTACTGCCAGTGCGGCAGCGGCCGACCGCCCTCGGAGCGGACCACCAGGCCGTTGCGGCGGCCGGTGCACAGCAGCTCGTTGACGAGCGCGCGGGCTTCGGGGCTGGCCGCCAGGACGTCGGCAGCGTCGTCGACCAGGAGCACCAGGGGGCGGTTCATCATCGTGTTCTCCTTCTTGCTTCGGCGGGGTCGGGCCGGGGGTCAGAAGCTGCTGATCCATCCGGTGACGGAGGAGACTGCGCTGGTGATCGTGGGGGCGATGCCGGTGCTGGCGAGGAAGAAGCCGAACAGGCAGGTGGCGATCCCGGGCCAGATCCGCTGGTAGCCGGTGCGCACGAGCAGGACGACGACGATGCCGAAGAGCAGGACAAGGGAGATCGACAGGGCCACGGTGATCGGATTCCTTCGTGAGCTGGGATGAGTGAATGGGCGCGGGGTCAGCTGTCGGCGCGCTGCCAGGTGCCCCGCTTGAGCGGCTTGGCCAGGCCCTTTGCCTTGAGCTGGCTGCAGGCGTTGCTGATGCTGGAGGGCTGGAATTCCGGCAGGGCCTCGCGCAGTTCCTTGAGGCTCTTGGGGCCGTCGGCGAGCAGGTCCAGGAGCCTGTCCTGCAGGCCGGGCTCCTCCCCGATGTCCGGACCCTCGCCGAACGGCGCGCCGAAGGGCGCGCCGAACATCGCGGGCGCCGCGCCCCCGCCGTCCCCGTCTTCGTCGCCGGTGTCGGCCGACGCGGTCTCCATGCCGGGGACGCTGCTGCCCGGCGCCCCGGAGAACGCCTGGGCGAGGGTGTCGCAGTCGGCGTACGGGTTGGAGTGCCGGGCGGTGTAGATGTCGGCCGCGGCTGCTGCCGCCCGGGCCTCACCCTCGGTCAGTCCGACCGCCGGCTCCTCCCCGTACAGCGCGATCAGGTCGGGGTAGACGCCGTCGACCTTCTCCGCGAAGAAGGTCCGCATGAACTTCGCGCGCCCGTCCAGGAACATGTACGCCATGCCCGCGGTGGATTCGCCGTCCTCGTCGTCCGCGCCGCTGAACAGCGCCTCGATCTGCCCGTTCTCGTAGATCCGGGCGGGGATGTTCTCCATCTGGAAGCCCGTGGGCGCGATGCCGTCCAGGCCCATCTCGCGGGTGGAGGAGGAGGCGGTGCGCATGAGGAACAGGGCGCCGACCTTGCCCTGCTGGCGGATCGCGTCGTCGTCGCCCAGGTCTTTGAGGTGCAGGGACTGGACGGCGAGCCGGATGCCGATGCCGACCTTGCGGCCCGTCTTCTGGATGTCGGCGATCAGGTAGGAGGCCGCCTTGCGCATCTCCTCATCCGGGTGCGACAGCAGCCGGTTGATCTCATCCAGCGTGATGTTGATGAGCGGCCACGGCCTGCCCAGGGCGAAGTCGCCGCGCCCCATCTCGTTGGACAGGCGCTCGCGGTACTTCATGACCGCGTGCGCGACGGTGAGCATGAGGAGCGTTTCCACCGGGCCCTTGGCGAACCAGTCGACCCTGCCCTCCGCCTCCGGCAGGCTCATGCCGCCCTGGACGTCGCCGACCCAGGAGACGACGCCGGAGCGCTTCTCCGCGGCGAGGATCAGGTTCTGCAGCACGGACTTGCCCGCGCCGGTGACGCCGGCGGTGATGCCGCGCAGCGCGCCCTGGGAGGGATCCCACAGCCGCATCCGGGCGGGCTTGCCGTCGTGGCAGATGCCGATGGTGATGCGGCCCTTGTCGTCCATCGTCAGGTCTTCGACGGTGGCCTTGCGGACCTTCATCAGCGGGTTGGTCTTGTAGACGGAGACGACGCCCTGGCGGATGCCGTCCGTCTCGATCACGAGGCGGGAGGGGTCGTCGATGCCGAGGGCGGAGCAGATCGCGGTGTGCGGCAGGCGGATCTCCTTGCCCGCCGGGGAGGCCACCAGGAGCACGATCCGGTGGGGCTCGGCCCGGAAGTCGACCAGGTCGACGCCGGGGGCGGCGCCGCCGGGCTTGGAGACTGCGGTCTGCCACAAACTGCGCAGGTCGGCGGCTGCGGCCTCGGTGTCCTCGGTGGTGGGGCGGGCGACCAGCCGCATGCGGCCGGGCCCGGAGCCGGGGACGGGGCGCAGGGTGACGGTGCCCGGGGGGAAGTCGAACGTGGCGGCGAGCTGCGTCTCGGTGTAGGTCGGTACGGCCTTCCCTACCTGGGCGACGACGACGGCCTCGAAGTCCGGCCGGTCGGCGTGGAACTGCTTGATGGCGACCAGGCGGGTGTCCTCTCCGGTGGCCCGCGCCCACTTCGCGGCGAGGAACTCTTCGTACGTCACCGGCTCGCTCGGGCCGCCGCCCGTCTGCTGCTCCTGGTGGTGCTCGGTGAGCTCCAGGATCAGGCCCGCGCTGCGGGTGAGCGGGGCCATCCATCCCATCAGGCCCGCCCAGGCGGCCGGGGCGAGGACCTCCCACCAGTTGAACCCGGGGGTGATCAGGTTCGCCAGGTAGGTGCCGGCGGCGGTCAGGAACGGGATCGAGTGCTGCGCGCGGGTGAGGAGGTCCGGGCTCTGGTCGGGGTCCTTGGTCTTCGCGTACAGCCAGGCGATGGTGCCGGCCGCGAGCCCGCCGCTGGCGAGGTAGGACAGCACGGAGTCGTCCAGCTGGGGGCCGACGGCGATGCCGGCCGCCGCGAGGGCGTAGGAGGTGCGTTCGGCCAGGACGCGCCGGTAGATGACGTGGCCCGGGACGCTTCTGGTGGTGTCGGCGGCCGGCGCCGCCTGGTCGATGGTGCTCAACACTGCCTCCATTCAAAGGGGCGGAACGCCGATGGGCCGCGCTCGCAGCTGCGGGCGCGGCCCCTGGGCGGGGTGGGTGGTGGGGTGGTCAGCGGCGGCCGGTGCGCCGGTAGAAGCCGGGCTTGGCCTGCTGCACGCCGGAGCCGTTGGAGGCCTCGTACCCGGGGCGGTACTCCCGGTCGTGGGCGGAGTTGAAGCCGCGGGCGTCGGTGTCGACGGAGTCGGCGGCGTTCGCCATCTCCCCGGATGCCTCAGCGACCGCGGTGAGGGAGGTGGAGGCATCCTCGATCATCGAGGTGAAATGCGGCTCGACTTCGGCTGCGCCGCACATCTCCGACAGCCGCATGGCCGCGTTGGCGTTGGCCCGCATGTGGACTCTGAGCAGGTGCATGCCTTCCTTGAGGAACAGAGCCGCGGACGCGAGGGCGGCGGTCCGGCCGGACAGGGCGAGGAAGCCGTTGCCGCTGCTGGCGCCGCCGCCGCTCATGCCCGGGAGGGCGGGGAGGTTGTCGCTCACGTGATCTCCTCTCAGTTCTCGTTGTGGATGCGGGCGGCGGGCACGGCCAGGCCGGAGTCCTCGGTCGCCTGCTGCAGAGGCCGGTAGGCGTCGAACATTGCGTTCTCCGCCATCTCGGAGAGCTCCGCCGCGTGAAGCGACTTCACCGACATCTCGTCTGCCTTGCGGGCCAGGAGCTCCATGGACTCCGCGAGCCTGGCCATCGCCGCGCCGGTCAGGCGTCCGATGACGTTGTGCTTGGAGCGCAGGTCAGCGGCGAGTTCGTCCAGCTTGTACCGGATCTCCCTCGCCCTGGTGGCGAGCTTCTTGCACGTCTCGTGCGCGGCGAACGACTGCTTCGTCAGCTCCTCCAGGACGTCGAGGGTGTCGTCGAGGGTGACCTCGGTTTGGTGCTCCGCGGCCATCCCCGCGATGCCGCCGTCTCCCCACATGCCCAGCCAGCTGTCGCGTGTCAGGTCCGGGACAGTGCTCACGCTGTTCTCCTTCGTGCTCGTGCCGGCGGGCAGGCCCACGCTCGGTGCCGCCGGGGCGGCAGCGGGCCGGACCTGCTCAACCGTGATCGGACCAGCCGGAGCGGGCACCGCCGTGGCCATGCCCATCGCCTCGAACGGCGACAGGCGCGGCTCGCCGGTGCCCGGCACCGTGCCCGTTTCCGGTGCCGCCGCCGGTGCCCCGGCTGCTCCGGCAGCCACGGCGGCCGGAGCAGTCGGGGCACCGGGAACGGGCGTGATGACTGTGGGCTTGGTCAGGACCGTCGGTCCCGGCGATGTCCCGGTGGTGGCCGGGCCGGGCCCGGGCACCAGTACGGGGCGGGTCCGCATCCGGGCGCGCTTGCGGGCACGGGCCCGGGCGCTGGACCAACGGCCGCCGCTGGCCGGTGTCTTCGCGGCCGGTCCGGTGGGCCCGGGCGCGGTGGGCCCGGGGGGCTTGGTGCTCCCGGCCGGGGCCGTGGTCTTCGGGCCGGACTTCTTCTTCGGCTTCTTGACCGTGACCTTGGTCCTCGTCATGACCGGCGACAGCTTCTTACGACGGCGCCTGAGGCGTTTGTCCGCGGTCTCGTGGATCGCCTCGCCGAGCGTGGTGCGGCCGCGCGCCGCCGACTTCATGGCCGCGATGACCTTCCGGTTGTACTCGCGCTTGAATCGGCGGCACTTGCGGCAGCCGCAGCCGTACTTGTCCGTCGCCGCGAACGTGCCGTGCGCGATACCCGGCGTGAGCGTGATCTTCTTGCCCTTGCGGGACTTCCCGCCCGGCGCCTTGTGCACCGGGCCCGGTCCGGAGCCCTTGCCGGGCTTCGTCCTGCCCTTCCTGCCGCTCTTGCCGGACGTCGTCGTGCCGGGGCCTGTCGTGCCCGCGCCCTTCTTCGACTTCGGGCCGGTGCCGGGCGTGGTCGTGCCGGGCTTCTTGCGCAGGATGCCCGTCGGGCCGGTCGTGCCGCGCGGCGACTTCTTCGTCCCGCCCTTGCCGGTGCCCTTCGGGCCGGCCGCGCCGGTCCCGGCCCCGGTGCCCGAGCCCTTGCCGGGGCTCTTGCTGCCGGGGCCGGTCGTGCCGGTGCCCGGCCCGGGAACTCCGGGGCCGCGCTTCCTGCCGCCGGCGGAACCGCCGGAGCCGGTGCCGCCCGGGCCGCGCTTGCGGTTCGTGCTCGGACCCCCGCCGGAGGAACCGGACCCCGTGCCGCCGGGGCCGCGGTTCTTCCCTGGGCCGCCGTTCGGGCCCGTGCCTGCGCCCGTGCCTCCCGAGCCCCCGGAGCCGGGGGGACCGCCACCGCGGCCGTTCTTCTTCAGGTTCGGGCCGCCGCCCTGCGAGCCGCGCAGCGGCGAGTGGATCCCGGGGCCCTTGCCAGGCGATTTCTTCCCGCCTGAGCCGCCGCGCCCACCACCCGAGCCGCCGCCGGAGCCGCTGGGCGACTTCGTCGTCGGCCCGCCCCGCCCGCCTCCGCCCGGGCCGCCCAGCGACCTGCTGCCCCCCCGCCCGAACCCTCCCGAACCCGAGCCGCCGGAGCGGCCCGGCGCGCCGCCGGGGCCGCGCTGGAGGGACTTGCGGCCCCATTCGTGGCCGGGCTGCAGCTGCTTCTTCGAACCGCCGCCGGACGGGCTGTCCTTGGACGTGCTCGCGGTCTTCGCGACCGCCTCACGCTGCTCCCGGCTGGCCCGGCGCCCGGCGATGGCGGTGTGAATGCCGCGCATCGCGGCCACGGAGACCGCGAGGATCGCGGCCAGGGACAGCGCGCCCAGGCGCGGCGCGACCGGCTGACCGGCATCGGGCCGGAAGGTCGCCGGGACCATCGGCCCGCCCTGAGCGGGTGCCGGATCCGGCGCGGAGCCCGCGGCGAACGGGGTGCCCAGGCCGGGTTCGTGCATGGCCGCGATCGTGTCCAGAGGAGAGGGCCGGGTCGCGGGTGCAAACGTGTCGGAGAGGTCCTCGGAGACGTCTGCGGGGGCCGCGAACGGCACGTCGGCCGGCGCCGGACCGGGCGTCTGCGCGGGGGGTTCGGTAGGGGCTGCGTATCCCACACGGGGGAAGTGGATCAAGTTGTTCGGGGGGTTCGGGCCGTCGTCGTCGGCCATGACGTTTCCCTCTCGGAGTTGACAGACGGTCACCGCCCGGGTCACCCTCGCGCGCGCACGACACGCGCGCACATTGGGGGCCGCCGGGCGGCGAAGAGGAGGCGGTGAAGAAGAAGAACTTCGTCACCCTCCGTTGCGCTTGTAGAAGTCGTGCAGCGTGGCGGTGAGAGCGCGCCACAGGTCCGGCTGGCCGTCGCGTTCGGCCTGGCGCGCCAGGGTCCGGCACGCGTCGTACCAGACCCCGGCCCGCTCGGTCTCGGTCGTGGCCTCCGCGATCCGCGCGTTCCAGTGCTTGGCGCGGTTGTGCGTCTGCCGAGGCGTCGTCAACGCCCGTCACCTCCCTTCGGGAAGTAGTCGTTGATCGTGCTGGTCGGCCGCTCACCACCGGCCGCCATCGGCCACTGGTTCCAGGGATTGTCCGGGGCCACGAACTCCGCCGGCCTCGCCTGCGGGACGACGCCCGGAGCCTGCTCGGGCGGGGCACCCAGTGAGGTCACCGTCTTGTTCAGCGAGCTCGCGACGGCCGCGCCGACGGCGGCCTGGCGGCCCTGCTTGCGCTCCAGCTTCTTGGCCTCCACGACCGCCCGGCGCTGCGGGAGCTCCAGGACCTCGTTGACGTAGGTCGCGTACAGGGCCTCGGCCTTGCTCGCGGCCTCGCCGGACGCCTTCTGCATGGCCCTGAGCTGCCGCGCCACCTTCCAGGCGCGGAGCCGCTTGGCCATCCAGCG
This sequence comes from Streptomyces sp. RLA131, assembly GCF_056270125.1. NCBI lineage: Bacteria > Bacillati > Actinomycetota > Actinomycetes > Kitasatosporales > Streptomycetaceae > Streptomyces > Streptomyces sp. RLA131. The sequence goes on from NZ_JBWDOQ010000001.1 coordinate 90,209, forward strand.
GTCGCCCTCGATCGGCGTCTGCTCCAGGCGCCGGCGCACGATGTCGGCGATCTGCCCGTACTGCTGGGCATCGCGAACGTGCTGGTCGCGGACGGTGGCGGTGAAGGCCCGCAGGCCCTCATCCGTGAACAGTGCGTTGATATCCATGAGGTGGGGATCTCCTTCTCAGGGCGGGGGCGATCTGGGAGGCTTTGTCGTGGCGTTTCGGCGCCTTCACCGCGCTCCCGAGGCGCTGACTTCGTCTCGGGGGCCGGTGGAACCGTCGAAGCGGGTCATTCGTGCAGGTCAGCGCCTAATACGCGGCATCCGCGGGTGGCAGAACCAGCAGCCCGGACCGTGGTCGTGCTCGGTCCGGCTGTGGGCCAGGAAAGCCAAGGTCGCGGGGATCGCCAGGACGATGAACATGACGGTCAGCGCGCTGACCACGTACAGCAGAGCGTTCACGGTGAGCTCCTCACTCGATGGCGAACGTGCGGGTCAGGCGGCCGGGTTGTAGCCGCCAGCGATCAGCTCGGCTGCCTCCTGGCGGTACTCGGAGGCGGTGCCGGGGGAGGAGACCGCGAGCTCGCGCTGGATGTCGGCGAGCGGCAGCCGGTCGGTTTCGCCGCCGGCGGTCGCGAGGATCATCCGGGCGACCTTGCGCACCGCGCGCTGGCGCGGGCTGAGCTTCGCGATGTCCTCGATTTCGACCGCGCGCCGCTCGATTTCGGCAGCGGCGAGCCGCGTTTCGGCGGCGCGCAGCTCGGCTTCGGCAGCGGCCTCACGGGCTGCCAGCTTCTCCGCGAGAGCCCTCTCGCGCCGGGTGTCCTCCTCCACTGTCCGGAGGGTGATTTCGGCAGTGGCGCGCCGCGTTTCGGCAGCGCCCCTCTCCGTTTCGGCAGCGGCCCGGTCCGCTTCGGCGGCACGCTGGCGGGCTTCGGCGATCACTGCCGTTTCGACCGCCTGCGACTCCGCCGCGGCGACCCGGTCGGCCTCCGCTGCGAGCTTCCGCTTCTCGGCTGCCTGGCGCTCCAGTTCGGCCGCCTGGAGGTCGGCGGCGGCCTGCGCCTCGCGCTCCTGGGCTTCCTTGCGCTCCGCCTCGGCCTCGCGGGCGCGGGCTTCGGCGATGACGGCCGTCTCCAGCGCCTTCTCCTCCAGCTCAGCGGCCCGTTCTGCGGCGCTGACCTGGGCTCGGGCGTGCGCGCGGGCCTGGCCCGTCTCGCCTTCCACCCGGGCGCGGACGGCGTCGAGTCGCCCCTCCGCCTCCAGCCGGTCGGCCTCCGCCTGCTTGCGCGCGAGCTCCTGGCGCGTCTCCGCGTCCAGGCGCCGGCGCTCGGCCTCCTCCATCCGCGTCTCTGCCTGGCGTTCCTGCTGGTCAGGCATCGCCAGGGCCTGCGCGACGGTGTAGCCGTAGGCCGCCATCTTCATCGGCAGCTTCTCGTCCTCGCTCGCCTTGCTCAGGTCGCCGTTGTGCTTGCGCTTGAGCCACTGCTCGTAGGCGATGAGGTCCTGCTGACGCCGGATCATCTCCGGGTAGCTGGCGACCCCGTACAGCCGCATCCGGCGGTAGAACCGCGGGGTGGCGACGGGCGAGAGGATCCAGCGGTGCAGCGGGATCCGGTCGGTGACCGTACCCGCTTCGAGCTGCGCCTTCTGGATGAACAGGCGCCGGGCGGCCTCCACTCCGATCACGAAGATGATCGGCATGACGCCGTGGCTGGCGGCCTTGACCGCGTCGGTGGCGATGTCGCCCTGGGCGCTGGCGTTGAACCAGATGGTGGCGCCGGTCATCCCGTGCGCGGCCATGCGCAGCACCGGCCACGGGATGCCCTTGAGGATCAGCCAGAGGTCCAGCGCCAGGAACGCCAGGATCGACGCGTCCACGCCGATCGGGAACCAGCGCGACAGATCCTCGCCGAAGCCCCAGCTCAGGGCCACCTTGGCGAGCGTGTGGTAGGACGTCGCGAAGCCGATGGCACCGACCAGCGTGCCGAAGATCGCGGCGAAGTACGGCAGGGCGGCTGTGAAGCGGTCACGCTTGGGCTTGTCGGGGTTCCGCTTCCGTGTCCGCGAAACGGTGGGGGCCGCTCCCGAAAACGTCTCGGGCGCTCCCGAAACGGTGGTCGTCGGGCGCGAAGCTGGGGTGTCGGTGGCCGCGCTCTGCGGCACTTCGGTGATCGTCACTCGGGCCTCCGGAGGGGCGGTTGAGGGTGTGCGCGAAACGGCGGCCGGTGCTCCCGAAATGGCGGCCGGTGCTCCCGAAACGCGATCTCGCGTTCCCGAAACGGCGGCCGGTGAGGTCGAATCCGGGTGACTCTTCCCGCGCCGGACAGCCGGAAAGGTCGGCCGTCCGGCGTGCGGGCGGTCGACCCTGGAAGGTGCTGAGAGGCGGGCGCGAAATTCACTTCCGCTCCCGGCGGGCGGGAGAGGCTGGTGGGTCCGGGCTGTCCGGCTCCCCTCTGCCCCGTCCGTACGAGACGGGCGGGGGAGGCAACCGACAGGCGGTGTGGATCAGTTGGCGGGGCGGCGCTTGAGCTCCGCCCCGGGCCAGGCGATGTGCGCGCTCCGGCGGGCGGTGCGCAGTGCCCCGCGCACGGCGCGTCGGAACGGGCGGCCGGCGCGGGCCTGGGTGACACGGACAGCCGGGGCGGTGACGCCCAACGTGGCGAGCACCTCGTAGCTGTCGTAGTCGGCGGCGGTCCAAGCCCGGGTCCGGACGCGGTGACGGCGGATGATGCTCACGCGACCTCACCCCAACCAGCGTTGGCGCGGCGGACTGCTCGGAGCTGGGCCAGTTCGTCGGCAGCGGCGCGGACCAGCTGGTTGTTGCTGTCCATGTGGCGGCTGTCGGGCCAGTTCTGCACGCAGGTCTTGAGTTTCTTCGCCGCCCTGTACACGGCCCGGCGCTCGCGGCTCGCCCGGTCGTCCTCCCTACGAGCAGCCTCGAGCCGGTCGGACTCCGCCACCAGGCGCTCGCGCAGCTCGATGTTGGTGAGCCCGGCGCGGACCATGTGGCTCTGATTGCCCGTCCCGCCGCCGTCCCTCTCCCGCAGGGCGAGCTCCCGGCAGGCGTGCAGCGCCGGGCAGCCCAGGCACACGGCCCGCAACTGCTCCGTGCGGGCCCGCCACGAGCTCACGTCCTCTCCGTCGAAGCGGAACCAGTCAAGGCCGGCGGCCTTCGGCGCCGCACAGGCCGCGCGGGTGGTAACGATCCGGTCCAGCTCGGGGCGCCGCAGCTCCTTCGCCATCCGCGCCGTCGTCCGCAGTGTCAGGTGTGAGTTCATAGGTTCGGTTCCTCTCTCGTGGGCCTACCGGACTGCCGCACACCACCAGGGCTGCGCGGCCATTCGGCTTCCAGGGGCGGGTGAGTGTCGGTGACGCGGTGGCCGGCCTCCCACGCCGCCGCGGCCGCCAGAGCGGCGGCCATCAGCAGGGCGCGGGTGACCGGGTGGGTGAGGCCACGCGTGGCGATGGCCCGTACCGCACGGTGCTGCGCGGTACGGGCCAGACGTATCGGATGCACGGCTATCGCTTGCCGCCGCACGTGCACGGCTCATGCCGCACCGACTGGTACGGCTTGCCGTCCGAGCCGGTGTGGTTGACCGTGACGAGCTTCGGCGGGTGTCCGCAGGCGCTCACCGGACTGCCGCCAACTCCCGCGCATCAGCGGCGAAACCGCGGCAGCGGCACCTGAAGTACTCGCAGAGCGGGCACACGTCGGCCGCCGCCCTGACGAGCCGGTCGGACGTCGTCCATACGGAGCCGACCGCGAAGGGCTCGCCGTCCGCGCGGAGCACGTCCTTCACGATCACGGCCCACTGGGCGGAGCGGCGGTTGAGCAGTCCGCGCGCGAGCTTCGGGTCGCGGACCACGGATAGCACCTCGAAGGCGCCGTCGATGTTCTGGTAGAGCGCGCCCGGGCGGCGCGGGCCGATCTGGTCGTCGACGACCCTCCGCAGAGCTTCGAGGATCACCGGGTCCGGTTCGGCCGCAGGCGCGGGAATGGGCTGTGCGATGCTGACAGTCATCTGGGCCTCCTGTTAGGTCCAGTTGTGTGAGATCAGCCCCCGGGGAGGGCAATCCCCGGGGGCTGCTGACTGCGTACGAGCAGCCACGGCCGCCCGCCACCCCAGAGTCGGGGTGGCGGGCGGCCGTGGTCGTTCGTCGTGGAGCGTGCTACTGCGCCAGGGCGATCTCGTAGACCGGGATCCGGAGCGGCAGTTCAGGGCCCCGGAACTCCGAGATCGAGCCCTTCGCACGGAGTTTGCACTGGTTGTTCCGCTCTTCGACGTCCGTGCCGCTCCGCTTGGCCAGCCGGTCCTTCTTGACGAGCCTGTTGGTCTGCTTGGTCCACTCAGCCGCCCGACCCTCCGCCGCCAGCGCGGCGTAGCTGCGGTCGAACCGCGCCCGCTCCCGGGCGAAGGCATCGCGGACCTGCTTGCGACGCGGCTCCTGGCGCTCGAGGCGGGCGTAGATCTCCGCCAGGCGCTGGCCATCCGTGCAGCGAGTCCGGCCCTTGCAGGTCGTGCACCGCTGGAGGTGGCCGCGGTAGGCCTTGCGGGCCGCCTCCGCGCTGAGCGGGACCGGGGTGATCTGGCTGGCAGCCGGGGCCGGCGGCGCCTTCGGCTTGCGCAGCACGATGGTGGCGCGCCGGGAGGCAGTGTCCGCGATGGCGTCGCCCAGGCGGTGCCGCCACTCGGGGATCGTCAGGTCCAGGTGCACCCGACGGTAGCTGCCGATGCACCGGCGCGCCTGGGGAGTGCCGGCGCGGTTGGTGTGGTGGGGAACGAGCTTGGGCGTGCGGCCCTGGTGTCCGGTGATGGGGCACCAGGTCTCGCAGTTCGGGCAGACCAGGCTCTCCGTGCCGGGGAGCAGGTCGATGTGGTTGGGGAGCAGCTTCGAAACGGCGAGTGCGGGGAGGCTGCTGACGTGCTTCGTGCGGGTCTTCTTCAGCCGCTTCTGGGCCATGGGCACCGTGGTCATCAAGATCTCCTTGCTACGGAGCGGGCGGGACGCGTCGCGGTGCTCTCTCCGCCCGCCAGGCCGCACGGGAGACCCGGCGTCCTGGAGGACGGACAGCGCATCTGCGCTGCGACGTGCATGGCAGGTGATCGCGGACCGGAGGATTTGGTGGAGCATCGACCCCGGCCGCCCCGAAGGACGGCGACTTCCTGCTGACTTGCGGTGGTGGCTAAGCCACCTGAGCGCTAACGACCTGCTTGGAACGCAGAGCGTTTTCGTAAGCCTTGAAGTCGTCGTGATGCACTCGCAACGTCTTCTTCGACCCTTGGCCGATAGCGATGGCGGGGAGCGCTCCTGACTCGATGAGGTCATAGATCGTCGACAACCCCACGTCGAAGTACTGCGCGATCCACCGGACTCGGACGTACGGGCCGCGCTGCGGCTCACTCTCCGAGGCTTCCGTGGTGTCCGTAGCTTCCATATGGAGAACCTTAAGGCCTATCCACTTAAGGCCGCAAGTCATTACGGTGCGCCATACTGATAGAAGTGACACAGCAGTAGGGTTTCGACCAGGCGAACCGCGACGAGAGGACGGACCGTGACCAGCGACGATGCATGGATGGGCGACGCACAGCCCTATCTCGCGCCGCGCCCAGCAGGGGCTCACGACGCCTGGAGCACCGAGGCTGCGGCGCGTGGCCGGAGAGGAGGTCAGCGCCTCCTCTCCGTCGAGGAAGTAGAACCCCCAGAGGCGGTGAGACTCTTCTTCGGCATCGACCCCACCGAGAAGGTCGTGGTCCGACGCAGACTGGTCTTGCTGGACGACCACCCCGTTGAACTGGCGGATTCGTACTACCCAGCGCACGTCGCCCGTGGAACCCGCCTTGCCGAGAGAGGCAAGATCCCTGGTGGTGCGGTGACGCTGCTCGCCGCACTGGGTTTCACCCCCGAGGACGACCCCCTTGAGGACGTCGCGGCGGTTACGGCAACGGCGGCCCAGTGCGAGGCACTGGGCCTGCCTACTAACACGGCCGTGCTCGTCCTGACCCGATTCACCACATCCACCACTGGAGAACCGATAGAGGTCGCCATCATGACCATGACGCGGCACCTCGAGTACCGGCAGAGGAAGCAGGCCAGCTGAGCCATGGCGAGAGCATTCGAGGACAAGCGGTCGGCGCATCAGAAGATCGCCGCTGGGCTGCGACGCCAGATCACGCGGGGGGACCTTGCCCCCAGCACGCAGCTGCCGTCGACTCCCGCCTTGATGGAGCAATACGGCGTCGCTGGGACGACGGTGCAAAAGGCTCTGCTCATGCTGAAGGAGGAAGATCTCCTGGTCGGACAGCCCGGCAAGGGCGTGTTCGTCAAGGGGAGCACCCAGCAAGCCATCTCGCCGGCGGTATACATGCCGCCCGCCACTGCTGGTGAGCCGTACCACTGGATCAGCGAGGCCGAGAAGCGTTCGCAACGCGGCTCGTCGAAGTTGCTTGAGGTCGCAGTCGTCACACCGCCGCACGAAGTGGCGCAGGCGCTCGAGTTGGAAGAGGACGGACAAGCCCTGCTGCGTAAGCAAGTGCTGTTCCTGGATGAGGAACCTACCGAGCTGACCCGGTCCTACTACCCGCTTGCCCTGGCCGAGGGCACAGCCATGATGGAGCGCCGGAAAATTCGAGGGGGGACGCCCACCCTCCTCAGTGAGCTTGGTTACCCGCCACGAGAGTTCGTGGATGAGGTTTCCTCGGAGATCCCCACAGAGGATGAGGTCGTAGCCCTCGAGCTCCCCAAGGACATGCCCGTGATGCTGACCTTTCGGGTCGTCTACTCGGATGACGAGCGCCCTATCGAGGTGTCGCTGCTCGCGAAGGCTGCGCACCGATACCGGATGCGCTACAGACTGACGGTGTCCTGATCGCGCACGCCAAGTGCCTCCAACGGGGCTCCGACGGCATCTGGACGAGAGCATCCCCTTAAGGCACAAGCACTTAAGGTGGTACGTTGCTCCAGCGAGGCGCAGCACCACCTGCCTACCCTCCGCCACGGAGAGCATCGCAGCCATGGAGAACACATGTATGTGTACGTGATCGGGGTGCCGCGGAGTCTCACGGTGAAGATCGGAGTGACGGGTGATATACGTCGCCGCCTGCGTGAGATCCAGAACATGTCCCCCGTCGAACTTGAGGTTCTGTGGAGCTGTCCCGGTGGTCCTGCGCTTGAACAGGCCCTCCACGCCCACTTCGCCGAAATCCGTTCGCACGGTGAATGGTTCGTTTTTGAGGCCGATCCGGTATCCACCATCCGCCGTGCGGTTGAGAGCGGCTTGGTCACGGAAGCGGACGAACCATCGTTCTCCGTCGCAAGGAAGCCCTTCAAGCAGCCCCCACCGCTCGCTCTCGAACGAACGGCACACGGGTTGATCTGGGAGGCATACGCCACCGCCCAGTTCACCGTCGCCGAGGCAGCAGAACGGCTGGGGTACACCCTGCCCACGTTCCTCGGTCATCTCGATGCCCTGGTTGAGCAAGGACTTGCGCGCCAACGGTCCCCAGTTCGATCGGATCGACCACGGCAGATTTTCACCGTCCGTCGCCCGGTATGAAAGGCCTCCGATGCAGCCATCGCGCCAGAAGCCGTCCAGATACACCAGGCTGCTCGTGCAGCCATCCGCGAGCTGGTGCTGGTCGCTGGCGCGAACGCATCGCGGGACCTGCTGGAACTCGCCGAACGGGCTGATGCCCTTGACTAGCCTGGCGCTGTGCACTGATCTCCGCCCCCTTCGACCGCTTCGCTTTGTGGTGCCAATCACAGTGGAGGGGATGCGGAATCAACATCACGACCGCTTGTCGAAGCTCATGCGCATCGCTGTTCACGGGTTTTCAACATCCGCGTACACACAGGATTTCGGGGTCCGGTCTTAGGCTCCCGATCATGACGACGGAGGCTCATAGGGTGGGGAAGAACCACGTGGGGTGGAGGCCTGACAAGCTGCGCGAGCAGCGCGAGGCCCACGGCCTGACGCTGGAAAAGGCCGGTGAACGCCTTCGTGACGTGGCTGAACGGGCCAAGCTCAAGGGCGTGCCGGCTGCGAATCCACAGACGCTGTGGCAGCACGAACAGGGCGAGATCTATCCCGGCCCCCATTACCGGCGTGCGTACTGCCTGCTGTACCGAGCGACCGAGCCGGAGCTCGGCTTCCGAAGCCCGCTGCCTGGCGAAGAGACCCAGTTCAAGCTCACGCCGCTGGATGACAAGAGCAACGGCGCGCACGTCCTGGCCGTGGAGCGAGCGATCAACCGCATCGCTCCCGGCACGGAGGCGGCCGACCACATGGCGCTCCAGCAGCGGATCATCGACGCGTGGAAGCGTCGGCACACCGGCGGGGACCCCCACCGGCCCACGCTCGTGCTGGTCGGCGGTTTCGCAGGCAGCGGGAAAACCGAACTCGCGCGCTTCTTTGTGCAGTTGACCGGCTGGCCGCTGTTGGACAAGGATCCGCTGACCCGTCCCCTGGTGGAACGGCTACTGAAGGCGCTGGGTGGCGACCCGAACGACCGGCATACCGATCTCTACAGGGATCAGGTCCGGCCGGTGGAGTATGACTGCTTGATGCAGTCGGCCATGGCGAACGTGCGCTGCGGGATCTCGACCGTGCTGACCGCGCCGTTCATCGCGGAGCTGACCGACGCAGACTGGATGGCGCGGCTGACGCATCGGTGCAGCTCGATGGGCGTGGATGTCGCGCCTGTATGGGTGCAGTGTGACGCGGAATCCATGCGCGAGTACATCTCGTTCCGGTCGGCGGCCCGCGACGCGTGGAAGCTGGAGCGGTGGGACGCGTACCTGGACGTCATCGATCTGAGTCTGCGGCCGGCCGTCCCGCACATGGTCGTCGACAACCGTCTCGGGGCGGCTGTGTCCCTGGCTGACCAGGCCCGGCAGGCGATCGGTGCGGTGTACGCATGAGCCAGCGGCAGGGCGTCATCCTGTACGGCCCGCCAGCCTCGGGGAAGGACTCCGTCACCACGGCGCTGGCTGCGCTCGACTCTCGGTTTCAGCAGTTCGCCCGGTTGAAGGTCGGCTCGGGCAAGAGCGCTGGCTACCGCATGGGTACGGCGGCGCAGCTGCGTGAGCTGGAGGCCGCAGGCGATGTCCTCTACACCAACGCCCGCTACGGCAATACGTACGCGATCGACCGGCCCGGCCTGGACGACGCGTTCGCCACTGGCATGCCGGTGGTGCACCTTGGCCAGATCGACGGCATCCACGTCTTGGTCGACGGTTACCCAGCTGACTGGGTGCGGGTGCTGTTGTGGTGTCCGCAGGCGGTGACGGCCGCGCGGTCCGAGCAGCGCGGCGACGTCGACACCGCTGCGCGGCTCGCGGCGTGGGAGGCGACCCGCGAGGACCTGGACGCGCACCCGGAGATGGTCTGGGACCTGACGGTGGAGACCGTGACGATGAAGCCGGGGCAGTCGGCGCGGCTCATCGACCAGCTGCTGAAAGCGCGGGCGGGAGCGGCGACGGCATGAGTGCGGGCTACGGCTGGGTGAGCTGGTTGAGGGCGTCATCGAGCGTGAGCTCGCCGTCGTCCTTGGCGTCGTCCCACCGTGTCAGCGTGGATGCGGCCGCGCGCAGCATCTCCGGCGGGAGGCCGGCGGCGTCCAGCATGTCAGCGGCCTCCTCCAGTTCCGGCCCCCATCGCCAGGCCCGGGCGGCGGTTTTGGCGACGTACTCGGGTTCGGCGAGGTACGAGTCGGTGCGCTTGGCTGCGATGTCGATGAGCTCCTGGTCGACGCCGTGCTCGCGGGCCAAGGCGATCGATAGCGCCACGAGCACCCGCGAGGATTTTTGGAACGAGGCGTACGCGAGCTTGAGCGCGGATGCCTGCCCGATCTCGGTGCCGAGCACCTGGGTCCGTACGGCGGTACCCGCGAAGAGCGCTTCGACGCCGTTGGTCGCGGCGGCCGGGCCGGACAGGTACAGCGTGGGCGTCTTCCCGCCGGTCGGCGGTGAGCCGATGATGCCGGCGTCGACGACTGCCCGGGTGTGCGGCAGCAGTGCGGCGATGCGCCGGGCGCGTTCGGCGTTGATGGCATTCGCTTCCACGTACACGCCGTCGGCGAAGCCGTGCGCGGCGACCTGGCGCGCGAGGTCTTCTGCAGCTGCAGGCGGGCACAGGCTGATCACGGTGTCGGCTCGATCCAGCAGCTCGTGCAGTGTGGCAACCGGCTCCAGGCCGTGCCGCCGCGCGCGGGCGATGCTCGCCGGGCTCCGTCCTGCCGTGCACCACAGCACTGCGGCCGCCGTGGTCGCGGCGCACGCGGCGACGGCCGCGCCCATGCTGCCGGGGTGGAGGATGCCGACGGTGAGCTGGTCCACGGTGCTACTCCGGGATCTCGTTGAGCAGGAAGGCGATGGCTTCGGTGGCGTCGTCGACGACGTGGTGGGCGGCGGCGAGAGCATGAGGCCAGGGTCGTCCGCGCAGCCAGATGGTGCGCAGGCCAGCCTGCTGGGCGCCGCCGATGTCTCCGGCGGGGTTGTCGCCGATCATCCAGCCGCCGCCCGAGAGGTTCCGGCCGCAGCGTGCCGCAGCGAGAGCGAAGAGCCGCCGGTCGGGCTTGCGCACCTCCACATCGCCGGAGACCGCGACGCCGTCGACCAGGTCCGCGATGCCGGTCGCGGCGAGCTTGGCGCGCTGGATGTCGGAGGCCCCGTTGGTGGCGATGCCGATCGTCCACTCTGCTGCGCGGAGTCGAGCCAGGCCCTCGAGGACGGCCGGGCGGCACGTGACGGAGGCCGCCATCAGGTCGATGTAGTCCTGCCAGAGTTCTGCGGCTGGCTCGTCCAGGTCGAAGACAGCGCGGAGCCGGGCGAAGTCGGCGGCGTTCGCGCGATCAGCCAGTTCAGCGAGCAGCCACTGTTCGACATCCTGGCCGAAGTCGTGCGTATGGCAGAGGTTGGTGACGGCGTCGCTGAATGCCGACTGCCGGTCGACCAGCGTGCCGTCCAGGTCGAAGAGGGCCAGCATGCGCACGACCCTATCGGCGCATCGTTCGGTGTAGGCAAAGATCACTCTCTTCCTGTATCTTTCAAGAGATCATCGATCTTGAGAGGTTGGGCCATGGCCGACGCGAACCCCTTGGAGCGGGTGGACGCACTACTCGATGACGTCCTGCCGCCGCCGCGCGTGCGGGCGCAGCTGCGCCTCGCCGCGGGCCTCACCCAGCAGGAAGTCGCGGACGCCGTGGGCGTGAAGCGCCTCGCCGTGGCCCGATGGGAGCTGGGCCAGACCCACCCCCGGCGGCCGCATCGCGCGGTCTACATGCACCTGCTCAAGAGGCTCGCAGAGCGCTACCCCGAGGCTGCGGAAGCGAATGCGGGCATGCCGACGCCGGCCTCGGAATCAAGGGGGTCGGGATGACCTAACGGCCATCGGCCGCGCGCACCAATAGGCGGACTTACCACCCGCTGGCCTCGCGCGGCCCGTCTACCGACCGGATTTACCACCCGCGTCGGCCGCTCAGGTCCCGGTTTCCCCCGGTCCTGAGCTTCGGCTCCTAGAGCCAATTCATCACCTAGCACTACAGCACCACCCGGCCACTAACCACGGCCACCACAGCCGCAGCAGCTGCGCGCACGCGTCACCGCGGGGCCCCCACCACAGGGGCTTCGCGATTCAGCACCACCGAGACGAGAGGAGAAATCTCCCCCAGCCGTCGGGTGGCTGCCCGCTCCTCACGGAGGGGGCTGTCCCACCACCCACATGGAAGGAAGGTTCCGGTCCCGCGAAAGCGGGCTCGGCTCCATCGCTTATATGGAAGGTCGGTCGTTCTCATAGTGCACGAGAGTGGTGTCCCCTGTCAGCTTGAGCTTGTCCGTTTCACCCCGGTTCGGGGGCGGCGGGCTTCTCGCGTGCCGAGAATCTCACGCGGCATTTACGAAGTTCACACCTTTAGTTCCGAAGATCCCCGGGGCTCGCGTCTCGCACGCGGGGCAGTGTCCTTCCCCGAATCGTCCGGTCGCCCGATCAGTGCTCGCGAGGACGTCGTCCCGTCTGGCGGGCCGGGTTTCAAGATTCTTGCTCGCCTGGCGGGAGCTCCGGGGGTGATCGGGGCTGAGCCGGCTCTGTCCACAGGCGAACTGGTCCAGGGTCGCCTGATGATCTGTTTTGCGATGACGGTCCGGGTGGACCGGTGAGTGCCGTGGCGGCGTCGGCCGCTGCCATGCCGCGGCCCCGGGGCCGCGGGCTGCGGGCTGTTGCGGTGGAGGCCTGCCCGGTGGTGGAGCTGGAGCTGGGCAACCCGCTCCGGCTGTCGAAGACCATGCGGGCGAGGCTGCTGGGCGCGGTCCGGTCGCTGGTGTCGGATGCGGCGCTGGCTGGGGTGTCCGACGGGGCGCGTCTGGCGTCGGTGGTGCTGACGGCGAAGGCCGATGTGCGCCACGGGTACCGGACGGACATCCGGACCAAGGAGCTCGGCCGGTGGCTGGGGGTGTCCGCGTCGACCGTGGCGCACACGGTGCTGCCCGAGCTGCGCGGCCGCGAAATGCTCGGATCGAAGGTCACGACGAACGAGGTCGGGCACGCCACGGGCCTGGGGTGCTGGGTCATCCCGATGTACCGGGCGCAGCGGGCCGGGGACCGGCGGCACGCGCTGGCGCTGACCCGGCCGGAGCTGGCGGTGCTGCTGCGGCTGATCGAGGTGCTGTTCGCGCCGGGCTGGACGCATGAGGACGGGTCGGTGACCCCGGCCGGGCTGCTCGCGGACCGTACGGGGCGCGGGGCGGCGACGGACCGGCTCGGGCTGCTGCTGATGGTGCTGGCGTCGAACTCCAAGGGCTGGCTGCGGCTGTGCTCCGGCGCGGTCGATGCGGGGCGTGGGCGTCCGGCGGCGACGGTTGGGCGGCTGTTGGGCTGCTCGCCGGCGGCCGGTGCGAAGGTTCTCCAGCGGCTCCAGAAGCGGGGTGCGCTGGCGGTGGAGAGGCGTGAGACCGCGTCCGGTCTGAACGCCCGCAGCCGGGTGCGGCTGCTCCCGGTCGCCCAGGCCCACGGCCGGCTCGTCCCGGAGGCCCGCGAGGCCGCCGATACGGTGTTTTCAGACCTCGCCGCTGCTGCACGCAGCGATCATGAGACGGCTGGGGACGCGGTGACCCGTGTGGTTACTGGGATTGAGGGCGCCGGGGAGGGCGAGCGGGCGGGTTTTTCAGACCTCGCCGCTGCTGCAGACCTTCACGCCTCTCACGCTTGTGTGGTTACTGAGGTCTCTTCCCTCTCGCTCTCTGGTGGCTTTTCCGGCGAAGGCCGTGGTGGGTACGGTGATCGGCCGAAGCGCGCGAGCGTGCGCGAGGACCAGGCCACGAAGGCTGCTGTCGCTGACCGGCTGAGGCTGGTCGACTGCGAGGGCGGCCCGCTGCGCGGGGAACAGCCGAAGAAGTCCCCCGTCGTCGAAGGCGGGAAGGCCGGCCAGTGGCCGGGGATGGCCGTGGCCGGGCGCGCCGGGGACGGTGCGGGCCCAAGCAGCCAGCCGCGGGGGAGGGTGCCCCTGCCCTCGGAGGATCTGCGGGCAATTCTCGCCCCGGTCCAACTCCTGTGGGCGCGCCTGGAGCGCCCAGCCGCCCGCCGCCTGGTCGAAGGCGCGGTGCGCACCGCGCTGGTCACGGTGGAGGGCCACGCCGGGCGGACCGATGCCCCCAAGGTCCTCGCCGACCGGCTGACCCGGCGCCTGGACGAACAGAACCGGCTGGGCTCGCCGATCTCAGACCCGGTGGGCTGGCTGGTCAGCCGGGGCCTTCCGCAGCGCCAGAACTGCGGTGACGTGCGGTGCGACGAGGGCCTGCGGCTGGACACCGGTGGCGTGTGCGAGACCTGCCAGGACGTGCGCGCCGACCGGCGTGACCGGCGGCACCAGGTCGCGGCCACCGTGGACGCTGCGATGCCGCACGCCTCGCCGGAGGAGCGACTTGCGGCCACCGAGCGGCAGCTGCACGAGACCGTGACCGCCCAGGCGTGGACCCGCGCAATCGAGTGGGAGCAGGTCCGGATCCGGCAGGCAGCGGCCGTGCAGGCCCGCGCCGAAGCCGCGGCCGCGCAGGTCGCCGCCGCGCCGGTCGCGCTGCCCGCCCCGCGCCCGGCTGCCACCCCGGAGCCCGACGGCGAGGACGTCGACCAGCAGCTGGTCCTCGAGGACCTGAACCCGGAGCAGGTCCGCGACTGGCGGGTACGGGCGATGAAGGACCACCAGGTCGTGTTCGACCACATCGACGTCCACGGCGAGACCTTGGCACGGCGCCTGTTCAGCAACCGCCTGGTCGACCAGGCGCAGCGCCTGGCGGGCACCCACCACCTGGTGCTGGGGCACACCACCTGGGGGCAGGCGTGAGCGGCGAAGTGTCCGGTGTCGACCTGGCCCGCGTCGCGCTGCGGGCCGCACAGGAGGCGGCGCGGAAGAACGGCGGCCGTACGACGAAGGCGAAGGCGCGGGCAACCGGGGTCGTCCGGCGTGACGGCCGCGAGCCGATGGGGCTGGGTGCCGCGATCGGCGCCCTGGTCACCGAGCGGGCCTGGGAGCTCCCGGCCGCCGGCGCCAGCCTGCGCGACCGGTGGGCGGCCATCGCCCCCGACCTCGCCGGGCACGTCGCGGCCGTCGGCTACGACGCGGATTCCGGGCGGCTGAGCCTGTGCCCGGAATCGGCGGCCTGGGCGACGAAGCTGCGCCTGGAGCAGGCCCGCGTCATCGCAGCCGCGAACACGTCGGCGGGCAAGGCGGTCGTCCGCACCCTGCGGATCCTCGCGCCCGGGGCCGTTCCCGTGACCGATCCGGCCGACGTCACGCAGCCGACCCGGACAGCGCCAGTGGGGCCGGAGAAGACGATGGAGACGGCCTGCGAGGGCTACCGCCAGGCGCTCGCCGCGCACCAGAACGCCCGCCCAGCCAGCCGAGTTGACCCGGCCATCGCGGAGGCATTCGAGCGGCAGAACCGCGCCCTGCGCGAGCTCAGCGCCCAGGCGTTCCCCGAGACACAACCGCCGTCGGCCGACCAGCCGACCACAATCGACACTGCTCGCGCTCAGCGCCGCCGTGAATCCGACGCCACCCGCGCGCTGGCCCTGCGCCGCGCCCGAGCCGAGCAGGCAGGGCTTGTCTCCCGGGAGACTTCGCAGCAGCCGTTCGGCCAGACGGCATGACCGGCGGTTCCTCGGATAGCCCGGATGGGATGGCCGTGACCACACGGCCTACTGGCGGCCCGTACGGCCGCGCTGCTGGCCGACCGGCCCGTGCCGGACCAGGCGCCGGCCGACGTGGCCCCGGCCCCGTACGCGGTGGGTGTGGCCCGTGCCCGTGCGGCTATGCGGAGTGGGCGTTGAGCCACGAGAGCGGGGCCGCACGGGGGTTGTGAGTGTTTTGCACCGTTGTGCCATCAACCATGGAAGCGTACATATGTTCTATTCGGAGGGTTCGGCGGCGGCCAGGAAGGGCCGGTGGTTGGATATCGGTGTCCGGCGGTGCGACAGCTCGTTGGGCATGCAACAGACCACGGGCGCGGGTGCGAGCGGCCGCGGTATAGGGAGGAGTGGCCGATGAGTGACCGCAGCGCGATTGAGTGGACCGAGGCCACGTGGAACCCGACGACCGGTTGTGACCGGGTCTCGGAGGGGTGCGACAACTGCTATGCTATGACGCTGGCCAAGCGGCTGAAGGCCATGGGGCAGGTGAAGTACCAGAATGACGGCGACCCGCGGACGTCCGGGCCGGGCTTCGGCCTGACGGTGCATCCGGACGCCCTACGGATTCCGTACGGGTGGCGCAGCCCCAGGACGGTTTTCGTGAACTCGATGTCGGACCTGTTCCACGCCCGGGTGCCGCTGGACTTCGTGCGGCAGGTCTTCCAGGTGATGGCTGATACCCCGCAGCACACGTACCAGGTGCTGACCAAACGGGCCCGGCGGCTGCGGCAGGTCGCCGACCGGCTGGAGTGGCCGGCGAACCTGTGGATGGGGGTGTCGGTGGAGAGTGAGAAGGAGCTCGCCCGGGTCGACGACCTGCGCCAGGTTCCATCCGCGGTGCGATTCCTGTCGTGCGAGCCCCTACTCGGTCCGCTGGACAGCCTGGATGTCACCGGCATCGACTGGGTCATCGCGGGCGGCGAGTCCGGGCCACGGTTCCGGCCGATGCAGGAGGAATGGGTGACCGGCATCCGCGACACATGCGCGGATGCCGGCGTGGCGTTCTTCTTCAAGCAGTGGGGCGGCCGCACTCCCAAGACTCTTGGACGCGAGCTGGAAGGCCGCACCTGGGATGAGATGCCGACCTGGGAGCCTGTCACCGCAGGCTGATCACGCTGGCCTTCGTGAGACGGCCGGCGGGCATGACCAACTGGCCGTCGCGGTCCAGGGCCTGGACCGCCTTCTTCGCGTCCCGGGCCCTCCACTGCGAGGTCTCCAGCAGCAGCCACTGCTCGATCTGCTCCAGGGTGGCAGGCCCCAGGCGCAGGCGCTGCTTCACCAGCGTCAGCAACTCCGGGTCAACGACTTCGCCTTCGTCGAACAGCGATGTCTGTCCCACCGATATGGCATTGCGGACCCGGGGGTCCCGGAAGCGCATGCCGTCGCTCTTGTCGACCTTCCACATGGCGTCCTTCATCACCTCCACCCCACGGGGGTGCTTGGTGCCGAAGACCAGGTACAGCGGCTGCCCGGTTTTGGGTACGACCTCGAACTGCAGGCGGAATTCGAAGCCGACGCGTTCCAGGGCCTTGCGGTAGCTGTCCAGCCAGGCCCGCCACATTTCCTCGCCGTCCCGTGCCGCTGCCACGTGTGTCCAGTACTGGCGGCCGCCGAAGACGCCGTCGACGATGTCCTCGTTGAGCTCCTTGCGGCGGCTGAACCAGTTCGGCCCGAAGGTGACGATGACCTCGCTGGACGGGTTGGCGGCGATGCGGCCCATCACGGTCAGGGGGGTGTTGACGCTGCCCCAGCTGTCGAAGACCCCGAGGATCGGCTTGCCCCAGGCATTCAGCTCGGTCAGGATCCGCTCGCTGTCCCGGCCGGCCTCGCCCTGGCGCACCTCTACCCGCACCGGCAGCCGGTCCAGCGGCCCGAAGTTCTCGTGCAGCTCGTTCACCAGGTGCTCGTAGCAGGCACGGTCCTTCTCGATGAAGATCAGCTGCACCCGCTCCCGGGACAGGTCCATCTTGTGCACCAAGTCGTGGTTGAGCAGCCGGCGCAGGTTGAACACGGGTGAGCCTTCCTCGCGGCCCTCGTACCGGCCCGGTCCGGCGAACGCGTCCAGGAACGTCACCTTCGACCAACGGTGGCCGGTTCGGCCGCTGGGCTGGAGCAGGATCGGCCACCACGCGTCGAAATAGCTCTTGTACAGCCGGTGCTTGGCTGCAGTCGCTGGCTCCAACTGCCACAGAACGCCCATTTCGGCCCCCCTTTGACAACAGAATGTCGCATGCATTGTCCGCTGAGTGACTACGTGGCACTAGACCGCGTTCTGGACGATCATCCGATCGAAGTACGCAGCAGACGTCAGACCCCCTGGCCCCGGACCCGTAGTCGCGAGACTGCGGGCCGGGTCAGGCCGCCGGCGGCTGGCTGGAGGGCGCGGCCTGGTCGGCGGGCTGGTCCAGCTGCTGCTGGCGGCGCCGCTGCTCGTTGCGGTGGTCCTCAACGCGCTGGGTGAACACTTTCAGCGCCTCCTGCTCCTGATCGGGCCCGAAGTCCTTGTAGGGACCGATGCCGAGGGCGACCGCGTTGGCCTCTTCCTCGATGGCGTCGGCGGTCTGCTGGAGGAAGTAGCTGCGCTCGCGGAACTTGTAGTAGCCGGTGAACGCTGCCGCCAAGGTGACGGTAAAGCCGATGGCGATGATCGTGATGTTCTGCCAAGTCAGCTCATTGCCGGTGTCCAGAGCAGCGACGGTGGTCGTGGTGGTGGAGCCGGCCATGATGAGGTTCTGCAGCGTGTTGTGGGTGCGCCGGTACCTGCGGCTGTCGGTCCGGTGCTGCTCGATGACCCCGGCGACGTCTTCGCGGTACAGGCTGCGCCGCTCGGTGATCGAGGGGTACCGAATCGCGCTCACGATGCGCAGCGCCTCTTGCCTCACATCGAGTTTGTCTTCCAGCTCGGCTCTGCTGTCTTCGGTGCCCCGTCGGCGTAGGTCGACCACGGCGGCCGCCGTGGAGAGCACGATCAGAACGCCGCAGATGATGTCGGGTCCGATGAACCTGGAGGGTGTTCCCCAGTTCCCTATGGTCCAGCCGAGGCCGGCCAAGAGTGAGGCGACCGCGACTGACAGGGCCGCGCCGCGAGCACGGGCGACGGATTTCGCGCGGGCAAGGTCTCGCTCCACCCTCCTGAGGTCCCTGCGGATGTCTCGGGCCTGGGCAAGTTCGTCGGCCACGTTCAGGAGCTCCGTGTTCCTGAGCTGCTCATCGGCATCGCTGATGCGGCTGGCTGCATCGTCGTCAATATCTCGGGGCATGGCCTTGTCCTCTCCCTCTTCCTTCGCGCCGGATCAGCGGTCGAAGGCTTCGGTGAGGTGCACGCGGTAGCCGTCCTTTTCCATCAGGACGACGGTGACGCCGAACGGGTCGGGGTGGTCCGACTCCATCGGGGTGAAGGCGAAGTCGACTGCGGCCTGGACGGGCGGCACCAGCTCGCCGCCGGGCTGCGGCGCGGGGGTCGGCCGCTAGTCGGGGAAGACCGACACCCAGCTCTCGGGGCTGCGGGACAAGGGCTGCTCGCTGTAGGGGAACTGGTGCAGCACATGGCCGACTTTCGTGGCGGCGACCATGTTCAGGCACGGGGCCGGGGCCGACGACGGGCAGGTTGCACGCGGTGGCGACGTCGTGGGTCTCCCAGGCGAGGACGACTTCGTCGGCGCCGGCCGACGCGGCGATGTTCGCGAGCTCCGCGATCCCGGCGAGGGCGTCCTGGCCGACCCGGAGGGGGCGGACCCAGACCAGCCCGACCAGCTCGCCGCGTACCAGCGGCATCATGACCGGGCGCGGCACGGTTCCCTCGCCCAGCCCTGAGGTGTACGCCTCCTTCATCACGCCGACCAGTGCGTTCCGCATCTCCACGGAAGCCCCCCTTTGTCTGCCGGTCCGATCACCGCACCCTGCCACGGGGGTTGAGGCCGTGTCAGCGGGATGATCAGCCAGCTCCCGACCGCGTACGCCGGGGAGGAGGGAGCAAGGTCTCAGGCGGTCGACGACTGCGGGGCGCCGGTGCTGCTGTGCTGCTCGTCCCACTCCTGGATGGCCTGCGCAGCATGGCGGCGTGCCCGGGGTCGGTGCCTTTGCGGGCCGTGACGCTGCGACGGTACGCCTCGGCTCCCTGGAACAGGCCCGGAGCGGGGGTGGCACTGCACCAGGGCGCGGTGGGCGCAGAATCCCGTACGAGGCCCCCGTCGGAGCGCGTCAGCGGGGCGTCATACATGTCCCTGTCGGACTGCAAAAATCAACCGATCGTGGCGTATCTGGAATGATTCGTAATGTTGGGGCGGAACGATTCGTAATGTGGGTGCGGAACATTGGCGCGACGCTGCCAGTACGTTGGAGCTACATTAGGGCTACGTTGGGCTACGTTTGTAGACTCTCAAAACTAGCGCGGTTTTTTGCTGTAGCGCTGAAAGATTCGATTCGCTACGAGTTTTCACATACCTCAACCGAAAAATACTCGTGGATTCGAAAGATTTTCATCATTGATGGGAGGCGCGAAATTTAAAATCTCGGTGGTACGATGTAGTCGACCCACCGAAGACATGACTGTGGCCCCATGCCGTCGCCCGCGAAGCTAGACATGAGGCCACCCGGTGTGGACCTTAGTTAGGCCCGTACCAGCAACGTTGGTACGGGCCTAACTGCATCTACTCCCAGTGCCAGAGGATCCTGGCCACGTAGTACGTGGCCTGTAGGACACGTACTAGGAGCTGTGCCGCGTCCTTGATGTTCTGACGCGTAGTCCTCACCGGCTCGGATGCCCTTGCTTCGGGCTCGTTGCCGGTGGTTGTCACCGTGCATCACCTCCCCTCGTTTGATGAAGCCAGCTGGGCTTCACCCGGGGTCGACGATGCACGAAGATTACCATGAGGGCCGGGTTGGAAAAGCCTTCTTGACCGTCGACTACGGCCCGTCCTCCATTTATCCGGCCTCTTTACCCGTTCGGTGGCTGGCAAGGGAACGGAACGGAACAGGTTTTGTCTGTACCCACACGGTAGGGCCAGACTATCTTGGTGAACAATTGCTGTGCAGGTCAGTGGCCTATTCGTGATCTCTGCACCTGAGCCATCATGCCAGGGTAGATAGTCCGTGTGACCGTGTCTGCGATCGCAGACACGACCGTCGGGCTCGTGACGCTAGGTCGGGCGGGCAGGACAGCGGGCGGCGGGCCAGGTGGACATCGGCGCGGTCCTGGTCCTAGTCGCCGGGTGGCGGTGTACGTGAAGTGACTGTTTCTGAACCTCTGGGGCGCAGGCTCGTAACTGACTGACGGCGCAGAGCCGTCTCCGAGGGCACGCCGCTGTGGAGTCGGTGGCTGCATCTCGGGTTCGCCGGGAGTCCCCAGGAGTGCGCCGGGCTCGCTTCGTTCGGCGGGCAGAAGGCGGGGGCCGACGGTCCCGACAGGGGAGGCCGGGTTGGCGCTCGGGCCGGTGCCGAGTCGTCGTCGTGCGGTGCGGCGGGTTCCTGGTTCTCGCAGGCGTCCAGGAGCCGGGTGGTGCAGTTCCACGACACGATGACGTGGTCGGCTGGTTCGCCCGGCCGCCAGGCACCCCCGCGTTCCAGGGTCACGCCCGGCTCGGAGTGGCGTTCGGCCACTGGCAGGTGCGGCAGGGAGCAGACCAGCTTGATCCGCTCCACCAGGTCGGGCGGCAGATGCATCTCCTCCGGGGTGTACCCCGGCCACGTCTCGGTGTTGGTGTCGTCAGCCACGGCTTTCAGCCTTCCCGACCAGCCCCCGGTCGCGCCGTGGAACGCCGAAACCCGGACCGGACGGCGGCACGGACGGGGTCCGGCCGGCAGCCAGGGCGGCAGGGGCGGGCTTGCCCGGCGTTGCTGTCTCGTGCGGATCGGCAGATCTCATGACCGTGAGTTCTACCGCCGGTAGAATGCCGGTATGGACAAGCCGACCAGCATCAAGACCAGCGAGGGCGTGCGTGACCGGCTGCGCATCCTCGCGGCGGAGCGCGGCACCACCATCACGGAGTTGCTGGAGGAACTCGCCGCTCGTGAGCTCACCGAAGCCGAGCGCGAGCAGCGCGCCCTGGAGGCCGCGCAGGAGCTCGGGGTGGAGTACACCGAGCAGGTGCAGCAGGCCGGGACGGACGCGTGGGAGAAGATCCGTGCCCACCAGGGCGGCAGTGCCGCCGCATGAGCTTGACGGCTGTTCTGGACCACACTGCTTTGGCCGCTCTGTACCGGGCGGACCCGTTCTTCACCGGCTTGTACATTGAGGCCTCACGTGGCACGGGCCGCGTCCTGGTCCCGTCGTTGTCCGTCCTGGCCGCTGAACGCCGGCAGGCCGGTGCGGGTCAGCACGCGGCCGGGCTGCGGTTCGCGGAGAGCGTGCCGTTCACCACCGCGCACGCGGTGGATGCGATGGGCTGGCCGGGCGTGGACTGGCCGGTGGCTCACGCGGCGGCGATCGCCTGGCACGCGGTCAAGGCGGGCGACCCCGTCACCGTGCTGTCGCTCGAGCCTGACCTCTACCTCGGGACCGGTATCGCACCGCTGAATCCGAACTGACCCCGGTCCGGCCCTCCGGTTCGGGCGTGATGCCACCGCAGGCGGTCATACGTCCTGCCGGTGTACGCGCCAGACCCGTCGGCTCACTGCGCGAGGTGCAGGTGGTCGCGGCGGGCGGTGACCAGGGATCGCCAGCGGCTGCGCGTGGTCTCCGGTCCGTCGAGCCACCGCGCCGGCGACGCGTCGGCGAGGGGGAGATCGGCCATGAAGTGGGCGATGTCGATGTAGTAGGCGTAGTCCCTGCCCTGGGTCAGTTCGCGCAGTCGGGAGATGGTGGCGGTCAGCGCCTGATGGTCTTCCAGGATGGCTTGGTGGAAGGCGAGGGCCAGCTCGAGGGTGGGTGTCGTGGAGGTGAGGCCGGCGACGTCGAGCTCGGTGCGCAGGGCGCGGACGCGGTCTTCGAGCGTGGGGTTGCCGGCGTCGCGGATGAGGGCGGCGATTGCCGCGTTGATCGTGGTGGCGCGCAGGTCGAGATGTGTGAGGAGCTGTTCGGCCAGGTCGAGTTCGTCGTCGGCCTGGCGGGGGTCGGAGAAGGCGATGGCGAGGGCGCGCAGGGCCTGGTTGTGTGCGGCTTCGCCGGCTTTTGCGTGCTGTTCGGCTTCGAGGCGCCCGGCCAGGTAGGCGGCGGCCGCGCGTGCCGGCTCTCCCTGTAGCCACCAGAGGTCGCCCAGTACGCGCTGGTGGCGGCCTTCCCAGCCCAGGGTTTGCGCGGTGGCGTACGCGGTGGGGAAGTCTCCGGCGAGTCGGGCGGCCTGGGCAAGGCCGCGCCGCGCGGCTGGGGCCAGGCGGCCGGCGCTGTCGGCGACCTGCTGGTATCCGCGGCGTGAGTCCGCGCTTTGTCCGATGTCGCGGAGGGCTTTGGCCCGGTAGTAGACCGGCATCTCCTGCAGCTCGGCGGGCAGCAGGCCGGAGTCGATGACGGCGGTGAGCCGCTGAACGGTGCGGGCTCGGTGCTCGCGTTGACGGCGGGCCAGGGCGCTGAGTGTTTCGACCAGGGCGTCGGCCGGCGTCGCCAGCACGGCGCTGTCGTGGCCGTGGGCGGGCGGTGCGAGCGGCTCCCACACGGAGTCGTCGACGTAGGAGAAGGCGGCCTCGGTGAGCCACCCAAGGTCGACGAGGTTGACGTCCCGGGCCAGCCGCAGCCCTTGCCGCAGGACACCGATCAGCACGGTTCGCTCGCGGCGTGGCCCATGAGCCCACTCCTGCCCGAGGGCGGACAGCGCACGCAGCGCGGCCCGCTGCCAGTCCTGCTCGGACCACCGGTCGTCGGTGCGGTCCTCGGCGGTGCGGATCGCGGAGCGCACCACCTGGTGAAGGTGGAAGGGCCACAGCCCGGTGAGGTCCTCGCGGATGAAGGGGCGTTCGGTCAGCCGCAGGGCCGCCGCATCGTGGGTGAGCCCGGCGGCTTCGGTGGCCAGCGGCACCGAGAACGCGTCCAGCAGCGACACCGAGCGCAGGACGTGGCGTTCGTCGCTGGTCAGGTCGTTGAGGGTGCGGGAGATCAGGGCGGGGAAGTCGCCGAAGTCGTCCGGCTGCGGCACGCGTCCGTTGCGCCGTATTTCCAGGAATCGCATGACGGCCAGGTCGAGGTAGAGGGGCAGGCCGTGGGAGCGTTCGGTGATGGCCTGGCGCAGGGCCGGCCCGATCAGCGGCTGCCCGTTGTGGGCCAGGCGGCGGGCGAGGTGGTCGTCGCAGTCCTCGGGGGAGAAGTCGCCGACCAGGATCTGCCGTACGGCGGGGCCGCCGTGTGTGCGGGCGCCCGGCACGTGTGCGGCCAGGCCGGGCCAGGCGGTGGGGCCGGTCCAGTCGAGCTGTCCTTGCAGGCCGTCCTCGGCCCACTGCAGCCGGTCCCGCCCGGTGATCACGAAGAAGGCGCCTGGCATCAGCCACACGATGTTCTGTAGCAGCCGTTCGAAGTCGCGATGGGTGCGGTCCCCGACCTCTTCGAAGCTGTCGAACAAAATCACCGGGGTAACCCGCTGGCCGGCGGGGAGTTGGGCCAGGTCCCAGGCGAGCAGATGAGCGGCGAAGCTCAGCGTCTCCAGGTTCGGTTCGGCTTCGAGGATGTCGGCCAGGCGGCTGCAGCCGGCCAGCGCGCGTACGGTCTGTCGCCGCTCGCGCAGCGCGCCGACCAGGGCGGTGGTGAGCTGGCCGACGGCGCCGCCGACGGTGCCGGGCAGGGCCAGGGCGCCGGCGACGTCGGCGAGCGCGGACTGCAGCTGGCCCGGCAGATTGACCGCGTTGCTGAACCGGCTGAACATTCCGCCGCGCCGCAGGTACTCCTCCAGCGGCTCGCCCGGGTGGTTGCGCTCCCAGTACTGGCGCAGCGCCAGATCGAAGGCGGGCATCGGCCGCCCCAGGGCGGCGACGGCCAGGCGGATCGACAGCACCACCCGCTCGAAGTCGATGCCGCTGGAGCGGGCCAGGTCGATGCGCACCGGTAACAGCCGCTCGATCGGCCACGCGGGTGCGGCCCACTGCGCGGGGCGCCCGCCCGCTTGGGTGAGCGACGCCTCGATTTTGCGGGAGAACGTCGATTTCCCGATCCCGCCGACCCCGTGGGCGACCAGAACGTTGTGCCGCGGGCTGGCTAAGTCCTCGACGTCGAACGAGGGGTCGGCGACGCGCTGCAGATGGTCGGTGAGCGCTGCGACGACGGCCTGCCACTGGGCTTGGCGGTTCGTGAACGCTTCCTCGGCCTCCACCGAGCGGTCATTTGCCCCGAACAGCATCCGCAGATCCCGCGCCACGACACCCCCAAGAAAGATCACCAACGGGTAGCAATCTATGCGCCCCGCTCGGTGCTCCGCGGCGGCTTTGGGCAACACGGCACCTCAGCCAAGGACAATGACGGCCCATCACCGATACCTCAAGGATGTTCCCCGTGTCTGAACCCGTGACCCCCGAGGCCGTCGAGCAGTTGGTGCAGGAGGTCAGCTCCTGGTACTCCGAGCAGCTCATCACCGAGCGGCGCGCCGGCTCTGCGGATCCCGAACGTCTCAAGCTCCTGCGGGACGCTCTGGCGGCGTGCGCCGCCGACCAGCGTGCCCTGCAGGACGCCGACGAGAACGAGGTCGACGAGATCGCGGCCCGCTACGCGGCCCGCATGAAGGAACTCAAGGGCCAGTAACCGCTCCCGTGCTGGCGGGGGACGGGCAGGGCCGTCACGGGGATCGTCGCGGCGACGGCGCGCGGCTGGAGGTGAGCGGGCATCAGCGGCCAGGCCAGCGCGGCAATCTCGCGGAGATCCTGCCGGTACTGCGGCAATTCACCTTGCACCCGCTGCAGCGTGGCCAGGAACCGCGCCGCCTCCGCCTGGGTGTACCGGCGCTGCTGCTCGGCCTCTACTACCTGCCCGCCCTGCGGCGGCCGCGCCCACACCCCGCTCAGGGTGCGCTCGTTGCGGTAAACCGCGGTCAGGTCCCTGCGGATGACAGAGACGGAGTCGACGATGTGCGGCGCTTCCTCGGCCGCGCGAACCACGTCGGCCAGCACGTGGAAGGACACCTCGTGGGCGGCCGTCGAGGTGAAGCGGGGTGTGCCGCCGATGCGGGCCACCTCGGCGCATCGTGTCGCGATGCCCAGACGGCTGTCCGCTGCTCTGCCCCCCAGCACGATCAGTTCCACGCGGTGGCCCGCCGCATGGTGGCGGCGGGCGCCATTGAGGAAGTGGGCGACGTCGTCCGGGGCAATCTCGATCAGCAGGTCACCGCGGCGCTCGCGCACGTACGCCTCGGCCTTCTCCTGCCAGGCCCGGTAGTCGGGGCGGATTCGGGCGGAGGCCGTGCGCGGTTCCTCCTCAAGAAGTCGGCGGTAGTCGGGGTGCACCGCCTTGAACATGCCGCCTTCGATCTGTGTGGGCCGACGGGCACGAAGTACGCGGCGCAGCATCCGCGCCGTGTAGCTCTTCCCGGCTCCCTGCGGGCCCATCACATACAGCACGACCGGGTGATCGTGCGCGGTGATGTTGCTCAGGTACATCGGCACGATCAGTTCGTCGAAGACGAACCGGTGCTCGTCGGCGGACAGACGGTGGTAGTCGACCCCGGGCGGCACCATGAGGGGCTGGGCGATGCGGCGGACCGGCTCGGCCAGCGCCGCAGCCCGCTCCAGACCGCTGGCCACCGCAAGCCGCCGCTCCGGTGTGCTCGCCGCCGGGTGGCACTGCTGTTCCAGGCCGGTCATCTGGCGGCGGAACCGCCAGGTCTCCGGCGCCGTCCACGGCCGCGTCCGGGCCGCGTGCAGCGCGCGGTGCGCGCCCGCCGTGGAAGGTCCGGGCAGCTCGTTGTCGTAGATCACCTGAAGGTCACGCCGTACCACCATCACGCGGTGGGCTAACTTCTCGGTCTCGATGACCTCCAGCGACTGCGGCAGGCGACGCGCGCACTGGCCTTGGTTGTCCCAGGACACGTACCGGCCGGCGCCGTCCTCGGCGACCTGGGCCAGATAGCGCTGCAGCACGCTCAGCTCTGTCACGGCCTCCGCCTCAGCCAGCACCACCACCTCGACGCGGTACCCCGCGTCCCGGTAGGCACGGGCCTGTTCCGGATCGACAACAGGGGTTTCGACCACCGCATCGAAGTGCTTGCGGCGCACGTACTCCTCAACCTCCGCCTGCCACCGCAGCACGTCCGGCCGCACGCGCACACCGGCGGTGCGCTCGTCACTGCGCAGGAGTGCGGCGTACTGGGGGTGAGCGGCCTTGTAGAGGTCGCGGCCGACCAGCACCGCGCCGCCCCGCCGGTCAAGGACTGCCAGCAGGAGATCGCACAGAGTGGACTTCCCGCTCCCTGGCGGGCCGGCCACGAGCAGCACCACCGGCTGCTCCTGGGCGACCGCGTCCTTGGTCCAGGTCGGCAGGATCCGCGACGTGAGGATCACCTCGTGCTGCCCCTGGGCCAGCACGACCGGTGTGACGTCCGCGTCCTTCACTGCAACCCCTTGGGTTCGCTCGTTCATGCTTGTTCAGCCCGTCAAGATCAGTCTACCAGATAGGCCCGATCGAGTTAAGAAACGGGTTAAATAAAAGGGTAAATACTGCTAGTGTTCGGGGTGGAGGTAGAGACATATGGCAACCGAGGAAGAGCTGTTCGCGAGCGTGGACGCACTGCTGGAGGAGGAGCCACAGCTCCCGCCCCCGGCGGAGCGCGCCCGGCTGCGCGAGGCCGCCGGCATCACCCAGGCGCGCCTGGCGACCGCGTTGAAGACGACGACGCAGACGGTGAAGAACTACGAGAACGGCCGCTCCGAGCCGAAGCCGCCGCGCCTGGAGGCGTACCAGCGGCTGCTGAACGGCTGGGCGGCGAAGTACCCCGCCCACGGCACCGCCCCCGTGGCCGCGCCCGCTCCGGCTCCCGCGCCGCAGCCGGTCCCGGAGACCTTCTCCGGTCCGGCTGCGCCCGCGCCGGAGCCGGTCGCGCCGCGGGCCCCCGCCGTCCAGGCGGCCCCGGAGTCGGAGCGTGCGCCCGCCCGGCCCGCTGCAACGTCGCGGCGCCCGGCCGCGAAGAAGGCGGCCAGGCCCGCCGTCGACCCGCGTTTCCCGCACGGCCCGCTCGCGGTCCTGGACGGCGACGGCTCCGCGTACGCCGTGGGCGGCGTCGTGCTGGACTGTCCGGCGACCACCGTGCCGGAGCTGGTGGAGTGGACCCTCAAGGAGTCCGGCCTCGGGGCCGCGAAGCTCAACCGCTACGGCAAGGACAGCGACCCGCTGATCGTGCTCACGGCGGCGGCCGCGGTGAAGCTCGGGCTGCCGGAGCGCCTGGAGGGCCACGAGCAGCGCCGCTCCCTGCGCCTGCCGGAGGACCACCCCGTGGTCAAGCAGGTGGTGAAGGCGAAGTGGCAGCTCACCCAGCGTGGGTTCGGCCCGTGGGCGCGGATCTACCGCAAGGCGCAGGGCCGTGAGCGGCAGTGCGTGCAGCTGGCGATTCTGTCGTGGGACGCCCTCGATGAGCGGTCCTGGCCCGGCGTTGCCGAGATGGAGCCGGCCGACATCGCCCGCGTCCTGGGGGTGTACGCGACCCGGGTCATCACCCCGCGCGGCTCCACCGCCGTGTCCGGCCTCGAGCTGATGACGGCGCTGCGCCCGCCGACGAAGGCCGTGCAGGAGCCGGAGACCGGGAACTGGGTGTCCGGCTACAACTCCGGCTCGCTCGGGACGGATCCGATGGACCCGGCCCCGCCGGAGGCCACCCCGGAACACCCCGTCGTCGTGAACTCCGGCTGGACGGGCGGCTTCCTCAACGAGGAGGCGTACCAGTGGGTGCGGTCGGTGGAGACGCTGTCCGATGAGGAGTGCACGCTGCCGTTCGCGGTCGGCCTGGACCTGAACACGGCGTTCCTCGCCGCCGCGGCCCGCCTGGTCGTCGGCCTCAGCGCCCCCGATCACTTCCACGCCCCGAAGTTCAACCCGAAGATCCCCGGGAGCTGGCTGGCCGACCTGTCCCACATCGAGCTGGACCCGCGCCTGCCCTCGCCGTTCACGCCGGACGGCAGCCGTCCGACGGGACCTGCCTGGTACCAGACGCACACCCTCGCCTACGCCCAGGAGCTCGGGCACGACGTGCACCCGATCGAGGCGTACCTGCGCCGCGAGACCGGCGCGTACCTCGACCCGTGGCACGACCGCCTCAAGACCGCCTACGTCGACACCCTCGCCGACATGGGCGTCACCAAGGACCTCTCCGACGTGGAGTTCCTGGCGGCGATGGAGCAGCACAAGCAGAAGGACCCGGCCCTGGCCGCCGTCCTGTCCGCGATCAAGGCCACGGTCAAGGGCGGCGTCGGCAAGCTCCGTGAGCGCCCGCAGGGCAAGCACTACAAGGAGGGCGAGACGTGGCCGGCCCTCCAGCGGCCCACGTGGCGCCCCGACATCCGGGCCGCCGTCATCAGCAAGGCCCGGGTCAACATGCACCGCAAGCTCAACAACATGGCGAAGATGACGGGCCTGTACCCGCTCGCCGTGCTCTCCGACTGCGTCGTCTACCCCTCGCCGGGTGAGAGCCCGCTCGACTTCCTCCCCTACGCCGCGTCTGGCAAGCCACAGCCCGGCGGGTTCCGCCTCGGGCCCACGCCCGGCCTGGCGAAGCTGGAGGGCGTCCAGTCGATGCTGTGGGCGGTCGACCTCATGGAGAAGGGCCTGAACCCGGCCCGCCACATCAAGGGCGGCGACGCCGTCCTGGACGAAGGGGAGTAGACGGTGGGGGAAATCGAGGACGCCATCGAGCGGGCCGACCGCGAGGCGTTCACCAAGGACCCGCCCAAGACCCTCAAGGGCCAGATCGGGTTCCTGCTCAAGCAGTTCGGCAGCGCGAAGGCCGTCGCGGCGGAACTCGGGGTCACCGCCGACTCCGTGAACCGCTACCGGCGCGGCGCCCGCAAGCACGCCCGCGCCGACGTCGCCGCGAAGATCGACGACACGGTCAAGGCCCGCTGGCAGCCGGTGGTGCGCAAGCGCCGGCAGAAGCAGGCCGCCGCCTCGGGCGGGATCACGGTGGAGACCCGGGCCCGGTTCGGATACTCCGCCGCCGTCGGCACGACCGACGACGGACGGTTCCGGCGACTCACCGTGCATCTCCCTCCGGAGTACGCGCAGCGCCTGTTCGACGCCCGCGACTCCGGGGCCAGCGACCACGACATGCGCGGAATCATCGCCGAAGGGTTCAAGGAAGTGTATTTTCAGGACGGCGGAGGTCGCGCTATGGGACTGTCGGACGTGGAAATCAACGACATCGATTATTTGGATCTGGATTACTGAATAGGAGCGAAAGCATGACCACCGAATTGCCGCCCATCGACCGGGACAAGAGCCCGCTGCTTGACGCTGATCACGACGCTGTCCGTATCGCCGACGCCTTGCGCAGCAGCCCGCACATCACCTTCGTCGCCCCGGCCGCGCCCGGCGACGAGAGCGTCTGGTTCCGAGACGCCGACGGCACCGGCTTCGAAATCTCCCTGACCACCGTGGAGCCGGACCCCGAGGCTGAGCGGGTCGCCTACGCCTGGGACGCCGTCGTCGCCGCGATCGGCAACCACCCGCACTTCATCCGCGCCGCCCTCGAACAGCCGTCCTTCGGGCCGCTCAACCTCGACACCATCACCGCCCTCACCCGCACCGGCATCGAGTACACCTTGACGCTGACCGGCGCCCCTCGCCCCGTCGACGACCAGGGGCCCGTCTCCCCGGCCGCCGACGTCGCGTACGCCGCCGACCGGCTGCTGACCAGCGACCCGAGCGACTCGGAGCGGGCGACGGCCGAACTCCTCAACTACGTGGCGGCCACCTGGGAGAGGCAGGACCTCCCGCTGCGCGAGCACGCCCAGGCCGTCGCCCGCACCCTGCGCACCCAGTAGGAGGGGATCCACCCATGACCGCATCCACGGCCACCCGGCGCGCGTACGGTGAGGTGACGACCCGCCGGGAGGACCAGATGAGCGCGCAGCCCGACCACGCACCCGTCACGCCGTACGCCCCCGCGCCCGGGGCGCCGGCCGAACTCCTCGCCCCACTGCGCGCCGACAAGCGCGCCGCGCAGTGGGTGCCGGCCTTCGAGTAGCAGTGGGCGACCGCGCTGGAGGAGTCCCGCAAGTCGTTCTCCCTCGCCGCGCTCTACGAGGTCGTCCAGGAGTGGCAGGGCCTCATCGCCTCCGCCCCGGCGGTCGACGCGTTCGTCGCCTCCGGCTACGACGACAGCGGCTTCATCGACATGGCGGAGCTCCGCGGCAGGCGCCGGTGAGCGGACAGCCGTACGCGGTCCGCTTCTCCGCTCCGGCCACCAAGGTCCTCGAGGCACTGCCCGAGCACGCAGAGGACACCGTGTGGGACGTCCTGGACGCCGCCGCGGCCGACCCCTGGGGTTTCCGGCAGTTCAACGCCGATGACCCCGAGGGCGAGGACGTACGCCACGCGACCGTCGGCCAGCTGCCCTGACCTACTGGGTCAACAGGCCTGCGCCGCCTGTCCCTCTTCACCAGTCGTCTGGCTCGGGTAACCACCTGGTGACAACGCCTCGCCCCGGCATTGCAGCTGTCGGGGCGAGGCGTTCCGCATCGTATCCACGCCGCCCGGCTTCCTGGACTTGCGCATTGCGCACACCCTGTGGCACAGTCTTGGTGTGCGCAAAGCGCACGAACCTTGAAGGGGATGTTCACGTGCCTGTCGACATCACCAAGACCGGTGGCTTCGCAGCCGAGATCACATGGGAGGCCACCGACGACCCGCACGGCCGGCTCGCCCGGGCAGTGGAGAGCGACGAGCTCGCCTACGCCCTGGAATTGCTGGGCGGCGCCCGGCAGGACCGCGACGAGCATCAGGATCTCCAGGCCACGAGGTTCGCGACCGAACTGGCCCGGGTCCTGGAGGCTCGGGCCGCGGTCCAGGTGGTCCGGCTGCGTGACGAGCGCGGCCTGTCCTGGCGCAGGATTGCGGACGCCGTCCACGGCGACGCCGACAAGCAGTCCACGGTCCGGCGCCAGTACGAAGCGGGCCGCCGGCAACTCGGTATCTGACCACCCTCACCCAACACACAGGAGGAAAGAAATGCGTAGCAACGAAGAGCGAATCGCGGCGGCTGAGCGCCAGGCTGACGCCCTGTGGGAGAGCCTCCGGGAGGCCCGCGCCGAACGGCAGCAGGCAGGCGGCTCCGTCACCTACGGCGGGAGCATCGTCCACGGTGACCAGATCGGCCACAGCGGCGGCAACCTCACCGGTGACGTCGTGATGGGCGACGACGGGCGCCGCTGACTCCGCCCCCGGACGCTGTCCGCGCTCGGCCGTGTGACAAACCCCGCCCCCCGGCATTGCAGCTGCCGGGGAGCGGGGCGTTTTCGCATCGTAGCCACGGCTGTATCCACCGGTAGCCACCCGGGCAGCAACGCGTATCCGTGGGAAGTAGTCACCAGCGGCCCGCCGTTACGCCCTCTCCGGGGGCCGCCGCGTGAACCCAGCTCGACAAGGGAAACGGCCGCTCCCGGGCCATCGCCGGGCCGGGCGGCGGCGGTCACGACCAGGTCCTCGCTGTCAGGCCGGACACCGCGAGCCGCTGCGCGCGGTGACGGCGGCGCTCGGTGTGCATCTGCTCGGTCGGTCATCCGTCCGTGGGGGGCCGGAGCTCTTCCGCATCGGCCTCCCGCAGAACCGCTTTGGCCCGCTCTTCAAGGTGCTCCGGTGACGCTCCACCGAATGCCGCTGAGAGAAAGGGGTCGCCGAAGTGCAGGTAGCGGTCCATCAGATCCGCTTCGTCCGCCTCGGCGGTCGAGTAGCGGTCCATCAGATCGGCTGCCGCAGCCTCGGCGGTCTCGTGGGCCACTACTGGCCCACGCCGCGGCGATACGTTGAGATCAGCCCCCCCACCAGGGTGCGCCGCACACCCGATGGGGTGTCAGGCGATGGGGTGTCAGGGCTTTTTTGGATCATCAGCCTGAGCCTGTGGTTGCCGTCCAGCCACCAGACCATCAGGCAGCCGGGGCTGGAGTCGACGCGCTTGATCTGGTACTGCACGCCACCAAGGCTGACGGCGGTCATCTGGTAGTGCTGCATCGGCAGCCCCGCTGACCGGGCCATAGCCCGCGCGCGCCACCAGCCCAGGGGCGCTACCCGGCTAGACCTGACCACCACCATGCTGCATCCCCCTTCACGATCGAAACCTCGGCTGGCAAACCACCCGAGCCGTGAACACATGCTGTCGCAATGAGGGCCAGCCCGACGCCGACTAATCGACTTCCGGCTGCGCCTGCAGTTCGGCCGACCCCTCGGGAACGCCGTCAGTCCCGGAGTTGCCGTCGCTGGCCTCAGCGCACCTTTGGAGGGGTCTCCTGAGCCTGCGGCCCGCAAAGCCGTGCACGCGGCGGGCCAGGACCTGCTCGACGCGGTCGACGCCCACACCAGCCCGCAGGACAGCGATGACGATGCCCTGAGCCGGCTGTGCTTCGTCGCCGCCTTCTACATGGGTTGAGCTGGGAGGGTATGGCTGTGAGGTGGAGCTTGCGCCCGCGCTTCCGCGCGCCTGCCCCGCCCTGGCCCGACCCTTCGGCGCGGAGCACGATGGAGGGGTGAGCGAGCACAACGATGACCAGGGCGAGGCCGCCGGACCGGTGCGGCCTCCGCTGGACGCCGCGCAGGCCCGCGCGATGACGGCCGGGCTGCGCGAGGCGATGGACGACGTCCGGCGCTCCGTCGCCGTGCTCGCCGCCCGGGTCCGCGACGCGCACGCCGCCCGCGTCTGGCTCCCCCTGGGCCTGAGCTCGTGGGAGGCGTACTGCACGGCGGAGTTCGGCATCAGCCGCGCCCAGGCGTACCGGCTGCTCGACGTCGCCCGCGCCCTGGGCGCCATCCACGACGCCGTCACCGCCGGCACCGAGACGTCTCGCACGCGAGACACCGACCCGGGCGCCGCGGCCGCGCTCGACTACGGCCTGTCCCAGCGCGCCCTGATCGACGTCTCCAGCCGTTCCGGCGACGTCGCGGAGCTGATCACCCGCCGACTCGCCACGCTCGCCCACAGCGGCCTCACGGCCCTCGATGAGCCGACGGTGCGCGCGGTGGTCCGCCAGGCCGTCCGTGACGTCCGCACCGCCCCGCCTCCGCCGCCCGCCAGTCCGTCGGCGGATCCTGTAGTCGCCGCGGGGCGCCAGCTCACTGACGACCTCTTCGCCAGCGCGCACGCGATCGGCGAGCTGATGCTCGAAGTCGCGCCGGCCTACCTGTCCGACACCGAGGCGGCGACCGGCGTCCTGGCGCTGCTGTGCGAGGAGATCGGCGAGCCCCTCGAGCACGGCCTCGCGGCCCGCCGCTACGCGATGTCCGGCGACCGCCGCGCCCTGCACGGCAGGATGTGACCGCTGCCGCCCAGCTGTTGCTATGAGGCACACAGCCGGATTCCCCAGGTGGGTGGGGTGTGGTGTGAGGATGTGAGGTGTGAGGCGAGGGTCTGCGACGACGGGGTGCTGCTGCTCCTGGTCGTGCTGCTCGCCGGTGGTGTGCAGCGGGATGTCGTTCGGTGGGTTCCGGTGGGTGGTG
Source organism: Streptomyces sp. RLA131 (assembly GCF_056270125.1). Lineage (NCBI taxonomy): Bacteria > Bacillati > Actinomycetota > Actinomycetes > Kitasatosporales > Streptomycetaceae > Streptomyces > Streptomyces sp. RLA131. Next base: position 123,910 of record NZ_JBWDOQ010000001.1, read on the forward strand.
GCCGTCGTCGCGGTGGTGCTGCTCGTGGTCCTGGTGGTGGTCGTCGGGTTGCAGCAGGACTGGCTTTGTCGGCGACAACCGACTCCATCGGTAGGTGAGTTCTGACTCCAGCGTGTGTCTGTCAGAGGCAGAGCCTTTTCCGAACCTACCTGTAGACCACTCTACAGGGATTCCTGTAGAGTGTTCTACAGATGGAGCGAAGGGCGCTCCAGGAAGGGACTGTCATGCAGCTGCACGAACTCGAAGCCTGGCTCGGTGACGACCACGGTCTCGATGCGGAGCAGATCACCGACCTACTCAAGGCGGCCGACGAGATCGAGGAGCGCTACCCCAACCCGGATGACCAGGAAGAGGCCCAAGCCGCCCTCACCGCGGCATACCGGCTGATGGCCGAGGGGCCCGACAGTGTGATCGCCGAGTTGGCCGCCGCCCGCGTCGCGGCGCGTACCGCCGAGGTCGTGGCGTTGGCCGGTCTCCGTCAGGCCGCCCGACAATTGATCTCCGCTGGCGATCGAACGGAGGCGGGGTTTGCGCGGGAGGGCGGCGTGGATCGTATGGCCGTCCGCTCCTGGCTGGGCAAGTAGCCATTGCCCGTAACTCTCCTCGGTGGAGTCAGAACTGACCTACCGAGTGGAGTCACTTCTCACCTACAGAGCCACAGGACGGTGTCGCGGGTGCAGCGCAGCATTTGCATGGGCCAGGCGGCACACGGGTGCTGCACGGGTAGCAGGCCGGCCCCGACTGGTGCAGCACGGCCAGCTGCTGCACGCGCCTCGGGACGCGCTGCCAACCGCTGGCGCCTGCTGCTCCGCGACGGTCAGCACAGCCGTGGGCCCGGCCCCGCGGCTGCATAACATCGCAGATCTGCGATGTTCCGGGCGAGATCTATGCACGGCTGCTGCATGCAGCGCCGTCGGTCAGAGCCTGCTGACCGACGGCGCTGTTCGGTGGCGCTGCTGCCACGAAACGATGGCAGCAGCGCCACCGTGCGGGACGGCTGCCTCGCGGGTTTCCCGCAGAGGGGAACGATGTACGCCCTCGCTGGGGCAGTCGCCGCTTGTTCTGGAGAACCAGAACAAACCGGTTTACCTGGTGCTACCGCTTGCTCAGGCTGCGCGCCGCTGACCTGTGGGTTTCCCCTGGAGAGGAGCGATGTACGCACCGGGTGCTCCCCGCTCGGGAGACGAATGTGCCCCTGGCGCACATTCCTGTGCGCCAGGGGCACATTTCGCGGGCGGTTATCACCCGGGGGTGATGGCGGGCAGCGCTATCCGGCGGCGCGGACGGCCCGAAGGGGCTGACTCTGGCGCTTGGGCGGCGCGGTTTCGTACAGCGGGACGGCGATCTCGGGCAGTTCACCGGCCTCGATGCGCTCGGCTGCGTCCTCGATCGCCTCCTCCAGCTCCTCCTGGGAGGCGTACGAGGCGATGTACGGGTGGAGGTAGTAGGTCCGGTACTTGCGGTCCTCGGGCCTCAGCACGAGGTTCCGGCTCTCCAGCAGCGACATCGCCGTGTTCGCGGAGTTCCGCGACAGGCCTACGCGCGCCCCTAGTTCGGCCTGGGAGGCGTTCACCTCGCCGCCGGGCTCCTGGCGCTCGATGAGGACGCTCAGCAGCTCCATCGCGGCCTTCGTGAGGTCCAGCCGGTACAGCATTCCGAAACCGGCGCTCGCTTGGATCAGCATGCCCGCCCCTCCTCGTCGACCACTTCATCTTCCCCGTCTTCGGCACCGAGCTCCAGCTGAACGCTGCGCGGCGGCCGCGGGGCGTTCAGGGCCGGGAAGACCTCTTCGGGCAGCTTCCCGTCCGCGTCACGCAATGCGTCCAGGATCTCGCGCTGCACGTCTCCGTTGCCCTCGAACCCGAGCATCGGGTTCACGAAGATCAGCCCAGTGTCCACGCGCTGGATCATGTGCCATTCCTCGAGGCGGCCGATCGCCCGGGTCACGTTCGACCGTTCCACGCCCAGCCTGTCGGCGATCTTCTTGTGCGTGGCGCGCAGCCAGCCTTCGCGCTGCCGGCCGATGCACCACAGCAGGACTGCGGACTGGATCGGAGACATGCCGTGCTGGGCGATGAGCACGGCCAGGACGTCAGAGAGGAAGTCGTTGGACACCACGCTGTAGCCGGAACGCCCGTACATCTCGTGAGGCGCGCGATAGGTGTACCGGACGTTGACGTCCATCTGCTGCACCGGCCGCTTACGCGTCGGCGGCTTGATGTCCTTGCCCAGCCGGGAGGACAGGGTCTCGCGGAAGGCGCTGTCACCACCGGGCGGAACGGCGGTGATCTTGCCCTTGCCGCGGCCGGCGGTCGGGCGCTTGGGCTGGCGGGGCATCGACGGTGGTCCTGTCCTCGATCTTGGGGGTCGCGCCGGACCCTAGCAGTTGTTCAAGCTCAGTTGGCAGATTTGTACACGCTGGCGTGGCGCTTTGGTGTCGATGCCGACACAGTGGATTCAAGGGGTGTTTCCTGAAAACCGGCTCCCACCAGCAACGTTCCACAGTTGTACAAGCAGAGTTGGCAAATGCGGGTGTCGATGTGGCACCACGGACACATTTCCGCAGGTCAATGTGTCAGCGCCGACACATCCCCTTCCGTAAAAGCCCAGGTCAGAGCCGGTTTTCTCCGAGGTCCCTCTTTTCTTTAAGACGCACGCGCGCGCGAGGCCGGGACCAAGGCGTCACTCGCGTGGGCCTGGCCCGCCACCGACGGCACCAACCAGCACAACCGGTGATACGCAGCTCCTGGGGCGTGCCGTCCCACAGCCGCCACCCGGCCCGCATGACCACCGCACCCGCGAAGGCCCCCAGGCGCCCCGGAGGCCGCGCCCCGGGCGGTCGACGGCCCTGGGGGTCAGCGGGTTCCCCACGCGCCCGTGGACGGCGTTCTGCGGCGCCACTGGTCGATCCGTCGATGGCTGAGGCGGCTTCGCGTGCGGCACCGCGCCCCTGTGCGGGTCGTGGACGGCAGCAGCGGCTCTGAGTCTCGGGTGGTGTCGACCGTGACGATCAACCACAAGGAAGCGTGGCCGGCACCGGTGGGCGGTTCCGCCACCCGGCCCTGGGGGGCCGGACGGCTCCGGTACCTCCGCACGTCGAATTCAACCGGTCCCATATCGGAGCTTCCTTTCTGTGGCTGAGCTATTTCGGGCCGCGCAATTCTGAATTCAGCCGGTAGTTTTTGACTGGGGGCAGGGGTGGCGCGGCCAGGACCCAAACACTACACAGCACACGTACGTGATGCATCATCCGTTCCACGCGTTCACTCCCCAGGATGACGCATCATCGGATCCTGTCCAACAGTGATGGGTTGGCGTGTATGCTGGCGGGGTATTGGTGAACGTGAGCGGCTGGATTCGAGGGTAGGGAAGGGGTCAGGGTGGAGCGCAGCGGAACCCGTCACTGCGGCAGGGCCGGCACCTGCGCGGACCGACGGTCCGTCACTCTCGTTGCGGGGGTGGTGGCTAGGATTCCCAAGCCCTACACAGGCCCGCGCGTGATGCATCCCCTCCTGTAGCCAGCCTGAGTGATCGCGCTTGCGCGGCCGCCTCCAATTCGCGCTTGCGCGAATTGCATTCCGTTCGGAATACGGAAATTCCATTCCCAGTTACGCGGGAATTC
>NZ_JBWDOQ010000002.1:0-1170000 GCF_056270125.1 Streptomyces sp. RLA131
GTGGTGGGGTTACACGCGTGGTTCGGGTCGGGGATACGGTGCGCCGTCCTGCCCAGGCGTGGAGCCCGGCCGTACGCGTACTGGTGCAGCGGCTCCGAGAGGCCGGCGTGGCGGGTGTACCAGCCTGGCATGGTGTGGACGAGCAGGGCAGGGACGTCTTCGACTATCTGCCCGGCGAGGTCGGCAACTATCCGCTGTCAAAGCAGGTGCGCACTGAGTCCGCGCTGGTCTCTGCAGCGCGGCTCCTGCGGCAGTTGCATGACGCCTCGGTGTCCCTGGCCACTGAGGAATGCCTCGCCTGGCAGTTGCCGCGGATCGAGCCTGTGGAGGTCGTCTGCCACGGTGACTTCGCCCCGTACAACTGTGTCTTTGACGGCGTCAGCGCGGTCGGGGTGATCGACTTCGACGGCGCGCGGCCCGGGCCGCGGTGCTGGGACCTGGCTTACGCGCTGTACCGCTTCGCGCCGCTCACCGACCCGGCCAACCACGACGGGTTCGGTGACACCGAGCAGCAGGCGCGCCGGGCGCGTACGTTCCTGGACGCCTACGGGTGTACGCCCGCACAGCGGCGGGTGGCGCTGGCAACAGTCCCCGAGCGGCTGCGTTCGCTCGTGACCTTCATGCAGGAAGCCGCAGCCGGCGGCGACCCGAACTTCGCCCGACACATCGCCAAAGGACACGCCGACCTGTACCTGCGCGACATCGAGTACATCGTCCGCTGCAACCAACAATGGTCAGACCTGGTAATGGAAAGCGGCCAAGAATAAGAACACGCACACGGCAGCGGAAAGGCAACAAAAAATGCCTGCAATCAAACTCAAAGAACACCAGGTAGACCAGAAAACGAGTTTCCGGAAGTGGGCTGGATTTCCTACAAGGTCGCCTGTGCCCGGAGGGGGCGCGTGCCATGGGGTGTCCGCGACCGGGTCCGGTAAGACGATCACCACCGCTGCGTCTGCTTTGGAGTGCTTCCCGGACGGGCGGATTCTGGTGATGGTGCCCACGCTGGACCTGGTCGCAGAGCGCCCAGTCCTGGCGGCGGGTCGGGCACCGCACTCCGATGGTCGCGGTCTGCTCGGTGGACAAGGACGAGGTCCTGGAGCAGCTCGGGGTGCGCACCACCACCAACCCGATCCAGCTCGCCCTGTGGGCCGGGCACGGGCCGGTGGTCGTGTTCGCCACGTACGCCTCTCTGGTGGATCGCGAGGATCCCGCCGACGTCGCTGGTCGCAAGACTGTTCCTGGGCCGCTGGAATCGGCTCTGGCTGGTGGGAAGCGGATGTACGGGCAGCGGATGGCTCCGTTTGACCTGGCCATTCTGGACGAGGGGCACATGACGGCCGGGGACATGGGTCGGCCGTGGGCGGCGATCCACGACAACGCCCGGATCCCTGTCGATTTCCGGCTCTACCTGACCGCCACCCCAAGGATTCTCGCCGCGCCCCGGCCGCAGCGGGGCCGGGACGGGCGGGAGGTGGTGATCGCGTCGATGGAGGACGACTCCAGCACCTATGGCACCCGGATTTTCGATCTCGGTCTGGCGGAGGCGGTGGAACGGCCGATCCTTGCGGGTTCGAGATTGACGTGCTGGAGATCCGCGACCCTTGACCCGATCCTGGGGCTGTCGGAGGACGCGCTGCGTGGCAGGCGCATGGCCATGCTCCAGGCCGCGCTGCTGGAGCACGCGGCGCAGCAGAATCTGCACACCACCATGGTGTTCCACCAGCGGGTGGAGGAAGCTGCGGCGTTCGCCGAGCAGATGCCGCGCACGGCCGCCGAGTTGTACGCCGCTGAGGCCTCTGCGGCGGCGCTGGACGGTGCGGAGGAAATGCCCGCGTCGTCGATCGGCGCTGAGCTGTACGAGTTGGAGATGGGCCGTCATGTGCCCGCGGACCGGGTATGGGCGGACTGGCTGTGCGGGGACCATCCCATCGCGCACCGGCGTGCGGTGATCCACCGGTTCGCCAACGGCATCGACGCCCAGAACCGGCGGGTGCACCGGGCGTTCCTGTCTTCTGTACGGGCCCTCGGAGTCGGGGTCGACATCACCGGACTACGCGGGGTCGAGGCTGTGTGCATCGTCGGCCGTGCAGCTCCCAGGTCGACGTCGTCCAGAACATCGGACGCGCCCTGCGCCCCAACCCCGACGGCACGACCAAGACCGCCCGGATCATCATCCCCGTCTTCCTCCAGCCCGGAGAGGACCCGAGGGACATGGTCGCCTCGGCCAGCTACCAGCCCTTGGTCGACATCCTCCAAGCCCTGCGCTCCCACTCGGAGCGCATGGTCGACCAGCTCGCCTCCCGCGCCCTGACCCGCGGCACCGAACGTCGGCGTATCCACGTCCACCCCTCCCACACGGCCGGGGCCGGCCCGGAAAACGGGGACATGCCCGAGGAGACCAGCCAGGCACAGCACGAGGCCGACCGGGTCACCTCGGTCGTGGTCAACTTCGCCTCCCCCCGCGACGCCGCCGACATCGCCGCCCTCACCCGCTGCCGCGTCATCCGACCCCAGTCCCTCGTCTGGCTCGAGGGTTATCAGGCCCTGGTCCGGTGGCGTGCCGAGAACGAGATCACCGGCCTGTACGCCGTGCCCTATGACGTCGAGACCGAGGTCGGAACGACGAAGGCGTTTCCGCTTGGCCGATGGGTGCATCAGCAGCGGAAATCGCTGCGCGTCGGCGAACTCGGCCTCCACCGCAAGACGCTGCTCGACGAGACCGGGATGGTGTGGGAGCCGGGCGAGGAGGCATGGGAAACCAAACTCGCCGCACTCCGCTCCTACCACCGGGCCACCGGACACCTCGCACCCCGCCAGGACACCGTCTGGGGCGAGAGCGAAGTTGAGGGCCTGATGCCCATCGGGCAGCACATGGCCAACCTCCGCCGCAGGGGCGGCCTCGGCAAGGATCCACAGCGCGCGGAGACCCGGGCCGCGCAGCTCGCGGAGATCGACCCGGACTGGAACTGCCCCTGGCCCCTCGATTGGCAACGCCACCACCGTCACCTCGCCGACCTCGCCACCGACGAAGCCGGTGGAGTGCTGCCCCACATCGCACCCGGCGTACTCATGGACGGCGACGACCTCGGGCGGTGGCTCACGCGGCAAAGAGAAGCGAGCAACTGGAGACAGCTCTCCGCCGAACAGCAGGAACGGCTGACCAGGCTGGGCGTGACGCCCGCAGAACAGCTCCACCCCGGCCCCGGCGGCCAAGGGGGGTGCCGGGAAAGCATTGGGGAAAGCAGCCGCGCCTTCCACAGGGGCGTAGCCGCCCTCACGCAGTGGGTCGAGAGGGAAGGCGCAGACCGGCCTGTACCCCGCAAGGCGGTGGAGGTCTTGCCCGATGGAACCGAGACCAAGCTCGGCATCTGGTACAGCAACACCAAATCGCGCCGGGACAAGCTCGACCAAGAGCAACTGGATGCGCTGCGGGAGCTGGGCATCGACTGGACGTAAATCAAGAGGCTGGCTTCGGAAATCGTCCCAAGTTCCAGGAAGGCAAGGTGCATGGGCACCCACATGAGGCAGACTGAACTCGCACAGCTCGTTCATTGATCAGCCCCGGGGACCTCTGAACCGCCCCGGGTTCGGTAGGGACTCGATTTCATGAAAGGATCGAGTCATGGCACGACCCTCCTCCTACCCGCTTGAGCTGCGCCGCCGTGCGGTGCGCATGGTCGCCGAAGTTCTCGGTGACTACCCGAACGAGTCCGCCGCGATGAAGGCGGTCGCCGAGAAGCTCGGCATCGGCTCTACCGAAACGCTGCGCAAGTGGGTCCGCCAGGACCAGATCGACGCCGGCTCCCGTCCCGGCATCACCAGTGAGGAATCCGCACAGGTCAAGGCGTTGAAGAAGGAAGTCGCCGAGCTGAAGCGGGCGAACGACATCCTGAAGGCCGCGGCGAGTTTCTTCGCGGCCGAGCTCGACCGGCCACACCTGCGCTCGTAGCGTTCATCGACGAGCACCGGGACCGCTTCGGCGGTGTCGAGCCGATCTGCCGCGTGCTGACCACGCACGACTGCAAGATCGCCCCTTCCACCTACTACGCCCACAAGAAGCGCCAGGAAACTCCCTCCGCCCGCAGCGTGCGCGACGAGGAACTCAAAACCCTGATCCATGAGGTCTTCGAGACCAACTACCGCGTCTACGGGGCCCGGAAGATCTGGCGGGCCCTGAACCGCCAGGGCCATGCGGTGGCCCGCTGCACCATTGAGCGACTGATGCGCGAGACCGGTATCACCGGGGCTGTGCGCGGCAGGAAGGTGATCACGACCATCGCCGATCCGTCCGCGACCCGGGCCCCGGACCTGGTGGACCGCGACTTCGTCGCCACGGCCCCGAACCGGTGCTGGGTGGCGGACTTCACCCAAATCGCCACCTCCGCCGGCGTCGTCTACGTCGCCTTCGTCGTGGACACCTTCTCCCGCCGCATCGTCGGCTGGTCCGCCTCGATGTCGAAGGAGACCCAACTCGTTCTGGACGCCCTGGACATGGGCCTGTGGCAGCGCGACCGCGACGGCCGTCCGCCCGTGCCAGGCGAGCTGATTCACCACTCCGATGCCGGGTCGCAATACACCTCGTTCCGCCTGGCCGACCATCTTGACGCGGCCCGGATCGCGGCCTCGATCGGCTCGGTCGGCGACGCCTACGACAACGCACTCATGGAATCGACGATCGGCCTGTTCAAGACCGAAGCCATCAAGCCCCAGCGGCCCTGGAAGACGCTCTCGCACGTCGAGCTCGCCACCGCCGAATGGGTCGACTGGTACAACCACCGCCGACTCCACGGTGAGATAGGGCACATCCCGCCCGTCGAATACGAAGCCAACTACTACCGAGCAACCCCGAAACACCAGGTCACAGCCACCATCTGAGTTCTCTACCGAACCCGGGGCGGTTCACCTCCCGCCACCCTGGTGAGGCGCTGAACGAGACCGCCACTGGAGGACCCGCGTGCCCGGGCCGACAGGTCGCATCTCCGTCTCACAACAAGCTGCACGCTGTGCAGTCTTCCGTTCCTGGGAGGTGACGGACACACGGCGGGCGGCAGGGGCACGCTCGCTCGCCACGTGTCCAAGCCTTCAATGCTCCATCTATCTGTGCTTGCCGACGCGTTCCCCGACTACATCGCCGGGATCGCTGTGCTGCTTACGGCCGCAGCCCCCGGTTGGATCCGTGGCAAGGTCCGTAACCGCACCGACTCCGACGACCGTCCCAACTCCGAAGGAGACAGCAACGGTAGTTCCTAATCACCCTGCAGCTACTACCACCTTCCGGCGTGACACCACGTCGGCTCCACGCCGGACGGTGGTGGCCAAGCGGACAGCAAGGGCTCCACGGCCACGAGGCTGCCCGGTGGTCGAGGCCGTCCGCGAGAGTAGGGGGCGCCTGATCGGAGACGGACGACCGTGCTCCACTCAGTGGGCAGGTTCAGTTACCTCACCCGGGCCTGAACGTGGTCCCCAGCGGTGCGCCGATGGAATTGCGAGGTCAGGGATGCGGGTGGGTACGCCAGGCATGTGAAAGGGCTTCAAGATCGCTCTGGCGTTCGGCAAGGAGATCCTGGGGGCCTTGCAGGTGGCAGTCCAGGAAGTAGGTATCTTCGCGGAAAGGGATGAAGCCGATGCGGGACCACGTGTCCGCGAGCTTGACCTTGGCTTCACGGCGTCCCGTCTTGGACAACTTGCGGCCGTCGGCCGGTGCCGGCTGGCAGACGACCGCCACGCACCCTTCGGACAGGCGGCGGATCGCCGTCCCGGCAAGCACCGGCCTGAGGCCGAACCCGCGCCAGGCCGGCTCCAAGACGACGCGGTCCATTACCAGTAGATCGCCAACCGGGTGCGCGAGCGCTTCTTCGAAGTCGGGGGCCCACTCGCCGGAGTCGCGGTCCAAGACGGCCAGGCCGATGTGGGCCAGGTCGCCGGTGTAATCATCCATGGCGTGCCAGGGATGGTCGGAACCGAACATCCGTACCCTGACGAACGACATCCTGCCCACCGGCACATCCTCGAACTCCTCCAGCGCGTCTCGGTCGACATCGGCATACGCCTCCGCCTGGGCGGCCAGAGCGTCCGCGTCAATGCGGGCGTGCACCGTCCACACCTCCCGTGTCTCCTCGAAGTCGTACGGAACGACGGGATGCTCGTGGTGATCGAGGCTCGTCACCTGACGGTGAAGGGCGTGGTTGTCTTCGGTTGCCTGTCGAAGCGTGTCTTGGAGTCGCTGATTCTCTCGGGCGAGCTGGTCTAGGCGTTCGGCCAGGTCCTTGGTGCCGAGGGCGTCGAGTTGCTGTCCGAGCTGATGTCGGAGGGCTTGCCGCATCCGCTCCTTCTCTTCCCGAAGGTCTCGGACCTCCTGCCTGGCCAGTTCGAGTTCTGTGCGCAGCGTCGCGTTGGGCGTTCGGGTGTCTGCGGGTCTGGAGGCTGAGGGTTGCTGGCGCTGCTGGGCGGCTTCGATGTGTTCGCGGATGCCTTCGGTGTAGGTGAGCCAGGTGGAGACGCCGGCGGTGCGGGCGACCGCGGTGTGCGTGATCTTCTGGCCCTGTTGTTCCAGAGTGGCGAGGGCGGTGAGGACACGCTGGCGTTTGTCGAGGCTGTCGCGGCGGCGGGCCTGGACGAGGGTGTGCGCGTTGCCGCGGGGGTTCATGCCGGGTTCGTCCTCGTGATCACGGTAAGGGGCAGGAGGGTGTGGGTGCCTGCGCGTGCTTTGCGCAGGATGGCGCTGGCTTCCTCGATCTCCTGGCGTTCGGCGTCGGGGAGGGAGGCGAGTTGGCGGCGCATGCGGTCGGTTACCTGCTCGAAGGCGCTGATCTGGGCGGTGAGGGCGGTAGTGACGAATTCGGCGGCTTCCATCGCCTGGGCTGTTTCGCGGTCGGCGCGTAGTTCGTTGATGTGCTGTTCGATCACTGTGAGGTAGGAGGGGTCGGGGCGGTAGTAGCCGCAGCCCGCGCATTGGAAGCGGATGGGGCAGGAGCTGCCGCCTGCTTTGACGTTGCTGGGTTCGGTGCAGCCGCCGTAGGGGACAGCGACGGAGCGCAGTTCGTATGCGGATTCGGAGCAGGGGCTGGGTCGGCCGTGGTTGTCGACGACGTGTGCGGAGAGTTTGGTGACGGCGTCGCGTTTTCGTTTGAGGGAGACGGTGTAGTAGCGCTGGGTGGTGCTGACGGACTTGTGGTCCATCAGTTCGCGCAGGACGTCGAGGGGGGTTCCGGCGTCTGCGTGGCGTTGTGCGTAGGAGTGACGGAAGGCGTAGGCGTAGATGAGGGCCCGGTCGAAGGGCAGGGGGTTGCCGTGTACGTCGGCGCCTTCGCCGTGGAGATCGGGGATGGAGTCGACCCAGTGGCGCAGGGTCTCGCCGAGATAGCTGGTGTGCAGGTAGGGGCGGGTGGCGAGATGGGTCAGGGCGGGGAAGAGGAAAGCTGTACCGGCTGGCGGGAGGGTGGGCTGGAGCTGGTCGCGGCGAGCTCTCCAGGTACGGATGCTGTCGGCGGTGGACGTGGTGATGGGCAGGCGTCGGCGGTGACGGCGGGTCTTGTGGTTGTTCCAGATCAGGGAGATCTGGTCGTTGCGGGTCTCCAGGCAGTCCCGGGGCAGGGAGAGGACTTCCAGGGGTCGTCGCCCGGTGTCCCTGAGCAGGACGTACAGGGTGCGGTACATCAGCTGCAGGTCTGCGGGGGCGAGGGTGCGCTGGCCTCGGGCCTTGCCCTGTCCGAGGAGGTCGAGGTGGGCATCGAGCTGGCGGATCACCGGCTCGGGGATGGCTTTGCCGATCTCGTCCTCGTTGGCTTCCTCTTGTGCGATCCGGTGGGTGGCAGAGTCGCGGACGAAGGCGGCTGAGAGGTTTTCGGTGGTCCCGGAGCGCCGGCTGTAGTCGATCAGGGCGAAAAAGTGGCTCGCGATGGACATCCGGTAGTTCCAGCCGGCGGGTTCGCCGTCCAGTTTGAGCGCCGTGCGGAACGACTCGACCACAGCGGTGACGTCGTCGTAGCGCAGCCGTGCGGGGTCGTCGCTGCCCGGGCGGGGCGCGAGGGCCCGGGAAGCGAGCTCCACCCCGCGCAGCGTGCGGCCGAACTCGTCCGCTCCGGGGCGCTGCTGAACCGTCCAAGTGCGCAGCAGATCGCGCAGCCAGCGTTGCTTGATGGTGCGCAGGTCGACGGTCTTGGGGGTTCTGATTCCCGCCGGTGTGCGGGACCGCTGGCCCAGCGCGCGCAGGTCCAGGATGTCGTCCTTGGCCGGCGCTGTTCCGGTGTATTCGGCGTGGGCGGCCTGGACCGCGGTGCGGACGCGGGTGAGGAGCCTGAGGACGGCGACGTTGGAACGCGGGCACATCTGCTCGTCGGTGACGGCACTGACGAGTGTGGCGGTGCCGGCAAGGTCGCGGACCATGCGGCGGACCTGAGAAGGCTCGAAGATCCGCAGCCAGGGTTCTGCGTGCTGCAGGCCGTAGAGGACCTCAAGGCGCAGCGGCTCGGGCAGAGGGAGGAGGCTGAACTGGTGCGGGGCGAGGTATGGGGGCTGCTGCGCAGCCCACGGGGCTGCCAGGGCGTCGGGGTGGGAACGGCGGTGTTCGCGGAAGCGCTTCGCGTGGTGACGGCACAGGCCCCGGCCGTAGAGGGCCGGAAGCGGGCAGGCGGGCGCTGGACAGGCTGGGGTGTCGGTGTAGGGGGCTGTGGTGTCTTCCCACCGGCCGGGGTGCTTCCGGCGGGTGTGGGTCTTCCACTGGGTGTAGTGCGTGAGGCACAACTGCCTGCAGTGGCGTGGGCGGACACAGCGCTGCCCGTCCTTACTGAAGCCGCATTGCTCCGGGACCCCGCCGAAAGAGACCCGGTTGCGTTCGGGCACGAAGGTGCGGGCGAACTCCTCGGCGGGCTGGAACGACGTCTTCTGTTGTTCCTTGCAGAAGGGGCAGAAGATCCCTGCTGGGGAGACCACGGTGTCGCACACGTTCGTGCGGCACAGCGACACCGAGCTCCGCGGCTCATGGACGCTGCCGGTAAACAGCCAGCAGTCCGTCCGCCACTCGGTAGGCCGCCAGACGGGGTCCAGGCGAGCCCTCAGCCACGGCCCCCACCCTGCCACGTCGGAGTCCGGCGGGACAGCGGTGCGCGGTGCGGGTACCAGTGCGGTCACGGAGGTGAGGCTCACGGATATTCCTTGAGGGAGTCGACGTGCTCGACGGCGGCGCGTGCCTCGGCGTCGTCGACATGGCGGTAGCGCTCCATCGACAGCGGTGAGGCGTGGCCCAGCAGCCGCTGCACCACATCCCGGTCCACTCCGTCGCGCAGCCATCGGGTCGCCGCCGAGTGACGCAGCATGTGCGGGCGGCACGCATGCCCCGCGGAACGGGCCAGGCGGTCGAACATCTCCTTGGTGTTCGGGTACGACATGGCGCCGCCCAGCGGTGGGCGGAACAGGTTCACGAAGACCATCTCCGACTCCGCGGCCTGGTCCACCCGGTCCCGCTCGAACTGATAGTCCGTGTACAGCGCGACCAGCTCGGCGGTGACCGGCACCATGCGGGAGAAGCGGGACTTCGCCAGGGCCCGGTTGGGGTTGTCGGTGCGGCGGCAAACATGCACGTGAGGGCCTTCGACCCCACAGCCCACCGCGCGCGAGGAGGCCAGCAGGTGCATATCGCCACGGTGCAGACCGAGCGCCTCACCGATCCGCAGACCGGTACAGGCCAGCAGCGCTACCAGGAATCGGTCCCGCGCTCTCGGGGCGATGGTGATCATGTGGCGGATCTGCTCGTCGCTGAGGTCCTCGTAGCCCGGCTCAGCGATCCTGAACCGGAATGAGGCTGCCTGCACCTCGCGTCGCTGGCCGAACTCGCCTGTGTCGTAGCCGGGTGGAGTGAAGCGCAGCAGTTTCGGCTCCGACAGCAGGGCGGTCGTGGAGGCCGGCACCCAGCCGTGCGTCGCGCCGAAGCGGAGGAACTCCGCCACCGCTGTCATCACCGCGTTCGCCGTCGCCCGGGAACGGAACCGGCTCGGCCCCGGCCGGGCCTCACCGCGGCGGGACGGCAGAGGTGCCTCGACGAGCCACTGCTGCAGCCCGGCAAGCCCGAGGAAGCCCGGCGTCTTCCAGTCCAGTCGCCGCATCAGGCAGTAGTTCAGGTAGAGGGCGACTCTGCCGGCGTAGACGCGCTCAGTGTTCGGCGAGCAGTCCCGGGCCCGCAGCGAAGCAAGACAGGCCACCGCCTCGGTCTGCAGGCCGTAAGTCCGGGAATCGACCACCACCCACCGGGTCACGCCCGTTGCCGGAGAGACAGCCCGTTCCCCTACGTAGATCCGTTCCACGTGCCGAACGTAACCACCACTCCCCCACCCCCACCCCGCAGTTCACCCGACACCATCCCCGCAGGTGACAACCCAAACAAACATCCCTCACACCCGAACCACCCCTAGATAAAGGGCCTGCGGGCCCACGACGATCGCCTCGCAGCCCGGCATCGACCCGGGCCCCGGCTACGACGGCCTGATCTGGGCTCAGCGCGCCGCTGTCGAAGGATTCGTCACCGACCACGACCTGCTGCGTCGACTGGTCGACGCAGCCAGGACTGCGGACCTGGAGTTAGCCTCGGCGTTTCAGTTGTGGCTGCTGGGCGGTTGAGCGAGGTCGTTTGAGGCCGTGTCCGCCGGTGGGCATGGTGAGGGCCCGGCGCGGGGTCGGGTTCTCCGAGGTCCTTGAGTCGAGGGTGGGCGGGGACGGCGAGTCAGCTGGGGGGCAGTGCGGCCAGGCGGTGGAATGCGGCGGCGAGTTCATGTCGCCAGGGCCAGGTCGCCGGTATCCGAAGGCGGAGGCGGAGGCCACCCCGGGTGATCCGGGCGGCGACGTGCAGGATCCGGTAGCGGAGTTTCTTGGGTTCGGCAGTCGCGAGTTCGCCGTCCAGCAGGAGGACGCGGGTCCAGGCGAGGAGGCCGATCGCGGCGAGGCTGAGTTCGAGCCAGGCGGCGTTGACCGGGAAGCGGCGGGAGGGAAAGCGTCCGAAGCCAGTGCCCTTGCCGCACCGGATGCGGTCCTCGACGGTGGCGTGTCCGCGGTGGCGGACCTCCAGGAACTGGGCCGAGCCGGAGGTGAACGGGGTGTCGGTGAGGAAGATCTGGTGCCGCAGGCCCTCGTCCTGGTCGAAGAGCGAAAGTTGGACTCCGGGGTGGGGACGTTCGCGGCGGACGATGATGCGGGTGCCGGCCGGGTAGCCGGCGAGGTCGGTCATGCCGGTGAGTTCGGCGACCTCGGCGGACGCGCGGAGGGTGCCGCCCTGGTCCAGGGCGGGTGCCAGACCTGCTCGGGCAGGGCCCGGATCGCACGGCGGACCGGTTCGGTGACCGCGTATCCCACCGAGAAGAAGGTGCGGATTCCCCGTGTCCGCAGGTCCCGGACGTGGGTGAGGAAGGCTTTCGCGGATCCGGCGCTGTCGGTGCGGACGAGGATGTCGGTGCCGTGCCGGTGGGCGTCGGGGATCTGCGCGAGAGCGTCGTCCAGCACCGCGATGTGATCCGTGGCGGTGTTTGCTCCGGCGTTCCCGGGCCGCAGCCGCCCGGACATGCCCTCGCCGGTGTTGGCCAGGAAACACAGCAGGGGATGGAAGCCGAAGCCGCCCCTTCTAGGTGGGTGCGGCCGCCTCTTTCTCGGAGTGGCAGGTGATCAGCGTGGCGTCGATGTCCAGGATCAGCCCGGGCAGTTCCCGTCCGCCGGCTTTCGCCGCCGGTATGCCGCAGCGGGCTTCGGATGCCTGCAGCCAGGCCACTTCCCTGGCCTGAGCCCGGGCTGAGCGCAGACGGTCCAGTACACGTTCGTCGACATTGGCCAGCAGCCGCCAGGCAGTCGGCATCGAGGCGACCGGGCCGAACACCTCGCCCTGGTCCCGCAGCACGGCCAGATCCGCGATCGCCTCGCCGCCATCCGCCACCATCACCGCGAGATCAGTGGCGATCCGGCCCGGGTCATCACCAGTACCGCGTGGCCGAAGTGGACTCAACGCGGTGGAGTACGAGCTGATCAGCCCGGTGGCATCGGCAAGATCAGCCAGTAGCCGCGCACGGCGCGACCAACCACCCCCGCACCGTCAGCAGAGACATGGAGCTTGGGACGCGAACCGATACCCTGCATGTAGAAAGTGCCTTCCGCCTGGACCGACCGAACCCCTAGACACAATGCCGTTGCGTTACGGGCTTGCGGGCTGGGGTCTTGTGATGAGGACCGCTTGAGGTCCGGTGCGGGTCGGCTGTGGCCAGGAACGGTGTTCAGTTCGCTTGAGGCGGTAGTTGGACATCTTGCGTTTCACCACGCGGGGCTGGCTGCGGAGGCGTCTGACGGGCAGGAGCCGTTCCAGGAGGTCCTGCTCGAGCATCACCAGTGCTCTGACCAGGAGGTCAGGGGGAAAAACTGCCCGGCGTGACGGTCACGCTGCGCCGGGCAGAGCGCAGCGTTTCGGTGAAGGAGACCCGGTCAGGGTCCAGGCCACGGGTGGCAGCCGTTCTCAGCATGAGTTCCCGCAGAGCGTGGTGGACCAGCAGGTGTGCCCAGATCTGCTGGTGAACACCGTCGGGTGTTTTACTGCTGAGCACGACGCGTGCGCCACGCTGATGGGTTTTGATCTCGGCGAAGACGGACTCGATCTCCCAGCGTTCGCGGTAGAGCGCGGCCAGCTGCCGGGCAGGATACCGTCGGGCGTCCAGCAGGCTGGTGACCAGGCGATAGTCGTCGGTCTCACCCTCACCGGCCCGGTCCTTGAGCCGGTAGGCCAGGACACGGACCACAACCGGCTCCTTGCGGGCCGGGCCGCCGCTCGCTCTGATGTGTGAGAGCCATGACCCGTCGCGGAACTGTTTGGTGACGGGCAGGACGCGGTTGGCGGGCACCCGCCACAGCAGGTCGGCGCCGGTGGCGGTGAACGCCTGCCACAACGGGACGCCAAGGAACCCACGGTCGGCCAGGACCAGCTGACCTGGGCCGGTCGAACGCGGCAGGCGGCCTACCAGAGTGACTTCCCCGGTGCGGCAGCCGGCCAGTTCCGCGTCCAGCACCGCATGGCTGCCGATCTCCACCAGAGCTGCCATCCGCACTTGCGGAAACGCGCTCCTGCCCGACCCGCGGCCACTGCCCGGACGTCCGAAGGCAGTCTCGTTGGCTTCACTGTCCGCGACGTCCCAGCACGTGCCGTCGACGGCGAGCAGCCGCAAGCCCCGCCAGAACGCGCCGGGCGTCGCCTCGGTCGCCATCGGCTTCGCGGTCGTGGCGAACAGCACCCGCAGCGGCTCGGAGCCCAGCCGCTGCCGGGCCCTGAACAGCGAGGACTTCGCCGGAACACGCCAGTTGCCCAGCAGCCCCGAGCCCCGCAAGCCCTCGACGAGATGGCGCATCACTTCCAGATACGGGGCAGGTGAGAACAGGGCCAACGCCAGCACGAAGTACACCACCAGCCGCGCGGGAAGCAGCCGCTGACGTCGCTCGGCACGGCCGCACGCCGTCACCACCCGGTCCACCAAGCCTGGCGGATACACCCAGGTCAACAGGCCGAGACCCGATAAGTCAGACACACTCGCAGCCATCCGAACCACCCCCGGGACGAACTGCCAAGCACAGTACGCCTACAGCAAAGGCAACGGCATTGCCCCTAGACAAGGTTCATCGTCCCACGCTCAGAAGGCACTTTCGCGTTCCCGCCCATGATCCGGACGGACCCCAAGTGAAAGCCCGGGGCTAATCGTTGTGGAAGACATACGACCAGGCCGGCGCGTCGCCGCCCGTGTTGTCGACGACCCAAAGGGCGCCCAGCACGTGCTGGGTCAGCAAGTACGTCTCGTCATCGTCCTCGATGGCCGCCTTGGTGCGCAGCCCGGTGATCCACAGAGCCACCATGGTGAGGAAGTTCTCCAGACCGCACGCCGCTGGAAGAGCCGCAAGGTGCCCTTCCTCGGGCTCGGTGGGGATCCGCAGTACGTGACCGGTGGGGCCGTCGACGACAAGTGCACCGCCCATCCACCAGCCGATCTGGAGGAAGGGGCCGGTCTCGTCGGGGGCCTCGATGCCCGGGTCCGAGGGCCAGGGAACTTCGGCGAGGACGTCGAAACCGTGATCGCCCGAAGGCGAGATTCCCAGCCCCCACTGGTCGTCCATGTCGGGCAGGCCGAACCGGGTCAGGGTGCGCCGCGCCGCGTCGTCGCTGAGCGTGGCGGGGAGCTCGTCGGCGGCGAAGACACGGATCGCGTCGGGTCCGTAGATCTCGGCGAGGTCGGCCGGGCCGGGCGGCGGGGCGTCCACGGGGGTGGTCTCGTCGGCGGCGGCGTACGGGCCGGAAAGCGGCGCGGTGTTCGGGGAGTTGAGGCCGGTGAACTCCGTCCCGTTGGCAGGTTCGACGGCGAAGACGCCGCCGGTGCCGCCGATGATCACCAGTTCGCCGACCGCGAGGGGAGGGCTGGGGAGCAGAGCGTGGTGGACGTCCTTGCCGTCGGGCACGGCGTCGTCGAGGTCGTCGAAGGTGACGGGCCCCTGGCCGTCGTGTTCCGAGCCGGGCGGCCAGGTCAGATCGGCGTGGTGTTCCGCCGGGATGTCCCCGCCCTCCCACGGGCCTGCGAGCAGCTCACCGGTGGCCAGGTCCCGGATGGTCATCTGCTCCGTCCAGCTGTGGAGGCCTGCCACGGCGGGGCGCCCCTGCCAGCGCACCTCGGCCAGCCCGTCCGCTCCTGGCAGGAGGTAGCGCAGGTGGTAGCCGCCCGGCGGGCGCCACTGCGTCCACTTCGCCTTCCAGGGCAGCTCCAGCCCCGAATCGGCGATCGCGGCGGCGAAGGCGTGGTCGTTGCGGGCGGTGGCCATCAGCTGGAGCCAGGACGCCCATTCGGTCTGCCGCGGCGGGATCACCCCGTACGGCCACAGGTACATCGCGTCGGCGGCGGCCGTGTTGCCGGGGGCGGCCCCGAAGCCGGGGGCGGCGTTGCGCGCGGCGTCCATCAGCGAGGTCTGCGGGATGTACGCCACAGTGCCGCCGTCGGCGAGGAGTTCCTCGAAGCGGCCGGCCTGGACGGCGTGCATGGCCAGTGCGGCGGCGGCGTACTCCCCCGAGGGCCCGGCGGCCGGCCAGCCTTCGGCGTGGCGCAGCTGTGGTGCGAGGGCACGGAGCCGGTCCAGCATGCGCTCGCCGACCCCCGTGACGACCTCGGGCTCGGTCTGCTCGCGGATCGCCTCGGCCAGGCCCTCATCCGCGAAGGCCACACCGCTCTCGTGGACGGCGAACCACTGCGGCGACTGCTCGACAAGCCGGCTCAGGGCCTCCTGGTCCTGGTCTTCGAGCCCCAGTGCCAGAGCGAGTTCCGCCCACAGATCCAGCGGTACGACCCGTGCCTCGGCGAGGGCCAGGGCACGCAGCGCCTCCGGGATGCCCTGGCGCGGCTGGCCGGTGCCCATGCCCGTGCCGGTCACCTGAAGCCCGGTGCCGGACGGCTCCAGCAGCACGGTCGTCCGCAGCTGGGCCACGACGTGCAGGCCCTCCGGGGTGCACAGGGCGGGCAGAATCCCGCGAAGGAGGCGCTCCGGCTCGTACGACCGCCGCGTCCCGCCCATCCGGTGCACGCAGGACAGCAGCACGAGCCGGCGACCGGTCAGCTTGCGCATGTCCCTCAGCCAGTTGGAGCCGCCTGCCGCGCCGGGGTCGACGCCCACCAGCTCCGACACCCTCCGCAGTACCGCCTCGCACGTCAGCCCGGTCACATCGAGCAGGACGCTGTCCGGAACCCCGTCGTGTACGCGGTCCAGGACCGTGCGCCCGTCGCCGAGCCCGTCTCCGTCCACCAGGTGTGTCCACTGCTGGCCGGGCGTCCCGTCGTGCCACCGCTGGAGGAGCCGGTCGGCGGCCTCGTCCGGTGACGTCGGTTCGAGCGCCGCTTCCGGGTCGGTCATATGGGTCGGTCCTTCCGGCGCGGGTCAGACGGCGTTGCGGGGCGAGGATACCTGGAGGCCTGGGTCTTGGCCCACAGCTCGGCGACCGCGTTGAGGTGGTGGTTCATCTCGTCGGCCATGAGCTTCTCGCTCGGCGTCCTGACCTCTTTGACCTGTCTGCTGATCTGGTCGGGCGTCAGCTGCTTGTTCCCCCCGCGAAGCCGCTTCCTCTCTGCCTCTCGGGCGGGCCGACCGGCCGTGTCCGTACGGTAGGTCGTCGAGTAATAGACAGGGAGACCCTTCGTCCGCTCGTTCAGCAGGGCGGAGCAGTGTTGGTGCCCGTCGCCCTTGCCGCAGGGTTCCCGCTCCGTGTACAGCCCCGCAATCGTGTACGGACTCTCGCTGGCGGTCACCTTGCTCGCGTTGAGCCGGTCCACCCACTCCAGCAGGTGCCGTTCGGAGTGCCGTGGCGAATACGCATTTCCGCCTGCGGGAAACGAGGCGTCCACCACGTAGGTACTTTTCCCCTGGCCGTCCATCACCTCGACCACGGCATAGTTCCTGCCCGTGAAGTCGGGGGTGTGACCGTTGGCGTCGGCGAGCATCTTCTTGATGTCGCTTGCTATGAACGTGGCTTTGGCATTCTTTTCGCGACGCTGCTTGAGGTCGGTCAGGGCAACCTCGGCAGGGCTGCCCTTCTGGCGGTGCTGCGGCGGGACTGCGTCCGTGGCCTCCGCGCGGTCCTTCGCCACCGCCGATCCGTGCTCGACGGTAGTGATCGGGTTTGGACGCGCCGGCTTCGTCTTGGTCGGCAGGAGATCAGGCGCACCCTTGTATGCGCTCTCACCATCCCGGGGCGACTCCGGGCTGCGGCCCACGCCCTGGTTTTCGTGGAAGACCTGGCTCATCCGGGCCAGGGTGGCGACGACCGCCATTCGCTGGCCATCGTTCATGCTGGCGAAGTCCGGTCCCAGGATATTCTTCAGCTGGGTTTCCGTGAACGCGGTCGACGGGATGGTCGCGTTGGGGGGCGCTGTTCCGTCCTTCTGCGCCTGCCTGGCCGCGTCAGCCGCGGCCTTCTGGGTGCCCGCATCTTGCAGAAGGGTCTTCAGCTTGCCCTCGTCGGCCCACACCCGCATTCGGTCGTGCACCGGGTCGAGGTCGATCCGGTAGACCGGGCTGTCCGCGCGGAGCATGACCTGCTCGTCGTCGGGACCCAGGTTGGCCTGCGGGTCGATCGGCGTTTCAAAGTCCGGAAGCGATTTGTTGCGTTCCTCGCGGGTGCTATCCGCCGAGCCCGCCGGAGTCTGCGTTGCCTGGGAGTCGTCCGAGAGTTGCGAGTCCTGCCTCGCCGGGGGCAGGGGGTGATCGAATTCGGAATCATCCTTGACTTCGGATTCATCGTCGGATCTGGAGTCATCCTCGACTTCGGATTCATCGTCAGATTTGGAGTCATCCTCGAATTCGGAGTCATCGTCGGATCTGGAGTCATCGTCGGCTTCGAGATTGGCGTCGCTGTCGGGTCCTGGGGAGCCGACGGCATCGATGTCCCTGGGATCTTCGGCGTCCATCTGGTCGGGATCGTCGGGGTCCATCATGGGTCTCTTGGCGCTGCGGCCCTCCTCTCGGTCCGTGTCGCTGCTCTCGTCGGATATCTCCACCCGGTTGCGCTTGTCACCTCTGGCAGCGGGAGTGGCATCCGGGCGGCGCTCCGTGGTCGCAGAACGGCTGTCGGGGCGGTTGGAGCCGGCGGCCGGGCTCGTGGGCACAGGCGCGACGGGGCGGCGGTCGCGGTTGAGGGGGACCGCGAAGACGCCGTTGTCGCCGTTGTGGAGGGGGGTGCTGGAGCGCTGGCCGGTCTGGGAGTCGATGTAGGTGATGTCGCCGTTGTGGTTGACGGCGTTCCAGGCGTGGGCGCGGCCGTTGGAGTCGGAGGTGATGATGACGGCCTGTGAGCCGTGGCCGGAGTCGCGGAGGGTGGATTCCAGGTTGGTGAAGGCGTCGCGGCCGTTGCCCATGTCGGAGAACTGTGCGCCGAGGGTGTTCTCGATGCGGTCGCGGCCTCCGGTCTCGCCCCGGTCGGAGGGGTTGCCGTCGGCGTCGGTGTCGGGGGTGCGGGAGGCGGCGGCGGTGGGGTTGCCGGAGTAGGTGTCGACGGTGGAGAGGGCGGTGTCGACGCAGTTGTTGTTGCGGCCCGGCTCGCCGGGGTCGGTGCCGTTGATGTTCTGCGTCCAGGACCCGTCGATGGGGTCGGGGTGCCGGACCGGGTTGCCGTTCTCGTCCCGGGGGACGCTGGCTTCCAGGTTGTGCTGGTCGTCGGGACGCGGACCCTCTACGCCACCGGGCTGGCCGTAGGGGCGGGAGTCGGAGGCCGGGCGTGGGGGCGCCTGGGGGGTGCCGCCGGGCTGGTTCTGCTGGGGGTGGCCGGTGGACTGCCCCGGGATGGTGGCGTGGACGTGGACGGGCGGCGGGACCGTGTGCTGGCTCTGCGAGTTGGCCGGGTTCTGCGAGTTCGGCGGACCCGACGGCGGTTGCTGGCGGTTGCCGGTGTCGGCCGCGGGCCGGTCGGGCGACTTCTGGGCCGGGGACTGCGTGGACGGGGTCTGCGGAGTGCCCGGCGTGGGCGTCGCGCCGGGCGTGGGCGTCGCGCTCGGCGGAGCGTTTCGGCCCAGGGTACCGCTGGGTTTCGCCGGGGTGGTTGTGCTCGTGCTCGCACCCGAGTTGGAGCCGGAGCCGGTGCTGGGGGTGGTGCCCGGGGTCGAGGACGGTGTCGAGTTCGTCGTCGGCGTCGCGGCCGGGGTGGCGCCCCGGCTCGGCGTACCCGTACCCGTACCCGTACCGGTGTTGGAGCCGCCGGTCGGGTTGGGGCGCGTGACCGGGGTGCTCGCCGGGGTGGGAGTCCGGGTCGGCGTGGAGTTGGACGACGACGGGGAGGCGGTGCCGGTGGCCGTCATGCTCGGGCCGCTGAGCGGGGAACCGCCGGCGGGGGTCGCCGTCGGCGTGCTCGGGCCGTTGGTGGCCGGCCGGGAGGAGGGGGCGGGGCCGACGCTGTCCAGGTTGGGGCTGGAGGGCATGCCCGAGTTGGGCGACTGGGACGCGTGGCTCGTGGAGCCGGAGTCCGGGCTCTGGTGGCCGGGGGTGTAGGTCTGGCTGAGGTCGGGCCCGGTGAAGCTGTCGGAGACCGTACGCACGGAGGAGGAGTCGGACGCCCCCGTGGAGTGCGAAACAGGCGTGTGCGTGGTCGAGTTGGGCCCGGAGAGCGAATCGGCGGACGGCGTGCGCTGGATGGGGGACGACACCGGTCCGTCGCCGGGGCCGGGACCCGCGCCGGAGCTCGGGGCCGACGTGCCCGGGTCCGCCGTGGCCAACGGCGGGTCGAACGGGCTGGGGGCGTACCCGCCGGGGGTGTTCGCGGCGGCCGGCGACGGCGTCGTGGAGCTGTCCTGGGTGCTCGCGGCGGCCGACGGCGTCGTGGAACTGTCCGGGGTGTCCGACGGCAGCGGGGAGGGGTTCGAGTCGGATCGGGCGGGGGCGTTGTCCGGCGTGGGGGTGGTGGAGGGCGTCGAGTCCGGGGTCGTCGTGCTGGGGGAGCCGGAGGGGTTCGAGGAGCCGTCGCCGTTGCCCGGGGTCCCGTTCGGCGACGTGGACGTCGTGGACGTGGACGTATCGGCATGGCTGGTGGTGCTCGGGCCCGCATTCGTGTTCGTGTTCGCGTTCGCATTCGAGCCCGAACCGCTGTTCGGTCTCTCACTCGTGCTCGGACTCGCATTCGAACCGGTCGACGACGAGGACGAGTCCGGGCTGTCATTGCTTCCGCCATTGCCATCGCCGCCGGGGCTCGCGCCCCCGCTGTCGCCGTCCCCGTCGTGCCCGTCCCCGTGCCCGCTGCTCGACCCGTGGCCGGCCGCGTTGTGCACGTGGTGCCCGGCCCGCTCCCCGAGGCCGTCGCGGAGGCCCTCGCCGATCGTCTGCGGGGTGTTCTTGATCTGATCCACGGCGGCGTCGGTGCCGGTCTTGATCGCCTGGCCGACGTCGATGCTCGTCTGGGCACCGAAGCTGACGTTCAGGGACTGGGTGATCAAGTTGGTGATCATCGCCTCGACGGCGGAGATCGCGGGCTCCTTCATGGCCTCGACGACCGCCTCGATGAGGGCGTCCTTGAGCTCTTTCAGGATCCGGCGCACGATCAGCCGTGTCGCCTGAGTCGCCCCGGCGACCGTCAGTTCGGACAGGCCGAAGCTGAACGGGGCGGCGGCCTGGGCCGCGATGATCTCGGAGGCGAGGATGGCCAACTGGACGATCACCGCGGCTTTGGCCGCGATCACGATGGCCGCCGCCGCGTCCAGCACGCCGGCGACGACCAGGGCGACGGTCTGGGCGTCGTCCAGGTACCCGGAGCCGTTGCCGGAGAACTTGTCCCAGGTGTCCTTGAAGCCGTCGATCGAGTCGCCGTAGTTCTCGGACATCACATTGCCGGCCGAGGTGACGCCCGCGTACTGGATCTGCTGCACGTCCGAGGCGAACTGCCGCCAGTGGTCGGCGGACTCGATGAGCTTGTCCTCGTCCGCCATCGGCCAGTCCATGCCGAGCATCTCGTTGAGAACCCACTCAAGCCAGTCCGGCAGCATGATGGACATGCGGTAACTCCCCCGTGGTGTGCTGTGTTGCGCTGGGAAACCGAGAAATCAGACGGCGACGTTCGGCGACTTGAACTGCTCGATCGACGTGCCCTGGACCTGTTCGTCCGCCTGCTCCTGCTGCATGAGGGCGTTGGTGAACGACTCGTTGGAGTCATGGTTCTGGCCCATGGTCTGCAGGGCGTCGCCGATGGCCCCCAGCTTGGTCGAAAGATATTCCATCGACTGGTACATGCCGTCCCGTACGCCGGTGTAGACGACGCCGAACTTCTCGCCGATGTCGTCATCGCCCCACGGAGGCGTGCCGTCCCCCTCCAAGCGGGTCAGGTTGTCCTGGAGACGGGTCAGCGCGTCGCTGAAGGACTGACCCATGCTTGTAAAGTTGGAGCCCTCCGAGTCGAGAACGTCGGTTGCCGTCTTGAGTCCGCCCTGTGGCACAACTCCCCCTCTGCGTAAGGTGATTGCGGTTGCGGTCGGTACTGGCGCACCGGCAGTTCACCGACGGTGCGGCAGCGCCGTCGGCGCGTGCATGTCACAGATTTACTCTGGGTACCGTTCAGGATTCCGCGTTGAATCGGTGGATCGCTGGACCGCCAGATCGTCCCCCGGCGCGAACGCGGGCGCAGTGGGTGGGGTTGCCACGGAGAGTGCGCAGGCCCTTGTGGAACTGGACGGCCTGGACCGGGTCCTTGGCGTCCTCCATCAGGTCGTCGGCGACCTCGCGCGCATCGCGCTCGATGCTCATGGGTGCGCCCCCGTCTCAGAAAGTACGTGCACATGTCATAGTGCCAGGCGTTCGGGGCTGAAACCATGACCATAGGATCAGCGTCCCCAGGTACCGCACGTACCGAACCCACTGACATGTGACGAACGATCTGACAGCGAAGGGCGGCAGAAGCCATGGGCGGCCAGTACGAACCGCATCCGCACATCGGCGGCCGGACGGCCGCGCTGCGCGCGCTGGCCGGATGGCGGATGGACAGACCGGGGACGCCCAGATGCGTCCTGCTGACCGGGAGTTCGGGCAGCGGGGTGTCTCGGCTGCTGACCGGCTTCCTGATGCTGTGCGACCCGGAGTACCGCGAGCGGCTGCCGCTGGACGAGCTCGACCCGGCGATCGTGCCGCCGGACCTGCCCGCGCCGGCCGTGGCGGTGCCGGAGGGGCTGACGGCGGCGCAGGTGCTGTGGGTGCTGGCGGACTACTTCGAACTCAAGGCCTCGAAGACCGAGGACGTGTACGCCGAACTGGCCGCGCTGGACACGCCGGTGACCGTCGTCGTGCCGGACGTGGACCGGGCCGGGGCGCTGCGGGTCGTGGACGAGCCGGCCCGGCTGGTGCGGGAGGTGCTGCGGCCGCTCGCGGCGACCGGGACCGTACGGCTGCTCGCCGACCTACCGCGCGAGCTGGCCGCCGAGCTGGCCGCCGGCCTGCCGCCGGGGACCGCGCAGATCATCGACCTGGACGAGCCCGAATGGGCCGACCCGGAAGGGCTGGTGCTCCAGGCTGACGCGTTGCTCGACCCTCGATTCGGTGCGCCGGAGCTGCCCTTCACCTCTGACCCGGCTGCGCGGCGGGCGCTGGCCGAGGCGATCGCCCGCCGCGCCGGGGCCGGCCGGCTGACCGTGGAGCTCGCGGTGAACGGCATTCTGATGCACCCGCAGGACTTCGACCCGTCGGACGAGAAGCTGCTGCCCGGCGGCATCGGCGAGGCCCTCGACCTGCACGCACGCCGCCTGGGCGCCGCGCCGGAGCTGCTGCGGCAGATCCTCGCGCCGCTGGCCTTCGCCGAGGGCGAGGGACTGCCGGTCGAGCTGTGGGCACCGCTGGCGAGCGCGCTCGCAGGACGGGAGATGAGCGAGGTCATCGCAGGGTCAATGGCACTGGCCGGGCCTTATGTCGCACCCGTCGAGCCCGAGGACGGCGACCCGGACGCGGACGCCGGCTCGGACGCGGACGCGGATGACGGCCGTACGCTGCTCAAGCTCCTGCACCCCGCCCTGGCCGCCGAGATCCGCTCAGGCTTCCCCGACGGCGGCCGCGCCGCCCAGGCGCAGCTCGCGGTGGCCCTGCTGGAGCAGGTGCCCGAGCAGAACTGGGCCAAGGCCGATCCGTACGTCCGCGACTACATCGCCGGCCACGCCCTCGCCGCCGGGCTGCTGCCCCAACTCCTCACCGACCCGGCCTTGTTCATTTACGCCGACCCGGTCGCCCTGCGGGCCGCCGTGGACGCCGTGCCACTGGAGGCGCTGGGCGCCCCGGCCCGTACGTACCGCAGGCTCGCCCCCCTGCTGACCCGCACCCAGGCGCCGGAGCTGCTGCGGGCGGCGCTGCTGGAGTCGGCCTTCGTGGAGGACGGACTGCGGGACTACGCGGAGGCCGTGCAGGCCCTGGGGCTGCCGCTGCCGTGGCGGACGCTGTGGAGCGTGCCGGTGCCGGGGGTGAGCGCGGTAACGGTGGGGACGCTGCAGGCGGCGGATGCGGAGGCCGAGCCCGAAGCCGGGTCCGAGACCGGGGCCGGGGCCGGCGGCGAGGCCGTGCGCGTCGCCGTGCTCGTGGTTCCCGGCGGCACACCGGGTGCGCTTCCGCTGAGCGAGGACGTGTCGGTCCAGGTCCTCGGACTGGACGACGCGGCCCCCCTCGGCGACCTCGACCCGGCCGCCGTCGTGCGCCCCGACGAGGACGAGCGGGCAGCCGCGCCGCTCGCGCTGAGCCGTGGCTCGGACTACGTACGCGTCTGGGACCGCGCCGCCGAGCAGGTCGTCGCGGCCGTGGTCTGCGACCTGCCGTTCACCGGCGCGGACCTCTCCCCCGACGGCGTACTGCTGCTGGCCACCGAGCGCGGGGCCCAGGCCCTGCGGATCAACCGATAGCCTCGTCCGTTGCCCCATGGCGTAATCGTGAGAAGGAGCCCTTCCCCGTGATCAGCCAGGCGCAAGCAGTCGCGACCGCCGAGCGTTGGCTCAACGGCCACGCCCCGCAGGAGCAGCACCGCCGGGTCGGCATCCAGGAGTTCGACCTGGGGTGGGTGGTGTGGGCGGTGCCGCCGCCTGTCGAGGTGGACCCGGTCACCGGGCGCCGCCGCCCGCCCACTTCGGCAACGCCTCCGGGGCCGTCGACCGGCGCACCGGCGAGCTGACCGTCTGGCCCTCGGTGCCGGCCGACGAAGTCGTCCGCATGTACCAGGCCAAGCACGGCTCGGGAGCCGACGCCTCCGCCGCCCCGCCGGTCACCGGTCCGGGCAACACGGCCGTCTTCTCGTACGTCGACCCGACCAACGGCGAGGAGAGCACCTTCTTCCGCACCTCCGCCCCGGGCCGGCCCCCGCCGAGTACCAGGTCTGGGCCGAACTCCAGCGCATGGGCGTGCCGGCCGGCAACGTCGTCGCCGTACACACCGATCTGCGGCCCAGCCTGCTGCCCGGCGGCTACACCGGCGAGCTGATCACCGGCGCCTTCCCCAACGCCTCCTTCTCCTGCACCCAGGACTACGGCATGCGGACCGACGAGCGCGCCGAAGGCGTCGCCGTCCTCATCGAGAGCGTCCAGTCCATGCACCACGCCGCCGGCCAGCAGCCCCCGCCCCGCCCGCATCGTCTGCCCCTGCCCTCGGGCATCGCCCCGGCGGAACCCCTGAGCGATGAAGACCTCGGCGAAGAGCTGGCCGACGCCCTGGGCGCCGACGGCGTACTGCGCTACGACGCCGGCGCCGTCACCGGCACCGAGCTCCCCCGTCGGCCGCCGCCACCCTCACCGAGGCCGGCCTCCCCGCTGACATCCCCTTCTTCTTCGCGGCCGACCGCCCCGACGCACCCCCGCCCGGCGGCTTGTTCACCGACGCCGCCACCCATCTCCGGGCCCGGGACTCCGAGGCCTCCGCCAAGGCCCTCGAGACCCTGGCCGGTCACGTCCGCATCGGCTCCGACGGCCTCTACGCCGTCACCGTCCAGTGCCGGGGCGCCGAACCCTGGCTCGGCTCCGTCTGGGCCGTCCACCCGCGCTCCGGCACCGGCCGTTTCGTCAACCAGTCCGTCGCCGCCTTCGACCGTTCCCTGGCCCTGCTCGTCGAGACCCGCGAGCAGATGGACGGCATGAACCCCGCCGAGGCAGGCGCCGCCGTCGCCGCCTTCCAGGAGCGGCTCGCCGCCCTCGACCCGACCGCCCTGGGCGACGTCGAGAACTGGCGGACGGTCGTCATCGAGCAGACGTGGCACGGGCTGTTCTGACCACGACCGACATCAACAGCGACCTGGACATCAACAGCGACTCGGCACGAAGTGCATCAGGTGCTGTTCGATCGCCTCGGCAGCCGTGCGGTAGTTCTCGGGAAGCTCCTTGACGCGCGCCTTGTACGCCCTCCAGCGCTTCTTGGGTCCGATCAGCTTCGCGACAAAGCCGTCCAGCCGTCCCCGTTGTCGTCCTCGATGTCGTAGCCGTCATCGAGAAGGTCACGAAGCTTCGGCAGGTCTTCGTGTTCGACCGCGCTGTGGCCGGCTGACCAGGACATGGGCCCCTCCAGAAGTGCAGTGCTGGTGTGTTCGAAGCGTTTCACGCAGCCGCATCATCCTTGGCCTGCCGGCGTCACGACAGCGGTTATTTGATCTTTGTGGAGTCCGGCTTGCCGCTGCCGGCGGCGTGCGGCTGTGAAGAGAGAATCTTTGACGTGGACCTGACCATTCCGTGATCGTGGTGTCCTACTGGCGGCCGGGCAGCGTCGTGTGCCGGGCCTGGCTGGGTACGGGACTGATAACTGATCCTCCTGGCAGGGCGACGGTCGGTGGCCTGCGGCGACGTTCACAGCGATGAGCCCGCCGCGGCCCGGATGCCAGGACAGCACCTCCCGTGCGGGTGCCCGTCCCGCCCCCGAACACCACACGCCTACCCCCTTCCTGAGCGCCCAGGATGCTGTCGTTCGGCAGCTGGTCGGCGCAGGACACGGTGCCGAGCTGGGCCTTTCAGCCTCCGAAGACCGTCCGGTAGGCCTCCTCGCCCTGCTGGACCACGACGTCCAGTCCGGCCGACACCGCAGTGATCGCGGCCAGGTCGCTGCGCACTCGCTCGAACGCGGCACGGACGCGGCCGGGTTCAGGGGATTCACCCGTGGTCGCTTCAGCGAGGACTTCGGCGTCGCGGATCAGCTCTGCCTGCTGGTCGTCCGGCATGCCGAAAGCCGGCGCAGCTGAGCGAGGGTGAGCAGGACATCGCCACGGATCTCCGCTTCGGCCTTCGCCGCCACCGCGGCCTTCCGGGCCCGGGACGCTTCTCCAGGTACATCAGTACTGGGAGAAGAGGAGTTGCAATCGGCCGGGACGGGCGGATAGGGGGTCTGATCAGCGACAACGGCCATACGGCGGCTCGGGGCTGCAGGGCTGGGAGAGGGGCTTGCCGCAGGGCTCGGCGGGTGGCTCGCTGTCGCAGCGGTGTCCGCCGGGGCCGACGGGGCCGGCGGCGTGTGCGGGGCGGGTGCGGTGGTCATCGCGTACTCGGGATTCTCCTGCCGTCCGCGGCCGGATCGGTGACAGGTCCGGCCCGCACGCGAAGTGGCGCGGGCCGTGGCCACCGCGCGAAGCCACCCCTTGGCTGTGTCACCTTCTCCGGGAGGCGCTTATCGCCGTCTTCGGTGTCCGTTGACAATGAAGTTGGCCCGGGGTGGGGCGGCTGACCTGCGCGGGCCTGGTTGAGTGTCAAGAGTGGCCTTGCCTGTGGCAGTGAGCCGGGCGTGCTTCCAGCGCGGGTTCCCGGTCGAGCGCGGGAACCGCGCCGCGTAGTGGCTCTTTGTTCTTGGCCGGCGGGCGATACTGTTGGGGCGTGGATCATCCCGCCCGGCAGTACTACAACCCCGTGATCTCGGCGGCCGACGAGCGCGCACTGCTGCGGAGGAACTACCTCCTGATTCAAGCTGGTCAAGCAGCGCTGGGACTGATCGGTCCGGACCTTCTCGGGATCGCGATCGAGCCTCGACCGGGCGCGATCGTCCTCCACTTCGCCATCGGCGTGCGCACTCCCGAAGTGCAAGAAGACCTTGATGACATCGTCTTCGAGCTTGAGGCATTCCTCGGCGGCGGCCCCGAACAGCGCTCGGATGTCACTGTCGAGATTCACGTCGGTCAGCCAGACGCGACGTGGTCCGGTCGCCCTCACGCTCTGCTGTTCCTCGCAAAGCCCGAGGTCCAGTAGCTGGGATCCGCTGGCTTGCGCGGCTTCTCGACCGGGTCAGGTCATGATGCAGGGCCGGTCTGCATATGGACGTAGTCCCTGATCCTGCCGTAGGAGACCGAGATGTCGTGCTCGTCCATGAGAGCCGCCCAGATGTCCTTGGGGGTGCGACCAGCTTCGATCATGGCGTCGATGAGGTGTTGGACAGGATCGATGACGCTGGAACGGCGGGGCAGCGGCTTTCGTGGACGTGGGTCCGGGTTCTCCAGGGCCGCTCGGACTGTGCGCAACCCGACGTGGTGGCGTCTGACTAGCGCTCTCATCGACAGGCCTTCAGCCTCGGCGTCATCACGGATTCGTCGGTAGAGGGCTGGCTTGTCGGTGCTCTTCGGCTTCCGGGCGGTCCCTCGCCGGCGCGGAGGGCGGGATGGTTGGGCATCGGCCAGGACGCGCTCAAGCACTTCTGGTGAGCGTCCGGTTGCGGCTGCGAGTCGTTCGAGCCGGGGCTTTCCGAACCAGTTCAGGGAGGCGGTGAGGAACCCGTGGAGGTAGCTGGGCTTGAGGTGGTTGGCGCGGGCCAGGCGGCGGATGTAGGAGTCGGTGCTCTCGCCGGACTGGAGACGGATCCGGACGGGGAGTTGTGCGACTTGATCGAAGGTCCCGAAGGGGCTGGTCATCGCTGGTTGCGGGGCTTGGTTCGGGGTCGGGTGGTCTCGGCGGTGTGGTCCAGCGGGATGGCGTCGAGGCTCTTCTTGGTGATCTTCTCGGTGCCGGTGAGGATCGCGTCGATCGCGGCTCCGCGGATCTGGTGGGACAGGGCGCCGATCATCCCTCCGGTCCGGTGGTGCAGGTAGCGGTCCAGGCCGGTTGTCGGCGTACTCGGTGAAGTGCACAGCCAAGTACAGGTGAACGGGGTCCGGCGAGCAGGAGGGGGATCTGGGCCAGCGGACTGACCGCGAACCCGATGTTGATCGTCGGTCCGATGCCGATCCGGGAGGCGATGCGCGGGGCGAGGAGGGCCCCGGCCAGGCTGCCCGCGCCGCCGACGCCCATGATCACGCCGAACGTCGTGGGGGATACGTGCAGGTCGGCGATCAAGTTTGTGTCAGCAGAGGCCGTGTCCCCCGCAGGCCGTGTCCCTTTCGGCCAGGGCCAAGCCTCTGGCGCGTGTCGCGCTAAGACGGACCATCGTGTCCGATTCTCCGTGACGGATGTGACGGACATCATGTCTCGCCGAACTTGGTGACCGACGAGGGTTCTACGGACGGGAGCCGCCCAGGCGGTTGATTGCGGTGCTGTCCGCCGGCCAGCATTCCTGCGAGTCCTGCATCCATGCCCAAGATTGTCGGGCTCTAGGGCCTGTGTGACGTCGTGATCAATCTTGCCGATCCGGATCCGCCTGGAAGGCGGATCCGGTAGGAAGACGATCGTGACGCGTAGGCAACTCACCGACGAGCAGTGGAAGTTGATCGAGCCGTTCCTGCCGATAGGCGAGTACGGCCCGTACCCCGAGCGGCTGCGTGAGCAGTTCGAGGGGGTGATCTGGCGGTTCCGTACCAGTAGTCAGTGGCGTGAGATGCCGGGCGAGTTCGGCCCGTGGCCGACGGTCTACGGCCGCTTCCGGGTCTGGAGGGACGCCGGCGTGTTCACCGCACTGCTGGAAGGCGTGATCGCTGAGGCCGCCCGCCAGGGGAAGACGGACTTGTCCCTGGTCAGCGTGGACTCCACCACCGCCCGCGCCCACCACGACGCCGCCGGGATGTGCATCGGCAGGGAGGTCATGGACGCTCTGGAGGAAGCCGCCGCCGACCAGGAGCGGGCCCGGCAAAAGGGGGCGGCCCGCCGGAACAGAACGGACAGGACGGAAGCGGCGACCCCGGCCGCGAGGCGCGGCGGCACATCAGGCGACGGCGCAAGCTCCGACTGAAGGAAGCCCTGCTCGGCAGGTCCCGTGGCGGGCTGACGAGCAAGGTTCATCTCGCCGCGGGACCGCAAGTGCCGTCCGTTGTCGTTCGTCCTGACCGCAGGACAGGCCGCCGACAGCCCTCAGTTCGTCCCCGTGCTGGAGAAGGTGCGGGTCCGGCTGCCGGTCGGCCGTCCCCGGACCCGGCCTGGGGCTGTCGCCGCGGACAAGGCCTACTCATCCCGCGCCAACCGTTCTTACCTGCGCAAACGCAACATCAAGGCCGTCATCCCGGAAAAGAAGGACCAGGCTGCCAACCGAAAGAAGAGAGGCAGCCGGGGCGGCCGGCCCCCAGGTCACGACGCCGGTCTCTACAAGGAGCGCAACACCGTCGAGCGCCTGATCAACAAACTCACGGCATGGCGGGGCATCGCGACTCGATACGACAAGACGCCCGAGAGCTACCTCGCCGGCCTCCACCTCCGCGCCTCGATGATCTGGATCAACGACCTGCTGAAGGCAACCGGTTGATCACGACGTCACACAGGCCCTAAGGGCGTGCAGATCTTTAACTCGTGGCTTTTCGTTCGGTGGTTCGTTGGTCCGGCATGAGCAAGTTGGAAGAGCAACGGGCCGTGCTGGCAGCCAAGTTCGAGGCAATACTGCCGCACCTCGACGAGCGGCAGCGTCGCCTGCTGATAGGAGCGGAGGCCCAGTCTCTCGGCCACGGCGGGATCAGAGCGGTCGCCCGCGCCGCCGGCGTCCGTGAGGCCAGGGTGTCTGCCGGAATACGCGAACTCGCCTCCGGAGAAGCCCTGTTGGGACGCATCCGTCGGCCCGGCGCCGGCCGCAAACGCGTCGCCGACCTGAACCCGGCTGTCCGCAAGGCGCTTCTCACGCTGGTCGAGCCCGACGTCCGCGGAGACCCCATGTCGCCGCTGCGCTGGACCACCAAATCCACCCGCAAGCTCGCCGAGGAACTGACCCGGCAGGGCCACCGGATCTGCGCGGATACGGTGGGCGACCTCCTGCGCGAGGAGGGCTTCAGCCTGCAGAGCAATGCCAAGACCCTGGAAGGCCGGCAACACCCCGACCGGGACGCACAGTTCCACTACCTAAACGAACAGGCCCGCGGCCACCAGGACGGCGGGGCTCCGGTGATCAGTGTGGACACGAAGAAGAAGGAACTGGTCGGCCCGTTCAAGAACAACGGCCGTGAATGGGAACCGAGAGGCGAGCCGGTACGGGTCGACACCCACGACTTCCCCGACCGCGAGCTGGGCAGAGCAGTGCCCTACGGCATCTACGACGTCGCCGCGAACACCGGCTGGGTCAACGTGGGCACCGACCACGACACCGCCGCGTTCGCCGTCGAATCCATCCGCCGCTGGTGGAACGGCGCCGGGCGGGCTGCCTATCCCACGGCCGGCCGGCTGCTGATCACCGCCGACGCGGGCGGCTCCAACGGCTATCGCACCCGCACCTGGAAGACCGAACTCGCCCGGTCGCCGCCGAGTCCGGCCTGACCATCACCGTCTGCCACCTGCCTCCCGGCACACAATGCCGTTGCTTGACTACTGAACTATTGCGGGTTGCAGGGTGATGACCTAGTAGTGCCTGGTCAGGTTGATATGGACGTTGGTATGTCGCGGTGACAGGTCGGGCAGGCGCCGGTCCAGAGGGCGAGGAGTGTCTGTAGCTCGCGGACGACTTGGTAGAGGCTCAGGCCGGCGCCGTGTCTTTTGGGGCCCGGGCCAGTCGTTGCAGGGTGCAGAAGGCGTGCGCGACGGAGACGAGGGTGACGTGGTGGTGCCAGCCGTTCCAGGTTCGGCCCTCGAAGTGGGCGAGTCCCAGGGCCTGCTTCATCTCCCGGTAGTCGTGCTCGATGCGCCAGCGGAGTTTGGCGAGCCGGACCAGCGTGGTCAACGGCATGCCGGAGGGCAGGTCGGACAGCCAGAACTGCACCGGCTCGCTCTCGCCGGCAGGCCATTCGGCCAGCAGCCAGCACACGGGCAGTTCCGGGCCGTCGACGTTCTGGCGGACCTCGCGTCCGGCGGGCCGGATGCGCAGGGCCACGAAGCGCGAGTACATCCGCCTGCGGCCCGAGCGGCCGGTGCCGGGCCGGGAGCCCTCCCGCCACTGCACCGGCCGGGCCGCCTTCCGGCCCGCCGCGGTGACCAGCTCCTTCACCGACTGCGGCTTGTCGGGATACTTCGCCACCGGCGGGCGTCCGGTCCCCGCATACGGCTCGGCCACCGGCACCGCGCCGGCGGGCTGAGCCGACAGCGTGCTGGAGATTCCCACGACGTAGTTCAGGCCGCGGGCCTGCAGTCCGTGCCGGAACGCGGCGGCGTCGCCGTATCCGGCGTCCGCGATGGCCAGCGGCACCTCGATCCCCCAGGAGCGGATCTCGTCGAGCATGTCCAGGGCCAGCTGCCACTTCTCCACATGCCCGATATCGTCCGGGATGCCGCAGGCGGCACGTCGGGCGACCTTGTCCGCATCGGCCTTCGGTGAGGCAGGGTCCCAGGTCTGGGGCAGGAACAGCCGCCAGTTGACCGCCGCCGAAGCGTGGTCGGAGGCGAGGTGGAGCGAGACGCCGACCTGGCAGTTGGTGACCTTGCCCGCGGTGCCGGTGTACTGCCGCGACACGCATGCCGAGGCCGTCCCATCCTTCAAGAACCCGGTGTCGTCGAAGACCAGGGCCTCCGGACCGATCGCCTCCTCCATCCGCCAGGCCAGCCGGGCCCGGATGTGCGCCGGGTCCCAGGGGCTGGTGGTGATGAAGTTGGCCAGTGCCTGACGATTGCCGTCCTCCCCGAGCCGGGCGGCCATCGGCTCGACCGACTTACGCTGCCCATCGGTCAGCAGCCCCCGCAGATAGACCTGCCCCCACCGACGCTGATCCTTGCGCGCAAACGGCTCGAACACCCCCGCCGCGAACGCCTCCAACTCACCACGCACCACAGCAATCTCGTCCGGAGTCACACACACTCAACGCCACACCCGACCCACAGGACACGCACCACCACAACCAACCTGACCAAGCCCTACTAGGAGCACGGCGGCGGCTCCGGCCGGGGGTGCACGGCGAGGAGAAGCTGTGCTTCAGCACGTTCGGCGGCCTGATCGTGCCTGATCGCCGGGCGGCCCATGACCGGCGGCCCGGCGATCGACTTGCTTCACGGGTCGGTCAGTGCTTCACGTAGACCTCCGGGACGTACCACCCTCCGGTTTCGAGCGGGGCGTCCTCGGTCGGCCGGTTCGACACCAGCCGGCGCCGCAGGTGCCGGCCGTCCGGGCCGTGCCGCGCGTAGTGGTCGAGCAGCAGGTCGTGACCGAGGTCGTTGTTGAGGTCACGCCAGATCGCGTGGACATGCTGGCCCGCGGCGACCGCGTTGTCGGCCTCGACGAGCAGGTCACGCGTGGAGATCCGGTAGTAGTGGGCAGTGTTCGCCTCGCGTCCGCCTGCCCAGGCGAAACGGATGTCGCGCGGGTCGGCCGCGAGAACCTGCTCGCGGTACTGCCGGGACAGCTCGTCGGGACCGGTTTCCACGTAATAAAGGAGAAGGTCGCGTACGGCATCGAGCTGATCGCCGGTCAGGTCGGCGCCGCTGATGCCCGACGGGTCGGCCTTCACGAAGCGCAGGTGCTCGCGGTCCTCGTCGGTCGTCTCGTAGCCGACGATCCCGAGGTCGACCCAGTCGGGCCATTCCTCGGCGCCGACGTAGGGCACCTGACGGGTGACGAAGTCGGCAGGCGCGACATCGTGGATGACGGCCTGCTCCTGCGCGTCGGGGGACAGTGAATGCAGGATCGTCAGAGCTCGGCGCTCGTTCTCACCGAGTGCGTCCAGCACGCCGGCGCCGACGGGCTGCGCGCCCATCGCGAGCGGCGTGACGGTGAGGTGGCGCTGCGCGACGATCGTGTAGTTGAGGGAGAGGTGGTGGCCGATGACCCGCCAGCCCCACGTGTCCTCGAAGCCCGGCCGCCCCCAGAAGCTGAACCAGTAGCCCTCGGGGTCGCGGAAGTTGCCGGCGAGGACGCCGAAGCCGCGCTCGATCACCTCGAGTTCGCGCAGCATGTGCTCTGTGGCCATCACGGAGAGCGCCTGGCTGTAGCCACGCATGCTGAGGCCGGCCTTGAGCAGCGAGTGAGCGATGACCTTCTGGTGCCGGTCGAGCGAGTGCATCGGGATGCCGGCTCGGTCGGGCTTGGGGATGAAGTCCCAGTCGACACGGCCCGGAGCGTCCATGTCGGGCACGGTCGCCGCGGCCTTGAGGTCGGGGTGGAGCGAGTCGAGCAGCGCCCAGGTGGCGAAGAGCATCCGCTTGATGGTGACGGGTGCCTCGTAGGTCACGGGGCCGGGCGAGGAGCCGCCGGGGTCGGGCAGGTGCTTCATGGTTCCTTCCTCAGTCGCTGAGCACTGCGAACAGGTCGCAGTGGACGACGGCGCCGCGGTCGAGCTGGGCCGCGATCGCCTGCCGGGCGGGGCGGTTGGCCGGGTCGGGGAACATCGCCAGCCACTCCCGGTTGAGCGCCTCGCGGTCGTTGGGGTCGGCGAGGTGGAACGTCATCTTGAGGATGTCGTCCGTCGTGCCGCCGAGCTCGGCCATCAGGGTGCGGACGTGGGCGAAGACGTGTGCGAACTGCTGGTCGGCGTCGGGGGCCATCTCGCCGGTCACCGGGTCGCGGCCGGTGAGGGCGCCGGTCGCGACGAACGGGCCGATCCGGCTGGCGGCCGGGATCGGGTTGACGTGGCAGAACCCGGGGAGGTCGATGCTGGTGCGGGTGCTCATGGCCCCTCAGCCCTCGGCGATGACGCGGTTCTCGATGTGGCCGAGGCCCTGGATCTCCGCGCGGACGACGTCGCCGATCTTGAGGAACTTGCCCTGCGTCGCGCCGATGCCGGCTGGCGTGCCGGTGGCGAGGATGTCGCCGGGCATGAGGGTGAAGACCTGCGAGAGATAGGCGATCTGCTCGTAGATGTCGTGGACCATGTCGTTCGTCGGCCAGTCCTGGCGGACCTCGCCGTTGACGCTGAGGGTCATCCGCAGGTCGTGCGGGTCGGCGATCTCGTCGTCGGTGGTCAGCCACGGGCCGATCGGGCCGTGGGTGTCGAACGACTTGCCGAGCGTGAACGTCGGCGACATCTTCTGAAGCCAGTCGCGGACCGACACGTCGTTGGTGACGAGGTACCCGGCGATGACCGAGCGGGCGTCCTCGACGGACACGTGCTTGCAGCGCCGACCGATCACCACGCCGAGCTCGATCTCGTAGTCGAGGGCGTCGGAGAGGTTGGGCTTCACGATGCCGTCGTAGGGGCCGACGATGCAGGAGACCTGCTTGTTGAACCACATCTGGTTCTCCGGTATGGGGATGCCCGCGGCGCGCGCCTCCTCGGCGTGCTCCTTGTAGTTCATGCCGATGCCGAGGTACTTCTGCGGGTTGTCGATCGGGGCCTCGAGGACCACGTCGGCCAGCTCGTGCGAAAGGCCGCCGGCCGCGAGGATCTCGTGCTTCAGCGAGGGCAGCAGGGGCAGGATCGACCGCAGCGACGTGCCCCCGACGACATCGGAAATGTCGGTGACCCGGTCACCGTCGACACGGCCCAGCCGCGTCGACCCCTCTGCGGTGTGGAAGCGTGCGATCTTCACTGCTGCTCCTCCTGAGCGATCTTGTCGAGGCCAGCCTTCTCCTCGGCGGTGGGGGTCCAGACGTGCTCGCCGTCCGGGGTCATCTGGAAGCTCACGAAGCGCCAGGCGCCGTCCTCGCAGCGCCGCAGCACCTGGATCACCTGGCCGGCGACCGTGCGCTCGGAGCCGTCCGGACTGCCGAGGCGGTTGATCAGACGGCCCGTCATGATCGCGATGTCGCCGATCACACGGATGGTGAGTTCGCCTCGGGTGGCGCCCTTGTAGGGCGCGCGGGTGGCGATGTGCTCCAGGAGTTGGGCCTTCGTGTGGGTCAGGCCGGGCGCGTGGGTGTGGATCAGCGAGTCGTCGTACAGGTCACGCAGCGTGTCGAGGTCGACCTCCAGCAGCGCCCGCTGACGGCTCTCCTCCACATCGAGGATCGCTGCGCGCGTGGCCTCGTCGGCGAGGACCACCGGGGCGACGGTCATGCCTTGGCTCCGTACTCGTCGCGGTCGTTGGTGCGGTAGCCCGTCGCCTCGCCGGCCTCGAAGCCGGGGCGGGGCGAACCGACCAGCGCGTGGTACTTGCTGAAGATCTCGTCGGCCTCCGCGAGCGGGAGAACCTCCTCGATGTCCTTGAAGGGAGCGCCCCCGGTGCGCTCGGCGACCATGCGGCGGATGACCTCGTAGCCCTCGCCGCGCATGTTCATCACGATCCGGTTGACGCCCTCGCGGCGAGCCGCGTCGTACGCGACGAAGGCCGCGCGCGGGTCGTCCGGGGTCTCGGCGAGCTTTTCCACGATGACGCGGGCGTCGAGCATCGCCTGGGTGATGCCGTTGCCGCCGCGGGGGTACATCGCGTGGGCGGCGTCGCCGAGCAGGACGACCCGGCCGTCGACCCAGTTGTCGAGCGGGTCGTGGCGGATCAGGGGGAAGAGGTATACCTCGCGGGCCTCGCGCATCATGCGCCGGACGTCGAGGAAGGGCAGCTCGACGGTGTCGAAGAGCGGGATGACCTCGCTGATGTCGCCGGCCTGGTTCCAGTCCTCGATGGTCTCCTCACCGTTGGTCTCGGCGACCCAGTTGACCAGAGTCCTGCCGGTGCCCTCGAAGTTGTCGGCGATGGGGTAGACGATCATCGAGGCGGTGTTGGGGTCCCCGATGTGCAGGATCGTGTGGCCGTTGCGGAAGGGTTCCATGACCGTGGTGCCGCGCCACATGGTGATGCCGGAGAAGTGCGGCTCGGAGAGCTCGGGGAACATCTGCTGGCGGATGGCGGACTTGATGCCGTCCGCGGCGATGACCGCCGCATGGCGCACCTGCTCCGTGCGGCCGTCGGCGTGCCGGAGGTGGAGGGTCACGCCGGTCTCGTCCTGCGAGTAGCCGGTGACACCGGTGCCGAGGCGGATCGCGTCCGTGCCGAGCCGCTCGAGCGCGACCTTGTAGAACAGCATCTGGAGGGTGCCGCGGTGCACAAAGCGCTGCTCGTGCAGGTAGCCCATGTGCACGCCGCACTTCTCGGCGTAGATCTCCTGGCCGAAGTGGTTGTAGAAGATCGAGTCCTCCGCGTCGACGGAGATCGCACGGAACTCCTCGAGCAGGCCGAGGTCGTTGATCTCGGCCGTGCCGACGGTTTTGATGTCGACGCCGACGCCGAGCGGCTTGAGCTCGGGCACGACCTCGTAGACGACCGGGCGGAAGCCTTTCTGGTGCATGCGGAGCGCGGTGAGCAGGCCGGCCGGCCCGGCGCCGATGATTGCGATGTCGAGATCGGTGGTGGTCATGTCGTTGTCCTCGTCGTTTTAGGGGGATGGATGGGTGGTCAGGAGGCCGGAGCGGAGAGCTCGGCGAGGAAGCCGGTGGTGGCCGCCCAGGCGCGCGCGGCGCTGCGCGCGTTGTAGGCGAACACCTCGGGCTCGGGGGAGGCAGCGGCCTTCGGGCTGGTGAAGGCGTGGGTGGTGCCGCTGTAGAGGTGGAACTGGTGCTCCAGCCCGGCGGAGCTCAGGTGTTCCTCGAGCCGGTGCCGCATGGGAGGCGTCGCCATCGGGTCGTCGGCGCCGATCATCAGCAGCACGGAGCCCGATCCCGGAGTGCTCCAGTCCTGGTCGAGCAGGTCGAGCCCGGGGTGCACCGCGGCGACGCCGGCGACGGCTGCCCCGGTGCGGAGGTACTCGAGCGCCGAGGAACCGCCGAAGCAGTAACCGAGGAGGGCCAGTGGACGGCCGGCGAACTCCGGCTGCGCGTCGAGCGCCGCGTGGGCCGCGGCGACGCGACCCAGCCACAGGTCGTGGTCCTGGGCCATGGCACCGATCAGCGGCCCGATCTCGGTGACTGAGGCAGGCGTGGCGCGCTCGCCCCATACGTCGGCCAGAAACACCGGATGTCCGGCCGCGGCGAGCCGCGTCGCGTTGCCGATCATCTCCTCGCTGATGCCGAAGGCGTCGTGGATGAGCAGGACCGCGGCGGCGGAGGAGTCGCCGGCCGCTCCGCCCTGAGGCGCCATGACCAGACCCAGCATGCGGGTCCCCTCGTGCTGGTACTCGACGTCACGGCCGGCTGCCTGGGTCACGGTTCCCTGCCTCTCTGCGTATGGGATATGGCATGCGCCACACGATGATCCGAAACCGTAGGCGAGATCGTGTACGATTTCAACCATGATTTGCGGTGGCGGCAGGTCTTGTGTCGCAGGCGATTCTGGATATGGTTTCGTACACGATCCTGCAGTTCGGCACCACAGCCCGTACGTACCAGCCAGGGAGTGCCCGATCCCATGTCAGAGATGCCCACGGCCGACCGGCCGACCACCGGCGTGACGTCGCCGCCTGCCCCGGCCACCGCCCCTGTGAAGCAGAGCAGCGGCGCGGTCTGGTTCGCCTCCCGCTTCGCCGTCATCGGCGTCTGGATCGCGCTCGCGGTCCTCTTCTCGGTCCTCCGTCCCGACACATTCATGACGTCGGGCAGCCTCAAGGTGATCTTCGGCAGTCAGAGCCAGGCGGCGCTCGTCTTTCTGACCGCCGCCCTGCTCTGCACGATCGTCGTCGGCGAGTTCGTCGACATGTCGGTCGCCTCCAACTTCGGGCTTGCCGCCATCATGCTGACGACCCTCCATGTCAACCACGGGTGGAGCGTCGGGGCGGCGGTGCTCGCCTCGCTCGTCCTGTCCACCGCGGTGGGCGCCGTGAACGGCTGGCTGGTGGTCAAGGTCGGCGTCAACACCATCGTGGTGACGCTCGGCATGGGAACCTTCCTCCTCGGAATCGCGCTATGGGTCTCCGACCTGATGCCGGTCAGCGGCCTCCCCACGGATTTCAAGGATGTCGCGCTCCAGCCGGTCGCCGGCCTTCCGATCAGCTTCTTCTACGGGCTCACGCTCATGCTCGGGTTCGCTTACGTTCTGCACTTCACGCCGCTGGGCCGCAACATGCGCTTCGTCGGTGAGAGCCGTGAGGTCAGCCGACTGGCCGGTGTGCGCGTGACACGGGTCCGCATCGGGGCCTTCACGACCGCGGGTCTCATCGCCAGCGTGGGAGGGGTGCTCTCCGCCGCGGCCACCGGCGGCTTCGACCCCAACGTGTCGCAGAGCTACCTGCTGCCGATCTTCGCGGCGACCTTCCTCGGCACGGCGATCCTGCAGCCGGGGCGGTTCAACCCGATCGGCACCCTCATCGCTGTCTTCTTCCTGGCGACCGGCGTGCTCGGGCTACAGCTCCTGGGCGCGACCTCGTGGGTCACGAGCGTCTTCTACGGCGGCGTCCTCGTCGTCGCCGTAACCATCTCGACCGTGCTGCGCAGCCGCTCGCGCTGATCACCTGCCGGTCGCTCTCCTGGATCAGCTACACCCCGCCACCGCGTCATTCTCAGCAAACAATGGAGTTCGCCATGAGACCCGCACGTCCCACCCCTCGTCGACGGGCCCGCACCGGGGCCGCAGCCGCAGGAATCGCCCTCCTCGCCGGTTCCCTCGCCGCCTGCGGCGCTGACTCGGAGGACACCGCGTCCGCCGGCCCCGACGGCTCGACCTCCGCAGTCGGCAACAACCTGGTCACGGCGATGAAGCCGCTGGACGCCTACCCCGTCCCGACGGAGAAGCTCGACAACGTCGACTCCGTCGACGGAAAGACGATCTTCTACGTCCCGATCACCAAGCAGGCGCCGCAGTTCACCACCACCGAGAAGACCCTCGCCGCCGCCGCCGAGACCGTGGGCCTCCGCCTCCAGGTCTGCGACGGCAAGGGAACGCCGACCGACATCGGCGGCTGCATAAGCCAGGCGACGGACGCCAAGGCCGCGGCCATCATCGCGGACGCCATCCCGTACGCGCTGGCGGCCAACGGCCTCGACGCCGCGCA
Organism: Streptomyces sp. RLA131; assembly: GCF_056270125.1. Classification (NCBI taxonomy): domain Bacteria; kingdom Bacillati; phylum Actinomycetota; class Actinomycetes; order Kitasatosporales; family Streptomycetaceae; genus Streptomyces; species Streptomyces sp. RLA131. The sequence continues at coordinate 38,557 of NZ_JBWDOQ010000002.1, forward strand.
GAAGGCCGGCATCCCGGTCGTCATCAGCAACCAGGTGCCCGACCCGTCCCACCCGGCCTCCAAGACGCTCACCTGGGTGCAGGTCCCCGGGAGCGAGCAGCAGATCCGCCTCTTCGACTGGATCGCCTCGGACTCCAAGGGCAAGGCCAACATCCTGGTCAACCAGAGCTCCGACGGCCTGTCGCCCGCCAGCTACGTCGCCGACGGCAAGGCCGCGCTGAAGAAGAGCTGCCCCGACTGCAAGCTGACGGTCAACAAGGTCACGTCCTCCAACTTCGCACTCATCCCCTCCTCGACCAGCGCCGTGCTGCTCAAGGAACCGACCATCAGCTACGCCGACGCGCAGTTCGAGCAGTACCTGCAGCCGACCCAGGGCGGTGTCCAGCAGACGTCGCGTACGGACATCAAGGTCGTCACCGGCGCCGCCTCCCTCGGCGGCATGAAGGCCCTCAAGTCCGGTTCGCTGGCGGCCGTCACCGCCCAGGCCGCGGCCTTCCAGGGCTGGGTCAACACCGACGCGGCGCTGCGCCTGATGCTTGGCCGGCCGGTGCCGGATTACAACATCCCGACCCGTCTGTTCACGAAGGACAACATCGGCGACATCAAGCTGACCGAGGAGGCCGAGCTCTCCGGCGAGTGGTTCGGCCCGGCCACCTTCACCGACGACTTCAAGAAGCTGTGGGGCGTCGCGTGAGCGGGCTCCGTGACCAGGACCCGGCGGGACGGACCGGTCTCCCGCCGGCCCCCCGGCTCGCTGTCGAGGGGGTCACGATGACCTTCGGCAGTGCCACGGTCCTACGCAACGTCGCCATGGATGTGCGTCCCGGGGAGATCCACGCCCTCATCGGGCAGAACGGGTCGGGCAAGTCCACCCTCGCCAAGATTCTCACCGGCCTCTACTGCCCCGACGCAGGCAGCCGTGTCACGGTCGACGGCGTCGGCCTGCAGCTCCCGATCCGGCCCGACGAGTCCCGTGCCGCGGGGGTCGCGGTCGTGCACCAGAACCTCGGCCTGGTGCCGGACGCCACCGTGTTGGAGAACACCCGGCTCGGCCGGTTCAAGGGCTCGCGCTTCCTCCGCCGGATCGACTGGAAGGCCGAGGCCGCAGCGACGCAGGCCGTCTTCGAGCGACTCGGCCCGCGCAGCGTTCCCCTCGACACCAAGGTCGCGGATCTGCATGAGGACGAGAAGGCGGTCGTCGCGATCGCCCGTGCCGTGCAGGACCTTGAGGACGGCCGCGGAGTCATCATCTTCGACGAGTCGACGCGTGCCCTCGGCCGTGAGTCGCTCGAGCGGTTCTACGCCCTGCTCGACCGCATCGTCGCGACCGGCACCTCGGCCCTGCTCATTACGCACCGCCTGGAGGAGGTCGTGGAGGCCGCCGACCGGGTCACCGTGCTCCGCGACGGCGAGATCGTCGTGGTCGGCAAGGATGTCGAGGGCATGACGAAATCCGACCTCGCTCACCTCATGCTCGGGCGCGAGGTCGAGGGCCTCGAGCACCGCACGGCGGCCGACGCCGCGAACGACGCCGCCCCCGTCGTGGTCGACCGCCTCACGGGACGCAACGTGCGCGAGCTGTCCCTGCGTATCCGACCCGGTGAGGTCGTCGGCGTCACGGGCCTCGCCGGGTCGGGCCACGACGACGTCCCTTACCTGATCAGCGGCGTCAGCAAGGCGAAAGGCGGGACCGTGACTCTGCCCGCAGGGCAGATCGCGCTCACGGGCCTGTCGCCGGCCTCGGCGATCAAGAGCGGCATCGCGCTCGTCCCGGAGGGCCGTGAGTCGGCCGGTCTCGTCGGCGGGATGACCGTGACGGAGAACATCTCGTTCCCGCAGACCTGCACCGCGAGTGCCTCCGGCAAGGTGCGGCCGCTGCGGAGCGGAGCCGAGAAGCAGCTGGCGGCCGACTGGATCGAGCGCCTCGACGTGCGACCCCCGTGGCCGCACGCGGTGCTCGAGAACATGAGCGGGGGCAACCAGCAGAAGGTGCTCCTGGCCAAGTGGCTCGCGACCGACCCGGCGCTGCTGGTGCTCCACGAGCCCACCCAGGCCGTCGACGTGGGCGCGCGCAAGACCATCGTCGAGGCGGTCCGTGGGGCTGCTCGCGAGGGCCGCGCCGTTCTCGTCGCCAGCTCCGACGAGAACGAGCTCGCGCTGCTGTGCGATCGCGTACTCGTCTTCAGTAACGGTGTCGTCGGGCGTGAGCTCACGGGTGAGCTCACGCCGCATGACATCGTCCGGACCATCTACACCGACAGCTCGCGCACCAAGCTGCGCGAGCGCAGCCCGCAAGGAGCGTCATGACCGTCGTCGACATCAACATCCACCACCTGCCCGAGGACCTCTTCACCAACGAGAAGATCCTCAACGGCTTCCTCGACAGCGCTCCGCGCGGCTTCGGCGAGATCGCCAGCGTCATCACCATGGAGGACGGCAAGAAGCAACTGGTCCTGGAGAAGCCGAAGGGCTACCCCAACCTCAACTACGTCGAGGGCGACTACTCGACCGAGGCGAAGCTGAAGGCGATGGACGACGCCGGCGTCGACTACGGCATCATGCGAGTCCCGGTCTGGCAGGAGTGGCTCGGCCTCGAGACCTGCAAGGCGGTCAACGAAAACGCCGCCAAGATCGTCGCCGAGTCCGACGGCCGCCTGTTCTCGACCGCCTGCGTCCCGCCGTGGGGAGGCAAGGAGAACATCTACGAACTCGAGCGCTGCCTCGACAACGGCGCCGTGGGCGTCCAGCTCGCCTGCCACTACGGCCAGCTCTACCTCGACGACGAGGCGTTCAAGCCCTACCTCAAGGTGCTCAACGAGAAGAAGGTCCCGGTCATCGTCCACCACACGCCGCTCCCGGTGGAGTGGAAGTCGGTCATCGACTACCAGAACTTCCGTCGTGAGTACGGCCGCATCATGGACCAGGGCATCGCGGTGGGGCGCGAGCTCTTCAGCGGCATGTTCGACGAGTTCCCCGACCTCAAGTTCATCCACACGATGCTCGGCGGCAACTGGTTCGCGGCCACGGCTCTGCTCACCCCGCGCGCACCCAAGGCCGGCGAGGCGATGCAGCGCCTGTCGACGACCGGTGGCGACAAGATCAAGCAGTACCTCGAGAACAACATCTTCTTCGACCTCACCCACCCGCACTCCTGGGGCAAGATCCAGGTCGAGGCGGCACTGCAGATCAACGGCGCCGACCACTACATGTTCGGCTCCTCGTTCCCCGTCTTCCGCTCCTGGATGAGCCAGGGCGTCGACTTCGTCAAGAACGAGCTCGACATCAGCGACGCCGATCGCGAGGCCGTGCTCCACGGCAACGCGAAGAAGATGTTCAACCTCCCGATCTGACCCGTACCCGAGCAGAGCGAGACCGATGAGCGCCACACCTGACGAGGACATCGACGGCTTCTTCACGACCTCCCGCACGACGGGCCGTGAGGAGGCGGTCGAGCTCACCGACGAGAGTTATCGCACCTTCCTGCTCGACCTCGACGACCCCAAGCTCACCGAGGTCCGCGGGATGACCTACGAGGAGTTCGCCCAGAACCGCTACCAGGCGCCCTTCCTGCGCGACCTCCTCGTCCACTGGGACGGCCTCTACCGTGAGCCGTTCGTCGGGATCACCTCCGACGGCGCGGTGCGCGAGGGGCTCTACGCCCTGCCGGGCACCGCGCCGCCGGACACCGGGAGCGAGCCCTCCGAGGCTGCCGTTCGCTTCCTCGGGATGCTCACTCCCGGTGAGCTGGACGCGGTGCGCCATGACATCGACGCACCGCAGTGGCGGGCATGGAGCAACCCCGAGTTCATGGTCTACCGCGTGGGACTGAGGATGGAGGTGCTCACCGACGACAAGACGTCGGCGATCCACGACATCCTCCGCGCGTCGCTGAGCTCCGACGGCTACGCCCAGGTCTCGGGTGCGATGGAGCTCAACGGCCACCTCGGCGAGCTGGTCGGCCTGCCCACGGTCATGAACCGGCACAGCTACTGGTTCTCAGTCTTCGGCGACCCGTCGACGGGCGCGCGGGGTGAGCCGTGGGGCTGGCAGCTCTTCGGCCACCACGTGGCCCTCAACTTCGTCTCCGTGGGGGGCCGGCACGTCATCGCACCAGTCTTCCTCGGAGGCGAGCCCGCGCTCGTGGACGACGAGGCGGGCGTCCACGAGCCGCTCTTCGTGACGCGAGAGCGGCTCGCCCTGGAACTGGCCGGTTCCCTCACGGCCGCTCAGCGCACCCGGGCCGTCGTCTTCGAGTCCGTACTCGACCCGATGATGCCGGAGGGACGACTGCACCCCGCCGACGAGCGGCACGTCGCGGGCGCGTTCCGTGACAACCGGGCGATCCCGTACGAGGGGATCCCGGCGGACGAGCTCGACGACGCGCAGCGCGACCTGCTCCGCCGCGTCGTCGCCGACTTCCTGCACCTGCTGGTCGAAGGGCAGCGCGAGCTCGCGCTGGCGGAGTACGACGCGCACGCCGACGAAACGTGGTTCTCCTGGTACGGCGCGACGGACGGCTCTCAGCCGTTCTACTTCCGGGTGCACAGCCCGGTGCTGATCGCCGAGTTCGACGACCACGCCGGGGTGTGGCTGAGCAACAAGCTGCCCGCGCGGTTCCACGTGCACACGACGCTCCGGCACCCCAACGGCAACGACTACGCCAAGGCGCTCATCGCCCGGTGGCGCGAGCGGGGCGAGTGATCCGTGCCCCAGTCAGAACCGCTGGTCGGGCAGGGCGGCCTCGTACTTCGTGACCGCCTCGATGGTGTTGATCTCGTGCTGCTTCGCGGCCGCCTCGATGGCCTCGGCCGACGCGCCCGACTCGATGAGCTCGAGGATGCCCTCGTGCTCGGCGATGGCGGCCTGCGCGCGGCCGGGGGCGTACCAGAAGGCCGACCTGCGGACGATTTCGAGCCGGGCCCACTCGTTGTCGACCATGTCGACGAGGCGACGGTCGGGGCAGCGGCACGCGAGCAGCCGGTGGAACTCCCGGTTGAGCCGGCCGAAGCGGGCCGGGTCGAAGGCGGAGAGCGCCTCCTTCATCTGCCGGTCCAGTGTGTGGGCCGCTGTCAGGTCCGCCTCGGTCAGGTGGGGCGCCGACAGCGCCGTCGCGTAGCCGCCGAGGCGCGCCACGATCTGCAGGCCCTGCTGCCACGCGTCGGTGTCGAACGTCGCCACCAGTGCGCCGACGTTGGGCACGATCTCCACCCAGCCCTCGGCCTGGAGCCGGCGCAGCGACTCACGCCACGGCACCGAGCTGATGCCGTGCTCGCGCACCAGTTGGTCGATGACCAGGCGGTACCCAGGTCCATAAGTGCCGTTCATGATCCGTTCCTTGAGGATCATGAATGCCTGCTCGGTCTTGCTCGCCATGAAGCAGATCCAACCACAATTCCGTACACGATATTGAAGCGAGCCCTCCCTTGAACACCACACCCGCCTCCTCCCTGACCCCGGCGCTGCGGGCGAAGCTCGCGTCGGCGCCCGTCGCCGGACTCTCGGCCCAGCTTCGCCGCCAGGGCCTCGAGGGCGTGTTCATCGACGGCGTCCGTCCCTTGGTGGCGGGACAGAAGTTCGTCGGCACGGCCCGGACGCTGCGTTTCGTCCCCTTCCGCGAAGACCTCTTCACCAGCCATGGCGGCGGCTACAACGCACAGAAACGTGCCTTCGACTCCGTGGAGGAGGGCGAGGTCCTCGTCATCGAGGCGCGCGGCGAGAAGGGATCGGCCACGCTCGGCGACATCCTCGCGATCCGCGCCCATGCCCGCGGCGCCGCGGCCGTCGTGACCGACGGCGGGGTGCGCGACGCCGAAACCGTCGCCACCGTAGGCATCCCCGTCTTCACGGCGGGGCCGCACCCCGCCGTGCTCGGCCGCAAGCACGTCCCCTGGGACGCCGACCTCACCATCGCGTGCGGCGGTGCCACCGTGCAGCCCGGCGACATCCTCGTCGGCGACGCCGACGGGGTCGTCGTGATCCCGCCGGGGATCGCGGCGGAGATCGCCGACGCGGCCATAGCCCAGGAGGAGGAGGACGGCTGGATCGCCCGGAAGGTCGCCGAGGGACACCCCGTCGAGGGGCTCTTCCCGATGAACGCCGAATGGCGGTCGAGGTACGAGGCCGAACGCTCCGCCCGGCCGGACACGGTGCCGACGGACACGGCACGGGCCACCTCGTGACCCGGACCCGGCCGGCACCGGCCGCGAGCAAGTCGCGGGTCGCCTACGAGTGGATCCGTGAGCGGATCACGTCCGGGTCGTTCGGTCCCGGCTACCGCCTCGTCCTGACGACGCTCGCCGCCCAGCTCGGCATGAGCGTGGTGCCGGTCCGCGAGGCCGTCAGTCACCTCACGGCCGAGGGTCTGGTGACCTCCGAGCCCAACGTCGGCGCGAGCGTCTCCATGGTCGACCTGGACCGCTACATCCACGCGATGGAGGTCATCACCGTGCTCGAGAGCGCGGCGACGGCGCTCTCGACGCCCCACCTCACCCGGCGGGACCTGGCGCACGCCCGGGAACTCAATGCGGCGATGCGCGGCGGGCTCAGCGACTTCGACTTCCGGCGCTTCGGCGCGCTCAACCAGGAGTTCCACCACACCCTCTACTCCAGGTGCCCCAACCCCCGGCTCCTCGAGATGGTCGACGCGGAGTGGTCCCGGCTGGGCCACCTGCGCGACTCGATCTTCGGGTTCGTCCCCCACCGGCCCAAGGAGTCCGTGTGCGAGCACGACGACCTGCTCGACCTCATCGAGGGGGAAGGGACGCCTGACCGGATCGAGCAGGCTGTGCGCCGGCACCGCACCGGCTCCCTCGACGCCTTCCGCACCCACAAGACCCACGGCGCCCACGGCCCTCACCGCAGCGACCGCGTCGACCAAGGAGCCTGACGATGCTTCCCGACCAGACCCTCGCCGACCTCGCCGCCGAGCTCGAGCGGGCACACGCCGATCGCACCGTGCTGCCGCGCATCACCGCCCGGTACCCCGAGGCGACGGTGGAGGACTCATATGCCGTCCAAGGGCTCTGGCGTGACCGGCGGATCGCGGCCGGCCGCCGCCTCGTCGGCCGCAAGATCGGTCTGACGTCCAAGGCCATGCAGGCGGCGACGGGCATCTCCGAGCCGGACTACGGCGTGATGTTCGACGACACCGTTTGGGAGAACGGCGCTGTCGTGCCGTTCGACGAGTTCTCCAACGTCCGCATCGAGGTCGAGCTCGCCTTCCTGCTCAAGGCGCCTCTGGAGGGCCCCCACTGCACCATCTTCGACGTGCTCCGTGCGACGGAGTACGTCGTCCCGGCGCTGGAGATCCTCAACTCGCACCTGGAACTCGAGGGACGCACGATCGTCGACACCATCGCCGACAACGCTGCCTACGGTGGCCTGGTGCTCGGCGGCACCCCCGTCGCACCCGACGCGGTCGACCTGCGCTGGATCTCCGCGCTGCTCTACCGCAACGAGACGATCGAGGAGACCGGCGTCGCCGCCGGTGTGCTCAACCACCCTGCCACGGGCGTCGCGTGGCTCGCCGACAAACTCCACCAGCACGGCACCGGCCTCCACGCCGGCGAGCTGATCCTCGCCGGATCCTTCACCCGGCCGATGTGGGTGTCGCGCGGCGACTCGGTGCTCTGCGACTACGGAACGATGGGAACGATCTCGTGCAGCTTCCGGTGAACCTCCCGGCGACCTTCCGCGCGGCGCTCGCCGCTTCCGACCACCCCCTGATCGGCATGTGGGTGTGCAGCGGCAGCCCGCTCGTCGCCGAGATCTGCGCGGGCAGCGGCCTCGACTGGCTGCTGATCGACATGGAGCACGGGCCCAGCCAGCTCGAGTCGGTGCTCGCGCAGCTCCAGGCGGTCGCCGCCTACCCGGTCAGCCCGCTCGTCCGTGCGCCGGGCCTGCTGCCGGTCATGATCAAGCAGATCCTCGACCTCGGTGCCCAGAACATCCTGATGCCGATGATCGACACTCCGGAGCAGGCAGAGGCGGCCGTGCGGGCAGTGCGCTACCCGCCGCGCGGCAACCGCGGAGTCGGATCGGCTCTCGCGCGGTCGGCCCGGTGGAACCGCGTCGACGACTACCTGGCCCACGGGGACGAGCATGTCTCGCTCTTCGTCCAGATCGAGTCGATCGCAGGCGTCGGGGAAGCCGCCGAGATCGCCGCGGTCGACGGTGTCGACGGTGTCTTCGTCGGCCCCTCCGACCTCGCCGCGTCGATGGGCCTGATCGGCCGGCAGACCCACCCCGACGTGGTGGCCGCGGTCGGGCGCGCCTTCGAGGCCGTCCGCGGCGCCGGCAAGCCCGTCGGCGTCAACGCCTTCGACCCGGCCGTCGCATCGGCCTATCTCGACCAGGGCGCATCGTTCGTCCTCGTCGGTGCCGACGTCGCCATGCTCGCCCGAGGCTCCGAAGCCCTGGCCGAGCGGTTCATCGGCGCGCCCGGCCCGGGCCGCGCCGCCAAGTGAAGGAGCACCTCTTGTCCCTCCCCCCGGACTCCGGCCGTCCCCGAGGCCAAGGCCGTCCCGGTGGCCCACGCCGCCGGCCGCCGCGCCAGGTCGAGGTCGTCGACGTCAAGCCGCTGACCCCTCGCATGGTGGCGGTGGTGTTCGCCAGCGAGTCCCTCGCCGGCTTCGCCGAGCCCACCCCGACGGCGCACATCAAGCTCTTCCTGCCCGACACCGAGGGCAACGTCGCGCGGCCGGTGGTCGGCCCGGACGGCCGCCTTGAATGGCCCGACGGCCGACCGACGATGCGGACGTACACCCCCCGACGCTTCGATGCCGAGGCCGGCACCCTCGAGGTCTGGTTCGTTCTGCACGGCGACGGGCCGGCCGCGCGGTGGGCCGCGCAGGCCGAGCCCGGCAGCCGTGCCGCCATCGGCGGCCCGGGCGGCCGCTTCTCTGTCGATCCGACGGCGACCTCATGGTGGATCGGCGGCGACGAGAGCGCCCTGCCCGCGATCGCCACGCTGCTCGAAGCGCTGCCGGACGATGTCACCGGTCAGGTGCACCTGGAGGTCGAGGGCCCCGAGGCCCGCATCGGCCTGCCGACACATGCCGGTGTCGAGGTGACCTGGCACGACCGGGCGGGCGAGCCAGGCGCCGCCCTCGTCGACGCGCTCCATCAGGCCGGCCTCGGGGACGACACGCACTTCTGGATCGCCTGCGAAGCATCGGCGGTCCGCAAGGCCCGGTCGTACCTCCTCGACGACCGGGCGCTGCCGCGCCAGCAGGTGACCACGCGTGGCTACTGGCGCGTGGGCGAGGCCAACCACCCCGACCACGACTTCGGGGACTGACGGACGTGCCCGTCGCGGGCCGGCGGATGAAGCCGTCCAGCCCCGCCCGCTGATCGCCCCCGGCCGCCCTGGCGGGGCCGTGCGAACAGTGGGGTCAGGCGTGCGCGTGCTTCCGATACCGGGGAAGTAACCTCTGAACTGCAGAGATCTTGACGTTCGCCTGACGCTCGGATCACCGGCGGATCGTGGCCTCCTGCCGCGGTGGCTGCAGGTTCTGGACCTCGGGGCACGCACGATTTTGGTGCCGATGGTGTCCTCGGCTGCACAGGCACGCGAGGTGGTCGCGGCCGCCCACTACCCGCCCCGCGGCCGGCGCGGCGTGGGTTCGGCGCTTTCGCGTTCGGCGCGGTGGAACCGCGTGGACGACTACCTGACCGAGGCAGCCGCGCACGTGTCGGTGCTGGTGCAGGTCGAAACCGTCGAAGCCGTGGCGGCCGCCTCCGAGATCGCCGCGGTGGACGGAGTCGACGGGGTCTTCGTCGGCCCGTCCGATCTGGCCGCGTCGATGGGCCTGATCGGACAGCAGACCCATCCTGACGTGATGGCAGCGGTGCACAGCGCGCTCACCGACGTAACGCCCGGCGGCGTTCCGGCCGGCGTCAACGCCTTCGATCCTGCGGTCGCCGATGCCTACATGCAGGCGGGAGCATCCTTCATCCTCGTCGGCGCCGATGTCGCGGTACTCGCCCGCGCATCCGAGTCACTGGCCACGCGCTTCATCCCGGGCGACGACACCGCGCGCTCCAGCTACTGAGAGTCGCACCGAAGTACTTGCGGCGCCGGGGCCGCCAGGTGTCACCAGGGATGCAAAAGCGCCGCTCAGGCCGACTGACGGACGACAACGCGCGCGGGCGGCGGGCGCAGGCTTCCTACGCCGAGATCAAGGGCGAGGCGGGCACTGAGCCGGCCGTGCGCCTCGGCGTCCACGTAGACAGTGGTCAACGCAGGATTGCTGTACTTGCCGTACCCGTTGTCGTCGAAGCCGATGACGGCCACGTCGTCCGGCACACGGCGGCCGAGATCTTGAAGCGCCATCAGAACGCGCAGGGCGACGTCGTCATTGAATCCAGCGATCGCGGTCACCTCAGGCTGGCGGGTCAGGTACTCCGCGACGGCTTCGGCACAGGCTGACCGCTCGGTCGGAATGACGACAGAATCAGGTCGGGGGATGCTCAGCTCACTTGCAGCAAGTCCGGTGAATTTCATGCGGGTTGCGGCGAGCGGAGATTCGCGGTCGGACAGTGCCAGGGCGATACGGGTGTGTCCGTTGTCCACCAGGTGGCGCAGCTGGAGAGCCGCGTGGGCGGCAAGGCCGTCACGCCATCCGCCGCCAAGGTCGTTGAGCTCTCGGCCAGTCAGATACGTCTCACCGAAGCGGATGACGGCACGAGGCGCGATGGCATCGAGGACCTGCTGGGTGGCCTGCGCGGTGTGGTGCCCGTGTCGCACAAGCAGGACATACCCGTGAGCGGCGAGTTCGGCATCGAGGCCATCGATGTAGCTGCGCGAGTAGTGGCTTTCCAGGCCCGCCTCGATGTTCAGGACGACGACGCGGGACGTGCCCTCCCGCAGTGCTCGAGCAATACCATGAGGTACGTAGCCAAGGGTGCGGGCGGCCTCTTTGACCCGATCGCGGGTGGCAGCCGAGATCGTCTGATGGGGATCGTCGTTGAGGACGAAGCTCACGGTGGCACGCGACACCCCGCTCGCCGCTGCCACGTCGCTCAGCGTGACCCTTCGGGAAGTGCCCATCAACTCCTGCTCTGCCGCGGTCCGCACCAACGCGCTGGTGGGACGGTGTCCCTTGATTCTAGTGACCCTGCCCACGCCCGGGATACGCCGCCGCAGCAGCGGCTCATCTTCGCGCCATTCGACGTGGAGCTTTCTGACGACCGCAGGGCCAGTTATGTCGGATTCGGACCCCGGGGGCCTTGTGGCTCGCCGAGCTCATGGATCGGGACCCAAAGTTGCCAGGTCGACGAGCGGGCCCCTCCCGCTGTCGTAAAGGAGCCTGGAGTGAGTACAGCAGTGATCAAGGAACGGACCGACCGGCGTGCGGCGACGCTGGTCATGGCATGTCTGGGGGTGTTCGTTGGTTACTTCCCGGTGACGACAGTCTCGGTGAGTCTTCCGGTCATCCAGCAGGCACTGGGCGCGTCGACCGCCGACCTCTCGTGGGTGTCCGACGCGTTTGTGCTGCCGGTGGCCGCTCTGATCTTGACCGCCGGGGTGTTCGGCGACGTGCACGGGCGCAAGAAGGTCTTCCAGGCCGGCCTCGGGTTCTGCGTGCTCGGCTCCGCAGTGGCTCTGACCGCGCAATCGATCGCACAGGTATGGGTGGGGCAGGCCTTGCTGGGGGTGGGGGCCGCGGCGCTGCTGCCGATGACGCTGGCACTCATCAGCCACGCGGTGCCCAACCCGCGCGAGCGCGGAAAGTACATCGGCCTGTGGACCACCTCCATGATGGGGTCGCTGACCGTCGGCCCGCTTATCGCAGGCGTGATCGTGGAGCATGTCGCATGGCGGTGGATCTACCTGCTGTCCATTCCCCTGTCCTTGATCACCATGGTGATCGCGTCCTTCGTGCTGACGGAGTCGAGGTCCTCGGTGCAGCGGGCCTTGGACTGGCCGGGTCAGATCACTGCCGCGCTGGCGATCGTTGCCCTGGTGTACGGCGTCATCGAAGGCGGCACGGGCTCCTTCGGCGACATTCATGTGATCGTCGCTCTCGCCATCGCGGTCTGCTCCGGCGTCGCCTTCGTCCTGGTGGAGCGACGCAGCGCCAGCCCGATGCTGGACCTGTCACTGTTCCGCAGTGCTTCGTTCACCGGGTCTGCGTTGGTTGTCATGATCAGCTTCCTCGCGCTGATCGGCTTCTTCTTCGTCCTGAGCTTGTACTTGGGCATGGTGCAGCAGCTCAGCACCTTGGATGCCGGACTGCGGCTGCTGGTGATCACCGTGCCGCCCATGGTTCTGGGCACCGCGGTGGGTCGGCTCATGCGGTTCCTGTCCGCCCGCGTGCTGATCACCGGGGGCCTGGTCATCACGGCGGTGGGTCTCTTGGTCTTGACGAACGTCGGAATCAGCACCTCCTTCGGCTCGTTGGCGTGGCGTCTGGCGCTGGTGGGTCTCGGACTCGGGCTTGCCTTCCCGTGCATCACGGCGACCGCCGTCTCGTCCGTCCCACACCATCAGGCAGGCATGGCGGCCGCGGGCAACAACGCTTTCCGGCAGGTTGGCGGCGCCCTGGGCCCCGCCATTCTGGGCGCCTTGCTGACGGGCAAGGCGGTCGACACGCTCCCCTACCACCTCGCTGCTGCCGGTGTGTCGGATGCGGCCCGCAGCCAGGTTCTGGGAGCTGTCGATGCCGACGGCCTGGGGGCTGTCGCCACTCTGCCGCTCGGCCGTTCCACGGGACCGGCCCTGGAGGCGCTGTCCCAGTCCTTCCTCGACGGGCTTCAACTGTGCCTCCTGGTATCAGCCGTGGTGGTGCTGTTCGGTGCCGCAGTAGCAGCGTGGCTGCTGCGCCCCGCGTCCAGCCAGCGGCCCGCCGCACTGGTTGCCGCCGGTGGCGCCCGGCCTCTCGCCGCAGACCAGCACCCGGTCGAGGCGGCCGCCACCGATCGGCCGTAGCCACCCAGACTCCGCGGACGCAGGGTATGCGCCTGCGGAGTTCGTCTCACTGCAGCGGAGCAGCGGACGACACCGGAACCCCCGTGGGGACGGGGACGGTTCCGGCCCAGTGGTGCCCCTGGTTCTCGGCACGAGCACGCCGAGGCCCAGGGGCACTGCGCGTGTCGAAGCAGGTGAAGAATCTCGCCATTGTGTGACGCTCCGCTTCAGACAGGTGTTCCGGAGAAAGATGGCTCGCGTGTACCAGCCCGATGCGATCGACCTGCGTCTGCTGCAAGCTCTGCAGATCGACGGTCGCGCGCCCTTCAGCCGAATCGCAGAGGTCCTCGGCGTGTCGGACCAGACCATTGCGCGCCGTTTTCGCCGGCTGCGCAACGAGACGCGGCTCAGAGTCCTGGGCATGGCCGATCACAGTCGGCTGGGACGCGCCAACTGGATTGTGCGGTTGCGCTGCACCCCCGATGCCGCCGAGTCGTTGGCGGATGCCCTCGCCCGCCGACCGGATACCTCCTACATCGGCCTGATGTCCGGCGGTACGGAGGTGATGTGCGCGATGAAACCGAGGAGCCGCCAGGACCGTGACGAACTGCTCCTGGACCAGATCCCGCGCACTCGCCGCGTCACGTCGGTCGACGCCTCCTGCGTCCTTTCTCATTTCTACGGTGGCCCGCTCGGCTGGCTGAACAAGATCGACACTCTGGACTCGGCTCAGGAGGCCGCACTGCGGCCGGACGCTCCGACGGACGCCGAAGCTCCCGTGGACCTGGAGCCTTTGGACGAGGCCGTGTTGGAACTGTTGCGCCACGATGGACGAGCCACGGTCACCGAGCTCGCGGCCGCGACCGGACAGACGGAGGCAGTGATCAAGCGGCGCGTGCGCAGACTGCGTGCGACGGGTGTTCTGTACTTCCATGTCGAGTACGACCACGAGCCGTTCGGGCACGGCACCGAGGCGGTGCTGTGGCTGAAGGTGGATCCGTCCCGACTGCGCGCGGTGGGGCAGACCCTTGCCGGCCACCGTGAGGTGCGCTTCGCCGCCGCTGTCAGCGGTAGGGCCAACGTCGTGGTCTCGGTGCTGTGCCGCACGACAGAAGAACTCTTCGCGTATCTGGCCGACCAGGTCGGAGCGATCGAGGGCGTGCAGGACGTCGAGGCGGTTCCTACATTGCGCGAGGTCAAGGCCCTCACCTACACGCCTCGCCGCTGACGCGTCGGCACGCCAGGCCCTCGTGCATCCCGCGCCTACGCGGACGAAATTTTCCCACCCGAGGGCTAGAACGATTTAGTAATCAGTTGTAACCTGCTGGCTATATCGATTTAGTGCTTGCGTGCCCGGGCAGCTGATCCGTGCACAGAGGAGGTCTCTCCAGCATGATCGACGTGAGCCAGCGCACCGTCACAGGGTGCTCACCCCCACTTCCGGGAGGATTTCCGCAGCAGGGCAGATGCCTGGTGATGGGAATCCTCAACGTCACCCCCGACTCATTCTCTGACGGCGGGCGCTACGCCGACACACGACGCGCAGTCCAGCGCGGTCTGCAGATGGCCCGCGCAGGGGCTGACCTGGTCGATGTCGGCGGAGAGTCCACCCGGCCCGGCGCCCGGCCGGTTCCACTGACCGAGGAGCTCGCACGGGTGGTGCCTGTGGTCCGGGAGCTGGCCCTGGCCGGAGTGGCGGTCAGCGTCGACACCATGCACGCCGAGGTGGCGCAAGCCGCTGTGCAGGCGGGAGCCTGTGTGGTGAATGACGTGAGCGGCGGCCTGGCCGATCCGGCCATGGCGGCCACAGTGGGCGCCGCACAGGTCCCGTACATCATCACCCACTGGCGAGCGCCGAGCCACGAGATGGACCGGCATGCCGTATACGACGACGTCGTGAGCCAGGTCGTCGGCGAGCTCCACGCCCGCGTGGAGGCCGCCATCGAAGCAGGGGTGGAAGCAGAGCGCATAGTCCTCGACCCCGGCCTCGGTTTCGCCAAGGACGCCGATCACGACTGGCAACTCCTGGCGCATCTGGGCGCGTTGAAGGACATGGGCTTCCCCTTCCTTGTCGGCGCGTCACGAAAGAGGCTGATCCGCGCCGCCCTCCAGGCGTACGGCGCGGGCGATGCTGAATCGGAGGAGCGTGACGCCGCAACGGCCGCGGTCTCAGCACTCGCGGCCGCCGCGGGAGCCTCATGCGTCCGCGTGCACGACGTCCGCTCCAGCCTTCACGCCGTGTACATGGCCGCTGCCTGGTCCGCTGAGAGCCACGCCTCCTCGATCCTGCGATCCGTGCCGCCTCACACTCGCTGAAAAAGGCGCCGCACAGACCTCGTCTGGAACGCACCTCCTCTGCTAGCTTCCGCTAGATCGATTTAGGTCACACACCCCGCACGTTCTCTGAGCCGCAGACGGCCACACACAGGAACTAGATCGATTTAGTTCCTCCTGGTCGGACCTCATCGAGGGATTGCGTCGGACCACCTCGAAAGAAGGAATCACATGACAACTCCCAGCCTTCAGGACGGCATCGACAAGGCCGGTTCCCCCATCCAGCTGCTGTGGCAGCCGGGCGCCGAGCCCTGGACGCCTGAGGTGGTCGGCCGCGAGTACGCCGGCTGGCGTGTCGAGCAGCGCGCCTGGCACGAGGGCGTGGCGCTGCTCAACCTGTCGCATCACATGTACGACATGTGGATCGAGGGCCCGGACGCCACCCAGGTCCTGGCGGACTACGGCGCTAACAACTTCGAGAAGTTCGCCGTCGGCCAGGCCAAGCAGTACGTACCGGTCAACCGCCACGGCCAGATCGTCACCGACGGGATCCTCGCCCGGGAGTCCGAGAACTCCTACTTGCTCAGCGGTGTCCCGGCCTGCCAGCACTGGGTGCAGTACCACGCCGAGAAGGGCGGCTATGACGTCGCCTTCTCCACCGACCCGTCCTCCGCGTTCCGTCCCGGCGGCGGCGACCCGAGGATCTTCCGCTACCAGATCCAGGGCCCGCTCGCGATCGAGCTGATCGAGAAGGTCTTCGGCGGTCCCATCCCGGAGACGAAGTTCTTCCACTCCACGCCGGTCACGCTCAACGGCCGCTCCTTCAAGGCCCTGCGCCACGGCATGGCCGGCCAGGCCGGCTACGAGTTCATCGGCCCCTGGGAGCACGCGGCCTACGTGCACGACGCGTTCCTGAAGGCCGGCGAGCCGCTCGGCCTGGTCCAGGTCGGTGCCCTGGCCTACACCACGCCTAGCGTGGAGAGCGGCTGGATCCCCTCGCCCGTGCCCGGTATCTACACCGACCCCGAGCTGGCGGAGTACCGGTCCTGGCTGCCGCTGTTCGGCATCGAGGGCAAGCGCCCGCTGTGCGGCAGCTTCTTCTCGAACGACATCGCGGACTACTACGTCTCTCCGTTCGAGCTGGGCTACCGCAAGATGATCCACTTCGGGCACGACTTCCACGGCCGCGACGCCCTGCTCAAGGCCAAGGAGGAGGGCGGGCTGCGCAAGAAGGTGACCCTGGTCTTCGACCCGGACGACGTGCGCCGTGTGATCGGTGGCGGCGGGGACCCGGGCTTCGTCCTCAGCTACGCCCGCCACCGGGTGGAGACGTCCTCCGGCCTGGTCGGCGTCACCATGCAGACCGCCGCGATCGACCCGGTCGGCACCGTGCTGTCCCAGACGCTGATCGACGCCGCCCACGCCGAGCCCGGCACCGAGGTGACCGTGGTGTGGGGTGACCACCCGGGCGCGGGTACCGACCCCGAGGCCGACCTCGGGTTCCCGCGCATCCGCGCCACCGTCGAGGTCAGCCCCTTCGACCGGCACGCCCGCACCGAGTACCGCCGCGACGCCTGATTCACAACGGCGTCACGCCCTGAGGCCGGTCCCCGACAGGTGATGACCGGCAGCCGCCCGACGGGCCCCATGGCCCCGGCTCCTCCCCTGCCGCAAGGCCGAGGGCCCGTCAGGCGGTCGGCCAGCCCCACCGCACACGGCGAGGGCTGCTCTCCCACCCCCGTTAGGAGCACGATGAACCCCCTCAGCTCAGCCGCTCCCGCGGTGAGTACTTCGCTGCTGGATGACTTCTCTCTCGAAATGACCGGCAAGGACATTCCGAAGCTGGAGGAGGCAGCCGGCCTCATCCCGCCGGGCACCCGGATCAACGTCACCTTCCTGGGAAACGAGGACCTCCAGATGCGGCTGGGCGCGGCCCGGGCCGTGAAGCGCCTCGGCTTCCACCCGGTCCCGCACATCTCGGCCCGGCGTCTTGGGTCCCAGGCCGACTTCGAGCAGTTCCTCGACGGACTGCGCTCCGACGCCACCGGTAGCGACGTCTTCACCGTGGGCGGAGACCCCTCCCGTCCCGAAGGTCCTTACGAGGACTCCCTGGCCCTGATCGAGTCAGGTCTGCTGTCCGAATACGGGGTGCGTCACATTGGCATCAGCGGCTACCCGGAAGGCCATCCGGCCATCGCCTCCGACGTGCTGTGGTCCGCGCTGCGCGAGAAGAACGCCGCCATCACCGCCCAGGGCCTGGAGGGCAGCGTCATCACCCAGTTCGGGTTCGACGTCGCCCCCGTGCTCGCCTGGATCGAGCGCGTCCGCAGCGAAGGCATCACCCTGCCGATTCGCATCGGCGTTCCCGGACCGGCCGGCGTGCGGCGTCTGATGTCCTACGCCACCCGCTTCGGCGTGGGCACCAGTGCCACCATCGCCAAGAAGTACGGCCTGTCCATCACCAACCTCATGGGCACGGCAGGGCCGGACCGATTCCTGCGCTCCCTGGCCGACGGATACGACCCCGGGCAGCACGGCGAAGTGAAGATTCACTTCTACACGTTCGGCGGCTTGAAGGCCACCTCTGCATGGATTGCTCAGTTCAGGAAGGAAGCTCACGCATGACGGTCACCCAGGCCTCTCCGGCCCGCACCGCCCGTACAGGCCAGGGGACGGACCACCAGGCATCCCTCATCGTCCAGGGTTCCGACGCCACCGGCATCGTCGCGGCCGTCACCGCAGTGCTCGGCCGGCACGGTGCCAACATCGTCGCTCTCGACCAGTACTCCGACAACCCGCACGGCGGCGCCTTCTTCCAGCGCACCGTGTTCTCGCTGGACGGTCTCCAGGCCGCCCTGCCCGCGCTGCGCGCCGAGCTCGACGAGAAGCTGGTCAAGAAGTACGGACTCACCTACACGCTGCGCGACATGTCGGTCCCCAAGCGCGTGGCGATCTTCGCGTCCAAATCCGACCACTGCCTGCTGGATCTGCTGTGGCGCCACCGCCAAGGGCAACTGCCGGTGAGCATCCCCATGGTGATCTCCAATCACCCGGACGTCGCCGAGGAGGTACGCAGCTTCGGTATCCCCTTCTTCCATGTGCCGTCCATGGGTGCGGACAAGTCCGCCGCCGAGGCCGAGCACCTGCGGCTCCTCAAGGGCAACGTCGACTTCGTGGTCCTCGCCCGCTACATGCAGATCCTCTCCGGCGGCTTCATCGAGAAGGCCGGCGTGCCGGTCATCAACATTCATCACTCCTTCCTTCCGGCCTTCATCGGCGCCGGCCCCTACGCCAAGGCCAAGGAACGGGGCGTGAAGCTGGTGGGTGCCACCGCCCACTACGTCACCGAGGACCTCGACGAGGGGCCGATCATCGAGCAGGACGTCGTCCGCGTCACCCATGCCGACACCGCCACCGACCTGACGCGCCGCGGCGCGGACGTCGAGCGTGCCGTGCTCTCCCGCGCCGTGCTCTGGCACGCCGAGGACCGGGTCATCCGCAACGGCAACCACACCATCGTGTTCGCCTGACGCTCTTACACACCCGGCACCTGACAGGTAAACCGCCCGGAACAGGGACAGGTGGTCTTGTCGTGCACCGGAGAGGTCACCGGGGCGACGGATACAGCGGATGGTCCGCTTTGGTGCTCACCGCCGTCGCCCCGGTCTCCGGCGCCGTACACCGTGGCCGGCACAGGCTCGCCGCGGCCCCGCATGCAGTCCTCGCCACCGGGCGAATCGTTCGCCGAGAGAAAGCGGTTCGCCACCATGACACGTACGATCAAGGGCGCGGAGATCGCCCGCCATATTCGGTCCCAGGTTGCCGAACGAGTCCGCCAGGCCAGTGCCGGCGGACGGGTTCCCGGCCTCGCAACGATTTTCGTCGGTGACGATCCGGCCAGTGCTGTCTACGTCGCCGCCAAACGCCGGGCCATCCGTGAGGCCGGGATGCGCGACGTCCACCGCCACCTGCCCCACGACTCCAGCCAGGCCGACGTCGCAACGGTCATCGACGACCTGGCCGCCGACCCGGACGTCCATGGAATCCTGCTTCAACTGCCCCTGCCCGCACAGCTCGGCGCCGCGCAGCTGATCGACCGCATTCCTGTCACCAAGGACGTCGACGGTCTCACGACCGCCAGCTCCGGCCTCCTGGCCCGTGGGGAACGCGGCCTTCGCCCCTGCACCCCCAGTGGCGTCATCGAGTTGCTCGACGCGGAAGGCATCCAGCTGCAGGGCTCATGCATCGCCGTCGTCGGCTGGGGTGAGCTCGTCGGCCGCCCGTTGGCCCAGCTCCTGCTGCGGCGCGGAGCGACTGTCACGGTCGCCCACGAGTTCACAGCCGACCTCGCGGCGGTGACCCGCCCCGCCGACGTCGTCGTCGTCGCCACCGGAGTCCGCGGCCTCATCGGCCCCGAACACATCAAGCCGGGCGCCACGGTCATCGACGTCGGCATCCACCGGACGCCTGAGGGACTGACCGGTGATGTGCGTGCGGCCGAACTCGACGGCATCGCCGGCCGCATCACACCGGTGCCGGGCGGAGTCGGCCCGATGACCATCGCCATGCTCCTCGTCAACACGCTCCAGGCCGCCGAGTGGGCAGCCGAGCGCGAAGCCGTACCCGCGTAGCCGCCGCCCCGTCTGCACGCCACGAAAGAGACCAGACATGAACAACCTCCCTGCTCTGGCGGTGTTTCGTGGCCGTGTGGCGAGCGGCCTCGTCGACGTCACCCACGATCCCGAAGCTCTCGACTCCGAGGGCTTCTGGGCCGTCGTGGCCGACTTCGAGGGCCGCCTCACTTTCGCCCGCTTCCGCCACGTCAGGCCGCTTGCGCCGGCCTCGCAGCCTGGCCCCTGGCACGGCCCCGGACCGCATCAGTGGACCAGCTCACTTGACCGCGCCTCCTATATGGCCGGCGTTGAGGAAATCCGCGATCACATCGCAGCAGGAGACGTCTACCAGGCCAACCTGTGCCGGATCCTGTCCGCTCCCGTCGGCGCCGACGCAGACATCAAGGCACTGGGCGACCGGCTGTCCGCGCGCCACCACGCCCCGTACGCCGCAATGATCCGACTGCCCGACCACGGGATAGAAGTGGCCTCAGCCTCTCCGGAGCTGTTCCTTCGCCGGGAAGGCCAGATCATCCATTCCGGGCCCATCAAAGGCACCGGCCGCACCGAGGGCGACCTCCTGGAGAAGGACCATGCCGAGAACATCATGATCGTCGATCTGGTCCGCAACGACCTCGGCCGCGCCTGTGAGATCGGCAGTGTGACCGTTCCGAGCCTGTGCGCCGTGGAGCAGCACCCGGGGCTCGTACACCTGGTATCCACCGTCCGCGGAGTGCTGGGCAAGGACACCCGTTGGGGGCAACTGCTGGCTGCCGCCTTTCCTCCAGGCTCTGTGACCGGCGCCCCCAAGCAGAGCGCTCTAGGCATCATCCGCTCTCTGGAGACCACGCCCCGCGGCCCCTACTGCGGCGGCATCGGGTGGGTCGATGCCGACAGACGTTGCGGCGAACTGGCAGTGGGAATACGCACCTTCTGGATCGACCGGGCCCAGTCAAGCCTGTGTTTCGGAACCGGGGCCGGCATAACGTGGGGATCGGATCCGGAACGCGAGTGGGACGAGACGCAGCTCAAAGCTGCCCGGCTCGTGTCCATCGCGTCAAACGGTGTGCCATCTGATCCGGACGGCCAGCATCAGTCGACCCCGGATCTTGTCCAGGTCGGCGGGGCAGCACAAAGGGGTCCGGGCAAGCCGACGGTGTCCACCACCCAGCAATAGAATGCACGAGGCCATCCGAAGGCTCGGCCCTCCGCAACGGACCCGGACCTGCGGGCCCTTCTGGGAGTGCGCCCGTTGTGGCGGCGCCGTTGCGGCGGTGCCAACAGCTCCTCCGCCCATGCGTTCGCCGGCCGCCCACGGTAGGGCCACGAGCTACCCCAGAGCTGTGTCGGCATGAAGCGTGGGCATGGGGTTCTCCTTGAACCACGTAGTGAGGAAGTCCAGCAGTTCACTCACCTTGCGCGGTACAGCGTCGCCGGGGCCGTAGATCGAGTAGAGAGATCGGTCGGCAACGCCGAATTCGGAAAGAAGAGCCTGGAGATTGCCCGACGACAAGTCGTCGTAGACCGCCCGTTCGGAAAGCAGAGCGATGCCGCGGCCGAGTGCGGTCGCTTTCTGCAACACCAGGTAGGAGTTGGACGAGTACACCACGTTGCGGATCTTGATCGGTGTAGAGGTGTGCCCCCTGCCGAGACGCCAGACCGGGTCGTTGGTATGGACGATGCAGTCATGCTCACTTAGATCGTCAGGATGGGTTGGCTCCCCGTGTCGTTCGATGTACTCCTTCGAAGCGCACAGCACGAACGGCACCGAGGCCACGCCGCGCGCCCCGTCTAAGAAGTCATCTCATTTGGTGAGTCTGCGGTAGCAGATCAGGGTGCAGGCGATGCTGGTGAAGGCCAGAAAGTGGTCGGCCTTGCGTTCGTAACGGCGGTGCAGGCGTCGGCATCCGGCGAGCCAGGACATGGTGCGTTCGATGGTCCAACGGTGGCGGCCGAGCCGTTGCGAGGTCTCAATTCCCCTGCGGGCGATGCGATGCCGGATCCCTCGGCTGGATAACCATCGACGCAGGTGGTTGTAGTCGTAGCCCTTGTCGGCGTGGAGTTTGTGGGGCCTGCGCCGCCGGGGCCCCCGGCGGGAGCGGATCGGCGGTATGCCCTTCACCAGGGGGATCAGCGCCTGACTGTCGTGCGTGTTGGCGCCCGAGATGCCGATGGACAGGGGCAGTCCCGTCCGCTCCGTGATCAAGTGGATCTTTGACCCGTACTTACCCCGGTCTACAGGATTCGGACCTGCCAGCTCCCCCTTTTCAGGGCCCGCACGTTCACCGAGTCGATCGCGCACCGCGACCAGTCCAACTCCCCACGGGATCCGAGTTCGTCAAGCACCAGGCGGTGGAGTTTGGCCCACACCCGGGCCTTCGACCACTCGGCGAAACGCCGGTGAGCCGTCGCACCGGACGGCCCGAACGACGCGGTCGGCAACTGCTGCCACGTGCAGCCCGAGGTCGCCACGAAGACGATCGCAGCCAGCACTTCGCGGTCGCCATGCCGACGTCGGCCCCCACCCTGAGGCCGCGCCGGCGCCTCCGGCACCACCCGTTGGAACAGCTCCCACAACTCATCCGGCACCAGCCGCTCAACGATCCTCGCCACGACTGGCAGCTTACCCATCCAAATGAGATGACGTCTAAGCAGCCCAGGCCGGGTAGTCAGCTACACGATCCGTACGGCGCGCTCGCTCCTGAACTGTTCGGCAGAGCACGGACATTCGACGGCGCGGCCAAGACATCGCGAAGCCGCTCGATCTCCATCCTCTGGGCGGCAATCTGCGACAGAGCCCGCTTCCTGAAGTCAGTGAGCCCACCGATCTGCGCTTCACACGCGGCGAGGCGTCCCTTCAGCCCAGCGACCTGTTCCTTGAGGCGCTCGATCTGTGCCGCCCGCGGGTCCGGGATCACGCCCGTTTCCCGGAGCTCGGCCAGCCGGCGCTCGAACTCCTCCGCCAGGTGCTGGTAGGGGCCAGGCCGCGGTGAGCCGTCTCGGTTCTTCTTGGGATAGAAACCGGTGCGGGCGACCCCGACCTGGGCCGCGAGGGCCTTGATGTCGCATTTGCCGCCCGGGGGAACGTCACCGGCAAGGAGCCGTTCCATGACGTGCCGAATGGCCGCCTCGTTGTCCCGCCGGGTTTTGTCGCTGATACGGGCCACGTCATGCCCCAGTTCCGCAGAGGGCGTCAATCTCGGCCAGCACCCGTTCATCGCGGGCGAGTTCCGTACCCAGCCGGTCCTTCTCCGTCCGCTGAGCGCGCCCGATGGTGGCGATGAACACCTTCTTGCTCTCGGCGCTTGCCGCCCACACCGGGCGATGCCCGGCATGGTGGGTGGCCTGCGGGCACCGCGCCGAATCGCACATGCCGATCAAGGGCTCTGTCGTCCCGCGGGCGTGAGCCCCTGCGAGCTTGAGGCACAGTGCCTTGGACGGGTCGAGGAACCAGCAGTAGTTCGCTGGCCCCAGGTGCAGGGCCTTCGCCCGCTTGGCGAGCAGGTTCGTTACCTCCTGGTCGCTGCGCTTGATGTTCGGCGCCCCGGAGGAATCCAGCTGTTCGTCGACGAACGCGAAGAAGTCCAGGAGGTCGTTGGCGCCAGGCCCCGCAGGGCGGATACCGTTCTGGTAGTCGTGGAAAGCGTCGAGGGCGACGCGCATCTTGTGCTCTCGCTCCTCTTGGCCGAACTCGGCCATCAGCACCGACTGGGCCCCACCGGGGCGGTCCGCGTAACCTCCGTGGTGACCACGGAAATGTGCTTGAGATGGATCTTGGCGGCCAGCAGACCACCGGGCCGGTGCGCCATTTCGACCGCGAGGGTTCTCCGTAGCATCCGCAGACTGACCGGCACCTCGGGGATCGGCGCCAGCCCAAGGCGACGGCCCTCTGGGCCATTGACCCAGGTCAGGAACCATTCGTACGGGGTGACGAAGGAGAGCGACTTGAACAGGTGACCGTCGTTTTTCACCGGGTCAGCGAGCGAGGCGGCTACGTCGGCGGTGTCGTACGCCTGCTTGATGGTCACCCACTGATCGTGTTCACCACCCAGCTTCCGGCCCTTGATGACCTTGCCCTTCAGGCGGAAGCGGACGCGGCCCTCGCCGAGCTGTTCGGGAGGCAGGCGGCAGTCGAGGGTCAGCTCAGCCAGTTCGCTCTTCCGCATTCCGGTCAGTGCGGCGAGCGCGATGAGGCAGGCTGTGCGGGCCCGGGAGAGCTGCAGTCGGGCCTCGGTGGTGTTCATCGGCAGGGTCCAGGGGACACTGCCCCGTCCGTCCGCGCGCTCCACCAGGGGGGCCGTCCGGCCCCAGCGTTTGGACAGGCCGACCTCTCTGACGGCCTTCTCCAGGTGGCCGCGCAGGGTGGGCAGCCACGTGTAGTGGAAGGCGTGCCGGCCAGTCTCGTGGGCGAGGGAGATCAGGTTCACCCGTAGCAGCAGATCGTCCGGATCCCAGCCGTCCGCCAGCCGCTCGGCTACGACGTGATCGAGGGCGACATCGAACGGATCAGCCTCCTGTATGTGGCGGTCGATGGCCTGCGGGACCTCGACCCTCCAGTCCGGACGCTCCCGGTTGTTGCGGCCCGGCCGGTTCGGCACCATCTCCTGCAACTGTTGCTGCAGCTTCATGACGTGCGGCGCCAGCACCTCCACCACGTACAGGGCCGCCGCGACGAGCGGTTGGAAGACGTCGTTGCTCAGCGGCGGTGTCGTGTTGCCCGTCCGACGGACCATCCCGGCGACGGAGTACGCCGTGCGTCGCTCCCACGGACGGAAGCGATCCAGCCTGATCACCCGCGCGCCAAAGGCGACGACGATGTCCGTAAGCGGGCTTCGGGCGGTCACCACCGCAACGCAGCTGGGGACACCGGGCAGCAGGGGCCGGACCTGGTCAACGTCGCGCGCATTGTCCAGCACCGTCAGCACACGCCTACCGGCCAGCACACTCCGGTAGAGCGCAGCCTGTCCTTCGACGCTGCTCGGACGGCAGCGCGCCGGCACCTGAAAGGAATCGAGTAGGATACCCATCGCCTCCGACGTCGACACTGGGCTTGACGGGTCGTCACCATGAAGATCGACGTACAGCTGGCCGTCCGGAAATCGATGAGCGGTCTGGTGGGCCCAGTGCACCGCGAGCACGGTCTTCCCGAGGCCCTTGGTACCGTTGATCACGACGATCCGGGCGGGCCGCACCCCTTGACCGTGCTCATCGTCGAGCAGCTTGTCCAACGTCAGGACCTCGGCCGTCCGGCCGACGAATCTGTTGACGTCGGCGGGCAGCTGACGGGGCACGACCTGAAGCGTGTGCCCGGTACCAACCGACGGGCCATCGAGTGTACGTCCTAACAATTCCTGGTAGATCTGCTGCAGCTCGGGCCCTGGATCGACCCCGAGTTCCCGGACGATCCGCACCCGGATCATCTCGTAGTACTTGAGGGCCTCGATCGGCCGGTCACACCGGTCCAGCACCGCGAGCAGCCGCGCCCACAGCGACTCCCGCAACGGAAACCGCGCCGTCAACTCCTTTAGTTGAGGCAGCAGATCGGCGCCGTGGCCCGCCGAGATCAGCCGATCGGCACGATGCTCGACCGCCGACAGGTAACGCTCGGCCATCCGCGGAGCCTCGGTATCCTCCAGCCACGCCGATTGCACGCCCTGGAAAGGGAACTCGCGCCACAGCGCCACGGCCTGGTCCGTGAGCTCCGCTTCCCGCGCGGGGTCGACGGCCCGCGCAGCGGCGTCCAAGAGATGATTGAACCGGAGGGCGTCGACATCATCCGGGCTGACCCGCAACACATAGCCGGTGGGGTCGAACACGACCGACTCCGCGCCCAGTGCGGTGCGGAGCCGGGTCATGTAGGTCGACAAGGTCCGCCGGACATCAAGAGGAAGGTTTTGCCCCCACACTGTCTTCGTAAGTTGATCGACGGTCACTGGTCGGCCCGCGGACAACGCCAGCGCCACGATGAGCGTTCGGAGTCTCCCGGTCGTCAGCTCCACCGTCCGCGCCCCGACGGTCACCTCGAGCGGTCCGAGTAATCGCACCTGAAGGCGGCTGTCTGGGGCCGGTCCATGATTGTTGGGCGATGTGGGCTTCCGACCGTCGCGATGGGACGGCATGAAAAAGTCTCCCCCGAGTCGATACGTGCGACAACGCCCTCGCGGACCCCGCAACTCCAGATTTGCCAGTACGGTCCGCGTGATCTAATCTCGAAAGATTAGCTGCCTCACGTAACAGATGTCGCCCTCGGTCGACAAAATCGAGCCGGGCCGCATGACGATCCGGACACCGCGGTTCGAGTACTGGCGGTCCACTGCCACCCCTGAATGGATGGTGGCAGTGCGTCATAACTCGCCAGGCGGCCGGACACGCCCCTTGTTGTCGCGGGTCAGGCCCCGCCGAGGTCAGTACAGTGAGCGATCGTCGCATCGTCTGCCGCCACCAAGTGACGTGCCTCCGCCTGCCGGACACGATGGATGATTTCGGCGGGTCCGCTCGACGCCAGCGTCGTCATGACTCCTGGCCAGTCGAAGAGCCGGAACCGGTCCACGATACGGCTGGCTCCATTGCTGAACAGGACGGCACTGGTCAGCTCAGAAATCGGACAGCTTCCAGTGATCGCCTCGTCTGCCGCCCGC
Source organism: Streptomyces sp. RLA131 (assembly GCF_056270125.1). NCBI lineage: Bacteria > Bacillati > Actinomycetota > Actinomycetes > Kitasatosporales > Streptomycetaceae > Streptomyces > Streptomyces sp. RLA131. The sequence goes on from NZ_JBWDOQ010000002.1 coordinate 64,992, forward strand.
GGGTCGTCCTTGGCCACCCAGAAACCGCCCGGCTGGTTCCGGTTGGCCCGCAGGTCTTGGAGAATTCGATGATATTCGCCGCTACCCTCAGCGGCGGCCTCGAGCGCGTGCTCGTACGACCGACTGATGATCACTTCCCGAGGATCGGAGACGACGACCGGCGCACCGTCTACTCTGTCGAGCACGAGGACTGAGTCGCCGAGCACCAGGTACTCGATGAGGCCGTCGGACAGGCGCAGGATGGCCACGGTCGCCGATGGACTGATGGGGTTGGCCACGTCGCAGGTATCTCGGTGATCGTCCGTCGCCTGCTCGATGGCCTCGGCGAGCAGCGCCGAAAGGTTGCGGTCTCGCAAGCGTGTCAAGAGGCTGAGGAGGACGCCTCCCAAGCGGCTGGCGTACCAGGCCACGCCGTGACGGCAGATCGATTCGGTGCCAGCGATTCCGGCACCGTCGATCAACACCACCGCTTTCGGTACGGCGCCGGCGAAGTCCTCGTTGGCGTGGTCAGTCCGCGCCGCAGCGCTCGCCATGATCACCCGCATGCCCTACCGCCGATCTCCCGCCGATCAAGGCGTCGACATTGTCAACTCAGAAGGCTTCGGGTGCATCCATACCCTGGTCCTTGGCCATCGCCGCGCCTGTGCCACCGTCCGCTGCGGATGGTGCACGAGCCAGCCTTCGACGGCGGGAAGACGGCTGGAGCAATTGGTCGGGAGAGGTCGCGATGAAGCCGCGGCGTCCGAGGATCTGGCGGCGCTTCACCGAGTCCTGCGAATCGGACATCCACACCCGGCAGTGAAGAGTTACGAACCGGCAACTTTTCCCATCTATCTCTGAGACAGTTGCGGCGCGGTTCGCGATGGATCATCTCGGCGCCTCACCTGGGTGTTGGTGAGACAAGAAGGGGACTGAGACATGCGAACTGTTCCTAACGGCGGTCATCTGGAGCCGACCGACACGACGCTGGTCGGCGCGGCGCTGCGGGAGTTGTCCGAGGAGACCGGCATCGACCCCGGACAGGTCGCCCTCGTCTTTGCGCACCCTGCCTATGTCGAGTTCGGCCGGGTGCCGGCCAGGCCCGCAAAGGGCGAGCCGGACCACTACCACCTTGATTTCGGCTATGTCTTCAGGACGGCCGACGCCGAGGTCGGGCGTATCCAGGAGTCCGAGGTGACCGGCGCCGCCTGGTACCCGCTGGATCTCGCGGAGCGCCTCGTCGGGCCCCGGATCGCGCGGGCGGTCACCACATCGACCGGAATCAGGTAACCCCTGCGCCACCGGAAGCTCTCGCGGCGGCCAGCTAACGGGCAGGGAACATCCCGTCGTAGAAGGCACTCGGGCGGGCGCGATCGGCGTCACGCCTCCTCCGGGAGCTCGGCGACGATCACGAGCCAACTCGTCACCGTGACGTCGTCTGGCTTGGTCCCGGCGGCGACCTCGGCGAGGATCGCCATCTTCTGCTCGTAGCCGCCTGACCTCCAGCACCCACCGGGAGCGAGACCATGAAGACCTGTGACAACACCTCGGTCGGCATCGTCATCACCGATCACCATGGCCGCTACCTGATGTTCGACCGCGCCACCTTCCCGCCCGGCACGGCACCTGCCGCCGGCCATATCGACGACCACGGGACCGCCGAGGACGCGGGCCGCGCCGAGGTTGAGGAAGAGCTCGGCCTCACCGTTACCGGCCTCACCCACGTCACCGGCGGCTGGCGGGACAACCCATGCCGCCGCCTTCCCGGCGGACGCAGCACCGACCACCGCCACGAATGGACCGTCTACCGGGCCACCGTCACCGGCGACCTCACCCCGAGCGCCCACGAGACGAAAAACGTCCGCTGGATCACTCCCGATGATCTGAAGGAGTTGGCAGACCGGACGGTCGCCTACGCCCAGGGACGCATCACGGACGCCGAGTTCGAGGCCGCGCCCGGCATCGAGCCGGTGTGGATGCAGTGGCTCGCGAACATCGCCGCGATCCATACCAGCCCCGACGACCTGCGCCGGGTGGACCAGCTCACCAGATGATCGCCGCCCCGTTCTCCTGACCGCGGCCGCCGCCCGGCTCCATCCCGAGCTCGACGCGCTGGCCCTGCGCCCTCGGCTGGCCCTTAAGTGCCCTGCTGCTACCGCGGGCCCGGACAGACGAGTTCGCTGTCCGGGGTTGCGGCTTGCGGCGGCAGTTACGCCAGCCATGGGGGTCATGAACTCAGCGAAGAGCGTCACGCAGCGCCTCCTCCATGACAGGTATTGAACTTGAACTCGTGATGTCGGCCTGACCTCGGGTGTCGGCCGACATCAATCAACTTGCAGTAGCTGACTCGGCTTACCAGGCGGGGCGCTTGTCCTGACGGTCCGTCGAGAAGCCGGTGGGCACGGTCGCTTCGGTCCGCAACAGCAGGCCCGGGTCGGGCGGAAATTCATCGGTTGTCGGCGCTGGGCCGTGCAGGCGCCTATGGCCCGGGACCGGCAATTCGACCAGCACACCGTCGCGCATCATCCACAGCCCGAAGCAGTCATCTTCCTCGTCATGGATCAGCACCTGCACGCTCGCCGGATACGGCCACGCCAGGGATTCCAAGTGCCGCAGCAGACCTGACCGCGGACGCACGCGGTTGAACTCGATCATCCACCCGTCAACAAACATGTCCAGCCGCTCGAAGTGGCCCCGCCAGCTGCGCGAGTCATCCGGCCGTGTCAGTGGCTCCATCACATCGTCCGCGTACGGCGCCAGCACGATGACCTGCGCAATTCTGCTCATGCCGAAGTATCAGCGCACTCCATGGGCCGGTGGCAATCGAATTCCGAGGCGACGGGCGAGGGAGAAGACCCGCCTGGGCAGCGGCAGCACCCAGTAAGCCGACGGGACCACATCCGCGAAGCCGATCACTTGCTGAGGGTCAGGCCCGTGCCGGCCAGGCAGCCGTCGATGACCTCCGGCCGGTACTGAAGCATCTTGAGCTTGCGTTTCACGGCGCGGGTGATCTGACTGAGGTCCGCAGCGGCAAGGTTGCCGATGTCGCGTTTGACCAGCGACCAGATGCCCTCCTGCGGGTTCAGGTCCGGGGCATACGTCGGCAGCTGGAAGACGGTGAGCCAGTCGGCATTGGCCTCGAAGAACTCCCGCAACGGCGCGACCAGATGCATGCGCAGGTTGTCCCACACGAGGACGATCGGGCCGCCCAACTGCGTGCGGGCGCGGAGAATCAGGTCGCGGTAGTCCTTCCAGCCGAAGCCCTTCGGTTCGTCCTTGCGGCCCCGGTACTCACGGATCGCGTAGATCAGCCGGGACCGCTCACCGGGCTTGTAGCAGGTCATGCCCGCCATCGACACCCGGCCCGAGCCACGTCCACGCACGCGGACAACTGGGGTACTGCCTTGGCGGCCCCAGGTCCTGGCACGCGGCGGCGTCATCGACTGGCCGGCTTCGTCCTCGAAGACCACCCAGGCGCTGTTCGCCGCCGCGGTGCTCTTACCCGCGGCCAGACCTCCCGCTTCCACAGCTCCACCGCGTCGCCATCGCGCTCGATCGCGCGCCGAGCAGGCTGCTGCCAGGACCAGCCGTGCCTCCTCAGCAGCCGCCACGTGCCCTCCACGGTGTACGAGACGTGGAACAGCCGGCCGATCATCGTCTTCACCCGGGCCAGCGTCCACCGCTGATCGGTCCACCCATGGGCCAGCGGGCCACGCTCCAACTCCCGCTCCAGCCTGGCCATCTGCGTCTCCGACAGGCGAGGCCGCCCCGGCGATCCCTTCGACGCCACACCGGCCAGGCCCTCCTCGCGCCACTGGCGCCGCCAGCGTTCCACCGACCGCTCCGAGACCCGCAACGCGGCAGCAATCTCCCGATTCTTCTCCCTGCCCTCGAAGCACGCCACGGCCTGGACCCGGACCCGCTCCCGCGCGGCCCTCTCGGCGTCGGTCAAGCCACCACCCTGCGGATATCTCACCTCACCAGGGCTACCGAGCCCACCTGCACGCTGTCCGGCGAACAGCCCGACATCACCCGATCAAGTTCAGTAGCCGGTCCAGCAGCATCAGAGCTGCCTCGTGCCGCACCCGCCCGTATGCCTCCATAGCGGCGTCGACGATGTGCGGTCGTTCAACTGGTACCGACAGCGGAAAGGCCGAGCAGAGCATGGCTGCACAGCCGACACGAAGCGAGAACAAGAGGTCGTCCACGGACGCCTTCGGGTTGGCCTCCCGGTAGGCCAGGGTGAGATCGATGTATCCGGTGAGCCAGCTTTCCGCACTGTTGTCCAGCACGCTCTTGGGGTCACAGCCAAGACGCGCAATCTCCCAGGCGAGGTACCCGCGTGTGGGCGGTCGGAAGTCCACGATCGCAGCCACCTCGTCGTTCTTGAACAGAACGTTGGGGCCGGCCATGTCGCCCTGCAGGATCTGAACGGTCAGTTGTGGAAGCGAAGCGAGGGTGCGCTCGACGTCCCCCAGGATGGCTTGTCGCCCACGCGCCGCCTGCAGCGCCCACGTCTCGAACTCCCCAAGCCTGGGTTTCTGCTGGTACGCGTGGATCAGACGCTCGAAGCGGTCCCGTGAGGCGGCCACGTCGCACACCGCGGCACCGGGTTCCAGAGTGGGCGCGGCGGCGGGGTGAGCGGCGAGCCGGCTGTGGAGGCGGCCCATCGCTGTGCCGACGGCTGCCCACCGGGCACCCCTCAGGCCGCCCTCGGCCGTCTCGGTGTGCGGCACGTACGACCACAGGGACATCGGCAGGCGGCCGTGGGTCTCGATGAGTTCGTGCTCGCGCGTGCGGGTTGCCCGCGCGGTCGCGACACCTCCGTCGGCGCAGTACTCGGACAGTTCGACCGAGGTCCGCTCCAGATTCAGGTGTTCTCGAGTGCGGTAGACCTTGGCGAAGTGCCGCCGGCCTGTCTGGTCCACGATGGCGTAGTTGTCCGTCGCGGTGCCTTCCGGGATACGCGCTATTTCTACCGGGTGCAGCCCGTACGCGAGCACCAGCGCGTCGGCGACCGCCGTGATCAACTCCTCCTCCGCGGTGCGGCTGGGTGCGGAAGAGGCGGCAGGCTTGGGAGCGGACTGGTGAGATGCGGTGGACATGGTCTCCTCGTCGAAGCGCACAGCGATAGCGGTCAGATGATGAGCGGGCGCCAGGTGGTCAGGTCGATCAGGACACGGGCACGGACCGTGGCCGCCAGTGCTCAGCGAGCCGCGGCGGGCCGCGCCGGGTGCAGCGGGGCCGCAAGATCGCCGACGGACAACACTCCGTCAATGCGGTCATCTGATCGCGCCTCCCTCGTTCGGGTTGTCCCTGCACTCGAACCCGACCCGGCACCGCCACCAGCCTGCTGGTAGGGGACCGGCCGACCAAGCCGACACCGCGGCCCCCTGCCGCGTGACGCAGCTCATCGAGACGCTGAACGCGGTAACCGGCGCCGGCTTCTCGTGGCGAAAGCGACCTGTTCGGCGTCACACAGGTGGGGCGTAGGGCCGACCGGCGGGCGCAGCGGCACCAGGTAGAGATGCTCGTCGCATAGAGTGCGGGCGCGCGGGTGGCCACGTCGTTCACGAAAAGATGATCTTGGACGCCTTCGGTCGCGTCTCCGCAGGCATCCCTCGGGCAGCACCACCAGGAGGAACAGTGACATCCCCGCAAGCGATCACCCCCGCGGACCAGCTCGCCGAGGCGAAGAAGCAGCTGAACTTCCCGCGTATCGTCGCGATCTGCGGTTCCACCCGTTTCATGGCCGAGATGGCCGAGGCCGATCTGCGGGAGACCATGGCCGGGAGGATCGTCGTCAAGCCGGGCTGCGACCTGAAGTCGCCGCACAAGCTCTGGTCCGATCCTGTCGAGGCCGAGGCGCTGAAGATTCGACTTGACGAGCTGCACCGGTCGAAGATCCTTCTCGCTGATGAGGTGCTCGTGGTCGGCGACTACATCGGAGACAGCACCAGGTCCGAGATCGCCTACGCCCGGTCGCTGGGCAGGCCCGTGCGGTTCACGCATCCCGAAGTCGACCCCGACGCCTGAGGACTCGCCCCCGCACCCTCCGCCAGCACCTCGTGAGAGTTGATCGTCTGACGGGCGGCGTGGTCGTGAGAGCGGGCTCATGGAGCTGCGGAGCGCATCGCGGCCGTGATGGCGGCGGCCAGGAGCTGCTGGTGGGTCGTCAGGTAGAAGTGGTCGCCGTCGAACCTCTCGAGTCCGCGGAAGTGCGTCGTGAACGCTCGCCAGGCAAGGAGACGGTCCTCGTCGATCAGCTTGTCGTGCACGCCCGCGAATGCCGAGAGCGGGACGGGCAGCGGCTCCGGGCTGCGGGGAGGAGCCCAGGTGTCCACGAGTTTGAAGTCGCTGCGGAACACCGGGGCGAACTTGTGCCAGACGTCGTCGTTGTCGAGGAGCTGCGGTGGGCTGCCGCCGCCGTTCCGCAGCCACGCGCGCAGTTCGGCGTCGGCCATCAGGTGAGGGCGGCTGTCGGCGCCTGCTTCGCCTTGCGGGGCGGCGTAGGCGGACACCCCCAGCCAGGTGGGGAGCGGTTCCCCCTGGCGCAGGAGTCGGCGAGTGAGCTGGTAGGCGATCAGTGCGCCCATGCTGTGGCCGAAGAACCCGAAGGGCCGGTCGAGCAGTGGTGCGATAGCGGTGTAGAAGTGGTCGACGAGCCGGTCGCAGTCGTACGCGTGAGCCGGCAAGCCGTGCAAGGTGCGGGCGACCCGGTGAGGGGCCTGGTCGGGCAGCTGCGCGGCTTCGGCGAGCGCGAGGTGCAGAGTCATCTCCTCCCCGGTGCACCCGGGCTTGGACCAGTTCCCGGCGGTGATGTCGGCGACGAGGTCGTCGAAGGCGCGGGCCATCTGCTGCCGCCAGGCCCGTCCCTGGCCGAAAGTGATCCCGGGCAGGTCGGCGAACACCCCCGCCGCCGCAGGGGCCAGTACCTCGTCCCCGAGCGCACGCGCCTCCTGCCATGCCTGCTCCGACAGGTCCTGAAGCGCCAGGCGCAGCACGGCGCCGGTGCGGGCGGTGAACTGCCACGGCTCGCCCTCGTCGTCGTCTTCGTAGGCGTCATCGGGGTCGTCGTCCTCGACGATGCCGGTGTCGAGGTCGCCGGGGCGTTGCCAGGGTTCGGTGTCGAAACCGGTCAGGGAGCGGCCGTTCAGACGGTGGCGGACTGCGGCGGAGGTGTTGATGACGGTCTGCAGGGCCGTGTCGATGAGGGCCAGGTCCTCGCCGAGGTCGTCGGCGTCAAGGAGCTGGCCGGCGTCGGGCAGCAGGTCGTCGTCGCAGGCCGGAACACGGGGCAGGACGACCGCGCAGGCGCCGCCGGCCAGGTGTTCCACGGCGTCGGCGACGATCGTGGCCGCGACGACCGGTTCGGCCCACGGGCAGGTCGGCGTCAGCGATTCGATGACCAGCACATCACCGACGGGCATGTCGACCAGGGACTCGAACGTCTTGCTGTAGCGGCCGTCGGGCATCAGCACCACCTCGGCGACCCGGGCCAGGAAAACATCGCCCTCGTCCTCCATGCGGGCCCGCAGGTTGCCTACCTGGAAGGTCCGGGCCCGGCACGCGCGCAACGTCCCCACCACAGCGGCATCGGGGTGACGGTGCCGGTCCAGCGGTGCAGGCCTCGCACCCCCGAGCGAGCAGCCCGTGACCGCTGCTGTATGTCACGGTCAGCACGGCGGGATCAGGCTGCCGCACCTGAGCCGCGACCGTGGTCTGGATGGAGTCGTCTGTCACTGGTGCGCCCTGCTGTGAACGATCGCGTAATTCCCCGGGGCTGAGTTCACGTAATTCCCCAGCTTCGGGTGGTCGAGCGTCCTGTCGTGTCTGCGTTGTGGGTCGGTGTCGGGGATCTGGTTTTCAGCCCAGCTTGTCGCCAGGTGTGGCTGGTCGTGTGGTCCAGGCTCGTATGAGTTCAGCAGCCAGCCAGTGTCCGCGAGAGTCGGCCTCGTCCGCCGGGAGGACACCGTTGGTACTGCGGAGAGGATCTGCTCCGCGGGCCAGGAGGAACGCGGTCACGTCGATGTGCAAGGGCTCGCCGCTTTGTATGTGGCCGTCGATTTCGATATCGATGGCGTGTCGCAGGAGGGTCCAGCCGTCCCCGTTGTCGTCCTCGATGTCGTAGCCGTCGTCGAGAAGGTCACGAAGCTTCGGCAGGTCTTCGTGTTCGACCGCGCTGTGGCCGGCTGACCAGGACATGGGCCCCTCCAGAAGTGCAGTGCTGGTGTGTTCGAAGCGTTTCACGCAGCCGCATCATCCTTGGCCTGCCGGCGCCACGACAGCGGTTATTTGATCTTTGTGGAGTCCGGCTTGCCGCTCGGGGTCTTGGGGCGCCGGGCGGACAGCGCCTCCACGGCCGAGTGGGACGAGATCGTGCGGGCAGGGCGGACGGTGCTGAAGACCAATCCGTCCTCGGACGAGGAGGGCTTCTTCGACGCTGGGGGCAACTCCATTCTGCTCGTCGTGTTCCAGCGGGAACCAATGAGGGAACTCGGCGTCAAGATCCCGCTGCGCGAACTGCCCGGACATCCACCAGTGTCCGGACTGCTCGCGCTGCACGGCGCTTCCGCCAATCGCAACGTCCCAGCAGTCCGCCGTCATGGCTACTCGTCGGTTGACTCCTGGGCCGTGTCTTCAAATGATCTTGGGCGGTGGATCATGGTCGGGTGATACGTCGCCATGAACTGTCCGATGTCGAGGGGGAGTTCGTCCGGCCGCTGCTGCCCGTGTCGTTGCGGGGACGGAAGCGGCTGGACGACCGAGCGGGTGCTCAACGGGATCGTGTGGAAGTTTCGCACCGGGACGGCCTGGCGGGACGTGCCCGAGCGGTACGGGTCGTGGGCTACGCTTCGCACCCGTTTCCGCCGGTGGGCGACGGACGGCACCTTCGAGCGGATGCTGCGGGCCGGCCTTGTCCGGTCTTCACATCAACCCCTGGTCTCAGCTGGCTCATACCGCTCTCCCCCGGGGCCGCATGAGCCAGCTGATGGCACCGAGAACGAGGCACGATTCCTGGACCGCTCGCGGACGCGGTCGTGGACGGTCGAAGTACGCGTCAGCTGACCCGAAGACCGACCGCCAGCGTCAGTTCCAGGACCCGGTGGGGCGATGCGAGATCCGGAAACAGCTCCCGCAGCTGCGACATCCGGTACCGGACTGTCTGGGGATGGACGAACAACGCCGCCGCCACCTCGTCCCGCCTGCCCTGGTGCAGCAGCCACGCCCGCAACGTCTCCTCCAGCCGCCGTGCGGTCGCGACGGGCAAGGTCCGCAACGGTGCGAGGGCTCGGGCACGCAGGTCTGCGAACGCGTCCGCGTCGGCGCTCAGCACCAGCTCGGGCAGGTGGTCCTCGGTGTCGCGAATGTCAGAGGAGAGGGAGCGCGCGCGTATGGCTCGTGCGTACGAGGCGGACGCACGAGTCCATGGCCGGGCCGGGCCGACCACGGCGGTGCGGTCGGTCAGCTGTCGCAAGAGATGTGATCGGTCGGCATCGGGGACGAGCAGCACACCGGTGGCGTCCGGCAGATCGTCGAGGACGAGGGTGCTCGGGTCGAGGGCGCGGTAGGCCGGCCGGGCCTGGGCGGCGGGCAGCAGGACCGCGGTCAGCGAAACCGGAGGCTGCCACCCGGCTCGTTGAACAGAGGCCAGCAGCACGTCCGGGCTCGCGCCGGCGAGGAGGTCGCGGGCCAGGTGTTCCAGGTGGCGCTCGTGGGCCCTGCCCCGGGCGGCCAGTTCGTCGGCGTGGCCCGCGGCGCTCGCGGCGGAGAGCTCGTCGATGTAGGCGAAGGTCAGCTCGGCGAACTTGGCGACCTCGGCGGCGGGCAGACCTGCGGGTACGGCACCCGCTGCCAGGCATCGCCAGGCCACGCGGGCGCCGACGCGGTAGGCGCTGAGCAGGGCGTCCATCGAACGGCCGTCGCGCACCTCGCCGCGACCCAGCTCGTAGGCTGCGTCACCGGCGTCGCCGCCCGTGGCGTTCCCGCTCGCGAGGTCCAGGTAGTGCCCCAGGGCGGTGCGGACGGCTTGGCGGATGGTGCCGCCCATGCGGCCCGAAAGGGCGTTGGCGTAGGGAGGGACCTCGTCGATGATCGCCTGGACGACCTCGTCGGCGGTGGTCTTCAGCGCGGCCCGAAGTGCGGTGACCGTCGTCTCATCCAGGGCCAGTTGGCTGGCCCTCCGGATTGCATGGTTCACGTTTTGTTCCCTGCGAACAGTTCAGCCGACCAGATTTACGTCCTGCGGTCAGGACTTTACGCCTTGAGGCGCAGCAAGCTGGAGTCATGACGAGTACAGCCCTTCGCAGCAGGGCGTGGAAACTGCTGGAGATGGTCACGACGCCGCTGCTGCCGTCGGACTACCTCGACCTGGTCAGCCCGCTGCGGGCGGGCGCTGACCTGCGTGGGCGCATCGAGGCCGTGCACCCCGAGACGGGTGACGCCGCGACTGTCGTGATCAGGCCGGGACGGGGCTGGCGCGGCCACACAGCCGGTCAGTACGTGCGGATCGGGGTCGACGTCGACGGGGTGCGCCTGTGGCGTGCCTACTCCATCACCTCGCCGACAGACCGCCAGGACGGCCGCGTCACGATCACCGTGAAGGCGATCCCGGACGGCAAGGTCAGCAACCACCTGGTCCGCAGGGCGAAACCGGGCACGCTGATCCAGCTCGACCAGCCGACCGGTGACTTCGTGCTGCCGCAGGCCAAGCCCGCCAAGGTGCTCTACCTGACGGCCGGCAGCGGCATCACGCCCGTGATGGGCATGCTGCGCGACATCGAGTTCGACGACGTCGTCATGGTCCACTGCGCGCCACAGCCGCAAGACGTGATCTTCCGCAACGAACTGCACGACCTGGTCGCGGACAAGAAGCTGCGGCTCACCGAGGTGCACACCGACACAGACGGCATTCTCGACATCGCCCGTCTCGACGAACTCGTGCCCGACTGGGCCGAGCACGAGACCTGGGCTTGCGGGCCCGCGGGCCTGCTCGACGCCGCCGAAGAGCACTGGGCCGAGCACGGCGTACAAGAGCGCCTGCACACCGAACGCTTCCGCCCCAGCATCGTCGTCGCCGGCGACGGCGGCGAGGTCACGTTCAGCGCCACCGGCAAGACCGTCGACGCGGACGGCGCCACGCCGTTGCTGGACATCGGCGAGGAGGCCGGCGTGCTCATGCCCTCCGGGTGCCGCATGGGCATCTGCTTCGGCTGCGTCACGCCGCTCAAGGCGGGTGCCGTCCGCGACCTGCGCACCGGCGAGATCACCGAGGCCGAGCCGGGTGTCCTCATCCAGACCTGCGTGTCCGCCGCGGCGGGCCCCTGCGACATCGAACGGTAGGAGCACCTTGACCGCCATCGACCCCACCGCCCACCTGACCGCGGAGCAGATCGAGGAGCTTGGCCGCGAGCTGGACGCGATCCGCGACGAGGTGATCGCCGGCCGCGGCGAGAAAGACGCCGCCTACATCCGTAAGGTCATCTCGGCGCAGCGCAAGCTCGAGCTGGTCAGCAGGGGCGTGCTGCTGTTCTCGATCTTCCCGCCCGCGTGGCTGCTCGGCACCGCCGGTCTGTCCGTGGCGAAGATCATGGACAACATGGAGATCGGCCACAACGTCCTGCACGGCCAGTGGGACTGGATGCGAGACCCGAAGATTCACTCCACCACCTGGGAGTGGGATCACGTCTCGCCGTCCGAGCAGTGGAAGCACTCGCACAACGAGCTGCACCACACGTACACCAACGTGATCGGCAAGGACAACGACCTCGGCTACGGCATCATGCGCGTCGACGAGGACCAGAGGTGGCACCCGTTCCACCTCGGCCAGCCGCTGTGGAACTTCATCAACGCCTGCTTCTTCGAGTACGGCATCGCGGCGTACGACCTGGAGCTCGCCAAGAACCTGCACAAGCGCCGCCGAAAGAACCCGGAGTTCCGCGCGCGGGCCAAGGCCGTGGGCCGCAAGATTCGCAAGCAGGTGCTCAAGGACTACGTGATCCACCCGCTGCTGTCGGGCCCGTCGTTCCTCACCACGCTCGCCGCCACGTTCACCGCGAACCTGGTCCGCAACATCTGGACCCACTCGGTGATCATGTGCGGGCACTTCCCCGAGGGAGTGCGGGTCTTCGAGCGCCGGTCGATCAAGGGCGAGACGCGCGGCCAGTGGTACCTGCGCCAGATGATGGGCTCGGCGAACATCAGCGGCAGCAGGGCCATGCACTTCATGACCGGCAACCTGTCGCACCAGATCGAGCACCACCTGTTCCCGGACCTGCCGAGCAACCGGTACGCCGACGTCGCGGTGAAGGTGCGCGCGCTGTTCGAAAAGTACGAGCTGGAGTACGTCACCGGGCCGCTGCCCAAGCAGGTGTTCTCCGCGTGGCACAAGGTCTTCCGGCTCTCGCTGCCGAACAAGAAGCCCAAGGTCAAGACGCCGGACCGCGAGCAGGAGCTCGTCGCGGCCTGATTCCCGGTATTGGTTCAGATCTTTCGGCCGTACCGGCGGCACCGCCGGGTTCGGTGAGATCCGTTGCGGACAGTGGGCGGCCGCGACATCAGACCGTACGACACGGGATCCGGGCAGCCCGGTATCCGGCTGCGCTGCCTGGACGTGCGCCAGGAGCTCAGCACACAGCCCCCGGCGAGGTGCTGTAGTGCGCTGACCTGCCGTGGTCGGGCCGGTAGCCGGGTGCGTACGCGCACTCGGTTTGCCGACGGGCGGGCTGGGTGGAAGGCATGGGCTGTGACTGTGACGTGGACACTGCCGGAACCGATGCTCACCGCCCCTGTGTCCGGCCCTGCGCTGCTGCCGGGGTGGGCGGGTGAGCCGAAATTACCGACAGGGTTTTGTGTTGTCCGTTGTCCATCGCGAACTCGGCCTCTCTGCGCCGGCCAAGGCGCCTGCATCGGGCGGTGTTGGACTGCCAGGGAGCGTTGTCCGAAGACTTTGAGCGAACGCCTGCACCCACGGGTGAAGCACGATCACCCGCTGCCAAGAGGCGCCACCGAGCGCGACGCCGGGGTCGCACGCCGGCAGTACCGGGAGACCACGGTCCCGGCTCAGCTGTCGGCCGCTGTCGGTTACCGGTAGGACCGGTCGCGCTCGCCCGTCTTCGTTGTCGGTCGAGTCACCCATACCTGCACCTGTCCCGGTAGGGCGACGTACCGGGGTCCTGGCAGCGTGAACTGGTGGTCCGGGGTTCAGGATCCGGTGCGATAGCGGGTGAGCATGAGGGCGACGGCTTCGTCCACGATCGTGGTGTCGGTGGGGTCGGGCGGGACGAAGTCGGTCCGTACGAGTTGAGGCCACAGGAGCTGGCCGCAGATCATGCCGAGGAACTGTTCGGCCACTGCGGATGCCGGCTGTGTCTGTCCGTCCGCCGAAAGGAAGTCGAGTGTGCCGGCCTGCGCTTCGGCGTCCAGGTAGTCGCGGAGCCGGTCGAAGAAGGGTCCGCGGTCGATGGCGAAGCCGGTGCCGACGATGTCGGCGAGTTCCGGCATCTGGGGAAGTTCGGTGATGATGAGGCGGCACAGCGCCGCCGTGCCGGGCCGCGAGACCAGGCAGGCGTAGTCACGGCCGATGTGGTCCAGACCGTACCGGGGATCACCGGGCGGGGGCGGTTCGGCGTACTGCACGTCCAGCTGCCACTGCTCGGAGGTGACGGCCGCGAACAGCGCGGCCTTGGAGGGATACCGCTTGAAGAGGGTGCCGGTGGAGACGCGGGCCTCCCGGGCGATCTGGGCCAGGGAGGTCTTGTCGTATCCCCGGGCGAGGAAGAGGTCGCGGGCGGCGCGGATGATGCGCGCGCGGTTCTCCGCTTTGATCTGCGCGTGATACCCGGCCTGGCACGTATCGCCACCGGTTTCCGCTCGGTCACGGTCCGCCACCGACATACCCACGCCCCTCGCCCGTCTCCCAGCCGCATCCTCGCTGTCAGAGAACGGTCTGGCCACCGTCCAGGATAAGGTCCTGGCCCACAGCGAAGGCGGAAACGTCGGAGGCCAGGTACACGACGGCTTCCGCGACCTCCTCGGGCAGACCCATGCGCCCCAGAGGAATGCCGGAGCTGATCGCCTCCAGAACCGCCGTCTGCTGCGCGGGATCCTCGATCCCGAGCTTTGAGTACAGCGGAGTGTCCACCGGGCCGGGACTGACCGCGTTGAACCGGATGCCGTGCGACCTGAGCAGGTCCGCGTTCCACGACCGCATCAGGGAACCGACAGCCGCCTTCGTCGCGGCGTAGGCGTTCGACTGCCCGTAACCGCCGTGCGCACTGTTGGACGCGTTGAGGATGACCGAGGACGGGTTGGCCAGCACGGGCACCAGGGCCTGCGTGAGAAAGAAGACGCTCTTGACGTTGATGTCGAAGAGCCGGTCGAAACTGTCCTCCGTGTGGTCCCCGAACGGCCGCCAGTCCGAGACGCCGGCGTTCAGGAACGCCACGTCCAGCTCCCCGAAATGCTCACGCACCCGCTCCGCCAGGCCGCGCTGCGCATCGAGATCGCGCGCATCGGCCTGCACCACCGGCACCTTGTCCCCGAGGATCTGCCGCGCCTTGTCGATGCTGGCCGGGGTTACGCCTGTGACCAGCACATCGGCCCCCTCCGCCACAAAACGCTGCGCGGTCTCCAGACCGATCCCACTCGTGCCGCCGGTGATGAGGGCGCGCTTGCCCGCAAGACATGTTCATTGTTCCTTGCCGAGTCGTGAGGTAAGTCGATGGACTCACCATTTGAAGGTAACTCCCGCGCCGCCCTTGAGGCAAGTCGATCCACTTACCATCGGTGGCCTGACGAGGTTCGGCCACGCCGGAGAAGGCGGCCGACACCGGCTCGAAGGCCATGTCGCTGCCGTCCGCGAGGAGCCGGGCGATGGTGGTCTTCCCGACGCCGGGCGGCCCCGCAGGATGGTGGAGCTGAGGCGCTGCTGGGCGACCGTGCGGGCCCGGCAGCGGCGTCCGCGGCCAGGAGGTGGTCCTGCCCGACGACGTCTTCCAGCTTTCTGGGGCGCAGGCGGTCGGCGACTGGCCGGGAGGGCTCCTCGCCCAGGAGCGGCAGGATCACTACGGCCGGTTCCATCGGTCTCCCGGGTCGCAGGCGGGCGTGTACGGACGGGGCGAGCCCTTTCGCGGGACGCTGACGAGCGAGGGCTCGCCGTTCGCGGGGAAGCTCGCGGCGCTCATCGGGCACCGGGGCGGTCGCGTCGCGGCAGCCGCTCGGCGACCAGGTCGTAGGAATCCTCGACCGCGTCGGTGACCAGCCGCTCGGTGATGCCGGGTCCCGGCCCCAGTGAGATCCAATGGCGTTTGTCGAGATAGCGGCCCGGTGTGATCGAGGCGTAGCCGCGTACTTGAGCGCGGGCGTGTTCGGGTTCGCACTTGACCGTGATGATCTGATCGTCCGGGTCGTCGGTGACGATCAGGAACACCTTGCCCGCGACCTTGTACACGTCGAGTCCCGGGGTGAAGGGGTAGCCGTGGCTGACGTCGGGGAGGCCCAGGGCCGCCTGGCGGGCGGCGTCCTGGAGCCGGTCACCGGCCGCGTTCACCGGGCCGCCCGCGTGCCGGTGCCGTAGGTGTGCGGGTCGACAGGCCGCTCGGCCCTGGGCAGATGGGCGACGACGAGCCGGTAGGAGTCGGTGACGAGTTCCCTGACGAGCTCCTTGTCGACGCCTTCTCCACTCTCCAGGGTGATCCAGTGCTTCTTGTTCATGTGGTAGCCGGGGGTGATGTGGCTGTACTGCTCCCGCAGGGCGTGGGCCTCGCCGGGGTCCGCCTTGAGGATCACGACGGGACGCCCCGGGACTTCGGTCATCAGCATGAACACCTTGCCGCGTACCTTGTAGACCTCCCAGTCGGGGCCGAAGGGGTGCTCCAGCCGGGCTCCGGGGAGTTCCTCCGCGCAGTCGGCGGCGGTCTTGTGCAGGGCCGATCCGTTCATGGGTGGTGAGCCTTCTCAGGTGGTGACGGACTGTGGCATCGAAGGAGGCGGAGGGCGCGCCGCGCGGGCGGGGTGGCACGTCCCATCCTTACGTCGAAGCCGACTGGAAGGGCGGTAGGCTGCGGACACGTGATGGTCGACAAGCGACACTCCGGGCCGAGCAGGCAGGCCGGACCAGCTGCGGTTCCGCTGTACGGTTTCCAGCCCCCGGTCGGTACTCCGTACGGCCTTGAGGTGAGTACCGTCGAGGATTTCTTCGCCCAGCACGACGACTGGCCGTGGAACCCGCCCCGTCCGGGCCGTGCCACCTTCCACTACCTGATCCTGGTCACCGAGGGTGAGTTGCGGCACGACGTCGACCACGTCACGCGGACCGTCGCCCCCGGCCAGTGGCTGTGGGTGCGTCCCGGGCACGCGCAGCGCTGGCATGCGCCCGGCGCGGCCCGCGGCCCGTTCATCCTGTTCGAACCTGACGTGCTGCGGCCCGACCTCGCCCGTCTCCTGGCCCCGCTCACCGCGCACGAGGCCCCTGCCGTGGTCAGCCCGCACCCCGACGACACCGCCTGGCTCCAGCAGACGGCACTCCAGCTCCTGGACGAACACCGCGCACTGGGGCGCCGCCCCCTCGACATCCACCACGCCCTGCGGCGCAGCCTGCTCGAATCGCTGCTGCTGCGCCTGGCCAACTCCCCGGGTATCGCCCCCATCGGCACGGCCACGGCCGGCGCGGGCCGCGCCGACAGGTACCGAGGCTTCCTGGACAGCTTGGAGCTGCACTTTCGCGAGTTGCACCACGCCGCGGACTACGCCGAGTTGCTCGGCTGCTCGGTCCGCACCCTGAGCCGTGCCGCCCGGGACGCCACCGGCAAGGGAGTACGCGAGCTCATCGACGAGCGGCGCCTCCTGGAAGCCCGGCGCCTGCTGGGAGGTGCCCGGTGGGACGCCCGGGCTGTGGCCGTCCACCTCGGCTTCACCGACCCCGCGAACTTCGGCCGCTTCTTCCGCGACCGCACCGGCCTCACCCCGGCCGCCTTCGCGGCCGGCGAGGCCACGACCGTCCCCCCTCCTCTCCTTGGTTGACGATCTCGGTGGTTTCCGGCTGGGTCTCAGTCGACGGCCTCGATGGTGACGTCGACCGTGCCGTCGTACTTCTTGAAGGCATCGGCCCCCGAGTCGATCTCGCCGAGGACGATGATGCCGGGGTCGGGGATGGACTGGCCGTCGTGGTCATAGAAGATGGCGATGCCGGGACCGGGTGACCAGTAGACGATGTTGCCGATCTCGTAGCTGGACCGCGGCTCGCCTCCCGCGGTGAGAGACCGGGGCAGGTGACCGTACTTCTCGCGCTTGAACAGGTCGTTCATCTGCAGCGTCAGCGGAAGCAGTGAGGCGAAGTCGCGTGCCGTCGCGTTGTCGTCGAGGGTTGCGTTGAGGACGGTTTCTCCGGCGGTCAGTCGGATTCTCATATGGGTTCTGCCCTCTGGGGTGTTGTTGGAGTGATCGTCGGTGGCCGACGGGGCTTGGAGCTGGTCGGCCATTTGTCCGGCACGGGCCGCGCCGACAGGTACGGGCGCTTTCTGGACGTCTTGGAGCCGCACTTTCGCGCACCAAGCCGCGGATTACGCCGAGTTGCTCGGCTGTTCGGTCCGCACCCTGAGCCGTGCCGCCCGGGACGCCACCGGCAAACTGGATCGTGAGTGCGTCGAGGCCGCCGGGCCGGGTGACGACGACGGCCCGCATCGTCCCCGGTGCGGCGTCACCGCCTGTTGTCGGCTGGCTCATACCGAGCTCCTTACTGTGCTCGCCCCGTGGGAAGGTCCAGCCGGGGCTCCAGGCGCAGGAACCCAGGTGATCAACCCATGGTGGCCCTGCGCTGTTCCGTATCGTCCGACGGCCGTCAGGGGCGGGCGATGTTCCCGAACAGGTCGAGGACTGCTTGGTAGTGGGCGCTGGGCTCGTAGGGAGGGTTGCCGACACTTCCCGAGGTGGGCCGGTCCGTGACGGCGGGCCACAGGCGGGTCTGCTCGCCGGTGACGAAGTCGAGGACGATGTCGCGGATACGCGTGTCACGGTCGGCCTGTTCAGGGCTGCGCCCTGGCTGTTCCTGGCCGACCAGGGCGTACATCTCGGTGCCGTGCACGGCGGGCGCACCCTCGGCGGGCCCGATCATGAGGAGATGGGCGTTGCCGCCCGCGGCGGCGTGGGCCAGAGCACCGCGAGCGGCGGGGAGCGCGAAAATGTAGTCCGTGGCTGCGGGCCCGGGGGCGGGCGATCCTGAGCCCGCCGTCAGTCCGCCAGGGCGGGGAACTGGCTGATCTTCTGCGGCAGTGGACGGCGCCGTTCGACAACGTTCCGAGCCGAGGCACACGCTTGCCCGCCCCGGCGTGTCGGAGGCGTCGCATACTAGGTGACACATACGGAGTGCCACCGCTTGCACGCCTAACGTGGCGCACCTAGCTTCGTAATCAGCGGAAACTACCCGCTCTTCGTTCGGTTTGCATAACTGATGGAGTCCTGCCGATGCCAGGCGATTCCATTAGCCCGGCTGCCAGTTATGCGCCACCTAGCCGACCACGCTGCCGCACGACCGGATCGCGGGCTGCACTGAAAGCCAAGGAGAAGGTTATGAAGAAAATGGTCCTCGTCGCGGCGGGCGTGGCAGTGGCTACGACATTCTCGGCCGTTCCCGGGCAGGCAGCTCAGGCCGTACTCGTTGTGGATGACAACGGAGCACAATGCCCGGGTGCACATTTCACCACGATCCAGGCAGCGATTACTGCGGCCTCACCAGGAGATGTGATCAGGGTCTGTGCCGGAATGTACAACGAGGTTGTCACCGTGAACAAGGCGAATTTGCAGTTGATCGGACCGGCCGCCGCCCCCACAGGGACAGCGTGCCGCCAGGCCGGAGCTCCGGATCCGTCCAGGCAGGCGATCATTCAGTCGGCGGGCGGTTCAGGCAGTGTCCGCTTGCTGGAGAACGGCATCAGATTCTCCCGCTTCACCGTTCAGAACAACACCTCCAGCTATGGCATCGTCACGAGTGCGGCACACTCAGGCCACCAAGTCCGGCAGAACATGATCCAGAACAATGTGATCGGAGTATATTTCCACTCCAGCGGCACAAGCCTTTCCGAGGTTGAACAGAACTGCATCCGCCAGAACAATAAACCAGGTTCTGCAAGCGGCAGCGGAATCTACTCAGACGCGGGCCTGAAGAAGGCGGACATCGAAACAAACACCTTTTCTGGTAACGAAAACTCCGGCGTCCTTCTGGACGCGCCGGCACCCGGAGGAGTCGACAATGTCAAAGTAAACAGCAACACCTCCTTGGAAGACAGAGCCTTTGTATTCATACTCCGGAGTAACATCATCCGGGACAACTTTGGCGCCCCCGGGATCTTCTTGGGCGATAACAACACGAACTCGAAGATCACCTCCAACATCATTGAGAGGGGATTTCTAGGCGTGCGGGCCAACGCCTTCGGCCTTTCACCCAGCACCAACGTCACCATCGCCAGCAACATCATCAGAAATTCCAAATCAAACACCGTTGGTCACGGCATCAGTGTGGCAGCGAACTCCCTCACGAACTCCGTCATCTCCGGGAACATCGCCGACGACAACGCGGGCGACGGAATCCGAATCGATGCCGGCGGCAACGGGGGCAACACCATCAAGTCCAACGTCGCCCGCCGCAACGGCATGCTCGACTGCCGCGACAGCACCAGCGGCACCGGCACCGATGGCACGGCCAACACCTGGACCGGCAACATTGGTCCGAACGCGGCCCCTCCCGGCATCTGCCTCTAGCCTCGCCCTTTCATTTGGGGATGGCTGACTCTGAAGACCGCGTTTGAGATCTGCTGAGGCGAGTGGAGACGTCGGGTAGAGATCTAGTCAGCAGGATGCTGGTGGGCGCACTCCAGCTCGGTTCCATTGCTGTCGATGACCGTATAGTCGACGATGATCTTCTTGTGGTCGCCACCTTCGAAGATCCACACGGTCACACGGTCGGCGCTGTGGACCACCATGAACTGGGCGTCGGATCCATCATCGGGCGGCACGACCGTGAACGAATCTCCAGACTTCATCCAGAAGTCCTCGCCATACGGTTCGGCGAAGGGGCAGATGAGACTCTCGCCGTCGTTCTGCACTGCAAGTTGGTTCACTCACGCCGCCCCGAGGATCGCGCCGACCAGGTCGGCCGGGTTCAGGAGGACATCCCGCACCAGATCGGTCACCAGGTCGCTGTAGACAGCGTCGAAGAGGCTGAGCTTGCTGCCGAAGTACCGGTACAGCAGAGCACCGTTCACGCCGGCTGCCCGAGTGATGCGGTCGACACGCGCGCCGGCGATGCCGTGGCGCGCGAACTCCTCCGTTGCCGCCTCCAGGATCGGCGACGTCGACGGCGGCGAGCGCGGTGTCCACCAACGGGACCCACCCGCTCCCGGATCGCCGCCCCGGCCGCCCGGCACCGCTCCAGCCCCCCGTCGACCATCTTCTGTCCGAAGCTCAGGATCGCCGACGCACGCCACCACGCGCGCAACTGCTCCAGATCCGCGCCTGTGTCGCCACCTGCGTGGCCTGCGCCCAGCCATGGACGCCTCCTGGACGGCCAGACCCTCCTCCAACGGCCGCCAGGACGCACGTCTGTGCGCGGTAGAGGGCCCGGCCGGATGAGGGCGCTACGAGCTGGTACTGCCGGTCTATGCACGAGGAGGCGTGCGTAGCGCCAGCATGGCGACGTCGTCGTCGTTGTCGCCGGGGCGGACCTGCTCCAGCAGCAGGTCGCAGAAGGAATCCAGGGGGCGGTGGGCGAGAGAGGCCGCGTGTCGGCGCAACCGTTCCAGTCCGTGGTCGATGGAGTGGTGTGGTGACTCGACCAGGCCGTCGGTGTAGAGCAGGACGGTGGTGCGGGGCGGCAGGACGGTGAAGACATCGGGGCGAGGCCGGATCATTCCGGTCCCGAGCAGAATGCCGTGGGCATCGGTGAGGTAGCGGGCACGACCGTCGTGGCTGACCAGCAGCGGAGGAGGGTGGCCGGCGTTCGTCCAGCACAGTTGCCACAGCTCGTCGTCGCCGAGAGCGAGCGTGGCCAGGATCATGGTCGCCATGGGGACCTCGGCTATGTGCTTCACGGCGTTGTCGAGCTGGGTGACGACGGCGCTGGGCGTGGCCTGGGGCTGGGACCATGTGAAGGCGCGCAGCATGTTGCGGACCTGCGCCATGCCGGCTGCGGCGTCGAGGTCGTGACCGACAACGTCGCCGATGGCCAGGGCGTGGGAGCTGTCGGTCAGGGCGAAGGCGTCGTACCAGTCTCCGCCGACGGAGGAGGCGTGCGGAGCGGGTACGTACCGCGCCGTCATGTCCACCCCGGGCACGGTGGGGAGCTGGGGCAGCAGGTGGCGCTGCATGGTTTCGGCGACCTTGCGCTGGCGCTGGTACAGCCGGGCGTTGTCCAGCGCCAGGCCGGCCCGACGGGTGATGTCCTCCAGCAGCGGCAGATCGGCGGCGGTGAAAGCGGCAGGGCGTTTCGAACGTCCCAGGGTCAGGGCTCCGAGCACGTCGCGCAGACCTCGGATGGGCGCGATGACAGCGGAGTGCATGCCCGTCTCGGTGAACAAGCGACCCTGCTCGACCGCGATTCCGGAATCGGGCGCGCCTTGATAGGTGGCAGGGCCGGCAAGAGAGGAGGCAGCGCCGCGCAGAGCTCGCGACAGAGGCATCGGGGACTCCTCCGGCACGGGGGGCATGGGCCCTTGCAGGTCCTTCCGCTCGGTCAGGATTCCGTCCTTGTGCTCCGTCACAAAGGCGCGTCGAACCTCGTCTTGTTCGGTGAGCAGATCGATCACCGCCCAGTCCGCAAGCCGGGGCACCGTCAGGGCCACCAGCCGACGCATTGCCTCGTCCACATCCAGGGTGGACGTCAGCTGAGTGGTCGTCTCCGCCAGCAAGGCCAGGCGGTCCAGCTCTGTCAGCGGTGCTGGGACCTCACCCTCGTCCGATACACCCCGATTCGATCCGTACAGCAGCACCAGCGCCCCCTCCGATCCGGAGGAGCAGGGCGCGACGAGCCAGGACAGCCGGACGAGCGTGCCGTCCCCGCGGGCGAACCACTCCGGGTCGCCGTGCTCGGTTCTCCCGGCGAGGAGCGCGTTTCTCAGCGGACAGCGCGTGCGGGGCATGGCGTGCCCGTGGCTGTCGCGGTGCAGCAGGTCGTGGGAATCCTGCCCGACGAGTTCCTCGAGGCTGCGGCCCAGCACGCTGAGGGCCGCGCCGTTGGCCGAGACGATGCGTCCGTTGGCGTTGACGACAACGACAGCCGTCTGCACGTCCTCCAGGGCTGCGGCAAGCAGGGCGCCAGAGGACGTCTGGGGACCGGGCACGGGGGAATCGCCCGTGCCGGTGCTGGCTATCTCCATGACCCTCCTCGGCGGACGCGGACCCACTCGAAAGGTACCCGCATGCGCCCGAAGGGCAAGATCAACCGCTGGGCATCTCTATCTGCTCCTGGTGGGGCGACGGTCGGTGGCCTGCGGTGATGTTCACAGCGATGAGTCGGCCGCGGCCCGGATGCCAGGACAGCACCCCCTTGCGGGTGCCCGTCCCGCCCCCGAACGCCACACACCTACCCCCTTTCCTTTTTGGCCGCCTTCCTCCGAGCGGATGCGGCCCGAGCCACTCGTTCGCCGTGCACACCGGACTCAATGCCGAGCAGCACGGGCACTACACCCAAATCTTCGGCGACCCGTTGGACTGGGTCCGCCGCAGGCACGGATACCGGTTGATCCTGACGACCTTGATCTCTCTGCACGCCCTGCAGGAGTTGGTGGCTTCGTTCACTTCAACCGACAGCGTTTGCACGTGGGTTCCGGTGGCGTTCAGTGATCATCGGCACTCTGGATGTTCACGGGAAACAGCGGCAGCGTCTTGGTCGTCCCGCTCGTCGACCTGCCTCGCAGCTCGACGTGATCGTTCAGCGAAAAAGGAGCCGTGCTGTCTGTGACAGAGGTGACACCATGCGGTGTCATGACAGATGACAGCACCAGTGCGTTTCAGGCGGGCCTGACGGGGCTCATCGTCCGGATCCCGGAGGCGGAGCCGGCCGTCCGCAGATGGCGTGAACGGCTCGACCCCTCGGCCCAGGCCGGGGTCCCAGCACACGTCACCGTGCTCTTCCCGTTCCTCGACGAGAGCCGAATAGATGCGCTCGTCTACTCCGCTCTCGCGGACGTGCTGGGTAGCCACCGCGCCTTTGACCTGCGGTTCGAGAGATGCGGACGGCTCCCGGAAGTGCTGTATCTCGTCCCCGAGCCTGACACGCAGCTGCGCCAGCTCACGGAGGCGATCGCTGATCGTTGGCCTGAGGCTCCGCCGTATGGCGGCCGGTTCCCTGAGATCGTGCCGCACCTGACCATCGCTCAAGGTCAGGAAGACGCTGTCCTGGAGGAGATCGAGGCCGACCTCGTCGGCAGGCTCCCGTTCACGTCTCACCTCGCGTCGGTTGAACTGATGGCGCACGACGGCGTGAAGTGGCAAGAACGGGCGTCGTTCGCACTACGCGATACGTCCGCCTCACTCCAGAGGGCACCGTCCTAATGGGTTGCAGTGGGGACTGTCATGGTGCGGACGGTGTGGGGTCCGGTGGTGCAGGTCCAGGCGACGCCGTCGTCCGTGGGTGCGGGGTGGGTGCCGGTGCGGTGGTCGGGGCAGACGGGCCACACGGTGAGGAGGCGTCGGGCGAGGTAGTCCTGCGTTGCGCCCGCGACTTGACCCGGGCGGGCGCGGGCCCATCCCTCCGACATGACAGACGCGGAGTGGGCGGCGGTGCGCGGCCTGCTGCCCGTGCCGGCGTGGATGAACGGAAAGGGCGGGCAGCCGGAGGGCTACTGCCACCGGCAGATGATCGACGCGGTCCGCTACCTGGTCGCGGGCGGCATCCCCTGGCGGGCCATGCCGGCCGACTTCCCCACCTGGGACCGGGTCTACGCCTTCTACCGCCGCTGGCACGACAAGGGACTGATCGCCGAGTTCCACGACCGGCTGCGCGGACAGGTCCGCGCGAGCGAGGGCCACAACTCGGAGCCGACCGCGGCGATCATCGACTCACAGTCGGTCAAGGGCGCCGCGTCGGTGCCGGCCTCCTCACGCGGCTTCGACGGCGGGAAGAAGATCAACGGGCGCAAGCGGCACGACATCGTGGACACGCTCGGCCTGCTGCTGATGGTGCTGGTCAACCCCGGCCGACACCACCGACCGCGACGCCGACCGCGAAGCCGCCTGCGGCGTACTGCCCCGGCTCCACACCCGCTATCGGAAAATCACGCTGGGTGTGGGCCGACGGCGGCTGCACCGGCCGCCTGGCCGACTGGGCCCGCGAGAAACTGCAGCTGACGCTTCAGATCGTCAAACGCAGTGACGATCAGGCCGGGTTCGTGGTGCTGCCCAGGCGCTGGGTAGTGGAGAGAACTCTGAGCTGGCTGATGCGCTCCCGGCGGCTGGCCCGGGACTACGAGGCCCTGCCCGAAAGCAGTCAGGCCGTCGTTCTGTGGTCGATGACCATACTCATGGGCCGCCGCCTCGGCCGCCACCGGGCAAGGAAGCTCACCACACCGTCCGCTGCGGCGTGAACACCCCCGGCCGTTCCTCGGCCAGCCAACCCCGCTCCACCAGCCGCTTCGCCTTGCACCGCACCCCCTCCACCTTCGCCGGCACCAGCTCCAGCCCCAGCTCCAGCCCCAGCTCCAGCCGACCGGCCAACTCCCCGGCCCGCAGCCCCGCCCCGCCCGCATCGGTCTGCAGCACGCCCACCAACTGCTGGTAGTCCGGCGCGAGCGCGTCCGCCGTCAGGCCCTCCCGCCGGTTGGGCACCATCGACCCCGCGACCGGGGCCTTCGCCACCGCCGGAACCGGCACGGGTCGCGGCGGCACCTCGGCCTCCGGCTCCGACGCGGCCAGGGCCTCGGCCAGCTCCGCACAGGCGATGGCCCGCCGCTCCAGCACGGCTTCCGCCTCCGCCAGTTCGGCCAGCACCCGGTCCGCCTCCGCGCGGAGCTCGTCGACCCGCACCCGCGAAGCCGTCTCGCGGGCCTCCAGCAGACCCATCGCCGACACCACCGGCCACCTCCGTGTCGTCCCCGATCAACCCGACGCCCAACTCTTCCTCGACACCACGGAGTTCATCCCCAACCGTCCGGAAAGACAACGGCTGCCAACTCGTGAACCGCCCTCTGCGGTCCGGCGGGTGTGGCCTGTTGGGCTGCTACTGGCTGGGTGAGGTGAACAGGGTGCGCAGGGTTTGGGTGGCTGTTTCGCGTAGCCAGGTGTGGGCGGGGTCGTTGTCGTGGCGTTGGTGCCAGAGCAGGTGCAGGGGTACTTCGGGTAGGTCGAGTGGCACTGGCAGGGTGGTCAGGCCGAGTTGGTGACGGGCGGGGCGGGTGGCCGCGTCGGGGAGGGTGACCACGAGGTCGGAGTCGCGGGTGAGTTGGAGTGCGGTGGCGGTGGTGGGGGCGGAGGCGACGACGCGGCGTCTGTGGCCGAGGGCGCTCAGGGCGTCGTCGATCCGGTTGTGGAGGAGTCCGCGCCGGGAGACGGTGAGGTGATCGGCCGCCGCGTATCTCTCGGGGGTGACGGGCTGTTGGGTGAGGGAGTGGCCTGGGCGGACGGCCAGGACGAGCCGGTCGCGGCCGATGAGGCGGTGGCGGATGTCGGGCAGGGACGGCGGGCCGGCACTGGAGGCGAGGTCGACCTCACCGCGGCGTAGCTCGGGGGTGTCGTCACCGGGCTCGGCGGTCAGTCGGAGTTGCACCCCTGGGGCCTGGCGGTGCACTGCGGCGATCAGGGCGGTTGCACAGGTGGTGGTGAGGGCGTCGTGCCAGCGGACGGTGAACACTCGCTCCAGCCTCGCCAGGTCGAGTTCCGTCTGAGCGGACAGCAGGTGGTGGGCCTGCTGCACCAAGGCGTGGACCTGGGTGCGCATGGCCAGGGCGCGGGTGGTGGGAGTCATGTGGCGTCCGGTGCGGACCAGGATCTGGTCGCCGGTGGCTTTGCGGATACGGCCCAGAGAACGGCTCATCGCCGGGGAGGTGACATGAAGGCGGGCGGCGGCACCCTGGACGCTTCCTTCCTCGAGGAGCGCGTCCAGGGCGGCGAGCAGGTTCAGGTCCAGTTGCATACCAGTAACTATATAAGTAACAACGATGCACTTGCTGTTAACAGTGATGGCTTCTACCTTCGAGGTGCGGGGCAGGGACAGCGTCCGTGAACACCCCGCTTCTACCGACCCAAGGGAATGCCCCATGCCCACAGCCATGCCTTTTGACCCCGACGCCACGCTCCTGTCCGCGGTGACCGCTGCGGTGGAGTACGCCGGAGTCACCCTGCAGGAGCGCTACACGACCCACGCCCGGGGCGTGAGCCTGGAGGAGGTCGTCGGCGAGATCCACGCGAATGACGACGCAGTCCTCGCCGTGATGCGCGAGCCGCTGCTGCGGGCGAGGGCGGGATCGCAGTGGGCGGAGGACGAGCTGGCCGGCGGGGCGCTCCCGCCGGGCGAGTGGTGGGTCGTCGACCCGGCCGAGGGCAACATCAACCACGTTCACGGCATGCCGGACTGGGCCGTGACCGCCACCCTGGTGCGCGACAACCAGCCGGTCCTCACGGTCGTTCACCTCCCGCTGACCGGCGACACCTATACCGCCACCGCCGGCGGTGGCGCCCACCTCAACGGCCGTACGCTGACGGTGTCAACGAAGAGTGACCTGGGGGCCGCGTTGATCGGCACCGGACAGGCCCGGCCCGGCGAGAGCACCGACACCTTCCGCCGCATCGGGCAATCGGTCACCGCCATGCTCACCGCCGGTCTGGTTGTACGTGTGTCCGTGCCGGCCACGCTGCAGCTCATCCACGTCGCCGCCGGACGTATGGACGCCTTCTGGCAGTTCTCCGACGTCCGCTCCGGTCTCGTCGCGGGCGCCCTACTGGTCGCCGAGGCCGGAGGCACCGTCACCGACTTGGACGGCAAGCCCTGGAATGCGGCCAGCCGC
Source organism: Streptomyces sp. RLA131 (assembly GCF_056270125.1). Classification (NCBI taxonomy): domain Bacteria; kingdom Bacillati; phylum Actinomycetota; class Actinomycetes; order Kitasatosporales; family Streptomycetaceae; genus Streptomyces; species Streptomyces sp. RLA131. The sequence goes on from NZ_JBWDOQ010000002.1 coordinate 91,961, forward strand.
GATTTCCTGGCCGCCGCCCCCCAGATCCACACCACTGCGCTGGACGTCCTGTCCTCGATCTGATCGGCTCCCCTGCCGGACCACCCTGGCCGTGCACCCCAATTCGCAAACGCGCGGGCAGAGCCGGGTGCTGTGGCTGGTGGGGTGTTGTGGGTGTGCACGAAGGCGCGTACGCCTGGCCGTCGGGTCCGCTCCGTTCCACTTCGTTCCGCCCCGAGCAATGTGCCTCCGTGCCGTCATGCCGTGGTGCCGGACGTACGGAAAGTCCTCACCACCCAAGCGCAGTTGGTATCCGTCTTTCCGGCGCCGCTACGAACGTAGGGAAATACGCATGACGATCACCGTGCCCTGCGACGTTGCCGAGCTGACCGAGATCATGGCCTACGCCGACTTCGCGACCAGCGCTCCGGCATCAGTGCAGGAGGCCCTGGGACTCGGCACGTTGCACACCGGCGCCACGCAGGCACTGGTGATCCGCGAGGACCCGAGCCACTTCTTCAACCGGGCAGGCGGTTTCGGCACCGGCCGTCCGATCACCGTCGAGGACGTGAGCCAGGTATGCGACTTCTACCGGGAGCAGGGGGTGGCGCAGGGCTCGCTCATGATCGCACCACCCTTGCTGCCGCCCGACTGGGACGCCACTGCCTCGAAACTGGGCCTGACCGAGGGCAGCCGACACACCAAGCTCGGCCGAGACCTCGAAACGGCGCCCACCCCCACCGGCCTTCCCGTCCTGGACCCCGGCTGGCGGGTCGGCGTCGTCGATGTCCAGCAGGCCCGTGAGTGGGCCACCGTCATGATGACCACCTTCGGGTTCACCGCACCGGACATGATCGAGATGGCCGCGTCGTTCGTGGGCAAGGCGAACTGGCGGCAGTACGCGGTCTGGGCAGGTGAGCGCATTGCCGCGGTCGGGAGCGTCTTCTTCAACGCCGACTGCGCCCACATGTTCGCCGGGGCCACGCTGCCGGACGCGCGCGGCCACGGCGCCCAGTCCGCCCTACTCGCAGCCCGCCTCCGCGCGGCCGCGGACGAGGGCTGCCGATGGGTCGTCTCCGAGACGGGCGCGGCGGGCCCCGCTGAACACAACCCGTCCCTGCACAACCTGGTGCACGCCGGCTTCGAGCCGATGTATGACCGGGTCAACTGGCAGTGGCGCGCATAGAGCGAGGCCATGGTCCGTAGTGCTCCGGACAGACAGACAGGCCGGACGGCCGCACACCGCGTGTCACCCATCCGTTCAGGGCGGGCCCCGTCACAGGCTCCGACCGCTGAGCCGTAGCCGACACGATCCACAGACTAGGACAGCCATGACCACGCTTTCCACAGCGCCAACCACCCCACCGCAACGGGCTCGCCGGGTCCTGTGGAGCATCCCGGTCCGGCTGCGCAAGAGCATCCTGGTCACGCACGTCGTCTCGGCGGGAGCCTGGATCGGCATCGATGTCATCTCCATCGTCCTGGTGGCGATCGGCTGGGCACGCGCGGGCGAGGAACGCACCACCGTATATCGCGCACTCGCGGACTTTTTCGTCGTCCCTCTTCTGCTCTCAGCACTCATGGCAGGGGCGTTCTGCCTGCTCACCGGTGTCCTACTGGGGTTGGCGACCAAGTGGGGCCTCGTACGCTACTGGTGGGTCGCCGTGAAGCTGGTCCTCAACGTCATCGCCTGCGCGATGATGCTGGCGTTCCTGGGTCCCGTCACCGAACTCGCCACGGGCGAGCAGCCGTTGCAGGACATCTGGTTCGTCTCGTTCCTCGCCGCCACCGCCATGGCGCTGTTGAGCTTTGCCATGGTCCTCTCGGTCTTCAAACCGTGGGGCCGAGTTCGCAAGTGACGCGGCCCCCGGACGATCGTGGCACAGGGGGCCTTGGTCAGCGTGGCGCTGCGTGCGGTCCTCTACGTGCGTATGCCCGTGCCGGTCATCCACCAGCTGTCCCGGGTCGCCGCAGGACGTATGCCTATGCACTGGCAGTACGGGGAGCGCGCGCGGTCCGGCTCGGGCGGGATGGTGTTGTTCGCCGGAACCGGCGGCATCATCACCGGCGAAGGGCCGGCCATCGGAGCTGGCTGACGAGCATCGCGTCAGCACGTCGGCTCTCACACCGACGCCCTCGCCCTGCTCGCCGCAACCCTTTGAACCCCGCCCTCGGCCGCCTCGCGGGCAGACCTCGGTGGCGCCTCGCATCACCCGTACACGAACAACCACCGCTGAAGTAGCAGCTTCTGCTCATGTCCCTTACCTCTCGGAGATCCCTGCCATGTCTACTCCTGCCAAGTCCGCTCCTGCCGTGCCGAGCACGGTCACCGACGACTCGGCCATGCTCCCCGCCGTCGTCGAGATCGCCGAACGGATCGGCGCCCGCGTACTCGCCCGCTACTCACCAGATGCCCGACCGGTCACCCGTGAGGACATCATGATCCGCTTCGGGCCTATGGAAGAAGAAGCCGCCGAGGGCGTTCAGGCTGCCCTGGCCGCGATCCGGCCGCAGGCCACCTGGCTGGGCGAGGATGAGGAGGAACAGCACCAAGGCGGCCTGCCCGCCGGCGAGTGGTGGGTGAGCGACATCGTCGAAGGCGCGATCAACCACTTGCACGGGCTGACCGAATGGGGCACCACCATCACCTTGGTCCGCGACAACGAGCCTGTGCTCGGCGTGGTGCATCAGCCCATCGGCAACGTCACCTATACCGCCGTGCGCGGCGGCGGTGCCTTCCGCAGCGGAACTCGGCTGCAGGCGTCCGCCAAGACCGACCTCAAAGTGGCGATGATGACCACCAGCCAGGACGGCGGCGAAGAGCAGGCGCAACGCCGGCACATGGCGAAGGCATTCGCCGCCATGCTGGGCAACGCGTTGCTGGTACGCAGCACCGTTCCCACCACCTTCCCGCTGCTGGGCGTGGCCGCCGGCCAGTACGACGCCTACTGGCAGTTCCGGCCCGAGATGTCAGGGGTGGGCGCTGGTGTGTTGCTCGCCACCGAAGCCGGCGCCATAGCCACCGACCTGTACGGCGGGCCCTGGCGGCCGGGCGCCGACCTGCTGGTCGCCGCGCCAGGAGTGCACGCCGCCGCTCTGAACGTGCTGTCCAGTACCACCTGAACCGCCGCGGCGTCCGTCACCCGGCAGAAATCGCCGAACCCCCAAGTACCGCTCGTCTATAAGGAGTTCGACCATGCATCTCACTATTTTGGGCGCCTCGGGCGCCACCGGGCAGCAGCTGATCCAGCAGGCCCTTGATCGTGGCCACACCGTCACGGCCGTCGCCCGTAATCCCGACCGCCTCCCGGCCACCGGCCATGACGACCAGCTCATCCGAGTGCGCGCCGACGTACGGGACACCGACGCCATCGGCCGTGCGCTCAAAGACGCCACCACCATCATCTCCGCACTGGGTATCCCCAGCCGTGACCAGGTCGGTGTGCTGACCGCGGGTGCTCGTGGCGCCGTGGCCGCCGACCCCGAGCGCATCATCTGGATGGGGGCGTTCGGCACCGGCGCCTCCGCCGCCGCGGCCGGCGCCTTGACGCGCACCCTGCTGCGGGCCATGGGTGCCGAACTCACCGACAAGGTCACCGCCGACACCACCATCCTCGACGCCGGGGGCATGGTCTTTCACTGCGGGCCGCTGTCTGCCGGACCGCTCAGCGAACACCGTCGCACCGTGGACTTGAGCCAAACACCCCATCGGCTCTTTCCCGCCCGCGTCAGCCGCGCCACCGTCGCCGCCGCGTTGCTCGACGCCGCCGAAACACCGGACCTGCCCGGCGGCACCTACGTGCCCCTCGACCGCTGAGTGTCTGCCCGGCGTACACGCTGCTCTTTTTCGCGCCTGACCTGGCCTGACCCGGATCGACGGACAGGCGCGAGATGCTGCTGACTTGGGCTCGTCAAGGTGACACTGGCGCAGGCCGGCCTCGAGGTAGGACGCCTGGATGGCCCGCAAGAGCAGCTGGCAGCTGGCCGAGCAGGCCGGCCACGCCACCCCCGACGGCCTGCAGCACCTGCTCTCCCGCGCCCGCTGGGACGCGGACGAGATCCGTGACGACCTGCAGGACTACGTGGCCGAGCGGCTCGGGCAGCCGGACGGCGTGCTGATCGTCGACGACACCGGCTTCCTCAAGAAGGGCACCGTCTCCGCCGGGGTGCAACGGCAATATTCCGGCACGCCGGCCGAACCGAAATTTGCCGGATCGGGGTGTTCGTCGCTTATGGCTCCGCCTGGGGCCGGGCCCTGGTGGACCGTGAGCTCTATCTGCCCAGGTCCTGGACCGAGGATCCGGACCGGTGTCGCGCCGCCCGGGTCCCCGAGGGCAAGTCGTTCGCTACCAAGCCGGGTGGCTGGCTCGAGCGGGTCGTGAGCCCGGCCCCGGGCCGGAAAAGCCCCAGGCGGACGCCCAGGGTGGCGGCGAAGTCCTCGGCGCGGGCCAGCTGGAGCCGCAGCTTCTCCACCTGCTCGGCGGCGCGCTCAGCGTCGGGCCGTGGCCACTGCCGGACGCTCATGGAACGGCCGGTGCCGCAGTGGACTGCTCCGTCCACGGGGACGTCAAGTGCCACCGTCAACCACGCACCGCCATGGGGTGAAGTTTTGTCCATACATGGAGAGTCACCCCTTATGCGCTTCGGGTGCTCCTGGTTGCCGTGCGCCGGACCGTATGCCTTCGTCATACGGTCGCCCCGACAGGCAGGGGTCGTCATGAGCGAGGGTGCAACCACCAGCAGTGAACGGATCGAGCGGTGGAAGGCGTCGTTGTCCGGGCAGGATTTGAAGGGGGGTCGGAGGACGGCGCTGCGCAAGAGCGGGCCGGTGAGTCGGTGGATGGCATGAAGGGGTGAGCCGCAACCGGCCGGGCGTCTGAACGGTCCTGCCATGTGTGACCCCGAACCTGACCCGCCGCCGGACCGAACGGCGCGGCCTGCGTATGTGGCCCGTCGGCACCGTCCTCACCCTGACCTTCGTCATCGCGATCGCCGTGACTGCCACAGTGTTCTTCGCCGGGTGGGATCTACTCGGTGCCCAGGGCCTCAAGCCCGAACGCCGACTCACCTCACAGACGCTCTTCGACCTGGTGAAACTGTCGTTCGGCGTCGTCGCCGGGGCCGGTGCCCTGGTCGCCCTGGTCGTGGCCTACCGGCGCCAGCGGGTCGATGAGGACGGCGCCCTGCGCGACACCACTCGCCTGCACACCGAACGCTTCACCACCGCCGTCTCCCAACTCGGCAACGAATCCGCCGCCGTACGCCTGGGCGGCGTGTACGCCCTGGCCGGCCTCGCCGACGACGCCCCCACCCGCACACTGCGCCAAACAGCGATCGACGTCCGGTGCGCCTACCTGCGCCTGCCCTACACCGCCGAGGCCGACCTCCCACCAGGTGACACGCACGCCAGGCACGAGTACCTGGCCCGGCGGCAAGTCCGGCACACGGTCATCCGCCTCATCCGCGACCACCTCCGCCTCGCCCCCGAGCATCCCCACTCCTGGCAGGGCCACGACCTGAACTTCACCAGCGTCGTCTTCGACGGCGGAGACTTTTCCCGTGCCGTGTTCTCCGGCGGCTTCGTAGACTTCACCGGCGCAGTGTTCTCCGGCGGCGCCGTCAGCTTCCTCAAGGCAGTGTTCTCCCGCGGCGCCGTCAGCTTCACCGGCGCGGAATTCTCCGGCGGCACCGTCGACTTCACCTTCGCGGAGTTCTCCGGCGGCGTGGTCACCTTCACCGAGGCAAGGTTCACCGGCGGCACGGTCGACTTCCCCCACGCGGGGTTCACCGGCGGCGAGGTCCACTTCGACAACGCGCAGTTCTCCGGCGGCACGGTCGGCTTCGGCTACGCGAAGTTCACCGGCGGCACGGTCGACTTCGGCAACGCGGGGTTCACCGGCGGCGAGGTCCACTTCGGCAACGCGGCGTTCGACGGCGGCACGGTCAGCTTCTTCAGCGCGGGGTTCTCCGGCGGCACGGTCCACTTCGGCAGCGCGAATTTCCACGGCGGCACGGCCCACTTCACCGAGGCCACGTTCTCCGGCGGCACGGTCCACTTCGGCAACGCGAAGTTCTTCGGCGGCACGGTCGACTTCGGCAACGCGGGGTTCACCGGCGGCACGGTCCACTTCACCGGCACAGAGTTCTTCGGCGGTAACGTCGATTTCTCCCGTGCGAATGGTGTCGCGCCGTCTGGCTTGGTGCCTTCTGTCGGGCAGTCTCTGCCGACCGGGCTGAGCCTGCCTCAGGCGTGGCACCCACCGACACACGCTTAGCCCCAATGCCGTTGCCTTTGCTGTAGGCGTACTGTGCTTGGCAGTTCGTCCCGGGGGTGGTTCGGATGGCTGCGAGTGTGTCTGACTTATCGGGTCTCGGCCTGTTGACCTGGGTGTATCCGCCAGGCTTGGTGGACCGGGTGGTGACGGCGTGCGGCCGTGCCGAGCGACGTCAGCGGCTGCTTCCCGCGCGGCTGGTGGTGTACTTCGTGCTGGCGTTGGCCCTGTTCTCACCTGCCCCGTATCTGGAAGTGATGCGCCATCTCGTCGAGGGCTTGCGGGGCTCGGGGCTGCTGGGCAACTGGCGTGTTCCGGCGAAGTCCTCGCTGTTCAGGGCCCGGCAGCGGCTGGGCTCCGAGCCGCTGCGGGTGCTGTTCGCCACGACCGCGAAGCCGATGGCGACCGAGGCGACGCCCGGCGCGTTCTGGCGGGGCTTGCGGCTGCTCGCCGTCGACGGCACGTGCTGGGACGTCGCGGACAGTGAAGCCAACGAGACTGCCTTCGGACGTCCGGGCAGTGGCCGCGGGTCGGGCAGGAGCGCGTTTCCGCAAGTGCGGATGGCAGCTCTGGTGGAGATCGGCAGCCATGCGGTGCTGGACGCGGAACTGGCCGGCTGCCGCACCGGGGAAGTCACTCTGGTAGGCCGCCTGCCGCGTTCGACCGGCCCAGGTCAGCTGGTCCTGGCCGACCGTGGGTTCCTTGGCGTCCCGTTGTGGCAGGCGTTCACCGCCACCGGCGCCGACCTGCTGTGGCGGGTGCCCGCCAACCGCGTCCTGCCCGTCACCAAACAGTTCCGCGACGGGTCATGGCTCTCACACATCAGAGCGAGCGGCGGCCCGGCCCGCAAGGAGCCGGTTGTGGTCCGTGTCCTGGCCTACCGGCTCAAGGACCGGGCCGGTGAGGGTGAGACCGACGACTATCGCCTGGTCACCAGCCTGCTGGACGCCCGACGGTATCCTGCCCGGCAGCTGGCCGCGCTCTACCGCGAACGCTGGGAGATCGAGTCCGTCTTCGCCGAGATCAAAACCCATCAGCGTGGCGCACGCGTCGTGCTCAGCAGTAAAACACCCGACGGTGTTCACCAGCAGATCTGGGCACACCTGCTGGTCCACCACGCTCTGCGGGAACTCATGCTGAGAACGGCTGCCACCCGTGGCCTGGACCCTGACCGGGTCTCCTTCACCGAAACGCTGCGCTCTGCCCGGCGCAGCGTGACCGTCACGCCGGGCAGTTTTTCCCCCTGACCTCCTGGTCAGAGCACTGGTGATGCTCGAGCAGGACCTCCTGGAACGGCTCCTGCCCGTCAGACGCCTCCGCAGCCAGCCCCGCGTGGTGAAACGCAAGATGTCCAACTACCGCCTCAAGCGAACTGAACACCGTTCCTGGCCACAGCCGACCCGCACCGGACCTCAAGCGGTCCTCATCACAAGACCCCAGCCCGCAAGCCCGTAACGCAACGGCATTGCGCTTAGCCCACGATCCGACGGCCGGGCCGGTCGAGGGCTGCGAGGATGGCGGCCCGTTCGGCGGCCGACCGGTCGCGGGCTGCCTGCAGCGCGGCCGCGCCGGTCACCGTCTCCAGCCCGGCCCGCACCTCCGTCAACAGGTCGTCGGGGGCGAGGGCTTCGGCCTGGACGGTCTCGCCGTCAGGCGTCGCGTACGAACTCGACGGGGGCGGGGAGCGCTGGCGCTACGTAGACATGTGCTGCCCGGCCAGGTGAGTCGGCGAGGTACGAGGTCCGCGTCTACGCACGCTCGTCAAGGGGAGGATTCCGGCCTGCCCACACGGCCTCACCCGCGACAACCAGACCGCTTTCCTCCACCACCTCGCCGGCCGGCTGTAGCTACACCACTTCACACCCGCCACCCACGACCCCCTCTGGGCCCGCATCAACACACGCTGACCACCCCGAAACACCCGGCCACGACTCCGACCGTGCTCTCTCGGTTTCATGTGGTTGCGGAGGTGCCGGCATCGGGGTGAGGCGCGTCGGTGTCGCGGTTTTGGATTTCCGTGGCGGCGCGGTGCAACTCGGCGAGGACGGTTCGGACGGCCCGTCGTGCGGTGCGTTCCGGTCGGTGGAGGACGTCAATGTGGCGTCGCGCGTGGACTGCACCCAGCGGCCGCAGGACGAGGTTCGGGTGCTCGCGGGCTGTCCAGCGTGGCATCAGCGCCAGGCCGCCGCCGGCGGCTACGACCTCGGCGACCACGGCGAATTCATTGATGCGGTGGGCGATGTCGAGGCGACGGTTGGCGACACTGGCGATGGCTTCGATGGTGGACATGAGCGGGAAGCCGTCGTGGACGGTGATCCAGGGCTGGTCCGCCACGTCATGGGGCGAGAGCAGCGTCTTGGAGGCCAGCGGGTGGCCGGCCGGCAGGGCGACATCGAGCGGCTCCCGCAGCAGGGTGCTGGCGGTGACGGTGCGTGGCCAGGGCGGGCCGTGGTCGAGGCGGTGGGCGAGAACGAGGTCGTAGTCCCGGGTGAGGGCGGGGAAGCGGTCCTGGGCGACATCTTCGTCGGCGAGAGCCAGTCGTGGGCGGCCCGGTCCGGCGAGGCTGCGCAGCAGCAGGGGGAAGAACGCGGAGGCCGCGCTGTGGAACGCCGCCAGCGAGACGTCGCCGTCGGGCTGCTCTGCGAAGTCGGTGATGGTGTGTCGTGCCCGGGCCAGGGCTGTCTCCACCTCGATGGCCGCGCGGGCCAGGGCTTGCCCGGCTTCGGTCAGTACCACCCGGCGCCCGGCGCGCTCGGTGAGCGGGACGGGGATCGAGCGCTGCAACAGGCGCAACTGCTGGGAGATCGCTGAAGGTGTCACGTGCAGTGCCTGGGCGACCGCACTGACACTGCCCAGTTCTCCCAGTTCCCGCAGGATCTGAAGTTGCCGCTCATCCATGCTGACAGTGTAGGGCTGCTACAGCTTTGCTTTAGAGACTGGTTCTCGACTTCAACATCCTGGTGGTGCAGCGTGGGGGTATGCCCGTTGCACGCCGTACCGATGTAGTGCTGTTCCTGATCGCGCTGATCTGGGGTTCGAGCTATCTGGCGGCCAAGACGGCCACCGGTGCGCTCCCGGTCACCAGCGTGCTGTTCGCCCGGTACGCGATCTCCGTGCTCGCGTGCGGAGCCTTGGTCGTCTCCTGTCGCCGGGCGCGGCGCTGGACCCGCGCAGAGGTCCGAGCCGGGTCGCTGCTGGGGGTCACGCAGGCAGCCGTTCTGGCGCTGGAGACCTACGGGGTCGCGCGCACCAGCGCCGCGAACGCCGGGGTGATCATCAGCCTGACCATTGTGCTGACGCCGCTGCTGGACCGGACCGCGAGAAGCCGCAGACTGCCCTGGACGTTCTTCGTCGCCGCCGGCCTGTGTGTGCTGGCCGTCGGGCTGCTCTCCTCCAGCACCGGACTGCACGCGCTACAGCTCGGCGACGCCCTGGTGCTCGCCGCCGCGGTCGTACGGGCCGGGCACGTCGCGCTCGTCGGACGGCTCACCGCCCGCCGCCCCATGGACCCGCTCCACCTCACGACAGTCCAGACCGTCGTCGGCTCGGCGTTGTTCCTGGCACCCGCCCTGATTCACCTGCCCGACCTGGCCCACAGCAGCGCCACCACATGGTCGCAGCTGATCTATCTCGCCCTGTTCTGCAGCGTGTTCGCTTTCCTCGCCCAGACGTGGGCCGTGCAACGCACCTCTGCCAGCCGGGCCAGCCTGCTGCTGGGGACCGAGCCAATCTGGGCCGTCGCGATCGGGATCACTCTCGGCGGCGAACGGCTCACGGTGTGGGCCTCCCTCGGCGCCGTGCTCATGATCGCCGGAACGTACTGGGGCCAGGCCATCGAACGCACTCACCGCGCTATCACCGCCGAAACCGTGGAAGAGGACAGAACGTTCCCTACCCCGGCACCTAGCAGCGTCTGATCGCCTGCTCGACACCACCCAGATCCCCTACCGGCTCATCGGCCACGAACCGGACGGCACCACGGAATCGGTCAGTGCCGTGCGCGGTCACCCCGTGTCCCACGCAGCCATGTGCATCATCCTCAGAGTCAGGACCGACCGGCGCACCACCCGCCACGTGCTCGCGGTCGTCCCTGGCGACCGGCGCGTCGACCTGGACGCCGTCCGCCAGCTCTTCGACGCCCGCTATGTGGGATTCAGCGACGCGGCGACCGCCGAACGACTGGCCCACGCCGTCCCCGGCACGGTTCTCCCCTTCGCGTTCGATCCCGATCTCGAACTCGTCGCCGACCCTGAGATCGTCGCCCGGCCACAGCTCTACTTCAACGCCGCCCGCCTCGACCGCTCCGCCGTCATCTCCGGCGCCGATTACGTCCGGCTCGCCGACCCGCGGATCGAACGCATCGCCACCCCCGACGACGTCGGCGCCCATGCACCCACACCGGTATGAGCGCACCACCTGCACGGCCGAGGAAGTTGCCCTCGGTCTGCATGGCGGTGGCGTGCCTGCATCGACAGGCCGTCACGGCTGCGCGGGTCGCTGGTGCAGCCCCTCGCGTATCCCGCCGTCCATCTGATCTGGGCGTCCCACCGGCCCGCCGTCTTCCAACCGGCCCAGGTGCACTCCCGGGGAGGATGCCGAGACCATAGACCCGGCCCGGTGCGGACCGTTGCGGAGTCAAGATCATCCCATGGGCCCTTTTGGCCTCATCTTGGCTGGACCCCTCCACTTCATCCTCGGCGAGGATGCGGTAGACGGTGGCACCGAGGGGTGCTGACCCTTGCTCACACCCTGGCGGTCGTCGCGTTCGTTCACGTGGTCGGCCACACAAGCGGTCGGCGCACCCCGAAGCGAGCCGAGGTGGCTGCCTTCGCCCCCCGTCCGCGAATGCTTGGCTAGCCACATGATTGCTGTTACGTTGATTATGTGGCCAGCCATACTTTTGGTGGCCAAAGGGAATGGAGGCATCATGAAGGCAATCGTTTTCAACCAGTTTGGCGGCCCGGACGTGCTGCACGAGGCGGACATCGAGGTCCCGCAGCCCGGCCCCGGCCAGGTCCGGGTCCGCGTGAAGGCCGCCGGGCTGAACGCCCTGGACGGCAAGATCCGCTCCGGGATGCTGGAGGCCGTCCGCCCGACGACCTTCCCCGCCGTCCCCGGTGGCGAGCTCGCCGGCGTGGTGGACGCCCTGGGTGAGGGCGTGAGCGACGTCCAGGCCGGCGATGAGGTGCTGGGCTGGTCGGACACCGGCTCGTACGCCCAGTACGCGCTGGCCACCACCGTGGCCCCCAAGCCCGCCGGCCTCGACTGGCAGCACGCGGTCGCGCTGCCCGTCGCCAGCGAGACGGCCGAGCGGGTCCTGAACCTGCTGGGGGTCGCCGCCGGGGAGACCGTGCTGATGCACGGCGCGTCCGGAGCGGTCGGAACCCTGGCGGTCCAGCTCGCCACGGCCCGCGGAGCACGCGTGATCGCCACCGCGGGCCCCTCCAACCAGGACTACCTCACCTCGCTCGGCGCCACCGCGACCGTGTACGGCGACGGTCTGGTCGAGCGGGTGCGAGCGCTGGCCCCCGACGGCGTGGACGCGGTGTTCGATCTGGCCGGGAAGGGCGCCCTGGAGGACTCCATCACCCTGCGGGGCGGCACCGGGCGCATCGTCACCATCGCCGACTTCGGTGCACGGCAGCTGGGCATCACCTTCTCCCAGGGGTCGCAGGAACGCTCGACCGCCCGCTTGGCCGCCCTGGCCCAGGACGCCGCGGCCGGCAAGCTCGTCACCACCGTCACCGCCTACCCGCTCGACCAGGCGGCCACGGCCCAGCAGGTCAGCGACGCCGGGCACGTGCGGGGCAAGCTCGTCCTGACCGTCGACTGAGCACGCCCGCCCACCGCCTCCCCACGACCACCCGCTGCCTCTACGGTGACCGGCCGGTCACCGCCATATCGAAGGACCCCCTCATGCTGAATTCCCTGTGGACGCCGACCACTCTTGGCGGCATATCTCTGCCGCACCGCCTGGTCATGGCCCCCATGACCCGTGACCGCTCCACACCTGAAGGCGTACCGACCGAGCTGAACGCCGAGTACTACGCCCAGCGGGCCTCGCATGCGCTCGTCATCACCGAGGGAACCCAGCCCTCCGCCGACGGCCAGGGCTACCTCCTGACCCCCGGCGTCCACAATGACGAGCAGATCGCCGGGTGGCGCAAGGTCACCGACGCCGTGCACGCGGCCGACGGCCGGATCGTCATCCAGCTGATGCACACCGGACGCATCGCCCACCCCGACAACACCCCCCACGGCCGCCGGCCGGTCGCCCCTTCGGCGATCCGGCCGCAGGGCACGATGTTCACCGCGTCCGGGCCCCAGGAGATGCCGACCCCCCGTGCTCTGTCGACACAGGAGGTCGCGGCGACCGTCGAGGACTTCCGCCGCGCCGCAGCGGCCGCCGTCGCGGCCGGCGCCGACGGCGTGGAGATCCACGGCGCCAACGGCTACCTGGTGCACCAGTTCCTGTCCGACAACACCAATCAGCGCACCGATGGCTACGGCGGCTCGATCGAGGGCCGCATCCGCTTCGCCGTCGAGGTCGCCGCCGCGGTGGCCGACGAGATCGGCGCCGAGCGCACCGGTATCCGTATCTCCCCCGCCAACCCCTACAACGACATCGCCGAGTCCGACACCGCCGAGCTCTATCCGGCGCTCCTGGACGCCCTGCGCCCCCTGGACCTGGCCTACCTCCACGTGATGCACGCGGGCGACGAGGAGCTGCTGGGCACCCTGCGCGCGCTGTGGCCGACCACGCTGATCCTCAACCGGGGCGGCACCGACCTGCCCGCCCGCGCCAAGGACATCGACAACGGCACGGCCGACCTCGTCTCCGTCGGCGCCCTCGCGCTCGCCAACCCGGACCTGGTCGAGCGGCTCCGCGCCGGCGCGCCGCTGAACACCCCCGACCCGGCGACCTTCTACGGCGGCGGAGTGGCCGGCTACACCGACTACCCCACCCACACCGGCTGAGGAACGAACCATGCCCACCCCCGAACCCCGCATCCCCACGACGGCCGGCGCAGGACCGATGAGCTACGCGATCTTCCAACTCGCCCGCGCCCACCGCGCCTACGCCGCCACCCTGCTGCGCGCGATGGACCTGCATCCCGGACAGGAACTGCTGCTGATGCAGCTCTTGGACCGGGACGGCCAGACCCAGTCCGAGCTGCTCGAATGCCTCGGCGTGGACCACTCCACCATCTCCAAGGCGCTACGCCGCATGCAGGACGGCGGCCTGGTCATACGCGAGCCGGCCGCACATGACCGGCGCGTCATGGTGGTCCACCTCACCGACAAGGGCCGTGCCATGCGCGAACCCATCGCAGCCCTGTGGCAGGCCCTGGAGGAGACCTCGGCCCGGAATCTGTCGGAGCAGCAGGCGGAGTCCTTCGTCGAGACCGCGTACGCCATCACCAAGGCGATCAGCAGCCGCGCGCTGCCGGAAGAAGAGTCCGCGTGACTCCCCGGTGTGCACCCCACGCCCGCGTACGCCACACCACACGTGATGAGGGGCACGCGGACTGGGGTGCACACCGTGCCGCATGCGGCGCGACCACCTCCAGGCGGCCATACCACCCACCCCGTCCCGGCTGCCTTCGGACCCGGCACGTGGCGGCGAGGCGCACTACGGATCCGCCCCGACGGCCCGCCTCCATTGCCCCGCCCGGCACGCAGGCGCCTATGTCTGCAGCCACCGCCCACCAGCCTGATGGAAAGTGAGACCCTCATGCCTGCCACCGACTCAACGATCCTCCCGGTCCTCGTCGTCGGGGCGACCGGCTCCCTGGGGAGCAAGGTCGTCGACGAACTCCTCAAGCGCGGCAAGAACGTCCGCGCCCTGGTGAGGCCGGCCAGCGACGCCGGCCGGCTCGAAAGCCGGGGCGTTCAGATCGCCCGCGGCGACATGCTCAACGTCGACTCGCTCGTGGCAGCCATGAACGGCGCCGACGCCGTCATCACCACCGCCGCCGGCTACACCCGCGGCGGCAAGAACGCCAACGACATCGACACCATCGGCAACGCCAACCTCGCCGAGGCCGCCCACCGCACCGGCATCCGGCGGTTCGTCCTGACCAGCATCCTCACCAGCGACCAGACGCCCGATGTCCCGCACTTCTGGCACAAGAAGCTCGCCGAGGACAAGCTCGAACAGCTCGGCGTCCCGTTCGTCGCCCTGCGCCCGGGGGCGTTCCTCGACCAGGTCGCGAGCATGGCGGGCGACCCGGTCGACAAGGGCCGCATGGTGTGGATCGGCAAGGCCACCGTCCCGCTGACCTTCGTCCACACCTCCGATCTCGCGGCGTACCTGGCAGCCGCGGTCGACGCCGAGGCCGAGGCCGGTGAGCGGATCGACATCGGTTGGGACCGTCCGGTCAGCATGCGCGAGGTCGCCGACGTGATGGGCAGCCGGGCCGGAAAGAAGATCAAGGTGTGGGCCGTCCCGTCCGCCGTCGCCCGCGCCGCAGGAGCCGTCGCCGGCCGCTTCGTGCCCCTGATCAAGGACATGGCCGCGATGTTCCGCTGGTTCGAGACCGGACGCTACGTCGCCGACCCCCGCCGCCAGGAGCAGTTGTTCGGCCCCGTCCCCACGGCCGAGGAGGCCCTCGCCCGGTTCACCGACGAGCTGCGCACCGCACAGCACCGGTGACAGGCCCGCGCCCCATTCTCGTCGCCCGGCGGCCTGACCAGGACGCATGGGGCCGATCCCTCTGGACCCGAGGAAGGAAACACTCATGAACGGATCGACCCTGCAGACGTTCGCCGCCGAGTGCGCGGAGAACTTCCCGGAGCCCGGCTGGAGCATCCCTTCCGCCCGGACTGGGAGGTCTTCAAGGTACGCGGCAAGGTGTTCATGCTGATGACCGAGGTCCCCGGACGCCCCGTCGTGACCCTCAAGGCGGACCCCGGCGAGGCCCACGCTCTCCGGGAACACAACAGCCACATCACCCCCGGCTACCACATGGACAAGAAACCCTGGATCACGCTGGAGGGCGGGACAGGCGTCGACAAGAAGCTCGTCAGGGAACTCGTCACCGACTCCTACCCGCTCGTCGTCTCCCACCAGCCCAAGGCCGAGCAGCCCTCGACCCGCACACCTACGGCACCGGCACGCGGGCGGCCCGGTGAGCACGGCCGGTGACCGCCTCCAGGACACCGCCCGCCAGGCGGCCCTCGCCCTCCCCGACGTCAGCCACGGCCGCCCCTTCACCCCCGGACTCGACGTGTACAAGGTCGCGGACATCCCCCTGCACCCCCGAGCAACGGACGCCCTGCGTGAGCTCATCGACGCGGCCAAGGCCGCGAACGCCGCGGCCCGCCACGACACATGGGCCCAGCGGCCGGTCCGCTACGTGTTCATGCGGCGGGGCAGGCCCATGGGACCCGCCCGGGTTCGCAGCCGCCACCGCGCTAGGCTGCTGCGATGGCTGAGGAGCGGGGGCGGGTACAGCCGTCCGGAGTGTGGGCCACGGCGGTCGGGGTGGCCCGGGTACGGGCCCTGGAGACCGCGCGTGAGAACGCCTTGTTCCATGACCCGCTGGCGCTGGCCTTCGCCACCGCCGGCGGGCTCGGGCCGGACTCGGCCCTGCCGCCGCGCGGGGACGATGCCTCGCGGCGGCGCCGGCTGGGCGTGGCGTTCTCCATCATCATCAGGACGAAGTTCCTCGACGACCTGCTGGAGCAGGCCTCCGCGGCCGGCGTCCGGCAGGTCGTGCTGCTCGGCGCGGGCATGGACAGCCGGGCCTTCCGGATGGACTGGCCCGAGGGCACCCGGTTGTTCGAGGTCGACACCGCCGAGCCGCTGGACTTCAAGGCCTCGGTGCTGCGCCAGGAGCGGGCCGTCCCGCGCTGCACCCGGATCACCGTCCCGGTGGATCTGCGTGAGGACTGGCCCGCTGCGTTGGCCGGCGCCGGGCACGACCCCGCGCTGCCGACGGTGTGGATCGCCGAAGGGCTGCTGATCTACCTGCCCGAGGACGCGGTGGAGCTGCTGCTGACCCGGATCGGTGCCGGCTCCGCACCCGGCAGCCGGATGGGGCTGACCCTGGGCTCGCGCGGGGTGATCGACCGCTTCGGCGCGGACGCCGGACCGGGATCGGCCGCGTCCATGTGGGTCTCGGAGATGCCCGAGGACCCGGTCGGCTGGCTGGCCGGGCACGGGTGGGAGGCCGAGGGCCACACCCTGCGCGAGCGCGCCGCCGCCTACGGCCGCCCGATCAGCACCCCGCCCCAGCGGGAGGAACGGCCCGGCGGCCTGATCTCGGCCGTACGCCGACCGAACGGCTAGGGCGTGTTGCGAAAGTCCCGCCTGCTCCACGACGCCTGGCACGCACGCTCGCCGCGTTGTCGGGATCATCCAAGTACGTCCAGTACGAGGACGACCCTCCGCCTTGCGATCGCACGCACCAGACGCCGCGGAGCCCGCCCTGCGGGCGGACGGCGCTACTTTCGCAACACGCCCTAGTTGTACTGCCCAGGGAGGTTGGTCAACCTGGTGACGGGGGGGTTGCCGCCGGTTGTGGCGTGCGGGCGGTGGTGATTGTAGTGATGGAGCCAGGCCGGCAGGGCATTGTGATCGACGCGTTCAACCGGCCGCGTCACCGCGGGGACTTCGGGCTGCGCATCCCGCCGTCCCAGACGGCGATGAAGGACTTCCTTGGCCGGTGGCGCGAGGACTTGCCGAACGCGCGGAAGTACGCGGTCGCCTGCCGCGACTACGTGATGACGAAGGTCGCCTACCTCTCCGGTGTCCGGGCGGCCGAGCTGTGCGGGGTGTGCCTGGGCGACATCCACTGGGAGCACGGCCAGTGGGGCCGGTTCGTCGTCCTGGGGAAGGGCGCCCGGGGCTCCGGTCCCCGCCCGAGGGAGGCGTACCTCTTCCAGGAGGGCCGGGCCCCGCTGTGGCGGTACATCGAGGAGATCCGGGGCGAGTTCGGAGACGACGCGGAGCACCCGCGGGCGCCGCTGTGGCCCTCGGAGCGCAAGTCGAAGGCGATCGCCGACCTGAACGTGCCGATCGCCCCGGCGATCGTGCCTTCGACGTTCCGAAAGGCGTTGCATACCGCGGCCGCGCACTACCTGACGGGCCCGGTCACCGACCTGTTTCCGCACCTGCTGCGGCATGCCTGCACGACCCACAACTATGAGCGTGGGATGACACTTTGGGAGGTCCAGAAGGTCCTCGGACACGACTGGGCAACTACGACTCTTCGGTACATGGCGACCGCGCACGCTGACCCGGAGCTCGCGAATCTGGCGGCCAGCTCCCGGGCGGCTCAACGACTGGTGATGGACAAGGGGAACCTTCGGTGAAGTGGAATCTGCGGATGGTGGCCGCCCAGCGGGACCTGTGGCGGCCGACCGAGGTGCTCGCCGCCTTCCAGCAGGTCGGGTTCAACCCGTCGCTGAGCAAGGTGGCCGCGCCGTGGAGCGGCACGCCGGTCACGGTGCGCCTCGATGACCTGGACAAGATGTGCGCGGCGCTGAACTGCACGGTCGCCGACCTCCTCCAGGCGGAGCCGCTCGCGGCGGGCCAGGCCGCGCCGGAGTCCGGCCAGCGCGCGGTCGGCGCCGAGGAAGGGCCGGGGTCGGGCTCAGTACGGCCCGTGCCGCGCGGCCGTCGTGGTGCTGGTCCGCGCTCGCTCCCGCCGAGCTGAGGGGCTTGGCCGGTGGCGGTGGATCGAGGGAAAGGGCTGGCGCGGAGCTGCCCGGTGTGCCTGGGGTGGATGGTCGTGTACTGGAACCGGGTGTGCGACGGGTGCCGGCCCTGGGCGAGGAAGTACCCCGAGCGCGGGGTGTGCCCGCGGTGTCGGCATGAGGCACACCTCAATACGGACGGGCTGTGCAAGCCCTGCCTCATGGCGATCCGGGCCGAGGACGATGCCGAGTGGGCGCTGGGGCTGGAGGAGGCGCGGCCGCGGCCGGTCCAGCTCATGGTCGGGGGCACGTACGGCGACCGGTCGATGTCTGCCCGGCCGCTGCGCCGGCCCACCAAGAACGGGCTGAGCGTGGGGGTCGAGTGGTGGACGAAGCTCCGGAAGCAGCGGGCCGTTCCCGTCGGCCCGCCGGCGCTGGAGGCGCAGGTACGCGGCCAGGTCCCGCTCTTCACGGTGCCCAGGGTGCTGGGTGACGCCACGGTCAGTGCGATCATCGGCCGGCCTGTCGCTGGATGGGAGCAGGCCCGGCAGGTGATCGAGGCGATGGAGGCCGAACACGGGATGACGGCGGGCTGGCGCCGCAAGGTCGCCGAGAGGGTCCGCCTCGCCCTGGCCGTGCGCGAGGCCGAGGGGGCCGAGCGGCTTCCCGAGACCATGCTGCGGGACCTTCCGACCAACGGGGACGCGGTCCGCCTGGTCCTGCTGCGAGCCGGCTTGCTGGACGAGGCGCCCGAGCCCATGCGGTTTTCCAGGTCGGACCAGCCCTCCCGCACTCCGTATATCTCCGCTCCGGCGCCGCTACCGCCTCGCGCACCGCGCCAGTGCGCCGACTGCTACGCCTGGATTCCCGCCGGTCGGCGGGCAGGATTCGTCTGTGATCCGTGCCGGCACTGGCGGGAGCGGACGGGGCGGGGCCGGTGCTGCCGCTGTGGTCGCGACGGGCTGGCTCTGCGTGACGAGCGCTGCCGCAGCTGCCACCGCTACCGCCTGCTCGACGAAGCCCGCCCCGCCTCCCGCGGTTCACGCAACTGGTGATCTCGCTGCCGACAGGCAAGGGCGGGCCGTTCGAGGCGTTTTCGGTCGGCGACAGCGAGGTACCGGACTACGACGAGCGGCGGCCCGCTGTGCATACGAGCCGCGGGCAGGAGCCGCTGTTCACCATCCGGCGCGACTGGGCCCCCGTGCTGGCCCGGCTGCGGAGCATGCCTACGGGCGAGCCGCCGCTGACCGAGACCGCCCGCCGCCTGGTCGAGGACTTCACCCGTGATCGACCGGCGCAGCGGCCGGACTACCGGAAGAACACCCGCACGCTCACGATCCTGTTGTTCTGGCTCGGCGCCGAGACGGCCGTCTTCGAGCGCGACGTGTACGACCTGGCCCGGATCGACGTGAACCTCGCGGCCAAGCCCGTCTGCCAGTTCCTCCGCGCCTGCGGCCTGCTGGTGGGAGACCCCGACCTGCATCGGGACGCGGATCTGGCATGGATCGAGTCGGCCCTCACCGCGCTGCCAGAGTCAGTCGCGAGCGAAGTGAGGACCTGGGTGAAGGTCATGCGCGAACAGGGCCCCCGCGAGGGCGAGCCGCGCGGGTACGACGGCATCCGCCGCTACCTCACCAACCTCCAGCCCACCCTCACCGCCTGGACCACGGCCGCCGGCGTGACCTCGCTGAGGGAGATCACCAAAGACCAAGTGGAGGCCGTCGTGGACGGGTTGTCCGGTTACGCCCGCCGAGGGCCGGCCACGGCCCTGCGCAGCCTGTTCCGCGCGCTGAAGCGTGAACGCGTGATCTTCCGCAACCCCGCCCGGGACCTCCCGGTCGGCGATATCAAGGGCATCCCGAAATCCATTCCCTCCGACATCCTGATGGGGCTGCTCGATCAGGCGACGACACCGCTCGGCCGCCTGGTCGTGGCCTTCGCCGCCATCCACGCGCTGCCCGGCAAGGAGATCCGGACCCTGCGCACCACGGGACTCGACCTCTCCCGCGGCACCCTCGAAGTACGGCGCGGGCTCCTGCGGCACACCCTCTACCTGGAGGAGCTCACCCACCAACTCGCGGTCGACTGGACGGCCTACCGCCACCAGCGCTGGCCCGCCTCGGCCAATCCTCACCTGCTGGTCAGCCAGAAGACCGCGGTGGACCCCGACCACCCGGCGGTCAGCATCGGCCTTCTGAGCGGAGCCCTACCCCGCGGGCTGACTCTGAGCGGTCTGCGACAGGACCGCATTCTCAACGAAGCTGCCGAAAGCGCCGACCCGCTCAGACTGATGCGCCTGTTCGGCATCACAGAGCAGACCGCCATGCGCTACGTCGCCGCCGCCCACCCCGAGCGCCACGCCAAGCTGCCCCGGTAGCGCTACTGACTTCGGCTCGTCGGGGTGAACCTTCTCGAAGGCCGACTTCACGCTCCTCCGCGACAGCCGCGACAGCCGCGACAGCCGCGAACTCCGCGAACTCCGCGGAGGTGACCTTCTGGTCTCCGTCCCTGTCCATCATCTCGACCCGCCAGAGGAGGTCGTCGCTCTGGCAGGCGCTGATGTGCTGGTCATCGGAGAGGCGGGACAGGCAGTGGACGGCGGCGGGCAGGCGTGAGCTCGGGGGGAGGTTTCGGGGCCGACATCGCTCTGCTGCCTGGCGAACTCGGCTCGTCGTTCGGTCGGATCATGCGCAGTCGCCCGGGGCTGTGAGTCGCTCGGTCTGCTGGGCAGTCCGGCGTGATAGGACCGTGCCGCAGGCGACATGGCGCATGCCTGTGACTTCGTGAACTTCCTGCCTCTTGGGTGTCTGCCGGGCATTCTGCTGCATGTGTGTCAGCGTTCTGGACGGGGGCTCTCTTGGAGGCGGACCCCGACGATGCCAGATCTAAGAAAGTGCTGACGTTGCCCGAACAGTTTCCTGGTCCGTGTCCGTGTCCGAGGCCAAGGGTGGAGAGGTGAGAGATCAAGGAGTCCCGGCGTCCGTTCTCGTGGCTGTCGGATCGTGTTTGCCGACGCGCCAGGTGGCCAATGGAGAACTGGCCGAGCGCTTGGGCCGGTCGCCCGAATGGATGTTCCGGCGCTCCGGCATCCGATTCCGACACATCGTGGAGCCGGGTACCACCAGTGGGGATCTGGCTGTCGCGGCCGGTCGCGAGGCACTGGCCCGGTCACCTGTCGGCGATGTCACAGCTGTGGTCGTCGCCACCACGTCACCGGACAGGCCGTGCCCCGGCACTGCTCCGAGCGTCGCCTCACGGCTGGGGATGGCCGGTGTGGCCGCACTAGACGTACAGGCCGTGTGCGCCGGCTTCGTCTACGGCTTGGGTGTCGCTCAGGGCCTGATCGCTGCGGGCACGGCTGACAGCGTTCTGGTGATCGGTAGTGATGCGCTGTCGCTGAGCGTCGACCCTGAAGACCCCACGAGCATGCTCTTCGGCGACGGCGCCGGCGCTGTTGTTCTGCGCTCGGGCCACTGCGAGGAACCCGGCGCCCTGGGGCCCTGCGTGCTGGGCAGCGATGGCGGCGGCCGCGAACTGATCACTATGCGCGGCGGCGGATCCGAGGAACGCTCGCAGGCAAACGGTGCCCCGGCGGACCCCTATCTGCGTCTTGAGGGACGGGAGGTATTCCGGCGGGCCTTGGAGCACATGGAATCCGCCTCCCGCGCGGCTTTGGATGCCGCGAGGTGGAAGCCGCAGGACGTGGACCGGATCATCCCTCATCAGGCGAACGCGCGGATCAACGCCATGCTCCCGGAACGGCTGAGTATCGCGGCGGCCTGTGCACTGTCCAATATCGAGCATGTCGGCAACACCTCGGCCGCATCGATCCCGATCCTTCTTGATCACGCCAGCCGCTCAGGCGAGCTTGAGCCCGGACACCGCGTCCTTCTCACAGCCTTCGGCGGCGGCCTGACCTGGGGCGCCACCACCCTCGTGTGGCCGCGCCTCGACCGCCCGCACTGACCCACTCCGGAGAGACGGTATGTACGACATTCTGGTCAGCATCCTGACCGACAGATTCCAGGTTCAGCCCGAACTGCTCTCCCCCGACGCCACGCCAGCGGCTCTCGGTCTGGACTCACTGTTCGTGGTGGAACTGTCCCTCGTGCTGGAAAGAGACCCCGGCGTCGAGATCGGAATCGACGAACTTGCGGAAGCGATGACGCTGGCCGACATCGCGCGGGTGATGCAGGACAGGCAAGACGCGTCGGTCTGAAGGTCCGCGATTTGCGAAGTCGCCGAGGCGATCCGGTCACCACCCGGGGTCCTCGAAGGTACTGAGCCGCACGACCAGTTCGAAGGGGGCCGGGCGGGGTGGTGGTCGTCCGGACGGGGTCGCCGAGGAAGCCAACGGCCGCTCCGTTCCGATGTCGTCGGACTGCGCGGAAGAACGTCAGCGGTCAGTGGCGTTCGAGGGGCCGCCGGAACATCAGGGCGTGCACCGTGAAGCGCGATCCGTCGAATTCCGCCCGGCCCGCTGCTCGCTGTTCCTTCAGTAGGCTCAGCATGGTGTCCTTGTGCTCGGCGTACGCCAGGAGCGGAATGTCCATCTCGAAGATTTCGAGCGTGTCGCTCGTATAGCCACGCCCGGTGAGGGCCGTGACGGTCCGGGGAATGTCGGCGAGCGAGGAGTGTGCCATGAGCAGGGTGCCGCCCGGTGCGAGGAGCGTGTCCATGCGCTCGACGACGGAGTCGTACACCGCGCGGCCTCCGCTCCGGGCGACGAGGGCGGTTTCCAGCCCGTCGTCCCTGCTGTAACTCGGGTCGTAGGGCAGGTGCGGCGGATTCGTGATCACCAGGTCGAACCGCTCGTCCGGTGTGTAGTCCCCCAGCGGCGAGGTGACACAGGTCAACCGTGTGGCGTCGAGACCGTTGGCCACCACGTTGGCCACGGTCTGGGCGGCGGAAGCGGGGTTGATGTCCAGAGCGGTCACCCGCTCGGCGCCGGCTGCGAGCAGGGCGACGCTGTAGAGACCGGAACCGGACCCGATGTCCAGTGCCTTGACGCCGTTCAGGTCGGGAGTGTTGTCACCGTTGAGGGCGGCGATCAGGCTCAGCCCGCAGTCTGTCGGGAACAAGACCTCGGCGGGGTCTTCCACCGTAAGCTGCAGGCGCCTGCCGCGGAACTCGAAGAGTCCGCACGCGGGTCGTGCCTCCCACAGCGAGCCGTTCTCACCGGCGGGCAGGACACGGCGTCGCGTCAGCGTGTGGATCAGAGTGTCGGTCATCGCAGCGTGGACCTTCCGATGGGTGGGAGACGGCCATTGGGTTCGAGGGGCGAAACCATGCGGAAATCCGCACGGTCCAGGACGTATGCGGCTCCGGCAACTGTGCGATCGGGGGCAGCGGCTCGTCGGGGTTACCGGAAGACGCCAGTGGCGCGCGACAGGCTCTACGGCTCCTCGGAGAGGGCGACCGGCACGGCGCGGACAGAGCCGTCACGGAGTCGCCGTTTCGCGCGGCTCCGGGATCACCTGATCGGCGAACTCGTAACGGCCGGCGTCGGACGCCGTCCCAACCGCATCGGGTCATCTCTTCCGGCCGGTTCGGACGAAGTCGGTCCTGATCAGATCGGCGACGGTGCCGGCCACGTGTGCCACGTACGGTTCCTCCATGAGCGTCAGGTGGTCGCCGGGGACGCGGACGACGTGAACCCGGCCACGGGTCATGGCGCTCCAGCCGTTGCACGGATCCTGGTGGCGTGTTCGGGCCGCCTGGTGCATGGCGGACAGGACGGCGGGCAGCGGCTCAGTGGCGCGGATCAGCGTGAGGTCCTGGTCCTCGCGTGGGGGCCGGTAGGCCAGCGTTGCCTGCCAGTTCGCCCGATAGACGCCGAACAGGCGGCGGATCACGGCGCCGGAGCTGCCGGCCGGCAGGACGCCGCGCTCGCTCGCGACGCGGGCCATGAAGGCGAACTTCTCCTCCGGCGAGGCGAGTCCGTCCTGGAGGTCCCGTCCCGGTGCCTCGCCGCCGTCCCGGGGCCAGAGCAGCTCATGGAAGAACCACTCCAGTAGGCCGTCGTCGTACGCCTCACGCGGCCCCTGGTCCAGCGCGGTGGTGTCCAGCACCAGCAGGGCGGCCTGCTCGCCCGCTGCCCGCAGCCGACGGGCGATCTCGAAGGCGACGAAGCCGCCGAAGGACCATCCCCCGATCGCATAAGGACCGTGTGGCTGAGCCTTCCGCAACACGGCGAGGTAGCTGTCCGCCAGGTCCTCCACGGTGCACAGCGGTGTGGTGCCGGGCTCGGCTCCAGCGGCCTGGAGCGCGTACAGCGGCTGGTCGTCCGGGAGGTGCCGGGCGAAAGCGACGTAGCACAGCACGTTGCCGCCCATGGGGTGGACCATGAACAGCGGCGGGCGGGTGCCCTGCGGGCGGATCGGCACCAAGGGGTCGAACGTGGCTCTCGCACCGCCGTCGCGCAGCCGTGCCGCGATTCCGGCGGGGGTGGGTGCCGCGATGAACTTCGCCAGGGGGATGTGCACCCGGTAACGCTGTTCGATCCGGACCACCAGCCGCATCGCCGTCAGGGAGGTGCCGCCGAGGTCGAAGAGGCTGTCGTGCACCCCCACCGCGTCCAGGGACAACACGTCCGCCACCATCTCGGACACGGTCCGCTCGTACGCGTCGCGCGGACCGGTGCCGGAGGCACGACCGGGGAGGGTCATCGGCGCGCGGCGCAGCGCGGCGTCGTCGCGTTTGCCGCTGGGGGTCAGGGGCCACTGGGAGACCCATTGCAGGTGCGAGGGGACCATGTAATCGGGCAGGGCGGCACGCAACCGCTCACGGACGCCGGCCAGGTCCTCGTCCGTGCCCTCTCCGAGGAGGAACGCGGCGAGGAACGCCTCGCCGTCCGTACGCCGACGCGCCACGACCGCGGCGTCACGCAGGCCCGGGTACCGCTCGGCCAGGCCGGTGACGGCCAGTTCCACCTCCGCCGGCTCTACGCGAAAGCCCCGTACCTTGACCTGTGCGTCGTCGCGTCCGAGGAAGACCACATCTCCGCCGGGAAGCACCATGCCGACGTCGCCCGTGTAGTAGAGCCTGCGATCCGCGTCCGTGAAGGGATGCGGGAGGAAACGCTCCTTGGTCAGGTCCGGGCGGCCCTCGTAGCCGTCGGCCAGGCAACCGCCGCCCAGATAGATGTCGCCCCGCGCCCCAGTCGGCACCGGACGCATCCGCTTGTCCAGGACGTGCACTTCGGCGCCGTCGATGGCGCGGCCGATCGGCGGGAGCGCGGGGAAGGCCGCCGGGTCACCGGTCATGGTGAACGCCGTCACCACATGAGTCTCGGTCGGACCGTACTGGTTCTCCAGCACGGCTCCCGGGAGGTCGGCGCACAACGCACGGATCTCCGGCGTGACGCGCAGCTGCTCACCACAGGTGATCATCACCCGCAAGGTCCGCGGGGTGATGCCCAGCGTGCCGGCGGCTTCGGCCAGTTGCTGCAGGGCCACCGGGGGGAGAAAGACCTGCTCGACACGGTCTCGGTCGAGCAGGCGCAGCAGTGCGCGCATGTCGCGCCGCTCCGCGTCGCCGGCCAGGCACAGGGTGCCGCCGGAGCACAGCGTGGAGAAGATCTCCTGGAAGGAGATGTCGAAGCTCAGCGGGGCGTACTGCAGAGTCGCACCGCCCGCGGCCGCGCTGGGCGCCCCCGCCTGCCAGGCCACCAGGGCGGCCAGGGTGCGGTGCGGCATGGCGACGCCTTTGGGGGTCCCGGTGGAGCCCGAGGTGAACAGGACGTAGGCGGTGCTCTCCGCGTCGGTCCCGCCCCGCGCCGGGCACACCGGCGCGGGCGCGGCCACCGACTCGGCGGGCAGCAGCAGCGCCGGATCGCCTGCGAGGTGGGCGTGCGCAGACTCGGCCACGACGCGGAAGGGGCGGGCCTGCTCGACCATCGTGGCCAGCCGCGGGGCGGGGTAGCTGACGTCCATCGGGGCGATCGCGCAGCCGGCCCGCATGACACCCAGGAGCACCGCCATGGTCAGTGGGGACCGGTTCATGGCGATCCCGATCCGGGCGTTCGGCGGGGCGCCGAGCGCGCACAGCCGCCCGGCCACGTTCTCGACGGCCTCGGCCAGTCGTGCGTAGCTCCACCGCTCCTCGCCCATCACCACGGCAGTCGTGTCCGGGGTGCGCGCGGCCTGTTCGGCGAAGCGCGCGACGACCGTGGGGTGCTCCGTGGGGGAGGCGAGGACGGGACGGGAGGCGAGGAAGGCGAAGTCCGCTGTGGCGTGCGGCCTTTCCACCATGCGGCGCAGGATGCTCAGGTAGCGGGCCGCGAAGAGGTTGCCCAGCTCGGCCGGGAACGTCGCACCGTCGCAGTCGAGGCGCAGCCACATGCCGCTACCGTCCGGCTCGGTGACCGCGTTCACCAGGAGACGGAAGTCGTTCTCCTCCCAGCTGCGGAACTCCTCGAGCCGCAGACCGGGCAGCCCCAGGACATCGGACAGCTGATGGAAGTGCACGTAGTTGAAGGCCGTGTCCAGGACGGGCCCACCGTGGTCCTCCTGGATGGCGCTCAGCGGGTAGCGGCGGTGGGGATGGCCGTCCTGCTCCTGGCGGAAACCTTCGCGCGCCACCTCCAGCCAGCTGTCCCGTGCGGTGTCCAGGCGCACGGGCACGGTGTTGAGGAAGAGACCGACGATGCGCTCGGCTCCGGCCACTTCGGGCCGGCCGTGGGTGATCAGGCCGGTGGTCACGTCACGGGTGCCGGCGAGCATGGCCAGCGTCAGGGCGTGCGCTGCGAAGAGTACGGACTTCACGGGCAGCGTGTGTTCGGCTGCGAAGTGCCGGACGCGCTCGACGAGGGGGCTGGGCAGGTCGACCCGCCGGGAGGCCGGCTGGTTGCCGGTACCGGGCAGGTGGGGCGAGAACGCCTCGACGGGCAGCGGCTCGCAACCGGCGAGCTTTTCCCGCCAGTAGCGCCGGTCCTCCCGCGACCGCAGGGCGCTCTGCTCCAGCCGTACGTAGGCCGCTGATGAGGGAGGCGCCGCGCCCTGGACGGGGCCGGTGTCCAGGCCGAGGCCGTGGGCGTAGTCCTGGAGCAGCTCCTGGAGCAGGGTGGCGACGCTGCCGCCGTCGAGGAGCGCGTGGTGGAAGCTGAGGACCAGGTCGACGGTGGCGGGCCGCACATGGGCGCGGAACAGGTACAGCGGCGGCCGGTCGAACACGTAGGGATAGTGGCGGCGTGCCTCGATGTGCGCGCGTACCTCGGCCTCGGCCGCCTCGCTGTCGAGCGGACGCAGGTCGGCGATCTCCAGGCCGCCGTGCACCTGGGGGTGGACGACCTGCAGCGGTTCGGCGCCGGCCAGTTCGAACGCCGAGCGCAGCGCCGGATGCCGTACCGTCAGCCGGTCGTAGGCACGACGGAACTCCTCCTCGTTCCAGGGCATCTCCAGGGTGTACCGGAAGACGTCCTGGTACTTGGCCGAGGTTTCGTGCCTGCGACTGTGGTACAGCATGCCGAGCTGGAGACGGGTCAGCGGGTAGGCGTCGGTGGCGTCCCGCAGGCGGGCCCGGTCCACGTCGGCCACCAGGGCGAACGGGCGCGGGACGGCCCCGGTCTCCGGTGCTTCGCACTTCTCGGCGCACGCGGCGAGGCCGGCCACCGTCGGGTTGCGGAGGAGGTCGGTGAGCGAGAAGCGCAGGCCCCGGGTTTCCGCTTCGGCCCGCACCCTGAGCATCGTGATCGAGTCGCCGCCGAGGGCGAAGTAGTCGTCGTGCACCCCTACGGCGTCATGGCCCAGGACGCGGGCCCAGACCTCGGCAAGGACGGCCTCGGCAGGGTTGCGCGGCTGCCCGTCCGCAGTGGCCTTCGGGGCGTCGTGCGGGGGTGGCAGCGCGTCGCGGTCGGCCTTGCCGTTGGGGGTCAGCGGAATACGGTCGATCCAGGTGAAGGAGGCCGGGACCATGAACGCCGGCAGCGTCTGCCCGAGCCGTTCGCGCAGCAGTGCCGTGTCGATCGGGGCTTCGGCGACGTAGTAGCCGACCAGGACGGTTCCCCGGTCGGGGGTGGTACGGCCCACCACGATGGCGTCCCGTACACCGGTGACCGCGCGCAGGGCCGCAGCCACCTCGTCGGGCTCCACGCGGTTGCCCCGGATCTTGACTTGGCCGTCGATCCGTCCGAGGTACTCCAGGGTGCCGTCCGCGAGCCACCGGGCCAGGTCCCCGCTGCGGTAGAGGCGGCCGCCCGGCACGAACGGGTCGGCGCCGAATCTTTCGGCGGTCAGCTCGGGGCGGTCGAGATACCCGCGGGCGACGCCGGCTCCGCCGATGCACAGCTCCCCGGCGACACCGACGGGTTGGGGCAGGTCGTCGGCGCCCAGTACGTACAGCCTGGTGTTGTCGATCGGCCGGCCGATGGGCACTCGTGCGATGTCGTGCGCGGTGTCGCCCGGACAGTCGTAGAACGAGACGTCGACCGTGGCCTCGGTCGGGCCGTACAGGTTCACGAGCCGTACCGGCTGCTCGGTGTCGCTCCCACGACGGCACCGGTCGGCCAAGCGGTTGAACTGCTCGACCCGCGAACCGGGCAGGGCCTCGCCGCTGCAGAAGACGTACCGCAGGGTTCCGATGCCCTCGCGTGCCGTCGCCGACTCCTCCAGCAGGTCGAGGAAGGGGCCGAGCATCGAGGGGACGAAGTGCACGGCGGTGACCCCGTGCTCGCGGATGGCCCGCAGGACCTCACGCGGGTCCCGCTGGCCGCCGGGCGGCAACAGGGCCACGGCGGCGCCCTCGACGGCCCACCAGAACAGCTCCCAGACGGAGACGTCGAAGGAGACCGGCGTTTTTTGCAGGAGGACGTCCCGTTCCCCGAGAGGGTAACGGCGCTGCATCCACGCGAGGCGGTTGACCACGCTGTGGTGCTCGACCATGACGCCCTTGGGCTGTCCGGTCGAGCCGGAGGTGTAGATGACGTACGCGACGTCACGGGAGGTGGCGAGCGGATCGAGCGGGGCGCTGCTGCTGGTCAGCAGGGCGCCGATACGCCGCGCCGTCGCGTCTGCGGGAAGGCCGGCCGGAGCGTCGTCATCGACGATCACCACCTTGGCGCGGCTGTCACGCAGCAGGAAGCCCACCCGCTCGGCCGGGTAGCCCGGGTCCACCGGTACGTAGGCGCCGCCGGACTTCAGGATGCCGAGCAGCGCGATCAGCAACTGCGGCCCCCGCTCCATCATCACCGCGACCCGGTCGTCCGGCCCGATGCCGTCCGATCGCAGGGCCCGCGCGACACGGTTGGCCCGCTCGTCGAGTTCGGCGTAGGTCAGCGTCTTCCCGGACGCCGCGATGACGGCGGTCCGGTCCGGTCGGAGTGCGGCCCGTGCCTCGAACAGTCCGTGCAGGGTGGCCTGATCCGCATAGGGCACCCGCGGGCCATGGGCACGCCCGGCGGTGAGGTCCCGGTATTCGACCGGGGACAGCATGGGAACGTCGGACACGGGCTGGTCCAACAGGTCCAGACCGTGCTCCAGGAGCGTCGTGAGGTGGCCGACCACGGAGGCGATGGGAAGGTCCTCGTCGAAGACATCGCGGGCGTAGTCCAGGTCGACACGGATATCGGTCGTGTCGTCGAAGGAGGACACCAGGACGCCCAGTGCGTCCTGGTCGTGTGAGGGGGCCATCAGGGTGCTCTGCCGCACGACTCCCGGGATTTCCGGCCGGGACCAGTTCATGGAGGAGAGCGTCACGTCGAAGAGCTGCCGTGTGCCCTTGGCCGCTGCGGGTGCTTCCCGCAGGATGTCGCCGAGCGCGAGCCGCTCATGACGCCGGAGCGCGCCGGTCGTGCCCTGGATTCCGGTGAGCAGGTCCCGGACGGTCCGCCCGGCGGGTGCCGCGACCCGCAGCGGCAGGGTGTTGGCGAACTGGCCGAGTACGGCTCTGTGCCGCTCCGTCGGGCGGTTGAGGTAGGGGACGCCGAGGACGACCTCCTCGCTCCTGTGCAGGCGCGTCAGGTACGTGCCGAGCATCGCCGCGATGTAGGTGAACGGCCAGTAGCCCGCGGCACGGACCCGGCCGATGAGGGCACCGTCGATCACGAAGGAGTGGCGGCCGCGTTCACGCGGGTCGCTGTCCGTCGTACGGGGGAAGAGCGCGGGTGCCACGCCGCGCAGGTAGTCCCGGTAGAAGGTGCGGTCGCGGTCGCCGTCCGCACCGGTGTGGTGGGCGGCGTCCTCCTCGACGAACGCCAGGTAGGAGGGCGTCTCAGGGGTGTCGGGCCGTGGACCGTCGTGCGGCGCGCGTACGTAGTCCTGGAGGATCTCGTGGCTCAACCGGTCGAGGGTCCAGCCGTCGGCGACGATGTGATGCGCCTTGATGTGCAGGTGCGTGATGTCCGGACTTTCCCGGAGGAGCGTGGCCTCGACCAGGGGGCCGCCGGTGAGGGGCAGGGCGTCGGCCAGCGATCTGCGCATCCACTGGGCGCAGGCGGTGTCCGGCCCGGGTTCGTGCGAGAGGTCGACCACGGTGACCGGAACGCGCTTCTGCGCCACACGTTGGAGGGGAACACCGGCATTGTCGGCGAACCGCAGCCGGAACGTCTCGTGGCGGTCCAGCGCCCGTTCCACGCAGGCGACGAGCCTGTCGTGGTCGACACCGCCGTACAGACGTTCGTGGAGGACACAGTTGAACTGGGGTGATTCCGGGGCTCGGGAGCCGACGGACCACACGTCTCGCTGAAACGTCGTCAACGGATGCGGCGCTTGGTGGTTCATGCTCACCTGGTGGGGTTTCCTTCGAGCCGGACGGGGATCTCCCGGTGCCCGTTGAAGATGAGGGAGGGCAGCGGGGTCAGACGATCGGGTCCGGCGGCGAGTTCGAGTGCGGGGAACCGGGAGAAGAGCGCGGGAAGCGCGATGCGGCCTTCGAGACGGGCAAGTTCGGCGCCCAGGCAGTAGTTGGGGCCGTGGCTGAAGGCCAGGTGCTCGCGGGCGGTGGCACGGGTGATGTCGAAGAGGTCGGCGTCCGCGCCGTGCACCCCGGGATCGCGGCCGGCCGCGGCGTAGTTGATGACGATGGCGTCGCCCCGCGCGAAGGTAAGCCCGGTCGCCTCGTCGTACAGGTCCTCGGTGGGGAAGCGCATCATGAAGTTGGCCACGGGAGCCTGGTGGCGCAGGGTCTCCTCCACGACCTGGTCCCAGCCGACCCGGCCCGAGATGGCCAGGTCCAGCTGGTCCGGATGCGTCAGCAGGTTGACCACGGCGTGGTCCAGCAGGCTCGCCGTGGTCCCGTAGCCGGCGCCGAGCACCATCCAGACGTTGTCGGCCAGCTCGCGCTCGTCGAGCAGGCCCTCGCGGTGAGCCTTGACCAGGGCGCTGGCGATGTCGTCGCCGGGATGCTCGGTCTTGAGCGCGAGCAGTTCCCTCAGGAGCAGCGTGGCCTCGGCCGAGTTCGCGGCTGCCTGCTCCGCGGTCAGATCGGTGGTGAACACGCTGTCGTTGATGGCCTGGAAGCGGTCGTGCATGACCTCTGGTACGCCGACCAGCGCCGTGACCGTCAGCCACGGCAGTCGCGAGGCGAAGTACGTCCGCAGGTCCGCGACCCCGTTGGGGGCGGCGGCGGCCGCCCCCGCGAGGTCGTCCAGGAGCGCGGCGGTGGTCTCCTCGATCTGCGGTGCGAGGGCGCGTACGCGGCGGGCGGAGAACGCAGGGACCAGCGGACGGCGCATCCGGCCGTGGTCGGCCCCGTAGGCGGTCTGGACGGTGCGGATGTCCATCCAGACCCTCAGCGGCCAGTCGGCGGGGAGATCGCCGTTAAGGAAGGCGGGCCAGTGGCGGTGGGCGTCCTTGGAGATCCGGGGGTGGACCAGCAGTCGGCGGACGAGGCCCGGGTCGGTCACCGACCACGCCGGCACGCCGCCGGGCAGCTCGACCCGGCCGGCGGGCCCCAGGGCCCGCAGTGCCGCGGCTTCGCCGTGGACGTCGGCGGCGCCGGCGTCCAGGCGGTAGGGACAGCGGTTCCGGAGGGGTGGGGAGGACATGGCTCAGGACCTCGACGGCGCTAGAGGGGACTCAGGGGCGAACGGCGGTGAGGAGTCCGTAGCGGAGCTGCGGGGTCACGCCGAAGATCCATCCGCCCAGGTCGGCCGCTTTCTCCATCTCGCGTGCCTTCTCGCCGTCGGGTTCGCTGCGCGCGGCCTCACGCCAGGCGTCGACCATGCTGTCGTAGGAACGGCGGACGTTCTCGGTGGTGTCGGTGTAGTCCACCACCTTCAGTCCGGCCTCCCGGAGCAGCGCCTCGTACCTGTCGGTGGTCAGTGAGATCTTGAAGAACGCGTACGCGTCGGCCATGCGGGCGGCGTCCGGGCCGTCGAGTTCGCCCTCGAGATGGTGCTCGGCGATGACCAGCCGTCCCCCCGGACGCAGGACCCGCGCGATGTGGCCGAGGGCCGCCTCCTTGTCCTTCATGTGCATCAAGGACTCGATGGCGTACGCACCGTCGAAGGACTCGTCCGGGAAGGGGAGTTCCATGGCGTCGGCCAGCCGGAACGTAGCCCGTCCGGGAAGCTCCGACGACTGCGAGCGGTTGTTGGCCACATCCACCTGGTAGTCGCTGACGCTGACGCCGGTGATCCGTACGGAGTGGTGCGCGATGATGCGCATCGCGGTGCTGCCGTGCCCACAGCCCACGTCGAGCAGGTGGTGGCCCTCGGCCGGGGCGACGCGTTCGGCGACGAGGTCCGTCAGCCGGTCGGTCGCCGCCCGCATGGGGCTGCCATCCGCGTCGTCGTCCCAGTATCCGACATGGATGTTGCCGCCGAGCGCCTGGTCGTACACATCCGTGTGACGGTTGTAGAAGGACCCCACTTCGCTGGACGTGTGGGGGTGTTGAGTCAGCATGAGGCGACCTTTCACGGTTCTTCGACCGCTTGCGTGGTTGCGGACGGGACGAACAGCCCGCACCACTGGTCCTGCGGCGAGAAGGGGGGACGACAAGCGCGTCATATCTACAAGCAAGATCTACAAGCAAGGCGATACAGACGGAACGGATGAGCCGCGACTTCACCTCTTTGGAGGCACGGGTGTCACCCGGTCGCGGGAACGAACATGCCGCAACCGGCGGCCGGTGAGCGTTCGGCAGGCCTTCGCGGATGAAGCGTCGCGACCGCGTCCGTCACCAAAACACTGCAACCGCACTCGGGGTGCCGCTGCCGGTCGGCGCAGTAACCTGCGCCCGGAGCGTGTGCCAGAGGTGCGGTTGCAGTGCCGGCTCGCGTGGAGCCGCTCAGATGCGCCCGAAGAACAGGCTGCCCGGCGCGTCCGGGTCGTTCGAGAGGAAGTGCTCGCGCACCGAGCGGATGAATTCCTGGCGCGAGATCACGCCGTCCCCATCGGTGTCCAGCTTGGCGAACGCGTCCATCGCTTCGGGCGCGTCGCTTTTCCACACGTCCTTCAGGAAGCGGGCGAACTCGTCCTTGCTGATCTCGTTGTCGCCGTCGACGTCGATGACGTCGAAGATCGCGTGTCCGCCGCCCTCGGTCACGTTGAGTCGACTGGTGTCGATGACCGCGAGGCGGTTGGCCGTGACGAACTGGTCCTTCGTGAGCCGGTCCGCGTCCACGCCCGCGTGACGCAGCAGCTCCAGCCAGTAGATCTGGCAGAAGGTCTGGAGCGCCCTGGCCCGTCGGTCGTTCTTGTCGAGCCGGTAAGCCTGGATGTAACGGTCGGCGAGCTTCTGATAGTCCGTCCAGTCCACGTAGCCGTCGTGGTTGGCATCCATCGTCTCGAATGTACGTTCGAGTTTGACTGTGATGACGTCCTGCGCTGTGGTCGTCACGCGTCCTCCTTGGGGACGAAGGGGGCAAAACTATAAAAACAATGTGCGGCTCGATTACGCAGGGCAACTTGGCGCGGCGTGCGGGTCCCGCTTTTCACCCCTTCGGACTCGCACCCGCGCCTGGTGATCCGCTGGCGGGAGTCGAGCGGTCACTCCGGGCGAAGTGCGACGGAGCGGTCACGTAACGGTGGCGACGGAGAAGCCGGAAGGAAGCCGCCGCCCGTGGCCGGTAGCGCGGGCAGTCGGCACGGTTACCGGCAGGGCCACCGGTCGCCCGGTGCGGTTCCGCCGATCCGGTGAAGCGCCTGCGGCTGAAGGAGTGAAGGCCCTTCTCCTCCACTTCCTCGGGACTCGTTTCACTTGCGACACTCAGTGACGCCAGCTGTCACCCCTTTCTGCGGTGAGGGGAACTCGCCGTCCCAAGCACACCCGTCACCGTAGGGAGCGGCTCAAGGGCCGCCGGGGAAAGGTTCGGACGACCTTGACGCAGCACCTGCGGACTTCCGTAGAGAGACTGAGTACGGAGCTGGGCATCCAGTCGGCGGACAGCGCTCATCCGGCATCTCTCGCACGAGAAGCCGGACCTCGCGCCGATCCACGCCGCGGAGCCGCTCAGCAGTGTCCTCACTCTGATGCACAGCGGCTGGACAGCCACCGGCAAAGCTGCCCGGTCAACGGCCGGAGCCCCGGACCCGCGGCCGAATTCACGTCGTCCGCGTCCCGGGCGACCGCCTGACGCTCATGGAGGAACCGTACGTGGCACATGCGGCCGCCACCGTCGCCGATCCGATCAGGACCGGCTCCACCCGACCCGTCCGGGAAGGCTGATCCGATGTCATTGGGACGTCCAGTGAAAGCCCTTGTCATCGGCGCCGGTATCGGCGGCCTGACCTGTGCTGTCGCCCTGAGACGGGTCGGCATCCACGTCGAGGTCTACGAGCGCGCCACTGAACTGCGCGAGTCCGGCTCCGCTCTGGCCGTCATGAGCAACGCCGTCACCGCCTTGGCCGCCCTCGACATCGACCTCGGTCTGGACAAGCGCGGCCAGGCCGTGAAGTCGTTCACGATCACGGACCGGCACGGCCGACGGATCAGGGACCTGCCGTTCGAGGAAGCCTGCGACCGGGCGGGTGCCCGCAGCTTCTGCTTGAGCCGCGCAGACCTCCAACAGGCCCTGATGGTCGAGGCCGCAGACTGCCCGCTCCACACGGGGGCGACCGCCATCGGCTTCGAGACCGGCGACGCAGGCGTCACCGTTCGCTTCGCGGACGGCCGTTCGGCAAGCGGGGACATCCTGATCGGTGCCGACGGGTTCAACTCGGCCGTACGGCGCCACTTCGTGGGCCCCGAGACGGCCCGGGACAGCGGCTACCACTTCCAGCTCGGCATCGTGCCCTTCCGCCACCCACTCCTTCCCCTGGGCGCCGTCCGCCAGTACTGGGGCAGCGGACAGCGTTTCGCCCTCATCGACATCGGCCACGGCCGCTGCTACTGGTGGGCGAATATGAGCGCGCCCGTCGACGCACCCACCGCCGACCGCGTCAAGGCCGCCCTCGAACGGGCATACGCGGACTGGGCCGAGGAAGTACGGGCGGTGATCGAGGCCACACCAGCGGAGGCCATCCTTACCGTGCCCTCGCGTGACCGGGCCTTCCTGGAACGGTGGGGCGACGGCCCCGTCACCCTGCTGGGCGATGCGGCTCACCCCATGCTGACCACGCTCGCCCAGGGAGCCGGCATGGCTATCGAGGACGCCGTCGTGCTGGCAGGCGCACTCGCCGAGTCCGCGACGGGCGACGACCTGGTGTCGGCCCTGCGCGTCTACGAACGGCGGCGCCGCGACCGCACCAGGGCAATGGTGACCGAGTCCCGTATGACAGACGACTTCCAACAGGCCGCGGGCCCCCTTCGCGAACTGCTGCGGGACAGTCGCTTCCGACTGACGCCCCGCCGCGTGCTCGCCCAGCGGTTGACCCGGCAGCTCACCTTCCCGAACAGCCCGCAGGCCGCCCTGGCCGCCCTGCACGCCGAGCCGCGGCTCAATTCACTGGAGCCCCGCTAAGGGGGTCGCCCACCACAGCTCACCCGTCCACGTCATCGCTCGGGCCCACAATCAGCCGGTCCGCCGCTGGATGTGTCGCCGTGTGAGTCACTACGGCATGAAAGGCAGCATGGAAGGCAGTCTGTCGCTGGTTCCCCTGATGGGGCTGACAAGCGGGTTCTGGGCATTCAAAACGCTGGCGTCTTCGGTTGAGCTGGGATTGTTCACTCGACTCGCAGACGGCCGCGAAGCTTCGTTGACCGAGATCTCGTCAGAGATGAGGCTTGAAGCACGACCGACGCGCATGCTGCTGGCTGCATGCGCGTCTCTGGGACTGCTGGAGAAAGACGGGGACGTTTACCGAAACTCCGCGCTCTCCGAGGAGTACCTGGTCGAAGGCAGACCGTATTACTTCGGCGATGCCGTGCGCTATTGCGACGAAAGGGAGTACGTGCCGTGGCATCGACTGAGTGAGGCACTACACGGGAATCGGCCCATCACGTGGGATCCGGATTCACAGGACACGCCGTTCACAGCTGACGACCCGGTCATGACCGGGCTCTTCTGGAAGGCCATGAACTCCCTCTCACGGGCGACCGCGCGCGTCCTCGCCTCGAGTTACGACTTCGGCGCACATCGGAGCGTTCTGGACATGGGCGGCGGGTCGGGCGCCTACCTCATCGAGTTGTGCCAGCGACACGCACACCTGCGCGGCACACTGTATGACCTTCCGCATGTGTGCCAAATGGCACAGGAGAGGATTGCCGACGCCAGGCTGGAGAAGACCGTGGGCACCGTGGCAGGAGACTTCCTTCAGGACGCCACTCTGCCGTACGGCCACGATCTGATCCTGCTGAGCATGATCCTCCACGATTGGAACGAAGAGACCAACCGGGCGCTGCTGAAGAAATGCTACGACGCGCTCCCCGCAGGTGGCACCGTCCTCATTTCCGAGCTGCTGCTGAACTCAGAACGCACTGGCCCCCCCGCAGCTGCCCTGATGAGCCTGAACATGCTCGTCGAATGCGAGGGTGGGGAGAACTACTCGGAAGATGAGTACGTCGCATGGCTTCAGGACGTCGGTTTCACCGACACGCAGATCATCCGGTTCGATGCGGCCGGCGCAAACGGCGCCGTCATCGGTCGCCGTAGCTGACCCAAGGCGGGCGCATCTGTGTGACCCCGCTCCACCCCCGGTTTCGGTGAAGGTGCGGTAGTACAGCTGGTCGTTCGTACTGGTGACGGCGTAATTCAGCCAGTCTTTGGCCACGCTGTGGGCGGGGGCGTAGTAGCTGCGGTCCGGGCAGCGCCTTCACCACCCGCCGCGACCTCGAACTGTACGGCGTCACTAGCCACCCGCACGGCTGGCTTCAACGCACCAGGTGAAGCGCCCCGCCCGGAGAAGGAGACATACCTTCCCACGGGGCGCGGGCGACCTGGCCGCCTGTCGCAGACCAGCCCGTCGGTGCTGGTCGGTGCCGCCGCCGGCTGCAACACCTCCCGTGAAGGCCGCTCTCGCAGCCCGGACGCCCTGTAACAGAAACGCGTACGGCCACCGACCGGGAGGGGGTGGCCGTACAGGCACGGGCGCCGTGCCGGGGTGCGGCGGCCCTTCTGGGGAACGGTGAGCTGGCGTTCGTAGCGGACAGGGCGCGGTCGGCGATGTAGTCGTCCAGGCCGGTCGGGAAGGCACGGCCGCGCAGGGTCTCGGCGAGATGCCGGCGGGCTTCGGCCCGGACGTGGCGGCGGGCGAACGTGCGGCGCACGGTGTAGACGACCACGGCGACGTCGACGGCGGCGAGCGCGGTGTCCACCAGCGGACCCACCCGCTCCCGGATCGCCGCCCCGGCCGCCCGGCACCGCTCCAGCAGCCCGTCGACCATCTTCTGTCCGAAGCTCAGGATCGCCGACGCACGCCACCACGCGCGCGGCCGCTCCAGAGGCTTGGGGGTCCCCTTCTCCCGGCGGGTGTCCTGCGCCACCCACCACCCTAGACCGTGGCAACCGCGCTCGCCGGGCAGCCGCTTGTGCACGGCCAGCAGCAGGTCTGCCGGTCGGCGGCAAGATACAGACGGCGGTCGATCAGCGTGCGTCCGCGGTCGGAGGCGATCGAGGACTCGTTCGCAAGAGCACGCTTCCTGATTGCCGACCGGGACGTGCAGATCCTGCGTCCGATGGAGGGAGAGTTCCTCATCGGCGACACCCCGGCTGTGACCGTACGCCGCTACGGCCCGAAGGTCAGTTACAACATGGCCATCGGTGACTGCCACACGATCGTGCTGTCGTCCCCGGTGCCGGGCGCCGGCATCGACGTCGGCCTTGTGCACCCAGTGCCGCAGCGCTGGCCGGCCTCGACCAGCCCTTACCTTCTCGTCAGCCAGAAGACGGCCCTCGACGCTCCCCAAGAACGTCACGCTCGTCGGCCCGCGCCAGGACCGCACGCTCAACGAGGCGTTTGCCACCGGCGATCCTCAAGCTAATGCGGCTCTTCGGGATCACCGCGCAGACCGCCATGCGCTACGTCGCTGCGGCGTACCCGGAGCGGACGGTCCGACTGTCCCGCTGACCGTCCGGGGTGTTCATGAGTACGCCTGATCACCGCCGTACAACACCTTTGAAGATCGTTTCCCGTCGGAGTGGAGATCGATTCCCGGCAGGCGGGGCAGTCGCCAGCCTCAGGCTGCAGCGCGTTCGGCGAGTGGGCGGCGGCGCAAGGCGGTCTCGGTCAGTGACCGCGGGGGCAGGGAGGCGGCGGGGTTGTACAGGTTCGTCCCGGGCGGCACGATTTCGTCGATCCGGTCGAGGGTCGCGTCGTCCAGGGTGAGCGCGGCGCCCTTGAGCAGGCCCTCCAGCTGCTGCATGGTCCGCGGCCCGATGATCGCCGAGGTGACGGCGGGGTGGGCCACGGTGAAGGCTACGGCGAGCTGAGGGAGGGTGGAACCGATGCTTGTCGCGAGTTCGATGAGCTGTTCCACGGCGTCGAGCTTGGCGGCGTTTTCGGCGATCGCGGGATCGAAGAAAGCCGGTCGGAGCGCGGCACGGCCGGTTGCCAGGTCCACGGGTCGGCCCTTGCGGTGCTTGCCGGTGAGGAATCCGAAGGCGAGGGGGCTCCAGACCAGTACCCCCATTCCGTAGCGCTCGCAGACGGGCAGGAGCGAGGCCTCGATCCCGCGTGCCAGTATCGAGTAGGGCGGCTGGTCGGTGCGGAAGCGTCCGAGGCCGCGACGCTCGGAGACGTGGTGTGCCTCGACGATCTCCTCGGCCTGGTAGTTCGAGCAACCGAAGGCGCGGATCTTCCCCTCGCTCACGAGGTCGCTGAGCACCGAGAGCGTCTCCTCGATGTCAGTGGAGTGGTCGGGGAAGTGGACCTGGTAGAGGTCGATCCAGTCAGTGTTCAGGCGCCTGAGGCTGTCCTCGACCGCCTTGAGGATCCAACGCCGCGAGTTGCCACCGCGGTTGCGGCCCTCGCCCATCGAGAAGTGCACCTTGGTGGCGAGCACGACGTCGTCACGGCGCCCCCGCAGCGCCTTTCCCACGATTTCCTCGGACTCGCCCTGTCCGTACATGTCGGCGGTGTCGACGAAGTTGATTCCCTGGTCGAGGGCGGCGTGGATGATGCGGGCACAATCGTCGTGGTCGGGGTTGCAGCCGTCCTGGAACATCATGGTCCCGAGGCAGTGGACGCTGACCTCGATACCGGTTTTGCCGAGAGTGCGATAACGCATGGCGATGCCCCTTACTAGTTCAACCCAGCACGCAGAGCGACAGAGGAGTCGGTCGCACGAGGGAGCCTAGGATCTAGACTCGGCTCTAGATCAACCCCGTTACCCTGACCGGCATGGGTGAGATCGCAAAAAGTCTGAGCATCGGACAGGTCGCCGAACGCACCGGGTTGAGCGTTCACGCGCTGCGCTTCTACGAGCGTGAGGGCCTATTCGTCAATCCCGTGCGACGCGGGCCTGGCGGGCGCCGCGTCTACGGCCAGGATGACATCGACTGGCTGACCGTCTGCGTCATTCTCCGCGCCTCGGGCATGCCCCTGCCCGCGCTCAGCCGATACGCCGACCTCGTCAGAGAAGGCGCAGGTAACGAGGAAGAACGACTCACGCTCATGCGTGAGCACCAAGCGCACGTCACCACCCAGATCGGTAGGCTCACCGAGTCCCTGGACCTGATCCGGTTCAAGGTCGGGGTGTATGAGGACCTTGTCGACCAAGGCGGCGCCGCTGCCCATCACTGTCACGCCCCATCCCCTTCGGCTGACGAAGAACTCACGCCAAGCCTTTGCCACGAAACAGTGGTCGAGTGACCGGCACCGCACCACGCTCGCCGGCACCAGTCGATGGCCGCGGAGCCGGTCACCGACAACGGCTCCCCGACACCAGGATGTCCCGCGAGCGAACCAACGCTCCGACGACCAACCGCTTCCGGGCACCGCCTCGAACAGCCCCCTGAAACGCCGAAATCCCGCCCGATCAATCACATCGGACGGGGTCTTGAGAACCTTTCCCGAGCTAACTCAAGAACAGTCGCCGTCCGGCTGCGACCTGGACGACCAGGGCTACCTGACGGTCGACGCGCCCTCGACGCGTACGAACCTGCCCGGCGTCTTCGCTGCCGGTGACGTCGTCGACCACACCTACCGCCAAGCCATCACCGGCGCCGCCAGCGGCTGCCAGGCCGCCCTCTCTGCCGCAGCGCGGCGCGGGGGCGGCCCAGGCGGCTGCTGAGTGGCCGGCCCACTTCGTCGCCTTCGACCTGCTCAGTGAAGGGCACGGTCGGAGAGACGCCCTCCACACTGAGCACGAAGAACTCAAGGCGAGGGCCCAGGCGTTACGCGAAGAACGCGACCGCTTCGCCCTCCAGGTCCAGCAGTTCGCCCGCGTCGTGCAGGTCCTGGAGCTGGAGAATGAGCTGTTGCGGCAGTCCAGCCCGCACCAGGTGATCCGGCCTTGCCCCGACGTTGACGGCCTCCACCCGTCGGGCGCCCGTGTTTTCGGCACCGGACACAGTGACGGCCGCCCGAGACGGAGGAGGCGTCCCAGACGTGCGCCGCGCTCAGGTCGATGACGACGGTGTCGGGGTCGGTGGCGTAGTCGAACTGGCCGACGAGGTCGTTGGAGGAGGCGAAGAACAGCTCACCGGTCACCGAGTACACCACCGTGGCCTGGTCGGGGTCGATGACGGAGGTGACGTTGGCGAGGTGGGCGACGCGCTTGGCGAAGATCACCATGGCGGTGACGGAGCCGACGACGACACCGATGGCGAGGTTGTCGGTGGCGACCACGCAGGCCACGATGACGACCATGACGGCGATCTCGCCCGTCGGCATCCGCTGGAGGGTCTTGGGGGCGATGCAGTGCCAGTCGAACGTCGCGAAGGACACCATCACCATCACCGCGACCAGGGCCGCCATGGGGATGCCCGAGACGACCGGGCCGAAGACGATGCACAGCACCATCAGCAACGATCCCGCCAGGAAGGTGGACAGGCGGGTGCGGGCTCCGGACACCTTCACGTTGATCATCGTCTGGCCGATCATGGCGCAGCCGCCCATGCCGCCGAAGAAGCCGGTGACGATGTGCGCGATGCCCTGGCCGATCGACTCGCGGTTCTTGGAGGAGTGGGTGTCGGTGATGTCGTCGACCAGCTTGGCCGTCATCAGCGACTCCATCAGGCCGACCAGCGCCATCGCGAGCGCGTAGGGGGCGATGGTGGTCAGGGTGTTCATGGTGAACGGCACGTCCGGCAGGCCCGGCACCGGCAGGGAGGAGGGCAGTTCACCCTTGTCGCCGACGGTCGGCACCGCGATACCGGCGGCGACCGTGATGACCGTAAGGATGACGATCGACACGAGCGGGGCCGGGATCGCGGTGGTGACCTTCGGGAAGAACACCATGAGCGCGAGGCCGCCGATGATCAGCGGGTAGACGGGCCAGGGGCATGTCGTGCATCTGGGGAGTGGACTTAGTCGAAGCCCATCCCGCGGATCGGGCGGCCGGCGTGCCGTCCCCGGACTTTGTGACCGCCGGCGTCGGGGATCCGGCCGAGTTTCTGCACATCGACGTGGATCAGATCGCCCGGGCGGTCGCGTTCGTAGCGGCGGATCACGGTGCCGGTGGGCCGGTCGAGCCAGGCAAGGCGGTGCAGGCCGTGGCGGGTCAGGATCCGGGGCACGGTCGAGGCGGGCAGGCCCAGGACCGGACCGGTCCGCGCCGGCCCGAGCTTGCGGGCCCGCCGCAGCTCGCGGACTCCCGCTCGGTGGCAGCGGGGGTGCGATGCGGAGTCGTAAGCGGTCGGCTGGAACGATCCACCAGACCCGCATCGCCCTCGGCCCGCCACCGGCGGACCCACTTATGGGCGGTCGGCCGTGAGATACCAAGCTCGGCGGCGACATGAGCCACCGGCCGCCCGGAACGGACACGGTCGACCAGCAGCCGCCTGCCATGAACGGTCAGCCGTTACGGTGGGACACGAAGACCTCCTGTGCGGTGCAGTCCTAGCTAGACGGCTCCACCACACCGGAGGTCTTCGCCTTCAAGCAACCCCAGCACCAGGTGTTGAGGACTCGCACGTCCACTGGCAAGGGCCTTGATCACGGGCGGAGCGGAACTCGCGTGGACAAGCCTCCGGGCGTGCGACCCGCTCGATCGCGCCGTGCGGTCGATGCGCTTTCCCGGCCGGTCGGACGGGCGGATCAGCGCAGTCCGGCGAAGAGATCGTTCTCGGGTATGGCCGCGCCGGTGGCGTCCTGGACACGTACGAAGGTCTCCATGCCCATCAACTCGCCGAACCTCTCCTTGCCCATCTTGAGGAAGAAGATGTTCTCGCCCTGACTGGCGTGCGCGGCCAAAGCGTCGAACTTCTGACCGCTGAACGCGGTGGTGTCCACCCACGTGGTGATCTCATCGTCGGGGAGGCCGATCTCGGCCATCGCGGCGGCCTCGGCAGGATCCGGCTCCGGCATGTCCCCATGGAACTCGCGCATGATCTCGCCGAACCGCTGCATCATCGAGCGGGGCATCGTGGTCCAGTACACCTTCGGTGCCAGCGCGGTCATCTCCAGCGCCGCCATCGTGATGCGGTGGGCCTGGATGTGGTCGGGGTGGCCGTAGAAGCCGTTCGCGTCGTAGGTGACGACCACATCAGGTCGGTAGTGCCGCATGAGTTCCGCGAGTCGGGCCGCGCCTTCCTGCACGGGGGTCTGCCAAAAGGATCCGGGGGCGTCGTTGCTCGGCCAGCCCGTCATCCCGGAGTCGGCATAGTCCAGCATCTCCAGATCGCTGACCTTCAGGACGTCACAGCTCGCCTGGAGTTCTTGACGGCGCATCAAGGCGACCGCCGCCGGATCGTGCCCGGGATCCCCCGGCTTGACACCCCCCGGTCCGTCACCGCACCCGCCGTCGGTACACGTCACGAGAACCGTGCGGATGCC
The DNA here is from genome assembly GCF_056270125.1 of Streptomyces sp. RLA131. Classification (NCBI taxonomy): domain Bacteria; kingdom Bacillati; phylum Actinomycetota; class Actinomycetes; order Kitasatosporales; family Streptomycetaceae; genus Streptomyces; species Streptomyces sp. RLA131. Next base: position 135,108 of record NZ_JBWDOQ010000002.1, read on the forward strand.
TTCCGCCGCGTACCGCGCGAGGACTCCTCCGGTTCCGGTGGCCTCGTCGTCGGGGTGGGCGTGTACTGCCATGAGCGTCAAGGGCCGGTCAGTCATGAAACAGTTCTCCTAAAGAAATACGTCTTGGTCCGAGTGCGCGGCGGGCGTACCGCGATCCTGGGGCCCGGATCCTGGTGGGGCGGACGACCTTGTGGTCTCCGTGTTCCCCGCCCGTACGGCGCCGGTCCCTCGGTCGATGCAACCGCGCCGACCGGACCGGCTGTTCCCGGCGCGGCCGCTGGGCCTTCCAGGCGTCGGCGTTCAACGCGAACGAGGTACAGGCTGTCCCGTGAATCCTGGAACAGTCCGCGTATCCGATCCAGGAGCACATGACTGCGCACAGCCGGAGCAGCTGTGCAGCTGTGCAGCTGTGCAGTTGTGCAGCTGCGCAGGGACCAGAGCGTGGTGCGAGGGGCCTGGATATCGAGGTGGCAGACCGCTCAGGAGCGGCACTCGGTGCGGCGACGCACTACCAGTGGACGTCTTTCTCCACGAGGAGGTGGCAAGACCAACGGGGTGCTGTTCTGCACCACCGACGTGCGCAACGAACCCACGACGATACGACGCGCTCCTGGCGCAGGAACCGCCCAGGACCGACTTCCTCCTCCCCCACGCCACCCACGACGGGCCGGGCTGACGTCACGCGGCACAGCACCCAGGCACCCTGCCCCTATCGCTCGGCGCCATCCCTGTAGTGATCACGCCCGGCAGGACACCGGAGCAGGCCGGCTCCATCACAACCGCCCACGACAGCGCGCCCACCACAGGTACGGACGTCGTCGCCAACTCCCTGAACGGGTACCCACCCGTCCGACCGGACCAGGCCGGCAGGACGGAGCAACCGAGTCAAGTCCTCCCACCCACCATCAAGTTGTTCCAGTTGGCTGCACGAAAACGAGTCAACCTCCATGCGCCCACAGCTCCTCAGACACTTGAGTGGGCAGCGGATCGTCGCCCACTCGGGATCGGCACCGCATGACTCAAACCGACCAGTTCTTTGTCAATACGCGTAGATCGGCCTTGCATCGCCCCAGCGCGCCGCCCTCTGTCTCCTAACCGCCACGTCCCCCGCCCTTCGGCGCTCCGATGGCTCTGACCAGCCGCTTCACCGAGCACGTCGCTCGTTCAACGCCTCCTGCCACGGCTTTCCCGAGTGCTCCTGTTCGACTTCGATGGCCCGATGTGCCACCTCTTCATCGGTCCGCTCGCTCATGCCGGCCACGACGAATCCGCATCACGATCCGGCACGGCAAGTTGGCCGACACAAAAAACCGCAGCTCAGCCTCATCACACAGGCTCCTCGCACATGCGGAACACCAGCCTCCGATTCCCTGCATGGCAGAGGAACACCGCAGAGCCACCCGTCACGGGACGCAGGCGACACGAGAATGGGCGTAGAAAGATGTCCACGCGCAGTAAGGTGCCAACAACCCGCTCGCATCCGACGATTGCCAACACCGCACATGCTCTGACGAAGTACGAACGCTGACCCGACCGAGGCCAGGATCAGGGGACCACTACCTGCCTCCCGGGAAGTTGCCGTCATTGGCACGGAGTCAACCCTCGCACTCCCTTCCCTGCTACCCCCATGCCTGAATTCGCCAAATATTCCGCAGGACGACGAGCGAAATGAAAAAGCGCCCTCTCAGACCAAACTCTGCCCGCGACGAAAGCGGGCGCCCGATCACCGAGTCAGTTGTACATCTCAGAGAAAGACGGATCTGCACCGACTGGAACCGAGCCCACCCGTAAGCGCTCCTCCTCCCGATATCGACGGCTGGAACCCAGAGATCGGGAGGAGGAACACACACAAAGGCGCATCACGTGATGACACCAACGCCCCACCCTAGCCGCATGCCTGCACCTCCGGAACAGCGAAAGGGGGTGTCGTGGTGGGTGCGCCGAGCCCGGGCCGCGGCCGCCACCGTGCTGACCGCAGGGCTGCTCACGCTCATGGCATCCGCGCCCGGGTCAGCAGCGACAGCAACGCATCGGGCACCGCCCCACGCCGCCACCGCCTCCTACGGCCGCGAGCTGGGTGTCGTCGGTTCACCCACACCGGACATGCCCGCGCCCATCTCCGAGCACCCGCGGGAGGCTTCGCCTACCCAGACGAACCCCGGTACGAGGGCCGCCGGACCGGCCGCCGGCCAGACCGTGAGCATGCAGAACATCCAGCTCCTCATGATCTCCCTCATCTGCGGCGCAATCGGCGCGGCGATCACCACCGCCCTTTCCCTGGTCATGGGTGCGCCCTGGCCCGCCGCACTTCTCGCCGGAGGCGGCGCCTTCGTCACCGTCGCCGGATTCATCATCTTGATCTTCAAGTTCCTGCTCGGCCTCGGAGAGTAGAGATAAACCATCACAGCTGTAACGCCGCCCGTGTCACCCAGGGAGCGGTGCTGCAGCATTTTCACAGAGAATTGAGCGCCATCAAGAAATGCATTTCTCCCCCGTCTCCCGATACGCCACAAACCTCCTCAGGAAACGCGAAGTAATCCCAGGGCCCATGCTTCGGCAAATGTTACGGGGAGTGACAGGTGGCCGATGCGACACAAGGCCTCGTTCGCCTCAGGTCGCACGAACCCACCGTCAACCGATGAGATCACCGAGGGAGTCGGGTCGGACACGGCCGCGTTCCCCAACGACCCGCCGGAGGTACTCCGAGGACACCATCATCCCCGCCGTCCTCTCGCGAATCAGGCAGCATGCCCTGCGCGCGAACTTGTGCGCGTCCATGTCGTACGGCACGGTGGTGACCCGCTGCTCGCCGGGCCGGTGAGGGGTCGTCCATGCCGGGTTCGTGCGGGCGGCCGCGCAGCGTCTGGCGAGGTGCTGGCGGGCTTCGGCGAGCAGGTGCCGGCGGGCGAAGGCCCCGCGCATCACGTAGCCGACGGCCGTCGCGTCGACCGCTGCCAGGCCGACGCCGACTGCCGCGCGCTCCCGCGCCCGGACTACCGCGGCTGCGGCCCGGGCGCGCTGCGGAAGGCTGTCGATGAGGGCTGTCGGCGTGCCGCGCCCCGCGCGCCGGGCTGGTCGTCTCGACGCCGTGGCCGCCCACGAGGTGCTCGGCGTCGGACGGGTCAGCCCATGCTCTTCGCACCGTCGATGGTTTCCCGGATGATGTCGGCGTGCCCGGCGTGCTGAGCGGTCTCGGCGATGATGTGCATCAGCACCCGCCGTGCGGACCACCGCGCCCCCGGCTCGAACCACGGCGCCTCGGGCAGCGGCCAGGTGGCATCCAGGTCCAGGGTGGCCACCAACTCGTCGGTGCGGCGAGCCACCTGTTCGTAGTCGGCCTGAATGCCACCCAGCGTCTCACCAGGCCCCATGAGGAAGGTCTGGCTGTAAGCGGCGTAGTCGCTCTCGTCCCAGTCCGCCCAGTTCTTGTTGCCGCTGGCCATCGCGGACGGTCCGTGGAGGATGAAGTCCACCCACTTGCGCTCGCCCTCGGCCACATGCTTGATCAGCCCGCCCAGGCACAGTGCGCTGGCCGTGGGACTCGCCGCGGCCTGGTCGTCGGTCAGACCGCGGACGGTACCGCGCAGGAAGGAGCGGTGCTTGCGCAAGGAGTCCACCAGGTCGGCGCGCTCGCCGGACATGATCGGGCGCGTAGCGGCGGTCTGGGTCATTTCAGGGCTGGTCATCGCGTTATCCCTCGTTGGGGCGAGTGGGTCTGTCGTGCTGATGCCAACGGTAGGAAACACAAGTGCCAGTTCTTGACCTGAATTCGCGGCAGAATCAAAGTCATGGCGAACACGAGCTCGCGAACCCTGCGGTTGCTGTCACTGCTGCAGACCCACCGGTATTGGCCGGGCGAGGAGCTGGCCCGTCGGCTGGGTGTGTCCATCCGTACGTTGCGCCGCGACATCGACCGGCTCCGCGAGCTGGGCTATCCGGTGCGCGCCAGCCGAGGGGTGGACGGTGGCTACCAGCTGGAGCCGGGTGCGGCACTGCCACCGCTGGTGCTCGACGACGACGAAGCCGTGGCCCTGACCGTAGGGTTGCAAGCCGCCGCCCAGGGCTCGGTGGCCGGGATCGCCGAGTCGTCGGTGCGCGCATTGGCCAAGATCATCGGGGTGATGCCGCCCCGTCTGCGCCGTCGGGTGGAGGCGCTGCGGGCGATGACGCTGACACCTGGCTGGGGCGACACTGGCGCGGCCGCCGACCCCGAGACGCTGGTCACCGTGGCACGTGCGTGCCGGGACAGCGAGCGGCTGGAGTTCGGCTACACCGCTGCCGACGGCGCGCGCACCGAGCGCCACGTGGAGCCGCTGCGGCTGGTCTACCTGGGCCGGCGGTGGTATCTGGTCGGCTACGACCTGGGGCGACAGGACTGGCGCAGCTTCCGGGTGGATCGGGTGGAACGCCCGTGCGTGACCGGGGTGCGGGTCCGCCCTCGCCGGCTGCCGGCCGATGACGCCGCCGCGTTCGTGCGCGCCGGTCTGCGCAACCTGCCGACGTCACATTCGGTGGAGGCCGTGGTGTACGCCCCGGCCGCCGAGGTGCGGGAGCAGATCGGCCGCTGGGCGGAGGTGGACGAGGAGGAGCCGCGGCGTTGCCGGGTCCGGATGCGGTCCGACGCGCTGGAGTGGCCGGCCATGGCGCTCGGCTCGCTCCGCGCGGAGTTCACCGTGCTCAGCCCGCCCGAGCTGGTCCAGCAACTGCGGGAGTGGAGCGACCGGTTCGCTCGAGCCGTTGCCGAATCGCCAGCCCGATCCGCGGGGCAAACGTTGCCGGCTGCGGCGCAGCCTGAATAGGCCAGCAGGATCGTCACCAGCCCCGAGTACAGGTGATCTTCGACCGTTCGGCCGTCCCGACCCACGGGATCTCGAAAAGCCGCTCACCGTCTGGCGGTTCGCCGTCGGGGCGGCGACCGGACGGCTTCGATGGGGCCGCCACTCCCCGGTGCGCGATCAGCCGGGAGCACTCGGGCGGTGGATGGTCGGCGAGCAGACCCTCGGTGACGGTCTTGATCAGGCCGCACGAACGACCGGCGAACCGGACCAACCCTGATGACGCACTTCGCCGGTGAGGCGGCGGGCCATCAGCAACGATTTCTCGACCGTGCACAGGTCGTCGGTGCCGTTCGGCATCGACCCGCCCACCGGCTTCATCGGTTCGATCTCCAACGCCTCTTCGTCCGGGGCGAATTGGACTCGTGTGACCCGCGCGATCAGCTCCCGCGCCTCGGCGACGATCTGCTCGTAACGCGTCCGGCGACGTTCCCGACCCGCTCCGCCATGATGTCCACCACCTCACCCCGGGCCGGACCCGCCGCCCAGCGGCGGCCGTCAACAAGGCTCCAGTCCAGGTCACCTCAAACGGTGACGCGGGCCTGATGCCGCAGGGCAGAGCGCGAAGCAGGGGCGTCCAGGCCGCGAGGAACGAATGCGGCCTGGATCAGTACGAAGTCCGCCGCTACGTCGGCTGGTACCGCCACATCACCCCGCCCATGCTCGCGCACGCCTTTCTGGCCGCGATGACAGCTCACGCCCTCGAAAAGGGGGCCGAGAAAACGGTCCGAGCAGCCCCGTGACCCTCACCGTGGCAGAGGTGCGACGGCTCCTGGACCTTGCCCCCCTCAGCCCGGCGCCAGTCACCCGCGCACCGTCTCCACTGGTCCCGCCGGCGCTGGCGCCGGCGCCACCAGGCCGTCGCCCGCCGTGCCACTACCAGCGCCGCACGCACCCTGATCGGGTGAGTCACGAACTACCACCCACCTGATGCGACGTCAGCCGACCGGACTCCGAAAGGGCCTTGTGACCAGGACATATGGAGAAACGCAACTGGAGTACCAGAAGGTCCCCGCACGACAACAGAACCCAACGCTCAGTCACAGCACCGCTGACCGAAACCGAGAGATCGCAGGCTGTCGTGTGGCTTCTCATCGACAGGGGTATGCCCCAATTGTCAATCGCGATCTCCCCAGGGAGGGCTACATGGAACCGCAGGGCCCTCCCGATTCCCCGCATACTCCCGCTCAGCACATACCCCAGCGCCAGTTCGAACCGGAGATAGCGGCGCTCTTCGAGGAATACCGCGCTCTGCGGGAAGAGGTCACACAGCGGGTCGCTGCGCGCATGCAGATGATCGGATTCGCTGGCATCATCTCCGCCCTGCTGGTGGTATCGAACCGGCTGACCTTCGGCGCTCCCAGCGTGTACGTCGCCGTTGCCGTTCTCCTCTTGGCAGTCTGGTGGCTGCGCGGGATCAACCTGGCGATACAGCGGATCGGTCGGCACCTGCGCGCCGTTGAAGGGCGGATCAACGCACTGGCTGCTCAGGCGTGGGCCAGCCCTGACGAAATCCTCACCTGGGAGACTGGGTCCCAGGTCAGGCGGCGACAGGTGCGCGGGCTTCCAGGCCGGCTGGGCCGGCTCGGTGGCTGGTACGTGTCATGAGCGCCTAAGCCGTGCCCGATCCTGCGGCCCTCGGATATACACGGGTCGCGACTGACACGACGACTGCCAGCTGCCCGGTAGTGCAGGATGTGACCCCATGGCAACCGTTCTCGCCTTCCACGCTCACCCCGACGACGAAGTCCTCATGACGGGCGGCACTCTTGCCCGCGCGGCTGCCGAGGGGCACCGAGTAGTGATCGTTGTCGCTACAGACGGTGCAACGGGACCCGTTGTGAACGGCGAATCGCCACGTATGGACGAACTCCGTGCGAGCGCCGCCATACTCGGGGCGGCTCGTGTTGCGCACCTGGGGTACGCGGACAGCGGTAACGGCACGTTGCTGCATCCGGACCCGCCGGACCGGGCGCGTTTTGTCAGGGCCGACCCCCAGGAGGCTGCCGAGCGGCTGGCTGTGATTCTCCGGGCGGAGAACGTGGATGTGCTTCTCAGTTATGACGCCAACGGCGGCTACGGCCACCGGGACCACGTCAGGGTGCACGAGGTCGGCAGGCGCGCCGCCGACCTGGCCGGAGTGGAGCAGTTGCTCGAGGCGACGATTCCGCGTGACCTGATCATCCGAGTCCTGCAACTGGTGGACCGATTGAGAATCCCCCTGCGCCACGATGCCGTGGCCCCCGGCACCGCGTACAGCCCGCGTTCAGCCATCACCCACCGGGTTGATGTCCGCAGGTTCGCCCGCCAGAAGCAAGCGGCCCTCGCCGCACATCGATCTCAGGTGACCGGGACCGGCCGGCTAGCCCCTGTCATGCGAGCCCTGACCCGGCTCCCGGTTCCCCTCTTCGGACTGCTACTCGGCCGGGAATGGTTCATCGACGTCAACAGAACCCCTCCGTTCGAGGTGGTCAGCGATATCTTCCAGCCCGCGGCCCGAAGCCCCACAACACGGAGTTGACCTGCCCCGACTTATGCGAGATGACGAGCAAATCCGCGAAGAAGGCCACCGCCAAGTCACCGGCCCGTCAGAAACACCACGCCCACGGTGATCGCCGTGAACAGCGACGACGAGGCCCATCCTCTGCTCTCACGGAACCGGGAGACATCCCCGTCCTGCCCATCCGCCCTTCGGTCTTCGACGTGCAGGCGGGCGAGGAGGAGCTGCGCCGCGTCACCGCGCGTTCGGCGGACACGCTGGAGGAGCGTCTTAAGAGCTTTTTGGCGCGAGGCGAGGCTTCAGCCCCGCGGCGGCAGGGGCACGGCGAGGGCGGACAGGGCCGTGAAGCGGTCGGGGCGTGGACGCAGACCAACTTGACCGTCCAGAGCGAGAGCTTGCCCGGACGGTCGCAACCGTTGCCGCCGTCCTCGCCCCGTACATGATGGCTCGCTCGCTCGCCGACTGCGTGGCCTTCGGCCACGCAGGAGTCGCGATGGACCAGGACGCGGTCTCGTTCGCTTCCTGCAACCCCCACCGGGCTGCTCTCCTGCACCATGGTCGGACTGCCGTCGAAGACGAACCGGCGCAGCACCAGGAAACGTCCGATTCCGGCGAGCCCGGAAGCGCTGAGGTAGACGGCCTGCTCGCTCAGCGTCCCGGCCGACGGCTGCACCATGTGCAGGATGAACATCGCCGCGCAAGTCACCGCGTAGGAAGCCGAGGCCGACCCTGCGGACTGCCAGTGCTGGCGCCATCCGGCATGCCGCCCGGCCTCGAAGGTGAAGCGCGCGTGGAGTTCCGTGCAGAGGATGGTGGAAGCCGCGGTGACCAGCGCGTTCGCCAAGGCCCAGGGCATCAGCGCGGCCAGCAGTGCCACGGCCGGGCCGGCAGCGAGACCGACACCGCCGCCGCACAGGACGAACCGGGTGAAGGAGGCGAGCAGGCCGGGAACAGCCACGGTCTGGCGCACCTCGTCCATGCCGGCCTCTGTCCGGCCTGTGTGCTGCGCCTCGTACGCCGCACCGGGCTTCGGGGGTAGCAGCAACTTCATGGCGATGTTCCTTCCGGACCGAGGGCTGTGCACCTCGGTCTCCGGGACGGGTGCGAAGCAGGTGGCCTACAAGCGTTGGCCATCACTTGTTGACAGGATGCCCATCCCCGGCTGGAAAGTCAACGCAGGTTGGCCTACGTTTGTTGGCATGCTGCAGGAAACCGAAAACACCACCGCCCCCCGGCGCTCCGACCGCACCCGGGCCGCCATCCTGGAAGCCGCCCGACGACGCTTCGCCGCCCACGGCTACGAGCGCACCACGATCCGCGCCATCGCCGCCGACGCCGGCATCGACCCCTCGATGGTCATGCGCTACTACGGAAACAAGGCCCAGCTCTTCGACGCCGCCCTCGACGTCGACCTACACCTCCCCGACCTCACCGGCGTCCCCGCAGACGACCTTGCCCGGGTCTGGGTGCGCCACTTCCTCGACCGCTGGGAGCACGACGGTGACGACGACGCCCTGCTCCTACTGCTGCGCTCCGCCGTCACCAACGACCACGCCGCGCAACGCATACACGGGATCTTCGCCGCCCAGGTCGCCCCCGCCCTCACCGCAGCGCTCGGCCCTGAACAGGCTGCCGCCCGGGCCGGCCTGGTCTCGACCCAGCTCCTCGGCCTCGCCCTCACCCGCTACCTGCTGCGCCTCCCGGCGGTCGCCCACCTCACCCCCGAGGAGATCGTCTCCACTCTTGCCCCCGCCATCCGGGCCACCCTCGGACAACGCTGAGCACGCCATGCCGGCCCGCGATTCTCACTCAACCGTCGCGAACAGGACGGCGTCCCAGCCGCCGCTCGGCGACGTTTTGCCGCGGTACTGACGGCCTCGTGCGGGATACCGCGTCCGTCGCAGATCAGGGCCTGTCTGCTGCCCGTCTTCCGGCGGCTGGCTTCGTAACTGACGGGCGCCACCGCTTGCCACCGAGTTCCGACAGCACCTGGTGATCACAGGGCAAGAAAAGTGTCGATGAGAACCGACACCGGTCATGGGCGCACTGCGGCACGACGCTGATGAGGATCTCCCGAACCTGCACCGCGGCTGGGCTGATCCACCAGACTTGCTCTTGTTTCCCGACGGAGAGGGGACGACGAGCATGGCGAACAGCGCGCTTCTGGTGATGGACGTCCAACGGGACGTCGTGGCCATCGCCGACGACGGTTCCGGATATCTGCCGCGCTTGCGCAGCGCGATCGACGGTGCCCGGGCTGCCCGCATCCCCGTGATCTACGTGGTGATCGGGTTACGGCCGGGCGATCCCGGAGTCAGCCCTCGCAACAGGGTGATGACAAACGCCGTGCGGGCCGGCCTGTTCACCGAGGGCGCCCCTGGCACCGAGATCCATGACGACGTCGCGCCCCAGCAGGGCGACGTGGTGGTCACCAAGAGGCGGGGGAGCGCGTTCTCGGGCAGCGACCTCGACTTGGTACTCAGGGCTCGCGATATCGACAGCCTTGTTCTCACCGGCATCGCCACCAGCGCTGTAGTGCTGTCCACCCTGTGGCACGCCATCGACCTGGACTTCGGCCTCACCGTCCTGGCGGATGCCTGCCTCGACACCGACCCCGAGGTGCACACAATGCTCACCGAAAAACTGTTCCCGCAGTGGGCAGATGTCCTCGCCGTCGAGGACTGGCTCAAAGCCATCGCACCGCAATAGCGGGAGGCCGTCCGGACCCTCGAGTACGGGGCAGGACAGCATCACCTTCCGCCGGCCGGGTGAGGTCAGCCGGCGGCGTTCTACGCCGCTGCCCGGGCATCGCGGCGGATCGCCGCGTACAGATCGACCTTGCCGTTCGTTGGCACAGGGCCGCTCCACAGCCGCTCCACAGCCGCCCCACCGCTGCCGCAAGCTCTTCGAGGAAAGCGGCGGGCACGGCCTCCTTCACCGCCCGGAACACGAACTCCGCCTGCGTCCTCGCGCTTGATCCGTACGTTCACCTTCGTCTGCGGCCAGCCGGCGCTCCGACCACGGCCGCCAGCGAGGGCACCGGGAGTTCACCCCCAGCCGGGTGTCGGTCGGCGGCTGCACGGACACGGGTTCGGCTGCGGCACGTGTCGTGGGGTTCTTCGCGCGGGATGCGACGGGCAGCCGTGTACTGACCGGGCCCGTCCGGGTCGGGCAAGCGCCGCATCCCGCTCAGCGCTCCTTCCGAAGCCGCAGCCCGTCCATGCCGCCGTCGACGGTCAGGGAGGTACAGGTCGTGAATGCGGCGAGAGAGGCCAGACAGACGACAGGCACGCAGGCTTCCGCCCCTCTGGGCCTGCGTGACCAGCAGTGTCAGTGAGCCACCGGTTTCTGGATCATCCCATGTCGCCAGGATTGCCCGAATGGTCTGCTGAGGCATCTGCTGGGGATCGCCCTTGAGTGCGCGGTCCATCACCTGGCCGGGGCTGATCCCGAGCGCCATCACCCCGCCGAACAGCCCTTGCTTGGAACCGAAGTGATAGCTGATCAGGGCCGGGTCCACGTCGGCCGCCGCTGCCACGGCTCGCATCGTCGTCGCGCTGTAGCCGTGCCGCAGGAACGACGTCTGCGCCGCCGACAGGATCCGGTCCTTGGCGTCGGAGCCTCCTCGCGGGCGGCTCGGCAGCGCGATCGGCTGGAAGACCGGTTCGCTGGACGGCAACACCTGGTTCATCGCCTTCGCCGTCGTGTCCGTGATGCTTTTCGGGGGATGCCTCCTGGGCCGTCGTCGCTCCGGAGCCAATCCGGCCGCCCGGTGGGCCGCTTTGTTCGCAGCTGTTGACGGGCTCGCCTTCCCCGCGCTGAGCCCGACCGCGGACTGGTCGTATCCGGCGATCAGCGGGACCGCTGCCGTAGGGACCGGCGCTCAACTCCTCACGATGACCGTCCCGGACCAGCGCCTGCTGCGGCCCAACGCGACGAAGCACTCCGAGACGCCACGTCCGTGTAGCTGAAGGCACAGCACACCGCCGATCCGTAGGCGGACAGCCGACCCTCCGACAGCGGCTTCTCCCATGGCAGGCGAGGGAGGCCGCTGTCGGAGCCGCTCCTTCGCGGCGGCAGTCGGTGGCCTCCCGCAGGCCGCCGGGCCGGTGTAGTCACCAGCAGGACCGGGGCGCGGGTGGCCAGCAGATCGACGACCGCGGTGGTGTAGGCGTGCGCGGTGCCGACCCAGATGCCGAACCCAGCGGCGCTCGGCGTGAGGGGCTCGTGCTTGCACAGGTACACCAGAGCGACCAGGGCACGCTGGTGCGGTGGGAGCTTGCACCTCCGGTCACCCTCGCGGCTGACGATGAACATCGTGACCCACTCGACGAGCGTGTGAGGCAGGTCGAGTGCGGCAGGATGTGGAACCAATAAGGCGTCTGCACCGATGGGTTGAGACTTCGAACGCCTCCCCCAACGGCGCACGGGAGCCTTGTGCGTTGTCGCCACGGCTCCTGTCACCCGATCGGTGGCCACACTGAAAGAGCTCAGTGAGCATTGCCTGAGGCGGGCGGAGCGGTGGCGTCCACAGACGGTACGCCAGGGTGTCCGTGTCTCCCCCCGCCAGGATGTCGAGATCAGTGACTGGCAGCGGCACCGCATCACTCGGCCAAAGGTGACGGGGAGTGTCCCCGCCTGCACGCGTCAGCGGGTGATGTCGACGAAGACCATGGGGCGGTTGGCGACCGTGTTGAACGCGGCTTCGTTGCGGCCCCACCAGTAGCCGGTCGGTTTGCCAGTCGTCGTGTCGGCCTGAATGAAGATCGTTCCCCGGCCGGCGCCGCTCCATTCCTTCGTGGTGAGTCCCGGAGAGCCTTCGACCCGGCTGTCCTTGAACGCCCAGTGGGGCGACGTCTTGGAGGACAATGCGACGCCGTGCGGGGCGGAGGTGCTGTCGGCGACCCTGACCGCGTACTCCTGGGTAGCACTGTTGCCGTCGCGCTCGAACGGTGTCACGGACTGCACGGTCATCATGTGCCCGGTCGCTCCTCCCTCCGAGCCGTCCAGGTACTTCACCGCGATGACGGATCCTGCGTGCAGGTCGCTGACCCGCTGCGCGGAGGGGCGGCTGATGTGGTCGCTCATATCCTCGAGCGCACCGCCGGCGGAGGTGTCGGTGAAGGCGTCGTAGTACTGCTCCGCGGAGGGACTGCGGAAGCCTACGCCGGAGGTGAACCACGCGTCGGTGGCCCAGGTGTAGGCGTGCTTCAGCGAGGCGGTGAGGAACTGGGCGCACTTGGCCTCGACCTGATAGGAACTGGGGTTCCCGGGCGTGCCCCAGACGACCGAGGCTGCGGTGGCGTCGGGGTGGCCGAGAGCACCGGGGTAGAAGTTCTCCGGGTCCTGTCCTGGCCAGCCGAGCGTCGCGAGTTCGTCGATGATCTCGTTCTGAGCGGCCACCAGGGGCGCGCCGTCCTCGATTCCGGCTGCCTGTGCCGTGGTCGGCATGAATGCCAGAACGACGGCTGTCGACGCTGCGCACAAGGGGGCTATGAGCTTCTTCATCGTGCTGTCCTTCTTCTTTCTGTGGTGCTGCTCTGTCGCCGGGGCGGAGCCGGCTATCGCCTGCAGGGGGTGGTCGAGCGGCACAGCCGGGGTGTTGCGGGCGGAAATCAGGAAGCGCGGGACGCCGGGCGGAGGGATGCGGTTGCCCTGCCGCCTCGGTGGTCCGCAAGCCTCGTGGGGTGGCAGGGGTCCCGGCCCCGCGCATGGGTCGCCGTTTTGAGTTGACAGCTCTCACGAACCTGGGATTGCCCACGCCTCGGTGCTGCTCTGCTTCTCGGCGGGCAAGACAGGGTGAGTCAACCGTGAGTTCGGCCGGCGGACATGAGTAATCTCTGCCTATCCGGAGGACCGCGGGCACACCAAGCTCCCGCGGTTCCTTTCCTATGTCCCAGCCGGAGGTCACGGGAAGGCGCTTATCAGGCTCGCACTCTGGATTTCCGCTGGTCCTGCTGTGGTCGGGAAGGTTCACCGAGGTTACTGAACTTGATCGGGTGATGTCGGGCTGTTCGCCGGACAGCGTGCAGGTGGGCTCGGTAGCCCTGGTGAGGTGAGATATCCGCAGGGTGGTGGCTTGACCGACGCCGAGAGGGCCGCGCGGGAGCGGGTCCGGGTCCAGGCCGTGGCGTGCTTCGAGGGCAGGGAGAAGAATCGGGAGATTGCTGCCGCGTTGCGGGTCTCGGAGCGGTCGGTGGAACGCTGGCGGCGCCAGTGGCGCGAGGAGGGCCTGGCCGGTGTGGCGTCGAAGGGATCGCCGGGGCGGCCTCGCCTGTCGGAGACGCAGATGGCCAGGCTGGAGCGGGAGTTGGAGCGTGGCCCGCTGGCCCATGGGTGGACCGATCAGCGGTGGACGCTGGCCCGGGTGAAGACGATGATCGGCCGGCTGTTCCACGTCTCGTACACCGTGGAGGGCACGTGGCGGCTGCTGAGGAGGCACGGCTGGTCCTGGCAGCAGCCTGCTCGGCGCGCGATCGAGCGCGATGGCGACGCGGTGGAGCTGTGGAAGCGGGAGGTCTGGCCGCGGGTAAGAGCACCGCGGCGGCGAACAGCGCCTGGGTGGTCTTCGAGGACGAAGCCGGCCAGTCGATGACGCCGCCGCGTGCCAGGACCTGGGGCCGCCAAGGCAGTACCCCAGTTGTCCGCGTGCGTGGACGTGGCTCGGGCCGGGTGTCGATGGCGGGCATGACCTGCTACAAGCCCGGTGAGCGGTCCCGGCTGATCTACGCGATCCGTGAGTACCGGGGCCGCAAGGACGAACCGAAGGGCTTCGGCTGGAAGGACTACCGCGACCTGATTCTCCGCGCCCGCACGCAGTTGGGCGGCCCGATCGTCCTCGTGTGGGACAACCTGCGCATGCATCTGGTCGCGCCGTTGCGGGAGTTCTTCGAGGCCAATGCCGACTGGCTCACCGTCTTCCAGCTGCCGACGTATGCCCCGGACCTGAACCCGCAGGAGGGCATCTGGTCGCTGGTCAAACGCGACATCGGCAACCTTGCCGCTGCGGACCTCAGTCAGATCACCCGCGCCGTGAAACGCAAGCTCAAGATGCTTCAGTACCGGCCGGAGGTCATCGACGGCTGCCTGGCCGGCACGGGCCTGACCCTCAGCAAGTGATCGGCTTCGCGGATGTGGTCCCGTCGGCTTACTGGGTGCTGCCGCTGCCCAGGCGGGTCTTCTCCCTCGCCCGTCGCCTCGGAATTCGATTGCCACCGGCCCATGGAGTGCGCTGATACTTCGGCATGAGCAGAATTGCGCAGGTCATCGTGCTGGCGCCGTACGCGGACGATGTGATGGAGCCACTGACACGGCCGGATGACTCGCGCAGCTGGCGGGGCCACTTCGAGCGGCTGGACATGTTTGTTGACGGGTGGATGATCGAGTTCAACCGCGTGCGTCCGCGGTCAGGTCTGCTGCGGCACTTGGAATCCCTGGCGTGGCCGTATCCGGCGAGCGTGCAGGTGCTGATCCATGACGAGGAAGATGACTGCTTCGGGCTGTGGATGATGCGCGACGGTGTGCTGGTCGAATTGCCGGTCCCGGGCCATAGGCGCCTGCACGGCCCAGCGCCGACAACCGATGAATTTCCGCCCGACCCGGGCCTGCTGTTGCGGACCGAAGCGACCGTGCCCACCGGCTTCTCGACGGACCGTCAGGACAAGCGCCCCGCCTGGTAAGCCGAGTCAGCTACTGCAAGTTGATTGATGTCGGCCGACACCCGAGGTCAGGCCGACATCACGAGTTCAAGTTCAACAGCCAGCGTTTTTTGCGACAAGGATCCTTCCGCACGGCCGGAGGGAGAGTGGTCGGGTCGCCCGGGGGATCTCACCCCCGGGCTCCCACAGAACGGAGCGTGACAGTCTCCCGTCACTCCGCTCTTGTCACTCTGATCACCAGAAACACGGTGTCCAAGCCCAGTGGGCGAAGAGCCTGGGGTGCCGGCTGGTGATGCGTTGCCAGCACTTGTGGGCTGCTTTGAACGACCGAAATCGCTTGTACTTCTTGCGGATCCAGCGCATCAGGTAGGCGCTGATGCGCCGTAGGAGGGGCAGCAGTTCGGAGCGGTAGAACGCTCCGTAGTACTGCATCCACCCGCGGACGATCGGGTTGATTTTGCGGGCCAGTTCGGCGAAGGTGAGGCCGATCCGCAGGTGGATCCGCCAGGAACGGACCTCCCCACTGATCTTCTTCAGGGCCTCCTTGCTGATCGCGGGCAGGAAGTTGGTGAAGTTCTTCCCTCTCCTGTTCCGCGCCCTGCGGGCCTGGAACGTGAACCCGAGGAAGGTGAACGACGTGTGCTCGTAGGCACCGCGCCGGTTCCCGTCCTTGCAGTACACGATCTTGGTTTTGTCGGGGTGCAACCGCAGCCCGACCTCTTCCATCCTGTTCCCGAGCGCCGTCAGGACCTGTTGGGCCTGGCGCTCGCTGACGCAGTGCACGACCGCGTCGTCGGCATACCGTTCGAACTGGACATCCCGGAAGGCCCGGGCCAGCCACAGGTCGAACGCGTAGTGCATGAACAGGTTCGCCAGCACGGGCGAAACGGCAGACCCCTGCGGGGTCCCCCGGTCCCGCTTCTGCAAGGTGCCGTCGGGCAGTCGAAGCGGCGCCTGGAGCCACCGCTTGACATACAAAATCACCCAGACGGCATCGGTGTGAGCCTCCACGGCCTTGACGATGAGGTCCCACCGGACGCTGTCGAAGAACTTCTGAATGTCGAGATCGATCACCCAGTCTTTCCTCCAGCACCGTTCCCGGCAGCGTTCCACCGCATCCAGAGCCGACCGACGTGGCCGGTATCCATAGGAATCCTCGTGGAACGCAGGCTCCACCCGGACTCCGAGGTGCCTGGCCACCACGGTCTGAGCAACGCGATCGGCGACAGTGGGAATACCTAGCATTCTCGTGCCGCCACCATGCTGCTTCGGGATCTCCACCGCTCGCACCGGAGGGGGAAAGTAAGCCCCTGACGACATCCGATTCCAGATCTTGTACAGGTTGCCCCGAAGATCTGATTCAAAGTCAGCAATGGACTGCCCATCCACTCCCGGCGCGCCCTGATTCCTCTTTACCTCCTGGAACGCCTCCCAGACTTCCCACTTCGAAATATCAAACGACTTCTCCGACGACTTCAACTGGTCCCTCGACTCCTCCCGGAGAACCTCCGGTTGGTCAAACTCCCACAGTCACGAGTGACCCGGCCCCTTCGCTCCACCCCCATTACAGGGGCTTCAGCACTACTACGGGCCGGTCCGCCGACATGCCCCGCGACGGTACTCGGATCCTCACGGTGGTCACCGCTTGGAGTGCTCCCTCTCGCGCCCGCACCGGGCTGCAGTGTCGAGGCATGTCTTCCCACGTTCCGTACAAGAGCAGCAGATCAGGCTCACGTCACCTCCATGCCGGACACCGCCTGGCCAATAAACGGGAACCCGCCAGACTCCTCCCGGAGCAAAAGCCATCGCCCCGGTTTTGATGCCACTTGAGTTGGATAACGACACGTCATCAGTGATTCGCTCGCGCTCGTCTTCCTAATCCCCACCTGACACTTCAAAGAGTGCCTTTTCCACATCGCTCACCACGGTCGCGTCACCGCTTCCGCAGCATGTGGCGGTTTGGAGCCTCCCCCCGCAGGGCGGCTCCGAAGGGCCAAATCCTTCATCTCCTGCACAGCATCAATCGCAGCGGCTCTCCTACATCGAGCCCCTCCTCTTGTTCGTGGCACACGGCTGTTTCCAACCTGTGGGCGGGGGTGAGCGTGCGGTGTCGGCTATGGCCGAAGGACGGAGCGAGGGTCCCGGTGGCTTCACGTACTTGTCCACCCTTCCCCAAGCACTCGACTCCGTTCGAGCAGGGGAGACCCATCCTGTCGACGTGTCTTGCTTTGGCTTACGTCTGCCGGGCCGTGGCGAGCCGGGTCGTGGTGATGTGGTCGGCGGCGGCGGTGAGCCGCGCCATGAGCGCGTTTTCTCCGCATCCGCATGGTGGGCTCTTGACCGCCTGAAGTCTCGTGACCTCATACGCAGGTTCGCCCACGGGCTTGGCGGCGGCCGGGTCTGAGTACGCAGTACTCAAGCGCCGTCGTACAGGAGACACACAGGATGAGCCCATTGAGGAAGGGATCCAATCCGCCTCTGTCGTACCTGCCCGCATCCAGGAACGGTGTACATGAAACGAATGACAAGGGCTATTGCCCTCGCGTCGGTAGCAACTGCAGTGGTGGCTGTGCCCTCGATGGCGCAGGCCGGCACTTCGGGCACCCCGGCGAACGGGCACCGAAGCACCGCGGCGGCGAGCTGGCGCCTCGACCTGGACATGGACCCCGGCGGCGGAGGCGGCAGACACCTGTCCGCAGCGAACCTCGGCCGGAACATGGACCCCGGCGGCGGAGGGGGGTGAGCGAGCGCCGTTGCCCTGGTGGAACGGGTACCGAAGAACGCGCCGCGTCCCGGGCTGCAGACCGGCGGAGATGGCGAGTTGACGCCATTGGAAACGCTCGGGGCGGGGCACTGCGGTCAGGGCAGCGCCCACGGGATGGCGCCGGTGGAAGAGCATGCGCCGGGGGCGCCAACGCGAAAGGCTCCGGCGGTTCGTGCATGCCGGTCACAGCCGTCGACGGCAGCTGCCCGCCTTCGCCGCACGGCGAGGCGCTGTGTACGGCTTCGTGCGGGGTGGGGGCGGCTGCCGGACGGGCGGCCACCGGCTTTCCGGATCTCGTTCTACCGGTCCGCGGCAGGGCAGCCGGCGCTCGGCTCCGTATCTGGGAGCAGCGCTCTGCCGGGCCTCCGGGGCCGGTGGTGAGCACGTCGGAAGGAATGCGCGACGTGGAATCGGCGCCGCCTTCGCCTTGCCATGCGGTCGGTTGGCGCAGCGCCGGCTCAGGGGTAGCTGACGTCCGTGGCCGGGACGTTCGTTCGCCTGTCCTGTCCTGCGGCTGTCCCTAGGCCGTGTATCGAAAGTGGATCTTGCGCGAGGAATGATTCGGTTCATGGGGCGGGGAGATCTCACAGACGAGCAGTGGGCGGCGCTGGAGCCGGTGTTGCCGAAGGGTACGAAGGCGGGGCGGCCACCCGTCTGGCCTCGGCGCCAGTTGATCGACGGTATACGGTTCCGGGTCCGGACCGGGGTTCCGTGGCGGGACGTGCCCGATGAGTACGGGCCGTGGGGCCGGGTCTACGACCTGTTCCGCCGATGGCAGCGGCAGGGCACATGGCACAGGGGCCTCATCCGGCTCCAGTCGCCGGCCGACGCGAAGGGTGCGATCAGGTGGGACCTGAGCGTTGACTCGACGGTATGCCGCGCCCATCAGCATGCGGCTGGGGCTCGGAAGCAGGGTGATCTGCAGAAGGAAGCACCGGGTGGCCGGTTCATCGAGCCCGGTGATCACGGGCTGGGACGCTCGCGTGGCGGGTTCACGACCAAGCTGCACCTGGCCGTCGAGCAGGGCCAAAAGCCCATGTCGATCGTGGTCACGGCAGGGCAGCGCGGGGACTCGCCGCAGTTCGAACCCGTGCTGGAGAAAGTCCGCGTGCCCCGCATCGGGCCTGGTCGGCCGCGCGTCCGCCCCCCTCGCGCTGACAAGGCGTACGCCTCCCGCAAGAACCGCGCCTACCTGCGCCGCCGCGGGATCCGTTGCACCATCCCGGACAAGGCTGACCAAGCGCGCAACCGCCAGAAGCTCGGCTCCCGTGGCGGCCGGCCGCCACATTTCGATCCGGCCGACTACCGCGAGCGCCACGCGGTGGAGTGCGGCATCAATCCCCTCAAACGCAACCGTGCTGTGGCCACCAGATATGACAAGCTCTCGGTCCGCTACGAGGCCACCGTGCTGGTGGCGGCCATCAACGAGTGGCTGTAACCAGCACCACCACACCGCTTGCCTACAGTGTGATCCAGTAGCGGCGCTTGATGCCCTCGTCGGTGGTGCGGACGTCCTCCAGAACGCCGCCATTGCGCTCGATGGTGCGCGCCGATGCGACATTGTCGTCGTCGCATGTGATGAGGACGCGGCCCAGACCGAGCGCACGGGCTTCGGGGAGAACAGCCCCGAGAGCCCACGTGGCCAGGCCGCGCCTTCGGGCGGAGGGCCGGATGCTATATCCGATGTGCCCGCCGCTATGGAACAGAAAGGCGTTCAGACGGTGCCGCAGATCGATGGCTCCCAGATAGCTGTCGCCCTCGACGATCCACCAGTGGGTGGCGTGGACCCACCCATCTCTCAGGGCAACTGACCTGTCCGACTGCTGCTGCAGTTGCTCTACCCACGCCGAGAAGACGGCGGGGTCGTCGAGGTCAGCCTCGGGCATGAGGCCCAAGCCAGTACCGGCTTGGTGAGCGCCTGGAGACCACTCGTCACGCGCCGCGAGCCATGAGGACTGAAGTCGACCGGTGGGTGGGATCAGTTCAGGCATGCGGGCGACGATAACATTCGCACACCTCATGTGATCAGGCATTTTATGCTGGACCATGGCCCGCAACCGCATCACACCCGATGGCGCAGAGTTGCCCGGCGGAGCTCCACCGCCGCAAGATGCGCCGTCAGTCACTCGTCCAGCTTCAACGCGGTCCGCATCTCGCCTCGGGGACGCTGCGTCGCTTTGCCCAGTCAGTCGTAGGGCGTCCCACGCGACGGCCGGGACCTCCGAGGCCGACTCCGGGACCCGGGTCTTCGCCTCAAAGACTAGAGCGGTGATCTTGATACCGGACCGGCTGATCACGTGGCTGGCGCATGAGGTGTGCCCGGCCGAGTCAGCTGACCGTCCTGGCGTCGCTCTCGCCCTCGCCACGGGCTGACGTGAGGGAGGACGGGATCGGTGTGAAGCTGGGCAAGGAAGGCCGGACTCATCCGGCACGCCAGCCGCGCGCGGGCCATGGACACCGCACGGTGGACCGACGACGTGTGGGTGGTGGACTCCACGCCGGTCGAGTGCGGCCGCTCCCGGGAAACCGTCAAACGCTCCGACCTGGCCGGCTGGGCCCAGTACGGCCACTGCTCCAGCCACTCGCGCTACTTCCGGGGGCTTCGACTGCACCTGGTGTGCACTCTGGGCGGCCTGCCGATTGTCTTCGCGCTGACCGGGGCGAAGGCCGACAAGCGCGAGATCCTGTTCGACATCGCGACCAAGCCGGCACACCTCGACGACCGTCCCGGACAGACGCTGATCGGCGACAAGAACTACTTCGGCCGCGAGTTCGAGACGCAACTGGCCGAGCTGAGCATCCAGCTGCTGCGTCCCGCCGCAAGGGAGGCCGAGCGGCCCGGATCGCAGCTGTTCAAACCGCTACGGCAGGTCGTCGAGTCGATCAACGAGGCCTTCAAGGGACAGCTCGACCTCAAGCGCCACCGAGGCCTCACTCCCGGTGGCGTGATCGTCCGCGTGCTCCAGCGGATCCTCGCTCTGACCGCCGCCATCTGGCACAACCACCACACCGGCCAGCCCGTCAAGCGGTCACTGACCGCCTACGACCTCGGCAGCGGAGGCCGGCGCACGGCGAGGGCGCGGGACGAGTTCACCGCCGCAGTTGGGGCACGTGTCCTGCATGGCGTCGCTGCAGGACACACAGAATGTGCACTCGTACGAGCAGATGCGGGCCGATGAGTCCTGCGCCGGCAGCGCACCCTCACATCGTTCGCAGCGGTCGCGCATCTCCAGGGCCATGACTCTCCTGACAGGTTCGGGCATCCATTGCCCGGGCGTTGGCACTGGACAAGGTTGAATGTCCATTTTCGCCACAGCGGGCTCGACCTAAAAGCATCAGCAGTGACAGCTTTGCGCAAGATCCGGCCACCCGGCCACCTCCTGAGCTGGCCAGGCGCGGCGTGTCAGCGGCGCGGGCTTGCGACATTCTCGCCATGCCGCACGAGGCGGCATGCCACGGTCGCAGGAGCTGTGACCTCGCTACCGCCCAGGATCCCCGCACGGTGCAACAGGCTCAGTCGGGCGCAGTTGCCGACCACCCAGCGGCCTTCCTCGTGGCAGCGACCTTCCGCGTCGTCGCTGCCGTACAGGCACATTCATCCGGGCGGCGGATCGCTGAACATCCTGGTGACATAGGCGAGATAGATGACGCCTGGACGGGTCATTCCAAATGATCAGTGGTCATAGGCGATGAGCGAGCGCGCGATCGGCCTTCGCGTTCTTTTCGCGCTTGAACGAGGGCCGCATCAGCTCGATACCGGGCCTTCCCCCGTGAAGGTGGACACGCGGTTATTGATCACGCGGCGAGCGTGAGTTTAGCGGTGTGGTGTCGGCGTTCATATTCGTTGGGGCTGAGGTGGCCGTTGGCAGAGTGTCGACGGTAGGTGTTGTAGCGGGTCAGCCAGGCAAATACCGTCCTTCTGCAGGTGTCGGCGTCGCCGTAGTCGCGGGCGTCTTGGAGGGTCTCGCGCTTCAGGGACGCGTGGAAACTCTCGCAGGCCGCGTTGCCCGCGCTGGTGCCGACCGCACCCATCGACCGGGTCACCCCGAATTGGCCGCAGAGATCGGCGAAGGCCCGGGATCCGTATTGGGCCCCGTGGTCGGTGTGGAACACGGCGCCGCCCAGGCGGCTACGGGTCGAGGCTGCCATCAGCAGTGCGTCGGCGACCAGGGCGGTGCGCATGTGGTCGGCGATGGACCAGCCGACGACCTTGCGGCTGAAGCAGTCCAGCACGGTCGCGAGATAGAGGAACTTCCCGCCTGCGAGCGGGAGATACGTGATGTCGCCCATGTATTTCAGGCCGGGTTCGGTGGCGGTGAAGTCCCGCTGGAACAGGTCCGGGACCGGTGAGGCTGCCGGGTCCGGGACGGTGGTGCGCATGCGTCTGCGCAGGCGGATGCCGGTGATGGAGAACGTCCGCATGATCCGGGCGACCCGCTTCTCGTTGACCCGCCGCCCTTTCTCGCGGAGCTCGGCCGTCACTCGCGGGGAGCCGTAGGCGCCGCCGGACTCGCCGTGGACCTCGCGGATCTCCTCGGCCAGGATCCGGTCCTCCCGCTGCCGGGTGGCCCGGGCCTCGGCGCCGGCGAGCCACTTGTAGTAGCTGGACCTGTTCACGTCCAGGACTTGGCAGAGCCGCTTCACCTCGTAGGTGTCCCGGTGGTCGTCAACGAACTGGAAGCGGCTCCTCACCAGTTCGTCTCTCCGGCGAAATATTTGGCCGCCTTGCGGAGTATGTCCCGCTCGGTGGCGAGCTTGCGCTCACTCGCCTCGAGCTCGGCCACCCGGGCCTCCAACTGCCGCACTCGCTCGTCCGGATCAGTGGACGGTAGCGTCTCCCGGCGTGCGGCCGGCCTCGCAGCCGCGGCGGTGACGCCACGGCGTTCGCGGTCCCGCAGCACCCACTCACGCAGGGTTGCCCGGTTAACGCCCAGGTCAGCGGCGATGCTCTTGTAGGTCGCCCCGGGCGTGGACTCGTACAGGGCCACGGCATCGGCCTTGAACTCGTCTGAATAGTCCTTCATCGCCATCGGCGGTCTTCTCGCTTCCTCCGGATCAAGCAGATCCAGTATCAGCGTGTCCACCACTCAGGGGGAGGCCCCACCACGCAGGGCGAGGTCGGTCTCGAACTCCTTGGAGGCGAAGCCCTTGTCGGAGATGATCAGCAGTCCGGGCCGGTCGGCGACCAGTCCGGCATCGCATCGATGCATGACCTGCGGGACCTCGCGTTCGTCCGTTTTCGGGGTGGCCAAAGCCCACAGGATCGGCATCCCGGGCGGAGTGCACACCAGATACAGGCGCGGGCCCCAGAAGAACCGGGAGTGCGAGGCTCAGTAGCCGTATCCCGCCCAGCCTGCCAGGTCGGAGCGTTTCACCGTCGGCCGGGAGCGGCCGCACTCCACCGGGGTGGAATCCACGATCCGGTGGTCGTCGAACCAGTAGTCCGTGTCGGCCCCGAGCATGCGTATCGCCTTCTTGACCAGCGGCAACGCGGCCCGCAACCGCTTGTTCCAGTCCGGCTGCTTGGGCAGGTGGGCTGGAACATCGACGTCAGGTTCTTGCCCGCGTACCTGAGCCACCGTGCCACGGATGTGAACTCCAGCATCGCCTGGGCCACCGCCAGGCAGACCAGCTCGGAATCCGTCAGCCGCGGCGGCCTGCCCAGCCATCGCTGTTCTTCACAACCTGATCTCGGATGCCCTCTTCTCGCGGTCAGCAACGGCCGGAAGTGCTGGCTACTCTGGCCCGCATGTCCACCGTCTCTCTTTCGCCGCTCCGTTTCTCTCCGCAGGAGATCACTGAAGTGGTCGACCTCTACGCGAGCAACCCGGAGTACTGCCGCGCCGCTGGCGAGTACGACCCCGAGAATGTCCGGGCCGATCAGGTCGAAGCCGACCTGCGCGAGGAAGCCGGCACCGAAGGCTGCGAGGTACTACTCGCCCGCGATGGGTCGGGACAGCTCGTCGGGCTCCTTTGCCTACTCGACCGCCACCCCACAGACGGCCGGCCCTGGATCGGGCTGCTGATGGTGCACGGCAACCTCCACCGCAAGGGCCTCGGCCGCCGGCTCACCGCCCTCGTCGAGGAACGTTTCCGCCACGAAGGCCGGGACGGAATTCGGCTGGCCGTCCTTGAGAACACCCCGGCCTCCCTCGTCTTTTGGAGTTCCCTGGGCTGGCAGGAGATCGACCGCCGCACCGACAACCAGCACGGCCGCCCCTGCGTCGTCATGCACAAGCGACTCACCTGAGTCCAGCCAGGTGGCGTTGACTCCAGGAAGGCCAGATCCGCGAACCGACGGCCTGCACGCAGAAAGTGCGAAGTGCCTTCCGTTGACGACGACAGAACCCCTCGCCAAGGTTCATCGTCCCAGTTCAGGAAGGCGCTTTCGCGTTTCCCGTCGATAACCGGCCCCGCCCAAGCGAAACGGCCATGTTAATTCGAGTAGTCGGTACTCATGCTGGTCTCCCAAGCCGACCGGCATGGTGTTGCCACCAACCAGGTCGAAGACGAGTTCGACCGTCAACCGGAGGCATGGGATGGCTGCAAACGACAACCTCACCACTGAGGCGACCGGCGCGCAGAGCGTCGATCCTGCCGACGGGCTCGCCGCCAATCAGGCCCTGTGGGACACCTTGGCCAAGATCCACGGAACGAGTCCCAACGACCTGTCCTACAACGTGGAGGACTTCCTCGCAGGTCGGCAGACACTGCATGGCATCGAGCGGGAGCTCGCCGGCGACGTGGCGGGAAAGGATCTTCTTCACCTGCACTGCCACTTTGGCATGGACACCATGAGCTGGGCCCGTCTTGGCGCCCGGGTCACGGGGGTGGACTTCTCCCCCGTGGCCATCGCCCGGGCCCAAGCCCTGGCTGAGCGTGCCGGACTGGCCGCAGAGTTCATCGAGGCGGATGCCCAGCATTTGCCCGACAGTCTGGCGCGCAGATTCGATCTCGTCGTTGCCACCTACGGGATTCTGTCCTGGATCGGAGACCTCGACGCGTGGATGCGCGGCGCCGCAGGGACGCTTCGCCCCGGGGGCCGGCTCGTGCTCGTCGACCTCCACCCCGCCTTCCAGACCGTGCTCAGCATTGAGCCCTTCGTAGCAGACTGGCCCTACGGTGGAGGCGAGCCCCAGCGTTCCGTCATGAGCGGCTCCTATGCCGATCCGAACGCCGAGATGGTGCCGCAGGAGACGGTCCAGTACCCCTACTCACTCGGCGAGATCGTGACCGCTGCCGCCTCGGCAGGGCTGCTCGTCGAGCGAGTCGGCGAGCACACAGAGACCGAGTCCGACGGCCGCCACATCCTGCCTCAAGGCCCCGACGGCATGTACCGGTTCCCCTTCGGTGACACCCATCTGCCGATCATGTACTCCCTGCGCGCCACAGCCCCCCGAACGGGCGACGGCTCATGATCCCCCTGCGCCTGCAGGGCGGAAGTAACGAGATACCAACTTGGGCGAAGGCCCGCTCGACCGGGCTGCGGAGCCGGGCGGGCGCGCGGTCGACCGACTTCCGGTGCACGGTCAACTCGGGCGCGGGGATCATGGCTTGCCAGCTTCTCGGTCCTCGGACGCTTTGTGCTGGCGATACCCGCGGTCGCATCCCTGCCGATCGGGACTCTGGTCAGCCGATCCACTCCGGCCATCCGCGCTGTAGCGTCGGCCGGGTGATCCT
The DNA here is from genome assembly GCF_056270125.1 of Streptomyces sp. RLA131. Taxonomy (NCBI): domain Bacteria; kingdom Bacillati; phylum Actinomycetota; class Actinomycetes; order Kitasatosporales; family Streptomycetaceae; genus Streptomyces; species Streptomyces sp. RLA131. The sequence goes on from NZ_JBWDOQ010000002.1 coordinate 160,545, forward strand.
GAGGCAGCCGCTCGGCACGGCCGCGCCTGCAAGACCGAGGCGACGAACACGGACGCCAGCCATGTGAAAAAGCCCGTGATCGCGACAAGGCGCACTTCAATGCTCCCAGCGCAAGCACGCAGGCAGTGTCAAAACTCAGCTTTCACCTACAAAGCCAGGGTGCCTGTCGTTGAGTATGCTTTACTCATGCCAGCCATGCTTCAATCTGGCATTAATCAATAAATGCGCAAGGTAATCCAGAGCAGGTTGGGTAGTCCAGAAGTCCTTGAAACCGTCGAGGCTGAAATTCCGGTACCTGGGCCAACAGAAGTTCTCGTTGAGGTCAAGGCGGCGGGGGTCAATCCTGTCGATTGGAAGGTGCGGGGTGGTGGAGGCCTGGGAGATCCGCCTTTCTCCGTCGGCTGGGATGTCTCAGGAGTGGTGACGGAGGTCGGCCCCGGGGTGACCCGGTTCAAGCCCGGGGACGAGGTCTTCGGCATGCCTCGGTTCCCCTTGGAAGCGGCAGCCTATGCGGACTATGTGACCGCTCCGTCCCGACATCTGGCCCTCAAGCCGTCCGGGATGAGCCATGTGCAGGCGGCTGGCCTGTCTCTTGCCGGTCTCACCGGCTGGCAGGCCCTGGTGACCACCGCCGGACTCGACGCCGGCCAGCGGGTGCTCATTCCGGCCGCAGCCGGAGGGGTGGGACACCTTGCCGTTCAGATCGCCAAGAGTCGCGGTGCCTACGTCATCGGAACAGCGAGCGCTGCAAAGCACGACTTCGTCAGGGGACTTGGAGCGGACGAGGTCATCGACTACCAGAGCGTTGAGGTGGGTTCGCAGGTCAGTGATGTGGATATTCTCCTCGCCACGGTCGCCGGCCAGATCCGGGAGCTGGCCAGCACACTGGTGGCTGGCGGACGAGTCGTGGCACTGAACGGCATCGACGTGGAAGCAGTCCACTGGGCTGCGCAGAGCGGCCTTCGGGCAGAATTCATGCTGGTGGAACCTGACCGTTCCGATCTGGAGATTCTGGCCGACCTGGCCGAGAACGACCAACTGACCGTCCACGTCGGCACAGTTTTTCCGCTCGGCGAAGCAGCTGATGCACACCGGCTCGGTGAGCAGGGACGGACGATCGGGAAGATCATTCTGGTTCCGTAACGAAAGGCGGCAGGCAGGCCAGACACCCGAAACGCTGACGGATCCAGGACTGATGCCTTCTCGGCCGACGAGATGAGCGGTTCGCCCGAGGGCGGCCGCAGTTGGCCGGTTCGCCCGACTGGAAGTAACGACGCGACCTCTGATGATCAAAGGGTGCCCTTCGGCAGCGCTGCGATCTCCGTGACCATGAGCGTCTCGGGGAGGCCAGCGGTGAAGCCGGCCGCGGTGCGTGCCACGGCGGCGGACGTCCATGGGGCGCGCAATGCTGAGCCGGGAGGCGTATATACATACATCGCCTGCGGTCGAGCCGACGCCGAAAGCCTCGACCACGACCGATCAGCTTGCCGCCCCGCCCCACTCGTGGGTCGGCAAGGACAGGTCCCAGCTCGCAGCGAAAGGGCAGGGCATACAGGCCCAGGACACCACCCGAGCCGGTCGACACGACCAGGCCGCCGGCCAGGGCCGGACCGAACACCGGCCCGGACGACTGGACGAAGCCGCGCGGGGCATTGGCCTGCCGCAACCGTTCAGGCCTGCCGGACGCGATCATCAGCAGGACGAGGTACGCAACCTCCGCAGCGCAGCAGCGCAGCGATGAGCCCCTGGACCGCCCGCCAGGGTGAACAGCATGGGCAACATCCCTGCAGCTGTCATCAGACCCGCGTCGGAGGCGGAGCCGCCCACCGGGCGCCGATCGGGCCGCCGACCTGCTCAGGCGCGACCTCACCGCGTCCCGTCCGAACGAGCGGTGGAGGGGCCTACTTCACCTACGTCGCCACCTGGTCCGGGGTCGTCTACGTCGCGTTCGTCGTGAACGTGTTCTCCCGGGCGATCGTGGGCTGGTCCGCCGCCACCAGCAAGCGGGCCAAGCTCGTCCTCGACGTCCTCGACATGGCCTTGTGGCGACGCGACCGCGCTGGAACTCCCTCTGGTCCAGGGCTTGTTCATCATTCGGACGCGGGCAGCCGACACACGTCATTCGCGTTCACCGCGCACGTCCTCGACGCCGGCATCGACGCGTCGATCGACACCGTCGGCGATGCCCTGAACAACGCGCTCATGGAATCCCGATCGGCCTCCACAAAACGGAACTGATCGCTCCAGCCCCTACCGGCGGCTTGAGCCAACGCATAGAGCCTCCACCGATCCCGGAGCGGTTCAGGCGTCTGCCCCCCCCCCCCCCCCCCCCCCACGCGCGGCTGTCGGTGGGTGATCGGACAGCAGGCCGGCTTGAGGAACGCTTCATACATGTCAGTTCGACGTTCCCAGCGGATGCGAACGCGTCGGAAGCCGTGAAGCCAGGCGCAGGTCAGCTGTGCGATGGAAGGCGATGCCGGGTCGACTGGCACAGGGCGGCTCCCCGTCCCTCGATCACCGGCCGTCTGTGCGGTTCGGTAGCATTGGCTGACCGGTCGCCCCTTGAGGGAGCAGTCGCATGCAGGGCTGGGCAGACAGATGGCCGCTCGTGGGGCGGCAGCCACTCCTGGATTCCTTCGCCCGGGACCTGTCTGACGGACATACCCACGGTTGGATGATCTGCGGGCCGGCCGGAGTGGGCAAGACCCGTCTGGCCGAGGAGTTCCTGGGACTGGCGATCGCCGTGAGCGGACAGCGCACCGCGAGGGCCGTGGCCAGCAAGGCCGCCGCGCAGATACCCCTCAGCGCGATCTCCCACCTGCTGCCCCCGGGCATCGACCTGACCGACCCGGTCAGCGGCTTCCGCGCTGTCGCCCAGACCCTGGCCGGACCGCCGGGCAAACCCACCGTGGTGTTCGTCGACGACATGCACCTTCTGGACAGCTCCTCAGCCGTCCTGCTCGGCCAGCTCCTGGACTCCCAGGTCATCGCCCTGCTCGGCACCGCCCGCACCGGTGAACCGGTCGGTGACGCCGTCGAGGCCCTACTGCAACGCGGGGACCGCGTCCGCCGCATCGACCTGTCCCACATGGACCGCACCCAGGTCCACGCACTCGTCCAGCGCGTCCTCGGCGGCCTCGTCGGCAGCCGCACCCTGCACGCGCTGTTCACCGCAAGCGGTGGAAACGTCCTGTTCCTGAGAGAGCTCGTCCTGGGAGCCGTCGAATCAGGCACCCTCGGCCTCAACGGCGAAGTCTGGGAGATTCCCGACCAGTGGCTCGCCGTCACCCCGCACCTCAATGACCTGATCACCGCCAAAATCGCGTCGGCGCCGCCCGCGGCACTCCCCCTCCTGCAATCCCTCGCCCTCTGCGGCACCCTGTCCGTGACCGACGCCGCGTCCATCATCGACCGCGCCCACCTGGCCGAAGTCGAAAGCTCGGGTATCATCCGGGTAACCGCACACGGACGTAGGATCACCGTCGCGCTGTCCCACCCCCTGTACAGCGAGGTCATCGCCGCCGGCATCTCGCCCCTCCAGCGCCACGACCTGGGCCTGAACCTGGCCGAACGGCTCGAAACCCACGGGCTCAAACGCCGCGACGACGCCCTGCACATCGCGTCCTGGCGACTGGCGGCCATCGGCACCGCCGACCGCGCCCTCCTCGCCCGCGCCGCCACCGTCGCGATGAACTCCAACGACAACGAACAGGTCATCGAGCTGCTCACCGCGATCAAACCGGACCAGCGCACCCTGGATACCCGGGTCCTGCTGGGCCGGGTGCTGACGTACACCGGCCATCTGGACCGCGCCGAAGCCATCCTCGCCGAGGCCGACGCCCACGCTCGCAACGACCAGGAAAAGATCACCGCGGTAACGGTCCGCAGCATGAATCTGTTCTGGTCCAGCCCGCGACTCGACCAAGCACTCTCCGTCTGCACTGCCGCCCACGCGGTGCTGCGAAGCCGGACGGCAAAGCAACAGCTGCGTTTCATGGAAGGAGCCATGCTGGCCGCCTCCGGGCAGCCCGAGGCCGGACTGCGGCTCCTCGACAGCCTTCCCGGAGCCCCGCCTCAGGACAGCCCTGACATCTGGCTGCTGGCAGTGACCGCGAAAGCCCTGGGCCTGGCCGCTGTCGGCCGCGTGGCACAGGCCAGGGCCCTGGCCGAGCACGGGCACAGCATGCACCAGGCGATCGGCGGAGGAACGCTGCTGCCCCATCCCGCGATCCAACTGGCGCCCCTCGCCCTGGCGCTCTCGGAGACCGGTCTGATCGCTCAGGCTCGCGAGGCCTGCCTGAGCGCCTTCGACAGGCTTCAGGATTCACCCTCCCCCCTCGCGCGCCAGTGGCTCGCCTACTACAGCGCACGAACGGAGTGGCTGGCCGGGCACCCGTCCAGTGCCCGCCGCTGGTACGCGGAAGCCGCCGCCCTCGCACGCACGCACCAGCACACCAGGACCACCAGGCTCTTCGTATCGGGCCTGATCGCCTGCGCGGCACTGACCGGCGACATGAACACGACAGAGTCCCTGCTCGCGGATCTTGAACAGTACGCACCGACCGACTTCATGGCCGGCGAGGAGACGCTCGGCACCGCCTGGCTGCACGCGGCCCGGGGCAACCTCAGCCGCGCCCGCGACGTCCTGCACACTGCGGCTGCCCACGCTCGCCGCACCGGCCACATCCTGTCCGAGGTCCTCCTGCTCACCGACATCGCACGCCTCGGCGACGCCCCGGGGGTCCGGCACCGCCTCACCGAACTCGCCTCCGACTGCGACGGAGCACTCACCCATGCCCGGTCACACTTCGTGACCGCCCTTGCCGACAACGACCCCGGCCGCCTGATGGACTGTTCACACGACCTCGAACAGATGGGCTCGCCCATCCTCGCCGCCGAGGCAGCAGCCGCATCCGCCAGCGCCTGGACACACCATGGCGACCCACGCAAAGCCACCGCCGGCACCACTCGCGCCACGGCCCTCGCAGCCCAGTGCGAAGGCGCCCGAACTCCACTCCTGTCCGCCCTCGGCACCCCCTCCGGCCGACTGACCAAACGCGAACAAGAGATCGCCCTGATGGCCGCCGCCGGGAACTCCAGCAAAGCGATTTCCCAGCACCTCACGCTTTCCGTCCGTACCATCGACAATCACCTCCAGCACATCTTTCTCAAACTCGGCGTGCGCAACCGAGCCGACCTCGCCAAGACCCTCGAATACCAAGCGACCCGCAGACCCAAAATCACCTGAAATGTGACCGCGGCCGTTCTGCTCCTCATCGCATGGCAAGCTGGCGGCGTCCGCGCCGTGGAAAGCCGCCGCTTCACGGTTCGCCCGCCCCACAGACTCGCGAAGTGCGTGCCCGGGTGGAGTTCCAGCCGGGCCCCGCTGACCGCCTGGTCGCCCGCCATCGGCACGGTCATGTGGACGTCATCGCTGCCCAGTTGGGCCGGCAGGTGTTTCGCGGAGGTGGGTGTCGAAGGTGCCGAAGGCACGTTCGTCGGCCTCGGCGAGGAGGTCGGCCCCCGCAGCGTCGGTACCGTCTCCAAGCCGATGCCCGCCGGCGGCGAGGTGTCCTTCGGCAGCACGGCGATCTCCGTGATCATGAGCGTCTCGGGGAGCTCCGCGGTGAAGCCGGCCGCGGTGAGCCGCTCGGCGAGATCGGCGGGGCGGACGTGCGAGTCAGGGGCCGGAGCGAGTCGCGCGAAAAGCCGCTCACGGGTGTCTCTACCGGTAGTTGAGCTCGGCGAGTTCGGTGGCGAGCTTCTTGGGCAGGGCGGTGTGGCCAAGCAGGGGAAGGACGATGTTGCGGGCGCCGCGGGCGAAGGCGTTGCGGGTGGTGGCGATGCGGGTCATCCGGTCGGTGAAGGCGACCACCCGCTGGGCGACGGGGCGGCGCCGGGCCTCGTAGCCGTCGAGCTGCCCGGTGGCGAACGCCTGGCCCAGGGCGTAGCCGTCCTGGATACCGGTGTTCATCCCCTGGCCGCCGGCGGGGCTGTGCACATGCGCGGCATCTCCGGCCAGCAACACACGGCCGGCCCGGTAGTGGTCGGCGACCCGGTGATGCACCCGGAACCGTGAGGACCAGGCAACGCCCGTGACTTTGGCCAGGCCGGGGGCGCGTTCGTCCAGCAGCTGCTGGACGAACGCGAGGTCGGGGGTGTCCGGAGCGTCGTCCACGGTGGCGACGACCCGGTAGTGGCCGCCGGGGAGCGGCGCGACGACGGTGAGACCGGCGGTGCCGAAGGTGAGCGACACCTCGCTGGGGCCCGGAGTCCAGTCCATAACGGTGTCGGCGAGGACGAAGGACTCGCTGTAGGCGCTGCCGGTGAACCCGATGCCGGACGCTTCGCGCACGGTGCTGTGCATGCCGTCGGTGCCGACGGCGTATGCGGCGCGCAGTGTCTGCCCAGTGCTCGTGGTGAGCGTGACGCCGTCCTCGTCCTGGACGACCGAAGTGACCTCGTGCGGGCGGTGCACATCGCCGCCGAGCGCCCGCAGCCGGTCCAGCAGCGCACTCTCGGTCTCGTACTGGGGAACCATCAGCGTGTACGGGTGCGCCGTGGGCAGCTTGTCGAACGGCACGGTCAGCAGCCGGCGGGAGCCGTCGCGGACGGCGAACCGGGTGACCTGGATGCCGCGCGCGATCAGCTCCTCGGAGGCTCCCAGCTCGTCCAGGACCTCCAGGGTGCGGGCGTGCACGACGGCGGCACGCGAGGTGTTCGCGCCCTCCGCCAGCTTGTCCAGGACGACGAAGTCGATGCCGGCGGCGGCGAGAGTGACGGCGAGCGCGAGGCCGGCGGGGCCGGCACCGACGATGGCGACCTCGGTGCGGGCGGGGAGTGCGGTGGTGTTCATGGCGGAGTCTTCCGTTCGCATCCAGAAGGAAGGCCAACAATCGTTGGCCTACGTCTGTTGACAGGATGCCCAGATCAGTACTGGAAAGTCAACCACTGTTGGCCTACAATCGTTGACATGACGCCGGGTACTGAGACCACCAGCACAGACAAGCGTTCCGACCGGACCAGGGCCGCGATCCTGCGCGCCGCACGTGAGCGATTCGCCGCGGAGGGCTACGAACGCACCACCATCCGCGCCGTGGCCTCCGACGCCAGCATCGACCCCTCGATGGTCATGCGCTACTTCGGCAACAAGGCACAGCTCTTCGACGCGGCGCTGGCCATCGACCTGCGGCTGCCGGACCTCACAGCCGTTGCGCCGAACGAACTGGCGCGGGCGCTGGTGCGGCACTTCCTCGAACGCTGGGAGGGCAACCCGGCCGACGACGCGCTGCTGGTCCTGCTGCGCTCGGCGGTCACCAATGAACATGCGGCAACCCGGATGCACGAGATCTTCGCGACCCAGATCGCCCCGGCACTGGTCGCGGCCCTGGGCCCCGAGCTCGCCGCACGCCGGGCCGGCCTGGTCTCCTCCCAGCTCCTCGGCCTCGGGCTGACCCGCTACCTGCTGCGCCTTCCTGCGCTGACCGCCCTCACACGGGACGAGATCGAAGACGGCCTGGCACCGGCCATCGCGGCCACCCTTGAGCCGAGCCACGTGCTGCCCGGAGAGGTTGGCGACGCGGCCGGCTGAGGCGTGGCCGCCGGTGGTGTCATGTCTGTCGTGCGCGATGGCCCGCAACGGTCTTGCCGGCGCGAGTACACCTTGCCCATTCGGTGCCCTCACCGACGGCCCAGAGCTACTCGTGCGGAACTGATGAGTGCACACGGCCATTGCGGGAAACCGCCGGCGCCCGAATCCGATGCCGCCGGCTCTGCTCCCGCCTGCCCTGTTCCTGCCGTCGGCGGACCTGCCGTACACAGCGGGGATTTATAGGCATCGTTTACTCATGTGAAGGGCTCAGAGCCGGAAGGACGATGAGTACCTGAGAGGACCCGCACCTGATGTGCGGCGCAGTTCTCTGACCTGAGTGGTCAAGGAGGCAGGCCGAACCTGTTCCTCTCATCCCCCTCGATGAACAGGGAGCCCTCGTGGCCTCGTTTCTCTACAGACTAGGGCGGCTGGCCTTCCGTCGCCGCAGGCTTGTGGCCCTCATATGGGTGGCCCTGCTGGCGCTCGCCGGATTCGGCGCGGCGTCCGCGCCGGCTGCCACCTCGTCGTCCTTCTCCGTTCCCGGCACAGAGGCCCAGAAGGCCTTCGACCTGCTAGAGGAACGTTTCCCCGGTGGCAGTGCCGACGGCGCCACCGCCCGCATCGTCTTCAAGGCGCCCGACGGCGGGAAGATGACGGACGCCGGTCCCAGGGCCGAGGTCACCGGCGCGGTCGCCGCGCTGAAGTCCGGCTCCGGCCAGGTCGCCTCCGTCACCGACCCGTACACGGCGCAGGCTGTGTCGAAGGACGGCTCGACGGCGTACGTGTCCGTCACCTACCGGGTCGGTTCCATGGAGCTGACCGACGACACCCTCCACGCCCTGAAGGAGACTGGTGCGCAGGCCCGCGACGACGGGCTCACTGTCGAGATCGGCGGCGACGCGCTGCAGGCCGCGCCGGAGACGGGTGCCGGGGAGATCATCGGTGTGGTGATCGCCGGGGTGGTCCTGGTCGTCACCTTCGGGTCGCTGATCGCCGCGGGTCTGCCGCTGCTCACCGCGCTCGTCGGCGTGGGCATCGGCATCTCCACGATCACTGCGCTGGCCGCCGCCCTCGACCTGGGCACGACCACCTCGACGCTCGCCATGATGATCGGCCTCGCGGTCGGCATCGACTACGCGCTGTTCATCGTCTCCCGTTACCGTGCGGAACTCACCGAGGGACGCGAGAAGGAGGAGGCCGCCGGACGGGCCGCCGGCACTGCGGGCTCGGCCGTGGTCTTCGCCGGCCTGACCGTGGTCATCGCCCTCGTGGGCCTGGCCGTCGTCAACATCCCCCTGCTCACCAAGATGGGCTTCGCCGCGGCCGGTACCGTCGTCATCGCGGTACTCATCGCTCTCACCCTGATTCCGGCCCTGCTGGGTTTCGCCGGGGACCGGGTCCTCGGCCGCAAGGTCCGCAAGGGCAAGGCCGTCTCCGGCAAGCCGAACGTGGGCGCCCGCTGGGCGCGTCTGGTGCTCCGTCACCCGGTCGCCGTCCTGCTCGTCGGCGTCGTCGGCCTCGGCGCGATCGCCGTGCCGGCCGCCTCGCTGGAGGTCGGCCTGCCCGACGACGGTTCGCAGCCCGTCAGCACCACCCAGCGCAAGGCGTACGACCTGCTCTCCGACGGCTTCGGTCCTGGCTTCAACGGCCCGCTGATGGTCGTCGTCGACGGCGACAAGGCCGAGGCCGACCGGGCGATCGACCTCATCCGCGATCTCGACGGCGCGGCCGCCGTCACCCCGCCGACCTTCAACAAGGCCGGCGACACAGCCATGATCACGGTCATCCCGAAGGGCCGGCCGTCCTCGCTCGCCACCGAGGACCTGGTCCACGACATCCGGGACAAGAGCGGCGACCACGTCTATGTCACCGGTGCGACCGCCTTGAACACCGACTTCTCACAGAAGATGAGCGACGCGCTGCTGCCCTACCTCGCGCTGGTCGTGGGCCTCGCGTTCCTGCTGCTGATGGTGGTGTTCCGCTCGCTGCTCGTGCCGCTCAAGGCAGCGCTCGGCTTCCTGCTCTCGGTCGTCGCCGCGCTCGGCGCCGTCGTGGCCGTCTTCCAGTGGGGCTGGCTCGGCTCGCTGTTCGGCGTCGAGCAGACCGGCCCGGTCATGTCGATGATGCCGATCTTCATGATCGGCGTGGTCTTCGGCCTCGCCATGGACTACGAGGTCTTCCTGGTCACGCGGATGCGCGAGGCGTTCGTCCACGGCCAGCAGCCTGAGGAGGCGATCGTCACCGGCTTCCGTCACAGTGCCCGCGTGGTGATCGCGGCGGCAGTCATCATGATCGCGGTCTTCGCGGGCTTCATCGGTTCCAGCGAGCAGATGATCAAGATGATCGGTTTCGGCCTCGCGATCGCGGTGTTCTTCGACGCCTTCGTGGTGCGCATGGCGATCGTTCCGGCCGTACTGGCTCTGCTCGGCCGGCGGGCCTGGTGGCTGCCGCGCCGGCTGGAGCGGAGTCTGCCCAACGTCGACGTGGAGGGCGAGCAGCTCAACAAGGAACCGTCCCGGAGCCCGGGTGGACCGGACGGACGAGGACCACGAACCGATCTCCGTCTGAACCAGAGATGACCCGGAGATCTCGGGGCCTTGTGCGGTGCGGTCGGCTCGGCCGCACCCGCCCGAGCACCATCTGCTCGAGGCGCGCCCCGGAAGGCGGCGGCCCGTGGGGACGAAGCCGCCGCCGCTCGGGTGAGGGCCGTGCTGTCACTGCAGACAGCACGGCCCTCACCCACCGGCTCTCGATGGTGCGGGGCACACCGCACGAGCCGAGTGCCTCAGTTCGTTGCCTCCAGCGCTTTCTTGAGCTCTGCGCGAGTAGAAACGCCAAGTTTGCTGTAAATGCTGTAGAGGTGGTTTTCCACGGTCCGCCGGGAAATGGAGAGTGCCTCTGCTACAGCTTGCGCCGATGCACCTGAACCGGTCAGGACAGCAATTTCCCGCTCACGGGCCGTCAGTGCCGCAGCAGGTTCGAGGGCCGTGGTCAAGCCGGGAGTGCGGGCACCTTCGCACAGGACAGCAAGCCGGGCGGTCCGGTTGGCGCCGGCGGTGGACTTGCGGGACTCGCCCGCGCGCTTCCACGCCGCAGCAGCCGCCGCGGACGCCTCCGCTGCGAGCAGGTCTGCCCCCATCTTCTCGAACGAGGCAGACGCAACTTCCAGGGCGGACGGGTCGTTTGCCGCCAGCGCTCCGGCATAACCTGCCCGAGCACGGGTGAATGCCGAGTCGCAGACGTCTGCGAGTTCGCCGAGTCTTCTCACTACCTGCCGTGCGTCGCCCAGTCGGGCGACATCGGTCAGGAGCGCGGCTTCAGAACTCAGAACTCCCGATGCGCGTGCTGAAGCCGCGGCAGCCTCGAGTACCTCGCGAGCGGCGGCGAGCTTCCCATCGGCGACGTGGAGCCAGGCTGTGGCGAGGTCGTCTTCTCCGACGAACAGGCCGACGTGGGGGTACTGCGCTGCTTCGTCAATGGCCTTCCGCGCACTGACAGTGTCATTCACCTGCGCGGCGGCCGCCGCGAGGCCGCACAGGGCGGGTCGCATGGCCAGCGTCTGGCCATGCGACCTGGCAAGGGCGACCGACTCCGCGTACCAGTGCCTGGCGGATCTCGGATGACCTGAAAGCCATTCAGCACGTGCCATCTGCAGTGCCGTCCACACGTGGGGCACCTGGGCTCGCGCGGCCATGAGCTCCCCCAGAGCGAGGTTCCCCATGGCCCGGGCTTCTGACAGGCGACCGGCCTCGGCAAGCGCGAAGATCAGGCCATTGCGCTGAGCGGAAGGGTGCAGGTACAGCGCCTGATCGTGGTACTTGAGGTTGATTTTGTACGCGTCTTCGGCGGTACTGATGGCCTCGGCCGTACGGCCGGTCATGGTCAGTCCCGGGGACTGGTACATGAGACTGAGCAGCAGCACGTTGATCTCTGCTGGACCCTCGACGTCGTAGTCGATCTCGCCAAGGGCGTCCAGGCCGGCCTGCGGATCGCCGCAGGCGATGCGGATGGTGGCCTCGGCGGAACGCGTCCGGAACAGCGCCGATGAACTGCGGGCATGCCGGCCGGCCTCGGCTATCACCTCCAATGCCTCAGCCTTGCCGCCCTGGACCCAGAACAGGTTCTGCACCCGGGCAAAGGCGACGTCGAGGATCTCGTCCTCGCCGACAGCCAGCCTCTGAGCCTGAACGAGCACGTCCTCGACCTCTTCTGTCCTGCCGGCCTGAGCAAGGCAGTGCCCCAGAAGGAGGAGACAGGCGGCATTTCTCTCCGGCTGCGGCACGGCCTCCAGAAGTTGTACGGCTCGGGTGTAGCTGTGAGCGTCCCGGGCGAGTCTGGCGGCCGAGACAAGATGATCCGTCTCTGCCGATCCAGTCGCCTCGACACGCCAGGCGACAGACCGGAAGAAATCGTCACGACGCCGAAGCCCATGAGCTTCCAGCGAGGCGACCTGATTGAGGTACACGCGTCTCCTTTTGAAGGGAGGCATGTTCCTTTGGAGCACCTCACCATAGATGGGGTGCTCCAGGTCGATGCGAGTGCGCCGCCCATCGAGAGAAATGTTCACCAGGCCCTCGGACTCGAGTTCTATCAGCACGCCGTCCTGCTTTTCCCGGGATACGACACCATCGAGTGAGGCTTCGCCGCATACAGAGATCACCTCAAGAAGAGCGCGCCCCTCGGCCGAGATGGCCGAGAGCCTGGACTCGACCAGATCGGTGAGTTGCGGTGTGGTCGTAGCGGATTCTGCAGCCGGTTCCAGCTCCCAGACCTCGCCGTCATTCTTCATGAACCGAGAATCGAGTGCGGCAAAGACAAGTTCACGGAGAAACAGCGGGTTCCCTGCGCTCTTCAAGTACAACTCGTACGAGGTCCGACGGCTCACAGCTCCCTCAAGAGTGGACTCCAGCAAGCGGTGAATCGAGTCCTGGTTGAGATTCTTGAGGTTTACTCGCCGGAAGCCGTATCCCACAGTAAGGGAATCCGAGTCCGGATTTTCACGCTCTCCGTCGCGCATGGTCGATATCAGAAATATCTTCCCTGCATCGGAAAGCCGTTGAACGATGATGAGAGAGGACTGGTCCAGCAGGGGAATATCTTCCACGAGAAGCAGAGTCCCTTTTCTCTTCTTCTCATCGAGACTGGACGCAACTCCGGTGAACACCGCGGCAATATCGGTAGCGGCCACTCCGACTGGAATCAGGTGCGCGATAGCGCCGAAGGGGACAGTCGAGGCTCCCCTCGTGGCAGTTACCCGGAGCGTTTTCCATCCCTCCGCTGCGCCTACTTTGAGGAATTCATCAGCCAGTCTCGACTTTCCGACGCCTTGCGGTCCGAAGATCACGAAACCTCTGCACTCCGGGTCGGCCAGCGCAGCTCGACAGAGGCGAAGTTCTGCATCGCGCCCCGCCAGCGGACGCTGTCCGACGCCGATCTTCTTCATCCTCGACCCTTCCTTGCCGGCGGCCCGCAGAGCCGTCCCATGCAGGGCAGATAAGCACTTGCTCAGTGCCACCTCGGGGCGCACCCAGCATACGTATCCCGCTCTGCCTCGTTTCGTCATCTTTTGGTCCATGTTCCGGCAAAACATCATGGCCTTGCCGTCCCAGGGCCCGCATCCGCACCTTCGTGGCACGACGGGCGATCAGCGCGCAGCCGGTCGGCTCCCGGATCCCCGCCACGGTCTCCTCGCTCACCTCCCCCAGCCCCTGGGACCTTCACGAAAGCGCGTCGGGATCCAGAGCGCCCGGCCCAGGCCTTTGCCGGATTCCGCCCATCCGCAATCAGCTGCTGTTCGTCCCAGGTCCCAGCCACGTAGGCAGGCCACTTTGGCGCCCGGCATCCGCTTACATGATCACGGCCTACGGCCGGAGCTCTGGGCTCACCTCGGCTGCGCCCCGGCTAATGGCAACAACCCATGAACGGGAGAGGGGGTTCTTTGAGCAGCAATTCAAGGAGGTCGGAATTGACATTTCCACCACTGACTACCGCTACGTGTGCAGCACCGGCCGGAAGGTCGCGCTCGTGATACAGATATGCTGCCGTTGTGACTGCCCCGGAAGGCTCGGCGATCATGTCGGCATGACGTGCCAAGATTGCTACGCTCGAACAGATCTCCTCCTCGGTGACGGTGATGATGTCGTCAACAAGTACTTGCATGTGCTCAAAGGGGTGCACGCCCACGGTACTCATCTGCATCCCGTCAGCCAGGGTTCTACTGACGCGCTGAGTCGGCCAGGTCACTCGCCTGCCGGTGCGCAGGCTTTCCCGCGCGTCGGCCGCCAGCTCCGGCTCGACGCCCACTACTCGTACTCCGGGCCTCGTGAGCTTCAGTGCCGCCGCAACACCGGAAATCAGGCCGCCTCCGCTGACCGGCACCAGCACCGTGTCAACGTCCAGTCCCCGAGCAACCGCCTCCTCGGCGATTTCCAGGCCTACCGTTCCCTGGCCAGCGATGATGTCGAGGTCGTCGAAAGGCGGGACGATGACGAAGCCATGCTTTTCGGCCAGCTCCTCGGTCACCTTGGCGCACTCTTCGAGAGGGGCGAACTTCACCTCGGCTCCGTATTCGAGAACGCCGTCGATTTTGGCCTTGGCGGCAGTAGCAGGCATAACGATCGTGACCTTCACGCCCTCTTGGCGCGCCACGTAGGCGAGAGCCTTGCCATGGTTTCCGCTTGACCGCGCGACAACCCCTCGGGCTTTCTGGGCTTCGGACAGCCTCGACATGCGGTTGTAAGTGCCGCGGATCTTGAACGAACCTGTGATCTGCAGGTTCTCGGGCTTCAGGAGCAGGGAACGGTGGGCGCACGAGGCCCAGGGCGCCGTAAGCAACGGTGTATGGGACACCGCGTGCGCCAGGCGCTGACTGGCCGCATAGATGTCATTGAAAGTGACAAGAGCCATTAGCCGGCCTCAATTCGATGGTTGCTCATGATTTTCACTGTGGCCCGGAATCGTCGGCTATTGATCAGTAGTACGTACTCGGCCACGGGCCACGGAGAGCATTTGGGCGTCCTTGATGATGCCGCCGAGCCGGTCAAAGCTGATGCGGACCCGCACGTCTGCGCTCAGAGCTCGTGAAACGATCTCGTCGAGGTGTCCTGGTCGGGCAGGGCCGATGGGACGCTTCGCACGTTCGGGAGGGTGTGAGTGCTCTGCGGTAGGGGGAGCCGACATCGGTCCGTCGCCGGTCGGCCGGTGGAAGACGGCCGGCAGACGCCACTTGACCTGCGACGCGGCACCCCGATCAAGGCCGTCACCACCGCGGCCGACGTCAACGACGGCATCCCAACGGCAGCCGGGCGTCCCAAACGTCCACGCCGCCGCCCCGATTCGCCGCTTGGCGGCAAGGGCCACGGCTCCGACCCCGACCGCCGCGGTCCGAGGACTATGCGACGGATTCCGCATGTTGCCGGGTGAGTCGGAACTGAGCCATGCGCAGGTTGGGTGCGGGTTCGGTGGTGCCCACGCGGGAGAAGCCATGGCGCTCGTAAAGGGCGATGGCGGGAAGATTGTCGGCGCCTGTACTCACCAGCACGTGCCCGCCGGGGGCCATGTCGGCCAAGAGGCGCCCCAGCAGGCGTGATGCCAGGCCGTGCCGGAACCATGCGGGATCGACGCACACGCGGGCAATGTCAGTGCCGTCTTCCCCGGCCAGGTGCTGCCAGGCGACGAAAGCGACGATCTGTCCGCCGTCCGTCCTCGCCCCAAGCCAACGCAAAGGCTGTGCCTGCATCTCCTCCAGGCTCTCTCGCAGGGCCGGAATACGGTCGAAGCCGATCAGGTCGGCTTCGACCGCATACGCACGGCGACCGATCCGGTGCACCGCTGCCGCCGTCGTCTCGTCCGCCAGATCCAACTCGCTCACTACGAAGTCAGGACGGCTGTGTTCACCGCGCTCGGGGAGTTCGCAGGATGGCGTCCCCTTCGCAGTGATGTGGTCCCGCGCCCACACCGTCAGGGCGGCCAGGGGGATGAGAGAGGCCGCGCCAGGGGAGGAGAGTGTGCAGTGGGTGCGCGGTGACGCCCCCGGCTTGACAGCGCCGGCCACGTGGGCGAAGCCGGCCGGGCCTTTGGCCAGGGCCGCGATGATCAGGCCGCTCCAGCGTCTGCCCAGCAGAGCGAAGGCCGAGGCGAGGGCCGGAAGGGGCTCGGGCAGTCGCGGTGGCTGGGAGCGGTGCGGAGTGGTCACGGTGGGTCCTTTCTCCGTACGGCGGGAGGCGTCGCGGTACGACCCCTCGCGCCGTACGGCGTGTGGCATGCCGTCGGTCGGCTTCCGGCTACCGAACCGACCCGGCCATCTGGTGACTCGTCCCGCTGTCCGGTATCTCGCCGGCAACCGTGCCGGTCTTGCCTGCACGGCGAAGCAGGAGGGTGACGACGACGGCGGCCAGGACGGTGGCTCCGGCGCCGCTGATGAGGGCAAGGTGCATTCCGGAGGCGAAGGCGTCGCGGGCCTTGTCGATCAGTGCCGGGTTGCCCGTGGCGTGGCCCACGTGGTTGGCCGCGGCGAGGGAGGAGCGCGCCGCGTCGGCGACCTGGGCAGGAAGACCCTGGACGTCGATCTCGTCGCGGTACTGGGCGCTCAGGAGGCTGCCGAGAACGGCGATGCCCAGGGCGCCGCCGAGTTCGCGTGACAGGTCGTTCACGGCGGAGCCCACGTTCTGCAGGCGGGGCGGCAGGGCGTCGGTGATGGCGGCGGTGGCCGGGGTCGTGGCCAGACCCATGCCCGCACCGAGCGGCAGGAGCCCACCAAGGACCAGCCAGTACGAACTGCCGGCGTCGAGTTGGGCCAGCACGAGCAGGCCCGCGGCGACCAGGAGGAGGCCCACGGTCCAGGGGCCGCGGGCGCCTCGCCGGGCGACCAGTCGCGGGCTGAGCCGGGCACTGGGGATCATCGCCGCGGACATCGGCAGCACGCTCACGGCGGCCAGCAGGGCGCTGTCACCGCGCACCAGTTGGAGGTACTGCATGACGACGAAGATGAATCCGAAGAACGCGAAGAACTGCAGTGTGGTCGAAATCGATCCGGCCGCGAACGGCTTGTGGCGGAACAGCCTCGGGTCGAGCAGCGGGTGCGGGTGCTTCAACTCCCAGACGACGAAGGCGACCAGGACAGTCAGCCCGACGGCTAGGCCCGCCAGGGTGCGCGTGCTGCCCCAGCCGTGCTCGGGCGCCTCGATGACCGAGTAGACCAGCACCCCCAGGCCCGCCACCGTGAGAGCCGCTCCGGTCACGTCCACACGCTGCTTGCCCGGCTGCGCGGACTCCGGCACGAAGACGTAGGTGCCGATGAACGCCACCCCCGCCATCACTGTGTTCAGCCAGAACACCGATCGCCACGACCCCACCTCCAGCAGCGCTCCGGAGGCGAGCAGTCCCAGCGCGGCGCTGGCACCCGCGACCGCCGCCCAGATGCTGACGGCACGCGCCTGCTGGGTTCGAGGGAACGTGCTGGTGATCGTCGACAGTGTGGCGGGCATGACGAACGCGGCTGCCACGCCCAGCACTGTACGAAGGACGATCAGTGCGCCCGGCTCGCTCGTGAAGGTCGCGGCAAGCGACACTCCCGCGAACAGTCCCAGCCCGCCCAGCAGCGCCCTGCGACGGCCGAAGCGGTCGCCGAGGGTTGCCGCGAACAGCAGGAACGAAGCGAAGATCAGGCTGTAGGAATCGATGATCCACGACAACTGGGTCTGGTTGGCGTGGGTCTCACGGGCGATGTCGGGCAACGCCACGCTCAGCGATGCCATCGCCGATACAACGGTCGCCAGTGCCAGGCAGGTCACGGCGAGAACCGCACCGTGGCGCACCGCGCGTACCGGTGCGCCGGCCTGGTCTGGAATGGTGAGGCCATTCACAGGAATATCCTTAGATCGAAAACTGGTAAATAGACGGTCGCTCCGGCCGGTCCTAAGAACAGTGCTCGGCGCTCTATCTATTCGAGAGCTTTTTGCTCGCGAGGTGGTCCTCTGGACTCAGCGTGAGTGAAGCTTTTCTTTCGGCTGCCGTCCTGAGGCTCGCCCCGGTAGAGATAGTCCGCCTAACCAGGCTTACCGCTAGGGTCGCAAGGGGCTCGGCGGTTGAAATGAGTAACGGGTACTTATCTGGAGCCGGGCTGCGGTATTCACCGCCCGGACCATCGCTGGATGGGTGTTTGCCCAGGTCACCAGGTCGCCTCTGCCCGGAACAACTGCCTCTGATCGTCGGCTTGCCGCTGACGGCCGCGGAAACAGGTGAGGGACGGGCCGGCGCAGATCTACCGCCGCGGTATCAGGACCGGTTGGTCGTCCGGTGACTCCACGGCGGCCCACCGGTGGACAGACCCGTCATGCTGGTCGATCTCACCGGCACCCGCGGTCAGGGCGGCGACGATAACGCCCCCGCGCCCGTGTTCGTCGGCAGGGCGGTCTGCGGCCCACCCGTCGTCGATGAGGGAAGGGCCGCCGTCGGTCACCTCGACGCGCAGGGCCTGATCGCTGGAGAGGTGGAGAGACAGGCTGATGGGCGGCTGGGCATACTGCACCGCGTTGGTGACCGGCTCTGAGACGACCAGCAGGGTGTCATCCAGAATCTCACCTTCGAGCCCCCAGGAATGCATCACCTTGCGGGCCTCGCGGCGGGCGGTCGAGGCGGACAAAGGACTACGTTCCAGCGGCAGACCCCATTCCAGGACGGTCCGAGCTGCCGTGGACAGCCTGGGCTCCGCCATGGCGGATGAAACTCCGGCAGAGGTGCCGGCTGCAGCGTACGTGGTGGGACTCATCGTGATCACGACCGAAGGGAGTGGGTTCCGACCACTCCAGGAGACGGCCACGCACCACCGTGGCGATTGAGCAAGCAGTACTCAATCTGGCGATTTCCACCGGACTGGACACGCATGGCGCGGCGAGTCGACACCGAGTCGAGAGAGGTCATCTCCTGGGCGGGGTGTCAGATCAGGCTTTTCAGGAGTTCTTCGACCGCGTCGACCAGGGGATCGCCCTCGGTGCCCGGGCGCCGGACCAATCCGAGTTCCACGTCGGGCAATTCTGGCAGGCCGCGCACCGCCATCCCGGGCTCGACCTGGGCGGGAAGAACGGCCGCCACGCCCAGCCCGGCACGGACCGCGTTCTGCACACCGGCCAGGCTGGTGCTCTCGAAGGCGATACGCCAGGCGTATCCGCTGTCCTTGAGGGTGTCGAGCACCGGCATGCGCCAGCGGCACGGCTGCGAGAACAGCACGAGCGGCAGGGGGTCCGGACCGAGATCCACCTCGGGGCCGGCAGCCCACACCAGTGGCAGCCGTACGGTCCAGCGTGGAGGTTCGGGGAGATGGGACGGGTCGCACAGCGCCAAGTGGATGCGGTTGCTCGTGAAAGCCCTTCTCATCGCCGGCCCGTGACCGCTGACCAGCTCCAGCGTCGCTTGCGGGTGCATGCGGGCGAAGTCGGCCAGGGCCTGCGCGAGGGGCGCGGCCGTGAGGTCCTCGATCAGGCCTACGCCGCAGTGCCCGACCACGGTCTGCCCGGTGGCGGCCACGGCCTGCGCCGACAGCGCCAGGATGCGTTCCGCGTACGGCAGCAGAGTCTCCCCGGCCCTGGTCAGTGACACGCCGGTGGCAGACCGGTGCAGCAGCGGGTCCCCGATGGAGCGTTCGAGTTTCCTGAGCTGCTGGCTGAGTGCCGGCTGGCTGTGCCCCAGTGCGGCCGCGGCTCTGCTGATGCTTCCCGACCGGGCGCAGGTGACGAAGGCACGTAGCAGCGACGTCTCCAGATCCAAGCCCATAACCGCAGCCTATATCCACCCCTCAAAGGTCGCCGGTCCCTTCCGCCTGCGGCAGCCCGTACCGTCCGGAACATGCGCTATCCCCATGTCGATGTCTTCAGCCCCAGCCCTACAGCGGCAACAGTCCGGCGGTCTTCCCCGACGCCGCAGAGTTCAGTGAGAACAGATGACCTTGGGCCCGTCGATAAATACCTCGACATCGGTCGCGGTGATCGGGGACGCTTCGCGCGATGACCAGAATCGACGACACGCCGCCCGCGTGGGACGAGCGCACCCAGCTCACCACGTTCCTCGACTACACACGTGACACCGCCCGCGCCAAGTGCCAGGGCATCTCCGCGGAGAACGCACGTAAGGCCCTCCTGCCGGGCTCACCGCTGATGACCATGAGCGGAGTGATCAACCACCTCCGCTGGGTCGAGTACTACTGGTTCCAGGTGGTCTTCCTCGGCGAGGAAGACCGGGGCCCCTGGACCGAGGAGGACCCCGACCGCGAGATGCGTATCGCCGTCGACTTCCCACTCACGCAGTTGCTCGACGAATACGCCGAACAGAGTGCCCGCTACCGCGAACTGGTCGCCGCGAATGGCCTGGACGGCCAGGCCGGGCGAGCCGTCCGCAACGGCCACCACGTCGACCTCCGCTGGATCCTCCTTCACCTCACCGAGGAGACAGCCCGCCACAACGGCCACCTGGACATCCTGCGCGAGATGCTCGACGGCACGACCGGCAACTGAGTGACGCCCCGTAACTGATCGTTTCAGATGCCGTCCGCCGGAGACGTTGGCGGCCCCATGGAACAATCCCTTCGACTACGGGCCCAGAGGGGATGACGCCGTATGGAACGGGCTGAGGCTGCGCGAGAACTCGTACTCTCTTACGTGTCCATGGGGCAGGGTGCCGCGTCGTCAGTGGCAACGGCACTGAGGTCGATGTGGACTTCGCAACCGACGGGAGGGAACAACTGATCGTCTCAGGGTGAGGTTCGTAGGCTACGGAGACCTGTGAGGCGCAGGCCAGTTCGAGTGGAACTGGTGCAGCCAGGCGAAGGCGCCGCGGTTTGCGGCGGGGGCGTCCCCGCAGTCCCCGCATCGACGGGATGGCGTTCAGCAGCGGCAGGAGCCGGGTGACGTCGTACCGGTTGCCGCAGCACGTACATGACGCCGGCGAGTGCCACTCGGTCGGGAACACACAGCCGCCCGGGGTAGCGACGGCGCCGCTCGGGAGCAGGCGGCAGCACTGGGGCTACCCGCCCCCACAGGTCGTCAGGAACAAGTTCAGCGCGCACTGCGGTGTTGCAACGACCCCTTGCACCTGAGCAGTACACCTCGATCGTCTTCACCGAACGCCTGGCCCAGGCCGGCATCGCGCCCTCCATCGGCAGCGTCGCCGACGCCTAGGACAACACACTGGCGGAGTCCACGATCGGGCTGTTCAAGACCGAGCTGATCAAACCCCACGGCCCCCCCAACAAATCCGGCCGCTGTCCGAGCGAGGGGTGACCGCAGCGGCTGTGGGCGGGGCGGTCACCTGGGCGCTGCGTGCGGAGAGCAGCCCATCGCCGAGGGGTGCGTCGTCACCCCCGCCCACCGCACAGGTGCGCAGCCATCCATGCGGGTCCACGGCACGTCCCCGATGGAGATCGCTGAGCGCGTCACGCAGCTCCATGGTCACCTGTCCCGGTTTCCCACACCCGATCAGCCATCGGTCGTCACCGTCGTGCACCTCACCGACCGGTGTCACGAGCGCCGCCGTTCCGCACGCGAACGTCTCCGTGATGACGCCGGACTCGCTCTGCGACCGCCACTGATCGACGGAGATCCGCTCCTCGCGGACGGTATGCCCGCGCTGTGCGGCCAGCGTGAGCAGCGTGTCGCGGGTGACACCGGGGAGCAGTGTTCCGGTGAGCTGCGGGGTCACCACTTCGGCGGCCGGGCCCGTTCCGCGTACGAAGAAGAGGTTCATGCCGCCCATCTCCTCGATCCAGCGGCGCTCCACCGGGTCGAGCCACACCACCTGCTGGCACCCCGCTTCGACCGCTGCCTGCTGCGCCAGGAACGCTCCCGCGTAGTTCCCCGCGCACTTGGCCTGACCTGTGCCGCCGGGTGCGGCCCGGGAGAAGTCCCGGGTGATCAACACCGAAACCGGGTCCGGGCGATCGGAGAAGAAGCCGCCCGTGACAAAGCCCATCAGCAGGAACGTGTACTCGCGCGCGGGCCGCAGCGCCAGGCACGGCTCGCTGGCGAACAGCACCGGCCGCAGGTACAGGCTCAGGGTCGGGTCGCCGTCGGGCAGCAGATCGCCGTCGCGGCCGACGAACGCGTCCACGGCCTCCAGGAACAGTTCATCGGGCAGCTCGGGCATGGCGAGCCGGCGGGCGGACTGCCGGAAACGGCGTGCGTGGGCATCCGGCCGGAACGTGGCGAGCGTCCCGTCCCCTCGCCGGTGGGCCTTGAGGCCCTCGAACACCACCTGACCGTAGTGCAACCCCGCCATCGCCGGGCTGAACGCCAGGTCGCCGTAGGGCAGTAGTCGCGGACGGCCCTCCCAGCCGTGGTCGGCGGTCCACTCCAGCATCACCATGTGGTCGGTGAATCGCTCCCCGAAGCCGTGCCTGGGCGTCACAGCGCATTCCTCTCGTCGGGCTCTTCGGATCCGTCAGACCAGCGGGGCGTAGAAAAAGGTGTCACGGCTTCGGAACGTCCCGGTCTCGGAGAACGTGAAGAAGTCAGCGAAACGCAGCGAGACCGACCGGCCGTCGTGCAGTGTCCCCTCGAACGTGCCGTGCACCGCCGCGCCGTCCTCGTGCACCAGCGTGGTGGAGAGCGTGTGCCGGCCCTCCTTGATCACGCGCTCCTCAAGATAGAAGCGCTCCAGTTCCGCCCTGCCGACCAACGGGTCGTAGCCTGGACGGCAGTAGACGGCCTCCTCGTCGAAGAGCTCGACGAGAGCGGGCACGTCGCCCACGTCCACCAGCTCGTAGTAACGGCGAATGCGCTGTTCGGTGTCCACCGGTGGCCTCCTCGGGCTCATGACGTCATCGGACTGGCATGCGTGCGGTTGCAGGGAGTCGCTGCGAGCTGTGCGGGCCGGTTCAGCCGGCCGCGAGCACCGCGACCTGAGGGGCGCCCTGGCCGGTCCCGGCCGGGTCGTATGCCTCGGCCAGACGCAGTGCCTCCTCGATCAGCGTTTCGACGATCTTCGATTCCGGTACGGTGCGGACCACTTCGCCCTTGACGAAGATCTGGCCTTTGCCGTTGCCGGAGGCCACACCGAGGTCGGCTTCCCGGGCCTCGCCGGGACCGTTGACCACGCAGCCCATCACAGCGACGCGCAGCGGGACCTCCATCCCCTCCAGGCCGGCGCCGACCTCGGCCGCGAGCTTGTAGACGTCCACCTGGGCGCGGCCGCAGGAGGGGCAGGAGACGATGTCGAGCTTGCGGGGGCGCAGGTTGAGCGACTGCAGGATCAGGTTGGCGACCTTGACCTCCTCCAGCGGAGGCGCGGACAGCGAGACGCGGACGGTGTCGCCGATGCCCTGGCGCAGTAGCGCCCCGAAGGCGACCGCGGACTTGACCGTGCCCTGGAAGGCCGGGCCGGCCTCGGTGACGCCCAGGTGGAGGGGGTAGTCGCAGGATTCGGCGAGCAGCTCGTACGCGCGGACCATGACGACCGGGTCGTTGTGCTTCACGGAGATCTTGATGTCGTGGAAGTCGTGTTCGGCGAACAGGCTCGCCTCCCACAGGGCCGACTCCACCAGGGCCTCCGGGGTGGCCTTGCCGTACTTGGCCAGCAGCCGGGCGTCCAGCGAGCCGGCGTTGACGCCGATCCGGATGGGCGTGCCGTGGTCCTTGGCGGCACGGGCGATGTCCTTGACCCGATCGTCGAACTTCTTGATGTTGCCGGGGTTGACCCGGACCGCGGCACATCCCGCCTCGATCGCGGCGAAGACGTAGCGCGGCTGGAAGTGGATGTCGGCGATCACGGGGATCTGCGACTTGGCGGCGATCAGCGGGAGGGCGTCCGCGTCGTCCTGCGAGGGGCAGGCCACCCGCACGATGTCGCAGCCGGCCGTCGTCAGTTCGGCGATCTGCTGAAGGGTGGCGTCGACGTCGGCGGTGAGAGTGGTCGTCATGGACTGTACGGAGATCGGGGACTCGCTGCCCACCCCCACTTTGCCGACCCGCAACTGGCGGGTCGGGCGGCGCGGCGCGAGGACCGGCGCGGGCACCGGCGGTATTCCGAGCGAGACGGTCATGGTCGTTCTCCTGGTCTGGTGGGAGCGCGGGATGGTTCTGCCGGACTACTGGTCCGCCCAGACGGGCTGCGGGGCCAGCTCGTCGATGCGTACGGCGTCGTCGCGCCGGGCGAGCGCCTCGACGACGACCCGCGCGATGCCGCGTCCCGTCAGACCGCACTCGGCGAGGATGTCGGCGCGCCGGCCGTGGTCCAGGAAGCGCTGGGGCAACCCGAACGTGCGCACCGGGGTGCGCGCGCCCGCGTCGGCGAGCGCCTGGGCGACCGCGGATCCGGCTCCGCCGGCGCGTCCGCTGTCCTCGACGGTGGCGACCAGGCCGTGGTCCAGTCCCATGTCCACCAGGGCCGCGGGCACCGGGGTGAGCCAGCGCGGGTCGACGACGGTGACGCCGAAGCCGTGCTCGGCCAGCCGGTCGGCCGCTTCCAGGCAGACTCCGGCCATCGTGCCGACGGACACGAGCAGCACGGCGCGTTCCCCGGTCTCGGCGCGGCGCAGCACGTCCATGCCGGCGACGGTGTCGACCGCCGGGATGTCGTGTCCCGTGGTGCCCTTGGGGAACCGCAGCGCGGTGGGTCCGTCCTGGACGGCAACGGCCTCACGCAGCGCCCGGCGCAGTGTGGCGCCGTCGCGCGGGGCCGCCACCCGCAGGCCGGGCACCATCTGGCACAGCGACAGGTCCCACATGCCGTTGTGGGACGCGCCGTCGTCCCCGGTCACCCCTGCCCGGTCCAGCACGAAGGTGACCGGTGCACGGTGCAGGGCGACGTCGAGCAGCATCTGGTCGAAGGCGCGGTTGAGGAAGGTGGCGTAGATCGCCACCACGGGGTGCAGGCCGCCGAGGGCGAGGCCCGCCGCCGAGGTGACGGCGTGCTGTTCGGCTATGCCCACATCGAACGTGCGCTCCGGGAAGCGGTCGGCGAACCGGGACAGGCCGGTGGGCGCGAGCATGGCCGCCGTGATGGCGACGAGGTCTGGGTGCTGTGCGCCGAGGTCGGCCAGTTCCTCACCGAACACCGCGGTCCAAGCGGGCGAGGCGGGCGAGGCGGGCCCGTCGGTCCGCGGAATGGCGGGGGTGGCGGGCCGGGGGCGCACGGCGTGGAAGCGGTCGGCCTCGTCCTGTTCGGCGGGGGCGTGGCCGCGGCCCTTCTCCGTCAGGCAGTGGACGACGACCGGTCCGCCGAGGCGTGCCGCGTGGTTCAGGGCCCGCTCCAGGGCGGCGATGTCGTGTCCGTCGACGGGGCCGACGTAGGCCAGCCCCATGTTCTCGAACACGCTGTGCGGAGGGCGTTCCCCGGTGCGCAGCCGGGCGAGGTGCTCGGGGATACCGCCAACCGTGGGGGTGTAGGAACGGGTGTTGTCGTTGAGGACGACGACCACCGGGCGCCGGCGCGCCGCCGCCAGGTTGTTCAGGCCCTCCCAGGCCATGCCGCCGGTCAGTGCGCCGTCGCCGATGACCGCCACGACCGCGCGGTCGGTGATGCCTTGGATCTCGTACGCCTTGGCCAGTCCGTCGGCGTAGGACAGGACCGTCGAGGCGTGGGAGTTCTCGATGATGTCGTGCTCGGACTCGGTCCGGGAAGGGTATCCGGAGAGGCCGCCCGGCTGCCGGAGCGTCCCGAAGGCTCCGGCGCGGCCGGTGATGATCTTGTGGGCGTAGGTCTGGTGCCCGGTGTCCCACATGATCCGGTCGCGTGGGGACTCGAAGACCCGGTGCAGGGCGATGGTCAGCTCGACGACTCCGAGGCTCGGCCCGAGGTGCCCGCCGGTGCGGGTCACCTCCTCCACCAGCAGCCGCCGGATGTCGGCGGCGAGCTGCTCGGTCTGCCGCAGGGAAAGGGCACGCAGGTCGTCCGGTCCGTGGACCGACTCAATCGACGTCATGACGGATCCTGTTCTGGTCACAGGGCTTCATCGGCCAGTGGGGTGCGCGGTACGCGATCCGTGCCCGGGGCGGCGAGCCGGGCGGGCATGGAGAAGACGACGTCCTCGGGGGTTCCCTCGTCCACCTCGACATCGGTGTGGCCGAGGGAGGCCAGCCGGTCGACGAGTTGGCGGACGAGGACTTCCGGGGCGCTGGCGCCGGAGCTGATGCCGATACGCGACACCGAGGTGAGCCAGGACTCGTCCAGGTGACCGGCGTCCGGTACCAGGTGTGCGGCGGCGCCGTGCTCCCGGGCGACCTCCACCATGCGGGTGGAGTTGCTGGAGTTGCGCGAGCCGACCACGAGGACGAGGTCGTTGCTCCGGGCCAGCGCCTTGACGGCGTTCTGACGGTTCTGGCTGGCATAGCAGATGTCGCTGCCGGCCGGGCCGACGATGTCGGTGAACCTGCGGCGCAGCGCCTCGACGACCCGCTCGGTCTCGTCGAACGACAGGGTGGTCTGGGTGAGGAACGCCACCGGCGCGTCGGCCGGAAGGTCGAGCTGCTCGACGTCCTTCTCGGTCTCGACGACGAGGGTGCGTTCGGGGGCCTCGCCGCGTACGCCCTCGACCTCCTCATGGTCGGCGTGGCCGACCAGCAGGATGGTCCGTTCCTCGCGGGCGTGGCGCAGAGCCGCCTGGTGCACCTTGGCGACCAGCGGGCAGGTCGCGTCGATCACGTCGAGCCGGCGGTGCGCCGCTCCCGTCCGTACCGCCGGGGACACTCCGTGGGCGGAGAAGATGCAGACCGCGCCCTCGGGCACCTCCTCCTCACTGTCCACGAAGCGCGCTCCGCGCTTTTCCAGTTCGGCGACGATGTGGTGGTTGTGCACGATCTCCTTGCGGACGTACACCGGCGCGCCGTGGAGGTCGAGGGCCCGCTCCACGATGCCGATGGCGCGGCGTACGCCGGCGCAGAAGCCGCGCGGCTGGGCCAGGGCGATGCGCTTGGCCGGCGCGTCGGGAGCACCGTCGGCGGCTACTCCTGGGATCGGCGGGCTGGTGGTGCTCATGGCGCGCTCCGTTCGTGGGAGAGGGAGAGGATGCGGGATGCGGGGGCCGCGGGCGGGTGTCCTTGGGACGCGCGCCAGAGTCCGGCGTACTTCCCGTCCAGGGCGAGCAGTTCTTCGTGCGTGCCGTCCTCCAGGACCCGTCCCTGGTCGATGACGACGATCCGGTCGGCGCGGGAGGCGACGGACAGACGGTGGGCGACGACGAGAGTCGTACGGCCGGCGGTGAGCCGCTCGGTGGCCCGGTTGACCAGCGCCTCGGTGGCCAGGTCCAGGGCGGCGGTGGCCTCGTCGAGCAGGAGGACGTCCGGTCGGACGAGTTCGGCCCGGGCCAGTGAGATCAGCTGCCGCTGTCCGGCTGAGAGGTTGCGTCCGCCTTCGCCGACGGGGTGGTCGTAGCCGCCGTCGAGTGCGGTGATCGCGTCGTGGGCACCGACCCGCCGCGCCGTCTCGATCACCTCGGCCCCGGTCGCGTCCGGCCGTCCGTAGGCGATCGCCTCGCGGACGGTGCCGGCGAACAGGTACGGGTCCTGCGGTACGACGCCGAGCCGCTGCCGGAAGGAAGTGAGGTCCAGTTCGCGCAGGTCGGTGCCGTCGATACGGACGGCACCGTCCGTCGGGTCGTAGAACCGGGCGACGAGCTTGATCAGCGTCGACTTGCCGGCCCCCGTCTCGCCGACGAACGCGACCGTCTGTCCCTGCCGGATGCGCAGCCGTACTCCCGTCAGCGCAGCCCCGCCGGTGCGGTAGTGGAAGTGCACGTCGTCGAAGACGATGTCGCCACGCAGGGACCGTACGGGCAGCGACCCGGCGGTGGCGGGCGTGGAACTGGGCACCCGCAGCAGGTCCCGGATGCGCAGCAGGGACACGCGGGCCTGCTGGTAGCCGTCGAAGAGCTGGGAGAGCTGCTGGACGGGGACGAAGAACAGGTCGAGGTAGAGGAGGTACGCGACGAGAGTGCCTACCGTCATCGTGCCGGCGCCGACCCGGGCCGCGCCGGCCCACAGGATCACGGCGGTGGCGAAGGTGGCGAGGAGCTGGATGAACGGGAAGTACACGGCCATCAGGAACTGTCCGCGGACGCGGACGCGCCGGTAGTCGTCGCTGTGCCGGGCGAAGCGGCGCACGACGGACTCCTCACGGCGGAACGCCTGGGTGGTCCGCATCCCCGCGGCGCCCTCCTGGAGCGCGCTGTTGACGAGGGCCATCCGCTCCCGTGCCTCGGTGTAGGACCGCGCCGACTGTCTGCGGAACAGCGCCGTGGCGAGGACCACCACCGGCACGATCGCCAGGACGACGAGCATCATCCCCGCGTCGGCGACGCAGAGGGCCACGAGGACGCCCACCAGGGTCAGCGCGCTGACCAGCACACTGACCAGACCGGTCTGGAGGAACGAGGACAGCGCGTCGACGTCGGTCGTCATCCGCGTCATGGTGCGGCCCGCCGCCTCGTTCTCGAAGTGGTCGAGCCCGAGTCTGTGCAGGTGCGCGAAGACGCGCACGCGCAGCGCGTACAACAGCCGTTCCCCGGTGCGGCCGGTGACCCTGATGGCAGCCCGCTGGACGATGTACTGCGTCACGACCAGGGCGAGGCACACAAGAGAGGCCGTCCACACGGCGTCGAGGGCGAGGCGGCGTGTTCCGCCGTCGATCCCGTTCCGCATGACGAAGGGCAGGGCCAGGCCGGCGAGCGCGTCGGCGACGACCAACGCCAGTCCGAGGACGAGCGGCAGGCGGAACCCGCGCAGCAGGTGGCGCAGGCCGAACGGGCGCCCGGCCGTGCCCGTCAGATCCCGTGCGGCCGCGTCCTCATCGACAGCGGGCAGGTCGGTGGCCGGTGGGAGGGCCGCGATCCGGGCCCGCATGCGGGCGGCAGACGCGGACTGCGGGGCGGGCGCGGACCGTTGGGCCGGAACGGCGGCCCGCTTCGTTCCGGTGGGGCCGGAGACGGGGGCGCAGGGCTGCGCCGTACCGTCGGCGGGGTGGTCCTGGACGACGGTGCGGTAGTGGGCGCAGCGTGCCCGGAGTTCGTTGTGGGTGCCGATGTCGACGATGCGGCCGCGGTCGAGGACAGCGATGCGGTCGGCGAGGGCCAGGGTCGACCTGCGGCGGGCGACGAGGAGTGTGGTGCATCGCTCGACACGGTCGCGCAGCGCGTCGTGGATGTCCCGCTCGACCTGGGCATCGACGGCGGAGGTGGCGTCGTCGAGGACGAGGATGCGGGGCGCGGTGACGACGGCCCTGGCGAGTGCGAGGCGCTGCCGCTGTCCTCCGGAGAGGGCGCCACCGCCTTCCCCGACCTCGGTGTCGTAGCCGTCCGGGAGTGCCGAGACGAAGTCGTGGGCCCGGGCCGTGCGGGCGGCGGTCTGGATCTCCGCCTCCGTCGCGTCGGGTCTGCCGTAGCCGATGTTGTCGCGCACGGTGCCGGTGAAGAGCACCGTTTCCTCGGGCACGGTGGCCACGGCGCCCCGCAGGGAGTCGAATTCGAGGTCGCGTACGTCGGTGCCGCCGATGCGGACCGCTCCGGCCGAGACGTCGTGGAACCGCGACAGCAGCTGGGCGAGCGTGGACTTGCCCGCTCCGGGGGCGCCGACGACGGCGACCGTCTCGCCGGGGGCGATGCGCAGGGACACATCGGTCAGTACCGGCCGTCCCGTCCCGTAGGCGAAGGTGACCCGGTCGAACTCGACGTCGAAGGGCACCTGGTGGGGCAGGCGTGCGGAGCCCTCCGTCAGCACGGGCCGGGTGTCGATCATTTCGAGCACCCGCTCGATGCCCGCCCCGGCCTGTTGGCCCACGGTGAGCAGTGCGGCCAAAACCTTGATCGGGCCGACGAGTTGGGCCAGATAGGCCGAGAAGGCGACGAAGGTACCGAGGGTCATCTGGCCGCGGACGGCCAGCCAGCCGCCGAGGGCCAGCACCCCTACCTGCCCGAGGGAGGGCACGGCCTGGAGGGCGGGGGCGTAGCGCGCGTTGAGCCGTACGGCCCGCATCCGGCCTGCGAACAGCCGCCGGGCGGCCGCCGTCAGTCTGGCCATCTCCTGGCGTTCCTGACCGAAGCCCTTGACGACGCGGATGCCCGCGGTGGAGCTCGCGACGACGCCGGCGACGGCGGCCGCCTCGTTCTGGGCGTACCACGTCGCGGGGTAGAGCCAGGTGCGGCTGCGCCGCCCGATGAACCACAGCGCCGGTACCAGTACGAGCGCGACGAGCGCGAGCAGGGGGGACAGCACGGCCATCAGGGCCAGGGAGACCAGGAGCATGCCGGCGCCGGCGATCGCCGTGGGAACGGTCGAGACGAGGCCGAAGACCATGTTGAGGTCGCCGGATGCGCGGCCGAGCAACTGCCCGGTGTTCAGCTCCTCCTGGCGGACGCCGTCCAGCGCCGACAGTGAGCGCAGGAGATCGACGCGCAGCTCGTGCTGGACGTCGGCGGCGAGCCGGCCGGCGTACAGGCGCCTGAGGAAGGCGGCGAGATATCCGGCCGCGGCGGCGGCCAGGAGCAGTCCCGTCCACAGCGCGGCCGAGCGGGTGTGGCGGATGACGACGTCGTCGACGATCACCTTCGTCGCGATGGGGACGAGCGCGCTCACCGCCGTCCCCGCGCCCGCGGCGAGGACCGACACCAGCACGCTGCGGCGGTGGCGCAGGCAGCGACGGGTCAGCCGCCGGGCCCAGGAGCCCTGGTGCGTACGGTCGTGCTTGGTGGTCATCCCGGGTCTCCTCTCGTGGTGTTGGGTGGGTGAGGTGATGCGGTCAGCGCTCGCACCGCCGCAGGTCTATCCGGATGTCGGCGCCGTCGAGGCAGGCGACCGCCAGAACGTGGGGCCCGCGCCCGGTCGGGAGTACCGCGCAGGCGGTTCCCGTCCCGTCCGGCAGCGGGTTGAGCGCGGGCAGCGTGCCGGGGCCGCCGGGCCGGGGGTGCGGCGGCCAGTGCGCGGGGGCCGGCAGGCGCTGGGTGAGGCCGCCGTCGGCCAGTCCGTGACCGCGGGCCTTGCCGACCGCTTCCTTTTGGGTCCAGAGCCAGTAGAACGCCCGGACCCGTTCCGGGTGTGGCAGCCGGGTCAGCCAGTCGGCGTCCGCGGGGGCGAGCCAGCGCCGCGCCATCCGCAGCGCCGGGAGCGGCCGTACCGTCTCGACGTCCACCCCCACCGGTGCGTGGGTGCTGAGCGCCACCGCCCGCGCTCCCCGGCTGTGGCTCACGCTCACGTGGAGTCCCGCGGCCGGGCCGGTCAGCCGGGGCCGGCCCCCGGCTTCGTAGTCCATCCCGATCCTGTGCGGCGGGCTGCCGGACAGCTCCGCGGCGGCGCGCAGCAAGGTGGCGTGGGCGGCGCGCCGTTCGCCCGAGGCGACGGGGCCCCAGAGCACCGTGACGACGTGGGGGCCGGTCCTGGCGGTCAGGCCGCCATCTCGCGGACGAGGCTCTTGGGCCGCATGTCGGTCCAGTTGGCCTCGATGTAGTCGAGGCAGGACTGGCGGTCGTTCTCGGGGTACGCGACGTCCCAGCCGGCCGGCACCTCGGCGAAGTCGGGCCACAGGGAGTGCTGCCCCTCGTCGTTGACCAGCACGACGTAACGGCCCTCGGCGTTCTCGAACGGGTTTGTCATTTCTTTCACCTTTCCTTTTTGCATTTCTACTGAGCTATTTCTACCCAACCGGCGCAAGGGTCGGCAACCTTTTTCGAAAAGATTTCATGGAACATCCCTGAGTCCCAGCTCGGGAGAATTCACAAGGATCGCCACATTGCCCGGCGGCTGTTTGCCGTCGTAAACAATCTGATGCGCCTGCCCGATGTCCGTGAAAGGCATGGTCAGACTCAGGCAGGGATCGACGTGCCCTGCCGCGACGAGATCGACGATGGCTGCGGTCTGGCGCACGTTCGCGGCGTGGGAACCCTGGAGGCGCTTCTGGAACATCCAGAGGAAGCGCAGGTCGAGGGTCCCGTCGTAGCCGCTGGTGCCAGCGCAGGTCACGACCATGCCGGCCCGGTCGCAGACATAGACCGAGGTCGGCAGGGTGGCCCGCCCCGGATGCTCCAGGACGATGCTCGGGGATCTGCGCTCACCGAGCGTGTCCCAGAAGGCGCGGCCGAATTCACGGACGCCCGACATAAGTTCCCGATAGGCGACCGCATCGTCCGGATCCGGCAGTCGACCCCAGTGGTCAAAATTGCTCCGATTGATGACCCCGCGGGCTCCCAGACGCTTACAGTAGTCGAATTTGTCGTCGTCCGAAACCACGGCGACAGGAATTCCGCCGAAATACTTTGTGATCTGGATCGCCATGGAACCCAGGCCGCCGGCGCCGCCCCAGACGAGCACGGGGTCTCCCGGCCGCACGGTGTGGGGGTGCCAGCCCAGCAGCATGCGGTAGGACGTGGAACCGCCCCCCAGGAAACAGCCGGCCTCCTCCCACGTCAGGTGCGGGGGCTTGCGGTGGCACTGGTACTCGTCGGCCACGGTGAACTGCGCGAACGATCCGAAGTTCGACTCGTAACCCCAGGCCCGTTGGGACCGGGAGGCGGTCGGGTCGACACCGAGGCGGATGTCCGGGGCCGACTCGTCCCAGGCGACGCCGCCGACGATGACGTGGTCGCCCACCCGCAGCCACTTGACCCCCTCGCCCACGGCCCAGACCACACCCGCGCCCTCGGAGCCCGCGATGTGGAAGTCGTGCGGGTCGCCGGCGCGCTGCCGGTCCGCGATGACGTCGGCCGGGGTGCCCAGCCCCGCCCAGATGCCGTTGTAGTTGATCCCGGCCGCCATCACCATGATGAGCACCTGGCCGCGGCCGACCTCGGGCACCTCGACCGTCTCGACCTGCATGGACCGCGCGGGCGGGCCGTACCGATCCTGCCGGATCACTCCGGCGTACATGTAGCGCGGCACTTCACCGAGCGGCGGTATCTCGCCCAGCTCGTACAACTCCCGAGCCATCAGTCGTCCTTCCGTGTGTCACAGACCTTCAGGTGCGCCGCGATCGCCGTGCCGATCGCGGTCAGCGGGACGGGCCGCAGCATGTCCTCGTGGCGGCAGTCGACCGGGTGGACCTCGATCCCGCCGCCCACGTACGGGCGCCACCGGCCCGCCTTCGCATCGGCCGCATCGGCGTCGCCGCCCGCCACGAACAGCAGCAGGTCCCCGCGGAGTTCGCGCGGCACGTACCGCGAGCGCAGTTCGATCCCGGAGCGGAAGGAGTCCACGACCGTCTCCACCCGGTCGGCCAGCAGCGCCGCGAGCGGTCCTCCACGGCCGCGCAGCAGTGCCGCGCCGGCCTCGGGGGTCAGCTCGGCATCGCCCCGGTCAGGACCGACACCGGCCGCGTCGAGCAGCGCGCCCAGAACCTGCACGGTCGGCGGGACCACGGCCCGCTCGCCCGGCGTCGCGGGGTAGGAGTCGAGGACCGCGACCATGGCGACCTCATCACCGTCCTCTTCCAGCAGCACGGCCGCCGCCTGGGCCACCAGCCCGCCGAACGACCAGCCCACCAGGTGGTAGGGGCCGGACGGCTGCACGCTCCGGATCCGCTCCACGTAGTCGGCGGCCATCTCCTCCACGCTCGCCGGCCGGTGGCCGGGTGAGCTGAAGGCGCGGGCCTGCAGTCCGTAGACCGGGTGACCGGCCGGCAGGTACCGCAGCAGTGCCGCGTACCGCCAGCTCAGGCCGCCCGCGGCATGGACGCAGAACACCGGCGGCAGGTCGCCCTGCAGGCGCAGCGGCACCAGGACGTCCAGGCCGTTGTGGGCGTCCTGGCCGGTGCTCTCGTCGACGGCGGTGACGACTCCGGCTACCGTCGGGGCCAGGAACAGGGCCTGGATGCCCAGTTCGACACCAAGGACCTTACGGATCCGGCTGACCAGCCCCGCCGCGAGCAGCGAGTTCCCCCCGAGGGCGAAGAAGTCGTCGTCGAGGCCGACCTCGGGGACCCCCAGGGCCTGCGCGAACAGCGCGCAGACCAGCTCCTCCTGCGGAGTGCGCGGGCCCCGGGACAAGCCGGCCACCCCCGCCACCGGGCCGGGCAGCGCCGCCCGGTCCACCTTGCCGTTCCTGGTCAGCGGCAGGGCGTCGAGCACCACGAGCGCGGACGGCACGAGGTAGTCCGGGAGCGTGCCGGCCAGCAGACCCCGCAGCTCCCCCTCGTCCGGCGCCGGACGGCTCGGCGCCGGCACCACATAGCCGACGAGCCGCTTGTCACCCGGCCGGTCCTCCCTGATCAGGGAGACGGCGTGGGCCACCCCCGGAAGGGCCATGAGCGCGGCGTCGACCTCGCTCAGCTCGATCCGGAAGCCGCGCAGCTTCACCTGGTCGTCCACGCGGCCGGCGAACTCCAGGGAACCGTCGGGGAGCCGTCGGGCCAGGTCGCCCGAACGGTACATCCGGGAACCGGCCGGGCCGAAGGGGTCGGCGACGAAGGAGGCCGCCGTGCTCCCCGGGGCGTTCTCGTAGCCGCGGGCCAGTCCGGAGCCCGCCAGGTACAGCTCGCCGACGACGCCGGGCCCGACGGGTTCCAGCCACGGGGACAGTACGTACGCGGCGGTGCCCGCGAGGGGAACACCGATCGGCACGTTGTCCGGCACCGGGTCGCCCGACCGGATCATGTTGTGCACGGCGAAGACAGTGGCCTCCGTGGGACCGTAGCCGTTGGTGACGAGCGTGTCGGGGCAGGCCGCCAGCACCTTGCGCACCGCGTCGGCCGGCACGACGTCGCCACCGGTCCGCACCTCGCGCAGCCCGGCGAAGCAGCCGGGCTCCTCCTCCGCCAGCCAGCGGAACAGGCCGGCCGACAGCCACAGTCCCGTGATGCGTTCCTCCACCAGGAGCCTCGCCATGGCCCTGAGGTCCACCTCTCCGGGCGGGGCGACGACCACCGTGCCGTGGTTGAGCAGGGGCACCCACAGCTCCAGGGTCGAGGCGTCCCAGGCGTGCGGCGAGTGGAACAGCACCCGCTCCTGGCTGCCGCCGCCCCAGCATGGGTCGGCGGCCAGCTCCATCACGTCGCGGTGGGTCACCGCGACGCCCTTGGGCAGGCCGGAGGAGCCGGAGGTGAACATCACGTACGCCAGCCTGTCCGGCTGCACGGCCACGTCGGGTGCCGTCGGCTCCTGCCGTGCCAGACGCGGATCGGTGTCCACCGCCACAGTTCGCCACGCGTCGCCCGGGGCGGCCGACCCGCCGCCCGCCCGAGCCGCTTCGGTGAGCAGCACCGTCGCGCCCGCGAGTCCGAGGACGGTCCGCTGCCGCTGCTCGGGGTGCCCGGGATCCAGCGGCACGTACACCGCACCGGCCTTCAGCACGGCCAGGAAGGCGACGCCGAGGTCGAACGACCGGTCGAACAGGAGGCCCACCCGGTCCTCCTGGCCGACACCGAGTTCGAGCAGCAGCCGGGCCAGCCGGTTCGCCCGCTCGTCCAGCTCCCGCCAGGTCATCCGCTCACTGCCGAGGCTGAGCGCCACGGCGTCCGGAGTGCGCGCGGCGAGGGCCGCGAGCCGGCCGTGCACGGTGGCGGGCGCCTCCTTGCCGTCAGGGGCGGCCCCGGGAAGCACCGCCCGCGCACCACCGTCCGCCAGGTCCGCCAGCTGCCCCCGGGGCAAAAGGGGGATGCGTCCCACCGGCTGGTGCGGGTCGGTCGCGACCGACTCCAGGAGCCGGGTCAGGCGCTCCAGCAGGACCGCGGCGAGCGGTCCGCCGAGCACGTCGGGCCGGTGGTCCAGCCGGAAGCGCAGCCCCCGGTCGCGCAGCGACGCGACGAGGACCAGCGGATAGTGCGCCGCGTCCCGGCCGTGCACCGCCGTCGCACGCAGCTGCGAGGGAGCCCTCCCGGTGCTCTCGGGCAGCGGGTAGTTCTCGTACACGAAGGCCGTGTCGAAGAGCGTCCTGTGGCCCGCGATCCGCTGCACGTCTGCCAGACCCAGGTACTGGTGCCCCTGGAGTGCGGCCTGTTCGCCCTGGACCCGGGCCAGGGCGGCGCTCCACCCCTCCGAGGGGTCGAGCCGCACCCGGACCGGCAGGGTGTTGATGAACAGCCCGATCATGCTCTCCGCACCTGGCAGCTCCGGCGGGCGCCCGGATACCGTGGTACCGAACAGCACGTCGTCGCGGCCGAGGTGACGGCCCAGCACCAGCGCCCAGGCCGTCTGGACCACGGTGTTCATGGTGACGCCTGCGCGCGCCGCGTGCCGCCGGAGCTCCGCGGTGAGTCCGGGCGACAGGTCGTGGACGATCTGCTCGGGCAGGGCCGGGCCGGTCGGCGTCCGGGCCGGAGCCAGCAGGGTGGGCTCCTCCACTCCGGCGAGGGCCTCACGCCAGATCGACTCGCTCACCGCGCGGTCCTGCTCGGCCAGCCAGGAGACGTACGAACGGAACGGAACGGGATCGGGCAGCGCCGACGTGTCACCGCCGTTCTCGTACAGGGTCACCAGTTCGCGCAGGAACAACGGCATCGACCAGCCGTCGAGCAGGATGTGGTGCTTGGTGATGACCAGCCGGTGCCGCTGCTCGCCAAGACGGATCAGCAGGAACCGGACCAGCGGGGGCCGGCCGAGGTCGAACCGCCGCGCACGGGCGGCCTCCGTGAGCGAGGCCAGGCGCTCCTGCCGCACGTCCTCGGACAGTCCGCTCAGGTCGGTCTCGTCCCAGGGAAGTGTCACGGCGCGCGGCACGATCTGGACCGCCGGTCCGGCGACTCGGTGGCGGAAGCTCGCCCGCAGGTTGGGGTGACGCTCCAGCACGGCCTGGCCGGCCCCGCGCAGGGACTCGGCGTCCAGCGGTCCTTCGAGGTCGAGGACAAGCTGGACGGTGTACACGTCGGGCCCGTCGTCCGCTTCCAGGGCGTGGAAGAGCAGCCCTTCCTGGAGCGGGGTGAGCGCGAACGCGTCCGCCAGCCCCTCCGGAGCCGCCGCCAGCTCGTCGATCTCGGGCTGCGTCAGCCCCGACGACGGCAGGTCGTCCGGCGTCAGCGCGGAGCCCACACCGCCGTTGCCAGGGTCGGCCAGCGCGCGCAACGCCTCGAACCACAGGTCGGCCAGCTCCTGGATGTCGGCGCGGCCGAAGATACCGGCCGGCCAGGAGTACGTCACGTTCAGACTCGGGCCGTCGGCCTGCTCCCGGGTGACCGCGTTCATCTCCAGGGAGTGCCCGAAAGGCATCCCTGGGTCGGCGGGCAGCAGCGGGATCCTCAGGTTGGACGCGCTCAACCAGCCCGAGGACGATCCGTCGTCGCCGAGCTCCCCGGCCCCGGCGCCGACCCGCCCCAGGTAGTTGAAGCCGATCTGCGGGGTGGCAGCGCCGGCCAGGGCCGCGGCCGTGTCGGCGTTGAGGTGGCGCAGCAGGCCGTAGCCCAGTCCGTTGTCGGGCAGTGCCCGCAACTGCTCCTTGATCCGCCTTAGGGCGGCGACCGTCGCGGCGCCGCCGGCGAACGCGTCGTCCAGGTCGACCTGGCCCGGGTCGAGCCGGACCGGGAAGCGGCTGGTGAACCAGCCGACGGTCCGGGACAGGTCGATGCTCTCGTCGAACTCCTCGCGGCCGTGGCCCTCCATGTCGACCAGGAGGGCGGGCGAACCGTCCTGGGTCCGGCGCTCGCGCCAACGGGCGACGGCGAGCACCAGGCCGGTGAGCAGCACCTCGTTGATCTGCACGTGGTGGCGCGCCGGGACTCCGGTCAGCAGGGCCGCGGTCACGTCCGCCGGGAGCGCCGCCGTCAGGTGCTGCGCCGTCTCCCGGGTGTCGACCGCGGGGTCGAGCCTGCGGGCGCCGAGCAGCGGATCGGCCTGCTGCGTCTGCGCTCGCCAGAGCGGGAGTTCGGCAAGGCGGACCGGGTTCTGGGCCTCCATGACGAGTGCCTGGGCCCAGCGGCGGAACGACGTGCCGACCGGCGCGGGCGCCGGCTCGCGGCCGTCACGGACCGCCTGCCAGGCCGAGACGAGGTCGGGCAGCAGGATCCGCCAGGACACGCCGTCCACCACGAGGTGGTGGAGTACCACCAGCAGCAGGCCCCGCTCCTGCGGTCCCGCGTCGAACCACACGACCTGGAGCATCACGCCGTTGCGCGGGTCCAGACGGCGCCTGGCCGCCTCACCGTGTTCCGCCACCGCGGCGGCCACGTCGGCGTCGGCCGGCAGCTCCACCCGCGTGACGCAGTCGGCCGCGGCCACGCTGCCGCGGGCGGTGGTCTCCAGGTTCCAGGGCAGCCCCGGTTCGGTACCCGTCAGCCGGGCCCGGAGCACATCGTGGTGGTCGAGCACGGACTGGACGGCGCGGGTCAGCGTCGCGCCGCCGGCACCGCCGGGAACCCGCAGCAGCACCGACTGGTTGAGGCCCTCGAAGGGGCCGCCCAGTTGGTGGAGCCAGCGGACCACGGGGGTGCCCGGAACGGCTCCCACGCCGTCGTGCACGGCGGACCGGGCGGTGCCGGTGGCCGGCACCGGCCGGATCGCGGGAACCAGTTCCGCGACGGTCTGGTTCCGGAAGATGTCCCGGGGGGTGAGGACGAGACCGGCCTGCCGGGCGCGGCTCGCCACCTGGATAGCGTTGATGCTGTCACCGCCGATGCCGAAGAAGTTGTCGTGGGCGGCGACCTCGGCGAGGCCCAGCACGTCGGCGACGATCCGGCACAGCAGCGCCTGCACGTTCTCCCCGGCGGACGGGACCGCGGACGGCGCGCCGGTGCCGGACCCCGGGCGGGCCGCCGGGGCACTGTCCTGCTGCTTGGGCGCGGGCAGCGCGGCCTTGTCGACCTTGCCGTTGACAGTCAGCGGAACGCGCTTGAGCTCCATGAGCACCGACGGCAGCATGTGCGCCGGCAGTGTGGAGCGCAGGTGCGTCCGGACGGCGACGAGATCCAGTTCCGTGCCGGCAGCGGGCACCAGGTAGCCCACGAGCTGCCGTACGCCGGGGCGGTCCTCGCGCACGGTAGCGACCGCGTGGCCGACACCGGGTGCGGCTGTCAGGGCCCCCTCGACCTCGCCGAGTTCGATACGGAACCCGCGCAGCTTCACCTGTCCGTCGGCGCGGCCGACGAACCGCAGTCGGCCGTCCCGGAGGCGGCGGACCACATCACCGGTGCGATACATGCGGGAACCGTCGGGCCCGAAGGGGTCGGCGACGAAGCGCTCGGCGGTCAGGCCGTGCCTTCCGAGGTAGCCGCGCGCCACGCCGATGCCGGCGACGTACAGCTCGCCCGGGACGCCGACAGGGACCGGCCGCAGCCGGTCGTCCAGCACATAGGCGCGCATGTTGGGCAGCGGACCGCCAATGGGGGGCACACCCGCCTCGGGCGCCAGCGGGCCCGCCATGGTGCAGGACACCGTGGTCTCGGTGGGGCCATAGGCGTTGAACATCCGCCGTCCGCCCGCCCACTTGGCGACCAGACCGGCCGGGGCCGCCTCTCCGGCCGTCACCAGGGTGCGTATTGTGCGCAGGCTCCCCTGTGGTAGCTGGGCCAGCACGGCGGGCGGCAGCGTCGCGTGTGTCACGCCTCGCTCGCGCAGCAGTTCGGGCAGTTCGGCGACCTGGAGCAACATGTCGGCCGGGCCGAGGACCAGGCACGCACCGGCGGACAGCGGCGTGCAGATCTCGGACATCGCGGCGTCGAAGCTGAGCGAGGCGAACTGGAGCGCACGGCTGCCGGGGCCCATCGCGTACGGTCCGGTCCTGGCCAGGACCAGGTTCGGGATGCCTGCGTGCTCGACCACCACGCCCTTGGGGCGGCCGGTGGAGCCGGAGGTGTAGATGACGTACGCGGGAGTGCGAGGCATCAGCGGGCCCGTGCGGTCCGCGTCGGTCAGGTCGGCGGCCGGCACGGCGGCCAGATCGGCCGCCGTCGCGGGAGCGTCCAAGACGACCCGGCCCGCGGTCACCGAGCCGGGGAGGCTCGCCTCGGCCGCGCGGGTCGTCACGACGAGCCGCGGACGGGCGTCCTCGAACATGTAGGCGATGCGGTCGGCGGGGTACTCGGTGTCGATCGGCAGATAGGCGGCACCGGACTTCAGCACCGCGAGGACCGCGACGACCATCTCCGGGGAACGCGGCACGGCGATCGCCACGATCGACTCCGGACCCGCACCCCGACCCACCAGCAGCCTGGCCAACCGGTTCGCCCGCTCGTTCAACTCCCGGTACGACAACACCACATCGCCACCGGACACCGCCGGCGCATCCGGCGTACGCACCACCTGCGCCTCGACCATCCCCGGCACCAACAGCCCCGGAAGCTCCCGAGCCGTCTCGTTCCACCCGAACAGCAACTGCTCACGCTCACCCGGCGCCAGGATCTCCAGATCCTCCACCCGCCGGTCCGCATCCGCCACCACCGCCCGCAGCACCGCCACCAACCGACCCACCATCGACTCCACTGTCACCCGGTCGAACAGATCCGTGGCGAAGGCGGCGGTTCCGTTGAGACCCGCCGGAGCGCCCTCGGGAGAGAAGCGCTCGGAAAGCCTCACCGAGAAGTCGAACTTGGCGCGCCCCGAACCGTCGCCCGCGGGCTCGCCCACCTCCCCGCCGGCCAGCCCGGGGAGGGCCACGTCGGCCCGGCTGACGTTGTCGAGGGACAGCATAATCTGGAAGAGCGGGTGGTACGCGGCCGACCTGCGCGGGCTCACCGCGTCCACGACGCGCTCGAAGGGGACGTCCTGGTGGGCGTAGGCGGCCAGGTCGGCCTCCCGGACCCGGTCCAGCAACTCACGGAACGTGGGGTCCCCTGACGTGTCGGTGCGCAGCACCAGCGTGTTGACGAAGAAACCGACCAGGTCGTCGAGCGCCTCGTCACCCCGCCCGGCCACCGGCGTGCCGATCGGGATGTCGGTGCCGGCGCCCAGCCTCGTCAGCATGGTGGCCAGCGCCGCCTGCAGGACCATGAAGACCGTGGTCCTGCTGGAGCGCGCGAGGTCCAGCAGACCCGCGTGCAGTTCGGTGTCCAGCTCGACCGGCACCAGACCGCCCTCGTGTCCGGCCTCTTCCGGCCGCGGCCTGTCGGTCGGCAGCATCAGCTCGTCGGGCAGGCCGGCGAGGGCCCGCGTCCAGTGGGCGAGCTGCCGCGAGATCTCGCTGGCCGGGTCGGTCTCGTCACCCAGCAGCTCACGCTGCCACAGCGCGTAGTCGGCGTACTGCACCGGCAACGGAACCCACCGCGGCTCGGACCCCTCGCAACGGGCCGCGTAGGCCGCCGCCAGGTCACGGACGAGCGGCCGCATCGACGAGGCGTCGCCCGCGATGTGATGCAGGACGAGGACGAGGACATGCTCGTCCGGACCCATGACCAGCAGCTGGGCGCGCAGGGGCAGATCCGTGGCCAGCGCGAAGTCGGCCCGCCGTGCGGCGGTGACCGCCTCGTCGACACCGTCCTCCGTCACCTGCACGACGTGCAGGTAGGGACGTGCCTCGGCAGGGTCGAGGACCATCTGGCGGGGGTTGCCGTCGGTGGCGGGGAAGACCGTGCGCAGGCTCTCGTGGCGGGACACCACATCGGCGAGCGCCGCCTCCAGCGCGGCCGCGTCCAGCGGACCGCTGAGCCTGGTAACGAGCGGGATGTTGTACGTACCGGCCGGGGCGCCCAGCTGGCTCAGCACCCACAGGCGGCGTTGGGCGAAGGACAGCGGGATCTCCGCCGGCCGCTCCTGCGGGACCAGTGGCGTACGCGCCGCCGCACCACCGTCGAGACGCCAGGCCAGACCCGCCACCGTCGGGGTCTCGAACAGCGCCCGAATCGGGAGCTCGACACCCAGCACGGACCGCGCCCGCGACACCAGACGCGTCGCCAGCAGCGAATGACCACCCAACTCGAAGAAACCGTCGTCGACACCGACCCGGGCAACACCCAGAACCTCCGCGAACAAACCGCACAGGAGATCCTCCTGCACCGTCCGCGCCTCACGACGCACACCCCCCACCACAGCCGGCGCCGGCAACGCCCCGCGGTCCGTCTTCCCGTTCGGCGTCAAAGGAACGGAATCGAGAGCCACGACGGCGGACGGAACCATGTACTCCGGCAGCAGCTCCCCCACCACACGCCGCACGGCCTCCCCGTCCACGTCGAGCCCCTCAGCGGGAACGACGTAACCGACCAGACGGCGATCGCCGGGTGTGTCCTCCCGCACCGCCGCGACCGCACGAACGACCCCCGGCACCAAAACCAGCGCGGACTCGACCTCACCCAACTCGATCCGGTGCCCCCGCACCTTCACCTGATCATCGACACGCCCCACAAACTCCAGCGTTCCTTCCAAGGTCCACCGCACCACATCACCGGTGCGATACATCCGGGACCCACCAGGACCAAAGGGAACAGCGACAAACCGCTCGGCCGTCAGACCAGGCCGGCCCAGATAGCCACGAGCCACACCCTCACCCGCGATATACAACTCACCACGAACACCGACAGGAACCGGGTTCAACCGGCCGTCCAGCACATACACCCGGGTGTTCGCGATCGGAGCACCGATCGACACACGCCCATCACCCGCCAGCAGCGCACTCGTCGACCAGACCGTCGTCTCCGTCGGCCCGTACATGTTCCACACCGACACACCCGCACCCGCCAGCACCCCAGCAAGCCCACTGTCCAGCGCCTCACCACCCACCAGAATCCGCAGCCCCTCGACCGCCCCCGCATCCGCCTCCACCAACGCACGCCACAAACCAGGCGTCGCCTGCATCACCGACACACCCTCAGCACGCACCAACCGGCCCAACTCCACCGGATCACGCACCACATCACGATCGGCAACCACCACCACCCCACCCGACACCAGCGGCAGGAACACCTCCAGCAACGAAATATCGAACCCGAACGTCGTCACCGCCAGCCACCGCTCCCCCGCGGCCAACCCCACCCGCGAACCCATCGACCACAAAAAATTCCGCAGCGCACCATGCGGCACCACCACACCCTTGGGCCGACCCGTCGAACCCGACGTATACAACACATACGCCGCATCATCAGGCGACACCTCGCAGGCGCTCAGCAACTCGGCGGCCGGCTCAATGTCATCGAGGAAGGCCACTGGGGCGGCGACGCCCTCCGGGAGGGCATCGGCGCAGTCACGCGTCGACAGCACCACCGCCGGGGCGGCGTCCGACAGGATGTAACCAATCCGATCCGCAGGGAAATCGAGATCCACCGGCAAGAACGCCCCACCCGCAAGACCCACACCCAGCATCGCCACCACCGCATCCACCGAACGCGGCACCGCCAACGCCACCACCGAACCACGACCCACACCCACACCCACCAGCTCATTCGCCACACCCACCGCACGCGACCACAACTGCGCATACGACAGCGACACACCACCCCCCACCACAGCCACCGCATCCGGAGAAACACCAACCCGCTCCCCGAACCACACCGGCAACACACCCACCGGCACCACAACACCCGTCGCATTCCAACCACTCAACAACCGACCACGCTCAACCCCGTCAAGGATCTCGATATCCCCGACCAACCGCTCAGGGTCAACCACGACAGCACGCAACACCCGCTCCAGGCGGGCGACGACGAGTTCGACGGTGTCGCGGTCGAAGAGGTCCGCGGAGTAGTCCGCGACGCCCTCCAGTCCGTTCGGAACGCCGTTGGCGGTGTGCCGCTCGCCGAGGCCGAGGGACAGGTCGAACCTGGCCCACGGCGACTCGTCGGCCTCGGCGCTGACGGCCAGGTCCGGCATTTCGAGGGACGCGTCCCCCGTGTTCTGCACGGTCAGTGTCACCTGGAAGAGCGGATGGCGGGCCAGGGACCGCTGCGGGTTGAGCGCCTCGACGAGCCGCTCGAACGGCAGTTCCTGGTTGGTGTAGGCGGCGAGGTCGGTCTCCCGCACGCGGCCCAGCAGTTCTCGGAACGTAGGGTCGCCCGACGTGTCGGTGCGCAGCACCAGGGTGTTGAGGAAGAAGCCGACCATGTGGTCGAGGGCGTCGTCGGTCCGGCCGGCGATGGGAGCGCCGATCGGGATGTCGGTGCCGGCGCCCAGCCGCGTGAGGACGGTGGCAAGGCCGGCCTGGAGCACCATGAACAGGCTGGTGCCCGTGGAGGTGGCCAGCGACAGCAACTGGCGGTGCAGCTGCGCGTCGAAGGAGAACCGATGCTTCGCCCCGCGCTGGGCACCGGCCGGCGGCCGCGGCCGGTCGGTGGGCAGTGCCAGTTCCTCGGGCAGGCCGGCGAGGGCCTGCGTCCAGTGGGCGAGCTGCCGCGAGATCTCGCTGGCCGGGTCGGTCTCGTCGCCCAGCAGCTCACGCTGCCAAAGGGCGTAGTCGGCGTACTGCACCGGCAACGGAACCCACCGCGGCTCGGCGCCCTCGCAACGGGCCGCGTAGGCCGCCGCCAGATCCGCGGCCAGCGGCCGCAGGGACCAAGCGTCACACGCGATGTGATGCAGCACCAGAACGAGGACGTGCTCCTCCGCACCCACCGCCAGCAGCCCCGCACGCAGCGGTATCTCCTCGGTCAGG
This sequence comes from Streptomyces sp. RLA131, assembly GCF_056270125.1. Lineage (NCBI taxonomy): Bacteria > Bacillati > Actinomycetota > Actinomycetes > Kitasatosporales > Streptomycetaceae > Streptomyces > Streptomyces sp. RLA131. Next base: position 204,534 of record NZ_JBWDOQ010000002.1, read on the forward strand.
TCGAAGCCCCGGCCGACGAACTCGGCGATCCGCGCGTCGACGTCGGCCTCGCCCGCATCGTCGAGCACGGTCAGGCCGAGTGGCTGTGCCGAGGCGTCGCACACGGCCTGGCGGGGTTCGCCGTCCGTGGCGGGAAAGACCGTACGCAGGCTCTCGTGGCGGCACACCACATCGGCGAGCGCCGCCTCCAGCGCGGCCACATCCAGGGCGCCGCGCAGCCGCAGCACCATGGGGATGTTGTAGAGCGGACTCGTCCCATCCATTTGGTTGACGAACCAGAGGCGGTGCTGCGCGAAGGACAGCGGGACGGCCTCCGGCCGCGCGACAGGGGCCGGCGCGGGGCGGGCCGACGCGGCCCGGTCGAGTCGCTCGGCGAGGCCGGCGACGGTGGGGGCCTCGAAGAGGGCCCGGATGCCGGGCTGGGCGGACAGTACCGAGCGGATACGGCTCAGCAGCCGGGTGGCGAGCAGCGAATGGCCGCCCAGTTCGAAGAAGTTGTCGTCGATCCCGACCCGGCCGACGCCCAGAACCTCCGCGAACAGGCCGCAGAGAATGGCCTCCTGCGGGGTGCGCGGCTCGCGCCCGCGCTCGGCCGTGGTCTGCTGCGGCGCCGGCAACGCCTTGCGGTCCGTCTTCCCGTTCGGCGTCAAAGGAACGGAATCGAGAGCCACGACAACAGACGGAACCATGTACTCCGGCAGCACGGCCGCGAGATGACGGCGGATCGCCCGGACATCCGGCGTCACCCCCTCGACCGGCACCACATAACCGACCAGACGGCGATCGCCGGGTGTGTCCTCCCGCACCGCCGCGACCGCACGAACGACCCCCGGCACCGAACCCAGCGCGGACTCGACCTCACCCAACTCGATCCGGTGCCCCCGCACCTTCACCTGATCATCGACACGCCCCACAAACTCCAGCGTTCCTTCCAAGGTCCACCGCACCACATCACCGGTGCGATACATCCGGGACCCACCAGGACCAAAGGGAACAGCGACAAACCGCTCGGCCGTCAGACCAGGCCGGCCCAGATAGCCACGAGCCACACCCTCACCCGCGATATACAACTCACCACGAACACCGACAGGAACCGGGTTCAACCGGCCGTCCAGCACATAGACCTGGGTGTTGCCCAGCGGCCGGCCGATCGGGACGGCTCCGTACGGCAGTTCCTCGCCGGGCCCGATGCGGTGGTGCACGGCGCTCACCGTGGTCTCGGTGGGGCCGTAGACGTTGAACAGCGTTCCCTGCGGGCACAGTCGGCGCCAGGGCTCGACGGCGCCCGAGGCGAGGGCCTCACCGGCGACGAGAAGCTCGGCGTCGTCCGCGGCGCCTGCGACGGAGTCCGCCAGGATGCCGAGGTGGCTGGGCGTCACCTTCAGCAGGTCGAAGTGCTTCTCGACGGCGTTCTCCAGGAAGTCGGTCAGCTGGATGTGCCCGCCCGCGGTGAGCGGCACGTGGAGCGAGGTCACGGTGGTGTCGAACGACACCGAGGAGTGCAGCACGACCTCGCCACGAACGTGCTGGTAGTCGGTGACGGCTCCCGCGACGTAGTCGGCGAGGCCGGCGTGGCGTACGACGACTCCCTTGGGGGTCCCGGTGGAGCCCGAGGTGTAGGTGACGTACGCGGCATGGTCGGGCAGCAGCACGGCGGTGCGGTCCCCGTCGGCCGGGTTCCCCGAGTCGTGCCGGGCGAGGTCGGCGACCGTCGCGGCATCGTCCACGGCGAGGACGGGCTGCTCGACGCCCTTCGGCAGGTGCGGCTGGACGTCACGGGTCGTGATCACCAGGGACGGCGCGGCGTCGGCCAGCATGTAGGCGATGCGGTCGGCGGGGTACTCGGTGTCGATCGGCAGATAGGCGGCACCGGACTTCAGCACCGCGAGGACCGCGACGACCATCTCCGGGGAACGCGGCACGGCGATCGCCACGATCGACTCCGGACCCGCACCCCGACCCACCAGCAGCCTGGCCAACCGGTTCGCCCGCTCGTTCAACTCCCGGTACGACAACACCACATCGCCACCGGACACCGCCGGCGCATCCGGCGTACGCACCACCTGCGCCTCGACCATCCCCGGCACCAACAGCCCCGGAAGCTCCCGAGCCGTCTCGTTCCACCCGAACAGCAACTGCTCACGCTCACCCGGCGCCAGGATCTCCAGATCCTCCACCCGCCGGTCCGCATCCGCCACCACCGCCCGCAGCACCGCCACCAACCGACCCACCATCGACTCCACCGTCACCCGGTCGAACAGATCCGTGGCGAACTCCGCCAGGGCGTCCAGACCGGCGGGTGAGCCGTCGGCGGTGAGGCGCTCGTTGAGGCCGAACGACAGGTCGAAGCGGGCCACCCCACCGCTGCCGGGCTCGGCGCCGATGGTCAGGCCCGGGAGGTCCAGGGTGGGCTGCGCCATGTTCTGCAAGGCCAGCACGATCTGGAAGAGCGGGTGGCGTCCGAGCGAGCGGGACGGGTTGACCGCTTCCACGACGCGCTCGAAGGGGACGTCCTGGTGGGCGTAGGCGGCCAGGTCGGTCTCCCGGACGCGCCCCAGCAACTCACGGAAGGACGGGTTGCCCGAGGTGTCGGTGCGCAGCACCAACTCGTTGATGAAGAAGCCGACAAGCTCCTCCACGGCCTCGTCGGTGCGGCCCGCGATCGGGGTGCCGATCGGGATGTCGGTGCCGGCGCCCAGCCGGGTCAGCAGGGTGGCCAGCGCGGCCTGCAGGACCATGAACAGGCTCGTACCGGACTCCCGCGCGAGGGCCAGGAGTCGCCGGTGCAGCCCGGCGTCGATCTCGAAGCGGATGCGCTCGCCCTGGTGGGAGGAAGTGTCGGGGCGGGGCCGGTCGGTGGGCAGTGCCAGTTCCTCGGGCAGGCCGGCGAGGGCCTGCGTCCAGTGGGCGAGCTGCCGCGAGATCTCGCTGGCCGGGTCGGTCTCGTCACCCAGCAGCTCACGCTGCCACAGCGCGTAGTCGGCGTACTGCACCGGCAACGGAACCCACCGCGGCTCGGACCCCTCGCAACGGGCCGCGTACGCCGCCGCCAGATCCGCGGCCAGCGGCCGCAGGGACCAAGCGTCACACGCGATGTGATGCAGCACCAGAACGAGGACGTGCTCCTCCGCACCCACCGCCAGCAGCCCCGCACGCAGCGGTATCTCCTCGGTCAGGTCGAAGCCCCGGCGCACGGTGTCGGCGACGGCCGCTGCAACATCGTCCGCCATGACGTCGGCGGTACGGAGAAGCTGATGCCCGGCGGCACGGGTGTCGAGGACGATCTGGCGGGGGTTGCCGTCCGTGGCGGGGAAGACCGTGCGCAGGCTCTCGTGGCGGAACACCACATCGGCGAGCGCCGCCTCCAGCGCGGCCGCATCCAGCGGACCGTGCAGGCGCAGACTCAGGGAGATGTTGTAGAGCGGGCTCTCGGTGTCGAGCTGGTTGATGAACCACAGGCGGCGTTGGGCGAAGGACAGCGGGATCTCCGCCGGCCGCTCCTGCGGGACCAGCGGCGCACGCGCCGCCGCACCACCGTCGAGACGCCAGGCCAGACCCGCCACCGTCGGAGTCTCGAACAGCGCCCGAATCGGGAGCTCGACACCCAGCACAAACCGCACCCGCGACACCAGACGCGTCGCCAGCAGCGAATGACCACCCAACTCGAAGAAACCGTCGTCGACACCGACCCGGGCAACACCCAGAACCTCCGCGAACAAACCGCAGAGAATGGCCTCCTGCGGGGTGCGCGGCTCGCGCCCGCGCTCGGCCGTGGTCTGCTGCGGCGCCGGCAACGCCTTGCGGTCCGTCTTCCCGTTCGGCGTCAAAGGAACGGAATCGAGAGCCACGACAACAGACGGAACCATGTACTCCGGCAGCACGGCCGCGAGATGACGGCGGATCGCCCGGACATCCGGCGTCACCCCCTCGACCGGCACCACATAACCGACCAGACGGCGATCGCCGGGTGTGTCCTCCCGCACCGCCGCGACCGCACGAACGACCCCCGGCACCAAAACCAGCGCGGACTCGACCTCACCCAACTCGATCCGGTGCCCCCGCACCTTCACCTGATCATCGACACGCCCCACAAACTCCAGCGTTCCTTCCAAGGTCCACCGCACCACATCACCGGTGCGATACATCCGGGACCCACCAGGACCAAAGGGAACAGCGACAAACCGCTCGGCCGTCAGACCAGGCCGGCCCAGATAGCCACGAGCCACACCCTCACCCGCGATATACAACTCACCACGAACACCGACAGGAACCGGGTTCAACCGGCCGTCCAGCACATACACCCGGGTGTTCGCGATCGGAGCACCGATCGACACACGCCCATCACCCGCCAGCAGCGCACTCGTCGACCAGACCGTCGTCTCCGTCGGCCCGTACATGTTCCACACCGACACACCCGCACCCGCCAGCACCCCAGCAAGCCCACTGTCCAGCGCCTCACCACCCACCAGAATCCGCAGCCCCTCGACCGCCCCCGCATCCGCCTCCACCAACGCACGCCACAAACCAGGCGTCGCCTGCATCACCGACACACCCTCAGCACGCACCAACCGGCCCAACTCCACCGGATCACGCACCACATCACGATCGGCAACCACCACCACCCCACCCGACACCAGCGGCAGGAACACCTCCAGCAACGAAATATCGAACCCGAACGTCGTCACCGCCAGCCACCGCTCCCCCGCGGCCAACCCCACCCGCGAACCCATCGACCACAAAAAATTCCGCAGCGCACCATGCGGCACCACCACACCCTTGGGCCGACCCGTCGAACCCGACGTATACAACACATACGCCGCATCATCAGGCGAGATCGTCAGTTCGACCGACAGCTCGGAAGCAACACCGACCTCGTCCAGGAGGACGACCGGAGCATCCACGCCTTCCGGCAGCCGCTCCACAGCCCCGCGCGTCGACAGCACCACCGCCGGGGCGGCGTCCGACAGGATGTAACCAATCCGATCCGCAGGGAAATCGAGATCCACCGGCAAGAACGCCCCACCCGCAAGACCCACACCCAGCATCGCCACCACCGCATCCACCGAACGCGGCACCGCCAACGCCACCACCGAACCACGACCCACACCCACACCCACCAGCTCATTCGCCACACCCACCGCACGCGACCACAACTGCGCATACGACAGCGACACACCACCCCCCACCACAGCCACCGCATCCGGAGAAACACCAACCCGCTCCCCGAACCACACCGGCAACACACCCACCGGCACCACAACACCCGTCGCATTCCAACCACTCAACAACCGACCACGCTCAACCCCGTCAAGGATCTCGATATCCCCGACCAACCGCTCAGGGTCAACCACGACAGCACGCAACACCCGCTCCAGGCGTCCCAGAACGAGTTCCGCCGCAGGACGGTCGAAGAGGTCTGGGCGGTAGTCGACACGCACATGCACGCCGGCGGCCGTCCGGGAGACGACCAGGGTCAGCGGGTAGTGCGTGGCATCGCGCCCCTTGGCGCCGACCAGGCGCAGCCCGGACTCCGACCGCGCGGCGGCAGCCGGATCCACCGGGTAGTTCTCCACGAGCACGGTCGTGTCGAACAGCTCGCCGATGCCCGCGACCGCCTGGATCTCGGCAAGGCCGATGTGCTGGTGGGGTCCGAGATCGGACTGTTCGCTCTGCACCCGGGCGAGCGCCTTGGACCAGGGCTCGTCCGGATCGAGGGTGATGCGCACGGGCACCGTGTTGATGAACAGGCCGACCATGGACTCGATCCCCGGTACCTCGGCCGGGCGGCCGGCCACGGTCGTCCCGAAGACGACGTCGTCGCGTCCGGTCAGCCGTCCGAGGACGACCGCCCAGGCCAGCTGGGTCACCGTGTTGAGGGTCACCGATCCGGCCGCGGCCAGTTCGGCGAGGCCGTCCCCGAGCTCGGGCGGGAGCAGCCGCTCGACGCGCTCCGGCATCAGGGCGTCGCGACGGGCGTCGGCCGGGGCGAGGCGGGTGGCCTCCTCGACGCCGGACAGGACGCGGCGCCAGGCGTTCTCCGACCGGCCGCGGTCCTGGGCGGCCAGCCACTGGAGGTAGTTCTTGTACGGGGTCACCGGGGGCAGGGCGCTCTCACCGTGCTCGTACACGGTGAACAGTTCGCGCAGCACCACCGGCATGGACCAGCCGTCGAGCAGGATGTGGTGGTTGGTGACGACCAGCCGGTGCAGGTCCGCCTCGCGGCGAATCAGCAGGCAGCGGATCAGCGGCGGCTGTGCCAGATCGAAGCGCTCGACGCGGTCCTGGTCCGCGAGCCGGACCAGCTCGGCCTCGCGGTCGGCGGGGGCGAGCGACGTCAGGTCGGCCTCGCGCCAGGGCAGTGCGGCCTCGCGGAGGATGAACTGCACCGGCTTCCCGGACCGGACGGACCGGAAGCCGGCCCGGAGGTTGGCGTGCCGGCGCAGCAGGGTTGCCATGGCGTCCTTGAGCCGTCCCGCGTCGAGCGGTCCTTCGAGGTCCACGGCCAGTTGGACGGCGTAGACGTCGGGACCTTCCCCGTCGTCGAGGAGGGAGTGGAAGAGCAGGCCCTCCTGCAGGGGGGAGAGCGGTAGGACGCCCTCGAGTCCGGACTGCTTCCGCGCCGGTCGCCCGTTGTGCGTCACGTCAGTTCCTCCAGGTCGGCTTCGAGCTCGTCGATCTCGTCCTGGTGGAGGTCCACCAGGGAGAGGTCGGATGTCATCAGGCTGTCGGTGCCGCCCGGGGCGGCGGAGTGTGCGATGCCGTACCGCGCGAGGGCGTCGAGGGCCTCGAACCACAGACCGGTCAGTGCCCGGATGTCCGGCTCGTCGAAGAGGTCCGCGGGCCAGGTCCAGGTCACGCTCAGCTCGGGGCCGGCCGCCCGGTCGTGGGTGACCGCGTTGACTTCCAGGCAGTGGGCGAACGGCAGCTTTGGATCGGCCGGTGCGATGCGGACGTCCTCGGGCGCTGCGCCCCAGTCGGCCGGGCCGGCGTTGTCGGTGCGGACGCGGCCCAGGTAGTTGAAGCCGATCTGCGGTTCGGCGCCGGCAGCGAGAATGCCGGACGTCCCGGGGTTGAGGTGGCGCAGGAGTCCGTACCCGGTGCCCTTGCCGGGCACCGCGCGGATCTGCTCCTGGACGCGGCGCAGCGCGGTGCCGGCGGCCGGTGCGCCGTCGCGGATCTCGTGCCACTTGACGCCCGGGTCGAGGCGTAGTGGGTGCATGGCGGTGAACCAGCCGACGGTGCGGGAGAGTTCGGCGTCGCCGCCGTCGCCACGGCCGTGGCCTTCGAGGTTCAGCAGGACCGGGCCGCCGCCGGCCGCGCCGCGCCTGCGGGTGCGCCGCCATTCGGCGACGGCGAGCGCGAACCCGGTGAGCAGAACCTCGTCGGGGCCGGCCCCCGTGGCGGCCGGCACGGTCGTCAGCAGTTCGTCCGTGCGGTCCGTCGGGAGGGTTGCCGTGTGGTACCGGACGGTGGCCCGGGTGTCCACGGCAGGGTCGAGGGGACGGGCGCCGAGCTGCGGGTCGGCCTCCGCTGTCATCCGTTCCCACAGGGGGAGTTCGGCCTCGACGGCGCCGGTGAGCGCGCGGGCGGCCAGCTGCTCCGCCCAGGTCCGGAAGGAGGTGCGGACGGGTTCGAGGGCGAGCGGACGGCCCGCCTCGGCGTCGGCCCAGCAGCCCATCAGGTCGGGTACGACGACCCGCCAGGACACTCCGTCGACGACGAGGTGGTGCAGGAGGAGCAGGAGGCGGCCCGGGCGGTCGGCGCCCGCGTCGAGCCACACGACGCGGACCATGACGCCGTTGTCGGGATCGAGGTCCCGGCGGGCCGTCTCGGCCTCCATGGTGAGGAGTTCCGTGAGGGCGCTGTCCGGGACGGCGGAGACGTCGACCCGGCGGACGGCGTCGGCGGTCTTGCCGGCCGGCGGGACGTCCAGGTGCCAGGCGTCGGGGTCGGTCCGGTCGAGGCGGGCCCGCAGCAGGTCGTGGCCGTCGAGGACCGCCTGTACGGCGGTGAGCAGGGACTGCTCCCCGAGGCCGGGTGGGGTGCGCAGGAGGACGGACTGGTTGAAGCCCTCGATGGGGCCGCCCAGTCCGCGCAGCCACTCCATGATCGGGGTGAGCGGGACGATGCCGGTGCCGTCGTCCGGCGCCCGGTCGGTGTCCGCGTCCGCGGTGGTCGCCACGGGGGCGAGGGCCTCGACGGTCTGGTACTGGAAGATGTCGCGCGGCGTCAGCACCAGGCCCGCCTGGCGGGCCCGGCTGACCAGCTGGATGGAGACGATGCTGTCGCCGCCCATGGCGAAGAAGTTGTCGTCGATCGCCACGTCGGGCACGCCGAGCAGGTCGCGGAAGAGCCCGCAGAGCAGCTGCTCCCGCTCGTTGCGCGGGGCGCGCCCGCCGCCGCCCGTGTAGTCGGGCGCGGGCAGCGACCTGCGGTCCAGCTTCCCGGTCCGGGTGAGCGGCAGCGCCTCCAGCGGTACGAAGGCGGCGGGGACCATGTAGTCCGGCAGACGGTCGGCGACGTGGGTGCGCAGCGCCTCGGCGTCGGCCGCGGCGCCGGCCACGGGTACGACGTAGGCGACCAGGCGTCGGTCCCCCGGCCGGTCCTCGCGCACGACGACGACGGTCTGGGCGGTGTCCCGGTGGGATGCCACCGCCGACTCGACCTCGCCGAGCTCGATCCGGAAGCCGCGCACCTTCACCTGGGTGTCGGCGCGGCCGGCGAATTCGAGGGTGCCGTCCGCGCGCCACCGGACCCGGTCACCGGTGCGGTACATCCGGGAGGCGGCGGGACCGAAGGGGTCGGCGACGAAGCGTTCCGCGGTCAGGCCGGGCCTGCCGAAGTAGCCGCGCGCCAGGCCCTCGCCGGCGATGTACAGCTCACCGGTGACCCCGGGCGGGACCGGTCGCATGTGCTCGTCGAGGACGTAGACGCGGGTGTTGTCGAGCGGACGGCCGATCGGGAAGGAGCTGCGGGCGATGTCCTCGGCGCCGATGGCGTGGTGGACCACGCACAGCGTCGTCTCGGTCGGACCGTAGCTGTTGGTCAGCCGGGCGGCGGACGCCTGCTCCAGGACCTTGCGGACCGCGGCGGCCGAGGACGTGTCACCGCCGACGTAGATGTCGCGCAGGTCACGGAAGCATTCCGCGTGGTTCTCGGCGAGCAGCCGGAACACACCCTCGCTGAACAGGCCGACGGTGACCCGGTGCCGGGTCATGGTGGCGGCCAGGGAGGCGATGCCGGTGGCGTCGCCGTTCGAGGCGACGATCCGCGCCCCGCTCAGGAGTGGCCCCCACAGCTCGTACGTCGAGGCGTCGAAGGAGGGCGGCGAGTGCATCAGCACCCGGTCGTCCGTGCCGTGGCCCCAGTAGCCGTCGCGGGCCAGGCCGACGACGTTGCGGTGGGAGACCGCGACGCCCTTGGGTTCACCGGTGGACCCGGAGGTGTACATGATGTACGCCAGCTGGTCCGGGTGCGGCAGGGTCCAGGAGTGGTCACCGGCCGCACCGGACGGGGGCAGTTCGCCGTCGACGAGGAGGACGGCGGCCGTTCCGTCCGGCACCCCCGCGGCGGTCGTGCCGTCCGCGAGAACGAGGACCGTCCCGGTGCCTTCCAGGATCTGCCGGGTCCGGGCCTCGGGGCTGCGGGCGTCCAGCGGTACGTAGACACCGCCGGCCTTGCTGACGGCGAGCGTCGCCACCACATGGTCGGCCCTGTCGCCGAGCAGCAGGGCTACCCGGTCCTCCGGCCGGACGCCACGGGAGAGCAGGGCCAGCGCGAGCCGGTCGGAGCGGTCGTCGAGCTCGGCGTAGGTGAGCTCCGACTCGCCGCGCACCAGGGCGACGGCCCGCGGGGTACGCGCCACCTGCTGCCGGAACAGCTCGGGCAGCGAGGCGTCCGGCCGGGCGGCGGCCGTGTCGTTGCGGATCACGAGAAGCTCGTGGAGTTCCTCGTCGGAGAGGATTTGGAGGCGGCTGATCGGCACGTCCGGGTCGGTCGCCGCAGCCGTCAGCAGGCGTTCGAGGCGGGCCGCGGCGGCCTCGGCGGTGGACCGGTCGAACAGGTCGAGGGAGTACTCGATCCGGCCGAGGATGCCGTCCGCCGCACCGGTCTCGGTGTGGCGCTCCCACAGACTGACGGAGAGGTCGAACTTGGCGACGGGAGCGTCCGCGCCCTCGACCGTCACCCGCAGTCCGGGCAGGTCGATCTCGGGGCGGTCGGTGTTGTGCAGGATCAGCATGATCTGGAAGAGCGGGTGCCGTGCGAGCGACCGCACCGGGTTGAGCTCCTCCACCAGCCGCTCGAAGGGCAGATCCTGGTGGGTGTAGGCGGCCAGGTCGGTCTCCCGCACCCGGGCCAGCAGTGCCCGGAACGTGGGGTCGCCGGAGGTGTTGGTGCGCAGCACCAGGGTGTTGACGAAGAACCCGACCAGGTCGTCGAGGGCGTCGTCGGTGCGGCCCGCGATCGGGGTGCCGATCGGAAGGTCGGTGCCCGCGCCGAGCCGGGTCAGCAGGGCGGCCAGGCCGGCCTGCAGCACCATGAAGACGCTGACGCCGTTGGCCCTGGCCAGTGCCGCGAGGCCGGCATGCGCCTCGGCACCGAGCTCCAGCGGCACATTGTCGCCGCGGTAGGTGGCGACCTCCGGCCGCGGACGGTCGGTGGGCAGGTCCAGCTCCTCCGGAAGGCCGTCGAGGGCCGCCTTCCACTGGTCGAGCTGCTCGTTCAGTCGGCTGTCCGGGTCCTTCTCGTCACCCATGACCCGGCGCTGCCACATGGTGTAGTCGGCGTACTGCACGGGCAGCGTCTGCCAGTCCGGCGCCGTGCCGCCGCAGCGTGCCGTGTACGCCTGGGACAGGTCCCTCAGCAGCGGGGTGAGCGACCAGCCGTCGGCGGCGATGTGATGCATCACCAGGACCAGGACGGCGCCGTCCTGGCCGGCGTCGCCGGCCGGGGTGAGCAGCCGGGCACGCAGCGGCGCCTGGCAGGTCAGGTCGAAGCCGCGCATCACGGTCTCGGTGACGGCCGCCTCCAGTTCGCCGGGGGCGACCTCGGTCTCCTCCAGCGTCGGGGCACCCTCGACCGGGCCGAGGACGTGCTGGCCGGCCACGCCGCCGGTTTCGGGGAAGACCGTGCGCAGGCTCTCGTGGCGGCCGGTGACGTCGCGCAGAGCGGCGCGCAGCGCGGCCCGGTCGAGGTCGCCGGTCAGGCGCACGACGAGCGGGATGTTGTAGGTGGCGTTGGCTCCTTCGAGCCGGTTGAGGAACCACAGTCGGGTCTGGGCGTAGGACAGCGGGACGCGCTCGCCGCGATCGGCCGGGGCCAGCGCGGGCCGGCTGTCGTCGGGGGTGGCGAGCCGGGCCGCGACGCCGGCGACCGTCGGGGTGTCGAAGAGCGCTTTGACGCCCACCCGGACGCCGAGGGTGCCGGCGATGCGGCTGAGCAGGCGCATGGCGAGCAGCGAGTGGCCGCCCAGGGCGAAGAAGTCGTCGTCGACTCCGACGCGTTCCACGCCGAGCACGTCGGCGAAGAGGCCGCAGAGGATCTCCTCCTCCGCGGTGCGGGCGGCGCGGGCCGACGCGGTGCCGGCGACGGCCTCCGGAGCCGGCAGGGCGGCCCGGTCGACCTTGCCGTTGGCCGTGAGAGGGAGTTCGTCCAGAACGACCACGGCGGTGGGGGTCAGGTACTCCGGCAGCGTCCCGGCGACGTGGGCTCGCACCTGGTCGGGCGCCACCCGCTCGCCGGGGGCGGAGACGACGTAGGCGGTGAGCCGCTTGTCGTCACGCCGGTCCTCGCGGACCAGCGCCAGCGCCTGCCGCACTCCGGGGGCGGACAGGAGGGCGGCCTCCACCTCGCCGAGCTCGATCCGGAAGCCGCGCACCTTGACCTGGTGGTCGCCGCGGCCCACGTACTCCAGGACTCCGGCGGAGTTCCAGCGGACGCGGTCGCCCGTGCGGTACATGCGTGTTCCGGGCGCCCCGAAGGGGTCGGCCACGAACCGCTCGGCGGTGCCCGCGGGCCTGCCGAGGTACCCGCGGGCGAGGCCGGTGCCGGCGATGTAGAGCTCGCCCACGACACCGTCGGGCACCGGCCGCAGGGCCGCGTCCAGGACGTAGGCGCGGGTGTTCCACATGGGGCGGCCGAGCGGGACCGGTCCGGCGGGCAGCGGCGTGCCGGGCCGGATCCGGTGGTCGAGGACGCCGACGGTGGTCTCGGTGGGGCCGTAGTGGTTCACGACGGTGACCTGCGGGTGCCGGGTGCGCCAGGCGGCGAGTTGCTCGGCGTGCAGCGCCTCGCCGCCGGTCATCAGCTCGACGGCCGGTGAGCAGTCGTCGGGCAGGGTGTCGAGGATGGGCAGGTGGCTGGGGGTGACCTTGAGGAAGGTCAGACCGCCGGGGACGTCGAGGTGTTCGTCGAGGTCGGCGACGTACAGGCAGCCGCCCGCGAGCAGGGTGCCGTAGAGCGTGGTCAGGCCGAGGTCGAACGAGAGCGGCGAGTGCAGCAGGGTGCGCCCGCTCAGGCCCGGGTACTCCGTGGCGCAGCGCACCACGTAGTCCACCAGCGCCCGTTGATCGACGACGACGCCCTTGGGGGTGCCGGTGGATCCGGAGGTGTAGACAACGTACGCGGCGTCGCCGGGGCCGACGGGCGCGGTCCGGTCGGTGTCGCGGGGGTCGGTGTCACGGCAGCGGGCGAGGGCGGCGGTCACCTCGGGGGCGTCGATGACCAGCAGCGGGGCCGGCCCTTCGGCGAGGTGCGGGGCGTTCCGCAGGGTCTCCGCCGTGGTCAGCAGCAGACCGGGGCGGGCGTCGGACAGCAGCTGTGCGACGCGGCCGCCCGGGTGCTCCGGGTCCAGGGGAAGGTAGGCCGCACCGGCCTTGCCGACGGCGAGCATCGACTCGACGGCCGTCGCGGACCGGGGCAGGGCAAGGGCGATCAGTGTGGCGTTGTCCGCTCCGCGCTCCAGTAGCAGGTGGGCGAGCCGGTTGGCGCGGCTGTTGAGCGCGGCGTAGTCCAGCTTCACCGGGCCGCAGACGACGGCGGGCGCATCAGGGGTGCGGGCGGCCTGCGCTTCGAAGAGCCGCACGAGGGTGGCGTCCGGTGTGTCGTGCCCGGTGTCGTTGCGGGTGACCAGCAGGTCGTGGCGTTCGGTGTCGTCCATGACGGCGAGGCGGCCGATGGGCCGGTCGGGACGGGCCAGGGCGGATTCGAGCAGCCGGACGAACCGGCCGGCGAGCGCCTCGACCGTGGACCGGTCGAACAGGTCGGCCGAGTAGCCGGCCGCCGCCTCGACGCCCTGCGGCTCACCGTGCTCGTCGTACCGCTCGGCGACACTGAACAGCAGGTCGAACTTGGCCATGTCGGGGTCGATGCGGGCGACCTCGGCGCGCAGGTGGGGGAAGTCCAACTGCGGGCGGTCCAGGTTCTGCAGGACCAGCTTGACCTGGAACAGTGGGTGGCGGTTGAGCGAGCGGCGCGGGTTGACCGCCTCCACCAGCCGTTCGAAGGGCAGGTCCTGGTGGGCAAAGGCGGCGATGTCCGCGGCGCGGGTGCGCGCCACGAGTTCGCCGAAGGTCGGGTCGCCGCCGGTGTCGGTGCGCAGGACGAGCGAGTTGACGAAGAGTCCGACCAGGTCGTCGAGGGATTCGTCGGTGCGGCCCACCACGGAGCCGCCGATGGGCAGGTCGGTGCCGGCGCCGAGCCGCGTCAGCAGTGCCGCGAGCGCGGCGTGCAGCACCATGAAGGTGGTGGCGCCGTGGGCGCGGGCCAGTCGCAGCAGCGAGCGATGCGTCCGAGGCCCGAGGCCGAACGGTACGAGTCCTCCCCGGCCGCTGGGCAGCGCGGGCCGCGGCCGGTCCGTGGGCAGCGCGAGTTCCTCGGGGAGTCCGGCCAGCGTACGTTTCCAGTAGGTGATCTGACCGGAGATCACGCTGTCGGGGTCGGTCTCCTCGCCGAGGGCCTCGCGCTGCCACAGGGCGTGGTCGGCGTACTGCACCGGCAGCGGCGCCCATGCGGGGGCCTGTCCGCCGAGGGCCGCCGCGTACGCCTGGCTCAGGTCGCGGGCCAGTGGCGCGGTCGACCAGCCGTCGCTCGCGATGTGGTGCACGACGACGACAAGGATGTGTGTCTGCGGGCCCAGCACCAGCAGCCGGGCGCGCAGCGGTGCCTCATGGACGAGGTCGAAGCCGCGGCCGACGGCCTCGGCGATCAGCGCGTCCGCGTCCCGTCCGGCTGCGTCCACCACGTCCAGTCGCGGACGGGCCTGGGCGGGGCCGAGGACGACCTGCCGGGGCATGCCGTCGAACTCGGGGAAGACGGTGCGCAGGCTCTCGTGCCGGTCCGTCACCCGGACCAGGGCCTGGTCCAGGGCGGGGATGTCGAGGTCGCCGGACAGCCGCAGCACCAGGGGGATGTTGTACGTGCCGTCGGCCGGGTCCATCCGGTTGAGGAACCACAGGCCGCGCTGGGCGTACGACAGCGGCAGCACCTCGGGCCGGTCACGGCGCACCGGCCGGCTGCGGGCCGGACCCGCGGCCGGGAGCCGGGCGGCCAGCCCCGCGACGGTGGGCGTCTCGAACAGCGCGGCCACTTCCAGGTCCACGGCGAGGGCGGCACGGATCCTGGCCACGAGACGGGTGGCCAGCAGCGAGTGGCCGCCCAGGCTGAAGAAGTCGTCGTCGACGCCGACGCGGTCGTGTCCGAGCATCTCCGCGAAGATCCCGCAGAGGATCTCCTCCTCCGGGGTGCGCGGCTCGCGGCGCACCCCCGTGGAGAAGTCCGGGACAGGCAGGGCCTTTCGGTCGGTCTTGCCGTTCGGGGTGAGCGGCATCGCGGGCAGTGGCACGAGCACGGCCGGCACCAAATGCTCGGGCAGTGCGGTGGCCAGCGCCTCGCGGACGCCGCGGACGTCCTGTGTGCCCACCACGTAGCCGACGAGCTGGGGGTGCCCGCCCGGGCCGGGGACCACGGCGGCCACGGCGTCGGTCACGCCGTGCTGGGCGCGCAGGTGGGCCTCGACCTCGCCCAGTTCGATGCGCTGGCCGCGGACCTTCACCTGGGCGTCGCGGCGGCCGATGAACTCCAGCTGGCCGTCGGGGCGGTGGCGGACCCGGTCTCCGGTGCGGTACATGAGGCCGCCGTCGGCGGCGAACGGGTCGGGGACGAAGGCGGCCGCGGTCCGGCCGGGGTCGCCGAGGTAACCGCGGCCGACCCCGACGCCCGCCGCGTACAGGTCGCCGGGGGTGCCGACCGGGACCAGGTCGAGTTCGTCGCTGAGGACGTACAGCCTGGTGTTGCGGACCGCCCTGCCGATCGGGGCGGTGATCCGGTTCTCGTCCAGGGTGTCCGGCGTGATGACGGCGTGGGTGATGTCGTCGGAGCACTCGGTGGGCCCGTACGCGTTCATCATCGGGATGCCGGGGAAGCGCGCGAACCAGCGCCGGCACAGCTCGGTCGGCAGTTCCTCGCCGGTGACGACCAGCCACCGCAGGGCGGGCAGCTCCGGGGCGTCAGCGCCCTCGTCCCAGATGTCGAGCGCCGCCCGCAGCAGGGACGGCACGACCTCCAGGACGGTGACCTCGTCGTGGGCGACCATGCGGAACAGGCCCAGCGGGTCTGCGGCGAGGAGCTGGCCCACGGCGAGTACGCGGCCGCCGGTGAGCAGCGGGGCGATCATCTGCCAGACCGAGACGTCGAAGGTCAGGGGCGCGTTCTGGACGAGCGTGTCGGCGGCGGTCAGGGTGAGGTCGTCCACCTTGGCGAGCAGGTGGTTGTTCATGCCCCGGTGGTGCACCATCGCGCCCTTGGGACGGCCCGTGGAGCCGGAGGTGAAGATGACGTAGGCGAGCTGGGTCTCGGCAGGGGTACGGGACGCGCCGTGGGAGGTGCCGTCGGAGGGGTCGTCCACGGGCATCGCCTCGGCTGTCGCGCCGCCGTCGGCGACGATCAGGTCCGCCGTCTCCTCGTGTCCGGGTCCGGACAGCAGCCATCCGGCGTGCGCGTCGGTGAGCAGCGTCGCCGACCGCTCCACGGGGGCCCGGGTGTCGAGCGGGAGGTAGGCGGCGCCGGCGGCCTGAATGCCGAGGAAGGCCGTGATGGCGGCCCTGCCGCGGTCGGCGAGGACGGCGACCACCGCGTCCGGTCCCGCACCCCGTGTGCGCAGGCGCGCGGCCAGCCGGTCGACGCGGTCCATGAGGGCCCGGTAGGTGATGTCTCCGTCCTCGTCGGTGACGGCCACGGCGTCGGGGCGCCCGGCGGCGACCTCGCGGACGCGGGCCACGACATCGGTCATGGACTCGGGTGCGGCGGTGTCGTTCCACTCCACCAACAGCCGGTGAGCCTCGTCGGCGGAGAGAATCGGGATGCTGCCGATACGCGTTCCGGGGGCCGCCGCGGCGGCTTCGGCGAGCCTTGCGAAGCGTGCCAGGAACGCTTCCGCGCTCGTCCGCTCGAACAGGTCGGTACGGAACTCCAGCGCCAGGAGGATGCCGTCCTCGGCGCCGTCCGGGGTGCGGTTCTCCCGTACGTTGAACGACAGGTCGAACTTGGCGGTGCCGGTCGGCACATCGAGCAGGCCGAGTGCGAGGCCGTCGACGACGGGCAGGGCGCGCTGCGAGCTGTCCATCGCGATCATGACCTGGAACAACGGGTGCCGGGACGTCGAGCGGGCGGGGTTGAGCACCTCGACCAGCCGCTCGAAGGGAAGGTCCTGGTGTTCGTAGGCGCCGAGGTTGCTCTGCCGGATCCGGGCGAGCAGCTCCTGGAACGTGGGGTCGCCCGAGGTGTCGGTGCGCAGGACGAGGGTGTTGGTGAAGAAGCCGACGAGGTCGTCGAGGGCGTCTTCGGGGCGGCCGGTCACGGGGGTGCCGACGGCGATGTCGGTGCCGGCGCCCACTCGGGTCAGGAGAGCCGCCACGACGGCCTGGACGACCATGAAGGTGCTGGTGCCGGTCGCGCGGGCCAGCTCGCCGAGCCGGCGGTGGGTCTGCGCGCCGAGGTCCAGCGTCACGAGGTCCGCAGCGGGCGCCGCGGCGACCGTCCTGGTGCGGTCGGCAGGCAGCTCCAATTGGTCGGGCAGACCGTCCAGCCGCTGTGACCAGAAGGCGATGTGGCGGGCGGCCGAGCTGTCCGGGTCGCTCTCGTCGCCCAGGGCCAGGCGTTGCCAGGCGGCGTAGTCGGCGTACTGCACGGCGAGCGGGTCCTGTCGCGGCGTCGTCCCGACGCGGCGGGCCTCGTAGACGGACATGAGGTCACGTAGCAGCGGGCCGAGCGAGCCGGCGTCGGCCGCGATGTGGTGCAGCAGGAGCAAAAGCAGGTGCCGCTCGGGGGCGATGGCGAACAGGGTGGCCCGCAGCGGGGCTTCGGCGGCGAGGTCGAAGCGGTGGGCGACAGCGGCGGACAGCTCGTCGGCGAGGGTGTCGTCGGTCACCGGCCGGACTTCGAGCCGCGTGGCGCCGTCGGCGGGCAGGATGTGCTGCGCGGCCACGCCGTCGGTCTGGCGGTAGACCGTACGCAGGATCTCGTGGCGGCCGGTGAGGTCGCCGAGCGCCGACTCCAGTGCCTGCCGGTCGAGTTCGCCGTCGAGGGTGAGGACCAGCGGGATGTTGTAAGCGGCGCTGGGGCCCTCGAACTGGTCGAGGAACCACAGGCGCTGCTGGGCGTAGGACAGTTCGAGGTCGCCGGTCCGCGGCACCGGGGTCAGCGCGGCCCGTCCGGTCGCGGGGCCGCCCAGTCGTCCGGCGAGCTGCCGCACGGAAGGTGCGGCGAAGATCGCCTCCACACCGCAGGCGACCCCGAGCTCGGCGCTGACGCGCCGGGCCAGCCGGGCGGCCATGAGGGAGTGGCCGCCCAGCATGAAGAAGTCGTCGTCGGTACCGACGGTCTCCAGGCCGAGCGCGTCGGCGAAGAGCGCGCACAGCGCGTGCTCGCGCGGGGTGCTCGGCTCCTTGCGGGTACGGGTGGCCGGAGTGCCCGGATCGGGCAGCGCCCGGTGGTCGGCCTTGCCGTTCGGGGTGACCGGAATCGCGGCGAGGGCGGTCAGGGTCGCGGGCACCAGGTAGCCGGGCAGTACCTCGGCCAGGGCGTCGCGTACGGCGCCGAGGTCCAGCTCCGCGTCGGCGTCGGCGGGGACGACGTAACCGGCCAGGGCGTGGGCCCCGGTGGCGTCGCGGCGCACCGTCACCGCGGCTTGGCCGACAACGGACAGCCGCAGCAGCGCAGCCTCCGCCTCACCGGGCTCGACGCGGTAGCCGCGGATCTTGACCTGGTCGTCGGCGCGGCCGACGAACTCCAAGGAGCGGTCCGGCAGCCGGCGGACCAGGTCGCCGGTCCGGTACATGCGCTCGCCGGGCCGGCCGAAGGGGTTCGCGACGAACCGCTCGCCGGTCAGCGCGGAGCGGCCCAGGTAGCCACGGGCGAGGCTGGGTCCGGCCACGTACAGCTCGCCGGTGACGCCGGGCGGCACGGGCAGCACGGAGCTGTCGAGAATGTACACCCGGGTGTCGGCGACGGGGTCGCCGATGGGGGGCGTGCGGGTGCCGTCGAGCGCCTCGCTCATCGTGGCGCACACCGTGGTCTCGGTCGGCCCGTAGCCGTTGACGAAGACCCGGCCCGGTGCCCAGCGGGACACCAGATCCTCGGAGCTCGCCTCGCCGGCGACCAGGATGGTCATGCCGGCCGGCAGGTCGCCCTCCGGGTTCATCACGGCGAGCGACGACGGCGGCAGGATGGCGTGGGTGATCCCGGCCTCGCGGGTGAACGCGGCCAGCGGGTCGCCGGGCAGCAGCCGCTCCCCCGGAGCCAGCACGAAGGTCGCGCCGGAGAGCAGGCCCATGCACAGCTCGGGCACCATGGCGTCGAAGCCCATCGACGCGAACTGCAGGACCTTGCTGCCGGGGAGGACGCCCAGGCGTCGGATGAACGTCTCGGCCAGCCCGGGGATGCCGGTATGGGTGACCAGTACGCCCTTGGGACGGCCGGTCGATCCGGAGGTGTAGATGACGTAGGCGGTGTTGCC
This sequence comes from Streptomyces sp. RLA131, assembly GCF_056270125.1. Lineage (NCBI taxonomy): Bacteria > Bacillati > Actinomycetota > Actinomycetes > Kitasatosporales > Streptomycetaceae > Streptomyces > Streptomyces sp. RLA131. The sequence continues at coordinate 223,546 of NZ_JBWDOQ010000002.1, forward strand.
CGCGGTCAGCGCTGCCGTGCGGTCCTCGTCCGTCGGGTCGGTGTCCGCCGCGGCGGACAGTTCGTCGAGGGTGGCCGGGTCGTCGAGCGCGAGCGTGGTGAGACCCGCGGCCCGTGCCACGTCGCCCGTACCGGTGTCGACGAGGACGCACACGGGGGTCGCGTCGCCGAGGATGTGCTCGATCCGTGCCGCGGGGTAGGCCGGGTCGACAGGGACGTACGCGGCGCCCGCCTTGACCACGGCCAGGAGCGCGACGACGAACCCGGCGGAGCGGGGCAGCAGCAGGGCGACCCGGTCCTCGGGGCCCACACCGCGCGTGATGAGGAGCCGGGCGAGCCGATTGGCGCGCCGGTTCAGCTCCGCGTAGTCGAGGACCGTGCCCTCGTACTCCAGCGCGGGGGCGTCGGGCGACTCGAGGACCCGCCGCTCGAACAGGCCGGCCAGTGTGGGCGCGGGCCGGCCGTCGGCCGGACCGTCCACCGCTGCGGGGCGGGCTACGACGTCCGCGAGCTCTTCCTCGCCGAGCAGGCCCAGTCGGCCGACGGGTGTTGCGGGCTCCTGGAGGGCCTTGGCCACCCGGCCGATGAAGGCCAGGTAGCGGTCCTGGTGGGCGGCGAGCTCGGCGGAGTGGTACAGCTCGGGGTGGGCGTCGAAGTCCACCCGGATGCCGCCGCCGTTGCCTCGGTCGTAGACCGAGATGGCGAGGTCCTCGATGAGCCGCAGCGACATGTTGTGCGCGTCCGCTCGGCTGCCCGCGAAACGCAGGTCGTAGTCGAAGGGCACGACGTTGATCAGCGGCCCGAAGAACCGCCGGTGGTCGATGGGCAGGCCCAAGTCGCGCCGCAGGTCCTCACCGCGGTAGCGCTGGTGCGCCGAGACGCCGCGCAGGGCGACGCGGGTCCGGTCCAGCAGCTCGGCCACGGTGGTGGCGTCGTCGACGGTCACGCGCAGCGGCACCACGTTCGCCGCCATGCCCGGCGCCCGGCGTGACTGCGGACCCGGCCGCGCGGTCACCGGCAGGCCGAGCACGACGTCGGTGCAACCGGTCATGCGGTGCAGGTACGCGACGGTGGCGGCGATGACGATCCGGGACCGTGCGGTGCCGGCCCGCTCCGCCGCCCGCACCAGCTCGTCCTGGACGTCCTGCGGCAGGTGCGCGCTGCGGCGCACGAAGTCCGCGGAGGGCGCGAGAGGGCGGGCAGACAGCGCGATCGGCTCCGGCTGGTCGGCGAACTGCCCGCGCCAGAACTCACGGTCGGTGGTGAACTCCTCGGACGCCCGGTAGGAAGCGTCCTCGGCGAGGAGGGTGCGGACGGAGGTGAACGGGCCTGGCTCTGGCGCGGTGCCCGCGACGAGCGCGGTGTAGAGGTCCGCCACCCGGCGGACCAGCAGTGCGGCGCCCACACCGTCCAGCAGGATGTGGTGGTAGGCGTGGTACCAGAACCAGCGGTCCTGCGCGACGCGGAAGAGCGCGTAGGTGAACAGAGGGGAGGCGGTCAGGTCCATCCGTCTGCGCAGATCGCGGCCGATCCACTGCTCGGCCGCGCGCCGGGGGTCGTCCTCGCCGGAGAGGTCGACGATCCGCAGCTGCCAGTCCGGCTCGGCGCCGACGAGCTGGCGGGGGCCGTCCGCGGTGTCGACGAACCTGATGTGCAGCGCGTCCGCCTCGGCGGTCGTCCGCCGCAGCGCCTGCTCGAAGAGCCCGGTGTCCACGGGGCCGTGGATCTCCAGATACTCCGCCGCCCGGAAGATCGCGCTCTCGGGCTCGACGGCCTGCGCGAACCAGACCCCTGCCTGTGCGCCCGTCAGCGGAAGCAACTGCGCGCCGTCGGCAAAAGACCGAGACAGATCCATGATTCCTCGCCATTCACCTACGGTTGCGCAGGAGTGGGATTTTCTTGCGGTTTTCGGCGGACAGTCTCCGCAGACCTTGATGGAGATTAGTTCGTCCCCGCCCCACCGGGCTGGACAGCGGCTGTACGCCAACCTGCCCCTTTCCAGGGAAGCTTGGGTGTGCAAGAAAGGGCAGGTTGAGGTCACCTCTTGAGCAGGAGATCAACCATGTCCACAAGCCTCCCGATGAGCCATCAATTCATCGGTGACACCGCCCGCGACAGACGCGACATCCTATTGGCGCGAGTGGAGCGGCGTATTCATGAATTCCTCACCGAGGAGCGCCGCGAATGGGCGGCGCTGAACCCGGATTCGACAGAACTGATCGACTGTGTGGCCCGGATGGTGGGCAGCGGCGGCAAACGGCTCCGTCCCGCCTTCTGCATCGCCGGATACCTGGCCGGCGGCGGCGACCCGGACGCCGAGGTCATCGTCGACGTCGCGGCGGCCCTGGAGCTGCTGCACACCTTCGCGCTGCTCCACGACGACGTCATGGACGACTCGGGGCTGCGCCGCAACGAGCCGACCGCGCATATGCTGCACTCCGCGCTGCACGAGGAGCGCGACTGGCGGGGGGAGCCCCGCCGGTACGGCGAGGGTGTGGCCGTCCTCGCGGGCGACCTCGCCCTCGTCTACGCGGAGCGTCTGCTCGCCGACTGCCCACCGCACGCGCGCCGCATCTGGGGCGGCCTGTGCACTGAACTGATGATCGGTCAGTTCCTGGACATCAGGGCCGCCGCCCGGTTCGTGCCCGATGCCGAGCTGTCCAGCTGGATCGCACTGTTCAAATCGGGCCGGTACACGGTCTACCGCCCGCTGGCGATGGGCGCCGAACTCGCCGGTGCCGGGCATCTGCTGGGCCCCTTCGAGGAGTACGGGCTGGCCGTCGGTGAGGCGTTCCAGCTGCGCGACGACCTGCTCGACGCCTTCGGCAGCCCGGAGGTGACGGGCAAGCCGGCCCAACTGGACTTCAAGCAGAACAAGATGACCCTGCTGATGTCGTTCGCCCTGCGCCACAACGCGGAGATCAGCGCTCTGGTCGGTGACGACCTGGCGGGCACCGACCCCCAGCAGTTGCACGACCTGCTGCTCGCCAACGGTTTCCGCGACGACATCGAGTCGACCATCGACGAGCGGCTGCGCAGCGCCGAGGCGGCCGTCCGGCGCGCCCTCGACCCGGCCTGGTCCGCGGAGCTGCGCGCCATGGCCCGGCAGGCCGTCCACCGCACCAGCTGAGGGTGGCCTGGTCCCCTGCCGGTGAGGCCCCAGGAAACGTCCCGCGCTCTGATTCGACCAACGCAAAGGAAACAATCCGTCATGCGTGTCCTGTGTACCGTTACCGGAAAGCCTTCGCACGCGCGAGCCATGCTTCCCCTGGCTCGCGCGCTCGCCGAGGCCCGTCACGAGGTACTCGTCGTCGTACCGCCGGAGCTGACCCACGTCTTCGCGGACGAACCGGTCTCGATCCTCGGGGCGCTGCCCGTTCCGGGGGCGTCGTCACGGGTCGGCCCCAAGCTCGCCGACACGTACCGGGCGCTGGCACCGGTCGCCCGTGATTTCCGGCCCGACCTGATCCTGCGGGACGGCACGGAGTTCGCGGCGTCCTTCGTCGGGGAGGAACTGGGCGTGCCACACGTCCCCGTGCCTTCCGGCAGCGGCAACGTCTTCGATCCCGCCCTCGTCCTGAAGCCGCTGAACGAACGGCGCGCGGAGGTGGGGCTGCCCACCACGGACGACCCGCAGGCGATCTTCCGGTACGGGCGGCTCGACTGCATGCCCTCCGACTGCACGTTCATCGCCAACCCGACTCCGCACACCTTCACCTACCGGCAGCCCGCCACCGTGAACCGGGACGAGCGCCTCCCGGAGTGGGTCGCCGAACTCCCCGCCGGCAAGCCGCTCGTGGTGGCCGCGATCGGCACCGCGCTCCCCCAGTTCAAGGACCTGCGCCCCGAGGAGCACAACATCCCCGCCGAGCGGTGGGAGAAGTACAACCCCACCACGCTCCTGAACACCATGGTCGCCGGCCTGGCCCGGGTCGACTGTGTCGCGGTGGTCGCGACCGGGGGCGTTCCGGTCCACGAGGAATCGCTGAGCGACCACATCCACCTGGTCGAGTCGTTCGCCCAGCCGCTGCTGCTGCAGTGCGCGCAGATGCTGCTCACTCACGGCGGCTACAACAGCATCCGCGAGAGCATCGGAGCCGGGGTGCCGATGACCGTGCTGCCCGTCTTCGGGGATCAGCCGCAGAACGCGGACCGCGTGGAGGAGCTCGGTCTGGGGGTGCGGGTCCAGGACGTCGACGCCGCCCACATATCCAAGGCGTGCGACCAGGTGCTGCACGACCCCGGCTTCGCGGAGCGGGCGCGGCGTGCGCAGCGCCGGATGCTGGCACTGCCGAGCGTCGCCGGTGCGGTGGCGGAGCTGGAACGGGCCGCGGCGAATCGCTCCCCGCTGCGGAACGCATAGTTCCGCGCCGAGCAACGAGGAAGCCCGTCGGCCGGTACGGCCGACGGGCTTCCTCGGTGGGGATGGCGTCGGGACGCCGCGAGCTACGACATCGCCACGAGGATCCGGCGCTGTCCGGTGAACGCCCGGCGGCCGTGCGCCACCGAGACGTTGTCGACGAACAGCAGGTCGCCGGCCTCCCAGTCGACGTTCACCGCCTTCCGCATGCCCACCTCCTGGACGTGCCTGATGTACTCGGCCGGAATGGGACTGCCGTCCGCGAAGAAGGCGTTCTGGGGCAGCTCGTCCTCGGGCACGATCTCGGCCAGCGCGGCCGCGTCCTCGCCCAGTCCGGCGACGTGCCACTGGTCGGCCTGGTTGAACCACACCTCGGTGCCGGTGACGGGATGCTCCAGCGTCGCCCGGCGCAGCTGGGTCACCCGCAGCGTGCCGTCCGGCTGCCAGCTCCATTCGGCCCCGGCCCCGTCGAGGAACGCCTCGACCTCGGCGCGGTCCTCGGTCTCGAACGTCGCCTGCCAGCTCTTGCCGAAGCCCACACCGTCATGCAGGTTCTGCGTGTACCGGACGCCGGCTGCGAAGGCCTCCCGCACCTCGGGGTCGATGGACTCGAGCCAGAGCCGGCCGTCGACCACCGGGGTGGCGCCGCCGGTGGCCGCCGCCACGTCGCAGAAGAAGAGGATCCTCGACGGCCACGCGTGCGCGTACGACATCTCGTTGTGCATCGAGATCTCGAACTCCGCCGGGTACTCGGTCGACGTGTAGAGGTTGCGGCCGACCTTGGTGCGCGGCGAGTTGCCGTGGACGTAGGCCAGCCGGTCGGGCAGCAGGAGGTCGGCCACGCCGTCGTAGGTGCCGGTGGAGACACCGAATCCGCGGAAGACGACGGCCCGTTCCCCGACGAGGAGCCCGGCGATGTCCGTACCGCCCAGGAACTCCTGGAGTCCCTCGGGGCTCGCGGACACGCCGGCGTCGGCCGGCCGGATGATCCGGGGCTCCCAGGCGCCGTTCACGTCGGGCGCGGTGCGTGCGGTGCGTGCGGTGCGTGCGGTGTCGACAGTGCTCATGATGGTTCCTTCCGATGCGGCGATGATCAATTGCCCGGTTCGCTCGTGTGGTCCGGCCCTTCGGTGGCGCCGTCGAAGCGGGGCGCCCGGCGTGACCGGAACGCCGCCACGGCTTCACGTACGTCCGGCGAGTTGGCGGCCACGACCTGGGCGGGGGCCTCCCGTTCCAGGGCGACCGCCAGCGAGGGGGCGTCGGTGTTGCTCTGCAGTACCTGCTTGGTGAGGGAGACCGCGACCGGGCTGTTGGCCGCGATCTCCGCGGCCAGGGCCAGGGCGGCCTCACGCAGCCCGCCGGGGTCGGTCAGCCGGTTCGCCAGCCCCCGCTCGACGGCCTCCGGCGCGGTCACGTACCGGCCGGTCAGCATCATCTCGGAGGCGAATCCCAGGCCGGTGAGCCGCGGCAGCAGCCAGGACGCGCCCATGTCACCGCCGGACAGGCCCATCTTCACGAAGGAGGCCCGGAACCGGGCTCCCGGGTCCGCCAGCCGGATGTCGGCGGCGAGCGCGAGGGAGAGTCCGGCGCCGATCGCGGTGCCGTCGACCGCGGCGATCACGGCCTGTGGCAGGTCACGCAGCCCGGTGATCGCCGTCGCCTGGCGGTGCAGCAGGGCGAGCAGCTCAAGTGGCGGCAGGCCGGCGATCCGGTCCACCTCTGCGATGTCGTAGCCGGCGCAGAACGTGCCCCCCGCCCCGTCCAGCACGAGGACCCGCGCCGACGCGTCCGCCCGCAGCTCGGCGCACAGTGCGGTCAGCCGCGCGAACAGGTCCTCGTCGAGGGCGTTCCTGCGGGCGGGCCGGTTCAGCGTGGCGACCACGATCCCGGGGGTGGCCCGCTCCACCAGCAGGGGCGGCCGCGCGGATTCAGATGCGCCCATACGCGACGGGTCCCCTTTCCGGCGTGCCCTTCAGATGGCGCTCGACAAAGCCCAGCGACGCGGGCAGCGCGTGGTCGACGAACCACCAGTCGTGGCCGCCCGGCCGCTCGTGGTACTCCACCTGGTGGCCCCGCGCGAGCAGGGCGTCTCTCACCCGGTGGTTCATGGCCCGCATGCGGTCGTAGTCCTCCGTCCCGATGTCGAGGTACAGGGCCGGCGCCGGGGTCGTGGCGCCCTGCCCGATCAGGCGGTACGGGTCGTAGCGGTGCCGGGTCTCGCTGCCCGGCGGGCCCCAGACCCGCTCGTGGCTGTCCACCGACGGCATCGCGAAACCGGGGTCGGCACGGAATCGGGCATACGGGTCGCCAACCCTGAGCGGAGCCTCGAAGGCCCCGGCGTGCGAGGCCACCGCGCCGAAGACCGCGCGGTGCCGCAGTCCCAGGAACAGCGCGGTGGCGCCGCCCATCGAGAAGCCGCCGACGGCACGGCCCGACCGGTGGGCGAGGGTGTTGAAACGCTCGTCGATCGCCGGCACCAGCTCGTGGACGAAGTGGTCCTCGTACCGCAGACCGGCGTGGTCGTTGATGAACCAGCGGCGGCCGCTCTGCGGGAGGACGACGACGGTCCGGCTGTCCTGGAGCAGATCGACCAGGCGGGTGTTCACCAGCCAGGTGTCCTTGCCCCCTCCGTAGCCGTGCAGCAGATAGAGCACCGGATGCGGCGGACCGTGCTCGGAGTAGCCACCGGGCAGGACGACGTTGACGCCCTTCTCCCGGCCCAGCACCCGGCTCGGCCGGCGAAGGGCCAGCACACGGGCGGTCATACGGCCTCCCGGACCGGGCGGGCGGCCAGGGCCCTGCGGTCGGTCTTGCCGGTGGAGGTCCTGGGGAATCCCTCGACCAGGTGGAACGCGCGGGGCACCATGTAGCGGGGCAGCGCGTCGAGGCAGCGCGCGCGCAGCTCCGCGACGTCCGGCGCCGTCCCCTCGCCGGGCACCACGTACGCCTCCAGTGCCGTGCCGCCGGCGGCGTCCAGGACCGCGACGCAGACCGCTTCGTGCACGGTCGGCAGCCCCATCAGAACGGCCTCGATCTCCTCCGGCTCGACCCGGTATCCGCGTATCTTGACCATGTGGTCGCGGCGTCCGAGGTACGTGTAGCCGAGTTCGCCCCGCGACACGACGATGTCGCCCGTGCGATGGGTCCGCGGCTCCCCGGCCGGGGCATCGACCGGGTCGTGCCCCCAGTAGCCGAGCATCACCGAGTCGCCGGTGATGCACAGTTCGCCCTCGGCGCCCTTCACATCGGGAACCGTTCGGCCGTCGACGTCGAGGAGCAGCGCCTCGGCGTACGGGCAGGGCCGGCCGATGGGCGGCGGTCCGGTGCGGTCCGGCCCCAGATCGGCGTCCGTCACCTTGTGGTGGGTGCAGACGTTCGTCTCCGTCGGCCCGTAGAGGTTGTGCAGGTCCGCCTCCGGCAGCGTCTCCCTCAGCCGGCGCAGGTGCTTGAGCGCGAACGGCTCGCCCGCGAAGAGCACCGTCCTGAGCCGGGAAGCCTCCAGCAGCGCGCGGTTCTTCGCGTCGAGCATCCTGATCAACGCGCCCGGGACCGAGTACCAGACGGTGATCCCCTCCTCGGCGACCAGCCGGTTCAGCGCCGTTCCCAGGGCCTTCTGGTTTTCCGGCACCAGGACCAAGCAGGCTCCGGCGCTCACGGCGGCGAACACGTCGAAGACGGACAGGTCGAAGTGGACCGGTGCGTGTGACGACAGCCGGTCCTCGGGCGTCAGCCCGAACTCGGTCACCGCCCAGTCCACGAACGCCAGGGCGTTGCGGTGGGAGAGCATGACGCCCTTGGGCGTTCCGGTGGATCCCGAGGTGTACAAGACGTAGGCCAGGTCGTCGGGGCCCACGGCCGGGGGTGCGAACCCGTCGGGCACGACCATACGCCGGACGGCCTCATCCCAGCCGATCCGCCGGATGCCGCCCGCGTCGGCCGGATCCGTCCGCGTGGCGGGCGCCTGGCCGAGCACCACGGCGGTCCGCAGACCGGCGGGCCGGCCACCTTCCGCCAGCAGGGCGAGCCGCGCCTCGTCGGCGATCAGGCAGCTCACGGCGCAGTCGTCGAGGATGTAGGCGGCGCGGGCGGCCGGCACCGCCGGGTCCACCGGCACATAGGCGGCCCCGCACTTGAGGACCGCGTGCAGGGCCACGACCGTCTCGGTCGACTTGGCCATCCACATCGCCACCCGGTCGCCGGGCCTCACCCCCGCCTGGCGCAGCGTCGCGGCGAGGGCGCTCGCGGCCCGGTCCAGCTCGGCGTAGTCGAGCGCGGCGCCCCGGTGGCGGACAGCCTCGGCCGCCGGCCATTCGGTCGCGGCCCGGGTCAGCAGCTCATCGAGCGTGCGCATGGCGTCCTCCCGCGGTGCTCGGGGCACCGTGCGGGCCCGTCGTTGTCGTGTCGCGCGTACTGGACGTGAGGCCGAGCTTGTCCGCCATCACGAGCCGCTGCATGTCGGAGGTCCCGGAGGAGATCCGGGTACCGAGCGCGTCGCGCAGATTCCGTTCGATGTCCGTGCTGGTCGTGTAGCCGAGTCCGCCGTACACCTGCAGGGCGTCGAGGAAGGTCTCGACGGCCGATTCGCTGGTCCGCAACTGCGCCGCCTCCGCGAAGTACGAGGGGGTGCCCTGCGCGAGGTCCCAGGCGGCGCGATGGGTCAGCAGCCTGGCCTCCTCCAGCCGGATCTGCATGTCGACGATCCTGTTCGCCACGGACTGGAAACGGCCGATGTTCCGCCCGAACTGCTCGCGTCCCCGGGCGTGGCGGACGCATTGGTCGATCTGACGGCTCATCGTGCCGAGCAGCGGCGCCAGGATGAGCGCGCGCTCCCAGGCCATGGTCCTGGAGAGGATCCGCGAACCCTGCTTCTCGGCCCCGAGCCGCGCGACGACCGGGACACGGCAGTCGCGGAGGGTGACCTCGCCCCACGGCGCGGTGCGCAGTCCGGCCTTCTCGAACCGGGTCTCGACGGTCAGTCCTTCCTGGCCCCGCTCGACCAGGAAGGCGGTGACGCCGGTGAACCCCAGGGCGGGATTGACGGTGGCGTAGACGATGAACACGTCGGCGATCGGGGCGTTGGTGATGAACCGCTTGACGCCGTCCAGGACGTAGTGGTCCCCGTCCCGGCGGGCGGTGGCTGCCAGGGCAAGAGCGTCCGACCCGGCTCCGGCCTCGGTGATCGCGTGGGCGCCGACCGTCCGGCCGTCGCACAGGGCGGGCAGATAGCGCTGCTTCTGTTCCGGGGTGCCGAACTCGATCAGGGGCAGTTCCACGGCCCAGATGTGCGCGCCGAGCGCGATCATCAGCCCGTTGTCCCGGCAGCCGGCGCCCAGGCCCTCCAGGGCGATCGCGCAGGTCAGCGCGTCCAGACCAAGTCCTCCGTACTCGTTCGGCACGGGGAGCCCGAGGACGCCGGCCTCCGCGCAGCGCTGCCAGTCGCCGGGCTGGAGCCGCTGGGTGCGGTCGCGCGTCTCGATGTCGGCGCCCAGGGCAGTGGCTCCGAGGGAGCGCAGCCGTTGGGCGAGCGCCGTCTGCTCCTCGTCCGGGGCGAGGTTCATGAGCGGCTGCCGACGGGTTCTACGTCCGGCAGGGCGGCCAGCGACGCGGCGATGTGGCTGTCGGAGATGGGGTGGTCCTCAAGCTCGCCCGCCAGGTACTGGTCGTAGGCGGAGAGGTCGAGCATGCCGTGGCCGCTGACGTTGAAAAGGATGACGCGCGGACGGTTCTCCTCCCGGGCGCGGACGGCCTCGTCGATGGCGCACTTGACGGCGTGTGCCGACTCGGGGGCGGGGACGAGGTTCTCCGTGCGTGCGAAGAACGCCCCGGCGTCGAACACCTCCTTCTGGCCGTAGGCGACGGCCTCCATCAGACCGCGCGCGTACAGGGCGCTGACCAGGGGCGCCGCGCCGTGGTAGCGCAGGCCCCCGGCGTGCACGCCGGGGGCTACGAAGGTGTGGCCCAGCGTGTACATCTTCGTCATGGGTGTCGTGCCCGAGAAGTCGTTGTAGTCCCAGGCGTAGCGGCCGCGCGTCATCTTGGGGCACGCCTCGGGCTCCACCGCCACGAGCCGGGTGGCGGCTCCGGTGCGGAGCTTCTCCCGGTAGAAGGGGAACGCCAGGCCCGCGAAGTTGCTGCCGGCCCCCATGGCTCCGATGACGACATCGGGAAACTCTCCGGCGAGTTCCATCTGGCGCAGGGCCTCTTCACCGATGACCGTCTGGTGGAGCAGGACGTGATTCTCGCCGCTGCCGACCGCGAACGCGCCCCGGTTCACCCTCTGGGCGTGTTCGAGGGCCTCGGCGTTGGCGATCGCCACGCTGCCGTCGGTGTCGGGCGAGGCCGCGAGAAGGGCGCGGCCGGCCTCGGTCGTGCCGCTGGGGCTGGGGATGACGCAGGCGCCGTTGAGCTCCATGAGCACCCGGCGGTACGGCTTCTGCGCATGGCTGCAGCGCACCATGAAGACCGTGCAGGCGAGGTCGAGCGCGTGGCAGGCCATCGACAGGGCGGTGCCCCACTGCCCGGCCCCGGTGCCGGTGGTGATCTCCTGGACGCCGGCCTGCTTGTAGTAATGGGCCTGGGCCAGAGCGGAGTTGAGCTTGTGGCTGCCGGCGGCGTTGGCACCCTCGTACTTGTAGTAGATGTGAGCGGGGGTGCCCAAGGCCTGCTCCAGGCGGTGGGCCCGGATCAGCGGGGTGGGACGCCAGCGTTGGTACTGCTCGCGCACCGGGTCCGGGATCTTCACATGCCGTTCGGTGCCGACGCTGGCCCGGTACATGGACAGCGGGAGGTTGGGCGCAGCCGCCTTGGCGCCGGCCGCCGGTTCCGCGGCCGGCCGGGCGCGGCGTACGTCGGAGGACGGTACGTCGAGGTCGGCGAGGATGTTGTACCAGTGGGTCGGGACGTCCTCCTCGTCCAGCAGGAACTGATTGCGCGACGTCCTCATGCTGCGGTCTCCGTCCGAAGCGCCGTGATGTGCCGGCGGACGAGGTCGATGACGTCACCGACGTTCTCGAGGTCGGCCTCCATGACGTCCTCGTCCTCGATGTGGCCGCCGAACTCGGCCTCCACGGCGAGAAGGAGCTGGAGCAGGTTCAGCGAGTCGAGCTGGATCACCGGCGAGTACAGGGAGACACCGGGATCGATGTCCTCCGGGTTCAGCCGGAGGTCCAGGGCCTCCACCATGATCTCGCGGACGCGGATCGCCACATCATCGTCATTCAACATTGAAAGGACTCCTCTGACACATTTCGAATCCACCGGTTCCGGGCGCATATCCGACCGGCAGGAGTGTGCCGCGCGTCGGGACGGGAAATCCGAAGAGAACGGCCACGAACACGACGGCGCAGACCGGGACTCCGAATGGGAACCGCCTTCACAATCGTTCGGGCGTCGTCCATCCGGAAGATATCATCTCAACGAACGAGGGCAAGACGTTCGGAAATATCCGCGACAACCTCCGTTCCCCGGTCCACGAGATAGAAGTGCCCTCCGGGAAAGACACGCACATCGAATTCACCGGCTGCCAGGTCGGCCCACGCGGCGACGTCCGGCACCGGCACGCCGGGGTCCGCGTCGCCGGTGTAGGCCGTCACGGGGACCGTCACCGGCCGCGCACCGCGGGGCCGGTAGGTCTCGATCAGCCGCAGGTCGGCACGGAACGAGGGCATCAGCAGCGCCAAGAGTTCCGGGTCCGCGGTCACCGCCTCGTCCATACCGCCCAGTTCCACAAGGCCCGCCAACATCGCGGCGTCGTCCCGCAGATGCAGGTCCCGTCCTTCCCCCGGGCGCGTCGGGGAGGCGCGGCCCGAGACGAACAACTGCCGCGGCCTGGCCCGGTACTGGGTCTCCAGACGCAGCGTGACCTCGTACGCCAGGGCCGCGCCCATGCTGTGCCCGAAGAGGGCCACGGGCCTGTCGAGGAGCGGCAGCAGCGCCTGCGCGACAGCGTCGGCGAGCTCGCCCATGTCCCGCAGGCACGGTTCGCCGAAACGGTCCTGTCGGCCGGGGTACTGCACCGCGACCAGCTCCACGTCGGCCGGCAGCCAGGCCGTCCAGCCGTAGAAGGCGCCCGCGGTGCCACCGCCGTGCGGCAGACAGACCAGGCGCAGCCGGGGGTTCGCCACCGGGCGGGGCCGGCGGAGCCAGCGACCGACGGAGTTCACGGCACGTACGGGTGCGGGGATCACTGGTGGCCTTCTCCCTGAGGTCTTTCCCACGACCGGGCCTGTTCTGCGCCACGGCATTTCAAGCCTCGCACTGTAACCCCTTTTTCGCGGGACGTCATCACCCTTTAAAGGCGGCAGTTTCCCGTACAGAATTCATCCAGTCGGCACGCCGGGCGATCCGTACAGTGGGACGCAATCACTTCGGGACTTTTGCTGTCCTGCGCCCACTCGCCAGCCGGATTCCCGATGCATCCGGTCCTGCCGAAAGAGACCTGTCACACCATGAATTCATTGCCAATGCGGTCGGTCTATCTCGGTGGCCGATGGGCCGCGCCCATCGCCGTCGGGACCATCGCCGTCGAAAACCCGGCGACCGGGCAGGTCGTCGCTGAGGTTCCCGACTGCGGCGGCGAGGACGTCGGGCGCGCGGTCGACATGGCCCGCTCCGCCCTGCCCGACTGGTCCACGACCGGCCCGGCGGAACGGATCGCGGCGCTGTCCGCCCTGCGCGACGCGCTGACGAAGCACCAGGAGGAGCTGGCCCTGACGGTCACCCGTGAGATGGGTTCACCGATCACGTTCTCCCGGCGCGTACAGCTGGGCCTGCCGGTCAGGGTGCTCAACGGTTTCATCGACGCGCTCTCCGCGGCCACGGCAAAGGAGCGGATCGGGCATTCCCTCGTGGTGCGGGAACCGGTCGGTGTGGTCGCCGCCATCACTCCCTGGAACTACCCACTCCACCAGGCGATCGCCAAGGTCGGCGCGGCTCTCGCGGCGGGCTGCACCCTCGTGCTCAAGCCGAGCGAACTCGCCCCGCTGTCCGCCTACGCGCTGACCGGGCTGATCGACGGCATCGGCCTGCCCCCCGGGGTCTTCAATCTCGTGCCCGGCCGAGGGAACACGGCGGGAGCCACGCTCGCGGCCGCCGACGGTGTGGACATGGTGTCGTTCACCGGTTCACTGGAGGCCGGCCGGCGGATCGGCGAGGCCGCCGCCCGTACGGTCAAGCGGACCTGCCTGGAGCTGGGAGGCAAGTCCGCGACCCTCGTCCTGTCCGACGCCGACCTGGCGACCGCGGTCGAGGACGGTGTCAGAAGCGCCCTGCACAACGCCGGGCAGACCTGCTCCGCCCGCACCCGGCTGCTCGTACCGCGGCACCGGCTGGACGAGGCGCTCGACGTGGCCCGGTCGGTCGTCGCCGCCTACCTGCCGGGCGATCCTGAGGACCCGGCGTGCCTGCTGGGGCCGCTCGTCTCCGCGCAGCAGCGGGAACGCGTCCTCGGTCATCTTGCCCGGGCCGCCGCCGACGGGGCGCGCCAGGTGGCCGGACCCGACCCCGCGGCCCGTCCGCCGCACGCCGGGCACTTCGTGACGCCGAGCGTCTGGACCGACGTGGACCCCTCCTCCGCACTGGCCCGGGAGGAGATCTTCGGCCCCGTTCTGGCCGTCATGGCGTTCGACGACGACGCGGACGCCGTGTGCCTGGCCAACCAGTCCGAGTACGGCCTCGCGGCGACTGTCTGGTCCGCCGACACCGACCGGGCCGTCTCCGTGGCCCGTCGGCTGCGTGTCGGCCAGGTCGACATCAACGACGCCGGGTTCAACGGCGCCGCGCCCTTCGGCGGCTACAAGCAGTCGGGCACCGGGCGCGAACTGGGCCGCCACGGCATCCAGGAGTTCCAGGAGGTCAAGTCCCTCCAACTGCCCGGGTGAGCCGCGCTTCCTCGCGTGCGCCGCTTCCGCCTGCCGCCTCCATCCCTCCTCACCGAACGACGGGTGACACCGTGCCCCTGCGCATGCCTCACATCCATGTGGAATTCCCAGCCGAGCTCAGCCCGTACGCCGAACAGGCGGAAGCGGGTACGCGCGCCTTCGTGGCCCGCTACGGGCTGGCCCCCGACGAGGCGGCGCGCCACCACCACGAGCGCTCCCTGCTCGGCACCCTGATGGGCCGTGCCTATCCGCACGCGGGAGCGTCCGAACTCCAGCTGGTGACCGACTGGATCAGCACCATGCTGGTGCTCGACGACCAGTTCGACGAGACCTCGCTCGGCACCGACCCGGCACGGCTGCGCAAGGTGTGCGACGAGGTGCTCGGCTGGTTCACCGCCGACGGCTCCGTCGACGACGCGGCCGCACCCGTACCGGGTCACTCGATCACCGCGGTGTTCCGGCCGGCCTACGCGGACCTGTGGCGCCGCACCGCTCCGCTCACCTCCCCCACGTGGCGGGCCCGGCTCGCCGGGCACATCGGCGCGTTCTTCGAGACCTGCGTCCAGGAGTCGGAGAACCGGCTCACCGGACGGGTGCCGGACCTCGACGAGTACATCGCCATGCGCGGCCGGGCCCTCATGCCCTACCTCGACCTCATCGAGGTCACCACGCACGCCGCGGTGCCCGAGGAGATCTACGGCCTCCCGGAGTTCGCCGAGATGAACGCGGCGCTGTCCGACGCCGACCTGTGGACCAACGACCTTTTCTCATGCGAGAAGGAGGCGCTGCTGGGCGACCCGCACAATCTCGTCCTCGTCCACCAGCACGCGCACGGCACCGACCTGCAGGCCTCCGCCGATGCGGTGGGCGTGATGATCCAGGGCCGCTTCGACCGGTTCACCGAGCTCAGCGCCACCTTCGCGGACCGGCTCACGCCCGAACTGCGCGCCCTGTTCCCGGAGGACCGGCTGGAGCGGCACATCGCCGGGCTGCGCAGCTGGCTGACCGGTCAATTGAAGTGGCGTTTCGAGACGCTGCGCTTCGACCCCACCCGGCCCGAGGTCACCAGCGCCACCGGGTCCACTCCGCTGTAGCCGACTTCTCACCGTGAACGGGGTACGGATGCGAGACCGTTACGCGACACTCAAACACCTTGAAACCCTCGATCCGAAAGCGGACCACGAGGAGATCCACCGCATATCCTCCGACCGCGAATTCCCCTGGGACTACGGTCGCGGACTCGAAGTCGCCATCTGGCGCACCTGCTGCGTGCCCGCCATCTCCGAGGTGCTGGACGGCACGGGCGAGTTCGCGCTGCGGGCGCAGAAGCGCTACGACGACACCCGCATCCTCCTCGGCGAACTGGTCCGCGGCGGATACGAATCCGAGCCCGGGCGCCAGGCGATACGGCAGATCAACAACGCGCACCGCAGGTTCGACATCGCGAACGAGGACATGCTCTACGTCCTGTCGACGTTCGTCTTCGAACCCGTGCGCTGGATCGACCACTGGGCATGGCGCAGAACCAGCGGGACCGAGCGGCTCGCCGCCTTCTACTTCTTCGCCAATGTCGGCAAGCGGATGAACATCCGCGAGATCCCCACCGACTACGCGACGTTCGAGGAGTTCAACCGGGAGTACGAGCGGGCGCGCTTCCGCAGGGCCGCGAGCAACCACCGCGTCGGTTCCGCCATCATCAACCTCTACGCGTCCTGGTACCGGCGCCCGGTCCGGGACCTGGTGTCCGCCACCCTGCCGTGCCGCCTCGACGGCCCCGCGCTGGACGCCCTCGGCATGCGCAGACCGCCCCTCTGGGCCCGGGCCCTCAACGGCGTGGGGCTGCGCGGTCACGCCCGTGCCGAGCAGGTCGCCCCCAGGTTGACGGCGCGGCTCATGACCCGGCCGACCGCCCGGACGTACCCCGGCTACCCGGCCGGCTACGACCTCGCCGACATCGGCCCGCACCGAACCGTCCCTCCCGTACGGCATCAGCCGGCGGCCCGCGTCGACAGCCTCAAGGACTGAGCACCATGACGGAACCCACAGCTCTCGTGGTTCCCGCGGCTTCCTCCGCTATCGGAGACACTCCCCTGCTCCCCGTCCGTGTCCCGGTCGGCGACCGGACCGTACGGATCTGGCTCAAGCTGGAGTCCGAGAACCGCTTCGGCTCCATCAAGGCCCGCACGGCCGAGGCCCTGCTGTCCTCGCTGGAGGCCTCCGGGGCACTGCGGCCGGGCATGCGCGTGATCGAGTCGACCTCCGGCAATCTCGGGGTGGCGCTCGCCGGCCTGTGCGCGGAACGCGGTTACGACTGCACGCTGGTCATCGAGCCCACCACGCCCCGCAGCAGCGTCGAGCGGATGACCGCGTTCGGGGCGGACGTGGTGACCGTGCGCGAGGTCCCGGGAGGCCGGACGCTCGGCGCACGGCTCCAGGTGGTACGCGAGATCCTGGCGGCGGATCCCGACGCCGTGTGGACCAATCAGTACGAGTGCCCCGCCAACCCCGGGGTGCACGAGTGGCAGACCGCCACCGAGCTGATGAAAGGCGCGCCCGACGGCCGGTTCGACGCCGTCGCCGTGGCCGTTTCGACCGGAGGCACGCTCGCCGGCATCGCCCAGTGCTTCCGGGACAACCTGCCGGCGACCCGGATCATCGCGGCGGACGCCGTGGGCTCGTCGGCGCTCGGCGGGGCACCCGCCGAACGGCCCTTCAAGCTGATGGGTTTCGGTTCCGGGCGGGTCTCCGGGTTCATCGAGCCGCACCACTGGGACCACGTCGTACGCATCCGGGACTCGGCGGCCGCGACGGCCTGTTCCCTGGTGCTGCGCCGGACCGGGATCTCGCTCGGCGGCAGCAGTGGCGCGGCGGTGCTCGCCGCGGTCGTCCGGGCCCGTCTGGATCCCTCGCTGCGGGAGATCGCGTGCGTCTGCCCGGACAGCGGTGAGAAGTACCCACAGCTGCACGGGGCACCGGCCGACGGCGTGCCGGATCCCGACGAGGAGATCCGCGCGGCACTGACCCTGCTCGACCACGTCCAATCCGAACAGAAGGCCGATCGATGACCGGACACCCCGACACCACCCTCACCTACCTCGACAGCACCGATGTGGAGCGGCTGTCCGCGGACCTGCCGATCGTCGATCTCGCCCACGAGAGTCTGCTGGCCTACGAACGCAAGGAGGCCGGCCTCTCCCCCGAGGCCGCTCTGCGCTGGACCACCCGCTCCGGCGCATCCGCCCGCAGTCTCATCCTCCCGGCCTGGTCGGGTGACAGCTACGGGTGCAAGATCATCAACGCGTCGCTCGGCAACCAACTGCTCGGACAGCCACGTGCCACGGGGCTGATCGTGCTGAACGACCGCGAGACCGCGCGGCCCGTCTGCATCATGGAGGGCGGCCGGATCAGCGCACTGCGCACCGCGGGCGTCTCGATCGCCGCCGTACGGGCCGTGCGCGACCTGACCAAGATCACGCGGGTGGCCTTCCTCGGCTGCGGCCGACAGGCCGAGGTCCATCGTGAGCTGCTCGCCGCCGCCTGTCCCGGCATCGAGGAGCTGTTCCTCTTCGACCGGGACGCCGCACGGGCCGGGGGACTCGCCGCCACCTGGCGCGCGGCCGACCCCGCCACCGCCGTGACCGTTGTGGAGGACGCCCGCGCAGCCGTCGAGCGGGCCCAGCTGACCATCGCGGTTACCACCACGACCGAGGCGTACGTCGAACTGGACTGGGTTCCGGCAGGCGGGACGTTCGTCAACGTGTCGCTGGACGACGCGGCGGAGAGCCTCCTGCTGGGCTGCGACCACCTGTTCGTCGACGACTGGGACCTCGTCGTCGACGACGACCACCGCCTGCTCGGCGTCCTCGCACGCGCGGGCCGGGTCAGCGGCCCCGGGACGGCCGCCCTTGAGGGCGGCCGTGCGGTGGACGCCGCGCTGCCCACCCTGTTCGCGGGCGGCTACCACCGGACCGTCGCGGAGCACGAGCGTGTAGTGATCAACCCGTTCGGTATGGGTGTCCACGACATCGCGTTGGCCGCCGCGGTGTACGAGCGCGCGATGGCCCGGGGCGCCGGTCTGCAGCTGGCGCGCTGACCCGAAGATCGCGCGGTGTGAGTCAAGGGCCCCGCGATCGCGGGGCCCTTGACTCACACCGGGGGACGGGGTCGCCCGGCGGATCAGTAGGACTTCGGCAGCCCCAGCGTGTAGTGGGAGACGAAGTTGAGGATCATCTCCCGGCTGACCGGAGCGATCCGGGCCACCCTGGAGAGTGTCAGCAGCGACGCCAGGCCGTACTCGGAGGTGAGCCCGTTGCCGCCCAGCGTGTGAATCGCCTGGTCGA
Organism: Streptomyces sp. RLA131; assembly: GCF_056270125.1. Taxonomy (NCBI): domain Bacteria; kingdom Bacillati; phylum Actinomycetota; class Actinomycetes; order Kitasatosporales; family Streptomycetaceae; genus Streptomyces; species Streptomyces sp. RLA131. The sequence goes on from NZ_JBWDOQ010000002.1 coordinate 242,123, forward strand.
CAGCACGGGCGCCCGCCTCCGCGGCTGCGTACTTCGCCATGTTCGCAGCCTCGCCCGCGGCCATGTCGTCGCCGCTGTCGTACAGTTCGGCGGCCTTGCGCGTCATCAGCCGGGCCAGCTCCAGCTCGATGTGGATCCGCGCGAGCGGATGCGCCACCGCCTGGTGCGCACCGATCGGCGCCGACCACACCTGGCGGGTACGGGCGTAGTCGACCGCCTTCGCCACGGCGTACCGGCCCATTCCCACCGCGAACGCGGCGATCATGATCCGTTCGGGGTTCAGGCCGGCGAACAGCTGCTGCAGGCCGGCGTCCTCGTGACCGACCAGCGCGTCGGCAGGCAGCCGCACATCGTCGAGGAACAGCTGGAACTGCCGTTCCGGCGCGTCGAGTTCCATCTCGATCTCCCGGAAGTCGAAGCCGGGGGTGTCGCGCGGGACCACGAACAGACACGGCTTCAGCTTGCCGCTGCGCTCGTCCTCCGTACGGCCCACGACCAGGGTCGCGTCGGATTCGTCCACTCCCGAGACGAACACTTTGCGGCCGGTCAGCAACCAGTCCGAGCCGTCGCGGCGCGCGGTGGTGGTCAGCCGGTGGGAGTTCGACCCCGCGTCCGGCTCCGTGATCCCGAAGGCCATCCGGGACGTCCCGGCGGCGAGCCCCGGCAGCAGCCGCCGCTTCTGGTCCGGTGTGCCGAAGCGGCTGATGACCGTTCCGCAGATCGCGGGCGACACCACGAGCATGAGCAGCGGGCGGCCGGCCGCGCCCAGTTCCTCCATGACGATGGAGAGTTCGGTGATGCCGCAGCCCCCGCCGCCGTACTCCTCGGGCAGGTTGACCCCCAGATATCCCAGCTCTCCGGCCTCGGCCCAGAGCTCCTCCGGGGAACGCTCGGGGCCGCCGAGGCGCCCGCCCCCGCCCCCGCCCTCGCCCCGTCCCCGTCCCCGTGCCCGGGCGAAGTCGGCGACGGCCTCGCGCAGCGCCCGGTGCTCCGCGCTCTCGGCGAAGCCGCCCGTCGACCGGTTCCGGGTGCTCATCCCTCCAGCTCCGCGAGGATCTCCGCGGTGTGCTCGCCGTGCGCCGGGGCGGCGCTGCGCAGCGAGTCGAGACCGGCGCCGAAGCGTACCGGGAACTTCACCTGCCGACAGGGTTCCGCGGTCCCCGAGCCCGGCAGGACACCCACCAGGTCGCGGGCCGCGACGTGCTCGTCCGCGAGGAACTCGCCCGGCGTCTCGTACACCGGCGCCCAGGGGAGGTCCAGCCGGGAGAGCTCGGCGCACCACCACGCCAGGTCACGACGGGCGAAGACGTCCGTGAGGAGCTCCCTGATCTCCTTGCGGGCTTGGGTGCGGTCGGCCCTGCGGTCGTATCTGTCGTCGTCGAGTTCGGGGAACTCCGCGGCGAACGCCTTCCTGAACACCAGCCAGAACTTGTCCTCGAAGCTCGCGAAGGCGATCCGTCGGCCGTCGGCCACGGTGAACACGTCGTTGTCGCCGGTGACGAGCGGGCTGTCGGCGGGGTCGGCCAGCCCCAGCAGGGGCAGAGCGAGCGGTCCCGCCCAGCCGGCCGCCGCCTCGTGCAGCGACACGTCCAGGTGCTGGCCCTCGCCGGACTTCCGGGCCGCGGCGACCGCCACCACCAGGGACAGGGCCGCGTACATCGCGCCCGCGAGGTCGGCCACCCGTACCCCGACCCGGTCGACGGACTCCCCGGGGCGATGGGGTACGGCGAAGAACCCCGAAAGCGCCAGAAAGTTGAGGTCGTGGCCGGGTCTGGTCGCGTACGGACCGGTCTGGCCGAAGCCGGTGATCGAGCAGAGCACCACGCGCGGGTTCGCCTCCCTCAATCGCCGGTAACCGAGCCCCATGCCCGTCAGGACACCGGGCCGGTAGCTCTCCACGACCGCGTCACTGCGCTCCACCAGCCGCAGCAGCGTCTCCCGCCCGGCCGGGTCCCGCACGTCGATGACGACCGACCGCTTGTTGCGGTTCAGCGCCGCGAACGTCGCGGGATCCACCAGCCGTCCGTAGTCGCCGCCGTCAGGGCTCTCCACCTTGATCACGTCAGCGCCGAGGTCGGCCAACAGCACCGTGGCGAACCCGCCCGGCAACAGCCTCGACAGATCGAGGACCCGCATCCCGACCGGCCCGTGCCGTCGGTTCGCCGTCACGTCCACCCGCATCCCACTCCCCCTTCGACGCGCCCGTTGAGCGGGCACGAGCGGGTGCACGTTACCGGCGCCCCGACGGCACGGGCTGGACGGGAGCTGTACGGAACCTGCCTCCATCTGCGTGTTCCCTCCCGCGAGGGAGCTGCTTCCAGCCGCCGGGGGATCCGGCGAAGCGGCGCCCCGGCTTGGCTGAACTCCACCCGGACAGCACCGCCGCACACCGCCGAGGAGAGTCACCATGCGCGCCATCACCGCACCGTCCGCCGAAGGGACCATGGCCGACAGCGCACTCACGGAGTCGATCCGGCTCGCGGACACCACCCTCCCGCTCTCCCCCCACACCGTCGGCTCGCTACTGCGGGCAGTCGCCGGCGAACGCCCCGACACCATCGCCCTGGAGGCGATCCCGGACGACGGTTCGGCGCCCCGCCACTGGACCTACGCCCAGCTCCTCGCCGAGGCGGAGAGCATCGCCGCCGGTATGCGCGAGCGCGTCGGCCTCGGCGCACGGGTCGCCCTGTGGGCACCGAACGTACCTGAGTGGCCGATGATCGAGTACGCGGCGGCGCTGGCCGGGGTGACCCTGGTGACGCTCAACCCGGCGCTGCGCCCCGAGGAGCTGGCGCACGTCCTGCGTACGTCCGAGGCGCAGATGCTCATCCACGCGGACCGCGGCCGCGCCTACGACATGGCCGAGGTGGCCCGCGCCGTCGCGGCGGACCTGCCCGGACTGCGGCACGTCCTCTCGCTGGGCGACCCGGAGTCGCTGCACGGGCGTGCGCCGCTGCCCTCCCACGAGGAGATCGTCGAGGCGGGCGTGCCCGCACAGATCCAGTTCACCTCGGGCACCACCGGCGCCCCCAAGGCCGTTCTGCTGTCCCACCGGTCCGTCGTCAACGTCGCCCGGCTGACCTTCGAGGGCCTCGGCGTCCGGGACGGCGCGACCGTGGTCTCGCCGCTGCCGATGTTCCACACCGCCGGAGCCGTCATCTCCTGCCTCGGCCCGCTGTGGAGCAAGGGCACCTTCACCTTGCTGGAGCGCTTCGAGCCCAAGGTCCTGTTCGAAGTTCTGCGACGCTCCCCCGGCGCGGTGCTGACCAGCGTGCCGACCGTACTGGCCGCGCTGGGCAATGTCGCGCGGGCCGCCACCGGCGAGCCGGCCCGGCTGTCCGCGGTCCTCACCGGCGCCGCCCCGGTGCGCGCGCAGCTCATCACGGAAACCGAGGAGCTCTTCTCGACCACCGTCTTCAACCTCTACGGGCAGACCGAACTCGCCTCCGTGCTCACCCTCACCCGGCCCGAGGACACGGCCGAGTACAAGACCAGCACCGTCGGACGGCCGCTTCCACACGTCTCCTGCAAGATCGCCGACCCGGATACGGGACGCGTGCAGCCGCTCGGCGTCCCCGGCGAGATCTGCGCCCGCGGCTACCAGCAGCTGCTCTCCTACTACGGCGACCCCGATGCCACCGCGGAGAAGGTGGACCCGGACGGCTGGGTCCACACCGGTGACCTCGGATCAATGGACGCCACCGGTGCCGTCCGCATCGAGGGCCGGTTGAGCGACATCGTCATCCGAGGCGGGGAGAACATCGCCCCCGGCCCGATCGAGACCTTCCTCAGCACGCTGCCCGGCGTCCGTGACGCCGTCGTGGTGGGAGTCCCGGACGACCTGTGGGGCGAGGTCGTCGCTGCCGTCCTGCTGCCCTCTTCCGAGCACCCCGCGGGTCCGGACCCGGAGCTCCTCCTGGAGCGCTGCCGGGAGCGGCTCTCCCCCCACAAGATCCCCACGCAGTGGTTCGTCGCCGACGCGCTGCCCCTGACCGCCTCCGGGAAGATCCAGAAGTTCCGGGTGCGCGAGCTCATCGCCGAGGCCGCCCTCACGCGCCTCGACACCCCTTCCTCCGGCCGCTGACCCCACCGCCGCCCCTCCCCCGGATCGGAGTCCATCACCATGAAGATCTCCATGCAGCTCAGGTACGACAGAGACATCGTCGGCGCGGCCGCACAGGTCGCCGAGCTCGAAAGCGCGGGACTCGACCTCATCTGGGTCCCCGAGGCGTACGGTTACGACGCCCCCAGCTTCATGGGCTTCCTCGCCGCCCGCACCGAGCGGATCGAGATCGGCTCCGGCATCCTGTCGGTCTTCAGCCGCACCCCCGCGCTGCTCGCCATGACCGCCGCCGGCGTCGACGCGCTGTCGGGCGGACGCTGTCACCTGGGACTGGGTTCCTCGGGCCCGCAGGTCGTCGAGGGCCTCCACGGGGTGCCGTTCGCCGCCCCGATCACCCGCACCCGCGAGACAATCGAGACCATGCGTGCGTTCTGGAAGCACGACAAGCCCGTGAGCTACAGCGGCAGTTCCGTGCGGCTGCCGCTGCCCGAAGGGCGCGGAAGCGGCCTCGGCATCCCCATGAAGCTGCTCACGCCGCCGATCCGCCCCTCGATTCCGGTATGGGTCGCCGCGCTGGGCCCGAAGAACGTCCGGATGGTGGTCGGGACAGCCGACGGCTGGCTGCCGATGTTCTTCGTCCCCGAATGGTGCGACCGCGTGTGGGGGCCGGCGCTGCGTGCCGGCGCCGCCGCCCGCGACCCGCGGCTCGGCCCCTTGCAGATCTCGGCCGGCGGACTGCTGGCCATCGGCCCGGACGCGGCCCGCGCTCGGGAACTGGCCCGGGGCCAGCTCGCCCTGTTCATCGGAGGCATGGGCGCGCCCGGCCACAACTACTACTACGACCTGGTCGGCCGGTACGGCTTCGCCAAGGAGGCCGAGGCGGTCCAACGGCTGTTCCTGGCGGGCGACAGGGCCGGGGCGGCAGCCACCGTCCCGGCCGCGCTCCTTGAGGCCACCACGCTCTGCGGCACGGAGAGCTATGTGAAGGACCGTCTGGACGCCTATCGCGAGGTGGGAGTGACCCACCTCCAGATCGTCCCCGTGCCGCAGGACGGCGAGAGCGAGGCGTCGGTCGTCGCCCGGCTGAAGGACCTCATCGGCTGAGTGCCCCCTCAGCGGACCTCGATGAACCCCGACTCGTACGCGATCACCACCGCCCGTGTACGGTCACGCGCCCCCAGCTTGGCCAGGGTGCTGCTCACGTGGGTCTTGATGGTCTGCACCCCCAGGAACAACGCCCCGGCGATCTCCACGTTGGACATTCCCTGCGCCATCAGGCGCAGAACCTCCGCCTCCCGATCGGTGAGCTGGGCACGGGCCAACGCACCGCGGGAGTCCGGCTTGGGGCGTCCCGACACCAGCGTGCGCAGGGCGGCGGGGAAGAGCACCGACTCCCCGGTGGCGACGGTGCGCACGGCCTGGACGATATCGGCGGGCCGGGAGCGCTTGAGAAGGAAGCCCGACGCCCCCTCCTTGAGGGCCTCGTAGATGTAGTCGTCATGCTCGAACGTGGTCATCACCAGGACCCGCGGTGGTTCCGGTACGGCGGCCAGCAGCTCGCGGGTCGCGGTGATGCCATCGACCCGGGGCATGCGGACGTCCATGACCACCACGTCCGGACGCAGTCGACGCACCAGCGGAACGACCTCGGAGCCGTCGGACGCCTCACCGACCACGGTGATGTCGGGGCTGTTGCCGAGGATGGCGGACATGCCGGCCCGGACGAGCTCCTCGTCGTCGACCAGCAGGACAGAGATGGTCATGGTCATGAATCCAACCGTAGGGGTAAGTGCGCGCTGACGACCCAGCGCCCGGACTCGGATCCGGCCGTGGCCCGGCCGCCCAGGAGCACGGCCCTCTCACGAAGGCCCCGTACGCCCTTGCCCGTACCGCGCGCTCGTCGGGTGCCCTCCACGATCATGTTGGTCACCGAGAGTTCTATGTGCTCGTCCGTGAGTTCCAGGACGACGTCCACGGGTGAACCGGGCGCGTGCTTCATCGCGTTGGTGAGCGCCTCCTGGAGGATGCGGTACGCCTCGCGGGAGACCACCCCCGGGACGGCCGCGAAGTCGTCGGCCGTCCGGGAGCTGACGGTGGTCCCGGCCGCCCGGCTGGCCTCCACCAGTTGTCCGATGTCCGCGAGCGTGGGCCGGCCCTTGCGGGCAGACGGCTGTTCCACCTCCTTGAGGTACCCCAGGGTGCGTTCCAGATCGTCCATGGCGCGTCGCCCGGTCTCCTCGATGGAGGCCAGGGCACGGACCACGAAGTCGCGGTCGATGTCGATGAGTTCGCGGGCGGCGCCGGCCTGCAGGACGGTCGCGGTGAGCGCGTGCCCGATCGAGTCGTGCAGTTCCCCGGCGAGCCGGTTGCGTGCCAGCAGCTCGTCCGCCCGGCGCTCGGCATCGGCGAGCCGCTCGCCGGTGGACGGCCCCAGCAGCCTTTTCGCGAGGGTGAGTTGCACATGTCCCGCACCGACGGCGATGCCGGCGATGAGCAGCAGCAGCAGCGGTACGAACACCAGGACCCAGATCCGTTCGTGACCGCCCTGGATCTCGACGCCGAGTACCGTGCTGGTGTGTTCGCCGGCGGGGACGGTCGCCAGCGTCCCCGTGATCGACAGCAGCTGGACGAGAGTGCTCACGACGAGCAGCCCCCACCACACGCGCGCGACAAGCCAGACGCTGGTGCGCCAGCGCAACAGCAGGCCCTTGGCCGGGGCGAGTCCGATCTCTCCCTCATCCACCGGGGCCAGCAGCAGCCGGGCCTGCACGCCCTCCGCGTGCCGCATGGCCGGCACCATGCCGAGAAGCAGCAGCACGGGCACCGGCACCACGGCCGACGCGGCAAGTGTGCGGGGCAGTGACTCCGAGAAGCCCGGGTAGACCAGGACGCACACCGGTCCCACCGCCGCGCTGATCAGCACATGCAGAGCGCGCGAGTACGTGGCGCCCCTCGTCCGGGCGGCGAAGAACTTCAGCTGCACGTTGTCATCCTTCGTGGTCTCCCTCCCAGGGGGGACGACATTCCCGCCGTCGGGGGATCCGCCTCAAGGAGCGAAACGATTGACTCAAGGACATGAACAGCGACAGGAAATTCTCGCACGGTACGGGGGACGCACCCGCGATCGATGTCCAGGGCCTCGTCAAAGCCTACGGTGACAGGACCGTGGTGAACGGGCTCACCTTTCAGGTGCGGGCCGGCATGGTCACCGGCTTCCTCGGTCCGAACGGTGCCGGCAAGTCGACCACCATGCGGATGATCCTCGGCCTGGACCGCCCGGCGGAAGGCCGGGTCCTCATCTCCGGACGGGCCTATGCCGAGCTGGGGGAACCGCTGCGGCACGTCGGCGCTCTCCTGGACGCCGGCGCGGCACACCCCGGCCGCACCGCTCGCGACCACCTGCTGTGCATCGCCCGTGCCAACCGCATCGCCGACTCCCGCGCCGGCGAGGTGCTGGAGCAGGTCGGACTGGCCACCGCCGCCAAGCGGCGCATCGGGGGGTTCTCGCTCGGCATGCGCCAGCGTCTGGGCATCGCCGCCGCCCTCCTCGGCGACCCGCGGGTGCTGATCCTCGACGAGCCGGTCAACGGCCTGGATCCCGAGGGCATCCGGTGGTTGCGGAACTTCCTGAGGGACCTCGCCGCCCAGGGCCGGGCAGTGCTCGTCTCCAGCCACCTGATGACGGAGATGGCGCTGCTCGCCGACCGGTTGGTCGTCATCGGCAAGGGCAGTCTGCTGGCCGACGTGTCCATGACCGAGTTCGCCGAGGAGCACGGCCGCAGCCGGGTCCGGGTCCGATCCACCCAACCGGTGCGGTTGCGGGGAGCCCTCGACCGCAAGGGGCTTCGGGTGGAGACCGCCGCCGACGGCAGCCTTGAGGTGTACGGCACCGGCGCCGAGGAGATCGGCCGGATCGCGGCTCACGAGGGCACCCCCGTCCTGGAACTGTCCCAGGTCGAGGATTCGCTGGAAGACGCTTTCATGCGCATGACCTCCGACGCGGTGGAATACGTGGCACGACCCCTGGGAGAGGTGGCCTGAACATGTCTGTCAACGCGGTTCTCTACTCGGAGTGGACGAAGATCCGCTCGGTTCGCTCGGTCGCCTGGGCGCTGCCCCTCGCCGCTCTCCTGCTCATCGGCATCGGTGCCGGCGTGTGCGGCTCGGTCGGCACCGCCGAGGCCGACGGGAAGGGCTTCGACCCGGTGCAGCTCGGCTACTACGGAATCTTCTTCGCCCATGTCCTGGTGATCGCGTTCGCGGTCCTGGTCGTCGGCAACGAGTACAACACCGGTTCGATCCACACCTCCCTGGCCGCCGTGCCGCGGCGGGGGCTCTTCTACGGCGCCAAACTGACCACCGGAGCGGTCCTGTCCCTGCTGGCGGGTGTCGTGGCCTCCATCGGCACCTTCTTCGCCTCGCAGAGACTGCTCGCCGAGAACGGGGCGGCGTTCGGGGACGAGGGCACCGTCCGGGCGATCGTGGCCGGCGCGCTGTACTTCCCTGTTCTGGCCGTCATGTGCATGGGTATCGCCGCGATGCTTCGCAGCCTGATGCTCTCCATGGGCCTCCTGGTCCCGTTCCTCTTCCTGGTGTCCCCCGTCCTCGCCGAGATCCCGGGACTGCGTGACCTTGCCTGGTACCTGCCGGACCGCGCGGGCCAGTACGGCCTGCGGATCCACCTCGACGCAGCGGCCCCGTACAGCCCGGCGACCGGAATGCTGATCATGGTGGTCTGGGCCGCCGTGGCGGCGGTCGGCGGCTGGCTCGTCCTGCGCAACCGCGACGCGTGAGCCGGGACGGGCACTGCAGCGGCGCCGCCGAGGCGCCACCTGATACGGCGTGAGGGGGACGGCGGGAACCACCAGCCGTCCTCCCCTCACACCGCTGACTTCTCCTGTGCAAGGAGCCGTATCAGGACACGCGGTTTCCCGCGGGGCCCGGCACCCTCGCGAGCGGACCGCGGCCGGTCGCGCGCCGCGAGTTCGCCGACGGCGAGCCCGTCCCGCAGGCCCGGCCCGGAGAGCGGAACCCCGCTCTTCAGCAGCGCGCGCTACGTCGGTGCGCCGCCGGCGGTCCGGTCCTCCCGCAGTACGGCCATCTGGGCGCTGCGCAGTTCGTCGCCCGGACCGATACCGCTCTGCTCGCGCAGCCGCCGGTCGACGGAGATGAACAGCTCCAGCGCCTCCGCCCGTCGGCCCGATCCGGCGAGTGCCGTGACCAGGCGGGCGTGCAGCCCCTCGTGCAGCGGCTCATGACGGGCCATCGGCCCCAGCCGGACCAGTACTTCCTCGTACTGCCCCTGTGAGAGCGCGAGATCAGTGAGCCGAAGCGCGGACCGGACACGGCGGCGTGACCGCTCCACCGCGACCGGGTGCTGCTGAAGCGCCGGGGGCATGCCTTCCAGCAGCCGCCCCCGCCACAGCCGGAGCGAGTCGCTCAGAAAGCCCTGTTCGGCCACGGGGTCGCTGCCGGCATACGCACACTCGGCCGCACGCGTGAGGCGGTCGAACTCCAGGATGTCGAGACGGCAGTCCTCGTCGGTCTGGAGTTCGTAGCCCCCGCCGCGCCGCACGACCTCCATGCGGCCGGTTCCCGGGACGTGATGCGCCTGCAGTAACAGCCGGATGCGCGAGACATAGGTGTGGATCAACTGCCCGAAGGAGTCCGGAAGCCGGTCCCCCCACAGCACGTCGATGATCTCGTCGCGCTCGACGACCCCATTGGGCTGAAGAGCCATCAAGCCGAGCAGGCACTGCTGCATCGGGGTTCCAGTGGCCAGCTCGGCCTCACCGCGTGACGCCGAGAGGCGGCCCAGGATCCGCAGGACCAGCGGCTCGCCCTCGTAGTCGGAGGTGGATTCGCCGTCCTGCGCCTCGCCCACCCGTGCGAGCAGCTCCGGCTCCTCCAGGGCCCTCGCGAGTCTGCGCAGCGACCCGGACCTCGGGTCTTGGACCCGCCCGCGCTCGATCTCCCGAAGAGTGCGCAGGCCGATCCCGGATCTTTCGGCGAGGTCTCGCTGGCTCACCCCGCGTCTCGTCCGCGCGGTACGCACGATGTCGGCCACCGCCGACTGAGAACTACTGCCCTTCATGTGCTCCCCGTTATGTCCGTTCCAGTCGTACCGGGCCGTCGGATCTCCCGTTGGCGGTTCGTAACGGCCCGCTCAGCCCTTGCTGTTCCACTCATCGGGGACATCCATGGTGGGCTGGTCCAGGACTACGACGTCGGCGAGCACGCTCACCGAGGAGCGCTTCGCCGGCTCGGCCCGCTGGGCCACGGCCGTGAGGATGAGCACCGACATCACGGCGGCGGCGACGGAGGTGGTATGCAGAGCGAAGGAGCTGGTGAATCGCATCGTCAGGTCTGCTTTCGCTCGTCGTTCCTGCTGTCGTGTGAGACTCTGCCAACCCTCGATCTACGTGGGATAGACGCCGGATATGCCCTCGGATCTGCGGGGACGACGGCATCCACGATCCCCTCCCGCTCAAGTACTCCAATCGCGTTCCTCCATATGTCCTGGTCACGAGGGTGGTGGTTCGTGACTCACCCGATCGAGGTGCGTTGAACCGGTTATGGAAACGGAGAGCGATGCCGAAGTAGGGCTGTGGGATGCCGAGTTGCAGTCGTTGCCGCCGCGGGTGGGCCAGCACTGTCGTGGTGATCGTCGACGACACAGGCTTCTTCAAGAAGGGCACCGTCTCCGCCGGGGTGCAACGGCAATATTCCGGCACTGCGGGGGCCCGTATTTCAATAACTGTCAGCGACGGGTTTCCGCGGGGGTTGTTCGGGCGTGTAGCTGTTCCAATGTGCGGGCGGGTGATCCGGGTATCGGCGTGACGAGGATCCGGTGCAGGTCCAGGAGCCGTTTTGCGTCCTGGTACTGGATGGACAGGTTGGTGCGGTTGACGCCCAGTAGTTGGGCCAGGAACGTCATGGTCACCGCTCTGCGGCGGCGCAGGATGGCTGCCAGGAGCCGGTGGGTGTGGTCCACGCTGCTGGTCTGTGGGTGGCGGTAGCTGCGCGGGCGGTGGAAGCGTCGCTGGAATGCCGCCTCGGCCATGGCGTCCCAGAAAGGCTCCGAGACCGCCACCAAATACTCGATGAACCGCCCCGGGTTCGGTAGAGATCTCAGATTGTGGTTTTGACCTGGGGTTTCGTGGATTTCATGTAGTGGTTGGTCTCGTACTCGACGGGTGGGACGTGGCCTATTTCACCGTGGAGTCGGCGGTGGCAGTACCAGTCGATCCACTCGGCGGTGGCGAGCTCGACCTGGGAGAGCGTCTTCCAGGGCCGGCCGGGTTTGATCAGCTCGGTCTTGAACAGGCCGATCGTCGATTCCATCAGGGCGTTGTCGTAGGCGTCGCCGACCGAGCCGATCGATGCCGCGATACCTGCTCGGTCCAGATGCTCGGCCAGCGCGAACGATGTGTACTGCGACCCCGCGTCCGAGTGATGTATCAACTCGCCCTGTGCATACGGGAATCCGTCCCGGTCGCGTTGCCACAGGGCCATCTCCAGGGCGTCCAGGACGAGCCTGGTCTCCTTGGTGGTGGCGGCGGACCAGCCGACGATGCGACGGGAGAAGGTGTCCACTACGAAGGCGACGTAGACGACCCCGCTCCAGGTCGCGACGTGCGTGAAGTCGGCGACCCAGCAGCGGTTGGGGGCACTGGCGACGAACTTGCGGTCGAGGAGGTCCGGGGCCCGCCCGGCGGCCGGATCGGTGATCGTCGTGATCACCTTCCTGCCGCGGACGGCTCCAGTGATGCCGATCTCGCGCATGAGGCGCTCGACGGTGCAGCGGGCCACGGCGTGTTCCTGCCGGTTCAGCTCGCGCCAGATCTTCCGGGCTCCGTAAACGCGGTAGTTGGACGTGTGGATTTCCCTGATGCGCTCCTTGAGTTCCTCGTCGCGCACGGAACGGGCCGAGGGAGTTTGCAGGCGTTTCCTGTGGGCGTAGTACGTGGAAGGGGCGATCTGGCAGTCGTGCTCGGTGAGCGTCCTGCAGATCGGCTCGACGCCGCCGAAGCGGTCCCGGTGCTCGTCGATGAACGCTACGAGCGTGTGTGTGGCCGGTCGAGCTCGGCCGCGAAGAAACTTGCCGCGGCCTTCAGGATCTCGTTGGCCCGCTTCAGCTCGGCGTTCTCCTTCTTCAACGCCTTGAGCTGGGCGGACTCCTCCGTCGTCGTCCCCGGTCGCGTCCCCGCGTCGATCTCGTGCTGCTTCACCCAGTTCCGCAGCGTCTCGCGGGACCCGATGCCGAGCTTCTCGGTCACCGCCTGCAAAGCGGCCGTCTCGTTCGCGTGGTCGTCGCGCACCTCGGCGACCATGCGCACCGCACGACGGCGGAGCTCAAGGGGGTAACGGGAAGGTCGTGCCATGACTCGATCCTTTCATGAAATCGAGTCTCCATTCGAGCCGGGGCGGTTCACGAAGGCGGTTCGTGACATGCCGGTCAGGGCCGGATCGGTGAGCATCGCGGTCAGGGCCGGGTCGGTCCGGTGTGTCGTTGCCGGCGCGTCTGGCGCTCGCGGCGGAACGGGAGACAGTGTGTAGTTCCAGTCACCGTGGAAGGGGCTGGGTGTGATCGCAAGGGCGTGGAACTCGGCGGGTGTGACGCTGATGCCGAGGTCTTAGTTGCCTGTGTCCAGTTCGGCCCCGATGGTCAGGCCGGTCTTGGTTGTTGTGGCGGCGATGGTCTCGAGGACGACCTGGTAGCTGGTCAGCGGCCGCCCCCGCCAGTTCGCGGTGATGTGACAGAACATCCGGTGCTCTATCTTGTTCCACTTCGAAGTCCCCGGCGGTAGGTGACAGACCGTGATCTCCAGGCCGCTCTCTCGTGCGAAGGCGGCAAGGTTGCTTTTCCAGGTCCAGCGGCGGGGGTCGTTGGAGCCGCCGGAGTCGGCGGTGATCAGGAGCCTGCCGGCATTCGGGTGGTCCGCCCGTCCGCGGTGCTGCCACCAGCGTCGGATGGACTCCACCGCGAACTGGGCGGTGTCGTGGTCGGTGCCGACGTTGACCCATCCGCTGTTGTTGGCAATGTCGTAGATCCCGTAGGGGATCGCCATGGGCTGGTCGTTGGTGGTGAACGTGTGGCAGTCCACCTTGATCGCGTTCCTGCCCGGCCGCCAGGTGCGACCGGGCCGGTCCCGGTTGCCGAGCCATTCCTTGGCCTTGGTGTCGACGCTGATCACCGGCTGGGCATCGTTGAGGAACGCGGCGGCGGTGGCATTCAGGTGGGTGAACTGGGCATCGCGGTCCGGATGGCTGATGCCCTCTGTTGTCTTCGCGGTTCCCTGCAGGCTGTAGCCCAGGGTGTGCAGCAGGTGTCCGACGGTTGAAGCGCTGATCGGGTGGCCGTGTGTGGTGAGGGTCGAGGCCAGGGCCCGTAACGACAGCGTGGTCCACCGCAACGGGGAGACGGGGTCGCCCCGGGTGTGCGGCTCGATCAGCGACTCCAGCGCGGGCAGCAGACCAGGGTCGGTATCTGTCAGCCGTTTGCGGCCTGCACCTGGAGCCCGGACCCGCAGGGTCGGTGAGGAGCAACCGGCCAATTCGGCCATGCCTCGCACGATGGTTACAGTGCTGGTGCCGGAGGCGGCGGCGACCCGGACGATCCCGCCGCGGCCGAGGGCCGTCGCCTCACTGGCCAGGTACAACCGACGGCGGCGCTCATCGAAGTGCGGCAGGATCTGATCGAACTTGGCCCGCAGAGCACGAGCGGCAACGCGGCCTGACAGACACGGGGTCATATCTCAGGCTCCCACCAACACCCCTCTGCCGAGCACCTATTGGAATACGGGCCCCCGGCCGCACGGAGAGCTGCCGGATCGGAGTGTTCGCCGCCTGTACCTCCGCCAGGGACCGGGCCCGACCGGTGCCGCGCTGCCCGCGTCCCGGAGAACAAGTCCTTCGCGACCAAGCCGGAACTTGCACGCGCCATGGTCCGGCGGGCGCTGGACTCCGCCCTGCCGATCGCCTGGGCGACCGCTGATGCGGCCTGCGGACGGCCCTGCACCAGCAACGACGAGCGGACCGCAGCCCTCGGCACCTTCCCGCACACCTACAACTACCATCGCTGCCACACCGCACTCGGAGGCCAACCACCCATCAGCCGTGTGAACAATCCTGCGGGTCAATACACCTGGCGGCCGGTCACTCCACAGTGTCCAGGCACTCGACCAGGTTCGCCGCGCGGTCGGCGTCGGGCAGCCCCAGCCGGGTGAGGACGGAGTGCGCCTGGCGCGCGCGGCGCAGCGCCGCCTCCCGGTCCCCCAGATCGGCCAGCGTGCACCCGAGTACGAGTAGGACGAGACCCCGGTCACGCTCGGCGCCCCGCTGCTCGCACAGCGTCAGCGCCCGCACGGCCTCCCACAACGCCTCGTCACCGCGGCCCATGACCCGCAGCGTCTCCGCGAGACGGAAGCGGGCTTGCGACTCCTGGCCGCGGATCTGCCAGGAGTCGCAGATGTCCAGACACTTCGTGTGGCTCGCAACCGCATCGGCATACCGGCCCAGCTCGTGCAGGGCCATTCCCCTTACGTACAGGGCGTAGGCGATGCCGTGCTGGTCCTCGACCTCGTGCAGCGCGGTCAGCGCCTCGTCACAGGTGAGTAGTGTTTCCTCGGCCCGGCCGCTACGGAGCGCGGCCTGCGCCGCGTTGAGCCTGGTCACCTGTTCGCCGGAGCGGTGTCCGAGTTCGCGCGCCAGCTCGATCGCCTGCTCGTAGCACCGTTCCGCGTCCTCGTAGCGGTGCTGGAACTGCGCGATGAGGCCGCGGTCGTTGAGCGTCTGACGCAGGATGACCAGGTCATCGGCCCTCTCACAGGACTCGGTGGCGAGACGGGTCATCAATTCCGCCTGTTCGAGCCGGACGTTCTGCAGCGCGGCGTTGCCACAGACGAACCGGGCGCGGCCCGCGGCGTGGTCGTCACCCCGCCGCGCCGCGGTCTCGGCCAGGCTCTGAGCGGCCAAGGCGAGCTCCCCGTACGGAATATCCTTGCCGAACGGGCTGAGGGCGACCAGCAGATCCGCGGCCAACCGCAGGATCCGGTCGCCGGCACCGACCGGGGCGTGGGCGGCCAGCGTCACCGCGTTGGTCAGGAACTCGAACTCGGTGGTCACCCAGGACTGCGCGTCGACCATGTCGGCGAAGGCGGGCGCGGGTTCGGACGTGAGGGTGAGGAAGACTTGGGCGGGATCGCCCGGGACCATGCGCTGGAAGGCCGCACACGCGCGGACCAGCAGGTGCTCCAGGAGCGGGGCCAGGACGGGGGTGCCCGCCTCGGTGCCCCCGTCGGCCGGGGAGGTCCCGAGCTGGAGCGCATAGGCCCGCACCAGGTCGTGATAGCGGTACCGGCCGGGCTGCGGGGCCTCCAGCATGGCGGCGTCCACCAGTGCCTCCAGCAGCTCCTCGGCGTCGTACTCGTCGAGTCCGAGGGCCGCGGCGGCGGCCTCCAGTCCGATGCCCGCGCGGGCCACCGGCGCGAGCAGCCGGAAGACGGAAGCCTGTTTCTTCGGCAGCTGGCGGTAGCCGAGTTCGAAGGCCGCGGCCACCGCCAGGTCACCGGCGCGCAACTCGCCGATGCGGCGCCGCTCGTTGGCCAGACGACGGGTCATGGTCTCCAGCTCCCAGCGCGGTCGGGCCGCGAGCCGGGCGGCGACGATGCGCACCGCGAGCGGAAGGTGTCCGCAGGCGGTCACCAGCTCGACCGCGGCGTCCAGCTCCGCGGCGATGCGGTCGGCACCGACGATCGCACCGAGCAGACCGACGGCCTCGTCGGTGTCGAAGACGTCCAGGGCCACAGAGGCAACGCTGGAAATGCCGACGAGCCTGGTACGGCTGGTGACGATCACACCGCAGTCGGCGGAGCCCGGCAGCAGCGGTGCGACCTGCGCGGCGTCCCGGGCGTTGTCCAGCAGGAGCAGCACACGTCGGCCGTCGAGCAGGGTACGGAAGAGCCGTGCGCGGTCCTCCGTCATGGCGGGCAGGGCATGGGTGGCGACGCCCAGCGCGCACAGCAGGCTGCCGAGGACGGCTCCGGGGTCGGCCGGTTCCAACGCGCTGTCGCGCAGGTCCGCGTAGAGCTGTCCGTCGGGGAAGTCCTGCTTGATCCGGTGGGCGACCCGCAGCGCCAGCGTGGTCTTGCCGAGTCCGCCCATGCCACTGACTAATGCGACCGCGAGCGAGGGTCGTCCGGGATCGGTGAGCATCCGGCACAGGTCCTCCACCTGTTCGGCCCGGCCGGTGAAGTCGGAGGTGTCAGCGGGCAGCTGGGCGGGACGCGTGGGCACCCAGGCCGGTGCGTCCACCGGGGCGGGGACCGTCTCCTCCTGCGGCACGTGCTCGACGGGGGCCACCCGGACCGCTCGGGGCTCCGCTGCCGGGGCCCGCAGCAGGGGATCACCGAGGAGTACCTGTTGGTGCAGCACCGTGAGTTCGGGTCCGGGGTCGACGCCCAGTTGCTCGGCCAGGACGTGACGGGCCCGGGCGTACACGGCGAGCGCGTCGGCCTGGCGTCCAGAGGCGTACAGCGCCCGCATCAGGAATCCGTACGGCCGCTCCTGCAGCGGGTGTTCCCGGGTGAAGGCCGCCAGCTCCGGGATGAGCGAGGTGTGCCGGCCCGCGCGCAGGTCGCACTCGAAGCGCTCCTGCAGCAGACCCAGCCGCAACTCGGTCAGCCGTGCCCGCTGCTGCTCGGCGAACAGCCCCGGCACACCGGCCAGCGGAGCGCTCTGCCACAGATCCAGGGCCTCGGTCAGCAGCAGGCCGCAGCTTTCGTCGTCCCCCCGGGTACGCGCCCGAGCGGCGTCCGCCGCCAGTTGTTCCGCGCGGTCGACGTCCACCGACGACCGCGGCACCACCAAGCGGTAGCCGTCGCGCTGCGAGACAAGCAGCTCGGGCGAGGACGCGTCCTCCTCCAGGGCCTGTCGCAGCCGCCATGCGTAGGTGCGCAGGCTCGCCAGAGCCGAGTTCGGGGGTTCGTCTCCCCAGATGGAATGGATGAGTTCGTGTGAGGAGGTCACTCTGCCGGATCGCAGCAGCAGCGCCACGAGCAGCGCCTGTTGCTGTGGTGATCCGACGGCCAGTTCGGCCCCGTCACGGTACACGCGCACCGTTCCGAGCACGCTGAAGTCGATGGCTCCCCCCACGAATCCAGCCTTCCCTGCTCCCCGGACACGCCCCCAACGCACCGTCGCCGGACGACGTTCGAGTATCCGGCGAACAGAGTTACCAATATGTCATGAGCGTGTATGGCGAGGCCAACGGCTTTCACTCTGCCATCGAGATCACCCGAACGATGTACGGAAGGACGATGACGGCCTGCAGATCGTGATCCAGCAGCACCACCACCGGCGTTCTCCCTTGGGCACGCAGCGCCTCGACGAACCGGGCCCGGCCCGGTACCGTCCGCATGCCCGGGAAGAAGGGCGCGGGTCGCTCCTGTTCCGGTGTGATCGCCGGTACGGTCCCGGCGGGTGACTCCCGCGCGAGCACGGCGCGTTCGGCCGCGGTGCGCACGGCCTCGGCATGCGTGGCACCAACCGCGAGGACCGTCCGCGCCCCGAGCCGGATCGCACAGGCCGGCACGGACAGCAGCGCGGAGAGGTCGTGGGCGACCGGCTCACCCAGCGTGTGCAGCAGATACAGTGGATCGGCGGCTCCAGGGGCCTCGTCCGCGGGAAGGAGCAGCCGGGGCACGCACGTACCGGGATCGGCGAGCCGCCGCACGAGCAGCTCCTCGCAGTGCTGGGTCAGCCCGGCTCGCACGGCGTGCGCCCACGTCAGTCCGGCGGCCGCACCGACCGGTGGCCGGTACGGCACCCCCCTGTCAGGGGCGGGGTGGGCATCCCGTGCGGGAATCCGGCGCAGTGCTCCCGTCATCAGGTCCAGGCCCCAGACGTCGGGGTTACGGGCGGACGGGCCGGTGGCGAGACTTCCGTAGCCCGCGAGACTTCCGTAGCCCGCGAGTGCGGCCAGCAACGCCGCCAGGCGGGCCGTGTCGCGATCGCCCCCGTGCCCCGTGACGACGGCATCGGGCGTCCCGGCGGGTCTCGCACCGAACGGATCTGCCACGGTCGTCCGGCACTCCCACCGGGCGAGCGGCCCCTCGTCGACCTCCCTGTCCTCCACCACTCCCACGAGACCCGTACACGGGTCTGCCACGGCGGCGACCCGCTCGAACAGCACGTCGGCGTCGACGGCCGCCCCATCCAGCCTCCCCAGGAACGCCGCCCGGGCTTGGGCCTCGGTGACCCGCGGCGCTGTGGATCCGGCGGGAAGCGGCAGGAAACGGTGCGGGACGGCCGTACCGGTCCGTAGATCCGTCCGCAGCACGTACGGGCTTCCCGATGGCCGGGCTGTGCCCGTGGCGCACTCGAACCAGGCGCGCAGCAACTGCTCGGCGGCGAGCTCCACCGGCCGGCTCGCGAGAGAAGGCGTCGCGGACCCGGTTAAGGGCAGGCCGCGCAGCCGACGCCAGGCGGAGGATGCGGCCGTGCCCGCAGCCGGCCCGACGGGTCCGGTCCACATGTCCTCACCGACGATCAGGACCTGTCCGACAAACGCCCCGGCATCGGCGCACCGGTCGGCCGTCGCCACGAGTTCCGGCACCGAGCCGGACATATGGAGGACGGTGTCGGTGGCGGCAAGCTCGTCGAGGTCCGACCTCAGACGAACCCGCTGTGCGCCGTCGCGGCGGGCACCCGCGATCAGCCCCGCGAGGTCGGTGCCACCGGCGGCCGGGTCCGTACACAGGACGTCGATCTCGCGGCACCCGGTGCGAAGAGCACCTGACAGCAGCGCCGCCCAAACGGGTTCGACTCCGACGAGCAGGAGCCGTCCGTCACGGTAACGCAGAAAGCGCAGTTCGGGAGAGTCGACCGATCCGAAGGATCCGATGTCGACCGCGTATTCACGCTGCTCGGCCGCGGTGAGCCGCCGCCCGACTGCCGCGTGCGGCTGCTCCGGCCGGACACGGCCGGCCCCGATCGCCGATGGCGCGGACGTACCGCTCGGCCACACCTCATCGCTCACCCACGGACGCATGTCCCAGCTCCTGTCCCCTGCGCTCGCGCCCCGAAGGATCAGCGCACCTCATGCGTCCATGCAACAAGGGGAGGATAAGCATCCGATCAATACTCGATATAGAGGTGGCTCTACGTCATACAGCGTTACATCGCCTGAACCCTGCCATAGGACGACATAGAGCTGACGGAGGGGCCCACGCGCGCGTGCCCTGACAGTCCCTCGTTGCGTTCCGGGTTTCATTCCGCGGTGGTTGAGGGCAGCCGGGAGGTGGCAACACCCACAGGCACGCGAGTGGGCGACTCAGGCCGGGCGGTGGCCCGACATCCCCCGATCAGGTTCAGAAGTTTGCCGCGGCTGGCGCAGAACGATCCCTGACCGCGCTGCGAGCAGTTCGTGCAGCCGGGGAAAACAGGCGCAAAATAGGAATGTGATCTTCCGAAGCAGCCGGGCAATCCCTTGGCGGGAGCGGACCGTATGTATAGGTGTGCCGAGCTTCCGGTTCCCCGTCGACCGTCTCCCGGACGAGGCTCTGCTGTCCGGGCTGGCCACCGGTGATCCGGAGCTCGCGGTCACCTTCGTACGGAGGTTCCAGCGCGCGGTCTTCGGTGTCGCCATCGCCGTCACCAGAGATCCGCAACTTTCCGAGGACATCGCCCAGCAGACGTTCGAGCGTGCGTGGCGTCATGCGCAGATCTACGACTCGCGCCGCGGGTCGGTGACGACCTGGCTGACGACCATCGCGCACAATCTCGCCATCGACGCCGTCCGTGCGCGGCGGACGGAGCCGGTGGCACCCGCGGACCTCGACGCGCTCCTCGATGTCGTGACCGAGACCCCCGAGCAGTGGGCGCTGGCCGACGAGGCCTCGTCCCAGCTGCGGGCCGCCGTGGCGCAGCTGCCGCGGGAGCAGGGTCGTGCCCTGGTGATGGCGGGCATCTACGGAATGACGGCCCAGCAGATCGCCGACTGGGAGAAGATCCCGCTGGGCACCGCGAAGACGCGCATCAGGACAGCGATGGGCAAGCTGCGGAACACACTCGCCTCTCCGAATCGAGGGGACCATGGCCAGTGACGTGACCTGCGAGGCGCTGCGGGAGATCGGCGCCGAGATGGCACTGGGCGTGCTGCCCGGCCGTGAGCGGGCGGTGGCGGTCGCGCATCTGGACCGGTGCGCGGCCTGTCGGGAGTACATCGAGCACATGACCCTGGTGGGCGACGGACTGATCGGGCTGGTGCCGGGCAGCGAGCCGCCGCTCGGGTTCGAGACCCGGGTGGCGCGCAGACTGCCCCAGGACATGACGGCGCACGAGGGGGACCCCCACACGCGGGCGTCCGACCTCGCGCACAAGGCGGTCCGCAGTCGCGCACGCCGTGTCCGGCTGCGGGTCGCATCCGCCGCGGCCGCGTTCGCACTCGCGTTCGGGTTCACCGGCTGGGCGGTCGGCACCGCCATCGAGAGTGTCACGGCCTCGAGCTCCCCTGCCGTGGAGACCCGGACGTCTTTGATGGAGGGAGAGCTGACCTCGGCCTCGGGTCTCGGGCCGTCGGCCGGCGACGTCTACGCCCACCCCGGAGACCCGGGGAAGCCGGGTTGGATCTATATGACCGTCGACCTTGCCGCCGTCGGCACTCCGTACAGCGGCAAGGTCGTCTGCCTCCTGGAGCGCACGGACGGCACCACGATCCGCGTGGGCACGTTCACCCTGAGCAACGGACGTGGTGACTGGGGCGCGGCGGCCCCGGTCGACCCCGCGGCGCTCTCCGGCGCCCGCCTGACCACCTCCGACGGCACCGTACTGGCCACCGGCCACTTCGAGACCGGCCGGAGCGCGTGAAATCGGCGCCCCGCCACGGCCTCAGGGACGGGCGGTGCGGCGCCCCGGGCCGGGCAGCGTCGCGTCGAGTGCGGCGGCCAGCTCGGTAACCGGGGGCCGGGACGACGGATCGGTCCGAAGGCAGCCGTCGATGGCCGCCGCGAGCCTCCCGGGCAGACGCCGCCGCGAGCCGATCGGCGGGGCGGTCCCTTCCAGCTGCGGATACCAGTCGTCCCGGCCGCCCGTGACGCTGCCGTCGCAGAGCTCGTCCCCTTTCTCCCCATGGGGAGAAACCTCGCGGGAATCCCCGCGGCAGAACGGCACGTCCCCAGCGGCGACCTCGTACAACGTGATGCCGATGCCCCACACGTCCGCGGCTGCCGACAGCGGCCCGCCGCGGGCCTGCTCGGGAGCGAGGTAGCAGAACGTGCCCACCCCCGCGGGCGCGGGCCCGGGCGGCCGCGCGACGCTCAGGTCAAGCACCTTCGCGTGACCGCGGTCCACCACCACGTTCGACGGCTTGAGGTCCAAGTGCAGCAGACCCTGACCGTGGAGGTAATGGATCGCGGAACACAGCTGCACGCCGAGAAGCGCCACGTCGGCGGCGGACGGCCGACGCCGCAACCGGTGGACGAGGTGGGACAGCGTTTCGCCGGTCAGCGTCTCCAGCACGACGAGCGGCACCGGCGACTCGAACGTCTCGTACGCGCGGACCAGGTGCGGATGGGTGAAGGCCCCCAGCCACCGCCCCTCACGCAGCAACTGGTCGCGGAGCTGCTCCTGGTCCCGGTGGTCGGGGCGCACGGCCTTGATCACACAGCGGCAGTCCCGTTCCTCGCTCCAGACGTCGTAGACGTCGAGCCAGCCGGTGCGCGCCAGATGCGCCAGGATCTCGTAGCCCGGGACCGGTCTCGTGCCGGGCGCCAGGGGCGGGGCGGCCCGCACCGCCGGGACACTCACGGCAGCACCATCCCCGGGACCGAGGACCCGGCCGGGGCGGCACCGGCCAGGGCGTTCAGCCGGTGCAGCCGGGCGAATGTCCCGCCGCGTTCGAGCAGGTCGTCGTAGGCGCCGCACTCGACAATCCTGCCCTGGTCGAGAACCACGATGCGCGTGGCGTCTCGGACGGTCAGCAGGTTGTGGGAGATGACGACGGTCGTCCGCCCGGCCATGAGCCGGCGCAGCGGGTCCATGATCCGCCGGCCGGACCGCACATCGAGGCCGGTGGTCGGTTCGTCGAGGAGGAGCACGGGCGCGTCCCTGATCATGGCGCGGGCGATCGCCAGGCGTTGGCGCTGCCCGCCGGAGAGCGTCCGGCCGCGCTGGCCGACCATCGTGTCGTAGCCCTCCGGGAGCAGCTCGATGAACTCGTGCGCGTCCGCGGCGCGCGCCGCCGCGACGATGTCGGCCTCCGTCGCCTCCGGCCGGCCGTAGGCGATGTTGTCCCGCACGGTGCCGTGGAAGACGAGCGTCTCCTGCAGGACCACCGCGACGCTCTCCCGCAGGTCGGACAGGCGCAGGTCCCGCAGATCCGTCCCGTCGAGGCGGACCGCGCCCCGGTCGGGGTCGTAGAAGCGCAGCTGCAGCTTCGCGACCGTCGACTTGCCGGCCCCGCTGGCCCCGACCAGCGCCAACGTCTCTCCGGCGGCCGCGTGGAACGACACGTCCGACAGCGCCCAGGACGGCGTACCGGGATAGCGGAAGGAGACGCCGTCGAACTCCACGTCACCCCGCGCACGGCCGATCCGGCGGGCGTCGGCGGCCTCGACGACCTGCGGCCGCTGGTCCAGCAACTCGATGATCCGTTCGGCCGAGGCGGACGCCGCGTAGAAGGTGGTGCCGAGGTGGGACAGACCGCGGACCGGACTGTAGAGGTTGCCGATCAGCGCCAGGAAGACCAGCAGTCCGCCCAGCGTGAGCTGTCCCTGGGCCAGCTTCCAGGTGCCCAGGCTCATGACCGCGAGGACGCCGGACACCTCGATGACCTCGACGACGGACCCGTAGACGGCGCGGATCCGCGTCGAGGCCATCGTCGCCCGGAACCTGCCGACGTTCTCACGCTCGAACCGGCGCTCTTCCCACCTCTGCCGGTTGTAGGCCTGCACCAGGGCGACGTTGCCCAGCGACTCCTCGGCGATCGCGCTGATCGAACCGCTGCGGCGCCTGCGCTCCCGGGACACCTCCTTGATCAGCCGCGAGAAGTGCCGGGCGGCGCCCCAGAACAGCGGCACGATGACGAGGGCGAGGAGGGTCAGATCCCACTGCAGGTAGAACAGCAGGCCGAGGAAGACACCCAGGCGGATCACGTAGTAGAGGGCGTCCGCCACTCCCGAGAGCAGGAACGTCTCGACCGCGTCGACATCGCCCGTCACACGCGACAACACGTCTCCGAGCCGCCGGCGTTCGAAGAACCCGAGCGACAGGCCCTGGACGTGCCGAAACACATCGGAGCGAAGCGTCAGCAGGAAGCGTTCGCTGACCCACGTGGACGTCACATCGTCGGCGAACCCCAGAATGCCGGAGCCGATGATGAGCCCCAGATAGCTCGGTGCGATCCACAGGAGCGGTCCGACGTCCCGGGGAACGAGCACATCGTCCACCACGATCTTGAAGAGCCAGATCTCCGTGGCGTCGAGGGCGGGGCCGATCAGGCTGAAGAGGACGATGGGAGCGAACCAGCGCCGGCCGCCGCGGGTATAGGGCCAGAACCGCCGGAACACCTCGCGCGGAGGCACCGGGGGCGCGGCCGCCACCACATCGGAAGTCTCACCCACCGACAGCAGACGCCGCAGGACATGCACCATGGCATGCGTTCCTCGCAGAGGGACGGACGGACGGAGCGGACCAGCACCTTCCGGTCTCCGGTCCGCTCAGCCTCCGTGGTGTGGTCACCAGTGGCCGTGCCCGTGGCGGTCGCCGTGGCCGTGCCCGTGGCAG
The DNA here is from genome assembly GCF_056270125.1 of Streptomyces sp. RLA131. Classification (NCBI taxonomy): domain Bacteria; kingdom Bacillati; phylum Actinomycetota; class Actinomycetes; order Kitasatosporales; family Streptomycetaceae; genus Streptomyces; species Streptomyces sp. RLA131. Next base: position 265,971 of record NZ_JBWDOQ010000002.1, read on the forward strand.
TCGCCGTGGTCGTGATCGTGGTCGTGATCGTGCCCGTGACCATGCCCCGAGAAGTCGTCGCGACGCGACGTGTCGTTGTTGCGGTCCCGGCGATTGGCAGGAATCAGATTGCTGAAGATAGCCATTACATTCCTCCTGAAACTCGCTGCACATGGGATACGTCTCAGGGCAGGACTTGGATGGCGTTCCGGGACAAGAGTTTGAAATGGGTTGCGTATCGGCCGAAGCCTCGACACGGTTCAGCCCAGCGGCTTCGGGGGGGGGTGGCGGGGCCGTGGCGCTGGCTTCGAACACGAGGTTCCGGGGTACCGCCGAGCTGCGCTGACGGCACCTCTGCCCCAAGCTTCCCGCCTTCACTTGTGGACGATCCTGTTCAGCCCCACCCGTCCCAGATTCGTACGTACGATCAAACGACGCTCAGGGAGACACCTGGCAGAGCCGCGAGGAGGGGCAACGTTGTCCAGCATTTCGAGACGTTCGCTGCTGGGGTACTCCGGGACGACCGCTGCAGGCGCGGTCCTGGGCACCACGGGGTCGGTGCAAGCGGCGGAGGCCGAGGCGTCGTCGGCCGACTTCCCGATCAATACCGAGTTCAGCGGAAACTCCAACATCAGCAACTCGAACCCCGACTACAGTGAGCCCGACGGGCACTTGGAGCTCTCCTTCCGCGTAAACTGCGACACCAACCGCACCGGGACCAAGATCGACCCCATCGACATCGCAAACGCGCTCAACGAGTTGGCCGAGTCCCGCGGTTGGCCGCCCATCACGTTCTACGGCACCCCGGCGCCGGCCCCGCTGAACTGACCCACGCCACGGCGGCCACACGTTGGACAGAACCGCGCCTTGCTTGGAGAGCCCTGCGGTACTCCGCCGTCGAAACCTGGGTTGTGGCTCAACTTCAGTGCTGCGGCCACTGTGAGTGACGGCTCAGCGTCTCAGCTTGTCGTTTAACCTCTGGGTCCTTTGGGCTGCTGTGTCATCTCGTCGACTTCACGACGTGCCCCAGGGCGACGAGGCCGATCCCGATGGCGAGGAGTGATGGCGAATGAATGCCTCCGCTCAAGACCATCAGCCCAGCGCCCAGTCCCCAGAGTCTGGGTTGGCGGACATGTCGCCGAAGCCATCTGCCCGGCATGCAGCCGAGAAGCGGGGCGTGTATTCCGATTACCGCCCAGGCAACCGCCAGCATGAACAGTGCGAGCCCTGTCGATATCAGCAGTGCGCCGAACAGGGTCAGGCCCCCTCCGGGCGCGTCATGCTGCTAGCCAATCTGAGGACGTCCGGTTCGTGAGCGCCGAGTCGGGCGTCACGCTGCGCGACGGGGTTTGGTGCCCACGTGGTGGTGGGCGGGGCGGGCGGATGCCTCGCCTGTGGCCAGGACGCGTCCGACGTCGTGCCGTGGTGCCGAGCGGCGGTTCTTCGAGCCCGGCGGGCGCTCGGGGTCAGGGATGGAGAGTCGTCGACGTAAAGAGTGAGCGCCAAGCACCACCGCCGTTGTGCAACGCGAGTGAGTGCCACGGATGAGTATGTCGTGAGTACCAATGCGGATACGGCCGCGCGGCGCCAGGCCGCACGCTGGGGGGCATGACGCCGACTGTCCCAGAATCCGAGGTCCCGGTCCCCGCCCCCGAGGCCGATCAGCACTGGTGGGTGGCCCCGCTGGTCGCGTCCGTCATCGCGGCGCCAGTGCTGGCCATCTGGTCCGGCATCGCGCAGGCTGACAGGGCGGTGAACCCGCAGACGGTCGGGCTCGCCGTGGCGGACGCGGCCCTGTTAGCGCTCTGGCTACTGCCGCACCGGAGGCGGTGGCGCGCCCCGCGAATCCTGCTGAGCATCCTTCTGGGCGGCTTCGCCCTGGTGACTGCGGCAGTAGTCGGCTGGATCTTCTTCCACTGGACCGACTGAGCTTGACGTTTGTTCTCGGCGGGCTTGATGCTCCTTGATCGACTCGGCGCGTTTGACGGTCTTGCCGACGTCGTGACGCTTGGCCCGGTGCTTGTTCTTCGAGCCGGGAGGCCGTCCCAGGCCCGGCTTGGACCGACCGGCAAATGGATCACTTGAGGCGGCGTGTGGTGGGACGCTGATCCCAGCGGTAGCGAATGGTGGCGTGGCGTATCAGCATGCGGAGAGTGACGAGTGCTGCGGCCAGGTGGAGGTAGAACTCGACGACGGCGCTGTTCTTCTCGGTGCAGCGTCGTAGCTTGCCGTAGCTGTTCATCCACGAGTGCGTTCGTCCACCGGGGACCGGCCCGCACTCTGGCCGCCACACGGGGCCTTGGTGATGCAACCATCCACGGATATCTCGGACAGTTCCAGGCCGATCATCCGGTCGTACGCCTCCAGCGCGAGAACGTGCACCACTTCGGATATCCCCTGGTCAGCCCGCTCTTTGACACGTCGACGGATGGTCCGGTCAGAGCATCCGGGGCTGGAGACCCGTTCGTAGCCCGAGCCGTGGACCAAAGCGAGCACCACGTGCTGGAACACAGTCCGGTCGGGGACACGGCGGCGGTGGCAGCCAAGCGGGTGGCCCGCGGCGAACTCCTGCCGAGCGGGCAGGAGCGCCACGAACTGGTTCCAGAGGGGTTCGAGCAGGCAAGATGGCAGTGCGGGCACGGCTGTCCTTCGTGATCACTGAGCGTAGAGAACTCCATGATCACGTGGACCCGTGCCCGTTCTGATGCTCATCCCATGTCCAGGGCACCTGCTGCCGGACCGGGTCTGAGAAAGAAGCTCAGTCACCCGTTTCCCCGTCGGTCCGCTCCCGTAGGAAGTCGGCGTGGCCGTTGTGGCGGGCGTACTCCTGGATCATCAACATGTAGACCCAGCGCAGGCTGAGGGAAACTCCGCGAGAGGACAGGAATGTCTCGTCGAGGTCGTGCCCGGCCGCCGCCGCGTCGCACACTTTGACCTCGGTCTGGAACAATTTGAAGTCTCTCTCCGCATCGGCTGCGTGAACTCCGTCGAGTCCCTCATTGCCATCTGACGGGCCGGTGAAGACATCGCCGATAGCTTCACCTGCGAAGCTTCGCCGGAACCACCATCGCTCTACCTCCGCCATGTGCCGGACCAAGCCAAGGAGAGTGAGGGGCGACGGCTCTACGGTCGTCCGCGCCAATTGGGCCGACTCAAGCCCGGCGCACTTGGCCAGTAATGTTTCCCGGTGCCAGTTCAGCCAACCCTCCAACATGTGACGCTCAGTTATGGTGCCCAGGCTGCCTAGCTGCTTGGTGCGCTCGACCGGTGGTGCTGTCCATGTCATGGATCCACCCTGCACCGCCGTATGGGAGGGTTCAAGCAGGCAAAATGGCAGCGCGGTCAGGCCGTCCTTTGTGATTACTGAGCGTAGAGAACTCCATGATCACGTGGACCCGTGGCTGTTTTGATCCCCCCGCCGCCTCCCGGGGGCCTATTGCCGGTCGGTCTTGGACGGTTTCGGTGCGGCCGCCGGACGGGCCGCCGTCGCGCGGACGTTGCGAAACCCCCGGCGGACGCGGGCGGGAGTGAGGCGGCGGGGCTCGGCGGGTCGTTCCCAGGGGCGGCGCGGGTCCTCGGCGAGGGGGCGGGCGAGGCGGAGCTGGGTGTGGGCGGCGATGATGAGCCAGGTCCACAGATCGGCGCTGTCGGCGTGGCGGACCTTCGTGGCCGTCCAGCCGAGCGTCTGCTTCATCAGCCTGAAAGTGTGCTCGAGATCGAATCTGCGGAGGAACGACTGCCACCAGCGTTCCACGTCCACCGGCGTGGCGGCGGTGGCTGAGCACCACAGCCAGACCGGTTTCGGGTCGCGGTTGCCCGGCAGACGCTCGACCTGCAGCCGCACCAACGTGCTGTGCAGGACGGGCAGTTCCTCCTCGGCGTGGTCCAGCCACGGGCCGCGGTGGGTGAGCCTGGGGTGCATCCGGTCCCAGGCCATCGCCTCGGCCTTGCCGTAGCGGGTGGTGTCCGTGCCGGTGGTGACGTCGGGCTGGTGCCAGCTGTCGGGCTTGGCGAAGGTGAGGACGCCGCCGTGCCGGCGGGGCCGCCCGCCCTTCGGCCCGGGGTGGACCGGACCAGGGTCGCGGAGCATGACCCGGTCCGAGCGCAGGCGCCCGACCAGCACGACCGGCAGGTCGGCCAGGGCGTGGGAGAGGTAGGTGACGTCGTGGCCGGCGTCCACCACGATCAGGATCTCCAGGTCGCCCGGCCGCCAGTGCCCGGCTTGCGTCAACCGCTCGACGACGTCGCACGGTTGGGCGGCGGTGACGAGCGTCGCGTCGTCGGCGGAGCCCAGGCGCACGGCGTCCAGCAGCGCGACCCAGGATGTGCGGCCGGACTCCAGCGCGGCAACGAAGGAGTACGGCCAGCCAGGCACGAACTGGTCCGTCTTGCGGTCACCGCGTCCGTAGACGTGGCAGAACAGCCGATCGTCGCTGGTCGGGGCATCGGGGCGGAGCCAATTGCTCACGTCCACGGCCAGCACGACCCAGCCGTCGGCCGCCTTCGGCAGTGGCAGGCCGGCCAGCGTGCGGCGCAACCGCGTCGGCTCCAGCCAACCGCGGTCCAAAGCCGCGTACAGCGCGCCATGCCCGCGTCGGTGCTCGACCGCCAGCGACAGCTCAACCAGGGTCTTCACCGGCCCGTCCGTGCACAGCACCGCGTCCGTGAGCTCGAAGAGCGCGTCCGCTCGGGCGTAGAGGCATTCGTGGAACTCGACCCGAAAGCGGGACAAGATGCCCAACGCGTCACCTGCGGGCGCGTCGACCGGGAGACTCATGAGCAGCGGCCGTTCTCTCGTGCTTCGTTACTCGACATCTCGAAGCGTGAAGAACGGCCGCCTCCGCTGTCCCGGGAACAACCGCAGATCAGCAGGTCGGGTGACCTGCGAGGTTAAACGTCAAGCTCAGGGCGGCTCCTAGTAGTGCCTGGTCAGGTTGATATGGACGTTGGTATGTCGCGGTGACAGGTCGGGCAGGCGCCGGTCCAGAGGGCGAGGAGTGTCTGTAGCTCGCGGACGACTTGGTAGAGGCTCAGGCCGGCGCCGTGTCTTTTGGGGCCCGGGCCAGTCGTTGCAGGGTGCAGAAGGCGTGCGCGACGGAGACGAGGGTGACGTGGTGGTGCCAGCCGTTCCAGGTTCGGCCCTCGAAGTGGGCGAGTCCCAGGGCCTGCTTCATCTCCCGGTAGTCGTGCTCGATGCGCCAGCGGAGTTTGGCGAGCCGGACCAGCGTGGTCAACGGCATGCCGCAGGGCAGGTCGGACAGCCAGAACTGCACCGGCTCGCTCTCGCCGGCAGGCCATTCGGCCAGCAGCCAGCACACGGGCAGTTCCGGGCCGTCGACGTTCTGGCGGACCTCGCGTCCGGCGGGCCGGATGCGCAGGGCCACGAAGCGCGAGTACATCCGCCTGCGGCCCGAGCGGCCGGTGCCGGGCCGGGAGCCCTCCCGCCACTGCACCGGCCGGGCCGCCTTCCGGCCCGCCGCGGTGACCAGCTCCTTCACCGACTGCGGCTTGTCGGGATACTTCGCCACCGGCGGGCGTCCGGTCCCCGCATACGGCTCGGCCACCGGCACCGCGCCGGCGGGCTGAGCCGACAGCGTGCTGGAGATTCCCACGACGTAGTTCAGGCCGCGGGCCTGCAGTCCGTGCCGGAACGCGGCGGCGTCGCCGTATCCGGCGTCCGCGATGGCCAGCGGCACCTCGATCCCCCAGGAGCGGATCTCGTCGAGCATGTCCAGGGCCAGCTGCCACTTCTCCACATGCCCGATATCGTCCGGGATGCCGCAGGCGGCACGTCGGGCGACCTTGTCCGCATCGGCCTTCGGTGAGGCGGGGTCCCAGGTCTGGGGCAGGAACAGCCGCCAGTTGACCGCCGCCGAAGCGTGGTCGGAGGCGAGGTGGAGCGAGACGCCGACCTGGCAGTTGGTGACCTTGCCCGCGGTGCCGGTGTACTGCCGCGACACGCATGCCGAGGCCGTCCCATCCTTCAAGAACCCGGTGTCGTCGAAGACCAGGGCCTCCGGACCGATCGCCTCCTCCATCCGCCAGGCCAGCCGGGCCCGGATGTGCGCCGGGTCCCAGGGGCTGGTGGTGATGAAGTTGGCCAGTGCCTGACGATTGCCGTCCTCCCCGAGCCGGGCGGCCATCGGCTCGACCGACTTACGCTGCCCATCGGTCAGCAGCCCCCGCAGATAGACCTGCCCCCACCGACGCTGATCCTTGCGCGCAAACGGCTCGAACACCTCCGCCGCGAACGCCTCCAACTCACCACGCACCACAGCAATCTCGTCCGGAGTCACACACACTCAACGCCACACCCGACCCACAGGACACGCACCACCACAACCAACCTGACCAAGCCCTACTAGGTCCTGTCTGGAGTTCGGATCAGGAGTTCGGTAGATCGCCTGCGCGCGAGGGCTCGGTCTTGATAGGCCGTCAGTCATGGCGCGAGGCGATCTCACCGAAGAGCAGTGGGCCCTGATCGAGCCCCATCTCCCGATTGCCGCGGTTGGGCCCATCCCTGACCTGCGGAAACACTTCAACGCGGTGATGTGGCGGTTCCGGACCGGTAGCCCCTGGCGTGACCTGCCGACCGAGTTCGGGCCCTGGCCGAGCGCGTACGACCGCTTCCGGATCTGGGCGACGCGGGGTGTTTTCCAGGATCTGATGCAAACAGTGATCGCCGAGGCCGCCGCCCGCGGCCAGGCCGACCTGGGCCTGGTCAGCGTGGACTCTGCGACCGCCCGGGCCCACCATCACGCCGCCGGGATGGCCCTGGACCCCGAGCAGTTGGCGGCCTTGGAAATGGCCGTCGAGGCCGAAAAGGGGGCGATGGCAAGGCGCAAAGAACGCAGGACGGACAGGCCGAGGATGAGGCGCGCGTCGAGCGGCGACGGGTCCGCCGACGACACCGAGCCCGCTTGAAAGCCGCCGAGCTGGGGCGTTCCCGGGGCGGACTGACGAGCAAGATCCATGTGGCGGCTGACCGACGCTGTCGCCCGCTTGCGTTCGTCCTCACGCCCGGGCAGGCCGGCGACAGTCCGCAGTTCGCCCCGGTCCTGGAACGGGTGAAGGTGCGCGGCCCGATCGGGCGCCCGCGGACCCGGCCGGATGCGGTGGCCGCGGACAAGGCGTACTCGTCCCGACGCAACCGCCACTACCTGCGACGACGCGGGATCCGAGCCGTGATCCCGGAGAAGGTCGACCAGGCCGCGAACCGCAAGAAGCGTGGCAGCGCTGGCGGTCGGCCAGTCTCACACGACGCGACACTCTACAAAGAGCGCAACACCGTGGAACGGTGCATCAACCGGCTGCGGAACTGGCGCGGTATCGCTACCCGGTACGACAAGACCCCGGAGAGCTACGAGGCCGGACTGCACCTGTGTGGTGCGATGCTCTGGCTCCGCAGCATCGCACCACACTCGTGATCCGAACTCCAGACAGGACCTAAGGCCCTCCGCAGCCATGCTCGCCGCCTACGCGGCGGACCCCTCCCTCGCAGCCCTGCGCATGGACTTCACCAGCACCCTGGAGGAGATGCTGGCCACGCTCATCGCCGGGACCTCGGCCCGGGCAGGGGACTGACCATGTGTGGGTCATCTGCCGGAGCCGACACAGGGGGCACAAGTGCTCGACGCCCGCCCGCGAGACCTTCGGATGGCCGACGCGAACGGACTGCCCCCACGTGTCGGGCTGTCCGCGGCCAACACTCACGACAGCCAGGCCTTGAAGCGCACCGTGTGAGCTGGGGAGGCTGGGGAGTTGGTGGTTTCACCAACTACCCACCCCCGCGTCGACACCCCGGGCGCCCCTCCGCGTCGCGTCGCGTCGTGGGCGCCCGCTTCGCTGTGCGCGTCAGGCCGACGCCTTGACGGCCGAGCCCGTCTGGGCCGCCTCCCGTACGACGCGGCGGCGGGTCGGCAGGCCCAGGGTCGGGTTGGCGACGCTCCAGGCCGCGCCCTTGCAGACCAGCTCCTTGTAGACGGCGGCGAGCCGGCCGGTCAGGGCCGCGCTGACAGCTCGGTCGTCGGCGGTGACGTACTGGATCAGGCCTTCCTTGCGGCCCAGCGAGATGCACTGATTGAAGTAGCGAATCGGCGCGTTCGGGCGCTTCCCACCGGTCAGGCGCGCCGCGATGGCGTCGGCGGCCTGCCACGCGGCGGGGGTGCCCGAGGCGCACGACATCCGCAGCGGCTTGTCGCCGGGGCCCATCGCCATGGCCGCGTCGCCGATGGCGTACACCTCCGGGTGCGAGACCGAGCGCATGGTCGCGTCGACCACGATCTGGCCCGTGCCGGTGATCTCCAGGGCGGTGGCCTGCGCGATCGGGTGGACGGCGAAGCCGATGGTCCACACGGTGACCGCGGCCGGGATGGCCTTGCCGTCCGCAGTGGTGACGCGGTCGGCCTCGACGCCGGTGACGGCGACGTGCTCGTGCACGGTGATGCCGAGCCTGCCGAAGACCTTCCGCAGGTGCCCGCGGCCCTTGTCCGAGAGCCAGTCGCCGAGGCCGCCGCGGGCGGCGAGGGCGACAGCGAGGTCCGGGCGGGCCTCGGCGATTTCGGTCGCGGCCTCCACGCCGGTGAGGCCGCCACCGACGACGACCACGGGCTGTCCGGCGTCCAGGCCGGCCAGACGCCCGCGCAGCCGGAACGCTCCGGGCCGGCTCGCGATCTCGTAGGCGTGCTCGGCGGCGCCGGGAACGCCCCGGTCGTTCCAGCCGCTGCCGAGGGCGTACACGAGGGTGTCGTACCCCAGCTCCTCGGCGACCCCGTTCGCGTCGACGACGGCGACGGACCTGCGGTCGACATCGACGCCGGTGACCTTCGCGAGCCTCAGCTCGACGCCGGTGCCCGCGAACATCTCGCTCAAAGGCCGGGGCTTCAGCTCTTGGCCGACCGCGAGCTGGTGCATCCGGACGCGCTCGACGAAGTCGGGCTCGGCGTTGACGAGGGTGATGGCGACGTCGTCACGGCGCAGCCGCCTGGCGAGGCGGCCGGCCGCGATGGCTCCGGTGTATCCGGCGCCGAGGACGATGATTCGGTGCTGCATCTTCTTTGCTCCTGTCTGCGCGGGTCCGCCCCTGGTCTTGCGCGGTTTCGTCCCTTGAACCGAGCAGCACGCCGTTTCCTGACAGGAACCCGATGTGAAGCAGCTCACACCGGAATCAAAGGCACCTCATCGGAATCGGGAGCACCACACATTGCGGTCAGAAGGCGTGGAACAGGGGTTCTCCCTGATCGGCACCTGCCCACACCTCGGTCGCGCGTTCGAGCTTGTCGGGGTTGGCCTGGTTGCGGAACGCGGCGATGCCTTCGGCGGTGACCTCCAGGCACATGATGCCGACAACCCGGCCATCGACGACCGCCACGACGGCGGGGCCGCCGTTGGCGGTCGTGGCGTAGACCCCGGGCGAGCCGCCGGCCAAAGCGCGCTTGGACCGTGCGGGTTTGAACAGGCCCCGCATGAACTTCGCGACGGCCAGGGCGCCCTCGAACGGCTTGACGCGGGCCGGGACCTTCCCGCCGCCGTCGCCGATCGAGACAGCGTCGGCCGTGAGCAGCCGCACGAGCGGCTCGGTCTTCCCCGTGGTGGCGGCCGCCAGGAACTCCTCGACGATCCGCCGGGCGGCGGCCTCGTCGATCTCGGTGCGGGCCCTGCCGTCCGTGATGTGCTTCTTGGCGCGGTGGAAGATCTGCTGGCCGGCGGCCTCGGTGATGTCGAGGATCTCGGCGATCTCCCGGTGTGAGTAGCCGAAGGCCTCCCTCAGCACGTACACCGCCCGCTCATTGGGGGACAGCCGCTCCATGAGGGTGAGGACCGCGTACGAGACCGACTCGCGCTGCTCGGCGGTGTCGGCCGGGCCGAGCATCGGATCCCCGTCGAGCAGTGGCTCGGGGAGCCACTGACCCACATAGGTCTCGCGCCGCGCACGGGCCGAAGTGAGCTGGTTGAGGCACAGGTTGGTGAGCACCCTCGTCAGCCAGGCCTCGATGACCTCGATGCGCTCGACGTCGGCGGCCTGCCAGCGCAGGAAAGTCTCCTGCACGGCGTCCTCGGCCTCGCTCGCCGAGCCGAGGAGGCGGTAGGCGATGGCCTCCAGACGGGGCCTCGCGGCCTCGAACCGGTCCACGTCCTTCATGGTCAACGGCATAGCCCGCATCCTAGTGGGGCAACGCCAGGGGCCCCAGGGTGTTTTCCGGAGTCTCGCAGGCACTCTCCCCGGGGCAGCGGGCTCCCCCGTGACCACCCTGCGGGTGCACGCCACCTGGCTTCAGCGCATGAACCGCAACACCGCAGGTATCCTGCGGCGGCACGCCGAACAGGAACACGGCCGCCGCAACCGCCCCAAGCCACCGGAACGACCGACCACTTCGGCAACGGCAACGGCGGCCGACCACCCGTGTGATCTGTACCTGACCCGACCCGGCAACACCGTCATCGCGGACCACCCCTACACCCAGGCCGACGGGGCCGGCGACGCCGATGCGTCAGCACTGGGCAAGCCCGTCTCCCCCGGGAAGCGGACACCGACGGGTCGTCAGCGGCCAGGACCCGGGACGAGGTCGGCTACGCCGTCGTACCCGCCGTCTCATCGGCGGGAGCCGGAGCGACCTCGACCACATCACCGACCTGCGTGACAGCGGCGCCCGAAGCAGACTCCGACGACGAGGGCGAAACCTCACGCGGCTCGCCCGGCGCCGCCTCCGCCTCCGCCTCCGACAGATCTGCGGTCGCCTCGGCCGTCTCCGGCCACCGTCGGCGTCGGCAGCGCTGCGCCTGGCGGCTCGGCCTCCTGCTCCGGAACCGTCCCGGTCGAGTGCGACGGAACCACCGGAATCGGATCGTCCGCAGCGGTCGCCACCGTCGGCGAGATCACCGCCACCATCGACAACAAGCCGGTCAGCAGCGTACCGACCGACCCCGGCGACCGCCGTCGGCGAGCATCACCGCGAGATCGGTGGCGGTCCGACCTGGATCGTGCCCGGTGCCGCGCGGTCGCAGCGGCCTGAGCGCGGTGGAGTAGGCGGTGGTCAGAGCGGTAGCCTCGGCAAGATCGGCCAGCAAATGTGCGCCCGCGTGCCCGACCACCCCCGAACCGTCAGTGGAGACATGGAGCTTGGGACGAGAACCGATACCCTGCACGCAGAACGTGCCTTCCGCTTGGACCGACAGAACCCCTCGACAAGGTTCATCGTCCCAGCGCAGAAGGCACTTTCGTATTTCCTCCCCGCTTCCGGCCTCATCTCAACCGAACCGGCGAGGTCAGTCGCCGAGGACCCGCTCCCACAGCAGTCCGTCCCGCCAGCTCCCGTCGAGAAAGATCGAGGAGTGCGCGACGCCGTACGGGCTGAACCCGTTGCGGCGCAGCACCCGCTGCGACGGCAGATTCTCCGGATTGGTGGATGCCTCGGCGCGGTGCAACCCGAGTTCGTCCGTCATCACCCGGAGTACAAGCCCGACGGCGTGCCCGGCGTGCCCTTGATTCTGGGCGACGCTGGCGATCCAGTATCCGACGGAGCCGCGGCGCAGGTGCGGCTGCGGCAGGATGCCTCCGACGGTGACCTGCCCGATCACCTGGCCGTCGGCGAGCACCACGCCCGGCCAGACCGCGCCGGCCCGGTATCCGGCCAGCAGGCTGTCGATCCGCTCCGCCTGGCCCTCCGGGGTGAAGAAGTCGGCCGGCTGGGCCGGTTCCCACGGCCGGAAAGCCTCGAAGTCCCGCACCCGATGCGCGGCGATCGGGGCGGCGTCGGTGGGCTCGATCAGGCGGATCCTGGTGCTGTTGCGCATGGGCTGATCCTGGTCGCGGTGCGTCGGATGAGACGGTCAGCCTATGCGAGGGTGCCCGCGCCGGCCGCACCCTGGCAAGGCAACTGACGGGACTTGGGTCCATCACTCTACATGAGCGTACGGGACCAAGTCCCGTAGACTGTGTTCATGGCTCGCTGGGAACCGAACGCAGCAGAACGGCTCGCTCACGCTGCCCTTGACCTGTTCGCCGAGCGGGGCTACGAGAACACGACCGTGATCGACATCGCGCAGCGCGCGGGGCTGGGGAAGAGCACCTTCTTCCGGCACTTCCAGGACAAGAGGGAAGTGCTCTTCGGCGGCGGCGCGATGAACGGACTGCTCACCGAGGCCATAGCCGCAGCGCCGGCAACCGCCGCCCCGCTCGATGCGGTCGCTCACGCGCTGGATGCGGCCGGCAGAGAGGTCTTCACACCCGCACGCCGCGAATTCACTGCCCGCAGACAGGCGGTGATCGCCGCCAACCCCGAACTGCAAGAACGCGAAGCGCTGAAGAACCTCACCCTCATCGCATCAATGACCGAGGCGCTCAAACGGCGCGGCGTTCCCGACCTGACCGCTCGCGTGGCCGCAGAACTCGGCGCGCTCGCCTCCACGATCGCCTACGAACGCTGGAGCCGGACGACCGCCGACGAAGACTTCAGCGAGATCGCGCGACAAGCGCTCGACGACGTGCAGGCATCTACAGCCTTCTGCTGACACGGCGACTGCCTTGAACAGGCCGGAGATGGCTGCAGTGACTCGCAGACCCGGCCGCCCGCTTACCGGGCGCAGCCGGGAGGCTCCGGAGGCGATGTGCTGTTTGGCGGCGCGGCCTGTTTCTTGGTGTATCCGGCGTTGAGGAGTTCTTGGGTGAGGCGGGCGGCCTCGTTCTGCGGCGGCTGGCCGCCTCGACGGCCGCGGCGGCGGGGCGTGGTGCGCTTGCGGGGGGCCACCGGGCGGCCTGCTGCTGTTCGGCGAGGTGGGCGCCGCCGAGGAAGGGCAGGCGGCCCTTGAGGAGGAAGTCGCCCGGATTGCCGTGGTAGGGCCAGTCGGCGTCGTCGGCGGTGTAGATGGCGTCGGCGCGGAACGCGACAATGCTGTCGGGTGGCAGGCGCAGGGCGCCGACCGAGACGTCGTCCTCGCGCATCTGCATGGACAGCGGTCCGGCCCGGCACCGGTCCCTCAGCTGGGAGCGCACCACGTTCGCCCCCGAACCCCTGCGCCCACTCCGATCTGGCCGTCGGACGGCCCGCTTCCTGAAAGCGCGAGGCTAGAGCGCCACCGTCCGAGCGGCCGCCGTGCTCCGCAGGGCGTCGAGCAGCCCGCGCAGTGCGGGCTGCTCGGCCGGTGACGACTCCCGCACCGCCGCATGGATCGACCGGACCGGCTCCGGATTGCGGACCCTGCGGACTGCCACGGCGGGATGGGGGTCGCCGATTCCCAGTTCCGGAATCAGGGCGATACCGAGCCCTGCGGCCACGAACGCCTGCGCCGTGGCATGGTCCTCGCTCTCCACCACGAAACCCGGGCTGAAACCTGCCGATGCGCAGGCGTCGAGAACGGGATCCAGGCAGGCCGCCTGCCACGCGTTCGTCGCGGCCGCCGGCCGGGTCGTCCCGGGCATGCGCGACCGCCAGCTCGGCGACGACGAACGTGTGATCGTGCACGAGAACGTCGCCCGCGTTCGGGCGACGCTGGACTGGATCGAGACGGCCGTGGACACCGGGAAGGTCGACGTCGACGGCGAACTGGCCAAGCTCCTGCAAGGCGAGTAACCGTGCCACGCGCTTCCGAGCGCAGATCGCCAGCCGCGCAGCGACACGCCGACACCGTCCGGTTCGTACTGTTCGAGGCACGTCCGGCCGGTCTGACCTTCGTTCAGCTGGTCAGAGCTGGCGAGCTGTCGCCCCATCAGACCCGCTCGGGCCTGGCCTGCCTGCGGGACACCATCACCGAACGCGGCTGGCCACCGCTGATCTGGACCCGGCCGGACGGCTACAAGTTCTGCGCCGACCCCGCCGAACTCCAGGCATACGAGGTCGCGATCATCCGCGGCAAGCTCACCGAGATCCGCCGCTTCATCACCGCAACTGTCGCCCCGCACGCCGCTCTCCAGCCCAAGGGCCGGTGGATCAAGCACCTGAACACCCAGCTCAACTCGGTCGAGTCCACGCTCGATGTGATCGCCGACTTCACCGACGCCTGACCGGTGGGACCGGCCGCGAAACGGCCGGTCCCACCCCGTCTTGAGGGAGGGACACGTTGGCACGGCGACGCTGCTACCCCTCGGACACCTTCGACGACGAATGGGCCCTGCTCGAATCCGCGACCACCTCCGCAAACGCATCCGCCGCGAGAGGGGCCGCGCCCCTGGAGCGGTCGCCACCGTCATCGACTCCCAGTCGGTGAAGGCCGCCGACACCGTCGGGAAGGACTCCCGCGGCTACGACGCAGGCAAGAAAATCAACGGCCGCAAGCGGCACCTGGTCGTGGACACCAAGGGCCTGCCCCTGTTCGTCATGGTCACCCCGGCCGACATGACCGACCGCAACGCGGCGAAGGAAGTGCTGTTCCGGCTACGGCTGATGCACCCCGAAATCACCATCGTCTGGGCCGACTCCGCCTACGCCGGACAGCTCGTGACCTGGGCGAAGACGTACCTGAACCTGACGATCAAAACCGTCAGCCGCCCGAAGAACACCCCCCGGATTCGTCGTCCTGCCCCGCCGCTGGGTCGTCGAACGCTCCCACGCCTGGGTCATGCACGCCCGCAGACACGCCCGCAGACACGCCCGCAGACACGCCCGCGACTACGAACGGCTCACAGCACTCGGAGTCACTGATCACCTGGGCCGCGATCACCCTCATGACCAGGCGAATCACCCGCCGAAGTTCCCGCAGAAGCGGACAACCGGCCTCCCGCGAGGCCCAACGCGACTGATCCACTTGGCACTGACGGTCAGCAGTCCCACCAAGAGGTCACCGGGCCCTCAAACCAGCCCAATTGTCGCACCACCACGCGGCTCCATCAGCGCAACCAGCAAACCGAGGCCCGCCCGTCAGCCGCTGACCACGGGATCGAGAGCCTTTGCCATGACCAATTCCCTGCGCACACCATCCGGCAGCAGGTCGCCCGGCTCCCCGGTGTCCTTGAAGCCGTGACGTTCATAGAGCGCGATAGCTGCACGATTATCCGGCATCACTGACAACCGCAAGGTCCTAGCGTCCCTCTGCACAGCCCACTGCGCGATCTCTCCGATCAAGAGGTCTCCCACCCCCTGACCTCGAACCGTGGGGCTGACCCACATCGAGATCAACTCCACGGCATCTGGCTGCTCAGCCGGTACACCGCTGACCATCCCGACCGGCCCGCTCGCGCGGACTGCGACAACGTTGTGAGACCGAGGAATTCCTAGGCGGTCTCTCCAGCGTTCCTCCCGGTCGCCCTGCCCCTGCCACTCCGCCAACGTCGAGCCGAAGGCATACGGCGCCTCGGCAAGCGCGGCTAGCCGCAAGTCGCGCCACACCGGCCAGTCATCCGGTCCCAGAGAACTCAGTTCGATCATGTCAAGACGATGCTCCTAGACGGGAGTCATCCGCAACCAAGATTAGAAACAGGCAGCTTGTTCTTTATCTGCCGGCCTCGAACAGCACCTCGAACTGAGTCGCTCACCTGGGGATTCGCCGGACGTGCGGGCGGCCTTCGTCTGATCGTGTGTTCCGACCAAGGAATGCACGTGACCAAGACGAAGGCCGTGAGGGTGAGTCTGCTGCCTGATGCTGTCCGGCGGGAAGCGTTCGCGGAGGCGTCACGCTTCCGGGGTGAGTTCTACGAGTGTCTGACCGCTCGGCGCGATGAGTTGTTCGAGTTGGTGGACGCGGTGCTGTGTGCGGACGGTGCGGTGAAGTCCCCGGTGGACCTGACCCTGTTGCCCGAGCATCGTCGTGGGCACGGAGCGATGTACGGCGGCCTGAATCGCGGCCGGATCGACGTCGATCGGCTGCGGACGGTGCTGGCCGGGCTGCCGCTGCCGCGTTTCGAGGGCGGGCGCCTGGTCCTGGCGGTCGATGTGTCACCGTGGCTTCGTTCGGACGCGCCGTGCTCGGCCGAGCGGCTGTTCTGCCACGTCTACGGCAGGGCGAAGACGGCGTCGCAGTTCATTCCGGGCTGGCCCTACTCCTTCGTCGCCGTGTTGGAGTCCGGCGCCACGTCATGGACCGCGATCCTGGACGTGGTCCGGCTCGGCCCGGCGGACGACGCGACCGCCGTCACCGCCGGCCAGCTGCGAGGCGTCGTCGAACGGCTCATCACTGCGGGCCAGTGGAAACCCGGCGACCCGGACATCACCATCGTCGCCGACGCCGGCTACGACGTCACCCGCCTGGCCTGGGTGCTGCGGGACCTGCCCGTCGAGATGGTCGGCCGCGTCCGCTCCGACCGCGTCATGCGCCTGCCGAGGCCACCGCGGACGCACGGCGTCAACGGCCGGCCGCCCAAGCACGGCCCGGAGTTCCGCTTCGCCAAGCCGGAGACCTGGCCCGAACCCGCGATCACCACCGCCACCGCGACCACGAACTACGGGAAAGCCGAAACCCAGGCATGGGACCGGGTCCACCCCCGGCTCACACACCGCTCCGCCTGGCTCGACCACGAAGGCGAACTTCCCCTGATCGAAGGCACCTTGGTCCGGCTGAAGGTCGAGCATCTGTCGAAGGTACGGGACGCTCCGCCGGTGTGGTTGTGGTCCTCGAAGACCGGCGCCGCCCCGGACGACATCGACCGTTGCTGGCAGGTCTACCTGCGCAGATTCGACCTTGAGCACACGTTCAGGTTCGCAAAACAGACCCTTGGCTGGACGACCCCGAAACTCCGCACTCCGGAGGCAGCGGACCGCTGGACCTGGATTCTGATCGTCGCCCACACCCAGCTCCGGCTTGCCCGGCCGCTCGCCGCAGACCTCCGCCGGCCGTGGGAGAAACCCACCGCCTCCGACCGGATCACCCCGGCCCGGGTCCGCCGGGGGTTCAGGAACATCCGCGCTCACCTCGCCTGCCCGACCCGTGTTCCCAAACCCACAGGCACTGGGCCCGGACGGCCACCCGGCGCCAAGAACAAACGCAGGGCACCCCGCTACGACGTCGGCAAGACTGTCAAACGCCCCGAGACCCTCAAGGCCATCGGCAAGCCTGGAAGATCCTGGTAGATAAAGATCAAGCTTAGAGGTCGTTTTCGCCTGTTCCGCCTGGCTATAGGACGATTCCTGTAGTGCCGGATGGTGGTGCGGAGGAGGCGGCAGATGTGGTCGGGGTCTGTGGTCCGAGTGAGGTGACGGGTGGGGCGGGATGCTGCTTGTTCCTGTCTCGTCCCAGGTACGCCCGGGTTGCCTGGCTGTGTGCTTCTGTCGTCGCTGCTGTGCGCCTGGGCGCACTCGGTCCGTGGCGGTATGGCGTAAGCATGCCGACGCGACGCCCGTATCCGAGTGACCTGTCCGATGCCCGCTGGGAGTTGGTCGAGCCGGTGCTGTCTGCCTGGCGCTTCGAGCGCCGTGGCAGGGCCCTGGACTTCGGCCGGCCGCCCGAGCATGACCTGCGCGACATCATGGACGCGATCTTGTATGTGGACCGAACCGGGGTCCAGTGGCGCTACCTCCCGCACGACTTTCCGCACTGGAACACGGTCTACGGCTACTTCACGAAGTGGCAGAAGGAAGGCGTATTCGTCCAGCTCAACGGCCTGCTCAGGCAGCTGTCGCGGCAGAGGGAAGGACGGGACGCCGAGCCGTCGGCCTGCGTGATCGACGCCCAGAGCGTCAAGACCTCCACCAGCGTTCACGCCTCCAGCCAGGGCATCGACGCAGGCAAGAAGATCGTAGGCAGGAAGCGGAACATCGTCACCGACACGATCGGACTCCTGCTGGCGGTGCTGGTCACAGCGGCCAGCGTGCAGGACTCCGTGGCCGGCACCCAGCTCCTGGACCGGGTCGCCGCCGACCACCCCGGCATCCGCAAGGCCTGGGTCGACGGCGGCCACCGCCAGCACCTCGTCGAGCACGCGGCCACACTCGGCATCGACATGGAAATCACCACCCGCGCCCCGGGGACCAGGGGATTCACACCCATACCGAAACGATGGGCGGTCGAGAGAACCTACGGATGGCTCATGTTCCACCGCCGCCTGGCCCGCGACTACGAGACCCTCCCCGCCCGCTCCGAAGCCATGATCCACATCGCCATGAGCGCCCTCATGGCCCGCCGCCTCACCAGCGAAAACACCATCTCCTGGCGTGACCCGACACCACGGGCCAAACGGCAGATTCCGGGATGAAACACCGGGAGAAAACGACCTCTTACGCGTGAGCCTTCAGGTGCCCATGAGCGTAATGAGTGCCCGACGGCGCACCCGTCCACGAGATCCCGCCCGATCGAAGTGATCGGACGGAATCTCGTCAACCGCTCCCGAGCCGACTCAAGAACAGCTGAGCTCAGGCGGCAGTGCCCTTCGGGTCAACGCAGCAGCACGTCGCAGGTGGACGCGAAGAACTCGCCCGTCTTACCGCCGTTACCGCCGTCCGGGGTGTCAGGGCCGCCGTGGCCGCCCCAGATCTGCACGACTGCTGCCCTGCCGGTCCGCCGTGGGAAGGTCGCGAACTCCCAGTTGCTGGATTCTTCTTCCCTGTGCGAGCCCTGGACCTCGACCAGGAAGGGGGTCGGTTCCAGGTCCTGCCAGCTCAGGCCCCTGGTCGGATCCCAGTCCTCACGGGTGATGAACCACCGGTGGGACCAGGACTCCGACGTGTGGTAGGCCGTGTAGTCGTAGGTGAAGGTCTGGCTGGGGGCAGAGGTGTCCAGCTCCGTCAGGGGCCACTCCCCCAGTGCGGAGTCCGGCGCCAGGTCCAGACCGCGGAAGGCTGGGTTGCCCGTGGACGGGACGGTGTAATCCTGGAAGAACTTGCGGTACTCCAGGTACTTCAGGGCGTCATTCCACGGGTAGTCGGCGAGCATCCGATCGGCGCCCGGCACCACCTCCTGCCAGACGGTGCTGCTGTTCACGTTGCGGGCCTCGACGCAGATCTTCGCGGGATCCTCGTCCCGAATGGCGGCGGCCGCACGGCTGCGCGGGTGGTTGACGGTGCCGTGGCGCGGTGCCGCGTCCCTGCCCTTGGGGGTCTGCCGCGGCTGTTGCGGGGACGACCAGGGCCGGGAACTCGCCGGACGCACGGTCACCTCATTGGTGAACGGAGTGAACTGGCCGTCCACCTTGGCACGGATCTTCACGCTGTACTCGCTGTCCGGCTCCTCGCCCAGGTCCACCCAATGGGAGTTGGACGGTGTCCAGTCCCAGGCGGGCCAGAAGAGGAAGACGGTCTGCCGGGCCTCGCCGTTGATCCACACCTCGTAGACGTGCGGGTAGGGCGCTGCGCCGTTGTTCCAGTCCTCCGGGGGAGGCCACGTCCCCTGCTCGGGGCTGTTACCGCCGATCTGCCACCGCAGGCTGATGCCGCGCATCGTATGCGGGCCGTCAGCGCGGTGCCTGACGTCGGCGCGAAGGTCGGACGGGGCCGAGTTCTGAGAGCGGCCGCTCATGATGTCCCTCTTCCTGGAGAATGCGTCCTGCGGAATATCACCGTGAGACGTTTTAAATGACACATAGCGGCGCATCTCCGGACGCCGACACGCCCGACGCAAAGGCTACGTTCGCCCATTCATGTGGCACTCGGTCGAATGTGAGTACCTCTTATCAAAAGCTCGTATGCCAGCGGCGCGGGCGTTCCGCACCCGGCCCCGTGACGGTCATGTCCCACTCTCAAACGGCTACGGCGAACGGACATGCGGTCGCCGTGTGGCGCCCCGGCGGGCCCTCGCGGGATCGGAATGCTCGCTGAGGGAGGAGCCCTGACCGGTCGGTCAGGGTGCGGTTGAAGGTGAGCGGGCCACCCCTTTTGACGCTCCGTCCCCAACTCACAGAAAATTGCGCCAGACTCCAGAACAAGTGCTTACGGACACCCGGGCCCTGCACGCGACCCTCTGGCGAGGCTCTTCGTCGCGGCGTCGGCACCACGAACCGCCGACGCCGTGACGGAATGCCGACCTGACGGATTCACCGCCGACGACACGGACCCACCTGACGCGGGGCGGCTTCAGTCGTCGCGCCCGGCACCGCGATCGGGTGCGCTCATGTCGCCCGTCCCGGGCGTGCCATCGGCGAGCCCGTAGCGCAGGTACACCGTGCCCTTCGGAGCGGCTACCGGCGGTCCGAGGAGTGTGACGTTCGTGGGCACCGCGCCACCGTCGAACACCTTCTTCCCGACGCCGAGCACGACCGGGTGGACCCAGAGGTCGAGACGGTCGAAGAGCTTCTCGCGCAGGAGGGTCTGCACCAGGTTCAGGCTCCCGACGACCTTCACGTGCTCGTGCCGGTCGCGGATCTCGCGCACCGCGCCGGCCAGATCCGGGCCGAGCTGCGTGGACCCGGACCACGCAAGGTCGGGCCCGCCGCGGGAGGCCACGTACTTCGGGACGCTGTTGAAGAGCGTGGCGATCTTGTTGTCCTCGCCGCCCTCCTGGTACGGCCAGTAGGCGGCGAAGATGTCATACGTGCGCCGGCCGAGCAGGAGCGCGTCCGTGCCCTCGTACGCGGCAGCGACCTGCGCCCCGGTGACCTCGTCCAGCAGGGGCGCCTGCCAGCCGCCGAACGGGAATCCCTCCGGGTCCTCGTCGGGGCCGCCGGGCGACTGCCCGACGAGGTCGAGGGTTGCGAACAGCTCGATGTGGATGAGGCCCATGCCGTACTCCCGATGAGTTGGTTGTCCCGGTCGGGAGGTAGACCTGTGGGCGCCGGCAGACTCATCGCTGCGACGGCAACCAGTCTCGTACTCGTCGACCGTGACGGATTTGCCGCGGCGGAGCTCTACGGTGATCACCGCGACCTGCGGTCGGCTCTCTGACCGCCGCGGGTGAGGTGTACGCACTTCTCCGGCCACGTACACGAGCGCGGTCGAGCGGTATCTCACCGGCGCGGGCATCGCGAAGTCCTCCGCGCGGATCCACCGGATCTCGCTGACGACGTGGGGGGATGGTCGCCGGGGAGTCGGCACCGACCGGGCGGGCCCGCCGCGGCGCGAAGCCACCCGCGGTCCCCGTCCCTGTCATCGATGGCCCTGCGCCGCCCCAGGTGCTGGCCGAGCTGGCCGCCGCGCGGGCGGACGAGATGGACGCCGACACCGTCAACCGCGAGTTGTCCATCGCGCGCAAGGCGAGCGGGCTGGTGTCAGCGACAGGGCTGGATCACCTGCGATCCGACGATCGGCATCGAATGGCGCCCGGCCCCGCCGGACCGCACCAAGGCCCTGGCCGAGAGTCAGATCGCTGCCCTGTGGCGGCTGGAGGTGGCGCTGAGGGAGAAGACCTTCTGGAAGTTGCTCTACGAATCGGCTGCCCGAGCCGACGAGGTGCTGTGCCTGAACGTGCAGGACCCGTACCCGCAGGACAAGCGCGGCAAGATCACCGCCAAGGGCGGGGCCGACCGAGTGGATCCACTGGCAGTCCGGCACCGCCCAGCTCCTGCCCCGCCTGATCGCCGGCCGCACACGCGGGCCGCTGTTCCTGACAGGCCGCAAGGCCCCGGCCGGGGCGGCGACGCTGGACGTGTGTGAGGAAACCGGTCGGGCCCGGCTCTCCGGCCGCCGGGCGGAGGAGATCTTCGAGACCTCCCCCCGGCTGCTGGCCAACCCGCTCGCCCGGCCCGAGGATACCGAGGACCTGGAGGGGTGGACCCTGCACCGGCTCAGGCACAGTACGTTGACGCCCGACGCGGAGAAAGGCACGTCCACGCCTACGCTGTCGGCCCGCTCCCGCCACGCCTCCGTACGGTCCCGGGAACGGTACGCCCCGCCCCGGCGTCGACGCGGGACGCCCGGCACGTGGCGCAGCGCGACCCCATCGCCCGTCGCCGGAAGTGGACCAGGCACATCGGCGGTCAGGGCACGGATACCGTCTGCCGAGCGCCGTCACTTCCCGTCCTGAGTCGGTTGCGGCGAGGGGGCGGGGCTGGACGCCGTCGCCGGCCGGCGCGAGATAGCGCAGATCTGCCAGGTGGCGGAGTACAGCAGCAGTGCGACCGCCAACGAACCGCCCGCTCTCTTGGCGGCCCCGGTCAACACGCCTTCGGCGAGGGTCCCCCACGGAGCTTGGACCGTCTTGGAGGGATAGCTGGTCTCGCTCGCGCCGTCGCCCAGGTCGACGGTAGTCGGTTGGCTGTAGTCCACTTCGGTCACATAGCGGTAGGCGTTGAAGTCGTCACGGATGTTGACGGCGCCACCCAGCACGGGTGCCGCAACCAGCAGAGTCACCACGCTCCACCGCATGACGGGACCCAGGCGGGCAACGGCGTCGGTGCCGCCGTGGGTGCGCAGACGGTCCCGGCGCCGCCAAAGATGCCAGCCGCCGGCCGCCAGGCCGAAGGCGGTGCTCGCGTACTGCAGCAGCCGGGCGACCGTGAAGCCTCCCAGAGCCGAGGCGCGCAGCGGCTGCATGTGGGTGACCAGGAAGCCGTCGCGGGATTTCGGTGGCCCGCTGCCGCCCGGGGAGTGGAAATTGTGCGCCACCAGCGCGGTGTCGGCCTGAGGGATCAGGCGAGGGCGGCGGCCAGCAGGGCGAAGGCGGCGATGATGACGGCGACGCGGACGTAGTGGAAGCGGTCCCAGCGGTTCATCTGCTCCTTCCAGTCCTCGGGCCGGTTCTCGGTGGTCCACGCCTTGCCCCGGTTGTTGATCGGGACGAGCAGCAGGAGCGACATGACCACGCTGAGGATCAGCAGCGCGCCGGCGGTGACGACAAGGCCGGCGCCGTCGTGGTGCCATCCGGCGATGGCCCAGACCGCGCTCAGGACGAGCGAGCCGATGTACCAGAACGGCATCACGGCGCCGAGCATCCGGGCCCCGTGGCTTCGGCCGCGTTGGCTGCTGTCGTCGGGGAGGGCGTTGAGGATCGGGTTGATGACGAAGGCGACGGAGAACTCCACCCCCACCATCAGGCCGACGACCACGGTGGTGACGATCTCAAGTGCGTTGAGCACGATGACCTTCCCGGGTTCTAGTGTTGCTAGCTGATGAGGCAACGCTAGTTCTGCTGCCGCTTGATTGTCTAGCGGTGCTAGGGTCGAATCGTGTCGGTACAGGAACGCAAGGAGCGCGAACGGGCGGCCCGCGAGCGCCTCATCGTGGCGACGGCCCGCGAACTCGCCGAGCAGCAGGGCTGGGACGCGGTCACCACCCGCCGGCTCGCCGAGCGCATCGAGTACAGCCAGCCTGTCCTCTACAGCCACTTCCGCGGCAAGCGCGAGATCATCGGCGCCGTCGCCCTCCAGGGCGCCGCCGAGATGGCCGCGGCGCTGCGGGCCGCGGCCTCCGCCGCGGACGGCCCTCGCACCCGGGTCACCGCCCTCGCCCGCGCCTACCTCGAGTTCGCCGAGCGCAACCCGGCGGTCTACGACGCCATGTTCCAGCTCGACGGCGGCCTGGCGTTCGCGAACGAGGACACCCCGGAGCCACTGCAGGACGCCTTCGCCGCCCTGCTGGAGACTCTCGGCGAGGTCGCCGGGGACGGCGTCCACCCGGCACTGTTCACCGAGGCGTTCTGGGCGGCCCTGCACGGGCTGGCCACCCTGACCCGGGCGGGACGGCTGCCGCCGGAGGACACCGAGCGGAGGGTGGAACTGCTGGTGGACCGGCTCGCCATGGTCTGACACACCGTCCCGGCGGGCACGCAGCCGGGTCCTCGGGCCCCGCTGCCTGCCTGCGGCATCACTTCCGGTCACTCGCGCCCACACGGCGCAGCCGCAGATCGCCGGGCCCCCTACCCCCGACGCGGCACCCGCCCCGGAAGCTGCGGTGCTCATTGATCACGACCCGATACGCGCCCTGGTACTGCGGGGGAGGCTGAGGGGGACGAGGTCGGAGGATCCCCTTCGACGGCCCAGCGGCTTCCGGCAATGCGGATGAGTTCGTCCAGCCGCAGCGCCAGCCAGCCGAAGGAGATCTCCCACTACATCGCCTACTGCCCGGCCGGCACCACACGGGCCAGGACCCAGTGTTGCCGGTCCTGGCGATGCCAGGGACGCACCTCGACGCGGGCCCAGCCGAAGACGCGCGGCCCGTGGGCGCCGTCGCCGCACGAGCGGCGTTTCCACTTCTGCCGCGGCAGGCCGGGGAACAGGTCGTGGACGGGGTGGTCGATGGCCCAGCGGGTGACGACTGTGTCGTGCCGGGTGGTGGCCATGACGTGGAAAACATCAGCCTGCTCAAGCTCGCCGCCGGCCTTTGCTGAAGCCGTAGGCGGCGTCCGCGGTCACCCACCGGAACGGGATCTTGTCCGCGATCGCCCGGCGGACCATGGTCTTGGCCGTCACCACCTTGGTGTCGAAACCCACGTCGTCCTTGACGCCGGCCCTGCGGCACGGTCGGCAGATACAGTCTGCGGTCGATCGGAGTGCTCGCCGGTGGTGCCCGCGCCGACGTTCGGGCACCAGCGTCAGGTCCACCGGCGAGACCACCGGACCGTCCACGCACAACATCGCATCCGCGAGTTCGAAGAAAATTCGTCCCGCCGGGCGGTCAGACACTCATAGAACTCGCCCAGCAGGCTCACCCTCACGGCCTTCGCAGTGGCCACGTGCACCTTGGTCGGAGCACCTGATCAGACGAAGGCCGCCCCCACGTCCAGCGATTCCCCTTGCGAGCGATCCGTTCGAGACGCCGTTCGAGACCGTGGCACCATGTACCGCATGACGACGAACCGAAAGGATCGGCGCCCCACTGGAGGATTTCCGGAGCAGAAACCCTCAGGGGCGTGCGTGCCAGGCCTGGATCAGCCTGACCAGTCGGCGGGCCGGGACGTCGCTGCGGACGAAGAGCACGGCCGCGAGCAGGAGCAGCATGCCCAGAGCGAGGGCGCCGGCCGCCCCTGCGGTGAGGCCTCCTCGTGCCATCGCCGCGGCGAAGGCCCCGACGGTGCCGAGCGTTCCGGCGATCCTGGCTGCGGTCGTGCTCACCATGGCGCATCACCCGTCCGAGGCGGATGGTGAAGGATCAGTGACAGACGCGGTATGCCGAGCAGCACCCGGGCGGTGAAGCGGGTTCGTGCGCGCCGCGTTGGGAGCGTGGCCAGTTCGCCGATCCACTCCTGCAGCCACCGCGCCCGCACGGTGGGAGGCAGCAGCAGGGTAGTTGCGGCGAGCACCCGCTGAGAAACCGTGTGGAGGGGCGCAGGTGGGCGAAGGGCGGCCGAGGCGAGGTCCTGGAGTTCGCTGCTGAGCGTGTCCAGCCCGAGCGCGCGGGCGACCGGGGCTTGGATGTCCAGGGTCTCCTGGGCCTTGCGCAGTTGGGTCGCGCGGGCCAGGAAACGGACGGTGCGTATGTTGTGCAGCCGATCGGCCAGTTTGAGCACCAGGACGGCTCGTTCGCGGTCCGGCAGAGTCGGCGTTAGGTTCGTGAGGGCTGTCAGGGCCCGCCGGACTCGCGTGTCGTCGGCTTGGCCGGCTACCAGGTCGGCGATCTCCTCGCCGAATTCGTCGCGGAGCCGGTCGGCGGGGTACGCCGTGTCCTCCAGGAGGTCGTGCAGCAGCGCTGCACACACCACTTGGTGGTCCATACCGACATCGGCGGCGATCGTCGCGACCGCGACCGGGTGGGTGATGTAGGGGTGACCGCTTTTGCGTTTCTGGCCGTGGTGCCAGTGCGCGGCCACCGCGTAGGCGCGTTCGATCAGCTCCACGTCCATCTGCGGGTGCCGGGCCCGGACGGTCTCCAGCAGGGCCCCGAACGCCAACTCCGCGGCAGCTTCGGGCTGGGTGCCCGGTCCTGCGCCTGACCGCCGCGGGCGTTTCATGGCTGTCCCCCGCCGGTGCCGGGCTGGGCGGCGACCCAGCCCGGCACCGGCCGCCTGCCGGAACGGTAGGCGCGGGCCAGGGCGTCCCGGGCCTGTTCGGCCCCGTCGATGGTGATCCGGTAGAAGCGGCGGCGCGGCCGCCCGGCCTTCTCGTGGACCGCCGGGTCCTCCCAGGCGCTTTCCACCCAGCCGACGCCTTCGAGTCGGGCGAGGATCGGGTAGATCGTGCCCGACGGCAGTCCCGCCAGGTCGCACAGCTCAAGGCCGTAGCGTTCCTTGGCGGGTTCCTCCAGTAGTGCCCGCAGGACCAGTTGGGTCTGCAGGGTCATCCTCGGTGTACCCATACCCGTACTCTACATAGCCTGTATATGGCATGTCTAGATGCCGGAATTGGGTGCCGGTGCGGCAGGGCGAGCCGACCGGGACGGCGCAGGTGGACATCGGACGCGCGTGCGATTCCACGCGCCTGAAGTCGTCGGTCACGAGCGCTGACTGTGAGGGCGTTTCAGACGTCCAAGCGTTTGCAACAACTCATGACACATGAAAATCCGCAGCATGATCGGCGACCGTCGCCGTGTTTCACGAGCGAACATCTATGAAAAAACCCTCTGGCTTCTCCAGGACGGCTGGCGCGTCAAGTGGACGTATGCCGCGTGCGCGGCGGGTCAGTGGTGAACTGCTGGTGTCCTATGACCGAGAGCAGTTGGAGTTTCCCGTGGCTCTCCGTGCCGGGACGCGTGGTCATCACCAGAAGGGTCTGTGCTCGGTTGTCGGTGAACAGGACCTGGCAGTCGATGTCGATACGGCCCAGCTCGGGGTGAACGAGGGTTTTGTGGTCCTCGAACCGCTTGGCGACCTCGTGCCGATCCCACACGCGGACGAATTCGGGGCTGCGTTCGCGTAGTTCGGCGACGATCTGCGCGGCTCTGGGGTTGCTGCTGTCGGCGGTCAGCGCGGCGCGCAGCGCGGCTGCCTGAATTCGGCTCTGCCTCGGGTGGTCCTCTTCCGGGTAGCGAGTCCGCTCGGCCGGGTCGGTGAACCAGCGGTAGTAGGCGCTGCGTCCCAGACCGGTGTGGCGGGTCTGGTCGCCGAGCAGTGCGATCGCGAGCGGGTTCTGCACCAGGACGTCGGCGAGATCGGACAGCACCAGGGCCGGGGTGTCGTCGAGGCGGTCCAGGACCCGCATCAGAGCCGGGCTGACGTGCTCGGAGCGAAGGAAACGGGCCGGGGCACTGTGCCCGATGAGGCGGAAGAGGTGGTCGCGTTCGTCCAGGGTCAGGCGCAGGGCGCGGGCCAGGGAAGCTGCGATCTGCTCTGAGGGCTGCGGGCCGCGCCGCTGTTCCAGTCGGGCGTAGTAGTCGGTGGACATGCCGGCGAGTGCGGCGACCTCTTCGCGGCGCAGTCCCCGGGTGCGCCTGCGTGGGCCGTCGATCAGTCCGATATCGCCGGGCTGCAGCGTCTCACGCCGCCGGCGCAGGAAATCCGCCAGTCCTTCTCTGTCCATGCCCTCCATGGTGGCTGCTGCCTGCCCATTCATCCAGGGACCGCCGATCCGCGGCTCAGCCCCCTTCGCAGGCCGGGTCAGCCGCCGGCGGGGCTCGGGCAGGGATCGCCGGTCCCTGGACAAGCGCTCCTCTCCCGCCCGGCCACAGACGCCCGCAAGGTAGGTGGTGCGGGGCGCACCGGCTCCCGCAACGAAGGAGAGAACATCCCTTGAAGACCACTGGCAACACGATTCTGATCACAGGCGGCACCTCGGGCATCGGGCTCGGTCTGGCCCTGCGCTTCGTTCAGGCCGGCAACAAGGTGATCGTCGCCGGGCGGCGCAAGGACCTGCTCGACCAGATCACCACCGACCACTCAGGCATCGAGACGATCGTCCTCGACGTCACCGACCCCACCTCGATCGCCCGCGCCCGCGAGACGGTGACCAGCACCTATCCGGAGGTGAACGCCCTGGTCAACAACGCGGGCATCATGCTGCCGGAATACCTCCTCGACGCCGACTCCCTGCGCGTCGCCGAGGACACCGTCACCACCAACCTGCTCGGCCCGATCCGGATGGTCAACGCCTTCCTGCCCCACCTGTCAGCCAAGGACGACGCGGTCATCATCAACGTCAGCTCCGGGCTGGCGTTCGTACCGCTGCCGATCACCCCGACCTACAACGCCACCAAAGCCGCGGTCCACTCCTTCAGCGAGAGCCTGCGCGTCCAGCTCGCCGGCACTTCCGTCAAGGTCATCGAACTGGTCCCGCCGGCCGTGCGGACCGCCTTGATGGGGCAGCAGGAGAGCGCGCGGGCCATGCCGCTGGAGGACTTCCTCTCCGAAGTCATGACCCTCCTGCGCACGCAGCCCGACGCCAGGGAAATCCTCGTCGAGAACGTCAAGTTCCTGCGCCATGCCCAGGCCAACGGCACCTACGACAACGTCCTGGCCATGCTCAGCGGCCACTGACCCATCGTCTGGGCCCTGGTGCCGGCGAGCCGGCAGGAGTCCGGTGCCGGTCTGGATGATGTTCCCGCCGACGGTGCGGCAGAGCTGACGGGGCTTGGCAGCAGAATCCGGCGTGCAACGCGACGCCGGTTGCGATGGCGTACGGCCGGATCGGCGGCGCCGGCAGTGCTGCCGGCGGCGCGATCTCCAGGGCGATGACCGCGACGGCCACCGTCCGCCGGACCCGCACGTTCCCTTCGCTCAGCGACCCCCGGGCTCGTGCGGTTGACGGCGGGCATCCAGCGCTCCGGCGGGGACAGGTGCACGCGAGGGGATCAGACGTCGCCGCGCTGCCGAACGACCAGGAGCGTCTGTTCGTACGGTCAGGGTGCGATCGCCACGCGTTCGAGTGCGGCGGCGAGTGCGGCGAGGTCGTGACCTGCGAGGTTGTCGAGGACGTGCCGTCGGATGCTGGCCAGGTGGGCGGGCCAGGCCTGCTGGAGGCGGGCGAGGCCGTCGTCCGTGAGGACGGCGTTCCAGCCACGCAGATCTTCCTGACACTGGGCTCGTTGGACGAGTCCCTGCCTTTCGAGGCGCTTGACGACTCGGGTCATTCCGCTGAGCGAGAGGTTGCAGGCAGCGGCGAGCTCGCTCATGCGCATCCGGCCGTGGGGCGCCTCGGACAGGAACATGAGGGGGGTGTACTCGGAAAGGGGCAGCGCTCCGTCGCCGACCATGTCCGCGTCCACCAGTCGCGGCAGCGCCGTCATGACGTGTCCCATGGCGCGCACAAGCAGTTCCTCGGTCCGGTCCAAGGGGCGCAGGGGCTGTTCGTCGTAGGGCATGCCTCACATCCTATCTGCTTGACACGACAAGCACCCATCCATTTACTTGACTCAGCAAGCACAAATACAAGCAAAGGTTCAAAACATGACAAGGATTGGCATCATCCTCGGCAGCACGCGCCCCGGACGTAACGGCGAGGCCGTCGCTCACTGGGTGCACGAGCTGGCCACGCACCGGACCGACGCGCAGTACGAGCTCGTCGACCTGCTGGACTACAAGCTGCCGCTCCTGGATGAGGCCTACCCGCCGGCGATGGGGCAGTACAGCCAGCCGCACACGCGGGAGTGGGCCGCGAAGATCGCCTCGTTCGACGGCTTCGTCATCGTGACCCCCGAGTACAACCACTCGGTGCCCGGCGCGCTGAAGAACGCCATCGACTTCCTGGCCGCCGAGTGGGCCAACAAGTCCGTCGGCTTCGTCAGCTACGGCTCCACCGGCGGCACCCGTGCCGTGGAGCACCTGCGCCTGATCGCCGGTGAACTGCAGATGGCGGACGTCCGCTCCCAGGTGGCGCTCTCCCTGTTCACCGACTTCGAGAACTTCAGCGTCTTCAAGCCCGCCGACAGTCAGCGCGACGCCGTCACCTCCACCCTCGACCAGGTCGTCGCCTGGAGCAACGCGCTCGCTCCGCTGCGCGCCAGCTGAAGCGAGGAATCACGGGGCGCCGCCGGGCAGTGCCCCGTACCGGCATCCGACGCCGATACGGGGCACGGCGCCTGGGCCGCCCCTTCGACCGTTATGGGAAATGAGAGTTCCGTCGATGTCAGAACGTGTTGCCTCCCCCGCGGGTGGGCACCCCATCACTCTTGGACTGGACACGTTCGGTGACGTGACCGACGACGCCCAGGGCCGGCCGCTGTCGCACGGCGAGACGATCCGCAACCTGGTGGCGGAGGGTGTCCTCGCCGATGAGGCCGGAGTCGACCACTTCGCCATCGGTGAGCACCACATCGACTGGATGCCGCTCTCGGCGGCGGACGTGGTGCTCGCGGCGATCGCGTCGCGCACCTCGCGCATACGCCTCGGATCCGGTGTCACCGTCATCAGCTCGGACGATCCCGTTCGGGTCTACCAGCGATACGCGACACTCGACGCCGTGTCCGACGGCCGTGCGGAGGTGATTCTCGGCAGAGGATCGAGCACGGAGTCCTTCCCTCTGTTCGGCTACGACCTCGGCGACTACGACACTCTCTTCGAGGAGAAGGTCGGCCTCTTCGCCGAACTGCGCAAGGAGAAGCCCGTCTCCTGGTCCGGCAGTACCCGGCCGGCCCTGACGGACCAGCCCGTCTACCCGCACAGCGAATCCGGGGCGATCCCCACCTGGATCGGCGTCGGGGGCAATCCCCAGTCCGCCGTCCGTGCCGCACGCTACGGATTTCCGCTGATGCTCGCGATCATCGGCGGTCCGACGGCGCGGTTCGGCCCCTTCGCGCAGCTCTTCCGCCAGGCGCTGGAGAAGTTCGGCCGGCCCGACCAGCCGATCGGCGTGCACAGTCCGGGGCATGTGGCCGCGACCGACGATCAGGCGGTGAAGGAGTTCTGGCCGTACTACGAGAAGACCATCCGCATGGTGGCCCGGCAGCGGGGATTCCGCGCGCCGACATTCGAGCAGTTCATGAACGATGTCGGTCCGGGCGGCGCGCTGTTCGTCGGATCACCCGAGACCGTGGCGCAGAAGATCGCCACCACCCTCACGGAGCTCGACGCCAGCCGCTTCGACCTCAAGTACGGGATGAAGGGTCTGCCGCACGAGACGCTCATGACCACCATCGAGCTCTTCGGTACGAAGGTGGCCCCCCGTGTGCGGGAACTGATGACCTCGTGAGGTGTTCGCCCTCAAGCCGATTGCCGTTGCCGACGTAGAGACTGCCGGGTGGCCGGTTGATCACGCTGCGATGAGGTCCTCGACGGTCTCGGGTCGGGTCGGGCGGTCCTGCGGTGGGATTCATGGCTCCACCGCGATGGCTGCCCGGCGAGCCGGACGGGCATCAGGCGGATCATCGCCACCTTGATCATGGTCTCGCAGCGCGGTCAGCCGTTCGTAATCGCGGACCAGCCGGCGGTTTCGGACCAGCCAGCCGAAACTTGGCTCCGCTCCTCCGTGATGCCTCAGCCCGGCGACGCAGTGCGCAGTCTGCTGCTGGCCCAGTCGTCACGCAAGCGCGGTCAGAACCGCGCCGAGCAGCGCTCAGCGCGTCGGACGGTAGGTCGCGATGATCACTCCGCTGCTGGTCGGCCGGGCGCTCACCAACTGCAACTTCTTCAGGGCGGCGTCGTCGGCGAACAGCTTCTTGCGGCCCTCGCCGGCCACCACCGGGTGGATCAGCAGCACCAGTTCGTCCAGCAAATCCTGCTCCAGCAGCGAACGCACCAGCGTCGGGCTGCCCGCGACGGTGATGTCCTTGCCCTCGCCCGCCTTGAGCTCCTCGATCGCGGCCGCCGGATCGCCGTTGACGAGCGTGCTGTTCGCCCAGTCCTCGACACCGTCCAGCGTGGAGGAGACGACGTACTTGGGCGAGTCGTTGATCCACTTGGCGAAGCCGGCGTCCTCCCCGCTGGTCACCGTCGGCCAGTACCCGGCCCACTCGGTGTACGTCACACGGCCGAGCAGAATCGTGTCGGCCGTCTCCAGCGTCTCCCCCAGCGCCGCGCCCATCTCCTCGTCGAAAGCGAACTGCCACTCGTTCGGCGACTGGACGACACCATCGAGCGAGACAAACAGACCCGAAACGACCTTGCGCATGATTCCTCCGTGATGAGTTCGGGGTCGTCTGCCCGGTCCCGGTCGGGACAGCTCTCTGGCCGGGACGAGCCGACCCCGTCGGCTACGTCAGGAAGACTATGCGGGCACCGAGGAGGAGGGCTTGTACAGAAGCGACAGCGGCTTCGCCCTGTCCGGAACGCTCAGCTGAGTGGCGGTCCGGCCGATGTACCGGGTCAAGGACCGCGCCAGGTGCGGCTGGTCGAAGTAGCCCAGCCGGTACACGACGTCCTGGGCCGGCGCACCCTCCTGGATCAGTACCGCCGCCTGGCGGGCACGGTGGATCTGCCGGATGGCGCCACGGGTGAGGCCCGTCGCCGCGACGAAGCGCCGCTGGAGGGTGCGTTCGGAGACATCGGGGGTGGCGCCGTCGAGTACCGCGGGCACGATCGGGTCGCGGTCCACGATGCCCTCGCGCACCATGCGCCGTACGAACGCCTCCGCGTTGTCGTAGTCGGGCACGTGCCAGGCGGAGCCCTTCAGCCAGACGGATCGCCGCGTCACGTCTGGGATCTCCGCGATACCGCCCACGAGCCGGCTGATCGGTACGTGCGGCATTGAGGTGCCGAGGGCGAAGCTGATGCCGAAGAAGGTGGCGTCCTTGGGGACGGGGGCCGGGCAGGCATTGGGCTCCGGACCCAGTACGGCGGCCTGCACCTGGCCGTCGTGCTCCCAGAAGACGAGCTCCCAGTGCGACGTCGCGATCGACGTCATCCGACCCACGTCGTCACTGCGGCTGCGCCACACCCGCTCGATGTACGGCAGCTCCGACGGCCGGCTCTCGATCTCCAGGCCCAATCGGATCGCCCCCCGTTCACCGCTGCCCGAGCCGCCAGTGTGTCACGTCGTCCGGACGGCCAGAGCGCGTGCGAGATGCCCGGGGAGGATCGCCGCGGCTCGGCCTGAACGTGCCCAGTGCCCAGTGCCCGATGCCCGCAGGGCGCGCGTGGAAGCCCGGCCCCATCGGGCCCAGTCGCGGCTGCTCGCGGGCGAGCCGTTCAAGAAGAAGGCGGCTGTCGCGAAGCTCTGCTCCTCGGAGATCGCGGGCTGGTCCTGACGAACCGCGAAGTCTCCCGGTGACCGAGGATCTTCGCCGAAGTCATCCGCCCGCGACCAGCCCGAGCACCCCGGACCCCGCGCACACCAGACCCGTGACCAGCAACTTCACGTTGCACAGTGGGTGGCGGCCGAGAGGGCGAGCGCCCGGCGACCCGGCCGGGCTTCAGGCGCAGGCCGGTGGCGCGGGATCCGGGGAACAACGCGGCGGCCTACGGGCGGTGTACGTGGCCACATCGTGCGTGTCGGACCACGGCCCGGCCGCCGGTCCGGGCCTGCGGAGCTGGTGGCCGGGACAGTTGTGCGGGGTGCGCGTCACCCCCGGGTCCCGGTCAACTCTCCACGCCAGGCGAGGAATCGCAGGTCCCCGAGGTTCAGACACTGACGTTGACGACGGCAAGTCCGTCGGTGCATCCGACGACCAGATACGACCCGACACCGGCCAGAGCCGCGATCGGTCGCTCCAGGAGATGGGAGCCCACCCATTGGCAGGTCAGGGGATCCCACAGCTCGATCGCGCCCCGCCTGGCGACGGCCAGTACCGGGTGCCCGCCGGACGGGACGACCGCGGCCATCGGGCCGCCGGTGAGTTCGCCCACGAGTTGGCGGCTGCCGGCATCCCAGACGCGGATCGAGCCGTCGAAGTCCTGAACTGCCAGGAGCGTGCGGTCGTCCGCCAAGGGTATCGCCGCGATGTGCCTTACGTGCCGGTGGTTTTCGAAGGGGGCGGCGACCGGTAGGCCCGTGCCCGGGTCCCACAGCCGGACCGCCTTCGTGCCACCCCGGGCGGGGGTGGCTTCGCTGCTTGCCAGGAGAGTGAGTCCGTCCGGCATCGGAACGCAGGCCAGTACGAGCGGTGGCCGGTCGGGCCGGTTGAAAACATCACTCGCGATTTCGCAGGTCTCGGGGTCGCGAAGACGGATGATGCCCGAGTGACTACCGGTGGCTACGAGTACCCGTCCGTCGGGCGTCGTGATCGGCACCATGGTGAGGATCACGCCGGTGCGGCCGGACGGCAACGAACCAACCAGCCCGCCCGTCGCCAGATCCCATGACTGGAGGGCGCCGCTCATGTGTCCGGTGACGAGAACGGTGCGCCCGTCCTGCAGGGGCGCGGCCGCCATCGCCGTGATGACATCCGTATCGCCGGTGTGAAGCCGCCCGGCGGCTTCGCCGGTGCGTAGGTCCCACAGCCAGACCTCGGTGTCGCTGCGGGTGGCGAGCAGCGTTCGCCTGTCGGGGACCGTCACAGGTGCCACAAGGCCCTTCCAGCCGGCGTCCTCCGGCTCGGTCGGTGGCCCCACCGCG
Source organism: Streptomyces sp. RLA131 (assembly GCF_056270125.1). NCBI lineage: Bacteria > Bacillati > Actinomycetota > Actinomycetes > Kitasatosporales > Streptomycetaceae > Streptomyces > Streptomyces sp. RLA131. Next base: position 300,034 of record NZ_JBWDOQ010000002.1, read on the forward strand.
GTGGGGTCCTCAACTGCGGCGGGGTCCCACAACCACACCGCACCACCGGCCACTTGTCCCACGAGCAGCGTGGGGCCGTCCGGCAACGGAACGGCTGCCACTGCGGCGGGGACACGGTTCGTCCCCGAGTCACCGATGCGGCGCCCGGATACCGGGTCCCACAGTCCCGCCCCGATCGACAGCAGCGTCGTCCCGTCGGTCATGGGGACGGGGTGCAGACCGGGACCGGTGATGGGCCGGCCGACCGGCGCACCGGTCGCCACGTCCCACAGCCGTACCGTCTCGTGATCGTCGTAGTCGCGGGACAAGGCCAGCAGGATGCCTCCGTCGGGCAGCGGCACGGCCGTCAGCCCGCTCGGCCAGCCCTCGTCCTCCTGGGGGCACAGCAGTTTCTGAACCAGCGTGCCCGTCGCCGGGTCCCACAGGCACACCACGGCGCCTTCCCCGTGACCATGGGCCGTGGCCAGCAGTGTGCGGCCGTCAGCGGGCGTCACCGCGGTCAGCGCGCCCGGGCCGTCCACACCCGCCGGGGCGCGCAGCGGACCGATGACCCGCTCGGCCGTGGCCGCGTTCCACAGCCACACCTCCTCGTCTTCGCAGGGGGCGACGGCCAGCAGGTTCCGCCCGTCCGGCATGGGTACGGCGGCCAGATTCGACGCGGATTCCGGGCCCGGCAGCGGCCCACCGACCTGCTCGCCGGTGACCGTGTCCCACAGGTACACCACATGCCCGTCGTCGTCCTCGTCGTGGTGCGCCGTGGCAAGCCGGGTATGCCCGCCGGCGAACGGCAGGGCCACCATCGCCATGACACGCCCACCGTGCTTCGAGTTCTGCCGCAGGGGGCCACCAACCTGTTCACCGGTCACCGGGTCCCACAACCGCACGGTGCCTTCTTCGTCATCGCCTGACGTGGCCAGCAGGACGCGATCCTCCCCGACGGGCACGGCGACCGCCGCACACAGACCGCCCCTGAATCCGCGCAGCGTCGACGAAGGCCGCACCCGCTCCGCCGGCCTTTCCCACACCTGGGTCAGTTCTCGTGGACCGCCGTCATGAAGAGCGTCAGACATGACCGGCACAGTATCCGGCCCGACCCACACCGACCCGGCCGCACGCCTCATCCGGGCGAACACCAGCGTCGAAGATGCGTAGTTCTACGCACGTCCGCCACCCGCCCCGGGAGTGTCTAGTCAACGGCGGACTGCTCGCGCAGGCTGTGGGCGAGCGCCAGGAACAGGGACAGGTTCGTGATGTCCTTGGCCAGGTGGTGGGACCAGCGGACGGGGTCGCCCGAGGAGCCGGTGTTCATGATGCGGACCAGGCCGCCCGAGGCACTGACCTCCCGGACCTTGGGCCACGGCAGGCTGCCCTTCCCGGGGGCGGACACGGCCGTGCGGGAGAGCGAGAGCGCTCCGAACGGGACTGTGCCGCCCTCCCGGAGCGTCTCCAGCACGGACGCTCCTTGGGCGCGCATCACCGCGTCCTGCATCCGGGGACCCCAGGCGTCGGGATCCTCATAGAACTCCGTGATCCGCACCGACCCCTGGCCGGGGGCGCTTGCCGTGTAGACGTATCTGGTAGGCGCGGGGCGGCCGTTGATGATCGGCTGGGTGATCTCCTGCTGGAGGCGCAGGGAGTCCCAGCGCAGGGCGACCGGCTCGCCGCCGGACGGCGGGTCCACGACCAGCCCCTCCTCGAACAGGTGCAGCCGCTGGGCGGCCCGCTTCCGGCTGAAGTCGGGGAAGCGGCGCATCCAGAACCAGTAGTACAGCACCCCGGGGACCAGGAAGAACGGCATGAGCATGAGGCAGTTGAAGACATGGGCGGCGAACACCGTCCGACGGAGGCGCTTCGGCGCGACCACGTCCTGGAGCGCCCCGAGCCGATGGCGGGCGGCCAGATCGGCGACCTCGGGCGACGCGGGGGCGAGTGGAGTCATGAGGTCGAGCCTCCGAGCCGCGTCCACGCGTGTCAACCATGGATCTATGTGGATCGGTCAGGTATCTTCCGCGCGCCGCCACGCACCTCGCCCGGTGGGCCCGCAACCGCGGCAGTCCCCAGCTGTTCCCGGTGCGCCCGGGCCGTGGCCATCAGCCCGTCGAGTGCGTCCCTGGTCCGCACGAGGTCGGCGATGTGCGTGGAGAGCCGGTCGCGCTCCAGCGCCATCCGCTCCAGCGCGGAGACGGAGTTGGCCTCGCTGGGCGCGTCGACGCAGGGCAGCAGCTCGGCGATGGTGCGACTGGACAGGCCCGCGGCGTACAGCCGCTGGATGAACGCGACCCGCTCGACCTCGCCGTCCGTGTAGTGCCGCTGCCCGCTGGCGCTGCGGGTGCTGGTGAGCAACCCCTGCTCCTCGTAGTAGCGCACGGACCGGACGCTGACTCCGGCCTGTGACGCGAGCTCCCCGATCCGCACGAAGTCCTCCCGGCTATGTCCCACGTCACAACAGCTTGCCTCTGACGTCAGTGTGAGGTCTTAGCTTAGCTGCCGTGCCCGACGTCCGGGCGCTGCGGACCGCGAAGGAGTCCTTGATGACGACCCTTTTCACCAGTTACCGGCTCGGCGGCCTGACTTTGCCCAACCGAGTGGTCATGGCCCCGATGACCCGGGTCCGGGCTGCCGTCGGCGGTCTGGCGACGCCGTCGATGGCGACCTACTACGCCCAGCGGGCCACGGCCGGATTGATCGTCAGCGAGGGCGTGCAGCCGAGCGCGATCGGACAGTCCAACCCGGGTACGCCGGGGCTGCACACCGACGAGCAGGTCGCCGCATGGCGGCCCGCGACCGCGGCCGTCCACACCAACGGCGGACGGATCTTCGCCCAGCTCATGCACGGCGGCCGGGTCTCGCATCCCGACACCACCGGCATGCAGCCGGTCGGGCCCTCGGCGGTCCCCGCCGTCGGCGACGTGTTCACCCCGACCGGGCCCCAGGCCGCCCCGCGGCCACGCGCCCTGGACACCGCCGAAGTGCCCGAGCACGCCCAGGCGTACGCCCATGCCGCCCGCCGCGCCATCGAGGCGGGCTTCGACGGCGTGGAACTGCACGGCGCCAACGGCTACCTGATCTCGCAGTTCCTCTCGTCCAACGCCAACCTGCGCACGGACCGCTACGGAGGCCCGATCGCCAACCGGATCAGGTTCGCCGTCGAGGCCGCCACCGCCACCGTCGAGGCCGTCGGCGGGGCCAGGACCGGCATCCGGCTCTCACCGGGCGGAACCTTCTGGGGAGTCGAGGAGACCGAGGTCCGCGAGCTGTACACCGCCCTGCTGACCGAACTGGCCCGCCTCGAAGTGGCATACGTGCACCTCGAAGCCACCGCCGACGAAGAGGTGCTCCTCACCCTGCGCCGGGCGTGGCCGGGCGCCCTCGTCATCAACCCCGTGCTTCCGATGGGGCCCAAGCAGACCGGCCGGGACGACGCCGACCACTGGCTCGCGCTGGGTGCCGACCTGATCAGTTTCGGCCGTGCGTTCATCGCCAACCCCGACCTGGTCGAGCGGCTGCGCGGCGGACTCCCGATCGCCCCCGTCGACGAAGCCACGTACTACCAGGGCGGTGATGCGGGCTACCTGACCTACTCCGCCCACCAGTACGCGGCTTGACCCCGAACTGCGGAGAAGGAGCTGAACCCGCGCGGGCGGTGGTGCTCAGCCTCGCTCACGAGCACCTCCGCCAGCTGCCCCGGCCCTGTATGCACGGGCGTGGTTCGTCCAAGGCAAGGACCAGATCGATAGACACAGGACACCCGCGCCCGGTCATCGCTGGGGGTGGTCACTGTCCTGAGCCATCGAACCCTGATCGTTGTCACCGAAGATTGGTGACCAGTAGGTTCGTGCCACCGGAGGTTGAGTGGCGCGGCAGCTTGCGCGTCGCCAGGCGGCGAGAGGTGACCCGGTGCAGGCTGTTCCCCGCCCCGTCGAGGGGCATCGACAGGCTCCTGATTGTGGGTCCAGAACTGTTCGGTCGGCGGGGTGGGTTGAATGATCGAGCAGTTGTGGACGGCCAGGGAGATGCCGTTCCGTGACGGGCTGTACAGGCCGAACGACACCGGCCTGAAGGTGCACGTGGACGGCCCCGGGGCCTACCACCCGGACGCTGGGCAGCCGATTTCCTTCCGCCTCGGCGAGCCGCTCGACGTAGCCCGGGCTATTGAGGAGGACGGCACCACCGAGGTGGACACCTGCTTCGAGAGCCCGTTGCCTGACGGATCGGGATGGATGTCCGGCGGCGGCAGCGGGATGGGCAACATCGGCTACTTCGCCCGTCTCGACGCCGACCGCTCCTTGCGGTGGGTCGCCGTCATGTTCTACTCCAACCCGTTCGTGAGGGTGCACTACGAAGGAGCGACTGCCATCTTCACCAACGACTGGGGAAACCGGCTGACCCTGGACCTCGGCAGCCTCGATCTTGCCTGACCCGCACCAGGCCGCCACCCGCAGAGGGGAATCGGCTGACCTTGGGGCCTTCGCGTCCCAGCCCGGCAGTAATGCGCGACGGCCCCACCACCCCGCAGTCGCGGTTCCGGTGAGGCAGACAGGGCCGCCCCCACTCAAACTTCGGCGGCACACGCTCAACCTCCGCCGTCACAGGGCAGCCACGCCTCCGGCGGATCAGAACCGGTCGGCTCAGGCGGGGCAGGCCCCGGCCGCGGTTGTGGGCCCTGCCCCGCGTTCTTCGGCGCGAAGCCCCGGAGACCCGCGACGTCGGCGACCGCTGGTGGCCAGAGTCCCCCGGAGACCCACGACCGGCAGGCATGATGACCCGCATGAGCGACGACCCGCAGGACAACGTGCCCCCGCTCGAAACCCGCCGCCGCGCTACAACCCGCCCTGGGCCTCTCTCGCCTGAAGCCGACGCGCGGCTCCTGGCCCACTTTGATGAACTCAAAGCGGACAGCCCGCAGACCTACGAAGACCGTGACAACTGACCCCGACGCGACGCCCTTGTGGGATCTCCCTCCCGAAGGGCGTCCGCGTGTCGTCTGCGCGCTGTGCGAGGAGCCGCTGACCGCCGCGGAGTCCCGCCGCTGGGGCCTCGGGCCGCGCTGCCGGCGCAAGCTCGGACTGAGCGGTGCGCCGGGCGTGGGGCGGTTCGAGGTCGAGCAGGACGGGCTGCCGGGTTTCTAACCGGGGGAGACGGATCCCGGCGTCGTGGTGGTGTCACTGTCGGCTTCCTGGAGGTGCCGCATGTCCCAGTCGAGGGTGCCGTCCTGCTGTTCGAACTGGCTAAGGGCGAGTCCGAGACCGAAGAAGGTGGGCGCCCATTCGCCGACGTAGATGCCCCACCGGTCGGCGCGTGCGAGGTCTGCGTGGGAGCCGGGTTCGACCTTGAGGCTGGTGGCCCAGGTGGCGACGGAGAGTCCGATGGAGACCATAGCGGCGAGATAGGCGTGCTCACTGCGCAGGCCCATGTGATGGAGCTTCTTGATGATCATGGAATGCTCCTTTCGGGTTCTTTGTCGGGTTGCCCGCTCAGAGGTAAATCACACATACCAGGATCAACCGGACTCGGTTTGACTGGCTTCCAGAATCGACGCCGCCGGCTGCTCCAGGGCCGCGGCGTGGTCGTCGCGCAGCTCAGCCAGGTCGACGGCGGCCGGCTCATCCATCAGCACCTCGGCGAGCCGCGGCTCCCGGTCCGTCACCGGCACCGCGGACGTGACCCGCGACCGCAGCGCCACCTCGCAGACACCCACAGCGCCATGCCGGGCCAGTATCGGATCCACGTCGTCGTCGGGCACGAACCCCAGGACATCGATGGTGCGCTTCGTCGGCGGCGGCAGAGCATCCAGATCAGCGGCGCCCAGGACCACCATCCGCCCGTCCGTCGCCCCCGACCGCGTTGCACATCCTCCGGCGGTACCTCCCGCTGCTCCCGCTCACACACCCTGCGATGCCGGATCCTCGAACGGGTAGCGGCGCATGACACCAGCCTGCGGAAAGCCGGAACAGCGCGCGCGGCAGGTCAGGTCGACAGGAGCCACGCAACCAGCCGAGCCCAGACACCTGTGACCAGCGCAAAGAGGCGGAGTGATATCGCCTTGACATCAGAGACGCTAGGCTGCAAATCACGACTGGTGAATCCACTCGGAGGATGAGTATGAGCGCCCAAGCTGCGGACGCCGGATACCCCGCGCGCCCTGAGCCGACCATCCGCACCGTGCGCTCCGCCCTCCCCGAGGGGCACCGTGAGGCGTTCCAGGCAGAGATCGAACGCAGCCCGCTGCACCTCATCACCAAAACTCTCGCCGACTGGGACATCCGCGCCCGCGCCCTCGCCAGCCCCGCCATCATGGCCATGGTCAGCCGCATCGGCGACGAAGAAGCCGGCCACGCCGACCGCCCGGCCGTGCTCTCCGATGACGAGGTTCGGGCTCTCATGCCCTCGCTCCGGCAATAAGCTTGCCGGGTGGCATACCGCGTCGACCTCACCGCCGAGGGCTTCCCCGAGGACTTCCAGCGACTCCAGCCCTGGGCGAAAACGTCACTCGAACAAGCACTCGTCGCCGCCTCGGTCGACCCCCACCTGCTGCCCGACCTGCCCCAGGCGTTCCCCGGCGCCCGCATCCTCACCTTCGCGGGCAACGACGGCATCTGCCTCGTCAAGCTCGACGACGAGACCAAGACCATGACCGCGCGGATCATCCAAGCCCCCCGCTGACCAGCTGACGCGGGCAGCGCCACACGCCGCCGAGGCACTGCCCGACGGCCGTGAAACCGCGCCGGCAACGACGAAGCCCCCGGCGCCCACCACGGGCCCGGGGCGAGGAACGCTTCGAACTGCTGGCGAGATCCGGAGGTTTCGGTCTTGTCAGGTCTGCTGGAACATCGGTGTCAGGCTGCTGCGCCGCGGGCCTGGGTGCGCGTGGGAATCCTGCCGGGCTCCTTGTTCGGCACGATGCCGTACCGGATGAGGGTGTCGCCTGCCGCGATGACGGACTCCGTCGCCGGGCGTGGTGTCCAGCCGAAGGCCGCCGCGTCCGGTTCGGCACCACTCCCGTGCAACTCACCGCGCACATCACCACCATGCTGGAAAACATGATGCTCACCGGATCACCGACCGCGGGAACCAGCGGTTGCAAATGAGGCCTGGTTACTGGTGTTCGGCACGGCCCAGTCGATGCGGCAGCACCTACAACAGGCTCTCGGCGTCACCCCGACCGCCTGTCGCCGGACCTTCCGGGCCGGGGGCGACGGGATCGAAAGCGGCGGGACGGGAAGCGGCGGAGCCGAGAGTTACGGCGGTGTCGGCTCCTGGCGCTGCACGGCCGACCCGGCGCACCTCGCCCCACCAGCCGACCCCTGTCAGCACCAGGGCCAGGCCGACTCCGGCCAGGATGGCCGTGGACGGCGCCACCACCTTGAGGAGGGCACCGGCGAGCGACCCCGTCGCCGCGTAACCCGCCCCCGCCGCCGCGTACATCACCGAGTAACCCGCGGCCAGAGCCCCCGGCGGAAGCGCCTCGCGCAGGGACAGGTTGCGGGTGAGCATCGCGCACGACTGGAGCGTGCCCCCCACGACCAGTGCGACGGCGATCCCGGCCGTGTCCGGTATCAGTGCGGCGACGGCCACGCAGACCGACGTCCCACACATCAGCACCACGCTGCGGGTGCGCAACCGCCCCGGCCAGGAGCGAAGACCGTGGACGAAGGCACCGAGCCCCCCGCCCACCGCCATCCCCGTCAGCAGCGGACCGGACCAGCCGACGCCGACGCCGCGCTGTTCGAGCATGGCCGGCAGCACGAGTTCGGCCAGACCGAGCAGGGCCAGACTGGCCGCGCCCATGACGTACACCGGCCAGGCGCCGGTCAGCAGTCGCAGCAGCGACGCGCCCGTCCGGTCCTCCCCGCTCGTGTCGTCCGCGCCCCAGTCGGCCGGCAGCAGCCACAGGCCCGCGACCGACGACGCCATCAGGGCGGCGGCGAGGAGCAGCGGGACGGGCGGTGCGACGCCGAGGGCCAGGCCGGCGACCGCGGCCGGGGAAACGGTCCATACGCCGGCCGTCAGTATCGATTCGACGGACAGCGCCTGCGCCGCCGCACGCTCCGGGACGAGTACGGTGAGCAGCGTGCGCAGGCCACCGGTGGCAGCGGCCGGGGCAGCACCGGCGAGAAACGCGAGCCCGGCGAGGACCGTCGAGTGCCCGTCGGGGAACACCCCGAGCCCCGCGAAGGCCGCGGCCCCGACCGCGAGGCCGACGGCCAGGTGAGCGCGGGCACGGTCGGGGCGCAGGCGCATCCCGAGGACGGGGGCGCCGACAATCTCGCCGATGACATAGGCCGCCGCCAGGATCGCCCCCAGCGAGTAGCCGCCCGGCCGCTCGCGCACCAGGAAGACCAGGGCCAGCGGGGCCATGGCTACGGGCATGCGGGCGCCGATGGTGGTGCAGGCCCAGAGCAGGACCTGTTTGGAGGCGACGTCGCGGTAACTCATGAGACGACGCTAAAGGCCGGCACTGACAACACCCCAGGGGATTTCCGGCGCCTGTGGAAATCGTGAGCACCCCTTCAGAACGTCACCAGGGGTGGCGGCTTCTTCGGTGAGTTCGCGCCGGCGGGGAATGGTCATGCAGCACAAGTGAGCGGCACAGCGGGGCCGGTGCGATCGGCTCAGCGTGGCCGGCCGGCTCCGGTGAGGCGGATACCTCGGGACCAGGAGCCGACCTGCGCCGTGCGGTGAGTCACCTGCGACCGGTGACCGTCCGGTCCACGTCGGCAACAGGGCCCAAAGCCTGCCCCTGGGGGCTTGTACGGAGAGTTCGCCGCCAGGCGAGGGATCGGGTCAGGAATCCATGGTCGGGAGGTGGATCATCCGCTTCCGGCCGGGAGCGGAGGAAGCGTCGGCGTCGAGGAACTGGGTGATCGCCTGCAGGGCCTCGCCGAGGGTCACGCCGAGCGGCGGGCCGGTCGGCTCATGGGGTTGGAGGGCCCAGTGTTCGACCGCGACGCGTAGCGCGGTGTTCATCATGCCCGCTTCCAGGCGTACGGCCAGGTCGTCCTCGGAGCGGCCGGTGCCTTCGGCGATCAGGCCGGCGAGGACGATTTCGGCGTCGAAGTGCGCTTCCAGCCAGACAGCGCGCAGTCCGGGCTCGTCCCGGCTGAGGCGGACGAGCCCGCGCAGGGTTTCCAGGTGCCGCGCGACAGGAATGCCGGGATCGTCGATGGCCGAGATCGCCCCGGCAAGCGTACGGCTGCCCCTCCAGTAGTCCCGCAGGCGTTCGGTCAGCACGTCGATCCCCGCCGTGAGCCGGGGACGCGCACACTCCTCCTTCGAGCGGAAGTAGCGCCACAAGGTGCGCGTGGAGATCCCGGCAGCGGCGGCGATGTCCTCCGCGGTGGTACCTGCCACACCCCGCTCGACGAAGAGCCGGACCGCTTCGTCGGCGATCTCCATGCGCGTGGCTTCACGACGCCGTTGCGTCAACGGTGGTCGCCCCACTCCGGCTCGCCCGGCCATCCGCCCCTCCTCGCCTCGATGCGGTGATCATAATTCATGTCGCAGTGCGACAACATGGCGCACTACGACATAAGGCAGTACGGTGTTGCCGCACCATCAGCCCCCACACAAGGGAAGCCCCATGAGCACCACAGGTCTGTCCGGCAAGAGCGTCATCGTCACCGGAGCCGCGAGCGGCATCGGCCGCGCCACCGCGCTGCTCTTCGCCGCCGAGGGCTCGAAGGTCCTCGTCGCCGATCTGAACGCCGAAGCGGCCAAGAGCGTCGTGAGCGAGATCGAGACAGCGGGCGGAACGGCACTCGCCGTCACGGGAGACCTGAGCGACCAGGCGGTGATCGACGAGGTCGTGGCAAGCGCGGTCGGCATCTTCGGCGGCATCGACGTCCTGGTCAACAACGCGGGCATCATGGACGGCATGACCGCGGCGGCGGACGTCACCGACGTCGAGTGGGAGCGGGTCCTGCGCATCAATCTGACGGCGCCGTTCCTGCTGACCCGGGCGGTCCTGCCGCACATGCTCGCCGCCGGGGGCGGAGCCATCGTCAACACCGCCTCCGAGGCGTCCCTGCGCGGCAGTGCGGCGGGCACCGCGTACACCGTCTCCAAGCACGGCATCCTCGGGCTCACCCGGTCCCTCGCGGTGATGTACCGGGGCCGGGGCATCCGCGCGAACGCCATCGCACCCGGTGGCACGGCGACCGGCATCACCGCCGGCGTCAGCATCGACCGGGAGGCCCTCGGGCCGTCCGTCCTCATGAAGCACATGGTCAACATGGGCCGCGTCGCCGCGCCCGAGGAGCAGGCCGCCGCCATCGTCTACCTCGCGTCCGACGCGGCCGGCGGCGTCAACGGCGTCATTCTGCCGGTGGACGACGGATGGTCGGCGGTCTGACGACACCGCCCCGGCCGTCCGGGGCCCTGCCGGGGCCCCGGACTCCGGTTCCAACCGTCAGAGTCGGCATCAAGCACAGGAATTGACATGTTCGCGACATTACCGGTTCATCCCCACCTCCCGATGGGAGTCCCATGTCCGACAACTCCTCCTCCTTCTCCTCCCCCGCATTCACCCGCCGCAGGCTGCTGACCTCGGCCGCACTCGGCGCGGCCGCCGTGGGCGGGTCCGTGACCGGCACCGGCCGGGCCCGGGCCGCGACGCCCTCCGCCGCGGTCTCCGTGACGGAGCGGCGCGAACGCGCCGTGGTGGTGGGCACCGGTTTCGGCGGCGGCGTCACCGCGCTGAGGCTGGCCCGGGCCGGGGTGTCCGCCCTGGTCCTGGAACGCGGCCGGCGCTGGGTGACCGGCCCGAACTCGAGCACGTTCTGCCGCTTCGCGAACATGGACAACCGTTCCGCCTGGCTGACCGACCACGCTGTCGTCGGCGGCGTCGACAAGACCTGGACGCCCTACACCGGCGTACTCGAAGCCGTCGAGGGCAACGGGATGACCGCGATGTGCGGAGCCGCGGTCGGCGGCGGCTCGATCATGTACCACGGCATGTCCCTGAAGCCGACGAAGGCGAACTTCGCCACCTCCATACCGCAGGCCGCGGACCTCTACGACGACCTGGACCTGTGGGCCTACCCGACGGTCTCCCGGATGCTGGGCATCTCGACCATCCCGTACGACCTGCTGGCCTCCGACCCCTACAAGTCCTCCCGCCTCTTCCAGGGCGTCGCCGCCCGGGCGGGCCTGACCCCGTTCAAGGTGCCCCTGCCCATCGACTGGAGCTACGCCCGCGGCGAGCTGACCGGCCAGTACGAGGCGACCTACACCAGCAGCGACATCGCTTTCGGCGTCAACAACGGCGGCAAGCACTCCATCGACGTCACCTACCTCGCCCAGGCGGAGTCCACCGGCCTGGTCGAGGTGGCGCCGCTGCACGTCGTCCGCGACCTCTCCCTGACCCCGGACCGGCGCTGGGTGCTGTCCGTCGACCGCATCGACACGGCCGGCACGGTCCGGGAACAGATCCGGATCACCGCGGACGCGGTCTTCCTCAACGCCGGTTCCCCCGGTACGACCCGGCTCCTGGTCAAGTCCCGCGCCAAGGGCCTCATCCCTGATCTGCCCGATGCCGTCGGCACGCAGTGGGGCAACAACGGTGACCGGATCTGGGCCTGGATCAACCCGGCCGGGGATGCCGGAACCCAGCAGGGCGGACCGGCCTGTATCGGCGGCCAGGACCCGGACAGCCCCGTCCCGCTCACCGTCGTACATGCCGGATCCCCCGTCCGGACCCCCGGAGTCACCGCCCTGACCGTGGTCGGATTCGGCGTCGTCGCCGGCGCGGGCACCTGGGCCTACGACGCGGACAAGGACGACGCCGTGCTCACCTGGCCCGCCGACGCCGACGCCGCACTGCAGCAGCTGATCGCGGCCCGCATGCGGGACATCGCCGCAGCGGGCGGCGGCCTCATGATCGACACCAACGCGGGCAAGCCCTCCACCTGGCACCCCCTCGGCGGCGTCCCCATGGGCGACGCCGTCGACCTCACCGGCCGCATCCTCGGCCACAGCGGCCTCTACGTCCTCGACGGCTCCCGCATCCCCGGCTCCACCGGCGCCTGCAACCCCTCCATGACGATCGCCGCCCTCGCCGAGCACAGCATGCAGACCATCGTCCGCCAGGACGTCGGCCGTGTTTTCTGACCCAGGAGATCTCATGCCTTTGAACTTCCGGTGGGGACGCGGAGTCCGCCGCCAGCTCTTGGCGGCAGCCGCGCTTTTCTCCCTGCTCCTCGCAGCCCCCTCCACGGCCGCCGCACAGTCCGGCCGCACGGGCTCCGAGCCGGCAGCCCGGGCAGCCGCGAGCCCGACGGTCACCGGGCCGGTGACGGGCGGAAACGGCGCCGTCGTGCTCCAGGGAACAGCGTTCGACCTCGCCTCAGTGGGATACACGCAGTCCGAGTACTTCCTGTCCGGGAGCGCCACGTCCTACGTGCCCGAGGAGCCGCTCGACTCCGACGGGCGCTGGCAGGTGACGCCGGCGAGCAGCGCGCCGTACACCACCCGGATCGTCGTGAACCGGCCGGCCGATCCGGCCCGCTTCAACGGCACCGTCGTCGTGGAATGGCTGAACGTCAGCGCCGGGCTGGATGCCGCCCCGGAGTGGATCTACACCCACAACGAACTGATCCGCGAGGGCTACGCCTGGGTGGGCGTCTCCGCCCAGGCCACCGGAGCGGCCGCCACCGAGACCGCGGACCCGGTCCGTTACGCCGACCTGTCCCACCCCGGCGACAGCTACTCCTATGACATCTTCAGCCAGGCCGGCCAGGCGGTCCGGGACTCCGCCGTCACGATCCTCGGCGGACTGCGTCCCCGCACCGTGGAAGCCAGCGGAGAGTCGCAGTCCGCTTTCCGCCTCACCACCTACATCAACGCGATCCAGCCCCTGGTGTCCGTGTACGACGGCTTCCTCGTGCACAGCCGGCGGGACATCGGCGCACCGCTGTCGCAGGCCCCCCAGGAGGACGTGCCGACTCCTCAGGTCGTCCGCTTCCGCACGGACCCGCACGCACCGGTGCTCGTCGTGCAGACCGAGACCGACGTGATCGCGCTCGGTTCCCTGTCGGCCCGGCAGGCCGACTCCTCCCGCCTCCGGCTGTGGGAGGTGGCCGGCACCTCCCATGCCGATGCCTACATCGGCCTCGGCATGAGCGACGACGGCAGCGGAACCACGGGCCTCCAGGGGCTGAACGCCATGCTGACTCCCCCGGCCCGGCCCGGCTGTGCCTCGCCGATCAACACCGGCCAGGCACACTACGTCCTGGACACCGCCACGTTCGCGCTGAACCGCTGGGTGACAACCGGCATCCCCCCGGCCAGGGCGTCCCGCCTCCAGGTGGACACCTCGGGCTCCGCACCCGCCTTCGTCCTCGACCCCCACGGCAACGTCATCGGCGGCCTGCGCACACCGGCAGTCGACGCGCCGGTCGCCACCCTGTCCGGCCTCGGGCAGACCGGGGCGTCATTCTGCTTCCTGTTCGGCACGACCACCCCCTTCCCCGCCGAGAAGCTGGCGGCCCTGTATCCCCATCACGCCACCTTCGTCACGAAGTGGTCGGCCGCCACCGCACAGGGGGTCGGCGCAGGGTTCATCCGCCCGGCCGACGCGGCTGAGCTGGTCAGAGCGGCCGCCCAGTCCGGCATCGGAGGCTGACGCGTAACGGGCGACGCTTCCCGGTGGGCAGGGCGAGGTGTCCTGTCCCAACTCCCGGCGCGGGAAGCGTCGTCCATCGGGTCGCCACCGGCTGCGGCGCCCGCGCCGGCTCCGCATCGCCTTCCGTGACGGCCTTGCTCCGGGGCTCTCACGGGAGACGACAGGGAATGGACAGTGCCGGACCTGATCTTGTGCTCGGGGTCAGGTAGGACCGAGGGCTACGCTCGTGCGCGTGATCCACGAACCCGATGACAGCTGGTCCTTCGCAACCGCGCGGGAGTTCGCCCGATTCGGCGCGGCCTGGCCCGTGTCGAAAGCCGCTCTTGGAGCTTCCTTGTCGTCCTGCCGCAAGATGGCAGCTGTCCGTTGATCGTCTACGTATGTCGGTTGGACGTACGTGATGCATCACGCCCCGTTGGCGGCCGCCGCCTTCCTGACAGCGTCCAGAGCGGCGGCATGCGAGACAAGGGGCTTCTCCCACCGCATGCCGTCCTGCACGACGACGGGAAACGATGTTCGAACGCGGGTATCGACAGCGCCACTCCCCCGGGGCCCCGCTGTTCAGGACCTTCCATCGATGCCCCATGAACCGGTCTCGTGATCGGCAGGATGGCCCTGACGATGCGCGGATCCCGGACGTCGGGACAGGGCCCGGTCGGAGGTGCGGGGATGAGATTCCGGCCGGCGGCATACGCCGTGTGCGTCAAGGACCGGGCGGGTTCTGCTCGCCGTCACGTGCCACCGGAGGGCGAGGTTAACTGGACTCTTCCGGGCGGCAGGGCTTGTCGTGGGGCGTTTCCGTGATGCCGTCGTGAAGTGCCGGCGCAGCGGCGTGGGCGACCGTCTCGGTCGGCTGGTGAGCGGCTCGGGCCGGACGGACCGAGGCGAAGGCTGTGGCGAGTTGGCCGAGCAGGGGCGCTGCGGAGGGATGGGGGTCGCGACGTGGTGTGATCGTGTAGATGCCGCGGGTCGGGGGGTCGACGAGGCCTACTGTGGTGACGTCGGTCCGCAGCGCGCACGTCAGCACCCCGGGTATCAGCGCGATGGCGTGACCGGTTGCCACCAGGGCCAGCTTGCCGAGCAGATCGGCCGCGGTGAGGCCGATGCGGGCGCTGACTCCGGCGCGGGCGGCGTGCCGGCGCAGGAGTGCCGCCGAGCCGTCGTTGTCCTCGACCCATGTCTGGTCGGCCAGCGTCTGAATGCGTACCGGGCCGCGCCCGGCCTGCGGATGGTCGACGGGCAGTACGACGACCATGTCGTCCAGTCCGAGGAACCGTCGGTCGATCCGCGGGTCATGGGGCAGCCCCGGTGGTGCGTCGGTGACGACAGCGATGTCGAGATCGCCGGAGATCACTCGGTTGTGCAATTGTTCGCTCAGGCCGGGCAGCAGGCTCCACCGGATGGATCCGGCTCGCTCCAGCAGGCTCCGGATGGCTTGGGGGACGATCCCTGCGGCCAGAGAGGGTGTCGCACCGACCGCCAGCGGCCGATCGAACGCCCCGTCACGAACGTCTCGCGCGGCGCGAACGGCGCGGTCGGCCTCATTGAGCGTGGCCAGGGCGTGGCGCCGGAACACCTCGCCGGCAGGCGTCGGACGCACACCGCGCGCATGGCGCTCCACCAGAGGCACGCCGAGCTGCCGCTCCAGCCCGGCGATCTGCCGGGAGACGGCCGACTGCGTGTGATTGAGCTCGGCGGCCGCCGCCGACAGCGACCCGAGCCGGCACACGGTCACGAAGGTCCGCCACACCGTCAGTTCCATGGAACCAGTATGACCAGCCGATATGCGGTCACCGCAGGGATGCTCTGCAAGATCTGCGCTTGTCGCAGCCATCGCGGTGGACCACGGTGGCACGCATGACCACACCGCACACGATCGCCGTCCTCGGCCTGGGACGCATGGGCGACACCCTCGCGACACGACTCGCCGCGCACGGCTGGGACGTCGTCGGCTGGACACGCTCCGGACACCCGTCAGGCGCCGTCGAGACGACCGGTGATCCGAACGACGCCGTGGCGAGGGCCGGCCTCGTGCTCCTGGCGCTGTTCGACGGCCCGGCCTGCCAACAGGTCCTCGACGCCGTCCGGGACTCGCTGCGAGCGGACACGATCGTGCTGAACACCAGCACCGTCGCCCCCGCCGAAGCGTCGAAGCTGGCCCGGCAACTCGGCCCGTCCTACGTCCACGCGCCCGTACTCGGCTCCGTGCCGGCTGCCGCCGCCGACCAGGACGCGCTCGATCGAGCCCGGCCGGCTCTGGAGACGCTGGGCACGGTGCGGCGCGTCGAGGACGCCTCAACGGCCGCCGCGCTCAGACTGATCGCCAACAACAGCCTCGCCGGCGCCGTCCTCGCGCTGCGCGACTCACTGCGGCAAGCCGACGCCCTCGGCCTGCCCCGTGCCCAGGTGCTTGACGTCCTCGAACTCGGCCGGCTCGGCGGGCTCGTGGCCCGCAAACGCCCCTTCCTCGCCGGCCGGTCGGCCGCTGTCACGGCCGAATTCACGATCGGCGCACTGGCCAAGGACATGACTCTGCTGGCCGACGCGTCGAACATCCCCCTGCGCAGCGCAGCCAACCTGGCCGACTCCCCTGCCGCCCCTGAGGCCGACATCGCCGTTGCCGCCACGGCCCCTGCCGTGGAGGACGCCGTGCTCGAACCGCTCCGCGCCTACATCCGCGGACACGCCACCGGCGACCCCACCCACTTCCGCGACGCGTTCCTGCCCACCGCCCACATCGAGGGAATCCGGGACGGCACATTCGTCTCGTGGCCCCTGGACGAGTACTGCGCTCTCTTCCACGGCCGGCCGGCTCCGGACGAACCGACCCGCTCCCGCCTCATCGACGCTATCGACGTCCACGGCACCGTCGCGACCGCAACCATGACGCTCCGGCACGGACCGGACACGTTCACCGACATCTTCCTGCTGGTCCGTGTCGAGAACAGTTGGCGCATCGCCAACAAGGCTTATCACCGGCGCTCCTGAGAGGGCGGGAGGTTTTGGTGAGGCAGCCGTCGGCCTTGTCGCCTGCGGTACTGGATCTCGCGGAGCGTGCGCCGCAGGGCTCGCACGAAGGCGCTGGTCGATCCCACCCGTGAACACCCGGGAGTCGAGCACGCGGAGGATCCGTTCGCTTGCTGGAGTACTAGTAGTGCCTGGTCAGGTTGATATGGACGTTGGTATGTCGCGGTGACAGGTCGGGCAGGCGCCGGTCCAGAGGGCGAGGAGTGTCTGTAGCTCGCGGACGACTTGGTAGAGGCTCAGGCCGGCGCCGTGTCTTTTGGGGCCCGGGCCAGTCGTTGCAGGGTGCAGAAGGCGTGCGCGACGGAGACGAGGGTGACGTGGTGGTGCCAGCCGTTCCAGGTTCGGCCCTCGAAGTGGGCGAGTCCCAGGGCCTGCTTCATCTCCCGGTAGTCGTGCTCGATGCGCCAGCGGAGTTTGGCGAGCCGGACCAGCGTGGTCAACGGCATGCCGGAGGGCAGGTCGGACAGCCAGAACTGCACCGGCTCGCTCTCGCCGGCAGGCCATTCGGCCAGCAGCCAGCACACGGGCAGTTCCGGGCCGTCGACGTTCTGGCGGACCTCGCGTCCGGCGGGCCGGATGCGCAGGGCCACGAAGCGCGAGTACATCCGCCTGCGGCCCGAGCGGCCGGTGCCGGGCCGGGAGCCCTCCCGCCACTGCACCGGCCGGGCCGCCTTCCGGCCCGCCGCGGTGACCAGCTCCTTCACCGACTGCGGCTTGTCGGGATACTTCGCCACCGGCGGGCGTCCGGTCCCCGCATACGGCTCGGCCACCGGCACCGCGCCGGCGGGCTGAGCCGACAGCGTGCTGGAGATTCCCACGACGTAGTTCAGGCCGCGGGCCTGCAGTCCGTGCCGGAACGCGGCGGCGTCGCCGTATCCGGCGTCCGCGATGGCCAGCGGCACCTCGATCCCCCAGGAGCGGATCTCGTCGAGCATGTCCAGGGCCAGCTGCCACTTCTCCACATGCCCGATATCGTCCGGGATGCCGCAGGCGGCACGTCGGGCGACCTTGTCCGCATCGGCCTTCGGTGAGGCAGGGTCCCAGGTCTGGGGCAGGAACAGCCGCCAGTTGACCGCCGCCGAAGCGTGGTCGGAGGCGAGGTGGAGCGAGACGCCGACCTGGCAGTTGGTGACCTTGCCCGCGGTGCCGGTGTACTGCCGCGACACGCATGCCGAGGCCGTCCCATCCTTCAAGAACCCGGTGTCGTCGAAGACCAGGGCCTCCGGACCGATCGCCTCCTCCATCCGCCAGGCCAGCCGGGCCCGGATGTGCGCCGGGTCCCAGGGGCTGGTGGTGATGAAGTTGGCCAGTGCCTGACGATTGCCGTCCTCCCCGAGCCGGGCGGCCATCGGCTCGACCGACTTACGCTGCCCATCGGTCAGCAGCCCCCGCAGATAGACCTGCCCCCACCGACGCTGATCCTTGCGCGCAAACGGCTCGAACACCCCCGCCGCGAACGCCTCCAACTCACCACGCACCACAGCAATCTCGTCCGGAGTCACACACACTCAACGCCACACCCGACCCACAGGACACGCACCACCACAACCAACCTGACCAAGCCCTACTAGGGACTGTGCCGAGTTGGGATCACGGGTTTGGCTGTTTCGCTGTCCTGGCTGGGTCGGGACGGTAGACAGGCGGGATGACCCGGGGTGATCTCACGGACGATGAGTGGACTGTGTTCGAACCGCTGCTGCCGCTGGGCGAACGCGGTCCCATTCCTGACCTGCGCAGGCTCGTCAACGGCGTGATGTGGCGGTTCCGTACGGGCGGTCCGTGGCGGGACATGCCCGAGCGGTACGGGCCCTGGTCCACCGTCTACGGGCGGTTCCACCTGTGGGCCGGGTCCGGGGTCTTCCAGAGGCTGATGGAAGCGGTGATCGCCGAGGCCGCCGCGCGTGGTCAGGTGGACCTCGGCTTAGTGAGCGTGGACTCCACCGTGGCCCGGGCCCACCACCATGCCGCCGGGATGACGGTCGATGCGGAGCTGCTCGAAACCCTGGAGAAGGCCGTCGCGGAGGAAAAGGGGCTTCGCCAAAGGGACAGAACGCCCCGGTAGCCGGGCCGGACGGGCAGGAGGCTGCCGCCCGCGAGGAGCGACGGCGCCTGCGTCGGCGCCGCAAGGCCCGGCTCCGGGCCGCTGAACTGGGGCGCTCGCGCGGCGGGCTGACCAGCAAGGTGCACCTGTCGGCGGACCGCCGCTGCCGCCCGCTGTCCTTCGTCCTCACCCCCGGCCAGGCCGCCGACAGCCCCCGCTTCACCGCCGTCCTGGAACGCATCAGGGTCCGGGGCCCGGTCGGCCGGCCCCGCACCCGCCCCGCCGCCGTGGCCGCGGACAAGGCGTACTCCTCCCGCGCCAACCGCGCCTACCTGCGCAGACGCAGGATCCGGGCGGTGATCCCGGAGAAGACCGACCAGACGGCCAACCGCAAGAACAAGGGACGCCGGGGCGGGCGGCCCCCCGTCCATGACACCGAGCTCTACCGCGACCGCAACACGGTGGAACGCTGCATCAACAAGATCAAGGACTGGCGCGGGCTCGCCACCCGCTACGACAAGACCCCGGACAGCTACCTCGCCGGACTCCACCTACGCGGCGCGGTCATCTGGCTCCGGAGCCTCACATGAAGATCCCAACTCGGCACAGTCCCTAGGGCCAATGCCGTTGCCTTTGCTGTAGGCGTACTGTGCTTGGCAGTTCGTCCCGGGGGTGGTTCGGATGGCTGCGAGTGTGTCTGACTTATCGGGTCTCGGCCTGTTGACCTGGGTGTATCCGCCAGGCTTGGTGGACCGGGTGGTGACGGCGTGCGGCCGTGCCGAGCGACGTCAGCGGCTGCTTCCCGCGCGGCTGGTGGTGTACTTCGTGCTGGCGTTGGCCCTGTTCTCACCTGCCCCGTATCTGGAAGTGATGCGCCATCTCGTCGAGGGCTTGCGGGGCTCGGGGCTGCTGGGCAACTGGCGTGTTCCGGCGAAGTCCTCGCTGTTCAGGGCCCGGCAGCGGCTGGGCTCCGAGCCGCTGCGGGTGCTGTTCGCCACGACCGCGAAGCCGATGGCGACCGAGGCGACGCCCGGCGCGTTCTGGCGGGGCTTGCGGCTGCTCGCCGTCGACGGCACGTGCTGGGACGTCGCGGACAGTGAAGCCAACGAGACTGCCTTCGGACGTCCGGGCAGTGGCCGCGGGTCGGGCAGGAGCGCGTTTCCGCAAGTGCGGATGGCAGCTCTGGTGGAGATCGGCAGCCATGCGGTGCTGGACGCGGAACTGGCCGGCTGCCGCACCGGGGAAGTCACTCTGGTAGGCCGCCTGCCGCGTTCGACCGGCCCAGGTCAGCTGGTCCTGGCCGACCGTGGGTTCCTTGGCGTCCCGTTGTGGCAGGCGTTCACCGCCACCGGCGCCGACCTGCTGTGGCGGGTGCCCGCCAACCGCGTCCTGCCCGTCACCAAACAGTTCCGCGACGGGTCATGGCTCTCACACATCAGAGCGAGCGGCGGCCCGGCCCGCAAGGAGCCGGTTGTGGTCCGTGTCCTGGCCTACCGGCTCAAGGACCGGGCCGGTGAGGGTGAGACCGACGACTATCGCCTGGTCACCAGCCTGCTGGACGCCCGACGGTATCCTGCCCGGCAGCTGGCCGCGCTCTACCGCGAACGCTGGGAGATCGAGTCCGTCTTCGCCGAGATCAAAACCCATCAGCGTGGCGCACGCGTCGTGCTCAGCAGTAAAACACCCGACGGTGTTCACCAGCAGATCTGGGCACACCTGCTGGTCCACCACGCTCTGCGGGAACTCATGCTGAGAACGGCTGCCACCCGTGGCCTGGACCCTGACCGGGTCTCCTTCACCGAAACGCTGCGCTCTGCCCGGCGCAGCGTGACCGTCACGCCGGGCAGTTTTTCCCCCTGACCTCCTGGTCAGAGCACTGGTGATGCTCGAGCAGGACCTCCTGGAACGGCTCCTGCCCGTCAGACGCCTCCGCAGCCAGCCCCGCGTGGTGAAACGCAAGATGTCCAACTACCGCCTCAAGCGAACTGAACACCGTTCCTGGCCACAGCCGACCCGCACCGGACCTCAAGCGGTCCTCATCACAAGACCCCAGCCCGCAAGCCCGTAACGCAACGGCATTGGGCCTAGGCCGTGTTGCGAAAGTCCCGCCTGCTCCACGAGGCCTGGCACGCACGCTCGCCGCGTTGTCGGGATCATCCAAGTACGTCCAGTACGAGGACGACCCTCCGCCTTGCGATCGCACGCACCAGACGCCGCGGAGCCCGCCCTACGGGCGGACGGCGCTACTTTCGCAACACGCCCTAGCGCGCCACGCGGTAGTGGAGGTAGACGACCCTTGAGCTGAAAGTGCGGGTCTCGACGAGTTCGAGATCCACCCGGCGCTCGTGCTGGGGAAAGAACGGAATGCCACCGCCGACCAGCACCGGGTGGACCCGGGCCCGGTACTCGTCGATCAGACCCGACGCGGCCGCCTCGGCGGCGAGAGTCGCGCCGCCGATCGCGATGTCGCCCTCCCCCGGCTCGGCTCGCAACCGCTCGATCTCCTCCGCCAGGCCGCCGGAGGCCAGGCGGGCATTGCCCCGCACCGCCGACAGCGTGGTGGAGAACACCACCTTTGGCAGCGGCTTCCAGATCGCGGCCCACTTGAGCATTGAGTCGTCGAGCGATGGATCCTGGTCGGCGGTCTCCCAGTACAGCATCGTCTCGTACAGCCGTCGTCCCAACAGGTGGACGCCGACCTCTCTTATCCCGTCGGTGACGAAGCGAAAGACCTCCTCGTCGGGCGCCGTCCAGTCGAAGGCGCCGTCCGGCCCGACGATGTAGCCGTCAAGTGAGACGTTCATCGAATAGGTCACGCTGCGCATCAGACGTCCTCCTCGGTAACGGGTTCGACAGTACGACCGCCGGGCGCCGCAGCGTCGCGGCTCGCGGTATCCCCTGGGCTGAGGCGGTTCCTTCTGGGCATGGCAGTCCCGGCGGTTCACCGTCCACCCGATGCGACCGCGCGCGTTGGCTCGCGCCCGGAGCTTGGTGAGCAGCCCCGCCCGGACTCCCAGGCGCCGAGGACGGGAGGGCCCGCCACGGAGCCCCGGTCCGCACTCGCCACCGGATTCCGTCGATCAGCATCCGCTTCGACCTGGCACACCAGCACCGGAGACACAGGCGTGCGGTCGCGCGACCGGGGCTTTTGGGCGATATACACTCATTTGGGTGTCCAAGCTTGCCGTCAGGCCCGATTCTCTGGAGTCCTCCCGATGACGTCGATGAGCCGCCTGCCATGAGGCCCCGTCGTCCGACGCGGGGGCGGATCACGGCACTGGACGCCTACGACATCCGGTTTCCCACGTCTCGTCGGCTTGAAGGGTCGGACGCGATGAATCCCGATCCGGATTATTCGGCGTCATATGTGATCATCCGGACCGATGCCGGGGACGGGCTGGAGGGGCATGGGTTCTGCTTCACCATCGGCCGGGGCAATGAGGTCGAGGTGGCGGCGATCAACGCGTTGCGCCCGCATGTGGTGGGGATGCGGCTGGGAAAGGTCCTGTCCGACCTCGGGGGGTTCTGTCGCTCGCTCGTCGGCGACAGCCAGCTGCGATGGCTGGGGCCGGAGAAGGGCGTGGCGCACATGGCCATCGGGGCCGTGGTGAACGCCGTGTGGGATCTGTACGCGAAGCGGGAGGGGAAGCCGCTGTGGAAGCTGCTGGCCGACCTTGCGCCCGAACAGGTGGTCGCGTTGATCGACTTCCGTTATGTGGAGGACGCGCTGACCCCCGATGAGGCGCTGGGGATTCTGCGGCGGGCGCGGGGCGGGATCGGGGCGCGGGAGGTGCGGCTGCTCGCTGAGGGGTATCCGGCGTATGCCACGTCTCCTGGCTGGCTCGGTTACCCGGACGGCAAGGTCGCCGGGTTGGCCCGGGAGGCCGTGGACAGTGGGTTCGGGCAGATCAAGCTCAAGGTCGGTGCCGATCTGGACGACGATGTGCGGCGGTGCCGTACGGCGCGGGGGGTGATCGGCCCGGGGGTGCGGATGGCGCTGGACGCCAATCAGCGCTGGGGGGTCGCCGAGGCGATCGGGTGGATCCGGCGGCTGGCGGAGTTCGACCCGTACTGGATCGAGGAGCCGACCAGCCCGGATGACATTCTCGGTCTCGCGGCGATCCGCCGGGAGGTGGCGCCGGTGCGGGTGGCGACGGGCGAACATGTGCACAACCGGGTGATGTTCAAGCAACTGCTCCAGGCGGACGCGATCGACTTTCTGCAGTTGGACGCCTGCCGGGTCGGCGGAGTCAACGAGAACCTGGCGATCCTCCTGCTGGCGGCCAAGTTCGGGATCCCGGTGTGCCCGCACGCGGGCGGGGTGGGCCTGTGCGAGCTCGTGCAGCATCTGGCGATGTTCGACTATCTGGCGGTCTCCGGCACCTTCCAGGACCGGGTCATCGAGTATGTGGATCATCTGCACGAGCACTTCCTCGACCCGGTGGTGATCGTCCGGGGGCGGTACGCGGCCCCGACCGCCCCCGGCTTCAGCTCGGCGATGCGGCCCGAGTCGCTCGCCGCGTACGCGTTCCCCGGCGGCGCCGCCTGGCAGGCCCCGTACGACGTGCCCCCTGCTGAAGGCTCCCCGGCGTGAACCCCGGGGAGGAATTCCAGGGGCTGGCCGCGGTCATCACCGGCGGGGCGTCCGGGATCGGCCTGGCCACCGCCGAGACCCTGGCCGCGAGGGGGTGCCGGGTGGCGGTCCTCGACCGGATTCCTGGGCCTGTGCCCGCATGGCTGCACCCGGTACAGGCCGATGTCGGGGACGCCGTATCGGTGGCCGACGCCGTGAGCCGGGTGGCGGACCTGTTCGGAGGCCTGGATGTGCTGGTCAACAACGCCGGCATCGGCGCGCTGGGCACCGTGGAGGACAACGCGGACGAGGAATGGCACCACGTGCTGGACATCAATGTGCTCGGCATCGTCCGCGCCAGCCGGGCGGCACTGCCGTATCTGCGCCGGTCTCCCAGCGCGGCCATCGTCAACACCTGCTCGGTCGCGGCGCTGGCCGGGTTGCCGCAGCGGGCGCTGTACGCGGCCAGCAAGGGCGCGGTGCTCGCGCTGACCCTGGCGATGGCCGCCGACCACATCGACGAGGGCATCCGGGTCAACTGCGTCAACCCGGGCACCGTGGACACTCCCTGGGTGCGCCGGCTCCTCGAACATTCCGACGACCCGGAGGCCGAACGCAGCGCTCTCATCGCCCGCCAGCCCTCCGGCCGCCTGGTCACCGCCCAGCAGGTCGCGGACGCCATCGCGTATCTCGCCGGGCCGCTGGCCGGTGCCACCACCGGGACGGCACTCGCCGTGGACGGAGGGATGCAGGGCATCCGCAGTCGTCCGGACTCCTTCCACTGACATGACCAACCTGACCACTTACTCGGAGCCGAGCACCATGAAGCGACGCATCGCCGCTATCGGGACAGCCCTCGCACTCGGCTGCGGGCCGGCCGTCACCGCCTGCGGTGGGGGCACGAGCAGCACCCCCAACACCGCTTCGGGCAAGGTCGGGGTGGTGCTGCCGCTGCTCACCTCACCGTTCTGGGAGTCGTACAACTCCTACGTCCCCGAGCAGGCCGCCGCCCAGGACGTCCACGTGCTTCAGACGGTGAACTCCGACTCCGATCCGAGCAAACAGATCACCGACATCCAGAATCTGCTCGCCCAGAAGGTGAAGGGCCTGGTCGTCTCGCCGCTGGACTCCGCGGCGATCACCGCCGGGCTCAATGCCGCGCAGCGCAAGGGCGTGCCGGTGGTCGCCGTCGATGTGGCGCCGGACAAGGGCAAGGTTGCGATGGTGGTCAGGGCCGACAACCGTGCCTACGGGGAGAAGGCCTGCCGCCGGATCGGCGGCGCGGTGAGGACCGGCAAGGTCGTACAGATCCAGGGCGACCTGGCGTCGGTCAACGGGCGGGATCGCTCGGAGGCGTTCAGCTCGTGCATCAAGAAGAACTACCCGGGCATCAAGGTGCTGGACATTCCCGCCGTCTGGGAGGCGGAGCGGGCGGCGGCCGGCCTGGAGGCGCTGTACACCGCCCACCCGGATATCAAGGGCATCTACATGCAGGCCGGAGGCGTGTATCTGGCCCCCGCGTTGAGCACGCTGCGGCGGCACCACGCGCTGGTGGCGGCCGGTAATCCCAAGCACGTCGTGATCGTCTCCAATGACGGCATCCCGCAGGAGCTGGACGCGATCCGCAAGGGCCTGATCGACGCGACCGTCTCCCAGCCGGCCGACCAGTACGCCAAATACGGCATCTTCTACATCAAGCGGGCGATGCAGGGCCAGACCTTCCACCCGGGCCCGACCGACCACGACAGCACCATCGTCCGGCTGCCCAGCGGAATCCTTGAGGACCAGCTCCCGGCACCGCTGGTGACCGAGGGCAATGTCGACGACGCGTCGCTGTGGGGCAACCAGATCGGCAAGAGCTCCTGATACCCGGGAGACCGTCTCCCCGGGTATCCAGGAAGCGAGACCGCGATGAACCAGACGCCACTGACTGAAACCCGCGCCGACGGCCCCGGCCGCCGCGTGGTGGCCGAGGCCCACGGGATCCGTAAGCGCTACGGTCCCACCGTGGCCCTGGACGACGTGCGGATCGCCGTCCGGGCCGGTGAGTCGCACGCCCTGGTCGGCCGTAACGGGGCCGGCAAGTCGACCCTGGTGGCCATCCTGACCGGACTGCAGCGGCCGGACCGCGGCGTTGTCCTGTTCGACGGCGAACCCGCGCCCGGCCTGGCGGACCGTGAGGCGTGGCAGCGGCGGGTCGCCTGCGTCTACCAGCGGTCAACGATCATCCCTGATCTCACCGTCGCCGAGAACCTGTACGTCAACCGGCAACCCACGGTTCTCGGCCAGGTGATCAGCTGGCGGCGGATGCGCTCGGCGGCCCGCGAGCTGCTGGACGAATGGGGTGTGGAGGTCGACGAGAACGTGCCGGCCGGCGGGCTCACCGTCGAGGACGCCAAGATGGTGGAGATCGCAAGGTCGATCTCGCGCGGAACCCGGTTCATCATTCTGGACGAGCCCACCGCCCAGCTGGACAGCCGGGCGATCGACCGCCTGTTCACCCATATCCGGCGGTTGCAGCGGGCCGGGATCACCTTTCTCTACATCTCCCACCATCTGGAGGAGGTCTACGCCGTCTGCCAGGTCGTCACCGTCTTCCGGGACGCCCGCTGGATCACCACGGCGCCCGTGGGCGAGCTGGGCAGGACCGAACTCATCGAGGCGATGACCGGGGAGCGGGACGCGGGCGCGGCCCCCGGCTTCGGCGCGATCCGGTCGCAGTCGGCGGACGCGCCCCTGGCCGTACGGGTGCACCGGCTGAGCGGCCCGCATTTCACCGACGTCAGCTTCGCCGTCCGGTCCGGCGAGACGGTGGGGCTGGCCGGGCTCGCGGGCTCCGGGAGCCGTCAGGTCGCCGAAGCGCTGGCCGGGCTGTACCGGCCCGACAGCGGGCGGATCGAGGTTCTCGGCCGTCCGACGCGGCCGGGCAGCGTCGCCTCGGCGCTCGCGGCGGGCGTGGGCTGTGTGCCGCGCGACCGGCATTATGAAGGGCTGGTACCGGAGCTGTCGGTGGCCGAGAACGCCTCCATGACCATCATGGACCGGCTGGGGCGGCTGGGCGTGATCTCGCGCCGGGCCCGGGACGCCTTCGCCCGGCGGACGATCACCGGTCTCGACATCACGACGGACGGCCCGGACCAGCCGGTCAAGGACCTGTCGGGCGGTAATCAGCAGAAGGTCGTCATGGGCCGGGCGCTGGCCACCGACCCGGGGGTACTGGTGCTCATCAATCCGACGGCGGGTGTCGACGTGAAGTCCAAGCGGGCGCTGCTGTCGGTCGTCGACCGAGCCAGGGCCGCGGGACGCGCGGCCCTCGTCGTCTCGGACGAGCTGGCGGACCTGCGGACCTGCGACCGCGTCCTGGTGATGTTCAACGGCTCTCTCGCCGCCGAGTACACCGTCGGCTGGACCGACGAAGAA
Source organism: Streptomyces sp. RLA131 (assembly GCF_056270125.1). Taxonomy (NCBI): domain Bacteria; kingdom Bacillati; phylum Actinomycetota; class Actinomycetes; order Kitasatosporales; family Streptomycetaceae; genus Streptomyces; species Streptomyces sp. RLA131. The sequence continues at coordinate 326,716 of NZ_JBWDOQ010000002.1, forward strand.
CTGGTGGCCTCGATCGAAGGGGTCAGCACCGGCCATGAATGACACCGCGCCAAAGGGCCCGACGCCCGGTGGCGGGCCGGACAGAGCGGTCCGCCACCCCGCCCGCGCGATCGTCCTGGGCCGGATCCGCGACCTGGCGCTGCTTCCCGCGGTGCTCCTGCTGCTGCTCATCGGTGCGGTCAGCAACGAGAGCTTCCTTGAGCGGGACAACCTGCTGAATGTGCTCAGCGCCTCCTCGGCGCTCGGACTGCTGGTGCTCGCCGAGGCGTTGATCCTGATCAGCGGCAAGATGGACCTCTCGCTGGAGTCGATCGCGGGGCTCGCCCCGGCCCTCGGTTTCATGGCCGTGATCCCGGCCGCCTCGGCGGGCTTCGGCAGCGAGTTGCCCACCTGGTCCGGCCTGCTGATCATTCCGCTCACCGGGGCGCTGATCGGGGCCGTGAACGGTCTGCTGATCGTCAAGCTCCAGCTCAACGGCTTTATCGTGACCCTGGCGATGAACATCGTGCTGCGCGGAGTCCTGGTCGGCATGGTGTCCGGCAAGACCTTGTTCGACGCGCCTGCCGCGTTCTTCGCCCTCGGGTCCGACACCTGGCTCGGCGTCCCCGTCTCCGTGTGGCTGACCGGCGCCTGTTTCGCAGTCGCCGGGTGGGCGCTGCGCTACCACCGGCTGGGACGCGCGGTGTACGCGGTGGGCGGCGCCGCCCCCGCTGCGCGGGCGGCGGGCATCCGGGTCGACCGGGTGGCCTGGACAGTCCTGGTCATCGGCGGGACGCTGGCCGCGCTGGCCGGTCTGGTGATCGCCGGACGGGTCGGGGCGATCAACGCCAATCAGGGACAGGGCCTGATCTTCACCGTGTTCGCGGCCGCTGTCATCGGCGGCATCAGCTTGAACGGCGGCAAGGGATCCCTGGCCGGGGCGTTGCTCGGGGTCCTGCTGCTGGGCATGCTGGAGAACCTGCTCACCCTGGCGCAGGTGTCGTCCTTCTGGATCCAGGCCATCTACGGCGCGATCATCCTGGTGGCGCTGATGATCGCCCGGCTCACCACCGGCGAGAGCCAGGAGTAGGACGAAGTCCAGGAGCGGTCCAAGGGCGAGCCATGAAGGGCGATACATCATAGAATGTCCCATATGCCATCCGCCAGATGGGACGGCTGTCATGATGCTCCCCAAGGAGGTAACACCGGACGGAACGCATGGACCGTTCGAGATGGCGAATGTGGCTGCCGCGGTGATCGACGCGAAGGGCACGGTCATCGGCTGGACGGGGGCCGCCGAGCGGCTCCTGGGATACGGCGCGGCGGAGGTCCTCGACCGCCCCGCCGCCACTCTGCTGGCGCAGTCCGAAGACGCGTCACGGGCGGCCGAGATCGCCGAGGAGTGCGGGACGCGGGAGAGCTGGGGCGGTTTGGTGGGCGCCCGGCACCGCGACGGCCGCCGCCTCGAGGTCGGGCTGCGGGTGACCGTGATGTCCGACACCGACGACCGCAAGGCCTGGCTCGTGTCGGCGACCGACGTGTCGAAGGCTCCGACCTGGGCGGTCAGCGGGGAGGTGCTGGAAGGTTTCCTCACCCGCTCACCACTCGGCATGGCCGTGCTCAGCCCGGACCTGCGGTACGTGTGGATGAACGACACCCTGGAGCGCTACGGCGGTGTGCCGCGCGACGAACGGCTCGGGCGCCGGATGTCGGACTCGTTGCCGGGCCTGAACACCGAGGCGCTCGAAGCACAGATGCGGCGGGTGCTGGAGACCGGCGTGCCGGTCATCGACTACGAGTACCGGGGCTGGACCTGGGCGGATCCGCACCAGGAACACGCCTACTCCACCTCCTTCTTTCGGCTCGACAACCCGGACGGCAACCCGCTGGGCGTGTGCTACATGGGCATGGACGTCACCGACAGATGGCGGGCCCGGGAGCGCCTGGCCCTGCTCAGCGAGGCCAGCGCCCGTATCGGGGGCACGCTGAATGTGATGCGGACCGCCCAGGAGCTGGCCGACTTCTCGGTGCCGAGGCTCGCCGACTTCGTGAGCGTCGATCTGCTGGAAGCGGTGCTGCACGGCGACGAACCCGGTTCGGGGCCGGCCGACAGCGCGTATCTGGTGCGGCGTGCCGGGCAGCAGTCGATCCACGAGGGCTGCCCGGAGTCGGTGATCGCCACCGGCGACTCGATCGACGCACCCAGGTCCTCGCCGTACTTCGAGAGCATGGTCAAAGGCACCACGGTGCTGGAACCGTTCCTGGACCCGGCCACCGCCCCGTGGGTCGCGGAGGACCCGGCGCGGGCCAGGAGCATCGCGGATTTCGGGATGCACTCGGTGATGTGGGTGCCGCTGTCCGCGCGCGGCACCGTGCTGGGGGTGGCGACCTTCTTCCGTACGGAGCATCCGCAGCCGTTCGAGGAGGACGATCTGCTGCTCGCCGAGGAGCTTGTCAGCCGGGCCGCGGTGTGGGTGGAGAACGCCCGCCGCTACACCCGTGAGCACGCTGCGGCGCTGGCCCTGCAGCGCAGTCTGCTCCCGCAGGGGCTGAACGGCGGGACCGCCATGGAGGTGGCCTCGCGCTATCTGCCGGCCGATGTACGGGAAGGGGTGGGCGGCGACTGGTTCGATGTGATCCAGTTGTCCGGCGCCCGGGTCGCCCTGGTCGTCGGTGACGTCGTCGGGCACGGCCTCAACGCCGCGGCGACCATGGGCAGGCTGCGTACCGCCGTACAGACGCTCGCCGACATGGACCTGCCGCCCGACGAGCTGCTGGCCCACCTGGACGACCTGGTGATCCGACTGACGGAGGAGAAGAGCGGCGACGACGAGCCCATCACCACCGCGGTGCTGGGCGCCACTTGCCTCTACGCCGTCTACGACCCGGTCACCCAGCTGTGCACCATGGCCCGGGCCGGACATCCGCCACCCGCCGTGGTCACCCCCGGCGGCAAGGTCACCTTCCCGGACCTTCCCGCGGGACCTCCGCTGGGCCTCGGCTCGTTGCCCTTCGAATCCGCCGAGATATCCCTCCCCGAGGGAAGCCTGATCGCCCTCTACACCGATGGCCTCATCGAGACCAGCGACCAGGACATCGACGTCGGGCTGGCCCGCCTCCGCGATGTGCTCGCGCGGTCCGGCCTGCCGCCGGAGGAGCTGTGCTCGGCGGTCGTGAACAATCTGCTGACCGGCCCGCAGACCGACGACGTCGCTCTGCTCCTGGCCCGGCCGCATGCGCTGGGCGCCGACCGGGTCGCCTCGTGGGACCTGCCGACGGATCCGGCGATCGTCGCGAGCGCCAGGGAGCTGGCCGTCCGCCAGCTCCTCGGATGGGCGCTGGACGACCTGGTGACGACCACGGAACTGGTGGTCAGCGAGCTGGTCACCAACGCCATCCGGCACGGCACCGGACCCGTCAGGCTGCGCATCATCCGGCATGACACGTTGATCTGCGAGGTGTCCGACGCCAGCAACACCTCACCCCGGATGGGCCATGCGCGGACCACCGACGAAGGCGGCCGGGGGTTGTTCCTGGTCGCCCAGCTGACCCGCCGTTGGGGTACGCGCTACACCCGGGCCGGAAAGATCATCTGGGCCGAGCAGGAGCTCCCGGCGCGGGCGGGCAACCGGGACGGGCGCGCTGACGGCCCGGGAGCTTGAGCGCGGTCCATGCTGCTGCGGCCGACGCCAGGAGGCATCGGCCGCAGCGGCCCGGTGCCGGGTCAGGCCGTGAAGATCTCAAGCGTGTGGCGTTTCGGCCACTCCGGAAGCCAATCCGTGGCGATCTCGCCCGAGAGGGCCGCCCGGAGCCATTCTGTGTGGTTCAGACGGGACTCGTACCAGTCGGCCCAATTCCGGCGGAATGCCGACACGGTCCAGCCCGCTGTCCCGCGATCCACCAGGAAGAGCTGGTCGCCCTCGATCGTGTTCCCCCAGAGCAGCATGCCGCCCGCGGTCGGGAGCACGGCTCCGGGAACATAAGGGCTCCGTTCGAGCCTCGGTCCCATCCTTTCGGCATAGGACATCAAGGTCCTCGGGCCACAGACGAAGATGAACTCGGAGATCGTGGCGTCACCGTACTTCACCCCGAAGTCGATGAATTCTTCAGGAAGTTCCGTTCTCCACTCGCTCTGTACCACGTCGAAGCCACCGGCCTCTCTCCTCGGAGGTGCCCCGAGGAGAGGGACCAGCACGTCTGTCGCTGCCACGGTGTTGCCTTTCCGAACCGGCGAGTCACTTGCAATGGGCGCCGCCATGCGGCGTGTTGTCGATGACACAGTCCACATCTGTGGTGCCGAACGCCGTGAACTGTATCTGGGTCGGTATCGGCGAGGCCGGATTCCCGTAGACCGGGAAGACTTCCATGTACTCATGGCCGCCGCCTCTGATGGCAGCGAGCACCGGCGCCTCCGCATAGTCGAACATGTCCTGATTCGCCACCTGATACATCGTGACGAAGTTCCGGGTGTCCTTGTTTGATCCGCCGAACGCGTACCCGATCAGGTGCCCCCTGGCACGGTTGTCGGCCGGCAGGGTTGTGAGCCCCGGAAGGCCGAATCTCAGATTCGGCCTTGGAGGCGGCGTGTAGTCGGACTGGTCGAGACTGGCGAACGCTCCGGTGGCCACGCATTCGCCCGCCTGCTCATGCCGGGGCAGATAGACGATGTTGCCCTTGTCGTTGAAGCCGGCCCCGGTGTCGCAGCGACCGCTGCGGTCGACGGTGCCGGTGCCACCGGAGGCGTTGCTGTCGGTGGCCACGCCCGTGTCGGTGGTCGCCGACGAGCTGGTGGCCAGATGGCCCGCCGCCGCGTCGGCGTCCTCCGCCGGGGTGGTGCCCAGGATCGGGGTGGAGTTGGTGCCGCCGAGGTTCTGGTTCTTGGGGCGGGTGGGGATGCCGTTGGCGCCGCAGTCGTCGTTGGCGGAGGCGGCCAGGACGAAGACGACGGCGGCCTCGGGGGCGAAGAAGAGGCTGGCGCCGAGCGCGAGGCCCAGTACGACCGCCCCGCCGATCGCCCATGCGCTGGTGTGCGAGGAGGAGCCGTACGACAGGGCCCCGCCGGTGGCCACGCCATGCAGGTGGCCATTGTTCGAACTCGAACCCGAACCGGAATTGGAGCCCGAGTCCGAGCCCGTGTCGTGCGACGGGGAGTGCGAGCGCGGGCTCGAATAGTCCTCGTCCATGGCGTCGTTGAAGTCCTTGTCGAACTGCCGCTCCCACGCGTCCTGCTGCTGCTTCAGGGCCTTGTCGTCGGCGGCGTTCTTGGCCTGCTGGGCGCGGGCCTTCTCCTTCCCGATCGCCCACTGCTCCTGCGACCACTCGATCATCCGGCCCATCTGGCCCGCCTGCCAGTTCTTGAGCCAGGCCTGCATCTGCTCGTAGGCCTCCTCCTGGGCCTTGATGTCGTCGCTGGTGCAGGCGTCGTGGCCACTGGTGTCGGTGTTGTCCAGAGGGTCGTCGTTGCCGTACGCGTAGGGGTTGGCGTTGACCGCCGGGGTGGGCGCGTTGCTGGCCGAGTCCGCGCTGGTGAAGGCTCCGTTGGCGGGGTCGTACCAGCGGGTGGCGGTGTTGACCTGGCCGGTGGAGGAGTCGGTCCAGCCGCCCTGGTAGCCGAGGTCGGTCTGGCTGCCGCTGGACGCGGTGCGGCGTCCGTAGGCGTCGTAGGCGGTGGAGCCGGTCAGGGCGCTGCCGGTGGCGGTGAAGCTGCCGGTGATGTCGCCGTGGCTGTTGGAGAGGGCGAGGGCGGCGCCCGTGCCGTCGGCGGCGGAGGTGGAGAACACGTCGCCGTTGGCGTCCCGGCCGAAGTTCTGGGTGCCGTCGGAGACCGGGGTGTTGGTGGCGCTGCCGTAGCTGAAGGTGGCGTTGTGACCGCCGGAGGACGCCGTGGCGAGCCGGCCGAGGCCGTCGTAGGTGTAGCCGGCGCCGGTGCTGGAGCCGGTGACCTGGTCGAAGGCATCGGAGGTGTAGGTGGTCGTGGTCCCGGCGGAGCTGACGCTCGTGGTGGTGCCGCGCGCGGTGTAGCCGTAGTTGGTGGTGGCGGAGCCGCTGGAGACGGAGGTCAGCTGGTTGCGGGCGTTGAAGGTGGCGGTGGCGGAGCCGGCTGTGGTGCGGTTGCCGTTGCCGTCGTAGGCGTAACCGGTGGTGCCGGAGCCGGTGGTCGCGGACTTCAGGCGGCCGGCGAAGTCGTAGTCGTAGGTGCTGGTGCCCGAGCCGGCGGTGCCGGTGGCGGTGACGGTGGCGATCTGGCCGTCAGGGTTGTAGGTGTACGCGGCCGATGCCTCGGATGTGCCGGAGGGGGAGCTCAGGACGTCGGACTTGAGCTGGTGGAGCGCGGTGTAGTCGTAGGCGCGGGTGGCTCCGCCGGTGCCGTAGGCGATGGTCTTGACCTGGCCGACGGGGTTGTAGGTCAGGGTGGCGGTGGTGCCGGTGAGCGGGTCGGTCTCGCTGTTGACCCGCTGGTCGGCGTCGTAGCCGAAGGTGGCGGTCCCGGCCTTGTCGGTACGTGAGCTGATCTGGCCGTTCTCGTTGTAGCTGTAACTCGCGGTGCCGGACGGCCCGGCCATGCCGACGACGAGCCCGCGGTCGTTGTAGGTGAAGGTGTCGGTGCCGCCGGGCGCGGAGACCGAGTTGGGGCGGCCCGCCGCGTCGTAGCCGTAGGAGCGGGCCGTGGTGGCGGCCTCCGCGCCGGTGCCGGTCTGGGAGGTCAGCTCGCTGCCGGCGTCGTAGCCGTTGGTGAGGACCACCCCGCCGGGGCGGGTGATGGTGTGCGTTCTGCCGTCGGCGTCGTAGGCGGTGGTGGTGGTCCGGTCGGCGGCGGAGGTGAGCCCGGTGACGCTGGGCAGGATACTGCTCTCCGGCAGGCCGAGGGAGTTGTAGGTGTAGAGGGTGATGTTCTTGTCGGCGTCGGTGTAGCGGGTCCGGCCGCCCGCCGCGTCATAGCCGAAGGAGGTGGTGATCGAGGTGGTGGCGTCGACCGGCTGGCTCTGGCTCACCATCCGGTTGAGCGCGTCGAAGGCGGCGGTGCTGGTGTGCTGCCGGGCGTCGGTGGCGGAGGTCTCGTTGCCGACCGCGTCGTAGCCGTAGGCGGTGGAGCTGAGGGCGGTGCCGTTCGCGTCGAGCTTGGTGGTCGAGGTGAGCCGCTCGGCGAGGTCGTACCCCTGGGTTGTCTTCGTGCCGTCGGCCGCGGTGGTCGTGAGGACCCGGCCGGTGGCGTCGTAGCTGTAGCCGGTGACATTGCCCACCGGGTCCTTGACGGTGAGCGGTTGGCCGAGGGCGTCGAAGGTCGCGGTGGTCGTGTTGTGCAGCGGGTCCTCCAGCGAGGTGAGGTCGCCGAGCCCGTCGTAGCCGTACTTGGTGGTGTAGGCCGCCGCCGTGGGGGTGCGCTCCAGCTGGGTCGCGGTGATCTGCCGGCCGAGCGGGTCGTAGGTGGCCTCGGTCCGGGCGCCGGTCGGGTCGGTGGTGTTGAGCGGCTCGCCGTCGGTGTCGTAACCGGTATGGGTGACGCGCCCGCCGGGCAGGGTCTGCCGCACCTGGTCGCCGAGCTGGTCGTAGGTGTACGACGCCTGGTTGTGCAGGGGATCGGTCTCGGTGAGGACATCGCCGAGCTCGTCGTAGGTGTAGGAGGTGGTGGGGGTGACGGCGGCGGAGCCGTCGGGCGCGGTGTACGAGGGCTGGGAGACGGCCAGGACGCGGCTGTCGGCGTCGTAGGTGGTGGTGACGATCCGGCCGTCGGGGTCGTCGGACTCCACCTGGTCGCCGAAGGTGTTGTAGCCGTTGCTGGCGACGGCCACGGTCTGCTGGGCGGCATTGCCGCCGCTCTCCGTGCTGATCGGTGGCGAGGAGGTCGTCGTGAGCTGCCCGGCCTCGTCGTAGGTGACGGTGGTGGTGTAGGCCGCCGCGTTCACCCCGGCCGCGTTGCCGCGCGGATCGGTCTCGGTCCTGGGCAGGCCGCGCTGGTCGTACGTCCAGGTGGTGGTGAGCGGCGCGGACCCGGCGGTGCCGCCGGAGCTGTAGAGCGAGGCCGCCTCGGCCGCGGTGAGGACGCGGTTGTAGACCTGCGCCTTGCTGACCGAGCCGTTGAAGTACTGGGCGGCGGCTCCGGCGGCGTAGCCCCGGCCGATGGCCAGCGCGCCGGTGCTGGCGATGGGCGTGGTGTCGGTCGCGGTGCCCTGGGCGACGCCGTTGACGTACAGCGTCATCTTGCCGGTGCCGGCGTCGTACGTGCCGAGCAGCTGGGTCCAGGTGTTGAGGGTGGGCGCCGCCGTGGAGTTGGCGCCCGCCAGGGTGGGCGCGGCCACATCGGTGGTCGCCCGGTCGAAGGCCCAGCGGCCGGCGGTGGGGTTGTAGTCCAGCGAGAAGCCCGCGGCCTTGGAGCCCTGCTGGGAGATGACGGTCTGCCAGGTGCCGGCCGGGGTGGTGGTGATCTTGGCCCAGGCGGCCACGGAGAAGCTCTTGGCGGTGTTGACGACGGAGCCTGCTGTGGCGATCTGCCCGGCTCCGGCGAAGACGGCCGAGCCGCCGTTGTCGGAGGACCAGCTGGTGGCGCTGTTGAGGGTGCCGACATTGCCGGTGCCGGAGTAGTCGGCGGCGGTCGGGCTCTCTCCGTCGTTGAGCTTCCACCAGCCGTCGGCGCCGACGGAGACGGCGGACTGGCCGCTGGTGGTGGCGGAGGTGTACAGCTCGCTGATCTCGTTCTGGGCGAGCCCGCGGCCGTACAGCTGGACGTCGCGGATCCGTCCGGGGAAGAAGTTGACCGAGACGGTGGCCGCCTTGCCCCGGCCGATCGCGACACCCGCGGTGCTGGCCATCGGGGTCAGGTCCTGCACCGGGCCGGTGCAGGAGGTGCAGACCCCGCTGACCTCGACGCCGTTGACGTAGAGGCTCATGTTGCCGAGCGCGTCCTCGACACCCACCAGATGGGTCCACACCCCGGCCGTGGCCGCGGCGCTGGCGGCGGCGGTGTAGGTGGTCGAGGTGGCGGTGTCGCTGGCGGCGCGGACGAAGGCCCAGGACTTGGTGGTGTGGTTGTACTGGATCTGGAAGGCGCTGTTCTGGGCACCCTGCTGGCTGACGACCGTGTAGTCCTTGGTCGTGCTGGTGGCGCTCAGATACGCCCACGCGGAGACGCTGAAGGCCTTGGAGGTGTCCACCACCGGCGTGCCGCTGGTGGTGATGGCACCCGTGGTGCCGTTGAACTGGGCGTAGTTGCCGCCGGGCGGTGCCCAGGTGGCGCCGGAGTTCGGGGTGCCGGTGAAGCCGTTGCCGGAGGAGTCGGCGGCGTTGACCGCGCCGTCGGTCAGCGGCCAGTAGCCGGTCGGCCCGGTGGCGTCGGTGCGTACGGACTGCGAGGTGGTGTTGCCGGCGGCGTCGTAGGAGTAGCCGACCTGGCGGGTCTGGCCGTCGCCGGTGAGCAGTTGGGACAGGACGTTGTCATTGGGGTCGAAGGTGTTGGCGGTGACCCGGTTGGCGCCGGCGGGGTCGACGGCGGTGCGGGTGGTGCGGTCCGCGGCGTCGACGGTGTACTGGGTCTGGCGGGTGCAGGAGGTGCCGGTCCAGACGTCGCATTCCCAGGTCAGGTTGCCGGCGGCGTCGTAGTCGTACGCCTTGTCGGTGACGGCGGAGGAGGTGCCGGAGGCGACGGTCTCGGACTGCAGGCGGTCGTCGTCGAAGTAGCTGTAGCCGGTGGTGCGGCCCATGGAGTCGGTGACCGAGGCCAGCCGTCCGGCCGGGTCGTAGGCCCGGGACTCCAGCACGAGGTCCTGCGCGTCGGAGGGCGCGGTCGGGTCACCGGTCCAGCCGTTCAGGGTGGTGGTGAGCAGTTGTCCGGTCGCCGAGTAGCCGTAGCTGTAGGTGGTCCCGGACGGGTCGGTCCGGGAGGTCGTCCGGCCGAAGGTGTCGTACGTGTAGTGGGTCGCCAGGTTCGCCGGATCGGTGGCGGTGATGACCCGGTTGTGGTCGTCGTAGACGTAGCCGGTGGTGCGGGTGGCGTCGTGGCCGGTGGTGTCGGCGGTCGACCTGCCGGTGAGGTCGCCGTCCGCGTCGTAGGTGTAGGTGGTCTTCGGGGTGTGGACGGTGCTGGTGACGGCGTCGGTGGTGGCCTGGCCGGTGACGGTGGAGACCCGGTCCAGGGCGTCGTAGGTGTACTTGGTCTGCACGCCGCCGACGGGCGCCCCGTAGGAGGTGAAGGTCACCGGGTAGGTGTCGGAGCTGACCGCCTGGGTGGTCAGGCGGCCGAACACGTCGTGGCCGTAGTAGGTGGTCTCGCCGGAGGGGTCGGTCTCGCTGCAGACCCTTCCGTAGCAGTAGTCGAACCGGGTGACCTGGCCCCTGGGGTCGGTGACCGTGGCGAGCATGCCGTAGGGCTCGTTGGTGACGACGCCGAGGGTGTTGGTGAACGTCTCGTTGTTGTTGTAGTACGTGTAGCTGACGGTCCGCCCGTTGGGGTAGTCCGCCGTCGGGGGTGTGGTCACCGAGGCCAGCGCCCCGAACGGGGTGTAGGTGTACGCCGTGCGGTAGGCGGGGTTGGCGGTGCCGGTGGCGCCGGAGCGGGCGTCGGCGGCGTAGAGGACCTTGCCGTTCAGCGGGTCCATCGGGTTGGCCGCGTTGGTGTGGTAGCTGAAGTAGGAGGTCTGGCAGGAGTTGGCCTGCCGGCAGGTGGTCGTCTCCAGCACATTGCCGTAGGCGTCGTGCTTACGGCTGACGCTGTGCCCGTCGGGGTCGGTGCTGGCGTCCTGGAAGCCCAGGGAGTCGTAGGCGTACGTGGTCCTGCCGCCGAGGGCGTCGGTGACGGCGGTGGTGCGGTAGCCGTTGGCCGGGTCGAAGGTGTACTTCGAGGTGGACCGGGCGGGATCGGTGACGGTGACGGTGGTCGACGGCATCAGGGCGGTGGCGGAGCCCTTGGCCTTGTACAGGCCGAGGGCGGCTTCGACGCCGGTCAGGTCGAGGTCGGTCTTGTAGATGCCGACCTGGCCGATCTCGCCGTTGAAGTAGCCCTGGGCGTTGCTCGCCGGGGGCTTGGGCCAGGATCCGGCGATGTACCCGGCGCCGACGGTCACATTGGTCTCGCCCCAGGTCGCGACCTGGCCCGCGATGGACTTGCCGGTGCGGGTGGCCTGGGTCTGGCCGTCGAGCCACAGCGTCTGGGTGGTGCCGGTGGCGGTCAGTTCGACCAGGTGCCAGTTGCCGTCGTTGACCGCGGCCTTGGATGCCATCGGGGAGGTGGTGCCGTCCCACAGCTGGCCGTGCAGCAGGCCGTCCGAGCCGATGTAGAGGGCCGGGGTGTAGCTGGTGGGCACCGTGCCGATCTGGCTGTTCTGGTACGACAGCAGCACCCCGCCGGCCTGTTTGGTGTTGAACCACAGGGCGACGGTGGCGTTCCCGGTGCTGTCGTCCAGGGCGCCGGAGGGCAGGGTGAGGTAGGAGGAGGTGCCGTTGAACCCGGCGGCGGTGTCCCCTCCGGGGCCGAAGATGCCGGGTTCACCCAGCATGACGTCGTTGTAGATGCCGTCGGTGGCGCTGTCGGCCGCCTTGTCGATGCCGTACTGGTTGACGGCGGTGATGCCGGCGGACTCGGTCATCGGGTAGTCGTACGAGGGCCGGGTGCCGCGCACCGCGCCGTAGTAGTAGTCGTTGCTGCCGGTGGTGACCGGGGTGGCCAGCTGGAACGTACCGCCGTCGGCGTCGGTGACGGACGCGGCGCGGTCGGTCAGTGCGTTGTAGCTGACGCCGAGCGCGGTCTTGCCGGAGGGCAGTGTGGTGCCGGTGAGTTCGTCGGCGGCCAGGGTGGCGGAGGCGTACTCCTGCTGGACGGCGGGCAGTCCGAGCGGGTGCTGCAGGAAGGAGACGTCCTGGATCTGGCCGCTGAACCAGCCCAGGGCATTGGCCGTCGGGACGGACGGCCACGATCCGGCCAGCTCGCCCGCACCGACGGAGGTGTAGGGCTGGCCGCTGACCGCGATGGTGTGGGTGCCGGTGCTGGTCCGGGTGGCGACCTGGGCGCCGTCCAGGAACAGGGTCTGCGCGGTGCGGGCGCCGGAGAGCACCACATGGTGCCACTTGCCGTCGTTGACGGCGGCGGGCGAGGCCATCGGGGTGGCCACGCCGTCCCAGAACTGGCCCCGGAGTTTGCCGTCGGTGCCGACGTAGAGCGCCGGGGTGTAGTTCGCGGTGACGGCGGTGCCCGGCTTGCCGCTCTGGTACGAGAAGAGGGTGCCGCCGGCCTGGGTGGTCTTGAACCACAGGCCGACCGCGAGGTTGCTGCTGGAGGCCACCAGGCTGCTGGGCAGGGCGGCGTAGGAGCTGGTGCCGTTGAAGGAGGCGGCGGTGGCGGGGGTGCCGGCGAGGGCGCCGGGCTGGCCGAGGGTGACATTGGCCAGGGTGGCGTCGGTGGTGCCCTGGTTGACCACGACGCTGTCGGCGGCCGTGGTGGAGCCGGCGGCGTCGCCGAGGCGCCAGTAGTCGGTGGGGTTGGAGTCCTGGACCATCGACACGAAGTGCGATCCGGAGCTGGTGCCGGAGGTGTAGGTGTAGCCGGTGCAGGCGGTCGAGGTGGTGGTGCTGGTGGCCGGCGGGCACACCGAGGTGAGGTAGTTCGCGGCGTTGTAGGCGTAGGTCCAGGGGTGGGTGACGCCTGCCACCGTGCGGTCGGTCACGGAGACGACGTGCGGCACGTTCTTGACGGCGCCGTCCGTCGCCGTCACCTGCTGTACGCCCCAGCTCAGTTCGAGCAGGATCGTCTGGTCGGGCAGGTGGTTGGTGGCGCCGTCGTTGTAGCCGTTGTCCTGGTTGAAGCCGAATCCGGCCTGGACGGGTTCACTGACGGCGGTGGTGCTGCCGTCGGGCAGGGTGAGGGTGACCGTCTTCCAGGTGAAGTCCACGCCGTGGCCGTTGCGGTTGCCGAACTCGGTGAGGCCCCAGTAGACGTGACCGGTGACCGGGTCGGTGGCCGAGTGGGTGAAGATGTAGCGCATGCCGGACTTCTCGGTCAGCGCGAAGCCCGAGGTGCCGTAGGCGGCCGGCGGGGCCGAGAGGACCGCGTAGTCGCCCGCCGGGGGGCTGTAGGTGCCGTCGCCGTTGGCGCCGAACCGTTCCTGCAGGCCGTCGGCCATCGTGATCACGATGTTGCCGGAGCCGTCCTCGTCCGGGGTCGCCCGCATGTCCAGCATGGAGGACCAGCCCGCGCCGAAGGCCTTGAAGACGCCGGGGTCCAGGCTGTTGTAGGTGCGCTCGATGTTCAGTGCCGGGCCGTCGGCCACCGCGCCGATCGACAGGTCGGTGGCCTGCGTGGAGTAGTCGCCCATCTGCGGGTCCACGCCCTTGACCGTCGCGTCGTACGGGGCGACGCCCAGGTGCGAGGTCACCAGCGGCTGAGGCGCGGACGGCACGGTGAAGTAGACGGGCGCGGACCACAGGGAGGTGGCGTTGCCGTCGCTGACCAGGGCCGTCCAGTAGTAGGTGCCGCCCCAGGCGAGCTTGGCGGCCGGGACCGTCCAGGTGGAGGTGGTGAGGGCGCCGGAGCTGGCAAGCGCGGTGGTGGAGCCGTTGGCGTAGAGATTGAAGGAGTAACTGAGCGCGGTACCCGGGTAGTTGTCGGGGTCGTGGCCGGTCACCCCGAGCACCGGGGTGAGGCTGAAGACCGAGGCGTTGTTGCCGGGGGTGAAACTGTCGATGATCGGCGGATTGTTGACCACCGGCAGCGAGTAACAGGTCTGCGGCACGCCGTAGGTGGAGAACAGCGTCCCGTTGTACGCCATGTCCCAGCAGATCAGATAGGTCTTGTCGGCGGTCAGCGCGGGTATCGACGCGGTGACCGTGACCGGTTTGTTGGGCGCCACCGTGGACGGCATCACGGCCGGGGTGGCGGCGGGACTGGTCAGCAGGGTACGGGTGGTGCCGGAGACGCTGTAGAGCTGGTACGAGAGCTTGTAGCCGTTGGTCGGGGTCCAGGTGGCCGTACCCCGGTTCTGCACCGTGACCTGGGCCCAGCCGGGCTGGTTGTTCCACGGCGAGGCGTAGCTGACCTCGGAGTACGAGGCCCCGGCGCCGTTCGGCGTGTACTCGATCGCCAGGTAGGGGTCGTCGGCGTAGAACTCCTTGGCCGCTGCCGCCGTGCTCGCCGCGCTGAGCGCGAGGCCGTAGTTGGGCGCCCAGCCGTGGGCCCAGTTCATGACCGTCTTGGTGTTGAGGCTGATGCCCTCCCACTGGCGGCCGTTGGCGCAGTCGGTGCCGGCGGCGAAGGTGGCGCTGCCGATCTGGGCGCCGGCGGCGGGGCCAGGGTAGGTGTTGATCTTCGTCGGGTCCCAGGAGGCGCTGACCGGGGCGACGTTCACCGCCTGGGCCGAGCAGGTGCCGGAGGTGTCCTGGCCGGAGAACTCGGTGTCCAGCCACAGCGTCGAGTTGACGATGTAGGCGTTGGCGAACTGGGTGCCGAAGCCGCTGAACTGGAGGAAGGAGTTGTAGTCGTGGCTGAGGTAGCGCCCGACGTACAGCTGCCCGTTGCCGTTGAAATTCTGGGTGACGCCGGACTCGACATAGGTCGAGGAGGTGCCGTTGCCCTGGCCGGTCGGGTTGGCGGCCGGTGTCACCGTCCGGTAGGAAGCGGCGGAGGCCGCACCGGCCTTCGCGGCGGAGGTGCCGCCCGTCGCCGTGATGCGCGCCCATGTGCCGTCGGATTTACGGTAGTTGACCGCGTGGGTGTGGATCTGGGCGGTGTAGGTGCCGTCGGTGTTCTTGAAGACGGTGGTGGTGGCGGTGTCGAGCTTCGGCTGCTCCACGCTGGTGGACGCGGCAAAGCCCCGGTGCTTGGCCGCCGACGGTGCGGCGACGGGCTTAGGCGCCTTGTGGATCCGGCTGCCGGAGTCCGTCGGGGTGCTCTTGCGGCCGTGGGCCCGGTACTCCCCCACCGCGCCTTTGACCTTCCCCGGCCCGGAGTTGGCGAGGGCGGTTCTGGCCCTGCTCTTGGTCGCCGACGCGGACACCGCGTGCTTCTTGCCCGCCGCGGTGCCGGTCTGCTGTCCCGGGGTGGCGGGAGCGGCCGCCGGTCTCGGTAACGCCTGGGCGGCCTGGCCGCCCTGTACGACGATCAGCGCGGCGATCGCCACAAATGCGGTTGCTCTCAACGAAACCGGCGCACGCCGTACGGATACCCACAAGCGACCCACTGTTGTTGCCCCCCGCAATGTCCAACATCCAACTCCAGACAGCGGGTTCTTCTATCAGCGGAACGACGGACCGGGACATCCATATATCCCGGGCCATTGGGATCAAAGTGCGGTATTGCGCTCCCAAGGTTGACCAGCGCATGGAAACCTCTTGGGTTTTTTATGAATGAACACTGGTCTGAACTTTTCATTCCGCAGAGCAAGCTGCTCTCACAGATCATCAGAGGGGCTGCGGGGGCGGATGGGATTCGGACGGCCGGGCGTTTTGCGGGCTTGCGCGTACATTGGGCTCCCGCCGCTGCTGTTACTGGTCCCGTTACTGGCCCACGCCGCTCCGGCCGCCGCTCAGGAGGCCGCCCCGCCCACCCCGCTCGCGGCCGAATGGCCGCTGGACGCACAGCACTTCAAGGCCTCCCGGGTCTGGCGGCTCAGCCAGGGGGCCGGTGTCACCGTGGCGGTGATCGACACCGGGGTGAACGCCCGCCACCCCGATCTGGCGGGCCGGGTCCTGCCGGGCACCGATGTCACCCACCAGGCCGCCGACGGACGGGTCGACCTGTCGGCGGACTCGCACGGCACCTCGGTCGCCGGGGTCATCGCGGGCTCCGGCGGCGCCGGAGCGGACTCGGGCAAGGGCATGGGCATGGCCGGGTTGGCGCCCCGGGCGACCGTCCTCCCCGTCCGGATCAGCGCCGACGAGGCCGCGGATCCGCTCGCGCTCGCCCAGGGCATCGTCTACGCCGCCGACCACGGGGCCTCGGTCATCAACATCTCCATGGTGACCACCGACGCCGACCCGCAGATCCGGGACGCCGTCGCCTACGCGCGCCGTAAGGACATCGTCGTGGTCGCGGCGGCCGGCAACAGCGGCCGTACGGGGAACCCGGTGACCTATCCGGCCGCGTTCCCCGGCGTGGTCGCCGTCTCCGGCACCACCCGCGACGGATCCTTCTGGCCCTCCGGCGAGTCGGGCCCCTATGTGACCCTGGCCGCCCCCGCGGTGGACATCTACTCGACGCGGAACAGCGGCGGCTACCTCACCAAGGACGGAACCAGCTATTCCGCTCCCTATGTCTCCGCCACGGCTGCCCTGCTGCGCGCCGCGTACCCCAAGGAGAGCGCCGGGCAGATCATCGCCCGGCTCATCGGCACCGCCGACCGCCCCGGCGGGAAGCCCGGCCGCGACGACCGCCTCGGCCACGGGGTGGTCGACCCCCTCAAGGCCCTCGGCGCACCGGCCCCGGCCTCCAGCGCCGATCCGCCGCTCACCGGCTCGGCGGACGCCACCCCGGAAGCCGCCGCCGCGACGGGCGGGGCCCCGGGCGGGACCGCCACGGCGATCACCGCCATCGCCGGAGTGACGGCCGCCGGGGCGGCCGGCTTCCTCGTCCACCGACGCCGGCGCTCACGCCGCACCCGCCGCGCTTCCTGACGTACCGTCCCATCACCGTCACCGTCACCGTCACCCGAAGGAGGACCCCGATCAGCATGCGGCTCCCGGCCCTCACCACACTGTCCGCCCGCACCGCCCGCACCGCCCGGCGCTTCACCGGTCTCGTACGCGGGCACCCGGTCATCGCGGCGGCCACGGCCGCCGTCCTGCTGACGGTCGTGTCGCTCACCGCGCTGTTGAGTGGCGGCGGCACGGCGAGTCCTCAGGCCGCCAACGTCTCAGGCAACTTCCGGGCCTGCCTGCTCGTCTCGCCCTCCAACGCCACCGACTCCCGGCTCAGCGAGGCGTCCTGGCGGGGCTTGCAGGACGCCGCCCGCTCCGGCGGGGTCAACGCCCAGCGATTTCCGGCCCCCACCATCGACGCCAAGGCCGCCCTGCCGTACTTCAACGGTGCCGTGCAACATCACTGCGAGCTGATCGTCACCGTCGGCACCGGCATGAAGCCCGCCACCGAGGCCGCCGCTCGCGCCAATCCACACCAGGAATTCGTGATCATCGGCGCCACCTCGACCCGTCCGCACATCTCGGCCATCGCCGCACCCAGCGATCCCGGGAAGGAACTGACCCGAAAGGTCAGCGCGTTCATCACCAGCCGACGCTGACCGCCCCGAGCCGCTCCAGCAGAGCCGGGCCCGCGGGCCCGGCGGGGCCGTGCGTACGCCGGTCCAGGGCGATCCGGCCACGGAGGCGCGGGACGGTGTCCGGCTCGCCGCGCCGTGGCCTCGGCGAGGCCACGGCGCGGTCGCTGCCGCGTTGCGGGTCTCGGAGCGGTCGGTGGAACGCCGGCGACGCCAGTGGCGCGAGAACGGCCACGCCGGGGTGGCCTCCACGGGGCGCCTGGTCGACCCCGGCTGTCTGACGCGCAGATGGGCCAGGCTAGAGCTGGAGTTGGAGCGTGGGCCGCTGGCACACGGGTGGACCGACCAGCGACGGACCCTGGCGCAGGTGAAGGCGATGATCAGCCGACTGTTCCACATCTCGTACACCGTGGAGGGCACGTGGCGGTTGCTGCGGCGCTACGGCCAATGCGGTCGTGATCGTCAGAAGATGCCGAAGAAGCGATGCCACCAGCTGGGCCGCTGAACGTGCGAGGGCAGTCGGCTCGGCCCGTCGTAGTCGCGCTCCAACACTTCCTCGGCGACCACCGCGTAGCCGAGGTCGACCAACGCTCGATACACCTTGGCAAGGTCGACGCCGTCCAGTTCGCCCTCGGCCTGGGCATCCTCCGTCCCGAAGAAGGCGCCCGGGTTGTCCGCGCAGACCAGAGCCAATGAGCCGAACTTGCTCACACAGACCACGATCCGGCTTCCGCATGCGGTCGCGTCCGCAGGCACGACGACACGTCCGTACTCGCTGGAGTCCTGAGTGTCCTGCTCAGCCGTGCACCGAGCTGCGAAGTCACCTTCGAGCCGGCTCACCAGACCGCTGAACAGGGCCGCGGTCTCGCCACGGTTGTAGTGCTGCGGCCACTCCAGCCACTCCGGATCATCGAGCTCGCGCAGCAACGCCGGCGGATCCGCTTTGCTCTCGGTCATGCGGCCATCTTGACGCGACAGCCCTACGCGGAGCGGTTCGGGGTACCACCACACACCTCGCCGACACGTTTCTGAGTTCGGCACCTCAGGGTGACGATGGTGGGCCGAGGGAGACACCCCTGGCGCGGCGCTCAGTCCGCCTCGGCCTGGCCGAGGGCCTGGGCGACACGGGCGCGTGCGGTGTGCAACCTCGCCGCCGCCGAGCTGCCCGCTCCCTGCTGGAGGGCGCGGCAGGACCCAGGTGGACCACCGCGTCAGGTTTGGCACCCGGGACTTCAGGCAGCGGCCCTCACACCCGCGGGGTTCGGGCGCGCAGCCGGTCGATCTCAGCGAGCACGCGGTCCACATGCGGACGCACCTGCGCCTGCAATGCGTCACTCCAGCTCTCCTCGGCGTAGCGGCAGTTGAGATAGAGCTGCCTGGCGTGCTCGAGAGCGGCGCGGTGCTCGGGCGGGAGCTGCGCGAGGGCCCAGTTGGCGGCGGCGTCCTTCGACTTGATCTGGCCAGTGGCGAGCGTGGTCCAGATGCGGGCGAAGGTCAGCAGGACGTTGCGGGTGTCGCCGTCCAGGTCGTCGAGCAGGCCGGGGATACCCGCCACACTCGCCCGGACCAGGTCGGTCCGCGGGACCGGGTCGAGGACCTGCGCCGGGCGCGGGCCGGTGAGGGGGTGGTCGCCGGCCAGCGCCATGGTGATCAGCAGGGCCAGATCGGGCATCGGCTCCGGCTGGGGGACCTCCCCGGACTCGTACTCCGCACGCAGCCACTCGCCGTAGAGGAAGTCGCCGGTCGGCGGGTACCGCCACGGCCGGACCTCGGACTGGACGACCACGGTGAGCTCGACCGGGCGGACCTTGTTTCGGGAGCCGGAGATCCGGAGCAGTCCACCGAGGAGTGTCCGTCGATCCTGCTCGTCCATTCGCCGCCGGGAGACGACCAGCACGTCCACGTCGCTGGCCGGCCTGAGTCCGCCGAGCACGGAGGAGCCGTGGAGGTAGGTGCCGATGACATCTTGGCCCAGCACACCGCCGACCAGCCCCACGATCTCCTGAACCTGATTCACCGCATCAGCGTCTCCTGTCATCCGGCCGACCGCACAGCATTATGCAACTTCGGCTGGTCAGGGAGTTGCAAGGATGTCGAGGGCGAGGCCGGGTCCGGTGATGAGGCCATTGACGATGTCTGGCCGGCACTGGAGCCGTTCGAGCCGATTACGGACAAGCGTTTCCAGGCGGCCGAAGGCGACGGCGAGATTGGGCCAGGTTGCGTTTGACGTGCGCCCAGACCCCCTCGACGGGGTTGAGATCGGGCGAGTAGGCGAGTAGGCGGGTAGGCGGGTAGGCGGGTAGCAGGAACACTGTCAGACACTTCCCCCGCCCGATCCCAAGACTCGTGAAGGCTACCGGGGCGATACCGCCGCCGCCGGGAAGGCCATGCGCTTCCCTGGACCCCGCGACGCAGAGCTGGCGAGCGTCATGATCGACTTCTGGCGTAGGGATTGCGGGACATCCTTTAGCCTGTGTTGAACAAGGTCGGCCTCCCGGCGTACAGCGGAATGGCCCGGGGCACATAGGTGGGACCGTCGCAGACGCCAATGTTGCAGCCTCCGACCCCGTACGTCACGTTTCCGGCGGGCTCCGGCCAACCCCGGCTCCTTAACTCCGCATTGCTTGCAGAAAGTCACTTTCATGAAGAACGAGCGGGAATTCTTTTCACCGGACTCCATGCAGTGGCGCACCGGGCCGCAGCCCGGGACCGCCGAGAGGATTCTGAGCAGGGACGAGGCTGATCCGGAGGTGCTGACCCGGCTGGTGCGCTGGGAGCCCGGCCTCGACACCTCGCTCTCCGGCGTGATCCGGCACGAGTGGGTCGAGGAGGTCTATCTGCTCGAAGGCGAACTGCACGACCTGACCCTGGATCAGACCTTCTGCGCCGGAGACTTTGCCGCCCGGCCCCCGGGCATGGAACACGGCCCGTACCGGACAACCGGAGGCTGCGTGATGTTGGAGATCCGCTACCGGCCGTAGAGCGTGTGCCGAGTTCAGCTCTTCAGTGGAGGCTATGGAGCCAGATGATCGCGCCGCGTAGGTGGAGTCCGGCGAGGTTGCTGGTCGGGGGCTTGTCGTAGCGGGTGGCGTCCGCGACACTCATTGATCTTTCGGTGGTCGTCTGCCGGCCCGGGTTCGCAACCTGCCCTATCGGTTGGTGCTCCTGCAGCGACCTGATGAGCCGGCGCTCATGCGTGAGGCCGCCCAGCACCTGTGGCTGCACGGACCCGACCGCGATCGCGTCGCAGCGGACCGGACGAGGCGGGCAGACGTACTGGCGGGCCGAGACGGCGATGCGCGAGAAGCTTGCCCTGCGCTACAACACCAAGCTGCCGCAGGGCGCGGTCGACCGGGACGCGTACGTGGTGTGCGTGCTGGAGCAGCTGCACCACGCGCTGAACCGGTGGGTCGCCCCGCGCGCCCGGCTGCTGGACGGGGCGCGGTGGGAGGCGCTGCGCGCGGACGTCCTGGCGGGCCTGTCCCTGACCGAAGACGCCGGCCGGGGCCTGGACGCGGCATGGCGGCAGATGGCCGACCGGCTGGAGGAGGCCGGCGACGACGCGAAGGTGGAGATCGTCGTCCCCGAGGGCGGCGGACGCGCCAAGCTGTCGGGGGGACAAACTCGGCGCGGTGGGTGAGCCGGAGTCGCTGACCTGGCTACCCCGCCGCCCGCTGGGCCACTCGTTGCATCCTGTGGAGGCCGGGCGCCCGACGCTCCGGGCCGAGGCGAGGAACGCCGAGCTGGGCTCAGCACTGGCTCAACGACCTCGCGGAGCCCTAAATGGCACCCTCCTGAACGGGATCCC
Source organism: Streptomyces sp. RLA131 (assembly GCF_056270125.1). Classification (NCBI taxonomy): domain Bacteria; kingdom Bacillati; phylum Actinomycetota; class Actinomycetes; order Kitasatosporales; family Streptomycetaceae; genus Streptomyces; species Streptomyces sp. RLA131. The sequence goes on from NZ_JBWDOQ010000002.1 coordinate 347,692, forward strand.
AGGATTCCGGGTGATCTGGATCATCGGCCGGGGCGGCGGCACGCAGCGCCGCCTCAACCTGGCGGTTGCTGGTCATGGTCGACGTGACGGCGGTCATGGTGAGGAGGAGGCCGGCGGCGGTGTAGAGCGGGGTGCGTACGTCGTAGGTGGTGGCCAGCCAGCCGCCGAGGAAGGCGCCGAACGGGGCGGCGCACATGGCGAGCATGCGGGAGGTGGAGGTGACCCGGCCCATCAGGTGGGTGGGGACGATCGCCTGTCGGAGGGAGGGGCCGAGCACCATCGTGGCGCCCATGCCCGCTCCGCAGACAGCGAGCGCGAGGCCGGCGACGTACGGGTTCGGGGCGACGGCAAGGCCCAGGATGGCGAGTCCCTCGACTGCGGCCGTGCAGGTAAGCGCGGCGCCGGTGCCGAGTCGTCGGCCGAGGAAGGAGGCGATGCCCGCGCCGAGCAGACCGCCGGTGGCCTCCGCCGTGAGGAGCAGGCCGAAGCCGAAGGTGTCGATGCCGAGACGATCGTGCGCGAAGAGGGCGAGTACGGTCTCCACGGCGAGGAAGGCGATGTTTCCGACCGCCGGACGCAGCGCGAGCCCGAGCAGCAACTGATCCCGGAATACGTACGAGGCGCCGGCCCGCGCCTGCCGCAGCAGCGACTCACGGGCCTGCGGTACGGGCCGGGGTGCGGCAGGCAGCGACCGTACGAGCAGTGCGGAGAGCGCGAATGAGACCGCGTCGGCGAGCAGCGGAACCGCCCGCCCGAGCGCGAGCAGGGCACTGCCCGCGGGCGGCCCCGCGAAGCCGGACCCGGCGGTCTGGGTCCCGCGCAGGCGGGAGTTGGCGCGCTCCAGGAGCGCGGGGTCGCGGCCGAGCAGATCCGGCAGATAGGCCGTGGCGGCCGTGTCGAAGAAGAGTCCGCCGAGGCCGAGGAGGAAGGCGACGGCCGCGAGCAGCGGAATGCTCAGCACGTCGAGCGCGGCCGCTGCCGCCGGTATCGCGAGCAGCACCGCACGTGCCGCGTCCGTGACCCACATCGTGCGCCGACGGTCCCAGCGGTCCACCAGCGCACCGCCGAGCACCCCGAAGAGCAGCCACGGAAGCGTTCCGGCGGCTGTGACGACGGCGAGCGCCATCGGATCCCGCGTCAACGTCAACGCGAGCAGCGGTAGCGCGGCATGTGACACCCCGTCACCGAGCGAGGACACCGTCTGCGCAGTCCACAGCCGCCCGAACCCGGTCGGCAACTTCCGCACGCCTGAAGTCACTTGGCGTCCCCTTCGGCCTGCTCGCGCGGTGCCGGGTGGAACAGTGCGAAGACGAGTGACGCGTCCGGCAGCGACGGATCGGACAGCTCCCGGTACTCGTCCGCCAGTGCCTGCAGCCGCGCCCCCAGCTCCGCGAACTGCTCCTCGGTGAGCCGCAGATGCGCCATCCGTACGTGCCGCTCGCCATCCACCGGCGCTGCCTCCAGATCCGCCACCGCATGCCGCATCAGCACGTCCGGCCCTCCCTCGCCCGGATCCGGCAGCACGATCGCCCGCGCGGCCATTGCGTAGTACCGCTCAGTGACCCCCCGGACCTTGCGCGTTCGTACCACCTTCACCAGGCCGGCCCGTTCGAGCAGCCGTACGTGGTAGCTGGAACTTCCCTTCGCAAGGCCCACTCGCTCGGCGATCTGCGTAATCGTCGCGGGCTCGAAGCGGAGCACGGCCATGATCCGGTGGCGCGTGAGATTGGAAACGGCGCGTAGCTGCTCGTCAGTGGTGACGTGGAACGTCTCGGGAAGATCATCGGTAGGCATGCTCCAATGGTCAACACTTTTTGACCATTGGGCAAGGGGTTTTCTTCCGGCTTCTGGAATCGGCTGTCCAGCGCGTGGGGCCTTCGCTCCCGCGCCCCGTTTCTCGACCTGCTCAACCAGCACCCGGGCGCACTCGGCTACGCCCGGGTGTCGACGGGCGGGCAGAAGCCGGAGCGGCAGCTCGACGCGCTCAGCGCCGCCGGGTGCCGGGTGCCGGGTGCCGGGTGCCGGAAGATCTTCGCGGACAAGAAGTCCGGTAAGGACGCGCTCCGCCCCGAGCTGAAGGCGTGCCACGCCTTCCTCGACGCGGGCGACACGCTCGTGGTCCCCTCTCTCGACCGCTGTGGCCGCAGCCTCCAAGACCTCGTCAACATGGTCGCCGAGCCGCGCGAGCGCGGCACCGGTTTCCCCTCGCTGCACGAGAACCTGGACACGACGACCCCCGGCGGTCGGCTCGTCTTCCACGTCTTCGCCGCGCTCGCCGAATTCGTCCGCGAACTCATCGTCATCGGCACCAAGGAGGGCCTCGCCGCGGCACGCGCCCGCGGCCGGGTCGGTGGACGCCCCACCGTCGCCACCGAGGAGAACATCCGCGCCGCCCGCGACCTGCTGCCCGACCCGGGCGCCGCTCAGTCACCTCGATCGCCAAGCTGCTCGGCGTCTCCCCGGGCACCCTCTACAACCACATCCCGGACCTGCGCGAACTGCGCGCCGGCGCTGTACCCCGCCGGCTCAACGTGCCCGCGAAGTAGACCAACCCGACCAAGATCAGTCTCAGCGGCACTTTCCGTACCTCAACTACTCACACCCGTTCACCCTCGCCGCCGAAGTCCCCACCGAAGTCCCCGCCGCGATCCTCGCCGGATCCTCGCCGGATACTCGGGGCCCACATCAAAGTCGGCGTCCAGTGGCAGCAGGCATCAGGCGGGGACTGGGCCGCCTACGCGGCAGCCGTCACCCAGCGAAACTCCGACAATCACAACTCGAAAGCCCAACCCTGATCGACCCGACCGTGACGCTCGCCGCAATGGTCAGCCCCCAACGCTGCTCCTGCCTTCCACCAGATCGTCGGCCCGCACCAGATCACGGCCGACCTCAGGCGCGAACTGATCGACGGGACGCCGACCCTCGTGATGGCGAACCGCACCAGTCGACTCGCGAAGGTGCCACCTTCGCTGCCACTCAGCCGAGACAGAACTCGTTGCCCTCGATGTCCTGCATCAAGAGGCACGACTCGTTTACGCCGTCGGCGAGCAGCAGTCGCCCGCGTACCGCGCCGAGCGCGACAAGTCGTGCGCATTCGGCCTCAAGTGCGGCCACGCGCTCTTCACCCACGAGCCCGAGGCCGACCCGCACGTCAAGATGCAGCCGATTCTTGACGACCTTGCCTTCGGGAACGCGCTGGAAGAACAGTCGCGGGCCCACACTTGACGGATCAATGCACGCGAACGCTGAACCCTGACGCTCAGGCGGCAGCGCGCGATCGAAATCGTCCCAAGTAGCAAAGCCCTCCGGTGGCGGCGGTACGACGTACCCCAACACCTCGCACCAGAAACGAGCGACGCGCTCAGGTTCCGCGCAGTCGAAGGTGATTTGGACCTGCTTGATCGACGCCATCGGCCCATCGTAGAGGCGGGCGCTTCCGTCATCTCCACGGGCCCGCCCCTGGCTGGGTTGTGGCGCATGCGGCCGACTCCGGGCGATGAGTGGGATCTTGAGCCGTGGAATGACGGTCCTGACAGTGTCGATGCCGACTCCGTTCGGGAGTCCGCTTGCTCGATCGGCGCGCCGGACAAGGACCGCCCAGCTCAAGGCTGACGTCGAGGCGCTGGTCGGTGCCCTGACCCAGTTGACGATGGATAACTTTCTGCTGTGCCAGCAGCTGTCCGTAGCCGCTGGCGTGGTCCGGGCCCTGCCACGGCCGGGGATCGACGACGCCACACACCCGGTACCGCCCAACCAGGGTGAGCAATAGTCCCCGAGTTCCGTGTTCGTCCGTAGCTCCCTGGCGCGACTGAGAGCGCCTGGACCTGGGCCCGTTACCTCGTTCGGGTGATTGCCAGCCGTTCTGACCCAACCTCGTCCGTAGTGCGCAACTCTCATCCCTGTCGGGATTACATCATCCGTCTCACTGCCGATCACGTCGTCGTCCGCGAGAAGGGCGTCCTCTTGCGCCTCGGCAAGGAGCCCCTTGAGCTATCTCCCGAACTGGGCAACCTTATTCAGCAGATCGCGGCTGATCGCCGCCGTGACGGCCAGATCGGGCAGATCGACGCTCCTTTGACGACTGGCATGGTGGGAGGACACCGCGCGGGAATGTGGTGATCCGCTGCCGCAGACGATGGCGGCGGAGGCGGTGTTCTGTTCGGGTCGGCGCAGGTCACGGCGGTGGCGGAGGCTTGAGCGGACCCGGCAGCGGGTGGCTGCGGTGCAGCGGGGAGAGCATGCGGAGTGCCCGGTGTGCGGGCGGTCGTGGACGGTAGTCCAGGCGGTGGGTCGCGCCAAGGGCCGGGTATCAACGCTGCCGCTGAGGTTCCTCGCGGTGACGGCCGCGCTCTACGGGCGCTCGGCCATCGCTCACACCTCCAACACCAACCGCTCTCCTTCCGGTGCACGCGAGACGCAGGGCAGCATGGCGCCCTCCGCACGTTCGGTGGCCGTGAGCCGACGGTCGCGATGATCGACGTGGCCATGTGCCACCCGTATCCGGCAGGTGCCACAGAACCCCTGGCGGCAGGAGAACGGCATGTCCGGCAGGGCCTCGTGGAGAACATCCAGGGCGGAGCGGTCGTACGGCACTGGCAGAACCCGTCCGGTGTCGCCCAGTTGAAGTTCGAAGGGACGGCCGTCCGTAATCGGGGGCGGGGCGAAACGCTCGAAGTGCAGGGCTGAGGCGCGGCTGCCACCGAACGCGCGCCGAACGCCGTCGATCATGGGCGCGGGCCCGCAGCAGTACACCGCACCCGTCGCCGGGATCGAGCTCAACAGATCGGCTGCTTCGGGCACGCCGGACTCGTCGCCAGGACGGATGGAGACCCGGCCAGGGGCTGCGGCCGCGAGTTCGGCCAGCTCTGCCGCGAAGGGCATCGAACCGCGGCTGCGGCCGGCGTGTACGAGCCTCCAGTCCAGTCCGCGTCGGGCGGCTTCCCGGGCCATCGGCAGGATCGGGGTGATTCCGATGCCGCCCGCGATGAGCAGGATGGATGCTTCGGCGGCGAAGGGGAAGGCGTTCCGGGGCCCGGTGACGGCGACCCGCACACCGTCTCCGAGGGTGTCGTGCACCTCGGCCGAACCGCCTCCGCCGTTGGCGATGCGGCGCACCGCGATGCGGTACTGGTGCCGGTCGGCGGGGTCGCCGCACAGGGAGTACTGCCGCTTGCGGCCGGAGGGCAGGTGCAGTTCGATGTGGGCGCCGGGCTGCCAGGGCGGCAGCGTTCCCCCGTCGGGTGCTGCCAGCCGCAGGGAGACGACATCCTCGGCCTCCTGGTGCATGGCGGCGACCACCAGTTCCCGGATCGCGGGCATCTCTGTGGTCGGCTGGCGCCTGGGAGGAGTGCCGCGCCGCGCGAGGCGCGTGACCGCGTTGTCGCTGAAAGCCGCCAGCTTCTGCATGAAGGAGTCGCTGCGCGGTCGGCCGTACAGGTCCGGCGGCCGAGTGAGGGCTGCGCTGATGTCCATGGGAGGCCTCACTGGTTGCCGGGTCATCGGGCAGCCGCTCGGGCAGCGGGGGACGCCGCCAGGTAGGCGACCGCCTGCTGGGTCGAGCCCTCCTGGGCCGGGTGGTAGCCGGGGCGGAAGTAGCGCAGTACCGAGCGAGTGAACGCGCCCGGTGGCGGCAACAGGTCCTTGCGGGCGGCGGCCAGGTAGTCGCGGAAGCGGACCTTGACCCGGTCGTCGAGTTCGGGGTCGGCGCTCATCAGGAAGCGGACTCCGCGGATCCACAGCCGGGTCAGCACCGGAGCGGTGACGAGCATGCCGGCCACTCGGCGCCGGTACCGGGGATCGAGGTGCACCAGCAGGTCGAACGCCACCGAACGGTGTTCGACCTCCTCCGCGCCGTGCCAGCGGAACAGATCCAGCATCGCGGGGTCCGCGCCGGCCTGGTCCAGGTGCCCGTTGCTGAGAATCCAGTGACCCATGTACGCGGTGAAGTGCTCGAAGGCCGCTATGAGGGCGAGCCGTTGGAGGAGGTGTGCGTGTGTGGCGGCCGGCGTCAGCTCCGGCCGGTCTCCGAGCACCCTTCGGAAGATCCATTCGGACTGCAGGGTGTACGGACCCGGGTCCAGCCCCTTGGCGAGCAGGTGCTCCAGGACCCCCTGGTGCGCCTCGGCGTGCATCGCTTCCTGGCCGATGAAGCCGCGTACGTCCTCGCGGAGTCGGTCGTCGGTGATCAGTGGCAGTGCCTGCTCGAAGGTGCGCACGAACCAGCGTTCGAGCTCGGGGAGCATGAGGTGGAGCACATCGAAGGTGTGGGTCGCGAAGGGCTCACCCGGCAGCCAGTGCAGCGGGGTGGCGCCCCAGTCGAAGGTGACTTCCCGGGGTTGCAGCACCAGGTCGTGGTGGTCGATGGGCTCGGACGGACGCTCCGGGTGGGCATGTGCGGCTCGGAACATGACAGGTTCCTCCTCCGTCGGCGATCGGTGTGTGCGGAAGGGCGGTCAGGCAGTCGTCCAGTACTCCTGGCCTGTTGGGCTGCTGGCCTGTTGGGCTGTCAGATCGGGTGCGCGGTGTGGTCCGGAGTGCGGCGGGAGCCGTCTTCGACGCGGTGGGCGAATTCCGCGATCCGGGACGCGACCTCCTCGGGGTGGCTGAGCTGTACCCAGTGCCCGGCGTCGATCGGGCGCCGTTGTATCTGGCGCGTCCAGTGCTCCACTCCGTACGACAGCACCGGGGTGACGCAGAAGTCGCGGGTGGGGATGATGAGCTGAATCGGGACGGTGGTCGGCCGGTCCCGGGGATGCAACAGGCGGGGCAGCATGTTGGCGCGGTACAGCGCGGTGCCGACCACGGCGTCGCGGGCCAGCGTCGGCGCGGGGTAGGGGGTGTGCCCGGGTACACCTTGGGAGCCGGTGAGGAAGGCGCGCCAGCGGTGTCCCAGTGCTCTCCAGGACAGGGCGGGCAGGAGTGGAAGATGGAAGTAGGCGACGTACCAGGACCGTGCGGCCTGCCTCAGCATCTTCGGCAGATCAGGATGCCGCGGCCGAAGGCGGGCCCGGATCAGGTGGCCGACGTGGTCCAGGCACGGGCCGGAGATGGAGGTGAACGAGGCGATCCGCCCGGCCAGGCGGGTGCCGGTGACCGACTCCCAGGAGTGGATCGATCCCCAGTCGTGTCCGACCAGGTGCACCGGGCGGTCGGGGCTCACGGCGTCGAGAACCGCCTCCAGGTCGGCCTCCAGTCGGGACATCCGGTAGGCGCGCAGACCCCTGGGCCGGTGGGAGGCACCGGCTCCCCGCACGTCGAAGGCGGTGACGTGGAAGCGGTCGGCCAGGCGCTCGGCGACGGGGCGCCACACGGCGCTGGTGTCCGGATAGCCGTGGACCAGCACCACCGGAGGAGCCGTGGACGCTCCCCACTGGTAGGCGGCCAGCTCCACGCCGTCCGCGGCGATCCGGCGGGCGGCCGGGCCGGTCACCGGCCACCGCTGGCAGGGGCCAACTCGCCGTAGTTCAGACCGCCGTGGAAGAAGCTGGGCAGCACCGGCCACTGCCGCTTGAAGGTGGCCAGCTCCGAGGAGGGCAGGATCTGCAGCCAGCGCGGATCGCGCCGGCTGGGGCTGGCGAGGGTCTTCTCCTTGACCATGGAGTCGTACTGGTCGAGAGAGTCCTCCAGGGTGTTGGCGTTGGGCACCACCTCATGGCCGTAGAACGCGGCGTGGCGGCGCACCCCGGGGATGCGGGAGAGCTCGGGCTGCCAGTTGTCGGCTGAGATGCCGTTCTCGGAGGAGACCCACACGCCGTCGGGGGTGTTCAGCACCAGGGAGTGGTTGCCGTCCGTATGGCCGGGGGTCCACAGCAGGCTGACGCCGACGCCGAGTTCGACATCGCCGTCGAAGGCGGTGACGCGCTCGGGCGGTACCCCGTCCATGCCTCCGTCGACATACCACGCCCACTGCATCGGATGCACCGATTCGAAGGTGCCCAGCTCCCTGCGGTGCACCAACAACCGGGCGCGTGGGAACAGCGCTTCGCGGGGCGCCCGTTCGCCGGGAATGGTGCTGGTACTTCCCATGATCATGCGCACGTCCTGGACGTGCAGGTGGTCGAAGCTGACGAAGTCCACGTCCTCGGGTCGCAGACCGCAGGAGGGCAGGACGGTGTTCGGGTCCTGGTAGAAGCGGGCGAAGACGTGCTCGGTGAGAAAGTCCCCCGCCAGACGCTTGAGCTGGGCGTAGAACGGCGCTTGAGCCGTTCCGGCGGCGACGGTCGGCTCCCACACCAGTGTTTTCGGCTCACCGTCGAAGCCGTCGAACTGCACGACGAGCATCCGGTTGACGATGCTCACGAACGGGTTGACGGCGAGCGCGGCGCCGTGGAAGCCGAACCGGGTCGGGTACGGGGCGGCGGCGATGTCGAAACTGCGGACGGCGTGGATGCGGCCCTGCTGGACGAACCGCTCACGGTAGGTGGCCGCGGCGCCGCGCACGGCGCTCAGCCGGTCACCGCGGGGCCATACGTCGTGGACACCTTCGAATTCGGGGATGGGGCGCGGAGCGGCGGCGTCCTGGGCCTTCTTCGCGCTGGGCGCCGGCTTGGGCGTGGTGGTCACGGGCTCAACTTTCGGGATGGCGGGCGGTCCGGGTGCGCTGCTCGTAGGCCGCGCGGACCGACCGGTCGGACAGGGCGGCGAGCTGGTCGGGGACGAGGAGGTGATGCAGGGCGTCGCGGGCACGGCCCGGCAGCACCGCGGCCAACCGGGTCAGGGCGGCCACCTGGCGGGGAACGAAGACCTCGAACCGGGGGCGCAGCACGACGTCGAGCACCGCGTCGGCCACCTGATCTGTCGTCAGGCGTCGGGTGGGGCCGGTCGCGGTGCCCACGGCCAGCTCGGTGTCCACGACGCCGGGCATCACCAGGGACATGTGCACGCCGGTGCCGCGCAGTTCGGCGCGGACGGCTGTGCTGTAGCCGTGGATGGCGTGCTTCGTCGCCGCGTAGGTCGCCTCGCCGGCCGGGGCGACCTTGCTGGCGGCGGAGGCGATGTTCACCACGTGGCCGCGACCGCGTTTCCGCATCCCCGGGATCACGAGTTTCATCCCCCGTAGTACGCCGTGGACGTTGACGTCGAACTGGCGCAGGGCGGCTTCCTCCGGTTCCTCCGCGAAGGGGCCCACCCACATGATCCCGGCGTTGTTGATCAGTACGTCGATCGGCCCCAGCTGGGTCTCGACGGTGCGCAGGAAGTCTTCGAAGGAAGGTGTGTCGGTGACGTCGAGAGACAGCCCGAGCAGTCGGCCACCGGGACGCGCACCAATGGCACCGGCCGCCTCCGTGGCGAGCTCCGCGTCGAGATCGCCGATCGCCACGGCCGCTCCGGCCGCGGCGAGCCGGGCCGCGACGGCACGCCCGATTCCGCGGCCCGCCCCGGTGACCGCGATCACTCGGCCGGTCAGCGGTTGTGTGCGGGGGAGCCTGTCGCGGTCTCTTCGGCTGGACGTGTACGGGTATTTGGGCGGTGCTGCCACGGTCGAGCCCCTTTCCTGCCCTGAGCATGAGCGGAACGCCGAGCGGCAAGCGGCCCTCACGCGTGTCTGACACGATGCCATGTCAGATGATCTGACAAGCTAGAGTGTCAGTTCGGAGCACACCGGTGTCAACACCTCTGCGAAGGGGAAAAAAATGACCGGCACACAGACCGCCGGGCGGCGCTACGGCGGACGCGATGCGGCGCAACGACAGCAGGAGCGCCGCACCCGCCTCATCCAGGCGGGCCTCGACATGTTCGGCACGGTCGGATATGCCTCAGCCTCCGTCAAGCAGGTGTGCTCCCATGCCGGACTGACCGAGCGCTACTTCTACGAGTCATTCCGCGACCGCGAAGACCTTCTCGCCGGGGTCTACAACGAGCTGATCACTACGATCCAAGCCGAAACCGCACAGGCCGCAGCCGCTGTCGCACCCGATGTCGATGCCCAGCTGCGCGCCGGCCTCGAGGTGTTCATCCGCACACTGGCCGACGATGCCCGCATGGCCCGCCTGGTGCTCATCGAGGTCGTGGGCGCCAGCCCCCGCCTCGAAGTACGGCGCCGCGAGGTCCTGCACGAATTCGCCGCACTGATCGCCGCCGTCGTCGCACCGCCCCCTGGCCCGGAAGCCTCCTCCAACCGGCTCACCATGACCGCGATGAGTCTGGTCGGCGGAGTCAACGAACTCCTCGTGGACTGGACGCTCGGCCACCAGAACGCCACCGTCGAAGAACTGATCGACCTGTGCTACACCCTGTTCATCGCGGCCTACCGAGCCATCAGCGATCAGCCCTGATCGCACAGGCCCGCATTCCTTCAGGAGCTTCTGCGCCGGACGGCAGCCCACGCCCCCTGCTCACCGGCCCGGCGCACTCGGCGGCCCTGGTTCGATCAGGCAGGCCGACGAGAAACACTGCGCAATGAACGCAGGTGCGGCTCACCTGCCGGCTGTCGACTGTCGGACAGGTTCCATACCCATCATCCATCCGGAAGCGACGCAGGGCGATCGGGCTGAGGGGCCGCGAACCATGACGGCCCGTTGCGTCGCGGGAGCTGCTGAACGATGAGGGATCACCCACCGCCTGCGCCCCGCGCTGTCCCGCGCCCGGGGGCCCCTCGCCAGTGATCATCGTCGGCGACATCGGGCTCGTGCCCGTCCCGCCGGACGCCGCCGAGGGCTTCTACCGCCTGGTGGCTGCCGCGACGGCGTATCCCCGCATCTGCATCTGGAGCGTTTCGGGGTGTGCGAGATCGGCCGCGTGTAACCGACAGCCATTGAGCTGCTCATGGCGCGGGAGGCCCGCTCGTGCCCCTCATCCCTGGCCACGCTCTCGAATGCCAGGCGGGCGTTCTTCCGTGCTCCGCGTCCAGGCGGCGGCGATCGCCTTCTCACCCGGGAAGAGTCGGAAGAGGTACGGCTGCGTGACACCGACACGCTTGGCAATCGCCTCGGCAGAGGTGCCGTAGTAGCCCTTGAGCGCGAACTCGCGATCGCGGCGCGCGGATGGCGCTGTCGCGTCTCTCTGCCTGCTCATCCGGCGCGTGCCGCCATGCCGGCGGGCGCCGGTCAGCTCAACCTGAAGCCGGCCGGTGACGCGGCCCGGGATCAGTTCCGTGCTTGAGCTTGCACATTGGAAACCGACCGGTTTACAGTGAAGGCAAGGGGAAACCGATCGGTTTCCCAGGTGATTTCGGGAGTGCATGATGACGACAAATCGGCCGGTGGCCCTCGTGACGGGTGCGTCCTCCGGCATCGGCAAGCAGACCGCGCTCGCGCTGGTCGCGGCGGGTTTCGAGGTGGCCGGCACGGGCCGCGACACCTCACGCGTCACCCCGCTCCAGGGTGTGACGTTCTTCGATCTCGACGTGGTCAGTGACAAGTCGGTCACCGCCGTGGTCCAGCAGGTGATCGACCGGTTCGGGCGGATCGACGTCCTGGTCAACAACGCCGGCATCGGCTCGATCGGCGCGGCCGAGGAAACGTCACTCGCGCAGGCCCAGAGCGTCTTCGACATCAACGTCTTCGGGGTCATGCGCATGGTGAAGGAGGTCCTGCCGCACATGCGCGCCCAGGGACGCGGCCGCATCATCAACCTCTCGTCCGTACAGGGCTTCATCCCCGCTCCCTACATGGCCGTCTACGGCGCGTCCAAGCACGCGATCGAGGGCTACTCCCAGTCCCTGGATCACGAGGTCCGCCAGTACGGCGTCCGCTCGCTCCTCGTCGAACCCGCCTACACCAACACCGGATTCGAGGCCAACAGCGCCAAGCCCGACACCCCCCTGCAGACCTACGCCGACCAGCGGCACGTCTTCGACCGCCTGATGACGGAGGCGATCAAGAGCGGTGACGACCCCGCCGTCGTCGCCAAGGCGATCGTCACAGCTGCCACCGACACCAAGCCGAAACTGCGCTACGCCGCCGGCCCCATGGCCGGACGCGCACGCATGCTCCGCTTCGTTCCCGCCTGGGTCCTGGACAAGCAGATCCGCACGATGAACAAGCTCACCGGCTGACACCCGCCACCCCGTCCACCAAGCACGTCGGCACCCGCACATCCCACCGCGCCGCTGATACCGGGAGAGACCCATGTCCGAGACCCTGCACTCCGCCGCCGCTACCGTCGCGAGCTGGCGCTCCGCCGAGGAACGCGGGGACGTCGACGCCGCGGTCGCGTGCCTGAGCCGGGACGTCGTGCTCAGCTCGCCGCTCACCGAGCAGTTCCGCTTCGAGGGATCTGACCAGCTGCGTGACTTCCTGACCTCGGCGTTCACGGCGGTCAAGGACGTCCGCTACCACACCCAGACCGGCGAGGGCGACGCGTACGCGCTGGTCTACCGGGCGCGGGTGGGGTCCCAGTCGTTCGAGGAGGTGCAGTTGCTGCGGCTCGACGACGAGGCAAAGATCAAGGAGGTCACGCTCTTCGGGCGTCCGATGCCGGCCCTCACCGCCCTGATGACGACCCTGGGGCCGGAGCTCGCCCGCCAGCAGGGCCGCCGGGGCCTCGCGGCGCTCATGCGAGCCAGCACCATGCCCGTGCACGCGATGGTCACCTTCGGGGACCGCAGCATGGTGGCGAAGACCCGGCCGGCAGCCCGGTAGACCTGAGAGCACCAGGTCCACTGGCCGTTTGGCCCCGTTCCCCTTCCAGGAGTTGGCGGCAGCCGCAGGCGATGTCCCTGGCGGACAGCTTCAGGTCGCAGGAACGCACGAGGTACCTGCCGTCCAGGTGGGCTCCGGCTCGCCCTGACCGCACGGGCGGAAGCCGACTCCCCGAGAGCGATTGCTGGAGGCACCGTTCTCCACCGGCCACGGCAACGTCAGGCCAATCCCCCACGCGCCGAGGTGATACGGCAACTCGCCCCGCCTTCCAGCAACTTGACCCAGGAGACGCTCCCATGAACCGACGTACGTTCCTTACGCCGACCACCGCGTCGCTGGCCGCCACCCAACTCGCCGGCCCCGCCTACGCCTCCCCCTCCCCCTCCGCTTCAACAGCCGGTCACCACGAGGTTGTTGCCCGCTTCTGAGGCGCGATGCCGACGGGTGTCACCGTCTCGCGCCGAGGCCGGGTCTTCGTCAACTTTCCCCGCTGGGGCGACGACGTCCCGTTCACCGTCGCCGAACTGCGCGGCGGGAAGCCGGTGGCCTACCCCGACGCCGAGGTGAACCGTCAGGATGCCTCCGACCTGGCCGGGCACTTCCAGTCGGTGCAGAGCGTCGTCGTCGACCCGGCCGACCGGCTGTGGATCCTCGACACCGGAAGCCCGGGGTTCGCCGGGCCCTCCTACGGCGGTCCCAAGCTCGTGGCGGTCGACCTGCGCACCGACCGGATCGTACGGAAGATCCTCTTCCCGCCCGAGGTGGTGCCGCCGAACAGCTACCCCAACGACGTGCGCTTCGACCTGCGGCGCGGCGCCGGAGGCATGGCCTTCATCACCGACTCGGGCGGCTCCAACGGGGTGATCGTGGTCGACCTCGCCACGGGCCGCTCATGGCGGCGACTGGCCGGGCATCCCTCGGCGCTCCCGGACGCGCAGTTCCTTCCGGTCATCGAGGGCGAGCCCTTCATGGTCCGTCCCGCGGGCGGCGAGCCCACGTACTACGAGACCGGCTCCGACGGCATCGCTCTCAGCGCCGACGGCACGCGCCTCTACTACTGCCCGCTGTCCAGCCGCCGACTGCACAGCGTGTCCACCGACGCCCTCGCCGATCCGGACGCCACGGACGCCGAGGTGGCGGCGACGGTCGAGGACCTCGGGTTCAAGCCGATGGCCGACGGCCTGGAGAGCGACGACAAGGGGCGGCTCTACGGCGGTCGGCTGTCGCCCTTCCATGAGGGCAAGGACCTGCGCCGCAAGCCCTGTCTCCTGGTCCGCCTGCCGATCGACGCCGGGCCGGTCAGGCTCGTGTGACCTCTCCGGCCCGCGTCAGGCGGCCGCCTGCTCGGAGGAGAGGGCTCCACAAGGCGGGGTTATCAGCCCGACGCTGTTGAACGTCGCCCCGCATGGGCTGGACGAAGCCGCCGGGGGCCGGTACCTCCCTGATGGGATGAGGCACGCCGGTAGGTTGGAGCCGGGCACCCCCGTGGTGATCCGTTAGGCCGACGATCTGGTGGCTTTGCGCGTCAGCGAGGAACAGGCCCGACAGGTCAAGCAGCAGCTCGCGGTGGTGGCTGGCGCCGAGGGGCCTGGCCTTCAACGAGGACAGCACGCGCGTCGTCCGCCTTGAAGAAGACTCCGACAACGTCGCTCGGGGTGCGGCGTGTGCAGGCTGCGGTTCTCCGCGTGTCCGAAGGACGGCCGCCGACTGGAGCTCAGCGCAGGCCGGAGAAGAGGTCGTTCTCGGGCAGGGGCGCGCCGGTGGTGTCGTGGACCCGGACGAACGTCTCCACGCCCATGAGCTGCGTGAACCTCTCCTTGCCCATCCGCAGGAAGAAGATGTTCTCACCCTGGCTGGCATGCGCGGCCAGCGCGTCGAACTTCTGGCCGCCGAAGTCGGTGGTGTCCACCCACGTGGTGATCTCCTCGTCGGGCAGGCCGATGTCGGGCCCCGCTCCGGCCTCGGACGGACCCGGTTCCTCCCAGTCCGCGCCGAACTCGCGCATGATCTGCCCGAACTTCTCCATCATCGAGCGCGGCGCCGTCGTCCAGTACACCTTCGACGCCATCCCGGTCAGCGACAGCGCTGCCATCGTGATCCGGTTCGCCTGGATGTGATCGGGGTGGCCGTAGAACCCGTTCTCGTCGTAGGTCACGACGACATCAGGCTCATAACGCAGCATCAGTTCCGCCAGCTGAGCGGCTGCCTCATCCACGGGCGTACTCCAGAACGATCCGGACGCGGTGTTGGCCGGCCAGCCCATCATCCCGGAGTCGGCGTATCCGAGCAGCTCGAGATGACCGACCCCCAGGACGTCACAGCTCGCTTCGAGCTCGCCTCGACGCATCACGGCAACGGCAGCTGGATCATGCCCGGGGTCGCCCGGCTTGGTGCCCCCCGGACCGTCACCGCAGCTACCGTCGGTGCACGTGACGAGCACCGTGCGGATGCCCTCCGCCGCATAACGCGCCAGGACACCCCCTGTTCCGGTAGCTTCGTCGTCCGGGTGGGCGTGCACTGCCATCAGAGTCAAAGCCCGGTCAGCCATGAAATTCACCCCTGGTCGGTCAAGCGATCGAAGCCAGTCTGCGGCACAGGAGTACGTGACAGCCCGCCGAGTCCGTCCGGTGTCCCGCAAGATCCGACTGGCTTGGGTTCACCCGCTGCCGTTCTTCAACTGATCATTTCAGAACTGATCATCTCAGAACGGGCCCCAACCGGATAGACGGCCACGGCAGCGGGGACTCACGTACCACCGCGCGGGACGCGACCCGAAAGAGTCCCACTGAACCGTGCGTTCAGGCCCGGAGCGGTCCCGGCTCCGGACTCACGGCACGTCCGCGAACCCCTGAACCTTCCCCTCGCTCTCTCGCCACCCCGCTACCAATACCCCCAGGGCCCGCTCATAGCAGTCGGCGACCGCGAGCCCGGGCGGCTCGTTCCCCGACAGCACCAGGGACACCAGGCCATGGGCCGTTCCCCAGACCGACAGCGCGATCACCTCCGGGTCGGACTCCGGACTGAACTGCCCTGCCTGCTGTCCGCGCCGCACGGCGTCGACGAGAGGCCGGTAGGTCTCGATGGCCTCACGCGGTCTCTCCGACTCCGACTCGGACGGGCACTGGACGCTGCGGTCGGAGAAGAGGATCGCGTAGAGATGCGGGTTGGCGATGGCGTATTCGCGATAGACGAGTCCGAGTCGGATCACGTCGCCGGCCGGGTCGTCCGTCGGACGGATGGCTGCCAGGCGTGCGACGAAGAGCCGCGCGGCCTCCTCGTGCAGGCTGCTGAGCAGACCCGCCTTGTTGCCGAACAGCGAGTAGACCGCAGTGGTCGAGGTCTTCGCGTCCGTCGCGAGCTGTCGCAGGCTCAGCGCGGCCGTGCCGCGGTCGAAGACCGTGGCGGCAGCGCGGTGCAGGAGCCGGAGCCGGAGCGCTCCGTCATGTGTCTTGAGCCTGGCCATGGCGCCATCGTATTACAACACCGTTACGAATGCTTCCCGGTATCGCTTTGGCTTGTCGTCGTCCGCTCCGCGCCGCGTCAGGACCCGCCGCTTCCGAACGAGCTCCTCTTGCATACCAGCAGGTCAGGGCAGAAGAGCTCGACCCCTCTCCGGATGAGAGGTGTGCAACAGCGTTGCATCGAGCAATGAAAACGCTGTTACGGTTCGTTCGGCGCCGACCTTCAGACGGTCCTGCCCGGCGCCGGCTAACGATCTAGGAGAAGTCATGTTTGAGGGGTTTGGGCGTCTGCTGTACCGCAGGCGAAAGCCGGTGCTGATACTGACCATGCTGTTCGCCGTCCTGTCCGGGGCCTACGGTGCCGGAGTCTTCGGCTCCCTGACGCCGCTGGGCTTCCAGGACCCCGGCTCGGACAGCGTGCGCGCGGCCCACATCGCCGAGAAGGCGTTCCCGCAGCGGACACCCGACGCGGTGATCGTCTACCGCGACAAGGACCGCACCGTCGACGACCCGTCCTTCCAGCAGGCGGTCGTCAAGCAGCTGGAGTCCCTGCCGAAGTCGGAGGTGACCGGCTACCTGGACTTCTGGACGACCAGGATGCCGGCGCAGGTCAGTCACGACCGGCACGCCACGTATGTCGCCCTGAACCTCCACGGCAGCAGCGAGAAGGCCAAGGAGGACGCGTACAAGGCGGTCAAGGACAAGATCCCGGCACCCGGCCTTGAGACCCTGCAAGGCGGAACGGTGCCCACCGGCCACCAGGCCAGTGAGAAGATCGAACACGACCTGAGAACCGCGGAAATCATCTCGGCCCCCGTGCTCTTCCTGCTCCTGCTGGTCGTGTTCGGCGGTCTGACCGCCGCCTTCCTCCCGCTGCTCGTCGGCGTGCTCTCCATCCTCGGTTCGATGGCCGTCCTGCGGACCATCGCCAACATCACCGACGTGTCCGTGTTCTCCATGAGCCTGGTCACCATCCTGGGTCTTGCGGTCGCCATCGACTACGGCCTGCTGATCGTCAGCCGCTACCGCGAGGAACTGGCGGCCGGCTACACCGGCGAAGAAGCGATCGGGCGCACCCTCGCCACGGCCGGGCGCACCGTGATGGTCTCCGGCACCACGGTCGCGGCGGCGCTGGCCGGCCTGACCCTCTTCCCGTCGACGTTCCTGAAATCGATGTCGTACGGCGGTGTGGCCGCGGTCGTGCTGGCGGTGCTCTTCTCACTGGTCGCGCTGCCCGCGCTGCTCGCCGTCATGGGACCGAAGGTCAACGCCTTCCCGCTGCGCCGCAAGAGGGCAGGGCGGCCGACTGCGGCGGGCAGGGGTGCCTGGTACCGGTTCGGGCACGGCCTGATGCGGCGGCGGTGGGTCGTGGTGGTGGGCGCGGTGGGCCTGCTACTGACGCTCGCGCTGCCCTTCTCGAAGATCGAGTTCGGCTCCATCAACGCGCAGCAGCTGCGGAGCAGTTCCGAGGGCCGCCAGGTCTTCAACGCCATGGAGCACGACTTCGACGGTGACGCGGTGAAGTCCATCGACTCGCTGCTCGTGCTGAAGTCCGACGGGACCTCGAAGGAGCAGGGCGCGGCGCTGAAGGCGTACGCCGAGCGGCTCGGCGCCACCGACGGCGCCACGAGCGCCAGGATCACCGGAGTGAAGGGCACCACGGCCCGCGTGTCGGTCACCTACGACGGTAATCCCATCTCGACCCACGCGCGCGACCTGGTGAACCGGCTCAAGGACGTCCCCGAACCGCCGGGCGCCCGGGCCTACTTCGGCGGCGAGTCGGCGGTCTACGACGACACCCTGGACGCACTGGGCGAGACCCTGCCGTGGATGCTGCTCTACATCGCGGTGATGACGTACCTCCTGCTGTTCCTCGCGTTCGGCTCGGTGCTGCTGCCGCTGAAGGCCATCGCGATGAACATGCTGTCGCTGACCGCGACCTTCGGCGTCCTGGTCTGGATCTTCCAGGACGGCCATCTGCACAACCTGCTCGGCTTCGATCCGACGGGCAACATCGAGCCCAACATGCCGATCATGCTGTTCGCGCTGATCTTCGGGCTCTCCATGGACTACGAGGTGTTCCTGGTGTCCCGGATGCGGGAGCAGTACGACAAGTCAGGCGACAGCACGCAAGCCGTGGCGACCGGGCTGCAGTCCATCGGCCGCCTGGTCGTGAGCGCGGCGCTGCTGATGTGCGTGCCGCTCGCCGCGATCGGGATGAGCGATGTGCTGACCATCAAGCTCTTCGGCGTCGGCATGGTGTTCGCGGTCCTGGTGGACGTGCTGGTGGTGCGCATCCTGCTGGGAACGGCCGTCATGAGGCTGCTGGGCAGGGCGGCCTGGTGGGCTCCGGGCCCACTCGCCCGCTTCTACGACCGGTTCGGCATCAAGGAAACCGACGTACCGGCCGACGACACCGCCGACGAGCGGGTCCCCGTCGCCACGGGCTGAACCCTCCCGAGAGGCCGAAGCGCCTTCAACTGGGGCACTTCGGCCCTCGCTGTCGTCGCGAGCGGGGGGGTGTCGGCGGTGCACTGCTGGGGGCTCACTCCTCCGGATGCTCGCCCCGCCCGCACGCACGGCGATCATGGCGACGATGGTTCGCGTCCTCCTGGGCCAGGCGCCGTAGCAGCCGGACGACCGGCTCGAACAGCACGGTGAGGACCACCGCCCGCTCGGCAAGGGCGATGCGGTCCTCGATCCCCTCGAATTGCGCGAAGTCCAAATCGGCGGCGGAGGTGGCGAGCTGGGCATAGGGGATGAGGTCGTCGGCCGTGTAGTCGGTGCCGAGGCGGCTCAGCGCGGCGAGACTCTCGGCGAGTGCCGGGCGGTGGGGTGACGCGTCGGAGATCCGCCAACCCATGTTCTCGATGAGAGCGTCGACCCTCGCGGCGGTTCCGCCCGGTACCACCTCGTCGGCGGCGCTCTCCGCTCCGGGACCGTCCTCGTTGTCCGCGCCGCTCTTCCCGTTCGTCTCCGCGGAGGGCACGGGCAGTGCGTGGTGGACGACGCCCAGCGTCTCGAACGCATCCAGTGGACGGTCGACGGCTTCGAGTACTTCCCGGGTGCGGGCGACGGAGAGCCCACCGAGCTGGATGAGGGAACGGATCAGACGGAGCCGCTGGATGTGCTCCTCGCCGTACTCGACCGTGGTCGGGTTCAGCGCGCGGCCCTCGGGCAGCAGCCCTTCCCGTCGGTAGTACTTGATGGTCGCCATCGGTACCCCGGACCGGCGACTGAGCTCTGAAATCCTCATGCGCTCCCTCACGCTCAACTGTCCCACCAGTATCGCGTTACCGGGGGTTGCCCGACGGGGTCGATAGTGCCACTATCGGGTACTCGGTAGTAACGCTATCGAGTGCTTCTTCGGTGTGCCACTTCCTCCGTGCGTGTGGACGACATGCGCTCGCGGAAGCCGCCTGCACCGCCACGGCCACACCCAGCCGTAGTTCTTCCCCCGCTCCGGGCCCCGGCCAGTCGGTTCTGGGTCCGGTCGTCTCGTACGCCTAGACAACGGAGAACCACACAATGTCCCAGCGAATCGGCAAGACCCACTGGAAGCGCTTCGCCATCGGTGCGGTCCCGACAGTGGCCGCCACCGCGGCGGTCGCCGTCTCCATGGCCCAGGGCGCACTGGCCGCTTCGTTCAGCATCTCCGGTTCCGACTTCCAGGTCTCGGCCGGCAAGTTGAGCGGCACCGGATTCGGCAACTACGCCACGGTCGACGTCGCCAAGAACGGCAAGCACGTGCCCGTCTCCGTCTCGTCCATCAAGAATGCGACGATCACCGACATGTGCCAGTCCGTCCCGGTGGACATACCCGTCCTCGGGACCTACACCATGACGCTCAAGGCCGGCGGGGATGGTACGCCGGCCAAGGCCAAGGACCTGTACATCGACATGACCGATCTCCAGGCGAAGAAGGGCACCTTCACCAACGTCGACATCGGCGTCGCCACCGGTTCCATGACCAAGGGTCAGGTCAACCCGAAGGACCACGTCGATCCCAACGGCTACGCCCAGCAGGCGGACGCGGTCGAGATCATTGATGCCCACCAGAAGGTCTGGGCCACCACTGCGGGAACGTTCGAACTGGCGGGCCTGCACATGAACATCGCGGCCGGCCGGCACGACTGCTTCTGACCTCGCTCCCGCCCTCTGGTCTCCCCTGCGCGCAAGCGGCCGGCGACTGCCCAGGGGGCGGCAGCGCCCCACCGTCCTCGCGGACACCCTCACCCACTCACGACTTGGGAACTGCCACATGACGAGTGCCGGTGCACCCGCGCACCCCCACAGTGACAGCGGCTTCATCCGCGCTCGCCGGGACTTCCGGGCCTGGCGGCGCACCCGCCCCTTCTGGGCGGGTCTGCTGGTGCTCCTTGCCGCTGCGCCCATCATCTACTTCCCGTATTTCAACCTTTCCCTGGGCGCCCTGTCCGTGGCGATGTCCACCACCGCGGGGGCCGGGTCCCTGGTCATCGGCCTGACTCTGATCGTCCTTGGCGGACTCCTCTGGTTCCAGCCGATCATCAGGTTCTTCGCCGGCTGCGTCGCGGTGTTCCTCGGCGTGCTGTCGCTTCCCATCTCCAACTTCGGCGGATTCTTCGTCGGCACACTGCTCGCGGCGTCGGGCGGACTCCTGGCTCTGGCGTGGGGCCCGGTGGACGGGCCCCCGGAGGACATAGCCGACGGCGCCGAGGGGCCGTCAGCCGCCGTCAGCCGGGCGGGAGGAGAAGGGAGTGAGTGACCAGTCGCCCGACACCCGCAATGAGGCCGCAGCCCCCCGATTCGCTCGACCACCGAGGGGCCGGCACGCCATCCCCCGTACGTCCGTGTTGACACGTCTGCGTCTGCCGGTCGGGAGGGCTCTCGCGCTGACCGCACTGCCGACCGCCCTCATCCTGGGAAGTCAACGCCTGCCCGAGTCCGCGGACGCGAGCGCCACCGCGGCGCTCTCCGTTGCCGACGAGGGGTCAGGCGCGCCTGGAACCAGCGGTGTCGACTGCGCCCGTCCCGACGACACCTCAACCTCTGCGACGAACGCTCCCGCAGACCCCACCCCGTCCGCTGATCCCCGCCCGGCCGGCGCTCACCCGAGCGGGGAGCCCGTCAAGCCGCTGTCGGACGCGGACGGCGGCGGAGCGGGCCCGCCACCACCACCGACCGCCACTCCCACCCTCTCGCCCAGCGCAACCTCCGCGACAACGAGCCTTGCGGACATCCTCGGTCCCCTCTTCCGCGACGACGCCGAGCAGCAAAGCCCGTCACCCGACGTGAGCCCCTCACTCCACGCGAGCCCTTCACCAAGCTCGGCCTCTTCGAAGCCAGAGTCCGGAGCACCGCCCGAGCCCCGGCTGTCCACCACGCCTGTATCACCTGCTCCCAGCCACCGGGCCGTCGAGCCGCCGCCCCGACCCGAGTCGTCCCAAGGAACTGCCCGCACCTGCGACATCAGCGACCTCAAGGCCCCCGAGGAACATGAGGCCGGCCGATTCTCCGCCGAGGCATGGAACATGAAGGGGAGCCGCCTCGAACTGCACGACCTCGTCTTCGGTGGCGTGGTGACCGTGGAGACAGCCGCCGGGCCCAAGCGGGTGCTCAAGTTCACCGCGGCGGCGGTCACGATCCGCGATTTGAAGATGACGGTGCCCGTCGGCCCACAGATCCAGCACATCGACGGAGCGCCCGGTTCCACCTCCACGCTCCGGGGCGACGACATCACCATGTACGTCGAAAGCCTGACAGGCACCCTCTCCAGCATCGAAACCCTTCCCGCACCACCCGTCCTCCGCCTGCGCCTCACCCCGGACACCATTCCGGAGTGGCTCTACGACACGGTCGGGAAGCTCGATCTCAAGCTCCAACTCGGCCTGGACGACGCCGACATCGACCAGGCCGGACAGACAGGCGGAAAACTCGCCATCCCGGGGATCCACGGCTACGGAACGCCACGCTGAAGCAAGGCTCAAGCGGCTGTGGCTGGTCGTGGTCATGGGTGACGACACCTGACCGCGGGACTGTGTCGCACGCACGGTGATCTGCTGGTGAAGCGGCGAGAGCCGCGGCCGTGGTCTGTTCGTCGGGGGCGGGTTTTCGCAGGCGCGGCGCGAAGCGACGTCGCCTCAATGAGCACAGGAGAGGTAATGCAGCCAGAGGAGATGGAGCGGGTCGATCTGGGTGAGGTGCCGTATGAGGTGGCGCAGGCCGACATGGCCGGTTGGGTGGCCGAGCGGAAGCAGGGGCGTACTGGGGATCGGCTGTTTCTGCTCACCCACCCTCCCGTGATCACCTACACGGCGCGGACACCGGCCGACCAACTGCCAGAACCGGCTTCACCGATCAGCCTGGTCGAAGTCGACCGGGGAGGTCACGCCACCTATCATGGGCCAGGGCAGCTGATCGGGTATCTCGTGCTGAACGTACGCGAGCTAGGACCGCGCGGCTTGATACGACGGATCGAACACGCCCTGATCCGTGCGCTGGGATCACTCGGATTCGAGGCGATACGCCGGGACACACCCCGAGGCGCCGAGAGCCTGGTCGGCGTGTGGACCCCCGGCCACCGCAAAATCGCCTCCATCGGCATGCGCATCAGCGGCGGCGTCACCAGCCACGGATTCGCGCTCAACGTCGACCCGGACCTCGACGTCTACACCACGTTCACGGCCTGCGCCCTGCCCGGTGTCCGGATGACCTCGTTGGCTCAACTCGCTGCCGAACTCGGCCGGCCCACGCCCACGGAGGCGCAGGTGAGGGACGCTGTGGCCGACGCCGTAACAGCCGAGCTGGCGCCAACGCGCACACCCTCCTGAGCCGGGGCAGGCGCTTGCGTGGTGGCCGCCGCTCAGTTTCCGGTCCCCGCCTCCCGTAGACCGTCGGCCACGGGCCGAACTGGCCCGGCGTTTCCGCCCCTGACTGCTGGTGCGGAACCGCCGGATCACCCCCTCGAACTGTTCACGCAGCCGCTCAGGGTACGGGCCGTGCTCGCCTGTCGGCAGGAACGGCTCGATCAACTGTCACTTGGCATCATCCGGGCCCAGGCACATCGAGGCCATCATCTGGAGCCGCCAGGTCACCGGGAGCCGGCAATGACGACTGCTGGGCGGGACGGCCCCGATGGGCGTGTTCGGCGCGACGGACCCGGACCGCTTGCGTGACCCGAAGCGAGCCGCTCCACTCGCGGCTCGAAGCGACCCGATGCCAGAGACGGCGTCGGCACACGGCTTCCTGGCGCGGCTGGGATAAGGGCCGGCGCCTCGACTTGGAATTTGTAAACTGATCGGTTTACGATGGACCTGAAACCGACCGGTTTCATCAGTCGGAGTCCGGCGGGAGTGGCCGCATGCCCGGTTCCGCGTCGACGGCCGCGCGTGCCGGGATGGAACGTTCCGAGGGTCGCCGGACCGCAATGAAGCTGTCCACCCTTCTCCGGATACGAGTGTGTCGTCCGAGACCGGAGTAAGCCATGAGTGGGATTCACCCGTTCCGCGTCCTGCGTGCCAAACCCCTGTGGATCGCCAACGGCGTCATCACGGGCGTCCTCGCGCTGCTGTTCACCGTGTTCTACGTCGGGGCCAACATCGATCCCGTCGACCACATGGAGAATCTGCCCGTCGGACTGGTCAACGCCGACAAGGGGGCCGCTGTCGGCGGTAAGCAGGTCAACCTGGGGGCTCGGATCACCGAGTCGATCAAGCAGTCCACCGCGAGCGGGGGCAAGATCGACTGGAAGGTGATGGACGAGAAGGAGATGAAGGAGGAACTCGGCAAGGGCAAGCTCTACGGCGCGCTCGTCGTCCCCGCCGACTTCACCTCCGCCACCACCGCACTCACCGGCGCCGCGACCACCGGGGCCCCGACCCGGCCGACGCTGATGGTGCTGACCAACCAGTCCGCCGGCAGTGTGGGCTCGAGTCTGGCCCGGACCGTGACGACGCAGGCGGCCGAAAGCGCCTCGCTCCAGATGGGCAAGGAGCTCACGTCCCAGGGCGGGACCGGGCAGGTGAAGCTGCCCGCCGCGGCACGCGTCCTGCTGGCCGACCCGGCCGCCGTCACCGTCGAGGACGGCCATCCCCTCGACTCGCACAGCGGTCTGGGCCTGACGGCGTTCTACTACGCGCTGGTCCTGGTGGTGTGCGGGATGCTCTCCGCCAACGTCATCAGTGGCCAGGTGGACCACGCCCTCGGCTACACCCACAACGACATGGGCCCGCTGCGCCTGCACCGCCCACTGATCCGGGCGACGCGGGTGCAGACCCTCGCCATCGGCAGCACGCTCATGGCCGGGCTGTCGCTGCTGATGGGGAGCCTGGTCATGGTGGGCGCGGTCGGCCTCATGGGGATGCACGCCGCCCATCTGCCACTGCTGTGGCTGTACTCGGTGTGCGCCATCGCCGTCTCCGGGATCGGTGCGCTCACCCTGCTCGCCGTCTTCGGCACGCCCGGCATGCTGGTGGTCACTCTGGTCTTCATCGGGATGGCGGTGCCGACGGCCAACGCCACCACGCCGATCCAGGCGCTGCCCGCCTTCTACCGCGTCCTCGCGGAGTTCGAACCGCTGCGGCAGATCACCGGCGGCATCCGCTCGATCCTCTACTACGACGCCCAGGCCGACGCCGGCCTGACCCGGGGCTGGGTCATGATGGCCGTCGGCCTCGCGGCGGCCGCGCTGTTCGGCTTCGGCATGACCGGTTGGTACGACCGCAAGGGGCTGCACCGCATCCCCGCCGAGACGGAGCCCGAGAAGACCGCTGCCCCGGCGTAGCGGAAGGTGGCTCACCCAGGACGGGGCCATTACTCGGAGTGGCCCCGGTGTGCGGCGCCCCCGTGGGGACGAGAGGCGCGCGCACCATCAGGGCTCGGCGACGGTCTCTCCCCCAAGACCGTCGCCGAGCCTCTGAGCGGCCTTCAGGCATCCGACCGGCGGCCGGCGTCTCCCCGACACCCCGTGGAAACCGATCGGTTTCTATTTCGTCCGATTCGAGTTAACCTCGCGGCATGACTACCGAAGTGAAGCAAAGCCCCCGGGAGCGGCTGCTGGAGGCAGCAGCCACGCTCACCTACCGCGACGGCGTCGGCATCGGCGTCGAGGCGCTGTGCAAGGCGGCGGGGGTGTCGAAGCGCTCCATGTACCAGCTGTTCGAGAGCAAGGACGAACTGCTGGCGGCGAGCCTGAAGGAGCGTGCCGCTGCCTTCGTGGCGAGGGCCCTGCCCCCGGCGGATGACGGCCGTTCCCCCCGCGAGCGGATCCTGTACGTCTTCGAGCGGGTGGAGTCGCAGGCGGGTGCGCCCGACTTCCAAGGGTGCCGGTACCTGGCTGTGCAGATCGAGCTCAAGGATCAGACTCACCCCGCGAGCCGGGTGGCCCACCAGATCAAAGCGAACCTGACGGCCTTTTTCCGTTCCGAGGCCGAACGGGGTGGGGCGAGCAGCCCCGACCTGCTGGCCCGGCAGCTCATCCTGGTCTTCGACGGCGCCAGCGCCCGCGCGGGGATCGGCGCCGACAATCTGACCGGGCTCATCGCGCCCACTGTGACCACCCTGCTCGATGCGGCAGACATGCACTGATCCGCTCCGTCTTCGAGCAGGATCGGCGACCGAAGCGCTCTTCCGGGTTGATGTCCGACTCCGGCAGCCGGAGCAGCGCCCATGGCCTCAAGTCCCGGTTTCCCTGCAATCGAACGCCGGCGTCGGCTCGATGAGTGCGGCCGAGGAAACCTCCGTCGAGCAGGCCCAGTCCGTCTTCGACACCAACGCCTTCGGGGTCATGCGCATGGTGAACGAGGTCCTGCCGCACATGCGCGCTCAGCGCCGCGGGCACATCATCAACATCTCGTCCGTGCTCGGGTTCCTGCCCCAGCCCTACATGGCCGCCTACGCCGCCTCCAAGCACGCGATCGAGGGCTGGCCCGCCAGCGCGTCTTCCACGACCCCGCCCGGCCCTCCCGCATCGTCCTGCCGGTGATTCCGGTCCCATAAGAAGCACCGGAGATCCACACGGCGGACATGGGCGACTCCCAATTCGCACAGGGTGGCCCTCAGCACTACGTCCGTCGAGCCGCCACAGTCGTGGGATTGATCGTCACTCACTGGCCTCATCCGTTTCCCTCCCAACGCACCAGCGACCGGGGCGCCTTTGCATGCGGCGTCGAGGCGCTCGGCGACAGGCGACACAAGCAGGGCGGGAGCCGGTGCCGGATCATCCCTCGACTCTGGCACGTGGGCTCCAGCTCACGCAGAATGCGTGGCCCGTCCGTACGGGGCCGCGCGCCGGCCCCCGCGGACTGGGCCTCTCGTCGCGAGGCCGCGTCGCCACAAAGGTCGTGGGGGCCGTCGGGCCTGTCTTCCCTGTCGTCGCGCGCCTCGCCGACCCGCCCGCCGTACTTGAGCTGTCCTTGCGCCGTCGGCAGGCGGCCACCCTCGGCCGCCGACCCCAGGCCGGCTCGCAAGGGCGCGCCGGCCGAGCACGTCGGCGACACCGAGCCGTACGGCACGCCACTCGTCACGTCACTCCGCTGAACGCCGCCCGAGGTCCAGCCAGGCCACGTCGATCACTGTCGGCGCGCGGCTTCGCCGATGGATACAAGGCCAGCCCTGGAGCCTGAGGTCCGCCCGACTTGCATCACAAAACCGATCGGTTTACGGTGGTGAAACCGATCGGTTTTCATCTTCGTGGAGGTAGTCATGACAGCAATCAAGGGCGCCAACGTCTTCGTCACCGGAGGCAGCCGGGGTATCGGCAAGATGCTGGTCGAGGAGCTGTACGCGCGCGGTGCCGGCAAGGTCTACGCCACGGCCCGTGACCCGCGCACGGTGACGTACCCCGGTGCCGTTCCGCTGGCGCTCGAGGCCACCGACCCGGCATCCGTGGCAGCCGCCGCCGAGCAGGCCCAGGACGTCACCATCCTGATCAACAACGCCGGCGCCTCCGTCGGCGCTTCGTACCTCAACTCCCCGATGGAGGACGTGCGCCGGGATCTGGAGACCAATTTCTACGGGCCGCTGCTGGTCACCCGGGCCTTCGCGCCGATCATCGAGCGCAACGGCGGGGGCCACATCCTCAACGCCCACTCCGCCCTGTCCTGGCTGGCCGACGGCACGCCCTACAGCGCCTCCAAGGCCGCCCTGTGGTCGCAGACCAACTCCCTGCGCCTGGAGTTGCAGCCGCGCGGCATCGCGGTGACCGGGCTCCACATGGCCTACGTGGACACCGACATGACGTCGGGTATCGACGCGCCCAAGGCCGACCCCCGCGACATCGCCGTGGCCGCACTCGACGGCATCGAGGCGGGGGCGTACGAGGTGCTGGCCGACGACACCACCCGCTGGGTCAAGTCCCAGCTGTCCGCCGACCTGGAAGCCATGTACGCGCAGCTGAAGCAGTAGCACGCGCTCACCGATTCAATGGAGTTCCTCGCGGAAAGTCCGCCCACTCACCGCTTCGTCGACGTGAACGGGGTCAGGCTGCACATCGCCGAACAGGGGCAGGGCCGCTGGTCCTGCTGCCGCACGGCTGGCCGGAGAGCTGGTACTCCTGGCGTCACCTTCGGGGCGCTGGCGGCGGCCGGGCACCGGGTCGTCGCCCCCGACCAGCGCGGCTACTCCGGGAGTCACCCGCTCTCCCGGCATGGCCGACGGAGGACGACATTCGGGCGTACGCGAAGGACTTCGTCCTGCACGGCGAGCGGGCGTTCACCGGGGCCTTCGACTGGTACCGGAACATCGAACGCAACAACGAACTGCCTGCACCCTTCCGGGGTCTCGGGATCGACGTTCCTGCGCTGTACGTGGTGGGAGACCACGACATGGTCACCGCGCTGCGTCCCCCGGACGGGGGCAGCTCGCAGAGCGAGATTCCGTGGCCAGGGCGGGTCGGACAACCCGCTGACCGCTGCCGCGCCTCAACTGCACGACCCAGCGGCGCTGCCGGTCGCGAGCACTGGACACAGCAGGAGCGTCCCGCCGAGGTCAACGCCGCACTCCTCGACTTCCTCAACCGCACCGACGGCTCCGCGTCCCGATGACGTTACGCGGCATCCGCCTCGTGGCTTTCTCAACAACTGACTCCCCCCACAAGACAGAGGACACATTGATGCCCGATCGCAACCCCATCCTGATCACCGGTGCCGCCGGCGAAGTCGGCGGTGTGAGCCGAACGATGGTCGACATGCTGCTCGAACAAGGGCACCCGGTGCGCGCGTTCGTGCGCCAGGACGACGAACGCGCGCATGCGCTCCGCCAGGCCGGGGCCGAGGTCTTCGTCGGTGACCTGCTCACCATCGCCGACGTGAGCGCCGCGCTGAAGGGCGTCCGCCGCATCTACTTCAGCATGAGCCTGTCGCCGTACTACACCGACGCCGTCAGCCTGATGGCCGCCGCGGCACGGGCCCAGGGCGACATCGAGATCTTCGTCAACATCTCCGAGTACGAGCAGTCGTTCATGACGTTCGACAAGATGACCGCGCCGGAGGAAGAGCGGCGTGCGTGGCTCGGCGGACTCGTCGCCAACTGGTCGCCGCAGCAACGCGCCCACTGGGTCGCCGAGCAGGTGCTGGAGTGGTCCGGCCTTCCGACCGTCAACATCCGGGCGGCCGTGTTCGTCGAGAACCCCCTGATGACCTGGCTGGCGCTGGAGCCGCTGAGCAGGGGTGAACTGCGCCTGCCCTTCGGTGACCACCGGCTCGCGCCCATCGCGGGCTACGACGTGGCAGAGCTGTGCGTGAAGATCCTGGCCGACCCGAAGCCGCACATCTCGAAGTCCTACGACCTCAACGGCCCGGAGCTGAAGGACATGCACGGGTTCGCGGAGGACTACGCGGCCGTTCTGGGACGCGAGGTCACGTACGTTCCCGAAGACGTCGAAACCTGGAACGAGACCTACCTCGACACCGCCCTGGCCGCGCTCCCGCACACCGCGGAGCACCTCAAGACCCTGACCCGGCTGAAGGGCGGCGGCGGCTACCGCGGCACCACCGACCAACTGGAAACCCTGCTCGGACGCCCGCCGAAGACCGTGCGGTGGGCGCTGGAGAACCACCCGCGCATCCGGAAGCTGGCGTCTGCCTGAACCGCGCTTGCCGGGCGGCGCCCCACGGAGAGGCCCAGTGACGCGCTGCCCACCCTTGGTCAGCCGTCTTGGCCCTGCGGTCCGACGACCTGCATGGAGAGGTGGGCCGGATCGCTCAGCGCTGCCGGTGCGAGGACGTGGGGCGACGGCGCGCGGCTGGCCCACCGCGGTGGCCTGCGAGTCAGTCGCCGGCACCGGCTCTGGCACCCGCTCCGGTTCTGGCAGCAGCAGTTCCTCGACTCCGCATCCGAGCACGGTGCAGAAACAAGTGCCGGGGCCTGCGCTCCTACTACCGGCGCAAGGCGGGCGTCCCACCCCCGCCGCGCTGGCAGCATCCCGCCTTGACCTCGGACAACCCCGCGCTGCGGTCGGCCGCGGCCCACGCCAAGCAGCTCGGCGAGACCAACGGATGGTCGCCGTCACTCGTGCGGTGCGCGATGGACGGCCTGACGGCGGTGCTGGAGGGCCGCCCGCCTGGCAGGCCCGTGAAGCTCACCGAAGTCCGTGCGCGAATACCGCGACACGCTTCCAGCTTTCGGGTCGCCGAGGTCCTCACCGACCTGGAACTTCTGGAAGATGACTGCGCGTTGGCGATCCGCTCCTGGATCGACGACCGCACCGGCGAACTGCCCGCCGGCTTCTCCGGCGACGTCCGCGCCTGGCTGCTGGTCCTGCTCGACAGCGACAGTCGTGCCAAGCCCCGGTCCCGCACCTGCCTCTACGTCTACTTCGGCTGCGTTCGCCCCCTGCTGGAGAACTGGGCGGCGACCCGTGGGCACCTGCGCGAGATCACCGTCACCGACGTCACGGCCGTGCTGTCACCCCTGCGTGGAGGGCAGTGTCGCAACGCGATCGCCGCACTACGCTCGCTGTTTCGCTTCGCCAAGAAGCGCGGCCTGATCTTCGCCAACCCCACCACCCGCCTGAAGGCCGAGGACATCCCGCGCAACCTGCTGCCGATGACCGACGCCGAGGTCCTCGCCGTCGAGCGGATCGCCGTCACCCCGGCGCGACGGCTGATCGTCGCCCTGGCCGCCGTCCACGCCGCCCGCGCTGCGGCCATCCGACGTCTCACCTTGGACGACCTCGACCTTCCCAACCGCCGGATCACCATCGCCGGACACGCCCAGCGGCTTGGCGAACTGTCTCATCAGACCCTGCTGGCCTGGCTCGCCCAGCGTCGCGTCACCTGGCCGATGACCCCCAACCGGCACGTTCTGATCAACGCGAAGACCGCCCTGGGAACTGGGCCTGTCAGTGCCGAATACCTCAAGCGGCACCTGTTGCACCAGGGCGTCCACCTCGAACGCATCCGCGGCGACCGGGTACTGCACGAAGCACTGACCGTCGGCGCCGACCCGTTGCACCTCGCCCTGGTCTTCCACCTGTCCCACACCGCCGCGAGCCGCTACGCGACCATCGCCCAAAACCTGCTCGACGACCAGACGGGAGTCCGCCGAGATGCGGTCGGAAGGGAGAGCGGGCGCTCTTGACAGCTGCCCGTAAGGGGATCTCCGACCGAACGATGCTGGCGGAGCAGACAGAAAGGACCGGCACGGCTGCTGTCGAGGAGCTGCCGTCAAACCAGTGGCGTTCCCGTGGACGAGCCTCATAGCTTGGGCGCTCGTGACAGATGATCCGAAGACGCGCCCGAACCGACATGACCTCGGTCGGGTGTTCAACGAGGTGCCGGAACTCTACGACCGGGTCCGGCCGGGATACCCCGACGAACTGTTCGCGGACCTTGTCACCGTCACCGGCATGGACGAAAGGTCGTCGGTGCTGGAGGTGGGCTGCGGTACCGGCCAGGCGACGCGCTCGCTGGCAACGCTCGGATGCTCAGTGGCCGCCATCGAGCCGGGCGAAGAAATGGCCGCACTCGCTCGCCAGCGGATCGCCACCTTCGGCAACGTCGAAGTCGAGACGTCGATGTTTGAGGAGTGGGACGACCGCGGTCGACGCTTCGATGTCCTCGTGGCTGCGTCGTCGTGGCACTGGGTCGACCCGTCGATCGGCTGGCAGCGAGCGCACGACGTGCTCCATCCCGCAGGCTGGATGGCACTGCTCGGCAACGTCGTTGTCCGCCGAGTGGGAGAGCCGGAGGTGTACGCCGAGACCGCCGACCTCCACGAGCGGTTCTGCCCCGGGAACCCCGACTGGGGCCATCCTCCCCTGGAGGACGACGTGCGCACCACCGACGAGGGCTGGGGCCTGGTCGTCGATCCCGGCGGATTGTTCGGCCCAACGATCGTGCGCTGGTACCCGACCGTTCAGTGGTTCGACGGGGACGGCTTCGCCGATCACCTTCGTTCGTTGTCGCTGTACCGGAGGCTCGACCGCGACGTCCGTGAGCCCCTGCTCGACGCAATCGCCGAGCGCATCCGCACGCGGATGGGCGACCGAGCATCACGCCGTTACCTGAGCGTCCTCCGTGTCGGACAGCGCGCCGAGTGAGCCCAGTGGTGAAGGATCTGCCGATTCAGCGGCAACGGACCCACCGCACTTTCATGCCTGCCTGCCGTAGACGCCGTGAGTTCCCAGTGAAAGCACCTCAGTCACGCTGAACCCACGGCCGACGTGCCGGTAAGAACCGTGTCACCAGGCGCAAACCGCGGTGATCAGTCCTCTGGCCCGGAGGGTCGGGCCAGTTCACGGACGTCCTGTGCGGCATCCGGGGTCGTCCGGTGGTGCGCAATGCCGGTGATCACGGCGCGGAGGCCGGGCTGGTCCGACCGGCGCCCGTCCATTGCGGGGGACATCTCCGCGACCACCTCGGTCACCGTCTTCCGCGTCGCCCGCAGCCGCGTCCACGTCTCACGCCGCGGCCCCTGGGAACCGGCCCGAATCCATCTCGGCAGATGGCCTCGCGGCGGATCGCGGCGAGGGGTGTCACGGTCTCATTCCGCGGTGGGCCTGTTCCCGTCGGAGCGGACCCAGGCTGCGAAGTCCTCGACCGCCTCGATGACGGCATGGAACCGGAGCGACGGGAAGAAGTCGAAGTTGTGCTGGGTTCCGGGGAGCTCGGCGTAGACCACCGGTTGCGAGGAGACCTGCCTGAGCTCCGAAGCGAAGTGGCGGGCGTCCTCGGCCAGGACGAGCGTGTCCAGCGATCCGTGGACGATGAGGAACGGTGGGGCGTCGGCGTGCAGGTATGCCAACGGGGAGGAGTCGGTACGGGCCTCGGCCCTCCCGTAGTAGCCGTAGAAACCGATCACCGCCGACACCCCGGTGTCGGCTGTCGCAGCGCCGCCTGGCTGGAGCCGGGTGTCACCTGCGGTGAGGGCCGCCGTGGCCGCCAGGTGAGCGCCCGCGGAGCCACCGGCCAGGAACAGGGTCGAGGGATCAGCGCCGTAGGCGGCGCCGTGGTCGCGCACCCACCGGATGATCCGCTTCACGTCGGCGAGCCGATCGGCATACCGGACATCACGGCCCAGCCGGTAGTTCGCGCTCACGCACACCCAACCTTGACTGGCCAGCCCGTAGAGCAGGGGGCGTGCCCCGATCATCTTGCTGCCGATGCGGAAGCCCCCGCCGTGCAGGTAGATCAGTACAGGCGCGTCCACTGCCCCGGACCGGCGGACGTACACATCGAGCAAGTGGCCCCGCCCGGCGTCGCCATAACGGATGTCGGCCACGCGCCGTATGCCGAACCGGTAGGAGATCAAGGGCAGGCACAGGATACGGAGGAGGCGCAGGCGGCCGTACCGCCCCGGACCCCGCCCTGGTACCGCTTGCGGCCCGAGCGTCTGCCGCAGCGCGGCGGTCAGTGTGGGCCGGGCGGTGCCGGCCCGCGCGGCAAGCACAATCAATCCGGCCGCAGTACCTGCGGCCACCCCCACGGCCAGCCACCACCCCGGCGCACCCACCTCGCCGCCCACCAGACTCGGCACCGCCCCGGCCCCCAGCACGTACAGACCGAGGAACGGCTGCTCGTTGATCAGGAACGTCAGTGCGAAGCTCAGATTGAAGGGACTTGAGTGCCGCGGTCGCGGCGGGCGCAACGCGAGGAGGGTCATGAGCGTGATCATCCCGCTGCTGGCAATGATCTGGGTGACGAGCACCACGACTTCCTCCCAGCCGACACCCGCAGGCCACAAGGCCCCGGTCCGTCAGCCTGTGGACGTGGCCGATGGATCTTTACAGCCAGGGGCAAGCGTAGGACCAGATACCGCACCATGTCAGCCCACCCCGCCAACTCCCCAGCTCAGGAGTTCCCTTCGGACGAGCCACGCCCAACGGAGCTCGGCCCGGCCAATGACGCTGCGACGCGGTTCACGTTATGAGCAGGCGGAGGCCGAGATCTGCCGCGTCGAGGTCGGCGAGGTCGCTGTTGCGCTCGGCCCACCGGCCGGAGCCGAGGTCGTCGCTGAGGCTTCGTACCGCCCGCTGCTCGGCCTCCGGCCCGACCCTCGTCCACACCGACATCGCACGGCGCACCTGATCCTCCAGATACGCCCCCGGCCGACGCCAGTACGCCTCGAACAGGCCGTCAGCGCAGTCCCACGGGATGGGTACCGGCTCAGCGCGGGCGCCGATCGCGTCGGCCATCCCAGCGAGCGAGGGAAATTCTGCGAGTACGGCGGCGAACTCGGGCAGGTAGTCGCGGGTGAGCCAGAACCGGTCCTGCCATCCCGGCTCGTCGGTGTCGAACGTGAGCACCACCACGCGGCGGGCCACGCGCCGCATCTCGCGCAGCCCCGCTATCGGGTCCCCCCAGTGGTGAACGGTGGAGACGGCCATCGCGACGTCGAAGGAGTGGTCCTCGAACGGCAGGCTCTCCGCGGCGGCGGCCACGCACGGCGCCGCGTCGGCAGGCCGCTGCCCCCGCATGACCGCCGATGGCTCCACCGCGGTCACGTCGCGATCAGCAGGCTCGTAGGAGCCGGTGCCGGCCCCGACGTTCAGCACCGTCTGCGCGTCCCCGAGCGCGTCCCGGATCTGCGCGGCGATCCGCGGCTCGGTACGCCGTGTCGCGGTGTAGGCGCCACCGATCGCGTCGTACAGACGCGCACCGAGCATCTCCAGTTGCTCCTCCGGCGTCACCTTCAGTCCCTTCGCCCGTGCCTGAAGTTCCCTGTCGAGGGCCGCCACCATGGCGTCAGCGCGATCACGCCGCTCCAGCAGCAGGCCGCGCAGTCGGCGCAGCTGCGCGACCGCGTCGGCGGACGGGTCGCCGACCAGTTCCGCGACCTCCCGCAGCCCGAAGCCCAACCGCCGATAGGCCAGCACCTCCCGCAGCCGCTCCACGTCGCCCGCCGAATAGGCCCGGTACCCGGCCACGGTCCGCGCCGACGGCCGAACGAGCCTGATCTCGTCATAGTGATGCAGCGTGCGGACGCTCACGCCGGCGAGCTCGGCCACGCGTCCCACGGTCCAGTGATCCTCCACGGCACCGACTATGCAGCCTGACGCCACGTGAGGGTCAACAGCCGCAGCTCGCGAAGCTGGTGTCAGAAGCTTCCGCCACCGGAGAACTTCAGGCAGACGTGCGGCCGGCCGGCCACCACGACGGTCGGCACGGTCTCGTCGCCATCGTTGGCAGCCCTCACCGCCGTCGCCCCATCCGGGTCGCGCCAGATGTCGACCCAATGCAGCCGGCCGGCGCCGCGGCCCAACCGGATCCGCAGGCGCAGGCAGTACATGCAGCCCGGCCGCCAGTAGACGATCGGTCGGCCGTCTACCGCGCTACGGCGTTGTGCCTCCACCGCACCGATCGACCGTGGGAACACCAGCGGCGAGTTCAGCCCTGCGAGCAGGGCGAACATCAGCAGTAGTGCGACGGCGGCGCCGGGGAAGCCCCTGACGACCATCGTGGTCGCAACGAGGGCGCCGCAGACCACGAGCAACATCGGCAAGATCCAGGCGCGCGTCATGATGACACACGCTATCGGTGGCGTAGGTTCGGCGGATCAACGGCCCCGGACGTGCGGCCTTCTCCGCTATGCGGTGGACGTGGTCGTAGGTCGGTGAACCTCCAGGACCACCGCCGTGCCCGCCACCGATCGGTCCTCGTGCATGGTGATCACCTGGCCGGGCCGAAGGTGCTGCCACTGCGAGGGGTCAAGAGGAGCAAGTCGTACCGAGGCTTGCCCACCGGGCTCCAGGAAGGGCGTGAACTCCACCCAGAGAAGTGCGATGTTGAGGTCCGGCTCGCCGGTCGGGGTTCGGTTTCCGATGTTCCACATCGGTCGCAGGACGCCGGCACCGGAGATGGGCGTCTGCCGTCGCGCTTCGGTGGCCGGGCGGAGGGCGAGGTCCGCTCGGATGATGCCGTTGCGAGTCTCGTAGCAGCGCCAATGGCACCAGGCCGCGCTCTTGTCCAGCCGCATCTGTTCGGCTGCGGTGGCCAGGGTTTCCCAGAAGCTGAGCGGAAGCGGTTGGGCGTCACCGAGTTCTTCCAGCAGCCCGAGGGCCACTTCCCACTCGTCCCGAGTGAGGTAATCCCAGACGTCGTTCACCGTGATGTCGTTCTCGGTGGCGATCTCCTCAGGAACCAGCAGGGAAGCGGCTTCCAGCAGCTTGGGAACGTCCATGCCCTGATTGTGTGGCCGATTTGAACCAGGGCGACCGTCAAGCGTCCGTTTGTCGAGCTCGGCCCAACATTCGCGTGGCGCGACGACCTCTGGATGTTCTCGCGACGCGGCGGCGCGCCCTCGTGCGGGTAAGCGTCGTCGGCCCAGGCTGATGTCCAGCTTGTCAGTTCCAGCGGACGGCAAAAGGCAAAGGCAAAGGCAAAGAGATCTCTCTCCTTGCCACTCTTAACGTATAGCGCACTGGGGGGCTTGCGGCAAGACCCGGGTGATGGCGCAAAATCGTCGACCGAGGCCACAACCTGCGGAAATGGGGGCACGACGTGCGTGTGTTGTCGACGTATGGGGGACGCGGTGACGTCGAACCAGTGGTGGGACGTTCCACGGAGCTGGAGGCGCCGGTGGTTCGATCGGCCAGTGCGGTGCAACGGGACACGACTGCCTCGGAGGTGTCGCGATGACCGAGCAGTACGTGTTGGATCTTCAGGAGGTTGACGAGACGCAGGTCGCGGTCGTCGGCGGCAAGGGCGCGCACCTGGGCGGGCTGTCGCGGATCGAAGGCATCCGCGTGCCGGCCGGCTTCTGCGTGACGACGGACGGCTTCCGGCGGATCATGGCGGAAGCGCCGTCGATCGGCGATCGGCTCGATCAGTTGTCGCGCTTGAACCCGGACGACCGGGAAGCGATCCGCACGCTCAGCGCGCAGATCCGCCGGACCATCGAAGGGATCGCCATCCCGGACGATCTCGCGGCGGCGATCACCCGCGCGCTCGCCCGGCTCGGCGAGCAGGCCGCCTACGCCGTCCGATCCAGCGCGACGGCAGAGGACTTGCCGACGGCCTCCTTCGCCGGCCAGCAGGACACGTACCTGAACGTCGTGGGGCCTGCGGCGGTCCTCCAGCACGTCAGCCGGTGCTGGGCCTCGCTGTTCACCGAGCGGGCCGTGACCTACCGCCGGCGGAACGGCATCGACCACCGTACGGTCCACATGGCCGTGGTCGTGCAGCAGATGGTCTTCCCGCATGCGGCCGGCATCCTGTTCACGGCCGACCCCGTCACGGGCAACCGGAAGGTCGCCACCGTGGACGCCGGCTTCGGCCTCGGCGAGGCCCTGGTCTCCGGCCTGGTGAACCCGGACGTCTTCAAGGTGCGACACGGCGAAGTCGTCGCCAAGGCGATCGCCGCAAAACAGCGTGCCCTCCACGCCCTGCCGGCCGGCGGTACGCAGGAAGTGGCGATCGAATCGCAGCGGCAGGAGCAGCCGGCGCTTACGGATGCGCAGGTCGTGCGGCTCGTACAGCTCGGGCGGCGGATCGAAGCGCACTTCGGCCGCCCGCAGGACATCGAATGGTGCCTGGCCGATGATGGCTTCCAGATCGTTCAGAGCCGGCCGATCACAACGCTGTTCCCCATCCCCGAGGCCGACGACCAGGAGAATCACGTCTACGTCTCCGTCGGTCATCAGCAGATGATGACCGACCCCATGAGGCCCCTGGGGCTCTCCATGTGGCAGCTGACGGCCATGGTGCCGATGCACAAGGCCGGCGGGAGGCTGTTCGTCGACGCCACCCGGCGCCTGGGCTCGCCCGCGAGCCGCGCCGGCCTCCTGGACATGGTGGGAAGAGGCGATCCGCTGGTCAGGGACGCGCTGGAGACCGTCCTCGACCACGACGGTTTCATCCCGTCGCTCCCGGACGCGGTTCCCGGCGGGCCGCCGGCCGGCGGCGCGTCCGCCCCCATCGAGACCGATCCGGCCATCGTCACCGGGCTGATCGAGCGCAGCCGGACGTCCGTCGCCGCCCTGGAGCGCGACATCCGGACGAAGACCGGACCAGCGCTGTTCGACTTCCTGCTGGAGGCCTTCGAGGAGCACAAACGCGTCCTCAGCGACCCGTTGAACCTTCAGGCGATCATGGCGGGGATGGAGGCCACATGGTGGCTCAACGACACGCTGGAGGAGTGGCTGGGCGAGAAGAACGCGGCTGACACGCTCACGCTGTCCGCCCCCGGCAACGTCACGTCGGAGATGGGACTGGCGCTGCTCGACGTCGCGGACGTGATCCGCCCGCATCCGGAGGCGGTGGCGTTCCTGCGGGGCGTCGAGTACGTCGAGGACGTCGAGTACGTCGAGAACAATGCCTTCCTGGACGAGCTGGCGAAGCTCCCGGGCGGGACCGAAGCGCGCGACGCCATGGAGGCCTACCTCGACCGGTACGGCATGCGCTGCGTCGGCGAGATCGACATCACGAGGCCGCGTTGGCGCGAGCGCCCCACCACGCTCGTGCCCGTGATCCTCGACAACGTCAGGAACTTCGAGCCGGGCGCCGCCGAGCGGCGCTTCGAGCAAGGGCGGCAGAAGGCGCAGAAGAAGGAACAGGACGTGCTGTCACGCTTGCGGGCCCTGCCGGACGGGGACCAGAAAGCCGACGAGGCCAAGCGGATGATCGACCGGGTCCGAACCTTCATCGGGTACCGGGAGTACCCGAAGTACGGCATCGTCAGCCGCTACCTCGTCTACAAGCGGGCCTTGCTGGAGGAGGCCGAGCGCCTCGTGCAGGCCGACGTGCTTCCTGAGAAGGAGGACGTCTTCTACCTCACGTTCCAGGAGTTCCACGACGTCGTGCGCTCGAATCAGGTGGACGACCAGCTCATCCAGCGGCGCAAGGACGCGTTCCGGTCGTACCACGCGCTCACACCGCCCCGGGTGCTCACATCGGATGGTGAGGCCGTCACCGGGGCGTACCGGCGCGACGACGTTCCGGCCGGCGCCCTGATCGGCCTACCGGTTTCCGCCGGGACCATCGAGGGGAGGGCCCGCGTCATCCTTGACATGGCGGAGGCCGATCTGGAAGCGGGCGACATCCTGGTCACGACCTTCACGGACCCCAGCTGGTCGCCGCTGTTCGTCGGAATCGCGGGCCTGGTGACGGAGGTGGGCGGCTTGATGACCCATGGCGCAGTGATCGCCCGGGAGTACGGCCTGCCGGCCGTCGTGGGCGTGGAGCAGGCCACTCGGCTGATCCGGGACGGGCAGCGGATCCGTGTGCACGGAACCGACGGATACGTAGAGATCCTGCCTTGACCGACCACATTGAGACGGCCCATCCCACCGGCCCGGTTGGGCATCCAGCGTGCTCCCATGAACGATCACGGTGTTGCTCATGGCTTCACGTCGGTGGACACACAGCCCCGCCCCTCCGACTGGGCCCACGTCTTGGACCGGTTGGCTGCGGAGCCGTTCTACGCCGCCTACGAGCAGCGGCTGCAGGAGTTACTTCGTGCCGAGGCCGGCGGACTCCTCCTTGAGGTCGGAGCAGGTACCGGCGACGCCGCTGTGGCCCTGCGCTCGCGCTGTGGGGCCGAGGTCGTCGCGGTCGATTCGGGCGACGAGAGCTTCCGCGACGGCGCGTCGCCGGTTCACGGTGTGGACCGAGGCGGGCCTGTGGCGCCGACTGCACCGGGCGGTGTCCGGGCCGGATCCGGTTGTACGCGGAGGCTCGGCCGGGCAGCCGGCCGAGGCTCCGCATACGATCCGTTCTTCGCCGGGTCAGAACGCGTTCCACTCCTGGGACCAAGCGGTGTAACAGATGTACTGCACCTGGCTGGCTCCGTCGGCCATGCTCTCGCCAAGGGGTTGCAGGCACTTGCCGCTGGACCGGACGGCGAGCCGCAGATAGCCGGTGTGGGTGCTGGTCTGCGTGGTCCACTGCTGGTTGTACCCGCCGTTGCAGTCGGCCAGCTGAACGGGGTCGTCGCTGTTCTGACCCGAATTCTTGACCTCCATGCATCTGCCGCTGCTTGCGACTTTAAGCTCGAAATAGCCGCTGTCGGTCCGCTGCACCGTCCACTGCTGGTTGGTGGTTCCGTCGCAGGTGTTCTGCTGGACTACGGAGCCGTTGGCCTGCCCCCCGGCGGCCAGGCACTTGCCGGTGTAGAAGTTTCCGTACTGGTAGTAGGTCACCGACTGGGGCTTGGTGATCGAAGCACCCGCGCTTGCCGGGGAAGTGAAGGCCAGGACGGAGACGAACGCCGCGGCGACCGCCGCGAGCCCGGTGGCCGCCTTCCGGGGATATGACTTGTTCATGCCGATGATCTCCTCTTCATGCATTCCGATACCGCGCGGTGATGAATTTCGCCTGAGGTTCGCCGCTGAGTTGGCGCGTCATGTGACGGAGGAGGTCGCGTTCATGGTCGCGCCTTCGTATTCGAGGCAATTCGACATCCCCCTCCTTCAGTTACGTCGAACGCTCAGTAAGGAGTGTCGTGTTCTCAGATCCGCTTGTCGCGACCCGGTCCGTTCAGCGGACCGGCCGGCCGCTCAGCCGTTGCTGAGCGCCTCACCGGTCCGCCGGCAACGTCGTCGACGACCGGTTCGGACTCAACTACGGCTCACCCGAAGCCGCCGCCCGCCTCGCCGAACAAGCCCGCCGCACCGCCGGCCCCGCCCGTCGTGATCCCGGTGCGGTCCGTGGTTCAGGTACGCCTGAATCCCGAGGTGGGTGGCGCACCGACGAGTCGGGTGTCGGCGCTCCGGCAAGGCCGCCTACGAACCGCCCCGGTCCCCTGCGGCTTCCTTGCCCCGACCTTCGATCTGGTTCGCGTAGAAGCGGACGTACGGGGCGTACTCGTGATCGACGGCGTTCTCGAGTCGGTGAAGGTGGCGGACAGCCTCGCGCTGATACCCGTCCACCCACCCCAGGGATCTGGCGGCGTCCACCCGGTTCCGGGCGTCGAGCGTGGTGTCCTGCGCAAGGTGAATCAGGAGTTCGGCACCGGCCTCCCGATATCCGTCCAACCGGGCCAGGGTCCCGGCGGCGTTCACACGCTGGTATCCGCCGGTGGCGGCGTCGGCCTCTTCCGCGAGCCGTGCCAGGAGTTCGGCACCGGCCTCCCGGTACCCGTCCAGCCTGGCCAGGGCCTCGGCGGCGTGGACGCGCGGGCGAAAGCTCTCCTCCTCGACGAGGCGGGCGAGCAGCGCGGCCCCGGTGTCCCGGTACGGGGTCACCTTCGCCAGGGCCCGGGCCGCGTCCACGCGGTCCTGGCTCCTGAGGGTGGCGTCCTCGGCGAAACGGGCCAAAAGGGCCGCGCCGGTCTCCTCGTATCGGGCCGTCCTGGTCAGGGCCTCGGCCGCCTCGATACGGCTTTCGCCGTCCAGGGTGGGATCCTCGGCCAGGCCGGTCAGCAGCTCGGCGCCGGTCTCCTCGTACCCGTCCTGCGCCTGTAGCGCTCCGGACGCGCGCACCCGGCTCTGGTGGTCGAAGCTGGTGTCGGCGGCGATGCCGGCCAGGAGTGCCGCACCCGCCTGCCGGTACCCGTCCTGCCGCATCAGGGATTCGGCTGCTTGGCGGCGGAGGAGGCCGGTTTCCATGGTGGCGTCCTCGGCGATACGGATCAGGAGCGCGGCACCCGCCTCCCGGTAGCCGTCCAGCCGCACCAGGGCCTCGGCGGCCAACACCCGGTAGAACTCGCCGAGATGAATGCTGCTCATCCGCACTCTGCGGTAAAGCCACCTCGGCCACTTGCGTGAGCTCTCATAGGCGAAGCGGGCCAGCAGCGCGGCACCGGCCTCCCGGTGCCCGTCCAGAGCGGCCAGAGCTTCGGCCGCCCACACCCGGCCGTCCGCGAAGCGTCTGCTCTCGGCGAGCCGGGTCAGGAGCACGGCACCCGCCTCCTGGTACCCGTCCACCTTGGCCAGGGCCCGAGCCGCCTTCACGCGGTTCAGGGGACCGAGTCCGGCGTTATTGGCGAAGCGGATCAGGAACGCGGCACCTGCTTCCCGGTAGCCCTCCAGCCCGGCCAGAGCCACGGCAGCGTCCACGCGGTCGGATTCGGCGAAGTCGGCGTCGTCGTTCACCATGGCCGCAAGCCACTTCGGCGTCAGGCGCAGGTGGAGCGGCCTCGGCCACTCCCCCGCGATGTCGTCGGCGAAGCGGGCCAGCAGCGCGGCACCGGCCTCCCGGTGCCCGTCCAGAGCGGCCAGGGCCTGGGCCGCCCTCACCCGATCCCAGCAGCCACGCGCGGTGTCGTCGGCGAGACGCGTCAGTCCGACGGCGTCGACGGGCAGTTCCCCCATGAACGCATCATGCCAGGAGCCAGGCCTTCGTCCCAGACCTCGATGAGGAACAGCCGGACCGCCCTCTTCCGGGCCTGATCCGGACCATGCCGACACGTGGTTCGGGCACTGCGCACAGAAGCACCGCGTCCGTTGAATCGTCTCGTCAGAGGTCTACGCGATGCTCGGCAGCCGACGCGTCATCGACGGAGCCGTAGCGCAACACGACGTGTGCAGGACGGAAGGGCAGGCCGTGCAGGATGGGCGCCATCACCGCGAAGAGTTCATCGGCGTCCGGTCCGTATGCGTAGAGGACCACCTCGCCACCTCCGAACTCGTTTCCGTCGAACTCGCCGACATCTGCTCGCTCGATCGCCTCGGTCAGCAGGGACCGGGCCTGACGGACGACTTCGCGTCGGCTGGGTTTGCCGAGGCCGTCGTCGGCCAGTCGACAGCGAGCGATGACGGCGTGCTCGACGTCGGTTTGTGCTTCGTCTGTGCAGGTCATGCGTGAACTGTTCCATCCCGGACCGAC
The DNA here is from genome assembly GCF_056270125.1 of Streptomyces sp. RLA131. Classification (NCBI taxonomy): domain Bacteria; kingdom Bacillati; phylum Actinomycetota; class Actinomycetes; order Kitasatosporales; family Streptomycetaceae; genus Streptomyces; species Streptomyces sp. RLA131. Next base: position 389,917 of record NZ_JBWDOQ010000002.1, read on the forward strand.
ATCGTCGGTCGACACCGGGCGGCGGCACGCAAGCCGGCACCCCGAGGGCCCGGTCCTCGTCAGGACGGGAGGGCACCGAGCTGGCGCAGTTGCGCGAGGACGTCGACGACGCCCCGGATCTCGGCGATCCGCCCGGCGGCGAAGCGGAGGATGAAGATCTCGTTGTAGGTGACGGTCCTCCCGGTGGGCGGCAGGCCCTGGTACTCGCCCCGGTGGGTCCCGGTCACCGTGTTCCTGGAGACGACCTTGTCTCCCTCCGCGATGGTCTCCTCGGAGGCGACGTGGATGTCGGGGAACGCGCGCAGGAGCACCTCCCACACCCGCTTCAGCGCCTCCGCTCCCGTCGCGCCCGTCGGTACCGGCGCATGGAAGACCACGTCCGGTGCGACGAGCTCGTCGATGGCCTTCGAGATGATTTCCAGGTCGCCGCTGTTCACGGCGGAGTGGAGGCGGTTGAGCGTCGCTTTGTTACTTGCTGCTCCGGCTGTCGACATGCGCTCTCCCCTGTGGTCTGTGCCTTCGCCGCGTGCTGGACGGCGCCTCAGCAGTACGGCCTCTCCGTAGTAAGACACCGCAGCCGCCGGGAATGTGACGCGATGCGCGAACGACTTGGAGCCGCTGACGTGTGCGGCGCACTCACCGCTGACGTGGCGTCGGCCGACGCGATCGCGCCGCGGGACGCGTTGCCGTGCGCCCTCGGCTGCGAGGCACTTCGTTCTCGGGCGAGGCGAGGTCAGGGTGCCGTCGTCGGGGTGTCCCGCAAGGTGACGTTGGCGTGGCTCTCCTGGAAACTCTGTTCCGAGACCAGCGTGAGTCGGGCGGTGGACCGGAATTCCGGGAGCGTGGCGGAGCCGCAGGAGACCATGGTGTTCTTCAGTTTGGCGATGGTCACGCTGAGGCCCTCGTTGAGGTCTCCGGCGTAGGGGACGTAGCCGTCGACGCCTTCCTCGAAGATCAGCCCCTGCCCGCCCTGTCCGTAGCGCTGCCAGTTGCGGGCCCGGTTGGAGCCCTCGCCCCAGTACTCCTTGACGAAGCCGTCGCGGGTGGGGAGCTTCGCCCCGGCGGCCTGGTCGAAGCGGGCGAAGTAGCGCCCCATCATGACGAAGTCGGCTCCCATCGCCAGAGCCAGGGCCACGTGGTAATCGTGGACCAGGCCGCCGTCGGAGCAGATCGGCACGTAGGAGCCGGTGCGCTCCGTGAAGGCGTCCCGGGCCGCGGCGACGTCCAACACGGCGCTGGCCTGGCCTCGTCCGATGCCCTTCTGGTCACGGGTGATGCAGATGGAGCCTCCTCCCACGCCGACCTTGACGAAGTCCGCTCCGGCCTCGGCGAGGAAGGTGAAGGCCTCACCGTCGACGACGTTGCCGCCGCCGACCGGGATCTCCGGGTGGTGCTTCTTCACCCATGCCAGGGCTTGTGCCTGCCAGTCGCTGTACCCGTCGGAGGAGTCGAAACACAAGACGTCGGCCCCGGCCTCCAACAGCGCGGGAACACGTTCGCGGAAGTCGTGGGTGTTGATGCCGGCCCCGACCCGCAGGCGCTTGGCGGAGTCCACGACCTGGTCCGGGAACCGCTTGTTGTCCGCGTAGTCGGACCGGAACACCAGGTACTGCAGGCGGCCTCCGGTGTCCAGCACGGGCAGGCAGTCCAGCCGCTGGTCCCACAATTGCGCGTTGGCCTCGGACAGCGTGGTGTCGGCCCCGGTGTGGGGCAGCGCCTCGACGGGGGTCATCCGACCGCTGACCGGCCCGTCCAGGTCATGGCGCTGGGGATGGAAGTCGCGCGAGGTCACCAGGCCGAGCAGGCGGCCCGTGCCGGTCCCGTCGTGTGTGACCGCTGCGGTGCTGTGGCCTGTGCGGCGCATGACGTCGACCAGGTGGCGCAGGGTGTCGTCGGGACGGACGTTGGTGTCGCTGACGACGAACCCGGCCTTGAAGTTCTTCACCTCGCGCACAGCCGCCGCCTGGTCCTGAACCGGCTGGTTGTGGTGCAGGAAGCTCAGTCCACCGTTGCGCGCCAGGGCGATCGCGAGCTCGGGTGTGCTGACGGCTTGCATGATCGCGGACGTGAACGGGGAGTGCAGTTCGATCGCCGGTGCCTCGCCGACGCGATGGCGTACCAGGGGCGTGCGGAGATCGACCGTGGCGGGTGAGCAGTCGGTCCGGGTCCGGTTCGGCAGAAGCAGGAACTCGTTGAACGTCCGTGAGACCTCTGCGATGACCTGCGCCATTGTTCCTCCTGACCCGTCGGCCGGGGCCCGACTGCCCAGCCGTGAAGACCGTCCCTCGTGTCCGAAAGCCCGGGTAGGCAGGTGCCGCGTAGCCGTACCGGCGGCGCCAGGACTCCGCCCTGGGCCTTCAGCGGCACATTGGTCCAGAGGGTTCGATCGTGACCCAGCACCCTACTGATCGCCACGCCGCTGCACGAATCGGCACCGACAGAGGCCCTCGCCAAACACCCCCTCGTCCTGTCGGGCGCGATGCCGTAGCGGACGTTGTATCCGTGGGCTGCCTCGCCGGGATCCCACTCGATTCGTGCCGTGAGGTCGTCGACGCGCCTCGCCCGCGCGTTCGCGATCTCGTCCGTCACCCGGCGGCGGCAGCGGAATGTACTGGCGCGGAGCACAGCATGGGTACCTCTTCGTCGGCACCGTCACCGCCGCAACGGTCATCCGGTTCCGCTCATGAGCGGGCGGGCAGGCGTCGCACAGCATGCTCCGCATGCCCGACATCACCACACATGCGCCATGCGACGACAGTCCCGGGGAGTCCCGGCGGGCGCGTCTGAGACGGACATTCGACGAGGACGCGGAACTGTACGACCGGGCCAGGCCCGGATATCCGCCGGAGCTGTACGACGACCTCGCGGAACTCGCAGGTGCCCGTCCCGGCAGCCGCGTGCTGGAGGTGGGCTGCGGGACCGGCCAGGGCGCTGGCCTGGAACGCCTCCACAAGGGCGGGGGCGACGGCCGGATCACCGCCGTCTACGAGCACCGAGATCCACGCCCCGGAGCCGGTCGGCCATCACGTCCCCCCAGCGGGGGACGTGCAACGGCCGCGGCCCCGCTGGGTAGCCGAGGGCCTGGGCGAGCAGTGTCGGGGTGGGCGTAGACGCCGTCGGCGTAACGGCGTGCCAGTGCCAGTGCCAGTGCCAGAGTGTTCATCGTCGGCCGCCTGCCGCCAGCGCCCCGAAGGTGACGCCAGGAGTACCAGCTCTCCGGCCAGCCGTGCGGCAGCAGGACCAGCGGCCCTGCCCCTGTTCGGCGATGTGCAGCCTGACCCCGTTCACGTCGACGAAGCGGTGAGTGGGCGGACTTTCCGCGAGGAACTCCATTGAATCGGTGAGCGCGTGCTACTGCTTCAGCTGCGCGTACATGGCTTCCAGGTCGGCGGACAGCTGGGACTTGACCCAGCGGGTGGTGTCGTCGGCCAGCACCTCGTACGCCCCCGCCTCGATGCCGTCGAGTGCGGCCACGGCGATGTCGCGGGGGTCGGCCTTGGGCGCGTCGATACCCGACGTCATGTCGGTGTCCACGTAGGCCATGTGGAGCCCGGTCACCGCGATGCCGCGCGGCTGCAACTCCAGGCGCAGGGAGTTGGTCTGCGACCACAGGGCGGCCTTGGAGGCGCTGTAGGGCGTGCCGTCGGCCAGCCAGGACAGGGCGGAGTGGGCGTTGAGGATGTGGCCCCCGCCGTTGCGCTCGATGATCGGCACGAAGGCCCGGGTGACCAGCAGCGGCCCGTAGAAGTTGGTCTCCAGATCCCGGCGCACGTCCTCCATCGGGGAGTTGAGGTACGAAGCGCCGACGGAGGCGCCGGCGTTGTTGATCAGGATGGTGACGTCCTGGGCCTGCTCGGCGGCGGCTGCCACGGATGCCGGGTCGGTGACGTCGAGCGCCAGCGGAACGGCACCGGGGTGCGTCACCGAGCGCGGGTCACGGGCCGTGGCGTAGACCTTGCCGGCGCCGCGCACATAGAGCTCCTCGACCAGCATCTTGCCGATGCCACGGCTGCCTCCGGTGACGAAGACGTTGGCGCCCTTGATTGCTGTCACGACTACCTCCAAGAATGGGAAACCGATCGGTTTTATCCATCGTAAACCGATCGGTTTCCCCACGCAAGTCGTCGCTTGAGCAGCTGTCCCCGCCGTAATGCCCTGGCGGTGTATCCCGGACGACGGCAACCACGCCTACCCCGAGGCGGCCGCCAACCGCAGCCCCCTCACGGCCATGGCCAGGCGCGTCACCGTCGCCGAGGTCGAAGAGGTGGTCGAACCGAGGGAGCTGCGCCCCGGTCGAGCCCGATGGCCGCCACGGGCGTGTGCTTGCCGTACGGCAGCCGGGTCAGCAGCACCGGCTACGGTCCCGTACCGCCAGGCCGGTGGACATCCGCGCGCGGCACCGTGCCGTCACACATCTCCGCCGGAACGTCTACGGCACCTCTACCGAGGCGATCGCCAGGCGTGTCGGTGTCTCCGGGCAAGAAGGCGATCTTCGTCGCCGCCTTGGCGCGGAGCATGGAAGACACCAGCCTGGCTTTCGAGAGGGCGGCCAAGGGGGTGGACCAGGGCGAGCAGGTCCTCCAGGCCATGGCGAACGCCTACGCACGGCTGGTTTCGGCGCACCCCGAAACGCTGCAGATGCAGATACAGGGACACTCCGTCGTGGCCGCCGCCGAGGCTCAGGGTGATGACCAGATCGGCACACTGGTCCGGACCGGCTGGACGACGCTCTGGCAAACCGTGCACCTGGCACCGGGCGCCGACACCAACGAGACGACAGCCTTACAGCCATCGTGCTTCCCACCGATTGCCGGGGAAGCACTGGCTTGAAACCGTGGCAGCCGCTCCGACTGCCGGAGACGGGCATCAACCCGGAGAGCACACCGCTCGCCGAGCCTGCCCGGAAAGGGATGCGTCAGCGCATGCCTGCCGCATCGAGCAGGGTGACCACAGTGGGCGCGATGAGCCCCGTCAGCTTGTCGGCTCCGATCCCCGCGCGGGCACTGGCGCCGTCGAAGACCAGACTGAGCTGCCGGGCCAGCAGGTCGGGATCGCTCGCCCCACCCTGTTCGGCCTCGGAACGGAAAAACTCCGTCAGGTCCGCCTTGATCCGATGGGCCACCCGGCTCGCAGGGTGGCCCTGATTCTTGAGCTCGACCTGAACAGCCAGGTAACGGCAGCCTCGGAACTCGGGCGCGTCCGCCTGCAACTCCACCTTCTCGAAGACGTGCAGGATCCGCTCGCGGGGTGACCGGCCGTCGTCCGCCGCAGGCAGGAAGGTCGCCGCGTAGGCAGCGGCACGCTCCTCCAGGCTCGCTGCCAGCAGTTCGTCCTTGCTCTCGAACAGCTGGTACAGAGAGCGCTTCGACACCCCCGCCGCCTTGCACAGCGCCTCGACACCGATGCCGACACCGTCTCGGTAGGTGAGCGTGGCCGCCGCCGCCAGCAGCCGCTCTCTGGTACTCGGCTTCACTTCGGTGGTCATACTGCGAGATTAACTCGATGCGGACAAAATGAAAACCGACCGGTTTTCAGAGTGTGCCGCACCTTCCGCCCTCACGGGGCGACACACACGGGGGCCGATGATCAGTCTTCGCGCGCAAGGCCAAAGGGGCCCTCCCCCGAACCCGCACCCGCACCCGCACCCGCACCCGCACCCGCACCCGCAGGTCATGGGAGCCAACGTCGAGCTGCACCGGTCGCGCGGATGGCCGTCTCGTGGGCTCAGAGGCGGCCGGTCGTCGGGCGGCCGCGCGTCCTACGAGACCGGAAGCGCCCGTCCCAGGCGGCCGAGCGGGGACAAGGCCATCAGCGCCGGAGAGAGCATCATCCCTGAGGCCGTCACCAGGAGGCTGGTGCGCAACCCCCACTCCTCCGCGAGGAATCCGCCGAGTAGCGAGCCGAGCGGGGTCAGCCCCATGCCGACAAATGTGATCGTCGCGGTCGCGCGGCCTTGCAGCCCGTCCGGAGTGACGGCCTGCCGGACAGCCATGACCGTGACATTCACCAACTGGCCGCCGGCACCGAACACGAAGTTGATCGCAAGGAGCGCGGAAACAGTCACCGCAGAGGAACCGTGCACCGCGGGCACACACAGAAACACGCCGTCGCCGAGCGCCGCCGCGGACACGAGCACCGCGCCATAACCGAACCGGCGCGGCAGGCGGGCGGCCAGCACCGAGCCCAGGAGCGCGCCCGGCCCCGTCGCCGCCAGCGCCAGCCCGACGGCGGTGCCCGACAGGTGCAGTTCCCGCGGCAGGAAGAGCAGATAGACGGTCATCATGGCCGCCAAGGAGAACTGGAAGGCGGCCGAGGCCAGGCACACAGTCCGCAGCAGGGTATCGCTGACGACAAAACGGAGGCCCTCATGAATACGCCGCCAGACCCGAGGGGGACGTTCCGAGCTCTCCGGGAGCGATTCGATCCGACGGATCCGAAGGATCGACAGGAACGACAACGCGAAGAACAGCGCGCTGGAAGCGGCAGCGATCGGCGCCGACAGCAGTGACACCAACGCACCACCGAGGGCAGGACCGCCGATCTGCGCCGCGGACCGGCTGCCCTCAAGCGCGCTGTTGCCCCGCACCAACTGATCGCGTTTCACCAGCCGTACGAGAGACGCCTGGTATGCCACGTCGAAGAACACGGACAGGGCCCCTACGGCAAAGGCGACCACGAACAGCGCCGGCAGGCCGAGCCGGCCGAGGAGGCCGGCCACGGCGGCGGCGCCCAGTGCCAGGGTCCGGCCGACGTCCGTCAGCACCATCACCGTGCGGGCCCGCCACCTGTCAACCCACGCGCCGACGAAGAGCGAGAGCAACAGGATCGGCGCCTGCCCCACCGCGCGCAGGACGCCCAACTGGCCGGCACCGGCGTTGAACGTCAGGACGGCGAAGAGCGGCAGAACCACCTGAGTCGCATGTTCGCCGAGCTGGGAGGCCGTCTGGCCCACCCAGAGCCTGCGGAAGTCGCGGTCCTGCCAAAGACTTGAGGGAATCGGTCGACCGGAATCGGATACGGCGGAGGAAGCGGACGGCACGAGGATCCCTTGGATTGCCGGCAACGAGGCCCGTCAACCGGCGCACACAGGTGCACCGACGATTCAGGCGGGAGAAGGCTCGCTGTGCCGCAACCTCAGGGGCAGCACGCGATGACAGGCCGATCACGGCCTACGACGTCAACGCGCGCTCGGACGACCGGGCATGTCTTTGCTCCTCGTGGGTCACTCGATGCACCCGAACACCAGCCCTCGGCGGCCCGGCAGGAAAGGCGATTAAAAAGAGCGTTTTGCCCGTATAACGGCGAACGCGTGGCGCGCGTAGCCATGGCCGGTTGCGCGCGCCACTCGGCTGCATCTCGCGCTCGCGGGTTCAGTTGGCGGTGCAGGCGACGGTCGGCCAGGTCCAGGTGCCGTTGGTCTGGATGGTGGCGCCCCAGGTGTTGCCGTTGCCGTTCGGTGTGGCGACGAGGACCTGGGAACTGGGATAGCCGGCGTTGACATTCCAGGTGGCGAGGACCTTCTCCGGGGAGGGCACGGTCATCGTCACGGTCCAGTTGGCGGTGCCGCTGACCGCAACGTTGAGGTTGTAGCGGTCGCTCCACACGGTTCCCGCGGACAGTGTCGCCGTACAGCCGCCTCCTCCGCCTCCGGAAGTGGACTCACTCACCGTGATGTTCGAGCTTCCGCTGCTCTGGTAGCCCTCCGTAGCCATGATCATGTAGTTGAAGGTGCCGAGGTTCATCCCGTGGCTGGCCCAGGCGTCGAAGTGGTTTCCGGTGGTGATGGTGCCGCCCGTCCGCTTCGTCTGCCGGACACTCCAGTACTGGTTGAAGGTCTTGGTTCCCTCGATGGAGGGCGCGTCGACCCGGGTCGTCTGGTAGATGTCGTACGTGCCGCCGTCGCTGGTCACCGTGCCCTTGTAGGTGCCGGTGGGACGGTAGGTGCCCCAGTTGTCGACGATGTAGTACTCGACGAGGGGATTGGTGCTCCACCCGTAGAGCGCCAGGTAGGCGTTCCCGGAAGGGTTGAAACTGCCGGAGTAGGTGACGCTCTTGCGTCCGCCGGTGCCCCAGCCCTTCCCTCCCACGAAGTTGCCGGTGTTGCTCCAGGAGGTGCTGTAACCGCCGCCGGATGCCAGGTTCATGGAAACCGTCCCGGGAGCGTCGGTCCAGAACGAGTAGTAGTAGCCGTTGTTCGTGCCGGTCTGGTTCGTCGTGATGACCGTGTCGGCGCTGGCGGTGCCGGGCAGGAACAGGGACACCAGGGCCGCCAGTGCCAGTACACAGACGCTTCTGGCGGACAGGCCGAGGCGGCGGCGTTCGCGTTTTCGGGGGCGGGCATGTGTGTTCACGGCCGGGCTTCCTCCTTCTCGGAACCTTTCGGGTTGGTACGGCTGTCGGGGCTGATGTGACGGCCGCCTGGCGCGACCTGCGGCCGGGACGGTCGGAGGAAGGCCGGTGACCGGCTGGCGATGACCCGCTGCCGCACCGGCGGATGTTCTCCTGGCCGGTGCGGCAACGGTCCTCCCCCTCCTGCCCGTTCGGGTCAGCAGTTGGAGTTGGCCTGGGTGAGCAGGCCCATGCGGTAGGGCAGTTGCGAGTAGTCGCCGCTGGAGCCGGGGTCACGACCCTGGTAGACGTACTGCAGATGACAGGGGTCGATGGTCAGTGTCTGGTCGTTGCCGGAGCGGACCATCTCGCCGTGGCTGATGTCGTTCGTCCAGGCGCTGCCGTTGAAGGAGACGTTGGCCTTGCCCGCGAACGGGGCGCTCTCGGTGGACGCGAGCGGGGTCCAGGTGCCGGTGAGGCTGCTGGAAGTCCAGGAACGGAAGTAGCGGCCGCCCGATCCGATGGCCTCGACCAGCAGGAGGTACTGGTTGGCGCCGGACACCTTGTAGACGTTGGACGCCTCGAAGAGGGCGTACTGGGAGTCGGACATCACGATGGTGGTGTTGCCGAAACCGTTGGGGAAGTTCGCGAGCGTGGTCTGGGCGCGGTAGAGGTGCCCGTTGTCGTCACTGAAGAACAGGTAGCAGTTCGAGGTGTCGCAGACGGTCCAGAAGTCGATCCATCCCCCGTTGCCCTTGTTCTGTGTCACCACGGCGGGTTCCGAGGAGATGAAGGTCTTCGGGGCGGACCAGGAGGTGGGGTCGCTGGGGTCGGTCGTCGTGGAGTAGGTGGGCGGACCGGTCTGGTAGACCATGTACCAGAGGTTCTGCGGGGCGAAGTAGAAGACCTGGGGCGCCGCCCGGTAACCGGTGCCGATGGCGGAGGAGTCCAGGTAGTGCTGGGTCGCCGAGGAGGCGTTCGCCCACTTGTCGAAGCTGAAATACTCCAGGTTCCAGCCCCCGGACGTGCTCGCCGTGGTCGCGTAGACGTGGTACTTGCCGTTGTACCGGATGACCGAGTAGTCCTTGATCGATGCCAGGCTGTGCGAGGAGTTCGACTGCGGGCTTGCCAGTACCCCGGTCGACACCCATGAGTACGACGAGGGCAGGGAGTTCGACACGGTCCCGACCTTGACCAGCTGCCACTGCTGGCCGGTTCCGCCGCTGTCCGTGTACTGGTCGACGGCTGCGGCGTCGGCCGTGGACGCATTGGCGACCTCGACGGCCTTGCCGCTGTTGCGGTTGATCAGGCGAACGTACCCGCCCGTGGAGTCCGCCAGGGAGAACTGCTGGTTGGTCGCGTTCGCGTCGTCCCACTGCTGGATCCGGGCCCCGTTGACCGTCGACTGGGCGGACACGTCGAGCACCTTGCCGGTGAAGCGGGAGCGCAGCCGGTAGTAGCCGCTCCCGGAGTCGACGAAGCGCCACTGCTGCCAGGCCCCGTCGTTGCGGGCGTACTGCTGCAGTCCGACTCCGTTGTCTGCGTCCCGGTTGGTGACGTCCAATGCCTTGCCACTGTTGCGGTTGACCAGGACGTACCAGGCGCTGGTGTCGACCGAGGCGGCCGACGCCGGCGTCGTGGTGAGGGCGAGAAACAGGCCGGCGAGCAGCGCCGTCACCGCGATCCCGACCACGCTTCGTCGCCGGCGCCACAGCGCGCCTTCGCGTTTCTTCCTGCCTGTTGCCATGTGTCTTCTCCTGGATTCGCGGTTCTGCCACCTCACGGCGCGAGGCGGCTGCGGGGAAACATCCCGGCGGGCGTCCACCGTTCGCACGCGTGCGCGTCACTGTCCGGTCCGGAGCGTGGCGGCCGGGCCCGTTCGGTGTGAGCGGGGATGATCCGGAGAACGGGGTTGCCGTAGGTCGTGGCCCAGGTCGAGGAAGACGCCGCGGGCTGTGCGGCGGACGCCTGTCCGGTACGCCGCGGCGGGCTGGACAGTTCCCGCCAGCAGGCCGGTGCCCGTCGCGAGTACGGCACGACGGTTCACAGCATGACGAGCGCATGACATATGACACTCCTTGTGACGTCTGGGCCGGGCGGGCGGCAGGGCGAGGCTCGGCGGCCGCTGCATGTTCGATGTTTCGAACGCGTAACGGCAGCCCGGACGGTAAGGATCGTAGACAGCACCTGGGACGCGTCAACCCCCTCTGCATCATTCGATCGCTCATCGAATTGACGCGCTCGCCCGGCAATGCCCGGACGTCACCCTCTCGGCCGTACTGCCCTCCGGGTGCGGGACTTTCCTTCCAGGCGAAGCGCGTGCAGGCCGTGCCCGGCGATCGTCGTTCCTCACCAACGGCGCATCGCTCCTGCGCAGCCGGGCCCCCCTGCGGGGGCGAGCCCGCCGATCCGGTCGACGCCGGCGCCGCCGTGGACGCGGTCCTGGTGGCCCTGGTGCCCACCGCGCAGGCGGCCGACCCGGTGTTCGGGCGGGCCGTCTCCCGCCGGATCACCGAGATCGTCGCCCACCGGCTGCAGGGCGCCCGCACCCGTCTGCTGGACCTGTACGGACCGCACGGCAGCGGCCCCCTGCGGTGAACGCCGCCCGGCTCGGCACGGGACCCCGGTGAAGGAGGAGACCCCATGCACCCCCGCGCAACCCTCTACGGAGACGGCCTGGCCAGTCTCTGGTTCGGCGCGCCCCTGCCCCGGCTGTACAGGGCCGGGCGCGCCGCCTCGTGCCAGATCCGCATGAACTCACCGTCCGGGACGTCGAGCGACGGCCGGCTCGACCTGGCCGCGGACGGCCGCGGCCGCCCGGGCACCGTGGGGTGCCGGGGCGGCCGCGTGCGGGCTTGCGGGGGTCAGCGGGACACGGGGAAGCCCAGGTCCGGACCGGCCGCCGTCTCGCCCGGGTCCGACCAGCGGCTCGTGATGACCTTGCCACGCGTGTAGAAGTGCACGGCTTCGCTGCCGTACATGCGGTGGTCGCCGAAGGCGGAGTCCTTCCAGCCACCGAAGGAGTGGTAGCCCACCGGCACCGGCATCGGCACGTTCACGCCGACCATGCCGGTCTCGACCTCCAGCTGGAACCGGCGGGCCGCGCCGCCGTCGCGGGTGAAGATCGCGCTGGCGTTGCCGAACGGGGAGCCGTTGATGATTTCCATGGCCTCCTCGTAGGTCTCCGCGCGCAGCACGCACAGGACGGGGCCGAAGATCTCGTTCCGGTAGGCGTCGGAGTCCGTGCTGACCTTGTCGAGGAGCGAGATGCCCATCCAGTGCCCGTTCTCCAGGCCCTCGACGGTCAGGCCCCTGCCGTCGAGCACCACGTCGGCTCCCTGGGCGGCCGCGCCCGCGACGTAGTCCGCGACCTCGTCGCGGTGTGCCTTGGTGACGAGCGGGCCCATCTCGGACGTCGGGTCGTTGCCCGGGCCGATCTTGACCTTCACGGCGCGCTCGACGATCCGGGACACCAGCGCGTCGCCCGCCGAGCCGACCGCGACCACCACGGAGACTGCCATGCAGCGCTGGCCCGCGGAGCCGTAGGCGGCGGTCACGGCAGCGTCGGCGGCCGTGTCGAGGTCGGCGTCGGGCAGTACCAGCATGTGGTTCTTCGCGCCACCGAGGGCCTGGACGCGCTTGCCGCTGGCGGACGCCCTGCTGTAGACGTGGCGGGCGACCGGCGTGGAGCCCACGAACGACACGGCCGCCACGTCCGGGTGGTCGAGCAGTGCGTCCACCGCGACCTCGTCGCCGTGCAGGATGTTGAGCACACCGTCGGGCACGCCGGCCTCGGCCGCGAGTTCCGCGAGGAGTATGGACGCGGACGGGGCCTTGCTGCTCGGCTTGTGGATGAAGGTGTTCCCGCACGCGATCGCCATGGGGAACATCCACATGCTGATCATCGCGGGGAAGTTGAACGGTGAGATGCCGACGATGACACCGAGCGGCTGGCGGATCGACGCCACGTCGATCTGGCTCGACGCCTCCGTGGACGTGTCGCCCTTGAGCGCCATGCCGAGCCCGCAGGCCAGCTCGACGATCTCCAGGCCCCGGGCCACCTCGGCGAGCGCGTCCGCGTGGACCTTGCCCTGCTCAGCGGTGATCAGCGCGGCGATGTCGTCGCGGCGTGCGTCCAGCAGCGCGCGGTAGCGGAAGAGCACCGCGGTCCGCTGCGCGAGCGACGATGTGCGCCAGGTGGCGTAGGCCTCCTTCGCCGCGGCGACCGCGGCTTCGACCTCGTCGGCGCCGGCCATCGCGACCTGAGTGGTGACCTCTCCGGTCGCGGGGTCGGTCACGGGGCCCCACTTGCCGGAGGCGCCTGAGGCGTCTCCGAAGGGCTTGCCACCGATCCAGTGGGTGACGGTCTTCATCGGCGGAACTCCTTCAAAGATGGCGGCGGCGGGCTGCGAGGTTTCTGTCGTGCACCTCACCGGTCTTGACCCCGGCCGGACGGGCCGCGGTCTCGGTCACGAGCGCCCTGCGGCGCCCGCGGAACGGGACCGTTGACACGGAATCCACGGTTCCGATTTCTATACTCAGGCCGATGAAGGCCTCGGAGTCCGCCTCGGCCCGAAGTGCCTCCATCACGTCCCGTACCGTCGTGGCGTGGATCACCCCGCTGTCGAGCAGCGTCGCGTCCACCGCGGGATCGACACCCGTCTCTGCCAGTGCCGAGTAGTCATCCGGGCTGGTCAAGCGGCGTGTTGGTAATGGGTTCAGCACACCGGCGGGAGCGCGCACGGATCACAGGCGGCCGGGGCAATTCGCACCGGGCCGGCGCGCCGGCACATGGCTCGCCGTCCTCGAACCGGCCGCCCGCTGCTGTATCGGGCGCCATCGTGGCAGTCGCAGCAGTGCAGGGAAGCGACAGTCGCCTCTCTGGGGGTCCCGGTACTCGCACCGCCGGTCGGCCTGGTCACACCGCGCCGACGCGGGGAATAAACGTGGCCGCCGGACGCTCTCAGCTTGCGTGAAGAAGATTGGATTCCTCTCCTTCGGCCACTGGTCGCCGAGTGAGTACTCCCAGACCCGGTCCGCTGCCGACTTCCTGCATCAGTCCATTGACCTGGCGGTCGCTGCCGAGGAACTTGGCGTGGACGGTGCGTATTTCCGCGTGCACCATTTCGCGCGGCAGGCCGCCAGCCCGTTCCCGCTGCTATCGGCCATCGGTGCACGGACCTCGACGATCGAGATCGGCACCGGCGTGATCGACATGCGCTACGAGAACCCGCTGTACATGGCCGAGGACGCGGGCGCTGCCGACCTCATCTCAGGCGGCCGGCTGCAACTCGGCATCAGCCGCGGGTCGCCGGAACAGGTGACCGACGGCTGGCGCTACTTCGGTCACACCCCCGCGGAGGGCGAGACCGGCAGCGACATGGCCCGCCGGCACACCGAGGCCTTCCTCAAGGTGCTTGAGGGTGAGGGCTTCGCGCAGCCGAACCCGCGGCCGATGTTCCCCAACCCGCCGGGGTTGCTGCGTATCGAGCCGCATTCCGAAGGGCTGCGCGAGCGGATCTGGTGGGGCTCCGGCTCGAACGCGACCGCTGTCTGGGCCGCGAAGCTGGGGACAAACCTGCAGAGTTCCACACTCAAAGACGACGAGACGGGCGAACCGTTGCACGTCCAGCAGCGCAAGCAGATCGAGGCGTTCCGCGAGGCGTACCAGGAGGCAGGCCACACGCGAGAGCCGCGGGTGTCGGTCAGTCGCAGCATCTTTGCCCTGACCAGCGACCTGGACCGGGTCTACTTCGGCCACGACCGCGACTCGCGGGACCAGCTCGGCATGATCGACGACACGACCAGGGCGATCTTCGGACGCTCGTACGCCGCCGAGCCGGACGTGCTGGTGAAGCAGCTCCAGGAGGACGAGGCCATCCAGGCCGCGGACACCCTGCTGTTGACCATCCCGAACCAGCTCGGGGTCGACTACAACGCCCATGTGCTGGAGAGCATCCTCACCCACGTGGCACCGGAGCTCGGCTGGCGCTGAGCGCTCCCCCGCACTGCGCCCGGGCCGGCCGGGCTCCGACCCGGGCGGCCTTTCACCGAATGTGCTCTCGGGCTTCTGCCTGCGAGATGAATCGCGGTGCGGCTGCTGGAGATTGACCACGAAAAGGTGAGAGAAAAGGATCGTATTCTCATCGTTCCCTACAACTCTCCCCAGTACCTGAAGACTCGTAACGAATACGACAGGATTTTGGACACTTGGCCCATTCTGGTGGAATTAAAAAACGGTTCCATTCGTTTCGCAGAGCTTGACGAACTGACATTCTGGGGCAGTTAGATCCGGGCGGCGAGAATCAAGACCGGGCGGCTCTGCACCCCAACAACTTGTAGGGGACTGCCCGCTATGTAGCGGATCGAACAAAGGGCCGCGACCTGGTTCCGCTGCCGGACGGCCCGGGAGCTCGCGCACTGCACGGGGTTGTGGCAGTGCCCGTGTGACGGGAGCGTACGGCGTGGTCCCATACCGGCCGGGCCGCTGGGCGTGGAGCGCACCCTCGACCCAGCGGTCCTGCGCCGGCGCTGCGCACCCGGGTGGCCGGCGTGGTGTCAGCGGCCGGGAAGCCGCTGCGTGATCTCCTGGAGCACCCAGCCGTTGCCGTCGGGGTCGCTGAAGGTCGCGAAGGAGGCATACGAGGAGCGGTCGGGGTGTGAGGCCGGAAGCCGCCCCTGGCCCTCGACCTGGTGGGTGACCTCTCCGGCCTCGTGGCCGTGGTAGAACAGTCCACCGGCGTCGTGGAACACCTCGCTCACCTCGACGCCACGGCCGACGAGTTCCGCGCGGGCCGCTTCGATGTCGGTGACGATGAGGTACAGGCCCTGGGTCGAGCCGGGCGCGGCGGGGGTGAGCCCCCTGCCGAAGATGATCGAGCACTCGGAGCCGGGCGGCGTGAAGTGCACCGCACGCCAGTCCTCACTGACGGCCTTGTCGACATCCAGGCGGAATCCCGCCGCCTCGTAGAAGGCCTTGGCCCGATCGATGTCGGAGACAGGCAGCACAATGAGTTCAAGCTTCAAATCCATGGTGTTTCCTTCTTTCTTGACGTCGGTGAAGCGACGCACCCGCAAGTCACCGGTTCCGTAGGGGCCGAGGTCGGCAGAGCGATACGTGCCGCTGGGTGGCGCCTGCCGTCCAAATTTCGGGGAACTCATGACCGAGACCTATGCGCCGCGCCGCGGTTCTTCGGCCGATCACGGTGATGGGTGCAGGCGCTGTCGACCGGCGCAACGAAACCAACCGCGAAGCGCCTGTTCGCCGGTCCGCTCCGCGCGTGAGGTCGGCTCAGCGGTCGAAGCCCGTGGACCGTGCTTTCGGAGCCGCGAAGTAACGAGGTTTCCGGCAACCGCCCTGCGGCATCCGGGCCGGTCGGCGGGCTCGGCCGTGCTGGGGTGGGCGGTGTGCGTGAGCGCAAGCCTCAGAGGAACTGACGCACTGCTCGGACGCGTCGGTTGGTGATCACGCGGCAGGCCGGCCGGTTTCAGGAATGCTTCGTGGATGTCGTCGTGGATGTCGGCTCGGATGTCCCAGCGGATGCGCAGGCGGCGGTACTTGTCGAGGCCGTAGCCACGGTCGGCGAACAGTTTCCGGGGGCGGTGACGAGGGCGACCGGTGCGGCCCTTGAAGTGCGGTACCGCATCGAGCTGTGACTGAGTGCTTCAGTTGGCCGGCTTGAGCGCCCGGCCCCGGGTGGTGCGCGGTGGCCTCGTCTACGGCCTTGGTCAGCGGTCGGGCCCGTCGCGCTCCCGACCCCGTCCTCATCCGGGTTGGCCGGCTGCCCGCAACGGGCATCCGGTGCCGACGCGCATGGCGAGTTCGGCCCGCAGGGTGGCGAGTTCGGCCATGCGTGCGTCGACGACGTGGATCTTCTCCTCGAACAGCGCGGACAGCGCTTCCGCGACGTCCGGTGCCCCACGCAGTTCCTCGCCGTTCCGCGCGATCTCCGCCAGAGAGAATCCCAGTGTCTGTGCGGTGCGGACATAGTGCAGCCAGGCCACCGCCTCGGGTGGGAAGTCGCGATAGCCATTGGCCAGGCGGCGACCTGCGATGAGGCCGACCTTCTCGTAGAACCGGATCGTGTCCCTGGTCATCCCCGTCTGCGCGGCCAGCTCTCCGATGCGCATACCCCAGCGCCCCCTTCGGATGGTGAACTTGACCTTGGACCGTACTCCACTGTTTAGCGTGAGGCTTCGCTGACCCCGACCAGCCGGAGCCGCATCATGAGCCGTCCCTTCA
The DNA here is from genome assembly GCF_056270125.1 of Streptomyces sp. RLA131. NCBI lineage: Bacteria > Bacillati > Actinomycetota > Actinomycetes > Kitasatosporales > Streptomycetaceae > Streptomyces > Streptomyces sp. RLA131. The sequence continues at coordinate 406,487 of NZ_JBWDOQ010000002.1, forward strand.
CCCCCGCACGTCCCGCCTATCTTCGTGTCGTACGCGCGAGCGCCTGGTACGACCTCGCCGTCACATCGGGATTCGCGACACCGTGGACATTCACGCTGGTGCACGACGCGCTCTCTTCATTGGGCGGCGCACTCGGGTTGGGCCTCCTGCCCGAAGTCGAGCCTTGGCAGACCCTGTACGCCAACCTGATGGGTTCGGTCGTGATCGTCTGGGCCGCCCTGCGCATCGTGCGGCCGCTGCCGGTGCACGGACTGCTCGACGGCATCGCGCGCATCCTGTTCTCAGCGTGGATGGCGTACGCGCTGGCCCACGGAGCCTCGCGGATATTGTGGCCGTTCATCACCGTCGAGGTGGCCTGGGGCATCGTCCAGCTTGTGCCGTGGCGGCGGAATGGACACGCCAACCCGGGGGACGGCCACGCCGGCCCGGCCGATGGGCACCCGCTCGGCGCGGCAAGTCAATGAGCTCTTTCAGCGTGGCCGCTGATCGGGTGACGGCGTCGATGCCCGCGACGCACCACGATTGCGAGACCGGCACCGCGGAGTTCGTCCTGCACTGGCGAGACCCGAGCAAGGCCGTCGGGGCGCGGCCCAAAACCGGGCCGAGCCCGGTCGACCGCGCCGGACCCGGCCCCGGGCGAAGTCCCGCTGGACGTCGCCCCGGCGGTCGCGCGGGGTGGGTAGGTGCCGACGTGCACCATCGTGGCCGTATCGATCCGGGACTGGAGTTCCTCGTCGATCTCGCGCGCCAGGGTCTCGGCATCGGACTCCCCCGGCTCCCTCTTCCCACCAGGAAAGTAGAAGACGTCCACACCGCGGTTGCGTGTCACCAGCACCCGCCCGTCACGCACCAGAACCCAGGCCACCTTCTCCGGAACGACTTCGGCACTCCCCATGCCCGGACCCTACCCACCCCCGCACCGACACAGCCGGGCCGCCTCGCCAGCTTCCCCGGGTCCCCGGCCCGCGATGTGGAGCAGCAGTCCGTCCAGCGGTCCGCCTACGAGTGCGGCGTACGTCTGGTGCGGCAGCGGGCCGGGGTTGGGTCGTCGTGGTCGTGGCCGTACACCCGGCCGCGCAGCGGCTGCTCGCCATCGGCGTTCATCCGTTCGGCCTTCCGGCCATCACCGACGGCGCGGGCCGGACTACTTGTCGCGCGCGGCGGACCGTTTGGTGATCTCGGTCTTGACCGTCTCGCGCAGCTCCTCCGACGTGAAGCCGAGGTTGCGCAGGATCTGCGCGGCCCGGCTCTCCTCGGCACGGATCAGGCCCAGCAGCATGTGTTCCGTGCCGACCCAGTCATGGCCGAGGTCGGCCGACGCGCGGCGTGCCTGCTCGATGGCCTCCTTGCTCTCCGGCCGGAAGGCGATGTGACCCCGAAGCGCCTTCTCCCCGGCCGGCGGCATCGCTTCCTCGATCGCGTCGCGGACGCGTTGCTCCGACTCGGCTTTCGCCACCAGCACCTCGTACGCCAGGCCCCGTGGTTCGCCGAGCAGGCCGAGCAGCATGTGTTCGGTGCCGATGGAGTCGTGCTTGTGCGTTCGGGCGGCCTCCTGCGCCAGCACGATGCTGTGCCGGTTCAGTTCGGTGAACTGCGCGAACGCGGCGGGCGCGTGGCGTTGCTGGGCGGCCTGCTTGGACACGCCGATGGCGTCGCCGATCTCGGTCCACGACGCGCCGTCCCGCTTGGCCTTGCTGACGTAGTGGTCGATGAGCTGGTCACCGAGGTCGGACAGGGTCTGGGCACGCAGTCGCGCTTCGCTGATGCGGGCCAGTTGGTTGACTTCGGGCAGTTCCTCGTCGAGACGGGCGATCAGGTCCGCGAGGCTGATGTCGAGTGGACTCATGCGTCAATCGTAAGTTGACGATACCCAATCGTCAACCTCTAATTGACGCTAGTTGCCGTCTCGCGAGCCGCGCGTCGCCGGCTCGCAGGCGGCCATCATCACTCGCTCGCCGAGCCGGCCGGTGACCCGGCGGCCCAAGGCCCGGCCCAGAGCCGTCCGCGCCGACTCGGCGAGGCGGGTGAGGAGGAACAGCACGACGACGAGCCAGCGGTAGCACTCCCGTGCCGCCGGGGTGCCCAGCCCTTGGCCGATCGCCGAGGTGAGCCTGTCCACCAGCTCGCCGATCGCGATGGCGATGCCGACCGGGGCCGCACCGGCGAGGCGGCAAGGGTCTGAATGGTGGTACTGGTGTCCACCTCACCGCAATGCAATTGACCTCGCGCTTGCACGAGTCAGGTCGCCCACGGGGTGACCCAAAAGCAGAGGAGCGCCGCTGACCTGGGACGGTAGGGCTTGTTCGAGGTCCTGATCGTCGGCCTGGTCGACGCGCTCGCCCGGTCCGGGCCCCGTGCCCTGGAGGCGATCCGCCGGACCGGGGCCGAAATGCGGGACCGGGTCCGGCAGTTGGCCGGTGAGCAGGCCCCGCACACGACCGGCCGGGTTGGCCGTGGACATCGACGGCGTACTGGTGGTGGCGCACTCCGACAAGGAGAACGCCCGACCGACCTGGAAGAAGACCTACGGGCACCAGCCACACCGCCGAAAACCAGTGGAGCAGCGCCGCTGTGCGCCATTACCGTGCTGCCGAGCCAAGTCGTCTAGTCAAGGACCTGCCGTTGTACACCGTGTGAGACCTCCCGAGCGCTGATTCGTCGCGCGTCGCGCATGTGCGCGCCGCGCTGCTTTTTGCTGCGGACTTCTCACTGGAACCGGTGTACTTCTGTGCTCAAAACCTGGGTGGTCGTGCCCACCTGCCTGCCGCTCGTTCTCCGCCGTTGCCACGCGTGCGCGTCCGAGCGCTTCCGGGCAAGCGGTAAATTTCGCGTCAACGCAAACCACAAGCTCCTCGACGCCTGGCTCCTCGTGCTCTGTACCGCTTGCGGGGAAACCGCAAAGCTCACGGTCCTGGAGCGGATGAATGTGCGCTCCGTACGACCTGAGCTGCTGGGCCGGCTGCATGACAACGACCCTGGACTGACAGCCGAGTTGCTCCAGGATCCGGTCGTGCGGCGTCGTAATCGCATCGCCCTCGACTGGGACAACGCCTGGCGCCTCGACACCGGCGGATCGGATCACCTGGACCGCGAGGCGATCGATGTCTCGGTCCGCTTCGCGGCGCGGATCCCTGTCCGGCCGGTACGACTGATCGCTGAAGGTTGCGGTCTCGCGCGGGCCGAGGTCGAGAGACTGATCACGGAGGGGAATCTCGTTTCGGGAGTCCGGCTGAGCGGCAAGCTCTCCGGCGACTTCACCTTCACACTGAAGCGCTGAGCCCTCCTCGGGACCGAGGGCCTGTCCGGCATGATCCGCCGGACAGGCTCCTCCAGCGACAGGTGGCCACAGGCGAGACGGGAAGTTCGCCGGTGAGTGGCCGTACTCCATGGTGGCCGGCCACAGCGGTCTCCTCCTCGGCGCGGAGTCCGGGCGCGTCCGTACGGCGAGAAGCGGGTTCCCGCAGCGGGGCTAAGCCGCCGGCCGGGGAGGTGGTGGATCGATCAGGTCGCAGGCGATGCCGAGTGCCGCGTCGATCAGGTCGGGGCCTCCGTTTTCCGCGCGTTCTGCCTCGTCGCCCGCCATGTGCAGTGCGGAGATGGCGAGTCGGACTCGCAGGGACGCGGCAGGGTCGCCGGGCCCGGTCAGCACGCCGGGCCCGGTCAGTAGGTCGAAGAGCGTGATGACGTGCTCTCGTACCTCCGTCGCGAGCGGCTGGTTGCGGAGCGCGGGCTCGTTGTCCTGAGCGAAGCGGGCCGCCGCCGTGATGCCGCTGGTAGTCAGCTCTGCGTACCGGCGCAGCAGTTCGCGCCGGGTCTCGGGCCCCGGAGGCTGCTGCTTGCCCCAGTCGGTGAGTTCGGCGACCGCGGCCGAGAAGTCGGCGAGTACGGCGGCGAGGATCTCCTCCTTGGACTTGTAGTGGTAGTACAGGGCCGCCTTCGTGATGTTCAGCCGTTCCGCGATCATGCGGAGCGAGGTGCCGTCGTACCCGTGCTCGGTGAAGAGCTGAAGGGCGACGCGCTGGGCGCGTTTACGAGTGTCGGTGCGGCGGCCTGCCATGGAAGTCCCTTCTTCGCCGTCGTCGCGGCCCAGCCTACGGATCGGGCCGCCCGAGGCTGTCCACAGACACCATTGCTTGCCGATCGGCAGGCAATGGGCTAGGTTCGCCCTGCCATCAACTTTACCTGTCGGCAGGTAATGGATGCGTACGTGCCCGTACACGAGTCCACGAGGGGGCCTTTTCGTGCTGACCAAAACCGGCAAAAGAGTGGGGAGCGCTTTAGGCGCCGATCCGGCGCGACTGCATGCGCGCCGGTGGTGGGGGCTGGCGGTCATCGCGCTCGCCCAGCTGATGATCGTGCTGGACACGACCATCGTGACCATCGCACTGCCCACCGCCCAACAGGACCTGGGCATGTCCGACGCGAACCGGCAGTGGGTCGTGACGGCCTACACCCTGGCCTTCGGCGGGCTGCTTCTGCTCGGCGGCCGCATCGCCGACCGGATGGGCCGCAAGAACACCTTGGTCGCCGGCGTCCTGGGCTTCGCCGTCGCCTCCGGCCTCGGCGGCATGGCGGCCTCCGGCTGGATGCTGCTCGCCGCCCGCGCCGGACAGGGCGTGTTCGCGGCGCTGCTGGCGCCCTCGACACTCGCGCTGCTGATGGCGGTGTTCCCCGGACCGGCCGAGCGGGCCAGGGCCATTGGGCTCTACACCGGGGTGCTGACCGCCGGCGGCGGGCTCGGCCTGGTCGGCGGCGGGCTGATCACCAGCTATCTGGACTGGCGCTGGTGCATGTACGTCAACATCCCGATCGCTCTGGTGGCCGTGCTCGGTGCGATCGCCGCGCTGCCCGACCCGCCTGGGCGGAAGGACGCACGGATCGACGTCCTCGGCGCCCTCACCGGCTGCGGCGGCATCGCAGCCCTGGTCTACGGCTTCTCCGAGGCCGGCGAGCACGGATGGCACACACCACGTTTCTCCCTCTCTGTGGCCCTGGCCGCCGCCCTGCTCCTGGTGTTCGGGATCCTGCAGGCCAGGCTGCGCACACCCCTCCTTCCGCTGCGGATCCTGACCGACCGCAACCGGGGCGCCGCCCTCGGCACCGTCGCGCTGGCCACGCTCGGACTGTTCGGGGTGTTCCTCTTCCTCACCTACCAACTGCAGTCCGTGATGGGCTACTCCGCGGTCAGGACCGGCATCGCCCTGCTCCCGCTGGCCGCGATGAACGTGACGGCGTCGACCCAGCTGTCCAGCCGTCTGCTGCCCAAACTGCCGCCCCGGCTGCTGATCGTGCCCGGACTGCTCTCCGCGGCGAGCTCGCTCGCCCTCCTCACCCAGCTCACCCCCCACAGCTCCTACACCGCCGTCATCCTGCCCGCCGAGCTGCTCCTCGGGCTCGGCATCGGCACCCTGTTCGCCCCCGCCGTAGCCACGGCCACCAGCGGAGTCGAGGCCCACGACGCCGGCATCGCCTCCGCGACCGTCAATACCGCCCAGCAGACGGGCGCCTCGATCGGCACCGCGCTGCTCAACACCATCGCGGCCAACGCCACCAGCGCGTACCTGGCCGACCACCGCGGCGCACACGCCCTCCAGGACGCCGCCGTGCACGGCTACGCCGTCGCCGCGACCTGGGCACTGGGCATCATGCTCGGCACCGCGGTCCTGGCGGCCCTGTGCATCACCGCGGACCCGCGCAGGACCACGGCGTGACGGGCGGCGGAACAGGTCCGGGCAGCCGCGCCCCACCGGCACAGCGCTCGCGCCGTGCGGCACAGCCTGATCTCCCCCTCACAGCGCCGGATCGGCGCACAGGGACACCGGCAGCCCCCGATCGGTGTACACGGCGCACGCCACCCCTGAGGGAGCGTCACAAAACGCGAGGCGCCGGTGTCTTGATGCCGACAACGCCAACATCAAGGAGCACACCATGACCGTCCGTTTGAACCTCTTCGGCAATCCGACCGCGACCACCGCCAAGGCCGCCGGGCATTTCGGAAGGGCGAGCAAGACGATCCTGGAGGAATCCACGCTGCCGGCCGCGACCCAGAAGCTGGTGCTGCTGCGCGCGAGCCAGATCAACGGCTGCGGCTACGCCACCGACGTGTGGAGCAAGAACGCCGCACACGCCGGGGAGAGCGCCACCCGCATCAACCTCGTCGCGGCCTGGCGCGAGTCCACGGTCTTCACCGGCGCCGAGCGCGCCGCCCTGGAACTGACCGAACAGGGCACCCGCATCGCCGATGCCGCCGGCGGCGTCACCGACGACGCATGGGCCAATGCCGCCCAGCACTACGACGAGGACCAGCTGTCCGACCTGGTGATGCTCATCGCCCTGATCAACGCCACCAACCGCATGGGCGTCATCGTCCGGCAGCGCGGCGGCGACTACCAGCCCGGACGGCTCGGATAACCACAAGCAGCCTCCGGCGCCCGAGCGACGGACACCGTGGATACATGCCCCACGGCCCCCCATGGCATGAGTGAGGAACCACATCATGGAAGCCCGTTTCGACCTGCTGGCCAACCCGCTCGGCGCCAGGATCGCCAAGCGGATCTACAACGTCGCCCTGGCGATCGTCCAGTCGCCGCTCCCCCGCAGCACCCAGAACCTGGTGATGCTGCGGGCCAGCCAGATCAACGGCTGCGGCTTCTGCGTCGACTACCACACCAAGGACGCCGTGGCCGCCGAAGGGGACACGACCCGGATCAACCTGGTCGCCGCTTGGCGTGAGTCGACGGTGTTCACCGAGGCCGAACGCGCCGCGCTGGCGCTCACGGAGGAGGGCACCCGACTCGCCGACGCCGACCCGGGCATGTCGGACGAGACCTGGGCCCGGGTGCGCGAGCACTACGACGACGACCAGATCGCCGCGCTGGTCTCCCTGATCGCCATGATCAACGCGAACAACCGGCTCAACGTCATCGTGCGCAACCCTGGCGGCTCCTACCAGTCCGGCATGTTCGCCGACATGGCGAACTGACGCACGGACCCACGGCGGCCCGGCGGCCCGGCGGCCCGGTGGCCCGGCCAGGATCGCTCGATCCCAGCCGGGCTCGTCCGGGCCAGCGAGTACATTCCGAAGACGGCCAGGCCCACCACGAACAGCGGACGGTGACCGTACAGGTCACAAGCGCGACCCCCAGTAGCAGCAGTCCGCCGAGGTGAGCGCGTAGACGTGCACGACCCACGACAGGTCGAGCGGTGCGAATCCCAACGCGGTGCGGATTGTGGGCAGTGCGACGTTGACCACCGACATGTCCAGGGCGAAGAGGAAGCCCTTGCCCCTGCGCGACCCGGACCCAATCGACCTGGACGATGATGACGATGGTCGCGCGGACGTGCAGCTGCAGCTGTCGTCAGTCCTCAGGTCGTGTCTTCAGCGCCCGCGCTCCAGGGCTGCGACCGCGCGTACAGCCTCGGCGATGGCCGGGAAGTCCTTCTTGAGGATCGCGCCGTGGTTGCTGGCGACCTTCGCACCGATCTGGATGTTCGGGTTGTCGGCGGTCACCGCATCGAGGCTGGTGCGTATCCGTTCCTGCTCATCACCGCGGCTTCCGAAGGACGTCCCCGAAGCGATCACATACCGCACCGGGACGGTGATGTTGTCCAGCACGGGGCCCAGCTCGCGCTCGCGGGAGAGCCTGCCGAGCTCGATGTTGCTGTCCGCCTGCTGTTCGGCGGTCAGCCGCGGGGCCAGGCCCGTGGGGCGCAGCAGCGGCAGGAACCAGCTCAGCCGACGGAACAGTCTCCGGATCCGCAGCTCCATGGCCTCGTCGAGCCAGTCGTACGGGAACGCGCCGTCGACCAGGACCGCGCCCAGGGCACGCCCCGGATTCCGGCTGGCCCAGTGCGCCCCGACGACCGCCCCGTAGGACCAGCCCACCACCAGCGCCCGGTCCACACCCCTGGCCGCGAGAACGGCGTCGACGTCCCGGACGGCTGCCTCGAAGGAATAGTCCGCCGAACGCTTCGATTTGCCGCGGGCCCGCTCGTCGTAGGTGATGTGCCGCCACTCCGGCCCCAGTTCGGCGATGACCCGCCGCCAGTACCCCTGAGTGGCGAACTGGCCGTTGAGGTAGAGCACAGGGACACCGGGACCGCCGGTGTCGGTGACGGCCAGGGCCGTATCGTCAACCGGCACCATGCCCGTCCACGTCGAACTGGTCGCGGAAGTGCTGTTCTTCGTCATGTGTTCCCCCTGGTCGCGTGAGAGCGTCTGGTACGACTTGCGGACGGCCGCGTCGATGGTCCTGCTTCTGGTCCGTCAGAGGCTGCGGGCGGTGATGTCGCCGCGGGCGGTGGTGGCGCGGATGTCGAGTTCGGCGGTGCCGTCGTTCTTGAGGGCGTTGCTGACCCGGCCGTAGTCGGTGCCGGCGTCCAGGGCGGCCGAGACGCCGGGGGCGGCGGCGATCGAGATGTCGCCGGACTGGGTGCGAAGCACGACCGTGCCGCGCACGGCCTCGGTGATCCGGATGTCGCCCCTCGCGGTGCTGATCTCCGCGGGGCCGTTGAGCCGGCCGATCTCGACGTCGCCGTCGATCGCGGTGAGGCGGACGCTCGCGGCCTCGTCGATCTTGATCTGGCGGTACGCGCCGTCGAACGCGACGTCGCCGAGGCGTCCGACGCCGCGGAGCTCGGCGCCGGCGGCCTTGGCCTCGATGCGGGAGCCGGCGGGCAGTTGGACGGTGACCTCCAGGGATCCGGAGGGGCCGAAGAGCTGGTTGTCGGGGGTCGAGGCCGTGATCCGCAGGACGCCGTCGGCGTAGGTGACGGTGGTCTGCTCGGCGGTCTTGGTGTCGCGGCTCTTGGAGGGGTCGGCGGGCAGGATCTCGACGGTGGTGTCGGCCCGGTCGGCGGCGATGAACTGGATGCGTCCGGCGGGGATGTCCAGGACGGCGGAGATGGGGGCGGGGGTGTCGAACTTCTGCATCGTGGTCTCCCGTACTCGTTCGCTGTTTCTGACTTCAGAAACGCTACGTTGCTTTTCAGGATTCGACAACACGTCCGTTGCACAGAATCCGCATCCACGCAGGTCATAGCCAGGAAAACGTTGCAATGACCCTAGGGATAACGCAACGCCATCTGGTCTCAACGTTGCAATGGCTGAGAAGTGAAAGCTATAGCGGGGGATCAGAGACCGCCATGAGGCATCACCGAGGGATCGTGATGCCTGGAGGCAGGCTCATCCGGCAGGAACGCCTGCAGATCGCGCTGGGGCTGGCCGACAGCCTCCCCCACGCCGAGATCGCCCGACGCCTCGGCCGTCCGACCTCGACGATCACGCGTGAGGCGATGCGCGGCGGCGGCCCCACCGCCTACCGCCCCGACCACGCCCACCGCGCTGCCGAACGCACCTGTCTGTTCACCACCGACGCCGGGCAGCCTCACCGCCTCCCGACTCGCTCCTGAAGTACGCCGAGTTCGAGACGGACTTCAATCGCCGAGTTCACCTCGGCCGTCACCAGAGAGAACCTGTCCAAGGACGTGCTGCGGCGCCGCCTGCTGCTGGTCCTGTTCGGCCTGGGCACGAACATGGGCATCAGGCGGGTCGCGGTGACCGGCCAGCACGGCGAGAGCGGGGCCACGCTGCGCGGGGTGCGGCAACTGTTCGTCAACCGGACCAACAACGCCACCTTCGCCATCCGGGACGAGATGTGGTGGGACACCGGCACCGCGTACGCCTCCGACAACCGCAAGTTCGGCGCCTGGTCCAGCAACCTGATGATCGCCGACGTCGAGATGCGCCGGGGAATCGGGGCGGACAAGCTCACCGACGCGGACCGCGGGGCCCGGCACGATGACACCCGCGGGCTCCGGGCGCGGCCCGAAGGCGGCCCCCGCCACCCCACACCGGGGCCGCAACCGCCCAGGGCCGGGCCAGGTAAGCGCCCGCGTCCTCGGATCAGAATCGAGTCTCAAGGTGCAGTCCGCCGGGCCCCCGGGACGGGGCCTGTGAGAAAGGACTGGGCGAGCGTGCGGAAAGCGGCGACGAGTCGGCTGCGATCTTCCGCACGCACGGCCAGCACGACGTGACTGGGTTCGACATCGCGCAGCGGGACGGCGGTGAGGTAGGGGCGGCTCCTGCCGTCCAGGGCCGGGACGATGGCCACGGCCCGTCCGGAGGCGATGAGTTCGAGCTTGTCCTCCAGGTCCTCCACGAGGGGACCGTCCGGAGCGCGGCTTCCGTCGGGACGGGGGTCGATGCGCCAGAAGGCGTCACGGGCCGGGTCGCTTGCACGGATCAGGGGCTCATCGGCGAAGTCCGCGAGACTGGCGGAGTCCTTGCCGGCCAGTCGGTGGTCGCTGGAGACCACCAGGACGCGAGGCATGGGAATCGGCGCATAACCGCATCGATCGCGTCAGCCGCGGCTGAACGCTTGGCATGCATGGCCCCGGACACGACACCGCAAGCGCCTTGACGACCCCACCGACCCCGGTGCGGAGCCGGGCGCTGGCCGAGCACGAGAAGAGCCAGGCGTATCCAGAGGCCGTCGAGACGGCGCACGCCGACTTCGCCGCCCTTCAGCAGCGCGACAGCGCTAAACGCCACCTGGCCGTAGAGACCTCGCGTTGCTATGCGGTCAAGTCCTCGGGATGAGTTCTCCGTTCACGGCGCGGTCGTAGAGCCGCTTGTGCCACTCGTTGGCGTCGGGTCCGGGATCGGTTGTCAGGACGGGGTTCGGGCCGGTCTCGATGAGGTGCAGCAGGGTTCCGGCGACGCCGTAGCAGTCGTCTGGGCCGAAGCAGGAGACGAGCGCTCGGGCTTCCTCTCCCGTCACCGGCTTCGGGATCGCTTCGAGTTGCTCGACGCGTCTGTCGATCTCTTCTCCACACGCGTCCCAATTGGGGAGCGGGCCGTCGGCGACGAACCTCTGCACTTCGGGTCTCATGGGTGAATTGTCAGCCTCCCTCGCCACCTCAGGCAAAGTGCGCTTGCTGGTCAGGACACGTCGCGATGCCAACGCGTCAAGCTGCGGCGGCGGCTTCGGTGGGGTCGGCGGTGTTCTGGTCGAACAGCTCGTGCTGCTGTAAGCAGTGGTAGAGCTGGCCGAGCATGCGGTTGAAGAGGTTGCGCCGGGCGACTGCGTGCCAGTCCCGGCCCGGGTGATGGGCGATGTGCCTGCGTAGGCCTTGAGGCCGCGGGCGTCGGCGAAGCGGGTGTGGTCGTCCCCGATCTCAGCGAGGATCCGGGCGGCGAGCTGGATGCCGAGGCCGGGGAAGCTCAGCAAGGTCTCGGCGTCCGGGTGCTGAGGGGGTGCGTCCTCCACCGCCTCGGCAAGGTCGTCGGCCGCGGTGCAGGCGGCGCCGAGCTGGGTGAGGAGGGCGAGCATCTGCTTGCCGAGGGCGTCCTCGACCAGCTGGGGCTGGTGGTGAAAGGCATCCCTTCGACGCCCCCTCAGGCAGCGAGTGCTGACGCTATGCGATCAGCATCGTTGCTCGAACGGCACCAGGGCTCGACGCCTGTTCCATGGGGCCGCTAACAACGGATTAGCTGTACAGGGCCGTGAGTCCCGTGGGTTCACGGAAACCGAAGTCTCTTCAGTGCGACCCACGGGGCCACCGATGTGCTTCAGGTCAGTGGATCCGTGGGTTCGGGCGTAACACGACGATGCTGAGTGAGCCGAAGAGCTTCGGCCAAGACGTCGGCGTCGACCTGTGCCGGTGTCCTGTCGCCGTATTCGAGGATGTCGTACTCGTCGTCCAGGTTGGCGAGTCGTTCGGCCAAGGGCAGTTCGTGCCCGAAACGATGGTGAATCCGGAAGGCCAGCTCGCGTGATGTCAGCTCGCCGGCCAGCATCCGGGCGGCAAGTGCTCGCGCGGCGGCTTCCTGTCCGGCAACGCTGCCCGCTGGGTGGAAGGTGAGGCCCAGTTCGTCGATTGCCGGGGGAAGGAGGTCGGGGACGTCGTAGTCCGCCTCCGCGCGTGTGCACGCGGCCAGCATCCGCAGGGCGGGACTGTCGAGGCCGGCGACGAGAGCATCACAGGCGCCGGTGACAACATCGGTTGCACGGATCTCGCCCATGCTCCAGAGAACGGCACGGTCCTGAAGCTCGCGGGCTGCTGGTTCGGGCGACGTCATCTGTCCATGATCCCGTCACTGGGATGAGCAAAGCGAGCCGGTTTCACTGCGATACCTGCTCGGCGGCCTCTCCCAGAAGCGCGCTTGCCGAGTCCGCGTAGCGGATGGCGGTCTTCTCATCGATGCCGAAGACGAGGGCGCGGTGGAGTGGGTCGGCGCCGTGGTCGAGGGCTTCTTCGAGCTGGCGGTCGACGCGCTGTCGTTCGAGGGTGGCGGTGAGGTTGCGGGTGGCCCGGGTGGTCCAGAGTTTGCCGGCCGGGCCGAGTTCGACGGCGGTCTTCTGGGTGATCAGCTGGTGCGGGTTGGCTGTGTTCGGCCATCGGTTGCGGCGGTAGTCGAGCCAGTCCGGCACAGCACGGCGTGTGAGGTCGTCGAGGGGGCGGACGTGACCGCCGACGGTGTTGCGCTGGCTGCCCAGGTCGACGTCCTCCAACTGCATGGTGCGGATCATCTTCGGTCGTGCTGCGTGGACGGCGGCCAGGGCGATGATGAGCCGGATGTCCGGAGTGCTCGCAGTGGCGATCGCCTCGTCGATGTCCGCCTGGTCGAGAGGCTGGACAACGCCGCCGCTCTGACGGGGGGACACGGATCCGCATCGTGGGATTGCGGAAGATCTGCCCGTTCTTCTTCGCGTGCCGGAACAGTGACCGCACAGTGACCGCAGGGCGACGACATGGCTCTCGCGATGTTTGCCAGTGATGACATCCCGGACGGTGATGATGTCCTCCCGGGTGACTTCCCTCAGGTGGTAATCCGGTCAAGGCTGCACGGTGTCGACGCCCTGCGGCATCATCCCCAGCGCTTCTGCGTCGTCCGGTGGTTCTTTCGCTTCCGTTCGGTCATCAACGAGCCACATGCCGCGCCCTCGGTCCGCCAGGAGGAGTGCCAGTGCAAGCAGTAGCGCTGCTGTTGCCGCGATCGGTGCCACCAGGAATGATCCGGCGCTTCCATGACGGTCGGCGAGGTACCCGGCCAGCGCTTGCCCTGCCGCGGTGCCGAGGGGTCCTCCGGCGCACAGGATCGTCATCGCGACGGTCGCCCGGTCGGCCGGCGCGAGTCGTTCGGTGAGGGCGTAGAGACTGATCATGTAGGGGGCTACGGTAACGCCGGCGACGGCCACGGCGGCGGGAACGGCATGCAGCCTGTCCCCGACGGCAAGGGTCAGCCCGCCCAGCAGCAGGGTGGCTGCGAAGGTCACGTAGCGGTGGCGCAGCGCGAATCGCGATGGGAGCCAGGCGCAGGCAGCGCCGGCCAGGGCGCTGCCGATGCCGAAGACAGCGTAGAGAAGTCCGGCGGTGCCGGGTTGCCCGCTGTTGTTGGCGTAGGCGGTGACGCCGGTCTGTACTGCGCCGAACATGGCGCCCATAGCGGCCATGGCAAGGAACATGGCCGCAAGCGGGCGTCGTGGCAAGGGAGTTCTCGATGCGCTCGGTGTTGGCTGCTGCGTACCGCCGCAGTGGGTGAGGGACAGCGCGAAGGGCAGGGTGGCCAGTGCGAGAAGGGCTGTGGTGGCCACGGTCGGCGCTGTCGGTCCGAGGGGGGGTGAGGAGCCCGACGATTGCCGGTCCGGCGACGAAGCTTGTCTCATCGGCGATCGCTTCGTACGACAGGGCGGTGGCCATGAGTTCTGGCCGGTTGCGTGCGTGCAGCAGGCGTGACCAGTGCACTCGTACGAGCGGGCCGACCGGCGGTTGGGTGAGGCCGACAAGGGCCGCTGCGGTGAGCATGCTCGCGCGGTCGGCGTGGCTTGCCACGACGAGGCCGGTCAGGGCAACGATGTTGGCGATGGCCATGGTTGCCCCGATGGAGCGGTGACCGTGGCGGTCGGCCAGCGCCCCGACGATCGGACCGCCGAGAGCGTTGGCGCTGCCCTGCGCTGCTGCGGCCAGACCGGCGAAGGCGTAGCTGCCGGAGGCTGCCTGGACAAGGATGAGTGTCGCGAGGGACGAGGTTGCGTAGGGAAGCCGGGCCAAGAAGCCCAACGGGAAGAACCCCGCACCAGGAACACGCAGAAGGGACCGGTACGCCATTGGCGTCTCCAATGAGCACGTCTGAGAGACGCGCTACCCAGCCACCGGCGCGTTGACTATCCCGATTCTGTTCCGCAGCCTAGCGAGCGAACCCGCATGTCACCAGATGACATGGTCTCCTCACCGGTAGCGGAGGCAGGGGCGGAGGCTTCTCCCCGTGAGGTGACCCCGGGAGTGTGATCTTGTGAGCCCGCGCCTGACTCGTGCACCCGGGCAACCGTCGCGCCACGAAAGGGGGCTTGCGGCAAGGCCCCGGGGGCCTACCGCAGAATCAGTGGCCAAAGCCAGGATCCAAGGAAGCACAGGATGCCGTGATCTCCGACGCGCCGGATCAGGTTCGCGGGTCGGTACGCACCGATCCGTGTTCGGCTCTGTACGCGGTCCGGTAGGTGCCGGGCGGCACTCCGTAGCGCTGTCGGAAGACCCGGTTGAAGTGGAACGGGCTGGCGAAGCCGGATGCCGCGGCCACCCGTGCCACCGGCAGCTCGGTGGCCTCCAGCAGCCGGGCCGCGTGCCGCAGCCGGGCGTGCCGCAGCGCCCGCATCGGGGTCTGGCCGAGCTGCTCGGTGAACAGATGCGCCAACCGGGACGGTGACAGCGAGACGGTGTCCGCCAGCGACCGTACGGTGTGCGCGGCGCCGGGGTCGGCCGCGATCAGCGCCTGGGCCCGGCGCACCCGCGGGTCGGTGCCCGCGCCGTCGAGCTCATGCCGCGCGGCACCCGCGGTCGCGGTGGCGAGCAGGACGACCTCCTCCAGCGCGCACAGGGCCAGCTCTTGTGCGGCGCTGCTGTGGGCCACGGCAGTCCGATCGACCTGGGGGTCGGGGTCGGGGTCGGGGTCGGGCGGGGCGGCACTGCCCGACCAGCGGGCGTCCGCGAGCATCCGGCGGAAGGTGGTGCCGATCCGGTCGTGCACGTCACCGGGTACCGAGTCGACAAGGAACAGCCGGTCGCCGCGGGCGTACGGCCGCAACCAGGCGCACCAGGACGGCCTGGCCTGGCAGTGAGCCCACCAGAAGGTCCACTGCCGCGCGCCCGGAGCGACCGCGTAGCGGTGCGGCACTCCGGGCCCCAGCACCACCAGGCCGCCCGCCCCCGCCTCGGCCGTTGCCGTCCCCTGCTGAAGTCGTCCACGCCCGCCCGTGGTCCAGGTGAACAGCCAGCTGTCCGCGCCGTGCGGCCGGTTCACGCGGTAGCCGGGCCGCTGGTCGAAGTGGCCCATGATCACCAGGCCGGACGGCGGGGACGGCGTAGCAGGACCGGACAAGTCGTCAGCGTGCACGGTCATCCTCCCGGGACGGTCTGAGCCCTAGCGTGGCAGCCCGGGGACGCCGACCGGAAGGAAATCACATGACAGCCATGGATATCGCGGCCACGGACGCCGCCGCCCTCGTGGCAGCCCGTGAGCCCGGCCTGCCGGAGGCCGGCCGTCGGCAGTTCGAGGACCAGGGCTTCACGGTGGTGCGGGGACTGTTCGGCCGGGACGAAATCGCGGAGATCTGCTCGGAGTTCAAGGCCCTCCAGGCCGGGGGGCCGATTCCTGGCCACTTCCAGCCGCGCGTGACCGGGGCCGCGTCCAGTGGGTCGGCCGACCCGCTGGACGCGTATCCGCGCGTGCTGCATCCGCATCAGATCAGCGAGCCGGCCCTGCGTTACCTGCTCGACCCCCGGCTTCGGGATGTGCTGGAGACACTTCTGGGGGAGGAGGCCTTGGCCGCCCAGAGCATGTTCTACTTCAAGCCGCCGGGCGCCCGGGGCCAGGCGCTGCACCAGGACAACTTCTACTTGCGTGTGGAGCCCGGGACCTGCGTGGCCGCCTGGATCGCCTGCGACGTGATCGACGGGGACAACGGTGGCCTGGAGGTCGTACCCGGTACGCACCGCATGGATCTGTTCTGCCCGGAGACGGCGGACCCGGATCTGTCCTTCGCCCGCGAATACGTCGCGCCGCCCCCGGGACTGGCGGTGGTGCCGGTCGACATGGAACCGGGTGACGTGCTGTTCTTCAACGGCAGCCTGGTGCACGGCTCGCAGCCCAACCGCACAGCCGACCGTTTCCGCCGCTCTCTCATCTGCCACTACGCCGGCCGCTCGGCGGAGCGGATCGGAAGCTGGTACCCCACGCTGATGATGAACGGCGAGCGTGTCGTCCTGCCGGAGAGCGAGGGCGCGGGCCCCTGCGGTACGGAGTTCGAACCGTCGGGGCCGCACTGAGGGCCTGGCTCCTGAACGTGTCGGGGACCTGGCCGCGCCGGGCGCGGACCATCGGTCCAGGGCTGCGCTGAACCGCTCCGGGATCGGTGGAGGCAGCGGCGGACGCTCACCTTTCACCCCCTTGGTTCCGCCGGATGTCGCGTGTCAGGTTCGGCAGAATCATGTTGAGGAGCAGGGCGTTGCCGCAGCGTGACGCCGACGTGACGGCCCCGGACTCCTCCAGGCCCCGGGTACAGGCGGCCCTCGCATCCGCTGGGCGGCGGAGGCTCGACGGAGGGGTAGGAACGGTCGTGGCGCCGGGAGTGGTCCCCCGAGGACGTGGCGGCGTACTGGACCGCCGGTGGGCAGCCGGCGTCCCACCCCGCAGGCCGCCGGACAGACCGCTGCCCGTCTCGCCGACACCGCCGGCCTCCATGGTCAGTGGTCCGGGCCCTCACCGCGTCGCGGCTGGTTGACCAGGTAACTCGATTTTGTAAGAGGCATTGACGAATGCCTGGAGGGCTCCTACCTTCATGGCCGTCGTACTCCATACGTCATATACGAGAAACATGGACACAACGGAAGTCGCGTTTCCAGCGCCACGACAGACAGCGCGACCGCGACAGTGAAACCTTCCAAAACCTGAGGCACCGCATCACGTATCCCGCAGTGTCATGTACGCAACAAGTAGGGACGGGAAGGAACAGCATGCGTAGAACGACATACGAACGCCCGAAGACCGCACGGCGATTACGCCGCTGGGCTCACACGGCCATCGCGTCGGTACTGGCGGTGCCGCTCCTGGTGATCGGTGTCTCCGCAGGTCATGCGCAGGCCGCGGCCCCGAGCGGCGGCGTCACCTACACCCTGGCCGTGACCAAGAGCGGCATGTGCCTCGACGTCGTCGACGCCGGCACCGCCAACAAGGCCCTGGTCCAGCAGTGGAACTGCCACTCCACCCAGTCCAACCAGCAGTGGACAGCCATCGACAGAGGCTCCTCCACCTACGAGCTGATGTCCGTGGGCAGTGGCAAATGCCTCGACGTCCCCGACTCCAGCACCACCAGCGGAATCCAACTCCAGCAATACACCTGCGTCGGCAGCACCAACCAACTCTGGCACTTCACCGCATCGGGCACCGGCACCTACCAGATCATCAGCGCCAGCAACGGCCTCTGCCTCAGCGACCTCAACGCGAGCACCACCGCCGGCAACCCCGTCATCCAGGAAACCTGCACCGCCAACACCAACAAACAATGGCTGTTCCAGCCGGTGAGCGGCCGGACCTGGTCGAACGCGGCGGACGGGTTCGCCGCCACCGGGGGCGGCACCACCGGCGGCGCGGCGGGCACCACGGTCACCGTCACGGCCTACGCCGACCTGGTGAAGTACGCGGCCGCCACCGCTCCTTACGTCATCAGGGTCTCAGGAGCCATCACGGTGCCCACCTACGGCACCGAGGTCCCGGTGACGTCCGACAAGACCATCATCGGCGTCGGCTCGACGGGCGAGATCGTCAACGGCGGCCTCAACCTGGGCACCGGCGTACACAACGTGATCATCCGCAACCTGACCATCCGTGACACGCGGATGGCCGACGACGACCCCGATGACAAGGTGTACGACTACGACGGCATCCAGATGGACACCGCCGACCACGTGTGGATCGACCACAACACCATCGAGCGGATGAACGACGGGCTCATCGACAGCCGCAAGGACACCAGCTACCTCACCGTGTCCTGGAACAACCTCGGCGAGGACAACAAGGCCTTCGGTATCGGCTGGACCGACAACGTCACCGCCCGCATGACCATCCACCACAACTGGATCCACGACACCAACCAGCGCAACCCCAGCATCGACAACGTCGCGCTCGCGCACCTGTACAACAACTACCTGCAGAACATCACCTCGTACGGCAACCTCTCGCGCGGCTCGTCGAAGACGGTCATCCAGAACAGCTACTACGAGAACGTGAACGACCCGTACACCATCGACACGACGGCGGCCTCGCTGACCCAGACGGGCAGCGTCGTCGTCAACTGCACGGGTGACCAGAAGACCAACGGAACCACTTTCGACCCGGGCAGCTACTACAGCTACACCCTCGACCCGGCGAGCGATGTCCCGGCCCTTCTGAAGCAGTACTCCGGGCCCCAGCCCGACATCGGCACCTGAGCGCCCGCCGTCCGGTGCCGCCCGCACGACACGGCACCGAACGGCCTCCGTACATGCGCATGAACAGTTCGGCTGTCGCAGCGCGCGCGCGTGCGAGTTCTCGTGCCGGCGTGGAGGATGCAGGGCCGTAGAGTGGACTCCTCGACAAAGCGGTAGGGGCAACGGCTGTGGAGATCACCGTCCAGTGGATCCGGACGACCTGGACGAAGGAATCCCGGGGCGGGGATGCTGCGGCTCGTAGGAACGCGACCCCCGTCGGCTTCGCTCTCCCGCATGAGGCGGCTCCCCTCGCGCATGTGATCCGGATGCATGAGCGCCATGCCTTCGAGCCGCATGACAGCCGGGAAGTTTTGAGCAAGGTCGATGTCCAGCTGCGTGAAGCAGATGATCGGCTGCGGGTATTTCCGCGAGTGCAACCGATGTTTGCCCTGCCGCCTCGGAAGCGGCGGCCACCGGCTGTCCGGCTCGTACCTGGCCAATGGGTCCGCTGGCAGCTCAACTACCGGTTCAGCAGCGCACTGGGTATTCGGGGCTGGACGTACTGGATGGACACGTTCAACATCGCATACGGCCCGGTGAACGCCGACGTGTTCTTGTCCGCGCCCACCGTGTTCGTCGACGAGCGCGGACCACTCCGGTAGGAGCAGCACCTGGACCAGGGCCTTGGTGCCTTCCTTTCGCCGGCAACCTCGTATCCAACGCCGTCCGCCACACGCCGCCCGGCGGTCGGGTCAGCCTCCACGCGCCCAGGGATGGTGGGCCCCAGAGGATCTGCCTTCGGCTCCTGCGGGGAACTGACCACGTGGCAGCTTTGGAAGAGGAGTTGCGCAAAGCTGGCGCAGAGCCCTTGCGTGCCGCAGGATGTGCACCATATGGCCCGCAGCGTCCCGGACTATGCAGTCATCGCGTTGACTGCCGGGCCAGGAATATGGCTCGCCCTTCGCGCCGCCATCCAGGGACTCGCCGAACGGAACCGGCACAAAAGCTTCTGTCTCGAACTGCCCAGCGGGACCTCGATGACCGCGGATGGACACCCTGGGCAATACTCGTCTCAGTCGACTCGCCCCTTAATGGAGCGGCCGCCCTCCTCGACAACTGCCGGACTACGCGCCCTGGCCTTCGGCGAGATGGTGTTTCGCTGCCCGGCGCGGCCGGCCGGTGGTTGACGGCGAGAGGTGGGTGTTGAGCGCCCGATCAATGTCAGTGGGATGCGCAGGGGCTCTTCCACGTCTTCAGGCTGCCAGTGCTTTCAATTCTTTCAGTACCTCACGCTCGACCTCGGCGAATGATCTCTGTTCGTCCTCGGCGATCCACTCGACGAAAGCCACACTGAATACCGTCACGCCGGTTTCCGCCGCGAGAACGGCCGCTCGCTCGGCGACGCCGCGCGTACGCAACGCATCGGCTACCGCCGCCGCGAGCGATGCCTTCTTCAGCAGGTCTCGTTCCCGCAGGGCACGGTTCGCGGTGATGACCGCATGGCGCTGACGTGACCAGGGCCGTCGTTCGTCGGCGAAGAACTCCGCCGAGGCCGCCAGGGCCGCGGTGACCATCTCCAGCGGCGACGCGGACGGCGGGGCCGCGCGCACGCCGTCCAGGAATGCCTGTTGCAGCATGTCCTGTCCGTCGAACAGCACTTCGCGCTTGTCGGCGAAGTGACGGAAGAACGTGCGTTCGGTCAGGCCGACGCTTCGGGCAATCTCGTCGACGGTCGTCTGCTCGAAGCCCTGTCGGACATAGAGCTCCAGTGCCGCCATCTGCAGGCGCTGCCTCGCACCTGGATCCCATCGTGCCATGGCGAGAGCATATCGATGACAGCGGCTGACATCATGCACTAGAGTGACGGCAGCGACTGACATTACGGGTGTGTCGGTTGGCCGGCATCAAGAAGGAGATCCATTCATGCGCGTTTTTGTCACCGGAGCATCCGGCTGGATCGGCTCCGCCACCGTCGACGAGCTGCTCGCGGCCGGCCACGACGTCGTTGGCCTCGCCCGCTCCGACACCTCCGCCGCCGCTCTGGAAGCCAAGGGTGTCAGGGCCCGGCGCGGCGACCTCGACGACCTCGACGGCATCCGCGCGGGCGCCGCGGACGCCGACGCCGTGATTCATCTCGCCAACAAGCACGACTTCGACAACCCCGCCGTCTCGAACAGGGCCGAGCGAGCCGCGATCGAGGCAATCGGGGACACCCTCGACGGTTCGGGTCGGCCGTTCCTGTTCGCCTCGGGCATCATCCCGGTCGGCGGTGGTCGTCCCGCCACCGAAGACGATGCCTCTCCGTTCCACGGCGCCGACGCCCCTCGCGGCGGCGGCGAGAACCTCGCACTGGGCTACCTCGCCCGAGGCGTGCACGTGGTCGGGGTGCGGTTCGCCCCGACCACGCACGGCGCGGGCGACAACGGCCTCATGACCACTCTCGTCGGTATCGCGCGGGAGAAAGGCGTTGCCGGCTACGTCGGCGACGGTGCGAACCGGTGGCCCGCGGTACACCGCTCCGATGCTGCCCGCCTCGTCCACCTCGGACTGGAGAAAGCACCCGCTGGCTCGCTCCTGCACGCGATCGCCGAGGAGGGAGTTCCGACACGCCGGATCGCCGAGGCGATCGGCCACGCGCTCGACCTGCCCGTCGCCTCCATCTCGGCCGAGAACGCACCAGCACACTTCGGCTGGATCGGCGGATTCTTCGGGCTCGACGTCCCCGCCTCCAGTACTCGCACCCAGGAACTCCTCGGCTGGACACCCACCGGCCCCACCCTCCTGGACGACCTCAACACAGGCGCCTACTCCCACGCCTGACAACACGCCCCCGCTGATACCCCGGCAACGAGACGTTGGCCGTCGCGCGCGCCGGGCAGCGGCCGCTCCGCTTGCGGACTTCGACCACCTCGGCAACCGGCGGTCCAAACAGACCGTGCACGGGCAGCCGACCGAGCGTGTCGGTGCGCAGCCAGCTCGCCGCCGCCAGCTTCGGCACGCCGAAACCCGCCGCCCAGATGGTCAGTGCGCCCGGACGCACCGCACCGTCGGCAGTGTCGTAGTCCAGCGCGCGGCCCGACGCCAGCTGCACGGCGCTGTCGACGACCGGCTGGGCGCCCTCGCCGAGCAGCGTGCCGTAGTCAATCGTGGCGCCGCCGGTACGGGCCACGAACTGGTGCAGCCGGTTGGTCGCGAGCGTTCCGGCGTAACCACCGCCGATGACCACGACCCTGCGGACATCACTCCGTTTGCGAGCCCGGAAAGGGAAAGACGCCGACCGGGGCGGCCAGCGACGCTCCCGGCACCAGCCCGGTGCCGACTGCCGCGAACGTCCACCGGCATCCTGCCCTGACGCCCCGTGCCGGTCACAGCCGCCCGCCCGCCGGGCCGGGGCGCCCGGCGCACTCCCGGGCTGCGCCATGAGGAGGGCCGCACTGGCTGGAAGGTCGGTCAGCTACTTCGAACGGCCGGAGCAGGCCCGCGCGCCGCATCCGTCCTCGGAGGCGCTGGCCGCACTGGGGTACGGCGCTGCGGCTCACCGCCGCGGAGCGCGAGCCCCTGGCACGGCTCGCCGGGCAGATCCTGCCCGGGACGGTCGCCGATCGGGGCCCGGTGCCCACCGGCGCCCACCGGCTGCTGAACCGGCTCGGGCCGACAGGGCCCATCCCCGGACGCACGGCCCACCACCAAGGGACGCTGGTGACGGCCAGTGACGTGCGTCCGTCCGCGTCGGGCGGACAAGCACTGCCGCACGCCTTGGGAAGGCGCGCTGCTCAACGAGGGCAGGGCCGGCCCACGCTCCTGGCTGTGGCAGCTGTGGCAGCTGTGGCAGCTGTGGCGATGATGGCGTCGAGCCGGTCCCGGGTTTCCACCAGGGCGCTGACCTGCGCATCGATGCGGCCTCGTTCGGCCGACAGCCGGTCGAGCAGCGCCGGAGTCACCTCCCCGGTATCGACACACGGCAGCAGTTCCACGATCGCCCTGCTCGGCAGCCCCGCGGCGTACAGCTGCTGAATCAGCTCGACGCGGTCGACCGCACTGTACGGGTACTGCCGCTGGCCACTGGGGCTGCGCACCGAGGCCAGCAGGTTCTGCTCTTCGTAGTAGCGCAGTGCCCGCACGCTCACGCCCGCCCTGGCGGCCAGCTCGCCGATGCGCATCACTGCCTCCTCTATGAACCGGATCACATCTCTTGCCTCTGACGTCAACGTCAGGTTTTAGCGTAGCCCGTGAACAGCCCGGACAGGAATCATCCCAGCACGGCCAGGAGGCCCCCATGAAGATCACCGGTTCCGTCGCCCTCGTCACCGGCGCCAACCGCGGCATCGGCCGGCACTTCGCCCAGCAGCTCCTGCAGAGGGGCGCCACCAAGGTCTACGCGACCGCGCGCACCCCCCAGCTCGTCGACCTCCCCGGTGTTGAGGTACTGCGGCTCGACATCACCGATCCGGCTTCGGTCGCCGCCGCGGCCGGCGCGGCCTCGGACGTCACCCTCTTGATCAACAATGCCGGCGTCTTCACCCGGCAGAACCTCGTCACCGGGGACCCCGAGAAGATCCGGCTGGAGATGGACACCAACTACTTCGGCACCCTCAACGTGGTCCGGGCGTTCTCCCCCGTCCTGGCCGCCAACGGCGGCGGGGCGATCCTCAACGTCCTGTCGGCGATGTCCTGGCTCGCCTACGACGGGGCCAACGCCTACAGCGCGGCGAAGGCGGCCGCGTGGAGCCTCACCAACGGCGTCCGCCTCGAACTCGCGGGCCAGGGGACCACGGTGACAGGCCTGCACCTGGCCAGCACCGACACCGACATGTTGGCCGGATGGGACGTGGAGAAGAACGACCCCGCCGACGTCGTGCGCGCAGCGCTCGACGGCATCGAGGCCGGGAAGATGGAGATCCTCGCCGACGACGACTCCGTCCAGCTCAAGGCGGCCCTGTCCGCCGACCCGAGCGTGCTCTATCCGCAGGCGGTTCCCGCCGTCTGACCGTACGCAGCCGCCCGCCCGGCCGGACGTCAGCCGACGTTCGAGGATCTACGGATCCGACCGGAGACCGTCCCGGCAACGCCGGCAACCCTGAAGCGCGTCCTGGACAACTGGAACCGCGCAGAGCGGCCTCGGGGCCATCACTGTCGGCAATGGCCGGGAGCTGAGCAGGAGATGGCCCCGACGGGCCTCACCGTGGCGTCGTCAGCGGGCGGCGGCTTGCTGTTCGGCTCGGGTCCGGGTGGCCGCGGGGCGGTAGGAGTCGGTGCCGGTCTCGGTGATCTTCCCGCCGATCGCGGCGCAGAGCCTGGGGTCGGTGAATGTCCTGGTCCACTCTCCGAGCGATCGCCACAGAGTCCGTTTCCTCTTCGGCGAGGTCGGTTGCTTCCCCGTACCGCACCCGCTGACGCCCGGAACTGATCGCGCCCGCAAGGGCTGTTACGCCCCGAGTATCCGGTCGAAGTAGCCGGGTCCGGTGTGGGGGCGGACGTGGGGTGCATCGGTGTATCGGTGGGTTTGGGTCTGCCAGGCGTGATAGCCGCTCATCCACGCGCCCATGATCTCGACGTATGTGTCCACGTCGGCTGTCTGTCTGCCGGTCAGCCCCAGCTGTGCGCACAAGGCGGGTACCTGGCGGGCGAGTTCCTGGAATCGTTCGACGCGCCGGCGGACTTCCCGGCGGGTGTCGGTGATGGCTTCGTCGCGGGTGCGGCGGCGGCTGTGTTCGAGGACCAGGACGAGATTGTCCATGTCTCCGCGCGCTTCCTCCTTCTCCAACGAGTAGACGTCGTTGCACATGAAGGTGACATCGATGGCCGCCTGACGCATGATCCGCAGCTGAGGGCTGTGGAAGGCGGCCGCGGGGACGGTGATGCCGGCGGCCCTCTCGCCGAGGGAGAGCGGCAGGTCGGTACCGGCGATGCCGCGCCGGACCTGGAGGTAGGTCTCCATATCCGCCGGGGTCCCACGAAGCCGGCCTATCGCCTCGTGGGCCTGGGCTGCGAAGTAGTACTCCCATTCGTGTGCGGCCCGCGTGACCCAGCCGGGATGTGCTCCGTCGCTGCTGCGCGCCCAGATGTCGGCGAACGCCAGCGAGCACGGGTCCGCGCCGGGAACGGGGAGGGCGCCGTGGACGATGTCGATCATCTTCTGGCACACGGCCGCGGCCCGGGCCGGGTCCTGACCCAGGGAGCCGTCGAACTGGTCGTCGAAGACGAAGAACAACGCCATCGCGTCCGCGCACAAGTCCAGGGCCGGCCCTTGCGCATAGGGGAAACCCAGGGCGGCCAGCCGCGGCATGTCCCAGGAGGTGTACCAGGCCAGGGACCGCCCGTCTCCGACCAGGCCCAGGCGGTTCACCCAGTCGAGGTTGCGCCGGCGTGCGGCGTCGAGGTCGGGGCTGATCCCCGCGGGGGCGGGGAGGTCGAAGTCGATGTCCTGTGGCACTGGGTCTCCCGGCGTCGTAGGAGGGGGCCTGTTACGTAATCCCTGTTTCCGCGCGGTATCCAGAGAATTGTCAGCTCCCCTGGCCGAGCGGCGAAAGGATCCGGCGGACGCTCGGGCCGATGCCGGGCGCACCCTGGCCAGGAATGCCGGTGGGGACCCGGGTCGCGGCACGGGGCCGCTGACCGGATGTTCCGGGCTGTTCGGGGGAACGACCTGTGTCGTGCGGGCAGGCACGGGTGACGCGGCTCCTAAGGTCAGCTGGCATGACGCACGAATGGCAGGACGCATCCCATCTGAGCCGGCGCGCCGCGCTCGCGGGGCTCGCCGGTGGGGCCGGGATCGTGCTGGCTGCCGGTTGCACCTCCTCGAACAGCACCTCCGCGCAGGGGCCCGCGCCCAGGCCCACGACGTCGGCCACCGGCTCGGCCGGGGGCGCTACGCCCGGGGTGATGACGCTCTTCCACGACCCGGCGTTCAACTTCGGCGGCCTGTGGGCCCTCGGTGGAGCAGGGTTCGGCGGCAGCGAGGTGGGCGAGGTGCTCACCGCCGTGAACACGATCAACAAGGCGGGTCTCTCCGCGCAGACGTATGTCGAGACCTTCACAAAGCTCGGCGATCAGCTGATGCGGGCTCCCGAGGGAAGCAAGCCCGACCGGCAGACCCGGCGCTTCCACGCGCTGCGGGCGGCGCAGTACTACGCCCAGGCTCTGTTCTTCGTCCTCGGCTCCGACAAGCCCGACAGCGAGGAGCCGCTCTACAGGGCCGGGCGTGGTGCCTGGGACACGTTCTGTGAGCTGTGCGAACCGGCGCCGGTGACGGCGAACGTCCCGTACGGGAAGACCCCGCTGCCGGTGTGGTTCTTCCGCCCGGACGACTCCGGCAAGCAGCGCCCCACCGTGATCCTCACGAACGGCAGCGACGGACAGAACGTCGACATGTGGGCCTATGGCGTCTCGGCCGCCCTGGACCGCGACTGGAACGCCCTGGTGTACGACGGGCCGGGCCAGGGGCAGTTGCTCTTCGTGGACCGCGTGGTCTTCACACCGCGCTGGGAGACGGTGGTCACGCCGCTCGTCGACTGGCTGGTCGCCCGTTCCGACGTGGACGCCGACAGGGTCGCCCTGACCGGGCTGAGCATGGCGGGCAACCTGGCCCCGCGGGCCGCGGCCTTCGAGAAGCGGATCGCCGCCCTGGTGGCGATGCCCGGATGCCTGGAACCCTGGCTGGGCTTCCCGCCGGAGATCCGAGAGATCCTCACCCCGAGCAAGGTGAAGACCAACAGCATCTGGAACAAGGAGGTCGTCCCCGAGCTACCTGCCGCCGCTGCCGCGACGATGAAGAAGCGCTTCGAGCCCTTCTCCATCGCGGCGATGCTCGCCGCCCGCGACGGCAAAGTCTTCACCGACTTCTACACCCCCGCCAAACGCGTCGAGTCACTGACAATCACGAGCGTCGTGGACCGCATCACGATGCCAACCCTGGTCCTTGACTACGAGGACGAGCAGTTCTATCCCGGACAACCGCGCCGGATGTTCGACAAGCTGACGTCCCCCAAGGACTACGTGAAACTCACCGCGGCCACCGGCGCACAGCTCCACTGCTCCCCCATGGCCCCGCGACAGCACTGCGACGTCGTCTTCGACTGGCTGCAGGAGACCCTGCCGGAGCGCTGACCCCCACCCCGGGTCGCCGCGCGCCGGAGCCGCGACAGGTCGCGGGTACCGATCGCATCGCGTCCGGGGCCGCAACGCCGACGGAGGCGGTGACCTCGACCGGGCGCGGCCGTGCCGTTCGGGCTGCTGCGATTCGACGCGCGCGCAGCTGGGCCCGGGCACGAGGGCGGAACTTGGGTTCCTGGCCGCAGCCGCACGGTTCCCGGCCCTCGTAACGCAGTCCGGCGTTGAGCACCGCAGAATGCCTGGTCGGGTCGCCCGGGGGATCTCACCCCCGGGCTCCCACAGAACGGAGCGTGACAGTCTCCCGTCACTCCGCTCTTGTCACTCTGATCACCAGAAACACGGTGTCCAAGCCCAGTGGGCGAAGAGCCTGGGGTGCCGGCTGGTGATGCGTTGCCAGCACTTGTGGGCTGCTTTGAACGACCGAAATCGCTTGTACTTCTTGCGGATCCAGCGCATCAGGTAGGCGCTGATGCGCCGTAGGAGGGGCAGCAGTTCGGAGCGGTAGAACGCTCCGTAGTACTGCATCCACCCGCGGACGATCGGGTTGATTTTGCGGGCCAGTTCGGCGAAGGTGAGGCCGATCCGCAGGTGGATCCGCCAGGAACGGACCTCCCCACTGATCTTCTTCAGGGCCTCCTTGCTGATCGCGGGCAGGAAGTTGGTGAAGTTCTTCCCTCTCCTGTTCCGCGCCCTGCGGGCCTGGAACGTGAACCCGAGGAAGGTGAACGACGTGTGCTCGTAGGCACCGCGCCGGTTCCCGTCCTTGCAGTACACGATCTTGGTTTTGTCGGGGTGCAACCGCAGCCCGACCTCTTCCATCCTGTTCCCGAGCGCCGTCAGGACCTGTTGGGCCTGGCGCTCGCTGACGCAGTGCACGACCGCGTCGTCGGCATACCGTTCGAACTGGACATCCCGGAAGGCCCGGGCCAGCCACAGGTCGAACGCGTAGTGCATGAACAGGTTCGCCAGCACGGGCGAAACGGCAGACCCCTGCGGGGTCCCCCGGTTCCGCTTCTGCAAGGTGCCGTCGGGCAGTTGAAGCGGCGCCTGGAGCCATCGCTTGACATACAAAATCACCCAGACGGCATCGGTGTGAGCCTCCACGGCCTTGACGATGAGGTCCCACCGGACGCTGTCGAAGAATTTCTGAATGTCGAGATCGATCACCCAGTCTTTCCTCCAGCACCGTTCCCGGCAGCGTTCCACCGCATCCAGGGCCGACCGACGTGGCCGGTATCCATAGGAATCCTCGTGGAACGCAGGCTCCACCCGGACTCCGAGGTGCCTGGCCACCACGGTCTGAGCAACGCGATCGGCGACAGTGGGAATACCTAGCATTCTCGTGCCGCCACCATGCTGCTTCGGGATCTCCACCGCTCGCACCGGAGGGGGAAAGTAAGCCCCTGACGACATCCGATTCCAGATCTTGTACAGGTTGCCCCGAAGATCTGATTCAAAGTCAGCAATGGACTGCCCATCCACTCCCGGCGCGCCCTGATTCCTCTTTACCTCCTGGAACGCCTCCCAGACTTCCCACTTCGAAATATCAAACGACTTCTCCGACGACTTCAACTGGTCCCTCGACTCCTCCCGGAGAACCTCCGGTTGGTCAAACTCCCACAGTCACGAGTGACCCGGCCCCTTCGCTCCACCCCCATTACAGGGGCTTCAGCACTACTACGGGCCGGTCCGCCGACATGCCCCGCGACGGTACTCGGATCCTCACGGTGGTCACCGCTTGGAGTGCTCCCTCTCGCGCCCGCACCGGGCTGCAGTGTCGAGGCATGTCTTCCCACGTTCCGTACAAGAGCAGCAGATCAGGCTCACGTCACCTCCATGCCGGACACCGCCTGGCCAATAAACGGGAACCCGCCAGACTCCTCCCGGAGCAAAAGCCATCGCCCCGGTTTTGATGCCACTTGAGTTGGATAACGACACGTCATCAGTGATTCGCTCGCGCTCGTCTTCCTAATCCCCACCTGACACTTCAAAGAGTGCCTTTTCCACATCGCTCACCACGGTCGCGTCACCGCTTCCGCAGCATGTGGCGGTTTGGAGCCTCCCCCCGCAGGGCGGCTCCGAAGGGCCAAATCCTTCATCTCCTGCACAGCATCAATCGCAGCGGCTCTCCTACATCGAGCCCCTCCTCTTGTTCGTGGCACACAGTCTTTTCCAACCTTCGGCGACGGCTGGGAAGTTGGCCTGCCCGCGCACGATCGCCGACCCGTCGAGGTCGATCATTCCGGTGCGGTCGCGGGTGCCGAACAGGCCCTGGGCCTCTACGGGTTCAGAAGGACGGGCAGTTGTACTGCACCTGCACGGGCACGGTGACGCAGTACTTGGCGCCGGCGGGCGATCGCGGGACAGTGAACACGACGGTTCGCGAACGGGGCATCACCACAACGCCGAGCCGGCGTACAAGGGTCGCGTCCTGCGTCTTCTCGTTCACGCGGTAGAGCCCGATGGGGACCGTCTCGCCACGGGGGAAGCCGTCGACGACCAGTCGGCGCCTGCTGTCGCCGCGCAGCGCCTGCCGCTCCGGGTTGTCGGGCACCCCGACCGCCTGCCGGTACGAGGCACTTCCGACGGCCTGCTTCGCGCTGATCGTGATGCGACCCGCCGCCGCGACGTTCTCCCGCGGGAGGGACGACGGCACGAAGTCCCACGTCTCGCTCTGCATCACGCCGCTGCCGACGCCGTACACCCTCAGCCGCTTTCCGTTGAAGAGCGACTCGGCGGGTTCGTACCGGATGCCGGTGAGCCGGCCCGCGGCGGGCTGGACGGTGGTGTTGTAGCTGCGGCGGCCGTCGGAGACCGTCACGGTGACCGGACGGTCCGCCGCGAAGCCGTGCAGGCACAACGCGCTCTCACCGGTGAAGACCAGGTTCCTCGGTCCCCGGATGTCGCTCATCCAGACCGCCGGGGAGGTGGCGAAGGCGGGCGGCAGGGACGCCAGGTCGGCCGCGCAGTCGGGAGCGGCACCGTCACCGGCCGCGATGAACTTGAACCGCCCCGGCAGCTTGCGGCGGGGCGCCCTGCGGCGGCCGGACCGGGTACCGTCGGTTGGCGCCTGATCGAGGTCCGCTGCGACGGCGCTCGCGCCGGCCGACGCGGTACCCGTCGCCCGTACATCGTCCTGGCCGCCGGGGGCGCACCCTGCGGCGGCCAGACACAGCAACGTGAGCCATCCGGCCAGTTGTCGGCGCTTCACGACGTGGTTCCTTTCCTCGGCTTCACTTGGGGCTGCTCCTTGGCCCGCAGCGTGCGCGGGCCTCGGACATCTGCTGGGCGAAGTCCTTGCGGGACGCCTCGTACTGCTTCCAGGCGGCGGCGCCGGTGCGTACCGCGTTGCGCAGGTCGCCGAGCGAATCCCGCAGGCCTTGGGCGCCGGTGGTCAGGTCGCAGCGTTCCAGTGCCCAGATGGCAAGCCATTCCTGCCACATGAACCGCCGGACGAAGTGCCCTTCCAGCGCAAGGGCCTGTCTGATGTCGGAAATGGCGGCCTCCAGTCGGCCGCGGTCCGCCTCTCGCTGGGCCGCGATGGAGGCGGCGATCGCCTGGAGCTCGGGGACGCCGACCCCTGGTCGGGCGGCGCGTACCCGGCGCACCGCCCGACCGATGGTGCCGTCGTCGGAGGTGAGCTCGGCGGCGACCCGGCAGTACTCCACCTGGGCCAGGTTGACGGTGGCCTTGAGCCGGCCGAGCGATGAGAAGTCTGGGTCGGCAGCCAGCCTCCGCAGGGTCGACGAGACGGCGGCGAGGTCTGCTCCCCGGGCGGTGCCCGGATCGCAACCGCTGGATCCCAGCGCCCGCAGATAGGTGTTTCCGGCCAGGCTGAGCTGTGCCCGGAGCCCGATCGGCGAATCCACGGGGATGGCCCGGTACTCGGCTCCGGCGGCGTTCAGGGTCGAAGGGGAGACGTCCTGCCCGTCCAGAGCCGCCTGTTCCAGCGCGTGCCCCCGGAACAGGTGTACGAGGTCGGGGCTGACGAATCCGCTGCCGGCGTCCAGGGCCACCGTCCCGCTGCCGCCGGGCAGCAGTCGTGCGAGGGTGCGTCCGGCCTGCGCGGCGTCGCCGTCGTGCCAGGCGTCCAGCGCGTCGGTGAACAGGGCCAGGCCCTTGGCCTGCGCGACCATGTCGGTCACCAGGGCGGCCCGGCTGTGGGCCGAGGCGAGTCCCGCGACGGTGGCGACCGGATCGCCGGTGTACCACCCGGCGAGCTCCGGGGCGTCGGGCACGTGGTCCGCGCGGACGTAGACGGCCGGCCGGACCGTGGTCTGCCCGGCCGGTCCGCCCATGACGATCCCGCCGACGAGGATGGCCGCGTTGGACTGGCCGACGAACTTCCGGGTCCTGGTGTCGAGGTGGCGATGGTCGCGGTGCAGGAGTTCGGCAAGCGGCAGCGCGTACTCCCTCGCGTAGTCGCGTACGGCCATGCCCGCCGGGAGGGCCTTGAGCAGGTCCTGGGCGAAGGTCGCGGAGACGTCGTCCAATACCCGCCCGTCCTGGCCGGAACCCTGGTCCTTGAAGCCGACCACGGCCACGTCCTGAGGGCCGGTGAGGCGGTACAGCGGTGGGGGTGGCGCCTGGAAGCGGAGCAGCACAAGGACGGCGCCGACGAACAGACAGCCGATCCCGCCGGCGAGCGCGGCCCGTTTCCGGGCGGATACCCCCGCGAACCTGTCCCGTAGGAGCTGGCTGACCGACCCCAGGAATCCGGTCACCCCCACCAGAACGCCTACGAAGGTGGCCACGCGGCCCGGCCGGGCGCCCAAGGTGCCGGCCACGGCGAGGGATCCCGCCAGGGCCAGGCTGATCCCAGCCACGGCCGCCCAGGTCCGCGAGATGCGGGGGGCACGGTTCGAGTCGAGAGAGCGATTTGGTCCCATCTGCTCGCATATTACCGTCATGCACCCCTGATGACCCGTAAGCTGCGGGGTCGCCGCACCGCGTGCCGTTCGAACTTCAGGACGGGAGCAGCCTCAGCCGATACGCGGAGGGCGCGCGGATCTCAGGCGCTCGTGCGCTCGCGCCGTAGGTGCAGGTGGCCATCGCGGGGGAAGGAGGGCGGCGCCGCGGGCAGGACGCTGTCAAAGTCGTACCGGCTCTTGTGCGCGACCCGGCACGATGCCGGGTTGTCCACCTGGTGCAGGAGTTCGAGACGCTCCAGCCCGTCGGCTCCGAAGGTTTCGAAGGCCCAGCCGGTGAGCGCCTCCAGAGCGCGGGGGGCCACTCCCCTCCCGCGAGCGTGCGCCGCGGTCCAGCAGCCCACCTCGGCCGCCGGTCTGCCGGAGGTGACTTCCTTGAGGACCACGTTGCCCACCAACTGCTGGCCAACTCCGCCGGGTTGTGCCCCGAAGACCGCGAAGCTGAACCGGTCCCCCGCTGCCCAGTGTCGCTGCTGGGCCTGCACCCACCGTGCCCCGTCAGCATCGTTGTCCACGACATGGCTCGTCCAGCGGCGCAATCCGGGATCCCTGAACACCTCGACCAATGCGGCTGCGTCCTGCGTGCGCCAGGGGCGAAGAACGAGAGCAGGCACGGTCGGCGTCGCGGCAACCTGCAGGACGACGGGGGTATTCACCGGCGAATCATATGCGGCGGTGTTCTCACCCCACGCCGACCGTGTCCGGCCCCGACCGCCTCGTGACCGCCCCGTCATCACTGTGTCCGGACGCGCAGGGCCTGTACGGACCAGTCGAGCACCGGCGCCAGACTCTCCGGCGGCGGCCAGCCGTTGATCACCGCGAGCAGCCGGACGTACCTTTCCCTGCAAGGGTTGTTCACGCTCTCCAGCCGAGTCGACAGCCGGCTGCGAAGCTCGATGTCGTCAGGGCGGCCAAGAAGGCCCGCGTAGTGCGCCGTGAACGCCGCGACGATCGGATCGGCCTCGGGCGAGGCCGGGTCGATGCCAGCGGTCAGGGCCGGGCCGACCTGGTCACGGACGACTGCGGCGATGTCGCGACGCGGGCCCATCATGTCGCCCTGGGCCATCTCGGCTGCCTGGTCCTGGACCATCTGCCGCACCTCGGCACGGAAATCCGAGTCCAGGGACAGTTCGGCCAACTCCACCCATGCCCGGACTTGCTCTGCTTCGGGGTTGTCGGGCAGCTCGGGGGTCATCGAGCGCATGACCCCCGCGAAGGCGGGGGCGGCGCCAGGACCACCGAAGACGGCGTCGAGGAAATCGCCGATCAGACGTCGGCGGTCGGCCTCGGAGAGCTGGGCCAGCTGGTGCATGAGTTCCATCTCCTCAGGTGTCAACCCGCGCTCGGCCACCGCCGTCAGCACCGCGCGCCGCAGGCGCAGGACACGGATCCGCACCTCCAGTGCGTCGGCGTGCGCCGCGGCGACCTCGGGAAGCGAGACCTCCCGGTCCACGACCTTGCGGACCGTGGGAAGGTCCAGTCCCAGCTCGCGCAGGGTCCGCACGAGGTCCAGGCGTGCGACGGCATCGATGTCGTAGAGGCGGTAGCCGGCCGGGCTGCGGCTCGTCGGCGCCACGATCCCGCGATCGGAGTAGAACCGAATGGTCTTGACCGTGAGACCGGTCCGCCGAGCGAGTTCGCCGATCGAGTAGAGCGTGTCGCCGTTCATGTCCCCACCTTCACGTCTCCCCTTACTGGACACTCAAGCCCCTCCGCCCGGCAGGTGCCAACCACTCATCACGCACGGGTCAAGCCCATGGGGGCACGCCGCAGCGTGCCCCCATGGTCGCCGGCGCCTGGGGCGTCTTCGACGAAGCCCCCGGCCATCCCCGACAGACGCCGATGGCCCTGGACGTGCGCAGAGCATGGGAGGTCGCGACAGGTGGCGCAATCGTGAAATCGAAAACCCCGGCCCATTCTTCCCAGCCCGGTCCCGGCGGCACCCGAGGGTGGTGCCGAACATGTAAGCGAGATTTCGCCCCTCCGCCCCCGTTACGCGGGACTGATCAGCGGCGTTGTCCGAGTATCCGTCCGATCGGCGCTGGCTAAGGAGCCCCCGGTGAAGCGCCACACCCATGCCATCGGCGTACGCCTGCTGTTCGAAGAGGCCGACGCGAACCCGGCGCGGGCACGATGAAGCGCGGCGCGCCGATGCAGCCCGCCTTGACGGTCGGCGCGTAACCAGGATGCCGCCGCCGTCCGCCACGCCCGCCAGGGCGAAGGGCTCGTGGAGAACGCCACGTTCACTGTGCTCCTCGCCCGCCGCCCCCCTCACCGCAGCCTGATCCGCACGGCCAAACGCGAACCGAACCGGACGACAAGGAGACCAACCGCGGTGGGCTACACCGATCGTCACCAGTGGCACGACCACTACGCCCAGGGGAAAGGCTTCCGCCCGCTCGGCGACAGCGAGCGTGACCTGCTCGCCGAGCACCTGCCGCCGCGGCCGGGCGCGGCCGCGCTGGAGATCGGGTGCGGCACCGGCGAACTCGCCCGTTATCTCGCCGACCTCGGCTACGCGGTCACCGGCGTCGACTACGCCGACAGCGCCATCGCCGCGTGCGCCGACGCCGCACCGGTGAACAGCAACATGGCGTTCGTGTGCATGGACGTGGAGTCCGACGACTGGACACAGCTACCTGATGCAACCTACGACCTGGTCATCTGCAGACTGTCGTACGCGTTCGTCGTCGACCGGGGTCCGTTCCTGGCCCGCGTACGCGACCGGTTGCGGCCGGGCGGCGCCCTCTGCGTCATCACCCCGCTGCACCGGGACGTGCCCGAGGACCGCCGGGACATCGCCCTGGACGACAACGCGATCGACAGGCTGACTGCCGGGTGGCGAGAGGCCGCGCGGTACGACGCCGACGGACTCGCCGTCATCACACTGCGGCATCCGCAGCCGCATCCGAGCTCATTCCGGGTTGTGGAAAAGGGCACGCCCACCCCGCGCGCGCTGGTCGGCGTCAGCGTGATCGTCACCAATGAGCACGGGCAGGTCCTGCTGGGCCAGACCGCCGAGGGCTGCTGGGAATGCCCCGGAGGGAAGACGGCCGGCACATCCGATGGCGGCCCGGAGTCCTTCGAGGCGACGGCCGTCCGCGAACTGCGGGAGGAAACGACCCTGGACGCCGACGAGGTGCGGATCCTCGCGGTGCTCCTCGACTCCTCCCACGGCATCCCACGGCTGACCGTGGCCGCCCACGTCTGCTCCTTCCGCGGAACCGCGTCGGTGGCGGAGCCGCACCTGTTCCGCGTGTGGAGGTGGTTCGCCCCCGAGCGGCTCCCCGATCCGCTGTTCACCCCGTCCGCGCAGGTCCTGGCTGCCTGGCGTCCGCACCTCCTCACCGGCCTGCCGTCCGTCCACCGCTACCCCCTGGCCCCCACGCAAGCCGGTCCGCAGTGACCCACCCCACCGTCCTTTCGAGCGGGAGCAGATCAACGATGGAACCACGCCCCGAGTCCGACCGTCCCGCCCCCGCCGGCGCCCGCATGTCCCAGGCCGAGTACGGAGCATCACGCGCCGCGCTATGGACCGGGGTCTCCGTCCTGTTCACCGACGAACACGGGCGGGTCCTGCTCGAAGCTCTCGACTACCGCGATGTCCGGCTGCTCCCCGGCGGAGCCGTCGACGCCGGGGAAGCCCCCTTGTCCGCCGCCACCCGTGAGATGCGCGAGGAACTCGCTCTGGCGGGCAGCTACCCGCAGGGCCTGGCCGTCGACTGGGTGTCCCGGGACACGGTCGGCTTCGACCCGGCGATGCGTTTCCCCGGCGAGATCATCTATGTGCTCGACGGCGGCACCCTGACCGTCGGCCAAGTCGGCTCGATCCGGCTGCCCGGCCGGGAGGTCACCGGCGTCCACTGGACCGAACCGGCCCTGCTACCACGCTACATGGAGCCCGGCGACGCCCGCCGCGCCCTGTCGGCGCTGCGGGCGAGGATCAACGGTACCGGCGCCGCCCTGCTGGAGGGCGGCTACCCCACCGCGCCCACTCTCCTGGACGAACTCCAGGTTATGCGCACCCCGCGCGAGCCCCAGCGGTGGCCCTGGCACGGCGAGCCCGTGACGCCGGGACTGCGGATCGCCGAGTCACGGGGCTGGCTGTTCGCTCCTGACGGCCGGGTCCTGGTCCTGATCGACCGGGACACCGGCGCCGCGAGCCTGCCCGGCGCGAAGGCAAGCCCCGTCGGCCAGGGCGACCCCGCGGTCGCGCTCGTCACAACGGCGTACGAGGCGGCCCGGATCAGCGTCGCGGACCCGGTACATCTCGGCTACCTGTACGACGCGACCGGCGAGGGCTCCGCCGGCACAGGCCCGTGCGCGCGGGTACGGATGGCGACCCGCATCACCGCCTGCGGCCCCGTGGCCGACACCCCCGACGTGCGGACCAGCGCCAGGATCCTGGCCACTCCCGCGCAGGTCGCCGAGTTGTCCGACTGGGGACCCGACGGCCTCCGCCAGGCCGCCGACGCCGCTCATGCCGCCCGTGTGCAGTTCGGCCTGCCCGCCCCCGCACGCCAGCCGATCACCGAACTCCCCCGCGACGGCGGTCCCCTGTGAGCCCCCGGCCTGGTGACGTGACGTCCTCCCCCGGAGACGTGCCGGCGAGGAGGCAGTCACCCGGCGACGTCCACCTCAGATCGGCGGGCGCACGGCCGAGTTGGCCTCGCGCCTTCATGAAGCGGGCTGTCACGTCCGGCAGCGGCCCGGCCACCAGCCCGGCCATCGGTGCGGCGTAGATGTGGCCCGGCCGCGCATCAGCTTGTCCATGCCCATGTGCAGCCGTACCGCCGAACTGCCCCGGGCGGGTCGGGTCGTGGGCGCCGCCGGGAGGGACGGCACGGGGCATGTGCGGGTGTTGCCGACCTGTTGCCGCGATGCCGTTGCGGCGGTGCAACGGCGGTGCCGCCCGGCATCGTGGGTACTGCCGCGGCTGACCAGTCGCGGCAGTCATGTGCGGCGTTGCGTCGTCGCCGGCGAGAGGCAGGCCGTGCACAGGCCGTTGTTGTCCATCAGAGCCGCGCTCGTGCTCACCCTGGCGCTTGTGACCGGGATCGGCGCGGGAGTGCTGTCCGCGGTGGGCGGCAGCCCGCCCGCCCAGTGTGTTCTCTACGGAGCCGGAGCGTTCGGCCTGGCCGTTCCCTTCTTCGACCGCCTCATCGCCGGAACCGGTCCCAGCGACCCCTAGGAGCCCGCATGCTCGGTCACGAGTCCACCGGTCCCCCGGGCAAGCGCCGGGGGCCGATGCAACCATCCAGAAGCGGAGATCAGGGTCCGATGGGCGGATTACGGCCGCTGGCCGACGATTTGAACGACGACTGCCGGGAGTTCGCGCAGGCCCTGCGGACCCTGTTCGCCGGGCTGGAGGTGTCGGTGCGCCGCTACGCGGCCCGACGTTACCGGGACGCCGGGACCCTCTCGCGCTACCTCAGCGGTGCCCGCGTACCGCCCTGGGAATTCGTCGTCGACCTCTTCGGCGACCTCGCCGCCGGCCACGGCGCCCCGGCCACCGCGCTCACCTTGGAGCATGTGCGCGAGCTCCACCGCCGCGCGGTCCAGGCCACCGTGTCCCCGGCACACGGCATGGAGGTTCTGGAGCGGCAACTGGCCGACGCTGACCGTGAAGCGCGCCGCGCCACCGTCCAGGAGGACGTCCTGGGCGAGGCGCTGCTGGACCGGCAGCACCTCATCGCCGACCTGGAGGTGCGTCTGAACCTGCTGAAAGCCCAGTGGTCGGCCGGACACGGCAACCGCGCGGACGTCCTCACGGCCGACTCGCACGGCGTAGGAGAGCTGCTCGCCGAGCGCGAACGCCTGGAAGCGCAGGTGAGAGCGCTGGAAGGAGAGCTGGAGGAGACGCGCCTTCGGGTGATGCTGGCCGAGTCACGATGCGACCTGCTGGAGCGGCAGCTCGCGGTCGCGGAAGGGACACTTCCCTCGCTGCCGACGGACGTCACCGCACACGGCGATGGAGTCGCGGCGGCTCCGTCCGACGGCGACGGCGGGGGCGTGGGCGTGGGCCGGGCCCGCGCGCGGATCCTGGCGGTCGATGACAAGCCCTCCAATCTCATGGCTCTGGAGGCCGTGCTGGCTGGACTGGGCCACGAGATCGTGACGGCGGACTCCGGCCAGGCCGCACTCAGGGCGCTGCTCCACGAGGAGGCCTTCGCCGTCATCCTGCTCGATGTCCAGATGCCCGGCATGGACGGCTACGAGACAGCCGTACGCATCAAGCGCCGGGCCCGCACCCGCAACATCCCGATCATCTTTCTCACCGCGATGGACCGCGATCCCGCGTACGAGATCCGCGGCTACACCGCCGGCGCGGTGGACTACCTCGTCAAACCCTTCGACCCCTGGATCCTGCAAGCCAAGGTCGAGGCCTTCGCGCAGATCTACCTCGAAGCCCGCCCGATTGGCGTCCCGCACCGCACCTGACCACCGACCCGGCAACCCGGCAACCCGGCGGGAGTGCAGGCGAGCGGCTCGTCCGGGCAGGCCTGCGCCAGATCGTGAGTTCCGGCGGCTGCGCGGTGTCCACGGACAGCGCCCGGCGCAGCTCGGTGGCGGTCCGTTCCCGCCCGGTACCGGCAGTGGGCGCTGACGGCCGGCGGCACCCCGCCTCGTCGGCGTACACGGCGGGGAACGTCATCCCCGACGTGCCGGATTTCCGTAAGCGCGTCCCCTCGAAAGCGGCCGACGGCTCCCCCGGTAGTACGAACAGCCCTGCCGGTCACCGCACATGAGCGGCTTGGATCGTTCACGGACTTGGCCGGGGCGGAGTTCGCCGGGCCGGCACTGTCGGAGCCGTTCGCTAAGGTCCGCGGCCATGACTGAGATCACTGCGCAGGCGTGGCCCGAACCTCCACTCGCCGGTACCGAGGCAGCAGCCGTCCTCGGTGCCCTCGAACGCCAGCGGGCAACGCCGGCCTGGAAGTGCTCCGGCCTGGACGCGGCCGGCCTGCAAGCCACAGTCGGCGCATCCACCATCACTCTGGGCGGCCTGCTCAAGCACCTGGCGCACGTGGAAGACAGCCACTTTGCGCGGCTGTGGCTCGGTTCTTCCGTGGGCGCCCCCTGGAACACCGTCGACTGGGACACCGTCCCCGACTGGGACTACCTCTCCGCCGCACAGGACACTCCCGAGCAACTGCTCACTCTCTGGCAGGAGTCAGTCGCCCGCTCCCGTGCCACCGTTGACCAAGCACTCAGCGCGGGCGGCTTGGACCAGTTCGGTGCCTATGCGACCCGCAGCGGCGAACACCCCAACCTCCGCCGCATTCTCCTGGACCTCATTGAGGAGTACGCCCGCCACGTCGGTCACGCCGACCTCATCCGCGAGTCCGTCGACGGCCTTACGGGCGACGATCCGCCGAGGTGAACTGAGGTGTCCCGTGGCGAGGTGCCCGGCCATCAGCCCCCCGTGGCACTCCATACCGGCCAGGGACGTGTCCATCAGGCGCTGCTCTCCGGTCGAAGTGCCGACCGCTCGATCGCCGGGGAGCAGCACGGACCAGCCGCCGTCCACCACCACGTTGACGCCGTTGATGCAGGCGACTTCGCCGCCGCGCGCCGCTGACCGCTCCGGTCAGGGCCCCGACCGGCGCCGCCGCGCTCACCGGGGCCCCGTCGACAAGTGGCAGATCGAGGAGTACATCCGTGACCTGGGCGTGCCCGTGACGATCCTGCGCCCCGCCGGATTCATGGAGGACTTCACCAGCCCGGCGCGGTTCTTCCAGCACGGCTCGCTCAACGTGCCCTGGCATGACGACCTGGTCATGCAGTTCATCGCCATCGACGACACCGGGGCGTTCGCCGCGCTGGCCTTCGCCGACCCGGACACGTACCTGGGCCGGGCCATGGAGATCACCGGCGACCGGCTGACCGCCCCGCAGATCGCCGACGCACTGAGCACCGCGGCCGGTCGCCCGGTGCCGCACGTGGACTTCGGCGGCCGGCTGGACCGATCCGGCAAGGCACGGCTCCTGGCACACCTGGAACCCGCCCCCTTCGCTTCTCGTGGCCGTCGTGGAGGCTGTAGCGATCGACCCGGCCCGGGCGCCGGGGCGGGCCGGCTCTACGCCCTTCTGCCAGAATCGCCACATGGCTGAACACCACACCGGCCACGGCTGCCTGCTGGACAACAGACAGTCGGAGGCAGGTGTCCGCTTCGGCGCCCTCGCCGAGCTGTTCGACCCTGTGACGTTCCGGCACGTCGACCGGCTCGGGATCGGTGCCGGCATGCGGTGCTGGGAGGTCGGCGCCGGCGGTCCCTCCGGACGGGATGTGCGGGCCGACGCGTACTTCCCGATCACCTCGCCGGCGTGTGCTGTGCTCGAGGGCGCGACGGTGCGGCAGATCCGCCACCGTCTGGTGGCGGAAGGACTCGCCACCGACGAGGAGATCGACCGTCATCTGGCGAACGTCGCCACCGGGCGGCTCGACCTGGCCACCGCTCCGATGATCTCCGCATGGGGACGCCGCCCGTAACCCCGCCCGTAACCCCGCCCGGTGCGTGGCGTAAGTGCGTGGCGTAAGTGCGTGGCGTTCCCAACCGCCTGGCGAACCGCTCGCCTGCTCACGCGCCGGCGGCGGTGTGCCGTCAGGAGGCCTGCCGGCTGTCCCGGCCCAACTCGGCGACGCCTGGGCGAGTGTCGGTCTTCTTCCGCTCCTCCCGGTGGGCGTACCCCATCAGGCCGACCAGGAGCACCAGGAGCACGGCGGAGGAACCGGCCGTTCCGAGATCGAGTCCTCCCTTGGCGACGGGCTTGGTGAGGAAGTCACCGGCCGTGGCCCCGAGCGGCCGGGTGAGGACGAAGGCGATCCAGAACAGCACGACATTGGGCACCGCGGGCACCCGCATCAGAACCAGCAGCACGGCGAGCAGTCCGGAGACCAGGAGGGCGCCGCCCGCGTATCCGAGTCCGGAACTGTCGGACAGGAAGTCGCCCATCGAGGTGCCCAGCGTGTTGGAGACGAGGATCGCCGCCCAGAACAGCGCCTCGCCGCGGAAGGTGACGATGTCGCGGATGGCGAACGTCATCCCGGTGTACCTCCAGACGGCGAAGATGCCGATCAGGATCGAGATCAGGATCCCGGCACCGACGGGGTATCCCAGTCCCAGGCCCTGTGGCCCCCAGCCGAGCGACGTCGCTCCGTCGGAGAGGTAGCTCGTGTCACGGTTCATGAAGTCGGACATGGTGGTCCCGGCCATGCTGGTGGACAGGATGACCGTCCAGTAGAAGAACGGGTTGTAGCGGCGGGACCTGAGCTGGACGACCAGTGTGACCACGAAGATCAGGAAGAGCAGGATCGTGGTGATGAAGTAGCCGAGCTTGAGCGTCTGGGCGAAGAGGTCGCCGCCCGTCTCGCCGAGGGTCGTGGCGGCGGTCTTCATGATCCAGAAAGCCAGGGTCACCTCCGGCAGTTTCTTCATCACGGACCTGCCGGCACCGGCGACATCCAGCTCGGTGAGGACTTCGGTCTCGTTCAACGTCGCACTCCATATCGGTCATTGCGCGGGGTCACGTACCTGGAGCCACCTTTGCCACGGCTCGCGGGTTGTCGCCCGTCAGACAACCGGTGCGGGATAAGTCATGTGCCACTCGCGGGGTGAAGCTTCCGTGAAGCAGCCCTGTCAGCCTGCTGTGCGCCTTCCGGGTGACGGTGGGGGCCCACGCGTCACTCCGGGGCTGTGGGTATCCGCAGGGTGAACGTGGCGCCGTTGCCCGGTCCGGGCGATGACGCGGTGACGTCTCCGCCATGGGCGCGGGCGATACCCCGGGCGATGGTCAGGCCGATGCCGCTGCCACCGGCCGGTGCCGGCCGGCCAGGGTGCTCAAGGCGTTCGAAGCGGCTGAAGATGCGGTTCAGGTCCCCGGCGGTGATGCCGACGCCGTCGTCCGTGACGAGGACGAGGACGTGAGGTGGCACCTCCGCGCCTGTGTCCGCGTCGCTGCGGACGGAGATCGATACGTGTCCGTCGTCGCTGCACGCCGCCAGGGCGTTGCCGAGCAGGTTCACCAGCACCTGGGCGATGCGGTCGGGGTCGCAGGAGGCGATGACCCGGGTGTCCGCCGCGACGGTGAGGGCTACTCGCTGGTCGTCGTACTGGGGGCGCAGTCGTTCGGCGGTGGCCCGGGCCAGCGCGGCGAGGTCCGAGGGACGGCGGTGGAGGGTGAAGGCCCCCTCCTCCACCCGGGACAGGCTGGAGAGGTCGGCGGCCAGCCGTCGCAGCCGGTCCAGGTCGTCGGTGAGGGAGGCGAACATCGCGTCGTCCGGGGCGAAGATACCGTCGGCCATGCCCTCGATCTGGCCGCGCAGGATGGTGATGGGGGTCTTCATCTCGTGGGCGATCTCGGAGACCAGCCGGGCGCGGCGGCGCTCGGTGTCCGCGAGTGCGGCGGCCAGCGTGTTCACGTCCCCGACCAGCGCGGCAAGGCCTGGTTCGCTGGGCAGGTCGAGGACGTGGTCGTAGCGTCCTTCGGCGAGGCGGTGGGTGGCGGCTCGTACGGTGTCCAGCGGGCGCACCAGGAACCGGGACATGACGACGGCCGCGACGACGGCCGCGGCCGCCCCGCTCCACAGGCCCATCGCGTCGGGGTCCAGGTGATGGTGGGCGTGGCGGCCCATCAGTTCCCTGGTTCCCGACATCGCCCCGACCGCCACGAGGACGACCATGACATGAGAGAGGACAAGGCGGGTGCGCAGCGACAGGCGGGCGTGGAACCGGCGCCACCGGGCCCCGCGCCGGGCCGGCCGCGTGGAGGTCATGTCCTTCCTCCGCGCGGTTGGTCACGGGCGACGAAACGGTAGCCGACGTTGCGCACGGTGCCGACGAACCGGGGCGCGTTGGCGTCGTCGCACAGTGCGCGGCGCAGCGTCCGGATGTGCACATCCACCACTCGTTCGTCGCCGAAGAAGTCCTCGCCCCATACCTGGGCCAGCAGACCGCGCCGGGTGAACACCCGCCCCGGGGCGCGGGCCATGGCGATGAGCAGGTCGAAGTCGAGGGCGGACAACTCTGCCGTGTGGTTGTCCCCGACCAGGACGGTCCGGGTGCCCGGGTCGATCGTCAGGCCCTCGAAGTCCAGGGTGCTGTCGGCCGCGTCCTGTTCCGCTCCGAGCCCGCTCTCTGCGCGCCGCAGGATGGCCCGGACGCGTAGCGCCAGCTCGCGCGGGCTGAACGGCTTGGTGACGTAGTCGTCGCTGCCGGTGGTGAAGCCGATGAGCCGGTCCACCTCCTCGTCCCTGGCGGTGAGCATGATCACGGGGACCTGGCTGGACTGCCGGATCCGGCGCAGCACCTGGAAGCCGTCGAGCCCGGGCAGCATCACGTCCAGCACGACCAGATCGGGCCGGTCGCGAGCGACGGCCTGCAAGCCGGAGGGTCCGTCCGGGGCCTCCAGAACCTCGAATCCGTCCGCCTCCAGGTAACCGCGCACGGTCATGCGGATCTTGGGCTCGTCATCGACGACCAGAACCCGTTGCGTACTCATCGTGCTCGCTCTCGCTTACGGTCTCAGGTGCGGGGCCCGGTGCGGCTGCGTGCCGTCCGGCGGCCTGGAGGCACAGGTCCTCGAAGGCGTCCAGCGTACGGCGGACGTCGTGCCGCGGTGCGGTGAGCAGCCCCGGCACGGCCTGCTCCTTCGGTGGCGCGGGTGCTCGCAGGTGGGGGAAGGGCGTGGAACGGGTGATCTGGAGTACGCCCGCGAGGGCCAGTGCCCAGCAGCCCAGCCCGGCGAGTACGGCGGCCGGGGTGAGCGCGGGGGCCTCGCCGAGCAGGCCGATCCCGATCGCGACGGCGACGAAGGGATCGACCAGGGTCAGGCAGCCGACGGTGACCTCCGGCGGTCC
The DNA here is from genome assembly GCF_056270125.1 of Streptomyces sp. RLA131. Taxonomy (NCBI): domain Bacteria; kingdom Bacillati; phylum Actinomycetota; class Actinomycetes; order Kitasatosporales; family Streptomycetaceae; genus Streptomyces; species Streptomyces sp. RLA131. Next base: position 449,851 of record NZ_JBWDOQ010000002.1, read on the forward strand.
GGACGCCTGGGCTTTCTGGACGAGCCAGAAGCCGGCGAGAACGGTGAGGGCCAGAGCCGCGAGCGTGCCGCACAGCACGGTGCTCACGCCGGACGTCGTGAACTCCTCCCCCGCCGCCCGGATCAGCACCGACATGCAGCCGTACGAGCTTCCGGCGCCGATGGCCGCCGCCAGACACCGCCGTCGGCCACCCAGCGACCCGGCGAGCCCGGTACAGCAGGCCACCAGCACCAGGACCAGCAGACCGGCCCGCAGCTGGGCGGTCGCGGTGACGGAGGTGGCGACGGTGATCCGCGCGGCCAGCGTCGCGAAAGCCCCCGTCCCGACGACGACTGCCAGCAGCGCGAGCCCGGTGGCCGCGCCGAGCCGGGCACGGCGTGCCCGCAGCCCCCAGAGCACGCTCACCACGACGGCTCCCACGCCCAGCGGTTGCACGACCGTCACCGGAGCCAGTCGTAGAGCGGTCATGTGCAGGACCGCGCCGGCCGCCATCAGGACCAGCCCGGCGAGCCAGCGCGGCCGACGGACGACGGACGGCCGGGGGCCGGGGCCGGCCGTCGGCTGGTTCAGTGCCTGGTGCTGGAGCCGCGCGCCCGCCGCGTAACAGCACGCATTCAGCACCGCCAGAACGACGGCGAGTACGGTCATGGCCGGCTCCGGCCGTCGTGCCGCACCTCGGCCGTCGCGAAGGCGGCGCGAGCAGCCGTCGTCAGCTGTCTCGGATCACGGTGACCGGCAGCGGTCGGCGACGGAAGGAAGCTCTGCATGCCCGCCAGACAACGCGGACCCGATAAGGCGGGTACCACTCGCCGCGTGAAGCTTCCGTGAAGCCTCGGGTACGGGCGCGTCGCCGGTGGAGTCAGGCAGCGTACCCGCGAAGCCGGGGCATCACGGGGAGGCCGTCGGAACCCGGGTGAACAACCGGCCGGCCAGGTCGGCTCCCACGATCGCGCCGCCCTCGTCGCGGGTGAAGAAGCCGCGCTGTCCCTGCAGGCCGCCGCTGGTGACGATGTACTCGTCGCTGCCGGGCAGCAGGCCGAGGTCGGCCTGCGGGAGGTCCGGGGGCAGTTGGGTGTCCGTCGCCGCGCGGATCTCCGGCTTGATCCCGCATTCGATCGTCAGCCCGGCTCCATCCGTGGCGATGGCGAGCGTCATCATGTCGTTCTCGTAGCTTCCGACGACCTCCCGGGCCCGCACCTTGTCATGGGGAAGCGGCTGCGGGTCCCGGTCGGCCATACCCAGAAACTTCTCGAGTGTCCACCGCACGACGGCTCGGTTGAAGGCGAGACCGCTTTCCGGGCCGGCGTTGGACGCCACCACGACGGCGAAGTTCCGTTCGGGCACGAGGAGCAGCTCGACGAACTGGCCGTTGGCCGACCCGCCGTGCCCGACGGTGCGCACGCCGTCCACGTCGCGCAGGAACCAGCCGATACCGAAGGCGTCCCCGAGCGTGCTGCCCCGCAACTCGACCGTCGGCTCCTTCATCCGTTGCAGCAGCTCGGCGGGCAGCACGCGGACGCCGCTTTCGGCGCGGCCGTCACCGAGATGGAACCGGGCCCACCGAAGCTGGTCCGCCACCGACGACACGCCGCCCCCACCGGGGTTGTTGGCGCGGGTGTCCTTCCACTGCCGGACGACGGACAGCGTGCCGTCGTCGCCGAGATTGTGCCCTACGGCGAACCGCCGGATCATCGCGTCATCGGGCGCGAAGAGGCTGTCCGACAGCCCCAGCGGCTCGAAGAGGAGCGTGGCGACGGCCCGTTCATAGGTCAGCCCGGTGACCTTCTCGATGATCCGCCCGGCCAGGTTGTACCCCAGCTGGCTGTAGGAGGCCCGGGTGCCGGGCGGCGCGATCAGCTCCGACTCGGCCATCCTCGCCACATATACGGCCAGGGCGTCGTCCCCCTCGTCGGTTTCGACGCTCATTCTCCAGTCCAGCCCCGCCGTGTGGTTGAGCAGGTGCGACACGGTGATCTCCGCCGCGGCCCGCTCGTCGGGGAGCACGAGTTCGGGGACGTACCGGCGCACCGGCGCGTCCAGCTCGACCCGCCCCTCCGCGACCAGGCGCATCAACGCGGTCGCCGTACAGGGTTTCGTGACCGAGCCCAGCACGAATAGCGTGTCCGGGTCGACGGGCAGCGGGTTGTCGATGCTCGTCACGCCGTGGCAGGCGTAGACCTCCTGGCCGTCCGCCCAGACTCCGGCGACGACGCCGGGTATGCCGGACTTCTCGGCCGTCGCCTTGACGAACTCGGACAGCGAGTCAGGTGCCATGTCAGTTCCCTTCCGCTTCTCTTCCCGCGCCAGGCCGGGGTCCTCGACCTCCAGCAGCTACTCGCACTGTGTTCAAGTAGAACGATAGGGGCCACTTGAACGCTGTGCAAGTGCCTTGTTGAACGGTGTGCAATCCGCTGCCCCGCGCCCTAGGCTGGGCACATGCCGCGCGAAACGCTGACCCGTGAACAGATCGTCAAGGCCGCCGTCGAACTACTGGACACCGAAGGTCTGGAGGGCCTGAGCATGCGCGCGCTGGGCAAGCGCCTGAGTTCCGCGGCCACGGCGGTCTACTGGCATGTGGGCAGCAAGGACAACCTCATCGCCCTCGCCGGTGACCAGGCGTGGAACGAGATCACGCTGCCCGACCTGGCCGCGACCGACTGGCGGACGGCCGCCACTGAGATGGCCACCGACCTGCACGCGATGCTCACCCGCCACCCCTGGCTGGTGCGGGTCTTCGGCTCCTTCCCGGTGTTCGGCCCCGGCAAGGCCCGCCACGATGACCACCTGCTCGCCGTCTACGAGGCGGCCGGATTCACCGGCGCGCAGGCCGACCAGGCGGCGGCCTCCGTCTTCGCCCTCGTACTCGGCAACGCCCTCGGCCCGGCCGCCGCGGCCTCGCTCACCAGGAAACTCAGCCACGACGGCGGCAACGCCGAAGAGCTGATGCGCGACACCATGGCGAACGCCCGCGAGATCGCGGCGCAGTTCCCACGGCTGCGCGCCCGCCTCGATACGGCCGCCGCCGACTACGCCGCCGCGCCCGACAAGACCTTCGGCTTCGGCCTCCACGCCATCCTCGACGGCATGGAAGCCCAACTCGGCGCCCACCGCCCACCGGCCGACCGCACCGGGCGCAAGCCACCCCGCCACGGCCAAGACCCCCGCGCCACGTCCCCCGCCACGTCATAGCAGCAGCCCAGCGACCCCAACCGAAACGCGGAGGCCAGCGGGCTGCTTCAGCTGGATTCGATTCGTCCCAGCGGATCGGCGCTCTCCGACAACGCCTTCTGCACCGCCGTCCAGCCGGCATCCTGGATGCCGAGCGCATGGCGAAGGCAGGCCCACTGACCCGTGGATCAGGGCCACGCGCTCGGGGTTCTCGTCCGTCGTTTCCCGGACCTCGTAGCCGGCCATCCCGCCGAGCGAGTGTTCCGCCCCGAACAGGGTGAGAAGGCTCTTGTCACCCGGGCTCAGGAAGTACGTCGGCCAGCCACTCCGGTCCTGTCGGACAGCGCGGAGTCGCCCTTGTCCCCGGCGACCACAAGGGTCGGCATGGTCATGCTCTCTCCGGCAACAGCCCGCGCGGCAGCGGCCCCGGCACTCCCCCAATGCCGCGATCCCTGACCGGCGAGCAGCACCGGCCAGACACAGCACCAGTTCGGTGGCGGTCCAGTCCCCCGGGCAGTGGCACCCGGCTCCGGGGCGGGAGGCATCCGCCGGGTGGGGCCGGCCGGCCGTGCCCTATGTGCGCTGGAAGCCCTGGGCAAGCATGACGCGGTCCACGTGCCACAAGGTCTTGTCGATGGCATTGCGCGGGAAGGTGAACGTACGGGGTGTGACGGCGGCAGGGACGAACTCGCAGCCCTCTTCGGCGAGCACCAGGACGCGGTCGAAGCCGCAGTGTCCCTGGAACAGGCCGATCTCGTGGATGACGTTCTGGCGGGCGACCCGGTGTCCGTCGTCGGTGGCGTCCTCGGCGGTCAGCACGCAGATGGCAAAGCTGCAGCGCTGCAGGTAGTCGCTCAGAGCTTCGGTCACCGGGCGGCTGCCCCAGGCGTCGGACTCGAAGGAGTAGACCGGCACGCCGAAGCGCTGCTCGATGAAGGTCTTGACCGCAAGCCACTCCTGGTTGCGGCCATGGGCGATGAAGACTCCGCCGGGCTGCGTGGCGGTGCGGCGGGTCGCGTCCATGGAGCGGACGAAGTCGCGGGTCACTTCGGCGAGTTGCGCGTGCCCGTGGCTGCCGACGTAACGCAGCTTGTGCCGGGCCAGAGTCATTCCGAGAAGAGCGCCGAGTTCCACCTGGAGGCGGTCGCCGGTGAGGACGGCCAGCAGTCCTGCGGCGAATACGTCGCCGGCTCCGGTGGCGTCCTCGACCTGGTCGTCGGCGAGTACGGTCTGGGGGTAGAAGTCGCCCAGGGCCTTGCCCGTTTCCAGGCGCCATGTGTGGATGCCGGTGCGTCGTTTGACAACGATGACGCTGCGGTCGCTGCCGAGCCGTTCCAGCAGCCGGGTGGCGATGTTCTCGTCGGCATCGGTGGGTGTACCCGCGCCGAGTTCGCGGAACTCGCGGTGGTTGAGGAGCAGGTAGTCGGCCAGTGCCACGATGCTGCGGATCTCGGAGGTGGGGTCGAGGCACCAGACGTGGCCGGGGTCGAAGCTGATCAGCGTTGCCGGGCTGGCCTGTTTGACGGCGCGGAGCAGGGCCAGCAGCAGCGCGGGGGTCCGCTCGTCGAGGAAGGAGGTGACATGGACGACCCGTGCGGAGGACAGATAGCCGACCAGGTCGTCGAAGGAGCGTTCCAGATGGTCGGCCATGGCGGCATTCGCGCCGGCGTGAGTGAGCAGGGTGCGATCGCCGTCTTCGGTGAAGGAGAAGCACACCCCGCACAGGCGTCCGTCGTCGCGGAAGACCATCCGATGGTCGACGCCGAGGGCCTGCAACTGGCCGACGGCGGACAGGCCCGGCCCCGGGACACGGCCGGCGGTACCGACATAGCCCAGGCGCAGGTCGAGCTGGAGCTGAGCAAGAGTGTTGATCGCGTTGAACGCGGAGCCGCCCAGCGCGGTCTGCAGCGAGGCGGGCTCGACTGCCTCCAGGGCCGCGTACACGATGTGTTCGTCCACCGCGGTTTCGGTGCCCCACTCGGGCAGTGGACGGCCTTCCTCCAGGAGGCCGGCGATGCGTACGCTCAGGGGAATCCCGCGGTCGGCGTCCGGTGCGCAGGCGCGGGAGGTGTTGGTGATGTAGTCGAGGTTCAGCGCCCCGATCCCGACCACGTCGAGGGCGAAATCCGACCGGGGCAGAACTGCGGGCCCCTTGCTCAGCTCATCGGTCATGCCGACTGCCTCCTCCTCGCAGGAACCCTTCCCTGACCAGCATTCTCTCCAGTTCCAGGAAGGTGGCATCGATACGGTCCGGTGCGAAGTCCAGCCGAATCAGGCCTCCGATATTCGACGGCGCCTCGCACCCTTCCTCTGCCAGGATCGCCACCCGGCCGAACCCGTAATACCCCTGGAAGATGCCGGCTTGGTGAACTGCGTCCTCACTCGCCCGCCGCCCCCCGCTGCTCATCAGCCGCGACGCGGACAGCACACACACCGCGAAACCGCACCACCCGAGCCGGTCACGCATCACCTGTTCGTAGTCGCCGCCGCTCACCTCGTCACGGGCCAGTGCGTGCACGACAAGACCGCAGTCCTCCTGCAGGAACCGTCTCAGCGTCCCCCACCCGCTGCCACCGTCATGCGCGACCAGCACCCCGGCGGGCCGGGTGCCCGGACCGGTCAGCTTTTCGGCCGACTGTACGAAACCCTCGCCCACCAGCGGAGGCCCGGCCACCGGCAGGTGCCCGTACTGCATACGATGACGGGCCAGACTCAGCCCGAGGAAAGACCCCAGCTCTGCCTGCATCCGCCGTGACATCAACGCGGCGAGCACCGCGGCGGAGAACACGTCCCCGGCGCCGGTCGCGTCCTCGATCGCCGTCTCCTGGCCGGGCCTGCGCAACTGGAACCGCTGCGCGAGCACCCCGGCCGCCGAGGAACGAAAGACCTCCACCAAGTCGTAGCGCTTGGTGACGAACACCGTGCACCCCGGCCCGCAACGCTCCAGGACCCGGACGGCCAGGACTTCGTCGGACTCCCCCAGCGCGTACTCCCCCAGCGCCTTGAACTCCCGGTGGTTGACGAACAGCAGATCGCTCAGAGCCAGAATCCCGCCGATGGCTTCGGTACGGTGCTCCGCCCAGTCGCAGCCCGGATCGAAACTTATCCGCAAGGCCGGGTTGTGCCGCCGCGCATCAGCCAGCACCTCCAGCATCAGCCCGGGCGTCACCTCGTCCAGGAACGACGTGACATGGACAATCCGGGCCCCCGCCAGATACGAGGCGATGTCCTCCCGGTGCTCACGTAAATGATCGGCCATCGCGAAATTCGCTCCCGGATGGGTCAGCATCACCCGCTCCACATCGTCCAGGAACGACAGGCACATCCCGCACAGCCGATCACTCCGACGCGCCACCCAGCGCCGGTCGATCCCCAGCAGATCCATCTGCCGGATGAACGACAGCCCCGGCGTCTCGATCCGCCCGACCACCCCCACAAACCCAAGACGGACGTCCACCCGCATCTGAGCCAGCGCGAAGACACAGATCCACGCCGAACCGCCCAGCGAAGCGTCCAACGACGACACGCCCAGCCGCTCGACAGCCTTGGTGATCACCGCCTCGTCAACCGGGCCCTCGGTGTTCCACTCGAACCGGGCGGTCGACTCGGACACCCGCTCAGCCATCCTCTGCGACAGCCTCGAAGCACTCGCGATCAAGTCGATGTTCAGCGCACCGAACCCGACAACCTCCGGACTGTGCCCCCCACCGGCCGAAACTCCACCAACCCCCACGGCCGCCCCCTCACAGCACGTCAGAACCCGCCCCCGGCTACTCCAACCCGGGCTATACCCCCACCCGGCTGCCCTACCCCCCGTCAGAGCCGCGATGGGGGAAGCCGGGGCCATCGGTGTTCCGTGGCCTGCCGTTCACGCCGCGCATAATGCGCCCGCGGCGGAAAGCAGCGGGCCACTCCTCGGCCTCCCGTTAGCGTCGCGCCATGGAACTCATCCGGATCACCTCTGCCGTCTGGCAGTTGGCCCTCCCTGTCGGGCACGTTCACGTCGTGCGTCTGCCGGACGGATACGGCCTGATCGATACCGGTGTGCCGGGGTCGGCCCCGGCGGTCCTGGACGCAATCGATCAGCTCGGCGGCCGTCCTCAGGACGTGCGGCAGATCGTTCTGACCCACTCTCACATCGACCATACGGGCTCGACTGCGGATCTCGTCGCGGCGACGGGCGCCCAGGTCTTGGCCGGCGCGCCGGACACCCCGTTCATCCGCGGCACCGCCCCCGAACCCGAGCCGGTGTTCACCGCCTCGGAACGCGCCCTTCATGCGCGGATCACGGCAGGATTCGCGGACGCGGGCGTGCCTCCTGTGAAGCATGTGCCGGTGGACATCGAGCTGCGCGACGGCGACACCCTCGCCGGCTGGGCCGAGACCGTCCACGTCCTGCATGTTCCGGGCCACACTCCGGGAGGCATCGCACTCCATCTCGCCTCCAGCGGCGTGTTGTTCCCGGGTGACATCGTCGCCACCGCGCAGGGCCGGGCCATCCTCGGTCCGTTCAACGTGGACAGGGAGGAGGCCATCGCTTCCTTCCGGCGCCTGGCCGCACTGGAGGTGGAAACGGTGTGCGTGCCTCACGGCGAACCGTTGATGGAAAACGCGGGCTCGGTGCTCCGGGCAGCTGCTCCGGAGGGTGACTGGCTGTGAGACGAGCGTCCGTCTGCTGCCGTCGCGGGTCGTGGGGTTCTTCGTGCCGGCCGCCCAAAGGCACTGCTCGACGGCGAATTCGTCACCGACGAGCCCGGTCTTCACCGCGCGATGGCAGAGGCTCTCGTAGGACCCGGGGGCTACTTCCGGCCGGGAGTGGAACGCGCGGACGTAGCGCGCCAAGCGCTGGCAGGTGTCGTCTCGGACCCTGATGAGGGGCTCACCTATGTCGAGGACATCGTGCGGCTGCTCGAACGCCGTGATGCCACCGTCGTTCTCCAGTAGCAGGGGGAGCACTCCGGAAGCCGGTGCGGGCCGATGGTGCCCGGGGTCGTCGGTTCGTCCACTTGGTGGCCCGTAAGCACCACGTCCACCTCTCCCACGCCCTCACCGCGGCCCTGCCGCTCCTTGTCCTGTCCCGCCTCGGGGGCCGGGCCACCCGGGCGGCGTGCTGCCGGTGGCGCGGTCGACCTCGGTGAATGAGGTGTGTGACGCGGGTACCGGGTTACGCGTTCCGTATGACACGGCTACTCGATTTCAGACACCGACACGGTTCGGATCGCCAGGACGGGGAGTCCCCGCGCGATGCTCCGGCCCAGCCGGCGACGCGTGATGCTGCCGACGGTCCTGGCCGGCCCCCGGACAGCCACGATCCCGACGAGAGTCTCGGCCCGGATCCGGAAGTGGAGCGCGAGGCGCCGGACGCTCCGACGGATATGTCGAAGAGGTCCTGGTGGGCGGTGCTGCGGCGGACGTTCGGCGAGTTCAAGGACGACGAGCTGACCGACCGCGCCGCGGCGCTGACCTACTACGGAATCCTGTCGCTGTTCCCCGCGCTGCTGGTGCTGGTCTCGCTGCTGGGGATCGCCGGCAGTTCGGCGACGAACAGTGTTCTGGACAACCTCAGGCGGTTCGCCCCGGGCCCTGCCCGTGACGTGATCACCAACGCGGTACGGCAGCTGCAGGGCAACGCGGGCACCGGCTCGGTGGTGGCGATCGTGGGCCTGGCGCTGGCAGTGTGGTCGGCGTCCGGTTATGTGGCCGCCTTCATCCGCGCCTCGAACGCCGTCTACGACATTCCCGAGGGCCGGCCGGTGTGGAAGGTGCTGCCGATACGCCTGGGTGCCACCGTGGTGCTGATGGTCCTGGCGGTCGTCAGCTCGCTGATCGTTGTCTTCACCGGCGCTTTGGCCCGGCGGGTCGGCACCACCCTCGGGATCGGGGACACCGCGTTGACGGTGTGGTCGATCGCGAAGTGGCCGGTGCTGGTCCTGCTGGTCACCAGCATGATCGCGATTCTGTACTGGGTGACGCCGAACGTGCGGGTCCGTGGCTTCCGCTGGATCACTCCGGGCAGCTTCCTCGCGCTGCTCATCTGGATGATCGCCTCCGCCGGGTTCGCATACTACGTGGCGAACTTCGGCTCGTACAACAAGACGTACGGCACCTTCGCCGGAATCATCGTCTTCCTGCTCTGGCTGTGGATCACCAATCTGGCGATCCTCCTGGGCCTGGAATTCGACGCCGAGATGGCCCGGGAACGTGCCATCGTCGGCGGCCACCCCGCCGAAGCCGAGCCCTACGTCGAGGTGCGCGACACACGCAAGTGGACGGAGCAGGACAGGCGGCGTCTCAGAGGGCAGCAGTGACGATTGTCCCGATCACGGTGTGAGCTGGACGGACGAGGGAAGCCAAAGGTCATGGCCCATGAACGCCGTGGCGGGTCTGCAAGACGGTGAACGACCGGCCGGACCACTCTTCCTTCCCGCCGGGCGCATGGCTGCCGCGGCAGAACAACCGCACCGTGCTGCTCGCACGCCGCTCCCGCACGGCACACCGTTCACGGAAGGGGAAGTCAGTGAAAGCCTCCAGCATCGTCTACAAGCCCCTCGGCATGGCTCTGGGCGCGGCCGGCGGCATGCTCGCCAGCCTCGTGTTCAAGCAGACCTGGAAACTCCTCGGCCGCGACCGGAACGCTCCCGACGCCACCGACGAGGAACGCGCCTGGCGGGAGATCCTGCTCACCGCAGCCCTGCAGGGCGCCATCTTCGCGGTCGTCAAGGCCGCCGTCGACCGTTCGGGCGCGGCCACCGTCCGCCGCCTCACCGGCACCTGGCCCGGCTGACGCCGATACCGCAGCCGGTGGCATCCGTCCTGATGGCCCGCTGGTGGGCGGCGTCCGGCACCTTCCGCGTGGCGGGCCGCCGCCGAGGCCGGGAGCACGGACGCTCAGGCCGGTGGCGACGGCGGCCGCCATACGACGAGCCGGTACGTCACGGGGCGCCGGTCAAGCCGACGTCCGGACGGGCTCGCCCTCGTCTCCGTCGGCCTTCCGGGGCGCCGGTGCGATCAGGTCCAGGAGGCCTTCGGTGCCGCCGTCGGCCAGTGCGACCCGCTGCCGCTCCGCCCCCGTGCCGCCGTCGAGCAGCCGCTTGACGCCGGACGTCACCCGGTCGAGGTCGCCCAGGTCGTTCAGGGCGGGCGTGATGTGGTCCAGCAGGGCACCGACGACCTCGGCGGCGGCAGCGGGTGTGCCACGCCGCGGGTCGACCAGGTCCGCGCTCAGCCCGTGGCGTGCGGCGTGCCAGCCCGCGGCCTGGAGAATGCTGGCCGGCGGGTCCAGCGGCCGCGCCCCGCGGCGCCCCTCACGCAGCGCGGTCGCCACCAGTGCGCGGGCGATCCCGGCGAGCGTGACGGCGGTGTCCACGTCGAGCTGGACGTCGGGCGCCCGGATTTCGAGCGTCGGGTACGCGTCGCAGAGCCGGGCGTGCCAGTACAGCTGGCGCCGGTCTCGGATCACCCCCGTGGCCAGCAGCGCGGCCACGCGCTCCTCGTAGTGAGCGGCGTCAGCGATGAACGGCGGCGGACCGCTGACCGGCCAGCGCCCGAAGACCACGGTGCGCCAGCTCGCGAAGCCGGTGTCGCGGCCGTCCCAGAACGGCGAATTGGCACCGAGCGCGACCAGCACCGGCAGCCAGGGCCGCAGCCGGCCGAGCGCGGCGGCGCCCGCGGGGCGATCGGGCACGGCGACATGAATGTGCATGCCGGCGATCAGCTGCTCGTCGACCAGGCGGGCGGCGTCCGCTCGCATCTCCTGATAGCGCCGCTGCTGCGTCACCGGTACGGCCGCCCCGGCCGAGAGGGGCGCTCCGCCGGTCGAGGCGAGCCGGCAGCCGGCACTGTGCGCGGCGGACGCCAGCGCCTGCCGGAACCGTGCGAGGTGTCCGGCGACCTCCTCCAGCCCTGTGCAGACCGGAGTGGCCACCTCCACCTGGGCCTGGAGAAGCTCGCTGTCGATCTCGTCGCCGCCCAGGGCGCCCTCGCGCTCGGCCGCGGCCCGGACCTGGGCGATCCGCGGTATCGGCAGCCCTGTCCGCTCGTCGAGCAGCAAATATTCTTCTTCCACACCGAGAGTCACGCCTGTCGTCATGTGAGTCCGGCTACCCGCGATTCACCGAGTCACGGCTTCCTGACCGTACGGCTCCCGGGGGCCTGCGGCCGCGGTTCCGGAGACCGGGTGGGTGACCGAGCGCCTCCGACGGACCCGGCTCACCAGCGCACAGCTCAGGGACCTGGAGCCCTCTCAGGCCCCGGCGCCCGTGGTACCGCGCCCGGCCCTTGAGCCCGGACACAAACCGCCCTGACGGCAATTCCTGGAAACTCAACATGGCGCTCGCCACGCCGGCGAGGGCCCCCGCACCAGCCCCTGCACGAAGAAGCACGGCGACGGAAGTGTTCGGCCCGGCGCCTGCCGCGGCGGAGGTCCGGGGCCTGGCGGCACGGACCCGCCCCCGCTGCTGCGCGAGGTCATCGTCCGCCTGACCGACGACGCGCTCCGTCCCACCCGCACCCCACAGCAGCGGCGCACCCTGGAACAGGTCGCCCTCGACGAACTGCACGGTGTCGACGCCCTCCCGCTGCTGCTGCCCTCGCCCACCGACGACCGGCTGCGTGCCCTGGCCGATCTGTTGCACGCCGATCCGGCCGATGCCCGCTCGCTGACCGGCCTCGGGATGGCCGTCGGCGCGAGCGAACGCACCCTCAGCCGACTGTTCCGCCAGGAGATCGGCATGAACTTCCGCCAGTGGCGCACCCAGTCGCGCCTGCATCACTCGCTGATCCTGCTCTCCGCCGGGGAGCAGGTGACCACCGTCGCCACGGCCTGCGGCTACGCCAATCCCAGCGCCTTCATCGAAGCGTTCCGGCACACCTTCGGCACCACCCCTGCCCGCCACCGCCAGGATCTCGCGTACCGCCCCGGCGCGGATTGAGCCGCCGCGGCGGCTCCCTGCCCGGCCGGTTGTCCGTCGATGCCGCCGCCATGGTCTGCGGATCGGTCGCCCGCATGCCGCCCCGTCCCTCGGCGGCTCGGCTCCCGCCGGGCACCGGCAGATGGCGGCCAGCGCTGGAATCGCCCGATCGCCGAGGCTGTCCCACGCCCTCGAACTGTCAGCGCCAGTACGCCCGGAAGCGCTCACGGGGTGGTGTGGTCGGGCTGCCCCGACGAGGGGGCTCCGCCCCGGCGGAGGGCTGTCCCGGCGCGGACGCGGGTGCACTCCTTGCCCCGTACCGGAGCCGCCCCGGTCGGCGGGGCGGCACCTCGCGCGTAGTGATGGTTCCACTTCGGTAACCCCCTTCACAGGAGCCGCACAGGCCGTGCGAGGATGCGGCTCCCGGTAGCGAGTGCCGGCGTAGAGGGGAACATCGTTGAAATCAAGAAGACTGAGCCATAAGGGGCGTCGGGCGACCATAGTCACGGCGGCGGCAGCCTCGATCGTCGCCGGCGCGGCGATGCTGCCCAACTGGACTGCGGGCGCGGCGAACGCCGACGACCCCACGGTGGACCCGTCGACCAGGGCCACCTTCCAGCGGCTGGCGGACGCGGTCTTCACCGACCGTACGGACGCCCTGGTGGACAACGGCAAGGCCAAGGGGAAGGCGTCGCTGGCGTCAAAGTTCTCCGGCGACGTGCGGCTGTCCTCCACGCAGTCGCGCGAAGAGAGCTCCGCACTGTCGCAGCTGCGGGGCCGCAAGTCCCGCCTGGCGTCGCTCGGTGAGAAGTACAGCTCGGCCAACACGAGCGTCTCGCTGGACCGTACCCGGGTGAAGGGCGGTCACGCCACGGTCGACGTCACCGAGACCACGAAGCTGACGTACGAGAAGGTGCAGGGCAACGAGCCGAAGACCACCGGCTTCCAGGCGCACCACGAGCTGACGTTCAAGGCCGACCGCGACGGCGACTGGCAGCTGACCGGCATCCGCGACACCGACGACGGCGTCGCGGTCAACCAGGTCACCACCACCACGTTCGCCGCCGCACCAAAGACCGCCGCCGACGACACGCCGCCCACGGCGGCCCGCTCCGTCACCACATGGCCCGCACCGGCCAAGCCGAAGACTCTCTCCGGCACCGCCTACGACTACAAGGCCATGGCGACGTACGCGGCCAAGTACTGGAACAAATACAACCCGGACTACCCGGACTTCAACGGGCAGGGTGCCGGCGGCGACTGCACCAACTTCGTCAGCCAGTCGCTGAAAGCAGGCGGCTGGAAGCATGTCCCCGGCTACACGAACGACTTCCACAAGTGGTTCGGCAACTCCGACATCCAGTCGGACTCGTTCGTCGGGGTCAACGAGTTCTCGTGGTTCGCCCTGTCCTCCAAGCGGGTCACCAGCCTCGCCAACGTCTACCAACTGGACGTGGGTGACGTGCTGCAGATGGACTTCAACAAGGACGGGTCCAAGGACCACAGCATGATCGTCACCTCCCGCAGCTCGCAGGGCGTGCCGTATGTGACGTACCACTCCACCAACACCTACAACAGGTCGGTGGCGAGCATCATCGCGTCGTACCCGAACGCGGCGTACTACGCCTACCGCACCTGAGCGGTCTCCTTCCGTGGGGGCGGGAGCCGGTCCGAGTGGTCCGGCTCCTCGCTCCTTCCGGGGCTGGTGATGTGGAGGTCGCCTTGGGCAACATCGACGACTCTCGTGCAGTGCGGCGGGGCGTGCGATGAGAACCGCCGCCGTGCACTGCGGGCGCAAGATGATCTCCGTTGGCCAGGAGGCCTCGATCCAGACCGTCCACGAACGCGTCTGGCATCTGGAGCGAAGCCCTTGGCATGCGGCCTGGCGTCGGGCCGTCGGTCTGGTCGGCCTGACCGGCTACATCGTCCTCGCCGCCTGGAGCGGCAGCCCGTGGCAGCGCAGCGCGGCTCAGCCCGCTCTGCGTGTCACCGCGACCCTGCCCGGCGGACTCCTGTTGTTCTGGTGGCTGCAGCGTCTCCTTCTCGGCTCCCGCGTGGCGTGGCCACGGCTGCTGCCCGGAGCCGTGGCCACCATGGCCGGCCCACCGGCCACGCACTGACCAACTGCGGGGAACCCTACAGCCAGCCGTTGCGGCGGAACGCCCGGTAGAGCAGGCCGGCCGAGGCGACCATCACGCCGATCGCGAGCGGGTAGCCGTAGGTCCACTTCAGCTCCGGCATGTGGGCGAAGTTCATGCCGTACAGCCCGGCCAGCATGGTCGGGATCGCCAAGATCGCGGCCCAGGCCGAGATGCGGCGCATGTCGTCGTTCTGCCAGGTGCCCACCCGGGCCAGATGGGCGTCGAGGACCGAGTTCAGCAGCTCGTCCAGGGAGCGGACCTCGGTATCGGTGCGCTGCGTGTGGTCGGCCACATCCCTGAAGTACGGCACGATGCCTTGCGGCCATTCGTCGCGTCCCGCGGCGAACTCCTGCACGACCGGCACCAGGGGCTGTACCGCGTCGCGGAACTCAACAACCTCCCGCTTGAGAGAGTAGATCTCCTCGGTGACGTCGTCCCGCGCCGAGGAGAACACGCACCGCTCCAGCTCGGTCAGGTCGGAGCGGACCTGCACGGCGGCCCGCATGTAGGCGTCGACCACCACGTCCAGCACGCAGTGCAGCACACTGACCGGGCCCAGACCAACCGTGACCGGGTCATTCCGCAGGCGGCGTACGGTCTCCTCGGTGGGGTCGACCGGGCCGTGCCGGACGGTCAGCACGAAGCGCGGGCCGACAAAGACCATGACCTCTCCGGTCTCGACGTCGGCGCTCCCCTCGACGTACCACAGCGTCTTCAGCGCGACCGCCAGCACGTCCCCGTACCGCTCGCGCTTTGGCCGCTGGTGGGCCTGGACCGCGTCCTCCACCGCCAGCGGATGCAGTCCGAGGTGATCCGCCAGGTCCTCCAGGTCGGGCCGGCCCGGCTCATCGAGATGGACCCAGGCGAACTCCCGCGGCTTCAGCTCCGCCACCCGGTCCAGGACCGCCCGCCGGCCACCGTCCGCCGCCTGCCCGCAGTCCACCTGCTCCGACTCGAAGCCTTGCTCGCTGTAGATCACGCACTCCATACATCACGTATGTGTCACCACACGGGATTTATGCACCAGGCGGCGGCCACAGGACCAGGACGCCGAACCATCCGCGGCCGGGCCGGGCGGCGGGCGCGCCTGGGTCGCAAGCGCCCCGCCGGGGTAGGGAGGTGATCATGTCGGAAGTGCTGCAGGCGGGTTTGTGGGGTTTGGTCGCGGGTTCGGCCCTTCTGTTGGGTGCGGCGCTCGGGTTCGGGGTGCGGGTACCGGCGAAGGTGATCGCCGCGGTCATGGCGTTCGGCGCGGGCGTGCTGCTGTCGGCGGTCTCCTTCGAACTCGTCGGGGAGGCCTACGATCGGGCGGGCATGGTGCCGACGACCATCGGAACGCTCGCCGGGGCCCTCGCCTACACGGCGGGAAATGTGTGGCTGGCCGGCCGCGGCGCGCGTCACCGCAAGCGTTCCGGACACCGGCAGGCCCAGCCTTCGGAGGCCGAGCAGGACGGCTCCGGGCTGGCGCTGGCGCTCGGTGCGCTGCTGGACGGTGTCCCGGAGTCGGCGGTCATCGGGGTCAGCCTGCTGGACGGCGGCGCGGTGAGCCTGGTGACCGTGGCGGCGGTGTTCATCAGCAATGTGCCCGAGGGGCTGTCGAGTTCCGCCGGCATGAAGCGGGCCGGCCGCAGCCGGGGTTACGTGTTCGGCGTCTGGGGCGCCATCGCGGCCGCGAGCACCGTCTCGTCGGTGCTCGGCTACACCGTGGTGGGCGGCTTCTCCCCGGCCGTCATCGCGGGCGTGACGGCGGTCGCGGCAGGCGCCATCCTGGCCATGATCGCCGACACCATGATCCCGGAGGCGTTCGCGGACAGCCATCTGGGCATTGGCCTGATCACTGTGTGCGGCTTCCTGGTCTCCTTCGGCCTCTCCCACATCTGAGCCGGAGCTCCCATCAAGGGAGACACAGGGGGTGACGTGCGGTGGATCAGGACATGAGGGGAACACGAAGCACAAGGCAGTCGACCGGTCCGCAGGAGCAGGTGAGCGGCCCGGCCCCTGTCCGAAAAGAGCGACGCGGGGAGATCAGTGATGGCGGAACGCTTCCTGGCAGTGCTGCCGGCCCTGGGACAGGCCGGCCGGGCCCGCCAGTGGGCCCAGGAGCAGGTGGACGAGTTCTCCTGGCCCACCCGCTGGCATCCCGAGGGCGCCGTGGTCGCGCTGGTGGTCTCGGAGCTGGTGACGAACGCCCTGAAACACGCGGGAGGCCGGGCGGGCCTGACTCTGACGTTCGGCGCGCGGCGGTTGCGGATCACCGTGAGCGACGAATCGCCCCGGTTGCCCGTCCTGTGCCGTCCCGGACGTGGTGAGCCGGGGCCGTGGGGTCTGCCCCTGGTGACGGCCGCTGCCGAGGACTGGGGCGTGGCGCGCCACGGGACCGGAAAGGCCGTGTGGGCGGATCTGGCCGCCCCCGGCGCCCCACCGTGTCCGGCACCTCCCGGAGCATCGCTGGGTACCGTCGGCGTTCAGGAGGTCGCTCAGGGGTGCTTGAGCTGCCCGGCAGCGACAGCGGGAAACAGCACTGCGGCGTCGGCGAGTTCCAGCAAGCGGGTCATGGCGTCGCTGGGGGTCGGCGGACACACACTTGCGGCCTGCTTCTCGGCGATCCGCCGGGCGATGATCAGGACATTGCGGAAGCTGGGGTCGGCAAAGGTCACGCCCGCCAGGCCAAGGACCAGATGCGGGTGGTGAGTCAGCGCCCGGTCCACCGCCCCGCGCGGGCGGGTGACACCGGCTTCGGAGTCCACAGGCCGAGCGGGCGCAATCAGGTGTGCAGGGCCTGCCCGGTAGTGGGGTACAGCGGGATGACCTCGTTCAGACCCACGAGCTTGATGGTGCTCAGGACAGGTTCGACCGCCCCGGCCAGACGGAGCCAGCCGCCGGCTGCCTGGACACCGGCATTGGCACGCAGCAGGGCGTTGATGCCACTGGAGTCGACAAACGCGGTTTCCGAAAGGTCGACCACCACATTGGGGCAGGCAGCACTGGTGACGGCGTGCATAAGTGCCGGGCTGGTGGTGAGGTCGAGTTCCCGGTCGGCGGTGACGACACTGACATCCGCAGGGACAGGGGGACGTGTCGTCGGTCGGTCGTCAGCAACCATCTTTCGACTTTCTTCTCGGGCAGCTCGGCCGCCGGTGTGCCCGTTCAGGCTGATCCAGGCACTACGACAGCGCAGAGTAAGGGCGGCTGTCAATCGGAGCCCGCACCGCCTGGCAGGCTACGTCATGGATACGCACACCCGTACCCGTTTGCCGGTCGGTGTCGGCTCGTCCTCGACGCTGTGACACAGGGCGAGCACGATCTCCAGGCCGTGCTGCCCGATGCGGCCCGGATCGCGGGGGCGTGCCGCCGGGTGGCTGCGGGAGGTGTCGCTCACGGTGATCTCCAGCAGGCCCGCGCGCAGCTCCACATCCAGCCGGCACGGCCCCGGCGCGTGCCGCACCGCGTTCGTCACCAGCTCGCTGACCACCAACCGAGCCGCCTGAAGCCGCTGTTCCGGCACAGGGACTCCTACCGCGCGGACCCGCTGCAGGAAAGCGGCCACGAAGTCGCGGGCGGCACCGATGGCGGACACCTCGCCGGCGTAGCCCACCGACGCCCGCAGGACATCCGGCCCTTCGTCCCCGTCGTGATCCATCCGGCTCACACCTGCCCCCTCGCCCACATCCGTGGAAGGAGACTCTACGGACGCTCTCCGCATGCGCCACTGACCGCCCCCGTGGTTCCGGCCCGTATGGCCCGTGGGACCGACGAGCATGTCGATCTCGTGCCTGGAGGCCGCGGACGACGGGGAGTCGGCCCGGAACCGGCCCGGAACATGGTCGTGTCGGCCAAAGGCCGTCATGTCAGGACCCCAGGGGGCTTGCGTCGATCCGCCGGAGCAGCTCCGCGGGGTCGTCGTAGACCGCGACAGCGCCGGCCGCCTCCAGGTCCGCACGAGGGATGCCGCCGGACAGCAGCGCGACACAGGGCACGCCCGCCTTGGCCGCGGCCTCGACGTCCCAGACCGTGTCGCCGACGAAAACCGCCCGCTCCGCGGGTACCCCGGCCTTCCGCAGAGCCTGCTCGACGATATCGGGCGCCGGCTTGCTGGCGGGAACGTCATCGGCGCTGGTGGCATCCGCGATGACGTCGTCGGCGTCGAGGGCGGCTCGCATGGCGGCGAGTTCCTTGCTGTCCGCCGAGGTGGCCAGCACGATCCGGCGTCCCCTCGCCGCGACCGCGCGCAGGAGGTCCACGGCACCCTCCAGCGGGGCCAGAGTGCCGGAGTACACCCCGTACAGGGCCTTGTGGGCGGCGCTGATCGCCGCGTCCTGGTCACGGTCCCGGTCATCGCCGAGCAGGGCGTCCAGCAGTTTGTCGGAACCCATACCGATGCTGCGGTGGATCGAGGCCGTCGCGACCCGGTGACCGGCCTGCCGGAACGCCTCCCACCAGGCCACGACGTGAAGATGGTTGGTGTCCACCAAAGTGCCGTCCATGTCGAACAGGGCGGCCCGCTGCTCATTCATGTCTCTCCCTCGTCGGCGGCTGCCGAGGCCCGGCTCCGGCCGCTCCTGCGCTGCTGCCGGTGCTGCCGGCGCTGATGCCGGTGCTCGCGGACTCACCCGAACGGGCTCATCTTTCGTTCTCCGTGCGGGCAGCGACCTCCTTCTGATCGGAACCTGCGGGCATCGATCTCATCCCGTTCGACGAGGTATGCCCGCGAGGGCGGCTACCCACTTCGGCGGAATCATCACCTCGGCGCTGGGGCCGTCGGCGAGAGGGGCACGCCGCACGCGGGGGGCGCTGACCGACGGGCTGTGTGCGGTGTCCGGCTCGCACGCCGGTGGCCCGGCCGATGGACCCGGCCGATGGACCCGGCCGATGGACTCGCTCGGTTCGTGACCGTCGTCAGGCCATGCGGATCTCGACCTGGCCGTCGGATGCCACCCGGCATTCGAACGCGGGCTGCGGGGCTGTCGCCGGGCCTTTCACGATCCCGCCGTCGGAGAGCCGGAACACGCTGCCGTGCCAGGGGCACGTGATGCACCCGGTGTCGACTTCGCCTTCGGACAGCGGGCCGGACATATGACTGCAGCGTTCGGCCAGGGCGTAGAGCTCGTTTCCGGTGTCGCGGACGACGACGACGGCGACCTCCGCGACCAACCGCTTGACCGGGCGGCCGACAGGGAAGTCACCGAGCGGCCCCAGCTGGTGCCAGCCGGGCTCGGCCAGCACGGGAACCGCCGCCGCGTGGTTGACCCCGGCGGCCTGCCGGTAGGCGAGGTGACCGCCGATCATGCCGCCCGCGGAGACCGCCGTGAGACCGGCGTACCCCAGGGCTCGTCCGAGGAGGGGCCGGCCGCGGTGGCGGGCGATCAGGGAGGCCGCGTACGCACCGACCGCGGTGATGTTGGCCGCGGCGTGCACCAGACCCACCCGGGCCTGCGGTGGCGGTTGCTCGGCCCAGTCGATCCAGCCCGCCAGCACGGCGGGCCCGGCGGCGGCAAGCCCCACGGCCACCAGACGGCGCGCAGCACGGCCCTCACCGGGCAGGAGGTCCAGCAAGGCCGCCGAGGTCCACGCGCCGACCGGCACTTGGACCAGCGCGGGATGGAGCGGATGGCCGAGCCACAGCCCGCGCAACACGTCACGGCCGCCGCCCAGAGGCAGCGCCCGTACCCCCTTGCGGACCACGGCGGCGACGCCGTCGAGCCACTTCTGGCCTTCGAGCGACACCAGCGCGGCGGACACCGGCGAAGCACTGCGGATACAGGCGGACATCTCGCTCCTCGACGATCGGGTCAGCTTCATATTCATTAGCTTTCCACCCATAACAGGGCAAAAACCGAACCGGTCGACATGCCACGGTCACATCGCTCGGCGCTACCGCATGAGGGGCTCCGCGAGCTGGTCCGGATGGCCGAACGCGTGGCACCGGCCCGGCGGCCGGATCAGGCTCTCCGGACCGATCGGGTGCACAGTTGACATAGGCGAAGCACCCACGAAGGGGCAGCAGCATGATCATCCTGGGCGTCATTCTCTTGATCATCGGCTTTCTCGCGGGCATCTCGATCCTGTGGACCATCGGGATCGTTCTGCTCGTGATCGGCGCCGTCCTGTGGATTCTGGGCGCGACAGGACGCGAGGTCGGCGGGCGACGCCACTACTGGTAGCCGGAACGCGGCGGCCGTTCGCCGTCGGTCGCCCCCCGGACGTCGCCGCCAAAGGCTCCGCCGGACCCGGCGGGGGTCCGCGCGGGCGTCGACCCCGGTACCCGTCCGGTACGGACCCTGATCCGCATGCGGACCGCCGGGGGGCGTTTCACTCCCTGAAGTGCGGGCACTCGACGGGTTACTTCGGAGGTGACGTCCGTGGAACTGTTCGACGACGCGATCCCAGGTCCGACCACCAGGGAACTGCCCATAGTCGATTACAACCATCTTCCGCGTCTCACGGTCGAGAGCCGCGCCAAAGACCTGAACCGCGAGCAGCTCGAACTCGTCCTCCGCTACGAACGCGAGCACAGCGACCGCACCCCGGTGATCCAGCTCCTCAACGGGCGCCTGCGCCAACTGCGCCTGCTCCGGCGCGGTGCGGTGCTGCCCCCCGGCGGGCCCGGCCCGGCGCCCCACGACACGCGCCCCTGAACCCCCGTTCGCCAACCGGCTCGGGTCCGGTACATCAGCCGATCGGCGGCTCCTCACGAGCGCAGCCGACGGATCGTACCGAAGATCGAGAAGTGACCACGGACAACCTCCTGCCTCCTGCTGAACGGTTCGCCACAGCCACTGTCACCGTGAGTCAGCCGATCACCCGGAGAAAGCGCCAGAGGCGAATGTCATGACCGCATACGGATACTTTCTGTCCTCGGAGGAGTTCGGCCCGGGGGAACTGCTGGACCAGGCCCGGATGGCCGAGCAGGCCGGTTTCGAAGCCCTGGCGATCTCGGATCACTTCCACCCCTGGAACAACGCGCAGGGTCAGAGCTCCTTCGTCTGGTCCGTGATCGGCGCCCTGTCCCAGGTGACCTCGCTCCCGGTGACGACACTGGTGACCTGCCCGATCGTGCGTATGCACCCAGCGGTGAACGCCCAGGCCGCCGCAACGGCCGCCACCCTCACCCCGGGACGGTTCCGCTTCGGCCTGGGCACGGGTGAGGCGTTGAACGAGCACGTCCTGGGTGACGCGTGGCCCGAAGCCGCCGAGCGGATGCTGATGCTGGAGGAGGCCGTCCAGGTCATCCGTCATCTGTTCACCGGTGAGCAGGTAACGCACCACGGCAAGCACTACACAGTCCAGAACGCCCGGCTCTACACGTTGCCGGATGAGCCCGTGCCCTTGTACATCTCGGGGTTCGGACCCCAAGCCGCTGCCCTGGCCGGACGTATCGGGGACGGCTTCGTCACGATGACCCCCAACGAGGACCTGATCGGCCAGTTCCGCCGGGCCGGAGGAGGCGCCAAACCGGTCATCGGGGGCCTCAAGGTCTGCTGGGACTCCGACAAGGACCAGGCCGTCAAGACAGTGCACCGCCTTTGGCCGAACGAACAGCTGCCCGGCGAGCTCGCGCAGATCCTTCCCACTCCTGAACACTTCGAGCAGGCCAGCACTCTGGTCACGGAAGAAATGATCAGAAACGGCGTCACCTGTGGTGACGACCCGGACGCCCACATCGAAGCGGTCACCGCCTATACCGCGGCCGGGTTCGACGAGGTCTACGTCAATCAGATCGGCCCCAACCAGCGCCAGTTCTTCGACTTCTACCGCACCGAGATCCTCCCGCGCCTGCGGGCGGAGAGCCGGGGCGCGAGCCCCACCCCGGTCTCGCCTCACGGCAGTGACGGGTAGACGACGGGCCGGGCGAACGGACGGTAGGGAAGATCGTGATTCTCCGGGCTCGCCTCCGCACCAGGTACTACGGTCGCGAGCATGGTCGAACACGATGCCCTCAGTGTCACCCGCGAGGCCTACGACGCGGTTGCCCCCACGTATGCGCGGCGGTTCCGCGACGAGCTGCGTGAGCGGCCTCTGGACCGCGCCATCCTCAGCGCCTTCGCCGAGTCCGTACATGCGAGTGGGGACGGTCCGGTCGCGGATCTGGGGTGTGGGCCCGGCCATATCACCGCTCACCTGGACGAGTCGGGGCTGGCGGCGTTCGGCGTCGATGCCTCTTCCGTGATGATCGAGTTGGCCCGACAGGCCTATCCGGGCCTGCGGTTCGAGGTGGGCTCGATGGCCGCGTTGAACATCGCTGACGGCGAACTGGGCGGCGTGCTCTCACGTTGGTCCATCATCCACACTCCGCCGCGGGAACTCCCCGTCATCCTGGCGGAGTTCCACCGTGTGCTGGCACCTGGCGGCCACCTTCTGATCGGCTTTTCGGCCAGCGACGATCCATCTCACCCGACCCAGGTCTTCGATCACACAGTCGCGCCGGCCTATCGGTGGTGGCCGGACCACCTCGCCGCCACGCTGCGCGAGGCCGGGTTGGCCGAGGTAGCCCGGATGGTTCGCCGGCCTGAGCCCACCGACCGGCGGCAGTTCCGCGAGATTCACCTGCTCGCCCGCAAATCCGGGGCAGGGGCGCACCGGCCGAACGCATGACCGCGTCCAACCCGCCGGACGGGGAGCCGTCACGCTCCAGGTGCCGGCTCCTGCCCGGGCCGGGTGGACGTACTGTCAGAACTCGCGGTCGATGCCGGTGACCGCGGGGGGACCCAACGGGGCGTCGTCCTGCGTGAATCCGCTGTCGCGCAGGGCGGCCGAGACCAGGCGTACGGCGTCCGCCTCGGCTCCCGCCTGGTCCGGCGCCTCCACCTCAAGCCGCACCGAGAAGGTGTTGCCCTCCTCCTGCACGGTCAGCAGGTTCAGTTCCTCGCTCTCCCCCATATCGGTGTTCCTCGGGTCGTGCGGGCGTAGCCTGCGCCGCACCTCACGGCGGTCGGTGTCGGTGACCCCGTGCACGAACGTGCCGGGCACCGTGATGACGTAAGTGGTCACTGCAACTCCTCTCGTACGGCCAGGGCAGGGCCGTCAGCCGGCGTGGGCTCCGACGCGGTGGTCGCTCTGGCGGGCGGTGACCGGCCGGCCCGGCCTGGCGTGGTGCGCGGTGGCGCCGCGCACGGCGGTGTGGTGGCGCCACAGCAACAACGACGTCAAGGACAGCAGGCCGGCGAAGACGACCAGGAACACCAGCGGCACCCACATCTGCCGGCCACCCGACTGGTCCGCCGCACCGAACGCGGTTCCAGTCGCCCACAGGGCGACACCGGCGGCGTAGAAGGAACGGGTACGGCGCAACTGCCGGAGCGCCGACGGGGCCAGGGGTGCGGTCTGCTTCGTTACCATGCTCGCCCGTGTACCCCCGCATGACGGTTCCAACGGCACGCGATCACGCTTACGGCGCGGTCGCCTGCTGGAACATCGAGGTGAAGTTGCCCAGGTATGCGTCGTAGGGCGCGGCCCCCTCCAGACGGAGCAGTGTCTCGTCATTGTCACGCAGTGACGAGTAGTCGAGGTTGTGCGAGCCGGTGAAGGTCCACTTCGTGTCGGCATGACCGGCGTACGTGCCCTCGATCAGCAGGTACTTCGAGTGCACGAGATAGCCTTTATCTGTGCTGAGCCGGCGCATCTGGACGTTTTCCTGGCCGACCAGTTGCGCCACGTCATTACTCTCGGTGTATACGATATTCACCGTACAACCCTGCCGCCCCAGGGAAACCAGCGCGGCGGCGACCTCGTCTCGGTGCAGGGCGAAAGCCGACACGCTCACCGTCGATCCTCCGACGCACGAGACATTCTCCAGAATGTCCACCACCACGTCGCCGGTTTTCTGCGGGAAGAAGTAGTACTTCACATCTCCCGCCTTCCCGCTGGTGTAGTAGTCGGAATTCTTCTTCATGTCGGCCAGATCATTGAAATAGCTGACGTAGGCGCTGTAAAGGTCAGTGTTCCCGACGATTGTGTACGCGTTGTTCCAATACTTTCCGACATTGACGGCCGTTTGATTAGCAGACGTCTGGATGACGACGTCCTCGGCGACCCCCGCGTCGCCGACACGGGAAAACGTGAAGAATTTGTTGTGATTTATGGGATTCTCGCCACCCTCGGCGACGCAGGCCGCACCGACGGCGCATCGCACGACCCACGAGGAACCGGTCCGGTCGCTGCCGAGTTCTGCGACCAGGCTCTGGGTGGCGGGCGTATCCCAGTAACTCGCGTCCAGCACGACCCGGATGTTCACTCCGCGTCGGTGGGCGGCCGTGAGCGCGTCGGTGTAGTCCTGGTCCTTCAGCGCATACAGGGAGGCGCGGACGAGGCGACCGCTCTGCGTGTTGCCGATCGCCTCGATGATGTGGTCCTTGATGGCGTTCTGCTGCGCCACCGTCCCCTTGGGGTCGTTGAACACCGCGCCTGTGACGATCGGCGGCGCGTCGGCCGCCGAGACGGTCGGCGGATGCGCGATCGAGGCCAGGGCGGTCACCGCGAACGCCGCCGCCCAGTGCGCCCACCCGCCCCGGGCCCGCCCGAGGAACACCTTGCCACGTGAAATACCCAACTCAGTTACCTCACAACGATATTCGTCAATTCAGAACAGATTGCGCCCGGCGCCCCTCCGGGGTGGGGCAGAGCGGGGTCCTTTCATGTCGACGGCGGCGACAATCAATCGAATCCCCATTTACCCCCATCCCGGGATGATCTTGACTTGGCCATGACATGATCACAGTCGATGACCCAGGAGTCAAGCGATTTCTTACTCGCCGAGGCTTTTCCGTCGGATTCACAAGCGGAATTAGGAAATCATTCCCTTGCCGGCAGTGCCGGGATCGGCCGGGGCGTGAGCGGCCGCGCCGCCGGCACCCGAGGAACGCGATGTCCGGCTCCGGCACGCGGCGGTCGCACACCGAGGGCCGGCCCGCCGGGCAGGGCCTTCACGCCGCTCCGGGCCAGTCGGCGCACACGAACGCCCGCAGGGGCGACGCGGGACGCAGGTACAGTCCCCTGTCGACACTTAGGGCCCACAACGTCCCCCATGGGCCTTGATGCGGCATAAATGTCGACAGTAGGAAGGTGTGGTCGGGTCGCGGTGGCGGCCCCTGCGCACCTTCAGCGAGGAGAACGACGTGTCTGCTTCCCCATCCGCGCATCCGAGGACCGGCCTGCTGTCCGGCAAGGTCGCTCTCGTCACCGGCGCCGGCGCCGGCATCGGGCAGGGGTGTGCCCAGCTGTTCGCGGCCCAGGGCGCGGCCGTCGTCGGGTGTGACATCGACTCGGCCGCGGCCGAGCGCACCGAGAAGGAAGCCAGGGAACGCGGGCTCGACCTGCGGATGGTGCATCCCTGTGACATGACGGACCCCGCCGCCGCCCAGCGCTTCGTGGACGAGGCGGTGGCCCTGCACGGCAGGGTGGACGTCCTGGTGACCGCCGGGGCGATCCCACCGCACATGGCGCCGGCGGCCGAGATGGACTTCGAGCAGCAGTGGACGCGGCAACGGTCGACCCGCTCCTCCACAACTGCGTGGAGCCCGAGCTCGTCGGCAACGAGCGCAGGGTGCCCTTCACCCCGGACAGCGGCCCCTACACCCTCACCGACAAACTGTCGGCACTCGGTTTCGACCTCACGCACCCCCAGACCGACGAGGTGCTGCGACGGGCCCGCGGCATCATGGCCCGCGAGGACCGGCTGCTCGCCGACGCCGACCTGGCGGCCCTGGCGGATCAAGTGGCCGGGGAGGAGTGAGGAGTTGGAGTCACTTCGCCCCCGAGGCCGGCTTGGCCCCCTCGTAGGCGTCCATGCCGATGAAGAACGCCGAGAAGCGCCAGCATCCGTCCTCCTCACGGCGCAGCCGGGCGTCGTAGACGACGCTGGCGCCCAGGCGGAGACCGTCGGCGGCCACGGTCACCACACCGAAGGCGATGGCCGTGGCGGTCCCCGCCACGAGGTCGAGCTCCTCGACCAGGACATTGCCCATCAGATGCCGTCGCTGGTCGCCCTGTTCGGCGATGATGCGGTCCAGTCTCTCGCGTACCTCGGCCCGCCCCTCGAAGCGGGTGAACGGCTCGGCCCGCCCCTCGGCCACCTCGAAGAGCACATCCTCGGTGAAGCAGCCGGCGATCACGTCGATCCGTGCCTCGTCGTGCGCGATGCCGAAGCGGTAGAACGCGTCCGCGATCTGTGCCCGCGCGGCAAGAGCCTGCGGGCCGAAGTCGGCGGGCCGCAGCGCGCGCATCGCGATCCGACCCTGGCGGTGGGCCCAGGCCTGCGGGGGAAGTGAGGTCATCAGATACTCCAAGGAGGGCTTAGTGTCGACAGTATGGACCTCTATGGCTGCCATTCTGGGTGAGGATGAGACTTCTGTCGACTGCTTTGTCGAGTGAGGCCTTGTGTCGACACCCGCCCCCGAAGCCGCAGCCGCAGTCAGCCCAAGAAGCCCGAACCGTGCCTACGGAGTACCGATGCCCCCTTCTCCCACCAGCCGTCTGCCCCTCCTGCGCCCCGACCGCCTCGACACCGAACAGCGCTCCCTGTACGAGGAGATCACCGGCGGCCCTCGCGCCGACGGCCTCAGCTCTTCGCGCTCACCGACGCCGAGGGACACCTCAACGGCCCCTTCAACGCGATGCTGTACAGCGCCCCGCTCGGCTCCGCCCTGCAGGGCCTGGGGGCGGCGATCCGCTACCGGACCGCGCTGTCGCCGCGTGTCCGCGAGATCGCCGTCCTGGTCGTCGCCGCGGTATGGGACAGCGACTTCGAGCGCTACGCCCACGAACCCGTCGGCAGGGCCGCAGGACTCACCGCCGCCGAGATACTCGCGCTGCGGGAGGGCGCCGAGCCCGGCCTGACCGACCCGGTAGAACACCGCGCGTGGTCCGCCACCCTCGCCCTCGCCGCCCACCCGGACCGCCTCGACGACGCCTGGTACGCGTCGGCCCGCGACACCCTCGGCGAGCGCACCCTCTTCGAACTCTCCACGCTCGTCGGCTACTACGCCACGCTCGCCCTGCAACTGCGCCTGTTCGGCGTCGCCGCGCCCGGCGTCGCCGCGCCCGAGAAGCCCCACACGTGAGGCCGGCCGGGACAAGGTCCTCACAGGCGAGCCGATTGACGCCGCCCCGGCGGGTCAGGCGTCGGCGCGCACGCGATGCGGGTCGGGTTGCCTGGATTCGACTCGTCCGAGCGGCTTGGGGTCGGCCGTCAGCGCGTCACTCGCCGCCTGCCAAGCGGAGTCCCCGGGGCAGAGCTCGGTGCGGAGATAGGCCCAGGTGAGCCGCTGGACCGCGGACACTCGCTCGGGGCTCTCGTCCGTGGTCTCGGCGACGTCGTATCCGGAGACCCCGCCGAGCCCGTGCTCCGCGTCGAACAAGGTGAGCAGGGACTTGCGGCCCGGGGAGAGGAAGTACGGATCGGTGTGCCAGTCCGGGCCCCGAATCGTCAGATGGGCAGAGGCGTCCTGGTCGCCGGCGACCACGAGCGCGGGCGTCGTCATCTCGGAGAAGTCCGTGGTCAAGAAGAAGGGGAGATTCTCGGCGGCGGACTCGGTGAGGGCGTCGCCGCCTCTGCCGGGCGCGGCAAGCAGTACACCTGCCTTGATCCGGGGCTCGGCCAGGTCCACCTCCGTCCCGTCGTGCGGATCGGTGAGCCGGGCGCCCAGCAGCAGGCTCGCGGTGTGCCCGCCCATCGAGTGCCCGGCCACGGCGACCTTGCTCCGGTCCAGGCGTCCGAGGAGCTGCGGGACGGCTGCCTCGATCACGTCGAGCCGGTCGAGGATGCGCTTCATGTCCTCGGCCCGTGATCGCCAGTACAGAGGTGCCCCGGGGGTTTCGGGATCCAGGCTCAGCGTCCTAGAGCTCAGATGGGTGGGCTGGATCACGACGAAGCCGTGCGCCGCCCAGAAGTTGACGAGGGGGGCGTAGCCGTTCAGCGAGGAGAGGTTGTTCGAGTAGCCCTGACCGTGCGAGAGGAGGATGACCGGCAGCTCGCTCCCGGTCACGGGCGCGGAGACCCGCACCTCCAGGTCCACGGCTCGGCCGGGAGCCGACAGCACAACCGGACTGACCGAGAGGACGGGAGTGGGCGGGCCGACCGCGTCGGCCGTGCGGGTCGATTCACTCATGATGCGTATTTCCCTTCGATGGCCCCCGCGGCCGGTCTCACCCGGCCCGGCGGCGACGGGTGAGGCGGTCAGCAGCGTCCCGCTACGGCCGCACTAAAAGCGGATCGTCGTTCCGATTAATATACGGATCGCCGTTCCGCTTTGTCAACGGCCGTCCGAGGCAGAGAGCGTGGTGCCCCGTTCCCAAGTCGGACGAGCCACACCTGTCCGGTCCGTGACCGGGAGCGGCTACGGATCGCAGGCCGTGCGGACCCCGGTCATCGCGTCGGGGAGAACCTTGAGCCGGATCGTCACGCGTGCTTCCATCAGGTCCTCGTTCACACCGGTTACCTCGGCCCTTCCGGGCTCGTCACACCCGTGACGGAATTCGCGCGAGGAAGGTAACAACATGACCGCACCAGGTCCGGATGAAACCCTGGCGGGAGCCTTCGAGCAGCAGCGCGGGCGCCTCGTGGCGGTGGCCTACCGGATGCTCGGATCGCGGGCGGACGCCGAGGACGCGGTGCAAGAGGCATGGCTGAGGCTCGCTCGCCAGGACCCGGCCGCCATCGACAACCTGGCCGGCTGGCTGACCACCGTGGTGGGCCGGGTCTGCATTGACGTGCTGCGCTCGCGCAGGACCAGGCCCGAGGCCTCGTACGACGACCAGCTGCCCGAGCTGGAGGTGACCGAGGACGGCGGCGGAGCACCCGAGGACGACGCGCTGCTCGCCGAGTCGGTCGGGCTGGCGCTGCTGGTGGTGCTCGACACCCTCCGCCCCACCGAGCGGCTGGCGTTCGTGCTGCACGACATGTTCGCCGTGCCGTTCGTGGAGATCGGTCAGATCATCGGCAGGTCCACGGACGCCACCAAGATGCTCGCCAGCCGGGCCCGCCGGAAGGTACAGGGCACGCCTCGTCCGACCGATGAACGGCAGCAGCAGCGTGCGGTGGTCGACGCGTTTCTCGCGGCAGCGCGGAGCGGAGACTTCGAAGGGCTGCTGCGGGTGCTCGACCCGGACGTCACGTGGCGCTCCTACACCGCGCGCGGCCTGGTCGTCAGACTGGGGGCGGCCGAGGTGGCCGGCAGGGCCCGGCGCGGGGCTCGCGCCGCGGTGAGTTCGCGCCCCGCCCTGGTCAACGGTGAGTCCGGGATCGTGGCGTGGGGCCCGAACGGCAAGCCGCTGGGCGTGATGGCGTGCACCGTGATCGATGGTCGGATCGTCGGGATCCTCTCCGTGAGCGACCCGGAACGCATCGCCTCCATGGACCTCCCGGCACATCCAGGCCAGGGTCTGTAGCGGACCCGGCTCCCGAGGTGGTCGGCCACCGAAGTTCGGCGAGGCCGACCACCGGGAGCGTCATGCGGTCGAGTTCGGGATCAGCGGTGGCCGATAGATACGGCAGGATCGCTGTCCGCCGCGGGGCGAACAGGCTGGTCGCAGTCCTCAACGAGCGGCTACGGCCGGCACCGACCCGGTATGTCCTATCCGTCGATGTCCAGCGCCGTTCCGTACAGCCGGTCCACCTTCAGCCGGATGACCACCCGGCGTTCGGCGACCAACTGCTCCAGGAACGCGTCTTCGTCCTCCGGCCTCGCATCCTTCGGGACCATCCCGAGCAGTTCCCGCCCGACCGCGTCGCCGGGAACCGTCGTGACCTCGGAAACCTCGCCGTCGCCCTCGGCGACGGCGAACGACCACACGTCGCCACCCTGCACATGCAGCGCCGCACGCGGGTCGCGCCGCAGGTGCCTCACCTTGACGCGGTCGGCCGTCGTCGAGAACCGCAGAACGCGGGCCTTGGAGTCCCAGCTGTAGAGCATGGTGGTCAGGTGGGGGTGGCCACCGCGCTTGACGGTGGCGAGAGTGCCGAACTGCTGCCTGCCGAGCAGGCTGGAGAGGGCTTCGTCGGATAACGGGCGAGGTGCCGGGCCTGGAGTCATGATCGGTCAACGTCTGTGGCTGCCCCGGAAATTTCGTGAACGCCCGCCGTGAGCCCGGCCACCGGCGCGGTGTTACGTAAGGGAGGACCTCCTCGTCCAAGTAGGTGGAACCTCACCAACGACGAAGGAGCCCATCATGCAGACTCGGCTCAACCTCCACGGCACGGACCTCGCGCCGAAGTTCGGCAAGTACCTCGTCTCGGCGAACAAGGTCGTGGCCGACTCGACGCTGCCGGCGGCAACACAGGAACTGGTGAAGATCCGCGCCAGCCAGATCAACGGCTGCGGGGGATGTCTCGACATGCACACCAAGGAGGCCGCGCGCGGGCGAGACATCGGTACGGCTCAGCCTGATCGCGGCATGGCGGGACACCTCGGTCTTCACCGACCCGGAGCGGGCCGCGCTGGAACTCACGGAGCAGGGCACCCGCCTCGCCGACGGCAGTGGCGTCACCGACGAGGTATGGGCGAACGCGGCCAAACACTACGACGAGGAGCAGCTCGCGGCCCTGGTGTTCCAGATCGCCGTCATCAACGCCTTCAACCGGCTCAATGTCATCACCCGACAGCGCGGGGGCGACTACCAGCCCGGGCAGTTCGCGTAACGGGGGCGGACCCGATTCAGGTGGCGTCGGGCGAACCCGGCCGGACTTGGGCTCGCCTGACTGCCGCCCACCGGCTGCTGGCGGCGCCGACACCATGAGGACACTCGCCCTCGCCAACCGGCGGGCGGATGGCCGGAGTTCAGGTGAGCGGGGCCGCCTTCGCCTCCCAATCGATGTGGTGGTCGAACTGCCAGGCCGTTTTCTCCGGGTCGATCAGCTTCATGGCCACCGGCATCATGAGGTCGCGCAGTACGCGGCCGACCGGGCCCGCGGTCTTGTTGCTGTTCGTACGGGCGCCGAGCTTGATGATGCGTTCGACGCGGGGGCGGCGCAGTCGTTCGTACGCCGCGAAGGCCTGGTCGTAGGGCAGGTCCCGCAGGCAGCGCGCCAGTTCGACGGCGCTTTCGATGGCGATGGAAGCGCCCTGACCGGAGCTGGACGAGGCGGCGTGGGCAGCGTCACCGATCAGGGTCATGCGGCCGCGGGTCCAGGTCGGGACCCTTGGCATGTTCTCCATCGGGCCGGTGACGAGGAGTTGGCCGGTGTCGGTACGGCTGATCATCTCAAGGGCCGGGGTGCGGTCGTCGGCGAAGGCGGTCCGCAGGGTGCGCATCCACTCCCCCGCGCCGATCGCCTGGGCCTCGGCGACCGTCATCGGCAGGCCGTGGGGCAGGTTGACGAACCACACCGCCGAGGAGTCGTCGAAGACCTGGTAGCCGAAGAAGGCGCGCTTGCCGAAGCACATGTACATGACGCCGTCGGTGGAGGGCATTCCGGATTGGTCCATCCTCGCTCCGAAGCAGACCAGGCCGGCGTAGTTCGGCCGCGGTGCGGCCGGGTCGATCAGGCGGCGGACCGTGGAGCGGATGCCGTCGGCGCCGACGAGGATGTCGGCGCTCACCCGCGTACCGTCCGCGAAGTGCGCGGTGACACCGGCGTCGGTGTCCGTCGCGCTGGTCAGCCGCTTGCCGTGGTGAACGGGTACCGCGCGGCGCTCCGCCTCGTCGTGGACCGCACGGTGGAGATCGGCGCGCCAGACGAACTGCGGGGAGGGGAGGCGGGAGGGCGGGGCGAACCGCGCGAGGGGCTTGCCCGTCCAGCTCCGTAGAGCCATGGCGGTGACCGGTGTGCCGATGGCGCGGACGAGGCCGCCCGCGCCGATCGCGTCGAGGGCATTCTGGCCGTTCGGGGCGATGGTCATGCCGCCTCCGGCCCCGTCGGCCGTGGAGTCGTACGCCTCGTAGACGGCGGCCTCGACACCTGCCTGGCGCAGGGCCATCGCGGCGACCGGGCCCGCGATGCCGCCTCCGATGACGAGCGCGGTACGGGCTTTGCCGATGCCGGTCACGGCCGCTGCCCCCTGGCCGGGTCGTCGATCGTCGGTACGCCGCCGGTCCGGTGGGCGCGGCGCACGTCCTGGACGTACGCGCGGGAGAACATCGCCGACAGGATCGCGATGCCCCCGCGGTGGACGCGGATCTCGCTGTTCGTCGCCGAGCCGGACAGATGGATACGGCGACCGGCCGCCTTGTCGTCGGCGGACGAGGACCGGGAGTCCTTGATCCTGCCGCGGGCGGTCCACCTCAGGTTCCAGTGGTCGATGGCGGTGCCGTCGTCGACGAGCAGCTTGACCATGGCCCGGTCCATGTCGACGTGGATCTCGATGTCGTCGGGAAGGCCGGGAGAACGGAGGTCGAGGACAGCGGCGCCATGGCGGGCCCTGACCTCGAAGCGGCCGGCCTCGGTCCAGTTGCCCAGGTGCTTGACGAGGCCGTGGTCGGAGTGGATGTGCTCGGTGAGGGACATCTCGTGGGTTCTCTCTGGAGGGTGGTGGTGTTGCGCTGACGATTCGATAGTTGCACTGAAACTAGTTGCTCGTCAACTAGTCATTCTGAAGCTAAAATCAGCCCCATGACCCCACCGGCTCCCCGCAGCTCCCCCCTCGCCCTGACCGTCCTGGCTCTCCTGCACTACAAGCCGCTGCACCCGTACGGCATCCAGCGCCTGGTCAAGGACTGGGGCAAGGAGCAGGTCGTCAACGTCAGCCAGCGTGCGAGCCTGTACCGCACGATCGAACGACTCCACCGCGACGGGCTGATCGCGGTCCGCGAGACCGGGCGCGATCAGCTGTACCCCGAGCGGACCGTGTACGACGTCACCGACGCGGGGCGTGCGACCGCCCACGCCTGGCTGGAGGAGATGCTCTCCGCGCCCAAGCAGGAGTTCCCGGAGTTCCCCGCCGCCCTGTCCAATCTGCTGCTGCTCACGCCGGAAGAGATGGCGGACGTACTGGAGCGGCGGGCCGACGCACTCGCGGAGAAGTCCGACACGCTGGAAGCGGCCCTGGCCGCGGAGGCGGAGCAGGGACTGCCCCGCATCACACGCCTGGAGACCGAGTATCTGCGGGCCGTGACGGCCGCGGAGCTGACGTGGGTGCGCGCGGTCGTCGAAGACCTGCGAGCCGGCGCGCTGACCTGGTCCAAGGAGCAGCTGGACACCTTCGCGGAAGGGCCCGTGGAGACGTGAGGCCGCGCCCCCGGTGCGTCCCGGGGATGACCAGGCCCGCCCGGGCGGCCTGGAGCGCCGCGTGTTCGGCGTGTTCGGCGTGTTCGGCCAGGACCGGTCCGGTGGCTATGTGGCGTTCTGGCGGGCACGGTTGCGGGCGACCCGGCGCTTCATGGCGCGACGTTCGTCCTCGCTGAGTCCGCCCCACACGCCTGCGTCCTGTCCGCTCTCCAGCGCCCACCGCAGGCACTCCTCGATGACCGGGCAGCGACGGCAGACAGCCTTGGCCTCTTCGATCTGCAACAGAGCCGAACCGGTGCTGCCCACCGGGAAGAACAGGTCCGGGTCTTCATCGCGGCACACCGCCTGATGACGCCAGTTCATGACACTCCTCCGTTTCGTTCGGGAAAGATCAGTTGGCCACAAGCCCCCATGAGCCCGGACCGCTTGCTGCGGTTGGTCCCTCCCGCCTGCCCGACTGCGGGGTACCTATGCATCCGGGCAGAGGAGACGGCAGCGAACCCGCTTGCCGGTCGGCGAGGACCCCCATGCCACTCGGGCGGCACCGGGTCCGCGGGGGTACGCGGGCCCCGGCGTCCGGGAGCGCGGCCGTCAGTGCACCGCGGGGGCTCATGCCGGGCAGGAAGGGGATGGCCGCGGTTTCTCCGCTACTCCTCGCCGACCACGACGTTCATCTGGCAGCTGACCTTGCCGCCGAACACGCCGACGGTCGTCGAGTCGACGTACAGGGCCCGCGTCTCGATCCACGCCTGTACAGCGGCCACCTCCTCCGCGGACCCGCGTAGCTCGACAACGACGACATTCGGATAGGGAGACGGAGACAGCGGCTCATCAGTGGGGACGTCCATGCCAGGCTCAACGCAGCAGAGCACGGCAGGGCACGGCAGGGCCGCTCGTAGCCTCGCCAGTAGTGCCGGGTCGGACGCCGGGCCGGCAGCCGCGCGCAGTCGCCCGCGCCTCCGGTGCCATGATGACCGTCATCGGCGGGTCCTCCTCGTGGAACGCCTGGCCCGCTGAGAGACCCGTCTCGCTCACCCCCGGAAGGCAGCGCCACACGTGGATGACCGCACGCAGCAGGAACAAGCGGTCAGCCGGGCGACCGCGCAGTCCACCGTCCGGCCGGCCTTCTTCCCGGCGGAGGGTGACGAACTCGCGCTCGGACCCGGGCTGGGACTCACGCTCGGTGCCGCGCTCGTCGGTGCCGCCCCTGATTCCGCCACGGACACCGAGCCGGAACCGGAACCGGAACCACCGCAGGCGGTGAGGGCCAGGGTCAGCGCGGCGGAGGCGGCGAGAAGAACAGGGGTCGGTCGGTTGGTACGCAAGGCAGTTGCCTTCCACATGCGGCTGACGCTCAAGTACTGACTCCCGAGATCATCCTGACGGGAACTCACAGACAGGTGACGGCTCCATCCCGGATGCAGCACGGCCGGGCCGGATATCGGCGGCCAGGGCGCCCGGGTCGCGACGGCCTCGGATCGTGGCGGCCCTGGCTCGGGTCCGGGGCCGACCGCGCAAGCCGACCGCTCAACACGCCCTGGCGCAGCGGACTGTGCCGATTCGTCACAGTCCGGCACCGAATGCAGTATCCGTCCGTCTACGCCGGGTGAGCGCGGAAGCATGCCTTCCATGAAGCGATCGCGGGCCCGCCGGGCAACCGTCATCTACGCAGTTCTTCAGGTCGTGACCGCGGCGCTGGCACTGTGGCTGTCCAAGCAGTTCCAGGTGGCCCGTCTGGCCAGCACTGTCATCGCCATGGCCCCCACCCTGCCCGGGGCCTACCTGGCCTGGGCCGCCTACCGCGACGACCGCGCCGACGCCGCGACGGACACCGACGCCAGGACCAGGGCCCTGACAGCCGCCCTGGCCGCAGCTGTGACCGCCGCCGAGGCCCCGCAACGCGCCCAGCTGGTCGGCCCCGGTGCCCATCGCATCGACCTGACCTTCACCCACCGGCAGGAGCCCGCCAACAACGCGGACGGCGCCGATCCGCAAGGCCACCTGACCGGCATCGTCGGCTACTACCAGCAGCTGCGCCCGGCCCGGCTGGTCATCACCGGCGAACCCGGCGCCGGCAAGACCCTGCTCGCCCTCGACCTGCTGCTCGGCCTGCTCACCCACCCCGACCGTACCGACGCCGATCCCGTCCCGGTCCGGCTCTTCCTGGCCGGCTGGGACGTCACCCGCCCACTTCACGACTGGCTCGCCGACCAGATCCACGACCAGTTCCGCGACCGGGGCATCACCCTCGCCGACGCCCGGCACCTGGTGAACAGCCACCGGGTGCTGCCGATCCTGGACGGCCTGGACGAGATGGACTCCGACGCCACCCCGGCCGCCCGCCGCCGCGCCGCGTGTGCACTGGACAAGCTGAGCGCCTACCAGGGCCCGACCGGCAACGCCCCGGTCATCCTCACCTGCCGCACCACCCAGTACGCCGAACTGGCCGCCCTGGACGTGCGCATGCGCGAGGCCGCCCGCATCGAGATCGACCCCGTCACCCACGATCAGGCCGCCGCCTACCTCACCGCCCGCAGCACCAGCCGCGACCGCTGGGTCACCGTGCTGGGCACCCTGGACCGCGCGCCCGGCAGCTCCCTGGCCCGCGCCCTGAGAACCCCCTGGCGGCTCAACCTGGCCGCCACCGCCTACGAGGAACGTCACCCCGGCACCCGCGCCTATCTCCGCGACCCCGACCACCTGCACACCCTCACCTCCCCCGGCGCCGTCCGCGACCACCTCCTGGCCCTCTACCTGGCGGCCACCGTCAGCCAGCACCCCACCCGCCCCGGGCGCTACCGGCCCGACCAGACCCATCGCTGGCTCGCCGCACTCGCCACCCACCTCGCCACCGCCACGGCCACCACCACTGCCACCGATCTGGTCCTGCACCAGCTGTGGCCGATGGCCGGCTCCCGCCGCGTCCGCACCACCGATGCCCTCCTCGCGGCCCTCCCCATCGCCCTCCTCGCCCTCTCCGCCCTCCTCCTGGCCTGGGTCCGCACCGGCCTGTCGCCCCGCCA
Source organism: Streptomyces sp. RLA131 (assembly GCF_056270125.1). Lineage (NCBI taxonomy): Bacteria > Bacillati > Actinomycetota > Actinomycetes > Kitasatosporales > Streptomycetaceae > Streptomyces > Streptomyces sp. RLA131. The sequence goes on from NZ_JBWDOQ010000002.1 coordinate 486,248, forward strand.
TCTGCTCGGGGCCACGTTCATCGCGCTGCTCGGGGCCCCGACCGTCCGGCGGGCCGGCCGTGCCGCTGTGCCCGCCCCCCGCACAGCCCGACCAAACCGGCTGTACGCCCCGGCCCATCGCCGCCGGCTGGCCGGCACGCTCGTGATCGGGCTCGTAGGGATGCTCGTGGTCGGGCTGGTGAGCCGGCCCGCGATCGAGTTCACGGCCTGGCTCATGGGCAGACTCACCCTCGGTCCCGCGGCCGTGCTGGTGGTCTCGCCCCTGGTCGGCCTGGTGCTCATGCCCGTGATCGGGCTGGTGGCCGCGCTCATGGTCGGGCTCACGGACACCAGCGACGCCACGCCGACGGACCCTCGCCGTCCGGTACGGGACGACCTCGGGGCCGGGATCGTATTCGGGATCGGGATCGCGCCCCTGATCGCGATCCCGAGCGGGATCGGGGCCTGGATCACGGGCGGGATCAAGGTCGGCATCGCGGTCGGGATCGTGCTCGGGCTCGCGTCAGGGCTCATTCTGGGCATGTACTTCCTCACAGGTGCCGGCCGGCGCTACCTGGTGTTCCTGTACTGCTCCCGGGGCCGGCTCCCCCGGCGACTGGGCACCTTCTTGAACTGGGCCTACGGAGCGGGCCTGTTACGGATCTCCGGCGTGGCCTACCAGTTCCGCCACCGGGAACTCCAGGACTGGCTTACCACCCACCCCGGCCCCGGCCCCGGCGCTGTGGACCCCCGGGGCGGACGGGAAGAGGCCGGCCTCACCCAGGAGATGCGGATCGGACGGCGCGCCTGAACCCTGACCGCCCCTGCGGCGCGGGCCGCGTTCGGCTCCCGTCGCCGCCGGGGCCCAGCCGCGGGTAATCGCGTGCGATCTTTCGGCAGCGGTGGGTACCGTACCAACCATGGACGTAACGTTCACCAAGGTGCACGGGCGCCGTTATCGGATGACCGTCGTTCGGGAACGCGGCCCGGAGTTGGCGCCGCGGCAGGGCCCGGGCTATGACGACTACCTGCCGCACGACGCCGTGCACTTCCTCGTCGAGGCTGAGGCGGGCTTGTCCGGCGGTGTCTTCGGCCGGATCGCCGACGGACGGAACAACATCTTCTGGGCGGCCGATCCCGCTGTCAGGAAGCGTCAGGCGCGTCGGGAGGCGAAGCGGCCGCCCAGCGCCGCCGAGCACGCCGACATGGCTCGGTCCGAGACATTGTCCTCCCTGTGCCAGCCGTTGTGGCAGCTGCGGGCGGGTCAGCGCTCGGCTCTTCCCGACTGGTTCTCCTCGATGAAGCCGGGCATCGGCGAATCGCCTCTCGTCGAGCGCATCCTGCTCCGCCTGGACGCATTCGCCGCGCGCTGGTACGCGCTACCGGTAGGCGGCAGTGTCACGTTGTCGTGGCCGTCACCCGAGCGGGCAGGCGTACGGCGGGATCGCCGCTGACCGGTACTCAGGTCGCTGTCATCTCACCGTACTCGGCCAAAGAACCGCGAGTTCGCCGGCGGGGCCGGGCGGTTGCGCCGGCGGCTTTCCGGGTGACCTTGGTGCTGCCCGGGAGGGGTACGAAGTCGCTGGAGGACCGGCCGTGGAGGCAGAGCGGCGGCAGCACGTCGCTGATCGCGGGCCCGGAAGCCGAGCCGCCGTCGCGGTGAATTCCGCTCGACTGATCACCTCCTTGAAGGGACCCTGTGGGCATGGAGTTCTTCTGTTACCACCGCGACCGGCCCGGCTCCGCAGCACTGCGCGACGAGCTGCTGGAAGAGCACTGGTCGTATATGGACCAGTACGCGAAGGAGATGATCGCCCGGGGCCCGACCCTCGCCGGCGACACAGCCACCGGCAGCGTGCACATCGTCGACCTGCCCGATCCCGCCGCCGCCCGCGCGTTCGCCTTCGACGAGCCCGGCTACCAGTCCGGCGTGTACCGGGACGTGCTGCTGCGGCGGTGGCGCAACACGCTGGGCCGCACCATGTGGGACTTCCCCGGCGGCCGGACCGGTGGCGACCGGTACCTGGTGATCGGCCTCGGCACGGGGCAGGCCGCCGACCTCGCGGGGCCGCCCGACCGGGACGGGCTGATCGCCTACGGGCCGCTGCTGTCCGACGACGGCGCCGGCTGGCTGGGCACGGCGGCGCTGGTCCGGGCCCCGGACCCGGACGCGGCACGCGCCATCCTCACTCCGGACCGGTACGCCGACATCGAGGTGCACAACTGGCAGTTCGGCGGGCGGCCGTCATGACCTGAGGACGTCCGGGCCTGGTCGCGCCGAAGGACCTTCGGCGCGCCCTCCCGAAGGTGCCGCCGGAACGTGGTCCGGCCCGTCGGCCCGTCACCCGATGCGCAGCGTCGCGGCGGCCTTGTAGGTGCGCAGGACGGGCGCGGTCTCGATCCGCGCGATCGCGGTCAACGCCACCTTGCGGGTCAGGTAGTGGTGCAGTTCCTCCGCGTCCCGGCACAGCGCGTGCGCGACCAGGTTCGTCGGTCCGGTCGTCGCCGCGACCACCGCCAGCTCCTGGTGACCGGCCAGTTCGGTGGCGACCGCGTCCAGGTGTGCGGGCGCGACCTGCATCCACAGCAGCGCCGACACGGTCACACCCAGCATCGACGGGTCGATGTCCACGTCGAAGAACAGCGCGCCGCGTGCCCGCAGTTCGGTGATCCTGCGGGCCACCGTGGATGCCGTCGAGCCGGTCGCGGCGGCAAGCTCGGCGTAGCTGCGGCGGGCGTCGTCGCGCAGCGCGTCCAGCAGGAGGCGGTCGGCGTCGGTGAGCAGGTAGACGGGGCCGCTCGGCTCGGCTTCCGCTGTGCCCGCGCCCGGGTCCGGGTCCGGGCCCGCGCCCGGGTCCGGGTCCGGGCACGGGCACGGGCACGGACCTGTGCCGGTGGTGCTTTCGGCGCGCAGCCGCGCCTGCTGGGCGGCGTCCAGGGTGTCGACGCGTCCGCGCCACGCGGTCGGGCCGCCGAGGTAGGTGTGCAGGAGGTAGTGCGCGGACACCGCGGTGATCCCGGCGGTGCGCGGGATGTCGCGCAGCAGCAACGCGTGCGCGTCGGGGCCTGCGGGCGTGGTGTGGATGATCGCGACGATCTCGGTGCCGCCGGAGGTCAGCCGCACCCACGAGGTGTCGGGGCGGCGTGCCAGCGCGACCGCGATGTCGTGCGCGGTGCGCGTCGCGGCGGTCAGCCGCACGAACCACTGGTGGGTGCCGGAGCTGCGCGGCGCGGGCAGCGCGACCACGCGAAGGCCGGCATGCGCGTACAGGCGGCGGTAGCGGCGAACCACGGTCTGGGTGGAGGAGCCGAGGATGTCGGCGACGAGCGTGAACGGCGCCCGGGCGTCGACTTGCAGGGCATGGATCAGGCCGCGGTCCAGATCGTCCAGTACAAGCATATCCACCACATGAGCCACCTTCGATGGCAGTAATCCCCGAATCCTGTCACAGCAATGGAACCAAGTGCTTGATGGGCGGGACGGTGGTCGCGGGTCACGCTTCGCCCGGCCGGCGGGCGGGCCGACGTCCCGGACACACCGCACACCCAGGGGGAGACGCATGTCCCGCAGCACCGGCCACGGCACTTCGATCGGCTCGGAACCGAATCCGGAAGCGGGCGGGCCCGTGGCACCGCCCGCGTACCGATGGCGGTGGCACGCGTTGGCCGCGGTGCTGGTCGCCGAGGCGATGAACCTGCTGGACGCCACGATCGTCCAGGTCGCGGGCCCGGTCATCCACACCGACCTGGGCGGCGCGGATGCCGCCATCCCGTGGTTCAGCGCCTCCTACACCCTCGCGTTCGCGCTCGGGCTGCTGACCGGCGCCAGGCTCGGCGACATCGCGGGCCGCCGCCGCGTCTTCCGCATCGGCGTCGCAGCGTTCGCCGCCACGTCCCTGGCGTGTGCGCTCGCGCCGAACGCCGAGGCGCTGATCGGGCTGCGCGCGTTGCAGGGCGCTGCCGCGGCGCTGATCATCCCGCAGACGTTCGGCCTGATCCGGGCGATGTTCGACGGCGACGAACTGCCCAAGGCGCTGGGCACGATCGGCCCGGTCATGGGCCTGTCGGCGGTCCTGGGCCCGGTGCTCGGCGGGGTCCTGACGCACGTCGACCTGTTCGGCTCGTCGTGGCGCGCCTGCTTCCTGGTCAACCTCCCCCTCGCCGCCGTCGTCCTGGTCGTCGCACGGCGGCTGCGCGAGGACCGCGCGCCGGTCCGGCCCCGCCTGGACCCGGTGGGGACGGCGCTGGCGATGACCGGCACCGCGCTGGTGGTGTGCCCGCTGGCGACCGGTACACCGGGACCGGCCGGATGGGCGGCGGCGGGCGCGGGTGCGGCCGCCCTGGCGCTGTTCGTCGCCCACCAGCGCCGCGCCGGGCGCGGCGGCCGGGCCCCGCTGATCGAACCGGCTCTGCTGCGCGGCCGGTTGTTCCCCGCCGCGCTGGCCACCTCCACGCTGTTCTTCGCCGTCATGACCGGCGTCATGATCACCGTGGTCCTGCACCTGGAACTGGGCCTGCACCGCGGGCCGCTCACCGCGGGCCTGACCCCGCTGCCGTGGTCCGCCGGGCTGGCCGCCGGGTCGTGGGCCGCGGGCGCGTACCTGGTCCCCCGGCACGGGACCCGCGTCATGCACGCCGGGATCGCCGCCCTCGCCGTCGGGCTTGCCTGCGCGATCCTCGCCTACCGGTCCGCCGCGCCGGGCGTGTACCCGCCGGCACTGCCGTTCGCGCTCGCCGTCGCGGGCCTGGGCACGGGCCTGTTCACCCCGCCGTTCTTCACCACCGCGCTGCGCGGCGTCGGCCCGCAGGAGACCGGCTCGGCGGCCGGGCTCCTCAACGCCGTCCAGCAACTCGGCGGCACGCTCGGCGTCGCGGTGGTCGGCGGCGTCTACCTCGCCGGAGACGGCACCCCGCGCGGCGCGGCGCAGGCCGCGCTCGGCACGGCCGGGGCGATCCTGGTGGCGACCGCGCTCGCGGCGGCCGCGATGACCGTACTGCCACGGCCACGGCCACGGAACCGGGACCGGAACCGGGACCGGGACCAGGACCGGGACCAGGACCGGGACCGGGACCTGACGTGTATCCGCCAGGCGTGACGGGATTGCCGCGCCGGCCCGGCCGCCACGGTCGCCCTCCTCGGGACGCGGCGAGGTTACGGACAGATTGCGCAAACTCTTGACGCACTGCGCCTGACTGCGTAGACATGACTGCGCAGTCACACGGATGATTGCGCACAGGATCCAGGCGGCATCGGGAGACATTCATGACGCGACCGGCAGGACGGGGCGGGAGCTCCACCACTCCACGCAGTGTGGATGTGGCCCGTCTGGCGGGGGTCTCCCAGAAGACGGTGTCGAGGGTCCTCAACGACGAGCCGTACGTCTCCGCCGAGGTACGCCGACGGGTTCTCGAAGCCGCCGAGGAGCTCGGCTACCGGCTGAACAACGCGGCCCGGTCGCTGGCCTCCGGACGGACTCGTTCCGTCGGTGTGGTGACGCTCGGAACGGCCATGTACGGGCCCGCCTCACTGCTCATGGGCATCGAGCGAGCCGTCCGGGGCACGGGGTACGCGCTGCGTGTGGTCAACACGATGGAAGGCGACCCGACGGGTGTTGCCGGTGCCGTGGAGTCACTCCTCGATCAGGGTGTCGACGGCATCGTCATCTCCGAGCCGATCGACGAGGGAGTGGTCCCCCTCCACATCGACGTGCCGGTCCTCGTCCTCGGCGCGCCACCGGCCCTGGTCGGCCCCCGGGTGATGACCGCGGGGGTCAGCTCCGACCTGCTGGCGCGGGTGGCCACCGAACATCTGCTGGACCTGGGACACGTCACCGTTCATCATCTGGCCGGTCCGCAGCGGTGGTACTCCGCCAGGGACCGTCTGGAGGGCTGGCGAGCGGCGCTGGCGGCCCAGGGCAGGAGCGAGCCGCCGGTCGTCGAGGGCGACTGGTCGGCCTCGTCCGGATACGCGGCGGGCCGTGAACTGGCCACCGACGGCGAGGTGACCGCGGTCTTCGCCGCCAACGACGACATGGCCATCGGTCTGATCCGCGCGCTGACGGAGGCCGGCCGACGGGTGCCGGAGGACGTCAGCGTCGTCGGTTTCGACGACGTCCCGGTGGCCGCCTACGTGACTCCTCCCCTGACCACCGTGCGGCAGCCGTTCGACGCCGTGACGGAGGAAGGACTCAAGCTTCTCGTGCATGCCATCGAGAAGCCGCAAGCAGACCCCCTACTGGCGAGCGACCCACCGGTCGAGCTCGTCGTACGCGCCTCGACCGCGCCGCCCCCGCCACCCCGGACGACCCCGGGACGCGGGCGGCACACCATCTCCCCCTCCCCGCTCACGTAGTGTCCCGGCCCGCCCGGGCCCGGCCACGAACCGACGATCCACCCACCCACCCCTGATCAGCACCGGTCAGCGCAGTCCTGAGGCAGGTCACCGTACCGGCCTCCACCTCGACCTGCGCCTCATCTGCACCATGCGCGGCGCGCGCCGCCGGTCACAGTCCGCGAGGGCGTCCGTCTGAAGCTGCCGGCCTCGACGCCCCGGCCGTCACTTCCACGTTCCTCTCCCTCGTTCCTCCCCCTCGTTCCTCCCCCTCGTTCCTCCCCCTGTCACTCACACCTGCCGCCACGCCGGCGCCAGGTGTGCCACCCCCTTCGCCCACCGGCGGGAGTTCACCATGCCCGGATTCACCCCCAACAGCCCCTCCTCGATAAGCCGCCGACTCCTTCTCGGCGCCGCGGGAGCGGCTTCGTTGACCGCCGCGCTGTCCGCGTGCGGCGGCAGCGGCGGGACCGGCGCCGGCTCCGGCGGCGCCTCCTCCGCCGCCAAGTCGGTCAGCAAGGCCGCCATCGACAAGGCCATGTCGACCCCGACCGAGCTGACGTTCTGGACGTGGGTCCCGAACATCGCGCAGGAGGTCGCGCTCTTCGAGAAGAAGTACCCGGCCATCAAGGTCAAGGTCGTCAACGCCGGTCAGGGCACCCCGCAGTACACCAAGCTGCGCACGGCGCTCAAGGCCGGCACCGGCGCCCCGGACGTGGTGCAGATCGAGTACCAGTACATCCCGACGTTCACGATCACGGACAGTCTGCTGGACCTGGCGCCGCACGGCGCGTCGGCGCTGAAGGACAGGTTCGTCGACTGGACGTGGGGGCAGGTCAGCGGCAGCAACGGCGAGGTCTGGGCGATCCCGCAGGACACCGGACCGATGGGCATGCTGTACCGGCAGGACATCTTCGACAAGCACAAGATCCAGCCGCCGGAGACCTGGGACGAGTTCGCCTCCGCCGCGCGCAAGCTCCACAAGGCCGACCCGGACATCTACCTGACCAACTTCGCGGCGAACCAGGCGGCCGCGTGGCACGGCCTCATGTGGCAGGCGGGTGCCAAGCCGTATGTGAACAACAGCAGGAGCGACATCTCCGTCAACGTCGACGACAGAATCTCCAGGAAGCTCGCGGCGTACTGGGGCGGCCTCGCGAAGGACGGAGTCATCGGCGTCGAACCGGACTTCACCGACTCGTGGTACGCCGGCCTCAACAAGGGCAAGTACGCCACCTGGATCACCGCGGCCTGGGGGCCGGTCTTCCTTTCCGGTTCGGCCAAGTCCACCGCGGGCAAGTGGCGGGCGGCCCCGCTGCCCCAGTGGGACGCGTCCGCGCCGAGCGCGGGCAACTGGGGCGGCTCGACGAGCGCGGTCATCAGAGCGACCAAGAACCCGATCGCCGCCGCCCAGTTCGCGCAGTTCCTCAACAGCGACCCCGCGAGCGCCAAGCTGTTCGCCACCAAGCAGTTCTTCTTCCCGGCGACGAAGTCACTGCTCACGGACCGCGGTTACGTCGGGGAGGCTCCCTCCTTCTACGGCGGCCAGAAGGTCAACCAGGTGTTCGCCGACATCAGCGGCACGGTCAGCCCCTCGTTCCAGTGGCCGCCCTTCCTCGACCAGGTGGTGACGGACTGGACCGAGACCGTCGGCAAGACCCTCGCCAAGAAGACCGACACCGTCGCCGCGCTCGGCGAATGGCAGAAGCGGATCACCGCCTTCGCCAAGAACCAGGGCTTCACCGTCCAGTCCTAGCCCTGGTGACGCCCGGGGTGGGTCCCGTGCCCGAGTGAGGGCGCGGGGCCCGCCACCGGGACCACCTCAACTCAGAAAGGCCCGCTGATGACTGCCACAACCGCGGCCTCCCACGAGGGCCCGTACCGGGCACGGCCGACACGTCACCGGCTCCGCGGCGTGCGCCACGGCACGGCAGGGACGCTGTTCGTCGCACCCTTCATGGTGCTCTTCCTCCTGCTCTTCCTCGCTCCGCTCGCCTACGCCGCCTACCTCAGCCTGTTCCAGCAGAAGCTCATCGGCGGCACGACGTTCGTCGGGCTGGGCAACTACCTCAACGCCGTCAAGGACCCGCTCCTCGTCCACGGGGTCGTCCGGGTCGCGACGTTCTTCGTGATCCAGGTGCCCGTGATGCTGGTGCTGGCGCTGCTCTTCGCGCTCGCGCTCGACAGCGGCCTGCTGCGGCTCGCGCGGGTGATCCGGCTGGGCATCTTCGTCCCGTACGCCGTCCCGAGCGTGGTCGCCACCCTCATGTGGAGGTACCTGTACGGGCCGGACTTCGGCCCGTTCGCCCAGCTGAGCCGGAACCTGGGCCTGCCGGTCCCGCGTTTCCTCAGCGACGGATGGATGCTCGGGAGTCTGGCGAACATCGTGACCTGGGAGTTCGTCGGCTACAACATGATCATCCTGTACGCCGCCCTGCGGACCATTCCCGAGGATCTGTACGAGGCCGCCGCGATGGACGGGGCCAGTGCCTGGCGGATCGCCTGGTCCATCAAGCTTCCCGCCCTGAAACCGGCGCTCCTGCTCACGCTGCTGTTCTCCGTGATCGGCAGCTTCCAGCTCTTCAACGAGCCGAACCTGCTGCAGCGCGTCGCACCGGACGTCATCGACAGTTCCTACACCGCGAACGTCTACGCCTACTCGCTCGCCTTCACCGGCCAGCAGATCAACTACGCGGCCGCGGTCTCCTTCCTCCTGGGGCTGGTCATCGTGATCGTCTCGTACTCCGTCCTGCTCACCGCCAACCGCAGGAGGACCTCGTGACCACGATCCCCACGGCGATGACGACGACGCCGACGACGCCGACGACGCCGACGTCAACGTCAACGTCAACGTCAACGTCCGCGACCGGGACCACGCGCCGCCGGTCGTCGGCCTCCCGTCGCAGCACCCCGCTGACCATCGCCATGCTGGCCGTCCTGGCCTACTTCCTGCTGCCGCTGTTCTGGTTGTTCGTCGCCTCGACCAAGAGCACCGAGGACCTGTTCACCACGTTCGGCCTGTGGTTCTCGCACTCCCCGCAGCTGCTGACGAACATCCGGCAGACCCTGACCCAGGACGGTGGGGTCTTCCTGCACTGGGTGCTCAACACCGTCCTCTACGCCGGCGTCAGCGCGCTCGGGGCCGCGCTCCTGGCGGCCGCGGCCGGGTACGGATTCGCCAAGTACCGGTTCCGCGGCAACAACGCGGCCTTCAACCTGGTGCTCGGCGCCATCATGATCCCGGCCACCGCCCTGGCGATCCCGACCTATCTGCTCTTCGCGAAGGTGGGCCTGGTCAACACCCCCTGGGCCATCGTCCTGCCCTCCCTGGTCAGCCCCTTCGGCCTCTACCTGATGCGGGTCTACGCGCAGGACGCCGTGCCCGACAGCATCATCGAGGCCGCCCGCATGGACGGAGCCGGGGAGGTCCGGATCTTCTTCCAGATCGCCATGAAGCTGCTGGCACCAGGCCTGGTGACCGTCGTGCTCTTCACCCTCGTCGCGACCTGGAACAACTACTTCCTCCCGCTCATCATGCTCAACGACCCGCGCCTGTACCCCGTCACCGTCGGACTCGCCTCCTGGGCCGCCCAGGCCCAGAACGGCGGGGCCGGTTCCAGCAGCGACATGCTCGCGCTCGTCGAGACCGGTTCGCTGCTCTCGATCGTCCCGCTCGTCGTGGCCTTCCTGATGCTGCAGCGCTACTGGCAGAGCGGCCTGGCCACCGGTGGCGTCAAGCAGTGACGCGCCCCGCGGGCGGTCCGCACGTCGCCCGCTCCACATCGCCCGCCTCACTTCACTATCTTCCGGAGGTTCCCCCCATGGCGGTTCTGCCCGCCCGCGTCCTCTTCGGCGCCGCTTACTACCACGAGTACCAGCCCTACGAGCGGCTCAGGACCGACCTCGACCTGATGGCCGACGCGAACTTCACCGTCATCCGGGTCGGCGAGTCGGTCTGGTCGACCTGGGAGCCCGAGAACGGACGGTTCGACCTCGACTGGCTCCAGCCGGTACTCGACGGCGCCCACGAACGCGGGATCTCCGTCGTCCTGGGCACACCGACGTACGCCGCGCCGCCGTGGCTGGCCCGCCAGTACCCGGAGATCACCGGCGAGCACGCCACGGGCGAGCGCGTCGGCTGGGGCGCCCGCCAGGAGATCGACTTCACCCACCCCGCTTTCCGGTTCCACGCCGAGCGGGTCATCCGCAAGATCGTCAGCCGGTACGCCGGGCACCCCGCGGTCATCGGTATCCAGGTGGACAACGAGCCGGGCCTGCATCTCCTGCACAACCACGGTGTCTTCCAGCGGTTCACGGACCACCTGCGCGCCACATACGGGGACGTCGAGACCCTCAACCGCGAATGGGGGCTGGTCTACTGGTCGCACCGCCTGTCCACCTGGGCCGACCTGTGGAAGCCGGACGGCAACGCCCAGCCCCAGTACGACGTGGCGTGGCGGGAGTTCCAGGCCCGCCAGGTGACCGAGTTCATCGGCTGGCAGGCGGACATCGTCCGCGAGTACACCCGGCCGGAGCAGTTCGTCACCACCTGCATCTCGTACACCCGTCCCGGGGTGGAGGACGACGAGCTGACGGACCGCCTCGACATCGCCTCGGGCAATCCGTACTACGACATGCAGGACGGTCTCGCGCACCCCGGCCCGGCGCCCGACGACCACGAACAGAAGTGGAAGTCCACCGGGGTGTGGTCGATGTACCAGACCGCCGACTGGATGTTCTCCTCGCGCCAGGAACCGTTCCTGGTCACCGAGACCAACGCCGGTTCCATCGGCTTCCCGTGGGACAACCGCCCCGCCTACGACGGCCAGTGGCGGCAGGCCGCCTGGGCTCTCGTCTCACGCGGGGCCCGGATGGTCGAGTACTGGCACTGGCACACCCTGCACTTCGGCGCCGAGACGTACTGGGGCGGAATCCTTCCGCACAGCGGCCGGCCCGGCCGTACGTACGCGGAACTGTCGCGCCTGGGAGCGGAGTTCGACGCGGCCGGCCCGCTCGTCGCCGGAATCGAGCCGGACGCCGACATCACCATGGTGTACTCGACGCCGAGCAAGTGGCTCATGCAGAAGTACCCGCCGCTCGCGACCCCCGACGGCGAACCGGACGCCACCGCCTACCACCGGATCTTCGACCCCTTCTACCGCGGCGCCTTCGACGCCGGCCGTCAGGTACGGATCGTCCACGCCCGGCAGCTGCACGACCCCCGCGGCGAGCGGGAGGGGATGACGCCGGAAGAGGCCGTGCGACGCCACCCCGTGCTCGTCGCCCCGGCCCTGTACGTCGTCGACGACGCCACGGTCGATTGGCTCGCGGCCTACGCCCACGCGGGCGGCCACCTGGTCGTCGGCCCGCGGACCGCCTACGCCGATCACGAGGCCCGTGCGCGGCACGAGCCCGCCCCCGGACGCCTCGTCAGAGCCGCGGGCGTCCGCTACGACGAGTTCAGCAACCTCACGCACGACGTCCCGCTCCGCGCCGTGCCCGGCGGCCCGCTCGAACTGCCGGAGAACGCGACCGCGACGCGCTGGATCGAGGGCCTCACTGTCGTCAACGCCGACGCCGACACCGACACCGACACCGACGTGCTCGTCGAGTACGACCACCCGCACTTCGGCCGCTGGCCCGCGGTCACCACCCGCCGGCACGGCGACGGCCGCGTCACCTGCGTCGGCACCGTGCCAGGACGCGACCTCGCCCAGGCACTGGCCGAATGGCTGGTGCCTTCCGCGAGCAGCGCCTGGCAGGACCTGCCGACGTCCGTCACCGCGACGACCGGGACGTCCCCGGACGGACGCCGCGTCCATGTGGTGCACAACTGGAGCTGGGATCCCGCCCGCGTCGCGGCCCCGGTGGCACTGACCGACGTCCTGAACGGCACTCCCGTCCCCGCGGGCACGGCGCTGGACCTCGGCGCCTGGGACGTGCGGGTGTTCGTCACCACCTGAGCCGAGGGCCCGCGTCGCCACCACCGACGGCGCGGGCCCTCGCCGGTCCCCCGACCACCTGGTCCCCTCTCAGGTCCGCACCCTGATGGACCGTATAGAGGCCGAGCAGGGCCGACTGGACATCCTGGTCAACGACATCTGGGGTGGCGAACCCCTCTTCGACCACTTCGGTGTGACCGAGGAGACCTGGCGGGACGCGCTGGTGAGCGAGCCGCACTTCTGCGTCTCCGAGACCCCGTCCTACGTCGGACGCGCCGTCGCCGCCCTGGCCGCCGATCCCGAGGTGGCACGCTGGAACGGCAAGTCGCTCTCCAGCGGCCGACTCGCGCAGGCGTACGGCTTCTGCGACCTCGACGGCAGCCGGCCCGACGCCTGGCGCTACATCGTCGAGGTCCAGGACCCCGGCGGGTCCGCGGACCCGGCCGGGTACCGCTGAGGCCCTCGTATCGCTTCCGCCGCTGTCGCGTGGTCCCTACGGCGGTGTCCGCCATGCGCACGGGATCGGGAGCCCGTACCGTCGGTGCCATGCGCCTGTCCCTCACGCCGCCCTCCCGCAAGCGGTATGCGGTGGCTGCGGCCGTCGGTGTGGTCGCCGGCGTCATCAGCGGTCTTGTGAAGCTGGGCTGGGAGGTCCCGCTGCCTCCGCGCTCGCCGGATCGGCAGGATCCGGACCCGCCGCAGATGCTGCTGGAGCAGCTCGGCGTGCCCGCCCGCGGCACCCATGCGGTCTGCCGGTACAACGGCAACGAGGTGCCGTACGTCAGCCTCCTCGCGCATTTCGGCTTCTCGGTCGGGGTGTCCACGCTGTACACGGTGGCCGCCGAGAGGTATCCGCGGATCACCCTGGGGCAGGGCACGGCGTACGGTCTCGGGACCTGGGCCGTCCTGCACCTGGTGCTGCTGCCGGCGACGAGGACGATTCCGGCGGCCTGGCGTCAGCCGTGGCAGGAGCACCTGTCCGAGGCGGCGGGCCACGCCGTGTGGATGTGGGCCGCCGAACTCACCCGGCGTGGTCTGCACGACCGCCCCGTCCACCGGCCCGGCCTCATGGCGGCTGCCGCTCTACCAGGACGGCGTGGCACACGGCGAGTTCCCTCCGCTGCCGGTGAGGGCCGGTGAGGCGATCGATCTCATCAACGACCTGCCGTCCGCGGCCTATCTCGTCGACGCTCTCGCTGCCCAGGCCGAGGACGCGCTGGCCCGAGCGGGAAGGCGATGACTCGAAACCGTGCCGACATCCACACGTCTCGGCCTGCCGCAGCGGACGCGCCCCGCGAACCACTCGGCGCCACCGGCCTGCGACGCACGTCGTCGTCGTCGTTCCCACGGTCTCCGCGCCCCTGTTCGGCGGCTGTGGCATGAACTACCCGCCGGTCACCACTCGGTCTTGAGAGCCCTGATCAATCGGGAGACCGCAGCCAGGTCCGGCAGGCTCCGCAAGGAGGTGACCACCTGGTCGCTCGCGAACTCGCGCTGCGCGGCGGTCACGGTCGGATCGATCACGCACTTGGCCTGCACGTAGAGATAGTTCAAGGCCGTTGCGAAAAGCATCGAGAACGAATCCAGGCTTTTGACGGTCGCACGACCTCCGGCATCCACATATGCGCGCACCAGTCGCCGGGCGGATTCCGTGTTGAACTGATTCCCACCCGACCATACATAAACGGCACGTGCGAGCTCGCGTTCCGCCGATGTGGATCCCGCGTTGTCCCAGTCGAGGAGAACCGGACCGGCCGGACCGACCAGAACATTGCGGGGTTGCAGGTCGAGATGTGACGTCACCACATCGCCGGGATCCGACCTGGTCACATGGTGCGTCAGCTCCGCCGCCGAGGTGGCGACGAACCGGCCCAGCGCGTCCGACCACGGCAGGCCTGCCTGGCGAATCTCCTTGCGCAGCTCCGCCCAGTCGGCATCCTGGTGGCATTCCTCGTACCAGGAGTCCGGTGCCTCGGTCGCGCCCTCTCCGGCCATGTGCAGAAGTGCCATGGTCCGGCCGAACCAGCCCAGGACTTCCGGATCGGAGGCGTCTGCCTCGGTTCCGTTGACCCAGTCGTACAGCTTCACGTAGGAGCCGCCCGACGAGGGGGCGAGTTGTGATACATGCTCCTCGTCGCGATTCGCGATGAGTCTGGGCGATACGATCCCCAGTTTCTCCGCGGCGTTCCGTAGCGCGGCTTCGCGGCTTACCTGCTCCTTGTCGCAGCCGAAGAGAAGTTCCTTCACCGCCCATGAGGAGCCGTTTCCGGTCAACTTCCAGATCTGCCCCAGTGCGCCACGGGTGATGGGCGTCATCGTCCACGGCCCGGCGCCGAGCGCATAGGCGTCCGCTACGAAGTCGGCTGTGTCGTGCATGCAGGAGCCTCCTTGGGTGCTGATGGCCGCACTGACTCTATGGGAACTCAACTCGGCGCCCTCGAACCGGATCGGCGGCCTGGGGCAGGCCGGCTCCGACAGGTGATCCAGCGCCCGGCGCAGCACGACGCCGGGTGCCGGCACCCGGTCGTCGGAGCACAGGATTGGATGAGCGCGCGCATGTGCACAGGCCCCGGAAGATTTCTGTTTCCCGCGAAACGATCACCGGTTGGGCCCCCGGCGCGCAACGGGTGCTATCGGGCAGGGTGGGGGACGTGGTCGACGATTTCGCCGAATCCAAGGTCGGCAGGAGCGCGGGGGCCCAGACCGCCGCGGCGGTGGTTCTGGTCGCAGTCGTCGTGGGCGGCATGTGGGGACCGGGGATCTTCCGGCAGCAGCCCGCTGACAGTGAACCCGCCACTTGCTCAAGCACGCATGACACCCTGGCGTCGCAGTACGTCTCCGCGGCACAGCTGTGCGCGGCGCTGAACCGTCCGGACCCGCCGACGCTCCTCGAAACCCCGGAGGACCACACGCGGACCGCCGGGGGCAACGGGGACTGGATCACCCTCGCCGGCGGCGCCAGGACAGCCGCTCCCGAGGCGAACGTCGTGCTCCAGACCTACTCCGTGAAGCTTTCGGCGTCCTACGACCATCTCCCGGTCACCCAGGCGGCCGACCCCCCGGGTGATACCGGGCAGACGAGAACGGTCCTGGGGCACCCGGCGGTCCTCTACTCGGACCGGACCATCGCCCTCACTTTCACCGGCAGCAGGACCACTACCGGGCCCGGCAACATCGCCCGCCGCCTGCTGGTGGCCAGGAACGCGAAGGACGGCGGCGGCTCCTTCGAGATCGTCATCCGGCGCCAAGACGACATGCTGCCCGATGACGCGGCTCTGGTGCGCGTCGCCGAGAAGGTGCTGCCGACGATCCCCGGGTGACCGCCGGCTGACCGGACTTCAGCTCGTCCGGTCCGGTGCGCACCACACTCGCAACGCGGACGGCGTCGGCGAGGCCCATGAGAAGGCCCGGACCTCCCGACGCCGATCCGGCCACGCCATAGCCGTCACGCCTCGGAGGCGACCTCCCGGATCAGCGGCTCGAACTCCCGCCGTACGTAGGCGTCGAACGGCTCCGTCAGCGCGCCGTCGATCACCCGCCGCACCCGGTGCCCCGTCGCGAACTCCTTGATCGCCGCGCGGGAGTCCGGGTCCACGCCCCCGCCAATGATCAGCACCCCGAACTCCCCGGTCTCCAGCAGTTTCCGGGCCTCCTCGTCGGTGCTCACTCCCTCCGCGTCAAAGCCGTCGCCACGCAGCGTGGCCAGCACATCCCTCACCCGGGCGGGCGTCCTTCCCAGCACCAGCGTCCTCACGGCTGTTCCTCTCCGGTACGTCGGCGTCAACCCGACCGACCCTAAAAGCTCAAGCAGACTTGAGGTCAACCCCAACTCCCGCCCCGCCACGCCCACCGGCGGCAGGCCCACTGCGCGTCCGTCAGATCCGCACGCCACAGTGGGCTCGGCCGTGTGGTCACTCCTCGGAGGACTAGCCGGGTATGAGGGCGGTGGCCGCGCTCAGACGCGGCGGACCCGCCAGAGCCATGCTGCCGTACCAGCCAGCAGGGCAAGCGTCGCCAGGTTGCCCAAGAGGGCTGGGCCGTCGCCCGCCGAGCCGCCGCTGGACAGGTTCCAGGTGGCGATGACGGCACTCGGCAGGACGGCGGCAAGCAGTACGCCGGTGGTCTTCTGGACGGCGATCCAGTGCACCGAGGTGCAGAGAAGTACCGCGCCTATAACGCGGAACAGGACGCCGAACAGCGGGCCGGGGGTGGCGGGGAAGATCATCATGAAGGGCAGCGAGAGGGTGAGCATCAGGAGCGGGACCAGGGGGTGCACCTTGCCGCGCCGGGCAGGTGCGCCGGCCTCGCCCCGGGGCGAGGCCCCGGCGGCCCCGTTCCCCGCCTCGGCCAGCGCCGTTGCAGCGATCGTGCGGGGGTCCCCAAGCTCCGCCAGGACCTCGCCGATCGCGGCGTCGGGGCGTTCTGCGCACGTCACCTCGATGTGTTCGGCGAGGTCGGCGAGGAGTTCCTGGCGGCGGTCGGCGGGGAGTGCGGAGGCCTCGCGCTCGACGGCGGAGAGGTAGTCGCGTACAGGGTCGGCAGAAGTCTTCATTCGAGGTCTCCGGTAAAGGGGTACGGGGTGGTCAGGAAGGCATCGACGGCGTTGCGGAAGCCGGGCCAGACGCGGGAGAACTCGTCGAGCGCGGCCCGGCCGCTGTCGGTGAGCGCGTAGTAGCGACGCGGTGGGCCGGAGGCGGACTCCTGCCAGGTGGTGGTGACCAGGTCGTCGCGGCGGAGCCGGGAGAGCAGCGGGTAGACCGTGCCCTGGCTGGTGGCCAGGGCGCCGGAGTCCTCCAGTGCGTGGAGGAGTTCCACGCCGTAGCGGGGGCGGTCCCGCATCAGGGCGAGTACGCAGTACTCCAGGACACCCTTGCGCAGTTGGGCGGCTGCCCGGGCCTGCTTGGTCGAATCACCTGGTTCCATGCGATGCAAGATACCTGGTGGGGCAAGTGGATGGGAAGGGGGGCGCGGATCCCCTTGAAGGTTGGACAACTCGCCCCAGACGTGACAGGTTTGGGCGTTCACGGTCCAGGGCAGACCTGCGGGCGTGACGGCGAGCTCGTCCTGGATGCTCGGCAGTGCGATTGTTCACGGACGAGTCGTCCAGCACCTGCGGTGGCCGGACCGGCGCGATCACCGGCGGCGGGACCATCTCACCGCCGGCTTGCGCCAGTTCCTCGATGCCCGGGATTCCGTATATGGCGGGCGTATCGAAAACCGCATACGCCACCGCAACGGCCCTGCCTCTCCAATGGGGGCATGAACCACAACGCATCCCTGTCAGCACCGCCCCGCCGCACGCGCAGGATCGTGCTCCTCAGCCTGGCGATCCTCGGCATGGCGAGCGCCGCGTTCGTCGTGCGGCGGCCGCTCATGATGTCCGCTCCGATGTGCATGGCCGGGCGGTGGCACGGCTGCTTCGACACGTTCAACGGTGTGGTGCTCATGACCTTGGTCGCGCTGCCGTTGGCCGCGCTGGTGGTGTGGGCTCTGGCGCGCCGTCGGCGTGCCTCCGGCGTCACATCGGCGTGGCGGATGTCGCTGGCCGAGGTGGGCATGGTCCACGGGACGGTACCGTTCCTGTGGATGACCATGATGCCGGGCGGCGGGGCCGGCGTCGCACCCCGTCGGGTGAGCCTGGTACCGCTGCGGGATCTGGTCACGATGGGGCCGGGCGGGATCGTCGGCAACCTGCTGATCTTCGCGGCGCTGGGGTTCTTCGCCCCGATGCGGTTCGCGGCGCTGGCGTCCGTGCCGCGGATCCTGGCGCTCGGGGCGGGCTGCTCGCTACTGGTCGAAACCGCGCAGTACGTCCTGTGGCTGGACCGGGTGTCCTCCGTGGACGACGTACTGGTCAACGCCACAGGCGCCGTGCTGGCCGCGCTGGCGTCGCGCCGCTGGTGGCGCACTACGGCGGAAGCGCCGTCGGACCAGCCCCGCCCCGCGCTGACACCGGCAGGCTGAGTCGCGTGTCCGGTGTGCACACGTCTTCGCATACGCCGGCGATATGTTGTGCTGCTTAGGCTTCAGCCATGCGCGTACTGATCGTGGAGGACGAGCCCTACCTGGCCGAAGCCGTCCGTGACGGTCTGCGGCTGGAGGCGATCGCCGCCGACATCGCCGGCGACGGCGACTCCGCCCTGGAACTCCTCAGCGTCAACTCCTACGACCTCGCGGTCCTCGACCGCGACATCCCCGGCCCCTCCGGCGACGCGGTCGCCCGGCACATCGTCGCCTCCGGCAGCGGCATCCCGATCCTCATGCTCACGGCTGCCGACCGGATCGACGACAAGGCCTCCGGGTTCGGGCTCGGCGCCGACGACTACCTCACCAAACCGTTCGAGCTGCGGGAGCTCGTCCTGCGGCTGAGGGCGCTCGACCGCAGACGCGCGTACGCCCGGCCCCCGGTCCGCGAGATCGCGGGCCTGCGGCTCGACCCCTTCCGCCGCGAGGTCTTCCGCGACGGACGCTACGTCGCGCTCACCCGCAAACAGTTCGCCGTGCTGGAAGTCCTCGTCGCCGCCGAGGGTGGGGTGGTCAGCGCCGAAGAGCTGCTGGAACGGGCCTGGGACGAGAACGCCGACCCCCTCACCAACGCCGTGCGCATCACCGTCTCCGCACTGCGCAAACGGCTCGGCGAACCATGGATCATCACCACGGTGCCCGGCATCGGCTACCGGATCGCCCCCGGCAGTACGCATGCATAGACGCCCGGGGCTCAGCGCCCGGCTGAAACTCACCCTCAGCTACGCCGGATTCCTCCTCGTCGCCGGCGCTCTCCTGCTGACCGTGGTGTGGATGTTCCTGCTGCGCTACGTACCCGACAACTCCC
Source organism: Streptomyces sp. RLA131 (assembly GCF_056270125.1). Classification (NCBI taxonomy): domain Bacteria; kingdom Bacillati; phylum Actinomycetota; class Actinomycetes; order Kitasatosporales; family Streptomycetaceae; genus Streptomyces; species Streptomyces sp. RLA131. The sequence goes on from NZ_JBWDOQ010000002.1 coordinate 505,332, forward strand.
AGGGCCTTCTCGGGATCTCACCCAACCGCTACCTCCTCGTACGCACCTTCGCCCCCGCCGCGGCCGTGGCGATGGTCGTCCTGCTCGTGTTCGGCCTCGTCGGAGGATGGATCCTCGCCGGCCGGATGCTCGCACCACTCACCCGGATCACGGATGCGGCACGGATGGCCGGGAACGGGTCGCTGTCCCACCGGATCCGCATGAAGGGCCGCCAGGACGAATTCCGTGAACTCTCCGACGCGTTCGACTCGATGCTCGAACAACTTGAGTCCCACGTCGCCGAGCAGCAGAGGTTCGCCGCGAACGCCTCCCACGAACTGCGCACCCCGCTGGCGATCTCGCGGACGCTGCTCGACGTCGCCCGCAAGGACCTCACGCGGGACCGGGGCGAACTCATCGAACGCCTGCACGCTGTCAATACGCGGGCGATCGACCTCACCGAGGCCCTCCTGCTGCTCAGCCGCGGCGACCGCGGAAACTTCACCCGCGAAAGCGTCGACCTCTCCCTCATCGCCGAAGAAGCCGCCGAAACACTGCTTCCCCTCGCCGAACGGCGCCGGATCACGCTCGACGTCACCGGCGCGGCGGCCCGGACCAGCGGCTCCGCGGAGCTCCTGCTGCGGATGGTGGCGAACCTCGTCCAGAACGCCATCGTCCACAACCTCCCCGCCGGCGGCACCGTGACGGTCCGCACCGAGGCGCACGGCGACACGAGCGTGCTGCGGGTCGAGAACACGGGCCATCCGCTCCCACCGGAACTGGTAGCAACCCTCACCGAACCCTTCCAGCGCGGAAGCGAACGCGTACGCACCGACGAGCACGCCGGCGTCGGCCTCGGCCTGGCCATCGTGCACAGCGTCGTCCGCGCCCATGACGGGACCCTCGACCTAGGGACTGTGCCGAGTTGGGATCTTCATGTGAGGCTCCGGAGCCAGATGACCGCGCCGCGTAGGTGGAGTCCGGCGAGGTAGCTGTCCGGGGTCTTGTCGTAGCGGGTGGCGAGCCCGCGCCAGTCCTTGATCTTGTTGATGCAGCGTTCCACCGTGTTGCGGTCGCGGTAGAGCTCGGTGTCATGGACGGGGGGCCGCCCGCCCCGGCGTCCCTTGTTCTTGCGGTTGGCCGTCTGGTCGGTCTTCTCCGGGATCACCGCCCGGATCCTGCGTCTGCGCAGGTAGGCGCGGTTGGCGCGGGAGGAGTACGCCTTGTCCGCGGCCACGGCGGCGGGGCGGGTGCGGGGCCGGCCGACCGGGCCCCGGACCCTGATGCGTTCCAGGACGGCGGTGAAGCGGGGGCTGTCGGCGGCCTGGCCGGGGGTGAGGACGAAGGACAGCGGGCGGCAGCGGCGGTCCGCCGACAGGTGCACCTTGCTGGTCAGCCCGCCGCGCGAGCGCCCCAGTTCAGCGGCCCGGAGCCGGGCCTTGCGGCGCCGACGCAGGCGCCGTCGCTCCTCGCGGGCGGCAGCCTCCTGCCCGTCCGGCCCGGCTACCGGGGCGTTCTGTCCCTTTGGCGAAGCCCCTTTTCCTCCGCGACGGCCTTCTCCAGGGTTTCGAGCAGCTCCGCATCGACCGTCATCCCGGCGGCATGGTGGTGGGCCCGGGCCACGGTGGAGTCCACGCTCACTAAGCCGAGGTCCACCTGACCACGCGCGGCGGCCTCGGCGATCACCGCTTCCATCAGCCTCTGGAAGACCCCGGACCCGGCCCACAGGTGGAACCGCCCGTAGACGGTGGACCAGGGCCCGTACCGCTCGGGCATGTCCCGCCACGGACCGCCCGTACGGAACCGCCACATCACGCCGTTGACGAGCCTGCGCAGGTCAGGAATGGGACCGCGTTCGCCCAGCGGCAGCAGCGGTTCGAACACAGTCCACTCATCGTCCGTGAGATCACCCCGGGTCATCCCGCCTGTCTACCGTCCCGACCCAGCCAGGACAGCGAAACAGCCAAACCCGTGATCCCAACTCGGCACAGTCCCTAGTCCCCCGCCCCGCCGGCGGTCTCCTCGTCACGGTCCGGCTGCCCGTCACGCCGTAGGCATCGTCCCCGGGCGGGGCCTCTGGATCGTTGACCGGAAGTTCGGTGCGGGCGCTCGCCTGTGCAGGATTCGTCTGCTCCGGTATCGGCAGCCATCTCGCGCCACTGGCCGCCCGGCTCGCGGGCATCTGCTCGGTGCCACCGCGGTCTCCACGGGAGTGGACTCCATGGCCGCGGCCATGGGCTACGGCGCCTCCGGTTTCACGGCACTTGTCGGCCGCGCCTCCAGTGGACGGCCGAGGACGGGAGTGCCGTGGGGGCACAGGAACTGCCGCGCGCGTATCGGGCGAACAGGCGGAAGACGAAGGTGGCCCTGATCACCAAGAGCGTCACGATGCTGGGTGAAGCCGCTGGTGACCGTGGCGGCGCCACTGTTCGTCGTGGCCGTGACCGTTCACATTCCATGCCGTTCGGGGCCCGTGACAGGGCGCCGATGCCGACCGTGATCACGTACGCCTACTTGTCCAACGGCCGGCGCAAGCTGCTCAACTGCGCGGCGCGGAGCCGGAACCGCGTGCCGTGTTGGCGTGACCACCGGGCGATCCACGCTCACTTGGATTCCGTCGGCTGACCGACTGTCAGAAGGTGGCGATAGAGTCCTGACACATCCCCGGCACTGCCCAACGAACCGTCGAACCGTCAGGAGCAGCGCGCATGGAAGCGACCTTTGCCGACTTCTCGATATCCCCGCCGCTGTGCGGAAACGCCGAGGTGCGAACCGACGGTGGCGGGTTCGGTGGGGACCATCTGCAGCTCGACGCGGGCGGGAGCGCCGCGCTGGACTTCTCGGTGGAGCCTGACGAGACGATCATCGAGGCGACGCTCAAGGTGACGGCGCTGGCCTCCAGACTCGGGCGCTCGCCCGGCTTCGCTCCGATGGACATCGAGGTCAACGGCCGGACCGTGGTGGAGGCCCTGACGCTTCCCGGGGGTGGCGACCTGCCGCAGACCATGGTGTTCGCGGTGCCCGGCGAGCTGCTGCGGCCGGGGACCAACACCGTGACGGTGCGCAGTTCCCCCAAGGCCGCGACCATGCTCTGGCTCTACCGGGTCACCCTCGACTCGGTGTACGAGCGAGACCGCTCCGAGCGGGCGATGGGCGCCAAGGCCGCCGAGCGTGCGGTGTTCGTCTTCCGTACGGAGCGCCATGCCGCCGGCACGGCCGACTGGGCGCCCGCCGGACAGCTGCACCTCTACGTCGAGCGGGGCGAGAACTCCCTGCCCGCGCAGATTTCCTGGCGCAGTGTCGACGGCGCCGAGGGGGCGGCCAGCTTCCAGTCCGCCATGACCGACTTCCTGGGCCACCACCGGGACGCGGACGGCACGATCGCCGAGTTGCGCGGTCGGCTGGAAAGCCGCCGGGCCTTCCCGGAGGGCACCGCTGACGCGCCCCTGCATCATTTCAGGACCGAGGAGGGCTGGGGTGGTGGCTGGCACACCTCCGGTGACCTGCGCATCCTGGTGGACCACGGTGGGGTTGCCATGGAGCGCATCACCTGGCGCGACCAGCGCACCAACGGCGGCTCGATATGCCTGCACGCCGACGGCTCCGGCTTCGTCGGGTTCTACCAGCGGATCAACGAGGGCCCGATCGGCTACCGCGGCACCGCCGTACCCGCCGCGCCCGCCGCTCCGAAAGCCACGGGTGAGCAGATTCCCGCAGGGCGTGGCGAGTTGTCCGAGGAGCTGCGGCGGACGGCCCGCCAGCTGGAACGCGTCGCGGATGCGGCAGTCGGCACGTTCACCGACTGGCTCCGGGCCCGCTGATCCGAGACGACGAGCAAACATCGCGGCGCGCGGTCAGAATGGCGGGATGCGCCCGCCCACTGACCACGCCCACCCGCCATATCGGCTCGCGGTGGGGGTGAGCCCGACGAAGTCCGCGCCGGTGAGGCCGGTTTCATGAGCGGCCGGGCGAGGCATTCGCCAGTGGCCGTGCGTACTCAGCTGAGCTGGTAGTCGAACCAGATCCGATGTGTGCCGTCGGCGTCGACGGTCATTCCCCCGGCACCGGAGATCCCGGCCAGTTCCCCGGTGCCGCTCGATGGCACGATGGTGAAGAACTCCGCGGTGCGGTCGCTGCCGGACGTCGTTGCCGAGTGCACGAAGTTGAAGGCACCGTCGCGGCCGTGCAGCGAGCCTTCGAAGGACTCCATGGCCACATAGGTGCCGACGCCCGTTGCCTGGTCGAACGCGGCGGTGAACAGGGTCGCCGAGCGGCCGGCGGTCTCGCCCTCGAAGCGTTTCTCCATCGTCGCGACACCCACCGGGAGCCCGGTGGACACGGCCGGGTCCGGCTTCAGCTCGGTCGGGACGAACGCTTCGACGGTGAACGTTCCAGTAGCTCTCATGGACTGACCGTATCGCCGCTGTCTGACAGCGCGCGGTCGTCAAGAGCCGTGGAACGGTGTGTTCCGGGTCAAGGTCCGGCTTCGGCTTGAGGCGACATCCCCGTCACCTGGCGCGGCCGGGGGCGGGGTGATCGTTCCGACCGCGGCCGGAACGTAAGGTCCGATTCCCGCCAGCGCCCTTCACCTGGTTCGCGGATAGTCGATGACGGCACGGCTCGTGCACCGCATGGCGAGTCTCTTCAGCTCAGGTCCCTGCGAAAGGCGTAAAGAATGCACGTGGTCCCCGGGCTCAAGGTGTTGTACTTCGGGACTCCCGTGGTGCTGATCAGCTCACGCAACGAGGACGGCACTGTGAACCTCGCGCCGATGTCCTCCGCCTGGTGGCTCGACCAGTCCTGCATGCTGGGTCTCGGCAACAGCGGCCAGACGACGGCGAACCTGCTGCGCGAACGCGAGTGCGTGCTGAACCTGCCGTCATCGGCGATGGTCGACGCCGTGGACCGAATCGCGCTGACCACCGGGAAATCGGCCGTCCCTGATCACAAGGTCAAGCAGGGCTACCGATACGAGCCGGACAAGTTCTCGGCCGCGCAGCTGACCGAGCAGGCATCGGAGCTGGTCCGGCCGCCCCGAGTCGCGGAGTGTCCGGTCCAGCTGGAGTGCAAGGTTGTCTCGACGCACCCCTTCGGCAGTCCCACGCCTCATGCGACCGCTGTCCAGGTCGAGGTCCTTCGCACCCACGTCGAGGAGGACCTGATCATCCCAGGGACGCATTACGTGGACCCCCTCCGATGGGACCCGCTCATCATGAAGTTCTGCGAGTTCTTCGGCGATGGACACAATGTGCATCCGTCGAAACTCGCCGAAGGCTGGAACATGCCGCATCAACTCCTGCCGACGGTCGTCTGAGCCGGTATCGCTCACCGGTAGGCGCCCGCCCAGCCTTCCGACCCCTGCCACTGACCCGAACGCCGTCCCCACCGGCCGGGGCCCACTGACCGCCGGCTCGTTACTGACCCGCGCTCCTAGCGTGCCCGGCCCTTGCGCGGCGTGTCGCCGCCGGTGTCCTCCCGCAGGTCGTGGAGAGTCGTCGGCGCTTGGACGGGGAGGAGGAGCGGGCGCTTGCTTGTGCGGCCGTCGCCGGAGGAGCGTCCGCGTAGGCGTCTGCCCAGCCAGGGGCCGAGGAAGGCCGCGGCCCAGCGCACTTCATCGGCGGCGGCCCCGGGCCATCCGGTGGGGCGGGCTGTGCCGGGTGGGGGCAGGGGGTGGGTCCAGGAGTCGTCGCTGCCGGGCAGGCCGAGGGCGTGGGCGGCGGCGGCGGCGATCAGCCGGTGGCCGAGCGGGCTGGCGTGGAGCCGGTCCGCGCTCCAGACGCGCGGGTCGCTGGACACGGGGTACAGGTGGGTCTCGGCGACGGCGACACCATGGCGGCGGGCGGCTCGGCAGACGCGGTCGTTGAGGGCGGCGACGCGGGAGCTGATCGGGCGTGCGAGTGGGCTGATCCGCGCGGGGTCGGGGAAGGTGAGCGTGGCGACACGGGTGCCCTGGGCGGTGAGCGCGGCGAACATCGCCTCCAGGTGCCCGGCGACCTCGTCGATGTCGCACCGCGGCCGCAACAGGTCGTTGACCCCGGCGACGACGGTGGCCAGGTCGGGCCGCAGCGCGAGGGCGGGCGCGAGTTGCTCGGCGTGGACCTGTCCGGCGAGCCGCCCGCGTACGGCCAGATTGGCGTACTGGAGGCCGGGGCTGTGCGGTGCGAGCTGCTCGGCGAGCCGGTCGGCCCATCCGCGCAGGCCCGCCATGTCGTCGCCGTCGCCGACCCCCTCGGTCTGACTGTCGCCCAGCGCCACGTAACGCAGGTACCGCGGGTCAGTGCCGGGCACGGGTGGCCTGCCTCTCCCGGAGGACGGTGACCGTGCGTTCGCACCAGTCGCGGTTGCCCTGCTCGAAGGCGAGGCCGCGCATACAGGTCAGATAGGGGCCGATGCGCTCGCCGTCGCGCAGGAACTCCTCCTCGGTGCGGTCGCTTCGCATCGCGTGGAGCAGCTGTCCGAACAGGTCGATCTTGGCCTGGGCGAAGGCGGCGCGCTCGGTGAGCTGCGCGATCAGCTTCCCGGGATCGACGTGGTCGGCGGCCTGGACCTTGACGAGCAGGTCGTCGCGGATGAAGGAGGGCTTGGTGGCGGTGGCCGTGAACCGCTCCAGCTCGGCCAGGCCGGTGTCGGTGACCTTGAACAGGCGCTTGTTGGGGCGGGTGTCCTGGACCACGTCCCGGCCCGTGATCATCCCGTCCTTCTCCAGGCGGGTCAGCTCGGCGTACAGCTGCTGCGGCAGCGCGTGCCAGAAGTTCGCCACACCCAGATCGAATGCCTTGGCCAGCTGGTATCCGCTCAACTCATCGTCGAGCAGCGCCGCCAATACGGCGTGTCGCAACGCCATCGGATCGCCTCCTCACGTGCCACTGTCCACGGATGCCCTCCTTATGATACTCAAGAAACTGACTAGTCACATTCTTGAGTATGAAGGTGAAGCCGTGACCACAGCAGACCGCTTCCGCGCCGCCGTCGACAGCCGCGACCTCGCAGCCCTGGACACCCTGTTCGCCGAGGACATCCGCTTCTACAGTCCCGTGAAGTTCAAGCCGTTCGAGGGCAAGCCGATGGTGCTGGGTCTCTTCGGTGTCCTGCTGCGCGTCTTCGAGGACTTCCGCTACCTCGGGCACCACGACGGCACGTCCGAGACGAGCACGGACGGCACCGAGGCCCCGTCGGCGGTCCTGCTCTTCCGGGCGACCGTGAACGGCAAGCAGATCCACGGCATCGACCTGCTGCACTTCGACGAGGACGACAGGATCAAGGAGTTCACGGTCATGGTCCGGCCGCAGTCCGCCGCGCAGGCCCTCAGCGAGGCGGTCCTCGCAGGCCTGGTCGCCGACGGCCTGGTCCCGTAGACAGCCGGTCAGCAGGCCGACCGCCCGCCCGGACGCATCTGTCGCCGTGCTACGGACCCTGGCGCGCGGGTGGCTGCTTCGGGCTGTCCTGCTGGAGCAGGTGAAGAGCCAACAGGCTCAACCAGCACCAGCCGGCAGTGACCGCCACCCGCTGGAACAGTCCGCCGAGGCCTACGAGCCCCTCGGTTTGGCCGAAGCCCAGGTTGGAGAGGGCGAACGTCACCAGGAAGACGACGCCGGTGAGCGCGGAGCAGACTGCCCAGGCGCGCTTGCCCCATCCGGCGAAGCGCCGGGCGAAGACGAAGCAGGCCGCCGCCAGCGCCACGAAGCCGACAAGCGAAACGCCGTCGTGCAGCGCGGCGTGCGTGCTGCCGTAGTGGGCGAGCTTGTCGGGAGTGCCCACCGGATAGCCGCTGACCGGGTCGGTGACAAAGACCCCCGCACCGAGCAGGCCCGCCCCCCATGTCCCCACCAGCAGCGGCCCCCAGGTCGAGCCTCCGAGGGGTCGCAGCGCGCGCCGTAATCCAGTGGCGAAGGCGAGTCCAAGGGTGCCTGCGATGAGGAAGTTGACCACCTGTATCCAGCCAAGGCCGCCCAGGGCGAGTGAACTGATCGGATGGCGCCACGAGTTGTAGTCGGCACGGGTGGCACCCGCGACGACGAAGGTGACGACGAAGAGCGGACCGGCGATCGCACCGCAGACCAGGAGGGGGCTGGTCCGGGCCGCGACGGCCCATCGGGAGATTGTCTGGCCTGCTGTTGGCGGCATCGTTCCTCCAGGGACGGATGGCGAGCGGCGTGAGGCTCACCCCTCCCGCGGCCCCGCGGCAGGAACGCCCCCGCCGTGCGGGGACACACGGACACACGGGTAGCGGGGAAGGCGAGCGTCACACCGGATCGTCTGTCAGTCTGGGTTGACACTGCCTTCACGTCAACCCAGACTGACAGACGTGGGGACCGCCGGACCCAGGGTGCGCGCACCTTCGGTGGCGGGGGCGCACAACCCATCGGGTGTCTGGGATGTCCAACTCATGACCAGAATTCCATGAGTTGTCACACAAGGGGGAATGACATGCGCACACAACGCTGGGGCGTCGTGCCGGCCATCCTGCTGATGGGCGGCGCGCTCCTGGGCGCGGCCGTGCCCGCTGCCGCCGCCGCTCCGGGCACGTCCGCCCGGGCCACGGCGTCCGCAACCGCCTGCCCGACCGGCTGGGGCAGCCTGCCCAAGTCCGCGTCGACAACGGCGTACGCCGACCCGCTGACCGATATCCGTTCCGGCACGCATGAGTGCTACGACCGCCTGGTGTTCGACGTTCCCGGTGGGGGCACGTCGGTCGGCTACCGGGTGCAGTACGTCAGCGAGCTGATCCAGGACGGGTCCGGCAACACGATCCCCGTCTCCGGCGGGGCGATCCTGGAGATCGACCTGTCCGCTCCGTCCTACGACCCCAACACCGGCACGTCGACGTACCCGGGCGTGGCCGGGCACTCGTTGCCCGGCATCAGCCTGACCGGTTACCCGACCTTCCGGGACACCAAGTTCGGGTCGAGCTTCGAGGGCGTGACGCAGGTAGGCCTCGGCGTAAGGGCCAGGCTGCCGTTCCAGGTGCTGCAACTCTCCGACCGCGTGGTGGTCGACGTGGCCCACACCTGGTGACGGACCCGAAGCCCCGGGCCGCCGGTCGCCCGGGGCTTCAGTTGGTGATCAGTGGCGAGTAGGGCTCCCCCTCCGGCGTGAAGACGAGAACGAAGTCCTCACCGGCCCCGAGGGCCACCTCCCGCAAACGGGCCAAGGCATCCGCCTCCGCGGGAAGGACGAGGCCGAGGGCCGCGGCCGCGCGGTCCCGGCGGGCCGGCAGGTCCGGTATGTCCTCCAGGTACTCGGCCGCCGACTCCCGGCTCTCCTGCGCGGTGAACTCACGGCAGTCACGCCACCACGGGGCGACCAGCAGGAGCCGTAGGAGTTCGGGCAGGCCGATCGCGATGAGCGCCGCGCCTCCTTCGGAGTCCGCGTACAGCACAGGACGCTCCTCGCCGCCCTCACCGCAGAAGAAGAACGTTCCCCCGGCGCCGTCGCCCGCGAATCCCTCCAGCACGGCGCCCGAGGCGAGGTGGACGTCCTCGACGTGGTCGCCCCGGTCCAGGTCGAAGTCACCCGGCCAGGCGAGGAAGCGGGCGGCCTCGTCCTGTTCGCGGACGACAGTGATCAGTGACTCCATGCTCGGCACCCTAACGGCGCCCACTGACAACCGAGCGGCACGGGCCGAACCGAGCGGGCCGAACGGCGCCCGTCCCACGATGTCACCCGCCTCGTAGCCGGCCCGGAGGCTGCCGGCCGAACGCGCGCCTCCCCCCGCAGCCGTAGGGCGACACAGCACATGGCACCCAGGGGTTACATCCACAGGCTGACGTACTCGCCGTAGGTCCTCCGACGGTCCGATGCCGAATGGGTGTCACCGGCGGCACGGTTACCCCATGCATGACACCCAGCAACTGACGTTACGTCACAGAACTCCCGGCCGATCGAGGCGGCGGTGGCGGCCGGCATCCGGGCTGTCCGCCCTCTGCCTCGCCTCCGTCACGACGGCACTGCTGCCGGCCTCACCGGCGTCCGCGTCCGTGTCCGACTCCGCGTCCGCGTCCGCGTCCGGCTCCGTGTCCGACTCCGCGTCGGCCGCAGCGGGCCGGGGCGGCGAGACCGTGGCCGGACCGGGGTTCACGGCCCGGATCCGCCGGACCGAGTACGGCATCCCGCACATCCTGGCGCACGACTACAGCGGCCTCGGCTACGGATACGGCTACGCCTTCGCGCAGGACAACCTGTGCGCGCTGGCCGACCGGGTGGTGACGCTGCGGGGCGAGCGCTCCAGGTACTTCGGACCGGACGGAACACCCGCCGCCGACGCACCCGGCACCAGCAACCTCCTCAGCGACACCTACTACCGCGGGCTGCGGCAGGCGGGCACCGTGCAACGGCTACTCGACCGTCCGGCGCCCCTGGGCCCGACGCCCGATCTGCGCAGGCTGGTCGACGGCTACGCCGCCGGCTACAACCGCTACCTGCGCGACACCGGCGCCGCCAAGCTGCCGGACCCCACCTGCGAGGGCAAGCCGTGGGTCGGGCCGATCACCGCGCTGGACATCTGGAACGTCGTCTACGACGTCAACGGCGCGAACGGGGCGGCCTCGCTCGCGGACACCATCGCCGCCGCGACACCCCCGACGGCGGGCAGCACGCCCGCCGCGACCACGTCGAAGGCACGGGCCGCCCTCACCGCGCTGACCAGCCCGGCCGCGAACGACACCGCTGACGCCTCAGGCTCGGGCTCCGACGCCGGCTCCGGCAACCTCGGCAGCAACGGCTGGGCCCTCGGCCGTGACGCGACCCGCGACGGCGACGGGATGCTGCTCGCCAACCCGCACCTCAGCTGGGTCGGCGGTTTCCGCTTCTATCAGGTCCAGTTGACGATCCCCGGGAAGCTGGACGTCGCCGGCGCCGCCCTGTACGGCACGCCCGTGATCGAGATCGGCCACACCCGGGGCCTCGCCTGGACGCACACCACCACCCACGCGGACCACGCCTCCCTCTACCGGCTGGACCTGGTGCCCGGCGACCCGACCAGCTACACGGTCGACGGCAGGACCGAGCACATGAAGCGCCGGACCGTGCACGTCACCGTACGCGGCACGGACGGCGGACTGTCCAGCGTCAAGCGGACGCTGTACACCTCGCGCTACGGCCCCGTGCTGTCCTTCGGATGGACGGACACCACCGCGCTGTCCCTCCGCGACGCCAACGCCGACAATCTGCGCTCGATGAACGAGTGGCTGGCGATGGGCACTTCGCAGAGCGTGACCCAGCTGCGCGCTGCCCAGCGGACCTACCAGGGCAACCCCTGGACCCACACGATCGCCACCGACACCAGCGGCACGACCTGGTTCACCGACTCCTCCGTCGTCCCGCACCTCACCGACGACCAGCTGACGCACTGCACCCTGCCCGGCGGCGACGACCTGCCCGACGCCCTGGACGGCTCGAACTCGGCCTGCGCCTGGGGCAGCGACCCGGACGCGGTCGTGCCCGGCATCTACGGTCCCGCCAACCAGCCGACGCTGACCCGGACCGACTACGTGGCCAACTCCAACAACGGCCCGTACCTCGCCAACCCCGACGCCCCGATCACCGGCCTGCCCGGCGTGTACAACACCGGGACCAGGCTGGGCCTGCGGGCTCAGCTGGGGCTCCGGATGATCGTCCAGCGCCGTGACGGGACGGACGGACTCGGCGCCCCCGGTTTCACCCTGGACACGTTGCGGGCGACGATGCTCGGCGACCGCGTCCACTCGGCCGAGCTCGGCCTCGCGGACGTGGTCGCGATGTGCCGGGCGAACCCCCGGCTCACCACGAGCGACGGAACGCCGGTCGACGTACGGGCGGCCTGCGACACCCTCGGGCAGTGGGACACCCGCGCCGATACCGACAGCCGTGGCGCCGCGCTCTGGGGGGCCTTCTACGAGCGCCTGGCCGACAGCGGTCCCGACACCTGGTGGCGCGTGCCGTACGACCCGGCCGATCCGCTCAGCACGCCGCGCGGCATCGACGGCGACGACGTGAACGTGCGGCACGCCCTCGCCGACGCCGTCGAGTCGTTCGCGTCCGCCGGCCTCGCGGTCGACACCCCCCTCGGCGCCGTACAGCGCTGGGCCGGGATACCGCTGCCCGGCTGTGACGGCGGCGCGGGGTGCTTCAATGTCGTCGAGGCGACCGCGGACTCGGGCAGCAGCGGCGCGGTGTACCCGGCATCGCCGGACGACTACGCGTTCGGCGCCGGTTTCGTCATGGCCGTCGAACTCACCCCGCACGGGCCCCGGGCCCGTACGATCCTCACCTACGGCGAGTCCGCCGACCCCACCTCGCCCCACTTCGCCGACCAGACCACCCTGTTCTCCCGCAAGCAGTGGGTGACCGAACGCTTCACCGACGCCGAGATCAAGGCCGACCCGTCCCTGCGGGTCACAACCCTGCGCCGCTGAGCCCTGAGGCGGTCCTCGGCGAGCCGGTTGGTTCGCCGAGGACCGCCCGGTGGCCGGTTTCGTCCCAATCGCCGGACGGGCCGCATATTCAGCGCCCCCAGTACCGCTGGGTGGGATGCTCCCCCGGCCCGGCGGTCTCGTCAGGCCCGCGGCCCTGCGCCACACTCTCTTGGTGACCACACAGCGGAACGAGACGGAACACGTCGCCTCAGCCATCGCGGCCCTTGCCGGGCACGCGCCTGACGGCTTCGTTCTGGTCGCGATCGACGGCCCTGGCGGAGCCGGAAAATCGACGCTCGCGACAGCGGTCGCCGAAGCCCTGGGCGGAGCGGAGCGGACCACCATCGTCCATGTCGACGACTTCTACCGCCCGATGGCCCCGGAAGAGCGGCTGCTTCTCGGCCCGGAAGAGGGCTACCACCGGTACTTCGACTGGCAGCGGTTGCGCGACCAGGTACTCGTCCCGCTCGTCGCGGGCCGGGCGGCGGACTACCAGCGCTACGACTGGGCCACGGGCGCGCCGGCCCCGGACGAGCTCCGTCACGTCCCACGGAGCGGCACGGTCATCGTCGAAGGCGTGTTCACCGCACGCCCGGAACTGGCGGCCTACTACGACCTCACCGTCTCTGTCGAGACACCTCGTGACACATGTCTGCACCGGCAGTACGCACGTGGACACGACCACGGTCCCGGAAACTGGGTCGATCGCTGGCGTGCCGCCGAGGAGCATTACCTCACGACAACGTGTCTCGGTGACCGGGCAGACCTGACCGTCAAGGGCTGCTGACACCGGGCACACATGTGCCGGCGGCATTCGGGCCGGTCACACAGCCAACTCAGATGTGGCTGCCGCCCATGTGTGTGGCACGGCGCTGAGCGGCCTCCTTGTCTCACGGGCAGGTCAGTGACCCCGCCCGCACGCAACCTGTCCGGAACACATGTGTTGCCGGCGGTGCGCCTGCGGCAAGCTGGCCTCACGAGACTGGGAGTGAACGCGAGAGTACGCAAGGTGAACAAGGGTGAGATGTTTCCGAAATTCTGACGAATTGCCCACAACGCCTCCTGATCTCGTCGGAGTATGTGTGCGGGAAGAACCGGGGCCGCGCTCGCGACCCTGATTTTGCATTTGTTTCGGCGCAGGTACGCAAGAAGGTTTCTCGCTGTCCGGGTCCGGTAATTCGCCATGCCGCAATTCACGCTGCGGTACAGGGGGGCACATCATGCAGGGGTTTTCACGGAAGGCCGCGGTCTGCGCGGCGTCGTTGTTATTCACGCTCCTGGCGCCGGTGGCCGGGGCCAGAGCCGACGAGTCGGAGCCGAGAATCGACCTGAGGGTGCTGGTGGTCGATGACGGCGGCTCGGCCACGGAGGCCATCGCGGCGGAGCTCGACGGGGCGGGCACGCCCTACACGGTGGTCGACCTGAGCGACGCCGGCAGACCGCGGATCGACGCGGCGTTCCTGAGCGATACGGTCGACGGGCGGCCGAGGGCGAAGTACCAGGCCGTGGTGCTGCCTGACGACAGTCCCTTCGGGGCGGGTTCCGCGGAGACGGCGGCACTGACGGCGTACGAGCAGACATACGGGATCCGCCAGGTCGACGCGTACACGTACGCGCAGCCCGCCGTGGGGCTGAACTGGGCGCAGGATCCCGGGTACATCGGGTCACTGGACGGTACGACGGCGCAGGTGACCGCCGCCGGCCTGGCGGGGCCTTTCGGGTATCTCGACGGCGCGGTTCCGTTCGAGGACAACGCAGCCGACGTGTCGGAGAGTTACGGCTTTCTGGCGGTGCCGCTCGCCCAGCAGCAGGCGGGGGCGCAATTCACCAGCTTTGTTGAGGCACCGATTCCCGGCACGGCGGTGAACGGCTCGCTGATCGGGGAGTACGCGCATGACGGCCGCCGCGAATTGGTGGTGACGTTCGTCTACAACCAGGCCCAGCAGCAGTACCGGCTGCTCGCGCGCGGAATGGTGGAGTGGATGACGCAGGGCGTCCATCTGGGCGCGGACCGGAACTACTTCGCGGTGCACGTGGATGATGTCTTCGGGGAGGACGACCGGTGGGACACGGAGCTGAACTGCACCCCCGGCGACGTGGACTGTCCGACGGGTGAGGGGACGGCTGATCCGATCCGGATGACGGTGGCGGACGCGCAGTACGCGAAGCAGTGGTCCCAGGAGCACGGCCTGACGCTGGACATGCTGTTCAACGGCGGGGGCAGCGAGTCGTACAAGGACGAGACCGGCGGGCCGGACGCGCTGACCGATCAGCTGGTCGCGGACAAGGACGCCTTCCGGTGGGTGAGTCACACCTACGACCACGCGTTCCTGGGCTGTGTGCAGAACGTGACGGTGGTGCCGTGGGTGTGCTCCACCGACGCGGCCGGGAACACGCAGTGGGTCAGCGAGGCGGAGATCACCGGGGAGATCACGGACAACCGGGCCTGGGCCACGGCGAAGGGGCTGGACCTCGACGACACGGAGCTGGTCACCGGTGAGCACTCGGGGATGCGGCTGCTTCCGCAGCAGCCGGACGACAACCCCAACCTGGGGCCCGCGCTCACCGCGACCGGAGTGACCGCGCTGGGCAGTGACAACTCGCGTGATCCGCAGCAGCGGCAGGTCGGCCCCGCGCTGACGGTGCCGCGCTTCCCGATGAACGTCTTCTACAACGCGGGCAAGGCGGCGGAGGAGGTGGACGAGTACAACTGGATCTACACCAGCGCGGCCGACGGCGGCAGCGGCATCTGTGACGGCTCCACGACGACCACCTGCCTGGACGCCCCGCTGGACACCGCGACCGGGTACATGTCGTACCTCATTCCGACCGAGAGCCGGATCGCGCTCGGGCATGTGCTGTCGAACAACCCGCGCCCGCACTACATCCACCAGTCGAATCTCGCCGAGGAGCGGATCGCGTACCCGGTGCTGGAGAAGGTCCTGAGCGACTACGCGGGCCTTTTCGCCGACAACGCCCCGCTGGTCAACCCGCGGATGAGGGACATCGGCACCGAGCTGGAGCGCCGGGCCGCCTGGGACACCGCCGTCGACGACGGCCAGGTCACCGCCTACCGGATCGGGAGCACCGTCACCATCAGCGCGCCCAGCGGTGTGGCGGCCCCGGCGACCATGCCGGCCGGGACGGACGGCCTGGGCAGCGCGTACGCGGGGCTGCGGTCGGGGTGGACCGACAGCGGCTCGCTGGAGCTGGCGCCAGGGGAGACGCCCGCCCCGGTGACATCGGCCGCCACAGCCACAGCCACAGCCGCGACCACGGCAGCGACCACGGCCACGGCCACGACTGCTGCCACGGGCTGAACCTGACGGTTCCTTGGGGGGAATGAGACACCGTGTTCACGCGCGAGATCCTGCACGCGGCGCCGCCGCCCGGCGCCGATGACCGGGCGGTGGTGACACTGCTGACCGAAGGAACGTATCCGCATCAGCACGGCGGGGTGAGTGTGTGGTGCGACCAGTTGGTCCGGGGGATGCCCGACATCGGCTTCCGGATCATCGCCATCACCGGGAGCGGCCGGGAGCCGTTGGCGTGGGAGCTGCCCCCTAACGTCGGCGAGGTGGTCCCGCTCCCGCTGTGGGGACCGGTTCCGGCCGGGCGCGCCCCCCGGGGGCGGCGGCTACGCGGCTTCGCCGCCTCGTACGAGCGCTTCCTCTGCTCGTTGCTGGAGCCCGGCTCGCCGGGCACCGGGGCGGACTTCGCCGACGGCCTGTACGCGCTCGCCGCCCGGGCCCGCAAGGGGGAGCTGTCGGCGTCCCTGCGCACCGAGGAGGCGCTGCGCACCCTGACCGGGGTGTGGAACCGGCCGCACATACCCGTGGCCGCTGCCCGGCCGACCCTGCACGACGCGCTGACCGCCACCGACCTGCTGGAGCACGCGCTGCGCCCGCTGGCGGCCGTACCGCGGCCGGGCGGGGTCGCGCACGCCGTGAGCGGGGGGCTGGCGGCGCTACCCGGGCTGATGGCACATCAGATGTACGGGACGCCGCTGCTGCTGACCGAGCACGGCGTCTACCTGCGCGAGCGCTACCTCGGCTACCGCACGGGCCGTTATCGCTGGCCGGTGAAGTCGCTGCTGCTGGGCTTCTTCCGGCTGCTGGCCGCGGAGACCTACGCCCGCGCCGCGCTCGTCACCCCGGGCAACCGCTACAACCGGCGCTGGGAGGAGCACGGCGGCACACCGCCCGACCGGATCCGGACCGTCTACAACGGAGTCGACCCCGGCGCCTTCCCGCCCGCCGGGCCGGAACCGGAGCCGCCGACCCTGACCTGGGCGGGACGGGTCGACCCGATCAAGGACCTGGAGACGCTGATCCGCGCCTTCGCCCTCGTACGGCAGGAGTTGCCGCAGGCGCGGCTGCGGCTGTTCGGTGGCACGCCGCGCGGCGGGGAGGCCTACCGGGAGCGCTGCCGGGCCCTCGCCGACGAGGTGGGGGCCGGGGACGCGGTGGTCTTCGAGGGCCGGGTGGAGGACATCCGCGACGCCTACGCGGCGGGGAACGTGGTGATGCTGTCCAGCATCAGCGAGGGCTTTCCTTTCACCCTCATCGAGGCGATGTCGTGCGGACGGGCCACCGTCTCCACCGACGTGGGCGGGGTGCGCGAGGCGGTCGGCGACACCGGGCTGGTCGTACCGCCCCGCGAGCCCGGGGAGATGGCGCGGGCGGCGCTGGAGCTGCTGCGCGACCCGGGGCGGCGCGCCCGGATGGGCGAGGCGGCGCGGCTGAGGGTGATCGAGCAGTTCACGCTCCGGCAGACCATCGACACCTTCCGGGGGATCTACGGCGAACTCGCCGCGGAGTCCGGGTCCGCCGCCGGGCGCGAGCGGTACCAGGAGCCCCTGGCCGACGGCGTACGGCAGGCGGGTGAGGCGGGGTGAGCGGGCCCTTACGCCTGCTGCCGGGCGACGGCGGCACCGACCAGGACCAGGCCGGCCGACGGCGGTTCCCGGTGGGGCGGCCGGACATCACCGCTTCCGGTGAGGCCGGGCCTCGTGACACCGACGCGCTGCCCGCGCTCGGCCCCCGCCTCCGCACCCGGCCGTCCTGGGCCGAGGATCCGCTCGACGAACTCGCCGAACGGCTGGCGGACGCGTGCGGCGCTGCCGTCCACCCGGACGAGATCGCCGCCGTGCTGGAGTCGGACGGTCTGACGCAGGAGCAGATCACCGGCCGTTACGGGCGGCGGGACCTCTTCGCGGTCGCCGAGGAGCTGTACGCCCGGGTGCCCCGCCGCTTCCCCGACCCGCCACCGCCGCCCGACCCCTGGCGGACCAGCCCGTGGGGGTGCGCGTTGCGCGGGGCGGTCTTCGCACTCCCCGGCCTGGCCTACGTGCTGGGCGCCGGTCTGCTGGCCGGCGGTACCGGCGGTGAGAGCGGCACGGGCGGTGCGATCGGTACGGGCGCGACCGCCGGGCTGGCTGCCTCGGCGCTGATCGCCTGGGCATGGAACCAGGGCCTGGCCCACCGAGCCTACGTACGGCTCGCCGGGGGCGGCCGCCACGCCGCCGCGCACAGCCTGCTCGCCGGGGCGCCTGCCGGGGCGCTGGGTGCGGCGGCCGCCGGGCTGCTGCTGCCGGGGCCGGGCACCATGGCCGCGTTCGCCGCCGGACAGGCGCTCTACCTCGCGGCGGGCACGGTCCTGCTGGTGCTGGGCCGCGAACGGGATCTGCTGCTCGCGCTCACCCCGACGGCCGCCGGAGCGGCCTCGATGCTCGGGTGGCACCCCGGCCCGGTGGCCGTCATTGGGCTGCTGCTGGTCACCGTCGCCGCCGCGGTGCTGCTGGCGGCCCGCGAGATCGTACGGTCGCTGCGCACGGCGGCCTCGGAGAGCGCCGGGAGCACGGCGGGCCCCGGGGACCGGCCGCCGCTCGCGGCCTCCGTTCCGTACGGTCTGTTCGGCCTGGCCGCGGGGGCGCTGACGCTGATGGCCGCGGCGGCCGACGGGCCCGCCGTGGTCACGCTCACTTTGAGCATGGGCCTGGCCGAGTGGCTGCTCTACCGCTACCGGAGCCTGGGCCTGGCCGCCCTGCGGCACAGCACCACGCCCTCGGGTTTCCGGCTGCGGGCGGGGCGGGCCCTGGCGCTGTGCCTCGCCGGATATCTGGCGGTGCTGGCCGTGCCCCCGCTGATCCGCGGGGTGTCGCCGGGGCCGCTGCTGGCGCTGGGAGCCGTCCTGTGGACGGCTCTGCTGCTCCAGGCCTTCGGGACAGCCTGGCCGCCCGCCGCCGTGTGCCTGGCCGCCGCCCTGGGCACGGCCGCGAGCCCCGCCGTCGTCCATCCGGTCGTCTGCGGCTGCGCCGGCGTCGCGCTGGTGAGCGTCTCGTACGTCCTGCTGGGCCGGGCCACGGCCCACCGCTGACAGCACCGCCGACCACAGACCGCCGACCACAGAGGAGACAGACCCGTGACCGAATCCGGACCCGTAGCCGTCACCGGAGCGGAGGGATTCATCGGCTCGCACCTGGTGGAGGCGCTCGTCGCCGCCGGGCACCGGGTGCGAGCGATGGCCCAGTACAACTCCTTCTCCTCCTACGGCTGGCTGGAGACCCTGCCGCAGGACGTGATGGACAGCGTCGAGGTGGTGCTCGGCGACGTACGCGACCCCGGCTCGGTGGACAGGCTGCTGGCCGGCACGGAGGCCGTGTACCACCTGGCCGCGCTGATCGCGATCCCGTACTCCTACCAGGCTCCGCACAGCTACGTGGACACCAACGTCACCGGCACCCTCAACGTCCTGGAGGCGGTCCGCAGGCTCGGCGTCGAGAGGCTGGTCCATACCTCCACCAGCGAGACGTACGGTACGGCCCGTACGGTGCCGATCACCGAGGACCACCCCATCAACACCCAGTCCCCGTACGCCGCTTCGAAGGCGGGCGGCGACCGGCTCGCCGACAGCTACCACGCGAGCTTCGGCACCCCGGTGGTCACCCTGCGGCCGTTCAACACCTTCGGCCCGCGCCAGTCCATGCGGGCGGTGATCCCCACCGTCATCGGGCAGGTCGCGGCCGGGGAACGGACCATCACCCTCGGCGACCTGCGGCCCACCCGGGACTTCACCTTCGCCAAGGACACGGCGCGGGCCTTCCTGGCGGTGGGCACCGCGCCCGCCGGGGCCGTCGTCGGCCGCACCTTCAACGCCGGTACCGGCGGCGAGATCTCGGTCGGCGACCTGGTCACCCTGATCGGCAAACTCATGGCCGTGGACCTGGAGGTCCGCGCGGACCCGCAGCGCATCCGCCCGGCCGGATCGGAGGTGATGCGACTGGTCTGCGACGCGTCGCGGCTGCGCGCCGCCACCGGATGGGAACCCGCCCACAGCCTCGAAGAGGGCCTGGAGGCGACCATCGGTTTCTTCCGCGACCCGGCGAACCTCGCCCGCTACAAGACAGCCGTCTACAACATCTGACGAATGCGCGACCCCACGAACCCACGAATCCGGCGCCGGCCGGAAGGTAAGGAGAAGCCCACGATGCACGCAGTCATCCTGGCCGGAGGCAAGGGCGTACGGTTACGGCCCTACACGACCGCCCTGCCCAAGCCGCTCGTTCCCATCGGCGATCAGCACGCGATCCTGGAGATCGTGATGCGGCAGCTCGCCGGAGCCGGCTTCACCACCTGCACCATCGCCATCGGCCACCTCGGCCACATCATCCGCGCCTATGTCGGCGACGGCTCCCAGTGGGGCCTGCGGGTCGACTACGCCACCGAGGACAGCCCGCTGGGCACCATGGGCCCACTGCTGACCATGCTCGACCGGCTGCCCGAGCACTTCCTCGTCATGAACGGCGACGTCCTCACCGACCTGGACTTCGGCGCCGTGCTGCGCAGTCACCAGAACTCCGGCTCGCCGCTGACCATCGCCACGTACCCGCGCACGGTCGCCATCGACTTCGGCGTGCTCACCACCGAAGTCGGCCGGGTCGTCGGCTTCGCCGAGAAGCCGAGCATGAACTACCGGGTCTCCATGGGCGTCTACGGGCTGTCCCGGTCCACCCTCACCGGCTACACCCCCGGTCTGCCGCTCGGCTTCGACGAGTTGATCCTCGACCTGCTCCGCGACGAAACCCCGCCCGCCGCCTACGAGTTCGACGGCTACTGGCTCGACATCGGCCGCCCGGACGACTACGACCGGGCCAACGCGGAGTTCAGCACGCACCGCCCCGCCCTGCTCAAGGGAGTGTGACCCGGCATCATGCGCATCCTTGTCCTGGGCTCCACCGGATTCCTGGGCGGCCACGTCGCCGGGCAGCTGCGCACCCTCGCGGGTGTGCGGGTGCTCGGCGGCGGCCGCTCCCTGGACGCCGGCGTGCCCGTGACCCTCCCCGTCGACCTGGCCGCCGTCCCCGTCGCCGGGCTCGTACGGTCCCTCCGGGCCCTCGCCCCGGACACCGTCGTCAACTGCGCGGGCGCCGTGACCGGCGACCCCGTACGCCTGGCCGAGACCAACGCACGCGGGCCCGCCGTGCTGTGCGAGGCCCTGCGGGAGGCGGCTCCCCGCGCCCGCCTGGTCCACCTGGGATCGGCCGCCGAGTACGGGCCGACGCCCGCCGGGCAGGCGCTCACCGAAACCTCGCCGGTCAACCCGCAGGGCACGTACGGCGCGACCAAACTGGCCGGGTCGTACGCGGTGACCGAGGCCGGCCGGGCCGGGCTGGACGCCGTCGTCCTGCGGGTGTTCAACCCGGTCGGCCCCGGCGCACCCGCCGCCGGCCTGCCCGGACGGCTCGCCGACGAGCTGGCGCGCGCGCTGCCCGACAGCACGGTCCGCGTCGGCGACCTGTCGGCGTACCGCGATTTCGTCGACGTCCGGGACGTGGCACGGGCCGCCGTGCTCGCGGCCACCGCCCCCGGCCCCCTGCCGCCCGTCCTCAACATCGGCAGCGGCACGGCCACCCGTGCCAGGGTCCTGGCGGAGGAGCTGGCGCGGGTCGCCGGGTTCCGGGGCCGGATCGAGGAGCGCGGCGCGGGCTCGCTGCGGTCCTCGGCCGTGTCCTGGCAGCAGGCGGACGTGACCGCCGCCGCGGCCGCCCTCGACTGGCGGCCCGAACTGACCCTCACCGACTCGCTCACCGGCCTGTGGGCCGAGCACACCCGGATCCCCGCGTGACCGGCACCCGAACGGACGACGGCAGCGGCCACGGGCGGCTGCTCGTCCCGCTCTACGTCCACCCCGCCGTGGACCCGGCCGCCTGGCGCGCGCTGATCCGGGCCGGCCCGCTGCTGTACGGCGTCGTCCTCAACGTCGCCGACGGGCCCGGCACCGCCCCCGACCCGTCCTTCGTCGCGGCCGCCGCACAGCTGCGGGAGGCGGGCGTGCGGGTGCTGGGATACGTCGACACGGCATACGGCGACCGTCCGGTCCGCGCGGTCGTCGGCGACCTGCGCCGCCACCGCCGCTGGTACGACACCGACGGCGCCTTCCTGGACCGGACCGCCTCCGGCGCCGGGCTGCTGGGCTACTACCGCTGGCTGGTGCGCGCCGCCCGCGTCTGCGCGGCCCGTGCCGTGGTACTCAACCCCGGCGTCCATCCGGCCCCGGGCTACGCCGCGTTCGCCGACCTGCTGGTCACCTTCGAGGGCAGCTGGGACGCGTACCGTGACCCCGCCTTCACCGTGCCCGCCTGGACCGCCGCCCATCCGCCCGGCCGCTTCTGCCACCTGGTGCACGGCGTCCCGGACCCGCTGTGCGGCCTCGCCGCACGCACCGCCCGGATCCGCGGGGCCGGCGTTCACTGCGCCGTCCCGGGCAGCGGCGCGAACCCGTGGAGCAGCCTGCCCCCGGGTGTGGAGAGGGTGGCGTCTTGAGGCACCTCGTACGACCGGGCTCCGCGACCGCCCTCCTTGCCGCCCTTCTCCTTCTGCTGCTGGCGGGCTGCTCCACCAGCACCCCGGACTCCCCCGCCCCGCACACCTCTTCCGGCCGCTGGCAGCCGCGCCCCGGCACCGCCTGGCAGTGGCAGCTCAGCGGCCGCGTCGACACCTCCGTACAGGTCCCGGTGTACGACATCGACGGCTTCGAGAACAGCGCCGGCACGGTGAAGGCCCTGCACGCCGACGGACGCAAGGTGATCTGCTACATCGACGCCGGCTCCTGGGAGGACTTCCGCACCGATCGCAAGGCCTTCCCCGCCTCCGTCCTCGGCCGGGGCAACGGCTGGAAGGGCGAGCGGTGGCTCGACATCCGCCGCCTCGGCGTGCTGCGCCCCATCATGGCCAGGCGCATGGACATGTGCCGCTCGAAGGGTTACGACGCCGTCGAGCCCGACCTCCTGGACGGCTACACCAACAGGACCGGCTTCCCCCTCACCGGCGCGCACCAGCTCGCGTACAACCGCATGATCGCGGAACTGGCACACGCCCGGGGCCTGGCCGTCGGGCTGAAGAACGACCTGGACCAGATCCCGCAGCTGGTCGGGGACTTCGACTTCGCGGTGAACGAGCAGTGCGCGCAGTACGACGAGTGCGCGTCACTCACACCGTTCGTCACAGCACACAAGGCGGTCTTCCACGTGGAGTACAACCTGCCCACCCGGACGTTCTGTCCCACCGCCCGGCGTCTGGGCCTCGACTCGATGCTGAAGCGGCTCTCCCTCAACGCTTGGCGCCGCCCCTGCCCGTCGTCGACGGAGCCCGGGTGGGCGCGGCAGCCGCAATGAGAAGTACTGCCGGGCGACGACAGCGACGGCCGACCCGTGGCGTAGGACAACTCCGCCCGCGAGAGCAGGGTCCGACTCCCATATGCGCAGGTCCTTGACGGTCTCTTGACGACACCGCTGCGCATGGAGGGCGGCTGCCGGGTAATGCGCGGGGAGTGACACGTATCGGATTGGTCGTTTTCGCCCTGGCCGCGGCACTCGCGGCGGGCGCCGCCGCGGGGTTGGTTTCGCCGTGGTGGTGGTTGGCTGCCGTCCCGCTCGCCCTGCTGGGTCTGCTGGGCGCGTGGGACCTGTCGCAGCGCCGGCATTCGGTGCTGCGCAACTACCCCGTGCTCGGGCACGCCCGCTTCCTCCTGGAGCGGATACGTCCCGAACTCCAGCAGTACTTCGTCGAGCGCAACTTCGACGGCCGCCCCTTCGACCGGGACGTGCGCAGCATCGTCTACGAGCGGGCGAAGGGCACCGACGCCGAGCAGCCGTACGGCACCGAGCAGGATGTCTACCAGCCCGGTTACGAGTTCCTGATCCCGTCGATGGCGCCGTGTCCGGTGCCGAGGACGCCGCCGCGGGTGCGGATCGGCGGGCCGGACTGCGCCCGTCCGTACGACATGGCGCTGCTGAACGTGTCGGCGATGAGTTTCGGCTCCCTGTCGTCGAACGCGATTCTCGCCCTCAACGGGGGTGCCGCGGCCGGGGGTTTCGCCCATGACACCGGTGAGGGCGGCCTGTCGGAGTACCACCTGCGGGCCGGCGGCGACCTCGTATGGGAGATCGGCACCGGCTACTTCGGCTGCCGGACCCGGGACGGCGAGTTCGACCCGGGCGAGTTCGCCGACAAGGCGGCGCACGACCACGTGAAGTGCGTGTCGCTCAAACTCTCGCAGGGCGCCAAGCCCGGCATCGGCGGGGTGCTGCCCGGGGCGAAGGTCAACGCCGAGATCGCGCGGGTGCGGGGCGTGCCCCAGGGGCGGACGGTGATCTCGCCCCCGTACCACCGGGTGTTCTCCACCCCGCGCGAACTCGTCCGCTTCATCGCCAGGATGCGGGAGCTGTCCGGCGGCAAGCCGACCGGCTTCAAACTCTGCCCGGGCTCGCGCCGGCAGTTCCTCGCCGTGTGCAAGGCGATGCTGGAGGAGGGCACGGCCCCGGACTTCATCGTCGTGGACGGAGCCGAGGGCGGCACCGGCGCCGCCCCGCTGGAGTTCGCCGACCATGTCGGCACCCCGCTGACCGAGGGGCTGCTGACCGTGCACAACGCACTCGTCGGCGCGGGCCTGCGCGACCGGATCAGGATCGGCGCGAGCGGCAAGATCGCCACCGGCACCGACCTGGTCAAACGCATGCTGCAGGGCGCCGACTACGGCAATGCCGCGCGGGCCATGATGTTCGCCGTGGGCTGCATCCAGGCGCAGCGCTGCCACACGAACACCTGCCCCACCGGTGTCACCACCCAGGACCCCCGCCGTGCCCGCGCCCTCGATGTCGGCGACAAGACGCTGCGCGTGCAACGCCTCCAGGAGGCGACCGTGGCCAGCGCACTGCAGATCATGGCGTCCATGGGGGTCACCGATCCCGCGCAGCTGCGTCCGCACATGCTCCACCGGCGCATCGACCCGTACACCGAACGCTCCTACGAGGAGCTCTACGAATGGCTGGCGCCAGGGCAGTTGCTCGCCGAGCCGCCCGCGTCCTGGGCTGCCGACTGGCACGCCGCCGACCCCGACCGCTTCACCGTGTGATCTGGAGGATCCCGTGGCCCGAACCGTTGCCCGTGTCATCGTTGACGCACTGAGTGAGCTTGGCGTGCGCCAGGTCTTCGGCGTCGTCGGCGACGCCCTCAATCCGCTGACCGACGCCATCCGCACCACCGAGGACGTGGAGTGGGTGGGCTGCCGGCACGAGGAGGCGGCGGCGTTCGCCGCGAGTGCGCAGTCGCAGCTCAGCGGCACCCTGGGCGTGTGCATGGGCACCGTCGGACCCGGCTCCGTCCATCTGCTCAACGGGCTGTACGACGCGGCCAAGAGCCGCACCCCGGTCCTGGCGATCGCCGGTCAGGTGCCGCTCGCCGAGATCGGCAGCGACTACTTCCAGGAGGTCGACAACGACGCGCTCTTCAGCGACGTGGCGGTCTTCCGGGCGACGATCACCTCACCCGACCAGCTGCCGCAGCTGCTGGAGACGGCGGTGCGCAACGCGCTGGGCCGCAAGGGCGTCGCCGTCCTCACCGTGCCGGGCGACCTCGGCGACCGGGCGCTGAGCACGGACCGTCCGGCCCGCTTCTCCCTGAGCGCCCCCGTGACCCGGCCGGAGGAGTCCGCCGTGCGCCGCGCCGCGCAACTGCTCGACCGCGCGGAGCGGATCACGCTGCTCGTCGGACGGGGTGCCCGCGCCGCGCGCGAGGACGTACTGACCCTGGCCGACCGCCTGGCCGCGCCGATGGTGCTCACCCTGAAGGCCAAGGAGGGCTTCGAGGGCGAGGCCAATGCCTTCCAGGTCGGCCAGACCGGGCTGATCGGCAACCCCGCGGCGGCTTCGGCCCTGCAGGACGCGGACACGCTTCTGCTGCTGGGCACCGACTTCCCCTACCGGGACTGGTATCCGCAGGGCCGGACCGTCATCCAGGTGGACACCGAGGCCGCCCACATCGGGCGCCGGGTGCCGGTGGAGGTCGGGCTCGTCGGCGACACGGGCGCCACCGTCCGGGACCTGCTCGGCCACCTGGCCGCCGCGCCCGGCGGGGCCGGGGGCGCGCGTGACCGCACGCACCTGGAGCAGGCGCGCAAGCGCTTCACGGAGTGGCGCGCGGGTCAGGCCAGGCTCGCCGACCCGGCCCACGACAAGGGCGTGGTCGGACGAATCCGCTCCGCGCTGGACAACCGTACGCACGACATCCGCCCGGAGGCGCTGGCCGCCGTGGTGGACCGGGTCGCCGACGACGACGCCGTCTTCACCTCCGACACGGGCATGGCCACCGTGTGGCTCTCGCGGTTCGTGGAGATGCGCGGCGACCGGCAGCTGCTCGGCTCGTACAACCTCGGCTCGATGGCCAACGCGATGCCGCAGGCGCTCGGCGCCCAGTGCCTGGACCGGCAGCGCCAGGTCGTGGCCTTCTGCGGCGACGGCGGGCTGAGCATGCTCCTCGGCGACCTCATGACGCTCAAGACCAACCGGCTCCCCGTCAAGCTCGTCGTCTTCGACAACCGCCGGCTCGGCATGGTGAAGCTGGAACAGGAGCAGGCCGGGCTGCCGGAGTTCGGCACCGTGCTGGACAACCCCGACTTCGCCGCGGTCGCCGCGGCCATGGGCATCACCGGTATCCGCGTGACCGATCCGGACGAGCTGGAGGAGTCCGTACGCCGCGCCTTCAGCACCCCCGGGCCGGTCCTGCTCGACGTGCTCACGAACCCGGACGAGATCGCCGTGCCGGCCAAGCCGACCGTCGAGCAGGGCTGGGGCTTCGCGGTGGCCAAGGTGAAGGAGGTCGTGCGCAGCCACGGGGACACCGGCGGGCACTGATCGGGGCGCGACGGGAATGCGAGCGGCCCGCCGCCCGCCGGTCTGCCGCCCGCCGGTCTGCCGCCCGACCGACTGCCGACCGCCGTCCGCCGTCCTTGACAGGCGGACGGCGGACGGCGGGCCTCAGACGGACTCGGGCGTCAGGCGCTGGCGCGGCATCGGCACCTCGTCCTGGTGGCGCAGTGTCACCGTCCGGGTGGGGAAGGCGATGTCGATGCCCTCGGTGCGGAAGCGCTGGTGCAGCCGCTTGATGAACTCGTGCTTGATCAGGTACTGGTCGCTGAACTCCCCGGCCCGCAGGATCACCGAGAAGTCGATCCGGGACTCGCCGAACGTGTGGAAGCGCACCGAGGGTTCATGGTCCGGCACACCGCCCTCGACCTCGGCCATCACGGCCTCGGCGACCTCCGTGGCGACCCGCTCGACATGTTCGAGGTCGTTGCCGTAGCCGACCCCCGACTGGACCATGACCGACATCTGCTGGGCGGGCTGGTGGTAGTTGGTGGTGATGGTGCCCGCCAGCCGAGCGTTGGGGATGATCACCAGGTTGTCGGGCAGCTGGCGCACCACGGTGTTGCGCCAGTTGATGTCGACGACATACCCCTCCTCCCCGCTGCTGAGGCGGATGTAGTC
Source organism: Streptomyces sp. RLA131 (assembly GCF_056270125.1). Classification (NCBI taxonomy): domain Bacteria; kingdom Bacillati; phylum Actinomycetota; class Actinomycetes; order Kitasatosporales; family Streptomycetaceae; genus Streptomyces; species Streptomyces sp. RLA131. The sequence continues at coordinate 532,527 of NZ_JBWDOQ010000002.1, forward strand.
GCCCGGCTGGACGGTCCGGGACGCGAGGATGTGCACGCCCGCGAACAGGTTGGCCAGGGTGTCCTGGAGGGCCAGGGCGACGGCGAGGCCGCCCACGCCGAGGGCGGTGAGCAGCGGGGCGATCGAGATGCCGAGGGTCTGCAGCAGCACCAGGAAGCCGACCGCCAGGACCGCTATCCGCGTGATGTTGATGAAGATGCTGGCGGAGCCGGCGACCCCGGAGCGGGACAGTGCCAGCGACTTCACCAGGTCGGCGACCATCCGGGCCGTGGTGACCGTGATGGCCAGGATGAGGACGGCTATCAGCGTGTTGTCGACGCTGTGGCCGATTCTGGAGGTCAGCGGCAGCGCCGCCGCGGCGGCCCATCCGCCGGCCGCGAGGGCGGTCCAGGGCAGCACGGTCCGCAGGGCGTTGACCATGATGTCGTCGCCGTTCCAGCGGGTTCTGGTGGCCCGCTCCCCCAGCCATCGCAGGGCCAGGCGGAGCAGCAGTCCCGCGGCCAGTCCGGCGGCGATCGCGGCGCCCGCCACGATCAGGTCGTGCGGTGTCAAGGTCCGGTTCACCGGTTCGCTCCCTCTGCTGACGGGAGTTGGTTGTACTGTGTCGTCACCCGCGCCATCCTGCCGTATCCGCGGAGTGCCTTTCCGCCGGTCACAGCCGGTTCCCCCGAACGCGCGACCGGGGGGCGGGGAATACGGCGGACATCAGGATCCCCCGCTCGCCCCTGTCTCCCGCCGCGCCGGCCTCGCCCAGGCGTGCCCCGGCCGGAAAAGGCGTTGGAGACAGGCCGGCCGTACGACATCCTGTCCGCATGTTGATCAGGGAAGCCACCTCGGAGGACTGGCCCGCCATCTGGCCCTTCTTCCACACGATCGTCGCCGCGGGCGAGACCTTCACCTATCCGGTGGATCTTGACGTGGACCGGGGCCGCGACTGGTGGGTGCTGTCACCCCCGGACCGTACGGTCGTCGCCGTGAACGACTCAGGTGCCGTCCTGGGGACGGCGAGGATGAACCGTAACCACATGGGCAACGGGTCTCACATCGCGAGTGCCAGCTATATGGTCGACCCGGCGCACGCCGGGCGGGGCGTGGGGCGCGCGCTGTGCGAGTACACCGTGGAGTGGGCGCGTGCGGCGGGCTACCGCGCGATGCAGTTCAACGCGGTGGTGGAGACCAATGTCCCCGCGGTGAGGCTCTACCAATCGCTCGGCTTCGAGGTACTGGGCACGCTGCCGGAGGGCTTCCGGCATCCGAGCGCCGGCTACGTGGGGCTGCACATCATGCACCGCGCGCTCTGACCGCGACGGCCGCCCCCGGCAGCCCGTGCCTCACAGGCCGGTCGCGCCGTCGATACGCTCACGGAGCAGGTCGGCGTGTCCGTTGTGCCGCGCGTACTCCTCGATCATGTGGACGAGTACCCAGCGCAGCGATACCACCCCGCGCCACGCGTCCTCGCCCTCGATGTCCAGGTGGGGCGCGTCCCTGACAAAGGCGTCGGCGAACCCGGCCTCGGCGCTCCAGGCCTGCCAGGCCTCGGCCACGAGGGCGGGATCGGACCTCGCGCCGTCGAAGTCGCCGTCGGGGTCCGCCGACGACGAGAAGCGCGGTGGTGCGTCCTGTCCGGCGAGAACCCTGCGGAACCATCGGCGTTCCACGTCGGCGAGATGACGGACCAGGCCGAGCAGCGAGAGTGTGGAGGGCTCGACGGAGCGCCGGGAGAGCTCTGCGGCCATGCCCGCGCACTTCAGCTCCAGCGTCGTGCGCTGAGCCGCGAGGAATCCGACGAGCACGGCGCGCTCGTCGCCGGTCGAGGGAGCATCGAACCGGTGGTCGTCGCCGGGTCCGACGAACGTATCGGCTCTTCTGCGTGGGCTGGTCGTACTCATGCGGTCTCTCCTTCGGTTGGGAAGGTACAGCCGGTGACCTGCGGACTGCCAATGATCAGCCCGTCCGGCGGTTGAGGACAGACCGCGGCCGAAGCCCGGGCGACCCCGTGAACGCATCGCCCGGGGCGTCGCAGCAGCAGAAGGCGCCGGCCAGGTCCGGGGAGGGACCTGGCCGACGCCGGTGACGGACGCGGGTGCCGGTGACGGCGGTCGCCACTCGGCGAAGTGCTCCGTGGGGCTTCAGCCGAACGATCGTCCCCACGGGCGGAAGGTGAGGCCCGGGGACACTGTCCCGCCACCAACACCCGCGAAGAGTCCAACCAGCCCGCACCGGGAAACATTCCCGCGACCGGGCCGGCGGAAGCGGATCGGAAGCGGGCGGAGTCTGGTCGCGGAAGCGACGGGACTGGTCGTATCGGCGCGTGGGCGAACCGCACCGCTTGCCCACGAACCGGGGTGGGCCGGGCGCGGTCCCCCGATTCAGCCACCGCCGCCCTACCGGAAATGTGATGATGTATCAGCTCGCGTGCCAGGGATGTCGGGGCACCTGCCGCAGTCACCGGCACGGGCGAGTCGGCACCGTCCGAGACGATGGAGTCCCCTATGAACGACCCCTACCGCCCGGTGGGACTGTTACCCCCGGCCGGACCTGTCCGTGTCCGGGTGCTCACGATCGTGGGCGTACCGCTGCTGCTCATCGTGGCGCTGGCGCTGCTGACGGGGCTCGGTTCCGGTTCGGAGGATCCGTACTCGGGTGCTCCGAGCGGGCAAGGCGGCTTCTGGTCCGGGAGCACGGACGGCACGGACGGCTACGCGTCACAGTCGGCCACACCGCCACTGTTCGAACCTTCGCCCGAGGATCCCGGCACGGCGCTGCCGACCGACACGCCTTCGTACGACTCGTCACCATCGCCATCGGCATCATCGTCCACGGACACCCCGGTCACCGGCCCGGGTGCGACCGTCCAGAGTTACTTCGAGGCGATCGACAGCGGCGACTACGCGACCGCTTGGGACCTGGGTGGCAGCAACCTCGACAGCGACTACGACACCTTCGTCGCGGGCTTCGTCGACACCGCGCACGTCACCGTCACCATCCTGTCGGTCAAGGGTGACGTCGTGAAGGTGACGCTTGAGTCCGTCCAGAACAACGCGACCCGGAACAACTACCGCGGGACGTACACGGTCCGCGACGGAGTCATCACCGACGCGTCGGTGAAAGAGACCAGTTGACCGTCCCGCAATCACCCACAGCACGTCACCGATCGGAGCACGTCCGTGCAGCGACACCCGCAGGGCTCATCGCCGGCGGCCTCCGGCGAAATCCATGAGCGGAGCTCTGACAGACCATGAGCGGTGAAGCAGTCATCCCGGGCTCCCGGGGCCCGCAATCCGCCGCGCGGGACTCGCGGGACGCGCCGGCCGCGCGGGACTCGCGAGCACACGCGACGAGCAAGGCGACCCGGTTGCTGTCGGCGGGCACGTACCTCGATCCCGTCTACCGCAAGTCGGTGATCAAGGAGTTGCTGACGGACCGGTTCAGGATCGTGGCCCCGTCCTACGGATACGACGCCGTCCCGGTGCTCGCGCACGCCCTCGCGGCCCACAACCTCCGACGCCAGCAGTTGACCGTCCTGGGCGTCGGCGCCACCCTCACCGTGGTGCTGATGTCCAAGGGCGTGCTGAACCCCTTCGTCGCCATACTGCTGATCGGCTGGCTGGCCTGGGCCACCGACTACCTTCGGCGGATCGCCACCCTGCAGACCCTGATGACCCGCCTGAAGGAGACACGCCCCGACGGGGGCTTCGACGGCACGTATCCCTTGGCCCCGGGGCTCACGGACGAGCTGATCCGCAAGATCGACCACGAGCAGTCCTCCGGCAGTGGCATCATCTTCTACTCCGGCTACCATCCCTTCGTCGGGGCCGGCAAGCGCGTGCACAACTGGTCGAACACCCAGCTGCTGATCGGCGCTCCCGTCGGCGCGTTCGACGCCGCCGCCGGCTGGCCGACCCACATGCCGGCGCCGGGACCCGCCGCCGGCGGGACGTACGGCGACGGGAACGGGCACCGGGCGCCGGAGGCCGTGCAGCGCAAGCCCGTCATCCCGTTCAACCCTTCCGACCTCACCTCCTACGTCGCCGCCCGGATGACCTCCGAACTGCGCGACGACGCGCGCCAGGAGGAACAGATCCGGGCACTGACCGTCGAGCGCCGCAAATACTCCACCGCGATCAGGACGAACGACGTGACGCAGGGCGGGGGCTGGTCCCGGCTCCCCGGGACGGACGACCTGCCGGACATCCACTGGAGGGAGGACTACGACTCGGCGCGCGAGTACCTGTGCATCCGGATCGGCGCCTGGAACGAGGAACTCGTCACCTCACTGATCGTCGGCTTCGACATCAAGGGAGGCACGCTGCACACCGAGTTCCACACCTTCGTACTCGCGCCGCTCATCGAGAGCTTCCACCTGGTCGACCGGCTGCCCGCGGCACTCGACCTCCCCCTGCTGTGGCGGGTGGCCCGGGACATGACCAAGGAGGCGTTCAGCGCGGTGCTGCTGTGGTCCCTGAGCCCCCTGCTGCTGCTGGCGAAGTTCCTCGGCCCCCTGCAGCGGCGGCTGCCGGCCTTCCTGCGCAGGCCGCTGCCGGGCGGCCTGCGCAGGGGAGGGCTCCGGGCGGAGACGATGCCCGTGGTCGACAGCAGCGAGTTCCGCCTGGGCCGTTACGTGACCACCGCGGTGGACTGCGGCGCGCGGACCAGCGTCCGGGAGATGGCGACGAGCGACACGGTCCACCACTACTTCCAGGAGTCCGACGCGATCAAGTACACGCGCATTGTGGAGCGCCGGCTGCTGCAGACCCTCGGTGTCTTTCTGCACGAGCACAACGTCGACCTCGACGATCACAAGAGGCAGCAGAACAGCATCCTCCAGCAGCACTTCGGTGACAACAACCACAACACGGGTCCGGGAACCATCAACGGCGGCGACCGGTACTCGACATCCGGCGACGGCTCCCCCATCAACGCGACGAGGGCATGAGCACCATGAACGGATATCAGCACTTCGGTGACAACAACCACAACACCGGTCCGGGAACCATCAACGGCGGCGACCGGTTCACGACGACGGGGGCGAACTCCCCGATCACCCCCCAGCCCCGGAGCCGTGCCGCAGAGCAGCACACCGAGCAGCGCGGCGACCGGCCGCGCGCCTCCGACCGGGCCCGCAGTGTGTTCGTCGTGCACGGGCGGGACGAAGAGGTGCGGCGTGAGATGTTCGCGCTGCTGCGCCGTCTGGACCTGCATCCGCTGGAGTGGGAGGACCTGGTCAGGGCGACCGGGCAGACCTCGCCGTTCCTCGGTGACGTGGTCGCCAACGCCCCGTCGCAGGCACAGGCCGCACTGGTGCTCCTCACACCGGACGACGTCGCCAAGCTGCACCCGCAGCTCCTGGGCGATCACGAGCCCCCGTACGAGACCCAGTTGACCGGTCAGCCCCGGCAGAACGTGCTGATCGAGCTCGGGATGGTGCTGATGGCCTACCCGGAACGCACCATCATCGTGGAGATCGGCGCGCTTCGGCACATCGCCGACACGGCGGGTCGCAACGTCATCCGCTTCGACGGTACGCACATCGCCCTCGGGAAGATCGTCGAGCGGCTGAAGCAGGCGGGCTGCAAGGTCAACGACACCGGTTCCGACTGGCGGGACACCTGGCCGTTCGAGCGGTTCGCCGCCTACCGGCGCACGCCGTGAGCACATGAGGGGCGGGCGGGTGCTGCCGTCCGCCCCTCATGCCCGGTCCGGCTCCGAGGAGGCCAGCGTCCGCAGAAAGGCCGCCACCTCCGGCATGTTGATCCTCCGCAGGTCGGCGGGCCGGATGACCACCCGCAGTTCCCGGCAGATCGCGCCCTCCCGGGACCGGGCGACGAACGACAGCAGGATCAGCCGCAGCAGGCTCTCCCGGTCGAGGTAGTCGAGCCGGGACAGCCCCGAGCCGACCAGCGGCATCGCCACGCACTCCAGCTGCGCGTGCCGGCGGACGGCGTCCCACAGCCGGTTGAGGCTGGACCACAGCTCCTCCACGCTCGACGCCGCCACGTAGTCGTTGCTGATGTGGCTGTACGCCGCGGCGAAGACCAGCTGCGGACGCCGTCCCAGCGCGGCGACAGTGCCGATGGGGTACCGGTCGAGTTTGCCGAGCGCCTTGTACTCCCGGTCCTCCCTGGCGACGGGTGCGACCTCGCCGAGGGCGGCGCTGAGTTCCGCGTCCAGGCGCCGCACGTCGCCCTCGTAGCGCCGCATCAGCAACTGCCCCTGCACACTGGCGTCGTTGATGACGACCCCGTCGGCCGAGGCGGTGTCGAAGGTGTCGCAGAAGCCGACGACCAGGTGCCCCTGCTGGTCGAAGAGGTCCCCTTCCTCGACGACCACCGTCATGTCCGGGCATCTGAACTCCTGGCGCACCGGGGAGGTCGGCCGCGCCCGCACCAGCCCCCAGGCCCCGCTGAGTCCCACCGCGGCGATGGTCATCGCGCCCGGCTGCGGCAGCCCGGACGGAAAGAGCTGTACGGCGAACTGGATCACCGCGATCAGGCCGCCGAAGGCAGTCACCGTGTGACGGAGGAAAATCCGCCGTGCGCGCCGCGTGCTGACGATCCGTTGCCGCAGCAGGGCCGGAACAGGCCCGGAAAACGTCAGGCGCCCAGCGCTTCCGGGGCTCATTGGTAGTCTCAAAGGGCGCTCCCGAAGTGACGCGGCGCGTTCGGGCACAGCGTGTGGAGGGGCGAATGGCGCGCATCCGGGTGAGCGTTCTCGGGCCGGTGAGACTTGAGGCCGACGGCGCCGTGGCGCACCTGACCCCGCTGACGACCCGGCTCCTGGTCCGGCTGGTGGCGGCCGAGGGCGAGGCCGTCCCGGTCTGGCAGTTGCGCAAGGAGGTGTGGGGTCCGGCGACCGGGCTGCCCCACCAGGCGCAGCGCAGCCGCAACGAGGTGCAGAAGCGGATCCTGGAACTGCGACGCGCGCTGGACCCCGAGCAGACCGGGGCCGCCGCCCGCATCCTGCGCACCGAGCAGCAACTGACGCTCAGGGGGCCGGAGACGGCCTACCGGCTCGTGCTCCGACCGGAGGAGCTGGACAGCTCGCGCTTCACCGAGCTGGTCAACAGCGCCCTGCACGCGGCGCCGGCGACGGCGGTCCGGCAGCTGGAGGAGGCGCTGCGGCTGGTACGCGGCCGGCCGCTGGCCGATGTCAGCGGCGAGGGCTTCGCCGAGCCCCTCATCCGCCGGCTGACTCAGCTGCAGGCGGTCGCCCGCCGTGAGGTGATCCGCAGTCAGACCGAGCTGGGACGCCACGAACTCGCCCTGCCGGTGGCCGAGATGCTGGCGCGGGAACGGCCGGACGACCCCGAGGCCGCACGGACGCTGGACGGGCTGCGCGCCAGCATCCGCGAAAGGCTCGGCGGGGAACTGCTGCGGCACACGGTGACCGGCCGGTCGGTCGACGTCGTGGTGGTGCGCGGCGACCTGTTCGACCAGTCCGACGCCAACCTCGTGGTCGGGTTCACCGACACCTTCGACACCTCCACCGAGCAGGACCGCGTGATCAGCCGTGGAAGCGTGCAGGGCCAGTTGGTCGACCGGCTCTTCGACGGCCAGCGCAGGCTGCTCGACCAGAGGCTGCGCCTGGGGCTCAAGGCGGTCACGGCCGTAGGCAGGGAGAGCGTCCAGGACAAGCCGCGTGGCCGCAGGATCCGCTATCCGATGGGGACGACCGTGGCCATTCCGGTCGGCGGCCGACGGGTGTTCGCCACGGCGTACTCCCGGCTGGGCAACGATCTGGTGGCCCGTTCGAGTCCGGAGGACCTGCGGTCGAGCATGGAGAGTCTCTGGGCGGCCGTGGCGTTGCACGGACAGTACAAGCCGGTCGCGGTGCCGCTGGTCGGCTCCGGGCTGGCCAGGGTCGTCGAACTGGACCGGGGCCGGCTGGCAGCGCTGATCGTCGAGACATTTGTCCGCGGATGCCTCAGCCATCCGGCGATCGCACCCGAACTGCGGGTCGTCATCCATCCCGACGACCTGGCCAGGACCGACCTGTCCGTGGTCGAGAAGCGTCTGCAGGAGCTGTACTGACCGAGCCGGGGGAGCCGGCCGGTCTGGCTGGAGCCCCTGCTCCAGCCAGACCACGGAGAGGGCGTGCCCCGAGGTGCCCGAACCGGTCGACAGCCTCCCCCGCATCATCGCACCCCCGTTGCGGTGGGCCCCTGACTCGCGGACCCTCGTGGCCGCCCCCGACCTCTCCGTGCCCCAGTCCACCGCGTCCACCGCTTCCGCCGGTAGCCGCTGCCCGCTTCCGGTCCGCTTCCGGTCCGCTTCCGAGGGGGGTCCGTCGTGGGCCCGCGGTGGGCCCGTGGTGGACCCGCGGTGGGCCCGTTCTCAGGCCTCTTCCCGCTCCGCGTTCGCCGCCACCGTACGGTCCCCCTGCTGCGGCGGCCGTGCCTGGGCGGGCAGCGAAAGAGGGCGGGCCGGTACGTCGGCGGTATAGGCCTCGGCGTCGAACCGGCTCAGCCGGCTCACGAGCCGCCCGGTGGACCACGGCCAGGCGAAGGTGTTCCGTCCGGTGGAGGTGAAGTAGTAGCTGGTGCAGCCGCCCGCGTTGTAGACCGTGGTCGCGAGCGCCTCCTGGACGGCGGCGTTGTGCGCGTCCTGCGCGGCCGACCTGACGTCCAGGGAAGCGTGGCCGCCTCGGTCGAGGTGGGTCAAGGCGGCGATGAGGTAGGTGAGTTGGGCTTCCAGGACGGTGACCGCCGAGGTGGAGCCGCCGAGCAGATTGGGTCCCAGCAGCAGGAACAGGTTGGGGAAGCCGCTCACGGTGGTGCCCATGTACGCCTGCGGCTCACCGTCCCATGCCTCGTCGAGTGTCCGGCCGTTCGTGCCGTACAGGGTCTTGGCCAGCGGAAGTTCACCGACGCGGAAGCCGGTGGCCTCGATGAGCACGTCGGCCCGGACGGTGGTGCCGTCGGTGCCGACGACCTCGTTGCCGCGCACGGCGGCCACGGCGGTGGGATGCAGGCGGACGTGCGGCCGGGACAGGGCCCGGTAGAAGGTGCTGGACGTCAGAAGACGCTTGCAGCCCAACCGGTAGTCGGGTGTCAGCTGCCCGCGCAGCTGCTGGTCACGGACCGCGAACCACAGGTGTGCGCGGGCACCCGCCTCCAGAAGCCGGCCGCCCTGAGGGCGGCGGAAGGCGTAGCCGAACCCCTCCTGCAGGGCGTACTGACCGGCGCGCAGCGCGCAGCGCGCACCGGGCACCTGGTCCAGCAGCCGGTTGAACAGCGCGGGTACCGGCAGGTCGGGCTTGGGCAGCACCCATTGGGCGGTGCGCTGGAACAGGTCCACTGCCGCGGCGCGGGCTTCGATGGCCGGGACGATCTGCACGGCGGAGGCGCCGCTCCCCACCACGGTCACCCGCCGCCCGGCCAGGTCGACGCCGTGGTCCCAGCGGGCGGTGTGGAACACGGGACCTTCGAACTCCTCGATCCCGGGGACCTCCAGGCGGCGCGGGACGTGCCACGGGCCGGTGGCCAGGACCAGTACCGCCGCGCGGTAGGGCCCGTCGCTGGTCTCCAGCAGCCAGCGGCCGGCCGCCCCGTCCCACCGGGCGCCCAGCACCCGCACGCCGCAGCGCAGCATGTCACCGAGCCGGTACCGCTCGGCTGTCGCCCGCAGATAGCCAAGGATCTCCCGCTGCCCGGCGAAGACCCTGCTCCAGGCGGCATCCGGGGTGAAGGAGTAGCTGTAGAGCGTCGAGGGCACATCGCAGGCGCATCCCGGGTAGGTGTTCTCCCGCCAGGTGCCGCCGAGTTGCGTCCCCTTCTCCAGCACGAGCACATCGCCGAACCCCGCCTCGCGAAGCCGGACGGCGGCGCCGATCCCGGAGAACCCCGCTCCGACGACCACGGCCCGCACATCCCTGACGGTCCGCGCACTCTGGGCCGGGATCACCGCGACACTCCCGCCGGGCGGCCGGCGCACGTACGGCGGCCCGATCCCGGCTCCGGCCCGGTCACAGCGGTCAACGTGCTCAAGGCGCTCAACGCGACCAACAGCGGAGGTGCCTGCATCATTCTTCCCCTTGCTCCGGATAGCTGCCGTCGAACCGGGGACGGACGCACTGCATGATCCCGAACCGCTCGCACCGGCGGCGCCGTGACCCCGGCGCCGGATAACGGTGAAGAAACCTCACATGCTGGCCATTCACTCGGTCCCGGATGCCGAGAACATCACTCGAACGAAGCATGCGCGCGAGGCAGGCGCTGGACAGCCCCGCCGCACCCGGGCAGCCAACTGCGGAACAGCGCCCTGGATGCGGGGGCGGGGGCCCGCGCTCAAGGCTGGAGTGGCATGATCCGGGCCATGGATCAGCTCGCGTACTCGGCCGCATGGCTGTCACGGTGGCGTGACGAGATCACGGGTGCGGTCGACTCCATGAGCTTGACGTTCGAGGAGACGTACGGCTACGAGCCGGGCATGAACGAGGTCCGGGTCGCCGTCGAGGAGGACCTTCGGGCTGCCCATGACTACGGTCGGGAGCCCCTGGGATTCGAGGATCTCCTGACGTTCTACGAGTCGATCGGGGAGGTCGTGCTGCCCGACGTGGGCAACGGCTACTTCGTCCATTCGGCACGCGATGTCCTGCACAGCCTCGCGGAGGAAGGGCCGCTCTTCATTCCGGAGGCCGATGACCCCCAAGGGATGGTGATCGCATCGAACGGCGGGGGCATCCTCTACGTCGCCGACTGGGGCGGCGCGATCCACCGGTCCAGGACCGCCTCCCTGGACGATGCGGAGTTCGACAGGGTCGCCGACGACCTGCCGCAGTTCCTTGATCACATCCGTCGCTGTGTCATCGGTTTCGTGGAGACGGGCGCCCCGGGAGACCTGTAGCGATCACCGGTTGTGGTCCCCACGGCCATAACGGCTCCGGGTGTTGCCGGCTTGGTCCCCCTGGGCCGGTCACGCCTCGTCGCACAGGGCGTTGAGCCGCTCCGCGATCCGGTCGACCCGCGAGGTGCCCTCCCTGCGCAGCCCGTACACACCGGTGAGCGGCACGCGGCTCCCGTTGAACAGAACCGCCGTCGGGCACTCCAACGGGGATCGCGTGATCAGGTAGTCGAGCTCACCGTCGACCTGCACCAGGTCCTCCCAGGCCACGAACCGCGTCCGCCAGACCCCGTGACTGCGAATACCCTCCGGCGAGACCCGGATCCGCATGGCCGTCGCACGCCAGGTGAGCCAGGCCCAGGCCGGACCCAGCAGTCCGTACAGCCACGGCCGCACAGCCCCCGGCGAGCCTTCGGCACCGCCGAGGGCGCACAGCGTCATCATCTGAACGCCGAGTGTCGCGAGGGCACTTGTCCACCACACCCGGATGCTCTCGTGCATGCTCCCTGCATACCGCCGACCGGGGCCGCCGGCATCCCCCCGGACACCGTCATCCCGTTCCGGCCGGGGCCGGGCAGGCCGGGCTGAGGGGTGAGCGATGTGAGCCGACGAGGCAGACTCGGTGGATGACTCGCGAGACCTGGTCGCGGGCGTCAGAGGGGACGGGCCGTCAATGAACGACGACGAAGCGAGGTACCGCCGGGCCGCGGAGACAGGAGCCCCCCACACGATGGCGATTCTGGCCGAGTTCCTGCATGCCCGGGGCGCGACGGACGAAGCCGAGACCTGGTACCGCCGGGCGGTGGAAGCAGGTAGCACCTACGCGATGGCGAAGCTGGCCGGGTTACTGCATGAGCACGGCAGGACGGATGACGCGGTGGCTCTGTATTTCCAGGCTGCGGAGATGGACTCGGACCGGTGGACCGACGGCTTCGCCCCCTTTGTGGGCGGGTGGATCAACACACTGCTGGCTCAGCAGAGATTCGACGCGGCCGAGGCGCTCCTGGCGGAGAAGGAGCGTCAGGAGAGACGCCGGACGGAGCGCCTCCAGGGCCGGTACGAGGGTGCCCTGGGCGTCCCTGACTGGAGCACGGTGGTGCCGACGATGATCGTCACGGCGGCAGTGGTCCCGTTTCTGCAAACGATCACGGCCAAGGCGGGTGAGGACGGCTACGCGGCGGTGCGCTCCGCGATCCAGCGCCTGTCAAGACGCCGGCAGCGGCAGCCCGAGGAGCACGAGGGCATGGACAGCGTGATTCTCCATATACCGACGAACGTGCCGGACGACGCGCTGCGTCGCCTGCTCAGCATGGACCTGGCGGCCCTCAGGCGGGCCGGCAACGCCCGTACCGTCGAAGTGTCCTGGGATGACACCCGACAGGAGTGGAAGGTCGTCACCCGCGACTGATGCCGCCCATCGGGCCGCCGTGCCGCTCGACTGGGCAGCGGGGTCCGGCGAGGCAAGGTCGACCCTGGACACGCGCCTGTGTACGTCGACGTCCGCCCTTCGCCGGACGGGCCGGGCCCCCGGCCCGTCCGGCGATTCAGCCGTGCCCATGGGCACGCCCGGGGTACCGCTGGACGGCCGGCTACAGCGTGGCGCTCGCCGCGTCGTGGGGCTGACCGGCGGCGTGGCGCGGGGCGGCCACCGAGGGGGTGACCGGGGTGACCGTCCAGTCCGGGTGGCCGGGCATGCGCGGCGTCGTGGTGCCGTAGAGCCAGTCCCGGAGGAAGCCGGTGAGGTCCTGTCCCGAGACCTCGCTTGCGACCGCGATGTAGTCGTCGGTGGTGGCCGACTTGTTGCGGAAGCGGTTCAGGAAGGTGCGCTCGGTGCTGTGGAAGGCATCCTCGCCGACGAGCCGGCGCAGGGCGTACAGGACGAGGACGCCACCGGTGTAACGCTGGTTGTCCCAGAGGTTGGTGGCGTTCGGTGCGGCGACCGGGCCGGAGGACTGGCGCCACTGGTCGCCGAGGGCGTACGTGTACTTCATGCGGTCTTCGAGCGTGGTGAAGCCGCGCGAGTCGGCCCAGCCGCGTTCGTAGCGGTAGATCAGGCCGTAGAAGTCGGCGTGGCCCTCGTTGATCCACAGGTCGGACCAGGTTCCCGGGGAGACCAGGTTGCCGAACCAGGAGTGGACGAGTTCATGCATCATGTGCGAGCCGATCGCCGACTCCGGCTGGAGCAGGTAGTTCGGTTTGTAGAGGGTCAGGGTCTGCGTCTCCAGGCCCGTGAAGTCGAACGCGTTCGGGTCGTCGGTGTTGGCGGGCAGCAGGCCGTACGTCTCGAACGGGAAAGCCCCGAGGTACTGCTCCAGCCACGTCACCAGGCCGGGGGTGAGCGCCAGGGCCGGTTCGAGGGCCTCGGCGCGCGAGGTCGGGACGATGTCCCGCAGCGGGAGCCCGCCCGGGCCCTGGCGGTGCTTGACGATGTAGTCGCCGACCGTGATCTGCACGATCTCGGTGGCGATGGGCTCACGCGACTGATAGGTGAACGTGGTCAGGCCGTCACCGTGCCGCACCGTGCTCACGAGGCGGCCACTGGCCACCCCGAGCAGACCGTCCGGGACGGTGACGCGGAACCGGAAGTGCGCCTTGTCGCTCGGGTGGTCGTTGCACGGGAACACCGTGTGCGCCACGTCGGGCTGGCCGGCGATCGCGAAGCCGTCGGGCGTGGGCACCCATCCGGTGCGGGGCAGCGAACGGCGCGGGTCGGCACCGTACTCCACGCGAACGTCGAACCGTCTGTCGCGGCACAGAACGGACTTCGGGGTGATGACCAGTTTCTCCCCCTCCTGGACATACGTCGCCGGGCGCCCGTCCACCTCGACACCGCCGATGTCCAGGCCCAGACAGTCCAGGGAGAATTGAGACAGGTCCTGGGTGGCCCTCGCGTTGATCGTCGCGGTGGCCGCGATCAGCTTGGTGGCCGGATCGTAGGTGAAGTCCAGCAGATACGCGTCGGCGCGGTAACCGCCGTTGCCCAGGGTGGGGAAGACCGGGTCACCCACCGTGCCGGCGCCGGGTGCGCCGGTATCCGGCGCGTGGCCGCCGGCGCCGGTGCCGCCGGCATCCGCGGCTTGGGCACGTGCGGCCGGTGCCGCCATGGCGAGCAGAGCGGCTGCGGCCAGTGGGGCGGTCACTCGGGTTCGGTTTCGCATGGTCCTCCGTCGGGCCTTGGAACGCACTTGGACAGCATGAGCAGCAACAGGGCTTCCCTGTACGCGTGTTCGTAACTCCACACGCCTGTACGCCGGGATAGGTTGCATCACCGGACGGATGGTGTCGCGGGCCCGGCCGCGGTGCCGGCCCACGACATCCGTGACGGCGCGTCCACCCGTACGGCACCGCGCGGCGCTGACTGGCATCCTGTACCGGTCCGTGGCGACGGTGCTCTGCCCGAGAGGTGTCCGGAACCGCGGGACCGCGTCCCGTTCACCATGCCCGTGGGGGTCACAACATGAAGGCGCTGCCCGCCGTCACCGGTCGCGACGCGTTCGCCGCACTGATCGTCAGAACCGACTACAGCGACGAGGGGGCCTGGCAGAGCGTACGAGCGGAGCTGTCGGAACCGTGGGGCGACGGCGACTACGAGCCCCTGGTCCACGTGGTGGACGATCCGGCCTGGGCCGAGGCCACCGCCGATGAGGTGGTCGTCGCCGTATCCGCGGACGAGGACCTGAGCGTCGTCTTCCTGGCGGATCGCACCACGATGCGGTCCGCCCACCGCGCACTGCTGGCGGTGGCCGTCCTGACCAGGGAGGAATGCGAGAGCGACGAGGAGTTCGAAGCCTACGGCGGTTCGGTCCGCGCCGTCCCGTCCGGGATCCACGACATCCACGCGAATCTGTCGATCGCCAACCTGGACTTCGCAGACGTCACCGACGCCGCCCGCACCGACCCGGAAGGCGTCTTCCGGTCCTTCTAGGGCGTGTTGCGAAAGTCCCGCCTGCTCCACGACGCCTGGCACGCACGCTCGCCGCGTTGTCGGGATCATCCAAGTACGTCCAGTACGAGGACGACCCTCCGCCTTGCGATCGCACGCACCAGACGCCGCGGAGCCCGCCCTGCGGGCGGACGGCGCTACTTTCGCAACACGCCCTAGATGTTCTGTCCCGGGAGGTTGTGGACGGTGAGCAGGATCTCGGTTGGGGGATCTTGAAATGGGTGAGGGCCTTCCGGTTCGGTGTGGATTGCGACGTCTACACCAACAGAAAGGCCCTCGTGTCCCACCGTAATGCACCCCTGACCGAGACCGGACGCCTGCGCCTGGCCCGCTGCGTGGTCGAGGACGGCTGGCCCCTGCGCCGGGCCGCCGAACGCTTCCAGGTCTCGCCCACCACCGCGCAGCGCTGGGCCGACCGCTACCGGCGACTCGGCGAGGCCGGGATGCGGGATCTGTCCTCCCGCCCGCACACGAGCCCGCGCCGCACCCCGACCCGCATCGAACGCCGGATCATCAAGGTCCGCATCCTGCGCCGCTGGGGCCCGGCCCGCATCGCACACCTGCTGCACCTGGTGCCCTCGACCGTGCACCGCGTCCTGACCCGCTACGGCCTGGCCCGCCTCACCCACCTGGACCGGGCCACCGGCCGTGTCATACGCCGCTACGAACGCGAGCGGCCCGGCGAACTCGTGCACGTCGACATCAAGAAGCTCGGCAACATCCCCGACGGCGGCGGACACAAGGTCCTGGGCCGCCAGGCCGGCCGCAAGAACCGCAAGAACGCCGGCTACAGCTACCTCCACACCGCCGTCGACGACCACTCCCGCCTCGCCTACAGCGAGATCCTCTCGGACGAGAAGAAGGAGACCGCCACCGGCTTCTGGACCCGCGCCCACGCGTTCTTCGCCCAGGCCGGGATCACCGTCGAGCGGGTCCTGACCGACAACGGCTCCTGCTACCGCTCACGCGACTGGCGCGACCTGCTGGCAGCAGCCCAGATCACCCACAAACGCACCCGGCCCTACCGGCCACAGACCAACGGCAAGGTCGAACGCTTCAACCGCACCCTGCTCGACGAATGGGCCTACGCCCGCCCCTACCGCTCGGAGACCGAACGCCGCGAGGCGTTCCCCGGGTGGCTGCACACCTACAATCACCACCGCGGACACACCGCGCTGAAAGGCCAACCACCCGCCAGCCGCGTCCCCAACCTCTCAGGGCAATACACCTAGAACCGCACACCAGCACCCCTTGCTCCCGCGCTTTCACCAGCCGGAGTTCGGACGTTGTCCTGGGCACGCTTTTCGGCCGTCCGCTCGATCCCGCCATCGTCCAGGCCATGGCCGTGGACGACGGCTTGCGGAAACCACTGGCCGTGGGCTTCGGCCGCTGACCGAGGACCCGACAGTCTTACGCGCGTGCGACGATCAGCCCCTGTGATCACTCCGCCCCGGCGTCCGCCGCGGCCGCACACGCCTCCGAGACAGGCCCAGGACGATGACGAGTACCGCCCGCAAAGCTCCCTGGATCCTTGCCCGCTTGGCGCAGGCGGCGACAGCGGCGGCCGCCGTGGGGGACGCGTTCCGCGCGGCGGCGGTCCGGGATCACTACCTGCACCACACGGAGGCGTCCCTGCACACCTCGGGCTTCATCTCCATGATCTTCCTCTATCTGATGACTCTCGCGATCGTGCTCTTCCTCGTGTGGCTCGCCCGGTCCCGGCGCAACGCCCAGGAGCTGTCCCCCCAGGCCTCGCTCCCGGGTCCGGGCTGGACGATCGGCGCGTGGTTCATACCGGTGGTCAACTTCTTTGTCCCGCGCCGGTTCGTCCTCGACATCGGGCGCGCGAGCTCCACGTCGTGGGAGCAAAAGCGAGACACGACACTGGTGAACCTGTGGTGGGTCGCCTGGATCACGCACGCGCTGGTACTCGTGGTGGCGGGCCGGGTGGCCCCGGGGTCAATGGCCTTCCTCGTGGTGGCGGAGGCGCTCATGATCGCGGCGGCCGTGCTGCTGGGGCTCGTCATCGAGCGCGTCACGGCGCTCCAGAGCACCGCGCTCGGAGCCACCGTTCCCGTCGCACCTCTCCCCCAGGCCTGAGGCGGTCCCCCCGAGGCGCTCGGGCCGGTGACCTCCGGCCCCACCGTCTCCTGGCTGATCGCCCACGCCGGCCAGGTCCGGGCCCGCGGACGGGCGCGGGGGCATGCCTTCCACATCAGTTCGGTCCGGACAGGTCGCCGAAGATCCAGCGCGCGTCGTCGGGGGCCAGGCCCGCGAGGTGGCGGCCGGCGTTGTGCAGGACGACGGGGCCGGAGGTGACGTGCTGGCCGCCGGCGTGCATGTCGCGGAACACCCGCTGGAGGTCGCCGTCACGGAGGGCGGCGGTTCCGGCCCACTTGTACGCGGTCGCGCACACGCTCTGCCCGGACCGGGTGGCGTTGTTCAGGGCCAGCCGGGCGAGGGTCTGCTGCTCGGTGCTGAGCGGCGCGCCCGTGTCGAGGGTGGCCTCGATACCGGCCCAGACCTCCAGGGCCCAGGCGCGGGCGGAGCGGAGGGCGATCTCGGCGCGGGCGTAGTCGGCGTGGAACTCGGCGGTGTCGGTGGTCGCGCCCGGTGCGCCGGACTTGCTCCGGGCGAGGGTGCGCAGTTCGTCCAGGGCACGGCGGCCGACTCCGAGGGCCCATCCGGTGAGGGCGATGCTGGCGATGTTCCATACGCCGACCCGGTACAGGGCTCCGCCGTTGACGGGTTCGGTGCTGGTGATGTCGTACGCGTACGCGTCGGGTACGAACACGTCGTCGAGGCGGTAGTCGATGCTGCCGGTGGCCCGCAGGCCCATGACGTTCCAGCCACCCAGCAGGGTGGCCTGTTCCTTGGGCTGGATGAGGATGAGTACCTGGCCGGTCTGCTCGACCACGGCCGCGCTGTGGAGGTAGCCGGCGTGGTGCATGCCGGAGGCGAAGGACCATGATCCGGTCAGCCGGTAGCCGCCGTCGACCCGGACGGCCGTGCCCGGGCGGGTGCCCTGGCCCGCGACCAGCGTGAGGCGGCCGTCACCGTAGAGGTTCTGGGCGGCCTCCTCGCCGATGTACGCGGCGGTGGTGCCGGAGCAGACGTACACCGCGTGCACGATCCAGCCGGTGGAGGCGTCCTCGTAGCTGACCTTCTCGACGGTCCGGATGGCCTGGCGGGGTGTCAGTTCGTAGCCGCCGAGCGACCGGGGAACGCAGATCCGGAACACGCCGCTGTCGTGCAGGGCCTGGACGACGGGCGGGGTGAGCCGGCCGGCCGCCTCGGCCGCCTCCGCCTCGCGGCGTATCAGCGGTCCGATGGCGTCCAGTCGGGCGCTCAGCGGGCCGAACTCTTCGCTGACGTGCAGGCGGCCGCCGGAGACGGCGGTGGTCTGCTGGTCGGTCATTCGTCAACTCTCCCTTGGATGGGGGGCTTTGCGTACCGTGCCTTGCTCGCCGTTCCGTGCCTTATGGGTGACGCGGTGTCAGCGTGGCTGGACCCGCGCCCCGCAAGTCAATCGCGGGCATGTGCCTTCCGGCAGCCGTACGGTGAGTCTTCCGCGGAAGTCTTCCGGGTCTCCGTCCGCGAGCTCAACGGCATTTCGCCCCCGGCCTGGCCACGGCGTACAGCGTGTCGTCGTCGCGGCCGAAGGAGGGGCACGGCCCGGGTGTCCGACGACACCGAGGCGGCCGGCCCGGGGCGGTCCCTCGGTCCTGCCGGACCAGGAGAGGGGCGTGGCCCGCGAGAACGCGCGTGCCCTGGCGTGTCAGCCGTCGGAGGCGAGGCGGTCCAGCCACTCCCTCAGCAAGTGCTGCTCCGCGCCACTGAGAGACGTCTGCTCGGGCAGCGCGGCGCGCAGCGCGCGGGCGGCGCCGGCCGGGCCGGCGTCCTGCACGGCCGGCTCCTGGTTGGTCACGGCGGCGACCATGGACTCCCGCAGAGCGGTCAACAGGGCCGGATCGCGCCGGTCTTCGGGCAGGGACAACCAGGTGAGCACGGCGCCGCGTGCTGTGGCGTGGATGAGCGCGGCCGCAAGCTCCTCGTCGACGCGGAGCCAGCCGCCGGCGGCGAGGCGACGGATACGGCCCATCAGGATCTCGACGCCGGCCTTGAAGGCGGCCGATGCGGTTCCCCTGGGCTCGCTGTACATCAGCGTGAACAGAGCGGGGTTGGTCAGACCGAACTCGACTGCCAGGTCCCAGCCCGCCCGGAGGTCCTCGATGAGGTCCTGCGGGTCCGGGTCGACGTGCTTGGCCGCGAGAAACGTGGCGAAGCCGTGCTCGGCGACCGCTTCGAGCAGCCCGTTCTTGTCTCCGAACAGTCGGTAGATGGCCGGCGCCTGCACGCCTGCCGCGACCGCGACCGCGCGGGTGGTGACGGCGTCGCGGCCTTCGCGTGCCAGCAGGTCGGCGGCGGCCTCGATGACGCGTTGCCGGGTCTGCTCACGTCCTACGACTGCGGTGTCCGAGTCAGTGTCCGAGTCGGGGTCGGCGGCCGCGTCCCTGACGCGTGAACGTGGTGGCATGTATCAACGATACAGCACCTGGGTTTCCGTCGTTAGTATCAGTGATACGGTAATTGCGATTCCACTGGAACCAGATCATTGGAGCGCGACATGATCATCGTTACCGGAGCCACCGGACAGCTCGGACGCCAGATCGTCGAACGGCTGCTGTCCCGCGTGCCGGCGGACCAGGTCGGCGTCAGCGTCCGCGACCCGCAAGGCGCGCAGGCGTTCGCCGACCGGGGAGTACGGGTGCGGCAAGGCAGCTTCACCGACGCCGCCGGCCTCGCCCACGCCTTCGAGGGCGCTTCCCAGGTGCTCATAGTGTCTGTCGACAAAATGGGCGAAGAGTGCGTCAAGCAGCACCGCACCGCGATCGAAGGGGCCGTCGCGGCGGGTGCCCGTCGCATCCTCTACACCAGCCAGATGGGGGCCGGCGCCTCGTCGCATTTCCAGGCGTGCCGCGACCATGCCGCCACCGAGGAAGCACTGCGCGCCTGTGGCGTGCCGTTCACCTCGCTGCGCAACGGCTTCTACGCCGCCAGCGCTGCGCACTTCCTCGGCCACGCGGTGGAGTCCGGCCGGATCGCGCTCCCCGCGGACGGACCGGTCAGCTGGACCGCCCACGCCGACCTCGCCGAGGCGGCCGCCGCCATCCTGGCCGACGAGGGCCGCATCGACGGCCCCACTCCCCCGCTCACCGCGGCGCAGGCGTTGACCTTCGACGACATCGCCCGCATCGCCACCGACGTCACCGGCCGCCCCTTCACGAGGACCACCGCACCCGACGACCAGTTCCGGCGGCAACTGGTGAGCAGCGGCGTCCCCGCCGAGGCGGCAGACCAGTTGCTCGGCATCTTCACAGCCAGCCGCGCCGGCGAATTCGCCGCCGTCGACCCGACACTGGCCACCTTGATCGGCCGCGAACCCATCGCCCTGAGCACGGTCCTGCGGGAGCGACTGGCCGAGAACGACCGGCACTGACCGACTCGGTACGTGCGACACAGAACGGTGCGGCGCCGTCGAAGCCGCTTGCACCGCTCAATTCCGGTGTCCGCGGAACTATCCGCCTCCCTCAGCTGTCCGGCCGTCGGCGCCCGGGACGTCGTCGGCGCCGGCGGCGAGCCGGCGGGCCAGGGCGTGCACGTGGTCGCGCAGGGCGTCCGGATATTCGATCACGAACGGGCGGTCCAGCCAGGCGAGCAGGGAGGGGATCCACTCCAGCCGCTCGGCCCGCAGCCGCAGCCGCACCCACTCTCCCCCGGCCTCCGGCGGGTCATGGGCCGTCTGCCCGCCGGGCTCCCGCAACGGAGCGGCCGACAGTTCCTGCACGGTGGCGATCCCTGCCGGGAGCCGAGCGCGGACCTGCTCGGCCGTGCCCCGGACCCGTAGCGACACCTCGTGCGGACAGGGCACCTCGGCGAGCCCGGACAGTACCCGGGTGGCCGGATCGAACCCCGCGGGGATCTCGAACGACCCCGGCAGCACCGTGGGGCTCTCGATCCGGTCCAGCCGGAACGTGCGCACCTCGCCACTCGCCGAGTCCGCCCCGGTCACGTACCAGCGCCCGGAGTGGACGACGATCCCGTACGGGTGCACGGTGCGTTCGCTGCGCCTCCCGTCCCGGGCGGTGTAGCCGACGGCGACCGGCCGGCGGTGCCGCACGGCCTCCGCGAGCATCAGCAGCACGCCCGTCTCCTGGGTGGCCGCCGAACTGGCCGAGGCGGTGAAGTCGACGGTCGCCAGCAGCGCGTCCAGCCTGCGGCCGAGCGCCTCGGGCAGCACGCGGCGCATCTTGGCGGCGGCGCTCTCCATCGCCGTGGCGGACGTGGGTACCAGCCCGGCCCGCCGGCCGGCGACCAGGCCGAGGGTCACGGCCAGTGCCTCGTCGTCGGTGAGCATCAGCGGGGGCATCCGGTAGCCGGGGGCGAGCCGGTAGCCGCCGTACCGGCCGCGCACCGACCGGACCGGGACGTCCAGGTCGATCAGGTGGTCCACGTAGCGCCGGACGGTGCGCTCGTCCACGTCGAGCCGCCGGGCCAGATCGGCGACGGTTCGGGTGCCGCCGGCCTGCAGGATCTCCAGCAGGGCGAGCACTCGGGCGGTCGGTCGGGTCATGGGCGAAAGTATCCCGCGAATACCGGGCGGATACTGTCCGGTATTCGTCCTAGCGTGCCTGTCATGGCAACTTACGTACTTCTCCCCGGCTTCTGGCTCGGGGCCTGGGCCTGGCGCTCCGTGACGGCCGATCTGCGCGACCGCGGCCACGACGTCCACCCGCTGAGCCTGACCGGAATGGGCGAGCGGGCACACCTGGCCCGGCCCGACACCGACTTGGAGACACACGTCAGCGACGTGCTCAACCTGATCCGGTACGAAGACCTGCACGACGTGGTGCTGGTCGGGCACAGCTACGCCGGTGCGGTCGTGGTCCCGAGCGTGGCGGACCGGATGCCGGGACGGATCGCCCGGCTGGTGTTCATCGACAGCGGACCGCTGCCGGACGGAATGTCCCAAGCGCGGTTCGTCCCGCCGGAGGAGCAGACCCGCAACGCCGAACTGGTGCGCACGACGGGCGAGGGCTGGCGGCTGCCGCCCCCGTCGTGGCCGCAGTTGGCCGCCGCGCTGCCGGGGCTGCCGGGGCTGCCCGCCGACACGATCGAACGGCTGACCCGGCTGTCCGTACCGCAGCCGTGGGCCACCGCCACCACCCCCGTCCGGCTGACCGAGACCTGGGAGAAACTTCCGCGGCTGCACGTGCTGTGCAGCTTCGGGGAAGAACAGGTCCGGGCGAAGGCCGCCTCCGTACCCGCCTTCCGGCACATGGCAGCCGACGGCCTGGCCTACCGGGAACTGCTCGGCTGGCACTGGCCGATGTTCGACCGGCCCACCGAACTGGCGGCGATCCTGCACGAGGCGGCCTGACCGCCAGCCCTCCCGCCGCGCCCGGCTGCGGCGTGACACATACAGCGAAACCCACACCACGAGAGGAACCTTCATGACCTCGACCGACCTCGCCGGTGCGACCGCGCTGGTCACCGGCGCCACCAGCGGCATCGGCCGCGCGGTGGCCCGCTCGCTCGCCGGACGCGGCGCCCACGTGCTCATCAGCGGCCGGGACGTTGCCCGTGGCGACCAGGTCGTCACCGCGATCCGCTCCTCGGGCGGCAAGGCCGACTTCATCGCGAGCGACCTCGCCGACGCCGACGACGTCCGGGCGCTGGCCCGCCGGGCCGTCGACCTCGGCGGCGGACACGTCGACATCCTCGTCAACAACGCGGGCATCTTCCCCGTCGGCCCCACCCCCGGTACCACCGCCGAGGACATCGACTCCGTATACGCGGTCAACGTCCGGGCGCCGTTCATCCTGGTCGCCGAGCTTGCTCCCGCGATGGCTGAGCGCGGCCAGGGGGCCGTCGTCAACGTGCTGACCATGGTCGCCCGGTTCGGGGTGGCCGGGATGGCTCTCTACGGCTCCAGCAAGGCGGCGCTGGCCCTGCTCACCAAGGCATGGGCAGCCGAATTCGGGCCGAGTGGCGTGCGGGTCAACGCGGTCAGCCCGGGGCCCACCCGCACCGAGGGGACCGAACGGTTCGGCGAAGCGATCGACCAGCTCGCCGCACTCGCTCCCGCCGGGCGACCGGCGGCACCCGAGGAGATCGCCGCCGCCATCACCTACCTCGTCGGTAAGGACGCGACCTTCGTCCATGGCGCCATCCTCGACGTCGACGGCGGCCGCAACGCGGCGTAGCCGAGCGGCAAGCCGCGACCCGGTGATCGCTGCGGGAGGGCCGGCGCGGCTGATGGTGACCAATGACGGCTGCCACCATGTGCGGACGGAAGCTGAAGCGGCATCGGCGATCCGGCACCTGCACCTGCACCTGCACCGCTCGTGAGGCTCACCGCAGGAGTTGGGTGACGGTCCCGGAGCCGGCGGCACGGCCGTGGTGACGGAAGGCGAAAGGCTGGTCTTCCTCAAGGGCCACGGGCTGTTCGAGCGTCACCGTCACCGCGGCCGTCCCGAGCGGCCGCATCACGTCGGCGCCGAGGGGCAGGGGCGCCGTCACGACCCCCCACACGGCGGCGGCGCGAACGTAGAAGCAAAGACGCTCACCGGAGAACACTTCCGCACCGTCCTCTTCCTCGGACAGCAGGGTGATCTCCGCTGCGAAGCCGACGTGTACGTTGACCGAGCCCGGCGCCGCGAGCACCTGGCCCCGTTCAAGCGCGCCCGCTGCCGCACGACGCAGGACAAGCCCCACGTTCATGCCAACACCTGCCTCGTCGGTACGGCGGCCGCCTGCGTCGATGTCCGCGACAACGGCGTTCGTGCCGCCGCCGAAGCCGGCGATCTCCACTTCGTCACCCCGGCGAACCCACCCGCGCTCGATCCGGCCCGTCGCCATGAGCACCCTGCCCTGCCTCAGGCGGAAGACATCTTCGACAGGCATCAGGAAAGGCTTCTCCGCCGCAGCCATACGGGCTCCCCTTCCAACCGGGCACACCGGTCAGGCACAGACGGCCGAGGCTAACAGCGGTCACCGGCCATGCGGGCACCCACAGGCCGGCCGGTCACACGATCGGCCGGTGAGCCGGGACAATCGTCGCCATGACCGACGGTATGGACGACACCGAGAGCCGCCTGGCCCGGATCGAGCGGCTGGTGGAGCGTGGCGAGCACGAGGTGGCGCCCGCGTGGCGCCGGGCGACGCACGGTGAGCCGCGCTGGGCGGTGACCGGGGTGATCCTGGTGGCGGTCTGCTTTCAGCTGATGCTGCCGCACCGGCTCACCTTCCAGCCGTACTGGGCGCTGCCCTTCCTGGAGTTGGTGCTGCTGGCCGGCCTGATCGCCGCGAACCCCCGGCAGGTCGAGCCCCGGACCCGGTGGCTGCGGTGGCTGGGTCTGGTGCTGATCTGCGTGATCAGCCTGGCCAACGGCTTGGCGGCGGTCCGGCTGGTGGCCGGCCTGGTGGACGGCACCGAAGGGTTGGACGCCGGGCCACTGCTGCTGACCGGCGGCGGCATCTGGCTGACGAACGTCATCGTCTTCGCCCTGTGGTACTGGGAGTGGGACCGCGGCGGACCGCTGGCGCGGGCCCGCGGTCACCACCAGTTCGCCGACTTCCTCTTCGTACAGATGCAGAGCCCGGAGACCGCGCCGCCGGAATGGGAACCGGCGTTCCTGGACTACCTGTACCTGTCGTTCACCAACTCCACCGCCTTCAGCCCGACCGACGTGATGCCGCTGTCGCGCTGGGCCAAGATGCTGATGATGCTGCAGTCCTCGGTCTCCCTGGTGACCGTGGTCCTGGTGGTCGCCCGGGCCGTCAACATCCTGCAAGGACCGGGCTGACAGGCCGGACCGGCGTGCGACGGGCAGTCCCTGCGGGTGCGGATGCCGGCGGGGTCATGTCCGCCGGCTGGTGCGGCGCGACGCGGTGGGCACCATCGGTGACATGATGGTCACGCAATGAGCCGATACGGTCCAGGACGTGGCGGTGACTCGATCCGGTCCGGCCTGGGGGAAGTGCGTGGGGCAGGGAGGGGGGTTGGATGCGGCAGGCAAGTGTGCTCGATGTCGGGTGTCACAGTGCTCTGCTCACCGTGGTGAGATGGCGAGGTGCGGTACTGGAACCCGTCTTTTCCCACAAGGTGCGGCTGAGACTGCACGAGACACTCGACCGGAAGGGGCGCCTGGGCAAGGCCGGCGTCGAGAGCGTGCAGCGGGCGGTGGCGGAGGCGGTCGCCGCGGATCCGCAGCTCCGCCGGTCGGAGGTTTTCCCGTTCGCCACTTCCGTCATCCGGGACGCCCCCAATCGCGACGAGGTCATCGCGCGGGTGGCCCGGACCACCGGCACCCGGCTGCGGGTGCTGACCGGCGAGGAGGAGGCGCGGCTGGCCTATGTGGCCGCCCGGCAGTGGACGGGCTCCGGGGCAGGCCGCCTGTTGGTCCTGGACATCGGCGGCGGCACCGTGGAGATCGCCTCGGGTACGGGCGATCAGCCCCGCATCGTGCGTTCCCTGCCGCTCGGCGCCCGCAGGATCACCCGGGACTGGCTGCCCGGAGGCACCGGCTCGTCGCAACGGCGCCTGACCGAGGTCCGGGAGCATCTGAGTAAGTCCCTGAGTGCGGGGCCCGGAGTGCCCCGAGCCGAGCCGGGTGGACGTGTGCTCGCCTGCTCCAAGACCTTCGAGCAGCTGGCACGGCTCGCCGGCGTGCCTCGGCACAAGACACCGGGAGCGCGGGGGAAACTGAGTCTGGCCCAGCTACGCGCGTCGATCGCCCTTCTCGCCGACGTGGGCCCGGACGGCCGCGCCGGGCTGCCCGGTATCTCCCGGCACCGCGCCGAACAGTCACTGGCGGGCGCCCTGATCGCCGAGAGCCTCATGACCGCGTGCGGAGCGGAGAGCGTCGAGATCTGCCCCTGGTCCACCCGGGAAGGGCTGCTGCTCGAACGCCTCGGAGTGATCCACCGCCCGAAAGCCGGCTGACCCGGCTGACCCGGCTGAGCCGGCTCGACCCGGCTGACCCCAGGGGCGGGGCCGGCGGTTCGAGAGCCGCGGCCCGGGCAGGTCCGGTCCGCGGGGCGCTCGCACCTCAGCTCTCCGCGGAAGCGGGCCCGGCGCCTTGGAAGATCCGGTCCAGGTGGTGGCCCAGGACCGCGGCGGCGGACTGCGGGCTGCGCTGGCCGACAAGGATGCTGATGCCGAGTCCCGCCGACATGGCGAGCAGGCTGACCGCCTCCAACCGCGCGTTCACGCCGGGCTGAAGGAGGTCCGACTCCTGTGCCTGCCGGAGGAGTTCGGTCAGGGTGTCCTCGGCGGCATCAGGGTTTCGGATGAACGGCTGGGCGGCGAGCGCCGGGTCGGTCACGGCCAGAACGGCGTACGAGGTGTAGACGAGGTGGAAGGCGCGGCTCTCCTCGTCGATCGGCAGCGACGCCATCAGCAGCGCCTCGATCGTCGCGCGCGGTCCCGGGCTGTCCCCGGCGGCCCGAACCCGGCCGGCGACCCGTTCCCCGAATCGCTCAGCCAGCTGCTGCAGTCCGTGGAGCAGCAGCTTTTCCTTGGTCTCGAAGTAGTACTGCACCAGTCGCAGTGACACCCCCGCCTCCGCCGCCACGTCGCGCATCCCCACGGCGTGCAGGCCGCGTCGGCCGGCGACCCGGACGAGTGCGTCGGCGATTTCGGTACGCCGTTCCTCGTGGTCCACGCGCTTGGGCATCGGGCGCCCCTCCACTCGTCCGTGGCCCTGGTCCAGGGCCCCTGCGACTCATGATGATACAGCCGTACCACCAACATGGTACGTTCGTATCACGAAGAATCGACCTCTTGGAGGTGGCCGTACGTGTCCGAGACCACGACCCGAGCCCAGGCCGACGTCGGCCGCTATGTGAGCGAGGCTTTGCGGGACCGCTACTTCGCGGCCTGTGACGCGGTGTACGCACTGGGAGCGCCCGCGCTCGCGGAAGCGGACGTGGAGACCTCGTTCGGCACCACACACGTCTACCGGTACGGCCCCACGGACCCGGCCGCGCAGTCCCGCACCCCCGTCGTCCTGGTGCACGGAGCGGGCTCCTGTTCGGCCATGTGGTACCCGAACACCGCCGCCCTCAGCGCCGAGCGCCCGGTCTACGCGATCGACACCCCGGGCGATCCCGGACGCAGCGTGCAACGCGAACCCATCCAGCAACCCGAACGTGCCGCACGGTGGCTGGACGAGACGATCGCCGGGCTCGGGCTCGACCGCGTGCACCTTGTCGGCTCTTCGTACGGCGGATGGCTCGCCCTCAACCAGGCGCACCGCAGGCCCGGCCGTCTCGCCTCGGTCACATTGCTCGACCCCGGCGGACTGGAGAAGGTGAGTCTGCGCTTCTTCGTCTGGATCTTCGTCAGCCTGTTCGCGACCTTCGCACCCAAGGCACTGCGCCCGCGACTCGCGGCCTGGCTGGAGCAACCGGTCCTCGTCGTGCCCGAGTTGCGCAAAATGATCCAACTGGGTGTCCGTGCCTACCGCATACGCCGCCCGGCTCCACTGCCCCTGTCCGAGAGCGAACTGTCCACCATCCGTACCCCGCTCCACCTGGTGCTCGGCAAGCGGAGCCTCCTGGTGCACCCGCAGCGCCAAGTGGAGCGTGTTCCGCGCCTGATACCGGGTGCTCGGGCCGAAATCGTCTCGGACACCGGCCACGGACCTCAGATCGACCACGCGGAGGAGACCAACCGCCGGATGCTGAGCTTCATGGACTCCGTCAGCTGACAACATCCGGCCGGGTCCGTCGGCGAGCCGGTGGATCCCAGGGATGTCGCCGGCACGGGGCGCGAAGGTGCACGGTGTGACTGAGCACTTCAGTTGGCCTGAGCGTCACAGTGGCCATCACGTGATTGCGCTCGGGCCGGGTCGGGCTGGCCGTGGTACGCCGCTGGCTCGTCAGCCCGCCGCTTGCTGGAGGCCGTCGAGGATGAGGTCCAGTCCGAATTCGAACTCGTCGCCGTAGGCGTACCCGGGACGCATGACGTGAGCGGTCGCGATCTCGGTCAGGTACGGGTACTCGCCATCGCCGAAACCGCTCATGATGGAATCCGCCAGTTCGGCGGTCTCCTCCGGGGAGTCAAAGGGCAAGATCTTCTCCTGCAGGGCGAACCCGTAGATGTAGCTGTCGAGAACCGAGACGGCGTGGGCAGTCAGGGTGAGGGAGAACCCGCCCTGACGCAGGCAGCCGAGAACGGCGTCGTGGTGACGCAGAGTCGCCGGGCCTGGAGTGGACCGTGACTCCATCAGCCCGATCGCCCAGCGGTGGCGGGACAGCACGAGGCGCATGGAGATTGCCCGCTGCCGCATCGCCTGTCGCCAGCCGTCACCCGGCGTGGGCAGTTCGACCTCGCCGAACACCAGGTCAACCATGCCGTCGAGCAAGTCATCCTTGTTGGCCACATGGTTGTACAAGGACATTGCCTCGACTCCGACGGCCTCGCCGAGCTTGCGCATGCTGAGCGTCTCCAGGCCGCCGGCGTCGGCGAGTTCGACGGCGGCACGCAGCACCCGCTGCCGGGTGAGCGTCTCGCGGGTCGGCTGCGGGACGGTACGTCGGGTCACGGTGGACATCACTTCCTCTCGTGGTCGCCCAGCATTGACGAGCTTACGCCGTAAGTACGCGGGAGACGGAACGGGAGCAGTGACGATGCGGAACATGAGCGAGCCGATCGCAACCGCAGGCGGGACCAAGACGATGGCGGCCGTCGTACAGGAGCGTTACGGCACCGACCCGGAAGCCGTGCTGCGCACGGCGCGGCTCGCCCGGCCCAGCATCGGGCCGGCCGAGGTACTGGTACGTGTGCGCGCCTCCAGCGTGGACCGGGGCACCTGGCACATGATGGCCGGCCTGCCGTACGCGATCCGGCCCGTGAGCGGGCTGCGCAGGCCGAAGCTCCCCAACCCCGGCCGCAACATCGCCGGTGTCGTCG
The DNA here is from genome assembly GCF_056270125.1 of Streptomyces sp. RLA131. Taxonomy (NCBI): domain Bacteria; kingdom Bacillati; phylum Actinomycetota; class Actinomycetes; order Kitasatosporales; family Streptomycetaceae; genus Streptomyces; species Streptomyces sp. RLA131. The sequence goes on from NZ_JBWDOQ010000002.1 coordinate 561,292, forward strand.
AGGCGGTCGGCCCACAAGTGGCCGGGTTCGCGCCCGGCGATGAGGTCTACGGCACGACAGTGGCCGCGTTCGCCGAATACGCTGCCACCCGTCCTGACAGGATCGCCCCCAAGCCGACCGGACTCACCTTCGAGGAGGCGGCGACGGTACCCGTCAGCGCGCTCACCGCACTCCAGGCGGTTCGCGACAAGGGCCATGTCCAGGAGGGCCAGCAGGTCCTGATCACGGGAGCCGCCGGCGGCGTAGGCACCTTCGCCGTCCAACTCGCCCACGCCTTCGGCGCCCGGGTCACGGCCGTCGCGAGCACCCCCAAGCTCGACGCCGTACGAGCGCTGGGCGCCGACCACGTGATCGACTACACGCGCGAGGACTTCCTTGCCGGCCCGCGACGCTACGACGCCATCATCGACATCGCGGGCCACCGCGGTCTGCGGGATCTGCGCCGCGCGCTCACGCCCCGCGGCAGGCTGGTCATCACCGGCGGCGAGACGAACGGCTCCTGGCTCGGCGGCACTGACCGGCAGCTCCGCGCCCAGATGCTGTCCCCGTTCACCGGCCGGCACCTGGGCACCTTCATTTCCTCCGAGCACGCCGATGGGCTGCGCGACCTGACCGTTCTCATCGACACTGGCACGCTCAGCCCTGTCGTGGACCGCGTCTACCCACTCGCCGAGACCGCCGCAGCCGTCCGACACCTTCTCGACGGCCGCGCCACGGGCAAGGTGGCGCTTGCCCTGCCCGCGGAGTGACGCTGCAGGCCGGCGCCGGCAACGTGCCATCCATTCGCAGCTCCCGGACATCGCCACGCCTGACGACTGACTCCCCTGCATACCCGACAGCCGCAAGGCGACCACAGTCGGCCACTGAGCGCAGAGCGGCCAACTGAAGCGCTCACTGGCCAGCTGAAGCGCTCAGTCACAAACGGACGCGCCCCGGAGCGCACCTCGCCCGCGTCAGAAGTCGAGCTCCACGTAGTCGATGTCGGTGAACTCGACCAGGAGCCCCTGGGCGCGGCGGCCTCGGTCCTTGAAGTACTGCTCCTGGAGTCCTTCGGCGACGACCGCCTGGAGCTGTTCGTCGGTGGCCCCGGCGGCCTGCTGGTCGAAGAGACGGGCCGCGTACGCGGGTGGAAGGTGCTGGGTGATCAGCCGGATCCGTCCGTCGTCCGTGGTGCCGGGCGCGGCGGTGAAGCCGAATCTGGCCCGGGTCTCCACGACGATGCCGGTGGAGGTGGCTGCCTGCTTCTTCGCCTTCTCCTTCACACGGGGCTGCCACCGTTTGCGGACCTCACCGGTGATCCGGGCCGCGAGGTCCGCGCGCGGCTTCTTGATCTGGCCCTTGACGTACCGTTCGACGGTGCGCTGGGAGATGCCCAGCAGCTCGGCGACGGCCTTGGTGCCCTTCTCCTGCTTGACCAGGAACCGCATCTGCGCGGGTGCGCTCTTGGGGGCGGGGCGGGTGGCGGTGTTCGCCGCGGCCTTGTCGAGGCTGTCGCCGAGGATGCCCATCAGGTGTCCCTACTCCCCGCTGTCTTCGGTGTCGCCCTTGATGTGCCGGGCGGGGTTGAGTCCTTCGTCGAGCAGTTGCACGGCCCACAGCAGCTCCTGGGTGCCCTCGTGCTTGACCATGCCTGGGCTCACGCCGAGCCGGAAGGTGCCGGGAGCCGGCTTGCCGTCGGCGGTGTGCGGCAGCACATCCAGCGGACTGGGCCCGTCGGACAGGTAGACGGCGCAGTCCGACAGCAGCGCGACCGGGATCAGCGCGTCCTCGGCGAGCATCAGGTGACCGGCCGGGGCCGGGGCCTGCTGCGCGGCGAGGGCGGTCTTGAGGAGCTTGCGGTGCATGTTGACGCGGGCCGCGGCGATGACAGCGGCGCGGATGTCGGGGCGCCAGGTGGGGCGCTCCAACGCCGGCCACCGCTCGCCGAAGGTGTAGGACGTGCCCTGCGGGCGCTCGCGCAGCTTCCCGATGCCGCCCTTGACCGTCGACTTGATCGCCGACAGCACCGCCGTCATGTCCGGGTCGTTCTGCTTGTGCGTGGCCATCGCCGCCAGGAACTCGGCCTCGCTCATCCCGGAGACCACACCGAGGTCGGCCATCGTCGCCTTGTACGCCTCACTGAGGTGCTTGTACCAGGGATCCAGGTACGGGCCGGACCGGTGACGGATCCACGCCTCCAACGGCCTTGGACGGAACGGCAGTCGGAAGGTGTCGACCAGTTCCTGGGCGTAGGCGACGGTCGGCGTCGCGTACCAGGCCGGCCCCGCCGGGCGGGTGCCCTGCGGCGTGAACGGGTTCGGCAGCCGCGGGTCGAGCTCGATCCCGGACAGGTCGACCAGCCACGCGCCGGGCGTCTTCTTGTCGAAGGCCGGCGCCTTGACGTGGACCGGCGCCGACAGGCCCACGACCAGCCGGTTGGCGGCGGCCAGGAACGCGGTGTTCACGTCGATGCCGACCGCGTACCGGCGCTCGCACTCGGCGTCGGTGAGCAGCTGCGGGTCACGGGTCCACTCGTACGCCTCCTCGTCGAGGACCTCGTCCGGCGTGCGCTGGTGGGTGCGCGGATACAGAGCGGCGACGATCGGGTGCTCGGACGGGGCCTCCGCCGGGGCCGGGTCGACGGCTTCGGTGAGCGAGCCGGGCACCGGTCCGGACACCCATGCGCCGGTCTCCTCGTCCTTCACCGCGCGGGTCGGCGGACGCAGCGCGGTCATCGTCTCCAGGCCGCAGACGGCGGTCGATCCGCGCGGGGTGATGACCCGGGTCGCGTAGGTGCCCAGCACCTGGGCGAGGGCCGCGGGCGGCAGTTGACCGGCGTCGCCCCAGGAACGGGAGTCGAGCGCGCCCCAGGACAGGACCGCGAACTGCACGCAGCTGCGCCGGCCGGCCTGGGCCGGGCGGTAGACCCTCGCCCATGGGCCGAAACCACGGCGGGTGAGCTGCCACTTGGCCTTGACGATCTGCTTGACGGCCTTGTGGTCGTCCGGCAGCCGCAAACCGCGCCGGTCCTCCAGGCGATCGGGGAGCCCGAGCCGTTCGGCGGCCGTGGCGGTGAGGACGATCAGCGGGTCGGCGTCCTTGCCCGAGGGGTGCAGCCGGGGCGCACCGAGCCTGGCCTCGGCCAGCGTCCATTCGACCAGCGCCGGGAGAGTCCTGGCCGGGCAGTCCAGTACCAGGCCGCCCACGCAGTACACCGAGCCGTCGCCGTCCAGCACGCCGAGCGGCCCGTTGGCGAAGCGCGGATCCGCCACGGAGGCCGGGGAGGCGGCGGCAGTTTTTGCGGGCGGGCCGCTCCGCGGCCGGACGCCGTGACATCGACGGCGGCTCGACCGCGGGCGCCGCCTCGGGCTCGGGGACGCCAGGAGGAGCGGGCGCGGGTGCCGCCGATACCTCCGGGGAGCCGCTGAACACCTCGGACCCCGGGGCGGGTTCAGCCGGGTACTTCGCCGCCCAGCCGTCCAGCAGCCGCTGATAGGCACGCAGCCGCGGGGGGCGTGGCTCGCTGCGGCCGTTCTCCCAGTTCTTCACCGTCTGCGTCGTCGTGCGCAACACCTGCGCCAGACGGGCCTGCGTGACACCGGAAGCCTCCCGCAGCCGCGCCCGCTCCTCCGGCGACGGCAGTGGCGGCTCACCCTCCAGCAGGGCGTCGACCGCCTCGAACAGCTCTTCCTCGGTGGGCAACTACTTCACCTCCACCCCGAGCCTACCACTCTTTAGCCTTGGAATTACCCATATTTTTAACCTAGAATTACTGACATTCGGTGTAGTCGCCGGCGGGCTCGGATCCTGCGTGAGGCTCTCTGACCTCTGACATGAGATCTGACGACCAATAGGTTTCTGCCACTTGGTGCGCAGGGGATGCCTGTGGCCGTTGCCGCGCCGGCATGCTGGGCCTTGTCGACAGCGGGCAGCGTCATCAACTGCCTCTGGGTCAGGGCAGGAACCGCCGGTTCGGGACAGCTGAAACGGTCCCGGACCCTCACCCAATGAGGACTGTCCTGCCACATCGAAGGCGCCACCGGGCAATGGAGTGATCTGCACCTATAGGCCGGCGTCTGCTTGGCGGGCCCTCACCCAGTGTTCCTCGAACTCGCTCCGGCTGATCTCTTGGCCCGCGAGTGCCGGGTCAAAGAGGTCCACAGTCTCCGGGTCGGTGACCACTTCAACCCAGGCGAACGTTCCGAGGACCTCCTGCTCGGAACGCACTCGGACCCACCACCACGAACCGCCCATGCCGTAGTCGTGCAGAGCGAGGAAGGAGCGCTTGTGCGCGGCACCTCAGGCCGGCCTTGCCGAAGAAGGTGGACCGCCGGCATCGCCGTACGCGGCGCGGCACCGGACAAAGGGCGCGGCACCGGACAAAGGCAAAGGCAAGGAGGTCACCCACTCCTTGCCACTCTTAACATATAGCGCACCGGGGGGCTTGCGGCAAGGGCCGGGGCGTGCCGCAGAATGGCCGGCCAAGGCCAGGAACTGCGGAAATGACGGATTCGCGAATGCGCGGAGCAGCCGGCCGAAATGCAATCTCGTTGAATGGGCATTTGATGATTGACGTGATCGTGGTCGGCGCCGGACCGACCGGCTTGATGCTGGCCGCCGAGTTGCGGCTGCACGGCGTGCACGTGGTCGTGCTGGAAAAGCTGGCCGAGCCGACCATGGAGTCCCGCGGGCGCGGCCTGCACACGCGGAGCGTCGAGATGATGGACCAACGCGGCCTGCTGGAACGGTTTCTCGCGGTCAGTGAGAAGTTCCAGGTCGGCGGTTTCTTCGGCGGCATCCTCAAGCCGTGGCCGGACCGCCTGGACACCGCGCACCCGTACGGCCTCTCCACTCTGCAGCCGGTCACCGAGCGGCTGCTCAACGAGCGCGCGCTCGAACTCGGTGCCGAGATCCGGCGCGGCTGCGAAGTGGTCGGGTTGAGCCAGTCCGATGACGGGGCCGGGGCCGGCGTGACCGTCGAGCTGGCGGGTGGGGGCACCTCCGCCAATGAGGGCGTAGCCGGCGGGGGAGGCACGTACCTGCGCTCGCGCTACCTCGTCGGCTGCGACGGCGGCCGCAGTGCGGTGCGCAAGCTGCTCGGCGTCGGCTTCCCCGGTGAGCCCACCAAGGTCGAGACGCTGCTGGGCGACATGGAGATGACCGAGGAGCCGGAGACGGTCGCCGCCGTCGTCAGGGAAGTCACCAAGACCCAACTGCGGTTCGGCACCATCCCCAACGGGGACGGGACCTACCGCGTCATCGTGCCCGCCGAGGGCGTGGCCGAGGACCGCGCGACCGCGCCGACTCTGGAGGAGTTCAAGCAGCGGCTGCGGGCCCTGGCGGGCACCGACTTCGGCGTGCACTCGCCGCGCTGGCTGTCCCGGTTCGGCGACGCCACCCGGCAGGCCGAGCGCTACCGGATCGGCCGGGTGCTGCTGGCCGGCGACGCGGCGCACATCCACCCGCCGACCGGTGGGCAGGGGCTGAACCTCGGCGTGCAGGACGCCTTCAACCTCGGCTGGAAGCTGGCCGCCGCGGTCAACGGCTGGGCACCCGAAGGGCTGCTGGACAGCTACCACACCGAACGGCACCCGGTGGGCGCCCGCGTGCTGGCCAACACCCGCGCGCAGATCACGCTGCTGGGGACCGATCCGGGTGCGACCGCGCTGCGGGAGCTGTTCTCGACGCTGATGGACTTCGAGGAGGCGAACCGGTACGTGACCGGGATGATCACCGCGGTCGGGGTCCGCTACGACTTCGGCGAGGGCCATGACCTCCTCGGCCGGCGGCTGCGGGACATGAAACTGAAGCAGGGGCGCCTGTACGAGCGGATGCACGGCGGCCGCGGCCTGCTGCTCGACCAGACCGGCCGGCTTACGGTGTCGGGCTGGGCCGACCGGGTCGACCACGTCGTCGACGTCAGCGAGGAACTCGACGCGCCCGCGGTACTGCTGCGACCGGACGGCCATGTGGCGTGGGTCGGCGATGAGCAGGCCGATCTCCTCAGCCGGCTGCCCGAGTGGTTCGGCGCTCCCGCCGGCTGAGCGCACCGTCGTGGTTCGAAAGGGGCGAGCTGTCTCCGGCCAAGTCCGGCGCGGTCCGGTGCCGTCCGGCGCGGCCCGCTGCGGTCCGGCGCCGTACCTCCCGCTGAGTGCCGCGCCACCGGGCCGGACACCCATGGCGGGCCCCAGCCGCGGGCCGGGGCGTGCAGGCGGGCCGCGCGCGCTGCTTGATCCCCGGATCTGCCGCGTGTTAGATGGTGACCGGTGCGATTCCAAGGTGCGGCGGTGAAAGCCCGTCGGTTCCGCCGTTCGCGGTGGGACGATCCGGTGTGATTCCGGGGCCAAGCGGTGATACCCCGCCACCTCTCGGGCCCGACGTGGGCTCCTGCTTTTTCTCCCTGCGGCCAGGTTCTGCCTGCCGCTGTCGAGAGGTGGTGCGAGATGTTCACCGGACACATCCATGAGATCGGCACGGTCGTGGCAGCAGGCCAGGACCACATCATGATCAGAGCTCCCAAGGCCGCCACACGGACGCCCGATTCCATCTGCGTGAACGGGGTGGGGCTGACGGTGGCGCCGGTCGCCGGAGAGCAAGGCGTCCTGGCCGCGGCGGTGTCGGCCGACACCCGCCGCAGGTCGACGCTCGGCCAGGTCCCGCCCGAGACACGTGTCAACGTGGAGACACCGCTGAGATTTGGTGACCCCAGCAGCGGGCATCTGGTGCAGGGTGACGTCGAGGCCGTGGGCAAGGTCGTACGGATCGACGACGAGGGAACCATGCGGCGGATGTGGATCAAGCCGCCCGAGCGGTTCCACTCGCTGATCACCGCCAAGGCCCAAGTGGCGGTGGACGGGGTCAGCCTCACCATCGCCGAGGTGGCCCGCGACCGGTTCGCGGTGGCGCTCGTCCCGCTTACGCTGCGGGCCACCACCCTGGCGGACCTGTCCGTGGGGGACCGCGTGAACCTGGAGCCCGACCTGGTCACCCGCCTCGCCCGGCGCTGGCCCTGCGCCCCCGGCCGGGCGGTGGCCGAAGTGGTCGCCGCACTGCCTTGGGCGGGACGGGTCACGGGCGCCCGGGGCGTACAGCAGGCGGTGGCGCAACTGGCGGCCGGTGGCGCCGTCGTGATCTGGGATCCGGACCGGGAGGGCGAGGGTGACGTGGTGTTCGCGGGGGCGCGGCTCCGGCCGGAGGCGTTCACCTTCCTGCTCACCCAGGTCTGCGGCCATTCGACCGTGCCATGTGCGCCGGAGGTCCTCGAACGGCTGGAGATCGGACCCGTTCCCGGGCCCGGCGACCGGCATGGCACCCGGCCGCACATCCCGGTGGACCTGGCGTCCGCCACAGGTACCGGCGTCTCGGCGGCCGAACGTGCCGCGACCGTACGGCGTTTGGCCCATCCCGACGCCCGTCCGGAGGACTTCCTGCGCCCGGGGCACGTCTTCCCGCTGGCGGCCCGGCCCGGAGGCCTGGCCGAGCGGGCCGGTCACACCGAAGCCACCGTCGCCCTGTGCGTGGCGGCCGGACTGCCTCCGGTGGGGGTGTGCTGCGAGGTCATGAACCATGACGGCACGATGGCCAAGGCCGCCGACCTGGAGATCGCCGCGCTGGCCTGGGGCCTGCCCATGCTGGACGTGGCCGACCTGACACGGCACCTGTGACACCCGTCGACGGCCGGGACCTCTACGACGACCCGCGATTCTTCGAGGGCTATCGCCGTCTCCGGGCGACAGGGGCAGGCGTCAACGACGCCGTCGAGATCCCCGCTCTGGCCCGGATGCTCCCTCCGGTGCATCGCGCGTCGGTCATCGATCTGGGCTGCGGCACCGGGGCACTCGCTCGCAGCCTGGCCGACGAGGGTGCCGAAGACGTCCTGGCCGTCGACGCCTCCGAGCGGATGCTTGCGGCTGCCGCGCCGCACCCCAAGGTCCGCTATCTGTGCGCGGACCTGGAGACACTCGCGCTGCCCTCCGGCTGCGCCGACCTGGTCGTCAGCAGCATGGTCCTGCACTACATCGCGGACTACCCGGGCCTGGTGGGCCGCGTCGCCACCTGGCTGCGTCCCGGCGGAAGGCTGGTCTTCTCCCAGGAACACCCGGTCTGCACGGCCCACCGGCTGATGCCCGGCTGGATGCGGACCGGCGACGGCACGATCTGGCCGGTCGACGACTACGCCGCCGAAGCGCCCAGGACCCAGAACTGGATCGTCGAGGGAGTCGTGAAACACCACAGACGGACGGCCACCTTGATCAACGCACTGCTCCAAGCCGGCCTGGAACTCACCGGAATCGACGAACCCACCCCCGGCACCGAGGCGCTCAACTCCCGTCCCGAGCTGGCCGAACACCTCAGACGTCCCCCGATCCTGATACTCGCCGGAGTCCTGCCCGTCCGGTCATGAGGCCGTCGGTCCGGCCTGTCACCTCGGCTTCGGCCGGTGTGCGGCGTCGGCCCGCAGGCTAGACGTGGTCGAAGGGTGCGGCGTACGCGAAGGTGCCGCGCAGCGTCGGCTCGTACGCCGTGAGGGTCCGCACCTGGAAGTACTCGCCATAGCCGGGGTCCGGCGGGATGATGCCGTACTGCGTGCTGGGGCGAAAGCCGTAGCGGCCGTAGTACGCGGGGCTGCCGAGCAGGGCGACGAGCGGCTCGCCGAGCGCGTCCGCCGCGCCGAGCACGGCGTGGACGAGCGCCAGCCCGACGCCGCGACGCTGGTGGTCGGGGCGCACGCTGAGCGGGCCGAGTCCCAGGGCCGGGGCCGCGTCGATGTGTCCCCGGGTGCAGATCACATGCCCGACGACCTCACCCGGCTCGCTCAACGCCACGAGCGACAGCTCCGGCAACCAGCCCTCGCAGCCGCGCAATTCGTCCAGCAGGGTGGCCTCGACGGGGATCGGGGTCCCCTGCTTGGCGAACGCGGCTGTGGTGACAGCGCGTACGGCTTGAATGTCGGCGGGTACTTCGCGTCGGATCAGCACCGGCACAGTCTGAGTACGGAGCGGTGCGGGCGCAAACGAATTAGGTGCTGTCGAAGCGACGGGGACACGGCGCGCGGCGATGCCGGTCAGCGACTACTTCTCCGCCGCGCCGCCGGTGACCGTCCTGCTCGTCTCGTCCTTCTTCCAGGCGCCGACACCGAGCTTCCCCGTCGTGCCCAGATCGAGTTCCGGGATCACCGTCACGGGGGCGGCACCGGGCTTCTCCCGCACCCTCACGTACGGGACGTTCACAGGATTGCCGACACCGGCTTCGACGGTGTTGCGCCAGACCAGCCCTGCCTGCGCGCGCTCGCCGGGCTTGAGGACCAGCGGCCGGGGCAGGTCGTCGGCTCCGGTGCCGGTCGCGACGGCGCTGCCGCCGTGGAGGATCTTCACACCCTTGACCGGCTTGTGCCCCTCGTCGAGGAGTTGGAGCTGCGGGTAGCCGTTGAGCCGCATGGTCCGGGTGCCGCAGTTCTCCAAGTGGAGACCCACGACACGGAGGCCCATGGCGGCATCGCCTTGGTCGGCGTACACGCGCACTCCCGAGGACGGGCAGGGTCCCCCTTCGGAGGATGCTTCGTCGGCGGGAACACTCCTCACCACGGCGATCCTGACTCGTCCCCCGCCGCTCAGGTTCCAGGCGATCCCGCCGACAGCGACGGTGCGCTTCACGGTCCGGCCCGGTTTGACGGACGGCACTGTCTGCTTCGTACTGCTCAGCGCCTCTCCGGCATCCGACAGGAACTCGAAGGTGATCGTGTAGGTGAAGGGTTCGGCCTCATGGTTGGTGACCTCGAACTCGGCGCAGGCGCGGGTGCCCGCCGCTCGATCCGGTGATCCTGACTCCGTCCTTCTCCGCGTCTGAGGGGTCTCCAGCCGGGGCCGCGGTGCCGGGCGCGGCCTGCGTGCCGGAGTTGCCGGCCCCGCAGGTGGACTCGCCCCGCGAATCGGCCTGCTGGGATCCGCAAGCCGTGAGCAGCAGGACGCCGGCGGCGACGGGAAGGACGACGGAGGCTCTACGCATCAGCCGAGTCGACCAGCACCAGGGCAGGTCAGGCCGTGACGGAAGCCATACTTCCGGTAACAGGCCTGTCACAGTCAAGTGAGCGCTACGGAAGGGGACTTGCCGGAACCGGTGGTGCTGCGCCCCGAGGCCGACCATGCCTGGCCGTTGCTGTTTCGACCGGTCGTGAAAAGCCGCGCGCCGGGACGGCGTTCTCGACGAGGCCGACCAGCCTCACCGCCCCACCGGCAACACCGCAGCCCAGGGCGCATCCGCCCCATCCGGCGAGAACACCCCCACCGGCGAGCAGCCGCCGCGGGACGGCGAAACTTCAGCGACCATGCGCCCTCCGGCTTATTCGCGTTGCGTCGCAGGACCCGAGCGTCCTAGCGTTGTCCTCCTCATGGGCGGGGAGGATGTGCCCTGTCTGCAGCTGCGAGTCAGCAGATCGGAGATGCGGAACGGGATGACTTCTCACCTCCTGGCACTCTGCTTCGACGCGAACGACCCCCTCCTTCTCGCGCGCTTCTGGGCCGGTGTCCTGGACTGGGAGTTGACCGACGATACCCACGACGGCATCGCCCTCCTGCCGAGCGACGACACCGGGTTCCGGATCGGGTTTCTCCCGACCAAGGAGCAGAAGTCCGGCCAGAACCGGATGCACTTCGATCTGACCAGCGCGTCCCTCCAGGACCAGCAGGAGACGGTGACGAGGGCACTCGGGCTCGGCGCCCGGCACATCGACATCGGTCAACGCCCGGAGGAGGGTCATGTGGTGCTCGCCGACCCCGAAGGCAATGAGTTCTGCGTCATCGAGCCGGGCAACAACTTCCTTGCCGACTGCGGATTCGTAGGAGCGCTCGCGTGCGACGGTTCGCAGGAGGTCGGGTACTTCTGGAGCAAGGCGCTGGGCTGGCCGCTGGTCTGGGACCAGGAGCAGGAGACCGCGATCCGTTCGCCGCACGGCGGTCCGAAGTTCACGTGGGGCGGTCCGCCGCTGATGCCGAAGACCGGGAAGAACCGGCTGCGTTTCGACCTCGCTCCCCCTGCCGACGGTGATCAGCAAGCGGAGGTCGACCGTCTCGTCTCCCTGGGGGCGACCCGAATCGACATCGGCCAGGACGAGATCAGCCGGGTCGTGATGGCCGATCCCGATGGCAATGAGTTCTGTGTCCTGACCCCCCGATAGCGCGCCCAGGTCCGGGCTGGGCGCACTCCCCTCCCTGAAGGGCCTCGGCCCCTGAGCCCGACGCCCATGGGGCCGGTCCGCTGCGGCGGACCGGCCCCGTCTCCCTGTCCGGGCACTCCACCACAGGTGGCGACCACCGCTGTGCGGCCTGTGCGTGACGCGGCTGTGCGTCCGCGATCCGGCGTTGTCAGTGATCGCAAGTATGTTCAGTCGTGTCCCGCCGTTGTGGCGCGGACGTCCCCTTGGCGCAGAGGAGATGGCGCGTTGTCAGACTGGGAGAGGTCGAGCACGGCACGGGTGACAGCACCCGCACGGCCGCGCAAGCTCGCCAAGGTCCCGTTCGTCGAACTGGCCGACGGACGCTTGCAGGGCGTGGTGTCCAGCGGCTCGGACATCGAGCGGGTCTATGTCTCGTCGGTGGCGGCCGGCACCTACGCGTTCGCCTGCAGCACCAACAACAACCGGCCCTGCGGCGGCGCGCGGGGCTCGTTCTGCAATCACATCCGGGCCCTGATCAACGAGGCGGTGCTGCAGTACGGTGCCGGGCGCGTCGCCCGCTATCTGCGGGTCGAGAGCGTGGACGGGGAGCCGAGCCCGGAGACCATCACCACCGGCATGAGCGCCACCCGTCCGGCGCAGGGCGACACCCAGGCCGCCGCGCCCGTCTTCAGCCGGTTCCTTCGCCATCTGGCCTACCTGGAACTCGAACCGACCACCGCACCGTTGCCGGAGATGCAGTGGTTCCCGCCGACCAGGGCGGTGGCGTGATGCGCGCAGATCTGCTCTCCGAGCCCGTCAACGGGATCGACGGGCTCGACGAGGCCCTGGCGGCCGTCGACGCCTTCGACCGGGTTCTCGTCGCGGGTCTGCTCCGTCCCCGGCCCGCCCAGGCCGCCGGTCTGACAGAGCTCGCCCAGGCCGTCGCGGGGACGCCGCTGGCCGCCAGGGTCGCCGAGGCGGCGGAGAAGGCGGCGGCCGGAACGGCGGTCGAGGACCACTTCGTCGCCCTGGCCGCCGCCCGCACCGCGCTGCTCGGTTCCGTCCACGACGCACTGATGACCCGCGTCGAGGAGGCGACCGGTCGGCCCCGCAGCGCGGAGACCGTCCCGGCGTCCGGCGGGCAGCGGGCGGCGAATCTCCTCGCCGCCGCCCGCTCCTGGCTGTCCGATCTGGCGCGCGCCGGGTGGCAGGGCATCGACCACGACGTGGTCTCCGGGGCGGCGAACGTCGTCTCCGTGATGCTCCCCGACCCGGCCCTGCGCCGCCTGGCGACGCTCCTCGACGGCTTCGCCGGCGAACTCGCCGCATCCTGCCCGGGCGCGGCCCTGGAACGCGTCCCGGCGCGCCGCTGGGCCGACCTGTGGTCGCGCGCGATGTTGCTGACGCTGCCGGGTGCGGCGGACGTGCCCGTCACCGGTACGGCCACCGGCCGGCTGCTGCCCCTCGGAGTCGACCTGACGGAACACCCCAGCGCCGTGCAGGCCCAGGTCCACGCGGTGTTCGAGCCCGCGGACGGCGCCGCGCCCCGTCTGGTGCGTGCCGGCGTGTCGGTGCCCAAGCCCGACACGGTCGTGGGAGCCGGCCTCTGGCAGCTGCTCCGCCCGCACATGTCGCTCCTGGCAGCCGTCAGCGAGGGCCGCTCGATGGACCTCGCGGGCATGCCTCTGACCGCCGAGGGCGACTTGCTCTGGAGCGACGAGCACGCACGCCCGGGCGAGCCCGCCGACGCCTTCGCCACCGCCCGCGTCGCGCTGCCCACCGCCACCGACGCCGCGACCGCACCCCTGGACCGGCACCCGGCCCGGATCGCCGTGCCCGTGCTCCTGGAGGGCTACGCCGCCCAGGAGGACGACGGCACCCTGACCTTCACCGTCGCCGGACACCCTCTCGCCGTCGACACCGACCGCGTTCCGACCGCCGGTCCGCTGACCCCCGAGGCCGTCGCGGCGTCCGGCGCGTGCATCGGGCTGCTCCGCTGGGACGCCGGGACGTATCGCGTCCAGCCTCTGGCCGTCGAGACGACCGTACGGAAGAAGGCCGTCGCGATCCACGCCGGCGGCTGGGCCGGAGGCACGACCGACAAGGCCGGAGTCAGGGCCGAGAAGGCCGCCACCGACGCCGTGGCCGTGCTGCGGGAGCGGGCCGGAAGGCTGTTGAGGAAATGACGGAGCACACGACCGAACAGCCGGCCGAGTTCGCGTCCTCGCTGGACCCCGGGGCGGACCCCGACGACAACCGCCGCCAGGTCCTGTACTGGCGGCTCCTCGCCCGGCTCTTCGACCACGAGGAGCAGGCCACCCTGGAATCGGCGAGCCTCGCCGTCGTCGAGGACATCGGCCTGCCGTCCGCGCTGCTGGACCCGCAGGCCTCCGTCGACTCGATCGTGCAGCGCCACCCGGAGCTGGCCGCCGAGTTCGACGGTCTGATGGCGCCCGGCCCCGATGACGGCAGTGCCACTGCCGAAGATGCCGACGACGGTGCCCGCGACCGGGCCGCGGAAGTGCGGCGTGCGGCGCTGGTGTCGAAGGTGCTGCTCAATGTCTTCGCCTCAGGCTCCGGCACGGTCACCGCCGGGCAGCTGACGCGCTGGCAGTCCGACGCGGGCTGGCTGGAGCGCGCGCTCGGCTGCCGGCCCGGGGAGCTGCGCGGCGGCCGCGCGGGCGGAGGCGCCGGAAGAAGCGCCGCAGGACTGGGCGCCGGCCGGTTTCCGTCGATCAGCCCGGAACTGGGCGCCATCGAGGCCGACCTCGTCAAGCGGATGCATCTGCGCGAGGTACTGGCCGACCCGAGGCTGGCCGCGCAGCTGACGCCGAGCATGTCGCTGATCGAGCAGCTGCTGCGGGACAAGAGCAACCTGTCGGGCGTGGCCCTGGCCAACGCCAAGGCCCTGATCCGGCGTTTCGTCGACGAGGTCGCCGAAGTGCTGCGCACCCAGGTGGAGAAGGCCACGGCAGGCGCCCTGGACCGCTCCGTCCCGCCCAAGCGGGTGTTCCGCAACCTCGACCTCGACCGCACGATCTGGAAGAACCTCACCAACTGGAGTCCGGAGGAGGAGCGGTTGTACGTCGACCGCCTCTACTACCGGCACACCGCCCGCAAGACGACACCCCAGCGGCTGATCGTCGTCGTGGACCAGTCGGGCTCGATGGTCGACTCGATGGTGAACTGCACCATCCTGGCGTCGATCTTCGCCGGCTTGCCGAAGGTGGACGTGCACCTGATCGCGTACGACACCCGCGCCATCGACCTGACGCCTTGGGTGAACGACCCGTTCGAGACGCTGCTGCGCACCAACCTCGGCGGCGGCAACGACGGTCCCGTCGCGATGGCCATGGCCCGCCCCAAGATCACCGATCCCGGGGACACCGTGATGGTGTGGATCTCGGACTTCTACGAGTTCGACCGCTCCCAGCCGCTGTTCGAGGGCATCGAGGCCGTCCACCGCTCCGGAGTGAAGTTCATCCCGGTCGGCTCGGTGACCAGCTCCGGCCGCCAGGAGGTCAACCCCTGGTTCCGGGAGCGCTTCAAGGCCCTCGGCACGCCGGTGGTCTCCGGCCACATCCGCAAGCTCGTCCACGAACTCAAGACGCTTCTCGCTTAGAAAGGCCCTGTCATGTCCGACCTGCTGCGCGCCCCCGCCGAGACCAAGTACGCCGAGGAACTGGACTGGCTGGAGTCCGTCGACGACAACCCCAAGCCCTTCTCCTGGCGCCTGTCACCGAAGATGGTCCGCCTGTTCATCCTGGGTTCCGAGCGCTCCGACGGCCTGGAGCGGGAGATCCCGCAGAAGTGGTACGGCGACCGCAGTTTCGTCGAGCGCTCCATCGTCACGCTGGCCTCGGACCGCGGCCTGCTGCTCATCGGCGACCCCGGCACGGGCAAGAGCTGGCTGGCGGAGCTGCTGTCCGCCGCGATCTGCCGCAACTCCACGATGGTCGTGCAGGGCACGGCCGGCACCACCGAGGACCACATCAAGTACTCCTGGAACGTGTCCATGGTCATCGCCAAGGGCCAGTCCCGGGAGTCGATGATCCCCTCGCCGATCATGACGGCGATGGAGACCGGCGCGATCGGCCGTTTCGAGGAACTCACCCGCTCCACCAGCGACGTCCAGGACGCGCTGATCTCGATCCTGTCCGAGAAGTACATCTCGGTCCCCGAACTGGACAGCGACAGCATCGTCTTCGCCAAGCCGGGCTTCTCGATCATCGCCACCGCCAACAGCCGCGACCGGGGCGTCAACGACCTGTCCTCGGCGCTCAAGCGCCGCTTCAACTTCGTCCGCATCCCGGTGGTGACGAACAAGAAGAGCGAGGCGGAGATCGTCCGCTTCCGCACCGAGGAACTGCTGCGCCGCCACCAGATCGAGCTGGACGTGCCGCCGACGCTGCTCGACGTGCTGCTGCGCAGCTTCGGCGACCTGCGCGCCTCGGCGGCCGCGGCCGGCAGCGACGACGAGAAGCTGGAGTCCGCGCTGTCCACCGCCGAACAGATCGGTGTACTGGAAGACGCGATCCTGCACGGCAACTTCTTCGGCGAGCGCGCCCTGACCGCCCACACCCTGGCCTCCTCGCTGGTCGGGTCGCTGGCCCGGCGCGAGCCGGAGGATCTGGCCATCCTCAACAAGTACCTGCACGGGGTCGTCGAGCCGCGCAGCAAGGAAGAGGGCGGATCCTGGCCGGAGTTCCTGGAGGGCGGCCGCGACGCGATCGCCACCCTGTCATGAGCGGCACGCACGAGGGCACCTTCGAAGCACTGCGCACGCAGCTTCAGGAGGCCGCCGCGACGTTCGCCGACGGGCCCGGCGCGCTGGAGGGCATCCTCCTCGGCATCGTCGACGACGTCGACCGCGCGGTGCGCGAGCCGCTGGAGATCTTCCCCGTCTGCCACCACTCGCCCGCCTCGGCGATCGCGATGGCACGCCGTCTGCGGGAGAAACAGCCGAAGGTCGTGTACCTGGAGCTGTGCGAGGACATGGCGCCGCTGCTGACCGAACTGCGCAACTGCAGGCTTCCGGTGGCGGTCCAGTCGTTCGCGACCGAGGTCGACGGCTTCCCGGCCGAGTGGTCCCCGCTGTCGGTGGTCGCACCGGTCACCGAGGCCTCGGCCGAGTACCAGGCGATCGCCTACGCACTGGACACGCCCGGCGTCGAACTGGTCCTCGTCGACCGTTCCTCGGACCATGTCTTCCAGTGGGACGCGCGCGCCGGTGAGCCGGCCGGGCCGGCCGACGCGGACGCGCCGGCCGCCGAGGAGGAGGCCGGGCTGCACGGCGACGCGGTCGGCGTGGAGATCGGCGACCTGCGGCCGCGCTTCGCCGAACTGGAGGAACACCTGCTGCGTCACGGCAGGGTGCGGCACTGGTCTGAGTGGTGGCACCAGTACGTCGAGCTGCCGCTCGGCGACAGCGACCACGACACCTACCGCCAGGTCATGCTCCTGATCGGCAGCCTCTTCCGGCGTCTGGCGCCCGGCGACACCCATCGGGTGCGCGTGGACGAGGACCGCGAGCGCTACATGTGGACCAGGATGCGCGAACACCTGGCTGCGACGGGCACCGATCCCGGGGACTGCCTCTACGTCTGCGGTGCCTTCCACGCGGCCAGCCGCGTCGCGGAGTTCGGCGTCCAGGGCGCCGACGGCTTCGAGATCGGCCCGCGCAGTGCCACCAAGTGGCAGCACGGCCTGATTCCGTCCAGCCACGCGGCGATCGAGGCGCAGTTCGGCCTCGCCGCCGGCTCGGTGTCGATCGCCGCGACGCTCTGGGCGAAGAACGTCCGGCGCACGCGCGTGGAGCCGTACCGCCTGGCGGGGCAGGCGGGTGCGAAGAAGTCGACGGCCAAGAAGAGCGCGGCCGCGGCGGCTCCCGTACCGGCGGTCCCGCCCTCGGACAAGCTGACCGGCTTCTTGCAGCGACCGCCCGCGCTGGACCGGCTGGACGAGGCCGAACTGCTCGGCTGGTCGGTGGAGATCGTGCGCGCCGCGCGCCGCAACGGGTATCTCGCCTCCACCGCCGACGCCATCGCGGTGTTCGAGACGTCGATCCTGCTGGCCAGGATGCGCGACCGGGCCAAGCCCACGCCGTACGACTTCCAGGACGCGGCCGTCACCTGCATCGAGAAGGACGCCGTGCCCGGCCGTCGCGACGTGCGTCGCCTCGTGGAGATCATGATGGGCGGCGACCGGGTCGGCCAGGTCGGCTACGACGCGCTGCCGCCCCTGGCCCGCGACGTGCACGACCGGCTCGCGCCGCTCAACCTCGGACTCCAGCAGCGCGGCGTGCAGCGGGCGCTGCTGGACATCGCCTCCCAGCCGGAACTGGGGCGGTGCTCCGACGTCTTGTGGATGCTGCGCTATCTGATGCCGCAGGGCACCGCGCGGCCCATCATGGGCGAGCGGAGCCTCGGCGAGCGGTCGATCCAGGAGTCGTGGGACCTGGCACTGGGCACCCACCAGCGTGCGCTGATCGAGCTCGGCTACGAGGGCGTCAGCATCGAGCAGGTCCTGGAGCAGCGCCTGCGCCGCACGGCGTACGGCCCGCAGGCCACCACCGCGACCGTCCTGGAAGCCGTCGAGGACGCGACGCTGTACCTGCGCGGCAGCCGCCGCCTCACCGACGAACTGGGCACACGCGCCCTGGAGGTGCTGGCGGCCGAACGCAGCGTCGACGGCGCACCGGAGGTGCTGAGCCGGGTGCGGCGGCTGCTGGCGTACTACCGCACCAGCGAGCCGGTGCTGCCGCCGTGGATCGAGTCCTTCGTCAAGACCGGATACGCGCACTACTGCACCCTGCTGCCGACGGCGTTCACCGACGACGACGCCACGGTCCGCCATGTGGCGGCGATGCTGGGCTTCCTGTTCAGCATGGAGAGCATGGCGCTGTCGCTGGGCTGCGACCGGACCCAACTGGAGCTGGCGGTCACCCAGTCGCATCCGCGGGAGCAGTTGAAGACGGCGCTGCTGTGGGCCGCTCAGGTGCAGCTCGGGCACCTGAGCCGCGGGGACCTCCGGGCGAGGTGCGACGAGCTGCTGGGCAATCCCATGCTGGTGCCCGCCTATCCGCGCTACCTCAGCGGTTTCGTGCACGCCCTGGAACCCGTCCCGGGCCTCACGGACTTCGTCGTGGAGGCAGTGTCGAACGCGTTCGGACGGCTGCCGGACCCGGTGCTCCTGCCGTGGCTGCCGACCCTGATCACCGCCCTGCGATCGGGCGGCGCCGAGCTGGCCCCGCTGCTGATCCGTGAGGCCGGGCGGATCTTCCCCGGCCGGCTCGCGGTGCTGGACGAATGGGTGCCGCCGTGGCGGGCGCAGCCGCAGGCGGCGCCGGTGCCCGGGCTGCCGGCGCGGCGCGCGGACGGCAGCGGTGGTTGCACGCTGCTCGCCGCCCACCCCGCGACGTGCGACGCGGTGGCGGCCCTGCTGGGCTGCGACGGGACCTGGGAGACGACGGATCCTGCCCCGCCGGGCGCGGCACTCGCCGGTCGCTATCCGGATGCGGCCGTGGCGCTGGAGGTGCTGCTGGCCGGCGCATGACGTCGGCGGGGTGCGAGCCCACGGCCCGGGTCCGTCAGTTCACCTGTGGGGCGTCCGGCCCACCGCGAGCCTGATCGCGCCGATCGTGAGGTCGGGGTCGTGGATCTGCACATAGTGGTCACTCCCCGTGGCGAGGAGGTGAGGGGTCCGCGGTGCGAGTTCCACCAGCGCCTGCTGCACCCGTGGCCAGGCCCGTTCCAGGCGCTTCAGCAGCGGTTTCGGGGTTCCGGCGGCTGCTGCGAAGGGCTGGGTCTTGCTGATGACGACGACAGGCACCTTCGGCAGCGGACCGGCACGGTCGACCGCCGCGACGGCACCGTCGATGTCGACCTTCTCGAATCCCGGGTCGTCGTCGAAAGCCGTTCCGGGACGGTTGAGCAGTCGCACGTACGCGGGCCAGTCGTTGCCGAGGAACGGCTTCATGTTCGTACCGAACGAGTCGACGAAGACCAGGCCGCTGGTCCGTTCCGGGTGCCGCTGCGCATACAGCCGCGTGATCATTCCCCCGATGGAGTGGCCCACCAGCAGATAGGGGCCGGGCACATGCCCCGACGTCAGCACCTTGTCGAGGTCGCGCACCAGGCCCGGGAGCGAGCGCGTTCCGTTCACCGGGGTGCTCCGCGCGCTCAGGGCGGGGGGTTCGGTGTACCGCAGCGTTCCGGGCCGGTCGTAGGCGCAGACCCGGGTGAACGCCGCGACACCGGGGAGGACCGCGGGCGCCTTCGGCACCGGCGGCCGGGTGTCGGTGATGCTCCAGGTGTCGGACGAGTCGTGGAGACCCGACACCAGGACGACGGTCGGGCTGCCGCTCCCCCGGCAGTGCAGATAGATCTTCCGGCCACCGCCGATGTCCACCTGCCGGGCCACGTCACCGGTCGTCGCGGCGGCGGCGGCACGGCCGGCCGGGACGGGATGACAGGCGGACAGCAGCATCAGCGCCGCCGCGGCCGTCGCCGGCACCCCGACGGGCACACGTTGTCGCATGGCACCAGCCTGACCGCGGGTGCGGTCGCCCGCCACCGAGCCGGCCTGCGGAGCGGCGGCCGCGCCGGCCCTTGTCGCGGGTGTCAGCCGGCCGGGTCTCGGGTCTGTTCGGGGGCCTGCCGCCCGGTGCCGGACGGGACATGGAAGAGCGTGAGCGGCTGGCAGACGGGCGATGCCGTCAAGCTCGCCGGGACCCTGCTGACCATCGCCGGCCAAGGCCAGGGAACTGCCGGCACAGGCGCAGGCCTCCCGCGAGCTGGGCGGCGACCTGGCACACGACAACGCCAACGCCTGAGCCGCCGGCTTCGGGGACGGCTGCGCGCGCGACGCGATGGTCAGGCGTGATCGGCGGGCCGACGCGAGAAGCGCCTGATCAGGAGCGCCAGCCGTTGGTCGTGGTACTGGCACGGTAGTCTGCCGCCGCGCGTGAGGGTGATGAGTCCGTGCGGCCCGCTCCAGAGGGTTTCGGTGAGCAGGGCGAGGTCGTCGTTCCCGGCGTGGGGTTGTACGGCTTCGTGCAGTTCACCGAAGGCCGCTGTGAGGGCGGTGGGTGCTTCGGGGGTGACGAAGGGCAGAGCCGTGTTCTGGCGGAACATGGCGTCGTAGAGCGCGGGGCGCCGTTCGGCGAACGCGGCGTACGCGGCGCCGACGTCGGCGAGGGCCTGCCAGGGGTCGGTCACCGGGCCTCGGGCGGTGCGCAGTTCGGCGGTCAGGTCGGCGAAGCCTTCCACCGCGACGGCCGCCATGATGGCGCCCTTGCCCTTGAAGCGGCTGTACAGCACCGGCTGGCTGTACTCGGCCTGTTCGGCGAGGCGCCGGGTGGTGACCGCCTCCCAGCCCTCGGCCTCGGCAAGTTCGCGGGCCGCTGTGACGATCAGCCGCTCCCGCTCCGCACGTTCGCGTTCTCGGCGCCCCCGAATCGACATAACTCGACTCTAGCAACGCTAGTACTTCTGCCGATGCTCTGATAGCGTCACTTTCATTCCTAGCGCCGCTAGAATACCGACCGGGACTGGAGAAGATCATGCTCACTCCCATCGCCTACGGACTCGCCGTCCTACTCGTCCTGTTCGTCGTCTTCATCGGCGCGAGGTTCCTCGTGAGCCCCCAGGCAGCGGCCGCCGGCTTCGGTGTCCCCGCCAAGCCGGACGGAGACACCGCCTACCTGACCGTCAAGGGTCTGCGCGACTTCACCTCCGGCATCATCGGCCTCGCGCTGCTCGCCTTCGCCGACGCGCACGCCGTGGCCTGGTTCATGCTCGCCGTGGCCCTCACACCCCTCGGCGACACCCTCATCGTGCTGCGCCACGGCGGTACCAAGGCCGCCGCCTTCGGCATACACTTCGCGACCGCGGTGATCGTCCTCATCAGCGCCGCGCTCCTCTTCGCCGTCTGAACCTCAGAACCGACTTCCGAAGGAGTCCCTCAGATGTCACTGATCGTGCCGGAGTCCGGCAAGTCCGTGGTCGTCCGCTCAGCCGATGCCGAAGTGATCGGCCGGGCCCCGACCACCGTGCGCCTGCTCGCCGACAGCAGCGCCACCTCAGGCGCGCTCTCCGCCCAGCGGGTCACATTGACCGACGGCGCCGACGGCGCCAAACCGCACCACCACTCCACCTCGGCCGAGCTGTTCTACCTGCTGGACGGCACCGCCCAACTCCTGTCCGGCGACCAGGTGGTGACCGCGGAACGCGGCGACCTGGTCATCGTGCCGCCAGGGCTGGCACATGCCTTCGCCGCCGCACCCGGACACGACGCCGACATCCTCATCGTCATCACCCCCGGCATCGAACGCTTCGAGTACTTCCGCCACCTGGAACGCATCGCCTACGGCAAGGTCCCGCCCGAAAGCCTGCTGGACGTCCAGGAGTTGTACGACACCTACTTCCTCAACAGCACGACCTGGAGCGACGCCAGATCCTGACACCGGTGGCGCCGGGCGTCCGTACGGTCCCCTCGGCCGTCAGGCGCGGTCGACCTCGGCCCGCAGGGCGTTGTAGCCGGCGAAGGCCGACTCGACATCGGCGCGGGTCAGGCCGTAGCGGGACAGGTCGTAGCTGTGGCGGCGGGTGCCCTTGGTGCGGGCGGCGACCTCGGGAAGCCGGGCGGCGTCGGCATCGGTCCACCGGGCTCCGATGGACGCGTAGAGCTTCGGGGCGCCCGCGGCCGGGTCGCGTCCGAGCCAGGAGTACGGGACGTCCACCAGCGATTCCCGGGGGATCGAGGCACGGGCCGCCATCCCCCGCGTCACGGAGCGGCTCAGCAGTTCGAGCCAGGTGGCGCCGATGGCGTGCAGGTCGAGGGGGCGGACGGTGATGGCCATGCCGTGCTCGACCAGACTGCAGAACGACGGCACGACGGCGACCGGATCGCGGTGGGTCCACACGATCGTGGCGTCGGGGAAGACGGTGCGCAACGCGTCGAGGTTCTCGGTGTGCAGGGGGGACTTGAGCACCCACCGGCGGCGCGGACGGCCGTACTGGAGTACCTGGAAGACCTGCTTGAGGTGACGGTAGTCGGGGACGAAGTCCCGTTCGTCGTGCCAGGCCCGGTACTCGGGGATGCGCGCCTGGGACAGCGGCATAACGGTGTGCGGAAGAGCGAAGGTGCACTCGTCGGGGCCCTCGGCGCGCAGGGGGTGGATGTCGCGGAAGCGCGGGGCGAACAGATTGATCCCGCCGACCAGCTGACGCGCGGCGGTGATCGCCTTCCGCCGCTGCGCGGGCGGCACGTCCAGGTCGGGCGCGAGTAACTCCCACAACAGCGGACATCGGTGCTCGTCCGAGAGGGACAGCACTCCATGGGTGAGTGTGGTGGCCGTGCGCGGCAGGCCCACCACGAACACCGGCTCGTCGATGGGCTCCCGCTCGATCGCGGGATGCGCGGCGATCAGCCGGCGGATCCGGGCCCGGTTGGCGAGGTGCCTGCGGACGTGGCCCTGCGCGGACAGCCAGCCGACCGGAGTGAGGTTCTCGTCGCCCGCCCAGTGGCGCAGCAGGAACCGGAAGTCGTCGACGAACCGCTGGTCCCCCTCCGCCTGCCCGGTCTCGGCGACGAGGCGGTCGAAGGTCCGGTCAGGGGCGCGACGGGAGCCCAGGCGCGGCCGGAGCAGCAGATTGGCCAGGGTGAGGGCGAGGGGGGCGGAGGACACGGTGGCGGGTTCCTTTCGGAGGCAGGGCGAACAGGGCACAGCATCATGGAACTGCCTTGCTGTGCACGAGAGTTGACGGAGGCTGCCCATCTCGCCGACCGGACAACCTTCGCCCCGGGCGGTCCGGCGCGAACAGGCGCGGACCCGGCGCGGACCCGGCGTACAACCCTTTGGTCGTCCGGTGAGTCAACTCCGGACACACACAACCCTCCTGGAACGGAAAGCCCCCCTTGCAGAAGAGACTTCTGGCAGTCACCGCCATGGCTGCCGCGGCTGCCGCCGGCGGCCTGGCCCTGCCCCTCGCCGCCCCGGCCATGGCCGCGGGCGACGGCGCGACCGCGGCGACCGCCGCCCGCGACGACTTCAACGGGGACGGCTACGCGGACCTGGTGGTCGCCACCCCCAAGGCCAAGCTGAACGGTAAGTCGCAGGCGGGGCAGGTGACGGTCCTGTACGGCTCGGCGGCCGGCGTGTCGACCGGCCGGTCCGCCACCATCAGCCAGAGCACCGCCGGGGTACCCGGAGCGGCGGAGGCATACGACAGGTTCGGCTATTCGTACGCGACCGGTGACCTGGACGGCGACGGCTACTCGGACCTGGTGGTCGGCGTACCGTTCGAGGAGTCGTCCGGCTCCGACTACGGCATCGTCCAGATCCTGTGGGGCGGCAAGAAGGGGCTGGTCAACGGCGCGCTGACGGTTTACGGGGCGGCGGGCGCGGGCTCGACGTACCTGTACGGATCCGGCCTGGCCGTCGGTGACTTCGACGGCGACGGGCGGGACCAGCTCGCCGTGACGGGCTACGCCGGGCTGTCGGTCTTCGGCAACGGCTTCACACGGACCACCGCCCCGGCCCGGACCGAACTCGCCACCTGCCTGCCTTCCTCCGCCTGCGACGAGTACCGGGCCACCGGGTCGATCGCGGCAGGCGACTTCGACGGCGACGGCGCCGACGATCTCGCCGTCTCCGGGGCCGACGACACCGATGCCGACGAGCCCGGCATGTGGCTCGGCTACTACGCCGGGGGCACCGGCTCCATGACGTACACCGAGGACCCCGCCACGGTGTCGCTCGACGCCGCCTCCGTACGGACCGCCGGCGACCTCGACCACGACGGCTACGACGACCTGGTCACCTTCGGCAAGGGAACGGACGACGCGGGCACCGTGGCCGTCCACTACGGCGGCACCGGCGGCATACCCGGCAGCTCCCGCAGCACCCTGATCGACCAGGACACCGCGGGCGTCCCCGGTGTGAGCGAGGCGGGCGACTACTTCGGCGCCGCCGCCGCGATCGGCGACGTCGACGGCGACGGCTACCCCGACCTGGCCGTGGGCGCGCCCAACGAGGACGTCGGCAGCCTCGGCAACGCCGGATCCCTGTGGCTCCTCAAGGGCTCCGCCTCCGGTGTGACCGGCGCGGGCGCGCAGGGCTTCACTCAGAAGACCTCCGGTGTGCCCGGCACGGCGGAGAGCTCGGACACGCTCGGCTCCGCCGTACGGCTGACGGACCTCAACGGCGACGGCCACGCGGATCTCACCGCCGCAGCCGCGGGCGAGGACGTCTTCGACGACGGCCACCACTACGCCGACGGCGCCGACCTGATCCTGCGCGGCAGCGCCTCCGGCCTCACGACGTCCGGCGCGCTGTCCTTCAGCGAGAAGGCCTTCGGCCTGACCTACGGCAACAAGTCCTTCGGCTCCGTGCTCGGCAGCTGACGCCGGCAGACCCCGGGGCGTTGGCGAGGCGGCCCGGGGCCCGGGTTCTTCCACGCGTCTTACGGAAGCGGGCCGGGCGGAGCGGGGCAGCGCAGCGCAGGGCCGGGGGCAGGCCCCGGTCTGCTCAGTGCGGGGGCGCGAGCAGGACGTCGACGACATCGCGCAGCGGGCCGATCAGGTCCTCGGATGTCGCGTCGCGCAAGGGCTGAAGGCCAACGGCGGATCGTACGACAGCGACGCCGACGCCCAGCGCGACCAGGAGTTCCGCCCTCAGCAGGCGTTCGTGGTCGTCCTGCGCCGGCCGCGTGCCCGAGGCTTCGAGCACCTGTCGGCTGAAGTCCTCCAGGGCCTGCCTGCGCAGGCTGTCCACCCGCTCGTCGCCGGAGACGCGCAACAGCATCAGCACCGGGTGCTCGCCGAATTCCGGCCAGGCGTCGGCCGACAGCTGGTGGCTGAGGGCCTCGGCGAGGGCGGCACGGTCTCGGGGGAACTCGCCTTCGCCACCCGTGAACCGGGGTCTGGACGCCAGCGCCGCCTTGAACAGACCTTCCTTCGAGTCGAAGTACCGTTTGATGAGCGCGAGGTTGACCCCGACGTCGGCTGCGACGTCGCGCAGTGTCGTGCGGTCGTACCCGAGGCGGGTGAACCGGCTGTGCGCGGCCTGGAGGAGCGCCTCGCGGGTCGCTGCCGCGTCCCGCCGCCGGCGCCCCCCGGCGGGCTGTGCGTCGGTACGCGGATCGGCGGCGGCGTCCGGAGACCCGCCGGTTTCTCTCGTCGCCACCGGCGACCTCCCCTGCCAGCCGTCCCGCACCAGAATCCGACATGCCGCCCCAGCATAGCTCTGCGACGACAGCAAGTAATCACTCGTTGACATAGCCCTGAGCCGCGACTACGTTGCCAAGTAATCAAGCGATGACTTACCTCCGCGGTACGGAAGGCAACAGTGGCCAAGCAGGCTCTTCTCGTCATGGATGTCCAACGCGTCATAGTCGACCGTTATCCCGATCCGGCCTACCTGCCGCGCCTGCGCGAGGCAATCGGCGCCGCCCGGGCGGGTGGCATCCCGGTGATCTATGTGACCGTCGGGTTCCGCGCCGGGTACCCGGAGGTCAGCACCCGCAACAAGATGTTCGGCCCGATGCTCGGGCGCGCCACGGGAGCGGCCGGCGGCGACCAGGCCACCCAGGTCCATCCGGACGTGGCACCCGAGCCCGGCGACATCCTCGTCACCAAGCGACGCGTCAGCGCCTTCGCCGGCAGCGACCTCGACATGGTGCTGCGGGCCGGCGACATCGACCACCTCGTCCTCACCGGCATCGCGACGAGCGGCGTCGTGTTGTCCACCGTGCGCCAGGCGTCCGACCTGGACTTCGGCCTCACCGTCCTGGCCGACGGATGCCTCGACGCCGACCCGGAGGTGCACCGGGTACTGGTGGAAAAGGTGTTTCCCGCCCAGGCGGAAGTCACGACCGTGGCCGACTGGGCAGCCGCACGCTGACCACACCCGCGCTCATGCGGGAACTCCTTGACCACCACACCAGCGCAACCCCGGGGTTGCACCTGGAGACTCCGACGTGCAACTCTGGGGTTGCACACAATGGTGACCGACGAAGGAGTCCCCTCATGAGCGAGGACCGGATCGAACGCGAGACCCTGATCGCGGCACCCCTGGAACGGGTCTGGTCGCTGGTGGCCCAGCCCGGGTTCTGGGTGGCCGACCCGGCCGGTCTGCCCGGCACCGCCGCCGTGGAAGGCGAGTCGATGGTGGCGAAGAACGCCGAGTTCGGCGACTTCCCGGTGCGCGTGGAGAAGGTCGAGCCGCCGACGTACCTGGCGTACCGCTGGGCCAGCGCGTTCCCCGGGCAGGAGCTGCGCGAGGACAACAGCACCCTGGTCGAGTTCACGTTGACCCCGGAGGGCGGCGGGACGCGACTCCGTGTCGTCGAGAGCGGGTTCGCGGCGCTGGCCGGGTCCGAGGAACTGCGCCACCAGGCGGTGAAGGACAACACCGGCGGCTGGCCGCAGGTGTTCGACGCGCTCAGGACGCGCGCCGAACAGCGATCCGCGTGACGGAGGACCGCCACGGCGCCGTCGAGGCGGTCGACAGCGTCCTCGTCGCGCTGGCCGACCCGACGCGACGTCAGTTGCTCGATCTGCTCGCCGCACAGGGCGAGGCCACCGCGACGACACTCGCCGAACGAGTTCCCGTCTCGCGGCAGGCGGTGGTCAAGCATCTCGGCGTCCTGGACGCCGCCGGGCTGGTCTCCGGCAGCCGGGTCGGGCGTGAGGTGCGGTACGCGGTGCGGCCCGCCGCGCTGGACGCGACGGCGCGGTGGATGGCCTCGCTCGCGGCCGACTGGGATCGGCGGTTGGCGAACATCAGGCGTGTCGCCGAGGCGGCGGAGGCAACCGAGCGGGATTCGCGCGGGTAGTCGGACCGGTCGCCCCGGTCGCCGTCATGGCCGTCATGGCCGTCATGGCCGTCATGGCCGTCAGTCCCAGGAGTTGAACAGTGCCGCGCCGAGACTCCCGGGCCGCCAACGCCTGATCTGCTGCCACTCGGCAGCCGACAGGGCCGAGGTGTCCGCGTCCATGAGCGGGGAGTGCAGTTGTGCCGCGCTCAACACGACGAACCCCAGTTCAGCGAGGGTGCCGGCCCAGGCCGGGGCCTCCCGGAACTCGTCCGTGTACCAGTACTGCCGACCGGTGACGAAGGCGGTCAGCGGCTGGTGGGCATGGAACAACACGACGTGCCGGCCGTCGAGATCGTTGATCGTGGCGGTGTGGAAGTTCTGCGGGTACTGCCGCTCCGCGAACTCTCCGGTCCGGCCGCCGCGCGCGGCTCGGGCCGCGGCGTGCCACGCGGTGCGGCACGCCGCGAGGCCGGTTTCCGGGAGAGCGGCGTCCGTCTTGTCACGGAAGCCCAACGTCCCTCTTTCAAGGCGAAAGCCCATGCGTTCTCCTGTGCACCGCGGTCAGGGACACCCCCGGCACGCGAAGGTCTCACCGCGTCAGGCGCCGCCGGTTCGGGCCGCGGTGACCGCCACCGTGGCGTAGCTCATCGTGAAGCTGCCGCCCATCGCGTCGACAGCGGCCCCGACGCACTCCAGCACGTCCGCCAGCTTGTCGGAAGGGAGTTGAGTGAGTGCGCCGTGGGTGGGCATCTGGTCCAGCCAGGCGTCCCGGGTGTAGGTCGACTCCCAGTCGAATCGCCACTGCTCCGGGTCGCCGAAACCGCCCGCCTGCCGGATGCCTTCGGCGGCCTTGGTGAGAAACACCTGGTAGCCGTCCAGGGCTTGCTTCGTGATCGCCTGGAGGTTGAACGGCGAGTCGGGTATCACCCGCCGGCAGACGGAGGCGAAGGCTTCCGCCACGTCGGGCGGCAGCTGGAACACGTTCCAGAACGCGGCCAGTCGGCCGCCGGGCCGCAACACCCGCGCGGCCTTGGCGGCTCCCGCGATCGGGTCCGTCCAGTGCCAGGCCTGGCCGGCGACGACCGCGTCGAACTCCCGGCCGGCCGGGTCCCAGGCTTCGAATGTCGCTACGTCGACCTCGACCCCGAACCGCCGCGCCAGGTCGGCCATCCGCGCGTCGGGGTCGACCCCGAGCACTCGGCAGCCGGCCGCCTGGAGTTGCCGGGCGGCGATGCCGGTCCCGCAGCCGACGTCGAGGATGTCGGGCCCGGGACTGCCGGCGACGATCCGGTCCATCAGCGCGTCGGGATAGCGGGGCCGGGCCCGGTCGTAACGGTCGGCGTCCGAACCGAACGACTCGGCGGCCTGCCGGTACTGGTGGGACTCGTTCCCTGAAAGGCGGGCTCGCGCCGGGGGTAGAGTGGGCATGTGCCCACGGTAGTGGGCGAGTGCCCACTCGTCAACGGGACAGGGCCGACCAGGCCCCGCGAGAGAAGGAGAGCCGTACGGTGCCAACAGGGGTAGCCATCCGCGACGTGCGCGAGCAGCTGTTCGACGCCGCCGAGCGCGTCCTGCTCAGGGACGGGCCGAACGCACTGACCAGCCGGGCCGTCACCACCGAGGCGGGCTGCGCCAAGGGCGTCCTGCACCGGCACTTCACCGACTTCGACGCCTTCCTCGCCGAACTCGTACGGGACCGCATCGGCCGGATCGACAACCAGGCCGCCGCCCTGCGCGACTTGGCCGGGACCGGTACCGTCGCCGGCAACGTCACCGGTGCGCTGACGGACCTGTTCGCGACAGTGGCCGTGGCGATCGTCGGCCTGGTCACCTCCCGGGACGAACTGCGTGCCCGGCTGCGCCAGGCCACGCCGTCCGGCATCCCGGTCCTGACGGAGGCCACGGCGATGATCGCCGCCTACCTCACCGCCGAACGCGAGCTGGGCCGTATCACGGCCGACGCCGACGTGGACACAATCGCCCCCACCCTGATCGGCGCCGGGCACCTGCTGTTCGCCGACCGGAAGGGCGCCCCGCCGGAGGCCGGAGCCGTGCGCAAGGTCGTGACCACGGTCATCGCCGGCGTCGCAGCGGAACCGCTGCCGTGAACCGTCCTTGCCGTAAGTGTCATAGCTGCCCTACAGTCATTACATGTTACGCGTGCGGAAAGCAGCGGAGGACGATGTCGCGGAGCTCGTACGCCTGCGGGCCTTGCTGTTCGAGACCCTCGGCGGCGACTTCTTCAACCCCGCCTCGGCGGACGACGACTGGCGCGACACCCTTGCCGCCGTACTGAAGGAACAACTGACAGCGGACGCCGTGCGGATCCTCGTCGTGGACGGCGACAACGGGCTCGCCGCCTGTGGCATCGGCACGATCGAGCAACGGCTGCCCGGCCCGCACCTGCGCAACGGCCGGATCGGGCACGTGATCGGCGTGGTCACCGATCCGGCGTACCGACGGCGCGGCCACAGCAGCGCCGTCATGCGGGGCCTGCTCGACTGGTTCCGGGAACGCGAGGTCGCCCGAGTGGACCTGTACGCCTCTCCCGAGGGTGAACCGCTCTACCGTGCGCTCGGCTTCACCGACCATCCCGATCCCGCGCTGTGCCGGCGTCCGTGACGGGCGACCCGCCGGGTCGCCGCCCCGCCGCTGCTGCGGGCCCGGGCTCAGGGGGCCCAGGGCAGCCGGACCGCCTCGATCTCGGCGTCGCGCAGAAGAGCCTCGACCAGCGGTGCGGGGCCGGCCACCTTCGTGGCCCACAGGTCGTAGCCGGTGCAGGCGACCCATGACCGGTCCTCGGCCCAGAGGTTGGAGGGGCTGAACCCGGCATCGGGGTTGTCGTACAGGATCGCGGCATCGCCGAGCCGACCGGCTCGTACGTGCAGGTTCTCGAAGTCGGTGTCCCCGAACATCAGCGGGGAGTAGTAGGCCAGGCAGCGGGTGTTCGCACCCGCCGGGCCGAACCCGGTGAGTATCCCGATCAGCCTGTTCCAGGTCTCACGGTCCAAACTGCCCTCCGCGGGCGGCCTGATGCCGAGTGGCCAGCTGCCCGCCTTCCTCGCCGAGGGAAAACAGCGGTGCGAGGGCAGCTGGCCGTCGGCCACGATCGGGTCGCCGATCCGCCGGGCGAGCTCGGCCCGGCGCAGCCGCCGCCAGCCGGGGCCAGGATGTCCGGCGCGGCCCAGGCCGCCCCCCGTCGCGACGCCCACGGCTTCGACATCGATGCCCGCGACGATGCGTGGATCAATGCTGCCGTCCGCCAACCGGGCCCGGTGGTACTGGTCGTACGACACATCGGTCGGGCCCTGTTCGTGCTCGTACATGGCGTTGAGCACCCAGGCCGCCTCGGGCAGCGGTGGCGGCATGAATCCCGTGATGCCGTCACCGGCCGGCTCAACCAGCCAGTCGGTACACCTGGACGGCACGAGCGGCCATCGGGCGGCCATGAGTACGGATGTCTCGGGCATCCCTCATGCTCCCACCCCGAGTCCCGCACCACTTCCGCCTCACGCCCGCGCCCGGGCCCGGGCCCGGGCCTGGCGTCAACACGGCCGCGGACTGAGGAGAGTTCAGCTGTCCGCGGCGAGCTCGTCCAGGCACAGGCGGATGCTCAGCTGCGTCCCCAGTTCCCGGAAGCCCAGTGCGGTCGCGACCCGACGGGATGCCGGCGGCCGGGCCCGCCACTGAGGCAGCAGGTCCGCCCCCAGTGCGTGCGCCACCGCCGCGGAGGCCACCTGCCGGCCCAGTCCGCGGCCCCGATACCGCGGAGAGGTCAGCACGCTGACGTGCGCGGTCGAGGCCGGCCAGATTCGGTAGCCCGCTGCGGCCGCCACGTCCGCACCCTCGCGCACGACGAACGCTGGGGAGGTGATCTCCTCCATTCCGCTCTCGCCCGCATCCTCCGGTCCGGCCGACTCCGTCAACGCCAGGAGGTCGCGATGCCCGGGGGCCACCTGCCCGATCGCCCGGTCGGCCCGTGCGGGGCGAAAGTCGTCCCGGGACAGGTATCCCAGGGTGGCCGGGCCGAGCACCTCGGTCACGGGCAGCACCGTCCGGACCGCTTCGGCACTGGTGAGCGAGCGGGTCGGCACCGAGGCCATCGCCCGGCTCAGCGTGTGCGCGGCGCTGTCCGTCGGCGCGGTGACGATCGCCGCGTCGCCCAGCACCACGATGCCGACCCAGGACGGTGGGCACAGAAGCGATTCGGGCGAGGCGACCACCGTCAGGCCGCCGGCCGGTGCGAAAGACACGGACACAGCGGCCAGGGCCTCCCACAGGCCACGGGCACGGGTCAGCAGCGGATCAACGCTCACGACCTGATCCTGCCACCCCGGGATCGCCGGGCACCGGGGAATTCGATCAACGCGGAGTACGGCCGGACGGCTGACCGGAACTGATGCCACGGCATGGGGAACCACACCGGGAGTCCGGCCCACGGGCCGAGCGGCCCGCGGGGATGATGGGGGAGGTTGGTCATGCGGATGGGGAGGGTGCTTTGGCAGGTGGTATCGGATGGCTTCTTGAGCCGTACCTGGTCGACTGCGTGACGCTCGCGCGCGGCGTCGAGCCGGTTGATCTCGTCTCACGTCTGGGAGCTCGCCCCGGGCAGGAGCCGCCGATGTCCTCCGGGCAGGACGCGGCGGACGCGCTCGCCACCTCGGGCGTCCTCGGTGTCGCCAGGGTGGGCCGGGCCGGCGACTGGTCCTTCGCCGTCGAGTACGGCGAGGCGGCCGGCAGCACGACGGCCGGGCTGCGGGCCGCCTCGCGCGACGGGGCGGAGGTGGTCAACTTCTCGCTGACCCCCTGGCATCCGCCGTCACAGTTCGCCCACTACAAGGCGGGGGTGCACATCTGCTCCTTCGGCATCGGGGAAGAGACCCGGCGGCGGGGAGACGATCCCGACCTGCTGGTCCCGGCGCTGGAACAGGCCGGGGTCCTTCCCGCTGGGCCGCGACCCGGCGCCCGCGCAGAGCGGTTGAGCATGCTGGTGATCGAGGAACACTTCGGGCTGCGGCTGCCCCGACGGGACATCGTCGAGGGCCGGCTCCCGCTGTTCCGGGTGCGGGAGGGATAAGGGGCCCATGGTCGTCGCGGTCCCCGCGCGCGACGGCGCGGAGCAGGCCGGGCACCCCGGCCCCGGCCGGAGTCGCCGGATCGTCGACGAGTGCGGCCAGCAGCCGTACACACGACGGGGTCGGGCCCGGTCGACCGAGCGCCGGTAGCGCGGCGAGTACGGGGATCAGCAGCACGGCGACGCACGCCGGACGGACTGGCGAGGCAGCGCCGTCACTCGCGCTGGTCGGGTGCGTTGGGGCGGGCGAGGCCGAGGTCGTAGGCGAGGATGACGGCCTGGATACGGTCGCGGGCTCCCACTTTCGCCAGGACGCGGCCGACGTGGGTCTTCACGGTGGACTCCGACAGGAACAGCCGCTCGGCGATCTCGCGGTTGGCCCAGCCCTGGCCGATGGCGACCAGGATCTCGTGTTCGCGATCGGTCAGGTCGCGGACTCTGGGGTTGTCGGCCGCCGTCCGGCCCGACGGTTCGCGTGGCAGGTGCTGGGCGTAGGTGTCCAGCAGGCGGCGGGTCAGTGCGGGGGCGATGACGGCGTCGCCCCCGGCGACCGCGCGGATCCCGGCCAGGAGTTCTTCGGGGTGGGCGTCCTTGAGGAGGAAGCCGCTGGCGCCGGCCCGCAGCGCCGCGTGGGCGTATTCGTCCAGGTCGAAGGTGGTCAGGATGAGGACGCGGGAGCGGTCACCGGAGGCGACGATGCGGCGGGTGGCCTCGATGCCGTCCATGCCGGGCATCCGGACGTCCATGAGGATCACGTCGGGGCGCAGTTCCGCGGCCTTGCGGACGGCCTCGCCGCCGTGGTCCGCCTCGCCGACGACCTCGGTCCCGGGGGTGCTCTCCAGGAGCATGCGGAAGCCGAGGCGTTGCAGTGGCTGGTCGTCCACGATGAGCACGGTCGTCACGCCGCACCACCACCGGTGTCGGAGAGGCCGGGAAGGGGGGTGAGGTCGAGGGCGGTCCGTACCGCCCAGCCTCCGCCGGGGACGGGGCCCGCGGTGACGGTCCCGTTGTAGAGGGCCGCGCGTTCTCTCATGCCGGCGAGTCCGTGTCCTTCTCCGTGGGGCTGTCCGGGGTTGCCGGTCGCAGCGCCCGGGCCGGTGTCGTGGACGTCGATGTGCAGACGCGTGTCCTCGACGGTCAGCGTCAGCTGGACCCGGGTGTCGTGGCCCGCGTGCTTGAGGGCGTTGGTGAGGGCCTCCTGGACGATGCGGTAGACGGCCAGCTGGACGCCACGGTCCAGGGTGCCCAGCTCACCGACGGTGCGGTAGACGATCTGCGGACCGGCGGCGCGGATGCGCGCGCACAGGCTCCCGATGTCCGCGATGCCCGGCTGGGGGCTGAGCTCGGGGGTGTAGGTCTGCTCCCGAAGTACGCCGAGCGTGCGGCGCAGTTCGCCCAGGGCCTGGCGTCCGGTGTCACCGATGAGCAGCAGCGCCTGCTTGCCGCGTTCGGGGGCGACATCGGCCGCGTACGCGCCACCATCGGCCAGGGTGATCATGACGGAGAGGTTGTGGCCCACGATGTCGTGCATCTCGCGGGCCACGCGGGTGCGTTCGGTCGCGGCGGCCAGTTTGCTGCGCTGGTCGCGTTCGATCTCCAGTCGGGCCGCGCGCTCGCGCAGGCCGGCGAGCTGGGCGCGCCGGATGCGCATGGCCAGGCCGAGCGCGACCGCGGCGATGATCGTGCTGACCAGGAAGAACAGGGCGTCCAGGATCGACACTTCCTGCGGCAGCCGCACGACGACCAGAACCAGCGGGCCGGCTGTGACGGCGCAGGCCACCGGCAGATGCCGGAGGCGGCCGTGCAGTGCCAGGCTGTAGAGGGCGATCAGCACGGCGACGTCCGCGCGCAGCCAGACGCCCAGGACCAACTGGACGAGGAACACCGCGGCGATCGCGCAGAAGGCCACGGTCGGCCTTCTGCGGCGCCACAGCAGGGGCAGCACCAGTCCGGCCTGCAGCGCGACCGTCCCCGGCCAGGGCAGATGGGTGAAGTCGAGGTCGAGGTCGTGGGACCGGCCGCCGCCGCCGTGGTGTCCCAGGTCCGGCAGGCAGAACAGCAGGACCATGGCGGCGACCAGGCCCGCGTCCAGGATCCACGGGTGGTTCTGGTCGCTTTCCTTGAGTCGCTGGCCGAGCCGGGACAGCCCGCTGACCAGGGGGTGACTCCACAGGGGGTCTGCCGCTGCGGGTGGCGTGCTCATGGGTGTCACCTGTCCATCGTGGCTCAAGCGGCCGGGCGGGGGGGGTCCGGCCGGGTGGCCGCCCCGCCCGGGCGGAGGGGGTGCCGGGGTCAGGCGTCGGTGCGTACGAGCCGGTAGGCGGCGCCTGCCAGTGCGAGCGCGGTCCAGCCGAGGAAGACCAGGAGCCCGGCGGTGGGCGACAGGGTCGTGGAGTCGTGGGTCAGGGCGAACATCGACTCGCCCGCGTTGCTGGGCAGGTACGGGCTGATGTTGTCCTGCCACGAGGTGGGCAGCAGCGAGATCAGGCCGGGGATCAGCATCAGCGCGGCGACCAGGACCGCGATGCCGCCGGCGACCGAGCGGAGCAGCGCGCCCAGGGCGGTGCCGATGACGCCGACCAGGCCGAGGTAGAGGCCCGCGCCCAGCAGGCTGCGGATCACGCCGGAGTCGGAGAGCGAGCGGGCCGCGTCCGTGCCGGAGACGATGCCACTGGCGATCGGGAACGCGACGAGCAGGCCGACGGTGGCGAGGACCAGGGCGACCAGGCCGAACACCGCCGCCTTGGACCACAGCACCGGCAGGCGGCGCGGGACCGCGGCCAGCGTGGAGCGGATCATGCCGGTGGAGTACTCGCCGGCGGTGACCAGTACGCCCAGTACCCCGAGGGCCAGCTGCGCGAAGTTCACACCGAACACGGAGAGGCTGAGCGCGGTGGCCCCGACCTCGTCCGGGTGCATGGGACGACCGGAGTCGAGCTCGGACTTGTACTGCAGGGCGGAGATCACGCCGAACGCGATCAGGAACAGCAGGCCCAGGCCGAGGGTGATCCAGGTGGAGCGAAGGGACCACAGCTTGGACCACTCGGAGCGCAGCACCCGGCGCCCGGTGACCTTGTACGGCGGACGTGCCGCGGGTGCGGGGGCTGGGGCGGGCGCGGAGCTGTCGGTCACGGTCATGGTGCTCATGCCGCCCTCCCGGGGGCCTCGACGGTGGTGGTGCCGTGGTACTCGACGGCGTCGCGGGTCAGGTCCATGAACGCCTGCTCCAGGGAGACGGTCCTGGAGCTGAGCTCGAACAGGGCGATGCCGTTTGCGGCGGCCTTGATGCCGATCTCACGCGCGGACACCCCGGTCACCTGCAGTTCCTCGGAGCCGGCCTCGCCGGTGATCTCGACGCCGGCGCCCGCCAGGACCTCGCGCAGGCGGGCTGGCTGGTCGCAGCCCACGGTCACGGTGTCGCCGCCGGCCTGGCGGATCAGTTCCCGCACGGTGGTGTCGGCCAGCAGACGGCCGCGTCCGACGACGATCAGGTGGTCGGCGACCAGCGCCATCTCACTCATCAGGTGCGAGGAGACGAAGACCGTACGGCCGTCCGCCGCGAGCCCGGTGAGCAGGTTGCGGATCCACAGCACACCCTCGGGGTCCAGTCCGTTGACCGGCTCGTCGAGCATGATCGTGGCCGGGTCCCCGAGCAGCGCCGCCGCGATGCCCAGGCGCTGGCCCATGCCGAGGGAGAAGGCGCCGGCGCGCTTCCTGGCCACGGTCTGCAACCCGGTCAGCTCGATGACCTCGTCCACCCGGCGGCGCGGGATGCCGTGGGTGTGGGCCTGCGCCATCAGGTGGTCGAACGCGGACCGGCCCGGGTGGATCGACTTCGCCTCCAGCAGCGCGCCCACCTCCTGCAGGGGCGCGCTGTGCCGGTCGTAACGCCTGCCGTTGACCGTCACGGTGCCGGCGGTGGGCGCGTCCAGGCCGACGATCATGCGCATGGTGGTGGACTTGCCCGCGCCGTTCGGGCCCAGGAAGCCGGTGACCGTGCCGGGCCTGACGACGAAGTCCAGCCGGTCCACCGCCGTCTTCTCCCCGTACCGCTTCGTCAGCTGCTGCGCCTCGATCATCGTTCTTCCCTCACGTTCGGGTGCCGCCCGTCACCGGGCCTCCTCACCTGCCACGTTAGGAGCCGCCGACCCGGAATCCGTCGTACCCCGGGGTCGTTCGAGGGGAGCGCGTAGTACCGCGGTACTACAGGGTCAGGACGCCGCCGACCGCAGTGTGAGGAGAGTGATCTCGCTCGGCGCGAAGATCCGGAACGGTGGTCCCCAGAAGCCGGTGCCCCGGCTCGTGTAGAGCTGGGTCCGGTCCCCGTGCCGGCTCAGGCCCTGCACCACCGGCTGATCGAGGCGGACGAGGAAGTTGAAGGGCCAGATCTGCCCGCCGTGGGTGTGCCCGGAGACCTGGAGGTCGACCCCGGCGCTCACGGCCTGCCCCACCTGCTTGGGCTGATGGGCGACGAGCAGTACCGGCAGTGCCGGATCCGCGCCGGCCAACGCGCCCGCCAGGTCGGTACGGTGACCGGCCAGCCCGGAGGACGCCGCGGTCACGTCGTCCACACCGGCGAGAACGAGCCGGTCGCCGCCGCGCTCCACCACGACATGACGGTTGTGCAGTGACTCCCAGCCCAGCTGCCCCATGTGGTCGAGCCACCCCTGGGCCTCACCGAAGTACTCGTGGTTGCCGGTGACGTACACCTTGGCCAGCCGTGAGCGCATTGTTCCCAGCGGCGCGGCCTGTTCCCGGCGCCGGGACGGCGTGCCGTCCGCGATGTCGCCCGCGTGGCAGACGATGTCGGGGTCGAGGGCGTTGACGGCGTCGGCGACCCGGGCCGACCATCCCGCGCGGTCGATCGGCCCGTAGTGGGTGTCGGCCAGGACGACGACCCGCGTACCGTCCAGGCCGCGGCCCAGCCGTGGGACGGTGACATCCACCCGCCTGACCCGGGGCAGGCGCATCGCCTCGGTGAACCCCCAGGTCAGAAGCCCGAGCGCGATGGCGGCGACCCCCACGGCCACAGCCCTGGCCACGGCCCGGTCGCCGACACCGAGGACGAACAGGGCGAGCCGCAGCACGCCGCCCAGCGCCGACCAGGCGAACAGCACCCAGATCACCCCGAGGATGCTGTCGCCGACGACGGCCGCCCGGTCCAGACTCCCGCGGCCGTGCCCCAGCACCATCATCACGGGCAAGAGCAGCGGCCCGGCCCCGAAAAGGGCCGTGCCCGCCACGACGACCGGGAACGGCCAGTCGGTGCCGGAGGCCAGCAACACCCACCACGGCAGCCAGAACAGGAACACGAGCACGGCCAGGACGACGAAGCCGCCCAGCCATCGGCGTACGGCCCGCCCAACACCCTTACCATTCAACGCCGGTGACGGCCGGGGCGGGGCCGCGGAGGCAGCCGCGGCAGCACTGTCCGCCTGCCGATCGCCCCGGAGCGGAGCTCCCGGGACGACGGAAGCCTCTCCCCCGGCCACCACCGGCGATCCACCGGGATCCGACCGGCGGGACTCGCTGTCCGGCACCTGTCCGCACCTCACATCCACTGTCCGGCACCACGCGCCCGGGCCGTCGCATCGCCGGCGGCTCCACTCGTCGCGAGGTGAACGGTGACATCCTCGCAGAGCACGCCCGCAGGGTGACGAGCACGTCCGCCGCCCATGTCGCAACGGTCGACACCACCTTCGCCACGGCCCTGCACAGCCGCATGCAATGCCTCCACTGGCACATTCGGGACAAATGTGACTACTGTGGAGACGATGCGTCGAAGGCCCACGAATTCGTGAAACAGCACGATGAGGCCACGCATCCGGGCCACCTGGAAGGCCGCCCGATACCGGATGAGGCTGCGCTCACGATCGCGCGGCGCCCGGCCAGGCGGGATTCATCGGAAGCACGCCGCCCCGGTATTCGACCCGGGCTACGGGAACCCAGAGGAAGTAAGGCTTATGCACGCAACCAACCTCAAGCGGATCTGCGCGCTCGCGGCCGCAGGAGGAGCACTGGCCGGCGGAGCAGTTCTGGCAACCTCTGCTACCGCCTCAGCGGCACCGGCCCATGCGACTTCGGCGTCCCAGCCGTACGACCACCGCGGTGACCACGATCACGGCGACCACGACGGGCACGACGGCTGGAACAACCACCGCGGCGACTGGGACAACAACTGGAACCACCGCTGGAACAACGACTGGAACAACAACTGGCACAACAACTGGAACCACAACTGGAACCACTGGAACAACTGGAACAACAACTGGAACGACTGGAACAACAACTGGAACGACTGGTAGGCGACTGCTGAACCAGAGCTGTGCGTCGATCAGAGACCAGCGGGGGCGACTGCCAACGTCCAGGCAGCCGTCCTCGCTGCCTCGCGAACCGCCCCGGGGTCCGCAGCGGACCGCGGGGCGGTGTGCTGCGCGCCCCGCCCGTACGGCGTGCGCCACAGGCGCGCGGTGACGGAGCGTCAGGCCAGGGCGCGACGATCCCGGCGACAACGACCCGGCTCCTCGGCACGACCGGCAGTACACCGCGCCGCGTCAGGTACGGGCCGTGAAGCGGTCGGCGGACGGACGTGATCGCGTGATCGGCGTGATCGGCGTGATCCACGACCTGGCATCATCGGGGCATGGTCGAACGAGTCATCGCAGCGTGTGACGGAGCAGCCAAGGGCAACCCGGGCCCGGCGGCGTGGGCCTTCGTGGTCGCGGACAGCCACGGGGTACCGCAGCGCTGGCAGGCCGGTCCCCTCGGCAACAACACCAACAATGTGGGCGAGTTGACCGCCCTTGAGCAACTGTTGGCCGCCACGGACCCCGCCGCGCCGCTGGAGGTACGCCTCGACAGCACGTACACCCGCGACGCGGTGACGAAGTGGCTGGCCAACTGGAAGCGCAACGGCTGGAAGACCGCCGGCGGCAAGCCGGTCGCCAACCGCGAGCTGATCCAGCGCATCGACGAACTGCTCGAAGGGCGGGACGTCACCTTCCGCTATGTCCGCGCGCACCAGACGGACGGCGACCCGCTGAACGCGATCGCCGACAAGGCCGCCAGCGACGCCGCGCGCAGCCAGCAGGCCGCCGGGGGCACCGGCGCCGACCTGCCGGTACCGGACCCGGTCGGCCCGGCCTCCGCGCGCGGTGCGCGGCCCGCCGCCAACGGCACCGCAGGCTCCGCAGCCGGCTCCGCAGCCAACTCCGCGGCCAGGAAGCCCGGGGGCGGATCCCGCACCATCTCGGCGCGCTACCCCGGGACCTGCCCCTGCTCCCGCCCCTATGCCAAGGGCGCCCCGATCACCAAGGTCGGAAAGGGCTGGGGCCATCCCGAATGCGCCACGGACCAGGCCTGACGCCCTCGGACAGCCCCTCTTCGGCCTCGGGCCGGCCTCAGGGGTGCATCCGCGCACCCTTGAGGACCTTGTCCACCGCGTTGCGCGGCCCGTGGACGGCCATCCCGACCAGATCGAGCCGGTCCCTGCCCACCGCCTTCACGGCGGCCCGGTTCTCCCGGTCGTGGCCCGTTCCGAACAGATCCGAGGTGAACACGGCCGTCGGCAGCGAGCGGGACAGCGCACGGCCGTGCGCGGCGGTCAGCGTCTCCTTCGTCCCCTGGAAGACCAGCACGGGCTGGCGGAACATCGGCAGATAGGCGGTGTCGTCGGCGTCCGCGTACGGCTCGCCGATCACCTCGGGTGACACCGTGCCGAGCCCGCTGACCAGGAAGGCGGTCACATTCAGCCGCTGCCAGGGCTCCAGGTCGTCACGCAGCAGTACGGCGATCTTGGTGTCGAAGCGCACAGCCGGCTTCTCGGCTCCGGTCCGGGTCTCATCCGTGGTTCTCATGCTTCGAGACTCCCCGGTGCGCGCCATCCGCGTCTTGTACGTTCTTGGCGTGATGCCCCGGCAGGAGGTCCGTGCCTGGCGCCCGCCGGTCGCGGGCGTCGTGGAGGTCTTCCACGCCCACTTCACCGAGCACGCGTACCCCATGCACGTCCATGACGCCTGGACCCTGCTGATCGTCGACGACGGCGCTGTCCGCTACGACCTGGACCGCCACGAACGCGGTACCCCGGACGACACCGTGAGCCTGCTCCCGCCGCACGTCCCGCACAACGGCTCCCCCGCCACCCCGCACGGCTTCCGCAAGCGGGTGCTCTACCTCGACATGACGCAGCTGGACGAGAGCTTCATCGGGCCGGCGGTGGACGGCCCGGACCTCACCGATCCCGTCCTGCGCGGACATGTCGGGCGGCTGCACACGGCCCTGGCCGGCCGGGGTGACGAGTTCGAGGCGGAAAGCCGTCTGGCGCTCATCGGCGAGCGCCTGCGCGCGCACCTGCGCCCCGGGCCGGCCGCCGGCGGCGCGGTGCCCGGCCCCGGCGTCGCCCGGAATCTGCGCGACCTCCTCGACGAGCGGCTGCTCGACGTCGTCACCCTGGAGGAGGCCGGGCGCCTGGTCCACGCCCACCCCACGCACCTCGTACGGGCCTTCAGCGCCGCCTTCGGCATCGCGCCCCACCAGTACGTGACGTCCCGCCGTGTCGACCTGGCCCGCCGTCTGCTCCTCGACGGACAGCCACCGGGCGAGGTCGCGACCGCCGCCGGTTTCTACGACCAGCCCCACCTCACCCGGCACTTCAAGCGGATCGTGGGCACCACCCCGGGCCGGTACGCCCGTACCGGAGCCGGATCCCGGTGGGAGGGGTCAGCCGAACCGGTCGAAGAGCCCCGCGATGTACTGCTCCAGCCTTGAGGTGAGCACACCCGGTGTCAGGTCGGACCGCCCCAGCTCACGCCAGGGAACGGCGACCTTCTCCGCGTCCGGGGCGAAGGCCAGTGCGTCGAGCAGCCGCCAGTACAGGTGGTCGGCCCGGTTGCCGGACAGCTGACCGCCCGCGGCGGTGTACAGGTCGGCGAAGCGGAGGCCGGCCCGCGGTCCGTGCAGCAGCGCGAGCGCCGTCGAGCAGTGGGCGACGTCCAGCTCCGCCGGGCCCCATGATGTCTCGACCCAGTCGACGACACCGCTGATGTGCAGACCGGCGCCGTCCCCGGCGAACAGGACGTTGCC
Organism: Streptomyces sp. RLA131; assembly: GCF_056270125.1. Taxonomy (NCBI): domain Bacteria; kingdom Bacillati; phylum Actinomycetota; class Actinomycetes; order Kitasatosporales; family Streptomycetaceae; genus Streptomyces; species Streptomyces sp. RLA131. The sequence goes on from NZ_JBWDOQ010000002.1 coordinate 602,399, forward strand.
GGGGTGGAAGTCCCGGTGCAGGAACCGGGGTTCGTGCACCGGGGGCCGGCCCCCGATGACGTCCACGGCCCGCCGCCACAGCTCCGGCCGGCCGGTGCGCCCGGGGAGGCGGACGTGGTCGGGTGAGGTCCACGCCTGGTACGGGCGGGGGCGCGTCTCCTCGGTCACCTCGATGTCGTGGACGCGCACCAGCTGCCGGGCCAGGAGCCCGGCGCGTGTTCCGGCGCCCTCGTCGCCGAGGCGCACCTCGCCGGGGAGCAGGGACATCAGCAGCGAGGGGTGGTCGCAATGCTCCCCGGCCGCGTCGACGGCCCGCAGCTCGGCCACGGGCACATCCGTACCCCTGAGCAGGGTGAGGACCGCCGCCTCGCGGGCGAGCAGCGCTTCCGCGTGCCGGAGGTAGAACGGTTTCACGAAGGAGCGCAGGACCAGCGATCGCCGGCCGTGCGGCCCGTCGATGCCCAGACGACGCGTCTGCGAGGTCCACCCACCGCGCAGACGCTCCACGTCCCCGACGCGCTCCCCCGGGGGCAGGCCCTTCTCCACCCACGCCCGTGTAGCGGCCCAGTCCTGACCGTCGCTGTCCGCGCCTCTCATGCGCACAGCGTACGAAGTGACGGTCTCCTCGGCCTTCGCCGGGTCGAGTTGTGTCCGGCCGTCCTCCCGGTGGGCGCTCGCCGGACCGATCAGATCGGCCGACGCGCCCAGGCCGGCGGCCCTGCTTCCGGCCGGCCCGGGCTCGCTCACGGTCCCGCCGTCAGCGCGCTCGCGGTGCCCTGACGCCTTGTCCGGCCGCCGTCCTCGCCCGCAGCAGATTGGGGTCGGTGGCCGTGGTGTAGGCGGCGCTGAGTACGTACACCTGCGTGCCGTGCAGTGCGACGGAGGTGGGGTTCTGCAGTCCGTCGCCGGCGTCCAGAACGGTGGTGTGGGTGCCGTGGGAGTCGATGCTCACGACCGTGTTGGGGCCGTTGAGGGCGGCGAGGACGTCGTCACCGCGACCGGTGAAGGCGAAGTCGTCGATGCCGGCCAGGCCCGATGCCCTGACCTGCGGCGCTCCCGCGCGGTTTCCGGGGCGGATCGGTATGCGCAGGAGGGTGCCCCGGTCGAGGTTGGTCACCCACAGCGCGCCGCCGTGTACTTTCGCGCCGTTGGCCCCGAGGAAGCCGGTCGAGGCCAGCTCGGGAGCGGTGGACCACGCGGTGGGTGTGCCGCCGGTGGTGGGGACGGTCCACACGGTGCCGAGTACCGAGTCGGTGATGTAGAGCTGGTTTGCGTGCTCGTCCAGTGCCAGCCCGTTGGGCAGGCCGTCCGCGGGCAGTGCGGCGATCCGCTCCGCGGCCTGCCCGGGGCGCAGCCGCCACAGGCCTGTCAGGTCGGCGGTGCCGGTCGCGTACAGCACGTACACGGTGCCGTCGAGGCCGTGGACGATGCCGGTGGCCAGTGGGAAGCCGAGAACGGGTGTGTGGACTCCGCCGTCGGCGGGTGCGGGCAGCGTCGCCAGGACGCGTGTCGCGCCGCGCGGGGTGACCTGGGCGACCTGACGGCTGGCGGCGAAGGTGATGTCGGCCGTGCCGTCGGGCAGCACGGTGATGTTCTCCGGCATCTGGCCCGCGGACAGGTCGAAGTGGGTGGCGACCCGTACGTCGCTCAGTTGTCCGCCGGGGGACGCCGCCGGGTTCGCGTCGGCGGGCGTGGCCGCCGTAAGGGCGGCCGCGGCCAGCAGGACGGCCGACAGGGTGATCGTGGTGTTTCGCCGGGACATGGTTCCTTCTCTGTTTTCGGGCATGCGGCAGCCGCGGTGCGGTGCCGTGGTCGAGGGGCTCGGTTCAGGTGGTGCGGGGTTCGGCGCCGTGGCGTGGCCGGACCGCGTCGTCCCGGGGTGCGGTGGCGTGGGTGAGCAGGGTCAGGGCGGTCGCGGAGGGGGAGCCGGGTTCGGCCGTGGCCACCACCAGGGCCGGGCCGTCTCCTTGGGGGCTCTGCAGCGTCTGCTGGGTGACGGTCAGCGTCCCGACCAGGGGGTGGCGCATCTCGTAGTCGGCGACATCGCAGGCCACGATCTTGTGGTCGGCCCACATCGCGGCGAACTCCGCACTGCGCATGCTGAGTTCGCCGATCAGTACGGCCAGCAGCCGATCGTCCGGGTGGCGTCCGGCCGCCAGGCGCAGGTTGCCCACGACGGCCTGGGCCTTGGCGGGCCAGTCGCTGTAGAGGTCACGGGTGTGCGCGTCGAGGAACACCAGCCTGGCCATGTTCGGCCGCTGTCCCGGGGTGTCGGGGCCGGCCGGGTCGAGATGGCCGGCGAACAGGGCGTGTCCTTGACGGTTCCAGGCCAGGACGTCGCTGCGGCGGCCGACGACGACGGCCGGGGTGCCCTCGATGGCGGCCAGCAGCGCGCCGGTCGCCGGGGTGATGTGTTCGGCGCGCGGCCGGCCGGCGGGTCCGCCGCGTCCGGGTGCGCGGGCCAGGGCGTGCAGATGGGCGCGCTCGGCCTCGTCCAGTCGCAGGGCGCCGGCTATGGCGTCGAGTACTTCGCGTGAGGCGTTGCGTGACTGGCCCTGCTCCAGCCGCGTGTAGTAGGGCGTGCTGATGCCGGCGAGCATCGCGAGTTCCTCGCGCCGCAGCCCCGGTACCCGGCGCCGCTCGCCGTAGGTCCGCAACCCGACGTCTTCGGGCCGTAGTTGGCCCCGGCGTGCCTGGAGGAAGTCGGCGAGGTGCCCGTGCTTGTTCATGGAGCCGAGTATGTGCGGCGCCGGCGATCCGCGCCTCACCCCGCCGGGGTGGGTATCGGCGGGGTCTGGCTCGCCCCGGCCACGTTCTCCAGGATGAGCCGCGTACCTCTTCGTCCTCGTTCGGGAGAATCCATGAGCTGCGCCCCCGCCCCCGTCCCCGCCCCCACCCCTGCCGGTGCCCCTGCCCCGCGGCACCCGCTCGCCGGGCTCGATCTGGCTCCCTTCACCTTCACCCGGCGGTGCTGGGTCGACGCGGCGCCGGACGCCGTCTACCGCCTCGTCAGCGACGTGTCACTGATCGAAAGATGGAGTCCGAGCGCCGACGCGGTGAGTTACGCGCCGGGCGACGGTCCGCGGGTCGGCGCCAGGTTCAGCGGCCGCAACCGCAGGGACGGGCGCGAATGGGTGTCCCGTTCCGAGGTGGTGCGGGCCGATCCGGGCTCAGCGTTCGCCTTCGTCGTCGGCGGGGCCGAGGACGGCATCGTGCGCTGGAGCTGGAACTTCCGCGAGCAGGGCAGGGGCAGCGTCGTCGAGCAGTCCTGGCGGCTGCTGCGCACCGATCCGGTCCTGGGCGACACCCGTGAGGACGTCGAGGCGTTGCGGGACCACATGGCCGACAGCGCGGAGGCGACGCTGCTCGCGCTGGCCGAGTGGATCGCCGGCCGCCGCGGGTGAGGGTGGGGCTGGGGGTGGGTACGCGGCTCAGCCCGTCCGGCCGTGCTCCCGCCCCTGCCCCTGCCCCTGCTCCCGCTCCTGCTCCTGCCCCTGCCCCTGCCCCTGCTCCTGCTCCTGCTCCTGCGGCTCGCCCGCGTCCTCCCGGGCCGCCGCGCCGGCGTTACGCTCGGCGAGCGGGGCGAGCCGGGCGGCCGCGCTGTCGACCAGTTCCAGGTCGGCCTTCGTATGGGCGATGGCGGCGTCGATGAGGAGGCCCACCAGGGGGTCGCCCACATGGGAACGGCGCAGCCGCGTCAGGCCGGCGAGCTCCGAGAGGTAGGCCTGGCGTTGAGCCGTCACGAGGGCGGTGAGGGCCTGCGGGCCGAGCGATGAGGCGCCGAACAGCTTCAGGAACAGTTCGTCGCGGAACCCGCCGGTGCGCACCCACGCCCCGGTCGCCCACTCCCCCAGCTCCTCCCGGCCGGCCGGGGTGAGGGTGTACCGGGTCTTGTCGGGCCGGTCCGACTGCGTCACCTGGGATCCGGTGACCCAGCCGTCGCGGACCAGGCGGTCCAGAATCTGGTAGAGGTGTCCGATGTTGAGCCCTCCCCACTGGGGGCCGACGGCCTCCTCGAAGCGCCCCTTCAGCTCGTACCCATGGCTCGGTCCCTCGTTGAGCAGCGCGAGCACCGCGTGATGCAGTGGCATTTACACACCTCCCTAGATTGTGACAATGTACTCCTGCATTGCCACAATCTAGAAGAGGTGGGGAACGCCATGGGCGTGAGACTGCGCGGCGTGACCCGCCGATATCCGGGGCTGACCGCTCTGCACACCGTCGATCTGGAGATCCAGGACGGCGAGGCCGTGGCGGTCACCGGTCCGTCGGGGTCCGGGAAGTCCACGGTGCTGCATCTGCTCGGCGGCATGGACCGGCCGGACGAGGGGACCGTCGAGGTCGACGGCAGCGAACTGACGGCACGTCAACTCGATGCGCACCGGCGCCGGATCGGGTTCGTCTTCCAGCGCTTCCACCTGCTGCCCGCACTGACCGCCATCGACAACGTACTCGCGCCCGTACTGCCCCGCCGGGTGGACTTCGACCGGCGGGCCCGCGCGACGGAGCTGCTGGAGGCCGTGGGCCTGGCGGAGCGTGCCGACGCGCTGCCGTCCGAACTCTCCGGCGGCCAGCGTCAACGGGTCGCGATCGCAAGGGCGTTGATCAACCGGCCCGGGCTTCTCCTGGCGGACGAACCCACCGGCAGCCTGGACAGCGTGACCGGCCGGGAGATCATCGACCTGCTTCTCTCGCTGCGCGAGCGCTACGGCATGACGATGCTCATCGCGACGCACGACACCGAAGTGGCCGCGAGCTGCGACCGGATCGTCCGCCTGCACGACGGCAGGATCGTGGCCGACGACCGGGTGGCACCGGCCACCGACCTGCTGAACCGGCTCGGGGGCCTGCGTCCGTGATCGCCATGATCTGGTCCCAGCTGTGCCGCCGGCGGAGCCGTGCGCTCGCCCTCGCCGCAGGCATCCTGGTGGCCGCCACCAGCTTCACCCTGCTCACCTCCACGGTGACCACGAGCCAGGCCCGGACCACCGGGATCGTCGAGGGCAGCTCCCGGTCCGCGTACGACATCCTGGTCCGTCCGCCCGGTACGGAGACCACCATCGAACGCGAACGCGGCCTGGTGCAGGCCAACTTCCTGTCCGGTGTCTTCGGCGGCATCACCCTCGACCAGTACCGCCGCATCAAGGACATGGCCGGGATCGACGTCGCCGCTCCGGTCGCCAACATCGGGTACCTGATGGTGAACAGCACCGTCCCGGTCGACGTGTCGGCGTTCCTGGACAGCCGGGCGCCCGCCCAGCTGCTGCGCATCACCCCGACGCTGGCCGCGGGGCTGGGCACGTACAAGGTGGCCGACCAGTACGTCTATCTCACCCGCAACCCGGTCGCCGGGTACAAGAAGTTCAGCAGGACCACCTGGCCCGGCCTCCAGCACGAGAAGACAGCCGGCCGCAAGTACGCGGTCTGCTGGTTCTACAACGAGGACAAGAGCGGGCAGTCGACCGACCTCACCGGCGCCACCCTGCCCCGGCCCATGTTCGACTGGAACCCCCTGCCGGACTCGCCGTACTCCCACGACGCCCGCTCGCGCATGACCTGCGCCTCGGGCAAGGGGAAGGCCACCGCGCAGATCCCGGTCACCTTCCCCGTCCTGCTGTCGGCGATCGATCCCGGTGCGGAGGACCGCCTCGTGGGGCTGAAAGGCGCCGTCACCTCGGGCCGGATGCTCACCGCGCTCGACCGGCCCGTCTGGGGCACCGACGTCTTCGACCTGAACCCGGTCGCCGCCGAACGGCAGCACGACTACCAGGTACCGGTCATGCTCAGCAGCCACTCCCCCGCCACCGGCACCTTCAGCGCCACCGTCGAGCGGCTCGACGCGGGCGACCCGGCCGCTCTGCCCGCCACGTTGGGCAGCCCGGGTGCGCACGACTTCGTCAACGGCCTGCACGGTACCGACGTCGGCAAGGTCACCGCCGACCTCAGCGCGGGCTTCCGGTCCGTCAGCTCCGTCTACGGCTTCGACACCACGGACTACTGGACGGTCGGCCCGGTCGACTACCGCAGCACCAAGGACGGCGCCCTGGCCGTCCGGACACGGGCCGCCCAGCCGCCCGGCATCTGGAAGACCAACATCAACGACACGCTGGTGCCGTACGTCCCCGAGGAGAACACCGGCACCCAGTTCCGGACCGTCACCAGCCACCCCTCGACGAGCTGCCTGGGATCGAAGACCTGCCAGTACGAGGACAGCGGACGTGCCCCCTATCCGGTGCTGAATCTCGTCGGCCGCTACGACCCGGACCGACTGCACAACTTCTCCACGCTCTCCCAGGTCCCCCTGGAGACCTACCGGTCCGCCGAGGTCACCGGCGCGGACCCGGCCGGCCGGGCCGCCCTGGACAACCAGCCGCTGCGACCCGATCGCAACCTCGGCGGCTACCTCAGTCCGGCGCCCGCCCTGCTCACCACCCTCGACTCGATCTCCGCCTTCACCCACAGCCGCCGCGAGCCCAGCGCGCAGGAGAAGGCACCGGTCAGCGCCATCCGCATCCGGGTGGCCGGCGCGACCGGCGTCGACCCCGCCTCCCGGGCCCGGGTCAACGCCGTCGCCGGCCAGATCCGCGCCGCCTACCCGCGACTCGACGTGGACATCACCATCGGCAGCTCACCCGCGCCGCAGACCGTCGTACTGCCCACCGGCATCAAGGTCAGTGAGCGCTGGGTGGCCCAGGGCGTGGCCCTGCGGATCCTGCGGGCCGTGGACACCAAGAGCGCCGTGCTGTTCGTGCTGGTGCTGGTGGTCTGCGGGCTCTTCCTCGGCCAGGCCGCCCTGGCCTCCGTACGGTCGCGCCGGACCGAGATCGGCACGCTGCGCTGCATGGGCTGGAGCGCCCCCGAGGTCCTCCGGCTGATACTCGGCGAGCTGACGGTGATCGGCCTCGGAGCGGGCGCCCTGGGCTCCCTGCTCGCCTACGCTCTGGGCGCCTGCTTCGACCTGTCCGGCGCAGCGGTGAAGGCGGCCCTGGTCCTGCCCGTCGCCCTGCTGCTCTCCCTGGCCGCGGGGACACTGCCCGCCTGGCGGGCCACCCGCATGGGACCGCTGGACGCGGTCACGCCCCCGGTCACCCCGAGCCGCCGGGCGGTCCCCGTCCGCTCGGTCGCCGGCCTCGCGGTGCGCAATCTGCTGCGCACCCGCGGCCGGACCCTGCTCGGCGCGGCCGGGCTGGCGCTCGGGGTGGCGGCCTTCACCGTGCTGCTCTCCCTCACGCTCGCCTTCCGCGGGGAGGTGGCCGGTTCACTGCTGGGCAACGCCGTCGTCGCCCGGGCCCGCACCGCCGACTACCTGAGCGTCGCCCTGTCCCTGCTGCTCGGCGCCGCGGGCGCGGTGGACGTACTGGTGCTGTCCCAGCGCGAGCGCGCCGCCGACCTCGCCGTACTGCGCGCCACCGGCTGGACCAACCGCGAACTGGCCCGGCTCACCCTCTACGAAGGTGCCGGCCTCGCCCTCCTGGGCGGCCTGACCGGGGCCGCCGCCGGACTGATCACCGTCCTGAGCATCGGACAGGGCCTCTGGGAGGGACGGCTGCCCGCCGTGGCCGGCGCCGCCCTGCTGGCCACCCTCGCCGCGATCGGCCTGGTCTGCGGCGTCCTGGCCGTACCGATCCGGGCCCAGTCCCGGACCGCCCCCGCCAGACTGCTGGCAACGGACTGAGCGGTCCGGTAAGTTGCCGATCTTCGAGGGTCAGAGGCCTCCGGAGTCCCCGAACGCGATCACCATGACCAACCCCGGCCGGCCCGACGAGCACAGCACCTACACCGGCGAACAGACCAAGGACCCCGTCAACGACGGAGCCATCCCGTACATCGACATCAGCCGGACCGAACCGGTCCCGGCACCGGACGATCCCTACGAGAGCCCGCCCAACTGGCCGCGCGGCTCAGCCCGCGTCGGCCGCCGCGAAGCTCACCTCCGCCGTGTCGACGGTCCCGCCGGTGCGCCCGGGGGCGCTCTGCCACTGCCAGTAGAGATTGGTGTGCGCGATCACCTGCTCCGGGGGCGGCGCGCCGTACGTGGTGAGGTCCTCCGTCGTGTGCGCGTCGCCCACCAACGTCACGTCGTACCCGCGGACGAAGCCCCCGTGGAGCGTCGAGCGGATGCACGCGTCGGTCTGGGCCCCCGTGACGACGATCCGGCCCACCCCGCGCTCCGCGAGCTGCGCCTCCAGGTCCGTGCCCTCGAACGAGTCGCCGTAGTTCTTGTGGACGAGAGGCTCCGAATCGCGGCGGACCAGCTCCGGCACGTACTGCCAGCTCTCGCTGTCCCGCTTGAGACCGTCGTCGGCATGCTGCACCCAGACCACGGGCACATCCTCGGCGCGGGCCTTGTCGATCAGGGTGTTGATGTTCGCGATCACGCCGTCGCGGTCATGGGCGTCGGCCACCACGCCGTTCTGCACGTCGATGACGAGCAGCGCGGTGTTCGGCCGATCGGGCAGGGTCGTCATGGGAAGCTCCTGTTTTTCGTCACCGGTCCTGCGTCACTCCACAGTAGATCGGGCCACTGACAGTCCTACGGGGTCGCGCGGGCGGTACGTCAGGCGCCGCGGTCGCCGGCGCACTTCACTCCGGACGACCCGACCCCGTCCCGGCACGCCATTCGGGCGCGAGTACCGACCAGATCTCGGTGTCCTGCCGTACGCCCCGGTAGGGGTAGTCCTCACGCAGGACACCGTCGCGGCTCATACCGAGCCGCTTGGCCAGATTGATGCTCGGGGTGTTCTCGGAGGAGACATGCCACTCCACGCGGTGCACTCCACGCTCCTGGACCGCCCAGTCGATGATCACGCGTGCCGCGCGGGTGACCAGGCCGCGTCCGGCGGCGGCCGGTTCCAGCCAGCAGCCCGCCTCGCAGGTGCCCTCTGCCGCGTCGAAGAGCCGGAAGAGGACTCCACCGACGAGGAGGCCGTCGAGCCGGATGCCATAGAGCCGGCCGGTGTCGGCGGCGGCCTTGTCGGCGTACGACTGGAGCCAGTTCCGTGCGGAGTCGAGGTCGGTCACGATGTCGGGGAGCCCGACGTACCGCCCGATGTATTCGCGACCGCGCTCCATGTGCGCGAGGAACTCCTCGGCCTGCCAGGGCTCAAGCGGCCGCAGCTCGGCTCCGTCGCCCAGGGAAATCGCGAACATACTCATCCTCCGATGGCCGTACGTGGTGCCTGAAGCCTCGCACAGCCACCGCCCCGGGCCCGCTGAGTGGCACAGGGTGCGACCAAGTGCTCCGCCGTGCGGCCCCTGAGCCGCTGCCGTCCGCGTGGCCCGCTTCGATTGATCGCTACCGACACCTACCGTTTTCAGCCATCGCTGTTGCAGACTGTCCGAAGACGGCCTTTCGCACATCCCCCCGGATGAGGCGGTGCCGTCAGCTCCACGCCATGACCCCTGGCGCGTCGAGCGACTGGGCCGTCCGCTCCCCAGGACGGCCCAAAGTCATGCCCAGCAGCCCGCAGCCGGACGGACCCGGTGAACCCGCCCGGTCACCGCACTGAAGCGTGTCCTGTCGAGCACCTGAGTGCGCTCATGACCTGCCGGGTCAGAGCAGTCAGGAGGCACATCCGGACAGCGGACGGTGCCGTCCACCCCGCTGACGAACACATCGACCGACAGACTCATGACTTCAGTGGAGCAGACCGCCGACCCGTCCGGCCAAAGGGGGCCCTGACGAGTCCGAATCGCGTTCGCGGAGCATCAACCCGCGCATCGCCCGCAGGTGTACGGAGCCCTCCGAGCGGCTGGGCCGTCGCCGTTTGCCGAGAGCCGTCGTGCGAACCATCATGACCGTCATGGCGCGACCGAGGCAGATCATCGGGTGTGGAGACTTCGTCCTGCGACGCTGGCGGGGGCAGAGCGACTTCGCCCCGGCATTCAAGCTGATCGAGGAGTCCGTGGACCACCTGCGCCCCTGGGAGCTGTGGGTGGCCCGTCACAGCGAGGAGAACACCCGGGACTTCCTCGCGAAGTCCGAGTCGAAGTGGGCAAGCGGTGACGTGTACAACTACGCCATCGCCAAGGACGGCAGTCTCATCGGCATGTGCCAGACCTACCGCGGGGCCGAGCCTCAGGGCTGGGGCATGGGGTACTGGCTGCACCCCGCCGCCACCGGCCGGGGCATCGCCACAAGAGCGACAGCGGCCATGGTCACCGAGATGTTCACCCTGCCGGACGTGGAGTACCTGGAAATCTCGCACGATCTGGCCAACACCTCCAGCGCCGCCGTACCGCGCCGGTTGGGCTTCACCGAAGTGCGGCGTGGACAGGCAACGCCGCCCGCGGCTCCCTCTGGCAGCGGGATCGACGTGGTCTGGCGGCTGTACCGCCCCGGAGTTGATCGAGGGGACCAGTGACCAGGAGGCGGCCCGGCGTTGCCGGGTGACCCGGACATCGGCGAGCCGCCGGCCGCCCGCGGCGGGCCCCGCGCGACTGCGAACGCCGGGGCTACGGAGTCGCCACCCAGGTATGGACGGCGCCGGCGAGTGACGCGAGTACACCGATGGCCACCAATGCTTTCACTCCGGCCAGGGCCAGGCCCACCTGCGCGCTGTGTGGAGCGCCTGTTCGCGTTCCACCAGGCGTAGTGATTCGAGCGCGAGAGTGGTCGCCAGTCGCTCTTCGATGATGTCAACCGGATCCGCGTTCGGGCGGTGCTTCCCGAAATTCAGCGGAGCGACTCTCGTGTGCCAGCATGAGCCGGTGACGGAACCGCTGCTGCAACCCGCCGGCGTCAGCCTCCTGGAGGTTCGCCGACTCCGCCTGGTCGAGGCCGCCATGCCCTCGGTGTCGCCCGAGGACCGGCTGGCCATGGACCGCGTGTGGGACGAGGCGGTACGGGCCAACCCGAGCCTGTTCGACGGGCCCGCGGTGGCGTGCGCCGGGATGGCCATGGAGGGGCCGGACGACCTGGTTCTCACCTGGGCGAGGAGCACCTACCGGCACCGGGCCCTGCGCCAGGTCCCGGGCGTCACCTCGTGGCTGCGCTCGCTGTTCGTCGCCGTCGTGCAACCGACGCACGACGGGGGGCTGCTGGTGGGGCGGATGTCGTCGTGGACGGCCGCTGCCGGTCGCTGGCAGCTGCCGGGCGGGTCCGTCGAACCGCCGGATGACCACGAGTCCCTCGACGTGGCCGCGTTGCGCGGGCATGCGGCTCGGGAGCTGGTCGAGGAGACCGGTATCGACACCAGGCCCGACGACCTGGCCCTGTGGGTTGTCACGCGCGCCGAGAACGGCAACATCGGTGTCCTGTTCCTGGCTCCACGGCTGCCGGCCTCGCTGGTGCACGAACGATACGCGGCCCTGGTTTCCTCGGAGACAGCGCAGGGCCGCGACCCGGAACTGGACCGGATCGCCTTTGTCGGCTCCACCGCCGAACTGGCGGGCCTCGGCGGGCCGCACGTGGACTACCTGGAACCGGTCGTTCGCCGGTACGCGGAGACAGCTCTCCGGCGCGATACCTGACGGTGCCGCCGACTCTCCCAGGCACAGCGTGCACGAGCCCGGGCCTTCGCCGACGGACGACCGGCCGGCAACGGCAACGGCAACGGCAAAGACGGATTTCGCGGATACCAATGGACACGAAACGAAGCGAGCCCAACGGCTGCGCCCCGCCTCACTCGTAGACCCGGCATCGCGATCGGGGCGGCCCGCGCCGCGAACGTAATACACCGTCCCCGAGATCGTCAACAATCCTGCTTTACTCATTGCGAACACATAGGTTCGCCGGATTGGCACCCCTCACCGGGGCCGCGAGGTGACTCACCCTCAGCAAGCCCTGCGCCGACGCGCGTTCGAGGAAACGGTCTCCGACCGCAACGCCTGAGAGGACACAGGAAAGTACGGAGTCAGGAGTTACTCATCCACCGGACCCCTTACTCTGAATGGGGAGAGAAGTCTCACCCGACAGGAACATTCCGTTCCACCCGTGCGTATGATCTCTAGGCCGTTGCAGGCCGCAGCGGTTGTGCCCTGCCGGTGACCCCGTCACCGCGGACGGGGCGCGTTCCTCCCTCCATTCGCGACCTCGGCTTCTCCGTTTCATCACCGTGGCCGCGAACTGATGAAAGGCCGATGACATGTCTCAAAGCCAGATCCAGGCAACAGAACTGACGTCGCATTACATCTCCCAGGTCACCGGCGACCTTGAGCGCAATGCCAAGGAACAGGAACGCATTGGTGCCGACATCGAGGCCCTGCAGGAGCAGTTGCATGCCCTGCGGCACGACCACACCGTGCTGGTGAGCATGCAGCAGGCGCTCGGCGGTTCGGGTACCGCGGGCGTCGCGGATGTCACGGCGGTATTGCCCGCCGCGCAGGAACTCACCACGGCTGTGCCCTCCGTGCCTCAGCAGACCTCCGTCGAATCCAAGCGGAGCAGGGCGAGGAAGGCAGTCGGCACGAGCGCGAAGAAGACGGCGCCCAGGAAGCCCGAAGCCAAGAAGCCCGAGGTCGGGAAGCCCGAGCCGAAGAAGGCCGAAGCCAAGAAGCCCGAGCCGAAGAAGGCCGAGGTCGGGAAGCCCGAGGCCAAGGCGGCGAAGGCCGCCGCCCAGCCGACCCTTGTCGAGCTGATCCGCGGCCACCTGGAGCAGCAGAGCGAGCCGCGCTCCGCGGCGGAGATCTCCGCCGCGCTCACGCAGACCCACCCCGACCGCTCCATCAAGATCACCGTCGTGCGCACCACCCTCGAAGGGCTGGTCGCCAAGAGCCACGCCCACCGCACCAAGCAGGGCACTTCCGTCTTCTACACCCCCGCCACCGCCTCGACCCCGGCGGCGGCCGAGCCGAAGCCGGAGGCATCGGCCGGCTGAGCGCGGGGCGGCCATGGCGGACCGGTCGACTCATGCCAGGTCGCCCTCGGGGAGCAGCGCGGTCGAGCGGACGACCAGGGGCCGCGTGCCTATGGTGATCGCCAACGACAGCACGGCGACGACAGCCATGGCCGGCCCGGGTCGCAGGTACTGGGCGATCGCGCCGCCGATGCCTGCCCCCAGGCCCTGCCAGGTCATGCGCCCCGCTGATTCGACGCCCTGGACCTGGCCCAGGACGCTGTCCGGGGTGAGCTCGATGAGTTGTTCCTGCAGGGGCAGCGTGGCCGCGAACCCGGCGCCGGCCACGAACACCGCTGCCGCGGCGAGGACGACCGACGGACGGACGGCGAACACCAGATAGGGCGCGGCGAGGACGACGCGCAGCGGGAAGGCGGCCCGGCGGCGCTGACCAGCCGTCAGAACGCGCCCGACGACGAGGTCGCCGAGCAGCATGCCCGCCGAGCCCGCCGCGAGGAACAGCCCCGCGTGATGTCCGTCGTAGGAGATGAACAGCGCTTCGCAGCCGACGATGAGCCCGTTGGGAACCCAGAGGTTGAGCAGCAGGGCCCGCTGCCCGCGATGCCGGACCAGCGCCAGGTTCGTGACCCATGTCTGGCGCAGTCCGGGCCTGGGGGTCATACGGATCGAACGTTCCCGTACGGACGTGGCGACCGCCGTCAGGCTCATGGCTGTCAGGCCTGCGCTGATCACGAACACCCCCTCCGGTGAGGTGTGTTGTACGAGGACCGCCGCGACGGCGTAGCCCATGACGGACATCCCGCCGGAGGTGATGTTCATCAGTGACCGCGCCATCGCGTATCCGGATGCGGGCACCACCTCGGCGAGCAGCCCGAGCCGTGCGCCGGTGCTGAGTGACTGGAAGAAGCCCAGGAGGAGCAGAAGCCCGAACCGGGCCGCCAACGGCAGCCCCGGGACGGCCTGCGCGGCGACGCCGAGCAGCGACACCGCCTGCAGGCTCAGGATGAGGCGCCGCGGGTGCCGTCCGTCGGCGAGCGACATCAGTGTGAGCGCCCCCAGCACGGTCGCCAGGGTGGCCCCGTACATGCTGATCGCGGTCAGGAGCGGTGAACCGGTGCGCCGGCTCACCAACGTTCCCAGGGCGAAGCCCGACAGTGTGCCTGCGGCGACGGTCAGGGTGAAGCCGGCGTACAGGGCCCCGAACTCACGATTGCGCAGCAGCGCTGCGTATCCGCCGGGGCGATCCGACATGGACTCGGGAGAGGTTGAAGGCATGAAAAAAGCCTCCGGCGACCGCGAGGGCGGGGCCGAAGGCTGAAGACACCGCATTCTAGCAGTCATGCGCGTCCCGCCGCCGGGCGCCCGGCCCGGCGGGTGCCTTGGAGCTCCCTCAGGGCACCGTCAGCACGAGTTTGCCCGCCGTGCGGCCTGTCTCGCCGGCCCGGTGGGCCTGCGCCGCCTCGGCGAGCGGGAAGGTCCGGGCGACCGTCGGGGAGAGCGCCCCTGCCGCTGCCAGCCGGGCGATCGCGGCCATCCCCGCCTGGTCGTGCTCCACCAGCATCGACGCCGTCCGTACGCCCTGCCGGGCCGCTGCTTCGGCCAGTTCCCGCAAGCCGTAGGGCAGGAGGGTCACCAGGATGCCGCCGGGCCGCAGGGTGGCCAGTGAACGGTCCCGGGTGTCGCCGGCCATGGTGTCCAGGACGATGTCGACGTCCTTGACCACGGCTGCGAAGTCGGTGGTGCGGTAGTCGATGACCTCGTCCGCTCCCAGGGAACGCACGAAGTCGTGCTTGCTCCGGCTGGCCGTGCCGATGACCTGCGCGCCGCGCTCCTTGGCGAGTTGGACGGCCAGATGGCCGACGCCGCCGGCCGCCGCGTGGATCAGGACCCGTTGGCCGCTGCTCAGGTGCGCGGTGTCCACCAGGGCCTGCCAGGCCGTGAGCCCGGCCAGCGGAAGCGCGGCGGCGTGGATGTGGTCGAGTGAGGGCGGCTTGCGGGCGAAGGCCCTGGCGGGGCCGGTGACGTACTCGGCGTACGCGCCGGCGCCGGAAGGGTAGGGCAGCATCCCGAAGACCTCGTCGCCGGGCACGAACAGGGTGACCCCCAGGCCGACGGCCTCCACCACTCCGGAGACGTCCCAGCCCAGGACGTACGGCGGCTCGCCCAGGAACAGACGCATGGCGCGGTGCTTCCAGTCCGTCGGGTTCACCCCGGCCGCGCGCACTGCCACCAGGATCCGGCCGGGCCCCGGGAGGGGGCGCGGCACCTCGATCTCCCGCAGCACCTCGGGGCCGCCCAGGACGTCCTGGCCGATCGCGCGCATGGAGGCGGCAGCGGGAGCGGTACGCGTGTTGTCCGTCATGTGACCAGCCTCGTCATCCGGCCCCGGGCGGGCAATGGCCACGAGGACAACAACCGCTAGGATCGTGCCATGTCCCGCGGTGCCTCCTCCCATGCCGTCCGTGCCACCCGCCCGGCGGTGCGCTCACCGGACCTGGCGCCCCGCCGCGACGCCCACCGGGTCGCCGTCCTCGCCCTGGAGGGTGTCTATCCCTTCGAACTGGGCATCCCCAAGCGGGTGTTCGGCTCGGCCGACGGACGCTACGAAGTCCTCACCTGCACGGCCGACGGTCAACCGGTGCGTACCGACTCCGACTTCGGCATCGCCGTCGAACACGGCCCCGAGATCCTGGAGACCGCGGGCACGGTCGTCGTCCCGCCGTACTCTCTCCGCCGGATCGGGCACGAGAGCACGCCGGCCGTGCGAGCCGCCCTCGCCCGCATCGCGCCCGGTGCCCGTGTCGTCTCCATCTGCACCGGCGCCTTCGCCCTCGCCGCCGCCGGGCTCCTGGACGGACGGCCGGCCACCACACACTGGGCGCTGGCCGACACCTTCCGGCGGATGTTCCCGCGGGTGGCGCTCGACCCGGATGTGCTGTTCGTCCACGACGGCGACCTGCTCACCTCAGCGGGCGCGGCCTCGGGCATCGACGCCTGCATCCATCTTGTCCGCCAGGACCACGGCAGCGAACTCGCCAACACCGTGGCCCGGCTGTGCGTCGTACCGCCGTGGCGCGACGGCGGCCAGGCCCAGTTCATCGAGCAGCCGCTCCCCCGGCCGGGAACGGCGAGCACCGCGGCCACCCGCGCCTGGGCGCTGGAACGCCTCACCGTCCCGCTCACCCGCGCCGAACTCGCCGCCCACGCGGGCATGAGCGGCCGGACCTTCGCCCGCCGCTTCCAGCAGGAGACCGGTACCAGCCCGGGCCGCTGGCTCGTCGAACAGCGCGTTCAACGCGCCCGCCGTCTGCTGGAGACCACCGGCTGGCCGGTCGACCGCATCGCCGGCGAGGTCGGCTTCGCCACAGCCGCCTCCCTCCGTCACCATCTGCACGCCTCGATCGGTGTCTCCCCCCTCACCTACCGGCGTGCCTTCGGTGCGACGCACACCGGCCGGCCGGCCAGGGCGGTCAGTAGTCCTTGAGGGTGAGGGCGTCGGTGACCTGGCCGAAGTCCTTGGTCTCGATCTCGGCGATGGTCTCGCCCTGGGCGGCGCCGCTCTGGGCCTCGACGCGGGCCTTGTTGGTGAGGGCGAGCCGCTGGTTGTCCGCCACGTAGCCGCGCAGGGCGTCCTGGTAGGCGGGGAAGGCGGCGCGGTGGTCACCGTGTGCGGCTTTCAGCTCGCCGGCCAGCACATAGGCGCCGACCATGGCCATGCTGGTGCCCTGGCCGGACAGCGGGGAGCCGCAGTAGGCGGCGTCGCCGAGCAGCACCACACGCTCGCGCCACCACTGGTCCAGGTGGATCTGGCTCATCGAGTCGAAGTGGAAGTCCGTCGCGTCCCACATGTACCGGAGTGCCCGGGGGAACTCCCAGCCAACGCCGGCCAGGTGGTCGTGGACGAGCTTCTTCTGCGCCTCGGTGTCGCGGTAGTCGTAGTCGAGGGGCTCCGGCGCCTCGAATCCGGCGAAGACCCGGAGTTCGGCGTTGTCGCGGGCCGTCATGATGGCGCCGCCCGCGGTGCCGCCCTGGTGCCAGACCTGCCAGCGGTCCAGCCCGAGGTAGTTGGGGGCGGTGAAGACCGAAAGGTAGGTGCCGAGATGGGTGATGTACTCGGACTCCGGGCCGAAGGCCAGTCGCCGGGTGTTGGAGTGCAGCCCGTCGGCTCCCACCATCAGGTCGAAGGTGCGCGGGGCGGCGTTCTCGAAGGTGACATGGACGCCGTGGGCGTCCTGGACGAGGGCGGTGACGGAGTCGTCGAAGAGGTATTCGGTACGGTCGGCGGCGCCGCGGTGGAGCAGGCGGCACAGATCGTCGCGGAGGATCTCGACATCCGGGGAGGCGAAGTCGCCCCCGCTGATGGTGCCTTCGGTGGTGCGGTAGAGCTCCTCGCCGCTCGCGTCGACCATCGACATGCCGCGCATGTGGGTGGCCAGGCCGCGCAGTTCGTCCAGTACGCCCATCCGCTCGGCGACCTCCAGTGCCGGGCCGCGTACGTCGACCGCCTGACCCCCGGGCCGCAGGGCGGGGGCCCGCTCCACGACGGTGACCTGGAAGCCGTACTCGGCCAGCCAGTACGCGAGGGCCGGGCCGCCGATGCTGGCTCCGGAGATGAGGACGGTGGTGTTCTGCATCGCGAGCTCCTGGTGAGTGCGGCACGGGCCTGCCCCGTGCGCCTGTCAGAAACTCCCGGAAGCCCCGCACCACTCGCTGACCGTTCGCTGACGGACGTCCGCTCAGCGGGCCCCGGGGCGCGTTCCCCGGGAAGGCCGTACGCTCCCGGCATGACCGACATGACCTGGGCGCAGGTGCTGGCGGCCGGACAGGCCGATCCGACCCTGACTTTCGCCCGCCGCACCTGGCAGCAGCCGGGCAAGTACGTGTGGATCCAGCCCCCCGCCGTCATCACGGCCCCGGACGGCCGTACGTATCCGCTCTGCGCCACCGTCTACTTCAAGGACGTCGACGATGTCGTCAAGCCCTACTTTCCCAGCATGAACGCCATGACCCAGGCCAGCGACTGGTACATGGGAGTCTCCGGCCAGGACCGGTGACAGCGGTTGCGGCACCGCGGTCGCTCACCGGGTCGCGCGTCCGCCGGCCGCACGTGTCCTGGGTCGCCGGACGGACCCGCTGAGCCGACCCGGGCGGCGGCGATGTACACGGCGGGGAGCCCTCTCGGTGGTTCTGCTCAGACCGGTCGGTCCGGACCTGAGTGATGTGCCGACGGGCACGAGGGCACGGGTGGCGGCACGCGTGGGTCAGCGCAGCGGGCGCTCGATCAGGTTTCTGAGCACGAGGGCGTTACGGGCCTGGATGAGGCGGCCCCCCTCGTCGAGTCGTCCGACGTCGATCGACGCGAATCCGAGGTCGTCGACCAGGTGCGCGATCCTGGCGCCGGCGTCTTCGGAGTTGCTGGACACGAAGATCACCCGCTTCCCCTGGCCGGCCGGCAGTTCCTCCGCCAGGACGTCGGCCGGGAGCTGGTTGAACGCCTTGACGACATCGGCGCCGGGCAGCGTCTCGGCGACGTACTCGGAGGACAGTCGGCCCCGGAGCACCTCGTCGGCGTCCGGCACCCAGAACGCGTTCGTGGTGTCGATGACGATCTTCCCCGTCCAGTCCGGCAGGAGGCGTCCGAACTCCTCGACCGCGAGGAACGGTATCGCCAGGAGGATGACGTCGCACTTGACCGCGTCGCTCAGCGTCACCGCCCGCACCACGGGCGCGAGCGGGGCTGTGAGCTCACTGATCGACTCGGGTCCGCGGGTGTTGGCAATGGAGACGTCGATGCCGGCCCTGGCGAATACGTGCGCAAGTGCGGAACCGATGTTTCCGGTCCCCACGATCGCGTACCTCATATGTGTTTCCAGCCTTGTCGGATGCTGCGGGTTCGTCGCTGCCGGAGACCCGTGCGTGCGACGACAACCCAGTGGTTGATGAATCAACCATATCCGAGAAGAGCGACACGTCAACCTTTTCTTGCGGCGTCCCGTCCTGCGGGAGCTCGTGGGAGACGATCCAGCCTTGACGTCGGCTTGCCCGTCGCCCACCGACCGGGTTCGCCGACAGCGCGGCCATCAGACCGACGGCCCCGCCCCGTGGACGACGACGGTGTCACCGGGCCGGACCCTGGCGAGCTCGGTGCGGTGCCAGCCGGTGGGGCAGGCCTCCGAGAGCATGCAGCCGGCCCTCGTCGTAGGTCAGCGCAGCCGCGGGAAGCACCGACTCACGCCCGCTGAGGATCACGGTCAGGGTGCCGTCGGCAGCCGCCTGCGGGGCGGGCTGCTCGCCGATGCGGCGCAGCGCGTGGGCGGCGACCGCGCCGGCCGAGCCGTGCAGGGCGAGGGGCGGCAGACCTGGCCGCTGAACGGCCGCGCGGATGCGCTCGGCGACGAGTTCGTAATGGGTGCAGCCGAGGACGACGGCCCTTACGTCGTGCGGGGTGCGCTGCGCGGCGTCGGCGACCGCGAGGGCGATGGCCGCCTCGTCGGCGCGCTCGACGGCGTCGGAGAGCCCGGGGCAGGACACCTCGCTGACGGTCACTCCGCCGGCGAACTCTGCGATGAGACCGCGCTGGTAGGGGCTGCCGGTGGTGGCGGGGGTCGCCCAGACGGCGACGGGTCCGCCGCCCGCGGCGGCCGGCTTGATGGCCGGGACCGTACCGATGACCGGCAACTCCGGTTCCAGCAGGGCTCGCAGGGCGGGCAGGGCGTGGACGGAGGCGGTGTTGCAGGCGACGATCAGCGCGTCGGGGCGGTGCGCGGCGGCGGCCTCGGCGACGGCGAGGGCGCGGCCCGTGACATCCTGCGGGGTACGCGGTCCCCAGGGCATTCCGTCGGGGTCCGAGGACAGGACGAGATCGGCGTCGGGGCGCAGACGGCGTACCGCGGCGGCTGCCGCCAGCAAGCCGATTCCGGCGTCCATGAGCGCGATCCTCACCCGGTCACCATGGCGCGCCGCCGGTGCGGCGGCGGCGCGTTCCTCGTGCCCGTGCCCATGCCCGTGCCCGTGCCCGTGCCCGTGCTGAGCTTCCCGCCCGTGGCGGTCGGTGATCTCGTGCCCCATGCCAGTCGCCTCCGGTGTGCCGGTGCCTCAATGCCACTGGCGCGAGTCTGTCCGGTGACCGTCGCCGACGGCATGGCCAATCCCGGGGAATTGGTACGGCCGGCCCGGTTCTGGTGTCGCGCAGCGACGGGTCGCGGATCCCGGCCGCCGCCGGTGAGGTGCTCTCCGCCTCCACCAGCGCCTCCTTCACCTCCATCGGCAAGAAGACCGGCGTCGGCGTCGGAACGCTGTACCTGCCGCTCGACTCCGGCGCCGCCGTCGACCGGAGACACCCGGCGCATCTCGGCGCGCGAACTTCCGGGCTCGCTCTGGACGTAGAACACGAGCACTCGCCGGCGCGACGAGCGGGCGGCACCCAGGAACCGAGGCGCGTCCCGCCGTCGGCCGGAGCCGCGTCACTGATGAGGTCCGGCTACGCCTGTCCGAACAATCCCCGGCCCACCGTGACACATCAGGCCCCCATCGCCTCCCCCGCCCCCGAACGACCCGCGAGCCGCGACCGCCGATCACCTGCCGTCCGACACCCCAACTCCGCTGACCTGGCAGTACTCTGCTCGGCACGGAACGATCAGGGGGTTACTGATGCACAGCGAGTTCACCGATCACCACGGCCAGCGCGAACTGGTACTGATCCGCCGTGTGTACGCCGCCGTCGTGCACTTCCGGCATGCCCGGCCGGAGGGCACGATCGCCGACTTCGAGCAGTTCGTCCTCGACGAGACGGCGGCGTTGCAGCAGGAACTCGACGAGGCCGAGCAGGCCAAGAACACCGCTGTGGAGCACAGGCCGCTGGTGGGCCCGCTGGCCGATCCGCTCCGGCAGGAGGAGTTCCGCCGTCAGCAGCGCGCCGGGGTGCCAGGGGAACGCAAGGTCCGGGACGACTGGTGGCAGGAGCGCCGGACCGTACTGCGTCAGATAGAGGAGCAGGGCGCGCGCGAGGCCCTGGAGTGGGACTGCCGTGACTGCGGTGCGCTCACCGGGACGACCTGCCGGACCGCCGGGGGCAAGAACCGCGACCCGCACTTCCTGCGGTCCGTCGACGCGCAGCAGCCCTACCTCAGGGCGTACGGGCTGCGCCGGGACGCCTGAGGACGCCGTCGGCCTGGTGATCAGCGGCCCCCGGTTCCCCCCTCGGCCCTGCACGGGTTTTGCGCGCGTTTTCGGGGCGTCGTCGTGATGCCGGAAGGAAATTGACCGGGGCGAGCACATAGGTACGTGGCGGATACACACACCCGCACAGCCTTGAAAAGCACATGGCGGAGTGCGGTGCCTGCACCCACGAGGTACGAGATCCGTCGGCGGCGACCGTGGGGCTGACCATGGCCGTGACGCGGGAGGCGCCGCCGGACATGTCCGGCCGGGTGGTCGCCACGGCTCGACGGCTGCTGCGACGGCAGCGACGGTGGCAGCGGCGGCACGGACAGCCGTATGCGCCGGCGGCCTCCCGATACGAGACGGGCGGCCGCACGGATTGGTCAATTCCCGCCCTTTTTCAGGACGGTACGGGAATTCACTCTTCCAGGGGACGAAGCAATCCATCTCCGGCCGCGGCTACGGAGTACTCACATGGACAGTGAAAGGCCGGACGGACCGATGGAATCCGGCTCCCTCGCTGTCCCCGTTCCCCGTGTCCGAATTACAGGAGATCACGCCATGAGCATCGACAGCACCCGCTGCTTCCGCCGCCTGGCCATGACCGTGACGGCCGCCGCCCTGCTGCCGCTCGCGCTGACGGCCTGCTCCGGCGACGACAGCAAGGACACCGCCTCGTCGTCCGCCAGGTCCTCGGCGGGTTCGCCGAGCGCCTCGCGGCCCATGGACAACGCGACCGCCGCCGGCACCGACGAGCCGTTCGGTGCGGGCTGTGCCTCGGTGCCCAAGTCGGGCGCGGGCAGCTTCGACGGTATGTCCCAGGACCCGGTGGCCACCGCGGCCTCCCACAACCCGGCCCTGTCCACGCTGGTCACCGCCGTGAAGAAGGCCGGCCTGGTGGACACCCTCAACAACGCCACGGGCATCACCGTGTTCGCGCCCGCCAACGACGCCTTCGCCAAGATCCCCAAGGCCACCCTCACCAAGGTCCTCAGCGACAAGGCCGCCCTCACCAAGCTCCTGACCTACCACGTCGTCGGCCGAGGCATCACGCCCGAGCAGCTGGAGAACGGCTCCTTCGCCACCCTGGAGAAGAGCGAGCTCACCACCACCGGCTCCGACCAGTCCTACACCGTCAACGACTCCGCCAAGGTCGTCTGCGGCAATGTGCGGACCTCCAACGCCACGGTCTACATCATCGACAGCGTGCTGATGCCCAAGTAACCCGGGCAGCACGGGCAGCACGGGCAGCACGGGCAGCACGGGCAACTCCGCCTACGGAGAAAGGTCTCCGGGATCCCCGGCTGCCGGCGGCCGGGCTCCCGGCGGCACCGTGGCCGGATGCGGCACGGCCACCTCCGGACAGGCTGACCACGACCGCTGGACCACCCCTTGTGTGTCACAGTGTGGAAGCGGCCCGGCGCCAACCACCCCCCCTCCGTTGGCGGCGGGCCGCCCCCCCCGGCTGTTCAGAGCGTTCGCGCGCCCTGGTGGAGGCCGGCCCGGGGCACTACGGTGCGGTGCGTGACGGGAAGCGGGCACACCGTGCGTGAGAGCACGACCGTGGTGGTCGTGGGGGCCGGACCGGCGGGGCTGACGGTCGCGAATCTGCTGCGCATCAGTGGAGTGGACTGCGTGGTGCTGGAGCGCCGTGGCCGGGAGCACGTCGAGGAGCGGCAGCGGGCCGGCATCGTGGAGCCCCGGGCGGTGGGCATGTTCCAGGAGTGGGGGCTGGCGGAGCAGGTGCTCGGAACCGCTCCGGCGGGGCATCTGCTGGAGATCCGGGTGGACGGGGAGCGGCGGCTGCT
This sequence comes from Streptomyces sp. RLA131, assembly GCF_056270125.1. Lineage (NCBI taxonomy): Bacteria > Bacillati > Actinomycetota > Actinomycetes > Kitasatosporales > Streptomycetaceae > Streptomyces > Streptomyces sp. RLA131. Next base: position 625,164 of record NZ_JBWDOQ010000002.1, read on the forward strand.
CGATCAGGACAGCGGGCTCGACGGGCCCCCGGCGCTGCTGTGCCCTCAGCAGATGCTGGTCAGGCGGCTGATCGCCACGTTCCTCGACGGCGCCGGCGATCTGCGGTTCGACGCCTCGGCGGTCTCCCTGCACCGGCTCGACAGCGCGCGGCCGCTGGTCCGCTACCGCGATGCCGGGGGCGCCACGCACGAGATCGAGTGCGCGGTCGTCGCGGGCTGCGACGGCGACCACGGGGTGAGCCGGAGGTCGATACCGGAAGGTGTCCTCACGTCGTACGCCTTCGACCACGGCATAGGCTGGCTGACCGTGCTCGCCGATGTCCCGGCGCCCGAGCACCCGTTGATGGCCGTCGGCCGGCGCGGTTTCGCGGCGCACTTCGCGCGCGGCCCACGGGCCAGCCGCTTCTACCTCCAGTGTCCGCCGGACGAGCTGACCACCGACTGGCCGGACGAGCGCCTGTGGCCGGAGCTGCGGGCCCGGCTGGACGATCCCGGCCTGGCCTCGGGGCCGGTCACCGACCGGGAGGTGTTCCCGCTGCGCGGCGTGGTCCACGAACCGATGAGCCACGGGCGGCTGTTCCTGGTCGGCGACGCGGCACACATCGTGCCGCCGACCGGCGCGAAGGGCATGAACATCGCGCTGTACGACGCCGAGGTGCTGGCCCGGGCGGTACGGGACCTGGTCCGCGACGGCGACGAAGCGGGACTGGCGGCGTACTCGCGGGTGTGCCTGCGACGCACCTGGAGCTACCAGGAGTTCTCGCACTGGATGACGCAGACCCTGCACGACGCGGGCGACGACTCGGTGACAGGGCCGTTCCGCCGCGCGCTGGCGCGGGCCCGGCTGGACCGGCTGTCGGACTCACGGGCCGCCGCCCAGGCCTTCGCGGAGCTGATGGCGGGCCTGGCCTGAGCAGTCCACGGGCATGCCCGGTCAGGGGCTCCTTTCGCAAAAGGCTTGCTTATTGCGGTAAAGCGCCTTTATCTTGCCAAGCATGATGCTGACCCAACGGGAACGCGAAATCATCGCGCTGCTGCGCCATGATCCGCTGGCCGGGCCCCAGGCGATCGCCGACGCCCTCGGGAGTACCCGCACCGCGGTCAACGTGCACCTGTCCAACCTGGGCAAGAAGGGCGCGATCCTGGGGCGCGGCTACATCCTGCGCCAGGAGAACACGGTCGTGGTCATCGGCGGCGCCAATGTCGACATCAAGGTGCGCAGCCTCGCGCCGGTCCAGGCCCGCACCAGCAACCCCGGCCGGTCGCACACCACTTCGGGCGGCGTCGGGCGCAATGTCGCGGAGAATCTGGCGCGGCTGGGCACCCCGACCCAGCTCATCGCGGCGGTCGGGCGCGACACCGCGGGCGAGCGGCTGCTGAGCGACACCCGGGCGGCGGGGGTGCGCGTCGACCATGTGCATCGCAGCGCACATCCGACCGGCACCTACACGGCGGTGCTCGACGCCGACGGGGACATGCTGGTGGCCGTCGCGGACATGGCGGCCACGGACGGCCTGTCGCCGCAGGACCTCCAGCACGCGCGGGAGCTCATCGCGAGCGCGAGCCTGTTGGTGCTCGACGGCAATCTCTCGGCGGCGGCCCTGGGTTACGCACTGGACATCGCGTACGCCGCCGACGTCCCGACCGTGATCGACCCGGTGAGCGCCCCCAAGGCCGCGCTCCTCGCTCCGCTGCTCGCCGCCGAGCGGCCGGTCTTCGCCGTCACCCCGAACGTGGAGGAGCTGTCGGCGATCATCGGCCGCCCGGTCGGCACCGGGCGGGCGGAGCTGATCGCGGCCGCCGCCGTACTGAACGAGTGGGGGGTGCGGCATGCCTGGGTGCGGCTCGGCGAGCGCGGCAGCCTGCTGAGCACCCTCGGCGAGGGCCACACATTCCTCACCGCGCCGCCCACCGAGGTACGCGATGTCACCGGAGCCGGCGACGCGATGCTCGGCGCCTTCGTCCACGCGCTGCTGACGGGCAGCGATCCGGTCGACGCGGCCCACTACGGCCACGCCGCCGCCGCGCTGACCGTCGCCAGCACGGCCACGGTACGCCCGGACCTGACCCCGCGTCTGATCGAGGACGCGTTGAACAACCCGACACGGAGCCAGACATGACGATTCCGCACCCCCGGCTGACCCTGACCGAGGAGGTCCGTGAGGCGCTGCACGACGGGCGTCCCGTCGTCGCTCTCGAATCGACCATCATCAGTCACGGCATGCCGTATCCGCAGAACGTGGAGATGGCCACCCAGGTCGAGGAGATCATCCGCGAGGGCGGGGCGGTCCCGGCGACCATCGCCGTGCTGCACGGCCGGCCCCGCATCGGTCTGACCCCGGCGGATCTGGAACTGCTCGCGACCAGCACGGAGGTGGTCAAGGCCAGTGTCCGCGACCTGGCCTACGTCATGGCACGCGGCGGGCACGGCGCGACCACCGTCGCCAGTACGATGCGGCTCGCGTCCCTGGCCGGGATCGATGTCTTCGTGACGGGCGGCATCGGCGGTGTCCACCGCGGGGCACCGACGACCTTCGACATCAGCGCCGACCTCACCGAACTCGCCGCCACCAGCGTCGCGGTCATCAGCGCCGGGGTGAAGAGCATCCTCGACATCGGACTCACCCTGGAGACGCTGGAGACCCTGGGGGTGCCCGTGCTCAGCTACGGCACCGACGAGTTCCCCGCCTTCTACTCACGAAGCAGCGGCTTCGCGTCCCCGATGCGGGTCGACTCGGCCCGCGAGATCGCCGCCGTCATGCACGCCCGCTGGGATCTGAACATCCCCGGCGGCATCAGCATCGCCAACCCCGTCCCCGCGGAGGACGAGGTTCCGGCCGACCGGATCGGCGGCATCATCGAACAGGCCCTCGCCGAAATGGACAAGGCCGGTATCGCGGGCAAGGAGGCCACCCCGTACCTGCTGGGCCGGATCGTCGAACTCACCGACGGCGAGAGCCTGCGCACCAACATCGCCCTGGTCAAGAACAACGCCCGGCTCGGCGCCCGGGTCGCGGCCGAATACGTGGCTCTCCGGTAGTCCGCGGCCGCCGGGGGCAAGGGGTCAGGGAGTGCGACGGGGGACCACGCGTTCACTCCCGCGGATCAGCCGCAGGGCACCGCGGCCCCGCTCCTCGTCGGGTCCCACGCACCGCGTGGAATCGATGAACAGCGCGTAGTTGACGCCTCCGTTGTGCGCGGAGCGAAAGCAGATTCCGTCGACCAGGAGGCTCGCGGAGTCACGGAAGTAGTCGGTCACATATTGTGTGGGCCGATAGTCCCGGTGCTCGCGGCCGTCGTAGAAGACGGCTCTTTTCAGATCGTCGGCGACGGCCCTGAGGAATACCATGGACCGGCGGCGCGACCTCTGTCCGGTGTCGAACACGCTCGGCGGCTCCGGAATATGGGCGAGATCGATCACCTTGAGTTTTCTGGTCACCTCGAAAGCCGCTACGGCGGCGAAAGGCCGTTCGTCGCGTGCGGAGATCTCCGCGACTGCGGTATCGATATCGGCGGATCCGTAGAACAGGGGAACGCCGGAACGGCTCATCCGGTTCTCGGCGGCGCGGCCGGGGGGCGCGGAGCCGATATCGGCGGCGGTGTAATGGGGAGGTGTCCGGTCGGCCCGCATCCGGCCGCGCCAGATCCTCTCGCCGGGCAGGCACTCGGTGATCAGTCCCGCTTCTTGGACCATTCCGGTGATCCGGCCCATGAAGGAGATCAGCTTGTCCCGGTCGGAGCCGGGCGATGTGTCGCCGTGAGGTAAATCCAGATCGCGTTCGGCCACTGTCCGGCAGAAATTCGTCCAGTTGTCCCGCATCGCGGTGGACGGCGGAACGAAGGAGTCCCGGTCGCTGTCCCAGGTGCGGCAGTCGATGAATTCCTCGACCTTGGCCAGCACGTCGGGGTCGAGAGCGGTACCGCAGGCCTCCGCGACGGCCTGGGCGGGGCCGGGAGAGACCTTGGGCCAGTCGCCGTGCGCCCATTCCGTGCCCGGGTTGCCGTCGCCGCCCGGATCGCCGTCGAAAACCGCCGACCACATGATCCCGGCGAGTCGCTCCAGCCGGACGACCGGGGTCGAGCCCCCCGAACTCCCCCGGCACGAGCCGCAATCACCCAAGGTGGCCGCATCGGAGAGCCGCTTCGCCAGATACATGTCGTGGACGTGCTTCAAGCAGACGGTCGCACTGCCCGCTGACGGCCCGCAAGGTGCGGCCGCGTCGCCGCCGCTGGCACTCCCCATGGGGACCAAGGTACAGCCACGACGGCACCGCCGTACCGGCGGCGCGGGCCGCTATCCCTCGTTCCGGCGCAGTAACCGGGCCTCGTTCTGCTCCTTTCTGGCGAGCAGACGCTCCTTGACCATCTCGAAGTTCCGCCTTCTCCGGGTGGCGAAATGAATACTCCACGAGCTGTCGTTCGACAACTCGCTCATCAGGGCGTCCCACACCAGATCGAAGCTCCTGGCCACCGTTATCCCGCCCCGGCCGGATCCGAAAAGGGGCAGACAGATGGAGCTCAGCGGCAGATCCAGTTCCCGGCGTTCACGGCGGGCCAGCATGAACACATTGTGCGTGGCCCGGGTGATCGCATGGGGATTGACCGTGTAGTCACTGGTTCCGTCGACCGGGCTGACGATGGCCGCATGGTAGATACGTGACACGTTGCGCTCCGCCAGCGCGCCGGACGGGGTCGGCGCCACGGTGCCGATCTGGACCGGAAGTCCATAGCGCGCGTTGGTCCGCAGCCACTCGATGAGGTTGTCCCCGGCGACGTCCTCGAGAATCTCGCCACCGGCACCCTTGATGGCTGCGGCCCGGCGAAGACTTCCCGATGTCGACGACTTGTAGAACTGCGACATCTGGAGGTATATGTTCTCCGAGGACACGATGACGTCGATGTCCGAGATCTGTTCGAGCGGCCCCCCGTGAATGAAGAACTGGGTGGTGGCCCATGGGCTCGTCGGCACGACCACCGGGCCGAACAACTGATGCTCGGCCAGGAACTCCTCTTTCTGCGCACCGCCCTGCGGATGCGTCGGCGTACTCGATATCGACTCCTCGGGAAAAGGCTCCAGCAGGGCCTTTTCCAGATTCCCCAGCAGGGCCCGCATCAGTCGCCCGTCCGGAGTTGGTTTGATGACGGAGAAATGATCCCCGGGTACCACGGCGGATTCGGGGAAGATACTCACCGCCGACGAGGGAGAAACGACATTGTCGCTCTCACCGGCGTAGGAGACGATGGGAATGGGGCAGCGGTCGCGCGACACGTACCGTGCGTGCACTATTCCGGCCATCACCCTGCGCTGCGCCTCCTGCACCGAGGACTGGAGCGGCCTGAGCTCCCGCTCCTGGCTGTTCCTCGTGACCCCCATGAGTCCCCGGCGCAGCAGCAGGAAGAGCTCCGACCCGTTGTTGGGGCAGGCGAACATGACCACGCGCCGGATCCTGGCGAGCTCCCAGCCACGCCCCTCCGCCAGCATCCGCGACAGGAACCGCTGGGCCACCAGTCCGCCCTGGCTGTGGGTGACGATCACCAGGCGCTCGTGCGGGATCGGCTGATCCGCCAGATAACTCTTGAGGCTCTCCGCGACGGTGTCGATGTTCGGCATTTTGCGCAACGGATGCCATGACACCCGGGGTGTCGCATAGTTGAAGAAAAGTAAATCGAAATCCTGTGCAATCCCGGGTGTCCCGGACAGCTGATCCCTGAGGTCGTCCCAGGTGGCGGACGAGGAGAACAAGCCGTGTACGAAGACGATCGCGGCCCTGCGCATCAATTCCCCCTGGTGATACGCCCCTCGTTCGGGCTTCGGTATCTGTTTCCAGGAATATAGCCACCCCCGTGTGACCCCAATCGTCGCCAGGGGCAGGCTGAGGGACACCTCGAACCCGGCCTCCCCGGGTTCCGGGTCCGTGCCGCCTGATACAACCGGGGCACCGGATCTACCGAACGGAGCCGCATGTCCATACTCGCCCGCCCGGCAGTGGCCGCCTTCGCCGCCAGGGCACTGCAACGGCTCGTCGCGCTGTCCCGCCGGGCAGGCAGGCCCGGCACCGCCGGCCCGGCTCCCGAGCGCTTCCCCGAGTTCCCGCGGCTCTCCCGCGAGTTGACGATCCCGGCCACGGTCGCCCCGGCCCGTGCCGTGGTCTATCTGCCCGCGAAGACGGACGGGCCGCCACCGGTCCACGTGAACTTCCACGGCGGCGGGTACGTCATGGAACTGACGGAGATGGACGACCCGTTCTGCCGTTACCTGGCCGCGGAGGCCGGTGTGGCCGTGGTCAACGTCGACTACGCGCTCGCTCCGCAGCACCCGTTTCCCGGCCCGCCCCACCAGGCGTTCGAGGTGGTCCGCTGGATCGCCGCGCACGGCGCGGAGCAGGGCTGGGACGGCGACCGGCTGACCGTGGGCGGACAGAGCGCCGGTGGCGGCATCGCCGCCGCGGTGGCACGTCAGGCCCTCGAACAGGACGGGCCGCCGATCGCGCTCCAGGTCCTGCACTATCCGCCGCTGGACCTCGCGACGAAGGCCCGGGACAAACGTGCCGCCATCCCCCGGCCCATGTTGCGCCCGTGGATGGCGGACATCTTCGACAGCGCCTACGTGCCCGACGCCGGGCAGCGTGCCGACCGGCTCGTATCACCCGCCCATCCCGCCGAGACAGCGGATCTCACGGGCATCGCCCCGGCCCTGGTGGTGACCGCCGAGTTCGATCTGCTGAAGGCCGAGGGGGAACGCTACGCGGAGCGCCTGCGCACGGCCGGCGCGCTCGTCGAGCACCACGACGTGGCGGGAGCCGACCACGGGTACGACGGCAAGGACGTGGAGAAGGCACGCCAGGTCTACGGGCTGATCGCCCGGCATGTGCGGCGGGCCACCGGGGGCGACACCGAGGGCGAGGCGGCCGACGCCCGCTGAGGCGGCGGGGCGTCGCCGCACGCCCCGCCGCCCCCGGGCCGCGCCGCCGGCCGGGTGGCCGGTCAGCCGTCGGTGCCGGCGGGTGCCGGCGTGATACCGGGCTTCCCGGCCTTCTCCAGCAGTTCGCGCCACACCTTCGGCGACACCGGCACGCCCGACCGGCCCCGACGGGCGGCCACCGCGTCGCTGCGCTCGCCGGGGTGGAACACGCCGTCGGCGCCGTCCGCCAGGGGCAGTTCCTTGAGCGTGCGCGGTGTGGTGTCCACCGCCTCGGTGAAGACGCCGGTGTCGCCGAAGGCCGACGCGTCGATCGCGATCTCCGGCTACCGGGGGCAAGCGCCGGGGAGGGGTCAGATCGTGTCGAGGCGGCGCGGCCGGGGCTTCTCCACCTGCGGCAGCGCGTCGATGACGCTGCGCAGGTGCTCCCTCATGGCCGCCTCGGCGGCCGCGGGGTCCGCCGTGCAGAGCGCGTCGATGATCTTCAGGTGCTGGGGCAGGGACACATTGGCCCGGCCCGGGTGCATGGCCAGCCGGAACTGGTGACGGACGTTCTGCCCGCGCAGCCGCTCCAGTACGGTCCGGGCGGTCTGCTGTCCGCTGACGGTGAGGATCACCGCGTGGAGCTGCTTGTTGAGGTCGGAGTAGCCGAGCACGTCCCCGGCGGCCACCGCGGCCTGCATCCGCTCGCCGATCTCCCGCAGGCCCCGGCGGTCGTCCTCGGTGGCGCGCTCGGCCGCCTTGGCCGCGCACAGGCCCTCCAGGGCCATGCGGATCTCGGTGATCTCGATGGCCTCGTCCAGGGACACCGCCCGTACCCGGGCGCCGCGGTTCTGGATCCGCTCGACCAGCCCCTCACTGGCCAGTTGCACCAGCGCGTTCCTGACGCCGGCCCGGCTGGCACCGAACTGTTCGCACAACTCGGCTTCCACGAGCCGCTGGTTGGGAGCGAAGTCGCCGCTGGTGATGGCGGAGCGCAACGCGTCGACGACCGGCTCCGGCTGACCGGGGTCCGTTGGCTTGGCCGTGCCTCCGTGTGCTGCCATCGCTGCTCCCACCCTCATTGATTGGCGACAATATTGTTCGGCTCATGGTAGCGATCCGGTCCCCCGCCGGATTCAGGAGTCCTGCGGGTCCACCGGCGGGGTGCCGTGCGTGTGGAAGGACCCGATGGTCTTCAGGCCCCAGGCCTGGCCCTTGGCGCGCTCGGCCTCGGTCCAGGTGACCGGCTCCCAGTCCGGGGCGAAGATCAGCCGGGCGGTGGGGTTGCACAGCTCGATGCGGTTGCCACCGGGCTCGTAGAGGTAGAGGAAGAAGGTCTGCTGGATGGCGTGCTTGTGCGGGCCGGTCTCGATGAAGACGTCGTGGTCGAGGGCGATGTCCGCGGCGCGAAGGATGTCCTCGCGGGTGTCGGTGGCGAACGCGATGTGGTGCAGTCGCCCCCTGGACCGGGTCCAGTCGTTGGTGTAGACGAGATCGTAGGACTTCTGCGCGAAGTGCGTCCACTGTCCGGAGATGACCCCGCTGTCGAGCTGGATCTGCTCGGTCACCCGGCCGCCCAGGGCGTCGCAGACGAAGCCGCCGTTGGCGGCCGCGTCCCGGGCCAGGTAGTTGACGTGGTCGAGGCGGCGCACTCCGACCCCGCGGGCCGGGTAGGCCTGGGCCTGGTTCTTCAGCGCGGGGCGCAGATGCTCGGGCGGCTGGTACCGCTCGGTCTCCCAGTAGATCTCGATCTCGTGGCCGTCCGGGTCGCGGAAGACATAGGTCGGGCCGATGCCGGTGTCGCCGTCCGTCCAGCCGATGCCGAGTCCGCGCTCCTCGATCGCGGCCACCCGCCGCTTCAACGCGTCCTCGCTGGAGGCGCGCAGCGCGGTCCGCCCGACGCCGGAGGTCCTGGCGGCGGTGAGCTTGAGGCTGTGGTGCTCGTAGTCGTCCCAGGTGCGCAGGTAGACCGAGTCGCCGTCGGTGCCGTTCTCGGTCAGCCCCAGCACCCGGACGAAGAACTCCAGGCTCTTCTCCGGCTCGGGGGTGAACAGTTCGACATGCCCGAGGTGCGCGATCTCGTGGCGGGGTGAGGGCTCAAGGTGGGGCATCGTTGGCTCCTGAGGACGTTCGGTGGGGTGCGGGTGCCGGACGGACCGGCGGCGGTCAGGGGGCCGGGCGGTCGGTCGGGCGGGCGGTCAGGCGGGCGGGCGGGCGGGGCGGGCGGTCAGGGGCGGGGGAAGACCGTGCCGTCGAACAGCTTGCGGGCGGTACGGATAACGGTCGACCGGCGTACCCGGGGCGTTCCGGACGCGTGGTCGAACTCGACGCCGACGGCGAGTTTTCCGGTGGGGTGCTCGATCTCCAGGGGGCCGCCGCCCGGCGGCGGGACGAGCAGGCCGTGGCCGGCCGCGCCGTCGAGCAGCAGCGCGGTCACCACGCTCACCCCGCCCAGCACCCCGATCGAGGGGTGCGGCACCAGCGGGATGAACGTCCTGGTGCAGATCGCGCCGCCGTCGCGGGGCGCGGCGACCAGGGTGGTCTTGGGTACGGACGTGTCGCTGACGTCGCCGAGGCCCATCAGCTTGCCCGCCTTGGTACGCAGCGACTGGATCCGGGCGGTGAGCGCGGTGTCGGCGGCCAGTTCCGCGACGGACTCGTAGCCGGTGAGGCCGAGGTCGGCCGCCGCCGCGACCACGACCGGCATGCCGTTGTCGACGCAGGTGACGGCGATGCCGTCGATCTCGTCACGCACCTGGCCGGTGGGCAGCAGGCTGCCGCACACCGATCCCTCGGTGTCGGTGAAGTCCAGCTCGACCGGCGCCGCCGTCCCCGGCACGCCGGAGACGGCCGTGGTGCCGGAGTAGTCCACCCGGCCGCCGGGGGTGGCGAAGCCGGACACCGCGACGGCGTCGGTGTTGACCAGCCGGACACGCACCGTGGTGCGCTGCGCCCCGGCCGTCACCAGGCCGCGTTCGACGGCGAACTGTCCGACTCCGGCGAGCAGGTTGCCGCAGGTCTGGCGGTCCGAGACGGTCGGCTGGTCGACGCCCAGCTGCAGGAACAGGTAGTCGACGTCCCGGCCGGGCCCGGCGGCGGGCCACACGACGGCGACCTTGCTGGTGACCGGGTGCGCGCCGCCGAGTCCGTCGATCTGGCGCGGGTCCGGGGTACCCATGAAGCGCAGCAGCAGGTCGTCGCGGGCGGCCGGGTCCTCGGGCAGGTCGGTGCCGAGGAAGTAGGCCCCCTTGGAGGTGCCGCCGCGCATCAGCATGCACCGCACGCCGGCGTCGTGGGGGGCCCGGGCCCGGCCGGTGCCGGTCACCGCCGGCCGTCCCGGCGGAGCGCGTACTCGTCGGCGGTGACGTACTCCACGCCCAGTTCGGCGAGCGTCTTGCGCAGGCCGTAGCGGTCGAGTCCGAGCTGGCCCTCGCGGAAGGCCTCACGGGCGGCGGCCTCCTTGTCCAGCCGGGCCCGGGAGGCACGGATGGCCTCGTCGACCGACTGCCGCGGTACGCACATGACCCCGTCGTCGTCGGCCAGCACCACGTCGCCCGGGTGGATGATCTGCCCGCCGATCGCGACCGGTACGTTCACCGCGCCGGCGGTGGCCTTGACGGTGCCCTGGGCGCTGACCGCCGCGGACCACACCGGGAAGCCCATGTCACGCAGGTCCGCGATATCGCGTACGCCGGTGTTGATGATCAGCCCGCGTACCCCGCGGTACTGCAGGGCGGTCGCGAACAGCTCGCCGAACAGGCCGTCACGCGAGGGCGAGGTGGTGGTCACCACCAGGATGTCGCCGGGCAGGCACTGTTCCACCGCCGCGTGGATCATCAGGTTGTCGCCGGGCCAGCAGACCGCCGTCACGGCGGTGCCGCCGATGCGGGCGCCGTCCTGGATCGGCCGGAGGTCCGGGCCGAGCAGGCCGGTGCGCTCCAGCGCCTCGTGCACGGTGGCCACTCCGAACCCCGCCAGCGTGTCAGCGTCGCCCAGATCGGCCCGGGGCGGGTCGGTGACGATCACCCGGTTCATGCGAGCACCCCGGTGACCTGCGGGTACACCCGGACGTAGGCCTCGCCCATGGTGTTGTGGGGCAGACCGAGGTTCGGGCCGGCGTTGCGCTTGACCTGCACGCCCCGGCGCTTGGCCAGGTCGGTGTAGTAGTCCCACATGTGCACCTGGGCGGGCAGGCACTCCATGGCCTTGCGCTTGCGGTCGAAGACCGAGGTGATGTCCAGCAGCACGTCGGGGCGGAAGTCGCACTGCTCCGGCTGGTGCGGCTCGAACTGGAAGACCGGGGGCGCGCCGAGCGGCTCGCCGGGGGCGTCGTAGCCGATGGCCTGCGCCAGGACCCGGGCCTGAAGTGCCATCCGCGCCGCGGCCGGGTGGTCGCCGTTGTACGGGTCGGCCAGGGTGTGGGTCAGTACCACGGTGGGCGACAGCTCGCGGTAGACGTGCACCAGCCGGTCGACGAGCTCGTGCGACTCCTGGAGCGGGTAGTCCCCGGCGTCGAGGAACCGTACGTCGGCGCCGAGAGCCTCGGCCGCGTTCTCGGCCTCCTCGCGGCGCATCGCCTTGATCTCCTCCAGCGAGCGGCCCTCGCGCCACGCGCGGGCGGACTCACCGCGTTCCCCGAAGCTCAGGCACACCACCGTCGCGCGGTCCCCGCGCTCGGCGGCCAGGGCGATGGCCCCACCGGCCCGCCACACGAAGTCTCCCGCGTGAGCGCTGATCACCAGCAGGCTGCCCGGGGTGTCCGTTGTCGACGTCGACATTCGCCTCTCCTTCTCGTCCAGCGTCTCTTGCGGCTGACGCTGCGCTCACTATCGTTAGCGCCGACCAAGATTGTCAACAATTTAGTCGCGAAAGCTGGCGCGGAAATCATCACAGGCACCGCGAGTACCCTCCACCCCGGACGCCCGACCGTCCCGGAAATTGTTAACAATCTTCGCCACATCTCTTGTGTACGGGATGTTCGCCGAAGTAGCGTCTGGGCACTTCAGGGCGCAACACTGCTCCCACCTTCTGGACGAGAGGGACAAGGATGTCCTCGGAAGATGTGCGCGGTTCGGACGCCGCAGTCAGCCGCCTGTCCAAGCGCGTGATCGCTCTTTGCTGGTTCGTCGTCCTGCTCGACGGACTCGACCTGTTCGTCTACGGGGCGACCCTGCCCCACCTCCTCGCCGACAAGAGCCTCGGCATGACCGCCGTCACCGCGGGTGACATCGGCAGTCTCACCACCTTCGGCATGCTGATCGGCGCCCTGAGTTCCGGGCTGATCACCGACCGCATGGGTCGCCGGAAGATCATCATGGCCGGAGTGGTGATCTTCTCGCTGGGCTCCGCCGGCTGTGCCATGGCGGACAGTGTCACCACCTTCGGCGCCGCCCGGATGCTGGCCGGCCTCGGGCTCGGCGGGCTCCTCCCCACCGCCATCGCGATGGTCATGGAGTACGCCCCGCCGTGGCGGAAGAACCTCAGCGTCACCATCCTGATGACCGCCCACCAGGCCGGCGGTGCCCTGGCCGGCACCCTCGTGGTCTCCCTCGTCGACTCCCTGGGCTGGCGTTCGGTGTACTGGCTCGGCGCCCTGCCGATCGTCGTCGCCGTGCCCCTGATCGCGGTGATGCTGCCCGAGTCGGTGACCTTCCTGCTGGCCAAGGGCCGCACCGACCAGGCGGAGGCGATCGCCCAGCGGTACGACGTACCGCTCGAAGCCTTCACGCCGAAGAAGAACCCCGAGGCCAAGGGCAGCCTGAGCGGCCTGTTCACCCCCTCGCTCCGCATCACCACCGTGCTGTTCTGGATCGCGTCCTTCGCCGGTCTGCTGCTCGTCTACGGAGTGAGCACCTGGCTGCCGACGATGATGCGCGCCAGCGGCTACGACCTCGGCTCCGCCGTCGGCTTCCTCCTCGTGATCAACATCGGCGGCATCGTCGGCATGCTGATCGCCGGACGCCTCGCCGACCGCTTCGGCTCCCGCCCCGTGGCGATCATCTGGTTCGCCCTGACCGCCGTCGGTGTCGGTCTGCTCACGGTCCACATGCCGCTCCCCCTGACGTACCTGGTCGTCTTCCTCACCGGTAGCTGGCTGTTCAGCGCCCAGACACTGATCTACTCCAGCGTCGGCGCCTACTACCACGCCGCCAGCCGGGCCACCGCACTCGGCTGGGTCTCCGGGATCGGCCGGTTCGGCGCCGTCTTCGGCCCCTGGCTGGGCGGCGTCCTCGTCGCCGGCGGCATGTCCCGGCTGGGCTTCGCCGTCTTCGCCGTCGCCGGACTGCTCGGTGCCGCGATGATCGCCCTCATCCGCCGCCGGCCCGAGGGAGACCGGGTGGAGGCCGTCCCGGCCGCCGGCCCGCTGGGCAACGTCGCCCTCCCTCAGCAGCCGTGACACCGCGCCGGACCCGGGCCACCGCCCGGGTCCGGCGCGCCGCGTTTCGGCCTGCCCGGCGATCCGCTCCCGTGCTCCCCGGCCGCCCGCGCACCGTGTTCGCCGAGTTGACGGAGAACCGAACCTCCGCCGGGCGTCAGCGGCGCCGGGCCCAGAACAGTGTGTGCCCGCTGTCGCCCTCGGGGACGAACTCCTCCTGTTCGACGGTGAGTCCGGCCCGGGTGATCCAGTCCCGGTTCGTGGCGGCGTCCGCGTGACTCCACCACATGGCGGTCCCGCCGCCCAGCCAGTCCTCGTCGACGCCGGTCCAGGCCTGATGGCCGGTGGTGCCCAGGAACCAGCCGCCGGGTCGCAGCCATCCGGCGATGTTCTCCAGCAGCGGCGGTTGTTCGGCGAGGGGAATGTGGATCAGCGCGTACAAGGAGACGACCGCGTCGAAGGAGGCCGGCGCGAAGTCCACGGCGGTGGCGTCCGCGTGGATGAACTCGGCCCCCGGCACGAGCTGACGGGCCCTGCCGATCTGGACCTCGCTGATGTCGACGCCGGTGACCCGGTGACCCGCGTCCGCCAGGTCTCGGGCGACGGGAACCCCGGTTCCGCACCCCAGGTCCAGCACCTGGCCTCCGGCCGGGAGGCGTCGGCGCAGCTCGCCGATCCACGGCTGGTACTTCGTCCCGGCGGAGAATGCCTCTTCATAGCGGAGGGAGAGCGCGTCGTACCCGCGCCGGACCGTGTCCTTGGGATCGTCCGTACTCACGTCACGACACGGTAGCCGCACCACGGGGAACGCCTCGATCGCCGGCCCGGCAGGGGCGGCCCGCGGAAGGTGTCCGTGCGTCAGTGGGACAGTCTGGCGACGAGCGTCTGGTCGGGGACGTAGACGCCCACGGCGTACCGCTGCAAGGCGGTGTGCAGCCCGGCCAGTTGAGGGACGGCGGCCTGGCCGGTGGGCAGGGCCAGAACGACCACGGCACTGTCCCCGCCGAATCCCGGGACGCGGAACTCCTCGGGGACGCTCGCGCCCGCGCCGCCCGGCAGGGTGGCCTTGATGGTCACCAGTTCGGTGTCGGCCTGGTAGGCGGCGTGCAGCGTGACGTAGAGCAGCCCGCTCCACGGCCGGTAGAGCGACACACCGCCGATGTTCAGGAGCAGCCCGTCGGTGTCGACCCGTACGGAGGCCGACGGGCTGGGGCGGGCTCTGATCCTGGCGTAGCCGATCAGCCAGGCGACGACGCCGCCGGCCACCAGGTAGGGGAAGAAGCTCAGGGGCAGGATGTGGAAGAAGGCGAGGGTGAGACCGGCGACCGCCAGGACGGCGACGACGAGGCAGGTGAGCCAGCCCTTGGGGCGGGCGCGCCCGGCGGGGCGGGCCGCCTGTGTCTCGACCCAGAAGGTGGCGGGGTCGCTCGGCGTGAGCGGTGCGAGCGGTGTGAGCGGTGCGAGCGGTGCGAGCGGTGTGAGCGGTGTGAACGGTGCGGACGGCGCGGGCGCCTGGTGGTGGTACGGCTGAGCGGGCGCGGCCTGTCCGCTGCCCCCGGCCCATGTCCCTGACGCGTCACCGGCCAGCATCTCCAGCAACTGCCTTGGTGCGGGCCGGTGTTCGGGCCGTTTGTCGAGGCAGGCGGCCAGCACCGGGCGGAGCCGCTCCGGTACGGCGGTCAGGTCGGGCGAGCCGTGGACGACCCGGTACAGCAGCGAGTGGACGGTGCCCTCGCCGAAGGGCCCGGCGCCCGTGACGGCGAAGACGAGTACCGCACCGAGCGAGAAGACGTCGCTCGATGTGCCGACCGGGCTGCCGAGGGCCTGTTCGGGGGACATGAAGCCCGCGGTGCCGATCACCGCGCCATTGCCGGTCAGTACGGTGCTGCCCTCCAGCACCTTGGAGATGCCGAAGTCGATCACGCGCGGGCCGTCGTCGGTGACCAGGACGTTCGAGGGCTTCATGTCCCGGTGCACAAGACCGGCCCGGTGGATGGAGTCCAGCGCCTCCGCGAGTCCGGCCCCCAGGTGACGTACCGCTTCCTCCGGCAGAGCGCCCTCGCGGGAGACGAGCACGCCGAGATCGGGGGCGGAGATGTACTGGCTGGCGACCCACGGCACGGCGGCATCGGGGTCCGCGTCGACCACCGGGGCCGTCCAGAAGCCGCCCACCTGCCGTGCGGCCTCGACCTCGCGCCGGAAACGGTCGCGAAAGCCCGGCTCGGCGGCGAGGTGCGGACGTACGACCTTGACCGCCACCCGCCGGCCACCGGGCGACTGACCGAGGAAGACCTCGCCCATGCCGCCCGCGCCGAGCCTGCCGTGCAGGGTGTACCCACCCACCTGGCGTGGGTCGTTCGCTTCCAACGCGTGCACAGCTGACACCGCCGATCCCGGTTCGCACGCCGACGCGCCGCACGATAGCGCAGGTGTACGACCGCCGTCAGGCGGGAAGGAGATCTTGATCGGCACGCACAGCCGCGATCACGCGATCACTGGGAACCTGAACATGCGGAATCCGCGGGTGGTACTGATCGGCGGAACATCGAACACCGGCAAGTCGACCGTCGCCCGCGCGGTGGCGGAAAGGCTCGGGTTCGAGTGCCTGTCGACCGACGGGCTGGCCCGGCACCCGGGGCGGCCGTGGAGAACCGCGGAGCGGGAGGTGCCGGAGCACGTCGCCGAGCACTACGCGTCGCTCACGACCGACGAGCTGATCTCCTCCGTGCTGGACCACTACGAGCAGCTGTGGCCCCGCATCGAGGAGCTGATCACGGCCCGTGCGACCGGGGGCGGGGCACAGAGGGGCCTGGTCCTGGAAGGGTCCGCGCTGTGGCCCGTTCGCGTCGCGCGGCTGGAAGTCCCGCACACGGCGGCCGTGTGGCTGACCGCCGACGAGCGGACGCTCCGCGCCCGGGTGCGCGCGGCCGGCCGCTACGAGGAGGCGACGCGGCGGGAACGGCACCTGATGGACCAGTTCCTGGCCCGCACCGAGCGGTACGCGGCACTCATGCTGGATGCCGTCGGCCACCTGGGCCTCGCCCTCGTCGAAGCGGGCGGCCACCGGACCGTCGCGGACCTGGTGGACTCGGTCCTCGCTGCCGCCCGCGCCCAGGAGACGGTGGGGCGGCCGGCCGCCGGACGGTGAGTGCGGCCTTCGGCGGGGCGGCAACCGAACACCTGGGCACCGCGTCCCCCTGTCTCCGGGAGTTCATTCAGATCCGGTGAGACGGAAGAGGCGGCGACATGTCGGATGACCACACGAGCGTCCTGGTCTGCGGGACGGTCTCCGTGCTGCTCCTGGGGGTCGCCCTGCGGGATGCCGTTCTGGTGCGGCGGTTACGGCGGCAGGGGATACGTACGCGGGGCCTCGTGGTCGACAACGTACGGACCGGCGACCGTGGTTCGGGGCCCGAGTGGGCGCCGGTGATCGCCTTCGTCGACCAGCGGGGCTACCGGGTGGAGTTCACGCCGCGGATGCGCGGAACCGGGATGGGGCTGGCCACCGGGCGGGAGGTACCGGTGGTGTACCTGGCGGACGACCCGCAGGCCGCGCGGGTGCTGATGGGCCGGCACATGAGCGGGCCGGTACTCTTCCTGTTCCTCGGCGGTGCGGCGTTCCTGAGTGTCGCGGTGTTCATCGCCCTGTCGCGGTGACCGCCCCGAGGCAGCCCTTCATCACCCTCCGCCGCCCCGTCGGAGCCTGTCGGCGGCGGTCATGACGGACAACGCACACCGGTTGCTCACATTCCTTCATCACTCTTCACCAAATTCGACCAGAAGATCTTCACGTTGGGTACCATGGCGCAGCTCGTGGTGATCATGTTCAACTCCCTTGAGGAGGAACGCAGTTGCGTGCCGATGACCCAGAAGACTTTTCCCCCACACGGATACGCCCCTACTTGCCGGACGGCACCAGGAGACCGGCGGGCGGGGAGAGACAGCCCCTGCCGGAAGGTCTGCTGGCACTGTTCGAGACGGCCGACCAACCTCACCCGGTAGCGGAGGAGTGGACCGACCTCACCCGGGAACAGGGGCCGCGTCACTCCACCGGGCTCCGGCCGGCCCGGTACCGCCTGCGGGCCTCCGGACTCGTCGCGGCCGGCACCCTCGCGCTCGTCGCGACGGTGATGGGCACCCGCGGACCGCAGCCGGACACCGTCGCGGGCGCGACCAGCAGCGCCGGAGTCGGGCCGCACCTCAGTCCCGGACTCGGCCAGGCGGCCCCGGCGTTGCCCTCGACGCCGGACCACGCCGCCTCGCTCCCCACCGCGCAGGACCGTATCGAGACCATCGCCTCGGTATCCGAGCTCACCCCGGCGACGGTTCCCGCGAAGCACACGACCACGCCTTCCAGGGCCGCCGCGTCCAAGCCCTCCAAGGCCGCCGCGTCCACTCCCCCGGCGTCCGCGCCGGTTGCCGCCGGCGGCCCGAAGCACGCGGCACCCAGGCATGCGGGGGCGAAGCGCTCCGGTCTGCGGCACGCCATGTCGTCGTCATCGACCGGCTCGCACCGGCTCGACCAGAGCGGCAGCCGGGGCAAGCACCGCGCCCAGCAGCACAACGGCGAGAACGGCCACCAGCACCGGGGCCGCCACCGCCAGCAGGCCTGAGGGCTGTCCCAGGCGCCCCCGGGTGGGGCGGGCCCCCGAGAATTCTCCGTCTGATCGTCAGGACGCTTCCATTGGCGGCCACTTGGTGAGCCCGTATCCCTGGAAGGCCCGTTCCGTCGTGCACGGCGCCTGCCAGGGCGCGACCCAGGTGTGCATGCTGTGGCTGTCGAGGGCACCGAACACGCAGGCATGACGCGTGCCGAGCGCGATCAGGCCGATCTCCTGCCGCACGGCGATCGACCGGGGAATGTCGGCGCTGATGTGCGCCATACGTACGAGTGCGGCCACATAGCGCCGGGTGGGATAGGCGTCGCCCCCGCCCGCCGACATCTGTTCGGTGATCCGGTCGGCGAGGGCGCGCTCGTCCCGCATCGTGCCCCTGACGGTGGCCGGGGGCGACGCGGTGGCAACGGCGACACGGTCGATGACCGGTTCGTCCGGCAGGCCGGGCGGGCAGACCACCGTGCTGTGCTCGATGGTGTAGACGTGACCCTGCCAGGAGTACCGGTAGCAGACGTGCACCAGCGTGGCCTCGCCGCGGGAGGCGCCGAACTTAGGCATCGCGGAACCGACGAACAGGACGTCGACCTCCAGGTCCCGGCGACCGTCCGTCACCCTCGACCGTACGTCCAGCACCGAGCCGCCCCAGCGGTCGGCCTCGTGGTCGAAGGTACCCTCGTTGCCCAGACCGAAGCCCCCGTTGGGCGAGTTGAAGACGATCGCCAGGGAGTCCTGCAGTAACTGTGCCGGTCCGACGGTCCCGGCCCGGGCCGCGCCCTCGTTGCCGGGGTCGTGCAGCGGACTGACCCAGTAGAGACCGAACAGCACCAGCACCGCCAGCGCGAGCCCGACGGCGCACCCGGACGAGCACCCGCTGCCACGACCGCCACCGGAACCCGCTTCACCCATGTGTCGTCCCTCCCCCGCCCCTCACGAGCTCCCGCATCATGACAGCCGGGGGCGGTACCTGGCCTGAGTACGGATACTCAGGCCACGGCGGGATTCACAGCAGCGCCCCCACCGGGGCGTCGAGGACCGCTCTCAGGTCGTACGGGGACAGTGTGCTCCAGAGCTGGTCGAGGTCGCGGAGGACGGCGGGGGTCAGCGGTTCCCCGTCGTGGCCCCGGCCGTCGAGGAACTCCCGGAGCCCGACCTCACCGCCTCTGGCCGTGGTGTACGGCGGTACGGCGTGGCGGGTGAGGACCAGCGGCCCGGGGCCGTCGGTTCCCGGCCGGGACACGAAGTGCGCGCGCGCGTGGTGGAAGTGGCGTTCCTGGAGGCCGCCGATATCGATGACCACCGGATCGTCGGGGACGGCGGTACCGCGTTCCAGCTCCAGCGGGACTCCGCCGCGGTCGTGCAGCAGTGCGTGCGCGGCCGCGTAGAGCAGGGTCTGCTGCTCGGTCCGGCTGCCGCCCTTGGTTTTCAGCCTTTCGAGGATGTGACCGCGTTGACCCGGGGTCAGTTCCGCCACCAGCTCGCTCAGCAGACCGATCGCGACGGCCGGTGAGCGGTCGCCGTAGACACCGAACCGGCCGACCGGGGCGAGGTGCCTCAGGAGACGGTCCAGACAGTCGGTGAGCAGGGCCTTCTCGTCGGCGACGGTGTCCTCGGGCATGTCGTTGATGCGGCCGCCGAGCGAGCCGGTCAGCACCACCTGGAGGTACGGGGCGCGATAGGCGGCAGCCGACACGCGGGCCACCATGTGCACGGCCGGGAGTACATAGCTCAGTGCCCGCAGCGGAACACGGGTGGTCGCGCCGAACACCACCCGCAGCACGACAGGCGAACGCACCGCGCGGGCCGCGGCCCGCAGCAGCGGCTCCACGCCCTGCTGGGGCAGTCCCTTGATGTAGCCGTGGCGCCGGGCCTGCGCTCCGATCACGGCGTCCAGCACGCGCGGCCGCAGCCGGTTGACCTCGCCGCTGTCGTACGCGGCATCATGGGGCCGGAAGGCGGCCAGGAAGCGGCGGACGTCGGCATCCGCGAAGTCCTGGGCCTCGTTGTCCCTGTCGAGCAGCGGAACTCCGCGCAGGATCGCGGTGAGCAGGTTTTCCTGCTTCTTTCCCAGGGCCGGGGCCAGACCGGCGTGGGATACATTAGGCATCTTACCTGACAATTCATCATAGTAGCCGCGAAGGGCCCGACTTGCTGTGCGCGGATTCTGCCACGGCCGTGACACGCCCAGTGTGGGAAACTGGAAAGCAGGTACGCAGGCCCAACCACCGGGGGAGAGTGGGTGACCCTGTACCGCTACGCCGTCAGCTATCTGCACGGCAGGGACGAAGCGTGGGTGTCGAGGTTCCTGGGCGAGCTCCAGAGCCGTCTCGACGCCGTGGACGGGACGGGATTCGCCCGGATCACCCCGCCGAACGGGCGGAAGGGCGGCCCGGACACCGAGTCGTACGGTGTCGGTACCGCGGATGTCGTACTCGCCCTGTGCAGCCCGGCCTACTTCAGCGAGGGCCCGGCCGATCACGACTGGGCCGTCCTGGTCTACCGCCGCAGTCTGGGACAGGCCCGCACCGGCACCGCCCCGCAGACCGTCCTGCCGCTGATCTGGGAGCCGATCGACCAGCGCCTGCCCGAACCGGTCGCCGTCGCGGACACCTTCACCGCCGGGCAGCCCCCGGAGTACCGCTCGCTCGGTCTGGCCCTCATGACCATGCAGGCTCCCCGTTACCGCCGTGCGCTGGACGCGGTCCTGTCGGGGATCGTGGCACACCTGGTCGCGGCGGTCGAGGGCGTCGCACCGGCCCCCCGCTACGAGAACCGGCCCGCGCACGAACTGCCGCGAGGTCTCGGCGCGGACGACCTGTCCTTCACCGAGCAGTTCCGCAAGGAGCTGGCCCCGTACGCCACGGCACCGTTGAGCCGCCTGCTCCGGGTCCCCGGCGACGGCGGTACGCAGGAGACCGTCCCCGGGGAACGCCTCCCGGAGCTGGGACGGCGCTTCCTGCTCGTCGGCCCGGCGGGATCGGGCCGCAGCACCGAACTGGCCGGGCTCGCCGCACGGATACTCGGCGAGAACGAACAGGCGCCGGGCCGGAGCGGCCTGGTTCCCTGGGGCTGCCGGGTCCCGTTCCTGCTGTCGGCCGCCTCGGGAGC
The DNA here is from genome assembly GCF_056270125.1 of Streptomyces sp. RLA131. Lineage (NCBI taxonomy): Bacteria > Bacillati > Actinomycetota > Actinomycetes > Kitasatosporales > Streptomycetaceae > Streptomyces > Streptomyces sp. RLA131. The sequence goes on from NZ_JBWDOQ010000002.1 coordinate 646,162, forward strand.
CCTGCCGCCCCTGGACGGACTGGCGGCGGCCCTCGCCCCGGCCGTGAGCCGGCAGGAGCCGGCGGGCTGGGCGGCACGCCAACTGCGCGCCGGTCAGGCCTTCGTGGCCGTCGACGACCTCGACTCGGTGCCGGCGCGCAACCGTGCCGCCACCTGGGAGTCGGTACTGCGTCTGCTGCACGCCCATCCCCAGGCGCCGTGCGTCATCGTCACGAACGGCACCGAGGTGCCCTGGGAGCGGCTGGACGGCCTCTTCCGCATCGCCTTCCTCCAGCCCCTGGACCCGCCCGGCGTCCGCACGCTGCTGGGTTCCCTCGCGGGCTCCGGAGCCGGGGACCAGCGGGTGTCCGAGCTGCTGGTGCGGCACCTGGAGAGGGACCCGGTGCTCGGCGGGATCGCCGGCCGCCCGGCCGCCGCCGCCGCGATCTGGCGGACCGCACGCGGCCATGGCCACGGCGACGGCCACGATGACGGCGACGATGACGGCCCCGCCCCTGAGGGGCTGCCGCCCCGGCTCCAGCTGCTGCGCTCCGGGATCTCGGCGGTGTGGCGGCGGGATCCGGTGGACGGCGCTCCCCCGACGTCCGCGGTGCGCGACGGCACGGACCAGGTGCCCGACAGCGTGCTGCGCGCGGCCGCCGGCGGCCTGGCGGTCGCCACGCTGGGCCTCGACAGCTCCGCCGTGCCCCTGCGGACGGCACTGACCGCGCTGGGGAAGCAGCAGGTCGCCGGGGCCTCGGGGGCCACCTCGCCCGAACGTCTGCTGGCCGCGCTGGCCGATGTCGCGGGCATGCTCTTCGGCACCGGCCCGGGCAGCGTCGCCTTCCCCGATCCGGCGGTCAGGACCTTCCTCGCCGCCCATCACCTCGCCGTCGTACGGGATGTGGACGCCGAACACCTCGTCGCTCAGCAGCACTCTCCCGAACTCGTCGAACTGGTACGTCGGTTACGTACCGCCGAGGTCCGGAGCGGGCCGGGCCGTGACGGGCTGACGGTCCTCGACCGCCCGCTGCGAAGACTGGTCGCCGCCCGGCGTACGGCGGTCGAGCCGCCCCCGGCGCCTGCCGTCGTCCGGTCACGAGCCGAGCTGCGGGCACTCGTCGGCCGGGTCGAGGTGCCGGAACTGCGCTGCGAGGGACCCGTCGACGGACTGGAGGAGTTCCTGCACCGGCTGCCGGGCCTGCGTGCGCTGGTACTCGCGGACAACCCCCGGCTCACCTCGCTGCCCCGGCTGACCGGGTGCCGGTCACTGCGCTCACTGCGGGTGCTGCGCTGCCCAGCGCTGCGGGACCTCGCCGCGCTGGAGTCCTCCACCGTCATGTTCCTGACCGTCGCACCATGGCCGCCCCGGCTCGGCCACGAGAGCCTGTACCGCACACCCTGGCTGAGCCGTGTCGAGCTGGAGGCCTCCGGGGCCTCCGGGGAGCAGCCGCCCGGCCTGCCGGAGGTGTCCGCCGCCCTTCCGGAGATACGGGTGCGCGCGGGATGCCCCGACTGAGGGGGCGGGAGATCTTCAAGGGCGGCCGGGGTGTCGGCTACAGTCGTCCGGAGGGCGATTCGTAGTACATGGGAGCTGGGGGAAGCAGTGGGCTACGTCAAGCTTTTCGACCCCGAGTTACTTGAGGAGTCCGGCAGTCCCCCACCGGCGTGCCCCGTCCAGGGGCGCAGCGTGGCACGGCCCGACGACCAGGTCTATCTCTTCGACGACCGTACCGTCCTCGCCGTCAACATCGCGCTGGCCACCGGCCGTCCGCTGCTGGTGCTCGGCCCGCCCGGCTCGGGGAAGTCGACCCTCGCCCCGAACGTCGCCCGGCTGATGGGCCATCGCTACTACTGCGAGGTCGCCACCGCGCGCACCGAGCCGCACGACCTGCTGTGGCGGGAGGAGGCCTTCCGGCAGCTCAACGACGCCCAGCAGGGGATACTGGAGGCCTCCGGGTCGCGTGCCTACTTCCGTCCCGGTCCGCTGTGGAAGGCCCTCGATCCCGGGATGGACGACGAGGCCTCCCCGGAGCGGCGCGGCCGGCCCGCCGTCGTACTGATCGACGAGATCGACAAGGCGGATCCGGACGTCCCGGACGCCCTGCTGGATCCGCTGAACAACCTGCGCTTCGAGGGGCCCGACCGGCGGATCGTGTCGGCCTCCCCGGGGATCGGGGCACCGCTCGTGGTGATCACCAGCAATGAGGAGCGCGAGCTGTCGGCCGCCTTCAGGCGCCGCTGCATCCCGCTGACCCTGCAGGCCCCGACCCGTGCGCACCTGCTGAAAGTGGCCCGGTTGCACATGGGCCAGGACTACGACGCCGTGCTCACCGGGGAACTGGCCGAGGTGTTCGAGAACGGTTCGGTCTCCGCACGCCCGACGGCGAGCACCGCGGAGTTCCTGGACACCCTGAGGGCCTGCCGGCAGATGGGCCTGACGGCGGACTCGCCGGAGTGGCGGGCGGTCGCGGGGTTCGCGATGGTCAAGACCGCTGCCGACGTCCCACCGGCCGTATGAGCCGCAGTCAGGTCCATCTGGGGGACCTGCTGCGGGCGGCGCGCGTCCTGGAGGTGTCCAGCACGGACGGGCTGGCCGGGCTGGCCTCGGCCATGGGACTGGAGTTCGCCCCCGAGCGGCCCCGTGACGCGGCGTCCGCGGGCGGTCCCGGCGCGCCGCCGACCGGCTCCCGTCCGGCGCCCACGCCCCGGCAGGTGTCCGGCGGCCGTCCGGTGCCCGTGAACCGTCCGGCCGGCGATCGTCCCGCCGTGAACCGTCCGGTGCCGGACGGCCGCCCCCGCGCGGCGGAGCCCGTACGGGATCCGGTCGGCGCAGCGCCGCAGGCCGCTCCCGCGGCGGCCGCAGGGGCGGTTGCCGCCACCGGTGCCTCGCTGCTGACGGTGCGTCCGCCGCGTCCGCCGGCCGGAGCGACCGAGCCGGGCCGGCAGCCGGCGCCGGAGGACACCGGCGGGCCGCCCGGCCCCGGGGACGGCCGGAGCGGCGAGATCTTCGGCACGCCGTGGACGGCGCAACCCCCGCCTCCCGCCTCGCCGTGGAACCCGCGTACCGAGCGCGCCATCCTGCTCGCGGTGGCAAGTACGGACGTGGCGGGAAGGACGGTCGACCATCCCCGGCTGCTGGAGATGGTCATGCACGGGCTGGCCGGCGGTCTCACCCCGCACCCCCGTGTCCCCTACCGGCGGCGGCCGACCACCCGGGCCGGGGTGCATCTGCTGCTCGACCGCGGGGAGTCGATGCGGCCGTTCCGGCACGACCAGACGTGGATCGCGCAACTCGCCGCCCGCATCCTGCCCCCCGGCCAGCTCAGAATCCTGGACTTCCGCATCACGCAGGGCGCGAGCGGTGACGGCGGACGCGCCTGGGAGCCGCACCCGGTCCCGCCGCACGGACAGCCGGTCCTCCTCATGTCGGACCTCGGCCATCTCCAGCCGCCGCTGCCCGGCCGCCACGGCTCCTCTCCCCCGGACTGGGTGCCCTATCTGCGGCGGCTGCGGCACGCGGGCAACCCCGTCACCTGCCTGACCCCGTTCCCACCCCAGTCGTACCCGGCCGCGATCCGGCAGACGGTGACGCTGCTGCCGCTGGACCGCCGGACCTCGGTGCGGCTGGCCCAGGCGGAGACCCGCAGGGACCGGCGCAGAAGAGGGCGGGGCACATGACCGTCGCCCCTGAACGCGGCAGCGCCTTCCGGCTGATCGCCGAGCAGCGCCAGGGCCAGCCCGATGTGGTCCGGCTGGCCCAGTCGCTGTGCCTCGCCGCGCAGGCCGAGCCCTACTTCGTACGGGAGGCCCGGCTTCGTTTCGTACCGCTCAGCGGCATCGGCCTGGAGGCCAGGCTGTGGTTCTCGCCGCTGGTGGAGGCGGCGGACAGCCGCGCGCTGGTGCTGTACCCGGAGGTGAGCGCGGAACTGCGGCAGGAGCTGTCCTCCCACGACCGCGACTTCCTCGGCTCGGTACGGGACTTCACCCGCTCGGCGCACCGCTGCGCACCGCCTCTGGTACGGAGCTTCGAGGAACTGCTGTGGCGCGGGACCGTCGAACCGGAACCCTCCGAGGCCGATGTCGAGCAGGCGCTGGCCCCCCTCGTCCACGAGATACGGGGCCATGGGAACCGGGCGGCGGAGGCCAGCCGCTGGGTGCTGCGCTTCCTGCCCAGGCTGCCGCGGGGCGTGCGGGAGGCCGCCGCCGCCTGGCAGCTCCAGGTGATGGCCGCCGAGCGGCTGGGGATGGATCCGCCGCACAGCCTGGTCGCCCGGGCCGGCGAGGGTGACGTACGGGCGGCACGCGCGCTGGTCCACAGCGAGGTGGACATCGGTGTGCGGGCGGAGGCCGAGGGCATCGTGTTCACGCGTCCTCCGGAGCGGGACGCCCTGGTCTGCCAGGCGAGCGGCGCCGCCCGGGTCAGGCTGCGGCTGCGGGGCGCGCTGCCGGGCGCCGGCTGGCACGAACTGGACCTGCACGACGGGGAGCGTGCCGCGCTCGGTGCCGGCGTCGTAGCCGAGGCACTCGCCGACGGGACGGTCCTGACCGCTCAGGCCGAACTGGGCGGCACCGTGCGCTCCGCCCGGGCCGGTCACCGGGGGGCGGTGGCGGTGACCGCGGACGGGCGGACCGTGCTGCGTGTCGACGACGGCGATGCCGTGCTGTCGCTGGGACTCCCCGGGACGCCGCGGCTGCTGGCCGTGGCGGACGCGGGCCCGCCCGCCACGGCCGCGGTGACCGGGAGCGGCCTGCATGTGGTGACGACGGCTCTGGACGGGGCGGCGGACAGTGTCCTTCACCGGCTGCGGGCCGAGCCGGCGGCGCTGGGCTGGTCGCGGGCGGAGCAGACGGATGTGCTGTGCCTGGCGTCGGGGACCGAGGTGGTCCTGGCCCGGGACGGCGACCCCCGGCGGGTGGTGGGCGTGCTGTCGCACTCCGCCGAGGTGGTGCGCCTGTGGTGCTCGGCCCGGGCGGGGGTGGTGGCGGTGGCCGAGGCGGGCGGTGCGGTCACCGTGCACCGGCTGCCCTCCGGCGACGGGACCACGGTCCGGGTGCGCGCGGCCGGACCCGAGGTCACCGCGCTGGGCGGCGACCCGGCGTCCGGGGCGGTGGTGTGGGCCGGCGCTGACGGGACGGTCCACGGCCTGCCCGGCAGAAACATCCGGGAGGTCCACGACGACGCGGAGTCACCGGCCGTCGCGGACACCGCGCGGGCCCTGGGCCTCCTGCCGGCGCCCGCGACCTCGCTGACCGTGCTCGCCGGCGCCGGCCTCGTCGTGGCGGCGGACGGCGGCCCGCGTCTGACGCGGCTGCCGTGGCCGGCGGGCGGGGCGGCCACCACCGTCCCGGTGTCCTTCCGGGTACGGGAGGTGCACCCGGCGCCGGACGGACGGCTGCTGCTGACCGGCACCGGCGGGGAGCTGGAGATCCGCTCCGAGGACGACCGTACGCATCTGATCACCCCCGGCCCGCTGCCCGTCTCCCCGGACGGCTCCGGGCCCGGCTGGCTTCATGACACGGTCGGGATGTCGCTGCCGGGAGGGGATTCGGCGCTGCCGACGCGGATCCGCCGCTGGGGCGTCGGCCACGTCTGCCTGTCCGCGTCGCTGGAGCCGGGCTCCGGGCGGTTCGCCGCGTTGAGCGGGCAGGCCCGCGAACAGACCCTGCGGGTGATGGCGGATCTCCGGCCGCCGGATGCGACCGCCTCGGCCGCGGACGTACTGGAGCGGGCGTACGGATTGCTGGAACAGCGGGTCGACGGCCTCCGGCTCATCGGTGACGGCCACTGGCCCGCCGCTCTGGTGCGGCGGCTGCGCCATCTCGTGGACGCCTATCCGCAGGTGGCGCTGGTGGCGGCGGCCGGATCCGACGCCACGGGGGCGAGCGGCACGGACAGCGGCGGGGGCGCGGACAGCGGCCGGGGAGCGGACGGGGGCGGGGCGAGCGGCGCGGGCTGCCATCTGACCGTCGGGCCGCCGCCCGACGGTCCCGCGGCGGTGACGGGCCCGGGGCGGGTCTGGGCCCTGCCCGGCACCGTGCCGCACCTGCGGGCGTGCCTGCTGCTGGCCCTGCCCGGATGCCATGAGGTCCCGCACACCCTGCTGGCCTCGGCCGCGCCGGGTCCGCGGCGGCTGCGTACCCTGCTGGCCGCGCGGGCCGGACAGCTGGCCCTGCGCCACGGCGGGGTCGAGGTGGTGCCGGCCGGTGAGCCGCGGGTCACCGCCGTGCTGCGGCACCACGCCGGTCAGAGCGTGCTGTGCCTGACCAGTTCCGCCGGTGTCCCGGTCACCGCGCGTGTCCCCGTACCGCCCCCGGAACCGCAGGCCGAGCTGATCGAGATCGCCCGCGACGACCCGGACCCGCCGGCCCGCGCGGCCCCGGAGGTGATCCGGCCGGCCGGTGGTGTCTTTTCCGTCGCCCTCGGCCCCGGCGGCACGCGCTGGTTCCGGCTGCGCCCCGTACGACACCCGCACCCGCATACGACGCCGGTCGCGGCGAACCCCGCCGGTTCGCCCGCCCGTTGACGTCCCGAAAGAGCGCGAGGAGTGCCATGTCCCGTCCCCACGTCTTCCTCAGCCGCAGTGAGCCCCAGAAGTGCGGCTGCAGCTGCTGGCCCGCGCGGCGTGCCGTGGTGGACCTGCTGGTGGAGGAGGGCTGCGAACCGGTCGTCGTGGACCGGGACTCGCTGGTGCCCGGGCAGGACTGGATGGAGGCCATCTCCGACGGAATGGGGAGCGCGCACGGCATGCTCCTGATCGTCTCCGTCCACGCCATCCAGTCGCCGCACGTACAGAACGAACTCGCCATGGCGGAACTGCGCAACCGGCACGACGGTTTCCCGGTGATCCTGCTGATGCTGCCGGAAGTGGACCTCCAGGCACTGGAGAAGAGCCGGCTGGGGTCGCTCAACCCGACGCGGCGGCAGACCGTGGAGTGGCCGGGGGACGACGACATGGAGGCCGTACGACGCGGCATCGCACCGCAGTTGGAGCTGATGCGTGCGGGGCTGAACGGGTCCCGGGTCCACCACCGTCTCGTCCATCATCTGCGCGAGGTGGACGATCCCAGTCTGAGCCGGGCCGGTTCGACGCTCGGTGTCGCGCCGGAGATGCTGTCACCCCTGATGCGTCACCGGGTGGCCTCGGGGCTGCTGACCGAACGCAGGAGTGAACCCGAGGCGGATCCGCTGCGCGCCGCGCTCACCGAGCTGCTGCCGCTCCAGGCGCTCACGGCCTCACGTGAGCTGATCGAGCTCAGCGTGACCCATGCCCGGGTGCCGGCCGCGGACGCCTCCCGGATGCACGAGGTGCTCCAGGACGCGCCGCCCCGGTTCGCGGTGCTGCCCGCGCGGTCCACCGAGACCGCGCGGCGGTACGTCCACCGGGCCAGCGAACAGCCCCTGCCCTGGGATCACTTCGTGGTGCCCATCACCGCGGGGGACGGCGTCCTGAACAGCCTGGTGGCCGGCATCCAGGACCTCCTGGGGGATGTCGACGTCTACGACGAGGAGACACTGCGGGAACACGAACGGGACTTCGGGCCGGTGGTGGTGATCGTGCCGCATCCTCCCGACCCCGATCTGCTCCGGGGCCTCGGCGACGCCTTCCCGGTGGGCATCCTGCTGCTGTTCGTCGTCGACGGAGAACTCCTGGGCGCCGCCGGGGCCCACACCCGGCTGGACGGTCTGCCGGAGCCACGGGAGGAGGAGATGAACCGCACCGTACGAAGATTCGTCCGCAAGTACGCGACCTCCTGGAGCAATTGACCTGCCTCCTCCCGGGACCCCTTCCCGGCGGGTCAGATCGGAGGCATCTCCAGATCGAAGTCGATCCGCTGCCGGGCCGCCATCGCACGGCAGGTGGGATGCCGCACCCCGAACTCCCGCTCGGCGTCCAGCGCGGCCTTGCCGAGCAGTGCCAGTGCCTCCGGGTCCCCCATGAGATGGCGGTCCAGCGTGACGTTGTACTGCGCGCACAGCACCCGCGGATGGTGGTCGCGGTAGAGGGCGCGGTAGCCCTCGTAGGCCTTCTCGTCCTCGGCGAGTGCCTCCTCCCGGCGGCCGAGTTCGGACAGTACTCCGGCCCGGTTGGCCCGGCAGGCCACCGTCGCGGGATGGGTGTCGCCCAGGTCGTCCACCAGGTGCTGGAGTGTGTCGTCGGCGAGCGCCAGGGCCGCCTCGGTCTGGCCCTGACGCCGGTGAATGATCACCAGGTTGGTTGCCGCCGCCAGGCTGAAGGGGTGGTTCCTGCCCAGGGCCTCACGGTAGTGCTGGAGGTTCCGCTCCCCCAGGGCGAGTGCCTCGGTGCCCTTGACCGGGTCCGTCGCCGACAGTGCCAGCAGGTCGCAGGCGAGGTTGGCCGCACAGGACATGGTGGCCGGATGGGACTCGCCGTAGCTCCGCCGGTACAGGTCGAGCGTGGTACGGGTCAGGACCTCCGCCTCGGCGTAGTCGCCACGGCGGCGGCGGGTCACCGACAGCGAGGCATCGGTGCGCAGGACGTCCTCGGAACGCTCACCGAACAGGGCCACCAGCCGTTTGCGGACCTCGATGAGGAGATCGAGGGATCCCTGGTAGTCGCCCGTCTCCCTGAGATCCAGGGCCACACCGTTGGCACAGGCCCAGGTGAGCCGGCTCTGCGGCCCCATGGCCTGCCGGGACTTCTGGTAGGCGTCCGTCGCGACGTCGAGCGCCGCGGACGGCCGGCCCACCAGGTTGAGGGAGACGCCCAGGTTGTTGGCGGCGCGGATCGTGTCCTCGTGGTCGGGGCCGAAGTCGGGGCTGTCGACGTAGTGCCGGTACGTCTCCCGGTCCGACTCGTACGCCTCGACGTAGCGGCCCAGTCCGCGCAGGTCGGCGCCGTAGTTACGGGCCGTCACCAGCGTGTAGCCGTCGGCGGGTCCCAGCTGCTCGCGCTGGCGCCGCAGGGTGTCCTCGTCGAGCTGGTGCGCGTCCTCGAAGCGTCCCAGGGAGCGCAGCGGGTTGGCGACCTGTGCCGCCAGGCGCAGGGTCAGCTGGTGGTTCCTGCCCAGTGAGCCGGACCACTTGCTGAGCGCACGGCGCCCCAGGGCGGCGGCGGCCCGGTGGTCCCCGATCCGCCACATGTCGCGGACCTGCCGGACGACCCACTCGCACACCCGGGGATCGGTGCTGCCGATCGCCCCGGAGGGTTCGAGGTGGGGCAGCAGTTCGGCGAACCGCTGGCGGGCGGCCGCGCTGTCCTCCAGGAGGGAGGCCGACGGCAGCGCGCCGGCGAGCACCAGATGAGCCTGGTGCCTGGTCCGTTCCAGCCGCGTGGGATCCTCTTCGAGCCATTCGCGGACCGCTGCCTGCAGCAGCCGGTGCACCTGGATGGAGCGGCTCTGCTGGTCCACCCGGGCCAGCGCGTAGCGCCCCAGGTCGCGGATCAGATAGCCCATCACCATGGGGTCGAGGACGGCGCTGTCCCCGGATTCCTCGGCGAGGTGGTTGCGCATGCCGTCGCTGTAGAGCAGCGAGTGCGCGATCGGCTCGGGGGAGAGGAAGGAGCACAGTTCCAGCAGCCGGACCGCGGCGGGACGTTCCTCGCCGAGCCGGTCCACCGACAGCCTCCAGACCGCTGTGAGGGACTGCTGTGGGCCGTCGCCCTCACTTCCGCCACTGGTCAGGACCGCGCTGACGCGGTTGCGGACCTGGTCGAGGTAGGTGTCGACCGGCATGGCGGTCTGCCGCAGCCACGCGGCCGCGAGCTCCACGGCCATCGGGAGGTCACCGAGCTCCACGGCGATCCGGTCGGCGTCCTCACGCGACAGTCCGTCCACCCGGCGTCGCAGCAGTGCCACGCTCTCCGAGCGGGTGAAGGCGTCCACCTCCACCGCGACCTGCGCCGACACCTGGGGCGAACGCCGGGCCGTGACGATGACATGGCCCGGACCGGCGTTCGGAAGGTAGCGTTCCAGATCTACGAGTCCCTCGTCCTGGCTCCTGCTCTCGACGTTGTCGAAGACCAGCAGCCAGCGGCCCACATCGCCGTTGCGGAGCATCGCCAGTGTGGTCTGCACCCGCTCGTCGACGGTGTCACCCGGCAGGCCCAGCTCCGAGCCCAGGTCGGCCAGGAGCTGCGGAATCCGGTCGGGCTGCTCGGCGGGGATCCAGTACACCAGGTCGTACTGCGCGCCGTAGCGGTGCACGTACTCCTGGGCGATCTGGGTCTTGCCGATGCCGCCGAGACCGTAGAGGAAGACCCGGCCCACCGGGGTGTCCACCCGCAGCGACTCGGTGTTCAGGTCGGACCGCAGACGGTCGAGTTGCGCGTCGCGGCCGGTGAACGCGTTGTTGCGCGGCGGCACGTTGAAGACACCGGGGACAAGGCCGGGGTAGGCGGGCCCGTCGGTGGTGACCGAAGCCGGTACCTCCAGGTCGAGCAGCAGGAACAGCTGCGCCAGCGCCTGGGTGGCCGACACGTCGTCGAGCGAGAATCCCGGCAGCCCGCGCAGCGCGACCTCGGGTGAGTGCTCGCGGGTACGGAGCCCGATGATCCTCGGCTTGTCCGGGGCGGCCACCAGGGCACGTACCTCCTCCGCGACGGGTGTGGTCGCGAAGTCCGGGGACAGCAGGGCGATGACCACGTCGGCGTTGTCCGCCGGGAGGGAGGGGAACTCGGTGGACGGGCTGCTGCCGCGCAGGGAGACGGCGATGCCGGCCGTCTGGAGCTGTGTGGCGATCCACTCCGCCCACGCTCCGTCGCGCAGCGCGAAGTCGAGCCGCACCCGGGGGACGGCACTCCCGCCGGGGGTACGGACCCGCTGGAAACGGGCCAGCAGCTGTTTGCGCACCGGCTCGTTGATGGGCCGGACCGCCGTGATCTCGCCGTCGGTGATGGCCGAGGTGAGGCGTTCGTAGGCGGCGAGCAGGGTGGTCTGGCTGCGTGGCGGGTCGGCGACGGTGGCCAGGACCTCCTCGTAGGCGAAGAAGGGCTTGTAGGGGATCTCCACCGTGCCCCAGTAGCCGTCAGGGTCGGAGGCCCGGGGAGTGTCCTTGAGGAACTCGTGGAAGCGCTGACGGGCGTGGTCCCGGCTGATCGCGAGCTTCTCCTGCTCGGCGTCCTCGACCCGCATCGGCACCGGGAGGATCTTGACGTGGGGGGCCGCGCGCTTCACGTCGCGGGCGACGTCGGCACCGCCGTCCACCGACTGGGTGTTGAGGGTGAAGCAGTTGACGAGGACGTCCGGGAGCAGCAGCGTGGTGATACCGGAGGTGTCACTGAATCCGGTACGGCTGTCGATCAGGGCGTAGTCGTAGTTGCTGCGCATGTCCTCCCGGAGGGCCTGCAGGAACGCCGCGCCGTCCCGTCGTTCGTAGAAGCCGCGCCAGTCGTAGGTGTTGATGGTCTCGGAGTACTCGGGGGTCCGTCGCCCCGACGAGACGAAGTCGATGTAGCCGCCGTCGGCGAAACTCCACGACAGGGTCGACGCGAAGCGCTCCACCCGGGCGTGCTCCCGGTACCCCTCGCCCGGTGGTCGGGGCATGAGGAGGTCGAAGCCGCGGACCAGGTCGATCACTCCGGGAGTGGAGTCGAGCTCCGGGTCCCCGAGGAACGGCGCGAAATAGCGGTGCAGTCCCGGTGCTTCCAGGTCCCAGTCCATGGCGAGCACGCGTTTGCCGTTACTGGCCAGGATCCAGGCCACGTTGGCCATGGCCATGGTGCGGCCGGTACCGCCCTTGAAGGAGTAGAACGTGACAACCGTGCCGGACTCCTGGGTGCCGGCGTCACCCGAGTCGAACTTCATGAGGAGCGCCTTCCAAGCAAGGGAAACGTGGCGAGGCCGCTGGCCGGCGTCGCCGGTGACCGCTCGGCCTCGGTGGACTTCATGGCGTCGTTCTGCAGGCGGACGAGTGCCTTGCGCAGCGCCGAGGTGAATTTCTCTATGTCCGGCAGGCTCCAGCGCTGGTACTCGGTGACGCCCCCGCGCAGCAGCGGCAGTACCTGGTCGAGAGCCTGGTCGAGATCGGCCGCCTGCTCGACGGATTCGGTGTCGTCCCCGCTGCGGGGCTCCAGCACGGTGGTCGATTCGGGCGATCGTCCGTCGACGGCGGCCAGCAGCCGCTGCTTCTCCCGGAGCCTGGTCGTCCAGGCGTCGACCAGCAGCACCACGAGCTGTTCGGGGTCCTGTTCACGGCTGACCTGTTCGATCGTCTTGTCGTCCAGGGCCAGCACGGTCGGGGTGAGGTCCAGCGTGGTGGCGGTGTCCTTCACCAGGGAGACCAGTGCCTCGCTCTCGCCCGGGGCATAGGGCGACCATTCCAGGGGGGTCTCACCGTAGTACTGGCGGGAGCGCCGTTCGACGGGCAGTTCGCTCTCGGCCGCGGACGCCATGACGAAGCTGACCGCCCGGCTGCCCGGCGGGACCGCGGGCCGGGCGGCGGTACGGATTCCCGCGGCGTCGAACCCGTGGACCTCGGGAAGCTGCTCGCGGGCGGCGGTGATGCGGTCGGCCAGGGCGTTCAGCACCCCTTCGTAATCCCGCTGGTAACGGGCCTTCAGCCGCAGCAGATGCAGGACGCCGTCCCGCTGGTAGGACTGCGACGGCACGGCCAGCGGCGGGTAGGGGAAGGCGGTGCCGAGCGGATGGGCGGGGTCGGGCTCCCACATCACGGGGACGACGGCGTCGGCCCGCCGGCCGGTCCTGGACCAGTGCACATCGAGCCGCTGCTGGAAGTAGGTCCATTCCGCGACGCAGTAGGACTGGCTGAAATAGCGCGGTGAGTGCAACGCGACCAGGACGGTGGAGGCGCTGAGCAGGTCCAGGGGCGCGTCGAGCGAATGGGGCCCGCCGCGCACCCCCACCGATTCGGGAGGGCGGCCGGTACGGTCCCCGACCGTGGTGCACAGATCACGGAAGAACGCCGCGACCCACTCCTCGTCGACCCTGCGGACGTGGCTCAGGTAGAAATGGCTCACGGCGACTCCATGTGCGCTGCCCGGTCCCAGGACGTGCCCGGCCGCGGTGAGAGCCGGGCGCAGGACGAGGGGATACCGCCAGGCCCGTTGCTGCCGGTCACGCCGCGCCGACCGGTTGTTCGAATATGACGGAAATAGTGGGATTCATCCCTCGGTGCACAATAGTGGGTATTCTTCACACTCTCGCCGTGCCACCACGCTGCCCTGTCCACCCGTTCCCCCTCTCCTCGTCTCAATGGATGGCTTCCCTTCGCACTTGGCCGCAGCCGCCTCACCTCTCGCCGCGCCCGCAGGGTCGGGTGGCGGGGGCCTGCCCGGCGGGCGGACAGGAGGCGCGACGTCGCGCGACGTCACTCGATGGTGGGATTCGTCGCCCGGGCCGCCGACCGGGTGAACGGCGGACGGACCGCGGACGGGGAAGCCGCATCTCGCGGCCTCGTCCGCCATCGCTTCGACGAAGCGCGCGCCCAGTGAGGTCGGGGCCGGGTGGTTCCGCAGCGTCAGCAGAGCGGCGGTCACCTGGCGGCCGTAGTGGTGCAGTCGTGCCTCGGCGTCGTCGGCGCGGGCACCGTCGAGCGTCTGCCGCCTGCGCAGCCAGAACTCCAGCAGCGCCAGGTGGGCATAGGTCCCGGTGAGGACGGCGCCGACGGGACGTGGGTCCGGGCGCCAGCCGACCCGGTGGCGGGTCCGGTCGTGTGGATCGGTGAGATCGGCCAAATCGGTGAGAGCTCCCAAGGCTATGTGGGCGGTTTCGTGGACCACGGTCTCGGCCAGCCGCACCGGATCCCGCTCAGGGGTCGTGGCGACCACCCCGAAGGCCTCCCGCGCGGAGGAGCTGCGGCTCCGGCCGTGCGGCTCCGGGCGCAGCGGCACCAGCGCCGTCCACAGTCCGGCGGCGGCCGCCGCGCGTTCGGGATTGAGGCGGGTGAGCAGGCACCAGGCCGCCGTGACCGAGGCCTGCCAGGCGGCCAGTTGTCCGGCCGTCTGCCGGGGCTGCACGGCGTGGTGATACGCCTCCCGGTAGGGATCGGTGTCCTCGATCGCCACCGACAGCCGGGGCCCGCCCCCGCGCGGCGCGACGGTCACGCCGCGCGGCGCGAACCGCAGTGCGCCCTCGCCGGTCCGTTCGTCCCCCGGCCCGAGTGCGAGCGTCCGTCCCGGAAGCTCCAGGACCCAGCCGTCCAGCCGGACCTCGCGGACTCCCTCCGGCAGCAGGACCCCGCCGAGTGTGGGCAGCCAGAGCAGACCGCCGGGGACCGGAAGCGTCAGGCGCGGATGCAGCCCGCCGCATAACGCGGCGGCGGCCCCGAGGGATCCGAGCCGGGCGAGGTCCGCGACGAGACCGGACGTGGAGCCCTTGGTGTTGAGCGCCCGCAGGCACCGGCCCAGCCAGACGCCGACGTGGGGATGGAGCAGTACCCGGTCGAAGGCCCGTACGTCCGACGTCCGCGCCCGGGTGCACAACTCCCAGCCGGCAGCGGCCCCGGAGACGGCCCACAGCTCGGGTGTCCTGCGCCGGGCGGTGTCGGTGACCGCCTTCAGCATCAGCAGGCGTCTGCTGAGCTGGCCGTCCCGTAACACCTTGAGCGCGGACTCGGCGGGCCGGCAGCCCGCCAGCGCCTCGAAGTCCTCCGCGGTCATGCGCAGCGGCGCAGGCGCGTTCACGACACCCTCCCCAGCAGCGCATGGGCATCCGCCACGACGCGGTCCCGGATCCGGGTGGTGAGCAGCAGCAGATCGGCGCAGTAGACGCTGGGGTTGGCGAAGCCGGTGCGGGGGTGGAAGCGGTGCGCGCGAAGCCCTCCGCCGCACAGCCGCACCACGGGGCAGCTCCGGCAGGCTTCGGCGAGTGCGTCACGGCCGCCGCCCCGGGCCGCCATGACGCCCGGGTGGCGCGCCACGGTGTCGAAGTCGTGGTCGGCGATGTTCAGCCCCGTGGCGGCGGCACCGTGGTAGGCGGCCTTGAGGGAGTCCGGTAACTCGATCGACCCGTCGCTCTCCACCACGACGAAGTTCGAAGCGGCCAGTCCCACGCTCTCGGAACGGACCTCACCGCCGAGTGCCAGATCCATGACGTTCTCGAACAGCCGGATACGGGTCTCCCGGCGGGGCGCGGAGTACCAGCGCTCGAACACCGCCAGGAGCCAGTTCGCGTACGGCGTCCGGTCCGGATCGTGGCCGGGCGGTGGATGTTCCCAAGTCCCGTGCGGGAGAAGGAAGTCGATCGCCGGCGGGGCATGGGAGATCAGTGCGTCGTACACCTGGACGGGATCGTTGGCGATGTCCACCGTGCACAGCAGTCCGCTGTACAGCGCACGGTTCTCCGGTCGCCTCAACAGGTCCATCCCCCTCTGGACGGCGATGTAGCTACTCCGTCCGTTCCGGGAACGCCGATGGCGGTCGTTGGCCCTGCGGTCACCGTCGAGGCTGACCCCCACCGACACCTGGTGCCGGTGGAACAGTTCCAACCAGAGAGGATTCAGGAGTGTTCCATTACTCTGCACGGAGATATCACATTCAGCGGCCCCTTGCAGCCCCTGTCTCAGCGCTGAGACAAGGTGTTCGACGCGTGGCATGCCCGCGAGCAGCGGTTCTCCGCCGTGCAGCACCACCCGAACCGCCTTCAGGGCATGGCTGCGCGCGTGCTCGGCTATCCTGGCGGCCAGCCGGTCCGCCGTACCGGCCGAGATCACCGTCGGCTTGTTCCTCCAGGTGCTGTCCTGGAGTTCGTACACATAGCAGTGGTCACAGGCCAGGTTGCAGGGTTGGGCGACCTTGACCACCCACTCGGTGAAGGGCTCCATCTCCCGCACGTGCCACCTCCCGCTCTGCGGTGCCCGGCGGACGCGGTCTGCGGCCTCCCATCAGATCGCCGACGAAAAGGCGGCCACGCCCGGGAGCCGGCCGTCCACGGCGTCCCGGAGGACCCGCAGCATGGATGCGCGGACCGCACTGTCAGGCAGGTCATCGAGATCCGCGGTCGCCGCACCACGCAGGTTCACCACATCGAACTCCACGTCAGTTGCCGACGTCTCCACAGGCGCCCCCGTATTCACTCGCACCGCCGGGCCCGTTGTCGTCCCGGACCCGTACGGATGTGGACGTGTGCCGTTGCCACAACACGACTCGCGGAGTGCCGGGTTGCGGGCAGGGTGATGCGGTTCTTGTCTCAGGGAAGCACACTGGTCACGCCTCGGCCAGAACGCACGGCACAATCGGACCCTCGGTGGCTCAATACCGCCGGACCGGCCCAAAGACGTCGATGCGTCACCCCGTGCTGGCACTCCGTCACACTCCACGTCACGATGATTCCCCCTTCTTTCATCGTGAGGTGCACCGTGTGGGCCACCACTCCCGGACCGAGCACGACGATAGGCAACGACGACCTGCCCCTGCTCTTCCGCGCCAACGACCAATGGGCACTGAACCGGCAGAGCGAGTCCTTCCGCGCCACGCGAACCCAGTTGACGCTGCTTCTGCTCGCCACGGTCTTCGCCACCCTGGCCGGGCATTTCAGTACGCACTTCCCCGAAGCCATGGCGGCGGTGCTGTACGGGCTCACCGTCGCCATGACCGCCCGTACCTCGCGGCGCCGGGCTCGGGCCCACTGGCAGGCGCACCGGGACGCCGCGGAGACCGTCAAGTCGCTCGCCTGGCAGTACATGGTGCACGGCGGGCCGTTCCATTCCCGGCTGGCCGATCCGGACGCGATGTTCGCCGAACGGCTGGACGAGCGGCTGCGCGAGCTGCGCCGGGTCGGCTGGCAGAGCCCGGAATCCGATGCCCCGGCCATGATGGCCGGTCACATCACGTCGGTCATGCGGGCGGTGCGGGCCAAGCCGTTCGAGGCGCGACGCGACATCTATCTGCGTGACCGGATGCTGGAACAGCTCGTCTGGTACAGGAACCGGTCGGGGCAGGCGCACCGGTCGGCGATCGGCTGGTCGGCGGTCACGACCGTGCTGACCCTGCTGGCCCTGGTCGCGGCCGGTCTGAGAGTCCTCGACATCGCCGCCGACTGGGACCTGACCGGGCTGCTGGCGGCGGCTGCCGCGACCGGCGTGGCCTGGCTGGAGATGCGGCGGCACCGGCCGCTCTCGTACGCGCACGCGCTGGTGGAACAGGACCTGGAGACGCTGCGCATCGCCATGGGCAAGACGGTGAGCGAGCAGCAGTGGTCCGAGGCCGTGACGGACGCCGAGCGCCTGATGTCCCCTCAGTACACCGACTGGCTCGCGCGGTTCGGGTCCTGACCGGACCCGGGGGCGTACCGGGGGCGTACCGGGGGCGCGCGGGGCGCCGTGGCGGCGCCCGGGTCAGACGCGCCGCACGCCGGGGCTCCACAGGACGCTGACGGGCACCCCCGAGCGCAGCGCGTACTCCACGATGTCCCCGGTGCCGCCCCGGCCGCGCGCGGTGTGCCCGTCCCACACGGCGACCAGCCGGTCGGCGTGGTCGACGATCCAGCAGCCCGCCGCGTAGTACGCGTCCTCATGGGTCGGCTCGACCGGCAGGTCCACGCGGGTCGTACAGGACTTCAGCAGGTGCCGGAACGCGGCCCGGGCCTCCTGGCCGCCGAGGCTGTCCTCGTAGTCCATGCCGGGGATCACCGCCGTGACGGGCAGGCCGAGTTCGAGGGCGGTGGCCGCGAAGAGCTGATCGGCGCCCGCCGCGAGGCAGCTCAGCGCCTCGACGGATCCGGCCCCGGCCTGACCGGCCCGACCGGCGAGTCCGGCGAGTTCGGCGCGGATCCCGGTACGCACGGACTGCATCGCGGCCGCGGGGATGTCACGGTGCCCGGTGACGCCGATTCGGGTCATACGGTCCATCTCCTGCGGTCGCGTACCGATCCGTCGTGCTTCGGCCCACGCTAGCGAAGGTTGGCTCGACTGCGGTCGGCCCCGGCGTGGAGATGCTATTCGAACCGGGTTCAACAGCCCTGAACAGCGCCGGCCGGCGGCGCACCGAAGCCCCGGCGGTCCGGGGCGACATGTGCGGTCGACCCTGGTCTTCCGGGGCTTCGATGTGCGGTGGGAGAGGCTCACGCCCGTCCTCCGCCACGTCCTGGCTCGCGGTCTCGGCCGCTCACCGGGACGGCTGTGCCGTGGTGCCTAGTAGTACATGAACGTCGGGTACAGACCGTTCGCGTCGCCCATGGTGATGAGGCCGCCGGCACCGACGTGGTGGCTGTTCGCGGCGGCGGTCACGGCGTAGACCGAGTCGTAGTTGCCCATCCAGTGCCACGACCTGGCCAGTACGGCCTTCTTGACGGCACACGTCTTGAGCTGGGCCGCGTTCTTGGCCGTCAGCACTTGGCCGGCGACCGCGGTCCCGCAGACGGACTTCGCGGGCACGGGAGCCTTCGGCGCTGTGACGCCTGCGGCCGACGCCGGGGCACCGGCCAGGCCGATCAGCATCGCGGTGGGAGCGGCCGCCAGGGCGAGAGTACGAAGGCAGTTCATGGTTCACCTCCATGAGAGGGGCGGGCACTCGAAGAATCGAACGCCCGCGGCCACACTAGGTCGGCCCTCTCCGGGTCCGCTATCCGGTGCACCCGTTCGGGTGACGGCCGGCCTCGCCCCACCGGCCCCCGCCACCGGCGCCCGCGCAGGCCGGGGCTCAGTCGTGCGGGACGACGGCGACGGGGGCGGTCGCGTGGTGCAGCACCGCGTGTGCCACGGGGCCGATGTGCGGGCCGAGGGGGATGTCGCGGGCCCGGCGGCCGACGACCACCAGGCTCGCCTCGGCGGCCGCGTCCACGAGGTGGTCGGCGGCCCGGCCGGCCACGGCCCGCGCGGTCACCGGCACCGCGGGGAACTTCTCCCGCCAGGGGCGCAGTGCCGCGCCCAGGGCGGCGGTCTCCTTCTCGGCCAGCGCGGCGTTGAGTCCCGGGTCGATGGCGGCGCCGTAGCCGTAGTAGGCGGGCAGGTCCCAGCTGTGGACGACACGCAGTGTGGCCCGGCGACGGGCGGCGGCCTCGAAGGCGAACCCGATGACCGCGTCGCCGGGCCGCCGGGTGTCCAGGCCGAGTACGACATCGCGGTACGGGGACGTGGTCGAGGGCAGGCCGGCGGCGTCCGGCAGGTGCTCTTCCTCCGCCGTCTCCCCGGCCCGTACCAGCACCACCGGACAGGTGGCACCGGCGACGACCGCCATGGCGACGGAGCCGACCAAGAACCCCGCGATCCCGCTCAGCCCGCGCGAGCCCAGCACCAGCAGCTCGGCTTCCGCGGCGGCGGCCAGCAGCGCCGGGACCGGCGGCTCGGCGATCTGGTCGGTGGTGACCGGCAGCCCGGGGTAGGCGGCCAGCAGTGCCGCCTCCGCCTCGCGCGGCACGCGCTCGGCCCAGTAGCGCTGCGGATCGGTCCCGGCCAACGGGGCGTGGGTGTACGGCTGCCACTCCCAGGCGTGCACCAGTCGCAGCGGCAGATCGCGGCGCAGCGCCTCACGGGCGGCCCAGCCTCCTGCGGCCAGGCTTTCGAGCGAGCCGTCCAGACCTGCGGTGATGGTGCGCGGCATGATGGCCGACCTCCTCGGTGGGTTGTGCTTCCAGCGTCCCGGCCCGCGGAGCCGCCGGGCAGGGGCCGCTGGTCCCTGCCCGGGGCCGACCGGCCCATACGGTGGCCGGCCGCCGAGCGGACGCCCCGGCCGCCGGGCCCCGCCTCAGTCGGACCAGTGCCAGTCGGTGACCTCGGGCAGGTCGGTGCCGTGTTCGCGGATCCAGGTGTGGTGGCGCAGCCGGGTGTCCTCCATGAGCTGCCGTACGGGGGCGGCCCGTACGGCGAGGCCCGGGACGCGGTCGATGACGTCCATGACGAGGCGGTAGCGGTCGAGGTCGTTGCGGACGAGCATGTCGAAGGGTGTGGTGGTGGTGCCGATCTCCTTGTAGCCGCGTACGTGCAGGTGGGCGTGGTTGTTGCGGCGGTAGGCGAGGCGGTGGATCAGCCACGGGTAGCCGTGGTACGCGAAGATGACCGGCTTGTCGCGGGTGAACAGCGCGTCGTACTGCGGGTCGGGCATGCCGTGCGGGTGCTCCTCCTGCGGGAGCAGGCGGGCGAGATCGACGACGTTGACGACCCGGACGGCCAGTTGCGGTAGGTGGCGGCGGAGCAGTTGGGCCGCGGCCAGCACCTCCTGGGTGGGTACGTCGCCGGCGGCGGCCAGGACGACGTCGGGTTCGCGGGTGCCGTCCTCGGTGCCGGCCCAGTGCCAGATCCCGGCGCCGCGGGCGCAGTGGGCGCGGGCCTCGTCCAGGCTGAGCCAGTCGAAGCAGGGCTGTTTGCCGGCGACGACGACGTTGACGTAGTCGCGGCTGCGCAGGACGTGATCGGCCACCGCGAGCAGTGTGTTGGCGTCCGGCGGGAAGTAGACGCGTACGACTTCCGGCGCCTTGTTCATGACGTGGTCGACGAAACCGGGGTCCTGGTGGGAGAAGCCGTTGTGGTCCTGACGCCAGACGTGTGACGTCAACAGGTAGTTGAGGGAGGCGATGGGGCGGCGCCAGGGCAGCCGGCGGGTGGTGCGCAGCCATTTGATGTGCTGGTTGACCATGGAGTCGACGATGTGGACGAAGGCCTCGTAGCAGGAGAACAGCCCGTGGCGGCCGGTGAGGAGATAGCCCTCCAGCCAGCCCTGGCAGGTGTGTTCGGACAGGATCTCCATCACCCGGCCGTGCCGGTCCAGGTGTTCGTCGGTGTCCAGGACCTCGGCCTGCCAGGCCTTGCCGCTGGCCTCGTACACCGCCTGGAGCCGGTTGGAGGCGGTCTCGTCGGGGCCGACCAGGCGGAAGTCCCGGCGCCCGGACGTGGCCTCCATCACCGATTCCAGCAGGTCGCCGAGGAGCCGGGTCGGCTCGTGCAGGGTCGTGCCGGGCTTGTCGACCGGGACCGCGAACCGCTCCAGCGGCGGAATGGGCAGCTCGCGCAGCAGCAGCCCGCCGTTGGCGTGCGGGGTGGCGCCGAGCCGCCGCTCGCCGTCGGGAACGCAGGCCAGTACCTGAGGGGTGGGGCGGCCCTCGGCGTCGAAGAGTTCCTCGGGCCGGTACGAGCGGAGCCAGGTCTCCAGTTGCCTCAGGTGCTCGGGGTTGTCGCGGACGGCCGACAGCGGGACCTGGTGGGCCCGCCAGGTGCCTTCGACCGGCAGTCCGTCCACCGTGGCGGGACCGGTCCAGCCCTTGGGCGTCCGCAGCACGATCACGGGCCAGCGGGGGCGCTCGGTGACGCCCTCCTCGCGGGCCGAGTGCTGGATGAGGGCGATGCGGTCCAGGGCGGTGTCCAGGGCCGCGGCCATGGCCCGGTGGACGGTCATCGGGTCGTCGCCGGTGACATGGATCGGCTCGTGGCCGTAGCCGCGCATGAGGTCGTCGAGTTCGGCCCCGGGCAGGCGGGCCAGTACGGCCGGATTGGCGATCTTGTATCCGTTGAGGTGCAGGACCGGCAGGACGGCCCCGTCATGGACCGGGTCCAGGAACTTGTTGGAGTGCCAGGAGGCGGCCAGCGGTCCGGTCTCTGCCTCGCCGTCCCCGATCACGCAGGCGACCAGCAGATCCGGGTTGTCCAGGGCGGCCCCGTAGGCGTGGGACAGCGAGTAGCCCAGTTCACCGCCCTCGTGGATCGAGCCGGGGGTCTCCGGCGCCACATGGCTGGGCACCCCGCCGGGGAAGGAGAACTGCCGGAACAGCCGGGCCATCCCGGCCGCGTCCCGGCTGACGTCCGGGTACGTCTGCGAGTACGTGCCCTCCAGCCAGGAGTTGGCCAGCACGGCCGGCCCGCCGTGTCCGGGGCCCCAGATGCAGACGGCGTCCTGACCACGGGACCTGATCACCCGGTTGAGGTGGGTGTGGACCAGGTTCAGCCCCGGCGAGGTCCCCCAGTGGCCGAGCAGCCGGGGTTTGACGTGCTCCGGGAGCAGCGGTTCATGGAGCAGGGGGTTGCCCATGAGGTAGATCTGGCCGACGGCGAGGTAGTTGGCCGCGCGCCAGTGGGCGTCCAGGGCCCGCAGCTCGGCGTCGTCGAGGACGCTCGGGGCGGGGGTGGCGACGTCGCGCATGGCTTCCTCCGAAGCATCGTGGAACGTCAGATGTGCGGCCTCCAGCATCGGACCGCCCGGCGGGCACCGCTAGGGCCACCCGGGCCAGTAGCGTGGGGCCGTACGGGAGAGAGACGAGACGAGGCACATGGTCGGCAAGAAGGTGTACGAGCGGGAGCTGCTGCGGCTCCAGTCGGAACTGGTCAAGCTGCAGGAGTGGGTGCGCGCCGAGGGCGCCCGCCTGGTGGTCGTGTTCGAGGGGCGCGACGCGGCGGGCAAGGGCAGCACCATCAAGCGGGTCACCGAGCACCTCAACCCGCGCGTGGCGCGGATCGCCGCGCTGCCCGCGCCGACCGAACGCGAGCGCACCCAGTGGTACTTCCAACGCTACGCCGAGCAGCTCCCGGCCGGCGGGGAGATCGTGCTGTTCGACCGCAGCTGGTACAACCGGGCGGGCGTCGAGCACGTCATGGGTTTCTGCTCCAAGGAGGAGTACGGGCGCTTCCTGCACCAGTGCCCGATCTTCGAACGGCTGCTGGTCGAGGACGGCGTCCTGCTGCGCAAGTACTGGTTCTCGGTGAGCGACGCCGTACAGGAGCAGCGGTTCCTGGCCCGGCTGGAGGACCCGACCCGGCGCTGGAAGCTCTCCCCGATGGACCTGGAGTCCGTCACCCGCTGGGAGGCCTACTCGCGTGCCAAGGACGAGATGTTCGTGCACACCGACATCCCCGAGGCACCCTGGTACGTCGTCGAGAGCGACGACAAGCGCGCCGCCCGCCTCAACATGATCGCCCATCTGCTCTCCACGGTCCCGTACGAGGAGATCCCGCCTCCCGCGCTGGAACTGCCGCCCCGCCCGCCGTCCACCGGCTACGAGCGCCCGCCGCGCGACTTCCAGACGTACGTACCCGATCACGCGGCGCGGCTGGTGTAGCGCGTGGCGGTGCGGCGGAACGCCGGCAAGGCTGACGAGGTGTCCGCGCTGTCGCGCCTGCTGCCCGGCGTCGCGGTGCTCACCCACTACCGGCGGGCCTGGCTGCGGGGTGACCTGCTGGCCGGCGCGACGGTGGCGGC
The DNA here is from genome assembly GCF_056270125.1 of Streptomyces sp. RLA131. Classification (NCBI taxonomy): domain Bacteria; kingdom Bacillati; phylum Actinomycetota; class Actinomycetes; order Kitasatosporales; family Streptomycetaceae; genus Streptomyces; species Streptomyces sp. RLA131. The sequence goes on from NZ_JBWDOQ010000002.1 coordinate 669,183, forward strand.
GTATCTGGTGCCGCAGGTCATGGCCTACGCGGGGCTGGCCGGGCTGCCGCCGGTGGCCGGGCTGTGGGCGATCCTGCCGCCGCTGGCGCTGTACGCGGTGCTGGGCTCGTCCCGGCAGCTGTCGGTGGGGCCGGAGTCGACGACGGCGCTGATGACGGCCACCGTGGTGGGTCCGCTGGCGGGCGGTGACCCGGACCGCTACGCCGTACTGGCCGCCGCCCTCGCGGTGGCGGTGGGACTGCTGAGCCTGGTGGCGTGGGCGGCCCGGCTGGGCTTCATCGCCGATCTGCTGTCGCGGCCGGTACTGGTCGGGTACCTGGCCGGGGTGGCGCTGATCATGATCGTGGACCAGCTGCCCCGGCTGACCGGGGTGCCGGTGGGCGGGTCGGAGTTCTTCCCGCAACTGGTCTCCTTCGCCCGCCACCTTCCGCGGGCGGACACCACGACGGTGGTCTTCGCCGCGTCCGCCCTGGCGTTCCTCTTCGGGGTGCGGCGGTTCCTCCCCGCCGTACCGGGCCCTCTGCTCCTGGTCGTGTTCGGTTCCTGCGCCGTGGCCGTCTTGGGGCTGGACGACCGCGGCCTCGCGGTGGTCGGGCACGTCCCGGCGGGGCTGCCCTCGCCCGCCCTGCCGGCCCTCGGCGACCTGCCCGCTCTGCTGCTGCCCGCCCTCGGGGTGCTCCTGGTCGGCTACACCGACGTCATACTCACGGCTCGGGCGTTCACCGCGGCCGACGCGCCCGCGCTGGACGCCAACCAGGAGTTGCTCGCCCTGGGCGCGTCCAACCTCGGCGCCGGGCTGCTGCGCGGCTTCCCGGTGTCCAGCAGCGCCAGCCGTACCGCGCTCGGCGACTCGGCGGGCAGCCGCACACAGGTGTACTCGCTGGTCGCCTTCGTCGCGGTGCTGGCCGTACTGCTGTTCGCCAGCCCGCTGCTGGGGCACATCCCGGCCGCCGTCCTGGGCGCGATCGTCGTGTACGCCGCCGTCCGGCTGATCGACCTGGCCGGCTTCCGGCGGCTCGCCGGCTTCCGCCGCCGGGAACTGCTGCTGGCGCTCGGCTGCGTCGTCGGCGTACTCGCGCTGGACATCCTGTACGGGGTGCTGGTGGCCGTCGGCCTGTCGGTCACGGAGATGCTGGCCCGGGTGGCCCGCCCGCACGACGCGATCGAGGGCATCGTCCCGGGCATGGCGGGCATGCACGACGTGGACGACTACCCGCGGGCACGGACGATCCCGGGGCTGGTGGTCTACCGCTACGACTCGCCGCTGTTCTTCGCCAACGCCGAGGACTTCCGGCGCCGGGCGCTGGCCGCCGTCGACGCGCACCCGGGGCCGGTGGCCTGGTTCGTCCTGAACACCGAGGCCAATGTCGAGGTCGACATCACCGCACTGGACGCGGTGGACTCCCTGCGACGCGAACTCGTCCGGCGCGGCGTCGTCTTCGCACTGGCCCGGGTCAAGCAGGAGCTGCGCGACGACCTGGACGCGTACGGCCTGACCGAAGCGATCGGTCCCGCACACATCTTCCCCACCCTGCCCACCGCCGTGGCGGCCTACCACCGGTGGCGCAGCCCGTAGGCACCCGGCTTCGCGGCCGGCCCGGGGAGCCGGGTGGGCCAGGCGAAGGGACCGGTCGGCCCCTGCGACGGCGGCCGGCACCGGCGCAGCCTGGTGACGGGGACCACCGGGTGCCGCCCAGGACGGAGACCAGCCATGACCATGACGCCGACAACCGGTCTGCTCGACGCGCTGCCCCCGCAAGGCCGCGAACGCCTGCTGATGCTCTCCGCCGACGTCTCCTTCCCGGCCGGTGGCCGCATCTTCGAGGAGGGCCGCAAGGCCGACCGGTTCTGGATCATCCGCACCGGCTCGGTCACCCTCGACCTGCATGTCCCCGGTCGGCGCGCGGCCGTCGTCGAGACCCTCGGTCCCGGTGATCTGCTCGGCTGGTCATGGCTCTTCCCCCCGTACGCCTGGCACCTGGGCGCAGAGGCGCAGAGTCCGGTGCGGGCGGCGCAGTTCGACGCCACCGTGGTACGGGCGCTGTGCGAGGCCGACCCGGTGCTCGGGCGAGCGGTCTCACGCCGCGTCGCCGAGATCGTCGCCCACCGCCTGCAGGGAGCCCGCACCCGGCTGCTCGACCTCTACGGTCCCTCCGGGAGTGGCAGCGGCAGCGCACGCTGAGCGGCCGGTCGGCCCGTCCGGCGATCGATGGCACGTGCGGCCGGAGGCCGCGCGACCCGTGTCCCGTGTCCCGCGGCCTACGTGCGGTGCCGGCCCCACTGCGGGCCGATCCGGGCCCACTCGCGTTCCCACTCCTCGGCCCGGCGGCGGTCCAGCCGCCACCGCACCAGCCTGACGCCGCCCAGCAGCAGGACGCAGACTCCGCCGGCGGCCGTCCCGCCGGCCAGCGCGCCCTCGACCGCGGCGGCGTCCGCCGCCGCGGGCTCGGCGGTGAGGCCGCCCCGGCCGTCGAGCCAGACCGTGACCGTACTGCCCTTGGGCAGGCCCGCCCGCACCGTCGCCGTACCCGTGTGGACGGAGCCGTCCGGCGCCGTCCACCGCACCGTCGCGCGCTCGGAGCCGTCGGCGTCGTAGGCGAAGACGGCCGGGGCGGCGCCGGTCAGCACCGCGGAGGCGGTGTGCCGGTCGTGGCGCTGCTGGAGCAGCGCGTCCTGGACGCTCCAGGCGGTGCAGACACCCGCGGCCGGTGCTCCGGCGGCCATCAGGGCGACCGCGGCCAGCAGCGTCCGCGCCTCCGTCGTGTCCGAGGGGCGCTTGAGCGGATTGCGCCGCCAGCGCCACAGCCACCTGACCCTGGTCCTCATCGTCGTGCCCGCTTCCCGGCCGACCGCCACGCGTTCGCGTGCGTAGACGACCGTGGCACCGCCGGGGCATCCTGTGCGAGGGCCGGACGGCCCTGCCACCGGGGCCGTCCGGGGCCGCTCTCCGGCCGGGATGGAGCCGTTCGGCCCTATGGTGACGGGGCCGGATGAGCCATGATCCACGTCAGGGCCGGCAGGCCACGGTGGCGGCGGACGACGCCGCGAGGACAAGGGGACCGACATGGCGGGCGCACGCGAGTTCTCCGCGCGGGAACCCATCCGGGTGTTCCTCCTCGACGACCACGAGGTCGTCCGGCGCGGCGTGCACGACCTGCTCGACGCCGAGCCGGACATCGAGGTCGTCGGCGAGGCGGGCACCATCGACCACGCGCTGGCCCGGGGCCCGGCGCTGCGCCCCGATGTCGCGGTCCTGGACGTACGGCTCCCGGACGGGAACGGCATCACGGTCTGCCGGGAGCTGCGCGACCGGATGCCCGGCCTGGCCTGTCTGATGCTGACGTCCTTCGACGACGACGATGCCCTGCTGGACGCGATCATGGCCGGTGCCTCCGGCTATGTCCTCAAGCAGATCAAGGGCTCCGACCTGGTCTCCGCCGTCCGGACCGTGGCCTCCGGCCAGTCCATGCTGGACCCGGCCACCACCGCCCGGCTGATGAGCAGTCTGCGCGGTGACGACACCCCGCCGGTCGAGCCCGAGGACGCCCGGCTGGCAGCCCTGTCGCCCCGCGAACGCCAGATCCTCGCCCTGATCGGCGAGGGAATGACCAACCGTCAGATCGGCAAGGAGCTCTACCTCTCCGAGAAGACGGTCAAGAACCACATCTCGCGCCTGCTGGCCAAGCTCGGTGTAGAACGCCGCATCCAGGCCGCGGTTCTGGCGACCCAGCACCAGCCGCCGGCCCACTGACTGCGGCCTGCTCCCTCGGAACAGCCGCCGTCAGTGGGCCGGCGGCTGTCCTGCCGCGTCGACAACGGGCACCCGCCACACCAGCCGGGTGCCGCCGCCGGCCGGAGCGGAGACGGTCAGCTCGCCGCCGAGCTGCCGCGCGCGTTCGGACAGGTTGCGCAGACCGCTGCGGCGGCCGCCCTCGGGGACGCCCACCCCGTTGTCCGTGACGGTCACCGTCAGCTCACCGGAGCCGGCCACGAGGGACACGTCGCAGACCCGCGCCCGCGCATGGCGCGCGACATTGGCGAGGGCCTCCCCCAGGACCGCGACGACATGCTCGCGGATGTGCGCGGGCACATCGGTGTCGATCAGCCCCTCCATGCGCAGCGACGGGGTGAACCCCAGTACCGCAGCGGCCTCCTCGACCGCCTTGACGGTACGCACCCGCAGCCCCGGGGCCCCGGGGCCGGCGGCGGCCTCGTGGGTGCGCAGGCCGAAGATCGTCGACCTGATGATCTTGATGGTCTCGTCCAGGTCGTCCACGGCCCGCAGCAGCCGCTCCGACCCCTCGGGCCGCGACACGAACCGCAGGGTGCTCTGCAGGGTCATACCCGTCGCGAACAGCCGCTGGATGGCCAGGTCGTGCAGATCGCGGGCGATGCGGTCGCGGTCCTCGTACAGGGCGATCTGCTCGGCGTCCCGGCGGCGGTCGGCCAGTTCCATCGCCAGCGCCGCCTGCCCCGCGAATCCCAGCAGGGGCATAATCTCGGCCTGTGTGAACACCGGCGCCCCGGCGGCACGGCCCAGCAGCAGCACGCCGCGTACCCCGTGGCCGGTCACCATCGGGACCGCCACCGCGGGGCCCAGGCCCTCCCAGCGGGGCGGCCCGGTCGTGATCCGCGGATCGGACCCGACATCGACGCTGGTGATCGGCTCGGAGGCGGCCGCGACCGCTCCGACGAACGACCCGTCGCGCGGCAGCACCAGGCCCCGGTGCGCCTCCGCATCGATGCCCTGGGCCAGGGCGACCTGAAGATCGTCGCTGCCCGCGACCGGCACGGCGAGGACTCCCAGGTCCGCGGAGAGGATCCGCCGGGCGTGGTCGACGATGAGTTCCAGCACCGGCGTCTCGTCCACCCCGGACAGCAGGGCGTTGGTGACCTCGGCGTTCGCCTCCAGCCAGCGCCGCCGGTCCCGGGCCTCCTCGTACAGCCGGGCGTTCTCGATGGCCACTCCGGCCGCCACGGCCAGCGTCGACAGAACCGTCTCGTCCTCGCCGTCGAACTTCTTGCCGCCGCGCTTCTCCGTCAGATAGATGTTGCCGAACGCCCGGCCCCGCACCCGGATGGGCACCCCGAGGAACGAGTGCATCGGCGGATGGTTCGCCGGGAAGCCGTACGAGGCCGGGTGCTCCGAGATCTCCTCCAGCCGCAGCGGCTCGGGATGCCGGATCAGCTCGCCCAGGATGCCGTGACCGGACGGCAGCGGCCCGATCGCGGCGATCCGCTCCTGGTCCATCCCCACGGGCAGGAACTGCGACAGCCGCTCGTCCTGCTCCTCACTGATCACCCCGAGCGCCCCGTACTCGGCGTCCACCAGCACCACCGCGGCCTCCACGATCCGGCGCAGCACATGCGGCAGGTCCAGCTCCCGGCCGACCGACAGCACCGCCTCCAGCAGGCCGCGCACCCGGTCCCGCGTGCCGCGCACCGCGTCGATGCGGGCCTGGAGTTCGTCCAGTAGCTCGTCCAGCCGCAATCGGGGCGGATCACTGCTCATGGCGCTGTCCTCGCCCACCGGATCCTCCGTACAAGTCCTGGGCCAACGCCCGCAGCCCCTCGTCCACCGTATCCGCTGGCCGTCCGGTCCGGACACCTGTTCCTGCCGGGCGGCCCCCGTGCGGGGCCCGACCGGCCCATGCACCGGGCCGGACGGGCGGTCAGGCTGGGAGGTGCGAGGAGAGGGGAACAGTCATGAGGCACTCGCCTTCCAGGGCCCCGGGCGGTCCGCCTGGCAGGACGTGGGCGTGGACGTGGTGATCGAAGCGGTCGGCGAACCGGAGGGCTTCGAGATGTGCGCGCATGGTGCGGCCCGGCCGTACGAGGTCTTCGCCCGGTCCGCCGACACCGGCGCGCTCAAGGTCGCGTTCGGCGGCGGGCACCACGACGCGGTGGCACTCAGGACCGACGAAGGGAAGTGACCGGCTATGTCCGAGCGGATACCCGAACCGGTGAAGGCGACCGGCGACATCGGCCGCCGCATGGCTCTGCGGCGTGAAGAGCTCGGCCTCAGCCCCGAGGAGGTGGCCGAGCGGGCCGGCACCGCGCCGGGCTACCTGCGCTACGTGGAGGAGCAGCCCACCGCCGACCCCGGCCCGGGCTTTCTGCGCCAGATCGCCGAGGTGCTGGAGACCACGGTGTCCCAACTGCGCGGCGGCGACGCGGACCTGCCACCGGGCACCGGCCGGGCCGCCGGACACCCCGATCTGACGGAACTGGATCCCGGGGAATGCCGGGCCCTCATCGGCACGCACGGGGTCGGGCGGGTCGCGGTGACCACCGGGGAGGGGCCGGCCATCATCCCGGTCAACTACACGGTCGCGGACGGCACCATCGCCTTCCGTACCGCCCCGGAGGCGGCACCCGCGCTCGCCGCCGGAACCGATACCGCTTTCGAGATCGACCACATCGACGAGGCGCTCAGCCAGGGCTGGAGTGTGCTGGCGGTCGGGCCCGCGACGTACGTCACCGACGCCGCCGCCGTCCGGCGGCTCACCGACCGGGCACCCACCGGGCCCTGGGCGGGCGGCGACCGCGAACTGTGGGTGCGCATCGACCCCGTCCGGATCAGCGGGCGCCGGATCCGGGCGCGCTGACCCGGAGCGTCACGCCGGCGCGGTCAGGGCGCGGCAGGCGGTGACGTCCGGCCCGCGCGGCGCAGGAAGGACTCGGCCAACTGGTCGGTGAAGTCCTGGCCGATCGGCTCGCCGGTCACCAGAACGCGGTAGTACACCGGTCCCACGAGCTGGTCGGTCTCGGCCGCCACGTCGAGGTCGGCGGGCAGTTCGCCCCGGAGGACGGCGCGTTCCAGCGGGAGGCGGTCGCGGCGGCGCTGTCCGTCGAGGTATTTGGCCCTGAAGTCCTCGGCGAACACGGGGTCCTGGTGGGCCTGGGCCATCAGGGCCCGGAAGACGGCGCCGGGGTCGGACCGGCCGAGGAATCCGGCCAGCCAGGCCAGGTGGGCACGGAGGTCACGGGCGACGTCGCCGTGGTCGGGCGGGGCGGGTTCCTCGGTGACGTCCTGCAGGAAGGCGTCCATGAGGACGGCGGTCTTGGTGTTCCACCAGCGGTAGATCGTCTGCTTGGCGACTCCGGCCCGGGTGGCGATGCCCTCCATCGTGACCCCGGCGAAGCCCTTCTCGGCGAGCAGGTCGTCGGCGGCCTCCAGCACTGCCTGGCGCGCCTGTTCACTGCGTCCGTGCCGGTTACCGTGGTGGCGGCGGCCCGGCGCGCCCGCGGTGTTCTCCTCGGCGGTTCCTGCTGCCGTTCCTGCTGCCGTTCCTGCTGCGGCCTCTGCTGCGGACCCTGCTGCGGCTCCCATGTCGCCTCCCTGCGGCCCAGGATAGACAGCCCCTCTAGGCAAGACGGTACGTTGCGTCTACTCTAACGCTCATGACAGTCACCCACACACTCGCCGACCCCCGCGTCGAAGCCGCCCTCAGCCGGATGTTCGGCAACGCCGCCCACGACGACGCCACCGCGGCCCGCGTCGGGGCCGAACGGCCCGGCGCCTTCGAGACGCGGACGCCACAGGAGCGAGCCGACGCCACGGCGGAGATCTACATGCCGGTCTCCGCCGTGGGCGGCCAGTTGCTCTACAACCTGGTCCGAGCGGTCCGTCCGGCCACCGTGGTCGAGTTCGGCACGTCCTTCGGCATCTCCACGCTGTACCTGGCGGCAGCCGTCCGCGACAACGGCACCGGACGCGTGATCACCACGGAGCTCAGCAAGGAGAAGGTGGCCGCGGCCCGCCGCACCTTCGCCGAGACCGGCCTGGACGACGTGATCACCGTGCTGGAGGGAGACGCCCGCGAAACCCTCCGCGACCTCGGCGCCGGCGCGGACCTCGTCCTGCTCGACGGCTGGAAGGACCTGTGCCTGCCCATACTGCACCTGCTCGAACCCCGGTTGAAGCCCGGCACCCTCGTCATCGCCGACGACGTCGACCTGAGCAGTCTGCGGCCGTACCTGGACTACGTACGCGACCCGGCGAACGGCTACCAGAGCGTCACCTTCCCCGTCGAGGACGGGATGGAGATCAGCTGCCGCCTCTGAGCAACACGGGCCGCTCCGGAACGGGTTCGGAGCACCGCAGCGCCACCGGCCGCCGCCTCAGCCGCCGGTCGACAGGCGGTAGGCATCACGGAGGAACGGCGGCACGGTCCGGCGCCCGGGCCGGCCCATGCTGTAGCCCTGGGCCGTGGCCCAGGCGTGAATCGCCTCGAAGTCCGGGTCGCCGAAGCACATCTGCGGAGTCCCGCGGACCGCGTACGCCGGCAGCCGGCCATCGCGGAGGCAGTCCGAGGAGAGGGACAGACCGAACCGTTCCCCGACGGCGCCCAGGGTGCGCCGGTAGGCGGTGGTGTACCGCTCACCCTCCACGGCGCGGCACCTGGAGCCGTCGGGCCGAAGCACCCGCGCCGCGACGAGGTCGGGCAGCAGCAGGTCCGGCTCGCTGCCCCAGCGGTGCGTCTCCTCGGTCAGCCCGAACCCGCAGACGAGCACGCAGTCACGGGCGTAGCGGACGGTCGCCGGCGGGTGTTCCCGCACGGGCACGTAGTGGACGGCCTCGACGCCGTCCCGGGAGATCTCCGTCAGGAGGTCGCCGCCGGTCGAGTCCCCGTACTCCAGGGCGAAGGCCCAGCCCGCACCCTCGCCGACCCGGACGACACCGTCACCGTCCGCGCCCGGCCGGTACTCCTCGATCCCGAGATCCCACACCTCGGCGTCGGTGATCGGCTCGGTCGCCGCGTCCGGGTCGGCTCCCATCCGCAGCGCCAGTTCCCCGGCGGATATCCCGCGCGCGAACACCACACTGGACATCCAGTGCTCCAGATCGGCCAGCCACTGAATTCCGTCACCCATGACGACACCCGCCCCCGCTCGGTCAGTGATCACGATTATCGGCCACCCGCACTGCGGACAGTCAACGCGGGTTGTCGCCGAACCCCGGACAGGAGCAGCGGGCGTTCACCGGCAGGAAGTCACCCCGCCGAGGTCAGACCTCAAGCACGGCCTCGATGCGCTTGAGGCTGTGCCGGGCCAGCGCGAGGTTGCCGCGCGAGCGGTCCAGGGCGAGGTAGAGGAACAGCGAGCCCCTGGTGCCGGCGAGGGGGCGAATGAGGTGGTACTGCTTGCCGAGGGTGATCAGGATGTCCTCGACGGTGTCGTCCATGTCCAGGGTGGCGAGCGTGCGCACCTTGGCCCGGACCACCTCGGTGTTGCCGGCCGCGGCCACTTCCAGGTCGAGGCCGTGGCCACCGCCCTGGGTGCCGAGTGACATACCGCTCTCGTAGTCGACGAGTGCCACGCCCACGGCACCGTCCACGGTCATGGCTTCCTTGAGTGCGGTTTCGATGTCCATGTGCTCTTCCTTACCGTGTTTCGCCAGAAGCCTGAAGCCAGAAAAGTCAACTACGGTCACTCTTGCGCTGGTTCGCAATTAAACTACTGTGTCGCAGGTAAGGAAGTGAAGAGGTCGCAGAGAAGTGACGTAAGGGGCTCTTGTGCCGGCGCTCGAATCATCCCTCTCACGGCTCTTCGAGTCACCGGGCGTAATCGGCGCGGCACTTGTGGACGGCGTGACGGGACTGACCTACGCGGTCGCGGGTGACGCCGGCGAGGTGGGTGACGGGGCCGAGTGCTCGGACTTCGCCTCCCTGGTCGCCGACCGGCTCGGCGCGGCCGGCGCGGAGGGCGAACTGGAGAGCGTGATCGTCACCAGCGGACGCCGCCATCACGTACTGCACGCCGTCCAACGACAAGGGGATCCGCTGCTGTTGGCCACCGCCCTGGACCGGGAGCAGACCAATCTCGCCCTGGCCATCCGCCAGGTGGGCGACTTCGCACGGGCCATCCTCGGATGAGCGGCACCGACACCACGCGAACAGCGCCCCGCAACGTCCCCGCCCTGCTGCTCCAGCTCCGCGAGTCCGCGTACACCGGTACGGTCACCGTCTCCGGCACACCCGGCGGCTCCATCCACCTGCGCGACGGCCTGGTGTGCGCGGTCGTGACCCCCGGCGCCCCGACCACCGAGTCGGCGCTCCTGAAGTCCGGCCGGGTCGACGACAACGGATGGACCGCGGCCCGCGCCGCCGTCCGGGAGGACGACGGACTCGGCGCCGAACTGGTCGAACGCGGCCTGGTCGGCGCGGTCGAGCTCGAAGTGACCTGCACGGCCGCCGTGTTCGACGGTGCGTTCGCCATGGCGCTCAGCCCGCCCGGCGGCTGGGAGATCAGCGGCCCGGTACCGGCCGTCGTCGTACGGCCCGGCATCGAGCCCCGGCGGCTGGCCGAGGAGACCAACCGCCGGATGGCCGAGCTGACCCGGCTGTGGGGCCCTCCCGGCCAACTCGCCCGTACCCGGATCCGACGGCCCGCCATCGCGGCCGGCCCGCCCCCACGGCACCTGCACAGCCGCCACCGGGACGTCCTGCTCACCGTCAACGGCCGCCGTACGCCCCGCGACATCGCCTTCGCGCTGGGCCGCGGGCTGTACGGAGTCATGCTCGACCTGATCCGGCTGGACGCCCTGCGGCTGCTCCAGTGGGAAGCGCTGACGGCGGCCGGCCGAACCGGCACGGCCCCGCGCGCCCCCGAACCACGCCGGGCCGGACCCCCACCGGGCACGGCGCCGCTCCCCCGGCGCAACCCCGGAGGGCACATCCCGGACAGGAGGGGCACCCTGTGACCACCCGTCGGCGCCGCGAGGCCAAACGCCGCCGCCTCACCATCGCCCGCTCCACCCGGGCCACCCGCTCCGGGCCCGTCCCCCCGGCCCGGGCGGCCGACGTGCTCCCGCCCCTGGCGCGGCGGATCCGCACCGCCGAGGCGAGCGCGGATCCGCGGCCGGCGGAGGACCTGGCCGCCGCCCAGCCCGCCACACTGACGCTGCACCGGGTCCGCGCGGCGCTCGACACCCTCTCCTGAACCACCCCGGACCAGCACAGAACCACCGGCAAGGAGCCTCGTTCATGCCCGAAACCTCATCACCCGATCCCCTCACCGACGTCCTGGTGTCCCTGCGCGACCGGGTGATGGGCGTGTCGGAGAGCGTCATCTCCACGGCGGACGGCCTGCTGGTGGCCGCGGACGCGGACAGCATCCACCCCGAGTCGGTCGCCGCGCTGGCCGCCGCCGCCCTGGGCCTGGGCAAGCGCATGGCCCAGCAGGCCGGCGTCGGCGCCCTCCGCGAGGTCGTCACCCGCTGCGGCGCCGGCCATGTGGTCGTCCTCGCCATCGGCGACCGGTCCCTGCTCACCGTCCTGGGCGACGAGGGCCTGGACATCGCGGCCCTGCAACGCGAATCGCCCGCCACCATCGAGCAACTGGCCAAGCTGCTGGACTAGTCCATGAGTGGACTGGAAGGTACTGACCTCGGCCTGCCCGGCTGGGACTTCGTGCCCGCGCATGAGCAGGTCCTCGGCTCTACTGCCGCCGAACCGGCGGCCTACGTGTAGGGCCGGATGGCCACCCTGACATCCATGTCGAAGGCGTTCGCGCCCGCAGGGGACGGCAGGCCCAGCGCCCGGTCGAGCGCGCGGCTCAGGGGACCGCAGCCGCTGGTGCCCGGGGCCGCGAACTCCGCGTCCTGGGCACCGAAGCCGACGACCAGGGGGTCCTGGGATATCACCCGGGTGGGATCGGTGTCCCTGAGCACCAGGTGAACCGCCCCCTCGTCGCTGCCGACCGAGCAGCCCGACGACGGCAGGGCCGGCAGCCCGTGCGCCCGGCCTATGGCGAACTTGATGTCGAACTCGCCGCGCCGGGCGTCGTCGGACAGGAAGTCCGAGTAGCCGCCGTACTGCGGAGTCAGGGTCAACGGGATGCCTCCCACCCGGATCGGCGCGGCGGTCATCCTCCCGAAGACCTGGCGGAACACTCCGCCCACACGGCCTTCCGCGAAGGTGATCTTCACAGGATCGGTGAGCGGTTCGTCGACGGCGCCCATGCGCAGACGCCCTCTGGCGTGCATGACCTCGCAACGCCAGGTCCCGGGGTCCGCACCCGCGGGCAGCTCACCGACGGTCGGGCAGGCCGAGAAGTCGAACTCCGGTGGATCCGCAGCCCGTTCAGCTCCATGCGCGGGTGCGGCGCCCAGCGCGAATCCGGCAAGCAGCACCCCCGCGACGGCACTTGTGAAGCGGCGGACTGTGCGATTCAAGGTCACTCGGTTCAGCGTCATACATCACAGCATTGCAGAGATTTCTCTGCAGAGGAACCTCTGCAGAGAAATTGCTGTGATCCGGATAGACTGCGGCCATGACGGAAGAGCGGAGAGCGGAAGCCGCAGTGCGGCGCACGGTGGACAGCCCCGAGGTGCTCAAGGCCCTCTCACACCCCCTGCGCCTGCGTATCCTGCGCCACCTCGGCGCGGCGGGCCCGGCCACCTCCACCACGCTGGCCGCCGCCCTCGGCGAGAACACCGGGACGCTCAGCTACCACCTGCGCATGCTGGAGCGCAGTGGCCTCATCGAGGACATCCCCGAGCGCTCCACCGGGCGTGAGCGCTGGTGGCGCGGGGTACGGGGCCTCGACATCCGCAGACCGCCGCAGGGTGAGCTGACGGAGGCCGAGCGCGCCGTATCGGCCGAACTGGACCGGATGAAGATGGAGGAAGATGTCGAACTCGCCCGGCAGTTCACCGCCGGACAGGCGGAGTCCGAAGGCTGGATGCGGGGTTCACGCAGCCTCAGCCACCTGACGAAGGGTGAGCTGGACGCGTTCCACGACGACTATCTGGCCCTGCTCGCGCGCTATGCCCGCGGCCCCGAGGACGCCTCCGACGACGCACGACCCGTACTCCTCCGCTGGTTCGGCCTGCCCGCTGACTGACCGGCAACCGGCCGACGAACCGCCTGATCGACCGAGCGACCGTACGGGTGAGCTGAGGGAACTTCGTGATGCTCTTGGCCCAGTATCCCGCGTGGTGGGCCGGCGCCAGGGATTCCACCCATCCGTCCGTGCTGGCGTGCGGCGCAATCCAGCGGCCGGTGTGGATCCCGAACTCGCCTTCCGGGCCGATCATGAACCCGTAGGCCATGGACACCCGCTCGTCTCCGGCCGGAATCAACCATCCGTCGGCAGCCGAGCCCTCGGGAACATCAGCGTTGAGAATGCGCGGCCCGCCCTCGTACGCGGGGCCCGGCGGCAGGACGATGCCACCCCAGCGATCCTGGAAGGCCACGGCGCGGTCGATCTCCGCAGCGGGTATCCCGTGTCTGAGCCATACGTCCCGGTGGGGCCGGAGGTCCGGGCGAGGGACGCACAGCCCGTGCACCTCGACGAAGTACCGGGCTGTGCGGCTCAGGCCTTCAGGTGCCACAGAGGTCAGCGACACATGTGTGTCCGCCATCACGGTCGCCCGTCGCCGGCGAGGTGGAACACGGCCGATGCGATCTCCCGCACCCGGCCCCGGGTGATCCCTGTGCGCTGTTCGACTGCGAGGGGATGGCCGGTGGGTTCGAGCTCGACGAAGGGGCGCTGCCCGACCGGCCGAGCGTGGACGTTGGTCTTGAGGTTGAGGGTCGCGGGCGAGTAGACGGGCAGGTCGGTGGTGAGCCAGCCGAAGTACGGCTGCTCGGATTCCCGGCCCGGCGTGTCCCACAGGTCCGCCGCGCGGGAGAAGCTCTCGCGACTGAGAGAGACCCAAACGCCCCAGGAGAACACCTCGTCGCTGCCGATGACCGGTATCTCTATCAGGCCTTTGACGAAGTAATGCCGCGCATGGATCACGCACTGGTCCGACGAGAGCAGGCAGTCGTCGGCGTCGGCGAAGGACGGATCCCACAACGCCGGGGCCTCGGCCGTGTAGTGCATGGGCGGCCCGGAGTGGAGCGCGCCGCAGCGCGAGCAGGTGAAGCCTGGATCGCTGGTCATGACGTGGAGCCTGGTGACCGGCTTCGGCACGCCCCGGCCGGCCACCCAGAACCAGCCCTGGGCCCGCTACCGATCCGGCGGACCACGTTACAAGCGCCTTGAAGGCGCGGGGGCCGCTGCCCAGCTCACCGTTCGGCAGGCAGGTGGCGGGAGGCCGTCCGCCAGGCTTCCGCGACAGCGGTGCGGGCACGCAGCGTGGCGTCGGCCACGTCCCCGGTGAGGCGGAGGGGTTCGCCGAGGTGGACGTGCAGGGCCGGGCGGCGCAGCGGTGCGGTGACGACTCCGGCGATCTGCTTCAGCGGGCCGCCGGAGGTGATCCGGCGGGCCCCGGCGTGTCCGAGGGGGACGACAGGGGCACCGGTGGCGATGGCGAGGCGGGCCAGGCCGGTGCGGAAGGTGCCGGGTTCGCGCTCGCCGGAGTCCGGACGGCGCGGGAGGCCGCCTTCGGCGTAGATCACCACGACCCGTCCCCGCTGAAGGGCCTGGGCCGCGCGGTCCAGGGCCTCGGCCGCGTGGCGGCTGCCCCGCTGGACCGGGATGTGGCCCTCGCGTCTCAGGAAGCCGCCCAGGACGGGAATCCGCCACAGACCTGCGGCGGCCAGGACGACCGGTCGCTCGGCGCCCAGACGGCGGAGGGCGGCCAGGACCACTCCCGGATCGACCAGGGCGGTGTGGTTCGGGGCGATGATGCTGCCCGGTTCGACGGGGTGCGACGCGGTGGTCGTCACGGTCAGCCGGCCGAGGACCGGGACGACGGTGCGGGCGACGGTGGTGAGCACGTTCAGCCTCTCCCTGCTTTCCGGGGGGTGCCGCCCGGCACCGCCCATGATCGCTATGGTCGCCCGTTCGCGTCCGGGAGCGCATGAGTAGCCGTACTCACCTGGCGCCGCTGGTCAGACAGGGGCCCGGTCATGATGGTCGTGAGCGGCGCGCCGGCGTCCCCCCGGCGGGATCAGCGCGGCCCCGAGGGCGAGCAGGGCCAGGGCGAACAGCCAGCCGCCGAGGACGTCGGTCGGCCAGTGCACCCCGAGCAGGACACGGCTCGCCCCGACGGCGAGGGCCCAGCAGATCAGCAGCCCGGCGGCGACCCGGGCCGTGACGGAGCGGAACGTACGCAGGACCGCCCAGGCCAGGAGTCCGGCCGCGAGGGCGGAGGTGGTGGCGTGCCCGGAGGGGAAGGCGTGGCCGGACGCGTGGGTGGCCCAGTCCGCCGCCGGCGGGCGGGGCCGCGCGATGGCGTACATGACGGCGTAGCGGACGGCCTGGCCCAGCGCGAGGAAGCCCACGGCGCCGGCGGCCACCAGTGGCGGCCGGCGCGTGCCGTGCCCGGCGATGATGCCCGCGGCCAGGGCGCAGAGGTAGGGGACGGCTCCGGTGCCGGTGGCGGTGACGGCTCTCGCCAGGGTCGCCGCGCGGTGCGGGCGGTGGTCCTGCGCCCAGGCGTGCGCGGTCCGGTCGAGGGCGAAGGGCGCGCCGTGCCGGTGGGCCACGGCCGCGGCCAGGAGCGTGAAGAGCACGGCGGACGCGCAGAGCACGGTCACCGCGGGTCGGTTCACCGCGGCACGCGTCATCGCTGGCCGGTTCACCGCGGGGCCACCAGCGGGCGCAGGCGGGTGTCGCGGAGCCGGTCCACCAGCGGGGCGCCGTGTCGGGCCGCGAGCATGAGCGGCCAGGCGACGGCCGCGCCCACCACCAGGCCGGTGGCGGCGTCGTGCGGGTAGTGCGCGCCGACCCACACCCGGCTGCAGGCCATCACGATCGCCGCGGGGACCGCGAGGGCCGCGAGCCTGCGGTCGGTGAGCAGGACGGCGACGGCGGCAGCGGCGCCGATGGCGGCATGGTTGCTGGGGAAGGACCAGTCCCCCGGCGCCGGGCAGGCCTCCAGGGTGACCGTGTGCAGCGTCCGGCACGGCCGCACCTCCCTGACCAGGGACTTGAAGGCGTTGTCGGCGAGGAGGGCCACGACCACCACGAGGGGTGCGGCCAGCGCCGTGGCGGTGCGCGGCGGAGCGGCGGCCCGGGCGCGCCACCAGGCGGCGAGGAGCAGCACGGCGAACAGCACGAGGCCGTAGGTGGAGAAGAGGGTGACGGCGGAGTCGAGCCAGGCCGGTGATCGCTGGGCCAGGCCGGTGACGGACCGGTACAGGCCGCCGTCGACGGAGCTGCCGCCGTACGCGAGAGGCATCAGCGGGAGTCCGCCGCGGACTCACGCGCACGGCGGGAGCGGGAGCGCAGGATCTCCAGGGCGAGCGGCGTCAGGGAGACGGCCACGACCAGGGCGATGACGGGCAGGAGGTAGCGGTCGACGTTGGGGACGGACGAGCCCAGCGCGTAGCCGCCCAGCACCAGGCCGACGGTCCAGACGGTGCCGCCGGCCGTCTGCCAGAGCGTGAAGCGGCGGGCGGGGACGTCGAGCGCGCCGGCCAGCGGGTTGAGGACGGTGCGCACGACGGGGACGAAGCGGGCCAGCACGATCGCCTTGGCGTGGCCGTAGCGGTCGAGGAGTTCCTCCGCGCGGGCGGCTCCCTCACGGAGTTTGCGGGCCCGGCTGCGGGCCAGCAGGGCCCGTCCTCCGCGCCGGCCGATCCAGTAGCCGGTCTGTGCTCCCAGCAGTGCGCCGGCGACCGAGGCGAGCAGGACCTCGGGCAGCGAGAGGTGGACCGGTCCGTGGGCGCCGGGGACGCAGAGCAGGCCGGCGGTGAAGAGCAGGGAGTCGCCGGGGAGGAAGAAGCCGATCAGCAGGCCGGTCTCGGCGAAGAGTACGACCGCGATGCCCAGGGCTCCGAACGCGGACAGCAGGGAGCCCGCGTCCAGGATGTTCACGGCCTGCGGCATCGCGTCGAACACGGATACGGCCATGGGGGGCGGCTCCCGGTTAGTGTGGGCAGGGCTGTCCTGCGTGACGGCTCGACCGGCTGCCCAGCACTGACTACAGTGCGGTAGACGGTCTACATCACTGTAGACGAAAGGTGGGGAAGGAGCGTTCCCATGAGCGACACGAGCCCCGAGCGACGGCCGGCCGGCGAGCTGGAGGCGAGCGTCCTGGCGGCCCTGTGGACCGCCGGCGAACCGCTGACCCCCGGGCAGGTGCAGGAAGCGATCGGAGCCCCGCTCGCCCGGACGACGGTCGCCACGATCCTGTCCCGCCTGCACGACAAGGGCACGGTCACCCGCGTCCGCGCGGGACGCGGCTACGCCTACACCCCCACCGAGGACGCCCCCGGCCTGACCGCCCGCCGTATGCACTCCGAACTCCAGAAGGACGAGGACCGCGGCACCGTCCTCGCCCGCTTCGTCTCCCAGCTCAACAACGAGGACGAGCGGCTGCTGCGCGCCCTGCTGGAGGGTGGTACCTGATGACCCACCTGGTGTGGCCGGCGCTCCTCGTCCCCTTCCTCGCACCCTTTCTCGCGGTACCGGCCGCGCGGCGCGTCGCCGTCGCGCTCGACCCCCGCCGGGCCGTGGCGCTGCTCACCGCGACGGCGGCGGCCCTGGCGGTCAGCTGCGCGGCGGCGCTGGTGCTGCTCGTCGTTCCCGGGGCCACGTACCTGCCGGTGGTGGCCGTACTCGGCGAGATGATCAGGCCGTTGACGGTGGGACCGCCGACTGTCGCCGTCACGGTCGCCGTGGCCGCCGCCGGGCTGCTGGCCTGGCGGTCCTGCGCCGCCCTGGCGGTCCTGCGCCGCCGGCGTGCCGATCTGCGCCGGGCCGGAGTGCTGGTGGACGGCGGCGACGCGGAGCTGGCGGTACTGCGGGACGACCATCCCGACGCGTACGCGCTGCCGGGCCGTCCCGGCAGGATCGTGGTGACCACCGGGATGCTGCACGCCCTGGACGCGGAGGAACGCGAGGCGCTGTTCGCCCATGAGCGCGCCCACCTGCGTGGCCGCCACCACCTCTTCCTCGGCGTCGCGGAACTGGCCGCCCTGGTCCACCCCGCCCTGACCGCGCTGCGGGAACCGCTCGGCTACGCGCTGGAGCGCGCCGCCGACGAGGCCGCGGCCGAGGCCGTCGGTGACCGCCGCCTAGTCGGCCGGGCGATCGGCCGGGCCGCCCTGGCCGCACACGCCGCCCCCGCGAGCCGACGCCCCCGCGCCGCACTGGCCGCGGCCGCCGGCCCGGTCCCCCGCCGGGTGGCCGCCCTGCTGGGCGCCGGACCGTGCACCTCGCCACGTACGACCCGGACCGGCCGGTTCGTCGCCGTCGCCCTCCTGGCCTGCGTCGCGCTCTCCGGCGCGTCCGCGATCGGTGCGGCGGACTCCCTGCACACCGGCATCGAGATCGCCCAGGGGGAGAACCCGCACGACTGACCGACCATGACCGCTGCTGTGACCGCGACCGGGGCTGTGACCGCTGACCGCGACCGGGGTGCGGTCAGCCGGTGACCTTCTCCCAGACCGAGACGTGCCGGTGGCTCTCGCTCGTGAAGGGTTCCCGCGTCCATCCGGCCCACCGCTCGCGCAGCCGCAGGCCGGCGAGCTGGGCCATCAGGTCGAGTTCGGCGGGCCACACATACCGGAAGGGGATCGACCGGTAGTCACCGCGGCCGTCGACGACTTCGACATAGTTCGAACTCATCGTCTGGGTGGCGACGTCGTAGAGGTCGAACGCCCACCGCGTCGGGCTCACCTGGAACGGCACGGCGTTCTGCCCGGCCGGAAGCCTGCGCAGTTCGGGGACCATGACCTCGATGACGAAGCAGCCCCCGGGTCCGAGGTGGGCCGCGGCGTTGCGGAAGCAGGCCACCTGGGCGGCCTGCGTGGTCAGATTCATGATCGTGTTGAACACCAGGTACGCGACGGAGAACGCCCCCTCCACCTCCGTGGTGGCGAAGTCGCCGATCGTCACGCCGATGGCGTCGCCGCCGGGCTTGGCACGCAGCCGGGAGACCATCGCCCGCGACAGATCGATACCGTGGACCGGAACCCCGCGAGCTGCCAGCGGCAGTGCGACGCGCCCTGTCCCGATGCCGAACTCAAGAGCCCGTCCGGCTCCGGCGAGTTCCGCGAGCAGTCCGACGGCCGAATCCACAACATGCTTTGCGAACATGTCCGCTGACGACTCGTCATAGGTTGCCGCGACATTCTCACCGAAGTATCCGTCCCCGTCACCCATCGGCCGAAGGTACCGCGCGGGAGGCCGGAGGTGCGCGCCAATTACGCGCGGGCTCCGCGGCGGTCAGTCCTCGCCGCGCACGATGTTCCACTCGGGTCCGGCTACCTCTTGTCTCTCCGCGGCGCCTGTCTTCACCCGCGCGGAGCGGCAGGTGCGCACTCCCTGGTCACTGTTCCGGGTGGCGCTGTCGGCTGGGCTGTCGGTCCGTGTGTCCACGGCCGTCATCTCCTCTGGTCAGTCGGTTTCCGGTATGCGAAGCGATGCAGGACGTGTACCCACCGGCGGCGGCGCCAGACAACCTTCCTTCTCCCCCGCCCCGCTCAGCACTGGTCGTCGACGAGTTCGCCGAACTCGTCCTGGCTCATCGCCCGGTCGTCGGCCCACACCTGACCGGGGCTCAGGGAGTCGAGATCGTCCGCGGTGAAATACACATCGCCGTCGTACGGGGACCAGTCGCCGCGGGGCCCGGTGAAGGTCAGGGCGTACGTCCGGCCGGGCAGCAACTCCTGCCGGCCTTCCGTCTCCGCGTGCCAGGAGGCCGGTGGTGAGAACAAGCGGAACGTCGTCGGGCCGATGCGCGCCGGCGTCCACATCACCCAGCCGCTGTCCTCGGCGCTGGAGGGAGCCGCGGCCGATTCGTCGGCACCGGCGTCGTCCTCGTCCCCGTGCTCGTCCTCGTCCTCGTCCTCGTCCCAACTCAGCAGGGCCATGCCCGTGGCGTGGTCTCCGTCGCACAGCCGCACCATCGCGACCGGCTTCCCGTCCCTGCCCATCGACACCGCCACGAGCGGCAGCCGCGCCGGACTGCACCCGCTCAGCAGTCCGAGCGCCGCCACCGCGCCCACCGCGCCGACCCCACCCCGCCGCACGTCGCACACCCCTCCCCGTCAATGCCCAGCCTACGGCTCAACGGGCCTGCTCCAGAAGGGACTTACGTGGGCGGCCCCGGCGGTCTCCCGCATCGTGATCAGCAGGTCCCGAGGAAGTCCGAAAGCATGGCGTGAAGGGTGTCCGGCTGTTCCAGGTGCAGGTCGTGGCCGGTCCGGGGAATGCTGACCGCCACCGTGGCGGGGCGCTGCCGGAGCATCCGGTCGGCGTCCTGCGGGGGGATGATGCCTGCCTGGGCCAGGACCACCAGAGTGGGGCACGTGACGCGCTGCCACTCGTGCCAGTAGGAGCTTCCGGCGCTGTCGGTCAGCGAGCGGACCATCACATCCCGGTCGAAGCGCGGCCACCAGCCGTCCCCGCGCTCTTCCAGTCCGTCCGCCCATCCCTCACCGACCGGCCCGCCGCCGAGGAACCGGACGGCGGCTGCGCGCGACGCGAACGGTGTCGGCCACGAGTCGAGCCAGTCGCCGATCGTGGCCGGGACGTCCGGGTCGGGACCGCTCGGCCCGGCTTCGATCAGGACGAGCGCACGGATCTGCCCGGGGTGGGCGGCGGCCGTGAGCATGGCCGTGTGACCGCCGAGGGACTGGCCGACCAGGACAGGGCGCCGCAGTGCCAGCTGTTCGAGGACGGCGACGACGTCGGCGACGTAGGCGGCGCGGGAGACATCCTCCGGCTGACGCTCGCTGGCGCCGTGCCCACGCTGGTCGACGGCGACGACGCGATACCGGGGACTCAGCCTCCTTGCCTGCTCGTCCCATTCGCCCGCGTGCCCGGCCAGCCCGTGCAACAGCACGACGGGCTGCCCCGAGCCGCCCCAGTCCCTGCAGACGAGGCGTACGCCTTGCCGCGTCACGACGCGTTCGGACCATGCCACGGGAGACCTCCGGGAGAGTTGGCGGAGCTTGATCATCCCTCACGAGGCCGCTGCGGGGCGCGGGCTTTCGCTGGCCGGGCTCGTTCACGTCGGCGGATCGCAGGCATGCCGGGGGTCGGGTTCCGTCGTAGTCAACAAGCCGGACCTGTCTGCCGCTTGAGCGTCCGCCGCCCGGTCGGGGCCGACGGTCGGACTCCAGGCTCTCGGGCTCCAGGCTCTCGGGCTCCAGGCTCCCTGGCGACCCCCGCGCCAACGCCTGATCCCCCTCAGCCAGCACCTGACGCACGCCGGCGGTCGCGGGCGCGCTCGCGGCGGCGGGCGGAATGTCGCGCGACGCATGGAACGTACCCGGCGCACCGGGCGCCTCGCGCGGACGCGCGCTGGCAGCGGCGGGCGGAGTGCGGGACAGTCGTACGAGTGCCGGGAGCTCGTGGGCCCGGGTCGGGCCCAGGTCTTCACCAGTCGAGGAGTTGCGATGTCTGTCACCGCGAGCACGGGCACGGGCGGTCGTTCCAAGATGCTGGTGCTCGCAGCGATGATCTTCGCGGTCGCGATGACGTTCATCGATCAGACCATCGTCTCCATCGCGGTACCGCAGATCCAGGACGAACTCGGCCTGAGCAGCACCGGCGTCCAGTGGGCGGTCAACGCCTATCTGATGGCGCTGGCCGCGCTCTTCGCCTTCGGCGGGCGGCTGGCGGACACGGCCGGGCACCGGAAGATGGTGCTGCTGGGCGTGATCGTGTTCGCCGGGGCGTCGGCGATGTGCGGGCTGACCCCGAAGGGCGGTCTGGCCGAGGCGTGGATCGTGACGTTCCGGGCCGTCCAGGGAGCGGGCGGGGCGATCATGTTCCCGGCCGCACTCGCCATCGTCGTACAGACATTCGCCCTCCGCGAGCGCGGCAAGGCCCTGGCGCTCTTCTTCGGCATCGCCGGAGGGCTCACCGCGATCGGCCCGATCCTGGGCGGCTACCTGACCGAGTGGACCTGGCGCGCCATCTTCTGGGTGAACATCCCCGTCGCGCTGATCGCCCTGGTGCTGATCGCGCTGGCCAGGCCGGTGACCGAGCACCGGCCGGCGCCTATGGACTACCGCGGGCTGGTCCTGATCGCCGGCGGCGTGTCCCTGAGTGTGCTGGGCTTCCAGCAGGCGCCGATCTGGGGCTGGAGCAATCCCGCCGTGGGGTTGTGCATCGTGGCCGGTGTGCTGCTCCTGGTCGTGTTCTGCCTGGTCGAGCGCCGTACCGAGTCGCCGCTGATCCAGGTCCGTATCTTCCGGATCCGGGCGTTCGCGGTGGAGAACCTGGTGCTGGGCATCGCCATGCTGGTGTTCGTCCCGATCTTCTTCTTCGCCAGTGAGTACGCGCAGATCGCCCTGGGCCAGTCGGCCCAGCAGGCCGGTCTGTACCTGCTCTACTTCTTCCTCGGCTTCGTCGTCGCCGCCCAGATCGGCGGCCGGATGCTCGACCGCGGCGGCGCCAAACGCCCCGTGGTACTGGGCTGCGCCCTGTCCGCCGTCGGGTTCTTCCTGTGGGCCGGGAAGATCACCCGGCTCGATTTCGGTGCCCAGCAGTGGTACGTCGTCCTGGCCGGAGCCGGGATGGGCATGATGCTGGGCCCGGCCAGCACCGACGCGATCAACCGCGCCTCACGGCTGTCGTACGGCGAGGCGACCGGCATCACCCAGACCGTCCGCAACTACGCCGCCAGTCTCGGACTGGCGATTTTGGGGACCACCCTGGTGTCCGAGATGCGGTCCCGGATCACCACCTCGCTGATCGCGCAGGGCGTCCCTGCCGGGCAGGCGGCGGCGGACGCGGAACGCTTCTCGCAGTCCCAGGGCGGCAGCACCGGCACGATCCCGGCGTTCGTCCGGCTCGACTTCGCGTACGCCACCCGCACCGTCGTCTACGCCATGGCCGCGATCATGGCCGTGGCGGCGATCGTCGCGCTGCTCGGACTGCGACGCGGCCTCCAGGCCGAACACCCCGATCCCAACGAGCCCAACGAGCCCACCGCGGCCACCGCGGCCGACGAGCCCACCGCGGCCGTCGGTGGAGACGGTCTATGACGAGGACCGCGCTTCCCAGGCCGGGGTTGTGCGCAGGTTGGGTACGGCCCAGCTGAGTGCCGCAACGGCTGCGAGGATTCCGGCGACCGCGAACGGATGCGCGATGAGCGTGTCGGTGATGTGGTTGAGCGGGTTGTTCGCGATCAGGGTGGTTCGTTCGGCGAGCCATGCCGCGGCCAGCACGACGCCCATCGCGGCGACGGCGAGGCGTACCGCGCGGTAGATCCGGGTTCGGCTGAGGACCAGCAGGGACGGCATGAGCAGGGCCACGACCATGAGCTGGGTCAGTTCGATGCCGATGTTGAACCCCAGGAGGGTGGCGACCAGGGATCCTCGGCCGAGGTCGAGGTCGCCGAGCAGTGCGGCGAAGGCGAGGCCGTGCATGAGCCCGAACCCGGCGGCGATCCACGCCTCGCCGCCGGGAACGAGGGGTCTGATGGCGTGGACGCCGGAGACCAGGATGGACAGGGCGATCAGGCTTTCCACCACGCGCGTGGGAGCGCTGACGTAGCCGAGGGCACCGAGGGCGAGGGTGATGGAGTGCCCGACGGCGAAGGCCGTGACGACGTGCACGACGCGCCGGCAGTTGCGGCGCAGGTCGTCGGCACGGACCCATCGACCGCGACGGGCGAGGAGCGGTGCGGGTAGCAGGAGCATGACGAGGAACAGCAGGTGGTCGGCGCCTTCGGAGATGTGGCGGATGCCCAGGCGTACGGCGGCGGCGAAACCGTGCTCGGTGGTGGCGCCCGCGGCTGGTACGGCGATGGTGTGCTGTTGCCAGTCGAGCACGCCCAGGGTGGTGTAGCTGCCGGAGCCGTTGGGGCGGAGCGAGACGAGGATCTGGTGCGACAGCAGGTGATGCACGATCGCGTCGTAGGTGAGTCGGAAGTCGCCCACCGTGCCGTCCGGCGGCCGCAGGTCCAGGTCGAAGACGAGGTGGTCGACGCCGTCGATCTTCTCGACGCGGCCGCCGCTGACGGTGGTGGTCCACCGGGTGCCGTCGTGGTCGGCCGCGGAGGTGTGGCTGCGCACGTAGCGGCGCAGCTCTTCGAGCTTGGCCGGTTTGACGACGGTTGCCGCGGTGAGGGGCTGGTCGATGGCGATGGCGAGCCGGTCGATGGGGAGTTCCACCTTGCCGGTCACCTGGTCCGCCGCGGCGTCGAGCAGGATCGCCGTGGTGCTCAGCGGGTGGGCGTCAGCGCTCGTCGGCGCGATGACCGTCACCGTGGCCAACGCGATCGCGAGACACGCGAGCAGCGTCCCGGCGCGGGCCGCCCACCTGCCGAGCGGGCCGCGCCGGGAGTGCTGCCGTGTGCTGTGCGGCAGTCGGGGCATTGTGATGAAGTGCATGGTCAGCTCGGCTTGCTGCTGCCGTAGTCGTTGGTCTTGTCCCGGTAGACCGAGTGGTAGTGGATGTTGGGTGTGCTCTGGCTACGGGTGTTGATGAACTCGATCCACACGCTGGGGCCGTCGATGCGGATGTAGCTGTTCTCGTCGGTCGGGCCGGTGTTGTTGGACCAGCCGATGCGGGTCTTGCTCAACTCGGACTCGTACTTGGCCATCAGCTTGTCGGCGGCCGTCTTGTCGAGGTCGCCGACGTAGGTCCGGATCGCCGCGGTTACCAGCTTCTTCTGGGCGGCGGTCAGCTGTGAGAGCAGCAGGCCCTCGGAGGTGGGGAAGGTCCCCGAGTCCTTGCCGGGACCCATGACCAGGTCGTCGAACGTCCCGGAGGTGATCTCCGCGGCCTTCTTCTGCTTGGCGGTCAGCCCCGCCAGCATGGCGAACATGGCCGTCGACTCGTCCTTGACCGGCTCGACCGTGGTGCCGCCGGACTTGAACGACGTCGGCTCCGAGCCGACGAACTGCGGGGTCTGGCTGACCTGGTCGCCGTTGTAGGTGAGGTTGCGGGCCAGGTGATGCCCACCGAACTGGACCATGAACGGCTGCGTCGTCGACGGCTTCCCGTACACGGCGAAGTAGTAGTCCTTCAAGGCGCCGAATCCGTCCGCGCCCTGGCCCCCGAGGCGGTTCAGCTCGTCGTCGGCCTTCTGGATGTTGACGTCCTCCTCGGCGCCGCTGGGACTCAGCGCCTTCTCGAGCACCGCGGCGGCGGCCTTCCGCTGGGCGGCGGTGAGGTCGGACAGCTCGATGCCCTCGCGGGGCACGGTGGTCGCGGGGAAGTTCGACCAGGTCTGCCGCGCCTTGTTGTCCGAGAAGTCGTACTCGACCTTGTCGCGCTTGGTGTCGTCCAGGGTGGCCAGGAACGCGTTCACCGCCTTGACGACTTCCGCGGTGTTGGCCCCGCCCGCACTGGCCCCGTTGGAGTTGAGGTCAACCTCCGTGACCTGCTGCATACCTCCCCCCGGGCCCTGGCCGCCGCTCTGCTGCGCCGAAGCGCTCGCCGACGACGACGTGGAGGTGCCCGAACCGCAACCACTGACGACGAGAACCGCCGACAGCACGGCACTGGATGTTATGGCACGGCTTTTGCGCATGACTGTTGGAACTCCTCTGATCGTGGCGGGAGTGGCGCTCCTGCTCCGGAGTGGTCTATCGCAACGGCCTATGTGCGCTCAGATAAAGACGGCGTAGGGAAGCGGCGCTGCCTCGCAACCGCCCTGTGCCGCGACCCCATCTGTTTCCATGTCTGCGGGGTGTGTCCGGTCGGCGTCCGGAACCCGGTCATCGAGTGCGCGGGGATCCGCCAACGGATGACTGGCGCCGGACACTCGCTGGTGGCTTCGCTCGGATCCTTGGCCTTTAAGCCCCTTATGGCGTGGTCGGCCCCGTTGGGGTGCCGGCGATCCGGGTGATGAGGAAGTCGAGCCGTTCCTCCTGTCGGCCCGGGGGGGATGCGGCCGCTGTCGGACAGAACGGCCATGCCGTGCAACGCGCTCCAGATGACTTCGGCGAATAGTTCGCGTCGCTCGTTGTCCGGGGGGAAGCAGCTGACGAACTCGTCGAAACAAGCCCGCAGCGGGGGCGGTGTCTCGGCGCTCGCGAACTTCAAGTCGGTGGGCAGGATGAAGGTCGGCGCACGCATAATCTTCATCGGCGCGCGCGCCTTTGGGGCGCCGCAGGCCGCAGCCGGCTTCGGCATTCCCGGCACGCCGACCGAGGACCGCAACTTCCAGGCCTGACTGTCCGTCAAGGCCGTGCGCGACATGGCCTCGGGGGTCTTCATCATCATCCTGACGGCTGGAGCGACACCCCACCTGCTGGGCTGGTTCACGCCGGCCGCCACCGGCATACCCGTCGGCGACGCGCTCATCGTGTTGCGCAGCAACGGGCCCAAGACGGCCGTTTACAACATCCACGGGGCCACCGCCGTGGTGATGCCGGTGATCAGCGTGCTCCTGTGCTCGTCGCGTAACCGCTTGTCACCCCGCATTGGCCGGATGTCGCGCTGGTCTCCGGTGCGGCGCGGGCGTCGCACCGGCGGACATGGGCGGTGATGGCCGCGTTCTGCTCCTCGTGGGCGCGGTGGTCGGTGCCGTTGAGGACGAAGCAGCGCGGGGCAGCGCGGGGCAGCGAACTCCGATGCGAGCCGGGCCACTAGTAGGGCTTGGTCAGGTTGGTTGTGGTGGTGCGTGTCCTGTGGGTCGGGTGTGGCGTTGAGTGTGTGTGACTCCGGACGAGATTGCTGTGGTGCGTGGTGAGTTGGAGGCGTTCGCGGCGGGGGTGTTCGAGCCGTTTGCGCGCAAGGATCAGCGTCGGTGGGGGCAGGTCTATCTGCGGGGGCTGCTGACCGATGGGCAGCGTAAGTCGGTCGAGCCGATGGCCGCCCGGCTCGGGGAGGACGGCAATCGTCAGGCACTGGCCAACTTCATCACCACCAGCCCCTGGGACCCGGCGCACATCCGGGCCCGGCTGGCCTGGCGGATGGAGGAGGCGATCGGTCCGGAGGCCCTGGTCTTCGACGACACCGGGTTCTTGAAGGATGGGACGGCCTCGGCATGCGTGTCGCGGCAGTACACCGGCACCGCGGGCAAGGTCACCAACTGCCAGGTCGGCGTCTCGCTCCACCTCGCCTCCGACCACGCTTCGGCGGCGGTCAACTGGCGGCTGTTCCTGCCCCAGACCTGGGACCCTGCCTCACCGAAGGCCGATGCGGACAAGGTCGCCCGACGTGCCGCCTGCGGCATCCCGGACGATATCGGGCATGTGGAGAAGTGGCAGCTGGCCCTGGACATGCTCGACGAGATCCGCTCCTGGGGGATCGAGGTGCCGCTGGCCATCGCGGACGCCGGATACGGCGACGCCGCCGCGTTCCGGCACGGACTGCAGGCCCGCGGCCTGAACTACGTCGTGGGAATCTCCAGCACGCTGTCGGCTCAGCCCGCCGGCGCGGTGCCGGTGGCCGAGCCGTATGCGGGGACCGGACGCCCGCCGGTGGCGAAGTATCCCGACAAGCCGCAGTCGGTGAAGGAGCTGGTCACCGCGGCGGGCCGGAAGGCGGCCCGGCCGGTGCAGTGGCGGGAGGGCTCCCGGCCCGGCACCGGCCGCTCGGGCCGCAGGCGGATGTACTCGCGCTTCGTGGCCCTGCGCATCCGGCCCGCCGGACGCGAGGTCCGCCAGAACGTCGACGGCCCGGAACTGCCCGTGTGCTGGCTGCTGGCCGAATGGCCTGCCGGCGAGAGCGAGCCGGTGCAGTTCTGGCTGTCCGACCTGCCCTCCGGCATGCCGTTGACCACGCTGGTCCGGCTCGCCAAACTCCGCTGGCGCATCGAGCACGACTACCGGGAGATGAAGCAGGCCCTGGGACTCGCCCACTTCGAGGGCCGAACCTGGAACGGCTGGCACCACCACGTCACCCTCGTCTCCGTCGCGCACGCCTTCTGCACCCTGCAACGACTGGCCCGGGCCCCAAAAGACACGGCGCCGGCCTGAGCCTCTACCAAGTCGTCCGCGAGCTACAGACACTCCTCGCCCTCTGGACCGGCGCCTGCCCGACCTGTCACCGCGACATACCAACGTCCATATCAACCTGACCAGGCACTACTAGTGCCGCCCCGGGTTGATCCTACGGGGGGTCGCTGGGCGGACAAAGGCGTGTATTGCAACCGCCGAGGGTCACTTGCTGTCCAGCCGCCCCAGCGCGTGGGCGTCGGCGAGGACGGACCGGGCCATCTGCCAGTCGGTGTGGTCGATGCCGGTGATGTGGCGTAGGTAGGCGAGGGTGACCTGCTGCACGAGGGCGACGCGGCTGGGGTCCTCGTCGGTGGTCTCTGCTGCCTGGTAGCCGGAGATGCCGCCGAGGAAGTGCTCGCCGCCGTAGACGGTGAGCAGGCTCTTGTTGCCGCGGCTGAGGGTGTAGGGGTCGCTTGTCCAGGCGGGTCCTCGGGTGGTGAGCGGGAGGTCGTCCTTGTCGCCGGCGACCACCAGTCCGGGGGCAGTGATGTGGGAGAAGTCCTGGTCGCGGAGCCAGGGAAGGTTCTCGTGGGCGAAGGGGGTCAGTTCGTCGCCGCCCTCGCCGGCCGTGGCCAGCTGGATGCTGGCCACGACCCGGGAGTCGGACAGGTCGTCGGCGGTGCCGGTCCGGGGGTCGGTGACGCGCAGACCTACCAGAATGCCCGCGGTCTGGCCTCCGAAGGAGTGGCCCGCTGCGACGATGCGGCTGTGGTCGACCCGGCCGGACAGGCCGGGCACGGATGCCTCCAGCGGCTTGAGCTCATCCAGGATGCGCTTCATGTCCTGCACGCGGTAGCGCCACAGGTGGGGCCTGCGGGAGTCGTCCGCGGCGATGGCGACCCGCTTGGAGTCGAGATGCGTGGCTTGGATCACCACGAAGCCATGAGAGGCCCAGTGGTCGACCAGCGGTGCGTAGCCGTCCAGGTCGGAGCCGAATCCGTGTGCGAAGAGCACGATCGGCAGGCGTGTGCCAGTGAGCGGTGCGGAAACGCGTACGTGCAGGTCCTGGCCGCGCTGAGGTGCGGGCAGCACGATTGGCTTGACCGTTACGGTCGGGGTGGGAGCGGGGCCGGTGAGACCGGTCGTCTGGTGGGTGGTCATGCGCGTGCTTCTTTCCGGTGTGGTGCGGGTGGCGGGTCAGGTGGTCTTGACGTTGAGGACGCGTTCGGCGTTGAGGTGACCGAGCTTCGCCCTGCCCTGCTCGTCGAGGGGGCGGTGTCTACGAAGGCGCGGGCGCCGCCGGGGCCGGCGAATGAGTCGCGGGAGTCGACGCCTCCCAGGCCGGGGGCACCGGAGTTGCTCTCAGCGGTGGGGCAGCGTACGGGGAGTCGACTCCGAACATGACGCGGTCAGGCCCCAGTACGTCCAAGGCTGCCGTCGGCATGCGGTGGCTGTAGAGGCCGCCGGCGGTGACGGAGAGGTTGCCGGTGATGTAGTCCAGGACGCGGCGCTGCAGGTGCGTCGCGGCGGTGCTGAGCAGGTCGACGCGGTCGGCGAACGGCACGAGCATCTCGCCCCAGTGCCCCAGGCACGATCTGCAGGTCGGGGTGGCGGTCGAAGGTACCGGCCAGGATGAGACGGAGCGTGGCCAGGCCGGCTTCCGAGTGCCGGCCCCAGCCGGAAGCTGTCGTGGTCCAGGAACCTCTCGCCGTGCGCGGGAAGAGCATCGCGCCGACATGTCCCATCCCGGTGACGACGCGTTCCAGTTCGGTAGCAGCTGCCTGCGGGTCAGACGTGGGTAGCGTGGCGAAGGCTGCGAAGCGGTCGGGGTGGCGCCGCACGGCGTCCGCGAGCAGGTCATTGGCTTCCCGTGCGAGCGGGACCGCCACCTGCGCGGGCAAGGGCTGGGTCCCGGGGGTGGTGATGGACAGGACCTCCATGTCCACACCACTGGCATCCATCCGCGCCAGACGCTCCTCACCGACGTCGAGCAGTCGCCGGCTGACCTCGCCCCGGCTGCTCATCTTGTTGACGGTCTGGTCGCCGCCCCACTTCAGCAGGGCCTTACGCAGTCCGGGTGTCCAGGCGGGTTCTTCGACGCCGATCACTCGCCGGGCCTGGACGATGTCCTCACTCATGGCAAGCTCCATTTCGCACACACGGCCCGGGACCTGTTGGGCGAAAACCCCGGGGTCATGTCAGCTACGCTAAAACTTGACGTCGACGTCAAAGGCAAGTCGTCATGGCGTAGATCACATGGAGCTCGGAATGCGCATTGGGGAACTCGCCCGCCGCACAGGCGTCAGCACCCGGGCCCTGCGGTACTACGAGGAGCAGAACCTGCTCACCGCCGAGCGCAGCAACACCGGCCAGCGTCACTACCCGGAAACTGCGGTCGGCCGGATCCTCCTGGTCCGGGAACTGTTCACCGCCGGTCTGTCGAGCAAGATCATCGCCGAGCTCACGCCCTGCGTCATCGACGGCAAGGCCACACCCGAACTCCTGGACCGCCTGGCTGTGGAGCGCGGTCACATCGACCAGCACATCGCCGATCTCACGCACACCCGAGACCGGCTCGACTCGGTCATCGCCAGCGCCTCCGCATCCATGGACACCGGGACCCCCTGCCGGCCCGGCCCGGCATCGACCGCTCCGGCGCAGGTCAGCGGCGCTACCCTCCGTGGTGATCAAGAAGCTCGGGAAGGTGGATGACGTCGTCCAGTCCCTTCGCGGTGCTCTGGAACACTGATCAGCTCGCACTGTTACGAGAACTGGCGAGCTCGCGAACGGCGCCGCTGCGGCGGGTGCAGCGAGCGCATGTCGCCCTGGCCTGCGCACAGGGCACCGCGAACGCCGTCATCGCCCGCACGCTCCGGCTGCACCTGGACACCGTGCCCCGCTGGCGTAAGCGGTTCACCGCCGAAGGACTCGCAGCTCTGGAGGACCGTCCCCGGCCGGGCACCCGCGCCGCTACGGTCCCGAAGTGCGTCTGGCCATTGTGGCCACGGTGACCTCGGCACGCCCCGCCGTCGACAGCCAGTGGACCCATCGCGCCATCGCTGGTCACCTGGCCAGCACCGGCATCTCGGCCTCCCAGGTCGGACCCTGCGTGGACGAGAAGACCGCGATGCAGGCCCGCTCACGCAGGCATCCAACCCGCCGCGCGCACCCCGGCCGGCTCGAACGCCGCGAGTTCGAGTACCGCCGCCACGGCACCGCCTCCATCGTCGCCGCACTGGACGTCCACACCGGGCAGGTCCTGGTCGAGGACATCGCGCGCAACGACTCGGTCACCCTCATCGCCTTCCTGCGATTGCTGGAGCACGCCGTCCCAGCGGAGTCGACGATCCACCTGATCCTGGACAACGGCTCCTCGCACACCTCAAAGGCGACCCGGTCCTGGCTGGGCTGAACCAGGTGGAGACATTCTTCTCGATCCTGGCCCGCCGACTCCTACGCCGAGGCGAGTTCGACTCCCGCCAGGACCTCGTCGAGCAGATCCGCGAATTCACCCTCGCCTACGACGACCAGGCGCGACCATTCCGCTGGTCCTACGACAGCACCCCGCTCAAGGCAGCCCGACCCCCGCAGGATCAGCGCGGCGAAGCACTAGCATCCCGGGTCATGGCGATGTTCGTGCACTTGACCTCGGCGGCGAACGCGCCGCGCATCCGGCGGTCCGGGATCCGCGCGGCCCGTTACGGGCAGGAAGGCGCGCGCGGGGTCTACTGCTTCCCGGTGCTGGCCTCGTACACCCTCACCCACCAGTGGCTGCGCGAGCTGGCCCGTTTCGGCAGCCGGGGAGGGCTGGTGGCTGTCCAGGTGCGGCTGGACGACGCCCAGCAGGTGCTGGTCGGGCGCTATACGGACCGGACGCGGGACGCCCGGGCGACCGTTTCCGCGGCCGAGGCGGTGCGGCGGATCGCGGCTCTGGAGGACCCGCGCGGGTGGGAGGTGCTGGTGCCCCGAACGGTCCGGCCGCGCGAGGTGCACCGGGTTCGCGCCGCGCCGCAGGTGGCGGGCTGGCGGTATCTGCCCGACGCGCACGGCGTGCGTCCCTGCACCTGCACGGGGTGCCGGGTGCGCGGCGGCTACGGGGCGCGGCGCCTGCGCGAGCGGTTGCCGCATCCGCTGGACGGCCCGCCGCCGCCCACCAGGGTGCTGCTGGCCAGGATCGCGGCGGCGGGTGATCCGGGAGACCCGGCCGTGCTGCTGGAGACGCTGCACTGGTTCGGAATGCGCCGGCGGGGCCCGCTCGCCCCCTTGCAACGGCTCGCCGTCCATCCCGACCCCCGGGTACGGGAGGAGCTGGTCCGGGCGGTCGCCCACTGGTCCACCCCCGGGGTCGCCGAGCTGGTGAACGGCCTCGCCGGCGACCCGCACCCGGATGTCCGGGAGGCGGTGGAGGCAGTAGTGGAGGAAGCCCGGAACATCGAGGTCGTCAGCTGACCGCCGACACCTGGGAGGCGTCCGCCAGTTGGCCGCGCAGGCGGGCCGCGGATACATCGACGTCCTCTCGTCTCCTCACTCAACGACGGCCACCGCTCCACCCCGGTCCGCATCCGGGGTCGCCCGCGAGGCCGTCCCGACCTCCTGGTGCGGCGGGCGACGGCGGGTAGTCGTCGACGGTCATGGAGTTGTAGAGGCGTCCGCTCTCGGTGGTGAGGCGGACGAGGGCGCGGCCGGGGCCCGCGGGCAGGGCGGAGATCAGGCGCGCGCCCTGGGCCAGTCCCCACACGCCGAGGCGGGACGTGGGGATCAGGGTCTTCGCCGCGCTCAGCGCGACCGCGCGGCTGCCGCGCACGTGCTCCGCCATCACGCGCTCGTAGGCGGGGAAGGCGCGCTCGTGGTCGCCGCCCGCCCGTGCCAGCTCTCCGGCGAGGACGTACGCGCCGACGACGGCCAGGCTGGTGCCGCCGCCGACGGCCGGACCGGGGCAGTAGCCCGCGTCACCGACGAGCGTCACCCTCCCCTGCGACCAGGTGTCCATGCGGAGCTGGGTGATCGAGTCGAAGTAGAACGCCGGGGTGCGGTCGAGCTCGTCCAGCCAGCGGTCCACGTGGGCGTGCATGCCGGCGAACGCGCCGCGCAGCAGCTCCTTCTGCCGGGGCACGTCGCGGTGGTGGTAGTCGAGCTCGCGCTCGCTCCGGAACAGGAACAACGCCCGCGCCTCGCCGAGGTGCCGCGCGCCGTACATGCCGGCAGTGCGGCCGACGTGGATGAGGAGCTCGCGGTCGAGGTCGGAGACGTTCGGCAGGGTCAGCACCCCGAGGTGGGCCCCGATGAAGGCGTTGCAGCGGGACTCGTCGTCGAAGACGAGGCGGCGCACGTTGGAGTGCAGTCCGTCCGCGCCGACGACGAGGTCGAAGCGGCGCGGCGCGGCGTTTTCGAACCGCACCTCGCCGTCGGGCGCGATCGCGGTGATCGAGTCGCCGAATACGTACTCGACGTCGTCGTGTGCGGCGTCGTAGTAGATCTCGCTCAGGTCGTCGCGCATGATCTCGACGTGCCGGTCGGAGGTGGCACTGAAGATCTTGGAGAGGTCCGCCCGGACGGGACGCCGTGAGCCCTCCCGGTAGACGGTCATCCGGTTCGTGCCGGTGGCCCGCTCCTCGATACGCGGGAGCACGCCCATCTTCTCCGAGATGTTCGTCGCGGGCCGAAACAGGTCGACCGCGTGGCCGCCGGTCTTGCGCAGAGCCGGTGCGCGTTCGACGACGGTGACGGAAAAGCCGTGCCTGGTGAGCCAGTAGGCCAGCACCGGACCGGCGACGCTGGCGCCGGAGACGAGAATCCGCATGGCACCCCCCCCTTTCATTCAGTCCACCCGTACGGCGTGGATCGCGGTGAAGGCCAGCAGGGGGACAGCGGTCCGCGGCGGATCCTCAAGCAGGGGCGAGTGCCCGAGACCGGGCAGCAACTCGACCTTCGCGCCCGGAACGGCGCGGTAATCACAGGCGGATGAGGATCGCCATCTGCGGTCGTCCTCGCCGAAGATCACCAGTAGCGGCTTGCCCAGGACGGTCAGCCGATCCGGCAGCGCCCGCTGCTCCAGGTAGGAGCGGGTGGCCCGCATCGTCGTGGTGAACGTGTGGTGGGTCATACCGCGCACATCGTCCAGGAGCTCTTCCGGGATCCGGTAGCCCGCGCGGCTGAAACCCGTGCTCGCGAACCGCCGGAGCTGCTCGTCGGTCGGCGGCCACCGCGAGGGGCCGGTCGCGGCGGAATCCGGTGCGATCAAGGCGTCCAGGCTGGGTCCTGTGTTGACGAGCGCGAGCGCGGTCACCAGGTCGGGCCGCTGTTCGGCGAGGGCGGTGGCGACCACGCCACCGCTGGAATGACCGACGACCACGGCGTGCCCGACGCCGAGCCGGTCCAGCGCCATGCCGGCCCGACGTGCCTGGTCCG
This sequence comes from Streptomyces sp. RLA131, assembly GCF_056270125.1. Lineage (NCBI taxonomy): Bacteria > Bacillati > Actinomycetota > Actinomycetes > Kitasatosporales > Streptomycetaceae > Streptomyces > Streptomyces sp. RLA131. Next base: position 703,286 of record NZ_JBWDOQ010000002.1, read on the forward strand.
GGAGCGCGTAGCTGCGGTCGGCCGGTTTGGCCGACCGGCCGTGCCCGAGCAGGTCGATCCGGATGACGCGGTGAGATCCGGTCAGCAGCGGAACCATCGGGTCCCACGAGCGGGTCGAGGACGCGGACCCGTGGATGAGCAGGAGTGCGGGGGCGTCGCGGGGGCCGTCCTGGCACACGTGGATGTCGCCGTCGTCCAGCGACAGGGTTGAGCTCTCGGTGGGCTCGGCGCCGCCGTTCACATACGAACCACCGTCAGAAACAGTCATGGGCCCACTGTCTCCGCCGGGCGTGCCGGTGGATTGGACGAATGTTCCCCTCAGCCGGCTCACGTAGCATGGAATGATGCGGAGCTTCGTGCACGGTGCGGCTGTGTGGGGCGTCGAGTGCCCGCAACGGCCCAGCCGGGTGGCCGGTGTCACCATGGCCGGGTTCCGTGTCCGTGACCTGGAAGCGCTCCGGATAGTCCCGCACCCGGCCGTGACGCTGCTCCTGGAGTTCGGTGCCGGTTCGCCCGTCATTGACTGTGCCGCCGGGCGGCAGCAGCGGGGAAGCATCGTCGCCGGGCCCGGGCTCGGGTCCGCGGGCGCGGTCCGGGCCCGGGGAGAGAACGTCGAGTGCGTGCAGGTACGCCTGTCCCCGGTGATCGCATGCGCGGTTCTGGGCGCCTCCCCCGCCGACGTCGACGGGGCCGTCGTGTCGCTGGGCGACCTGTGGGGCCGGGAGGCGTCACGGATCCGCGAACAACTCGGCGATGTCTCGTCGTGGCAGGATCGCTTCGCGTTGACGGACGCGCTGCTCGCCCGCCGGCATCAGGCGGGGCCGCCGGTGGACCCGGAGGTGGCCTGGGCCTGGCACCGGATCGCCGTCAGCCGTGGCCTGATCCGGGTCGACGGACTCGCGGCCGAGGTCGGGTGGAGCCGTAAGCGGCTGTGGTCCCGGTTCCGGTCGCAGCTCGGTCTGCCGCCCAAGCGCGCCGTGAAGCTGGTCCGCTTCGACCATGCCGCCCACCGCCTGGTCGCGGGTGAAGGCGCGGCCCAAGTCGCGGCCGACACCGGCTACGCCGACCAGTCCCACCTGCATCGAGACGTCATGGCGTTCACCGGGGCAACCCCCGCGACCGTGGCCGGCGAGCCGTTTCTCGCCGTTGACGACATCGCATGGCCCGGCCGCGGAACAACCGCCATGCCTCACGTCTCCAGGAAGCTCCGGCTCGGTCGCCCGCCGGAGGTGAGACGGCTACCGCTGTGAACGTCGCCGGCCGCCGGGCTCCTGCAACTGTGCGTCGTGAAGCTCACCTTCACCGGCGGCACCTGGTAGAGCCGTGAGATCACCCGCGTTTGCGGCCCGGTGACACGGAGCGGTGATCACAGGAGCCGCGTTGCCCGGCCCGGCGGTGGTGACCGGGACGGCGGCGATTGTGGCGGCAACTGACGCATCGGCTGGGCGCGGGCCCAGGCGCGGTGAGCCGGCACCTGGGCAGTCCTGCACCGCGCATGCTGGTCACCCGGGCCAGGGACGGACGCCTCGTCCTTTACGTGCGCAGTCCCCTCGGCGATCCTGCCGCACGCGCGACCGGTGCCGGCCGTGCCGGCCGTGCCGGCCGCCGCGGGACTTCCGGGGGTTCAGACGACTACGCCGCCCACCCCGGAACGTCCCGCCGGGACACCGACGACGAGGACGGTCACCCGCTCGCGGACCGACTCGCCGAAGACGACGGCCAGCGCGTCGGTGGTGGCCGCGATCAGCCGGGCCGGGGCGTTGTCGATCTCCGGCAGGCGCAGCGCCGGTTCACGCATGTACAGCGTGACGACGGGTGCGTTCTCACCGGTGGGCACGCCGCCCACGCCCAGGCGGCCCTGCGGTATTCCGAACAGCTCCACGACCGCTCTCGCTCTCGCCCGCTCGCCGTACACGGCGACCACGGCGTCCGTCAGCGCGCCGATGAGCGCCGCCTCGGCGTCCGCGTCGAGTTCGTCCTCGCGGATCTGTACGTTGAAGTGCGGCATGGCGGATCTCCGTTCAGCCGGGGTTACATCACAGCGGATTCACTTTGAGAACAAAGCACCTTTGCTAATAAAGGTATCTGGAGGGCGGGCCGATGTCCACGGAAGACAGCCGGGAGGAATCCGACCCGACGGGCGTCGACGACGCCATCAGGGCGTTGCTGCTGCTCATGCCGCGCATGGTCGGGCGCGCGAAGCGCATCCCGGTGCCCGGCGAGCTCCGGTCACTCGACCTGGCACCACGGCATCTGTCGCTGCTGTCCTGCCTGCTGTTCGACGGACCGATGACCGTGAACGACCTGGCCGCCCGCCTGGAGGTCGCCCCGACGACCGTGAGCCTCATGGTCGGCGAGCTGAGCCGGAAGGGCATCCTGGAGCGCCACGAGGACGCGTCGGACCGGCGCCGTCGCATCGTCAGCATCACCGACAGCAAGCAGCCGTCCATCGCCGACTGGCTGGCACCCGGCGCCGCCGCCTGGCGTCACGCCCTGGGGCCGCTGACCCCCGGCCAACGGCGGATGTTCGTCAGCACCTTGCGGGCCTACGAGGAGAGGATGGCCGGCGGCGAGGACGGCTGATCGCTTCGCGGCGACCCGCTACGAGCCGCTCGGCTCCGGTGAGGAGCCGTAGGCGCCGCGCTCCTCGACGGTGCCGCCGAGTTCGGCCGCGAGACCCTCCATGTACTTTTTGGACTTCGCCGAGAGGGCCCAGCGGTTTCCGACGAGATAGATCCCTCCGTACATCTCCGCGTAGTCCAGCCAGGCGCGTTGGCCGGCGGCCGTGTCGAAGTCCAGGAGCACATGCTCGGCCTCGGAGGTCGTGCACGTCGCCTGACGGTAGTCGGCGGCCTTCGAGGTGATCTTGGGCGTACAGCCGAGGGCAGCCGCCAGCTGCTTCACCGTGAGGGGGCGGGCGGCCTTGCCGCTCGGGCCGGCGGGGGCCGTTGTGCGTTCGGCGGCCGCCGCCGCGTCCGGGTCGGCGCCTCCGCCGCAGCCGGCGATCAGCAGCGCCGAGGCGGCGGTGACGACCGGGGCCACGAACACACGGTTCAGCCGGGTTCGCGAGAAACCACCGCGGGCGGGGGCCACAGGGGACGGATCAGCCATCGGGCAGCCTCTCATGGCGGGTGCACGGGTCAGGTCTGCGGATATACGCGCCCGACGCGACCGCTGTTCATCATCACGGCCCCTGGCTCCAGCGCCGCACGGCGGCGCCGTGGTTGAGCTGTCAACCACGGGTACGGTGGGCCCATGCCCCCGGAACCGAAATGGCTCGACCCGCGCGAGGACCGCGCGTGGCGGACCTTCATGCACGCGCACCATCAGCTCGGCCTCCGTCTGCAACGGCACCTCCTCCAGGACTCCGGCCTCACCGAGGCCGACTACGAGATCCTCGCCGTGCTGTCGGAACACCCCGCCGGCGAGATGCCCGCGCAGGAGCTGTGCGGGCTGCTGTTCTGGGAGAAGAGCCGGCTCTCCCACCAGACCCGGCGCATGGAGCAGCGGGGGCTGATCACCCGCGACCCCAACCCCGCCGACGCCCGGAGCACCGTGGTCCGGCTGCTGCCCGCCGGACGCCGGGCCATCGGGAACGCCGCGCCCCCGCACGTGGACAACGTCCGCCGGCATTTCATCGACCTCCTCAGCCCCGCCGAACTCGACACCCTCACCGCCGTCCACGAGCGGCTCCTGCGTCACCTCGCGGACGAACCCGCTCCCGACGACGTGGCGCTCCCGGACTGAGACCGGCTCAGGTCCGCAGACCGGGCAGTACGTACCGCTTACCAAGCGGTACGTACTGCCCGGCGCCGCGGTGTTCCGGTTGACACCGCGCGCCGGGTATTCCAGGTGGTTCCTTCAGACCTTCTTCGAGACCGGCGCCCGGGGGCTCGTCAGGGACCGGCGTGGTCGCGGAGCCATTCCATCGCGGCCTCGGCGCCGGAGTGGAGGACCGAGATGTGTCCGTCGTCCGGGCTGAGGCGCAGTTCCGCCGAGGGGCAGCGGCTCGCCAGCCACCGGCTGTGCGAGCTGGGGACCACCCGGTCCTGGCCGCCGTGCAGGAGGAGGACCGGCGCGCCGACCCGCCCGGGGTCGAATCCCCAGGGGGCGACATAGGCCAGGTCGTCGTCGATCAGCGCACCGGGGCCGGCCGCGAGGGCGGGGCCGACGACGTCGTCGAACCAGGACCAGGCACCGGACAGGGCGGCATGATCGGCCGGGGTGAACATCTCCGGGTCGTACTCGGCGCTCGCCTCGTGGGCCTCCTTCGCCACGCGCCCCGCGGCCGCGGCCCGCAGCGACGCCGCACCGGAGGGCGTCATGCCGGCGAACCAGTCGAGCCCCTCGGCGCCGAACGGCGCGGGCCCTGCCACACCCACCACGCCGAGGACGCGTCGGGGCAGCAGCGCACCGCAGGCCAGGGCATGGGGTGCGCCCCCGGAATGGCCCATGACCGCGAACCGGTCGAGGCCGAGGGCGTCGGCGACGGCGGTGACGTCGGCGGCGGCCGACGCCACGTCCCGGCCCCGGTGCGGGGTGGACCCGCCGTATCCCGGCCGGTCGTACGACACCCACCGGATGCCGAGCCGCTCGGCGGCGGGGAGGAGCGGCTCGGGAGGCGCGCCGGTGTTGGGCGTGCCGTGGTGCCAGAGGACGGCGAGCCGGGCGGCCCGGGGGCCGCCCGCGCCGGTGTCGTAGATGTGCAGCCCGCGGCCGTCGCCCAGTTTCAGATCCGTCTCGATCACCCGGTTGCCCTCCCCGCTGCGGTTGGCACGAACCTAGCGGGTCGGGCCCGCGGCGGCGACGGGGCCCTGGGTGGCCTTGAGGTGCTGCATGTCCGACAGTTTCCGCACGAAGAGGATGGCGAGTACGGCCGCGCCGACGTTCAGCAGGTCGGCGCCGATCATCACCGTCGCGGCCTGCTGAACGGCGTCGGCCCCCTCTGCGGACCTGTCCAGGCCGGCGGCGACCCGGTCGAGCACGGCCGATCCGACCCACGCCGCCCACCAGGCGTTCGGCAGCGCGTACGAGACCGCACGCCAGGAACCGTCGGCCGGGGACTGGGTGCTGGCGGCCCAGATCTCGCCCGCTATGCGGCGCGGCAGCCAGAGGTTGCCGATCGGCACGAACCACGCGCCGATGGCCCAGCCCCGGCCCAGGCCGCACGCGGCCTGCGAGAAGACCTCCGCGTTCACCCGCGTCCGGTAGAACCAGATGATGAACACCACGGCCGTGGCCAGCAGCCCCAGGATCTGGAGGAGCCCCGCCGCCGCGTAGACTGCGTCACCCCGGTCCAGCTCCCCCTGGGTCACCGCGTCCCGGCCCGCCAGCACGTACTGGTACAGGCCCGCGAGGACCGAGAAGAGGTCCGTCGCGATGACCGCCGAGAGCAGTACGGTGACAGCCGTCGCGAGACCGTGCGGCGAACGGAGCACGGGGCCCGCGGGCAGCGGAACGGCAGGGCTGTACGACACGATCAGGAACCCCCCACGGGTACACGAACGCCCGCCGACGGGCGGGCACCGCAGGAACATACGCCGGCCGGACAGCCCCCGTCCACCGATATCGGCGCAGCTCAAACCCCCTGGCACGGCAGGGCTGTGACACAGCGGCACCCTGCCGCAACTCCGGCGCGGGGGCGACCGGCGCATCCGCTGCGTGGCCGGAAGGGGGCGCCCCACGCGAGCGCCGAACACCACAGCCCCTACGGCATCATCGGGTCCTCCTGGCGGCACACCGCCGGTGTCTTCGCCCTCACCGTCACCGTCCCGCCGGGCACCACCGCCGCCGTCGAACTGCCCGACGGTTCCCGCCTCCGGGCCGGCCCGGGCCGCCACGGCTACGAGGTGCTGCTGCCCACCGCTCGCGGCACCGTGTGGTAGCCGCGCGCACTTTCGCGGTCCGCCGTGACGGTCCGCCGCCGTGCGGCTACCCTCGTCGCGGGTGACAGGGCTTCCCGGGGTTTTCCGTTGCGAGCACGACGATCCTGCGCTGGCCGCCATGCTGGACGAGGCGCACCGCGAACACCGCGAGCGCTACCCCGAGTTGAACGGCTCGCTGCGCGGCACACTCGACCCGGTCATCCACTTCCTCCTGGCCCGCCGGGGCGGGCCGGCCCCGGTCCGCGTGGCGGTGGGCTGCTGCGCGGTCCAGCCGCTGGTCACGCCGGAAGTGAAGCCGGAGGCGTACGAGTTGAAGCGCATGTACGTCACGCCCGCGGCCCGGAACACGGGCATCGGACGCGCGCTGCTGCAGGGCGCGGAAGCGCTGTCGGTGCGGCTCGGCGCGCGGTGGCTCTACCTGGAGACGGGCGTCCGGCACCTGGACGCGATCCGGCTGTACGAGCGGGCGGGGTACCTCAGGGTGGCGCCGTACGCCCCCTATCTCGACGACCCGTTGGCACTCTGCTACGCCAAGTCCCTTGCCCCGCAAGGGGTGTGACCCGCACACTCGGCCTTCCAGCGGTCTGCGGACGATCGGGGCGAAGCGGGCCACACGGACGTACGGGGGCGCGATGCGACGGCCGTTCCGGCGCAGCCGGAGACATCCGATCCACCAGCAGTCGTGGCGCTGGTGGGTGACCAACCAGCCCGCGTGGCGGCTGCTGGCGCTGTTGTTCGGGACGATCGCCGGGATGTCCGGCCTGCTCGCCGCGGTGCATCTGCTGTCGGTGCCGCGGCGGACCGGCTGGGCCGACGGATTCGGCGGCTACTTCCCGCTGCTGGCCTCGATGTTCCGGGCGCTGCTCGGCAGCGAGGACTACCCGGACCCGGACGCCAGCGGGCTCGCCCCCTGGCTGGCCACCGGCACCGCCGCGGTGTCGCTGGTGCTTCCGGCGCTGGTGATCGCGGTGGTGTTCGTCCGGATGTACTCGATCCGCGGGTTCGTGTGGCGTGAGACGCCCAGCATCTGCCTGCCCTGGGAGGTCGACGAGGACGAGTACCGCCGGGCGAAGGAGGGCACGCACCACGCGACGATCGCCGTGCGCTTCTACAAGCAGCTGCGTCATCTGTCCATCTCCGACCTGCACTGCGAGGCGTATCTGCGCTACCTGGAGCCGTCCCGGGTGGACGGCAGCCGGTGGATCCGCACCCATCCGCTGGAGGTGCTCGGCCCGCACGGGGCGCGGACCATGTCACGGCTGTGGCCGGTGTCCCGCGAGGGCACCACCTTCACGCTGTGGATCCCGGTCGACGCCGACCTGGACGACGACGGCTCGATCCGCACCGTGCAGGGTGTCGACATCGGCGACAGCAGCGTCCACGACCTGCTGGTGCGGGTCTCCGGCAAGGTCGGCGGGCTGGGCGTGGAGGTCTACGACGAGCACTGGTACCGGTTGTCCCGGGAGCATGTGCAGATCGGGCGGTTCGCCCGGGTCAATGTGGACCTGCGGCAGCAGAGCGAGGACTGGAGCGGCTGGGAGCGTTTCGACGAGCCGGCCCGCCAGGCACTGTTCGTGTACGGACGGCTGGTCGACCCGCAGGCGCTGCGTGACCTCTACGGCCGCATTCCGCGGCAGGGCACCGATTACGTACGGGCCAGGATGCGGGGTTTCCGGCGGACCTGGAGCGTGGCCACGGACAACGCCGACGCCTCCCGGCGGATCGCGTACCGGGATGTCACCACCCGGGGCATCGACCCGGTCCAGGTGCTGTTCCTGGGCCTGGAGGGCGCGCCCGGATCGGTCACGGAGGGGCTGCTGCTGCGGGTCACCAGTGACACCGTCGCCAAGCTGGACAGCCCGGACGGGAACTTCGTGGTGGAGGACGTCACCGGGCTGGTGGAGTACGACACGCCGTTCGACGACGGGCCGCCGGACACCGTCCACACCTACCTCGGCCGTCCCGCGTCGGTGGAGGCGGCGCGCAGGGGCGTCCAGGCGGGCAGCGCGGTGATCGCCCAGGACTTCCTGGAGGACGTACGGCGCGGCATGGCCTCGTACGACCTCGGTCTGCGGGTGGCCTTCGAGGCCGAGGCCCTGCCCGGGGTCCCCGTGGTCCGGCTGGCCCGCACCCTGCGTGACCCCTCGCAGTCGATCGTCACGTCCCGGATCCCGGAACAGGGCTGAGGAGGCGGCGTTCCCGCAGGTCAGCATGGGGTCAGCACGGAGGCGCCGTGCCGGCGGCCGGGGCGCGGGCCGGCATGGAGTGCGTCACACCTGGGCCGGCGGCCTTCCCCCCAAAGGCCACATTTTGATACACACGTTTGAATCACCCCCGATGCCCCGGGAGCGGGAGACATGCCCCACGACACTTCCCCGGACCGCCTCCACGCGTTCGACGTCGACCTCACCGACCACGAGACCCGCCGCAGGGCCGAGGTCCTCGCCGCCCTCGGCGACGACTGGGACCCGGTCGCCGTGCTGCGCGACGAGGACGAGGCCAACCGGCTGCTCTACTCCGGCCTGGACGAGGAGCAGCAGGAGATCCACCGGATGCTCGTGGCCGCCGGGGTGCTGCCGCCGCTTCCGCCGACCGGAGGGGATCAGGGTGCTGCTTCCCATTGACCCCACCGCCGACCCGGGCCGCCGGGCCTGGGTACCGTGCCCGAGCTGCGAGGACCACCGGACTTGCGCCGCGTGCACCGCGGGGCGCAACTGCCCCGACCACTGGCGCTACATGCTGTCGAACACGGGCAGCCTGGTGCACCTGCAGTGCCCCGGCTGCACCCACATGTGGTCCTGGGAGACGGGTTTCGGCTCGCGGCACCGCCCCTCCCGCTGACAAAGGCTGTCGTTTCCCACATCAATTCGGCCGACAACCGATCCGGCTCGCCAAGAGATGCTACGGTCCCATGGCTCGACCGATCACACACCGTCAGGAACTCTGAACGGGGCTCACTCCTGAACGCGTGAGCCCGTGCGGCGGCAGCTCCTCGCGCACCGAAGCGCCGTCACAGCGTTCGCCACAGGTTTCCCTCAGGCGTGGTCGGAATCCTCGAACCCGCCAATGGGACCGGCGCCGCCGGCTCCGCCGGGAGGTTGTTGGTCGCGTGACGAACACAAGGCGAGCCAGGGCAGCTCTCCCGGACCGTCCCCGCGGCAACTTCACGCCGCCCACGCGTCACGAGGAACGCCCGGAAGTCCCCGGGGCCGCCGAGGCCCCGGCGGGGCCGGGCAGTCGCCTCGCCCTGCGCAACTGGCGGGTGGGCACGCGCCTGAACGCCATCCTCCTCATCCCGGTGCTCGTCGCCCTGGTGTTCGGCGGATTCCGGGTGCAGAGCTCCTTACGGACCTGGCAGAACGCCGACGACGCGGTTCGGGTCTCGCAGCTCGTACAGGCCGCGAACAAGTACGCCAGCGACGCGATCAACGAGCGGGACGTGTCGGTCGTCCCGCTGCTCGACGGCGACACGGACAACTCCACCGTGGTGCGCGCCCGCGCGACCACGGACCAGGACAAGAAGGTCTTCGACGCGGCGGTGGCCCGGATGCCCCGCACCCCCAGCCTGCTCAAGCGCGTCGCGGTGGTCCGGCAGGGCGAGAAGAAGCTTCCCGCGCTGCGCGCCGCCTCCTTCACCGCCGAGCTGCCCGGCGTGCGCACCGAGGAGAGCTACCACCTGGTGCAGCACCCGCTGATGGAGATCTCCAACGAGCTGGGGTTCGGCAGCAGCAACCAGGCCAGCTTCGGCCGCACCCTGTACGCGATGTCGCTGACGCAGGCGGCCGAGTCACTGGTCCGTTCCATCGGCACGCACATCCTGGTCGAGGACCGCGCCAAGCTCTCCCCCGGTGAACTGCGCGGCCAGCTCACCACGTTCGCCTCCTACGCCTACCTGACGCGGGTGGCCCTGGAGGAGTTCAAGGGCGGCGCCACCAGCCAGGACATGGCCCGGCTGAACAACGCCCTCGCCACGGCCGCCGCCAAGGGCAAGAAGCAGGTGACCGCCGCCGCCGTGCAGGCGGCCGCCGCAGGGCAGGACTTCGTCGCACCGCCGGACATGACCGGGATGATCAAGGAGATCGCCTCCGGCAAGTCCGCGGCGGCGCTGGCCGCCGACGGCATCACCCCGACCTCGTTCTTCGCCACCGCCACACTCGGCTTCGACGCCTACCGCAGCGTCCAGGTCTATCTCACCGACGGCTCCCTCAGCAGCGCGCGCAGCCTCGCCGACAGTGCCCGGATGGACGCGATCGTCAACTCGGCGGTGGTGCTGGTGGCGCTGATCATCGCGTTCATCGTGGCCGCGATGATGGCCCGCTCGATGAGCAACAGCATGCGCCGCCTGCGCAACGGCGCCTTCGAGGTCGCCGAGCAGCGTCTGCCCGCCCTGGTCGACCAGCTCTCGCGCACCGAGCCCGGCCGGGTCGACACCCGCATCCAGGCCATCCCGATCAACTCCACGGACGAGATCGGCGAGGTCGCCCGCGCCTTCGACCAGGTCCACCGCGAAGCCGTCCGCCTCGCCGCCGAACAGGCCCTGCTCCGCGGCAACGTCAACGCGATCTTCACCAACCTCTCCCGCCGCAACCAGGGCCTCATCCAGCGCCAGCTCACCCTCATCACCGAGCTGGAGAACAACGAGGCCGACCCCGACCAGCTCGAACACCTCTTCAAGATGGACCACCTCGCCACCCGCATGCGCCGCAACGGCGAGAACCTCCTGGTCCTGGCCGGCGAGGAACCCGGCCGCCGCTGGAACCAGCCCGTCCCCCTCGTCGACGTCCTGCGCGCCGCCGCCTCCGAGGTCGAGGCCTACGAACGCATCGAACTCGTCGGCATCCCCGAGACCGAGATCCACGGCACCGCCGTCACCGACCTCGTCCACCTCCTGGCCGAGCTCCTGGAGAACGCCACCACCTTCTCCTCCCCCCAGACCAAGGTCCGCGTCACCGCCACCCGGCTCCCCGACGGCCGCGTCATGGTCGAGATCCACGACAAGGGCATCGGCCTGACCGCCGAGGACTTCGCCGACATCAACCACAAACTCGCCGACCCGCCCACCGTCGACGCCTCCATCTCCAAGCGCATGGGCCTGTTCGTGGTCGGCCGCCTCGCCGACCGCCACGGCATCCGCGTCCAGCTCCGCCCCTCCGGCGAGCAGGCCGGAACCACCTCCCTGGTCATGCTCCCCGAACCCATCACCCACGGAGGCGGCGGCGAGGAGGTCTCCCCCGAGGACGACTTCACCGTCTCCCGCATCGTCCCCCAGCACGAGACCGACCAGTTCGCCGCCTACGCGCCCACCGCCGCCGAACTCGGCTTCGACGACTCCCGCTACGACGCCCTCCAGATCCCCGACGACGCCCGCTCCCTCGACCCCGTCGGCCGCTCCCTCACGCGCGAGGAACGCCGCGCACAACTCGAAGCCGGCCCGGACGCCTTCCAGGCCCAGGCCTACGACGACAATGCCCATGACGGCCACCGGTACACCGAGCCACAGCAGCCGGCGTACGACGAGCCGTCGCCCTTCGAACCGAACGGCTACACGGGCGGCCTCCCACCGCGCGAGTACCAGCAGAACCCGTACTTCCAGGGCGAGTTCACCGGGGCGGCCCCGGACGCCTACGCACCGCCCGTCCACCAGCCGGTCGAGTGGACTCCCCCGGCCGCCCCGGACCCGGTACAGACCCCGGCCCTGGACCCGGGTCCGGGGCCGGGCCCGGACCCGGACCCCGGGTACACCGCCAGTCCCTGGCTCCAGCACTCCGCCGAGGCCGCCCCGCTGCCCGACGGCACCGCCTGGCAGTCGGAGAACGACGAGATCTGGCTGCGAGCCGGCCAGGCACGTGAACCGAGGGCGGGCGGCGTCACCCCCTCCGGCCTGCCCCGACGCGTACCCAGGTCCAACCTGGTGCCGGGAGCCGCCCGCGACGCGGCCCGGACGGGCCAGAACATCTCCCGCACGCCCGACGACATCCGCCTGCGGCTCAGCAACCTCCGCCGCGGCACCCGGCAGGGACGCGACGCCGGAACCGACCCCGACCGGCCGGAGGACACCGGCACCGCCTACTGACCTCACCGCCTGCCGGCGCTGTGCACCGTGCCGCGCTACGAGCCGGCCATCGCCCAGCGGATCGCCCTGGTCAGGCCATGACCCGCCAGCCGGACGCCGGTCTGCTCGACGACGGGCAGCCAGGGCAGCCACAGCGGCTTTCGGGCCCACCACGGCAGCAGGGACACCGCGTTGGCGGCGAGCACCGCGTACAGCGGGCGGGCCGCCCAGGGCAGCGGCGGGTCGAGCAGCATGAACCGTGCGGCGGCCCGTGCCTGCGGGGTGGCCCGCAGTTCCGGGCGGTAGGCGGCGAGCGTCCGGGCCAACCCGGCCCGGTCCCGGGGCGGGTCGAGGACACCGAGGGCTTCGGCCACCCGGGCGGTGTCCGCGACATAGCCGTCGTACCCGGCGGCGTCCAGCGGCCGGGCACCGAAGCGCTGGTGCGCGCGCAGAAAACTGTCGACCTCGGCGGCGTGCACCCAGCCCAGCAGGTGCGGGTCGGCGGCGTGGTACGGCCGGCCCTCAGGGGTGGTGCCGCGCACCCGCTCGTGCACCGCGCGCACCCGCTCGACCGCCGCCCGGGCGTCATCGGCGGTACCGAAGGTCGTCACGGCGAGAAAGGCGCTGGTGCGCTGAAGGCGCCCCCAGGGATCACCCCGGTACCCCGAATGGGCCGCGACGGCCGCCATGGCCAGCGGGTGCAGGGACTGGAGCAGCAGCGCTCTCAGGCCGCCGACGAACATCGAGGCGTCGCCGTGCACCACCCGGATCGGCCGGTCGGGACCGAACCAGCGGGGTCCCGGGGTGTCATGGATCCGGGCCCGGGCAGCGGGGCCGTCGGGCCCGGCCACCCGGGCGAACAGCTCCGTGCCCAGGCGCCGCCGCACTGCGGCGAGACCAGGCATATCCGGCAAATCCACCACTCCGCCACTGTACGACGCGGGGGCACGGCATCGCGGCGAGCTGGATGTCGTCCGCCGGTCCTCGGGCACGCGGGCCGGCGGACGGCTGCAGCGCCGTCGGCCGGCGGTGTCTCGCCCCCGGCCTGCTCGACCTGCTCGCCGACCCCGGGTGACCGGGCCGTCACAGGGTGACGCTTCGCCGGACCACCGGGTAGCCGTCCTCGTCGGACCAGCCCGGCACGAGGCGCCGGCAGGAGGTGCGGGTGAGCATATGGGTGCGTGATCCGGCGGAACCGCACTGCGCGCCGATGGCCCGCCCCTCGGGCAGCCGCCACGCGGGGGTGCGGCCCTGTCCGTCGTCCGTCCGGAGGAAGACACAGCCGGGGTCGCCCACCGCCTTCGTCACCAGCGCGTCCACGTCCCGGCCGTCGCCCGCGCGGCGGGTGGTGAGGGTCGCGTAGCCGTAGCGTGCCCGGTCCGCGCCGCGCAGTTCCAGGTGGGTGGTGCGGGTACGGGCGCCGGCGGCCTCGGGCGCCCGTGCGCCGGCCGTCCCGGCGGGGGCCACCGCCAGCAGCAGACCTGACAGGACGGACACGGCAACACGGCGCAACCGCACGACAGCCTCCGGATCGGGCACGGCGCCGCCGGCCGGCGCCGTGGCCATCCAAGCGCCGGAGCCGCCCGGCGGCAGGCCGGACGCACGGCACGCCGTGCCGGTTCAGCCAACTGGCCGGGTCCGCTCCGGGAGCGGTACGACCGCCCGGGTGACTTGGCCGTACGGGTCGGCGGCGGACGGCGGTTCGGGGCCTCGCCGCGCGCGGGACGGGCGGACAATGCCGGGCGTCCACCGCCGTGACGGCCGGGTCACGCGGACCGTCCCCCTGCCGGAACCCCCGACACTGGAGCCGCTCGTCATGCCTGAGGTCACGTCACCGTACGCACCGGGAACGCCGTGCTGGATCGATCTGTCGGTCCCCGACCAGCGGGCCGCGCTCGACTTCTACCGGGACCTGTTCGGATGGCAGGGCGAGCCCGGCCCGCCCGAGACCGGCGGCTACGCGGTCTGCACCCTCAGGGGGAAGCCGGTCGCGGGCATCATGACGGCGATGTCCCCGGACGAGGGGCCGACCCCGCCGACCGTGTGGACGACCTATCTCGCCGCCGACCACGCCGATGCCACCGTGGCGGCGATCCCGGCGCACGGCGGCACGGTGATGATGCCCGCCATGGATGTGCTCACCCTGGGCCGGATGACGCTGGCGGCCGACCCGTCGGGGGCGGTGTTCGGGCTCTGGCAGGCCCGGGACTTCATCGGCGCGCAGCTCGTCAACGAGCCCGGTGCGCTGATCTGGAACGAGCTCAACTCCGGTGATCTCACGGCGGCCTCGGCGTTCTACTCCGCGATCCTCGGCATCACCACCGAGGCCATGCCGGACACCCCGGGCTACCTCGCCCTCAAGGTCGGCGGCCGGGTCGTCGGCGGCGCCCAGGGCCTGGAGCAGCTGCCGCCCGGCACGCCCTCGCACTGGCTGGTCTACTTCAGCGTCGACGACACCGATTCCACCGTCGACGCGGTCGTCCGGGCCGGCGGCAACCTGCTCGCCCCGCCGTTCGACATGTCGGCGGGCCGGATCGCCGTCGTCCAGGACCCGCAGGGCGCGGTCTTCGCCGTCATCAACGCCGTCGCCCCGGGCGGCGCCGGGGATTCCTGACCGCGCCCCGCGACGGCCGCGTCAGTCCTCCCCCGACCCCCGGGACAGGGCGTCGGCTGCGGCCGCCAGCGCGGCCACGCGGTCGGCGGGGACCAGGCCGACGCGGGTGCGCCGGTCGAGCAGGTCACCGGTGTCGAGGGCTCCCTCGTGGCGTACCGCCCAGAGCAACTCGGCGCCGGTGACGGGGTGTCCGGGGACCACCGGGGCCCGCAGCGCCGGGTCCCGGTCGCCGAGGGCGTGGACGGCGGGGGCCTCGGTGCCGTAGCGGCGGACGAGCCGGTGCGGCGCGGCGAGGGCCGCCAGGACCCGGGGCGGGGCCGCGCCGATCAGCGGGAGGGAGGCGGTACGGCACGGCACGGCGGGCAGCGCGCGGGCCGCGACCGCGGCGTCCACCGCGTCCTGGGCCATCCGCCGGTACGTGGTGAGCTTGCCTCCGACGACGGTGACGACACCTTCGGCCGAGGTCAGTACCGCGTGCCTGCGGGAGATGTCGGCGGTGCGCCCGGCCGCCCCGGTGGAGGTGTCGAGCAGGGGCCGCAGTCCGGCGAAGGTGCCGATGACGTCCTCACGGCCGACGGGCAGGTCGAGGGCGGAGGCCAGGATGTCCAGGAGGAAGCCGATGTCGCTCTCGGGCGCCTGGGGTACGTCGGGGATGTCGCCATTGACCGGTTCGTCGGTGAGTCCGACGTAGACCCGGCCGTCGCCCTGCGGGAGGACGATGACGAACCGGTTGGTCTCGCCCGGCACCGCCAGGTGGAGGCCGGCGGTCAGGGCGCCGAGCGGTCCGAGCGGGTCGGCGCGCAGCACGAGATGGGTGCCGCGCGAGGGGCCCAGGCGTACGCCGTCGACCAGGCCGCCGGCCCACACACCCGCCGCGTTGATCACCGCGCGGGCCCGGATCTCGCTCTCCTCGCCGGTGAGTTCGTCGCGGACGCGGGCGCCGGTCGCGGTGAGGGCCAGCACCCGGACCCGGGTGAGGACGCGGGCGCCGTGGGCGGCGGCGGTCCGGGCGAGGGCGGTCACCAGGCGGGCGTCGTCGGTGAGCCGGCCGTCCCAGGACAGCAGTCCCCCGCGCAGGCCCGCCGGGCGCAGGCCGGGGGCCAGGTGCCGGGTCTCCACGGCGCTCAGCCGCCGCGGGGCGGGCAGGACGGCGCGGGCGGTACGGGCCGACAGGCGCAGGGCGTCACCGGCGAGGAATCCGGCCCAGGCCAGTGCCGCGTGGCCGCGCGGGACCAGCGGGGTGAGGGGCAGGACGAAGGGCTGGGCCTGGACGAGGTGAGGGGCGGTGCGCTGCATGAGAACACCGCGTTCGGCGGCGCTCTCGCGGGCGACGTCGAATTGGGCGGAGGCGAGGTAGCGCAGGCCGCCGTGGATGAGTTTCGAGCTCCACCGGGAGGTGCCGAAGGCCAGGTCGTGGGCGTCGACGGCGGCGACCGACAGGCCGCGCGCCGCTGCGTCCAGGGCGACTCCGGCGCCGGTGGCGCCGAGTCCGACGACCAGGACGTCCACGGTCTCGCCGCCGGCGACCCGGGTCAGTTCGCGGGTGCGGCGGGCGGCCGACAGCGAGGACCCGGCCCGCGGAGCGCCGGAAGGAGACGTACTGCCCTTGGGGCTCATGGGGCTCATGGGGCTCATGGCGTCAGAGTCCTCTCCAGGAGGGTCCGCAGTTCCTGGAGGAAGGCCACGGAGGTCAGTTCCGGGTCGTGCTCGTCGGTCATGGTGCGCAGCGAGAGGGTGAAGGACTGGACGACCAGCAGCAGCGAGCGGGCCTGGAGCACGAGGGGGGCGACGCGGACGGAGCCGTCGGCGTGGCCCTCCTCCAGGGCGCGGGTGATCAGTTCGAGGAGGGCGTCCTGGCTGGCACCGCGCCGGTCCAGTACGTAGGGGAGCAGCAGTTCGGGGTCGACGTCGACGATCTTCTGGAACAGGGGGTGTGCCCGGAAGGCGCCGACCCCGGCGACGATCCCGTCGACGACGCGTCCGCGGGCCGGGGTGCCGGGGCGGGGTTCGGGCATGGCGGTGGTGGCGACCTGGACCCATTCGCGGGTCATCAGGTCACCGACGAGGGTCCGGACGTCCGGCCACCGCCGGTAGAGCGTCATGCGGGACACTCCGGCCCGGCGGGCCACGTCGGTCAGGGTCGTACGGCGGACACCGACGGCCAGTACGCAGTCGCGGGTCGCGTCGAGCACAGGATCACGGTCCGTGCCATTGTGACGAATGGGCGTCATCTGTCACAGTGTAATACCAGCGGCGGCCGCACGGTACGACGCCGCAGGAAACCCAGCGAACAACCGGTGAGGACATCCCCCGTGGACAAGGACATGTTGTGGAGCGGCTGGGGAGACCCGGCCATGGCGGCCCCGCTGCCCGAAGCCGTGACCGGCCTGCTGCGTGATCTGCTCGGCGTCACGCCGGGCGCCCCGGGCCCCGCCGGGCCGGAGGACATCGCCGTCCCCGAGTCCGCGCTGACCGCCGCGGCCCGCGACGACCTCGCCGCCTGCCTGGCCGCACCGGACTCCGTACGCACCGACGCCGGGACCAGGATCCGTCACACCCGCGGCAAGTCCACCCCCGACCTGCTGCGCATCCGCTCCGGCGAGGTCGGCGACCTCCCCGCCGCCGTGGTGCTGCCCGCCGGCCACGACGAGGTCCTCGCCGTGCTGGGCGTCTGCGAGGCGCACGGCCTGGCGGTCGTCCCGTTCGGCGGCGGCACCTCCGTCGTGGGCGGCCTGGCCCCGCAGGGCGGCCGCCCCTTCGTCACGCTGGACCTGCGCCGGATGAACCGCCTGCTGTCCCTGGACCCCGTCTCCCGCACCGCGACCCTGCAGCCCGGCCTGCGCGCCCCGCAGGCCGAGGCCCTGCTCGCCGCCGAGGGCTTCACCCTGGGCCACTTCCCGCAGTCCTACGAGTGGGCCACCATCGGTGGATTCGCCGCCGCCCGCTCCAGCGGCCAGGCGTCCGCCGGGTACGGACGCTTCGACGAGATGGTGCTGGCCCTGACCCTCGCCACCCCGCGCGGCACCCTGGAGACCGGCCGCGCGCCACGCTCGGCGGCCGGCCCGGACCTGCGCCAGCTCCTCCTCGGCTCGGAGGGCGCGTTCGGCGTGATCACGGCGGTCACCGTACGGATCCGGCCGGTCCCGCGGGCCCGCCGGTACGAGGGCTGGCGGTTCGCCTCCTTCGCCGACGGCACCGCCGCGCTGCGCAGGCTCGCCCAGGACGGCCCGCGCCCGACGGTGCTGCGGCTGTCCGACGAGACCGAGACCCTGATCGGCCTCGCCCAGCCCGACGCCATCGGCGCCGCCGCCGGGGACCCCGGCACCGCCCCGCCCGCCGGCTGCGTCGCGATCACCGGCTACGAGGGCACCGAGGAGGACACCGCCCACCGCCGTGAGGGCGCCGCCGCCGTGCTGCGCGCCTGCGGCGGCGAGTACCTCGGCCCGGAGCCCGGCGACCGCTGGGCGCACGGCCGCTACTCCGCCCCCTATCTGCGCGACGCCCTGCTCGACGCGGGCGCCTTCGCCGAAACCCTGGAGACCGCCGCCTTCTGGTCCGGGATCCCCGCACTGTACGAGTCCGTACGCACCGCGCTGACCGACACCCTGACCGCGGCCGGCACACCGCCCCTGGTCATGTGTCACGTCTCCCATGTCTACGAGAACGGCGCCTCGCTGTACTTCACCGTGGTCTCGGCCCAGGGAGCGGACCCGGTCGCCCACTGGGCACCGGCCAAGCGCGCCGCGAGCGAGGCGATCATCGCCGCGGGCGGCACCATCAGCCACCACCACGGCGTCGGCACCGACCACCGCGACGGGTACCTCCGCGAGGCCGGCCCGCTGGGCATCGCGGCCCTGCGCGCCGTGAAGGACACCCTGGACCCGGCCGGGCTGCTCAACCCCGGCATCCTGATCCCCACCCGCTGAAGGAGGCCGACGCATGCGACAGTTCACCGCCGTCGTCAATCCCACCGCCGGGGGCGCCGGCGGATCGGCGGCCCTGCTGCCGCTGGCCCGGCTGCTCCGGGAGGCGGGCGCCGAGCTGGAGACGCGGTACAGCCACAGCCTGGAGCACGCCCGCGAGCTGGCCCGGCAGGCCGGGGAGCGCGGGCACGTCGTGCTGGCCGTCGGCGGTGACGGCATCGTCGGCGCGATCGGCGGCGCCCTCAGCGGCACCGGCACCCTCCTGGGACTCGTCCCCGCGGGCCGCGGCAACGACTTCGCCCACGCCCTGGGTCTGCCGGACGGCCCCCGGGCCCTGGCCGACGTCCTGCTGCACCACGACCCGCACCGGGTCGACACCATCGAGGTCGAGTCCGCCGTCCACCGGCGCACCGCGGTCCTGGGCAGCGTCTACGCGGGCGTCGACGCCGTGGCCAACCGTCACGCCAACAACTCCCGGCTGCTGGGCGGCGCCGCCTCCTACTACGCGGGGGCCCTGCGGGCCGTCGCCGGATGGCGGCCGGCCGCCTACCGCGTCACGGTCGACGCGGTCACCTACGAACGGCGCTGCTACACGGTCGTGGCCGCCAACTCCGGCTACTACGGCTCCGGCCGGCTCATCGCCCCCGGCGCCCGGGTGGACGACGGACTGCTCGACGTCGTCATGATCCACGAGGCTCCGCGCAGGCTTTTCTTCGCCCTGATGAACGATCTGGCGACCGGCGCGCACGTCGACCGGCCCGAGGTGGAGATCGTGCGCGGCCGGGAGATCCGTATCGAGGCCGACCGTGACATCCCCTACGGCGCCGACGGCGAGGTCGACGCCGGGCTCCCCGTCACGGCACGGGTGCTGCCGGGGGCACTCACCGTGCTGCGCTGACCGGCGCCGGGGCGCGGTCCAGGTCGGCGAGGGCCGGATGAACTCGGGGCCTGTCCCGGCGCCGGAACGCCGAGGACAGGCCCCAGAGGGAGCTACTGCAGGACGGTTCAGAGGATGTTCAGGAGACCGAACCGGTTGAAGTTCCCGAAGCCGCCGAAGCCGAAGCCACGGTCGAAGCTGCGGTTCCAGCGGTCGTGACCACCCCAGTTGTCGTGGCCACGGTCGTGACCACCCCAGTTGTCGTGGCCACGGTCGTGACCACCCCAGTTGTCGCGGCCACGGTCGTGACCACCCCAGTTGTCGCGGCCACGGTCGTGACCACCCCAGTTGTCGCGGCCGCCACCCCAGTTGTCGCGGCCACGGTGACCGCCCCAGTTGTCGCGGCCGCCACCCCAGTTGCCGCCACCCCAGTTGCCGCCACCCCAGTTGTCGCGGTCGCCGCCCCAGTTGTCGTGACCGCAGTCGTCACGGTCGTGGCCGTGGGCGACAACAGCCGGAGCGGCCGTCGCGGCCTGAGCGGTGCCGGCGAGCGGGAGCACCACGGCGGCCGCGAAGACTACGGCAGCCGCGGAACGGCCGATGAACTTACGCATGCAACTTCTCCCAGTTCGAAAGAACGCTTACGAGAACCAGACCTTCCGCGTCGGCGACGATCCGTCACGGCTGCTCCCCCGAACAGCCCCGCACCTTCCCCCCGACAGCCCACGGGCACGCCGATGGTGACGCCGGAGACGCGGAGCCGGGCCCGGATGTGCTAGGGCTGCCGCCCCGGGCAGGTGACGGACCGTCCGGAGGAGGCGGCCGGAGCGAGGTGGGAGGGGAATCCGGTGGCCACTCGCCGGCCGTACGGGGGACAATCGTCCGATGCGCATCCGAGCGGCCCGCGGCGCGGAGCTTCCCCTCCTGCAGGACATCGAGCGGGCCGCCGGCCGGGCCTTCCACGGCATCGGCATGCCGGAGATCGCCGACGACGACCCGCTCCCGGTCGAGGAACTCGCCCGCTACCTGCGGGCCGGCCGGGCATGGGTGGCGGCCGACGGAACGGATCGTCCGGTGGCCTACCTCATCGCCGACCGTGTCGACGGCGACCTCCACATCGAGCAGGTCTCGGTCCATCCCGGCAGCGCCAGGCGGGGCGTCGGCCGGACGCTGCTGGACCATCTCGCGGTCCGGGCCGCGGCCGACGCGATCCCGGCGCTGACGCTGACCACGTTCACCGAGGTGCCCTGGAACGCGCCCTACTACCTGCGCTGCGGCTTCCACCGGTTGGAACCGGGCGCGCTCACCCCCGGACTGCGGGCGATCCGGCGGCGCGAAGCCGAGCACGGCCTCGACCGGTGGCCCCGGGTGTGCATGCGCCGGGCCGTGTGACTCCGGCGGGCGGCCGCCGTACGTTCCCTCGGCGCGCGGCCGGTGCCGACGCTCTCCGTGCGGGGCCGGTCGTCCGGGGGTCACGCGGCGCGGCGACCAGCCCGGTCAGCATCACGGCCTTGAGGGCTTCGAGCGGTCCGCCCTCCCCCAGGGCCCGGCCGACCGCGACCACAACGGAGTCGTAGCCGAGCGCGCACCCGGGGACACCGATCGGGATCCCGGACCTTCCGCACCGTAACGCCGCCCCGTCCAGGGCCGGTTGGAGCACGGCGACCAGCACTGGGGCGGCTGTCCGGATTCCTTTTCGCGCTCGCAGCGCAGACTGATGTGGCGCACCATGCCACGCCGAAGCCCCGGATACGGCAGGGCCTTTCCGCAGGCGACACGGCCAACCGGGGCGCCCGGCCGCTGCCTTGACCGGGCAGCTGTGACAGGCGCCGTCGATCTCAGTCGGCGGGCGTCCGTCTCAGGCGGGTACGACGGGCGCCACGGTCGCGCCCTCGATGCGATGGCGCTTGAGCGCTTCGGCCACGAAGCCGCCTGCCTTCATCTCCTCGACGTACGCGGCCAGCAGCGCCCGCGCCTCGGCACCGCGGCCGGCCGGTACGCCCATGGCCTGCCGGATCACCATGAAGCGGCCGGGCAGCACCCGCACACCCGGGGCACGCCGCGCCTCGTCTTCGAGTACCTGGCGGATACCGGCCGCCACCTCGACGTCGCCCGCGCGCAGGGCGGCCAGCGCGGGCCCGGCACCCTGGAGCCGGACGATCGCGGCCCGGCGGATCTCACGGGTGAGGAACAGGTCGTAGGCGCTGCCCGAACCGACCGAGATGCGGTGCTCCTCGCTGTCGACCTGTGCGTTGCCGGTCAGCGCGGACTCTTCGCGGACGAGGTAGCTGCCTTCGATGAGCACGTACGGCTCGGTGAACAGCAGCCCCTCGCCGCGCGCCGGGTCGACCGCGAAGAAGCCGATGTCGGCCTGCTCGTCCCGCACCGCCTCCACCGATGCCGCGGCCTTGTCGAACACCACGAGTTCGACCGCCACACCGAGCCGCCGCGCGAACTCGCGCGCGAGATCGACCGAGACACCCACCGGCTCGCCGCCGGCCGGGTCCCTGTTCGCGAGAATCGGGTTGCCCAGGTTGATCGAGGCCCGCAACGTACCGCCGGGCGCGAACGACGTGACAAGGGCCGGGCCGGCCGGTCGCGGCTGATCTCGCTTCTCTGTCATGCGCACGATTTTAATGACGCCGCGTCAACGGTCCCGGGCGGTTCACCCGAACAGATGCGGTCGCCTCGCTGCCCCGGGGGCGCCGGGGCCGGATGGAGGTGCCCGTCCCACCCCACCCCCCCTGCGGCGTCAAGCCCCGGAGAGCCCCGGAGACCGTCATGGCCTGTGTGCGTCCTCGTCCGAGTCCGTTCGTCACCGCCGCGACCGACGATCGTGATGGTGCACGGCGCCTTCACCGACGCCTCCGGCTTCAGCACCGTCGTCGGCGGCCTGCAACGGGACGGCTACCGCGTGATCGCGCCCGCCAACCCGCTGCGCGGCCTGTCCAGGGACTCGGCATACCTCAAGGCACTGCTCAGGACGATCCGCGGGCCCGTCGTCCTGGTCGGCCACTCCTACGGCGGCGCGGTCATCACCAACGCGGCCACCGGCAACACCCACGTCAGGGCACTCGTCTACCTGGCCGGGTACGCCCCCGACAAGGGCGGGAGCGTCGCCTCCATCGGGGCGAGATTCCCCGGCTCGCATCTGACGCCGGCCGCCTTCACGCAGGTGCCGCTGACCAGGGCCGGCGGCGGCGGCGTGTACGTCAAGCCGGGCAAGTACCGGGACGTCTTCCTCAGCAACCGGCTCTCCGCCGCCCGGGCGGCGGTCCTGGCCGCCACGCAGCGTCCGGCTGCCGCCGCCGACTTCGGCGAGGTGTCCGGGACGCCGGCCTGGAAGAAGATCCCCTCCTGGTATCTCGTCGCGCGCCAGGACCACGCGATCCCGCCGGCCGCCGAGCGCTCCATGGCCCGGCGCGCCAAAGCCCACACGGTCCAGGTCAACGCACCGCACGCGGTCTTTCTGACCGACCCCCGCGCGGTCACCCGGATCATCCTGGATGCCGCGAAAAGCTGAAACATCGATGCGATCATGAGCGTATGCACACGCACCCTCCGCGACCGCCGTGCTCCCAGCACCTCCCCGGCCTCCGGCAGCCCCTTGTCCGGACCCGGGCCCGGGCAGGGGTTCGGGCAGGGAACGCCTCATGACCGACGCAGCGCCCGTCCCGCAGGCGGTGCTGAGCCCGCTCACCGGGTCTGCCGTCTTCCTGGTCGTGACCGTTGACCCCGGCGGTGAGCCCGTCGTACGGGAGTTGCTGCCCGATCTCGCCGGGCTGGTCCGCTCGGTGGGCTTCCGGGGCCCGGAAGGGGCGCTGACCTGTGTCACCGGCATCGGCTCCGCGGCCTGGGACCGGCTGTTCAGCGGACCGCGACCGGCCGGGCTCCACCCCTTCCGGGAGGTCGCCGGTGCCCGGCACACCGCGGTCGCGACTCCGGGAGACCTGCTCTTCCACATCAGGGCCGGCCGGATGGACCTGTGCTTCGAGCTGGCCACGCACCTCATGGACCGGCTGCGCGGGGCGGTGACGGTCCACGACGAGGTGCACGGCTTCAAGTACTTCGACCAACGCGATCTGCTCGGCTTCGTCGACGGCACCGAGAACCCGGCGGGGCCCGCCGCGAACCTCGCCGTCGCCATCGGCGCCGAAGACCCGGGCCAGGACCCGGAGTTCACCGGCGGCAGCTATGTCATCGTGCAGAAGTACCTGCACGACCTGGCGGCGTGGAACGCGCTGCCGGTCGAGGCGCAGGAACGCGCGGTCGGCCGCCGCAAGCTCTCCGACATCGAACTCCCCGACGATCTCAAGCCGGCCGACTCGCATGTCGCGCTCACCACCATCACCGACCCCGACGGCACCGAACGGCAGATCCTGCGCGACAACATGCCCTTCGGCGCCCCCGGGAGCGGTGAGTTCGGCACCTACTTCATCGGCTACTCCAGCACCCCGGACGTCATCGAGCAGATGCTGGAGAACATGTTCATCGGCGATCCCCCGGGCAGTCACGACCGGCTGCTGGACTTCTCCACCGCGGTCACCGGAAGCCTGTTCCACGTCCCCACCGCCGACTTCCTCGACGATCCGCCGCCCCCGCCGGAGGCTGCCGCGGCCCCGGAAGACCAGCCCGCAGCCGTTCCCGCCGCGTCGTCCGACGGCTCACTCGGCATCGGCGACCTCAAAAGGAGCACCTCCCGATGAACAATCTCCACCGCGAACTCGCCCCCGTCTCCCAGGCCGCCTGGGCCGATCTGGAGGCCGAGGTCCGCCGCACCTTCACCCGTCATCTCGCCGGCCGCCGGCTGGTCGACGTACCCGAGCCGGCCGGGGCCGCGCTCGCCGCGATATCCACCGGGCACACCGCGCCGATCGACGCGCCGACCGGGGGCGTCAGCGCCCGCCTGCGCCGCTCCCAGCCGCTGGTCGAGCTGCGGGTGCCCTTCACCCTGGACCGGCAGGCCGTCGACGACGTCGAGCGCGGCGCCAAGGACCCGGACTGGCAGCCCGCCAAGGACGCCGCCCGCCTGATCGCCTTCGCCGAGGACCGTACGATCTTCGAGGGCTACCCCGCCGCCGGTATCGACGGCATCCGGGCCGCCTCCTCCAACACCGCGCTGACCCTCCCCGACCGGGCGCTGGACTACCCCGACAGCGTCAGCCAGGCCATCACCGCCCTGCGGCTGGCCGGTGTCGACGGCCCGTTCTCGCTGGCGCTGAGCGCGGACGCGTACACCGCCGTCAACGAGACCTCGGACCACGGCTACCCGATCCACGAGCACCTGGCCCGCCTCCTCGACGGCGAGATCGTGTGGGCGCCCGCCATCAGCGGCGCCTTCCTCCTCACCACCCGCGGCGGCGACCACGAACTGCACATCGGCCAGGACCTGTCCATCGGCTACCTGTCCCACGACGCGACCGGCGTCGAGCTGTACCTGCAGGAGTCCCTCACCTTCCTCACCCACACGAGCGAGGCATCCGTGGCGCTGAGCTGACGGCGCTGCGGTCAGTCCCAGAGGTCGTAGGTCGGCTGGTGGGGCCAGTCGGGCTGGTCGGCCGGGTAGCCGAGGGTCAGCTCGGTGTAGCGCCGGAGGTGGGGGTTGCCGGGCCAGGGGCTGCTGCCGGACAGCGCGACCGTCACCGGGTACGTGTGGAAGGTGCCGTCGACGCAGGTCGGGTCGCAGTCGTTGACCTCCTCGTACCCCGTGCCCACCGCGCTGTTCCGCCCCCAACTGGACCAGGTCAGACCGCCGATCCGGTCGTTGCCGTCCCCGCAGGCGAGCAGGACGTCGCCCGGCATCACCAGGGGCCGCTGAAAGCAGCTGACCAGCACCGTGGCATAGGGCGAGGCCGACGGGACTGACGGGGCCGGCCGCACGGACGGTGTGGCGGTCGCCCGGGCGGGCGCCGCGGCCACGGCGGTCGCGGCGGCGAGGGACGCGACGGACAGAACGAGAGAGCGCAGAAGTCGCATCGGGAGCTGCTTTCCTGGCAGTGCTGTGGGGCCAGGTGACCCCGACGGGGGCCGGGGGCGGTCCTCGGCAGGAGCGCGTCCGGCCAGGTGTCAGGGGAGCTCGGGCCGCCCCTGACGCGGTGCGGGCATGATGCTTCCCTCACGCTCCTACAGGACCCTGCGGCCCGCAACCCGGAGCGGCGCCGGAGGCCCTGGGCAGATCAGTTCGACTCCGCCGGGGAAAGCGGGGGGATAGCCGATCGCACGGCGGGGTATGTACGGCGCGGGCACCCGGCAGAGGGTGTCCGGGGCCGCGGCGGTGCGGCGGCCCGTCGTCGCGGATCAAGGGGCAGTACGCATGGCCAGTGGCACGGTGAAGTGGTTCAACTCGGAAAAGGGCTACGGTTTCATCGCCCAGGACGGCGGCGGTCCCGACGTCTTCGCCCACTACTCCAACATAGCCGGTAACGGCTACCGGGAGCTCACCGAGGGTGAACCCGTCACCTTCGATGTCGCCCAGGGGCAGAAGGGTCCGCAGGCGGAGAACATCATCCGCGCCCGCTGACACCCCGCGGGGGCCTGCCGGCCGTCGCGCGGACACTCCGGGGCCCCGACTGGATCTGTCGGGGCCCCGGAGTCCGCCGTGACCGGGGCCACGCGTCAACTCGCACGCCTGAGGGCCGCGCTCGCGGTCGGCCGGGCTCCGTCCCGCGCCGCGGCTCGGACACCCGTGACCAGGGAGGACGACCTGGCGGACAGGTGTCCTCGGGGGACCGCGCGGGCCACCTTCGCGGGCCTCGCGCCGGCTTCCCGCCGGCGCCGCGCCTGGTGCGCTCAGCTGTGCTCGGGCGGGTTGATCCGCGACGCGTCGATCGCGGACCCGCCGGTGCCCCACTTCTTGAGGATCCGCCCGTAGGTGCCGTCCTTGATCAGCTTGTTGACGGCGGCCTGGAACGCGGCGGTGAGCGGGGAGTCCTTCGCGAAGGCGAACCCGACGTCGAGGCGGTGGTACTCGCCCAGGAAGGTGGTTCCGGCGGCCGGCTGCGAGGCCTGGTAACGCAGGCCGTTGATGGTGGACATCACCACGTCGATCCGGCCCTGCTGGAGGGCGGTCAGTACGGCTCCGCTCTCCGAGAAGACCTTGACCTCGTAGGGCTTCTTGCCGGCCTTGGCGCACACCCCCTTCTGGGCGGTCAGGGTCGCCTCGAAGGTGGTGCCGGCGCCGGTGCCGATGGCCAGTCCGCACAACTGGGTGAGGTCGGTGACCCGGCTGCCGAGCGAGGTGTTGCCCTTCTTGACGCCGAAGCCCTGGCCGTCGTCGATGTAGGTGACGAAGTCGACCGTCCTGAGGCGCTCGGTGGTGACGCCGAAGTTGCCGATGCCGAAGTCGTACTTGCCGCTGCCGAGGGCGGGGAGGATCGTCTCGAACGACGCGTCCTGACGCTGGAGCGTGATGCCGAGGACCTTGGCCACGGCGTCCGTGATGTCGATGTCCTGGCCGACGGGCTTCCTGCCCGAGCCGTCCGGGTAGTACGCCGAGGGCGGGGAGCCGACGGCCTCACCGACCCGCAGGGTGCCCGCCTTGCGGACGGCCTCGGGCAGCAGGGCGGCGACGGAGTCCACCTTGCGCACCGCGGCCACCGGGTCGCCGGTCGGCGCGGGAGATGCGCCGGCCGCCGCGGCGGCCTGGTCGGCGCCGCCGCCGGAACCGCAGGCGGTCAGTGCCAGCAGGGGCAGCAGCAGGGCGCCGGTCATAAGCCGGGTGCGGAGTCGGGCGCGGGGGCGGAGTCGGGTGCCGGGGAGCTTCACGGAGTCGCGGCCTTTCGGAGGCGGGGATCGGTGAGGTGCTGGGCGGGCAGCTGTTTTTCGAAGGGCAGCGGGCCGATGGTCTCGGGGTCGGCCGCAGTGTCGAACAGCGGTGTGTAGCCGGTGACCAGGTAGAGACCGCGCGCCTCGGGCTGGCGCGGACCGGTGGTGAGGTGGATCCGCCGGTATCCGCGGGCGGCCGCCTCGTACTCCAGTTCGGTGACGACCCGGCGGGCCAGACCGCGCCGGCGGTGGGCGGAGTGCGTCCAGATCCTCTTCAGCTCGGCGGTGTCCGCGTCGTACCGGCGGAACGCTCCGCCGGCGACCGGCTCGCCGTGCTCCAGCAGCAGGAGCAGCACACCGCCGTGCGGGGCGGTGAACTCCTCGTCGGGATAGCGGGCGAGTTCGGCGTGCGCGTCCTTGCCGTAGCGGGAGGAGTACTCGTCGCCGAGTTCCCGCAGCAGCGGTTCCACGCGCGGGTCCGAGACCGTGACCTGAATCACCGTCAGTTCAGCTGCGGGTGACGGTGGTTGTCCGAGGGAGCTCATCCGCGCGCACCCCGCTCGGCGTCGCGCTTGGCGACCTCCTCACGGACGATCGGGATGACGTACCGGCCGAAGTCGATCGCGTCGCCGAGCAGGTCGTAGCCGCGGGCGGAGATGATGTCGACGCCGAGGTCGTAGTAGTCCAGCAGGGCCTGGGCGACCGTCTCCGGGGTGCCGACCAGGGCGTTGGAGTTGCCCGCGCCGCCGGTGGCGGCCGCGGTCGGGGTCCACAGGGCCCGGTCGTAGCGCTCCCCCGCCTCGGCGATCGCGATGAGCCGCTGTGAGCCGGTGTTCTCCGGGGCGCCGCCGCGACGGTGGCGTACGAGCCCCTGTTCGCGGCGGGCACGGATGGCGCCGACGGTCTCGTGGGCCTTCTCCCAGGCCAGTTCCTCGGTCGGGGCGATGATCGGACGGAAGGCCACCTGGATACGCGGGGCGTCGGTGCGGCCGGCCGCCTTCGCGGCGGCCTTCACCGCGGCGATCTGTTCGGCGGTCTTCTCCAGTGGCTCGCCCCACAGGCAGTAGATGTCGGCCTCGGCACCACCGGCCTCGTACGCGGCGGGCGAGGAGCCGCCGAAGGAGACGCCGGGCCGTGGCTGCTGGACGGGGAACACATCGCTGACGAAGTCGTGGAAGCGGTAGTGCTCGCCCTCGTGGTCGAAGGCCTCGTGGCTGGTCCAGATCCGCTTGACGATCTCGATGTACTCGCGGGTACGGGTGTAGCGCGCGTCCTTGCCGAGGGTGTCGCCCTCGCGTCCCTGCTCCTGGTCGTTGCCGCCGGTGATGAAGTGGACGGTCAGCCGGCCGTCGCTGATCTGGTCGAGCGTGGCGAAGGTCTTGGCGGCGTAGGTGGGGTACGAGACGTTGGGGCGGTGGGCGAGCAGGAGCTGCAGGGTGTCGAGTCTGCTCGCGATGTACGCGGCGGCGGGCGCCGGATCGGGCGAACCGGAACCATAGGCGAAGAGCACCCGGTCCCAGCCGTGGTCCTCGTGGGCCCTCGCGAGCCGGAGCGTGTACTCCCTGTCGAAGGCGGCGCCGGAGCGCGGAGTGGTTTCGGACCCGTCATGGGTGGCGGCGATACCGAGGAACTCCACAGGCATGGACATGACCTTTCGGAAAGGACAACGAGGCAACAGCGGGCGCGTACGCGGGCATGACGGAACGTCAGTGCGTGGAGACAGGCGTGATGACACCGGAACGTCGGGTCAGGAGGGAGCAGGAGAGAGCAGGTGGGGGGAGGTGGGGGACTCGGCACATGTCCGGACCCGCACCGCGGTACGTACGCGGATCGACGTACGCGGATCGACGTCCGCGTCAGGCGGCGTCAGGTCGGGGGAATCGGCCCGCG
The DNA here is from genome assembly GCF_056270125.1 of Streptomyces sp. RLA131. Taxonomy (NCBI): domain Bacteria; kingdom Bacillati; phylum Actinomycetota; class Actinomycetes; order Kitasatosporales; family Streptomycetaceae; genus Streptomyces; species Streptomyces sp. RLA131. The sequence continues at coordinate 732,291 of NZ_JBWDOQ010000002.1, forward strand.
TCGGGGATACCGAAGGAGGGAAGGGCCGGTCGGACAGCCAGCTGAACGGGTCAGCCGCGACACGCGGCGGACCACACCCGACCGAAGTCGATGTGGTCGCGGGTGACCAAGGGCTGCTGCTGGGCAATCACATGATTAATTGAGCAGCAGATCGTGTGCCACGTCAACCACTGCCCGGATGCCGGACCGGCCGGCCGACCCGCTCCAGGCGTTGTTGACAGACGCGTGGTCCCGAGCCCTACGATCGGGACGGAACGGTCGCGTTGAGGGACGCGGCGAGCGTGATGACCCCGCCCAGCCGCGTCCACTGCCCCGGCAGCGGCGCAGGCAGCCCGCGCCCCCGCGATTCTCTCCCCCCGGAGCCTCTCCATGGCCACGCCGTCCGATGTCACCGCTGCCGACGCCGCCGCGTCCGGGCCGCCACCCGCCTCCGGAGCCGACGAGCACCCCTTCGGCGGCCCACCGCGGATCGTGCCGCGCCGGCACTTCGGCCGCTGGTCCGCGGCCGCCGCCGCACTGCTGGTCTTCGCGATGGTGGCCGGTTCCGTCGTCCGTAACAGCGCGTTCCAGTGGGACGTGGTGGGCCGGTACTTCACCACCGGCGCCGTGCTCGACGGGCTGCTGCTGACGCTGTGGCTCACCGGCGCGGTGATGGTGCTCGGCTTCCTGCTCGGCACCCTGCTGGCGGTGATGCGGCTGTCCGCCAACCCCGTGCTGCGCACGCTGAGCTGGGGCTATGTGTGGATCTTCCGGTCCACTCCGCTGCTGGTGCAACTGCTGTTCTGGTTCAACATCGGGGCCCTGTATCCCACAGTCGGGTTCGGTGTCCCCTTCGGCCCGCAGTTCGTCACCGTCAAGACCGTGAACCTGCTCGGACCGACCCTCACCGCGGTCATCGGCCTGACCCTGCACGAGGCCGCCTACGCGGCCGAGGTGGTGCGCGGCGGCGTGCTGTCCGTGGACGCCGGCCAGACCGAGGCCGCGCAGGTGCTCGGCCTCAGCAGATGGCGGACCATGCGCAGGATCGTCATTCCGCAGGCGATGCGGTCCATCGTGCCGACCGCGGGCAACATGCTGATCGGCACCCTGAAGGGCACCAGCATCGTCAGCGTACTGGCCGTGCACGACCTGCTGTTCTCCGTCCAGCTGGTCTACAACCGCACCTACCAGGTCATCCCGCTGCTGATGGTCGCCACCCTCTGGTACATCGCCGTCACCACCGTGCTCGGCATCGGCCAGTTCTACGTCGAGCGGTACTACGCGCGGGGCACCACCGTCGCGGTGCCTCCCACCCCGCCGCAACGGCTGCGGGCGCGGCTGCGCACGGTCACGGCCGCCGACGCGCGTCCGCTCCCCGACCGCGGCCGGTGACGCCGGGGCGGCGCGCGCACCTCACGTCCGGGCAGGGGGAACGCGCGGTCACAGGGCCCCGGAGCGCAGGGCGAAGGCGACCGCGTGAGTGCGGTTGCGCAGCCCGAGCCGGTTGGTCATGGCGCTCACGATGTTCTTGATGGTGCGCTCGGAGTAGTTCAGCTTCTGGGCGATCTCCACCGTGTCCAGCCCCTCGGCCAGCAGCCGCAGGACCTCGACCTCGCGGACCTCCAGCCCGGACGGCGTCAGCCCGAGCGGGGCCAGTACGTCGCGCTGGATCGAGCGCATCCGGTCGATCAGCCACCCCTGGACCGGCGCGGGCAGTTCGGCGTTGCCCTGGGCGGTCTCCCGCATCGTCTCCAGGACCTGCTGATAGCCGCATTCCTGACGCCACATCACACCGCGCAGCCCGTACTGGACGGCGCGGATCAGCTGGTCCTCCCGTATGCGGTCGGTGACCAGCACGATGCTCATGCCGGGGTTGGTGGACTCGGCGGAGAGCGTCTCCATCAGCCGGACCGTCTCCTCGCCGACCTCCGTCGTCAGCATCAGCGCCACATCCGCCTCCGCGCGGCGGTCCGCGGGGAGCAGCAGCACCCCGCGGCAGCCGCGCAGATAGGACGTCGCGCCCTCGCCGGTGATCCGGTCGTCGGCCAGGACCGTGATCGCAAGCATCCCCGTGTGTCCGCCTTCTCGTCGTGCCCGTACCCGCCGGCGGGCGCCGGCCGTCCCTCGTGTGCGTGAACCGGTTACGCCGGGCCCGGGGTGCCGCGCAGTTCGCGGCAGCGACGGGCGTACTGGCGCTGCCCCACGTACTTCCAGGCCAGCCGGCCGACGACGGGCACCCGGGAGAGGAAGAAGGCACGTTCCTGCGGGGTGGCGTCCTCCAGGATGGCGCCGAGTGCGAGCAGCACCTTGTTCTTCGGGATGGTCTCCAGCCCCCGGGCCCCGACCAGGTCCCATTCCGCGACGGTGAGGTGCTCGGCGATCAGCGGGAGCACGAACTCCTCCTCGTGGTCGAGGTGTTCGAGCAGCGTCGTACGGTGCTCGTCGAGGGCGGCGGCCAGTGCCTCCCCGGCGTCCTTGCCCGCGTCCTCGCGCCACGTCGCGAGCGCGTCGGCCACCGCGGCCAGACCGCGGTCGATGTCCTGGTGCTGCGTCTCCATCCGCGCCACCAGGCTCTCGTGGCCCTCGGCCCGCTCGCGCAGCAGCGGCCGGACGAGCTCGTCCTCCAGGCCGTGGTGGTGGTGCAGACCGCCCAGGTACTCCTGGACGTACCCGGCGAGCGTCGCCGCGCGCCCGGTGTCACCGGAGGGTACGGCGCGCACGAGCCGGGGCAGCAGGCGGGACTCGCGCCGGAACACCCGGTGGATGATCACCATCTCGTGGGTGTACGGACGCTCGCCCGCGAAACCGCTGTCGGTCGTACTGGTGGCGGACACGTGAATCTCCCCGAATGTGCTGCGTCGGACTGACGGGTCCACATCATCGGGGAACGCACTTGGCGGTTACTTGGCGTCCGGAGGGAACCGCCCCGCGGGCGGCGCGGCGCGCCCACCGGGCACGGCCCACGCTCCGCGCCCTCCCGCCGGCGAGTCCGACGGGTCCCCCGCCGCAGGATGGCGGTGCGTCGGAGCGGAGCCGGGAACGGAGCCGGTCCGGGCGCCGCCCGCCGGCGCCGGACGCCTACGGCACCGTCACAGGCCCACCACCGCGCCCGACGCGCGGAGTTCGTACTCCATGACGATCTCCTGCCGTTCCCCGGGCGCGAGTCGGAGGGCGTAGCACACGACGCCCTCGGCGTCGGGGCCCTCGGCGGGTTCGGGGTGGCAGGCCTGGGTGCGCAGATGTACCTCGACCGCCGATACCTCGGAGACGGGGATGCGTTCGCGCACGACGAGGGTGGTGGCCGCGCCCTCGGCCGTGGTGTCGAGCCTCGATACGAAGAGCCGGACCCGGCGGGTGATCACCGTACGGTGGTTGATGCCGGTCAGCCCTGTCGTGCTGCGGGTCTCCTCGACGTCGCGGACGACGCGGTAGGTGTCCTCGGTACCGAAGGCCAGCCGGAACTCCTCGCCGATCCCGGCGAAGGCGAGCTCCCCGCGGCCGACGAAGCCGCTGCCGCGCACCAGGTCCACCGGGCCGGCGAGCAGGACGTGCCCGGACGCGTTGGCCGCCCGGGCCACGAGGGCCACCAGCGGCGACAGTTCCGGGGAGGACGTCAGCCCGGCACGGCAGGGCGCGGTGAACGCCGACAGGTGCACGCGGTGCGGCTGCCCGTCGGACGTGACACTGACCGGCACCGCGGCCGCCAGCACCCGTACCTCGCCGCCGTCCTGGAGGCCGGGCAGATCCGTCGGGAGGGGACCGCCGGCACCCGTGGCCGCCGCCGGGGAGTCGGCGCCGACCGTGCGGATCTCCTCCTCGCGCAGATCCACTTCGACCGTACGGCGTTCCTCGGCGGAGCGGTCGCGCAGCACGAGGACGTCCTCGCGGAGCGTCGGCGGGTTCGCGGCGACGGTGGGCCGGGCGGTGGACAGCGACAGGCGGACCCCGTCCCAGTCCTCTCCGGTGCGCTGCCATACGACGGCGTCGGTCTCCAGGGCCACCGACTGCCGGTCCGGGGCGAGTGTCGCCCGGTAGGCGGGCCGCCACAGGGCGCAGGGCACCAGATGGGTCACCCGGAGCTGGGCCGGACCCGGCCGGTCCGCCTCGACGACCACTTCGACGAAGGCGGTCAGGGTCTCCGGCTCGTTCTCCGTGTCCGCCAGGACCCGGCGGGCCTGGCTCAGTTCCTCTTCGAGGTCACCCAGCCGGCGCCGCAGGACGTGCAGTTCCTCGCGCGGCACCTCGGCCTCGGTGTCGACGCGTTCCAGCCGGTCCGTCCAGCGCTCGGGGTCGGCACTGCCCGCTCCGGCCCCCTCGGTGATGTCCCGGTACAGGTCGGCCTTGGCCTGGGCGATGACCGCGAGCCGGCTCTCCAGCCGCTGCCTGTGCAGACCGGCGTCACGGATCGCCGTTTCGAGGGCGTGCACCTCCCGCCGGAGCACGGAGATCCCCTTTCCCGGCTCGCCGGGTCCGAGCCCGCCGGGTCCGCGCTCGCCCGGAGCCGGTGGGGTGTAGGCGCGGACGACGCGGGCGTCTACGACCCGCGCCCCGCCTTCGGCACCGGTACCGGGGTCGTCGAAGACGATGTCGGCGCGCAGGGACCGGTCCACGGCCAGGGGCGTGACCGGCCCGACGCGCAGCCGCTGCGCCCCCGCGACCAGGTCGACGTGGGCCCGGCGTTCCAGCTGGGCGCGGTCCTCCATGCAGGTCACCGCGGTGATCCGCGCCGGCGCCTGCGCCTGCGCCTGGGGTGCTGAGTCCGTCATGGTGTGGTCAGTCCCTCCGGTTTCCGCCGACCAGTGCCTTGCCCGCCGGGACCCGGACCTCGTAACCGCCCCTGAGGGTGGTGGTCCGGCCGGGCTCCAGCTCGACCCGCCAGACGCGCACCCCGTGCGGATAACGGTCGTCGTCCGGCTCCTCGGGGGCCGTCCAGGGCGGTACGGACGGGTGCTCCTCGATCCGTATGTCCTTGTCCGTGGTCACCGGTACGCGCTCGCGGACCTCGACCAGCACCGGGTGCGGGAGGCGGTTGGCCAGCTCCACCTCCACCGAGTGGTCCAGCACGGTCGTCCCCCCGCGCAGTCCGGCGGCGGACTCGCGCATATGGGCGCGCCGGGCCACCTGCACGCTCTCGACCACGCCGATCCCCACCCGCCGCCGCCGGCCGGGGGCGAGGGTGGGCAGCGGCGCGGTGAGGACGAACTCACCGTTGACCGTGACGTCGGCCGGTCCCGCCAGCAGCGGATGGCCGGAGGTGTTGGTCAGCACGATGGATCCGTACACGCGCTGGTCCTCGGAGGGCACGCACAGATACTCGGGCACCATCTCCACGGATGCCTCGCAGACGGGAACCGTGTGCCAGGTGCCGTCCGCCTCCACGTCGACGGGCGCGGAGGTGTCGAAGCGGTAGTCGAAGGAGCCGGCGGAGGACCGTACGGGGACGGTGTGCGACGGCGGCGCGAGCCGCGCCACGGACTCGGCGCGCCGCCGGTGCTCGGCGACGACCGCGCCGGGTTCCGACCCGCCGGGCCGCAGCTTTCCGCGGGTGCCCGGCTCGTCCGGGCCGGCCAGCGTCAGCCGCGCGTAGTCGAGCATGTCCTCGGTGGGACCGGCCGGCGGTGCGGCCGGGACCCCCGATGGTGACGGCGGCGGTGGCGGGGACATCAGGGGCGCGGCGCCCGCCGCCATCGGCGGCGGGCCCGACGGCGCGGCCGCGAGGGCGGGAGCGGCCGGGGGGAACGGGGCCGCACCGTACCCGGCTCCCGCCGCGCGCCGGGCCGACGACGGGGCCCCGCCCACCAGGGGCGCGGCGGGCCGCCGGGGCCGGGGCGGGGGCGGGGGCGGGGATTCGACGGGGGCGGCAGCCGCGTCGTAGCCGGTGAACAACTCCTGAAGTCCGGAGGGCGGTTCGCGCCATCCGGTCGGCGCGACGGGTACCGACTGATGCCGCCCGATCCGCAGCGACTGCAACTCGGGGATGTCGGTGCGCCGCAGCAGGTCGGCGGTGGACAGCCCCAGCCGCACGCCGGTCCAGTCCTCGCCGGTGCGCTGGGCCACGCAGGCCCGCAGGACGAGGGCCCCGCCGGCGCCGGAGTCCGTTGCGTCCAGCCGCAGTTGGTAGACGGGCGACCAGGTAGCCCCGGGCACCTGGTACTCGACCTCGATCTCGATCTCGATCTCGATCTCCGCGTCGGTCTCGGCACCGGCGCCGCTCCCGTCGAGCGTCAGGATCGCGGTGGCGTACTCCCTGCTCCGCCCGGTGTGGACGGCGCTCGACGCCTTCTCAACGCGGTGTACGAGCACGTCGGCCTGGTGTTCGGCCCGGCACAGTTCGTCCTCCGCGGTTCGCAGCAGGCCGTGGAGCAGCGCCAGCCGGCCGTCGAGGAAGCCGGCCAGGGCGAGCATGGACTCGACCGGCGCCCAGCGGGGCGCGTCCCCGCGCCGGGGCTGCGGCGGTACGGCGCGCAGTGCGGCGACCTCCTCGATCTCGGCCGCCAACCGGTCCCGGCTCGCGGTCAGTTCCACACAGCGGTCCTGGGCGTCCTCCAGGTCCAGCCGCAGCCTGGGCAGTTCGTCGGCCCGCTGGAGCCCGCCCGACCTCCTGACCCGTACGTCCGTCACCCGCAGGCCGGGTGGCCCGGACAGGACGCGGGCCCCTAGCGAGTGTTCGTACACCGTGACCGGCAGGCCCTCGATCCACACGGGGACCGGGGTCCCGCCGGGGCCGCCGACCGGCAGCTCACAGCGGGCACGCCGGGTGCACACGGCCCCGGTGGAGTGGACCACCACGGACTCCAGTACGGATTCCCCGCACAGCACCGGTTCCGCGAGTCCACGCCTGTCTGTCTCGGCCGTCACCCGTCCCCCTCACCAGCCCTCGCCTGATCGTGTCCGAACCATAGTCCTTCGCCCCGGCACGCCCCCTGACGACGTCCGCCCCCCGGTGCTGACAGAGCGTCACAACGCTGCCGGGGGCGACCACTTGGAGGTTTCGACATGCTAACGGTGACGGCCAGGGGCTCGTCGGTCACGCTCCGGATATGTAACGTGTCCGTACTGACCACTGGATTCCGGTGAAGAGTTCGGCCAACTTCACTCCGCCGGTCAGCCGTCAGGTCTTCGCACGCCGGTTCGCGTAATCGTCAGCCACTTCCTAGGGGGCTCCGTTCGTGTCGCACCAGCATCTTTTCTCCAGTGTTTCCTACCCGGTGTTCGCGTATCTGATGGCATGTCTGGGTTCCGCCCTGGGACTCGCATGTGCCAGGCGATTTCGCGCCCGGGGCCTCCGTGCGGGGTGGAACTGGCTGGTGGCCGGAGCGCTCACCCTCGGGTCGGGCATCTGGGGTATGCATTTCATCGCCATGCTCGGCTATTCGGTCGACGGGGTGGAGTTGCGATACGACGTCAGGACGACCGTGCTGAGCCTGGTCATCGCGGTGGGCATCGTGGGCGCCGGGATGCTCGTGGCCGGCCTGTGGCAGAACTGGATAACCCTTCTGAGCAGCGGTTTCATCGCGGGACTCGGGGTCGCCGCCATGCACTACATCGGCATGTCGGCACTGCGTTTCCCGGGCACGACGACCTACTCGACCTCGACCGTGCTGCTCTCGGTCGGCATTGCCGTCGTGGCGGCCACGGCGGCATTGTGGGCGACGCTACGGGTCAACAACCGTCTCACCATCGCCATAGCCGCGGTGGTCATGGGACTCGCCATCAGCGGTATGCACTACACGGGAATGGTCGCCGCCAAGGTCACGGTCGGTGGCGCTCTCCCCGACAGCGGAAGTGTCACCGGCATCGATTTGGTGGCGCCGCTGATCATCGGGCTGGTGCTCGAAGTGCTCCTGGTGTGGTTCGCCGTCCTGACGACTTCCGTGGAGGAAAGGCGCGATATCTCGCTGCGCGAGTACGATGATTCGCCGTCTCCGGTCGGCCCGCGGAATTCCTCCGGGAGTTACGAACAGGGTGCGCCGAATCTCTTCCAGGCGGGCGACCGTCCCACCTATCGTCAGACCCACGGGCGCCGGGCCAGGTAATCCCCCCTTCCCGCGGGGAAATCCGGCGGAGCCGCGGGGAGCGCCGGGAAGCCCCGCGGCCAGGGCCGCGAGGCTGTGCCCGCTCACAAACGCGTCGCAGTGCGGCAGCGCCGCGGCCATCCCGCCGGTGAGCGGGGCGTAACCGGCGGACGCCTTACGGGGGTCGACCCGGACGATGCGATGCGTGAGCCGGGCCGGCCGGGCCATCTCACGGGCGACGGCGGCCGGGGCCTCGCCCTCCCAGCCGTCGGAGAAGATCACCACCACGGCGCCCCGGACCATCCCCCGGCACCCGAAGCGGTTGTTGAACTCGGCCCGGCGGCGGCCGATGAGGGTGCCCCCCGACCAGTCGGACGCGGTGGCACCCGCACGCCGCAGAACCGTGTCGGCTTCGGTGTGCCGCAGCGCCGCCGTGAGCCGGGTGAGCCTGGGGAGTCGGGTGGCGAAGACGAACGCCTCGGCGGCCGCGCCCGCCGCGGCCCGCGGGAGAAGCCTCGGGCAGGCGCGGGTGCGGGGCTCCATCGAGCCGGAGATGTCGCAGAGCAGCACCGGCCGGCGGCGGCGCGTCGTGGCACGGCGGCGGACCGGCCGTACCGGTTCCCCGGGGTTCGTCGGCGCCATGGGGTCCCGCCGCACCCACGAGGAGCGGCTGCGCGGGCTCCGCGAGACCGCCCTCACCGACGGCGAACCGGCCCGGCTGTGCTCGCCCATCGGCCTGCACATCGGCCTTCGTCGGCCTGCACATCGGCGGACGTACAGCGCAGGAGACCGCTCTGTCCATCGCCGCCCGGACCGTCGCCCTCAGCCACGGCGGCTCCGGCAGCCCCCTCAGCCACACCTGCGGCCCCGTCCACGCCACTCCCCCGGTGCCGGCCACAAGCTGACGAACTCCCCCACGAGGACGTACGGGATGGACTACCGTGAATCGCCCGAACTGCGGGGCGGGCGACGGTAGTCCGTGACGGGGCGGAGGGGCGCGGTGGAGGCGGCAGAACCGGGCCGGGACGAGGCCGGCGAGAGCGGCGACGTGCACGGCGACCACATCGACTTCCGGGGTGGCGAGTTCCGGGGCATGGTCGCGGGAAAGGTGTTCGTCACCCAGTGCCGGCACTCCCCGCCCACGGCGCTGTCGGCGCTGCCCGCGGCGCCGGCCCGCTTCTCCGGCAGAGATGACGAACTCAAGGCACTGCTCGACGCGTTGAACCCCACCCATGGCAGGACGGCCCCCGGCGGCGCCCTGGGCTGCGCCGTGACCGGGCTCGGCGGAATCGGCAAGACCGCGCTGGCGCTGCACGCCGCCCACACCGCGCGCGACCGGGAGTGGTTTCCCGGGGGCAGTCTCTTCGTCGACCTCGGCGGCTACGACGCCACCCCGGTCACCGCCGACCAGGCCGTCACCTCGCTCGTCCACGCGCTCGGGGTCGGGCACGCCAACCTCCCGTCCGACAACGTGGACCCGTACACCCTCTACCGCAGCCGCCTCGCCCAGCTCTCCGACGACAACCGGCCGGTGCTCCTCGTCCTGGACAACGCCTCGGCGCCCGAGCAGATCTCCCCTCTGCTGCCCGGCAGTCCGGGGCACCGGGTCCTGATCACCTCCCGCGACTGGCTGGGCTGCCTGCCGGTCCGCGAGTTCGCCCTGGAGACCCTCAGCCCCGCCGACGCCGCGTCCCTGATCACCGGCGCCCTGAGCATGGGCCGCCCCGACGACCCCCGGCCCGCCCACGAGAGCGAGGCCGTGGCCGACCTGGCCCGGCTGTGCGGCCACCTCCCGCTGGCCCTGCAGATCGCCGCCGCGCTGCTGCGCCGCCGCCACCCGGGCCGTCCGGTCGCCTCACTGGTCGGGGAGTTACGGGCGGCGGCCGACCCGACGCAGGCACTGGTCAGCCACGGTGTCGACCAGTACGGCAGACGTCTGGCGCTGCCCCCGGTCTTCGACGTGTCGTTCGGCCGGCTCGACCGGGAACAGGCAGGGATGCTGCGGTTGCTGGCGCAGGCACCCAGCACGGAGTGCGGCACCGCCTCGGCGGCGGCCATGGCCGGCCTGGACCCTCCCGAGACACTGACCCTGCTGGAAGGTCTGGCCTGCGCCCATCTCGTCACACCCCACCAGGACCCGGCGGGGGCCGAACGCTGGCGGATCCACGACCTCGTACGCAGTTACGCGGCCGCACTGACCGCGGGTGATCCGGCCCTGGCCGAGGAAGGCCGGCTGGCCCGGGAACGCGCGCTGGGTTTCTACGGCCGGCTGGCGGATGCCGCCGACCGCCATGTACGGAGCCTGGAGCGGACACCTCAGGCCCTGGAGGGGCGTACGGCCGCGCTGGCGTGGCTCGACGCGGAGCGCGTCAATCTGGTGGCCGCCGCCCAGTGGACCGGGGACCGCTACGCGGCGGCGACCGTACGGCTGGCGCTGTCCCTGGCCGAATACCTGCGCTGGCGGCGGTACTTCGACGACTGGATCGCCGTCAACCGCTCCGCCCGCGAGGCCGCCCGCCACGTGAAGGACCACCACGGCGAGGCGACCGTCTGCCATCACCTCGGCAGTGCGCTGCTGCGGGCCGACCGGCACGGCGAGGCCATCGAGCCGCTGACCCACGCCGCAGGCCTCTCCCGCTCCACCGGCGACCGGACCGGCGAGGCCATGGCATGGAACACCCTGGGGCTCGCCCTGCGCAAAGCGGGCCGCTACGAGGAGTCGATCGCCACCCACACCCGGGCCCGCGACCGCTTCCGCACCACCGGCGACCAGCGCCATGAAGGCCGCGCCTGGCACAACCTCGGCCTCGCCCTGGACGCGGCGGGCCGCCCGCGACAGGCCGTCGGCGCCTTCCGGCAGGCATGCGCGACACACCGCACCACCGGGGACCAGGTGCTCTCCGGCGACTCCCTGAACAGCCTCGGCTGGGCCCTGCACGCGATGGGCCGCCGGGACGAGGCCATCACCGCGTTCCACGCGTCGGCCGACATCCGGCGGCAGTACGACAACTGGTACGCGACCGGGCTGACCCTGAACAATCTCGCCCTCGCCCTGGAAGCCGTCGGCCGCCAGGACGAGGCTCTGGCGGCCCGAGCCGAAGCCGCCGCCGCCTCGGCCCTCGCCGGCACGACCGCCGACGTCTACGGACACCTGCACTGAAAACCGCGTCGGCTTCATCCACCGGATGAAGCCGACGCCTGACCGGACCGCGAATTGCGCGACGAACGAGCTTTACATCGTCGTCGCGGAGAGCGGCTCGTCGCTCAGTCGGCAGATCGCTTCTGCGTGCCGAGCGCCATTCTCCTTCAGTGTCGAAGCCACTGCCTCACCGCCCGAAAGGCAGATGAGGGGAAGAAAAACGGCCACCACCACGATGCCAGTGATTCTGGTCAAGTCTGTCCTCTACCCGGCGCTCTGGCCTGCTCGAAGGAACGTATCTCCTGGCGGAGGTTTTAGCAGGAGCCCGTGGCTACGCGCAAACGACAGCACTATGCCAGCTCAGATGAGCGAATATGTGCAGCCTGACTGCGCTACCGACTCGGTCACACCTGACCATGATCAATCATTTTTGCACTTTTCTGAACGCGGAGCCATCCTCTCCCGCTCCGCCCGGAGTCTCGCGAGCGCATGGCGGGCGAGGTCCTGTTCACTCCCGGCATGGATGTCCCGGGAGAGCGCGAGAGCGGCTTCCAGGGTGGCCGAAGCGGCTTCGAGCTGCCCAAGTGCCAATTCGGCGGTACCGAGCAACCGCAAGGACTGGGCTATCTCGTGCGCCGCGCCGATCCGCAGGGCCATCGCGTGGGCGCTGTGGTGATGGGCCGCCGCCTCGCCGTAGTGCCCGGTGTTCTGCAGCACTTCGCCTATCGAATTCAGGGTGATCGCCTCATTCCTTCGGTCACCGAGGCGACGGAAGGTGAAAAGGGCCTCACGGTGGAGATCCAGCACCTCACCGGGACTCTCCGGGGCGTTCATGATATTCGCCAGATTGACCTGCGCCACGGCATAGTCCCACTCACTTCCGAGATCGCGGGTGATCTCCAGGGACTGCTCCAGCACCTGCCGGGCCGACACCCTGTCCCCCAGGGCCATCAGGAGGTCGGACAAATTATTCTGCACATTCGATTCTTCCCGCCGGTCACCCACTTCCCGGAATCCCGCCAATGAAGCCCGGAACAAATCCATCGCCGATTCATGCCTCCCCAGATACAGAAGGGTGACCGCCAGATTGTTCTGGGACCGGGCGATCTGCCAGGAATCCTTCTGGCGTTCGCGGATCTCCAGCGTCCTCGTCTGGTAGGTGTGGGCCTGATCGAGCCGGCCGAGATTCCAGGAGAGCCCGCCGAGCAGATGGAGCGCTTCGGCCTCGCCCTCACCGTCACCGGCGGCGCTCGCCACGGCGAGCGCACGTCGTCCGGCTTCGGCGGCCCTGTCGTACTGACTCGCGTGGGAGCAGACGGACGCCAGGTCGATCAGGGCGCGCGCCTCGGCCTGAAGGTTCCCCTCGTCGCGCCAGAAGTCCGCGGCATGCCGATGCATCCGCCGGGCTTCGTTCCAGTAGCCGCCGTCATCGAGGAAGGCCGACAGCGCATGGGCGAGGTGAGCGGCCCGGAGGGGGTGACCGTAGGTACGGGCGTGCCGCTCGGCGGCGATCAGCGCGGGGCGCTCGATGGTCAGCCAGTCCCGGGCCTCTCTGGCATCGCGCCAGGCAGGGATGGTGAACGCGTCGGTGTGACCGGCGACTTCGAGACGCGCGCGGCGCGGGAAGACGAGACGGTCCGCCTTGTCGACGGCCAGCACATAGAAATCGACGAGGCGTCGGATACGCGATTCGCGATCTTCCTCCGCGTCCTCGGCGACGGCGAGAGTCCTGGCGTATTCCCCCATGAGGTCGTGGAATCGGAAGCGGTCCGGCTCCGGCTCCTGGACCAGGTTCGAATCCAGGAGCGCCTCCAGGATCCGGTCGGTCTCGTCGAGCGGGAGACCGGTGAGCGCGGCCGCGGAATGCGAGCCGATTTCCGCGGCCAGATGGGTGCTGAGCGTGCGGAATGCCGCCTGCTCGACGGGAGTCAATGTCAGATAGGAAAACTCGAACGCGCGTGCGATCTCACGGTAGCCGTCACGAATTTCCATCAGCCTGCCGTGGCTCCGTGAGAGCCGGTGAATCAGGTGCCCGGCCGTCCAGGAGGACCGGGACTTCAAACGGCCGGCGGCAAGCTCGATCGCGAGTGGCAGATAGCCGCACAGGTGCGCGAGCGAGCGGGCTTCCCCCGGGTCCTCGACGCGGGTCGGATCGGCGAGCTGAGCGAAGAGCGCGACCGCGTCTTCGTCCGGCAGGATGTCGAGGGACATCGAACGGCCGCCCTGCAGACCCACCAGTCGGCGGCGGCTCGTCACGATGATCAAGGAGGTGGATTTGCCGGCAAGGAGGCGGCGAACCTGATCCGTTCCCGCGGCGTCATCGAGGACGACGACCATTCGACGGGTGCTCAGCATGGTGCGCCACAGCGCGGAGAGCTCGTCCACCTCGCCCGGGACAGCGGCGGCAGGGACCCCCAGAAGGCGCAGCAGCGACCTGAGGGCCGCCTGCGGAGTCAGTGGCTCCTCCCTGGGCGAATGACCTCTCAGATCCAGGTACAGCTGTCCGTCCGGGTACTGGTCGGCGAGGCCCCGGGCGGCGTGCAGCGCCAACGAGGTCTTCCCGACTCCCGGCATTCCGCTGACGGACCACAACCCGCACCCCGAGGGGCCCGACAAGGCCGTCCGGATCCGGGCCAGTTCGGTGGATCTGCCGATGAGATCACCCTGACCGGGCAGATTGCTGGGAGCCGGGTGCGAGGACGACGGGCGCTCCACCAGTGCGCCGCTGGGGACGCGGTCGAGAATGCGCCGATGGAGATCCTCGAGTGCCTCCCCCGGGTCAGTACCCAGTTCCGTGCGCAGCAGGCGCCGTGCGGACTCGTAGACGCGCAGAGCGTCCGACTGCCGGCCGGAACCGTACATCGCGATCATGAGATGGCCGATGACGGTCTCGTCCGTGGGGCACTTGGCGACCAGTGCGGTCAGCTCACCGACGGCGTCCGCGAAACCACCGGTCCGTAACTCGATGGAGATCCGGCTCAGAGCCGCGGAGAGCCATTCCTCCTCCATCTGCCGCCGGATGCCCTCGGCCCACAGGCCGGTCAGATCGCCGAGCGCCTCGCCTTGCCACAGATCCCGGGCCTGACGCAGCAGCGTCAGCGCCTGAGCCTCGTCGCCGCTGGCCAGGACCGAGCGAGCCGCCCCCACCAGTCCCCGGAAGCGGTGCCAGTCGACCTGGTCCGGGTCCACGTCGAGCAGGTACGCGTGCGCCTCCTGGACGATGCGCGTACGCGCCGCGGAATCCTCGGAGCCGGCCACCCTCAACCGGCGGCGGAGCCGGGCGGCGTACGTGTGCAGGCTGCTGCGCGGCTTGGCCGGCGGGTCCTCGTCCCACAGCCGGGAGGTGAGTGCGTCCAGGCTCACGGGCCTGCCGACGTCGACCGCCAGCGCGGCGAGCAGATGCCGCTCCTTGGCGGAGCCCAGCAGATCGTGGTCAGGGCGTCCGTCAGCGACGATTCCTACCGTGCCCAAGATCCTTATCTCGAACCGCCGCACCAGCGTCCCCTATCGCCGGTCCACCGCCACCCGTGCCTGCCATCAAAAAGGATGACACTTGCTCAACAATAAACACCAGACGGCAACAGATGGTCGACGAATCGATCCTTCTAGATGCCCTAACGGTCTTAAACCGCCAAGTCGTTGGGTAGGTCATTCGCACATCCACTACAGCGCCGGGTCGCCGCCATGCCCAGTGGGCGTGACGGGCCTGCGGGGAGGCCGTCGACAGTGGACCTCGTGACCGTTTCCGAACTGGCAGCCGCCCTGCGCCGGGCAGGCCCGGACCAGTGGCGCGGCCTGCACGACCTGCTGGCCGACCGGGGACCGGGCGAGGACGCCCCTAGAAGACTGCTGAAAATCTTGTCGAGGGGCTGTCCGGCCGCAGGCCGGGCGGCCCTTTTGCTATGCGGTGGCTGGGGTGAGATGCCAGGTGTTGCTCGTCCGGGTGAGTCCCAGGTTGATCAGTCGGCGGAGGTTGAGGGCGGCGGCGCGGTGGTGGAGCCAGATGTTGTTGGCGATGACGCCGCGGTAGGGAACCCGGCGGTTGCCCTTGGCGACGAGCCAGGCGATGGCGCGTTCGACGGGTGGCCGCCATCGGCGGTATTCGTCCTTCCAGACGGGGTCGGTGGCGGCCTGGGCCCGGGCGGCGGCCAGCAGTTCGTACTGGGGGTGGACGTTGAGGGTGCGTCCGGTCTTGGAGGTGGTGCAACGCGTCCGCAGCGGGCAGTCGGCGCACACACCCTTGAACTGGGCGGTGCGGGCGCCGTCGGGTTTGATCTGGCCGAGGTTGGCGGTGTTTCCGGCCGGGCAGGTCGCGGTGCCTGCGGTCAGGCCGATACGGAAGTCGTCGACGGTGAACCCGCCGGGGACTGCCTGCCGCAACGGCGGCGGCTTGATCACCAGGGTGTGGCCGTCGGCCTGCAGTTGCGCGCGCAGGTCGCCGGTGCCGTAGGCGGAATCGCCGAGCACGGTTAACTCCGCGCCCTCTTCCTCGTCGGCCAGCAGACCGGCGGCGACGGCGGCCTCGTGGTTGTCGGGGCCGTAGCCGCTGGTCAGGGCGACGGCGGTGAACAGCCCGGTCTCCGGCTCGAAGGACGCATGCCCTTTGAAGCCGTCCTGGTGACGGGTGCGGTTTTTGTGGATGTGCCGCGCGTCGGGGTCAACGGTGGACACCGTCCGGTCCGCCACCGTGCGCTTGGCGATGCGCCAGCGCCCGTCGCGTCCGTCGGAGTCCTCGGCGGGTTCCACGTCCTGCCCGGCGACCAGGGCCAGCAGGCCGACCGCGTTCGCCGCCTTCTCCCCCAGGTTCTGCTCGGGCAGGTGCCCGAGCAGGTTGAGGGCGTCGGTGACCAGCGCGTCGACCAGCGCGGCGCGGGCCCTCTCGTCGTCCCAGGCGATCCTCGGCTTGCCCGGGTCGGTGTAGTCGTGTGCCCGGCAGTGCCCCGCGGCCACCTCGTCGGCGCCGGGGACCTCGCGGATCACCCGGCGGATCGCGGAGATGATCTGGGTGACGGTGTCCTGGGTGGCCACCGCGTCATCGAGCACGGTGGAGTCCAGCGCGCGCCGCTGTTTGCCCTTGAGCACGCCGGTCGCGGCCACGACTTCCCTGACCTTGGTGAAGATCCGCATCGGATCGGCCGAATGACGCAAGCGGCGCCGGAAGTACGTCAGCAGCGACGGATCGAACGCGGTGTCGTACAGCCCGAGCCCGCAAGCCGCCTTCCACCGCAGGTCACACCGCAGTTCCTGGACCGTCTCGAAGTCCGACAGCCCCTGCAGGCTCTGCAGCACCACCGTCGCGGCCAGCACCTGCGGCGGCAGACTCGGACGGCCATTGGACGACGGATACATGTCCGCGAACATCCCCGGCGGGAACAGCACCTCACGATGCTCGGCCAGGAACGCGAACACACTCCCCACCGGGATCAACTCCCGGCACGTCTCCCACACATCCGGCCCGACCATCTCCCCGGCCCACTCACCCTGCATGCCTACAAGACTGGCCCCGACTCCACCGAGCCGGGGCCAGAACATGAGATTTTCAGCAGTCTTCTAGCCGGCCTCCGGCCGAGTTCGTGACCCAGGAGCCACCCCAGGACTCGGCGGCGCGTCACGCACTCGCCGAGCTGCTGATCCGCCGGGCCCAGGAATCCGCGGTTCTCCTCCGAGCACTACGGATGTGGATCACCATGACCGGCAGGCCGCACACGGCTGCCGAGGGCCAGGTCAACTCGGTCAGCGGCCGGACACACATCAAGGGCCCCAGTATCCAGGCACGCGACATCAACGGCGGCATCCACTTCCACGACGCCGGCCGCGACGCGCCCCGGATGCCCGTCCCCCGCCAACTACTGCCCACACCGCCACACTTCACGGGCCGCGAGGACGACACCGCCACGCTGCAGGAACTCCGCAGCAGCAGCCTGGTCGTGGTCACCGGTCTGGCGGGGGTGGGAAAGACAGCACTGGTCACCCGATGGCTTCACAGCCTCGGTGACGAATTCCCCGACGGGCAGCTGTACGCGGACCTGCGCGGCCACACCCCCGGTAGCCCCGCACACCCGGGCGAGATTCTGGGGCGGTTTCTGCGCGCCTACGGGGTGACGGAGGTGCCGGCACATCTTGATGAGCAAGCCGCCCTGTGGCGCTCGGTCTCCGCCGGCCGACGCGTCACGGTGATGCTCGACAACGCCCTGAGCGCCGCCCAGGTACGCCCGCTGCTGCCCGGCGCGGCACCCGACAGCCTGGTCGCGGTGACCAGCCGAAACCGGCTGCCCGGACTCGGCGTCGACGGCGCGGCCTTCCACCACCTGCGTGTCCTGACCACCGGCGCGGCCGTCGAACTGCTGACCCGGCGCGTCGGCGGCGACCGGGTGGACCGCGAGCCGGAGGCGGCCCGGACGGTGGTGTCGCTGTGCTCCCGACTGCCGCTGGCGGTCTGCCTGGCCGGGGCCCAGCTGGCCGCGCGCCCCCGGCAGCCGGTCTCGGCCATGGCAGGTGCGCTGGGCCGCGACGACGCCCGTCTCGCGACCCTGGAAGTGGAGGGAGACAGGGCGGTCGAAGTGGCCCTCAACGAGTCGTACGCCGGGCTGAGTTCAGAACTGGCCCGGGGCTACCGCCACTTGGGCCTGCCACCGGTGACGGTGTTCACCGCCCCGATCGCCGCCGCTGCCTGCGCGGTGTCACTCGACTCGGCCGACCAGCTCCTGGACGAGCTCACGGAGAAGAACCTGATGGAGGATCTGGCACCCGAGAGCCACACCGGGCACGGCCGCTACCGTTTCCACGATCTGGTCCGACTGCACGCCAGCCGGCTGGCCGCCAGCATGGATGCCCCCGGCGACCGGCGGGACACCGTACGCCGCGTCGTGGACCTGCTGCTGGAGCGCGCGACCGCGGCGGAGGCGGTACTGTCGCCCAGCCACCGCACCCTGAGCCGCGACTACTCCTTCCCGCCGCACAATCCCACCGTGTTCGCCGGTGAGCGTGACGCCCTGGACTGGCTGGACGCGGAACGGTCGCACCTGATGGCCGCCCTGCGCACCGCCGCCGAACAGGGCTGGGATGCCACCGCATGGCAGCTCGCCGATGCCATGTGGCCGCTCTTCCTCCGTCTTCGGCCCTACGACTTGTGGATCGAGGCGCACGAGATCGGCCTCGCCGCGGCCCGCCGCGCAGGTGACCCGGCGGCCGAGAGCCGGATGCTCACCAGCGGCGGAGCGGGCCTGCGCAACGCCGGACGGCACGACGAAGCCGTACGGTGGTTCGCACAAGCCCTGGGGTGCGCCCGGCGCGACAACGACCGCCGTGCGCAGGCCCAGGCACTGCACGGACTCGGCCAGTCGCACCGGCTGGCCGGCCGGCTGGGGACAGCACTGCCCCACTTCGCGGACGCCCTCCGATTGCGCGAGGCCATCGGATACCGGCGCGGGGCTGCCCTGACCCGGCTGGCCATGGGGGACATCGCCCTGGCCACGGGCCGCCCGGACGACGCACTCCGGCTTCTGGACCAGGCACGCACCGCGCTGCTGGCCGAGGCCGACGGTTACGACGCGGCACGCGCACTGGCCTATCTGGCGCAGGCACACGCACGCGCCGGCCACGGCCACGCCACCGCCGAGGAGATGCTCCGGCAGGCGGCGGACGAATTCACAACGGCAGGCTCGGTCCACTGGCAGGCGCGCACCAGGGAATTCCTCGGCGACCTCGCCCTGGAGCGCGGCGAGGCCGCCACCGCCAGGCACTGGTTCGAAGAGTCCCTGGAGCTGTACGAGCCCGTCAGCGCCGAAGACACCCGGCGCCTGCGGGGCCGGCTACGAGAACTGACCTGAGGAGCGGATCGGGCTGAGCCGGTACCTCCGCCCGAGGAACGCGACCTCGATCGGCTCCGGGCGGCCCGGCGGCGGCCGGACCGCCAGCATCCACGCATGCAGTACGCGGGCGACCGCGGCGAGGTCGCCGGCCCGGACCGGGCCGCCGCCCACCCGGCATACCGTCGCGGCGGGGCCCGTGCGGGTCACCGCCAGACCCCTGCCGCTCCGCGGTTCGCGCACCACGACGATCAGACAGCCCGGGTAGCGCCGCAGCAACTCCCGGGCCCGCCCGGACCGGCCGGCCCCGTACAGCACATCCCCGCACGCCGTGAGCGCCTCGTCCGCGCACCGGTCGACATCGACGCAGACGCAGTCGCCGTCCGTGCGCGGTAACCGGTCCCCGACCGCCCCGGGGGCCTCCATGGCACTCATACCCGGGTCTGCGGGCAACCGCCCAGGTGCGGACCGTCCAGCGGATCGGGCAGGGGCACGGGATCGGTCTCCGGGAAGTACGCGGGCTCCCCGAGTCCCAGCAGCCGGTACATCAGCCGGCGCATGTTCCGGTTGAAGCGGCCGGGCTCCGAGGAGATCCGTCGCGCGATCCCCGCGTACGCCTCCGCCGGATACTCGGCCGCCGCGTACGCGAGCTGCTCCCGTAGCGGGTACGAAGGCGACAGTGCCGGTGCCACCTGGGCCAGGGCCGCACCGGGCGAGGCGGCGTTGACATCGTCCTCGGGGAAGCGGGCCATCAGGATCGGCGCTCTCGTCAGCGTCGTGTACAGCGTGACCGACCCGTGGTCGCCGATGACCCAGTCGGCGGCGACGAGCGCCGCACGCCAGTCCGCCCAGGGCGGGATCACCGTCACGCCACGCCCGCGGCAGGCCGACAGCCAGGCCCGGACCTGCCAGTCGCCGTGTCCCGCCCACACGTTGGGATGCACCAGGACGGCAACCCGGTACTTACTGCGGGGCAGCTCGGCCAGCATCCTGGGCAGGAGGGCGTCCAGACGGTTGAAGGAAGAGCCCAGCCCCCAGGTGGACGAGAACAGCACCAGTTCCTGCCCGGAACGCAGGCCCTGTGCCCGGCGATAGCGATCCCGCAGCGGCAGACTCGCCGCGATCCGGTCGCGGCACGGATCCCCCACCACCTCGGCCACCGGCAGCGCCTCGGGGCACCATCGTTCCAGCTCCGACAGCTCGTCGTGGTGTGCCAGCGCCAGGGCCTTCGGCACCACGCGGCCGTCCCGCACGAGGTACGGCCGCCCCAGACCGCCGACCGTACGCGGCACACCCGCGGGCGCGTCCGCCACCCGGGACATCTTCATGTGCCCCGCGCCGTGCGGCAGCCGGACCAGTGGCGCACGGACCTGGTCCATGCCCTGCGACCCCGCCGCGAGCGCGAGATCGAAGTCGGTGGACACCGCTTCCTCCCACGGCAGCACGTCGGCACCGATGCTCCGCAGAAAACGCACGGCCCCTCGGTTGAACGCGTGCGGCGCGACTGTGAACGCCGTCTGGATCCGCAGATCCGATGCCAGCAGCGGCAGCAGATCCCCAAGGCGCTGCCCGTAGACCTCCGTGTGCACGATGACCAGGACCTTCTTGCAGCCTGGCAGCGTGAGCCATTGCACCGGCTCCCGCCGCACTTCAGCGACCGACTTCCTCACAGCGGACATCACCGAACCGACACCCCCGTCGTTGCATCTCGGACCCGACTACCGCGGAGGTGCCCCGCCGGCCGGACGGAATCCTTGCCACGGCCTTGACGAAAGCTTGCAGCCGGTTCCGAACTGCGGGTGCGCGGTGCCGCGCCGCTGTCCGCGGTCGGCCGCTTCCGCCTGGAGTCGGCTCGTCGCCCGCCGGCATGTGCGCGACGCCCGCGCCGGGGTTGATGGCGGCTCAGCCGACAGGTGCCTGCTCCTTCAAAAAGGCGACCAGGAGATCGGTGACCTCGGAAGGCCTTTCCATACTGGGCAGATGGCCGGCCCAGGGCAGTTCGACGTGGCGGATGTGCGGGAGCAGGCCGGTCAGCCGGGCGGCTATCTGCTGGAAGGACTCCAGGTCGTGTCCGCCGGAGACGACCAGGCCGGGCGCCCGGATCGTCGACAGGTCGAAGGTGGCCTCGATCGGTTCGAACTCCTCGGTCGCGGCCAGTTGTACGTCGAAGGCATGCCGCTGCATCACCCGCACCGCCTCCCGGACGGTCTCGTCGGCGTCAGGGCCCAACCAGGTGTCGACATTGAGTTCCACCGCTGCGGCGATGTCCCCGGCCTCGATCAGCGCATCCTCCCGCCGGCCGAACGAGCGCAGTTCGGCGGTGGGTTCGAGCCCTGGCATCCCGGGGCACAGCAGCGCCAGCGCGGTCACCCGGTCCGGCAGTCGCGCGGCGATCTCCAGGGCGACCCGCCCACCGTACGAGGATCCGGCCAGTACCGCCCGCTCGATGCCGAGGGCGTCGAGCAACTCCCGTACATCGTCGGCGTCCCGGTAGGACCGGTCCGCGACGGGGGTGCCGCCGTGGCCCCGGAAGTCGCAGCGCACCAGCCGGTATCCGGCATCGATCAGATCCGTCCACTGGGGATCCCACATCCTCCGGTCGCTGACTCCGGAATGCAGCAGAACCACCGTGGGGCCGTCTCCGGCCACGTCATGAGAGAGCGTCATTCCGCTGACCTTACGCAATGGGCGATCGCGGGACCTCCCAATATGCGATGCGGGAAAGGGCAGGGTCGCACGTGGTGAGCCGTCCGGTAGGCACCGTTGCCGGCGATCGTGCTGGGGCCCCTCCCGTTCGGCCTGTCCGCGCGGGCCGTCGGCGCGTCGGAGGGGCCGGCCTCACGGGGCGGTGAACAGCCCCGGGAAGCCGGAGGCGAGCCAGGGCTTCGCGCCCCACGCGAGGACCTTGCCGCGGGCCATGGCCCCGACGGCCGTACGCCGCCCGAGGGCGATCAGCAGGAAGGTCACCGGTTCCGTCAGGATCGAGCAGTCGGGGCGCCGGGGCGGCTCGGGGGTCACTGTGGCCACCCCGTCCGTGAAGGTCACCGCGAACGCGGAGTCGCGGGGCAGGCCGCGCAACCGCAGCGCGTAACAGTTGTTGTGGCCCGCCGCCCGTTCGTTGACCACGCGCGGCATCGCGAGCCGCAGGAAGGGCAGGGTCAGGGCCACCAGTCCGGCGTCGGCCATGTGGGGGCGGCGCAGGGCCAGCGCGATGTCGTACCCGTGGCCCAGCATGTGGGTGAGCAGGTACGAGCCGAAGGTGCCCAGGTCCATCGGGCCCATCGGGGTGACCACGGGCTCGTCCGCCCGGAGGCGGGAGGCGGTGCCCGTGAAGGCCCGCGCGTGACGCACGATCCCCTCGGCCAGCACCTCGGGGGCCCGCTCCGTGAACACCTCCAGCGTCGCGGCGTTGGCGGCGGCCAGGCCCTGCGGAGTGCCGTCCCCGTACGGCTGCGGGCGGCCGGCCGCCACACCGGCCATCAGCTCGTTGGCCAGGCACAGGTGGGCCGCGGCCTCCCCCACGGTCCATTCGGCGCCGGGTATGCGCACCCCGGGATCCGGGCAGTCGCGCAGCAGGGCGGCGATGCGGTCGGCGACGGTCTCGATCGCGTCGGGCAGCCCGGTGTGTACGGAGACGTTCATGGTCGAGAAGGCTGTACGACGATCGCCCGGATGTCCAGGGTCCGGACGCGACACACGCCGCGGCGCGGGAGGCCCGGTCAGGAGGGGCCGGTCAGGGGCCGGTCAGGGGCCGGTCAGGAGGGCCCGGTCAGCAGGGCCCGGTCAGGAGACCTTGAGCACGATCTTCCCCCGGCGGTGCTCCCGCTCCAGCGCCGCGTACGCCGCCGCGGTCTCCGCCAGGGGTACCACCCGGTCGACGCTCGGCCGCAGCCGTCCTGCCCGGACCAGGGCCGTCAGCTCCTCCAGCCCGGCGCGGTCGGGCTCGACCACGAAGAACACGCCGCGGGCCGTCGACGGCTGCTCCTGCCCGGGCGGGGAGACGATGCTCACCAGCACGCCTCCGGACCGCAGCACCTGCCACGACCGCCGCTGGGTGTCGCCACCGACGGTGTCGAAGACCAGGTCCACGTCCTTGAGATGGTCCTCGAAGCGATCAGCCGCGTAGTCCAGCACCTCCGGGGCGCCCAGCTCCCGTACGAAGCCGGCGTCCCGGGCGGCGGCGGTGGCGGTCACCGTCGCGCCGAGGGCCGCCGCGATCTGCACCACGAAGGAACCCACTCCGCCGGCTCCGCCGTGGACGAGGACATGGTCGCCCGAGCGCAGACCGCCATGGCGCAGCAGGCCCTGCCAGGCCGTCAGACCGGCCAGCGGGAGGGCCGCCGCCTCGTCATGGCTCAGCCCCGGCGGTTTCAGGGCGAGCACCGCCTCGGGTACGACGGTGTATTCGGCGGCCGCCCCGTCCAGCAGGAAGGGGATCAGTCCGTACACCTCGTCCCCCACGGTCCGGCCCGAGGTCGCCGGGCCGAGGCCGGCGACGACACCCGAGACCTCCTTGGACGGGATGACGGGCACACGCGGCTCGCCGCCGCCGTCGAACCGGTCGGTCCAGGTCGCGTCCCAGGCGAGCTCCCCGGAGGTGATCGACGCCGACCGCACCTCGACCAGCAGTTCGCCCTCCCCCGGAACCGGGCGCGGGGCGATCTCGAGGACGAGTTGTCCGGGGCCACCGCGCCGGTGTCCCCGCACTGCGCGCATCGTGTCACCCATGATTGCCTCCCGTACGGGTGCGGCCGGGCCCACACCGACGATACGGGCTTCCCGTCCCCGCCGCAGCGGCGCGAGTGCCCCGCCGAGCCGTCCCGCAGGCGGCCCCGGCGACCGGCCGAGACCGCGTCTACGGGTGGCGAAGGCCGAGCCGGTGCGCCCAGGCCGAGATGGCCGCGGCGATCAGAACAGGCTGGTCCTCCGGGGTGTGGTGTCCCGCGACGGCTTCGAAGTGTTCGATCTCCAGGGCGGCGATGTTCTCCGCGCACCACGCGATGATGCCCTCGTGCATCATCGCTCCCGGCCCGGGTTGGAAGGTGAGCAGCAGTTTCGGCACGTCCGTGCTGGCCTTCAGCCACCGGTCGTACGCCTCGATCCTGGCCACGACGTCGGCCGGCTCACCGCCCAGCGGCATCGAGCGCGGCCACTGCAGGAGCGGCAGTCTGCTCTCACGGGTCGGGTACGGCTTGCGGTAGACGTCGAGGTCGCCCTGTGTGAGCGCCGTGGCGACGGTGCCGGGCAGGGCCTGCTCGATGAAGGCGTTCTCGTCGAGGATCATGGCCTCGCCGACGCCGGCGGCCTTGATCGCCTGGAACAGCTGTCGGCCGCCTTCGGGGAACTCCTCCCAGGCCATCGGCTTGACGATGGTCTCGGTGAACGCGATGCCGCGCACCCGGTGCGGGTGGCGCGCGGCCCAGTCGAAGGCCAGGGCGCCGCCCCAGTCGTGCCCGACGAGTATCACGTCCCGAAGATCGAGCGCGTCGAACCAGGCGTCCAGATAGCGGGCGTGGTCGGCGAAGGTGTAGCCGATATCGGGTTTGCCCGACTCGCCCATGCCGATGAGGTCGGGGGCCAGCAGCCGTCCGGGTCCTACCGCCGGCATGACGTCCCGCCACAGGTACGACGAGGTCGGATTGCCGTGCAGGAAGACGACCGGCACTCCGGTGCCGGACTCCCGGTGGTGCATGGTCGAGTCGAGGATGTGCTGAACGGGCATGTTCCAGTCCTTTACCGGAGGTTGAGCCGTGTGATGCGGCCGACCGCGATCTCGATGACCACGAGGCCGGGCGGTGTGGGCGGCGGTGCTCCGTAGCGCGCGGTGCGGCGGCGGGCGCCTTCGGCCGGCCGCCCGGGTTCGTCGCGCACGGCGTGCCGTCGGGGCGCAGGGTGGTGAGGGTGGCCGGGTGCGGCCGGGTGAGAAATTCGCCGGCCGGTGCGGTCACCGGAAGGCCGCGGAGTTCCGTTCGGCCCAGGCGGTGAAGGTGCCGGGCGCCCGGCCCAGGACGCGTTCGGCGTCGGGGCTCACTCGCTGTTCGTCCTCGGTGGGCCGGCCCAGGATGGCCAGGGTCGCGGCGGCGACGGGCGGTGGCATGAACCGGGTCATCTGTGCGTGGGCCTCCTCGGGGGACTGTTCGTCGAAGTGGACGGGTTCGCCGATGGCGGCGGCGATGGCGGCCGCCCGCTGGCGTGGGGTGGTGGCTTCGGGGCCGGTGAGGGTGTAGGTGGCGCCCGGGTGGGTGTTCTGGCGCAGGACGGTGGCGGCGACCGCGGCCACGTCCTCGGGGTCGACGAAGGGCAGGGCGACGTCGGCGAACGGCGCCGCGGCCCGGCGTCGGGCGCGGATCGACTCGGCCCAGGCGAAGGTGTTGGTGGCCATGCCGCCCGACCGCAGGACCGTCCAGTCGAGCCCGGACTCCTCGACGGCCGCCTCGAACAGGACGGGGTGCCGGTATTCCCGCGGGCGGGTTCCCGCGCCCTGCGAGGACAGCAGTACGACCTTGCGGATCCCGGCGGTCTTCGCCATCTCCAGGACGGTGCGCGGTTCCTCGCCCGCGACCAGCAGGAACAGTGCCCGGGCCCCGTCGAAGGCGTCGCGCAGGCCGGCCGGTTCGGCCAGGTCGGCGGCCACCGCCCGCACTCCGGGCGGTACGTCGGCGTCGGTGATGTGCCGGGCCACGGCCGTGACCGGCACGTGTGCCTGGGTGAGTGTCCGTACCAGCGCCCGGCCGACGTTGCCGGTCGCACCTGTCACCACGATCATGTCGGTCTCCTCGTTCATGGGTGGGTGAGGAGTTAGTTAGTTGACTGACTAACTCGCTTGAATGCGACGCTACCACGCTCCGCCCAGCGGTTGTCTATAGTTAGTCAGGTGACTGACTCAAAGGATTCCCGGCATCCCCGGACCCCCCGGACCCCCGCCACCGGCAAACGGCAGCGCCTGACGGCCGCCACCGCCCGGATCCTGCACGAGCAGGGCGTGGAACGCACCACCATCGCCGACATCGCCCGCGCCGCAGACGTCCCCACGGGCAACGTCTACTACTACTTCAAGACCAAGGACGACCTGGTCCAGGCCGCCCTCGACGAACACACCACGCACCTCAAGGCCCTCACCGCCGGCCTCGACCAGCTCCCGGACCCCCGCGAACGCCTGAAAGGGCTCGTGGACGCATGGGCCGGCCAACGCGACACCACCGCCCGTTACGGCTGCCCCACCGGCACCCTCGCCGCCGAACTCGACAAACGACACGACGGCGGCCTCGACCTCGCGGCAGGCAACGTCATCCGCCGTCTCCTGATCTGGGTCGAAGAGCAGTACCGCCAGCTGGGCGCAGCCGAGCCCGAGGACCTCGCGCTCGCACTCGTCGGCGCCTACCAGGGCATGTCCCTGCTCACCAACGCCCTGCGCGACCCGGACATCATGACCCGCGGAGCGCGCCGGCTCATCCGTGATCTCGACAACCCGGCACTCAGTTGACCGGCCAGGCCCGCCCGGCCGCCCAGCCGCCGAAGCGCTGCCAGCCGATCCCGGGAAAGTCGCGCCGCAGCCCGTCCACGTCCACATCGAGGCCGACCTCGGTGAAGTAGCGGAACATCGCGGCGAGATCGGCCGAGAACGCCTCGACCTGGGCGATCGGCAGCCGCTCGAAGACGATCGGCCTGCCGCACACGCCGGTCAGCGCCTCCGCGATCTCCGGGCAGGTCAGCTCGTCGGAGGCGATGTCGATGCGCCGGCCCGCGAACTCCTCGGGCCGCGCGAGCACATGGGCGGCGAAGGCGCCGATGTCCCGCGCGGGAATCAGTGTCAGCGGCCGGTCGGCCGGCATCGGCAGGACGAACCGGCCTTCGCGCAGCCCTTCGAGCGACCACTCGACCGTGTAGTTGTCCATGAACGCGGCCGGGCCGAGGACCGTCCACGGCACACCCAGCCCGCGCAGGTGGCGCTCGATGCGGTACTTGCTGTCGAAGTGCGGGATGCCGGTGTCCCGGTCGGCGTGCGCGGCCGAGGTGAACACGATGTGCCGCACTCCGCGAGCCGCCTCCAGCAGGTCGATGCCCTGCCGGACCTCGGTCTCCAGGTCGGTGCCGAACGGCGTGGACATCGCGAACAGGGCGCCCGCGCCTTTCAGGGCGGCTTCCAGCGACTCACGGTCGTCGAAGTCGGCCGCGCACACCTCCGCGCCGAGCGCCCGCAGCGCGTGGGCCGCGGGCGAGTCGGGAGTGCGGGTCAACGCGCGGACCTCAAAGCCCTGGTCGAGCAGCGAGCGGGCGGCCGCGCCGCCCTGTGCGCCGGTCGCTCCGGCGACGGCCACCACGGGCCGGTAGGATTGCTTCGTCATGCGGCTACTGTACGACACAGTCACTGCGCCGCGCAGATATTAAAAAAGGGTGCCCATTGCTGATCGACGATCTCCAGCAGGAGTCCCGCCGCTACCTGGCCTCGTACGTGATGTTCAACCAGGCGGTCGCGGACCACCTCAAGCTGCACCCCACCGACGTCCAGTGCCTCAACCTGCTGACCGCCGAACCGGGCCCGTTCACCACCGGCCGGATCGCCGAACTCACCGGCCTGACCAGCGGCTCGGCGACCCGACTGGTCGACCGCCTGGAGAAGGCCGGCTACGTGGTCCGGCACCGCGACAACGCCGACCGCCGCCGGGTTCTGGTGGAGCCCGTCCCGGAAGCGATGCGGGACATCACGGAGCTGTGGGCCGAACTGGGCAAGGGATGGCGGGAGATGTTCGCCGGCTACACCGAGGACGAACTCGGCCTGCTGCACCGGCACATGCAGCGCACCGTCGAGCTCTCCCGCCGGCAGATCGCCCACCTGCGCGACAAGCACTGACGGACGGGGCCCGGCCCGTCGGCAGTGACGGGCGCGGGCGGACCGTTCAAGGGCTCCCACCTCCGCGGGGCTCCGGCGATGCCGAGTACCGGCTGCCGCCACCATGCCCGCAAACCGCGCCAAGGCAGTCCGCACCCGCCCATCCACCGGCCTGACGCGTGCGGAAATGCCGCTTGCGCAGTCCTGATCGCTGGCATACGCGACAGGCGAGGGTCGCCGGCGCCTTCCCGAACCGCATTTGCGGGTTTCCAGTGCCGGATCGTTGCGCTTGTGCGATGTGCGGGAGCGGACTGAGTTCGCTTACGCGGTACTAAGATCAGCTCATGCGCACGTGCCGCACGGCCGACTCGGTCGTGGAGGGATCGTGAACCCGCGCTCCCGTGCGCGGCAGATTGGGGAGAGACCTGTGATGACCCGTTCCGCGCGCCCCCGGACCCTGCGGCTGGCCGTCGGGGGCACTGCGGTGGTGCTGACGCTCAGTGCGTGCTCGTCCTCGGACTCCGATTCGTCCTCGTCCTCGCCGGCCTCGGCCTCGTCGTCGAAGCTCTCCGGGACGGTGACCGTGTTCGCGGCCGCGTCGTTGAAGGAGAGCTTCACCGCCCTGGGCAAGGAGTTCGAGGCCACCTACCCGGGCACCAAGGTCACGTTCAACTTCGGCGGCAGTGACGTACTGGCGGCGAGCATCACCTCCGGCGCCCCGGCCGACGTGTTCGCCGCCGCGAGCCCCAAGACGATGAAGATCGTCACCGACGCGAAGGACGCCTCGGGTACGCCGGCGACGTTCGTGCGCAACCAGCTGGAGATCGCCACCCTCCCCGGCAACCCGAAGAAGATCTCCTCGCTCAAGGACCTCACGAAGTCCGGCCTGAAGGTCGCGCTGTGCGACAGGACGGTGCCCTGCGGGGCCGCCGCGCAGAACGCGCTCACCGTGTCCGGTCTCAAGCTCACCCCGGTCTCGTACGAGCAGGATGTGAAGTCGGCGCTGACGAAGGTGGAGCTGAAGGAGGTCGACGCGTCCGTGGTGTACAAGACCGATGTGAAGGCCGCCGGTGGCAAGGTGACGGGGGTGGAGTTCCCCGAGTCGGCCAAGGTGATCAACGACTACCCGATCGTCGCGCTCAAGGAGGCGCCCAACCCCGTGGCGGCCAAGGCGTTCATCGCGCTGGTGGAGTCCGCCGAGGGCAAGAAGGTGCTCACCGCCGCAGGGTTCCTCAACCCGTGACGGACCATCCACGGGCCGGGCGGCCCGGCAGGGCCGGGCGGCGGCCGCGACCGGGCGGCGGGCGGGTCCCGCTGCCGTTGCTGCTGCCCGCCCTGGCCGGCCTCGCGTTTCTGCTGCTGCCGCTGGTCGCGCTGCTGGTACGTGCCCCGTGGAGGACCCTGCCCGCTCAGCTGGCCGGTGCCGAGGTCTGGCAGGCGCTGCGGCTGTCGCTGCTGACCGCCACCCTGGCCACCGCGGTGACGCTGGTGCTCGGAGTGCCGCTGGCCTGGCTGCTGGCCCGTACCGAGTTTCCCGGCCGCCGTCTGGTCCGGGCCCTGGTGACGCTGCCGCTGGTACTGCCCCCGGTGGTGGGCGGTGTGGCGCTGCTGCTGGCGCTCGGCCGCAACGGCGTCGTCGGCCGGTGGCTGGACTCCGCGTTCGGGATCACCCTGCCGTTCACCACCGCCGGAGTGGTGGTCGCCGAGGCGTTCGTCGCGATGCCGTTCCTGGTCATCAGCGTCGAGGGCACGCTACGGGCCGCCGACGCGCGGTACGAGGAGGCCGCCGCGACGCTGGGGGCCTCCCGGTTCACCGCGTTCCGGCGGGTCACGCTGCCACTGATCGCGCCGGGCATCGGCGCCGGTGCCGTACTGGCCTGGGCGCGGGCGCTGGGCGAGTTCGGTGCCACGATCACCTTCGCGGGCAACTTCCCCGGCCGCACGCAGACCATGCCGCTGGCCGTATACCTCGCCCTGCAGAGCGACCCGGCGGCGGCGATCGCCCTCAGTCTGGTGCTGCTCGCCGTCTCCATCGCGGTCCTCGCCGGGCTGCGCGACCGCTGGATGGCCGCCGCGTGAAGCGCCCCGGGCCCAACCCCGGGCCCCGCCCGCTGCCCGGTTCCACGACCGGCCGTCCGGAGGACAGCGGCCTGGACGCCCACCTCGTCGTGGAGCGCGGCGCCTTCCGGCTGGACGTGCGCCTGACCGCCGCCCCCGGCGACGTGGTGGCCCTGCTCGGGCCCAACGGCGCCGGCAAGACCACCGCCCTGCGCGCGCTGGCCGGCCTCACCCCGCTCAGCGCGGGCCATCTGCGGCTGGACGGGGCCGCGCTGGACGGCACCCCGCCCGAACGGCGCCCGGTCGGGGTGGTCTTCCAGGACTACCTGCTCTTCCCGCACCTGTCCGCCCTGGACAACGTCGCCTTCGGCCCCCGCTGTCACGGCGTTCCCAGGGCCAGGGCCCGTGCCGAGGCCGCCGTCTGGCTGGACCGGATGGGGCTGGCCGACCACGCCGCCGCCAAGCCCCGGCGGCTGTCCGGCGGCCAGGCCCAGCGGGTCGCCCTGGCCCGCGCCCTGGCCACCGGACCACGGCTGCTGCTGCTGGACGAGCCGCTGGCCGCGCTGGACGCCCGCACCCGCCTCGACATCCGCTCCCGACTGCGCCACCACCTCGCCGACTTCGACGCCGTCGCCGTGCTGGTGACCCACGACCCGCTGGACGCGATGGTCCTGGCCGACCGCCTCGTCGTCGTCGAGGACGGCCGGGTCGTCCAGGAGGGTACTCCGGCCCACATCGCCCGACATCCCCGTACCGACTACATCGCCAGCCTCGTCGGCCTCAACCTGTACCAGGGCCGGGCAGACGGCCACAGCGTGCGGCTGGCCGACGGGCCCGTCCTGACCACCGTGGAGAAACTGACCGGCCCGGTCTTCGTGGCGTTCCCGCCGGCCGCCGTCACCCTGCACCGGGGGCGCCCCGACACCAGCGCCCGTAACGTCCTGCGGGGCGAGATCGCCGGCCTCGAATCGCACGGTGACCAGATCCGGGTCGAACTCACCGGCGAACTCCCCCTCACCGCCGACCTGACCCCCGCCGCCGTCGCCGAACTCAGCCTCCACCCGGGCGCGGCCGTGTGGGCCACCGTCAAGGCCGCCCAGACCCACGCCTACCCGGAGTCAACTTGACCCGGACCTGAAGGACCGGGCTTGGAGGTGGCGCCCGACTGACTGCCGGGTGGGCTCCCCCGTCCCGGGTTCCTCGCCGGATCCCGCTGAAGCCGGCCTCGCACGGCGCTCAGGGCGTGGGCACCTGCCGGGGGGCGCCGGCGCCCTGGTCCGTGGCCGCTGTGCCCTCCGCGCCTGCCGGCTCCTGCCGGTTGAGGGAGAAGTCGCCGGGGCCGCCCATGAAGCGGGACCAGATGCGGGGCGGGAAGACGTTGCCGCGCAGCGAGCCCTTGCCGCCGGTGCCCTGGAGGGGCAGCAGTTCGGGGTGGCCCGACCTGTTGCGGAACAGGGTGATCGCGGTGGACAGGTCGTCGTCGTAGCCCACGAACCAGGCCGACTTGGTCCGGTCGCTCGCCCCGGTGGCCACGGACGCCACGCCGGGAACCACGCTCTGCGTACCGGAGACGGCGGCCACGCCTTGCAGCACCTTGGTGACGACGGCGGCCGTGTCGGACGTCAGGACGCGCCGGGAACCGGGACGGTCGAGGCCGGCCAGGGGCTTGCCGCCCTTGAGGACCCGGGTCACCGAGAACGGCTCGCTGTGCCGGCCGTCGTCCGCGAAGGTGGCGTAGGCGCCGGCCATCCGGATGGCGCTGGGCGTGGAGGTGCCGATGGGGAAGGTCTGCTCCAGGTGCGCCATGCTGCTGCGCAGCAGTCCGGACCGTACGGCGGTGTCCCTGATCCGGGCCCACCCCACCGCCTTGCCGAGCTGGACGTACGGTGCGTGGCCGGAGGTCACCAGGGCGTTCTCCAGGGCCGTGAACGAGGGCACGGCCTCCTTGCCCGCGACCGGCACGCCACGCCGGGAACCGGTCAGCTCCCGCAGATACGCGGCGAGCGCGAAGGGCTTGAACGTGGACCCGACCGGGACGCCGGTGGTGTCGGCGTTGTCGGTGAAGCGCGAGGTGGCGTCGGCGCCCCCGTAGACCGCGACGATGGCGCCGTCCTCGGGCCGTACGCAGGCGGCGCCGACCTGGACGTGGCGGTCGGCGGCACGCCCGTGCGGGTCGAGGCCCTTGGCGGTGACCTCCCCGACGGCCCGGCGCAGCCGCTCCACGGTGTCCTTGTCGAAGGTGGTGCGGATGCGGTAGCCGCCGTGCGCGAGGTCCTGGTCGGTGAGGCCGGTGCTCTTCTTGATGTAGTTGTCGGCGATCGTGACCAGATACCCGGTCTGGCCGGCCAGGCTGGTGGACATCGACACCTTTTTGGGCTCGGGAAAGACCCGGTACCTGGCTCGCTCCGCCGGGGTCATCATGCCGGTCTGGACCTGGCGGTCCAGGATCCAGCGCCAACGGGCCACCGCGCGGCGGTGGTTGGCCGCGCCGGTCGAGGGGTCGAAGCTGTCCGCGCCCTTGAGCAGTGAGGCCATCAGCGCGGCCTGGCTCGGGTCGAGGTCCTTGGCCGGAATGCCGTAGTAGGCGGCCGCCGCGGCCTGGATTCCGTAGCTGCGGCGCCCGAACCAGCTGGAGTTGAGGTATCCCCGCAGGATCTCGTTCTTGCTCTTCCGCCGGTTCACCTTCAGGGCGATGAAGAACTCCCTGAACTTGCGGGTGTAGGTCTGTTCCTGCGACAGGTAGGTGTTCTTCACGTACTGCTGGGTGATGGTCGAGCCGCCCTGGGCCTCCTGGCCGCGGGCCATGTTGACGACCGCCCGCGCCTGGCCGGTCAGGGAGACGCCGGGATCGCTGTAGAAGCTCGCGTTCTCCGCCGCCACCACCGCGTTCCGCACCGAGACGGGGATCGCCGACAGCGGGACGATCTGGCGGTCCACCTCGCCCACGGCGACCATCTGGCTGCCGTCGGCCCAGTAGTAGACATTGGCCTCCTGGCGGGCCGCCGCGTTCTCGTCCGGGATGTCGATCCGGGCGTAGACCACGGCGAACAGCGCGGTGACGCCCCCGGTGAACAGCGTCAGGGCCCCGAGCAGCAGGCGCCATGACGGCAGCCAGCGCCGCAGGCCGGCTCTGCCACGGCGCGGATAGTCGACCAAGCGCCTGCGGCCGTGGCGCGGGGCCTTGCCGGTGCCGGTGCCGACCCCGGTGCCGGTGCCGGTGCCGGCGTCAACGGGCGGCCGGGGCCTGCTCCGGCGGTGACGGAACCGGGCTTTCCTGGAGTTCACATGCTGCACGGTCATGGCCGGTCAGGCTGTGACCACCAGATGACCGGATCCGGCCCGGAGCGTAACGAAACAGTAACGGCCCGATCCCCCGGCCGGGCCCCGAACGACCCGGCCGGGGCTATGTGATCGTCCCGTAACAGTTCCCCGGCCGCCCTCCGTCCGGGGCCTGCGGCACCGGGCTCGTACGGATACTGAGCCCATGCCACGTGTCCTGCTGATCGAAGACGACCGCGCGGTCCGCGAAGGAGTCCAGCTCGCCCTGAAACGGCAGAAGTACGAGGTCGCCGTCGCCTGCACCGGGGAGGACGGACTCGAACAGCTCCGGGCGTTCCGGCCGGACGTCGTGGTGCTCGATCTGATGCTGCCCGGCATGACCGGGCTGGAGGTGTGCCGGCGGATCCGCGTCCACGACCAGGTCCCGATCATCATGGCGACCGCCCGGAGCGACGACCTCGACATCGTGGTCGGACTCGAAGTCGGAGCCGACGACTACGTGGTCAAGCCCGTCCGGGCCCGGGTCCTCGAAGCCCGGATCCGGGCCCTCCTGCGCCGGGTCGGCGGCACCCCCGACAACGGCCCGGCCGTACCCAGACCTGAGACCCACGGCGAACTGACCCTCGACCGGGCCGCGTTGACCGTCGCCCACCGGGGTGCACCGGTCGCCCTCGGTCCCTCCGAACTGCGGCTCCTGCTGACCCTGTCCGCCGCACCCGGCCAGGTGTTCAGCCGGCAGCAACTCCTCGAAGCCGTCTGGGAACACAGCTACCACGGCGACGCCCGGCTGGTGGACGCCTGCGTCAAGCGGCTGCGCACGAAGATGGGCGAACCGCCGGGCAGTCCGCGCTACATACACACCGTGCGCGGCTTCGGCTACCGCTTCCTGCCCGGATGACGGCCCTGCCGCTGCTGCGCGGCCTGCGGGTCCGGCTCGTCGTGGCCTTCGCCCTGGTCGCCGCCGTCGCGGCCCTCACCACCGGCGCGCTGACGTTCCGGGAGGCACGCACCGGTGTCCTCCAGCAGAGCCAGGACACCGTGATCCAGCAGTTCCGCAGCCATGTGGACGGTCTCACCCCCACGCTCGGCTTTCCCCCCGGCCAGGACGAACTGCAGCAGTTCGCCGACCAGGTGGCCCGTGCCGGGCCGTCCGGCAACTGGCGCGTCCTCGCGGTCTATCACGACCTCAGCGTCACCTCGCAACCTCAGGACCCGTTCGCCGAGCTGACGTCCGCCATGCGCACCGCCGTGGGCACCCGCCGCGCCGCCGTCTTCCAGCGGGTGACGACCGACGGGCGCCCCTCGCTCGTCGTGGGCCTGCCCGTCGTCTTCGGCACCGGGGACGGCACGACCAGCCCCTCCGGCCTCGCGGTGTACCTCACCGTCCCCCAGTCCGGCGAACAGGCCTACGTCGACGCCCTGGTCACCGCCGTCGGGCGGGCCACCGTACCCGCCCTCGCGCTGGCCGTACTGCTCGCCCTGCTGGCCGCCCGGGGAGTACTGCGCCCGGTCCGCGAGCTGCGCCGCGCCACCCGCAGCATCGCCCGGGGCCGGCTGGACACCCGGCTCGCCGTCAACGGCTCGGACGAACTGGCCGACCTGTCCCACACCTTCAACGAGACCGCGGCCGCGCTGGAGGAGTCGGTGGCCGAACTGCGGCGCATGGAGGCACGCGCCCGCCGGTTCGCCGCCGATGTGTCGCACGAGCTGCGCACCCCGCTGGCCGCCATGTCCGCCGTCACCGACATCCTCGACGAGGACGCCGCGGGACTCGACCCGGACACCGCCGCCGCCGTACGGCTGATCAGCGAGGAGACCGTGAAGCTGGCCCGCCTGGTGGACGATCTGATGGAGATCTCACGCTTCGACGCGGGCGCGGCCGGCCTCCATCTCGACGAGATCGACCTCGCCGAATCCATGCGCCGCACCCTGGTCTCCCGGGCCTGGCAGGAGAGCGTGGACACCCTTCTCCCCGGGCCCGACGAGGTCCGCGGCCGCGTCGACCCGCGCCGGCTCGATGTGATCGTCGCCAACCTCGTCGCGAACGCCCT
Organism: Streptomyces sp. RLA131; assembly: GCF_056270125.1. Lineage (NCBI taxonomy): Bacteria > Bacillati > Actinomycetota > Actinomycetes > Kitasatosporales > Streptomycetaceae > Streptomyces > Streptomyces sp. RLA131. Next base: position 767,450 of record NZ_JBWDOQ010000002.1, read on the forward strand.
CCGCCACGGCGCACCCCCCGTACGGCTGCGCCTGTACGCGTGGGAGCAGCCCGACGGCGGAAGCCTGGCGGTCGTCGAGGTGGCGGACAGCGGACCGGGCATCCCCGCCGACGTCCTGCCTCATGTCTTCGACCGCTTCTACAAGTCGGACACCGCACGGACCCGGACCGAGGGCAGCGGGCTGGGACTCGCCATCGCCGCCGAGAACGTCCGGCTGCACGGCGGCTCCTTCCGCGCGGCCAACCGCCCCGAGGGCGGGGCGGTCTTCACCGTCGTCCTTCCCCTGCGACGGCAAGGCCGGCAGCCCGACGAACCCGAGGAGAACCGGGAATGAAGCACGCCCAGCGCGCGGTCCGGGCGGCGCTGCCGGCCCTGGCCGCCGTCCTGCTCTCCGGCTGCGGCATCCCGTCCACCGGGGTCGTCGAGGCCGGCGACCCCGCGACCGGCCTCCGGCCGCTCACCCTGGTCTACTTCGTCCAGGACGGCGCCCTGATCCCCGTCGCCCGCTCGACCGTCGAACCGGCCGGCGTGGACATGGCCGTGAAGCTCCTGGCCGAGGGCCCGGCCGGGCCGGAACGGCTCGACGGTGTGACGACCGACCTGCCGCTGCCGATCTTCTTCAGGTCGGTGCGCGTACAGGCCACCGGGGTCTCGATCGAGATATCCGGCGACGCCAGGCCGCTGAGCCGCATCGCCGTCCGCCAGCTCGTCTGCACCGCCACCACCGCCCGCCGGATCACCGAACCGCAGGCCGACCCGGCCCAGGTGACCGTGACGGGCCCCGACGGCCGCCGGGTCGACGGATCCGGCATGGACTGCTCCGCCTAGGGCGGCGGCCGAAGTCGCGCTGGGGGCGGCGAACTTCAGCGCCTCCGGCTACCGCTGGGAGCGGCCCCGGTCCGGCGGTCGGTCGAGGACGACACGGCCACCGGACGGACGGCGCCACGTGCCCGACGCCCCCTGACACCACGGCCCACGGCCGGTGACGTTCCGGTCCGCTCAGCGGACCGGGACGCGACAGGCGTCCGCCGCGCGGCACACGCTGTCCACCGCAGGACCCGGAGAGCCACGGAGGGCCCCTGTGGACCCGTCCGTGCCCGCGCGTTCGAGGAGGAGCCATGGAGCCGTCACGGCGGCGGTACGACGCGGCGGCGTTCCGGCGCGACCCGCTGGCCTGCCTGGCCGCGGAGTTCGACGGTGGCGAGGACGTGTGGCGCACCGGGTCGGGGCGGCTGTGCGTGGCCGGCCCGGAGGCGGCCCGGGAGGTGATGGGCAACCGTCGGGGCACGTATGTCGACACCTCCGACTTCTTCCACACCCGCGACGGGGTCTTCGGCCCCCGGTCCGCGCAGATCGCGATCGGCCGGGCGGCCCGCGCCCTGCTGCGCCGCCACGCCGACGCCCACCGCGCCGACCTGCCCCGCCTGGTCGCCGAGCGGCTCGCGCCGTCGAGCCGCTGGCCGGACGCGGGCAATCTGCTGGTCCGCGAGCACCTGGCCGGGGTGCTGCTGTGCCCGCAGGCGCCGGCACGGCTGCACGAGGCCGTGGACGGCATCGTCCGCCGTGCCGTGCTGGCCGGCGCGCGCCGACGCCATTCGGCGGTGTCACGGCTGCTGTTCCGGCAGCGGGCGACCCGCGTTCTGCTGCGGGAGGTCCGGGCACGTCGCGGTGCGGGTGCCGGTGAACCGCGCGACCTGCTGGACGTGGCCGTCACCGGCGCGGGACCGGCGGCTGAGCCCGCCGACGTGGCCGAGGTCTATCTGTCGTTCCTGTTCGCCACGGTCGGTTCCATCGGCTTCGCGCTCGGCTGGTCGGTCTATCTGGCCGGCACCCATCCCGGCACCGAGGGCGACGAGCCGGGGTGGATCGCCCGCGAGGCGCTGCGGCTCTGGCCGGTCGCCTGGCTCTTCGCCCGTACCCCGGCCAGGGCGCACGACCTGGCCGGGGTGCCGGTCGGGCCGCGGGACGACGTGGACGTGTGCTCGTACCTCGTGCACCGCCACCCGCGGCACTGGGACCGCCCGGACGAGTTCGTACCGGCCCGCTGGGCGGTGCCCCGGCCCGATCCGGCCTTCATCCCGTTCGGCTTCGGGCCGCACACCTGCGCCGGCGCGACCGTCACCATGACGCTGCTGGAGGACCTCGTCCGCGTCATCACCCGCGACTGGCATCTGTCGGTCGCCCCTAGCGGCGACGGACCCCACCTGGGGCCCGCGCTGGCTCCGCCACGCTTCACCGCGGAGCTGCGTCCCCGCGTCGACACGCCCGGGAGGAGGTGAACAGCATGAGGAAGCTCTACCGTTCCGCCAAGTCCGCGCTCAACATCCGCTCCGGCTACGGCACGTTCTGGTACCTGTACCACCACATCTGATCCGTACGAGCCGGGGGAGTCGCCGGCCGGCGGCTCCCCCGCCCGCCGTGAGGAGGCGACGCCATGACCACTCCGCACCATGCCAACGACTTCCTGCACGACCTGCGGCTGCGCAGCGCGGCCGAGGACGGGGTCTTCTGGGTCGACGACGACATGCTCGCCCTCTTCGAACCGGACGCGGCCCGCCGGGTGAGCGGTTCGAACTGGCACCGGCTCCTCCTGCACGACCGCCTCTCCGACACCCTGCGCAGGCGCCGCAGCACCCCGGTGCGCTGGACCCGGATACGCGGCGCGTGGCTGACCCAGCTGCACAGGCTCACCACCGGCGAGCACAACGCCCGGATGGCCGCCCGGATGGAAGCCGTCATCGACTCGCGACTCGGTGACGACGTCGACCTCGTCCTGCTCGCCCAGGACGTCGCGGTACAGTCCCTGCTGCCCGTCGCCCTGTCCGGACTCACTCCGCGCGAGACCGCGCGGATCAGCCAGGACCTCAACCAGAAGCTGCTCCGGCTGATCGTCCGCCACGCGGGCCGCGGGCCCTGGCACCATCTGCGTTTCGCCGCCGTGCAGTTCCGGGCCGGACTGGTCGTACGACGGGTGCTGCGCGAACGCGCCGGCGGTCACCGCCCCCGCGAACTGGACCTCGCCGACCCGATGGTGGACCTGCTCCCGGACCTCGGCACGGACCGCGCGCTCGACGTGGTCACCACCGTGCTCACCGCCATCGCCGGGCCGCCCGGCGCCGCCGCCGCGAGCGTGCTGTACGAGTTCGCCCGCAACCCGGACTGGGCGCGGCGGCTCGGCGAGGAACTGCGGGCCGTGGACCCGGCCGCGTTCCACGCGGCCCCGACGAAGGCGGCTCCGGTCACCCACCGCTTCGTCAAGGAGGTGCTGCGGATGTGGAGCCCACCACTGCTCCTGGTGCGGCGCTCACGGTTCTCCTTCGACCTCGGCACGACCCGGCTGGAGGCAGGACGCGGTTATCTGACGAGCCCTCACATGATCCACCGCGACCACCGGTACTGGCAGCAGGCCGACACCTTCGACCCCGACCGTTTCCTCCCCGGCGCGCCCCACGGCCCCGCCGGCAAGGGCCACTACGTACCGTTCGGCTGGGCCCCCAAGAACTGCGTCGGCGCCGACCTCGGCACCATCCAGCTGATGATCCTGTGCCGCCTGCTGTGCACCCGCTACCGGCTCACCGTCCCGGACGCCGCGAACGTCACCATGGCCTACCGCTTCGCCCCCGTGCCCCAGCGGTTCCACGGCCGCCTCGTCGTCGACGACGACCGGCCGGAGCCCGGTCGGTAGCATTTGCCGGCGGCCACGGTGCAGGCGACGATCCTGAGGTCTGATCCGGGCCCGGTGAGGATGTCGCAGTCGAGGGTGATGTCCCCGATGAGAAGTGAACTGGGGCAGGAACCTGACGAGTACCAGGTTGCGCCGGTCCGCGGGGGATTGCGCGGGCTCCCCGAACAGTGAGCCCCACAGCGGAGTGCACGTGCTGAGTGTCCAGTCCGCGGCAGAGACGGCCGGCGCCCGGCCAACCCCAAGGGCCTGCCCGTCGAGGCGTTCGACGTCATCCGCGCCTGCGTCGCGGTGGACCGCTCCCAGTTCTGCAAGGACCTCAGCGAGGCCTTCTACGGCTTCAACCTGCCCGGGGCCACCGTCTCGGAGGGCAAGCGGAACGAGTTCTGGCTGCAGAGCATGCAGGTCGGGCTGAAGGGCGCGCTGGACTGCGTCGCGGCGTTCTCCGAGACCGACTTCACCGAGGAACTCAAGCGGATCGGCATCCCGGTGCTGGTCGCGCACGGCGACGACGACCAGATCGTGCCGATCGGCGCCTCCGCCGAGGAGTCCGTCAAGCTGCTGCCCCACGGCACCCTGAAGGTCTGCCCCGGTGCCCCGCACGGCCTGACCGGCCGCCCGGGGTCAGGGCATCGGCGGCAGTCCGGGCTCCGGCTGGACCTGGAGGGAGTTCAGGGTGAAGGCCAGCAGGTGGTAGTGGCCCACCAGCATCGGCAGTTCGATCAGCTGGCGCGCGGTGAGGTGGGCCGTGAGGCCGTCCCAGGTGGGCCGGGCGATCCGTGCGGACGTGTGCAGTTCGTCCGCCGCCCGCAGCAGCAGCGTCTGCCGCTCGGTCCACCCCGGGGCGGGCCCGCGCTGACCCGCTCCAGGTCCGCCGGGGTCAGACCGGCCCGGGAGGCGATCCCCGCATGCTGGCCCCACTCGTACGGTGAGCCGCAGTTGCGCGCCACCCGCAGAATGACCAACTCGCGTTCCTCGAAGGGAAGATCACCGGCGAGGAGCAGCTGACTGCTGAACGGCAGCCAGGCGGTGAACAGCTCCGGATGCCGGGCCAGGGTCGTGAACAGATGCGCCTCGCCGAGCGAGGCGACGCCCAACCCGAGTGCGCTGATGTCTGCGGACAGGGTCGCCCTGACGGACTCGGCCCACTCGGCCTCGGGCTGCGGCCGGATCCGGGGGCCGTCGGCGGGCGAGGGTGACGACGACGGTAACGACGACGGCTGGGACACGCGCACACGCTACGCCGAGCGACAGTCCCCGGGAAGGGCCGGGCGCCGAGCCCGCGCTCCCCCTCGCTCAGCCCGCCCCGGCCGGTTCCGGCGGGTCGAGGGCCACGAGTTCGACCTCGAAGCCGTCGCTGTTCTCCAGGTAGGCCGCGTAGTGCCGGTCGCCGCCGGCGTACGGGTGCCGGTCGGGGAACATCAGGTGCCAGCCGTCCCCCTGGGCCGTGGTGGTCAAGGCGTCCACCGCGGCACGGTCCTCGACGTGGAAGGCCAGGTGGTTCAGTCCGGGCCGGCGTCGGTCGTGGCGGTCCGCGGTGAGGTCCGGGGAGCGCTCGACCACGAGATAGGTCGCGCCCAGCCGCCAGCTGCGTCCGTGCTCCCAGTTCTGGAAGAGCGTGTAGCCCAGGGCCTCCAGCAGCCGGCCCAGGGAGGCTACGGCCCGGTCGAGATCGGGCACCCAGATCTCGACATGGTGCAGCGTTCCGTGCGCCGGCCTCGCCATACCGCCTCCCGGGGCTCTGTCACGAACTGTTGCGCGAGCAGGTTAAGGTCTGTGGCCATGCAAGGGGCGGACGTCATGGACGGTGTTGCCGGAACGACCGGGAGGCGGCCGGGCCGGTTCGCAGGACTGCTGCGGCACCGGCACCGGCGGTGGCTGCTGGCGCTGGTCGTGGTCGCGCTGCTCGCCGAGATGGCGGCCGCCATGGTCACGACCGCCGTGGAACAGACCCCGACCATCGACGAGCCGGTCTACGTGGGCACGGCCGAGGTCTACCTGCGGCAGCACAGCCTGCGCTACAACCCCGAGCATCCGCCACTGGGCAAACTGATCATCGCGACCGGGGTGGCCTTCGCCCACCCGCACATGGACACCGCCTTCGACGGCGACCAGACGGAGCTGGGCCGGCATCTGCTGTACGAGTCGGGCAACGACCCGTGGCGGCTGATGCTGTGGGCGCGGCTGCCGGTCATCGTGCTGACGCTGCTGTTCGGCCTGGTGGTCTTCGCGTTCGCCCGCGACCTCGCCGGGGCGGTGGGCGCCGTGGCGGCGCTGGCGCTGTACGCGTTCTCACCCGACGTCATCGCCCACGGGTCGCTGGCGACGCTCGACGTCCCCGCGGTCGGCTTCCTGCTGACGTCGGTCTGGCTGCTGTGGCGGGCCCGGGAGCGGCCGGTGCTCAATCTCCCGCTCGCCGGGCTGGCGCTCGGCGCCGCCGTGGCCACGAAGATGAGCATGCTGCCGGCGGTTCCGGTACTGCTGCTCCTGGCCGTACTGGCGGTGTGCCGGGCCCGGCACACCGGCGGTTCCGGCCCGCGCGCGACGGCGCGACGGCTCGCGCTCGGCGTGGCGGCGGCGGCCGGCGTGGCGCTGGTCGCGGTGGGCGTGGTGTGGGCCGTCTACCTCGCCGTCGACCCGGCGTTGCGCTGGACGGCTCCCACGAGTGTGCCGGCCGTCGGCGGGCTGCGCGGGCTCGCCGTGGACCTGCTGCCGTTCCCGGAGGCGTACCGGGACGGGATGCGTGTCCAGTTCGGCTTCGAGGACTCGACGTTCAGCGGCTTCCTGTTCGGCCGGCACTACGTCGGTTCGCTCTGGTACTACCTGCCGGCCGCGCTGCTGGTGAAGACGCCACTGGGCATGCTGGCGCTGTGGCTCGCCGGTGCCGTGGCGATGGGTACGGTCCCCCGGCTGCGGCCCGCCGCCGTTTACGTGCTGCTGCCCACGGCGGTGCTGCTGGCTTCGGCCCTCGACGAGTCCCGCAACTTCGGTGTCCGGTACGGGATCTTCATGCCGGTGTTCCTGGCGGTCGCGGCGGCCGGCGCGTTCACCGTCCGGTGGCGGTGGGCGCCCGCCGTGGCGGCGGGACTGGTGGCGTTCGTCGCGATCAGCTCGCTGCGCACGTATCCGTACTACCTGCAGTACTCCAACGAGGCGTTCGGCGGTACGTCCAAAACCCACCTGCGCCTGCACGACTCCAACGTCGACTGGGGCCAGGACCTGGGACGGCTCGCCGACCGCCTGCGCCGGCGGTATCCGGGCGAACGGGTCTGGCTCGTCTACAAGGGCAGCGGCGTGCCGTCCTACTACGGCATCGACGCCTCCGACCCGCGCACGGTGGCCCCCGGCAAGGTGCACGGACTGCTCGTCGTGTCGGACTCCTCGATCGCCAAGGCCGACAGCCGGCTGGCCGCGCTGATCGACAGCAGCGAGCCGGTCGACGAGGTCGGACACTCGATCACGATCTTCCGCCGGGCGTAGCGCGGCGGCACTTTACCAGCACTTGACCTCCGGTGTGCATGGAATCCCCCAAGAGTGTCCTGACGATTGAACTCAAAGCGCCGAGGAGCCGTACGGCATGACGGCGGCCCCGAACTCCCGAGCCCGGTCCGCCGGACCACCACCGGGCTTCGCACGGAAGGATTGTTGGATTGTCGTTCATCACGCGCTTTCGTCAGCTGCCGAATGCGGACGGGGCAACCACAGAGGAGGGCCCGGCACCGGACGGCCCTGCGGAGCGCACGCCGGACGACACCGCGCCGGGTGCCGGCGGCACCGCCGCACCCGAGACCACCCCGGACCAGGCCGCGGACGAGACGCCCGACGAGCCCGCAGGGCAAGCACCGGACGAGCCCGCCCAGGAACCCGCCGGCGAGACGCCGGACGAGCCTGCCCAGGAACCCGCCGGTGAGACGCCCGGCGAGGCCGCCGACGAAACCGCAGGGCAAGCACCCCGCAAGGCGGCCGTACAGAAGCCCACAGGTGAAACGCCGGACGAGGCCGCCCAGGAACCCGCAGACGAGACGCCCAGCGAGACCGCCGACGAGCCCGCAGGGCAAGCACCGGACGAGCCCGCCCAGGAACCCGCAGACGAGCCCGCAGGGCCGGCACCGGACGACCCCGCCGAGGGGCCCGCGGGGCGGGGCGGGGGCTGGCGCGGGAGGTATCCGGTCGCGGCACGCAACCTGGCGACGGTGACCACCGTCCTGGCCGCCGCGCTGGTGCTCTTCGCCCTCCTCATGCCGAACCAGATCAGCCTCCTCACGCTCGGCAGGTTCATCCGCATCCCGGCGGAGGCGATCCTCATCTCCGCCCTGCTGCTCGCGCTGCCGCCGAAGCCGCGACGGGTGCTGGCGGTGGTCTCCGGCGTCTGCCTCGGCCTGATGACCATCCTCAACGGCCTGGACATGGGCTTCTACTCGGTCCTGAGCCGGCCGTTCGACCCGGTGCTCGACTGGATCCTGTTCGGCGACGGCGAGGCGTTCCTCAAGGACTCGATAGGCCAGGCCGGAGCGATCGGAACCGTGGTGGGGGTCGTCGTCCTCATCGTCGCCGTGCTCCTCCTCATGACGCTGGCGGTCGTCCGGCTGAGCAACCTCCTGGTCCGGCACCGGGCCACGGCGAACCGCAGCACCCTGGTGCTCGGCATCATCTGGATCACCTGCTCGACGCTCGGCGTGCAGCTCTTCGACGGCATGCCCATCGCCTCCCGGAGCGCCACCCATCACGTCCAGGCGCGTGCGGACCGGGTGAGTGCGACGCTGGCGGACGAGAAGGTGTTCGCCAAGCAGGCCGCCGTGGACAAGTTCCGTAACACTCCGGCCGACCAGCTGCTGACCGGGCTGCGCGGCAAGGACGTCATCTTCGCGTTCATCGAGAGCTACGGGCGCAGCGCGGTGGAGGACCCGGCGATGGCGCCGGGGGTCGACGCCGTGCTCGGCAAGCAGACCCAGGTGCTGAAGGACGCCGGGTTCGCCACCCGCAGCGGCTGGCTCACCTCTCCGGTGACCGGCGCCGGCAGCTGGCTGGCGCACACCACCTTCCTGTCCGGGCTGTGGGTGCAGAACCAGCAGCGCTACCGCAACGTCACCTCCAGCGACCGGCTGACCCTCACCAGCGCCTTCAAGAAGACCGGTGCCTGGCAGACGGTCGGCATGATGCCGGGCGTGACGCGGGCCTGGCCGGAGCAGAAGTTCTTCGGCCTCAACACGGTCTACGACTCCCGGAACATGGGCTACCAGGGCCCGAAGTTCAGCTGGTCGCCGGTGCCGGACCAGTACACCCTGAAGGCGTTCGACCGGCTGGCGTACGGCAAGAAGAACCGGAAGGCGATGATGGCCGAGATCGTCCTCGCCACCAGCCACAACCCGTGGTCGCCGCTGCCCACCACGATCGGCTGGGACCAGGTCGGTGACGGTACGGTCTACAAAGCGCAGGAGAAGGCGGGCAAGGACCCCAAGCAGGTCTGGAAGAACCCGGCCAGCGTGCGCCAGGAGTACGGCAAGGCGATCCAGTACTCGGTGACCAACCTGACCAACTTCATGGCGAAGTACGCCAACAAGAACACCGTGCTCGTCTTCCTCGGCGACCACCAGCCGGTCACCACGGTCACCGGCAGTGCCAACGCCAGCCGTGACGTGCCGGTCGCGATCGTCGCCCACGACCAGTCGGTGCTCGACAAGATCTCCGACTGGGGCTGGACGGACAGCCTCCAGCCCGACCATGACGCCCCGGTCTGGCGGATGGACACCTTCCGCAACCGCTTCCTCACCGCCTACGGCTCCACCCCGTCCCCGTGAGCCTGTAGGCGGCCTTTCGAGGGGGACGTAGAGCGGAACGACGGTGGGGCGGGGCCTTCAAGGCCCCGCCCCACCGTCGTGTGTGCGTCAGCGCATGACCAGGACCAGCTTGCCGGTCGTGCGGTGGGAGTCGCCGAGTTCATGGGCCTTGGCGGCCTCTTCGAGGGTGAAGGCGTCGGCGATCGCGGCGCGCAGCATGCCGGAGCGGGCCAGGTCGGCGATGGCCCTCATGCCGCCGAGGTCGTGCTCGACGAGCATGCGCTCCACCCGCACGCCGCGCCGCCAGGCCGCCTCGGTCAGGTCGGGCTGGCCGAGGGAGAGGATGGACACGACCGTGCCGCCTCTGCGCAGGACGCTCAGGGAGCGGCTGCAGTGGTCGCCGCCGAGCGTGTCCAGGACGACGTCGATGTCACCGACGGCCCGGGTGAAGTCGGTGGTGCGGTAGTCGATGACCTCGTCAGCGCCCAGCGACCGCAGGAAGCCGTGCTTCGCGGCACTGGCGGTGCCGACGACGTACGCGCCCCGGGCCTTGGCGATCTGCACCGCGAGGTGGCCCACCCCGCCGGCGGCGGCGTGGATGAGGACCCGCTGCCCGGGGCGTACGTCGACCGTGTCGGCCAGCGCCTGCCAGGCGGTGAGGGCGGCCAGCGGCAGCGCCGCGGCCTGGATGTGGTCGATCGAGGGCGGCTTGAGCGCGAAGGCGCGGGTCGGCCCGGTGACGTACTCGGCGTGGGATCCGACCCCGTACGGGTAGGGCAGCATCCCGAAGACCTCGTCGCCCGGCCGGTAGAGGGTGACGCCGCGGCCGACCGCCTCGACGACGCCGGAGACGTCCCAGCCCAGTGTGTGCGGTGCCTCACCGAGGAGCCGCAGGGCGCGGTGCTTCCAGTCGGCGGGGTTGAGACCGGCCGCGTGCACCCTGACGAGCAGTTCGCTGAAGCCCGGCTCCGGACGGTCGACCTCGACCACCTTCAGCACCTCGGGCCCCCCGAGGACTTCCTGGCCCACCGCACGCATCGTCAAAGGTGTACTCATGAACGCAAGACTGCCCTCTGATTGCCGTCAGGGACCATCGGGGAGGCGCCATTGCCGAAAGATCCCTGCCGACCGGGCCCCGGACACTAGAATTTGCCCCTCCCCGCAGCTGTCCCGTGTTCCGTGGTTCCCGCCTCGGGCGGCCGGTCACCGGAACCGTCGGCCCACGGGCCCGGTGTCGGTCTCCCACCAGGGGCGAACGCGGTCCGGGCCGGGCCCCGATGACGACGTGAGCGGGGCGGCGGGCACCAGCTCGGCATCCAGCCGCCGGTCCAGCTCCGCCGTCCTGAACCGCTCCGTACGGGCCCATTCCACGAACACCGCGATCAGGAACACCAGTCCCACCAGCTCGGCGATGGCGATCATGGCGCCGCCGCCGATCATCTGGTCGCGTCGCGGCCCCGGGCCCCAGGTGCGGTGCTGCGCGGCGTACCAGTGCCGGGCGACCAGCGTGCCGCTGGTCATCACCACGAGCCCGGGGACGGCGTCGAAGACACCGTCGACGAAGATCAGCGCCGCCCGGACCGGGTGGCCGCACCAGGACGGCAGCAGCCGTTCGCGGGTCAGCATCGGCAGTACGAACAGGCAGCCCACGAGCAGGAGTTGCAGATACATCACCTCGTGCAGCGCCCGGTGGCGCAGCGCGGTCCCGAAGTACGGCGTGAAGTAGACGGCCAGCTCCGTGGCGACCACCAGGACCGAGCTGACCAACGGGAACGTCAGCAGCCTCACCGTGCGTCCGGCCATGGCCCCGCGCAGCCGCCCGGCGAGCGGTGGCGGCAGGGCACGGCAGGCCAACGACAGCGGGTCGCCGAGCGCGAGGCCTATGGGGGCGATGAGGTCGAGCAGGATGTTCTGGACGGCGGCGGGCCAGAACAGGACGCGGTCGTAGACGGCCAGCGCGGACATGGTCGCGACGACGATCGTGCCCAGGCCGATCAGCCCCAAGGCGGCCGTCCGCGTCACGGACCACCGCTCGCCCGTGCGCCGCAGCCGGATCACGCCCCAGGCGTACGCGCCGCCGAGCAGCACCACCAGGAGGACGGCCGCCGGATCAGCCTGCCAGGTGACGGCCAGACGTCCGCCGGTCAGCTCCGGCAATGCCTGCGCCCAGCCCTGGCCCAGGAGTTCGGGCATCCGCCCCGTTCCCGGCTCCATCCCCGGCTCCCTTCCCCGTCCCGCCGTTCATGCCGCTGTTCGTCCCGCTGTTCGTCCCGCTGTTCGTCCCGCGCCGGGCCTCGCCGGGCCTCGCGGCCACCTGACACTACAACCCGTAGGGGTGCCCGGTTCTCACCGGGGAATCGGCCAGGTGCCCCGGCGGTGCGGCGGGCGCACCATGGGGTCATGGACGGACGCGTCGGGGACATCAGCGCACCGGGACGTCTCGCCCGACCGGACGAGGGCGTCACCGCCGAGGAACTCGCCCTGGCCGCCCGTAACCACGGCTTGCCGCTGGAGGCCCTGCGCCACGAACTCACCCCTCCCGGGCTGCACTACCTGCTGATCCACTACGACATCCCCGTCGCCGACACCGAGGCGTGGCGGCTCACCGTGGGTGGCCGGGTGCGCACACCGCTGAGGCTGGACCTGCCGGCGCTGCGGTCCTTCCCGGCCGTCACGCACCGCGTCACCATGGAGTGCGCGGGCAACGGGCGGGCCCGGCTCGCGCCGCGTCCGGTGAGTCAGCCGTGGCTGGTCGAGGCGGTCGGCACAGCCGACTGGACGGGGGTGCCGCTGCGCACGCTGCTCGCCGAGGCCGGGGTGACACCGGCGGCCGTGGAGGCCGTGTTCACCGGGGCCGATCACGGGGTCGAGCGGGGCGTCGAGCAGGACTACCGGCGCAGCCTCCCGCTGGCGGTTGCCACCGGCGGCGACCCCGAGGTGCTGGTGGCGTACGGGATGAACGGCGGGCCGCTGCCGCCGCAGCACGGCTGCCCGCTGCGGCTGGTGGTCCCGGGCTGGTACGGGATGGCACATGTGAAGTGGCTGCGGGACATCACCCTCACCGACACCCCCTTCACCGGCTTCCAGCAGGTGGAGGCGTACCGCTACCGGCAGCGGCCGGACGAGGCCGGGGAGCCGGTCACCCGGATCGCCCCCCGCGCGCTGATGGTCCCCCCGGGGTTTCCGGACTTCATGTCCCGCACCCGGGTCGTACACCCCGGACCGGTGCGGCTGGAGGGCCGCGCCTGGTCCGGGCACGCCCCGGTGACGAGGGTGGAGGTGAGCACGGACGGCGCCAGGACCTGGTACGACGCCGATCTCACCCCGCAGGAGGGGCATCCCTGGTCCTGGCGTGGCTGGCAGGCCCGGTGGCAGGCGGCGCCGGGCAGGCACACCCTGAGCGTCCGGGCCACCGACGCCACGGGCCGCACCCAGCCGGTCGTCCAGCCCTGGAACAGGGGCGGCTTCGGCAACAACCTGGTCCAGTACGTCCCCGTCCTCTGCGCCGAGCGGGAGGAGCGGGTGCCGCCGGACTGAGCCGTCTCCCCCGACCCTTCGCCGCCCGGCACCTTTCGCCGGCGCGGGGCGGCGGTCGTCGCGGCGCACCCGGGTTGATCGAAACGATTGCGTTTCGGTAAAGTGGGATCTAGAGTATAGGTACGAAACCGTATCGTTCCTACTGGGTCCCGGGGAGAGCCGCTATGTCACAGCAGGTCACAGAGCGCGCTCTCGCGGCCGGCGCGGGTGCGCGATGAACGGACTCGTGCCGGCCCTGCTGCTGGGACTGCTGTCGGCCGGTGCCTACGCGGCGGCGGCGGTCCTGCAGGAGCGGGTGGCCGACGGCTCCCCGGCCGGTGCCCTGCTCGGGCAGCGGCGCGGCCGGGCCGCGCTGGCCCTCAACGGCCTGGGCGCCGGGCTGCACGTGGTGGCCCTGCAGTTCGGGACGCTGACCCTGGTGCAGGCTCTCGGCGCGCTCACCGTGGTGCTCGCCGTCCCGATGGGAGCGGCGGCCAACGGCCGCGGGCCGACCCGGCGGGAGTGGCGCGGCGCCGCCGTGACCGGGGCCGCACTGAGCGCTCTGGCCGCCACGCTCGCCGCCGGATCCTCCGCACGCACGCTCGGCCTCACGTCCTCGCTGGCCCTGATCGGCGCGGTCGCTCTCGCCCTGTGGCTGCTCAGGATCGCGCCCGGTTCCTCCGGCCTGCGGCTGGCCGCCTCGGCGGGCATCGCCTTCGCGGCGGGTTCCGCGTTCACCCAGACGGTCAGCGTCGCCCTCACCGACCGGGGGCCGACGGCCCTCGCCTCGGCCGGCGTCCTGCTGCCGGCGTTGTGCGTGATCCCGCTGTCCGTCGCCGGCATGCTGCTGTCACAGGCCGCCTACCGGGACGGCCTCGGCGCGCAGTTGGCCACCCTCACCCTCGTCAACCCGGCCGTCTCGGCGGTCATCGGCGTGACCCTCCTGGGCGAAGGACTGCGGGGCGACGGCCCCCTGTGGCCGCTGATCGCCCTGGCCGCCACCGCGCTCGCGGCCCGCGGCGTGGTACTCCTCACCGCTCCCCGGCCCCCGGCCGTCACCCTGCCGCACCCGGTGCGGGGGCGGTTCAGGACCGCCGTCGCCGAACCGGCGCAGGCGTCGGCCGCCACCGCGGCGTAACGCCGCGGCCACGCCGGGTCAGTCCCCGAGGTTCCGTGGTTCCGATGTCGCGGTCACCGCTGCGGGCAGAGCGCCGTCGACCACCAGGTCGCGGGGCAGGGACACCTTGAAATGGTCTTCAAGCGCGCCGAACAGCCTCTCCACGTAGTCGTCGTGGCGTTCGCCGCCGAGCGGCCCCCCGGTGGGCGAGACCAGCCCGGCCCGCGCGAGTGCGGGCACGAGTACGTCCGGGTCGTTCCCGCGCCGTCGGCTCTCGGACCCGATGTCCATGGCGCAGACGGTGGCCCCGTTCTCGTAGTACCAGAACTCACGCGGCGGGTCGTCGGGCTTGGGCGTCAGATGAATCATCTCTACGCCGCCCCGGGTCATCTCCGGCTTCGCCCACCACGCCCTGGAGTGGTACCCGTCCTCCACCGCGAAGGACCATCCGGCGCACGTGCCGATCCGCGCGACCCGGAAGCAGTTCCTGCCGTCGATCATGTGGGCCGCCTGCCTGGCGGTCACCGGGGGCAGCACCGACCCGGGCTCGGCGCCGAGGCGCACCGCGAGCTCCTCCGGATCGACGCCCCTGGCGAAGGTGACACCGCAGTACCACCCTCCCCGCTGCGTGGTCAGCCACCGTATGCCGTCCGTCATGCGCGGTTCCCCGTTCCCCGTTCCCCGTTCCGTCGAGCAGAAGGGCATCACCGTACGGAACCGCGTCGGCGGTGGGCGCACCGGGGGCGCACCGGGGCTTCCTTGGCACGGAACCGGGCTCAGCCGGGTATCCGTACAGGAGTCGGAAGCTGGCGGGGCGGCGGAGGCGGGGAACGCGATGGAACGCTGGGTCAGGCGCTCGGCCTCGGGGCCCCGTCGCGGCCGCCGGGAGGCAGCGGCGGGGCGGAAGCGACATCACGGTCCCACCTTCTGGGAAGTCGCCCCCGGACTGGCCTTGCTGTGCGCGGTGACCGTCGCGCCGGTGCTTGTGGTGGCCTGGCTGTCGGCGCGGTTCGGGACGACCGGGCTGGCGCTCGGTCTGGCCGGGCTGGCGGCGCTCGCGGTGCCGTTGGCATGGTGGGGCGGTGCCGCCTCCCGCCGGCAGGGCGGGGTGTGGTCCGAGGACGAGTTACTGGCCCTGGAGGACGGCCGGTTGTGCGCCGCGGTGCGTACGATCCTGCGGCGTGACGGCTGGCGGGTGGCGCAGGCACCCTCCGGGCGGGGGCCCCTTCTGCTGGGCCTGCACCCCGGGTCGGGGATCCGGATCGCCGTGGAGTTCCGGCTGCCGGGCGAGCGGGCCGCGGCGGCCGGCACGCCGCTTCCGCTGCCCGGGGGCGCCGATGGTGCCGGGGGCGGCGCGAGCGGCGAGATCCGTGTCGTCGTATCCCGTGGGGAGTTCTCCCGTACCGACTTCCGCTGGGCGGCCCGCCACGACGACGTACGCCTGGTGGGCCGGCACCAGCTCGCCGCCTGGTCGGGCGGCGAGTCCCTGCAGGACCTCCTCGGCCTGTCCGGCGACCGGCCGGGCCCGCCGGTCAGTCCTTGACGACGTTGCCGTCCTTGTCGACGACGACCTTGCTCCAGTAGGTGTCCCACGTGTCGCCGACATGCTGCGGAACCTTGTTCTCCGGGTACCGCACATAGCCCTTCGACGGCTCCTCGCCGTCGGCCACGCAGGCGGATCCGGTGGTGCTGCCGACCGCCTTGACCGGATACTCACCCGAGCCGCAGATACGGTCCTGGGTCGAGCAGCCGGTGGCCAGGAAGGCGGCGGCCAGTCCCGCCACGGTGAGGGCGGGAAGGGAACGCCGGGCGGCCCGGCTTCCGGAAACGGCGCTGCGCGTGATCCCACATCGGCTGTTCTGCGGCATGTTCTGCAACCTCTCTCGCTGGTGAGGCCAGTCTGTCCGCGCGGGCGGCACCATCCATCGGCGCGCGTACTCAGAACGGCACTGAGTACGCACCCGTCGCGGCAGCACCGCGAGCGGTGGTCACCCACCGGCTCCGGCGCGGCCTGCCGGACGGCGTCAGGAGAGTCTGAGGTCGACGAAGGGCACGCTGTCGCCGGGCAGCACATACCGGTCGACCTCGACGAACCCATGTCCGTGCGCGAACCGCAGCCCCTCCGGGTTCGACGCCAGGACGACCGTCTCGATCACCTCTGCACCCAGCGCCCGCGCCCGTTCCAGCCCCCGGAGATAGAGCTCCTCGCCGAACCCGCGCCCCCGGTGGGCGGGCAGCACCCGGGCGATCACCGTGGCCGTCCTCGCGTCGTCCGTGGGCGGACGGACCGTCGTACAGCCCACCACGACGCCGTCGAGGTAGGCCACGTCCAGGTGGTTGCGGCCGGCGCGCTCGCGCACCTCGTCGAGGGAGAGGACCGCCGTGGGGATGATCCGGTTGTGGACGTACTGCCAGTCCTTGAACAGGGCTTCGCCGTCGGCCTGTTCGATACGAAGGTGCGACATCGCACCAGGAAACCCGTGGGTGGTCCCGGGCGTCAACCGCGTTCACGGGGCGGACCGGCCGGAGCGGGCGCGGCCTGGGCCGCCGCCTCTGCCGCAGCCGCGTCCGCGCCGAGTTCGACGGCGAACTGGGCACCGGCGAGCAGGGAGAGGTTGGACAGCCACAGCCACACCAGGAAGACCACGACCCCGGCCAGCGACCCGTACAGCCGGCTGTAGCTGCCGATCCCGCCGGCGTAGGCGGTGAAGGCGACCGACGCGGTGAGCCAGAGCAGCGCGGCCAGGATCCCGCCGGGCAGACTGTGACGCAGCGTGCGTGCCACGGGTGGCCCGGACCGGAACAGTACGAGGACGAGCAGCGCGACCAGGCAGACCAGGGTCGGCCACTTGAGCAGCCCCCAGGCGGCCTCCCCCGCTTCGCCGAGATGCAGCAGCCGGCCCAGGGCTCCCGCCACGGGACCGCTGATGATGAGGACCACGGCGCTGGTGACCAGCAGGGCCAGCAGCACCAGGGCGGTCAGGACGATCCGGGGTGCCTTGCGCCAGGCGGGCCGCTGGTCCTCGACCCCGTGCAGGGCGTGCAGCGCGCGACGGAAGACCGCCAGGTAACTGGAGGCGGACCACAGGGCGCTGACCCCGCCGGCCGCGGCCATGGTCACCGCGGCGGAACGGTCGCCGGCCAGGTCGCCCAGTGCCCCGCGCAGTGCGGCACCGGAGGGGGCGGGCGCCCAGGTGGTGACATGGGCGATGAGGGCGTCGGTGGTCGAGGTGCTGACGAGGCTGACGAGCGACACCGTCATGAGCAGTGCGGGCAGCAGGGCCAGGACCGCGTAGTACGTCAGGGCCGCGGCCCAGTCGGACAGGTCGTCGCGCCACATCGCCACCGGGGTCCGGCGCAGAGCGGCCCGCCGGCGCGACCAGCGCGGCGCGGCCGGACGGCCCGGAGCGGATGTGGAACCTCGGCCCGGTGCCCGGCCGGGCGGACCGCACGGGGCCGCGCCCGGGTGGACGGCGACGGCCTGTGCCACGCCGCTGTCCTGCTGTTCGGTCGTGCGCCCTGCCACGGCGTCGCGTCTCCTGTTCCGGCGTCCGGTCGCCCGCACACACCCATGCCTACGGCACCTTCTGGGCGTCTGCCCCGGATTCCGGGGGGAATCCCTGCCGGGACGGGATCCGCCCCGGCAGGAAACGCTACGGCACCGACGGCGCCATACGCGACGAGCGGTTCGACGATCGCCGGGACGACGATCGCGGCGCGGTCACCGCCGGCGATTCGCGGGAGACCCCCGCGCCGCGCCCCGGCGAAACCCCTTCGTCCAACCCCTTGCCGAAGTCCTGTGAGGCAATAACGTCCCACCGCACGCACGGAGTTGGTGAGCCGCCGACAGGACAAGGACGTCGCCATGCGGGTTGGGACAACAAGGAGTGCGCGACGCCCGAGCGGGGCGGCCGGCGCCGGCGGCAGAGGCCTCGGCCGCCCCGGCCTGCCGAGGCCGGCCTCGGGGACGGGAACCCGGCGCCGGGCCCGTCCGGGCCCGGCGTTCCCACGGGCGGTCTCACTGGTGGTCGCGCTCATGGCGGGGCTGGTGGCACCACTGACGCTCGCCCGCCCGGCGGTGGCCGCCACCACCTCCCCGGCCGGCGCCACCACCTCAGCCACCGCCATGCGCGCGGCCGGCGCGGACCCGGTGCGACTGAGCGTCCACGACGAGGAGACCGGCGATCCGGCCCCGGCCGCCGTGGAGACCCCGGCCGCGGACCCGGCCGCCGGAACCTACTACGGGCCGCAGGACATCACCCTGTCGAGCGCGACCGAGGACGCCACCCTCTACTGGACGACCGACGGGAGCACCCCGTCCGTCACGAACGGCAAGAGGTACACCGGCCCCGTCCGTCTGGGCGCCTCGGCGACCCTCAAGGCGGTCGCCGTCACCTACTAGGACATCTCCGACCCGGGCAGCTGATCCGCGCTCCAGCCGGTGGGCAACAACACCACCTTCTACCTCTGATCTTGGCCAGTGCTCCGCCCTTCAGGGCGGGGGTGAAGGCCATCCTTGGCCCGGAGGCGCGAAGCGCCGGAGTGCTCTGCGCCTCCGTGGTGACGGTCAGACGGGGCGCTGCTGGTTTTCGATGTACTGCTTGACGACGGTCAGGGGTGCGCCGCCGCATGATCCGGCGAAGCAGGAGCCGGACCAGAAGTGTCCGCCCCACAGGTACCGGCGGACGTGGCTGTCGTACTCTCCCCCAGCCTTCGGCTGGGAGGTGCCCCCAGGCGGAGCCTGCGGGAGCTGACGCCCTTGAGGGAGTTGACCAGCTTGGAGAGCTGGACCTTGGGCGGGTAGTGCACGAGCAGGTGGACGTGGTCCTGTTCGCCGTTGAACTGTTTCAGCTCGGCCTCGAAGTCGGCGCAGACCTCCCGCATGATCTCTTCTGTGCGGGTCAGCATGGCGTCGGTGAGCGCCCTCCGCCGGTACTTTGTGACAAAAACCAAGTGAACGTGCAGGTTGTAGACAACATGGCGACCGGTTCTGACATCGGGATCAGGGTTCCAGCGGGGTGGCATAAACCAATGGCAGACTCTCGATGGTGAGTCACAACACCCTGGTCAAGCGGCAGTTCGGGCACCGTGCCCGGCTTGCGCTGTCGCCTGCCGAGGTGTTGAAGACGGACGACCAGGCGCACGCCGCCCGCACGATGTGGAACCTGCTGCACGCGTGGTGGCAGATGATGCCGAAGGAGAAGCGGACACTCGCGAACGCGGACGCCGCGATCCGTCAAGCCCGCCAGGACATCGACTTCCTGGCCGTCCTGCCCGCCCAGGCCGCGCAAGCGGTACTCAAGACGTACTTCCAGGCATGGAAGAACTGCTGGGACGGGCGCGCCGACGCCCCGGACTTCAAGGGCCGGTTCCGCACGGTGATGTCCGTGGACATCCCACAGGGCCGCGACCTGAACATCACCCGCGTGCACCGACGCTGGGGCATGGCCAACATTCCCAAGGTGGGCCGGGTCCGCTTCCGCTGGACCAAAGACCTTCCGGCCGGCAAGCGTGCAGGCGCGCAGAACCGGATCACCGGGGCACGACTGATCAAGGACGCACTCGGCTGGCACATCGCCTTCCGTGTCCAGACCCTTCAGGTCAAGCCCGATCCCCACCAGGGGCCGGACATCGGCATCGACGTGGGCGTCACCGTGCCCATCGCCCTCTCGGACGGCGAAACGTACGAGCACGGCGAATGGCTGACCGGCAAGGACAAGGCCAGGCTCCTGCACCTGGAGCAACGCGCCGCGCAGCGTAAGCAGCACCGCAAGCCCGGCGAGCGCACCAGCCGCCGACTGCACCACACCTACGACCAGATCGCAGGACTGCGCGCGAAAGCCAAGCGCCGGGCCCTGGACTGGCAGCACAAGACCACCACCGACATCGCCCGCACCTACGGCACCGTCGTGGTCGAAGCACTCAGCATCACGAACATGGTCAAGTCCGCCAGGGGAACGGTTGGGAAGCCGGGGAAGAACGTCGCCCAGAAGTCCGGGCTGAACCGCTCCATCAGCGGGGAGGCATGGGGCCGCACCGTCAACATGCTGACGTACAAGACCACCCAGCTCGGCGGCACCCTGCACAAGGTCCCCGCCCCCGGCACCTCCAGACGCTGCTCAGCGTGCGGCTTCACCACGCCCGACAGCCGGGAATCCCAGGCCGTGTTCGTGTGCAAGAACCCCGACTGCGGCTGGTCGGGCAACGCCGACCACAAGGCGGCCCGGAACGTCCTGCACCTGTACCGGATGGGCCTCGCGCTCATCCCGGCTGCCGGGAGGGCAGTCGCCAGGCGCGCCAAGCGCGTCAAACCCGCTGCCGCAAGGTAAGCAGGAATCTCCCGGCTTCAACCGGGAGAGCACTTCAAAGCCAGCCCACCAACATCCTGCCCATCCAGGGCGAGGACGGCACCGAGAGCTACGTCTACATGGGCGACCGCTGGAACTCCAAGGCCCTGGCCGCCTCCAGCTATGTCTGGCTGCCCCTGACCATCAACAGCTCCGACGTTGCCGCCGGCGCCCCAAGCGTGAAGATGGGTTACGAACCGTCCTGGTCACTGGACGCCGTCACCGGGAGCCTCGACCTGTCGACCGACCGCCTGGTCTCCCGGGGCCGGCCCGTCACCGCCACCCGGTCCAGTGCCGCCTACCCGCCGGGCGCGGCCAACGACGGCAACGCCTTCAACCTCAACATCAGCGGCGACAGCACCAACTACTACCTGCCGCCCGGCGTTCCCTACACCTGGACCGTCGACCTGGAGCGGGCCTACGACCTCAGCCGGGTCGACATCGCCTTCCGCACCTACAACGGATCCGAGGCCTACAGCGGCTACACCGTCGAGGCGAGCGACGACGGGCAGAGCTGGACCTCACTGGTCGCCGCCACCGCCAACAGAACCGTCGGCTTCACCAGTGACGCCCTCACCGGGAACCACCGCTACGTCCGGCTGAGTGTGTCCAAGGTCGTCAACGACCACAACGGCAACGCCGCCGCCTGGGCGGCGGGCCTCGTGGAGGTGCAGGTCTACGCCCACCGCGACCCCCAGAGCATCGACTTCGGCGCCCTGCCGGACACGACCTACGGCGCCGCCGACCTCCCGCTGCACGCCACCGCGTCGTCCGGCCTGCCGGTGCGCTTCGCAGCCGCCGGGGCGTGCGGCGTCCAGGACGGCACCCTCCACCTGCTGGGGGCCGGCCGATGCACCGTCACCGCCTCCCAGCCCGGCGACGCCGACTTCGACCCCGCCGGCGAGGTCTCCCATACCTTCGACATTGTCTACGGTATACACATTCTGACCGACCTCGGCCGCCCCGTACCCCGGCACGGCGGCACCCTGAGGCTGGCCCTGCAACTGACCAATGCCTCAGGGCACAACGTGTCGTCCCGTTCGGTCCCGGTGCGCGCCCTCGGCATCGACCTGCCGGCGACCGCGACGGCCGGGGACGGTGCCCGGCAACGCGGCCAGGACCAAGGGCAGGACCACAGCCGGGGTCATGACGCCGGCCAGGCCTTCGTCCTCACCGGCCGCACCTACCACCACGCCGTCCCGGCCCGCGGACTCAGCCCCGGCACGCACGTCCTGTCCTTCGTCGCCGGCGACGATCCGACCACCCGCACCGTGACCTTCACCGTCCGTTCGCACTGAGCCGCGCGACGCGCCGCGGTCAGTCACCGCGGCGCGAGCGGCGCCAGTGGAAGGGGCCCGGCAGGTCCACCGAATCCGTGTGCTGACCACGGGTGTTGACAGTGTGGTGGGCGCCCTTGGTGCCGGTGGTGAGGGAGAGCGACTTCTTGTTGATGTTCAGCCGGACGCCGGGGAAAATACGGAAGGACTTGCGAAACCCCAGAGGCATGTCGAGCTCCTTGGATGAGACGTTGGTGTCGTTCGCCATCCGTGTGCCCTGCTGACGCGTCCTCAAAAAAACTTGTCCCCCTGGGGTCCACGGTCCGGGTCGGTCGGTCCCGGTCGGTCCCGCTCGGTCCCGCTCGGTCCCGGGTCAGTCGAAGGCCGGCCCGAGGGTGAGCCGGACCTTGATCCGCTTGCCGACGGGCTCACGCCGGACGTCGAAGCCGTCGCACAGGGCCAGAACGATCTCCAGACCGTGCTGGCCGATCCGGCCGGGTTCGGCGGCACGGGCCACGGGGAGCACCGAGTCGGTGTCCCAGACCGTGATCTCCAGGGTGCCGTTCTGGATCACCAGGTCCATCAGGCATGGTCCGGGCGCGAACTTGCAGGCGTTGGTGACCAGTTCGCTGACGATCAGCTGGGCCGCGCCGATCTCCTTGGCCGAGACCGGAATCCCGTGCAGGGCCTGGGCCCGGGTGAGGAAGTCGGTGGCGAAGTGACGTGCCGCGGCGATGGTCTCCGGCTCGCCGTCGTACGCGGCGCTCGCACGTAGGAGGCGAAGCGGTCCCGCGGGCTCGTTCCCGTCCTCCACCACACGCTGCCCCACCGTTTCGTCCCGTACCAACGGGTCACTTCCTTTCGGTACCGTCGCCCTCGTATTCCCGCGATCGGTGGGGTCACACCTGTCCGCACCCGGATTCCTCAGGCGATCCCGGCCTGGCCGTACGGGACCAGCCGGACCGGGCCGATGAGGCCGTAGGACTGGCGGGTCAGGCCGCCGTAGACGGTGGGGTCGCTGATCCGCAGGCGGTTGGCCAGGGGGGTGGCCACCTCGACGGTGACGGTGTTGTCGCCCTTCCGCAGCCAGGGGCCGACATCCACCACGGGGCTGATCTGGTCGACCGGGTCGAGGCGGTGGCCGTTGACGGTGACCCGGCAGGTGTCGGTGACGGTGCCCAGTCGCAGCAGGGCGCCGTGGCCGCCGGTCCAGGCTTCGCCGAGGGTGACGGTGGTGCGGTAGGTGCCGATGCCGGAGACGTCCGCGAGTTCGGGGATCTGCGCCCAGGGCAGCAGGGCGTCCAGCGTCAGTTCATGGGTGACGACGGTGGTGGCGGTGGCGGTCGCGCCGGGCCGCATGTCCTGCACGCTCAGCCGCCAGGCGGTGAGTTCGAACGGCTGCGGCACGTCCTTGATCGTGGTGTGTACGGTGCGGCCCTGGGACAGGACGGTCTCGTAGGTGCCGTCGGCGGCGGCCCGCACGGTCAGGCCCGCGCCGGTGCCGGCGCCGGTGAAGCGGACCTGGTCGGCCTGGCTGCTGACCGCGTGCGGACGGTTGCCGTCCCGGTCGCCGAACAGGCCCGGCCGGCCGATGGCGACGACCGCGGACTGGGCGGGCTGGAGGGTGACCCGGAAGGTGACGGTCTCGCCGTCGTCGGTGTAGCGGCCCAGCCGTTCGACGCGCCCGGTCCACGGGTCCAGCAGATACGGCACACCGTGCGCGCCGGTGCGGCGCACGGTGACCTCGTGGTCGATGGCGGCCACGGCGGGCTTGACGGTCTCGGCGTGCTTGCCGTTGCACAGGTAGTAGTAGTCGGTGCCGTCCTCGACCCGGTGGACGTTGAGCAGGGTGGACGCGGTGGCGTACGAGACGTCGGGCCGCACCCCGAGGTCGGCCAGGACGGTCGGCACGGCGGTCTTGTCGGTGACCTGACGGACCCGGGGCTCGGCCAGCAACTCGGTGACGAGGGTGTGGAGTTCCGCGCTGTCACCGTCGTCCGGCACGCCCGGCGGAACCACGGTGTCCCAGGCCCCGAGCAGGACGATCGGCAGACCGGCCCGGGTCAGCGCGAGCAGCTTGCGGGCATCGGCCGGGGCGAGGGTGACCGTGGAACCGTAGAAGAAGTCGCCCTCGACGAACAGCGCCTTGTACGCGGGGCCGTCCGGGGCGAGCCGGCCTCCGGAGACGGTCGCGGAGGGCAGGTCGAGCAGCGGACCACTGATGAACTGGTGGGTCCAGCCCAGGGTGATGCCGGTGGCGGTGAACCAGGAGGCGCCGATACCGGTGGCGGTGTATCCGGTCTGCCGGAACACCGCGACGTCGGCCCTGGCCTTCCCCGCCTGCGTCACCTGGTGGACGCGGCCCAGGTAGCCCGAGATGTCGGAGACGTGCTTCCAGGTGGGGTGCCTGGGGCCCCAGGACTCGCCGTAGCCGACGGTGCCCTTGTAGGGGGTGAAGGCCGCGTAGCCGGGCCAGTTGACGCCGGGCGCGGTCGCGTAGGAGAAGCCGTGCACGACGGTCTGGTTGACCCCGGCCGCGTAGGCGCCGCCCATGGTGCGCAGGAACTTCTGCCAGGTGGTGCTGTAGGCGCTGCCGGCGTAGGCCCCGGCCTCGCAGGACAGGACGGTCTGCCCGGCCATGTCGCGGCCGCCGGCCAGGCAGCGGTAGTCGTCGAGGTTCTTGAAGCCCAGCGACTCGCCCTCGGGGATGTCCAGGAGGGCGGCGGAGGCGATGGCGTCGGTCTGGAGCCCGTAGGGCTGGGAACGCAGCAGCAGGCCGAGGGGGTGGGCCCAGTCGCGCAGCCCGGTGACGTGGTGGGTGTTGAACAGGCCGGAGACGGTCTCCCAGAAGTCGTGCCGGATCTGGCGGGTGACGGCCGGTTCGAAGGCGAACACCTGGTTGCTCTTGCTGAGGATCACCGCGGGGAGCAGCGGCAGCAGGGAGCGTCCGGTGTGCCGGGCGAAGGCCTCGGGGAGCCGGGACGTCCACTGCAGCCCGTTGGTCTCCAGCTCGATGGAGTCCTCGAACAGCGCGCCGCCGCTGGCCTTGAGCAGCCGGCGCACCACCGGGGTGAGGATGTTGGCCTCCCAGAAGTCGGTGACCGCGCGGGTGCCGGCCGCGCTGAAGTGGTCGACGACATAGGCGGTCGGGGAGGTGTGCGGGCCGGCCTCGGGGGTCTGGCCGGATCCGCGCTGCCAGTACGCGATGAGCACCCAGGTCCCGTCGTCGGGCGCGGTCCAGGTGATGGTGGCGGCGGCGGTGGCGGCGGCGGTGGCGGTCCCGGTCCCGGCGTCGGTGCCGGTCCCGGTGGGAGCGGTGGCGGTCGCGGTGAGGTCCACGACCGACTCCAGGTCCAGGCCGGTCTCCTTGCGGGTGGAGTACGCGGTGTTGACCCGGGCGGCCTGCACCAGCAGCAGCTTCTGCGTGGTCACCTCGGAGCCGGCGGCGTAGACGGCGGCCGGGACCGGCCCGCTGTAGGTGGCGCCGGCGGCGACGGTGACCGAGCCGTGGGCGAGTTCCTTGGCCGCCGCCTCGCTGTCGGGGGTGATGCCGGGGACGGCCGCCGGCCAGCTGGGGCCGACCGTCAGATCGATGGACAGACCGCGCCGGGCGGCCTGTCGCAGGGCCGCCTCGACCCCGGTGACCCAGGGCGCGCTCCCCCAGCCGTGGTGCGAGGTGTCCAGTACGGAGGTGTCGGTGACGCTGTGGTGGACGGCCGCGATCTCGGCGCCGCCGAAGCCGGCGTCGGCGATCTGGTCGATCTCCCGCCGGATCTCGTCCGGTTCGACCAGCCCGTCCGGCCACCACCAGCGGAACTTCGGCTGTACCGGCCGTCCCGGCGCGGCGGACCAGCACGTGGCCGTGGAGGTGTCACCGTGCCGGGCGGCCTCCGCGGCGAGTGCCGGGGAGGGCACCCCCCAGCCGAGGGCGCCGCCCGCCCCTGCGGCCACGGCCGCGCCGATGAACGTCCGCCGGGGAAGGGCGGCGCGGAAAGGGGTGCCGGACTCGCTCATGGTTCTCTCTCACTCCCGGAGGGCAGCACGAAGCAGACCACTCGGGCCCTTGAATCGTTTAAATCGCTCAGAAACTAAGTCCGCCGCTCGCAAGCCGTCAAGACTCCTGCGCGAGTCGGCTGTTCAGCGACCCGTCGGTCAACCGGCCACGCCCGGTGGCCGGTTCGCCCCCGATCGCCGGACGAAGGCCGTGCGACACGGTGAACCAGTGCGGCCACCGCACTAGAGTGCCCTGGTTACTCGCCCGTAGGGATCACCTCAGAGACCGGCAGGGACCGCATGACACCTCAGCGCAGCCACGACCTCGTCCTGTTCGGAGCCACCGGGTTCACCGGCGCGCTCACCGCCGAGTACCTGGCCCGCCACGCCCCGGCGGGCTGCCGGTGGGCGCTGGCGGGACGCAGCCGTACGAAGCTGGAGGCGGTACGGGCGCGGCTGGCTGCCGTCGACTCTTCACTGGCCGACCTGCCCCTGCTGACGGCCGACGCGTCCGACCCCGGCTCGCTGACGAAGGTGGCCGAGGCCGCGCGAGTGATGGTCAGCACGGTCGGACCCTATGTGCTGCACGGCGAGGCCCTGGTCGCCGCCTGCGCGGAGGCGGGTACGGACTACCTGGACCTCACCGGCGAGCCGGAGTTCGTCGATCTGATGTATCTGCGGCACCACGAGCGGGCCGTCGCCACCGGGGCCAGGATCGTGCACGCCTGCGGCTTCGACTCGGTGCCGCACGACCTGGGCGTGCTGTTCACGGTCGGCCGGCTCCCGCCGGGCGAACACGTTTCGGTCGAGGGCTTCGTCCGGGCGGGCGGCACCTTCTCCGGCGGTACGTTCGCCTCCGCGCTCACCGCCTTCTCGCGGCCGGGGCCGATGATCCGCGCCGCGCGGCAACGGCGCGCCGTCGAACCGCGCCCCGCCGGCCGGCGGATCCGTACGGTGACCGGGCTGCCGCGCTGGTCACGTGCCGCACGGGCCTGGGTGCTGCCCCTGCCTACCATCGACCCGCAGGTCGTGGCCCGTTCGGCCGCCGCCCTGCCCTCCTACGGGCGCGACTTCGGCTACGCCCACTACGCCGCCGTGAAGCATCTGCCGGTCGCGGTCGCGGGAGTCCTCGGCTTCGGCCTGCTGGCGACCGCCGCCCAGGTGGGGCCGCTGCGCAGAGCGCTGTCCGCCCTGCGCAGGCCCGGCCGGGGACCGGACGCCGAGCGCAGGGCGAAGAGCTGGTTCACCGTGCGGTTCGTCGGACGCAGCGACGGCACCGAGGTGGTCACGGAGGTCTCCGGCGGCGACCCCGGCTACACCGAGACCGCCGCCATGCTCGCCGAGGCGGCCCTGTGCCTGGCCTTCGACCCGCTGCCGCCGACCGCGGGGCAGGTCACCACCGCGGCGGCCCTGGGTACCGCCCTGATCGACCGGCTGACCGCCTCGGGGCTGCGCTTCGCCGTGCTCCCCGCCAGGCCCACCACCGCACCCGGGCCGGACGGCCGGGACCGGGGTCCCGTACGGCCGTGACCGGTCAGCGGCGCGCGTGGGTGTCCGCGGCCGGTTCCGGCGCGGCGGTGACGAGTTCGGGCTCCAGGCCCTCGGCGGGGGTGGTACGGGCGCGGCCGATGTCACCGCGCCAGGCCTCGAAGGCCATGGAGGTGGCGGTGACCACCACCAGGCCCAGCAGCCAGCCACCGACCACGTCGCTCACCCAGTGCACCCCCAGCGCGACCCGGGTGTAGCCGACGCCGACAACCGGGACCACGGCCAGCACCCACGGCAACGGGCGCCAGTTACGGGGCACCAGGGGCAGCAGCACCAGCAGCAGGATGGCGCACGAGGTGGTGGCCGTCATCGCGTGGCCGGAGGGGAAGGAGAAGCCGGGGGCGTGGGCGACCGGGTCGGCCAGGTGCGGACGGGCACGTTCCACGGCGTTCTTGGTCAGCAGGCCGATCAGGCCGCCGGCCACGGAGGTGAACGCGGCCCAGGCCGCCAGCCGCCAGGCCCGGCGCCTGAGCAGCCACAGCACCACGACGGCCACCAGCAGGCGCATCGTCGTGGGTCCCCAGGCCACGTTGGTCAGGAAGTCCAGCACCCGTACCAGCGCCGGATGTTCGAGCGCGGCTTCGTGCAGGCGCCGCGCGGTGCCCTGGTCGACCCTGCGCAGCGGGACCCACTGGGACTCGATCAGCAGCAGGGCCAGCCCGAAGGGCACGGCCGTGACCGCGGTGGCACCGGCGGTGAGCAGCAGCCTGACGCCGAGCCTGCGGTCCGGGCCGGCGGACGGGGCGGACAGGGTGCGGCGGAGGTTTCGCAGTCCCATGGGGGAAGTCCTGTTCTTTCGCGTGCGGTTGGTGCGCCGGCGCGTCGCGTTCACACGCCCGGATCTGCGGTCACCGGCTCCTTGACCCCGGCCCGTACCGCCTCCAGCTGGGCGGCGAACGCCAGGCCCAGGAAGAGAGCCACGGATGTCAGGTAGGACCACAGCACCAGCGACATGAAGGCGCTGAGCGGCCCGTAGACGGTGGTGAAGGACGAGCTGGCGCCGACATAGAGGCTCAGTCCCCAGGTGGCCAGGGTCCACAGCAGCAGGTGGACGGCGGCGCCGAAGGCCAGCCAGGTGTAGCCGGGCTGGACGCGGCGCGGGGAGCGGCGGAAGATGGCGCTGGTGGCGAGCAGGGCCAGCAGGACGCCCACCGGCCAGCGCAGGATGTTCCAGGCGGTCGTGGTGTCGGGGCCGAGGTGGTAGACCTCCGCCAGGGCCTCGGTGAGGTCGGCGCCGGTGACGGTGATGACGAAACTGAGGCCGAGCGGGAGACCGGCCAGCAGCGCCATGACCAGACCGCGGGTGTACTTGTACAGGAACGGCCGGTCGCGTTCCACCCCGTAGATGCGGTTGGCGCCGCGCTCGACCTGGCACAGCCCGGTGGTGACGTTGACGACGGAGAACAGCAGGCCGAACCAGAGCGCGGCCTGACCGCCGTCGCCGGCGTGCCGGCCCTGCTTCAGGGCGTCGTCGACCACGTCCTGACTGGGGCCCGCGGTCAGCCGGCGAATGGTCAGTTCGGCGATCCGGCCGATGTCCTCGGTGTGAAGTGTGGTGGACAGACCGATGACGGCGATGGCGAGCGGGACGATCGTGAGCGTGGTCTGCAGGGCCAGGGCCCTGGAGTGGCTGAAGCCGTCGGCGTAGCGGAACCGGACGAAGGCGTCGCGCAGCAGTTTCCAGCCGCCGTAGCGGCGCAGCGCGGTCCAGGCGTCGTCGGCGGAGAGTTCGTCGCCCTGTATGTCGCGTCTTTGGGGGACGCGGGTCGCGGTTCCCATCGCTCCTTCTGTCTCCTTGTCGGTACTCGGTGCCCGGTGCTCGGTGCTCGGTGCTCGGTACTCGGTGCCCGGCGCTCGGTGCTCGGTGCTCGGTGCTCGGTGCCCGGTCGTCCGGTGCCTGGTCGTCCGGTGTCTCGTGGTCCGGTGTCTCGTGGTCCGGTGTCTCGTGGTCCGGTGTCTCGTGGTCCGGTGTCTCGTGGTCCGGCCAGGGGGTCCCGGCCGGACTCAGCCGCCGGTGGTGAGCGCCCGGTCCGCGGTCCGCGGCCGGTGCGCGGCCTGCGCCGGGGGGCCGGGCAACTGGATCCGCAGGGCGCCCGGCCGGACCTCGACGGCGAGGCGGACGCCGTTGCCGGCCGAGTCCCCGTCCAGTTCACGGGGTTGCGGGGTGGCGAAGCGGAGGTCGACGCTCGCGGCGGTGAAGTACTCCAGGGCGCCGCGGGCGGCGGGCCTGCCGCCGCGGGTGTCGGTGACGGTCGGCCGGGGCCGGCCGGGAAGCATCCGGGTGGCGAAGTGCCCGGCCGTCGCCAGCCAGCCGACGGGCCCCCGGGGGTCGAGCAGCACCACGTCCAGCCGGCCGTCGTCGGGACGGGCGTCGGGCAGCAGCGGCAGACCGCCCTGCAGGGCACCGACGTTGCCGATGACGACCATACGGGCCCGCCGCTCCAGTACGGGGCCGCCGTCCAGCTGGATCGACAGCCGCATCCGGGGGTCCCGCAGGTGGCGGGCGCCGGACAGGGCGTAGGCGGCCCAGCCGATCCGCGACTTGAGGTCCTCGGACGCGTCCCGGACCATGGCCGCGTCGAACCCGGCGCCGGCCATCACCGTGAAGCCGGTCTCGTCGAGCCCGTCGCCGTGCACCCGGCCCACGTCGATGCTGGTGGCCTCCCCGGCCAGGGCGCGGTCCAGGGCGGTGGCGGCGTCGGTGGGCAGGCCGAGGTTGCGGGCCAGCAGATTGCCGGTGCCGCAGGGCACGATCGCCATGGGCACCCCGGTGCCGGCCGTTCCCACCGCGCAGGCGCGGACCGTGCCGTCGCCGCCGCAGACCACCACCAGGTCGGCCGTCGCCGCCTCCTTCAGTGCCTCGGGGCCGCCGCCGGGGTGTTCCTCGCTGGTCTCCGTCCACCACTGGTCGGTGTAGCCGTGCCGGTCGAGGATGCCGCGTATACGGGCGGCCAGTTGGTCACCGCAGGCGTTCGGGTGGCGGACCACCACAGCCCGCAGGCCGGTGAGCCCGGCGTCGGCGTCCTGGGCGCTCTCGGCGTCCGGGTCCCCGGGGCCACGGCGCGCGAGCGGTACGGACGACCGGCGTACGTCGCGCTCCGTGCCGAGCACCGTGCGGCCGATCACGAACAGCGTGCACGCGGCGTTCAGCAGACCGGCCGCGACATCGCTGGGGTGGTGCATGCCCCGGTACATCCGCGACACCGCGACGGCGGGAGGGATCAGCAGGAGCAGTACCGCCGCCACGTGGCGCCAGGGCCCGCGCAGCCGGGTGAAGGCGAGGGTGGCGAGCCCTCCGTACAGCGCCAGCGAGGCCCCGACGTGGCCGGAGGGGAAGCTGGAGGTGGGCGGCGCCGCGTCGAGGTGGTGCACATGGGGACGCGGCCGTTCCACGCAGATGGTGACGACCAGGAAGACCGCGGACTGCACGGCCACCGAGGCGCCCAGGAAGCACGCCTCCCGCCACAGCGTCGCCCGTGACAGCAGCAGCAGCCCCGCCACACAGATCACGGTCATGGCCACGACCCACTGGGTGCTGGCCGCCAGGCTCAGCCACTCCGTCACCTCGTTCCCCAGGGGGGTGCGGTGTGCGGCGAACGCCCGGTTGAGGCCGTCCTCGGCCGACAGCGGCCAGTGACCGGCCATGGGGCCGGTCACAAGCAGCCCCAGCCCCACCATCAGGGCAGCCTGCACCGGCAGCAGCACCAGCCACCGGGGGTGTATCCGTCTCGCGGCCGAGCCGCTCTGCGTTGTCATGGATGACGTGTTGCCCGGCGCGACCGGGCGAATCCTGTGAGCCTTCTCCCAGGCCGGAACGGCCGGTTCGGCGAGGTGGGGAGGCCGGGGGAACCGTTCCGGGGGAACCGCACCGGGGGAACCGCACCGGGCACGCGAACGCCGCGGATCCGCCCGGTGTCGTACTCCGGGCGGATCCGCGGCATTGGGGTCGGGAGTTCGGGTTCGGTCAGGCGTGGGCGTGCCCGCGCCGACCGGAGACGACCCGGTACAGCACCAGCAGGATGACCGATCCGAGGATCGCGGCGATCCAGGTCGAGATGTCGAAGAAACCGTCGATCGAGTCGACGCCGAAGATCACCTTGCCCAGCCAGCCGCCGAGCAGACCGCCCACGACGCCGATGAGCATCGTCACGATGACGCCGCCCGGGTCCTTGCCCGGAAGCAGAGCCTTGGCGATCGCTCCGGCCAGAAGGCCGATGATGATCCACGCGATGATTCCCATGTCGGATGCCTCTCCCATGCTGTGTCAAACACTTGTCCGAGCCAGCAGGTTGCCGCTGCCGCGCCGGACAAACACAAATGGCCGCACCTTTCCGACGTTGATCCCGTAGTCGCAGGTCACGGGTGGCGACGAACCGGACAGGAATATGGTCTAGACCTTGACATGTAATACTCACACCCTGATTCTGAGAGCGCTCTCAAAAGCAGGTACCCGACGGCTCTCCCCGCCGGGCCCACCTCACGAGGAGGCAGAGCGTGCTCTCCATACGGAAGGGACTGGCGGCGTTCGCCGCCGCGGTGGCACTCGCCACCGGGCTCACGGTCGCGGGCACCGCACCCGCGGCCCGGGCCGCGGTGCCGGACACCATCCCGCTCAAGTTCACCAACAACTCCGGTCGCGCCGACCAGATCTACATCTACAACCTCGGGACCCTGCTCACGACGGGCCAGCAGGGCTGGGCCGACGCGGCCGGCACCTTCCACGCCTGGCCGGCCGGGGGCAATCCGCCCACCCCGGCGCCCGACGCGTCGATCGCCGGACCCGTCAACGGCCAGTCGCTGACGATCCGGATGCCGAAGTTCTCCGGCCGGGTGTACTTCTCCTACGGCCAGAAACTGGTCTTCAAGCTCACCACCGGCGGGCTCGTCCAACCCGCCGTGCAGAACCGTTCCGACCCCAATGCCGACATCCTCTTCAACTGGTCGGAGTACACGCTCAACGACGCGGGACTGTGGATCAACAGCACACAGGTCGACATGTTCTCGGCCCCGTACGCCGTCGGAGTCCAGCTCGCCGACGGGACGACCAGGAGCACCGGCCACCTCAAGTCGGGCGGCTACCCGGGCTTCTTCAACGCGCTCAGGAGTCAGCCGGGCGGCTGGGCGAACCTCATCAGGACCCGCGCGGACGGCACGATTCTGCGCGCGCTCGCTCCCGGGCACGGCATCGAGTCCGGGGCCCTGCCCTCCACCGTGATGGACGACTACGTCAACCGCGTGTGGGCGAAATACGCCACATCGACGCTGATCGTGACCCCGTTCGCAAGCCAGCCGAACACCAAGTACTACGGCAGGGTCTCCGGCGGCGTCATGAACTTCACCGACAGCGGCGGCGCGATCGTCACCACGTTCCAGAAGCCCGACGCCGACAGCGTCTTCGGCTGCTACAAACTGCTCGACGCCCCCAACGACCTGGTACGGGGCCCGATTTCCCGCACCCTGTGCGCGGGATTCAACCGTTCCACACTGCTGGTCGACCCCAACCAGCCCGACACCTCGTCAGCCGCCTTCTACCAGGACGCGGTGACCAACCACTACGCCCGGACGATCCACGCGCAGATGGCCGACGGCAAGGCGTACGCCTTCGCCTTCGACGACGTCGGCAACTACGAGTCGCTGGTCAACGACAGCAACCCGCGACAGGCGTACATCACCCTCGACCCGTTCAGCTGACGGGCGTTCAGACGCCGGACGTCAGCGCCGTCCACGCAGCCGGCCGAGGAGCTGCCGGGCCTGGGCACACTTACGGGGGTCGGCGGCGGCCCGGCGCGCCGACTCCACCGCCCGCCGGCCCCGCGGGCTGCGGCTGAACTCCTTGATCCGGGCGATCAGTCCGGGCATGACGGCCTCCTGGGGCGGACGGTGGACGACGGAGCCGTCCTCTCCCCGCGTCGGGTACCCCGCGTCACCCCTCCGACTCCCTTCGACGCCTCCGGGTACGAAAGCGGCGTACCGCGGCTGAGTGCCGCGGTACGCCGGTCGAACCCCATGATGGCGCGGGGGGGGGTGGGATCAGTGGTGGCCACCGCCGCCGCCGTTGCCCCCGCCGGTGTTGTTGCCCCCGCCGTTACCGCCGCCGCCGTTGCCGCCGCCGTTGCCGCCGCCGTTACCCCCGCCACCGCCGTTGCCCCCGCCGTTACCGCCGCCACCGCCGTTGCCCCCGCCGGTGTTGCCGCCGCCGTTACCGCCGTTGCCGCCGCCGTTGTTGCCGCCGCCGTTACCGTGTCCCTGGCCGCCGCCGTTGCCATGACCGGTGCCGTGCCCGTTGCCGTGCCCGTTGCCGTGACCGTTGCCGTGCCCGTTGCCGTGACCGTTGCCGTGACCGTTGCCGTGACCGCCGTGACCGTGGCCGTCACCGTCGCCGTGGTGGCGGCCCCAGGAGGCCACGTCCACGACGCGGCCGTGGTCGTTGCGCAGGGTGGCCGAGTCGGAGCGGTTGTCCCACAGGTAGGTGTGACGGTTCAGGTAGATGTCGTGGAAGGTGTCGCGGCCGACGCCGGTGTGAACACGTACGGACTCGTGGCCGCGCAGCCGCAGGCCGTGGAAGCGGAAGGCACGCCGGTCGGAGTTGGACAGGGTCCATCCGCTCAGGTTCACCGGGCCGCGCCGGGTGTTGGTGAGGGTGACCCACTCACGGTTGAGGCTGCGGTTGGAGCCGTTCTCGGGGCCGGGGCTGTCGTACTGGATCGTGCCGAACACGACCGCGGACCGCTGGGCCAGGTGCCGGCCGTGGCCGTGGTCAGCGGCGGTCGCCGGGAGTGCGGCGGCGGCCAGAACGGCGCCGGAGGCCAGAACGGAGGCGGCGAGACGCTGTGCGGTACGGGACATGATGACCCCTTTGTGGTGCGGGCGCACACCTCGGGAAGGTGATGCGCGAATGGTGCGGATTCCGGTTGTTTGCTCCGGTGAACACCACTGTGATGCACCTCGCACCCACTTCGCCCCAAAAACCCGTTCACGTTACTAAACACGGACATGTCCGTAACGCTCTCTTGCAGACGGCATCCATGTCGTCCCGGCCGGCGGGCGTCCGGCCGCATCCCGGGTCCACCCGTGCCACAGCGGCCACCCGCGCGGATACGCCACCCCGAGCCACCCCACAGCCACCCGGTCGCCACCGGTTCGCGGAAGCCGCCCTTTGGTAACGGCACATCAGGACCGCCGCACCGGCCGCCCGGAGTGCGGACGGCCGGTGCGACGAGCCGGGTCAGGCGACGCTGACGGCCGACCAGGCGGCGGCCACGGCGGCGTACTCGGCGCTGGAGGCGCCGTAGAGGTCGGTGGCGGCCTTCAGGGTGGCGGTGCGGGCTCCCGCGTAGTTGGTGCTGGAGGTCATGTAGACCGTCAGCCCGCGGTACCAGATCTTGCCGAGCTTGTCCCGGCCGATGCCGGTGACGGTGGAGCTGTTGCAGGTGGGACTGTTGTAGGTGACGCCGTTGATGGTCTTGCTGCCGCTTCCCTCGGCGAGGAGGTAGGCGAAGTGGTTGGCGACGCCGGAGGAGTAGTGGACGTCGAGGTTGCCGACGCTCGCGCTCCAGCAGTCGGCGGAACTGCCGTCGGTGGACGGCTTGTCCATGAAGCGCAGTGCGGCCTTGCCGAAGCCGGACTTCACGATCCGCTCGCCGATCAGGTAGTCGCCCTTGTCGGTGGCGTTGGCGGCGTACCACTCGACCAGGGTGCCCATGATGTCGGAGGTGGCCTCGTTCAGACCGCCGGACTCCCCGGAGTAGGTCAGGTTGGCGGTACGTGAGGTGACGCCGTGGGACATCTCGTGGCCGGCGACGTCGAGGGCGACCAGCGGGCCGAAGGTGGTGCCGTCACCGTCGCCGTAGGTCATGCAGAAGCAACTGTCGTCCCAGAAGGCGTTGTTGTAGCTGCTTCCGTAGTGGACGCGGTTGTACGAGCCCTTGCCGTCGTTGGCTATGCCGGTGCGGCCGTGGATGTTCTTGTAGTAGTCCCAGGTCTCGTTGGTGCCGTACTGGGCGTCCACGGCGGCGGTGGCGCGGTCGGCGGTGGCGCCGGTGCCCCAGTGGTTGTCGGCGTCGGTGAACAGCACCGCGGGGGCGCGGGAGATGCAGATGCCGAAGATGCACAGGTCGGTCTTGTTCTGCGCGTCGCCGGTGTAGGTGTTGCCGCGGGTGGCGTCCTTGAGCTGGTACGTGGTGCCGCTGAGCGTGGCCTCCAGGGGCACGGTGCCGCCGTAGAGCGAGGCGCCGTCGCCGGTGGCGGTCTCCAGGGCGTCCCAGGCGTCGATGCGCGCGCCGGTACGGGCGTCGGTGAGGGTCACCCTGGCGGCCGGGTTGCCGAGGGTGTCGAGGCCGACGGCGGTGGTGCGCCAGGCGAGGCGGGGGGCGCCGCGCAGGGCGTCGACGACGAGCTGCGGCTTGGCCTTGGCCTGACGGAACGTCGTACCCCGGTGGGCGCTGCGCAGCGCGGCCACCCCCTTGTCCGCGGCCACGGAGGCGCGTACCGCCGGGGTGGTGGTGGGTACCGCCAGGTCGGAGCGGGTGGCCCGGTCGGCGCCCGCGTAGCCGCCGCCCGGGGCGAGGTGGACGACCAGGTCGCCGCCGAGGACGGGCAGGCCCCGGTAGGTGCGGTCGTAGCGCACATGCTGGGCGCCGTCGGCGTCGGTGACGACGTCGCGGACCGTGCGCCCCTGGGCGGGGGTCACGGCGAGCCGGGCGGCGTGGTCGGCGATGGCGCGGTCGGCGTGGGAGACGGCCGCCGCGCGGGACGGGAGCCGGTGACTGTCCGCCGACGCCGCGGTGGGGGTCAGCAGGGCGGTGGTGAGGGCGGTCACGCCGATCGCGGCGGTCAGGGCGGCGACGGTGCGTCTCGTACTGGGCTGCATCGGGCTCCTCGGGTCACGGGGGCGTGCGAGGTCCCCCGCACGGGCGTCCGGCGCGGTGGCGCGCGGCGGCCGGTGCGGAGGTGATGGCGGCCCAGATTTAAGTGCACATGACATTACTTTGTCCATAGCGCACTCACAGCAGACTGACAGGATCGAGCCTTGCGGGAACGAGCCGTTGGGCGGGCGCCGCCCCGGCGGCCCCGCGACCCGCTCACCCAGCGGCGCGGCCCGGAGTCAGCTCCGCGAGGAGCAGGGTCATGTCGTCGGCCGTTCTGCCGGTCGGGGAGTCGGTGACGAGGCGGTCGCACAGGCCCGGCAGGTCGCTCTCGATGTCCTTGACCTCCTCCAGGGCACGGGCGAGCCGGCTGATGCCGACATCGATGTCAGCGTGCCTGGACTCGACCAGGCCGTCGCTGTAGAGCAGCAGCAGCGTCGGCTCGGTGACGGCGATCTCCACCGGGTCACTGCTCCAGTCCCCGAGGCCGAGCGGGAGGCCGGCTCCGAGGTCGACGGCCCGCGCGGAGCCGCCGTTCACCCGCAGCAGCGGCGGCGGGTGGCCTGCCGCGACCAGGGTGCAGACGCCGCGCCGCCGGTCCCACTCGGCGTAGACGCAGGTGGCGAAGGAGGCGCCGGGAGTGTCGGCGGCGAGCGCGTCCAGACCGCGCATCAGCTGCTGCGCGTCGACATCCAGGCCGGCGAGGGTGCGGGCCGCGGTCCGCAGCTGGATCATGGCGACCGCGGCCTCGGGACCGTGCCCCATCGCGTCGCCGACGATCAGGCCGACGCGGTCGCCGGAGCGGCGCAGCACGTCGAACCAGTCGCCGCCCACGAGCCCGTCGTGACCGGCCGGGTGGTAGGCGTGGGCGACCCGGCAGCCCTCGACGCCGGAGGTGGTGTCGGTGGGCAGCAGACTCGCGCGGATGGCGAGGGCGGTGCGGCGTTCGCGTTCGTAGAGCCGGGCGTTGTCGAGGGCGACGACCGCTCGGGTGGCCAGCGACTCCACCGCCGCGACATCGGCCGCCGCGAAGGCGGGCTCCCCCTGGTCGCGCGTGCAGGCGATGAAGCCGACCGCCGAGCCGCGCAGCCGCAGCGGGGCCACCAGGAAGGACGTGGCGCGCAGCAGTCCCTCGATCCGGGCGTCGCCGGGGCCCGAGGAGACGAGCCGCCGCGCGGTGTGGGCGTCGACGGCGTCGAGCACCTGGGACTGGCCGGTGGCCAGGGCGCGGGCGTATGGGGTGTCCCGGGGGAAGACCAGCACCTCCCCTACCGGCAGGAGGCTGGTGTACTCCTCGCGGGTGTCGGAGCCGATCCGCACGGCCAGCCGGCGGGCCTCGATGCGGGGCGGGTCGGCGGGCATCCCGGCCAGTTCCTCGACCAGCCACCGCTCCAGCAGATAGACCGACGCGGCCTGGCAGAAGCCCGGGGTGAGCGCGTGGACGACGTGGTCACCGGTGGTGTGCAGGTCGAGTACGGACCCTATGGCGTCGCCCGCGGCCGAGGCGGTCAGCCGGCGCCACGCGGAAGCCGAGGCCGGGGCGGAACCCGGGGCGGGCGCCGGGGCGGACGCCGAAGCCGGGACGGACGCCGGACCCGCCACTGTGCCGACCGTCGCGCCGGCCGCCGGTGGCGCGTGCGGGTGGTACCGGTCGGATGGGTGCATCGCGTCCTTTCGCAAAGTGGTGCCCGTCGTCGACAGGGAATCCGGGCGGCGTCACCCCCTGCCGGTCGCCGTACCGGGGCGCGACGCCTGCCGAAGATTTTAGGATGCATCACCAACTGCCTTATACAGAAAGAGTGTTGAAGTGACAGGTCGCACAGAAATACCGGACGGCGTCGATCCCGGCAAGGCGAGTGTGGCGCGTATGTACGACGCGATGCTGGGGGGCCAGCACAATTTCGCCATCGACCGCGAAGCGCTGGCCGCCTTCACCGCGATCGACCCGCAGGTGCGGTCGCTGGCCCGCGCCAACCGCGCCTTCCTGGGCCGGGCGGTGCGCTTCCTGGCGGCCCAGGGCGTACGCCAGTTCCTCGACCTCGGCTCCGGCATCCCCACCCAGGGCAACGTCCACGAGGTCGCGCGGGCCGCCGCGCCCGGCTCCCGGGTGGTCTACGTCGACAACGATCCGGTGGCGGTGGCCCACAGTTCCTCGCTGCTCGCCGACGACCCGCTCACCGGCATCGTCAACGCGGACATCCGCGACCCCGAGGAGGTGCTGCGCTCGCCCCAGGTGAAGCAGTTGCTCGACCCCGATCTGCCGACAGCCGTCCTGATGATCACCATCATGCACTTCGTCACGGACGACGAGGACCCGGCCGCCCTGGTCGCCGCCTATCGCGAGGCGCTGCCCTCCGGCAGCTGGCTCGCGCTCACCCACGCGACCTCCGAGGACCGCCCGGACACCGCGGCGGCGGTCGGCAAGCTGTACCGCTCGAAGACCGCTTCGCCGGTCACCGCCCGTTCCCGGGAGCGGATCGCGGGCCTGTTCGACGGCTACGCGATGGTCGACCCAGGGCTCGTCTACGTACCGCTGTGGCGCCCGGACCCCGAGGACGAGGTGCCCGACAACCCCTCGGAGTACTGGGTGTTCGCGGGCGTGGGCCGCGCCACCGGCTGACGGACCGGGCAGGGGCGGGCGACGGGGCGGCAGGGGCGGGCGACAGGAGGGGACCACGGGAGGGGCCGCGTCGGGGCCGGGCCGGGCCGTGAAGCGGGCCCGGCCCGGCCGGATTTGGGGGCGTCGCGCGTCTTGTCGAGTCGTCCGGCACGTCCTAAAGTCCCCCGGGAACGATGTGGGAGCGCTCCCATCGTCGGGTCGTTCCCTCCCCCACATCCAGTACCGCCGAAGGGACCCCCATGCGATCCTCCCTGCGCTCCGCGGTAACGGCGACCCTCGTCACGCTGGCCTCACTGACCGGGCTCATGACCTCGGCGCTGCCCGCGCGGGCCGACACCGTCCTGTGCGACCAGTACGCGTCCACCACCATCCAGGGCCGGTACGTGGCGCAGAACAACCGGTGGGGCACCAGCGCCGCCCAGTGCGTCAACGTGACGGGCTCCGGCTTCCAGATCACCCGGGCCGACGGCTCCGTGCCCACCAACGGCGCCCCGAAGTCGTACCCTTCGGTCTTCTACGGCTGCCACTACACCAACTGCTCGCCGGGCACCAACCTGCCCAAGCAGCTCGGCTCCATCAGCAGCGCACCCACCAGCGTCTCCTTCGGCTACGTCAGCGGCGCGGTGTACGACGCGTCCTACGACATCTGGCTGGATCCGACACCGAGGACCAACGGCGTCAACCAGACCGAGATCATGGTCT
The DNA here is from genome assembly GCF_056270125.1 of Streptomyces sp. RLA131. Classification (NCBI taxonomy): domain Bacteria; kingdom Bacillati; phylum Actinomycetota; class Actinomycetes; order Kitasatosporales; family Streptomycetaceae; genus Streptomyces; species Streptomyces sp. RLA131. The sequence continues at coordinate 806,893 of NZ_JBWDOQ010000002.1, forward strand.
GGTACAACCGCGTCGGATCGGTCTACCCGGTCGGGTCGCAGGTCGGCACCGCCACGGTCGGCGGGCTGTCGTGGCAGGTGTGGACCGGCTGGAACGGCTCCAACAACGTGATCTCCTTCGTGTCGTCGTCCACCCTGAGCAGCTGGGGCTTCGACGTCATGGCATTCGTCGGCCAGGCGGTCGGCCGTGGTCTGGCGTCGAGTTCCTGGTACCTCACCAGCGTCCAGGCGGGCTTCGAGCCGTGGCAGGCGGGCACCGGACTGGCGGTCAACTCCTTCTCCACGTACGTGAACTAGCGCGGTGACCGTTTCGTCCCCGTTCGCCGGAGCCGGGGGCGCCGGATTCCAGCCCGTCCGCGGCGCCGTTCGGCGCGCAGTTCGCGCAGGTGGCTGCCGAAGTCGACCTGGATGGTGTGGCGCCGGGAGCTCACATAGCGGCGGGCCGTGCGTCTGCGATAGGCGGCGATCTCCTTGTCCATCGCCCGTCGCGACGGCAGCGCCGCGGCGCCCTCCAGCAGGTCGGCGACCCAGTGGGCCTGGGCCTCCGCCAGCGGCATGATCGCGCCGAGCGGCTGCACCAGGCCGATGAAGTACAGCCCGGCGTTGCCCGGTGGGACCACACGGTGGAAGAGCCCGATGTCGTTGCCGCGCGGGTCGACGATCCCCGGGTCCAGGAACGGGAACTCGATGTCGTAGCCGGTGCAGTAGACGACCGCGTCCACGGGCTCGCTGGTGCCGTCGGTGAAGTGGGCCCGGTCGCCGTCGAAGTGGTCGATGGCGGGCTTGACGGTGATGTCGCCGTGGCCGAGCCGGCCGAGCAGCTCGTCGGAGATGGTGGGATGCGCGGACAGCAGCCGGTGGTCGGGGCGCGGCAGCCCGTAGTCGGTGACCCGGCCCCGGCTGAGCCGGAGCAGGGCCCGCAGGCCGAGGCGCTGGACGGCGAACGGGGCGCGGGCCAGCCAGGACCCGGTCAGGTGGTCGGTGGGGACGCCGAACAGGTACTTGGGCAGGATGTGCGCTCCGCGGCGCATGGCGAGCAGGGTCCGGGCGGAGACCCGGGAGGTCTCCACCGCGATGTCGCAGGCGGAGTTGCCGATCCCCAGCACGAGGACCCGCCGGCCGGCGTAGGGCCCGGGGGTGCGGTAGTGGTGGGAGTGCAGCTGCTCACCGGTGAAGGTGTCGGCGCCGGGAAGGGCCGGCTCGGGCAGGTGCGGTTTCCAGTGGTGGCCGTTGGCGACCAGCACGGCCCCGTAACGGCGGGTGGTGCTGGTGCCGGAGTCCAGGTCCCTCACGGTGACGGCCCAGTTGCCGGTGGCGCCCGTCCCGTGGGGCGGCTGCCCCGGGTCCGGCTCGACGGCGGTCACCTCGGTACGGAAGGAGATGACCGGGCGCAGGCCGAAGTGGTCCACGAAGGTGTCGAAGTAGCGGGCGATGTCGGCGTGCCCGGGGTAGACGGGGCAGTCCTCGGGCATCGGGAAGGCCGCGTACTCCATGATCTGGCGCGAGGTGTTGATGTGCAGCGACCGGTAGGCCGAGGACATGTTGGTGTCGTTGAGGTAGCGCCAGTTGCCGCCGACCTGGGAGCCCGTCTCGTAGGCGTGGTAGGGGATGCCCCGGGCGGCGAGCACCTGACAGGCGGCGATGCCGGACGATCCGGCTCCGATGACGCATACAGGTTCCACGGGCGGCCCCCTCGGTCCTCGTCCGGTCCCTGTCCTCCGCCATGACCGGGTGGTCGTGTGACCGGGTGGTCACAGCGTGCGGCGCGCCACAGATGCTGTCAACAGCCCGTGCGGTAAGGGATTTTGAGCGTTGACAGTGGATCCGGGCGCCTCCATGATGACCGGGCGGTCCGTATGACCACCCGGTCATGACAGGAGGCGACGATGCCGACCACCACATGGGACAACCTCGATCCCGGGCGGAGGGAACGGATCCTCGTCGCGGCCATGGACGAGTTCGGGCGCCACGGCTACTCCGCCGGCAGCCTCAACGCCGTCTCCCGCGAGGCGGGCGTCGCCAAGGGCTCCCTCTTCCAGTACTTCGCCGGGAAACTCGACCTGTTCGGCTTCGTCGCCGAACAGACCTCGCTGCGGGTCCTGGACGCGATGCGCCCCTGGCTCGACGGATACGACGGCACCGTGCCCTTCGCCGAGCACATGCTCGCCGCGCTGTGCGCCTGGGTCGACTACTTCGGCGCCCATCCACTGGAGCGCGGTGTCACCGCCGCGACCAACCTGGAGATCGACCCGGCGGTACGGCAGGTGGTCCGCACCCCCGTGCACCGGGTGTACGTCGGCGAGTTGCGCCCGCTGCTGGAGCGGGCCGTCGCGCTCGGCGAGCTGGACGAGCGCGCCGACCTCGACGCGCTGCTGTCGCTGCTGATCCTGCTCCTCCCCCACCTGGCCCTCGCTCCCTTCTCGCCCGGTCTGGAGGCCGTCATCGAACTCGACCCCGACGGAGCCGACCTGCCGGCCCGCGTGGCCCGGCTCGCCGCCCCGCTGCTGGCGTACTTCGTCCCCGTACGGATCCCGTCATGACGGGCCGGCCCGGGAACGAGCACAACCGGCACGACTTCGACGTGCTGATCGTGGGATCGGGGTTCGGCGGCAGCGTGACCGCGCTGCGGCTGTCGGAGAAGGGGTACCGGGTCGGGGTGGTGGAGGCCGGCCGGCGGTTCCGTGACGAGGACTTCCCGCGCACCTCCTGGCGGGTCCGCCGCCATCTGTTCGCCCCATGGCTGGGCTGCCGGGGCATTTTGCGGATGAACCTGCTCGGCCGGGTCCTGGTGCTGACCGGCGCCGGTGTCGGCGGCGGCTCGCTGGTGTACGCCAACACGCTCTACGAACCGCCCGAGCCCTTCTTCCGTGACCCGCAGTGGGCCGGCATCACCGACTGGCGGGCCGAGCTGGCCCCGTACTACCGGCAGGCCCGGCGGATGCTCGGTGTGACGGCCAACCCCCGCACCACACCGGCCGACCGGCTGCTGCGCGAGGTCGCCGAGGAGATGGGCGTCGGCGACACCTTCCGGGCAGCCCCGGTCGGCGTGCGCTTCGGGGCGCCCGGCACGGCGCCCGGGACACCGGTGGCCGACCCGTACTTCGGGGGCGCCGGCCCGGACCGGCGCGGCTGCCTGCACTGCGGCTCGTGCATGACCGGCTGCCGCCACAACGCCAAGAACACCCTCGCCAAGAACTACCTGGCCCTGGCCGAGGCGGCCGGCGCCGAGGTACTGCCCGAGCGTACGGTCACCTCGCTGCGGCCCACCGCCGGCGGCTGGTCGCTGCGCACCCGGGCCACCGGCCGCCCGGTGCGCCGCGACGGCCGCACCCTGACCGCCGGCCAGGTGGTGCTGGCCGCCGGCTCCCTCGGCACCCAGCGGCTGCTGCACCGGATGCGCGACGGCGGCGAACTGCCGGACCTGCCCCAGCCCCTGGGCCGGCTGACCCGCACCAACTCCGAGGCCGTCCTCGCCGTACGGGCCCGGGACGACCGCACCGACTTCGGCGAGGGCGTCGCCATCACCTCCTCGGTCCACCTGGACGCCTCGACCCAGGTGGAACCGGTCCGTTACGGTCCCGGCAGCAACCTGCTGGGCCTGCTCGGCGCGGTGCTCACCGACCCGGTACCCGGGCGTTCCCGGCTGGGGCTGGGGCTGACCGAGATGGTCCGCCGCCGCCGCGACCTGTTCCGGCTGCACGTCCCGCGCGGCTGGTCCCGGCAGACCGTGGTGCTGCTGGTCATGCAGTCCCTGGACAACTCCCTGACCACCTTCACCCGGCGAAGCCGGACCGGCACCGGACGCCGTCTCACCAGCCGCCCCGGCGAGGGCGAGCCGAGCCCGGTGTGGATACCGGCCGGCCATGACGCGGCGCGCCGCGCGGCCCGCCGCAGCGGCGGGATCGCGGCCGGTACCTGGGGCGACCTGCTGAACATCCCCACCACCGGGCATCTCATCGGCGGCTGCGTCATCGGCGGTGACGCCGGCAGCGGTGTCGTCGACCCCTACCACCGGGTGTTCGGGCAGCCGGGCCTGCACATCGTGGACGGATCGACGGTCCCGGCGAACCTCGGCGTGAATCCGTCCCTGACCATCACCGCCCTCGCCGAGCGCGCGGCCGCCCTGTGGCCCAACCTCGGCGACCCCGATCCCCGTCCGGCCCCCGGCGAGGCCTACCGCACCGTGGGCCCCGTGCCCCCGGTCCGGCCCGCCGTACCGGACACCGCGCCGGGCGCGCTGCGCCACGAGGTCCCGGTGCCGCGCGACGGACCGGACCGGTGAGCGCCGGACCGGGCCCGATCCGTCCGCCCCCGGAGGCGGACCCCTCGGCATCCCAGGGAGCGCACATGACCTATCCCGCCGAACCCTGGCACCTCGAAGGCCAGATGCATGTGTCGCTCTGGCTGGCGCCCCGCGCCGCCATCCCGCAGGACCTGCCGCCCGGCACCCGTCCCGTGACGATCGCCGGGCGCTGCCCGGTCGGTACCGCCGTGGTGCTGTACGAGGCGGACAGCGTGCTGCGGTACACCGAGCTGCTGTGCGCGGTGCTCGTACGGCGCCGCGCCAGGGTCATGCCGTGGATCACCGAGATCTGGGTGGACAGCCCGCCCTCCCGGGACGGCGGCAGGGCGCTGTGGGGCATCCCCAAGGAGCTGGCGTCGTTCGGGGTCAGCCGGGAGATGGGGCTGCGGGCCACGGCCAGCGACGAACGGGGGCTGCTGGCGGAGGCGGCGTTCCGTCCCGCGCTGCGGCTGCCGGGCCGCTGGCCGGTGTCCTACCGGGTCGCCCAGACCCTGGCCGGGGCGCTCAAGGCCACGCCGGTACGGTGCCGTTCGGGGCTGGGCCTGGCCCGGGCGCGCTGGCGGATACCCGAGGACGGCCCGCTCGGCCGGCTCTCCGGGCGCCGTCCCCTGCTGAGCGTGACGCTCCATGACTTCTCGCTCGACTTCGGCTCGGCCGACTTCGGCTCGGCGTGATCCCCGCGCGAACCCCGCCAGAACTTCGTCAGAAACTTCGTCAGAACTTCGTCAGAACCCCGGAGGACAACAGATGGCGTGCCCGGTGACCGGTGACGGTCCGCTCCACGGCTCCCGTATCGCACTCGACCCGCTCGTCGGGGATCTCGCGGGCGAGAGCGCGCGGCTGCACGCCGCCGGTCCACTGACCGCCGTCGAGTTGCCGGGCGGCGTCCCGGTGTGGGCGGTGACCCACCACGCGCAGGCCCGGGCGCTGCTGACCGACCCGAGGCTGGTCAAGGACATCGCGCACTGGGACGCGTTCACCCGGGGCGGGATACCGGCCGACTGGCCGCTCATCGGCCTGGCCAACCCGGGGCGTTCGATGCTGACCGTGGACGGCGAGGACCACCGGCGGCTGCGCGCCCTGGTGGCCCAGGCGCTGACCCCCCGCCGGGTGGAGCGGATGCGGGCCCGTATCGAGGAACTCACCGGCGAACTCCTCGACCGGGTCGAGGCGGCCGCCCGGGTGTGCGACGTGGTCGACCTCAAGGCCGAGTTCGCCTACCCGCTGCCGATGTACGTCGTCCGTGAGCTGATGGGGATCGACGAGGCCGACCTGCCCCGGCTGAAGGTGCTGTTCGAGAGGTTCTTCTCCACCCGGACCCCGCCGGCGGAGGTGATCGCCACCCTGGGCGAGCTGGCCGCGCTGATGGGCGCGACGGTCGCCGCCAGACGCGCCGCGCCGGGCGACGACCTGACCAGCGCGCTGCTGCTCGCCTCCGAGGACGGCGACCGGCTTACCGACGACGAGATCCGCGGCACGCTGCAGCTGATGATGGCCGCGGGGCACGAGACGACGATCTCCCTGATCGTCAACGCCGTCGTCAACCTCTGCGAACACCCCGAGCAGCTGGCGCTGGTCCGCAGCGGCGAAGCCACCTGGGAGGCGGTGGTCGAGGAGACCCTGCGGTACTCCACCCCCACCTCGCACGTACTCATCCGGTTCGCCACCGAGGACGTCCCGGTGGGCGGCGCGGTGATCGCGAAGGGCGAGGCACTGATCGTGTCGTACGCGGCCATCGGCCTCGACGAGCGGCAGCACGGCCCGACCGCCGCCCGGTTCGACATCACCCGCGCACCCATCCGGCACATCGCCTTCGGGCACGGCCCGCATGTGTGCCCGGGCGCGGCCCTGTCCCGGCTGGAGGCGGCGGTGGCGCTGCCCGCCCTCTTCGAACGCTTCCCGGATCTCGCGCTCGCCGTCCCGGTGTCCGCGCTGCGCAACAAACCGGTGGTCACCCAGAACGACCTCTACGAGCTGCCCGTGCGCGTCGGCTGCTGACGCCGGCCGGCCCGGTCCGCCAGCACCTCGCGGGCGGCCCGGGCACCGGAGGCCAGCGCGCCCTGCACGGAACCGGTGGCCCGGTGGTCGCCGCACACATAACGGCCGGGGGCGTGCCGGCTCGTACGGGACAGCGACTGGGGCGGCGGCATCGCCGGGAGCGCCTCGGCGACGGGGCAGGAGCCGATCAGCTCCCAGTCCGCCGGTTCGGTGCCGTAGACGTCGCCGAGCGCGGTGCGCAGGGCGGCCTCCCGTCCCGGCGAGGTGTCGGTACCCAGGACCGAGGTCGACACCAGGGCCCGGCCGTCGGGTGAGAGGCCGGGCTGCACCTCGGTGAGGACGCAGGTGTTGAGGAACCGGCGCCCGGTGTCCAGCAGGAGGACGCCCTCACGCAGCGGTGAGCGGCCGGCCGCGTGGTAGAAGGTCGTCACCGAGCGGGTGGGCGGCGTGCGCAGGCCGGGCAGCAGGCCGGCCGCCGCGCCGGGCCCGGTGGCCACCACGACGCAGCCGGTGTCGATCCCGGTGCCGTCGGCCAGCAGCACACCGTCGTCGGTGAGGTCCCGCACGGTGGAGTGCGTGCGCAGCGTGCCCGGCGGGAGTGCGTCGGCGAGTTGCGCGGGGACGGCCCCGATGCCGTCGGCGGGCAGGCAGGCGGTGCCGCGCAGCATGCTCCGCCAGACCAGATGGAAGAAGCGGCTGGAGGTCTCCAGGTCGTCCTCCAGGAAGACCCCGGACAGGAACGGCCGGAAGAAGGTCTCCACGAGGTCGTCTGAGATCCCGGCGCGGGCCAGTGCGGTCAGGGTGGTCGTCTCCTCGCCGCCGCGCAGCAGCCGCACCGGGGCCAGCATGTCGCGGGCGCTGAGCACGCCCAGGGCGGCCAGGTCGCGGGCCGAGGCGAGGCGGCCGGGCAGCAGGTCCGCGCTCTCGCGCGGGCGGCGGGTGGGGTCGGTGAAGCGCAGCCGGGCCGAGCCGGTGTGCAGCAGGGCGCCGGGGGTGAAGGCGCGCAGGCGCAGCGCGCGGAGCCGGAGCCTGCGCCGCACCTGGGGGTAGGAGGTGTTGAAGACCTGGAAGCCCCGGTCGAGGAGGAATCCGCCCCGGCGGTCGGTCCGCATCCGGCCGCCGGGGGCGTCCGAGGCCTCCAGCAGCGCCACGGACAGCCCCGCCGCGCACAGGTCCTGGGCGCAGGCGAGGCCCGCCAGGCCCGCGCCGATCACCACGACGTCGTACCGCTGGTTGCCGCTGCGGCCCTCGGCCATGCGCGGTCGCCCCTTTCGTGAGACCGGTCCCGGCGGGTCCGGTTCCGTGGCGGGTCACGTTGTGCTGACGTGACGTTCCGTCACCCTAGCCATCGGCGCGTCACGGCCGGGCGAGCCGCGACGGGCCGCGCGCCACGTTCCGCCCCGGCCGCCGCCGGGCCCGGCCCGGCCCGCACCAGCACGATCGCGGGGGCGGCCCCCGCCCCGGCGTCGAAGGCCTGACAGGCGGCGGTCCGCCGTGGGATCGTCCGGGCGTGACCGATGATCCTGCCGCTGACGCCGCGAACCCGACCGCGACCGCGCTCGGGGGGCGACCGGACGACCGGGCCGCGTCCGTCCTGCGGTTCGCGACGGAACTGGTGGCCTGGGTGGCCACGCCGTGGGCCCTGGCCGACCGGTCATGGGTGCTCGCCGTCGCGTCCGTGGTGGTGCTGATCGGGCTTCCGACCGTGCTGTCCACCCCGGGCGACAAGACCGGCGTGATCATCGCGGTGCCCGGTCCGGTCACGATCGCGCTGGTCCTCCTCCAGCTCGTCGCGGCGGTGGTCTCCTCCTGGGTGGCGTGGCCGGCGTGGGCCGCCGTGGCGGTCACCGTGCTGGCGACCGCCACCCTGGTCACCGAGCGCGGGCGGTGGCGGTGGCTGCTCTCCGCCGCCTGCTGACGAGAGGTCAGCCGGGCCAGACGCCTGTCGCACGGCGCGTGGCGGTGGCGCCACCCCGGTCGACGGCGGCCTTCACGACGGAGAAGATCGCACCCTGGACGGCGGCCGCCACCAGGATCTCCCGCCAGCCCCGGTCCTCGTCGGTGGGGTCGGGCGCGTCCTTCTCGTCGGCGAGGACCTTCCACGCCTGCTTGAAGGCAGCGCTCGCCAGGAGGCCGCCGAGGATGCCCAGGGCGAGCCCGACCGGCCGGTATGTGAGTGTGACGGGCCGCTTCTTCATACCTTCCTGCCCTTCATGCCCTTTATGTCGTGCACGACGTTCATGACGTTCATGACGTTGCTGACGTGGCTGACGTTGCTGACGTTGAGTCCCTTCACCGACGCCGCCTGCTGCGGGCGACGAGCAGCACCATGACCGCCGCGGCCGCGACGGCCACCAGGCGGGGGTTGCGGCGACCGGTCCGCACGACCTGGTCCAGCTTCTCCTGCACGGGCTCGGGAGCCTTGTCCCGGTAGGCGGCGGTGAGCGCGGCACCGGTCTCGCCGATCCGGGTCCTGGCCTCGGCTGCCGCCTCGCGCAGCGGCTCAGGGGTCTTGTCCTGGGCGGTGTGCAGGACCTGGGCGGCCGTCTCGCGGGCCTGGGACGCGGCCTTGCCCGCGGCGTCCTGCGCCTGGGTCTTCAGCGCCGCGCCCTTGGCCTTGGCCTGCGCCTCCGCGTCGGCGGCGGTATGGGCCGCGGTGTCCGCGGCCTCGGCCGCGAGGCCCTCCGCGGTCGCGCCGAGCTGCTCACGGGCGTGCTCGGCGTCGCGGCGGAGCTCCTTGCCCGACGAGGGAACGTCGCTGCCGTACTCGTTCTCGGGGGTGGTCATCTCTGTCTCTTCTCCTCGGTTCTCGGCGGATCTGGGTCGTTGGTCCCGGTCAGGCGGGCTCCGCTCACAGCCAGCGGCGGATCGGCAGGACGGAGGCGTTGAGCAGCCGGCGGGCGAGGGAGCGCCGACGCCAGCGGCGGGGGTCGATCGCGGTGGCCCGGCTGACGTCCTCGTCGAAGTGCTCGTCGAGCCGGCGGGTGAAGTCCTTGTCGAGCACGGCGAGCATGACTTCCTCGTCGTGCTCCATCGACCTGCGGTTGAAGTTCGTCGAGCCGATCAGGGAGGCCTTGCCGTCCAGCGTGATGATCTTGGCGTGCATCATCGTCGGCCGGTACTCCATGATGCTGACGCCGCTGTCGAGCAGCCGCTCGTACATGTAGCGGCCGGCCAGGTGGCACACCCGCTTGTCGGTGTGCGGGCCGGGCAGCAGGATCTCCACGCTGACGCCCCGCCGGGCGGCCTGGCACAGCAGGTCGACGAAGTAGGAGTCGGGGGCGAAGTACGCGGTGGTCAGCCGCAGCCGCGTCTGCGCGGACTCGATGACGACGCGCAGCAGGGTCTGCATGTCCTGCCAGCCGTATCCGGCGGAGCCCCGGACGACCTGGACCACGGCGGAGCCGGCCGGGCGGTGCCGGGCGAAGCGGTCGTGGCGGTCGAAGAGCTCCTCGCGGCACTCGGCCCAGTTCTGGGCGAAGGCCGCGGCGACGCCGTCCACCGCCGGACCGTGGATCTCCACATGGGTGTCGCGCCACTCGCCGGGGTTACGGGCGTCGCCGCACCACTCCTCCGCGATGCCGACGCCGCCAGTGAAGGCGATGGACTCGTCGATGATCAGGGCCTTGCGGTGGCAGCGGTGGTTCTGCTTGAGCGGGGATATCAGCAGCGGCTTGCGGAACCAGGCGACACGCACACCGGCCGTCTCCATCATGCGCAGCAGTTCCTTGTCGATCAGCCGGCTGCCGAACCCGTCCAGGAGCAGCCTGACGCGGACGCCCGCGCGTGCGCGCTCGGCGAGGGCGGCGGCGAACTCCCGGGCGATGTCGCCCTTCCAGTACACGAAGGTCATCATGTCCACGGTGTGCCGGGCGGCCCGGATACGGCCGAGCATCGCGGGGAAGATCTCGTCGCCGTTGCGCAGCGGCACGAGCAGGTTCCCCTCGGTGGCGGCGATTCCTATCAGCCGTTCGAGTCTGCGTCTGAGGTCGTCGCGGTCCTCCTGCGGACCGTGGGCCTCGGCCTCGGGGTGCCCCGCGCCGGTGGTGCTCGCGCGCGGGGCTGACGGGGCATTCAGCATGGGACACCTTCATCTCGGCGGTGGGTCGTTCCACCGCCGTGTTCCCCGGCGGCCGCCGGTGATGCGTTTCGTGTGATTTCCCACGGGTCGTGGCAACGGGGCCGACACCTTCGGCGGCGGAGCTGGTTAGTCACAGGCAGTGTCCTCTGTCCGCCAGCGCTTGGAGTCCGACCGTGTCTGTAGATGTCATCCCCGCCACCCCGGGCCGCACCGGCCGTACCGGTGTCCCCGCGCAGGCGGGGGCGGAACCCGTCCCCGCCGAGCGGGCCGAGGAACGGGCCGAGGAACGTGACCTGGTCTTCGACGGATTCCGCTACACCTGCCGGATCGCCGGCGGGGAGGCCGGGACGGGCGGCGCGACGGGCGGCGATCCCGTGCTCGTCCTGGGTGGCTCCTCCCAGGACCGGTTCTCCTGGGTGCGTCACGAGAGGTGGCTCACCCCGCAGAGCCCGGTGATCACGGTGGACCTGCCCGGATACGGTACGGCCGACTTCCTGCCGGCCCGCTACGGCGTGGACTTCCTGGCCGCGGCCGTCCGCCGGCTGCTGGGCGAGCTGGGCATCGCCCGGGTCAGCGTGGTGGCGGCCTGTTACGGCGGCTCGGTCGGCCTGCGCTTCGCCCAGCACTACCCGCATCTGGTGGGCCGGATGATGCTGGTGGGGATGACCACGGCGATTCCCGACGACTACGCGGCGGCGATGGAACGCTGGGACGGCATGATCCGGCGCGGGGAGACGGACACCATCGCCCGTGAGCTCGCGGACCGGTTCATGTCGCCTCCCGGTGTCGGCCGGGTGCGCAAGCACGCCGCCGTGGCCCGTCTGGTCTACCAGCAGATCTCCGCGCAGAGCCCGGAGCAGTTGCGCAAGTCCGCCGAGCACAACACCCGGCTGATGCGCCACGAGTGGTACCGGCCCGAGCCCGCTCCCCCGGTCCCGAGCCTGGTCGTCACCGGTGAGTACGACACGCTGACCACGCCCGCGATGGGACGGGAGGTGGCCCGCTGCCTGCCCGGCGCGTCCTTCATGACGATCCGTGAGACCGACCATCTCGCCCCGGTGGAGCGGATCGCGGACTTCGCCGACCTGATGGCCCGTTTCTGCTCCGGCCGCCCGCTGGACGACCTGCCGTACGCCTCACAGCCCGAACTGTTCGGCGCGGCGGGCGACGCCGGGCCGGAGGCGCCACCCGAGCGGTGCCGGTGACAGGGCCGTCCCGCCTGCGTCCGTACGGACACCGGCTGCGGAATGCTGGGGCGACCTGGCCGGCCGGGGTACCCGGGGCACACGACAGGGAAAGCGGCGGAAGGAGCAGCGCTCGTGCCGGACGCGGACGTCGTCATCGTGGGTGCGGGGGCGGCCGGTCTGTCGCTCGCCCACCGCCTGGCCGGACCGCGGCCGCCCGGCGGCCGGCGCTCCTCGGTGGTGCTGGTGGACGCCCCGCCGGGGCCGCTGCGTCCCGCGCAGCGCACCTGGTGCTTCTGGGAGCCGCCCGGCGGCCCGTACGACCAGGCCCTGACCGCGTCCTGGGAGCGGCTGCGGGTGCACGGTCCCGACGGCACCGCGACCCTGGCCCGGCCGGCGCCGCTGCGGTACAAGATGCTGCGCTCCGGCGACTTCGAGACGCTGGTCGGGGCCCGGCTGGCCGCCGCCGGCACCGTGCGGCGGGTCGGGGCGGAGGTCGTGGACGTACGGGACGCTCCCGGGGGCGCCGAGGTGCGCGGGCGGGACGCGGCGGGCCGGCCGGTGGTGCTGCGGGCCCGCTGGGTGTTCGACTCCCGGCCGCCCCGGCGGCTGCCGGCCGCGCGCACCACGCTGCTGCAGCACTTCCGCGGCTGGTTCGTGCGCACCGCCCGGCCGGTGTTCGACGCCGGGACGGCGGATCTGATGGACTTCCGTACCCCCCGCCCCCCGCACGGACTGTCGTTCGGCTATGTGCTGCCGCTGGGCCCGTGCGAGGCGCTGGTGGAGTACACCGAGTTCTCCCGGCAGGTGCTCGACGACCAGGCGTACGACACGGCGCTGCGCCGCTACACCGGCGAGGTCCTGGGCCTGGACGGGTTCGAGATCACCGCGCGGGAGCAGGGCGTGATCCCGATGACCGACGGCCGGTTCCCGCGCCGGGCCGGGAGGTCGGTGTTCCTGATCGGAGCGGCGGGCGGCGCGACCCGCCCGTCCACCGGCTACACCTTCAGCGCCGTGCAGCGGCAGACCGCCGCGGTCGCCGCCGCGCTGGCCCACGGCCGCACGCCGCTGCCGCCGCCGGCTCACCGCGCCCGCTCGCTGGCCATGGACTCGGTGCTGCTGCGCGCGCTGGACAGCGGGCGGATCGACGGCGCGGAGTTCTTCACCGGGCTGTTCCGCAAGGTGCCCGCCGAGCGGCTGCTGCGCTTCCTCGACGGCCGCACCCGGCCGGCCGAGGACCTGCTCATCGGCCTGCGCACCCCCGTACTGCCGATGTTGCGCACCGTCGTAGAAATGCCCGGCCTGTCCCGGCACGACCAGGAGGAGAGCATCGTATGACCCTGCTGCGCGACGAGGAGCTGAGCAGTGCGTTCGACCGCGGTGCGCATTTCTACGACCGGCTGGTCGCCGTCAATCCCGGCTATCACACCCATCTGCGGCGCTCGGCAAGGCGCTTGCGGCTGCCGGTCGGCGGGGCCGGGCTGCGGCTGCTGGACCTGGGCTGCGGCACCGGCGCCTCGACCGCCGCGCTGCTGGCCGCCGCCCCGCACGCCGCGATCGTCGCGGTGGACGCCTCCGCCGGGATGCTGGAGCAAGCCGCCGCCAAACGCTGGCCCCCAGGTGTGTCCTTCGTCCACGCGCCCGCCGAGGGGCTGGCCGGGGCGGGCATCAAGGGGCCCTTCGACGCGGCCTTCGCCGCCTATCTGCTCCGTAACGTCACCGACCCCGACGCGGTCCTGACGGCCGTACGCGGTCTGCTCGCGCCGGACGGCCGGCTCGCGGTGCACGACTACGCGCTGGGCGGTGGCGCGGCCGACCGGGCGGTGTGGACGGCGGTGTGCCGGGGCATCGTGCTGCCGGCCGGCCGGCTCACCGGTGACGAGGGGCTGTACCGCCATCTGTGGCGCAGCGTCCTGGAGTTCGACAGCGCGGCGGCGCTCGGCGACCGGGTGCGCCGGGCCGGCTTCGAGGCGGTGCGGGTGCTGCCGCTGCCGGGCTGGCAGACCGGCATCGCGCACACCGTGGTCGGCCGCGTGCCGCGCCGGACGCCGGGAGCGGGGCGGTGAACCGGCCGCTGAGCGGGCGCCGGGACACCGCCGCGCCACCCGGGGCCCGCGACCGCCAGGCCCGCTTCGTGCCGCCGTCCCCGGGCGCCGTGCGGGTCGCCGGGGCCGGCACCGGCGACGCGCCCGACGCCGGGGTGATCGGCGGCGGCATCGCGGGGCTGGCCGCCGCCACGGCGCTGGCCGAACGAGGCGTGCGCGTCACGCTGTACGAACGCGAGGAGGGCCTCGGCGGCCGGCTCGCCGGATGGCCCACGGAGCTGACGGACGGCACCACGGCCACCATGAGCCGGGGCTTCCACGCCTTCTTCCGGCAGTACTACAACCTGCGGTCCCTGCTGCGCCGCGCCGATCCCGGCCTGCGCATGCTCACCGCGCTGCCCGACTATCCGCTGCGGCACGCCGACGGCATGTACGACAGTTTCGCGAAGGTGCCGCGCACCCCGCCGTGGAGCGCCCTGGGCTTTGTCGCACGCAGTCCCAGCTTCGGCTGGCGCGATCTGGCCCGGATGAACCCGGCCGCGGCGCTGCCCCTGCTCGATGTGCGGGTGCCCGAGGTGTACGAGCGGCTCGACGGGGTCAGCGCCCGGGAGTTCCTGGAACGTATCCGCTTCCCCGAGGCCGCGCACCACCTGGCCTTCGAGGTGTTCTCGCGGAGCTTCTTCGCCGACCCGCGCGAACTGTCCGCCGCCGAGCTGGTGCTGATGTTCCACATCTATTTCCTGGGCTCCTCCGAGGGCCTGCTCTTCGACGTGCCCGCCGAGCCCTTCCCGCAGGCGCTGTGGGAGCCGCTGGGCCGTCATCTCACCTCGCTCGGGGCGACGTTGCGCACCGCCACGGCCGTGGCGGCCGTGGAGCCCGCACCGGACGGCGGCCACCGGGTGACGACCGCCGCCGACGGCGTGTCGCGGCGGCACGACGCCGTGGTGCTCGCCCTGGACACCGGCGGGCTGCGCACGCTGGTGGCCGGCTCGCCGCGGCTGGCCGACCAGCCGTGGCGGGACCGGGTCGGCCGGCTGCGCACCGCGCCGCCGTTCCTGGTGACGCGGCTGTGGCTGGACCGCCCGGTGGCCGCCGGACGGCCCGGGTTCCTGGGCACCAGCGGCTTCGGCGGCCTGGACAACGTCAGCGTGCTGGACCGCTGGGAGGGCGAGGCCGCCCGCTGGGCCGCCAAGACCGGCGGCTCGGTGGTGGAACTGCACGCCTACGCCGTCGCCCCGACGGCCGACCGCGCCGCCGAACAGGACCGGCTGATCGCCGGGTTGCACCGGGTCTACCCGGAGACCTCGGCGGCCGGAGTGGTCGACGTGCGCCACGAGTGGCGGGCGGACTGCCCGCTGTTCCCGGTCGGCGGCTTCCAGGACCGGCCCACGGTCACCACCGGCGACCCCGCACTGGTCGTCGCCGGCGACCTGGTCCGCACCCCGTACCCGGTGGCGCTGATGGAACGGGCCGCGACCACCGGCTTCCTCGCCGCCAACACGCTACTGCGGCGCTGGGGTGTACAGGGCGAGCCACTGTGGACGGTCCCCGCACGCGGCCGCACCGCCGTCCTGCGAGGACTGTCACGGCTGAACCCGCGCCAACACCCGGCCCCAACCGCGCAAACGCCCAAGGCCCCAGGCTGACACTCACCCCGGGCCGCAGCGACGGCCGGCGGCGCGCAGCGCACGCCAGGGCGTCCCGCGCCACCGTTCAAGCCGAACCAGACGAACGGAGGTGGCGCGCATAATCGGGTCCGCGCAGGCGGCCGAAGGCTCGCGGCGCTGCTCAGCCCGCGCCGGGCGAACGGCCGGCGGCGCACAGCACGCGGCGCACGCCAGGACGTCCCGCGATCCGACGGCCGAGGACCCGCGCCACCGTTCAAGCCGAGCCAGACGAACGGGGGTGGCGCGCATAATCGGGTCCGCGCAGGCGGCCGAAGGCTCGCGGCGCTGCTCAGCCCGCGCCGGGCGAACGGCCGGCGGCGCACAGCGCGCGGCGCACGCCAGGACGTCCCGCGCCACCGACGGCCACGGACCCGCGCCGGAGCCCAACGCCTGCGGCCCGCGCCGACGCTCACACCGAGCCGGGGAAACGGCCTGCCGCGCGCAGCGCCCAGCGGCGTTCGGCGTAGGCCAGGTCGTCGCGCCAGAGGCGGCCGGCGGCGGCGCGCATCAGGGGGCGCAGCAGGGGGGCGGCGGCACGGGCGGCGGCGAAGCCGGGACGGTCGGAGGCGGCGAGGACGGCCTCGGTGACGGCGGTGCGCGGACGGCCGTCCCGGCCTGGGCCCAGGGGGGTCGCGTGCGTCTCGACGGCCGACCCCTCGCCCTCGCCCCCGGTGATGTGCATGACGACCGTACGGGGTTCCGGGGCGGTGAAGACGGCCCGTACCGGTACCACCGCCCGCCCGGCGACCTTGAACGAGACATCGACGGTGAGGGCGTCGCCGTCCCGGTCGAGGACGGTGAGGTCGACGAAGGAGTAGGGGTGGAGCCAGGCCCCGTGCCAGGGGTCGAGGCGGTTGGCGACGATGTCGTCCGGCTCGCAGACGCCGACTCCGGCGTAGACCGCGCCGACGGCCCCGGTGAGGGCGGGGCGGGCCGGCAGCACGGGCCGCTCCAGCGGCTGCTCGCCGCCGACGGTGTCGAGCCGGACCCAGGCCAGTACGCCGTCGTCGTACGCCGGAAAGGGTTCCCAGCCGGCGAACGGGGTGCCGTCCAGGGCCAGTCCGTGCCAGTGGCAGATCAGGGTGCCGCAGCGTACGGGGCTGTCGCGCAGCGGCGCCCCGAGGTGGGGGCAGGCGCCGGGGCCGGCGACCAGTCGGCCGGCGGCGTCGCGCCAGGCGACGACCTCGGCACCGGCGACGGTACGGCCGAAGGGCCGCCCGGGGCGGATGTCGCGGGCGGCGCCGATGACGTACCAGTTGCCGGACGGCCGGGCGAGGGCCCGCTTGAGTGCGCCCTCGATCAGGGCCGGCCGGGCGTCGCGCCAGCTGGGGCGCCGCTGGTCCCGGGCGGCGGCGGCGCGGCGCAGCCGCAGCGGGTAGCGCCCGCGCCGCGGGGGTCCGCCGGTCATGCCGCCTCCCCCTGCTCGCCGCGGGTGGCCGGTACGGGCTGCCGGACCGACCGGGCCGTCCGGCAGCGGGCGGCGGTGACCCGGGCCAGGCCGTCGAGGGCCACGGCGGCACGGCGGCGGCGCGGGACGACCGCGCGGCGGTGCAGCACCGCGTACCCGTCGTCGGCGACGGCGTCCAGGATGCCGCCGTACAGGACCAGGGCGGTACGGATGCAGGGCCGGGCGACCGGGTCGAGCATCGGCAGGCCGGGGATCGCCTGCCGGTACACGTCCCGGACCAGGGCGGCGGTGGCGCTCAGGGCCGAGGTGATCCGGCCGTCACGGCGGCCGGTGGTGCGGCTCCAGTGCAGCAGTTCCCGGTCCACGCCGTGCCCGGCGAGCAGGTCGGCGGGCAGGTAGACGCGGCCCCGGTCGAGGTCCTCGCCGACGTCGCGCAGGAAGTTGGTGAGCTGGAAGGCGACACCGAGGGCGGCGGCGTGCGGCGCGGCCCGCTCGCGGGGGACGACGGTGCCGAGCACCGGCAGCATCTGGAGGCCGATGACGGCCGCCGAGCCGTGCATGTAGCCGTACAGGTCGTCGTAGCGGGGGTAGTCGGTGACTTCCAGGTCGCTGCGCATGGAGGCCATGAAGTCGGTGAAGTGCCGGTGGCTGATCCGGTATCGGGCGGCGGTGTGGCTGAGCGCCCGGATCACCGGGTCCGGGCTGTCGCCGCCGTGGAGCCCGTGTTCCAGGCGCTGTTGGAGGATGCCGAGGGCGATGGCGCGTTCCGCGGGGCCCGCGTCGCTGTCGAGGTCGTCGACGATCTCGTCGGCCAGCCGGGCGAAGCCGTAGAGGGCGTGCACGGCCGGGCGGCGGGCGGCCGGGAGCAGCCGGGTGGCCAGGAAGTAGGTCCTGCCGTGCCGGGCGTTGAGCCGGCGGCACCGGGTGTAGGCGTCGCGCAGGACGGGGTCGGTGATACCGGCGGCGTCGAGTTCGCGATCGGTCATACGGAGGGACCTTTCTGTGCCGGACGGGCGGCCGGACGAGCGACCGGGCCGGGCGCCTGGCGGGCGGTGAGCGGGCGGCGGGGGCGGGGGCCGGGGCCGGTGATGCGGGCCGCCGCGAGCTTTCCGGAGATCAGGACGGTCGGCACGCCGACACCCGGTGTGGTGCCGCAGCCGGCGAGTACGGCGTTGGCGGTGCCGCCGACCAGGTTGCGGGGACGGAACGGTCCGGTCTGGGGGAAGGTGTGGGCGGCGGAGAACGGGGTGCCGGCCGCGTGCCCCTCGGCCGTCCAGTCCACGGGGGTGACCAGGCGTTCCTGTTCGATGGCGGCGCCGATGCCGTCGAGCCCGCGGCGCTGGAGTTCGGCGAGCAGACTGTCGCGGTAGCGCGGTGCGAGGTCCTGCCAGTCGGCGGTGCCGGGTCCGATGTCGGTGTTGGGGCAGGGCGCGAGGACGTAGTGCAGATGCCGGCCGGGCGGGGCGAGTGCGGGATCGGTGGCGGTGGGGCGGGTGATGAGCAGCGACGGGTCGCTCATCAGGACTCCGGTGCGGGTCAGTTCGCGGAACGTACCCGCCCAGGCGCCGCCGAAGGAGATGGTGTGGTGGGCCAGTCCCGGCCAGGTGCGGTCGGTGCCGGCGTGCAGGATCACCGCGGAGGGCGAGTGCCGCAGCCGGACCGGCCGGCGGGGGGTGCGGCCCAGCAGCCGGTAGGCGACGGGCAGGTCGGGGGTGAGCACCACGGCGTCGCAGGGGATGCGGCCGTGGTCGGTGACCACCGCCGTGACGCGGTCGCCGGAGCGTTCCAGCCGGGTGACGTCGTGGCCGTACCGCAGGTCGGCGCCGGCCGCGCCCGCGACGTCGGACATGGCCTGGGGCAGGGCGTGCATCCCGCCGCGCGGGAAGTACACACCGGCGACGGTGTCCATGTAGGCGATCACGGCGTACGCGGCCAGGGCGCGGGCCGGCGGTACGCCCACGTACAGCGCCTGGAAGGAGAAGACCCGGCGCAGCCGCTCGTCGGACAGGAAGCGGCCGATCCGGGCGTCGAGCCGGCCGAATCCGCCCAGGGCGGCCAGCCGGGCCAGGTCGGGGGTGAGCAGCTGCAGCGGCGAGTCGAAGTTGGCGTCGATGAAACGGCGCATCTGCACGGCGTAGAGCTCGGTGAGCCAGGCCCGCAGTCCGCGGTAGCCCTGGGCCTCGCGGGGGCCGGCGAAGCGGCGCACCTCGGCTTCCATGGCGTCGGCGGCGGTGTGTACGTCGAGCGCGCTGCCGTCGGCGAACCGGGCCCGGTAGGCGGGGTGGAGCGGCACCAGGTCCACATGGTCGGCCAGCCGGGTGCCGACCGCCGCGAAGGCCTCGTCGGCGAGGTCGGGCATGGTCAGCACGGTCGGGCCGGTGTCGATGCGGTAGCCGCCGAGTTCCGCACGGCCGGCCCGGCCGCCGGGGAGGTCCGCGCGTTCGACGACGGTGACCCGGCGCCCGGCGCCCAGCAGGTGCAGGGCGGCGGACAGGCCGGCCAGTCCGGCGCCGACGACCACCACATGGTCGGTGCGGCCGCTCACGGTCCTCATCGGCTGCTCCCCGGGGTGGTGGCGCCGACGGTCTCGGGGACCTCGGCGGCGGAGTGGAACAGTGCCCGGAGCCGGACGCGGGCCGCCGGGTCGAGGGCTGCCGTGGCCAGGTGACGGTCGGCCAGGACGACGAGGCGTTCGACGGTGACCTCGGCCATGGCGCGGGCTCCGGTCGACTCCAGGATCTCCCGCACCCGGTCCAGGTCGGCGTCGGTGGCCCGGGGGTCGCCCAGGACCCGGTCCAGGACGCGCGGGGCGTGCCGGTCGCCCCCTGCCTCGGCGCGGCGGCGGGCGACGGCGACGAGATACGTGGGCTTGCCGTCGCGCAGGTCGTCCCCGGAGGGTTTCCCGGTCCGCCGGGGGTCGCCGAACACCCCGTGCAGGTCGTCGCGGAGCTGGAAGGCGATGCCGGCCCGGCGGCCCGCCCGTGACAGCGCGGCGGTGACCGCCTCGTCCGCCCCGGCCAGGGCGGCGCCCAGGACGAGCGGGCGTTCGACGGTGTACAGCGCGCTCTTGAGGCAGGCGGCCCGGATCGCGCGGGCCGTCGACCGGGCCCCGGTGGCCTGGCCGTGCAGGTCGAGGTACTGGCCGGCGACCATCTCGGTGCGCATGGCCCGCCAGACGCCGAGCATCCGGGCCCGGGTCCCGGGCGGGACGTCGACGGCGGCGACGATGTCGTCGGCCCACGCCAGGGCCAGGTCGCCGGCCAGGATGGCGGCGGCGGTCGCGAACGGCCCGGCCGCCGCCGGGGGTACGGTGCCGGCGTACTGGGCGGCGAGCTGGGAGTGCACGGCGGGGCCGCCCCTGCGCAGCGGGGAGCCGTCCATCACGTCGTCGTGGACCAGTGCGCAGGTCTGGATGAGTTCGAGGGCGCACGCGGTGCGCAGCGCGGCGTCGGTGCGGGCCGGGTCCTCCCCCGCGCAGCAGGCCCGC
This sequence comes from Streptomyces sp. RLA131, assembly GCF_056270125.1. Taxonomy (NCBI): domain Bacteria; kingdom Bacillati; phylum Actinomycetota; class Actinomycetes; order Kitasatosporales; family Streptomycetaceae; genus Streptomyces; species Streptomyces sp. RLA131. The sequence continues at coordinate 827,065 of NZ_JBWDOQ010000002.1, forward strand.
AGCGCCCACCACAGGAACTGGGACCGCACGCGCTTGCCGCCGGTGCGGGTGAAGCGCGAGACGCGGTGGGCGATGTCCCGGGCGAAGGTGCGGTCGGTGGCCGTGGCCTCGTCCGTACGCCCGCGCAGCACCGTCTCCAGCATGCGGCCGACGGCGCCCGGCACGTCGGCGTCGATGTCCTCGGCGGCCGGGCCCGGGGGCCTGACGGGCCGGGCGGGGGCGAGGGTGAGGGTGACGGCGGCGAGCGGCCGCACGGCCCCGGCACGACCCGGCCGGGGGTCGTGGCTCGCGCGGGGCCGGGCGCCACGGGACGCCGGCCCTTCCGCGCTGATCTGGCCCATCACGGTCCCCTTCCCCTCGGTCTCACGCCTCGGCCGGCAAGCGACATCCTCCTCATTCCGTTCCACCGCCCTGTACGGATGCAGCGTTCCTGCGGGCGTGTCCGCTCAAATGGCCCGGCCGGCGGGGCGGCCGGTCAGCGTGGCGCGGGGGCGAGCAGGGCCTTGTCCATGACCAGCGGAAGGGACAGCGTGCGGTAGCCGACGGAGTCGAACAGGACGGTGATCCGCTCGGCCTCCTCGCTGAGCACCTCACCGGTGCCCCAGCGCGGGTGGGTGACCCGGGTGCCCGGCGGGAAGGGGTGGCCGCCCCGGGTGGAGGGCGCGGAGCCGGGGTCCGGTGCGGGACCGGGGACCTGGGCCGACCGGCTCCCGTCAGGGCTCCCGGCACGGCCCCCGGCTCCGCGCCCGGCTCCGCGCCCGGTGCGGCTCCTGTCACGGCCCCCGGAACGGCCCCCTGCACGGTCACCGTTACGGTCACCGTTACGGTCACCGGCGGCGCCGCCCCGGCGGGCGGGGGCGTCCGGCTGCGCTTCGCAGCGGTCGCAGTTGCCGCACGGGGTGGGGACCCGTTCGCCGAAGTAGCCGAGCAGGAAGCGGCGGCGGCAGCCGGTGGTCTCGGCCAGGCCGCGCATCATGTCGACCCGGGAGCGTTCCAGGCTCTCGTGGGCGGTGGCGATCTCCATCGCCTCCCGCGCGGCCTGCCTGGGTTCGTGGCCGGGTACGGCGTCGACCATGCCGGTACTGGTGCTGACGGCCCCTGCCTGCTCCAGCAGATTGAGCACGGCGGTCAGCCGGGTGGCGGACAGCCCTGTCTGCCCCTGGAGTTCGGCCGCCTCCATCGGGCCGTCGTGGGCGTGGACGCGGCGTGCCACGTCCAGCACGGTGTCGGGGTCCGGGCGGCCCGAGGAGAAGAACTTCCGCAGCCCCAGGTCCTGGGTGCGGTAGTGCAGGACCGCCCTGGCGGCGGCGCCGTCGCGGCCGGCCCGGCCGATCTCCTGGTAGTAGGCGTCCAGCGATCCCGGTATCGAGGCGTGCAGCACGAACCGTACGTCGGGCTTGTCGATGCCCATGCCGAACGCTGAGGTCGCCACGACCACGTCGAGTTCCCCGGCCAGGAAGCGGTCGTGGACCGAGGAGCGGTCGGCGGTTCGCAGCCCGGCGTGATAGGCGGCGGCGTCCAGGCCCAGTTCGTCCAGTTCGGCGGCGTAGCGTTCGGCGTCCTTGCGGGTGGCGGCGTAGACGATGCCGGGTTTGGGCTCGGCCGCCGCGCGCTCCACCACGGCCCGCCGCTTCGCGGCGTCGTCGAGGAAGTGGGTGACCTCCAGGTGGATGTTGGGCCGGTCGAAGCCCGCCACCACCTGCCGCACCCGGCGCATGCCGAGCCGCTCGATGATGTCCGCGCGTACCGGGCCCGCCGCGCCGGCGGTCAGCGCCAGGATCGGCGGGCGTCCGATGCTCTCGGCCGCCTGACGGAGCCTGAGGTAGTCGGGCCGGAAGTCGTGTCCCCACGAGGAGACGCAGTGTGCCTCGTCGACGACGAACAACGACGGGGCCAGCGCGGCCAGCCGCTCCAGGACGTCGGGCTTGGCGAGTTGTTCCGGGGTCACGAACAGCACTCGTACGCCGCCGCCGCTGACGCTCTCCCAGGCCTCTTCGTTGTGCCGGTCGCTCATCGAGGAGTTGATGGCGACCGCGCTCCGGCCGCCCTGCCGCAGCAGCCCTGCCACCTGGTCGCGCTGGAGCGCGATCAGCGGCGACACCACCAGCGTCGGCCCCGGCAGCAGCACGCTGGGCACCTGGTAGACGGCCGACTTGCCGGCCCCGGTGGGCATCATGGCCACCGTGTCCCGGCCGGCCATGACCGCCTTCATGGCGGTGAGCTGACCGGGCCGCAGCCGGTCCCACCCGAAGATCTGCCGCGCGGCTCTGCGCAGACGGCGGCCGGTGAACACGCTGACGGTCATGGGACTCCTGGCGGGGAAACGTCTGCCTCCGGCCGCCACGCGGTCGCGTGGGGCCGGACCGGACGGCGTACGGTCCGGCCCCCGTCCGGTACCCCTCCCGGCGCCGGGCATGACTGTCCGGGCCGGCCAACACGACGGCCGACACGACTGGCAGCGCGACTGGCAGCGCGACGGGGCACCCGGCAGGGCGTACGACGGGCAACACGCCGCCGGATCACGGGGGTCACCCGGCCGTGACGGGGTACTCGCAGTGCCTCGCGACCTTCGCGGGAAGACCAGCACCTGGAGGTTCCGGATGACCACCCGCACCGCCGAGGATTTCGAGACCCTCTGGCAGTTCATCGCCGACCGCTGCTCCGACACCGGGGTGAGCGCCCGGATCGCCCGTACGGTCATGGCCGACCGCGAGACGGGGATCACCACCAGTGGCGTACCGGAGTTGCGCGAGCCCCTTGAGGACTATCTCCACGAGGTGAGCCCGGCCCGCACCACGTCCCAGGTGACCGCCCTGGAGGGCCTCGCCCGCCATGTGGCCGTCTACGGCGCCGCGGCGGCGGCCCGGGACGACAGCACGGAGAGCGAGCACGCCTATCTCTGCCTGACCGAGACCGCCCGCCTGTGGTCCGGACACGCCGGTTTCCGTCCGCAGTGGGCCGGGGCCGAGCAGACGGCCGGCAGCACCGCCTGACGGGGCGTCGGACCGGCGGTCCGTGTTGCTGCCCCGCGCTTCGCGACGGTCGGCATATCGTGACGCAATGGCGAAACAGACCGTTGCCGAACAGTATGTGGACCTCGTTGCCCGCGCCGGGGTGAGAAGAATCTACGGTGTGGTGGGCGACAGCCTCAATCCCGTGGTGGACGCCGTGCGGCGGCACACCGACGTGGAGTGGGTGCAGGTACGGCACGAGGAGGCGGCCGCGTTCGCGGCCAGTGCCGAGGCCCAGCTGACGGGACGGCTGGCGGCGTGTGCCGGGTCCTGCGGGCCGGGCAACCTGCATCTGATCAACGGCCTGTTCGACGCGCACCGGTCGATGGCCCCGGTGCTGGCCCTCGCCGCGCAGATCCCCAGCGGTGAGATCGGCAGCGGCTTCTTCCAGGAGACGCACCCCGAGCGGCTGTTCACCGAGTGCAGCCACTACTGCGAACTCATCGCCTCCCCGCACCAGATGCCCCGGGTGGTGCAGACGGCCATCCGGCACGCCGTCGGCCGGCAGGGCGTGTCGGTGGTGGCGCTGCCCGGCGATGTCGCGGGCCAGGAGGCGCCGCAGGCCGCCGGGCATCCGACGCCCCTGGACCGGCCGGTCGTGCGGCCCGGTGACGAGGACGTCGCCCGGCTGGCGGAGCTGATCGACGGTGCCGAACGCGTGACGCTGTTCTGCGGGCGGGGCGCGGCCGACGCGCACCGGGAGGTCATGGAGCTCGCGGAGCGGCTCAAGTCCCCGGTGGGGCACGCGCTGCGCGGCAAGGAACACATCCAGTACGACAATCCGTACGACGTCGGGATGTCGGGGCTGCTGGGCTACGGCGCCGCGTACGAGGCGATGCACGAGTGCGATCTGCTGATCCTGCTGGGCACCGACTTCCCGTACGGCGCCTTCCTTCCCGACGACGTCAGGACTGTGCAGGTCGACATCCAGCCGGAGCGGCTGGGGCGCAGGACCGGGCTGGAGCTCGCGGTGTGGGGGGATGTGCGCGAGACGCTGCGCTGTCTTCTCCCCCTGGTGCGGGAGAAGAGCTCGCGGGCGTTCCTGGACCGGATGCTGGCCCGGCATCTGGCCGCCCTCGAAGGGGTGGTCGGCGCCTACACCCGCGATGTGGAGAAGCACACCCCGATCCATCCCGAGTACGTGGCCTCGGTGCTGGACGAGGAGGCCGCGGACGACGCGGTCTTCACCGTCGACACCGGCATGTGCAATGTGTGGGCGGCCCGCTATCTGACGCCCAACGGCCGGCGGCGCGTCATCGGTTCCTTCGTGCACGGCTCGATGGCCAACGCCCTGCCGCAGGCCATCGGCGCGCAGTTCCTGGACCGCGGGCGCCAGGTGGTGTCGATGTCGGGTGACGGCGGGTTCTCGATGCTGATGGGTGACTTCCTGACCCTGGTCCAGTACGGGCTGCCGGTGAAGGTCGTGCTGTTCAACAACTCCTCGCTGGGCATGGTGGACCTGGAGATGATGGTCGACGGGCTGCAGCCGCACGGCACCGGCTACGCGCACACGGACTACGCGGCCATCGCCACCGCCGCCGGCGCCCTGGGCATCCGGGTGGAGAAGCCGCAGGAGGTGCGCACCGCGCTGCGGGAGGCGTTCCGGCACGACGGCCCGGCGCTGGTGGACATGGTCACCGACCCCAACGCGCTGTCCATCCCGCCGCGGATCACCGCCGACCAGATCACCGGGTTCGCGCTGTCGGCGACGCGTACGGTGCTCAACGGGGGTGTCGGCAGGATGGTGCAACTGGCCCGCTCCAACCTGCGCAACATCCCCCGCCCGTAGAGCGTCGGTCAGTTGGGCTTCCTGGCGATGAGGGCGGTGACGGTGACGGTGTCGTCGCACTCGGCGAACTGCCCGTCGTCCAGGGCTGTCTGGTGCTTTCCGGCGCCGGGCAGCCCGATCACCATGGTGGGGTAGACCACCGGTGCCGAACCGGAGACGCAGTATCCGTCGCCCTCGCCCTGGACCTGGACGAAGGTGAGCTTGACCCAGGCCCGGCCGCCGTGTGCCAGCCGGACCGTGGAGGCGGTGCCGGTGTGCCGTACATGCAGCGGGACGTTGAGCTGGGGGGCGCCGTTGCCCGCCCCGGCGACGGTGGGGAATCCCTTCACGGTGCAGGCGGTCCTGCCGGTGTTGGTGAAGGACACGATCGCGGCCCCGGTACCCGTGCCGCTGGGACGGTGGGGGGCCTGGTGCGCCGCCGAGACCCTCAGCACGGAAGCGGTGCAGCGGTGTGCCGAGGTGGAGCGGGCGGGAGCGGCCGGAGCGGCGGAACCGGCTCCCGAGGGGCTGCCGCTCACCGGGGCCGACACGCCCGGCGCCCGCGAGGGGGCGGCCGGGGCGTCGGAGCCGTCGGCGGCGGTCGGAGTGCAGCCGATGAGCACGGCGGCGACGGCCGGAACCAGGGCCGTCGCCGTCACGGCGCGGTGGATGGTGCGGTGGTGCATGGGTACCCCTCACGTACACGGCCGGCTGTCACCGGCATTCGGGGCAGAACACACCATCTCCCCCGCTTCCGGTTCCTTCGGCTACGAAGTGTAGCGAAGTGGTGACGAAAGCGGTTCAATTCGGTCGCGCTGTGGGTAACCGGCGCGGGCGGCAGCACCGTAACGGCGGGACCGCCCTCATGCGTTGCCGCCCCCTGACCCGCACCCTGACCCGCCGCCCGACCCGCCCGACCCGCCCGACCCGACGGGCACCCCGGGTTCCGCCCGCACCTCCCCCGCGGGCACCCCGGGGGAGGCCGAGGGGGCCCGGCGCAGCGCCCGCAGGGCCGGGCCGACCTCGGGCTCGGCGTACCGGGCCGCGAGCGGGCCGACGATCACCAGGATCAGGACGTACGCGGTCACCAGGGGCCCGATGAGGGGCTGGGTGCCGGCGGCCGGCCCGGCGATGACGATGGAGAACTCGCCCCGGGCGACCAGGGTTCCGCCGGCCCTGAGCCGTCCGGGCGTACCGACGCCGGCCCGGCGGGCGGCGTACCAGCCGGTGAGGATCTTGGTGGCGGTGGTGACCGCCGCGAGCGCCAGGGCCGGCAGCAGCAGCGGCGGGATGTCGGCGGGGTAGGTGGACAGCCCGACAGGTCCCGCAGCGGGGTCAGCGGCCGTCGCGCCCCCTCGGCCACCTCGCCGGACAGGGCGATGCCGACCAGGAAGGCCCCAACGGCGGCGGAGACCTGGAGTTCCTGGGCGATCCCGGCGACCAGCAGGGTCAGCCCGAGCACCACCAGCAGCAGCATCTCGGGGTTGTCGGAGGAGACCGGGCGGCTGATCAGCCGGCCGTGCCGCAGCGCCAGGTACAGCACGGCGCCCACGGTGCCCAGCGCGATCAGCAGCGTCACGCTGCCGCCGGGGCCGGCCCGGCCCGGCCAGTGCGGCGGTGAGCGGCGGCAGACAGGCGGCCATGGACAGGTCCTCGATGACGAGGATGCCCAGGATCACCGGTGTCTCACGGTTGCCGAGGCGGCCGAGGTCGGTGAGCACTTTGGCGATCACGCCGGAGGAGGAGACTTAGGTGACCCCGGCCAGGACGACGGCGGCCACCGGCCCCCAGCCGGGGAGCAGCGCGGCGGCGGCTCCCGGCAGTGCGTCGAGGAGGAAGTCCACGGCGCCGGAGGGGTACTGGGTCCTGAGGCTGGTGACGAGTTCGGAGGCGCTGTACTCCGGGCCGAGGAGGAGGAGCAGCAGGATCACGCCGATCTCGGCGCCCACCGCGACGAAGTCCTCGCCGGCGTCGAGCGGGAGCAGTCCGCCGTGTCCGAAGGCGGGTCCGGCCGGCAGGTAGAGCGGGATCGGGGACAGTCCGACGCGGCCGGCGAGCGGCCGATCAGGCCGAGTGCGAGGATGACGGCGCCGAGTTCTATGCATCGTGGTGCTGTCGTGCATGCTCACTCCGCCGCGACGATGGCGGCGAGCGCGTCGACGCCCTCGCGGGTGCCGACGGCCACCAGGGTGTCGCCGACGGCCAGCCGGAAGTCGGGGCCGGGTGAGGGGTGTGCGCCGGTGCGGCGCAGCACGGCGACGATGGAGGCGCCGGTGCGCGTACGGGCCCTGGTGTCGCCCAGCACCCGGGCGCCGTACGGCGAGCGGGTGCTGACGGGGATGTGCTCGGTGACCAGGTCCAGTCCGTCGGTGCGGACCGCGTCGATCGGCGCCGGGTCGATGAGGGTGGCCAGGGTGGCGGCCTCGTCCGACTCCAGTGGGATGGAGATCTCGCAGGCGTCCGGATCGTCGGCGTGGCAGAAGCCGATGAAGCGTCTGCCGTCCTGGTGGACGACGACCGAGATGCGCCGTCCGGTATGCGTGGTGATGTCGTACCGGGTGCCCACCCTGGCAGGGTGGTGCGCCGCCTGCCCATGATTGCCTCCCCATCACAAGGGCCTGACCTGCGACTTTGCCCTAACATTACCTTTGGCCGGGGTGAGGCCGGGCCGACCGGGCCGGAGCGCTCCCACGGGCGCCCGGGTTCGCTCCGCTCCCGGCGCCCGGAGCGGAGTGAACCGGCCCTGCGGGGGCACCCGGTGGGCGTGAGGGCGCGACCCCGCGCCCCAGGAGACGCTGGGAGTCAACCGATGCTGGCCATTGTTGCGGCCGTCGTATTCGCGATCGCGTTCATCATCAACGCCACCGACACCGCGACCGAGGCGGTGTTCACCCCCACCAGCCTGCTGCTGGTCGGGCTGACGCTGCTCGCCGCGCACCTCGGCGGCCTCGGCACCAGCTCCGGCTGGTCCGGCTACCGGCGCGGCCGCCGCCGGTAGGCGCCGGTAGGCGCCGGCCGTCCCCGATCCGCGGCACACCCCCCGAGGGAGCAGTTATGACGGACAGTCAGCAGCACGAACCGCAACGGCCCGCCATGCCGCACCCGGGGTTCTCCAGCCCCGGGTTCTCCTCCCCCGGCGGCGGCGAGGACCCCGCGGTGCCGCCCGCCCCGGCGATCCCGGAGTACGAGATCCCCGAGTACCGGGTGCCGGAGTTCCAGGCACCGGAATTCCAGGGCCCGGGCTACGAGCGCCCGGCCGGGCACCCGGCACCGTAATCGCGGCCGGGTCCCGGTCAGGGCGGGATGACCTGCTCCGCCCAGATGGTCTTGCCGGTGGCGTGGTGGCGGCTGCCCCAGCGCTGGGTGAGCTGGGCGACCAGCAGCAGGCCCCGGCCGCCCTCGTCGTAGATGCGGGCCCGGCGCAGATGCGGGGACGTACTGCTGCCGTCGGACACCTCGCAGATCAAGGTCGCGTCGTGGATCAGCCGCAGCCGGATCGGCGGGCTGGCGTGGCGGATGGCGTTGGTGACCAGTTCGCTGACCACCAGCTCGGTGGTGAACACCATCTCCTCCAGCCCCCAGGCGATCAGCTGCTCGGTGGCCTGCCGACGGGTCGTCGACACCGACGCGGGGTCGACGGGCACGTCCCAGGTACGCACCTTCGCGGTGTCCAGCACCCGGGTGCGGGCCAGCAGCAGGGCGACGTCGTCGGGCGCGCCGCCGCCGGGGAGCAGGGTCCGCAGCACGTTCTGGCAGATGTCGTCCAGGGAACCGGTGGCGCCGGACAGGGCCTCGGCGAGCAGGGCACGGCCCCGGTCGATGTCCCGGCCGCGGTCCTCCACCAGGCCGTCGGTGTACAGGGCCAGCAGGGTGCCCTCGGGGAGCTCCCGGTCGACCGCCTCGAACGGCAGCCCACCGACCCCCAGCGGCGGCCCGACGGGCAGGTCGACGAACTCCACCGCGCCGCCGGGCAGCACCAGGGCGGGCGGCAGATGCCCGGCGGCCGCCATGGAGCAGTTCCGGGACACCGGGTCGTAGACCGCGTACAGGCAGGTCGCGCCGACATCCCCGGCGGACGCGAGGCCGTCGTCCTCGGTGGCGAGCCGGACGACCAGGTCGTCCAGATGGGTCAGCAGTTCGTCGGGCGGCAGATCGACGTCGGCGAGGGTGCGGACGGCGGTGCGCAGCCGCCCCATCGTGGCGGACGCCTGGATGCCGTGCCCGACGACATCGCCGACGACCAGGCCGACCCGCAGCCCGGAGAGCGGGATGACGTCGAACCAGTCGCCGCCCACCCCCGCGTGCGGGGCCGCCGGAAGGTACCGGGAGGCCGCCTCGACGGCGGACGGCTGAGGCAGTGACTGGGGCAGCAGGCTGCGCTGGAGCGCCAGGGCCGTCTCGCGCTCCCGGGTGAAGCGGCGGGCGTTGTCGATGCAGACGGCGGCGCGGGCGGTGATCTCCTCGGCCAGCAGCACGTCGTCCCGCACAAAGCGCTCGTGCTGCCGGTCGCGGAAGAAGACCGCGACGCCCAGGGTGGTGCCCCGGGCCCGGATCGGTACGGCCATGGTCGAGCGGATGCCGCGCCTGCGGGTTCTGCCGGGCGTCGCGTCGCCCGGGGGCGGCCATTCGCCGGGACCCGTCCGGATCACCGGCTCCCCGGCGGCCAGGCAGCGCGCCTGCGGTGAGGACGCCAGGTAGCGGCCGGGGTCCCCCGGCCGCACCGCGGCCTCCGGGCAGCCCTCGGTGACCGAGTGGTGGGCCACCCGGGTGAGGATGACGTCCGCGGACGGATCGCCCGAACCCCCGGTCCCGGAGGACTCCTCGCCACGGTCGCCGAACCACTCCAGGAGGTCCACGGTGACGAAGTCCGCCAGGTGGGGGACGCCGACCTCGGCGAGCTCCTCGGCGGTGCGGATGACGTCCAGCGTGGTGCCGATCCGGACGCTGGCGTCGTTGACCAGTTGCAGGCGCCGCCGGCCGAGGAACTGCTCGGTGATGTCGTGGGCGGTCAGGCACACGCCGTGCACCTGGCCGTGCTCGTCGGTGAGCGGGGTCAGGTTCGCCGACCAGGCGTGCTCCCGGGCCTCTCCCCCGGTGCGCATGAAGGTCTCCACGTCGTAGCGCTCGCCCGTGGCCAGGACCCGCAGCATCTGCTGCTCCAGCTCGGCGCTCTGCGGTTTGCCGCCGATCTCGGGGATCCGCAGGCCGCGGATCTCCTCTTCGGGCAGGCCGATGACCTCCGCCATCGCGTCGTTGACGGCCATCAGGCGCACCGTGGTGTCGTAGATCGCGACCGGGCAGGGAGAGCGGATGAAGGCCCAGGCGTTCATAAGGGCCTGGACCGGGGGCACGGTCGGCCGGGGCAGCGCGGAGACCAGCAGCCAGTCGCTGAGGTCAGTGCTGTCCGGGTCCGTACGGTGGGCGAGCAGCCCTACCGGGAGGGCGTGGCCGTCGCGGTGCCGCAGGGCCACGGTGCCGTTCCAGCGGACGGCGCCGGGGGCGGGGGACGCCGGGCGGGCGGGCTCGGCGAGCAGTTCCCGGGCGGGCCGGCCCACGGTCTCGGTGGCGGTGTATCCGAGCAGGCGGCGGGCCCCCTCGCTCCACTCGGTGACGACACCCGCGCTGTCCAGCATCACGCGGGCGGTGGACGCCTCGTCGAACGGGTCGCCGTCCGATTCGACCGGGATGCCGCCCAAGTCGTCCGGGGCGCCCGGCCGCGTCCGTGGTTCACCGCCCTGCTGTGCCATCGCTGCCGCCCTCGTCCCACTGCCCTGGGGATGGAAACAACAGCTTTGCCTAGTTTTATACCGAACTCAACAGGAGCGCGGCCCCTCACACCCGCTCCGGACCCGCTCCGGACCCGGGAGGCGAATGCGGCGCGGCGCGAATTGACCCCCGGGCCCCACTGGCGCCGTCACCGATCAGTGGTGTGTCATGACCCCGACACTCCCTCCTCGACCACGGGAGTGCTGGAGCGAAAGGAAGAACCGTGCGCCGTCTGCGAGTTCTGTGCGCAACCGCCGCTGTCGCCGTCGCCCTCCCGCTGTGCTGGGCCGGCCCGGCCGCCGCCGTCCCCGGTGGCTCGGTGTATCTGCAGAGCTATGTGACCGGACTGAACGCCGCCGACAGCAGCGGAACGGTCGTCGAGCACAATCCCAAGGGCTCCGAGGACCACCAGCGGTGGAACCCGGTGGCCGTCACCGGCGGCTACCAGCTGCAGAACTCCGACGAGTCCGGCAAGTGCCTCGGCCGCAGCGGCACCTCGGCGGTCACCGCGACCTGCGGGGCGGACGGCACCACCTGGACCGTCACCGCGTCCGCCGGCAGCACGTACACCGTGGGCGTCCCGGGCACCTCGCAGTATCTGACCGGGGTCTCCGGCTCGACCTCCGTGGCGATCGGCTCCGCCGGCGACCTCGCCCGCTGGTTCCTCACCCCGGCGGCCCTGGCCACCTCGGCGATGCCCTCCGCCGACACCCGCACCCTGGACCAGGTCACCTTCCTGACCGCCCACAACGCCTTCGCCAACGGCACGGACGGCAACTTCGCGTCCTTCCCGGTCAGCCTCTTCCCCAACCAGTCGCGCGGTGTCGGCCAGCAGCTGACCGACGGCGTACGCGGCTTCATGCTGGACGACTACGACGTCTCCGGCACCGCCGTGCTCTGCCACAACAGCTGCTCGGGCGTGAGCAGTCCGGTGCCGCTCGCCACCGACCTGCAGCGCATGGTCGACTTCCTCAAGGCCAATCCGGGACAGTTCGTCACCGTCTTCCTGGAGGACTACGCCTCCTCCGCGGTACTGAAGTCCTCACTCGCCTCCGTCAACGGGCTGGCCGACGTGCTCTACCGCCCCGACCAGGAGGGCGTGGCGGCCAACGGCTGGCCGACGATGGCGGATCTGGCCGCCCGCGGCAAGCAGCTGCTGGTCTTCAGCGACCGGACCCGGGCGAGCGACATCTCCAACGGCTACGCCACCCGTGACACCTTCGGCGTGATGTACCAGCGCGAGTGGACCGTCGAGAACTACTGGTCCATGGGCGCCGGGATCGGCGACTCCGACTGGTCCTGCTACAGCCGGTGGGGCACCGACACCCCCCTCACCCGCGAGGCCACCGGCTTCCACCCGCTGTTCGTGATGAACCACTTCCGCGACGCCACGATCGGCGCGACCGTCACCAACGACAACGGCAAGCTCCAGAACCGCGCCGAGAACTACTGCGCGCCCGCCGCCCGCAAGAAGCCCAACTACCTTGCCGTGGACCGCTACGACCTGGGTTCGCCGACCCCGCTCACCACGGTGACCGCGCTCAACACCTACATCCTGGCTCCGGGACAATGAGGGCGTGACGCACCCGCTCCCCCGCATCCGCGCCCGCATCCCCGCCCGCCGCCCGGCCCGTATCGCGGCTCGCCGCCCGACAAGGGCCATGGCCGCCGCACTGGCCGCCACCGCGCTGGCCGTGGGATGCGCGGCGGGCGACGGACCGGCCGGCGGCGCGGCGCGGGTGGCGCCGCCGCCGGCGGGGGCGGGCTTCGACTACCAGATCGGCGGCGCGTACCGGCCCCCGGCGGGCGTCCGCGTGGTCTCCCGCGACCGCGGCGACGCGCCCGCCCCCGGCCTGTACTCCGTCTGCTACGTCAACGCCTTCCAGGCCCAGCCGGACCGGCTGGGCTGGTGGAAGCGCGAGCACCCCCGCCTGCTGCTGCGCGAGGACGGCCCGGACAGCGCCGTCGTCATGGACAAGGACTGGGGCGAGGCCCTGCTGGACGTCTCCACCGCCGGCCGCCGCGCCGAGCTGGCCAGGATCGTCGGCGGCTGGATCGACGGCTGCGCCGCCCGTGGCTACCGGGCGGTCGAGCCCGACAACCTCGACTCCTACGAACGCTCCGGCGGCCGGCTGACCCCGGCCCACAACGCCGCGTTCGCCCGGCTCCTGGTGGGACGGGCCCACGCGGCCGGCCTGGCCGTGGCCCAGAAGAACACCACCGGCCTTCTGGGCCGGGCCAAGGACATCGGGTTCGACTTCGCCGTGGCCGAGGAGTGCGGCGAGTACGACGAGTGCGGCCGGTACGCCACCACGTACGCGAACCGGGTGCTGGTCGTCGCCTACCGGCGTGACGACTTCGACCGGACCTGCCGCCGCTGGGGCGGCCGGCTGTCCGTCGTGCTCCGCGATCACGACGTCACCCCGGCCGGCGACCCGCACCATGTCTTCTCGTCCTGCTGAACCGCCGCCCGGCGGACCTCAGACCGGAACGGGTACGGCGTACCAGAGACCGTCCCGGTGGTGGACGAGGCGGTGGGCGGCGAGGGTGTCGATGTGGCGGGCGACGGTGGCCGGCTGATAGCCGACGAGAACGCCCAGATCGTCCAGGGTCGTACCGTCGTCACCCGCCTCCCGCAGCCGGCGGAGCGTCCTGAGCGTGGTGCGGGGCAGCGCGCCGTCCTCGACGGGGGCGGCGGCAGCGGGAACGGCCGGGGCGTCGGCGACGGCGACGGGCGCGGGGCCGGCCGGGGCGACGGACGCGGGAGCCGGGGCGACAGGGGCCTGGTCCACGGGGGGCTGGTCCACTGGCGACGGGCCTGGCCGGGAGGCGGCGGTCCGGATGACGGGCCGTGGGGTGAGGTTCACCTTGCGGTGCTTACGGCCCTTTTGGTGGCGACGGCGGTTGCTCATCGGGCATCTCCTTCGCGGTGATCTTGCCAGACCAACGGAGGACCGCCCCGGGAGTCACGCCCATACGTGCATGCGGGGGACGCCGCCCTACCGGGGGCGACGGCGGAGGAAATCGGTCAGGCGACGGTACGCCCGCCGCAGCTCGCCGCGCGCGTAGTCCTCCCGTACGTCGATGAGGGCGCCGTGCGAGGCGGCGGGGTCGACGGTGAAGCGGTCGTGCCAGCCGCCTCCGGAGGCGATGATCACGGGCTGGTCGACGCCGTCGAACTGGTCGGCGGTGACATCCACGCGCACGCCGTTCTTCTCGATCCAGGCATGGGTGGAACCGTTCTCCCAGGCGCTCACATACATCCACACGCCCAGGCCGCTGTCGTACAGATACTGGCCGAGCAGTACGGAGGTGTCGCCGCACGCACCGAGCGGGAAGCGCTCCAGGGAGACGAGTCCCAGATCCGGGCACTCGGTGATCGCTACCCTGAACTGCGTTGCCAGCGTGCGGAGTTGGTCCACCGCCGCAGTCTATCCCAGGAAGATCAACAACGCGGGCGGGTCAGCGTGGGTGGGTCTCGATGACCTTCCCGTTGAGCCCGGCCACCAGATAGCCGCCGCCGTAGTCGTCGGTGAGGTAGACGCGCAGCACCGGCTGGTCGTCGTCGAACACCGAGGCGGGGTCCACGATCAGATAGCGGTTGGTGGGCTTCTTGACGCCGAGGGTCTTCTGCGCCGTACGCAGCAGCGCCGGGACCGCGTCCCAGTTGAACTTGCGGAGGTCCACCGAGGTGTCGTCGTCGCCGAGGGTGCCGCCCGCGCCCTCCCGGGTGGCGACCCCGTCGCGGTAGGTGAACCGGTCGTACAGCTTGTCGTCGTCCTTCACCGGCGCCTCGGCGGAGGCGTACTCCTCGTAGACGGTGAAGTCGGTGACGCGCGTGCCGCCCATCACCGGTTTGAGGCTCGCGATCACCGACCTGACCCCGGAGGGGGTGAGCAGGCCGTTGACCGTGGCCGCCGTGGCCTGGGAGGACGACACCCGGGGCGACGCGGAGCCGGCGGTGGAGCCCCCGGCCGTGGAGCCGGCTGTACGGCCTCCGGCGGAGCCCGCCGTGGAGCCCGCCGTGGAGCCGGAGACGGCACCGGAGGCGGTGGCCCCGCCGTGCAGCGCGGGGACGTTCACCCAGATCAGGGTGCCGGTGGCGGCGGCGCTCACCAGAGCGACGGCGACGACGGTGTTCCTGGTGCGCCGACCGGCACGGCGCGGCGGGCCGGTCGGCGCCGGCGGCACGGGCGGCACGGGCGGGGCCCAGGCGGCAGCGGCGGGCTGCCGGGCGCCCGGCGGCACGGCGTCCTGCGGCTCGGTGGCGCCGGGCGGGGCGGGCCGGGTGGCGGTGGGGCCGTCCGGGGTGCCCACCGCGGCGAGCATGTCGTCGACCTCGGCCATCGCGGGGCGGGCCGCCGGGTCCCGTACGAGCAGCGCGTCCAGCACCGGGGCCAGCGGGCCGGCGTGTGCCGCCGGGGGCACCTCCTCGTCCAGGACCGCCGCCAGGGTGGCCAGGGTGGACGCGCGGCGCAGCGGATGGCTGCCCTCCACGGCGACGTAGAGCAGCATCCCGAGGGACCACAGGTCGGAGGCCGGGTGGCCCTCCTGGCCCCGGATGCGTTCGGGGGCGATGTAGTCGGGAGAGCCGATGAGGGCGCCGGTGGCGGTCAGGCTGGTGGACTCGCGGATCGCCGCGATGCCGAAGTCGGTGAGCACGGGGCGGCCGTCGGGCCGCAGCAGTACGTTGGCGGGCTTGACGTCCCGGTGCTGGATACCGGCGGCGTGCGCGGCGCGCAGGGCGGACAGCAGCTCACGCCCGATCGCCGCCGCCCGGACGGGGGTCAGCGGCCCCTGGGCCAGCCGGTCGTGCAGGGAGAGGCCGGGCACCAGCTCCATCACGATCCACGGGTAACCGGCGTCACCGGTGTCGACGATGTGGTGGATGGTGACCACGTTGGGGTGGTCGACCCTGGCCAGCGCGCGGGCCTCGCGCAGCACCCGGGCCCGGAGCGTGCGGGCGGCCTCGGGGTCGTACTCGGCCAGCGCCGGGTCGGGCGGCCTGACCTCCTTCAGCGCCACCTCGCGGTGCAGCACGAGGTCGCGGGCCCGCCACACCGTGCCCATGCCGCCCCCGCCCAGGCGTGCCACCAGCTCGAAGCGGCCGTCGATCACCCTTGCCGCAGGGCCCCCAGTGCTCATGCGCAAGGAGAGTACGCGACCGCTCGGACACCCGGTGACCGGCATCGGCGGCGAGCCCGGCCAGGTGTGCGGGGCCGTCGGCACCCACCGCTGGATCCGCCGCCAACTACCCTCTCGCCGACCCCACTTGGCCGGAGCACCTCGGCGCCGGTGGCTGCGGGAAAGCCTTAGGATCTGCGGGTGGGCGCGGCCGGACGACACCCTCGGTCGTCGCGGGCCGGTCCCCGAGTCGTCCGGGAGGGACAGCGTGAGGGACCGAGGTTTCACCGCCGAGGAGATCGACACCAGAACACCGCATCCGGCGCGGATGTACGACTACTACCTGGGCGGCAAGGACAACTACGAGTCCGACCGGGCCGCCGCCGACCGCGTGATCGCGGCCGCCCCGACGATCCTGTCCAGCGCCCGCGCCAACCGCGCCTTCATGCGGCGGGCGGTCCGGTTCGTGGTGGAGTCGGGCGTCCGGCAGATCCTGGACATCGGTACCGGCATTCCCACCTCGCCCAACACCCATGAGGTGGCGCACTCGGTGGCGCCCGGCGTACGGGTGGCCTATGTCGACAACGACCCGATCGTCGCGACGCACGCCGCGGCCCGGCTGACGGTCTCCGACGACACCGCCTTCGTCCTGGGCGATGTACGGCGGCCGGCGGACGTGCTGTCCTCCCCCGAGGTCGCCCGGCTCATCGACTTCGGGCAGCCGGTGGCCCTGCTGCTGGTGGCCCTGATGCACTTCGTGCGGGACGACGAGGACCCGGCCGCCGTGATCGCCACCCTGCGGGACGCGCTGCCGTCCGGCAGCTACCTGGTGCTGTCGCACGCCACGGCCGACTCCGACCAGAGCCCGGCGAAGTCGGTCAAGCAGGTCTACAGCGGCGCGACCGCCACCCTCAACCCCCGCTCCCATGGGCGGATCCTGCCGTTCTTCGACGGATTCACCCTCGTCGACCCGGGGCTGACCCGGGTGTCGCTCTGGCGCCCGGACGAGCCGGCGCCCGGCGCGGACGAGGCGCTGAAGGACGAGGCGCCGAACGTGGCCTTCTACGGTGGCGTGGGCCGCAAGGACTGACCGCCGCCGCTGCCCCCTCCCGGCCCCGTCGCCCGATCCGGCGACGGGGCCGGGGTGTGCAACAAACCTGTGAGAAGGCCGTGTTGAGCCGATTGCTGTGGATTCACCATGGTTCTGCCACACAGACAACGCCCCATGGGCACAGATCGGAGCGATCCTATCACCTAAAGTGACCGAATTGGCGATTTCCGGCTCAGGAGTAACCAGCGTCACATCAGTAACAGGGAACCTCTCGCACTCCTGCGCGAGTCTCATAGATAGGGCCTTGCCGGGTACTTGGCATTGGGTGCTGCCCGCCCTGGAGTGAGAGCGAGGAGAAAGCATGCGACCGTTCGCGCTGAATCACGCACGGCCGACCACGCCGGAACCGTTCGCGGCGCCGTACAGCTATGACTGCGCGCGCCAGCTGAACGTGCTGCAGGACGGAAACCCCGCCATCAGCGATCCCGCGATCCTGCTCGCGATGGGCGCCACCGTCTCGACCGCGGGTTCCAAGACGCACTTCGACGACTGACCTCGATGACGGTTCTGATCCTCACCAGCCCCGAGGACGTGACAGCGGACCTGGTCGTGTCGGTCCTGCACGCCCGCGCGGTGCCGCTGGTGCGGCTCGATCCCGCGGGGCTGCCCGACGAGGTCGCCATGTCCGCCGAGTACGTCCGCGGCGATGTGCGCGGCTTCCTCCAGGTCAACGAGCGCCTGGTCAGCATGGACAGCCTGCGGTCGGTCTGGGTCCGGCGGCCGGGCACCCCGGGAGCCGGTGCCACGGAACAGTCGCAGTGGCTCACCACCGAGGCGAGCCGGGCGCTGTACGGGGCGCTGCGCTGCGTACCGGCCCGGTGGATGAACCACCCGGACGCGGCCGCGCAGGCCCGCTACAAGCCCTGGCAGCTGTACACCGCGCACCGCTGCGGCTTCGCGGTGCCCGCGACCCTGATCACGACCTTTCCCCGGGCCGCCCGGGAGTTCGCCGAGCAGCATCCGCAGCTGGTCATCAAGTCCGTGTCGGGTACGCACCCGAGCGACCCGCCGATGGCCCTGCCGACCACCCGGGTGGAGCCGGACGCCGACTTCCGCGCGGTGGCGGCCGGCCCGACGCTGCTCCAGCAGTACATCGTCAAGCGGGCCGACGTCCGGCTGACCTGCGTGGGGACAGAGATGTTCGCGGCGCTGAAGGTCGCCGCCCCCGACCAGGTCGACGGGCGCTTCGGCGGCCCGGACGACGCCGAATGGGAGCCCGTCGAGCCGCCCGCCCGCATCGGGCGGGCGGTCCTGGACTACATGGCGACCGCCCGCCTGGCGTACGGCGCGTTCGACTTCGCCGTGGACGAGGACGGCACCTGGTGGTTCCTGGAGTGCAACCAGGGCGGCCAGTTCGGCTTCGTCGAGCTGATGACAGGTCAGCCGATCAGTGCGGCCATCGCGGGTTGGCTCGCGGCGGATTGAGCCGTACGGCCCCGCCGTCCGTATGAAGGGAAAGTGCCTCCGCCCGTGCAGGGTCCCGGGGCACGGCACCGGAACGGACCGAGAGAGGGGCATGTGTGAGCCACGCGCGGCGGTACGCACACCGAGTGGTGAAGCTCGCAGGCATCGGGGGACTCATCTGCGGCGCGCTCATGACCACCCAGGCCATCGCCAACCCGGCGGGCGGATCGGGCGACCGGGTGACCTCCGCGCAGGGCGTCGGCGGCGCCGCCGGCCTGGGCGCGAGCCTGGTGTCGGAGCTCGGCGGGTCACACACGGCGGGCAGCTGGGTCGGTTCGGACGGGCAGGCGGTGGTGGCGGTGACCGACACCGGCACCGCGGCCGAGGTGCGGCGGGCGGGGGCGAAGGCCAAGGTCGTGCCGTACAGCATGCGGCAGCTGCACGCGGCGGCGCAGACCCTGGCCGCGGCTCCCCGGGTGACCGGCACCGCGTGGTCGGTGGATCCGTCGACCAACAAGGTGGTGGTGCTCGCCGACAGCACCGTCTCGGCGGACGACTGGTCGCGGCTGAGCGGGACGGCGCAGCGGATCGGCGGGGAGGTGACCATGGAGCGGACGGCCTCCACGTTCACCACCCGGGTGGCCGGGGCCGACGCGGTCTTCTCGGAGGAGGCCCGGTGCTCGGCGGGGTTCAACGTCACCGACGGCACCAACGGCTTCATTCTCACCGCCGGGCACTGCGGACCGGTCAACACCACCTGGTTCCGGGACGAGCGCGGCTCCACGACGCTGGGCACCACGATCAGGAGCGACTTCCCCGGCAGTGACTTCTCCCTGGTGCGGTACCGGGACGACACCGTCGACCGCAGTGACGTGGTGGATGTCGGCGGCGGGCAGTCGGTACGGATCACCGGAGCGGCGGACGCGGCGGTCGGCCAGCAGGTCTTCCGCAGCGGCAGCACCACCGGCCTGCACTCGGGGACGGTGACCGCGCTGGACGCGACCGTGAACTACCCGGAGGGGGCGGTCAGCGGTCTGGTGCAGACGAATGTGTGCGCCGAGGCCGGCGACAGCGGCGGGCCGCTGTTCTCCGGAGGCCTGGCGCTGGGCGTCACCTCGGGCGGCAGCGGCGACTGCACCAGCGGGGGCGTGACATTCTTTCAGCCCGTGACGGCCGCCCTGTCCTCCCTCGGGGTGCGGCTGGCCGGTCAGGGCAGCGGTACGGCGGCCTCCTCGGCCGCCCAGAGCGGTGCGGCGACCGGTGCGGCGCCGAGCACCGCGGGCGCGGCGGCGGCGCCCACCGGGATCGCGAGCTCGCCGGCCGCGCAGGGCGTGGCGGGCGTGACCGGCGGGAGCGACCAGGCCGGCGGGATCACCACCGGAGCGATCGATCTGAAGGCCGCCGTGCCGGGGATCATCACCGCCGGGGCGGGGCTGGCGGCGATTCTCGTCACCCGCTGGAGCCGGCCGGGGCAGGGGGTCCCCCGGCGCCGGCGCCGGGGCCGTGACCTGGGTCCGCCGGAGCGATGGGACCCCAACGGTCCGCTTCCGCTTCCGTACGACCCGTCCCGTGGTTACCCGGGCGGATGAGGTCCGCAACTGTGTGCTAGCCTCCGACACCATCTTGTAGGCGCGCGTCCCGGGCGGCTCCGGTAATCCCGGTGCCGCCCGGCGGCGTAGGCCTGACGGTCCGGCAGACGCCCGCCGGACGCCCGCACCACCGGGGTCTCCTTCCCTGATCTAATCTGAACAAGCCCGAAGACGTCCGTCGCGTGAGCACGGCCTCCGGCTGCTGCGTGCGACCACAGGACGGTGGGAGCCGGGTTCGGCGACGGGTGCGCGGGCTTGTCCGACGGTATGCCGCCGGGTACACCCGAGGGCCGCACCGCCCGAAAAGCTCGTCCGAGAGGATCCACACATGCGCACCGCCAGAGCCGCCCGACTGCGTAGCACCGCAGTACTGATACCCGTCTTCGCACTAGCCGTCGGCGCCACGGCGTGCGGCGGGAGCGCGGCTGACACGAGTGGTGGCTCGACGGCGACCGTGGGCATCGCGATGCCCACCCGGGAGTCGCCGCGCTGGATCCAGGACGGCAACAACCTGGTCAAGCAGTTCAAGGCCAAGGGCTACACGACGGATCTGCGGTACGGCAACAACGACGGGGACAAGCAGGCCGACCAGATCGAGGCCATGATCAAGAACGGCGCCAAGCTGCTGATCATCACGGCCATCGACGGTTCCGGCCTCGGTGACGTCCTGGTCGACGCCAAGCAGGCCGGCGTGAAGGTCATCAGCTACGACCGGCTGCTGCTGGCCTCCAACGACGTGGACTACTACGCCAGCTTCGACAACTACGAGGTCGGCCAGATCCAGGCCCAGTACATCCTGAAGAAGCTCGGGCTCAAGGACGGCAGCGCCACCGGCCCGTACAACATCGAGCTGTTCGCGGGCTCCCCCGACGACAACAACACGCAGTACTTCTACAACGGCGCGATGAGCGTCCTGAAGAAGTACATCGACAACAAGCAGCTCGTGGTGCGCAGCGACCAGAAGCGGCTCACCCAGGTCGCGACGCTGAACTGGGACGGCGAGTACGCGAAGGGCCGGATGACCCGGCTGCTCAAGGCGTCGTACACCGGCGAGACGGTCGACGCCGTGCTGTCACCGTACGACGGCATCTCGCGGGGTGTCATCGCGTCGCTCAAGAGCGCCGGTTACGGGACGGCCGCGAAGCCGCTGCCGGTCGTGACGGGGCAGGACGCCGAGGTCGACTCGGTGAAGTCGATCATCGCCGGCGAGCAGACGGAGACGGTCTACAAGGACACCCGCCAGCTGGCCAAGACCGCCTTCGAGATGGGCAACGCGCTGCTGACCGGCAAGAGCCCGAAGGTGAACGACAAGAAGCAGTACGACAACGGCAACAAGATCGTGCCGGCGTATCTGCTCCAGCCGGTGAGCGTCGACAAGAGCAACTACAAGAAGCTGCTGGTCGACAGCGGCTACATCAAGGCGTCCGACCTCAACTAGCCGGCCGCTGGACGCCCGGCCCCTGGGCGTAGAGAGCGTCGATCTCCGCCGCGTACGCCCTGACGATGGCATGGCGGCGGAGCTTGAGCGAAGGGGTCACAAGTCCGTCGGCGACAGTGAACTCGCCGGGCAGGATCCGGAAGGCGCGGATCGACTCGGCGCGGGAGACGGCGGTGTTGGCGGTGGACACCGCGCGCTGGATCTCGGCGCGCACGGCGGCGTCGACGACAGTGGCAGCGCCGCTGCGGCTGCGGGTCAGGGTGCCCGCCGCGGAGTGGCCGGTGTCGAGGTGCTTCCAGTGCTCTATGGCCTCGGGGTCCAGGGTGATGAGCGCGGCGATGTAGGGCCGGTTGTCGCCGACCATGACGCACTGGGATATCAGCGGATGGGTCCGCAGCCGCTCTTCGAGCAGCTGCGGACCCACGCTCTTGCCGCCGCTGGTGATGATGACGTCCTTCTTGCGGCCGGTGATGACCAGGTAACCGTCCTCGTCGAGCCGGCCGAGGTCGCCGGTGGCCAGCCAGCCGTCGCGCAGCACGGCCGCGGTGGCCGCCGGGTCGCCGAGGTAGCCGGCGAAGACCGTGTCGCCGGAGACCTGGACCTCGCCGTCGCGGGCGATCCGCACCGAGGCGCCCGGCAGGGGGCGGCCGACGGTGCCGTAGCGGGCCCGGCCGATGGGCTGGGCGGTGATGGCCGCGGTGGTCTCGGTGAGGCCGTAGCCGTCGTACACGGTGATGCCGGCGCCGGCGAAGGTCAGGGCGAGTTCCCGGTTGAGCGGTGAGCCGCCGGAGACGGCGTGACGGACCCGGCCGCCCAGCACCGCGCGTAGCCGCTGGTAGACGAGGTGGTCGAAGACCGCGTGCGAGGCGCGCAGAAAGGGCCCCGGGCCGTGGCCCCGGCCCAGCGCATGGCGTTCGACGGCCTCGGCGTGACGCTGGGCGATATCGATGGCCCGGTCGAAGAGGCGGGCGTGCCCGGAGCGCTCGGCGTTGCGCCGGGCGCCCTGGAAGATCTTCTCGAAGATGTAGGGCACGGCGAGCAGGAAGGTGGGCCGGAACGAGGCCAGGGCGGGCAGCAGGGAGGCGGGGGCCAGGTCCGGCTGGTGGGCCAGGATGACTCCGCCGCGCAGACAGCCGACCTGGACCATGAGCCCGTAGATGTGGGACAGCGGCAGGAAGGACAGGACGGAGGGCTGCTCGCCGGGCGGGGCGAAGACCTCTCCGAAGCCGGCCACCAGGGTGTCGCACTCGGCGGCGAGGTTGGCGTGGGTGATGACACAGCCCTTGGGCCGCCCGGTGGTGCCGGAGGTGTAGGAGATCACGGCGGTGGAACCGGGCTCGACGGCCCAGCGCAGGCGGTTGACGGCGTCGTCGGGGACGCGGCGGCCCTGGGCGGTGATCCGGGCCACGCAGCCGTCGTCGAGCTGCCAGATGCTCCGCAGGCCGCTGAGGCCGGCGCAGGCGGCGCCGACCGTCATGGCGTTGTCCTCCTGCTCCACGACGACGGCGGTGACCTCGGAGTGGGTCAGGATCCAGCGGACCTGTTCGGCGGAGGACGTGGGGTAGACCGGGACCACCTGGGCGCCGATGGACCACAGGGCGTAGCTGAACTGGGTCCACTCGTAGCGGGTGCGGGACATCAGGGCGACCCGGTCGCCGTAGCCGATGTCGTTGGCCAGCAGGCCCTTGGCCAGCGCCATGACCTCGTCGCGGAAGGTGCGGGCGGTGACGTGGCGCCAGACGCCGGGGTCGGCGGGGTCGCGCCGGGCGAGCTGGGGCAGGCTGGGGTAGCGCTGGGCCACGTCGTAGACGGAGTCGGCCAGTCCGCCCGACAGCAGCGGCTCCACCAGGGGCGGGATACTGAACTGACGCACCGCACCCCCTTCTCTCGCATCCCCTGGCCACCGCCGCAGCCCGGGCAAATGGGCGGCGGGGAGGGCAAACTACCGGTCTTCGGCACGCTTGCCTAGAGGCGGTGCCAAAGGTGTGTTCCCACCCTCCGGTCGCGGCGCTGTGCTACACGTCGCGTACGTAGCGTAGGACACCGATCATCTGGTCGTCGGTTGCACTGCCGGGGTCGGGCTCCGCGCAGCCGTCCAGTTGACCGGTCAGGGCCGCCGCGTCGAGGCCGGTGCCGATCATGACGAGCCGGGTGACGCGGTCGTCGGCCCGCTCCCACGGGGCCGGCTGGAAGCGGAGATAGCCGCCGACTGCGTGCAGGAGGTACTTGCGGACGGCGGCATCGGGGGCGAACCGGACGAATCCCTTCATGCGATACAGGCCGGCGGGGCGGCTGTCGAGGAAGTCCATGAAGGCGCGGGGGGCCAGCGGCCGGTCGCAGGTGAACTCGACACTGTCGTACCGGGCGTGGAGGTGGTGGCCGTGGTCCCCCGCGTCGTCGCCGGCGCGCTCCTGCTCGTACAGGTCCTCGAAGGAGAGCTGGCGTACGGGTTCCTCGGTGGCGGGCCGGGCCGCGCGGTCGAACAGCAGGGCGGGGTCGACGCGGCCGTGGTCGGCGGTGACGACGGGGGTACCGGGGCTGAGTCCGGCGAGGGCCGCGAGCAGCCGGGCGCGGGTGTCGTCGTCGACGCGGTCGGCCTTGTTGAGGACGACGAGGTCGGCGGTGCGCACATGCCGGTCGAGTTCGGGATGGCGGGCCCGGGTGGCGTCGTACTCGGCGGCGTCCACCACCTCGACCAGGCCGCCGTAGGTGATACGGGGGTCGGTGCTGGCCAGCAGCAGCCGGATCATGCTCTGCGGTTCGGCGAGGCCGCTGGCCTCGACCACGATGACGTCGATCCGGGCGGAGGGGCGGGCGAGGCGGTCGAGCATCCCGTCCAGATCCTCGCTGTCCGCCACACAGCACAGACAGCCGCTGTCCAGGGCGACCATGGAGTCCACCTGACCGGCGATGGTCATGGCGTCGATGTTGATGCTGCCGAAGTCGTTGACGATGGCGCCGATGCGGGTGCCGCGGCTGCTGCGGAGCAGATGGTTGAGGAGGGTGGTCTTGCCGGATCCCAGGAACCCCGCGAGGACGATGACCGGGATCCTGGGTGCCAAGGCGCTGTCTCCGTGGGGCTGTCCGTGGGGCGGGGGCGGCCCCTCATCGTAACGGGCCCGCCCCCGCCGCCCGGCGTCAGCCGAAGGGGATCGTGACGACGGACTGGTTGCCGGTGCCGAGGGTGGAGCTGCCGTTGCCGATGGCGTTCCAGACCTCGACGCGGACGGTGCCGCCCGAGAGGTTGCCCAGGGAGCCGGTGGTGGACTTCACGCCCTTGGCCTGGGTGTAGTGCTCGTAGCCGGTGACGGGGTCGGTGGCGAAGTAGTTGTAGGTCTCCGTGCGGTCGTAGCTGCCGTCGCCGGTGAGGTCGTAGCTGACCCGGACCTGCTGGCCGTTGGCGACGGTGGTCCCGGCGTCGACGTACAGGTCGAACTGGGTGGAGCCGCCGGTGTAGGTGCCGGTGACACCGGTCCTGGTGAAGGTCTGCTGCTGGTAGGGGGTGCCGTCGTGGTTGGTGCCGCCGGCCGAGGTCAGGGTGGAGGTGGCGGCGGAGGAGGCGGCGTTGCCGAGGGAGCCGCCGCTGAGGAGGTACTGGGACGAGGACGTGCCGCCGGTGGCCGTCGCGGTGGAGGTGGGGGTGGAGGTGGAGGTGCCGGACCTGGTCCACACGCCCACGTAGTCGACCACCATGGGGTGGCCGGGCTCGGTGGCCGAGTTGGGCGTGGTGGCGCCCTGGATGGCGTCGGGGAAGGCGCCGCCGACGGCCACGTTGAGCAGGATGAAGTACCCCGCGTGGTCGGTCATGGCCGACCAGGTGGCGGCGTCCACGCTGCTCTGGCTGACACTGTGGAACTGGGTGCCGTCGACGTACCAGCGGAGCTGGTTGGGGCTGACCGAGCGGTCCCACTCGAAGGTGTAGGTGTGGAAGGCCGACTGGCAGGTCGAGCCGGGGCAGGCGAGGCTGTTGCCCAGCCCGGTGGTCTCGTTGCAGGGGCCGCCGGGGTTGGTGCCGCAGTGCAGGGTGCCCCAGACCTTGTTGATGCCGTTGACGTTCTCCATGACGTCGTACTCACCTATGCCCGGCCAGTTCTGGTAGTTGCCCCGGTAGGGGGCGCCCAGGGCCCAGAAGGCGGGCCAGTAGCCGACGGCCGCGGTGCCGGTCACATTGGGCATCTGGATGCGGCCCTCGATGCGCAGGGTGCTGCCGTCGGCGGGCTTGAAGTCGGCGCGCTGGGTCTCTATGCGGCCCGAGGTCCAGTTGCCCGACGAGTCCCGCAGCGGAGTGATCCTGAGGTTGCCGGAGCCGTCGAGGGCGAGGTTGGAGGTGGAGTTGGTGTAGCTCTGTACCTCGCCGGTGCCCCAGTTGGCCGGGCCGCCGGAGTAGGCGTGGCCGGTGTCGATCTGCCAGTTGGAGGTCGACGGGAGGGTGCCCGCGGTGCCGTTGAAGTCGTCGCTCCACTGCAGCGTCCAGCCGGAGGGGGCGGGCACGGCGCCCTGGGCCGGGGACGCGATCAGGGTGGCGGTGAGGGCACCGAGGGCGAGGGCGGTGGTGACGAGGGCGCCCAGCAGCCCTCGGCGGGGACGGCGGGGGGATCTGCGCGGTGACGGTGCGGGGGGAGTGCTGACGGTCGTGCTCACGGTGGAGCACCTCCTGCCGGTGGGGGAGGTTGCGGGTGCGGGTCTTGAGAGCGCTCTCAGAGTTTTGTAAGTGCAACCACGCACCACGTCAATGACTCGCGCACGTCAACTTCTTGAACCCAGCCCTCGCGCGTGCCTCAATCGCCGGGACCGGCTCCGGTCCGGCGTCCCGGCGATTGAGGCGAAACGGCCACCGGGCCAGGGCGCGGGGCGCCCTGGGGCGTGTTGCGAAAGTAGCGCCGTCCGCCCGCAGGGCGGGCTCCGCGGCGTCCGGTGCGTGCGATCGCAAGGCGGTGGGGGCACCCCCGGCGGTAGCTGGGGGAGGTCGTCCTCGTACTGGACGTACTTGGATGATCCCGACAACGCGGCGAGCGTGCGTGCCCGGGGGCACCTCCCAGCCGCCAGGCCGGGGGAGCGTCGTGGAGCAGGCGGGACCTTCGCAACACGCCCTAGAAGGGCGGCACCCGCTGCCCCTTGCCCAGGGCGATGATGCCGTTCGCCGAGGCGTGGTAGAGCTCGCGGTCACGGTCGGGATTGACACCGACGGTGGCACCGGGCGGGACGACCACGTTCTTGTCCAGGATCGCGCGGCGGACGACCGCGCCCCGGCCGACGCGCACGTTGTCGTGGAGCACCGAGCCCTGGACGACGGCACCCTCCTCCACGACGACGCCGGGCGACAGGACGGACTGCGTGACCTGGCCGCTGATGATGCAGCCGGGGCTGACCATGGACTCGCTCGCGATGCCGCCCGCGACGAACTTGGCCGGGGGCAGCCGCAGGGAGTGGGTGTAGAGCGGCCATTGCTGGTTGTACAGGTTGAATACGGGATGGATGGAGATCAGGTCCATGTGCGAGTCGTAGTACGCGTCCAGGGTGCCGACGTCACGCCAGTAGCCGTGGTCGCGGGCGGTCTCGCCGGGCACGTGGTTGTCGTCGAAGTCGTAGACCTGGACCTGGCCCTTCTCGGTAAGCATCGGCAGGATGCTGCCGCCCATGTCATGGATCGAGTCGTCGTCCTCGGCGTCCTGGTAGAGGGCGTCGAGCAGGACCTTGGTGGTGAAGACGTAGTTGCCCATGGAGGCGTAGACCCGGTCCGGGTCACCGGCCAGACCGGGCGGGTCGGCGGGCTTCTCCAGGAAGCGTTCGACGCGGATCCCGTCCGGGCCCGGGGTGATGATGCCGAACGACGAGGCCTGGTCGCGGGGTATCCGTATGCCCGCCACGGTGGCGCCGGCGCCGCTCTCGATGTGCTGGCGCAGCATCTGGCGGGGGTCCATGCGGTACACGTGGTCGGCGCCGAAGACCCCGATGTAGTCGGGCTGTTCGTCGTGCACCAGGTTGAGCGACTGGTAGATCGCGTCGGCGCTGCCGAGGAACCAGCGGGGGCCGAGCCGCTGCTGGGCGGGGACCGGGGTGACGTAGTTGCCCAGCAGGTTGGACATCCGCCAGGTGGTGGTGATGTGGCGGTCCAGGGAATGGGACTTGTACTGCGTCAGGACGCAGATCCGCATGATGTCGCCGTTGACCAGGCTGGACAGGACGAAGTCGACCAGCCGGTAGGCGCCCCCGAAGGGCACCGCCGGTTTGGCGCGGTCGGCGGTCAGCGGCATGAGCCGTTTGCCCTCCCCGCCCGCCAGCACTATTCCCAGAACCGAAGGTCCGCCACGCATCGCCGCCCCCTTGCACTTGTGCCGCTGTTGTCAGGACTTGAGGATCGACGCGTACACACCGATCGTGCGCTGGGCTATCGCGTCCCAGCCGAACTCGCGCACGGCGCGTTCCCGCCCGGCCGCGCCCATCCGCGCGGCGGCCGCCGGGTCGCCGACCACCGTGTTGACGGCCGCCGCGAAGGCCGACTCGAAGGACGCCGGGTCCTTCGCGTCCTGCTCGCCGTAGCGCACCAGCAGTCCGGTGACGCCGTCCTGGACGACCTCGGGGATGCCGCCGACGGCCGAGGCGACCACGGGGGTGCCGCAGGCCATGGCTTCGAGGTTGACGATGCCCAGCGGCTCGTACACCGACGGGCACACGAACACCGCGGCGTGCGTGAGGAGTTGGACGACCTCGGGGCGGGGCAGCATCTGCGGGATCCAGATCACGCCGTCGCGCAGCGTCCTCAGCTCGTCGACCAGGTCACGGAACTCGCGGTCGATGGCGGGGGTGTCGGGGGCTCCGGCGCACAGCACGAGCTGGGTGGCCGGGGCGAGGCCGCGGGCGGCGCGCAACAGGTGCGGGACGCCCTTCTGGCGGGTGATCCGGCCGACGAACACCGCGTACGGGCGCCCGGGGTCGATG
The DNA here is from genome assembly GCF_056270125.1 of Streptomyces sp. RLA131. Classification (NCBI taxonomy): domain Bacteria; kingdom Bacillati; phylum Actinomycetota; class Actinomycetes; order Kitasatosporales; family Streptomycetaceae; genus Streptomyces; species Streptomyces sp. RLA131. The sequence continues at coordinate 855,215 of NZ_JBWDOQ010000002.1, forward strand.
CCGTGGGCGGCGAGCGCGGCGGTGTCCGGGTCGGGGCGGTACAGGGCGGTGTCGATGCCGTTGTGCACGACATGCACCCTGGACGGGTCGAGCGACGGATAGGCGTCGAGGATGTCGGCGCGCATGCCGTGCGAGACGGCGATGACCGCGTCGGCGGCCTCGATCGCGGTGCGCTCGGCCCAGCTGGACAGGGCGTATCCACCGCCGAGTTGCTCGGCCTTCCAGGGGCGCAGCGGCTCCAGGGAGTGGGCGGTCATCACATGCGGGATGCCGTGCAGCAGCTTGGCGAGATGGCCGCCGAGGTTGGCGTACCAGGTGTGCGAGTGCACCAGGTCCCGGCCGGTGAGGGCGGCCGCCATCGCCAGGTCCACCGACAGGCTGCGCAAGGCCTCGTTGGCGCCTGAGAGTTCGGCGGCGGGCCCGTGCCGGAACACATCGCCCGGATCGCCGGCGTCCGTGCTCCCCGCCCAGGCGTGCACCTGGAGGTCGGTGAGGGCGCGCAGTTCACGGGCGAGGAACTCCACGTGGACACCCGCGCCGCCGTACACATCGGGCGGATACTCGCGGGTCAGCAGTCCGACTTTCACGGGCGCCTCCTGGTCCTGTCGCCGCGTACAGACATCCATGCCCCGGGAAACCGGGTTTGATCCGCACGGACGTTTGCCTGTCGCAGGCGGCGGAACCGCCTGTGCCGGGTGCGCGTTCCGTCGGCCGTGGGTGGGGGTTTCGGGGGGCGTGGTCGAAGTCGGGGTCACCTGCGGGGGTACCCCCGCCCCGGGGCTCGAACCATACGCCGATCATGTCCGTCCCGTAAGCCGGTTCGTGTCGCTCGCCGGGGCGGACCCCCCGGCACCGGCCCCGTCCCGGCCCTCGCGGTGCGGTCGCGGTCGCGACGGATCCTCACCGTCGTGGCCGTGGGGACCGGAAGGAAAGAGCGGCAGCGGCGGCACCTGGTACCTCGACCGCCTGGTACCTCGACCGCCTGGTACCTCGACCGCCTGGTACCTCGACCGCCTGGTCGTCTCCTGCCGCGCCGCCGACGCCCAGGTGCTCAAGGCCGGGATGCGCGGGGCCGTCGCCCCGGCCGCCGGGACCTGGGTCACCGTCACCTTCCGGTGGCACCCCACCGGAAGGACGGGCACGGACATCGCCCGCCCCGTCCTGGACACCGCGACCGTCAGGGCCGTCCCCGACCCCGCGGACCCGTACGAGCAGGCAGGTCAGCGCCGGACCTCGGCCGGGGCCAGACCCTCGACGCGCAGGGCCACCGCGCGGACCGGGGTGCGCCGCAGGCGCAGCGCCTCGTACATGGTGCGGGCTGCGTCGGTCAGGGCCGGGGTGTGCGCCGTGGGGGCGGGCAGGGTGCGGGCGCGGTCCAGGGAGGAGCCGCCGGCCAGGCCCACGGTGAGGGAGAGGGCGGACGCCGCCTGGCCGGAGCCGCGCAGTCGCCGGCCGAGGCCGTCGGCGAGCTCCACGATGCCCCGGCGTACGGCCGCGTCGTCGGGGGCGCCGACGGTGAACAGGCGGTCGGCGGTCAGGCTTCGGGGCGGGGCCTCGGCGGTGACGGGCCGGGGGTCGATGCCGTGGGCGCGTTCCCGGACGGTACGGCCGGCGTGGGCGCCCAGGATGCCCTGGAGCAGCGGCAGCGGCGCGGCGGCGACCTGGCCGACGGTGAGCAGACCGTGCAGGACCAGGACGCGGGCGGAGGCCTCGGGCAGGCCGTGGAGGGCGGCGACCGGGTGCGGGCGCAGGAAGTCCGCGACGGCCCCGGGATCGGTGTCCACCGCGCGGATCCGGCCGGGGGCGGTGTCGTGGGCGGCCATGGCGGCGACCGTCCGGTTGCCGGCGACGCCGATCGCCGGCCGCACCTCGTACTGGGCGGCGGCCCGGGTGCCGATCATGAGGGCGAGTTGTTCGGGGAGGCGGTCGAAACAGCGGACGGCGTCGCGTACGTCGGCCACGATCGCGTCCGGCGGAATGCCCTCGACCAGCGGCGTGAACTGGGCCACGAGCTCGGCGAGGGCCGCGTGGGTCGCCGGGTCGACGGGGCCGCAGCGGATGTGGAGCACGCACGGGCCGGGGTCCGGGCCCAGGTGCGGGTCCTGCGGGTGCGGGTGACGGTGTTGTGCGGGTCCGGCCATGCCGCGTCCACCTCATATGCTTACGTTCGAACGTTTGCTCGAATTCGAGTGTAGGGCACCGCCGGGTGTCGTACCCCCCGCATAGGGTTCCGGTCATGGCTGACGTGCTGTCCGCCGCCCAGCGGCGCGCGATCCTGGAGTCCGACCCCGGCACCGGGCGGCTCGGCGCCCGCCTGCCGACCTGCGAGGCGCTGGCCCGGCTGGGGCTGGCCGTGCGGTACGGCAGGGTCGGCGACCACTACCTCACCCCGGAGGGGCTACGGGTGCGCGGCGCGCTCGCCCGACTCGGCCCCGGCCCGGCGACGGCCCCGCCACCCGCCGCCGCGCCCGCGCCCGCCGCACCGTCCGCGACCACCACGCCCGCCCCGCCCGCCCCGAGCGGCTTCACCGCCGACGACGGGACGGGGCCGCCCTCCCCCGCCGCACCCGGGCGCCCGGCCGAGGTCACCGCCGCCTGGGCAGGCCTGCTGGAGATCCGTCGCGTCCTCCAGGACGGCGACACCTCACGCCCCGCCCCCTGGGAACGCGAGCGCCTCGTCCACGCGGTGTCGCTGGCCCTGGAGGCCGGCGGACACCCCCCGTCGTCGGGGTACGCGGTCTCCCCCGCCGCCCAGCAGCCCGGCGTCGCCGAGGTCGCCTGGCGCGGCCCCGGCGCGCCCGAGGCGCTGGCCGCCTGCCGGGAGCTCCTGGAGCGGTACGGCTGGCAGTCCACACTCCACCGCGACCGCCACGGCCGGAGCTTTCTGCTGGTCTCACCACGCCGCGCCTGACCGGGCGGCGAGTGGCAAGCTTGAAGGAGAGGACACAGGGAGGCTTGCGATGCGCATCCCGGACAACAAGCTCTTCAACGCGACCTACGAACACACCACCTCTCAGGCGGAGGGCGAGCGGGACCCCGACGAGTTCTCCACACGGGAGATCCACGCGGAGGTACCGAGGACGACCCCGTCCCAGGCCGAAGGCGAGTACGAGGAAGGCTGACGAATCCCGCCGCCCGGAGGGCGGGCGCCCGCCGGGTGCCCGCCCTCCGGGCGGACCTAACCCGCTCCCCCGCGATGCGCGGCGATCAGGTCGCGGTACCAGGCGTAGGAGGCCTTGGGGGTGCGGGTCCGGGTGCCGTAGTCGACGTGCACCAGGCCGAAGCGCTGGTGGTAGCCCTCGGCCCACTCGAAGTTGTCCAGCAGGGACCAGGTGAAGTAGCCCCGGACGTCGACACCCCGGGCGGCGGCCTCGGCCAGCGCGTCGATGTGTGCGGACAGATAGGCGATGCGGGCCCGGTCGTCGATCGTCCCGCCGGCCGTTCCGTCGGGCATCCCGTCGGGCTGGGAGCAGCCGTTCTCGGTGATCCAGACCGGGGGCAGGGCGTCGCCGTAGCGGCTGTGGAAGGCCGTCAGGAGTTCGGTCAGGCCGTCGGGGACCACCGGCCAGCCGAAGGCGGTGCGTTCGTACTCCTCCTCCGGCTCGGCGAGGTCGAAGGGCAGACCCGCCTCGGGACCGGGGGCGGTGATCCAGGTGGGGTTGTAGTAGTTGATCCCGAGGCCGTCCAGCGGCGCGGCGATGACTTCCAGGTCACCGTCGCGGACCACGCCGTTGAGGTCCTCGCTCATCCCGTACGCGGACAGGTCGGGGTAGCGGCCGAGCAGAAGCGGATCGTTGAACAGCCGGTTGTGCAGGATGTCGTAGGCCTGCGCGGCGGCGCGGTCGGCGTCGTCCGCCCCGGGGAGCAGCCGGACGGGGCTGCAGTTGTTGGAGATGAGCACCTCGGCCGCGCCGTGCTCGCGCAGCGCGGCCGCCGCCAGTCCGTGACCGAGCAGTTGGTGGTGGGCGGTGGGGAGCGCGTCGGTCATGAGGGCGCGGCCGGGGGCGTGGACACCGAAGGCGTAGCCGAAGGCCATGTGGATGAAGGGCTCGTTGAGGGTGATCCAGCGGCCGACCCGGTCGCCGAGGCGCGCGGCGAGGATTCCGGCGTAGTCGGCGAAGCGGTGGGCGGTGTCGCGGTTCATCCAGCCGCCGTCGTCCTCCAGGGCCTGCGGCAGGTCCCAGTGGAACAGGGTCGGGACGGGGGTGACGCCTGCTTCCAGGAGGGCGTCGACCAGGCGGTCGTAGAAGTCCAGGCCGCGCGGTTCGACGGGGCCCCGGCCGTCGGGCAGGATCCGGGTCCAGGCGAAGGAGAAGCGGTACGCGTCCACGCCGAGGCCCTTCATCAGGGCGACGTCCTCGGCGTGGCGGTGATAGTGGTCGCAGGCGACCGCGCCGGTGTGGCCGTCGCGTACGACGCCGGGGCGGGCGGTGAAGGTGTCCCAGATGGAGGGGCCCTTGCCGTCCTCGGTCGCGGCGCCCTCGATCTGGTAGGCGGCGGTGGAGACGCCCCAGGTGAACCCGGCGGGGAGCTGCGGGGGCTGCGGTGCTGACATCGGCGGTCCGATCCTTGCGCCGGAACGGGGAAGAACATGAGCTGTGCTCACATTGGTGACGTTAGTGCTTGGCCGGGCGGGTGTTCAACACGATCCGGCGAGGAATCCCGGATCCTGGCAGCTCGGAAGGAATCCGCGTTCGCGATCACCTTCGACTCGCCGACACCTCCAGCGGTGCGTGCGGCATCGCCGACGGCGAGGAGGCCCGGCAGTTCGCTGCGCCTGGCGGCGGAGCCTGCCCACGGCCCGTCCGTTCGCGCCACCGGCCCGAGCCCCGCTCAAGACGACCGGCCGGTTCCCCGCTGCCCCGGCCGCTCTTGGGACGGCGCCGGTCGGTGCCGGGTTCCCGGGGAGCTGCCAGTTGCCGCCGCGGTCCCGCATCCACGACGGCGCGCTCTGCGCCACGGACCTCACCGCCCGCCACCCGCGCACCGGAGAACTGCTGTCCACGGTGAAGTTCATGGTGCGGACCCTCGCGGCTGCCGGCGAACTCCAGCGCGACCTCCAACGCGAGCCGACCTATGACGGACTGCGGGCCGCCGAGGCCAAAGGCAGCAAGAGCGGACGCCGCCCGGCCATCACCACCGACAAGACCGACGCCGTCCGCACCGCGTATCCGGGCAGCCGGTCCATCGCCGCCCTCATGCCCGAACGCACCACCGTCGGCCACGAGGAAGCCCCGGATCCGGAGCTGCCGGTCACCCTCGACATGCCGGGCGAGGTCGCCGACTTCCACCGCGCCGCCGAACTGGACGACGACGGGCGGGCCGCGCTCACCATCGAGATGCTCTTGGTGAAAGATGCTGGTCATGCCGCAGATGGTGCGCTGCACTCCGCAGCGTCTTGGGCGTGGAGTTTGGAAGGGGAGCCGGTGCTGATCCAGGCAATTGGAGCCGTGCTGCCGGCGGCGCTCGCGGTCGCCCTCAGCCCTTTCCCCCTGATCGGGATCGTGCTGATCCTGGCCGGCCGACATGGCCGGCGCAACGGCCTGCTGTTCACGGCCAGGTGGATCGCCGGGCTCGGGATCGTGGCAACGCTCGTTGTGGTCGTGTTCGGTGGAGCCGATGACCCCGAAAGCCCTTCGTCAGCGATCGCGGACTGGGGACGGGTGCTCGCCGGAGTGGCCCTCATCGTGCTGGGGGCGCGCAAATGGTGGCAGCGTCCGCGTCTCGGCGACGAGACCGAGACGCCACGCTGGATGGCATCACTCGATGACGTCCCGGCCCCGCGGGCGCTGCTCCTCGGTGCGCTACTGTCGGGCGCCAACCCGAAGAACCTCGTCCTGACGGCCTCGGCGGCCACGTCGATCGTCGAAACGGGGGCTCACAACGGCGATCTCACCGTGGCCGTCACTGTCTTCGTTCTCGTCGGATCCTGCACCGTCCTCGGCGCCGTCATCATCCATCTCCTCGGCGGACAGCGCGCGGCGTCGTTCCTGGACAGTGTCAGGCAATTCATGATCACCAACAGCACCGTGATCACCGCGATCGTGCTTCTCCTTCTGGGCGGCAGCATCCTGGGCGACGGACTCACCGGGCTTGGTCGGTGAGTCCTCCCATCGTCAGCACGGGGTAGCCACAACCGGACCATGATTCCGGGTCGGCGGCTACCCGCTCATTTCCGTTCGGATACTCCCCCAAGGGCCGGTATCCCCGGTTTCAGCCGGGGATGGAGACGCATCCTTGGTACGGAGGCGCGAAGCGCCGGAGGTCTTTGCGCCTCCGTGTCGAGGGTCGGACAGGTCGCATCTGGCCTTCGATGTACTGACGGATGATGCTGAGCGATCCGGTGGACCTGCACGAGGCGGTGGACGTGGTCGGCCTCGCCGTTGAACTCCCGTAGCTCCGTCTCGAAGCCGGCGCAGACCTCGCGCATGATCTGCTCGCACCGCTTGAGCATGTCGTCATCAAAGACGCCCTTGCGGTACTTGGTGACGAACGCCAGATGGGCGTGCAAGTTCAGTGGACTGGGGCAGAGTGGTTCCATGCACGATTCCCTCCCCGCCGGCGGCCCGGTGCGCCGGCGCCCCGTCCAACGGCGCAGCCTGGAGCGTGTGGAGCGGATTCTCGACGCCTGCTCGGTGCTGCTGGACGAGACCGGTCACGCGGGGCTGACCACCAAGGCGGTCGCCCACCGCGCCGGGGTGCCCATCGGTACGCTCTACCAGTTCTTCCCCAACCTCCAGGGCCTGCTGGGGGCACTCGCGCAGCGCAACCTTGCGCGGTTCGTGGACCGGCTGGCCGCCCGGGCCGGGGCCGAACGGCCGGCGCGCATCGACGCCCTGGTGGATCTCGCGGTGGACGAGTACGTCGTCATGCGCAGGACGGTGCCGGGCTTCGGGGTGGTCGACTTCGGTCTGATCGGCCATCAGGACCCCGGCAGCAGTCATCTGATCGACGCCGTCCTGGACAACAACGCCGCCGTCGCCGAACAGCTGCGGGCCTTCGGCGACAGCCTGCTGCCCGGCACCTGGCCGGACCGCACCACCGTCCGTACCGCGTGGCGGGTGGCCCTGGAATCCGCCGACGCCGTGCTGCGCCTGGCGTTCCGCACGGATCCCGGCGGCGACCCCGTACTGATCTCCGAGTGCAAGCGGCTGCTGCGCGCCTACCTGGGCGAGGGCCCGCCGGACCGGTGACCCCGTCGGTTCCCGGGACAGGGGTGCCCAGGGGTGTCATCAGGGGTGTCATCAGGGGTGTCGCATCGGGCACAGCCGTGAAGTCCTTGGGGCATGACTGCTTCCTCTCGTCGCCTGCTGCTGCTCGTCATGGCCGTGGTGGCGGCCTGCGTCGGCGGCTGGGCGTACGCCGCCTCCGTCTCCTGGTACCGGTCCTTCCCGGGCTTCGGCCACCACTGGCTGCCGGTGCTGGGCCCGTACAACGAGCATCTCGTCAAAGACGTGGGCGCCGCCTATCTGGCGCTCGCGGCACTGAGCGCGGGGGCCGCGCTGCGGGCCGCGGACACGTTCGTGGTGCGGCTGACGGGCGTGGTGTGGCTGGTGTTCAGCATCCCGCACCTGGTGTTCCACCTGTGGCACCTGGACATGTACGGCGGCGCCGACCGGCTGCTGAACGCGGTCGCCCTGGGGTCCTTCGTCGTCGCGGGCGCGGCCCTGCTGCTGCCCGCCAGGGGTGGGTCCCTCAGCGCGACCCGGTGAACGCTCGCGGCCACCGGACGGGCCCGGGCGCCCCGGGACCACAATGGGGACCATGCGACTCAACGAGTACGACCACGCGGCGGAGCATCTGGTTCCCGGGACGCGGCGCGTCATCGACCTGCGCAGCGACACCGTGACCCGCCCCGGCGAGGCGATGCGGCAGGCGATGGCGCGGGCGGAGGTCGGGGACGACGTGTTCGGCGACGATCCGGCCGTCAACGCGCTCCAGGACCGGATCGCGGACATGCTGGGCTTCGAGGCGGCCCTGTTCGTGACGTCCGGGACGCAGAGCAACCTGTGCGCGATGCTGAGCCACTGCGGGCGGGGCGACGAGTACATCGCGGGCTCGACGGCCCATGTGTACCGGTGGGAGGGCGGCGGCGCGGCCGTGCTGGGCGGCATACAGCCGCAGCCGTTGACGCCGAGGGCGGACGGGACGCTCGACCCGGCGGAGATCGAGGCGGCGGTGAAGCCGGACGATCCGCACTTCGCACGGACCCGGCTGCTGTGCCTGGAGAACACCACCGGGGGCAGGGTGATCCCGGTCGACTATCTGGAGTCCGCGACCAAGCTGGCGCGCGGGCTGGGGCTGGCGACGCATCTGGACGGGGCGCGGCTGTTCAACGCGGCGGTGGCCTCGGGCCGGGAGCCCTTCGCCGAGGCGCGGCGGATCGCCGGGCACTTCGACAGCGTGTCGGTCTGCTTCAGCAAGGGCCTGGGCGCGCCAATCGGTTCGGCGCTGCTCGGGTCCGCCGGGTTCGTCGGGCGGGCGCTGCGCTGGCGCAAGGCGCTGGGCGGCGGGCTGCGGCAGTCCGGGGTGCTCGCCGCGGCGGCCTCGTACGCGCTGGATCACCATGTGCCTCGGCTCGCGGAGGACCACGAGAACGCGGCCCTGTTCGCGGAGGGACTGCGCGACCTGGCGGAGCTGTCCGTGGAGCCGGCGCTGACGAACATGGTCCACGCCGCGGCCGTCCCGGGCCGGACCCCGCACGACCTCACCGAACGGCTGGCCCGGCGCGGCGTGCTGTGCTCGGGAGGCGGGCGTCTGCGCTTCGTCTTCCACCTGGACGTGTCGCGCGAGGACACGCGGGAGGCGGTGCGGATCGTCCGGGAGTCGCTGGTGTGACGCACGGTGACGCACGATGACGCACGGTTGCGCACGGGCGTGGCCCGGGAAAAGAACACGCCCCGGCCAGGACGGGGGGATCTGGCCGGGGCGGTCGGGGCCGGCGCGGTTGCGCGCTGCAGCCCTCCATCAGTCTAGGTCCAGCCGGAGAGGCTCTTTACCACAACACCCTTGCTGAGGTGTGCCTTTGACCACAGAAACGCCGAGCGGACGGATGTCGGTGCCGCTCTCAGCGCGGCCGGGGGTCCAGCACCCGCTGGAGCCGGTAGGCGACGGGCTTGAAGCCGACCGCCGGCCAGTGCCCGGCCGCGAGCGGGGACGTGGCGTGCCAGCGCGCGCTGATGTGCCGGTAACCGTTGTCGTACGCCCAGGCCAGGGCGGTGGCCAGCAGGATCCGGCTGATGCCCTCACCACGGGCGGAGGGCGCCACATAGGCCTCGCCCAGTTCGACGCAGGCCGGCGGCAGCATCGGGTTGGGGCCGGCCGGTGTGAGCAGCACCATGCCGATCTCCTCGCCGCGCCGGGCTGCGACCCAGGCCGCGCTGCGCGCGTCGGTGAGGGCGTCCGAACAGTGCGTGCGCAGCGCGGCCAGGGCTGCGTCGGGCTGGGGCAGGAAGACGGCGGAGCGCTGCTGCTGGCGGGCGGACTCGGCGGACATCCGGCCAATCCGGTCCAGGTCGCCAAGCCCGGCCCGGCGGATGCCCAGGGCGTCCACGCCCCGGGGCTGGCGGCCGCGCGGCCGGACCTGCATCACGCCGCGCACCATGTCCAGGCCGAAGCCCAGCCGGAACCAGGCCATCGCGGCGGAGTCCGAGGCCGGCAGGTCGACGTAGTGGACGAGGCGGCGCTGCTCGACCAGCCGCTCGGCGACCACCGCGTACAGCGCGCGCAGCGCGTCCGTCTCCCGGCCTGCGCGCAGCGCGTGACCGCCGAAGGGCACCAGAGCGGAGCGGGGGTGGCTGTGCAGGACCGCCGGATCGTCGGCGTCCAGGTCGAGGGGCAGCGCGGCCAGGTATCCGGCGAACTCGCCACCGCGCACCCGTGCGCACGCCGCCTCCGCGTACGGCTCGGCGAGGAGCTTGCCCAGCAGTTCCTCGCCGGCGGGCGGCATGGCCGGGCGGGGCACCGCCCGGGAGTACCAGCGGTCGAGCAGGGCGGCGGCGAGGGGTATGTGCTCTGCGGTCAGCGGCGCGGTGGCGACAGTCATGGTGCTGCGCGACGCTAACGGTCCGGGCCGTGCCCCGTCCAGGCGGGGCGGGCCGGGTCATCGGAATGGACGAGGATGTCCGCTGTCTCCCCCGGCCGGATCTCGTCCTCGTACCGGGCGAAGGCCGGCAACGTCCAGCGCTGCTCCTGCGGTGTCCGGCGTTCCAGCGCCGCCGGTGACAGCCGCAGATACACGCTCAGGTCGAAGGGGAAACCGTGCCCCTGGAGGAAGGTGCCGGCCAGCACCAGGACACCGCCGGGCGGCAGTTCCTCGTACGGGACGCGGGTCGCGCGGTCGGTCAGCGGGTCCCACAGCGACGGCAGCACCCGGCCGCTGCCACCCGGGCCGAGCGGGCCGAAGACCTCACGCCACAGGCCGCCGGTGTCGAGCCACCGGTCGTAGTACGCGTCGGGGTCGTCGCGGCCGTACTCGTAACGGATCGACGCCGGGCGCCAGTACGTGGGCGCGCTCACGGTCAGCACCGGGCGGCCCAGGGTGCGCAGCCGCCCGGCCACCTCGGCGGCCAGCTCCTCCGGGCGTGCGGCCGGGGCGCCGTCGACGGCGACGCGCGGCCAGGGGCTGCCGTCGGCGGGTTCGAGGTCCACGACGCGGTCGGCGAGCACCCCGGCGAGCCGGGGCCAGGTGATCGCGGTGAGTCGCACCCGGCCATCCTGCCTCACCCGGCGCGGCCGTGGCGGTTCAGACCTGCGGCAGCCGGCGCAGCAGCTCGCCGCACAGGGCCATGGTGCCGACGTTGTCGGCGGCGGGGCCGGCGGAGGCGGTGCCGTCGGCGACGGCCGTCAGGAACTGCCGCACCTCACCGGCGAACCCGCGCAGGTACAGATCCTGCGAGCCGCCGGAGGCCGGTGAGTTGACCGGCTGCTGCACGACCGTCTCCTCTCCGGCGGTCTGCCAGCCGTCCGGGGTCCCGTCGCCGGACCGCGAGTGATGGTACGTCAGTTTCGAGAGGTTCTCAATCCGGGCGAACCCGCGCTGCCCGGTGACGGTCAGCTCCTCCTGCTCACGACTCCAGGCCGGGACCCCCGCGAACGTCAGGTTGCCGATGACACCGCTCTCGAAGCGCAGGGTGGCGGCGATGCCGATGTCGGCGCCCCGGGAGTTGCGGAACCCGGTCACCTGCGCCACCTCGCCGAAGAGGAACCGTACGAGATCGACCATGTGGACGGCACCGAGCTTGAGGAAGGACTCGTCGCGCAGCTCGTCGGTCCACGGGGTGAAGGCGAACAGCCCGTTGAAGGACATCACCCGCCCGAACCGGGCCTCGTCCGCGATCAGTTCCGCCAGCCTGAGGTAGCCGGGGGCGAAGCGCTTCATGAAGCCGACGGTCACACCCCGGCCGCACTCGCCGGCCGTGCCGGCCACCCGGCGGGCGTCGGCCTCGTCCATGCCGAGCGGCTTCTCGACGAAGACGTGGACGCCGGCCCGCAGGCACTCCTCGGTGACGGCCGCCTGGTCCTCGGGGGCCACGCTGACGAAGACCGCGTCGAGCGCGTCCTCGGCCAGCATCCGCCGGTGGTCGCCATGGCCGCGCCCCGCGCCGTGCAGCGCCGCGGCGGCCCGCGCGGCCGCCTCGTCACGGGTGGCCACCGAGGTCAGCCGGGCGCCCGCGAGGTCCAGCGCCGGGTAGAGATTGGCGCGGGCGTGGCGGCCGTGGCCGATGAATCCGATGCGCAGGTCCTCGATACGGCGGGCCATCAGCTCACTCCGTCCCGGCCTTGGCCCCGGCTGCCGCGGCCGCGGCATAGCCCGGCAGGACCACGTCGCGGATGATCGCGTTGCGCTCGTCGTAGGGGACGAAGGCGCTCTTGAGGGCGTTGACGGTGACCGTGCGCAGGTCGTCCAGGGTCCAGCCGGCCTCGGTGACCAGCAGCGACATCTCGCGGGTCATGGTGGTGCCGGACACCAGGCGGTTGTCCGTGTTCAGGGTGACACGGAAGCCGAGGTCGCGCAGCGCGGTGATGGGGTGGGCGGCGACGGAGGTCGCGGCGCCGGTCTGCAGGTTGGAGGTGGGGCACATCTCCAGCGCGATCCGGCGGTCGCGGACCCAGCCCGCGAGACGGCCGAGCTTGGCGTCGCCGGTGCCGCCGGTGCCGCCGGTGCCGCCCGTGAGGTCACCGGTGATGTCGTCGGTGATGCGCACGCCGTGGCCGATGCGCAGGGCGCCGCAGACCTGCACGGCCTGGTGGATGCTGGGCAGGCCGTGCGCCTCACCGGCGTGGATGGTGAAGGGGACGTTCTCCCCGCGCAGGTACTCGAAGGCGTCGAGGTGGTCGGCGGGCGGGAAGCCGTCCTCGGCCCCGGCGATGTCGAAGCCGACGACGCCTCCGTCACGGAAGGCCACCGCCAGGTCGGCTATCTCACGGGCCCGGTCGGCCATGCGCATCGCGCACAGCAGGGTGCCGACCCGTACCGGGGTGCCGGCCGCCGCGGCCTTGGCCATGCCGGCCGCCAGGCCCTCCTGGACGGTCTCGACGACCTCGGGGAGGTTCAGGCCACCGCCGAGCATCAGCTCGGGCGCGTAGCGGACCTCGCCGTAGACGACACCGTCGGCGGCCAGGTCGAGGACGTACTCCTCGGCGGTGCGCAGCAGGCCCTCACGGGTCTGCATGACGGCCAGCGTGTGCTCGAAGGTCGCGATGTAGCGCACCAGGTCACCGGAGTTGGCGGCCTCGTAGTACCAGGCGGCGAGCTCGTCGGGGTCGGTGGTGGGCAGCGTGTGTCCGACGGTGGCCGCCAGCTCGACCAGGGTCGCCGGGCGCAGCCCGCCGTCGAGGTGGTCGTGCAGGACGGCCTTCGGCAGACGGCGGATCGCGTCGAGGTCGAGGACGGCGGCGGGGGTGGTCATACGTGCTGCTCCTTGGTGGGGGTGGTGTCGGCGGGCTCCAGGAGGTCCCATCGGTTGCCGTACAGATCCTCGAAGACGACCACCGAGCCGTACGGCTCGTGGCGCGGCTCCTCCAGGAACCTGACGCCGGCCGCGCGCATCCGGGCGCAGTCGCCGTCGAAGTCCTCGGTGGAGAGGAAGAAACCGACCCGGCCACCGGTCTGGTCACCCACCCGGTCGCGCTGGACGTCGTTCTTCGCCCTGGCCAGCAGAAGCCCGGCCCCGGCGTCACCGGGCGGCCGCACGACCACCCACCGGGACCCGCCGGGGCGGGCCGTGTCCTCGACCAGCTCGAAGCCGAGGGCACCGGTGTAGAAGGCGATGGCCTCGTCGTAGTCGCGGACCACGAGGGCCGCCAGGGCGATGCGAGGCATGCGGGTTTCTCCAGGGGTCGTGGGTCGGCGGACGCCAGGTTATACGTAACACTTCCAGACGGCAAAGTCCCCGCCGGAGCGGTCAGGAGCCGAGCCGGTGGACAGCTCCGTATGTCGCATCCCGTATCCCGTATCCCGTATCCCGTATCCCGTTATGCCGTATGCCGTATGTCGCATCCCGTATCCCGTATCCCGTTATGCCGTATGCCGTATGCCGTATGCCGTATCCCGTATCCCGTATCCCGTTATGCCGTATGCCGTATGCCGTATGCCGTATGCCGTATGCCGTATGCCGTATGCCGTATGCCGTATGCCGTGCGGGATGATGGTCCTCCCCGGCGCCCGGCGCTCCCGGCACCCGAAAGGCGGCTCCATGACTGCGCGTCCCCGTGACACGACCGTGCTCACCATCCCCTGCCAGGGCCTGCTCTTCGACAACGACGGCGTCCTGGTCGACTCCGACGACGGCGTCCACCAGGCCTGGAGCCAGTGGGCCCGTGACCGGGGGCTGTCACCCGGGACGGTCAGCGCCATGGTGCACGGCCGCCGTGCCGCCGACACCGTGGCGCTGCTCGTCCCCGACCCCGGGGAGCGGGCCACCGCCCTGGCCGAGATCGACCGGCTGGAGGTCGAGGCGGCGGCGGGCACCACCGCACTGCCCGGCGCGCTGGAGCTGCTGCGCAGCCTGCCGCGTGAGCGGTGGGCTGTGGTGACCTCCGGCGTGACGGCCCTGGCCCGCGCCCGGCTGGCGGCGGCCGCGCTGCCCACCCCGCCGGTCCTGATCACCGCGGACGACGTGACGCACGGCAAGCCCTCCCCCGACGGCTACCGCGCGGCGGCGCGGCGACTGGGCCTGGACCCGGCCCTGACGGTGGTCTTCGAAGACAGCGTGGCCGGAGCCGCCGCCGGAGCGGCCGCCGGGGCGACGGTCATCGGTGTCGGCCGGCGCGGCCTCGACACCGCCGCCGCGGTCGTCGTCCGTGATCTGCGCGGCCTGTCCTGGCACGAGGGCAGTCTCAGCCTGGCGGCGGCGGAGCTGCTCCGCGGCTGAACGGCCTGGGTCAGGTCGGTGGACGGACTCCAGGATGCCCAGGATCCGCTGTTCGGCGGGCTGCACCGGAGCGGCCCTCCCCTAGGGTGTCGGCTTCGGCGGCCGCGAGCCGGGGTTGCCGCCGAGCAGCGGGACCGGCGCGTGCCGCGCACGCTCTCGCCTGACACCCACTGACACCCCGGCCGCCAGGCGTTCGCTGAATACATCCCATGTGTGATGGAGGCCGAGACCGGACCGCAAGTCCGACCAGCTCACCGCATTTCCCCGATCGGCGCCGAAGAACCTGATCCTGACGGCCCTCCGGCGGCGACGGAACGTGCGTCGTCGCATCGATGCAGAGATCCAATCTCTCCCTGGATAGGATGTTTCACGTCCTAAGGTGACCAGGAACCTTGTGATCGCGGAGCTCCGCCGGGACCACCGCGTGCGGTCGGCGCAGGGCCGCGACCCGGCCTGCGCTTCACGGGAGTGTTGCCATGACGTCTGCCGCTCTGCCCGATTCCTATCGCGTCGCCGCCCTGGATGTCCCGGACGTACGCTTCCCCACGTCCGACCATCTGGACGGCTCCGATGCGATGAACCCCGCGTTGCGGCTGCTCACCGCCAGGTTCGGGGTGCCGGTCCGCCCGCACTCCGGAGGCGTTGGGCTGTGCGCCCGGGTCAGACCGGAGTCGCTCAAGGAGTACGCCTTCCCCGACGGACCCGTCCGGACCGCCTGTGCCTGACATCCACCCCGACGCCCGCCGGGACGACCGCCCGGACTCCCACCCCGACGCCCACCCCGACGCCCGCCCGGACGACCGCCCTCACACCCGCCCCAACACCCCGCAGCCCCGGCTGGTCGACGCGCACCACCACCTGTGGGACCTGGCCGTCCGCCCGCAGCCCTGGCTGGACGAGCCCGCCCACGCGCCGATCCGGCGTTCCTTCGGCGCGGACGACCTGCGCGCGGCGGCCGGCCGCACGATCGCCGGGCGGCCGCTGACGACCACGGTGGTCGTGCAGTGCGTACCGTCCGTCGCCGAGACCCGGGAGCTGCTGGCCCTGGCCGGGGACGATCCGCTGATCGGCGCGGTCGTCGGCTGGGCCGACCTGACCTCCCCCGCGATCGGCGACAGGCTGGACCTGCTGCGCGAGGGCCCCGGGGGCGGATATCTGCGGGCGGTGCGCCACCTCGTCCAGTCCGAGACCGACCCCTGGTGGCTCCAACGGCCCGATGCCGAACGGGGTCTGGCGGCCCTGGCCGAGCGCGGGCTCGGCTACGACGTGCTGGTCCGGGCGCACCAGCTGCCGTCCGCGATCCGGCTGGCCGAACGCCTCCCCGGGCTGCGCCTGGTCCTCGATCACGCGGGCAAGCCGCCCATCGCGCAGGGCGGTAGGGCCGAACTGGCTGAATGGGAGAAGTGGTTGCGGCTGCTGGCCGCGCATCCGCAGGTGGTGTGCAAGGTCTCCGGGCTGGTGACCGAGGCCGACCACACTCGGTGGACGACCGCGGACCTCCGGCCGGTGTGGGACGTACTGCTCTCCGCCTTCGGCCCCGGACGGCTGATGTTCGGCTCCGACTGGCCGGTGTGCGTACTGGCCGGCGGCTGGGACCGGTGGGCGGCCGCGGTCGGCGCGCTGCTGGACGGACTGTCCGGCCACGAGATCCAGGCGGTGCTGGACGGCACCGCCGGCACTTTCTACCGTCTCCCCCCGCGCGACGGGGAGTTGACGCCACCGTACTCCTGACCGAGCTGCCGCACTCCGGGATCCGGCGGCACGGGACGTCACCGCGCCGGGTTCGGGGTCACCAGGGGATGACGCCGTCGTCCTCGAAGAACGAACCGGTCGGGCCGTAGTCGGGCAGCGTGCGAGCCGGATCGCTGTGGCTGCGCCCTGCTCAGGAGTGCGGGGCCCCAGGAAGCCGGTGACTCGGCGCGTGCCTTCCGTCGCCGGCGTCACCCGGATGACACCGCACCGCCTGAAGCGACCGCGTCGACGTCGCGTTCAGGCGGGCTGCCACAGCTCGACGCGATTGCCCTCGGGATCGGTGACCCAGCCGAATCGACCGACACCCGCCATGTCCTGTGTCTCTTCGGCCACGTCGGCTCCCTTGGCGCGCAGTTGCGCGAGCATCGCCTCCAGGTCGCGGACCCGGAAGTTGAGCATGGTCTGCTGGGCGCGGGACCCGAAGTAGTCGGTCTCGGACTCGAACGTCGCGAACACCGTCGGCCCGGCTCCCTGACGCCACAGGCCGTTCTCGTCCGCGTCCAGGCCCAGGCAGTCGCGGTACCACGCGCCCAGGGCCGCCGGGTCGGCGGCGCGCATGAAGTGTCCACCGATTCCAAGCACACGTTCCATGCCGCCATCCTGCCAGGACGGCGATCGGGCGGGCCGGCACCACACCACCGCCCGCTTCACACCGGTCACTCCTCCGTGTCGGAGACGGCGCGCACCCAGGCGTCGGCCATCAGCTGGTGTCCCGCGTAGGTGGGGTGGATGCCGTCCCAGATCCAGTACGACGCGGGGGCCCGGTCCACGGCCGCGTCGAAGACCCGCTGGTAGCGCACGTACACGGCGTCGTGGTCGGCGGCCAGGGCGGCCACGACGTTCTGGCGTACCGCGACGGCCGCCGCCAGTTCGGCCGTGTAGTGCGGGTCCGGGCCCACCGGCAGGGAGAAGGGTTCGCCGAGGACGAGGCGTACGCCGGGCAGCGCCTCGCGGGTGCGCCGCAGGAGTCCGTCGTAGACCTCGCGGTAGCGCTCGGCGTCGGGGTCCTCGCAGGCGCCCAGGACGTCGGCCGCCGCGTCGTTGATCCCGACCAGGACCGACACCACGCCGGGGGCGAGGTCCAGGGTGTCGGTCTGCCAGCGGGCGGCGAGGTCGGTGACCCGGTCGCCGCTGACGCCGCGGTTGCTGAACGTCCAGCGCTGTCCGGGGCTGCGGCCGCCGGCGGCCCCGGCGACCAGGAACGCGTAGCTGTGCCCGAGGACGTGGTTGGGGTCGCCGTCCCGCCCGCGCCCGCCGTCGGTGATCGAGTCGCCCTGGAACAGCACCGAGGTGCCCTGGGGCAGCCGCAGATTCGCCACGCGCGGTCACACATCCTTCTTGCCGGCCCGGTGTCGTGAACTGACGTTCGCGTCGGGTCCATGATCTCAGAGCCGGCCGGCCGGCGGGCGTTCGGTCCTGGGCCCCGCTCCCGGCGATTCGGGAGATGACCTGGGCGATGAGGACGACGGAGCCGTTGAGGGCGCCGATCCTCTGGGCGGGGACACCTGCCCGCTCGCCCGGTCGGCGGCCCAGCCGCACGTCAGGACGGAACGCCCACCGGACGGACCCGGTGAACCAACCGGGTCGCCGCACTAGGTTGGGAGTCGCCGTTCGTCAGGGCCGGGCCGCATGATGGGAGCCGCACATGAAGGACGTCACCCCGCTCACCGAGGGCTGGAACCTGCGGCACGACGGGGCTCCGCTGCCCGCCCGGGTCCCGGGCTGCGTCCACACCGACCTGCTGGCCGCCGGACTCATCCCCGACCCCTTCCTCGGCACCAACGAGACCGACGTGGCCTGGATCGGACGCCGGGACTGGACGTACGACACCGCCCTCGCCCCGTACGAGGGCGGCCACGAGCACACCGACCTGGTCTTCGACGGGCTCGACACGGCGGCCGGGATCACCCTGGCGGGACGTCTGCTGGGCAGCACCCGCAACATGCACCGCGGCTACCGCTTCGACGTCACCGGGCTGTCCGGACAGCTGCGGGTCGAGTTCGCCTCCGCCTACGCCGAGGCCGCCGCCGTACGCGACCTGGTCGGCGAGCGGCCCAACGCCTATCCCGAACCCGCCCACTACATCCGCAAGATGGCCTGCGGCTTCGGCTGGGACTGGGGGCCGACGCTGGTCACCGCCGGGATCTGGAAGCCGGTCCGGCTGGAGCACTGGTCGACCGCCCGCATCGGCCGGATCCGGCCGCTGGTGACGGTGGACGGCGGCACCGGACGCGTAGAGCTGCGGCTCGACGTCGAGCGCACCGCCGCCGGAGCGGGACGGACCCTCACCGCCCGCGCCTCGGCCGGCGGGACGCACGGCGGAACGCGCGGTGGGGCCTACGCCGAGGCGGAGTTCGACGGGGACGAGGCCGTCGTCGTCCTGGAGGTCGACGCGCCCGAGCTGTGGTGGCCGCGCGGCTACGGCCGGCAGCCGCTGTACGACGTCGAGCTGACGCTGTACGACGGTGACCGCGCCCTCGACGGCTGGCACCGCCGAATCGGCTTCCGCACCGTCGGCCTGGACCGCTCCCCCGACGAGCACGGCACCGGCTTCACCCTGGTCGTCAACGGCGTACGGGTCTTCGCCCGGGGCGTCAACTGGATCCCCGACGACGCCCTGATCACCCGGGTGACGCCCGAGCGCTACCGGGCCCGCCTCACCCAGGCCGCCGGGGCGGGTATCGACCTGGTGCGGGTGTGGGGCGGCGGCATCTACGAGTCGGACGCCTTCTACGACGCCTGCGACGAGCTGGGCCTGATGGTCTGGCAGGACTTCCTGTTCGCCTGCGCCGCCTATCCCGAGGAGCAGCCGCTGCGCGGCGAGGTCGACGCCGAGGCCCGGGAGAACGTCGTACGCCTGATGCCGCACCCCAGCCTGGTGCTGTGGAACGGCAACAACGAGAACCTGTGGGCCTTCCGCGACTGGGGCTGGGAACCCGGACTGGCCGGGAACTCCTGGGGCGAGGGCTACTACCTCGGGCTGCTCCCCCGGATCGTCGCCGAACTGGACCCGACCCGGCCCTACACGGCGGGCAGCCCCTGGTCCGGCTCCTGGGACCACCACCCCAACGACCCGGCGCACGGCACCCATCACTCGTGGGACGTGTGGAACGGGAAGGACTACGCGGCCTACCGGGAGAACGTGCCGCGCTTCGTCGCGGAGTTCGGCTGGCAGGCCCCGCCCGCGTACGCCACCGCGCTGCGCGCCGTCGGCGCGGAGCAGCTCGCGCCGGACTCCCCGGGGATGCTGCACCACCAGAAGGCCGAGGACGGCAACGGCAAGCTGGAGCGGGGTCTCGCCCCGCACTTCGCCCCGCCGGAGGGCGACTTCGACCGCTGGCACTATCTGACCCAGGTCAACCAGGCCCGCGCGGTGGCCGCCGGTATCGAGCACTGGCGCTCGCACT
The DNA here is from genome assembly GCF_056270125.1 of Streptomyces sp. RLA131. NCBI lineage: Bacteria > Bacillati > Actinomycetota > Actinomycetes > Kitasatosporales > Streptomycetaceae > Streptomyces > Streptomyces sp. RLA131. The sequence goes on from NZ_JBWDOQ010000002.1 coordinate 874,749, forward strand.
GGCCGGTGTGTGCCGGGACCGTGGTCTGGCAGCTCAACGACTGCTGGCCGGTCACCTCCTGGTCGGCGATCGACGGGGACGGCCGGCTCAAGCCGCTGTACCACGAGCTGAAGCGGGTCTACGCGGACCGGCTGCTCACCCTCCAGCCGCAGGACGGCACGGCCCTGGGGGTCCGGCCGGTCGCCCTGGTGGCCGCCGTGGTCAACCAGGGCGCCAGGCCCTGGACCACCACGCTCGTCCTGCGCCGGACCGGCAACGACGGCACGGTGCTGGCCGAGGCGGCGATCGGCGTCACCGCCGGGCCGCGCGCGGTGGCCCGGATCGACGTCCCGCAGGACCTGGTGCCGCCGGCCGGCTCGGCCAAGGAGTTCCTGGTCGCCTCTGCCGCCTCTGCCGCTCCGGCCGCCTCGGCCGCCTCTGCCGCCTCTGCCGCCCCGGGCAGCGGGGAACCGCATGAGCCGCACGAGCTGCGGGCCTTCCATTTCCCGGTGCCGGACCGGGAGTTCGCGTACCCGCAGCCGCGCCTCGACATCACCGTGGAGGTGCCGGGGGCCGGGGCGGACGAGATCGGCGTGGTGGTGACGGCGCACACCCTGATACGGGACCTGCTGCTCCAGGCCGACCGGCTCGCCCCGGACGCCCGCGCCGACCGGGGGCTGATCACACTGCTGCCCGGCGAGAGCGTCCGGATCGGGGTGCGGGGCTGGCAGGGCGAGGAGGGCGCCGGGTCCCCGGACCGGGTCCGGGCCGCACTGTACTGCGTGCAGGAGCCGTGACCCCCCTCTTCCGGCCCCTCCCCCTCCCGGGCGGCCCCGCTCCGCCCGTGGGTGGCCCGCCGCTCAGTGTCCGCTGACGGCGCGCGGAGTGTAGGGCCGGGCGAGCTCTTCGAGTTCCTTCTCGCTCAGCCCGAGGGTGACGGCGGCCAGCGCGTCGTCGAGGTGGCTGTCCTTGGTGGCGCCCACGATGGGCGCGGTCACACCCGGCTGGTGCAGCAGCCAGGCCAGGGCGACCTGGGCACGGGACACGCCCCGTTCGCCGGCGATACGGGCGACGGTGTCGATGATGTCGCGGTCGCCGTCGCCGTCGCCGTAGAGGTTCCGGCCGAACTCGTCGGTGCGGCTGCGGGCGGTGTCGGTGCCCGGGTCACGGGTGAGGCGGCCACGGGCCAGCGGGCTCCAGGGGATGACGCCGACGCCCTGGTCGGCGCAGAGCGGGAGCATCTCGCGTTCCTCCTCGCGGTAGAGGAGGTTGTAGTGGTTCTGCATGGCCGTGAACCTCGTCCAGCCGTGCCGCCGCGCGGTGTACTGGGCCTTGGAGAACTGCCAGGCGTACATCGAACTCGCCCCGATGTAGCGGGCCTTGCCGGCCTTCACCACATCGTGCAGTGCCTCCATGGTCTCCTCGACGGGCGTGTCCGGATCCCAGCGGTGGATCTGGTAGAGGTCGACGTAGTCGGTGCCCAGCCGCCGCAGACTGTTGTCGATCTCGGTGAGGATCGTCTTGCGCGACAGCCCGCGCGCGTTCGGCCCGGAGTGCATCGCGCCGTGCACCTTGGTCGCCAGGACGATCTCGTCGCGCCGCGCGAAGTCCGCCAGCGCGCGGCCGGTGATCTCCTCGCTGGTGCCGTCGGAGTACACATTGGCGGTGTCGAAGAAGTTCACCCCCGCCTCCAGCGCCCGGCGGATCAACGGACGCGAGGCCTCCGCGTCCAGCGTCCATTCGTGCGACCCCCGGGCCGGGTCGCCGAAACTCATACAGCCCAGGCAGACGCGGGAAACGTCCATGCCGGTCGAACCGAGCTTCACATACTCCATCGCGGTGCTCCGTCGCTCGTGAGTGGTAAATCGAGGGTCGTGCGGTACGGGTGCGGTACGGGTGCCGTCTCCCCATCCTGCCCAGCGAAGCGGCCGGCGACCGCCCCACCGGGCCGGGCGCCGTAAGGTTGGCCCGTGAGCGGCGCTGTCGGACTGAGGGACGTGGCGGAGCGGGCCGGCGTGTCGATGCGTACGGTCTCCAACGTGGTGCGCGGCACCGGGCGGTTCTCCACCGGGACCCGCGACCGGGTGCTCAAGGCCGTGGAGGAGCTGGGATACCGGCCGAACGCGGCGGCCCGGCGGCTGCGGACCGGGCGCAGCGGGGTGCTGTCACTGGCCGTGCCGGAGCTGACGATGCCGTACTTCGCCGAACTGGCCGAGCATATGATGCGGCAGGCGGCGGCCCTGGGCTGCACGCTGCTGGTGGAGTGCACCGGGGGCCGGCCGGAAGCGGAGCTGGAGATCGCCCTCGGGCGCACGGACCCGCTGGTCGACGGGGTGATCCTCAGTCCGCTCGCCCTGGACGACGCGGCGGTGGCCCGCAGGACGGGACGGGTGCCGCTGGTGCTGCTGGGCGAGCGGGTGCACCGGTTGCCGTGCCCGCATGTGATGATCGACAACACCGCGGCCGCCCGTACCGCCACCGCGCATCTGCTGGCCGCCGGGCGGCGGCGGATCGCGGTGATCGGCCGCCAGGAGGTGCCGCACGCGGCCACCTCCAGCACCCGGCTGGCCGGTTACCGGGAGGCGCTGCGCGCGGCCGGGCTGCCGTACGACCCCGCGCTGGCCCCGGCGGTGACGGGGTATCACCGGGCCCAGGGGGCGGCCGCGATGAGCGCGCTGCTGGGGCTGGTTGAGCCGCCGGACGGGGTGTTCTGCTTCGCCGACGCGCTCGCCGAGGGCGCCCTGCACACCCTGCGGCAGCGCGGTGTCACGGTGCCGGGCGAGCTGGCGGTGGTCGGCTTCGACGACGTGGAGGAGGCCAGGTACGCGGCCCCACCGCTCACCACGGTCGCCCCCGACAAGGCGGAACTGGCCCGGCTGGCCATCACGGCGCTGCTCGACCGCATCGACGCGCCCGCCGCCCCCGTCCGCGCGGCCCCGCCCGCGGTGCTCAGGGCCGGACACCGCCTGATCGTCCGCGACAGCGCGTAACGGCCGCCGGACGGGCTCGGTTCGAGTGCCCCCGGCTACCCCCGGGCGCCGGTCCTCCCCCCAGCCGGGCGATTGAGTACAGGCGCGCCACGGCGCTAGCCGCGCACCGCGCCCGCCGTGAGGCCGGAGACGAAGTAGCGCTGGAGGAAGAGGTAGACGACCAGCACGGGGGCGGAGGCGATGACGACGCCCGCGAAGAGCAGCGGGTAGCGGGTGAGGAACTCGCCCTGGAAGTTGAGGAGGGCGAGCGGCAGGGTGCGGTGTTCCGGGGAGCGGACGAAGAAGAGCGGGTAGAACAGGTCGTTCCAGTCCATCACGCACAGGAAGATCCCGGTGGTGGCCAGCGCGGGCCGGGTGAGCGGCATGGCGATGGAGCGGAAGGCGCGCAGCGGCCCGGCGCCGTCCAGTTCGGCGGCCTCGTACAGCTCCTCGGGGATGCCGCGCAGGAAGCCGCCGAGGATGAAGACGGCTGTGGGCAGCGTCATCGTGGTGTCGACGACGACCAGGCCGAGCAGGCTGTCGGTGAGGCCGAGCCGGTCGAAGAGCACGTACTGCGGGACGATCGCCGCCTGCGGGGGCACCGCGAGGCCGGCGACGAGCAGGCCGAAGACCGCCCAGCTGATGCGTCCCGGGACGCGGGCGCAGAAGAACGCGGCCAGGCTCGCGGTGACCAGGGTCAGGGTGACGGCGGCGGCCGTGACGAGCAGGCTGTTGCGGAAGGCGGTGCCGAGGCCGCCCTCCTCGACAGCCTGGCGGTAGTTGTCGAGGGTGGGGTGCGCGGGCGGGGCCAGCGGTGAGGAGAACAGCTCGGGCAGGGTCTTGAAGGTCCCGAAGAACACCACCAGGAGCGGCGCCAGGACGGCTGCCGCGCCCAGCGCGAGGACCGCGGGTCGTAGGAGCTTGTGCGGCACGTTCAGTTCCTCCGCAGGGCACGTCGCTGGACCCAGGTGAGCAGCGCGATCAGCGCCATGAAGACCAGGGACTGGGCGGCGGCGTAGCCGAACTGGTTGTTGGAGAAGGTCGTGTAGACGCGGGTGGACAGCAGGTCCAGGGCCGGTCCCGGTGGATTGCCGCCCAGGCCGAGCACCAGGTCGAAGGCCTTGAAGGACTGGACGGTGGTGTACGCGACCACGATCGCGGTGGCCGGCGCGACCAGTGGCCAGGTGACGTACCGGAAGCGGGCCAGGCGCCCGGCGCCGTCCAGTTCCGCGGCTTCGTAGAGCTCGCGCGGGATGGCCTGGAGTCCGGCGATGAAGACAACCGTCATCTGGCCGGCGTGGAACCACACCTGGGTGAGTGCCAGCCAGAAGACGGCCTTGCCGGGATCGCCGAGGTAGACGGACTGCCATCCGTCCAGGCCGATCGCGCGCAGGGCGGAGTTGAGCAGCCCGCCGTCGGGGTCGTAGACGAACCGCCAGACGAAGGCGACCGAGACCGAGGACAGGACGGTGGGGAGGAAGAACAGGGTCCGCAGCAGTGCCCCGGCGCGGGTGCTGCGGGCCAGGTGGAGCGCGAGCCCGAGGGCCAGCGCGGTCTGGGCGAGGACGACGGTCACGGTGAGCTTGAGGTTGTTCGTGGCCGCGTTGCGGAAGACGTCGTCGCCGGTGGCCAGGGTGGCGAAGTTGTCCAGGCCGACGCTGTGGTAGCCCGCGCTGTAGCCGTCCCAGTCGGTGAGCGCGTACTGCACCGCCTGCACGGTGGGGTAGGCGAAGAAGAACAGGTAGAGCGCCAGCGCGGGCACCGGGAAGAACCACAGGGCCGCCGGCACCCGCACCCGCCGCCGCCGGGGGCGGTGGCGGGTGCCGGCGGCGGAACCCGCCGGCGTGGTGCGGCCGGCGGGGTTGTGGTCGTGCTGACGGTCACGCTTCCGGTACGGCGGCCGGCGGACGTCAGGCACGCTTCTGGTCGATGACACGCTGGGCCTCCTCGGCCGCCTTCGCCGGCTCGGTGCCGCCGACGACGGCGACGGCGGCGTTCTCGACCGCCGTGCGGATGTCGAGGTTCAGGAACTGGAACCGGGGCGCGAGCAGGGTCTTGCGCTTGAGCCAGGGGGCGAGGGCCTTGAGGTCGGTGTTGGTGTACTCCACACCCTCGACGGTGACGTGCTGGCCGGTGCCGTTGGCGTACGTACCGGCGTTGGCCGGGTCGCTGAGGAAGTCGAGGAAGGCGTAGGCGGCGGGCTGGACGGTGGAGGCTCTGTTCACGCCGAGGACGAAGGTGGTGTTGAAGACGCCCTCGTACTTCGCCTTGGCGGCGGTGGTGGTGATCGGCGCGAGCAGGTCGAAGGGGAACTTCGCGCCGAGCGCGCGGACTCCGGCCATCTGGAAGGAGCCGGTGGCCAGCAGGCCGGCCTTGCCCTTGGCGAAGAGCTGGGTGACGGCGTCGGTGGTGGAGCCGGTGGCGCGGGCCTGGAAGTAGGGGGTGAGTTCGGCGTACTGCTTGAGGGTGGTCAGGAACCAGTCGTCGGTGGTCTTGTAGTCGCCGGACTCGATCTTCGTGAAGGCGTCGTCGGTGGGGGCGTTGTTCATGACCATGGTGTTGAGGAGCTGGCCGGCGTTGGCCGCGTCCCCGCCGGGCCAGGCGATGGGCGTGAAGCCCTTGGACTTCAGGTCGTCCAGCAGCTGGAGGAAGCCGTCCCAGTCCTTGGGCGCGCCGGTGTGGCCGGCCTTGTCCAGGGCGTCGGTGTTGGCCAGCGGCATGTTGAAGACCAGCTGGTACGGCAGCCCGTACTGGACGCCCTTGAGCGCGCCGGGGCCTATCAGGCCGCTCTGGTACTGCTTGACGACGCCGGTGCCGGTCAGCGGCGCGTAGACACCGGCCTTGACGAGCTGCTCGAACTGGGCGCCGCGGAAGGCGGTGAACAGGTCGCCGGTTCTGGAGCCCCGGATACGGCGCAGGGCGGTGGTCTGGTAGTCGGCCGACGGGGAGATGTCCTGCTCGACCTTCGCGCCCGGGTGCCGCTTGGTGAAGGCGGCTGTCAGCCCGGCGATGACCGCCTTGTCCTCCGCCCGCCAGTGGGCGAACGAGACGGTGCCCTTGACGGCGCCGGCGGTGGCCGGTCCCGAGGGCGACGCGGAGCCGTCGGCCGAGCCGGAACCGGAGCCGGGGCCCGCGCATGCGGTCGCGGCGAGGCCGAGTCCGGCGGCGCCGAAGAGACGGAGGGCGGAGCGTCTGTCGAGCGTGCTCATGAGGGTGTGTCCTGTTCCTTGACGAGAATGAAGAAGTGATGGTCCGTCAGACATTGGCGGGGGCAGGCGAGTCGGCGAGCAGACCGCGTGCGGCCAGCACGGGCCGTACGCCCTCGCCGAAGCGGATGGCCTCTTCCAGGTGCGGCTGCCCGGAGAGGACGAAGTGCTCGATGCCCAGGTCGGCGTACTCCTCGATGCGTTCGGCGACCTGCTCGTGGCTGCCGACCAGCGCGGTGCCCGCACCGGGCCGTACGAGGCCGAAGCCGGCCCAGAGGTTGGGGTGGATCTCCAGCCGGTCGGTCCGGCCGTCGCTGAGCGCGGCCATGGCCCGCTGCCCGGCCGACTCCGAGGCACGGAACCGCCGGTGGGCGGCGGCGATGGCGGCCGGGTCGAGGGTGGCCAGGATCCGGTCGGCCTCGGCCCAGGCCTCGTCGGCGGTGTCCCGGCTGATGACGTGCAGCCGGATGCCGTAGGAGAGCTCCCGGCCCTGCGCGGCGGCGAGTTCCCGTACCCGGGCGATCTTGGCGGCCACCGCGGCCGGCGGTTCGCCCCAGGTCAGATATGTGTCGGCGTGCCGTGCGGCGACCGGCAGGGCGGCGGGCGAGGAGCCTCCGAAGAACACCGGCGGCGCGGCGGCCGGGGGCCTGCGCAGGCGGCCGTTGCCGATCCGGTAGTGGGCGCCCTCGAAGTCGTAGGCCTCGCCGCTCCACGCCCGGCGCAGCAGGGTCAGGAACTCGTCGGTGCGGGCGTAACGCCCGTCGTGGTCCAGCCAGTCGCCGTAGGCGCGCTGCTCGTCGGCGTCGCTGCCGGTGACGATGTTGAGCAACAGCCTCCCGCCGGAGAGCCGTTGGTAGGTGGCCGCCATCTGCGCGGCCAACGGCGGTGCGATCACCCCGGGGCGGAAGGCCACCAGGAACCTCAGCCGGGTGGTCTGCGGGATCAGGGCCGCCGTGGTCAGCCAGGAGTCCTCGCAGTCGCTGCCGGTCGGGGTCAACACGGCCTCGAACCCGGCCGATTCGGCGGCCCGGGCGACCTGACCGAGGTACTCCAGGGTCGGCGGCCGGGTGGTGCCGCGCGACTGGAGGGAGTCGCGGGCGGTGACACCGACCACGGAGCGGTCGTCACCGGTGGTCGGCAGGAACCAGTGCAGATGCACGGCGGTCATGGGGGTGCTCGCAATCGGGGTGCGGCGATGGGGAACGGCTCTGGTTCAACGTTGAATCAGAGGATCAACGTTGAACCGAGGGGGTGCCCGAGGGCCAGGAGGAAGCGCGGGAGAAAAGGACGCGAAGGGTCAGCTACACAGCGCGGTCGCGACCCTGAGCAGGTCGATGTGCGCGCGCGTGACAAGCTCGACGCCGGATCCCATGCCGGGGACTATACACATCGCCGATGACGGTGAGACGGCGATCTCGCACTACGGACACCCGCGCGAGCGCGAGCCCGGAGTACGCCTCCGCGACGACGCCGGGCGGTGGGTATCCTCGCCGCTGACCAGGACCAGAAGCAGGGCCGGAACCAGACGCGGGACCAGAGGGACAACGTGACCGAGTACGAGTACGAGAAGGACGGGGCGGAGATCTACCGCCGCTCCTTCGCCATCATCCGCGCCGAGTCGCGGCTCGACGGCCTGCCGCAGGACGTGGCGCAGGTCGCGGTCCGCATGATCCACGCCTGCGGGATGACCGACCTCGTACGGGATCTGGCCTACAGCCCGTCCGTGGTGGCGGACGCGCGGGCCGCGCTGCGCGCGGGGGCGCCGATCCTCTGCGACGTGTCCATGGTGGCCAGCGGCGTGACCCGCAAGCGGCTCCCCGCGGACAACGAGGTGCTGTGCACCCTGACCGACCCCGCCGTCCCCGACCTCGCCGCGAAGCTCGGCACGACCCGCAGCGCCGCCGCGATGGAGCTGTGGCGGAACCACCTCGACGGCGCCGTGGTCGCCGTCGGCAACGCCCCCACCTCGCTCTTCCGGCTGCTGGAGATGATCGAGGCCGGGGCGCCGCGTCCGGCGGCGGTCATCGGCGTACCGGTCGGCTTCGTCGGCGCGGCCGAGTCGAAGGACGCCCTGGCCGCGAATCCCTCCGGCCTGGAGTACCTGGCGGTGCGGGGCCGCCGCGGCGGCAGCGCCATGGCGGCAGCCGCCGTGAACGCGATCGCCAGCGAGGAGGAGTAGCGCTCGTTCTGAGCCCGTCCGGCGATGGAGGACACGCGCGGCCGAAGGCCGCGCGACCCGGTGAACGACCCCGGCCACCGCGCTAGCTGTATTGCCCTGAGAGGTTGGGGACGCGGCTGGCGGGTGGTTGGCCTTTCAGCGCGGTGTGTCCGCGGTGGTGATTGTAGGTGTGCAGCCACCCGGGGAACGCCTCGCGGCGTTCGGTCTCCGAGCGGTAGGGGCGGGCGTAGGCCCATTCGTCGAGCAGGGTGCGGTTGAAGCGTTCGACCTTGCCGTTGGTCTGTGGCCGGTAGGGCCGGGTGCGTTTGTGGGTGATCTGGGCTGCTGCCAGCAGGTCGCGCCAGTCGCGTGAGCGGTAGCAGGAGCCGTTGTCGGTCAGGACCCGCTCGACGGTGATCCCGGCCTGGGCGAAGAACGCGTGGGCGCGGGTCCAGAAGCCGGTGGCGGTCTCCTTCTTCTCGTCCGAGAGGATCTCGCTGTAGGCGAGGCGGGAGTGGTCGTCGACGGCGGTGTGGAGGTAGCTGTAGCCGGCGTTCTTGCGGTTCTTGCGGCCGGCCTGGCGGCCCAGGACCTTGTGTCCGCCGCCGTCGGGGATGTTGCCGAGCTTCTTGATGTCGACGTGCACGAGTTCGCCGGGCCGCTCGCGTTCGTAGCGGCGTATGACACGGCCGGTGGCCCGGTCCAGGTGGGTGAGGCGGGCCAGGCCGTAGCGGGTCAGGACGCGGTGCACGGTCGAGGGCACCAGGTGCAGCAGGTGTGCGATGCGGGCCGGGCCCCAGCGGCGCAGGATGCGGACCTTGATGATCCGGCGTTCGATGCGGGTCGGGGTGCGGCGCGGGCTCGTGTGCGGGCGGGAGGACAGATCCCGCATCCCGGCCTCGCCGAGTCGCCGGTAGCGGTCGGCCCAGCGCTGCGCGGTGGTGGGCGAGACCTGGAAGCGTTCGGCGGCCCGGCGCAGGGGCCAGCCGTCCTCGACCACGCAGCGGGCCAGGCGCAGGCGTCCGGTCTCGGTCAGGGGTGCATTACGGTGGGACACGAGGGCCTTTCTGTTGGTGTAGACGTCGCAATCCACACCGAACCGGAAGGCCCTCACCCATTTCAAGATCCCCCAACCGAGATCCTGCTCACCGTCCACAACCTCCCGGGACAGAACAGCTAGCGCCCCCGCGCCGCACGCAGCCAGGCCACCGCGTCCGCCGGGGTCCCGGCCACCGGGACGCCCGGCGGCGTGGGCGGGCGGCGTACGACGACGACCGGCAGTCCGGCGTCGCGGGCGGCGGTGAGCTTGGCCGAGGTGGCCCGGCCGCCGCTGTCCTTGGTGACGAGGACATCGATCCGGTGCCGGCGCAGCAGTTCCGCCTCGCCGGCGAGGGTGAAGGGGCCGCGGTCGAGCAGGAACTCGGCCCGGGGCGGCAGCGGAGGCCGCGGGGGATCGACCGTGCGGACCAGGAACCACAGGCCGGCGAGGCCGGCGAAGGCCGCGAGCCCCAACCGTCCGGTGGTGAGGAAGACGTTCCGGCCCAGGCCGGGAAGGATCGCGGCGGCCTCGTCCAGTGAGCCCGCCGGGTGCCAGTGGTCGCCCTCACCTGCCACCCAGCCCGGTCGCCGCAGAGCGAGCAGGGGAACATGGACAGCGGCGGCCGCCGCGGCCGCGTGGAAACTCATGGTGCCGGCGAAAGGATGGGTGGCGTCGATGACCGCGTCAACCCGCTGCTCACGCAGCCAGCGGCTGAGGCCCTCGGCTCCTCCGAATCCGCCGGTCCGCACCTCCCCGGCGGGCAGTCGGGGCCGCTCCACCCGGCCGGCGAGCGAACTGGTCACCCGCAGCGCGGGGTCGCCGGCCAGCGTGGCCGCCAGCTGCCGCGCCTCGGCGGTGCCGCCGAGGACGAGCACGTGCCGCGTCGGCACCGGCGCCGGCACCCGCGTCACCGGGGCCCACCGTGGCTGAGCCGAATGCGGGCGGCGGGCGCGCCGCGCAGCTGGCGCGGACCGGGCTGCGGCACGGCTGGACCACCGGCGCGTGCGCCACGGCGGCCACCACGGCCGCGTACACCGCCCTGCTGGGCGGGGAGTTCCCCGATCCGGTGACCATCACCCTGCCCAAGGGGCAGCGGCCCGCCTTCGCGCTCGCCGTGGAGGACCGCGGGGACGGCTGGGCCATGGCCGGGATCGTCAAGGACGCGGGCGACGACCCGGACGTCACCCACGGCGCGCTGGTGCGGGTCACCGTACGGGCGCTGCCCCCCGGTTCGGGCGTGGTCTTCCGGGCGGGGCCCGGGGTCGGGACGGTGACCAAGGCCGGGCTGCCGCTGCCGGTCGGCGAGCCGGCGATCAATCCGGTGCCGCGGCAGATGATGCGCGACCACGTCGCCGAGGTCGCCGCCCGGCACGGCGGCGGCACCGACGGCGGTGGCGTCGCGGCGGATGTCGAGATCGAGATCGGCGTCGACGACGGCGAGGAGATCGCCCGCAGTACGTGGAATCCGCGCCTGGGCATCCTGGGCGGGCTGTCGGTCCTGGGAACCACCGGCATCGTGGTGCCCTACTCCTGCTCGGCGTGGATCGACAGCATCCGGCGCGGCGTGGACGTGGCCCGCGCCGCCGGACGCACCCATGTGGCGGGGTGCACGGGCTCGACCTCGGAGAAGGTCGCCGTCGCCGTGCACGGCCTGCCCGAGGACGCGCTGCTGGACATGGGCGACTTCGCCGGCGCGGTACTGAAGTACCTGCGACGCCATCCGGTGCCCCGGCTCACCGTCGCCGGTGGCTTCGCGAAACTCTCCAAGCTCGCCGCGGGCCATCTCGACCTGCACTCCTCTCGTTCCCAGGTGGACCAGGGCTTCCTGGCCGGCCTCGCCACGGCCGGTGGCGCCGACGAGCGGCTGGCCGCCGCCGTGGCCACCGCCAACACCGGCCTGGAGGCCGTCCAGTTGTGCGCCGCCCGGGGCGTCCCGCTGGGCGACCTGGTCGCGGCGGCCGCCCGCGACACCGCCCGGGGCGTGCTGCGCGAGGCCCCGGTCGCCGTCGACGTGATCTGCGTCGACCGGACCGGCACCATCGTCGGCCGCGCCGGACCGTAGCGCGACAGGACCTTACCCGGGGCGCCGATCGCAGGCCGTAACATCCCCCGGCCGCCGGCGTAACAATGCCTGCCGACAGTAAGGCATGAGCCTGAGCGCGAGCGTGAGCGTCGAGCGGATTCAGACACTGGTGGATGCCCTGGCCACCCGGCTCGGGCGGGCGGTCGTGGTGGACGACCACGAACTGCGCCCGGTCAGCGTGAGCAAGGACTTCGGGGGCACGGATCCGGCGGGTGGATGGTCGTGGCCGCATCGCGGGACGCGGCCGGAGGACGTCCGGTACGAGGAGATCAAACAGTGGACCGGGCCGGGGTACGTTCCGGCGAACGCGGCGCTGGAGCTGTGGCGGCGGCTCTGTGTCCCCATCCGCTGCCAGGGCGTGCTGCTCGGGTTCGTGTGGATCACGGACCGGCCCGCCGACCTCACGCCGGCCCAGGTCGCCGACGCCGCCCGCACCGCCGAGGCGCTCGGGCCGGCGCTGTACGGCGTGTCGCTGCACGGCGGGCCGGTCGCGGTCGCTCCGGGCCCGGAGCCGGACCGGCGGCTGGTGGAGCAGCTGACCGGCACCGACCCGGCGGCACGGCGCGCGGCGTGGGAGGAGGCCCTGGACCGGGGCCTGCTCGACGACGTCCGGCAGCTGGCCGTGGTGCTGGTGGAGTGCCGCCCGGGCGAGGGCGGCGGCAGTCCGGCCGACCCCCGCTCCGCGCTCACGGAGGCGGTGGACCGGCTGTGCCGCACCGCGCCCGGCGAGACGGCGCTCGCCGCCGTACGGCCCGGGCGGGCCACCGTGGTCCTGGGCCGCCGCCAGGGCTTCGGGAACGGCCGGCTCAGCGAGGCGGTCACGGCCCTGCTGGCCGGGCTCACGGACCGTTCCGGGGTCGCGGGGTGCTGGCGGATCGGGGCCGGCGGCCCGGCCCGGGGCCTCGACGGGCTGCCGCGGGCCCGACGGCAGGCCGAGATCGCGCTGTCGGCGGCCGGCGGGACCGACGGGCCGGGCGGGGCCTGCTGGCCGGAGCTGGGCGCCGACGCGCTGCTGGCCCAGCTCGCCCCGCAGGCCTGGGAGAACGCGCTGCTGCCGGACGGCGTGGCGGCACTGCTGGCGGATCCCTCGGCCGCCGTACTGGTGCGGACCCTGGAGACGTATCTCGACTGTGCCGGGGACGAGCGGCGCACGGCACGCGAGCTGTGCGTGCGGCGCACGACGCTCGCGCAGCGGCTGGCCCGGGCCGAGCAGATCTCGGGGCTGAGCCTGCGGGACGGCCGTGACCGGCTGCTGCTGCACCTCGCCCTGGGGCTGCGCCGGCTGCACGGCAGCGGCACCTACCGGGTGCCCGTCCCGCACCGCCTGTCCGGTCTCCCCGCCGACGCCGCGACACCGGCCGGCGGCCCGGGACGCCGCGCCGGCTGACCGGGCCGCCACGCCGTCCGCGCACCCGCGTGGGACGGCGCCGATTGTCGTGACGGCGTAACAGGTTCCGGTTCCCGCGATCCTTCGTGGACAGCCGTACATCGAACCCGACGACCGCACCCGCGAACGGCGCCGAAGGAGCTGGCGAAAGCCCATGCAGTTTACGAAGTCCACGAAGTCCACGAAGTCCACGACGGATATCGCCGTCGGGTGTCTGCCGGGGCCGTCCCGCCGCGGCGCGCCGACCGCCTCGCGCCGCGACGGGACGGGTACGATGCCCGGGTCCGACCTGACACCCGCCTTCCACCGTCCGCACCGTCCGTACCGGTCGTCGGCCGGTGCCTCGGCGTCCATCGCGGGGGCCTGATGACGCACCTCCCGCCGTCCGGCTCCCCGGCCGGTCTGCGCCTGTCCGCCGCTCTGCTGTGCACCGCGCTGGCCCTCACCGGCTGCGGCACCGCGTCCGCCCCCGGGCGGGCCGCTCCGTCGGATTCGGCGTCGGGTTCGGCGTCCGGATCCGCGTCCGGTTCCGCCGCCCGGCCGTCGGTGACGGCGGCCGGCTCGGCGCCGGTGAGCACGCCCACGCCCTCCTGCGTCGACCGTGTCCTGACCGCCATGTCGGACTCCCAGCGGGTGGGGCAGCTCTTCATGGGCGCGGCACACGTGCCCACCACGACGGACGCGAACATGGCGGTACTGCGCCGCTACGACGTGGGGTCCGTGATCCTGATGGGCCGCAGCAGCGTCGGGGTGCGGCGGACCCGTGGCCTCGCCGACCGGTTGCAGACGCTGCGGCAGACCACCCGGGCGGGCTCCGCCGGCCTGCTGGTCTCGGCGGACCAGGAGGGCGGCCAGGTGCAGGCCCTCAGCGGGCCCGGTTTCTCGGTCGTCCCGCAGGCCCTGGACCAGGGCCGGTGGACGCCGGCCCGGTTGCGCGCCGGCGCCGCCCGGTGGGCGGCCGAGCTGCGCAGCGCCGGGGTCAACCTGGATCTGGCCCCCGTCGCCGATGTCGTGCCCGCGGGGATCGGCCGGCAGAACGGCCCGATCGGGCGGTACGGGCGGCAGTTCGGGTTCACCGTCGATGTGGTGGCCCGTCACAACGTGGCGTTCGTGGAGGGATTCACCTCCTCCCGGGTACTGACGACGCTCAAGCACTTCCCCGGGCTCGGGCGGGTGAGCGGCAACACCGACACGACCGAGCATGTCACCGACACCACGCTGGGCCGTCACGACGGTGATCTGCGGGCGTTCCGCGCCGGTATCGCCGCCGGGGCCGCTTTCGTCATGGTCTCCTCGGCGACGTACGCCCGGATCGACCCGGCCCGGCGGGCCGTCTTCTCCCCCACCGTGCTGAACGGGATGCTTCGGGGCGATCTGGGATTCCGGGGCGTCATCGTCTCGGACGACCTGGGCAACGCGGCCGCGGTCCGGTCGGTGCCGGCCGGGCCGCGGGCCCTGCGGTTCCTCCGGGCCGGCGGCGATCTGGTGCTCACCGCGAACACCGCGGTCCTGCCCGCCATGGTGGGCGCCGTACGGGAGGCCGTACGGCACGACCCGGCGCTGCGGGCCCGCGTGACGGCGAGCGCCCGCCGTGTCCTGGCCGCGAAGCGGGCCGCCGGGGTGCTCGACTGCGGGAACTGACGCCTGCCGGGTGCCCCGTGGCGCGCCCGGCGGGGGTGGTTCACACCGCCGACGCCCGGATGGCGCGAGGGGCGTCGCCGAGTCCACGGCGGCAGGCCTTGTTGAAGGCCTGGAGATCGGGGATGCCCACCGCCGCCGCGATGGCGGGGATGGGGAGGGTGGAGGCCCGCAGCAGGTGGCGGGCGCGTTCCAGGCGCCGGTGGCGGATGTACGCCACGACGGTCTCGCCGGTCTCGGCGCGGAAGAGCCGGGTGAGGTGGTTGTGGGAGACCCCGGCCGCGCGGGCGATCCCGGGCACGGTCACGGGGACGGCGAGGTTGGCCTCGATATGGGCCATGGCGGCGGCGACCACCGTGTGCGGCCGGCCGGCCTGGTCGGCCTCGGCCAGGTCCGCGATGTGCCACAGCACCGTCCACACCTCGGCGGCGGCCCTGGCGGGGGTGCCCGGCGCGGCCGTGACGGCCTGTCGCAGCAGCCCCGACAGCAGCGGTGCCTCACGCCCGGCGTCCTGCATCACCGGTACGCCGCGCGGCCGGCCGCCGCCGGCCAGCCGCACATGGGCGTACAGATGTTCTGATCTGCCCCGGTAGTGGAAGTGCGCCTCCTCGCCGGGCGGGATCAGGCTGACATGGCCTGGCCGGATGGGGTGCGTGGTGCCGCCGACGGACAGCTCGCCGGAGTAGCCGTACAGGTGCAGCTGCCACAGGTCCGGCAGGCGGAATACATCGCGCGGGCCCGCGGTCCCGTGGACGCCGACGCCCACGCTGGCCACCCGGGGTGGCTCGTCGAGCCGGATCGTCACACGTTCCATGGTGAAAAACTACCAGTGGAGGATGAATACAACCCACGACAGAGCGCCTCACGCCACCTACCGTCGCCGTATGCCAACCAGCAAACAGCTCCTGACCTCGGTCGAGACGGCGCGCTTCGTGGCTCAGGGATATCTGCGGACGGACGCGGTCGTGCCCCCGGAGACGAACGCCCGCGCCCTGGACATCCTGGCCGCCGGGATCCCCGCCGTGCCCTACGGCACTCCGGTCGACGAGGCCTATCCCGAGGGCTCGTTCGTCCGCGAACTCATCGGACTCCCGCCCGTGGCGGGGGCGTTGGAGAGTCTCGTCGGGCCCGCGCCGACCGTCGACCACCACTTCGTGCACATCCGCGAGCCGCACGAGGGCAAGGCCCAGCCGATGCACGGCGACGCCATCATCGACGTACGACCCGACGCCTTCGACATCCAGCTCATGTACTACCCGCAGGAGGTGACCGCCGACATGGGCGGCACCCTGAGCGTGCCGGGCAGCCATCTTCGCCGTACCAACGAGAGCGACACCGGGCGCTACCAGAATCTGCGCGGGCAGACCCGGCTCACCTGCCCGGCCGGGACGATCGTGATCCTGCACCACGGCCTGTGGCACGGCGGCCGGCGCAACGACAGCGACATACCCCGCTACATGTTCAAGATCCGGCTCAACCCCACAGTGCCCCAGGTCCGGCTGTGGAACACCGACGACCTCGACGACCCGGCCGTGACGGCCGAACTCAGCACCACCTTCCCCTGGTACGAACCGGCCACCGGCCGCCTGGAGATCCACAACCGGATCCGCCTGTGGCGGGCGCTGACCGGCGACGACACCTTCGACATCGAGTACTGGGTCACCCGGGTGACCAACCGTCCGGCCTTGGGGAGCCAGGCATGAAGCAGCAGGTCCTCGTCCTCTACCTGGCCACCTCGGCGCTCGACGCGGAGGTCGTGGGCTGGTCCCGCTACGACGGCACCGGCGCCTCCCGCCCCACCACCGGCGACAGCGACGAGCCGCCGTACGCGACGGGCGTGGCCGCGCTGGAGGACGGCTGGCGGCTGTTCCAGGCCTCCCAGCTGATCCCCCCGTACCCAGGGCACGAGTACGACACCTCGTTCCTCAAGCACGAGTTCTTCTTCGAGAAGCTGAGCGACGGCGCTTAGCGCCGTGACCGCGATCGTCCGCCGGGTCGCACGGCTTCGGA
The DNA here is from genome assembly GCF_056270125.1 of Streptomyces sp. RLA131. Classification (NCBI taxonomy): domain Bacteria; kingdom Bacillati; phylum Actinomycetota; class Actinomycetes; order Kitasatosporales; family Streptomycetaceae; genus Streptomyces; species Streptomyces sp. RLA131. The sequence goes on from NZ_JBWDOQ010000002.1 coordinate 891,218, forward strand.
CGCGCTCACCGGCCGCCGTCGGCCTCGGATTCCAGGACCCCGGCGGCCAGGACGGGGGCGAAGTACCCCTCGGTGCCGGTGACCCGGATGATCCGCAGCAGCTGGTCGGAGAGCGCGGACATCCGCAGCGTCACGCCCGCGGCCTCCGTACGGCGCTTGAGGACGATCAGGGCGGACAGCCCCGAGGAGTCGCAGGCGCCCAGGGCGGACAGTTCCAGCTCCACGGTGTCCGGCGGCCGGGCGTCGCTGAGCAGCGCCTCCACGGCGTCCAGCAGGTCGGGGACGGTTTCGTGGTCCAGTTCGCCGTGGACGCGCAGCACGGCGGAACCGTCCCCGGGCCGTTGGGTGTCGATGCTCAGCGGTGGAAGATGGGGAACGGTCATAGGGTGCTCACCGGCCGCACGGGACCGGATGCCTCCTGCGTGGCGTGGATCGTGGTGATGCCGGAGCCGATGAGGGCGAGCGCGCGCGGGAAGTCGCGCAGCACGCCGGCCATCAGTTCCAGGCCGAGTACGAGCGAGCGGGCCGGTACCGAGCGGGCGGCCAGGATCCGGACCGTCCAGTCGACGAACGCGGTGAACAGCTGCGCGTCGTCCACGTACAGGGCGGCCGCGAGGTGGTCGGCGACATGGCCCAGGTCCTCGGCCGTACGGTCCCACTGCTCGGCGGTGTAGTGCCGGGCGCCGGGGAAGCGGTCGGGCAGGGCGTTGACCGTCTCGGCGATCAGCTGCGGACGGGCCAGGGCGACGAGGCCGTACTCGTCGTCGGCGACATGGGTGAGCTTCTCGTGCGGCAGCTGCACCGAGGGCGGCCGGCCGGCGGCCAGCTGGTCGGCGGCGCCGCTGCCCGAAGCGGCCCAGGCATCGGCGCCCAGCCGCAGGGCGTACCGTCCGCCGGGGCCGAAGCCGGGGCCGCCGGCCAGCACCGGTACGCCGGCGGCCTGGCAGGCGGTGATGGTGGCGTGCGCCTTGGGCAGCCGTACCGCCAGGGAGCAGCTGAGGGCCACGGCGTCCGGGCCGGTCGCGTGCAGATGGCTGACCAGGTGCTGGGCGGGGACGTGGGCGCCCAGGAAGTCGACCTGCCAGCCGCGCAGCCGCAGGGCCTCGGCGACCATCCGGGCCGGCAAGGTGTGCCACTCGCCGTCCACGCAGGCCACGGTGACCCGGCCCCGCGAGCCCGGGCGCCCCGGGGAGGCGGACCCGGGACGGGTGCTCAGGACGGTGACGGCGCGTTCGCTGATCGCGGTGGCCGCGTGCTCCTGCCCGACGCTGATGCGGGCCGCCGCCCACTCGGCACCGATCCTCAGCTGCGCGGGGGCGATCACCTGCTCCAGTACGCGTACGGCGGGCATGGTGGCGGCCAGCGACCGGACCAGGTCCAGGGCGCGGTCCTCGTCCCCCGCGACGAGCGCGGCGAACAGCGCTTCGGCGGCCGCGTCAGGCACCACGTCAGGCGCCACGTCAGGCGCCACGTCAGGCGCCACGTCAGGCGCCGCGTCAGGCACTGCCTCGGTGTCCGGCCCCGGGGCCGGGGCCGGGAGCGGGGCGTGAGCCGGGGAGGTACTCGTCCGATTGCTCATCTGGTGTACCTGCCCGGTCCGTGGCCGTTCACCGCACTGAGATGTGCGCCACGCGGGGTGGCGATGCCGACCAGGGCGATGTCGTCGCGCAGACCGCCGGTGAGCCATTCGCTGGTCCGCATGTCGACATGCTCGACCATGGTGGCGACCGGCATGCCACCGCACTCGGCCAGGACGCGCTTGAGCCGGTCCGTGCCGAACAGTTCCCTGCCGGAGACCCCGCCCTTGGCCTCGGTGACGCCGTCGGAGAACAGCAGGCAGCTCTCCCCCGGTTCCAGAACGGTGGTGAAGGTGGTCGCGCGGACGTCGGGAATTGCGCCGATGAGGGTGCCGGAGGTGTCGGCCTCCTGGACCCGTCCGTCGGCACGCAGGATGAGCGGCGCCGGATGGCCGCCCGCGGTGAGCCGCAGCCGCAGCCGGCCGTGACCGATGGGGGTGACGCCGGCCAGCACCAGGGTCGCGAAGCGGGCGTGGTCGGCGTTGAGCAGCGAGTGGTTGAGCAGCGAGAGCAGCCGCCCGTGCTCGGGCTCGACCAGGCGCAGCGCGCTGAGCGTGTTGCGGATCTTGCCGGTGAGGACGGCGGCCTCCAGGCCCTTGCCGCACACGTCGCCGAGGACGACGGTGGTCTCGCCGCCCGGGGCGGTGGCCTCGTACGCGTCGTAGAAGTCCCCGCCGATACGCAGGGTGTCCGTGGCCGGCCGGTAGGAGCCGGCCAGCTCCAGGCCCTTGACGGGGCCCAACGAGGGTGGCAGGAGGTCCCGTTGGAGCAGGGCGGCGGTGCGGGCCTCCTCGCCGTACAGGACGGCCGCGGAGATGGCGGCGCCGGCGCGGGCGGCGAAGATCCGGGCGAAGGTCTCCTCGCTCTCGTCGAAAGCCGGGGCGTCGCCCCGGCGCATCAGGATCAGCACGCCGGCGGGCACGCCGTTGCCCGGCAGCGGGGTGACCAGGACGGAGCCTGGGGTGCCGAAGCCCTCGGGCAGGATCCAGTCCGGTGCCTGCTGGGGGTCGATCCAGCGGGAGGGCACCGGCGGGAAGCCGGCGAGCGCCTCGGCCAGCCCTGGCATGCTTCGCGGGTCGTCGCTGACGACGCGCTGCTCGTTGCCGGGCCGGCCGGCCACAGTACGTACCAGGGTGATCCGGCGGCGTTCCGGCGGGGTGATCACGACGGCGGCGTCGGCCAGCCGGGAGACGGCGAGTTCCGCGGTGGCGGCCACACACTTGCGCAGGTTGAGGGAGGACAGCAGCCGTGAGGACGCCTCGGCCAGGAAGCGGGTGCGGGAGCGGGCGCCCTGGATCTCGCGCCGGGCATCGCGGGCGGCGGTGCCGTCGCTGAGGTACCAGGCGTAGTGCCGGTCGGGCAGTTCGGCCCGCCGGGCGGTGATGTGGCGGTCACCGATCAGGCCGTGCGCGGCCGGGGAGCCGGCGGTGTCGGCGGCGGCGAGCCAGTGGGGTACCGCCCCGGCGAAGGGACGGCCCAGGGTGAGCGAGGTCAGCCAGCTGCAGCCGAGCGGGTTGGCGCCGCGGGTCACGCCGTGCGGATCGCACACGATGACGGCGGCTTCGGTCAGGGAGTCCATCAACGCACTCAGTACCTGCGGCCCGAGCTGCGCGACAGGAGCGTCGTGCACGGGGTCCGCGGTGGAGCGCGGTAGCGGGAGGGAAGTCACAATCGGTTGCGGTGCGGGCGTCGGGTCACCGCTGACGGGTTGCGTCGCCTCGCTCCTGCTCACCTCTCTGCACCTGGAAGTTTGGCTTGCTAACTATTACCGGAGAGCAACATTGTTGCTCATGGTTCGTCTTCCGGCAAGCATCGCAGCCCGGTCCGGGGTATCCGGAGTGACACACTCCGCACTGGGCGGCGTCCATGTCACCACGCCACCCGGCATCGTCACCAGTGGCACTTCAGTGGGTTTCGCGAAACGGAGGATTCAAACCTCCTGGCGCCGGACTTTCTGCCGCTTCCCCGTTTCTGCGGGGATGGTCGTGGCGAGGACGCCGGTGAGCCGGCGGTCCGGGTGCCCGGTCCTCGACGACCGGGTCGGTCGGGCCCGGCCCGCCCGGAAATGCACACGGTGCCCGTGCCGCCCGCCCGTCGCAGGCGGTGACCCGGGCACCGTGGGGGCCGGCCGGTCAGTCGGTGCGCACTTCCGAGCGGTCGCCGCCCCAGAGGGTGTGGAAGGCCCCGTCGCCGTCGGTACGACGGTAGGTGTGGGCGCCGAAGAAGTCGCGCTGCCCCTGGATCAGCGCGGCGGGCAGCCGCTCGGCCCGCAGCGCGTCGTAGTAGGCGAGCGCGGCGGAGAAGCCCGGGGCGGGGACACCGAGCTGGGCCGCGGTGGACACCACGCGGCGCCAGGCCGCCTGGGCGCCGCCCAGGGCCTCGGCGAAGTGACCGTCGGTGAGCAGCGTGGGACGGCCGGGCTCGGAGTCGTACGCCTCCTTGATGCGGTCCAGGAAGCGGGCCCGGATGATGCAGCCGCCACGCCAGATGGTGGCCATGGCGCCCGGGTCGACATTCCAGCCGTACTCGGCGCTGCCGGCCTGGATCAGGTTGAAGCCCTGGGCGTAGGCGACGATCTTCGACGCGTACAGCGCCTGCTCGACGTCGTCGGCGAAGCTGTCGGCGGCGGCGCTGTCGAGCCAGGTCTCGGTCGGTCCGGGCAGGTCGCGGGTGGCGGCGCGCAGCTCGGCGCTGCCGGACAGGGAACGGGCGAAGACCGCCTCGGCGATACCGGAGGTGGGCACGCCCAGCGCCAGGGCGTTCTGCACGGTCCAGTTGCCGGTGCCCTTCTGGCCCGCCCGGTCCAGGACGATGTCGACGAAGGGCTGGCCGCTGGCGGCGTCGGTGTGGGAGAGCACCTCGGCGGTGATCTCGACCAGATACGACTCCAGGCGGCCGGAGTTCCAGGTGCGGAAGACCTCGGCGATCTCGGCGGGGCGCTTCCCGGCGGCGTGCCGCAGCAGGTCGTAGGCCTCGGCGATGAGCTGCATGTCGGCGTACTCGATGCCGTTGTGCACCATCTTGACGAAGTGCCCGGCGCCGTCGGCGCCGACATGCGTGCAGCAGGGCACCCCGTCGACCTTGGCGGCGATGTCCTCCAGCAGCGGGCCGAGGGCCTCGTACGCCTCGGCGGAACCGCCGGGCATGATGGACGGGCCGTTGAGGGCGCCCTCCTCGCCGCCGGAGATGCCGGTGCCGACGAAGTGCAGGCCCTGCTCGCGCAGTGCGGCCTCACGGCGCCGGGTGTCGCGGAAGTCCGCGTTGCCACCGTCGACGATCATGTCGCCGGGTTCGAGCAGCGCGGCCAGTTCGTCGATGACGGCGTCGGTGGGGGCGCCGGCCTTGACCATGATGACCGCCCGGCGGGGGCGTTCCAGGGACTCCACAAACTCCTTGAGGGTCTCCGCGGCGTGGAATTCCCCTTCGTGGCCGAACTCCTCGACGAGGGCGCGGGTCTTGGCCACGGAGCGGTTGTGCACCGCGACCGGGTGGCCGTGCCGCGCCAGGTTACGGGCGAGGTTGCTGCCCATGACCGCCAGTCCGGTGACACCTATGCGAGCCTGCTCCGCCATCTGCGAGTCCTCTCACTTCGTCGTACGGCATTACTCAACGTGTCTCTGGCTCCAGCCTCGCAGGTCGCGGCCACCGATTCCGGTGTTCCGGCGCAACCGCGTCGCTGTGTGCTATGTGCCGGTGCCTATCCGGACCCTGAAGACCCGGGCCGGCCGGGCCGCCCCGATCGGGGTCAGGACCCGGGCCCGGGCCGGGGCGGGCGCCGGGGCACGGTCCGGGCCGCGCAGCGCCTCGCTCAGCCGCCTGGCGTCCACCGGCAGGTCGCGCCGCCAGGCCATGGCCATGAAGGGGGTGAGGAGCATCAGCGGTCCCCCGAGCCGGCAGGTGACGGTGAGCTGGACGAACGTGCCCCGGGAGTGCGGCAGCAGCCGGAAGCCGTAGTGCGGGACCTGGGTGCCCAGCGGGCTCCACATCCGGCGGCCCCGGAACTCCAGCGCCAGGAAAGGGTGGTACGCCGCGCAGACCAGCCGGTGCTCACGGTGCCGGCCCGGGTAGTGGTAACGGTACTCCGCGTCGGCGCCGGGCGGTACGGGGTCCGGTGCGACCGAGGCGACGCCGGAACTCCACACCGGCAGGTTGCGGGCGTCGGCCAGGAAGCCGAAAACCTCTTCCGGGGAGCGGGAAACGATCACGCTGGTGGCAACCGTCGGCATCGCGAACCTCCCCGGTGCCGGCCCCGGGGGCCTGGCGATTGCGGAGTTCTCTTCGGGCTCCTCACCGACAGCCTGCCGCCCGGATCACGGCGTGTCGTGGCAGGTGGGCCGTTCGGGTGAACAGTGCGGGCTCCCCCGGGTGGCGGTGCGCCGGACCGGTGTGTTCCGGGCTAGCGCTCGCCGGGGGCCGGGGCGGGGTCGCGGAACTCGCACCAGACGGACTTGCCGGCGCCGTGCGGCTCCACGCCCCAGGCGTCGGCGAGCTGGTCCACCAGCAGCAGGCCGCGCCCGGAGGTCTCGGCGTCGCCCGGCTCGCGGCGGCGGGGCCAGCTGGCGGCGAGGTCGTGCACCTCGATCCGCAGCCGCCGTACGGGGTCGGGCATCATCCGCACGGTCAGTACGGCGCCGCCGTCGGTGTGCACGAGGGCGTTGGTGATCAGCTCGTCGGCGGCGAGTTCGGCCTCGTCCACGCGTTCGTGCATGCCCCAGGCGACCAGTGCCTCGCGGATCATGCCGCGGGCGGCGGCCAGGGCGTGCGGGTCGCCGGGGCCGATGTGCTGGTGCAGACGGCGGGCGGGCTGCGGGGCGGCGTCGGTGTCACGGCGCAGCAGGAGCAGCGCCATGTCGTCGTCGGTGCCGGGGGCTCCCATGACGGAGCTGAGGTGGTCGGCGAGCTGCTGGACCGCGGGCGGGCCGTCGCTCAGGGCCTTGGTGAGCCGGCGCAGCCCGTCGTCGAGGTCGGTGCCGGGGCGCTCCACCAGTCCGTCGGTGAACATCAGCAGCGTGTCGCCGGGTTCGAGTTCGGCCTGCGTGACCGGGTAGTCGAGCTGCCCGAACTGCGCGGACAGCCCGAGCGGCAGTCCGCCGGTGACGGGCAGCCGGGTGCAGCTGCCGTCGAGGTGGCGTACAAGGGGGTCTATATGCCCGGCCCGGACCATCCAGGCGCGTCCGGTCTGCGGGTCGATCTGGGCGTACAGGGCGGTGGCGAAGCGGTCGGTGTCGAGCTCGCACAGGAAGCGGGAGCCCCGGGCCATGACGGTGGCCGGCGGATGCCCCTCGGAGGCGTACGCGCGCAGCGCGATGCGCAGCTGGCCCATGACGGCGGCGGCGTGGGTGTCGTGGCCCTGGACGTCGCCGATGATGACGGCGACCCGGCCGCCGGGCATGGCGACCACGTCGTACCAGTCGCCGCCGATGTCGCGGGCCAGGCGGGCGGAGCGGTAGCGCACGGCGATCTGGGCGCCGGGTATGCGCGGGATGCTGCGCGGCAGCATGGCCGTCTGCAGTCCCTGCGCGATGTCGTGCTCCTGGTCGAACAGGATGGCGCGCTGGAGGCTCTGGGCGATGCTGCCGCTCAGCGCGATCAGCAGGTTGCGCTCCTGCGGGGCGAAGGAGTGCTTGTGGCGGTAGATCAGCCCCAGTGCCCCGATGGGCTTGCCCTGCGCGATCAGCGGCAGATAGGCGGCGGCCGACGCGTCGAGCGGTTCGATGTGCGGCCACAGCTCGGGGTAGCGGCGGGCGAACTCCTCGGGGGAGGTGATGAAGCGCGGTTTCTCGGTGCGGACCACCTCGCTCATCGGGAAGCCGTCCTCGATCCGCGTGTACTCCAGTCCCGGCACCCAGCTGCCGGCCTTGGCGTCGGTGATGACCCGGACCCGGCCGGCCTCGACCATGCCGAGGAAGAGGCTGACGATGCCGAGCCGGTCCAGCCGCCGCTGCGCGGTGAGCGCGGCGGTCACATCGCGTACGGTGACGGCCTCGGCGAGGGAGGCGGTGACCTCGACGACGAGGTTGTTGTTGACACCGTCGTCGGTCTGCGACTCGTCCCTGCGCACGCAGTCGGCCGCCTGGACGATCTCGTCGGTGGCGTCACTGACGATGCCGATGATGCGGCAGGCCCGTCCCTCGCTGTCCCGCACGATGCGTCCCCGGGCGTGGACCCAGCCCCGGTGGCCGTCGTGGCGGGTGAGCCGGAAGTAGACGCCCCAGGATGCCTGGCCGTCCCTGATGGCCTGGGTGATGGCCCGCTCGATGCTGTCGGCCTCCTCCGGGGGCAGCCGCGGCAGCAGCGATTCCGGGTCGCCACGGAACTCCCCCGGGCCGAAGTCCAGCACCCGCAGCGCGACGGCGTCGAGGTGCAGCCGCCCGTGGTCGAGGTCCCAGTCGAAGCCGCCGAGGTTGTTCAGTGCCAGATGTGCCTCAGCCGGCGCAGGCCAGCCTCCGATCGCGGGGGCCGAAGCCGTCCACTCCCGCTGATCAGCCATGCCGTCACGCTCCGCTGGATTCCGGCGACGATTCGGAGGTTCTGGAGTGCCGGAGTGAGGACAGCGTAACGGTATGCGAGAGAGGTGACACGCCGTGCCCGATGATCCGGGCGGACCCCGCTCGGGCCCGCCCGGTGGCTGCCTCAGTGGGTGGCCGAAGGGGCGTACTTGTAGCCCACCCGCCGTACGGTGACGATGCTGGCGCGGTGCTCCGGGCCGAGCTTGCGGCGCAGCCGGGCGACGTGCACGTCCACGGTGCGGCCGTCGCCGACGTGGCCGTAGCCCCAGACGGTGGTGACCAGCTGGTCGCGGGTGTGGACCCGGTGCGGGTGGCCGACCAGGTGGGCGAGCAGCTCGAACTCCAGATACGTGAGGTCGAGCGTACGGCCGTCCACCTGGGCGATGCGCCGGTCGCTGTCGATGCTCACCGGGACCGTGAAGCCGGTGCCGGCGGGCGCCGGGCCGGGCGCGGGAGCGGCCGGCGGGGCCGGGGCGGGCAGCGGCTCCGCCACGGCCACCTGCTCGGCGGGGACCAGGACGAGATAGCCGACCATCGGCGGCTGGCCGACGCCGCTGGGGATCACATGCCCGGGAGCGGGCAGCCAGGTGGCCCCGGGCGGCAGGAAGTCCGGCACGGGCGGGACCTCGTCGGGCCGCACGGCCCGCAGCCGCGACCGGAGGTGCCCGGGGGCCCCTGCGGACTGCGGCTGCGGAAGGCGGTCGGAGGCGGTGGCGGGTACGGGAAAAGACTGGGTCGTGGACATGGAGGTCTCGGCTCTTTCGCGCGAAGGGAAGTCGAATGGACGCCGTATGCGCGGGACTGGACCGGGACGCTGACCGGGAAACAGCCGGTGATCGGCAGGTCAGTCGTGGGTGCGGGTCCGCGCGGTAGTCGCGCGACAACACTCGCGGTCGAACTGGTACTCCTGCCGGGACGGCCAGAACGGCTCCAGGTCGCTACGACCTGTCGCGGTATCAATGAGGCTGGCCATGGACCCCATTGAACCAGAAATCGCGCTCCTGGTGGCACTCGATGCCGACAGAGACCGCTTACCCGGACACCACATCAGCCTCACATGGGCGCTACATGGGCAGTGGTTCGGGCTGCGGCTCGGGGGCGGGCGTCGGCGGCACCGGGTCCGGGGCCGGGCCGGGCAGCGGGGGTTCGGGGCCCGGACCGGGACCAGGACCGGGCCCGGGAGCGGGGTCGGGAACAGGCCCGGGAGCGGGGCCGGGGGTGGGACCGGGATCGGGCGGCACCGGATCCGGCGGAACGGGACCCGGGCCCGGCACCGGCGGCGCGGGCACCGGCGGCACGGTGAACGTGGCCCGGCTGGTGCGGTCTTGCGAGTCCATCGGGGTCCTCCTCGACTGAGCGGATCCTGCGCTGCGCCTACCCGGGGCGCCGCGACATATCCTCTGGATCATGACGTGGCCAGGCGCGCTCAAGGCGACCTTCCGTTCCGCGTCGCGCGTGCAACGCACCCGGCTGGAGCCGCTGCTCGCCGTGCGGGCGGCGGCGGGCGTGGCGATCGTGATCGGGCTCGCCCTGCTGTTGTGGGGGCCGGCCGTCGCCGCGTCGTCGGCCTTCGGCGCGTACGCGGCGGGCATCGCGACCTTCCAGCGCAGCTGGCGCTCCCGGCCCGAACTGGCCCTGGCCGCCGGAGCCGCGCTCTCCGTCAGCGCCTTCCTCGGCTATCTGGCGGCCGCCCACTGGGCGGCCTACCTGCCCCTGCTGGCCGTCTGGGGCTTTCTGGCGGGCATGGCGTGGGTGCTCGGGCCGACCGCGGGCATCCTGGCCTCGCTCACCATGTCGGTGATGCTGGTCGTGGTGACGCTGCCGTCCTCGGTGGCCGGGGCGCTCGGGCACTCGGCGGTGATCGCGTTCGGCGGACTGGTGCAGGCCGGGCTGATCGTGGCGTTCCCGGTACGCCGCTGGGGGCGCCAGCGCGACGCCCTCGCGGACGCCTTCGCGGCCGAGGCCGACTACGCGCGCCGGCTCCGGCACGACCCGGTCGCGTCCTTCGACCCGGAACCGCTGATGACGGCCCGCAGCGCGGCCACCGTCACCCCCCGCCAGGCCCGCCGCCGCCCGCCGGGGCTGGCCGGCAAGCGGGTGCTGGCCGAGCGGATCCGCCCGGTGCTGGCCTCGCTGGCCGACCCCGAGATCGGCGCCGCCGCGGAGGGCCCCGAGCGGGACCGGGCCCGGGAGCTGCTCGGCGCGGCCGCCGCCGTGCTGGACGCGGTGGCCCACGCGGTGCGCAGGGGCGTTCCGGTCCGGGTCCCCGAGCAGGCCCGGGCGGTCCTCATCGACGAGCCTCCCCCGGAGGAGCTGACCGGCGCCGCCCGGCGGGCCGCGGTACGCCTGACCGGGCTGCTCGGCCAGGCCGTGGACTCCGTGGACGATCCGCCCGGCCGTGACACCACCGGCGCCGGGTACCTGCCCCGGCCCACCCTCCCCGCCCTGGTGCCGGTGGCCGTGCGGGCGGCCCGCGGCGAACTGCGGTGGGACTCCGCCGTGTTCCGGCACGCCCTGCGGCTGGCCGTCGTGGCCCCGGTCGGCTACGCCCTGGGCGCGGCGCTGCCGCTCGGCCACGGCTACTGGGTTCCGATGGCCTCGGTCCTGATCATGCGGCCCGACTTCTCACAGACCTTCGCCCGGGGCGTCGCCCGCTTCGGCGGCACCCTGGTGGGCGTCACCGTCGCCACCGGCGTGATGCGGCTGGCCACCCCGGCCGCGTACGCCTGCGGCGCCCTGGCGGTGGCGGCGGCCGGGACGACGTACCTCCTGCTGCGCACCAGCTACGCGATCTCCCAGGCGGGGGTCTCGGCGTACGTGGTCTTCCTGCTCGGCATGGGCGGCTCCCGGTGGCAGCAGACGGTGCCCGAGCGGGTGCTGCTGACCCTGCTTGGCGGGCTGCTGGCGATGCTCGCGTACCTGCTGTTCCCCGCCTGGGAGACACCCCGGCTGCGCGAGCGGCTGGCCCAGCGGATCATGGCCACCGGCCGCTACGCCGCCGCCGCGCTCCAGGCGTACGCCGGGCCCGCACCGGGCTCCGGGTCCGGGTCCGGGCCCTCCGGCTCTTCCGGCTCTTCCGGCTCTTCCGGCTCTTCCGGCTCTTCCGACAAGCAGCGGCGGCGAGCGGTCCGGGAGGCGCTGCTCGACGCCCGGGCGTCCCTGATCGCCTGGAACCAGGCACTCGCCCGTGCCGACGCCGAACCGGTACGCCGGCGCGGGCTCTCCCGGCGGGCGGCGGCCGAGGCGGACTCCGCGCTCGCCGCGCTGGGCCGCGTCCCGATGCTGCTGGAGGCTCACATCCCCGGCCCCGACGCCCAGCCCGTCCCCGACGCCGTCGCCTTCGCCGACGCCCTGCGCGACGCCACGGCGGCTGCGGCCCGCGACGTCCGTGAGCGGCGCCCCCCGGACCTGTCCCCGGTCCGGGACGCGCTCGCCGCGTGGCCGCAGCCCCCTGACGACGCCCAGCGCGCCCGCGTCGCCCGGCGCACCGCCGAACTCCTCAGCGACGCGCTGGACGACCTGGAGTCGGCACTGGGCCGGCGTCGCACCGGCCGCGCCGACCGGCCGGGCTGAATCCCGCGCCGGGCACCGCGCTAGCGGATCGGCAGGCCGGACAGCGTGCGGGCGATGACCAGGCGCTGGATCTCCGCGGTGCCCTCGAATATGGAGTAGATCGCGCTGTCGCGGTGCATCCGCTCGACGGGGTACTCCCGGGTGAAGCCGTTGCCGCCGAGGATCTGCATGGCCTGGGCGGTGACCTTCTTCGCGGTCTCCCCGGCGTACAGCTTGGACATGGAGCCCTCCGCGGCGGTGAAGGGCTTGCCGGCGCTGGCCATCCAGGAGGCGCGCCAGACCAGCAGGCGGGCGGCGTCGATCTGGGTGCGCATATCGGCGAGCTGGAAGGCGATGCCCTGGTTGTCGATGATCGGGCGGCCGAACTGGACGCGGGTCTTGGCGTAGTCCAGGGCCACCTCGTACGCGGCGCGGGCGATGCCGACGGCCTGGGCGCCGACCGCCGGGCGGGAGGCCTCGAAGGTGGCCATGGCGGCGTTCTTGACCCGCTCGCCACCGGCCTTCGCGCGCTCACGGACCCGGGCGAGGCGCTCGTCGAGCTTCTCCTTGCCGCCGAGGAGGCAGGAGCCGGGGATCCGGACGTCCTCCAGGACGACCTCGGCGGTGTGGGAGGCGCGGATGCCGTGCTTCTTGAACTTCTGGCCCTGCGACAGGCCCGGGGTGCCCGGCGGGACGACGAAGGAGGCGTGACCGCGGGCGCCGAGCTCGGCGTCGACGACGGCGACGACGACATGGACGTTGGCGATCCCGCCGTTGGTGGCCCAGGTCTTGGTGCCGTTGAGGACCCACTCGTCCTTGGCCTGGTCGTAGACGGCACGGGTGCGCATCGCGGAGACGTCGGAGCCCGCGTCCGGCTCGGAGGAGCAGAAGGCGGCGACCTTGACGTCGTTGACGTCGCCGTACATCTGGGGGATCCAGGTGCCGATCTGCTCCTCGGTGCCGTTGGCGAGGACGCCGACGGCGGCCAGCGCGGTGCCGACGATGGACAGGCCGATGCCCGCGTCGCCCCAGAACAGCTCCTCCATGGTCATGGGGATGCCGAGGCCGGTGGGGTCGAAGTACTGCTGCGCGTAGAAGTCCAGCGAGTACAGGCCGATCTTGGCGGCCTCCTGGATGACCGGCCAGGGCGTCTCCTCGCGCTCGTCCCACTCGGCGGCGGCCGGGCGCATCACATCGGCGGCGAAGCCGTGGATCCAGTCGCGCACCGACTTCTGGTCGTCGTTGAGATCGAGCGTGAAGTCGCCCATGAGTCCCCTCCGTGTACTTGTGTTACTTGCGGTAACAAGCAGTTTGTTTCCCGCCGGTACCGCTGTCAACTCGGGGCGGGCGCAAGGATTGCCGTCGCCGGAGTGTTACGTTGCGTGTGCTTGAGCAATTCGAACGGGCGGGGAGGCCTTGGTGGACACCAGCCAGCGACAGGGGCAGCGAACAGCCTCCGAGCAGCGGCGCAGGGAGCTTCTGGAGGCCGCCGACCGCGTGGTGCTGCGGGACGGACCCGAGGCGTCCATGAACGCCATCGCAGCGGAGGCGGGCATCACCAAGCCGATCCTCTACCGGCACTTCGGCGACAAGAGCGGCCTGTACCGTGCGCTGGCCGAGCGGCACACCAACGCCCTGCTGGCCACACTGCGCGCGGCCCTGGACAAGCCCAACGACCGCCGGGACCGGGTCGAGGCCACCCTGCACGCGTATCTGACGGCGATCGAGGCGGCACCGCAGGTGTACCGCTTCCTGATGCACCCGGCCGAGGACACCGCCGACGGCGAGAAGGGCTTCGACTTCGGCGGGCACTCGGCGCCACTGCTGCGGCGGATGGGCGAGGAACTGGCCAAGGTGATCGCCGAGCGGCTGGACCTGGGGCCCGACAACGAGACGCTGGCCCGGGTGTGGGGGCACGGCATCGTCGGCATGATGCACGCGGCCGGCGACTGGTGGCTGGCCGAGCGGCCGACCTCGCGTGACGAACTGGTCAGGCATCTGGCCGATCTGCTGTGGGGGCGGCTGGCCGCGGCCGCCGACCGGCCGGGCGGTCCCGGGCTGTGACGGTGCCGGGCCGTGACGGTGCCGGGGACTTCGTAAAGCACTTAACTCCGCTTCCCCGGGTTCGTTAAGCAGCTTCCTTACGAAGACCAGGGCGCCCGGCGGACCGCCCACCGGGCACGGCGGCGGCGCAGCCCCCCGAGGCGGTCTGTATACAGGATCCCGTCCAGGTGGTCGCACTCGTGCTGCAGGCAGCGGGCGAAGAAGCCCCCGCCCTCGACCCGCACCGGCTCGCCGTGCAGGTCGAACCCCTCGACGACGGTCTCGTCATGGCGGGTGGTGGCCGCGTGGACCCCCGGCAGCGACAGACAGCTCTCCGCGCCGGTGACGGTCACGCCCCCGGCGTACGACAGCCGCGGGTTGACGACATGCCCGAGATGCCGGACGTCCTCGTCGTCCGGGCAGTCGTAGACGAAGACCCGCAGCCCGACGCCGATCTGACTGGCGGCCAGACCGACACCGTCGGCGGCGTACATCGTGGCGAACAGGTCCTCGACCAGGGCGGCGAGTCCGTCGTCGAAGGCGGTGACCTCACCGCACGGTGCGTGCAGGGCGGGGTCGCCGAGGAGCCGCAGGGGGCGGACGGTACCGGTGCTGCCGGGGATGGCGCGATGTCGCATGGCGGTCAGCCTAGAGGCCGGCGTAGAGGGCGAGGTGCTCGCGCGGACGCCCCCGGGGGCGTCCGCCGGTCCGGCACCGGGCAGTGTTCCGGGGCATTGCGGGGCGTTGCGGGGCGTCCCGGAGCAGTACGGAGAGGTCCTCGTTACTGGGCGGACGCGGGGAGTCGATAGGCTGATCCGCGACCGACCCGCGGGGCAGGCGCGGGAATCGGACACAAGGAGGTTGTGGAGACGATGGCAGGCAACTCGGAGCCGCTGTCGCCGCGGGCCAAGCTGGCCGTGACGGCGGGCAAGGCCGCTGCGGCGGTGTCGCGTGCGGCGGGGCGGGGCAGCGGATCGGTGATCGGCGGCCGGGTGGCCCTCAAACTCGACCCGGACCTGCTGGCAGCGCTCGCCACCCACCTCGACGTGGTGCTGGTCTCGGCGACCAACGGCAAGACCACCACCACCCGGCTGCTGGCCGAGGCCCTCAGGGCCGCCGGCCCCGTCGTCTCCAACGCGCTCGGCGCCAACATGCCGGCCGGCATCACCTCGGCACTGGCCGGCGGGTCCGAGGCCCGTTTCGGCGTCATCGAGGTCGACGAGAAGTACCTCGCAGGAGTCGCCAGGGACGTCAACCCCAAGGCGATCGCCCTGCTCAACCTGTCGCGCGACCAGCTGGACCGCGCCGCCGAGACCCGGATGCTCGCCGAGAAGTGGCGCGAGGGTCTGGCCGGTACCGAGGCGATCGTGATCGCCAACGCCGACGACCCCCTGATCACCTGGGCGGCTTCCTCCTGCCCGACCGTGGTGTGGGTGGCGGCGGGCCAGGAGTGGAAGGACGACGCCTGGTCCTGCCCGTCCTGCGGCGGCGTCCTGCAGCGCCCCTCGGAGGACTGGTTCTGCGGCGAGTGCGGCTTCCGCCGCCCGGTGCCCACCTGGGCGCTCGCCGGCGACCACGTCATCGACCCCTACGGTGCCGCCTGGCCGATCCAGCTCCAGCTGCCGGGCCGGGCCAACAAGTCCAACGCCGCCGTGTCGGCCGCCGCGGCCGCCGCCTTCGGGGTCGACCCGAAGGTCGCGCTGGAGCGGATGTACGCCGTCCAGGCGGTCGCCGGCCGCTATGACGTGGTCAGCTACCTCGGCCGTGACGTACGGCTGCTGCTGGCCAAGAACCCGGCCGGCTGGCTGGAGACGTTCTCGCTCATCGACGGCCCGCCCGCCCCGGTCGTACTGTCGGTCAACGCCCGCGGCGCCGACGGCACCGACACCTCGTGGCTGTGGGACGTGGACTACACCCGGCTCTCCGGGCACCCGATCTTCGTGATCGGCGACCGCAAACTGGACCTGGCGGTCCGGCTGGAGGTCGCCGGCCTGCAGTTCCGGGTCTGCGCCGACATCGACGAGGCGGTACGGAACGCGCCCGCCGGCCGGATCGAGGCCATCGCCAACTACACCGCCTTCCAGGACCTGCGCCGCCGCGTCGGCAACTGAGGAGATACGCAAGTCATGAGCGATTCCAGCCTGCGCCTGGTGTGGGTCTACCCCGACCTGCTGAGCACCTACGGCGACCAGGGCAACGTCCTGGTGGTCGAGCGCCGCGCCCGGCAGCGCCGGGTGCCCGTCACCCGGATCGACGTACGGTCCGACCAGGCGATCCCGACCTCCGGCGACATCTACCTCATCGGCGGCGGTGAGGACCGGCCGCAGCGGCTGGCCTCCGAGCGGCTGCGCCGGGACGGCGGTCTGACCCGCGCGGTGGAGAACGGCGCCATCGTGTTCTCGGTGTGCGCGGGCTACCAGATCCTGGGCCACGAGTTCGTCAACGACCTCGGCCGCCCCGAGCCGGGACTGGGCCTGCTGGACGTGGTCAGTGTGCGCGGCGAGGGACAGCGCTGCGTGGGCGACGTCCTGGCAGACATCGACCCGGCCCTCGGACTGCCGCCGCTGACGGGCTTCGAGAACCACCAGGGCATCACCCACGTCGGCGCGAGTGCCAAGCCCTTCGCCCGGACCCGTTTCGGCAACGGGAACGGCACCGGGGACGGCACCGAGGGCGCGTACAACGACACTGTCTTCGGCACCTACATGCACGGCCCGGTGATGGCCCGCAATCCGCAGATCGCGGACATGCTGATCAAGCTGGCGCTGGACGTGAAGGCGCTGCCGCCGGCCGACGACCGGTGGTTCGAGGCGCTGCGCGCCGAGCGCATCGCGGCCGCGAGCCAGCCGGCCTGATGTACTGATCACCTGAGCAGGCACCGCGGGGCGGGTCCGGGGTGTCCGCACTGCGGGCGCTTAAGCGATGTCCGAGGGCGGCTCAGTATCGTAAGAAATGCGGCACTGCGCCGCGGGTCCATCCGGACGACGGGGTCCGGCGCCCGGATCGATCTGTCAGGAGTAACGAGCAATGCGTATTGGCGTGCTGACCAGCGGCGGCGACTGCCCCGGACTGAACGCCGTCATCCGGTCGGTGGTCCACCGCGCCGTGGTGGACCACGGTGACGAGGTCATAGGCTTCCACGACGGCTGGAAGGGCCTGCTCGAATGCGACTACCGCAAGCTCGACCTGGACGCCGTCAGCGGCATCCTGGCCCGCGGCGGAACCATCCTGGGCTCCTCCCGGGTCCAGCCCGAGCACCTGCGGGACGGCGTGGAGCGGGCCAGGGGCCATCTCGCCGACCTGGGGCTGGACGCGATCATCCCGATCGGCGGTGAGGGCACCCTCAAGGCGGCCCGGCTGCTGTCCGACAACGGGCTGCCGATCGTGGGTGTGCCCAAGACCATCGACAACGACATCGCCTCGACCGATGTGACCTTCGGCTTCGACACGGCGGTCGGTGTGGCCACCGAGGCGCTGGACCGTCTCAAGACCACCGCCGAGTCCCACCAGCGAGTCATGATCGTCGAGGTCATGGGCCGCCACACCGGCTGGATCGCCCTGCACTCGGGCATGGCGGCCGGCGCGCACGCGATCGTGGTGCCCGAGCGGCCCTTCGACATCGCCGAGCTGACGGCGGTCGTCGGCAAGCGCTTCGAGGCGGGCAAGAAGTTCGCCATCGTGGTGGTCTCCGAGGGCGCCAAGCCGCGCGAGGGCACGATGGACTTCGCCTCCGGGCAGAAGGACATCTACGGTCACGAGCGCTTCTCCGGTGTCGCCAACCGGCTCTCGGTCGAGCTGGAGGAGCGCCTGGGCAAGGAGGCCCGGCCGGTCATCCTGGGTCACGTCCAGCGCGGCGGCACCCCGACCGCGTACGACCGGGTGCTGGCGACCCGCTTCGGCTGGCACGCCGTGGAGGCCGCGCACAACGGTGACTTCGGCAACATGACGGCGCTGCGCGGCACCGACATCACGCTGGTGCCGCTCGCCGAGGCGGTCGACCACCTCAAGACCGTTCCGGCCGAGCGCTACGTCGAGGCGGAGTGCGTGCTTTAGGGCCGCCCTGCCCGGATTCTCCACCGGAGCCGCCCCGCTGCCGTCCAGGCGGCGGGGCGGCTCTAGTCTGTTCCGGGCAGCACGCACGACAGGAGAGTGACTGGGATGGACCACGGCGGACACGGCACGATGACGGACTTGCCGCCGTTCACGCTGGGGCGGGGGCTGGAGTTCAGTGCCGACCCGGTCTTCCTGGTGGGCTCTCTGCTGGCCCTGGGGCTGTACGGCTGGGCCGTGGTGCGGTTGCGCCGGCGCGGCGACCACTGGCCCGTGGGGCGGATCATCGCCTTCGCGGCCGGGGTGCTGTCGGTCGCGCTGGTGATGTGCACGGCGCTGAACGACTACGGCATGGTGATGTTCAGCGTCCACATGGTGCAGCACATGGTGATCAGCATGGTCTCCCCCATCCTGATCCTGCTGGGGGCGCCGGTGACGCTGGCGCTGCGCGCGCTGCCGGCCACCGGACGGGGCGGCCGCAAGGGTCCGCGCGAGCTGCTGGTGGCGTTGCTGCACAGCCGCTACCTGCGGGTGATCACGCATGCGGCGTTCACGATCCCGCTGTTCATCGCGAGCCTGTACGCGCTGTACTTCAGCCCGCTGTTCGACTTCCTGATGGGCAGCAGGCTGGGGCACATCGCGATGATGACGCACTTCCTCGCCGTGGGCCTGGTCTTCTTCTGGCCGATCATGGGAGTGGACCCGGGGCCGAACCGGCCGGGCTATGTGATGCGGATGCTGGAGCTGTTCGCGGGGATGCCGTTCCACGCGTTCTTCGGGATCGCGCTGATGATGGCGAGCGAGCCGATGGTGACCACCTTCCTGCATCCGCCGGCCTCGCTGGGCATCGATCCGCTGGACGACCAGACGGCGGCCGGCGGCATCGCCTGGGCGTTCAGTGAGATCCCCTCGGTGATCGTGCTGGTGGCGCTGCTGTTCCAGTGGTACACCTCCGAACAACGTCAGGCCAAGCGCCAGGACCGGGCCGCGGACCGCGACGGGGACGCCGAGCTGGTGGCCTACAACGCGTACTTGGCATCCTTGGAGGCACGCGGGCGCGGCTGAGCGCGACCGCACACAGCAGGGAGGCCCGCGATGGGCGACCAGGTGCGGACGTCGGGCTCGGCACTGGAGCTGCCCGGCGGGGTGACCGTGCGCTTCATGCGGACGCTGCGGCTGCCGGAGACCGGTACCCACCCCATGCCACCCGGCCTGGGAACCTTCCCGTTGCGCGCGGTCGCCGACCACCCGGACCGGGCGCCCGCCGAGTGGCTGGCGCGCGGCGGTGTGATGCTGCCGGTGTACCGGCGCGAGGCGATGTGGCTGAGCTTCTCGGCGACGGCCCCCGCGGCGCTGCAGGTCGGCGTCGGCCGGCTCTGCGCGGTGTCGGGGCGGCCGTGGAGCGACCGGTTGTCGCCGGATCCGCAGAACTACGTGGTGCTGCCGCGGCAGCCGTGGCTGGACGGCATCACCTCCGGTTCCGGCACGATCCGGCAGTTCGTGGCGGGGCCCCCTGCCGACGGGGCCGACCGGGCCGACGGCAGCACGGACGGCACGGTGGACGGCCGGCTCCCGGACGAGGAGGACTGGGCCGGGGTGCGGCTGCAGGTCTTCGAGCTCGGGGAGAAACCACTGGCGGCCTGGCGGGCCGAGCAGCGCCGGCGCAGTGTGCGGCACCAGAGCCCGTGGGGGGTGGCCGGGGACGAGACGGCGCCGGGCGCGATACCGCTGGCCCCGGCGGCGGTCACGGCACCGCCGGTCCCGGCGCCCCGGCCCGTGCCCGCGACGGGCGTGGCCACCGGCGGCCGGATGCGGCAGGACGTCTACCGGGACGACCGGCCGCCGGGCGACTGGCGGGAGCACGCCTCGGGCCAGGTCTTCGTCCATCTGGCGACCGCCCCGCAGTGGCGGCACATCACCGGCGAGGCGCCGCCCGCGTCCCCGGTGGACCGGGCCGCGTACACGGCGGCGAACCTGCCGTGGCTCGGCTCGTACGACTCCGACGCGGACGACCTGGCGGAGGCCGGGCCGGAACCGGACGCGAACGCGGGTGACGCGTTCGGGGACGGCGGCGGCCGGGGTGCCTACGGCGACCATTGACACCGGCGCGTGCGGGCAGGGGTGTCCGGGCAGTGGCGTCCGGGCGCCGGTGGGGCGACCATGGAGGCCCTGGCCGCCGGTGCGGCCCCCGGGGAGGAGGGCGTCGATGCAGACCTCTGCGAAGGCGATGGCGGTGTGCACCGTCGCATGCCTGGTCGCGGTCACCGCCTACACCGTGGCGCTGGGGGCGAACGGCTGGCTGTGGTTCGCGTGGGTGGTACTGGGGGCCACGACGGCGGGTGTGCTGGCGATCCGCGTACCCCGCTGACCTCCGCGGGGCTCGCGCGGCCCCCGCCTTCGCCACTACCGTGCACGTCAGTGGGGGCGGGGCGCTCCCGTACCGAGACGGGGAGACTCCGGCGATGTTCTACCGCGTACTGAAGTACGTTCTGCTCGGGCCTCTGCTGAGGCTGTTGTTCCGGCCGAGGATCGAGGGGCTGGAGAACATCCCCGCCGAGGGCGCGGCGATCGTCGCCGGCAATCATCTGTCCTTCTCCGACCACTTTCTGATGCCGGCGATACTGCCGCGCCGCATCACCTTCCTCGCCAAACAGGAGTACTTCACCGGGCCGGGCCTCAAGGGACGCCTGGTCGCGGCGTTCTTCCGCAGCGCGGGGCAGATCCCGGTGGACCGGTCGGGCGGCAACGCGGGCGAGTCGGCGCTCCGGGAGGGGCTGGGGGTGCTGGGACGCGGTGAGTTGCTGGGCATCTATCCGGAGGGCACCCGCTCGCACGACGGGCGGCTCTACAAGGGCCGGGTCGGGGTGGCCCGGATGGCGCTCAAGGCGGGGGTCCCGGTGGTGCCGTGCGCCATGGTGGGCACCTTCGAGATCCAGCCGGCGGGCCGGGTACTGCCCCGGATCAGGCGGGTGACGATCCGTTTCGGCGAGCCGCTGGAGTTCTCCCGGTTCGAGGGGATGGACGGCGAGCGTTTCGTGGTGCGTTCGGTCACCGACGAGATCATGTACGCGATCCTCGGCATGTCCGGGCAGGAGTACGTGGACCGCTACGCCACCGAAGCCAAGGCGGAGGCGGCCGAGGCCGCCAAGGCCAAGTCCAAGTCCAAGTCCGGCGTCGAGGCAGGGCCGGAGCCGGAGCCCGGCCCGGGGTCCGAGGGCGGTGGCGTGGTCAGCCGTTGAAGAGCTTGGCGGCCTTCTGGCCCAGCTCGTACAGGCCGTAGGCGAAGGGCAGTCCGACCCAGAGCCAGGCCAGGGCCACCAGGGCGCGGCGGTCGGTGGTGTTCATGCCCGGTCTCCTTCCGGTACGGCGCCGGCCGGCTGTTCCGCCGGGGGCTCGTGGTGGCGGGGGTGGACGGGACGTACGAGTTCGTTGGCGGCGAAGCCGACGACCAGCAGCCCGACCATGATGTAGACGGACGCCGTGTAGAGGGCGGGGCCGGTGCGGCCGGCCGACTTCTGGGCGTCGGCGACGGCGTTGACGATCAGCGGGCCGAGGACGCCCGCGGTGGACCAGGCGGTGAGCAGCCGGCCGTGGATGGCGCCGACCTGATGGGTGCCGAAGAGGTCCTTCAGATAGGCGGGGATGGTGGCGAAGCCGCCTCCGTAGAAGGACAGGATGAGCATGGTGCAGATGACGAACAGCGCCTTGGAGGCGTTTCCGGCCAGCGCGATGACCAGATAGCTCAGGGCGCCCGCGCCGAGGTAGAGGCGGTAGATGTTCTTGCGGCCGATCAGGTCGGAGGTGCTGGACCAGACGAACCGGCCGGCCATGTTGGCGAGCGAGAGCATCGCCACGAAACCGGCCGCGGACGCCGCCCCGACGGGCACCGAGGTGCCGGCGAAGAAGTCCTGGACCATGGGCGCGGCCTTCTCCAGGATGCCGATGCCGGCGGTGACGTTGCAGCACAGCAGCACCCACAGACACCAGAACTGCGGGGTGCGGATCGCGTTGCGGGCCGATACGCCGACGCCGTCGGCGCTGACCAGCGGGCGTACGGTCGTCGGGGCCGGGGGTGTCCGGCCCACGGGTTTCCAGCCGGGCGGCGGTACCCGGACCAGCAGCACGCCCAGTGACATGAAGACGGCGTAGACGAGGCCGTGGACGAGGAAGGCCAGCGCGATGCCCGAGGAGTCCGCGCCGAAGGACTTGAGCATCTGCGCGGACCAGGGCGAGGCGATCAGCGCGCCGCCGCCGAAGCCCATGATGGCGATGCCGGTGGCCATGCCGGGCCGGTCGGGGAACCACTTGATGAGGGTGGACACCGGTGAGATGTAGCCGATGCCCAGGCCTGTGCCGCCGACGAAGCCGTAGCCGAGCACGACCAGCCAGTACTGGCGGGTCGCGGCTCCCAGCGAGGCGATCAGGAAGCCGGAGGAGAAGCAGACCAGGGACACGCACATCGCCCAGCGGGGGCCGTTGCGTTCGACGAGGGTGCCGCCGAACGCGGCGGACAGGCCGAGCATGACGATGCCCAGCTGGAACGGCAGGGCGCTGAGGGTGCCGGACAGTCCGAGCGAGGACTCAAGGGGCGGCTTGAACACGCTCCAGGCGTAGACCTGGCCGATGGCGAGGTGGATGGACAGGGCGGCGGGCGGCACCAGCCAGCGGCTCCAGCCGGGCGGTGCGACGCTGCGGGAGCGTCGCAGGACATCGGGAACGGCCCAACGGGTCATGCGCGCCTCCGACATGGGGGTCCGGCATCCGGAAGCAGTATTCCGGAACAACCATCCGATCGTCGAGTACACGTCAAAGGCCGCTACGCCCGTGGCGGATCCGCGCAGGGCGAACCAGGCTGGTGACGGCCGCACCGGCTCCGTAGCGTCGCACCCATGACGACAACTGCGGGAACAGCGTTCGTGATCGGGGCGGGCGGGCAGATCGGACGGGCCGCGGTGCGCGCGCTGGCCGAGGACGGGTGGCGGGTGCGGGCGGCCTCCCGCGGCGGGGGCGGCGGGGGCGGCGGGGCCACCGACGAGAGCCGGTCCGCGGACGTGACGCCGGTACGGGTGGACCGGGAGGACTCCGCGGCGCTGGCGGCCGCCATCGGGGACGGCTGCGACGTCCTGGTGGACTGCGTGGCCTACGACGCCGGGCACGCCCGGCAGTTGCTCGGCCTCGCGGACCGCGTCGGCTCGGCCGTGGTCGTCTCCAGCGCGGCCGTGTACCAGGACGCGCAGGGCCGCAGCTTCGACACCCAGGGCGAACCGGACGGCTTCCCGGTCTACCCCGACCCGATCCCCGAGACCTGTCCGACGGTGGCACCGGGCGAGGCCACGTACGGTACGAGGAAGGTGGCCCTGGAGCGGGAGTTGCTG
The DNA here is from genome assembly GCF_056270125.1 of Streptomyces sp. RLA131. Lineage (NCBI taxonomy): Bacteria > Bacillati > Actinomycetota > Actinomycetes > Kitasatosporales > Streptomycetaceae > Streptomyces > Streptomyces sp. RLA131. The sequence continues at coordinate 914,324 of NZ_JBWDOQ010000002.1, forward strand.
GCAGCCGGCGACCGGCTGCCCACCACACTGCTGCGGGCGGGGGCGGTTCACGGACGGCACAGCCCGATGCTGCGCGAGCTGTACTTCGTCAAGCGGGCGCTCGACGGGCGCCCGGTCCGCGTGCTCGCGTACAACGGCCTGAGCCGCTTCAGCCCGGTGCACACCTCCAACATCGCCGAGCTGGTGCGGCTGGCCGCCCGCAGGCCGGGCTCGCGGGTGCTCAACGCGGCCGACCCGCACACCCCCACGGTGGCCGCGATCGGGGAGGCCGTCGACGCGGTGCTCGGGTACACGTGCGAGACCGTGCCGCTGGACGGCGCCCCGACCGCCCAGGGGGTCGGCGTCTCGCCGTGGGCGGTCCCGCTGCCCGCGGTCTTCGACATGGCCGCGGCGGAACGGGAGTTGGGCTACCGGGCCGTGACGACGTACGAGGACTCGCTGCCGGACACCGTCGGCTGGACGGTCGACGCGCTGCGGGAGCGCCACTGGCGTGAGGTGTTCCCGACGCTGGCCCGGATCTACGGCCACCCGGGCCTGGACATCTTCGGCTACGCCGCCGAGGACCGCTGGCTGGCCGGGGCCCCGCGTACCCGCGCGTAGCGCGCGGTCGTCGCCACGCGCGGGTACGGGAGGGGTCAGCCGGTGGTGGGCGGAACGGGGGCGGCGTGCGCGGCGCAGGTCACGTCGTGCCCGTCGAGGGTCCCGTCGACGAGGTAGCCCGTCACCCGGTCGTTGACGCAGGCGTTGACCAGACCGGTGACACCGTGCGACCCGGCGCCCTGCTCGGTGATGAGCTCGGAGCCCTTGAGCCGGTGGTGCAGTTCCACGGCCCCGGCGTAGGGGGTGGCGGCGTCACGGGTGCTCTGGACGATGAGGACCTTGGGCAGGCCCTTGCCGGTCCGGATCTCCAGCGGGTCGCGCTGGGGGACGCCCCAGGTGGCGCAGGGCAGGTTCATCCAGGCGTTGGACCAGGTGAGGAAGGGGTACTTGGCGTTCAGCGCGGTGTTGTCGCGGTCCCACTTACGCCAGCTCGTCGGCCACTTGGCGTCGGTGCACTCGACGGCCGTGTAGACGGCGTTGCCGTTCTCCGAGGCGATGTTGCCCGCGGTGTCGCTCAGGTCCGGGCCGGCCGCGTCGACGAGTGCCTGGGTGTCGCCGGCGACGTACTGGCTCCACACACCGGCCACGGTCGCCCACGACGAGTCGTAGTACGGGGCGCTCTGGAAGAAGCCCAGCAGCTCGGACGGGCCGACGACGCCGCCGATCGGGTCGGCCTTCGCCGTGGCCCGCAGGGTCTCCCACCGTGCCTGGACCTTCGCGGGCGTGTCACCGAGGTGGTAGACGGAGTCGTACTTCGCCACCCACGCCTCCCAGTCGTTCCAGCGGCCCTGGAAGGCCACGTCCTGGTCCAGGTTGTTCTGGTACCAGATCTGCCGGGTCGAGGGGTTGACCACGCTGTCCACGATCATGCGGCGGACATGGGAGGGGAAGAGGGTGGCGTAGACCGCGCCGAGGTAGGTGCCGTACGAGACACCGAGGTAGTTGAGCTTCTTCTCACCGAGAGCGGCCCTGATGACGTCGATGTCGCGAGCCGTGTTCGGCGTCGTCATCTGGGACAGCACGGCGCGGCCGGTGCGCTCGACACAGCCCTGCGCGTACTCCTTGGCGAGCTTGCGCTGCGCGGCCTTGTCGGACTCGCTGTCCGGGACCGGATCGGCCTTGGGCGCCTTGACGAACTCCTGCGGGTCGGCGCAGGAGATGGGCGCGGAGTGGCCGACACCGCGCGGGTCGAAGCCCACGAAGTCGTACGCCTTGGCGGTCGCCGTCCAGATGGCGTTCTTGGTGGTGACCCGGCGCGGGAAACGCATGCCGGAGCCGCCGGGGCCACCGGGGTTGTAGATGAGGGCGCCCCGGCGCTCGGCGGCGGTGCCGGTGTTGCCGATGCGGTCGACGGCGATCCTGATCGTCCTGCCGTTCGGCTTGGCGTAGTCCACCGGGACCGTCACATAGCCGCACTGGATGGGCGACTCGAATCCCCAGTCCGCCGGGCACGCCGCCCAGTCGATGCCGGCCTTCGCGGCGCGGGCGGCGGCGATCCTCACCCCGTACGCCTCGGCCCGGCCGTCGCCGGCCTTCTTTCCCGCCGCCGCCGTGGCCGCGGTGGCGGTCCTGGCGGTGGCTGTCGTCGGTGCGGCTGCTGCGGCGGCACCGGCTATGAGTGCGCCGGTCACGCCGAGTACGGCGATGCGTCTCACGAAGAAGTCTCCCCCTGTTGACTGTTGCCGCTTGTGGCGGCCAGGGGGATCCTTTCGTCCCTCGGGCGTCCGGGAACAGGCCGTGCCCGCGTTTCTTTACCAAGCCGTGAGATTCCCGGGCCTGGACCGGCGCGCGGTTCAGGACCAGCCGTAGCGCTCCTTGAGGCGGTTGACGACGAGGTTGAAGCGGCCCCGGTCCAGCGCGCAGGCCTCGCGGCGCATGCCGTCGGGGTGGACGCGCAGCACCCGGTCGAGATTGACCCAGGAGGGGCGGCCGGTACGGTCCCAGGGGCCGACGCCGATGGGCTGCCACTCCTGGTCCTCGTTGTGCTCCTTGCTGGAGAGCTGCACGGCGAGCAGGGTGCCGGTCCGCTCGCGGGCCACCACCAGGACGGGGCGGTCCTTGCCGCGTCCGTCGTTCTCCTCGAACGGGACCCAGGTCCAGACGATTTCGCCGGGATCGGGGTCGCCGTCGTGAGCCGGGGCGTACTCGGTACGGACGGAGCCGACGCGGTCCGGGTCGGCCTCGGTGGTGGCGGTGGGGCCGTGGCGGCCGGGGGAATCGCTGTTGATCATATTGGTCACGGGGTCACGCTAGCCGACAGCATCCGGCGCAGTCGCAGCCCGTCCGGGGCCACGGCGGTGAGCAGGACGGCCGGACCGGCCAGCGGGGTCAGGACGCCCTCGCCCCCGGCCGGGTCCGCGGACAGGATCCGGGCGGCGGGCGGCTTCTCGGCGTACTCCGGTTCCACGATCAGGAGTTGGCCCGTCGCCCGGTGGCCGTGCAGCACGGCGGGGCCCTGCCAGCCGGGGACACCGGGGCCGAAGGAGAGTTCCTGGTCGAGCAGCGGGCGGCCGGCCAGCCGGACGGTCAGCCGGGTGGTGAGGCGGCCCGGTTCCTCGCCGGTACGGCCGAGGATCTGCTCCTCGCGGAGCACCAGGCGCGCGCCGGGGGCGAGTTCGACGGTGGTGGTGAGCGCCAGGTCGCTGCCGGCGGCGGCGATGAGGGGCTCGGGCAGCCAGTGCAGGACGGCGTCCTCGCCGACGGTCAGGCGTACGTCGTACCACGCCCGCTCGCCGGTGCGGCCCGGGAGGGAGACCGTGGCCGCGGCCGAGGTCATCCGCAGTGCGGCGCCGGGCTCCACGACGGCCTCCAGCGCGAGCCGGTCGCCGCCCAGCGGCGCGCTCATGGCGCCGACGACGGTGACATGGGCCTCCCGGGGGCTCCCCGTGGCCCGGGTACGGCGCAGGGCGAGCGGCCCGTCGCCGGTGAGCAGCGGCAGGGCGGTGCCGCCCCGGCCGTCGGGGGCGGCGGTGACGCGGGCGGTGGCGCGGACTCCGGTCATGCCGGGGCCGCGGTCCAGGCGGTCAGCCGCTCCTGGATCCAGTCGGCGACCGGGCCGACCCCGCCCTCGGCGACCAGCGAGGTGAAGGCGACGGGGAGGTCGCCGCGCTGGGCCTTCGCGTCCACGGCCATCCGCTCCAGGTCGGAGCCGACGTACGGGGCGAGGTCGGTCTTGTTGATGACCAGCAGGTCGGCGGTGGTGACCCCGGGGCCGCCCTTGCGGGGGATGTCGTCGCCGCCTGCGACGTCGATGACGAAGATCTGGGCGTCGACCAGCCCCTTGGAGAAGGTGGCGGTGAGGTTGTCGCCGCCGGACTCCACCAGGATCAGGTCGAGCGGGCCGACGGTCTCCTCCAGGTCCTCGACGGCTTCGAGGTTGGCGGAGATGTCGTCGCGGATCGCGGTGTGCGGGCAGGCGCCGGTCTCGACGGCGCTGATCCGCTCGGGCGGCAGGACGGCGTTGCGCAGCAGGTACTCGGCGTCCTCGCGGGTGTAGATGTCGTTGGTGACCACCGCGATGGACAGCCGGTCGCGCAGGCTCGCGCAGAGCGCGGCGACGGTGGCGGTCTTGCCGGAGCCGACCGGGCCGCCGAGGCCGACGCGCAGGGCGCGGCGTGAGCCGTCGGGGCGGGTGGCCGGTGAGCCGTAGGCGTACCGCTCGGGGTAGGTGTCGTGGTCGTGGTCGAGGTGCATGGTCGGCTCCGGGTGGGGTCGGGTCGTCAGGAGGCGAAGAGGCGGACCGGCCAGGTGGCGTGCTGCTCCGCGTAGATGTCGAGCAGGGGCGCCGACGCGGCGGGCAGGGCGCCGACGCCCTCGTCCAGGGCGCGGCGCGCCGCCCCGGCGGCGCGGGCCGCCACGTCGTCCAGGGCGGGGGTGAGCCGGGCCAGGACCGCCGTGACGGCGAAGGGGTCCAGGCTCAGCAGCCGTACGGCGGCGGTCGCCGGGCCGGTGACGGACTCGTACGCGGCGGCGTGGGCGGCGTCCAGCGGGGTCAGGCCGGCCGCGCGGGCCGCGAGGCCGAGCACGACCGGCTGGTGGGCGCCGCGTGGCCGGGCGGCGGCGAGGGCGCTGAGCTCGGGGGACGGCCAGGCGGCCCGGGCGGCGCGGGTGAGCTGCCGGCCGAGCCTGCGGGCGGTGGCGCGCAGGACGGGTGAGGGGGTGCGGGCGTCGGCCGCCTCGTCCAGGAGCAGCGGGTCGAGCCCGGCGGTCGCGGCGGCGGCCAGTGCCGCCGCGACCAGTCCTGAGGTGGCCAGCCTTCCCCGGCAGAAGGCCTCCAGGGTGGCGGGACCGGTGATCCGGCCCGCCTTGACGGCGGCCTCGGCGCCACCGGAGTGGGCGTGGCCGCCGGCCGGGAAGCGGCCGTCGGCCAGTACCAGCAGCGCGGCGCGGGTGGCTTCCATGATCAGAACAGGAAGTAGCGCTGGGCCATGGGCAGTTCCGTGGCCGGGGCGGGATCGATGACGTCGCCGTCGATACGGACGGTGAAGGTGTCCGGGTCGACCTCGACGCGGGGCAGTGCGTCGTTCTCGCGCATGTCGGCCTTGGTGACGGCCCGGGTGTTGAGGATCGGTACGAACTGCTTGCCGAGCTTGAGCCGCTCGGGCAGGCCGTCGTCCAGGGCGGTCCGCGTGACGAAGTTGACGGAGTTGGAGCCGGGCGCGCGGCCGATGGCGCCGAACATGGGGCGCGGCATGACCGGCTGGGGGGTGGGGATGGAGGCGTTGGCGTCGCCCATCTGGGCGTAGGCGATCTGGCCGCCCTTGATGACGAGTTGGGGCTTGACGCCGAAGAAGGCGGGGTCCCACAGGACGAGGTCGGCGAGTTTGCCGCTCTCGACGGAGCCGACCTCGGCGTCGAGGCCCTGGGCGACGGCGGGGTTGATGGTGTATTTGGCGACATAGCGACGTACACGGAGGTTGTCGGCGCGGCCGTCGCCCGGGAGTGTCCCCCGGCGCTTCTTCATGACGTGGGCGGTCTGCCAGGTGCGGAGGACGACCTCGCCGACCCGGCCCATGGCCTGGGAGTCGGAGGAGATGATCGAGATGGCGCCCATGTCGTGGAGGAAGTCCTCGGCGGCGATGGTGCTGGGCCGGATCCGGGACTCGGCGAAGGCCAGGTCCTCGGGGACGGCCGCGTTGAGGTGGTGGCAGACCATCAGCATGTCGAGGTGTTCGTCGAGCGTGTTGACGGTGTGCGGGCGGGTCGGGTTGGTCGAGGACGGCAGCACGTTGGGCTGCGAGACGACGGTGATGATGTCGGGGGCGTGACCGCCGCCGGCACCCTCGGTGTGGTACGCGTGGATGCCCCGGCCGGCGATGGCGGCGAGGGTGTCCTCGACGAATCCGGCCTCGTTGAGGGTGTCGGTGTGGATGGCGAGCTGGGCGCCGGTGGCCTCGCAGACGTTGAGGCAGGCGTCGATGGCGGCGGGGGTGGAGCCCCAGTCCTCGTGGATCTTGAAGCCGAGGGCGCCGCCACGCAGCTGGGAGTACATCGCCTCGGTGGAGACGGTGTTGCCCTTGCCGAGCAGCCCGAGGTTGACCGGGTAGTGCTCCAGGGCCTCGAACATCCGGGCGAGGTGCCAGGGGCCCGGGGTGACGGTGGTGGCCTTGGTGCCCTCGGCGGGGCCGGTGCCGCCGCCGACGATGGTGGTGATGCCGGCCGACAGGGCCTCGTCGACGATGGTCGGGGAGATGAAGTGGACGTGGGCGTCGATGGCGCCGGCCGTGACGATCTTGCCGTTGCCGGCGATGATCTCGGTCTCGGGGCCGATGACCAGGTCCGGGTGGACGCCGTCCATGGTCTCGGGGTTGCCGGCCTTGCCGATGGCGGCGATCCGGCCGTCGCGGATGCCGATGTCGGCCTTGACGATGCCCCAGTGGTCCAGGATGACGGCACCGGTGATGACGGTGTCCGGGGTGCCCTCCGCACGGGTGGCGCGTGACTGGCCCATGGACTCGCGGATGACCTTGCCGCCGCCGAAGACGACCTCGTCGCCGGAGTTGCCGGGGCCGCCGGACAGGTCCTGCTCGATCTCGATCAGCAGATCGGTGTCGGCGAGCCGTATACGGTCGCCCGCCGTGGGGCCGAAGAGGTCCGCGTACGCGGCACGGGAGAGCTCACGCATCGTCTTCTCCGTTCGCTTCCCTCACGTCGAGGGCTCCTCCGGTCTCGCCACGCAGCCCCGCGACCACGCGTTCGCCGCCGAGCGGCACCAGGTCGACCTCGGCCGGGATGCCGGGCTCGAAGCGCACGGCGGTGCCGGCGGCGATGGCCAGGCGCAGGCCACGGGCGGCGGTGCGGTCGAACTCCAGCCCCGGGTTGGCCTCGGCGAAGTGGTAGTGGGAGCCGACCTGCACGGGGCGGTCGGCGGCGTTGAGGACGGTCAGCCGGGTGACGGGCCGGCCCTCGTTGAGGACGATCGGCTCGTCCGCGTACAGGATCTCTCCGGGGATCACGGGCGCGCTCCTCAGGCGATCGGGTCGTGGACGGTGACGAGCTTGGTGCCGTCCGGGAAGGTCGCCTCGACCTGCACGTCGTGGATCATCTCGGGGATGCCCTCCATGACGTCGGCCCGGGTGAGGACCCTGCGGCCCGACGCCATGAGCTCGGCGACGGTGCGGCCGTCCCGGGCGCCTTCGAGGATGTGCGAGGTGATGAGGGCGATCGCCTCGGGGTGGTTGAGCCTCAGACCCCTGGCCCGCCGCTTCTCCGCCACGTCGGCGGCGACGTGGATGAGCAGGCGTTCCTGCTCGTGGGGGGTCAGTTGCATGGCCACACCTCACAATTGCGGATTCTGGCTTCCGTTATCCGGAAGCCGCAGGTTAGTTCGGCGGCGTTTCGGCGGAGTTAACTCACGTTACGTGCGGTGATCGCGTGAGGCTGCGGCCACGCGCCGACGACCGGGCCGGGCGCGGCGCGGGCGCGGACGCGGGCCGTCCGCGGGCCGGGCATGGGCCAGCCGCGGGCCGGTCGCGGATCAGCCGTGGGTCGTCCCCCGGTGTTCCGCGGCGATGCCGAAGCGGCGCCGTTCGCCCGTGGCGGACGCGGACTGCCGCACCGAGGAGACGGTACTGACCACCCGCTCCTCCTCCGGCAGATCCAGCTGCTGGAGTCGTTCCAGGTCAGCCGCCGATACGAGAGCGACGAGCGGCTTGCCGTGACGGGTCACGACCACGCGTTCACCGCCGTAGACAACGCGGTTGATCAGTTCCGCGAGCTCGGCACGCGCTTGTGTCACCGGGACTTCATGGGCCATGCTCACCATCATAACGGGATGTACGTCCTGTACATTTTTTACTGATGGAGGTGCAGCGATGTCCCATCCGACCGCCCGCTACGTCCTGCCGGAGTTCACCGAGCGCACCAGCAGCGGGGTGCGGACGATGGATCCCTACTCCAAGCTCCTCCAGGAGCGCGTGATCATCCTGGGCACGCAGATCGACGACACGTCCGCCAATGACGTGATGGCGCAGCTGATCCATCTGGAGAGCGCCGCGCCCGAGCAGGACGTGTACCTCTACATCAACTCCCCCGGCGGCTCCTTCACCGCGATGACCGCCATCTACGACACGATGCGGTTCGTCATGTGCGACGTGGCGACCGTGTGCATCGGCCAGGCCTCCTCGGCGGCCGCGGTGCTGCTGGCCGCCGGCGCGCCGGGGAAGCGGCTGGCGACCCCGCGGGCCCGGATCATGATCCATCAGCCGTCGCTGGGCGATGTGATCCAGGGTCAGACCACCGACCTGGAGATCCAGGCCCGGGAGATCGGCAGGATGAGTGAACTGCTGGAGGAGATGCTGGAGCGGCACACCGGCCGGGACGCCGCGCGGATCCGCGCCGACATCCAGCGCGACCACTTCCTGGACGCCGAGGGCGCCCTCGCCTACGGGCTGATCGACCAGATCACCCTCAGCCGCAAGACCGGGTGAGCCCCGGTGGTGCCGGAACTGCCGCCGCTGCCGGCGCTGACCCGGGCCGAGGGCGAGCTGGTCGACGCCTACCTGGCCGTCGCGGACCTGCTCGGCAGGATCAACCCGGCCCGCTCCAGGGACACCTACAGCGGGCTGCGCGCGGCGCAGGCCCTGGTCTCGCGGGCCGCCGAACTGCGGGACGCGCTCACCCTGATGCACACCCGCGGCGAGAGCGAGGTGCACACCGCCACGCTGGACCGTGCCCTGCGGGTGCTCGACGGCGAGCGGCGCACCGCCCTGGTGGCCCTGCCGCCCGATCGGCCACCCCTCGGGGCGGACTGAGGACCATACGGCATCCCCTGAATGAAGTAGTCGTGCGTAGCTGTTGGGTATGAGGCGAGCCGCGCGGTCCGGCTGCTCCGGACCGGTGCGGCGCCGTCGGACCCCTGGTGCGGGGCTCCGCACGGGTGGTCAACCAAACCCCGTTCCACGGAAGTCCACCCGAATAGGCGGGCCGTGAAGAGACTCACAATCGACCGTTTCGGTTAGGAATTGACCGCTTCCGTGAGTGATCATCCCTTCGACGACAAGCCCCGCCATCCCGGCGGGCGGTCCGGGCGGACGCCGAGTCCTGCCGCTGTCCGGATGCCAGGTCGACATATGCATCCGGCAGGAACGGAGGACCCAGGCACGACGGGGTCGCCCGGTGAGAACCGGGTCGTCCCCTTGGGGTGAAGCCGCGTCAGCGGCCGGGCATCTTCGCCTGCCCGAACCCGACAGGTCATCCTTCGCAGGCGGACGACGAAGGGTTGCGCATGACTGCGCGAACTGGCGTTTCCGCACTTCTGTCCAGGGTGGGGGCCGCCTCGGCCCTCACCGCCGCAGCGGTCGCCGGGCCGGCGGTGCTTCCGGGTCTCGCCACACAGGCGGACGCCGCGACACTGGCCGGCAAGGCACTCAAGATCGCCGCGTCGAAGAAGGGATCGCCCTACAAGTACGGAGCCGCCGGCCCCCACCGGTTCGACTGCTCCGGGCTCACCCTCTACTCGTTCAAGAGGGCGGGCAAGAAGCTGCCACGCACCGCGGCCGCTCAGTACAACAAGTCCCACCACATATCCGCCTCCCACCGCAAGCGTGGCGACCTGGTGTTCTTCCATTCCGGGAGCAGCGTCTACCACGTCGGGATCTACGCGGGTCACAGCAAGATCTGGCACTCCCCCAAACCGGGGAAGAAGGTCCGGCTGGAGAAGATCTGGACCCACAGCGTCTGGTACGGGCGGGTGAGCTGACCTGAGCTGACATGACGTGACCGGTGGGTGCGGGGCCGTCCGGACGGCCCCGCACCCACCGGTCACCCCCGGCACCCCGGCACCCCCGGCACACCTGGCACACCTGGCACACCTGGAGGCACCCGTGACCCCGCCGACCCTGCGACGGATCCTGGCCGACGCCGCCAGGGGCCTCTTCCCGCCGGCCGACGGCGGCGTGACCGTCGTGCCCCAGCCCTCGCCGCGCGACGCGGGGATCATCTCCTTCACCGCGCACACCGTGGTGTTCGCCGACGCCGATCCGGGCTGGGTACGCGGCCTGCTGCCGGCCGACGACCTGTCCGCACCGCTGAACCCGCCCTTCCTGACCGCGCTCTGCGCACACCTGGGGCGCCGGGTCAACAACCTCGACCTGCTGACGCTCGCCCCCGCACTGCCGGGCCCTCCCCCGGTCACCGCGGACCTGGCCCTGGAACCCACCGAGGACGGCGGCCATCCGCGGATCACCCGCGCCCTGCTGCACCGCGACGAGGTCCGGGCCTGGACCGTTCCCGGCGGCACCGTGCTGACCGGACGCGGGGTCGCCGGCCGCTGGGAGGTCGCGGTCGAGGTCGAACCGCACGCCCGGGGCCGGGGACTGGGCCGCAGGCTGGCTCTGGCGGCACGGCACCTCGTACCGGAGAGCGCGATGCTCTGGGCCCAGATCGCCCCCGGCAACGCGGCGAGCGTGCGGGCGCTGCTGGCGGCCGGATTCACACCGGTGGGCGCCGAGGCACTGCTGGTCGGCGGGCCGCACGGCTGAGGCCGGTGGGCCCGGCACGGTCACCGCCCTCACCCAGGGCCGTACGGGGCCGGGACGGTGACGCGCCGGTCCTGGCCGTTCCGTCCTCAGGGGCGGCCGCCGCGCGCGGGGCGGCGACACCGGCGTGCCTGACGGCGGCGGGGCCGAGAATCACCCCATGAACGACGAACCGACAGGTGGAACGGACGGCACGGCGGCAGCCGGTGACGTACGGCGCGAGACCGCGCCGGAGCGTGACGACCGGAACTTCTCGGAGCTGCTCCAGGAGCTGCGGGTCACCCAGACCGGGGTGCAGGTACTGTTCGCGTTCCTGCTGACGCTGGCGTTCACCCAGCGCTTCACGACGCTGGACGCCGCGCAACGCGGCACCTACATCACGACGTTGCTGCTGTCGATGCTGGCCGCCGCCCTGTTCACCGCTCCGGCGGCGGTGCACCGCGGGCTGTTCCGCCGCCATGCCAAGCGGCGGATCGTCAGTGTGTCCTCATGGCTGGCCGGCGCCGGACTCGTCGTACTGGCACTGTCCTTCACGGGCGCGGTGATGCTGGTGGTGGATGTGGTCCTGGGCCGGGCCGCGGGCGTCACGGCCGCGGCGGGCACCCTTGCGGTGTGCACGGGCCTGTGGGCCGTGCTGCCGTGGTCGCTCGGCCGGAGGCGCGCCACGGAAGGGTGATCCAGACCGTCTTCCCGCCGTCGTCCGTCGGGGTGACGAGCAGCTTGCCGCCGGACTCCGCCGCCAGGTGACGGACGATCACCATTCCGCGCCCGTTGTCCTGCTGGACGGCGGCCGGGAGCCGCTGCGGCCAGCGGGGGTGGCTGTCGGTGACCCCGATCCGCAGCTGCTCCTCGCGTTCGAGCCGCAGGTCGACGGTGAAGGTGGGGGACTGTCCGAAGGTGTGCAGCACGGCGTTGGTGGCGAGTTCGGAGACGATCAGACGCACGGCGTCCACGGCGGGCGCGGTTCCGGGCATTCCCCATTCCGCCAGGAGCCCGCAGACCCAACGACGTGCCGCCGGGACCGAGCCAGGATCGCTCGGCAGGGTGACGGATGCTTCCTGGTGGTCTGCCATGGCGACATGTCCCTTTCCGGCCGTGCCCGGCACCCCGGCGTGCGGTACGCCCCGAGGACGACCGCTTAGCGCCAGAGTGCCACCATGGTGCCGTTAATCCGGTCCGTCCACCGCGATATGCATATATCTGTCCCCCAAAGCGGTGAACTCTGCTACGCGAGAACGTATTCGCGGGGCAGACTGCGCACGGACACCCGGCACCCGCGCGCGCCGGGCCCAGAAGGAGGGAACCGGATGCAGCACATGCCCGCCGTACGCCGCCGCAAGCTCGGCACCGAGTTGCGCCGCCAGCGCGATCTGGCCGGCCTGACCAGCGGCGAGGCGGCCCGCCTGGTCGGCTGGCACCAGTCGAAGGTGAGCAGGATCGAGACCGGGCGCAGCAGCGTCCGCCCCGAGGACGTGTCCCTGTTGCTGGACGCCTACGGGGTACGCGACGCGGAGTTGCGGCAGTTACTGGACGCCCTGGCCGGCGAGGGCGCGCGGGGCGGCTGGTGGCAGGAGTACCGGGAGGTACTGCCCTCGGCCTACCGGGACTTCATCACCCTGGAGACCGACGCCCGGCGGGCCCGCACCCTGGAGACCACCGTGGTGCCCGGGCTGTTGCAGACCCCCGCGTACGCGCGGGCGCTGACCCGGTCCGTGATGCCGCAGCTGGGGCCGCGTCAGGTGGACGCGCTGGTCGATGTGCGGATCGCGCGGCAGGCGGTGCTGCGGGCCGGCTCGCCCATGGAGCTGTGGGCGGTGCTGGACGAGGCGGTGCTGCGGCGCGGAGTCGGCGGCCCGAGGGTCATGGCGGCGCAATTACGCCATCTTGTCGAAATCGGGTCGTTGCCCCATGTCCGGTTGCAGGTACTGCCCTTCTCGGCTGGCGGTCACATCGGCGTGACCGGTCCTTTCGTAATCTTCTCATTTCCGCGCATTGCTGATCTGGACGTGGTTGTTCTCGACCATTTGACGAGTAGTCTCTATCTGGATCGGAAAGAAGACCTCAAGGCGTACAGCGCCGCGTTCGACCGATTGCGCTCCCACGCCCTGTCGCACCAAGACTCGTTGGCCCATATCTCCGGCATCGCCGGGACCGGCACAGGCGCATAAGGAGGCACGATGCCCCCCGCACCCCCCACACAGCCCCGGTACGTATCGTCCAGTGAGGATCTCGCCGAGGCGACGTGGCACCGCAGCAGCCACAGCACCGCGGCGAACAACTGCGTGGAGACGGCCGCCCTTCGTTCGGGACGGCTTGCCGTACGCGATTCCAAGGATCCGCGAGGACCGGCACTGCTCTTCGGGCCGGCCGCGTGGACCCGCTTTCTCGGCACCGTGGTGACCGGGAGCGGCTGAGACCGACAGCCACCGGCCAACACCGAATGCGCCGAATGCACCGAATGAATTCAGCCATTCGGTGCATTCGGTCATGTTCAGCCACCTTCACCGGATCTTGAATCAGGGAGTCCGGCGCGGCGCCGTGCGCACGATCACATCGACCGCGTCAGCAATATGACGATCCGTCAGGTCAGCACGGGCGGTCAGCCGCAGCCGGGAGATCCCGTCCGGCACCGACGGCGGACGGAAGCAGCCGACCGACAGCCCCTCGCTCCGGCAGTCCGCCGCCCAGCGCACCGCCGCCTCCGGTGAGGGCGCGCGCACCGACACCACGGCGGCGTCGGGCGCGGCCGCCGTCAGCCCCTCGGCGGTCAGCCGCCGGTACAGCTCCCGGGCGACCGCACGGGCCCGCTCGGCACGCTCCGGCTCGCGACGCAGCAGCCGCAGCGCGCCGAGCGCGGCACCGGCGGCGGCCGGGGCCAGGCCCGTGTCGAAGATGAAGGTGCGGGCCGCGTTGACCAGATGCTCGATCACCCGCGCCGGCCCGAGGACCACACCGCCCTGACTGCCCAGCGACTTCGACAGCGTCGCGGTGCACACCAGCCCCGGCGCCCCGGCCAGTCCCACCGCGGCGGCCGCACCCCGGCCGCCGGGGCCGAGCACCCCCAGCCCGTGGGCGTCGTCCACCAGCAGGGCCGCGCCCGCCTCGCCGCACACGGTGGCCAGCGCCGGCAGCGGGGCTGCGTCCCCGTCCACCGAGAAGACCGAGTCGGTGACCACCACAGCGGGGCCGCCGTGGCCCTCCAGGGCCTTGCGCACGGCCTGCGGGTCGGAGTGCGGGACCACGGTGGTCTCCGCGCGGGAGAGCCGGCAGCCGTCGATGAGCGAGGCGTGGTTGCCGCTGTCGGAGACGATCAGAGCGCCCTGGCCGGTGAGCGCGGTGACGGCGGCCAGGTTGGCGGCGTACCCCGAGGCCAGGACGAGGGCCGCCTCGAAACCGCAGAAGGCGGCGAGCTCCGCCTCCAGCTCGGCGTGGAGTTCGGTGCTGCCGGTGACCAGCCGGGAGCCGGTGGCGCCGGCACCCCAGCGCAGGCACGCGTCGGCACCCGAACGGGTGACTTCCGGATGCCGGGTCAGACCCAGGTAGTCGTTGCCCGCCAGGTCCAGCAGCGGCGAGACGGCCGGCCTGGGGCGCAGCGTACGCACCAGTCCGGCGCGGCGGCGCCGGTCGGCGTGGGCGTCGATCCAGTCGAACGGGTCGGGTGTGACGCTGCTCATGGTCGGTCCCTGAGGGTGTGGTCTGGTGTGGTCGGCGGCGGCAACGGGGCTGTTGCCAGCAACGTAGCGCTCGCGGCCCGGTGACTCGGTGTGGTGATGCACACACCTCGCTTTAGCGGTGTTGTGGGTTCCGCCCTTGGCCGGGGACGGTGGCTTGCGTCAGGATCGCGGCTATGGATCTGCTGAAGACGCTGGTGGACAAGGGGCTGCGCCGTGAGCTGCCCACCCGGGACGAGGCCCTGGCGGTGCTCGCCACCTCCGACGACGACCTGCTCGACGTGGTGGCCGCGGCCGGACGGGTGCGCCGTCAGTGGTTCGGCCGCCGGGTGAAGCTCAACTACCTCGTCAACCTCAAGTCGGGGCTGTGCCCCGAGGACTGTTCGTACTGTTCGCAGCGGCTGGGTTCCAAGGCCGAGATCCTCAAGTACACCTGGCTCAAGCCGGACGAGGCCTCGAAGGCGGCCGCCGCCGGGGTCGCGGGCGGCGCCAAGCGGGTGTGTCTGGTGGCCAGCGGCCGGGGCCCGACGGACCGGGACGTGGACCGGGTCTCGCAGACGATCGAGGCGATCAAGGAGCAGAACGAGGACGTCGAGGTGTGCGCCTGCCTCGGGCTGCTCTCGGACGGCCAGGCCGAGCGGCTGCGGGCGGCGGGCGCGGACGCGTACAACCACAACCTCAACACCTCCGAGGGGACGTACGGGGACATCACGACCACCCACACGTACGCCGACCGGGTGGACACCGTCCAGAAGGCGCACGCCGCCGGGCTGTCTGCCTGCTCGGGGCTGATCGCCGGCATGGGCGAGTCCGACGAGGACCTGGTCGACGTGGTGTTCGCGCTGCGGGCGCTGGACCCGGACTCGGTGCCGGTCAACTTCCTGATCCCGTTCGAGGGCACCCCGCTGGCCAAGGAGTGGAACCTCACCCCGCAGCGCGCCCTGCGGATCCTGGCGATGGTCCGCTTCGTCTGCCCCGACGTGGAGGTCCGGCTCGCCGGCGGCCGCGAGGTGCATCTGCGCAGTCTCCAGCCGCTGGCCCTGCAACTGGCCAACTCGATCTTCCTCGGCGACTACCTGACCAGCGAGGGCCAGGCCGGGCAGGCCGACCTGGACATGATCGCCGACGCCGGTTTCGAGGTGGAGGGCGCCGATCAGGTGACCCTGCCCGGTCACCGCGTGGCGGACGAGGGCCCGGAAGCCGGCCACGGCAAGGGCGGCTGCGCGCAGGCGGGCCACGGGGACGGCGGCTGCGGGGAGTCCGGGCACGCCGGGGGCGGCTGCGGGCCGTGCGGCGGCTCCGCCGCGAGCGCGGGCGCCGCTTCCGAGCCCCGTACGGACCTGGTCGCGGTACGCCGCCGGGGCGCCGGGACGGACCTCGCCCCCAATGCCTGAGTTCACCCCGGCCGAGCTGCTCGACCTGGACCGGCGGCACGTGTGGCATCCGTACGGCCCGATGCCCGGCCGTACGGACCCCCTGGTCGTCGAGTCGGCGTCGGGCGTACGGCTGCGGCTCGCGGACGGACGCGAGCTGGTGGACGGGATGTCGTCCTGGTGGTCGGCGATCCACGGCTACAACCACCCGGTGCTCAACGACGCGGCGCGCGATCAGCTGGACCGGATGAGCCATGTGATGTTCGGCGGGCTCACCCACGAGCCCGCCGTGCGGCTCGCCGCGAAGCTGGTCGAGATCACCCCGGAGCCGCTGCGGCACGTCTTCCTGGCCGACTCCGGATCGGTGTCGGTCGAGGTCGCGGTCAAGATGTGCCTGCAGTACTGGCGTTCGCTGGGCCGGGCCGGCAAGCACCGGCTGATGACCTGGCGCGGCGGCTACCACGGCGACACCTGGCAGCCGATGGCGGTGTGCGACCCGGACGGCGGCATGCACGAGCTGTGGTCCGGGGTGCTGCCGCGTCAGGTCTTCGGCGACGCGCCCCCGGCGGAGTACGACGAGGCGTACGCGGAGCACCTGCGGGAGACCGTACGGCGGCACGCGGACGAACTGGCGGCGGTCATCGTCGAACCGGTGGTGCAGGGCGCGGGCGGCATGTCCTTCCACTCCCCCGCGTATCTGCGGGTGCTGCGCGAGGCGTGCGACGCGTACGACGTGCTGCTGGTCCTCGACGAGATCGCCACCGGCTTCGGGCGGACCGGCACGCTGTTCGCCGCGGAGCACGCCGGGGTGGCACCCGATGTGATGTGCGTCGGCAAGGCGCTCACCGGGGGCTATCTGACGATGGCCGCGACCTTGTGCACCTCACGTGTGGCGGAGGGCATCTCGCGCGGCGAGGTGCCGGTGCTGGCGCACGGGCCGACCTTCATGGGCAATCCGCTCGCCGCGGCCGTGGCCTGCGCGTCCATCGATCTGCTGCTGGGCCAGGACTGGGCCCAGGAGGTCAAGCGCATCGAGGCCGGGCTCCTGGAGGGCCTGGCGCCGGCCGCCGGGATCGCCGGGGTACGGGACGTACGGGTGCTGGGCGCGATCGGCGTCGTCCAGCTCGACCACGAGGTGGACATGGCCGCCGCCACGGCCGCGGCGGTGGGGGCGGGTGTGTGGCTGCGGCCGTTCCGTGATCTGGTGTACACGATGCCGCCCTACGTCACCGGTGACGAGGACGTGGCCGGTATCGCCGCCGCCGTGTGCGCGGCGGCGGCCGCGGGCTGAGCCCGCACGCGAACCGAAGTCGAAAGGGCCTGTTCTTCATGGCGATTGTGGTGGTCAGCGGTACGGGGACGGGGATCGGCAAGACGGTGGTGACCGCCGCGCTCGCCGCCGCGTCACTGGGGCAGGGGCTGAGCGTCGCGGTGCTCAAACCGGCCCAGACGGGCGTGGCGGAGGGCGAGCCCGGTGACGCGGCGGAGGTCGCGCGGCTCGCCGGCCCGGTCACGGCGGTGGAACTCGCCCGGTTCCCCGAGCCGTTGGCCCCGGTGACCGCCGCCCGCCGGGCCGGACTCACGGCGGTCGGACCGTCCGACATCGCGGAGGCCGCGGCCAAACTGGCCGCCGTCCACGACGTGGTGCTGGTCGAGGGCGCCGGCGGGCTGCTCGTACGGTACGACGCCGAGGGCGCCACCCTCGCCGACGCCGCCCGGCTGCTGCGGGCCCGGGTCCTGCTGGTGGCCGAGGCCGGGCTGGGCACCCTCAACTCCGTCGCCCTCACCGCGGAGGCGCTCACCGCGCGCGACCTGACCTGCCTCGGCGTCATCATCGGTTCCTGGCCCGACGAGCCGGACCTCGCCGCCCGCTGCAACCTCGCCGACCTGCCGGAGGCCGCCGGGTCGGCCCTGCTCGGCGCGGTCCCGGCAGGTGTCGGTGACTCCCTGCCGCCGGAGGACTTCCGGGCCGCCGCCGGCCGGTGGCTCGCCCCGCAGCTCGGCGGCAGCTGGGACGCGGCGGCCTTCACCGAGCGCTGGGCGGCGCCGAGGCCCTGATCCGGCCGGACGGTGAGCCGCGCGTAGGGGTCCTGGACAAAGGCGTCCGTAACAGGTTGGTCATGAGCGGCATTTGGGCGGTCACGGGGGTGGGTGTGTGGGTACGGTCGGATCGCAGTCTTCGGCCGGATTGAGGGGGTTGCTGTGATACCGGGTGTGGAGATCGCGGTCGGTTATGTGTTCGCCTGGCTGGCACGCAAGGCCAAACGGGTCACGGGGCGGGCGGATGGTGAGGTCGACCGGGGCCTGGACGCCGGGATGGACCGGCTGCACGACCTGGTCAGCCGCAAGCTCGGCCAGGACCCGGCACTGCGGCGGGCGACCGAGGAGGCCGAAGCCGGGCAGGAAGAACCCTCGGACACCACCCGGCAGTGGCTGACGTACTCCCTGGGGGACGCGGCCGAGCGCGACGCCGCCTTCGCCGAGGCGCTGGCGCGGGCGGTGACCGAACTGCAGGCGGCGGGGCCGGTGGACACCGCGGTCGACACCGGTACCGGTCGGGCGACCGATGGCGGCAAGGCGAGCACCGGGGTGGTGCGGCCGAAGGGCGCCGGCAGTGGGTCCGCGACGGCGCGGAATACCGGGGACGCTGTCGCGGACGGGACCGGCAGCAGGGCGAGTACGGGTGTCGACTACAGCTGACCTGCCCGACAACCACTCGGACAGCCCGACGGCTCCCGCCTCAGGCCAACCTGCCGGCAACGTAACCGAGGTGAGCGTGACGGACACCGGTGACGCGCGGGCTGCCGTCGGAGCGGAAGCGGTGAGCGGCCACCGCGGGCCGGTGCCGGGTACCGGCGCCGCCCGTACGGCGCCGGCGCGGGTGACCCGCAGCGGGGATGCGACCGCTACGGGGCCGGGCGCGGTCGCTGTCAGCGGCAACATGACCACGGTGCAGCAGGCGCCGCGCCAGCCCGCGGCCTGGCCGCACCAGGTCGGTGTGATCCCGTCCCGGGCGCACTCCTTTCAGCACCGCGCCGAGGTGGCCCGGATGAGCCAGGCACTGGCGGAAGGCGGGACCACCATCGTCGAGTCGGCGGGCGAAGTCCTGTCGGGCGGGGTGCTGGTGGGGATGGGCGGAGTCGGCAAGACCCAACTGGCCGCCGACTACGCCCGCACCGCCTGGCAGACCGGCGAAGTGGACGTGCTGGTGTGGACCACCGCCAGCAACACCGTGGCGGCCACCTCCGGGTACGCGCAGGCCGGCATAGAGGTGCTGGGCGCCGACCCCGCCGACCCGGACCAGGCGGCGAAGGCCTTTCTGGCCTGGCTGGAGCCCAAACCCGAGAGACGTCCGTGCCGGTGGCTGGTGGTCCTGGACGACGTCACCGACCCCGCCGACCTGCACGGACTGTGGCCGCCGGCCAGCCCGCACGGCCGCACCCTGGTCACCACCCGCCGCAAGGACGCCGCCCTCGCCGGTCACGGGCGCCGCCTGATCAAGGTGGGTCTGTTCACCGAAGCCGAGGCCGTCGCCTACCTGACCGCCACGCTTGCCGTCCACAACCGCGCCGAGCCCGACGACCGGCTCGCCGCTCTCGCCGCCGACCTGGGCCGGCTGCCACTCGCTCTTGCCCAGGCCGCCGCCTACCTCATCGACACCGGCGACGGCGTCGCCGCCTACCGGGCCCAGCTGCTGGCCGACCGCGCCACCACGCTGGCTGATGCCGCCCCCGATGTCCTGCCCGACGACCATGCCTTCCCCCTGGCCGCCGCCTGGTCACTGTCCATCGACCGTGCCGATTCCCTGCGGCCGGCCGGCCTGGCCCGCCCCATGCTCCAGCTGACAGCCCTGCTCGATGCCAACGGCATCCCCCACGACGTCCTGACCAGCGCCCCCGCGCTCACCTACCTCACCGCACACCGCACCCCGACCGGCCCGGACACCACACAGCGGCCGGCCCCGGTCTCCCCCCGGGACGCCTTGCACGCTCTGAGCGCCCTGCACCGGCTCAGCCTCGTCGACCACACCCCGGACACCCCGAACCAGGCCGTCCGCGT
Organism: Streptomyces sp. RLA131; assembly: GCF_056270125.1. NCBI lineage: Bacteria > Bacillati > Actinomycetota > Actinomycetes > Kitasatosporales > Streptomycetaceae > Streptomyces > Streptomyces sp. RLA131. Next base: position 934,004 of record NZ_JBWDOQ010000002.1, read on the forward strand.
CCATCAGCTCGTCCAGCACGCCACCCGCGACACCCTCACTCCCGACCGGCACCGCGAGACCGTAAACGCCGCAGCCGGCGCCCTCGTGGCCGCTTGGCCCGACGTTGAACGCGACACCGCCCTGGCCACCTCCCTGCGCGCCTGCACCACTGCCCTGACGGCCTGCGCCAATGACGCCCTGTTCCAGCCCCGCGCGCATCCGGTGCTGTACCGCACCGGCACCAGCCTCGGCGAAGCCGGCCAGGCAGCCGCGGCCCGCGACCACTTCCAGCAGCTGACCGACACCATCACCCGTCACCTCGGCATCGACCACCCCGACACTTTCACCGCCCGCCACAGCCTCGCCTACTGGCGAGGCCAGGCCGGGGATACGGCCGGCGCCGCCACCCAGTGCAAAGAGCTGTTGGCCGACCAGGTGCGGGTGCTGGGCGAAGATCACCCCGACACCCTGGACACCCGCCACGAGATCGCCCGGTGGCGGGGGCGGGCGGGGGACGCGACCGGCGCGGCGGACGCGCTGGAGCAGCTCTTGGCCGACCGGCTGCGGGTGCTGGGCGAAGACCACCCCGACACCCTGGACACCCGCCACGACATCGCCTTCTGGCGCGGCCAGGCGGGGAACATGTCCAGCGCCGCGGCCGCGCTGGAACAGCTGCTGGCCGACCGGGTACGGGTGCTGGGCCCGGACAACCCCGAGACCCTCATCACCCGCCACAACCTCGCCGGCTGGCGGGGCCAGGCAGGAGACGCGGCCGGCGCCACCACCGAGTTCGAAGCGCTGCTGGCCGACCATGTGCGGGTGCTGGGCGAAGACCACCCCCACACCCTCGCCGCCCGCCACAACCTCGCCTACTGGCAGGGCCAGGTGGGGGACGCCGCCGGCACCGTGGCCGCGCTGGAGCAGCTCTTGGCCGACCGCCTGCGGGTGCTGGGCGAAGACCACCCCGACACCCTCACCGCCCGCCACAGCCTCGCCCACTGGCGGGGCCAGGCGGGAGACGCCGCTCGCGCGGCCACCGCTCTGGAGCAACTCCTGGCCGACCAGGTGCGGGTGCTGAGCGAAGACCACCCCCACACACTCAGTACCCGGTCCAGCCTTGCCTACTGGCGAGTTGCTCATGGCCGGCAACTGGCCGCAGCGGGGCGGAGTCGTCTTTCACAACAGAAAGGACACGCTGACGTGGTACCTGAGGGCGGTGCACCAGCCTCGACATGGTTCGAGCAGGCTCTGGAGAGCTTCCGGGACGCCTTGAAACTGATTGATGCCGAGGAAAACTCCGGGCTGTACGGAATCGTCCTGCACGACATCGCCGACACCCACCGTTCGGCAGGCGACGTTCAGGCCGCCGCCGCGCACTACCGGAAGGCGGTCGAGCACAAACGCCGCGCCGGTGATCCCCTCTCTCTGACCACCACCATGATCGCCTTGGGTGACTGCCTGATCACGACAGGCGAGTACACCGAAGCTCGCACCGCACTCGACCAGACCCGGGACGTACTGAACCAGGATCTCGACGGAGTGGTGCCGGCCAGGCGGGCCGTGCTCCTGCACAACCTGGCCCAGTCGTACCAGCACTTGGCCAAACAGGACGGCCAGGACGACGCCTACGCCGCCGCCCTGGATGCCTACACCGCCACCCTCGACCTCCTGGACACCGAGGCCGACCCCGGCTCCTACGGCACCGTGCTGCGGAACCTCGGCTCTTTGCACCAGTACCGCGGCGACCTCCACGAGGCGCACATCGCCTGGAGCGACGCAGTGGAGTGCCTGCGCCGCAGCGAATCGGCCGAGCAGATCCTGACCACCGCCCTGATCGACCTGGGCAGGCTGCGCCAAAGGATCGGCACCCGCCAGCCCCCTCCTCAGCGCGGAACGCCGGCACGGAGACAGAAGGGGAACGGCCACAGTGAATAACGGATTTACCGCGAAACCGGCCGAATCGCCTGGAGGCCGGAAGGTCAGGCCCGGGAGTCGGTGAGCAGGCGGACGAGTTCGATGCGGGACCGGATGCCCAGCCGGGTGAAGACACCCCGCAGATGGTGGTCGATGGTGCGGTGGCTGAGGACCAGACGGGCGGCGATCTCGCGGTTGGTGGCGCCGTCGGCCGCCATCCGGGCGATGACGAGCTGCTGCGCGGTGAGGCGGGCGGTGATGTCGGCGGGCGGGGCCGCACCCGGCTGCGCGGGTTCACCGGACTCGCCCGACTCGCCGAGGGCGCGCAGTTCGGCGCGGGCCTGGGCGGCGCAGTGCGGGGCGCCGAAGTAGCGGAAGGCCTCCAGGGCGCTGTGCAGGCGGTCGCGGGCCTCGGTACGGCGGCGCAGCCGGCGCAGGGCTGAGCCGTAGAGGAGCTCGGTGCGGGCGCGCTCGAAGTCGCGGGTGCCGGCGGCGTGCAGGTCCAGGGCGGTGCGGTAGTGCTCGTCGGCCTCGGCGCCGGGGGCGAGCAGGGCGCGGCAGCGGGCGGCCAGGGCCAGGTCGGCGGGGCTGCGGACGAGGGTGGCCCAGCGGTCGTAGTCGGCGAGGGCGGCGACAGCTACGCGCGTATCACCGGTGCGTACGGCGGCCTCGACGTAGTGCGGGGTGGCGAGGTGGCGGATGGCGCGGTGGCCGTGGCCGGGGCCGAAGCCGGCCAGGGCTCGCAGCCGGGCGGCGGCCTCGGCGGGGCGGCCGCTGCTCAGGTCGAGGAAGGCCAGCGCCCAGACGGCGAGTGCGGCGGCCAGGCCCAGGCCACGGGGCAGGGCGTGGGCGCGGGCGGCCTGGGCGCGGCTCCGGCAGGTGTCGGTGTCGCCGGTGATGGCGGCGAACATTGCGAGCGCGGCCTGAAGGTGGCAGGCGCCGTTGTCCTGGCCGGTCTCGTGGGCCAGCCGCAGGGCGTCGAGGGCGGCGGCCTCGGCGGCGTGCGGGCGTCCGGTCCAGAACTCGGCGTAGGTACGGAACTCCAGGATCTGCGGCACGGCGGCGGTGTCGCCGCCGGCCCGGGCGGCGGCGACCGCGCGGGCGGTCGCGAAGGCCGCCTGGGTGTGGTCGCCGAGGAGCAGGGCGGCGATGCCGCTGTGCAGGAGGTGGCCGGCGTCCTGGGGGCCTTCGCGGCGGTGCCGGGCGGCGGCGGTGAGCGCGTCGCGGGCCTCGCCGTAACGGCCGTCGACGGCGGCGGCCAGGCCGTCGAGGGTGCCGGGCGGCAGCAGGCCGTGGCCGCGGGCGACGGCGGCGGCCTCGCGGCAGCGGCGCAGGTCGCCGGTGTGGATGGCGGCCTCCACGGCGCGGGCCAGCAGTGCCGTGGCGGCCTCGGGCCGGGTGGGGGCCAGGCCCGCCGCCGCGTCCAGCAGATCGTCGAAGGCGTCGGTGGCGATGCCGCAGCGCAGGGCGAGTACGCCGCACAGGGCGCTGTCGGGGACGGCGGCGACCAGGTGGCGGGCCCGGTCGCCGTCACCGGCCTGCCAGGCGTCGGCGGCGGCGAGTTCGAGCAGCCGGGGTACGGCGACCGGTTCGGGGCACAGCTGGGCGGCGCGCTGCACCAGGGCGCGGGCCAGGGCGGGCCGGTGGTGCCGGCGGGCCTCCTGCGCGGCGGCGAGCAGTTCCGCCGTGAGCCGCCGGCTGGGGCCGAGGGCGGCGGCGCCCCGGTGCCAGGAGCGCAGCCCCGCCTCGGCGGTGCCGCCGAGGACCCGGGCCAGCAGGTGGTGCGCCTCGCGCCGGTCCTCGGCGGAGGCGGCCTCGTAGGCCGCGATCCGTATCCAGGGGTCCCGGAAGGTGATGCCGGCCGCCGTGGCGTGGGCGAGGCCGGCGGCTTCCGCGGGGTCGGCGGCGGCGGTGTCGAGTCCGGCGGCGGCGACGGCCCGCAGAAAGGCGTGGGCGGGTACGGGGTACTGGTCGGCGGCGGCGACGAGCAGCAGGAGGCGGGTGTCCTCGGGCAGCGCGCGGATCCGTCGGCGGTGGCCGTGCAGCAACGCCGGTGCCAGCTCGGCCTGTTCGTAGGGCAGTGGGTCGAGCCCGGAGAGCTGACGTGACGTCAGGGAAGCGGTCAGCTCGGCGACGGCGTGCGAGTCGCCGTACGCGGCGCGCACCAGCCGCACCCGGACACCCTCCGTAAGGGGCAGTGGCGACGGTGGCGACGGCGGTGGCATCCGGTGCGGAGGCCCCGGAGGGTGCGAAGCGTGCGGGGTCTTCACCACAGCAATGACGTTACTGGCGGGTCACCTGGCCGTAAAGACCGGCGATTTCACCGATGGCGGCGCGCGGGATCCGCCTCACACTCCTGCTGACCCCCCACAATCATCCGGAGGCACCATGCAACGCGCCGCCCGCTCCGCCATCGCGGTCATCACCGCGGTGATCGCGTCGCTGCTCCTAGCCCTCACCGCGGCCCCCGCGCACGCCGCGACCCACAACCCCATCGTCTTCGTCCACGGTCTGAGCGGCGACTCCAGCAGCTGGGACGACTGGGTCGCCGACTTCAAGGCCGACGGCTACTCGACGAGCGAGCTGGACGCCTGGTCGTACAGCTGGAGCCAGTCCAACGTCACCACGGCCTCGCAGCTGGCCACCGAGGTGAAGCGGGTGCTGGCCGCGACCGGCGCGTCCAAGGTCGACATCGTCGCCCACTCGATGGGCCCGCTGAGCGCCCGCTACTTCCTCAAGAACCTCGGCGGCACCGCGTACGTGGACGACTTCGTCTCCGTGGCCGGGGTCAACCACGGCACGACCGTGGCGTCCTGGTGCAAGTGGCTCTACACCTCCTGCGCGGAGATGTACACCGGAAGCAGCTTCCTGACCGCCCTGAACTCCACCGACGAGACCCCCGGCAGCGTCACCTACGCCAGTTACTGGTCGAACTGCGACGAGGCCCTCACCCCGGACACCACGGCCATCCTGAGCGGCGCGACCAACGTCGAGGTCGGGTGCGTCTCGCACACCGACATGAACAGCGACTACGGCGTCTACGAGCAGGTGCGCGACTTCGTGGCCTGATCGCGGGGCCGCCCGGCACCGCCCCGGCACCGCCCCGCCTCCGGCCGTTCGTGAGCGGCCGGAGGCGGGACCCCGGCGGAACGACCGGTCATACTGGTGTCATGACCAGCACGGACCGGGACGAGTCACGTCTGACGGTGGACGAACTCGCGGCGCGGGCCGGGACGACCGTCCGCACGGTGCGCTTCTACAACGCCAAGGGGCTGCTGCCGCCCCCGGAGCTCGGATCACGCCGGGTGGGGCTGTACGGCGCCGACCACCTGGCCCGGCTGGCCCTGATCGAGGAACTCCAGCGGCAGGGGCTGACCCTGGCCGCGATCGGCCGCTATCTGGACCAGCTGCCCAAGGACATCACCCCGGCCGACCTGGCACTGCACCGGGCGCTGGTGGCGACCTGGATGCCGGACACCGCGGAGGAGGTCCCCCGGGCCCGGCTGGAGCAGCGGGCGGGCCGCCCCCTGGGCGACCACGACCTGGACCGGCTGGCCGCCATGGGCGTGCTGCACGCCACCGGCGACCCGGAGACGCTGCTGGTCAATCCGGCGATGCTGCATCTGGGCGTACGCCTGCTGGACGTACCCATCCCGCTGGAGACGGTGCTGGCGACCCGGGAGATCGTCCTGAAGCACAGCCGCGCCGTCGCCCACGAGCTGCACCGGCTGTTCCAGCGGGAGGTGTGGCAGCCGTACGTGGCCGGGCAGCCGGCCCCCGAGGACCGGGCCCGGATACGCGCCCTCACCGACGACATCCAGCCGATGGTCGTCCAGGCGCTGGTCACCGCCTTCCAGCGGTCCCTGGCCGAGGAGCTGCGGGCGACGGCTGCCGAGGCGGCCGCGCCCGGGGCCGCCGGGGACGGCTGAGCGCCTGCGGCGAGTCGGCACAACCGCCTTTCCCGGCACGGGACTTCCCTGAGGTCCGAGGGGTTGACGGGACCGATGGAACACGTCGACAGTCTCGGCGAGGAACGAGTTCGGGCGGGCCGGGCGGAAGCGAGGGGCCGGCCCCGGGACCGGCCGGCGGACCAGGAGACCTGACGACCGAGACCTTCGCCTCCCTCGATCCGGCCACCGGTGAGGCGATCGGCGACCACCCGATGGACGACGCCGCGAGCGTGGCCGCGCGCGGGCGGCGTGTCGGTCAATTCGGTGCTGGGCTTCGCGGCGGTGCCGTCGCTGCCGTTCGGCGGCTCCGGGGAGTCGGGCTTCGGCCGGATCCACGGCGACGAGGGCCTGCGCTCCTTCGCGGCCCCGCAGTCCGTCACCGTACGGCGGTTCGCGCCGCCGGTGGAGCTGACCTCGTTCGGCACCCCCCGCGAGTCGGTGCGCCGGGCCGTGGCCCCGGCCCGGGCCCTGCAGGCCCGGCGCTGACGGATCCGCCGGGCCCGGCGACGGGAACAGCGCCGACCTGGACCGCCGCCGGTCCGTGCTCGGCGCGGAGTGGCGCGGGTCCGGTGGTGCGGGTCAGGCGTCGGTGAAGGACTCGCCTCGGGCGGCCTTCTCCTCCAGCAGCCGAGGCGGGGCGAAGCGCTCCCCGTACGCGGCTGTCAGCTCCTGGGCGCGGGCGAGGAATCCGGCGGGGCCTCCGGCGTAGCCGTTGATGTACTGCAGGACGCCGCCGGTCCAGCCGGGAAAGCCGATGCCCAGCAGGGAGCCGATGTTGGCGTCGGCGACCGACGTGAGCACGCCCTCCTCCAGACAGCGCACCGCGTCCAGGGCCTCGATGAACAGCATGCGTTCCTTGAGGTCCGCCAGCGGCGGCGGGATCGCGCCCGGCCGGCCGAAGTGCTCGGCCAGGCCCGGCCACAGGCCGGTGCGCCGGCCGTCGCGGTACTCGTAGAAGCCGGCTCCGCCGCTGCGCCCGGGGCGGCCGAACTCGTCGATCATCCGGTCGATCACGGGGTCGGCGGGGTGCTCCTGCCAGGTGCCGCCGGCCTCCTCGGTCGAACGCCGGGTCTCGTCGCGGATCCGGCGCGGGAGGGTGAGGGTGAGTTCGTCCGTCAGGGAGAGCACCTTGGCCGGGTAGCCGGCCTGGGCGGCGGCCTGTTCGACGGTGGCGGCGGGCACCCCCTCGCCGATCATGGCGATGCCCTCGTTGATGAAGTGCCCGATGACGCGGGAGGTGAAGAAGCCGCGGGAGTCGTTGACCACGATGGGGGTCTTGCTGATCTGCCGGACCAGGTCGAAGGCGCGGGCCAGCGCCTGGTCGCCGGTGCGCCCGCCCTTGATGATCTCCACCAGCGGCATCCGGTCGACCGGGGAGAAGAAGTGCAGCCCGACGAAGTCCTCCGGGCGCCGGACCCCTTCGGCGAGCAGGGTGATGGGCAGCGTGGAGGTGTTGGAGCACAGCAGGGCGTCGGGGGCGAGGACGCCCTCGATCTCCTGGAAGACCTTGTGCTTGAGCGCGGGATCCTCGAAGACCGCCTCGATGACGGCGTCGCAGCCGGCCAGTTCGGCGGGGTCGGCGGCGGGGTGGATGCGGGCCAGCAGGGCGTCGCGCTGCCCGGGGGTGGTACGTCCCTTGGCGACGGCCTTGTCCAGCAGCCCGGCCGAGTAGGCCTTGCCGCGCTCGGCGGCCTCCACCGAGACGTCCTTGAGGACGACCTCGATACCGGCCCTGGCGCAGGCGTAGGCGATGCCGGCGCCCATCATGCCGGCGCCCAGGACGGCGGCCCGGGTCACCGGGCGGGAGGGGATGCCGGCCGGGCGGCCGGCACCGGAGTTGACGGCCTGGAGGTCGAAGAAGAACGCCTGGATCATGTTCTTGGCGGTCTGCCCGGTGACCAGCTCGGTGAAGTAGCGGGCCTCGATGACGAAGGCGGTGTCGATGTCCACCTGGGCGCCCTCGACGGCGGCGGCCAGGATGTTGCGCGGCGCCGGGTAGGGGGCGCCGCCCAGCTGCTTCTTCAGGTTGGCCGGGAAGGCCGGCAGGTTGGCGGCGAAGGCGGGGGTGCCGGGGGTGCCGCCGGGGATGCGGTATCCCTTGACGTCCCACGGCTGCCGGCTCTCCGGGTGGGCGTCGATGAACGCCCTTGCCCTGGCCAGCAGTTCGTCGCGGTCGGCGGCGACCTCGTGGATCAGTCCGGCGTCCCGGGCCCGGACCGGGCTGTACTGGCGGCCCTCCAGCAGCACGGTGAGCAGGGCGTCGGTGATGCCCAGCAGACGTACCGTACGGGTCACTCCCCCGCCGGCGGGCAGCAGGCCGAGGGTGACCTCGGGCAGGCCGATCCGGGTACCGGGTGCGTCGAGCGCGATCCGGTGGTGGCAGGCCAGCGCGATCTCGTAACCCCCGCCCAGCGCGCTGCCGTTGATGGCGGCCACCACGGGCTTGCCGAGGGTTTCCAGCCGGCGCAGGGCCGCCTTGACGCGCTGCCCGGCGGCGAAGGCGCGCCCGGCCTCGGCGGGGCCGACGGCGATCAGGTCGCGCAGGTCGCCGCCGGCGAAGAAGGTCTTCTTGGCGGAGGTGACGATGACGCCCCTGATGCCGTCGGCCGCCGCCTCCAGACGGTCGACGGTGGCGTCCAGGGAGTCCGCGAACGCCTCGTTCATGGTGTTGGCGGACTGGTCGGGGTCGTCCAGGACGAGGGTCACGACGGAGTCGTTGCCGGTGCCGTCGTCGCCGGGCGACTGCTCCCAGCGGATGGTGCGGCTCTCGTTGATGGCCATGGGTGGTGGTCTCCTGAGGGGTGGTCAGAGGCGTTCGACGACGGTGGCGATGCCCATCCCGCCGCCGACGCACAGCGTGGCGAGCCCGTACCGCAGGTCGCGGCGCTCCAGTTCGTCGACGAGGGTGCCCAGGATCATCGCCCCGGTGGCGCCCAGCGGGTGGCCCAGGGCGATGGCGCCGCCGTTGACGTTGACCCGGTCCCGGTCCAGGCCCAGGTCCTTGACGAAGCGCAGTACGACGGCGGCGAAGGCCTCGTTGATCTCGACCAGGTCGATGTCGCCGACGGTCAGGCCGGCCTTGGCGAGGGCCTTGCGGCTGGCGGGCGCCGGGCCGGTGAGCATGATGGTCGGGTCGGATCCGGAGACCGCGGCGGAGACGATCCGGGCGCGCGGGGTCAGTCCGTGGCGCGCGCCCGCCTCGCGGTTGCCGATGGCGACCAGGGCAGCCCCGTCGACGATGCCGGAGGAGTTCCCGGCGTGGTGGACGTGGTCGATCCGCTCGATCCAGTGGTACTTCTGCAGGGCGACGGCGTCGAAGCCGCCTGCCTCGCCGACGGCGGCGAAGGAGGGCTTGAGCGCGGCCAGGCTCTCCGCGGTGGTGCCGGGGCGGAGGTGCTCGTCACGGTCCAGGACGAGCAGGCCGTTGCGGTCCAGGACGGGGACGACGGACCGGTCGAAGCGGCCGTCCTTCCAGGCCTGGGCCGCGCGGGCCTGGGACTCGGCGGCGTAGGAGTCCACGTCGTGGCGGGAGAAGCCCTCGATGGTGGCGATGAGGTCGGCGCCGATGCCCTGCGGGACGAAGCCGGTGGTGAAGTTGGTCATCGGGTCCAGGGCCCACGCGCCGCCGTCGGAGCCCATCGGGACGCGGGACATGGACTCCACGCCGCCGGCCAGCACCAGGTCCTCCCAGCCGGAACGGACCTTGGCGGCGGCCATGTTGACCGCCTCCAGACCGGAGGCGCAGAAGCGGTTCTCCTGGACCCCGGCGACGGTGTCGGGCAGTCCGGCCGCGATGGCGGCGGTCCTGGCGATGTCCGAGCCCTGGTCGCCCACCGGGGTGACCACACCGAGCACGATGTCGTCGATGCCGGCCGGGTCCAGGTCCGGGAAGCGGCGCCGCAGTTCGGCGATGAGTCCGGTGACCAGGTCGACGGGTTTGGTGCCGTGCAGGGAGCCGTTGGCCTTTCCGCGCCCGCGGGGGGTGCGGATGGCCTCGTAGACGTAGGCTTCGGTGCTCAACGTCGGGTGCCTTTCGTGAGGGTGCAGGAGCGGGTCAGCCGAGCAGGGACCGGCCGATGATCTCCTTCATGATTTCGGTGGTGCCGCCGTAGATGGTCCGGATACGGCCGTCGGTGAACGCCCTGGCGATCGGATACTCCGTCATATAGCCGTATCCGCCGTGCAGTTGCAGGCAGCGGTCGGCGACCCGCTTCTCCAGTTCGGTGGCCCACCACTTGGCCATGGAGGCATGGACCGCGTCCAGCCGGCCGGCGACGTGCTCGGTGACACAGCGGTCGACGAAGCTGCGGGTGACCGCGCACTCGGTGGCCATCTCGGCGATCTCGAAGCGCACATGCTGCAACTCGGCGATGGGCCGGCCGAAGGCCTCGCGCTCCTTGACGTAGGCCGTCGTCAGGCCGAGCAGGTGCTCGGCGGTCGCGGCCGCCGCCACCGCGATGGTGAGGCGTTCCTGGGCGAGGTTGGCCATGAGGTGGAAGAAGGCCTCGTTCTCGGCTCCGAGCCGGTTGGCCTTGGGCACCCGTACGTCGGTGAAGAACAACTCGGCGGTGTCCTGGGCCTTCTGGCCGATCTTGTCGAGGTTGCGGCCGCGCTCGAAGCCGGGCATGCCGCGTTCGACGACCAGCAGGCTCAGGACGCGCGCGCCGCCCTCGGGCGTGGTGCGGGCGACCACCACGACCAGGTCGGCGAGGATGCCGTTGGATATGAAGGTCTTGGTGCCGTTGAGCAGATAGCTGTCGCCGTCGTCGGTGGCGGTGGTCCTGATGCCCTGGAGGTCGGAGCCGGCGCCCGGTTCGGTCATGGCGATGGCGGTGATCGTCTCGCCGGCGCAGTAGCCGGGCAGCCAGCGCTGTTTCTGCTCCGCCGTGGCCAGCCCGGTCAGATAGGGGCCGACGATGTCGTTGTGCAGGCCGAGGGCGAGCCCGTGGGCACCCGCGCGGGCGAACTCCTCGCCGATCACGGCCGCGTAGCGGAAGTCGCCGGTGCCGCCGCCCCCGTACTCCTCGGGGACGGTGAGGCCCAGCAGTCCCTGACGGCCGGCCGCCAGCCAGGCCTCGCGGTCGACGATGCCGGCCGTCTCCCACCGCGCGTGGTGCGGAAGGACCTCCTTGGCCAGGAAGGCGCGTACCGACTCGCGGAACGCCTCGTGCTCCGCGGTGAAGATCTCGCGCCGCATGCTGGTCTCCTGGTGGTGTCGGGCGTCGTCACGGCGGCCTGGCGCAGGACCTGCCATCAGGCCCCGGCCCCGGTCTCGGGGAAGCCGGGGTCCGGGAAGCCGGGGTCCGGTACGTCCCAGTCGCGGGCGACCTCGGCGGTATGCGCGCCGGGGGTGGCCGGCGGGCGGCGCAGGCTGCCGGGGGTGACGGAGAAGCGCGGCGCGGGGGCCGGCTGGACGACCCCGCCCGCCTCGGTGAAGGTTCCCCGGGCCACCAGATGCGGGTGGCCGGCCGCCTCGGCCAGCGAGAGCACCGGGGCCACGCAGGCGTCACTGTCGCCGTATGTGAGCGTCCACTCCTGGCGGGTACGGGACTTGAAGCGGGCGGCGATGAGCGAGCGCAGCTCGCCCCACCGGGCGAGGTCCCCGCGGTCCGGCGCGTCCTCGGGCAGGCCCAGCAGACGGACGAACTCGGCGTAGAAGCCCGGCTCCAGCGCGCCGACCGCCATCCAGCCGCCGTCGGCGGTCTCGTAGCAGGCGTAGTAGGGGCAGCCGCCGTCCAGGAGGTTGGTGCCCCGGCGGTCGTGCCAGGCGCCGGCCGCCACCATGCCGCGGATCATGGCCTGCAGATGGGCCGTGCCGTCGACGATCGCGGCGTCCACGACCTGCCCGGTGCCGGTGGCGCGGGCGTGGTGGAGGGCGGCCAGGACACCGGTCACCAGGTACAGGGAGCCTCCGGCGTAGTCGCCGAGCAGGTTCGCCGGGATGGCCGGGGGCCCGTCGGGCGGACCGATCATGCCCAGGGCGCCGGCCACGGCGACATAGCCGATGTCGTGGCCGGCCCGGGGGGCGAGCGGGCCGTCCTGGCCCCAGCCGGTCATCCGTCCGTAGACCAGCCGGGGGTTGCGGGCCAGGCAGGCGTCCGGTCCGACGCCCAGTCGTTCCGCGACGCCGGGTCGGTTGCCCTCCAGCAGCACATCGGCGCGGGCGGCCAGGCGCAGCACCCGCTCCGGGCCGTCGGCGGACTTCAGGTCGATCACGACCGAGCGCTTGTTGCGGTTGGTGACGTCCAGCGCCGGGTCGACGCCGAGCCGTGCCCCGCCGGGCCGGTCGACCCGGACCACGTCGGCTCCGAGGTCGGCCAGGAGCATGGCGGCGAAGGGGGCCGGTCCGATCCCGGCCAGTTCGACCACGCGCACTCCGGCGAGCGGGCCGGGGAGGTCCGCCGCCGCAGTGTCCGTTCGCTCCTGTGTCATCGGACCTCCGCCCATGAGCGTGACAGTAATGGTGTAACACTGGAGATGTTACGAATCCTGGGGGCGGTTGACAAGACTCCGGGCAGGAGAGCGGAACGCGTCGCACCCGGACGGCACTTGAGCTCTGTACCTACTAGTATGTACAGTCGACCCATGGAGAGCACGGAGACCGCCGACCGCCTGATCGAGAGCACCCGGGAACTGCTGTGGGAGCGCGGATACGTGGGCACCAGTCCCAGGGCGATCCAGCAGCGGGCCGGGGTGGGCCAGGGCAGCATGTACCACCACTTCGCCGGCAAACCCGATCTCGCGCTGGCCGCCGTCCGGCGCACCGCCGAGGAGCTGCGGGCCGTGGCCGAAACCCAGTTCGCCGCGCCGGGCACGGCCGTCGAGCGCGTCACCGGCTATCTGCTGCGCGAGCGCGACGTACTGCGCGGCTGCCCGGTCGGCCGGCTGACCCAGGATCCCGACATCGTCGCCAGCCCCGAGCTGCGCCGCCCGGTCGAGGAGACCTTCGACTGGCTGCGGCGGCGCCTGGCGTCCGTACTGGCCGAGGGAGCGGAGCGCGGCGAGCTGGACGCGCGCCTGGACCCGGCCGACACGGCGGCGGCACTCGTCGCCGTCCTTCAGGGCGGCTACGTCCTGGCCCGCGCCGCCGGGTCCGCGGAGCCGTTCGACCGGGCCGTGCGGGGCGCACTCGCCCTGCTGGCCGCGTCCGCCTAGGAGACAGGGGTTCGCACAGATGTACGCCATGCGGTACGGGATCACACTGCCGGCCGACTACGACATGAAGATCATCCGGGAACGGGTGGCGAGCCGGGGGCCGCTGACGGACGACTACGAGGGGCTCGGCTTCAAGGCCTACCTGGTCCGGGAGCGGGGCGTCGACGGCTCACCGGTCAACGAGTACGCGCCCTTCTACCTCTGGGAAGACACCGGCGGCATGAACCGGTTCCTGTGGGGCGGCGGCGGATTCGGCGGCATCGTCGCGGACTTCGGACGCCCGGCGGTCAGCCACTGGACCGGGGTCGCCTTCGGCCACGGCCCGCGCTACGGCACCCGGCCGCGCGGGGCGAGCCGCGTCGTGGAGCCGATCCCCGCCGGGGCGGACCCGGCGGCCGCCGTCGCCGAGGCGGCCGGCGCCTGGGAGGAACGGTCCGAGGCGGCCGGGGTGCACTCCGTCGTCCTGGCCGTCGACCCCCGGCACTGGCAGCTCGTCCGCTTCACCCTCTGGGCCGGCCCGGCGCCGGACGGCGCGGACGGCGCCCACGGCGAGCGCTACGAGGTGCTCCACCTGTCCACCCCGCACCTGGACGAGGTGCCGGTCGGCAGGCAGTGGGCCTGAGACAGCGGCCGCGCGTACCCGGGACCCCGCGCTACAGACACCAGCCCCGCAGTTCGTGCGCGATGTCGTGGACGTCGGCCGTGCCGTCCTTGACCAGCCGGGCGAGGTCACGGACCTGCTCGGGCGAGGTCGCCACCTTCAGGCCGCTGGCCACCAGGTAGGCGTAGGCGACGGCGGAGGCGAACATCACGTTGGAACGTTCGAGCGCGGGGACGTGGACGAGGAGCTGGAGGAGCGCGGCGGCCCGGTCGTGGGGCTGGGGGTAGACCGGCGCGTCGAAGACCTGGGCCTGGTGGCGGGCGACGGCGGCGAGGAGCGCGCCCCAGTCAGTGACCAGGGGGTCGCCGGGAGTGTTGTGCTCGGCGACCATGAGAAGCCAGGCAAGGTCGATGCGCAGGGTCAACGACGGCCTTCGCGGTCGGTGCCGAACTCCTCGGCGAAGACGGCCTCGTACTGCTTCATGAAGTCGGCGGCGGCCTCGACGAACGTCCGGCCGTTCTCGCCGGCGTCCTGGAGGACGAGTTGCTCGATGTATCGGTTGACACTCACGCCCCGCTGCGAGGCCCGTTCACGGGCGGTCGCGGCGGTGCTCTCGTCCACCCGCACGTTCAGCTGGGTCTTGGCCATGGTTCCATGCTAGCGCCATCGCGCTAGTGGCAACAAGGGACGCCGGTCGCACGGACGGCGGACGCGTGGCCGGGCGGCCCGTCCGGCCACGGCGAAATCCGGTGGCCCCTACCGCGCGGGCGGTGCTTGGCTGACCGAATGAGCGATCTGCGAATACGTGCCGCCACCCCCGCCGAGGCCCAGCGCGTGCTGGACTTCTGGACGTACGCGGCGGAGGGCACCAGCATCAGCGACGACGCGGACGGGGTCGCCCGGCTGATCGCCCGCGACCCGGAGGCGCTGCTGCTCGCCGAGCGGGGCGGGCCGGCCGGCCGGACCGGGCCGCTGGTCGGCACGGTGATCGCGGGTTTCGACGGCTGGCGCTGCCATCTGTACCGGCTGGCGGTGCACCCGGACCACCGCAGGCAGGGCGTGGCGACGGCGCTGCTGGAGGCGGCCGAGGAGCGGTTCACCCGGTTGGGCGGCCGGCGCGGCGACGCCATGGTGCTGGAGCGGAACGAGCGCGCGCACCAGGCCTGGAGCGCCGCCGGTTACGCGCCTGAGCAGCAGTGGCGCCGCTGGACGAAGCCGTTCACCGCCTGACGGCCACCGGCGGGGACCGGGCGCGGCCGGGCTCGGCCGGGCTCCTGTCGCCCGGCTCCGTCGCGCGTCCCCCGCCCGGTCGGCCGATCATGGGACAGAGGTGTCCCGATGACCGAAGTCCTTCTCCTGGTCGCCGCGCTGCTGCTCACCCTGGCCTGCGCGGTGTTCGTCGCGGCCGAGTTCTCGCTGACCACCGTCGAGCGGGCCGAGCTGGAGCGGGCCGAGCAGGCCGGTGAGCGGGGCGCGGGCGCCGCGCTCAAAGCCGTACGGAGCCTCACCCTCCAGCTGTCCGGGGCCCAGCTCGGCATCACCGTCACCGGACTGGTGATCGGCATGCTCGCCGAGGGCTCGGTGGGCGCGCTGCTCGGCGGGCCGCTGCGGGCCGCCGGGCTGTCGCCGTCGGCGGCGTCGTCGGTCGCGCTGGTGCTGGCCACGGCGCTGTCGACGCTCGTGCTGATGGTGGTCGGCGAGCTGGTGCCGAAGAACTGGGCGATCTCCCGCCCGCTGCCGGTGGCCAGGGCGGTCGCCGCCCCGCAGCGGGCCTTCACCGCCGCCTTCGGCCCGCTGATCCGGCATCTCAACAACACCGCCAACCGCGTTCTGCGCCGGCTCGGCATGGAGCCCGCCGAGGAGCTGGCCTCCGTCCGCAGCCCCCGGGAACTGGTCGCCATGGCCCGCCACTCCGCCGAGGAGGGCGCACTGGAGGCCGACACCGCCGAGCTGTTCGTCCGTACCCTCAAGCTCGCCGAGCTGACCGCCGAGAACGTGATGACCCCGCGCGTGCAGGTCAAGGCCCTCGACCACCGCGCCACCGCCCGGGACGTGGCCGAGGCGACCCGGACCACCGGGCTGTCCCGCTTCCCGGTGCACCGCGACAGCCTGGACGACGTCATCGGCGTCGTCCACATCAAGAACGTCCTGGCGGTGCCGGACGAGGAGCGCGACCGCACCCCGGTCACCGCCCTGGTCCAGGAGCCGCTGCTCGTCCCCGAGTCGCTGACCGTGGACCGGCTGCTGGACCGGCTGTCGGGCCCGGTGAGCATGGCCGTGGTCATCGACGAGTACGGCGGCACCGCCGGCGTCGTCACCCTGGAGGACATCGTCGAGGAGGTCGTCGGCGAGGTCCGCGACGAACACGACCCCGACGAGGTCCCCGACCTGGCGCTGCTGCGCAGGGACGCCGACGGGCGGCGGGTCTACGACGCCGACGGGGCCGCCCGCACCGACCGGCTGGCGGAGATCGGCCTGCGCACGCCGGAGGGACCGTACGAGACGCTGGCCGGTCTGGTCGCCCACCAGCTGGGCCGGATCCCGGCGACCGGCGACACCGCCGAGTCGGACGGCTGGCTGATCGAGGTCACCGATGACACCGGACACCGCGCGGCCCGGGTCCGGCTGGTGTCACCCAAGCCCCGGCAGGACCCGCGGCAGGACCGCCGGCACGGCCCTCGCGACGACCCCCGGCGCGACCCCCGGGAGAGCGCTCGATGACCGCCCTCCAGCTGTTCGTCGCCGCGCTGACCCTGGTCGTCAACGCCTTCTTCGTCGGCGCCGAGTTCGCCATGATCTCCGTACGCCGCAGCCAGATCGAGCCGCGTGCGCAGGCCGGGGAACGCGGCGCGCGCAACGTGCTGTGGGGGCTGCAGCACCTCTCGCCGCTGCTGGCCGCCGCCCAGCTGGGCATCACCCTGTGCACGCTGGTGCTGGGCGCGGTCGCCGAACCGGCCATCGCCCATCTGCTCGAACCGGTCTTCCACGCCCTGGGGGTGCCGGACGGTCTGATCGATCCGATCGCCTTCGTCATCGCCCTGGCGGTGGCGACCTATCTGCACATGCTGTTCGGCGAGATGGTGCCGAAGAACATCGCGCTGGCGGATCCGGAACGCGCCGCCCTGCTGCTGGGCCCCCCGCTGGTGACCACGGCACGGGCACTGCGGCCGGTCATCATCGCCGTCAACGCCTTCGCCAACACGCTGCTGCGGCTGCTGCGCGTGGAGCCCAAGGACGAGATCACCGCGGCCTTCTCGGACGACGAGCTGTCCCGGATGGTGACCGACGCCGGCCAGGCCGGGCTGCTGGACGAGCGTGCCGCGCTGCGCCTGCATGACGCGCTTGAGCTGGGCCGGCGCCCGGTCGGCGAGGTCGTACGGTCGCCGGAGCATGTCGTACGGGCGCCGTTCGGCATCACGCCCGAGGGCCTGGAACGGCTGGCGGCGTCCTCCGGCTACTCACGCTTCCCGGTGGCCGACGCCGACGGGAAGGTGCTGGGATATCTGCACGTCAAGGACGCCCTGGACACCCAGCCCAGGGACCGGCCCTTCCCCCGCCCGGCGCTGCGCCGGATCACCCGGGTCCGGGCGGCCACCCCGCTGGACGACGTGCTGGCGGCGATGCGGGCCAGCAGCGCCCATCTGGCGGCCGTGGTGGACGAGCAGGGGCGCGGCATCGGCCTGGTGACGATGGAGGACGTGCTCAAGGAGCTCGTCGGCACCCTGTAGAGCACCCGCTGGAACACCCGACGGGGCACCGGCGGACCACCGGCGGACCACTGCCGGACCAACGGGTAACATCGCCTCCGCCATGGAGATGAACACCACGTACACCAGCTTTGTCGCGCTCGGCGACTCCTTCACCGAGGGGATGTCCGACGGACTCCCCGACGGCACCTACCGGGGCTGGGCCGACCTCCTGGCCGCCCGGCTCGCCGCGCGCACCGAGGGTTTCCGCTACGCGAACCTCGCGGTGCGCGGCAAGCTCATCCGCCAGATCGCGGACGAGCAGGTCGAGCCGGCCGCCGCGATGAGCGCGGACCTGGTGACGCTGGTCGGCGGGCTCAACGACACCCTGCGTCCCAAGTGCGACGTGGACGAGGTCTGCGCCCTGCTGGAGCGCTCCGTGGAGCGGCTGGCGCCGAGCTGCAAGCAGCTGGTGCTGATGCGCAGCCCGATCCGGCGCGGACCGGTCGCCGCCCGCTTCCTGCCGCGCATGACGCAGCTGTTCTCCTTCATCGACGAGCTGGCCGAACGGCACGGGGCCCTGGTGGTCGACCTGTACGGCGCGCAGACCCTCGGCGACCGGCGGATGTGGGACGAGGACCGGCTGCACCTCAACGCCGAGGGCCACCGCCGGGTCGCCGAGGCGGTCTGGCAGACCCTCGGCCACGCCGCAGAGTCCGACTGGACCGGGGTGCTGCCCGGCGCCGTGCCACCCGCCTGGCTCGCCCGCCGGGCCGCCGATCTGCGCTTCACCCGGCAGCACCTGGTGCCCTGGATAGGCCGCCGCCTCACCGGCCGCTCCTCGGGCGACGGGATGGCGCCCAAGCGCGGCGAGCTGCTGCCGTACGAGGGCTGAGGCACCGCCCCCGGCCTTGCTACCCGCGTAGACCTGGGCCGTGGGCTGACCTGCGCCGATGGACAGTAGACTCTCGATACGTGACGAAGCCCCGCATCCCCAATGTCCTGGCCGGCCGCTACGCCTCCACGGAGCTGGCCACCCTGTGGTCCCCCGAGCAGAAGGTGGTTTTGGAGCGCCGCCTCTGGCTCGCCGTACTGCGGGCCCAGAAGGACCTGGGCATCGAGGTCCCGGACCAGGCGATCGCCGACTACGAGCGGGTGCTGGAGCAGGTCGACCTCGGCTCCATCGCCGAGCGCGAGAAGGTCACCCGGCACGACGTCAAGGCCCGCATCGAGGAGTTCAACGCCCTCGCCGGCCATGAGCACGTCCACAAGGGCATGACCTCGCGCGACCTCACCGAGAACGTCGAGCAGCTGCAGATCCGGCTCTCCCTGGAGCATGTCCGCGACCGCACGGTGGCCGTCCTCACCCGGCTCGGCAAGCTCTCCGCCGAGTACGCCGAGCTGGTCATGGCCGGTCGCTCGCACAACGTCGCCGCCCAGACCACCACCTTGGGCAAGCGCTTCGCGACCACGGCCGACGAGCTGCTGGTGGCCTTCGAGCGGATCGAGGACCTGCTCGGCCGCTACCCGTTGCGCGGCATCAAGGGCCCGGTCGGCACCGCCCAGGACATGCTGGACCTGCTGGGCGGCGACACCGCGAAGCTGGCGGAGCTGGAGCGGCGGATCGCCGCCCACCTCGGCTTCTCCCGCACCTTCATCTCGGTGGGCCAGGTCTACCCGCGCTCCCTGGACTACGACGCCGTCACCGCGCTGGTGCAACTGGCCGCCGCGCCCTCGTCGCTGGCCAAGACGATCCGGCTGATGGCCGGACACGAGCTGGTCACCGAGGGCTTCAAGCCCGGCCAGGTCGGCTCGTCGGCGATGCCGCACAAGATGAACACCCGGTCCTGCGAGCGGGTCAACGGCCTCGCCGTCATCCTGCGCGGCTACGCCTCCATGGTCGGCGAGCTCGCCGGCGACCAGTGGAACGAGGGCGACGTCTCCTGCTCCGTGGTCCGCCGGGTCGCCCTTCCCGACGCCTTCTTCGCCTTCGACGGCCTCCTGGAGACCTTCCTCACGGTGCTGGACGAGTTCGGCGCCTTCCCCGCCGTCGTCGCCCGCGAACTCGACCGCTACCTGCCCTTCCTGGCCACCACCAAGGTCCTGATGGGCGCGGTCCGGGCCGGCGTCGGCCGCGAGCTCGCCCACGAGGTCATCAAGGAGCACGCCGTCGCGTCCGCGCTGGCCATGCGCGAGAAGGGCGCCGAGCGCAACGAGCTCCTCGACCGCCTCGCCGAGGACGAGCGCATCCCCCTGGACCGCGCACAGCTCGACGCCCTCATGGCCGACCGGCTGTCCTTCACCGGCGCCGCCGCCGACCAGGTGGCCGAGGTCGTCCGCCGCATCGGCGCCGTCGCCGAGCGGCACCCGCAGGCCGCCTCCTACGTCCCGGGGGCGATCCTCTGACCTCGTTCACCAAGGAGCAGCTGCTCGCCGCCCGCGACCGCACCATCGACGATGTCGTCGCGGGCGGCCTGCGGGTGCTCTTCTGCGGTATCAACCCCGGCCTGATGTCCGCCGCCACCGGCCATCACTTCGCCCGGCCCGGCAACCGCTTCTGGCCGGTGCTCCACGCCTCCGGCTTCACCCCCCGTCTCCTGCGGCCGGCGGAGCAGGCCGAACTGCTGTCGTACCGGCTCGGCATCACCAATGTCGCCGCCCGGGCCACGGCCCGGGCGGACGAACTGGGCGACGAGGAGCTGCGCGAGGGCGGACGCCTCCTCGTCGCCACCGTCGAGCGGTACCGGCCGGCCTGGCTGGCGGTGGTCGGGGTCACCGCCTACCGCGTCGCCTTCGGCGACCGCAAGGCCGCGATCGGGCGGCAGGAGCGGACCATCGGCACCACCCGGGTATGGGCGCTGCCCAACCCCAGCGGTCTCAACGCCCACTGGACCACCGCCACCATGGCCGAGGAGTACGCCCGCCTGCGCGTGGCCGCCGACGCGGCCCAGCCAGGCCCTGTCTGACGCTGCGTTCACCGGGTTGCGCGGCCTTCGGCGGCGCCGCTCCTCAATCGCCGGAAGGTCTGGAAACCACCCCGGTCACCGCTATCAGGCGGCCCGCGGCGTCCGGGGTGTGCGGCTGTATGCCCAGGGCTGTCCAGCGGCCCCCGGCGTGCCAGCCGTACAGCTCGTCCACGGATGGACAGAGCGGGTCGAAGTCGGGCAACGCGGCGGGGTCGAGGGTGTGCGGCTCGCCCCACCGCCGGGCGAGGAGCTCGATCAGGGCCTGGCACAGCGCTTCGAGGCCGTCCTGCACCTCGGGGACCAGGCCCGGGTCGGCGTCCCAGGGGTCCTCGGCGGTGTGGAGCGTGACGAGCCGGGGGCCGGGACGGGCACGCAGCGCCTCCATGGCGGCGAGGTGGGCTGCGAGGTTCATTCCTCCAGTAAAGCCGGGAGGTCTGACAGTTGACGCCAGGTCAGCATCGGAGCCCCGACGGCACTCGCCGGGAGCGGCCCGGACGGGTACGATCCGGCCAAACGCGGGGCGACACATGATCACAGGCTGGGAGGACGTACGTTGGGCCGGCTGACGGGCGGGGATCCTTCCCTGCTCAGGCGGATCAACTCCGCCGTGGTGCTGCACGCGCTGCGCGACGCGCAGACGCCGAGCCTGACCGAGCTGGTGCAGAGCACCGGGCTGTCGCGGCCCACCGTCGAGGGGGTCATCGAGGGCCTGACGGACTCGGGCCTGGTGGTGGAGGCACCGGCGGACCCGGGTGATGTGCGCAAGCAGGGACGGCCGGCCCGCAGGTTCCGCTTCCACGCCGAGGCGGGGCATGTACTGGGCGTCGAGGTCGGGGCGCACCAGGTGCGGGCGGTGCTGTCGGACCTCGGCGGCCTGATGGTGGGGTCGCATGCGCACGACGTGGCCGAAAACGCCCCGGCGGAGGAGCGGTTGGAGCGGATCCGGGGCACGGTCGCGGAACTGCTGCGCAAGGCCGGGGTGGCCCGGAGCACGCTGTGGGCGGTCGGGGTGGGCAGCCCGGGCATCATCCAGGCGGACGGGGTGGTGCGGCTGAGCACCGCGCTGCCGGGCTGGACGGCGCTGCCGCTCGGGGAGCGGCTGGGGCGTTCGTTCCGCTGCCCGGTGCTGGTGGAGAACGACGCGAACCTGGCGGCCGTGGCCGAGCACTGGAAGGGCGCCGCCACCGGCACCGACGACGTGGTGTTCGTCCTGGCGGGGCTGAGCCCGGGCGCCGGGGCGCTGATCGGCGGGCGTCTGCACCGGGGGTTCATGGGGGCGGCCGGTGAGATCGGCGCCCTGCATCTGCTGGGCCGGGAGGCCACTCCCGAGCATCTGCTGTCGACCACCGGGGAACCGCTGCATCCGCTCGACGAACCGGCGGTGGCCCGGGTCTTCGCCCGTGCCAAGGACGGTGACGCGCAGGCCCGCGAGGCCCTGGACCGTTTTCTGCGCAGACTGGTGCACGACGTGGCGGCGCTGGTGCTGGCGATCGACCCGGAGCTGGTCGTGGTGGGCGGCTGGGCGGCGGGGCTCGACGACGTCCTGGAGCCGCTGCGCGAGCAGTTGGCCCGCTACTGCCTGCTGCCGCCGAAGGTGACGCTGTCGGCGCTGGGGCAGGAGGCGGTCGCGACGGGGGCGCTGCGGCTGGCACTGGACCATGTCGAGGAGCAGCTGTTCGCGGTGGCACGGCCGGGCTTCCCGCTGCGCTGACCCACTCCCCCGCACACACCCGCCCGCACCCGCCCGCTCCGGGGAGAACGTAATCATTCGGGGGAATCGCCACCCCCGTCCGGCACGCCTGTTTTGCCGGTTTGTCGGACCAGCCGACGATCCCTCTCATCAGTGCTTCACCGGCGATCACGAGAGGGCGTCCCCCTGTGCGGCGAGCTGTCATCCTGGGCGTGTCCGTGGTGCTGGCGGCAGGGGCGCTCGCCGCCTCTCCCGCCGCCGCGAACGCGCCGGATCCGGTCTTTGACGAACTACGCGCGGCGGGGGTGACCGTCGCCGCCCAGCAGGCCGCCGTGGCCGGCATCCGCTTCGGCGCGTGCCCGGCCGACACCCGCCTCAAGGCGCCCATCCAGTGCGGCCGGGTGCAGGTGCCGGTGGACTACGCGCACCCCCAGGGCGCGAAGATCTCGCTGCTGGTGAGCCGGCTCAGGGCCTCGGGTCCGGCCGCGCGCCGCCAGGGCGCGCTGGTGTTCAACCCGGGCGGCCCCGGCGCTTCCGGCCTGTGGTTCGCGCGTCTGGGGCAGGCCGACATGCCGGCGCCCACCAGGAAGATCTGGGCCGCCACGGCCCGTACGTACGACATGGTGAGCTTCGACCCGCGCGGTGTCGGCCACTCGTCGCCGATCTCCTGTGTGAACCCTGCGACGTTCCAGCACGCTCCGACGGCGGACCCGCGGCACCCCACCGCCGCGGTCAAGACCCGTGAGCGGGCCCGGGCCCTGGCCCGGGCGCGGGGCTGCCTGAGGCGTTCCGGCGCGCTGCTGGGCCACATGACGACGGCGGACATCGCACGCGACATGGACGTGATCCGGGCGGCACTGGGCCAGCCGAAGCTGAACTACTTCGGGGTGTCGTACGGGACGTATCTGGGCGCGGTGTACGCGCACCTGTTCCCCTCGCACGTCCGCCGCATGGTGCTGGACAGCGTCGTCAACCCGGACACGCGCGGCATCTGGTACGGCTCCAACCTGGAGCAGAACATCGCGTTCGAGAAGCGCTGGGCGAACTGGCGGGCCTGGGCGGCGCGCCACAACAAGGTGTACCGGCTCGGGTCGACACCCGGCCGGGTGCTGGCCTCCTTCAACAGGGCCATGCGGCGTCTCGCCAAGCACCCGGCCGGCGGGAAGGTGGGCCCCGGTGAGCTGCACGGACGCGCGGTGCAGGCCTCGTACTACGACACGGAGTGGGTGTCCTTCGCCTACCAGTTGTCGAGCTATCTGCGCGGCGACGCCAAGCCGCTGACGGCGGCCGCGACTCCCGCCCCGGCCACCGCCAAGGCCGACGAGAACGGCGAGGCGGTGTATCTGGCCGTGCAGTGCGGCGACGCGCCGTGGCCGCGCGACTGGCACACCTGGGACCGGGACAACACGCGGCTGACGAAGAAGTACCCCTTCGAGACCTGGTCCAACGCCTGGCTCAACCTGCCGTGCGCCTCCTGGCCGGTGCCCTCCTCGCACCCGGCCGACGTGCGGGTGTCGCCGGACGCGGGGCTGCCGCCGGTGCTGATGGTGCAGGCCGAGCGCGACGCGGCGACGCCGTACGCCGGTGCGCTGGAGCTGCACCGCCGGCTGCCCGGCTCACGGCTGGTCACCGAGGCCGGACGCGGCTCGCACGGGCTGATCAGCTTCCGCAACCGCTGCCTCAACGACCGTGTCGACCGTTATCTGCTGACCGGGCGCACGGACACGCACGACGTGCGCTGCACCGGGCACCCGCTGCCCGTGCCGGCGGGCCCGCGGGGTATCCGGGACGCGAACTCGGGCCGCTTCTACTGATCCGGCCGCTGATCCGGCCGCCGGTTCAGGAGGCGGCGAGACCGGACTGCTCGTGGTGGGTGATCCGGACGCCGCTGTCCCCGAAGGTGAGCCGGCAGGTGTCGGCGCGGTAGGTCGCCACGGCCACCGCGGCGACCCTGCCGGCGCTCACGTAGCGGGTGGTGACGACCAGCACGGGGGCGCCGGGCAGCCGGTCGAGCTGCTTGGCGTCCTCGGCGCGTGCGGAGCCCAGTTCCACGGCGCGGTCCTCCCCGTCCAGCGACAGGGCGTGCAACTCCCCCAGTACGGCGGGCCCGTGGGCGGCGGGGCTCAGATCCGCCGGCAGCCCGGGAACCGAGACGGGCGGGACGTAGAGCAGTTCGGTGGCGACCGACTGGCCGCGCATGACGCGCTCCCGGCGGACGGTGTGCACCGGCTCGTCGGCGCCGGTACCGAGGGCCTTGGCCACGGCCGGCGGGGCGGCGGCCTCCACACAGCCGATGGTGCGCCAGGCGTCGCCGCCGGCGGCGGGCCACTCGCCCTGCGACGGACCGACGGACACGCCCATCCGCGGCGGCGCGACGGTGGTGCCGACCCCGCGGCGCCGCTGCAACCGGCCTTCCAGCTCCAGCTGTTCCAGGGCCTGCCGCAGGGTGGCGCGGGCCACCCCGAAGCGGGCGGCCAGGTCACGCTCGTTCGGCAGGATCTCCCCGACCATGAACTCGGAGTCCAGAGCGTCCGCGAGCACGTTCTTGAGGTGCCAGTACTTGGGTTCCGGCACCGTTTCGAGCTGCGTGGTCCCCACCCTGTCCTCCGATTTCCGAACCGCTCTTTATTAAAGGTCCTTGCACTATTACGCGACCATAGGGCGGCCCCCGGAGTTGGTCAAGACCAATCCTCGATCCGGGGAGGTCGGGGGAACGGACGTTCTACGCGGTGTTCATGAGGTGTTCGCAGCGCCGATAGCCTCGGGTCCCGTGACTTCAGTGACGGTGGTGACCGGCGCGAGCCGGGGTATCGGGGCGGCGGTCGCGGTGCGGCTGGCCGGGCCCGGACATGACGTGGGCATCGGCTACGTGCAGGACCGCGAGGCCGCGCGGGCGGTGGCGGAACAGGTCCGCGCGGCGGGCGGCCGGGCGGTGGTCTGCCGGGCCGACACCTCGGACGAGCAGCAGGTCGACGCGCTCTTCGACGCCGTACGGGACGGCCTCGGACCGGTCACCGGTCTGGTCAACAACGCTGCGGTCACCGGGCCGTTGGGGCGCTTCGCGGAGACGCCCGTCGAGGTGATGCGGCGGGTCGTGGCGGTCAATGTGACCGGCGCGATGATCTGCGCCCGGCGGGCCGCCCGCGAGATGTCCACCCGGTACGGGGGCGGGGGCGGCGCGATCGTCAACATCTCCTCGGGGGCGGCGACGCTGGGCGCCCCCGGCGAGTACGTGCACTACGCGGCGAGCAAGGCGGCCGTCGACGCCCTGACGCTGGGCCTGTCCAAGGAACTGGGGCCGGACGGGGTGCGGGTCAACTCGGTGCAGCCGGGCGTGATCCTGACCGGGATGCACGCGGCCATGGGCGACCCGGACCGGCCGCGGCGGATGGCGCAGGGCGTCCCGCTGGGCCGGGCGGGCGAGCCGGATGAGGTCGCGGCGGCGGTGGCGTGGCTGCTGTCGCCGGAGGCGTCGTACACCACCGGAACGATCCTGCGGGTGGCCGGCGGACGCTAGGCCCTGTCTGACAAATAGCGCCGGCCGCCCGGAGGGCGGGTCCCGCGGCGTCTGGTGCGTGCGATCGCAAGGCGGAGGATCGCCCTCGTAGTGGGCTACTCGGGCGACTCCGACAACGCAGCGAGCGTGCGTGCCAGGCGCCGTGGGACAGGCGGGATTTGTCAGACGGGGCCTAGCGCGGAGGGCCTCCGCCGCTGTTTCGTCCTCGATCGCCGGGCGGGCTCGTCCGGCGATCGGGGACGACGCCACGAAGGCTGGGCCGGGCCGCCGGGGCGGGTCAGCGGCGGTCGGGGTCCCGGGCAAGGGCGGCCAGGGTGTTCCACAGCAGCCGCTGGACCGGGCGCGGCAGTCCGGGGAGGAAGAGCGTCTGGTCCTCGCCGTGGTTGAGCCGGGCTATCCGAAGCAACGGGGTGCGGCCGGTCCCGGCCTGGAGCCGCAGCATCTGCTCCAGGATCCCGGCCGGGGTGGAGATCGCGCGGAAGGTGACCGGCGTGTCCGAGCGGTTGGCGAAGGCGTGCACGGTCCCGGGCGGGACGCTGACGCTCCGCCCCTCCTCCACGTACCGTCGCCGCCTGCCCGTCCGTACCCACAACCGCCCCTCCAGGACGGCGAACTCCTCGGTCTCCCTGGTGTGCAGATGCGCGGGCGGTCCGGCCACGCCGGGCGGGAAGGTGCTCTCGATCTCCAGCAGCCGGCCGCCGTTGTCCCGGCCGCTGCGCAGGATCGTGATCACGACACCGTCGCGCAGTCTGATCTCGTCGAAGTCGGTCATACGGGTGTGGACGGATCGGGCGCCGGGTTCTGTGACATGACGCCCCGCAGTTTTCCGGGGTTGGTGAGGATGTAGACGGTCGTGACGAGCCCGTCGGCGACATCGAGGGCGAGAACGGTGTGCGGTGTGCCGCGCGAGGTGATGAGGACGGCGGGGGCGCCGTTGATCTCGCGGAGACCGAAGCCGGGTTCGGGGACGGAGGTACCGGCGATGCCGCGCAGGAAGCGGCCGACCTTGCCGGCGCTCTCGATGATCCGCAGCGGGGCCTTCCGGACGCCGCCGCCGTCGCCGACGAGCCGGACGTCGGGGGCGAGCAGGGCGAGGAGGTCCTCGAGGTCACCGCCGACGGCCGCGGCGAGGAAGCGCTGGGTGATCTCGGCGGTGCGGGCGGGGTCGGCGTCGTAGCGGGGGCGGCCGTCCTCGACATGGCGGCGGGCGCGTCCGGCGAGCTGGCGTACGGCGGGTTCGGCGCGGTCGAGGGTGGCGGCGATGTCGGCGTACGGAAGGCCGAAGGCCTCGCGCAGGACGAAGACGGCGCGCTCCAGCGGGGACAGTGCCTCCAGCAGGACGAGCACGGCCAGGGAGACGGACTCCGCGAGCACGACGCGTTCGGCTGCGTCGGGGACGGTGTGTTCGAGGTCGGTGGCGACCGGCTCGGGCAGCCAGGGCCCGACATAGGTCTCGCGGCGGGAACGGACGTGCCGCAGGCGGTCGACGGACAGGCGGGTGGTGACGGTCACGAGGAAGGCGCGCGGGTCGCGTACGGCGTCGTGGTCGGCGTCGGCCCAGCGCAGCCAGGCCTCCTGGACCACGTCCTCGGCGTCGGCGAAGCGGCCGAGCATGCGATAGGCAACGCCGGTCAGAAAGGCGCGGTGCTGCTCGAAGACCCCTGCCGCGATGTCGTCGGTCACGGCTACCATCCTCACACCTCCGGGCCGGGGACTCGTGACCGACCGGTAGGAATGAATCCCTGCCGTAACAGGGCCGCAATCCGGCGCTCACGGGTGCGGGACACAATCCATCGCGTTCTACACCCTGTTGCACTCATAGGAGCACGATGTCCGGACAGGTCGCAGACAAGTCAAAGATCCCCGTAGCAGGCGGGCCCGGCAGCGGCGGGCCGCTCGACCGATGGTTCCGGATATCGGAGCGCGGCTCGGACTTCCCCCGTGAGATACGTGGCGGCTTCGCCACGTTCTTTACGATGGCATACATTCTCGTCCTCAATCCGATCATCCTGGGCAGCGCCAAGGACAAGTTCGGTCATGTGCTCTCCACCGGGCAACTGGTGACCGCCACCGCGCTCGTGGCGGCCGTGATGACGATCATCATGGGTGTCGGCGGCAACCTGCCGCTGGCCATCGCGGCGGGCCTGGGCCTGAACGCGGTGGTCGCCTTCCAGATCGCCCCGCTGATGAGCTGGGACGACGCGATGGGAACCGTGGTCCTGGAGGGCCTGGTCATCTGCGTCCTGGTCGTCACGGGGCTGCGCGAAGCGGTGATGCACGCGATCCCGCAGGCCCTCAAGCAGGCGATCAGCGTCGGCATCGGCCTGTTCATCGCCTTCATCGGCTTTGTCGACGCCGGCTTCGTCTCCCGTATCCCGGACGCGGCCCACAGCACCGTCCCCGTCCAGCTGGGCGGCACCGGCACGCTGTCGGGCTGGCCGGTGCTGGTGTTCTGCCTCGGGGTGCTGCTGACCATCGCGCTGCTGGCCCGCAAGGTCAAGGGCGCGATCCTGATCAGCATCATCGCGATGACGGTGCTGGCGATCGTCATCGACGCGGTCGCGAACGTCGGCAGCTGGGGCCTGACCACCCCGAAGCTGCCCGACCACGTCTTCTCCGCCCCCGACTTCGGACTGATCGGCCACTTCAGTCTCTTCGGCGCCTTCGGGCAGGTCAGCGCGATCACGGTGGTGCTGATCGTCTTCACCCTGATCCTGTCGGACTTCTTCGACACCATGGGCACCGTTGTCGGCATCACCGCCGAGGCCGGACTGCTGGACGAGGAGGGCAAGGTCCCCAACCTCGGCCGGGTGCTGCTCATCGACGGCGCGGCGGCCGTCGCGGGCGGCGCGGCCTCGTCCTCGTCCAACACCGCGTTCATCGAGTCGGCGGCGGGCGTGGGCGAGGGCGCCCGGACCGGCTTCGCCAATGTGATCACCGGTGGTCTGTTCGCGGTGGCGCTCTTCCTGAGCCCGCTGCTGACCATCGTGCCGCTGCAGGCGGCGGCTCCCGCGCTGGTCGCGGTGGGCTTCCTGATGATCACCCAGGTCAAGAACATCGAGTGGGACAGCTACGAGATCGCCATCCCGGCCTTCCTCACCATCGCCGTGATGCCGTTCACCTACTCCATCACCAACGGCATCGGCGCCGGCTTCGTGGCCTACGTCGTGCTCAAGGCGGTGCTGGGCAAGGCGCGTGAGGTGCACTGGCTGCTCTGGGTGACCTCGGCGCTGTTCGTGGTGTACTTCGCGATCGACCCGGTCGAGCAGCTGCTCGGGGTGCGCTAGCCCCCCGAGCCCCCCCGAGAAGGGGAGCCCCGACCGGGACGGGGGTGCCCGGTCGGGGCCGTTGGCCGGGCCGGCGCTGCGCGCGGGCCCGTATCTGGAGCAACTGACGGCGCGGGGCGGGAGTTCCCGCCCCGCGCCGTCTTTTTTCGCGGGACACGCGCGCGTAACCCGCGAGCCCCGGACGAAACCCCGAATTCACCGCTCGCGCGACCGCTCCTGACAATCGTCGGAACGGCATCGTCGCAGGTGACGCGGCGGAACGCGGCGGGCCCCATCGCGTTACAGCGTGGTACTGCACCCGGTGTCGGCGAACTCCTAGTGTCAGCCGTCAACAGACCGGATCCCGGAGGGAAACCCATGAGTCGAGTAGTGCGCGCCGCGCTTGTGCAGACGAAGTGGACCGGCGACATGGAGTCGATGATCGCCCTGCACGAGCAGTACGCCCGTGAGGCGGCCGCGCAGGGTGCCCGGATCATCGGCTTCCAGGAGGTGTTCAACGCCCCCTACTTCTGCCAGGTGCAGGAGGCCGAGCACTACAAGTGGGCCGAGCCGGTGCCGGACGGCCCGACGATCGTCCGGATGCAGGCGCTGGCCAAGGAACTCAACATGGTCATCGTGGTGCCGGTGTACGAGGTCGAGCAGGCGGGCTTCTACTACAACACCGCCGCCGTGATCGACGCGGACGGCTCCTACCTCGGCAAGTACCGCAAGCACCACATCCCGCAGGTCAAGGGCTTCTGGGAGAAGTACTACTTCAAGCCGGGCAACCTGGGCTGGCCGGTCTTCGACACCGCCGTCGGCAAGGTCGGCGTGTACATCTGCTACGACCGCCACTTCCCGGAGGGCTGGCGTGCCCTGGGCCTGGCGGGTGCGGAGATCGTCTACAACCCGTCGGCCACCTCGCGCGGCCTGTCGGCGTACCTGTGGCAGCTGGAACAGCCCGCCGCGGCCGTCGCCAACGAGTACTTCGTGGCGGCCATCAACCGGGTGGGCGTCGAGGAGTACGGCGACAACGACTTCTACGGCACGTCGTACTTCGTGGACCCGCGCGGCCAGTTCGTCGGTGACGTGGCCTCGGACAAGGAGGAGGAACTGGTCGTCCGCGACCTGGACTTCGGCAAGATCGAGGAAGTCCGGCAGCAGTGGGCGTTCTACCGGGACCGCCGTCCGGACGCCTACGGCCCGCTGACCGAGGCGTGAGGGGGAATCCGGTGAGCCGAACCCTGATCCGCGGCGGACTGGTCATCACCGCCGCCGAGGAGATCCACGCGGACGTCCTCGTCGAGGGCGAGAAGGTCGTCGCCCTGGCCGCCACCGGCAGCGCCGTGGCCGAGGGCTGGACCGCCGACACCGTGATCGACGCGACCGGGAAGTACGTCATCCCGGGCGGTGTGGACGCGCACACCCACATGGAGCTGCCGTTCGGCGGCACCGCCGCCTCCGACACCTTCGAGACCGGCAGCCGGGCCGCCGCGTGGGGCGGTACGACGACCATCGTGGACTTCGCCGTCCAGTCGGTCGGCGAGTCGCTGCGCAGCGGTCTGGACACCTGGCACGCCAAGGCCGAGGGCAACTGCGCGATCGACTACGCCTTCCACATGATCATGTCGGATGTCACCGAGAACAGCCTCAAGGAGATGGATCTCCTGGTGGACGAGGGGGTGACGTCCTTCAAGCTGTTCATGGCCTATCCGGGGGTCTTCTACAGCGACGACGGCAAGATCCTGCGGGCCATGCAGCGCGGCGCCGCCAACGGCGGGCTGATCATGATGCACGCCGAGAACGGCATCGCCATCGACGTCCTGGTCGAACAGGCGCTGGCGGCCGGCCAGACGGACCCCCGCTACCACGGCGAGGTGCGCCGGGAGCTGCTGGAGGCCGAGGCCACCCACCGCGCGATCAAGCTGGCCGAGGTCGCCGGCTCCCCGCTGTACGTGGTGCATGTGTCGGCCGCCTCCGCGGTCGCGGAGCTGGCTCAGGCCCGCGACCGGGGGCTGAACGTCTTCGGTGA
This sequence comes from Streptomyces sp. RLA131, assembly GCF_056270125.1. Taxonomy (NCBI): domain Bacteria; kingdom Bacillati; phylum Actinomycetota; class Actinomycetes; order Kitasatosporales; family Streptomycetaceae; genus Streptomyces; species Streptomyces sp. RLA131. The sequence continues at coordinate 964,761 of NZ_JBWDOQ010000002.1, forward strand.
GACGTGCCCGCAGTATCTGTTCCTGTCCACGGACAATCTGGCCGAGCCGGACTTCGAGGGTGCCAAGTACGTGTGCTCGACGCCGCTGCGGCCCCGGGAGCACCAGGCCGAGCTGTGGAAGGGCCTGCGCACCAACGATCTGCAGGTGGTCTCCACCGATCACTGCCCGTTCTGCTTCTCCGGTCAGAAGGAGCTGGGCCGGGGTGACTTCTCCAGGATCCCCAACGGTCTGCCGGGGGTGGAGAACCGGATGGACCTGCTGCACCAGGCGGTCGTCGACGGTCGCATCTCGCGGCGCCGCTGGATCGAGATCGCCTGCGCCGCCCCGGCCCGGATGTTCGGCCTGTACCCGCGCAAGGGCACCATCGCCCCGGGCGCCGACGCCGACATCGTCGTCTACGACCCCCACGCCGAGCAGGTCATCTCCGCCGAGACCCACCACATGAACGTCGACTACTCGGCCTACGAGGGCAAGCGCGTCACCGGCCGGGTCGAGACGGTGCTGTCGCGCGGCACCGTGATCATCGACCAGGACCGTTACCTGGGGCGGGCCGGCCACGGCCGCTACCAGACCCGCGAGACCTGTCAGAACCTCATCTAGGGATTCCAGGGAGCAGAGCACATGGATTTCGGTCTCGTACTCCAGACCGACCCGCCCGCCTCGGGTGTGGTCGAGCTGATGAAACGCGCGGAGCGCCAGGGCTTCACCCACGGCTGGACGTTCGACTCGGCGGTACTGTGGCAGGAGCCGTTCGTCATCTACAGCCAGATCCTGTCCAGCACCGAGCGGATGATCGTCGGCCCGATGGTCACCAACCCGGGCACCCGCACCTGGGAGGTCACCGCCTCCACCTTCGCGACGCTCAACGACATGTTCGGCAACCGCACCATCTGCGGCATCGGCCGCGGCGACTCCGCGATGCGGGTGGCCGGCCGCAAGCCCAACACCCTGGCCCGTATCGAGGAGGCCATGCACGTCATCCGGGAACTCGCCGAGGGCCGCGAGGCCGACCTCGGCAGCGGCACGACCGTGAAGTTCCCCTGGGTGCGCGAGGGTGCCGAGCTGCCGGTGTGGATGGCGGCGTACGGGCCCAAGGCGCTGGCCATGACCGGTGAGAAGGCCGACGGTTTCATCCTCCAGCTGGCCGATCTGTACCTCACCGAGTGGATGGTCAAGGCGGTCAAGGACGCGGCGGTGGCGGCCGGCCGCGACCCCGCCGACGTCAGGATCTGCGTCGCCGCCCCGGCCTATGTCACCGAGGACGACTCGCCCGAGGCGCTGGCCCACGCCCGTGACCAGTGCCGCTGGTTCGGCGGCATGGTCGGCAACCACGTCGCGGACCTGGTCGGCAAGTACGGCCAGTCCTCCTCGATGGTCCCGGAGGAGCTGACGGATTACATCAAGGCCCGTCAGGGGTACGACTACTCCCACCACGGCCGCAGCGGGAATCCCGACACCGCCTTCGTACCGGACGAGATAGTCGACCGCTTCTGCCTGATAGGCACCGCGCAGCAGCACATCGACAAGCTCAACGCCCTCAAGGCACTGGGCGTCGACCAGTTCGCCCTCTACAACATGCAGGACGCCAAGGAGTCGACCATCGACACCTACGGCACGACGGTCATCCCGGCCGTCAACGGCTGAACACCGCCCCCCACCCCGCCCGCCCGCACGGCACACGTTCGACCGATCCGGCGTCCCCCGCCTCGAACGAAGGGGCTGCAGCCATGACAGCCACCGAGCCCTCCTCCGCCCAGAGAACCCAGGCCGACGGCCGCGTCGAGCTCCCCGCCGACGCGGTACCGTCCGGCCCCTACGCCAACGAGGACCTGCTCCCGGTCCCGTTCGCCCAACGCAAGTGGACCACGTACAACTTCGCCGCCCTGTGGGTCGGCATGGCCCACAACATCGCCTCCTGGACCCTGGCCTCCAGCCTTGTCGCGCTCGGCATGGACTGGAAGCAGGCGGTCCTGACGATCGCCCTGGCGAACGTCATCGTGCTGCTGCCGATGCTGCTGACCGGCCACGCCGGGCCGAAGTACGGCATCCCCTTCCCGGTCTTCGCCCGCGCGGCCTTCGGCATCCGGGGCGCCAATCTGCCCGCCCTGGTGCGCGCCGCCGTGGCCTGCGCCTGGTTCGGCATCCAGACCTGGATCGGCGGCTCCGGCATCTTCCTGCTGGCCGGCAAGCTGTTCGGTGACAGCTGGGCGAAGGCCGGTGAGATCGGCGGCTACCCCTGGACGCAGTGGCTGTCCTTCGCCGTCTTCTGGGCGATCCAGATCGCGATCATCGTGCGCGGCATGGAGACGGTCCGCCGCTTCGAGAACTGGGCGGCGCCCTTCGTCATCGTCGGTGCCGTCGCCCTGCTGATCTGGATCAGCGTGAAGGCGGGCGGCTTCGGCACGCTGCTGTCCCAGCCGTCCCAGCTGGGCTGGGGCAGCGGCTTCTGGAAGGTCTTCTTCCCGTCCCTGATGGGCATGATCGGCTTCTGGTCCACCCTGTCACTGAACATCCCCGACTTCACCCGCTACGCCTCCACCCAGCGCGCCCAGCTGTGGGGCCAGTCGCTCGGTCTGCCCACCACCATGACGCTGTTCGCCCTGCTGTCGGTGCTGGTGACCTCCGGCTCCGAGGCGGTCTACGGTGAGGCGATCTGGGACCCGGTGGCACTGGCCGCCAAGGTCGACAACTGGGTCGGCATCGTCTTCGCGCTGGTCACGGTACTGATCGCCACCCTGTCGGTGAACATCGCGGCCAACACCGTCTCGCCGGCCTTCGACCTGTCCAACATGGCGCCGCGCAGGATCAGCTTCCGTACCGGGGCACTGATCACCGCCGGTGTGGGTGTGGTGATCTTCCCCTGGAAGCTGATCTCCAGCCCCCAGGCGTACATCTTCACCTGGCTCGGCACGGTCGGCGGAATGCTCGGCACGGTGGCCGGCATCCTCATCGCCGACTACTGGATCGTCCGCCGCACCCGGCTCGACCTGGCCGACCTGTACAAGGCGGGGGGCCGCTACTGGTACGACGGCGGCTGGAACTGGCGGGCGCTGGTGGCCTTTGTCGTCGGCGGTGTGCTGGCGATCGGCGGCTCGTACTCCAACGTCGTCAAGGGCGTGAAGCAGGGGCCGTTCCCGGCCGACGGGCTGATCCCCTTCCTCAAGCCGCTCGCGGACTACGGCTGGGCGGTCGGGCTGGCCGCCTCCCTGGTCGTGTACTACCTGCTGACCCGGGTGGCCCCGGACAGCAACACCCACAGCGACGTCCACAGCGACGTCCACGGCGAGACCCATGGTGAGACCCACGGTGAGACCCACGGGGTCAAGGACTGAGACAGCCGCACGGCAGGCGCCGCGGGGCCCGGGTCGGAGCTACGACCCGGGCCCCGCGGCGCGCTGTGCCTCGTGGGCCAGGAGCGCGACATAGACGGAGGTCAGCTGCTCCCAGTCGTCCAGATCGGTGCCGAGCAGGGCCTCGATGCTCTGCAGCCGCCGGTAGAGGGCGGGGCGGCTGACGTGGTGCATCTGGGCGGCCAGTGACTTGTTGCGGCCGGTGTCGAGGTAGGTGCGCAGCACGTCGAGCAGGTCGGGGCTGCGCAGCAGCGGGCCGAGTTCGCGTTCGATGAAGGCCTGGAGTTCCGGCTCGTCGCGCAGCAGCCGTACGAGTCCGCGCAGCCGTACGTCGCGCAGCCGCGCCACCGGGGCCGCCGGGGGCCCGGCGACCGCCGCGTCGGCGACATGGACGGCCTCGACGAAGGAGCGGCGCAGCTCGTCGAGTTCGGTGCAGTCGAAGCCCGCTCCGGCCACCGCGGTCCGGCCGGCGGCCGCCAGCCCCTCGTGCACCTGGACGACGACGCGGCGCACGGCGGCGTCCGCGTCCTGGTCGTACGGGACGCTGAGCAGGACGGCCGTGCCCGCGGCACCGATACGCGCCACCAGCCCGGCGACACCGGGCTGGTCGGCCAGGACGCGGTCGATCAGCTCGGGCATGTCGTCGGGGCCGTTGTCCTCCAGCAGGCGGACCACGACGGGGACGAAGGTGCGCCGGTTGACCGGCAGCCCGGCGGCCCGGACCCGGGTGAGCAGCTGCTCGGGGCGGGCGGTGCCGGAGGCGAGGTCCAGCAGCAGCGACTCGGCGGCCTGGTCCTCCCAGCCCCGGTCGCGGTCGCCGAGCAGCCGGTGCATGACCAGGGCCTCGGCGGCGCGGGCGGCCAGCACCTGTCCGTACTCCTCCGGGCCCTGGTAGCCGAAGAGCACCATGCGGCCCCACTGCCGTCCGCGGGCCTCCAGCGAGGCCACGATCCAGCCGTCGGGGCCGACCGTCACCGGGCCCGCCGCACCGGACAGCTCGGCCACCTGCCGGGAGACCCGGTCCCAGTCCCGCAGCAGGTCGCTGAGGGATCCCTTGTCGCCGGCCGAGGCCAGGACCCGCTGCGCCAGGTTCACCAGGACCACCGGGCAGCCGCTGTAGGAGGCGATCTCGTCGAGCACCTGCTGCAGGGTGGCGCCGGACAGGTTGAGGGTGGTCAGCGAGGACCTGACGCGGTCGGAGAGGTCGAGGGCGGCGAAGCGGCCGTGCGCGAGCCGGGAGTGCACCTCCTCGGTGAGCCGGGCGAAGGGTGCCGGGCGGTGCAGCACGATCAGCGGCACCCCGCAGCGCTCGGCGGCGCGGCGCATCGGCTCGGGCGTGGTGCGGAAGGCCCGGCCCAGCCCGAGGACGACCGCCGCGACGTCGGCCCGCTGCATCGACTCGATGTACTCGCGCTGGGCGCGTTCGTCGCCGGCCAGCAGCAGCCCGGTGGTCAGCACCATCTCGCCGCCGTTGAGCATGACCCCGACATCCAGCGCCTCGGCGACATGCAGCCAGCGCACGGCCCGGTGCAGATGGGCGGAGCCCGCCACGACCTCGGCGCCCCAGGGCGCCACCAGGTCCAGGTCCAAAACGTCGCGCACGGTGAGCCGTCCTGCCGTGGCCTGCGGCTGGATGGCCGGTATCTGCTCGCTCACAGCGGTACGCCTGTCGCTCGTGCTGCCCCCGGGTGGAGTGTATGCGCAAGTTGTTCACCGCTCGTTGGGATCCACGGCATGTGACGGCGCTAGGAACGGTTCGGCACACACGGCACACAGCTCTCGGGAGGACACCCATGTCGAAGGCATCCGTGGACCGGCGGTCCGTACTGCGCGGAGGGCTGGCAGCCTCGGGGGCGCTGCTGGTGCCCACGGCACTGGCGGCGGCGCCCGCGCAGGCGCTGGCGGGCCGCCCCGGGGCGCCCTGGGGCGTGCAGGCCGGCGATGTGACGGCCGGCTCGGGCCTGGTGTGGGTGCGCGCGGACCGAGCGGCCCGGATGGTGGTGGAGACGTCGGCGACCGGTTCGTTCCGGGATGTCCGCCGCCGGCCCGGCCCGCTGCTCGGCCCGGGTACGGACTTCACCGGCACGGTGGCGCTGCACGGGCTGCCGCCGGGCGAGCAGATCCACTACCGCGTGGTGCTGGCCGACCCGGACGACCCCCGCCGTACCGGCGAGCCGGTGTCCGGCACCTTCCGTACGGCGCCCGCGCGGGGCCGGGACGGGGTGCGGTTCGTCTGGTCGGGGGACCTGGCCGGGCAGGGCTGGGGCATCAATCCGGACATCGGCGGCTACCGCATCTACGAGGCGATGGGCGCCCTGGACCCGGACTTCTTCCTGTGCAGCGGGGACAACATCTACGCGGACGGCCCGATCGCGGCCACCGCGGCCCTCCCCGGCGGGCGGACCTACCGCAACGTCACCACCGAGGAGAAGTCCAAGGTGGCCGAGACCCTGGCGGAGTTCCGCGGCAACTTCCGCTACAACCTGCTGGACGACAACCTGCGCCGCTTCAACGCCCGGGTGCCGTCGGTCGTCCAGTGGGACGACCACGAGGTCCGCAACAACTGGTATCCGGGCGAGGTGATCGCCGCCACCGACACCCGCTACACCGAGAAGAGCGTGGACGTGCTCGCCGCCCGCGCCCGGCAGGCGTTCTCCGAGTACTTCCCGGTCTCCACGCTGCGCCGACCCGACGGCCGCGTCTACCGGGTGCACCACCACGGGCCGCTGCTGGACGTCTTCGTGCTCGACATGCGCACGTACCGCAACGCCAACTCGGCCGACACCCAGACCGTTGACCCGCAGGGCATCCTGGGCGCCGGACAACTGGAGTGGCTGAAGCGGGAGCTGGCCAGGTCACGGGCGACGTGGAAGGTCATCGCCGCCGACATGCCGCTGGGGCTGGTCGTGCCGGACACCACCGAGGGCAGGGCCAACATCGAGGCCGTCGCCCAGGGCGACCCCGGGGTGCCGCTCGGGCGTGAGCTGCAGATCGCCGAGCTGCTGCGCTTCGTCAAGCACCGCCGGATCACCGGCACGCTGTGGCTGACGGCCGACGTCCACCACACCTCGGCCCAGCACTACGACCCGTCGCGGGCGGCCTTCACGGATTTCGAGCCGTTCTGGGAGTTCGTCTCCGGCCCGCTCAACGCCGGGGCCTTCCCGGCCAGTTCCCTGGACGGGACCTTCGGGCCGGACCGGGTCTTCGTCAAGGCCCCGACGGCGTCGAACGTCTCCCCCGCCGACGGTTTCCAGTTCTTCGGGGAGGTCGACATCGACGGCGGCTCGGGCGAGCTGACGGTCCGGCTGCGCGAGCAGGACGGCACCGTGCTGTTCACCCAGGTGCTGCAGCCGGGACGTGTGGGACAGTAGCCACCCGCGTGCGGTGTGTGACGGCCTGAGACAATGGGGGCGATGAACGACTTCACGTACGACGAGGTGGGCGCGACCCGGGATCCCGGGTCGCTGCCCCCGCCCGGCCACCACCTGCTGCGTACCCGGGTCCGGCTCGGGGACGGGCAGCGGGTCTTCGCGGCGGCCGGGCGGGCGCTGCTGCGCTGGGACATGCAGCGGGCCGCCGGGCTGCGGATCGCGGCCGGCACGCCCGACGCCTCGCCGGGGGTCCGGGTCGTGATGCGGGCCGGGCCGGTCCGGATTCCGTGCGAGGTGGTCTGGACGGTCGCCGAGGAGCGGCGGACCGGCTTCGCGTACGGCACCCTGCCCGGGCATCCCGAGTGCGGCGAGGAGTCGTTCGTCGTGGAGTACGAGGCCGGCGGGGCGGTCCGGCTGGACGTGACCGCGTTCAGCCGGCCGGCGGCCTGGTACGCGCGGGCGGCGGGGCCGGCCGGACGGCTGGTGCAGCGCCTGATGACCCGCCGGTACGGCCATGCCCTGCGTCGGCTGGCGCAGCGGCAAGCCCAACAGTAAAACTACAGAAGGAGAACTTAACGGACATGATTCACCCTTTACTCGTCGGTCATAAAGCGTTTGTGATCACGCAACAACAGTTAGGCATGGTGATGACATGCCTCAACTGACGTCTGCGACCACCACGACCCGCCGGCACCACTGGCGGCGCGACCTGATCGAACTCGCCGCGCTCTTCGGGGCCGTCGCCACCGCCGATCTGCTGGCCAATCTCGTCGCCCACGGCCCCCAGGGCCCCGTGCTCCTCGGTGTCTCGGCGGCGGCACTCGCCGCGACCGCCGGTTTCCACACCTGGTGGGCACGCCATCACAGCCATTCACCGCCCGCCGGAACCGCCGGGGATCATGTCCGTCGGACCCTCGAACCGGCCGGCACCCAGGACCGCGGGCCCGCCCTGCTGTGGCGGCTGCGCACCACCGTGCGCGACACACCGGGCAGCCTGGGTGCGGTGTGCACTGCGCTGGCCGCGCACGAGGTCGACATCCTCACCTTCCAGGCCCACCCGCTGGGCGACGGCACGGTGGACGAGTTCCTGCTCCGGGCCCCCGCCCCGCTGACCACGGGCACGCTGATCCGGGCCGTCTCCACGGCGGGCGGCCGCGACACCTGGATCGAGCGGGCCGACGCCCACGACCTGGTGGACACCCCGACCCGGATGCTCAACCTCGCCACCCGTACCGCCATGGACGCCGCCGAACTGCCGCTGGCGCTGCGCCAGTTGTTCGGCCGTTGCAGCATCCGCTCGCTGCCCGCCCACAGCGGCGGCCGGGCACCGCACGAGGACGTACCGGAGGACGTACTGGAGGGCACCGTGATGCGACTGCGCGACCCGTCCGGCGGCAGGATCATCGTGGAGCGCGCGTATCTGCCGTTCACCCCGACCGAGTTCGCGCGGGCACGGGCCCTGGTGGAGCTGGACGCGCACCTGGGTGTCCGGGTGCCGGCGGGCCGTGACGTACTGACGCTGCCGGAGGGCAACGAGATCACCGTCCGCCGGGCCGGCCCCGAGGACCTGGCCGCCGCCCGCGCGATGCACGACCGCTGCTCCGCGGCGACACTGAACCAGCGCTACCACGGCCCGGTGGGCGACGCCGACCGCTACCTGGCGCACCTGCTCAGCCCCCGGTTCGGGCAGACCCTCGCCGTCGAGACCGCCTCGGGGCGGATCGTGGCGCTGGCGCACCTGCTCTGGGACGGCGACGAGAACGAGGTCGCCGTCCTGGTCGAGGACGACTGGCAGCGCCGGGGCGTCGGCGTGGAACTCATGCGCCGGCTGGCCGCGCTGGCCGCCGAGGCCGGCCGCGACAGCGTCTACGCGGTGACCCGCTCGACCAACACCGGCATGGTCGCCACGATGCGCCGCCTGAGGCTGCCGCTGGACTACCAGGTCGAGGACGGCACGCTGGTCATCACCGCGACGCTGTCGCCCGCGGAAGCGCACGCTCCGTCGACGCGCTGAGCGCCCGGTCCAGGTCGGTCCAGAGATCCTCCGGATCCTCCAGGCCGACCGACATCCGCAGCAGCGACTCGCTCACCCCGGCCCGCCGCCGGTCGCCCTCGTCGACGATGCGATGGCTGATCGAGGCCGGGTGCTGGATGAGGGTGTCCACACTGCCGAGGCTGACCGCCGGGGTGATCAACCGCACCCCGGCGGTCACCGCGTGCGGGTCGCCGCGCACCTCGAAGGCGATCATCGCGCCGCCGATCCGCGGGTAGTACGTCCGGGCCACCCGGGGATCCAGGGCCAGCCGGCCGGCCAGCAGCGCCGCCGTCTGCGACGCGGCCCGTATCCGTACGGGTAGCGTGGCCAGCCCGCGCAGCAGCAGATAGCCGGCCAGCGGGTGGAGTACGCCCCCGGTGGCGAACCGCACCTGGCGCAGCCGCCGGGCGAACTCCTCGTCACAGGCCACCACTCCCCCCAGCACGTCTCCGTGCCCGCCCAGGTACTTGGTCGCGCTGTGCAGGACGATCCTGGCACCGCTGTCCAGCGGGCGCTGGAGTACGGGCGTGGCGAAGGTGTTGTCGGCCAGCAGCGGCACCGTGCCGCAGGAGTGGGCGACGGCCCGCAGGTCCACTTCGGCCAGGGTCGGGTTGGCGGGGGTCTCCACCATCACCAGGCCGGTGTCGGGGCGGATGGCGTCGGCGATACCGGCCGGGTCCGTCCAGGTCACCTCGGTGCCGAGCAGGCCGCTGCCCAGCAGATGGTCGCTGCACCCGTACAGCGGGCGGACCGCGACCACGTGCCGCAGCCCGATGGCCGCCCTGGCCAGCAGCACGGCGGTGAGGGCGGCCATGCCGCTGGCGAAGGCGACGGCGGCCCCGGCGCCTTCCAGGCGGGCGAGGGCGGTCTCGAAGCGGGCGGTGGTGGGGTTGTCCAGCCGCGCGTAGACCGGCTGCCCGGCGGGGAGTTCACCGGTGGCGGCGAAGGCGTCCAGGCGGGCGGCCTCGGCCCGGCTGTCCCGGCACGGGTAGGTGGTGGACAGATCCAGGGGGACGGCGTGCAGGCCCAGCTCCGCGAGGTCCTCGCGACCGGCGTGCACGGCCTCGGTGGCGAGCGATCGTGACTCCATGGGTGACTCCATCGGTGACTCCATGGGACCGATCGTGAACAATTACCGGAGAGTAGTGGCGGCAGCCCGTGCTACGTTCGAACGATGCCCGATTCCGTGCTTATGGATCCGGTCGATCTGGAGATTCTGCGGCTTCTGCAGAACGACGCCCGGACCACCTACCGCGACCTGGCCGCCGCCGTCGGGGTGGCGCCCTCGACCTGTCTGGACCGGGTCGCCCGGCTGCGCCGCAGCGGGGTGATCACCGGCGACCGGCTGCGGGTCGACCCCGCCCGGCTCGGCCGCCCGCTGGAGGCCCTGCTGTCGGTGCAGGTGCGGCCGCACCGCCGGGAGCTGATCGCCCCGTTCGTCGAGCGGATCCGGGCGCTGCCGGAGTCCCGGGCGCTGTTCCATCTGGCCGGGCCCGACGACTATCTGGTGCATGTCGCCGTGGCCGGCACGGGCGACCTTCAGCGGCTGGTGCTGGACGAGTTCACGGCGCGGCCCGAAGTCGCCCGGGTGGAGACCCGGTTGATCTTCCAGCAGTGGGACTGCGGCCCGCTGCTGCCCCCCGCCGCGGCGGCCCAGTGATCCGCCTGATCCTCCGATCCCCCTGATCCATAAGGGAGATGACGTGGTCGGCGGCGGCATACGAAGATGTCCGCATGTCCACGATCGAAGACCGCACACCGGGCACGCCCGGCACCTCACCCCGGCGGATCGCCGACGCCTATGTCGACGCCTACTGCGCGCTCGACCCGGTCACCGGCACCTTCGTCGGGGTGGCGGGAGTCCAGGACCGGCTTCCCGACTACTCCCCCGCCGGACTCGACGCCCTCGCGGACCTGGCCCGCCGGACCCTCGCCGAACTCGACGCCGCCGAACTCGCCGCCGAACCCGATGCCGGACCCGACGCCGAACCCGACGCCGGACCCGACGCCGAACCCGACGCCGCAGGGCCTGTGGACGACGAAGCCGAGCGCCGCTGCGCCCGGCTGCTGCGGGAGCGGCTGACCGCGGCACTGGCCGTGCACGAGGCGGGCGAGGGACTGCGCGGCGTCAGCAACCTCTTCAGCCCGGCCCACTCGGTGCGTGGCGTCTTCATGATGATGCCGACCGCCACCGACCAGGACTGGGCCGCGATCGCCGCCCGGCTGCGGGCCACCCCGGCGGCACTGGCCGGATACCGCGAGTCGCTGGCCACCGGCCTGTCCCGCGGACTGCCGGCCGCCCCCCGCCAGGTCACCACGGTGATCGGCCAGTTCGGCGAGTGGCTGGACGACGGCACCGGCCGCAACTGGTTCGCCGAGCTGGTCTCCGGCGGTCCCGAAGCGCTGCGCGAGGAGCTGGACGCCGCGGCCGCCGACGCCGCCTCCGGGGTCGCCACCCTGCGGGACTGGCTGCGCGATGTCTACGCCCCCGCCGTCACCGGCGCCCCGGACGCCGTCGGCCGGGAGCGCTACGCCCGCTGGGCACGCTACTGGACCGGCTCCGACCTGGATCTGGACGAGGCGTACGCCTGGGGGTGGGAGGAGTTCCACCGGCTGGACGCCGAGATGCGCCAGGAGGCGGAGAAGGTACTGCCCGGCGCCACCCCGCTGAAGGCCCTGGCCCACCTGGACACCGCCGGCGAGGCCATCGAGGGCGTGGACGCCGTCCAGCAGTGGCTGCAGAACCTCATGGACCAGGCCATCGACGCACTCGACGGCACCCACTTCGACCTGGCCGAGCGCGTGCGGCGCGTCGAGTCCCGGATCGCACCGCCCGGCAGCGCCGCCGCGCCGCACTACACGGCGCCCTCCCTGGACTTCTCCCGGCCCGGCCGCACCTGGCTGCCCACCCTCGGCCAGGACCGCTTCCCGGTCTGGGACCTGGTCACCACCTGGTACCACGAGGGCGTCCCCGGTCACCATCTGCAACTCGCGCAGTGGGTCCACGTCGCCGACCGGCTCTCCCGCTACCAGGCCACCCTCGGCCATGTCAGTGCCAACGCCGAGGGCTGGGCCCTGTACGCCGAGCGCCTGATGGACGAACTGGGCTTCCTCACCGACCCCGGACACCGCCTGGGCTACCTCAACGCCCAGATGCTGCGCGCCTGCCGGGTCGTCCTGGACATCGGCATGCACCTGGAACTGGCCATCCCGGCCGGCAGCCCCTTCCGCCCGGGCGAGCGCTGGACCCCCGAACTCGGCCGCGAGTTCTTCGGCCGCTACAACGGGCTGTCCGCCGCCATGCTCGACAGCGAGCTCATCCGCTACCTGGGCGTCCCCGGCCAGGCGATCGGCTACAAGCTCGGCGAACGCGCCTGGCTCGCCGGCCGCGAGGCCGCCCGCGCCGCGCACACCGCCCGCGACGGCTCCTTCGACCTCAAGCGCTGGCACATGGCCGCCCTCTCGCAGGGCTCGCTCGGACTCGACGACCTGGTGGACGAGTTGTCGCGGCTGTGACCCGAGCCCCCTTCCCCGCATGCCCCTTCCCGGCACACCTCCTGCCCCCACACCCCTTACCCCCGCCCCACCACCCGAACAGGACGGTTCAACCTCCATGCGCCTGCACGCCACGCACACCGACGACGGCCGTCTGGTCCTCACCGACGGCGACCGGGTCACCCTGCGCGAGCAGCTCCCCGACGAGGCCGCACAGCTCGCCGGCGGCGAGCCGGGCACGCTGACCTGGCTCGGCGGTACCCCGGGCGCCGGCACGGTCGTGGCGGCCGGGATGACGGTCAAGGCCGCCGAGGCGGGCCTGTTCGCCCCCGGGTGGGGGCTGTTCGCCATCCAGCGGACCGAGGACCTGGTGGCGCTGGGCGGCATCGGCTTCCACGGCCCGCCCTCGCCGGACGGTGTCGCCGAGATCGGCTACGACCTCGTACCCGGCGCCCGTGGCCAGGGCTGGGCGACCGACGCGGCCCGGCTGATATCACGCTGGGCACTGACCCGCCCGGAGGTCCGTACCGTCCTGGCCACCACCGACCCGGACAACCTCCCCTCCCAACGGGTCCTGGAACGCGCCGGGTTCACCCGGGTCGCCGACCGGGACGGAATGCACGCCTACGAACTGCCCGGCCGCCCGCCGGCGTCCTGACGCGGCCGCCGGAACAGCCTCCCGGGCCGACGTCTCTTTACCCGCTCTTGGGGTACACGCGGGCCATCGACGACCGGCCACCACGGGAGGGTGTGTGAACAGCATGGACGCCAGCCGGAACCAGGAGACCGAGGACGAGCGGGCCAACCGGCGCTGGCAGGAGCTGATCCAGGAGATCCGGGTCACCCAGACCGGGGTGCAGATCCTCTTCGGCTTCCTGCTCACCGTGGTCTTCACCCCCAGGTTCCACCAGCTCGCCGACACCGACCGGGTCATCTACGTCGTCACGGTGGTGCTCGGCGCGCTGGCCACCGGCGCGCTCATCGGCCCGGTGTCCTTCCACCGGATCGTCTCCGGCCGCCGCCTCAAGGAGCAGGCCGTGGCCTGGGCGGCCCGGCTCACCTTCGTCGGCGTGATCCTGCTGCTGCTGGCACTGACCTCCGCGCTGCTGCTCGTCCTGCGGGTGGCCACCCATGACGTGTTCGTGCCGTGGCTGGTCGGCGGCGTGGTCAGCTGGTACCTGCTGTGCTGGTTCGTACTGCCGCTGTGGGCCCGGTACCGGCACACGAGCCGCGACTGATGGTGCGTCAGCAGCCGCAGTCCGCCGCCCCGGCCGGCGCGGTGAGCGGGTCGGCCGGGCGGCTGCCGGGGCCGTCGGCGGTCTCGTAACCGAAGCCCTCGCGGATCCAGTACTCCATGCCGCCGAGCATCTCCTTGACCCGGTAGCCCCGGCTCGCGAGGGCGTGCGCGGCACGGGTGGCGCCGTTGCACCCGGGGCCCCAGCAGTGGACGACGACGGGCCGGCCGGGGTCGAGGAACCCGGCGGCGAGCAGCGGGATCCGCTCGGTGGGCAGATGTACGGCGCCGGGGATGCGGCCCTGGTCCCACGCCCGGGTGGAGCGGGAGTCGACGACCGTGAAGCCCGGGTCGCCGCCAGCGGCGAGGGCGGCGGCGACGTCGGACACATCGGTGTGGAAGGCGAGGCTCGCGGCGAAGTAGGCGGCCGCCTCGGCCGGTGCGGCGGGCGGGACGGCCAGGACGGGACCGGTGATGAGCTGCTGTGTCATGGCCACGAATCTACGGAGCCCGTACCGCGCCGGGAAGTGGCTTTCCCCGGCGGAACCGTTGCCCCGCCGGGGATTCCCCTGCTAGATATCGGCCATGACCGTTCATTCCCTCGACCCCACCGACTGGCGCATCCTCGAAGCCCTCCAGGCCGACGGCCGCGCCAGCTACGCCGAGCTGGCCCGGGCGGTGTCCATGTCCCCCAGCGCGGTGACCGAGCGCGTACGGCGGCTGGAGGAGGCCGGCGTCATCAGCGGCTACTCGGCGGTCATCGACCACGACCGCATCGGCCTGCCGATCCTGGCCTTCGTCCGCCTGCGGTACCCGCACGGCAACTACAAGCCCTTCCACGACCTCCTCGGCTCAACCCCGGAGATCCTGGAGGCCCACCACGTCACCGGCGACGACTGCTTCGTCCTCAAGGTCGCCGCCCGCTCGATGAGCCACCTGGAGGAGACCGCCGGCCGTATAGCGGGCCTGGGCTCGGTCACCACCAGCGTGGTCTACTCGTCACCGCTCGGGCGTCGTGCGGTGACGCAGGGCTGAGCCCGCAGCCCCCGCCGAAACCCCCGCCCCGGCACGTCGGCCGGAGGCCGGCACCGCCGCCCGAAGCCGCGAAGCGCGCGAGGACGGCAGACAAGAGGCGCCGTCACCGCTCGGGCGTCGTGCGGTGACGCAGGGCTGAGCCCGCAGCCCCCGCCGAAACCCCCGCCCCGGCACGTCGGCCGGAGGCCGGCACCGCCGCCCGAAGCCGCGAAGCGCGCGAGGACGGCAGACAAGAGGCGCCGTCACCGCTCGGGCGTCGTGCGGTGACGCAGGGCTGAGCCGCGGCGGCCCTTGACGACCTGGAGCTGGGCGGGGATGCGCTGGAGCAGGTCGGGGACGTGGCTGACGATGCCGACCGCGCGGTCGCGCTCGCGGAGGGCGTCGAGGACGTCGAGGACCTCGTCGAGGGTCTGCTCGTCGAGGCTGCCGAAGCCCTCGTCGATGAAGAGGGTGTCCAGCCGCATGCCGCCGGCCTCGTCGGTGACGACGTCGGCGAGGCCGAGGGCGAGGGCGAGGGAGGCGAAGAAGGTCTCGCCCCCGGACAGACTCGCGGTGTCGCGTTCGGTGCCGGTCCAGGAGTCGACGGCGAGGAGGCCGAGGCCCGAGCGGGAGCCTCGGGAGGCCTTGGCGTCGCTGTGGACGAGGGTGTAGCGGCCGGAGGACATCCGGTGCAGCCGGATGCTGGCGGCGGCGGCGACCTGTTCGAGGCGGGCGGCCAGGACGTAGGTCTCCAGCTCCATCCTGAGCCGGTTGTCGGAGGAGGTGCCGGCGGCCAGTTCCGCGAGGCGGCGGATGCGGGCGTACTCGTCGCGGGCGGGGGCGAGCCGGACGGCGCCGGCGGCGGCCTGGGCGCTGAGGCGGTCGAGTTCCGCGCAGCGGTCGCGGGCGGCGGTGGCCCTGGAAGCGGCGTGCTGGAGACGGCGGTTGGCGGACTCGGCGGCCCGGGTGGCCGCGTCGGGGTCGGCGGGCGGGCGGGCCGCGGCTTCGGTGAGGTCGAGCGCGGTGAGGTCGGCGGTGACGGCGGCCTGCTCGCGCTGCCACTGCTCGGCGCGGTCTTCGAGGCGCTGCCGCTCGGACGGCGGCAGCAGGGCGGCGGCGGCCGAGCCGGGCGTGTCGAACCCGGCCCGGTAGGCGGCGTCGGCGAGTTGGGCGTCGGCGTCCTTGACGCGGCGGGCGGTGTCCTGGGCGGTGCGGACCGTCCCGGCGGCGTGCGCGATCCGCCCGATGTCGGCGCCGAGGGCGGTGCGGCGGTCGGAGACGGTGGCGTACCCGCCGCGGGCCCGGGTGAGTTGGTCGGTGAGCTCTGCGTGCCGCAGGTCCAGGTCCTCGCGGTGGGCGGTGAGCGTGGCGATGCGGGTGGCGGCCTGCTGGCGGGCGTCGGTGCGGCGGGCGTGCTCGGCCTCGGCGCGGTCGAGGGCGTCGGCCGCGCCGCGGGCATCGTCGGCGAGGGCGGCGTTGTCGGCGTGGTCACGGTCCACGGCGGCGTGGGCGGCGGCGAGTTCGGCCTGCGGGGTGTCACCGGCCTCGGCGCGGGCGGCTTCGAGGGCGGCCCCGGCGCGGCTCACCGCGTCCTGGGCCTCGCCCTGGGCTGCGAACGCCGACTGGTAGGCCGCGTGGGCGCGTTCCTCGTCGTCGGCGGTGACCTGACGGGCGGAGGGCCGGGCGGGTTCGGGGTGCCGGTCGGAGCCGCAGACCAGGCAGGCGTGGCCGTCCCTGAGCTGGGCGGCGAGTTCGGCGGCGATGCCGGCGATCCTGGCCTCGCGGGCGTCGTGCCAGGCCTCGCGGGCGTCGGCGGCGGTGCCGCGGGCGGTACGCAGGCGTTCCTCGGCCCGGTGCAGCACGCGGGCGTACTCGTCGCGGGCGAGGGCCGCGTCGAGCCTGCGGCGGGCCCGGTCCCGGGCGGCGTCGAGCTCGCCGGCGCGGGCGGCGGCGGTCCGCGCGGCGTCGACCCGCCGCCGCAGCGAACGGCGGCGGTCGTCCCAGCCGTCGAGCCAGCCGTCGGCGTCGGCGACGAGCTGCTCGGCGGCGGCCGTCTCGCGCTCCAGGCCGTCGCGCTCGGCGGCGATGCCGGCCGCGCGCTGTTCGGCCTGTCCGGCCTCGGCGAGGGTGCCGAGCTCCTCACGGAGCCGGTGTTCGTGTTCGGTGAGCTGGTCGGCGCCGGCCTCGGCGAGGGCGGCCGGCAGCGCCCTCCTGGCCGCCCGCTCGGCGGCCTGAGCGCCGCCGTGTTCACCGGCGGCGCGTTCCCTCAGGTCGAGAGCGGGCTCGACGGCCGCGGCGCGGCGCGCCGACCCGAGCCGGTCGAGGGTCTCCTCGCGCCCGGGGCGGGCGGCGTCGAGCCCGGCGGCGCGGCGCACCGCGGCGTCGTGCCGCTGCTGGAGCGCGTACAGCTCGCGTACGGAGTCGGCCTGGCGGCGGGCCAGCGTGTGGGCGGCCTCGGCCTCCTCCAGGGCGGCCCGCGCGATGTCGGCCTGCTCACGGGCGGTGGAGCGGAGCACGGCCGCCCACTGCAGGATCCGCTCGGCAAGGCCCTCCTCGCCGGGCGCCCACTCCTGCGGCGGTTCCGCGTCCTCGCCGGCCGCCTGCCGGAGGCGGTGGGCGAGGCTGACGAGTTCGGCGTCGCCGCCGCGGAGCTGCTGTTCGGCGGTGCGGCGGCGGTCGCGGAGCCAGTCCTCGACGGCCTTGAAGCGGCGGGTGTCGAAGAGCCGGCCGAGGAGCGCGGCCCGGTCGGTGGCCCCGGCGCGCAGAAACCCGGCGAACTCGCCCTGCGGCAGCAGCACGACCTGGCAGAACTGCTCCTTGCTCATCCCGATGAGCCGCAGCAGCTCCTCGCCGGTCTCCTGGTGGGACCTGGACAGGGCGCGCCACTGCCCGTCGGTGTGTTCGCGCAGCAGTGTGACGGCCTTCTCGGCGGTCATACCGCTGCCGCGTTTCTTGGGGCGGAGCTGTTCGGGGCGGCGGGTGATCTCCAGCCGCCGCCCGCCGACCGTCAGATCGAGGACGACCTCGGTGAGCGTGTCGGGGCCTGCGTGGTCGCTGCGCAGCCGGGTGGCGGGGCGGGCGCCGGGCACGCCGCCGTAGAGCGCGAAGCACACGCCGTCCAGGACCGAGGTCTTGCCGGCGCCGGTCGCGCCGTGCAGCAGGAACAGTCCGGCGGAGGACAGCTCGTCGAAGTCGACGCTCTGGCTGCCGGCGAACGGGCCGAAGGCGGTGAGGGTGAGGCGGTGCAGTCGCATGTCAGTCGGTCTCCGCCCGGGCCCCGGCGGCGCGTACCGCGTCGAGGGCGGCGCCGAGCACGTCCCGTTCGCGGGGATCGGGGGCGGAGCCGCGTACATGGGTCACGAAGTCCTCGGCGATCTGCTGGTCGGTGCGGCCGCGCAGCCGCTGGGCGTACGAGGCGAGCGGGTCGTCGCCGGTGTGCTCGGGGTCGAAGGCGAGCGCGAGGGCGTGCGGGAACCGTTCGCGCAGCCGGGCCATGGGCTCGTGCGGGCGGCCGGGATCGGTGAGGGTGGCCTCGACCCAGGCCTGCTCGTGCCGCTCGTGGGCCGGGTCCTCCAGCAGGTCGTCGAGCCGTCCCCGGAGCCGGGCGAGCGGCCTGGGCACCGGGCACGTCACGCGCTCCGCCGTCACCGCGCCGTCCGCGCCCAGGTCGACCAGCCACATGCTCTTGCGGTGACCGGCCTCGGAGAAGGAGTACGCGAGCGGCGAGCCCGAGTAGCGCACCCGGTCCGTGATCGTCTGGCAGCCGTGCAGATGCCCCAGCGCGGTGTAGTCGACGCCGTCGAACACCCCGGCCGGCACGGCCGCGACCCCGCCGACGGTGATGTCCCGTTCGCTGTCGCAGGCGGCCCCTCCGCTGACGAAGGCATGCGCCAGCACCACCGACCGCGTACCGGCCGGCCGGGCCGCCAGATCCGCCCGCACCCGGTCCATCGCGGCGGCCAGCACCTCGGTGTGCCCTGCCCTCGCGAGCCCGAACTCCTCGCGTACGAGAGCCGGTTCGAGATACGGCAGCCCGTAGAAGGCGACCTCGCCGTGCTCGTCGGCCAGCACGACCGGCGTCGCGCAGCCCGCCGGGTCGGTCCGCAGATGGATCCCGGCCCGCCCGATCAGCCCCGACGCCACCCCGAGCCGCCGGGCCGAGTCGTGGTTCCCCGAGATCATCACCGTCGGCACGCCGAGGGCGGCGAGCCTATGCAGGGCGTCGTCGAACAGCTCCACGGCGGGCAGCGACGGCAGAGCCCGGTCGTAGACGTCCCCGGCGACCAGCACGGCGTCGACCCGCTCGGCCCGCACCGTGTCCAGCAGATGGTCGACGAAGGCCGCCTGGGCGTCCAGCAGCCCCACCCGGTGGAAGGACCGCCCCAGATGCCAGTCGGAGGTGTGCAGCAGTCTCACGTGTCCGCCCCGGCCCGCATCTCGTACACCCTCCCACGCCGTTCAGCAGGCACCACCGTAACCCCGTACGACCCCCTGCTCCCTCACGGCCCTCAGTGTCGCACCCGGGTACGACAACGCGCCGAAGCAGCGGCGGCGGGGCCTGTCGCGGTGGCCGCGCCGGTTCTGATGTCGAGGGGCGGGCGTTTCCGGACTCCGTGTACGGCCTTCGCCGTCACGTTGTACGGCACGATCGAGCACCTGCCGGGCAGCGTGGACGACGGGGTCGTGGTCGACGACCTCACGCGCATGCTCGGCGAAGCCGTGGCGACGATGCGGTACGAGAGCCTGACGCGGGATGTCCTGGACCGCTACGCCGATGCTCGGACGCCCCCGGACATCCCCGGCCCCGACGAGGGTCCCGGCCCTGACGATTTCCCCGACGAGCCGGGCCTCAGCCCCGGGCTGTGACGTCTACGCCCAGCTGTCGACGTACGCGCTGCCTGCCGCCTCGGCGACGGCCGTGCCCGCCGTGACGTCGGCGAGCCAGCCCCGGAAGGCGTCGAGCTCCTCCTCCGGTATGCCCAGGTCGATGCGTACGTCGGCGCCGTAGTGGACGTCGCGCACGGTACGCCCCGCCGCGCGCAGCTCGTTCTCCAGGCGGCCGGCGCGCTGGTGGTCGACGGCGACGGTTACGAGGGCGAGCTTGCGGCGCTCGACGGTGCCGAGCTCGTCCAGAGCGGCGGAGACGGCGCCGCCGTAGGCCCGGACCAGACCTCCGGCGCCGAGCTGGATACCGCCGTAGTAGCGGGTGACGACCGCGACGACGTCGCGGATCTCGCGGCGCAGGAGCACCTGGAGCATGGGGGTGCCGGCGGTACCGCCGGGTTCGCCGTCGTCACTGGCCTTGTGGACGCGGCCGTCGGCGCCGATGACGTACGCGAAGCAGTTGTGCGTGGCGCCCGGGTGCCGGGCGCGGATCTGCCGGACGAAGTCCTGCGCGGCCTGCTCGGTGCCGGCGGGGGCCAGTGCGCACAGGAAGCGGGAGCGTTTGATCTCGCTCTCGTGGACGCCCTCGCGCCCGATCGTCAGATACCGCTCCGCCATGACCGCCACCCTATGCCGGGGCGGGACGCCTCACGCGCGCCGGTGGCCCCACTGCGGGCCGACCTCGGCCCACTCGCGGTCCCACTCGGTGGCGCGGCGCCGGTCGAGGCCCCACCGTACGGTCCTGAGGCCGCCGGCCAGGACGGCCCAGGCCGCGCCCGCGACCACCGTTCCGGCCAGGCCGCCCTCGGCCTCGGCCATGGCGGTGCCGGCGGGTGGCTCGGTGAGGTGGCCCTGCCGGTCCAGCCAGACGCCGGCCCGGGTACCGGCCGCGCTGCCCGACTCGACGGGGGCGTCGCCGGTACGGGCGGAACCGTCGGACGCCGTCCAGCGGACCGTGGCCCGGACCTGGCCGTGGCCGGAGTAGGTGACGACGGTCGGGGCGTTCTCGGTCAGCACGGCCGAGACCAGGTGCCGGTCCTCGCGCTGCCGGAGCAGGGAGTCCTCCACGCCCCAGGCTGTCACCGCGCCGGCGACGGGCACGCCGACGACGGCGAGCGTCCCGAAGACCAGCACCACCCAGGCCTCCGTGACGTCCGTACGGCGCCGGAGCGGGTTGCGCCGCCAGCGCCACAGCCTCACCTTGCCGACCATCGACTGCC
The DNA here is from genome assembly GCF_056270125.1 of Streptomyces sp. RLA131. Classification (NCBI taxonomy): domain Bacteria; kingdom Bacillati; phylum Actinomycetota; class Actinomycetes; order Kitasatosporales; family Streptomycetaceae; genus Streptomyces; species Streptomyces sp. RLA131. The sequence goes on from NZ_JBWDOQ010000002.1 coordinate 985,365, forward strand.
CCCTGCCCCCTGCTCGCGCGGACTGTGCTTCCACCGTCGCAGGCGCGGCGCTACCGCGCGAGGCAGGACCGGAGCTTCGCGGGAGGTCCCCCGCAGCCGGGGCCCGGTGTGGTATCCGGGCCCGCGGGGTCAGCGCAGCCGGGGGATCTCGATGGCGGGGCAGCGGTCCATGACCATCTCCAGGCCGGCGTCGCGCACCCGGTGGTACGCCTCCTCGTCGACGACGCCGAGCTGGAACCAGACCGCCTTCGCGCCGATGGCCACCGCCTCGTCGGCGACCGGGCCGGCGAGGTCGCTGTTGACGAAGACGTCCACCACATCGACGTCGAAGGGGATCGCGGACAGCGACGGGTACCCCTGCTCGCCGTGCACGGTCTCGGCCTTGGGGTGCACCGGGACCACACGTTTGCCGTGGCGCTGGAGGACGTCGGCGACCCCGTACGCGGCCCGGCGGTCGTTGGTCGACAGGCCGACGACGGCCCAGGTGTCACCGAGCCCGTTGAGAATCTTGCGGATCACCGCTGGGTCGCCGTACAAGGCTTGCCTCCTGAGGGATGGAAGGTCTGCTGTCCTGCCCAACCGGCGGCGGACGCGGGAGATTCCCCGCCGCGACCCGCTCCGGTCACCGCGGGCCGCTCCGCCAACTCGGGCAGCATCACAGGAATTCGGAGGTAGCGTGCCGCTATGTCAGATGTACGCCCCGCACGCCCCGAGGACGCCGCCGAACTGGTAAGGCTGCGCCGCCTGATGTTTCACGCGATGAAGGGCCTCGACGAGCCCGGCGAGTGGGAGGCGGCCGCCGAGGAGCTGCTGCGCGCGCAGCTCGCGGGCGGGACGGGCGCCGTCGTGGGGGCGTTCGTGGTGGACAGCCCCGGCGGCACCGGCGGCCGCGGCGGCACCGGCGGCACCGCCGGTCTCGCGGCGTGCGCGGTCGGCACCGTCGAGCAGCGGCTGCCCGCCCCGGGGCACCCCACGGGGCGGTTCGGCTTCGTCTTCAACGTGTGCACCGACCCGGGCCACCGCGGCCGGGGGTACGCACGCGCCACCACCGAGGCGCTGCTCGACTGGTTCGCCGCGCAGGGCGTCACCCGGGTCGATCTGCACGCCACGCCCGCCTCCGAGCACCTCTACCGGGGGTTCGGTTTCGCCGAGCACTCGACGGCCCTGTCGCTGGACGTGTCAGCCCGCTGACGTCGGCGGGCTCTCGGCGATCAGCGCCGTACCGACCCGACGGAAGCCCAGCCGCGCGTAGATGCGGGCGACGTCCTCGTCCCCGGCGGACAGGAAGACCGTACGCATGCCGTTGGCGAGGGCCTCGGACACCAGCGCGGCGGTGACCGCGTGGGCGAGGCCGCGCCGGCGCGCGGCGGGCAGGGTGCCGATGCCGACGATCTCGCAGACGTCGCCGATGGGGTTGTACTGGCCCGCGCACAGCGCCACCGTGCCGTCGACGGCCGCCGCGTACACGGTGAGTCCGGCGTCGATCCGGGCGGTGGCGCGGGCCATGGCGGCGGGGGCGGCGTGCAGCGGCACCAGCGCGGTGAGGGCACGGGCGTCCGCGGTGCCGACCTGGGTGCCGGGGGCGGCGAACGCGAGGTGCGGAACGGTGACGGCGGTGGGCAGCGCCGGGTCGCCGGCCCCGAGGATCCGTATGGACAGGCCGTCCTGCGGCGCGGGCACCGAGGCGGGCGAGGCGCCGGGGTCCAGCACCATCAGGGGATGCTCGTGCACGATGAGGCCGGCCGCCTCGGCGGCGGCGCGCAGGCCGGGGGCGCTCTCGTGGACCCACTCGAAGGCCTCGGGGACCAGCAGTTGGCGCTGGCGGGTACGGACCCGCGCCACGTCGGTGGCGTCGGCGGGCACGGGGTGTCCGAGCGTGGGCCGGGCGTAGAGCGGCCAGCCGGCACCCTCGCGGACGAAGAGGGTCAGCGGGCCGTGGTCCTCGGCGCGGCCGCCGGAGCGGGGGACGGCGTCGTAGAAGCCCTCCAGCCGCCGCAGCACGGAGGGGTCTGCGGACCCGGCGGCCGCTGGGAACTCGGCGGACTCGGCGGGCTCGGCGGACTCGGCGGACTCGGCGGACTCGGCGGCGGTCATCCGGGCAGCCCCAGCCCTTCCAGGACGACGGCGCCGGGCAGGCCGGCCAGGGCCTTGCCGGGGACGAGCAGTTTGCCGCGCCGCCGGCCGCTGCCGATGACGACGTACGGGGAGTCGGCGACGGCGGCGTCCACCAGCAGCGGCCAGGCACGCGGCAGGCCGATCGGCGTGATGCCGCCGTACTCCATGCCCGACTCGCCGACGGCGGTGTCCATGGGCGCGAAGGACGCCTTGCGGGCACCGATGTGGCGGCGGACGAGGCCGTTGACGTCGGCGCGGGTGGTGGCGAGCACGACGCACGCGGCGAGGGTGACGTCCTGGCCGCGCCGGCCGGCGACCACGACACAGTTGGCGGACTGCTCCAGGGTCACGCCGTAGGTCTCGGCCCAGACGGCGGTGTCGGCCTTGTCGGGGTCGCTGTCCACATGGATCAGCTCCTCGGCCGGCACCTCGCCCTGCCAGCCGGCGAGCGCGGCGGCGACGGGCGGGGCGAGCAGCTCCAGGACCTCGGCGGCCGGGCGGCCACGGTCGAACGTTCCGATGGGTGTGGGCATATGAAGCACGCTAGCCCAGCCCTCCGGCGCGACAGCCCGGGGGGGCCGGAGGGCCGGGAGCGGGAGCCGGGGCCCCGGGCAGCCGTATTCGATCCCATGTTCTATTCTGGGTGTCATGACCCGCCACCTCCAGGGCTCCCTCTTCGACAGCGCCGGGCTCGGCCTGCTGCCACCCGCCGGCCTGCGCCGCACGGTGCTGGGCCTCGGGGCCTGGATCGACGAGCTGCCGGGCTGGGTGACGGGCGCCGACGAGCTGTTCGACGCGCTGGTGGACACCGTGCCCTGGCGGGCCGAGCGGCGGGTGATGTACGAACGCGAGGTCGCCGTACCGCGCCTGCTCGCCGACTACGGCCCGGGTCGGCGGCTCCCGCACCCGCTGCTGGCCGAGGCCCGCGAGTCGCTCGGCCGGCACTACCGGGCCGAGCTGGGGGAACCGTTCGTCAGCGCCGGGCTGTGCCTCTACCGCGACGGACGCGACAGTGTGGCCTGGCACGGCGACCGCATCGGCCGGGGCGAGACGCACGACACGATGGTGGCGATCGTCTCCCTGGGCGAGGCGCGGCCGCTGCTGCTGCGCCCCCGGCACGGCGGCGGACCGACGCTGCGGCGCTCACTGGGCCATGGCGATCTGCTGGTCATGGGCGGTTCCTGCCAGCGCAGCTGGGACCACGCGGTGCCCAAGACCACGGCCGGCGCCGGCCCCCGGATCAGCGTCCAGTTCCGGCCGTACGGGGTGGCGTGAGCGCCGGGTCCTCCTCCGCCTCAGGGGCCTGCGGCACCCCCGGCACCGTCCGTTCGGCCAGCGCCAGGGCGACCAGTTGCTCGGCCGTCGCCCCGTCGGGAATGGGCACGGGGGGCGGCGTGCGCAGCGGGGGCTGCCAGCCGGCCTCCGGGTCCCAGCGGCGTACGACGCGGGCGGGCGCCCCCGCGACCACCGCGTGGTCGGGGACCTCGCCCCGCACGACGGCGCCGGCGGCGACGACGACGTTGCGGCCGAGGCGGGCGCCGGGCAGGATCACCGCGCCCGCGCCGAGCCAGCTGCCGGAGCCGATCTCGACCGGCGCGGAGCGGGGCCACTGGCGGCCGACGGGCTGCTCGGGGTCGTCGTAGGAGTGGTTGTCGCTGGTCACGTAGACATACGGGCCGCAGAAGACGTCGTTGCCGAAGACGACCGGCGCGGAGGCGATGACATGGCTGCCCCGGCCGAGTACGACGCCGTTGCCCAGCCGCAGGACGGGGTCCGGGCCGAGGTCGAGACCGGGCATCATGCCGGCGGTGAGGGTGACCTGCTCGCCGATGACGCAGTGGTCGCCGAGGTGGATCCAGTGCTCGCCGAAGACCGTTCCCTGGGGGAAGGCGAGCCGGGTACCGGTGCCGATGCGGCCGAAGCCGAGCGGGCCGGGGCGCTCGGCGGTGACGGCACCGGCGGACTGGAGCCAGCGCCATCCGCGATGGACCGCGCGGGAGGCGGTGCGACGGCGCCAGGCCGTCAGCGACCGGACCCAGGAGGAGAACAGGTTCTCGTTTTTCGGCACCCGCTCACCGTACAGCGGCGCACGGCAGGGCTCGGCCCGTACTCCCCCGCGGGCGGTCGCGCCGCTACTGTGCGGGACGACACATCACGGACCGGAAGTGAGGCGGGGACCCATGGCGGAGCGGGCGGCGGCGTTGGTGGCGGGCGTGGCGGGGCACACACCGAAGCTGGATCCGGAGGCGTTCACCGCGCCGACCTCGGTGGTCCTGGGCAATGTCACCATGGCCGCCGGGGCGAGCGTCTGGTACCACGCGGTGCTGCGCGGGGACTGCGAGTTCATCTCGGTCGGCGCCGGCAGCAACATCCAGGACAACTCCACGGTGCACGCGGACATCGGTTTCCCTGCTGTGATCGGCGACCATGTCACCGTCGGCCACAACGCGGTCCTGCACGGCTGTGTGATCGAGGACAACGTCCTGGTCGGCATGGGCTCCACCGTCCTGAACGGCGCCCGCGTCGGCGCGGGTTCGATCGTCGCGGCCAACGCCCTCGTCCCGCAGGGCATGCAGGTGCCCCCGGGCTCACTGGTGGCGGGGGTACCGGCCAAGGTGCGCCGCGAGCTGACCCAGGAGGAACGGGACGTCGTGACGCTCAACGCCGAGCACTACGTGCTGCTGGCGATGGCCCACCGCGACGCGTTCGCGCAGGACTGAGCGGGCCCGGCAGGCGGCCGGGCCGCCGCGGTTCAGTCCGTCGCGGCCGCCGCGGTCCGGTCCGCGGCGGTCCGGTCCGCGGCGGTTCAGTCCGCGGCGGCCGCGACCGGGTCCTGTTCGGACTCCAGGGACGCGGCTGCCGCCTTCGCCCGGCGGCGTACGACCAGGAAGGAGGCGAGCCCGATCAGCAGGGCCGCCGCGAGGCCGGCCCAGGAGAAGCGCTTGAGCCAGGGCTCGGCCACCACGCCGACGTAGTAGATGACCGCCGTCGTGCCGCCGGCCCAGGTGATGCCGCCGAGGACGTTGGCGGTCAGGAACTTCCAGTACGGCATCTGCAGCACACCGGACAGCGGTCCGGCGAAGATCCGCAGCAGCGCGACGAAGCGGCCGAAGAACACCGCCCACATGCCCCAGCGTTCGAAGGACGCCTCGGCGGAGGCTATGTGGCCGGGCGAGAAGTGCTTGGGGAATCTGCGGCCCAGCCGGTCCAGGAGCGGGCGGCCGCCTCGGCGGCCGATGGCGTAGCCGATGGAGTCGCCGATGATCGCCCCGGCCGACGCGCAGCCGCCGACGATCCAGGGATCGACATGACCCTGCGAGGACAGCAGCGCCGAGCTGACGAGGATGATCTCGCCGGGCAGCGGAATGCCCAGGCTCTCCACCCCGATCACCAGCGTCACCAGCAGGTAGATACTGACCGGCGGGATGGTTCCGAGCCACTCCTGGACGTGCAAGGCTGTTTCCTCCCCGAGGCGCTGGCTCTGACCGCAGCGTAGCCCAGTTGCCGGAGCCCGCCGCCGCCCCGGCCGGACGGGGGCCCGGACGGGGCCCGGACGCGGGCCGGTCCCAGCCAGGCTCAGGCGTTCGGGCGCAGCGTCCAGACCACGGTCATCTCGCCGGTGACGGCCTCGTCGTCGCGCTGGATGGCGATGGCGACCGGGAACTCGGGGCGCAGGCCGGCGTCGAGTTCGGCGACGACCTCGGCGGCCGGGCGGCCCAGGGTGGCGGTGGCGGTGACCGCGCCCTTGGCGAGCTTGCGGTAACCGATCTCGGCGCTCACGGCCAGCGGAACGGCTCGCGTGAGCTGGTCCCCGAAGGCCGCCAGGACGATGGCGCCGCTGGCGGACTCCGCGAGGGTGAACATGGCACCGGCGTGGGGGCCCGCGACGTGGTTGTGGAAGTCCGGCTGGTCGGGGAGGCGGACGACGGCCCGCTCGGGGGTGGTTTCCAGGAACTCCAGGTTGAGGGTCCGGACCATGGGAACGGTGGCGGCGAGCTGCTCGCCGACGGACATCTTGGCAGCGGTCATGGCCATGATGTTACTCATGAGTAGCTATCTGGCGCCACCTGCCGCCGGTCCGGAAAACGGCTTTGCCGGACCACCGTCCGCACGCCATAGTCCCCCGGGTGACCTCACCGGCTACTCCCCCGGACACACCCCGCCCACAACCGCCGCTGTCCCCGCGGTCCCGCCCGGCCCGGCTGCCGGAGTGGGCCGAGCGGAACTTCCTGCTGCTGACGGCGTCGGCCATCGTGACGAACCTGGGCAGTTCCGGCGCGGCCATCGCCTACGCCTTCGCCGTCCTGGACGCGGGCGGCAGCGGCACCGACATCGGACTGGTCGCGGCGGCCCGCACCCTGCCGCTGGTGGTCTTCCTGCTGATCGGCGGCGCGATGGCGGACCGGCTGCCACGCCACCGGGTCATGGTCGGCGCCAACCTCCTCAACGCCCTGTCGCAGGCGGCCCTCGCCGTACTCGTGCTGTCCGGGACGGCCCGGATCTGGCAGATGGCGGCGCTGGCCGCCGTCGGCGGCGCCGGGTACGCCTTCTACGCGCCCGCGGCCGAGGGCATGGTGATGGCGACCGTGGACGGTACGCACGCCGGCCGCGCCTTCACCCTCTTCCGGATGTGCGTCAACGGCTCCAACATCGGCGGGGCCGCGCTGGGCGGGGCGCTGGCCGCCGCCTTCGGCCCCGGCTGGGTACTCGCCGTCGACGCGGGCTGCTTCGCGCTGGCCGCGGCGCTGCGGGCCTTCCTGCGGGTCACCGGCCTCGCGCGGCCCGCCCATGGAGCGGGCCTGCTGCACGATCTGCGCGACGGCTGGCGGGAGTTCGCCGGCCGGCGGTGGCTCTGGGCGATCGTGCTGCAGTTCTCGGTGGTCAACGCCGTGGCCACCGCCGCGCTGGCGGTGTACGGACCGCTGGTCGCGGACGAGCGGCTGGGCGGGGCCGGCCCCTGGGGCATCGCGCTGGCCGCCTTCGGGGTGGGCACGGTCGGTGGCGGACTGCTCATGCTGCGCTGGCGGCCGCGCCGCATCCTGCTCGCCGGCACCCTGTGCGTCTTCCCCTGGGCGCTGCCGCAGGTCGCCCTGGCCGCCGCCGCGCCGGCCCCGGTGCTGATCGCCTCGATGCTGGTCAGCGGGGTGTCCATCGAGGTCTTCGGCGTGACCTGGATGCTGGCCCTGCACCAGGAGATCCCCGAGGCGAAGCTGTCCCGGGTCTCCGCCTACGACATCTTCGGTTCGGTCTCCCTCATCCCCGTGGGGACCGCCCTGGCCGGCCCCGCCGCCGGCGCCCTCGGGCTGTCCGCCGCCCTGTGGGGGTGCGCGGCGCTGACGGTGCTGCTGACCGGCGCAGTGCTGCTCGCCCCGGAGGTGCGGCGGCTCAGCCGCACCGACGGCGGCGGCCCGCAGGTTCAGCCCACGCCGAAGGCGCCGTCCGGCGGTTCGGGCGACGGGACCGCCGTGCTGTCGTGAACCGCCACCGCCCCGGCGGCGAACCGTCGCAGCGCGGTGCCGTGCACCACCCTGGCCGGAAAGGCGTCGGCGGCCACCCGGCGGGCCAGGAGGTCCAGCGGCAGTTCCCGGCGGCTCGCGGCCAGCACCGTGTTCCCGAAGCGGCGCCCCCGCAGCACCCCCGGCTCCGCGATCACGCACACCTCGCCGAAGGCCCCGCGTACGGTGGCGATCTGCGAGCGCAGAAACGCGAACGGCGCCGCGTCCGCCAGGTTCGCCAGATACAGGCCGTCCGGGCGCAGCACCCGCGCCGCCTGGGCCAGGAACTCCGCCGTCGTCAGATGGGCCGGCACCCGCGAGCCGCCGAACACGTCCGCCACCAGCACGTCCGCGCTGCCGGCCGGAGCCTGTTCCAGCCACTGCCGGGCGTCCCGGAGATGCGGGGTGATCCCCCGCGCCGCCCCGTCCAGCGGTACGTGCTCCGCGACCAGGGCCGCCAGCGCCCGGTCGGCCTCCACCACCTGCTGCCGCGAGCCCGGCCGCCCGGCCGCCACATAGCGCGGCAGGGTCAGCGCCCCGCCGCCCAGGTGGACCACGTCCAGCGGCGCCCCGGCCGGCGCGGCCGCGTCCAGGGCGTGCCCGAGCCGGCGTACGTACTCGAATTCCAGGTGCGCCGGGTCGTCGAGGTCCACGTACGACTGCGGTGCCCCGTCGACCGTCAGCAGCCAGGCGCGGCGCCGGTCGATGTCGGGCAGCAGCCTGGCGGTGCCGAAGTCGACGGCCCGGGTGACCGGTACGGGGGATATCGCGTCGTCCACCGGCCCATTGTCCCGTACCGGCCCCGCCCCGGAGGCGGGACCGGTACGGCCCGCTAGCCGATCACCTCGCCCACCGTGCCCGCGCCGACCGTGCGGCCGCCTTCGCGGATGGCGAAGCCGAGCCCGGGCTCCAGCGGCACCGCCCGGCCGAGCTCGACCGTCATCTCGACGGTCTCGCCCGGCAGCGCCGTCCCGGCGGTGCCGAGGTCCACGTCCCCGACCACGTCGGCCGTACGGATGTAGAACTGCGGCCGGTATCCGCTGACCACCGGGGTGCGCCGGCCGCCCTCGGCCGCCGGGACGACGTACACCCGCGCCCGGAACCGGCGGCGCGGCGTCACACTGCCGGGGGCCGCCACGACATGGCCACGGGTGACCGCGTCACGCTGCACACCGCGCAGCAGCAGCGCCACGTTGTCGCCGGCCCGCGCGTCGGCCATCGGCTTGCCGAAGGTCTCCAGGCCGGTGACCACCGTGGCGGTGTCCGCGCCCAGCACCTCGACGCGGTCCCCGACCCGTACCGTGCCGCGCTCGACGGCTCCGGTGACGACCGTGCCGCGCCCGCTGATGGTGAACACGTTCTCCACCGGCAGCAGGAAGGGCGCGTCGGTGTAGCGCGTCGGGACGGGTACGCAGGTGTCGACCGCGTCCAGCAGCGCCTCGATCGCCGCCGTCCACCGCGGGTCGCCCTCCAGCGCCCGCAGCCCCGACACCCGCACCACCGGCAGCCGCTCGCCCGGGTAGCCGTGGGCGGACAGCAGCTCCCGCACCTCCAGCTCCACCAGGTCGGTCAGCTCCGGGTCCCCGGCGTCGGCCTTGTTGAGCGCCACCACGATGTGCTCGACGCCCACCTGGCGGGCGAGCAGCACATGCTCGGCGGTCTGCGGCATGATCCCGTCCAGCGCGGAGACGACCAGGATGGCGCCGTCGAGCTGGGCCGCGCCCGTGATCATGTTCTTGACGTAGTCGGCGTGGCCGGGCATGTCGACATGCGCGTAGTGCCGGGTCCGCGTCTCGTACTCCACGTGCGCGATGGTGATCGTGATCCCGCGGGCCGCCTCCTCCGGAGCCTTGTCGATCCGGTCGAACGGCACGAAGGTGCCGGTGCCACGCGCGGCCAGCACCTTGGTGATCGCGGCGGTCAGGGTGGTCTTGCCGTGGTCGACATGGCCCATCGTGCCGATGTTGAGGTGCGGCTTGGAGCGGATGTACTCCTGCTTGGACATGCTGCTTCCTTGATACGAGATGCCGTACGGGACCCCTCGGCCGGACCGACCCTCCCCCTGCGGGGTCCGCCGGATTCTCCGGGGAGGGTCAGCGTCGGGCGCCGTCGAGGAAAGCAGCCGGGGCAGCCTTCGACGCGTCCGCGACTGCGGACGTATCGGCGAGGAAGGCGTACCGGAACATAGCGACGATGATCGGCCACGTCCCCGGTCCGCGTCGACCGGTTTTCCGCGCGTCGCCGCGACGCAGGGGGGAGCACAGCGGAGTCGGCCCGATCCCGGAGCCACGGCTTCCTCGGCTAGTCTCCGAGGATGCTCGACGCTCCCCCCGCATCCGTCGGCCCGGTCGTGCTCCGGACGACGCGGCGTACGGCACGTGCGCTGATGTCACCCTGGGCCCGACTGTCCCTGCTGGTCACGCTGCTGGCCGGGGCGGGCGCCTGCGTCCTGGTGTGGGAGCCGCAACGGCTGCTGGCGCACGGCTGGCCGACGCAGCTGACGGGCGCGATGGCGGTGCTGCTCTTCGGGGCCGCGTACGGGCTGTGCGCCGTGGCGTTCGTGCCCCGGCCGCTGCTCAACGCCGGTGCCGGCGCCCTGTTCGGCTCACAGGCGGGCCTGGTGGGGGCCCTGGGCGGCACGGTCCTGGGGGCGGGGCTGGCCTTCGTCCTGGGACGGCTGCTGGGCCGGGACGCGCTCCGTCCGCTGCTGCGCGGGCGGCTGTTGCTCTCCCTGGACCGGCAGTTGAGCCGGCACGGCTTCCGCAGCATGCTGGCGGTACGGCTGTTCCCCGGGGTGCCCTTCGCCGCCGCGAACTACGGCGCCGCCCTCTCCGAGATGCGCCTGGCCCCGTTTCTGGCGGCGACCGCGCTGGGCAGCATCCCCAACACCGCCGCCTACGTCGTCGCCGGCAGCCACGCCGCGACCCCGACCTCGCCGGTCTTCCTGCTGGCCATGGGCTTCATCGCGGTGACCGGACTGGCGGCCATGGCGGTGGCCTGGCGGCGCCGGTCGCGGCGGCCGGGTCAGTGACCGACCGCCTGCCAGGTCGCGACGACCAGGGCGCACAGCCCGGTCAGCGCCGCGACGCCCGGCAGCGGCCAGCGGCCCCGCTCCAGGGCGGTGACGCGCGCTTCGAGGTCGTCCAGGCCCTTCTGGATGTGTTCACCACGCTGCACCAGCAGGGCGAGCCGTCCGTCCATACGCGTGAAGCCGACGTCGAGGCTGCGGCGCAGCTCGGTTAATTCCGCGGTGATGGTCGCGTGCTCCGGCTCCGGCATGACGGCAGGCGCCCCCTTCTCTCGGCGCCGCACGCCCGCCACGGGGGAGGCGCGGCGGGCGGCGGCCGACAGGGCGGGGGTCTCGGGGTCCCGGCCCGCCCGGCCACTCAGCGGCACACACAGTGAACCGCGCGCGGGTGGGCGCGGGAAGCGTGTGCGGCGCATGGAGTCGGGTGGGCCGTTCACACCCCGTGCGAAGCGAGGAGGTCTACGCTTTCCAGCGTTCCGCACCGGGCTGCACCTGGGAGTGGCCGTGGAATCCAACATCCTTCTGGACGCGCTCCTCTCGGAGTCCGGTCTGTCGCACGCCGGGCTCGCCGCCCGCGTCAACGCGGCCGGCCGGGCCCTGGGACTGACGCTCCGTTACGACCGTACGGCCGTCACCCGCTGGATCGGCGGCCAGCGCCCCCGGGGCCGGGTACCGGACCTGCTCTGCGAGGTGCTGGGCCGGGAAGTGCGGCGGCCACTGGCCCTGGACGACATCGGCATGCGCTCCCCCAACACCGGCCGGACGGCGCCCGGCGTCCCGCTGTCCGGCTTCGTGGACGCCGCGACCGCCCTGTGGCGCTCGGACGACAAACGCCGCCCCGGCGTGCGCAACGCCGTGCCGCTGACCGGCACCGACGCCGTGATCCCGGTGTGGGAGTGGGAGAACCCGCCGGAGGACACCGATGTCTCCCGGGGCGGCCGCGACCAGGTCGGCATGGCCGACGTGGCGATGCTGCGGGCCGCCCGCGCCCACTTCGAGGGCCTCTACCGCAGCGCCGGCGGGGTGGCCACCCGGGACCGGGTCACCGGCTTCCTCACCGCCGAGGCCGCCCCCGTACTGCGCGGCAGTTACAGCGACGCGGTGGGCCGGCACCTGTGCCGCGCGGTGGGCGGACTGGTCGGCATCGCCGGCATCTGCGCCTACGACGCCGACGCCTACGGCCTGGCCCAGCGCTACTTCCACCAGGCACTGCGCCTGGCCAAGGCCTCCGGCGACCGTCACCTGGGCGCCTGCGTCGTCGGCATGCTCGTCTACCAGTCGCTGTGGCTGGGCGACTTCCGGCAGGCGGTCGCCTTCGCGGAGGCGGCACTGCGCACCGCGGGAACGCGGATCACCCCGGCGCTCGCCGCCGACCTGTACGCGATGCAGGCGAAGGCGTACGGACACCTGGGCGATCCGTCCGGAGTGGCCCGCTGCGCCCGGCTGGCGGTCACCGCGGAGGGCCGTATACGCGCCGAGGAGGAACCGTCGGAGACCGGCTACGTCCAACCGGGCCTGGTCGACGTGCAGTTGGCGGAGGCCTACCTCAGCCTGGGCGAACTCGTCCCGGCCCACGAACACGCCCGCCGCGCCGCCGGCCTGCCCGCCCACCCCCGCGGCCGCGTCCACCGGCTCGCCGTCCTGGTCCATGTCGAACTGCGCCGGCGGCAGCCCGAACACGCCTCCGCGCTCGCCGCCGCGATGGTCGAACAGGGCCGGGGCATGGAGTCACAGCGGCTGCGCGACCGCTTCCGCGCCGTACGCGACCACCTGGCCGCATATGACGGAGCGATATCCATGCAGGCCATCGAGCTTCTGGACGAGGCCCTGCGTGTGCCGCTCTGACCGCCGCCGTGCTGCGATGTTGACAGCGGCACGGCGGAAGGCGGCGGCAACATGCGTTGGAAGAATCTCGGGGAACACACCGTGTACGAGAACCGATGGTTCCGGGTGAACCTCGCCGACGTCGAACTACCCGACGGAAGCCACCTGGACCACTACCTGATCCGGCTGCGACCGGTGGCGGTCGCCACCGCCGTCAACCGCGACAACGAGGTCCTGCTGCTGTGGCGACACCGCTTCATCACCGACAGCTGGGGCTACGAACTGCCCGCCGGCGTCGTCGAGGACGGCGAGGCCATCGCGTCGGCCGCCGCCCGCGAGATGCTGGAGGAGACCGGCTGGCGCCCCGGCCCGCTGCGCCACCTCCTCACCCTGGAACCGTCCAACGGCCTCAGCGACGCCACCCACCACGTCTACTGGTCCGACGAGGCGGCCTACCTCGGCCGTCCCCAGGACGACTTCGAGTCCGACCGCCGCGAATGGGTCCCCCTCAAAGCCGTCCCCGACCTGGTCGCCCGCGGCGCCGTCCCGGCCGCCAACATGGCCGCCGCGCTGCTCATGCTCCACGCCATCCGGCTCGGCTAGCGCGGTCACCACAAGTGGCCGACCGGGCCGTCTCGTCGCCCTCAGCCGGTCTTCCCGCCGTCCCAGTCCGCGTACCGGATCCGCGAGATCTCCAGGATCTCGCCCATCGTCCCCCACTCGTCCCTGCCCAGCCGGGACAGCGGCCGCAGCTTGCGCGCGTCCGGATGCCCGTCGACCAGCACCGCCTCGGACACCGCCGCATGCCGCACCCGCCCGAACACCACCGTGGAGTCCCCCAGCAGCACCGTGCTGTGCAACTCGCACTCCAGCACCACCGGCGAAGCCGCCACCCGCGGCGGCCCCACCACCCGGCTGGGCTCCCGCGCGATCCCGACCGCCTCGAACTCGCTCACCCCGTGCGGAAAGTCCGTCCCCGTCGCATTGACCTGCTCGAAGAGATGCTCGGGCGCGAAATTCACCACGAACTCACGCGTCTCCTCGATATTGCGCAGCGAGTCCTTCCGCCCGACCGACGTGAACTGCACCACCGGGGGGCTGACACAGGACACCGTGAAGAACGAGTGCGGGGCGAGATTCTCAACGGACTGTGCTGAACGCGTGGACACCCACGCGATGGGCCGAGGGACCACCACCGCCGTCAGAAGGCGGTAGAAGTCCTTGTTGTCCATGGCCTGGGGATCGAAGTCGATGCGCATGTCGACCAGTATCCCGCGCCGAGCCGCAGACCATACCACCAGGTCAGCGGCGCGGCGAAACCGCGAAAGCTGAGGAAGGTCCCGGGTGTCGGAAGGATCCGAACCCTGGAGCTGACACAGCACAGCAATGCCCACCGCCACCGACCTCGCCCTGTGGGACGACTTCGAGGTCCCCGCGCAGGTCCGACGCGGCCAGGTAACCCGGCGGGCACACCGGGACCATCCCCCAGGCGCGGGGAGCACCTGGGCCCTTCCGCAAAGGAAAGGGCCTCGCCGGCACGGCCCTGACGGTCGCCACCTCGTCGGATCTCGTCATCGGTGAGGATGAGGGCTGTGACTGTGACAGCGTCAGTGAGGGCGGTTCGTCGCGATGTCAACCGCATCGAGGATGGCTTTGTCGCTGTAGAGGGACAGAGGCCGGCCCGGTCCGGGTTCGCTTGGGCGCGCGCGGTGTCGCGTTGCTGCCAGGGCCTGGTGACCATGCCTTTTGCGAGCGGGCTCCACGGGATGCTGCCCCACGCCCTGGTCGGAGGGCAGGCCGAACATCTCCCGGTCCTCTTCGCGCTGGATCAGGTTCTCCTGGTCCTGCATGGACACACCGGGTCCAGCCTTGGATGTCGGTGGCGTGTTGCGTCGGTGGCGTGTTGCGTCTTGGCGAACTGCCAGGCCCACATCAACGAGGCACCGATCTTCCGGGCCTTGCCGGCCCTCACGACGTGATGGAGCCCTTCCGTGGTCTCCTCCACCGGCGTGTTGGGGGCGAGGCGATGGATCTGGCAGAGGTCGACGTGATCGGTGTCCAGGCGCCGCAGGAATGCGTCGATCTGTTCCATGAACGCTTTGCAGGACAGGGTGGCGCCGCCCGGTCCGCAACTTGGTGGCGCCTCGTTTTAGGGCCGGTTGGCCCCCGGCGCGGGCCTTCGGCCCACAGCGCGACGACGGGCGGGGCGGGACATTGGAGAAGTCACCGCACTCGCGGTGGCGGTGTCAGGAGGACGGGATCGCTATGGCAGTTCCTGATCATTCGAGCGGGCGGGCGGGACTGCGATTTCCCTCGCGCCGCAGAGCACCGGCCTCGGCGACATCCGTCGCGGCGCGTGACACCACCCGGTCCACCGCGTTCGCCATGGTCTTCGCGGGAGTACGGATCCTGACCGGGTTCGTCTTCCTCTGGGCTTTCCTCGACAAGACGTTCGGGTGGGGGTACGCGACCGGTTCGGGCAAGGGCTGGATCGATGGAGGTTCACCGACCAAGGGCTTCTTGAGCGGGGTCGTCGCGGGACCCTTGCAGTCGACCTTCCATGGCATGGCGGGTGACGCCTGGGTGAACTGGCTGTTCATGCTGGGGCTGCTGGCCATCGGCGTCGCCGTGATGGCGGGCGTGGCACTGCGGTTCGCCGCGGTGGTGGGCACCGTGATGATGGCGTTGATGTGGGCTGCCGAGTGGCCGCCGGCCCAGCACCTTTCGACCGGTGCGCCGAGCATGTCGCCGAACCCCCTGGTCGACTATCACGTCCTGTACGCCGCGGTTCTCATCGCGCTCGCTGTCGGCCATGCCGGTCGTGTGTGGGGCCTGGGCCGTGGCTGGGAGCGCACGGCGATCGTGCGCGACAACCGCTGGCTGAGCTGAGAGGTCGAGGGGCATGCGGCACAGCAGGCTCGGCTCCGTGATGACGGGCGACGTCGTACGCGCCGAGTTCGGCCCTCCGTTCAAGGAGCTGGCCCGTCTTCTCGCTCACCACGGGATCAGCGGCCTGCCCGTGGTGGACGGCGATGAGCGGGTGTTGGGGGTCGTCTCCGGCACCGACCTGCTGCGCGACCAGGCAGGCACAGCGCGTTCCCCCGGGCCGCCGCCGCGCCTGCGCCCCCTGCCCGACGGACGAGGCACCGGGGACAGGGATGCCAGGGTCCGGGCACATTCGGCCGGCCGGCTGATGTCGAAGCCTGCCGTCACGGCGCACGCCGAGGACACCGTCGCCGTCGGCGCGCGGATGATGGCGCAGCACTGGGTCGAACGGCTGCCGGTCGTCGACGCGGAGGACCGTCTCGTCGGCATCGTGACCCGGCGGGACCTTGCAGCTCTTCCTCCGGCCGGATGCGCACCTGCACTGCGAAGTCGTGGAAGAGGTCCTGGGCGGGGCCCTGTGCCTGCCGCTCGCGGCGGTCGCTGTCGACGTCCACGACGGGGTGGTCACTCTCACGGGCGAGGTGGAGCGACGCATCGAGGCCACGGTCGCGCAGCGGATGACCCGACAGGTCGACGGTGTGATCGATGTCGTCCCCGAGCTGACCTGGCGTATCGACGACAGCGTGGGCGAAACGATGGAGGAGGACCTGAAGGACGTGGCGGACGCCTGGATCCACAAACTCTGAGACGGAGAACCGGCCATGGCACGGCGGGCACTCGTCGCGTACGGAACGAGGAACGGTTCGACACGAGGGATGGCCGAGGCCGTCAAAGACGCCTTGCGCACCCACGGGATCGGGATCGGGGCCGGGGTGCATGCCGCGTCCGAGGTCAGGGACGGGACTCCGTACGACGTGGTGGTTCTCGGCGGCGCGCTGTACGCGGGCCACCGACACGGGGGCGCCGTACGATTCGCGCGCCGACACCGTGCCACGCTGCTGGATCGGGCGGTGTGGCTGTTCATCAGCGGCGGTCCGCTCGACGCATCGGCCGACAAGCGGGACATCCCGCCGGTGCCCGGTGCGCGGCGCCCGGTGCGCGGTGACACGCCGCGATGCCCGACGGCACGTGACGTTCGGCGGCCGGCTCGAAGCCGGGGCGCGAGGGCAGGTACTTGCCCACCGGCTCCACGCGGTCAGTGTCCGCCTGCTGGGTCTCTACGGGCCCGCCCGTAGCGGGTCGCTTCGCTGACGATCCCGGTCGGACGGCTCTGCGGGCGCTACGGGCAGTGGTTGGTGCTGAACGAGCCCGGCACGATCGACGGGGACAACTACGCCCGGAGGGCGATGTGAGCCAGGAACGCGTTTTCACACCGGAGTCACCGATCCGGGTCTTCCTGCTCGACGATCACGAGGTCGTACGACGTGGGGTTCACGACCTGCTCGACCTGGAACCGGACATCGCGGTGGTCGGCGAGGCGGGAACCAGTGCGCAGGCGCTGGTCCGCGGTCCGGCGCTGCGTCCGGACGTCGCGATCCTGGACATTCGCCTCCCGGACAGTGACGGCATCGCCGTCTGCCGTGAACTGCGTGACCGGATGCCGGAGTTGGCCTGCCTGATGCTGACTTCGTCCGACGATGACGACGCCCTGCTGGACGCGATCATGGCCGGGGCGGCCGGCTACGTGTTGAAGCAGATCAAGGGCTCCGACCTGGTCACGGCGGTGCGGACGGTGGCCTCGGGGCAGTCGATGCTGGACCCGGCGACCACCGGACGGCTGATGAGCAGTCTGCGCTCCCCCTCCGGGCAACCTGCTTCAGAGGCAGAACCGTTGGACGCTCTGACCATGCGCGAACGCCAGATTCTGGATCTCATCGGTGAGGGACTCACCAATCGCCAGATCGGCAAGCGTCTCTATCTGTCGGAGAAGACCATCAAGAACCACATATCGCGGCTTCTGGCGAAACTCGGGGTCGAGCGCCGCGTCCAGGCGGCGGTTCTGGCAGTCCGGCTGACCTCACCGCCCCACGAGGACGCCTGATCCCGCTGGGGCCCCGGCTAGCGGCGATCAGGCAATGGGACGGCCCAGCGGAGAAGGGTGCCGCCCTCGGGCGGGGCGGTCAGGGTGAGTTCACCACCCAGGTTCCGCGCGCGCTCACTGAGATTGCGCAGCCCGCTGCTGTGTCCGCCTTCGCCGATTCCGACGCCGTTGTCGGTGACGGTCAGTGTGAGCCGCTCGTTGCGGACGACGAGTGCGATCTCC
Source organism: Streptomyces sp. RLA131 (assembly GCF_056270125.1). Classification (NCBI taxonomy): domain Bacteria; kingdom Bacillati; phylum Actinomycetota; class Actinomycetes; order Kitasatosporales; family Streptomycetaceae; genus Streptomyces; species Streptomyces sp. RLA131. Next base: position 1,002,976 of record NZ_JBWDOQ010000002.1, read on the forward strand.
GCGGACGGGGTGTGTGCGTGCCGGGCGATGTTCGACAGTGCTTCGCTCAGCACCGCCACGACCTCGTCCGCCACGGTGTGCGGGACATCGGTGTCGAGCAGGCCCTCCATGAGCAGGGACGGCGTGAACCCCAGAGAGGGAACGGCTTCCTCGGCAGTCCTGGAGGCACGGGCCCGCAGGCCGTGGCCGATCACGGTGCTGTCGTGGGCCCGCAGACCGAAGATCGTGGACCGGATGATTTTGATGGTGGTGTCGAGGTCGTCGACCGCCCGGCCGATCCGCTCGGTCGCTTCCGGGTGCTCGACGAAGCGATTCGCGCTCTGCAGCGTCATTCCCGTGGCGAACAGCCTTTGGATGGCGAGGTCGTGGAGGTCGCGTGCAATGCGGTCGCGGTCCTCCAGCAGGCTCACCTGCTCGGCCGTCCTGCGTCGGTCGGCGAGTTCCAGCGCGAGCGCGGCCTGGCCGGCGAAACCGGGCAGCGGCGCGATCTCCGCCTGGGTAAAGGGCGGGCGCCCCGCGGTGCGCGCGAGTACGAGCACCCCGCGATCCTTGTCACTGGTACTTATAGGAACGGCGACCGCGGGTCCCAGCCCCGTCCACCGTTCGGGACAGTAGGTGACCCGCGGGTCACTCCCCACCTCCGAGGTGACGATCAACTGCCCTGCGGCCAGGGCCTCCCCGCTCAGAGTCCCATCGCGAGGCAGCCTCACACCACGATGCAGCGCGGCACCTTCCCCGAGCGCGAGTACCCCGCGCAGTTCCTGCCTTCCGGGGGTGACCAGTTCGACCACGCCGAGATCGGCCGACGTGATGTCCTGCGCCCGGTTCAGCATCAGCTCCAGTACCTTCGTTTCAGGCGTTCCGGAGAGCAGGCCACGAGTGAGTTCGGCACTGGCTGCCAACCAGCGTTCCCTGACCTGTCCCTCCGCGTACAGACGGGCGTTGTCGATCGCCACCCCTGCGGCTGCGGCCAGGGTCGACAGGACGGCTTCGTCCTCGCTGTCGAACGGGAGACCACCGCGTTTCTGGGTGAGGTAGAGGTTGCCGAACACTTCTCCCCGGACACGGACGGGCACACCCAGGAAGGAGTGCATCGGCGGGTGGTGCGCGGGAAAGCCGTGCGAGGCCGGGTGTTCCGACAGCTCTGTCAGCCGCAATGGCTCCGGATGGCTGATCAGCTCGCCGAGGAGCCCGTGCCCGGCGGGCAGAACCCCGATCCGTGCCTGCTCGGCCTCGCTGACCCCGACCGGGAGGAACTGCACGAGGCTCTGATCGGGACCTATGACACCAAGTGCGCCGTATTCGGCATCGACCAGAACCACCGCGGCCTTGGTGATGTGGCGCAGCACCTGGGAGAGATCGAGCTCGCGGCCCACCGACAGGACGGCCTCCAGCAGCCCGTGAAGGCGCCCCTGGGTGCCGCGAACCTCCCCGATCTGCGCCTGAAGCTCTTCGAGCAGCTCGTCCAGGCGTAGTCGTGGCACCGTCTCGGACGGTGCGGGTTCCTTGGCGTTCACTTGCTGCCTCCGGTCGCTTGGTCGTCCCGGGTGACCCTGCCGTTGCTGGTGCCTGGTGGATGCCGCGGGCAGGTCAGAACTGGTGCTCCGCGTCATGACAGATGAGGCACGTAAGGCGGCGAGCAGGCTTCTTGAGAGTGGCGAGGCCCATGCCTTCGTTCCGCTCCAGATGCTGCACGGTGACCTCGATGTGATCGGGGCAGAGCGAGGCCCCGCAATTCCGGCAGACGGCGACGGCCGAGGTGGTCACCCCGGACTGGTGACAGTCGTAGCAGTTCATGCTTCCTTCTGCTCTCCGAGTGGCCGACGGATACGACGGGGTGCGAAAGCACGCCCGGTTGAGCCGAGTCCTGCAGCAGGTGCACGCTCAAGTGGCGCACAAGCTCGGGTGCCCCGTTCTGCGGTTCCTACGAGCGTGCGGTGGTGGTCATCGGCCGACATCTCGGCGAGGGCAGAGGGGCGAAGGGGCACGACCACCGACGCTGCGGTGAGCCCTTCGGGCTGTCTTGGCGGGATCAGGGAGTCCTCCCACCAGGACAGCCCCCGTCATCGTGCCGATCAAGGCGAGCGGGAGCGCCGCCGGTAGGAGCACCACGTTCATGAGTACCGCCAGGACTTCGATGGCCTGTTGAGGAGGGCGGGGCAGATGAAGACGCCTCGCTGGACGCATCGGGAGCCCAGGGCCACCGTGTGGAAAGAAGCGAGAAACGGCCCTGCGACGGGTGAGCGCAAGTGCTCCGGCGCGACATCGCGGTGAAAGCGGCGCGGCCGGGGACCAGGGCGGCACCATCCACACCGGCTAGTCCCCGGATTCGGCCCCGCACAGCCGCGGTCGCCCGGGGGCGCCGGGATCGGACCGGGCCGGGGACAGGGCCATTCGGCACCTGTGCCCGGTCGGGCGTGGTCCTGGTCCGGGAGACCGGGCTCCGGTCCCCGACGGCCGGACCACGCCAGGAAGTCAACAACGTCCTGCCAACCCACGATCTGAAGCCCCTCGGCTTCTTCGCGTAATCCCTCCGGCGGCCGCCCCGCCGCGTGGGTCAGCGGGCGCCGATCCGGCGTCCGGTGACCCGCTCCGGGGCGATGCGCACCCGCAGTTCGCGGTCGCCGCCCGCCCACGGTGCGGAGCGGGCCGCGCCGACGAGGTGCCGGGCGGCGGCGGGGTCGGTCACGTACTCGGCACGGCCGAAGACGAGAACGCTCCAGCCCTGGCTCGGCGCATCGTCGATATGGTCCACCTCGAAGGCGGCCTCGGTTCCGGCGGCCAAGGCGGGCGTGGCACCGGGCGCGGTCCTCCTTTCACCTGGTCACTCATCAGTCATGGGGTGTGGGCCGGTCAGGCCCGGGCCTCGTCCGGGCCTGCCCGGTGGCCCGTGTGGACCGGCTCTCCGCGCGGGCTGTGCCGAAGCCGACCAGGCCCGCGGCGAGAGCAGCCACAAGACCGGGCCAGGACGGCGGTGAGGTCTCCAGGACGGCCCGCAGGAACGGCATGTACAGCGCGGCGGCGCCCAGACCCACCGCGGCCAGCACCGCCCAGGGCAGGAAAGGGTTCTCACGGGTGAACAGCCGCTCCCGCAGGCCCAGTACGACGCCGAGCTGGGCGGCCAGCAACGCGAGGAACAGCGTGGTCTGCCAGGGCTGCCCGGCGTGCCGGGCCCACAGCCCCGCGGCGAGGCTCGCGGCGGTGACCACCGTGGCGAGGCGGAGTATCCGCTGCCACAGCCCGCCGCCGAGCACATGCTGCCCAGGCGGGCGCGGCGCGCGGCGCATGGCATGCCGGGAGACCGGCTCGGCACCCATGGCGACGCCCGTCAGACCGTGGGTGAGGAGGTTGATCCACAGGATCTGGCCGGCCCGCAGGGGCAGCGCGAGCCCGAACAGCGGGCCGAGCAGCATGACAAGGATCTCCGCGACGCCACCGGCCAGGGCGTAGAGCAGGAAGCGGCGGATGTTGTCGTAGACCCGTCGGCCCTCCTCCACCGCCGTGACCACGGTGGACAGTTCGTCGTCGGCGAGCACCAGGTCGGCCGCCTGCCGGGCGACTTCTGTTCCCCGGCGGCCCATGGCCACGCCGATGTCGGCCTGCCGCAGCGCCGGGCCGTCGTTGACGCCGTCGCCGGTCATGGCGGTGACGGCACCACCGGCGCGCCAGACCTGGACGATGTCCAGCTTCTGCTGCGGGGTGGTGCGGGCGAACACCCGGACCCGGGTGAGGTCCGGGACCTGCCCGTCGGCCAGGTCCTTGCCGGTTACGACCTCGTCGGAGGCGGTACTGCCGGAGACACTGTTGCCGGGACCGAGGATTCCGACCCTGGTCGCGATGGCGCGGGCGGTGGCCGGGTGGTCGCCGGTGATCAGCACCGGGGTGATGCCGGCCAGCCGGCAGGCCGTGACGGTCGCCGCGGCCGCTTCCTTGGGCGGGTCACTGATGGCCACCAGGCCCAGCAGCCGCAGCCCGGTCTCGGCCTCCTCGTACCGGGCCGGGAGGTCAACACGCAGGGCCGATGCCACGGCCAGGACGCGGAAGCCCTCGGCGGAAAGCGTGGCGGCCTCCTTACGGGCGCGTTCCAACAGGTCGGGGCTCTCGTCCAGGGTCTCGCCGTCGAGCACCGCCTCCGGCGCGCCCTTGAGACAGACCTCCACCTCGCCGGAAGGCGCGCGGTGCAGTGTGGTCATGCGCTTGCGGAGACTGTCGAACGGCACCTCGCCGACGCGCGGGTGCGCGGGCAGCAGTTCGTCTCGGTCGCGGCCGGCCTTCGCGGTGGCGGCGAGCAGCGCCGCCTCGGTGGGATCCCCGAGTGCGGTCCAGCCGTCCGTACCGTTCTCAGGGGGCCGCAGCGAGGCGTCGTTGCACAGTGCCGCCGCCGTGAGCAGTTCCTGTACGGCACGCAGCGCGGCGGGGGCAGGGGGCTTGCCCGCGACCAGGACCTCACCGGTGGGCCCGTAGCCGGAACCGGTGAGCGCGGCCGTGCCCCTGGTGGTCCAGACACGTTCCACGACCATCCGGCCCTCGGTGAGCGTGCCGGTCTTGTCGGTGGCCAGCATGGTGACCGAACCGAGTGTCTCGACTGCGGACAGTCGTCGTACCAGCGCGTGGCGGGCGGCCATCCGCCGGGCGCCGAGGGCCAGTCCGAGCGTGACGACGGCGGGCAGCGACTCGGGGACGGCGGCCACGGCGAGGCTGATCGCGGTGACCGCCATGATCTGCGGCGACTGGCCGCGGGCGAGGCCGAGAACGAAGACGATCAGACACAGACCTACCGCCACCAGGGCCAGCACCCGGCCGAGACCGGCCAGTCGGCGCTGCAGCGGGGTCGGTTCCTCGTGCGGGTGCAGCATGGCGGCGACGCGGCCGAGCGCGCTGTGCGGCCCGGTCGCGGTGACGGTGGCGACGGCCCGGCCGCGTACCACGACGGTGCCCGCCTGGAGCCCTCCGGTGTCCGGCTCCCCGCCCCGCGCGTCCTTGTCCACCGGCACCGACTCCCCGGTCAGCGCCGACTCGTCGACCAGCAGCGCGGACGACTCGGTCAGTGCCGCGTCGGCGGGGACGATGTCGCCCTCGCCGAGCACCAGCGCGTCGCCCGGTACGACGGCCGCGGAGGCGACCTCGCGCTCGGTGCCGCCGCGCAGCACCCGGGCTGTCGGCGCGGTCATGGCGGACAGCGCCGCGACGGCGTTGTCCGCGCGTACTTCCTGGGCCACCCCCACGGTAGTGTTCGCCACGATCACCAGGGCGATGACCACCGCGTCCGCGTGGTCCCCGGTCAGCACGGTGAGCACCACCGCCGCCAGCAGGATCAGGATCATCGGGTCACGCAGTTGGGCGCCGACTCGCGACCACAGCGGTATCCGGCGCTGCGCGCCCAGCTCATTGGGACCGCATTCCGCCAGTCTCCGGGCGGCCTGGTCCTCGGTGAGACCCGCCGCTTCTACGACGCCGGGCGTGGGAGCGGGTTGAGGTGTCATGGTCTTCCTGGGTTCGTTGCGGTGGCTTTCGGCAGTGCACGGTCTCCGGGCGTGCACCGGCCTCCGCGGGTTCGTTCCGGTCCTGGCACGCGATCACGCTGTTGTCCGCCTCGTCCTCATCCCGGCAGCAGGACCGGTTGGACCTCTTGCCCGGACACCTCTTGCTCCGACTCCGGACCGGGATCAGGCGCGCTTCCGGTCCCACTGGGGGCCGGTCCTGGCCCAGGCCCGCTCCCACTGCGCCGCGCGGCGCCTGTCCAGTTGCCGCCGTACGATCAGACGGCCGCCGAGCAGCAGCAGGGCAACACCGCCCGCGGCCAGCGCTCCGGCGAGGGCGGACTCCGCGAGTGCCTGTCCCGGGCCGGGTGGCTCACCGACGAGCCGGCCCTGGCCGTCCGTCCAGATCACGGTCCTGGCACCGGCCCTGCTGCCCACCCCGATCGGCGCCCGCGCCGTACGGAGGGAGCCGTCGGACGCCGTCCACTGCACGGTCGCCCAGGTACGGGCGTACATGCCGGGCTCCGGCTTGGCTGCGTTCCCGGTCAGCACGGCGGAGGTGCGGTGCCGTTCCTGGCGCTGGTGGAGCAGCCCGCTCCCGACAGCCACCGCGCTCAGAGTGCCTGCCAGGGGCGTGCCCACCGCCATCACCACGGCCGTCACCAGGACGAGCCACGCCTCGACGGCATCCGAGCGGCGCCTGAGCGGATTGCGCCGCCACCGCCAGCACCTCACCTTCGCACCCATGACCGACTCCGCTTCCCGAACGCCGCAGTACGAATGACCCTCCAGCGACCGTCGCACGCACACCGCGCACAGGAGCAGGGCCCAACGGCCCGGATATGAGACCGATGGACCCCGTTTGACCGCCGGCGGAGGCCGACCGGACAGCGCGGCCGGCCGGCACCTCGATGGCCGTGCGTGCGTCGGCGACCGCCTGCTCGGCGAAGCAACCGCCCACGGACCAGCCGGTGTTGACCTGGCTCAGGCAGAGGGGGCCACGCTCACCGGCACCACCGGATCCGGTGTCTCCGCCGGTGTGCCCGTCGGCACCTCCACCGACGCCGCCCAGCACCGCGCCCGTGCTCCCTGGTACACCATCAGGACCGGCCCGTCGCCGTCCGACATGATCACCGATCTCCGCCGCACAATCATCGCCGGAGTTCGGGCTCGGACCTGGACCCGGGCTCGGACCCGGGCTGGGGCTCGTCGTTGTTGCCGTACGCCGGCCAGTCGCCCCCGACCTCGTAGTCGACGGCCAGGCCCTTGGCGTCCCGGATGACCTTCACCCGGGCGTGTTTGGTGGCCGAGAGAGACTGTCCGCGGCCACCGAAAGACCTGCGATGCCGCAGGCCATCGTGCGATGGACCGGGTGGTCGTGCAGGGCGGCCATCTCGATGCGCTCGTAGGCGTACTTGTCGTGCATGTAGTGGATGACGTTGAGGGCGTTGACGTAGGTCTCCGCGAGCCGGTCCAGCATCCGGTCGTAGGCAGCGGCCAGCTCGACCGGATCGAGGTACTCGCCGGTCAACGGCGTTTCGGCGGTCGTTATCTGATTGCCAATCACTTCGCCGCGGCCACCGTTGATCGCGTAGAGCAGGGCCTTGGCGAGGTTGACCCGGGCGCCGAAGAACTGCATCTGCTTCCCGACCGCCATGGCCGAGACGCAGCAGGCAATCACAGTGTCGTCGCCGGTGGCCGGGCGCGGCAGATCGTCGGACTCGTACTGGGCGGAGCTCGCGACGATGGAGACCTGGGCGCAGAAGTGCGCGAAGCCGGTGTGCGGTTGGGGCGACCAGAGGACGGTGAGGTTGGGTTCGGGGGCCGGGCCGAGGTTGTAGAGGGTCTGGAGGACGCCGAAGGAGGTGCGGGTGACCAGCGTGCGTCCGTCCTCGCCGGGGCCGCCGATGGACTCCGTCATCCAGGTGGGGTCGCCGGAGAACAGCGCGTCGTATTCCGGCGTGCGCAGGAAGCGAACGATCCGCAGCTTGATGACGAAGTCGTCGATCGGCTCCTGGGCGCGGGTCTCGTCGATCAGGCCCTCGGTGAGGTCGCGGGCAAGGTAGATGTCGAGGTAGGTGGAGGTCCGGCCCAGCGACATCGCGGCGCCGTTCTGCTCCTTCACCGCGGTGAGGCAGCCGAGGCAGAGCCATTGGACGGCTTCATGGGCGGTGGCGGCGGGGCGGGTGAAGTCACAGCCGTACGAGGCTGCCATCGTCGGCAACTCGCCCAGGGTGCGGGCTTGTTCGGCGGGTTCCTCGCGGTCGCGGATCACGTCGGCGGTGGAGAGGCGGGCGTACAGCAGGACGCGTTCGGCGTGCTCGGCCTCGATCAGGCGGGTGGTGCCGTAGAGGGCAACACGGAGGTAGTCCCCGATGATCCGGCCGCGGCCGTAGGCGTCGGGCAGCCCGGTGATGGTCCCGGCCTTGCGGGCGGTCTTCATGGCGGGGGTGCAGGCGCCGAAGACCCCGTCGTTGTGGGTCTTGCGGTAGGTTCCGAAGACCCGGCTGACGAACGGGCCGGGCCTGTAGCCGTACGCCCGCAGGCCGTTCTCCACCATCCGCAGACCGCCGCCCGGCATGATCGCCCGCTTCAGCGGCGCGTCGGTCTGGAGGCCGACGATCAGCTCGCGGTCGCGGTCGATGAACCCGGGCGCATGCGAGGTGATTGTGGACGGGGTGGCGGCGTCGACGTCGAGAATGCCCCGGCGGCGCTCCTCGGGGAAGAGCGCCGAGGCCTTGCCCCACACCGCGCGGGTCCGCTCGGTCGGGCCGGCAAGGAAGCCCTGATCGCCCTTGCAAGGCGTGTAGTTGGCCTGAACGAAGCCGCGCACGTCGATCTTCTCGCGCCATTGCCGTCCGGCGAAACCCTGCCATGCCGCAGCGGGTGCGTCCGTCTCTGTCGGTGCCGTTACGGTCATCACTGCCTCCGAATCGTTCCCCGCGTCGACCACCGGTGATCGCGAAGCCGTCTTCTCCTTCACGATGCTTGTCGTTCATGGCACTTCGGGGCAGGGCCGATGGGAGCCCGGTGGCCGTGCCGTCCAGCCCTTTGCCGGTGACGTCCCGGGGGCCATAGGTCCTCCCCCGCCAGGCCGTTCGGCCCTCGGCCCGGTCACCCGTCGGCTCTCCAGGTCCGTGAACAGGTCGGCCGGCGGTTCGCGCGGATCGGGAGCGGAAGGATCAGCACCGGGCGGACCGGTGGCCGGCGTGGAGGCTGCCTGCTGAATCAACTGCGTTTCTGTCCCGTCGCGTTGGTGGGCACGGGCTCGCTCGCCGTTCCGGGGCCGGGCCGGGCGCCCGTACGGTGGGTGCGGCCTGCGGTGATGGTGGTTCCGGCGCTGCCGTCCAGGACCGCCGTCGCCTCGGACAGCGAACCGATGGCGGCTCGCCGGCCGGTGGCTGCGACGAAACGGTGGCAGGCGGCGGTCTTGGGGCCCATGGAACCGGCCGGAAACCGCATACGGGCCAGGTCGTCCAGGTCGAGGCGGCTCAGCGGGACGGCCTGGGGGGTGCTGAAGTGTGCCATCACGGCGGGCACGTCGGTGAGTACCAGCAGCCGGTCGGCCTGCACGGTGACGGCGAGCAGGGCCGCGGTGAAGTCCTTGTCGACGACGGCCTCGACGCCCTGGAGCCGGCCGGTGCCGTCGTCGACGACCGGGGCTCCGCCGCCGCCACCGCAGATGACCACCGCCCGGCTCTCCAGCAGGTGGGTGATCGAGTCCTGCTCGATGATCCGCTGCGGCTCGGGGGAGGGGACGACCCGCCGCCAGTTGTCGCCGTCGGCGGCGACGCGCCAGCCGTGCAGTTCGGCCAGCCGCCGTGCGTTCGGGTGGTCGTAGACGGGGCCGACGAACTTCGCCGGCTCGGCGAAGGCCGGGTCGTGCGCGTCGACCAGCGTCTGGGTGACGATGCTCAGGACCGGCTTCGCCACTCCGGCGTTGCGCAGGCACTGGGCCAGCCAGTAGCCGATCATCCCCTGAGTCTGCGCGACGAGCGCGTCCAGCGGGTAGGGGCGGGTCAGTGCAGGGTCGTTCTCGCTCTCCAGGGCGAGCATGCCGACCTGCGGGCCGTTCCCATGGCAGACGATCAGCTCATGGTCGGCGGCCAGCGGGGCGAGTGCCTCGGCGGCGGCGCGGACGTGCTCGATCTGGATGACGGCGTCGGGCTTCTCGCCGCGTCGCAGGAGTGCGTTGCCGCCGAGCGCGGCCACGATGCGCATATCAGCGGCTCAGTCGCCGAGGGCGGCGACGAGGACCGCTTTGATGGTGTGCAGCCGGTTCTCGGCCTGGTCGAAGACGATCGAGCGGGGGGATTCGAAGACGTCGTCGGTGACCTCCGCGCCGCTGAGGCCGTACAAGTCGTGCAGGCGCTCACCGAGCTGGGTGCTGCGGTCGTGGACGGCGGGGAGACAGTGCAGGAACCTCGTGTCGGGCTTGCCGGAGGCGTGCAGGACCTTCTCGGTGACCCGGTAGGGCAGGAGCAGGTCGACGCGGGCGCCCCACTGTTCGTCGGACTCGCCCATGCTGACCCATACGTCGGTGTAGACGAAGTCGGCGCCCGCCACGCCCTGTTCGACGTCGTCGGTGACCAGCACACGGGCGCCGCTGGTGGTGGCGAGGCGGTGGGCGGCGGCGATGACATCCTCGGGGGGCCACAGTCCACGGGGCGCGGCGATGCGTACGTCCATGCCGAGCAGGGCGCCGGTGACCAGCAGAGAGCGGGCGACGTTGTTGCGGCCGTCGCCCAGGAAGCAGTAGGCGGTCTGCTCCAGCGGGCCGGAGTGGTGCTCGGTCATGGTGAGGACGTCGGCCAGCATCTGGGTGGGGTGCCAGGTGTCGGTGAGGCCGTTCCACACCGGCACCCCGGCGTGGTCGGCGAGCTGTTCCACGGTGTCCTGGGCGAATCCCCGGAACTCGATGCCGTCGAACATCCGGCCAAGGACGCGGGCGGTGTCGCGGATCGACTCCTCGCGGCCGATGTGGGAGCCGTCCGGCCCCAGGTAGGTGACGTGGGCGCCCTGGTCGTGGGCGGCGACCTCGAACGCGCAGCGGGTGCGGGTGGAACTTTTCTCGAAGACCAGCGCGATGTTCCGGCCCGTCAGCAGACGGCGTTCGGTGCCGTAGGCCTTGTCCTGCTTGAGCTGTGCGGCCCGGGTGATGAGTGCCAGGAACTGCGCCTTGTCCAGGTCGAGTTCCTTGAGCAGGGAGCCCGGGTGGCGGGCGGTGGCGGTGAGTGGAGCGGTCATGGGAGCAGTCCTCAGGAGTGGTGTGGGCGAGGTGATGATGAGGCGTCAGGTGCCGTCGCGCCGAGTGGGGCAGGTCATGCACCGCGCGCCGCCCCGGCCGCGGCCCAGCTCGTTGCCCGGGATGCTGATGACCTCGATGCCGTTCTCGCGCAGCATGGTGTTGGTGACGGTGTTGCGCTCGTAGCCGACGACGACGCCGGGGGCGACGGTGAGGAAGTTGTTGGCGTCGTCCCATTGCTCGCGCTCGGCCGCCCTGGCGTCCTCGTCCGCGGACAGGATCCGGAGTTTGTCCAGGCCCAGGGCGTCCGCGATGGTGGCGAACAGGTCGTCGCGGTGCTCGACGTGCAGACCTCCGGTGTCGTGCTCGACGACCTCCGCCGGGTCGGCGGGGACTATCACCCAGGTCCGCATGGCCTTCGGGTCAAGGTAGGGGTAGCGGACGAAGGTGTCGGTGTCGATCATGGTCAGGACGGTGTCCAGGTGCATGAACGCGTGCGACTTCGGCAGTTGTACGGCGATCACCGTGGTGGCCTGGTGGCTGCGGAACAGCTCTCGGGCCAGGATCTCCACACCCATCGGGGTGGTCCGCTCTCCCATCCCGATCAGTACGACGCCCCGGCCCAGGACGTGGATGTCCCCGCCCTCCAGGGTTGCGGGCTGGTGTCCGGTGTCATCGCCGCCGTAGTAGACGGAGAACGCGGCGCCGGCGAACAGCGGGTGGTACCCGTACACGGCCCTGGTGTGCAGGGATTCGCGCCGCCGGGCGGCCTTGGCCATCGGGTTGATCGTGACGCCGCCGTAGATCCAGGCCGAATTGTCCCGCTGGAAAAGGGTGTTGGGCAGTGGTGCCAGTACGAAGTCGTCAGGGCCGAGGGCCTGCCAGCGCAGGCTGCGCACCCGCAGCGGGGAAAGATCCGTACGGGTCACCCCGCCGATGAGCAGCTCCGCCAGCATCGCCGGATCGGCCTCGTCGGCGAGCGCGCGCAGCGGTCCGGCCAGGGTGGGCCCGACCTGTTCCGGGGTGCAGACGCGGTCGAGTACGAAGGCCCGCGCCTCGGGGAGCGCCAGGGTTTCGGCGAGCAGGGCGTCGAAGTGGTGGACGGTGACGTCACGTTCGCGGAGCACCTCGGTGAACGCGTCGTGTTCCTCGCGGGCCTTCGCGGCCCACATCACGTCGTCGAAGAGCAGTTCGTGGCAGTTGGCAGGGGTCAGGCGGCTGAGCTCCAGCCCGGGGTGGTGGACGACGGCTTCGCGTAGCCGGCCGACTTCGGAGTGCACTCCGAGCGTGCGGGTCACAGTGGTCTCCTTGGCAGAGCGGACGGTTGCGGTGGCGGGGCGGCTCATGACGGGAACCCTCCGGTGCCGGGCCGGTCGGCCGGCACCGCGAGGGCGGCCGGGGCGTCGTAGGGCACGACCGGGCTCTCGCCGTACTCGCCGCGCCCCGACTTCAGCCAGATGTAGACGGGCAGGCCCAGGAGCAGGCAGAACGTGCCGTAGTAGACGGCCTGGTAGCCGCTGCCGGCCAGCGACCAGAACGAGAAGACCAGCGCCACGCCGGACACTCCGCAGTCGCGGACCAGGTGCCGCCACCGGGTCTGCCGGCCTCGGGTCAGCAGCCAGTACAGCTGTGCCCCGGCGCTGAACAGATACGGGATGACCGCGGTGACCACGGACAGCAGCACCAGGGTGGTGAAGACGTTCTCGAAGCGGGTGTAACTGACGGCGGTCAGGACGGAGGCGAGCAACGTCGAGCTGACGATGCCGAACGCGGGCACCCCGCGGCGGGTGCGGGCGAACGCTGCAGGAAAGAGCCGGTCCTTGGCGGCGGCCATCGGCATCTCGGCGACGATCAGGGTCCAGCCGATCAGTGCGCCGAGACCGGAGACGATCGCGGCGACCGCCACGGTCTGGCCGGCCCACCGGCCGCCGAAGATGGCGTCGGCCGAGTCGGTGAACGGGGCGGATGATTTCCGCAGGGCGGCGTTGGACACGGTACCGAAGACGGTGAGCGTGCCGAGGATGTAGACCACCGCGCAACCGAGGGTGCCGAGCACCGTCGCGCGGCCGACGTTGCGCTGCGGATCGCGCACCCTGCCCGCGGCCACAGACGCCGTCTCGATGCCGATGTAGCTGAACAGCGCGATCGCGGCGGCGGCGGAGATCGCCGAACCGGCTGACGTGCCACCGGCGTTGAAGGGGCCGAAGTTGTGGGCCCTGATGAAGAGCAGGCCGACGGTGGCCATGAACAGCAACGGGGCGAATTTCAGCACGGTCGTCACGTTCTGGGTGACCGCCATGTTCCGCACGCCGGACAGGTTGATGGCCGCCGGGATCCACAGGCCGGCCATCGCGATCACGATGGACCAGGACTTGGCGTGTCCGTTGTTCCAGAACACCTCCACATACCCGACCCAGGCCACGACGATGGCGGCGTTGCCCGCCCAGGCCGTGATCCAGTACGACCAGGCGTTGAGGAAGCCGCCGAAGTCCCCGAAGGCGTCCCTGGCGTACACGTACGGGCCGCCCGAGCCCGGCACCCGCTTGGACAACGCGCCGAACGTGAACGCCAGGGCCAGCGCGCCGATGGTGACCAGCACGAACGCGACCAGACTGATCGGGCCGTACGGCGCCAGCGCGGAGGGCAGCGCGAACACCCCGGTGCCGATCACCGAGCCGATGACCAGCGCGGTGGCGGTCGGCAGACCGAACCGCCCCTTCGGCGAAGCGTTGTCAGAGGACGAGTCCGCAGACTGGTCCGGAGACTGGGCCTGCGGTACCGGAGGCGCGCCGGACGCCTCGTCGTTCACCTGGGCGCTCATAGGAGGTCTTTCTCGCTTCTGCTCATGTGCAAGGCGGGCGGACGAGGACGAGGCTGTTTCAGGTCAGGCCGTGGCGGTGGGGAGCCGGCCCTGCGGCGAGTGGCCGGAGTCGCCGTCGCAGGGGGTGAACAGCACCCACAGCCCTGAACGGAGGCGGGCTGCGACGGAGCGCTCGGGGAGGCCGAGCGTTTGGGAGACGGTCGCGCAGGAGCGGTCTCCGACGAGGTGGAGCGCGAGCTCGATGCGGTCGAGTGGAGAGGAGGCGCTGTCGGGACAGCGGTCCCTGGTGACGGGCAGGTGTGCGCGAGTGGCCCGTGTCGGGGACGGAGCGGGGAGGGCAGCGGGGTATTCGCCCGGGCCGGGGGCCGCGGGAGGGTCGACGGGGTCGGTGAGCACCTCGGCCAGGGCGGCGTCGACAACACCGGGGGTGTCCGTCATGAGGGTGGACAGGGCGTGGATGGCCGTCAGGTGACGGTCGCACCAGGCGACGACCGAGCGTCGGCGGGTGAGGAGCCGTTCGACCTGGTGGTGGTGTCGGCGGGGTGCCGCGCCGGCGGCCCGGGTCCTGCCCGGTGTGGTCACCACGGCCGGCTCCGTGCAACGGTCCCGAGGCCCGGGTGCGTCGGCCGAGGCTTCCCGGGAGGTCCCATATGCGGCACCGGATCGTGGGCGGGTTCGCCTGCCCCGGTGATCAGGGCTCGGTCGTCAGCGCCGTGCCAATGGGCTGGCAGCACCTGGGAGGTGGGCATGGTGCTCCGTCCGGAAGGGGTCGGCACGGCGCCGTGGAGCGAGACAGGAGGTCCCTGTCTTCGCGAGGGGAAGACTGGAGAAACGGTCCTTCCTGATGCCCCAGGACAAGCTCATGGACTCCGGGCGCAGCGCCACGGGTCGGTGAATGCGGCCGTACGGCAGAAGAGTTCGGGATCGAGCCGGCAGCCGCGGGGGAGGCATCGGCGGCCGTGCGGAGGACGGCCGCCCTGGTGCATCCGTGTCAACTGGCAGTAAGCGCCGGGGTCCAGGACGTCTGATCACCAGGCTAGCCCCATTCAGCCCAGGCACAAGGGCCCACCACCCTGCGTCGGCATGCCGGTGAGGCTGATCAGACGGCCACGGTTGCCCCGTTCAGTTCCGGGTCCGGGCTGGTCGTGGTGCGGGCGGCGGGCGGCGTCGTCGCGTTGCCTGCTGCCGCCGTCTCGCGGGCGAGGAAGGAGCCGAGTTCGCCGATGGTGCTCATGAGGGGGGCGGGGAAGACGACGGTGGTGTTCTTGTCGACGCCGATCTCCACCATGCTCTGGAGGTTGCGGAGTTGGAGGGCCAGGGGGTGGTCCATCATGATGTCCGACGCGTCTCCGAGGGCCGCTGCGGCCAGGGACTCGCCTTCGGCGTTGATGATCTTCGCTCGCTTCTCCCGCTCGGCCTCGGCCTGGCGGGCCATGGCGCGCTTCATGCTCTCGGGCAGCTGGATGTCCTTGAGTTCGACCAGGGTGACCTCCACGCCCCACTCGACGGTGGCGACGTCGAGGATCTCGCGGATGTCCAGGTTGATGCGGTCGGTCTCCGAGAGCGTCTCGTCGAGGGTGTGCTGGCCGACGACCTTGCGCAGTGTCGTCTGGGCGATCTGGTTGATCGCCGCGTTGACGTTCTCGATCGCGATGACCGACTTCACGGCGTCCACGACGCGGAATACGCCACGGCCGACACGTCGACGCTGACGTTGTCGCGCGTGATGATGCCCTGCGACTGAATGGGCATCGTGACGATCCGAAGTGAGACCCGGTGCAGGACATCGACGAACGGAATGATGAACCGCAGACCGGGAGAGCGAGGCCCAACCAGTCTGCCGAAGCGGAACAGCACGCCCTGCTCGAACTGCTTGACGACCTTGATAGCCATGGCGATCGCCAGGACGACCAGCAGGGCCACTATGACGATCGGGAAGATGAGTGCTGCCATGGTGCTGCTCCTCAGATAGGGCACGAGACTGTTTGTCCTTCTCGCTCCAGCCGGAACGAGAAGGACACGGAAGCTGGACCGGGCTCGTGCACCAGAAGGAGCGAATGGCCCGCAGTGGCGGGCCTGGCCGGGTTCCGCAGTTCTTGCCGTGTTCCGAGCATGGCTCGCTGCCTGCGGCGCGGGCAGGGGCCAACCGGTCCCCAATCGCGTTCGCCTCGGCCTGGCTACAGGTGGGCCATACGGAGAGGGCCATACGGCCCTGGAGGTAGGGCCGGACGGCCAGTTACGGGTTCGGCGAGGGTGCGTAGCGTGAAGCTGTCCGTCCGGTGTCCCAGTGACGGCCGGCACATATGCGTCCGCACCTCCATCGAAATCCGGGGGCGAGACTGCGCTGCCCGCCGCGCAAGCCGGCTCTGTTCGTAACACCGGCAGGAGAACGACATGGCCCAGTACACCGATGCGAAGCCCCGGCCCGTCGTCGTGGGGGTCGACGGCTCGACCTGCTCACAGACGGCACTGAGGTGGGGACTGGCGCAGGCCAAGTTGACCGGCAGCCCCATCGAGGCGGTCGCCGCCTGGCAGTACCCCGAGGTGTACGGATACGGCTACGGCTGGGTCCCGTCGATGCCCGAAGGAGCCGAGTTCGAGAAGACCGCCGAACGAGCCCTGCAGGAAACCGTGGCCACGGTGCGCGACCAGCTGGACCACCCCGCCGAGGTGGCGATCCGCGTGGTCGAAGGCCATCCCGTACAGGTATTGACGGACGCAGGCCGCAACGCACAGCTTCTGGTCCTGGGCAGCCGGGGCCACGGCACCTTCAGCGGTATCCTCCTCGGCTCGGTCAGCCAGCACTGCGTGCAGCATGCACCCTGCCCCGTCGTCGTCATCCCCCAACCGTGACCCACGCGAGGGGAAGCCGGCCGGGCAGGGACACCACCCGACCACTCGTGGCGTGATGGCCCTGACAGGCAACGGCTTCAAGGCGCATCCGCGCCATCTCAGGCATGATCCTTCCCGGGGAGGGCCCCTCATGAGCCGGTCATCAGACACCGACGAGAGAGAAGCCCACCCGCCCGGTGAGCCCGACAAGGCCGAGCAGGCCGACGAGCGGCGGCCACCGGCGGAACTCTTCCGCGACCTGCGCACCTCCCCCTCGGGCCTCACCAGCCGGGAGGCGACCCGCAGACAACTGGTCTACGGCCCGAACGTGCTGACCCGATCCGGCGGCAGGCGCTGGCCCGGCGAGCTGCTCTCCCAGTTCACCCAGCCACTGGCGATCCTCTTGGCCCTTGCCGCCGTCCTGGCCTGGGCCGGAGGAACACCGGCCCTCTCGGTCGCCGTTGTGGCCGTGATCCTCCTGAACGCCGGGTTCGCCTTCGTCCAGGAGATGCAGGCCGAGCGGGCCGTGGAGGCGTTGGCCGCGTTCCTGCCGCCCACCGCCAGGGTCGTACGCGACGAGGTGCGGTGCGAGATCGCGGCCAGGGACCTCGTGCCCGGAGACATCCTCATCGTCTCCGAGGGCGACCGGGTCTGTGCCGACGCGCGGATCATCGAGGGCACCCTCACGCTGGACCTGTCCTCACTGACCGGCGAATCCCTTCCGGTGACCCGCTCGCCACAGCCGTCCGACGAGACCGGCTCCCTGCTGGAGGCACACGAACTCGTCTTCAGCGGCACCACGTGCAGCGGCGGCGAGGCAGAAGCGGTCGTGACCCGGACGGGCATGCACACCGAACTGGGCCGCATCGCCGCGTTGTCCCAACGCGTACACACGGAACGCAGCCCTCTGGAGAAACAGGTGCGGCGGGCCACCTGGATCATCGCCGTCGTCGCTGTCGCGATCGGCGCGGCCTTCCTGCCGGTCGGGGTCGCCGCCGGGCTGGGCTGGAGCGCGGCCATCAGCTTCTCCATCGGACTGATCGTCGCCAACGTCCCCGAAGGGCTGCTGCCGACCATCACCCTGGCCCTTGCCGCGGGAGTCCGGGAACTCGCGGCCGGCGGAGCCGTCGTCAAACGCCTCTCGGGAGTCGAGACCCTGGGATCGACGACCGTGATCTGCACGGACAAGACCGGCACCCTCACCGAGAACAGGATGCGGGTGACCCGGCTGTGGCTGGCGGGCGGCGAGATGGACGCGGACCGGACCGTTCACGAGCCTCAGGCGGCACTCCTCGCAGCGAGCGCCGCCGCCTGCACCACCGCGGAGGCACCCACACCAGCACAGCCCCAGGGCAGCGGCGATCCCACCGAACTCGCGATCCTCCGCCTGGCCGAGGACCTCGGCGTCGCCATCGAGCCCTCCCAGCGCAAGGCCGCCCGCCGCACGATCTTCCCCTTCGACGCTCACCTGAAGCGCATGTCCACCGTGAACGACGAAGCAGGCGCCACCACGGTCCACACCAACGGCGCCCCCGAAGCCGTCCTGCCCTGCTGCACCCACCTCCTCGACCCGCAGGGGAAGAGGGTCGAACTGGACGCCGCCCTGCGCGGAGAGCTGAGCACCACCATCGACGGCTACGCGGCTTCCGGACTGCGGGTGCTCGCCATCGCCCACCATGTTCTGGACGACGGGGAGAAGCCGCCGGCGGAGCGGTCGGCAGCGGAATCCGACCTGACCCTGATCGGCCTGGTCGCCATGGCAGACCCGGCACGTGACGGCGTCGCCGACGCCGTCAGGGACGCACACCAGGCCGGAATCCGTATCCACGTCATCACCGGCGACTACGGACTCACCGCCGCGGAAATCGCCCGCCAGGTCGGCATCGGCCACGTCGGCAGCCCGGTCCTCGCAGGCGACGTACTGGACCGGATGGGCGACAAGGACCTCGACGAACTGCTCTCGCGACGCCAGGAGATCGTCTTCGCCCGCACCTCACCAGAGGCCAAACTGCGTATCTGCGAAGCCTTGCGAGCGCAGGGCGAGGTGGTGGCGATGACCGGAGACGGCGTCAACGACGCCCCCGCACTGCGCCACGCCGACATCGGCGTCGCCATGGGCAAATCGGGAACAGACGTGGCCCGTGAAGCAGCCACCATGGTGCTCACCGACGACAACTTCGCCACCATCGTCTCAGCGGTCGACGCAGGACGACGCGTCTTCGACAACGTCCGCAAGTTCGTGCTCTACATCTTCGCCCACGCGGTGCCCGAGGTCGTCCCCTTCCTCGTCTTCGCACTCTCCGGGGGCCACATCCCGCTGCCACTGACGGTCCTGCAGATCCTGGCGATCGACCTCGGCACCGAAACACTCCCCGCGCTCGCACTCGGACGCGAGCCCGCCGAGCCCGGACTCATGTCCCGCCCGCCTCGATCACGCAAGACGGGAGTCATCGACCGGGCCCTCCTCTTCCGCGCATGGGCGTTCCTGGGAACCATCTCCGCGGCCCTGGTCATGGGCGGCTTCCTCTTCACCCTCTGGCACGCCGGCTGGCACCCAGGAGATCCCACAGGCAGCGGCACCCCCCTGCACCAGGCATATCTGGAAGCGACGACCATCACGTTCGTCGGCATCGTCGCCTGCCAGATCGGCACCGCGTTCGCCGCCCGCACCGACCGCGCCTCCCTGTTCACAGTCGGCATCTGGACCAACCGCCTGCTCCTGTGGGGCATCGCCTTCGAGCTGGCCTTCACCGCGGCAGTCGTGTACGCGCCGCCCCTTCAGCACATCTTCGGCACGGCGGCCCTCAGCCCGGCTCAGATGGCGGTCATAGCCCCGTTCCCGCTGATCGTCTGGGGAGCCGACGAAGCCCTCCGCTGGGCCCGCCGCCACCACGACGCAACAAGGGACACGACGCCCAATACGCCCGTGACCTCACGCCTCGTAGAGGGGCGTGAGGCAGAACGGACAGGGTGAGCAGCGGTCTCAGCAAATGTCGAACTCGCGTCGGCCATGCCCGACCCGGAAGTCACCGACGGCCTGTTCTCCTCACCCGCGTCGATCGTCTTCGACCAGGCGACCAGGCAACCAGGCGGAGAACCAGCTGCACACCATCAAGGCCGTACTCGTCGCCACCCTGGAGAACTGAGCCATGCGCATCGTCATCGCCCTCCGCGGCAACGCCCTGCTGCACCGCGGCGAGCACCCCGACACGGTGGTCCAGGAGGCGAACATCGACCGGGTGACCACCGTATCGCCGCCCTCACCCATGATCACGAGATCGTCATCACCCACGGCAACGGCCCCCAGATCGGCCTGCTCGCCGTGGAGAGCGCGGCCGACCCCGCTCTGAGCGCCCCCTACCCGCTGGACCTGCTCGGCGCCCAGACCCAGGGCATGATCGGCTCCCTGCTGGTCCGCACCCTGCACGACGCCCTGCCCGGCCGCCGGATCGCCGCGCTGGTCACCCATACCCTCGTCCGGGCCGACGACCCGGCCTTCGGGCACCCCACGAAGTTCGTCGGCCAGGTGTATCCCCACGCCATCGCGTCCGCGCCCGCCCGCGAACGTGGCCGGCACATCGCCGCCGACACCACCGGCAGGCGTCGCGTCGTCCCCTCCCCGGCACCCGAACGGATCCTGGAGGCGGAGACCATCCACGAACTGGTGAGCAGCGGCACGCTCGTTCTGCGCCGGCGGAGGAGGCGTCCCCGTCACCGCCGACCCCGGCACCGGCGCGCTCACCGGGGCGGAGGCCGTCGTCGACAAGGACCTCACGGCGGCGCTGCTCGCCGGGGACCTGAAGGCAGACTTCCTGCTCATCCTCACCGATGTGCCCTGCGTCTACACCGGCTACGGGACTCCCGACCAGCGGCCCGTCCTCGGCGCCACCCCCGCCGGCCTGCGCCGGGGCGACTTCCCCGAGGACTCGACGGGTCCCAAGGCCGAAGCCGCCGCCCTGTTCGTCGAACGGACCGGGTCACCGGCCGCGACCGGTGCCCTGGACGCGGCGTACGAGATCGTCCACGGCAGGTCGGGCACGCTCGTCCGCCCGGACCTGCCCGCCGTGTGACGGTCGCCGGCCGGAGGGCCGTCCGGCCCTGGCAGCAGGGGGCCGGACGGCCGGGCCCCACGCCCCTGTCCGGCCCTCCCGACGACCAGCGCGTCGCACGAGCATGGAGTCAGGGAGACATCCCAGTGCCGAGCAGGGGAGAGAACCGGCGATGACAGCGACAGCGGGAACGCGCGCATCCGAGGCATGGCACGGCTTCGTCGGCGCCCCGTGGCGCGACCGCGTCGACGTGCGCGCCTTCATCCAGGCCAACTACACGCCGTACGACGGTGACGCGTCCTTCCTGACCGGCGCCACCGATCGCACGCGAACGGTGTGGGAGACGGTCAGCGCCCTGTTCCCGGAGGAGCGGCGCCGGGGCATCCTCGACGTCGACACCGCCACTCCCTCCACGATCACCTCGCACGCGCCCGGATACATCGACCGCGAACGGGAGTTGATCGTCGGCCTGCAGACCGATGCCCCGCTGAAGCGCGCGATCATGCCGAACGGCGGTCTGCGGATGGTCGAGAACAGCCTGAAGGCGTACGGGTACGAGCCCGACCCCTTCGTCTCCCGCGTCTTCGGGACCTACCGCAAGACCCACAACGACGGTGTCTTCGACGCGTACACCCCCGAGATGCGGGCCGCCCGCAAGGCCGGGATCATCACCGGCCTGCCCGACGCCTACGGCCGGGGCCGGATCATCGGCGACTACCGGCGCGTCGCGCTGTACGGCACCGCCTTCCTCGCGCACGCCAAGCGTGCCGAGCGCGCTCTGCTCGACGCCGGGCCGTCGACGGCGGACACCATCCGGGACCGTGAGGAACTCGCCGAGCAGATGCGGGCGTTGGGCGAGCTGACGCGGATGGCGGCCACGTACGGCTGCGACGTCTCCCGCCCTGCCGTCACCGCGCACGAGGCCGTGCAGTGGCTGTACCTCGGCTACCTGGCCGCGGTGAAGGAGCAGAACGGCGCCGCGATGTCGCTCGGCCGCACCTCCACCTTCCTGGACGTCTACCTCCAGCGGGACCTGGACGAGGGGACCATCGACGAGACCCGCGCCCAGGAACTGATCGACGACTTCGTGATCAAGCTGCGGATCGTACGGTTCCTGCGCACTCCCGAGTACGACGCGCTGTTCTCCGGCGACCCGACCTGGGTGACGGAGTCGATCGGGGGCATGAGCGCGGACGGGCGGACCCTGGTCACCCGTACCTCCTTCCGTTTCCTGCAGACCCTCCACAACCTCGGCCCGGCACCCGAACCGAACCTGACGGTCCTGTGGTCGCCACAACTTCCGTCTTCCTTCAAGGAGTTCTGCGCCCAGGTGTCGATCGACACCAGCGCCGTCCAGTACGAGTCCGACGAGCTGATGCGGTCCCGTACCGGTGACGACACCGCGATCGCCTGCTGTGTGTCGGCGATGGCGGTCGGGAAGCAGATGCAGTTCTTCGGGGCGCGGGTCAACGTGGCCAAGGCGCTGCTGTACGCGGTCAACGGCGGCCGGGACGAGATGACCGGCGAACAGGTCGCGTCCCCGACGCCTCCGCTGACCGGGGAGTACCTGGACTACGACGAACTGTCCGCGGCGTACGACCGTGTCCTGGACTGGCTGGCGCGGACGTACGTCGACGCGCTGAACGTCATCCACTACATGCACGACAAGTACGCCTACGAGCGCGTCGAGATGGCGCTGCACGACCACCCTGTGCACCGTTTCATGGCCTGCGGCATCGCAGGTCTGTCGGTCGCCGCGGACAGCCTGTCCGCCGTCAGGTACGCGCGGGTGAAGGTGTTCCGGGACGCCACCGGCCTGGCCGTCGACTTCCGTACAGAGGGCGAGTTCCCGGCGTACGGCAACAACGACGACCGCGCGGACAGCATCGCCGTCGGCCTGGTGGAGTCATTCATGGCGAAGGTGCGCGAGCACCCCGCCTACCGGGACGCCGAGCACACCCAGTCGGTGCTGACGATCACCTCGAACGTCGTCTACGGCAAGCACACCGGGCACACCCCCGACGGGCGCCGGGCCGGACAGCCCTTCGCGCCCGGCGCCAACCCGATGAACGGCCGTGACCGGCACGGGGTCGCCGCCTCCGCGCTCTCGGTCGCCAAACTCCCGTACGAGCAGGCCCGCGACGGCATCTCACTGACGACGACCATCACCCCGGAGGGCCTCGGCCACTGCCCCGAGGAACGCGCCGGCCACCTGGTCGGCATCCTCGACGCCTACATCGCCGCCGGCGGCTTCCACATGAACGTGAACGTCCTCGACCGCGCCACGCTGGAGGACGCCATGGAACACCCGGCGAACTACCCGAACCTGACCATCCGCGTCTCCGGTTACGCCGTCAACTTCGTCCGCCTGACCCGGGAGCAGCAGCTCGACGTGATCAGCCGTACCTTCCACGGATCGCTGTGAGCACGATGACGACGACCGGCCGGATCCACTCCTGGGACCTGTCCACCGGCGTGGACGGCCCCGGGACCCGGTTCGTCCTCTTCGTCTCCGGCTGCCCGCTGCGCTGCCTGTACTGCGCCAACCCCGACACCTGGCACATGCGGGACGGGCGGGAGGCCACTGCCGACGAGGTGATGGCGGAGATCGAGAAGTACCGCGCCTTCATCACCACAGCCGGCGGCGGCGTGACCCTCACGGGAGGCGAGCCGCTGCTGCAGTCCGCCTTCACCGGCGAGGTCCTGCGCCGCTGCAAGGAGGCGGGACTGCACACCGCCCTCGACACCTCGGGCTTCCTCGGCGCCCGCGCCTCCGACGAACTCCTCGCCGACACCGACCTGGTGCTCCTGGACATCAAGTCCTTCGACATCACGACCTACCGCCACCTGACGGGCGGCGAACTCGCGCCCACCCTGAACTTCGCCACCCGTCTCGACCGGCTCGGCGTCCGGATGTGGATCAGATACGTCCTGGTACCGGGCTGGACGGACGACGCGGAGTCCGTGGCGGGTCTGGCCGACTTCGTGGCGGGTCTCGGCTCGGTCGACCGCGTGGACGTGCTGCCGTTCCACAAGCTGGGCGCCGCCAAGTACGAGGCCCTCGGCGTTCCGTTCTCGCTGCGCGACACTCCCGTCCCCACCTCCGAACTGGTCGAACGTGTCCGTGAACAGTTCCGGGCGCATGGCCTGCCGGCCTACTGAGCGCGGCACCAGGCACAGCAAGCACAGCAGGCAGTCCGACCGTGGCAGTGAGGGTGGCCACCGGTGGCCGCAGGGTGGCGTAGCGCATGTCGACGAACCCGTTCACCGACTACCACCTCCTCAACGCCGTCGCCCTGATCGCGCCGGCCGCCGTCTCCGCCGGCGACTCCCTCGGCCTCGGCAGGCTCTGGGTGAAGCTCCCGCTGGTCCACCGCAGCCGCCGGCCGCGGTGACCACGGGAGGGGCCGCGGGCTCGTCGGTGGGCCCGCCGCGCCGAACACGTGCCAGGGCCGTTCGGTCGCCCGGCAGGGACCTGCGGCCCCTGCCGGGCCACTCGTCCGAGGACGAAGCTCTCGTCAGGACCCCCGATCCGGAAGGTGGGCATCATGCCCCGCACCGTCACCGTCGGCCTCGACGGTTCAGCCGAGAGCCGTGCGGCGGCCGAGTGGGCCGCCCGCGAGGCACAGCTGCTCGGCCTGCCGCTGAAGCTGGTCCAGGTCTGGGAGCCGGTGCCGGCGCCCATGGCGCAGGCACCGCTGCTCGGCGCCGAGACGCATCAGTACTGGACCGAGAGGATTCCCCGCGAGACGAGCGAAGGGATCCGGCTACGCCATCCCGGCCTCGACGTGACCGGCGAACAGCTGTCCGGCCCGCCCGCCGACGTACTGGTGAGCGCCATGAAGGACGCGGAGCTGCTCGTTCTCGGCTCGCGCGCGCTGGGCGGGATCGGCGGGTTCATGGTCGGCTCGGTCGGGCTGTCCGTCGTGGCACATGCCGACCGGCCGGTCGTGTTCGTCCGCGCCGGGGAACAGGCCGCCGACGAACACGAGATGGACCCGGTCGGCATTCCGTCCGCGGCGACTCCGTTCCGGCCCGTCGTCCTCGGCCTCGACACCGAGAACCCCGACGACGAACTGATCGGCTTCGCGTTCGCCGCCGCCGCCCGCCGCGGCACCTCCCTTCGTGTCGTGCACGGCTGGAACCCGCCCGCCTACTACGCCTACGGCCCGTCCGCCGACCTCGAACTGCACGGGGCCCTGGCGCTGAGCGAATCCACCGCCCTCACCGAGGTGCTGCGCCCGTGGACCGAGAAGTTCCCGGAGGCCGAGGTCACCGAGGAGTGCCATTACGGCAGTCCCGGCAACCACCTCGTCGACGCCTCCCACAGGGCCTCCCTGATCGTCGTCGGCCGTCGTCGCCGCCGCAGCACGCTCGGCGCCCACATCGGCTCCGTCACCCACGCCGTCCTGCACCACTCCACCGCCCCCGTCGCCGTCGTTTCCCACGGCTGACCCATCCCAAGGAGCAGCAATCATGAAGGCAGCGGTTGTCCGAGCCTTCGGCGAACCCCTGGTCATCGAGGACCGCCCCGACCCCGAGCCCGGCCCCGGCCAGGTCCGCGTGCGCGTCGAGGCGTCCGGGCTGTGCCACACCGACATCCATGCCGCCCACGGCGACTGGCCGCTCAAGCCGGCCCCGCCCTTCGTCCCCGGCCACGAAGGCGTCGGACTCGTCGAGAAGCTCGGCGACGGCGTCACCCACCTCTCCGTCGGGCAGCGAGTGGCCGTGCCGTGGCTCGGCTGGGCCTGCGGCCGGTGCGAGCACTGCCTGTCCGGCTGGGAGACGCTGTGCGAGCAGCAGATCAACACCGGCTACGGCTGCGACGGCGGGCACGCCGAGAAGATGCTGGCCTGGGCGGACTTCGCCCAGCCGGTGCCCGATGGTGTGAACGCCGTGGACGCCGCCCCGCTGGCCTGCGCCGGGGTGACCACGTACAAGGCGCTCAAGGTCGCCGGTGTGCGGCCCGCGCAGCTCGTCGCGATCTCCGGGATCGGCGGGCTCGGCCACCTGGCGGTGCAGTACGCGAAGATCGCCGGGGCGACCGTCGCCGCGATCGACGTCACCGACGAGAAACTCGAACTGGCCGCCGAACTCGGCGCGGACCTTGTCATCGACGCCCGCAAGGACGACGTCGGCCAGGTCCTCAAGCAGCACGGCGGAGCGCATGCCGCGATCGCGCTGGCCGTGAACGAGGCCGCGTTCACGGCCGTCAACTCGGGCCTGCGGCGCGGCGGGAAGCTCGTCATGGTGGCGCTGCCCGCGCATGGCACGATCCAGGTCCCGATCTTCGACACCGTGCTGAACGGCACCTCGGTGATCGGCTCGATCGTCGGCACCCGGCAGGACCTCGCCGAGGTCTTCCAACTGCACGCCTCCGGCCGCACCAAGGTCATCTGTGAGACCCGGCCGCTGGCCTCCGTCAACGAGTCCATCGACGAGGTGCTGCGCGGCGAGGTCAGGGCCCGGATCGTCTTCGACCTCGGTACAGGAAGGTGAGGACGATGGACCTCCCGATCGTCGTCGGAGTCGACGGATCCGAGCCGAGCCTGCGGGCCGTCGACTGGGCGGCCGACGAGGCCGTACTGCGCGGGCTGCCGCTGCGGGTGGTGTACGCGTCGCTGTGGGAGCGGTACGAGGGCACCTCGCTCGCCGAGGACGTCGGCAAGCCGTCCGAGCAGGTGCTGGCCGAGGACATCGTGGAGACCGCCGCCGGGCGCGCTCGCCGGCGTCAGCCCGACCTGAAGGTCTCCACCGACGTGCTGCCCGAGGAACCCGAGTACGCGCTGGTACGGAAGAGCCGCAGCGCCACGCTGCTGGTGACAGGCAGCCGTGGCCGCAGCGGCCTCGCCGAGGCGCTGCTGGGCTCCGTGAGCCTGACCGTGGCCGGCCACGCGCAGTGCCCGATGATCGTAATACGCGGCAACCACGACACCCAGGCCCGGACCGGAACGCACGGCCGCGTCGTCGTGGGCGTCGGAGAGAAACCGGCGGGCTCGGCGGCGGTGCGCTTCGCCTTCGAGGAGGCGCGGCGACGCGGGGTGCCGCTGGACGCCGTACGGGCCTGGCGGTGGCCCGCGCACGAGAGCACCGACCATCCTCCCCCGGACTTCGTCCGGGGGGACCCCCAGCTCACCGGAGAACCCGCCCGACTGCACGAGCAGCAGGCGGTGGAGACCCTGGATACGGCGCTCCAGGACGCCCCCGCCAACGTCGCGTCACACCGCCGCACGGTCGAAGGCCACACCCGGACCGTGCTCGTGGACGCCTCACGGGACGCCGACCTCCTGATCATCGGAGCCAAGCGCCGCCCCGGGCACCACGGGCTCCAGCTGGGCCGGGTGACCCACGGAGTACTGCACCACTCCGCCTGCCCGGTCGTCATCGTGCCCGAGCGGGGGTGAGCGCCGGGGCACGGCAGCTTCTCGCACCAGGCCCCCGGCTTCATCGACCAGGTTCTCGACAAGAGCCCTGAGGTCGTCCGCGCCCGCTTGCCGCCGGACACCGACGCCCGCCTGTCCGTCGCCGACCATGTCCTGCGCAGCCGGGACCACGTCGAGTGATCGTGTCCGGCAAACAGCCCTGCTCCGACTGGTTGTCCATGGACCGGGCCCGCGCCCACCGCGCGCGGTGCCGGGATGTGGGAGTGGCCCGGCACGGAGCACGGCACCGATCCGCCCGAGGTCGCGGACTGGGCCTGGAACGCCTGAACCGACCACTCACCAAGAGGAGTTCACCGTCATGACCGTACGCGTCGGCATCAACGGCTTCGGCCGTATCGGCCGCACCTACCTGCGCGCGGCCCTCGACCGCGCCGAGGCGGGCACCCAGGACGTCGAGGTGGTCGCGATCAACGACATCGCCTCACCCGCCACCCTGGCCCATCTGCTGGAGTACGACTCGACGTTCGGCCGCATCGGCCGCGACGTCCAGCACGACGACAGCTCCATCACCGTCGACGGACGACGCATCGCCGTCACCGCCGAACGCGACCCGGCGGCCCTGCGCTGGTCCGACTACGGTGCCGGCATCGTCGTCGAGTCCACCGGCCGGTTCCGCGACCGCGACTCCGCGGCCCTGCACCTCAAGGCCGGAGCCCACACCGTGCTGCTGTCGGCGCCGGGCAAGGGCGTGGACGCCACCATCGTCCTGGGCGTCAACGACGACACGTACGACCGCCACCGCGACCGGATCATCTCCGCCGCCTCCTGCACCACCAACTGCGTCGCACCGATGATGAAGGTGCTCCACGACGCCTTCGGTGTCGAGCGCGGCATGATGACCACCATCCACGCCTACACCAACGACCAGTCCCTGCTCGACGGCCCGCACAAGGACCTGCGCCGCGCCCGCTCGGCCGCAAGGAGCATCATCCCGACCAGCACCGGAGCCGCCCGCGCGGTCGGCCTCGTGGTGCCGGAGCTGGCAGGGGCGCTGGACGGCATCGCCGTCCGTGTCCCCGTCGAGGACGGCTCGCTCACCGACCTCGCCGTGGTCCTGAACCGTGAGGCGACCGCGGACGAGGTCAACGAGGCGTTCACCGTGGCCGCCGAGGGCTCACTCAACGGCATCCTCCGGGTGTCGAAGGCGCCCATCGTGTCCCGTGACGTCATCGGGGACCCTGCCTCCTGCATCTTCGACCCGGCCCTCACCCAGGCCAACGGCACGCTCGTCAAGGTCTTCGGCTGGTACGACAACGAGTGGGGCTACACCAACCGGCTCCTCGACCTCACGGCGCTGGTGGCGGACGACTGACGCGCTGCCGTTCCTTCCCGCACTGCGCTACGGCCGCACGGTCCTTTCCCCGGCCCGCTGGATACTCGACGGCGACGAGATGCCCGGCGGGGCGGCATCGTGGCCGCAGTGGGACCAGGCCCTGACCGAATGGTGCCGGGACGTCCTGCTGCCCCAGCGGGTGTACCTGGGCGAGGGCGACCAGTGCGTGAGCCTGGACCTGGTGCCATCACACCGGGCGCTGCTGCGCACACACCTGGAACGCGACGGCAAGGCGCTACTCCGTACCGCACCGGCACCAGGGGATCTGGGATGGGCCGGCGGGCGCGCTCACGAGATCGTCATACCCATGGCCGCCGGTCCGGCTGTCGCCCCGGTCAGGTGGCCGGGCCATGTCGTCGGCCGCGAGCACGGCCATCTGCCCGGCTGCGACGGCCGGCTCTACCTCAAGCTCTACGGGCACCCCGACCGCCAAGACCCTCTCCTGACCCGGCATTTGCCGTCCCTCCTCGATGACGTGGGAGAACCGCACTGGTGGTTCGTTCGCTACCGCGATCCCGAGGAGCACCTGCGGGTCCGTCTGGCACTTCCGGCCGACCCGATCGGCGCCACCGGCGAGCGGGTCGGCGCGTGGACCCGGCAGCTTCAACGCGCGGGCCTGATCACCCACGCGAGCTGGGACACCTACTACCCAGAGACCGCGCGCTTCGGGGGCACCGTGGCAATGGAGGCGGCCGAGGAGTTCTTCGCCTCCGACTCGGCCGTCGCCGTGGCCCAACTGACGGCGCAGGCCAGGAAAGGCGGTCCCGACGTGCGCGCCGTGACTGCGGCAAGCCTGGTGGACATCGCTGTCGGCCTGATCGGGAGCGACACAGAGGCGATGCACTGGCTGATCGAGCGCACCCGTACGGACGCGACCGCGCCGCCACGAGCCGTCTACGACCAGGCCGTCGCCCTGGTCAACCCCGCCGCGCGCCGCACCGCCAACACCCAGCTCGACGCAGGCGTCGCCGAGAGCTGGTCAGCGCGGCGCGCCGCGCTGGCCGCATACCGCACCGCGCTGGAGCACACCGGGAGGTTGAGCCCGCCCGAGGCGCTGGCGGACCTGCTGCACCTGCACCACGTCCGGATGAGCGGGCCGGGACTGCCCCAGGAGCGCGCTCACCTGCACCTCGCCAGAGCCGCCGCCCTGAGCTGGACGGCACGAGCAAGGAGGACACAGTGACCACGACAGCCCGCGCCGCGCTGTCGGGCGCCGACCAACTGGCGGACGCACTGGCCGACCCGAACACCGTGTGGCCCGGCGACCGACCCAATGGCGGCCGGGCCTGGTCGCAGTCACTCGCCGGAGGAGCCTCGGGCATCGCCCTGCTGCACATCGAACGCGCCCGGACCGGCCGCGGCGACTGGGACACCGCACACACCTGGCTGGCCACGGCCCTGCACGGCGAGGTCAGCGCAGCGGCCAACGCGAACCTGTACTTCGGCGCTCCCGCCCTCGCGTTCATCACACACCGCGCAGCCAGCGCATCGAGCCGGTACCAGCACGTCCTGAAACGTCTGGACACGGCGACTTTCGCCGTAACCCGGAACCGCCTGGCCGAGGCCCACCAGCGCATCGCCCGCGGCGAGCGGCCCCCCATGGAAGAGTTCGACCTGATCCAGGGCTTGTCCGGACTGGCCGCCTACCACCTGAGCCACCATCCCCACCACGAGATCACCCGGGACACCCTGGCCTACCTGGTGCGCCTGACGGAACCCCTGCCCGATCCGGCCGGACTGCCGCCGTGGTGGATGAACGTCGCACCCACCGGTGCGCCCCACTCCGACCACCCCAGCGGGCACGGGAACTTCGGACTCTCCCACGGCATCGGCTCTGCCCTGTCCGTACTGTCCCTGGCCCTGCTGCGCGACCTGACCGTGCCCGGCACGGTCGACGCGATCAAGCGGATCTGCGTCTGGACCGACCAATGGCGCCAAGGCAACGAAACCGCCCCTTGGTGGCCGGGCCATATCTCGATACAGCAGGCGACCGACAACCACGTTCATTCCGGCCTTCGCCCCCGCCCCTCCTGGTGCTACGGAGTCAGCGGCACCGCCCGCGCCCAGCAGTTGGCCGGCCTCGCTCTCCGAGACCCGGAGCTCCTCGACGGAGCCGCCGGAGCGGCCCTCGCCTTGCACACCCTCGGCACGGGCAGCGCACCCGCACCGCACTGGGACACCTTCCTCGCCCTGGCATGAAAACTCCGGAGACCAGCCTCATGAACTCACCCTCCTGGTGCCAGGCCAACGTCGCGTTCCCGGACTGGGAACGCGCCGAGATCATCGCCCTGGCCCAACTCGTCCCGCTCCTACGCGCAGCAGAGGATGAAGGCGCCCTCACAGCGTGGTTCATCGTCCGCAAGCACCCCTGCTGGCGCGTGCGCTACCTGCCGGCCGCCGCTGACGGGCAAGACCGCATTCGCCAGGGCCTCGACGCGCTGATCGTCGAGGGGTACATCAAAGGGTGGACGGAGATCATCTACGAACCCGAGGTACACGCCTTTGGCGGCGCCGGAGCCATGGCATCCGCGCACCGCCTCTTCCACCGCGACAGCCGTAGCCATCGACTTTCTCCGGAGCGACGCCGGCAGACACCGACGCGAGACGTCCCTGATGCTGTGCAGCCTTATGATGCGCTCCGCTGCACTGGACTGGTATGAGCCGGGGGACGTCTGGGCGCGCGTCGGCGCGCATCGCGCGCTGCCTGAGGAGGCGTTTGAGTTCGGTCTGGCCGAGGCGTTGCAGGTTCCCGGCATGGGAGGAGGCTGCCAGGAGCCGGATGATGCCGGGGTCGCGGATCGGGTGCCAGTCGGGGACGTCGTCGGGGATCGGCGGGTTCGGCCGGCCGGTGATGATGACCCGTATCCCGGCCGGCGGGGCCGTGGGCAGCAGTCCGGCGATGCTGGGCGCATTGTGGTCGAGGGTGTTGCTGCGGTCCTCGTCCAGACCGTCGACGAGCAGCGCCAGCCGCCCGCCCGCGGCCTGGCTGGTGGCGGCGGCCTGGCCGAGCAGGTCCAGCAGGACCGTCTCCCGGGTCGCCTCACCCAGCGTCGTGGTGGGCAGTTCCTGGCCCGTCATCGCACACAACTGCTCGATCAGCACGGTGGCGAACGTGTCCCGGGTGTCCTGCCCGGCCAGCCGGGCCGTAATGGTGTCCAGCGCCCGGGGCAGACTTCGGCGCTTCGGGTTGCAGAACCAGCCCGACCGCGGCCTGGTCGATCCCAACCTGGGTGAGCCGGTGCGCTATCTGTTCCTGTGCAATGGCACCCTGGCCCACCCCGACCACCTGTTCGCCAAACCACTCCGGGACATCTGCGCCGACCTGTCGATCCTCAACGCCGAAGGCAAAGCAGCCAGCCACACGTACCGGTTCCGGCACACCCTGGGCGCCCAACTGGTTGAGAAGGGCTCCGTCCGTTCAGGACCCGCGATTCTTTCGCCGGGAGGTGGGGGCGGTCGGCAGGGGCACCTGCAGGGTGGCAAGCACGGTGGCCGGCTCAGCCAGGCGTTTCAGGACACGCCCCCGGCGATCACCGAGGGCTCGGTCCGCTGAGTGGAACAGAGCGTGACGTGCGGCTCCCGGCCGGTCACGCTTTCGGGACGGCTCTGCGGCATCGGTGAGCTGTACGCGTACGACACGTACGGCACGTACGCGCGTTTGGGGGGAAGAGTTGAAGAGATGGGAATCGAAGACCGCTGGGCGTTTCGCCGCCTTGGCGGGTCCGGTCCTCGCCTGGGGAGGGCCGGGCCGGGCCGGTTACAACCGTGGCCGGCGGGGGCGGGGTGTCGGTGAAAACGCAGGGCAGTGATGATCGAAGACTTCTGCCCCTACTGAAGGTGCCGACTTTCAGGAAGTTCTTCCTCAGCAGGGCCATCTCGCTCATGGGTGACGCGGTGGTGCCCACCGCGCTGGCTCTGAGCCTGGTGGACCGGGGCGGTTCCGCCGTCTGGCTGGGCGGCATGATGGCCGCGGCGATCCTGCCGAAGGTCCTCTTCCTGGCGCTCGGCGGCGTGGCTGCGGACCGGTTGTCCAAGCTGCCGTTGATGATCGCTTCCTCGGTCGTCTGCGGCCTCGCCCAGCTCGGCACGGCCGTCACCTTCATCGACGGCGGATCCTTGTGGTGGGCACTCGGCTGCCAGGCGGTCTTCGGCCTGTCCATGGCTGTCGGCTACCCCGCGACGTTCGGCTACCTCCCGCACTGCGTCGAGTCGATGGACATCGGTGCGGCGAACGCACTGCTGGGAGCGTGGACGGGAATGGCCTCGCTTGTGGGACCGACCGTCACCGCGGTGGCCGTGACCATCGGGCCTCCTGCCGTCGCGCTCGCGGCTGACGGAGCGTCCTTCCTCGTCAGCGCCTTACTGCTGGTGGGCATGGAGCGAGGTGGGCCCAGCGCGAAGCCCGAGGGCGGCACAGCCGCTCTGCTTGACGGCTGGCGTGCTCTGCGCAGCCTGCCGTGGCTGCTGCGTATGACGGTGATCGACAGTCTCATTCTGCTCTTCGTCGCCGCCCCGTTCATGGTGCTCGGCCCAGGCATCGTCGAGGACATCGCCGCGAACGGGTGGGCTGTGTTGTTGATGTCCTTCGCTGTCGGCGAGTTGCTCGGGAGTCTCGTCAGCGGACGGATCCGGCCGCGCCGCCCCATCCTGATCGCCGCGGTCGGGCTGCTGGCGATGGGGCTGCCCCCGCTGCTGCTGGCCGGTGGAGCCGGGATCGTGGCGCTGTGCGTCGCCCAGTTCTTCGCGGGCGTCGGTATCGCCGCGTACGGAGTACTTGTCAGCACCGCCGTCCAGCAGTCCGTCTCCGCAAGGCACCTCTCCCGCGTCGGGGCGATCTCCTCGATCGGCTCCTTTGCCTTCCTGCCCCTCGGATACGTGCTGGCGCCGCTGCTGGCAAGCGCTGTCGGTCCTGAGCCCCTGCTGTGGACCGCGGTGGCGTGGACTGCGATTTCCGTCGGGGCGTTGGCCACGGACCGCGAACTCCGGGAGTTCGGCCCTCAACGCCGGGTCGAGCGGCGGCACGAAACCACTGACAGAGAGCTTCAGGAAGAATTCTGATGTCTGTGACGAGATATTCCTGTGTGGATGGGTGGGCCAGAACCCGGGTGGCCGGAACGGAGCTTCCGGAATTGGAGCGCACCCTTCCATGGCTTCGGGCGGAAGAAGGGAGGATCAGCGCAGAGCAGTACATACTCGGCCTCGCGGGGCGGCGTGGAGAATTCGCGACCTGTTACGTCGTCCCACCCGGCTCCACCCACACGACCTATGCCACTTGGTCCGTTCTCTTCGGTTCCGCCGTCGACTCTCTCATCCGCCGGATTCCCGGCCCCGGGCAAGGCGAGCGGACGCGGGGCCTGGTGACCGCCCTCGCGGCCCAGGTGCCCGTCGCGGACACCGGCACACTGGCCGTGGTCACCCCCGGTTCGACCCGGCCCGGCATCACCGGCGGGACCGGCTCGGCGCGGGCCCTGGCCGAACTCGTGCAGGGTGCCGAGGATCTCGCCGCCGAACGATCGCTGCCGGTGGTCCAGATCGGCAACGTCCGTGACGAGCCCGGATCGGCGCAACTGCACCGGGTGCTGCTCGATCGCGGGTACGCGCCCGTGACAACGGGCGCGGACGCCGTGCTCGACGTCCCCGGCACCGAGCTCGACGCCTACTTCGACGGCTTTCGCTCCAACCGGCGCAAGGTGCTTCGCAAGGAGCGCAACCGGTTCCTCGCCCAACAGCCGCGCGTGGAGGTGCTGGGAGCGGACGGTCTCACCCCCGACCTCGTGGAACTCCAGCTCGACCGGTACCGGCGATACGGCCACCACGCCGATGCCGCCGCCGTACGGGACCGGTTCGCGCGCGCCGCCACCATCCCCGGTCTCAAGATTCTGCGTGCCTACGGCCTCGCCGGACTGCTGGGCTTCGTCGCCTTCTACGAGGACGTTCCGCACCGCCGGATCGTGCCGCGCCTGGGCGCCTTCAACCATGAGGACCGGGGCTGCTACTTCAACCTCGCGTACTACGAGCTCATCGGCCATGCGGCGCGCGGCGGTGGATTCCGCATCCACTACGGGGAGTCCACCTACGAGGCCAAGACGGCGCGCGGTTGCCGGCTCACCCGGCTCGTCACCTACTTCCGTGCCGCCGACCCGCTCCTGCACGAAGCCCTCACCGCGGCCGGGAGGATCCGGTCGAAGCTGGAGGAACAGCAGATCTCGGCCGCTCTCGCCAAACCGGCCTCCTGACCGGCGGATCGCCCGGCACCATCCGGTTCCCGGGCCCCGCCCTGCCTGCCTTCCGAAGAAAGAGATGACCATGATCGCGTCCGATATCCGGCCCTCCCTCGTCGGCATGAGCATATTCCGCGCCGCCGCAGACGTGCGGCACCTAATCTCCCTGGACGTCGCCGGGGAGCGGCACCCCGTCTCACCTGTCTCCAGCGGGTTCGTGGCCATCCAGCCGGGTGGGTTCAAGGAGCACATGACGATCGCCCTCGGTGCGCTGGGCTGGGGGCGACCCGTCGCCTTTTTGGAAG
Organism: Streptomyces sp. RLA131; assembly: GCF_056270125.1. Lineage (NCBI taxonomy): Bacteria > Bacillati > Actinomycetota > Actinomycetes > Kitasatosporales > Streptomycetaceae > Streptomyces > Streptomyces sp. RLA131. The sequence continues at coordinate 1,037,705 of NZ_JBWDOQ010000002.1, forward strand.
ACACCTGTGGCCTGGCCGAATTCGCGGCCTCGGCAACCGAGTCAGAGTTTCTCCCAGCCGCCGACGGCGCCGCACAGCCCGTCGCGTTCGCCGTGCCAACGCTGTTCCGGTCCCGCCGGGCCGCCGCGATCGAACGACGTCTGGAACGATGTCTGCGCTACCGCGACGTCGCCCGGAAGAAGGCCGCACAGTCTCCGTGTCTCCAGGTCGTCCACGCGGTGGGGGTCGGCCCGTGGACGCTCGGCGCGGGCCCGCAGGCCCTGCGTTCCCTGGAATCGGTTCCGGACGTCGTCATGACCGACTGGACGCACAGCAACACGTTCACCCGGATACCGGGACACGAACGCTTCATCGCGCACATCCTCCAGTACCGCTACGGCGACTTCGACCGGAACATCGACCAGGTGGATGAAGCCCTGTGCCGTCTGAGCGCGGCCGGCCGGGATCAGGTGGGACTACTCGTCGAGGGGAACCCTGACACCTACGACGTCCTCGACGGACTGCCGCTGACCAGCCGGGAGGTCCGCGTCACTCCCGGCGTCCCCATCGGGCTCCTCGCCGCCTCTCGGACAGCACGGCACTTCCGGGAGGACCCGTTCGCCCGCTCCTTCGCATACCTCTCGGCACTGCACGGCCGCCACCACCTCCCTCCGGAGCAGTTCCTGGGAGAACTCACGAGTTACCTGTCCGCAGGGATCAGCTGTGTCCTGGTGGAGATGCACAAGGGTGACGTCGAACTCGCACAGCGGGCGATCGGCCTGTGCGGCAGGGAGAAGTCGGCGGTGCTGATGAGCAACCACTTCTCCAGCGAGGAGGAGACCCTCCTCTTACAGGGATCACCGCACGGTCTACAGGGCGCGTTCCCGGCCGACCGCGGCGGACTGTCCACTCTCCTGATCGCTGACGGAGGACTGCGATGAACCCCCGGCTGCCCGCCGTGCTCTTCGACGCGGCCGACACCCTCATCGAACTGACCCCGGCCTTCCCCGAACTGCTCTCCACCGCCTGGCTCGGCTCCGAGGGCGCACCCTCGGCCGAGGCGGTGCGCCAGGCACTGTGGGCCATCGGATCGGAAGGCGACTGGCCTGACGACGAGCCCGACGCCGACGCACGGCTGACCATGTGGACCGTTTTCTTCCGCGAGGCACTGCGCCGGGCGGGCGGAGCCGACTCCCCCGCCGCCGCGCACCGCGCCGCCCGGTACGCTCTCGACCCCGCGAACTACCGCCATTACCCCGACGTTCCGCTGTGCCTCGACCGGCTGCGCGCGGCAGGGCATCAAATCGCCCTGGTCTCCAACTTCGACCGGTGGCTGCGCGAGATCCTCGACACCCACCAGCTGACGGAACGGTTCGACACCGTAGTCATCAGCAGCGAAGTCGGCTGTGAGAAGCCCCGCCCTGAGATCTTCGCCCTCACCTGCGACCGGCTCGGACGCCCGCCGGAGCAGTGCGTGTTCGTGGGCGACTCTCGCGTCGTGGACATCGACGGAGCGGAAGGCGCGGGCATGCATCCCCTCCTCATCGACCGCTACAACCGCTTCCCGGACTTCACGGGACCGCGGGTCACCTCTCTCACCACGCTCCCGGACCTGGCAGCCCGTCTTCCCCTTGAGACTTCGCAGCCCTCGGCGCCTGGCGCGACGGAGAGCGTCCGATGACGACCGAACAGTCCTGCGGGGCCGTCGTGGACATTGCAGCGGTCGCCCGGCATGTGGCCGCCGAACACAGCCTCACACTCGGCGGACCGGCAGGCGACGGAGTGGACTTCGTGATCTACCGCGTCCGCCACGCCGAAGGCGGAGAGTCGGCACTGCGTATTCCCAGGCACCGCGTTTACGCTTCGCCATACGGAGACGTGGACAGCGCGGATCTGGTCCGCCAGGAGCACGAGATCGCCATGTGCCTCGGACCTCGCGGTCTGCCTGTGGCCGCACCGCTGGAACTGATCAGCGGGCCGGACGGCCTGGTCGTCTCGCTCGCCGCCTTCGTCGAGCACGATGACACCCCGCTCGACGGTCGGGAGGTGGGCCGGTTCCTCGCCGCTCTCCACGCCGTACCGCCGCCACAGCTGAAACTCGCCTACCAGGCTCCGGGTGACTTCACTGCCTTCTTCGTCCAGCGGCTGGCCGACCGGCACACGAACCTGCGCCGACTGGCCCCGGCCCTGCTACCGCTTCCCGGTCCTGACTGGGCCGCGTGCACGCTGGACGCGGCCCGGACACCACTGAGGTTGCTGCACCTCGACATCCGGCGCCAGAATCTGCTGAGCCGCCGAGGTCGGCTCACAGCTGTGGTCGACTGGTCGAACGCCCTGACCGGACCGCCGTTGATGGAGCTCGCCAGGGTCAGCGAATACGCGCTCCTCCCCGACAACGGGATCGATGCCACGGCGATCCGAGCCGGCTACGCGGAGGCGACGGAACTTCCGGACCTCGTGTCACCGGCGGCCCTGCTGTACCGCCTGGACACGGCCCTCATGCTCGCCCTGGTGTTCCATTGCGTGGCCCCGGACCCCGAGCGCGCGGACCGCCTCACCGCGCGTGCGGACCGCTTGCTCGCGCGACTCCAGGACCACGGCGGAGAGAGGAACCCCCGATGAACATCGTCGACCGTTACGGACTCACCGTCGCCGAGATCAGCACGGACGAAGCCTTGCATGGGGGCGGCGACTGGGGCGGGTTGGACATCGATCTGCTGCGGGTCTGCCGACCACGCCCGCAGGACCAGGCGCTTCTCGTCGAGGCCGGATTCGTGGTGAAGCCCAGTTGGGTCAACTGGGTCGCGCCACTGCGGGATTCCGAGGCGGACTACCTGGGCGCCCTGACGAAAAAACAACAACGCAATGTGCGCTGGGGGTTGGACTTCGTTGCCTCGGCCGGACTGCGGACGCGATTCCACCACCCCTTGGAGGAGAAACCGCTGGAGGAGTTCCTGCGTATCTACGAGGAGCAGGTCGCAACCATGCGCAACGGCCTCAACCTGGCCCGTGGCGAGCAGCGGTCCTTCCTCGACGAGGCAGACTCCCACCTCGGGGTCTTCGCCTATGACGGCAGCCGGATGGTGGGCGGATGCGTCGGCTGGCTTCGCCCGGACGCCTCACTGTTCCAACTCCGGTACATGGCCGCCGCACCGGACAGCCGGCGCGGCGCTCTGACCCGCGCCCTCTACATGGCAGCCTTCCGGGCGGGACGCGAGCTGGGCTGCACGCGCATGTCCCTGGGGAACGACCCCTCCCTGTACGGACACGTCACCGCCCCGGGTCTGTACCAGTTCAAGAAGCGGCTCGGCTTCACGCCGCTCCCCTCGCAGACCGTCGACCCCGGCGTGGGCACTGACGAGGCCGACCGGTTCGTCTCCCTGCGCGCCCTCACCCACCCGTCCCTGCTCCTCGCCTACGACGAGGACTACGCCCGGTGGGACGGCACCGAGACGGACCGGCCCCAAGGCCTCAAGCTGCATGTCCTCGCAACGCGTGACGACGTGGACACCTCCCTGTACCAGGCCGGTTTCCTCGCGAGCCTCGAGATGACCGTCGTATGCGCTGCGCGTCGGGCCGACACGGTGTGCAGCTGAGTGCAGGTGCAGGTGTCGAGTACCCCGGACGGGAGGCGGTCAGCCACGGCGGCGCTCCCGGGGATGGAACCCGTGGAGCCCGTCACCCCGGTACTCGCTGTGGAGACCATTCTGAGCGTGGTGGTGATCCGAGCCGGTCAGAGTCCCGACGGATGACTGGAAAGCCAGTAGGCATGCCGATCGCGCATCCGGTCCCGTTCCTAGGGCGTGGCCTGGTTCATGGCTGCCTGCCGGGCATCTCCCACCGCTCATCCGGTACCGGACCTCAGCAGGCGGGGTCCTGCCGCACGAAGGACAGTGGGCGGCAGCGGCGGTCCGCCGACAGGCGCACCTTGCTGGTCAACCCGCCGCGTGAGCGCCCCAGTTCGACAGCGCGGGGCCGGGCTTTGCGGCGTCGGCGCAGACGCCGTCGCTCCTCGTGGACGGCATCCGCCTGCATATCGCTATCTTGCCGAGTTCTGCAGCCTATAGAGAGATGGCATACAGCTTACTCTTATCCCTGTCCGAATCATAATCAAAATTATAGGCTCTGCCATTGGCTATCACCGGGACACTGTGGCCGGCAGGAGTTACCCATTTCCGATGCCCGCTCGCCGCATCCAAGGCATACAGATCGCCCTCGCGAGAAGCGGCAACGTAGACCACACCGTTGACTACTGCTGGGTAGGACATATAATCAAGAGAAAGAGCCCGTCAGGTCCAAATGTTGCGAGTGGCGACCAGTCGTGGACCGCGACTATTGATGGAGCGGCTTATGGGATTGCGGCAGATAATGGCGTGGTATAAAGATTGCGTGCATCCGGCGAGAAATAAGATAGTGACGAACAGTAGGATGAATACCCTTTTCGACAAAGGGGGAAAATATGTAGACATTCTAACTCTCCAAATCCTTCAGGATTATTGTTTACCAGGCCGCGAGGGTGTTCGTCGCAGCGTCTGTGTTGCCAGGGCGCCGAGGGGCTCTTAAAGTGATCAGATCGAGGAGTTCACGGTCTGCGAGCCGGTGCACAGCGCACGGCTGTATGTGACCGCACTGGGGGTGTACGACGCCACGATCAACGGCCGGCCGGTGTCGGGCGCCGTACTGGAACCGCCGGACACGGACTACGCCCGGCGGATCGTGTACGCGACCTACGACGTGACCGCGATCTCGCTCATAGGTCAGCACCACATCGGCACCTTCCCGCGCGTGCCGCAGCGCCACCGCCGCGCCGATGCCACGGCTGCCGCCGGTGACCAGGGCTACTTTGCCTTCGCTCCGGCGTCGACCACTGAGTAATTCCATGCCGAGGGGCCCGTCCCCAGCAGGTGAACGGGTGTGGGGAGCACACCCGTTCACCTGCTGGGAAAGGGGACGTCACGCCGTTGCGAGGGCCTCGGTCGGCATCAGCCGGGCCGCGCGGACGGAGGGATAGACGCCGGCCAGCACCCCGATGCCGATGGCGCCGCCGAAGCCGCCGCCCACGGCGAGCGGCGGCACGACGGCGGGCCATCCCTGCGAGGCGGCGTAGCCGATGGTGGCGAGGATCCCGATGACGGTGCCGGCCAGACCGCCCAAGGCGGAGAGCAGAACGGACTCGGTGAGGAACTGGCCGCGGATCTGGCCGCGGCTGGCGCCCAGCGCCCGCCGCAGACCGATTTCGCGGCGCCGTTCGAGCACGGAGACGACCATGGTGTTGGCCACCCCGACGCCGCCGACGAACAGGGCGACCCCCGCCAGGCCGAGGAAGAGTGAAGAGAACGTGTTCTGCATGTCCCGCTTGGCGGCCAGGGCGTCGGTGGGGCGGCTGACCTGGACCATGCCGGGCAGTCGCGGGTACAGCGTGGCCGGCAGCACGTCCCGTACGGACTCGATGGCGTCCTCGTGCGCCTTGACGTAGATGACCGTGGGGTGGCCGTCGAAGTTGAGCTGACTGCGGGCGGCATCCCACCCGACCAGCACCGAACGGTCGATGTCCGGGGAGAGCGGCGTCTTGGTAAGGATGCCGATCACGCTGAACCAGCGACTGCCGACGTAGATCTGCGGGACCTGTTCGTCCGGGGTCAGCCGGGGGACGCCGAGTCTGCTCGCCGCCACCGAACCCAGCACCGCCGTGGGGAAGCGTTCGGTCGACGCACTGAGAAACCGGCCGGACTGGACACTGCCGTTGATCGCCGGCAGCAGGTTCGACCGGGCGGCAAGGACGGACAGGCCCGAGTAGTCGCCCGGGTCCACGAGGTCGGAGCGGTGGACGGCGGCGTGGGTGTTGGCGACGGCGCTCGCCGTGGTGACCGGCCCGATGCGGGCGACCATGGCTGCGGCGTTCTCGGGCAGCAGGACGGGCGGTTTCTGGTTCGGGGGCGGCGTGACCTGGAGCATGTTGGTACCCAGCGCCGACAGTTGGTTCATCAGAGCCTTCTGACTCGATGCGGGAATGCCGGTCACGACGATCAGGGTGGCGATCCCGATCGAGATGCCGAGCGCCGACAGGGCAGCCCGCAGCTTTCTCGTACGGATGCCGAGCAGGCCCAGACCCAGCACGTCGAGCGGGGCCAGCCGCACCCGGGCAGGAGTGGATTCGGAGGCGCTCGTCGTGACAGGCGCGGAGACACCGGAGACATTGGTCATGTCGGCTGCCCGCTTCCGCCGGGGGCACCGATCAGTGCGGCGCCGGCGGCGGTGTCGGACAGGACGCGGCCGTCCCGGATCGTCACCTGGCGCGGCAGCCGGACGGCGAGGTCCCGGTCGTGCGTGATGATCACGATCGTGGTTCCCTCCTTGTTCAGTGCGGTGAGCAGGTCCAGGACGGCTGTGCCGTTCGCGGTGTCCAGGGCGCCGGTCGGTTCGTCGGCGAGCACCAGGGCGGGCCGGTTGACCAGGGCGCGGGCGATGGCGACGCGCTGCTTCTCACCGCCGGAGAGCTGGTGGGGCAGATGGGTGACGCGGTGGGCGAGCCCCACCCGGGCCAGCGCGGCGGATGCCAGCGGACGGCGCTGCCGGCGTGGCACTCCGGCGTACAGCAGCCCGGTGGCCACGTTCTCCCAGGCGCTCAGGCCGTCGGTGAGGTGGAACTGCTGGAAGACAAAGCCCAGTCGGCGTCCGCGCAGTACGGACAGCGCACGGTCGGAGAGCGACGTCACGTCCCGGCCGTCGATCTCGACGGTGCCGGCGGTCGGGCGGTCCAGGGTGCCCATGATGTTGAGCAGGGTGGACTTGCCGGACCCGGACGGGCCCACGATGGCCAGCAGCTCGCCCCGCACGATGGCCAGCGACACCCCGTCCAGGGCCCTGACGCCTCCCGGGTACTCCATCACGGCGTCCCGCACGCCGAGCACGAAGGGCGCGGCGTGCGCGGCGACCTGAGTGGTCATGACGCGGTCACCACCTTCAGGCCCGCGCCGACACCGGAGCCGCTGACCTCCACCAGCCCTTTGGCGAACATCCCGATCTTCACCGCCGCCAGGTGTCCGTCCGGAAGCTGCACCGCGTAGCCGCCCTCGCTGAGCGCGATCAGCGCGTCCACGGGCACGACGAGGACGCCCTTGCGGGTCTCGGAGGTGAACGAGACCTGGACGGGCGCGGACTGGAGGCCCAGCACGGATGACGCGTCGTCGAGCGTGACCGTCACCGTCTGCTGCGACGTTCCGCCGCCGTCGCCCGAACTGCCGTCGCCCGAGCTGTCGCTCTGAACGACGGTGCCGATGGATTTCACGGTGCCGTGCGCCGTCGAGTTGTCGGGCAGCGTCACCGTCACCTTGTCGCGCGGGCGGATCGAGCCGATGTCGGAGCTGTCGACCGGGACGGTGACCTGCTTGACCGTGGAGGTGACCGACAGCAGCGGCTCCGTGACCGGATCCCCGGGCTCGGCCGTGACAGAGCCGATCCGTACCTCACCGGACACCACCACCACGGCGCCGGGGACGAGCGTCCCGGTGCCGGGCAGCCCGGCATGGGTCTGCCATCGCTTGACAGCGGCGACGAGGGAGTACGTCAGTACGCCGTCGCCCTGCTCGACCCGGACCGGGGCGGGCCCCGACGGGGGCGCCGTCGGTTCCTCCGTCGGATCGGACAGCGACGGCTCGGACGAGGACGAGGACGAGGACGAGGAGGTCGGCAGGCTGCTGTCCACCCCGCCGTCCGGGCGCTCCGGCGTCCGCTGTGCGACGTAGGTACCTACGGCGGGCTGCGACCCGATGTCGTATCCGAGCGCCCGGAGGTTGCCCGCGACGACTTTGACGTCACGGCCGACCGTGCCGATGTCCTTCAGGGTTCGGAAGAGCGGCGTGTCCCCGTAGAAGAGGGGCACCGGCCGGTCGTCGACCCGGTAGATCTGGTGTCCGCGGGAGACGACGGCGCCGCCGGCGGGCAGCCAGGTGACCAGTCCGTCCCCACTGCCCTTGATCACACGTGTCCTGCCGTAGCCGAGCCTTCCCGGGAGCGTCCGGTCGTCGGACAGGTCGGTCCGCTTCACCACTGTCGTCGCCACCCGCGCCGCTGCGGCGGGCGGAGCCGGGTGCGATCTGTTCGCCCGCCATCCAACCGCGCCCACGGTGACTGCGGTGACTGCGGTGACGACCGCCACGGCGACGGCTACGAGGGCGATCGGGCGCCGTGCGACAGCGCGCGGAGCGGGATCGGCGAGATCGGTGTGCTCACTTGGCACTGAACGCCTCTCGTTCGCAGTCCGTCTCGGCCTTCTCGCTCTGGGGGGTGTCGGGCTTGATCGTGCCCATGTGGTCGTAGTCGTAGTTGTAGCCACTGCCGTCGGACAGCGCGGTGACGGCAAGTCCCTTGTGGTTGAGGCACTCGATCTCGGCCCGGAAGTCGTCCATGTAGTCCGGGTTCTTGCTCTGGTCCAACTCCGGCGGCTGGATGGGCTTCTTCGACTCGCAGGCCTTGTACGCCTTCGGGTACTTGTCCGGGCCGCCTTCCGGGAAGGACAGCTCGGCGTGCCCCTTGTTCCCGGAGGGCACACCCTGGTCCTTGAGGCAGTGCGTGTACGCCTGGGAGATGTGGTCCTTCTCCTGTTCGGTCATGTCCAGGCGGAGTTGTACGCCCGTGTCCGAGCCGTCCGGCGACCCGCCCGCGGGCGTTGCCGCACCGCTCTCGCCGCTCGCGGACGGGGTACCGATCGAAGCGACCTGATCGTTGTGCCCTGCTGTCGCCCCGCCACCCGAGCCACCACAGCCGGCCAGGGCCACGGCGGCACACGCGGCCGCTCCGGCGATCGTGGCCCGAGCTACCCACCGGCGGTCGCTCACCGCATGCTGAATGGAATTCGTCATGGCGGACACGGTCACGAAACTGTATGAGGAAGTTGTCAGGCCAACATCAGATTTCTGTTCGGCGCTCTGGTGGCCCCTTATAGTTCGGCTATGTGCGCTCATCTCCTGGTCGCCGAGGACGACCCCAAGCAGGCCGAGGCGATCCGCCGCTATCTGGAGCACGAAGGGCACACCGCGGTCGTCGTCCACGACGGCCGCGCGGCCATCGACGAGACCAGGCGGCTCTGCCCCGACCTGCTCGTCCTCGACGTGATGATGCCCGTCGTGGACGGCCTGGACGTGTGCCGGGTCCTGCGCGCGGAGAACGCCGACCTCGCCGTACTGATGCTGACCGCCCGCTCCGGCGAGGAGGATCTGCTGCTCGGTCTGGACCTGGGCGCCGACGACTACATGACCAAGCCCTACAGCCCCCGCGAGCTGATGGCCCGGATCCGTACGCTGCTCCGCAGAAGCCGGCGCTCCGCCGACGAGCGCGAGAGCGTCCTCAGCGTCGGCGCTGTCGTCGTGGACACCGAGCGGCGCACTGTACGGGCCGACGGGCGGGCGGTCGAGTGCACGCCAGGAGAGTTCGCCATGCTCGCGGCGATGGCAGAGCGTCCGGACCGGGTCTTCACCCGCGCCCAGCTGCTCATCTACACCCATGGATTCGACCGCTACATCACGGAGAGATCGGTGGATGTCCATGTGATGAACCTTCGCAAGAAGATCGAACCCGACCCGCGGCGTCCCCACCGCCTGGTGACCGTGTTCGGCGTCGGCTACAAACTCACCGACGGCTCCGGCGAAGCGGGCGGTCCAGACGATGCGCGCTGACGTCTCGCTGCATCGCAGCCTGCTGATGAAACTCCTGGTCGCGTCCGTCGTGATCGCCGTCTGCTCGGTCGCGGCCACCGCCTGGCTCGCCTCGCGCACCACCGCAACGGCCCTCCGCCACGAACAGGGGCAAGTCCTCTCCGACGACACCGACATCTACAACACCCTCGTCGGATACGCCGCCACGCACCGCGGCTGGAACGGCGTCGAGCAGACCGTGCGGGACCTGGGCAAGCGCACCGGCCGCAGGATCACCCTGACGACCCAGGACCGCTCCACCACTCTCGCCCGTTCAGGTCCGGCCGCCGCGCTACCCCGCCGGGAGTCGGCCGTGATCGACCCGCTCCACGTCGACACGTCGCCGGCCACCACCGCGACAGCGGGCACTGGCACGAGTACCGCCACAAGCACCGCCCGCATCGACCCGCGAGCTGTCGGCCCCTACCGGCTGACCGTCGGCGAACGCCGCGTCCTGGACCACCAGGCGGACAAGAGCTTGTACTGCCTGGACGTAAACAGATTCACCGCGCACATCGCCGAGCGGCCCGACGGCCACCCCTACCTCGCCATCAGCGGATCCGCCATGCTCGTCGAGAAGGCATCCCAGGGATGCTCGATCCGCCGGCTCGACCAGCCCACCCCAACCGAGCACAATGCCCTGCAGAAGTTGCGCGCACTGGCGGCGGACTGCCTCACCCGCCACGGCCAGGGCCACGCCCTCATCGGTCCGGACTTCGTCGTCCTGTCCGGATCAGCGTCCGCGCAATCGTGCGTCGACGCCGCCCGGCAAGAGCAGCTTGCCCCGTACGTCGCCCCTGCGGCCCTGCTGTTCGTCGACAATCCCTCGACCGCGGGCCCAGGCACCGCCTTCGCCGTGTCGCCGGCCGGCACCGCTCGTATCGCCGGGGTCGCGGGCCTCGTACTCGCGCTCACCGTGGCGGTCACCGTGCTGGTCGGCCGCCGCTTGGTCAGGCCGCTGCGGGCACTGACAGCCGCCGCTCAGCGCACCGCGGGCACCCACATACGCGTCCCCGTCACCACACGCGACGAGATCGGCCACCTCACCGCGGCCTTCAACGACCTGACCGAACGCCGCGAACGCATCGAGGAACAGCGCAAGTCGATGGTCAGCGACATCGCCCACGAACTGCGCACCCCGCTCAGCACCATCCGCGTCTGGCTGGAGGCCGTCCAGGACGGCATCGCCGAACCCGACCGCGCCCTGACCTCCTCCCTGCTGGAGGAGGCGCGTCAGCTCCAGCACATCATCGACGACCTGAGGGACCTCGCCGCGGCCGACGCCGGGACCCTGCGGCTACACCCCGAGCCTGTCTATGTCCGTGACCTCCTCGGCCAGGTCGCGTCCTCGCACCGCGCCCCGGCGGACGCCTCGGGCGTCCGCCTGGGCGTGCGCGCAGTCAGGGATCCGGTGCTCGAAGCGGACCCCGTACGGCTGCGGCAGGCCGTCACGAACCTGGTGTCCAACGCAATACGGCACACCCCGCCAGGGGGAACGGTCACTCTCACTGCCTCTCAGACCGCAGACGAGGTAGTGATCGAAGTCTCCGACACAGGCACGGGCATCTCCTCCGAGGACCTCCCCAACGTCTTCGACCGCTTCTGGCGGGCCGAGAAATCCCGCAGCCGCCGAACCGGCGGCACCGGCCTCGGGCTCGCCATCGTCCGCCAACTCGCACAAGCCCACCACGGCACGGCCGAGGCCCGCAGCACCCCCGGCGCCGGAGCGGCCTTCACCCTCCGGCTCCCCGCGCCGAGCCGCGATCACCCGGGCTCGCCGCCCTGATGTCCGCCGAGGCCGACACCGTCTGCGGCGCCGAATAAAGGCCTGGTACAGGACGGCGTAGACGCGCGTGCTCTTGCGGTCGATGAGCAGGCCCAAGGAGTACAGCGCCGCAACGAGTGGCCCTTGCAGCAGGGGCGTGAGCAGATATCCCAGCAGCAGGCAGACCGGCCGGATTACGTAAAGCTGACGGACGACTCCTCAGCTCACTCGGGCGGCCTCATACGAAAGGCTGGGCCGGGGACGCTCTCGATGTCCTTCGCTTGCACCGGGTGGCCCCGTTCGCAGCGAATCCGGACGTCGACGTGCGCGCCGCACTCGCGGTGTCGCGCCAGTACCGCCGGCCCTTCGGGGTCGGCGCGGTAACGGTCACCCCACTGCAGCAGCCCCATCACGGCCGGCACCAGATCCATGCCCTTAGAGGTGATCACATACTTCGGCCGACTCCGCGAACCGGGCTCCTTGTACGTCTCTGTCGCCAGGATCCCTTCCTCCACCAGCATCCGCAGCCGCGCGGCGAGGAGGTTGCGAGGACAGCCGAGGACGCGTTCGAAGTCACCGAACCGGGACGAGCCGTACCAGACCTCGCGCAGGATCAGGATCGTCCACTTCTCGCCCACGATCTCAAGAGTCCGCGCGATCGAGCAGTTGGACGTGTCCCGGTCGAGTCGGTGGTCCATGCCGGTGTCTTGAAGAACTTCGGTCCACGCATCCATGCGAGCAATTCTAACCGAGTTTGAGTTTACTTTTAAATACTCAGCCATTGGTGCCGCGATCGGCCACTCGGCCTGGCCGGATACGAGAAACGTCAAGGCCTCCCGCGGGTCCGTCATCGGACCGATCCGCCGGACCGACCCGAGCACAGGGCTGGAACCCGCGACCCGCCCTGATGGCGTTGAGTCACTGGGGCAAGGCGCACACCCTCGACGCCGAGGATCCCGCAATGGACGTCCGCCGCGCCGGCCGCGGCGCTCCGGTCCGCGACGTCGCCCAGATTGCCCGGCGGAGCACACGCCCCTCACCGAGACGAGGAAGTCACGGCCCACCCGGGGTCGGGTACCCACCTCGGGTCGTAAGCCATGCAGACGGGTGATCATCGGGCTCAGAAGCAGGACGACGAAGGGTCCCCACCCGGCCGACCACGCCCACACGGTGACTGCCCCGTCCATGGCCGTCCGCCACCCATAACCTGAGGAATCATCCATGCACAACGCCCTGTGGAACCCGATCGCCGCCGGGGAGATCACCCTGCCGCACCGACTGGCCATGGCCCCCCTGACACGGAGCCGGTCCACACCGGACGGCGTGCCGACCGACCCGGTGACCCCCGGCATCTACACCGACGAGCACATCGCAGGCTGGCGCAAGATCACCGACGCCGTACACGAGGCCGACGGACGCATCGTCATCCAACTCATGCACGCCGGCCGCATCTCCCACCCCGACAACACCCCCCACCGGCAGCCGGTCGCCCCCTCCGCGATCAAGCCGGCCGGCCTCACCTTCACCACCTCAGGGCCCCAGGAGATACCGGTACCGCGCGAACTCTCCACCGAGGAGGTCGCCGCCACGGTCGACGACTTCCGCCGCGCCGCCGCGGCCGCCATCGCGGCCGGCGCCGACGGCGTCGAGATCCACGGCGCCAACGGCTACCTCGTGCACCAGTTCCTCTTCCCCGCCGCCAACCAGCGCACCGACCAGTACGGCGGCTCCCTCGACAACCGCATCCGCTTCGCTGTCGAGATCGCCACCGCCGTGGCCGACGAGATCGGCGCCGGCCGCACCGGCATCCGGCTCTCCCCCGGCAACCCCTTCCGGATCAACGACCTCGTGGAGAACGACCCCCACGAGCTCTACCCGCACCTCCTGCGCGCCCTCGCCTCCCTCGACCTCGCCTACCTGCACATCGGCCACGGCGGCGACGTCCACGCCGCCTGAGCAGAGCACCCCGCGCCCGAGGGAAACGTCTCCCCCGGGCGCCCAGGCATGGCTGCGACACACCAGCCTCACAATCGACGAGTCCCCAAGGGGCAGCGGGCCGCCGCCGAGTGGAATATCGATGTACTCCCCGTTGTCCCGGCTGCCCCCACGGACCGAGGGCCCTGCCTGCGGAGTCACACCCGAGGGGCGGGTACCTGGAAGAGCATGCAGCTGCTGGTGGCGTGGGCGAGGAGACGATCCTTCGCGTCGACCAACTGGGCCTGGGCGAGTGCGGTTTGGCGGCCCTTGCTGACGACCGTGCCGATGGCGCGCACCGGGCCCGTGTCCACGGTGATCGGTCGCAGGAACTTCACCGTCAGGTCGAGCGAGGTGTACGCCATGCCCTGCGGGAGGGTGGACTGGACGGCGCAGCCCGCCGCCGAGTCGAGCAGGGTGGCGAAGATGCCGCCGTGCACGCTGCCGATCGGGTTGTAGTGCTCCTCGCCCGGCGTCAGCGAGAAGACCGCTCTGCCGGGCCCCACCTCGTCCAGGGCGAAGTCGACGGTGCAGCTGATCGGCGCCCTCGGCAGCCGCCCCGCCTGTACCTCGCGCAGAAAGTCGATGCCGGCCATACGCCCGGCGGCCTCCGCCGAGATCGCGGGATCTTTCCACTGATACGTACGCGTTCGCCCCACGGTCCAGCGCCCTTCCATCTGACTGTCAGCTGACTTTTTAAAGTGAAGCTAGACTTCTGTTCACCTGGCTGTCAATGGCGAAGGCAGCCCCTTACGATGGCGGGATGGAGTGGCTTGAGGCGAGCACGCAGAACTGCCCCGTCCAGCGCACGCTCGACGTGATCGGGGAGAAATGGACGCTGCTGATCCTGCGTGACGCCGTCAACGGCGTCCGCCGCTTCGACGACTTCCACCGCCACATCGGCCTGTCGGAGGCCGTCCTCAGCGACCGCCTCCGCAAGCTGACCGTGGCCGGCATCCTCAAGACCGTCCCCTACCAGGAGCCCGGCACCCGCTCCCGCAACGAGTACCGCCTGACCCGCAAGGGCTGGGACCTGTGGCCCGTCCTGATGGCGCTGACCCAGTGGGGCGAGGCCTACACCCTCGGCTCCGAGAGTCCTGTACTGGACGTCCGCCACACCGACTGCGACGCCCCGGTCCGCGTCGTCGTCCAGTGCTCCGCGGAGCACTCCACCCTCACACCCCGTGAAGTCACCGCCCGGCTGGGGAAAGGCGCCCGCCTCCTGTCGTGAGCCATCGACCTCGCGGTCGCGAGCCAGACTGCGGTGAGACATCAGCCGCGTGCCGTGTACTCCGCTCCGCCACCCGTTGCCCTCAGGGCATGATCCGCTTCGGCGCGCCGACGAACCGATGGGCGCTCCGGTCGCAGGGTCGAGCGGCTTTGCCGTCCCCGCCGTACTGTCTTCGCGTTCCCGTGCGAAGGCCGCGCTGAGCGCACTCATCACTTCGTTCATGGTGAGGGGCTTGCCGCACCCTTCACACACGGTGCCACTCAGGCCCACCTCGCGACCGCATGCTGTGTGGATCCGCTGGACGGCGACCTCGCCCTCGGACTCTTCGCACCGGCTCTCGCCCCGTGTACGGACACGTCGGCAGTTGATCGACATCATGCGGTGACGGACCGGGACAGGTGCCCCGTGGCGGGGTGTGCACGCGCGGTACGGGCCGTGGCTCGGGTCTACGACTGTGGAGAAGGGAAGTCCAACACGAACCCACTCCTACCGCCGGACCGCCGTTGCGAGGCTATCGGGTTGCGCCCCAGGGTGCCGGTAGTGCCGATGGTGCGCGGGCGGTGGGGCATGCCGGGGCACGGTTACCGGCGAGACCGCTGCGGTGTCGCTACAGCCGCCCCATCACGGCCGGGACCAGATCCATGCCCCTGGGCGCGATCACGTACTTCGGGCCGACTCCGCGAGCCCGGTTCCTTGTAGGTCTCGGTGGCCAGGATCCCTTCCTCCACGAGCATCCGGAGCCGCGCCGCGAGAAGGTTGCGAGGACAGCCGCGGACACGTTCGAAGTCGCTGAAGCGGGACGAGTCGTACCAGACCTCGCGCGGCATCAGGATCGTCCACTTCTCACCCAGGATCTCAAGGGTCCGGGCGATCGAGCAGTTCGACATGTCCCGGTCGAGGCGGGGGTCCATGCCGGCGTCCTGAAGAGCTTCGGTCCTCGCATCCATGGGGGTGATCCCAACCCGCCTGAGTTTACTTTTCTATACTCAGTCGGTAGCGTCGTGACCAGCGCATCGAACCGGCCGCACGCGGGAAACGGGCGCGCAGGCGACCTGCGCGAAGAAGCACATCGACCACCGGAACACCCAGAGAAAGGCGGCCGGCATGAAGGCATTCGTCGTCGAGAAGTACGGCAAGGACGGCGCACGCGCCGCAGTAGTACCCGAGCCCACGGTCGGAGACCGCGACGTCCTGGTCAGAGTGAGCGCCGCCAGTATCAACCCGCTGGACAAAATGGTCCGCAACGGGGAGTTCAAGCAACTCCTGAAGTACAAGCTTCCGTTCGTGCTCGGCCACGACGTGGCCGGAGTCGTGACGCGGGTCGGCTCCGCCGTACACGGCCTCAAAGTCGGCGACGAGGTCTACGCCCGTCCGCGCGACCTGCGGATCGGAGGCTTCGCGGAGTTCATCGCGATCGACATGGACGACGTCGCGTCCAAGCCGGCCTCACTCACCCTCCAAGAGGCAGCCGCAGTGCCGCTGGTGGCCCTGGCCGCCTGGCAGGTTCTCGTCGACCGTGCCCATGTGAAGCCGGGGCAGAAGGTGCTCATCCACGCCGGTGCCGGTGGCCTCGGCTCGACAGTCATCCAGCTCGCCAAGCACCTCGGCGCCACCGTGGCGACGACCACGAACACCGACACCGAGAAGCTGGTCAGGAGCCTCGGCGCCGACGTCGTCGTCGACTACACCAAGGAAGACTTCTCGAAGGTACTGTCCGGCTACGACCTGGTGCTGGACTCGCTGGGCGGAGCGAACCTCGAGAAGTCGCTGACCGTACTGAAGCCCGGCGGCCTGGCCATCAGTGTCGTCGGGCCGCCGGACGCCGGCTTCGCCAAGCAACTCGGCGCCCCATCCTTCCTGGGCCTGGTAATGAACACGCTCAGCCGCAAGATCCGCAAGCAGGCCAAAGCACTGGGCGTGCGCTACCAGTTCTTCTTCATGGAGGCCAACGGCTCCCAGCTGCGGAAACTCGGCGCCCTCTACGACAGCGGGAAGCTCCGCCCTGTCATCGACAGCACCTTCCCGTTCGACCAGACGCTTGAGGCGATGGCGCACGTCGAGCAGGGCCGCACCAAGGCCGGCAAGGTCGTGGTCTCGATGGTGCCCGACAACGACTGAGACCGTGCCGGCGACAGACCCGCTGTCCGGCACGGTCACCGGAAGGGCAACGATGCCGTCGGCGGTCCAATGGCGACCACGATCGCGCAAGGCCGCCGCTGTCGGCGTCTCGGTGCCGAGCCGCACGTCAGATGGCTCGCGACACAGCGCGCCACGCGGCTGTACGCCGACCCGAGCCGTGGTCAAGCCCCCGTACCCGTCGCGTGTCGGGATTGATCACGGCGGACGGACCGCCACGCCTGCGTGAGCCCGCCAGGCAGAGAGACGAGGACGTCCCGGGTCTGGCGAGACACGGTCGATGGCGACGACCATGCCTGTCGTCAGGGCGTTGAGCGCCTTGGGCCGGTTCAGCAGGATGCGGCCGACGCCCCGGTGGACGTTGGCGAGAATCCCGCCCGCAGCGGTGTCAGTCATGGGTCAGCACCTCGTACTCCACGCGGACCTGGCTGTGTGATCAGCCCACTGCTCATGAACGTTGCTCTGCACGGACTGGAGCAGGCCGCAGGGTGTCAATACACGGTGCGGGCCGCTTACGCACCGGTCGCGCAGAGCCAGCTTTCCTGAACACGATGCCCATGGAATTCCCTTGCGCAGAAAGGGTGGTGGCCCGGTGATGAGGCCCCCGTAGGGCTGTGGCCGTCCATCGTCGGGGATGTCGCCCGCCATCTCGCCGCGGTCGCCTTCGACGTGGACACCGGTGTCTTGTAGGCGCGTCCCGCCTTCTCTGAACTAGCCATCACGGCTGGATCGCACGCATGAGAACCCTGCGCGGATCGACACGCGTGGCTCGTCGTTCAATCGGAGGTCTCGGCCGAGTCGGCCGGCTCGGAGTCGTCGGCCGGCGCGGACCGCTCGATGTCGTCGTTGGCTGCGGCCCAGCTGGCCAGCAGGTTCAGGGCGTCCTGGGAGGGTGAGGCGGGCTCGGCGGTGTAGGTGAGGAGGACCTGGCTGGGGCCGTCGCCGAGGGGGAAGGTCTCGAAGGGCAGGTCGAGGTCGCCGACGACCGGGTGGTGGAGGAGCTTCACGCCGGTGGTGTGCATCCGGACGTTGTGGGCAGCCCAGCGGTGGCGGAATTCCTCGCTGCGGGTGGACAGCTCGCCTATCAGGTCCGTCAGCCGCCGGTCGTAGAGATCGCGGCCGGCCTCGGCGCGCAGCATGGCGACCGTGTCGCCTGCGACCTGGTCCCAGTGGCGGAAGAACTCGGTCGCATGCGGATCGAGGAACACGAACCGGGCGTTGTTGGGCGGCCGGACCGGGTCGGCGTAGACCGGCGAGAACAGGGCGCGGCCGAGGTGGTTCGCGGCCAGGATGTCCCCGCGTCCGCTGAGGACGAACGCGGGTGTGCCGGCCATCGAGTCGAGGACGCGCTGCACCGAGGGCCGCACGCGCTGCTGGGCCGGCCGGCGGCGTGGTGGACGGGTCGTGCCGGCGCCGCGCAGGAGATCGAGCAGGTGGATTCGCTCGGCCTCGTCGAGCTGCAGAGCTTGCGCGATGCCTTCGATGACGCCTTCGGAGACGCCGGTGGCGTTGCCGCGCTCCAGCCGGGTGTAGTACTCGCTGGAGATGCCCGCGAGTAGGGCTACCTCCTCGCGGCGCAGCCCGGTGACTCGTCGGCGCTCTCCGCCGTAGAGGGGCAGTCCGGCCTGCTCGGGGGTGACCCTGGCCCGTCGCGTGCCCAGGAATTCCCGGATCTCCGCTCGGAAATCATCACGGAGGTCGCGATTGCTGCCGTAAGGGTCGTTTCTGCCTGCCATGGGCTCCACTCTACGAGCGCTTCCCGCCGGGTTGGGGGTCCCTGTCAGTGACCCCCTCATCAGGGACTCCCACACTCCCGTGACAACCGGTTCTGTTGGTGGTGCACCGCCCACGGCAGTGCCGAACGGCGCGAATACGGCGGCGCGCTTGTGCCCCCGGACTCCAGCCCCTCTCCAGCCCCTCTCCAGCCCCTCTCCAGCCCCTCTCCGGTCCCGTCGACGCTGCACGCATCACCACCGCACACACCGGGTGCCGGATCACGGCATCTGAAAGGAAACCCCTCATGAGCAAGGTCATTGTCGTCACCGGTGCCGGGCGCGGCCTGGGCACCGACATCGCCCGCGAGGCCCTCGCCGCCGGCCACCAGGTCGTCGCCACCGGCCGCCGCCCCGAAGAGGTCGAGAAGACGCTGGGCGGGCCGCGGGACAACCTGCTGGTCACCAAGCTGGACGTCACCAGCGTCGAAGACGCCGAGGCCGCCGCGCGGGCCGCCGTCGACCGCTTCGGCCGCATCGACGTCCTGGTCAACAACGCCGGGAACCTCTTCACCGGCTACTTCGAGGAGATCTCGCCCGCGCAGATGCGTCAGCAGTTCGAGACCAACCTCTTCGGCCCGATGAACGTCACCCGCGCCGCCCTGCCGATCATGCGAGCACAGCGCGCCGGTCACATCATCACCATCACCTCGACCGCCGGACTGGTCGGCATGGAGTTCACCTCCGCCTACGCCGCCTCCAAGTTCGCAGAAGAGGGCTGGATGGAGTCCCTGCGCTACGACGTCGAGCCCTACAACATCCACACCACCGTCGTGGAGCCCGGCTACTTCCGCACCGAACTCCTCGTGGAGGGCTCCACCACCTGGCCCGAGCTGTCCATCGACGACTACGCCCCGCGCACCGCCCCGAGGATCGAGGGCATGAAGAGCATGAACGGCCGGCAGCCCGGCGACCCCGCCAAGCTCGCCCGCGCCCTGCTCACCATCGCCGGCCAGGACAAGCCGCTGCTGCGCTTCGTCGCCGGTGCGGACGCCATCGAGGCCGCCGAGGCCAAGGCGAAGGAACTCCTCGCCCAGGCCGAGGCCTCCCGCGAGCTGGGCGGCGCCCTGGCCTACGACGACGCCCACGCCTGAGCAGCACATCCCGCGCCCGAGGCAGAGGCGGAGGACCGTTGCCGGGCGCAATCTTCGAAAGCATGGAGAGGCAACATGCCACTCAAAGGTGAGTACGAGCCGAGCAAGGCGCAGTTTGTACGTGACCAGGTGGAGCTGTACGAAAGCTCCGGCGGTACGGCAGGAACGACGCTGAGTGTTCTGGTCGCACGGCAAGAGGACGAGAGGCTACGGGACCTGCCCGTCGTCATCCTGGCCACCCTGGGCGCGAAGAGCGGCAAGATCCGCAAGACCCCGGTCATGCGGGTGGAACACGACGGCTCCTACGCCGTGGTCGCCTCCATGGCGGGTGCCCCCACGCATCCTGTCTGGTACCACAACGCGGTGGCCGACCCCCGGGTGGAGCTGCAGGACGGCCCGGTGCGCCAGGACATGCTGGCACGCGAGGTGACCGGGGACGAGAAGGCCATGTGGTGGGCCCGAGCCGTCGAGGCGTTCCCCGACTACGCGGAGTACCAGAAAAGGACAGACCGTGAGATCCCGGTCCTCGTTCTGGAGCCGGCTGCCCAGCAGCACTGACGCGGCACAGCCAATTCAGGCCACCGATTTCCGCCGCTTGTCCCTGGCAACCACAACGCCGGCCCTCGGCTGACAGCGGCCGGCTCGAAATCCCCCGGCATACGGCCACTGCGCGCCCGGCTGCCGGGACGAACTCCAGGCCTGACGGCCACTACAACAAGGAGTACCTGATGAAGCACGTAACACTGGGCGGGCTCGATGTCTCCCGCATCGGCCTGGGAGCCATGACCATGGCCGGCACGTACACCACGGGCGGGGGGCTCGATGACGCCGAGGCGATCCGCACCATCCACCGGGCGCTGGACCTCGGGGTCACCCACATCGACACCGCCGAGATCTACGGCCCCTTCCACAGCGAGGAAATCGTCGGCAAGGCCATCAAGCGCCGACGCGAGGACGTCGTCGTGGCGACCAAGTTCGGTCTCGTCTCCCACGCCGACGGCGGCCCCGGCGTCATCGACAGCAGCGCCGGCAACGTGAAGGCCGCGGTCGAAGGCTCGCTCAAGCGGCTCGGCACCGACCACATCGACCTCTACTACCAGCACCGCGTCGACCCGAACACGCCCATCGAGGAGACCATCGGCACGCTGGCCGAACTGGTCGCCGAAGGCAAGGTGCGCCACATCGGACTCTCGGAGGCCGCCCCCGAGACGATCCGCCGGGCGCACGCCGTGCATCCGGTGGCCGCGCTGCAGACCGAATACTCCCTGTGGACCCGCGACGTCGAGGCCGAGATCCTCCCGCTGCTGCGCGAGCTCGGCATCGGGTTCGTTCCCTACTCGCCGCTCGGCCACGGCCTGCTGACCGGGCAGATCCGCACCGTCGAGGACTTCACCGACGACGACTGGCGCAAGACCAATCCGCGGTTCACCGGCGAGAACTTCCAGCGCAACCTGCGCATCGTCGACGAAGTACAGGCGATCGGCGCCGAGATCGGCGCCACCCCGGCACAGACAGCGCTGGCGTGGATTCTCACCCGCGGCGACGACATCGCCCCCATCCCCGGAACCCGGCGGGTCTCACGCGTCGAAGAAAACACCGCCGCCGACGCCATCGAACTCACTCCCGCTCAGCTCGACCGCCTGAACAACCTCACGCCCGCCGCGGGCGAACGTCACGACGAAGCCAACATGGCCAGCATCGACCGCTGACCGCTTACGCCGGGGCGCCCGCCTCAGTCCGCGCTCCTGGACTTCGCGAAGGACTGACGCCCCGGCGAAGTTGCTGACCCGTCGCACCCGACCGACCCGCGTCCAGTCACGCATTTCACCGATCACTGAAAAGGTTCCTCATCATGTCCAAGGTTCTCCTTGTCGTAGGCCACCCCGACCTGTCCCAGTCGAAGGCCAACGCGGCGCTCGTGGACGCTGCCCGCGATCTGGCCCATGTCACCGTGCACGACCTCTACGCCACCTACCCCGACTTCCAGATCGACGTCCACGCCGAGCAGGCGCTGCTGGCCGAGCACGACGTGATCGTCTTCCAGCACCCGGTGTTCTGGTACAACACCACGCCTCTGTTCAAGCAGTGGCAGGACAAGGTGTTCACCCTTGGCTGGGCCTTCACCATGGACGGCTCTGCCTCGCAGCTGGCCGGCAAGAAGGCGATCGTCGCGGTCACCGCCGGCGTCCCCGCCGAGCACTACACCCCCGAAGGCGCGAACAAAACCACCCTGGAGACCCTCCTCAGCAACTGGCACGCGACCCTGCGGCTGTGCCAGTTCGACATCCAGCCGATGGTCAAGGTGTACGGCACCGCCTTCGGCCTCTCCGACCAGGGCCTGACCACCGCCGCCAAGCAGTACAACGAACTGCTCGCCTCCTTCGCCGCCTGACCGCGCTCTCACCACAGCGGCCGCTCTCGTCGATCGCGACGCAGTGGTGATGGGTCCCATCAGTCTCCGGCCGTTCGTCGCCCGATCGGCGTCGAGCGGCCGGAGACCTGGCCGCGCAACCGCAGGGTTCGCGACAGGTCGAGGACCTGGTGCGCGTCCCCTCGGCCTGCTGGGGCGGGCACTGGTGTGCTGGCGCTCGGCGACTTGGAGGGCTGTCTCGACAAGCTGTTCGGCAGTACGCGGCTGGCACCGGCACCCCGGCGTCCAGCCGGGTGTGGCCGGGGCCAGGCTGTAGGTGGAGCCGCGTGCCACCAGGGTGAGGTGTTCCACAGCGGCGCGGCGCAACCGCGAAGACAACGTCGATCCGCTGTCATGCGGCGAAGGTCGGCACCCCCGCGCCACACCAGGAACATCCGCCTGCCGGTCGGACCGCAGGTCTCCCGACGCTCACGCCGAGATGGCCCGGCCGCCGCCGTCGGCATCCTCCGCGCAGGCTGTGGCCAGGTCGTCCAGCGACAGGTCCAGGGCGTGGGCCAGGGCCGCCACGGTGAAGAAGGCCGGGGTCGGGGCCCGGCCGGTCTCGATCTTGCGGAGTGTCTCGGCGGACACCCCGGCCGCCGCTGCCACGTCCACCATGCTGCGGTCACCGCGGGCCTCGCGGAGCAGGGCCCCGAACCGCTCGCCACGTTGCCGCTCTTGCGGGCTCAAAGGAACTCTCACCATGCCCGTGATACTAATACCGGTATAAGTATTGGGTAGCATCGCACCGCGGGGAGTCACGACACATGGTGGAGATCAAGAGCGACACGGCGCTGGAGATGATGCGTGAAGCCGGACGCGTCGTGGCCCAGGCCCTCGCAGCCGCCCGCCGATCGGCAGCCGTGGGGATCCGTCTGCGCGAGCTCGACGAAGCAGCCCGCACCGTCCTGGCCAAGGCTGGGGCGCGCTCTCCGTTCCTGGGCTACCAGCCCTCCTTCGCCCCCACCCCCTTCCCGGCGGTGATCTGCGCCTCCGTCAACGACGCCGTCGTGCACGGCATCCCCGACGACTACCGCCTGCACGACGGCGACCTGGTCAGCCTCGACTGCGGAGCCGAACTGGACGGCTGGACCGGCGACGCCGCGATCAGCTTCACCGTCGGCACCCCCCACCCAGCCGACCTGGAACTCATCGCCGCCACCCAGCAGGCACTGGACGCCGGAATCGCCGCCGCCACCGTCGGCCACCGCATCGGAGACATCGCCCACGCCATCAGCGCCATCGCCCGCGAGGCCGCCTGCGGCATGCCGGCCGACTTCGGCGGCCACGGCATCGGACGCCGGATGCACGAAGACCCCCACGTCCCCAACCACGGACGACCCGGCCGCGGTTTCCCCCTGCGCCACGGCCTCACCCTCGCCATCGAACCCATGCTCATGGCCGGAGGGCGCAACGACTACCGCACCGACCCCGACGGATGGACCCTGCGCACGATCGACGGCAGCCGCGCCGCCCACATCGAACACACCATCGCCATAACCCAGGACGGCCCCCGCATCCTCACCCTGCCCTGACCTCGAACCCGCTTCCCGGCGTCCATGGTGCGCCGTTGGCCGCAGCGGGCGGTTGCACCTCGCACCCGAAAGCGCCGGCCGCCGGGGGCGCAGTGCCCCCGTCCGCCCGGGCCGGCCCGGACCTGTCACGGGCCGCCGCCGAGGTCGGTGGGCGGAGGCCCACCGACCTCCACGACGAACCGCCAGATCGTGATCAGCGCAATGACCCGGGCGAACAGATCGGCGGCCCGGAGGGAGAAGCAGCACATCTGGTACATGGACAGGAGCAGGCCCGACCAGCTTCGCCAGTGGCGTCGTTCACGCGGAAGGCGTCGAGGCCCAGCGCCCTGCCGGCGAGGGTGGGGGGAGAAGCATCATCGCGGCGTACAGGGCCGGATCGCTCCGCGGTTCGCCTGCCGCCCGGTTGCCCAGGGTGCGGCCCCAGGGGCAGGGCGTACGCGGCCGCGATCGGCAGGGCCTTGGCCGGGCCGCGACGGCCGGGGAGCTGACGCCGGAGGGCGCCGAGCAGGAATCCGGCGCCGACGCCGACGCGGGGAAGAGCCAGGCGAGCGCGCACATCACAGCCGTCAGCGCCACGGTCCACGTTCGCGACCGGTCCCCCTCATCGCAGGTGCGGGGCACTACATGACGGGGACCCGCACACCGAACTGTCGGCCACACCACCGCACTTACCTGGACCGGCCACTCACGACACGCCCGGGCCGGCCCGGGCGGCAGACCTCCACCGAAACGGACGTAGCCGGGAAAGCCCGCGAAATCACCCGTTCCGCCCTGCGCGGACCAAGTCAGGCCCATACCCCTAATCGCCCGAGAATTAAACAGAGTTGAGGCACAAAAATGGCGATGGAGCCGAACAGATGATCTAACATCAGGGGCGCGGACAACCGGCCGTCAACGCGAGGGAAGCGCGGGTGTGAGCCGGCAACGGAACTCCTTCATGACCTGGGTCACCCCGAGCCGGCCCAGGGTCGGGCACCACGCGGTCCGCCTGTGTGCGTCGGCACGGCCGGGAGTGTCGACAGAAACGGAAGACGGCTGTGTGGGATCTCTATCTACCCTCGACCGGTACGACAACCGGCGGTGCGGGCCTGGCCGAGACCGTGTTCGACAACGCGACGGCGAAGCCGGACTTCGTACAGCTCTCGCGCAAGGTCGACGGCGTCTGGCAGGACGTGACCGCGGCCCGCTTTCGCGACGACGTGCTGCAGATCGCCAAGGGCTTCATCGCCCAGGGGGTACGTTTCGGGGACAGCGTCGGCATCCTGGCGTCCAACTCCTACGAGTGGACGCTGGTGGACTACGCGTTGTGGACCCTCGGGGTCAGATCCGTGCCCCTCCATCCGACCGCGTCCTCCGAGCAGGTGGCCACCACCCTGTCGGAGACCGGGGCGATGGGATGTGTCGTCGACCACGACACCCACCTCATGACACTGGGCCCGATCCTGCGCCGGCTGCCGGGGCTGATCAGGATCTGGGAAGTGCACAACACCGGTGTGCGCACGCTGATGGACGCCGGCCGGGACATCGCCGACCCGGTGGTGCAGCGCTACCGGCAGGCGGTCACCGCGGACACCCCGGCCAGCGTGGTGTACACCTCGGGCACCAACGGCCGCCCCAAGGGCTGCGTGCTCACCCACGGCCAACTGGCCGCCCAGGCCGACAGCATGCTGCAGCACGCCGAGCCGATCGTCCACGGCATCCGCGGCGGGGCGGCTTCCACCCTGCTCCTCCAGCCGCTTTCGCATGTCTCCGGCCGTACGGCCCAGGTGTGCGCCCTGCGGGGGTCGGTGCGGCTGGCTCACCACGCCGGCGAGTCCGCGGCCGGCCTGATGTCCGATCTGGCCACCTTCCGGCCGACGTTCCTGCTCGCGGGGCCGGCCCTCTTCGAGCACGTCCTCGACACCGCGCGACGGCAGGCCGAGACCGCCGGACAGAGCGCGGGGTTCGAACGGGCCGTGGAGGTCGCGGTGACCTACGCCGAAGCCCGCGAACGCCAGCAGCTACGGCGGGGCCCCGGACCCGGCACCGCCCTGCGGCTGCAGCACCTCACGTACGACAAGAGTGTGTACCGCCGGATCCGCCAGGCGTTCGGCGACCGGTTGCGGAACGCCATCTCCGGTGGATCGGCCCTCACCCGCGAGCTCGGCCTGTTCTTCCTCGGTGCCGGTATCACCGTCCACGAGGGATACGGGCTGACGGAGTCCTGCTCCGGCGTCGTCTGCAATCCGCCCGGCCGCCCGAAGTTCGGCACCGTCGGCCGTCCCGTGCCCGGCGCGCATGTGTACATCGCCGACGACGGCGAGGTGCTGCTCGCGGGCGACCAGATCTTCAGTCAGTACCTCCTCGACAAGCCTCCGACCCGGCAGGTGCTGCGGGACGGCTGGCTGGCCACGGGTGATCTGGGCTTCGTCGACGACGAGGGCTATCTGACCATCACCGGCCGCAAGAACGACAGCATCGTCACCATCGGGGGCAAGAAGGTTTCTCCACACGTCCTGGAGGAGCAGGTCCGCTCCCATCCCTTCGTCGCCCACTGCGTGGCGGTCGGCGACGGCATGCCCTTCGTGTCACTGCTGGTCACCCTCGACCACGAGGCGCTGAGGCACTGGAGAAAGCTGCGCGGGGACGCCCCCAGGTCGCCGGAGCTGGAGGCGCAGTCCGCGGATGTGGAACGCGAGGTGCGGCAGGCGATCAACGCCGTCAACGCCCAGGTGTCGCGCGCCGAGTCGATCGGGGCCTTCCGCATCCTGCCCGCGCCCTTCACCCGGGAGGCGGGGCTGCTGACGCCGACGTCGAAGGTGCGGCGGGCCGAGGTGCTCAGGAGATACGCCGGAGAGATCCGGCAGATGTACTCCCAGGCCGCTCTGTCCTGACGGCACCGTAGGGACGGCGGGGGCTCGCGCGCGCCGGAGCGCGAGGCCCCGACGGTGTCACGGGGGGGGCCGCTGTCACATCGGGGGCACCCGGACGTTGTTCAGCGCGGCACGCACATGCTGCGCGAACGAGAGCGTCGTGGGGGTCACCCAGGCCGGCGGCGCGGCCTGCAGGGCGATGATCGCGTTGAGCCAGGCCGCCCGGCGGGCCCGGTCGGCGAACTCGTCGAGCGCCGAAGCCGCGTACAGGTGGACGTTGGCGTAGTTCAGTCCCTCGCACAGAGCCTGCT
The DNA here is from genome assembly GCF_056270125.1 of Streptomyces sp. RLA131. Lineage (NCBI taxonomy): Bacteria > Bacillati > Actinomycetota > Actinomycetes > Kitasatosporales > Streptomycetaceae > Streptomyces > Streptomyces sp. RLA131. Next base: position 1,064,456 of record NZ_JBWDOQ010000002.1, read on the forward strand.
GCAGTCCCAGGTCGTCGACCGCCCCGCCGATGTTGACGTGGTTGTTCTTGCTGCCCGCCACGAAGTAGCGCAGCCCGGCGAGGCCGTCCGGTTCGACCAGCACCGTGATGCCGTTGGCGAACGCCTTGCTCAGCCCGTTCGGGGTCTCCCAGGTTTCGTGCCAGCTCTGCCCGGCGCCCGTGCCGTACATCTGGAAGTAGAACAGCTCCCTGCCGTTGCCCCCCGCGTTCTCCCCGTTGCGCGCGTAGTTCTCCAGCGTCAGGTAGTCGGTGCCGTCGATCGCGATCACGCCGGCCCAGTGGAAGCCCCACAGCACCCGGTTGATGTTGACGGCGTCCGCGACGACCCGGCCGTTGGTGTGGTCCTGGATCTGCCGTCCGGCCGGTGCCAGCGCATGCAGGGAGCCCAGCGAGCCGGAGTAGAGGCCCTGCCCGACGGCGGTGGGGCGGGCGAACCGGTTGACCCCCAGGGCCTGGATGTCGGCGGCGATGGTCGGCGTGTGCGGCGGCACACCCCCGGCCGCGACCGCCGCGAGATCCTGCCCCCAGTTCTGCGCGATGGCGTCCTGCTGGGCGGCCAGCCCGGCGAGCGGCGGGAGCGGCAGGTCGGCGATCGGCGCACCGTGCGAGAGGTGGTTGGCGATGTGGTAGTCGAAGTACTGGTGCTGGATCAGATTCGTACCGAGGAAGACCGGGGCCGGCAGCCGCGGTGTCGGCTGCTGCACCGACCCGATCACCTCCCGGACGGTGCCGTCGCAGTTCTCGGTGGTGGTCATGTCGTTGCCGATCGCCCGGACGGGGGCGGACAGGTTCGCCGGCCGCACCCGGGTCAGCGTGGTGGGTGCCCCGGCGCCGGGCAGGGTGAAGGTCACCGTACCGGGCGGGTCGGGGAAGAACTGGACCACGGAGCCCTGCCGGGCCAGCGTCCGGTTCCACTGCGCCAGCGCCGCCGGGGCCGCGAAGAAGTGCTTGGGCTGACGCCGGGTCAGGTCGGCGTCCTCGATCGCGAAGAGCCCGTTCGCCGAGACCCGCAGCGTCGGGTTGGGCGTCACCGCGATGTTCGGCGCGCCGAGCGCCGTGAGGAAGGTGTAACCCACCCCCGCCGCCGGGTCGGCCAGCCAGGCATGTGCCTCGAACTGCTGGTTGGTGGTGTACGTGGGCGCGACCGCGCCCGGTCCGGCCAGGTGGTAGAACAGCACGAAACAGCCCCCCGTATGCCTCTGCCGCACGGCGTCGTACGCGCGACGGCGCCGCGGCGCCCGGTCCGGTACGACGGCCCGTGCACCCGCTTCATTGGTAGCAGTCCGAAAGCGGCCCGCACCAGGTCAACGGCCCGCTCCCACCCGGCGCGGACGGGGGCGCTCGGGGGCTGCCCCGGCGCGGACCGACCGGGCACGCGCCTCCCGCAGGGCTCCGCGCGGGTCCCGCCCCGCGGACCCGGCCCCCTCGGGCGGGTCACCCGCGGCCGACGGAGCCTGCGCGATGCCTTGACGCGTCCTTGACATGGTGACTTGATGGGAGCGCTCCCAAGCTTCTTCCGACACCTCAGGTTTCTTGGCACTCACTCCCTGGAGTCGCAGTGAGAACAACAAGAAGCACGACACGAAAGAGCCCCGTCACCACGCTGCTGACCGCACTGGCGGCCCTGGTCGGGCTGGTCGTTCTCGGGGCCCTCTGCCCGACCACTGCCCAGGCCCGGACCCGGGCGCAGGCCCGGCCGGCCGACACCCTCGCCGCAGGCCTCCACATCAGCGACGGCCGCCTGCTCGAAGGCAACGGCAACGACTTCGTCATGCGCGGCGTCAACCACGCCTATACCTGGTACCCGGGCCAGACCCAGTCGCTGGCCGACATCAAGGCACTGGGCGCCAACAGCGTCCGCGTCGTCCTCGCCGACGGCCACCGCTGGACCAGGAACAGCGCCGCGGAGGTGACCGGCGTCATCTCCCAGTGCAAGGCCAACCGGCTGATCTGCGTACTGGAGGTGCACGACACCACCGGCTACGGCGAGGACTCGGCGGCCGGCACGCTCGACGAGGCGGCCGACTACTGGATCAGCCTCAAGGACGTACTGGCCGGCCAGGAGAACTACGTCATCATCAACATCGGCAACGAACCCTGGGGCAACACCGACCCCGCCGGCTGGACCGCGCCCACGATCGCCGCCGTCAAGAAGCTGCGCACCGCCGGGTTCGAGCACACCATCATGGTGGACGCGCCCAACTGGGGCCAGGACTGGCAAGGCGTCATGCGCGCCAACGCCCAGGCCGTCTACGACGCCGACACCACCGGCAACCTGATCTTCTCGATCCACATGTACAGCGTCTTCGACACCGCCCAGGAGATCACCGACTACCTCAACGCCTTCGTCGACGCCGGACTGCCCATCCTCATCGGCGAGTTCGGAGGGCCCGCCGACCAGTGGGGCGACCCCGACGAGGACACCATGATGGCCACCGCCGTACAGCTGGGGCTCGGCTATCTGGCCTGGTCCTGGAGCGGCAACACCGACCCGATCCTCGACCTGGCGATCAACTTCGACCCCGACCAGCTCAGTTCCTGGGGCCAGCGCATCTTCAACGGCGTCAACGGCATCGCCCAGACCTCCCGGGAGGCCACCGTCTACGGCGGCGCTTCGGGTGACACCCAGGCCCCGACCACCCCCGGCACCCCGACCGCCTCCGCCGTGGCGGCCACCTCCGTCACCCTGACCTGGACCGCCGCCACCGACAACGTCGGCGTCACCGCCTACGACATCGTCCGCGTCAGCGGCAGCACCGAGACCACGGTCGCCGCCTCCGTCACCAACACCGCCACCGTGACCGGCCTCACCGCCGGCACCGCGTACAGCTTCGCCGTCTACGCCCGCGACGCGGCCGGGAACCGCTCGTCCCGCTCGGCGACGGTGAGCGTCACCACCGGCAAGGACACCACGCCCGGCCTGAGCTGCTCCGTCGGCTACCGCGTCGTCAACGAGTGGCCGGGCGGTTTCCAGGGCGAGATCACCATCCACAACACCGGCACCACCACCATCAGCGGCTGGACCCTGGGCTTCACCTTCGCCGACGGCCAGACCGTCTCCAACATGTGGGGCGGGACCCCCACCCAGACCGGCGGCACGGTGAGCGTCGCCCCCGCCTCCTACACCTCCGCCATCACCGCCGGCGGCTCGGTCGTCGTCGGCTTCATCGGCGCCAAGGGCAGCACCAACACCGCCCCGGCCACATTCACCCTCAGCGGGTCCACCTGCGCCACCGTCTGACCCGGCCGACCCCGCCGACCGGCGGGGGCCGCCCGCCCCCCGCCGGTCGGCACCGCGTCCGCGAAGGCGCCCCGAGCCGTGGGCAGTCCGGCGATATTCCTTGGTCGCCGGCTCGCTGACCTGCCATTGTGTGAGCATGCGTGATCAGCACGATCTCGGAGTCGCACCCACGGTTCCCGATGTCCACGGCGTTCTGGAGAGTCACCTCACCGTGGTGTGCCCGATCGGCACCACGGACCGGCTGGCCGCCTGGGGCGCGGCGCGCGGGCTGGGGTTCGTCCATATCGTGCTGGCCCGTGGGCACACACCTTCCCAGCCCATGCTGAGTTCCGGGGCGAGGGATCGGCTCCGGCGCAGATACGCAGGGCGGCCGGCGTGGCCGCCGATCTGGCGGCCGACGGCTTCCGGGTGGACCGGATCAAGACGGAGGCGGTGACCTGGGCTGCCGGCGTGCCGCAGCACGACACCTCGGCTGCCGCCGAGGCCCCGTCCCTTCACTTCGAGCACCACGTCAAACTGCTGCTGAGGGCCGGGCAGGACCGCACGGCGCTGGAGGATCTCGCCATCCCCCACGGCGCGCACATCTCATGGAACGCCCGCCGGGTCCGTGAGGACGCCCAGGAGGAACGCTTCGTCACCCAGCGGTGCCACGGCGTGGGCCGCGTCACCGCCGAACGACGGCTGTCCGCCCTCCTCGACGACCTGCGCACTGCCGCTTTTCATGTCCTTGAGGTGGAACGGGAGTTCGTCGTGCACGACACCGGCCCCGGTCTGGACGACGGCTGGATCAGTCAGGAGCCCGCACGATGACGCACTCCCCCGACGGGACCGGTACCTGGAAGGGTCTGTGGCACGGGTCTCCCCACGTCCTGCACGTCCCTCTCGACGAGGAGACCCGGCGGCGGATGGATCTGCCGCGCACGCTGCTGCCGGCGCCGGCGGGCCTGGGTCAGCCCGTGGTGTTCGATCCCGCGCTGAAGCAGTTCGCCAACGCCTACCGGGCGGGAGAGCCCCGCTTCAAGAACGAGAAGGAGGGCCGGGCCTGGCACCGGGCACGGCGTACGGTGCTGGATCTCGTACTCGCCGCGATCGCCGACGGTCCGTGGGTGGACCACCTGGTGCTGCGTGGCAGTGTGTTGATGGTCACCTGGTTCGGGGACGCGGCCCGTGACCCCGGCGACCTGGACTTCGTCGTCGTACCGCCGGACTGGGCGGTGGACGAGTCCCGCACCGCGCGACTGTTCACCGGGATCGCACGGGACGCGGCGGCCGCCGCCGCCGGCAGTGGGGTCACGATCGACGCGGCAGGCGCGGTCACCGAGGAGATCTGGACATACGACCGGGTGCCGGGGCGCCGCATGCTGCTGCCCTGGACCGCACCGGGTGTCCCCGGCGGCTCCGTCCAGCTCGACATCGTGTTCAACGAGATCCTGCCGGCCCCGGCCGCGCTCACCGTCATCAGGCCGTTGGGTGACGGTCCCGGCAGCCGTGTACTGGCCGCCTCCCCCGGCCTGTCACTGGCCTGGAAGCTCCTGTGGCTGGTCAGCGACGCCTATCCGCAGGGCAAGGACCTGTACGACGCGGTCCTGCTGGCCGAACGTACCCCGCCGGAGTACGAACCGGTGCGGGACGCCTTCGTTCTCGGCGGGACCGAAGGGCTGCGGCCGGCCGGCCCGTGGTGGCTCGACACACTGGACGCGGAGGGCGAGTGGAAGCATTTCGCCACCGAACACCCATGGGTCCAGGGAACGGCCAAGCACTACCAGGAGCGGCTCGCCCGCGCCCTGGCGCCGCTCCTGGACGCGGCGGAACGACCCGGCGAGGACGCCCACAGCCGGTGGGCCCGATGGCTGCGACCGTTGGTGGACGCCACCCGGGCCGCCCACCCCGCCGACCCGGCCACAGTCCTCGGACACCTCGCGGGAGGCGGCCGGGACGGCCTGATCGCGGCCGTCGTCATCCTGAGGGAAATAGCCGGACCGCACACCCTCGGCCCGCACGACGCCCTCGCCGCTGTCCTGGCGCACCACGACAACTGGAGCGCCTGGCGCGCGAATCCCGGGTGGTGGCCCATGGTGCTGGACGAACTCGGCCCCGGTCCCTCAGGTGATGGCAGAGGCGCCGTGGTCGACGGGCTCGACCAGTAGCGGTGGGGGTCGTGACGTTCGCCTCGGCGGTGACCTCGCCGGGCGCAGTGCCGTCCCGTTCCCACAGTGCCGCGGAGCAGACAGTACCTGGACGAGTTCGCCGGCGTACCGCACGACCCGCACCCGAGCTCGGACGTCCGCAACCTGTCGCAGCCGATGCCCGCGGCCGGGGGACGCGGTAACGACCCACCGGGCCACGACCGCGTCCGGCGGCCGGCGATGCGCCGCTTCGGCCCCGCGCACCCCGGGGCCGGCGAACAGCCCGCGTCCCGAAGTGACCGCCGTCGTCAGCGACTTGATCGGCCGTCCGCGGGTGCTGCGACGGCTGCGGGACGAACCGGCCCAGCCCGGTCCTGCGCGGTCCCATCCGTCTCGCCGTCGCGCGAGGGCGAGCTTGTCGCGCCCCCCGCTTCCGCTCCCCGGCCGGGCGTCGTCAGCGCGGCCGCCGTCACCGCGCCCGTCGTCACCGCGCCCGTCGTCACCGCGCCCGTCGTCAGCGCGGTCCGTCGTCGGCCGGCCGGACCGTGAAACCGACGACCGCGCCCCCGCCGGGACGGCCATGGGCGAAGGCGGTGCCGCCGTGGGCCGTGGCGACTTCGCGGACGATGGCCAGGCCGAGGCCGGAGCCGGGGAGGCTGCGGGCGTCCGCCGCCCGGTAGAAGCGGTCGAAGATCCGGGGCAGGTCGGCGTCGGGGATGCCGGGGCCCCGGTCGCGCACCTCCACCCGCGGACCGTCGGCCACGACCTCGATCCGCCCGCTGCCCTCGGGGTCGAATTTCGCGGCGTTCTCCAGGAGGTTGGACACCGCGCGTTGCAGGGCGGCGGGCCTGCCCCGGACAAGGGTGGTGTCGGACCGTACGACGATCTCCCGGCCGGTACGCCGGCCCGCGAGGGCCGCCGCCCTGGCCACCACCTCGCCGAGCACGAGGTCCACCGGCTCCTCGGTGTCGCGGTGTCCGGCCGCCAGCTCGACCAGTTCGTTGACCAGGTCGGTGAGTTCGCGGGTCTCGTCGGCCATGTCGTCGATCAGCTCGGCGCGGGCCCGGGGCGTGAGTTCGCCGAGGCGGCTCAGCAGCGAGACATTGGTACGCAACGAGGTGAGCGGCGTGCGCAGTTCGTGCCCGGCGTCCTGGACCAGGCGGCGCTGGTCCTCCTCGGAGCGGGCGAGCCGGCCGAGCATGTCGTCGAAGGCGCGGCCGAGGCGGCCGACCTCGTCGCGGCCGGCGACCGGTACGTCCGCCACCGGCCGGCCGGTCCTCGCCACGTCCTCCGCGACGGCGGTCAGCCGCACCAGCCGTCCGGTGATCCGGCGTGCCAGCCACCAGCCGGCCATCGCGGCGCCGAGCACGACGACGGCGGTGAGCGCGACCGTACGCTTCTGCAGGCTGCGCAGCAGGTCCTCGGTGTCGCTGAGCTGCTGCGCGACCTGGACGGCGCCGCGTCCGCCGCCCAGGGCCACGACCGCCACGCGGTACCGGTCGTCGCCGATGCCGGTCTCGTACTCGATGGTCCGGCCCGCCGCGCGGTGGCCGGCGATGCCCCGGTCGGCGGCGGCCACCGCGAGGGCCGGGTCGCCCGGGTCCACGACACGGCCGCCGGGGCCGAGGACCTGGATGTCGGCCCGGATCAGCTGCGTCAGCTCCTCGCGCGGCCCGTCGTGGTCGGAGTCGTGGACGTAGTCCTTCGCGGTGCGCGGCTCGTGCCTGACCTGGCGGCGCAGATCCTGCACCACGCCCGAGAAGACCCGCTGCTGGTCCACGCGGACCAGCCGGGCCGCCGCGGTGTAGCCGAGGAAGCCGACCAGCACGGTGACGGTGACCGCCAGGGCGGCGAAGGACACGGCGAACGCGGTGCGCAGACTGATGCGCGGGCCGGGCCGCGGGCCGGGCCGGAGGCCGGTACGCGAGCCGGTACGCGAGCCGGTACGCGGGCCGCCGCGGATCCGGGTTCGCCGGGGCGTGGTCACAGCTGTCATCTCTCCCTGAGGGTGTGGCCGGCCCCCGTACGGTGAGGTACGCCGAACCCGGTGCGGGCCGGGGCCGGCACGGTGTTCCCACGGTCCTCACCCGGCCAGTCTGCACGGGCGAGCGGCGCCGCCGGACCGTTCCGGGGCGGTGACCGGAGCCTCTTACCCTCCTCTCACCCTCGCCACGCAGTCGGCTTACCTCGCTCCTCCATGGTGGCGTCACGCCGGGGGCGACCGTGTTCCTCCGGGTCCCCGCCGTCCCGGAGAGATCACTTATGAAGATCACGTTCCTGCTGCACAACGCCTACGGCATCGGCGGGACGATACGCACCACGCTCAACCTCGCCGCCGCGCTCGCCGATGACCATGACATGGAGATCGTCTCGATGCTGCGGCACCGCGAGCGGCCACGGTTCGCGGTCGATCCGCGCGTGCGGCTGGTCCCGCTGGTCGACATCCGGCCGGACAGCCCCGACCTGCGGGACCCGCTGCACGCCCGCCCCGCGCGGTTCTTCCCGGCTGCCGAGAAGCGGTACCGCCAGTACAGCCGGCTGGTCGATGTCCGCGTGGAGGAGCATCTGCGGTACGGCGACGCCGACGTACTGATCGGCACCCGGCCCGGGGTGAACGTCTACCTCGCGCGCTTCGGCCCGCGCCGCGCCCTGCGGATCGCCCAGGAGCACCTCAGCCACGACGTCCACAGCGGGCGGCTGCGCGCCGAGCTGGCCCCGCACTACCGCCGCCTGGACGCGCTCGTCACCATGACCGAGGCGGACGCCGCCGTCTACCGCCGGCGGATGCCGCTGCCGGGGGTACCCGTGGTGGCCGTGCCCAACAGCGTCCCCGCCCCGCCGGGGCCGCCCTCCGACGGCACCGCGAAGATCGTCGCGGCGGCCGGCCGGCTGGCCAGGGGCAAGCGCTACGACCTGCTCGTCGAGGCGTACGCCACGGTGGCGGCCAAGTACCCGGACTGGCAGCTGCGGATCTACGGCCAGGGCCCCGAACGCGAACGTCTGGCGCGGCTGATCGACGGACTCGGGCTGCGGGACCACGTCCACCTGATGGGGGCCCGCTCACCGATCGAGCCGGAGTTCGCGAAGGCGTCCCTGGTCGCGGTCGCCTCGGACGCCGAGTCGTTCGGCATGACGATCGTGGAGGCCATGCGCTGCGGCGTCCCCGTCGTGAGCACCGACTGCCCGCTGGGCCCCGCCGAGATCATCCGTGACGGAGTCGACGGCCGGCTCGTGCCCGTCGGTGACCGGGCCGCGCTCGCCGAGGCACTGATCGACCTCATCGACGACGAGGACCGCCGGCGCCGGATGGCGGCGGCCGCCCTGGCCAATGCCGCCCGCTTCGACCCGGAACCCGTCACCCGCCGCTACGAGCGGCTCTTCGCCGAACTGGCCGGCACCCGGGGCGAACGCGCCCGGACCCGCCTGCGCGCCACCACCCGGACCCGGTTCCGTGACCTGCTGGACCGGACCCGGCTGCTGGGCACGGCGCGCCGGGTGGCGCACCGCATACGGGCGGTCGCAGCAGCGCACGGCACCCCGTGAATCCGGACAGCAGCGAGGGGACGACATGACCGCGACCACCACCGACACCACCACCGCCGGGCCCGCCGGCGTCACGGAGCACGGCCGAGACCCCAGGCCGGACATCCGGCTCGCGCTGGTCGCCGTCGGCTACGCGGTCCTGCAACTGGCCCTCGTCGTCCCGCACCTCGGCCTGGGCTGGGACGAGACCGTGTACGTCTCCCAGTTCGACCCGCGCCGTCCGGCCGCGTACTTCAGCGCCCCGCGCTCGCGCGGCATCGGCCTGCTCACCGCCCCCGTCCTCGCCGTGACCGGCTCCACCACCGCGCTCAGGACCGTGCTGGCGCTGCTGTCCGCCGGGGCGCTGTACGCGGCGTTCCGGGTGTGGCGGCCGCTGCTGGGGCCCGGCCGGGTGGCGCTGGCGGCCGCGTTGTTCGGCGGGCTGTGGGTCACCGTGCTGTACGGGCCGCAGGCGATGCCGAACCTGTGGGTGGCGCTGTCCGCCGTGGCCGCCGTCGGCTGGTTCCTGCGCGGGGCGGCTCCCGGGGCCCCGCGCCGGGCCTTCGCGGGCCTGGGCCTCGGGATCGCCTCCGCCACGGTGTTCCGTACGCCGGACGGGGTGTGGCTCGCCCTGCCGCTGCTGGCGGGCTGCGCCCTCGTACCCGCCTGGCGGCGTCGGCCGGCGCTGCCCCTGGCCGTCGTCGGCGGCCTCGCGGTGGGCGGCGCGCAGTGGGCCGCCGAGGCGTACCTGCGGTGGGGCGGCATCGGTGCCCGGCTCCGGGTCTCCAGCGCCACCGAGGGCGGCATGGGCCTGCGCTGGGCCGGCGGCCACGCCCTGCGCAGCCTCGACGGCCCCCTGCTGTGCCGCCCCTGCCAGGTCGCGCCGCCGCACGTCGCCCTCACGCTGTGGTGGCTCGCCCTGCCGCTGCTGGCCGCGGCGGCGTCGCTGGCCGCGGTACGCACCCGGCGCCCGGCACCGACGCTGCTGCCCGTCGTCTGCGCCGTCGCGCTCGCCGTCCCCTATCTGCTGCTCATCGACTACTCCGCCCCACGCTTCCTGATGCCCGTGTACGCCCTGCTCTCCCTTCCCGTCGCCGCCCTGGCCTCGGGCGCGACGGCCCGGGTCCGCCCCGGGCCGGCCCGCCCCGGCACGGCCGTGGCCCTGGTCGGTCTGCTCGCCCTGCACCTGTCCGGCCAGTACATGGTCCTGCGGCACGACGCCGACGCCGCCCGCGCCGTCGCCGGGTACTACCGTGCCGCCGCCGACGGCCTGCGTCACCTCGGCCTGCGCCCGCCGTGCCTGGTCGCCGGCAGCCACGCGCTGCCCGTCGGCTACTACGCGGGCTGCGCCTCGGCCGAGACCTCCGGCAACAACCGCTCGACGACCACCCCCGCCCTGCTGCGCCGGGCCGCCACCGAACCCACCGCCGTACTGACCGGCCGGTCCCGGAACCCACCGCGCTACGCCCGCGCCTGGCACCCCCACCGGCTCACGGGTACCGGCTGGACCGCGTATGTGCGGTGACCCTCCGGGTCGTGGCGGGTGCCCTCGCTCCCCCGGAGTCCGGCCGGATGGGCATCAGCCCGGTCGGCGCCGAGACAACGAGCCTTTCCCCGCCGCCTCGGGCGCAGTGATCCGTCCGGCCCAGCCGGGCAGGACCACCAGGGTGATGTCGCGCGCGGGCGCATGGCTCGCGTCCGGGGGCCGGGAACCGCTCGGGTATGAAAACGACCTTCCCCCGGGGCGGGGAACACCGAGCGCCGAGGCCCGGCGGCTGCTTCTGCACGATCGTTCCGCCCTTCGTCCTCGAAAGACTCGCCGAGTCGGACGATCCCAAGGTGCGCGAGGCCGCACGCAACACCCTCCGGGCCGACGCCGAGGCCGCGTTCCGCGCCTACCGGGTCAAATCACCCGGCCTGGCGGCGCCGGCCGCCCCGGGCCCCGAGGCCCGGCTCGAACGGACGATCTTCGACACCCACCACAGCCTCGACCTGCCCGGCGAGGTGGTCAGGCCCGACGGGGGCGACCCGGTCGCGGACGGCCCCGTCAACCGCGCCTACGACAGCCTGGGCCTCACGTACACCTTCTACAAGGAGGTGTACGGCCGGCACTCGATCGACGACGACAACATGCCGCTGGAAGGCACCGTCCACTACCGCCGCAGTTACAACAACGCGTTCTGGAACGGCGAACGCATGGTCTTCGGCGACGGCGACGGCCGTGTCTTCAACGACTTCACCATCTCGCACGACATCATCGCCCACGAACTCACCCACGGCGTCACCCAGTTCACCGCGGGGCTCGCCTATCAGGGTCAGTCGGGTGCCCTCAACGAGTCGGTCTCCGACGTCTTCGGCTCACTGGTCAAGCAGTTCGCCCGACGTCAGGCCGCGGAGGAGGCGGACTGGCTGATCGGCGCCGGCATCTTCACCCCCGCGGTGCGCGGGCAGGGCCTGCGCTCGATGAAGGCTCCCGGCACGGCCTTCGACGATCCCCGCCTGGGCGGCAGGGACCCGCAGCCGGACAACATGGCCGGCTTCGTCGAGACCGACCTCGACCACGGCGGAGTGCACACCAACTCGGGCATCCCCAACCACGCCTTCTACCTGGTGGCGACCGGTATCGGCGGCTTCGCCTGGGAGAAGGCGGGTCAGATCTGGTACGACGCGATCACCTCCGGCGAGCTGGACCAGGACGCCACCTTCAAGGACTTCGCCCGGACGACTCTCAGCGCCGCGGCGACGCGCTACGGCAAGGGACCGGAGTACGAGGTGGTCCTCAAGGCATGGTCCGAGGTGGGTGTGAACGGGAACGGCAATGGCTGAGCCGGTCGCGCCGCCGCCATGCACATCCGGGTGACCAGGAGCGGCGGCCTGGCCGGACTGACCCATCAGGCCGAACTGGACACCACCGGCCGGCCCGACGCGGCCGAACTGGAACGCCTCGCGACCTCCGTCGTCTCCGGGGCCGTCGCCGGCAGCCGGGCGGCGCCCGCCGCCGGTGTGCCGGACGGCTACCAGTACTCCGTGACGGTGGACGACCGCACCGTCGAGTTCGCCGACCCGGACATCGACGAGGCCCAGGACGAACTGGTCGACCGCGTACTCCGGGAAGGCCGAGGGACCATGCGGTAACGTCACCCGCCGCCGTGTCGCACCATCCGCTTCCGGGGCAGTACGAGGAAGGGCGGTGACGGCATCCCGCCGCCCTTCCTCGGCCTCCTTGGAGTACGCCGCCGGGACCGGCGGCCGTCCCTCAGGCCCGGCCGCATACGCCGACTGGCCGTCCTTCGGATGCCGCGCAGGCGCGTTCGCGGCACTGTTGTTCCGAGAGGAAGGCCCGCATTCCTCCAGCACAGACGAGGACACTTCCCATGCCCGACCGTCGCCTGGCCGGCATCCGCGCCGGAGCCGTGTTTCTGACGCTCGCCGTCGCGGGATGCGCCGGTTCCGCCCGTCCCATGGTGGGCACGCTGCTGTACACCACCCCGAGCGGCCGGGTGGTGAACCTGCAGAACCCCAGCGACCGGGGATGCCACACCCTGGTGCCCGAGGGCGCCAACGGCATGTCCAACAACACACTCGACGACATCGTGCTGTACGCGGGCACCAACTGCCGGCAGCCGGCGGGCACCCAGAGCGTGTACCTCGCGACGACGCTGTCGGACCGCATCGTGCCGGGCCACCCACCGTGGCGGAGCTTCTCCGTCGTCGGCGGCTGACCGCCCGGACAGCCCCCGGCCCGCTCAGCCGCGCACGCCCGTGAAGACCGTGGTCGCGGAGAGGAAGAAGGCGTCGGGCCGCCGCAGGATGCCCTGCGGGGATCCGGGGTCGAGCAGTACGTCGAGTGTCCCGCGGTCCTCCGCGTCCAGGGTGTCGTCCATCACCTCCCGGATCCGGGTCAGATGGCCGTGCAGGAAGGCGCGGGCCGTCCCGCCCAGAGGTGCCGGCAGGTCGACGAGGGAGGTGAAGCCGCCGACGCGGGTGAGTCCGGCGCGGCTGAGCATCGCGGGCCAGTCCTCGACCACGCTGGTGCTGCCGGGCAGCTCGGCCCGCATGGTCTCGAACCAGTGCTCCTGGATGACGTCGAGCCGGGCCTGGAGCCCCGGCCTGCCGATGCCGATGTCGCGCGGGAGAAAGCGCATCGGAAGGCCGCCCTCGCCCACGGCGAGCAGCCCGCCGGGGCTGAGCACACCGGCGAGCGCGTTCAGCACACCCTGCTGATCGCCGAGGTGGTGCACGGCCTTGCTGCTCCAGACCAGATCCGCCGTGCCGAGGCCGCCCTCCCCGTGCTCGCCGGCGCCGTCCAGGCCCTCGGGCAGTTCCGCGTGCCGGACGGCCACCCGGCCGCCGAGGCCGAGCCGCTCGGCGCGGGCCAGGGTGTGATCCAGCAGTTGGGGCGTGCCGTCCACGGCGACCGTCTCGGCGCCCGCGAAGGCCTCGGCGAGCACGCAGGTCATCACGCCCGGCCCGCTGCCGATGTCGAGGACGCGCCGGACCTCCTTCCGCGGGTCCAGCAGCTCCTTCAGCCGGGCCGCTGTTCCGCGCAGGGCCGGGAGTTGCAGTTCACCGCTGTTCTCCAACTGGGTGGCCATGACCCCCCAGTCGATGTCGGTGCCGTGGTGTCCGTGGCCGTGGCCGTGTCCGTGTCCGTCTTGGTGTCCGTCTTCGTGGCGGTCTTCGTGGCGGTCTTCGTGGCCGGGTGCGGAATCGCTGTGTGGGCTCATGCCCGGGAGCGTGCACCAGCCGTGTGCCGACGGCAACTCTTGTTGCTGTTTCCGGGACGGCGGGGTGGAATGCAGGCATGGACGCAACACCGCCCCTCCAAGCGGTCCTCGACGAGGTCGCCCCCCGGCTCAGACGGCTGCGCGCCGGGCGCGGTCTCACCCTGGCCGCGCTCTCCGAGGCGACCGGCATCTCCAAGAGCACCCTTTCCCGGCTGGAGTCCGGGCAGCGCCGCCCGAGCCTGGAGTTGCTGCTGCCGCTCGCCGGTGTGTACCACGTACCCCTGGACGACCTGGTCGGCGCCCCCGAGGTGGGGGATCCCCGGGTGCGGCTGACACCGCGCACCATGCCGGACGGGGGGACGTTCGTGCCCCTGACCCGGAGCCCGGGGCCCCTCCAGGCGTACAAGATGATCATCACCGACCGGGGTACCGAGCCGGATCTCCGCACCCACGAGGGCTACGAGTGGCTGTACGTGCTGGACGGCCGGCTGCGACTGGTCCTCGCCGAGCACGATCTGCTTCTCGGCCCCGGCGAGGCCGCCGAGTTCGACACCCGGCTGCCCCACTGGTTCAGCAGCGCGGACGGGCGGCCCGTCGAGATCCTCAGCCTCTTCGGGAGGCAGGGGGAACGCATTCACGTCCGCGCGAAGCCCCGTGCCTGACGGCATGGCACCCCGACGGATTCGGCCGCTGCGTCCTGACCACCGCCCGGGCGGTCTCCACGGCGCTCCGTGAGCCGTGACCCGATCCGGCGCACGACCCCGGACCGGAAGGGTCATATTCTGCTAAACGGGTATAAGCCGGGAGGGTATTCGAAACGGAACAGGAGCACCACCATGGCGAAGACACCCAAGAGGTCGCACCCCACCCACGGGGAGGGCCCCGGACGGCACGAAGGAACAGAACAGCACGGCTGGTCTCCCGACGTCGACGCCACCCGCCAGGAACCGAATCCCAGCGCGCAGCGGTCGTTCCGTCCCGATCCCGGCGCCCCGAAACGCGAAGCAGAGCGCCGGGGCGGCAAGGAGGCGCGGGACGCCTCGGTCAGGGGTGTGCCCGCCGCGACCGGCGACAGCGGCAACCGCAGCGGTGAGGACCTCGCGGCCGAGGGCGAGGAGGGCCGGCACGACCGGGGCCCGCGTGGCCGCTCCGGCCGCCCCAGCGGCAGCAAGGACGCTTCGTCCCAGACCGGCGTCGACCCTCAGGAACCGCGGTCCGACGACGTCTGAGGGCTCCGGCAGGGCGAGCCGCCGTGGCGGAGCGGATGCACAGTTGAAGTACGTCAAGCCACGAAGGGCGACACCATGATCATTCTGGGCGTCATCCTCTTGATCATCGGATTTCTCACGAGCATCTCGATCCTGTGGACCATCGGGATCGTTCTGCTCGTCATCGGCGCCGTGCTGTGGATCATGGGCATGGTGGGGCGGGAGGTCGGCGGACGACGCCACTACTGGTAGTCGCACAGCAGCAGCGGCGTCCGCGCGCAGCGGAGCCGGTCGACGGCGCCCACCGCACCCCACGGCCCCCCCAGGGGGGATCAGTGGTGCCCGTGGGCGCTGTCGGAGGCGCCGCCGAAGAGGCGGGCGACGGCACGGAAGGGCAGCGTGACGACGGTGGCGATGGCGCTGCCGATCTTGCCGAGAACATCTGCGATTGCCTTGAGCATGGTGAACCTTTCAAAGAATGAAGCGGGGTGGTCCCGTTCAGCGTGTCCGGCTGATCGTGTACCCCGATATCCGTCGCGTATGAGCCGCGGATCCTCGGACGAGAGGGCCGGTGGCCACGCCGTTCCGGGGTAGAAGGCGGGTCATGATCTCCTCACTTCCCCTGGCCGCGGGCGCGACGCGGCCCCTGCTGCTCATCGTCGTCGGCGTGGCTGTCGCCGCCCTGCTGATCGTCGCCTTCTGGTGGGGCAGCCACCGTATCGGCGCCCGTGGGCGGCTCTCCGCCGCCTCGCGGCAGGCCCGGAGCCCCCAGCCCCGCAGCACCTCATGGCAGACACCCGACGACGACCCCGACCAGGGCAACCCGCACCGCTGACCTGACGGACGGCCTCCCCCGGGGGCTATGCGCAGTCGCTCACGAGACGGCTCCCGATCCGCTCGCGGGCGGCGGAGACGGCTTCGTCGATGTCCCGCGTACCGGTGGAGACGCACAACGTGTACGCGGTGTCCTGCATCTGGCGGTGGATGTGCGGTCCGGCGGCCTCGGTCCCGGCCAGGGCTTCCAGCCCCTCGTACCGTTCCAGCAGATTCCGCAGCACTGCGGGGTGAGCCATCAGCATCGTCGGTCTTCCTTCCGCCACCCGGTCATGTCGGGTGCTCGTCTACCCGCGTCGCCGATCTTCATGTCCCCTGTTTCCAGGGTGAGTTGACCTTGCGGCGGGCCTGTTTACGAGCGTGTGTGCGATGCCATCGGCGGGGTAGCCGTCCGAACCAGGAAGGCGGGATGCGGGACCGCGCCGGCCTTCCCGAACGCCGTGACCGCTACGGAAGGACAGTTGTTCAATGAGTGACAGCATGTGGAGCTACGAGCCCGAGTCCGGCCACCTGGCGGGTACCGACCTGATCGGCTACAAGGTCGAGGCGACCGACGGCCACATCGGCAAGGTCGACAAGCACTCCGACGAGGTCGGCGCCGCCTACCTGGTCGTCGACACCGGTGTATGGATCTTCGGCAAGGAGGTCCTCCTCCCCGCCGGCACCATCACGCGTATCGACCACGACGACCGCAAGGTCTTCGTCGGCCGTACCAAGGAGCAGATCAAGGACTCTCCGGAGTTCGACCGGGACAAGCACCTCGGCGACACCGGATACCACGACCAGCTCGGCGGCTACTACGGCAATCCCGCCGTCTGACGCCGTACCGCCGGAGGCCGCCGCCCACCATGTGTGGGTGGCGGCCTCCGCCGTCCGTCAGCAGGGCCGGCCGGAGCGGTCAGCCGGCCGGATACTGCCGCAGGCGCCCGGCCTCCTTGGTGAGACGGGCCGGCGCGGGCCGGTCCACCAACGCGTCGAGGGCCGGCAGCCAACCCGCAGCAGCCCGAGAACGATTCGAAGCGCAGCCGGTCGCCGTTGCCGGTCACCACCGGATCGAGCAGCGCCGGACGGGGCCGGTGGTCGCCGGCCGCGGCGACGTCGGCGACGTCGAGCGGCCCCGCCGCCGCGGCCTGCGGACGCACGAGGAACCCGTCGAAGAACCTGGGGTGCGCGACGAGACCGGCCGGGGTCATCCCGCCGGAGGTCCGCGGTTCCAGGCCGGTCGACGGGGACAGACCTGACGGTCGGCCACAGGCGTATGTCCGGGTGGAGGTGGACACGGGCCAGAACGTATCCGGCTGCTCCGGCAACCGGGTTCCGGCCCGGACTCGCGGTGTGACGGGCCGTCGGAACGCCTCCCGGGTGCCGGGAACCATGATCGCCCGGGGGCGCGTCGGTAGGGGGTATGAGAAAGCGCGCGGAATCCACGAGTGCCGGCGGCTGCCTCGTGGCGGCGGTCGCCGCGGGTGTCGGGTTCGTGGTGTGGCTGCAGGGCGCACGTCCCGCCCTGAGGGGGAGCTTCGAGGGTGAGCGGGACTGGAGCCTGCTGTATGTGGAGCTGCCGCTCATGCTGCTCGGGGTGCCGGCGATGACGCTGGCGGCCTGGGCGCTCACCGGCCGCGTACTCGGCCGCCGGGCCGGCGGAGCCGCGCGGACTGCGGCGTCGGGCGGGGTGGCCGCGGTGGCGCTGGCCGCGCTGGCCTGGATATGTCTGGCCTGGCTGGACATCCGGGTGGATGCCTTCGTCCAGGGCGATATGTGATCGGGGGCGCCGGTCGGCAGCCGTACGGTGGCCGGTTCGTCCGCCGCCGGACCGCCGGGCACCCTCTGTCCGGCTTCGGGACGGCGGGTTACTGTTCCTGTCAGGTCATGTGACACTCCCGGGTGATCCCGGAGCCGGGCGGCCGGCGGGAACGGCAGGACGGCACGTGATGGTGAAGGAGATCGTTCCGCCGGCGGACGGACTGCCACAGGCGGTGTTCGATCCGGCGCGACTGGCGGCGGTGGCGGCCAGTGGGCTGCTGGACACCGGCCCGGAGACGATTTTCGACGACCTCGCGCGGTTGGCGCTGGCGATCACGGGTGCGCAGCAGGCGTTCTTCACGGTCGCCGACGGGCGGCGTTCGTTCTGGAAGAGCGCGGTAGGCGCGGTCCCGACGGCCGCGCGGGAGAACGACATCCGGGACAGCCCGTGTCATCTGCTGATCGGTACCGGTATGCCGCTGATCGCCGAGGACGCGGCCACCGACCCCCGGATCGGACACCTCGCCGTCATCGACGCCGTGGGCGTCGGGGCGTGGGCCGGCTACCCCGTGATGTCCCCGGACGGGCATGTGCTGGGCGGGTTCTGCGTCGTGGACAAGGCCGCCCGCCGGTTCACCCCCGAGCAGTCCCGGGCCCTGCAGATCCTGGCCCGCTCGGTGTCCTCCGAGATCGCCCTGCGGCAGGCCCTGCTGCGGGCCCGGGCCGCCGGCGACGCGTCGGCGGCGCTGGCCCGCACCCTGCAGGACAGCCTCCTGCCGCCCCGGCTTCCCGCCGCGCCGGGACTGGACGTCGCCGCCGTGCACCTGCCCGCCGACACGGCCGGGGTGGCGGCGACGGACGTCGTCGGCGACTTCTACGACCTGTTCCGCACCCGTGGCAAGACCTGGTGCGCGGTGATGGGTGATGTGTGCGGCAAGGGCGTCGACGCCGCCAAGGTCACGGCCCTGGCCCGTTACACGGTGCGCACCGAGGCCACCCAGCACAGCCGCCCCGGGGTCGTGCTGCACCGTCTGCACGAGGCGATGGTGGACCAGCAGGTCAGCGACCGGTTCCTGACCGTGGCGCTGGCCACGTTCCGCCCCGCCGGCACGGGTGTCAGCGGACGGTACGCCAGCGCCGGGCACCCCCCGGCGCTGATCCGCCGGGCGGACGGCACCGTCGAGGAGCTCGACGCGCCGGGGATGCTGCTGCACCCCCTGCTGCCCCCCGACCGGCGCAACCTGAAGGAGACCACCTTCCGGCTGCATCCGGGCGACGCGCTGCTGCTGTACACCGACGGCATCACCGAGGCCCGCGACCGGGACCACGGGCCGCTGTTCGGCGAGAGCCGTCTGGCCGGGGCCCTGGCCGCCACGCACGGGCAGAACGCCGCCGACACCCTGGCCCGGCTGTGGCAGGAGGCCGCCGGGCACGCCCGCGGCTACGCGATGGACGACACCGCCCTGATGCTGCTGCGCGTCCCCCCTGCCCTGAACCGGCCCTGAACCGGCCCTCAACCGGCGCCGGCTCAGTGACGGTCAGCGCCGGATCAGTGACGGCTCAGTGACGGCTCACTGCTGGTAGAAGGTCGCGTCGGCCTGCCCGAGGGTGGTGGTCACGGCCTGCACGTACAGCAGGTAGTTCGCGTGGCGCACATACGCGCCCGGCGTGCTGTACGACTCGTAGGAGACCCCGGCGGAGTCGGCGAGTCCGGCGCGCCGGTAGAAGCTCGCGCTGTCCTTGAAGGCCGTGGTGCCGTCGTCCTTCTCGACCCAGGCCTCGCCGCTCTTGCTGTGCAGGTAGTAGCCGGGGAAGTTGGTGGACTCCAGGGACACGGTGCCGGTGCCGGACAGGCCGCTGACGGCGCGGAACTGGGAGTCGGCGAGGTTGGTGACATTGGTCTGGAGCCTGGCGCGGTAGTCGTAGTGGCGGATGTAGTAGTCGGGGTAGTTGTAGGAGGACAGCCGGAAGGGCGAGGTGCCGTCGGGGACCGGGATGCCGAAGTCCGGGGTGCCGTCGGCGTTCCAGTAGAGCTTCTGGACCCGGGTGCGGCGGTTGGGGTCGTTGAGCGGGTCGCCGGTGATGTCCTTGTAGCTTCGGTCGTGGTAGACGAGGAGGTCGCTCTTGCCGTCCTCGGAGACGGTGAAGGAGTTGTGGCCGGGGCCGTACTGGCCGGTGGTGGCGTTGGTGGTGAACACCGGGGTCGCGTTCTTGGTCCAGGACGCCGGGTCCAGCAGGTCCGCGGAGGCGGACGCGGTGAGCATGCCGAGGCAGTAGTTGCTGTCGGTGGCGGAGGCCGAGTAGGTCAGGAACACCTTGCCGCCGTGCTCGATCTCGGCGGGCCCCTCGTTGACCTTGTAGCCGGCCGTCTCCCAGCTGTACGTGGGGACGCTGAGGCGGACCGGGGTGCCCGTGATGGTCCACGGGTCGCTCATCTTCGCGATGTAGAGGTTGGAGTTGGTCGCGATGGCCGGATCCGACTGGGCCCAGCTCAGATAGCGGGTGGAGCCGACGGTGAAGGTGGTGGCGTCCAGCGAGAAGCTGTCCGTGGGCGTGGCGATCCGGCCCTTCTCGGTCCAGGTGCCGGTGAGCGGATCGGCGTCGCCGCTCTGCAGGACGTACATCCGGATCCGCCACACGTCCTCGGCGTCACCGGCGGCGAAGTACACGTACCACTTGCCGTCGATGAAGTGGATCTCCGGTGCCCAGATGTGCGAACCCATCGCCCCGGTGGCGTGCTTGGTCCAGATGACCGTCTCGGCGGCGGTGGCCAGGCCCTGGATGGTGGTGGCGCGGCGCAGCACGATCCGGTCGTACTCGGGGACGGTGGCGGTGAAGTAGTAGTAGCCGTCGGTGTGTCTGTAGATCTGCGCGTCGGCCCGCTGCGGGATCAGGGAGTTGGTGTAGACGGCGGCGGGCGAGGCGGGGACGGCGGCCTGGGCCGGTGGGGCCGCGAGCAGCAGCGCCGCGACGAAGGCGACGACCGCCCAGAGGCGGTGGAAGGGATGGCGGAGGCTCACTGCG
Source organism: Streptomyces sp. RLA131 (assembly GCF_056270125.1). Classification (NCBI taxonomy): domain Bacteria; kingdom Bacillati; phylum Actinomycetota; class Actinomycetes; order Kitasatosporales; family Streptomycetaceae; genus Streptomyces; species Streptomyces sp. RLA131. The sequence continues at coordinate 1,084,901 of NZ_JBWDOQ010000002.1, forward strand.
GTCTCCTCAGTTGGCGGTGATCTGCCACTGCTGGCAGGTGTTGTCGAGCCAGCTCCGCTGGCGCAGGTCGGCGCCCTCGGCGGTGGAGCAGTCGGCGACGTCCAGGACCTTGCCGCCGGCGACGTTGACCAGGCGGCTGGTGTCGTCGGCCTGGTCCTCGATCCGCCATTTCTGGGCGTCGTTGCCGTTGCAGGCCCACTGACGGACGTTGGCGCCGTCGGCGGTGGAGCCGTTCTCCAGGTCCAGGCACTTGCCGCTGTTGCGGTTGACCAGGGTGTACGAGGCCGGGGTGGCCGCGGTCTCCCCGGAGGGGCTGGTCAGGGAGATGCCGGTGCCCACCGGGGTGCCGAGGTTCGGGGTGCCGTCGGCGTTCCAGGTGAACTTCTGGGCGCGGGTGGTGCGTCCGTTGCCGCAGCCGCCGGTGCTGGAGCTGTTGGCGTGGTGGACGATCCAGTTCTCGGTGCCGTCCGGGGAGGTGAAGAAGCCGTTGTGGCCGGGGCCGTAGACGCCCGCGGTGTCGTCGCGCTGGAACCGGCCGAGTAGTAGAGGTACCACCTGCCGTTGAGGAAGTGGATCTCCGGCGCCCAGATGTTGGTGCCGCGTGAGGCGGTGGAGTCCTGCCGGACCTGCACGCTCGGGGCGGTGGCCAGACCGGCGAGCGTCGGCGACCTGCGCATGGTGAGGGTGTCGGTGAAGGAGGTGGTGATCAGGTAGTAGCTGCCGTTGTAGTACTCCAGCCAGGGGTCGGCGCCCTTCTGGGACTTGACGGGGTTGGTGCAGGTGTCGCCCGTCGCCGCGGTGGCGGCCGGCTGGCCGAGTACGGAGCAGAGCAGTGCGAGGAGCGTGATCGCCAGGACGGTCAGGGCATGCGGACGGGTGCGGATCACGTGCTGTCCCTTCTGACGGCGGTGCCGCGCAGGGAGGTGCCGGGGGTGCGGTCGGTACCCGGGGCGGTCGGTACCCGGGGGCGTACAGTCCCAGGGCGGGCGGGGGTACGGGGGCCTGTCCGCGGGTGCCGGTCCGGCCAGGTCATGGCTGGTGACCGTTCCGCCGCGCCGGGGCAGCGCGAAGCGTTCGCTGCGGCCGGGGGCTCGCGCGGAGGAACGGTGAGGCCCGGGAGGCAGTGGAAATCCCGGGTTGGCATGTGCATCAGCTGTGCGTTGCGCGATTGTTAACGCTCTCAACACAGGCAGTCAAGGGGTTGCGCGAGATCCGGCCACGCCGTGCGGCGCCGGGAGGCCGGTTCGCACCGGCGGCGGCCGGCCCGGGATCGCGTACAGAGCCGTTCGCCCGGAGAAAGTGCAGGTCAGCGGCGATGCACCGGCCAACCGGGAACTCCGGACCACCCCGCTCGGCCACCCCCGCCGCCCCTGTGTCCGGGTGGTCGAACGCGAGGGTTCTTCAGCTTTGATTGCGCCAACATCTTGCGGCCGTAAAGACGGCGCTCTACCGTTACGTCCGCGACACGCAAGGTTCGACGGAGCACCTGCGGCAGCTGCCGTACCTGTCCGGTCTTCCGTGCCGCGCACACTGTTGTAATGCCTGATGCTGCGTCATATTGGAGCCGCGCCAGGCGTCGTTCGCCCGACCAGGACCCGACGCCCCGTACCGACCTCTTTTTTTATTCGACATATCGAACATCGATCGAGATACCGAATACTATGGGGCGTCGAACCCGGTCGTAGAAAGGCAGCTGATCTTGAGTACCTCCAACAACCCACTCCCCGACGACGCCTGCGTCATCGGGGTGGACTTCGGCACCCTGTCCGGCCGTGCCGTCGTGGTGCGGGTGAGCGACGGGGCGGAGCTCGCGGTCGCCGAGTACGCGTACCCGCACGCCGTGCTGGACGAGGCGCTCCCCGATGGTTCCCCGCTGCCGCCCGACTGGGCGCTGCAGGTGCCCTCCGACTACGTCGCCGTGCTGCGCAACGCCGTCCCCAAGGCCCTGGCCGCGGGCGGTGTCCGGCCGTCCCAGGTGATCGGCATCGGCACGGACTTCACCGCCTGCACCGTCCTGCCGACCCTCTCCGACGGGACGCCGCTGTGCGAGCTGCCGGAGTACACCGGCCGTCCGCACGCCTACGTCAAGCTGTGGCGCCACCACGCCGCCCAGGCCCAGGCCGAGCGGATCACCCAGCTGGCCGCGGAGCGGGGCGAGCCGTGGCTGTCCCGCTACGGCGGCCGGATCTCCTCCGAGTGGGAGTACGCCAAGGCCCTCCAGCTGCTGGAGGAGGACCCCGAGGTGTACGCGCGCACCGAGCGCTGGGTCGAGGCGGCCGACTGGATCGTCTGGCAGCTCTGCGGCGTCTATCTGCGCAACGCCTGTACGGCCGGCTACAAGGGACAGTTCCAGGACGGCGCCTACCCCTCCCGGGAGTACCTGGCCGCGCTCAACGAGGGCTTCGCCGGCTTTGTCGAGGAGAAGCTGGACCAGCCGATCGGGCAGCTCGGCGCGATCGCCGGCACCCTGACCGCGGAGGCCGCCGCCTGGACCGGGCTGCCCGAGGGGATCGCGGTCTGCGTCGGCAACGTCGACGCCCATGTCACCGCGCCGGCGGCGGGAGCCGTGGAACCCGGGCAGATGGTCGCCATCATGGGCACCTCGACCTGCCATGTGATGAGTGCGGACCGCAACAGCCCGGTCCCCGGGATCTGCGGTGTCGTCGACGGCGGCATCCTGCCCGGCCTGTGGGGGTACGAGGCAGGTCAGAGCGGCGTCGGTGACATCTTCGCCTGGTACGTCAGGAACGGTCTGCCGGCCGAGTACACCGCGGAGGCCGACCGGCTGGGCCGCTCCGCGCACGAACATCTCAGCGCCCTGGCGGCGGAGCAGAAGGTCGGCGAGCACGGGCTGGTCGCCCTCGACTGGCAGAGCGGCAACCGCTCGATCCTCGTCGACCACGAGCTGAGCGGCGTCATCGTCGGGCTGACCCTGTCCAGCCGCCCCGAGGAGATCTACCGCGCGCTGCTGGAGGCCACCGCCTTCGGCACCCGGACGATCATCGAGGCGTTCGAGAACGCCGGCGTGCGGGTGCACGAACTCATCATCGCGGGCGGCCTGATCAGGAACCCGCTGCTGATGCAGATCTACGCGGACGTCACCCGCCGCCCGCTCAGCCTCATCGGCTCTGAGCAGGGCCCGGCCCTGGGTTCCGCGCTGCACGCGGCCGTCGCCGCCGGTGCGTACCCGGACATCCGGGCCGCGGCCCGGGCCATGGGGAAGGTGAGCGACACCGTCTACACCCCGGACCCCGCGCGGGCCGCCGCGTACGACCGGCTCTACGCCGAGTACCAGCTACTGCACGACTACTTCGGGCGCGGGGGCAACGAGGTCATGCACCGCCTGCGCCGGATCCGCGACGACGCGTCCGTCTGAACCGCCCGACCGGGCCGGGGTGTACGTCCCCGGGCCGCCCCCCGGTGTCGCCCGCACCGCCACTTCTCGAAGGAGCACACCCCATGGACGCGACGGTTTTCCAGGACAAGGAGATCTGGTTCCTCACCGGCAGCCAGGGTCTCTACGGAGAGGACACCCTGCGCCAGGTGGCCGACCAGTCGCAGCAGATCACCCAGATCCTCGGTTCCGGCCCCGACATCCCGGTCCCGCTGGTCTGGAAACCGGTCCTCACCGACGCCGAGTCGATACGGCGGCTGGCGCTTGAGGCCAACGCCTCCGACAACTGCGTCGGCGTGATCATCTGGATGCACACCTTCTCACCGGCCAAGATGTGGATCGCCGGTCTCAGTGTCCTGGACCTGCCCATCCTGCATCTGCACACCCAGTTCAACCTGTCGCTGCCCTGGTCGAGCATCGACATGGACTTCATGAACCTCAACCAGGCGGCCCACGGCGACCGCGAGTTCGGCCACATCGAGTCCCGGGTCGGGGTGAGCCGGAAGATCGTCGCCGGTCATGCCACCGACCCCCGGGTCACCCGGCGGGTGGCCGCCTGGACGCGCGCGGCGGCCGGCCGGCAGGCCTCCCGGACGCTGCGGCTGGCCCGGTTCGGCGACAACATGCGGGACGTGGCCGTCACCGAGGGCGACAAGGTCGAGGCCCAGATCCGATTCGGCTTCTCGGTCAACACCTACGGCGTCAACGACCTGGTGGAGGTCGTGGACGCCGTTCCCGACAAGGACGTGACCACCCTGGTCGCCACCTACGAGGACGAGTACCAGGTCGCGCGCCAGCTGAAGCGGGACGGCCTCCAGCACGCCTCCCTGCTCTACGCCGCCCGCGTCGAGCTGGGGCTGCGGACCTTCCTGGAGGACGGCGGGTTCACCGCGTTCACCACCAACTTCGAGGACCTGGGGGGCCTGCGGCAGCTGCCCGGCCTGGCCGTCCAGCGGCTGATGGCCGACGGGTACGGCTTCGGCGGCGAGGGCGACTGGAAGACCTCGGCGCTGCTGCGGACCATGAAGGTGATGGGCGCCGGTCTCCCCGGCGGCACCAGCTTCATGGAGGACTACACCTACCACCTGGGGCCGGGCACCCCCCGCATCCTCGGGGCCCACATGCTGGAGGTCTGCCCGTCCATCGCGGCCGGCACCCCGAGCTGCGAGATCCACCCGCTGTCCATCGGCGGCCGTGAGGACCCGGTCCGTCTGGTCTTCGACGCGGCCCCCGGTCCGGCGATCGTGGTGGGTCTGGCCGACCTGGGTGACCGCTTCCGGCTGACCGCCAACGAGATCGACGTCGTGACGCCCAACGAGCCCCTGCCCCGGCTTCCCGTGGCGCGGGCCGTGTGGGAACCGCAGCCCTCCCTCGCCGAGTCCGCCGAGGCCTGGCTGCTGGCCGGCGCCCCCCACCACACCGTACTCAGCTCGGCGGTCGGCACCGAGACGCTGACCGACTACGCGGACATGCTCGGCGTCGAGCTGCTCACCATCGGCGAGCACACCACGATCGAGCAGCTGACCAAGGAACTCCGCTGGAACCAGGCCTACCACCGGCTCGCCCAGGGGCTGTGACCCACCGCCGGCCGCATCCCACCACCCCCTGGCAAGGGTAAGGAGATTTTTATGACCACCACCGTGCCGGACGAACTCCGGCAGGAGGTGCTGAGCGCCAACCTGGCCATTCCGGTGGCCGGACTCGCCACCTTGACCTGGGGCAACGTCAGCGGTGTGGACCGCGACGCCGGTGTCTTCGTGATCAAACCCTCCGGCGTCCCCTACGACCGGCTGTCACTGGACGACCTGGTGACGGTCCGGCTGGAGGACGGCGCCGTGGTGGGCGGCCGGCTCAGACCCTCGACCGACACCGAGACCCACCGCAGCCTGTACCTGGCGTTCCCCTCCATCGGCGGCGTCACCCACACCCACTCCACGCATGCCGTCGCCTTCGCCCAGGCCCGCCGCGAGATACCGGTGTTCGGCACCACCCACGCCGACACCTTCAACGGCCCGGTGCCCTGCACTCCGGACCTCACAGCGGAGCAGTGCGCGAAGGACTACGAGTACAACACCGGCCAGATCATCGTGGACCTGCTGCGAGGTGACGACGACGCGGCCGCCCAGGTACCGGGCGCGCTCGTCGCCAGTCACGGGCCGTTCACCTGGGGCAGCAGCGCCACCAAGTCGCTGGAGCACGCGATCATCTGCGAAGCCGTCGCCGAGATCGCTCTCAAGACCCTCGCGCTCTCGCCGCCCGGTCCCCCGCCGCAGCACCTGCTCGACCGGCACTACACCCGTAAGCACGGACCCGGTGCGTACTACGGAAACCCTGGTGCGGCTGCGGCGCTGTCATCCAACCGTGACGAAGAGCCCGCGCAGACGTCTTGACGAAGGCGGATTGTGAGCGCCAACAATGTCCTTCACATCACGAGCTCGTTAACCTGAGTCCACTACCGCCCGCCGAGGAGGTGCGATCATGGCACAGCAGCCGCACAGGCCGCCGACAATGGCCGACGTCGCCCGGCTCGCGGGCGTCTCCCAGCAGACCGTCTCGCGGGTCCTGGCCGACCACCCCAACGTACGCAGCGAGACCCGCGAGGACGTCCAGAAGGCCATCGCGGAGCTGGGGTACCGCCGTAACTCCTCCGCGCGGGCCCTGGCCACCCGGCGCACCCGCACGGTGGGCGTGGTGGCGTACAACACCACGCTCTTCGGCCCGGCCAGCACGCTGGTCGCGCTGGAGGAGGCGGCCAGGGCCGACGGGTACATGGTCTCCACGGTGAGCCTGCGCTTCATGACCCGCGAGTCGCTGTCCGGGGCGCTGGAGCACCTCAGCTCCGGCGGCGTGGAGGGCGTGGTGGTGATCACCCCGGAACGCGGGATGGTCGCCGCCCTCGCCGAACTGCGCTACCCGTTCCCCGTGGTGACCGTGGAGGGCGGCCACGACCTGGACATCCCCTCCGTGAGTGTCGACCAGAACCTGGGCGGCCGGCTGGCCACGGGCCACCTGCTGGCCAACGGCCACCGTACGGTCTGGCACGTGGCCGGTCCGCAGGACTGGCTGGAGGCCGAGGCCCGTACGGCCGGCTGGCAGGCGAGCCTGGAGGCGGCGGACGCGGAGATCCCGCCGGTCGTCTACGGGGACTGGAGCCCCCTGTCGGGCTACCGGGCCGGGCAGGAACTGGCCGGCTGGGCGGAGCGCGGTCTGACCTCGGTCTTCGTGGCCAACGACCAGATGGCTCTGGGGGTGTTGCGGGCCTTCCGCGAGGCGGGTATCCGCACTCCGCAGGACGTGGCGGTGGTCGGCTTCGACGACATCCCGGAGGCGGAGTTCTTCTCCCCCTCACTGACCACCGTCCGCCAGGACTTCTCCGAGGTGGGCAGGCGGTGCATCGCCCTGCTGCTCGACCGCATCGAGGGCGACGAACCGGACCGCACACCGCAGGTTGTGATCAAGCCTCAGCTCATCGTCCGCGGCAGCACCTCGCGGCTGTCCGTACCGTAGTCCGCCGGGCCCCCAGGGGCACGGCGGACTCACCCCCCCATTGTGAGCGCCAACAACGGGATGAACCGGATGAATCACCCAACTCGGTAAAAGTAGTGCCCTGGTGTGTCATGCGCGTGCCATTACCGGCGGGCGCAGACCACCCGGAGGCCGGCGCCGGCGCGCACCCGGCGCGTGAACGGCCTCCACTCCCCGGTCCTTCCCCGGCGTCTCCCCGCACCGCCCCGCATCTCCCAGATTTCCCAGCGTTATCCCAGAAGGAGAAAGCACCATGCTCAACAGACGTTCCTTCCTCGCGGTGACCGCGGCCTCCGTGGCCGCCGGCGGCCTGTCGGCCTGCGCCAAGAAGTCCGACGACGCCGGCAGTTCCTCCACCGGGGGCAGCAAGAAGATCACCCTGGGCTTCTCCCAGGTCGGCTCGGAGAGCGGCTGGCGGGCGGCCAACACCCAGTCGGTGAAGGACGCCGCGAAGGCGGCGGGGATCACCCTGAAGTTCTCCGACGCCCAGCAGAAGCAGGAGAACCAGATATCGGCGATCCGCAACTACATCGCCCAGAAGGTGGATGTCATCGCCTTCTCGCCGGTGGTCGTCACCGGCTGGGACGCGGTGCTGAAGGAGGCCAAGGCCGCGAAGATCCCGGTCATCCTCACCGACCGCTCGGTGGAGACCTCCGACTCCTCGCTCTATGTGACGCTGGTGGGCTCGGACTTCGAGATCGAGGGCGAGCGCGCCGCGCACCTGCTGGAGGCGGTCCTCAAGGACCACAAGGGCGCGGTGAAGATCGCCCAGCTGGAGGGCACGACGGGTGCCGCCCCGGCCATCGAGCGGGCCAAGGGCTTCGCGAAGGTCATGAAGGCCGACGACCCCGACTGGAAGATCGTGGCCACCCAGACCGGTGACTTCACCCGCGCCGGCGGCAAGCAGGTGATGGCCGCCTTCCTGCAGGCGCACTCGGACATCAACGTGCTGTTCGCCCACAACGACGACATGGCCATCGGCGCCATCCAGTCGATCGAGGCGGCCGGCAAGAAGCCCGGCACGGACATCAAGATCGTGTCGATCGACGGTGTGCACGACGGCTTCGTAGCGATGTCCAAGGGCAAGATCAACGCCATCGCGGAGTGCAACCCGCTGCTCGGCCCGCAGCTGATGGACGTCGTCAAGACGGTCCACGCCGGCAAGGCGTCCACGCTGGCCCGGTGGATCAAGACCAAGGAATCCGACTACACGCAGGACCAGGCGGCGGCGGCGCTGCCCAAGCGCAAGTACTGACACCCGGGCACGGGAGCCCCGGCCCAGGGGCTCCCGTGCCGGTCATGACGATCCACGACGATCCATGACGAACGACAAAGGAGCGCTGCCATGGCAGAGCCGCAGCCCGTCCTGCAACTGACGGGCATCAGTAAGCAATTCCCCGGCGTACGGGCTCTGTCGGACGTCGACTTCCGGCTCTTCCCCGGGGAGGTCCACGCCCTCCTCGGAGAGAACGGCGCCGGGAAGTCCACGCTCATCAAGGTCCTGACGGGCGTTCACACCCTGGACGCCGGGACCGTCACCCTCGATGGCGGCGTGGTACGGATCTCCAGCCCGCTCCAGGCCCAGCAGGCCGGCATCAGCACCGTCTACCAGGAGGTCAACCTCTGCCAGAACCTCTCGGTGGCCGAGAACATCCTGATCGGCCGTGAGCCCCGGCGGGCCGGCCGGATCGCCTGGAAGGAACTGCGCCGCAGGGCCGCGCAGTTGGTCACCCGGCTCGGGCTCGACCTGGACGTCACCGCGCCGCTGGGCTCGTATCCGCTGGCCGTGCAGCAACTGGTCGCCATCGTACGGGCGATCAGCATCGGCGAGACCGGTGAGGACGGTGCCGGGACCGCCACCAAGGTGCTGATCCTGGACGAGCCGACCTCCAGCCTGGACCGCGACGAGGTCGCCGAGCTGTTCGCCCTGATGCGCCGGCTCAAGGCCGAGGGGGTGGCGATCCTGTTCGTGTCGCACTTCCTCGACCAGATCTACGACATCTGCGACCGGATCACGGTGCTGCGCAACGGCCGGCTGGTCGGTGAGCACCTGATCGGGGACCTGGACCAGGTGGGTCTGGTCAAGCTCATGATCGGCAAGGACCTGGACGAGCTGGAGGAGCTGACCGAACACCACGGGCGGCCCCCGGTCGGTGAACCGGTCCTGGCCGCACAGCAGTTGGGGCGGACCGGCGGCATCGCCCCGTTCGACCTGGAGATCCACTCCGGCGAGGTGGTGGGACTGGCCGGCCTGCTGGGCTCGGGGCGCACCGAGCTGGCGCGCCTGCTGTTCGGCGCGGACAGCTCCGACGGCGGCACCGTGACCCTGGGCGGCCGGACCACCTCGCTGCGCGCCCCCAACGACGCCATCGAGCACGGCGTCGCCTTCTGCTCGGAGAACCGCAAGACCGAGGGCCTGGTACCGGATCTGACGGTGCGGGAGAACATCATCCTGGCTCTCCAGGCCGCCCGGGGCTGGACCCGCCCCATACCGGCGGCGCAGCGCGACGAACTGGTGGCGAAGTACATCACCGCGCTGGACATCCGGCCGGCGCATCCCGAGGCCAAGGTCTCCACCCTCAGCGGCGGCAACCAGCAGAAGGTGCTGCTGGCCCGGTGGCTGATCACCCAGCCCAAACTGCTGATCCTGGACGAGCCGACCCGCGGCATCGACGTCGGGGCCAAGGCCGAGATCCAGAAGCTGGTGGTCTCGCTGTCGGAGGAGGGCATGGCCGTGGTGTACATCTCCGCCGAACTGGAGGAGGTGCTGCGGCTGAGCCACACCATCGGCGTGCTGCGCGACCGCCGGCTGGTCGCGCAGATCACCAACGGTCCCGACGTGGACGCCGGACGGATCATGCAGACCATCGCGAGCGGAGAACACCAGTGACCCCCCAGTCCGCGTGGCGTGCGGCCACCCAGCACCGGCTCTTCTGGTCCTCGGTGGTCCTGGTCGCGCTTCTGCTGATCAACGTCCCCTTCACCCCGGACTTCTTCTCGGTCCATCTCAAGGACGGGCACCTCTACGGCAGCCTGGTCTCCATCGTGCTGTTCGGCTCACCGCTGATCCTGGTGGCGCTCGGCATGACCCTGGTGATCGCCACCGGCGGCATCGACCTGTCGGTCGGAGCGGTGGTCGCCATCGCGGGCGCCCTGGCCTGTCTGTTCGTCAGCAAGCAGGCCGACCAGAACAGTGTGAGCGGCGTGCTGATCGCCTTCGCCGTGGCGCTGGGCGCCGCGCTGGTCTGCGGGGCGTGGAACGGCCTGCTGGTGGCCAGGCTGGGGATCCAGCCGATCATCGCCACCCTGATCCTGATGGTCGCGGGCCGCGGCATCGCCCAGCTGATCACCGACGGTCAGATCATCACCGTCAACAGCGACTCGTACTCCCTGATCGGCGGCGGCTACTGGCTCACACTGCCGTTCTCGATCTTCGTGGTGGCGCTGGTGGTGGCCGCGAGCATGGCGCTCACCCGCCGTACGGCCCTGGGCCTGCTGATCGAGGCGGTCGGCGGCAACGCCGAGGCCAGCCGCCTGGTGGGCATCCGCTCGCGTCGTATCAAGATCATGGCCTATACGTTCTGCGCGCTGTGCGCGGGCATCGCCGGTCTGATGATCAGCTCCAACGTCTCCGCGGCCGACGGCAACAACGCCGGCCTGTTCATCGAACTGGACGCGATCCTGGCGGTGGTGATCGGCGGCACCTCGCTGACCGGTGGCCGCTTCCACCTCGGCGGCACGATCATCGGGGCGCTGATCATCCAGACGCTGACCACCACCATCTACACCATCGGCGTACCCACCCAGACCAACCTGGTCTTCAAGGCCGTCGTCGTCATCATCGTCTGCCTGATGCAGTCCCCCGCCTTCCGGGCCAAGGTCCTGGGCTCCAGGGCCCGCGCACGCGGGCGCACACCCGCGGCCGACGGCCCGGTGGCCGACGCCGCGCCCCGTATGGAGGTGTCGAAGTGACCACCGTCGCCAACGCCCGGCCCGGCGCCCGGCTGTCCGCCCTGGCGCATGACCGAAGGCTGCCGGTCCTGGTGACCGCCGCCCTGTTCGTGGTGATGTTCGGCTTCGGCGTCTACCGCTACCAGAGCTACGGCTTCCTCGACGGCCAGGTCTTCATGAACCTGTTCATCGACAACGGCTATCTGCTGGTCGCCGCCGTGGGCGCCACCTTCGTCATCCTCACCGGCGGGATCGACCTGTCCGTCGGTTCGGTGATCGGCTTCACCACCATGCTCACGGCCTGGCTGGTGGAGAAGCAGCATGTCTCGGTGGTGATCGTGATCCCGGTGGCGCTGGCCGTCGGGGCGTTCGGCGGCTACCTGATGGGCTACGTCATCCATCACTTCGAGATCCAGCCCTTCATCGTGACGCTGGCCGGGCTGTTCCTCTTCCGGGGGCTGTGCCTGGTCATCAGCAAGGAGTCGATCTCCGTCACCGACCCGACGGTCGGCACGCTCGCCCAGACACATGTGCCGCTGCCCGGCGGATCGTTCCTGTCCATCGCCGCCGTGGTGTCGCTGGTGGTGCTGGCCGTCGCCTTCTACGTCCTGCACTACACCCGCTTCGGCCGCCGGGTGTACGCCCTCGGCGGCAACGAGCAGTCCGCCCTGCTGATGGGCCTTCCGGTCGCCGGTACGAAGATCGCCGTCTACACCGTCAGCGGCTTCTGCTCGGCCCTGGCCGGGCTGCTGTTCAGCCTCTACATCCAGTCCGGTGACCCGCTGCACGCGGTCGGTCTCGAACTGGACGCCATCGCCGCCGTGGTGATCGGCGGCACCCTGCTGACCGGTGGCTCGGGCTATGTGATCGGCACCCTCTTCGGGGTGCTCGTCCTGGGCCTGATCAAGACCATCATCCAGTTCGAAGGCACGCTCAGCTCCTGGTGGACGAAGATCGCCACGGGTGTCCTGCTCTTCGCCTTCATCATCATCCAGCGCAGCATGACCGCGCGCCGCCGGACCTGAGCCGGGTGCCGTGGGCGTGGGCCGCGAGGCCCGCGTCCACGGCACACCTCTGTCCGCGTCCGGTCACCGGCCGCTGCCCCCGGCTCCCCCGCCGCCGACCGGCCCCGGCCGCCTTCCTGGGCATCGCACCGGTCGCCGGCCTGATGGCCTCGGCCCCCGCGCACGCCTCGGGCGACGAGCCCGCCACCACCGACCACACCGTCGACGTCGGCTCCTCCCGGAGCGGCGCGAAGATCTCCGACTCGATGTACGGCGCGTTATTCGAGGACATCAAACGCTCCGCGGACGGCGGCCGCTACCCCGAACTGGTGCAGAACCGCTCCTTCGTTGTACTCCAGGCTCGACAACAGCGCCTGCACCCCGCTCACCTCGTGGGCCACGGTCTCCACCGGCGACGCCACCGGCACCACCGAGGTCGTGGACGACAGCGAGCGCCTGAACGCCGACAACCGCGGCTATGCGCGCCTGGAGGTCTCCGGCGGGTCCGGCGGCCGCGGCGTCGCCAACTCCCGCTTCAGCACCGGCATCGCGGTCGACAAGGGCAGGGGCTGTCCCGTAATCCCCGGCGGGCGCACGACGACTGGGGGCACTCCCCCAGCCAGCCGCCGGGCAGGGGGACTACGGCACCTCGCCGCGTTGCCGGATCACCCGAACACCCGGTATGAGGACGGCACCCCCAGCTACCGCCGGGGGTTCCCCCACCGCCTTGCGAAGCACCGCATCCGACGCCGCGCGCCGATCCACCGGGGATTACGGGACAGCCCTGAGCGGTACGACTTCTCGGTCCGGGCCCGCACCGACCGGGCGGCCGGCACCCGCCTGGCCGACGCCTCCGGTGGGACGGCCACGGCGGTCGCCACCGACCTGCGGATCGCCGTACGCGGTGACACCTGGACCAAGTACACCGGCCGGCGGCGGGCGACCGCCTCCAGCACCACCGGCCGTCTGGCCGTGACCGCGTCGGGAGCCGGCACGGTCCGGCTGGACGAGATCTCGCTCTTCCCGCACGACACCTGCAAGGCCGCCCACTCCGGGCGGCCGGGCCGGGCAACCGTGCGCGGCGCGGCCGTCGTCCTTCCCTGGCGGGCCCACGGAATTCCGGGCCGGACCGGGCCCGACCGATCCGGGCGAGGCTGCGACGGAGGGACCGCATGCTGCGTATCCACTTCACCCACGAGGACCTGCTGAACATCCGGATCGCCCCGCGGCCGGACCCGATGTGGGAACTCGTCTGCGGCGTCTGCCGCCTGCAGACCCGTCAGGGGCAGCTGCACTTCGGCCCCTGGCGCCGGGCCGCCCACGACCGGCTGCGCGGCGATCCCGCCATCCGCGGTGCGATCGGCCGGCTGCGGACGGTGATTCCCGACACCGGCTACATCCCCGACTTCCTGACCCCCGGGGTCACCGGAGGCGGCCTGGCCGACGGCATCGAGCAGGTGCTCCGCACTCCCCGCGCCCGGCCGGCCGGTGAGCTCGCCCGGCTGGCGCGCTCCCGCCCGGCGGCGGCGCGGACGGAGCCGCCGGCCCGGCCCGGCCCGGACGGCCTGCGCTCCCTGGCCGACGCGCTGCGTACGTACCACCAGGCGCCCGCACTGGAAGCACATCCGTACGCTGGTCGACGCCGATGTCGCCCTGCGCTCCCGCACCCTGCTGGCGGGCGGCACCCAGGCGCTCCTGGCCGGTCTGCGCCCGCTGGCCCAGTGGCGGTCCCCGGTCCTGGAGGTGGACTACCCCGTCGACCGGGACCTCCGGCTGTCCGGGCGCGGCCTGCTTCTGGTCCCGTCGTACTTCTGCTGGCGCCGGCCGACAGCGCTCGCGGACCCCTCCCTGACGCCGGTGCTGGTCTACCCGGTGGACCGGACACTGCACGAGGGCGCCGCCGGCGGCCCTCAGGACCTGGTGCGCCTGCTCGGCCGCACCCGGGCGGCGGTGCTGGCCGAGGTGGCGGCCCGGCCCTGCCGCACCACGTCGGAGGTCGCGGACGCCGTCGGGGTGTCGCTGCCCAGCGTCAGCCCCCAGCTCGGCATCCTTCGCGAAGCGGGTCTCGTGGTCAGCCGCCGGCAGGGCAAGCACCTGCTGCAATCCGTCACCCCCCTGGGACGGCACCTGCTCAGTACAGCGGGTTCGCTTCGGCTGGAGCCGAAGTGAGATGCGGGCGGGAGCGCCCCGGGGCCACAGTCGGAGGGCACACAGCGGAACCAACCGACAACCGGGGGCAACCATGAAGCATGCAGGCAGGACGGCGATGACGGGCGCGTTCGCGGCCGTGGGACTCGCGCTCGGCGCGCTGACGGCCGGAGCGGCGCCCGCCCAGGCCGCGCCGGCGTCCGCGCAGTACGACACCGCGTGCAACGTCACCTACTCCTAAATCGAGGCGGGCGCGCACCACGGCGCCGGCGAAGTCAACTACTGCCGGCTGTGGGGCGGCACCATCGGGGTGCGCTCGGCACCGGGTTCGAGCACCCTCGTGGGCACGGTCAACAGCGCGAACAGCAACTGGTTCCGGGGCGACACCCTGTCCTCGCAGTTCTGCTCCGGCGGCTACTGCAACGACGCCTGGGCCTACACCGAGGCGGACAACGGCAACTGGGGCTGGGTTCCGGAGGTCTTCTTCGTCAGCTCCAACACGTCCTGGGATCCCAATCTGAGGTCGTGTGCGGGATCCGGCCTCTGCCAGCCGTTCTGAGGGCCGCCCCGGCACCCGTCGCGGCACCCGTCGCGACGGGTGCCGGGGCGGAGGGCCGGGGTCACGGGGCACAATGCCAGGGTGACGGATTCCGGGGCTGCCTCGTCCTTGCCGGCAGGGACGTCGAACGGGCGTGAGGGTGGAACACCGCTGCGGGCGTTCCTGAGGACGGAGACCGGCAGCGCGGTGGTGCTGCTGGCCGCCACCCTCACGGCGCTGGCCTGGGCAAACCTCGGGCAGGACTCGTACCAGGAGTTCTGGCACATGCACCTGTCGGTGCGGGCCGGGGACCGCGGGGTGTCGCTGACACTGCGCGAATGGGTCAACAGCGGCCTGATGACGCTGTTCTTCTTCGTGGTGGGGCTTGAGGCACGCCGTGAGTTCGACATGGGCGAGCTGCGTGAGCGGCGGCGGCTGGCGCTGCCGGTGGTCGCGGGCCTGTGCGGCATGCTGGTGCCGATCGCCCTGTACCTCGCGGTGAACGCGGGCCGCTCCTCGGCGCACGGCTGGGGCGTCGCGATGTCGACGGACACCGCGTTCGCGCTGGGCATGCTGGCGCTGATCGGGTCGCGTTTCCCCGGTCGGCTGCGTACTTTCATCCTCACCGTGGCGGTCGTGGACGACTTCGTGGCGCTCGGGGTGATCGCGGTCGCCTACAGCGAGCAGGTCTCCATGCCCGCGCTGCTTGTGGCGCTGGGCATCTTCGGGGTGATCCTGCTGGTGCGCGCCGTCGGTCCGCGCGTCGGCGCGGTGTACGCGGTGCTGGCGACGGCGGCCTGGGTGGCGCTGCTGAAGTCCGGCGTCGACCCGGTCGTCATCGGCCTGGCGCTCGGGCTGCTGACGTACGCCTACCCGGCGGCCCGGGACGACCTGGAGCGTGCCAGCGGCCTGTTCCGGGCCTTCCGGGAGCAGCCGACCCCCGAACTGGAGCGCTCGGCCCGCCAGGGGCTGGCGGCGGCGGTGTCGCCCAACGAGCGGCTGCAGCAGCTGTTCCACCCCTGGACCAGCTATGCGATCGTGCCGCTGTTCGCGCTGGCGAACGCGGGGATCGCGATCAACGGTGGCCTGCTGGCCCGCGCCTTCACCTCGCCGGTGACGCTGGGCATCCTGGTCGCGTACGTGGTGGGCAAGCCGATCGGGATCCTCGGCTCCTCCTGGCTGACCAACCGCCTGAGCCGCGGCCGGATGATCCCGCAGGTCGGCTGGGGGGCGGTGACCGGCGGCGGCACGATCGCCGGTGTGGGCTTCACCGTGTCCCTGCTGATCGCCACGCTCGCCTTCCACGGCGCGCGGCTGGAGGAGGCGAAGATCGGCATCCTCAGCGCGGTGCTGTGCGCCTTCGCCGCCACCTGGGTGGTCGCGCTGCTCATCGGGCTGCTGCCGCCGCGCCACCGGGCCCGGGCCCTGCTCGGCACCGCCGAGAGCATCATCGACCTCGCCGTCCCGGTCGATCCGGACCGCGACCATCTGCGCGGGCCCAGGGAGGCGCTGGTGACGCTCGTGGAGTACGGCGACTTCGAGTGCCCGTACTGCGGGCAGGCCGAGCCCGTCGTCCGCGACCTGCTGGCCGGCCACGGGGACGTGCGCTACGTCTGGCGGCACCTGCCGCTGACCGACGTCCACCCACGCGCCCAGGTGGCCGCCGAGGCGGCCGAGGCGGCGGCCCTGCAGGGTGCCTTCTGGGAGATGCACGACCGGCTCCTCGACCACCAGGGCGATCTGGAGGTCCGTGACCTGCTGCGTCACGCCGAGCAGCTCGGCCTCGACATGGAGGAGTTCCGGCGGGCCCTGCGCCAGCGGGCGGCGGCCTCCCGGGTGGCGGAGGACGTCGAGTCGGCCGACCTGAGCGGGGTCTCGGGCACCCCCAGTTTCTTCGTCAACGGCCGCCGCCACATGGGCGCGTACGACATCGACGCGCTGTCCGCTGCCGTACGGGCGGCCAAGATGCGGGCGGTGCTCCAGCAGTGACCGGCGGCCGGTGGCGGCTTCTCAGGGTTCCGGGGGCCGTTCGGCCTCCGCCGATCCGGTGATCCGGAGTTTGCGCTGGGTCCGCTGGTAGAAGGTGGTCCGCCCCAGCCGCACCACCGTGGCGGCGTCGCGGACCATGGTGATGTCGATGACCTCGCCCGGTTGCGCCCGGCCCACCAGCCGGCCGTCGGCCTCGATGGCCAGTTCTCCGCTGCTGGGAAGCACTTCGAGGGCCAGTTTCTCGCCGCAGGACAGGAACAGGGACCGGTTGAACGACGAGTGCGGGGCGACCGGTGTGACCAGCAGGCCCTCGGCGTTCGGCGAGACGATCGGGCCGCCGGCGGAGAAGCTGTAGGCGGTGGATCCGGTGGGGGTGGCCACGACGACGGCGTCGGCGGCGTAGTTCACGAAGGGGTGCCCCTCGACCCGTAGCGCCACGGCGGCCGAGGAACGTCCGGGGCTGCGGACCAGGACGATGTCGTTGAGAGCCAGCTCCTCCCGGCCGCCGATCCGGGCCCGGACGGCGGACCGGGGTTCCAGGGTGAAGCGGTGCTCGTCGATGGCCGACAGGGCGTCGGGCACATCGGGGATGTCGACCTCGGCGAGAAAGCCGAGCCGGCCCACGTTGACCCCCAGTACGGGCGCGCGGCCGCCGGCGGCGAGCCGCATGGCCCGCAGCATGGTGCCGTCCCCACCCATGCTGAGGATCAGGTCGGCCTGCCGGGCCATCTCCTGCGGGGCGACGGCCACCGCCGCCGGGCCGATGCGGTTCACCTCGCCGCCCAGACCCAGCACGCGGGTGCCGCGCCCCCGGGTCCAGTCGGTGATCATCCGGATCGTGGACGTGCAGTCCCGGCGGGGGTGCAGCACCACACCGACGGCGCCGATCATTCCCATCCGCCCGCTCCTCGCCTCGGTGCCCGGCCCGACTCCAGTCAGGCACACGGCCGCCGTCCGGGCAACACCGGGCGGCACCGGGCGGCTCCGGGCGGCTCCGGGCGGTCCTATTTGCTGGTGAACGTGAATTCACCTAATGTGGCGAATTTACGTTCACCTATTGTGGCAATCTTCTGGAGCATGCCGATGTCCGGCCTCAGAGAGCGGCTCACCGTTCCCGTCCTCGCCTTCGGCGGGAGCCTCATGGCGGTCATGCAGACCGTGGTGGTACCGCTGCTCCCTGATCTGCCCAGGCTCACCGGCGCCTCGGCCGGAAGTGTGTCGTGGCTGGTCACCGCCACCCTGCTGGCCGGAGCCGTGCTCACCCCGGTGCTGGGCCGGGCCGGCGACATGTACGGCAAGCGGCGGGTGCTGCTGCTGGCGCTGGGACTGATGACGGCCGGTTCGCTCGTGTGCGCCGTGACCTCTGACATCCGGCTGCTGATCGCCGCCCGCGCGTTGCAGGGCGCGGCGGCCGCGGTCGTACCGCTGTCGATCAGCATTCTGCGGGACGAGCTGCCGCCGGCCAGGACCGGATCGGCGGTGGCCCTGATGAGCTCCACCGTCGGCATCGGGGCCGCGCTGGGCCTGCCGCTGGCCGCGCTGATCGTCGAGTACGCGGACTGGCACGCGATGTTCTGGGTGACCACCGGCCTGGGCGCGTTCGGGCTGGCGATGGCCTGGTGGACGGTGCGCGAGTCGCCGGTGCGCAGCCCCGGGCGGTTCGACTTCACCGGGGCGGCCGGACTCGCCACCGCGCTGATCTGCCTGCTGCTGGCGATATCCCAGGGCAGCCAATGGGGCTGGACCAGCCCGTCCGTACTGGCCCTGCTGGCCGGGTTCGCCGTCGTCCTGGCCGCCTGGTGCCGGCAGCAGGCGCGGGCCCGCAACCCGCTGGTGGACCTGCGGCTGGCCGCCCGCCCCCGGGTCGCGCTGCCGCACCTGGTGGCCCTCTTCGTCGGCTTCGCGTTCTACGCCAACTCCCTCGTCACCGCCCAACTGCTCCAGGCCCCCAGGGCAACGGGGTACGGGCTGGCCCTGTCGGTGTTCCAGACCGGTCTGTGCATGCTGCCGTCCGGCCTGATCATGCTGGCGTTCTCCCCCGTCTCGGCGCGGATCTCGGCCACCCGGGGCCCCCGGACCGCGCTCGCGGCGGGCGCCGCGGTGCTGGCCGCCGGATACGCGCTGCGCATCGCGGACAGCGAGGACCTGTGGATGATCGTGACCGGCGCCGCGGTGGTCTCGGTCGGCACCACGCTGGCGTACTCGGCCCTGCCCACCCTCATCCTGCAGGCCGTGCCGGCCGCCCAGACCGCCTCCGCCAACGGGGTCAACGTCCTGCTGCGCACCATCGGACAGGCCCTGTGCAGCGCCGCCGTCGCGGCCGTGCTCACCCACCACGTCGTCGCCCTCACCGGCGGCGGCACGGGCGCCGGACTGCCCGCCCTGCACGGCTACCTGGTGGCCTTCGGCATGGCTGGTACGGTCGCGCTGCTGGCCTGCGCGCTGGCGCTGACCATCCCCCGCCACACGGAGGCGGCCGGTCCGCCCCTGCACCGCAGCGAGCCGGCCGCCGACACCGCGCTGGAAGGGGCATGAGATGGCGGGCACCGCAGCGGCAGAACCGGGCACCCGGCGCCGGGACGCCGAGGCGTCCCGGGCCGCCATCCTGCGCGCCGCCCGGGTCCTGTTCGCGCGCCACGCCTACTCCGACATCACCCTCAAGGCGGTGGCCGAGCAGGCCGGGGTCAGCGCCCCGCTGATCGTGAAGTACTTCGGCAGCAAGGAGCGGCTGTTCTCCCGCGTCCTGTCCTTCGAGGACGACGCCGAGGCCCTGCTGGACGCCCCGCTGGAGGAACTGGGCCGGCACATGGTCACCCTGCTCCTCACCAGCCAGTTCCAGGGCCGCGGGGCGGTCGCCCTGCGCATCGTCTTCGCCCCGCTCCACAGCGGCCACGGCGACACCCTGCGCGCCAACTTCAAGAGCCAGGTCGTCACCCGCCTCACCGACCGCCTCACCGGCCCGGACGCCGCGCTGCGCGCCGAACTCGCCGTCGGCATGCTGCTGGGTATCGGCGTGATGTACGGCATAGCGCGCGGCGACGCCGTACGCACCACCGGCATCGACGAACTGGCCGACCGCTGCTCCCCCGCCCTCCAGGCCCTGCTGACGCCGGGCTGACAGACCGGCCCGTCCGGCGATCGAGAACCGGACACCCACCGAGCTACCCGGCCAAGTGCTCCAGCAGGCGGTCGAGGAAGACCCGCTGGCCCTTGACCAGCCGGGAGCGGGCCTGCTCGACGGAGAACCATTCGGCCCTGTCGATCTCGGGGAACTCCTGGATCCGCCCCGAGCCCCTGGGCCACTCCATCGCGAAGGTGCCGGGCACGACGAGCGCGGGGTCGAGGTCGCCGGCCAGCGCCCAGAGCGTGACGATCTTGCCGCCGGCCTGCCGCGCCTCGCCGAGCGGCACCGGCCGGCCGTCGGGGACCGGCAGGCCCAGCTCCTCCAGGAACTCCCGGCGGGCGGCGGCCAGCGGCTCCTCGTCCGCTTCGTACTCGCCCTTGGGCGCCGACCACGAGGCCTCGTCCCGGCCGTCCCAGAACGGCCCACCCATGTGGCCCAGGAGCACTTCGACCGCGCCTCCCGCCCCGTCCGGGGTGCGGTGGAGCAGGATTCCGGCACTGCGTTTGACGGCCACGCCCGCAATTCTGCCGCGCCACGCGCCGGGGCGCGCCCGATACTGACACCATGACGGCGCCCCACTATCAGCAGCTCACCACGCGCCGGCGCCGCAGACTGCTCGCGCGGTCGCTGCTGCGCTCCTCGCTGAGCGCGGCCCTGCTGGTGGCCGTCTACTTTGTGGCCCCGCTGGACCGCCCCGGCAGCCTGGGGGCGTTCCTGGCACTGACGCTGGGGCTGCTGCTCTTCGCCGGTCTGGTCACCCGGCAGGTGCGGGAGGTGCTGGCGGCCGACTACCCCATGCTGCGGGCGGTGGAGGGGCTGGGCATCGCGCTGCCGCTGCTGCTGGTGCTCTTCGCGGGGGCGTATCTGCTGATCGAGCAGGGCCGGCCGGGCTCCTTCTCCGAGCCGCTGAACCACACGGACGCGCTGTACTTCACCGTCACCGTGTTCGCGACCGTCGGGTTCGGCGACATCGTGCCGGTGACCGGGACCGCCCGGGTGGTCACCACCGCGCAGATGCTCTTCGACGTGCTGGCCGTCGGGGTGATCGCGAAGGTGCTGTTCGGTGCCGTCCAGGCCGGAATGCGGCGGGGCTCCGGCCGCCATGACTGACCGCCCGGACGGGTCGTCGCCGACCCCGTACGAGCTGCTGCGCGACCCCGGCTACCGGCGGCTGCTGCTGCTCGCCGCGCTGCTGGGGATTCCGGTGTCGCTGGTCGCGTTCGGCTTCGTGGCGCTGGAGCACTTCCTGCAGCACCGGATCTGGGCGGACCTGCCGCACGCCCTGGGGTACGCGGGGCCGCCCTGGTGGTGGCCGCTGCCCGCGCTGGGCCTGTGCGGGGTGCTGGTGGCCTGGGTGGTCACGCGTCTGCCGGGGCGGGGCGGCCACGTCGCGGCCGAGGGGCTGGCCACCACGCCGTCGGGGCCCGCGGAGGTGCCGGGGGTGATGCTGGCGGCGCTGGCCGGGCTGTCGCTGGGCGCGGTGCTGGGCCCCGAGGCGCCGCTGATGGCGATCGGCAGCGGTCTGGCGCTGCTGACCGTACGGACGGCCCGGCGGGCGGCGGCGCCGCGGCTCGCGGCGGTACTGGGGGCGGCCGGCTCGGCCGCGGCGATCTCGACGATCTTCGGGAGCCCGCTGGTGGCCGCCGTCCTGCTGCTCGAAGCCTCGGGACTGGCCGGGCCCCGGCTGTTCGCGATGATGCTGCCCTGTCTGCTGGCGAGCGGGGTCGGGGCGCTGGTCTTCCACGGCTTCGGCGCCTGGACCGGACTGGGCGTCGACGCCCTGACCCTGCCCACGGTGCCGCCCGACCGTACCGTGGACGCCGGTGACTTCCTGTGGGGCGTCCCGCTGGCGGCGCTGATCGCCCTACTGGTGTGGGCGGCGAGGACGATGGGCGGGCGGGTCGCGCTCCTCACGGCCCGCGCCGTCGTACCGCGCACCGTGCTCGCCGCCGTGCTGGTGGGCGTCTGCGGCAGCGCCTACGCCCTGGCCACGGACCGCTCACCGCAGGAGGCCATGCTGTCCGGGCAGGCCACCCTGGCCGCGCTCGCGGCGCGTCCGCACAGCTGGCCGGTGTCCGCGCTGGTGCTGCTGCTGGTGTTCAAGGGCCTGGCCTGGGGCCTGTCGCTGGGCGCGCTGCGCGGTGGGCCGGTCTTCCCCTCGATCTTCCTCGGCTCGGTGCTGACGATCGCCTGCTCGGGACTGCCCGGCTTCGGGGTGACTCCCGCCCTCGCGGTGGGCCTGGCGGCGGGCGCCGCCGCGGTGCTGCGGCTGCCGGTGTCGGCGGCGGTGCTGGCCACACTGCTGATCGGCGGGGACGCCGCCGATCAGCTGCCGTTGATCATCGTCGCCTCGGTGGTCGCCTGCGCGGCCGGCGAACTGCTGCGGGGCCGGCCGGCCCCGGTTCACGACGTGACGGCCACGGCCCGGCGTACGTAGTCGTCCGAGCCGAGCTGCTCCAGCATGAAGCCGGCCACATCGGCGTACGAGATCTTCGAGGTGAGGCCGAGCCGCAGATCGGTGCCCGCCCGGTGGCGTCCGGTGCGGCGGCCGCCACCGAGGACGGCGGGGCAGACGATGGTCCAGCGGTCGCCGCCGGCCCGGATCAGGGCGTCCTGACGGTTCTTGTCGAGCATGAGCTGCCGGATCGCCACGGACATCACGCGGTAGTACAGGTCCTTGCGGCGGCCCTCGCCGGTGCCGTAGCAGCCGACGGCGATCAGCCGGCTCACCCCGTGGCTCTTCATGGCGGGCAGGATCGCGCGCATACCGTCGGCGCAGACGGTGACGCCCCATGGTTTACGGGTGCCCAGTGCGCTGAGGACGGCGTCCGAACCGGCGATGACGCGGCTCACGGCATCGGTGTCCGTCACCGCGCCGGGCACCACGGACAGCCCTTCGCGGGGCGGCAGCCCCGCCGGGTCACGGACCAGCGCCGTGACCTGGTGACCGGCCGCCAGGGCCTGGTCCACGAGTTCACGGCCCACATGGCCGGTGGCTCCGAATACGGCCAAGCGCATGGTCATCGGCCCCCTTTCGGGAGCCACACTATCTACTCGCCGCTGTCCCGGGCACGGCGCTCCACGACCTTGCGCCGCCGGGCGAGAACGACGCTCGCCCCGGCCGCGGCGACCGTGAAGGCGGTGGCCACCACCCAGGGGCGGTCGAGGCAGCGCCCGGTGACGTGGTCCACCGAGTAGCGTCCGGCACCCGCGATCCCCACGCAGACCGCGGAGTAGCCGAGGAACGCCGGGTACTCGAAACCGCCGGACGCGGCGAAGAACCCGCCCGGGGCGTGCACGGCCACCGCTGCGGCCATGGCGCCCGCGGCGGCCGCCCCGGCGGCCGGGGTGGCCAGGCCCAGGACGAGCAGCGCGCCGCCGCCGGCCTCGCCGAGGCCGGCCGCCACGGCGCTCTGCCTGCCGGGTTCGAAGCCCATCTGCTCCATCCCGCCGGCCGTGGCGTCCAGCCCTTGGCCGCCGAACCAGCCGAACAGCTTCTGCGCGCCGTGGGCGAACAGCACTCCGCCCAGGCCGACGCGCATCGCGAGCAGTCCGATGTCCCTCCGGTGACGCTGAGCCATGACGGGTCCTCTCCTGGCGGGGGTACCTGTCCAGTGTCCGCCGGGGGCGGCCAGTCCGCCGCTCGGGCTGGGCCGATCGGGCTGGGCCGATCGAGGATCCGGAGGTGATCTCCCCGGGAATCGCGGGTACAGCCGGAAATAACGACGTGCGGTCCGTGGTTCGTGCGCACAGAGCGATGTGGAAGGAGCCCTGATCAGGGTGAGTACTCCAACGGCCGGGGCGGGGGCGGCGGTCCGCGCGGCGGACTGGCGCAACCCGCTGCGCGACCCCGGCGACCGCCGTCTGCCCCGAATCGCCGGCCCGTCCGGCCTGGTGATCTTCGGGGTCACCGGTGACCTGTCCCGTAAGAAACTGATGCCCGCCATCTACGACCTGGCCAACCGCGGTCTGCTGCCGCCCGGCTTCTCGCTGCTGGGCTTCGCCCGGCGGGACTGGGCGGACGAGGACTTCGCGCAGATCGTCCACGACTCCGTGAAGGAGCACTCGCGGACGGAGTTCCGGGAGGAGGTCTGGCAGCAGCTCGCCGAGGGAATGCGTTTCGTACCGGGCGAGTTCGACGACGACGATGCCTTCGAGCGGCTGCGCGTGGCGGTCGGCGAGCTGGACAAGGAGCGGGGGACGAGCGGCAACTTCGCGTTCTATCTCTCCGTGCCGCCGAAGTTCTTCCCCCAGGTGGTGCGGCAGCTCAAGAAACACGGGCTCGCCGACGCGCCTGGGGGGTCCTGGCGGCGGGCGGTCATCGAGAAGCCCTTCGGGCACGACCTGAAGAGCGCCGAGGAGCTGAACCAGGTCGTCCATGAGGTCTTCCCGCCCCAGGACGTGTTCCGGATCGACCACTACCTGGGCAAGGAGACGGTCCAGAACATCCTGGCGCTGCGGTTCGCCAACACGATGTTCGAGCCGCTGTGGAACCGCTCGTACGTGGACCACATCCAGATCACCATGGCCGAGGACATCGGTATCGGCGGCCGGGCCGGCTACTACGACGGCATCGGCGCCGCCCGTGACGTCATCCAGAACCACCTGCTCCAACTCCTCGCCCTCACCGCGATGGAGGAGCCGTCGGGCTTCGACGCCGATGCCCTGGTCACGGAGAAGCTCAAGGTGCTGCGGGCGGTCAAGCTCCCGGACGACCTGGGCCTGCACACGGTGCGGGGCCAGTACGCGGCCGGCTGGCAGGGCGGCGAGGAGGTGGTCGGTTACCTGCAGGAGGAGGGCATCGACCCCCGGTCCAGGACCGACACCTACGCCGCCGTCAAGCTGGAGATCGACAACCGCCGCTGGGCCGGGGTGCCGTTCTACCTGCGGACCGGCAAGCGGCTCGGGCGGCGCGTCACCGAGATCGCGGTGGTCTTCCAGCGCGCCCCGCACTCCCCCTTCGACACCACCGACACCCAGGAGCTGGGGCAGAACGCCCTGGTCATCCGGGTCCAGCCGGACGAGGGCATCACGGTGCGCTTCGGCTCCAAGGTGCCGGGCACCTCGATGGAGATCCGGGATGTCACCATGGACTTCGCGTACGGCGAGTCCTTCACCGAGGCCAGCCCGGAGGCCTACGAGCGGCTGATCCTGGACGTGCTGCTCGGTGACACCAACCTGTTCCCCCGCCTCCAGGAGGTGGAGGAGTCCTGGAAGATCCTCGACCCGATCGAGGCGCACTGGGACACGCACGGCAAGCCCGAGCAGTACATCTCCGGGACCTGGGGCCCGAGAGCCGCGGACGAGATGCTCGCACGAGACGGCAGGAGCTGGCGCCGGCCATGAACATCGACCTGACCCACACCACATCGAGCAAGATCAACTCAGCGTTGGTCAAGGCCCGCCGTGCCACCGGCAGTCCGGCGGTCGGCATGGTGCTGACCCTGGTCATCGTCACCGACGAGGGCAACCACTACGACGCCCTCAAGGCGGCCACCGACGCTTCCAAGGAACACCCCTCGCGGATCCTGGTCGTCATCAAGCGCCCCGGCCGGTCCTCGCGCGACCGCCGCACGGCCCGCCTGGACGCCGAGGTACGGGTGGGCGGCGAGACCGGCACCGGCGAGACCGTCCTGCTGCGCATGCACGGCGAACTCGCCGACCACGCGCACAGCGTGGTGCTGCCGCTGCTGCTGCCGGACGCGCCCGTCGTGGTGTGGTGGCCGGTGGACGCCCCGGAGAACCCGGCCAAGGACCTCCTCGGCGCCCTGGCCCAGCGGCGGATCACCGACGCCTACGCGGTCGAGGGCGCACCGCGGCAACTGGACCTGCGCGCCGCCTCGTACACCCCCGGCGACACGGATCTGGCGTGGACCCGGCTCACCCCCTGGCGCAGCATGCTGGCCGCCGCCCTCGACCAGGCCCGCGCCGACGTCACCTCGGCGGCGGTGGAGAGCGAGGCGGACAACCCGAGCGCCGAGCTGCTGGCCCGCTGGCTGGGCGCGCGGCTGCGGGTGCCGGTGGAGCGGGTGATCACCGACGGCCCGGTCGTGACGGCCGTACGGCTGCGCACGGCGGACGGCGAGGTGTACATCGACCGGCCCGAGGGGCCGCTGGCCACGCTGTCCATTCCCGGCCAGCCGAGCCGGCACCTGGCGCTCAAGGTACGCACGACCGCCGAGCTGATCGCCGAGGAACTGCGCCGCCTGGACCCGGACGAGGCGTACGCGGAGGCGCTGCGGTACACCGGGCACCAGCCGGACAAGGAGCCCGCCCCGGCCTGACGGGCGGCCCGGCCCCTACTTCAGGAGCCTGGACAGGCGGCGGTCCGCGAGGGGCTTGCCGCCTGTCTGGCAGGTCGGGCAGTACTGGAGCGAGGAGTCGCTGAAGGAGACCTCGCGCACCGTGTCCCCGCAGACCGGGCAGGGCTCGCCGGTGCGGCCGTGCACCCGAAGGCCGCCCTTCTTCTCCGCCTTGAGTCTGCTCACGTCCTGGCCGCGCGAGCGCTCGACGGCCGCCCGCAGGGTGTCCGCGACGGCCTCGTACAGCCGGGCGGTGTCCTGTTCGGTCAGGGTCGCGGCGAGTTTGAACGGTGACATGCGGGCCGCGTGCAGCACCTCGTCGGAGTAGGCGTTGCCGATGCCCGCGACGACGCTCTGATCGCGCAGGACGCCCTTGATCTGGCGGCGTTCACCGGCGAGCAGCGCGGTGAAGACCTGGAGGGTGAAGTCCGGGGCGAGCGGGTCGGGGCCGAGCCGGGCGATGCCGGGCACGTCCCGGGGGTCGGCGACGCAGTACACGGCGAGGCTCTTGCGGGTGCCCGCCTCGGTGAGGTCGAAGCCGGCGCCCTCCTCGGTTCCGGCGAGGACCAGCCGCAGTGCCAGCGGCCCCCTGCCGGGGCGGGGCGGGGCCGCGGGGAACGTCTCCTTCCACTGCAACCAGCCGGCGCGGGCGAGGTGGAGGACCAGGTGGGGGCCGTCCTCGGTGGCGATGTCCAGGAACTTGCCGTACCGCCGGACGCCGGTGACCGTGCGGCCCTCCAGGGCGCTCAGCGGCGGGTCGTACGTCTTCAGCACGCTCACCGCGACGGGCAGCACCCGGGCGACGGCACGGCCGGTGAGCCGCTCGGCGAGGAATCCGGCGAGGGCCTCGACCTCCGGGAGTTCCGGCATACGAACAGTGTGCCGCAGGGGGATCCGGGGCGCAGCGCGACGGTGTCGGGGTGCCGCGCGACGCGGTCCGGGGCGCCGCCGCGACCCGGGGCCCGGCGCCGCCGCGACCCGGGTTCCGTCCTGCACGGTTCGTCCACAGGCGGAACTGGACATCGGACAGACGGACATGAATGATCAGGGACCATGGCTGAACCTCTCCCGATGCCCGCCGTCCCCGACGGTCCGGCTGGGCGTGCGCTGGATCCGACCGAGGTCATTCCGCGCCCCCGGCCGCCGCAGCGGAGCGCGGCCGGCGCCGCCAGGGTGATCAGCGGCGAGGTGGTCGGCCCCCGTCACCGCGCCCGGCGGGCCCACCGCCCCGGCCCGGGCTCGGCGGTCACCGTGGTGCTGTCGGCGACCGGCGCGGTCGCCGGGCTGTCGCTGCTGATGCCGCACGGCGGCGGATCGGCGGACGCGGCCGGGGGCCACACGCACCGGCCCGGGAAGTCGGCGCCCGACGGCGGCGTGGCGGAGGCCGTCACCGGCGCGGCGGCGGTCGCCGGGGCCGGCGAGGCGGAGACGGTGTCCGCCACGGACCGTACCGCGACGGCCACGACGACGATCACCTCCACCGTCACCGACACCTCGGCCACCACCGGCACGTCGACGACGACCACCAGCGGCCGGCACGCCAGGAGCAGCGGCAGCTGGGACACCGAGGACTGGCAGGAGGCCGTGGCCACCGCCGCCGCGGCCCAGCGCTCCACCCAGCAGGGGCAGAACGGCCGCCACCGCGCCGACCGCCCTCAGGGCGGCCAGGGCGGCCGGCAGCGCTGATCCGGCGTTACGGCAGGTTCTGCTCGGCCCAGATGGTCTTCCCGGCCGCGGTCTGCCGGGTCCCCCAGCGCTGGGTGAGCGCCGCGACCAGCAGCAGCCCGCGGCCCCCCTCGTCGAAGTACCGCGCCCGGCGCAGATGGGGGGCGGTACTGCTGCTGTCGGAGACCTCGCAGATCAAGGTGGCGTCGCGGATCAGCCGCAGCTGGATGGGGCCCTCGCCGGCGTAGCGGATGGCGTTGGTGACCAGCTCGCTGACCACCAGTTCGGTGGTGAAGACCAGCTCCCCGAGGCTCCATTCCTCCAGCTGCTTGGCGACCTTCTTGCGCGTCCCGGCGACCACCGCCGGGTCGCAGGACAGCACCCAGGTCGCGACATGGCCGGCGTCCAGCGTCCGGGTGCGGGCGACGAGCAGGGCGATGTCGTCGGCGGGCCGCTCCGGCAGCAGCGCGTACAGCACGTTGTCGCAGGTCTCGTCCAGCGAGTGGGACGGGCGGGTCAACGCGCGGCCGAGCAGGGTCAGTCCGGTGTCCACGTCATGGCCCGCCGACTCGATGAGGCCGTCGGTGTACAGGGCCAGCAGGCTGCCCTCGGGCAGTTCGAACTCGACTGCCTCGAAGGGCAGGCCGCCCAGGCCGAGCGGCGGCCCGGCCGGCAGCTCCGGGAACTCCACGCGGCCGCCGGGATAGACCACGACGGGCAGCGGATGGCCAGCCCGGGCCACGGTGCAGCGCCGTGTCACCGGGTCGTAGACGGCGTACAGGCAGGTGGCGCCGATCTCGCCGGCGGGCCGGCCGAACCCCTCCGCCGTCCCGGGGCCCTCTTCGAGATCGAGGCGGATGACCAGGTCGTCGAGGTGGGTGAGGAGTTCGTCGGGCGGCAGCTCCACGTCGGCGAGTGTGCGCACCGCCGTACGCAGCCGTCCCATGGTGGCCGACGCGTGGACGCCATGGCCGACGACGTCGCCGACCACCAGCGCCACCCGCGCGCCGGACAGCGGCAGGACGTCGAACCAGTCGCCGCCGACACCCGCCTGGGAGCCGGCCGGCAGATAGCGGGAGGCGACCTCGACGGCGGCCTGCGCGGGCATCCGCTGCGGCAGCATGCTGCGCTGGAGGGTGAGGGCGGTGGCGCGCTCCCGGGAGTACCGGCGGGCGTTGTCCACGCAGACGGCGGCGCGGGCCGCGATCTCCTCGGCGAGCAGCAGATCGTCGTCGTCGAACGGGTCCATGGTGCGGTGGCGCAGGAAGAGCGCGAGGCCGAGGGTGGTGCCCCGGGCCCGCAGCGGCACCATCATCACGCTGTGGACCCCGTGGGTACCGATGCTCCGGGAGCGTGCGGCGTCCCCCGCCACCCAGTGGCCGATCTCGGGGTCGCCGACGCTGTGCCGGGAGGCCTTGCCGGTGGCCAGGGCCCTGGCGGGCGGGGAGTTTTCGGGGTAGACGTCGGCATCGCCGACTCCGACCGCCGACTCGGGGCAGCCGGGCAGCACGGACTGCTGGGCGGCGCGGCGGAAGACCACCGGTCCGGCGACGGAGCCCTCGGCGGGCTCCTCACCGCGCACGATGGAGTCGAGCAGGTCGACGCTGACGAAGTCGGCGAAGCGCCCGGCCGCCACATCGGCGAGTTCCTGCGCGGTGCGGCTGACGTCGAGGGTGCTGCCGATGGCGGTGCTCGCCTCGTTGACGACGGCGAGGCGACGGCGCGCCCAGTACTGGTCGGTGGTGTCGAACACGGCGGCGGACACGCCCCGGATCCGTCCGTCCTCGTCCCTGAGCGGGAAGAAGAACATCGACCAGGCGTGCTCACGGGAGTCGCCGGGGGCGCGGGCGTAGTCCTCCAGATGGACCATCTCGCCGGTGCGCACCACCTGCTCCTGGAGCCTGTCGTAGCGGTCGAAGCGCTGACTGCCCGGCAGCTCCGACAGGCGCCGGCCGACCTTGTCGTCCAGCGGCATGCCGAGTTGCCTCTCCATGGCGGCGTTGGCGTCCACCAGCCGTACGTCCTGGTCGTAGACGGCCACCGGGATCGGCATCTGGGACAGCGTCCACCGGCCGAGCTCACCGGGGACGGACCCGTCGGCGACGACGAACCACTGGGTGCCGCCCCGGCCGTCCAGCAGCGGGACCACGCTGACCCGGACCTCCCGGGCGGAGCCGTCGTCACGGCGAGCCGTGACCGGGCCCGTCCACGGCTCGCGGGCGGCGAGGCCGCGCAGCGCCGCCACCGGCAGCGGTGCGGCGAGCAGATCACGGACCGCGCGGCCGACGACATCGGCCGGCCGCGCGCCCAGCAGGCTCGCGGCGGCCTGATCACAAGCGGTGACCTTCCCCCGGGCATCGGCCGCGACGGCGGGGACCGCGGGCGCCGTGCGCCCGCGGCTCTTCCCCTCGCCACCTCGGTCGGTGTCTGTCCCCATCGGCAGGTCTCTCGTCCTTAACCCGGCTTACCCTCAAGGATGATCCCTTCTCCCTCCAGTCTCAACCGGCGCGTCGCGCCCTGTGCACAGCGCCGCACAGCGTTGACACTGGGCCAGGGTGATCGTGAGGAGCGCACGTGACGATGACGATCGGCAGCGACCCGGTGACGCGCGGCGCCCCGGGGCGGCCGGTTCCGCCCTGGGCCCGGGGGGTGGCCGCCGTCGCGGCCGGGGCACTGCCGGCCCTGGCCTTCCCCGCGCCGTCGCTGTGGTGGCTGGCCTACGGGGCGCTGGTGCCGTGGCTGCTGCTGGTCCGGTCGGCACCGACGGGGCGGCGGGCCGCACTGGACGGATGGCTGGGCGGCACCGGCTTCATGATCGCGGTGCATCACTGGCTCTGGCCCGACCTGCATGTCTTCATCGTGGTGCTGGCGCTGCTGCTGGGGGCGCTGTGGGCCCCCTGGGGTTGGCTGGTGCGGCGGCTGCTGTCCGGCGGCGGCGGACCGGGGGGCCGGTGGTCCGTCGCGGCCGGGCTGGTGCTGGTTCCGTGCGGCTGGCTGATGGTGGAGCTGGCCCGGTCCTGGGAGTACCTGGGCGGCCCCTGGGGGCTCCTCGGGGCGAGCCAGTGGCAGGTGGCGCCCGCGCTGCGGCTGGCCTCGGTGGGCGGCGTCTGGCTGGTGAGCTGGGTCGTGGTCGCGGTGAACACGGCGCTGGCGGTGCTGATCGCGGTGCCCCGGCGCCGGGGGGCCGCGGGGGCCGCGCTGGTGCTGGTGGCCGTGGTGGCGGGCGCGGTGTGGCGGTGGGCGCCGCTGCCGGGGGCCGTCGGCGGCGGGGCCGGCGTGGTGCGCGTGGCGGTGGTGCAGCCGGGCGTGGTCACCGGTACGCAGGCGCGCTTCGACCGCGCCGAACGGCTCACCAGGACGCTGGCCGGCAGCGGGGCCGGCCTGGTGGTGTGGGGGGAGAGCAGCGTCGGCTTCGACCTGACCTCACGGCCGGACATCGCGCGCCGGCTGGCCGCGCTGTCGCGGGACGTCGGCGCCGATGTGCTGGTCAATGTCGACGCCCGGCGGGCCGACGGCAAGGGCATCTCCAAGACGTCGGTACTGATCGGCCCGGACGGCCCGGTGGGCGAGAGCTACGACAAGATGCGCCTGGTGCCCTTCGGCGAGTACATCCCGGCCCGTTCGCTGCTGGGCTGGGCCACCTCGGTCGGCAAGGCGGCCGGCGAGGACCGGCGGCGCGGCGACCACCAGGTGGTGATGGAGGCCGGTGACCTGCGCATCGGCCCCCTGGTCTGCTTCGAGTCGGCGTTCCCCGACATGAGCCGCGCGCTGGCCGGCAAGGGCGCGCGGCTGCTGGTGGCCCAGTCCTCGACCTCGTCCTTCCAGCACAGTTGGGCGCCCGCGCAGCACGCCTCGCTCGCCGCGCTGCGCGCCGCCGAGTCCTGGCGCCCGGTGGTGCACGCCACGCTCACCGGCATCAGCGCGGTCTACGACGCCCGCGGCCGGCAGGTGGGCCGCCGGCTCGGTACGTCGAGCAGCACCACGGCCGTCTACGACGTACCGCTGGCCGACGGGCGCAGCCCGTACGACCGGTACGGGGACTGGGTGGTGAAGCTGGCGGCGGCCCTGCTGGCGGTGGCGGGCGGGTACGAGGCGGCGCTCAGGAGCCGGTCCGGCCGTCGATCGCGGTGACGATCCGTTCGCACAGCTCGTGGGTGCGCAGCGCGTCCTGTGCGTCCAGCCGGGTCCCGCCGCGCACGGCGTCCAGGAAGGCGCCGACCATCTGCTCGAAGCCGCGCTGGCGCGCCACGGGCACCCAGTCGCCGCGCCTGCGGACGGTGGGCTGGCCCTTGTGGTCGATGACGTCGGCGATGTTGACCACCTCGCGCTTGGTGTCGTCGCCTGAGACTTCGAGGCGTTCTTCGGTGGAGCCGCTCATCCGGTTCATGGCGCCGATGGCGGTGAACCCGTCGTCGCCGGACAGCTGGAGCACGATGTGGTGGACCAGTCCGTCCCGCACCTTGGCCCGTACGTCGATGTGGGCGATGCCGGCGGGCGCGAGGAAGCGCAGGGTGTCGGCGACATGGATGAAGTCGTCGTAGACGAAGGCGCGCGGCTTCTGCGGCAGGCCAACCCGGTGCTTCTGCAGCAGGATCAGATCCCGGGGGTGCTCCAGGCACTGCGCGTAGGCGGGCGCGTAACGGCGGTTGAAGCCCACCATGAGGCTGACGCCGCGCTGCTCGGCCAGGGCCACGAGGTGTCCGGCGGCCGTCAGGTCGTCGGCGAGCGGCTTGTCCACGAAGACCGGGACACCGGCCTCGATCAGGCGCTCGGTGATCGCGACGTGCCGCGCGGTCGGGGCGTGCACGAACGCCGCGTCCAGGCCCGCGTCCAGCACTGAGTCCAGGGTGGGGTGGCGGTGCCCGAGCCGATGGCTGTCGCCGACCCGGTCCAGGGTGGCGCGGGTGCGGGTGTGCAGATGCAGTTCCACGCCCGGCAGGGCGGTGAGTACGGGCAGATAGGCCTTCTGCGCGATGTCGCCGAGCCCGATCATCCCGATCCTCATGACGTTCAGCATATTGCGTCGCGCCCGCCGTGCCCCGGCGGCCATGATGGCCGCCATGACCACGAAGCGCACCGATCCGCCCAACGTCGCCGGAGAACGCACCCTGCTGGAGGGTTTCCTCGACTACCACCGCGACACCCTCGCCCTGAAGTGCGAGGGCCTCACCGACGCCCAGCTGCGCGAGGCGTCGGTGTCCCCGTCGGAGCTGACGCTGCTGGGGCTGGTCCGGCACATGGCCGAGGTGGAACGGGGCTGGTTCCGCCATGTCCTCGCCGGCGAGCAGGCCAAGCCGATCTACTACAGCGAGGAGGACCCGGACGGCGAGTTCCACGGGCTCGACGAGGCGGGGACTGCGGAGGCGTTCGACACCTGGCGGGCGGAGGTCGAACACGCCAGGGCACTGGCCGCGGAGCACGGGCTCGACGACCTGGGCAGCCGGGTGCGCCGCAGCGGCGAGCGGGAGGAGTTCTCGCTGCGCTGGATCTACATCCACATGATCGAGGAGTACGCCCGGCACAACGGCCACGCCGATCTGATCCGTGAGCGCCTCGACGGCGCCACCGGCGAGTAGGCCCGGGCACTGCCCGCCCCGAAGATCACCCTTGCGGGGAATACCCATGATCCACCCGGCAGACGAGAATTGTCCGGGTGCGTCGACTGACAGTGGTGGTGATCCTGGCTGCGGCTTCGGCCGTCTCCGGGTGTGTGACGGTGTCCCAGCGGCCCCCGGCCCCGGACCGGGCCGCGGCCCCCGGGCCGGCGGCGGCTTCGTCCGCGACGGCCCGTCCGGTGCCGATCGTGCAGGGCCCGGCCCATGAGGTGCTCGCCAGCGTACGGCCGGAGGAGCCCGGGGAAGCGGCCGGGGGGCCCGCGGACCACCGGCCGGGGGCCGGGCCCCGGCAGCGCGTCGCGCACCCGCGCCGGCCGGTGCCCCGTCCTGCCCCGGCACCCGCCCCGGCCGCACCCCGGCCGCGCGGGGCCGCGCCCGCGGCCGGCGGCGGCGCCGTCTGCGACATGGGCGAGAAGTACGGCGGGTGGGCGGGCCAGAGCGACGCCTCCCGGATCTGCCGTCAGGCCTACGGCAACTGATCGGAGCCGGTCAGCCGCAGCTCCATGCGCCCGATCGCGGCCCGCACCCCGTCCCCGTACGCGTCCTCGCTGAGGGCCGTGCAGGCCTCCCGGGCCCGGCCGAGGTGGCTGCGCGCCATCCGCTCCTCGCCCACCCGCCAGTAGGAGGCGGCGAGATTGAGGTGCAGCGACGCGTAGAAGCCGCGCGCCGACTCCCCCGTCATCCCCGAGGCGGCGCGCAGCGCCCGTACGTCCCAGGTCAGTTCGTCCTCCGGGTCGTCCTGGGTGTCGGCCATGTAGTGCGCGAGCGTGCAGCGGTGGAGCGGGTCGCCCTCCTCGCCGATCTGCTGCCACAGGGCCGCGAAGCGGTTGCGCGCCTCTTCGCGGTCCCCGCCGTGCAACAGCATCGCCACCTGGCCGATCCGGGTCATGACCTCGTCTTCTGCCACGAAACCCACGCTATACGGCGGCCCGGGCAATCCGCGTCAGGCGCGTGCCGTGGAGCGGCCGCGCGATGACCCCTGTGCACCGCGCGGCCCGTCGTGTCACGCCGTGCCGAGGTCGGGGATCCGCCAGTCGACCGGGTCGTGGCCCTGCGCCTTGACCGCCTCGTCGATCTGGGTGAAGGGCCGGCTGCCGAGGAAGAGCTTGGCCGACAGCGGCGACGGATGGGCACCCTGCACGACGGCGTGCCGCGTGGTGTCGATGAGCGGGAGCTTCTTCTTGGCGTAGTTGCCCCACAGCACGAAGACGGCCGGGTCGGGGCGGCCCGCGACGGCCCTGATGACGGCGTCGGTGAACTTCTCCCAGCCCTTGCCCTTGTGCGAGTTGGCCTCGCCCTCGCGGACGGTCAGCACCGCGTTGAGCAGCAGCACACCCTGGTGCGCCCAGGGCATGAGGTAGCCGTTGTCCGGGACCGGGTAGCCGAACTCCTCCTTCATCTCCTTGTAGATGTTGCGCAGCGAGGGCGGTGTCCTGACGCCGGGCCGTACCGAGAAGCACAGCCCGTGCCCCTGGCCCTCGCCGTGGTAGGGGTCCTGGCCCAGAATCAGCACCTTGACCTGGTCGTAGGGGGTCGCCTCCAGCGCGGCGAAGACCTCGTCCCGGGGCGGGAAGATCCTGCGCTCGGCGCGCTCGGCCTCGACGAACTCGGTGAGCTCCTTGAAGTAGGGCTTGTCCAACTCCTCACCGAGGACGGCCTGCCAGGACTCGGGCAGCATGCTGGGCACGTCAGGAACCTCCGGTACGCGATCCGTTACTGCGAAAGAACGTACCGGGAGCCACTGACAATCGCTCACGCCATGTCGAGCCGGGCCCTCAGCTCGGGGTCGAGGTCCAGGTCGGCGGCCGGCAGCAGTTCGTCGAGCTGGGCCACGCTGCTCACGCCCAGGATGGGTGTCACGGGCACCGCGCCGCCCAGCAGCCAGGCCAGCACGACCTGGTTGGGGGTCGCGCCGATTTCCCCGGACACCTCGCGCAGCACGCGCAGGCGCGCGGTCGAGCCTTCGTGCGCGTACTGCGCGAGGAGGGGTTTGTCGTCGCGGGTGTACGCGCCCGCGATGAGCGTGGAGTACCCGAGGACCGACAGGTCGGGCTGGGCGCCCGCGTAGTCCAGCAGCTGGTCGTCCACCGCCCGCTGGCAGCCGAAGTGGGCCTGCGGGCGCGGCTTGAGGTAGGTGTGGCGCTGCTGGACGACCTGGTAACCGGGCAGGCCGCGCTCGCCGGCGATGCGGCGGGCCTCGGCGATGCGCCAGGCGGGGTGGTTGCTGACGCCGAGGGTGGTGACGGTGCCGTCGGCGACCAGGCCGGCGAAGGCGCCGACGGTCTCCTCCAGGGGGACACTCCGGTCGTCGATGTGGGCGTAGTACAGGTCGACGTGGTCGGTGCCGAGCCGCCGGAGGCTGCCCTGGACGCCTTCGCGGACGGCCGTGGCGGCCAGGCCCTCGGAGTTCCCGAGGTCGCCGTCCTCGTCGATCCAGCGCGTGCCGCGCGAGAGGTCCGGCCGGGCGCCGACCTTGGTCGCGACCACCGTCCGGTCGCGGGCGCGCCGGTCGGCGAGCCAGCGGCTGAGGACGAGTTCGCTCTCGTCGCCGGTGGCGCCGTCCACCCAGCAGGCGTAGTTGTTGGAGGTGTCGACGAAGGTGCCGCCCGCCTCCGTGAAGCGGTCGAGGATCGCGAAGCCGGTCTTCTCGTCGACCGTCGTACCGAAGGGCAGCACTCCCAGGCAGACCGTGCTGACCTGGGGTCCGGTCCCGCCGGCGAGGGTGCGATAGCGCAACGTAGGTACTCCTTGCGTGAAAAGAGGTGCACAGTCCCTGTTGATGTCAGGGACTGTGCACCTTGGAGTACGGACGAGGGCAAGCCCCCGCGAACGGCCTCAGCCCACGAAGGCGTTGAGCTGGATGCCGCCGTCGATGACGAGGGTCTGGCCGGTGATCCAGCCGGCCGCGTCCGAGAGCAGGAAGGCGGCCGCTCCGCCGATGTCCTCGGGCACGCCGAGCCGCTTGAGGGGGTAGGCGGCGGCCGCCTCCTCCTCGCGGCCCTCGTACAGCGCGGCGGCGAACCTGGTCTTGACCACGGCCGGGGCGATGGTGTTGGCGCGGACGCCCGGGGCCATCTCGGCGGCCAGCTGGGTGGTGAGGTTGATCATCGCGGCCTTGCTCATGCCGTAGGCGCCGATGAAGGGGGAGGCGCTGAGACCGGAGACGGAGGCGATGTTGACGATGGCGCCGCC
This sequence comes from Streptomyces sp. RLA131, assembly GCF_056270125.1. Lineage (NCBI taxonomy): Bacteria > Bacillati > Actinomycetota > Actinomycetes > Kitasatosporales > Streptomycetaceae > Streptomyces > Streptomyces sp. RLA131. The sequence continues at coordinate 1,121,348 of NZ_JBWDOQ010000002.1, forward strand.
GTTCTCCTTCTGCCACGCCCGGTAGGTCTGCTGGGCGAAGCCGAGGGCGGAGATCACGTTCGTCTCGTAGACCTTGCGGGCCACGCCGAGGTCGAGTTCGGCGATGGGGCCGAAGACCGGGTTGGTGCCGGCGTTGTTGGCGAGGTAGTCGACGCGGCCGAACGCCTCCATGGTGCGGGCGACCACCTCGGCCTGGTGGGCCTCGTCGTGGGCCTTGCCGGCGACGCCGATGACGCGGTCGGAGCCGAGGCGTTCGACGGCCTCCTTGAGGGCGTCCTCGTTGCGGCCGGTGATGGTGACGCGGTCGCCACGCGCGACGAGGGCCTCGGCGATGCCGTAGCCGATGCCGCGGCTCGCGCCGGTGACGACGGCGACACGGCCGGAGTCGGGCCGGTCGCTGCTGTTGCTGCTGCTGGTGCTCGTGGTGCTGCTCATGATGCTGGGGGCTCCTTGTCCGCGCGTCAGTTGAGCGGGCCGCCGGCCACGTACAGGACCTGGCCGGACACGAAGCCGGCCGCGTCGCCGGTGAAGAAGGCGATGGCGTTGGCGATGTCGTCGGGGTTGCCGACCCGCTGGACCGGGATCTGGGTGGCCGCGGCGGCCTGGAACTCCTCGAAGCCCATGCCGACACGGGCGGCGGTGGCGGCGGTCATGTCGGTGACGATGAAGCCGGGGGCGACGGCGTTGGCGGTGACGCCGAACTTGCCGAGCTCGAAGGCGAGGGTCTTGGTGAAGCCCTGGAGGCCGGCCTTGGCGGCGGAGTAGTTGACCTGGCCGCGGTTGCCGAGCGCCGAGGACGACGACAGGTTGACCACGCGGCCGAACTTGGCGTCCACCATGTGCTTCTGAACGGCGCGGGTCATCAGGAAGGCGCCGCGCAGGTGCACGTTCATGACCGTGTCCCAGTCGGACGCGCTCATCTTGAAGAGCAGGTTGTCGCGGAGCACGCCCGCGTTGTTGACCAGGATCGTCGGCGCGCCCAGTTCCGCCGCGACCCGGGCCACGGCGGCCTCGACCTGGGCCTCGTCCGACACGTCGGCGCCGACGGCCAGGGCCTTGCCGCCCGCCGCCCGGATCTGCTCGACGGTGTCCTTGCAGGCACCCTCGTCGAGGTCGAGTACGGCGACGGCGCGGCCCTCCGCGGCCAGGCGGACGGCCGTGGCGGCGCCGATACCGCGCGCGGCCCCGGTCACGATCGCTACGCGCTGCTCGGTGGTCGACATCTGTTCTCCTCAGCCCGGTGTGTGTTCCGGCCGCACCGACATGAGCGACCGCTTAGTACGTCCCGTAGCCGAAACCGTAGGAGGGCCGTGACCCTGTGTCAACGCCAGCGCGGCCGATGTGGCTCACCGCACCAGCAGATCCAGCAGCCGGTCCACCTCGGCCCGCGGGTCCCGGGTCAGCCCGGTGTGGATCGGCCCCGGCTGGACGATGGTGCTGCGCGGCGCCGTCAGCCACCGGAAACGGCGTCCCGGGTCGTCCTGCGCGGCCTGTCCGGCCAGCTCGCCGCCCGCGCAGATGCCCTCGTACCCGCGCAGCGCGGCCCGTACGCCGTCCACGTCCACCTCCGCGTCCAGGCACCGCAGCCGGGCCTCGTCCAGATGGACCCGGGCCCCGACGAAGGACCTGGCCCGGCAGTACACCAGCACTCCGGCGTTGATCTGCTCGCCCCGCGCGATGCTGGGGATCACCCGGACCAGCGCGTACTCGAAGACGTCACGGTCGCTCACTGCGCGGCCTTTCCCTCGACCCAGGTGCGCAGCCACTCCGGCGGCGCCTGCTTCTCCTTCTGCGGGGCCGCCAGCTTGATCCGCTCGTGCACGGATCCGGCACGGGCGGCCAGCACCTTCTCGTACGCCTTCCGGACCTCGGCGGGCCCGGCGAAGCCCGGCTCGTCCGCCAGCCACTCGTCGGGGATCAGGGCGGTCACCTCGCGCAGCAGATCGGCGGTGACCCGGGGCGCCAGCCCGGCGGCCGCGGCCGCGACGTCCGGGGAGAAGCGGGACAAGGCGTGGTCGGAGGCGTCGTAGGGCTTGGCCGCCGCCTGGTCGGCGCCGCGCCAGCTGTGGTGGAAGATCAGCGAGGCACCGTGGTCGATCAGCCACAGGTCCTTGTGCCACACCAGCATGTTGGGGTTGCGCCAGGAGCGGTCCACATTGCCGATGAGGGCGTCGAACCAGACGACGCGCCCGGCCTCGGCGGGGCCGACGTCGAAGACCAGCGGGTCGAAGCCGAGCGATCCCGGCAGGAAGTCCATGCCCAGGTTGAGGCCGCCGCTGGCCTTGAGGAGGTCCTGGACCTCCTGGTCGGGCTCGCCCAGGGCGATCACCGGATCGAAGTGGAACCGCACCAGCTCCGGCACCCGCAGGCCCAGCCGCCGGCCCAGCTCCCCCGCGATCACCTCGGCGATCAGCGCCTTGCGGCCCTGCGCGGCGCCGTGGAACTTGACGACATAGGTCCCGAGATCGTCCGCCTCGACGAGTCCCGGCACCGATCCGCCCTCCCGCAAGGGGGTCACATAGCGGATCCCTGTTACCTCAGTGAGCATCGCACCAGGTTACGGGCCCGAGATCGGCCGCGAGCCACCCGGTGTGTCGCCGGGCGTACCGGGAAATCACCGGGAGTCTTGAACCCGTCGGCGGGGAGATCCGTATGACACAACGAGGGTGATCACTCGCCCCACCGGGCGGACACTCCTCCGCCGCCCGGTCCGATCAAGGCAACAGGAAGTGACCCATGGCCGAGACGTCCCCCCTCACAGGTACGCCGACCCGCCGCACCGTCGTCGCCGGCGTGGGCGCGGCCGGCCTCGCCGCGGCACTCGTGGCCTGCGGCGATTCCAGCGACCCCGGCTCGGCCGTCGTGGCGCCCTCGACGTCGGCCGGGTCGCCGTCCGCCGGATCGTCCTCGTCGTCGGCCGCCTCCGGGAACGGCGCGGAGGCACTCGCCAAGACCACGGACATCCCGGAGGGCGGCGGCAAGGTCTTCGCCGACCAGAAGGTGGTGGTGACCCAGCCCGCGGCCGGTGAGTTCAAGGCCTTCACCGCGGTCTGTCCGCACCAGGGCTGCCTGGTCAACGCGGTGGCCGACGGCACCATCAACTGCCCGTGCCACGGCAGCAAGTTCAAGATCGCCGACGGCAGCGTGGTCACCGGCCCGGCGACCCAGCCGCTGGCCCCGGCCACCATCAAGGTCAGTGGTGACTCGGTGACGCTCGCCTGAGCGACGCGATCACCTCCGAGGCCCTGGTGACGGTCGCGACCAGCGCCAGGGTGTGCCGCAGGACGGCGTCGGTGTACTCCTGCGGTACCCCGGCGACGGCGTCGGCCGGGACCACGGCCTCGTAGCCGAGGTTGACCGCGTCGAAGACGGTGTTGGGCACCGCCACATTGGCCGAGACGCCGGTGACGACGAGCGTGCGGATGCCCAGGTTGCGCAGCAGCGCGTCCGCGCCGGTGCCGGCCAGTGGCGACAGGCCGTGCAGCCGCCGCAGCACGAGATCGCTGTCGGCGACCGGGATCTCCTCGGCCAGTTCGGTGGCCCAGGTCCCCGCGGTCTGACGGACGGCCAGCCGTTCCGCGGCCCGGAAGAGCCGGGCGTTGCGGCTCGCGCCCCGGCCGTCGGAGCGGCGTTCCGCGATGGCGTGCACGACGGTGGCGCCCGCCGCACGGGCGGCGGTGACCAGTTCGGCGATCCGGTCCAGGGTGCCGGCCTCCCTGACGGCGGCGGCGAGTTCGGGCAGCGCCCCGTCCGGGCCGACCACCCCGCGCTGGCACTCCACGGTGAGCAGGGCGGTGGCCGACGGGTCGCGCACAAGCGCGTCGAGTCCTCGTGGATACGGCATGGTCACGCACCTTAACTGACGGATCGTCAGCCGGTAAGGTGCACGGATGACCGCCACACAGCGGCGCGGCCGCCGGATCATGATGACGCCGGACGAGACCGACGCCTTCCTGCGCGAGCAGCGCACCTGCCGGGTCGCCACCGTCTCGCCGGACGGCCGTCCGCATGTCGGCGCGCTGTGGTTCGCCTGGGACGGCACCTCGCTGTGGCTGTACTCGATCACGCGCAGCCGCCGCTGGGCGGATCTGCGGCGGGACCCCCGGGTCGCGGTGGTCGTGGACGACGGCCTGGAGTACGGGGAGCTGCGCGGGGTGGAGCTCTCCGGCAGCGTGGAGTTCGTCGGCGAGGCCCCGCGCACCGGTGAGCCGCATCAGGCGCTGGAGGCGCCCGAGCGGCTCTTCGCCGCCAAGAACTTCGGCCTCGACACCATGGTGCACGACGGCCGGCACGCCTGGCTGCGGCTCACCCCGGACGCGGTCACCTCCTGGGACTTCCGCAAGATCACGCAGGGCTGACGCCCGGCAGGCCCCGGCAGTGCCCCGGCGGCGCCTGCGTCGGCCCCGGCGACGCGGCGGCCCGCGCTCACTCCGGGGCGACGTCGGCGCCCGCCGTGCGCAGCGCGTCCACCGCGACCCGGATCGCCGGCCGGCGGTCCGCGTCGGAGCGCCAGACCGCGTAGATGTGGCGCCGCATGGTGTGCCGGACCGGGACCGCGCGCACCCCCTCCGGCAGCGGGCCGCGCCCCAGCCGCGGCGCGACCGCCACTCCGAGCCCGGCGGCGACCAGCGCGAGTACGGTGTGGTGCTCCTCGGCGTGGTGCGCGATGCGGGGTTCGACACCCTTGCCCCGCAGCGTGAACAGCAGCCACTCATGGCAGAAGCCGCCGTCCGGCCAGGCGATCCAGTCGTCGTCCGCGAGCTCGCCGAGATCGACCTCGGCCCGGTCCGCGAGGGGGTGGCCGGGGGGCAGCGCGACATCGGCGAAGTCGTCCAGGAGCGGCTGCTTGGCGAGTCCGCCCGGCAGCGACAGCGGCTTGTTGTACCAGTCCAGGACGACCGCGAGGTCGATGTCACCGCGCACCAGGCGGACCAGGGCGGGCTCCGGCTCCATCTCCTGGATCATCGCCCTCAGCTGGGGATATCCCTGCCGCATCGCCACCAGGGCCTGCGGGAACAGCCCGCGCACGGCGGTCGGGAAGGCGCCCATGCGCAGCTCGCCCACCGGGGCTCCGCGGTGTGCCTCCAGGTCGGAGTGGGCCAGCTCGACCTGGGACAGGATCCGCCCGGCGTGGCCGGACAGCAGCTTGCCCGCGTCGGTCAGCCGTACCCCGCGCCCGTTCTTGGCGAGCAGCTGCTGACCGGTCTCGCGTTCCAGCTTGCTCATCTGCTGGGAGACGGCCGAGGTCGTCACATGCAGGATGTCCGCGGCGGCGCTCACCGAGCCGTAGGTCGAGATGGCGTGGAGGATCCGGAGGCGCTCCAGGTTCAACATATAAGCAACCCTACGCTGTCCCTGTTACCAATACTCGCTTGTCCTAAGAGGTCGCAACGGTCAAGGTGGTCGGTATGAGCGCAACCGCCGCACAACCCGCAGCCGAGTCCGCCGCTACACCGGCTGCCTCACCTGCCGTCCCCCCTCGCGGCACCCCGGCCGCCGGGAGCCCCGTCCGCCTCCTCCCCCGCGCCGGCCTCGACTGGCGGGTCCGCTGGACCGTGCTCGCGCTCATCTGGGGCTTCAGCTTCCTGTTCATCAAGGTCGGCACCGAGGCCTTCGCCCCGCTCCAGGTCACCCTGGGCCGGATGGGCTTCGGCACGGCGGTGCTGGTCGCCGCCGTCGCGGTCAAGCGGGAGCGGATCCCGCGCGGGGCACGCACCTGGGGCCATCTGGCCGTCGCGGCGTTCCTGCTCAACGCGCTGCCGATGACGCTGTTCTCGTACGCGGAGCTGACCATCCCGTCCACCCTCGCCGGGATCTGCAACGCCACGACTCCGCTGTGGAGCATGGTGCTGTCGGTCGTGGCGTTCTCCGAGGACCGCCCGACCCGGCAGCGTGTCGTGGGCGTGGCCATCGGCTTCGTCGGCGTCCTGACCGTCCTCGGCGCCTGGCAGGGCTTCTCCGGGCAGGACCCGGCCGGCACCATGATGGCCCTGGCCGCCGCCGCCAGTTACGCGGTCGGCTGGATCTATGTGCGCCGCACCCTGAGCGCCAGCGGCAACTCGGCCCTGTCGATGTCCGCGCTCCAGCTGCTGCTGGCCACCGCGCAACTGGCCGTCGTCACCCCGCTGTTCACCTCGATACCGACGTCGTTCCCGGTGCTGCCGCTGCTCGCCGTGGTCGCCCTGGGCGCGCTCGGCACCGGCTTCGCCTTCCTGCTCCAGTACCGCCTGGTCGCCGAGAAGGGCCCGACGATCGCGACCATGGTCACCTACCTCATCCCCGTCATCGCCACCGCGGCCGGCGTCGCGATCCTCGGCGAGCAGCTGAGCTGGAACGAGCCGGCCGGGGCCCTGATCGTGCTGGCCGGCGCCGCCCTGACGCAGCGTCAGCCGAGGCGGCCGGTCCGGTAGGGCCGTACGGCGTCGGCGATCGCGTCCGCGAGAGCGGGGAGTTCGCCGACGTCCAGCGGTGACACGGTCACCCGCACACCCGGCGGGGACGCCAGCCGGAAACGGGCCCCGGGGGCCACCGCCCAGCCGGACTGGAGCAGCCGGGTGACCGCGCCGGTCTCGTCGGGGACCGGGACCCAGATGTTCATACCGCTGCGCCCGTGCGCGGGGACGCCCCGCGCGGCCAGCTCCCGCAGCAGACCGTCGCGCCGGGCCGCGTAGGCGGCGGCCACCCGGTCCTCGCGCACGGCGCCGCCGCGCCACAGGTGCACCACCGCGTCCTGCAGCAGATGGCTGACCCAGCCCGGCCCGAGCCGGTGCCGGCCGCAGACCCGGTCGACGGTGACGGGGTCGCCGGTGAGGACGGCCAGCCGCAGGTCGGGCCCGTACGCCTTGGCGGTGGAGCGGACCAGCATCCAGTGCCGGGTGCTGCCGGCCAGCGGGTGCAGCGGCAGCTCGACGAGGCCGTGGACATGGTCGTCGTCGACCACCAGCACCTCCGGATACCCGGACAGCACGTCCCGCAGCGCGGCCGCCCGCCCGGCGGAGATCACCGCCCCGGTCGGATTCTGCCCCCGGTCGGTGACCACGAGGGCCCGGGCCCCCTGCCGCAGCGCGCGCTCCACCTCGCCCGGCAGCGGGCCGTCGTCGTCCACCCCGACGGGCACCGGCCGCATCCCCAGCGCCGGGACGAGATCGAAGACGCTGCCCCACCCCGGGTCCTCGACGGCGACCACGTCCCCGGGGCGCAGATGCGCGGTGAGCGCCCGCTCGATGGCGTCCAGCGAGCCGGAGGTGACGCCGACCGGACCGTCGGGCACCCCGTCGGCGTCGAACGCCTCGCGGGCCAGCCGGGCCAGCTCCCCGTCCACCGCGGAGCCGCCGTACATCATCGGCTGCCGCGCGTGCCGGGTGGCCGCGGCGGCCAGGGCCTCGCCGAGCGGGGGCAGCAGCGCCGGGTCCGGATTGCCGGTGGCCAGGTTGCGTACGCCCGGCGGCACCTCGATCCGGATCTCGTCCCGGGCGCTGGTCGCCGGGCGTGGCAGGACCCGGCTGCCGCGCCGCCCCGCCGTCTCGATCACTCCCCGGTCCCGCAGCAGGCGGTAGGCGGCCGCGACGGTGTTGGGGTTCACCGCCAGCTCGCCCGCGAGTTCCCGCAGCGGGGGCAGGCCGGCGCCGGGCCGCAACGCGCCCTCGCTGACGGCCCGTTCGATACCGGCGGCAATCTCTGCTGCGCCACGTCCGGTGAACGTATAGTCTCCTAGCACAAAGACTATTATGCACTAGTTCAAAAAGGACGCACCCACCATGGCCGAATACCGGGCGACCGACCGGACCGTCCCCACCCGCAGCGCCGAGCGCGCTTCCCACGACCGCGACGTGGTGCACGCGATCCTCGACGAGGGCTACGTCTGCCACCTCGGCTTCATCCGCGACGGCGCTCCCGTCGTCCTGCCCACGCTCTACGCCCGTGTCGGCGAGCGGCTCTATGTGCACGGCTCCACCGGCTCCCGCCCGCTGCGCGGGGCGGCCCAGGATCCCGGACTCGCGGTCTGCCTGACGGTCACCCATGTCGACGGGATCGTGCTGGCCCGCTCCGCCTTCCACCACTCCATCAACTACCGCTCGGTGGTGGTGCACGGCACCGCCCACCAGGTCACCGACCCCGCCGAGCGCACCCGCGCCCTGGACGCCCTGGTCGACCACATCGTCCCCGGCCGGGCCGAGGACTCCCGCCGCGCCAACGCCAAGGAGCTCGCCGCCACCTCCGTCATCGCCCTGGACCTGCACGAGGTCTCCGCCAAGATCCGCACCGGCGGCCCCAACGACGACCCCGAGGACCTCGCCCTCCCCCACTGGAGCGGCGTACTGCCCGTGCTGCGCGGCTACGGCACCCCGGTCCCCTCCGCCGACCTGGACCCCGCCATCGCCGTCCCCGCCTATCTCGCCTGAGGAGAACCGTGCTGATCCATCCCTGGGACGCCGCCCTCGACGACGCCGAATGGCAGACCTGGCTGGCCGCCCACGACTTCGGCCAGCTCGCCGTCAACGGCCTGCCCGGGTGGCCGCCCGTCGTGCAGCCGCTGCACTTCGCCTACGACGCCGGGCGCGCCGAGGTGGTCACGCATCTGGCCCGCCCCAACCCCGTCTGGGCCGCCGTCGCCGCCTGCCCGTACGTCACCCTCAGCGTGGTCGACGACCACACCTTCATCCCCGGCCCCTGGCACGCCCCCGACGGAGCCCCGCCCGAGCACGGCACCCCGACCAGCTTCTACGCCGCCGTCCAGCTGCGCTGCACCGCCCACGTCGTCGACGACCCCCAGGGCAAGGCCGACCTCCTGCACCGCCAGCTCGCCCACTTCCAGCCCGCGGGCGACCACGCCCCGGTGGCCCCGGACACCGCGCCCTTCGGCCGGATGCTCCCCGGCATCCGTGGTCTGCGCCTCGAAATCACCGACGTCCGGGCCAAGTTCAAGTACGGCGGCAACAAGCCCCGGTCCCTGCAACACGAGGTCTCCGACCGCCTCGCGCACCGCGACGCCCCCGGCGACACGGCCGCCCGCGCCCATCAACTGCGGCGCCTGACGGCCACGTCCGGCGACTGAGGACGGACCCGCGACCGGGCTACCCGCGACCGGGCCGGGCTCGGGCTTCCCGCACGGCCATGCCAACGGCCGCCCCGAGCAGGATCAGCGTGCCGGTGAGGGTCGCCGGGGTGAGGCGCTCACCGAGCAGCGTGACCGCGATGAGCGCGGCGGACACCGGCTCGATGAGGGTGACGACGGAGACCGTGGCGGCCCGCACCACGGCCGCACCGGCGAAGTACAGCCCGTAGGCCAGCGCGGTGGGGACCGAGGCGAGGTACAGGAGCAGCCCGAGGCTGTGGCCCAGACCGTCCGGGCCGGGAAGCAGGCCGCCCTCGCACACGGCCAGGGGCAGTACGCACACCGCGCAGACGGCGAAGGACCACAGCGAGGTCAGCACCGGGTCACCGCCCTCGCCGGCGCGTCCCGGACGCCGGGTCAGCACGGTGATCACGGCGTACCCGCAGGCGGAGAGCAGCCCGAGCGCGACTCCCGCCTGGCGGACGTCGGTGCCGTCGCCGCCCAGCACCAGTACGGCCAGCCCGGCCAGGGCGCCGCCGATGGCGGGCAGCCCGCCCCGGCCGAGGCGTTCGCCCATGGTCAGCCGGGCGCCCACTGCGATGAGGACGGGCCCGGCACCGAGGGTCACGACGGTGGCGACGGCGAGCCCGGTGACGGCGACCGCGCAGAAGTACGCGGTCTGGAAGAGGGTCAGCCCGAGCCCGGTGACCAGGATCCGCCGGGCGGGGGCGGCGCCCCGGACGCGGAGCGGGCGGCCCGACAGCAGCCGCGCGGCGAGCAGCAGCAGGACACCGCCGGCCGACCGCCAGAAGGTGAGCGCGAAGGGGCCGAGCCCGCTGCCGTGGAGCAGTGAGGCGACGGCGCCGGCCGTGCCCCAGGCGGTGGCGGCGAGGGTGACGTAGAGCAGACCCCGACCGGCGGTCGGGGTGGAGGACTGCGCAGCGGAGTGCGCAGGGGAATGTGACACGGAGTTCTCCCGCGGAGGACACGAAGGGTCGCCTGGTCCCGTGTGCGGGCAGCGGCAACCGTCCCGGGACGCGCCCGGGCCTGGTCTTCCGTGGCTTCGCCGCCCGCGTCAGGCGGCGGGAGGCGGCAGAACGCCGTGATGCGAAGGCATGACCAGCACTCTATAGGCGCTGTACGCGCTCGGGGAGCGGCTCGATCACCGGCTCGGCACCCACGTCCCCACCGTCCGCCTTGCCCGGCTTCGCCGTCTGCGCGACGAACGCCCCGGCCAGCACCAGCGTCCCGCCGACGATCTGCGGCAGCGCGAGGTGTTCGCCGAGCAGCACCCAGGCGAAGACCGTGCCGCAGACCGCCTCCAGGCAGGCCACGACGCCGGCGACCTGCGGCGACAGCCGCCGTACCGCCAGTACGCCGGTGACGTACGCGACGACGGTGGCCACCAGCACCACCCAGCCGAGCAGCAGCGCGGCGGGCACCTGGTACTCCCCCAGGGCCGCCCGGCCGGCGAGCACCGACCAGTCCATGCCCCAGGGGCGGGACACCACGGTCAGTACGACGGCCCCGACCAGCAGGCCGTAGGCGATGACGGCGATGGGGTCGGGCGCGTCGTCGCCCTCGCTGCCGTGGTCGGCCAGGACGAAGTAGCTGACCTGGCAGATGGCCGCGCCGAAGGCGAGCAGCAGCCCGAGCGCGTCGAAGGCGAGCCCGGACCAGACCTCGACCACCGACGCCATGCCGCCGACCGCCAGCACCACGCCCACCGCCGCGGCCCGGGTCACCGGCTTGCGCTGAACGAACCGCACCCAGCCCAGCAGCAGCGCCGGGCCGAGGAACTCCACCAGGATCGCGACGCCGACCGGGATCCTGGATATCGCGGCGAAGTAGAAGGTCTGCACTCCGGCGACGCCGAGCAGGCCGAAGCCGAGCAGCAGTCCGGGGTGCCGGGCCACCAGCGTCCGGTGCCGCCAGGCGACCGGCAGCATGACCAGGGCCGCGCCCGCCACCCGTAGCCACACCACGTGCAGCGGGTCGAGCCCGGCCTCGATCAGCGGCTTGGCCGCGACTCCCGAACCGCCGAACGCGACCGCCGACACGAGTGCGAGGCCGAGTCCGGCGCCCCTCCCCTTCGATGCATGCATCGGGCCATGATGTCAGCTCGCGACAGCACCGTCACCCCGGTAGCAACTGACATCACCTCCGGGCCGGAGGCCCTTCCCGGTCACAGCGGACCGGCCCCGGCACGGCGCAGCACCTCGGCCGCCCTGCTCAGCGGGTCCGCGGCCAGCGCCGCCAGCAGATCGGCGCCACCGGCAGCCGGCTCGCCCCGGTCACGGGCCAGGGAGTCGGCGGTGTTCAGGGCCGCCGCGGCCGACGGGCTCCAGCCCGGCACCTCGGGGGCGGCGGCGACGGGCGGCACGCCCGGCTCCTCCACGGTCCCGCGCCATCTCAGGCCGTAGCCGATGCTGCGCTGGGCCAGATATCCCAGGACCCGCCCCAGCCGGGCACCGAGCGCCTCCCGGGCCGGCGGATCGTTCTCCAGCAGGGAGTGCAGCAGGTGCGCGGTGTCGATCTGCGAGTCGCCGTCCCGCGCGGCACGCCGGCGCGCGCCGACGGCGACCGCGCGCAACTCCCCGCCGAGCCGCGCGTCCTCCATGGTGTCGCTGTGCACGGTTCCACCTCATCAGGTGGCGGGCCGCACATCATCCGCACAGGGAGGCATTCGCCCCTCCGTCACAAGAGGGGTGGGCGCCCCCCGGCTCCTCCTCCTACGGGATGACACCCCCTGAGGCCACGGCCAGGGCTACGGCCACAGCAGCCCGCGCGTCCAGCCGGCCCCTCCGCCTTCCACGTCCCGTACGTAGCGCAGCCGCCGGTGGTGTCCCTCGCCGTCACCCTGGAAGAACTCGGCCTCCCCCGCCGTCAGTTCGTAGACCCGGTGGCCGTCCGGTACCGCCTCCGGGTCGGCCGCCACCAGCGCGGCCGCCCGCCGCCGTTCCTCCTCGTACGCCTGGAGGCCGGCCAGCGGGGCGCTCATCAGGCCGGTGAAGCCCGCCACCCGGGAACGTTCACGGCGGCCGAGGAAGTCACGGCGCGCGGTGGCCGCGTCCAGAGCGCGCACCGGGCCCGCCATCCGGATCTGCCGGCCGTGGCCCGGCCAGTACCAGGTCAGCGCCGCCCACGGGTTCGCGGCCAGGTCGTGCCCCTTGCGGCTGCCCGCGTCGGAGGCGAAGACGAAGGCGCAGCGGGCCAGGTCGACGCCGCGCAGCATCAGCACCCGCGCCGAGGGCCGGCCGTCGGCGCCGGCGGTGCTGAGCGTCATCACATGAGGCTCGGGCACGCCGTCGTCCAGCGCGTGTCCCAGCCAGTCGGCGAAGACCGGCCCGGGCTCGGGACCGGCGCGCTCCGGATCGAAGCCGGGCAGCCGCCCGGCCAGTACGGGGGCCGCGCGCATCCGCCGCAGCAGTTCGGTCTCGGTTCCGGATTCAGGTCCGGATTCAGGTCCGGATTCAGGTTCGGGCACAGCCCGATCCTCACACAGCACCGGACAATCCTGACGGTTCATCAGTATTGAATATTGCGGCTCCGGCGGTTACGTTCCGCAGCACGCGCCGACAGAGGAGGAGTGGTCGCATGGCCGAGGTCACCGCCCAGGCCCTTGTCGCGGCTCCGGTCGAGAAGGTCTGGGACAGACTCACCGACTTCAGCTCGCACACCGAGTGGAGCACCACCCACACCGGCTACCCGAAGGGCGGACCCTCGCCGCTGGAGGCCGGCGCCACCTACCAGGAGAACATGAAGCTGATGGGCTTCCCCGCCGAGGTGACCTGGACGGTGGCCGAGCTCGATCCGGGGCGCGGATTCACCATCACCGGCAAGGGCCCGATGGCCGTGGAGCTGCTCACCCGCTACACCCTCACCCCGGAGGGCGACGCCACCGTGCTGCGCATCGACGGTTCCTTCACCGGCGCCGCGGTCTCCCTGATGGCCGGCAAGCTCAGGGACTCGGCGACGGCCGCCCTGGAGGAGTCGCTGCGCAGGTTCGCCGCTCTCGTCGAATAGCCCGCACGCGCAACGAGGCGGCCGGGGCACACGCCCCGGCCGCCTCGGTTCGTCGGCTGCTTCCGGCTACTCGCCGGCGTCGTCCGCCTCGTCGGCGAGGATCAGGTAGAGCTTCTTACGGGCCTCGTTCACCACCACCAGCGCCTTCTCGCGCTGACCCGGGGTACCGGTGGCCCACACCTGACGGAAGGCGTCGACGAGTCCGCCGCCCGCCTTCCGGATCTCGTGCAGGCTTTCCCAGTCGACGCCGCGCCCGGCCTCCTCCCAGGGGGCCTCGGCACCCGCGTCGGCCTCGGTGCGGCCGGCCTCGGTGAGCGTGAACAGCTTCTTGCCACCCTCGCTCGCACTGGTGATCAGGCCCTCGTCCTCCAGCAGCTGCAGCGTGGGGTAGACCGAGCCGGGGCTCGGCTTCCACGCGCCGCCGCTGCGCTCGGCGATCTCCTGGATGATCTCGTAGCCGTGCCGCGGCTGCTCCTTGAGCAGCACCAGGATCGACGCGCGCACGTCGCCGCGCCGCGCCCTGCTCCGATGGCCGCCCCGGCCGCGTCCGGGTCCCCATCCGGGGCCCGGTCCGGGCCCCCAGGGGCCGCCACCACCGAACGGCGGTCCGAACGGACCGAAGGCCGCCCGCCGCTCCTCGCGTCCGCCCTGGCCGTGGTGCCCGGGGCCGTCATGTCCGTGTCCTTGGAAACGCATGATGATGTTCCTTCCACCGTTGATCGATCGCGATGGCTCAACGATATATCGGTGACTGTCGGATGACAAGCCCCTTACAGACTGCTTGGTGTCCTGTCTCACTCAATCGAGTCGTTTTCTCAACGAAGCGAGTCGTTCGGGCTTCGGTCTCAGCGAACCGGTCGCGCGACTGAGGGCGCTGGGGGTGCTGGATGGCTGTACCGGCTGGGGTGGATCAGGCAGGGCCGTGCGTCGAGGTGTCGTACGTCGACGCGGTACACGGCGTCGTCGGCGTCCGTTGCAGGCCTGTGTGGCGAGCCGGTTCGAGGATGTCGATCCGGTACGTACGTTCCGCTGGTCGCGCGGTGAGCGTCACTTCCCGGGCTGGTACTGGGCGGCGACGACCGGGCGGCACATCGGCTTCGAGTCGTGGCTGGAGCGGGACCGACTGCTGCTGATGGACTTCGATCCCAACGTGGTGGGGATCGGCTCACAGCCGTTCCGGCTGCACTGACATGACGGTGAGCGGGAGCGTCGGCACGCCCCGGACTGCTTCGTGCGCCGTGCGAATGGCTCGGCGGGTGCCACCGACGTCCCGATCGCGGAGCTCCACGAGGCTGCCACTGAACAGGTCCCGCTGGTGGGAGAAGCCCAGGGCCAAGGCTGCCGAGCTGACGGCGGCCGGGCACCAGGTGTCGGCCAGCGGCATCAAGCAGCGGCGCCAGCGCTACCAGCGGGATGGCCTGGTCGGTCGGTCGGCCGGACGGACGGTCGGTCGGTCGGTCGGTCGGTCGGTCGGCCAAGCAGATGCAGGCCTTCGGCCAGGTCGAGGCGGCCTTGGTGGAGGCGATGCGACAGGCGATCGCGGAGACCGCCGACGCGCCGTCGAGGGCGGACCAACCAGATCCTGTCCGATCGGGAGGAGACCGCCGAGGTTGAGCTGCCGTCTCGGGCCACGCTCTACCGGCTGTTCGACAGGCTTGCCGCCGGCACCCACGCCACCGGGCCGGCCCGCACCCGCCGCTCCATCGGAGCACGGCCGTCCGGGCCGTTCGGCGAAGTACCGGCCAGGGCGCTTGGCGAGCTGATGCAGATCGATTCCACACCGATGGACGTGCTGCTGCGGCTGGATGACGGCGTCGCCGGGAAGGTCGAGTCGACGGCCATGGTCGGCATCGCCACCAGGTCGATCACCGCGGCGGTGCCGCGGCCCTCCACGAAGGCCGCGGACACCTCCGCGTTGCCGGCCCGCGGTGCTACCCCTGAGGCCGCCTGATCGCCCCTCACTTGCGCTACTGCTGAGGCCGTCGGCTCACATATCCGCGTCGCTCAGCCAACCGCTCCCGTCATCGCGTGCGGCCGTACCGCCGGTTCGAGCAGCGACAATGTCCGCTGCCGCGCATCCAGGCCGACACGGATACCGACCGGCATCGGCAGATTCGGGCCGGCATGTCCGAACTCGACGTTGCCCAGGACCGGGATGTCACGGTCGCCGAGGACGTCGAGGACTATCTCGTGAAGGGTCGGGGACGCGTCAGACGCCCCGAGCCCGTCGATCTCGTACGGGACGCCCACGACCATGCCGGAGATCCGATCGAGGATGCCGCAGTGCCGCAGCACCTGTAGATAGCTCCACACATACGATGCTTGGCCGCCCGTCTCCTCCCAGAACAGCACCGCGCCGTCGAACCATTCGAGCGGCAGCGCGTACGGCGTCGCCTGCGTCAGCACGATGCGATTGATCACCCCGCCGATCAGCCGGCCTTCGGTGCGACCGGCACGCCAGCACTCCCACGACGGGGTGGCCGGCAGCGCACCGATCGGCTCCGTACCGGTCAGCAGCCTCGAGTAGAGCTTCTCAAGCACCGCTTGGCGCGCTGCGGGCGCGGCCTGCCAGTGCCCGCCGAGTCCAGGGGTGGCCAAGTCGGCATGGAAACCGACCAGACCCGTGCGCGCGTAGAGCACCAGATGCAGCAGCGAGATGTCGCTGTAGCCGAGGATCGGCTTGGGGTCGGCAGTGATCGCCTCGACGTCGATCAGGTCGAGGTAGCCGAGCGCAGTCTGACCGCCGTCATGCGCGACGATCGCGCGCACCTCAGGATCACGCAGAAGAGCATTGAACTCCCTGGCGATCTCGGCCGGCGTAGCCGCGCTCCACCAACGGTGCCGCCCTGCTTCGAGGAGCGGTGCCCGACGCACGCGGAATCCCATCCGCTCAAGCACGATCACCGCCTGCTCGAGGTCGGGCTCGTAAGCGGCATGGAGCGGCCCGGACAGCGATGCGATAACGACGAGGTCTCCGGGCCTCAGGGCACGAGGTCGAAGCAGTTGAGGCAGCTCAGAACCGGTCACCGACGCAGTATCCCGACACGCGCAACAACACGCGATACATTTACCGATCGACCGCCCAGCAGTCCTGGCCCGCACAGCCCCCGGCTGGTCCCCGTACATGAGCCGACCCCGGGGGAATTACGGACGACTGACGTCGTTGAGACAGGCCACTTGTCCTGTCTCATCGGACGTTGACCGGTCTCACTGAAGTTGACGACCGTTCTGTTCGTCTCATCGAAGTCTGAGGGGGCGTCTTGTGGATCAGGCCGCATACGCTCGGCTCCGTGCCCCGCCGTTCGAAGAAGCCCCGCCGACTGATCGCCGACGGGCGCGCGCACCTGTGGACGCTTCGCCACAGCCACAGCCACAGCCACAGCCACAGCGAACTGGACGGCGGCCGGTCCGCGGACTGCCGCGAGACCCTCACGCTGTACCCGCAGCCGGCCGGCAGCGGCGGCCCGCTGTGCATCGTCTTCGCCGAGGGCCCGGGCCGGTACGTGGGCGGGTTCCCCATGGGCTCCGGGGATGTGGGGTACGTCCGGGGAGGCTCCCTGAACCTGCACGAACCGGGCGCTGTCCGGGCCCTGCTCGACGCGGCGTCGGCCCGCGGGTGGCAGCCGGGGGAGCCGCAGTCGGTGGAGGTCGACGGCTGGCCCCTGCTGGAGGCGGCGGCCGCCGCGCAAGCCGGTCGAACTCCGTGAGACGGGACACCGCTTCTGTGGGTCGCGCCGGCTGGGCGGTCGCTGATCGTTTCGGTTAGGCACGTAACTCATGCGCAGACACCCTGCGCGCACAGATGCCGTCACCAAAGATGGCCGGAGAACGTCAGCTCGGACAGCTTTGGTCAAGAGCCGGATCCCTTATGTATCCCGTTCAGGAAAGACGCTGGTTCGTTGGGCGCATCCCGCCATACGGTGGCGCCATGAGCAATCACTCCGAAGCACCTGTCGCGCCCGTCCAGGCCTATGAACCCCCCTACTACGTGGCTGTCTTCGCCACGGTGCGAACCCAGGACCAGAGCGGCTACAGCGAGACCAACGCACGCATGGAAGACCTGGTGAAGGACATCCCTGGGTTCCTGGGGATGGACCACGCGCAGACTCCTGGTGGGCTGTCCATCACCGTCGGGTACTTCCGCGACGCCGACGCCCTCACGGAGTGGCGGTACAACACCGAGCACCGCGCGGCGCAAAAGCGCGGGCAAGCCGAGTGGTACCAGAACTACACGCTGCATGTGGCGAAAGTGGAGCGGAGCCACGGGTTCCGGCGAGCGTAGGTCCCGCAGAGCCCGACAGCGGGGAACACCTCCAGGAGACGCTCGGCCACCGTCACCGGTAACCACAGGGTGCCCGGCGACAGCGCGCCGGCCACCGGACGTTGGCCTTAGTACCCGGTCCGGACGGCCGCATGGAGGCGCTGTCGTGTGCCGTCGCGCAGTGCGACCAGAAAGGCTGCGACGGCATCGCCCTCACCTGCGGATCTCTGCCGAGCAGGATCAACCGGTCCCGCTCCAGCACGACTTATGGCCCACGTGATCCCGCGCGGTCACCGAGTAGTACCGGCCGGCGAAGCCCGGCGTGCCCTTGTCCCAACGGAACGGCCGGACAGGTTCGGCCGCCTCGGACGGAAGCTGCCAACTCGCTCCCAGAGGGAGCCCGCTTCACTCTCCGTCGCTGCGAGAGTCCGGCGCAAACGCTGCTAACGCCTCATCGCCGTACGCACGCGACAGCGCTTCCACCGCACCCCCGGCCCAGAGAGCCGAGCCGGTACTCAACCGTCGGTGAGGCCCCTGCCGACGGCCTTGACGCAGGGGCGGCCTCAGGTGTCCTCGGCAGTGCCGGAGGAGAGCAGTCCGCAGCTGTCGAAGTTCATGCACCCGCAGGCGAGGCACTCGGCGACGGCGTTGCGCAGGGCCTGCGTTTCCTGGATGAACCGGTCCAGTTCGGGGATCTTGCGTTCGGCGAGAGCGCGCCACTGCCTGGTGGCGCCCCGGTCGGCGTCCGCGTCCAGCAACTGGCGGATCTCGGCCAGGGTGAACCCGGCCCGCTGCGCCATTTTGATCAACGCGATCCGCCGCACCGTGCCGGCCGGATAGACACGCCGACCCGCGACGCGTCCGGCGGGCGACAGCAAGCCGACGCTCTCGTAGTAGCGCAAGGCCGAGGGGCGCATCCTGACCTGCCGCGCGAGTTCCCCAATGCCGAGCTC
The DNA here is from genome assembly GCF_056270125.1 of Streptomyces sp. RLA131. NCBI lineage: Bacteria > Bacillati > Actinomycetota > Actinomycetes > Kitasatosporales > Streptomycetaceae > Streptomyces > Streptomyces sp. RLA131. The sequence continues at coordinate 1,139,643 of NZ_JBWDOQ010000002.1, forward strand.
TCGCACTGATCCTCCTTGACCTCAAGCGCGCTTGAACCACGAGTCTGGCCGGGTGACTCCTCCACGGACAACTCGCCTTCTGCCGCGGACGTATCGGCCCCTCTTCGCTCACCGTGAGTTCCGACGCCTCCTGCCGGCCCTGGCAGCCTCCGATCTCGGTGACGGGATGAGTGTGGTCGCCGTGGCATGGCTGGCCGTCCAGATCGCACCACCCGGTCGGTCCGGCCTGTTCGTCGGTGCGGCGATTGCCGCGTATGCCCTTCCCGGGGCTGCCGGCGCCCTGGTCTTCGGCCGTTGGTTGCGTCGCTTGCCCGCTCGGCGGCTGCTGGCCGCGGACAGTTGGCTCCGTGCGTCACTGCTCGGTTGCGTGCCTTTGGCCTGGACGGCAGGGGTGCTGAACCCGGTTCTGTATGTCGTCCTGCTCGCCGGTTCGTCAGTGCTGCATGCCTGGGGAGGTGCGGGAAAGTACTCCCTGCTCGCCCAGATCCTTCCCCCGGATCAGCGGCTGGCCGCCAACTCGCTGCTCAGTAGCAGCACTTCGGCGTCGGTCATCGTCGGTCCCGCACTCGCCGGATTCCTCGCGACGGCCGTGAGTCCGGCCTGGATCATCGGGCTCGACGCCGCGTCCTTCGCCGTCCTCGCCTTCCAGGCCGGCCGGCCGGGCGGAGTGGCCCCGTCGACAGCGACGTCCGCTCTGGTCGGCACCGGCCGATCGGCAGCCGGTCTGTACTTGTTGCGCAGGCAGCCCGAACTTCTCGGGGTCCTCGCCCTGACATGGTTCTTCAACTTCCTGTACGGACCCGTGGAGGTCGCGCTCCCGCTGCATGTCACCCATGACCTGCACGCCGAGTCCAGCCTTCTCGGGCTGTACTGGACGCTCTTCGGGGTGGGTGCCGTTCTGGGGGGCCTGGCTGCCGGTGCCCTCCGCAAGCTCCCTCTCTGGCCCGTGACCCTGGCCATCGTTGCCGGTTGGGGCCTCACCCTGGTGCCCTTCGGCCTGGGTGCGCCGGCCTCCGTCTCAGTCGCGTGCTTTGCTCTGGGCGGCGTGATCTACGGACCTTTCACGGCGCTGTCGTTCACCCTGTTCCAGGACCGCACGCCGGTGGCTCGGCTGACCGCGGTCCTGGCCGCCCGAGGCGCCGCCCTTCTCACCGCCGCACCGGTTGGCACCGCGCTCGGCGGCCCCCTCACCGCCGCCCTGGGCCCACGGTTGGTACTGGCTGCCTCGGGGATCACGACCATCGTTCTCGCCGTCGTCGCCACCGGGGTGCGGGTCCGGGGACATCAGCGGGCCGGTTCGAGGCTCGTCCGAGGGGCTGCCTCGAACGGCAGCGACTCACCCCGTCACCGCCGGCCGACCGGCTTGCCCGACAGCCGCACCGTCGACCGCGCCCTCCGGGAGACCCCGACGACCTCCCAGGAATGAGCACCATGGCCCGCCCGGGCGCCTTCGCTCACGAGGTGCCGCGCCCCCCGGCGCACAACGCGTCGTCGATCAGGGTGCTGGCAGCGTCCTCCTGGGCCAGCATGTGCTCCGAGGTGTCGCCGCGTGCCTCGGACATGGAGACCACGGCGCTCCGACGGCCGTCGTCGGTGACGCCGTTGAGGGTGATGTAGCCGCCGTCCCCGCCCTCGTGGCTCCAGTAGGTTCCTCCGCAGGTCAGGGGGCGTTCGGCGAGGCCGAGCCCGTATCGCCCGCCGGGCCACCACTGCTGGACGTCCGCGCTCACGGGGACGGTCTGCTTCATCTCGGCGAGCTGCCGCGGCGGCAGCAGGCGGCCCGCGAGCAGCGCGCGGAGGAGGCGGTTCTCATCCCGCGTGGTCGTGGCGAACGAGGTCTCGTGGTCGACCGCGACCTGATCGGTGACGTCCACCAGGGAGCCGGGGCCGAAGAGCTGGTACGCCTGGGCGTGCGGCCGGGGCAGGGCGGAGGAGGTGCCGGTCCACCGGGTCTGGTCGAGGCCGAGCGGCCGCAGGACCCGGTCTTCGATCTCCTGGTGGGCGGGGTGACCGGTGGCCCGCTGGATGATCATGCCGAGCAGGACGTAGCCGGGGTTGGAGTACGCCCAGCCCTCGCCGGGCGGGAAGTCCGGCGCGTAGGCCATGGCGCCGGCCACCAACTGCTCGGGGCTGTAGACGTCGTTGCGCTGCTGGTAGTACTCCTCCGCCGTGGTGTACCCGGGCAGGACGTTGTGGATGCCGCTGGTGTGCTGGAGCAGCTGACGGATGGTGATCCGGCTGCCGTCGTTGCCGTTGCCCCGCACCACTGCGGGCAGCCAGTGATCGACCGTGTCGTCCAGGGACAGCCCGCCCTCCGCCTCCAGTTGGAGGACCACGGTGGCGACCAGCGTCTTGGCCGTGCTGGCCATGCGGAAGGAGCCGTCGGAAGAGACCGGGCGGCCGGTGCTCGGGTCGGCCGTGCCGCTGGTGGCGACCGACTGCCGACCGTCGGGTGCGACCGCGCGGGCCTGCACGCCGCTGACACCGAGGGCGTGGATCGCCTCGGTGTCCCGGCGCAACCGGTCTGCGGCGAAGGAACCCGCCGGCCGGGCCACGGCGGTGGCCGCCTCGGCGGCGAGCAGCATGGCGGTGGCCAGTACCACGGCGAGGCGCGTGCGCGAGGTTGAAGTCATGGCCAGACGCTAGGTCCGCCCCCGGGGCGGAGGCGATCCGGCGCACCCCAGGACCGGGATGGGGATATCCCCCGGCACGGGCTCGACAGGTACCGCATCGCCGCGGGTGTCGCCCGCGCGGTTCAGCGCACCGCGGCGGTGGTCGCGGTCCCCGGCGGGATGCCCGGCGGGCGGTGCCGTCCTTGCCGGCGGGCAGCGGAGCCCGACAGGGCTCAGGAGCATGCCTGTGACCTCGTCCTCAGCGGCCCTGACCGTTCGCGGTGGCCGTGATCGTCACCGGGGCCCGCGGGCGGCCTGCGCCCCGGCCGGACGCAGGCCCGAGTCAGCGCGACGCCGCACGGGCTCCGGCCCGCGGTGCTGCTCGAACTAGGCTCGGACCATGCGCATCCGAATCGTCGACGCCTTCACCGACCGGCCCTTCGCGGGCAATCCCGCCGGGGTCCTCGTCCTGGACTCCGCCGGCTTCCCGGACGACCGCTGGCTGCAGCAGGTGGCCGCCGAGGTCAACCACGCCGAGACCGCGTTCCTCGTCCCGCTGCCCGACGACCCCGACGCCGACTGGGCCCTGCGCTGGTTCACCCCCACCACCGAGGTCAGGCTCTGCGGCCACGCCACGCTCGCCGCCGCGCACGTCCTGGGAACCTCCGTACGCTTCCGTACGCGGCACAGCGGCATCCTCACCGCCGTCATCGCCGACACCGCCGTCATCGCCGACGGCACGGCAGGCGGAGCGATCACTTTGGACTTCCCGGTGGCGCCGCTCACCGCGACAGCGGTCGCCGCCGAGATCGCGCCGGCCATCGGCGCGGAGGTGCTGAGTGTCCACGAGACCGGTGAGAACGTCGGCGACCTCCTGGTCGAGGTCACCGACGAGAAGACCGTACGGGCGCTGGCCCCCGACTTCGCGGCGGTGGCGGCGCTCCCCTCACGTCGCGGCCTGATCGTCACCGCCCGCGCCGACGACCCCGGCGCCGGCTACGACTTCGTCTCGCGGTGCTTCTTCCCCAACCTCGGCATCCCCGAGGACCCGGTCACCGGCAGCGCCCACACCGCCCTCGCCCCGTTCTGGTCGGCCCGCCTCGGGCGTTCCGGGCTGACCGGTCTGCAGGCCTCGCCCCGGACCGGTCTGGTGGGCACCGCGCTGCGCGGCGACCGGGTACTGCTCACCGGCACCGCGGTCACCGTCATCGACGGCGAACTGGCCGCCTAGAAGACTGCTGAAAATCTCATGTTCTGGCCCCGGCTCGGTGGAGTCGGGGCCAGTCTTGTAGGCATGCAGGGTGAGTGGGCCGGGGAGATGGTCGGGCCGGATGTGTGGGAGACGTGCCGGGAGTTGATCCCGGTGGGGAGTGTGTTCGCGTTCCTGGCCGAGCATCGTGAGGTGCTGTTCCCGCCGGGGATGTTCGCGGACATGTATCCGTCGTCCAATGGCCGTCCGAGTCTGCCGCCGCAGGTGCTGGCCGCGACGGTGGTGCTGCAGAGCCTGCAGGGGCTGTCGGACTTCGAGACGGTCCAGGAACTGCGGTGTGACCTGCGGTGGAAGGCGGCTTGCGGGCTCGGGCTGTACGACACCGCGTTCGATCCGTCGCTGCTGACGTACTTCCGGCGCCGCTTGCGTCATTCGGCCGATCCGATGCGGATCTTCACCAAGGTCAGGGAAGTCGTGGCCGCGACCGGCGTGCTCAAGGGCAAACAGCGGCGCGCGCTGGACTCCACCGTGCTCGATGACGCGGTGGCCACCCAGGACACCGTCACCCAGATCATCTCCGCGATCCGCCGGGTGATCCGCGAGGTCCCCGGCGCCGACGAGGTGGCCGCGGGCACTGCCGGGCACACGACTACACCGACCCGGGCAAGCCGAGGATCGCCTGGGACGACGAGAGGGCCCGCGCCGCGCTGGTCGACGCGCTGGTCACCGACGCCCTCAACCTGCTCGGGCACCTGCCCGAGCAGAACCTGGGGGAGAAGGCGGCGAACGCGGTCGGCCTGCTGGCCCTGGTCGCCGGGCAGGACGTGGAACCCGCCGAGGACTCCGACGGACGCGACGGGCGCTGGCGCATCGCCAAGCGCACGGTGGCGGACCGGACGGTGTCCACCGTTGACCCCGACGCGCGGCACATCCACAAAAACCGCACCCGTCACCAGGACGGCTTCAAAGGGCATGCGTCCTTCGAGCCGGAGACCGGGCTGTTCACCGCCGTCGCCCTGACCAGCGGCTACGGCCCCGACAACCACGAGGCCGCCGTCGCCGCCGGTCTGCTGGCCGACGAGGAAGAGGGCGCGGAGTTAACCGTGCTCGGCGATTCCGCCTACGGCACCGGCGACCTGCGCGCGCAACTGCAGGCCGACGGCCACACCCTGGTGATCAAGCCGCCGCCGTTGCGGCAGGCAGTCCCCGGCGGGTTCACCGTCGACGACTTCCGTATCGGCCTGACCGCAGGCACCGCGACCTGCCCGGCCGGAAACACCGCCAACCTCGGCCAGATCAAACCCGACGGCGCCCGCACCGCCCAGTTCAAGGGTGTGTGCGCCGACTGCCCGCTGCGGACGCGTTGCACCACCTCCAAGACCGGACGCACCCTCAACGTCCACCCCCAGTACGAACTGCTGGCCGCCGCCCGGGCCCAGGCCGCCACCGACCCCGTCTGGAAGGACGAATACCGCCGATGGCGGCCACCCGTCGAACGCGCCATCGCCTGGCTCGTCGCCAAGGGCAACCGCCGGGTTCCCTACCGCGGCGTCATCGCCAACAACATCTGGCTCCACCACCGCGCCGCCGCCCTCAACCTCCGCCGACTGATCAACCTGGGACTCACCCGGACGAGCAACACCTGGCATCTCACCCCAGCCACCGCATAGCAAAAGGGCCGCCCGGCCTGCGGCCGGACAGCCCCTCGACAAGATTTTCAGCAGTCTTCTAGAAGACTGCTGAAAATCTCATGTTCTGGCCCCGGCTCGGTGGAGTCGGGGCCAGTCTTGTAGGCATGCAGGGTGAGTGGGCCGGGGAGATGGTCGGGCCGGATGTGTGGGAGACGTGCCGGGAGTTGATCCCGGTGGGGAGTGTGTTCGCGTTCCTGGCCGAGCATCGTGAGGTGCTGTTCCCGCCGGGGATGTTCGCGGACATGTATCCGTCGTCCAATGGCCGTCCGAGTCTGCCGCCGCAGGTGCTGGCCGCGACGGTGGTGCTGCAGAGCCTGCAGGGGCTGTCGGACTTCGAGACGGTCCAGGAACTGCGGTGTGACCTGCGGTGGAAGGCGGCTTGCGGGCTCGGGCTGTACGACACCGCGTTCGATCCGTCGCTGCTGACGTACTTCCGGCGCCGCTTGCGTCATTCGGCCGATCCGATGCGGATCTTCACCAAGGTCAGGGAAGTCGTGGCCGCGACCGGCGTGCTCAAGGGCAAACAGCGGCGCGCGCTGGACTCCACCGTGCTCGATGACGCGGTGGCCACCCAGGACACCGTCACCCAGATCATCTCCGCGATCCGCCGGGTGATCCGCGAGGTCCCCGGCGCCGACGAGGTGGCCGCGGGCACTGCCGGGCACACGACTACACCGACCCGGGCAAGCCGAGGATCGCCTGGGACGACGAGAGGGCCCGCGCCGCGCTGGTCGACGCGCTGGTCACCGACGCCCTCAACCTGCTCGGGCACCTGCCCGAGCAGAACCTGGGGGAGAAGGCGGCGAACGCGGTCGGCCTGCTGGCCCTGGTCGCCGGGCAGGACGTGGAACCCGCCGAGGACTCCGACGGACGCGACGGGCGCTGGCGCATCGCCAAGCGCACGGTGGCGGACCGGACGGTGTCCACCGTTGACCCCGACGCGCGGCACATCCACAAAAACCGCACCCGTCACCAGGACGGCTTCAAAGGGCATGCGTCCTTCGAGCCGGAGACCGGGCTGTTCACCGCCGTCGCCCTGACCAGCGGCTACGGCCCCGACAACCACGAGGCCGCCGTCGCCGCCGGTCTGCTGGCCGACGAGGAAGAGGGCGCGGAGTTAACCGTGCTCGGCGATTCCGCCTACGGCACCGGCGACCTGCGCGCGCAACTGCAGGCCGACGGCCACACCCTGGTGATCAAGCCGCCGCCGTTGCGGCAGGCAGTCCCCGGCGGGTTCACCGTCGACGACTTCCGTATCGGCCTGACCGCAGGCACCGCGACCTGCCCGGCCGGAAACACCGCCAACCTCGGCCAGATCAAACCCGACGGCGCCCGCACCGCCCAGTTCAAGGGTGTGTGCGCCGACTGCCCGCTGCGGACGCGTTGCACCACCTCCAAGACCGGACGCACCCTCAACGTCCACCCCCAGTACGAACTGCTGGCCGCCGCCCGGGCCCAGGCCGCCACCGACCCCGTCTGGAAGGACGAATACCGCCGATGGCGGCCACCCGTCGAACGCGCCATCGCCTGGCTCGTCGCCAAGGGCAACCGCCGGGTTCCCTACCGCGGCGTCATCGCCAACAACATCTGGCTCCACCACCGCGCCGCCGCCCTCAACCTCCGCCGACTGATCAACCTGGGACTCACCCGGACGAGCAACACCTGGCATCTCACCCCAGCCACCGCATAGCAAAAGGGCCGCCCGGCCTGCGGCCGGACAGCCCCTCGACAAGATTTTCAGCAGTCTTCTAGCACGGTGACCGCGGCGGTTCACCGGTTCCGCCCCGCGGCCCGCGCCGCCCGCGCGGCCCGGTGAACAATCGCTGTCACCGGTCAACCCGTCGGCAGCCAGCCGACCCTGCCCGCGAGCAGCGCGTAGCCGACGAAGGCCACGATGTCGATCAGCGCGTGGGCCGCCACCAGCGGTCCGACCCGGCCCCAGCGCCGGTACAGCAGGACGAAGACCACACCCATGGCCATGTTGCCGAGCAGGCCGCCGATGCCCTGGTAGAGGTGGTACGAACCGCGCAGCACCGCGCTGGCGACCAGCGCGGCGGCCGGGGTCCAGCCCAACTGGCCGAGCCTGCGCAGCAGATAACCGACCACAATGACTTCCTCCAGCACGGCGTTCTGCACCGCCGACAGGATCAGTACCGGGATCTTCCACCACACATCGGGCAGCGACTCGGGGACGACCGTCAGATTGGCGCCGGCCGCCCGCACCGCCAGGTAGAAGGCGAGCCCGGTGCCGCCGATCGCCGCCGCGACGCACACCCCGGCGCCCAGGTCCCAGCGCGGCCTGCGCAGGTCGAAGCCGATCACGGACATCCCCGTCCGCTCGCCGACTTCCCCGGTCACGAACCGCTCACGCGCCAGCAGGTGCGCGACCAGCGCGACGGGGACGAGGGCCGTGGCGATCCCGAAGAGCTGCCAGGCCAGATCCAGCCAGGGCCGGCCCGGGGCCTGGGAGGAGACCAGGGTCGCGGCCTGGTTGCGCAGGGCGCCGGGTCTGGTGATCGAGCCGATGAAGCTGATCAGCGACGCCAGCGCACTCGCGCCCAGTGACAGGGCCAGCACCAGCAGGGTCTCGCTGCGCAACGTACGCCGCCCCGTCACGACAGCATCTGTCGCTTCTGACTCGCCTCGCACATAAACCTCCATTTTCGCCATCCTGCCGCATTCCCGATCAGCCGCCGCTAAGGTCTCGAAATCAAGTGCGAAGCTCGCGCAACTCTCCAGGGGAAGCACATCATGGGACGTCATCGAGTCCCCGTCGATTCGACCATGCCGGACCCGTCGGGGGCACAGCGGGCCCGGCGCCGCACCATCGGCATCACCACCGCTCTCGTACTGACCGTGGGCGCCGGCACGTTCGCCGCGCTGCGCAGCGGCGTTCTCCCCTTGGGCGGCCAGTGCGCCGACGGCACGGTGAGGCTGCGGGTCGCGGCCTCCCCCGATATCGCGCCCGCGCTGGACCAGGTGGCCGCGCAGGCACGCCGTGACGGCGTCAGGAGCGACGGAAGGTGCCTCGATGTGAAGGTCATCGCCCGGTCGGCCTCCGAGGTCTCGGCGTCGCTGGGCAGTGGCAGCTCGGACGGTTCCGACTTCGAGGTGTGGGTCCCCGACTCCAGCGCCTGGGCCGAGTTGTCCGACGTCGGGGAGCGCAGCACGCCCACCACGACGATCGGCGCGATCGCGTCGTCGCCGATCGCGATGGGCACGGTGGCGGCCCGCGCGGCGGAACTCGGCTGGCCGGAGAAGACGTACACCTGGGCGGAGCTCACCCGGGCCGCCGCCACGGCGAAACTGCGGCTCGGTGCCGCCGATCCGGCCACCAGCGCGACCGCGCTGCTGGCGCTGGCCATGGTCAACGCCTCCATCGCCAAGGAGGGCGGGGACACCGACACCCGTACCGCCGCCGTGGCGAAGCTGCTGGCCCGGCACTCCGCGCCCGGCGACGCCGAGATGGCGGCGAGCCTGCCGGGCGACGCCTCTAAGGACGAGCTGGACAACCCGCTGCGCAGCCAGGCGCTGCTCATGTCCGAGCAGGCCGCGTACGCGCACAACACCGCCGCCGGCAGCGCCCCGGATCTGCGGTTGTTCTATCCCGAGGACGGCACCGCGACCCTGGACTACCCGTACACCCTGGTCGACCCCGACGAGGTGGGTACGGAGCGGGAGCGGGCCGCCACCCGGCTCCTGGCGCTGCTGCAGGCCCCGGACGGACTGCGCCGGCTGGCCTCGCACGGCTTCCGCGCCCCGGCGGGCGCTCCGGTGGACGCCGTGGTGTCCAGAACGGGCGGCCGTTCCTCGCAGCCGGTGAGCAACCGGCCGGTCAAGGTGCCCCCGGCGCGGGAGCTGAGACGGGTGCGTTCGCTGTGGCAGATCACCGTGCAGAACGCGCGGCTGATCACCGTCGTGGACGCCTCGTTCTCCATGGCGCAGACCATGCCGGGTTCGGGCGGCAAGTCGCGGATGGAGGTGACCCGGGCCGCGCTGCTCCAGGCGCTGTCCCAGTTCACCGCGGACGACGAGATCGGGCTGTGGGAGTTCGCCCACCGGCTCGACGGTGGCCGGGACTACCGGGAGGTGGTGACCGCGCGGCCGCTGGGCGACACCATGGCGCGGGGCGGCACCCAACGCTCCCGGCTGACCGCCGCCTTCGGCACCCTCGAACCGGTGTCCCACGGGGCGACGGGGCTGTACGACTCGGCGCTGGCGATCTACCGGGACGCCCGCAGGACCTACCGGCCGCACGAGTTCAACGCGGTCGTCATCCTCACCGACGGGGCCAACGAGGATCCCGGGAGCATCTCCCTGGGCACGCTCGCCGGCCGGCTCAGGAAGCTCGACGATCCGGACCGGCCGATCCCGCTGATCGCGATCGCCATCGGACCGGACGCCGACAAGGCGGCCTGCGACCGGATGGCCCGGGCCACCGGTGGCACCGCCTACCGGGTCAACGATCCCGCCCAGATCAACACGGTGCTGCTCAGGGCCGTGGTGGCCGCCTCCTCCTGAGCCGTCCCGGTCACCGGGGCCACTCGTGCACCGGGGCCCCGGAGTGCATGTGCTCGCAGTAGCGCAGTGTCATCGCGGCCAGCGCCCGCTGCCGGTCCAGGCCGCGTCCCAGCTCCTGGTGGAAGGCGTCGCGCTGCCAGCGGGCGCCGTTGGTGCGGCTCGCGCAGCGGCCCTCGACAATGCCGAGGTAGCGGTCCCGGTCCACCGGGTCGATGCCCCAGGAGTCCAGCCCCTGGGCGGCCAGCGGCAGCAGTTCGTCGCGCACCAGGTCGACGGCGCCGATCTCGGCGAGCGCCCCGGACCGCCCGTTGCGCGGCCAGCGCAGTACCGCGTCGATGCCGTCCCGGCAGGCGGCGTCGAAGTTCGCCTCGGCGGCGGCGAACGGCAGCCGGCTCCACGCCGGGCGCGGCGCCTCGGCCAGCGCGCGCACCAGGCCGTAGTAGAAGGCGGCGTTGGCGATCACGTCGGCGACCGTGGGCCCGGCGGGCATCACCCGGTTCTCGACCCGCAGGTGCGGCACCCCGTCCACCACGGCGTACACCGGGCGGTTCCAGCGGTAGACGGTGCCGTTGTGCAGGGTGAGTTCCTTCAGCGCCGGCACCCCGCCCTCGTCGAGCACCCGCAGCGGATCCTCGTCGTCGCAGATCGGCAGCAGGGAGGGGAAGTACCGGACGTTCTCCTCGAAGAGGTCGTACGCGCCGTCGATCCAGCGTTCCCCGAACCAGGTGATCGGGCGAACGCCCTGCATGCGCAGTTCCTCGGGGCGGGTGTCGGTGGCCTGGAGGAACAGCGGCACCCGGGTCTCGCTCCACAGCTCGCGGCCGAACAGGAAGGGCGAGTTGGCGCCCATCGCGATCTGCGGCGCGACGGCGACCTGGGCCGCGTTCCACACCGCGGCGAAGCGGGCCGGGGTGACCTGGAGGTGCATCTGCATCGAGGTGCAGGCGGCTTCGGGGGCGATGGAGCCGGAAGTGGTGGTCAGCCGCTCGGTGCCGGCGATGTCGAGGCTGATGTCCTCGCCGCGGGCCGCGAGTATGCGGTCGTTGAGCAGCATGTAGCGGTCGGCGCGGGAGAGGTTGGCGGACACCAGGTCCTGGGCTCCGAGCGTCGGCAGGATGCCCACCATGACGATATGCGCGCCGACCTCGCGGGCCTTGCGGTCGGCATATCCCAGCCCGATGCGCAGTTCTTCGGCGAGCCGGTCCAGGACGCGTCCGGCCAGCCTGTGCGGAGCGATATTCACTTCAATATTGAACTGCGCGAGCTCGGTCTGGAAATCCTTGCTCGCGATGCGCTCCAGCACCTCTTCGTTCATCATGCGCGGGAGTCCGTCGGAATCCGTGAGATTCAGTTCTATCTCCAGGCCCATGAGATTACGCGGCCGGTCGAACCGCTTCTCCTCCAGCAGCCGCTCCAGCCCCACCAGGCACTGCCGCAGCTTCCGCCGGTACCGAAGGCGGTCGGACAGGTCGAACCCGGTGGCCACGACCTTCTCCCCCATGGGGTGTCCCTCCTTGTGTGGGCGTGCTCGGATGATGCCCACCCTTGAGATCGACAACGCTCTCGCGAGCCCTTTGGAACGGGCCCGCCCCGGCCGCCTACCCGCTACGCTGTCGGAGGAACACCTCTCGGGCACATTCCACTGGCAAGGCGGCTATCCGCGGTTCGTCCGGCCTCGTGAAAAAGACCGACGAGATTCAGCCATCCGCAGCAGCGTGGGAACACCTGCTGAGCGGCAGGCATTTCACCGTGAATACGGAGGAATTAGCGCCTCAGGACGGCGTAATAGCGCCTTGCTCGTAATCCTGATGACGACTAGTGGAAACACCTCGCGAACACTCCTCGTATAAACTCCGCTCATAAGGCAGAGACTCCGTGGCCCGCCGGAAGTACCCCGCAGGTATCCGGCCATGGGTGGGGATCCGCATGCCCACAGCTCTCCCCCGCCCGGTCCCGGTCGTCACGCCCCCAGTGCCGTCCGCACCCGCCGAGCACCGCCGTGTCTCCCGATGAGAGGCCGCCCACCATGCCGCTGCAGGTACCCCCAGCACCCGCCCCAGCCCTCCGGAGCGTCCTGGCCGCGCTGAGTTCGCCCACCGCCGTCCGTGAGGCGCGTACCCCGTCGTTGCGCACCGCCACCGGACCGCTGGTACCCGAACATCCGCTTCCCGTGCACGTCCTCGAACCGGTGGCTCCGGACCGGGGACTGCCACGGGCCCGGCTCACCGGCTGGCGTTTCCACATCAGGGCCGGGGAGGGCGGAGTGGCCGCGGCCGGCGAGACGGTGTGCACCGCGGACGGCTGGACCTTCTCGCACTTCTGCGAGGGTCCCTATCTGCTGTCCACCGAAAGGGCGTTGCGCCAGGCCGAGCCCCTGGCGTCGGCGTACCAGCCGCATCTGCTGTCCGTGCCGGGGCTGTACATGCTGACGCTGTGGCTGCACAGCGACGCCACCGCCGACGCCGCGACCGCCCAGCCCGGCGCGGCGGACCTGCTGATCCCACTGGCCCCTGCCCCGCCCGGGATCGCCGCGCACCGCATCCACCGGCTGTCGGACCTGGTCCCGGTGCTCACCCTCCGGCTCGCCCCGGCCCCGCTGCTGGGGACGCGCGTCTGACCCGGGAGCACGGCGGCAGACACCTGACACGCGGACACCCCCGTGACCTCACGGTCACGGGGGTGTTGCTTTGTGCGAGCAACCGCCCGCACGGGTGACTGCGTCCCCAACTAACAAGAAAAGCTCACACGAAATGCCTGCGGAATCACGTCAGTAGAGCAACACTGGACCCGACCAACGAAACGGGGGGCACGGTCATGAAGAAGGTACCTACCCCAGCAGACAGCTCGTCACACCAACCGCAGCGAAAGAACCCGCCGATCATGTGTCAGCACCAGTTGCTTTGCCCGACCGCCAGCAGCCCCGACCGCGAGGCCGCCCAGGTGGTGGCCCACCACCCGGAACAGGGCTGGAGCCTGCTGTGCAACGGTGTCCTCCTCTTCGAGGACACCGGCGAACTCCTGCCCGACGGGCAGATCATCGCACCGCACCGGCCGCTCGGCACCGAGCGCATCGTGACGGCTGCCTGAGGAGCTACCCCTCGTACTCGTCGAGCGGCGGGCACGAGCAGACCAGGTTCCGGTCGCCGTAGGCGCCGTCTATACGACGCACCGGAGGCCAGTACTTGTCCGCCGGCGACACCCCGGCCGGGAACACCGCCTCCTGACGGGAGTACGGGTGCTCCCACTCGCCGCCGAGTGCGGCAGCGGTGTGCGGCGCGTTGCGCAGCGGGTTGTCATCCGCCGGCCAGAGACCGGAGCCGACCTTGTCGATCTCCGCGCGGATCGAGATCATCGCCTGGCAGAAGCGGTCCAGTTCCGCCAGGTCCTCGCTCTCGGTCGGCTCGATCATCAGCGTCCCGGCCACCGGGAACGACATCGTCGGCGCGTGGAAGCCGTAGTCGATCAGGCGCTTGGCGACGTCGTCGACCGTCACGCCCGTCTCCTTGGTCAGCGGCCGCAGGTCGATGATGCACTCGTGCGCCACCAGCCCGCCGGGGCCGGTGTAGAGCACCGGGTAGTGCGGTTCCAGCCGCTTGGCCATGTAGTTGGCGCCCAGCACCGCGACCTGCGTGGCGGCCTTGAGCCCCTCGGCGCCCATGAGCCGTACGTACGCCCACGAGATCGGCAGTATGCCGGCCGAGCCGAACGGGGCCGCGGAGACCGGGCCGACGCCGGTCGCCGGACCGGCCTCGGGCTGGAGCGGATGGTTCGGCAGATACGGGGCCAGGTGGGCGCGGACCGCGACCGGGCCGACACCCGGGCCACCGCCGCCGTGCGGGATGCAGAAGGTCTTGTGCAGGTTGAGGTGGGACACATCGCCGCCGAAGTGGCCCGGCTTGGCAAGCCCCACCAGGGCGTTGAGGTTGGCGCCGTCCACGTAGACCTGGCCGCCGGCGTCGTGCACGGCGGCGCAGATCTCACCGATGTGCTCCTCGAACACACCGTGGGTGGAGGGGTAGGTGACCATCAGCACGGCCAGTTCGTCCGCGTACTGCTCGATCTTGGCGTGCAGGTCGGCGATGTCCACCTCGCCGTCGTCGCTGGTGCGCACGACGACCACCCGCATACCGGCCATGACCGCGCTGGCCGCGTTGGTGCCGTGCGCGGAGGACGGGATGAGGCAGACCGTGCGCCCGGTGTCACCGTTGGCCCGGTGGTACGCGCGGACCGCGAGCAGACCCGCCAACTCGCCCTGGGAACCGGCGTTGGGCTGGATGCTGACCTTGTCGTAACCGGTGACCTCGGCGAGCTGCTCCTCCAACTCCCGGATGAGCGTGAGGTATCCGGCGGCCTGCTCGGCCGGCGCGAAGGGGTGCAGCGCGCCGAACTCGGGCCAGGTGACCGGCTCCATCTCCGTCGTGGCGTTCAGCTTCATCGTGCAGGAGCCGAGCGGGATCATGCCCCGGTCCAGCGCGTAGTCCCGGTCCGCGAGGCGGCGCAGGTAGCGCAGCATGGCGGTCTCGGAGCGGTGCTGGTGGAAGACGGGGTGGGTGAGGTAGGTATCGGTGCGCAGCAGCGCCTCCGGAAGGGTGTCCCCGGTGGCCGCGTCCAGCGCCTCGATGTCACCGGGCCCGACCCCGAACGCGCCCCAGACGGCGGCGAGCTGGTCGCGACCGGTGGTCTCGTCACAGGCGATGCCGACCAGATCGGCGTCCGTCTGCCACAGGTTGACCCCGGCCTCGCGGGCGGCGGTCACGACCTCGGCGGCCCGGCCCGGCACCCGGGCGGTGACCGTGTCGAAGAAGGCGTCCGTCGTGACCTCGACACCGCCGGCCCGCAGCCCCTGGGCGAGGATCGCCGCGTAGCGGTGGGTGCGGCTCGCGATGCCGCGCAGGCCGTCGGGGCCGTGGTAGACCGCGTACATCCCGGCCATCACGGCCAGCAGGACCTGCGCGGTGCAGATGTTGCTGGTGGCCTTCTCCCGGCGGATGTGCTGCTCACGGGTCTGCAGGGCCAGCCGGTACGCCTTGTTGCCGTCGGCGTCCACCGACACGCCGACCAGGCGGCCGGGCAGGCTGCGGGCGAACTGCGCGCGCACCGCCATGTATCCGGCGTGCGGGCCGCCGAAGCCCATGGGTACGCCGAAGCGCTGGGTGGTGCCGACCGCGATGTCCGCGCCCAGTTCGCCGGGCGAGGTGAGCAGGGTCAGCGCCAGCAGGTCGGCGGCGACGGTGACGATCGCGCCCAGGCCGTGGGCCTGCTCCACGACCGGCCGCAGGTCACGGACCGCGCCGGAGGCACCCGGGTACTGGAGCAGGACGCCGAAGACACCGCGTTCGGCCACCTCGGCCGGGATGCCGGCCGAGAGGTCGGCGACGACGACCTCGACGCCGGTGGGCTCGGCGCGGGTCCGCAGCACGGCGGTGGTCTGCGGGAAGGTGTCGGCGTCGACCAGGAAGACACCGTTCTTGACCTTGCCGACCCGGCGGGACAGCGCCATCGCCTCGGCGGCGGCGGTGCTCTCGTCGAGCAGCGAGGCCCCCGA
Organism: Streptomyces sp. RLA131; assembly: GCF_056270125.1. Taxonomy (NCBI): domain Bacteria; kingdom Bacillati; phylum Actinomycetota; class Actinomycetes; order Kitasatosporales; family Streptomycetaceae; genus Streptomyces; species Streptomyces sp. RLA131. The sequence continues at coordinate 1,155,222 of NZ_JBWDOQ010000002.1, forward strand.
GGTGGGCAGTCCGGTGAGGTCGGCGACCACGGTCTGGAAGTTCAGCAGCGCCTCCAGGCGGCCCTGCGAGATCTCCGGCTGGTAGGGCGTGTACGCGGTGTACCAGGCCGGGTTCTCCATGACGTTGCGCAGGATCACCGGCGGGGTGAAGGTGCCGTAGTAGCCGAGCCCGATCATGGGGTGAAGGACCTGGTTGCGGTCGGCCAGCGCGCGCAGTTCGGCGGTCACCTCGGCCTCGGTACGGGCGGCCGGCATGCGCAGCGCCTCGGCGCTCCTGATGGCGTCCGGCACCGCGGCGGCGGTCAGCTCGTCGAGTGAGCCGTACCCGACCTGGGCCAGCATCTTGTCCTGCGCGGACCGGTCGGGCCCGATGTGGCGGCCGGCGAACGGAATGCCGCGTTCCAGCTCGGAGAGGGGGATGCGGTGGGCGGTCATCTGCGGAGGCCTCCTGGTCTGACGCGCTCGGGCGAGGCGCTGGTCTGACTCCAATGGGGCCTCCCCCTCTGTCATCTGAACCTGAGAGCTTCACCGTCCCGTCTGCACGGAACGGCTTTCACCGTCGGTGAGAAACGGCTTTCGCCGTCGCTGCTTTCCAGAGTGACCTCACCCGTGCGGTACGGATGCCTGAGAGATTCCGGGGAGGAGTTGCTCCTTCGGCGCCCGGCCTGCGCGACGCTGCGCTTCCGGGACTCTCCCGCATGGGGTCTGCGGCCGCTGTCAGCCTACCAGCGTGACTTCCGCGAGCGGCATGTGACAGAAAGTGGCTTTCATGCCTAAATAGGATCAATCACTAGTTGTTGGAGGAACCGTGCAGACCGGTATCGATCCGCGCAGCCTGATCGGCCGCAGGGCCTTCGACCTCAACGGAGTGAAGATCGGCACCGTCGACGAGGTCTACCTCGACGACGCCACCGGACGCCCCGAATGGGCCGCCGTCCGGACCGGGCTGTTCAGCCGTGACGCCTTCGTGCCCCTGGAGCCCAGTCAGTTCGTCGATGACCATCTCATCGTCCCCTTCGACAAGGCTCTGATCAAGGACGCACCCGACTTCGGCGTGGGCCGGCATCTCTCGCCCGAGCAGGAACTCCAGCTCTACCATCACTACGGCCTCGAAGTACCGCCCGCCGCCGTCGGCGACCACGACTTCGGCACCCTCGCCGGCGACGCCTGACCCCTGCCCCGGGGTGCGGCGGCCTCGCGCCGTCACCGCGGGGGCGGCGGGGGCAGTGGGGGCGGCGGGGGCGGCACCAGGGGCAGCGGGTCCGCGGGCTCCAGGTCGGGTGCCTCCACGGGGAACGTCCGCACCCGCCCCGGCGCCGGCGATCCCGGCTCCTCGAAGCGCACCGTGACCCGGCCCACCCCGCTGCCCTGCACCCAGCCCGCGCCGTGGACGGCATGCCGCACATCCTGGCCCGGCAGCCAGCGCCGCGCGGGGACGGCCGGCTCCTCCTGCGCCGGCTCCAGCGGGGCCGCGGCCGCCTCCTGCTCGGCGGCGAGACCCTCGGCGGCCGCCGCCTGCGCGAACAGATCCTCCTGGGTGAAGTCGGCGAGGCCCGCGACACCCACCCCGAGCAGCCTGACGCCGCCCGTGGTGTCGACGGCCTCTATCAGCCGTCCCGCCGTCTCCCGCACCACCGCCGGGTCGTCGGTCGGCGCCCGCAGCGTCTCGGAGCGCGTCAGGGTACTGAAGTCGTACCGCCGGACCTTGATCACCACGGTGCGCCCGGAGCGCCCGGCGCCCCGCAGCCGCTTCACGCAACGGTCGGCCAGCCGGTCCAGCTCGGCCCGGACCCGTATCCGGTCCGTCAGGTCCACGTCGAAGGTGTCCTCGACCGAGATGGACTTGTGCTCCCGCTCCGCGACCACCGGCCGGTCGTCCAGTCCGGCCGCCATCGCGTACAGCGACGCCCCGTGCGCCTTGCCCAGCAGCCGGACGAGCTCCGCCTCCCCCGCGTGCCGCACCTCCGCGATGGTGCCGAGCCCGGCCCTCCGCAGAACCTCGGCGGTGGCCGGGCCGACCCCTGGCAGTGTGCGCGCCGGCATGGGGGCGAGCAGCTCGCGCTCGGTGCCCGGCTCGACCACGACCAGCCCGTCGGGCTTGGCCTCCTCCGAGGCGATCTTGGCGAGCAGCTTGGAGGCGGCGAGCCCGACCGACGCGGTGAGCCCGGTGGCCGCCCTGATGTCCGCGCGCAGCTTCTCCGCGACGGCCCGGGGGCGGTCACCGATACCGCCGGCCTCCAGATCGACGAATGCCTCGTCCAGGCTCAGCGGCTCCACCAACGGCGACAGCTGTCCGAGCAGCCCCATCACCACCTCGCTGACCTGGCGGTACAGCTCGAAGCGCGGGATCAGATAGGCGGCGTTCGGACAGAGCCGCCGAGCGTGCGCCATGGCCATCGCCGAGTGCACCCCGTGCACCCGCGCCTCGTACGAGGCCGTCGCGACCACCCCGCGCGGCCCCACACCACCGACGATCACCGGCTTTCCGCGCAGGGACGGCTTCGACCCCTGCTCGACGGCGGCGAAGAACGCGTCCATGTCGAGGTGCAGGATGGTCGGGGAGCTTCTCACAGCACCGATGCTGCCCTATGCCACTGACAGCCGCCGTACAGGCGTACGGCGGCCGGCCGGCACCGGCGGCGACCGGCGTGGCTGGGACCCGTTCGAGGCACCCCGTCCGGCCGCCGGGCGCGGTGTCGCGCGCTACCCCGCGCGGTTGCGGCGCCGGGCCAGCTCGTCCCCCGGGTTGTGCCCGGGCAGCGTCTCCCCGGTGTCGACCCGCTCACCGTGCAGCTGCGCGAGTGAACCCTCCACATCGCGCCACACCACGCCGACCGCGATCCCGAAGATGCCCTGGCCGCCCTGGAGCAGTGAGACCACCTCGTCGGGGGATGTGCACTCGTAGACCGTCGCACCGTCGCTCATCAGCGTCATCCTGGCCAGCTCGGCCGGCGCGCAGGAGCGCAGGTGCTGTACGGCGTTGCGGATGTTCTGCAGGGAGACGCCCGTGTCGAGGAGCCGCTTGACGATCTTGAGGACGACCACGTCGCGGAAGCTGTAGAGCCGCTGGGTGCCCGATCCGTACGCGGGCCTGATGCTCGGCTCAACCAGTCCGGTGCGGGCCCAGTAGTCGAGCTGGCGGTAGGTGATGCCGGTGGCCGCGCAGGCCGTGGGACCGCGGTAGCCGACGGTCTCGGCCGCGCCGGATCCCGTGGAGGCGCTCTCCGGTCCGGGTGCGGCCGGGTCGCTCCCACCCCCGTCGGCGGCCATCGCGGAGTGCCGGGCCAGGGCCTCGCGCAGCGGATACGGGCCGCCGCCTGCGGCCATTCCGTCGCCGGTGCTGATCACGCCGACCTCCGTCCCTTCTCGTCCCGCCGGGCGCGTGCACGTGCCGTGGGGACTTTCCCTCTCGACGGTAGGCAGTCACTCCGGGTGCGTCAACGATCGCCACGCTCGGCACGCCGAGTGATATCAACCCCAGGAGTGGTTTCGCGTGTCCGCCGGAGGGGTAAGGCTAGCCGAATGGTCGTCAGCAGGGGCCCTTACGCGGTACTGGCTACTGACTGCTGGTGCCGAAGTCCTCCGGCGAGATCTGGTCGAGGAACTCGCGGAACTTCTCGACCTCGTCCTCCTGCTCGTCGGGGATGGCGATACCCGCGTCGTCGAGCACGCCCTCGCTCCCGTAGATCGGGGTGCCGGTGCGCAGCGCCAGCGCTATGGCGTCGGAGGGACGGGCACTGACCTCGACGCCGCTGGCGAAGACCAGCTCGGCGTAGAAGACGCCCTCGCGCAGATCGGTGATCCTCACCTCGGCCAGGGTCTGGCCGATGGCTTCGAGCACGTCCTTGAACAGATCGTGGGTCAGCGGCCGCGCGGGCGTCATGCCCTGCTGGGCGAAGGCGATGGCGGTGGCCTCCCCGGGCCCGATCCAGATGGGCAGGTAGCGGTCCCCTCCCACCTCGCGCAGAAGCACGATCGGTTGATTGGAGGGCATTTCGACCCGGACACCCACGACATCGAGCTCGTTCACACAGCAACCCTAGGACGTGCCCGGCCGGTTTGGGTAGTCGGGGAGGAAGCTGCCGCCCCGGCGGAGGCTCGCAGCCTGGCCTCAGAACAGCCGCACGCGCAGCGCAGACTGGACCAGCGCGGCATGCAGCCGCACCGACAGCGCCGCCAGCTCCCGGGCGGTGTTCTCCGCATGCGCCCTGGTCTGCGGATTGCGGTGCCTGCGCAGCGGGGCGACCACCTGTTCGACCAGACCGGCCTCGCGGTCCGCGGCGGCCTTCACGGCCCGCAGATGGCGCGGCTCCAGGCCGAAGCGGCCCAGCTCGGAGATCAACTTGGCGATGTTCACCGATTCGGCGTCATAGCCGCCGTCCTGGCCCGCCTCGACCAGTCCGTAGGACTCCCACTGCCCCAGATCGTCCTCACCCGCACCGGTGGCCGCCATGAGCTCCTCGCGGCCGAGCCGCAGCCCCGTCGGTTCCGGCTCGACCGGCTGGTCCAGCAGGTCACGGGGCTCGGCGGGCGGGGGCAGCGAGACGGTCTCACCCCGGTCCAGGGCGTCCAGATGCTCGCGGATCACCTTCAACGGAAGGTAGTGGTCGCGCTGCATGCGCAGGATGTGCCCGAGCCGCTCCACGTCCCGGACCGCGAACTTCCGGTACCCCGAAGGGGTGCGCTGCGGCTCGACCAGGCCCTCCGCCTCCAGAAAACGGATCTTGGAGATGGTGACCTCGGGGAACTCCTCGCGCAGTTGGCCGAGGACCGCCCCGATGCTCAGCAGGCTGCCGTCCGCGGTGGCGGTGCCGTTTCCGGCACCGCCCGCCGGTGTACGAAGCATGGACCTTCCCTCGCGGGTCAGATGCCCCGCTGGCTCGCGTAGAAGACCAGTCGGTACTTGCCGATCTGCACCTCGTCGCCATTGGCCAGAGGTACCGCGTCGATCCGTTCCCGGTTGACGTACGTGCCGTTGAGGCTGCCGACGTCGGAGACCGTGAAGCCTCCGTCGGTGCCCCGCCGGAACTCCACATGCCGCCGCGAGACGGTCACGTCGTCCAGGAAGATGTCGCTCTCCGGGTGACGGCCCGCCGTGGTCAGCTCGCCGTCCAGGAGGAAGCGGCTGCCGGAGTTGGGACCACGCCGCACGATCAGCAGCGCGGAACCCGGCGGCAGCGCGTCCACGGCGGCCTGGGCCTCCGCGGACAGCGACGGGACCAGCGTCTGACCGGTCGCCTCGGCCTCGTACGCCTCAAGACCGGAGATGGAGATCGTCGAGGTCGTCTCCGACGCCCGCTCGAACGGGGCTCCCCCGCGCAGCGGCGCGCCGCAGTTGGAGCAGAAGCGACTCGCCTCCGCATTGCGGTGCCCGCACCTCGTACAGACCGGCAAGGACCCTCCACCCGCGTTCGAGGTTGATGGTTCCCCGAAACCTATGCGGCCGGACGCGGCAGGGTCAACAGAAGCCACGCCGGTACCACCCGAAATGTCGCCACCGGATCCGGCGGGGCCATTGCGGAACAGCGGACGCTCCTCACCCGCTTCCTCATCCTGGGCGTGTCGCGGCGCGCGGTGCCGTGCCGTGGCACTGTCACGCTCCTGCCGCGCGCTCTTACCGAACAACTTTCCGAACAACTTCACGGGCGATTCCCCTTGAACGAAACAGACCCGCCCGTGGGGCAGGACGAACCCTCAGTCACGACCAACACACAGTTTCCATCACGCACCACATGCCACATGCGGCGACCCCCCGTTCTCACATGCCCTCTGGCCGGGTACCCCCATTCGCCGAGCTGTCACCGGGACGACGACTGAGCGTAGTCAGGCGCCTCCGACGGCCGCAAGGCGTCCACAACGATCTTCTGCGAGCGGGTCACATCCGCTGTGGCCTGCTCCTTCTCCAGAGTCTGCACCACTCCGCCGGGGATGTTCAGCGCTGGTTCAAGATCCTGTGGATTACCGATGACTTTGAACCGGTACGGCTGTGAGATCTTCTTGCCGTCGATCTTCACGCTGCCGCCCTCCTGGGTGAAGTACGTGTCCGCGACCACCCGCACATCGTTGATCTGAATGGCCTCCGCACCCGCCGCCCGCAGCTCCTGGAGGGTGTCCAGCAGCGTGTCCGACTCCACGGACCCCTTCGGGTCGGTGATCGTCAGGGTGATGCCCGGTCCCTGGGCCGCGACGGTGCCGGCCAGCACCCCGAGCTGCTGTGCCTTCTGCTCGGTCTGCTTACGGGCCTCCTCGGCCTGGTCGGAGCTGTTCTCCAGCTCCGTACGCTGGCTCTCCAGGCGCTGCTTCTCGTCCTGGAGCCGCTGTGTGCGGTTGTCCAGCTCGTCGAGGATCCGGACCAGGTCCTCCTGCCGGGCACCGCGCAGCGCGCTGCTGTCGCTGGTGGAGCGGACCTGGATGGCCAGGCCGAGGCCCAGCACGAACAGCAGCAGCGCCACGATCAGCTGCGCCCGGCTCACCCGGGGCGGCCACAGGCCGGCCTTCAGCCGCTGCCGGCCGCCGGAGGCGTCCTGCGGGCCCGGGGCGGGTGCCGGTGCGGATGCCTCCGCACCCGGTTCCGTCCCGGGTGCCGTACCGGGTTCCGTCCCGGGTGCCGTCCCGGGTGCCGCAAGGGGTTCCGTACCGGCCTCGCGCGCGGGGTCCGAAGCGGGCCCGGGCTGCCGGTCGGGAGTCCGCTCCGGCTCGCGGTCCGGCTTCTCGTCGTGGTCGCTCATCGCCCGCTCACGCCCGGAAGACATGGCGCCGGATGGCCGCCGCGTTGGAGAAGATCCGGATACCGAGGACGACGACCACACCGGTGGACAGCTGGGACCCGACTCCGAGCTTGTCCCCCAGGAAGACGATGAGAGCGGCGACCACGACATTCGACAGGAACGACACGACGAAGACCTTGTCGTCGAAGATCCCGTCGAGCATGGCCCGCAGGCCGCCGAAGACCGCGTCCAGCGCGGCGACCACGGCGATCGGAAGGTACGGCTCGACCACCGTCGGCACCACGGGGCGGACCACGAGGCCCACCACGACTCCTACGACGAGGCCCAGTACGGCGATCAATGCGTGCCCTTCCCTGTCTTACTGCCTGTGCTGCCTGTGCTTGCCGGTGAGCTCTGCCCGGCCGACGGAACCGGACTGGCGGACCGCACGATCAGGCTCGGCGCTGCCGGAAGCCTGAGCCCGGTCTCGGCCGAGATGCTCGTCCGGATCCCGTAGTTCTCCTCAAGGACATGCAGGTACTGACCGTCCGCACTGTCCTGGAACGCGGTGCTCAGCCGCTTCCCGTCCCCGATGGCCAGCACCGTGTAAGGCGGCGCCAGTGGCTTGTTGTCGACCAGTATGGCGTCCCCGGCCGCCCGGATCGCCGACAGCGCGGTCAGCCGCTGCCCGTTGACGGAGATCGCCTCGGCCCCGGACGCCCACAGACCGTTCACGACCCGCTGCATGTCCCGGTCCCGGACCCGGCCGGTGTCCGAGAAGTCGCTGCTCGTACGGGGGTTGCCGCCACCGCCCGACGAGGCTTCCTTGGCGTCGTCCACGACCAGTTTGACGCCGGGGCCGGTCACCGGGGTTGCCCCGGCCAGGAGTGAGATCCGATCGGCGTCGCCGACGTCCTGTTCCTTCAACGCCTGGCGCTGCATCTCGCCGACGTCGTCACGCAACCGGTCCACGCTCTTCTGCAGCCCGTCCGCCGCGGTGGTCTCCGCGCCGATCCGGTCGATCAGCTTCTGCCGTTCCTTGGCCAGCGTCGGGGCGCTCACCTGCGCCTGCGCGGCGCCCAGGGTGACCACCACGGCCACCAGCACCAGGCCCACGGCCAGACTGAGCTTCCCGCGCAGCGAACGCGGCATCCGGGAGCTGCCGGTCTCGCCGCGGCGCGCAGCCGCCTCCGCGTAACCGTCGTCGAGGCTGTGCTCCATGACATTGGTCAGCAACGACATGGAGGCGTCAGGACGCCGCGGCACGGCCTCGCGGCTCGTGCCGCTGCGATCGGGGTGCTGCTGCGGCATGCCGCACATCGTCCCACGTCGGCGGCACCACACTCGAACGGCCCCCTCCCGGCGCGCCGTTAGCGCGACGAAAGGGGGCCGGAGCGGGTGTCAGCCAGGTGTCAGCGGCCCGCGCTGTCCACGATCGCCGACCACTCGTCGAGCAGTGCCTGCGCCGAGGCGTCGTCGGGCCCCTCGGCCCACAGGTGCGTCACCGCCTCCGCCGGGTCCGGCAGCACCATCACCCAGCGGCCGTCGGCCTCCACGACCCGTACGCCGTCGGTGGTGTCCACGGACCGGTCGCCCGCCTCCTCGACCACCCGGCGCATGACCAGGCCCTTGACCGCCCACGGCGTCGCCAGGTCCCGCTTGAGGACATGGGCGCTGGGGATCCGGGCGTCGATCTGGCTGAGCGTGAGCTGCGTGCGCGCCACCAGACCGATCAGCCGGACAAAGGCCGCCGAGCCGTCGAACACGCTGCTGAACTCGGGGATGATGAAGCCGCCCTTGCCGTCCCCGCCGAAGATCGTCGCATCGTTGCGGCCGACCCGGGTCAGGTCGTCGGGCGACGTGGTCGTCCACTCCACCTGCGTACCGTGGTAGGCCGCCACCTGCTCGGCGATACGGGTGGTGGTCACCGGCAGCGCCACCCGCCCGCTGCGGCGCTCGGCGGCCACCAGGTCGAGCATGACCAGCAGTGCCCGGTCGTCCTCGATGATCCGGCCCCGCTCGTCCACCAGCGACAACCGCTCACCGACCGGGTCGAAGCGCACCCCGAAGGCCGCGCGGGAGGACGAGACGATCTCGCCGAGGCGCACCAGCCCCGCTCTGCGGGAGTCGGCGGTCTCGGTGGGCCGGGACTCGTCCAGCCCCGGGTTGATCGTCAGCGCGTCGACGCCGAGCCGGCCGAGCAGGCTGGGCAGCACCAGGCCGGCGCTGCCGTTGGCCGCGTCCACCACGACCTTCAGGCCCGAGTCGGTGATCCCGGTGGTGTCCAGCGCGCGCAGCAGCGCGCCCGTGTACGAGTCGAAGACGCTGGCCGGGAAGTGCAGGTCGCCGATCTCACCGGGGAAGGCACGCCGGTACTCCTGGCGTGCGTAGACCCGGTCCAGCTTCCGCTGGCCGGCCGCCGACAGGTCGGCTCCCCGCTCGTCGAAGAACATGATGTCGACCGAGTCCGGTGTCCCGGGGGTGGTACGGATCATGATGCCGCCGGCGCTGCCCCGCGCGGTCTGCTGCCGCGCCACGGGCATCGGCACGTTCTCCAGGTCACGTACCTCGATCGCGCTGGTCTGCAGGGCGGAGATGACCGCCCGCTTCAGCGCCCGCGCGCCACGGGAGTGGTCACGGGCCGTGGTGACGGTCGCGCCCTTCTTGAGCGTCGTCGCGTACGCACCCGCCAGCCGCACGGCCAGCTCCGGGGTGATCTCGACGTTGATGATGCCGGACACGCCCCGGGCACCGAAGAGGTGCGCCTGACCCCGCGACTCCCAGATGACGGACGTGTTGACGAAGGCGCCCGCCTCGATCGTCTTGAAGGGATACACGCGGACATTGCCCGCGATGATCGACTCCTCGCCGATCAGGCACTCGTCACCGATGACCGCGCCCTCGTCGATCCGGGCCGCTCTCATGACGTCGGTGTTCTTGCCGATGACGCAGCCACGGAGATTGGTCTGCTGACCGACGAAGACATTGTCGTGGACGACAGCCTTGTGGAGAAAGGCCCCGGACTTCACGACGACATTCGAGCCGATCACGGTGTGCTCGCGGATTTCCGCGCCGGCCTCGACCTTGGCGTAGTCCCCGATATAGAGCGGGCCGCGCAGAATGGCGTCGGGGTGTACCTCGGCGCCCTCGGCGACCCAGACCCCGGGCGAGATCTCGAAGCCGTCGAGGTCGACGTCGACCTTGCCCTCCAGGACGTCGGCCTGGGCCTTGAGATAGCTCTCGTGGGTGCCGACGTCCTCCCAGTAGCCCTCGGCGATGAAGCCGTAGATCGGCTTCCCCTCCTTCATGAGCTGCGGGAAGACATCACCGGACCAGTCCACCGAGACGTCGGCCTCGACATAGTCGAAGACCTCGGGCTCCATGACGTAGATACCGGTGTTGACGGTGTCCGAGAACACCTGGCCCCAGGTCGGCTTCTCCAGGAAGCGTTCGACCTGGCCGTGCTCGTCCACGATGGTGATGCCGAACTCCAGGGGATTGGGAACCCTGGTCAGGCATACGGTGACGAGCCCGCCCTTCTCCTTGTGGAAATTGATCAGCTCCGTCAGATCGAAATCGGTGAGCGCGTCGCCGGAGATCACCAGGAACGAGTCGTCCTTGAGCGCTTCCTCCGCGTTCTTGACACTCCCGGCGGTCCCGAGTGGCTTCTCCTCGTTCGCGTAGGTGAGATCCATGCCGAGTTCTTCACCGTCGCCGAAGTAGTTCTTGACGAGGGAGGCAAGAAACTGCACGGTCACCACGGTCTCGGTGAGACCATGCCGCTTCAGCAGCGTGAGTACATGCTGCATGATCGGCTGGTTGGCCACGGGCAGCAGCGGCTTGGGCATGCTTGAGGTCATCGGGCGAAGGCGAGTGCCCTCGCCGCCGGCCATCACGACGGCCTTCATGTCGGAAGCGTCCTCCTTGAAGAGACGACTGTCATGCCGACGTCACCCGTCCGCGTGTCCGTGCCCCACCTCACGTGGGACACGGAACACCGCTGGCTCGCGCTGCGGGCGGCTCCGTCGGCCGGTCCACGGCCGGCCGGAGGCGCACAGCGCACAGGCTCAATCGGCCATTGCGTCCGCCCTGATGAGCCGGCGGACCTGGACCACGTAAAGGATCCCTGCCCACCAATAGAGGGTTGTACCCCATCCGGCGAATGCCCATCCGAAAATAGCAGCGAGCGTGTTCAGCCACCCGTTGCCGTCGCTCAGAAGGAGCAACGGGAACGCGTACATGAGGTTGAAGGTCGCCGCCTTCCCCATGAAGTTGACCTGCGGCGGACCATAGCCGTGCCTGCGCAGGACCAGGATCATCACGCCGAGCATGGCCTCGCGGGCCACGAGAAGGCCGGTCAGCCACCACGGGAGGATCTCCCGCCACGTCAGACCCACCAGGGTGGACAGGATGTACAAACGGTCTGCTGCGGGGTCCAGCAGCCGGCCGAGGTCGCTGATCTGGTTCCAGCGACGCGCGAGCTTGCCGTCCAGGTAGTCGGTGACGCCGCTCAAAGCGAGGATGAGCAGAGCCCAGCCATCAGCCTTGGGCCCGCCGAACTCCGGCCACAGGATCAGCCACAGGAAGACGGGAACGCCGACAAGACGCGCCATGCTCAGGATGTTGGGGATCGTCATGATCCGATCCGTTTGCACCCGTGTCTCCTGGACCTCCACCGGGGCCCCTCCTGTGTGTATGTACGCCCGTTGATTCCACCTGACCCTACCCCAGGCAGCAAAAAGGCCTTGCCCCGGATCCAGGATCCGGGGCAAGGCCCTATAAAGATTGTTCGGCGGTGTCCTACTCTCCCACAGGGTCCCCCCTGCAGTACCATCGGCGCTGAAAGGCTTAGCTTCCGGGTTCGAAATGTAACCGGGCGTTTCCCTAACGCTATGACCACCGAAACACTATGAAGTTAACGACCACCGGAAAACAACACGGTTCGTTACTTCAGAACTACACAGTGGACGCGAGCAACTGAGGACAAGCCCTCGGCCTATTAGTACCGGTCAGCTCCACCCCTTACAGGGCTTCCACATCCGGCCTATCAACCCAGTCGTCTACTGGGAGCCTTAACCAATCAAGTTGGTGGGAATACTCATCTCGAAGCAGGCTTCCCGCTTAGATGCTTTCAGCGGTTATCCCTCCCGAACGTAGCCAACCAGCCATGCCCTTGGCAGGACAACTGGCACACCAGAGGTTCGTCCGTCCCGGTCCTCTCGTACTAGGGACAGCCCTTCTCAATATTCCTACGCGCACAGCGGATAGGGACCGAACTGTCTCACGACGTTCTAAACCCAGCTCGCGTACCGCTTTAATGGGCGAACAGCCCAACCCTTGGGACCGACTCCAGCCCCAGGATGCGACGAGCCGACATCGAGGTGCCAAACCATCCCGTCGATATGGACTCTTGGGGAAGATCAGCCTGTTATCCCCGGGGTACCTTTTATCCGTTGAGCGACGGCGCTTCCACAAGCCACCGCCGGATCACTAGTCCCGACTTTCGTCCCTGCTCGACCCGTCAGTCTCACAGTCAAGCTCCCTTGTGCACTTACACTCAACACCTGATTGCCAACCAGGCTGAGGGAACCTTTGGGCGCCTCCGTTACATTTTAGGAGGCAACCGCCCCAGTTAAACTACCCACCAGACACTGTCCCTGATCCGGATCACGGACCGAGGTTAGACATCCAGCACGACCAGAGTGGTATTTCAACGACGACTCCACCATGGCTGGCGCCATGACTTCACAGTCTCCCACCTATCCTACACAAGCCGAACCGAACACCAATATCAAGCTATAGTAAAGGTCCCGGGGTCTTTCCGTCCTGCTGCGCGAAACGAGCATCTTTACTCGTAGTGCAATTTCACCGGGCCTATGGTTGAGACAGTCGAGAAGTCGTTACGCCATTCGTGCAGGTCGGAACTTACCCGACAAGGAATTTCGCTACCTTAGGATGGTTATAGTTACCACCGCCGTTTACTGGCGCTTAAGTTCTCAGCTTCGCCACACCGAAATGTGACTAACCGGTCCCCTTAACGTTCCAGCACCGGGCAGGCGTCAGTCCGTATACATCGCCTTACGGCTTCGCACGGACCTGTGTTTTTAGTAAACAGTCGCTTCTCGCTGGTCTCTGCGGCCACCCCCAGCTCAAGCAGCAAGTGCTATCACCGGTGATGGCCCCCCTTCTCCCGAAGTTACGGGGGCATTTTGCCGAGTTCCTTAACCATAGTTCACCCGAACGCCTCGGTATTCTCTACCTGACCACCTGAGTCGGTTTAGGGTACGGGCCGCCATGAAACTCGCTAGAGGCTTTTCTCGACAGCATAGGATCATCCACTTCACCACAATCGGCTCGGCATCAGGTCTCAGCCTCAATGTGTGACGGATTTGCCTATCACACGGCCTACACCCTTACCCCGGGACAACCACCGCCCGGGCTGGACTACCTTCCTGCGTCACCCCATCGCTTACCTACTACAGGTCTGGTCCGTCGGCTCCACCACTCCCCTCAACTCCGAAGAGATCAGGGCGGCTTCACGGACTTAGCATCGCCTGGTTCGATACTGGGCGTTTCAAAGCGGGTACCGGAATATCAACCGGTTGTCCATCGACTACGCCTGTCGGCCTCGCCTTAGGTCCCGACTTACCCTGGGCAGATCAGCTTGACCCAGGAACCCTTAGTCAATCGGCGCACACGTTTCCCACGTGTGTATCGCTACTCATGCCTGCATTCTCACTCGTGAACCGTCCACCACTGCCTTCCGGCGCGGCTTCACCCGGCACACGACGCTCCCCTACCCATCACAGCCTCCGTTGGGAGTACATGCTGCAATGACACGACTTCGGCGGTACGCTTGAGCCCCGCTACATTGTCGGCGCGGAATCACTTGACCAGTGAGCTATTACGCACTCTTTCAAGGGTGGCTGCTTCTAAGCCAACCTCCTGGTTGTCTCTGCGACTCCACATCCTTTCCCACTTAGCGTACGCTTAGGGGCCTTAGTCGATGCTCTGGGCTGTTTCCCTCTCGACCATGGAGCTTATCCCCCACAGTCTCACTGCCACGCTCTCACTTACCGGCATTCGGAGTTTGGCTAAGGTCAGTAACCCGGTAGGGCCCATCGCCTATCCAGTGCTCTACCTCCGGCAAGAAACACGTGACGCTGCACCTAAATGCATTTCGGGGAGAACCAGCTATCACGGAGTTTGATTGGCCTTTCACCCCTAACCACAGGTCATCCCCCAGGTTTTCAACCCTGGTGGGTTCGGTCCTCCACGCGGTCTTACCCACGCTTCAACCTGCCCATGGCTAGATCACTCCGCTTCGGGTCTTGGGCGCGCTACTCAATCGCCCTATTCGGACTCGCTTTCGCTACGGCTTCCCCACACGGGTTAACCTCGCAACACACCGCAAACTCGCAGGCTCATTCTTCAAAAGGCACGCAGTCACGACGCACCGAGTAAACTCGATGCGCGACGCTCCCACGGCTTGTAGGCACACGGTTTCAGGTACTATTTCACTCCGCTCCCGCGGTACTTTTCACCATTCCCTCACGGTACTATCCGCTATCGGTCACCAGGGAATATTTAGGCTTAACGGGTGGTCCCGCCAGATTCACACGGGATTTCTCGGGCCCCGTGCTACTTGGGTGTCGTACAAGCAAGCCGTACAGATTTCAGCTACGGGGGTCTTACCCTCTACGCCGGACCTTTCGCATGTCCTTCGCCTATCCATACGGTTTCTGACTCGCCCGACGGCCGGCAGACCATCGAAGTACGATCCCACAACCCCGTATACGCAACCCCTGCCGGGTATCACACGCATACGGTTTGGCCTCATCCGGTTTCGCTCGCCACTACTCCCGGAATCACGGTTGTTTTCTCTTCCTGCGGGTACTGAGATGTTTCACTTCCCCGCGTTCCCTCCACATACCCTATGTGTTCAGGTATGGGTGACAGCCCATGACGACTGCCGGGTTTCCCCATTCGGACACCCCCGGATCAAAGCTCAGTTGACAGCTCCCCGGGGCCTATCGCGGCCTCTCGCGTCCTTCATCGGTTCCTGGTGCCAA
>NZ_JBWDOQ010000002.1:1172500-1867500 GCF_056270125.1 Streptomyces sp. RLA131
GTGATCGTTTCACTGCACCCGCATGCCTTCGTCGTGGTGGACGACGAGGGGCACGGGGTGCTGACGCATCTGGGCATCGACACCGTGCAGCTGAACGGAGCGGGCTTCGAGCTGCTGGTGGCGAAGGGGGACAGGGTGCGGCGCGGCGAGGCCGTCGTGCGGTGGAATCCGGCGGATGTCGTGGCAGCCGGGAAGTCACCGGTGTGTCCGGTGGTGGCGCTGGAGGCCACCGGGGACGTGCTGAGCGAGCTGGTGGAGGACGGCGAGGTCGTGGCCGGAGCGCAGCTGTTCCTTTGGAAGTAATCTCTCCGGGAATGGCCACTCCCGACTCAGAAGAGAAGCAACCGACCGGAGACGGGTGAGATGGAGACAACGCTGCGAGGCGTCGGTGTCAGCCACGGGGTGGCGATCGGCGAGGTTCGGCATATGGGGACCGCTGTCCTGGAGCCGCCGGCGAGGCAGACTCCGCCGGAGGAGGCTCCGCGGGAGCAGGGACGGGCCAGGCAGGCGGTGGAAGCCGTGGCCAATGACCTGATCGCGCGGGGCAATCTGGCGGGCGGCGAGGCACAGGCCGTGCTGGAGGCCCAGGCGCTCATGGCGCAGGACCCCGAGCTGATCGCGGATGTGGAGCGCCGGATCGCGGTGGGGAGTACGGCGGAGCGCGCGGTGTACGACGCGTTCGCCACCTACCGCGCGCTGCTGGAAGGTGCCGGGGAGTATCTGGCGGGCCGGGTGGCCGATCTGGACGACGTCCGGAACCGGATCGTGGCGCGGCTGCTGGGCGTGCCGATGCCGGGTGTGCCGGACAGTGACGAGCCGTATGTGCTGATCGCGCGGGATCTGGCGCCTGCGGACACGGCGCTGCTGGACCCGACGCTGGTACTGGGTTTTGTGACCGAGGAGGGCGGGCCGACGAGCCACAGCGCGATTCTGGCGCGGGCTCTGGGCGTGCCCGCCGTGGTCGCCCTGCCGGGTGCGACGGAGCTGGCCGAGGGTGTGGTCGTCGCGGTCGACGGCAGCACCGGTGAGATCTTTGTGGCGCCCAGCGCGGAGAAGCGGGCCGCGCTGGAGGAGGCCGCGGCCGTGCGCAAGGCGGCGCTGACCGCCTCCTCGGGTCCGGGGGCGACCTCGGACGGTCACAAGGTGCCGCTGCTTGCCAATGTCGGCGGTCCCGGTGATGTGGCGGCCGCGGTGGAGGCCGGCGCCGAGGGTGTCGGGCTGTTCCGTACGGAGTTCCTCTTCCTGGACGACTCGAAGCAGGCGCCGTCGGAGGACGCGCAGTGCGCGGTGTACCGCCAGGTGCTGGAGGCCTTTCCCGAGGGCCGGGTCGTGGTGCGGGTGCTGGATGCCGGGGCGGACAAGCCGCTGGAGTTCCTGACGCCGGCGGACGAGCCGAATCCGGCGCTGGGTGTGCGGGGTCTGCGGACGCTGCTGGCCCACCCGGATGTGCTGCGTACGCAGTTGCGTGCGCTGGCCCGGGCGGCGGAGGGGCTTCCGGTGTATCTGGAGGTCATGGCGCCGATGGTGGCCGACCGGATCGACGCCAAGGCGTTCGCCGACGCGTGCCGGGAGGCGGGGCTGCGGGCGAAGTTCGGCGCGATGGTGGAGATTCCGTCGGCGGCGCTGCGGGCCCGGTCGATTCTGCAGGAGGTCGAGTTCCTCTCGCTGGGGACGAACGACCTGGCGCAGTACACCTTCGCGGCGGACCGCCAGGTCGGTGCGGTCTCGCGGTTGCAGGACCCGTGGCAGCCGGCGCTGCTCGACCTGGTGGCGGCTTCGGCCGAGGCCGCCAGGGCCGAGGGCAAGAGCTGTGGTGTGTGCGGTGAGGCGGCCTCCGATCCGCTGCTGGCGTGCGTGCTGACGGGTCTTGGTGTGACGAGCCTGTCGATGGGCGCGGCGTCGATTCCGTATGTGCGGGCGACGCTGGCCAAGCACACGCTGGCGCAGTGCGAGCGTGCGGCGGCCGCGGCGCGGGCGACCGACTCCGCGGACGAGGCGCGGCGTGCCGCGCAGGCGGTGCTGTCCGGGGAGTGACACGGGCGCGGGCCGGCTCCGGAGGGCGTTCCACCTGGGGGTGGGGCGCCCTCCGGCGTTGATACGGCGTTGATACGGCGTTGCTACGGCGTCGGTGCGGCTTTCGGTGCGGGGTCAGTCGGGCGGTGGCGGTGGCAGGGGGGTGCCGGGGAGGTAGACGACGCCGGGCTCGGGGGGCACCGGTTCACCGGTTTCGGGGTCGGTGCAGTAGGCGTTGAAGACCTGGGCCTCGGTGAGCGGGTGGAGCCAGCCGTCCCGCAGGGTCCAGCCCCGGACCTGGTCACCGCCGTCCGGGGTCTCAGGGGTGTCCGAGGTGGTGGTGCGCAGGACGACTCCGCCGGTGGCGGCGGTGGCCAGGCCGGCGGCGAGGACGGTGCAGCAGACCAGGGCTTCGGCTTCCGGGAGGTGGATGTCACCCCGGGTGTCGACGCGGGCGTGGAGTGCGGCGAGCAGGGTGGTGCCGTCGGCGGGGACGCTGCATACGAGGTGGTGGCTGCCCGGGCCCACGGCTTCGAGCAGCCTCATCAGGGCGTGCGAGGCCCGGTCGAAGGAGCTGCGGGCGATGTCCTGGCCGCAGTCGGAGCAGGCTCCGGCGTGGGCGAGCAGGTCGGTGGCGTGCTCCCAGGTGGCCCGGCGGTCCGCCTCGTGTTCGAGCTGGGTGATGAGGTGGTGGAGGGGCTGTCCCACGTACGGGACCGTGGGGCCGCCCGCGGTGACTTCGGCGGTGTAGCGGGTGCGGGTGGCGGGTGTGTCGGGGTCCTGGGCGGTGTCGGCGCAGTAGTCGGCGTAGTCGTCGGGGTCGAAAAGGCCGACGGAGGTGCGGACGCCCCGGGCGGTGAGTGAGCGCAGCAGTCCTTCCATGGCCCGCAGGTACTCGGGGTGGTCGGCGAAGGCGGTGAAGCTGCGGTAGTCCCGCATGGTGGCGAGGTCGCGCGGGTCGGCGAGAAGGGCGACGGTGCTGGGCACTTCGCGCCTCAGGGCGCGGCGGGTGGCGGCAGCGTGGGCGGGCGGGCGGCCGTGGCCCCTGGGACGGCGGTCCTTGGTGTGCTTGCGGTTCCTGGTGTGCGCCATGACGTGACTCCCCCTGTGCGCTCCTGCGGTTTCCTGATCACGGTAGGCGGGGCCACTGACAACACAACGTGACGATGTGGGCACTGAGGGCGATTTTTTCTTGACCGCTCGTTCTGTTCCGGCCTAGCGTCCGGCTCATGGCACGGAGCAAGGAGTTCGATCCGGACGTGGTTCTGGACGCGGCGCTGGAGTTGTTCTGGCGGCGGGGCTACGAGGCGACGTCGATGGCCGATCTGGTGGAGCACCTGGGGATCGGGCGGGCCAGCGTCTACGCCACGTACGGCAGTAAGCACGAGCTCTACCTCAGGGCGCTGGACCGCTACCGGGACCGGGTGGCGCAGGAGAATCTGCGCCTGCTGTCGCGACCGGGGCCGGCCCTGCCCGCGGTGCGGGAGCTGGTGGGGCGGTTCGCGGCGGAGGCGGCCGGAGAACGGGACGGGGAGCGGCGCGGTTGCTTCGTGGTCAACACGGCGGTGGAGCTGGGCGGGGCGGATCCGGCGGCGGCCCGTCGGGTGGAGGCCAGCTGGGACGGGCTGGAGACCGGGCTGACGTCGGCGCTGATGCGGGCGGCGGCCCAGGGAGAACTCGGCGGGGACCGGGATCCGGTGGCCCTGGCCCGTTTTCTGCTGGTGGTGCTGCAGGGGCTGAGGGTGCTCGGCCGGGCGCGGCCGGAGCCGGAGCGGGTACGGGACGCGGTGGCTTTGGCGCTCGGCATTTTTGACTGATCGGTTTTTTATGGGAGGCGAGCAATAGTGGATCGGCGGTTACGTTTCGTAGCGGCGAGGGTCCTGGTCACCGGGAGCGGTTCGGGGATCGGGCGGGTGGCGGCGCCGGTCTTCGCCGGTGAGGGTGCCGCGGTGGTCGTGGCGGGGCGCCGGGAGGGACCGCCGAAAGAGACGGTGGCGGCCGTGGAGGCAGCGGGCGGCACCGCGGGGGCGGTGGTCGCCGACGTGTCGGTGGCCGGGGAGGCCGAGCGGATGGTGAGCGGCGCCGTGGGGCTGCTCGGCGGCCTGGACGTCGCCTTCAACAACGCCGGTGCTGGGAGGCCGTGATCGGGGTAACCCGAACGGCGCCTGGCTCTCGATGAAGTACGAGATCGCCCATATGCGGGCGCACGGCGGCGGGACGATCGTGAACACCTCGTCCAGCATCGGTGCGCACAGCAGCCGTCCGGGCCTGGCCGCGTACGGGGGCCTCGAAGGCGGTGGTCACCGCGCTGACCAGGGCGGCGGCCGTGGAGTACATCGGGGACGGCATCCGGATCAACGCCGTCAGCCCGGGACCGGTCAACACCCCGATGTCGCTGCGGCCCGGTGAGACGGAGGCCGGCAGGGAGCGGCGGCTGGGGGCCGCGCTGCCGGTCGGCAGGGTGGGGCGGGTCGCCGAGGCCGTGTCGGCCGTGCTCTGGCCGGCGTCGGCGGAGTCGGCGGAGTCGGCGGAGTCGGGATTCACGGTGGGCCACGACCTGGTCGTGGACGGCGGCGCTACGGCGTAGGAGCCTGCCGCGCGACGCCGGAGCCGGCGGCGAAGTCTTCGGACACGTCTTCGGACACGGGGGGCTGCCCGGCGTCCTGACGGTCCAGGCGGCGGCGGACCAGCGCCCGCTGCCCGTAGGCGACCGCGGCGAGGGCGCCGCCGAGGCCGAGCCAGCCGACGGGGCCGGCCGCCATGACGCCGGAGGTGAGGATCAGTGGGCCCGCGGAGCGTTCGGTCGAGGAGGCGAGGCCGTGAACGCCCAGGTAGGCGCCTTGGGAGCGGCCGGGGGCGAGGGCGATGGACAGCTCCCACGAGATCGCGGCGTGGACCATTTCGGCGGCGGTGAAGGCGGTCGCGGCGGCGACCAGGGAGATGGTGGCGATCCAGGGCGAGTCAACGGTGGACGCGGCCATGGCCAGGCCCGCGGCGACGAACGCGGCGGCGAGCAGCGGCAGCGACGCGGCTGCCTTGCGGGCGGTGGCGCCCAAGCGGGACAGGGGTACCTGGAACAGGACCACGAGGACGTTGTTGAGGACGAAGAGCAGCGCGGCGAGGCTGTGCGGGGCCCGGGTCGAGGTGACGATCCACAGCGGCATCCCGACGCTGAGGGAGACATCGTCCAGGAGCAGCAGTGTCTCGGTGGCGGTGTACGCGAGATAGCCGCGGTCCCGCCAGGGGCTGGCCCGGAGCTCCGTCGGCTGTGCGGGCCGGCCGTCGGAGGCGGCCACCACGCGTGCGGGCGAGGGGGGTTCGGCGCAGCGCAGGACCAGCAGGGCGGCGCCGACGAAGGACATGGCGTCGCCGATGAGCATGGCGCGGTAGGCCCCGTCGGTCCCGATCGAGAGGGCGGCCGCGGCGGCGAGTCCGCCGACGCCGAAGCCGATGTTGACGACGGTGCGTTGCAGGGCCTGGTAGCGGGCGCGGTCCGGGCCGGCCACCCGGGCCACGTAGAGCTTGGTGAGGACCGATGCCGAGCGGTCGCCGAAGCTGCCCACGGCGGCGATGGGCAGCAGGGCCCAGAAGGAGCCGGTGAACAGGATGCCGACGGCTGCCAGGGCGCGGAGGACGTGGACGGCGGGAAGCAGCACGGTGATCGGCACATGGTCCGCGACGCGGCCCGCTGTCGGGGATCCGATGACGCCGATGGCGCCGGCCACGGCGAGGAGGATGCCGACGCGGTGCAGGCCGAGGTCGGCCACGTAGGTGTAGTAGAGCGCGGAAGTGCCGATCCAGAGGCCGGAGCCGGCCTTGTCCGTGAAACTCACCCACAGCAGTCGGCGGCCGTCCCGGCCGCCGGGTATCCGGTGCTGCCATTCGGTCCGGGCGTTCCGGCCCGTCTTCGCACGCATGCGCCGCCCCCCCCTTGATCCCGCGTTTGTATTGATACATACTTAACTCTGTGGCGATACAATATGGGATCACGGGTACGACCGCCAAGGGAATTGCCGCGTCCGTCGAACAGGGGGTGGCCGACGGCGCGCTGTCCCCCGGTTCCGCGCTGCCGCCCGTCCGCGGGCTGGCCGAGCGGCTCGGCGTGAGCCCCGGCACGGTGGCCACGGCCTACCGGGAGCTGCGGCAGCGCGGCATCGTCGTCACCCGGGGGCGCGGCGGCACGGTGGTGGCGGAGGCGCCGGCCGTCGCGTCGCGGAGGCCGCCCAAGGTGCCGCCGGGGCTGCGGGACGTGGCCGGCGGCCATCCGGACCCGCAGTTCCTGCCCGACCTGCTGCCGCCGGTGCGGGTGGCGCCGGGTGCCCGTTCCCACCGGGCCACACCACGGCTGACGGAGCTGGAGGCGCTGACGCGGGAGTGGTACGCGCGGGACGGCGTTCCGGCGGGGCAGGTGTCCTTCGCGCACAGTGCGCTCGACTGCGTCGCGCGGCTGCTCTCCGTGGAACTGCGGCCGGGGGACACGGTGGCCATGGAGGATCCGGGCTATCACCATCTCCTCGATCTGGTACCGGCGTTGGGGCTGCGCGTGGTGCCGGTGGCGGTCGACGACGAGGGCATACGGCCCGAGCCGCTGCGGGCCGCGCTGCGCGCGGGCGCACGGGCCGTCATCTACAGCCCCCGTGCGCAGAATCCGTACGGCGGCGCGTTCTCGGCCGGGCGGCGGCAGGCGCTGGTGGAGGTGGTGCGCGGCGCGCCTGACGTGCTGGTCGTCGAGAATGACCACGCCTCCGAGATCGCCGGGGCGCCGCTGCACTCGCTCGTCTCGGGCGGCCTCGCGCGCTGGGCGCAGGTCCGTACGGTGACCAAGTACCTGGGGACGGACCTGCGGTGGGCCGCGCTCGCCTGTGATCCGACGACGTCCGCGCGGCATGACGGCCGGATGCTGCTGACGTCCGGGTGGGTCAGCCACGTACTCCAGGAGACAGTGGCCCTCCTCATGACGGACCCGGCGACGAGCGCACTGGTGGCCGCCGCGCGGGACACGTACGCGCGGCGGCGGACGGCGTTCGTGGCGGAACTGGCACGGCACGGGGTCACCGCGCACGGGGCGAGCGGGCTGAACGTGTGGGTCCCGGTGCGGGACGAGGCCGCGGTGGTGAACGGGCTCCGGTCGCGGGGGTGGTGGGTCGCCGCGGGCGCCCGGTTCCGGGTGGCCGCCGGCCCGGGGGTGCGGATCACCACGGCGACGCTGACGCCGCGGGAGTCCCGGCGGCTGGCGGGGGACTTCGCGGAGGTGCTGGGCGAGTACGGGGCGGGGTACGGGGGGTAGTCGGCGGAGCGCCACTGCCGGCCCCGCCCTCCGCTCCCCCGTTCCCGCAACGCAGTGCAGCGCAGCGCAGTGCAGTGCAGCGCAGCGCAGTGCAGCGCAGCGCAGTGCAGCGCAGTGCAGCGCAGTGCAGTGCAGCGCAGCGCAGTGCAGCGCAGCGCAGCGCAGTGCAGTGCAGCGCAGCGCAGTGCAGTGCAGCGCAGCGCAGTGCAGTGCAGCGGTCTCAGGCAGCCGGCCCCGACCGTTCGCGGGCCAACTGCTCGTAGAAGCCCAGCAGTTCCACGTTGTCCACCGATCCCGGGTTCACGGCCCGGTCCATCGGGGTGCCCTGGAGGAGCTTCTTGACGGGGACTTCGATGCGTTTGCCGGTGAGGGTGTGCGGGACGCCGGGGACCTGGATGATCTCGTCGGGGATGTGGCGCGGGGAGAGCCGGTCGCGGATGGTGTGCTTGATCCTTTCGCGGAGTGCGTCGTCGAGTTCGGCGCCCTCGGCGAGCTGGACGAAGAGCGGCATCCAGTAGCCGCCGTCGGGTTGTTCGACGCCGATGACGAGGGACTCGCGGATCTCCGGCAGGCGTTCGACGGCCTCGTAGATGTCGGCGGAACCCATCCGGACGCCCTGGCGGTTGAGGGTGGAGTCGGAGCGGCCGTGGATGATCACGGTGCCGCGTGAGGTGAGGGTGATCCAGTCGCCGTGACGCCAGACGCCGGGGAACATCTCGAAGTAGCTCTCGCGGTAGCGGGCGCCGTCCGGGTCGTTCCAGAAGCCGATGGGCATCGAGGGCATGGGGTTGGTGACGACCAGTTCGCCGACCTCGTCGGTGACGGGCTTTCCGTACGGGTCCCAGGCCTGGAGGTCGGTGCCCAGGCAGGGGGCCTGGAGTTCGCCGACGTACACGGGCAGGGTGGGGACACCGCCGGCGAAGCAGCTGCAGACGTCGGTGCCGCCGCTGACGGAGGCGATCCACAGGTCCTCCTTGACCTCGTCGTGCAGCCAGCGGAAGCCGTCGGGCGGCAGCGGGGAACCGGTGGTGGCGACGCACTTGACCGCCGACAGGTCGTGGTCGCGGGCCGGGTGGACGCCCGCCTTGCGGCAGGCGATGACGTACGCGGCGGAGGTCCCGAAGACGGTCGCCCGGGTCTGCTCGGCGACGCCCCACTGGGCGCCCGTGTCGGGGAAGCCGGGGCTGCCGTCGTACAGGACGATCGTGGCGCCGGCGAGGAGACCGCCGACCAGGAAGTTCCACATCATCCAGCCGGTGGAGGTGTACCAGAAGAACCGGTCGTCCGGGCCGAGGTCCATGTGCAGGCCGGTCTGCTTGAGGTGTTCGAGCAGGATGCCGCCCTGGGAGTGGACGATGGCCTTGGGCAGCCCGGTGGTGCCGGAGGAGTACAGCACCCACAGCGGATGCTCGAAGGGGACCTGCTCGTACGAGGGCCGGGCGTCGCCGGCGACGAGAGCGGCCCACTCCAGGG
The DNA here is from genome assembly GCF_056270125.1 of Streptomyces sp. RLA131. NCBI lineage: Bacteria > Bacillati > Actinomycetota > Actinomycetes > Kitasatosporales > Streptomycetaceae > Streptomyces > Streptomyces sp. RLA131. The sequence goes on from NZ_JBWDOQ010000002.1 coordinate 1,181,274, forward strand.
TGCCCCCGGGGGCCGGGGTGTCCAGGACCGGGATGTGGACGACGGCGCGCAGCGTGGGCAGTTCGGCGCGCAGTTCGGCGACGACGGCGGTGCGGTCGTGGGTTTTGCCGCCGTAGCGGTATCCGTCGACGGCGAACAGCACCACGGGCTCGACCTGCTGGAAGCGGTCCAGGACGCTGCGGGCGCCGAAGTCGGGGGCGCAGGAGGTCCAGACGGCACCGACGGCGGCGGTGGCCAGGAGCGCGGTGACCGCCTGCGGGATGTTGGGGAGGTAGCCGCTGACCCGGTCACCGGGGCGGACACCGAGGCGGCGCAGCTGCGCCGCGAGGTTCGCCACCTGCCGGCTCAGCTCGGCCCAGCTGGTCCCGGTGATGTGGTGCCGTTCGTCGAGCGAGAGCAGCGCGGGGGTGCCGGCGCGGGCGGGGTCCTGGGCGGGGCGCAGCGCGTGCTCGGCGTAGTTGAGGGTGGCGCCGGGGAACCAGCGGGCGCCGGGCATGGCGGCGTCGGCGAGCACGGTGTCGTACGGGGAGGAGAAGCGGACGTCGAACCACTCGACGACCGCCGTCCAGAAGGTCTCCGGTTCGCGCACCGACCAGGCGTGCAGCTCCTGGTAGCCGGTGGCGGGGGCGCCGTGCCGGTCGGCGGCCCAGGCCTGGAAGCGGGTGATCTGCGCGGCGGCGGTACGGGCGGGGCCGGGCCGCCACAGGGGCTCGGGGGTCTGGTGGGCCGGCGGGCTCTGGTGGGCAGGCGGGGTCTGCCGGTCCGGCGGGGTCTGCGGCGGCGCCGCCTGCGTCGCCCGGCTCTCGGAAGCTTCCGGGGTCTCCGGGGGCGTTTCCGGGGTTTCCGGGGTCTCCGGGCCGGTGGCTGGCTCAGGTGCGGTGCTCATGGGGCGGCTCCCGGACGGTTCGCGTCCTCGCGAGGTGTGCAGCTGGACCGCGCCCGGGCGGAATGTCCCCGCGCGCGGCTGGGCAGGACGATGCCACGTGATCGTCTTCGGCGCCAGGGCTGCCACCCCACATCCGGTGGGGGTTCCCTGTGCGCGGCCGCCGGATGAACGGTGGACGAACGGACGACGCGGGGAACGCAAACGGTGGAAGGGTGGGCCTCATGGATGCTCGGGACCTGGTGCGGGTCGGATCGGTGAACGGGCTGAGGGCCCTGCGGGCGGCCTGGCGGCGGGCCCGCACCGACGCGCGTGATCTGCCCCGCCGTGGCCCCGAGCGGGCCCGGGTGCCCGGGATGGCGCAGGGCGCGGAGGAGTTGCCGGGGGGCGGGGTGGTGCGCTTCGCCCGGTCGAGCCTGCGGGTGCGGGTGGCGGTGGGAGGCGCGGTGTTCTGCGGGTGGGACGGGGCCGAGGCGGAGCCCTCGTACGCGCTCGCGCAGGGCTGCCCGGAGGCGGACACCCGGGCGGTGATCGAGCCGGACAAGGACGGCTGGCGGGTGGTCTCCGAACGGGTGACGGTGCTGGTGTCGCGGCACGGGGCGGTGGAGTTCCGCACGCCGGGCGGGGTGCTGCTGCGGCGGGATCTGCCGCCGCGCTGGTGGGATCCGGTGGGCGGGCCGCTCGACGGCGGCCCGCGCTGGGTGCAGCGCTCGGAGACGGCCGCCGACGCGGCGGTGTTCGGGCTCGGAGGCCGCGCGGGCGGCCCCCGGCTCCGCGAGGGTGCCTACCGGTTGTGGAACACCGACCCGGGCCGCGCCTTCGGACCGGGTGACGACCCGCTGTACATCACCATGCCGGTGCAGTTGGTGGTGGCGGACGCCGGCAGCCACCTGGTCTTCCACGACAACTCCTCCGACGGCCGGGTGTCGCTGCGCGACGGCGAGGAGGGTGCCGGGTCGGGGCACGACCGGCGGGGCGGCTGCGAGGTGCGGATGGACGGCGGTCCGCTGCGCTACTGGGTGGTCACCGGTCCCCCGGGGCGGATCCTGTCCGCCTGGACGGCGCTGACCGGCCGGCCGGCGGTGCCGCCGCGCTGGGCGCTGCGCTACCACCACGCCCACTGGGGCTTCGGCTCGGCCGCCGAGGTCCGGCGGGTCGCGGCCGGATACCGGGACCGCGGGCTGCCGCTGGCCGCGCTGCACCTGGACATCGACCACCTGGACGGACACCGGGTCTTCACCGTCGACCCGGAGCGCTTCCCCGATCTGCCGGGCCTGGCGGGCGAGCTGGCCGCCGACGGGGTCCGGCTGGTGTCGATCGTCGACCCGGCGGTGAAGCGGGAACCGGGCAACCCCGTGTACGACAGCGGGGCCGCCGAGGACGCCTTCGTACGGGACGCGCGGGGCCGGCAGGTGCGCGGGGTGGTGTGGCCCGGGGACGCGGTCTTCCCCGACTTCACCGACCCCCGGGTGCGCAAGTGGTGGGGCGGGCTGTACGCCGAACGGCTGGCCCAGGGGTTCGCCGGGGTGTGGCACGACATGAACGAGCCGGTGTCCTTCGCGGCGTTCGGCGAGACGACCCTGCCCCGTTCCGCCCGCCACGCGCTGGAGGGCCGGGGCGGCGACCATCGCGAGGCGCACAACGTCTACGCCCTGACCATGGCCCGGGCCGGTTACGAGGGGCTGCGCGAACTGCGCCCCGAGACACGGCCGTTCCTCTTCTCGCGCTCGGGGTGGGCGGGCCTGCAGCGCTACGGCGGTGCCTGGTCGGGCGATGTGTCGACGGGCTGGCCGGGGCTGCGGGCCTCGCTGTCGCTGGTGCTGGGGCTGGGGATGTGCGGGGTGCCGTTCTCCGGGCCGGACGTGGGCGGCTTCGACGGTTTCCCGAGCCCGGAGATGTATCTGCGCTGGCTGCAGATGGCGGCGTACTTCCCGTTTCTGCGCACGCATTCGGCCATCGACGCCGGGCGCCGTGAGCCGTGGATGTTCGGGCCCGAGGTGCTGGAGCACGCCGGGGCGGCGCTGCGGGAGCGGGAGCGGCTGCTGCCGTACCTCTACACGCTGGCACATCTGGCCCGGCTGACCGGTGCCCCCTACGTACGGCCGCTGTGGTGGAACGACCCCGAGGACCGCAAGCTGCGGGCCTGCGAGGACGCCTTTCTGCTGGGCGACGCCCTGCTGGTGGCGCCGGTGCTGGACCAGGGGTCGGTGGTCCGGAGTCTGCGGCTGCCGCGCGGGCGCTGGTACGACACGGTGACCGGCCAGGCGTACCAGGGGCCGGGGCAGGTGCTGCTGGACGCGCCGCTGGGGCGGATTCCGGTACTGGCACGGGCGGGCGCGGTGCTGCCGGTGACCGGGGCCGACGGCGGGATCGAGCTGGAGGTGTGGGCTCCGGCGGCCCGCGGCGGGGGCGGGCTGCTGATCGGCGACGACGGGGACGGCTGGGCGGAGCCGCGTATCGAGCAGTTCACCACCCGGCTGGTGGACGGGGCCGTGCTGGTCGAGCGGGAGGGCGACGGGGAGGTGGGTTACCCGGTCCGGGTGCGCGGGGACGCGGGCGGCGCGGGGTAGCGGCCCTGGAACCACCGGCGGACGGCCTGGGTGTGGAGGGGGAAGGCCAGGTCGGTGGGGGCGTGCACGAGCTGCCGGTCCTCGGTCTCGTCGGTGGGGCGGGGCGGCGGCAGGGCGTGTGCGGGCCGCTCGGGGAGCAGGCCGAAGAGCAGCAGATGGCCGCCCTCGGAGTCGGTGAGCGCGTCGGCGAGGGTGACGTCCCCGGGGTCGGCTGCGATGCCGGTCTCCTCGGCGAGTTCGCGGGTGACGGCCTGCTGCCAGGTCTCGCCGTGGTCGACGAAGCCGCCGGGGAGGGCGAGCAGGCCGCGGCGCGGCTCGATGGTGCGGCGGATGACCACGAGTCCGGCGCCGTGCTCGGGATCGCGTACGGGCAGCAGTGCGACGGCGACCGGGAGGGGGTTGCGGTAGGCGACCGCGCCGCAGCCGGCGCAGGTGCGGGGCCAGCCGGGATCGGGCGGGAAGGCGGTGCCGCACGAGGAGCAGTGCGAGTCCTTCTGATGGCTGATCACGGGCGGACTTTAGCGGATGTTCCCGCTTCGTCGGGGTGCGGTGGTGGACGGAGGTCATGTCGGAGATCCCTTCGCGGGCCGGGATGTCACGGGTGCCGCAGGGGTGTCGCGGGGGCGGCCGCGTGCGCGGGCCGTGGCGCTCGTGCTGCTCCTGGTGCCGGCGACGGCGAGTCCCGCGCGGGCTTCGGCAGCGCGTCCGGCTCCCGCTGCCGACCTCGCTCCGGCTCCCGCCGAGTTCGTCGCGCTGGAGCGATGCGGATCCCACGATCCTGGAGGAGTCGCGCTACTCCACCCTCCACAACTTCACCGGCGCGCGCGTCGACGGCTACCGCCGGCCGCTGTGCCTCGCGGCCCGGCCGGCTGCCGAGGCGCCGCATCGCGCCCGGCTCCAACTGCTGCGGCGGGAGCACACCTTGAGGGTGTACGACTGCTACCGGCCGCAGCGGGTGGCGGTCGGCCGTTTCGTGGCGTGGGCGAAGGATCTCGGCGACCGGACGATGAAACGGGAGTTCTACCGCGATGTCGACAAGTCGAGGCTCTTCCCGCACGGTTACATCGCCGAACGGTCCGGGCACCGCCGCGGCAGCACCACCGGCCTGACGATCGCGCGGCCACCCGTCCGGCCCGTACGGCGCTACCGGCCCGGCGAGCCGCTGGTGCTGTGCCACGCCCCGCGGGAGGAGCGGTTTCCGGACAACTCGGCGGACATGGGCACCGGCACCGGGTTCGGCCGCATCGGCCCCCTGTCGTACACACGGGATCCGCGGACCCGGGGCGCACAGGCGGCCGACCGGCTGCTGCTGCGGGGCACCCTGGAGGGGGTCGGTTCCGTCAACTCGCCGAGGGGTGGTGGCACTACAGCTGAGCGTGCCCGGGCGGCGCGCCGGTCAGCGGACGCTGTCCTCACGGTCGGGCCGGAGCAGGGCGGGGTGCAGCAGGCGGGCGTCACCGGCCCGGTAGAGGCGGGGGCGGGGGCCGCCCCGGGAGCCGCCGCGGGTGGCGGTGCCGCCGGTGGACTCGACGAAGCCGGGGACGGAGAGCACCTTGCGGTGGAAGTTCCCCGCGTGGAGGGTCGTGCCCCAGACCGCTTCGTAGACCTCGCGCAGTTCGGTGATGGTGAACTCGGCGGTGAGGAAGGCGGTGGCGAGCGGCGAGTACTCGATCTTGGCGCGGGCGCGGTCGAGGCCGTCGGCCAGTATCAGCGCGTGGTCGAAGGCGAGGGCGCGGGCCGGGGGGCCGGTGGCGGGCCGGCGGCCGGGACCACCCCCGTGGGCCCCGGCCGGCCGGCCCTGTTCGTGGGGACGCGGTCGGCCCGCGTCCGGTTCTGCGGTCGGCGCCGCGGCAGGGGTGGCGACAGGGGTGGCAGCAGGGGTCGCCGCCGTGGCCGTTGCCGGGTTCGTTGCCGATATCGGGGCCGCGCTCGGCGCCGCCATGGGTACGGCGCCCGCGAGCCCGGCGACCGGTATCCACTCGGCGGCCACCGCGTCGCTGCCGGCCCGGGCGTCGGGCAGCCCCGGGGCGAAGGCGAGGTACGCGACGGAGACGACGTGCATCCGCGGATCGCGCTCCGGGCCGCCGTACGAACCGAGTTGCTCCAGATGCACCCGGCCGAGGCCGTGCTCGGCGTCGAGGCCGGTCTCCTCGGCGAGCTCACGGACGGCGGCGCCGTCCAGGGACTCCCGACCGGCCTTGACGAAGCCGCCGGGCAGCGCCCAGGAGCCCTCGAAGGGCGGGCCGCCCCGGCGCACCAGCAGCACGTGCAGGGCGCCTTGGCGCAGCGTCAGGACAACGATGTCCACCGTGACTGCGACGGGCTCGAAGGCATGCGGGTCGTAGGTGGCGAGGAAGGCCTCCTCATCCTGCCGCGCGGCCATCGCTCCACCCCCTCGACTCTCCCTGTTGTTCTCCAACTGAGAAGAACATAGCAGTGGGTACTGACAGTGTCGACCCCGCCTGACAGACTTCTGACGTTCCGTCAGATCAGTGTCGGGAGGCGCACATGGCGCGGGAGCGCACACCGGTGGTCCACGGCTGGTTCACCGAAGCGGAAGCGGAAGCGGAAACCGAGGCCGGTACCGGGCCGTCGGCCTTCCGGCTGCTCGGCACCCGGTGCCGGGACTGCGGGGCGGTGTTCTTCCCCCGGCGCGACAGCCACTGCGGCAACCCCGCCTGCGGGGGCACGGAACTGGAGGAGACGCCACTGTCCCGGCGGGGCCGGGTGTGGTCGTACACCGATGTGCGGTACCGGCCACCCGCCCCGTACGTCTCCGATCCGGGCCGCCCCTGGGAGCCGTTCACCCTGGTGGCCGTGGAACTGGCGGCGGAACGCATGGTGGTGCTCGGGCAGGCCGCCCCCGGGGTCCGCCCGGCCGACCTGGAGGTGGGCGCGGAGGTCGAGGTGGTGCCCGGGGTGCTGGGCGAGGACGACGGGCACATCTGGACGACCTGGCAGTGGCGGCCCGTCGGGGGCCCGGCATGAGCGGGGACGTGGCGGTCCTGGGGGCCGGGATGCATCCGTGGGGCAAGTGGGGCCGTTCCTTCGTGGACTACGGGGTGGCGGCCGCCCGTGCCGCCCTGGCCGACGCGGGGCTGCGCTGGCCCCAGGTGCAGCTGCTGGTGGGCGCCAACACGGTGCGGGGCGGCTACCCGGGACATGTCGCGGGCGCCACCTTCGCCCAGGCCCTGGGCCGGCAGGGCGCCCGCGTCGCCAGCGTGTACGCGGCCTGCGCCTCGGGCGCCCACGCCGTCGACACCGCACGGGCCCACCTGCTCGCCGGGACTGCGGACGTGGCTCTGGTGGTGGGCGCGGACGCGGCGCCCAAGGGCTTCTTCGCCCCGGCCGGGGGCGAGCGCCCGGACGATCCGGACTGGCTGCGCTTCCGGGTGCTCGGGGCGGTCAACCCGGCGTACTTCGGGCTGTACGCGCGTCGCCGGATGGCCGTGCACGGCGACACCGCCGAGGACTTCGCCCACGTCAAGGTCAAGAACGCGGCGGCCGGCGCCCTCAACCCCAACGCCCGCTACCGCCGGCCGGTCACCGCCGAGGAGGTGGCGGCCTCGGCGGTGGTGGCCGACCCGCTGCGGCTGCTCGACATCTGCGCCACCTCCGACGGGGCGGCCGCACTCGTGCTGTCCACCCTCGACTTCGCGCGCCGGCACGGCAGCGCCGAACCGGTCCGGATCCGTGCCGTCTCGACGGTCAGCGCCCACTACCCGTGCACCGTGCTGGACCTGCCCGACTTCGCCACCGACTCGGCCGCCGCCGTGGAGCCGCCGGCCGCCGCGTTCCGGGAGTCCATCGCGGCGGCGGCGTACGAGGAGGCGGGCATCGGCCCGGAGGACCTGGACCTGGCGGAGGTCTACGACCTGTCGACCGCCCTGGAACTCCAGTGGTACGAGGACCTGGGCCTGTGCCCGGCCGGCGGGGGCGCCAAGCTGCTGCGCGAGGGCGCGACCGCGCTCGGCGGGCGGATCCCGGTCAACGTCAGCGGCGGGCTGTCCTCCTTCGGCGAGGCGGTTCCGGCGCAGGCCATCGCCCAGGTGTGCGAGCTGGTGTGGCAGCTGCGCGGCTCGGCGGGCGGCCGCCAGGTGCCGGGGGCCCGGGTGGGGATCACCGCGAACCAGGGGCTGTTCGGACACGGCTCGGCGGTGGTCGTGGCGCGGTAGCGAGGATCGGTGATCGGTGATCGGTGATGATCACCGGGGATCACCGGGGATCAGTGGGAAGCCGCCCCCGGCGGCCGGAGCCGGGGGAACTGCCGTAGGCCGGGCCGGACTTCGACGACCGGCCCCGGCCGCCAGCCCGTTCGCGGCCTTGACGGTCCCGCACCCCGGGGGAAGTATGCCGGGTGGCACGGACGGCCCTACCGGTGGCGGGACAACCCCCGGGCGGGCCGGGAGCTCGGTCGGTGCACCCTGGACCGCACATAGGAGCCGCCATGCATTCCAACACGGACATCTTCGTCGGCGAGATCATCGGAACCGCGATCCTCATCCTCTTCGGCGCAGGCGTCTGCGCCGCCGTCACCCTGCACCACTCCAAGGCGAGATCCGCCGGCTGGGTCGTCATCGCCTTCGGCTGGGGCTTCGGCGTCCTGGCCGGCGCGTACACGGCCGCCCCGTTGTCGGGCGGTCACCTCAATCCCGCCGTCACCCTGGGCATCGCCGTCGACACCGGCGACTGGGACCAGGTGCCGGTCTACATCGCGGGCCAGCTGATCGGCGCGATGCTGGGCGCCGTACTGTGCTGGCTCACCTACTACGGCCAGTTCGCGGCCGGCTCGGAGGAGGGCAAGGCGCTGCCGACCCTCGGCATCTTCTCCACCATTCCGGAGATCCGGGTGCCCTGGCAGAACCTGCTCACCGAGGTCATCGCGACCATCGGCCTGGTGCTGCCGATCCTGGCCTTCGGGCTCACCAAGGGGCTCGGCGAGTCCGGCACGTTGGTGCTGGTCGTGTCCCTGCTGGTGGTCGGGATCGGCCTGTCGCTGGGCGGCCCGACCGGTTACGCGATCAATCCGGCCCGCGATCTCGGGCCCCGTGTCGTCCATTCGCTGCTGCCCATCCCCAACAAGGGCACCTCCGACTGGGGTTACGCCTGGATCCCGGTGGCGGGCCCGCTGATCGGCGGCGCGCTCTCCGGGCTCATCTACAACGCCGCGTTCTAAGTCGATCCAAGTGAGGCGGTCATGACCGAGCAGTCAGTGAAGTACGTCGCCGCAATCGACCAGGGCACCACCTCCAGCCGTTGCATCGTCTTCGACACCGACGGGGCGATCGTCGCCGTGGACCAGCGCGAGCACCGGCAGATCTTCCCCAGGCCGGGGTGGGTGGAGCACGACGCCACCGAGATCTGGTCCAAGGTGCAGGCCGTGGTCGCGGGTGCGCTCGCCAAGGCCGGGCTGCGCGCCGACCAGCTCAGCGCGCTGGGCATCACCAACCAGCGGGAGACCACCGTCTTGTGGGACCGCGCCACCGGCCGGCCGGTGCACAACGCGATCGTCTGGCAGGACACCCGTACCTCCGCGCTGTGCACCCAGCTCGGCGGCTCCGACGGCCAGGACCGTTTCCGTGAGTCGACCGGGCTGCCGCTCGCCAGCTACTTCTCCGGGCCCAAGGCGGCCTGGCTGCTCGACAACGTCCCCGGGCTGCGGCGCCGCGCCGAGAACGGCGAGATCGCCTTCGGCACCATCGACTCCTGGCTGATCTGGAATCTCACCGGGGGCCCGGACTGCGGCGTCCATGTCACCGATGTGACCAACGCCGGGCGCACCATGCTGATGAACCTCGAATCCCTGCAGTGGGATCCGGCCATTCTCTCCGCCATGGACATCCCGGAGGCGATCCTCCCGGAGATCCGCTCGTCCGCCGAGGTCTACGGGACGGCGGTGGGCCAGCTCGCGGGGGTACCCGTCGCCTCCGCGCTGGGCGACCAGCAGGCCGCGGTCTTCGGCCAGGCCTGCTACGACACCGGCACCGCCAAGAACACCTACGGGACCGGCAGTTTCCTGCTGCTCAACACGGGGCACCGTCCGGTGCCGTCCAAGAACGGGCTGCTGACGACCATGGGCTACCGGCTCGGCGGCGAACCGCCGGTCTACTGCCTGGAGGGCTCGATCGCCATCACCGGCGCCCTGGTGCAGTGGTTCCGGGACCAGCTCGGCATCATCGGGTCCGCCGACGAGATCGAGCCCCTGGCGGCGAGCGTCGAGGACAACGGCGGCGCCTACATCGTGCCGGCCTTCTCCGGGCTCTACGCCCCGTACTGGCGCTCCGACGCGCGCGGTGTGATCACCGGCCTGACCCGGTACGTGACCAAGGCCCACCTCGCGCGGGCGGTCCTGGAGGCCACCAGCTGGCAGACCCGCGAGGTGGTGGACGCCATGTACCAGGACTCGGGCGTACCGATCACCACGCTGAAGGTGGACGGCGGAATGACCGCCAACAACCTGCTGATGCAGCACCAGGCCGATGTGCTGGGTGTGCCGGTGGTGCGGCCCCGGGTGTCGGAGACGACGTGTCTGGGCGCGGCGTACGCGGCCGGGCTGGCCACCGGGGTGTGGCCGGACCTCGACACGCTCAAGGCGCACTGGCAGAAGGACGCCGAGTGGACACCGGCGATGGAGCAGGGCGTCCGGGAGCGCGAGTACCGGAGGTGGAAGAAGGCGGTGGAGCGCAGCTTCGGCTGGCACGAGGAGGACGAGGGCTCCGGCTGACGGTCCACGGGCCCGGCCGGGAGTACGGCACGCGCCCGGCAGGTGTCCGGCAGCCGGCACCGCGTACGGCGTGGCCGGGTCGTGACGGCCCGGCTACGCCGCGACCTTGGCCGCGTTCTCCACGACGGTGATCAGGACGTTCTTGACGGAGGAGCGGTCGCGCGCGTCGCACAGCACCACGGGGACGTCGGGATCCAGGTCGAGGGCCTCGCGGATCATGTCGGCGGGGTGGCGCTGGGAGCCCTCGAAGCAGTTGACGGCGATGGTGAAGGGGATGCCTCGGCGCTCGAAGTAGTCGACGGCGGCGAAGCAGTCCTCCAGGCGACGGGTGTCGGCCAGGACGACGGCGCCGAGGGCTCCCTGCGCCAGCTCGTCCCACAGGAACCAGAAGCGGTCCTGACCGGGGGTGCCGAAGAGGTACAGGACGAGGTCGTCCCGGAGGGTGATGCGGCCGAAGTCCATGGCGACGGTGGTGGTGCGCTTGGACTCGACGCCACCGGTGTCGTCGACCGGGCGGCCGATCTCGCTGAGGTCCTCCTCGGTGCGCAGCGGACGGATCTCGCTGACCGCACCGACGAGCGTGGTCTTGCCGACCCCGAACCCGCCCGCCACCAGGATCTTGAGGGCGACCGGCTCGACAACCGGCTTGTTGCGCTCAGAGCGCCCGAAGACCATGGGCCTCTTCTCTCATTTCAGCAAGCGTTCCACCACTGATGACAGGACAGTACTACGAGCTCACCGGCCAACTGGCCGGTGGAATCGCTTCGTTATCGATCAGAGAGCGCGCAGTCCGTTTATGACGTCGCGGAGCACGCTCGCGTCCGGCAGTTCCGCGGGCGGAACCGGCCGGGTGACGTGCACCAGATCGCCGTCGAGGAGGTCGCCGATGAGCACGCGCACGACGCCGAGCGGCAGGTCGAGATCGGCGGCCAGCTCGGCGACGGAGGCCGGGCGGTCCCGGCAGAGCTCGACGATGTGGAGATGCTCGGGGGACAGCGCCCGGTCGGCGTCGGCGGGCGGATCGGCGCCCTCGTAGCGTGCCTCGGCGACGACGAGGGCGATCAGGTCGAGCCTGCCCTCGGCGGAGTGGCTGGTCCGGCCACGCGTCATGGCGTACGGGCGCACCACCGGTCCGGCCGCGTCGTCGAACCAGCGGTCGCCGTCGGGCGGCATCGCCCCGGCCCCGGTCATACCGCGCGGGCGGCGCCGCCGTCGGTGCGGGGTGCGGTGGCGAGGTGCACGCCGACCCGCTTGACGAGGAGCGCCATTTCGTAGGCGACCTGGCCGACGTCGGAGTCGGCGTCGGTGAGCACCGCGAGGCAGCTGCCGTCACCGGCGGCGGTGACGAAGAGGAACGCCTCGTCCAGCTCGACCATGGTCTGGCGGACGGCGCCGGCCTCGAAGTGCCGGCCGACCCCCTTGGCGAGGCTGTGGAAGCCGGAGGCCACCGCCGCCAGGTGCTCGGCGTCCTCACGGGTGAGCCCCTCCGAGGCCCCGGTGGCCAGGCCGTCACCGGAGAGCACAAGGGCCTTGCGGATCGAGGCCACCCGGCTCACCAGGTCGTCGAGGAGCCAGCTCAGCTCGCGGGTCGTACTCGATGATGCGGTCATGGACCGTTCCCCTCCGTGATGGTTCCTGGTGCGTGTGTAACGTCTGGGACTTCCTCGGAGTGCCGTCGGCCGCGCTGCCAGCCGCTCTGGATCGACGCCATCCGGGCCCGGATCTCCTCGGGGCTGCGCTCGCGCGGCGAGGACTCGGCGACGCTGTCCGGGACGGTTGCCCCGGCCGTCTCCTCCGTGGTGTCGGTGCGCAGCTGCGGGGCCAGACTCGCCTGGCGGACCCGGCGGGGCAGCGCCACACCGGCGGGCTCCGACGGCGGCTCCGACTGCCGGGGGATGCCGGGGACGGGGCGGCCGTTGTCGGCGACCAGCACCGGCGGGCGGCGCCGGCGCGGCAGCGCGGACAGACCGTCCGTCCCGGCGGCCGACGCGCCGGGCGCGGCGTCGGCCTCGGCGGGGACGCGCTGCGCGGGACCGCGTTGGGCAGGACCGCGCTGGGCGGGTGCGCGCTGCGCGAGGCCGCGTTGCGCGGGGGTGCGGCGGTGCTCCCGGGGCGGCTCGTGCTGCTCGTCGCGGCCGGGGGCCAGGCCCCACTGCCGGAAACTGTGCTCGGTGGCCGCGGGTTCGTCGTCCGGGGCGTCGCCGAGGGCCTTGGCGAGTTCGAGTTCGCCGATCCTGCGGGTGCCGGTGTCCTCGCCGCTGTCACCGCTCTCGGCGAGCAGCGCCGCCGGGATGAGGACGACAGCGGTGGTCCCGCCGTACGGGGAGGGCCGCAGCGAGACGCGGACGGACTGACGCTGGGCGAGCCGGCTGACCACGAACAGGCCGAGCCGGTCGGTGTCGGAGAGCTCGAACTCGGGGGTCTCGGCGAGCCGCAGATTGGCTTCCAGCATGGCGTCGGGGGTCAGTCCGAGGCCGCGGTCGTCGACTTCGAGGGCGAAGCCGTTGGCGACCGGTTCGCCGTGCACCTGGACGGTGGTGTGCGGCGGCGAGAACACGGTGGCGTTCTCGATGAGTTCGGCGATCAGGTGGGTGAGGTCGGCGACGGCCGGGCCGGTGACGGCCAGCCGGGGCAGCCGGCGGACCTCGACGCGTTCGTAGTCCTCGACCTCGGCGACGGCGGCGCGCACCACGTCCATCAGCTGGACCGGCTTGCGCCACTGCCGGGACGGCACGGCGCCGGAGAGGATGACCAGGCCCTCGGCGTGCCGCCGCATGCGGGTCGTCATGTGGTCGAGGCGGAAGAGGTCCCCGAGTTCGCGGGGGTCCTCGGTGCGGCGTTCCATGGCGTCGAGCAGGGTCAGCTGACGGTGCAGCAGGACCTGGCTGCGGCGGGCGAGGTTGACGAAGACCTCGGAGACGCCGCGGCGCATGTCGGCCTGGCGTACGGCGGCCTCGACGGCGGCGCGTTGCAGGGTGTTGAGGGCCTTGCCGACCTGGCCGACCTCGTCGTCGGAGTACTGCAGTCGGGGCGCCTCGGTCTCGACGTCGACCTCCTCGCCGGCGGCGAGGCGGCGCATGACGCGGGGCAGCCGGGTGCCGGAGACCTCCTGGGCCTCCTTGCGCAGGCCGGACAGGTCACGGATCAGGCCACGTCCCATGCGGACGGAGACGACGAGCGTGGCGATGACGGCGACCAGGCCGAGCCCGCCGGCCGCCGCGGCCTGGACGACCAGGCGGATCGCGTACGGGGTGGTGCGTTCCTTCTGGATGTCACGGGCCTGGCCGCGGATCGCGTCGAGGTCGGTGAGCGCGGTGGAGGCGGTGCGCTGCCAGGCGGCACGGTCGGCTGCGCGGGGCGCGCCCTTGGTGCCCGCGGCGATCACCGCGTCCTCGGCGCTGCGCAGCGAGCGGCCGTCGGTGCCGTTCCAGAAGTCCTCGTACAGCGACCGCTCCTCGGTGGCGAGCTGGGCGAGGTTGGTGTCGTAGCTCGTGCGCTGCGCGGCGACGGCGAAGGTGAAGGCGCGCTGCTCGGCGGCGCTGGTGTGGCCCGCGGTGATGGCCGCGGCCATCAGGGCGTCCTCGCGGCTGATGCTCTCGGTGGCGCGGACGGAGTTGGTCAGTGCCTGGATCTGCCGGTCGAGGGTGATGTCGTCGATCGAGCTCAGGGAGAACAGGAAGTCGTAGCCGGGGTCGACGGCGGCGTTGTACGCGTCGTAGGCGTCGATGCGGCTGATGCTGCCGTCGGTGACCTTGCCGCGCAGCGCGTCCAGCGTCGCGTACCCCTTGACGACGGCGTCGAGGTGCCGCTTGGAGTCGGCGCTGAGATTGCTCCGGTTGTCCGACGAAGCGGCCTGGGCGCGGAGTACCTTGATGGCCCGGTCGGTGTCGTCGCGGCGGCGCTGGAGGGTGGTCCTGGCGTCGGAGCGGCGCGGATCGGCCAGATAGACCAGGGCTGCCCGGCGTTCGTGCTGGACGGCCAGGACCGAGTCCTCGACAGGGTGTGCCAGGTTGTCGACGGTCTGCGTGATGCCGAGCATGCCCCACACTTCGCTGCCGGTCAGGGCGGCGGCGAAGGCCCAGAGAACGGTGAGGGACAGCAGCGGAATGAGCAGCAGCGCCACGATCTTCCGCCGGATCGTCGTACCGCGAAAGCGCATGGCCTCCCCAACGTCAACCCTGTTCAAGGGTGGTCGACTTTCGTCGTGACTCGTCAATAACCGGCGTGAGCCTACTACTGCCACATGACTAACTCGAACGTACGAATGCCGCAGTTGTACGGACTCGCGACGGTTCGAGCTGATGCGACAAGGCCACGACTGGCTGAAATGGCACTGTGGCGGGAACTTTTGACGTTCGGCGATCGTGGTGTCAACGGGGCCACCGTGCCGTGGTGCATCCGGAACGACCCCGGAATGGACCCGATGAAAACGGGCAGCCGATCTACAGTCGGACATCCCTCGTCCGGCATCGCACGAACGGGTAAGCCGCAGGGAGCAGCTTTGATGGACACCGAACCCCGTCTGTCCGCAACCGCGTCCGGCGATCACGTCGGGGATGCGCTGGATCGCGACATTCCGGGGGTGAGCCGGGGCAGACGACTGTGGACCGAGGACCCGGTCGGCACCCCCCGGATGCCCGACCCGGTGCGGAACGCGGCCGTCCGGGCCGTGCTCATCACATCGCTGACGCTCATCCAGGCGATGGTGGCCGTCCTCGCCGCGGCCGGGAGCTCCTGGCTGGCGGCGCCCGCGATGCTGTTCACCGTGTTCAGCACGGTGGTCGCCACGTGGTCGGTGCTGGACGTGTGGATCACCCGCCAGGTCTGGTACCAGCGCAACGGGGTGGTCTCCAGCCCCAGCAGCGCCGCCCGCGCGCTGCGCCGGGAGCGGCGGCGCACCCACCGCCGGGAGCGCCAGGAGCAGCGCCACCGCACCGGGCGCGCTATGCCGGTTGCTCGGCGGGCCGCCTGAACATCCGGGTGGCGGTGATCTCCCCGTGCACCGGCTCGCCCTGCGGGTCCTGGACGGGAAGTCCGGGGCGCAGATGCTCCTCGACGCTGATGTACTTCAGACCGGCCCGCAGATCCGCGTCGTTGCGCAGCCGTACGACCAACGGGAATTCGGCCAGCGCGGTCGTGTCGAACAGACCGGTGGTGTAGATCAGCTGGACACCCAGCGCGTCGGCGACCGCACGCTGCAGCTCCAGCAGATACGTGGCGTTGGCCCGGCCGATCGGATTGTCCAGGAACAGCGTGCCGGCGTGGCGGTGCCGCTCGCGGCCGCGGTCGTTGCTGCGCAGCGCGGCCATGGTGCAGTACAGCGCGATGGCGGCGGTGAGCAACTGGCCGCCGGAGAACACGTCGCCCATCTGCCCGACGGGCACGCGCTCGGCGCGCAGCACGGCGTCCGGCTTGAGGATCTCGACCGCGATGCCCTTGGGGTGCAGGGCCGCGGACACCCCGCTCAGCAGCAGCGTCATCCCGTCCCGGCGCAGATCGGAGTTCTTGCGCACGGCGGCGCGGGTCGCCTCGTCGATCACCTCGCCCAGCCGCTCGGTCAGCGTGGCGTGGTCGGGGTCCTCGAAGCGGATCCGCAGGAACTCCTGCCCCGACCACTCGCCGAGGCCCTGGGGAAGCCGGGAGAGCCGCTGGGCCGAGCGCAGCGTCGCGAGTGACGACTCGACCAGGCCGCGGAGCCGGTCGACGATGATGTCGCGGTTGCGCTCCAACTGCTCCAGCTCGTCGGTCAGCACGCGCAGGCGCGGGGCGAAGGCCGCGGCCCAGGCGGCGGCGTGCTCGGGCAGCGCCGCCGCCGGCAGCTCCCGGATCTGCTGCCGGGCAGGCGTCCTCACCTGCTCGTAACGGGCGGCGTTGGCATGTCGTACGAGGATGTCGGAGGCCTCCCGTAGCTGTGACTCGGCGGCGGACAGGTCGGCGGCGCAGCCGCGCAGACCGCGCCGGGCCTCGGCCGCCGCTGTGCGGGCCTCCTCCAGGGAACCGGAGTGCGGCTCGGGGTCCTGCTCCTCCTCGCCGGTGCCCTGCTGGGGGCCGTCCCGGAGCAGGTCGCGCAGCAGGGCGGCCAGTTCGTCGAAGCCACCGGCGGCGTCCTCGGCGGCACGGTGGGAACGGACCAGGACCGCGTGCCCGGTACGGGCCTGCTCCAGCGCGTCGGTGCGCGCGGCGAGTTCGGCGTTGGCGCCGCGCAGCAGCTCCTGGGCGTGCTCGGCGTCGCGCGGGACGAGGTCCTCCGGCAGGTCGGTGTGCGCCTCGCCGTTGCCGGGAGCGTGCCGTTCGGTCTCGCCCCGGAGGCGGCCGAGCTGCTCACTGGCGGTGGACAGCCGGGACTCGATGGTCTGCACAAGCTGTTCGGCGCGGGCGGCGGCGGCCTGCCGGGACGGGCCGTCGGCGCCGTCGTGGCCTTCCAGGAGCTGCGCGGCGCGGGTACGGACCTTGTTGCTGAGGCGTTCGAGCTCGGTCAGGGCGGAGTTCTCGGTGCTCTCGGCGCGGGCCTGTTCGGCGCGCAGATCGGCCCCGACGCCGACCTTCTCGTAGAGCTGGGACGCGGCCCGGTAGGCCTCGCGCAGCGCGGGCAGCGCCTGGGAGAGCGCGGTGGCGTCGCCCTCGGGGACGTCGTCCGGGGCCCCGGCGATCTCGGAACGCTCGGCGCGCAGCACGCGGGCGGTGCGGCGGGCGTCGTCGGCGGCCCGCTGCGCGGCGCGGCGGTCCTCGTCGGCGGCACGGGCCTCGGCCAGGCAGGTGTCGGCGCGGGCCTCGGCCTCCGCCGCCTCCTCGGCCAGCTCGCGCGTCCGGCGCTGCCAGTTGGCGCGTTCGCGCAGCCGGAAGGCCAGGCCGGCCAGCGCGTCGGCCGCCCGCCGGGCCTGCTGGGCGGCCTCCTGGCGGGCGTCCCGGAGCCGGGCGGCCCCGGCGGCAGCCGCGTCCGCCCCGGCGCGGGCGGCGCGGGCGGCGGTCAACTCCTCGCGGGCGGCGGCGGCGGTCTCCCGGGCGGCCGCCACGGCCTCCGCCAGCTCGGCGAGCCGGCCGGGCGGGCAGCCGGTACGCCAGGAGGACAGCCGGGCGGCGAGGGTGCGGTCGTGGGCGAGGCGGCCCGCGAGGGCGCGGATCTCCTCCTCGCGGGCGGTGGCGCGGCCGCGCAGGGCCTGCCGTTCGCCGTCGGCGGCCTGCTCGTCGTGCATCGCCGGGTTGGGCGGTACGAGGAAGACCTCCCGCTCGGCACCGGCCGGGCCGGACGGCGGGGCCAGCAGCGCCGCAGCGGTGCCGACCGCCACCGTGGACCGGGGCAGCAGCGCGGCCTGCGCGAGGACCTCGCGGGCCCGGGCGTGGGTGCCCGGGTCGGTGACGACGACCCCGTCCACCAGCTCGGGGCGGGCGGCGAGCACGGCCGCGTGGTCGGCGGGCGGCACGGCCTGGGCGAGGTAACGCCAGCCGGGAAGGGCGGGGATGCCGTGCTCACCGAGGTGTTCGACGGTGGCCAGGACGTCGGGACCGGGCGGGAGCAGCCCTCCGTCGCCGAGCGCGCCCAGGATCCGGGCGTCGTCGGCGGCGGCCGTGCGCAGATCGAACAGCTGGCGCTCGGCGGTGGCCACTGCACCGTCCAGCAGCTCCCGCAACGGCTCGGCGAAGGCGTCGAGTTCGGCGGCGGTCAGCGCGCCGGCGGGCTCGGCCCCCGGCCGTACTGCCGGGGCGGCCGGACCTGCGGTGCGGCGGGGGGCCGGCACCGCGCCCGCGGCCGGGGCCGGTTGGGGCGCGGGCAGGCTCAGCAGTCCGGCGAGGCGAGGCTCCGCCGCCAGTGCCCCGGCGACCCGGGTCTCGGCGGCGTGGGCGGCCTCGGCCGCGGCCAGGGCGTCCGCCGCGCGGGCGGCGGCCAGTTCGGCGCGGGCGTCACCGGCTGCGGCCTCGCGGGCCGCCTCCGCGGTACTCCGGGCGGCCTCGCGGGCCTCTTCGGCGGCGGCGGTGGCGGCCCGCTCGGCGTCGGAGGCCTCCAGGGCGGCGCGGGCCGGGTCGGCGTCGGGGGCGGTGTCGTCGAGCCATCCGGCCCGTACCGCCTCGGCGGTCTCCTGCTCGACCTCGGCGAGCCGCTGGCCGAGGTGACCGGCCTCGCTGCGGGCGCGCTGCGCACCGGTGGCGGCGGCGGTCGCGTCCCGGTGGGCGGCCTCGCCGGCGGCCTGGAGCCCGGCCGAGCGCTCCTCCTCGGCGTCGGCCTGCGCGTCGGCGTTGTCGGCGGCCGCGTGCAGGGCGCGTACGAGATCGCCCGCCGCCTTGGTACGGGCGGCCAGCGCCGGGGCGGCGTCGCGCTCGGCCTCGCGGATGGCGGTGGTGACCCGGGCGAGGCGGTCGGCGGCGGCGCGGTGGCGCAGCACGGTCTCGGCGGTCTGCCAGGCGGAGTGCAGGGTGCGGGCCTCGGCCAGCTCCCGCTTGAGCCCGGCGGCGCCGCGGTCGGCGGCGGCCAGGGCCAGCGAGGCGTGCCGGAAGGCGAGTTCGGCGGCGACCAGGGCGCCGCGGCCCCGGGCCTGCTCGGCGTCGGTGACGGCCTGGGCGGCGTCCGCCGTGCTCCCGGCGAGTTCGCCGGCGCGTCCGCGTTCCCGCTGGGCGCGGGCGGACAGCCGCCGGGCCAGGTCACGGGTGCGGCGCTCGGACTGGGTGTGGATGCCGCGTGCCTGCTCTCGGGCGGCGGTGGTGTCGACGATGCGCTGGAGGAGTTCCAGCGAGCCCGCGGTGAAGTCGCGTTCGGCGGTCAGTTCGGAGCGGCGGCCGAGCTTGCCGGCGAAGCCGTGGACGAGGTCGGCGAGCCCGTCGGTGTCCCGGGTGTCGGTGACGGCGCGCAGCAGCAGATCGGTGAAGTCGGAGTCCTTCTTGACCGCGAACAGGCCGGCGGCCTCGCCCTCGTCGGCGTTCATCTCGCGCTGGTAGCGGAAGAGTTCGGGGTCGAGGCCGAGCTCGCCCAGGTGCTCGTTCCAGCGGTCGTGGATCTCCTCCCACACCACGTCCAGATGCTGGTAGAACTTGCCGGCCTCGGTGATCGCGTCGCGGAAGCCCTTCATCGTGCGGCGGCGCCCGCGTGCGCCGGAGGCGCCTTCGGCGGGCCGCCGCACGACGCTCGACTCGGCGACCGGCAGT
The DNA here is from genome assembly GCF_056270125.1 of Streptomyces sp. RLA131. Taxonomy (NCBI): domain Bacteria; kingdom Bacillati; phylum Actinomycetota; class Actinomycetes; order Kitasatosporales; family Streptomycetaceae; genus Streptomyces; species Streptomyces sp. RLA131. The sequence continues at coordinate 1,200,586 of NZ_JBWDOQ010000002.1, forward strand.
GAGTCCAGGCTCAGTCCCGGACCGGGCCGGAAGGAGTACCAGGCCTCGGCGAACTTGCGCGGGTCGGAGGAGACCTGACGGCCGCGCCACTCGCTGACCTTGCCGACGACCACCAGCTCGCCGGTCACGGTGTGCTGCCACTCCAGCGCGACATGTCCGCAGTCCTCGGCCAGCAGGAACTTGCGCAGTACGCCGGAGCTGGCACCGCCCAGGGTGTTGCGGTGGCCGGGCAGCATCACCGAGAAGATCAGTTTCAGCAGGACGGACTTGCCGCCGCCGTTCTCCAGGAAGAGCACGCCCGCCGGCGCGGGGCGGCGCGGCGGGCCGGCCGGCTCGTCCTCGAAGAACTCGGCCTGGGCGGGCGCCGGCTGCGGCACCGGCTCGCCCACCCCGCGCAGGTCCAGGACGGTGTCGGCGTAGCGCGCGCCGGCGGGCCCGATGGAGTAGAGGCGGACCCGGGACAGCTCGTACATGGCGGCGGCTCTCGTTGGCTTTCTCGGACGGATCTCGGACGGATACAGGGCGGATACGGGGCGGATACGGGGCGGATACGGGACGCGCGGGCGTCAGGAGTGGAAGGGCAGGCCCGCGTCGGCGACCAGGTCCAGCGGCTCGGCGTCGTCCGGCGGCAGCAGCGTCGCGGAGCCGTCGGTCACCGGGACGACGCCCAGGTCGAGCAGTTCGGCCATGGCGGCGCTGCCGGCCATGTCACGGACCTGGAGCTGGTAGCGGGCGGTGGTGCGGTACGTGCCTCCGGCCTCGTCACCGGTGCGGTGCAGGAAACCGGAGTCGACCAGGAAGGCGACCGCCTTGCCGATGATGCCGGTCGTCGACCCGGCGAGGCGCCGGGCGTCCTTGGTCGCGCCGGTCGCGCTGCGCCGCACGTAGACCCGCCAGGCGGCCTCCAGGCCCGGGGCGTCGCTGGCCGGATCGGTGTTCTCGCCCTGCTCGTCGGCGCGTTCCTCCAGGCGGCGGCAGGCCTGGCGTACGAAGGCGTCGACGCCGTGGACGGTGATCCGTCCGATGTACCCGTCGTCGGCGAGGTCCTCGGGGCGGGGGAAGGCCATCGCGGCGGTGGCCAGGTGCGCCAGGCCGTGCAGAAAGCGGTCGCCCGCGTCGGAGGCGGCACGGCGGGAGTAGTCGCCCATCCGGACCGCGAAGACGGAGTCCTCGGCGGCGGCCACGGCCATCCCGGCCCGGGGGGACACCTCCAGCACCACCAGCCCGAGGCCGGCGGCGACGGCGTCGGCGAGGCGGCCGAAGGCCGGGTCCTCGCGGTGGCGGCGGATGAGGTCGGCGTACTCGGCGTCGCGGGCGGGCAGCAGCTTGGGCTGGAGCCCGAAGGAGACCAGGCGCGCCGCGTCGGCGGCGTCGGCGGCCGTCACGGCGCCGGTGGCAGGGGCCGTGCCGGCGCCGGTGCCGGGGGCTCCGGTGGTCGGCGGGTCCGGCTGCGCCGGGGTTTCCGCTTCGCGGTGGTCGGTCACTGGGGTGGCTCCTGGTCGCGGTTCATGCTGACGATGGCGGTGGTGTTCGGCCGGCTGACCCGTCTCATGACGCCTCCGCGCGGCCCGCCGCCATACCGGCCGTGTCCAGCCGGGCCGTGCCCACGATCAGGTCCGCGCCGCCGAACTCGGGGTCCTCCAGCCGCGTGCCGTCGTCCACGGCGAACAGCAGCCGCTGCTCGCCCTGGCGGTAGGCGGTGCCGACCGGGGGGCTGGCGGCGTGGACCGACAGCAGCGCCACCAGGTACGGCAGTTCGGGGTCGAGGCGGCGTGCCTGGGCGAGGAGGCCGGAGAGCCGGCGGGGGGCGTCGTGCGGCAGGTCCAGCAGCGCCAGCGCGGTGTCCAGCTGCTCGTCGGTGAAGCGGCTGTCGTCCGGGGTGGCGACCAGATCGGGCTCGGGCATCTCGGCGCCGAGATGCCCGCGTTCGACGGGCGGCGTCAGCAGCCCCTCGACGAGGTCGGTGACCCGTACCGACGCGGGCGTGCGCAGGCCGGTGCCACGGGCGAAGTAGGCGTCGGTGACGCGGGTGGCGTGCTCGACCGGCAGCGGGAGGACGGGCGCGACCAGCTGGCCGTAGAGGTCCAGCCCGGCGCGGGCGGGCGGCGCCGCGAAGGCCTGGCGGTCCTGCTCGGCGCGGAACAGAGGGCCGGCTTCGAGCAGCCGCGACTGGAGCTGCGTGTGACGGCGGATGCAGTCCTTGACTATGTCGACGAGCTCGGCGGCGCGGCGCTTGTGCTCACCGGTTCTGGAGTCGCTGCCGGTCTCGGCCTCGTCCCGGGCCTTGCGGATGTTGGTGAGGATCGCGTTCTCGTGCCGGTAGCGGTCGGCGATGTGGTCGAGGGCCTCGGCGATCATGTCGGGGACGGTGTGCAGCCAGTCGACGGCCCGTACGTTGCGCCGGGTGGCCTCCAGGGCGCGCCGCAGGGTCTCGGCGTACTGGACGGTGCGGTACCGGGCCTGCTCGGCGGCGAGCTGCGCGTCGGCGAGGCGGCCCCGGTTGATGAGGACCTCCAGCTTGACCTCGGCGGCGATCTGGGCGCTGGTGACGTCGGTGTCCAGGGCGCCGACGAGGACGTTGACCGCCTCGTCGGTGGTGCGCAGGTAGATGTCGCCGCCGGGGCCGGTGACCTCCTCGATGAGCTTGAAGTCGTAGTCACGCCGGACGTACACGCCGTCCGGCCCGAAGGTGCCGTAGACGGCGCGGAAGCCGCGGTCGACGCTGCCGACGTTGATCAGGTTCTCCAGGACCCAGCGGGCGACGCGCTCGTGCTCCGCGCTCTCGCGCCGGGGGGCCTGGGCGGCGACGCGCGGGAGGAGGCGGTGGACTATCTGGTCGTGGTCGGCGCCGGTGTCGAAGTCCATGTTGAGCGTGACCAGGTCGATGGCGGCGAGCGCGATCTCCGCCATCGCGTACACCCCGTACTCGCCCGCGAGGTTGGCCTTGCGCGCGTCGAGGTCGTGCAGCGGCGCGGTGCAGGCCAGGGCCTTGAGCCGGCGGGCCAGACCCTCGTCGGCGGCCGGTCCCGGGGCCGGGCGGGCAGCACTGCCGTGCTGGTGGGGGACGGTAACGGTCACGACGCACAGGTTATGCGCTCGCACCGACAACGGCCGAAACGGCACGGAACACCGAGCTGCGCGCCGGGGCACGCGCCGGGCTGCGCGCCGGAACACGCGCCTGGCTGCGGCGCCCCTGCCGCGGCCGCGGACGTCCACCGGGTCGCGCGGCCTTCGGGCGCGGCCGTCCCCGTTCGCCGGACGGGCCGAGCCGGTCAGCCGACCTGGCGGGCGTAGCCCTCGGACAGCTGGCGCCGGGAGTCCCGCAGATAGTCGGCGAGCAGGTCTTCCGCGCGCGCCGCGTCGCCGTCCCGCAGGGCCTGGAGGATGTGCCGATTGCGCTCCAGGTACGGCTCGTAGAAGCGGCGGGGCTCGTCCATCACATGGAAGACCAGGCGCAGTTCGGCCAGTACTCCACGCATCAGTTCGTCGGTGCGCGGGCTGCCGGCGAGGGCGATGATCCCCTGGTGGAAACGTATGTTGGCGGTTGACAGGTCCTGCCACTGCCCGTCGTGGGCGGCCTTCTCACCGGCGTCCACCGCGCGTTGCAGCGCGTCGAGCGGATACGGCGGTTCACCCAGCCCGCGCAGCGCGGCGCACTCCACGAGGCGGCGGACGCGGTAGATGTCGACCAGGTCCTCCACGGTCAGGACCCGGACGAAGACGCCCCGGTTGAGCTCGTGGACCAGCAGCCGCTCGTGCGTCAGCAGCCGGAACGCCTCACGCAGAGTGTTGCGGGAGACGCCGAGGGCCCCGCCGATGCTGTCCTCGGAGAGTCGGTCCCCGGGGAGGAAGAACCCCTCCATGATGCGGGTCCGCAGGATGTCCGCGACCCGTTCGGCGGTGCTGGTCCGGCCGAGCAGTGCGCGGTCGTCCGCCAGCCCGGCCGGCGTACCGCCGCTCGCTCCCACGCCGTCCTCGTTCCCGTCCGTACCGCCGGTCGTTGTGCGCATGACCGAAGTCAATCGTATTCACCAGGACGAAACAACATGAGTATTGCAGGATCGTTCAACGATCCTCTACTTTGAAACTCGCACCCAGCTCGTCCTGTCCCCAGAGCCGCACCCTCCAACGCTGTGAGGTGCTCATGCGCACGACGCCACCCGTCACCGGCACCACCCCCGACGAGACCCAACAGGACTCCGGGGCCTTCGCCTGGCTCCGCACCCTCGGACCGCGCGGACGGCGCGCCTTCGCCGGCGCGTTCGGCGGATACGCCCTGGATTCGTACGACTTCTTCACCCTGCCGCTCAGCATGGTCGCCATCGGGGCCTACTTCGGCCTCACCACGGGCCAGACCGGGCTGCTCACCACCGTCACCCTGGTCGTCTCCGCGGTGGGCGGCGCGATCGCCGGTGTGCTGGCCGACCGCATCGGCCGGGTGAAGGCCCTGATGATCACCGTCATCACCTACGCCGTCTTCACCGTCCTGTGCGGCTTCGCGCCGACGTACGAGTCGCTGCTCGTGCTGCGCGGCCTCCAGGGCCTCGGTTTCGGCGGCGAGTGGGCGGTCGGCGCGATCCTGGTCGCCGAGTACGCCTCGGCCCGGCACCGCGGGCGCACGCTGGCCTTCGTCCAGAGCTCCTGGGCGGTGGGCTGGGCGCTCGCCGTGGTCGTCAACACCACCGTCTTCTCGCTGCTCGACCCGGACACCGCCTGGCGGGTGATGTTCTGGACCGGCGCGCTGCCCGCGCTGCTGGTGCTGTACGTGCGCAAGAACGTCCAGGACGCGCCCGACGCGGCCGCCAAACGGCTCACCAGCCCGCGCAGGGGCGGCTTCACCGAGATCTTCAAGCCCGGGCTGGGACGGACCACGTTCTTCGCGTCGCTGCTGGCCACCGGCGTCCAGGGCGGCTACTACACCCTCGCCACCTGGCTGCCCGCCTACCTCAAGACCGAACGCGGACTCAGCGTCGTCGGCACCGGCGGCTATCTGACGGCCCTCATCTCGGGCGCCTTCACCGGCTATCTGAGCGGCGGCCTCCTCACCGACCGGCTCGGCCGCAAGAGGACCATCGCGCTGTTCGCGGTGCTCTCCGCGGCCTGCGTCCTGGCCTACACACACCTGCCGTCCGGGGCGAACGGCCTTCTCCTGGTGCTGAGTTTCCCGCTCGGGTTCTCGATGTCGGCGATCTTCAGCGGCTTCGGGTCCTTCCTGAGCGAGCTCTACCCGACCGCCGTGCGCGGCACCGGGCAGGGCTTCACCTACAACGTCGGCCGCGGTGTCGGCGCGTTCTTCCCGACCCTGGTCGGGTTCATGGCGGGCAGCTGGGGTGTCGGCGGCGCCCTGGTCTTCGGCGCCGTCGGCTACGCCATCGCCGTCATCGCCCTGTTCGGACTCCCCGAGACGCGTGGCAAGGAGCTGCTGTGACCGACAACAACCCCGCCGTCGCCCGTGCGCGCTTCCGGGCCGGCCTGTCCGTACCCACCGCCGGGTGGGCCCCCGGCCGCACCCAGGCCAACCTGCTGACCGTTCCCGTCGACTGGGCCGACGAGGTGCTGCGGTTCTGCCGGCAGAACCCCAAGCCCTGTCCGGTGCTCGACGTCACCGCCCCCGGCTCCTGGACCACCCCGCTGGCGCCCGGCGCCGACCTGCGCACCGACCTCCCGCTCTACCGCGTCTGGGAGGACGGCGAACTCGTCGCCGAACCGAAGGACGCGACCGCCCACTGGCGGAACGACCTGGTGTCGTTCCTGATCGGCTGCAGCTTCACCTTCGAAACGGCCCTGGAGCGGGCCGGCGTTCCGCTCCGCCACATCGACCAGGGGCGCAATGTCGCGATGTACGTGACCAACCGGCAGTGCCGGCCCGCCGGGCGCGTCAGCGGCCCTCTGGTGGTCTCCATGCGCCAGGTCCCCGGCGGGCTGGTCACCACCGCCCGGCGGGTGAGCGGTCTGATGCCCGAGGTCCACGGCAGCCCCATCCACACCGGTGACCCGGCCGGTCTGGGCATCCGATCCCTTGCCCGGCCCGACTTCGGCGACCCGGTGCACGCCGAACCGGGCGACGTACCGATGTTCTGGGCCTGCGGGGTCACCCTGCAGGCCGCGGTCATGACCTCCCGGCCGCCGTTCGCGATCACCCACGCACCGGGGTACATGCTGGTCACGGACGTACGTGACGAGGAGTACCGGATCGCGGGATGATCGAAGCCGGAGCCGGAACCGAAAGGGCGCACACCACCATGGCCGAGGCCTTGATCGATCTCAACGCCGATCTCGGCGAGGGCTTCGGCCGCTGGCGGCTGACCGACGACGAGGCGCTGCTGTCCGTGGTCACCAGCGCCAATGTCGCCTGCGGCTTCCACGCCGGCGACGCGGCGACCATGCGCAGGGTCTGCGACCTGGCCGCCGCGCGCGGGGTGCGGATCGGCGCGCAGGTCTCCTACCGCGACCTGGCCGGCTTCGGCCGCCGGTCGATGGACGTACCACCCGGGGAACTGGCCGCCGAGGTCGCCTACCAGATCGGCGCGCTGGAGGTCTTCGCCCGGGCCGCCGGGGCCCGGGTGTCGTACGTCAAACCGCACGGCGCGCTCTACAACCGGACCGTGCACGACGAGGAGCAGGCCGCCGCCGTGGTGGACGGCGTGCTCCTCGCCGGTGCGGGGCTCCCGGTGCTCGGTCTGCCGGGCTCCCGGCTGCACCGGGCGGCGGCGGAGGCCGGACTGCCCGTGGTGACCGAGGCGTTCGCCGACCGCGCCTACACCGCCGGCGGCACGCTGGTGTCGCGGCGGGAGGAGGGCGCCGTGGTCACCGACCCGGACACCGTGGTCGAGCGGTCGGTGGGCATCGCCCGTACCGGCTCGGTCCTCTCGGTGGACGGACAGCGGATCACCGTACGGGCCAGGTCGCTGTGCCTGCACGGCGACACCGCCGGCGCCGCCGGACTCGCCCGCCGGGTCCGGTCCGGGCTGGAGGCCGCCGGCGTCCGGGTGGAGGCCTTCGTATGAGGCCGCTGCCGGTGGGCGAGGACGGGCTGCTGATCGAGTGCGCCTCGGGCACGGAGGCCGAGGCCCTGCACGCGGAACTGCTGCGGCGCCGGGCCGCCGGCACCCTGCCGCCGGTCCGCGAGATCGTGCCGGCCGCCCGGACGGTGCTGCTGCGGGGGCTGGCCGAACCCCGGCGGCTCGCCGAGCGGCTCGCCGGCTGGGAGGTCCCGCCACCGCCGGCCGCCGAACGGGACGCGGTCGAGATCCCCGTCCGCTACGACGGCCCCGACCTCGCGGACGTCGCCGCGCTGTGGGGCGTCGGTTCGGCGGCGGAGGTGGCACGGATCCACTCGGCGGCCCGGTTCCGCGTCGCCTTCTGCGGCTTCGCGCCCGGTTTCGGCTATCTGACCGGGCTGCCCGAGCGCTACGAGGTGCCGCGGCGGGCCAACCCGAGGACCCGGGTACCGGCGGGCGCGGTGGCGCTGGCCGGGCCGTACACCGGGGTCTACCCGCGGTCCTCGCCGGGCGGCTGGCAGCTGATCGGCTCCACCGACGCCGTGCTGTGGGACCCGGCCCGCGAGCCGGCGGCGCTCCTCGCACCGGGCACACCGGTGCGGTTCGTGGTGGACGGTGCCGCGTGACGGACCGTGCCTTCGTGGTCGTACGGGCCGGGGCCCTCACCACCGTTCAGGATCTCGGCCGGCCCGGCCACGCGCACCTGGGCGTGCCCGGCTCCGGGGCACTCGATCCGCCCGCGAGCCGGCTGGCCAACCGGCTGGTCGGCAACCCCGCCGGCGCCGCCGTCCTGGAGACCACGCTCAACGGCTGCGCGCTGCGCATGCGGTGTGACGCCACCGTCGCCGTCACCGGCGCCCCCTGCCCGGTCACCGTCGACGGCCGGCCGGTGGCCTGGGGCGCCCCGGTGGCCGTCCCCGCCGGGTCGGTCGTGGAGGCCGGGGCCGTCGTGCGCGGGGTGCGCAGCTACCTGGCCGTCAGCGGCGGCGTGGCCCCCGAACCGGTGCTGGGCAGCCGCTCCACCGACCTGCTCTCCGGCCTCGGCCCGGCGCCCCTGGCCGACGGCGCCGTACTGCCCCTGGGCGACACCACCGGAACACCCGCCCGGGTGGACGAGGCCCCGGCCCCGGGCCCCCCGGACGAGCTGGTGCTGCGCGTGCTGCCCGGCCCGCGCGACGACTGGTTCACCGCGACCGCCCTGCGCACCCTCGTCCACGGCTCCTACCGTGTGGCGTCCGCCAGCAACCGCATCGGCCTGCGCACCGAGGGTCCTCCGCTGGAGCGGTCGCGGCACGACGAACTCCCCAGCGAGGGCATGGTCCTGGGCGCCGTCCAGGTGCCGCCGGACGGCCGCCCGGTGGTCTTCCTCGCCGACCACCCCACGACCGGCGGCTACCCCGTCATCGGCGTCGTCCCGGGCCGCGACCTCCCCCCGGCGGCCCAGGCCGCCCCGGGCACCCCGGTCCGGTTCACCCTGGTGCGCCGCCGGTAGGCCCGGTGCGGTACTGCGAGGCGATGGCGCTCAGCGCGGCGCGGTGCGGTGCGGTGGGCCGGTACCCCCGGGCAGCGCGGCCGTTCCGCTCAGCGGCCCCAGCTGCTTCCGCGGGGCAGACCGCCACCGCCGGAACGCGCTGCCGGGTCGCGCTGCCGGGTCGCCGCGGTCGATTCACCGGGCAGCGGGCGTGGCCCCCCGACCACGCCGGACGAGGTGCCCGGCCGTGCGCGGCGGGCGGTGGGCCACGCCGCTCGCACCGCGCCTCAGAAGGCCGTGGAGCTGGGGCCGGTGCGCAGGCGGCCCCGGACCGCGGTCTGGACGTCGGCCTCCTCCGCCGGATCGGCGGCGAGGCGGCGGAGCTGGGCGAGAACGCGGACGTCGGCGGTGGCTGCGTGGTGCGCGGCGAGTCCTCGGGTGGTCTCCTCGCAGTCCCAGAGGCATTCGACGGCGAAGCCGGAGGGGAAGGACGGATCCGTGGCGGCCAGGGCCTGGGCGGCGATGCCGCGCAGCTGCGAGGAGGAGGTCTCCCGGTAGATGTGGCGGAGCACCGGCGCGGCGCAGCCGATGGAGAGGCGGCCGGTGCCCTCGACGAGGGCGGCGAGGCCGTCCGCGTCCGCGCCGTCGCGCTGGACGAGCCGCCGGAGGGCGCCGAGGACCCGTTCGGGGTCGCCGGTCGGGCCCGCGGTGCCGCGGCAGGCCAGGACCCGGGCCGCGGCGGAGCCGAGGGCGTCGTCGCGTACGGACCAGGCCCGGGCGCGGGCGAGCGCGGCGGCGCCGCGCATGCGCTCGAAGGATTCGAGGGCGGCGCGGGCGACCAGCTCGGAGGGGCTGTCGGCGGCGGCCTCGACGAGGTCGAGGATCTGCGGGTCCTGGCGGTCGGCGAGGTGGCGCAGGGCGGCGGCGCGGGCCGCGTCGGGGCCGCCGCGGGCGGCCTCGACGAGTTCGGCGCGGTCCTCGGGCCCGGCGACGGCGGCGAGGCAGCGGGCGGCCGGGGCGTCCCGGAACTGGGCGGGGTGCTGGTCGAGTCCCTGCTGGGCCCATTCCAGTACGGCGCGGACGCTCCAACCGGGGGTGGGCCCGGCGGGGCGCATCTGACGTTGCCACCGGTCGAAGGAGGTCTGCTCCGCGGCCTTGCGGACCCGCTCGGCGACGACGGGGTCGGGGTGTTCCGACCACAGCCGCCAGGGCCGGGGCTCGTACGCCTCGCGCACCGCCTCGGCGAGCCGCGCCTCACCGTCGGGGGTGTGCGGGAAGCGGGCGAGCACGGCGGGGCCGAGGGCGCGCAGTGCCTCGTCGTCGTCACGCACGGCGAGCTCGTCGAGGGCCCATTCCCAGGAGCCGCCGACGGCGGCGTACCGGCGCAGCAGATGCAGGGCGTCACGGCGGCCGTAGCCGGCGAGGTGGCCGAGGACGGACAGGGCGAGGCCGCAGCGCTGTTCGTCGGCGGAGCCGTCGGAGAAGGCGTCGTCCGGACTGAAGAGATGTTGTTCGATTCCGTCGAGCGGCCCCTCCAGCTCGGAGTAGAGCCGCGCGTAGTAGAGGGAGCGGGACTCCACGCGCCAGTCGTGGCGTGGGTCGCGCAGGACGCAGCTCTCCAGCGCGGCGAGCGCGTCGGCTCGCTGCGCCGTGAGGGCGTGCAGGGTCCCGTCTCCGCGTCCTCGCTGGAGGAGGCCGAGAAGGGTTCCACTGGGCGCTATGTCGGGATCGAACATGAGGTCAGCATCCGGTGCGGGGGGTGGGGCTGGCAACGGGATTTCCCGCTGCCGGTTGCGAGGTATCTTCGCAGATCGGCTCCTGCCCAAACTCTGCCCGGTTCAGCGGACCCCCGCATTCCGCTGACAGGCTGCTGGCATATGCCTCCGACACCACCGGATCGTGTATCGCGGAAACACTTACAGGGCGTCGCACACTGTGACACAGTCGTAACCGGCCCTTCCTCCCCAGAGCTTCGGCTGGGGGGATCCCCATCTCGCGTCGCTCGCCCCAGTCGCCCGGCGCGCCAGCGTCGGAGATACGTTCGGAGAGCGTCATGCCGCCCCATCTGCATGAGGATCATTCCCCCGCCCGGCCACCGGAGCCAGGCACGATGGACGCGCTCATCACCCAGACCCGCCAGCTGCGCGGCAAGGTCGACGCGGTCCGTCGCGACGCGGTGTCGGACATCCACCGCGAGGATCCCCAGGTGCGCTGGCAGCGGGCGCTGTGCGATCTCGCCGTGCACCAGCTGGACGACCTGGGCGAGCACCTCGGCCAGCTGCGGGACGGGCTGCCGCGCGAGGAAGCGGTCGTGGAGGCCCCCGTCGGCATCGCGCCGCCGACCGCACCGGCGGTGCAGGCACTCGGCCGGGCCGGCAGCGCCGAGTGGGATCTGCTGACGGACGGGGTCGACTGGTCCGGCGAGCTGTACCGCATCTTCGGCCGTGAACCGGCGGACGGCCCGCTGACGCTGGACGAGATGCCGTCCTGGCTCTTCGCGGAGGACCAGCAGGTGCTTTCCGAGGCCGTGACGGGCTGCCTGGTGGACGGCAGGCCGATCGACTGCGAGTTCCGCATCGTGCGCACCGACGGTTCCGTGCGCACCGTACACATGGTGGGCGAGCCGGTGCTCGACGCCACCGGCGGCACCGCCTCCATGTGGGCCGTGCTCCGGGACGTGAGTGAGCTGCGCCGCACTCAGCGGACGCTGCGCGAGACCCGTGACTCCTTGCAGCGCCAGCGGCAGATCGCGGAGACCGAGCGCCGGCTGGCGGTCGAGCTGCAGGAGGCCGTGCTCCCGCCGTGGCGGGGCTCCCTGCGGTTCCCGCAGAGCGGCGGCCCGACCACGGTGGATCTCGCCGCGCACTACCTCCCCTCCGCCTCCAGCGCTCTGATCGGCGGCGACTGGTACGACGCCCTGCCGCTGCCGGACGGCGCCACCCTGCTCACCGTCGGTGATCTGACCGGCCATGGCGTGGCCGCCACCTCCGGCATGGCGATGCTGCTCGGCGCGTTGCGCGGCATGGCGGTGGCCGGGCTTGAACCGGGCCCGCTGATGGGCTGGCTCAACCAGTTACTGGACACCTCCGCGCAGCCGGCGCTGGGCAGCGCGCTGTGCTGCCGCTACGACCCGTCGGACCGCACCCTGCTCTGGGCCCAGGCCGGACACCCCGCCCCGCTGCTCTTCCGCAACGGGGCGGGGTGCGTCCTGGATCCGCCGGAGGGCGTTCTGCTCGGCGCGACCTCCGGCGCGCGCTATGCCCAGGCCACCGAGCAGATCGCCCCGGGTGATCTGCTGGTGCTGCACACCGATGGTCTGGTGCCGCGCCTGCGGGGCGCGCAGAAGCTGCTCGATCTGGGCCCGCGTTTCGGGCAGGCCCGTAGCGCGCAGGACTGCGTACGGATCGTCGTCGAGGAACTGGGGACACCGGACCGCGAGGACGATGCCTGTGTGATGGTCGCCAGGTTTGTGTGAGCACTGCCCCGAGGGCATTGCCCTGTGTGAGCATTGCCCTGTGTGAGCACTGCCCTGTGAGCACTGCCGTGGCGTTACCCACTCCTGGACCGGTTCTGGGAAACGCTGTCTAGATGGATGTGGCGCGGTGCTTGGGGCTCTTGGGAAGCGCCGTCTCGATCTCGGCCCGCAGATCCTGGATCTTGGTGTGGTCGGAGTACCTGCCGGTCAGCCGGTACATCTCCCGCAGTCGGTCCCAGGTGCGGTGGGACGAGGTCTGCCCGATGGCCAGCAGCGCCAACCGCGCGTAGTTGTCGGCCTGTTCGGGATCGTCGGCGATGAAGCACGCCGACGCCAGCGAGATGTAGTCGAAGATCTGCGACCGGTTGTGGCCGCTCGCCCGCAGTTCCAGCGCCTGTTTCGCGTGGCTCTGCGCCTGGTTGGCCGCGGTGGGGTCGTGTTCCGCCAGGGTGCGGAAGGCCAGGGCCTGCATGCCGTGCAGATCGGCCTCGTCGAAGTTCTGCATCCAGCTCGGCGGTGGGATGTCGCCCCGGTCGGAGACGAAGAGTTCCTCGGCCTCGCCCAGGGTGCGGCGCATGGCCTGGCCGCGGCCCAGCGAGGCCTGCGCCCAGGCCTCGATGGTGTGGAGCATGGCGCGGGTCCGGGGCAGGGTCTCCTCGCCGGAGCCGGACTGGGCGAGTTTCATCAGGTCCAGCGCGTCGTCGGGACGGCCGAGGTGCACCATCTGGCGGGCGGCGCGGGAGAGCGCCTCGCCGGCCCGGGGCCGGTCGCCGCCCTCGCGGGCCGCGTGGGCGGCGATCACGAAGTACTTCTGGGCGGTGGGCTCCAGGCCCACGTCGTGGGACATCCAGCCGGCCAGGACGGCCAGGTTGGCGGCCACGCCCCAGAGCCTGCGCCTGAGGTGGACCGGATGATGGTAGGAGAGCATTCCGCCCACCTCGTTGAGCTGTCCCACGACCGCCTTGCGCTGCAGCCCGCCGCCACGGGCGGCGTCCCAGGCGCGGAAGACCTCGACCGAACGCTCCAGCGCCTCGATCTCCTCGGAGCCCACCGGGGCTGCTTCGTACCGGTCCGACGAGACCGGGATGATGTCGGTGGCGAACGGGTCGCCGAAACGGGGGGCGTCGGCTGCGAGCGCCGGGGCGGCGTGCAGCCACTCGTACATGGCACCGCTGATTGCGGAACCGGCGGCGAGCGCGGCGCCCGCGCCCACCAGACCGCGTCGGTTGAGCATGAGGTCCATTCCCGTGAATTCGGTGAGGACCGCGGCTGTCCGTTCCGGTGCCCAGGGCAGTCCGTCGGCACTGACGGCCTGCTTCTTTCCCGTACGCCGATGCCGGCCGAACCCGAGATCCTCGATGGTTACGACACGGCCGAGACGCTCGGTGAACAAGGCTGCCAGCACACTGGGGACGGGTTCGCGCGGTGATTCCCCGGTCTCGATCCAGCGGCGGACCCGCGAGGTGTCGGTCGCCAGTTGCGGGTGGCCGCTTGCGGCCGCCTGCCTGTTGACCAGTCGTGCGAGTTCGCCCTTGGACCAGCCCGTGAGAGCGAAAAGGTCCGCGAGTCGTGTGTTGGATTCCTTGGCCACGTCAAGCCCCCAGGTTCCTCGGCACATTTGACATTAGTGGCCGGTGGGACGTGTAGCGAGCATTCGCCAGGGTTCGCCAGGGTGCGCCAGATGGTCTGCCACCCGCGCGCGATGGTCAGGTGAGATTGCGCCACCCCGGCCGGCAGCAGCCGGTCCCGGATGGTCACGTGCGATCAGATCAGAACATTCTTCGGTCACCGTTGAACATCTGATGCTGAGGGTGCGTACTTGTCCGGGAAGGGCGCACGGCGCGTGGACGACCGGCCCCCGCCGGCCCGGAACCCGCATTCCCCAGGGTGCGGGACCGGACGCCGACACCGGCTTCGGTCAACGTCCACGCGCCGTTCACCCGCCACCCGTACGAACCGTCCCTGCACAGCAAACACCCTCAGAGCTCGCAGGCACACGAAGGGATCTGTCTCCCCCTCATGTATTCAGCATCGTCCTCCGTGTCCGCTCCGCCCCGGCCGTCCTACGTCTCCGGGACCGACGCCGGACTGCGCCCCCGCCTCATCCCGGCCGCCCGGCGGCCCATGCCGGCGGGCACCTCCCATCCGCTCAGCGGGAGACTCGACTTGACCGGCCCCCAGGGTGCGCAGCTGCGCACGGCCATCGCCTCGGTGCAGCGGATCTGCCCAGAGTTCGCCCCCGTTCAGATGCTGCGCCGCAGCAGCCGCTCCGTCCTGCTGGTGGGCACCTCCGGACGCAGCCCCGCCGTGGCGAAGGTCCTGCTGGACCACTCGCCGGCGTGGGTCGAGCGCTTCCGGCACGAAATAGCGGCATACCGCGCCTTCGTGCGCCACCGCCCGCCGGTCCGGGTGCCACGGCTGATCGCCGCCGACCCCGAGAGCTGCACCCTGGTCCTGGAGCGGATGCCCGGACGGGTCGCGGCCCAGCGGCGGCACCCCACCGAGGCCCCGCAGCGCGGGGACGTGCGCGCGGCCCTGTCCGCCTTCTCGCGGGTCAACCTGTGGCGGCCGCCGTCCGGGGTCTTCGACGCCCCGATCGACTACCCGGCCCGGATCTCCCGCTACCACGAACTGGGGCTGCTCACCGACCGCGACATGGGCGACCTGCAGAAGCTGCTGCACGGTCTGGCGCATGTCCAGGGGCAGTTCAACCACGGCGACGCCCTGCTGTCGAACGTCCTGCTCTCCCCCGCCGGGCCGGTCCTGGTGGACTGGGAGCACGCCGGCTGGTACCTGCCCGGATACGACCTCGCGGTGCTGTGGTCGATACTGGGCGACGACCCGGTCACCCGCCGTCAGATCAGCCAGTCGGCCCAGGCCGCGGGCCCGGCGGCACGCGACTCCTTCCTGGTCAACCTGATGCTCGTACTCACCCGCGAGATCCGTACGTACGAGACCGCGGTACAGCGCACCATGCGCGGCTCGGCCCCGGCGGGGCAGGGCGCGGCCGAGGTCGGCGAGGAGCAGCGGCTGCTGCTGCGCCGTCTCCACGACGACTGCGGGCTGGCCCGCCGCGCGGTGCGGGCGGCCGTCGGCACCCGGTGAGAACCGTCACCCGGTGAGGGGCCGTCACCCGGAATTCCCGCTACAAGCCGGCGGGATGACGTAACGGCAGGTCGTCGGGGGCGGGGCCGGGGCTTTGACTCCGGCCCCGGCTCCGACGGGGGTGCGGGTACACGCCGACGGTGGTTGACGCGTTGGCTTCAAGTCGATACGCCTGTGGTCAAACCCACCACAGGAGGCTCGAAGTGCGTCGATCACCCGGATCTGCGGCGCCCGCTGCCACGGCGATCGCCGCCGCCGTCACCGCCGCGCTGCTCCCGATGGCACCGGTGGCCGGCGCGGCCGCCCCGCACGGCTCAACGCTGCGCCAGGCGTTCGGCAAGGCCGCCCACCACTACCGGGTCCCCGAGAGTGTGCTGCTCGGCGTCTCGTACCTGGAGTCCCGCTGGGACACCCATGGGGGTCTGCCGAGTGTCACCGGCGGCTACGGCCCGATGCATCTGACCGACGCGGCCACCGCGCGGGCGGCCTCCGCCACGACCGGCGACGGAGGCGACGACGCCCGGGGCGACACCGCGCGGCCACCGGCCACGGCCGCGAGCACCACGGCTGCCGCCCCCGCCTCCTCGGGACTGCCCGCGTCCCTGACCACCCTCGACCGCGCGGCCGGGCTCAGCGGCCTTTCCGCCGAGGCGTTGCGCGACGATCCGGCCACCAATGTCGCGGGGGGCGCCGCCCTGCTGGCGGCCGCCCAGAAGTCCCTGGGCCGGCCGCTCGGCCCGTCGACCGACCCGGCCGACTGGTACGGGGCGGTGGCGGCCTATTCGGGCGCCGACGACACCGCGACCGCCGCCGCCTTCGCCGACGACGTCTTCGACGTGATCCACGACGGCCTGACCCGTGTCACCGACACCGGCGAGCGGATCGCGCTGGCCGGCCACCCGGGACTGACCACGCACGGCTCCCAGCTGCGGGGGCTCGGCCTGGCGAAGGGCGACGACAGCGGCACCGAGTGCCCGCGCGGGGTGGCGTGCGAGTGGCTGCCCGCCCCGTACGAGGAGCTGGGCAACGGCGCCTACGGCAACCACGACCTCGCCGACCGCCCCCATGACCAGACGATCGACTACATCGTCATCCACGACACCGAGGGCCCCTGGGACACCACCCTCAAGCTGGTGCAGGACCCGAAGTATCTGGCGTGGCACTACACGATCCGCTCCGGCGACGGCCATATCGACCAGCACCTCAGAACCAAGGACGTCGGCTGGCAGGCGGGCAACTGGTACGTCAACGCCAAGTCGGTCGGTATCGAGCACGAGGGATTCCTCACCGACCCGGGCACCTGGTACACGGAGGCGATGTACCGCTCCTCCGCCCGCCTGGTGCGCTATCTGGCGCACCGGTACGGCATCCCCCTGGACCGGCAGCACATCCTCGGCCACGACAACGTGCCGGGCCCGGTCTCCTCGAACATCGCGGGCATGCACACCGACCCGGGGCCCTACTGGGACTGGGCGCACTACTTCGCGCTGCTGGGCGCGCCGCTGCGGGCCACCGCCGGGCCGGACGGCGGCCTGGTCACCATCCGGCCCGGCTACGGGACCAACCAGCCGCTCTACACCGGCTGCGCCACCGCCGGGGACACCTGCCCCGCGCAGGGCTCGGAGGCCGTACGGCTGTACACCGAGCCCCGTGAGGACGCGCCGTTGGTGAGCGACATCGGGCTGCACGGCGCCACGGGCGCCTCCACGACCGGTGTCAACGACACCGGCGCCAGGGCCTCGACCGGCCAGCAGTACGCGGTCGCCGGCCGGGAGGGTGACTGGACGGCGATCTGGTACCTCGGCCAGAAGGCCTGGTTCCACAACCCGCGGTCGCGGCCGACGGCCGTCGACGCCAGGGGCCCGGTGATCACCCCGAGGGAGGGCCTGACCGACATCCCGGTCTACGGGCGCGCCTATCCGGAGGCGTCGGCGTACCCCTCGGACGTCCCCGCGCAGAGCGTGTCACCGCTGCCCTACAAGCTCCCCGCCGGCCAGTACTACGTGCTGGGGCAGCGGACGAGGGGTGAGTACTACCGGGCGGTGACCTTCGACGTCTCGCAGCATGTGGTGGTGCGGGGCACCCAGGAGTACTACGAGATCCAGTTCGGGCACCGGGTCGGCTATGTGAAGGCGGACGACGTGACCGTGGTCAGCTCGGCGGACTGCTGAGGCCGGGTACCGGGTACCCGGTACCCGGTACCGCCGTCACCGGTGGCCCGCCGGCCGCGCGTGCGCCGCGTGCGTCGCGTGCGTCGCGTGCGTCGCTCAGGACTGCTGGAACATCTCCGCGGGCAGCGGCTTGAGCAGCTGGTACAGGTCGTCGGTGATCGGCCGGTCCCAGGTGGCGATGGTGACCTGGACGCCGTCGCTGCGGTCGAACTGCGAACAGGCGATGCGGCCCTCGGAGAGCTTGACCCGGCGCACGATCAGCAGGTTGTCGCCCTGCATCACCGGGGTGTCCTCGGTGTCCAGGACCGTGACGGGCTCCTCGTTGCCGAGGGCGACCAGCAGCTGGGCCACTTCGAAGGGCACCTGGCCGTCCTCCAGCTCGCGCGCCGGGGAGCCCGCGGGGAGGTTGCCGATCAGCATGGCCGGGCCGCGGCCGCCGAAGAGGTCGTAGCGCAGGAAGATGCCCTGGCAGCTGCCGTCCGCACCGGGGAGCAGACCCGCGCCGAGGTTGCCCGGCCAGTCCCCCGGGTCCATGGCCAGGACGTCGAAGTCCGGTCCGGTGGGGATGGCGGCGCTGCGGCGGCGGAGGAACGACATGGGGCCATCGTACGTGGCCCACGCCACTGTGTGACCCCGGGTGGCCACGTCAGGACCGCTCGGTGAACCCCTCGCCGAGCGCCTGGGACAGCCCCGCCCGGTCGGTGCCCACCTTTCGGTACACGGCGGACAGCAGCCGGGCCACGGCGCGCTCGTCGATGCCCAGATCACGGGCGAGGTCGGCGGGCGCGGCGCCCCCGGCGGTGCGGGCGGCGACGGTGCGTTCCTGGGCGGTGAGGGCGTCGGTTTCGGTGGTACGCAGCCGGCGTGGGCGCAGCCCGGCGGCGGCGAGTTCGTCGCGGGCGCGCTCGGCCAGGCCGTCGGCGCCGCACAGCAGGGCGCCCTCCAGGCCTCGGTAGAGCTGTTCGGCGGCGTCGTGGAGGGTGCCGGTGCGGCGCAGCGTGGCCCCGTGGTCGACCAGGGCGCGGGCCAGTTCGTAGGCGGACGGAGAGCGCTCCAGGCAGGCGACGGCCTCCTCCAGGAGCTTGGGGCGCTCGCTCGGCGCGGCCACCTCGGCCGCGGTGCGCAGCGCGGCTCCGATCGCCGAGGCGGTGCCGAACTGCCGGGCGCGTTGGACCGCTTCGGCGGCCGTGGCGCGGGCCTGCTCCGGCGCGTCGTGGGACTGGGCGAGCGCGAGGTGGAGCAGCCACGGGCACCAGGCGGGGTTGCGCATGCCGCGCGGGTCGAGGCGGCGGCCGACGGCGGCCAGTTCCGCGGCCGCCTCGGTGGTGAGGCCGCGGGCGAGCAGCAGCTCGCCGTGGACGGCCTGGGCGTCGGGGAAGACCACGGCGGCCGGGAAGGGCGCGCCGAAGTCGTACTCCTCGGCGAGGGCGGCGGCCTCGCGGGTGCGGCCCCGGGCGAGGAGCACCTCGACGAGGATGGCGACGCTGTACCACTGGACGGGCGTGCCCCGGCCGACCCGCTCGGCGAGCCGGAGCCCGTCACGGGCGAAGTCCTCGGCCTCGCCGAGGCGGCCTCTCCGGTAGCGGACGTAGCCCAGCAGGGCGTAGCCGAAGGCGAGGTGGGCGCCGCGCCAGCCCTGGCGTTCGAAGTCGGCGATGCCGGTGGCGAACAGTTCCTCGGCGCGGCCGGGCCGGTCGGCGTACATGAAGCTCATGGCGACCAGGACGGGGACCTCGAAGCCCCAGTTCTCGTCGGCCCAGCGCAGGCCGCCGCGCAGGGCGCGGTCGGCGTGGTGGATGACGACGTCGGCGGGCTCGCCGCGCAGGGTGGCGTCCCAGGTGCGCAGGCCGATGATGTAGCGCTCGGTGGTGTCGCGGCCGGTGAGGCGGTCGGCGAGCCGGGCCAGCCGGCGGGAGCGGGCGGGCGAGTCGGGTTCGTCGGAGCGGAAGGCGTCCCACATGAACTGCTCTTCCTGCATGCGCAGGCGGGCTTTGGCGCCGGTGGCGGTGCGGGCCGCCCGGCCGACGGTGTCGGCGGCCTCACCGAGCCGGTCGCTGTGGGCGAGCGCCTGGGAGAGCCGGTAGACGATGCCCTCGCGCAGTTCGGGGTCGGCGATCGGCTCCTCCAGCGCCGCGCGCAGGTGGTTGACGGTGGTGGCGGGCTCGGTGAGCAGTGACGAGCAGCCCAGTTCGTACAGCACGGCGGCGCGGCCCTCGGCGGACGGCGGCTCGCGCAGGGCGCGTGCCAGGTAGCGGCGGGCGGCGTCGGGGGCGCCGGCCCGCAGCGTCTCGCGGGCGGCCTGGCGCAGTTGCTGTACCACCCAGGGGTCGCCCTCGGGGTGGGTCTCCAGCAGATGGCGGGCGGCGGCCGAGGGGCCGAGGCCGGCGTCCACGACGGACCAGGCGGCCTGACCGTGCAGGGCGACCCGGACGGCGTCCGGGATGGAGCGGTAGACGGCGGTGGCGATGAGCGGGTGCACGAACTCCAGGGTCTCGCCGCCGGTGAGGATACGGACCCGGCGCAGCCGGTCGACGGCGTCCGCAGCGGCCTCGCCGCCCAGGCCCGCGACGCCGGCGGCGAGGGCGGGCGGGATGGAGGTGCCGAGCACGGCGGCGGCCCAGGCGAAGCGGACGGTGGACGGCCCGAGCCGTTCCAGACGGGTGACCAGGCCCCGGCCCTTGACGGCGGCGGCCAGGTCGCGCAGGAGGTGGGCGCTGGACTCGTCGGGGCGCAGGCCG
The DNA here is from genome assembly GCF_056270125.1 of Streptomyces sp. RLA131. NCBI lineage: Bacteria > Bacillati > Actinomycetota > Actinomycetes > Kitasatosporales > Streptomycetaceae > Streptomyces > Streptomyces sp. RLA131. The sequence goes on from NZ_JBWDOQ010000002.1 coordinate 1,220,547, forward strand.
CGGTCCTGGACCTTGGCGGTGAGTTCGACGGCCTCGAAGGGGTTGCCGGCGGTGACGGCCCAGCACTCGCGGCAGAAGGCGTCGTCGGCGTGGTCGCCGACCGAGCCGCGCACCAACTGGCCGATGGCCCGCGCGCTGAGCGGTTCGAGCCCGATCGGCCGGGTGCCGGCGCGGCCCGGCAGGCCGCGGAACGACTCGGCGGTGCGCGGCAGTTCGTCGGGCCGGTAGGCCACCACGATCAGCATCGCCAGGTCCTCGGCGCGCGGCGCGAAGGCCGACAGCCAGGTCAGGGACTCCGGGTCGGCCCAGTGGGCGTCGTCCAGGACCAGGACGAGGGGGGCCCGTTGCACCGCGATGTGGGTGAGGACCCAGTCCAGGCCGTCCCCGATGCCCTGCGGGTCCGGCGGTGCGCCGGTCTCGGGCACGCACAGGCCGAGGGCGGGTCCCACGATCCCGTACCAGCTGCCCAGCGTGGCGCGCAGCGCGCTGTCGCCGCTGCCCGCGAGCCGGGGTTGCAGCAGCTGCCGGGCGACGTGGAAGGCGACCCGCTGTTCCTGCTCGCCGCCGCGTGCTGACAGCACGGTGCAGCCCTTGGCGGCGGCCCGGCGCCGGGTCTCCGCCAGCAGGGTGGTCTTGCCCAGCCCGGCGGGTCCGGCGAACGCCAGCAGGCCGCCGCGCGGCCGCGCCCCGCCCTGGTCGTCGGCCGCCCCGATGCCGGTGAGGGCGCTCAACGCCTCTTCCACGGCGATCAGTTCCGCCTCGCGTTCGAACAGCCGTCGTGGCCGCCCCGGTGTCACTGTGTGCTGCGGCATCGTGCACCCCCTGCTCCGATCGCACCTCAGCGTACGCCTGGCGGCACGGTCCGTGAGCCGTTACGCGGGCGATGCCCGCGGGTGTTCGGCGCGTGTCATCTCCCACGGCCGGCGAGGGCCGTGAGCAACCCCAGGGCCCGCGTGGCCTGTTCGTGCGGCACGAAGAGGTGGTCGTGGTGGAACCCCGCCACGACGTTGCAGCTCAGCCCGGCGTCGGCGAGTGCGGTGGCGAAGGCGGCGGTCAGCCCTACGGCGTCCAGTGCCGAGTGGACGCGCAGGGTGATCCAGCCCGCCACGTAGTCGTAGCCGAGGCCGGCCCGGTCGGCCTCCTCCTGCCGGAGCACCAGGGTGAGGCCCTCCTCCTCGTTGACGGTCACCACGGGCGTGACGCCGTAGGGGACGCCCCGGCCGGGCGGGAGGGTGGTGAACACGTAACGCCCGGGGTCGAGCCGGGGCTCCATGGCGGTGAGCAGCTTCGTCAGATCACGTTCTCCGGACATGGGCTAATGCTATCGTCGCGCTCAGCCATTACAACTACTCTCGAGCGAACGGCGCGTGGGGCCGCTCACGGGCCTGCGGCGCCCGCGCCGGCGAAGGAGCCGTTGTGACCATCGATCCGGAGGTTCTGCGTCCCGTGGTCCTCGCGGGCCATGACCGGCTGCGCGGGCTGATCACGGACCTGACCGACGAGCAGGCGCACGGGCCGAGCGCCCTGCCCGGCTGGAGCCGCGCCCATGTGCTGTCCCACATCGAGGGCGTCGCTCTGGCCCTGTCCCGTCAGGCGCGCTTCGCGCTCCGGGACGAGCTGGTCGAGGTGTACGACGGCGGGCGCCCGGCCCGCGACGCCGGCATCGAGGCGGGCGCCGCCCGGTCGGCTGGAACTGCGGCAGGCGGTGGACGCGGCCCTGACCGAGGCGCACCGGGTCTGGTCGGCGGTCGGCCCGAAGGACTGGCGGCGGCCGGTGCGCTACCGGGACGGCGACCTCGTCACCGTACTGCTCTCCTGGTGGCGGGAGTTGGAGATCCACACCGCCGACGCGGAGCTGGGCTCCGGACCGTCCGGCTGGTCCCGGGAGTTCTGCGCCCATGTACTGGACCACCTCGGGCGGCGCGCCCCGGAGGGAGTCGCGCTGGAGCTGGTCGCCACCGACCGGCCCGGCGGGCCGGACGGGTCCGGCGGAACCGGACGCTGGGTCCACGGCACCGGTGAACCGGTCCGCGTACGTGGGGCGTTGACCGATCTGGCCGCCTGGCTGGCGGGCCGCGAACCCCGTGGGGCCCTGGACTTCCCGGACTCGGGGCGCCCCCTGCTGCGGCCCTGGCCGTGACCCGCCGGAGCCCGAACGGAATCAGCTCAGGTCAGGTCAGGTCAGGTCAGGTCGAACTCGCCGTGCCGGGCGCCCAGTACGAAGGCGTGCCATTCGGCGGGGGTGAAGATGAGGGCGGGATCCTCCGGCTGACGGCGGTTGCGCATGGCCGTGTACCCCTCGACGAAGGCGACCTGGACGTCTCCCGTCCCCTGGCTGCTGGACTGCCACTGCGCGTTGGTGAGGTCCAGTTCCGGCTTCCCGATCGTGCTCTCGGACACGTCCGCTCCTCCCGACGTCGTCGTCCGCCCCAGCGTATACAGCCCGCTCGGAGCCGGACAGGTCACGGGAGAGCCTGCCCACGCGGGTGGTCGGATCCAACCACCCACATCGAGAAGAACTGCGCGCCGCCGCCGTAGGCGTGGCCCAGGGCGCGGCGGGCGCCGGGAACCTGGTGGTCACCGGCCATGCCGCGGACCTGGAGGGCGGCCTCGGCGAAGCGGAGCATGCCGGAGGCGCCGATGGGGTTGGTGGACAGCACGCCGCCGGAGGGGTTGACGGGCAGGTCGCCGTCGAGTTCGGTGACGCCGGACTCGGTGAGTTTCCAGCCCTCCCCCTCGGCCGCGAAGCCGAGGTTCTCCAGCCACATGGGCTCGTACCAGGAGAAGGGCACATACATCTCGACGACGTCGATGTCGCGGCGCGGGTCGGCGATGCCGGCCTGCCGGTAGACGTCGGCCGCGCAGTCCCGGCCCGCGCGCGGGCTGACGAAGTCCTTGCCCGCGAAGAGCGTCGGCTCGCTGCGCATGGCGCCGCCGAGCACCCACGCGGGCGGCCGGGGGGCTCGGCGCGCACCGGCCTCGTCGGTGAGGACCATCGCGCAGGCGCCGTCGGAGGACGGGCAGGTCTCGGAGTAGCGGATCGGGTCCCAGAGCATCGGCGAGGACCGGACCTTCTCCAGGGTGATGTCCGGCTCGTGGAGGTGGGCGTACGGGTTCTTGAGGGCGTTGCGCCGGTCCTTGAACGCGACGAGCGAGCCGATGCCGTCCGGCGCGCCCGTGCGCCGCATGTAGGCCCGTACGTGGGGTGCGAAGAAGCCGCCGGCGCCGGCCAGCAGCGGCTGCTGGAAGGGGACGGGCAGGGACAGCCCCCACATGGCGTTGGACTCGGACTGCTTCTCGAAGGCCAGGGTCAGTACGGTGCCGTGGACCCGGGCGGCGACGAGGTTGGCGGCGACCAGGGCCGTCGAACCGCCGACGGAACCGGCGGTGTGCACGCGCAGCATCGGCTTGCCGACCGCGCCGAGGGCGTCGGCGAGGTACAGCTCGGGCATCATCACACCCTCGAAGAAGTCCGGCGCCTTGCCGATGACGACGGCGTCGACGTCCGCCCAGCCCAGGCCCGCGTCGTCGAGGGCGCGGACGGCCGCCTCCCGGACCAGTCCGGCGATGGAGACGTCGTGGCGTGCCGAGGTGTGCTTGGTCTGGCCGATGCCGATGACGGCGACGGGCTCCTTCACTGGGCTTCCCTTCACTGGGCTTCCCTTCACTGGGCTTCCCCTTCCAGGACGGCGACCAGGTTCTGCTGCAGGCACGGCCCCGAGGTGGCGTGGGCCAGCGCGCGGTCGGACTCCCCGCGGTGGACGCGGGCGGCGGCCTCCCCCAGCCGGATCAGACCGGCGGCCATGACCGGGTTGGCGGCCAGCGGTCCCCCCGACGGATTGACGTCCACGTCGTCGGTCAGCCGCAGGGCCCTGCGCAGGACGATCTCCTGGGAGCTGAAGGGGGCGTGCAGTTCCGCCGTGTCGACGGGCGCCGCGAAGGCCCCGGCACGCTCCGCGGCCAGCCGGGTGGACGGGGAGTCGGTGAGGTCGCGGACGCCGAGGCCGTGCGCCTCGATGCGGTGGTCCATGCCGCGGATCCACGCCGGCCGCGCGCACAGCCGCCGCGCGGTGTCGCCGGCGGCCAGGATGACCGCGGCGGCGCCGTCCCCGACCGGTGGGCAGTCGGCGCGGCGCAGCGGGCGCACCACGTACTCCCCGGCCGCGGTGGGGCCGGTGAGCTGCGCGTACGGGTTGCCGGCCGCCGCCGTGCGGCTGCGCACCGCGACCGCGGCCAGTGCCCGTTCGTCGGTCGCGCCCGCGTCGATCAGTGCCTGGGCCTGGAGCGCGGCCAGGGCCACCGAGTCGGGCCACAGCGGGGCGAGGTAGTACGGGTCCAGCTGGCGGGTCAGCACGTCGCGCACCTGGCCGGGCGAGGATCTGCCGAAGGCGTAGACCAGCGCGGTGTCGGCCTCGCCGGTGAGGATCTTCACCCAGGCCTCGTACAGCGCCCACGCCCCGTCCATCTCCACATGCGACTCGGAGATCGGCGGCCAGGCCCCGACCCCGTCGAGCGCCATGGTGAAGGAGAAGGCCCGGCCCGCGAGGTAGTCGGACGAGCCGGAGCAGGTGAAGCCGATCTCGCCGGCCTTGAGTCCGGTGGCGTCGAGCACCTCGTGCAGCACCGGCATCAGCAGTTCGACCTCGGACGCCTCGGAGCTGTCGCGGACGTGGTGCGTCTGGGCGAAGGCCACGATCGCCACGTCCCGGGTCACGGACCTCACAGCAGCTCCTTGTACGCGTCGTAGTCGGCGTCCGGTTCGCCGGTCGGGCGGTAGTGGTCGGGGTAGCGGCCGTCGCCGGTCCACACCGGCTCCACCCGCAGGCCCATCCGGACCCGGTCGTACGGGATTCCGGCGATGCGGCCGTGCAGGGCCAGGTCGGCGCCGTCGAGCGCGATGTGCGCGTAGACGTAGGGCACCTCGATGTCGAGGTTCCTGGCCTTGATGTTGACGATGCAGTAGGTGGTGACGGTGCCCCGCGGGCCCACCTCCACCTGCTCGTCGGTGGCCACTCCGCAGGTCGGGCAGGCGCCGCGCGGCGGCACGTACACCTTGCGGCAGGAGGGGCAGCGCTCGCCCATGGTCCGGCGCTCGGCTTCGAGGGCGTGGAGGTAGCGGGACTGGGCGCGGCCCGGGCTGTAGGTGTAGTCGAGGCGGGCGGCGGCGACGATGCCGGTGACCGGGTCGGCGAACTCACCGCTGTGCGGGGCCGGCGGGCCCGTTCGCTCCTCGCCCTCGTGGGGCTCGAAGCAGGCGATGTCGGTGATGGCGCCGACACGTTCCGGCGCCCAGCGGATCCGGACCCGCATCCCGGTGCGTACCGTGTCCGGGCCGTCCGGGGCGTCGAGCGCGTGCAGCAGGGCGGTGTCCGCGCCGTCCAGCCGGACCAGCACCCAGGCGAACGGCGTGCGCAGCGGCTGGTTCGGGCGCGGGTCCGGATTCCACGCCCAGGTGGTGACGGTGCCGGTGGCGGCGACCTCGACCAGTTCGCGCAACTCCTCCGCGGTGACCGGGTCGTACTCCACCGGCGGCACCAGGACCTTGTGGTCGGACGTGCGCACGCCGAGGACGGTGCGCTCGCGCAGGCCGGTGAGGAAGGCGCTCTGGACGGGCCCGAGGGAGCGGGTGAAGGGGAACTCGACGACCAGCGGGGCGCGCAGCGTCTGCGCGGGCGCGGGGTGCGGTGTCATGGGCCTGGCCCTCCTGTTCGTAACGGTCGGTGGCCGGGGTGCGGCGCGGCGTCACTCACGGCGGAACACCGGCGGGCGCCGTTCCGCGAAGGCACGGGCGCCCTCCTTGGCGTCGGCGGTGCCGAAGACCGGCCAGCCGGTCTCCAGTTCGCGCCTGAGTCCCTCCGTCTCGGCGAGTTCGGCGGTCTCGTAGACGGAGGCCTTCACCGCCTCGACGGCCAGCGGTCCATTGGCGTTGATCAGTTCGGCGGTCTCCAGGGCCTTGTCCAGGGCGGTGCCGTCGGGGACGACGTGGCCGATCAGACCGATGGCGGCCGCCTCTTCGGCGGTGTACGGCCGCCCGGTGAGGAGCATCTCCAGGGCGTGGGTACGCGGGATCTGCCGGGCCAGCCGCACGGTGGAGCCGCCGATCGGGAAGAGCCCGCGCCGGACCTCGTACAGCCCGAAGACCGCGCTCTGGCCGGCGACCCGGATGTCGGTGCCCTGGAGGATCTCCGTACCGCCGGCGACGCAGGCGCCCTCGACGGCGGCGATGACCGGCTTGCGCGGCCGGTAGTGGCGGAGCATGGCCTTCCAGTGCAGATCGGGGTCGGCGGTGAGCCGGTCGCGGTAGTGCTGTCCGGCCAGTCCTCCCTTGTCGGCCAGGGACTTCAGGTCCATGCCGGAGCAGAAGCAGCCGCCGGCGCCGGTGAGGACGACGGAGCGGACGGTGTCGTCCTCGTCGGCCTCCAGCCAGCCGTCGTGGAGTCCCACGAGCATCGGCAGGGACAGCGCGTTCCTGGCCTCGGGCCGGTTGAGGGTCAGCACGAGTGTCGCGCCGACGCGCTCCACCGTGAGGTGTTCGGTGCCACCCATGGCAGTCGTCCTCCCGTCGCAGACCTAGAACAGGTTGCAGTAGGCGCAGGTCAAGTTCAATACTTTTCTGACTACCAGTCAGATTCATCCTGCGAACCCCCTTCCCAGCCCACGCACCGAGCGCTCTAATGACGGGCGCCGAGCCTGATGGAGGAGCCGTGGAGTACAACCTTGCCGACCTCTTCGAGTCGGTGGCCGACACCGTTGCGGACCGGGAGGCGCTGGTCCACGCCGACCATCCGGGCACCGGCGCCGAACGCCGCCTCACCTACGCGGAACTGGACACCGCCGCCAACCGGCTGGCCCACCACCTCGCCGACAGCGGCATCGGCCCCGGCGAGCACGTGGGGCTGTACCTCTACAACTGCGTGGAGTACCTGCAGACCGCGCTGGCCTGCCTGAAGATCCGCGCCGTCCCGGTCAACGTCAACTACCGCTACGTCGAGGACGAACTGGCCTACCTCTTCCGCGACGCCGACCTGGTCGCCCTGGTCCACGACGCCGAGTTCACCGGCCGGGTCGCCGCCGCGCTGCCGCACGCGCCCGCGCTGCGGCACCTGCTCAGGGTCGGGACGGCGCCCGCGAACGCCCCCGAACCCGCCGTCGCGTCCGTCCCGTTCGCCGAGGCCGAGGCGTCCGGCTCACCGGAACGCGGCTTCGGACCGCGCTCGGCCGACGACCAGTTCATCATCTACACCGGCGGCACCACCGGCATGCCCAAGGGCGTCATGTGGCGGCACGAGGACCTGTTCTTCTCCGGCATGGGCGGCGGGGCGCCCACCGGCGAGCCGGTCCGGCGGCCCGGCGAACTGGCCGAGCGGGTCGCGGCGGGCGGCGAGGGACTGGTCTTCTTCCCCACCGCGCCCCTGATGCACGGCACGTCCACCCTGACGGCCTTCATCGCCTTCAACTTCGGCCAGAAGGTGGTCATCCACCGCAAGTACGTGCCGGAGGAGGTGGTGCGCACCATCGAGCGCGAGCGGGTCACCAGCATCTCGCTGGTCGGTGACGCGATGCTGCGGCCGCTGGCCGACGCGCTGGCCGGGCCGCTCAAGGGCAGCGACTGCTCGTCGCTGTTCAGCGTCTCCAGCTCCGGCGCGATCATGTCGGAGACCGTACGGGCCCAGTTCCAGGAACTGGTGCCGGGCGTGATGATCCTCAACAACTTCGGCTCGTCCGAGTCCGGTTTCAACGGCACCGCGACCCCCGACTCGGGCCCCGGCAGGGGCTTCCGGCTGCGCGTCGGCCCCCGTATGGCGGTGGTCGACCCGGCCACCCTCGCCCCGGTGACAGGCGGCGAACCCGGCCGGCTCGCACTGCGCGGGCATGTGCCGCTCGGCTACTACAACGACCCGGCCAAGACCGCCGAGACCTTCTTCGAACGCGACGGCGAACGCTGGGTGCTGCTGGGCGACATGGCCACCGTCGGGGAGGACGGGGTCGTCACCGTGCTCGGACGCGGCTCCCAGTGCATCAACACCGGCGGCGAGAAGGTCTACCCGGAGGAGGTCGAGGAGGCTCTCAAGGCCCACCCCGACGTCTACGACGCCCTCGTGGCCGGCGTGCCCGACGCCCGGTGGGGCAACCATGTCTCCGCCGTCCTCCAGCTCCGCCAGGGGGCGCCGGAGCCCACCCTCGACCAGATCCAGACCCACTGCCGGGCCCGCCTCGCCGGCTACAAGATCCCCCGCAGCCTGGTCGTCGCCCCCAGCATCCAGCGCTCCCCCAGCGGCAAGGCCGACTACCGCTGGGCCCGCGAGGTCGCCACGGAGGGCGCGCGGGGGGAGGGGCAGTAGGGTGCGCCCATGATCGAGTCAACCGCACAGCGCACCGCACTCGTACTCATCGACCTCATGGACCGCATCGTCGGCCTCCCGCTCGCGCCCCGGCCGGGCCCGGAGGTCGTCACGGCGGCCAGACAGCTCGCCTCGGCCTTCCGGGAGGCCGGGGCGACCGTCGTGGCCGTACGGGTCGAACGTCCGGGCCTGGACGAACAGCCGCCCGGCAGCGGCCTCGTCGAGGGCCTGGCCGAGGAGAGCGACCTCGTCGTCGTCAAGCGCACCGTCGGCGCCTTCCACCGCACCGAGCTGCACGAACGGCTCCAGGAACGCGGCATCGACACCCTGGTCCTGGCCGGTATCGCCACCAACATGGGCGTCGAGTCGACCGCCCGGGCCGCCTCCGACCACGGCTACGGAATCCTCTTCGCCGAGGACGCGATGAGCGCCCTCACCGCCGAGGAGCACACCGCCGCGATCACCTACGACCTGCCCCGCTTCGGCTCGGTGCGCACCTCGGCCGAGATCCTCAAGACCCTGGGATAGTGCTCGGATGCCTCTCTCGCTGCATCACATCGTCATCGACGCGCACGACCTGCCGGCCCTGGCCCGGTTCTGGGCCCGGGCGCTGGACTGGCGCGTCCTGTCCGAGCGGGAGCGCGAAGTGGTGGTCGGCCCGGACGAGAACGCGCCGGTGGGACTCTGCTTCATGCCCGCCGCGGCCGGCAAAACCGTCAAGAACCGCCTCCACCTCGACCTGACCTGCGGTCCGCGGGACCGGGAGGCCGAGATCGAGCGCCTCCTCGCGCTCGGCGCCCGCCGGGTGGACATCGGCCAGCGCGGCACCGAGTCATGGACCGTGCTCGCCGACCCGGAGGGCAACGAGTTCTGCGTGGTGCGGCCCAAGACCTCACTGATCGCCTAGACCGTGTCGCGGAACGGGCCGGACCGGGGCCACCGCCCCGGGGCGGTGGCTCAGGGCTGTCCGGCCCACTCCTGCGTGTGGCGGTGCCGTCGCAGCCCGACCGCCCGGAACTCGTCGAAGTCCTCGCCCGCCGTCGCGCCCAGGCGCCGCAGGGCCTGCGAGAGGGGGCTGCCCTCGGCCGGGAAGGGCTCGTACTCGGGCAGGTGCAGCGGGCCGAGCACGAGGGCGCCGGCGTCCCAGACCGCGGCGCGCTGCTCGCCGGTGCCGCCGAAGTACTCGGCCTCGGCGTAGGCGATCGGGCCGTCCTGGGAGCGGTCGGCGAGGACCCGGTCGAAACCGCCGGGCAGCCGCCAGAAGCCGAGCGGCCGTTCGTCGCCGCCGTCACCCGCCGAGCCCGGGGAGCCCGCCGAGACCGGGGAGCCCGGGAGCCCGGGGGTGCTCAGGGAGTGGGCGAGCGGCCCGGTCATCGGGATCAGGGCCAGGCCCTGGCCGAGGGGCTCGACATGGGCGCCGGGCAGGTCCAGGGCGAGGGTCTCCAGCAGCGCGGCCCGCGCGAGGAGCGCTTCGAGCACGTACGTCATGAGGCGAGCTCCGCGATCACCGCGGTGTGGTCGGACGGCCAGACACCGCCGACCGGAGCGTCCCCGGCCCGGCGGGCGGCGCGGACGCTCCCGATGCCGCCGGGGCCCGGCCGGCCGACGTGGATGTAGTCGATCCGGCGGCCCTGCCCGAAGGTCTGCGACTCGTAGGGGCTGGCCGTGTCCCAGGTCACGTAGGACGCCGCCGGGTCGGCGTGCCGCCACACGTCGACGAGCCGCCCGTCCCCGGTCCCCGGGGCGGTGGCCGGGGGCGGGCCGCCGAACAGCCGCAGCTCGTCGGAGTCGGGTTCGGCGTTGAAGTCCCCGGTGACCACCGGCGGGTACGGCGACGCCGTCCGCCGGTCCGCCACGAAGCGGGCGATCGCCGCGACCTGGAGGCACCGCGCCGCGGATTCCCGCGGCCGGGAGTTCAGGTGTGCGGTGAGGAACGGCACCGGGTGTCCGGGCGCGTCCAGCAGGGCGTACAGCGCCGGCCGCCCGTCGTCCTGGCCGCCGCCGACGGGAAGCCGCAGCGCCTCGTGCCCGGCGACGGGCCGGCGGCTGAGCACCGCGTTGCCCACGTCGGACGTGGGGTCGCCGAGCCGCTGCCGGAAGCGCCCCGGCTCGGGCGAGGCGGCCCAGGTCCAGTACATGCCGAGCTCGCCGGCGAGCCACCCGGCCAGGTTCTCCCCGCCCCGCGCCCACACCTCCTGCAACCCGACGACGTCGGGCCGCTCCCGGCGCAGCACGTCGAGGATGGCGCCCGCGCGCTGCTCCCACGGGCCGAACCGCCACCACGGATTCCACGTCATCACGCGCATCCGGCGATCATTTCCGCTCCGGCCGGGCGAGGTCCAGCCCCCTCCCCCGGCCGGGTTGCCCGGGCCGAGGCCGGCCCGCGGCCGCCTCCCGGACGGGTGAGTCCACCGACCGGGACAGGCGGACCACATTCCGGACATCACCCCGGACGGCGGCCCGCGGTGTGCTTTCATAAGGACCATGCACACGAACATCTGGAACCTGGGGCCGCTGTGGCCGGGTCGTCGTGCGCATCATTTCGACCAGAGCTGTCGCCGGGGCTGATCTGCGCCCCGACCGACTCCTCCCGCTCTGGAGCGATTTCCATGGCCCTGTCGTCCGACAGGGCGGGCGGTCCCACTCCGCTCGTCCTTCCCCAGCTGCGTGCGCTCGTACGCGGCTACGCCGCCGCCGTGCAGGGCGGGGCGCATCTGCCCGTCCATGACCCGTCGCAGCGCTGGTACACCCGGCTGCACCATGATCCCTACGTGGACGTCTGGCTGATCACCTGGCCCGGCGACACCTCCACCGAACTGCACGACCACGCGGGCTCACTCGGCGCGCTCACCGTCGTACGCGGCACCCTGACCGAGCACCGCTGGGCCAACGACGGCCAGGGCGGCGGCCGCATCACGACCAGGGAGCTGGCGGCGGGCCGGGGCGGGGCGTTCCCGCTCGGCTATGTGCACGACGTGGTGAACGCGGCCGGTGAACCGGCGGTGAGCGTGCACGCCTACTCGCCGCCGCTGACCGCGATGTCGTACTACGCGGTCGACGGGACCGGCTCGCTGCGCCGCACCCGCACCGTACTCACCGACGAGCCGGAGCCCGGACCGGGGCCGGTACTGGAGGCCGCGCGATGACGACATCGGGGATCGACCGGCTGCTGGCCCGCGCCCGCGCCCGGCTGGAGCGGGTCGGGCCGGAGCAGGCCGCCGACGAACTGGCCGCCGGGACGGCCAGGCTGGTCGACATCCGGCCGGCCGCGCAACGGGCCCTGGAGGGCGAGTTCGCGCAGGCGCTGGTGATCGAGCGCAATGTGCTGGAGTGGCGGCTCGACCCGCTGAGCGACGCCCGGATCCCGGAGGCCACCGGGCACGACGTGCGGTGGATCGTGGCGTGCTCGGAGGGGTACACCTCCAGCCTGGCGGCGGCCGCGCTGCTGGACGTCGGGCTGCCCCGGGCCACCGACCTGGAGGGCGGCTTCCAGGCCTGGCGCAAGGCGGGGCTCCCGGTCCGTTAGGACGCGTCCGGCCCCTGGCGCCGGCGTCGGAGGAAGGCCCGCACCTCGGCGAGGAACGCGTCGGGGCGACAGGCGTGGACGGCGTGCCCGGCGTCGATGGTGATCATGCGGGCGTCGGGCATGCGGCGGGCCGCCAGCGCGATGCGGTCCTGCGGAAGGGGGCTCGTGGGGCCGCCGCCGATGACGAGGGTGCGGCAGGTCACGGCCGGGAACAGCTTCCACCACGCCGGGTCCGGGGCGTTGCGCCGGCGCGCGGTGTCGGCGACGGCCCGCCAGTCGTACGGCTCCCCCGGCTGCGGCCCCCGTGGCACGTCGCGGGGCGGGTCGGCCGGGTCGGGGGGCGGCGCGTCCTCCAGGACGAGCGCGGACACCCGCCCGGGGGCGTGGGCGGCCAGCAGGTAGCCGACGACGCCGCCCATGGAGTGGCCGATCACGGTCACCCGGTCGAGCCCGAGGGCGTCCAGGAAGGCCAGGGTGTCGTCGCGCATGAGCTCCGGCGAGTACGTACCCGGCCACTCGCTGGCGCCGTGCCCGCGCGCGTCGGGCGCGTACACCCGGTGGTCCGCGGACAGCTCTGCCGCGGTCTGTCCCCAGTCGGCGCCGTCCGACCCCAGCCCGTGCAGCAGCAGGAGGGGCGGCGCGGCGGCCGGGCCCAGGACGCGGTAGGCGAGCCTGATCCCGTTGGCCTCGACGTTACGAAGGTCCGTCACGCCGGTGACGCTACCCGCGCGCTCGCGGGCCCGGGCCGCCGTCCGCTCACGGCGGACGGCGGACGGCGGACGGCGGACGGCGGACGGCGGACGGCGGAGGCTCACCCTGGACGGCGGAGGCTCACCCTGGACGGCTCACAGCGGACGGTCGTGGCCCTGCCAGTACGGCTCGCGCAGCCGGCGTTTGTAGAGCTTGCCGTTGGGATCGCGGGGCATCTCGGCGATGAAGTCGACGGACCGGGGGCGCTTGTAGCCGGCCAGCCGCTGCTCGCAGTGGGCGAGGATCCCGGCGGCCAGTTCCGGGCCGGCGGTGTACCCGGGGGCCGCTTCGACGACGGCCTTGACCTGCTCGCCCCAGTCGTCGTGGGGGATGCCGAAGGCGGCGGCGTCGGCGACGGCGGGGTGGGTCAGGAGCGCGGCCTCGATCTCGGCGGGATAGATGTTGACCCCGCCGGAGATGATCATGTCGATCTTGCGGTCGCGCAGGAAGAGATAGCCGTCCTCGTCGAGATAGCCGAGGTCCCCGACGGTGAAGAAGTCGCCGATGCGGCTGCTGCGGGTCTTGTCCTCGTCCTTGTGGTAACGGAAGCCGCCGGTGCGCATATTGATGTAGACGGTGCCGAGTTCACCCGGCGGGAGGCGCTTGCCGTCGTCGTCGTGGATGGCGATCTCGCTGAACGGCCAGGCCCTGCCGACGGTCCCGGGCTTCTTGAGCCAGTCGGCGGCGGGCGCGAAGGTGCCGCCGCCCTCGCTCGCGGCGTAGTACTCCTCCACGCACGGGCCCCACCACTCCAGCATGGCCCGCTTGACGTGCTCGGGGCAGGGCGCGGCCCCGTGGATGGCGTGCCGCATGGACGACACCTCGTAGCGCGTCCTGACCTCCTCGGGGAGGGCGAGCAGACGATGGAACTGGGTCGGGACCATGTGGGTGTGGGTGCAGCGGTACCGGTCGATGAGCCGCAGCATCTCCTCGGGGGTCCACTTGTCCATGAGGACCACCGGGTGCCCGATGTGCAGGGCGGCGGCCGCGAACTGCAGGACGGCGGTGTGGTACAGCGGCGAGCAGACGAGATGGGTGTTGCCGTCGAACGGTTTGATGCCGAAGACCCCCAGGAATCCGCCGAGATGGGTCTCCTCCGGGGGCTTGCCGGACAGCGGGCGGCGGATGCCGCGCGGCCGGCCGGTGGTGCCCGAGGTGTAGTTCATGATGCCGCCGCCGGTGCGGTCGGCCGGGGGCGTGCCGGGGTGGCCCGCCGACAGTTCCTCGTAGTCACGGAAGCCCTCGACCGTGCCCACCGCGTACCGGTTCCCGGGCGGCAGCCCGGCCTCGTCGGCGGCGGCCCGGGCCTGGTCGGCGTACCGCTCGTGGGCGATCAGCACCTTGGCCCCGGAGTCGGCGACGATCCAGGCGATCTCGGTCCCGACGAGGTGGTGGTTGACCGGGACCAGGAAGAACCCGGCCTGGAAGGCGGCCAGATAGGCGGTGAAGAACTCGACGCCGTTGGGGAGCACGACCGCCACGGCGTCGCCGGGCCGCAGCCCGGCCGCGCGCAGCCCGTGCACCAGGCGGTTGGCGGCGCCGTGGAGACGGGCCGCCGTCCACTCCTGGCCGTCGGGGGCGACCAGGACGACCCGCTCCGGGTCGGCGGCGGCCTGCGCCCAGAAGCCGTTGGCGGGGCTGCCGTTGGCGGTACCGCTGTTGCCAGTGCTGCCGTTGACGGTGCTCATGAGCGGCCCGCTATCCGGTCGAGGCGGTCCATGGCTCGCTCGAAGCCACGGGTGAGGTCGTCGAACACAGCCTGTACGCTGCGCCGTTCGTTCATCTGGCCGACGATCTGGCCGACCGGGGTGCCGAGCAGCGGCTCGACCTCGTACCGCTGGATGCGGCTGATGGCGTCCGCCACCAGCAGGCCCTGCAGGGGCATCGGCAGCGGTCCGGGGCCGGCCGGGTCCTCCCAGGCGTCGGTCCACTCGGTACGCAGCTGGCGCGCCGGTTTGCCGGTCAGCGCCCGGGAACGGACGGTGTCCCCGGAGCCGGCCGCGAGCAGTTTGGCGATCAGCGCCGGGGACGGCAGTTCGGCCTCGGTCGTGGTCAGCCACACCGACCCCAGCCACACGCCCTGGGCGCCCAGCGCGAGCCCGGCCGCGACCTGCTCGCCGGTGCCGATGCCTCCGGCGGCCAGCACCGGCAGCGGATCCACCGCCTTCACGACCTCCGGCACCAGCACCATGCCGGCGATCTCGCCGGTGTGGCCACCGGCCTCGTAGCCCTGGGCCACGACGATGTCGATCCCGGCGTCCTGGTGATGCCGGGCGTGCCGGGCACTGCCCGCCAGCGCCGCCACCAGGATTCCGTGGTCGTGGGCGCGGCCGACGATGTCGGCGGGCGGTGAGCCGAGGGCGTTGGCCAGCAGCCTGATCGGGTACTGGAACGCGACGTCCAGCTGGGAGCGGGCCACCTGTTCCATCCAGCCGGTGATCCGCCACCCCGACACGTCGTCCGGCCCCAGTTCCGGCACCCCGTGCTTGGCGAGGACGTCCCGTACGTACTCCCGGTGCGCCTGCGGGATCATGGCCTCGACGTCGGCCTCGGTGACGCCCTCGACCTTCTTCGCGGGCATCACCACGTCCAGGCCGTACGGCTTCCCGTCGGTGTTGGCCTCCAGCCAGTCCAGGCTCCGGGCCAGTTCCCCCGCGTCCGTGTAGCGCACGGCGCCCAGCACACCCATGCCGCCGGCGCGGCTGATCGCGGCCGCGACGGCGGGGAACGGCGTGAAGCCGAAGATGGCGTGCTCGATGCCCAGCCTCTTGCTCAGCGTCGTCTCCATGCTCCGCAGGATGCCGCAGCGAACCGGCGAGCGGAAGCCCTTTTCTGACGCTGCGTCAGATAATTTCAGCCCTCCGGGGCCGCCCGGCGGTGCGCGGCCACCCGGCGGTACAGGGCCAGCGCCTCCGCCGTACGGCCGAGCTGCTCCAGGCAGTGGGCCTCGTCGTTGCGGCTGGCGAGGGCGTCGGGGTGGCCGGGCCCGAGCACCCGCTCGCGCGTGTCGGCGACCTCCCGGTAGACCGCCAGGGCGGGGGCCCAGCGGCCGAGCCAGCCGAGGGCCACCGCGATCTCACGCTTGCTGACCAGCGTGTCGCCGTGGTCGGCCCCCAGCGCCCGCTCCCGCAGCGCGGCGACTTCACGGGCCTCGGTCAGCGCCTCCTCCCAACGGCCGAGACGGCCCAGATTGACGCCGAGGCCGTGGCGGGCCCGCAGGGTCTCGGGGTCGGCGGCGCCGCTGGTACGCGTACGGGAGGCGACCAGGCCGGTGTAGAGCCGGAACGCCTCCGGGCTGCGGCCCAGCCGGCCGAGGGCGATGCCCGTCTCGTAGCGGGCGGCCAGCGTGTCGGGGTGGTCCTCCCCCAGCGTCTCGGCGCGTACGGCGGCGACCTCGCGGTAGATGTCGAGGGCCTCGGCCCATCGGTCGAGGAGGCCCAGGAGGTACCCGGCCTCACAGCGGGAGGCGAGGGTGTCCACATGGGCGGGGCCCAGCACCCGGGCCCGGGCCGCGGCCACGTCGGCGGCCATGGCGCAGGCCTCGTCGAGCCGGCCCAGGCGGCCGAGGCTGAACGCGAGGTTGTGGCGGCAGGCCAGCGTGTCGGGGTGGTCGGCGCCGAGGGAACGCCCCCGGGCGGCCAGCACGGCCGAGTACGCCTGGTGGGCGTCGAGGTGGCGGCCGAGCCGGCCGAGGACGTACGCGGCCTCCTGCTGGGCGGCCAGGGCGCCGGGGTCGTCGGGTCCGGCGAGCCGGTGCCGGGCGGCGGCCACGTACTCGAAGGTCCGCAGGGCCTCCTCGGCCCGCCCGAGCCGGCTGCGGCAGAAGGCGAGTTCGTAGTGGCTGGCGAGGGTGTCCTCGTGGTCGGCGCCGAGCGTCCGCTCACGCTGGGCGGCCACCTCGCGGTGCACCTCCTCCGCCTCCTGCCAGCGGCCGAGCCGGGCCAGGCTGACCCCCGCCTCGTGCCGGTGGGCGAGCAGATCGGTCTCCCCGGGGGCCGGAACGCCGGCCCGGGTCGACCAGGCACCGGTGAGCTCGGGCAGCCGGGGCGGGGTGCGCGGCGCCCGCGCGGCGCCGGAACGCACGGTCCGCGCCCAGGAGGGCAGTGCGACGGCCCGCAGCGGCCGGACCGCCGGCAGCGGCAACGGCGCGGCCCGCATCGCCTTGAGGCGGCCGCCGACGTCGGCCGCGTTCTGCGGGCGCTCGTCGGGAGACTTGGCCAGCAGGTCGAGGATCAGCCGGTCCAGCTCCTCCGGGAGCCCGTCGCGGAGCCGGCCCGGCGGCTCGGGCGCGGTGTCGCGGTGCCCGACGAGCACGGCCCAGGCGTCACCGAGGTCGAAGGGCGGGGCGCCGGTGGCGATCTCGTACAGCACGCAGCCCAGCGAGTACAGGTCGCTGCGGTGGTCGATCTCCTCGTCGGCGCCGATCTGCTCGGGCGACATGTAGTGCGGCGTGCCCATGGCGATGCCGGTGCCGGTCAGCCGTGAGGTGAAGCCGATGTCGTGGCCGAGCCGGGCGATGCCGAAGTCACAGATCTTCACCGAACCGTCGGAGAGCCGCATGATGTTCGCCGGCTTGAGGTCGCGGTGGATGATGCCCTGGGCATGGGTGTAGGCCAGCGCCGCCGTGACCTGCTCGGCGATGTCCATCACGTCCGGCAGCGGCAGCGGACTGCCTCCGGTGTCCTGGAGGATCTGCAGCAGGTTCCGGCCGTCGAGCAGCTCCATGACGATGTACAGGACGCCCTCGCTGTCGCCGAAGTCATGGACGACCGTCACCCCGCGGTGCTGGAGCGAGGCCGCGACCCGTGCCTCGCGCCGGAAGCGCTCCTGCAGCACCCGGGCGAACGCCGGGTCCGCCGAACCGCTCACCGGCTTCAGGCACTTGACCGCGACCTTGCGGCCCAGCGACTCGTCGAGCGCACGCCAGACCTCCCCCATGCCGCCCCGGCCGATCAGCTCCGCCAGCCGGTACCGGCCCTGAATCAGTGTCGTCCCCGTCGTCCCAGCCACCATCGCCCGTCGCCGCCCCCGTCGTTGCGCACTCTTCCCCTCCCTCAGTATGGCGAGGATTGGTCCCGTTTGGGCAGCAGGTACAGCGACGGATGCGTACCGGGCCCCAGCCGCCCCACCGCCTTGGGGATGTGCCTCGGTGGCAGCTGCCACCGCAGATACGCCGGTACGGCGCGCAGCGCCCGGCCCGTCGCCCGCAACCGCCGGGTCGCCACGGCCTCGGGCACGGCCGGGCGGCCGTACAGCTCGTGGGCGAACGGCGGCAGCGCCGCGTACGCCGGCCCGGCCACCCGGCTCCACAGCACGGCCCCCGGGCGGAGCAGGGCCGGGACCGGCAGCGCCTGGAGGAAGGCGAACACCTCGGAGGACTCGTCGGTACCGGCGAGCTCGGGGCGGACCTTCTCGAAGTAGGCCGCCAGCCTCGCGGTGTCGGCCGGTACGTCGGCGGGGTCGAGGCCGATCAGCCGGGCGGCGGTGCGCTGCTCGTCGACGTACGCGTCCGCCTGGGCGTCGGTCAGGGGCAGGCCGGAGCGCCGGGCGACGCTCAGATACGAGTCGATCTCGGCGCAGTGCACCCACAGCAGGAGGCCGGGCTCGTCCACCGGGTAGCGCTCGCCGGTCCCGGGGTCGGTGGCGGCGAGCCGGCGGTGGATCGAACGGATCCTGGCGCCGGCCCGTTCGGCTTCGCCGGTGGTGCCGTAGGTGATGGTGCCGACGAAGTCGGCGATGCGCAGCAGGCGCCCCCAGGCGTCCTTGCGGAAGTCACTGTTCTGGAACACGCCCCGCACCGCCCTCGGGTGCAGCGCCTGCAGGTACAGGGCCCGTACCCCGGCGATCCACATCATGGGGTCGCCGTGCATCTGCCAGGTCACACTGCCGGGTCCGAAGAGCCCGGGGTCCGCGTCGCGCATCTCTGCCTCCCGCAGCGGTGTGACCAGGAGTTCCGGTTGGCCCCGGCTCACGTCTGCGACCTCTCGGCGGTGCCGCCACCAGTCTGCGGGCTCCGCCCCTGAGCAGGCAATCCGCTTCGCACTCCGACGCGATGACGAGGATCATCGTCGGGTACACCACGGAGCTGGAGACGGTCGACGAGGACACCGGGCATCCGCCGCGGGGCGCGCAGGACCGGCGGCCCCGCCGATGCCCACCCGCGAGGAGGAACCGCCATGACCGGGACAGACCTGCCGGACGATCTCGACGAGACGTCCGTCACCGCCGCCGCGATCGCCAGCTTCGACGACACACCCGATCCCCGGCTGCGCGAGTGCCTCTCGGTGATCGTCGGACATCTGCACGCCGCCGTCAGGGAGTTGGAGCCGACCCAGGAGGAGTGGGAGAAGGCGGTGGACTTCCTCACCGCCACCGGACGCAAGTGCGACGACACCCGCCAGGAGTTCGTGCTGCTCTCGGACGTGCTGGGGGTGTCCTCCCTGGTGGAGAACATCAACCACCGCAAGTCCCCGGGCGCCACCGAGGCGACCGTACTCGGCCCCTTCCACATGACCGGGTCGCCGCCGCGGGAGCTGGGCGCGAGCATCGACGAGGTCGGCAGGGCCGAACCCTGCCTGGTGACCGGGCAGGTCGTCTCGGTGGACGGCACCCCGCTGCCGGGCGCGCGGATCGACGTGTGGCAGGCCGACGAGGACGGCTTCTACGACGTGCAGCGCCCGGACGTCCAGCCGCCGGGCAACGGACGCGGCCTGTTCACCGCCGACGAGCGGGGCCGTTTCCACTTCACCACGGTCGTGCCCTGCCACTACCCGATCCCCACCGACGGCCCGGTCGGCGAACTGCTGCTGGCCACCCGCCGTCACCCCTACCGGCCCGCGCACATCCACGTCATCGCCACCGCCGAAGGGCACCTCCCCGTCACCACCCACATCTTCGTCGAGGACAGCCCCTACCTGGACTCCGACGCCGTGTTCGCCGTCAAGCGCAGCCTGGTACGGGACTTCGGCCGCGTCGACGACCCGGCCGGAGCGGCCCGGTACGGCCTGCGCAACCCCTACCCCCACGCCCGGATCGACCTGGTGCTGGAGCCCCTCGTGTGACCGGCCGTACCCGGAACCGCAGCACCACCCGGTCATCGCGCGGTCCGTCATCGGCCGGCCGGACGGCCCGGCGGGCGGCGGGCGGCGGGCGGCGGGCGGCGGGCGGCGGCTACAGCGTGGCGGCCATGGCGTCGTCGATGTGCTCCTCGACCCAGCCGCGCAGGAGGCCCAGCGGTACGGCCGCGCTGCGGCCCAGCGCGGTGAGGGCGTACTCGACGTGCAGGGGAACGGCTGGGTAGACGGTCCGGTCGACGAGGCCGGCGCCCTCAAGGCGCCGGAGGGTCTGGGTGAGCACCTTGGAGCTGACCCCCTGCAGGGACCGCTGCAGGGCGCCGAAGCGCCGCGGTCCCTCCTCCAGCGCTCCGATGGCCAGGGCGGACCACTTGTTCGCCAGCAGGTCCAGCATGGCCCGACAGGGGCACTGGGCGGCGTAGACATCGTGGTGCGCGTGCTGGCCGGTCGTGCAGGCGGTGCTCACGTAACCCTCCCCAACAGGACACTTCCCAAAGGGAAGCAGGTGTCCTTGATGGTAACCACCACCCCGGGGGTAGCGTCAGCACCAGGTCAACGAAAGCCCGCACAAAGGTCTTTCGGCACATTTTGTTCTAGGGAGATCACCCATGTCAGCGTCCTCGATGCGCGCCGTGGTGCAGCACGCCTTCGGCGGTCCCGAAGTCCTCCGGACGGAGCGGGTGCCCCGCCCCCAGCCGCTGCCGACCGAGGTCCTGGTGCGGGTGCACGCCGCCGGGATCAACCCGGTCGACTGGAAGACCCGGTCCGGCGCGGGCATGGCCGGGGTGCTGGGCGAGCCGCCGTTCATCCTGGGCTGGGACGTCTCCGGCGTGGTGGAGGAGACCGGCTTCGGGGTCACCACGCTCCGGCCCGGCGACGAGGTCTACGGGATGCCCTGGTTCCCCCGCGCGGCCGGCGGCTACGCCGAGTACGTCACCGCCCCCGCCCGCCAGTTCGCCCGCAAGCCCGCCGGCCTCACCCACGAGCAGGCCGCCGCCGTGCCCCTGGCGGCCCTCACCGCCTGGCAGGCCCTGGTGGACACCGCCCACCTCCGCCCCGGCGGCCGCGTACTGATCCACGCGGCCGCGGGCGGCGTCGGACACTTCGCCGTCCAGTTCGCCAGGCACCTGGGCGCCTACGTGATCGGCACCGCCAGTAGCCGCCATCACGGCTGGCTCACCGCACTCGGCGCCGACGAACTCGTCGACTACACCGCCGTCCGCTTCGAGGACGCCGTCAAGGACATCGACATCGTCATCGACCTGGTCGGCGACGCGTACGACCGGACCAGCACCCGCTCGCTCGGCGTGCTGCGCCCCGGCGGCCTGATCATCGCGGTCCCCTCCGGCGTCTCGCCCGAACTGCTCGACGCCGCCCGGTCCCAGGGGCTGCGCTCCAGCGCCTTCCTGGTCGAGCCCGACGGGCCGGCCCTGGCCCGCATCGCCGGACTCATCGACGCCGGTGACGTGAAGGTGGAGGTCGAGGAGGTCTTCCCGCTGGAGCGGGCCGCCCAGGCGCACGCCCGCGGCGAGACGGGCCGCACCCGCGGCAAACTCGTCCTGCGCGTGACCCCCTGACCCCCGGTGTGACCAGGATCGACAGTCGGCACCAGGACCGCGGTGTCCCTGTCCCTGTCCCTGTCCCTGTCCCTGCCCCTGCCCCCGTTCCCGGGCAATGCGCTCCCATGGCCCACCTGGCGTACACGGCGCCGGGTGGGCCGTTCCTGCCGTCCTGCCGACCGGCCAGGGCATGATCGGTACGGTGATACCGGGACGACGAGAGGGGTGGCGCGGCCGTGGGCGAGGAAGCGGAGATCAGGACGGCGAAGGAGGCCGCGGACCACGAGCTCGTCCTGGCGTTCGGCCGACTGCAAGGGGCGGCCAACCGGCTGGAGTACATCCTCGGCCGGGCGCTCGAAGAGGAGTGCGGCATCAGCCATCTGGTGTTCGAGGTGCTGCTGATCCTCGGGCGGGCGGGCGAGCCGGGGCTTTCGATGCGGGCCATCGCCCAGGAGCAGGTCCTGACCACGGGCGGCGCCACCCGGCTGGTGGACCGCATGGAGGCGGCGGGGCTCGTGACGCGCGCGGAATCCCCCGACGACCGGCGCGCGAAGCTGGTGCGGCTGACCCCGCTGGGCGAGGAGACGGCCGTCCGCGCGTCTGTCGTCCACGTGGAGAACATCACGCGATACCTCATGGAGCCCCTCCCCGCCGCGGATCGCAAGCGGTTCGCCGAGGATCTCCGGATCATCAGCCACACAGCCCGGGACGCGTTGCCCCGTCTGCCCTGACCTGCGAACGGGCGGCAACGCTGATGTAATGACGTCAGCCACATCCATGTGCCCCACGTCACAAGCGCCGGGAAATATCTGACACGTCAGTTACTGTTTTGTCAGGTGAATGCCCGCACCGGGTGGGCGCCACATGCCTGTCGAGGTCACCCATGAAGCTCGTCTACGTTTTCGACGCCTACTGCGGCTGGTCGCACGGGTTCTCCGGAACACTGCGCGAGGTCGTTGCCCGTCACCCCGAGTTGCCGGTCGAGGTGGTCTCCGGCGGGCTGTTCACCGGACCGCGACGGGTCCCGACCCGTGAGTTCGGCTACATCCAGGGCGCGAACGCCCGGATAACCGAGCTGACCGGCGCCCGATTCGGCGACGGGTACGACCGGTTGATCGCCGACGGCTCATTCGTGATGGACTCCGAGGCCGCCGCCCGCGGCGTCGCGGCCCTGCGTCAGGCCGCCCCCGGCCGCGCGGCAGAACTCGCCGCGGCTCTCCAGCACGCCTTCTACGTCGACGGACACGGTCTGTCCGACGGGGACACCTACCGCACGGTCGCGGAGGCGGCCGGACTGGACGCCGATGCCGTGGTCGCCGCCTTCGAAGCGCCCGAGGCGCGGGCCTCGGCCGAGGCCGACTTCCGCCGCGCCGCCGAACTCGCAGTCACCGGCTTCCCCACCCTGCTGGCCGTCGACGGCGACTCCGTCACTCCCCTGGCCCACGGCCACGCCACCGCCGACGAGATCGACCAGCGGCTCGCGGCCAGTGCGGCCGCCCGCGTCCTCTGACCACTCCCGCCCTCACCCCCACCCACCCAGGAGTTCCGCATGAGCACTCTCTCCTTCACGGTCCTCGACCTCGACTTCCCCGCCGGCAGCAAGAACAAGACCGCCACCCTCGTCACCGGCGAACAGGAGGCCCTGCTCGTCGACGCCGGCTTCACCCGCGCCGACGGCCACCGCCTGGCCGCCGCGATCCTCGACTCGGGCAAGAAGCTCACCACCGTCTTCGTCAGCCACGCCGACCCCGACTTCTACTTCGGCGCCGAAGTCCTCGCCGACGCCTTCCCCGACGCGGCCTTCGTCGCCACCCCGATCGTCATCGAGCACATCACGCACTCGTACGAGGGCAAGCTCAAGGCGTGGGAGGCCCTCGGCCCCAACCTCCCCACCCGCCTGGTCGGTCTCACCGCGTTGACCGGCGACCTCACGCTGGAAGGCCACCGCTTCGAGCTCAAGGGCGGCCCGGCCGGCCTGCCCGACCGCCACTACCTGTGGCAGGCCGAGCACCGCGCCCTCTTCGGCGGTGTCCTGCTCTTCCAGCAGGAGCACGTCTGGGTCGCCGACACCCCCACCCCGGGCGACCGCGCGGCGTGGATCGCCCTGCTGGACGAGATGGCCGCGCTGCAGCCGGAGTTGGTGGTCCCCGGACACCGGCTGCCCGGCACCCCGGCCGATGCCTCCGCCATCACCGCCACCCGCGACTACCTGCTCGCCTTCGACGAAGAACTCGGCAAGGCGGCCGACGGCGCCGCGCTGACCGAGGCCCTCGTCAAGCGCTACCCCGACAACGGCATGCTGATCGCCGCCCAGATCGGCGCGAAGGTCGCCAAGGGCGAAATGAAGTGGGGCTGACATGAGCGAGTTCGCGACCTCCACCGCCCCCGCCGACGTCGTACGCCGCCAGTACCTCGCCTCCGCGGCAGGCGATCTGGAGGCCCTTCGGGCCACTCTCGCCCCCGACGTGGAGTGGACGGAAATGGCCGGCTTCCCCCTCGCCGGCACCTACCGCACCCCGGACGGCGTCACCGCCAACGTGATGGCCGAGCTCGGCCAGGACTGGGACGAATGGACGGCCCACGACGACACCTATGTCGTCGACGGCGAGAACGTCGTCGTCCTCGCCCGCTACACCGCCGCCAACAAGGCCACCGGCAAGCCGATCGATGTCCGCGTCGCCCACCACTTCGTCGTACGCGGCGGGCTCATCGTGCGCTTCGAACAGTTCGTCGACACGGCCCTCGTCCGCGAGGCCATGACCGACTGAGCGGTTCCGGTACCGGTTCCGGCGGCGGAGCAGCTCTCCGCCGCCGGAAAGGGGCGGTGGTGAAGGAGGCGGCGATCAGTGCTGCGACGGCACCCGCACGGGTTCGTCGCGTCGCGCGTGGGTGGGGGCGGTGCGCCGGGCGACGATCCGCGTCCTGTGCGGCCTGCCGCTGACGGCGAGGGCGATCAGCGGGAGGAGGGTGAGGGCCGCGATGACGGTGCCCGCCAGGGGCGGGCCGGTCAGGCCGAGGGAGGAGTCCAGGGCCGTACCGGCGATCGCCGATCCGGCGGCGATGCCGGCGTTGAAGGCGGAGGTGGTCAGCGCCGAGGTGAGGGTGGGAGCGTCGCCCGCGAAGCGCATGGCGAGGGCGGTGACGACGGGGTTGACCGTGAAGCCGGTCAGGCCCATGAGGAAGACGAGGACGGTGGCCGTCAGCGGGTTGCCGGACAGCGGGATCATCAGGAGCAGGACCAGGGCGGTGGCCGCGGCGGCCGTGATGGTGGTGACCATCGGACGTCGGTCGCCCAGGCGGCCTCCGGTGGTGGTACCGCCCAGGGCGCCGACGCCGAAGGCGATGAGGACGAGCGGTACGGCGCCCTCCGCGATGCCCGCGCGGTCGGTCAGCAGCGGGGTGACATACGTGTACGTCGCCAGGACACCACCCATGATCAGCATCGCGGCGCCGAGCGCCAGCCACAGCCGGCCCTGCCGCAGAGCCCGGGCCTCGGCCCGGATCGACACCTCGGCGCACCGCCCCTGAGCCGGGATGAAGCGGCCGATGAAGACGGCGGCGAGGCCGGCGAGCGCGGCCAGGGCCCAGAAGGGGCCGCGCCAGCCGGTGAACTGACCGGCGAAGGAGCCGATCGGCACGCCGACGACGTTGGCCAGGGTCAGGCCCCCGATCATGACGCCCGTCGCGCGGGTGGCGTTGTGCGGTCCCGCGGCGGTGGTGGCGACGACGAAGCCGACGGACCAGAACGCTCCGGTGGCCAGGGCCGTGACGACGCGGGCGATGACGACGACCGTGAAGGACGTGCCGAGGGCTGCGACGAGGTGTCCCAAACAGAACACGGACAGGGCCAGGATCAGCGTCCGGCGCCGAGGCAGGCGCAGGGTCGCCATGGCCATGACCGGCGCGCCGATGATCATGCCGACGGCGAAGGCGGTGATCAGCAGGCCGGCGTGGGAGACGCTGACTCCGAGGTCACCGGCCAGCTCCGGCAGCAGGCCGGCGACGACGAACTCGGTGGTCCCCATCAGGAACGTGCCTGCGGCGAGCACCCAGACGACGAAGGGAAGCCTGCCGGGGGTGGTCCCGGATGCGGAAGGCATACGTGTGGTCTCTCCTTGCGTGGAATTCGGCGGATCAGGGCTGCGGCCGGGCCGTCGCGGCGGGGTGCGGACGGCGCGGCCACGTCCTTCACGGTTCCATGGAGCGAACCGTACGAAAAGGGGAGGATCTCCTCCCCCCTTCTCGGGTGGGCACCCGCGTGAAGGGCGAACGGTCGGGCAGGTCAGGCCGCGACGCGGTGGCCGTCGATGGTCACCGCGCGGAGCGGACGAGGAGGACGACGACGACTCACCGTCCGGGTGGGTGCGGTCCCGGGCCCGGACCGTGGGGTGTGTGCGGTCAGGGCTTGAGGAGGGCCTTGACGGCGCGGCGCTCGTCCATCGCCCTGTAGCCCTCGGCGACCTGGTCCAGGGGCAGGGTGAGGTCGAAGACCTTGCCCGGGTTGATCCGGCCGGAGAGGACCCGGTCGATCAGATCGGGCAGGTAGCGGCGCACGGGGGCGGGGCCGCCGCGCAGGCCCACGTGCGAGAAGAACAGCTCCTGCCCGTCGATGGCCACGTCGTGCGGGACGCCGACGAAGCCGACGTTGCCGCCGGGCCGGGCGGAGTGCAGGGCCTGCCGCATGGCCTCGGGGGTGCCGACGCACTCCAGAACCGAGTCGGCGCCGATGCCGCCGGTGAGGTCCTTGACGCGGGCGACGCCCTCCTCACCGCGTTCACCGACGATGTCGGTGGCGCCGAATTCGAGGGCGAGCTTCCGCCGGGAGTCGTGCCGGCTCATGGCGATGATCCGCTCGGCGCCGAGCTCCTTGGCGGCGATGACGCCGCACAGGCCGACCGCGCCGTCGCCGACGACCACGGCGGTGGAACCGGGCTTCACTTCGGCGGCGAGGGCGGCATACCAGCCGGTGCCCATCACGTCGGAGACCGCGAGCAGGCCGGGCACCAGCTCGGCGTCCGGGTGCCCGTCCGTGGCGACCAGGGTTCCGTGGGCGTTGGGGATGCGGACGTAGTCGGCCTGACAGGTGCTCATGAACTCGCGGTTCAGGCAGTTGGACTGCCAGCCGTTGCGGCAGTTCGCGCAGGTGTTGTCCGAGGTGGCGAAGGAGCCGACCACGAACTGGCCCGGCTTGACGTCGGCGACCTCGCTGCCCACCTCCTCGACGATGCCGACGTACTCGTGCCCCATCGGGTGCGGGTCACCGACGGGTTCCGCGCCGCGGAAGGGCCACAGGTCCGAGCCGCACACACAGGTGGCGACCGTGCGGATGACCGCGTCGGTCGGCCGGAGGATCTTCGGGTCGTCGAGGTTCTCGAAGCGCACGTCGCCGGGGGCGTGAATGACTGCTCCGCGCATGGGTTGCTTCCTTCGGTACGAGGGTCGGTATGCCGCAGCCGGCGGTCGTGATCGGCTGCTCGATATCGAGCCTCACACGCGAGGCCGGACGCGAAAAGCGGAGAAATCCATCCCGGGAAGGGAACATCCTGGGAGGAATTCTCCCCCCTTTCCCAGGTGCGACCGGTGTCATGCTGGGAAGCATGACCAGCAACGTTCCCCTCAATGAGCTGGGAGAATTCCTCAAGAAGCGCCGCTCGGAGCTGAGCCCGCGCACGGTCGGGCTGCCCGAGACCGACAGGCCCCGCCGCGTGGCCGGGCTGCGCCGCGAGGAGGTCGCCCAGCTCACCGGCATCAGCACCGACTACTACACCCGCCTCGAACAGGGCCGCATGCAGGCATCGGCACCCGTGCTGGACGGCCTCGCCCGCGTACTCCAGCTGGACGACGACGAACGCGGCTACCTCTTCCAGCTCGCCGGCAAGATCACCACCCGCACCCGACGGCGCGGCCGGCAGCAGGTCCAGCCGCAATTGCAGCGGGTCCTGGACGACCTCACCGCCACCCCGGCCGTCGTCCAGGGCCGACGCGGGGACATCCTCGCCTGGAACGCGCTGGCCGCCGCCCTCGTCACCGACTTCTCCCGCCTCCCGGAAAAGCACCGCAACTATCCCCGGATCCAGTTCACCGACCCGGCCATGCGCACCCTGTACGCCGACTGGGAGACCTCCGCGCAGATCTCCGTGGCCCAGCTGCGCATGGAGGCCGCGAAGTACCCCGAGGACCCCCGCCTGATCGAGCTGGTCGGTGAACTGTCCATGCGCGACAAGCAGTTCGCCCGATGGTGGGGCGATCACCACGTCGCTGCCCGCACCGTGGGCACGAAGACCCTCAACCATCCGGTCGTCGGCGAACTCGTCCTGGACTGGGACACCCTCACCGCCAACACCGACCCCGACCAGAATCTGACCGTCTGGACGGCCGCGCCCGGCTCCCCCACCCACGAACGGCTGCGCATCCTCGCCTCCTGGGCCACCGACCAGCACCTGCCCGCGTCGCCACCACTCACCTGACCCCGTCGGCCGCTTCTACGACCCCGGCGGCGGGGTCCCATCGATGGCGCGGTTCCAGGCAGCAGATTCCGTCGCCCGGAGCGGTTCGTCGTCGGCCGGGTGGGCGCTGCTTCAGCGATCGAGCGGCTCGTACTCGAACCAGTCGAAGTGAACGGAGTTGGTGGAGGCGAACATTCCGATGACCCTGCCGGTGAAGCCGCCGGCGACCTCCGTGGACAGGTACCGGCCGTCCAGCGAGGCGAGCTCGACAAAATTGCCGTCCGGCTCCTCGATGCCGATCGACACGACATCGGGGCCGGTGCGTGCGTCGTTCACCGTCTGTACGGCGGCCACCTCGATCCGGAGAACCACAGGTCCGGGAGGTGTCTGCCGGGACGCCACGACGGTGTTCAACGGACCGATGCGGGCGCGCACCCGCACCTTGCCGGGCGAGGCCTCGATGTCGTAATGGTGCTGCTCGTCGAACCGGACGGCCAGGCCGCCGTCTCCTTCGGTCACATCGGCCAAGGCCCGTACCCGGCAGGACAGATGCTGCTGCCGCCGGCCGACGAACGTCACGTCGGTGTCGTCCAGTGATCCGCCGCGGGCACGCAGGGTCAGCCAGCCGGGCCGTTCCTTCGTGGTGCAGACCTCCGGAGGGCGGTGCCGCAGCGAGATCCAGTACGGAGCCGGCTCGCCCAGCTCGAAGTCGTCCCGGTCCGGCACCACGGCATGCGGCTGCAGTGGCCAGGAGGGCGCTGGCATGGAGGACGACAGTTCGCCGACGACCGGCCATCCGTCGGCCCAGTCGACCGGCACCAGAAACGTCTCCCTGCCGAGTACGTGCCAGCCCGGGGTGCCACCGCCGGGCCGCACGCCGAGCAGCACCATCCACCACGAGTCGTCGGGCGCCTGCACCAGGTCCGCGTGGCCGGTGTTCTGGATGGGGTGGTCGGTGCCCCGGTGGGTCAGAATCGGGTTGGCCGGGCACGGTTCGAACGGACCTGTGGGCGTGCGGCCGCGGGCGATCGAGACGCTGTGGCAGCGCTCGGTGCCGCCCTCGGCGATGAGCAGGTACCAGTAGTCGCCGATCCGGTAGAGATGCGGTGCCTCCGGGGCCTTGGCGCCGGGGGTGCCGGACCAGAGCCGGCGCGACGGGCCGAACGTCTCCCCGGTGTGGGGATCGATGCGGATCTGGCCGACTCCGGCAGTGGTGCACCAGCAGTTACCGTCGTCGTCCCAGGCGAGGTCCGGGTCGATGCCGTGCACTCCGGGCAGTCGGATCGGATCCGACCAGGGGCCGGCCGGGTCGGTGGCCGTGAACAGCAGATTGCCGTCACCGCTCACATTCGTGACGATCAGCCAGAAACGGCCGTCGTGGTAGCGCAGCGTGGGCGCGTAGATCCCGCCCGAAGAAGGCGCGTCGAGCGGCAGGCGCAGCTGAGTCGGCCGGTCGAGGGCGTTCCCGATCTGGGTCCAGTGCACCAGGTCCCGGCTGTGGAAGACGGGCACCCCGGGGAAGTATTCGAAGCTGGAGCAGGCCAGGTAGTAGTCCTCGCCGACCCGGCAGACGGAAGGATCGGGATGAAAGCCGGGGATCACGGGGTTGCTGATGGTGTTGTCCGTCTCGGGCATGCTCGACACCCTCATCGAGTCCTTTCACTGGTTCGGCCACACGGTGGAGACGTCGGTGGAGAGTCCGGGGGCTGCCGGCTCGGCGGGCGGGGTGGAGCTGGACGACCAGATGTCGAAGTCCAGCGCGCGGCCGGTGCCGACCGACACCGGCGCGGTGACCGTGGAGGCAGCGGCCGGCTTGGCCAAGCGGGCGCCGTACCTGTGGATCAGCCTGCGCATGAGCTCCTCCGACGGAAGAACGACCGAGGCGGGCCGAGTCGTCCGGCACCTGCCCCCAGAGCGAAAGTTTCACCAATCACGATAGATAGTTTCCAGCGGAGGTCAGCGACGGCCGCCGGCGTGGTCAATGGCCGCACGAGCCTCTCCTCACGCGGAATCACCGGACGCCCCGGGGCAACCGCAGCCGACGCCCCGTCGGCTGCGGGCGTCGACGCGGTTGGTGAAGCAGGACATCGGCCTTGCGGGATCAGCTCTTCGGTGGTGCCGTGCTGTCCCGGACCGTCAGGGTCGTCGCGATCTCCAAGCCGACCTGGGGCGGCTGCTCGCCGCGACCGAGCATGAGCGCCAACTCGGTCGCGGCTGCGGCCATCTCGCTCAGGGGCTGATGGACGGTGGTCAGGGGCGGGTCCACCCAGGCCGCGACCGGCAGGTCGTCGAAACCGACGACGCTCAGGTCGTCGGGGATGCGCAGGCCGGCCTCGCGTGCCGCCTGGTAGACGCCGAGCGCCTGCAGGTCGTTGGCGGCGAAGATCGCAGAAGGGCGGTCGGACCGGGCCAGCAGGGAACGTGCCGCTGCGCAGCCGTCCTCACGGGTGAGCGGCGCGTGCACGACGAGTTCCGGGTCGACCGGCAGGCCGCCGGCCCGCATCGCGGAGCGGTATCCGTCCATCCGGGCGCAGCAGTACAGCTGGTCCTGGGGGCCGCCGATCATGGCGATGCGGCGGTGACCGAGTTCGGTGAGGTGGCGGGTCGCGGCCCGGCCGCCGGACCAGTTGGTGGCGCCCACGAACGGGACGTCGTCCGGCAGTTCCGTGACCGGGTCGACGACGACGAACGGGATTCCCTTCGCCGTCAGTTGCTCGCGCTCGGCCTCGGAGAGCTGGGCCACGGACAAGACGCAGTTCGGACGCCGGAAGACGGTGTCGTCCCAGGTGGGCGGGGCCGCGTCGTGCAGCCCGAACTCGGACACCATGACGCCCACACGATGCCGGCGGGCCACCCGCTCGACGCCCCGGATGATCTCGATCGCCCACATGTGCTTGAGCTCGCGGAACACGAGTTCCACGACGTTGTTCCGGTTGGCGCCCCCGGGCCTGCGGTAGCCGTACCTGTTGACCAGCTCCTCGACCCGGGCGCGCGTGTCCGCGGAGACCCCGGACTTACCGTTGATCACCTTGGACACGGTCGGGACCGAGACCCCCGCCGATTCGGCGATGTACGCGATGGTGACCGGCCGGGACGAGTCGCCCTGCCCGCCGTCGTGGTCCACCGGCCCGTCAACTGCATGGTCCGCCAAGGTCGCCTTCCCGATCATCGGACCGCTCGCGCCCGGCCAGGGGCCTGACACGGGAGCCGGTTGAGCAGCGTCGTACAGGTACGCCGGCCCATTCTCGCATCTCCTACCGGCGGATCTGTGGCCCCGGACGCACATCTTCATGTTAACTTCTCCGCCGAATACAGCGAAACTTTCCTTCCGCCGACC
Organism: Streptomyces sp. RLA131; assembly: GCF_056270125.1. Classification (NCBI taxonomy): domain Bacteria; kingdom Bacillati; phylum Actinomycetota; class Actinomycetes; order Kitasatosporales; family Streptomycetaceae; genus Streptomyces; species Streptomyces sp. RLA131. The sequence goes on from NZ_JBWDOQ010000002.1 coordinate 1,251,580, forward strand.
AACCCAGCGGCGCCGCTTGTGGCACATCACCCTGCCCGGGATCCGCGGCGTGATCGTACTGACGCTGGTGCTGCGCCTGGGCAACGCGCTCACCGTGGGCTTCGAACAACTCCTGCCGCAACGGGGTGGCCGTCGGTCACAACGCGGCGGACGCGCGCCACGCGCAGACCGCGCCGTTGTCGTTGCTCGTCCCATCAAGCGCTGAAGGTGACGCCGGCCTAACGCCGGACCCGCGGCATGCCGAGCCCGATCCAGGAGATGATCTCGCGCTGGATCTCGTTGTTGCCGCCGCCGAAGGTGAAGATGACCGCGCTGCGGTAACCGCGTTCGAGCTCGCCGTGGAGCACCGCGCCGGCCGAGCCCTCCTTCAGGGGCGCGGCGGAGCCGGTGATCTCCATCAACCAGGCGAAGGCGTCCCGGCGGGTCTCGGAACCGTAGACCTTGACCGCGGAGGCGTCGTGCGGGGTGAGGGTGCCGCGCTGGAGGGCGTCGACCATCTGCCAGTTGAGCAGCTTCATGGCGTCCAGGCGGGCGTGGGTGCGGGCGAGCCGGGTCCGTACCCAGGCCAGGTCGATGACGCGGCGGCCGTCGGCGAGTTTCGTGGCGGCGGCCCAGCGGCGTACGTCGTGGAAGGCCCGGATGGCCATGGTGCCGTGGGCCGCGAGGGTCACGCGTTCGTGGTTGAGCTGGGTGGTGATCAGCCGCCAGCCCTGGTTCTCCTCGCCGACCCGGCGCCCGACCGGGACCCGGACGTCCTCGTAGTAGCTCGCGGTGGTGTCGTGCGAGGCGAGGGTGTTGATGATGGTGCAGGAGTAGCCGGGGTCGGTGGTCGGCACGAGCAGGATGCTGATGCCCTTGTGCGGCGGGGCGTCCGGGTCGGTGCGGACGGCGAGCCAGACCCAGTCGGCGGTGTCGCCGTTGGTCGTCCAGATCTTCTGGCCGTTGACGACGTAGTCATCGCCGTCGCGCACCGCACGGGTGCTCAGGGCGGCCAGGTCGGTGCCGGCGCCGGGCTCGGAGTAGCCGATGGCGAAGTCGAGTTCACCGGAGAGGATCCGGGGCAGGAAGTACGCCTTCTGCTCCTCGGTGCCGAACTGCATGATCGTGGGGCCGACGGTGTTGAGCGCCATCAGCGGCAGCGGCACGCCGGCCTGGGCGGCCTCGTCGAAGAAGATGAACTGCTCCTTCGGCGTGAGGCCCTGGCCGCCGTACTCCTTGGGCCAGCCGGCGCCGAGCCGTCCGTCGGCGCCGAGGCGGCGGACGGTGTCGCGGTAGAAGCGTTTCTGCGCGGCGGGATCGGAGTGGCGCGCGTACACGTTGTCGGGGACGAGCGTGGCGAAGTACTCGCGCAGTTCGGCACGCAGCCGCTGCTGCTCGGGCGTGTGGTCCAGGTGCACGGCCCCTCCAGAGGTCCGTCCGGGTCTGCGGCGCACAGACTAGAACGCGTTGCAGAAATCCGGAAGGGCTGTGACCACTCGAAGGTCGCGTTGACGGTGACGCGAGGGCCGGGGCCGGAGGGTGGGGGTCCTGGACGCTCCGCATATTTGTGTGCGACATGCCGGGCAACTCGACGTACGGACCCGCCACGCACGTAAATATGTCGGTCCAGGACCCCCGGCCCGCAGGCCCCGGACCGCACCCCCACCGGACCGCACCCCCACCGGGCCGGGCCCCACCGGGCCGGGCCCCGCCGGGCCGGCCGCACCGCCCCGGCCCCTGCCTAGAAGACTGCTGAAAATCTTGTCGAGGGGCTGTCCGGCCGCAGGCCGGGCGGCCCTTTTGCTATGCGGTGGCTGGGGTGAGATGCCAGGTGTTGCTCGTCCGGGTGAGTCCCAGGTTGATCAGTCGGCGGAGGTTGAGGGCGGCGGCGCGGTGGTGGAGCCAGATGTTGTTGGCGATGACGCCGCGGTAGGGAACCCGGCGGTTGCCCTTGGCGACGAGCCAGGCGATGGCGCGTTCGACGGGTGGCCGCCATCGGCGGTATTCGTCCTTCCAGACGGGGTCGGTGGCGGCCTGGGCCCGGGCGGCGGCCAGCAGTTCGTACTGGGGGTGGACGTTGAGGGTGCGTCCGGTCTTGGAGGTGGTGCAACGCGTCCGCAGCGGGCAGTCGGCGCACACACCCTTGAACTGGGCGGTGCGGGCGCCGTCGGGTTTGATCTGGCCGAGGTTGGCGGTGTTTCCGGCCGGGCAGGTCGCGGTGCCTGCGGTCAGGCCGATACGGAAGTCGTCGACGGTGAACCCGCCGGGGACTGCCTGCCGCAACGGCGGCGGCTTGATCACCAGGGTGTGGCCGTCGGCCTGCAGTTGCGCGCGCAGGTCGCCGGTGCCGTAGGCGGAATCGCCGAGCACGGTTAACTCCGCGCCCTCTTCCTCGTCGGCCAGCAGACCGGCGGCGACGGCGGCCTCGTGGTTGTCGGGGCCGTAGCCGCTGGTCAGGGCGACGGCGGTGAACAGCCCGGTCTCCGGCTCGAAGGACGCATGCCCTTTGAAGCCGTCCTGGTGACGGGTGCGGTTTTTGTGGATGTGCCGCGCGTCGGGGTCAACGGTGGACACCGTCCGGTCCGCCACCGTGCGCTTGGCGATGCGCCAGCGCCCGTCGCGTCCGTCGGAGTCCTCGGCGGGTTCCACGTCCTGCCCGGCGACCAGGGCCAGCAGGCCGACCGCGTTCGCCGCCTTCTCCCCCAGGTTCTGCTCGGGCAGGTGCCCGAGCAGGTTGAGGGCGTCGGTGACCAGCGCGTCGACCAGCGCGGCGCGGGCCCTCTCGTCGTCCCAGGCGATCCTCGGCTTGCCCGGGTCGGTGTAGTCGTGTGCCCGGCAGTGCCCCGCGGCCACCTCGTCGGCGCCGGGGACCTCGCGGATCACCCGGCGGATCGCGGAGATGATCTGGGTGACGGTGTCCTGGGTGGCCACCGCGTCATCGAGCACGGTGGAGTCCAGCGCGCGCCGCTGTTTGCCCTTGAGCACGCCGGTCGCGGCCACGACTTCCCTGACCTTGGTGAAGATCCGCATCGGATCGGCCGAATGACGCAAGCGGCGCCGGAAGTACGTCAGCAGCGACGGATCGAACGCGGTGTCGTACAGCCCGAGCCCGCAAGCCGCCTTCCACCGCAGGTCACACCGCAGTTCCTGGACCGTCTCGAAGTCCGACAGCCCCTGCAGGCTCTGCAGGCTCTGCAGCACCACCGTCGCGGCCAGCACCTGCGGCGGCAGACTCGGACGGCCATTGGACGACGGATACATGTCCGCGAACATCCCCGGCGGGAACAGCACCTCACGATGCTCGGCCAGGAACGCGAACACACTCCCCACCGGGATCAACTCCCGGCACGTCTCCCACACATCCGGCCCGACCATCTCCCCGGCCCACTCACCCTGCATGCCTACAAGACTGGCCCCGACTCCACCGAGCCGGGGCCAGAACATGAGATTTTCAGCAGTCTTCTAGGCCGAGCCCAGCGCCGACGCGACCACGGCCCTGGCCTCCTCCTGGACGACCGCCAGATGATCGGCGCCCCGGAACGACTCGGCGTAGATCTTGTACACGTCCTCCGTGCCCGACGGCCGGGCCGCGAACCAGGCGTTCTCGGTCTGGACCTTCAAGCCACCGATGGCCGCACCGTTGCCGGGCGCCTCGGTCAGCACGGCGGTGACCCGCTCGCCCGCCAGCTCGTCCGCCGCCACCTGCGCCGGGGTGAGCCGGGCCAGCACGGCCTTCTGCTCGCGGTCGGCGGGGGCGTCGATCCGGGCGTAGGCGGGCTCACCGAAGCGCTCGGTGAGGCCGGCGTAGTGCTCGGACGGCGAGCGACCGGTCACCGCGATGATCTCGGAGGCCAGCAGGGCCAGGACGATGCCGTCCTTGTCGGTGGTCCACACCGAACCGTCCCTGCGCAGGAACGACGCTCCCGCCGACTCCTCACCTCCGAAGCCCAGCGAGCCGTCCAGCAGCCCGTCCACGAACCACTTGAAGCCGACCGGCACCTCCACCAGCTTGCGGCCCAGCTCCCCCGCCACCCGGTCGATCATGCTGGACGACACCAGCGTCTTGCCGATGCCGGCCCCCGAGGGCCAGCCCTCGCGGTGGGCGAAGAGGTACGAAATGGCGACCGCGAGGTAGTGGTTGGGGTTCATCAGCCCCGCGTCCGGGGTGACGATGCCGTGCCGGTCGGCGTCCGCGTCGTTGCCGGTCGCGATCTGGAAGGCGTCACGCCGCCCGATCAGCGAGGCCATCGCGTACGGCGACGAGCAGTCCATCCGGATCTTCCCGTCCCAGTCCAGCGTCATGAACCGCCAGGTCGGGTCGGCCAGCGGATTGACGACCGTCAGGTCCAGCCGGTGCCGCTCGGCGATCCGCCCCCAGTAGGCCACCGAGGCCCCGCCCAGCGGATCCGCCCCGATCCGTACCCCCGCCGAACGGACGGCGTCCAGGTCCAGGACGGCGGGCAGGTCGTCCACGTAACGGGTGGTGAAGTCGTAGCGGCCGGTGGTCGGCGCGGCCAGCGCCCGGGCATAGGGAATCCGCCGGACGCCCGTCAGCCCGGCCGTGATCAGCTCGTTGGCCCGGTCCTGGATCCAGCCCGTGGCGTCGGACGCGGCGGGGCCGCCGTTGGGCGGGTTGTACTTGAAGCCGCCGTCGGCGGGCGGGTTGTGGGAGGGGGTGACCACCACGCCGTCCGCGAAACCGGCGGTGCGGCCGCGGTTGTACGTGAGGATCGCGTGCGAGACGGCCGGCGTCGGGGTGTAACCGTCCGCGCTGTCGATGAGCACGGTCACCTCGTTGGCCGCGAACACCTCCAGCGCGGTCACCCGGGCCGGCTCGGACAGGGCGTGGGTGTCGGCGCCCAGGAAGAGCGGCCCGTCCGTGCCCCGCGCGGACCGGTAGTCGCAGATGGCCTGGCTCGTCGCGGCGATGTGGTCCTCGTTGAAGGCCGTACCGAGCGAGGAGCCCCGGTGCCCGCTGGTGCCGAAGGCCACCCGCTGGCCCGGCTCCGCCGGGTCCGGGTGCAGCGAGTAGTACGCGGTCACCAGCCGGGCCACGTCGATGAGATCCTCAGGCCGCGCCTGCTGTCCGGCCCGTTCGTGCGCCATATACGTCTCCTCGTTGTCCGTCGTACCCGTCGTGCCCGCCACCAGGGCCATCATGCATCGCGCCGATCATGACGCGGCCCCGCACCGGCTCAGGCGTCCGGCGGGGCGCCTGCCCGGGAATCCAGGCCCGCGGGCGGCCGACGCGCCGTCACTGGCCTCGCCAGACGTTGTCAAAGGCCGCGTCTTCGATGGCTCGGCGCTGCCGTACGGCTTCCAGTTCCATCGTCGCGTCCTTCACCGCGGCCAGTACGGTCACGATCCTGTCGTCGGTGAGGCTCTCGAAGTCGTCGGCGGGTTCCTCCTGGAGCCCCGCGGCAGCCGCGAGAACGGTGAGAACGGGCTCGCGCGACGCCCAGCGGTCGGCCGCGTGGCGCCTGGCAGCCGAGTCGGCCAGCACCGGACGAGGGTCCCGGAGGGGAAGCCAGCGGGGGCGCTGCCGGGTGACCTGCCCCTCCGCCTCCAGCGCGGCGAAGTACGCCGCGGACAGCTCGCGGCCCCGGCGCCACAGCCGGTCCTCCACCGACTCGTACGGCGCCTCCCGGACGAGCGAGGACGCGGCCTCGGCCAACAGCGAATCGTCCGTGGACGGCTGCGCGCCGGGGACGATCCGGTCGCCGTCCAGGGTGAGGGCCTCGACCTCGACGAGGTCGATCAGTTCGGCTCCGGCCAGGGCGAGCGAGAGGTCGCCCTGCTCCACGGGACGGCCGGCCTCCGCGTCCAGCGCGACGATCATCAGGTCCCGCGATGTGGTCATGCGTGGCTCCATGACAGAGGGAGGGCGGCGACGCGTGCCCAGGACGGCGACGCGTGACCCCGGACGGGCAGTCGGAGTTTATCCGGTTTCGCGCCACGGCTCCGTCGGAATGCGCCCACCTGCGCTGGGAGGACACGCCTCCCAGCTGGGAGGAAGCAGGTCCTGGCACCTGCCCCACCGGCCTTTGACTCCGCCCGGCGGACCCACTACCTTCCAAATAGTCGACCGGTCAGCTAGTGATCGGCCGAACCATCCTCACCTCATTACGGAGAAGGTCACCATGAGTTCTGAAGGCCAGAAGGTCGCAGTCATCACCGGCGCGTCGCAGGGTCTCGGCGCCGGACTGGTCGACGCCTACCGCAAGCTCGGCTACGCCGTCGTCGCCACCTCGCGCACGATCGCCCCCTCCCAGGACGCCGGTGTCCTGACCATCCAGGGGGACATCGCCGACCCCGCCACCGCCGAGCGCGTGATCGCCGCCGGCGTCGAGCGGTTCGGCCGTATCGACACCCTGGTCAACAACGCGGGCGTCTTCATCGCCAAGCCCTTCACCGAGTACACCCAGGACGACTACGCCACCGCGACCGGTGTGAACCTCGCCGGCTTCTTCCGCATCACACAGCTGGCCCTGGAGCACATGCTCGCCCAGGGCGGGGGCCACATCGTCAACATCACCACCAGCCTGGTCGACAACGCCAACTCCAACGTGCCTTCCGTGCTGGCCTCGTTGACCAAGGGCGGCCTGCAGTCGGCCACCAAGTCCCTTGCCATCGAGTACGCCACCCGCGGCATCCGCGCCAACGCCGTCTCGCCGGGCATCATCAAGACGCCCATGCACCCCGAGGAGACGCACGAGGCGCTCGCCGGCCTGCATCCGGTCGGCCGGATGGGCGAGCAGAGCGACATCGCCGACGCGGTGATCTACCTGGAGAACGCCCAGTTCGTCACCGGCGAGATCCTCCACGTCGACGGCGGCCAGAGCGCCGGCCACTGACCGGGCGACAAGCCACTCGTGGCGTCGGCCCCGGCGCGGGCGATGATCGCGGGCAGATGATGAGGGCAAGGCCGGCCGGCGAACGGTGACTCCGTACTCGGCCGGCCACAAGCGCCGCGCTCCCGGGCCGGCCGTCCGGGCGGCGGCGCGCCTGCGGGGCCGCCGCCGGTGGACGTTCGAGCAGGAGAGAGTGACATGACGCGGGAAGAGAAGCGGCCTTCGGACGGTGGCAGGACCGTCCTGTCGACGTGGCCCACGCCGCTGGAGCCCATGCCCCGTCTGGCGGCGGCGCTGGGGCTGGGCGAGGACGACCTCTGGATCAAGCGGGACGACCTCATCGGCCTCGGAGGCGGCGGCAACAAGGTCCGCAAACTGGAATGGACCGTCGGCGCCGCCCTCGCGGAAGGCGCGGACACACTTGTCACCACCGGCGCCGCACAGAGCAACCACGCCCGCCTCACCGCGGCCGCCGGCGCCCGCCTGGGACTCGACGTCGTACTCGTCTTCCCCGGCACCCCCGACAGCGCGACGGACGGCTCCGGCAACCTCGTTCTCGACAGCCTCTTCGGAGCCAGGGTCTTCTGGGCCGGGGACAGCGCCCCCAGCGCGATGGCCGACGTCGCCGACGAGGTCTGCCGGCGACTGCGCCGCGACGGAGCGCGCCCGTACGCGATCCCCTTCGGGGGATCAAGTCCCCTCGGGGCGCGGGGCTACGTGGACTGCGGCGAGGAACTGCTCTCCCAACTGCCCGACGTGGACCAGGTCGTGGTCGCGCTCGGTTCCGGCGGCACCATGGCCGGGCTGATCGGCGCACTCGGGGAGCGGCGCGTCCTCGGCGTTCACTGCGGGGCGGTGGCGGATCCGGCCGGCACCGTGGCCGGCCTGGCGGGCGCGCTCATGGGCCGTGGCGTCACCCCCGAGTCGCTGCGGATCCGCACCGACCAGGTGGGCGCGGGATACGCGGTGCTGCACGAACCGGTCCTGGAGGCGATGCGAACGGCCGCGGTCACCGAGGGCATCGTCCTCGACCCGGTCTACAGCGGGCGGGCCATGGCCGGCCTGATCGCCGCGGTCCGGGACGGCGGTATCCGCCCGGCCCGGCGCACCGTGTTCCTTCACACCGGCGGGCTGCCGGGCCTGTTCGGGCACATGGAGACCGTGAACCGCTCCGTCAGCGCCCTGCGGTCCTACGAGACCAGGTAACCGTTTCTCCTTGGCACGCCTTCGTGGTCGCGGTGCGCCGAGGAGCATGACCATGCGGGGGCAAATCGGCACAAGCTAGGATAGGAGCGACAGGCCTGGAGGTGCCCGGGTGCCGGGGAGTCACGCACACCGGGGTCGTGCCGGGCAGGCCATTCCCCCTGAGCGCATCCCGAGGAGTTGCCGTGTCCAACCATTTCAGCGCTGCCTATCTGAAATTCCCGGGTGACGACGCGCGGCTTGACCTCACCGACCTCTATGTCTTCCAGTCGCCTGACGACCCGGACAAGACCGTGGTGATCATGGACGCGAACCCGTTCACGTCAGGCCTGAGCGCCAATCCGCCCTTCCTGATGAAGCCGGAGTTCCACCCGGACGCGGTGTACCGGATCAACATCGACAACGACGGGGACACCCAGGCCGACGCCGCCTTCTCGTTCGTGTTCTCGGAGCCCGTGAACGGTGCGCAGACCGGCACCGCTTACTACGCCACGGGCAGCGCCGCCCGGGAGCCGGAGCCCTCCGGCGAGGTGCTCGTCGCCTCCGCTCCGGTCGGGTTCGACGGCACGGCCGGGCCGGTCCCGGCCGGCCCGTGCCGGCTGTTTCTCGGCGTGCGGAGCGATCCCTTCTTCGCCGACGCCGAAGGCGCCCTCCACGGGTTCGAGTGGACCGGGCAGGACGCGTTCGCGGACCGGAAGATCCAGTCGATCGTGCTGGAGGTTCCGGGCGGGATGCTGGGCACCGGTCCGGAGATCGGGGTCTGGGCCACGGTCAGCGTGCGTCGCGACGGCCGGCTCGTCCAGGTGGACCGCGGCGGACATCCGACGATCAATCCGTTCATCAACCCGGACTACGCCAAGGACGAGTACAACGCCGGGCATCCGGCCGACGACGTGGCGCACTACCTCCGGCCGTGGTCGGAGATCCTCCAGAAGAACGGCTACCCGCCCGACGAGGCGACGGCGGCTGCCGGGAGCGTGCTCCCCGACATCCTGCGCTACGACCGCGCCCGGCCGGCCGCGTATCCCAACGGCCGCGCCCTCGCCGACGACGTCTTCACGGCCCGGATCGCCTTCCTGACCCATGGGCAGGCCACCAGCGGGGGCCTGTCACCGCACGACGATCTCCTGGCCGGGTTCCCGTACCTCGGCCCGCCCAGTTGACCGATCGAACAGCGAAAGGGAATCCATGAGCACCACCGGTCAGAAGGTCGCCGTCATCACCGGTGCGTCACAGGGCATCGGTGCCGGTCTGGTCGAGGCCTATCGCAAGCTCGGCTACGCGGTCGTCGCGACCTCGCGCACGATCACCCCCTCGCAGGACCCGGACATCCTCACCGTCCAGGGCGACATATCCGTCCCCGCCACCGCGGAGCGGCTCATCGCGGCCGGCCGCGAGCGCTTCGGCCGTATCGACACGCTGGTCAACAATGCCGGTGTCTTCGTCGGCAAACCGTTCACCGAGTACACGCAGGAGGACTACGACGCGGTTACCGGCGTCAACCTGAGCGGCTTCTTCCGCGTCACCCAGCTGTCGGTCGAGCAGATGCTCCACCAGGGCGGCGGCCACGTCGTCCAGATCACGACCAGCCTGGTCGATCACGCCGACTCCACGGTCCCCTCATTGCTGGCCTCGCTGACCAAGGGCGGTCTGCAGTCCGCGACCAAGGCGCTGGCCATCGAGTACGCCGCCCGGGGCATCCGCAGCAACGCCGTCTCACTCGGCGTCATCAAGACGCCGATGCACCCCGAGGAGCAGCACGACGCACTCGGCGCCCTGCACCCGCTCGGCCGGGCGGGCGAGATCAGAGACATCGTCGAGGCGGTCGTCTATCTGGAGAACGCCCCGTTCGTCACCGGCGAGATCCTGCACGTCGACGGCGGCCAGAGCGCCGGCCACTGAGGAACGGGCCTCACCTCGTCACCCGTCCGACCAGTGACGATCTAGGCACAGGCTGATATCACCTGTCAAAATGGTGACGTGAATCTGGACCATGTCTTCGTGTGCGGAAACCCGGCTCTCGACTTCGCCGCGACGCTCCGCGCCCGCCGCTCACTGCGGTTCGAGATGTTCGCGTCGCCGGACCGGCTGGACGCCCGGTATCGGGCGTCCGGAGTCGTCGACGCCCTCTCCCCCGGCCAGAAGGCCGATGTCGAGCAGGCGGTGGCGGTACGGGAGGCCGTCTACGAGCTGGTCACCGCCCGGCGCCTCGGGAAGGGCTACGGCGACGAGTCCCTCGCCGTGGTGAACGCCGCGGCCCGGAAGCCGCCCGCGACGCCGCAGCTCACCGCCACGGGACGGTGGACGGACGCGACACCGGAGGAAGCCCTGTCCACCGTGGCGCGGCTTGCCGTCGAGGTCCTGAGCGGACCGGACGTACCGCTGCTCAAGGAGTGCGGCAATCCCGAATGCACCCGCGTCCACATCGACCGGTCGCGAGGGATGCGCCGGCAGTGGTGCGGCATGGAGTCGTGCGGCAACAAGCTCAAGGCCGCGGCCTACCGCGCCCGCAGGAAGGAGGCGCGAGCACCCGTCTCCCGTTGACCGGAACTCAGCCCGCCGCCGGCACCCCCTCGGGCATACGTGCGCCGAGGATGGCGAGGCAGTTCGTCCAGAGGGCGTTGAGGCGCTGGGTGTCGTTGTAGAGCTTGGCGAAGAGCACCTGGCCCTCAAGCTGCGCGACGACGGAGGCGGCGGCCTCGCGGGGGTCGCTCACATCCACCTCACCGCGCTCCCGGGCTTCGACGACGACCGCTTCGACCATGCCGACCTGCGCGTCGAAGATCCGCTGCAGGCGGGCCCGGATGTCTTCGGTCTGGTTGCTCATCTCCAGGGTCAGGTTCCCGAACATGCACCCTGCGACGGTGCCGCAGCTTCGCTGCCCGGCACGCTGGCCGGCCTCGGTCTCCTCGAAGAGCTGCCGCAGCCGCTGGAGCGGCTCGGCGTCACCGCTCAGGACGCGGGTCCAGTCCCGGCGCTGGGTGGCCCAATGCTCGTCGAGAACAGCGAGGGCGAGCGCCTCCTTCGACTCGAAGAAGTAGTAGAAGCTCCCCTTCGGCACGCCCGCGACCTGACAGATCTCCGCGGTGCCCAATGCGGAGTAGCCCCGCAGCGCGATGAGCGACCGCGCGGCGTTGAGGATCTTCTCCCTGGCGGTACTGGTACGTCCCATGCCTAAAGTATACGACCGATCGACTACTTTATAGTCGACCGGTCCGCTGCAGTCCCGACGGGATTCGCCACTTCCACGTCTCCCGGGTCAGCGAAGAGCGCTGAACCCGATCCGGAGGAGCGCGGCGGCCAGAGCGGCGGCAAGGACCACGAGCGCGGCCAGGATCAGCGCCTGCTGGTAGCCGTGCCGCAGCAACGGGGTGACGACCAGCGGCCCCAGGATCTGGCCGACGGAGTATCCGGCGGTCAGCAACGCCACCGAGCGGGGAAACCGCAGGTGGACCCCTGTGGCCAGGGCGATGGTACTGATCCCGGGGAACGTCGCGCCGAACAGGAAAGCGGAGATCAGGGCGGCCGTCACCCCTCCGGCCAGAGCGGGCAGCGCGATGCCGGCCGCCTGGATCACGAGCGCGGCGAACAGCAGGTCGGGCCGGGACCAGCGGCGCCCCAGCCAGGCCCACAGCGCCGAGGACGGCACGGCCGCCAGGCCGACCAGCACCCAGGCGCCGCCGCCGATCCACCCCGGGGAGGTCTGTTCGACAGCGGCGACCAGAAAGGTCCCGGCGACGATGTAGCCGACACCTTCCAGGGCGTATGCGGCGAACAGCGCGCGGAACCAGCGGTACGTACGCGGAGCGCGCGCCGGAGTCACGGCGGCCGGGTCCGCGGCCGGTGCCGGCGGCTGTTCGACGCGCAGGTGCCACGAGACGGCGGTGAGGACCGCGGCGAGGCCGGCGGAGCCCCACCAGGCGGCCTGCCAGTCGGCGACCGAGCGCAGCACGAGGACCAGCAGGCCGGACAGCGCGATGCCCGCGCCGACTCCGCCGAAGGCCCAGCCGGGCAGGTGGGCGGGGTGGTCGCGCAGGTGGCCGAGCAGGGAACTGACGGCGATCACGAAGATCAGGGCGCTGGCCGCACCGGCCGTCATCCTCAGTCCGATCCACACCGCGGTGCTGTGCGTGAAGGGCATCGCCACGAGCGTGCCGGTCAGCACGGTCAGGGAGCCGCGCAGGACCCCGGGTGAGCGGACCAGCGCGGGAAGCAGGATGCCGGCGAGGGCGCCGGCCAGGTAGCCGGCGTAGTTGGCGGTGGCCAGGTTCGCGCCGGCCCCGGCGGACAGACCCGCCTGAGCGTGCATCAGCGGAAGGATCGGCGTGTAGACGAAACGGCCGACGCCCATACCGGCCGCCAGCGCCGCCGCGGCCTGGGCGACGTGGGCCCACGGCGAGCGCGGCGGGCCGCCCGACCGGGCCGGGGAACGTCGCAGGAGTACTGCGCTCATGACCAGGTCCTTGTGAGGTACCGCCGCGACCGCGTCGTGGCGCGGGGAGGCGGGGAGCGGGGAGCCGGGAGGCGGGGAGCCGGAGGCGGCGGGATACGGCGGCGGCGAGGTGCGCCGGCGTATGGCGCGGTCACGCGGTGGTGTCGGCCTTGCCCGGATCGTTGGGGTGGGACACGAGCGGGGTGACGGTGACCGTCATCCATGAGCGCAGCGGCAGAGTGCCGAGCACCTGCTCGTGAAGCTCGTCCTCGTCAGCGGCGCGCCAGACGCCGATGCTGCGCAGTTCGCCGACGGGGCGCCACAGCCGGAACAGGTGGCCGGTGGCGGCCAGTTCCGCGGCCCGGACCGCTTCGGCGGCACGGCGCCGGTCCACCTCGGCCGGGTCGGTGCCCTCGGGGATGGTGGTGGTGATCTCGACCAGGAAGTCTCGCATGGTGCTTCTCCGTTGGGTGTCGGGCGGGGAGTGAACCCCCACCACCGGTCCGCGCCCCCGGGCGTGGCGAACCAGCGGCGGTCGAGGAGACCGGCGGGCTCCACGCCGCACTCGGCCGAACAGCCGCACGGTGACCGGCCGCCGGGTTCCCACGCCCTCATCCTGCGCCCGCCGCCGGGGCGGACGCCACGACCGGCCTTCTCCCTGCTGGTAGGCGCCGCCTCCCAGCGACGTACCATGACAAGCGTGGAGCTGCGCCAACTGCGGTACTTCCTCGCGGTCGCCGAGGAACTGAACTTCGGCCGGGCCGCCGAGCGCCTGCTGATCGCCGGACCCTCCCTGTCACAGCAGATCAAGGCGCTCGAACGCGACCTCGGCGTGCGACTGTTCGATCGCGACCGCCGGTCCGTCTCCCTCACCGCGGCCGGTACGGCCCTGCTGCCGCACACCCGCGCCCTGCTGGAGCGGGCCGACGACCTCCGGCGCCGCGCCGGCCGGCTGTCCGGATCGGAGCCGGTCCGGCTCGGCTACGTCAACTGGCTCCCCGCCGACCTGACCGCCCGCACCTCCGCGGTGGCCCAACTGCACATCGACGCGTGGATCGCGCCCTCCCACACCCAGGCCGCGCGGGTCGCCGACGGCAGCCTCGACCTGGCCGTGTGCTGGGTACGGACCGAGGACCTGGAACGGCACGGCCTGCGGGCCCGGCTCATCGGCGCCGACCGGCTCTACGCGGTCACCACCGGCAGCGACCCCGGCGAGGTCCGCGCCCAGGACACCGTGGTCCTGCTCGACGACGACACCACCTCCTGGTCGTCGTGGAACGTCTACGCCGAGCAACTGGCCCGTGACACCGGGGCTCGCGCACTGCGCGTCTCCGACGGCGGCATCACCGGGCCCGCGTTCTTCGACCACGTCCGCCGCAGCCGCCGTCCGGTCCTCAACTCCCCCAAGGGCCAGACCACACCGCTGCCGCCGGACCTGGTCCAGCGTCCCGTGATCACGCCCCAGGTCTACTGGACCTGGTCCCTGGTCTGGCGCAGCGGCGAAAATCGCGCCGCGGTCCTCGCCGTCGTCGACACCCTCACCGAGGGCGTCGGCGACCTCGGAACCCGGGCCCCGGACGCCTGGCTGCCCGACGGCGACCCGTACAAGCGGTAGGCGGCGCGGCGGGCCGCACCCGGTCAGAAGACCTGCAGGAAACAGCCGAGGGAAATGACGACCACGGCCACCATCGCGGACAGGATTCTGAGAATCCTCGACATCGTCACAAGAGTCCTTCTCTCACAGACACGTACGCACGAGCCACTCGTCGTGGTTGTACGCGTCTCGCGCCGGATCCGGGACCGTGGCCGGCTTCTCCTCCACCGTGTCCGCCAGGCGGATGCGGTCCGGCAGCTTGCCGAATCGAGCACGGCGCGCCGCCTCGACGGAATCCGGGGTCTTCGCTTCGTACGGCATCTCGTCCTCTTTCGCGTCAGCCTGCCGTGAACCGGCAGACGTCCCACCGAAGGATCGTCACCTGTTCAACTGGTGACGATGCTCGCAAACCAGTGCGTCACCCGTCAAGGGGGTGACGCAAAGGAGGCGGGGGCGGGCGGCGGTTCCCGACGGGAAAGAGGCTCAGCGAAGAGTGGCGACCGCGGTGCGGCAGAGGAAGTCCTCGGCGCGGTCCCACGACCAGCCGTTCTCCACGACCAGCGTGCGCCAGCCCGTCGGGCCGAACCAGAACCACAGGAGGTCCGCCGTCTCCTCCTCGGAGCACCGGGGCTGTGGCGTCAGGGTGTGCAGATGGCCGGCGGCGGTGCGCAGCGCGTCCCGGTAGGCCGCGGTGGCGCGTTCCCACAGCACCTCGCCGTGCTCATGGACGGGCAGCGCCTTACGCAGCACCTCGTGCACCGTGAACTGCCCCTCGTTGCCCGCCCGCGTGCCGCGCGCCAGCGCTCGCAGCACCGCCTCCGGTGTCCGCAGGGCGAGAACCTGCCGCATGGCCTGCTCGTAACCGGACGCACCCACACCCTGGTCGACGATCCGGTCCAGGATGTCGGCCTTGCTGCCGACGCTCGCGAAGACGGTCTTCGACGCGACACCGGCCGCCGACGCGATGTCCGCGACGGTCACCCGCCCATAGCCGCGGTCGGCGAACAGTTCGGCCGCCCGCCGGAGGATCAGCGCGCGGGTCTGCGCGGCTGCCTGCTCACGCAAGGGGGAGACATAGGCGCGCTTGGACGACATGACACCATCTTAACCGACATGATCACATGGTCCAGGTATTCATTAGGCTGTGTGTAACCTTGATATGCGAGTCAACGGATCACAGCGAGCGAAAGCGACGGACACCATGGGAATGGACACCACGGAACTGGCCCACGGGCTCTTCCAGGTACTTGAGACAGGAGATCCCGCCCTGGCCGCCGACGTGGTGGGCGAGGACTTCCACAACCGCGAGGCGGCCGTGTCACCCCCGGCCTGCTCGATCCCCGGCCCCGCGGGCGTTCTGGCCTCGGGCGCGTGGATGCGGTCGGCCTTCAGCGACCTGCGGTTCCCCGTCCTCGGCATCGCCCGCGACGACGACCGGATCTGGGTGCGGCTGCGCATGCAGGGGCAGCACACCGGCCCGTTCGTACGCTTCAAGGACGGCGCCCTCGACCAGGCCATCCCTCCCACCGGACGCGCAATCGACTTCGAGCAGATACACCTGCTCGACCTGCGCGACGGCAAGGTGATCAGGCACGAGGCGGTACGCGACGACATCACCATGCTCGGCCAGCTCGGCGTCTTTCCCCCGGCCCCGGCCACCGCGCTGCGCATGGTCACCTGGCGGGTGACCGGCCGGGCCGCTCGCGCGGCCGCCCAGGTCACGACGCGGGCAGCCGAAGCGGCCGCCCTGCTCCGCGACCCGGCGCACCCGGACCGCTGAGCCCCTGCGCGGCGACCCGTCCGCGGGGCAACCCGGCACGCCCCCGCTGATTGCCCGCGGACGGGGCAGGAGTCGAGGAGGTACGCGTACCGCGCTCACCCAAGAACGTCGGTACACGTGACCTGCGTCCGTTCAACGCCGATACTGCCGGGAGAAGGTTCCTCCGACCGCCGATCCGCACGCCACCCATCCAGATGTGACGACCCGTCAGCACAGTCGGCGACGGGCCGGCACCGACCCCGTCGGCCCTCGCTCCAGGACCACGTGGAAGGCCATGGTCAGAAACCAGCCTCACCCGCTCTGACCAGGCAAAAACCCGGCCAGAGGCTAAACTGTAGGTCTCACCAGGAGGAACCCATGAGGATGCTCATCAACGTTCCGGAAACCGTGGTGGCCGACGCACTGCGCGGCATGGCTGTCGCCCATCCGGAACTCACCGTGGACGTGGAGAACCGGGTGGTCGTGCGCAGGGACGCGCCGGTCGCCGGGAAGGTCGGCCTCGTGTCGGGCGGCGGCTCCGGGCACGAGCCGCTGCACGGGGGTTTCGTGGGGCGCGGGATGCTGGACGCGGCCTGTCCGGGAGAGGTGTTCACCTCTCCCGTACCGGACCAGATGGCCCGGGCCGCCGCCGCCGTGGACAGCGGGGCCGGCGTGCTGTTCGTGGTGAAGAACTACACCGGCGACGTCCTGAACTTCGACATGGCCGCCGAGCTGGCCGAGGACGAGGGCATCCGGATCGCCAAGGTGCTGGTCAACGACGATGTCGCGGTGACCGACAGCCTCTTCACGGCGGGCCGGCGCGGCACCGGCGGCACCCTGTTCGTGGAGAAGATCGCAGGCGCCGCCGCCGAGGAGGGCGCGCCGCTGGAGCAGGTCGCGGCGGTCGCGCGGAAGGTGAACGAGGCGTCGCGCAGCTTCGGGGTGGCCCTGAGCGCGTGCAGCACCCCGGCCAAGGGCAGCCCGACCTTCGATCTGCCGGCCGGGGAGCTGGAGCTGGGGATCGGCATCCACGGCGAGCCCGGCCGGGAGCGGCGGCCGATGATGACGGCCGGGGAGATCGCCGAGGTGGCGGTGGACGCGGTGCTGGAGGACCTGCGGCCGCAGCTGCCGGTGCTGGTCCTGGTGAACGGCATGGGCGCGACGCCCCTGCTGGAGCTGTACGGCTTCGCCGCCGAGGTGCACCGGGTCCTCGCCCTGCGTGACGTCGCGGTGGCCCGGACTCTGGTGGGCAACTACGTGACCTCGCTCGACATGGCCGGGGCGTCGGTGACGCTCTGCCAGGTGGACGAGGAACTGCTCCGCCTGTGGGACGCGCCGGTCGTCACGGCCGGACTGCGCTGGGGCGCCTGACACAAGGCAGGAGGAGATGACGTCCATGAGTGAACAACCGTCACCCGGTCCGGTGGTCGACGCGGCGTTCTTCCGCCGCTGGCTCACGGCCGCGGCCGCCGTGATCGACCGTGAGGCCCCGCGGCTGACCGAACTCGACTCCCCCATCGGCGACGCCGACCACGGCAGCAATCTGCGCCGGGGCTTCACCGCCGCGCGCACCGCCATCGAGAAGGAGCCGCCGGAGACCCCCGGGGACGTCCTCGTACAGACCGGGCGGCAGCTCATCAGCACCGTCGGCGGTGCCTCGGGACCGCTGTACGGGACGCTGCTGCGCAAGGCCGGCAAGGCGCTCGGCGACAAGCCGCGGGCCACCCCGGAGCAGCTGCGGGACGCCCTGAAGGCCGGGGTCGACGGGGTCGCCCAGCTGGGCGGCGCCGCACCCGGCGACAAGACGATGCTGGACGCGCTGGTACCGGCCGTGGAGGCGCTGTCCTTCGCTCTGGACAAGGGCGCCGGGCTGGTCGACGCGCTGGCCGCGGCGCGAATGGCGGCGGACGAGGGCGCGCTGGCGACCGTACCGCTGCAGGCCCGCAAGGGCCGGGCGAGCTATCTGGGCGAGCGCAGCATCGGCCACCAGGATCCCGGGGCGACCTCGTCGGCACTGCTGGTCGGGGTGCTGGCCGAGACGGCGCGGGAGCCCGCGGCGGGAGGCGGCTCATGACGGTCGGCGTGGTGCTGGTCTCGCACAGCGCGGCGGTCGCCGAGGCCGTCGCGCAACTGGCCACGGGGCTGGCCGGCAGCGGTGAGCCGGCACCGGTCGCGGCCGCCGGGGGCACCCCGGACGGCGGCCTCGGCACGGACGCCGAGGCCATAGTCAAGGCCGCCCGAGCCGTGGACCGGGGCGACGGGGTGGCGGTGCTGGCCGATCTGGGCAGTGCCGTGCTGACCGTCAAGGCCCTGCTGTCCGACGAGGACGAACTGCCGTCCGACACCCGGCTGATCGACGCCCCCTTCGTCGAGGGCGCCGTGGCGGCCGTGGTCACCGCGTCCGCCGGTGCCGGACTGGACGCGGTGGCAGCCGCCGCCGGGGACGCCTACTCCTACCGCAAGGTGTGATCGAGGGCATGGACGAACAGGGCTGGATCTGGCTGCTGACCGGGGTGGGCGCGGTGGTGGCACTGGTGACGCTGGTGGTCACCGCGCGGTTGTATCTGCGGCTGGTCCGCACCCGGCGACTCCTCACGGACGCCGGGATCCCGGCACAGGGCAAGCTGGCGTTCTGGGCGGCGGTGATCTATCTGGTGTGCCCGGTCGACCTGCTGCCCGATCCCATCCTCATCGACGACATCGGCTTCCTGCTGCTGGCCCTGCGCTCCCTGGACAAGGCGGCGGCCCGGGCCGGCGTCCGAACGCTGACCGGTCGCTGAGGGGTGTCCACGACGCGGTCACCGGGCTAGCCGTCGGGCAGGGGCCCGGCGTCGGGCAGGGGCCCGGCGTCGGGCAGGGGCCCGGCGGGGCCCGGGGCGAGGTCCTGCTCGGCCCAGATGATCTTGCCGTCGGCGGTGTGGCGGGTGCCCCAGCGCTGCGCGAACTGGGAGACCAGGAACAGGCCACGGCCGCCCTCGTCGCTCGCACGGGCGTGGCGCAGGTGCGGTGACGTACTGCTGGCGTCCGAGACCTCGCAGATCAGGGTGCGTTCGAGGATCAGCCGTAGTCCGATCGGCCCGGATGCGTGCCGGATGGCGTTGGTGACCAGTTCGCTGACGACGAGTTCGGTGGTGAAGGCCAGTTCGCCGTCCAGACCCCAGGTGCCCAGCTGGCCGGCGGCCATCTCGCGGGAGCGGGCGACGACGGCCGGGTCGGCGGGCAGGTCCCAGGAGGCGACCTGCCCGGCGTCCAGGCTGCGGGTCCTGGCCAGCAGCAGGGCGGCGTCGTCGAAGGGGCGGCGGGGGGCCAGTTCGTCGACGGCGCGGGTGCACATCCGGTCCAGGGACAGGTCCCGGGACTCCAGATAGTGGCGCAGGGTGTCGCGGGCGCTCTCGGTGCCCGCGACGAGGCCGTCGGTGTAGAGGGCCAGCAGGGTGCCCTCCTCGATGCCCAGTTCGAGGGACTCGAACGGCAGTCCGCCGACGCCGAGCGCCGGACCGACGGGCAGGGCGGGGAAGTAGACCCGGCCGTCGCCGGGGGCGACGATCGCGGGCGGCGGATGGCCGGCGCTGGCCATGACGCAGATCTGGCTCACCGGATCGTAGACTGCATACAAACAACTGGATCCAGGGGCGCCGATGCCGAGTTCGCGCTCGGGCCGGACGCGCCCGGTGTCGTGCGCCCACTCGGCACCACCAGCACGTTCGGCACCATCAAGCCCACCTGCCCCGTCAACCCCGCCGGCCCCGTCGGCCCGGGCCTCCCGGACCACCTGACTGACCAGGTCGTCCAGATGGGCGAGCAGTTCCTCGGGCGGCAGGTCCAGGTCCGCCAGCGTCCGTACGGCCGTGCGCAGTTGCCCCATCGTGGCGGCCGCCTCGATCCCGTGGCCCACCACCTCGCCCACCACCAGGGCGACCCGGGCGCCCGGCAGCGGGATCACGTCGAACCAGTCGCCGCCGACACCGATCAGCTGGTCGGCGGGGCGGTAGCAGGAGGCCACCTCCACCGCGTCCTGCTGCGGGATGCCGTGCGGCAGCAGGCTGCGCTGGAGCACCAGGGCGGCGTCGCGTTCCCGGGTGTAGCGGCGGGCGTTGTCGATGCAGACGGCCGCCCGGGCCACGAACTCCTCGGCCAGCCGCAGATCGTCCACGTCGAACGGCTCGTCGCGCTCGGTGCGGTAGAACAGCGTGACACCGAGCGTGGCGCCCCGGGCGCGGATCGGGACCACCATCGCGGTGTGCAGGCCCAGCGTCCCGAAGCGCTCGGCCCGTCCTGCGGGCTGTGCGCTGCCCCATTCCAGATCGCGCGGGTCGAGCCGGGTGACCAGCCAGGAGCGGCCCTCGGCCAGACAGCGCAGCGGTGGCGAGGACTCCTGGTACACGGGGGTCTCACCGACGCGGTAGGCCGGCTGGGGACAGCCCTCCCGCAGCGACCGCATCCCGGCCCGCCGCAGCCGGGCCGGGGCACCGGTGACCGGTCCGGACGGCGGCTCGCAGCCCTTGACCACGGACTCCAGCAGCTCGACCACGACGAAGTCGGCGAGATCGGGCACCGCCACCTCGGCGAGTTCGCGCGCCGTGGCGCCGATGTCCAGGCTGCGGCCGATCCGCTCGCTGGCCCGGTCGAGCAGGGACAGCCGGTGCCGGGCGCGATAGCGGTCGGTGATGTCCACGACCGAGTAGCACACACCCAGGGGGTGACCGTTGTCGTCCTCCAGCCGGACGAAGGACATCGAGTGGGCCTGCTCCTGGTCCGGAGCCGACCGGGGGCGCCCGAGGTGCTCGTAGTCCGTGACGGGCACCCCGGTCTCCAGGACCTGGCGCATCTGGGCCTCCACCATGTCGGCCTTCAGACCCGGCTGGATCTCCCGCAGCCGCCGGCCGCGCCGTTCCTCGGCCGTCCCGCCGCCGAAGCGCTCCATCGCGGCGTTGGACCACACGCAGCGCAGTTCGGTGTCGACGACGGCCTGGCCGACCGGGGAACGGGTCACCATCCGTTCCAGCACGACCGGGCTCATCCCCCACAGCGGGCTCAGTGCCACGTCCTCGGCCAGCACCAGCCAGTACGTGCCGCCCGGCTCCCCGGACAGAGCCACGACGCGGATCTCCACCGGCACCGTACGGCCGTCCCGGTGGCGGGCCGTGACCAGGCCGGCCCAGCTGCCCTCGGCCCGGGCCCGGGCGGCGAGGCCGGCGCGGCCGGCTGCGTCGTCCGAGGCCAGCAGGTCGGCGGCGGGCTGCCCGAGGACGGCCCCGGCGTCGTGGCCGAGCAGCCGTTCGGCGGCGGGGGGCCAGCGCAGCACCCGCCCGTGGGCGTCGAGCGGCAGCGTGACGGCACCGGTCTCCTCGCCACTCCAGCCGCTGTTCATCCGCACGGCGTCCGCTCCGTCCCGCTGACTCGCGCCCCTTCGTTGCCGATTGCTTCCACTCTGTCAGGGTTGGGGCGATATCGCCGCTCGTCAGTGCTTGACGGCCCGCAGGATGACGAACTTCGGATCGGCGGCGACGATCTCGCATTCGCCGAAGAGGCGGCGGAGTTTCAGGTGGTAGCCGAGGTGGCGGTTGCCGATGACCCACAGCTCGCCGCCGGCCCGCAGGGCTTCGCGCGAACCGGTGAACATACGCCACGCGGTCGCGTCACCGGTGGTCTGGTGGGTGTGGAACGGCGGGTTGTTGAGGACCAGGTCCACCGAGTCGGCCGGGATCCCGGACAGGCCGTCCCCGACCAGGAACTCGGCCTTCGCGCCGGGCCCGGCGTTGGTACGGAAGGTGGCCTCCGCGGAGGCGACGGCCTGGTAGGACTCGTCGACGAAGACCAGCTCGGCCTGCGGGTTGTCCAGCGCGGCGGCCGTACCGACCACGCCGTTGCCGCAGCCCAGGTCCACCACGCGCTCCAGGCCCCGGCGCTGCGGCAGATGGGCCAGGAAGAAGCGGGTGCCGATGTCGAGGCGCTCGGCGCAGAAGATGCCCGCGTGATTGGTCACCGTACGCCCCGAGACCGCTCCGACTCCGCCGGGCAGGGTGTAGCTGAGCGGCCACGGGCTGCCGTTGCGGGCGAGCCGCGCATCGGGCGAGCAGTGGATCAGCCGCGCCTTGCGGTCGGCCAGCGAGGTCCGGGTCGGGCCGAGGATCCGCTCGAACAGCTTGATCGTCGAGGTGTGGATCTCCTTGACCATGCCGGTGCCGACCACCACGGTGCCCGGGTGGACGGCCGGCGCCAGGCGGTGCAGCTGGTCCTCCAGCAGCGCCAGGCTCTTCGGCACCCTGACCAGCAGCACATCGATCCGCTCCGGCGGCGTGTCGCGGGCCGACAGCAGCCGTACCGCGTCCGTGCCGGCCCCCGGACCGGGCTCCGCGTCCGGCTCCGCGTCGGGCTCCGGGTCGGGCTCCGGGTCCGGCTCCGCGTCCGGCTCGGCGTTGCGCCGGAGGTTGGCCAGGGTCGCCCGCTGGGTGAGGTAGGAGTCGGTGATCTGTACGGGGTGGTGGCCGGCCAGCGCGGTGGTCAGGGCGCCCCAGCGGTCGCCCACCACGACCACGGTGCCCGACAGCTCCACCTGTTCGGACTCCAGGTGCCGCAGCAGATACTCGTCGGCGGCGTCCCAGGCGCGCAGCCTGTCACGGGGGTCCTCGGGATAGCGGGTGAGCTCGAACACACCCGTTGACGTCGTCAAACGGTTCATCGTGCCCTCAGGCTAGCCCAGCCGCCCCGCCCGCCGCCGCGCCCGCCTGCGCAGCAGCACCGGCGGCACGGCACCCACGAGGGCCAGGGCACCGGGTGCGGCGCCGGTCGCCGCGGCGTCGAGGCCCGACTGGTCGAAGGTGCCGGGGACGGGCAGGGTGGCCCAGCGGCCCGGGGGCCAGGCGACGACGACGGCGCGGCCGACGACCGAGTCGACCGGCACGAAGCCGTCGTACTTGTCGCCCCGGTTGTAGCGGGAGTCCCCCGAGGCCTGGCGGTGGTCGCCCATGACCCAGATCCGGTCCTTGGGCACGGTCACCTTGAACTGACCGCCGCCGTCGAGGCTGCACGGCGTGTTGCCGGCGAAGACATAGGGCTCGTCGAGGGCCTTGCCGTTGACCTTGAGGGGCTTCTCGCCCCGGCACTCGACCGTGTCACCGGCGACCGCCACCACCCGCTTGATCAGGTCCTTCTCCTGGGCGGACGGCATGAGGCCGATGAAGCTCAGCACCGTCTGCACGGTGTTCTGCCGGGGGGTCGGCTCGCCCCTGAGCCACTGGTCCGGGTCGTGGAAGACCACGACCTCGCCCCGCTCGGGCTCCGCGCCGAACCAGGGCGTCAGCTTGTCCACCAGGACCCGGTCGCCCACCTGCAGGGTGTTCATCATCGAGCCGGAGGGGATCGAGAAGGCCTGCACCAGGAAGGTCTTGATGAGCAGCGAGAGGACCAGGGCGATGCCGAGGAGAAGCGGCAGTTCCTTCCAGAAGGAGCGCTGCTTCGCGGGCCCTGGTGCCGGTGGGGCCTGCGGTTCGTCCTCTCCCGACCGTGCGCCGACCGCCAGATCCCCCACGCCCACTCCTCAGTCCAGGTCATGCCCCCGCAGTTCCGCGACCCTATCCCGAGGATCGCGGCGGGCCGGACCCGGTGGCACCTCGTCCGGGCACGCGGGGTACGGAACTTGAGGATCCGCTCCCCGCGTGCCCGGCGGGCTACGCGACCGTGGTGTAGTGCGAGGCGTCCCCCGCGATGGAGTAGCTCTCCTTCTCCTCGATCCCGACCGGCACATCGCCGGCGACCGTCACGCGGTGCAGCCGGCGCGGCAGGCCGTCGTAGTTGTCGATGGCGTAGTGCTGGGTGATCCGGTTGTCGAACAGGACGAGCTGGTTCGGGGACCAGCGCCACCGCAGGATGTTCTCGGGGCGGGTGACGTACGACTGGAACAGGTCGAGGAGCTTGCGGGACTCGCCGACCGACAGGCCCACGATCCGCTGGGCGAAGCCGCCGATGAACAGTCCGCGCTCACCGGTCAGCGGATGGACCCGGACCACCGGGTGGACGGTGCGGTACTTGATGGAGGTGAACTGGGCGCGCTGGCGGGCCTGTTCCTCGTCGATGGCCTCGTCGGGCACCGCGTAGTCGTAGTCGTTGGTGTGCTCGGCCCACAGGGTGTCGGCGAGCGCCCGGAGGGGTTCGGGCAGGTCGCGGTAGGCGGCCGCCGAGTTGGCGATCAGCGTCTCGCCGCCGTACGGCGGGATCGTGATGCTGCGCAGGGTGCTGGCCTGCGGAGGGTTGAGCACGAAGGTGACGTCGGTGTGCCAGTGGTTGGCGGCCCGGCCGCGCTCGCTGTCGACGGGCAGCACGTTGGGGGCGCCGTCGACGGCGGACACGGTCGGGTGGGCGGTGGTGAGTTCGCCGAACCGGCGGGCGAACGTCTGCTGTCCCTCGTCGTCCAGGCCGACGGCGTCGAAGACCAGGGCCTTGTGCTCGTTGAGCGCGGTGCGCAGGGTGGTCACGGTCTTGTCGTCGAGGGGTTCGGCGAGGTCGACGCCGGACACCTGGGCGCCGATCCTCGCGGTGACCTTACGGATTTCGATCCCGGACATGGGCACGGTCCTTTCGGTTCTCAGACGAGGGCGCCGGCGCGGTCGGTGCCGGAGAGGGAGGCGGCGGTGTACTGGTTGGCGGGTCGCGGGAGCCCGTAACGCTCCCGCAGGGTCACCCGCGGGCCGTACTCGCCGCGGAGCAGGCCGCGGGCGCGGAGGATCGGCACGACCTGCTCGACGAAGAGTTCGAGGCCCGAGGGCAGTACGGCGGGCATGATGTTGAACCCGTCGGCGGCGCCGAGGCTGAACCAGTCCTCGATCGCGTCGGCGACCTGCTCGGGCGTACCGGCGAACGTCAGATGCCCGCGGCCGCCGCCGAGCCGCCCGATCAGCTCGCGGACGGTGAGCCACTCCCGCCGGGCCAGCTCGACCACGAGCGTGTAGCGGCTCTTGGCCCCCTCGATGGCGTTCTCGGGCGGCAGTTCGGCGGGCAGCCGGGCGTCGAGGTCGAGGGTGCCGGGCGGGAGGTGCAGCAGGTGTTCGAGACGGTCCAGCCCGTGCTCGTAGACGATGTGCTCCTCCAGTACCTGTTCATGTCCGCGCGCCTCGGCCTCGGTGGAGCCGATGACCGGGACGATGCCGGGCAGGATCTTGATGTGGCCGGGGTCCCGGCCCGCCTGCGCCGTACGGGCCTTGAGGTCGGCGTAGAAGTCCTGGGCGTCCCTGAGGGTCTGTTGCGCGGTGAAGACGGCCTCCGCGTACCGGGCCGCGAACCGCTTGCCGTCCTCCGAGGAGCCCGCCTGGACGAGGAGGGGGTAACCCTGGGGCGTACGAGGCACGTTGAGGGCGCCCTCGACGCTGAAATACCGCCCTTTGTGACGCGGTGGATGGATCTTGCGCTCGTCTCCCCACACCCCCGCCGCCTTGTCCGCGACGACCAGGTCGTCCTCCCAGCTGTCCCAGAGCTTGAGCGCCACGTCCAGGAACTCGGCGGCCCGCTCATAGCGGGTGGCGTGCGCGGGCTCGTCGTCGAGACCGAAGTTACGGGCGGCCTCGGCACCGGCGGTGGTGACGATGTTCCAGCCCGCGCGGCCGCCGCTGAGGTGGTCCAGGGAGGCGAATCTGCGGGCGAGGTTGTAGGGGGAGTTGTAGGAGGTGGAGGCGGTGGCGATCAGGCCGATGTGCTCGGTGGCGGTGGCCAGCGCGGTGAGCAGGGTGATGGGTTCGAGGGCGCCGGAGGGGCGCTGGCCGACGCTGTTGAACAGGACCGGGCCGTCGGCGAGGAAGAGCGAGTCGAAGGTGCCGCGTTCGGCGACGCGGGCGAGATTGACGTAGTGCGCGAGGTCGACGCTCGCGTGGGGGTCGCTCTCGGGCAGCCGCCAGGAGGCCTCGTGGTGGCCGGTGTTCATCAGGAAGGCGTTGAGATGGAGTTGACGTCGAGCGGTCACTGGTGGGCCTCCTGGCGTTCTGCCGTGTCCGCGGGCTTGTCCCCGGTCACGTCCCCGGTCACGTCCCCGGTCACGTCCTCCGTCACGCCGAGGGCGGCGAGCAGGCGCTCGCGGTACTCGCCGAGCAGCGGATCACGGTACGAGCGCGGGTGCGGGAGTTCGATGGCCAGATCGAGGCCGACGCGGCCGTGGTCGAGCACGAGCACCCGGTCGGCGAGCACGACCGCCTCGTCCACGTCGTGGGTGACGAGCAGGACGGAGGGCCGGTGGCGCTCCCACAACTCACGCAGCAGGACATGCATCCGGATCCGGGTGAGCGCGTCCAGGGCGCCGAACGGCTCGTCGGCGAGCAGGAGTTCGGGCTCGCGGACGAGGGAGCGGGCCAGCGCGGCGCGCTGGGCCTCGCCGCCGGACAGTTCGTTGGGCCAGGCCCGTTCGCGTCCCGCGAGGCCCACTTCGGCGAGGGCGGCGCGACCCTTCAGCGCCGCCTCCTTGCCCTCCGTACCGAGCAGGACGTTGTCCAGGACGCGGCGCCAGGGGAGCAGCCGGGAATCCTGGAAGACCACGGACACCCGCTCCGGGGCGGTGAGCCGGCCGCTTCCGGCGACCTGGTGGTCGAGGCCGGCGATGGCCCGCAGCAGCGTGCTCTTGCCGGAGCCGCTGTGCCCGAGCAGGGCGGTGAACTGACCCGCGGGAATGTCCAGGTCGACGCCGTCGAGGACGGTACGGCCCTCGAAGGAGCGTGTGAGGCCGCGGAGTTGAACGGCCGGTCGGGTCAGTTGCTCAGTGTGCGTCGCCATGACAGCACCCTCCGTTCGATCAGGCGGACCGCGCTGTCGGAGGCCAGACCGAAGACCCCGTAGATCAGCAGGCCGACGAGGATGATGTCCGTACGGCCGTAGTTCTGGGCCTGGAACATCATGTAGCCGAGGCCACTGGTGGCATTGATCTGCTCCAGGACGACCAGCGAGAGCCAGGAGCCGGTCACCCCGAGCCGCAGCCCGACGAAGAAGCCGGGCAGTGCTCCGGGGATGACGATCTGCCGGACGAAGCGCAGCCTGGACAGGCCCTGCACCTCGGCGAGTTCGACGTAGCGGTGGTCGATGCCGGACAGGGCGGCGTGCAGGTTCAGATAGATCGGGATGTAGACGACGATGGCGATGATCGCGATCTTGAAGGTCTCGCCGATGCCGAGCCACAGGATGAACAGCGGGATCAGACCGAGCGTCGGGATCGCCCGGTTGAGGTTCACCGTCCCGTCGATCAGCGCCTCGCCGACGCGGCTGAGCCCGGCGGCGAGCGCCAGGACCACCCCGGCTGCGAGGCCGAGGGCGAAGCCGTACGCGGCGCGCTCCAGGGAGGTGAGGACGTCGGTGGTGAGGGTTCCGTCGGTCCACAGGTCACCGGCGGTGCCGAGGACCGTCCAGGGCGCCGGGATGGCGGCGGGGTCCAGTTGCCCGGCGGCGGACGCGACGGCCCACAGGGCGAAGAACAGGGCGGGCCCGATGAGGCGGGAGGCGGGCAGCCGCTTGCCGGGGGCGAGACCGCGGCGCTTCCTGGCGCGCTGCCGCTGGTCGCCGGCCTTCCGGGCGGGCGGTGCGGCTTCGTCGGCCGTCGTAGCGGTGACAGCGGCCGTGTCCGTGGTGGCGGCGGTGGCGGTCGTGGCGGCGGTGGCGGTCGTGGCGGTCGTCATGGTGATCAACTCCGGTACGAGGCCGGGACCGCCTTGGCGGCGATGCCCTCGAAGCGGCGGTCGAAGAGCGAGCCGACCTTGAACTCCTTCACGAAACCGCCCTCGGCGAGCAGATCGGCGGTCTCCTGCTCCCATGTGATCGCCTCGCCCCAACTCGGCGGGAACAAAGGCTTGTTGGCGAGCTTCGTGATCGACTGGGCCTGCGCGAGCGTGAGGTTCTGTGTCTTGACGTAGAACTCCTCGTTCCAGGCGTCCGGGTTCTCGTACGCCCACACCTGGCCCTGCGCCCAGCGCGGGATGTACGCGGCGACCGCCGCCGCCTTCGCGGAGTCGGCCAGCACCGAGGTCGGCGCCCACAGCAGGTTGAGCAGGTCCACCACATCGGTGGTGATGACGCGGGCGCCCTTGGACCCGTACTGCTTGAGGTAGGCCGGGGACTGGCTGTTGCCGAGCGGGGCGACGTCCACCTGCCCCGCCTGAAGCGCGGTGAAGAACTGATTGCTGGTCAGCGGCACCAGTTTCACGTCGTCGTACGTCAGGCCCGCCGCCTTCAGCGCGCGCAGCAGGACGACTCCCTGGGCCTGCCCCTGCGAGAAGGCCAGCTTCTTGCCCTTGAAGCCCTGGATGTCCTTGATGTCACTGCCGGGCTTGGTGGCGAAGACGTAGTTGGGCTTGCGGGTGATGTTGATCGCGACGATCTTCGCGTCGAGGCCCTGGTAGTACGCCTGGATCGGCGGGATACCGGCGTTGTTGCCGATGTCCAGGGACTTGGCGCGGAAGGCGTTGATGACATCGGGACCCGCGCCGATGTTCACCCAGTCGGCGACGGTGAACGGCAGATCGCTCAGCCCCGCGAGCTTGAACTGCAGCTGCTGGACGTTCTGGTACGAGGCGATCTTGAGGCTCGTACCGGACGGGACCTTGGTGGCCGGCGGGGCGGACAGGGACCCCTTGGACTTGGTGCCGGCGGCGTCGGCGGCGGCGCAGCCGCTCAGCCCGGCGGCGGCGACGCCGAGCAGGGAGGACAGGAAGAGCCGCCGGTCGATACCGGACGTACCGGACGTACCGGACGTGGACGGGGACAGTGCTGGCATGGGAGGACTCCGGGGTTCCAAGTGGCTGGAATGCGCGCGGAATTCCGGGCAGGGCGAAGCCGGAAGGAAAAGGGCACGCATGAGGAGGCGCACGCCGAAGGCGCGGCAAGGAGAGGAGAACCGAGAACGGGGAAGAAGGTGAAGCCGAGCGGACGTCAGTGCGTCAACGCGTCAGCAACAAAGCGTGCGTCCGACCCGCATCAGGTCGATGACACGGCACTTGGTCAGCGGAACCTGGTGCGGCCGGTTCATCGGCGAAAGAACCCGCGCGCTACTCATGTACTCGATGCTCCTGGCCGGACAGAGGCTCTGTCAACATTCCGAGTTTCTGAATTAAGTCACCCCCGGTGGGGCGGGGAAACCGGTTCCGGCGGCACACTCAGCGGGTCCCGGTACAACACGTCGAGAGCCACCGATCCACCCGCCACGGCCAGCACGCTGTCCGGGAAACTGGTCGGTATGACGGCCGCCGCCCGTTCCGGCCCCACCTCCTGGCGCAGTGCGGCCAGGCAGTCCTCCCGGTGGATGGCACCGACCTCCGTGACGACGACGGTGTCGGGGTTGAGCACGTCGAGCAGCAGCCGGGCCGCCCGCCCGACCATCCGGGCCCGCTCCAGCAGCAGACGTACCGCGACCGGGTCGCCGCCGGCCGCCGCGCCGACCACGTGCATCGGGTTGACCGAGCTGATGACCCCCTGCTCGCGTGCCCGCCGGCACAGCGTGCGCTCGCTCAGTTCGGCTTGCAGGCAGCCGGTCCGGCCGCAGTCGCACAGCTCCGTACCGCCGGCGAGCGGCAGATGGGCGATCGCGCCGGCCTGGGAGCGGGGGCCGTGGTGCACCTCGTCGTGGGTGGCGAAGGCCGCGTCCACCACATTGCCGACGAACAGGTGCAGGACGCTGCGGCTGCCCCGCGCCCGCCCGAACAGCCGCTCCCCGTTGACCAGAGCCCGCGCGTGCCCGTCCACCCGGACCGGCAGCCCGGTGCGCGCGCCGATCAGCTCCCGTACGTCCACATCGCGCCAGCGCAGCAGCGCGTGCTCCACGATGGTCCCGGAGTCCCGGTCCACCCAGCCCCCGGCCGCCACGCCGACGGCCAGCGGGGTCCTGCCGGGGGCGTCCGCGAGCAGCGCGTTCAGGTGGCTGGCGGCGTTGGCGAGCACCCGGCCCGGCTCGGTGCCGCCGTCGTGGCCGAGCCGTCGCTCGGCGACCACCCGGCCGCGCAGGTCGAGCAGCGCGACGGTGGTGTACGGCACCGCCACGTGCACTCCGCCGACCACGAACCGGGAGCCGTCCAGGTCGACCGGTACGTGCGGGCGGCCGACCCCCTTCGACTGCCGGGGCGCGGGCGCCTCCCGGATCAGGCCGAGCCCGGCGAGACGGGCGCAGTGGTCGGTCACCGACGCCGGGGACAGCCCGGTCAGCCGGGCGATGGTGCTGCGGGCGACCGGCCCGTGCTCCAGCACGGACCGCAGGACGACGCTGGCGCTGGTTCTGCGCCGATCGCTGTCGGCGGCCCGTACCGGGTAGGAAGGTCGGGAGGGTGCCAGGGAGCGGGGCATGGGGAACTTCCTCGGGAACTGGTCCGACACTGCGCCGTCACGTCTCGGCGAGCCGGATCCACTCCGCCCGCCCTACACGGGGCGACAGGTGGCCGTGCCCTGGCGCCGCAGGTCGACATAGCGACGCGACGCGAAGTTCTCGGCCTGGGCATCCATGTCACGAAGGGTAGGGCTTGGGAGGCCGATTCGACCAGAGGCGGGCTGTTTCGCCCGGTGCGGTACGGCGGTACGGGCGCCGTGCACCGGGCGCCCCAGGGGCCGGGGCCGCGCTTCGGCCGCCCGGCAGACGGGCGGGCCCCGTTACGCGGGGTCGAACCAGGTGGGGCCGTCGGTCAGCGCCAGCTTGATGCAGAGGCGGTGCCGTTCGTTGAGCTCCGGCAGCGCGTCCAGGGCGAACCAGCCCACGTCCAGCGACTCGTCGTCCGCGACCCGTGCCTCGCCGCCGACCGCCCGGCAGCGGATCGCGACGTCCAGGTACTGCGCCCGGTCGCCGTTCGGGTACACCATCGGCCCGATCGTCTGCACCATGACGACCCGCTCGGCCACCGCGTGCACCCCGGTCTCCTCCAGCGCCTCCCGCACCGCCGTCCGGGCCGGCTGCTCGCCGGGCTCGACGATTCCCGCGATCAGCGCCCAACGGCCGGTGTCCGAGCGCTGGTTGAGCAGGACCCGCCCCTGGTCGTCGAAGACCACGGCGGTCACGCCCGGCAGGAACAGCTCCCGCTGTCCGACCGAGGCGCGCAGTTCGGAGATGAATTCCGGGATCGGCATACCCAGAGCGTAACGGCGGCCCTGCCGCGGGTATCCACAAGCGGCCACCGCAGCGGTTACCGTATGCCCGGGCTCCAGGGGGTTGCGGGGGATGGACAGCAGAACGGACGTGCTGGGCGCGGTGCTGCTGGTGTGCTCCGCGTCGTGGGCACTGGTCGCGGCGGCGGGGCGGACGGCACGGCCGGAGGGCGTGCTGCTGGCACTGCTGGCGGTGGCGGCGGGGTACGCGGCCGGGCGCATCGGCGGGTCGCTGCTGCCGGTGGCGGGACCCGGGCTGACAGCGGCGGTCGTGGTGGCGCTGATCGTGGCGGTGCCCGGACGGCCGATGAGCTATGTCAACGCCGATGCCGCGCTGCTGGTGCTGGCGACCGGCGCGGCCGGCTGCGCCGCCTGGTCGGCGCGGTCCCGGGCGGTGCGGCTGGGGCTGCGGCTGCTGGCGGCCGGGGCGGCCGGACTGGCCCTGGCCATCGGGTCGGTGGCCGCCTTCGCCGCGTCGGTGGGTGTGGTGCTCTGCTCGCTGGGGGCCGGCCGGGCCCGCCGGGGGCTCGGCCTCGGGTGGCTGGCGCTGGCCACGGTGGTGGCGGTGGGCGGGACGTACGCGATGGCGGTGGACGCGGTGCCCGCCGGGCTGTCGGCGTCGCTGACCGGTCAGCTCACGCCGGGCCGGGTGGCACTGTGGCGGCAGGCGGTGGAGGTCGCCGGTCGCAATCCGGTGCGCGGGGTGGGGCCGGGGCAGTTCGCCGAGGCCGGCGCCGAGGCCGACCAGGCCGACCAGGCCGACCGGACGGGCCGGACCGACTGGACCGGTCCGTCCGACCGGGCCGGGCGCACCGACGCCGTGGACGCGGTCAGTGCGAGGCTCACGGCCGGCACGGTCGGGGCGGAGGCTCCCCTGCGGTCCGCGCCGCTGCGGCTCGCCGCCGAGGAGGGCGTCCCGGGCCTCGTACTGCTGGCGGCGGCGTACGGATGGGTGCTGTGGGCACTGCGCCGTTCGCCCCGGCCGACCCCGGTGGTGCTGACCGCGGGGGCGGCCCTGACCGGGCTGGCCATGCAGGCCTCGGTGGATCACGTCCTGGGGTACGCGGCCGTCAGCGCCACCGCCGGACTGCTCGCCGGACTGGCCACGGCCCGGCCCCTCTCGGCGTAGCCCGCGCACCCTTGCTCCCCGCCGAGCGGCGGCCTACGCTTGGTGAATCGATTCGACGAATCGATTCGACGCGCCATCGACAGGAGCCGCATGACCACCATCAAGGACGTCGCCGAGCGCGCCGGAGTCGCGCCCAGCACCGTGTCGTACGTCCTGAGCGGCTCGCGCAAGATCTCGGAGGAAACCCGGCGCACGGTGCAGCGCGCGATCGACGAACTCGGCTACCACCCGCGCGCCAGCGCCCGCACGCTGCGCAGCACCCGGACCAACGTGCTGGCCCTGGCGCTGCCCCGCGCGGCGGGCGGATACCGGGCGGTGGACGGCCGGTTCGCCATCGACATCAGCGACGCGGCCCGCTCGCACGGCTACGACGTACTGCTGATGACCGACCAGGAGGGCGTGCAGGGGCTGCGCCGGATCGCCCTCGGCGGCCAGGCCGACGGGGCGATCCTGATGGCCGTGGAGATGGAGGACCCGCGCATCGACGCGATGTGCGAACTCGGCTTCCCCGCCGCCCTGCTCGGCCGCTCCTCCGACGACACCGCCCTGCCCTGGACCGACCTCGACTGGGAGGCCGCCGCCGCGCTCGCCGTGCACGAACTGGCGGCGGCCGGTCACCGCGACATCGCCTACCTCGCCACGACCGAGCACGAGATCCAGGCCAGGCGCGGCTACGCGATCCGCGGCGTGGCCGGCGCGCGCCGGGCCGCTCCGGAGACCGACGCCGCCGTGCGGGTCCACCAGTCCACCGGTGACATGGCCCGGCTCACCCGGCGGCTGCGCAGCCTGCTCACCGGTGAACGGCCGCCGACCGCGCTGATCGTGCAGCATGTCGCGGCGCTGCCGCACATCCTGGCGGCGGTCGCGGCCGAGGGGCTGCGGGTCCCGGACGACCTGTCCGTGATGGCGGTGGGCAACCTTCCGGACGATGTCGGGGGGCGCGATCTGCCGCGTATCGAGATCCCGGTGTCCGAGATGTCCGCCGAGGTGACCCGGCTGGCCGTCGAATCGATCACTGGCAAGGCCCAAGTCCCGGCTCCGCACCGGCTGATCGCCCCGGTGCTCGTGCCGGGCCCGCGCGTCGCCCCGCCCCGACCCCGTGCCTGACCCCACCCGCGTACGAAAGCAGGATGATTCATGAAGTTCACCGACGGCTACTGGCTCATGCGTCCGGGCGTCACGGCCAGGTACGCGACCTCGGTCGCCGACGCCGCCGTCGAGGAGGACCGGATCACGCTGTACGCGCCGGTGAAGCCGGTGCGGCACCGCGGCGACACCCTCAACAGCCCGCTGCTCACCGTCGAGTGCTGGTCACCCGCCGAGGGCGTGATCGGGCTGCGCTACACCCATCACGGCGGAAAGGCCCTCCACGGGCCGGACTTCCGGCTCGCCCAGCAGTCGGGCGACGGCGGCGGCGGCGCCGGCAAGACCGTGCGTGACGGCTCGGTGGTGGAACTGGCCAGCGGCGAACTCGGCCTGCGGGTCGACACCGCTGCCCCCTGGGCACTGGACTTCACCGCGGCCGGACGCACCCTCACCTCGGTCGGCGCGCGCGGCGCCGGATTCGCCACCGACGGCGACGGACGGCACTTCATGGCCGGGCAGCTCACCCTGGGCGTCGGCGAGCTGGTCTACGGTCTGGGCGAGAGATTCACGCCGTTCGTCAAGAACGGCCAGTCCGTGGACATCTGGCAGTCCGACGGCGGCACGAGCAGCGAACAGGCCTACAAGAACATCCCGTTCCACCTCACCAACCGCGGCTACGGCGTCTTCGTCAACCACCCCGGCAAGGTCAGCTACGAGATCGGCACCGAGGCCGTCGGCCAGGTGCAGTTCAGCGTCGAGGACCAGTCGCTGGAGTACTTCGTGATCTACGGCCCGACCCCGAAGGAGATCCTGGCCCGCTACACGGCCCTGACCGGCCGCCCGGCACTGCCGCCGGCCTGGTCCTTCGGCCTGTGGCTGTCCACCTCCTTCACCACCGAGTACGACGAGGCGACCGTCAACCGCTTCGTGCAGGGCATGACGGACCGTGAGATCCCGCTCAGCGTCTTCCACTTCGACTGCTTCTGGATGCGCGAGTACCAGTGGAGCGACTTCACCTGGGACCCGGAGGTCTTCCCCGACCCGGAGGGCATGCTGGCCCGGCTCAAGGAGCAGGGGCTGCGGATCTGCGCCTGGATCAATCCGTACATCGCCCAGAAGTCGCCGCTGTTCGCGGAGGGCATGCGCGAGGGCTATCTGGTGCGGCGGCCGAACGGCGACGTGTGGCAGTGGGACCTGTGGCAGCCCGGCATGGCCCTGGTGGACTTCACCAACCCGGCCGCCCGCAGCTGGTACACGGACAAGCTGCGGGTGCTGCTGCGGCAGGGCGTGGACTGCTTCAAGACGGACTTCGGGGAGCGGGTGCCCGTCGAGGTGGCGTGGCACGACGGCTCGGACCCGGAGCGGATGCACAACTACTACACGCAGGTCTACAACCAGGTCGTCTTCGACCTGCTCAAGGAGGAGCGCGGCGAGGGCGAGGCCGTGCTCTTCGCCCGGTCAGCGACCGCCGGCGGCCAGCAGTTCCCGGTGCACTGGGGCGGTGACTGCGAGTCGACGTTCGGCGCCATGGCCGAGTCGCTGCGCGGCGGCCTGTCGCTGGGTCTGTCCGGCTTCGGCTTCTGGAGCCACGACATCGGCGGCTTCGAGGGGACACCGACGCCGGCCGTCTTCAAGCGCTGGGTGCAGTTCGGGCTGCTGTCCTCGCACAGCCGGCTGCACGGCAGCACGTCGTACCGCGTGCCGTGGGACTACGGGGACGAGGCGGTCGCCGTCATCCGTGACTTCACCCGGCTCAAGCACCGTCTGCTGCCGTATCTGTACGCCGCCGCCCTGCAGGCGCGGGACCACGGCACACCGGTCATGCGGGCGATGGTGCTGGAGTTCCCCGGCGATCCGGCCTGCCACCAGCTCGACCGGCAGTACATGCTGGGCCGCGATCTGCTGGTGGCCCCGGTGTTCAGCGAGGACGGCACGGTCGACTACTACGTGCCCGAGGGCACCTGGACCCATGTGCTGACCGGCGAACGGGTGACCGGCCCCGGCTGGCGGCACGAGACGCACGGCTTCGACACGCTCCCGCTGCTGGCCCGGCCCGGCTCCGTCGTACCGTTCGGCGCGGTGGACGACCGCCCCGAGTACGACTGGGCGGACGGGGTCACCCTGCGGGTGCACGCCCCGCTGGACGGCGCCGAGACGGTGACGGCGGTCCCGGCGCCCGACGGCGGCCCGGCGGCGGTGTTCCGTACCCGCCGTACGGGTGACGTGGTGACGGTCGAGGCCGAGAACGCCACGTCCTGGAAGGTGCTGCTGGTCGGCGCGGACGACGTGGACGGTGTCGAGGGCGCGGCGGCTGCCGGGCGGACACCACTGGGCGTGCTGGTGGAGGCCGGGGCGTCGAACACGGTGACGGCGCGCTGGTCCTGACCCTGGCCCTGGACCTTGGCCCTGATCCCTGGCCCTGGCCCTGATCCTCAGGAACGCAGTTCGAGGGAGGCGCGGATCGCCTTGACCGCGCCTTCCGCGTCGTCCACCGTGACGGTGAAGTGGCGCCCGTTGCCCAGGTCCACCACCAGGCCCGGGCCGCGGCGCACCACGACCGCCGTCCCCTGCTCGGGCCGCCAGCGGTAACCCCAGCCGCCCCAGCCGCGCGGGCTCACCAGCGGCGCGAAGTGCGCGCCGCTCACCTGGTCCAGCGGGATACGGCGGCGCGGTACGCCCATGTGGCCGCACCGCACCTCCACGGCGTCGTGGTCCACCCGGACCCGTACATGCGTGAAGGCGATCGTCCCGAAGATCACGAGCAGGCCCACCGTGATGCAGCCCACCACCGACATCACCAGCGGCGCCAGCCCCGAGGTGTACGAGGTGTCCAGGGCCAGGACGATGCCGAGCGCGACGCACGCCGCTCCGCCCGTTGCCAGCAGCCACTGAAGGCGATTGCTGGCATGGCCT
The DNA here is from genome assembly GCF_056270125.1 of Streptomyces sp. RLA131. NCBI lineage: Bacteria > Bacillati > Actinomycetota > Actinomycetes > Kitasatosporales > Streptomycetaceae > Streptomyces > Streptomyces sp. RLA131. The sequence goes on from NZ_JBWDOQ010000002.1 coordinate 1,287,613, forward strand.
GTCCACACATGGGGTGTGCGCGCGTCGTCGCTGTGCGCGTCCGTCATGCCCGAAGCGTACCCATCGGGGACCGTATTGGCAGGGTTTACGGCACCGGGACGTCCGCGGCGCTCAGGACCCGGCCCTGGGTGTACCGGCCGGCCTGCGGCGGCAGTGCGGCGGGCCGGCCGCTGAGGATCACGGTCAGCGTGCCCTGGGGCGCGGCGTCCGGGGCCGGTTCGGCGCCGATCCGGCGCAGCGCCTGGGCGGCGACCGCTCCGGCCGAGCCGTGCAGTGTCACGCCGGGCGCCCGGACGGCGGCCCGGATGCGGTCGGCGACCAGTTCGTAGTGGGTGCAGCCGAGCACGACCGCCCGGACGTCCGGCGGGGTCAGCGCCGCCGCGGCGGCCACGGCGGCGTCGATCGCGGTGTCGTCGGCCCACTGGACGGCGTCGGCCAGGCCCGGGCAGGGCACCTCGGTCACCGGGACCCCGTGGCCGAACTCGGCGATGAGGTCGCGCTGGTAGGGGCTGCCGGTGGTGGCCGGGGTGGCCCAGATCGCCACCGGTCCGCCGCTCGCGGCGGCCGGTTTGATCGCGGGCACGGTGCCGATGACGGGGATCGCCGGTTCGAGTTCGGCGCGCAGGGTGGTGAGCGCGTGCACCGAGGCGGTGTTGCAGGCCACGATCAGCGCGTCCGGCCGGTGGGCGGCCGCCGCCCGCGCGCAGGCCAGCGCCCGGGCGGTCAGGTCGTCCGGGGTCCGCGGGCCCCAGGGCATCCCGTCGGGGTCGGAGGACAGGATGAGTTCGACGTCGGGCCGCAGGACGCGCAGCGCGGCGGCGGCCGCGAGGAGGCCGATTCCGGAGTCCAGCAGCGCGATCTTCACCGGGGCAACTTTACGCGACGGCTCCGCCGCCCGGACGGCCGGATGCGGCAGACTGCGCGACGTGACCGCATTGACCTGGATCGCCTGGATCTCGCTCGCCGTATGGCTGTGGCTGACGCTGGGCCAGGGTTTCTTCTGGCGTACGGACATCGGGCTGCCGCCCCGGGGGCGGCAGGTCACCGGCCGGCCGGCGGTGGCCGTGGTGATCCCGGCGCGGGACGAGGCGGACGTGCTGCCGCTGAGCCTGCCGTCGGTGCTGGGCCAGGCGTACGAGGGCCGGTTCGAGGTGATCCTCGTCGACGACGGGAGCACCGACGGGACGGCGGACGTGGCCCGGGCCCTGGCCGGCGAGCACGGCGGGGCGGAACTGACGGTGACGTCGCCGGGGCCGCCGCCACCGGGGTGGACGGGCAAGCTGTGGGCCGTACGTCACGGCATGGCGGTGGCGGCGGAGCGGACCGACGCGGAGTACCTGCTGCTGACGGACGCGGACATCGCCCACGCGCCGGACTCACTGGACGCGCTGGTGTCGGCCGCCGGGGCGGGCGGCCTGGACATGGTGTCGCTGATGGCCCGGCTGCGGGTGACGACGGCCTGGGAGCGGCTGATCGTCCCGGCGTTCGTCTACTTCTTCGCGCAGCTGTACCCGTTCCGCTGGGTGAACCGGCCCGGTGGCCGGACGGCCGCGGCGGCGGGCGGCTGCGTGCTGATCCGCCGGGACGCGGCCGAGCGGGCGGGGGTGCCGGAGACCATCCGGCACGCGGTGATCGACGATGTGGCGCTGGCCCGGGCGGTGAAGCGCGGCGGCGGGCGGATCTGGCTGGGGCTGGCGGACCGGGTGGACAGCGTCCGGCCGTATCCGGGGCTGACCGAGCTGTGGCGGATGGTGTCGCGGAGCGCGTACGCGCAGCTGCGGCACAGCCGGTGGCTGCTGGCCGGGACGGTGGCGGGGCTGGCGGTGGTCTACCTGGCGCCGCCGGTGGCGGGGGTGGCGGGGGCGCTGACCGGGTCGTGGTGGGCGTGCGCGGCGGGCGGGACGGCGTGGGCGCTCATGGCGGGGACGTATGTGCCGATGCTGCGGCACTACCGCCGGTCGGTGGGATGGGCGCCGCTGCTGCCGTTCACGGCGGGGCTGTATCTGCTGATGACGGTGGACTCCGCGGTACGGCACCACCAGGGGCGCGGCGCCGCGTGGAAGGGCCGTACCTACGCGCGGCCGGACGCGGACGCCTCGGCGTAGGCCTTGGCGTAGACCTCGGCGTAGACCTCGGCGAGGCGGGCGCCGGCCGCGGCGGTGCCGTAGTGGCGCCGGGCGTGGGCGGCGAGCACGGCCGGCCGGTGACCCGGAAGCGCGGCGGCGGCCCGCAGCAGGGCGAGCGGATCGGGGCCGACGACGGGGGTGCCGCAGCACAGGGCGGTGAGCGCGATCGGTCCGCGGACCTCGGTGGTGGCGAGGAGGTCGGCGTGGGCCAGGTCGTGGAGCAGGGTGCCGCCTCCCCCTCCGCCTTCGTCTTCGTCTCCCCTTCCGCCTCCGCCTCTGCCCGGCGGTCCGGCCGTGGTGGAGGCGGTGACGACCTGGGGCAGCAGCCGGGGGTCCCGCAGCCGGGCCCGGCCCAGGACCGGCGCCAGGGCCGGCCAGTCCTGGTCGGTCACCGCGACCCGTACCGGATCCTGGCTGATCCGGGTCCGGGCGGGCACCGGCGGCAGGGTGTCGGTGTCGACCGGGTGCGGCAGGGCCAGTACGGCCGCGGCCGCCGCCCCCAGGCGGCCGCCGGGTTCGCGGCCGTCGGTGGTCAGCACGTACGGGGTCCCGGCGGCGCGGGCCAGCCGGGGCAGCGCCGGATCTGCGCCGGGGGTGTGGGCGTGCAGCAGGTCGGGCCGGCCGCACTCGGCGGCCTCGAACCGCAGCAGCGCCCGGATGCGGCGGGCGGTGCGCAGGCGGCCGGCGACGAGCACCTCGTAGTGGTGCGGCTGCCGGGGGTCGCGGGCCGCGTACGCCAGGCCGGGCAGGGGCGGCAGGGAGAGCCCGGAGACCGAGGCGACGGCGACGACGTCCGCGACGGTGCCGGCGGCCTTGATCCAGTCCTGCGGGCGCTGCGGGCCGCTGCCGCCGGACAGCATGACTACGCGCATGGCCCACTGTGGCACGGGCGGTACACCCGGGGGGTCACATCGCGGATAAAGCGGATATTCGGGCGGGACCGCGAGGGTCGTCGCAGGGGGCGACCGCCGGTAAGCCGCCTCATGAACAGGCTTTTACACGACAGAAACCACTCCCGGCGACCGTTTTCCACTGATTCGCTCGGATTGGTGGTCCGTGGTCACTCACCGCACATGAAATGACCTACTTACCAGTCTCCCCAACCAGCACATCATGGGCTTAACTTATGGGCTATGACCTCCCCCCGCGGCTCTTACAGCGGTGGCTACTACACGTCACCGTTCTTCCCCGACACACCCATCTACGACAGCCTGGTGGCCGAGCGCGGCACTCCTCAGATCGCGCCGATCCGGGTGCCCTCCCCTTACGACACCGGAAGCAACAACCTGCCGGCCCTGCCGTCGGCGCTTCCCGCCCTGCCCGCGGGACCGTCCGCGTACCAGACGCCGGCGCAGAGCACCTACACCGGCAGCACCTACACCGGCAGCACCTACACCGGCAGCGGCGGCTACTCCGCGCCGAACTACCAGCAGCAGTCGCCCCCGCTGCAGCAGGCGCCCGCCCCGTACATCCCGCAGCAGGCGACCGCCCAGCGGGCTCCGTACAACGGCGGTTACCCCCAACAGCAGCCGCAAACCCCCTATCAGGGTCCGGCCGGCTACGAGGCCGCGCGTCCGCAGACGCCGCGCCCCCAGCAACCGCGTCCGGCGGCACCCGGCGGATACGAGGAGCAGCCGCCCTACCAGCGCCGCAACCTCGGTCAGGGGTATTACCAGGGCTGACACCAGGGCTGCGAAGATGGCGCCCATGACGTCGTCATCGTCCTCGTACCCGTCCCCGTCCCCGTATCTGAGCGCGCTGCACATCTATCCGGTGAAGTCACTTCGCGGCAGCGCTCCCGACCGGGCGGACGTCGAGCCGTGGGGGCTCCGCGGGGACCGGCGCTGGATGGTGGTGGACGACTCGGGCCGATTCGTCACGCAGCGGCAACGACCGGAACTGGCACTGCTGGACACCGGTCCGGCGCGGGACGGCGGAGGTTCCCCGGCGGGAGGCAGGGGAGGTCTGCGGCTCGGCGGGCCGGGGTTGGAGGCGCTCACCGTGCCGGTGCCGGCCGCCGGTCCGACGGTGCCGGTCACGGTGTGGCAGGACAAGGTGGAGGCCGTTCCCGCGGGGGACACGGCCGCCGCCTGGCTGAGCGGGTATCTCGGGACCCCGGTCTCCCTGGTGTATCTGGACGACCCGGCACGGCGCCGCCCGGTCGATCCCGAGTACGGCGGTCCGGACGCGACCGTGAGCTTCGCCGACGGCTTTCCGCTGCTGCTCACCACGACGGCCTCGCTGGACGCGCTCAACGCGCTGATCGCGGGCGGTGGCCGGCCGGACGAGGGCCCGCTGCCGATGGACCGGTTCCGCCCCAACGCCGTGATCGGGGGAACCCGGGCCTGGGCCGAGGACGGCTGGCGCCGGGTCCGGATCGGGGAGGTCGTCTTCCGGGTGGTCAAGCCCTGCGGGCGCTGTGTGATCACCACGACGGACCAGCGGACCGGGAAGCGCGGCAAGGAGCCGCTGCGCACGCTGGCCGCCCATCGCCGCTTCGGCGGGCAGCTGGTGTTCGGCCAGAACCTGATTCCGGAACACCCCGGAACACTTCGGGTGGGTGACGCGTTGTGCGTCATGGACTGATGGCGTGGACCGGTGGCGTGGACCGGTGGCGTGACCGATGGCATGGACCGATGGCTGATGCCGGGGAGTGACGGCGTCCCGAGCCCCGTCACGGCGGCCCTGGCCGAAGCGTGATCTCGCTCTCGCACAACCGGCCCGCGAGGCACAAGAGCCCTGCCGTATGCGGTACTTGGACGGTGAAGGGGGTGCGTTCCATGGCGGCGAGGGTGCCGGGAGTGCGGTGGTGGAGATGGCGGCACAACCCGCTGCGCCGACGCTCGGACGTACTGGAGAGCTGGGCCGGGCTGATCGCGGCGGCCGTGATCGCGCTCGGCGCCCCGGCGGCGGGCTGGGGCACGGGCGTGCTGGTGGACGGCGCACTGCAGCGGACCGTACGGGTGCAGCACAGCCAGCGTGCCCTGGTGCCGGCCCTGGTGCTCAGGGCCGGGCCCCGGGAGATCGCCGAAATGGATCCGGACTCCGGTCAGGTGCGGGAGGAACGGCGCACCGCCACCGCACGGTGGACCGCCCCGGACGGCACGACGATCACCGGCACGGTTCACATCCCGGTCGCCGACGGCAAGGGCGACACCGTGCGTATCTGGACCGGCCGGCACGGCGAGGTGGTGCCGGCGCCGCTGGACTTCATGACCGCACGGACGCATGCGCTGCTCGCCGGCACAGGGGCGTTCCTCGCGGCCGGTGTTCTGTTGTTGGTGGGGCGGCAGGTACTGATGTGGCAGTTGATGAGACGTCGACTGGTGGAGTGGGAGCGCGAGTGGGCCGCGGCCGGCCAGGACTGGGGCCGGGCGGACCGGGCCTGACCCGGTCACCCCGCGCCCGGCCCGGCCGCTGACCTGGGCTGCGACAGCGGCGCGAGGTCCGGCCGCGGTCCCGGTCGTCAGGTGATCCCTGGCCGGCTCGGTCCTGGCACACCCCCCGCGCACGCTACGGTGGTTGCCCCGGCACCCGGGTCCGCCCGGCCCGGCCGGGTCAGCGCACAACGCACGAGGATGGGGCAGAGCATCCCAATGGCACAGGGCGTGGTTCAGGTGACGCACACCAGCAGTTCGCGGTGGCGTCGCCGCACGGGAGAGTACGAGACCCTGGCCGCGGCCCTGGAGGCGGCGGCCGACGGCGACGTGCTCTCGATCAACCCGGGAACCTACCGGGAGAACCTGGTCGTGCAGCACGCCATAACACTGCGCGGGGCCGAGGGCCCCGGGTCGGTGCGGATCGCCCCGGCGGCCGGCGTCGCGCTGACCGTGCGGGCCGCGGCCACGGTGCAGGACCTGTCGATCGAGGGCCAGGACACCTCGGCCGCCGCCCTGCTGATCGAGGCCTCGGCACCCGAGCTGTCCGGCATCCGGGTCAGCACCCGCTCGGCGGTCGGCATAGAGGTCCGGGACGGCGCCCGGCCCACCGTGCGGCGCTGCACCGTGGACAATCCGGCGGGGCTGGGCATCAGCGTCCTGGAGGCCTCCGGCGGCCTGTTCGAGGAGGTCGAGGTGGTGTCGGCGGGCCAGACCGGCATCTCCGTACGCGGTGGCTCCTCCCCCCGCCTGGAGCGCTGCCGCGTCCACAACGCCAACGGCGCGGGCCTGTCGCTGACCGGCGAGGGCACCGCCACCGAGGCGGTCGGCTGCGAGGTGTACGAGATCAAGGGCACCGGTGTGCAGGTCGCCTCGCGCGCGGCCGGGCACCTCACCGACTGCCAGGTGCACCGCACGACCGGCGACGGGATCACCCTCGACACGGACGCCGTACTCACCCTCTCCGACTGCGACATCCACGACATCCCCGAGAACGCCATCGACCTGCGCTCCCGGTCGGTGCTCACCCTGACCCGGACCGCCGTCCGCCGCTTCGGCCGCAACGGCCTGTCGGTGTGGGACCCGGGCACCCGCGCCGACGCCAACCAGTGCGAGATCCACGACAGTCAGGGTGACTACCCGGCGGTCTGGGTCAGTGACGGCGCCGCCGCCGTACTGGACAGCTGCCGGGTGCGGGACGTGCCGGACGCGCTGTTCGTCCTGGACCGCGGCTCACGCGTGGACGTCGTCGACAGCGACATCTCGCAGGTGCGCAACACCGCCGTCTCGGTGAGCGACGGCGCCACCGTCCAGCTCGACGACTGCCGCATCCGCGAGGCCGCCACCGGCGCCTGGTTCCGCGACCACGGCAGCGGCGGCACGCTGGCCTCCTGCACCATCGACGACGTCCAGACCGGCGTCATCGTCACCAAGGGCGCCGATCCGACGGTCGAGCGGTGCACCGTCACCAACCCCGGCGAGGCCGGCTTCTACGTCTCCGCGGGCGGCCGCGGCACCTTCACCGGCTGCCGCGTCACCGGAAGCCGGAGCTACGGCTTCCACATCATCGACGGCTGCCGCTCCACCCTGACCCGCTGCCGTACCGAGCGCTGCGCACGCGGCGGTTACGAGTTCGCCGAGCCGGGCCCGGTGACGGAGGACTGCACCGGCGACCACAGCGGTGAGGACACCGTCTCGATCTCCCTGCCCCCGCTCCCGTCCGCGGCCCTGCAGCCCGGCCGCGCCGCGCAGTCCTACGGTCTGCTCGGCGGCGTCCCGGAGCAGCGGCCCGCGGGAGCGGCGGCGGCCCCGGTGGCCGAGCCCGAACCCGAACCGGCCCGGGAGTCCGACGACGTACTCGCCGAACTCGACGCCCTGGTAGGCCTGGACAGCGTCAAGCGCGAGGTGCGCACCCTGATCGACCTGATCGCGGTCGGCCGCCGCCGCCAGGAGGCCGGGCTCAAAGCTCCCTCGCTCCGCCGCCATCTGGTCTTCACCGGCTCCCCCGGCACCGGCAAGACCACCGTGGCCCGGCTGTACGGCGAGATCCTGGCCTCGCTCGGCGTGCTGGAGCGGGGACATCTGGTGGAGGTCGCCCGGGTCGACCTGGTCGGCGAGCACATCGGCTCGACCGCCATCCGTACGCAGGAGGCCTTCGACCGGGCGCGCGGCGGGGTGCTCTTCATCGACGAGGCGTACGCGCTGGCGCCCGAGGACTCGGGCCGTGACTTCGGGCGCGAGGCGATCGACACCCTGGTGAAGCTGATGGAGGACCACCGGGACGCCGTGGTGGTCATCGTGGCCGGGTACACCGCCGAGATGGCGCGGTTCCTCGAATCCAACCCCGGCGTGGCGTCACGTTTCTCACGCACCATCACCTTCGGCGACTACACCCCCGAGGAGCTGCTGCGGATCGTCCGCTCGCAGGCCGAGGAGCACGAGTACCAGCTCGCCGACGAGTGCGGCGAGGCGCTGCTGAAGTACTTCACGGCCATCCCCAAGGGTCCGGGCTTCGGCAACGGCCGTACCGCCCGGCAGACCTTCGAGGCGATGGTGGAACGCCATGCCGGCCGGCTCGCGCATGTCACGGAACCGAGCCACGAGGAGCTTCAGCTGCTCTACCCGGAGGATCTGCCACCGCTGCCCTGACCGGTTCGTGACCGGGTTCGTCGTGACCGGGTTCGTCGTGACGGGGTTCATGGGCGGGTTCATGGGCGGGTTCCGCAGCGCGTTCCCCACCTCGTTCCTGCGCGCGCAGCCTCCGTAGCAGCCCGGCGCGCACCACGGCGAACTCCGGGTCCTCGGGATAGTGGGAATGGCCCAGGACCGGGGCGATCAGCGGGTGCCGGCCGTCGCGGTGGTAGGCCAGGGGGTCCTTGAGCCGCCGGTCGACCTCGGGCAGGAGGCACGCGCCGCCGATGGGGTCCGTGCGCCGCCACAGGTTGGACCAGTCGTGGACGTCCTCGTGGAAGAGGGCCAGCCGGTCCGGCCCGAAGAACGCCGGGAACCAGCGCCCGTACAGCCGGGCCAGCGGCGAGCCGTAGGTGAGCAGCGCGACCCGGTCCCGGGTCGGCTCCGGGAGCTGCCAGGCAGCGGCGGCGGCCAGCACCGAGCCCTGCGAGTGGCCGGACAGGACGATGCGGTTGTCCGGGTGCGCCGTGGTCCAGGTGGTCATCCGCCAGGTCAGGTCCGGGACCGCGCGCTCGGCGTAGCAGGGCGGGGCGAAGGGGTGGGCGGCGCGCGGCCAGAAGGTGCCGATGTCCCAGAGGATGCCGACCGTGCGCCGGGCGGTGGTGTTGCGGTAGGCGCGGCGGCCCAGAGCGATCAGGGCGAGGGTCGCGGCGCCGAGCAGCCAGGTGCCCGTCGCCTGCGCGCCGCGGGCCACCGCCTGGATCCAGGGCGCGGCATGCCCGGCAGCGGCGCCCGGGGCCCGGCCGGTGAGCGCGGCGCCGGCCAGCGCGCCGCCGCCGAGGACGCACGCGGCGACGACGATCGTGGTGAGCAGTACCGGCCCCCGGTCGGTCAGCCCGGCCAGCGCCTGCGCCCTGGCGATGTGGCGGGTCCGGTTCCGCTCGTACGGCAGCGGGGGCTCGCCGTCCGGCCGGGGATAGTCGCTCTCCACCTGGCCGCGGAGCCGGCCGGCGCCGCGCCACACCAGCCACGCCCCGCCCGCCACCGTCACCGCGAGCACCAGCAGCCCGCCGGGCAGGACCGACGCCTGCCAGGTCAGCAGCACGGGCGGCCCGGCGATCAGGTCGCCCGCCGAGCCGGTGGCGCCGCCCCGGTCCAGCCAGTCCGCCATGCGCTGGACGGAGCCGCTGGTGAACAGCGCGCCCACGGAGCAGGCCAGCAGGGCGGTGGCCGGCCCGGCGAGTCCGTACATGGCCCCCTGCCGGGGCCGGACGCCCACCGTCAGCACCCCCAGTGCGCCGATCAGCACGGCCTGGGCCAGGGTCAGCACGCACAGGGTGGGGGTGGGCAGCAGCAGCCGGCCGCCGTGGCCGCCGCTGTCCCAGCCGCGCCGGTGCCAGGACGTGAAGACCAGGGCGGCGGCCAGTACGGTGAGCGCGCCGGCCTGGAGGGTCACGCACAGCCCCCGGTCCAGCCGGGCCCGGGCCGGCGCGATGGTGTTCTGGTCCTCGTCCCGCCAGGCGCAGACGGTCAGCGTCAGCACCGCCACCGCGAGTGCGCCCAGCGCCCCGGCCAGCGTCCAGCCGCAGGCGCGCAGCAGCGCGGACGTTCCCGTACCGCCGTGCAGGTCCTGCCGGAAGGCCGGCGTCCACAGCGCCGCCGCGACGACCGCGACCCCGGCCGCGGTGTGCGCCGCGCGCAGCCTGGCCACCTCGCAGCAGCCGTACCAGAAGCCCGCCCTGGCCAGCGGGCCGCCCCGGCCGCCGCCCTCCCCGGCCGGGCGGATCTGCTCGTAGGCCCACCAGGTGCGGCGGGACAGCCACCACAGCCCGGCCACGAGCACCAGCGGCACCCCCGCGCCCAGCACCAGCCGCCGTCCGGGCTCGCTCCACCAGCCGTGCTGGGCGCTGTTGACCAGAACGAGCCAGTGCTTGCCGGCCGCGCAGTACGCGCTGTCGGCGCACTGCCAGGCGACCAGATCCATGGTCATCTCGCAGGCGCCGGTCACCAGCAGCACGGTCAGGGTGAGCGCGAGCAGCCGCAGCACGGCGTCGTACCACCAGTTCCGCCGGTCGCCGCCGTGCCGGGGCCGCATCCAGTGGGCCAGGTTGACGATCATGAACGGGACCAGCAGCAGCCACAGCGCGCGACGCCCGTCCCCCGAGGTCAGGTTGGACCAGCAGTACGCCTCCCGTACCGGCCCCCTGGGCGAGCGGCCCGGATCGTCCTCCGCGGTGGCCTCGTCGGCCCGGCGGTAGACGGCCGCCGTGTCGTCGCCGGTCACCCGGACCACGCGCGGGTCGTTCAGCATGCCCTGCGGCGTGGCCCCACCGACGCCGTGGACCAGCAGTTCAAGATCGAGCGGCATGCCGATCGCCTCCCCCGAAGCCCGGTATAAGGGCAGAATCAGCCAGATTCGTTCCGACGGACAGTGCCCCGGCGTGAAGTCGTACCGAATCGTGATGCCAGGTTCGAGCGCCCGTCCGACCATGGAAGGATGGCGGTCAGTTCGATGCCGGCAGCTGATCACAGAGGGACGGACCCGGGTGAGCGACAACCAGAACCTGCTCGCGGAGCAGAGGCGAGCGCTGATCCTGGACGAGGTCCGGCGGCGCGGTGGGGTCCGGGTCAACGAACTGACCCGGCGGCTGAACGTCTCCGACATGACCGTACGGCGCGATCTGGACGCCCTCGCCCGGCAGGGCGTGGTCGAGAAGGTGCACGGCGGCGCCGTCCCGGTGGTCGAGGCCAGCAGCCACGAGCCGGGCTTCGAGGCCAAGTCCAGCCTCGAACTGGGCGCCAAGGAGGCCATCGCGCGCGCCGCCACACAACTGGTCACCCCCGGCAGCGCCATCGCCCTGTCCGGCGGCACCACCACCTACGCCCTGGCCCAACGGCTCCTCGACGTCCCCGACCTCACCGTCGTCACCAACTCGGTGCGCGTCGCCGATGTCTTCCACACCGCCTCCCGGCACGCCGGCGCACGCGAGGGCGCCGCCACGGTCGTCCTGACCGGGGGCGTCCGCACCCCCTCGGACTCGCTGGTCGGGCCGGTCGCCGACCGCGCCATCGACTCCCTCCACTTCGACCTGCTCTTCCTCGGCGTGCACGGCATCTCGGTGGAGGCCGGCCTGTCCACCCCCAACCTCGCCGAGGCCGAGACCAATCGCCGGTTCGTCCGCTCCGCCCGGCGCGTCGTGGTTCTCGCCGACCACACCAAGTGGGGGACGGTCGGCCTGAGTTCGTTCGCCGCGCTGGAGGACGTCGACACCCTGGTCACCGACGCCGGCATCCCGGAGGTACTGCGCGAGGAGATCGCCGAGCATCTGTCCGATCTCATCGTCGCGGGCGAGACCGGACTCTCCGACTGACGCCTGGCTACTGCCTACTGCCTACTGCCTACTGCCTACTGCCTACTGTCGGCTGTCGGCTGTCGGCTGTCGGCTGTCGGCTGTCGGCTGTCGGCTGTCGGCTGTCGGCTGCCTACTGTATACATTCGCCAGAAGCTTTCTGACCAACCGTTAACTATGGTCGGACGTATGCCCTCACGCCTGCGCCCCACCCGCCCGGCCGGCCTGGACTTCTGCCGCTCCGCCCCCATACGCCTGGTCTTCACCGCCGACCTGACCACCCCGCCGGAGGCCGTCCACGACGCCCTCGCACAGGACACCGCCGGCTGGACCGCCTGGTTCGACGCCGTGACCGCGGCCGTCCCGACCGCGTCGGGCCGTGACATCACCCTGCGCGGCGGCATCCGCTTCCAGGAGACCGTCCTCGCCTCCGACTCCCCCACCCGCTACGCCTACCGCGCCGACGCCACCAACGCCCCGGGCCTGCACGCCCTGGTCGAGGAGTGGGCCCTGTCCCCCACCCCGGACCACGGCACCCGTCTGCGCTGGACCTTCGCAGCCGACGGCTCCCCCGTCCTGCGCGCCGCCCTGCGCCTGGCCCGGCCGGGCGTCGGCCTCGCCTTCCGCCGGGCGGCCCGCGCCCTGGACCGGCGCACCATCGGCCGCGGGAGTCGGTGAGAGGGCGTCGGTGAGAGGGCGTCGGGGCTGAGCGCGGTCACCGGCCGCTCACCGGTACTCGGCGAAGCGCGGCCGGACGCCCACCGCCACCAGGACCACCGCCACGCCGAGAGCGCCGGCCGGGACGGCGGGCCAGGCGTCGAGTCCGGAACGGGCGGTTCCGATGTGCTGGAGGGCCACGGCCTCCCGCTCGGCGGCGAGACGGTCCAGGGAGGTCGCGAAGTCCCAGAAGTCGAAGGCGACGCTGCCCCGGGAGACATTGGTCAGCAACGCGGCGGCGGCGTCGAGACGGCCGGCGGACACCAGTCGGCCCAGTTCGCGGTCGTCGGCACGGAACTGCTCGTAGCGGGCCCGGACCTCGCCGTACGGGGCCGGGGCCAGCAGGGTGTCCAGGCGGGCGGTGAGGCTGGTGAAGCGGGCTCTCTGCCGGGTGCCGGAACCGGGGTCGTCCACCAGCCAACGGCTCTGGGTGGCGGCGGAGTCGGCGGCCAGGGTACGGGCTTCGGCGAGGCGGCCCCAGGGGACCAGCCCGTCGCGGGCCGCGCGGTCGAGCCCGGAGGCGGCCGAGGCGAGCGAGAGGACCCCGGCGACGGTTACGGCGAGCACGGCGCAACTGGCCGCCAGCAGTGCGGGGTTGAGGACGCGCCGGTAGCGGCGGGCGAGATCGCGCTGCCACCGCAGCAGCACCGCCAGGGCGAGGGCACCGAGCAGACCGACGGTGACCGCGGCCCGTACGGCGGCGGCGTGGGCGTCCCGTTCCAGCCGCAGTGCCCGGTCGTTGTAGGCGTGGGCCAGCGCGGTGGCGGCGGGCAGCAGATCGGTGCGCATGATGTCGCCGGCCTCGGTGGACAGGGCCACGGCGACGGCGGGCGGGTGGCCCGCGGCACGGTCGGGCTGCTGCTCGTCGGCGTAACCGGCCCGGCCCGAGGCGTCGTCGTAGCGGCCGAGGGCGTCCAGGAGCGACTGCACCCGCCCGGCCTGGAAGCTGTCGGAGCCGAGCCGGCGCAGCAGCACGCTGACCTCGTGACGGCGCTGCTGGGCGGTGATGAGGGCGAGCAGCCGGTTGCCGACGAGCACACCGGGGTCGTCGGCGGCGTGACCGGGGACGAGCTGGTCGGCGCGCTGCGCGTCGAGATCGGCGAGGGCGAAGCGCAGTTCGGCGGCGACGGCGGCCCGGTCGGCCACGGCGGACTGAAGCTGTGCGGTGCCGGAGCGCACCGACAGCGAGCCCAGGACCGCGCCCAGGCACAGGGCGGCCAGCGCCAGCAGCGCGACACCGGTCTGGACGGCCAGCCGTACCGGCGGCGTGAGCCGCTGCCGCCGCCCGGGCCGGAGCACCCCGCTACGCCGCCGCGCCGCCGGGACGGGCGGCGCGGGGGCCGGAGGCGCCGGGGAGGTCGCAGGAGCGCCGGGTCCGGCCACCAGGGACATCGTCATGTACGGACGCTAGGAGCCCCCGTCGACCGGAAGGTGGTGCTCCCGCGACCTGCGGGTGGCCACGCCGTAACAGAACGAAACGGAACGGGACGGGACGGCGGTCAGGCCCCGGTTGACAGGAAGCCGTCGATGGCGGCGGTGTAGGGGGCGATGTCCAGGCCCTGTCCGGCGAGCCAGGTGTCGGAGTAGTACTTGTCGAGGTAGCGCTCGCCGGGGTCGCAGATGAGGGTGACGACGCTGCCGTGCTCGCCCGCCGCCAGCATCTCCGCGATGATCTTGAATGAGCTCCAGAGCCCGGTGCCGGTGGAACCGCCCGCCTTGCGGCCCATGGCACGGTCGAGGGCGCGTACGGCGGCGACCGAGGCGGCGTCGGGGACCTTCATCATCCGGTCTATCGCGCCGGGCACGAAGCTGGGCTCGATCCGTGGCCGGCCGATGCCCTCGATGCGCGAACCGCGTTCGCAGGAGACGTCGTAGTCGCCGCTGACCCAGCCGTCGAAGAAGCAGGAGTTCTCGGGGTCGGGGACGCAGATGAGGGTGTCGTGCTGCATGTAGTGCACATAGCGCGCGATGGTGGCCGAGGTGCCGCCGGTACCGGCGGTGGCCACGATCCAGGCGGGGCTGGGATGACGCTCCATGCGCAGCTGCTGGTAGATCGACTCGGCGATGTTGTTGTTGCCGCGCCAGTCGGTGGCCCGCTCGGCGTAGGTGAACTGGTCCATGTAGTGGCCGCCGGTCTCCTCCGCGAGCCGGGCGGAGACCTCGTACACGCTGCGCGGGTCGTCGACGAGATGGCAGCGGCCACCCTGGAACTCGATGAGGCGCTGCTTCTCGGGGCTTGTCGTACGCGGCATGACGGCGATGAACGGGACACCGACGAGCTGCGCGAAGTACGCCTCGGAGACGGCCGTCGAGCCGCTGGAGGCCTCGATGACGGGCTTTCCGGGGCGGACCCAGCCGTTGCAGAGGCCGTAGAGGAAGAGCGAGCGGGCGAGCCGGTGCTTGAGGCTGCCGGTGGGGTGGGTGGACTCGTCCTTGAGGTAGAGGTCGATACCCCAGGCCTCGGGGAGCGGGAAGCGCAGCAGGTGGGTGTCGGCGGACCGGTTGGCGTCGGCCTGCACCTTGCGGACGGCCTCCTTGAGCCAGGCCCGGTATCCGGGGTCGGCGCGGTTCACGTCCACCGTGGACGTACAGGCGGCGCTGTCGGTCTGCTGCTGCATGGCCCGATCATAAGCACGCTGGTGGAAGGCGGCGCGGACAGGGCAGACTGGTCGCACGACGGAGGTGGGTGGACCATGGCGGATCCGGAGTTCAGCGCCAGCGGCGTACGGATCGGGCGGCGGCTGAGTTCGCTGACCCGCGCGGGGCAGGTACTGATCCGCGACGGCCGGCTGGTGCTGCTGACCAGTAGGGGACGTGAGATCGACAGCGCCCCGGTGGAGGACGTACACGCGATCCGCACCCCCTTCTCGCTGCGCGGCCGGGCCCTGGCGACCGTCAACGGCACGGGCTACCTGCTGACCCTGCGCCACCGGGGCACGGCGGCGTCGACGGTCTCCCGCTTCCTGGAGGCCCTGAACCTGGCCCGGGCGCGGGTCAGCCGGCACTGAGCGTCATTGGCTGGTTCCGGTGAGTTGCGCATCGCCGCCATCGGGGTGACCCTGAAGTGGCATCACGGAGTACTGCAGCAGTCGCTCTGAGCAATCCCGCAAAAGGTGTTCCCATTCCATGCGAGCGGGGACGCCCCCGATTCAGGGGAAGCGCCCTCACCGCGGAGGGAGTCGCAGCCGTGATCACCGAAGCCACCACCAGACAGTGCGCCCTGCAACTGGAGGCACTGCCGTCCCGGATCCAGCAGGTACGACGGATCGTCGCCGCGCAGTTGCGTTACTGGCGGCTCGATCCGCTCATGGACAACACCCTGCTGGGCATCACCGAACTGCTCGCCAACGTCCACCGGCATGCCCGGCCGGACAAGAAGTGCCAGGTCGAACTGACCTATCTCTCGGGGTGGCTGACGGTCGCCGTCACCGACAACGACCCGCGGCTGCCGCGGGTGCGCGAGTTCGAACCGCTCGCCACCTGCGGCCGGGGGCTCGCGATGGTGGTCTCGATGAGCGACAGCTGGGGCACCGAAGCGGTGCCCCACGGCGGCAAGGTGGTGTGGTTCACACTGCGCGCCGAGGCCCGCACCCCGCGCCGGCTGCTTGCCGAACCGCTGTCGGCCGCGGTGCGCAAGGCTGTTCTGCGCGCACCCAACGCCATGGACGACCCGCCTGTGCGCAAGCCGGTGCAAGCACCGGCGCGCGCGCCCGAGGTGGCTCTGGTGTGAACGCCTGAGCCATCCCGGGGGCGCCACCGGGCAAGCCGGGGCGCCACGGGGCAGCCCGCCTGACGGGCCATCGATCGCGGAGACACTCCGAGGCGATGGCCCGCAGCCCGTCCGGCGGCATGTGGCCGGCACCGGGCGGCGGCGGTCATCGGCCGGCGCCCCGGCCCACGGAACGCCCGAACTGCTCGTCCAGGACCGACAGGCGCCGCCAGTACTCGTCCTCGTCGATCTCCCCGGCGGCGAACCTGCGCCCGAGCACCGTGATGGGTGACTGCTCGCCGTAGGTGTGCCGGTACTGCCACGGGCCGCCGAGGCCGCGCCGGCCCGTGCGGCGCAGAAGGATTCCGGCGCCGATGACGATCCCGGCCCAGACCAACGGGAGGAACAGGATCCAGGGCCCCGGACCGCCGTTCCAGTGGTCGGCGAGTGAGGTTGCTGCGATGGCGTCCATGGGACTGATCTCCTTGGTGGCCCGGTGAGGTTCCGTCATCACCGAGGCTCGTCCCACGGCGGCCCGAAGTCGTCGTACGTGCGGCGGCATCGCGGGTACGGCGCGGGGAGTACGGCCGCCTGTGCGGCGGCCGGCACGGCCGCTGTCAGTGGCTGCGCCTAACCTCGGGATCATGTGGCGATGCACGGGACTGCGGTGGGTGGAGGGCGGTCCGGCGTGGGGCTGGTGGCATCCGCTGCACGGTGAGCGGCGCAGTGCGCTGCGGCTGGGCGGACCGGTGGCGGTGGCCGTGCCGGAGGGGGCGGTGCGCGGGTGCGTCGGGGTGTGGCGGGCGGGGCGGTGGACGCCGTGCCCTGGCGCGGCGGCGCTGCCGGGGGCCGTGCGGCGCGATCAGTGCGAGGCGTGTGCGGCGCTGGACAGGTTCCGGTCGGTGGCGGCCGACACCAGGATCGACGACCCGCGTCCGTACGCGGTCTATCTCGCCTGGTTCGGGCCGGGGCTGTGCAAGGTGGGCATCACCGCCGCCGCGCGCGGTGACGCCCGGCTCCTGGAACAGGCCGCGGTCTGCTTCACCTTTCTCGGCCGGGGCCCGCTGATGGCCGCCCGGCGCGCGGAGGCCGTGCTCGGCGCGGCGCTGGGTATCCCGGACCGGGTGCCGGCCGCGGCCAAGCGGGCGGCGCGGCTCGTCCTGCCGCCCGCCGGGGAGCGGGCGGCGGAGCTGAGGGCGGTGTACGAGGCGGCGGCCGGGGTGCCGCGGTGGCGGGACACGCTGGGCGCTGTCGCGTACGAAGCCGTCGACCACGCCGTGCCGTTCGGGCTGGATCCGGCCGCGCCGCGGCCCGCCTCCCTGGTCACGGAGCTGAGCCCGGGCACCGCGGTCACGGGTGTCCTGCGGGCGGTGGCGGGCAGCGACCTGTACGTGGAATGCGCGGACGGCGTCGCGCTGTTCGACGCCCGGCTGGCCTCGGGCTGGGCGCTCACGCGGTCCGGGCCGGACCGGCCGGCGGCGCCCACGCGGCCGGTGCCACCGCCGGCCGCCGGCGCCGATCCGCTGTTCTGAGGCGGGCGGCCCGCGGGTCCGTGCGGGCCCGCACGGAGGCGCGCGCCTCAGCCGGCAAAAACCCCGAGGGGATCGTCGAGGACCGGCTGCCAGGCCAACTCGGCCGCGCCGACGAGGCTGTTGTGGTTGAGGGCGCAGGCCAGTACCGGGACGCTGCCGCTGCGGCCCCACAGGCTTCGGTCGGCGATGACGGCCCGCAGGCGCTCGGGGTCGGCGTCGAGAAGGTCGCGGTGGAGCCCGCCGAGCAGGATGCGGTCCGGGTTGAGGACGTTGACCAGGCCGGCGAGGCCGAGGCCGAGGCGGTCGATGAGGGTGTCGGCGGCGGCGCGCACCGCCGGGTCGGCGTACTCCTCACGGAGCAGGACGGCGGCCTGTTCGAGGAGGGACACGGCGGGGCCGGGCGTGCGTCCGGCCTCTTCGAGGAGGGCGAGCGGGTCGACCTCGACGTCCAGGCAGCCCCGGCCGCCGCAGTGACAGGGCCGGCCCTGCGGGTTGACGGTGAAGTGGCCGACCTCCAGGGCGAGCCCGGCGCTGCCGGTGTGGAGTCTGCCGTTGACGACGAGGGCGCCGCCGACGCCGCGGTGGCCGGTCGCGACGACCAGGAGGTGCTGGGCTCCCCGGCCCGCGCCGTGCCGGTGCTCGGCGAGGGCGCCGAGGTTGATGTCGTTGCCGACGAAGCAGCTCACGGGGGCGCCGCCCGGCCCGGTGATGCCGGCCCGGGCGATCTGCTCGGTGAGGATGTCCAGGACCGGCGCCCCGGCGGGCCAGGCGAGGTGCAGGGGGTTGAGGGCGGTGCCCTCGGGCTGGGCGACGGCGGAGGGCACGGCGAGGCCCGCGCCGACGCAGACCCGCCCGGTGTCGCGCAGCAGCCCGGCCCCGGCCTCGACCACGGCGCCGAGGACGTGCGCGGGGTCGGCGGAGACGGTCACACAGCCGGGCGCGGTGGCCACGATGTGTCCCCCGAGCCCGACGAGCGCGGCGCGGAAACCGTCGGCGTGCACCTGGACGGCGAGCACGACGGGGCCCTCGGGGTTGACCGCCAGGCGGTGCGAGGGGCGGCCCTGGGCGCCGGCCGGGCCGCCGGGCCGGGTGTCGACCCTGATCAGCCGCAGCGCCTCCAGTTCGGCGGCGACGGCGCCGGCCGTCGCGCGGGTCACGCCGAGTTCGGCGGTGAGCACGGCGCGCGTGGGGGCGCGCCCGGTGTGCACGAGCGCGAGTGCGGGGCCGAGAACACCGCGGCCCCGCTCCAACCTTGTCCGAGTCTGGGTCACTCTCCTATTCTGACTTTGTGCCGAGCCTAAACAAAATACGGACGGCATTTGCCGGACCGCGTCGCCACCCGACCGCCCCGGTCAGCCTCCCGCTCAGGCGGCTCAGAGTCGCGCTGACGCTCTTCTTCGCCCTCGACGGCTTTGTCTTCGCGGGCTGGGTGGTCCGTATCCCGGCCATCAAGGAACAGGTCGGCGCCTCGGCGAGCGCCCTGGGCCTCGCCCTGCTCGGCGTGTCCGCGGGCGCGGTGGCCACGATGACCGTGACCGGACGGCTCTGCCGGATCTTCGGCGCCCGGGAGGTCACCGTCGGCACCGCCGTCCTGCTCTCGCTCAGCGTCGGCCTCCCGCCGCTGACCAGGTCCGCCCTCACGCTCGGCCTGGTGCTGATCGTCCTGGGTGTCGCCTACGGCGGCATGAACGTGGCGATGAACAGCGTCGCCGTGGACGTGGTCGCCGCGCTGCGCAGGCCGGTGATGTCCGGCTTCCACGCCGCGTACAGCCTCGGCGGGCTGGCCGGCGCCGCGCTCGGCGGTATCCTCGCGGACCGCCTGACGCCCACCCGGCATCTGCTGCTGCTCGTTCCGCTGGGATTGCTGGGCACGTTCCTCGCCGGGCGCGTCCTGCTGGCGTACGAAATGCCGCGCCCGGCCCGGCCGTTCCGCCCCGCCCCGCCGGTACGGACGGACGCCGCAGCTGCGCGCGGGACCGGCCGGCTGGTGGCCGTCCTCGGTCTGATCGGGCTGTGCACGGCCTACGGCGAGGGGGCGTTGGCCGAGTGGGGGCCGCTGCACATCAAGGAGGACCTCGGCGGCGGCCCCGCGACCGCGGCGGCCGGTTACGCGGCGGTGGCGCTGGCCATGACCGTGGGACGGCTGTCGGGCACCGCACTGCTGGAGCGGCTGGGCCAGACCCGGATGCTGATGGCGGGCGGGCTGACGGCGTGCGCGGGGATGCTGCTCGCGGCCTTCGCCCCGGAAGTCCCGCCGGCGCTGGCCGGCTTCGCGCTCACCGGGCTCGGCCTGGCCAACATCTTCCCGGTGGCCATCGCCCGGGCCGGCGCGCTCGGCGGGGCGAACGGCGTGGCCACGGCGTCCACCCTGGGCTACGCGGGCTTCCTGCTGGGGCCGCCCACCATCGGCTTCCTGGCCGACGCCGTCGGGCTGCCGACGGCCCTGACGACGGTCGCGCTGCTGTCGGCACTGGCGGCTGTCATCGCCTTCGCGGTGCGGAACACCTCCGTACGGGCGGAGGCCTGAGACGCTGTCGGACCCGCTGTCGGACCCTGGTGACAGAATCACCGTATGGGGACCGACGAGTTCATCGAGATCGTACGGCGCGAGGGCCTGCTCATGGCGGCCGCCGCCGAGAAGGCGGGGATCACCGCCGACGTACCGCCCTGCCCCGGCTGGCGGGTGGACGATCTCGTACGGCACCAGGGCGTCGTCCACCGCTGGGCGGCCGGTTTCGTGACGGAGCGGCGCAGGACGGCGGCGCCGATCACCGGGGACTCCCCGCAGGGCGAGGCGCTGCTGCCCTGGTTCCGGGCGGGCCATGAGCACCTGGTGGACGCGCTGACCGCGGCGCCGCGTGACCTCGACTGCTGGCACTTCCTCCCCGCGCCCTCGCCGCTCGCCTTCTGGGCCCGGCGCCAGGCGCACGAGACGACGGTGCACCGGGTGGACGCGGAGTCGGCACTCGGCGACGGGTTCTCGCCGATCGGCGCCCGCTTCGCCGCCGACGGGGTCGACGAGCTGCTGACCGGCTTCCATGCCAGGCCGAAGAGCCAGGTGCGCACGCCCTCGCCCCGGACGCTGCGGATCGAGGCGGTGGACGTACCGGCAGGGGAGGACACCTGGCTGGTCCGGCTGTCGCCGGAGCCACCGCGGACCGAGCGCGGCGGCGCGGGCGACGCGGACTGCACGGTGCGCGGCCCGGCGGAGTCGCTGTATCTGGCCCTGTGGAACCGGGCTCCCCGGGCGGAGCTGGAGATATCCGGCGACATCGCGATCATGGACCTCTGGCGGCGCACCGCGGCCGTCGTCTAGCGTCGGGTCCATGGCCCGCCGCCCCACCACCCCCAGGTCCACCCGCCGCATGGTCAACTGGTGGCCGCCGTACCTCTTCTCGGGGGTACGGCTGCTGGAGCTGGCCGACGACTGGAGTTCGGCGCGGGTCCGGCTGCGGCTGCGTTTCTTCAACCGCAACTACGTGGGGACGCATTTCGGCGGCTCGCTCTTCGCGATGAGCGACCCGTTCTGGATGCTGCTCGTCATGAACTCCCTCGGCCGGGAGTACGTGGTCTGGGACAAGGCGGCCGAGATCGACTTCGTGTCGCCGGGCAGGGGCGATGTCTTCGCCGAGTTCAAGCTGACCCAGGACCGGCTGGAGGAGATCCGGGAGCTGACCCGGGACGGGGACAAGGCGCTCGTCTGGTTCGAGAACGAGGTGGCGGCGGCCGACGGCACGATCGTGGCGCGGGTGCGCAAGCAGCTCTACGTACGGCGGAAGCCGGTCGGCTGAGCCACGGCCGCCGTTGCCGTCGGCACTTCCGCCTGTGCGGGCGTTCCGGTCACCACTTCAGGCTCGGCTGAGCATCCGTTCCAGGACGGCGCGCTGGACGGGCTTGGCCCGGGTGTGACGCTCGCGCCCGGCGTCGGTCAGCGTGACCCGTACTCCTCGCCGGTCCTCGGCGCAGATGCCCCGGCTGACCAGGCCTTCCTTCTCCAGCCTGCCGACCAGGCGGGACAGCGCGCTCTGGCTGAGGTGGACGCGGTCGGCGAGCTCCTGGACGCGAAAGGTGCAGCCGCCGTCCTGCGGCCTGCCATCGGCGAGGATGTCGAGCACCTCGAAGTCGCTGGCGCCGAGGCCGTGCTGGTGCAGTTCGCGGTCGAGCTCACAGGCCGTGCGCGCGTGCAGGGCGAGGACCTCCCGCCACTGCTCAACGAGTGCACGCTCACTCTTCACGCCGGTCATGGCTGCACCGTACCAGAAAAAAGGTTGTCGATGCACGGGAATTAAATGCGCTTGCATTGAATGCATACGCATGGAAGTCTGTCCGCCATGACCTCTCCGCACACCACCGTCCCCGGTGCCGGTACCGGCTCCGACGAAAGGTGGAGCCCCCGCCAGTGGGGCACTCTTCTGGTGCTCTGCGCCGCCCTCTTCCTCGACGCCCTGGATGTGTCGATGGTCGGCGTCGCCCTGCCGTCCATCGCCCATGACCTCGATCTGACCACCTCCTCGCTCCAGTGGATCGTGAGCGGCTACATCCTGGGATACGGCGGCCTGCTGCTGCTCGGCGGCCGTGCCGCCGACCTGCTCGGCCGACGCCGGGTCTTCCTCGTCGCCCTCGCCGTGTTCGCCGCCGCCTCCCTGCTGGGCGGACTGGTCGACTCCGGCGAACTGCTGATTGCCTCGCGCTTCGTCAAGGGGCTGAGCGCGGCCTTCACCGCGCCCGCCGGACTGTCCATCATCACCACCTCGTTCGCCGAGGGCCCGGTCCGCAACCGGGCCCTGAGTATCTACACCACCTGCGGCGCCACCGGCTTCTCCATGGGCCTGGTGCTCTCCGGCCTGCTCACCGAGGTGGGCTGGCGCTGGACGTTGCTGCTGCCCGCACCCATCGCGGTCGCCGCCCTCTTCGCGGGCCTGCGGCTCATCCCGAGGAGCCCCCGCGAACACGGCGAGGGCCGCGGCTACGACCTGCCCGGCGCCCTCACCGGCACCGCCTCGATGCTGCTGCTGGTCTTCACCGTCGTCCAGGCGCCCGAGGCCGGCTGGACCTCCGCCCGCACCCTGGTCTCCTTCGCCGTGGTCGCCGCGCTGCTGGCGGGGTTCGTCGCGGTCGAGCTGCGCAGCGCGCACCCGCTGATCCGGCTCGGCGTGCTGCGCTCGCCGCACCAGATCCGGGCCAACATCGGCGGCGCCGCGTTCTTCGGCTCGTACGTCGGCTTCCAGTTCCTGGTGACCCAGTACATGCAGTCGCTGCTGGGCTGGTCCGCGCTGCAGACGGCGCTGGCCTTCCTGCCCGCCGGGGCGCTGGTCGCCGTCGCCTCGACCCGGATCGGGCCGCTGGTCGACCGGTTCGGCACCCCACGGGTGATCGCGGCCGGCTTCACCGCGCTCGTCGCCGGCTATGTGCTCTTCCTGCGGATCAGTCTCACCCCGCAGTACGCGGCCGTGATCCTGCCGTCGATGCTGCTGATCGGCGCGGCCTGCGCGCTGGTCTTCCCCTCGCTCAACATCCAGGCCACCAACGGAGTGGACGACCACGAGCAGGGCATGGTTTCCGGTCTGCTCAACACCTCGTTCCAGGTCGGAGGGGCCATCTTCCTCGCCGTGGTGACCGCCGTGGTCACCGCCGGCGCGGGAAGCGGCCCGGCCGGCAGCCCGCAGGCCGTGCTCGACAGCTACCGGCCCGGACTGGTGGTCGTGAGCGTGGTGGCGTTCCTCGGTCTCCTGGTCACCCTGACCGGCGTGCGGACCCGCCGTGAACCGTACGGAATCGTGGTCGCGTCCTCGACCGAGGCCACCGCGGAGCCGGCTCCGGCGGCGGCTCCGGCGGCGGCCCGCGCCGAGGCGGCGCCGGTACGCGACTGACCCCGGACGGCGGCCGGTTACCCGGATGCGATGGCCGCACTCGCGTGCGAAACTGGCCGCCACGCCGTCCAGGGGGAGGGAGCGGTGCTGTGCGCAGGCCACGTACCGGGGCCGAACGGGACGCCGCCACCGTGGAGATCGTGTTCGCGGCCCTGTCCGGGGCGATCCTGGCGGCCGCCGCGCTGGCGGCGGTCGCCAGTCCCGTACTGGCCGGTCAGGCCCATGGGACGGCGCGCCAGGGATGGCTCACCGCCGGGGTGATCGTCGCGGCCGCCGTGTTCTGCGGCCGGGTCGCGCTGGTGCTGCGGCGCTTCGAGCGGAACGCCCGTCACAAACCGAGCGAGCCGGACGAGCAGAGGCAGCCGGGCCAGTCGGGTCAGCCCAGCCAGCCGGGCCGTACCAAGCCGGACTCGTAGGCGAGGACGACCAGTTGCGCCCGGTCGCGGGCGCCGAGCTTGACCATCGTGCGGCTCACATGGGTCTTGGCGGTGAGTGGGCTGACCACCAGTCTGCGGGCGATCTCCTCGTTGGACAGGCCGATTCCGACCAGGGCCATCACCTCGCGTTCGCGGTCCGTGAGGTGCTCCAGACCCGCGGCGGCGGCCGGCTCCTTCGAGCGGGCCGCGAACTCCTCGATGAGCCGGCGGGTCACCCCCGGGGAGAGAAGCGCGTCGCCGTCCACCACCGCCCGTACCGCGCGCACCAGTTCCTCGGGTTCGGTGTCCTTGACCAGGAAGCCCGAGGCGCCGTTGCGGATCGCCTCGAAGACGTACTCGTCCAGCTCGAAGGTGGTCAGGATGACGACCCTGACGCCGGACAGCCCGGGGTCGGCGGTGATCCGGCGGGTCGCCTGCAGACCGTCCATGACCGGCATCCGGATGTCCATCAGCACGACGTCGGGGGTGAGTTCGCGGACCAGGCGCAGCGCCTCGGCGCCGTCCGCCGCCTCCGCCACGACCTCGACACCGGGCTGGGCGTCGAGCAGCGCGGCGAATCCGGCGCGGACCAGCGCCTGGTCGTCGGCGAGCAGTACCCGGATCATCGGCTCTCCTTGTGGGCGAGCGGCAGGTGGGCGACGACCCGGAAGCCGCCGTCCCGGGCCGGGCCCGCCTCGACGGTCCCGCCCAGGGCGGCGGCCCGCTCGCGCATGCCGATCACCCCGGTCCCGCTGCCGCCGCCGCTGTCACCGGTGGCGGGGCCGTCGTCCTCGATACCGAGTTCCAGGCCCGTCGGCCGGTAGGTCAGCCGTACCCGGGCGGTCCTGGAGCCGGAGTGCCGGACGATGTTGGTCAGCGCCTCCTGCACGATACGGAAGGCGGCGAGTTCCACGCCGGGCGGCAGCGGCGCCCGGCGGCCGTCCACCTCGATGCCGACGGCGAGTCCGGCGGCGGCCGCCTGCCCGGTCAGCTCGGGCAGCCGGTCCAGGCCGGGGGCGGGCGAGCGGGGCGCGGCCCCGGGCGTGCGCAGGGCGCCGAGCACCTGGCGGACCTCGCCGAGCGCCTCCTTGCTCGCCGACTTGATCACTGCGAGCGCGGCACGGGCCTGTTCGGGGCGCTCGTCGATGAGGGCGAGCGCCACGCCCGCCTGGACGTTGATGACCGAGATGCTGTGGGCCAGTACGTCGTGCAGCTCCCGGGCGATGCGCAGCCGCTCCTCGTCCGCCCGGTGCCGCTCGGCCTCGGCCCGCTCCTGGCGCAGCCGGGCGAACTGCTCCCTGCGCACGCGGACCAGCTCGGCGGCGGCGAGCAGGGCGAGCAGCCAGGCCCCGGCGCCGGAGACCTCCGTCCAGGACTCGGCGCCGTCGCTGGCGGCGAGCAGGGCAGGCCCCGGCGCCGGAGACCTCCGTCCAGGACTCGGCGCCGTCGCTGTCGGGCGGGAGCCACCGGTAGAGCCACATGGCGGCGGCCAGATAGACCGCGTAGGCCACCGCCGCGACGATGACGACGGCGCGGCGGTGGCCGGCCGCGAGCGCGGCGAAGTAGGCGACGACCAGCCCCACGAAGACCGGGCCGTACGGATAGCCGAGTGCCACGTAGGCCAGGGTGACGGCCGAGACGCCCGCGGCCACGCCGACCGGGGCGCGGTGCCGCAGGACCAGCAGGGCGGGGCCCAGCAGGACCAGCAGATAGCCGAGGACGTCGACATGGACGCGGCCGGTGTGCCGGTGGTTCGCGGCGCTGGTGCCTGCCACTTGGAACGCGGCGATGGCCAGCGAGGAGCCCCAGGGGTGGCGTTGGCCCGCCTGTCGGGTCTGCCCCCACCACGGCGGGACCGCGCCCGGCCGCGGTGGCCGGCTGTCGTCCGTCATGCGGCCACGCTAGACCGGGGCCGCGGCCTTGGGCGTCCGCCGCCGGGGGTGACCGTGGCTACTCCGCCGGGAGTATCGGGTCCTGTCTGATCCCGGCCTGGTGGGCGAGGGCGGCGGCGTTGTGGTCGAAGAACTCGTCGCGGGCGTCGACCACGTTGTTGAACTGGCCGAAGACCTCGAAGCTGACCAGGCCGAAGAGCTGGGCCCAGACGGCGACGAGCCCCGGCACCGCAGCAGTCGGCAGGTCACGGTCGAGATTCTTCACCAGCCGCCACGCGTCGGCCCGTACCGCCTCGGGGAGCTGGCCGGCCGCGAGGTCCGGGACCGCCAGGGCGCCGGTGGCATGGGCGCCCTCGGCCACGGCGATCAGGGCGAGGCCCACCCGGGAGGCGGGGCCGATGGTGTCCAGCGGCGCGGTGTACCCGGGCACGGGCGAGCCGTAGATCAGCGCGTACTCATGCGGATGAGCCAGCGCCCAGACCCGTACGGCCCGGCAGACGGCGGTCCAGCGGCGGACCGGATCCTCCTGTTCCGCCTGGGCGAGGGCGCGCTCCGCGGCCTCGCCCAGCGCGTCGTACGCATCGACGATCAGGGCGGTCAGCAGATCGTCACGGCTCGCGAAATAGCGGTAGAGGGCGGAGGAGACCATGCCGAGCTCCCGGGCGACGGCCCGCAGCGACAGCCGCGCCGCCCCCTCGGCGATGAGCTGGCGGCGCGCCTCCTCCTTGATGGCGGTGGTCACTTCGATACGGGCACGTTCCCTGGCTCCACGGATCACACTCATGGGACCAGTGTGCCACCGATCGGAGCGACGACCAATAATCAGATCGGTGCTCTTGTTTTTGCCGACGAGGAGTGCAACACTGCTCTTACGCGAGAGCGCCGATCACAAATTCAGGGAGAGACGCCATGTCGTCCGAGCAGCATGTGATGAAGCCCGGCTGGTTCACCGTCAACGTCCTGAACCGCTGCGTGGCCTGGCTGACCCGCCGGGGGCTCAGCGTCTGGGGCTCCCGGGTGCTCGCCGTACGCGGCCGCAAGAGCGGCGAATGGCGCCGCACCCCGGTCAATGTGCTGACCTACGAAGGAGATCGGTATCTGGTCGCACCGCGCGGTCATGTGCAGTGGACGCACAACATGCAGGCCGCCGGCGGCGGTCAGCTCCTGCTCGGCAGGAAGGTCGAGGAGTTCACGGCGATCGAGGTCGCCGACGACGACAAGGTGGACCTGCTGCGGGCCTATCTCAAGCGCTGGAAGGCGGAGGTCGGCGTCTTCTTCGGCGGCGTCGGGCCGGACTCCTCGGACGAGGAGCTGAGGGCGATCGCCCCCAGACACCCCGTCTTCCGGATAACCGCCGTCAGCTGAAGGTCACGGAGACCTTGGTGAATCCCAGCGAGGTGAGCAGCTGCTGAAGCATCGAGCGGGTGTTGCCCTCGGCCCGTTTGCCGAGCCCGCTGTCCTTCGCGGCTGCCTGGATCTTGTCGGCGGCGAGCGACTGCACCTGCTTCTGCTGGTCGGGATTGGACGAGAAGAAGTCGGTGAGCCGGTCGAAGAAGCCCCGCTCCTGGGCCACGACGTAGGAGCGCTTGGGGTCCAGCGAGGTGCGCTCCAGGCTGGCGTGCGGCAGCCGGACGGTCGCCGAGGTGCGGTCGTCGGAGACCTTCACCGCGTTGTCACCCAGCTTTCCGAAGTCGACATAGGCGTCGACGCTTCCGGCACCGACATAGAGCGTGCGCCTCCCGCGCACCGCGTCGGGAAGGAACTTGGCGTCCTTTTCCAGGTCCACCACGATCTGGAAGTTGCCGCTGGCACCCTCGAAGCGGCTCATGTCCTTGATCGACTTGAGCAGCGCGGGGCCGCTCCGGTCCTTGGTCTCCTCCGCGAACGGGTTGGGCAGACCCGGAATCAGGTCCGCCTTGGCGACGATGACGAGCAGTCCGGCGAGTACGAGCAGTCCGGCGACGAGCCGGGCCCACCTGGGCATCCGGCCGGCATCGTTGCGTTGGGGCATGGTTTCGGCACCTCCTGGAGGGTGTGTGCCCCCGAACGTCCCTTCTAAGAGCGGTCAGTTCAACAGCTCTGTCACGGTTGGCCACCCAGCCGGTCACGGCCGGTTCGCATCCGGCTCATTTCGGACTCACGGCCGGTCCATGGCAGCCAGCGCACGGCGGGCCAGCGGATGGGTCCGCACCATCTCGGCGAGCGAACTCGACCCCCGCACAATCCTGGCGAAGGCGTTCCACGCGGGCGGAAAGGTGGTGAGCACGGCATGCAGCAGACCCGGGCGCTTCTCGAAGAGGGCCATCATCCGCCGCCCCACGCCCATTTCGACTCCCAGGCCGGCCTTGACCGCGAAGGCGTAGTTGAGCGCCTGGCGCCGGGCGTCGACCGCGTCATGGGCCTCGGCGATGCGCACCGCCCACTCCCCCGCCAGCCGGCCGGAGCGCAGCGCGTACGAGATGCCCTCCCGGGTCCAGGGCTCCAGCAGGCCCGCCGCGTCGCCGCAGACCAGCACCCGGCCCCGGGACAGGGGCGAGTCGTCCGAGCGGCAACGGGTCAGATGGCCCGAGGAGATGCTCGGCTCGAAGCCGGCCAGGCCCAGGCGGGCCACGAAGTCGTCGAGATACCGCTTGGTCGCTCCGCCCTCACCCCGGGCGGAGATCACACCGACGGTGAGCGAGTCGCCCTTGGGGAAGACCCAGCCGTAACTGCCGGGCAGCGGGCCCCAGTCGATGAGCACCCGGCCCGCCCAGTCCTCGGCCACCTCCGGCGGCACCGGAATCTCGGACTCCAGCCCCAGGTCGACCTGGTCCAGTTTCACCCCGACATGGGCGCCTATCCGGCTGGCGCTGCCGTCCGCCCCCACCACGGCACGGGCAAGCACGGTCTCGCCGTCGCCGAGGACCACCGCGACGGTGCGGCGGTCCGGGACGGCCGGCCCGTGCTGCTCCACCCGGGAGACCGCCGTGCCGGTGCGCAGCACGGCCCCGGCGCGCTGGGCGGCCTCGACGAGCCCGGCGTCGAACTCCGAACGGTTGATCAGCCCGAAGAGCATCTGCCGCGAGCGCTTGGTGCGCACCATCCTGCCGTTGAGACTGAAGGTCACCGCGTGCACCCGGTCGCGCAGCGGAAGCTCGAAACCGGGCGGGAGCGCGTCCCGGGACGGCCCGATGATGCCACCGCCACAGGTCTTGTAGCGGGGCAGTTCGGCCTTCTCCAGGAGCAGCACACGGCGCCCCGAGGTCGCCGCCGCATAAGCCGCCGAAGCCCCTCCGGGCCCGGCGCCGACCACCACGACATCCCAGACCTCGGTCTGCTCGGCGGCTTCCTCGTTCTCCGCCGAACCGCTGTCCTGGGCCCCTTGCTCGCTGCTCACGTGTGATTCCGCTCCCGATCGACCCGCCGGCTGCCGTCGCCCCTGCTCAGCCGCATCCTATTGCGCGTTACCCGGTGGTTTGCCTGTGGCACCATCGATCACGACCGACCTGGTCCACGAACACCGCGTTCGCAGGCCGCACCCACAAGGAGCGCTCATGACCGCCGCCCCGCCCGACAACCCCCTCGCGGAGACCGTCGCCGCCCTGATGCCCCGGGCCCGCACCGAGTTGGCCGAGCTGGTGTCGTACCGGTCGGTGGCGGACCCCCGGCAGTTCCCCAGGAGCGAGTGCGAGGACGCCGCGCGCTGGGTCGCCACCGCGCTGGAGGCCGAGGGCTTCCAGGATGTGGCCCTGCTCGACACCCCGGACGGCACGCAGTCGGTGTACGGATACCTGGCGGGGCCCGAGGGAGCACCGACGGTGCTGCTCTACGCGCACTACGACGTGCAGCCGCCGCTGGACGAGGCGGCATGGATCTCGCCGCCCTTCGAGCTGACCGAGCGCGACGGCCGCTGGTACGGGCGGGGCGCGGCCGACTGCAAGGGCGGCCTCATCATGCACCTGACCGCGCTGCGGGCGCTCCGCGAGCACGGCGGGGTGCCGGTGAACGTCAAGGTCATCGCGGAGGGTTCGGAGGAGCAGGGCACCGGCGGCCTCGAACGCTACGCCGAGGCCCACCCCGAGCTCCTCACGGCTGACACGATCGTCATCGGCGACACGGGCAACTTCCGGCTGGGCCTGCCGACGGTCACCGCGACGCTGCGCGGCATGGTGCTGGTGGAGGTCAGGGTCAGTACCCTGGAGGGCAATCTGCACTCGGGCCAGTTCGGCGGCGCGGCACCCGACGCGCTCGCCGCGCTGATCCGGATCCTGGGCTCCCTGCACGACGAGACCGGGACGGCGACCGTAAGCGGGCTCGGTGCCGACGGGACCTGGGAAGGTCTCCAGTACCCGGAGGAGGACTTCCGCGGCGATGCCAGGGTCCTGGACGGCGTCGGTCTGGTCGGCACCGGCACGGTGGCCGACCGGGTGTGGGCCCGCCCGTCCGTGACCGTCCTCGGTATCGACGCCCCGCCCCTGGTGGGTGCCACTCCGTCGGTGCAGGCCGTCGCCGGCGCTCTGGTGAGCCTGCGCGTCCCGCCGGGAACCGACTCCCAGCAGGCCGCGAAGGCGCTCACCACCCACCTGGAAGCGGCGGCCCCCTGGGGAGCCCGCGTCGAGGTCACCCAGCGCGGCAGCGGCGAGGCGTTCCGCGCCGACACCTCCAGCCCCGCCTACGCCGCCATGGCCCGGGCCATGCGCGCCGCGTACGGCAAGGAACTGGAGATCGCGGGCCAGGGCGGCTCGATCCCGCTCTGCAACACCCTGGCCACGCTCTACCCGGAGGCGGAGATCCTGCTGATCGGGCTCAGCGAGCCCGAGGCGCAGATCCACGCCGTCAACGAGAGCGTCTCCCCCGAGGAGCTGGAGAAGCTCTCCCTGGCGGAGGCGCTGTTCCTGCGGAACTACGCCGATGACGAACGGTCCGAGTAGCCGGCCACGGGGATACGGGGGCAGTTCTCCGCCTTGCGATGCACCGCCCCCGGCACACCTCCCGGCGGTAGCCGGGGCAGCCGCGGGACCCGCTCTCCGGGCGGCCGGCGCTGCTTCCACAACACCGTCTAGGGCCAATGCCGTTGCCTTTGCTGTAGGCGTACTGTGCTTGGCAGTTCGTCCCGGGGGTGGTTCGGATGGCTGCGAGTGTGTCTGACTTATCGGGTCTCGGCCTGTTGACCTGGGTGTATCCGCCAGGCTTGGTGGACCGGGTGGTGACGGCGTGCGGCCGTGCCGAGCGACGTCAGCGGCTGCTTCCCGCGCGGCTGGTGGTGTACTTCGTGCTGGCGTTGGCCCTGTTCTCACCTGCCCCGTATCTGGAAGTGATGCGCCATCTCGTCGAGGGCTTGCGGGGCTCGGGGCTGCTGGGCAACTGGCGTGTTCCGGCGAAGTCCTCGCTGTTCAGGGCCCGGCAGCGGCTGGGCTCCGAGCCGCTGCGGGTGCTGTTCGCCACGACCGCGAAGCCGATGGCGACCGAGGCGACGCCCGGCGCGTTCTGGCGGGGCTTGCGGCTGCTCGCCGTCGACGGCACGTGCTGGGACGTCGCGGACAGTGAAGCCAACGAGACTGCCTTCGGACGTCCGGGCAGTGGCCGCGGGTCGGGCAGGAGCGCGTTTCCGCAAGTGCGGATGGCAGCTCTGGTGGAGATCGGCAGCCATGCGGTGCTGGACGCGGAACTGGCCGGCTGCCGCACCGGGGAAGTCACTCTGGTAGGCCGCCTGCCGCGTTCGACCGGCCCAGGTCAGCTGGTCCTGGCCGACCGTGGGTTCCTTGGCGTCCCGTTGTGGCAGGCGTTCACCGCCACCGGCGCCGACCTGCTGTGGCGGGTGCCCGCCAACCGCGTCCTGCCCGTCACCAAACAGTTCCGCGACGGGTCATGGCTCTCACACATCAGAGCGAGCGGCGGCCCGGCCCGCAAGGAGCCGGTTGTGGTCCGTGTCCTGGCCTACCGGCTCAAGGACCGGGCCGGTGAGGGTGAGACCGACGACTATCGCCTGGTCACCAGCCTGCTGGACGCCCGACGGTATCCTGCCCGGCAGCTGGCCGCGCTCTACCGCGAACGCTGGGAGATCGAGTCCGTCTTCGCCGAGATCAAAACCCATCAGCGTGGCGCACGCGTCGTGCTCAGCAGTAAAACACCCGACGGTGTTCACCAGCAGATCTGGGCACACCTGCTGGTCCACCACGCTCTGCGGGAACTCATGCTGAGAACGGCTGCCACACGTGGCCTGGACCCTGACCGGGTCTCCTTCACCGAAACGCTGCGCTCTGCCCGGCGCAGCGTGACCGTCACGCCGGGCAGTTTTTCCCCCTGACCTCCTGGTCAGAGCACTGGTGATGCTCGAGCAGGACCTCCTGGAACGGCTCCTGCCCGTCAGACGCCTCCGCAGCCAGCCCCGCGTGGTGAAACGCAAGATGTCCAACTACCGCCTCAAGCGAACTGAACACCGTTCCTGGCCACAGCCGACCCGCACCGGACCTCAAGCGGTCCTCATCACAAGACCCCAGCCCGCAAGCCCGTAACGCAACGGCATTGCGGCTAGGGCCGGTCATGGTACCGGCCGACCGGGACGCCGGCTTCGAGGTTGAGGACGGTGGCGCGCTCACGGGCGCGCAGGGCCCACCGGAGCCGGGACAGCCGGACCGGGGGCAGCATGTCGGCGGCCTCGTCCTCGGTCGCGAAGCGCCAGCCGCGCAGTTCGGCGCCGGGCAGCAGCAGACGCCCGGCGTCGGCGGCGGTCAGCCGGCCGCCGTCGAACAGCAGCCGGAGACCGCCGTATCCGGGGGGACTCGGCGGTTCCCAGTCGACGACGAGCAGCCGGGGGACGGCGTCCAGTTCCAGCCCCAGTTCCTCGGCGACCTCGCGCATGCCCGCCCGGGCCGGGGGCTCGCCGCGCTCCACGACTCCGCCGGGGAACTCCCAGCCGGGCTTGTAGGTCGGGTCGACCAGCAGCACCCGGTCGTCCTCGTCGAAGAGCAGCACTCCGGCGGCCAGGGTCTCGGCGGTCGGCTCGGGGGTCTGCACGATGTCACAGGCCCCCGCTCCGGCCCGGACCGCCTCGGCGATCCGCTCGGCGGTCCGCCGTGGGGTGAGCGCGCCCGTGTCGATGGTGTGCGCGTCGGCGGTGAGCCAGGGCAGTGCCTGCTGGTAGGCCGAGAGATGGCCCAGACACCAGTTGCGTACCGAGGCGCTGGCCTCGGGGTCGCCGGGGAACTCCTCGCGCTGCTCGATCCGCTCGCGCAGGATCGTTTCCTCAGCATGCAGCAGCAGGTGTCTCACGGGGATCCGGCGAGACGCGAGGCCGCCGAAGATCTCATCGCGATGGCCCTGCCGCAGCAGGGCCATCGGTGCGATCAGCGGGCCGCCGACCTCGGTCAGCACGGCCGCCGCCGTGTCGACGACGAGCCGCCTCCAGGACGGCAGGTCCTGGTAGTCCGAGACCTCCCCGAGCCGTTTCTCCGGCAGCAGCAGCCGCAGCCCGCTGCCTATCAGTTCCGGGTCGTAGAGCACGCTGCCCGGTATCAGGTCGAGCAGTTCGCGTGCCGCGGTGGTCTTGCCCGCGCCAAAGGTGCCGTTGAGCCAGACGATCACGGTGCCCCCTCTTCCGTAGCCCCCTACGAATTGCCCGGATCATCGGCGTCGGCAAACGCGGGGCTCCGGCCGGGCACCCCACTGGGGGCACTCCACTGGGGGCACTCCCCCGGCTACCGCCGGCTGGGGGCACCCCCACCCGGCGGTAGCCGGGGGAGCCGCGGGACCCGCCCTCCGGGCGGCCGGCGCTACTTCTAAAACACGGCCTATGCCCTGAACGCCGCCAGGTCCAGCGACTGGGCGGCCGCTGCCGCGGCTCCCACCAGCCCCGCGTCCGTACCGAGCCCGGCGGGGACGACCTCGATTCCGGAGGCGAAGGACAGAGTGGCGTAGCGGGCGAGATGGGCTCGAAGGGGGTCGAAGAGCAACGGACCGGCGCCGGCGACGCCGCCGCCTATGACGACGATGCCGAGCTCGACCAGACTGGCTGTGGCGGCGATACCGGCGGCCAGGGCCTGGGCCGCGCGGTCGAAGGAGGCCAGGGCGAGCGGGTCACCGTCGCGGGCCGCGTCGGCGACCGCCGCGGCCGTGGCGGTCGCCCCGGGAGCGGGCCGCCAGCCGCTGTCGAGGGCACGGCGGGCGATGTTGGGACCGCTGGCCAGGCGCTCCACGCAACCGCGCGAGCCGCAGGGGCAGAGGTCGCCGTCGAGGTCGACGCTGATGTGGCCGATGTGCCCCGCGTTGCCCGTCGGCCCGGCATGCAGGACTCCGCCCAGCACCAGGCCGCCGCCGACCCCGGTCGAGACGACCATGCACAGGGCGTTGTCATAACCGCGCGCCGCGCCGAGCCAGTGCTCGGCGGCGGCGATGGCGACCCCGTCCCCGGTCAGGACGACGGGCAGCCCGCCCGCCGCCGCGGTCACCCCGGCCACCAGCGGGAAGTCCCGCCAGCCGGGGACGTTCACCGGGCTGACGGTGCCCACCGAGGCGTCGACCGGCCCCGCGCTGCCGATGCCCAGCGCGACGACGTCCGCCCAGCGGGGGTCGGCCCGCAGCTCCCCCACCACCTGCTCGACGGCCCGCATCACGGTGGCCCCG
This sequence comes from Streptomyces sp. RLA131, assembly GCF_056270125.1. NCBI lineage: Bacteria > Bacillati > Actinomycetota > Actinomycetes > Kitasatosporales > Streptomycetaceae > Streptomyces > Streptomyces sp. RLA131. The sequence goes on from NZ_JBWDOQ010000002.1 coordinate 1,321,834, forward strand.
TCCTCCTGGGCCGGGGTCGGCCGCAGAGCCCGTACCAGGAGCCGCCCGCCCGGGTCCACGAGCGCACCGGCGATCTTCGTACCGCCGATGTCGAGGGCGGCGACCAACGGCGGCCCGGGCTCGGCTGGCGCCTGGGAGGAGGCGGTCGGATCGGCGGTCGATTCGGTACGCATGGCGGTAGTCTCACCCTTTGTTGACAACGTTGTCCAGCCCCTAGGATCCGCCCGTGACCGAGATCCCGAACAGCGTGCCCACCGTCCGCCCCACCATGAAGGACGTCGCGGCCCGGGCCGGCGTCGGCCTGAAGACCGTCTCCCGCGTCGTCAACGAGGAGGCCGGGGTCACCGAGGAGACCATCGCCCGCGTGCAGGCCGCGATCGACGCGCTCGGCTTCCGCCGCAACGACAGCGCGCGGCTGCTGCGCAAGGGCCGCACCGCGAGCATCGGACTGGTCCTCGAAGATCTCGCCGACCCGTTCTACTCCCCGCTCAGCCGCGCCGTCGAGGACCTCGCCAGGGGTCACGGGACGCTGCTGTTCACCGGCTCCAGCGCGGAGAACGCCGGACGCGAGCAGGAACTGGTCCTCGCCTTCTGCGCCCGCCGCGTCGACGGCCTCGTGATCGTCCCGGCCAGCGACGACCACCGCTACCTCGAACCCGAGATCGCGGCCGGCGTCGCCACGGTCTTCGTCGACCGGCCGGCCGGCCGGATCGACGCGGACGTGGTGCTCAGCGACAACGCCGGCGGTACGCGCGACGGCGTCGCGCATCTCGTCGCCCACGGCCACCGCCGCATCGGCTTCATCGGCGACCAGCCGCACATCCACACCGCCGCGGAGCGGCTGCGCGGCTACCGCGAGGCGATGGCCACCGCCGGGCTGCCCGTGCACGACGGCTGGGTGTCGCTCGGGCCGACCGGGCCGGACCGGGTACGGGCGGAACTGGACCGCATGCTGTCCGGGCCGGAGCCGGTGACGGCGCTGTTCGCGGGCAACAACCGCATCACGGTGACCGCGGTTCGCGTCCTCTACGACCTCCCGCGACAGGTCGCCCTCGTGGGCTTCGACGACTTCGAGCTCGCCGACCTGCTGCGCCCCGGCGTCACCGTCGTCGCCCAGGACCCCGGCGAGCTCGGCCGTACCGCCGCCCGTCTGCTCTTCCGCCGCCTCGACGGCGCCGCGGGCCCCCCGACCCGCGTCGAACTCCCCTGCCGGCTCATCCCCCGAGGCTCCGCCGAGCTCGCGCCCCCGGCGTGAGCGGGTACGCGTTCCATGTGCCCCGGGAGCCGGCGCCGGGGCCCCTCCCGGGTCGGACGGCGACGGGCCCCCGGTGGTCGTAACAGGACCTCCACCGAGCGCCGGCCGCGAGGAGACCTGGGAGGGGGCGTGCCGGGGTGCTCCCCGCAAGCGACGAGCGAGCATCCCGGGTCCGACCTGAAAGTGCCCGCGTCGCGAGCGCTGAGGAGAGCGGCCCGGTGCGACACCGACCCCCGCCCAGGCGTGAGCTACGCGGGGGCCGTGCTGGCGCGCGGGACGAGTTCGGGGACCTCGATGCGGACGTCCTGCGGGGTCGCGCCGGCGATCACGTCCAGGAGGCTCCGGACGGCCTGCCTGCCGTGCTCGGGCACCCGGCGGCTGACGGCGGTCAGGGCCGGGCGGACCAGCCGGCACAGGGCGTTGTCGTCCCAGGCGACGATGGAGAGGTCGGCCGGGACGTCGAGGCCCATTTCCTGGGCGACGCCGAGGCCGGCGACGGCCATCACGTCGTTGTCGTAGACGATGGCCGTGGGCCGGTCGCCGCTGGACAGCAGGCGCCGGGTGGACTGGGCGCCGCCCTCCGCGGAGTAGTCCGCGCCGAGCGTCACCGGGTCCAGGCCCAGGCCGGCGGCGGCCTGGTCGAAGGCGTCGGAGCGTTCGCGGGTGTGGACGAAGCGGGCGGGTCCGGCGACCCGGGCGACGCGCCGGTGGCCGAGGGCGTTCAGATAGCCGAGGACGTCCCGCATCGCGGCGGCGTCGTCGATCCAGACGGAGGGCAGCCCCGCGGTGCCGCCGGCGTGGCCGACGACGACGGCGGGGAGTCCGAGTTCCCTGACGACGCCGGGGCGGGGGTCGTCCTCGCGCAGGTCGACCAGGATCACGCCGTCGACGCGGCGTTCGCCCCACCAGCGGCGGTAGGCGGCCAGCTCGGCCTCGGCGTCCTCGGTGGCCTGGAGCAGCAACGCGGTTCCGGTGCGGCTCAGTTCGGCTTCGATGCCGGCGATGAGCTGCATGAAGAAGGGCTCGATGCCGAGCACCCAGGCGGGCCGGTCGATGACCAGGCCGACCGCTCCGCTGCGCCCTTCGGTGAGGGCGCGGGCCGCGCTGGAGGGGTGCCAGCCGAGCCGGTCGGCGATCTCCATGATCCGCCGCCGGGTCTGTTCCGAGACCCCGGGTTTGCCGTTCAGCGCGTACGAGACGGCACCCTTGGAGACACCTGCCGCGCGTGCGATGTCGGCGATGGTGGGTGGCTTCACCTGGGCCTCTCGTCCGTGAGTGGTGTGAACCGGTTCATGAATCCGCCCGGAGACTGCATTGTGTACCAGCCCAGACGTCGGTCATGTCAACTTAACCGGTTCATTTTCCTACCGACCGAGCCGTTGACGTCCGGCAGCGGCCGTTTTGCCGGTGCCTCGCCGCGGACCCGTTGACATGACGCTGGTGAAACGATTCGATTCCTCTGACCACGAGGATCAGGAAGGGGACCATTCATGCCGCTGACCGACATGCCGCTGGAGGAACTGCGTGCGTACCGGCCCGCGATAGCCGAGCCGGACGACTTCGACGACTTCTGGTCGAAGACTCTCGCCGGTGCCCGCGACGCCGCGGCCGGGCCGGCCGAGTACCGGCGCGTCGAGGACTCCGCGCTCGCCACGGTCGAGGTGTTCGACGTGCGCTTCCCGGGCTGGGGCGGCCAGCCCGTCGCCGCCTGGCTGCTGCTGCCGCGCGGTGCGACCGGCCCGCTGCCCGGCGTCGTCACCTACATCGGCTACAGCGGGGGCCGTGGCCTCCACCACGAGCACCTTCTCTTCAGCGCCGCCGGCTACGCCCACCTCGTGGTCGACAGCCGTGGCCAGGGCCACGACACCCCCGACCCGGACCCGGTGCCGGGCACGCAGTTCGTCGGCGGCTACATGACCCGCGGCGTCGAGGACCCGGAGCACTACTACTACCGGCGTCTGATGACGGACTGCGTGCGTGCCGTGGACATCCTGCGCGAGCATCCCCTGGTGGACCCGGCCCGCGTCGTCGTCTCCGGCGGCAGCCAGGGCGGCGGTCTGGCCCTGTCCGTCGCCGGGCTCGCCGGTGACACGGTCGCCGCCGCGCTCGTCGACGTGCCCTTCCTGTGTCACTACCGGCGCGGGGCGGACACCGCCGGCGACGGGCCCTACTCCGAACTCGTCCACTATCTGAGCGTGCACAAGCGGATCGACCCCGATCTGGTCTTCTCCACGCTCAACTACTTCGACGGCGTCCACTTCGCGCCGCGCGCCACCGCCCCGGCCCTGTTCAGCGTGGGGCTGATGGATCCGATCTGCCCGCCGTCCACCGTCTACGCGGCGTACAACCGCTATGCCGGCGAGAAGGACATGCGCGTCTGGCAGTTCGGCGACCACGGCGGCGGCCGCGGCTCCCAGCCGTACGAGCAGTTGCTGTGGCTGCGCGAACACGGTCTGGGACCCGCCTGAACGCCCGCCTGAACGCCTGCCTGATCGCCTGCCTGACGCCCGCCTGAACGCGGGTCAGCAGGTGGGCAGGCCGGTCAGCGGCTGGTCGCTGGCGCTTCCCTGGATGAACACCACGCTGATCCAGACGCCGCTGTTGCCCTTGTCGTCGTCGGTCCTGGCCCACCACAGGCTGGTCACCGCGCCACGGGTCACCCGGCGGCCCTGGTCGGACTGGCAGAAGAAGGGGTGGGCGCCCTTGCCGACCCTGCCGACCTTGGTGCCCGCGTCGTCGTAGGACTTGGCGCCGTGCACCAACGTGCAGGTGTACGTGCCGTCCCCGGCGGCCGTACAGGCCGGGGCGGGGGCCGTGCTCGCCGGGCGCGTCGTGGTAGGCGAGGCCCCGGCTCCGGCCCCGGCTCCGGTGACGGGCGCGCTGTCGGGGCTCGCGCCGGGCTGGGCCCCGGCGGTGCCGCCCTCTCGGGCGGCGCCGGTCGGCGTGGCCCCGGGCTCGGCGGCGCCGCCCGCGCCGGCCGGCGCGACCTGTCCCGCGGTCTTCCGGGCGGACGCAGCCGGGCCGGCGGTTCCCGCGCCGACCGGTACGGACCGGGCGGCCGGAACGGCCGGCTTCCGCCCGTGGGCGGCTGTCGGGGCCTGTCCGGTGCCTCCGCCGACGAGGGCGAGCACGGTTGCGGCGACGGCCAGCACCACGCCGACGGCGGTCACGGCGACAACGACGCGGCGGCGGCGCGCGGCGCGGGCCTGTCCGGGCGGATGCCGCGGCGCGGCCGCGGGCGGCGGCGCGGAGGGGCCGGGCAGCGGGTCCGGTACCGGCGGGCCGGGCCGGGGTTCCGGACCGTCACCCGCGGGGGCGGCCACGGCCCCGGACGCGGGCCGCACGGCGGCGGGCGGGGTGACGAGTGCCACGGGGCCGCCGGGCGTCTCCTCCCGGGCCGACGCGACCGCCCGCAGCAGATCGCGGGCCTGCTCGGCGTCCGGGCGGGCCTCGGGGTCCTTGTCCATCAGCTGCCGCAGCACCGCGGTCAGCGGTCCGGCGTGGCGCGGATCCGGCATCGGCTCGCTGATGATCGCGGTCAGCGTCGGCCAGGTCGCGCTGCGCTGGAAGGGCGAGGTGCCCTCCACCGCCGCGTACAGGGTCGCGCCGAGCGACCAGACGTCGGACGGCGGGCCGGGCCGGTGGCCCTGGGCCCGCTCGGGCGCCATGTACTCCAGGGAGCCGAGCAGCACGCCGCTCTGGGTCATCCGGGCGGCGGACGCGTCGCCGCCCTCGTCGACGGTGGCGATGCCGAAGTCGCTGAGCACCACCCTGCCGTTCCGGTCGAGCAGGATGTTGCCGGGTTTGACGTCCCGGTGGAGTACGCCGGCGCGGTGGGCGGCTGCGAGCGCGTCGGCCACCTCGGCGCCGACGGCGGCCGCCCGGTACGGGTCCAGGTTCCCCTCGGTGCGGAGCAGGTCGGCCAGGGAGGGGCCGTCGACCAGTTCCATCACGATGATCGGGCGGCCCTCGTGCTCGGTGACATCGTGCACGGCGACCACGCCGGTGTGCCGGATCCGGGCGGCCGCGCGTGCCTCCCGCTGCATCCGGCCGCAGAGTAAGCGGAGTTCGGGACCGCCGGTGTCGGTGAAGGTGCGCGGTTCCTTGACGGCGACCTCGCGGCCGAGCACCTCGTCGAGGGCCTGGCACACCGTTCCCATGCCGCCTCTGCCGAGCTCCCGGATCACCCGGTAACGGCCTGCCAGCAGTCGGCCCGCGTTCCGCCCGTCGCCACCAGGTACCACTGTTCCCCGCCCACCTGTTGCACGTTCAATTGTCCGTGGAACAGACAGACTAGGGCCTGTCCGGGCTGCCCGGACAGGGCAAAGGTCAGTTCGCCGCGGGCCGGCCGGCCAGGGCGTCGAGTTCGGCGCGCGCCAGCCCCGCCGCGGCCGTGACCTCGGCCGCGTCGAGCGCGCCGGAGTCCAGGCCGCGCAGCAGATAGCCGCTCAGCGCCCGGGCGGTGGCGGGCTCGTCCATGATGTCGCCGCCCGCCTTGGCGACGTAGGCCGCCAGCCGGGCGGCGGCGAGGGCGAAGCCCTCCCGGTAGAAGGCGTAGACGGCGGCGTAGCGGGTGGGCAGGTGAGCGGGGTGCATGTCCCAGCCCTGGTAGTAGGCCCGGGCGAGGGAGCGGCGCACCAGGCCGTAGTGGAGCCGCCAGGCGTCGTGGACCCGGTCGGCGGGTCCGACGGGCAGGACGTTGGTGGAGCCGTCGGACAGGCGCACCCCGGTGCCGGCGGCGGCCACCTGCATGACGGCCTTGGCGTGGTCGGCGGCGGGGTGGTCCATGGACTGGTGGGCGGGGCTGACTCCGCAGGCGGCGCTGTAGTCGAAGGTGCCGTAGTGCAGGCCGGTGGCGCGGCCTTCGGCGGCGTCGATGAGGCGGGCCACGGTGGCGGTGCCGTCGGGGCCGAGGATGGCCTGGGTGGTCTCGATCTGGATCTCGAAACCGATCCGGCCGGCGGTGAGGCCGCGTGCCTTCTCGAACTCCTCGCAGAGCCGCGCCATCGCGGTGACCTGCTGCGGGAAGGTGACCTTGGGGAGGGTGAGGACGAGTCCGTCCGGCAGGCCACCGGTGTCCGTCAGGGCGGTGAGGAAGAGGTCGAGGGTACGGATGCCGCGGTCCCGGACCGCGGCCTCCATGCACTTCATGCGGATGCCGACGTACGGGGGCGCGGAGCCCCGCGCGACGGCCGCCGCGACGGTCCGGGCGGCCGCGACGGCGGCGGCGTCCTCCTCGGCGTCCGGGCGTGGTCCGTAGCCGTCCTCGAAGTCGATACGGAGGTCCTCGACGGGTTCGCGCTCCAGCTTGGCGCGCACCCGGTCGTGGACGGGGCCGGCCAGGTCCTCGGGGAGCCCGAGGATCCGGGCCAGCGCCCCGGCGTCGGGGGCGTGTTCGTCCAGCGCGGCCAGGGCGCGGTCGCCCCAGGCGCGTACGGTGCCGGCGGCGAAGGCGTCGGCGGGTACGTAGACGGTGTGCACGGGCTGGCGGGTGCCGGGGTCGCCGGGGTAGCGGCGGGCGAGTTCGGCGTCGACCCCGGCGAGGGAGGCACCGATCCGCGTGCGGACCGAGTCCGCGAGCGATGTCCCGGCCATGCCACCCTCCAAGGCTTCAACAAAACGTTGATCGAAAGCTAGTGCCCGCTCCGGGCGGGCGTCAACGAACCGTCCCGGCCCACAGGTGGGTGAAGGGCACCACGTAGACCGTGATCGCGAGCAGCAGCCGGTCTCCGACCAGGGCGCCCCTGGAGTGCCGGGGCCACGGGATCCGCCGGGCCGCCGGGGCGGCGGTCAGACCGAAGGGGCCGGCGGCGCGGCTGCGCAGCGCGGGGTCGGCGGTGGCTGCGAGCAGCAGCGCGGCGCGGGCGGTGGGGGTGAGGGCGCGGGGCCCGCCGGATGGCAGGTCGAAGGGGGCGGGGGCGCCGGGCGGCCGGGCCGCGTAGCGCTCCAGGTACAGGTGCCAGCGGGACTCCCAGGCGTCGGTGACCGGCGGGCCCACGGCCTCGTCACGCTCCTCGCGGGCCCGGTCGGCGGCGGCCTGGGCGGCGAGGTCCTCGGTGAGGACGGCCAGGATCCGTTCCGGGTCGGCGGCCCCCAGGGTCCGTACGGGCAGGGTGTCGAGGCGGGACGGCCAGGCGCGGGTCCGGCCCAGTTCCAGGGCGATGTCGGAGGGGCCGTCGACGGCGGAGGCGGCGAACCCGCGTTCCAGGCGCTGCGCGGAGGCCACTCCGGCGTCGGCGAGGGCCCGCAGGTCGTCGGCGGTGATCTCCAGCTCCTCCGGGACGCCGCCGAAGTGTCCGTGGACGGCGGGCGGCCGCACGCCGAGCGTGCCGGCGACGCGGCCGAGCAGGGCGCGCTGCCGTTCGCGGTCCTCGTCGTCGTCCGGCGGCCCGGCGCCGTCGTTCTGCTCGTCGTCGGGGTCGCCGAAGCCGTCGAGTTCGAGGACGAACGCGGTGCCGGAGTCGTGCACCACGACGCAGGAGCCGCCCGGCTCCCACGCGTCGTCGGCCTCGGGCACGGCGGCGCCCGCCGCCGTCAGCAGTTGGGGGTCGGAGCCGGCCGCCGTCAGCAGCCGGGCCGCCGCGCGCACCGCGGCCGCCGAGCGGACCGGGTCGAGCACCGCGCAGTCCTGCGCCGTGACCTCCAGCGCCAGTGCCGGACCGTCCGGGTCCCGGCCGGGGCGTATGAGGCGTACGGCGGCCTTGGCGCGTTCGACCCAGGCGCCGTCGGTGCCGGGCCGGGCGCTGCGGCGGCGCAAGGGCCAGGCTGCGAGGGCGAACAGGCCCGCCGCGACGGCCGCGCCGACGCCCCAGGCGACCGAGGCGGAGGTGAAGGCGACCTGACCGCCGATCAGGAGGAACGCCACCAGGGCCCTGGGCGCGGTCGCGGGGCCGCCGGTGGCGGGGTCGGACCAGAGTTCGGCCGCGCGCGGCAGCCAGGTGTATGCGGGCAGCCGGCTCCCGGCCTGCGCGGGCTCGTTCGTCACGCGCGCATCCTCACATGTGATCCTGTACGCGCAAAGGCCCCCTCCTTCGCAGGCGGGGGCCTTGGGCGCCGGACCGGGTCAGCCCTTGCGGGCCTTGATCTCCTCGGTCAGCTGGGGGACGACCTGGAAGAGGTCGCCGACGACGCCGTAGTCGACGAGGTCGAAGATCGGGGCCTCGGCGTCCTTGTTGACCGCGACGATGGTCTTCGAGGTCTGCATGCCGGCGCGGTGCTGGATGGCGCCGGAGATGCCGTTGGCGATGTAGAGCTGCGGCGAGACCGACTTGCCGGTCTGGCCGACCTGGTTGGTGTGCGGGTACCAGCCGGCGTCCACGGCGGCGCGGGAGGCGCCGACGGCCGCGCCGAGGGAGTCGGCCAGCGACTCGATGACGTGGAAGTTGTCGGCGCCGTTGACGCCACGGCCGCCGGAGACCACGATCGCGGCCTCGGTCAGCTCCGGACGCCCGGTGGACTCGCGGGGGGTGCGGGCGGTGATCCTGGTGCCGGTGGCCAGCGCACCGAACTCCACGTTCAGCGGCTCCACGGTACCGGCGGCGGCAGCGGGCTCGACCGGGGCGGAGTTGGGCTTGACGGTGATGACCGGCACGCCCTTGCTGATCCGGGACCTGGTGGTGAACGCCGCAGCGAACGCGGACTGCGTGGCCACCGGGCCCTGCTCGCCGGCCTCGACGTCGACGGCGTCGGTGATGACGCCGGAGCCCAGGCGCAGCGCCAGGCGGGCGGCGATCTCCTTGCCCTCACCCGAGGACGGGATCAGCACGGCGACCGGTGAGACGGCGGCGACCGCGGCCTGGAGGGCGTCGACCTTGGGCACGACCAAATAGTCGGTGAACTCGGCGGCGTCGGCGGTCAGGACCTTGACCGCGCCGTGCTCGGCCAGCACGGGGGCGGCGGTGTCGGCGCCGGCGCCCAGGTGGACGGCGACGGGCTCGCCGAGGCGGCGGGCGATGGTGAGCAGTTCGAGGGTCGGCTTGCGGACGGCACCGTCCACGTGGTCGACATAGACGAGGACTTCACCCATGGGAATCGTTCTCCTGCGAAAAGTGTGAGGGGGCGGCGGCGGGCAACGGCCCAGGGGCTAGATGAACTTCTGCGAAGCAAGGAACTCCGCGAGCTGCTTGCCGCCCTCGCCCTCGTCCTTGACGATCGTTCCGGCGGTGCGCGCCGGGCGGGCCGTGGCGTCCTCGACCGCGGTCCAGGCACCTTCGAGGCCGACCTCGGCCGCGTCGATGTCCAGGTCGGACAGGTCCAGGGCCTCCACCGGCTTCTTCTTGGCCGCCATGATGCCCTTGAAGGAGGGGTAACGCGCCTCGCCGGACTGGTCGGTCACCGACACCAGCGCGGGCAGCGAGGCCTGCAGGGTCTCGCTGGCGGCGTCGCCGTCGCGGCGGCCGGTCACCACGCCGTCCTGCACCGCGACCTCGGAGAGCAGGGTGACCTGCGGGACGCCCAGGCGCTCGGCCAGGATCGCCGGGAGGACACCCATGGTGCCGTCGGTGGAGGCCATGCCGGTGACGACCAGGTCGAAGCCGGCCCGCTCGATGGCCTTGGCCAGCACCAGAGAGGTGCCGAAGACGTCGCTGCCGTGCAGCGCGTCGTCCTCGACGTGGATGGCCTTGTGGGCGCCCATCGACAGCGCCTTGCGCAGCGCGTCCTTGGCGTCCTCCGGGCCCACCGTCAGCACGGTGATCTCGGCGTCGTCGGCGGCCTCGGCGATCTGCAGGGCCTGCTCGACGGCGTACTCGTCGAGTTCGGACAGCAGGCCGTCGACCGCGTCCCGGTCGGTGGTCAGGTCCTCGGCGAAGTGGCGGTCGCCCGTGGCATCGGGCACGTACTTCACTGCGACTACGATCCTCAAGCTCACGCCTGCACTCCTACTGCATCGGCTTCGTCGGCGACTGCCCTGTAAGGGCAGCATAGGCGCCTGTGACGGCGGCTCCCGGCGGGGACGCCTCAGCGGGCCCCGACGGTTATATTACTCGCCAGTACACCCAGCTCCTTCCCCGTACGCAAGCACGGTGAACTGTGATGTACCCGACGCCGGGAGCCGGCGACGCCTCAGTGACGCAGTGCGTTGAAGCCACCCTGGTGGTACAGGAGGGGACGGCCGGGCCCCTCGGGGTCGCCGGCGATCGCCTGGGCGACGACGATGCGATGGTCGCCGGCGGGTATCCGGGCCACGACGCGGGCGACCAGCCAGGCCGAGACGTCGTCGAGCAGCGGCACCCCGTGCGGGCCGCCGTGCCAGGCGGTGGACGGCCCGAAGCGGTCGGCGCCGCTGCGGGCGAAGGTGGCGGCCACGTCCTGCTGATGCTCGCCGAGTATGTGGATGCCCACGAAGGGCGCCTCGGCGAGCGTGGGCCACGCCGAGGCGCCGGTGCTGATCCCGAAGGACAGCAGCGGCGGCTCCGCCGACACCGAGGTGAGGGAGGTCGCGGTGAACCCGACGGGGCGGGCGCCGGGCGCCGTGATGACGGCGACACCGGCGGCATGGCGCCGGAAGACCGAGCGGAAGGTGGCTGAGTCGAAGACAGTGGTGGAACCGACGTCGGTCGAGGCAGTCATGGAATTGTCCTTCTGGAGCGGTGGTGCCGGAGGCGGCGAGCTGTCGTCTGGGGCGCTCACTGGCCCGGACAGCGCGCGCTCGCATGCCGACCGAGGTCAACGTCCGCTCGTGCGTACAGAAGGGGGTCACGCGACATAACGTCAGAGTGACGATCCGCCATGTACTCCGTCAAGACCGGCCCGCGATGTGGGACCGCCGTCACGGCCCGCGCCGGGTTCATACCGCGGCGCCCAGCGCCGCGATGACGTCCGCCTTCCGCGGCTGCCCGACCGCCCGGCGCACGATCGTCCCGTCGGCGTCCAGCACCAGCACGGTCGGCGTTTTGAGGACGGCCAGACGGCGTACGAGATCCAGACGCGCCTCGGCGTCGATCTCCACATGGACCACCCCGCCGACCATGGCGGCCACCTCGCCGAGGGTGCGCCGGGTGGCCCGGCACGGCGAGCAGAAGGCGCTGGAGAACTGCACCAGCGTCGCCCGCTCGCCCAGCGGGCCGCCGATCTCGTCCGCCGTCAGCCGCTGTGCGCCGTCCTTGGCCCGCACCCGGATCCTCCCCTGACGCCGCTGGTGCAGCAGGCCGTAGATCCCGGCCGCCGCCAGTACCGCGACGCACACCACCAGTCCTGTCATACCGTCCCGTCCTCCTGCCCCCGTCCAGCGTTCATACGACCGCAATGATTCCCGGGGGTACTGACTCCGGCCGATCCGCAATCATTGCGGGCATGAGCATCGATGCCCGCGGCCCGCGTTTCGCCGCGACCCTGACCGCCGTCGTCCTGGCCGCCGTACTGATCACCGGCAGCGGCCTGCTGCTGGCGGTGCAGGCACTGGTCTTCGCCGTCGGCGCCGCGGCCGGTGTCCAGAAGTCACCGTACGGCCTGCTCTACCGCACCGTCGTGCGCCCCCGGCTGGGCCCGGTGACCGAGACCGAGGACCCGGCGCCGCCGCGCTTCGCGCAGGCCGTGGGCCTGTTCTTCGCCCTGATCGGGCTGGCCGGCTACTTCGCGGGGCCGCAGTGGCTGAGCCTGGCGGCGACCGGCGCCGCGCTCGCCGCCGCCTTCCTCAACGCGGCGTTCGGCTACTGCCTGGGATGCGAGGGGTATCTGCTGCTGCGCCGCGCCACGGCACGGCGCGGCAGCACCGCATGACGTGATGAGAATCTCCCTCGATGTCGGGCACGCGAGGTGACACGGCAGCCGTTTACGGGGCACGATCAGCCCGCGACCTGAAACCTACGGCCGCGTAACTTCCGCCGGGGCACCATCCCCAGAAGAGAAGCAGGGACCCCGACATGGCCGAACTGGTCTACCCACCTGTCATCGGACTTGCCCGCACCATGTTCAAGGTGCAGGGACTGCGCTTCGACATCGGCGGTACCGAGAACGTCCCCCGCAAGGGCGGGGCGCTGCTGGTGAGCAACCACATCGGTTACCTCGACTTCGTCTTCGCCGGGCTCGCGGCGCTGCCGGCCAAGCGGCTGGTGCGCTTCATGGCCAAGGAGTCGGTGTTCCGGCACAAGGTGTCGGGTCCCCTCATGCGCGCCATGAAGCACATCCCGGTGGACCGCTCCGAGGGTATGCACGCCTATGCGCACGCGCTGGACGCCCTGCGTTCGGGTGAGATCATCGGCGTCTTCCCCGAGGCCACGATCTCCCAGTCCTTCACCCTCAAGTCCTTCAAGTCCGGTGCTGCCCGGCTCGCCATGGAGGCCGGCGTACCCATGCTGCCCGTGGCCCTGTGGGGCACCCAGCGGCTGTGGACGAAGGGGCACGCGCGCAACCTGGGCCGCAGCGGCTTCCCCGTCACCATCCGGGTCGGCGAGCCGATGAGCCCCCTGGAGAGCGAGAAGCCGGGCGCCCTCACCCGCCGTCTGCGGCTGCGCGTCCAGGAGCTGCTGGAGGACGCGCAGCGCGCCTACACCGGCCGCCCGAACACCCCCGAGGACACCTGGTGGCTGCCCACCCACCTCGGCGGCACCGCGCCCACCCCCGAAGAGGCCGCCGCCATGGACCGCGAGGCCGCGGCCCGCTGACCGGCTGATCCGCTGATCCGCTGACCGGCTACGAACGGGCCGGGCCCAGCGGCCCGGTGCTCAGGCCGTCACCCCTGCGCCGGGGCCCGGCGGCAAGGTGGCGGGCAGCATCTCCCACAGGTGCTGCCGGTCGGTGGCACGCCGCAGGCATTCGAGCACGGCGGGCGGTGGCGCCGCGTACAGAGTCGGGAAGTCGAACTCGCCCTTCCCGGGGTCGGGCACCCAGGCCAGCCGTTCCTCGCCGAGCGAGAACCGCGCGTCCACACCGGGCTTGTTGCCGCGCGGGTCCTGCCGGGCCCAGCGGTCGTGCCCGGGGAGCCTGACTGCCACCAGCCCGTGGACGACGCCCAGGAACTGGTAGCACAGGCCCGTCGGGATCCCCTCGGCGCGCAGCAGGGCGGTCAGGGCGTGGGCCTTGGCGTAGCAGATCCCGGTGCGCTGCTCCAGCACGTCGGAGGCGCGCCAGGTGACGCGGGGGTCCCCGGCGTCCTGGGAGTGCGGGATGGTGTCGCGTACGAACTCGAAGGCCACCTTGGCATAGTCATGCGGTGTGGTGGTGGCAGCCCGGAGCTCGGCGGCGGTGGCGCGGACCCGTGGATGGTGATGGTCGATCGCTTCGTCGGCCGCCAGATAGGCGGTCAGGTCGGTGGTGTGCGGAATCGGCTCCATGGGAGGGATCCTAGGAACACTGAGAGCCGGTGCGCAATATATTTCCGACCATCGTATATTTATGCGTCAGGCGATGGCGTCGCTCGCCGCACCCGGATGGTTCCGCCCGGCGCGCGGGGCCGCGAGGGCGGAGGCCAGATCGTCGTGCAGGGCGAAGACCCGCGTCAGACGGGTCAGCCGCAGCAGGCGCAGTACCTGGGGGCTGCCGGTGACGATGCCGAGCCGGCCCTCACGGGCGAGGGTCCGGGCGCGCAGCCGTACGAGCACCGACAGCCCGCTGCAGTCGATGAAGGTGACGCCCCGCAGGTCCAGCACGACGTCGGGGCGCCCGACGGCCGTCAGCTCGTCGAGCCGGACGGATAACGCCGCCGCCGCGAGGATGTCCAGCTCCCCCGCCACCTCGACGACGGTCGCGCCGCCGACCGACCGTTCACACACTCCGAAAACGCGCTCTTCCTCGAACATGGAAAGCCCCCCGACTCCCGCCGCCTGCTGGGGCGCTCACCGCATGGGCGGTAGGTCACCGCTTACGGGATACCTCCTCCCGTACCACGCGTCAACAGATCGGACTAGGGCGTGTTGCGAAAGTCCCGCCTGCTCCACGACGCCTGGCACGCACGCTCGCCGCGTTGTCGGGATCATCCAAGTACGTCCAGTACGAGGACGACCCTCCGCCTTGCGATCGCACGCACCAGACGCCGCGGAGCCCGCCCTGCGGGCGGACGGCGCTACTTTCGCAACACGCCCTAACCCGGCAGTACCACCAGATCCCGCGCCGTGAGGTTGAGCCGCTCGCCGCCGTCGGCCGTGCACACCGCGATGTCCTCGATGCGCGCGCCGAAGCGGCCCGGCAGATAGATGCCGGGCTCGACGGAGAAGGCCATGCCGGGTTCCAGCGGCCGGGCGCTGCCGGAGACGATGTAGGGCTCCTCGTGGGTCTCCAGGCCGATCCCGTGCCCGGTGCGGTGGATGAAGTGGTCGCCGTATCCGGCGGCGGTGATGATGTCGCGGCCCACCGCGTCGAGCCGCTCGGCGGTGATACCCGGCCGGACGGCCTCGATCTGGGCGTTCTGGGCGCGGCGCAGCACCTCGTACAGCTCGCGGAAGTCGGCCGGGGGCTCGCCGACGGCGTAGGTGCGGGTGGAGTCCGAGCAGTAGCCGTCGTCGGTCGTGCCGCCGATGTCGACGACGACCGGGTCGCCGGGGCGGATGACGCGGTCGGAGACCTCGTGGTGCGGGCTGGCGCCGTTGGGGCCGGAGGCGACGATGACGAAGTCGACGGTGGTGTGGCCGGCCTGGATGATGGCGTCGGCGATGTCGCGGGCGGCCTCGCGTTCGGTGCGGCCGGCCCGGACCCACTCGCCGATCCGGCGGTGGACGCGGTCGATGGCGGCCGCCGCGCGGCGCAGGGCCTCGATCTCGGCGGGCGTCTTGCGCATGCGCAGTTCCAGCAGCACCCGCCCGGCCAGGCTCTGTTCGGCCCGGGGCAGGGCGGCGCGGAAGGCGAGGACCTTCTCGGCCCACATGTGGTTGTCGACGGCGATCCGGCGCGCGTCCGCCGGGAGGCGGCCGGCGACCAGCGCGTACGGGTCGTCGGTCTCGCCCCAGCCGATGATCTCGACCCCGAGCCCACCCAGCGGTGAGGCCTGCGCACCGGGCTTCTCCAGTTCGGGCACCACGAGGAACGGCGAGCCCGGCCGGCCCGCGGCGGGTACGACGAGGCAGACCAGACGCTCGGTGAGATGCGCGTGGTATCCGGTGAGGTAGCGCAGATCGGCGCCGGGGGCGATGAGCAGGGCGTCCAGTCCGGCTTCGGCGGCGGCCCCGCGGGCGAGTTCGAGCCGTTCGGCGGGGTAGAGCGGGGCCGGGGGAAGGGTGGCACTGTCGGTCATACGGCTCACCGTACGCGTCGTACGCTGACCTGGATGGATATGGACCGACTCGCCGCGGAACTGGCCGCCCTGCCACCGTCCTGCGGTCCGGTGCGGCTGGTCGCGGTGGACGGTCACGCGGGCTCCGGCAAGACCACCTTCGCCACGGCGCTGTCCCGGGCGCTGGGCGGCGCGCCCGTGGTGCATCTGGACGACCTGGCCACGCACGACGAGCTGTTCGGCTGGACCGGGCGGCTGCGCGAACAGGTCCTCGAACCGCTGCGGCGGGGCAGGACGGCCCGGCACCGCGTCTACGACTGGAACACCCGCCGCTTCGGCGGTGCCGTGGCCGTCCCTCCTGCGCCGGTGGTCCTGCTGGAGGGCGTCGGCGCGGGTCGGCGCGCGCTGCGCCCGCGGCTGGCCCGGCTGCTGTGGATGGAGGTGCCCCGTGACATCGCGCGGTCGCGCGGCGAACTGCGCGACGGCCCGGAGCTGGCCGGCTTCTGGTCCGGCTGGATGCGGGCGCAGGACGCGCACTTCGCGGAGGATCCGTCACGCCCCTTCGCCGACGCGCTGGTGAGGCTGGGAATGCCCGGATACGAGGTACTGGTGGTGCGGGAGGGACCACCCTGAAGCAACCCTGAAGCAACTCTGAAGTACCCCTCCCGTCACCGAACGTGACCGTCCGCAGTCGGTGCGCCGCACCCTCGAAAAGGCGCCCCGAGAGTGTCCCGAGGCGGCTTGACCCGGGAGCCTTACAGGACTTACGTTCTGAATGCGCGGTCGGAAACGACCGGCACCCAGACGCGAAGCCCCCGGTTGTTCCCCCGTGACCGGGGGCTTCGTTCTGCCCCGGGACGGACAAATGGGCCACCGGCGGACCGCCTTCGTCACCCACTGTCACCACGGCCAACGCTCTTCGACGCGCCCGTTCGCACGGGTACCATGCGGACAGGGCGCGGTCGCAGGTATATGTGTACGACACACCCTGAGCCAACTGCCGCCCTCGGCAGGCTGGTTGGGGCGGCTCACGGCGACGGCCACGGGGGAACGGTTGGTGGGGACCTGATGGACTACGGTACGGAACGCTCGGGCTCCCCCGCCGATCTCGCCTGGTCCCGGGCCGTGGACGCCTACACCGTGGGTGCCTACCCCCACGCCGAGGAGGAGTTCCGCGCCGCCGTCCGCCTCGACCCCGGTATGGCGGACGCCTGGCTGGGCCTGCACGCGCTGCGCGCCGACACCTCCACCGCGCTGCTCCAGATGTACCGGCACCGGGACCGCTTCGGGGAGCAGCGCAATCTGCACCGCCGGTCCATGAACTCGTGGTACTGGCTGGGCTGGTGGGTCCAGCCCGTGCTGGAGACCGGCCGTGACCTGCTGCTCGCGCACGCGTCCCACTGGCTCGACGGCCGGCATGTCGCCGAGCTCGACCGCGCGCTCGCGGAGTGCCCGCCCATCGACACCGATCCGCAGGTCCGCTTCCTGCACGCCTGCCGGGCGTATCTGGTCAAGGACTGGGAACAGCTGGTCCGGCACACCGAGCCACTGCTGGGCGACCCGGTCCTCGGCATCGAGGCCGGGCTCTTCGGCGGCATGGCCCGGGTCCGGCTCGAACTGTGCGGCCAGGCCGAGCCGTTGCTCGCGGCCGCGCTGATGCGGTGCCGCAGCGAGCAGCCGCAGCGCAAGGAGCTGCGCTACTGGCTGGCCCGCGCCTACGAGGGCACCGGGCGCACCGCCGCCGCGCTGCCGCTGTACCGGGCCGTGCACCGCGTCGACCCGGCCTTCATGGACACCGCCGCCCGGCTCACCATGATCGCCGACACCGACGGGCTGGGCGACGAGGCCGCCGATCTCGCCTCCGTCGCCACTTCGGGTCTGGGCCAGCTGGTCCCCGACACCCTCACCGACCCCGATCCGCTGCCGCCGCCCGGCGCGCCCGCTCCCGGCCAGTTCCTCGACGACCCGCTGACCGGGCCCGGGCTCCTCGACGACAATGTGCGCGACCGGGCGGTGCTGCCCGTCACGCCCATCCCGCCCTCGGAGATCCCCGCGACCGCCCCCGACCCGGTGCTGCTGGCCGAGGCCCTGGCCGAACTCGACCGGATGGTGGGCCTGGAGCCGGTCAAGCGCCAGGTCCGCGCGCTGTCCGCGCAGCTGCGGATGGCCCGCCTCCGGGCCCACCAGGGCCTGCCCGTCCAGCCGCCGAAGCGGCACTTCGTCTTCTCCGGCCCCTCCGGCACCGGCAAGACCACGGTGGCCCGCATCCTGGGCAGGGTCTTCTACGCCCTCGGACTGCTCGGCGGCGACCATCTGGTGGAGGCGCAGCGGGCCGACCTGGTCGGCGAGTTCCTGGGCCAGACCGCGGTCAAGGCGAACGAGCTGATCGACTCCGCGCTCGGCGGGGTGCTGTTCGTCGACGAGGCGTACGCGCTGTCCAACTCCGGCTACAGCAAGGGCGACGCGTACGGCGACGAGGCACTGCAGGTGCTGCTGAAACGCGCCGAGGACAACCGGGACCGCCTGGTGGTCATACTCGCCGGCTACTCCGAGGGGATGGACCGGCTGCTGGCCGCCAACCCCGGCCTCGGCTCGCGCTTCACCACCCGCGTGGACTTCCCCAGCTACCGGCCCCTGGAACTCGCCCGCATCGGCGAGGTCCTCGCCACCGACAACGGCGACCGGTGGGACGAGGAGGCCCTGGAGGAGCTGATCGCCATCGCCGGCCATGTCGTGGACCAGGGCTGGATCGACGAACTGGGCAACGGCCGCTTCCTGCGCACCCTGTACGAGAAGAGCTGCGCCTACCGCGATCTGCGGCTGTCCGGGTACGCCGGGCCGCCGAGCCGTGACGACCTGTCCACGCTGCGGCTGCCCGACCTGATGCAGGCGTACGGCGAGGTCCTGTCGGGGCGTGGCCCCGGGCTCCCGCCGCCGGATCCGTCGGAGTGACGGCGGACCGGCGGCGGGCCCGGCGGCGGGCCCGGCGGCGGACCCGGCGGCGGGCCCGGCGGCGGGCCTCGAACAGGGCCGGGGAGCGGCCGGCTATCCCACCATGGCCCGGGGCGTGGACGGCGCCGGGGACGGCGAAGGCCGCAGCCGGGCCGCCCGGTGCGAGGGGTCGCGTACCTCGCCGACTAGCATCTCCAGGACGTCCTCCAGGGCGACCAGCCCCAGCACCCGGCCGCCGGAGTCGGCGACCGCCGCCAGGTGCGAGGCGGCCCGCCGCATCCGCGTCAGGGCGTCGTCGAGCGGCAGCTCGGCCCGCAGCGTGGCCATGGGGCGCCACAGCCGCGCCGGGACCGGCCGGTCCGGCTCCTCCAGGTCGAGAACGTCCTTGACGTGGAGGTATCCCAGGTAGGCGCCGTCGGAGCCGGCTACGGGGAAGCGGGAGTAGCCGGTGCTGACGGTCAGCTCCTCGACCTGCCGGGGTGTGACGGAGGCATCCACGGTGACCAGCTCGGCCGGCCGCAGCAGGACGTCCGTCACGGGGCGGCTGCCCAGCTCCAGCGCGTCCTCCAGTCGCTCCTGCTCGCCGTGGTCCAGCAGACCCGCCTGCCGGGCGTCCTCCACGAGCAGCGTCAGCTCCTCGCTGGTGAAGACCGCGTCGAGCTCGTCCTTGGGCTCGACCCGGAACAGCCGCAGCACCAGCCGGGCGCAGGCGCCCAGGACCGCGATGACCGGCCGGAACACCCGGGCGAAGGCCACCAGCCCGGGGCTGAGCCACAGCGCGGTCTTCTCGGGCGCGGCCATCGCCAGGTTCTTGGGCACCATCTCGCCGATGACCAGGTGCAGGAAGACCACCACCGCCAGGGCGATGACATAGCCCGCCGGATGGACCAGCTGGTCGGGCATGCGCACGGCCTCGAAGAGCGGCTCCAGCAGATGGGCCACCGTCGGCTCGGCGACGGCGCCCAGCGTCAGGGAGCACACGGTGATGCCGAACTGGGCGGCCGCCATCATGCGCGGCAGGTGTTCCAGGCCGTGCAGCACCGTCCTGGCCCGCCGGTGCTTGCCGGCCAGTGGTTCGATCTGGCTGCGGCGTACGGAGACGAGCGCGAACTCGGCACCGACGAAGAAGCCGTTCGCCAGCACCAGCAGGCCCGCGAAGAACAACTGCAGAACGCTCATCGCTCACCGCCCTCCCCGGTCGTCGCGGCGCCGGTACGGACCAGGCGAACCCGCTCCGCCCGGTGATGGGTGACATCCCCGACCCGCAGCTCCCAGCCCGGCAGCCGGGCCGTGTCGCCGGGGGCGGGGATCCGGCCCAGCAGGTCGGCCACGAGGCCGGCGACGGTCTCGTACGGGCCCTCGGGGGCCTGGAGGCCGACGCGGGCGAGTACATCGACCCGGCAGGAGCCGTCGGCGTCCCACGCCGGGCGGCCGGTGCCGGCCGGGTCGGGGACGGGGGCCAGCTCGGGCAGGTCGGCGGTGTCGTGCTCGTCGCGCACCTCGCCGACCAGTTCCTCGACGATGTCCTCCACCGTGACGACGCCGGCCGTGCCGCCGTACTCGTCGACGACGACGGCGATCGGCTGCTGGCCGCGCAGCCGCTCCAGCAACTGCTGCACCGGCAGCGTCTCGGGGACCAGCAGCGGCGCGACCGCGATCCGGCCCGCCGGGGTGCGGTCCCGCAGATGCGCGGGGACGGCGAGGGCGTCCTTGAGGCTGACCATGCCTATCGTGTCGTCGAGCCGCTCCCGGTAGACGGGGAAGCGGGACAGTCCGGTGGCCCGGGTGAGGTTGAGGACGTCGGCGGCGGTGGCGGTGTCCTCCAGCGCGCTGACCCGCACCCGCGGTGTCATGACGTTCTCGGCGGTGAGCTCACCCAGCGACAGGGTGCGCACGAACAGGTCGGCGGTGTCCTTGTCGATGACCCCGGCCCGGGCCGAGTGCCGGGCCAGCGAGACCAGCTCGGTGGGGGTCCGGGCCGACGCCAGTTCGTCGGCGGGTTCCACGCCCAGGGCGCGGACCAGCCGGTTGGCGGCGGTGTTGAGGACCTCGATGACCGGCCGGAAGAGCGCGGAGAAGGCCCGCTGCGGGCCGGCCACCATACGGGCCACCTGCAACGGCCGGGAGACGGCCCAGTTCTTGGGCACGAGCTCGCCGATCACCATCTGGACGGCGGAGGCCAGGGCCATGCCGATGACGACGGCGACCGTCGGGGCGGCCCTTGCGGGGATGCCGGCCGCGGTGAGCGGACCGGTGAGAAGATCGGCCAGGGCCGGCTCGGCGAGCATGCCCACCACCAGGGAGGTGATGGTGATGCCGAGCTGGGTGCCGGAGAGCTGGAAGGACAGCTTGCGCAGAGCCGCGACCACACTGCGGGCCCGGCGGTCGCCCTCGGCGGCGGCGCGCTCGGCGGCCGGCCGCTCCACGGTCACCAGGCCGAATTCGGCGGCGACGAAGAAGCCGTTCGCGAGGATCAGGACAAAGGCTGCCGCGAGGAGCAGCAACGAGGTGTTCATGCCACCGCTCCGGGATGTCGGAAGAATACGGCGGCGCTGGTACTACTGGACGGTCCGTCCATCGTGGCTTGGTTGTCACTCCTTGGGTCGTTACGGGCCGCTGTCGCGGGGTTCCAGGGTAATCAAGAACCGGGCCCGCGCGGCAGAGCCGACGTGTTACGAGCTCGCTTCCCCGGCTGCGGTCCCGTGGGCGTCGGCCAGGGCGCGCAGGCTCCGCGCGTCGCGCAGCGCCTGCTCGCGGCCGACGCCCGGCTGGATGCCCATGGCGGCGAGGCTGGTGCCGTCGGCGAGGTCGAGATGGACCCAGGCGTCGCCGACCCGCAGATTCACCCGGACGATCTCCGCCCAGGCCAGCCGGCGCCGGGTGACGAGGTTGACCACCGTCACCCCGTCCGGGTCCGCGACGACCTTGGGGCGGCTGAGCCAGGCCAGCACGGCCAGGATCAGCACGCCCGTGGCCGCGAAGGCCAGCCGGTCGCCGGTGCCCCACGGGCGGGCGCCGTCGGCGGGCAGCAGCACGGCGATCAGCGTGAACATGCCGAACGCCACGCCGCCCGCCGTCAGCAGCACCGCACGGGTGCGGGCCGGCCGGAAGGTGACCGTGGTCACAGCCGGCACGCGTGGATGCCGGTGGTGAGGATGGCGCGGGCCCCGAGGTCGTACAGCTCGTCCATGATCCGCTGTGCCTCACGGCTGGGGACCATGGCGCGGACGGCGACCCAGCCCTCGTGGTGCAGCGGGGAGACGGTGGGCGACTCCAGGCCGGGAGTCAGGGCGATGGCCCGCTCGACGTGCTCGACCCGGATGTCGTAGTCCATCATCACGTAGCGCCGCGCGACCAGGACGCCCTGCAGCCGGCGCAGGAACTGCCGCACCTTGGGGTCCTCCGGGTCGGCCTCCTTGCGGCGGATGACCAGCGCCTCGGACTGCATGATCGGCTCGCCGATGACCTCCAGCCCCGCGTTGCGCAGCGAGGTGCCGGTCTCGACGACATCGGCGATGACCTGGGCGACGCCGAGCTGGATGGCGGTCTCCACCGCGCCGTCCAGCCGGACGACGGAGGCCTCGACGGAGTTGTCGGCGAGGTGCCGCCGGACGACCTCCGGGTAGGAGGTGGCGATGGTCAGGCCGCCGAACTCGTCGACCTTCGTCACCGTGCCGGGCACGGTGGCGTAGCGGAAGGTCGAGCGGGCGAAGCCGAGCTGGAGGATCTCCTCGGCGTTGGCCGCGGAGTCCAGGAGCAGGTCACGGCCGGTGATGCCGATGTCGAGGCGGCCGGAGCCGACGTAGATCGCGATGTCCCGGGGACGGAGGTAGAAGAACTCCACCTCGTTCTCGGGGTCGACCAGGACCAGCTCCTTGCTGTCCTTGCGTTGCCGGTAGCCGGCCTCATGGAGCATGTCCGCCGCGGGTCCCGAGAGTTGGCCCTTGTTGGGGACGGCGATGCGCAGCATGGGAGCGGGTTCCTTCTGTCGGTCCGTGCGGGGGCTCAGGTGTCGCTGGGGCAGAGGGTCACAGATGGGCGTACACGTCGTCCAGGGAGATTCCCCGCGCGACCATCATCACCTGCAGGTGGTACAGCAGCTGGGAGATCTCCTCGGCGGTGCGGTCGGCGCCCTCGTACTCGGCTGCCATCCACACCTCGGCGGCCTCCTCGACCACCTTCTTGCCGATCGCGTGCACCCCCTTGCCGACGAGTTCGGCGGTGCGGGAGGTGCTGGGGTCGCCCGAGGCGGCCTTGTGCCGGAGCTCGGTGAAGAGCTCCTCGAATGTCTTCTTCGCCATGGTGGTCCTCAGCCTACGCGCAGCCGCCCGCCGCTCACCGCCACGGTTCAGATACTGAACGCAGAATGGTCGCGGTCGCGACAGCGGCGGTCACGGCCTCGTGTCCCTTGTCCTCGTTCGATCCCTCCAGGCCCGCCCGGTCCAGGGCCTGGTCCTCGGTGTCGCAGGTCAGGACACCGAAGCCGATCGGGACGCCGGTCTCCACCGAGACCTGGGTGAGCCCGGCGGTCACGCCCTGGCAGACGTACTCGAAGTGCGGGGTGCCGCCCCGGATGACCACGCCCAGGGCCACGATCGCGTCATAGCCCCGGCCGGCCAGTACCTTGGCGGCGACCGGGAGTTCGAAACTGCCCGGCACGCGCAGCAGGGTCGGCTCCTCGATGCCCAGGTCGCGCAGCGCGCGCAGCGCGCCGTCGACCAGGCCGTCCATCACCTTGTCGTGCCACTGGGCCGCGATGACGGCGACGCGCAGGTCGCCGCAGTTCTTCACGGTCAGCTCGGGGGCGCCTTTACCACTCACGTACGTCTCTCCTTGCTCGGTGCGTATTCTTCGGTGCGCAGTGCGGTTCACGGATCACGGGTGAGGTGTCACCGGTGTGTCGAGCCAGGGCAGGTCATGGCCCATACGGTCCCGCTTGGTGCGCAGGTACCGCAGATTGTGCTCGCCGGCCTGGACCGGCATGGCCTCACGGCCGGTGACCTGGAGGCCGTGCCGGGTGAGGGCGGCGACCTTCTCGGGGTTGTTGGTCATCAGGCGCAGCGAGCGCACCCCGAGATCGGCGAGGATCTGCGCGCCGGCGGCGTAGTCGCGGGAGTCGGCGGGCAGGCCGAGTTCCAGGTTGGCGTCGAGGGTGTCACGGCCCTGTTCCTGCAGCTCGTAGGCGCGCAGCTTGGGCAGCAGGCCGATGCCGCGTCCTTCGTGGCCGCGCAGGTAGACGACGACGCCCCGGCCCTCGGAAATCACCCTTTCGAGTGAGGCCTTCAACTGCGGACCGCAGTCGCAGCGCAGCGAGTGGAAGATGTCACCGGTCAGGCATTCGGAGTGGATCCGGACCAGTACGTCCTCGCCGTCGCCGATCTCGCCCTTCTCGCCGGCGACCAGCGCGATGTGCTCGACCCCGTCGACGGTGCTGCGGTAGCCGTAGGCACGGAAGTCGCCGTAGGCGGTGGGCAGCCGGGTCTCGGCCTCGCGGTGGACGGTCGGTTCGGCGGAGCTGCGGTAGGCGATGAGGTCCTCGATGGAGATGATGGCAAGACCGTGCTTGCGGGCGAACAGCACCAGTTCGGGGAGCCGGGCCATGCTCCCGTCCTCGTTGGCGATCTCGACGATCGCGGCGGCCGGGCGGAGCCCGGCGAGCCGGGCCAGGTCGATGCCGGCCTCGGTGTGGCCGGGGCGGACCAGCACACCGCCGGGACGGGCGCGCAGCGGGAAGACATGGCCGGGGCGCACGAAGTCGCCGGCCTGCGACCCACCGGCGGCCAGCAGCCGGATGGTGGTGGCCCGGTCGGCGGCGGAGATGCCGGTGCTGACCCCGTGGGCCGCGTTCGCGTCGACCGAGACGGTGAAGGCGGTGCCCATGGACTCGGTGTTGGTCTCGACCATCTGCGGGAGGTCGAGGCGCTCGATGTCGCTCTCCTCCAGTGGCACGCAGATCAGGCCGCGGCACTCGGTCATCATGAACGCGACGATCTCGGGGGTCACCAGCTCGGCGGCGGCGATGAGGTCGCCCTCGTTCTCGCGGTCCTCGTTGTCGACGACCACGACCGGCCGTCCGGCGGCGATGTCGGCGATGGCACGCTCGACCGGGTCGAGCCCGATCGGCTCCTCGCCGGTGTCGTGCACGCTGTGCGGTGCGCTGGTCATGCGGGCGCTCCTTCCAGGGCCGCGGGCCCCTCTTCCCGTGGGTCCGCCCGGGGGACGCGGGTCTGCTGCCACCAGGCGTACATACCGGCGATCACCAGGACGAAGTAGATGACGTAGACAAGGCCCGAGAAGGGCAGCCCGCTGGTGAAGGCGAGCGGGACGCCCACCAGGTCGACGGCCAGCCAGGCGAACCAGAACTCGACCCAGCCACGGGCCATGGCGACCATCGCGGCGACGGTGCCGACGAAGATGTACGCGTCGGGCCAGGGGTTCCAGGACAGCGACGGGTAGAGGGTGAACAGGCCGACCACGGCCAGGGTGCCGGCGACGGTGCCGCCCACCAGCCAGCCGCGCTCACGCCAGGTGGCGAACCGGATCCCGATCCGCCCGGAACCGGAGTCCCGGCCGCCGCGCCGCCACTGGAACCAGCCCCAGACGGCGACGCCGATCACCAGCAGCTGCTTGCCGACCCCGCCGCTGAGCTGCGCCGACCAGTAGGCGGCGACCAGCACCAGGCCGGAGAACAGCTGCACGGGCCAGGCCCACACCGAACGGCGCCAGCCGAGGGCGAGGCCACCGAGGCCGAGCAGGTTGCCCAGCATGTCGGACCATATGACGTGCTGGCCGAAGGCGGTGAACGCCTCGCTGTTGAGCCAGTCGGACGCACTCACGGGGTGGCCTCCTGACGGCCTGCGTTGTACAGCCGCTCGACGTACTTGGCGATGACGTCCACTTCGAGGTTGACCGGGTCGCCGGGCTGCTTGCTGCCGAGCGTGGTGAGGGCGAGGGTGGTCGGGATCAGGCTGACGGTGAACCAGTCCGGGCCGGCCTCGACCACGGTGAGGCTGATGCCGTCGACGGTGATCGAGCCCTTGTCGACGACATAGCGGCCCAGACCGGCCGGGAGGCTGATCCGTACGATCTCCCAGTGCTCGGACGGCGTGCGCGCCACGATGGCGCCGGTGCCGTCCACATGCCCCTGGACGAGGTGTCCGCCGAGGCGGCCGCCCAGTGCCATGGGACGCTCCAGGTTGACCTTCGAGCCGACGGTGAGGGCGCCCAGGCTGGAACGCTTCAGTGTCTCGGCCATCACGTCGGCCGTGAACTCGCCACCGCCGAAGTCGACGACGGTCAGGCAGACTCCGTTGACGGCGATCGAGTCACCGTGTCCGGCCCCCTCCGTCACGACGGGGCCGCGCAGGCGGAAGCGCGACGCGTCGCCCAGCTCCTCGACGGCGACGACCTCGCCCAGCTCTTCGACGATTCCGGTGAACACTCAGCTCTCCTTAACAACGGGATATGCGGTGATACGCAAGTCGGGGCCGATACGTTCGACTTCGGCCACGTCGAGCCGCAACGCCTGCTCGATGCCGGTGATTCCGGCGGGGCCCAGAGCGGCCGGTCCGGCACCCAGCAGAGCGGGGGCCAGATAGCCGACGACCTTGTCGACGGCGCCCGCGGCGACGAAGGCACCGGCGAGGGTGGGGCCGCCCTCCAGCAGGACGGACCGCACCTGACGCTCGTACAGCGCGGCCAGCAGACCGGGCACGCTGAGGCCGCCCGCGGCGCGCGGCAGCCTGAGGACGACGTCGGCCGGCAGATGCGCGGTGCCGGCGTCCGGGGCGACCGCGATCAGGGTGGGTGCCGCGCCGTCGAGCACCCGGGCGCCGGGCTTGACGGTGGCGTTGGTGTCGACAACAACCCGCAGCGGCTGGGCTGTTGCCTCGTGCGTCCCGTGTGCTCCGTATGTCCCGAGCGCCCGTACGGCCAGGTGCGGGTCGTCGGCGCGCAAAGTGCCGGAGCCGACGACGACCGCGTCGGCCTCGGCGCGCAGCCGGTGGACATCGGCGCGGGCGGCCGGGGAGGTGATCCAGCGGCTGGTGCCGTCGGCGGCGGCGATACGGCCGTCCAGGGTGCTGGCGTACTTCCAGAGCACGAAGGGGCGGCCGAGCCGGACCGAGGTCAGCCAGGCCTGGTTGCCCGTGGCGGCCTCGTCCGCGAGCAGGCCGCCCTCGACCGGGACACCGGCCGCCGCGAGCCTGGCCGCGCCGCCGGTGGCGGCGGGGTTGGGGTCGGCGACGGCGTACACGGCGCGGGTGACGCCGGCGTCGATCAGGGCCTGGGAGCAGGGGCCGGTACGGCCGGTGTGGTCACAGGGTTCGAGGGTGACGACGGCGGTGCCGCCCCGGGCCCGTTCCCCCGCGGCGCGCAGCGCGTGGATCTCGGCGTGCGGTCCGCCGGCCTGCTGGTGCCAGCCCTCACCGACGATCCGCCCGGCGGCGTCGAGGATGACGCAGCCGACGACGGGATTGGGGCTGGTGCGGCCGAGCCCACGGGCGGCGAGCATGATCGCCCGGCGCATCGCGTCGGCTTCCGTGGCGGTGGCCACCGGGTCCTCCTGCCTCTTCGGGCACGGACTCCGGGGCAAAGGGAACATGAGCGGACGCCGGGCTCCGGGAACGCCGAGGTCGGACGGACGGCTGGGCACGCGGGGCGCGTGCTTCGGCCGCCGACGGCGGCGTACCGGTGCTTGGACCGCCGCGCACTGCCTCCCATCCGGACTTTAACCGTCGGTCCAGGAATTTCACCTGGTCAACCGCCCGCTGGATGCGGACGGGTCGCGGACTGTAACCGCCGGTTCGGAGTTTCACCGACCCCGGAGTGCGCTGAACGTCACTGGTACGGAGACCAGTCTGCCACGGAGGTCGATGCGTGTGCATCGGGGTTTCTGTGGATTGGCTCACACGAAGGTCCGGACCTCCGGCGTGAACAGGTCGTCCTGGGCGGCGTCCATCGCGGTCAGGACCGCGCCGCGCAGCACCGCGCTGCCGGTGACCCCGCCGGGCCTGACCTCGGTGCGCAGCGGGGACATCCGGGCCAGGCCCTCCCCGACGCGCACGGCGAGGGCTTCGCCGCCGGCCCGGCCGACCTCGCCGGCCAGTACGACGCAGCCGGGGTCCAGGACGGCGCAGACCGCGGCGGCGGCGATGGCCACCCGGGCGGCGAGGGCGTCCAGGAAGAGTTCGCCGTGCTTGCCGCCGCCCCGCGCCCGGGTCACCACGGCCTCCGCGGCGGCGGCGTCGTCGTCCTCCCCGGGGACCGGCAGGCCGTGACCGCGGGCCAGGGCGCACACCGCGGCGCTGCCGGCCAGCGAGTGGAAGCCGCCCTCGCACTGGGAGGCCGTCGGCAGCTGGAAGGTGCCGGGGACCGGGAGGAAGCCGATCTCCCCCGCGCCGCCGGAGGCACCGCGGCGCAGGGTGCCGCCCAGTACCAGTCCGGCGCCGACGCCGTGTCCCAGCCAGAGCAGCACGAAGGTGTCCCGGTCCCGCACCGCCCCGAGCCGCTGCTCGGCCAGGGCGGCGAGATTGACCTCGTTGTCCAGGAGTACGGGGACCCCGATCCGCCGCCGCACTTCGGCGACCAGGGCGGAGTGCCACACGGGCAGTTGCCCGGTGGCGCGCAGTTCGCCCGTGGCGGGGTCGACGAGTCCGGGCGCGCCGACGGCGATGGTGTGCAGGTTGGTGGCGCCGGCCTGGCGGGCGGTGCGTTCCAGCAGCGCGACCGAGCGGCGTACGGTGCGCCGGGGGTCGCCGGCCGGGTCGACGGGCAGCGCGGCGCCGCCGATGGTGTTGCCCAGCAGGTCGGCGATCTCTATGGCGACGCTGTGGGTGCGCACGTCGACGGCGGCGAGGTGGGCCCGGCCGGCGACGATCCCGTACAGGCGGGCGTTGGGGCCGCGGCGCCGCGCTCCGGCCTCGCCGACGATCTCCACCAGGCCCGCCGCGCCCAGCCGTTCGACCAGGTCGGAGACGCTGGGCCGGGACAGCCCGGTCAGCTCCTTGAGCTGGGTGGCGGTCAACGGGCCCTCCTGCTGGAGGAGTTCGAGCGCCAGCCGGTCGTTGATCGCACGTGCCGTACGGGGCGAGGCCGTGCGCCCGGAGTAGCCGGGGCGGGGGGCGGTCATGGCGGGAATCATCCCATGGGCCTTTCCTGGGCATTTCTATCAGGCAGCCTTCCTGATAGTTTACTGGCCGCACGGCCGCGTCCGGCCGCGTCCGGCCGCATCAGGCAGCGCGTTCCCGGGGAGGGGATCCATACGATGACCACGAACCGGAACACGGCCTCCACCAAGGGCGATCCGCGGGCCCGCCGCGCGCATGTCGCGGTCGCGGCGGTCTTCGCCGTGCACGGCGCGGTCACCGGCACCTTCGGCACCCGCATCCCGTGGATCCAGGAGCACGCGGGGCTCAGCGCCGGGCAGCTCGGCTTCACCCTGATCTTCGCGGCCCTGGGCGCGTCGGTGGCGATGCCGCTGTCCGCCCGGGTGGTGCACCGGCTGGGCATCCGTACGGCGCCCCGGCTGCTGCTGGTCGTGTTCTGCGCGGCGCTGGCGGTGACCACGCTCGTCCCGGGGCAGCTGTGGCTGTCGGTGACGATGTTCGTGTACGGGGCGAGCGCCGGCATGGTCGACGTCGCCATGAACGCCCAGGGGGTCGAGGTCGAGGAGCGGCTCGGCCGGTCGATCATGTCGGGGCTGCACGGGATGTGGAGCGTCGGCACCCTGCTGGGTTCGTTGATCGGGGTCGCCGCCGCCCACGCCGACCTGGACGCACGGACCCACCTGACCGCGATGGCCGTGCTGCTGGCCGCCGCCGGCTGCTGGCTGTGCTCGGGCTTCCTGGACGTGGAGCTTTCACCGGGCGACGAGGCGCCGGCACGTTTCGCGCTGCCGCCGAGGTCGGCGCTGATCATCGGCGCCGTCGGCTTCTGCGCGGTCTTCGGCGAGGGCGCCAGCATGGACTGGAGCGCGGTCTACCTGCGCGATGTCGCGCACGCCTCCCCCGCCGTGGCCGCCGCGTCCTACACCGCCTTCGCCTGCACCATGGCCGCCACCAGGCTCCTCGGCGACATCGCCGTACGGCGCTTCGGCCCGGTGCGCACGGTGCGGGCCGGCGGCGTGCTCGCCACCATGGGCGGCGCCCTGGTGGTGACGGCGCACTCGCAGGCCGCCGCCGTCGCCGGGTTCGCACTGATCGGGGTGGGCGTCGCGGTCGTCGTGCCGCTGTGCTTCGCGGCGGCCGGGCGCAGCGGCCCGGTGCCGAGCCAGGCGATCGCGGGGGTGGCGACGGTGTCGTACACCTCGGGGCTGGTCGCGCCCGCCGCCATCGGGGCCATCGCCGAGGCCACCTCGCTGCGGACCTCGTTCGGCCTGGTCACCGCGCTGGCCTTCGGGCTGGTGCTGGGAGCCGGCGTGCTCCGCCCCGCCGCCGCCGTGGTGTCGCCCGGCCCGGCCGCGCGCAAGCAGGCCGCTAGCGACCCGGTGTGAGGTCCTGGAGCCCTACGACCCGCAGCAGACGCAGCCGGTCGTAGGAGGGGCTCCCGGGGCGCGCGGTGTGGATCACCAGCCGCTGGTCGTGGTCCGCGCCGAGCAGCACCTCGCAGTCCAGTTCCAGGAGCCCGACCACCGGATGCCGGACGCGCTTGACGTCGCTGCGCCGTACGGCGACCTCGTGGTCCGCCCAGAGCCTGGCGAACTCCTCGCTGGCCGAGCGCAGCCCGGCCACCAGCGCGGCCGGCTGCGGGTCGTCGGGACGCGCGGCCAGCAGGGCCCTCAGGTGCGCCACATGGTTGCGGCCGAGCCGTTCGTGGTCCTCGGCGGGGAACAGGTCGCGGGCGGCCGGATCCAGGAAGAAGCGGCGCACGATGTTGCGCTCCTGCGGCGGGCGGCCCGAGATGTCGCCGAAGAGCGCCGCCGCCATGGGGTTCTGGGCGAGGACCTCGCCGTCGTCGCCGACCACCTGCGCGGGCGTGTCGTCGAGGCGGTCCAGGACCAGCATCAGGCCCGGCCGTACGTGCCGTGAGCGCTGCCGCTCGCGCGGGGGCTCCTCGCCGGCCAGGTGGAAGAGGTGGTCCCGTTCGTCGTCGGCCAGCCGCAGCGCGCGGGCGATCGCGGCCAGGATCTGCCGCGAGGGGCGCGGCCCCCGGGACTGTTCGAGCCGGGTGTAGTAGTCCACGGACATCCCGGCGAGCTGGGCGACCTCCTCGCGGCGCAGCCCCGGGGTGCGGCGCCGGGCGCCCTCCGCCAGGCCCACGTCGGTCGGCGTGAGGCGGGCGCGGCTGCGGCGCAGGAAGTCGGCGAGTCCGGTTCGGTCCACGTCTCCAGGGTGCGGCGTTCCCGCGTCGGTATCCAGGGAGTGCTGATCCCGGGATCGGGAGGTCTCTGCCGCCGTGCACCGGCCCGGGGCACGGTGGTCCCCACGAGATCACACGGGATCACACGAGGTCCCGCGAGGGCGCTCTCGGCGAGAGGAGCACGACATGCTGACCCTGGTGACGGGTGCGACGGGCGAGGTCGGACGGCGGTTCGTGCCGCGGCTGCTGGCGCAGGCCGGCCCCGGCGACACCGTACGGGTACTGGTCCGTGACGAGGCGCGCGGCGAGCCGCTGGCCCGGCTGGGCGCCCGGCTCGCGGTGGGCGCGCTGGGCGACACCGAAGCGGTGCGCAAGGCGCTGGCCGGGGCGGACGCGGTGGTCAACATCGCGGCGGCCTTCCGGCACGGCGAGGCGGCCGAGGAGGTGTGGGCGGTCAACCGCGACGGCGCGGCCGGCCTGGCGCGGGCGGCCCTGGACGCCGGGGCGGGACGGTTCGTCCAGGTCAGCACGAACCTGGTCTACGGCCCCGGCCACGGGCGCCCCGCGACCGAGCAGGACGAGCCGCGCCCGGACGCCGCCTGGGGCCCCTATCCCGCCTCCAAGGCGGCGGCCGAGCAGCGGTTGCTCCAACTGCACCGGGAGCGGGGGCTCGACCTGCGCATCGCCCGGCTGGCCTACGTCTACGGCGAAGGCGATCCGCACCTCGCGCAGGTGGTGCGCTTCGCCGGGGCCTGGGCCGCGCACAAGCCGATGCAGCTGGTGCACCACGCCGACGTGGCCCAGGGCCTGCTGCGGCTGCTGCGGGCGCCGGGGATCGCCGGGCGGACGTACAACATCGCCGACGACGCCCCGGCGAGCGCGGCCGTGCTGCACACCCTCAACGGGGTGCCGCTGCCCGAGGGGATGGCCGGACGGGACTGCCCCGACCCCTGGGAGGGTGTGGTGTCCACCCTGCGGATCAGGGACGAGCTGGGCTTCCGGCCGCTGTATCCGTCGGTGTGGACCGCCCGGGACGCGGGCGTGCTCTGAGCTGCCGGCCGCGTCACCCGATCCGGCGACGCCCCGCGCGGGCAGCCGCCGCAACCGCACCCGGCCTGCGACTGTGTGCGCATGACGGACCGCACGACGACGAAGGCGCCCGGGCCGCACGATGTGGACGAGGTCGCGCGGCGCCTGCGCGACCTCGGCAGGGGCCTCCCGCCGGGCGACGGCGTGGCCGTCTTCAACCAGGTCTACCTTCGTGTCACCGAGGAACTGCGGCTGCGCATCGCCGCCCGGGCCTTCGCCGATCCGGTTGCCGCCGGAGAGCTCGGTGCCCGCTTCGCGGTCCGCTATCTCGACGCCGTCACCGCCGGGCCCCGCCGGGCCCCCGCCTGCTGGCGGCCGCTGCTGCAGCTGCGCGGCCACCGGGGCATCCGCCCGCTCCAGTTCGCGCTGGCCGGCATCAACGCGCATGTCGGCCACGACCTCGCCCTCTCCGTGGTCGACGCCGCCCGCGCGCTGCACCGCGAACCGGCCTCCCTGGAGCGGGACTTCGACCGGGTCGGGGACGTACTGACGGCCATCGAGGAACGCGTGCGCGAGGAGCTGATGCCCGGCCCCGACCTCCTCGACATCGCCGACCCCCTCACCCATCTCGCCGGCTCCTGGAGCCTGGAACGGGCCCGCGACGCCGCCTGGGCCGCGTCGCGCGTGCTGTGGTCGCTGCGGCGGCTGCCGGAGATGTACGAGGAGTTCGCCGACCGGCTCGACACGGGTGTCGGGCTGATCGGGCGCTTCCTGCTGACGCCCCTGGACCGCTGACCCGGGCCCGGGCCCGGGTCACCTGCGGGCGGGGATCAGTCCTCGGCGAGCAGCACCGGTGCGATCTCCTCGTACCGGTCGCCGGGCCCCGGGTTGGAGGCGTCGGTGCGGCCGCCGAAGTGGTGCATGACGCCCCACACCGCGTTGAGCGCGGTCTGCACGGCGCCCTCCGCCCAGCCGGCCGTCCAGGAGATGTCGTCGCCGGCGAGGAAGACGCCGCGCTTGTCCTCGGGGAGGTCGTTCTGCATGAAGTGGGTGAACAGGCGCCGCTGGTAGCGGTAGTGGCCGGGGAGGTTGGCCTTGAAGGCGCCCATGAAGTAGGGCTCGTTCTCCCAGGAGACGGTGACCGGGCTGCCGATGATGTGCTTGCGGATGTCGACCTTGGGATAGATCTCGCCGAGCGACTTGAGCATGACCTCCATGCGCTCGTTGGCGCTCAGCGGCAGCCACTTGAGGCTGTCGTCGCACCAGGTGTACGACAGACAGATGGTGGCCGGCCGGTCCGGGCCGTCGTCCAGCAGATAGGTGCCGCGGGTCATCCGGTCGGTGAGCGTCATCGACATCACGTCGCGGCCGGTGACCTCGTCCTTGTCGAGCCAGAAGGGCCGGTCGACGGGGACGAAGAGCTTGCTGGACTCCATGTAGTGGGTGCGCTCGATCGCCGTCCAGTGGTCGATCGGGAAGAGCGAGTCGTCGCAGGCGATCTTGCTGAGCAGCATCCAGCTCTGCGCGGTGAAGACCGCGGCGGCGTACGTACGGATGTCACCGGCGGCGTCGGTGACCGTGATCCGGTTGCCGGCGGTGCGGTGCAGGCGGGTGACGGCGGGGCGGGGCTCGCCGCCGTGCAGGGACTTCAGCGAGGTGCCGTACGGGTGGTGGACGATCTTCTCCGGCTCGCGCTCCCACAGCCGCAGCGGGAGCTGCTGGCTGCCGCCGACGATGCCGCGGTGGTCGTCGTCGGCGCCGGTGTAGACGACGCGCAGGATCTCCAGGATGGAGTTGGGGAAGTCGGTGTCCCAGCCGCCGGTGCCGAAGCCGACCTGGCCGAAGATCTCGCGGTGGCGGAACGACTTGAATGCCGGGGAGTCGCAGAGGAAGCCGTAGAAGGTCTGGTTGTCCAGCTTCTCGACCAGCCGGGACCAGATCTCGCGGATGCGCGGGATGTCGCGCTCGCGCATGGCCGTCTGCATGCCGGAGAAGTCGGCGCCGTCCTCCAGACAGGCGTTCCAGGCGTGCATGACCTGGTGGTAGACCTCGGGCAGGTCGTCGACCGAGGTCGCGTAATGGGTCTCGCCCTTGAGGTCGACGACGGTCGACGGGGTGCCGGGGGCAAGGGGGTTCGGGAAGGGCCTGGTCTCCAGGCCGACCAGGTCGACGTAGTGCTGGAAGGCCGTCGACGACGGCGGGAAGCGCATCGCGCCCATCTCTGCGGTCAGGGAGTCGTCACACCCGGGGAAGCCGACGGTCCGCAGCCGGCCGCCGATCCGGTCGGCCTCGTAGACGACCGGCCGCAGGCCCATCTTCATCAGCTCGTACGCCGCGACGATGCCGCTCAGCCCGCCGCCGATGACCGCGACCTCGGTGCCGTGCGCGGTCGCCGGTACGGAGCCGAGGCCCGTGGGGTGGGCCAGGAAGTCGTCGTACGGGTAGGGGAAGTCCGGCCCGAACATGGTGATCGGCGGGGTGGCCTGGGCCTGCGCGTGCTGCTCGTCGTGGACGGCGGTGGGCACGGACGTCATCGGGGCGGTGCTCCTCGGAAAGCGAAAGGGGGTGACTCAGTACAGCGCGGGGCGGCGGTCGGCCAGATACGGGTTGGCCGCGCGGGACTCGCGCAGCGTCGCGGGGTCGGCGTCGCCGAGCAGCAGCTCCTCGCCGCGCCCCGCCCGGACCGGCGTGGTGCCGTCCGGGCCGGCCAGGCAGCTCAGCCCGACGAAGTCGAAGTCGCCCT
Organism: Streptomyces sp. RLA131; assembly: GCF_056270125.1. NCBI lineage: Bacteria > Bacillati > Actinomycetota > Actinomycetes > Kitasatosporales > Streptomycetaceae > Streptomyces > Streptomyces sp. RLA131. The sequence goes on from NZ_JBWDOQ010000002.1 coordinate 1,356,253, forward strand.
CCGTGCCGTGCCGGTTGACGTAGGCGACGTACAACTGGCTCTCGAAGGCCCGGGTCGGCACGACGCTCTCGGCGACGAACTCGTACGGGCGCATCTGCGCGGTGGGCACCACCAGCAGGTCGGTTCCGGCGAGGGCGTGCGCCCGCACGTTCTCCGGGAACTCCACGTCGTAGCAGATCAGGAAGCCCAGCCGCAGGCCGCCCAGCTCCGCCTGCACCACCGGGGTGTCACCCGGGGTGAAGTGCGCACGCTCGAAATCGCCGAAGAGATGGGTCTTGCGGTAGTTCGCCGCCCGCCGCCCGTCGGCGCCGATGAGCTGCACGGAGTTGTACGTCGTACCCGGGGCGCCGCGCTCCGGGTAGCCGTAGGCCAGGGCCACGCCGTGCGCGACGGCGATCCCCGCCAGCCGGTGCGCGCTCGGCCCGTCGGCGGGCTCCGCGAGGCGGTGCACGTCGTCCCCGATCGCGTACCCGGTCAGGAACATCTCGGGCGCGATCAGCAGTCCCGCTCCGGCCTCGGCCGCCCGGCGGGCGGCGTCGTCCAGGATGTCGATGTTCCGCTCGACGTCGCTGAGCTCTCCTGAGCTCTGGAGCAGGGCGGTGCGCAACGGCGGCGTCATGGAACCTCGCGTCGTCCGGGTGTTCGGGGGTCGTCCTGAACGGTACGTTCCGCCGTCCGGGGCGGACAAGGCGCGGACATTGCGGACCCGGGGCCGATCCGTTGCGTCTTTCGGCCCGGCGGCGGCGATTCGTTGTGCGGCCGCCGCCGGTGGGAGGGCGCCCGCCACGCCCGGGCCCGTACCGGCGAGTATCCGCGGCCGGGGCGCGGCCTGCTGCTACACCTGGCATCACCGTGTGTGACGGTCCCGGTACCTGATGCGAGGTGAATCCATGCCGCACCGCAACGACGGCGTCCGAGAGCAGGGGGTGCTGTGGCGGATGCGACGGTACGTCCCGCCGGAGTCGCTGCTCTTCGGCGGAGTCTACGGTTCGGTGCTGGCCTGCGCGCTGGCGGCCGCGCTGGACGAGCAGAGCGGCGCCCCCGACCCGGGGTACGACGCGCTGTGGGTGCTGCTCACCGCGCTCGCCTCGGCGGCCGCCCATGGTTACGCCCGCGCCATCGCCCGTCACCCGCCGCAGCACCACGGGATGGCGGCGGCCGCCCTGCGGTCGGTGCTGGGCGAGTGGGCCCTGCCGGCCGCCGTGATGCCGACCGTCGTCCTGCTGCTGGCCTCGTACGCGGGCTGGTTCCCGGAGTCCCGGGCCGTGACGGCCGCGCTGGCCTTCAACACCATCGCGCTGTTCGTGTGGGGGCTGTGGGCGGCCCGTGCCATCGGCCGCCGCAGCTGGGCCGCCGCCTGGGCGGTGGGCGCGGTGGACATGACCATCGGGCTGTTCATCGCCGCCGTGAACGCCCTGATCAAGTAGCCGGTGCCGCCGCGGGACCGGTGCCGCTCACGCCGGGGAGCCGGAGGTGAAGCGCCGCAGCAGCGGGGACAGCACCAGGACCGACTTCGTACGCTCCACGAACGGTTCGCCCGCGATGCGTTCCAGCACCCGCTCGAAGTGCCGGACGTCGGAGGCGAAGACCTGGACCACCGCGTCCGCCTCCCCGGTGACGGTCGACGCGGACGCCACCTCCGGGTAGCGGGCCAGACCTCGCCGGATGTCCTCCGGCGAGGTGTTGTGGCGGCAGTACAGCTCGACCAGCGCCTCGGTCTCCCAGCCCAGCGCCGCCGGGTCCACCCGTACCGTGAAGCCGGTGATGGCGCCGTCCGCGCGCAGCCGGTCGACCCGGCGCTTCACCGCCGGGGCGGACAGACCCACCTCGGCGCCGATGTCGGCGTAGGAGCGGCGGGCGTCCTCGGCAAGGGCGTGGACGATGCGTTCGTCGAGTTCGTTCAGACGCACAGCGGCGGGGTGTCACTTCTCTTCGCGGGCGAGCTGGGAGCGGCGGATGCCGTAACCGAAGTACACCACGAGGCCGACGGCCATCCAGCCGAGGAAGTACTCCCAGGTGATGGCGTCGAAGCTGCCCATCATCCACAGACACAGGGCGAAGCCGACCGCCGGCGTCACCGGTGAGAAGGCGACCCGGAAACTCCTGGGCATGTCGGGGCGCTTCCTGCGCAGCACGATGACGGCGATGTTCACCAGGGCGAAGGCGAACAGGGTGCCGATGCTGGTGGCGTCGGCGAGCGCGCCGAGCGGCACGCAGGCGGCCAGCACGCCGCAGAAGAGCGACACGATGACGGTGTTGGCGACCGGGGTGCCGGTGCGCGGGTGGACCTTGCCGAAGACCTTGGGCACCAGGCCGTCGCGGGACATCGAGAAGAGGATGCGGGTCTGGCCGTAGAGCACGGTCAGCACGACGCTGGCGATGGCGACCACCGCGCCGGCGGCGAGCAGCACGGCCCAGACGGTCTGACCGGTGACCTGCTCCATGATGCGGGCGAGGGCGGCGTCCGCGGTGCCGAAGTCCTGCCAGGGCATGGCCCCGACGGCGACCAGCGCGACCAGGCAGTAGAGCGCGGTGACGATGAGCAGCGAGAGCATGATCGCGCGCGGCATGTCGCGCTGCGGGTTCTTCGCCTCCTCGCCGGCCGTGGAGGCGGCGTCGAAGCCGATGTACGAGAAGAACAGCGAGGCGCCCGCCGCGCTGACGCCGCCGAGGCCCAGCGGCACGAACGGCGTGTAGTTGCCGGCCCGGATGCCGGTGAAGGCGACGGCGCAGAAGAGCACCAGCGAGGCGATCTTCACCATCACCATGACGGTGTTGGCGCGGGCGCTCTCGCGGGCCCCGCCGAGCAGGAAGCCCATGGCCAGCAGCACCACGAGCAGGGCGGGGAGGTTGAGGATCCCGCCGCCGGCACCGGGCGGGGCGGCGAGCGCGTGCGGGATGGTCACCCCGATCGTGCCGTCGAGGAGTTCGTTGAGGTACTCGCCCCAGCCGACCGCGACGGCGGCCACCGACACACCGTATTCGAGGATCAGGCACCAGCCGCAGATCCAGGCGATCAGCTCGCCCATGGTGGCGTAGGCGTACGAGTACGACGACCCGGAGACCGGGATGGTGCCGGCGAGTTCGGCGTACGACAGCGCCGAGAACAGGGCGGTGAACCCGGCGATGACGAAGGATATGACCACGGCGGGACCGGCCTTGGGCACGGCCTCGCCGAGCACCACGAAGATGCCGGTGCCCAGCGTGGCACCGATGCTGATCATGGTGAGCTGCCACATGCCGAGCGAGCGCCGCAGCTGCCCTCCCTCGCCCTGGCCGCTCTCGGCGACCAGCCGCTCCACGGGCTTGCGCCGCATCATGCGGGCAGCCGGGCCGGCGGGGCGCGGGCCGCCGGCCGCCGGCCTGCCGAGGGTGGACGGCGGCTGTGCGCCGGTTCGTGCCACGGGGGACTCCTTTGTCGCTGCGGCTTCAGGCGGCAGCGACGCGGGAGGGAGGGGAATCGCCGAGGGTCGCCGCCGCTCCACGTACGGCAACGACCCTACGAGACCGGCGACGAATACCGTAATACCGGTCTATTGCATGCCTGCGGGCGATCATTGCGGGAAACCGGGGCTCGCCGGTGATTCGTTGCACGGCCCGGATCGGGGCTACTGCCAGCTGGCGTGCAGCGGCTGGCCCTCCGCGTAACCGGCGGCGCTCTGGATGCCGACGACGGCCTTGTCCTCGAACTCCGCGAGCGAGGCGGCGCCCGCGTAGGTGCACGAGCTGCGCACGCCCGCGATGATCGAGTCGATCAGGTCCTCGACACCGGGGCGGCCCGGGTCCAGGAACATCCGGGAGGTGGAGATGCCCTCCTCGAACAGCGCCTTGCGGGCCCGGTCGTACGCGGACTCGTCGCTGGTGCGGTTGCGCACGGCGCGGGCCGAGGCCATGCCGAAGCTCTCCTTGTACAGCCGCCCGTCGGCGCTCTGCTGCAGGTCACCCGGGGATTCGTGGGTGCCCGCGAACCACGAGCCGATCATGACGTTCGACGCGCCGGCGGCCAGCGCCATGGCGACGTCGCGCGGGTGCCGGACACCGCCGTCGGCCCAGACGTGCTTGCCGTACTTGCGGGCCTCGGCGGCGCACTCCATGACGGCGGAGAACTGCGGGCGTCCCACGCCGGTCATCATCCGGGTGGTGCACATGGCGCCGGGACCCACCCCGACCTTGATGATGTCGGCGCCCGCCTCGATCAGGTCGCGCACGCCCTCGGCGGCGACGATGTTGCCGGCCACGATCGGGACCCGCGGGTCGAGGGCGCGCACCGCGCGCACCGCGGTGATCATCGATTCCTGGTGGCCGTGCGCGGTGTCGATGACGAGGGTGTCCACGCCGGCGTCGAGCAGCTGCTTGGCCTTGCCGGCCACGTCGCCGTTGATGCCGACGGCGGCGGCGACGCGCAGGCGGCCGTCGCGGTCCACGGCGGGCTCGTACAGCGTGGCGCGCAGCGCGGCCTTGCGGGTCAGGATGCCGGCCAGCCTGCCCTCGGCGTCCACGGCGGGGGCGAGCTTGCGGTGGGCGTCCTCCAGCCGGTTGAAGGCCTCGCGCGGGTCGATGCCGGCGTCCAGGAGCAGCAGGTCCGTCGACATGACCTCGGACAGCTGCGTGAAGCGGTCCACGCCGCTGAGGTCGTGCTCGGTGACGATGCCGACCGGGCGGCCGTCCTCGACGACCACGCCCGCGCCGTGCGCCCGCTTGGGCAGCAGTGACAGGGCGTCGGCGACGGTGGCGGTGGGGGCGAGCACGATCGGGGTGTCCAGGACCAGGTGGCGGGACTTGACCCAGCTGATCACCTCGGTGATCACATCGATCGGGATGTCCTGCGGGATGACCACCAGTCCCCCGCGCCGGGCGACGGTCTCGGCCATCCGGCGGCCCGCGATGGCGGTCATGTTGGCCACCACGAGCGGGATGGTGGTCCCCGTCCCGTCGGGGGACCCGAGGTCCACGGCCTGGCGGGATCCCACCGCGGAGCGGCTCGGGACCATGAAGACGTCGTCGTAGGTGAGGTCGTACGGAGGCTTTACATCGTTGAGGAAACGCACGTACTTCATTTTCGCATGCCGCGGCGTTCCGGGCCCCGGGATGAACGTCCTGGACCGGCCGCGGTCCTTTGTGGCTTTCTCCAAGCTCGTGCCTGGCGGGTCGCAAGAGCCCGCCACGGTGCCGGGATCCGTGCCGGGATGCCGGTGCGCCCGCGCCGGGATGCCGCATCGCGGACGGAGTGCAAGCCTGGTACCAGGGAGCCCTCGGGGGCCGATACTCCTCGCAAGGAGCGCCGACATGACAAGTCACGTCAGCCACACCCCCCGCAGCCACAGCCGGGAAGCCGCGGAAAGTCCGTGGGCGACCGGGTGGACGGCCGCAGCCGCCGCCCTCATGATCTTCGGCGGCATCATGGCGATCTTCGAGGGGATCGCAGCCATCGCCAAGGACGACATCTTCGTCACCACCCGCAACTTCACGTACCAGTTCAGCCTCACCGGCTGGGGCTGGGTCCACATGATCCTCGGGATCGTGATCGCCCTCGCCGGCTTCGCGCTCTTCACCGGTGCCATGTGGGCGCGGGTCGTCGGCGTGGTGCTGGCCGGCCTGAGCGCGGTGGCCAACTTCGTCTGGCTGCCGTACCAACCGGTCTGGTCGATCGTCCTGATCACCATCGACGCCTTCATCATCTGGGCGCTGTGCGCACCTCGGCGTGAGGCCGGGTCCTACTAGGGCCTGTCCGGCAGCCGACGCCGTCCGCCCGACGAGCGGGGCTCACGGCTTTCCCCCGGCCTGGTGGCCGGGGGAAAGCCGTGGGGCAGGCGGGATCTGCCGGGCGGGACCGGGCCGGCGGTCACGGAGCGCCGGACCGCGAGGGCCGCTGTGACAGCCGATCAGATCCTGGCGGGCACCGCCCTGACGGTGGTGCTCGCCGTGGGCTCGCAGGTGCTGGCCGGCCGGCTGCGGATACCGGCTCTGATCGTGCTGCTGCCGGCCGGCTTCACCGCCGGAGCCCTGACCGACGTCGTCCACCCCGACCAGCTGATCGGGGCCGCCTTCCCCGAACTGGTGTCGCTCGCGGTGGCGTTGATCCTCTACGACGCCGGGCTCGCGCTGGACCTGCGCCATCTGGCCGGGCACACCGGCCGGGTCGTCACCCGGCTCATCTGGCTGGGCACCCTGATCACCTGGGGCCTGGCCACGGTGTTCGCGGCACTGCTGCTGGGCATGTCGCACCGGGCGGCGGTCATGCTGGGCGCGATCCTCGTCGTCTCCGGGCCCACCGTGGTCGGGCCGCTGCTCGGCTACGTACGGCCCGTCCGGCGGCTCCAGCGGATCCTGGTCTGGGAGGGCTCGCTGATCGATCCGGTGGGGGCGATCCTGGGGGCACTGGTCTTCCACGTCGTGCTGGCGGGCCACGGGCGCTGGGGTTCGCAGCTGCTGGCCTTCGCCAGGAGCATCGGGGTGGGCCTGCTGGGCGGCGCCGTCGGGGCCGCCATGCTGTGGCTGCTGCTGCGGCGGCTGCGGCTCGGGGAGACGCTCGGCAGTACGGCCCAGCTCGCGACGGTGATCGGTGTGGCGGCGGTCTGCGACATCGTCCGGGACGACACCGGGCTCATCGCGGCCATCGTCATGGGTCTGGCGGTGGCGAATCTTTCCTGCTTCGACGCGGCGGGCCGCAGGCCGTTCTTCGAGACGCTGATCAGCCTGGTGCTGGGGCTGCTCTTCGTGTCCATCTCGGCCACGGTCACCCCCGAGTCGCTGCGGCATCTGCTGCTGCCGACGCTGGCACTGCTCGCGCTGCTGGTGCTGGTGGTGCGGCCGCTGGTCGCGGCGGTGTCCACATACCGGACGGACCTGCCCTGGCGGGAACGCGCCTTCGTGGGGTGGATGGCCCCGCGCGGCATCGTGGCCGCGTCCACCGCCTCGGCCTTCTCGGCGACCCTGGTGGCCAGGGGCATCGGCGGCGCCGCGAAGATCCTTCCGGTGACCTTCCTGGTCATCGTGGCGACCGTCACGCTCTACGGGCTGTCGGCGGTCCCGGTCGCCCGGCGCCTGGACGTGGTGCGGCCGGCGCTGTCCCGGCCCCTGCTGGTCGGCGGCGACCCCTGGGTGATCGACCTCGGGCTCGCCCTGCGGTCCGCCGGGCTGGACGTCCTGGTGTGGGCCGGCGGCGAGCAGCAGCGCGAGGCCGTGCGCCGCGCGGGCCTGCGGCTGGCCGAGGGCGAACTGCTGGCGACGGCCACCGGCGAGGGTGCCCGGCTCGAAGGCATCACCACGCTGCTGCTGCTCACCGCGGAGGACGACTTCAACGCCCTGGCCGCCACGGTGCTGCGGGGCAGTGTCGACGGCGCCGTCCTGCGTCTCGGGCCGCCCGCCGGCAACCACTGCGTGGTGGCCCCTTTCACCGGCGGCGACACCCTCTTCGGGCCCGCCCTGACCCGGCCCGCCCTCGCCGCCCGCTACCGGGCCGGCGCCCGGGTCACCGCCCTGGCCCCCGGAACCGCGGTGCCGCCCGGCCACGACCTCCTCTGCCTGGTCCACCCCGACGGGCGCCTCGAAGCCGCCCGCGGTCCGGCCCCGGCCACTCCGGCCCCGGCCCCGGCCCCGGAGACGGCGCCGGGCGTCATCGCCGTCACGCTTCCGCCGGCAGGACGGTGACCCGCGCGGGTGGGCGGCGCGGGTTCCCCCTCACCATCCGCGAGTGCGCCCCAACGGCCTCCGGGGGATCACCGGCGACGCGACCCGTCAGGGGCGGAACAGCACCTTGATCGCGCCGTCCTCCTTCTTCTGGAACATCGCGTACGCGTCCGGCGCGCTGTCGAGCGGCATGTGGTGCGTGGCGAAGCTGTCCACTCCCAGTGGATCCTCATCGGTGAGCAGCGGCAGGATCTCGTCACTCCACCGCCGGACGTTCGCCTGGCCCATGCGCAGCTGCAGCTGCTTGTCGAACATCGTCAGCATCGGCAGCGGGTCGGCGGCCCCGCCGTACACTCCGCTGATCGAGAGGGTGCCGCCCCGGCGAACCAGGGCGATCGCCAGCATGAACGCGCCGAGCCGGTCGATGCCCGCGGTCTCCATGAGCTTCTGCGCCCAGCCGGCGGGCAGCAGGCCCGTGGCCGCCTGGGCGAGCTTGGCGACCGGGCTTCCGTGCGCCTCCGTGCCCACGGCGTCCACGACACTGTCGGCACCCCGGCCACCGGTCAGCTCCCGCACCGCGTCCGTCATGGCGTCCGGGGAGTCGAACGCCTCCAGGTCCAGCGTGACCGTGCCGTCGAGTTCGGCCCGCTCCAGGCGTTCGGGCACCAGATCGACGCCGATCACCAGCTCGGCACCCAGGTGACGGGCGACCCTGCAGGCCATCGCCCCGATGGGCCCGAGGCCCAGCACCACCACCGAACCGCCCTTGGGCACGTCGGCGTACTTCACCGCCTGCCAGGCGGTGGGCAGCACGTCGGACAGGAACACGAAGCGGTCGTCGGCCGGGCCTTCGGGCACCTTGATCGGGCCGTAGTGCGCCTGTGGCACGCGCAGGTACTCCGCCTGCGCGCCGGGCACCGCCCCGTACAGCTTGGTGTAGCCGAACAGCCGGGCGCCCATGCCGTGCTCGGTGACCTGGGTGGTCTCGCACTGGGTCGGCAGGCCCCGGACGCACATCCAGCAACTGCCGCAGGCGATCTGGAACGGCACCACCACCCGGTCACCGGGTTTCAGGCCCGTCACCGCGGAACCGGTCTCCTCCACCACGCCCATCGGCTCGTGTCCGAGGATGTCGCCGGGTGTCATGAACGGCGCCAGGACCTCGTACAGATGCAGGTCGGAGCCGCACAGACCGGAGGAGGTGACACGGATGACGGCGTCGGTGTCCTCCTGGATGACGGGATCGGGCACGTGCTCCACCCGGACGTCCCGCTTGCCGTGCCAGACAGTCGCACGCATGAGGCCTCACCTCGCTCGTCCACGGGCCCAGCGGTGGGCGGCGGTCGGACCGCGCCGCCCCGCCGCTTCCGCTCCTGAGACCTCGACTGCCCGGGACATACTGTGACAAACAGCACAGAACGGACCCTTGCCGTTCCGGCGGCACCGGTCGTCACATCGAAGCCGGCAGCCGGCCGCCGGCGACTCGCCACTGAGCAGCCGGACCGCGGCGTGTGTTCCTCAGGCGGCCCGGAGGGCGGAGCGGCCGGCCCGCCACGCGTCCAGCAGATGGGCGGCCAGCCGGTCGTCGAGGAACACGGTGGCGTCCGCGCCGAAGGCCACGTCGGCCTCCAGGTGCGGTTCGTCGGCGAGCAGTCCGCCGATCACCTCGCGGCGTACCACCTGCTCGTGCACGGCGTCCGCCTCCACGTGCTCGTCGTAGAACCGCTCGGCGGCGGGACCGGCGCCCACGCGCCGCATCGCCGCGGCCAGCCGGCGCGAGCCGGGTGACGAAGTGACCTCGACGCAGGCGAAGTGACCGACCAGTGCCCCGCGCAGCGCCCGGTGCAGGCCGAACAGGGTCATCATGTTGACGGTGGCGAGCGCGACAGCCGGGGCGGCGTCGAGATAGTGGCCGTAACCGGTCTCCAGCTCCAGATCGGTCATCAGGTCGGCGAAGAGCCGCGCGTGGATGTTCTCCGCCCGTCCGGCCCCGAACTCGTCGTACTCGATGGCGACCATCCCGGCCTTGGCCCGGCCGCGCAGCCGCGGGATCACCCAGGCGTGCGGATCGGCCTCCTTGAGGTGGTACAGCGAACGCAGGGCGGCGTACTCGCGCAGCTGCCACAGCTCGCCGTGGTGCTCAAGGTGGTGGGCGACGCTGTCCCGGTGGTCGGTGGGCTCCACCAGCAGTTCGCCGAACACCTCGTCCGTACCGCGGCCGGTGGGGACGTCCCTGCGCAGCTCGCCGAGGAAGCGGTTTTCGAGCGCCCTGCGCAACGGCATCAGCGCGGGGTCCCATTCGCGGTCCTCGGCCACCCCCGCGAAGCCGCGGTAGTGCAGCTCGTAGCAGAGGTAGAGGGCCAGCTGCAGGTCCTCGCCGTACGGGTCCGCGGCCGCGGCCTCGCATGTGCCGGGCGCGGGCCGCCCCGGTGAGGTGAGCGCGGCCATGAGACCGGCCGAGAGCGGCCCGCGGGGTGCGGGCAGGGCCGGGCCGGTGCGGGGCCGGTCAGTGGGGATCGTCGTCATGCCTGTCCTTCGGGTCGCGGGCCGGGCCGCCGCTCGCCGTGGCCGGGCGCTCGGCGTCCGGCGGCCTCCGGTGGCCGCGGTGACTGGTGTCGCACCACGGGTAGGCGCGGCTGCGGCGGCAGGTGCACAGGGCCACCACGAACCGGTCGGAGGTGGCGATCGTGCCGTCTTCGGCGACCACCTCCACGGGGCCCTCGATGAGGATCGGACCGCCGCGGTCGACGGTGACCCGCCTGGGGCGGTCAGCTTCGTTCGGCACGGACGACCACCAGTTCTTCCTTGTCCTCGTGCGCCCCGACCAGACCCCGGGCGCGCAGCCACGGCAGCCGGCCGCTGAGTACGGGACCGAACGGCACGTAGGCCCTTTCGGTGACCGAGCAGGTCAGCCCGGCGTCGGCCAGCATCCGCAGGGTCGTCTCCGCGCCGCACAGGCCGGAGTGCACGATCAGCAGCACTCCGTGCGGCCGCAGGAGCGACGGAGCGCGGGAACAGATCCGGTCCAGGACGTGCCGGCCGTCGTGGCCGGCGTCCCAGGCACGGGTCCGGCCCCGCGGCGGGGGCCGCATGCTGCGGGCCGGAACGTACGGAGGATTGCTCACCACGATGTCGAAGGTCCGGCCGCGCCAGGGTACGGAGAGGTCGCCGTGGCGGACCTCTACCCGCTGCCCGGCGCGGGCCGCGTTGAGGCGGGCGGTCAGTACCGCGCGCCTGGATATGTCGGTGGCCGAGACCCTGGCGCCCATCCTGGCCGCCATCACCGCGAGCGCGCCGCTGCCCGTGCACACATCGAGGACGTCCATGCCCGGCGCGACCCCTTCCCTCGACAGAGCCCGCGCGAGCAGGAAGGTGTCCGCCTGGGGCGCGTACACCCCGGGCAGCGTCCACAGGTCCCCGAGGCCGGCGGGCCGGACGGCAGTCGTCATACATACCTCCGGGTGGGATGCGGTTTCAGCGGCGTGATCGTTCCGACGGGCGCTGGAACCAGCCTTCTCAAGGCTCGCCGCACCTGTGGTCCACCGCGACCGGGGCGGCGGTCACCAGGCGCCTGCCCGCCATCCGCTGTCCTATGCGCGGGCCCTCCGCCCCGCCGCCCGGCGGGGCGGGTCCACGTCAGACCGCGGGTGTGAAGCGGTCCCAGGCGCGGTGGCGGGCCAGCAGGTCGGTGACACCCTCCAGGGCCGAGGTCGCGTCGGCGGCGGTCACCACGCCGGGAGCGTCAGGGGTGAGACCGGCCGCCTCCAGCGCGGCGGCCCCGTCGGCCCAGGCGCCCAGGACCTTGCCGTGCCGGTACGCCTCGGTGAGCATCAGCAGCACCCGGGGGTCGATTCCCGCGGTCAGCGCGGCGTCGTCGTTCACCTTCGCGTCCCGCGCCCCGTAGGCGTCGGCGCCCGGGGCCGGGGCGCCGGCGAGCAGAATGGCGTCGAACTCGATGGAACGGGCGGTGGCGAAGGTGCGCTGCACGGTGACCGGGTCGCCGTCCGCATCGAGCTTCCCGCCCGTCGGCGCGATCACCAGCGGGACCATGCCGGCGTCGAGGACCGCCTGACGGACCGACCGTACGGCGCTCAGATCCTGGTCGTCCGCGGTGACGATCCCGATGATCCGCCCGTCCGCCGGCCAGCTGCGTCCGAGCTGGGAAAGCGCGGGGCTGGGCCGCGGTTCGGCCGGGCTCACGGTCGCTTCGGGTGCGGGCAGCCCGAGGCCGGTGGCGACCTGGGCGGACAGCTCGGTGTCGATGTTGGCGAGAACCTTCAGCGCACGTTCCTTGATCGCCGTCTCGTAGCACTTGTTCAGTTCGAAGGTGTAGGCGGCGACGATGTGCTCGCGTTCGGTGGGGGTCATGCTGAGCCAGAACAGACGGGGCTGGCTGAAGTGGTCGTCGAAGGAGGCCGCGGCGTCGCGGACCTTCCGGGCGGCCGGCAACTCGACAGGGGCCTCGATGTAGGCGCCGGTGTCGGCTCCCGCGAGGAAGGGACAGCCGCCGTCGAGGGAGTTGGGCCGGTAGGGGGCGACGCCGCGGTGGACGGCGGTCTGGTGCATGCCGTCGCGGAGCATGTCGTTGACCGGGGCGTGGGTGCGGTTGATCGGCAGCTGGCCGAAGTTGGGTCCGCCCAGCCGGCTGATCTGGGTGTCGAGGTAGGAGAAGAGCCGGCCCTGGAGCAGCGGGTCGTTGGTGACGTCGATGCCGGGTACGAGGTGGCCGACGTGGAAGGCGACCTGCTCGGTCTCCGCGAAGAAGTTCGACGGGTTCGCGTTCAGCGTCAGCAGGCCGACCGGCTGCACGGGGGCGAGCTCCTCGGGCACGATCTTCGTCGGGTCCAGAAGGTCGATGCCCTCGAACATCTGGTCCTCGGTGTCGGGAAAGGTCTGCACGCCAAGCTCCCACTGGGGGAACGCGCCGGCCTCGATCGCGTCGGCGAGGTCGCGGCGGTGGAAGTCCGGGTCCATCCCCGCGGTGATCTGCGCCTCCTCCCAGACCAGGGAATGCACGCCCAGCTTCGGCTTCCAGTGGAACTTCACCAGCGTCGTGTCCCCCGCGGCGCTCAGCAGGCGGAAGGTGTGGACGCCGAAGCCCTCCATCATCCGGTACGAGCGGGGGATGCCCCGGTCCGACATGTTCCACAGAGTGTGGTGGGTGGCCTCGGTGTGCAGGGTGACGAAGTCCCAGAAGGTGTCGTGGGCGCTCTGCGCCTGCGGGATCTCGCGGTCGGGGTGCGGCTTGCCGGCGTGGATGACGTCGGGGAACTTGATGGCGTCCTGGATGAAGAACACCGGCATGTTGTTGCCCACCAGGTCGAATACGCCCTCGGAGGTGTAGAACTTCGTCGCGAACCCGCGGGTGTCCCGCACGGTGTCGGCCGAGCCGCGCGAGCCCAGGACGGTGGAGAAGCGTACGAACACCGGCGTCTGCACGTCCTTGCCCAGGAACGCCGCTCTGCAGATCCCCTCGGCGGTGCCGTACCCCTTGAAGACGCCGTGGGCCGCGGCGCCCCGCGCGTGCACCACCCGCTCCGGGATCCGCTCGTGGTCGAAGTGGGTGATCTTCTCCCGCAGGTGGTGGTCCTGGAGCAGCACCGGGCCGCGCGGGCCGGCCTTCAGTGAGTGGTCGGTGTCGTACAACCGCGCCCCCTGCGCGGTGGTGAGCCGTTCTCCGCCCTGCGCGACCTCCTTCTGAGGGGTGCCCGTCGGCTGCCCGGTGGGGCTGTACGTGTCCGGGCCGCGCTGATCGCGCTTCGGCGGCAGCGGGGCGACCGGGTCGGTCGGCTCCTCCGGCGAAGGCGGCACCGGTCCCGGAGCGCCCGGGATCTCGTTGCCCGGGTGGATGGCCTCCTGGACGGAGTCCACGATCTTCTCCGCGGCGGCCGACAAGGGGTTCTTCTTCTCGTTCACGGGTTTCCGATCACTCGATTGCGCGGCGCCACGGAGAAAACAGGCGCACTCGGACGAGAGCGACGATGTGCGACGACGGGTACCCCCTGGCGCGGACGGGAACACCTGGGATGCGCCGTACGAGGTCGATTCCCGTAGGACACGGGACACCGGAGCCGCCGCGCCCGGTTCACCCCGCAGCCGGGGCAGTCAGTACGCAGGGCGGACCGTCGCACCGGCGTCATCGCGGGGCGTCATCGCGGGGCGGCAGCGGCACGGCTCGGGGTCAGTGCGTCCGCCGCCTCGCTGTGGGGGGCGGACGCTGCTTCCCTGATGGCGTCGGCCGACAGGCGGCGGCCCGGTAGGTCAGCGGCCGAGGGCCTTGGCCAGTTCCTGTTTCGTCATCGACGAACGGCCGTCGATACCCCGCTTCTTCGCCTCCGCGTACAACTGGTCCTTCGTCGGCCCCTGGGCGCCGCTGTGGGACCGTTCGCCGCCGCGCCGCGGCGCGGACTTCGGGTCCTGGGTGGAGGTCCTGCTCGCCGACCGGGCCTCCCCGGAGCGGGCGCGCTCCTTGTTCACGGTGCGCGCCGCGATCTCCTTCGCGCGGCTCTCCGAGGTGCCGCGCTTCTCGGCGCTCTCCTTGATGTGCTCGTACTGGCGCTCACGCTTCGCGCTGGAACCTCGCGGCATGGCGCTCTCCTTCCGGACCGGCACGGCCCCCTCGGCCGCACTCGCTCTGCGCTGTCTCGCGCGTACCCACAGCCCGGCGCTTCGCACCCTCAGGGCGCGCGAGCAGACGGGCCGAACGAATGATCGGACAGGCACCGGGGGGCGGACTCCGTACCGGACTGCTCAAGGTCGCCGAAGTGGGTAGGCGCCAACTGGAAGCCGCACAGGCGGACTTCACGTGTGCTCCCCGGCTGCTTGTGTGCAGCCCCTAGACCACGGAGATGCCGGTATGGACGCGATCGTGCTGCTCAAGGACGACCACCAGGCAGTGGAAAAGCTCTTCAAGGAGTTCGAGAAGGCGGGCGACAGGGCCTTCAAGACCAAGCGCGGCATCGCCGACAAGGTGATCGCGGAGCTGACCGCCCACACCTGGATCGAGGAGAAGGTCTTCTACCCCGCAGCGCGCGAGGCCGTGCCGGCTACCACCGACCACGTTCTGGAGAGCGTCGAGGAGCACCATGTGGTGCTGTGGATGCTCTCCGAGCTGGCGGGCCTCGACCCCAAGGACGAACGCTTCGACGCCAAGATGACCGTGCTGATGGAGAACGTGCGCCACCACGTCGAGGAGGAGGAGAAGGAGTGGTTCCCCCAGGTGCGCTCCGCGTTGGGCCGCACACGGCTGGCCGAGCTCGGTGAGCAGCTGGCCGCGGCCAGGCCCACCGCTCCGCGCGAACCGCTGAAGGTTCCCAGCGCGCGCGAATAGGGCCGTGCGGGTGGCCGGCCGGCAGATGCTCCGGCGGCCCGCCGGGAAGGGCGGTTACGAACCGTCCGGGTCGGCGCGGTCCAGGGCCGGGCGGGGCATCGGGGCGGTGGAGTGCAGGAGGTGGTCGGCCGCGGCGGTGTCGGTGACGAGGCTGGTGACCAGACCGGAACGCAGGACGGCGTCGACGGCGGCGGCCTTGCGCAGGCCGCCCGCGATGGCCAGGACCTCGGGGATGCGGCGGAGGCGGTCGGCCTCGATGGTGATGCAGCGTTCGCCGAGGTCGCGGCCGACCCGGCGGCCGGCGGCGTCGAAGAGGTGGGAGGACATCTCGGCGGCCACACCGAGGGTGGCGTAGTGTTCGCGCTCCTTGTCGGTCAGGGCGTCGTGGACGGTGGAGATCCCCGCCTCCCAGGAGCCGACGGAGACGACGGCGACGGTGACCTTGTCGAAGTAGCTCATGGCGGCCGCGATGCCGCTCTGCGCGCGCAGCGCGGCGGCCGTCGTCGCGTCGCCGAGCACCATGGGGGCGTACATGGGGTGTGCCTCGCCGCCGGAGACGGCGGCGGCGGTGCGGACGGCCTCGACGGAGCCGCGGTCGGCGGTGCCGGCGTCGTACACGCCGGTGAGCTGGACGACGGTGCAGGGCGGCAGCCGGTCGAGGGCGTTGGCCATGGTGATGATGGAGCGGCCCCAGGCCAGGCCGAGGACGTCGCCCTCGCTGACGAGTTCGCCGAGCAGGTCGGCGGCGACCGCGCCGAGGTTCTCCGGGTCGGGGCCGTCGCTCTCGTCGGCGGGGGACTCGACGACGACGGCGTGCCGGAGGCCGTAGCGGGCGCGGAGCGCGTCCGAGCGCTCGGCGTCGAGTTCGGCCGGTACGCGGATCTCGATGCGTACGAGATCGCGTTCGAGGGCGGTCTCCAGGACCCGGGCCACCTTGAAGCGGCTCACGCCGAACTCCTCGGCGATCTGGATCTTGGATTTCCCTTCGAGATAGAAGCGGCGAGCCATCGCTGCCGCCTGGACCATTTCACCGGGGCCCATGCGAACCTGCGTGCGGCCTGTGGTCACGTCGCTCTCCCGTTTTGCCCATCTGATCGGCTCCGCGCTCATCCTCGCAGATCGCGCGAGGTTACGGACACGTAGGCCTTGGTCGATACCCGGCTCCACTGTCAGTGGGCGCAGACCGCTCCGGCCTGCTTGCGCAGTGCCCGCACGGCCTCCGCCGGGTCCTGCGCCCCGTATACGGCCGAGCCCGCGACGAAGACATCGGCACCGGCCTCGGCACAGCGCTCGATGGTGGCGGCGGAGACCCCGCCGTCCACCTGGAGCCACAGCTCCAGGCCGTGCTTCTCGATCAGCCCACGGGTGCGCCGGATCTTCGGCAGCATGATGTCCAGGAAGGACTGGCCGCCGAAGCCGGGTTCCACCGTCATGATCAGCAGCATGTCGAGCTCGGGGAGCAGATCCTCGTACGGCTCGATCGGGGTGGCCGGCCTGAGCGCCATGGAGGCCCTCGCGCCCTTGGCGCGGATCTCCCGGGCGAGCCGCACCGGGGCCGCGGCCGCCTCGACGTGGAAGGTGACCGAGCCGGCGCCCGCCTCGACGTAGGCCGGGGCCCAGCGGTCCGGGTCCTCGATCATCAGGTGGCAGTCCAGCGGGGTGTCGGTGGCCTTGCGCAGCGACTCCACGACCGGGACCCCGAGCGTGAGGTTGGGGACGAAGTGGTTGTCCATCACGTCGACATGGAGCCAGTCGGCGCCCTCGACCGCCCGCGCTTCCTCGGCGAGACGCGCGAAGTCGGCGGACAGGATGCTGGGGTTGATCTGCACGGCCATGGGTCCAGTATGGCAGTCGGGAAGTATCCCGATCGTCGCTGCGCACGTACCGTCAACCACGCTGCGGCGGCGGCCTTGTCATGCCATGCTGGCCGGAGACAGAAGCACTCCTCGGGGGACGCCTTGGACCAGGCGGAGGTGGCTGACGTGACGGCTCCCAGCTCATCGGGTGCGTCCGGTTCGCCGGGGCGGGTGGCCCCGCTCGTGTGCGGCAGGCGCAGCAAGTGGGTCGTTCTCGCGCTGTGGATCGTGCTGCTCGTGGTGGTGGCACCGCTCGCGCGGAAGCTGATGGACGCGGAGCAGAACGACGCGTCCTCCTGGCTGCCCGGCAGCGCGGAGTCCACGCGGGTGCTCAACCTCCAGAAGGACTTCCTGCCCGACACCGCGCCCGCCGTGGTGATCTACGCCAGGCCCGGCGGACTGACCGCCGCGGACCGTACGAGGATCCGGGCCGACGCCGGCCGCATCAGGGCCATGACGGCCCACGGCATCTTCGGCGCGCGCAGCGTCGGGCCGGCCCTGGACCGCAAGGTGAACCCGCGCGCTGCCGAGCTGCTGGTGCCGATCAGCGTCGACGTGGGCGGCTGGAGCGGCATCGCCGACGCCGTCGAGGACATCCGCGGCGTGGTCACCGCGGAGCCCGCGGGCCCGGAGGTCCACATCACCGGGCCCGGCGGCTCCGCCTCCGACTCGGCCGACGCCTTCTCCGGCATCGACGGCACCCTGCTGTACTCGGCGCTCGCCGTGGTCGTGGTCATCCTGCTGCTGACCTACCGCAGTCTGGCTCTGATCCTGGTCCCCGTGCTGTCGGTGATCGGCGCCCTCTTCACCGCGCAGGCCGCGATCTATCTGCTCGCCGCGCATGCCGGTCTGGTCGTCAACGCGCAGAGCGCCGGCATCCTGACGGTGCTGGTCTTCGGCGCCGGTACGGACTACGCGCTGCTGCTCGTGGCCCGCTACCGCGAGGAACTGCGCCGCCACGAGGACCGCCACGAGGCGATGGCGCTGGCCCTGCACCGCGCCGGGCCCGCCATCATCGCCAGCGCGGCGACGGTCGCGGTCAGCATGCTGTGCCTGCTGTTCGCCGAGATGAACTCGACGTCGGGGCTGGGGCCGGTCGCGGCCGTCGGCATCACGATCGGCGTGCTCGCGATGCTGACGCTGTTCCCGGCGCTGCTGGTCATCGCCGGCCGCTGGGTGTTCTGGCCGACGATCCCGCACGTCGGCTCCGAGGAGCCCACCCGGACCGGGTTCTGGGCGCGGGTGGGGCGGCGCATCGACCGGCGGCCGCGCACGGTGTGGGTCACCACGGCGGTCGTCCTGGCGGTGCTCTCCCTCGGGCTGATCACCCTTGAGGCGGCCGGCCTCACCCAGGCCGAGAGCTTCACCGGCAAGCCGGACTCGGTGACCGGCCAGCAGGTCCAGGCCCGCTACTTCGCGGCCGGCGCGGGGCAGCCCGTCGTCGTCATCGCCAGGGCGGACGCCGCGGACCGGGTCAAGGCCGCCCTGGGCACGCTCAAGGGCGTCGCCCCCGGCTCGGCCGGCACCCCGCCGGGGGCCCCGGCCGAGAAGAACGGCCTGGTCTACCTGGAGGCCACCACCACGGCCGCCCCGGACAGCCAGGCCGCCAAGGACACCGTCGCCCTCGCCCGGACCACCCTGCACGCCGTCCCGGGCGCCGACGCCAGGGTCGGCGGCGGCACCGCCACGATGGTCGACGCCAACAACGCGGCCCGCCGCGACAGCGAACTGCTCATCCCGGTGATCCTGGTGGTCGTGCTGGTGATCCTGGCCCTGCTGCTGCGGGCCCTGATCGCCCCGCTGGTGCTGATCGGGACGGTCGTGCTGTCCTTCGCCGCGGCGCTGGGGGTCAGCGCGCTGGCCTTCCGGCACCTCTTCGGCTTCGACGGCGAGGACACCGCGTTCCCGCTCTTCGTCTTCGTCTTCCTCGTCGCCCTCGGCATCGACTACAACATCTTCCTCATGACGCGCATCCGTGAGGAGACCGCGCACTCCGGCACCCGCCAGGGCACCCTCACCGGCCTCGCCGCCACCGGCGGCGTCATCACCTCGGCCGGTCTGGTGCTGGCCGGCACCTTCGCCGCGCTCGCCACCCTGCCCATCGTCGGCTTCGCCGAGATCGGCTTCGCCGTGGCCTTCGGCGTCCTGCTGGACACCTTCGTGGTCCGCTCGGTGCTCGTCTCCGCGCTCACCCTGGACCTGCGGCACCGGGTGTGGTGGCCCGGCAGCCTGGACCGGCCCCCCGCGCGACACCCCGCGCCGCCCGGGCCCGTGGAGGAACCGCGCGGCTGACCGGGGAGGCCGTCAGGCGGTCCGGCGCAGCAGTGCCAGGTACATGGCGTCGGTGCCGTGCAGATGCGGCCAGAGCTGTACGTCGGGGCCGTCGCCGAGGTCGGGCACGCCGGGCATCAGAGGCCGGGCATCGACCAGTTCGGCCTTCGCTTCGCGCAGGACGTCGTCCACGACGGCCCGGGTCTCGGCGGGGTGCGGGGAGCAGGTCGCGTAGCCGACGACACCGCCGACCCGGACGGCGCGCAGGGCTTCGGTGAGCAGCCCGCGCTGGAGCGGCGCGAATCCGGTGACGTCCTCGGCGCGGCGGCGCCAGCGGGCCTCGGGGCGGCGGCGGAGCGCGCCCAGCCCGGTGCAGGGGACATCGACGAGGACCCGGTCGAAGGCGGACTCGCGCCAGGCGGGCCGGGTGCCGTCGGCGACCACGACCTGGTACGGGCCGGGGTTGCCGGCCAGGGCGCGGGCGACCAGTCGTGCGCGGTGCGGCTGTTTCTCGGAGGCGACCAGCAGCGCGCCGCGCTGCGCGGCGAGCGCGGCGAGCAGGGCCGCCTTGCCGCCCGGGCCGGCGCAGCCGTCCAGCCAGAGCGTGTCGGAGCCCTCGACCGGGGCGGCGGCCAGGGCCGAGGCGACCAGCTGGCTGCCCTCGTCCTGGACACCGGCCCGGCCCTCGCGCACGGCGTCGACGGCGGCCGGGTCGCCGCCCTCGGTGAGCCGCAGCGCGTACGGGGACCAGCGGCCCTCGGCGGCGGCGTCGGCGGGCAGGGAGCCGGCGATCTCCTGGGCGGTGGAGCGGCCCGGGCGGGCGACGAGCGTCACCTCGGGGCGCTCGTTGTCGGCGGCGAGCAGCGCCTCGATGCCGGACCGGCCACCGCCCAGGGCGTCCCAGAGCGCGGAGACGATCCAGCGCGGATGCGAGTGGACGACGGCCAGATGCTCCTCGGGATCCTCGTCGTAGGGCGGGGCGACCTGCTCCAGCCAGCTGTCGAGGTCGTGCGCGGCGACCTTGCGCAGCACGGCGTTGACGAACCTCGCCCGTCCGTCGCCGAGCACGGCCCGGGCCAGCTCCACCGTCGCGGAGACGGCCGCGTGCGACGGGATCCTGGTGCCCAGCAGCTGGTGCGCGCCCAGTGACAGCACGTCCAGCACCGGCGGGTCCACCTCGCGCAGCGGGCGGTCGACGCAGGCCGCGATGACGGCGTCGTACGTCCCCTGCCGGCGCAGCGTCCCGTACACCAGCTCGGTGGCCAGCGCGGCGTCCCGCCGCTCGAAGGTGCGCCCCGTGCGGGCCGCTTCGGCCTCGGCCTGCCGCAGCAGGGAGGGCAGCACGAGGTTGGCGTACGCGTCCCGTTCGTCGACCGCGCGCAGCGCCTCGAAGGCCAGGATGCGTACGGGATCGCGCTGCGGCCTGCGGTGGGGCCGGCCCTGGCGGGCCGGGCCGGGGGCCGTACGGCGGGGGGAGGGGTTGCTCAAGGGAAGGTGCTCCGGATCGGGATGACGGCGGCGGTGGCCTGCGCGGGCCTGCGGTTCCAGCCTACGGCGCGGCGGGGGACGTTCCCGTTACGCCTCCGGGAGCGGCTGCTCCCCCACCCGGTCGGGGAGCGGCTGCTCCCCCACCTGGTCGCCGGTGGCGATCCGTACGCCGCGCGCCCAGTCGGCGGCGGCCATCCGCTTCTTGCCCTGCGGCTGCACCTCGCCGAGCCGGACGGCGTAGCTGCCGGTGCCGACGTAGACCGCGTTCCTGGCGACCTCCAGCTCGCCGGGGGCCAGTTCCCGGCGCTCGGGGTGCGGGCTGACCGGGCCGACCTTGAGGCGTTCGCCGTGGAAGAGGGTCCAGGCGCCGGGCGCCGGGGTGCAACCGCGTACGAGGCGGTCGACGCGCAGCGCCGGGGCCGTCCAGTCGATGTGCGCGTCCTCGACGGTGATCTTCGGGGCGACGGTGATGCCGTCGGCGGGCTGCGGGCGGGCCACCAGGGTGCCGTCCTCGATGCCGTCCATGGTGGCGGCCAGCAGCCGCGCGCCGCTGTGCGCGAGGCGGGTCAGCAGTTCGCCGCTGGTGTCGGTGGGCCGTACGTCCTGGGTGACCACGCCGTACACCGGTCCGGAGTCGAGCCCCTGCTCGATGAGGAAGGTCGAGGCGCCGGTCACCTCGTCGCCGGCCATCACCGCGTGCTGCACGGGGGCGGCGCCGCGCCAGGCGGGCAGCAGCGAGAAGTGCAGGTTGACCCAGCCGCGGGCGGGGATGTCGAGCGCGGCCTTGGGGAGCAGGGCGCCGTAGGCGACGACCGGGCAGCAGTCGGGGGCGATCTCACGCAGCCGGGCCAGGAAGTCCTCGTCGCGCGGCCGGGCCGGCTTGAGCACCTCGATGCCGGCCTCCCGCGCCCGCTGCGCGACCGGGCTCTCCAGGAGCTTGCGGCCGCGGCCCGCCGTGGCGTCGGGCCGGGTGACGACGGCGACGACCTCGTGCCGGTCCGAGGCCAGCAGGGCGTCCAGGGCGGGGACGGCGACCTCGGGGGTGCCGGCGAAGACGAGCCTCATGAAGGGTGCGGTGCCTTTCGGTGTGCGGGATGTCAGAGCGCGCGGCCGAACGTGCCGTGCGGGGAGATCTTCACCTGCGGCGCGGTCTGCCCCGTCCACTCCGCCTCACGTATCGCCTTCATGGCCGCCTTGCGCCGCGCGACGTCGAGCCGGTCGATGAAGATGATGCCGTCCAGGTGGTCGGTCTCGTGCTGTATGCAGCGCGCGAGCAGCTGCGTTCCCTCGATGGTGACGGGCTCGCCGTGCATGTCGAAGCCCTTGGCGACCACGCCGTACGCCCGTGTGCAGTCGTAGGTGAGCCCGGGCAGCGACAGACAGCCCTCGGGGCCCTCCTGCTCGTCCTCGCTGAGGCTGAGGTCCGGGTTGACCAGGTGGCCGAGCTCCCCGTCCACGTAGTAGGTGAACACCCGCAGGGACACGCCGATCTGAGGTGCCGCCAGGCCGGCGCCGGGCGCGGACTGCATGGTCTCGGTCAGATCCCTGACGAGGGTGCGCAGTTCCTTGTCGAAGACAGTGACGGGCTGCGCGGTCATGCGCAGCACCGGGTCGCCGAAGAGTCGGATCGGTTGGACGGACACGCGGCGGACTCCCGTGGTCGGAGCGGGTCGGGACGGCGACCCAGTCTATGGGGTGCGGCCGTGGCGGCGGCGGGGGCGTGCGCGCCGTTGCGCGCCCCCCGGAAGGACCGGCGCGCCCCCAGCTGCGTGACCCGGGGGGATGCTGGCGCGTTGGTCAAAGGAGATTGACCGAAACCGGGCCGATTTGGGCGGCCCGTTCCCTGCCATCCATCACTGCCGGAGCCGGTTCGAGAGGCCTTTTGATGCCCGAACACGCAACGCACGACGCCCAGGCACGGGCAAGCCTGCACCTGCTGGTGCGGGACATCGAGAGGGTCCGCCGCCAGGTGGACGCTCTGCGCACCCTCACCGCCCAGCTGGGCAACGTCTACCGTCCGCGGCGCAGCGGTCCCGCCGCCGGATTCGTCGTCTACGGCCGCGCCCCCGCTCCCACCGTGCGGCTGGCGCAGGAGCTCCGGGACAGTGTCGAGACACTGGTCACGGCGGCCGTCGACTTCGACCGCTCACTGGGCTTCTCCTGGGACGCGGTGGGGTCGGCGCTCGGCGTCACCAAGCAGGCGGTGCACCGCCGCTACGGCACCCGGCGCGCCACCGCTCCCGGTACGGAGGAGACCGCCCAGCCGTCGATCCCCGCGGCCCGGTCCGTGCTGTCCCAGGAGGAGCCCCTGCCGGGCGCCGTCCCCGGCCCCCGTACGGGCTGAACCGCCCGCCCGGCCGTACGCCTCCCGCCTCCCGCACGCCGCACCCGCCCCGCCGCCCGCCACGCCGGACGCCGGGGCGGCGGCATTCGGGCGCACGGGGCCGGGCCCGGCGGCACGGGCCCGCGCGGGTGGGCGCGGGTGGGCACGGCCCGCACGGGCCCGCACGTAGCCGGGGTCAACCGATGTCCGGCGGATCGATCCGTACCCGGACCGGGTCGGCCTCCTTGCGCGCGATGCGTGCCGTCTGCGCGGCCTTGAGCGCGGCCGCCAGCGCCGCACCGCTGCCCGGCCGTACCCGGAGCAGCACGCGTTCCCACTGCTCGCCGGGCGGCGGGTCCCCGGCGCGGCGCGGCCGGCCCGGTTCCGGCACCGGAAGCGGCACCGGGCCCAGCACGTCGGTGCCCTCGGGCAGTTCGGCGGTGGCCACGAGGTCGGCGACGGCGGCCGGACGCCCGGCGACGGCCGCCATCCGGGACACCGGGGGAAAGCCCAGCTCGGCGCGCTCGGCCAGCTCGCGCACCGCGTGCCCGGCCGGATCCCAGCGCACCAGCGCCTGCACGGGCCGCAGCGTCGGCTCGGCCAGCACGACGACCGTGCCGCCCTCGCCCGCCGGACGCACCAGCGCCGCCGCGCCCGCCCAGCGCCGCAGCGCCTCCTCCCCCGCGCGCAGGTCGGGCCGGTTGAGCAGTGCCCAGCCGTCGAGCAGCAGCGCCGCCGCGTATCCCGGGCCCTCGGCCACCGGTTCCGCGCCCGGCGTTGAGATCACCAGCGCCGGGCTGTCCGGCACGGACGCCAGCACCGCGTCCCGCCCCGACATGCGCACCGGCACCTTGGGGAAGGCCCGGCCCAGCTCGTCGGCCGTGCGCCGCGCTCCCACGACCTGCGCGCGCAGCCGGACCCCGCCGCACTCGTGGCAGTGCCAGGCGGTCTCGATCCGGCCGCACCACCCGCAGGTCGGCGCGCCGCCGCCCTCCCTGAGCTCCAGCGGCCCGGAACAGCCCCCGCACCGGGCGGTCTCCCGGCACCGCTCGCAGGCCAGCCCCGGTACGTATCCGCGGCGCGGCACCTGCACCAGCACCGGGCCGCGGGCCAGTGCCTCCTTGGTGACCTGCCACGCCAGGCTCGGCAGCCGTGCCGCCCGCGCCGCCGCGTCCCGCGCCTCGTCCAGGTCACCGACGGTACGGATCAGGGGGGCGACGACCCGTACCTGCTCCCGGGCGGCGGCCAGGGGCAGTGCCCACCGGGTGTCGACCAGCTGGGCGCCCTCGACGGTGCAGGTGAAGCCGCCGAGCAGAAAGCCCGCCCGTTCCTCGGTAGCCCGCAGCAGCAGCACCTCGCGGGCGTGGGGCTGCGGGGCGTGCGGCTCGGAGTGGCTGGAGTCGCCGTCGTCCCACAGCGCGACCAGGCCCAGGTCGGCGACCGGCGCGAACATCGCGGCCCGGGTCCCCACCACGGCCCGCACCGCGCCCCGGCTGAGGGCCAGCCAGCGGCGGTACCGTTCCTCGGGCCCGGCGTCGGCGGTGAGCGTCACATGCCGGCCCTCGCCCAGCAGCGCGGTCAGTGCCGCGTCGACCCGGGCCGCCGCCCGGCCGTCGGGCACCACGGCCAGCGCGCCGCGCCCGGAGGCCAGGGTCGCCGCCATGGCCCGCGCCAGCTCCTGCGGCCACTGCGGTCCGGGCAGCGCCGTCCACACCGCCCGGGGCGAGTCGCCGCGGGCCAGGGCCTGGAGGAACGCCGGACCCGTCGGATACCGCGCCCAGCTCCCCGGCACCGGGGCCTCGGGCGTCGGCGGGGCGGCCCGCACCGGCTCCGCCTCCGCCTTCGCCCGCCGGGGCGGCACCGCCAGCTGCACCACATCCGCCAGCGCCCCGGCATAGCGGTCGGCCACCGCCCGGCACAGCCGCAGCAGGGCGGGCGTCAGTACCTGTTCGGGCGAGAGCACCTGCGCCAGCGGTGCCAGCGGTCCCCGGTAGTCGCTCTCGGTGAGCCGTGCCACCACGAAGCCGTCGTGCAGCTCGCCGCCCTCGCGGCGCCCCTTGACCACCCTCGCGCCGAACCGCACCCGCACCCGCACGCCCGGCTGCGCCTCCTGGTCCATGGCCGCCGGCACCGCGTAGTCGAAGTACTGGTCCAGGTGGAGCAGGCCCTTGTCCACCAGCACCCGGGCCACCGGCAGCCCCTCGGCCAGTGCCGCCCCGCGCCAGGTCCGCGGCTTGGCCCTGGGCTCCTTGGCCTGGCGGACCGTCTCCCGTATGAGGGCGAGCTGCTCTCCCCCGCCGGCCTGCTCCGACGGGGCTTCGCTGGGGTGGTTCTCGCTGCTCACAGCCTCAGTGTTACCAGACGGCGCGGACAACGGGCGGTGGCGTGACGCGCGACGGCCCCGGACCTGGGGTCAGGTCCGGGGCCGGGCGGGAAACGACGAGCCGGGTTACAGGCCGACGGCCCTGCGCAGCGCGTCCACGCGGTCGGTGCGCTCCCAGGTGAAGTCCGGCAGCGCGCGGCCGAAGTGGCCGTAGGCGGCGGTCTGGGCGTAGATGGGCCGCAGCAGGTCCAGGTCGCGGATGATGGCGGCCGGGCGGAGGTCGAAGACGGAGCCGATGGCGGCCTCGATCTTCTCGGTGTCGACGGTGGCGGTGCCGAAGGTCTCCACGAAGAGGCCGACGGGCTCGGCCTTGCCGATGGCGTAGGCGACCTGGACCTCGCAGCGGGAGGCCAGGCCGGCCGCGACGACGTTCTTGGCGACCCAGCGCATGGCGTAGGCGGCCGAACGGTCGACCTTGGACGGGTCCTTGCCGGAGAAGGCGCCGCCGCCGTGGCGGGCCATGCCGCCGTAGGTGTCGATGATGATCTTGCGGCCGGTGAGGCCGGCGTCGCCCATGGGGCCGCCGATCTCGAAGCGCCCGGTGGGGTTGACCAGGAGGCGGTAGCCGTCGGTGTCGAGCTTGATGCCCTCCTCGACCAGGGCCTTCAGCTCGGGCTCGACGACGAACTCCCGGATGTCCGGGGCCAGCAGGGACTCCAGGTCGATGTCCGAGGCGTGCTGCGAGGAGACCACGACGGTGTCCAGACGGACCGCCTTGGCACCGTCGTACTCGATGGTGACCTGGGTCTTGCCGTCGGGGCGCAGGTAGGGGATGGTCCCGTTCTTGCGCACTTCGGTGAGGCGCTTGGAGAGGCGGTGCGCCAGCGTGATCGGCAGCGGCATCAGCTCGGGCGTCTCGTCGCAGGCGTAGCCGAACATCAGGCCCTGGTCGCCCGCGCCCTGCCGGTCCAGCTCGTCCTCGTCGCCCTCGACCCGGTTCTCGTACGCGGTGTCGACACCCTGCGCGATGTCCGGGGACTGGGCGCCGATGGAGACCGAGACGCCGCAGGAGGCCCCGTCGAAGCCCTTCTTGGACGAGTCGTAACCGATGTCGAGGATCGTGTTGCGCACCAGGGTCGCGATGTCCGCGTATCCCTTGGTCGTGACCTCTCCGGCGACGTGCACCAGACCGGTGGTGATCAGCGTCTCGACGGCGACGCGGGAGGTGGGGTCCTCCTTCAGAAGCGCGTCGAGGATCGTGTCGCTGATCTGGTCAGCGATCTTGTCGGGGTGTCCCTCGGTGACGGACTCCGAGGTGAACAGGCG
Source organism: Streptomyces sp. RLA131 (assembly GCF_056270125.1). Lineage (NCBI taxonomy): Bacteria > Bacillati > Actinomycetota > Actinomycetes > Kitasatosporales > Streptomycetaceae > Streptomyces > Streptomyces sp. RLA131. The sequence continues at coordinate 1,382,799 of NZ_JBWDOQ010000002.1, forward strand.
GCGGGACACATCGCTCCCTGGGGTTGCAGCGGCTGCTGACTGAACATTTGGTGGCTCGCGCGGGGCTGCGCCCGGCGGTTTCCTTGACTAGTTTATCGTCCGGCTCGCATCCATGGACACGGCATCTCGAAGCTTGGAAACGCCGTGACCTGCGACACTTCCATTCACCGTATGACGTGACCCCGCTATCGGCCCAGACGGCGCGCCACGAGGTCCCACAGCACGTCCGCCAGAGCCTCCTTCGGGCCGAACGGTACGGGGGTCTCGGTGCCGTCGGCGGCGAGCACGACGGCCTCGTTCTCCTCGGCCCCGAAGGCCTTGCGGTCGCCGACCTCGTTGACGACCAGCAGGTCACAGCCCTTGCGGGTGAGCTTGGCACGGCCGTTGGCGAGGACGTCGTCGGTCTCGGCGGCGAAGCCGACAACGATCTGCCGGGGGTTCGGCCGGCCGTGGGAGAGCTCGGCGAGCACGTCGGGGTTACGGACCAGCTCCAGCGGCGGCGGCTCCTCGCCGTCCTTCTTCTTGATCTTGCCCTCGGCGTAGTGGACCGGCCGGAAGTCGGCGACAGCGGCCGCCATCACCACCGCGTCGGCGTCGGCGGCGGCCTTGAGCACGGCCTCCCGCAGCTGTACGGCGGTGCCGACCCGGACCAGGTCGGCGCCGGCCGGGTCGGGCAGGTCGGTGTTGGCGGCGACCAGGGTGACCCGTGCGCCGCGGGCGAGGGCGACCCGGGCCAGCGCGTACCCCTGCTTGCCGGAGGAGCGGTTGCCCAGGTAGCGCACCGGGTCGAGGGGTTCGCGGGTGCCGCCCGCGCTGATGACGACGTGCCGGCCGGTGAGGTCGGCGGCGAGACCCTCGGCGCCCCGGGCCAGGACGCGGCGGCAGGCCTCGAAGATGGCGGCCGGGTCGGGGAGCCGGCCCTTGCCGGTGTCGACTCCGGTGAGCCGGCCGACGGCGGGCTCGATCACGATCGCGCCGCGCCCGCGCAGGGTGGCGACATTGTCCTGGGTGGCGGGGTGCTCCCACATCTCGGTGTGCATGGCGGGGGCGAAGACCACCGGACAGCGGGCGGTGAGCAGGGTGTTGGTGAGCAGGTCGTCGGCGAGGCCGTGGGCCGCCCTGGCGAGCAGGTCGGCGGTGGCGGGGGCGACCACCACGAGGTCGGCGTGCTGCCCGATCCGTACGTGCGGGACCTCCTCGACGCCGGCCCACACCTGGGTGGTCACCGGGTTGCCGGACAGCGCCGACCAGGTGGCCTCGCCGACGAAGCGCAGCGCCGACTCGGTGGGTACCACCCGTACGTCGTGCCCCGACTCGGTGAACCGCCGCAGCAGCTCGCACGCCTTGTACGCGGCGATGCCGCCGCCGACCCCCAGAACGACCCGTGGCTTCTTCATGGGTCCATCACACACCACGGGCCCGGCCGATGGACGGCCGGGCCCGTGGGGCAGCGCCGGAGAGGGCTGCGGAAAACAACTACTGAGCCGGGCCTTCCACAGCCTCGGAGGTCAGCAGACCCGCGTTGATCTCGCGCAGGGCGATCGAGAGCGGCTTCTCGTGGACGTGGGTGTCCACCAGCGGGCCGACGTACTCCAGCAGGCCTTCGCCGAGCTGCGAGTAGTACGCGTTGATCTGACGCGCACGCTTGGCCGCGTAGATCACGAGGCTGTACTTCGAGTCAGTGGCCTCGAGCAGCTCGTCGATCGGCGGGTTGATGATGCCCTCGGGCGCGGTGATGGAAGAGGACACGCTCTACCTTCCGATAAGTGGGTCCCCCCAGCGGAGCGAGGGGGATGAAAAGATCAGAGTCAGACAACTCCCATCAAGGCTAGCAGCTCACGTGCTACGTCCTCGACGGAGGTGTTGACCAGGGTGGTGTCGAACTCCGGTTCGGCGGCCAGTTCGATCTTCGCCGCCGCCAGCCGCCGCTCGATCACCTCGGGCGACTCGGTGCCGCGGCCGGTGAGCCGGCGGACCAGTTCGTCCCAGCCGGGCGGGGCCAGGAAGACCAGCCGGGCGTCGGCCATGGCCTGACGGACCAGCCGGGCACCCTGCAGATCGATCTCCAGCAGGACCGGCACACCGGCGTCGAGCTTGTCGAGCACGGCGCCGCGCGGAGTGCCGTAGCGGTTACCCGCGAACTCCGCCCACTCCAGCAGTTCCCCGTTGGCGACGAGCTTGTCGAACTCGTCGTTGTCCACGAAGTAGTACTGGACCCCGTGCTTCTCACCGGGGCGCGGCTTGCGGGTGGTCGCCGACACCGAGAGCCATACCTCGGGGTGGACTTTGCGCATATGGGCGACGACCGTGCTCTTGCCGACCCCCGAAGGGCCGGAGAGCACGGTCAGCCGCGGACGTTCCATCATGAAGCGATTATCCCCGGTTCCGGAGTGTGCCGGTGACCGCTGGGGACACGTCAGGCAGCCGGACTGCCGAACTCGCGCTCCAGGGAGGCGATCTGGTTGGAGCCGAGCCCACGGACCCGGCGGCTCTCGGAGATGCCGAGCCGCTCCATGATCTGCTTGGCCCGGACCTTGCCCACGCCGGGCAGGGACTCCAGAAGGGCGGAGACCTTCATCTTGCCGATGACGTCGTTCTCCTGGCCCGACTTGATCACCTCGTGCAGCGAGGCGCCGGAGTGCTTGAGCCGATTCTTGACCTCGGCGCGCTCCCGGCGAGCCGCGGCGGCCTTTTCGAGCGCGGCAGCGCGCTGTTCAGGGGTAAGGGGCGGAAGAGCCACGCCTACGTCACCTCGGATGTAGAACTTGTCGGATACGGACCGGTGTGGAACCTAGTCACCCCCCACCTGCGAGGGCAACATGAAACGCGCTGGCTGCGCGCTCTCGTCGGAGACTAGCGGCCAGAGCGCTCACAGTCAGCGCAAACAAGAAGAAAAGTCCTGGTCAGCCTTGCTCGACCAGGACTTTTGGGGCAAATCACCTCTAGTTTCGGGCCTACTTGACAGCTTCCGTCACTTCTGCAGCCTCCCGGGCGGCCGATTCACGCAGTGCGGCGACCGACGGTCCGTGTCGCAGGACGCCCCGGCTGAAGCTCGGGAGGACGTTGCGCACGGCGTCGCCGAAGATCCTCGGCAGATCGGCGGCGGTGGCTCCCTGGGCGCCCATACCGGGGGCCAGCAGCGGGCCGTTCACCGCGAGGTCCACCCCCGCCTCGGACAGGGTCGCCCCCACCACCGCCCCGACCGAGCCGAGCGGGGCGGGGCCGGCAATCCCGGCGTGCGCGGCGTCATCGTTCTCCCGCGCGATGTGGTCCAGCATCACCTGCGCGAGCGACCTGCCGGAGCCGTCGGACGCCGTCGCCCGCTGCACCTCGGCGCCCTCCGGGTTGGAGGTCAGGGCCAGCACGAAGACCCCCGACCCGCTGATCCGGGCCGCGTCCAGGGCCGGGCGCAGCGAGCCGAAGCCGAGGTAGGGACTCACGGTGACCGCGTCCGAGAACAGCGGCGAGTCCTTGTCCAGGTAGGTCGCGGCATAGGCGGCCATGGTCGAGCCGATGTCGCCCCTCTTGGCGTCCATCAGGACCAGGGCGCCGGCCTGCCGCGCCTGGGCGACGGCCCGTTCCAGCACCGCGATGCCGCGCGAACCGAACCGTTCGAAGAAGGCGCTCTGCGGCTTGAGCACGGCCACCCGGTCGGCCAGCGCCTCGACCACGGTGTACGTGAAGCGCTCCAGTCCGGCGACGTCGTCGCCCAGGCCCCAGGAGGACAGCAGCGACGCGTGCGGGTCGATGCCGACGCACAGCGGTCCGCGGGTGTCCATGGCGCGGCGCAGCCGTGCTCCGAAGGGTTCGGTGTGGTCCGGGCTCACGGAGGTCATGCGGCGGTCTCCTTGCGGGCGGCGGCACCGACGGCGTCGGCGAGGGTGGCGTACGGGCTGTGCGCGAGGCGGTCGGCCAGGTCCCGGTGGATGCGACGGCACCAGAAGGGGCCCTCGTAGACGAAGGCGCTGTAGCCCTGCACCAGCGTGGCACCGGCGAGGATGCGCTGCCAGACGTCGTCGGCGGTCTCCACCCCGCCGACCCCGACCAGGGTGATCCGGTCCCCCACCCGGGCGTACAGCCGGCTCAGCACTTCGAGGGAGCGGGCCTTGAGCGGGGCGCCGGACAGCCCGCCGGTCTCCTTGACCAGCGCGGGGTCCGAGGTGAGGCCCAGGCCCTCGCGGGCGATGGTGGTGTTGGTGGCGATGATGCCGTCCAGGCCCAGCTCGACGGCGAGGTCGGCGACCGCGTCCACGTCCTCGTCGGCGAGGTCGGGGGCGATCTTGACGAGCAGCGGCAGCTCGCCTGCGGCGGCCCGGACCGCGGTCAGCAGGGGCCGCAGATGGTCGACGGCCTGCAGATCGCGCAGGCCGGGGGTGTTCGGCGACGACACATTGACGACCAGGTAGTCCGCGTACGGGGCCAGCCGCTCGGCCGAGGCGGCGTAGTCGGCGGCGGCTTCCGCCTCCGGGGTGATCTTGGTTTTGCCGATGTTGACGCCGACGGTGGTCCGGAAGACCGCGTTGCGGGCGGCCAGGCGGGCCGCGACGGCTTCGGAGCCCTCGTTGTTGAAGCCCATCCGGTTGATCAGCGCCCGGTCGGGCACCAGCCGGAAGAGCCGCTTGCGGGGGTTGCCGGGCTGGGCCCGCGCGGTCACGGTGCCGATCTCGACGTGGTCGAAGCCCAGCATGGCCAGGCCGTCGATCCCGACCGCGTTCTTGTCGAAGCCGGCGGCCAGACCGAAGGGGCCGTGCATGCGCAGCCCGAAGGCCTCGGTGCGCAGCGCCGGGTAACGGGGCGCGAGGACGGCCGCGACGAAGGTGCGCAGCACGGGGATGCGGGCGGCGAGCCGGATCCAGCCGAAGGCGAGGTGGTGGGCCCGCTCGGGGTCGAGCCGGCGGAGGATCAGCTTGAAGACAAGCGGGTACATCAGGTGTTCTGCCTTTCCCTGCCGGTGGGTCGGGGGTGGGCCGCCGCTCGCCCGGGGCGGCGCGGGCCGGCCGGCCTGCCCGCGCCCGGCGGCGGACACGCACCCCCACCGGCCGTGGCCGGGGTTTCACGGGCGGCGGACGCCCGGTGGCCGGGCCGGCCCGTTCCCCCCGGGGGGAGGAACGGGCGGCACAACCCGGCGCGACGGGGGCTCAGGCCTCGCGGCCCGCGTTCAGCTGCGCGGCGTGCTCCTGCAGGGACCGCACCCCGACGTCGCCCCGGTTGAGCGCGTCGATGCCCTGGACGGCCGCTGCCAGCGCCTGGACGGTGGTCAGGCACGGGACTCCGCGGGCGACGGCCGCGGTGCGGATCTCGTAGCCGTCGAGGCGGCCACCGGTGCCGAAGGGGGTGTTGACGATGAGGTCGACGTCACCGTTGTGCACGAGCTGCACGATCGTGGGCTCGCCGCCCGGGCCGGTGCCCTCGCTGAGCTTGCGGACGACGGTGGCGTGGATGCCGTTGCGCCGCAGCATCTCCGCCGTGCCCGAGGTGGCCAGCAGCTCGAACCCGTGCTCGACCAGGGCCCGGGCGGGGAAGATCAGGGCGCGCTTGTCGCGGTTGGCGACCGAGACGAAGGCGCGGCCCTTGGTGGGCAGGGCCCCGTAGGCGGCGGCCTGGGACTTGGCGTAGGCGGTGCCGAAGACGGTGTCGATGCCCATGACCTCGCCGGTGGAGCGCATCTCGGGGCCGAGGATGGTGTCGACTCCGCGGCCCTGGACGTCGCGGAAGCGGGCCCAGGGAAGGACGGCCTCCTTGACCGAGATCGGCGCGTCCAGCGGCAGGGTGCCTCCGTCGCCGTCGGCCGGCAGGAGGCCTTCGGCGCGCAGCTCGGCGATGGTCGCGCCGAGCGAGATACGGGCGGCGGCCTTGGCCAGCGGGACGGCGGTGGCCTTGGAGGTGAAGGGGACCGTGCGGGAGGCGCGCGGGTTGGCTTCGAGGACGTACAGGATGTCCCCGGCGAGGGCGAACTGGATGTTGATCAGGCCCTGGACGCCGACGCCCGCCGCGATGGCCTCCGTCGAGGTGCGCAGCCGCTTGATGTCGTGGCCGCCCAGCGTGATGGGGGGCAGTGCGCAGGCGGAGTCGCCGGAGTGGATGCCGGCTTCCTCGATGTGCTCCATGACGCCGCCGAGGTAGAGCTCGTGGCCGTCGTAGAGGGCGTCGACGTCGATCTCGATGGCGTCGTCGAGGAAGCGGTCCACCAGGACCGGGCGGTCGGGGCTGATCTCGGTGGACTCGGCGATGTACGAGGCGAGCCGGGCCTCCTCGTAGACGATCTCCATGCCGCGGCCGCCGAGGACGTAGCTGGGCCGTACGAGCACCGGGTAGCCGATCTCGTCGGCGATGGCCTTGGCCTCGTCGAAGGTGGTGGCGGTGCCGTGCTTGGGGGCGGGCAGGCCGGCCTTGCTCAGCACACGGCCGAAGGCGCCGCGGTCCTCGGCGAGGTGGATGGCCTCCGGGGAGGTGCCCACGACGGGGACGCCGTTGTCCTTGAGGGCCTGGGCCAGGCCCAGCGGGGTCTGGCCGCCGAGCTGGACGATCACGCCCGCCACCGGCCCGGCCAGCGTCTCGGCGTGGACGATCTCCAGGACGTCCTCCAGCGTGAGCGGCTCGAAGTAGAGCCGGTCGGAGGTGTCGTAGTCGGTGGAGACGGTCTCGGGGTTGCAGTTGACCATGACGGTCTCGTAGCCGGCGTCGGACAGCGCGAAGGAGGCGTGGACGCAGGAGTAGTCGAACTCGATGCCCTGGCCGATGCGGTTGGGGCCCGAGCCGAGGATGATCACCGCGGGCTTCTCGCGCGGCGCGACCTCGCTCTCCTCGTCGTAGGAGGAGTAGAAGTACGGGGTGTTGGCGGCGAACTCGGCGGCGCAGGTGTCGACCGTCTTGTAGACCGGGCGCACACCGAGGGCGTGCCGCACCTCGCGCACCACGTCCTCGCGCAGGCCGCGGATGCCGCCGATCTGGGCGTCGGAGAAGCCGTGCCGCTTGGCCTCGGCCAGCAGCTCCGGGTCGAGCCGGTCGGCGTCGGCCAGGGCGTCGGCGGTCTCCTTGATCAGGAAGAGCTGGTCGACGAACCAGGGGTCGATCCTGGTGGCCTCGAAGACCTCGTCCGGGGTGGCCCCGGCGCGGATGGCCTCCATGACGGTGTTGATCCGGCCGTCGGTCGGGACCGCGGCCTTGGCCAGCAGTTCCGTTTTGTCACCGGTCGCGCCGGTGAAGGCGAACTGGCTGCCCTTCTTCTCCAGCGAGCGCAGCGCCTTGTTGAGGGCCTCGGTGAAGTTGCGGCCGATGGCCATGGCCTCGCCGACCGACTTCATGGTGGTGGTCAGCGTCGCGTCGGCGGCCGGGAACTTCTCGAACGCGAACCGCGGCACCTTGACGACGACGTAGTCCAGCGCCGGTTCGAAGGAGGCCGGGGTCTTCTCGGTGATGTCGTTGGGGATCTCGTCGAGGGTGTAGCCGACGGCGAGCCGGGCGGCGATCTTGGCGATCGGGAAGCCGGTGGCCTTGGACGCCAGGGCGGAGGAGCGCGAGACCCGCGGGTTCATCTCGATGACGATGACGCGGCCGTCTTCGGGGTTGATCGCGAACTGGATGTTGCAGCCGCCGGTGTCGACGCCGACCTCGCGGATGATCGCGATGCCGATGTCGCGCAGCCGCTGGTATTCACGGTCGGTGAGGGTCATGGCCGGGGCGACGGTGATCGAGTCACCGGTGTGCACGCCCATGGGGTCGAAGTTCTCGATGGAGCAGACGACCACGACGTTGTCGTGCTTGTCGCGCATCAGCTCCAGCTCGTACTCCTTCCAGCCCAGGATGGACTCCTCCAGGAGCACCTCGGTGGTCGGCGAGAGGGTCAGGCCCTGCCCGGCGATGCGGCGCAGCTCCTCCTCGTCGTGCGCGAAGCCCGAGCCGGCGCCGCCCATGGTGAAGGAGGGGCGGACGACGACCGGGTAGCCGCCCAGTTCCCGTACGCCGGCCAGGACGTCGTCCAGGGAGTGGCAGATCACCGAGCGGGCGGACTCGCCGTAACCGATCCTGGCGCGTACGGCCTCGACGACGCCCTTGAACAGGTCGCGGTCCTCGCCCTTGTTGATCGCCTCGACGTTGGCGCCGATGAGCTCGACACCGTACTTGTCCAGGACGCCCTGCTCGTGCATGGAGATCGCGGTGTTCAGCGCGGTCTGGCCGCCCAGGGTGGGCAGCAGGGCGTCGGGGCGCTCCTTGGCGATGATCTTCTCGACGTACTCCGGGGTGATCGGCTCGACATAGGTGGCGTCGGCGATCTCCGGGTCGGTCATGATCGTGGCGGGGTTGGAGTTGACCAGGATGACCCGCAGGCCCTCGGACTTGAGCACCCGGCAGGCCTGGGTGCCGGAGTAGTCGAACTCGGCGGCCTGGCCGATGACGATCGGGCCGGAGCCGATGACCAGGACGGACTGGATGTCGGTGCGCTTAGGCACGCTGGCCCTCCAGGAGCGAGACAAAACGGTCGAACAGGTAGGCCGCGTCGTGCGGGCCGGCCGCGGCTTCGGGGTGGTACTGGACGCTGAAGGCAGGCTGGTCGAGCAGCCGGAGTCCTTCGACCACGTTGTCGTTGAGGCAGACGTGGGAGACCTCGGCCCGGCCGTAGGGGGTGTCCGAGACGGCGTCGAGCGGGGCGTCGACGGCGAAGCCGTGGTTGTGCGCGGTCACCTCGACCTTGCCGGTGGCGCGGTCCTGGACGGGCTGGTTGATGCCGCGGTGGCCGTACTTCAGCTTGTACGTGCCGAAGCCGAGGGCGCGGCCGAGCAGCTGGTTGCCGAAGCAGATCCCGAACAGCGGGGTCCTGCGCTCCAGGACGCCGTGGAGGGTGGTGAGGTCGGCGGTGGCCGGGTCGCCGGGGCCGTTGGACAGGAACACGCCGTCGGGCCGGACCGCGTAGACGTCCTCGACGCTGGCAGTGGCGGGCAGCACATGGACCTCGATGCCGCGCTCGGCCATCCGGTGCGGGGTCATGCCCTTGATGCCCAGGTCGATGGCGGCGACGGTGAACCGCTTCTCGCCGATGGCCGGGACGACGTAGGGCTCGGTGGTGGCGACCTCGGCGGACAGGTCGGCGCCCTTCATCTGCGGGGACTGCCGGACGCGCTCCAGCAGGGCCTCCTCGTCGGCGAGGGGCACGCCGGAGAAGATGCCGACGCGCATGGCGCCGCGCTCGCGCAGGTGGCGGGTGAGCGCGCGGGTGTCGATGCCGCTGATGCCGACGACTCCCTGCGCGACGAGCTCCTCGTCCAGCGTGCGCACCGAGCGCCAGTTGGACGGGAGGCGGGCGGGGTCGCGGACGACGTAGCCGGCGACCCAGATCCGGGACGACTCGGGGTCCTCGTCGTTGACGCCGGTGTTGCCGATGTGCGGGGCCGTCATGACGACCACCTGGCGGTGGTAGGAGGGGTCGGTCAGCGTCTCCTGGTAGCCGGTCATGCCGGTGGAGAACACCGCCTCCCCGAAGGTCTCCCCCACGGCCCCGTAGGCGCGGCCGCGGAAGGTGCGGCCGTCCTCCAGGACGAGTACGGCGGGAGTCTTGGCCCCCTGGGTGGAGGTCGTCATCGTGCGGCGCCTTCCGTAGTGGTGTGCAGGGTGTTGATGGCCTCGACCCAGGCCGGGTGCTCGGCGGACCGGTCGGAGCGGAAGCCGGAGTCGATCAGCCGGTCGCCGTGGGCCCAGGTGACGATCAGCAGGCCGCCCTCGGTGAGGACCTTGCCGGCGATGCCCTTGTCGAGCCGGGCCTCGCGCAGGGCGGCGGCGGGGACGAAGAAGTCGGTGGCACCGGGGCGTACGACCGCCAGCCCGGCGTCGGTGAGCGTGAGCTCGGCACGGCTGCGGGTGCCCAGGCCGCGGGCGACGATGCGGTCGAGCCACTGCCCGGCCGTGGTGGAGCCGTGGTAGCGGCCGTCGAGCACGGGAAGCCGGGGCTCGCCGGGCTGCTCGGGGGCGGTCGGCAGCTCGGGCAGGTCGCCCTGCAGGGTGCCGCGCCACTTCCAGCCCTCGCGCATCAGCCAGTAGAGCAGGGCCACGAAGAGCAGCAGCCCGACCACCCAGCCGACCCGGTTCGCCCAGTCGGTGACCTGGGCCGATTCCTTCGCCTGGGCGATGAGTACCAGAGGTGTCACGTGAGCTTCCCGTCCATCACCGTCGCCTTGCCCCGCAGGAAGGTGGCGATCACCTGGCCCGGCAGCTCGATGCCCTCGTACGGGGTGTTGCGGCTGCGGGAGGCGAAACCCGCGGGATTCACCACTCCACGGTATGCCGGATCGACCAGCGTGAGGTTGGCGGGCTCACCAGCCGAGACGGGACGGCCGTGGCCGGAGAGGCGGCCGATGACCGCCGGGCGGAAGGACATCCGGTCCGCGACGCCCGCCCAGTCCAGCAGCCCGGTCTCGACCATCGTGTGCTGGACGACACCCAGCGCGGTCTCCAGGCCCACCATGCCCATGGCCGCGGCGGCCCACTCGCAGTCCTTGTCCTCGTGCGGGTGCGGGGCGTGGTCGGTGGCGACGCAGTCGATGGTGCCGTCGGCCAGCGCCTGGCGCAGGGCCATGACGTCGGCCTCGGTGCGCAGCGGCGGGTTGACCTTGTAGACGGGGTTGTAGGAGCGCACCAGCTCGTCGGTGAGGAGCAGGTGGTGCGGGGTGACCTCGGCGGTGACGTCCCAGCCCTTGGACTTGGCCCAGCGGACGATCTCCACCGAGCCGGCGGTCGACAGATGACAGATGTGCACCCGGGAGCCGACGTGCGCGGCGAGCAGCACGTCGCGGGCGATGATCGACTCCTCGGCGACGGCCGGCCAGCCGGTCAGGCCCAGCTCGCCGGAGACGACGCCCTCGTTCATCTGGGCGCCCTCGGTGAGCCGCGGCTCCTGCGCGTGCTGCGCGACGACGCCGTCGAAGGCCTTCACGTACTCCAGGGCCCGGCGCATGATCACCGCGTCGTCCACGCACTTGCCGTCGTCGGAGAAGACCCGCACCCCGGCGGCGGAGTCGGCCATGGCGCCCAGCTCGGCGAGCTGCTTGCCCTCCAGGCCGACGGTGACGGCGCCGACCGGCTGTACGTCGCAGTAGCCGTGCTCCTTGCCGAGCCGCCAGACCTGCTCGACGACGCCCGCGGTGTCGGCGACGGGGAAGGTGTTGGCCATGGCGTGCACGGCGGTGTATCCGCCGACGGCGGCGGCGCGGGTGCCGGTGAGGACCGTCTCGGAGTCCTCACGGCCGGGCTCGCGCAGGTGGGTGTGGAGGTCGACCAGGCCGGGGAGCAGGATCAGGCCCGCGGCCTCGACGACGGTGGCGCCGGCGGCGTCCAGTCCGGTGCCGACGGCGGCGACGGTTTCGCCGTCGATCAGGACGTCCTGCGGCTCGCCGCCGAGGATCCGCGCGCCGCGGATCAGGGTCTTGGTGGTGCTCACTGGTTCTCCTCGGTGCGGGCGTGGGTGGCGGCGGGGCCGGAAACGGCGGGTGCGGCGCCGCCGAGCAGCAGGTACAGGACGGCCATGCGGATGCTGACACCGTTCCTGACCTGCTCGACGGCGGTGCAGCGCGGCGAGTCGGCGACCTCGGCGGTGATCTCCATGCCCCGGTTCATCGGGCCGGGGTGCATGACGATGGCGTGCTCGGGCAGCGCGGCCATCCGGATGCCGTCGAGGCCGTAGCGGCGGGCGTACTCGCGCTCGGTGGGGAAGAAGGCGGCGTTCATCCGCTCGCGCTGGACGCGGAGCATCATCACCGCGTCGGACTTGGCGAGCACCGCGTCCAGGTCGTACGAGATCTCGCAGGGCCAGTGCTCGACGCCGATCGGCAGCAGGGTGGGCGGGGCGACCAGGGTGACCTCGGCGCCCAGAGTGCCCAGCAGCAGCACATTGGAGCGGGCGACCCGGCTGTGCAGGATGTCGCCGACGACGGTGATCCGGCGGCCGGCGAGGTCGCCGCCGGTGCGGGCGAGGTGCCGGCGCATGGTGAAGGCGTCCAGCAGGGCCTGGGTGGGGTGCTCGTGGGTGCCGTCGCCCGCGTTGACCACGGAGCCGTTGATCCAGCCGGAGGTGGCCAGGCGGTGCGGGGCGCCGGAGGTGTGGTGGCGGATGACGACGGCGTCGGCGCCCATCGCCTCCAGGGTCAGGGCGGTGTCCTTGAGGGACTCGCCCTTGGAGACCGAGGAGCCCTTGGCGGAGAAGTTGATGACGTCGGCGGAGAGCCGCTTGGCGGCGGCCTCGAAGGAGATGCGGGTGCGGGTCGAGTCCTCGAAGAAGAGGTTGACGACCGTGCGGCCGCGCAGCGTCGGCAGCTTCTTGATGGGGCGGTCGGCGACACGGGCCATTTCCTCGGCGGTGTCGAGGACCAGGATGGCGTCGTCGCGGGTGAGGTCTGCGGCCGAGATCAGGTGGCGCTTCATCGGGTTCGCTTCCGAGAAGAGGGTGTGGATGACGTCGAGGGCGCGCCAGGGCCCGCGGGGAACGGCCCGGGCCCGGTGGGCGTTGCGTGGCTACTGGTCGCGGGAGCCGAGCAGGACGGTGTCGCGGCCGTCCTCCTCGGTGAGCTGGACCTTGACGGTCTCGCGCAGCGAGGTCGGGATGTTCTTGCCGACGTAGTCGGCCCGGATGGGCAGCTCGCGGTGGCCGCGGTCGACCAGGACCGCCAGCTGGACGGCGCGCGGGCGGCCGATGTCGCCCAGCGCGTCGAGGGCGGCCCGGATGGTGCGGCCGGAGAAGAGCACGTCGTCGACGAGGACCACGAGGCGGCCGTCCACCCCGTCACCGGGGATGTCGGTGCGGGCGAGCGCGCGGGGCGGGCCGAGCCGCAGGTCGTCGCGGTACATGGTGATGTCGAGGGAGCCGACGGGGACCTTGCGTCCGGTGATCTCGGCGAGCTTGTCGGCGAGCCGGCGGGCGAGGAAGACGCCGCGCGTCGGGATGCCGAGCAGGACCACGTCGTCGGCGCCCTTGGCGCGTTCGACGATCTCGTGGGCGATACGGGTCAGGACCCGTGCGATGTCCGGCGCCTCCAGGACGGGGCGGGCCGGGTTCGCGCCGACGGAACCTGTCGGACTCGTCGGACTCGTCGAACCGGTCGAACCTGTCGGACTTGTTGAACCGGTCGAGCTGGTTGCACTGAATTCGGCCATCAGAAATGGACCTCCTTCCCCGCCTCACGGGACGGGTCTTAAAGGACGCCAGAATTACGTCGTCACCGTAGCAGGTAGCCGCGTATGGTCTCGCACCAACGGCACACAGGGTACGCGAAACGCCGTAAACCTGTCATTCCGAACGCTTCAGTGGTACCGGTGTGGACCATTCGGCTTGACGATTCCAACTACGCTGCGTAACATCACACTGAGTAACCGAGTTTCCGTCCGGGGAGCCTTATGTCCAGCGATTACGCCAAGCAGCTCGGAGCCAAGCTCCGCGCCATCCGCACGCAGCAGGGACTCTCCCTCCACGGCGTCGAGGAGAAGTCCCAGGGCCGCTGGAAGGCCGTCGTCGTCGGCTCGTACGAGCGCGGCGACCGTGCGGTGACCGTCCAGCGCCTTGCCGAGCTCGCCGACTTCTACGGCGTTCCCGTGCAGGAGCTGCTGCCCGGCTCCGCGCCCGGTGGCGCCGCCGAGCCGCCGCCGAAGCTCGTCCTCGATCTCGAACGGCTCTCGCAGGTGCCGTCGGACAAGGCCGGCCCGCTGCAGCGCTATGCCGCCACCATCCAGAGCCAGCGTGGCGACTACAACGGCAAGGTGCTGTCGATCCGCCAGGACGACCTGCGCACCCTCGCCGTGATCTACGACCAGTCGCCGTCGGTCCTGACCGACCAGCTGATCAGCTGGGGTGTGCTGGACGCGGACGCGCGCCGCGCGGTCCAGCACGAAGAAGGCTGACGCCCCAGAATCTGCAGAAACGTTCGCCCGGTGGTGCGGTGTCCTCACGGACGCCGCGCCGCCGGGCGTTTTCTGTGTGCGGGCCACCCGACCGCGCCGGCGGCCCCGAACGGCCTGGGCCCGGAACGCGGGTGCGTTCCGGGCCCAGGGTGCCGCCGCACGGCTACTCGCGCCGCAGGCTGGGCTTCAGGTCCTTCAGACGGGCCAGCAGCCCGTTCACGAAGGCCGGGGACTCGTCCGTGGAGAACTCCTTCGCCAGCTGGACGGCCTCGTCGAGGACGACGGCGTCGGGCACCTCGTCCTCCCAGATCAGTTCGTACGCGCCGAGCCGCAGCACATTGCGGTCCACGACCGGCATCCGGTCGAGCGTCCAGCCCACCGAGTAGGTGGACAGCAGCTCGTCGATGCGCGCGGCGTGGGCGGAGTAGCCCTCCACGAGCTGCATGGTGTACTCGCTGACCGGCGGCTGCCGGTCGTCGGTCCGGGCCAGCCGTATCCAGTCCGCCATGGCGGTCTTGGGGCCGACTCCTCGCTGCTCCGCCTCGAACAGGATCTGGAAGGCCCGCTTGCGGGCCTTGTTCCGGGCAGCCACGGTTAGTTGTTCACCCGGCCGAGGTAGTCACCCGTACGGGTGTCCACCTTGACCTTTTCACCCGTGGTGATGAAGAGCGGGACACCGATCTCGTAACCGGTCTCCAGGCGCGCCGGCTTGGAGCCGCCGGTGGAGCGGTCGCCCTGGACGCCGGGCTCGGTGTACTCGATGACGAGCTCGACGGAGGCCGGCAGGTCGATGTAGAGCGGCGCGCCCTCGTACATCGCGACGACGGCCTCGAAGCCCTCCAGGAGGTAGTTGGCGGCGTCGCCGATGACCTCGGGGGTGATCGTGATCTGGTCGTAGGTGTCCGTGTCCATGAACACGAAGTCGGAGCCGTCCTTGTAGGAGAACTGCATGCCGCGCTTGTCGACGTTGGCCGTCTCGACCTTCACGCCGGCGTTGAAGGTCTTGTCGACGACCTTGCCGGAAAGCACGTGCTTGAGCTTCGTACGGACGAAGGCGGGGCCCTTGCCGGGCTTGACGTGCTGGAACTCGACTACTGACCAGAGCTGGCCCCCGTCGAGCTTGAGCACGAGGCCATTCTTGAGGTCGTTCGTGGATGCCACGGTTGCGGAATCTCCTGGACTGCTGCTTCGGAGACCAAACGTGCGCGCCCACTTACAGGGCGAGCAGCTCCTTGGTCGTGATGGTGAGTAGCTCGGGCCCGCCGTCCGCCACGGGGCGTACGACGAGTGTGTCGTCGATGCGGACACCGCCGCGGCCCGGAAGATGGACCCCCGGTTCGACGGTGACCGGCACGCAAGCGTCCAGTTTACCCATGGCCGCGGGCGACATCCGAGGGTCCTCGCCGATCTCCAGACCGACGCCGTGCCCGGTGCTCTCCTCCAGCTCGTCGCCGAACCCCGCGGCGGTCAGCGCCGACCGGGTGGCTCGGTCGACATCACGGCAGGCCACACCCGGTGCGAGGGCTTCCCGGCCGGCCCGCTGAGCGGCGAACACCAGGTCGTACAGCTCGACCTGCCAGTCGGCCGGAGTGGTCCCGATGACGAAGGTACGGCCCACCTCGCAGCGGTAGCCGCGGTAGCGGGCGCCCAGGCAGACGGTGAGGAAGTCGCCCTCCTCCACCCGGCGGTCGGTGGGCATGTGACGGGCGACACCCGAGTGCGGGCCGGTACCGACGGAGGTGGGGAAGGCCGGGCCCTCCGCGCCGTGGTCGACCAGCCGGCGTTCCAGTTCCAGGGCGAGGTGGCGCTCGGTGCGGCCGACCAGGATCGACTCCAGCAGCTCGCCGAGGGCCTGGTCCGCGATCTCCGCGGCGATGCGCAGCGCGGCGATCTCCTGCTCGTCCTTGACCAGGCGCAGCTGCTCCACCGCCCCGCCGAGGTCACCGATGCGGACGCCCGGTACGACCGAGCCGATCGCCCGGTACCTGGCCATCGTCAGATGGTGTTCCTCGACGGTCAGCGCCCGTGCCCCGCGCTCGCGGGCGAGGTCGGCGGCGGCCACCACCGGGTCGGCGTCCGGCGAGGGCAGAGGGCAGCACCAGGGCGCGTACGTCGTCCGGTACCTGGCCCTCGGCGGGGTCGCCGGAGGGCCGTCGGCGGTGGACCAGGACGTCCTGCGCGCCAGGACCGACCAGCAGCACCGCGTCGGCGGGGGCGCAGCCGGTCAGGTAACGGACGTTGGCCGGGCGGGACACCAGGGCCGCTTCCGCCCCTGCCGCGGCGCAGCGGTCACGGAGGCGTTCCCTGCGAACGGCGTGCACCTCGGACATGTGGCGAGCGTACGTCGCCGCCGGGTGTCCGGCCCGTCGAGCGCGTCCGGGGGTGGCCCACCGGGACGCGGCGGGGCCCGGGCAGGGCCCGGCGGCCGCCCGGGCCGGCCCCGCACCGGCTCCCTACCAGGCCGGTGGGCCCTGGAGGCTGCGGGTGACCACGCTGTCCAGTGCCGCGGCGGCGGAGACGACGTCCATCTGGGAGTTGTCGATGATCGGCAGCCCGGAGCCGTACCAGCCGGCCATCCGGCCGTGGATACGGGCCACCTCCTCGTCGGACAGCCGGCGGTTGCCGGAGCGCTGCGCGTTGCGGGCCAGTACGACGTCCAGGCCGGGCAGCAGCACGACGGGCAGCAGCCCCGGGCCGACGTGCCGTTTCCAGCCGCCGAGGCCGACGACCGGCCGGTCCGGGAAGACGGCGTCGTCGATGATGCAGGAGATGCCGTTGGCCAGGAAGTTGCGGGCCGAGAAGCCGCAGGTGCGGCGGGCCAGGCGGTACTGGGCCTCGGAGTGCTCGTTCCAGCCCGACTGCGGGTCGGCGAATCCGGAGCGCACCCATTCGCGGACGTCGTCCAGGCTGATGTGCGCCGTCGGCACACCCCGGTGGTCGGCCCAGTGGCGGGCGATGGTGGTCTTGCCCGCCCCGGCCGCGCCGATCAGCAGCACGGCGACGGGCGCCGGGGTGTGTGTCTGCGGCTGCGGCTGCGGCAACTGGACCGGCGCTCCCGGTGGCAGCGGGAAGTGTCCCGTGGTGCCGCCGTGCGGCGGTGGCATTGGCACCCCCACAGCATGCTGCATGTCGGCCCACTCCGTCTCGTACGGGATCGTGCTTGCGCGAGCGGCGGGCGGAGCGCCGTTCGACACCGAACGGTACCGTCCCGGGCCGCACTTGTGTGAACGGCCCGGTGACGGCGCTGGTGCCCGCGCATGCTCGCGGGGCCCACCGGCAGGCTACGTGGCGACCTCGGCGTAGGCGGCGACCAGCACGGCGGGGTCGGGGCCCTCCAGGACGGTGGGCTTGCCGAGGCCGTCGAGGACGATGAACCGGAGCCGGTCGCCCCGCGACTTCTTGTCGACCTTCATGGTCTCCAGCAGCTTGGGCCACTGGTCGTAGCGGTAGCTCAGCGGGAGGCCCACGGACTCCAGGACGGCGCGGTGGCGGTCGGCGGTCGCGTCGTCCAGGCGCCCGGCGAGACGGCCGAGTTCGGCGGCGAAGACCATGCCGATGGAGACGGCGGCGCCGTGGCGCCAGTTGTAGCGCTCGTTCTTCTCGATGGCGTGGGCCAGCGTGTGACCGTAGTTGAGGATCTCGCGCAGCCCGGACTCCTTGAGGTCGGAGGAGACGACCTCGGCCTTGACCCGGATCGCCCGCTCGATGAGCTCGGCGGTGTGCGGGCCTTCGGGGGTCCGGGCGGCGGCGGGGTCGGACTCGATGAGGTCGAGGATGACCGGGTCGGCGATGAAGCCGGCCTTGATGATCTCCGCCAGGCCGCTGACGTAGTCGTTGACGGGCAGCGAGTCCAGCGCGGCCAGGTCGCACAGCACACCGGCCGGCGGGTGGAAGGCACCCACGAGGTTCTTGCCCTCGGCGGTGTTGATGCCGGTCTTGCCGCCGACCGCGGCGTCCACCATGCCCAGCACGGTGGTCGGTACGGCGATCCAGCGCACCCCGCGCAGCCAGGACGCGGCGACGAAGCCCGCCAGGTCGGTGGTGGAACCGCCGCCCACGCCGACGATGACGTCGGTACGGGTGAAGTTGGACTGGCCCAGGGCCTTCCAGCAGTAGGCGGCGACCTCGGCGGTCTTGGCCTCCTCGGCGTTGGGGACCTGGACGGCGATGACCTCGTAGCCCTGCCCGGCGAGGTCCTCGCGCAGCGCCTCGCCGGTGGTGGCCAGCGCCTCGGGGTGGATGACGGCGACCCGCCGGGCATCGGTGCCGATCAGCGTGGACAGTTCGCCGAGCAGCTGCCGGCCGACCAGCACCTCGTACGGCGCGGTGCCCGCGCTGCCGCCGACGTGGACGCGGGTGGGGACCTCGGTCATACGGGCTTCAGCTCCAGTTCGGCCAGGACGATGCCGGCCACTTCCTCGGCGGTGCGGTCCTCGGTGCTGACGACGGCACGCGCGACCTCGGTGTACAGGGGGCGGCGGGCCTCCATCAGCTCGCGCCACTTCTGGCGGGGGTTGACGACCAGCAGCGGGCGGGCGGTGTCCAGGCCGACCCGCTTGACCGCCTGCGCGACGCCCATGTCGAGGAAGACCACGGGCAGTCCGGTCAGCAGCTTGCGCGTGTCCTCGCTGAGGATCGCGCCACCGCCCAGCGCCAGTACGCCGTCGTGCTCGGCGAGCGCCACCCGCACCGCCTCGGCCTCCAGGGCCCGGAAGTGCTCCTCGCCCTCGTCGACGAAGATCTCCGCGATCGGCCGGCCCTGGGCCCGGACGATGTCGGCGTCGGTGTCCCGGCAGGTAACGCCGAGCCGGGCGGCCACCAGCTCACCGACGGTGGTCTTGCCGACCCCCATCGGGCCGACCAGCACGACGACCGGGCGGCCCGGAGCGCCCGAACGTGCCGAGCTGCCGGGGCCGTTCACCGGATCACCAGGTTGTCGAGGTATCCGCGCACGTTGCGGCGGGTCTCGGGCACGCTGTCGCCGCCGAACTTCTCGGCCACCGCGTCGGCCAGCACCAGGGCGACCATCGCCTCGGCGACGATCCCGGCGGCCGGCACGGCGCACACGTCCGAGCGCTGGTGGTGGGCCTGGGCGGCCTCGCCGGTGGTCACGTCGACCGTGGCCAGCGCCCGCGGCACGGTGGCGATCGGCTTCATCGCGGCCCGCACCCGCAGCAGTTCGCCGGTGCTCAGACCGCCCTCGGTGCCGCCGGCCCGGCCGGAGGTGCGCCGGATGCCGTCGGCGGTGGGCACGATCTCGTCGTGCGCCTTGGACCCGGGCACCCGGGCCAGGTCGAAGCCGTCACCGACCTCGACGCCCTTGATGGCCTGGATGCCCATGAGCGCGCCGGCCAGCCTGGCGTCCAGCCGGCGGTCCCAGTGCACATGCGAGCCCAGTCCGACCGGGACGCCGTAAGCGAGGACCTCCACGACACCGCCGAGGGTGTCGCCGTCCTGGTGGGCCTGGTCGATCTCGGCGACCATCCGCTTGCTGGCGTCGGCGTCCAGGCAGCGCACCGGGTCGGCGTCCAGCCGCTCGACGTCGGCGGGGGTGGGGTAGACGCCGTACGGGGCCTTTGCCGCCGCCAGCTCCACCACATGGGAGACGATCTCGATGCCGGCGGTCTCCTTGAGGTAGGAGCGGGCCACCGCGCCGAGCGCCACCCGGGCGGCCGTCTCCCGGGCGCTGGCGCGCTCCAGGATCGGCCGGGCCTCGTCGAAGCCGTACTTCTGCATGCCCGCCAGGTCCGCGTGGCCGGGGCGCGGCCGGGACAGCGGGGCGTTACGGGCCAGGCCGGCCAGGATCTCGGGGTCGACCGGGTCGGCCGCCATCACCTGCTCCCACTTGGGCCACTCGGTGTTGCCCACCATGACGGCGACCGGGCTGCCCAGGGACAGGCCGTGGCGCACACCGCCGAGGAAGGTGACCTCGTCCCGCTCGAACTTCATCCGGGCACCGCGGCCGTAGCCGAGCCGCCGCCGCGCCAGGGCGTCCGCCACCAGGTCCGTGGTGATCGGCACGCCGGCGGGAAGGCCCTCCAGCGTCGCGACGAGTGCGGGGCCGTGCGACTCCCCCGCGGTCAGCCAGCGCAACCTGCTCAACGATGCTCCTTAGACGTACTGCGGCTCGGGGCGGACCCCACGCTTCGATCCTCCCACGATTCACCGCGCCGGTTTGCCCCGGTCCACGGTGCGGACGGTCAGCGGCCGTGCAGCGCGGCCTCGCCCGCCGCGCGCATCGCGGCGAGCGGGGCGGGCGCCAGACCGGTCATCTGCTCCACCTGGAGCACCGCCTGGTGGACCAGCAGGTCGAGGCCGCCCACCACCGCGCCGCCGCGCCGCGACCAGGCGGCGGCCAGCGTCGTGGGCCAGGGGTCGTACAGCACGTCGAAGAGCGCGCCCGGGTCGCGGGGTACGGCCCCGGCCAGCGCGTCGGCCGCCCCGGCGGGGGTGGTGGCGATCACCAGCGGCGCGTCGAGGGCCCGGGCAGCGTCCTCCCAGGCGGCGGTGCGCACGGTGACACCCAGCCGTTCGCCCCACTGCCGCATCTCGGCGGCGCGGTCGGGGCCGCGCACGTAGGCGGTGACCTCGCCGGAGCAGACCTGGGCGAGGGCGGCCAGGGCGGAGGAGGCGGTGGCCCCGGCGCCCAGGACCGCGGCCGACTCGACCCGGCCGACGCCGCGCTCGCGCAGGGCGGCCACCATGCCGGGGATGTCGGTGTTGTCGCCGATACGGCGGCCGTCCTCGGCGAAGACCAGGGTGTTGACGGCCTCGACGGAGGCCGCGGTGGCGCTGACCTCGTCGAGGAGCGGGATCACTGCCCGCTTGAGCGGCATGGTGAGCGACAGCCCGGCCCAGCGGTCCTGGCCGGCCTCCAGCTCCTTGAGGAAGCCCGCCAGGGCGTCCTCTTCCACCTCGAAGGGGTCGTACGACCAGCCGGTCAGGCCCAGCTCGGCGTAGGCGGCGCGGTGCAGCACCGGGGAGAGCGAGTGGCCGATCGGCGAGCCGAGTACGGCTGCTCTGCGTGCGCTGGTCATGCGGGTTCGGGCTCCTGCGATGGTGCGGGCGGGCCGTGCGGGCGGGCCCGCTACTGGCACGACCCGGAGGTCGCGTTCAGGCTCTGGCCATGGTATTCGCAGTATGCCTTGACGTTCTTCAGGTGCTGGGCGTAGGTCACCGCGAAACGGGTGTCGCCGGCCTTGACCGTCACCCAGTAGGCCCAGTCGCCCTTGGTCGGGTTCAGGACGGCTTCGAGGGCGTCCGCACCGGGGTTGGAGATGGGCGCCGGGGGCAGCCCGATGTTGGTGTAGGTGTTGAAGCCGTCGGCCTTCGAGGCGAGTTCGGCGCTGGTGAGCTTGGTCCTGCCCAGGTGGTACTGGAGCGTGGAGTCCAGCTCCAGCTTGTGGTTGGTCGCGTCGGTGTTGAGGCGGTTGTAGAGGGCGCGGGCGGCCTTGCCCATGTCCTCCTTCTGGTCCACCTCGGCCTGCAGGATGCTCGCCTCGATGATGACGTCGTAGGCGGTGTTCAGGTTGACGTCCTTGCCCGCGCTGCCCAGGTCGAGCTTGGTGTACTCGGACTTGGCGTTGCCGACCATCTGCTTGAGCAGGTCGACGGGCTTCATCTTGCTGCTGATGGAGTAGCGCGCCGGATAGAGGAAGCCCTCCGGGTTGCCGTCGGCGTACGAGGGCAGGCCGAGACTCTTGGTGTTGTTCTCCGCGGCCTTCTGCGTGGTACCGGTGGCGACCTTGAGCTTGGAGTCGATCAGCGCGTAGATCTTGGTGGCGCGCAGCCCTTCGGGGATGATCAGCACGTTCTGGGAGGAGGGGTCGAGCATCATCGTGATGGCGGACTTCGCCGACATCTGGCCGCGCAGCACATAGACACCGGCCTGGATGGTCAGGCTCTTGGAGTTCTTGGCGGCGGCCTCGGTGAAGGCGTCGATGCTCTTGATGACGCCGGCCTTCTTCAGGATCCGGCCCATCTGCAGCGCCGAGGAGCCGTCGGGAATCTCGACCTGGACCTCGCCCTTGCCGCCGCCCGCGTAGTCCGGGGCGGGGCCGAAGTGCTGCTGGTAGTACTGGTAGCCGGCATAGGTCGCGCCGGCTCCGCCGCCGCCGAGGACCAACAGGACGACCAGGCAGGCACAGCCGCTGCGGCGCTTCTTGCCGCCCTTCTTCTTGCCCTTGCCGCCGCGCCCGCGACGTCCCTCGCCGGGGTCGGCGTCGTCGTCATCGTCATCGTCGTCGCCGCCGGTGAAGAAGGCGTGCGTCTCCTCGGCGGGTTCCTCGTCGGGGTCCCAGTCGGAGGGCGAGGCGGGGGCGGTCCGCAGCGGCTGCTGCCGGGGCTCGCCCTGCTGGGGGGCGGGCTGCTGCCGCTGGATCTGCTGGGGGTCCTGCTGGTGGGGCTGCTGGGGCTGCTGAGGCTGCGGCCGGCCCTGCTGGGGGTGCTGTGCCTGCGGCTGACCCTGCGGCTGGCCCTGCTGCTCGTAGTGCTGCTGCTGGGGCTGCTGGGGCTGCTGCTCCTGGTAGTTCGGCCGCTGGGGCGGAGGGTAGCCGCCCTGCCCGTAGTAGTCGGCCTGCCGGCCGCCGGTGGCGTAGGGGTCGCCGTACGGATCGCCCTGGTTCACGTCGTACGCGGCCGGGGCGCCGTTCCAGGCGTCGTACTGCTGCTGGGGCTGGTGCTGCTGCTGGGGCTGCGCCTGCTGCTGATACCCCTGCTGCTGGTCGTACTGCGGCTGGACCTGCTGCTGGTGCTGGTGCTGCCCGGAGGCGTAGGGATCCCAGTTCTCCTGCTGCTGCGCCTGCGCGGGCTGCTGCTGGTACTGGTTCTGGTGCTGCTGCTGGTTCTGCTGGGCTTGCTGCTGCGCCTGGGACGGGTACTGCTGCTGGTCGCCCCAGTGGTCGCCGAAGAGCGGGTCCTCGGGGTGCCACGGTTCGGAGCCGGGGCCCCGGCCATAGTCAGTCATCGATCCCCTTGGTTCGCGAGGCGGCAGCAGGCCGGCGCTTGCGGCACGGCCGTCGGGACCGCCCCGTCGGCACGGGACCACTGCGGTCGCCATGTGCCGCGCGGAACGTTACCGTACCGCGATCAGATAAACGGTTCGACGCACTCGCCCGGAGCTTTACCAGACACCCGTTCGGTCTCCAGGGCACTCTGGAGGATGACGACTGCCGCGGCCTGGTCCACCACGGCCCGGCCCTTTTTCGCCTTGACGCCCGATGCGCGCAGCCCGTGGGTGGCGGTGACGGTGGTCATCCGCTCGTCGACGAGCCGGACCGGGAGCGGCGTGATGATCTTCGCCACATCCTGCGCGAAGCCCCTGACCTTGGCCGCGGCGGGCCCCTCCTTCCCGCTGAGGGAACGGGGGAGCCCGATCACGACCTCGATCGGCTCGTACTCGGCGACGATCTCGGCTAGCCGGCGCAGGGCCGCCGCGACGTCCCGGCCCGGCACGGTCTCGACCGGGGTGGCGAGGACCCCGTCGGGGTCGCAGGAGGCGACCCCGATCCGGGCGTCCCCGACGTCGACGGCGAGTCGGCGGCCCCTGCGCATCAGGCCTTCTCTGCCACGAGGCGCTGGACGGCGCCGATGGCCTCGTCGACGGCGGCCGGGTTCTGGCCACCGCCCTGGGCCACGTCGTCCTTGCCGCCACCGCCGCCACCGAGGGTCTTGGCGGCGGCGCGGACCAGCTCACCGGCCTTCATACCGCGCTCGCGGGCGGCCTCGTTGGTGGCGATGACGGTCAGCGGACGGCCGCCCGCGACCGTGAAGAGGGCGACGACGGCCGGACGGCCGCCCGTGACGCGCTGACGGACGTCCAGAACGAGCCTGCGCAGGTCGTCGGCGCCGGTGCCCTCGGGGACCGTACCGGTGACCAGGGCGACGCCCTTGACGTCCTGGGCGCCGGCGGCCAGGCCGGCGGCGGCCTGCAGGACCTTCTCGGCGCGGAAGCGCTCGATCTCCTTCTCGGCCTCCTTGAGCTTGGCCAGGACACCGGAGATCTTGTCGGGCAGCTCCTCGGGACGGCCCTTCACCAGGTCCGTGAGCTGCGCGACGATCGTGTGCTCACGGGCCAGGAAGTTGTACGCGTCCACCCCGACCAGGGCCTCCACGCGGCGCACGCCGGAGCCGATCGACGACTCGCCGAGCAGCTTGACCAGGCCGAGCTGGGCGGTGTTGCCGACGTGGGTGCCGCCGCACAGCTCCTTGGAGTAGTCGCCGATGGTGACGACGCGCACATGCTCGCCGTACTTCTCGCCGAACTCGGCGATGGCGCCCTGCTTCTTGGCCTCGGCGATCGGCAGCACCTCGGCCGTGACGTCGAGTTCGCGGGCGAGCACCTCGTTGATCTTCTGCTCGACATCGGTGAGGACCGTACCGGGAACGGCGGTCGGCGAGCCGAAGTCGAAGCGGAAGCGGCCCGGGGAGTTCTCCGAGCCGGCCTGGGCGGCGGTCGGGCCGAGGGCGTCGCGCAGCGCCTGGTGGGTGAGGTGGGTGGCGCTGTGGGCGCGGGCGATGGAGCGGCGGCGCACGAGGTCGATCCGGGCCAGGGCGCCGGCCCCGACGGTCACCTCGCCGACCTGGACGACGCCCTTGTGCACGCTGACCCCGGGCACCGGCTGCTGGACGTCGCGGATCTCGATGACGGCACCGGTGTCGATCCGGATCCGGCCGGTGTCGGCGAGCTGACCGCCGCCCTCGGCGTAGAAGGGGGTGCGGTCCAGGATGACCTCGACCTCGTCGCCCTCGTTGGCGGCGGGCGACGGCACGCCGTCCACCAGCAGGCCGACGACGGTGGCCTCGCCCTCCTCGCGCGTGTAGCCGGTGAACTCGGTGGTGCCGGCGCTGTCGGCGACGGCCCGGTAGGCCGACAGGTCGGCGTGGCCGCTCTTCTTGACCAGGGCGTCGGCCTTGGCGCGGTCCCGCTGCTCCTTCATCAGGCGGCGGAAGCCGTCCTCGTCCACCGAAAGGCCCTGCTCGGCGGCCATTTCGAGGGTGAGGTCGATGGGGAAGCCCCAGGTGTCGTGGAGCAGGAACGCCTTCTCGCCGGGGAGCACCTTGCCACCGGAGGCCCTGGTCTCGCTCACGGCGGTGTCGAGGATGTTGGTGCCGCCCTTGAGCGCCTTGAGGAAGGCGGCCTCCTCGGCCAGGGCGACCGTCTCGATGCGCTTGCGGTCCTCGGTCAGCTCCGGGTACTGCCGGCCCATGGTCTTGATGACGACGTCCACCAGGTCGGCGACGACCGGCTGCGTGGCGCCGAGCAGGCGCATCATCCGGATGGCGCGGCGCATGATGCGGCGCAGGACGTAGCCGCGGCCCTCGTTGCCGGGGGTGACGCCGTCGCCGATGAGCATGACGGAGGTGCGCATGTGGTCGGCGACCACGCGCAGCGACACGTCGGAGCCCGGGTCGGCTCCGTAGGCGACCCCGGTGAGTTCGGTGGCCTGGTCGATGACGACACGCAGGGTGTCCGTCTCGTACATGTTCCGCACGCCCTGCAGGATCATGGCGAGGCGTTCGAGACCGAGACCGGTGTCGATGTTCTTGCTGGGCAGCTCGCCGAGGATCGGGAACTCCTCCTTGCCGGAGCCCTCACCTCGCTCGTACTGCATGAAGACCAGGTTCCAGATCTCCACGTACCGCTCGTCGTTGACGGCCGGGCCGCCCTCGGCACCGAACTCCGGGCCGCGGTCGTAGTTGATCTCGGAGCACGGGCCGCAGGGGCCGGGGACGCCCATGGACCAGTAGTTGTCCTTCATGCCCAGGCGCTGGATGCGCTCGGCGGGCACCCCGATCTTCTCCCGCCAGATCTGCTCGGCCTCGTCGTCGTCCTTGTAGACGGTGATCCAGAGCTTCTCCGGATCCAGGCCGTAGCCGCCGTCCGCCACGGAGCCGGTGAGCAGCTCCCAGGCGTAGGTGATGGCGCCTTCCTTGAAGTAGTCGCCGAAGGAGAAGTTGCCGCACATCTGGAAGAACGTGCCGTGCCGGGTGGTCTTGCCGACTTCTTCGATGTCGGGGGTGCGCACACACTTCTGCACGCTGGTGACCCGCGGGTGCGGCGGCTTGACCTCGCCGAGGAAGTAGGGCTTGAACGGGACCATGCCCGCCGGGACCAGCAGCAGGGTGGGGTCGTCGGCGATGAGGGACGCCGACGGCACGACGGTGTGTCCACGCTCCTCGAAGAAGCGCAGCCAGCGGCGGCGGATTTCAGCCGACTCCATCAGTGATCGTCCTTCCGGTTGTACGCGATTGCCGGGCGCTGCCCGGGAAACTCGAGTTCGGGGGCCGTGTCCGCCCGGCCCAGTGCGTCGTTCAGCTGGTCCTCGCGCTCGGCCATGCCGGCCCGGACGTCCTGCGCGAACGTACGGAGCCGCGTGCCGGCTTCGATCGCCTTGTCGGCGGCCCGGGCCGCGAGGCTCTCGGGCGTCAGGCTGCGGATCTTGCGGTGGACCTTGTTGGTGGCCCAGACGCCGGTCGCGGCACCGGCGGTGAACCAGAAGGCACGGCGGAACATGGCAGGTCAGCCCCTCGACTTACGGCCCCGGGCGGACGGCAGGGTCCGGACCGTGACCACGGTGTGCTTCTTGGGCGCGTTCTTGTCCCCCCGGCCCTGGAGACCGACCGCACGCCGTACCCCGTACCCGAAGGCCGCGACCTTCACCAGCGGTCCGCCGAAGGTGGACGCGACGGTGGTGGAGAGCGCGGACGCGTTCGCGGTGACCTCGGCGACGTCCGAGGTGATGGTGTCCACCCGGTCCAGCTGGGTGTGCGCGGAGCGCACCGCCGCCGACGCCTCGCCGAGCAGCGGGACCGCGTGCTCGGTGACGTCCGCGACGAGCCGGGTGGCCTGCCGAAGTGTCTGCGCCAGCCTGACCAGGACGACGGCCAGGAAGGACACCAGGATCGCCCAGAAGACGGCCACGATGAGGCCGGCCACCTCTCCACCGGACACGATGCTGCTCCTCGGAAGTTCCACGGCTCCACGGCGACGGACGCGGAGTACTTGCTGCTGAGACGGACACCGACCATATCGCGCCGGGCACCGGCACCCGTACCGCGTTTCCGCCGGGCGAAGACCGTGCCCGCTCCGGGCCCGGGGCCCCGGTTCACGGCCCGGCTGTACGTTCCGCACACCCGGCGGTACGCTCCGTGACCCATGCGGCACGATGTGACCACCGGCAACCTCCCCGCGGAGCTGAACCACTTCGTGGGGCGCCGGAACGAACTGTCCGAAGTCGCCGGTCTGCTGGACCGGGCCCGGCTGGTCACGCTGACCGGCGTCGGCGGGGTCGGCAAGACCCGGCTCGCGGTGCGGGCGGCCGAGGACGCCCGGGCCCGGTTCGCCGACGGGGCGTGGCTGGTGGAGCTGGCGCCGGTACGGGACCCGGGGCTGGTGGAGCACGCGGTGGCCGAGGCCCTCGGACTGACCGACCACACCACGCGGCTGCCGGCGGCCGCGCTCGCCGCCCATCTCACGGGCCGGCGGATACTGCTGGTCCTGGACTGCTGCGAGCGCCAGGTGGAGGCCGCCGCCCGGCTCACCGAGGCCCTGCTGCGGCGGGCCCCCGGGCTGCGGGTGCTGGCCACCTCCCGGCAGCCGCTGGGGGTGGCCGGGGAACACGTACTGCCGGTGGCCCCGCTGGCGGACGAGGCCGTGGAACTCTTCGCCGACCGGGCGGCGGCCGTGCTGCCGGGTTTCGCGGTGGACGGGGAGAACCGGGCGGCGGTGCTGGAGCTGTGCCGCCGGCTGGACGGGATCCCGCTGGCCCTGGAGCTGGCGGCGGGCCGGCTGCGGGCCCTGTCGGCGGAGCAGATCCTGGAGCGCCTCGACGACCGCTTCGCGCTGCTGACCCGGCGTGGCGCGACCGGCCCGGCCCGGCACCGGGCGCTGCGCACGGCGATCGGCTGGAGCCATGAGCTGTGCAACCCGGCGGAGCGCCTGCTGTGGGCGCGGCTGTCGGTCTTCGCGGGGGACTTCGACCTGGAGGCCGCCGAATACGTCTGCTCCGGGCCGGAGTTGCCGGCCGACGCGATGATGGACCTGATCGCGGACCTGGTGGACAAGTCCGTACTGCTGCGTCACGACACGGGCGGTGTGGTGCGCTATCTGCTGCTGGACACGATGCGGGAGTACGGGCTCGGCTGGCTGCGCGGGACCGGCGACGAACAGCGGGTACGGGCCCGGCACCGGGACTGGTACCTGGGCTTCGCGACCTGGGGCGAGCTGGAGTGGTTCAGCGCCCGGCAGGCCCAGGTCTCCCGGAGCACCGAACGGGAGCTGGCGAATCTGCGGGCCGCGCTGGACTTCTCGCTGGGGGACCCCGGGGAGTCCCGGATCGGCCAGTTCCTGGCGGGGACACTGTGGTTCTACTGGGTGGGCTGCGGCCGGCTGGCGGAGGGCCGCTACTGGCTGGAGCGGGCGCTGGCCGCCGACGACGCGCCGACCGCGCAGCGGGCGAAGGCGCTGTGGGTGTGCGGTTATGTGTCCATCCTCCAGGGTGACGGGGTCGCCGCGCTCGGAGTGCTCCACGAGTGCCGTCAGCTGGCCCTGGACACCGGCAACGCCACCGCGGTCGCGTACGCCGTGCACCGGCTGGGCTGCGGGGCACTGCTGAGCGACGATCTGCCGCGTGCCGAGGCGCTGTTCGAGGAGGCGCTGAGCCACTACCGCCTGCTGGGCGAGCTCAACAGCAACGTCATCATGGCCGAGGTGGAGCTGGCGATGGTGGCGGCCTTCAAGGGCGACCTCCGGCGCGGCATCGAGATCTGCGACTCGGTTCGGGAGGCCTGCGAGGACCACGGCGAGCGCTGGGCGCTGGCCTACGCCCTGTACACCCGGGCGGTCATCGCCTGGTCGCAGGACGACCCGGTCATGGCGCGCCGGCTGTCGGAGGAGTGCGTCCGGATCAACCACGGTTTCCGGGACCTGGTCGGGATCGTGCTCGGTATCGAGCTGCTGGCGCTGCTGACGGCGTCGTACGACGCGGAGGAGGCGGCGGTGCTGCAGGGCGCGGCGGCCGGCATCTGGGAGCTGGTGGGGCTGCCGGTCTTCGGCTCTCGCTACTTCGCGATCCCGCACAACCGGTGCGAGGAGCTCGCGCGGGCCGAGCTGGGCGCGGCGGCGTACGCGGGGGCCTTCGCCAGGGGCACGGCGCTCGGCCTGGACGCGGCGGTGGGCAGGGCGCTGCGGGACGGCCGGGAGCAGTCACGGAGCGGCGGCACCGGGGCCGGCGCAGGGGACGGGGACGGGCCGCGTCCGCCGGCGCTGTCGGCGCCCGGCGCGGGCGGGACCGGGCATGCGAAAGCCCGTCCCTCCCTGCCTGGGCAGGGTGGGACGGGCTGAAACGCCGGGTGCGCTCGCGTCAGCGGGCGTAGTACTCGACGACGAGCTGCTCGTCGCAGATCACGGGGACCTCGCGGCGGTTCGGCAGACGGTCCAGGCGGAAGGCCAGCGCCTGCAGGTTGACCTGCAGGTACTTGGCGACCTCGCCCTCGCCGGCCCAGCCACCCTCACGGGCGACCTGGAACGGCGTCTTGGCGCGGGAGCGCTCGCGGACCTGGATGACGTCGTCCGGCTTCACGCGGAAGGACGGCTTGTCGACCTTCTTGCCGTTGACCTCGATGTGGCCGTGCACGACCTGCTGGCGGGCCTGGTAGATGGTGCGGGCCAGACCGGCACGCAGGACGAGGGCGTCCAGGCGGCGCTCCAGCTCGACGACCAGGGCCTCACCGGTCTTGCCTTCGGCCTTCTTGGCGCGGTCGTAGGCACGGGCCATCTGGCGCTCGGAGATGTCGTACTGAGCGCGCAGCCGCTGCTTCTCCAGCAGACGGACCTTGTAGTCGCTGTTCTGCTTGCGGCCACGACCGTGCTCGCCCGGCGGGTAGGGGCGGGCCTCGAAGTACTTGACAGCCTTCGGGGTGAGCGCAATACCGAGCGCACGGGACTTCTTGACCTTGGGACGCGACTGGTTAGGCACGTTCTCCAGACCTCCGGTGTAAGTTAGGTTAGGCTTACCTTAACTGAGGAGATCGCATGTCTCGCCCTGGGAACACCAAGCGCATCACAGACAACGCCAGCGCCGGAAACGCCTCGACTGCGCGTTCCAACGGCGATGGACCCGACGCTCTGGGCGAAGGGATGACGGAGGTCCGATCAGCTCATGGTCAGCCGCGTCCCAGCGGGCATGAAATCGCCCGACTGCCGTCAGCAGCCGAACGCACACGAACTCTCGTACAGAGTACAGCGTCGTCGGTAGTGGTCATTCCCGGTCTGGACGCTGCGCGCCAGGACGAGATGACCCCCGCCGACCGGATCACCGGCACCGACGGCGACGTGTTCCTGCTGCTTCCGGCCGACTCCCCCGCCGTACGGGCCGCCACGCACGCCCAGGCGGACGAGCTGCCCGCTGTGCTGGAGATCACGGATGTGGCCCCGGTGGCGGTGGCCAACCGCATCCGGGGACGCGCCCGGGTCGCCGGCTGGCTGACCTCGGCCCGCGAGCTTCCGGCCCGCCCCGGCTGCTCATGGCTCCGGCTGGAGGTCGGGGAGGCCTCGGTGGACGACCTGTGGGGCGCCGAGGCGATCGAGCCGGAGGCCTTCGCGCAGGCGAGCCCGGATCCACTGGCCCGGCACGAGGCCGAGCTGCTCCAGCACCTGGCCGCCTCGCACCCCGAGCAGCTGGGCTGGCTGTGCGCCCTGGCCGGCGAGGCCTGCGGGACGCTGCCGGGAGGCGCGGTGCCGCTGGCCCTGGACCGCTTCGGGCTGCGGGTCCGCTTCACCGGGGACCACGGCTGCTTCGACGCCCGCTTCGAGTTCCTGTCGCCGGTGAACGGCCCCGAGGGCCTGCCCCGGGCGATGCACGCCCTCTTCGAGGTGGCGTACGAGGCAGCCCACCCCGGCCGGGTCTGACCGGCCCGCCGGCCTGCCCCGGCCGCCGGCTGCCCGTCAGTCGCCCGCCAGCCGTCCGCGCACCCGCTCCACCACGTCCGCGTACCGCGCCTCGGCGCCGTGGCGGGTGGGCTCGTAGTACCGCGCGCCGTGGACGGCGTCCGGGGCGTACTGCTGCGCGGCGATACCGCCCGGCACGTCGTGCGGGTACACATAGCCCTGGGCGTGGCCCAGCTTGGCGGCGCCCTTGTAGTGGCCGTCCCGCAGATGCGAGGGGACGGGGCCGGCCTTGCCCGCCCGGACGTCCGCCAGGGCGGCTCCGATGGCGAGCGTCGCGGCGTTGGACTTGGGCGCCAGGGCGAGCGCGATGGTGGCATGGCTCAGGGTGAGGGCGGCCTCGGGGAAGCCGATCAGCGCGACGGCCTGGGCCGCGGCGACGGCGGTGGGCAGCGCCGTGGGGTCGGCCAGGCCGATGTCCTCGCTGGCGGAGATCATCAGCCGGCGGGCGATGAAGCGCGGGTCCTCCCCCGCCTCGATCATCCGCGCCAGGTAGTGCAGGGCCGCGTCCACGTCCGAGCCCCGGATGGACTTGATCAGGGCGCTGGCCACGTCGTAGTGCTGATCGCCGTCACGGTCGTACTTCACCGCCGCCCGGTCGACGGTCTCCTCCAGCGTGGCGAGGCTGATCGACGCCTCGCCCTTGGCCATCGCGGATCCGGCGCCCGCCTCCAGGGCGGTCAGCGCCCGCCGTGCGTCACCGCCCGCTATCCGCAGCAGATGGGCCTGCGCGTCGGCGTCCAGCTCGACGGCGCCGCCCAGACCGCGCTCGTCGGCGACCGCCCGGCTCAGCAGTCCGCGCAGGTCGTCGTCGGTGAGCGGCTCCAGGGTGAGCAGCAGCGAGCGGGAGAGCAGCGGCGAGATCACCGAGAAGTACGGATTCTCGGTGGTGGCCGCGATCAGGGTGACCCAGCGGTTCTCCACGGCGGGCAGCAGGGAGTCCTGCTGGGCCTTGCTGAAGCGGTGGATCTCGTCGAGGAACAGGACGGTGTCGCGGCCGTACATCCCCGACTGCTGCTTGGCGCTCTCGATGACCGCGCGGACCTCCTTGACGCCCGCGGTGATCGCCGACAGCTCCACGAAGCGCTTGTCGGTGGCCTGGCTCACGACATGCGCCAGCGTGGTCTTCCCGGTGCCGGGCGGACCCCACAGGATCACCGAGGACGCCCCCGCGGGCCCTCCGGCGCCCTCCCCCACCAGGCGGCGCAACGGCGATCCCGGCTTCAGCAGATGCCGCTGCCCGACCACCTCTTCCAGGGTGCGTGGGCGCATGCGTGCGGCCAGCGGACTGCCGCCCGGCTCACGGGCCCGGCGGTCCTCTGCTGCGGCGGTGAACAGGTCGGGTTCCACGAAGGGAAGCCTATGTCACGGCACTGACAGCCCCGCCCGCCTCGCGCCTCGCGGCCCCGGCGTCGACAGGGCTAGAGCAGCGTGCTCCAGTACGACCACCAGCGGGTCAGGATCAGCATGAGGATGACCCCGTACCAGAGCACCGGGACGACCCAGTGGAACTCCAGGATCAGCGAGCGGGCCCCGGCGGGGACCTTGATGATGCCGTGCTTGACGTTGTGCACGGCGGTGTACCAGAACAGGGCGATGGTGACGGCCCAGGCCAGCGAGCACCACAGGCACAGCGAGCCGATGCTGTAGAGCGACTGGTACTGCAGCCAGGTCACGAAGCAGACGCCGAAGACCGTGCCGGCCTGGAGTCCGAGCCAGTACCAGCGGCGGTAGGCGGCCCCGGCGAACAGTCCCATGCCGACCGCCACCACGATCGGGTAGGCGACCATCCCGATCATCGGATTCGGGAAGCCGAACGCGTGGGCCTGCTCGCTCTTCATGATGTTGCCGCAGGAGATGATCGGGTTCAGGCTGCAGCCCGGGACGAAGTTCGGGTCCTCCAGCAGCTTGAACTTGTCGATCACGATGACCCAGGACGCCAGCGTTCCGAGCGCGCCGCAGATCACGAGCAGCCAGCTGAAGGCCTTGCCCGCGCCGATCGTCCCGGTGTGTTCCTGCCGCTCGTCGCCGGTACGAGCCTCATCAAGCGCCGGTGTCACCATGTCGCCGTTCCCTAGGTCCGTCGTTTCCCGACCTGCCCAACGCCGGTCGGGCCGGGGAAGTGCCGGATGTCATCCTGCCGTGTCGGCCGTTCGACCGGCAACGGACCATCCGGCCCTCCCGCCGCTCCTTCAGGCCAGCTTCTCCCGCACGGTGGCGACCACCGCGTCCACCGCGACCGGGGTCTGCTCGCCGGACTCCAGGTCCTTGAGCTGGACGATGCCCTCGGCGAGGTCACGCTCACCGGCGACGACCGCGAAGCGGGCGCCGGAGCGGTTGGCCGACTTCATGGCGTTCTTCAGGCCCTTGCCGCCGAAGGCGAAGTCGGTGGCGATGCCGGCCCGGCGCAGCTCGGTGACCGCGCCGAACAGCACCCGGCGTGCCTCGTCGCCCAGCGGGACGGCGAACACCTGGGTGACCGCGGGGAGTTCGAGCTCGATGCCCTCCGCCTCCAGGGCCAGCACCGTACGGTCCACGCCGAGGGCCCAGCCGACGGAGGGCAGCGCCGGGCCGCCGATCATCTCGGACAGGCCGTCGTAGCGCCCGCCGCCGCCGACCGCGGACTGGGAGCCGAGGCCGTCGTGGACGAACTCGAAGGTGGTGCGGGTGTAGTAGTCCAGGCCGCGCACCAGCCGGGCGTCGTCCTCGAAGGGCACACCCGCCGCCGTCAGCAGCTCGCGCACCTCCTCGTGGTACGCCTTGCACGCGTCGCAGAGGTAGTCGGCCAGCACCGGGGCGCCGGTCAGCTGCTTCTGGACGTCGGGGCGTTTGTCGTCCAGGACCCGCAGCGGGTTGATGTCGATACGGCGGCGGGTCTCCTCGTCCAGGTCGAGACCGCGCAGGAAGTCCTGGAGCGCGGACCGGTAGACCGGCCGGCACTCCTGGTCGCCGAGCGAGTTCAGCAGGATGCGGAAGTCGCGCAGGCCCAGTGAGCGGTACGCCTGGTCGGCGAGGATGACCAGTTCGGCGTCGAGCAGCGGGTCCTCGGCGCCGATCGCCTCGGCGCCGACCTGCGAGAAGTGCCGGTAACGGCCCTTCTGCGGGCGCTCGTAGCGGTAGTAGGAGCCGGAGTACCAGAGCTTGACCGGCAGGTTGCCCGCCTTGTGGAGGTTGGCCTCCAGGGCGGCGCGCAGGACGGAGGCGGTGCCCTCGGGACGCAGGGCCAGCTCGTCGCCGCCCTTGGTCGTGAGGGTGTACATCTCCTTGGTCACGATGTCGGTGGACTCACCGACGCCGCGCGCGAAGAGCTCGACGTTCTCGAAGCCGGGGGTCTCGATGTAGCCGTAGCCGGAGTCGCGCAGGGGCGCGGCGATGGCCTCGCGGACCGCCAGGAACTTCGCGGAGTCCGGCGGGAGGAGGTCGTAGGTGCCTTTGGGGGCCTTGAAAGTGGTCACGGAAGGTCTCTCGTCACAATCCTCGTCGCGGAGCCGGCGTCTCGTTGCCCGAGAGGCCGGTTCCGGGGCCGCGGGCCGCCTCACCCAGGTACGGGTTGGCGGCGCGCTCGCGGCCGATGGTCGTCTGGGGGCCGTGGCCGGACAGCACCACGGTCGAGTCGTCGAGCGGCAGGCACACCCGGGCCAGCGACGCGAGCAGCTCGGCCGTGTCGCCGCCGGGCAGGTCGGTACGTCCGACGGAGCCGGCGAAGAGCAGGTCGCCGGAGAAGAACACCGACGGGATGTCGGGGGTCTCCGGGAGCCTGAAGGTCACCGACCCCCTGGTATGGCCGGGGGCGTGCGCGACGCCCAGCTCCAGCCCTGCCAGTGTCAGTGTGCTGCCGTCGGTCAGTTCCCTGAGGTCGTCCGGCTCGCCGATGGTGAGCTCGCCCATCAGCGGCTGCCCGATGGAGCGGCCGAGGGCCTTCTCCGGGTCGGCGAGCATGTAGCGGTCCTCGGGGTGGATCCAGGCGGGGACGTCGTGCGCCCCGCAGACCGGGACCACCGAGGCCACATGATCGATATGGCCATGGGTGAGGATCACGGCGACAGGCTTGAGCCGGTGCTTGGCGAGGGTCTCCTCGACGCCCTGGGCCGCCTGGTGGCCCGGGTCGATGATCACGCACTCCTCACCGGCAGCGGGGGCGACCACATAGCAGTTGGTCCCCCAGGCCCCGGCGGGGAACCCGGCAATGAGCACGTTCGTCCTTCTGTCGTCCACGGAGATCTGCGCGTTCCAGCAGTGCAAGAGCCTACCGGCGCGGGCACGGCCGTCGCGAACCAGTAACGTCACTGGACGACGAGCGGCGCGAACGCGAAGATCGGCGACACGCGAAACTCACAATGCAGCACCACGTTGGCACAAAACACCATCGGGAGAAGGCGCAGTGGTCAACAAGGATCAGCGGCGGCGGCAGCTCGCCCGCGAGAAGTACGAGCGGCAGCAGCAGCGGCGTTACTCGCAGCGGTCCCGGGCCCGGCGGCGCAACGCCGTGATCGCCTCGGTGATCGCCGTCGTCGTGGCGGCGGGCGGCACCGCCTGGGCGACGATGGGCCTGGGCGACAGCAAGGACGACAGCGCCGCGGCGTCCGCGTCCGCGTCGGCCTCGGCGAGCGCCACCAGCAAGGCCCCGGACCCCTGCGAGAAGGCCGCCGCCGGCACCGTCGGCACCAAGCAGTGGAAGAAGGAGCCGTCGGTCACCATCGACAGGACGGCGAAGTACGTCCTCGACCTGAGCACCACCTGCGGTGACATCCCGCTGAACCTGGACGCCGCCGACGCCCCGCACACGGTGAACTCGTTCAAGTTCCTCGCGGACAAGGGCTTCTTCGACCACACCAAGTGCCACCGGCTGACCACCTCGGGGATCTACGTGCTGCAGTGCGGCGACCCGACCGGTCAGGGCTCGGGCGGCCCGGGCTACACGATCCCGGACGAGAACCTCAAGGCGAAGTCCATCGCCAAGGGCACCTACCCGGCCGGCACCGTCGCGATGGCGAACACCGGCTCGAAGCACACCGGCGGCAGCCAGTTCTTCCTGGTCTACAAGGACAGCACGCTGCCCGCCCAGTACACGCCCTTCGGCACGATCTCCTCGGCCGGCATGAAGGTCCTCCTGAAGATCGCCGCCGCCGGTGAGTCCACCGGAGCCGGCGACGGCGCTCCCAACGCCACCGTCGTGATCAACAAGGCGACGGTCGACAAGTCCTGACCCCGCCGGGGGCCGGCCCGGTGCCCCGGCTGTCGGTGAATTTCGCGTGTGCGGGATGCGGACAGCCGGGGCACCGGTCGCCTATGTTGGCCGTTGTATAGGGTGCCTGCGGCAGGGCGCGGCCCTGGCCGGATGAAACTGTGGAAGATGCCCGCGAATCCTTGTACGAGGGCCGGGCATCACGTGAGGAGGCGCTGTGAGCAGCGACCCGTGGGGCCGCGTCGACGAGACGGGGACCGTGTACGTGCGTACGGCCGAAGGCGAGCGGGAGGTCGGTTCGTGGCAGGCCGGGTCCCCTGAGGAGGCGCTGGCCTACTTCGAGCGCAAGTACGAGGGTCTGGTGGTCGAGATCGGTCTCCTCGAACGGCGGGTGCGCACCACGGACCTCGCCCCGAAGGACGCGCTGACCGCGATCGAGCACCTGCGTGTCTCGGTGGACGGCGCGCACGCGGTGGGTGACCTGGACGCCCTGTCCAAGCGGCTGGACGCGCTGGTCGGGCTGGTGGACTCGCGCCGCGAGGAGCGCAAGGCGGCGAAGGCCAAGCAGACCGACGAGGCGAAGGTCGCCAAGGAGCAGCTGGTCACCGAGGCCGAACAGCTCGCCGAGAGCGAGCAGTGGCGGTCGGCCGGCGAGCGGCTGCGCGCGCTGGTGGACATCTGGAAGGGCCTGCCGCGGCTGGACCGCAAGACCGACGACGAGCTGTGGCACCGCTTCAGCCACGCCCGCTCGGTCTTCTCCAAGCGGCGCAAGGCCCACTTCGCCTCCCTCGACGCGCAGCGCGAGGAGGCGCGGCGCGCCAAGGAGAAGCTGGTGGAGGAGGCGCTGTCGCTGTCCACCTCCACGGACTGGGGTCCCACCGCCGCCCGCTACCGCGAGCTGATGACCGACTGGAAGGCAGCCGGTCGTGCGCAGCGCGAGTCCGAGGACGATCTGTGGAACCGCTTCCGCGGTGCGCAGGACGTGTTCTTCGCGGCCCGCTCCGAGGTCTTCGCCGAGCGGGACGTGGAGCAGCGGGAGAACCTGGCGCGCAAGGAGGAGCTGACCATCGAGGCCGAGAAGCTCCTTCCGGTGACGGACCTCAAGGGCGCCCGCGCGGCGTTCCGGGCGATCAACGAGCGCTGGGAGGCCGTGGGCCACGTCCCGCGCGACGCCCGGCCCAGGATCGAGGGCCGCATGCACGCGGTCGAGCGGGCGATCCAGGAGTCCGAGGAGTCCGAGTGGCGCCGTACGAACCCGGAGGCCCGGGCGCGGGCCGCGGGGCTCACGGGGCAGCTCCAGGCCGCGGTCGACAAGCTGGTCAACCAGGTCGAGGCGGCCCGGGCGGCGGGCAACACGGCGAAGGCCGACAAGCTCGCGAAGGAGCTGGAGGGGCGGCAGGCGCTGCTCGACCAGGCTCTGAAGGGGCTGCACGAGTTCGGCGGCTGACAGGGTCCGGCAACGCGACGGCCCCGGCACGAGGTTCGTGCCGGGGCCGTCGCGTTTGCCGGGGGCCTACCGCTGCCGGGGGCCTACCGCTGCCGGGGGCCTACCGCTGGCGGGAGGAGGTCACCCGGTAGACGTCGTACACGCCCTCCACGCCCCGTACCGCCTTCAGGACGTGGCCCAGGTGCTTGGGGTCCCCCATCTCGAAGGTGAAGCGGGAGGTGGCGACCCGGTCGCGGGAGGTCTGGACGGCCGCCGACAGGATGTTGACGTGCTGGTCGGACAGGACACGGGTGACGTCGGAGAGCAGCCGCGAACGGTCCAGCGCCTCGACCTGGATGGCGACCAGGAAGACCGAGGACTGGGTCGGCGCCCACTCCACGTCGATCAGACGCTCGGGCTGCTGGGAGAGCGAGTCGACGTTGACGCAGTCGGCCCGGTGCACGGAGACGCCCGCGCCGCGCGTGACGAAGCCGACGATCGGGTCGCCCGGCACCGGGGTGCAGCAGCGGGAGAGCTTGACCCAGACGTCCTTCTCGCCCTTGACGATGACGCCGGGGTCGGCGTTGGCCCGCCGCTTGCTGCGGCTGCGCGAGGGGGTGGTGACCTCGGCGATGTCCTCGGTCGCGCCCTCCTCACCGCCGAGGGCGTCGACGAGCTTCTGCACGACGGACTGCGCGGTGATGTGCCCCTCGCCGATCGCCGCGTACAGCGCGGAGATGTCGGGGTAGCGCATCTCGTGCGCGAGCGTGACCAGCGAGTCGCCTGTCAGCACGCGCTGGATCGGCAGATTCTGCTTGCGCATCGCCCGTGCGATGGCTTCCTTGCCCTGCTCGACCGCTTCCTCGCGGCGCTCCTTGGAGAACCAGGCGCGGATCTTGTTCCTGGCCCGGGGCGACTTGACGAAGCCCAGCCAGTCCCGGGAGGGACCGGCGCCGGCCGCCTTGGAGGTGAAGACCTCCACGGTGTCGCCGTTGTCGAGGGTGGACTCCAGCGGCACCAGCCGGCCGTTGACCCTCGCGCCTATCGTGCGGTGGCCGACCTCGGTGTGGACGGCGTAGGCGAAGTCCACGGGGGTGGCACCGGCGGGCAGCGCTATGACGTCGCCCTTGGGGGTGAAGACGAAGACCTCGTTCTGCGAGAGGTCGAAGCGCAGCGACTCCAGGAACTCGCCCGGGTCCTCGGTCTCCTTCTGCCAGTCCAGCAGCTGACGCAGCCACGCCATGTCGTTGATGGCGTCGCCCTCGCCGCGCCGGGGCGTGTCGGTGCGCACCTTGGAGGTGCCGGCGACGGCCTCCTGCTTGTACTTCCAGTGCGCGGCGATGCCGTACTCGGCGCGCCGGTGCATGTCGAAGGTGCGGATCTGGAGTTCGACCGGCTTGCCGCTGGGCCCGATGACCGTCGTGTGCAACGACTGGTACATGTTGAACTTGGGCATCGCGATGTAGTCCTTGAACCGCCCGGGGACCGGGTTCCACCGCGCGTGGATGGTGCCCAGTGCCGCGTAGCAGTCACGGACGGAGTCGACGAGGACGCGAATGCCGACCAGGTCGTAGATCTCGGCGAAGTCGCGGCCCCGCACGATCATCTTCTGGTAGACGCTGTAGTAGTGCTTGGGGCGGCCGGTGACGGTGGCCTTGATGCGGGCCGCCCGCAGGTCCTGCTGGACCTGGTCGGTGACCACGGCCAGGTACTCGTCGCGCTTGGGCGCGCGCTCGGCCACCAGCCGGACGATCTCGTCGTACATCTTGGGGTAGAGGATCGCGAAGGCGAGGTCCTCCAGCTCCCACTTGATGGTGTTCATGCCCAGCCGGTGGGCCAGCGGGGCGTAGATCTCCAGCGTCTCGCGGGCCTTCTTCTCCTGCTTCTCCCGCTTGAGATACCGCATGGTGCGCATGTTGTGGAGGCGGTCGGCGAGCTTGATGACCAGCACGCGCGGGTCCTTGGCCATGGCGACGACCATCTTGCGGACCGTCTCGGCCTGGGCGGCCTCGCCGAACTTGACCTTGTCCAGCTTGGTGACGCCGTCCACCAGCAGGGCGACGGAGTCGCCGAAGTCGCGGCGCAGCGCGTCGAGGCCGTACTCGGTGTCCTCGACGGTGTCGTGCAGCAGGCCGGCCATGAGCGTGGCCGGGTCCATGCCCAGCTCGGCGAGGATGGTGGTGACGGCCAGCGGGTGGGTGATGTACGGGTCGCCGCTCTTGCGTTTCTGGCCCCGGTGCCAGCGCTCGGCGACCTGGTAGGCACGCTCGATCTGGCGGAGCTGCGCGGAGTCGCCCTTGGGGTCGTTGCTGCGCACTATCCGCAGCAGCGGCTCCAGAACCGGGGTGTACGGGCTGGTGCGCTGACCGCCGAGACGGGCCAGGCGGGCACGGACACGGTTGGAGGAGGCTGCGGCCGGGCGCGCCGGACCGACGCTGCCGGGGGTACGTACGGGCCGGGCAGCGGGCGGGTCGGCGGGAGCCGGGGCGGCGGGTGCGGCAGGTGCTGCGGCGTCCGCTGCGGTGACCGGCTGGGCCGGCTGGGCCTCGTCGGGCAAGGGCGCTCCTCCTGGGGCCCTCCTGCCCGAGGGCGGGCGAGGAGGGAAGGTCCGAAACACCATGGTACTGATCCCGCGGCCATCACCGCGTCCTGTCCCCCGGCCCCCGGCCGCCCCAGCAGGAAGAGCCGCCCCGGCAGAAGGAGGCGGCTCGGCAGAAGGAGGCGGCTCGTGCCGGACGGGCCGGATCCGGCCCGTCCGGCACGAGCCCGTCCGGCGGTCGAGGACGAAACGGCCTAGGTGGCGATCAGTGCCTCCAGCGGGGCCCCGCGCAGGGCGGGCGCCAGACGCGCCCGCCCTCCGAGGAAGCCCAGCTCCAGCAGGACCGCGACGCCCGCGACCTCGGCGCCGCTGCGCCGGATCAGTTCCAGGGACGCCTCGGCCGTGCCGCCGGTGGCCAGGACGTCGTCGATGACCAGCACCCGTTCGCCGGGCGTGAAGGCGTCCTGGTGCACCTCGATCTCGGCGGTGCCGTACTCCAGCTCGTAGCACTGCCCATGGGTGGCACCGGGCAGCTTTCCGGCCTTGCGCACGGGCACGAAGCCCAGGCCCGCCCGGGCGGCGGCGGGGGCTGCGAGGATGAATCCGCGCGCCTCCAGACCGACGACCTTGTCCGCCCCGTGCCGCGCGGCGAACGCGGCCAGGGCGTCCACCAGCGCGTTGAACGCGGCGGGGTCGGCGAGCAGCGGGGTGATGTCCTTGAACATCACGCCCGGCTTCGGGTAGTCGGGCACGTCCCGGATGCGGCTGAGCAGCAGGCTGCGCAGTTCGTCCGGGGCTGCGTCCGTCGTGGTCATCTTCCTGACTTCCTTGCTCTGGTGCTGTACTGCGGGGCGCGTGCCTCAGCGGCGCTTGCCGGAGGGGCGGTTCTTGCCACGGTTGCGCGAGCCCGGCTGGTGCCGCGGGCCGACGACTCCGGCGGCCGCGTGCGCGTCGTCCGGGTCGACGTCCTCGTCCGTGCCGTCGAGCGCCGTGTCCTGCGGCTCCTCCTCGCCCTTGCGGGCGTCGGCGGCCCGCTTGGCCAGGACGCGCTTGCGCAGCGCCTGCATCGCCGGGTCGCGCTCCTTGAGGTCCGCGACCAGGGGGGTCGCGATGAAGATCGAGGAGTACGCACCGGCGGCGAGGCCGACGAACAGTGACAGGGCGATGTCGTTGAGCATGCCCGCGCCGAGCAGGCCGCCACCGACGAACAGCAGCGCGGCGACCGGCAGCAGGGCCACGACCGTGGTGTTGATGGAACGCACCAGGGTCTGGTTGAGGCTGCGGTTGGCGAGCTCGCTGTATGTGAAGCGGTTCTGCTTGGTGATGTCCTTGGTGGACTCCTTGAGACCGTCGAAGACGACGACGGTGTCGTAGAGGGAGTAACCGAGGACGGTGAGCAGACCGATCACGGTGCCCGGGGTGACCTCGAAGCCGACGATGGCGTACACGCCGACGGTGATCGTGAGGTCGTGGATCAGGGCGATCAGCGCGGCGATGGCCTTGCGCCACTCGAAGGCGATGGCGAGGTAGACCGTCACCAGGACCATGAAGATCACCAGGCCCTGGATGGCCTTCTTGGAGATCTCCTCGCCCCAGCTCGGGCCGACGATCTGCTGGTTGACCTCCTGCGCGGTGAGCCCGAGGTCCTTGGCGATGTTCGCCTGGATCTCCTTGGCATCGGTGGTGCTGACATCGCTGATCTGGATGCGCAGGCTGCCGGTGCCGAGCTTCTGCACCACGGGGATGTGGCCCGCGGTGTCGCCCTCGATCTTGTTCTGGGCCTCGGAGACGCTGATCGAGGTCTTCGGCGTGGTGAAGACCGCGCCGCCGGAGAACTCGATGCCGAGCTTGAGGCCGTTGACGGCCAGGCCGAGAATCGCGGCGAGCGTGATCAGGATCGAGACGCCGTACCAGAGCCTGCGCTTGCCCACGAAGTCGTAGGCGACCTCGCCCCGGTGCAGGCGGTGCCCGAGGTTACCGAGCCGGGACATCAGGCCTCCTTGACGTCGGAGCGGGCCGGACGGCGGGTGCGCCGCAGCGGCGGGGTGACGCCCAGCGCACGGGGGTCGAGCCCGGACCAGCGGTGGCCGCTCGCGTAGAACTTCCGGCGGGCCAGGATCGTCATCAGCGGCTTGGTGAACAGGAACACCACGACGACGTCGAGCAGGGTGGTCAGGCCGAGAGTGAAGGCGAAGCCCTGCACCTTGCCGACCGAGACGACGAACAGCACGGCCGCCGACAGGAACGACACGAAGTCCGACACCAGGATCGTACGGCGGGCGCGGGGCCAGCCCCGGGCGACGGCGGGCTGCAGGGAGCGGCCCTCGCGCAGCTCGTCACGGATGCGTTCGAAGAAGACGATGAACGAGTCCGCGGTGATACCGATGGCGACGATGGCACCACAGACCGCAGGCAGGTTCAGCGCGAAGCCGATGGCCGGGCCGAGCAGCGTCATGATCTCGTAGGTGAGGATCGCGGAGACGACGAGGCTGAGGATCGCCACGAAGCTCAGGCCCCGGTAGTACGCGATGAGGTAGAGCACGACGAGCACAAGGCCGACCGCGCCGGCGACCAGACCGCCGTGCAGCTGCTCGCCACCGATCGCCGGGGAGACCGTGGTCTTGTCCGAGATGTCGAAGGACAGCGGCAGGGAGCCGTAGGACAGGACGTTGGACAGGTCCTCGGCGCTCTGCTGGGTGAAGCTGCCGTAGATCTCGGCGCTGCCGCTGAGCGTGGTGCTCACCGAGGGGGCCGAGACGACCTCGTTGTCCAGCGCGATGGCGAAGCGGTTGTTCGGGTCGCTCTGCTGGGACAGCTGGGAGGTGATCTTGGAGAAGGCCTTGGAGCCGGTGCTGTCGAAGGACAGGGTGACGATCCAGCCCTGGCCCTGCTGGGTGTCGTAGCCGGAGCTGGCCTTCTTGACGTTCTTCCCGTCGACCGCGGAGACGCCGAGGATGTACTTCTCGGTGCCGTCCTGGCTGCACGCGACGATCTTGTCGGTGGGCTTGGCGTTCAGGTTGAGGTTCGCCCGCGTCTTGCGGTTGGCGCAGTCCAGCGCGGTGAACTTGGCGGCCAGGTCGTCAGGGACCGTCGTGTCCAGCGCGCCGGCGCTCGCGGAGGCGCTCGCGCTCGGCGAGGCGGACGCGGCAGCGGCGGCAGCCGGGGAGGCGGACGCCGAGGGGCTGGCCGACGAGGAGTCCGCCTTGAGGCCGTCGGTGACGGCGCGGCCCTGCTTGGTGGCGCTCGCCGAGGCGGAGGCCGAAGCCGATGCCGACGAGGTGGCCTTGGCCGACGTGGAGGCGGAGGCCGACGGCGACGCCGAACCCGACGCGCCGGCGGAGGGTGACGCCGAGGCGGAGGCCGGGACATTGGCCGTCATCGCGAGCACGGGCCGGAAGTAGAGCTGGGCGGTGGTACCGACCTGCTTCTCCGCCTGGTCCGCGTTGGTGCCCTTGGGGATGTTGACGATGATGTTCCGGTCGCCCTGGATCTGGGTTTCGGCTTCCGAGACACCAAGACCGTTGACCCGCCGGTCGATGATCGCCTTGGCGGTGGTCATATTGGTCTTGTTGATCGCGTTGGGCTGGTCGCTCTTGGCCGTCAGCGTGATGCTCGTACCACCGGCGAGGTCGATACCCAGCCGCGGGGTGGTGTGTCCGGAGAGGAACATCCCCCCGGTGAGCGCCACCATGGCCAGCAGGATCGCTGCCAGAGCCCGCCCGGGGTACCCCTGACTCCCCGAGGACCTGCGGCCCTTCTTGGGTGCTGCCACCTTCTCGATTCTCCCTGT
The DNA here is from genome assembly GCF_056270125.1 of Streptomyces sp. RLA131. Classification (NCBI taxonomy): domain Bacteria; kingdom Bacillati; phylum Actinomycetota; class Actinomycetes; order Kitasatosporales; family Streptomycetaceae; genus Streptomyces; species Streptomyces sp. RLA131. The sequence continues at coordinate 1,426,562 of NZ_JBWDOQ010000002.1, forward strand.
CCAACCGCTCCCGCAGCCTGCGCGCACGGCGGGGCGGCAACGAAGTGTCGTACGGACGTACCGAAACCCGCGCGGTGAGGCGCGTTACTTGGTGTCGGTACCGTCCGTCTTCGGCCCGTCCTTCGGCTGCTCGTCGCCCGCGTCCGCGGACTTGCTGAGGTCGATACGGTCCTCGGCGTCGGTCCCGGCCGCCACGGTCTCGTCGTCGCTCTCCACGGCCCCGGCATCGGTGTCGGTGTCGGTGTCGGTGTCGGCGTCCGTGTCGGCGTCCGTGTCGGTCTCGTCCTCGGCCGGGTCGATGCCGTGCACGACGCGGTCGTACTCCGCCTCGTCCAGGACCGCGCCGATGGCGTTCTTGGCGAAGTGCGCGTGGACACCGTCGGCGAGCTCCAGGAGGACCGTGTCGTCGTGGACCTCCTTCACGATGGCGTACATACCGCCGATCGTGCGGACTCCGGTGCCCGGCTCCATCTTGTTGCGCATATCGGAGGCCTGGCGCTGCTTGTTCTTCGCCGACCGCGTCATGAGGAACATGGCGCCGAACATGACGACGATCAGGAACAGAAACTGAATACTCACGGTCTGGACGATCCTTCACGCGGCCGCGGGTGAACCGGCCTGGTTTACGGGGATGTGGGCGCCGCTCCGGTAGGAAGGGCGTCGGCGGAGTCTAAGCGCTGGCTCGCCGCTGGAACAACGCCCAGCATGGCACTGTCGTTCCGGCGGCGGCGAGTCTCCCCGCCGTCAAGGGCCGAACAGTCCCTGTTGCCCGGGTCCTCCGCCCTGCTGATGGGGTCCTTGGGGTACCAGGCCCAGGTGCGCCCAGGCCGCGGGAGTGGCGACCCGGCCACGGGGAGTGCGGGCGAGCAGTCCCTCCCGCACCAGGAACGGCTCAGCCACCTCCTCCACCGTCTCGCGCTCCTCCCCCACTGCCACCGCCAGTGTCGACAGCCCCACCGGTCCCCCGCCGAAGAGGGTGAGCAGGGCGCGCAGCACGGCGCGGTCCAGCCGGTCCAGGCCGCGGCCGTCCACCTCGTAGACCTCCAGGGCCTGGCGGGCGATCTCGCGGGTGATCAGGCCGTCGGCCTTGACCTGGGCGTAGTCCCGCACGCGGCGCAGCAGCCGGTTGGCGATCCGCGGGGTGCCGCGGGAGCGGCCGGCGATCTCGGCGGCGCCGTCGGTCTCGATGACGACGTCGAGCAGGCGGGCGGAGCGGTGGATGACCCGTTCCAGCTCGGCGGGGGCGTAGAACTCCATGTGGCCGGTGAAGCCGAAGCGGTCGCGCAGCGGCGGCGGCAGCAGTCCGGCCCGGGTGGTGGCGCCGACCAGGGTGAACGGCGGGAGTTCGAGGGGGATGGCCGTGGCGCCGGGGCCCTTGCCGACGATGACGTCGACCCGGAAGTCCTCCATGGCCATGTAGAGCATCTCCTCGGCGGGCCGGGACATGCGGTGGATCTCGTCGAGGAAGAGCACCTCGCCCTCGGCCAGGGAGGACAGGATCGCGGCGAGGTCGCCGGCGTGCTGGATGGCCGGCCCCGAGGTGATCCGGATGGGGGCGCCCATCTCGGCCGCGATGATCATGGAGAGGGTGGTCTTGCCGAGCCCGGGCGCACCGGACAGCAGCACGTGGTCGGCGGTCGCCCCGCGCGCCCGGGCGGCCTTCAGGACCAGGTCGAGCTGCTCCCGGACCCGCTCCTGGCCGATGAACTCGCCCAGGTCCTTCGGCCGCAGGGCGGCCTCGACGGCCTGGTCCTCGCCGTCGGCGCCGGCGGCCACGATGCGGTCGGTGTCGTCCCAGTTCACTGTGGTCTTGCCTTACGTCAGCGGGTCAGCGGGCGCGGTTCAGGGTCTGCAGGGCGGCGCGGAGCAGGGCGCCGACGTTGGGCTCGGCGGCCGCCTCTGCCTGCGGGGTGACGGCGGCCACCGCGTCCTCGGCCTCGCGTGGCTGGTAGCCCAGGCCGATGAGGGCCGCGTGCAGCTGCTCCTGCCAGGAGGCGGGCCCCCGGACGGCGGCCGGGCGGGCCGCGGCGGGGCCGACCGGGGCGCCGAGCCGGTCCTTGAGCTCGATCAGCAGCTTCTGGGCGCCCTTCTTGCCGATGCCGGGCACCGCGATCAGGGCCTTCTCGTCCCCCGTGGCGACGGCGGTGCGCAGGCCGTCGGGGCTGTGCACGGCGAGCATCGCCTGGGCGAGCCTCGGGCCGACCCCGCTGGCGGTCTGGAGCAGCTCGAACACCTGCCGTTCGTCGTCGTCCGCGAAGCCGTAGAGGGTGAGGGAGTCCTCCCGTACGACCAGGGACGTGGCGAGCTTCGCGGGCTCGCCGACGCGCAGCGCGGCCAGGGTGTTGGGCGCGCACTGGACGGCCATGCCGATACCGCCGACCTCGATGACGGCGGTGTCGGGGGCGAGGGCGGCGACGGGGCCGCTGACGAAGGCGATCATGCGGATCCTCTGCGGGGGCGGTCTTGTACGTGCGGGTTGGTGTGCGGCCGGCCGCGCGGTTCGCCGCTCCCCTTCAGGGCGTTCTGGGCTATGGCCTGCTGCAGGCGGTTGGTGGCGGTGCCGCGCCAGATGTGGCAGATGGCCAGGGCCAGGGCGTCCGCCGCGTCGGCCGGTTTCGGGGGTGCGTCGAGCCGCAGCAGCCGGGTCACCATCGCGCCGACCTGGGCCTTGTCGGCGCGGCCGCTGCCGGTGACGGCGGCCTTGACCTCGCTGGGGGTGTGCAGATGGACCGGGAGGCCGCGGCGCGACGCGCAGAGCATCGCCACGGCGCTGGCCTGGGCGGTGCCCATGACGGTGCGGACGTTGTGCTGGCTGAACACCCGCTCCACGGCGACGGCTTCGGGCCGGTACTCGTCGAGCCAGGCCTCCATGCCCTGCTCGATGAGGACCAGCCGGCGCCCGATCTCGTCCACCGCGGGGGTGCGGATGACGCCGACTCCCGCCATCCGCAGGGGTTTTCCGGGGGCCCCGTCGACGACCCCGATCCCGCACCGGGTCAGCCCCGGGTCAACGCCGAGCACCAGCACGGTCCCCCCCTTCCGGTCTTCGAATGTCTGTGTCCCCGCAGGTTATCGGGTGTCACTGACAGAGCGCCCGACCCACAGGCCGTGGCGGGCCGGGCGCGCGGTTCCCCACGCCCCTTCGGGGCCCGCCCGGCCGCGAAGGCGACAGCGGGCCGGGTGGATTGTCCACCCGGCCCGCTGCCCGTGCCGTGTCCGGCGTCGGCGCCTTCGGCGTGCTACGCGTCGACCTTCTCCATGACCTCGTCGGAGACGTCGAAGTTGGCGAAGACGTTCTGCACGTCGTCGCTGTCCTCCAGCGCGTCGATCAGCCTGAAGATCTTGCGCGCGCCCTCCTCGTCGAGCTCCACCTGCATGGTGGGCACGAAGTTGGCGTCGGCCGAGTCGTAGTCGATACCGGCCTCCTGCAAGGCGGTGCGCACCGGGACCATGTCGGTGGCCTCGCTGATCACCTCGTAGGACTCACCGAGGTCGTTGACCTCCTCGGCGCCCGCGTCCAGCACCGCGCCCAGGACGTCGTCCTCGGACAGCTCACCCTCGCCCTTGGGGACGATGATGACGCCCTTGCGGTTGAACAGGTACGACACCGAGCCCGGGTCGGCCATCGAGCCGCCGTTGCGGGTCATGGCGACACGGACGTCGGAGGCGGCACGGTTGCGGTTGTCGGTGAGGCACTCGATGAGCACCGCGACACCGTTGGGACCGTAGCCCTCGTACATGATCGTCTGGTAGTCGGCGCCGCCGGCCTCCAGACCCGCGCCGCGCTTGACCGCGCTGTCGATGTTCTTGTTGGGCACCGAGCTCTTCTTGGCCTTCTGGATGGCGTCGAAGAGGGTCGGGTTACCGGCCGGGTCGGCACCGCCGGCCCGGGCCGCGACCTCGATGTTCTTGATCAGCTTCGCGAAGAGCTTGCCGCGCTTGGCATCGATCACGGCCTTCTTGTGCTTCGTCGTAGCCCATTTAGAGTGGCCGGACATCCGCCTGTCTCCTTCACGTCACCAAATGCTGAACGAACGGTTGCGATCCTACCGGGATCGCCTCAGCGTGTGACGCGCACCATGTCGGTGAAGAACCGGTGCACCCGGTGGTCGCCCGTCAGCTCGGGGTGGAAGGAGGTCGCCAGCAGGTTGCCCTGGCGTACGGCGACGACCGTGCCGTCGCCCAGCCGGGCCAGGGTCTCGACCTCGCTGCCGGTGGACTCCACCCAGGGCGCGCGGATGAAGACGCCCTCGACCGGGCCGCCGCGCACGCCCGCGATGTCGACGGCGGCCTCGAAGGACTCGTTCTGCCGTCCGAAGGCGTTACGGCGCACGATCATGTCGATGCCGCCGATGGTCTCCTGGTCGTCACGGCCGCCCAGGATCTTGTCGGCGAGCATGATCATGCCGGCGCACGAGCCGTAGGCCGGCATGCCGGCGCGGACCCGCTCGCGCAGCGGCTCCAGCATCCCGAAGAGGATCGCCAGCTTGGACATGGTGGTGGACTCGCCGCCGGGCACGACCAGGCCGTCGACCTCGGCGAGCTCCTCGGGGCGGCGTACCGGGCGGGCCGCCGCGCCGGATGCCTCCAGCGCGGCGAGGTGCTCGCGTACGTCGCCCTGAAGGGCGAGGACGCCGATCAGGGGGTCGGACGTCGCCATTACCAGCCCCGGTTCGCGTACCGCTCGGCCTCGGGCAGGGTGTCGCAGTTGATGCCGACCATGGCCTCGCCGAGGTTGCGGGACGCGTCCGCGATGATCTTCGGGTCGTCGTAGAACGTGGTGGCCTTGACGATGGCGGCGGCACGCTTGGCCGGGTCGCCGGACTTGAAGATGCCGGAGCCGACGAAGACGCCCTCGGCGCCGAGCTGGCGCATCAGCGCGGCGTCGGCGGGGGTGGCCACACCGCCGGCGGAGAACAGCACGACGGGGAGCTTGCCGAGCTCGGCGACCTCGCGGACGAGCTCGTACGGGGCGCGCAGGTCCTTGGCGGCGGCGTACAGCTCGTTGTTGTCGTAGCCGCGCAGGCGGGCGATCTCGTTCTTGATCTGGCGCAGGTGGCGGACCGCCTCGACGACATTGCCGGTGCCGGCCTCGCCCTTGGAGCGGATCAGGGCGGCACCCTCGGCGATCCTGCGCAGGGCCTCGCCCAGGTTGGTGGCGCCGCAGACGAAGGGGGTGGTGAACGCGAACTTGTCGCTGTGGTTGACCTCGTCGGCCGGGGTGAGGACCTCGGACTCGTCGATGTAGTCCACGCCGAGCGACTGCAGGATCTGGGCCTCGACGAAGTGGCCGATGCGCGACTTGGCCATGACCGGGATGGAGACCGCGTCGATGATCTCCTCGATCATGTTCGGGTCGGACATCCGCGCCACCCCGCCGTCCTTGCGGATGTCGGCGGGAACCCGCTCCAGGGCCATGACCGCGACGGCGCCCGCGTCCTCGGCGATCTTCGCCTGCTCGGCGTTGACGACGTCCATGATCACGCCGCCCTTCAGCTGCTCGGCCATGCCGCGCTTGACGCGTGCCGTGCCTGTCTCGGGGGTCTGGCTGCTGCTGGGGGACGTGGACACGGAAACCTCACGGGGAGTCGGGGGCCGAAGCCGCGCTGCTGATGCACCGCACTCGCATCCTCGCCCCGGTGAAGTGGACCGGAAAAGGGCCAATCCGTCGTCAGTGGCCTGCGAGCAGGGCCGGCGGCTCGTCGTCCGTCTCGAAGGTCATCGGCTGGGGCGCGTGCCCGGCCAGCCGGAACCAGCGCACCTTGCGGTGCTTGCGCAGCGCGTGGGCGGCCCGTACGGAGTCGTTGTGGAAGCGGCGCGCCATGGGGACGCGGCGGACGGCCTGCGTCAGCTCCCTCGTCGCGTCCTCGCCGCCCGGGGCCTCCCGTACCGCCCGCAGGGCGTCCGGCTCGGCGAACACCGCGCGCAGGGCCTGGCTGAGCTCGCTCTCGGCCACCTCGCGCTGGTCGTCCTGCGCCTGGCGGGCGGCGTGCGCGGCCTCGTACAGCACGATGCTGGCCGCCGGGTCGAGCACCCCGGCGGTCGCCAGCTCCTGCGCCACGGAGGCGCGGCGCAGGAGCTGGGCGTCCAGCGCGGCACGGGCCGCGTCGATACGGGCGTGGAGGCGGTCCAGGCGGCCCGCCGTCCAGCTCAGGTACAGGCCGACGGCGATGATCGCTACCGCGACCCAGATGATGGTGGTGGTCACGGGCGGCAAGGCTACCGGCGTGCGCCGGCCGCTCAACTCGCGCGGTGGCCTTCGCCGCTCGCCTCCCTGGGCAGATCCAGGGCCGGGTTGCGGTCGAAGAACCCGGTCGGCTTGAGCACGAAGCCGCTGTGGTCCACCGGCATCACGGGCCACTCCTCCAGCCTGGGCACATGGGTGGGGCCGAAGGTGTGCCAGACGGTCAGCTCGGTGTTCTCCAGCGACTCGCCGCCGGCCGTCCACTCCGGCAGGCCCGCGCCGCCCTTGTGCTGGTTGGGGTAGTCGCCCGCCGGATAGCGACGCTCGGGGCGGTGCCGGGTCACCCAGACATGCTTGGTGCCGTAGGCGATGCGCCGGGCGACCGCCGAGCCGGGCTGGGCCAGCACCACCGGTCCGGGGTTCGGCACCAGGGTGTACGCCACGGGCGTGCCCATCCGGTTGAGCGAGCCGGGGTTGGTGATCCGCCAGCGGCGCCCGGTGGAGGGGTCGGCGAGGCGGCCCCCGTCGGCGCTGTCGGTGATCGGGGTGGCCCGTACGGTGAAGGCGTTGCCGTTGGGGTTGTCCGGGCCGGGCGGCACCGGGACGACGTCGATCTCCTCGACGGTGTTGGCCAGGCCGTCCACCGCGACGTCCAGCCGCACGCAGAACAGGTGCTGGTGGTACGGCGCGAGCAGCCCGGGGGCCACCTCGGTGCCGTAGGGCGAGCCCTCGCCGGCCGGGACGGCGGAGGTCTGCACCAGGCCGGTGGACTTGGCCTCGAAGCCGATGGTGCCGTCCTGGTAGAAGTACCAGTAGAAGCCGTAGTCGTAGTTGCCGACGGTGGCGATGTAGGAGACCACCAGGCGGCGGGAGCGGCGGCTCTCGGCGGCCATGTCGTCGAACTGGTTGGTGTGCTTCCAGAGCAGGCCGAAGTCCTCCTCGTGGATGCAGACGGCGTTGGGCAGGGTCTCCGGCCGGCCGAGGTCGTCGCAGAGCACGGCGTCGAGGTAGCGGATCTCCCCGAGGCAGTCGCAGCCCAGCTTGAGCGCGTTGGCGTTGCGGCCCAGGGAGTACTCCCCGGCGTCCAGGAAGGCCACCCAGTTGCGGTCCTCGCCCGCGTCGGCGTAGCTGACGGCCATCTCGCCGAGGGAGGCGCGGTGCAGCACCGGGCGCTCGCGGTCGCCGTCGCGGTGGCTGATCTCGTGCAGGACCAGGCCCTCGCGGCCGTTGAAGTCGATCCGCAGGGCCCAGTTGAGCCAGCTGAGCCGGTTTCCGGTGAGCCGGAAGGACGGGCCCTGCGGCTGGCTGATCTCCAGGGGCTTGAGGTCGGTGCGGGGCGGCCCGTTGAACTCGGCCTCGTAGCGGCCGCATTCGGCCGGTACCGGCACCGCGCCGGTGTCGATGAGGCGTACGACGCGGCGTTCCACGACGTCGACGTCGGCCACCAGACCGGCCACCGGGTGCGCGAAGGGGTTGTCGGAGGCGTCGCAGCGCAGCCAGGTCAGCGAGCGCATCAGACGGCGGCCCGGGCGGTCGGCCAGGCGCAGCGGGCCGGCGCCGAGGGGGGCGGCGATGGCGAGGTCCAGGTCGGTGACGCCCCGGTCGGCCATGGCCTTGCGCCAGCCCGGGTCGGCCTTGACGATCCGCTCGACGACCTCCCACTCCTCGAAGGTGACGGGGGGCTGGCCCTCGGTGTCGGTGTCGATCAGCCGGTACGAGGCGACCACACCGGCGGTGAGGTCCACGACGGCCTCGGCGGCCTCGCCGGTGACGGAGTCGAGCAGGGTGACGCGGACCCGGCGGACCACCGGGTCGCCGTCGCGGTGGGAGGCGACGGTGTGCCGGTCCGGCTCGTCGAGCAGCACGAGCGGGAAGCGGGTGGTCCCGGTGACCCGGCCCTCGGCTTCGAGGACTGTGCGGACCGCGTCGATCTCGGCGGCGGACAGTGGGTCGAGCGGGTGCGGGGCGGCGGCCGCGGCCGGTTGTTCCGGATGGCAGCAACTCATGGTGGGCTCTCCCTGGTGCGGGGCTGGTACCCGGTGCGCGGGCGGGTCAGGTCGCGGCGTCACTCGGAGGGCTGGTCGGTCCCGCCGGTCTCGCGGGCCCGCTCGATACGGAACGCCTCGTTGCCCATGCCGATCGCGGCGTGCACCTCGGGGTGCGCGACCCGCAGGAACAGCCCGTAGCCCACGCCCAGGACGACCGTGACACCGACGACGCCGGGCAGGATCCAGGCCAGCGGCGAGTCCGGGGAGGAGCCCAGCAGGATGTCGAAGTCCCGGACCGTGATCACCATGATGACCAGGAGCGCCACCGCGGCCAGCGCTGAGCAGACGATCCGCGGTGCCTGGGCGCGGGCCGCGCCGCGGCGTACGAAGAAGGCGATGACGGCGGCGGAGGCGGTGGCCAGCAGCACGATGATGCCCAGCGCGCCGACCTGGCCGCTCCAGGTGAACAGCCGCAGCACGGGCGCGGTCGGGTCGCCGGCCGGCTTGTCGTCGGTGACGGCGAAGAGCGCCACCACGGCCAGCGAGACCACCGTCTGGAGCAGCGAACCGTAGGCGGGGGCACCGGTGTTGGGGTTGGTGCGGCCGAAGGCGCTCGGCAGCAGGCGCTCGCGGCCCATGGCGAAGGCGTAGCGCGCGACGACGTTGTGGAAGCTCAGCAGGCAGGCGAACATGCCGGTGATGTAGAAGACGTGCAGCACATCGGCGAAGCCGGCGCCGAGCCGGTCCTGGGCGAGGACGAACAGCAGGTTGGTGCCCTGCTTCTGGGAGAGCGCGACGACCTGGTCGGGGCCGGCGGCGACGCTCAGCGCCCATGCGCCGATGGCGAAGAACAGGGCGGTGAAACCGACCGCGAGGAAGGTCACCCGGGCGACGATCAGGTGCGGGCGGCTGGTCTCCTCGGCGTAGACCGGGGACTGCTCGAACCCGACGAAGCTGGCGATGCAGAAGCACAGCGCGGTGCCGAGGCCGGCCCCGGACAGCGTGCCGGGGTCGAAGGCGTGGAACGACACGCCCGCCTTGGCGGGGTCGGAGACGGCGGCGATGTCGAAGACCACCACGATGGCGATCTCGATCAGCAGCAGGACGCCGAGCACCTTGGCGTTGAGGTCGATCTTGAGCCAGCCCAGCAGGCCGATGCCGACGATGCCCACCACGGCGGGGATCCACCAGGCGACGTCGATCTGGAAGTGCGCCTGCAGTTGGGTGGAGATCTCGAAGCCGAAGAGGCCGAAGACGGCGAACTGCATGGCGCTGTAGGCCACCAGCGCCACCACCGAGGCGGCCGCCCCCGCGGTGCCGCCGAGACCGCGGGCTATGTACGCGTAGAACGCGCCGGCGTTGTGGACGTGCCGGCTCATCTCGGCGTAGCCGACCGTGAACAGGGTCAGGACGGCCCCGAGGATCACGAAGAGCAGCGGCTGCCCGACGATGCCCATGACGCCGTACGTGGTCGGCATGACACCGGCCACCACCATCAGCGGGGCGCTCGCCGCGACCACCGAGAACAGAAGGCCGGGCAGACCGATCCGGTCTGCCCGCAGGGCTCTCTCTCCGCCCTTGAACGTGTTGATGTCGGTGTTGCTGCCCGTCAGCATGGCTGGCCGGTCCTTCCGTCGGGGGTGCGGTGGGTACTTCGGACGTGTGTGGGGCGTGGGGGGCGTGCGTGTGGGGGGCGTGACATCTCAGGCGTGCTGGTACGACGAGCCGGGGTCGAGCGCCAGGTCGCGCGCGGCGCGGAACGCCTTGGCCGGATCCCGGTCGGGGTAGGACCAGGGCTTGCGGGTCGCGTACGGGCCGATCCGGTTGAACAGGGCGGCGGCCTCGGCCATCCGGCCCAGGACGACCTGGGCGTGGACGAGGTAGTTCAGGTCCAGGCAGAGGCGCGGGTGGTCACGGCCGTCCCATTCGAGCCACCAGTCGAAGGCCAGCGCCAGGCTCTTGCGGGCCCGCCAGCCGTTCCAGTGGGGCGAGCGCGCCGGCTCGTCGGGCTCGCTGCCGGCCCTGGCGAGGACCCGGTGGCGCTCGGTGTGCGCCACCAGGGGCAGCACGGCCAGGGGGGAGCCGGCCGGGGCCTCCTTGGCGGCCCAGTCGGTGAACTCGTAGACCTCGTGGTACGGGCCGTCGACGTCGGTCCTGCGGCGTTCGGCGAGGCAGGCGGTCATGAGGTGGTGCGCGTGGTGGTGGGTGCGGTGCCGGCCGCGGACCTGGTCGAAGGCGCGGTCCTGCTCGTCCTCGGTACCGGTGTGCCGGGCCAGGACGAGCAGGCCGAGCCAGGGCGTGGGGTCGGCGGGCGTCATGTCGGCGGCGGCCAGGCACAGTTCGCGGGCGCGGTCGGGGTCGACGCGCCCCTCGGCGGCCCGGAAGACGGTGGCGCACGCCAGCAGCGCGGCGGCATCGGCACTGTCCGGCTCGGCCAGCAGCCAGTCCTCGGCCCAGGCGACGGTGGAGGGCGCCTCGCCGAGGACGACGAGCCGGTGACCGCGCCGGTCCCAGTTCTCACCGGTCTCGGCCAGCAGGGCCCGCAGGTCGGTCCAGCGTCCCTGCGACAGCGCGGTCCGGGCGGCGATCAGCGGGGCGTCGTCGAGTGCCGGATCGAAGGTGACCTTGTCCCGCGAACGGCCGAGACCGAAGGGCGGTGGAGGGGGGGACATGCTGGGAAAGCCTCCACGGCGCACACGTCAGGTCCGGCCCCGCGGCAGAGGCCGTCAGTGAATCGGAAACGGGTCACGGGAGGTCGCGGGCGAAGCCGGCGACCGATTCGATCACGCACAGCAAACCGGTAGTCACCACTCCGCCTCAAGAGCGGACCTGTTGTCTCGGTGTTGTCTCGCACAGGCGTCCGGCCGCCACGGGGTCCGTCCACGGCCCATTTACACCAGTGATCACGAAACCGCAAGGATCGAGGTGACCTCCTGCGCCGCCGCGCGGACGGCTGATATCAGGTACCTGTGCCGCACAAGCCCCCGCAGACCTCGACGCACCCGCTGACCCATCTGCGGCACAGTCGTGGCTGGAGCTACCAGGACCTCGCCCGGCTCGTCGCCGACCACGCGCGGGCCCTGGGCGTGCCGATGGCGGCCCGCCGGGAGAAGATCTGGCGCTGGGAGCACTGGGGCGTGGTGCCCGAACGCGACAGCCAGCGGGCCCTCGCCCGCGCCCTGGGGGTACCCGAACGCGAGCTGGACCTGCGCCACTGGCCCGCCTGGTTACCCGCGCACGACGGGGTCCCCGGCGACCTGCCCTGGACCCCCGACGGGAGCCTGGCCGCGCTGCGCACGCTGCTCGACGAGGGCACCCGGGACGACTGGGACGGACCGGTGGCCGACGGCGCCGCGCTGCGCGAGGCGGTGGCGCAGTGGCGCGCCGCCATGCCGTCCGTCCCCGGGCCCCGCGCACCGGACCGCGCACCGGACCGCGCGGTGCCCCACGGCGGGGGGCCGGCCGGTCCGGTGATCGGCGAGGAGACGGTGGCGTGGCTGGAGTCGGGCGTTACGGGCCTGCGCGGGCTGGAACAGCGGCTGGGCGGCGGGGCGGTACGCGGCCGGGTCGCCGCCGACCTGGCGGTGGTCGCCGGTCTGCTGGCCCGGGGCCCGCACGGCCCGGCGCTCGACGTGAGGCTCTTCCGGACCGCCGCCGACCTGGCGCTCCTGGGCGGCCGCGCGGCGGCCGACAGCGACCTGCACGGCGTCGCGCACCGGTACTTCCTCACCGCCCTGCGGCTCGCGCACAGCGCGCGGGACCTGCCGGCGGCCGCCGGTGTGTGGGCCGCGCTGAGCCGGCAGGCGGTGCTGGCCGGCCGCCCGGCCGACGCCCTGGCGGTCCTGGACGCCGCCGACACCGCCGCCGAAGCGGCCACCGGCGCGGCCACCGGCACGGCCGGCCGCCGCACCCTGGCGATGCTGGCCGGGCACCGGGCCCGGGCCCTGGCCGGGGAGGGCGACGAGGTGGCCTGCCGGCACGCCCTGGACCGGGCCCGTGACCTGCTCGCCGGTGCCGGGAACGACGGCCGTGGCGACGGCCCGGACCCCGGCCGGTTCGACGCCGCCGCGCTGAACGCCCTGGCCGGCACCGCGCTGCTCGCCCTGGGCCGGCACCACGAGGCCGCTGCGCTCCTGGAGGACGCCCTGGCCGCGCAGGACCCGGCCCGGGTGCGCGACCGCGCCCTGCGCACCGTACGGGCGGCCACCGCCCGCCTGCGCATGGGCGACCGGGAGGCGGCGCTGGCCCTGCACACGGCGGCGGCCGGCCTGCTGCCCGGCCTGGAGTCCCGCCGGGCCGCCGCCGCGCTGAACGCCCTCACGGCCGAGCTGCGGGGTCCCGTCAGTCCCGGGCGAGCCCGAAACGCGCACGCAGGCTGACGCGCTCGTCCTCGGCGACATGCGCGGCGCCGGCCGTCACCGTCTCGTACACCGCGAGGATGTCCGCGCCCACCGTCGACCAGTCGAAGCGCTGCACATGGCGGCTGCCGAGCTTGCGCAGTTCGGCCAGCCGCGCCGGGTCGCCCAGCAGCCGTACGGCCGCCGTGGCCAGGGCGTCGGCGTCCTCGACGGGGAACAGCTCACCGGCCGCGCCGCCGTCCAGGACCTGCCGGAAGGCGTCGAGGTCGCTCGCCAGGACGGGGGCGCCGGCCGACATGGCCTCGACGAGGATGATGCCGAAGGACTCGCCGCCGGTGTTGGGGGCGACGTACAGGTCGACGCTGCGCAGCAGGCGCGCCTTCTCCTCGTCGCTGACCATGCCGAGGAACTCGACGCGCTCGCGCAGCTCGGCGGGCAGGTCCTCGACGGCCTCCTTCTCGTCACCGCGGCCGGCCACCAGGAGCCGGGTGCCGGGGCGCTCGGCGAAGATCCTCGGAAGGGCGCGCATCAGGGTGGGCAGTCCCTTGCGGGGCTCGTCGATGCGCCCTATGAAGCCGATGGTCCCGCCCTGCCACCGCGGATCGGGTTCGGCGTCGGCGAAGAAACCCACGTCGACGCCGTTGGGGATGACGACGGCGTCGCCGCCGAGGTGCTCGACCAGGGTCCGCCGGGCGTACTCGCTCACCGCGATCCGCGCGCTGATCTTCTCCAGGGCGGGCTGGAGGATCGGATACGCGGCGATCATGGCGCGCGAGCGCGGGTTGGAGGTGTGGAAGGTCGCCACGATGGGGCCCTGCGCCGCCCAGCAGGCCAGCAGGCCGAGGGAGGGCGACATCGGCTCGTGGATGTGGATGACGTCGAAGGCGCCGTCGTGCAGCCAGCGGCGGACCCGGGCGGCGGACAGGAACCCGAAGTTGAGCCGGGCGACGGAGCCGTTGTACGGCACCGGGACGGCGCGGCCGGCGGAGACCGCGTAGGGCGGCAGCGGGGTGTCGTCGTCGGCCGGGGCGAGCACCGACACCTCGTGGCCCAGCGTGATCAGGTGATCGGCGAGGTCGCGGATGTGGAACTGGACGCCGCCGGGGACGTCCCACGCGTACGGGCAGACGATCCCGATCCTCAAGACTTCTCCGTTCCGGAATGTTCGGGGTCCAGATCGGCGAGCCAGAGCCGCTGGAGCATGTGCCAGTCCTCGGGGTGCTCGGCGATGCCGGCGGCGAAGACGTCGGCGACGGCCTGGGTCATGACGGAGGTCCGCTCGGCACGGGAGCCCTCCTGCGGCACCTCGACGGCCGGGTGGACGCGTCCGCGCATGACGGGTGAGTCGTCGTACCAGAGGGTGACCGGCAGCAGCAGCGCGCCGGTCTGCTGGGCCAGCAGCGCCGGGCCGGCCGGCATCCGGGTGCGGTCGCCGAAGAAGTCGACCTCCACGCCCGAGGCGGACAGGTCGCGGTCGGCGACCAGGCAGACCAGGCCGCCGGCCCGCAGCCGCCGGGCCAGCGTGCCGAAGGCCGCGCCGCCGTTGTGCGGCAGGACCTCCATGCCCAGGCCCTCGCGGTAGGCGACGAAGCGGTCGTACAGCGTCTCCGGCTTCAGCCGCTCGGCGACAGTGGTGAGGCGAACTCCCAGCCGGGTGGTGACCCAGGCGCCGGCGAGGTCCCAGTTGGCCATGTGCGGGAGGGCCGCGACCACACCGCGGCCGGTGGCCAGGGCGTCGTCGAGGTGGTGGGCGCCCTCGAGGTCGAAGCCGTCACGGATGCGGTCGGCGCTCCAGGCCGGCAGCCGGAAGGACTCCATCCAGTAGCGCAGGTAGGAGCGCATCCCGGCCCGGGACAGCTCGCGCAGGCGCGCCTCGTCCGCGTCCGGGACCACCTTGCGCAGGTTGGACTCCAGCCGTGCCACGCCCTTGCCGCGGCGGCGCCAGGCGAGGTCGGCGATCTCCTTGCCGAGCCGCACGGCCACCGGCTCCGGGAGGCGTTTGACCGCGCCCCAGCCGGCTCCGTAGAGCCCGTCGGTCAGGCGTTCCCTCACGCGGCCCCGCTCCCTTCCCGGTCCCGGGCGGCGGCCTCGTCGGCCTCGAACGCCTCGCGGCGTACGGTGACGACGCGCTGGGCGAGCGTCACCAGGCTGCCGACGGCGACGATCCACAGGGCGACCGGCAGCAGGTACTGGATGCCGGGGACGCCGAACGCGTGCAGGCCGGACAGGCCGCAGGCCACCAGGGAGATCACCAGCCGCTCGGCGCGTTCGACCAGCCCGTTGACCCGGACCGGCAGCCCGATGCTCTCGCCGCGCGCCTTGGTGTAGGACACGACCTGGCCGCTTGCGAGGCAGAAGATCGTCACCGCGCACAGGACGAGGTCGTTGCCGCCGCCCGCGTACCACAGCGCCAGACCGCCGAAGATCGCCGCGTCGGCGACCCGGTCGAGGGTGGAGTCGAGGAAGGCGCCCCAGCGGCTGGAGAGCCCGGCCTGGCGGGCCATGTTGCCGTCCACCAGGTCGGAGAAGACAAAGAGGGTGATCACCACGGTGCCCCAGAAGAACTCTCCCCTGGGGTAGAAGGCCAGCGCGCCCGCGATCACGCCACCGGTGCCGATCAGGGTCACCGCGTCGGGGCTCACCCCCATCCGCAGCAGAAAAGCGGCGAACGGCGTGAGAACACGCGTGAAGAATGCACGCGCGTACTTGTTCAGCATGGCCTTCCCGGAGGTCGGTGGGTGCCGTGCGGCCCCGTCGGCCACCGGCTGGCCCATCGTAGCCAGCCCCGCTCCCCCGGATGCGTGAGGCTCCCGACCGTCCGGCCGCCGTACGACGTATGGACGCACCGTGAAGGGCGTGGGAAGGTCGAATTACCGCGGGCGTCGACGAGGCTGCCGGAGCGGTCTCCCGTGGCGTCCCGAGAAGTGCCGTGCGCACGCACCCGAAGTGATGCGTGCACGACCGGGAGGCGAGGCACACATGGGCGACAGGAACCAGACACATCCAGGAGCCGCCGGAAGGGCGCCTGCGGCCGGCCGGGCCCGTTCGGCCGACCGGCCGGACGAGATCAGGAACGTGGTGCTGGTCGGCCACAGCGGTTCGGGGAAGACCACACTGGTCGAGGCACTGGCCCTGGCCACCGGGGCGGTGAACCGGGCCGGGCATGTGCCCGAGGGGACCACGGTCTCCGACCACGACGAGATCGAGCACCGCCAGCAGCGATCGGTACAGCTCTCGCTCGTACCCGTGGAATGGGGTGGTATCAAGGTAAATCTCCTGGACACTCCGGGATACGCCGACTTCGTCGGGGAACTGAGGGCCGGTCTGCGGGCAGCGGACGCGGCCCTCTTCGTCGTCTCGGCGGCCGAGGGCCGCGAGACGCTGTCCGGGGCCACCCGCATGGTGTGGGACGAGTGCGCGTCGGTCGGTATGCCGCGCGCCGTGGTCGTCACCCACCTGGAGTCGGCCCGCGCCGACTTCGACGACATGACCCGCACCTGCCGCGAGGTCCTCGGCGGCGACTCCCCCGACTCCGTGCTGCCGCTCTACCTGCCGCTGCACGGCGAGGAGGGCGCGGACGGCCACGCTCCGGTCACCGGGCTGACCGGGCTGCTGACCCAGCGGGTCTTCGACTACTCCTCCGGCGAGCGCACCGAGCGCGACCCGGAGCCCGGCCGGATGCCGCAGATCGCCGAGGCACGCAACCGTCTCATCGAGGGGATCATCGCCGAGAGCGAGGACGAGACCCTGATGGAGCGCTACCTCGGCGGCGAGGAACTGGACCTCAAGACCCTGGTCCAGGACCTGGAACGGGCCGTGGCACGCGGCTCGTTCCACCCGGTGATCGCCGCCGCGCCGGCCGCCGAGGGCTGCCGGCAGGGCATCGGCACCGTGGAGCTGCTGGAGCTGATCACCGGCGGCTTCCCCACCCCCCTGGAGCGCCAGGTGCCGCCCGTCACCACCCCGCAGGGCGGCCCGCGGGCCACGCTGACCTGCGATCCGCAGGGGCCGCTGGCGGCGGAGGTCGTCAAGACCTCCTCGGACCCGTACGTGGGCCGGATCAGCCTGGTCCGGGTCTTCTCCGGGACGCTGCGCCCCGACGAGACGGTCCATGTCTCCGGGCACGGCCTCCAGGACCGGGGCCACGAGGACCACGACGTCGACGAGCGGGTGGGCGCCCTGTCCTCGCCCTTCGGCAAGCAGCAGCGCGGCGTCCCGCACGCCGTCGCCGGCGATCTGGTCTGCGTCGCCAAGCTCTCCCGGGCCGAGACCGGGGACACCCTGTCGGCCCGGGACGACCCGCTGCTGATGGAGCCCTGGGTGATGCCGGACCCGCTGCTGCCGGTCGCCATCCAGGCGCACAGCAAGGCCGACGAGGACAAGCTGTCGGTCGGCCTGTCCCGGCTGGTCGCCGAGGACCCGACGATGCGGCTGGAGCAGAACCCCGACACCCGGCAGGTCGTGCTGTGGTGCCTGGGCGAGGCCCATGTCGACGTGGCGCTGGAGCGGCTGCGCGGCCGTTACGGGGTCCAGGTCGACGGGGTGCCGCACAAGGTGTCGCTGCGCGAGACGTTCGGCGAACGGACCGCCGCGCGCGGCCGGCACGTCAAGCAGTCCGGCGGCCACGGCCAGTACGCCATCTGCGAGATCGAGGTCGAGCCGCTTCCGGTGGGCTCGGGCATCGAGTTCGTGGACAAGGTCGTGGGCGGCTCGGTGCCCCGGCAGTTCATCCCCTCGGTGGAGAAGGGCGTCCGCGCCCAGGCCGCCCGGGGGGTCGCGCTCGGCTTCCCCGTGGTGGACATCCGGGTGACGCTCACCGACGGCAAGGCGCACTCGGTGGACTCCTCGGACGCCGCGTTCCAGACGGCCGGCGCGCTGGCCCTGCGGGAGGCGGCGGCGGACTGCCGTATCCATCTGCTGGAGCCGGTCTCGGTGGTCCGGGTGCTGGTGCCGGACGAGTACGTCGGACCCGTCATGAGCGACCTGTCCGGGCGGCGCGGCCGGGTCACGGGCACCGAGCCCGCCGGGTCCGGGCGCACCCTCGTACAGGCCGAGGTGCCGGAGATCGAGATCGGGCGCTACGCCGTGGACCTGCGGTCGCTGTCGCACGGCACCGGGCGCTACAGCCGCGGTTACGCCCGGCACGAACCGATGCCGCCGCAACTGGCGGTGAAGCTGCGTGAGCAGCACCGGCAGGAGGCGGGGGCCAGGTAGTGCGTCCGGGCGCGCGCGGGTGAGCCGCGCGCCAAGGAGCCCGTAGGAGCGGGTGGTTGGCGGCCCGGCGCGTGAACAGGCCTGATGCGCCGGGCCCCTGACGCGTCGCGTCCGTCACCTATACGCTGGGTGGGCAGTGTCGGCGTGCGGGGATGGGGGCGGTAGTGGCTGGTCTCTCAGGGTTCGCCAGTTCGGAGTTCGACTTTCTCAGCCCCGGGGCACAGGTCCCGCTCAGCGGGGCGGACGGACAGACCGCGGCGACGCAGGCACTCGCGTCCGCCGCGTACCGCGACGAGGCCGACCAGAAGGTCGCGAAACTCGTCGCGCTGGACGCCGACAAGGCGGACGCGGACATGACGGCGGCCACCAGGACCACGTTCAAGAAGGGCAGGGGCTGGGCCACCCTGCTGGAACCCCGGCTCGGTGAGGCCTTCGCGCGCGCGGTCCAGGTGCGGATGCTGGGCGGCGGGCGCAACGAGCTCATCCAGTCCTTCGGGGCCGAGCCGCAGACCGTGGTGGAGCACTGCCTGGCCGCCAACCGCATCCGCCAGGAACGCGACAAGAAGCTCACGGTCGTGATGGCGGTCTGCGGGCTGCTCTTCCTCCCCGGTGTACTGGTCTGGCTGGGCGCGTTCCAGCTGCGCCGCACCATCGCCAAGTTGGAGGGCAACCGGGCCGGCGTGCTCGGGGCGGTGGTCCTGCTGGTGGTCGGCTTCTTCGCGGTGCTGTTCGTGGTCAATCCGCCGCTGACCGGCTTCTGGTCGCAGTATCTGCGGGTCATGATGCTGGCCCCGGTGCTCGGCTGGTTCTGGGCCCGGCGGATCTGCGAGGCCACCGCGAAGGACCTGCGCGACCGCTGGGCCGGGCTGGTCTCGGGCGCCGGGGTCGGCGCCAAGATCCCCGAGGCGGTGCCGCGCAACCCCAACGAGACCCGGGCCGAGCAGCTGCGGCAGAACCTGGCCAAGCTCTCCCAGGAGCAGCAGAGCAATGTGCTCTTCTACGCGGGCCCCAAGGGGATACTCGGCATGGGCACCCGCTGGGGCTCCTGGTCCATGGCCGAGGAGCTGGTGCCACGGGCCGGCATGACGGAGATCCACGGCTTCCGCAGCTGGGACGTGATCAAGGCGGTCCACGGCAAGCTGCGCGAGCTGGAGCGCGGCCCGCTGCACACCGGCGGCTTCAAGCCGACCCCCTCGATACGGCACTGGGTGATCTCCCCGGTCGGGCCCGGCGCGACGAAGGTCGCGCGGCCGACCGGCGCCGATGTCGAGGGCTACACCGTCAGGGACTTCGAGATCCAGCGGATCTGCAACGAGCAGCAGTTCGGCAAGGGCAACCGGCACTACCTCGGGGTGCAGTTCACCCTCTGGGACGGCCAACTGGTGATCACCATGCTGGTCACGGTCACCGTGCTGGCCAGCACCCTGCGGGTGGAGGTCACCGGGCACGCCCTGGGGCCGGTCCACTCGCTGTTCACCAGCGGACCGGACCCCAAGGAGAAGGAAGTCTCCAAGTCGATCAGGTTCTGGGAGACCAAGACGGTCGCGCTGCCCCTCGTCGAGGCCGACGAGGTCGTACGGCTCGCCGCGCGGGCGCCGCTGACCTGGTATCCGCCGCTGCTGGACTTCCTCGGCGGCAAGCTCGTCCTTCCCGAACCGTTCGGGCTGCGCCACACCTGGGCCGACAAGCCGTGGCGGCACCGCTTCATGGCCGACGACGCGCTGCGCGCCGCGACGCCCGTGCTGCGCGCGGTGCACTCCGCCGCCATCCAGGTCATGGCGGACCACGGAGTCGACACCGAGAAGTTCGCCGGCCGGGCGACCATGCTCAGCGGCGCGGTGCAGAACGTCGACCCGATGCGGGCCGACCTCTACGACGCGTAGCGGCGGAGCGGGCGGGCCGGCCGGCGCGGCTGCTTCCGGGCCGGCGCGGCCTCTTCACGGCTCCGTCGCTACGCGGTCCGCGGCCAGGCGCCGGCGAGCATCGCGCGGGTGTCGGCGAGCAGCTGCGGCAGCACCTTGGTGTGGCCGACGACCGGCATGAAGTTGGTGTCCCCGCCCCAGCGGGGCACCACGTGCTGGTGCAGATGCGCGGCGATCCCGGCGCCGGCCGCCAGGCCCTGGTTCATGCCGATGTTGAAGCCGTGCGCCCCGGACGCGGCGCGCAGCGCGGTCATCGCCTGCTTGGTGAACTCGGCGAGCTCGACGGTCTCCGCCTCGTCCAGTCCGGTGTAGTCGGCGACATGGCGGTACGGGACCACCATCAGGTGGCCGCCGTTGTACGGGTACAGGTTGAGGACCGCGTAGACCTTCTCGCCGCGGGCGACGATCAGGCCGTCCTCGTCGCTCCTGGCCGGGATCACGCAGAACGGGCAGCCGTCGTCGGCCCCCGGGCCGGTCGGCTTGTTCTCCCCCTGGATGTACGCCATCCGGTGGGGCGTCCACAGGCGCTGGAAGGCGTCCGGGGACCCGACTCCGATCTGCTGCTCCGGCTCAGTCGTCATGCGGGCCAGCATAAGACTTCCACGGAACGGCGCAGGGCCCCGGGGCTGCTCCCGGGGCCCTGCGCGGTGTGCCGTGCGGTCAGACCTGTACGCGGTCCTCGACGGCCTTGGCGATCTCGGCGAGGGCGTCCTGAACCGGGATGCCGTTCTTCTGCGAGCCGTCGCGGTAGCGGAAGCTCACCGCGCCGTTGGCGACGTCCTCGTCACCGGCGATGACCATGAACGGGACCTTGTTCTTCTGGGCGTTGCGGATCTTCTTCTGCATCCGGTCCGAGGAGGCGTCGACCTCGAAGCGCAGGCCCTTCGCCTTGGCCTTGGCGGCGAACTCCTGGAGGTGCGGCACATGCGCGTCGCCGATCGGGATGCCGACCGCCTGCACCGGGGCCAGCCACGCCGGGAAGGCGCCCGCGTAGTGCTCCAGCAGCACCGCGAAGAACCGCTCGATGGAACCGAACAGCGCGCGGTGGATCATGACGGGGCGCTGCTTGGTGCCGTCGGGGGCCGTGTACTCCAGGTCGAAGCGGTCCGGGAGGTTGAAGTCGACCTGGATGGTCGACATCTGCCAGGTGCGGCCGATGGCGTCCTTGGCCTGGACCGAGATCTTCGGGCCGTAGAAGGCGGCGCCGCCCGGGTCCATGACGAGGTCGAGGCCCTGCTTCTCGGCCGCCTTGCGCAGGGTCTCGGTGGCCTCCTCCCAGTTCTCGTCGGAGCCGATGAACTTCTCCGGGTCCTTGGTGGACAGCTCCAGGTAGAAGTTCTCCAGACCGTAGTCGCGCAGCAGGTTCAGCACGAAGGTGAGGAGGCTGTCGAGCTCCTCGGCCATCTGCTCCTTGGTGCAGTAGATGTGCGCGTCGTCCTGGGTGAAGCCGCGGGCCCGGGTGAGGCCGTGTACGACGCCGGACTTCTCGTACCGGTAGACGGTGCCGAACTCGAAGAGCCGCAGCGGCAGTTCGCGGTAGGACCGGCCCCGGGCGTCGAAGATCAGGTTGTGCATGGGGCAGTTCATGGGCTTCAGGTAGTAGTCCTGGCCCTCGTCGAGCTGCATGGGCGGGTACATGCCGTCGGCGTACCAGTCCAGGTGGCCGCTCTTCTCGAACAGGGTGCCCTTGGTGGCGTGCGGGGTGTAGACGAA
Organism: Streptomyces sp. RLA131; assembly: GCF_056270125.1. NCBI lineage: Bacteria > Bacillati > Actinomycetota > Actinomycetes > Kitasatosporales > Streptomycetaceae > Streptomyces > Streptomyces sp. RLA131. The sequence continues at coordinate 1,447,941 of NZ_JBWDOQ010000002.1, forward strand.
CTCGTAGCCCGACTCCTCGTGGCGCTTGCGCGAGTAGTCCTCCATGGTGCGGCGGATGATGCCGCCGCGCGGGTGGAAGACGGCCAGGCCGGACCCGATGTCCTCGGGGATGGAGAACAGGTCCAGTTCGGAGCCGAGCTTGCGGTGGTCGCGCTTCTCGGCCTCGGCGAGGAAGTCCAGGTGGGCCTTGAGTTCCTCCTTGGACGGCCACGCGGTGCCGTAGATGCGCTGGAGCATCGGGTTCTTCTCGCTGCCGCGCCAGTAGGCGGCGGCGTTGCGCATGAGCTTGAACGCCGGGATGTAGCGGGTGGTGGGCAGGTGGGGACCCCGGCAGAGGTCCTTCCAGCACAGCTCGCCGGTCTTGGCGTCGACGTTGTCGTAGATGGTCAGCTCGCCCGCGCCGACCTCGGCGGACGCGCCTTCGGCGGCGTCGGCGGCTGCCGAGCCCTTGATGCCGATCAGCTCCAGCTTGTACGGCTCGCCGGCGAGCTCCTCGCGGGCGGCCTCGTCGGTGACGACGCGCCGCGAGAAGCGCTGGCCGCGCTTCTGGATCTCCTGCATCTTCTTCTCGATGGCCTTGAGGTCATCGGGGTGGAAGGGCTTCTCGACGTCGAAGTCGTAGTAGAAGCCGTCCTTGACCGGCGGGCCGATGCCCAGCTTGGCCTCGGGGAACAGCTCCTGCACGGCCTGGGCCATCACATGCGCGGTGGAGTGGCGCAGGATGTTCAGGCCGTCCTGGCTGCCGATCGCGACGGGCTCGACCTCGTCGCCGTCGGCGACGGCGTACGCCAGGTCCTTGAGCTGACCGGCGACGCGGGCGGCCACCACGGTGCGGTCGCCCTCGAAGAGCTGAGCGGCGGTGGTGCCCGACGTGACCACGCGCTCTTCCCGCTCATCGGAATCGCGTTTGATGATCACACGGACGTCTGACACCGGTTCTCTCCTGACTGACGACGAATGCGGCGCCGAATCTTCCTGCGCGCGCAACAGGAATCGTACCGACCCGGCTGACCGCACCGCGAAGCGATTCGGCGCCGGGCGCGCGGCGGACGGCGGGAGGACAGCCGGAGCGCCGCCGCCGCAGCCGATTCGGAGCGGGCTTCAGCCGCCGCAGGCGTCCTCGAAGGTGTCGATGCCACCCTGGAGGGACTTGAGCAGCCGGTCGCGCTCGGCCTCGTCGACATGGACGGGGGTGACGGCGGTGGGGTGGGTGATGCGGCGGAAGCCGCTGCCGGCTTCGAGCAGGCCGCTGACCCGCACCGGGAGGCCGACGAGGTGGGCGTGGGCGGCGATGCGGTACGCGTCCTGGTCGAGCCGGACGCGGACCTGGCGTACGTCGGCCCCGGCCAGCACCCGCAGCCCTACGGTGCCGTCGCCGGACGGCCCGGGGCGGCGCAGCCGGACGACGGTGCCGGTGACCTGGACGTGGACGGAGGGCTCCGCGCTGACGTAACGGACTCCGGCGGCCTCCAGGGCGGGGAGGTCGCCGGGTGAGAACTCGACGGGCTCGGGGCGGGCCGCGAACCCGGCGGGCGGTCCGGCCGCCGGCGACCAGTCGAGCGCGACGGCGACCCCCTCGGCACCCCGGACCAGACGGACCAGGGAGTCGGTGAGCTCGTGGCAGACACCGAGGCCGACCGCGGAGTCGAAGGCCTCCAGGCCGCCGGTGGCCCGCTGGTAGTCCACCGCGTCCCGGGTCGCCTGCAACGCCCGCAGCAGGGTGGTGACGACCGTGCGGCCGGCCGGGGCGGGGACGTAGGCGGTGAGCAGATGGCCGCCGGGCGAGGGTCCGACCAGGACCTGCTCCAGGAAGGCGCCCGCGAAGCGCGCGTGCCGCCGGCCGTAGTAGCCGGCCGGGCCGCGTTCGGCGCGGGCGGCGGCCGTCAGCATGGCGCGGGCCGCCGAGCGCAGCTGCCCGGCCGCGGGCCAGGGGACGGCGTCGGCGATCCGGGGCATGTCGCGGATCCAGCGGATCTCGTCCCCGGGCACGGACAGGGCGGTGAGCACCTCGCGGGCGGACGGCGCCCCGCTGCGGGCCAGGGCGGTCAGCGCCTCGCCGAGCAGGTCGGCGTAGTCCGCGTACTGGCCGCCGGCGCGGTGCTGCGGCACCAGCAGGCTGGTGCCGCCGTCCCCCGGCGGGGTCCAGCGGGTGTACTGGCCGTGCGCGCCGCCGCGGCGCTGCCAGCCGTGCCGGGCGAGGAGGGCGGTGAGGACGGCGGGGTCGACTCTTTCGGGGGCGGGCAGCGCGAAGTCGTCCGAGGGACTGTCCAGCCGGTCCATCATGGCCTCCCTCCCGCCCCGACCCGCGTCATGATCTCGCAGAGGGCGCGGTCGTCGAAGATCCGGGCGGTGGGTATCCGCACGGTGGTCCTGCGGCGGCCGGTCACCGGGTGACCGGCCAGGTTGACCCAGTAGCAGCAGTGCCGCAGCTCCAGGCGGTCGTGGCTGGCCCGCAGCCACTCCTCGGGCGTACGCGGCACCAGCATCACCACCAGGATCTTGTGCACCGACACCGGTGTGCGGGCCAGCTTGACCAGGTGCTCGTTGTCGAGGGTGAAGGCGAAGGTCGGCCCCGGCGGATGTGCGGCGACCTGGTAGGTGCACTTGAGCTGCACCTTGATGGTGACCTCGTCGTCGACGGCGTGGCCGGCGCCCCGGGCGCTGTGACTGATGTGCCAGTCGATGCCGTAGTCCGGGAAGGGCTGGGCGAGCGAGCAGCCGGCCGCCGCGGCGACCGCGTGCAGATAGCCCACCTGCAGGGTCTCCATACAACTGGTGGTGGCGAGCGCCCCGCGCAGCTCGGCCCGCTCGGGCTGGGGGTACCACCCGCTCGCGGGGGACAGCCCTCCCGGTTCGGGCTGCGCGATCGCCATCGCTCTCCGTGCCTTTCCGCTGCCGTGATTCCCCGGTCGCCGATCGGTTCCGTTGTCTTTCCCCTCCTCCGATTCATCCCCACCAGCGACGTTTCGGAAACGAATGCGGTTCGGTGACGGCCTGTCACGGGTACGTACTGTGCAGGGCGGTGGTCCGGCCGGCCCTCAATCCCCCCGGCCCGTAAGGGAGTACGCCATGCCCACACCTCGTTGGTACGACGGGCCGCTGGCCGCGTTCGACACGGAGACCACCGGCGTCGACGTCGAGACGGACCGCATCGTCTCGGCCGCCCTGGTGGTCCAGGACGCCACCGGCGCCCAACCGCGCTGCGAGCACTGGCTGGTGGACCCGGGCGTCCCCGTGCCGGACGCCGCGCGCGCGGTCCACGGTCTGTCCGACGCGTATCTGCGCCGGCACGGCCGGCGCCCCGGGCCCGTCGTCGAGGAGCTCGCGCGGGCGCTGGCCCGGCAGTCGGCGGCCGGGGTGCCGCTGGTGGTGATGAACGCCCCGTTCGATCTCACCCTGCTCGACCGGGAGTTGCGCCGTCACCGCGGCACCACGCTGGCCGCCTGTCTCGGCCGTGCGCCGCTGTACGTACTCGACCCCCGGGTCCTCGACAAGTACCTCGACCGGTACCGCAAGGGCCGCCGCACCCTCACCGACCTCTGCGCCCACTACGGTGTGCCGCTCACCGGCGCGCACGACGCGGCGGCCGACGCCACCGCCTCGCTGACCCTGGTGCGGGCGCTCGGGCTGCGCTTCGAGGACCGGATAGGCCGGACACCCCCCGGCGAGCTGCACGCGCGGCAGGCCGTCTGGCATGCCGGGCAGGCACGCGGTCTCCAGGCCTGGTTCTCGCGCAACGGCACCGACGAGAGGGTGGACCCGGCGTGGCCGCTGCGCCCGGAGGCCGCCCGGGTGGATCCGGCTGCCTGAGGCGTGTCCGCGCGGCGGAAACGACGAGGCCGGTGTGTGGCCGCGCATTGCGCGGCCACACACCGGCCTCGGTGCTGTGGGCGATACTGGGATCGAACCAGTGACCCCTTCGGTGTGAACGAAGTGCTCTCCCGCTGAGCTAATCGCCCGGGATGTGCAGAACAATACAGGGCCGGGGGCAGTGGGTTCAAACGCCATTGAGGCGGGCGAGGAGCCCGTGCCTGCCCTGGCGCAGCATCAGGGCGTGGTTGGCGCGGAAGAGCGGGCGGCAGGGGACGGCGAGCCGCCGCATCAGGGGCTTGTTGACGATCACCTCCTCCTCGAAGACGACCCGGGTGCCGCCGGTGCCTCCGGTGGTACCGGGCAGGATCGTCCAGCGGACCCAGCCTTCGAGGTCGCCGTACAGGGCCACTTCCAGCACCCGGGCCCGCGGGTCCTGACGGGTGGCGTGCGCCGTGACGAACAGGTCGTACGGCAGCACGGAGCGGAAGCGCAGGGTGCCGGTGGTCTCCCCGGTGCGGCGGACCTCGCGTACCTGGCGCCACCACAGGGGGTACTCGTCGGGGCGTTCCAGGACGCGGTAGACGGCGTCGGGCTCCGCCGCGACGTGCCAGGAACTTCGGAAGCGGTAGTGGCACCAGTCCATGGGCTCAGTGTGCCCCCGTATCCACGTACTCAGAACCGATCTGAGTAGCCGGGCCGATGTGGCGCGTTGTGGGCCGCGCCACACTGCCGGTCATGGACACAACGCCGCCGTCGCAGGCACCGCCGCCGCCCCCGGACAACCGCTGCCCCGGCTGCGGCTGGTACCCGCTCGCCCCCGCGCCGCTCGCCGCGTGCCCGCGCTGCGCGCTGCCGCTCACGGGTGAGCTGGTCGCCGAGGTGCGGGAGATCGACGCCGCGCTGGTGCGGCTGGACGCCGAACGCGGGCGGTTGCTCGCGCGGCGGTGGCAGCTGCTGACGGCCGCACGGCCCCGGATCCCGGTGCCCGCCGCGTGGGGGCCCGGGCCGGCGCGGGCCCGTGAGGCCTCGCCCCGGGCTGCGCAGAATCTGCTGCTGGCGCTGGGCGGGGTGCTGCTCGCGGTGGCGGCGATGGCGTTCACGGTCGTCAGCTGGGGCCTGCTCGGCATCGGTGGCCGGGCCGTCGTGCTCGGGGTGCTGACCGCCGCGGTGGTGGCCGCCCCCGCCCTGCTGCTGCGGCGCTCGCTCAACGCCACGGGCGAGGCCGTCGCCTGTGTCGGCCTCGTCCTGCTGCTGCTCGACGCGTACGCGATCCGGCAGGTGGCGATGGCCGGTACCGACGGGGTGCGTTACGCGGCCGTCTCCCTGGCCGCCGTCAGCGCGCTGTGGGCGCTCTACGGACGGCTGCCGGCCGTCCGGCGGCTGACGCTGCCGGCCCCCGCCGCGCTACTGCTGGCCCAACTCCCGCTTCCGCTGCTGGCGTTGGGCGGCACGGATTCGGGTACGGCGACCTGGACCGCGGCGGCGCTGCTGGCGACGGCGGGGCTCGACACGGCGGTGGTGGCCCTGTCCGGGACCGGGTCCGCCGGGGCCGGGTCCGCCGGGTCCGCCGGGGCCGGCCCGGTGGGCGTCTCCCGCGGCACACGGACGGTGGCGGCGGTCGCGGGCTCCCTCACCGGGCTGGGCGGTCTGCTGATCGCCCTCGCCCTCTCGGTGACCGCGGGCGGCTACCGCTCCGAACTCCCGTCCGCCGGCCTGCTGCTGGCGGGCTCCGGCCTCGCGTCGACCGCCGCCCTCCGGTCCTCCGGCCCGGTCGCGACCGCCCTCGGGTCGGTGACCGGTCTGGCCCTGACCGCCGCGGCCGGCGCGACGGTACGGATGGCCGTCGGCAGCGGGTGGGGGGTGCCGGGTTACCTGTTGTGCGCGGTCGCGGTCCTGGCCGTGGTGTCCGTCGGGTACGGACGCGGCCCGCTGCCGCGCGCCCTCGCCCTGGGCCTGGGCATCGGGGCGGGGGTGGCCGGCGCCCCGGCGGTGCTGTGGGCCCTGCCGGGCCTGGCGGCCGGGGTGTTCGGCCCGCTGGTCACCTCCGGGCCCGTCCGGTTCGGCCCGGCCCCGGCCGTCGCGGTACCGGTGATCCTGGCCGCTGCCGCCGGGCTGCCGATGCCGGCACGGCTGCGGGGTGCGGCGCGCCGTGGCGCCCTGGTCCTGGGCGCGGTGGCGGCGGCCGTGCTGCCGACGGCGCTCGGGCTGTCCTCCACGGTCTCCGTGCTGCTGCGGGTCGCGGTGGTGGCGGTGCTGCTGCTGGTGCCCGGCCGTACCGCGCCGGCCCCGGCGGTCGTGCTGGCGGTGACCTCGGTGGCCTGGGCGCTCGGCTCGTGGCCGCTGACGTTCGCCGTACTGGGCGTGCTGCTCGGTGCCTTCGGCGGGGCCGCCGCCGTCCGGACCGCGCCCGGGGTTCGGGCCGTGGCCGGCGCGGCCGCCGTCGCCTGCGCGGCGGGGCTCGCGTGGGCCGGCCCGGTGGCCGCCGGATCGGCAGCCGCCACCGCTTCGTCCGGGGTGCTCGGTGTGGCGGCGGCGGCCGTCGCCCTGGCCCTGTCGCTGCGGGCCGCCGGCCTGTCGCCCGCGCTGGAATGCGCCGGGTACGGCACGGCCGCCCTGGCCGTCGCCCTGGCGGGCGGCGACCCCGCGATGCTGGCCCTGGTCCTCGGCCTGGCCGGTGTGCTGGCCGCCGCGGTCGCCCTGAGCGCCGACCGCAGGCTGCCCGCCGGTTACACCGCGGCCGCCCTGATGACCGCCGCCACCTGGGTGCGTCTCGCCGCCTCCGGCATCTCGGTTCCGGAGGCCTACGCGCTGCCGGTGAGCCTGGCCGCGCTGGCCGTCGGCTTCCTGCGGCGGCGGCGCGACCCCGCCGCGTCCTCCTGGACCGCCTACGCCCCCGGACTGGCGGCCGTCCTGGTGCCGAGCCTGCTCGCCGCCTGGGCCGACCCGCACTGGCCGCGCCCGCTGCTGCTGGGCGCCGCCGCCCTCGCCGTCACCCTCCTCGGCGCCCGGCACCGTCTCCAGGCCCCGCTGGTGCTCGGCGCCCTGGTCCTGTCCCTCGACGCGCTCCACGAACTCGCCCCCTACGTCCTCCAGGCTGTCGGGGCGCTCCCCCGGTGGCTCCCGCTCGCCCTCGCGGGCGTACTGCTCCTGGTCGTCGGCGGCACGTACGAACGGCGGCTGCGGGAGGTACGGCGCGTACGCGATCTCCTGGGGCGGCTGGGCTGAGCGCGTCCGCGCGGCGGGCTACCCGCGGCCCGGGGTGGTGGAGCGGCGGATGGTCAGTTCCGGGGTGAGCACGACGCGGTGGTGGGTGTGGCCGGGGTCGGGCTCGGAGAGCAGGAGCCTGGCGGCGCGGTGGCCCATGAGGAAGGCGGGCTGGCGGACGGAGGTGAGGGGGACGGCGGCGGCCGCCGCGAACTCGATGTCGTCGTAGCCGACGACGGCGAGATCCTCGGGGACCCGGACGCCGGCGGTGTGCAGGGTCTGGAGCAGGCCGAGCGCGACGAGGTCGTTGGCGCAGAAGACCGCCGTGGGGCGGGGGACGAGGCCCAGGAGGCGGGCGCCGGCGTCACGGCCGGCGGCGACGTCGAGGCGGGGGACGTCCAGGACGTGGAGGCCGGGGTCGGCCTCCAGGGCGCCGGCGAGGCGGTCCCGGCACTGGGTGAGGTGGAGGGGTCCGTTGACGTAGCCGATCCGCCGGTGGCCGCGGGCGACGAGGTGGCCGACGGCGAGCCCGGCTCCGGCGTGGTCGTCGACGGAGACGGAGCAGGCGGCCTCGCCCGGCCCGGCGAGGCGGTCGACGCAGACGTACGGGATGCCCTGGCGGCGCAGCGGGTCCAGGTTCCGGCCGGTGGTGTCGACCGGGGTGACCAGCACGCCCCGGACCCGCTGCTCGGCGAAGACGTTGAGGTATTCGGCCTCCTCCGCCGGGCTCTGGGCGCTGTGCCAGACCATGACGCCGAGCCCGGCCTCCCGGACGGCCGCCGAGGCGCCCTTCGCGACGGCCACGAAGAAGGGGTTGGCCAGGTCCATCATCACGAGCAGGGCGATCATCCGGCTGCGCCCGGCCCGTAACTGGCGGGCGGTCTCGCTGCGTACGTAGCCGAGTCGCTCGATGGCGTCGAGGACCCGGCCACGGGTGGCGGGGGCGACGAGATCGGGCCGGTTGAGCACGTTGGAGACCGTGCCCACCGAGACGCCGGCGTGCCGCGCGACGTCCTTCATGCCCACCGGCCCGGTCATCGCGTTCAGCCGGTGATCTTGTCGCCCAGCAGCGCGAGGTTCTGGATCGCCGCCAGGCCGTACTGGGCCGTGGTGTTGGTGGAGACCCAGGCCGCCTCGCTGCCGGGCACCAGGACGTCGGGGCCCTGGAGATCCTCGGTCTTCCAGTCCGTCGCGGACTCGACGTAGCCGTCGCTGTTCCAGAACTTGCTCCAGGCGCGGGTGGCCAGCGTGTCGTCGCCGGTCTGCACGGCGGCGTACGCGTCGAGCCGGGAGTGGCCCTGGAAGAGCAGCAGGGTGCCGAAGTTGGAGCCGTAGCGGGCGGCCTGCTGGGTCTTGGTGGCGTTGAAGTAGCGGCAGTAGTCCAGCCAGGCCTCCTTGAAGCCGTCGACCTCCACCAGGTCGATGACCTCGGCGCAGATCTCGACCAGGCCGAACACCGCGGACAGGTGGGAGACGCCGACGACGGGTTCGGTGGCGACCGCGAACCTGCCCGTGTCCAGGTCGTACAGGCCGCTGCCCTGGACGAAGCCGTTGGGCTGGGCGGCGATCGTCTCCATGGTGCCGAGCAACCGCGCCTTGGCCTTGTCCGCCTTGGGGCCGCCGCGTTCCCACTCGGTGAGCCAGGCGGAGGCCAGGCCGGACCAGTCGGTGCCGAAGCCGATGGACAGGGCGTTGCGGTCGGGGGTGTAGGGCTCGGTGCGGATCTTGCGGATGGGGTCGAGGACGAGGAAGGTCTCGTCGGAGTCGACGTTGGCGTGCATGAGGTCGCCGACGCGTTCGTCGGCGGTGAGGAAGTAGTAGTAGCGCCGGTAGGTGGTGTTGCTGATGCGCTGCTGCTTGGCGCTGTCGGCGTAGTGCTGGACGCCGTGCCGGGTGCCCAGGCCGGCCCACTGGCCGAGGTGGTAGACGTCGACCTCGCCGGTGTGGCGGGTCATGGCCTCGGCGAAGCGGAAGATGTCGGCGCGGCCGGAGCGCAGATAGGCGTACCAGAGCCACAGGTCCGGGGAGAGTTCGGAGTTGTCCCAGGCGTAGCCGCCGACGTCGTAGCACCACTGGTGCCGGGACGGGTCGTAGGTGTGCATGATGTCGCCGTAGTCCCAGAAGCCGTACCAGCGGCGCTGTTCGACCTGGTCCTGGTAGTAGGTGAAGAGGAAGTCGAGGTGGTCCTCGATCTTCGCCTTGGTGGCAGTGGAGCGGTCGACGGGGGCGAACAGCCCTCCGAAGACCTTGGCCTTGTGCAACTGCGCGGGGGCGGCGACGAGTTGGGCGGGGGTCCGGACGGTGGCGGCCTGTTCGGCGAGGACGGCGGCGGTGGGGGTGGCGGCGTTGGCCCAGAAATGGAGTTCGCTGGTGCGCGCGATGCCGTACGGGGTGCCGAATTCGGGCTCGTAGTCCTCGTAGGTGATGTTGAGGCCTTCGAGCTGTTCCGCGTAGGTGTCCTGGCCCATGCCGTCGTGGTAGAACCGCAGGTCCATGGGCTGGGCTTCGGGCGACCAGAGCCAGAGGGTGACCTCGGCCTCGTCGCTCGCGGCGCCCCGGATGTCGAGCTGCGCGGGGTGTTTCTGCCAGAAGTCGCGCAGGCCGAAGGAGAGTCCGCCGCTCGCGCCGCCGATATAGCCGAAGCCGGTGGCGCGGCGCCCGCCGCCGGCGGCTATCCAGCCGTGGCCCTCCGAGGTGCGCTTGCGCAGGGTGAAGCCGTCGGCGGAGAGCTGGCTGAGGGTGTAGTCGCCCCATTCGGGGATGTACTGGAGCCGGGTGGTGACCCGCTGGTCCCAGGTGGCGGGGTCGGCCAGCTTCTCGCCCTTGACCTGGGCGGCGCGGATGGCGGCGCCGGGGTCGCGGCGCAGACCGGTGATGCCCTTGACGGCCTCGCTGAGGAAGCCGGTCTTCCCGGCCGTACCGTCGGTGGACTGGCCCGCGAGGCGGATGTGGCGGTCGTACGCCTCGTCGCGCATCGGGACGGTGAAGCGGACGCCCAGGCCCCGGATGAAGTCGCCGGAGTTCTTGCCGGGTTCCTGGGTGCCGTCGTAGGTGATGGTGTGCACCATCCGGAAGGAGTCGGCGCCGGCGTAGAAGTAGAGCCGGACGGAGAAGGGGAGCCACTGGCGGCTGCCCTTGCGGTGTTTGCCGTCGATGCGCACGACGGCTCTGACCGGGCCGTCCTGTTCGACGGTCACCTCGCCGATGACGCTCTCGAAGCGTTCCCACTTGTCGCTGCCCTGGTCGCCGTCGCTGATCTCGGGCTGGCGGACCAGGACGAGCCTGCCGTCCTTGGCGATCTCGGTGCCGTCGCGGACGACGGACTTGACCAGGGTGCTGCCGCTCTTGCCGATCCTCGTGGTGACCACGCCGGTGTCGATGTCGACCGTGCCCCCGTGGCGGTCGACGGTGACGGTGTGCTCCGGCGCGGTGGTGGTGCCGGGGGCGAGGGTGTAGGCGGTGGCGGACCCGCCGTCGGGGCCCACCGCGTGGGCGGTCCACTTCAGGGTGCCGTCGGGCCAGTAGGCGGTGGGCCAGCTCTGTACGGGGACGTCCTCGCCGTTGTCCGCGGTGAGCGCGAAGGCCGTGTCGGCGGCGTACCTGCCCTTGGGCCAGGGGACGCCGAAGGTGCTGCCCGCGGCCTGGCCGAGCCCGCCGTCCTCCAGCCAGCGGATCTCGGCCGGTGAGTCGTCGGCGGCTTGCGCGGTGGGGGCGTTGGCGCCGAGCGCCCAGCTGAACTGGGCCGCGGCTCCGGCGATCGCGGCGGCTTTGAGCACGGTTCGCCTGGGGATCGGGGACATGGTCCTTCCCTTCCTTGACTGCGTAAGCGAAAAAGAATCAGGTGCATGACATGCGTAGGGCCGGCCCTCAGCCGCCGACGCGGCGCTCCACCGCCACCGCGGCCCCGGCCAGGGCGCCCAGCGCGGGCACCGCCAGCGGCAGCAGCATCCAGCCCGCCACCGCGACCACCGCCAGCCCGCCGGCCAGCAGCAGCGAACCGCCGGGGTCGGCAGCGCTGCGCCGGACCGCGACCCGGACCCCGTACGGCCGGCAGGCCGCCGTACGGAGCCCGACGACCGCCAGCGCCACCATGACCGTCACGGCCACGGCGGCCAGGACCCGGCCGCCCGGGAGCAGACCCGAGCGGGCCACCGTCAGATCGAAGGCCAGCAGAGCGAGCCCGGCCCACCACAGCAGCGACCAGCGCCACCCCGTCCGGGTCCCGGTCACCACGCCGGCCGCGAACTCCCGCCATCCGGCCCGCTCACCCGCCAGATACCGCCGCAGATGGCCGCAGGCGGCGGCGAACGCGGGGAGCAGCGTCACCAGCGGCAGCGCGGCGATCACCAGCCACACCCCGGTGAGCATGCACTCGGCGAAGAGCCCGAATCCGGCGTGGAGCCCCGTCCTTCGCCGTACCGACCGGGTGGAGGTGGCCACCGGCGCTCAGCCCTTCAGTCCGGACGTCGCCGCGCCCTCGACCAGATACCGCTGGAAGGCGAGGAAGAACAGCAGCACGGGCAGCAGCGCGGCCATCGACATGGCGACCATGCCTCCGTAGTCGGCGATGCTGTCCTGGTCGATGAACATCTTCAGGCCGAGCGAGACGGTGTACTTCTCCGGCTCGTTGAGATACAGCAGCGGCCCGAGGAAGTCGTTCCACGACCAGATGAAGGTGAAGATCGCGCTGGTGATCAGCGCCGGCCGGCACAGCGGCAGCACGATGCTCCAGTAGATCCGCGGATGCCCGCAGCCGTCGAGCCGCGCCGCCTCGTCCAGCTCCCCGGGAAGGCCGCGCATGAACTGCACCATCAGGAAGACGAAGAAGGCGTCCACCGCCAGGTACTTGCCGAGCAGCAGCGGTACATAGGTGTTGATCAGCCCGAGCTTCTGGAAGAGCACGTACTGCGGGATGATCAGCACGTGGTACGGGAGCAGCAGGGTGCCGATCATCAGGGCGAAGAGCAGATCGCGCCCGGCGAACCGGATCCGCGCGAAGGCGTACGCCGCCAGCGAGCAGGAGAACAGCACCCCGACGACCGAACCCAGCGACACCAGGAGCGAGTTGACGAAGAACGAGTAGACCGGGATGTCGGCGATGCCCTCGGTCAGCCGGCGGTAGTTGTCGGCGACGGGGTGTCCCGGCAGCAGTTGCAGGCTGCCGATGATCTCGTCGCCGGGCTTGAGCGAGGCACCGATGACCCACACCACCGGGTAGAGGACCACGGCCAGCAGGGCGAGCGCCCCGAGGTGCCAGGCGACGGACCGCGCGTTGCGGCGGCCGGCCGCGGTGAGTGTGCTCATGAGGTCCCCGTCCCTCCTTCCTCGTAGTGCACCCAGAGCCGCTGGGTCCGGAACAGTACGGCCGTCATCAGGGCGATGCCGAGCAGCAGCATCCACGCCATGGCGGAGGCGTAGCCCATACGGAGCTGCTGGAAGCCCTGGTCGTAGAGGTACCAGGTGTAGACCAGCAGCGAGCCGCCCGGGCCGCCGGCCTGGCCGCCGCCGGGACCGGCGATGACCAGGGCCGAGGTGAAGACCTGGAAGGAGTGGATGATCTCCAGGAGCAGGTTGAAGAAGAGCACCGGGGAGATCATCGGCAGCGTGATCGACCGGAACCGCCGCCAGGCACCGGCGCCGTCCACCTCCGCCGCCTCGTACAGCTCGCGCGGCACCTGCTTCAGCCCGGCCAGGAAGATCACCATCGGGGCGCCGAACTGCCAGACGGACAGGGCGACAAGGGTGGGCATCGACCAGTCCGGATCGCCGATCCAGCCGCCGGTGTGCAGCCCGAACAGCTTGCCGGTGGAGTCGACGACGGCGTTCTCGCTGAACAGCGCCCGCCAGACGATGCCGACGCTCACGCTCGCCCCGATCAGCGACGGGGCGTAGAACGCCGAGCGGTAGAAGCCCTGCCCCTTGCGGGGCCGGGCCAGCAGCAGGGCCACACCGAGCGCGACGGCCAGCTTGAGCGGGGTGGCGACCAGGACGAAGACCGAGGTCACCCGTACCGACTTCCACCAGCGCTGGTCGGCGAACATGTCCTGGAAGTTCTGCAGCCCGACCCACTTGGGGGAGTCGAAGAGGTTGTAGGAGGTGAAGGAGAGATAGAGCGACACCAGCATCGGGCCCAGCGTCAGCAGCAGTACCCCGACGCACCACGGGGACAGGAAGAGGTAGCCGGCCAGGGTCTCCCGGCCGCCGCCCCGCCGCCGGGCGGCGGCGGGGGGGGGCTGCTGGGCGGCGGTGTCGTGCGGCACCGCCGCCGCCGTGACGGGGCTCGCGCCGCGGGTCTGGGTTCGTGACACGGGGGGTCTCCTCAATGGTCTCCTCAGTGCCTCAGGAGCCGAGGGCGGTCTTCGCCTCGCTGAAGAAGGTGCTCACGCCCTTGTCCACCGAGGTGGTGCCCTGCGCGATCTCCCCGTAGATCCGGAGGAAGGACGCCTCGCAGACATCGGCGCCGGCCGGATGCGGGGTGATCTGCTCGATCACTCCGGCGTCGGCGATCTCCTTCTCGTACGCGGCGACCTTGGCGTCGACGCCGGTCGGCTTGTAGGCGTCGAACTGGGCGTTGGTGGGCAGCACGCCGCGGTTGTAGCCCATGATCCTGCCGACCCCGGGGTCGTGGGTCATGAAGTCGATGAACTGGGCGACCTCCTTGGGATGCCGGGTGCGGGCCGAGCCGCTGAGCATCAGGGAGGAGATGTACTGCCCGGTCTTCCTGCCGTCCTCGGTCGGGATCGGCGCCAGGGCGAGTTCGGTCTTGGTCTCGGCGGCGTACCGGACCAGGAAGTTGTCCCAGGTGAACTCGGAGGCCGACAGATCGGCGCTGACCGAGGACTTGGGCTTGACCTGTTCGCTCTTCTTGGCCGGCACCAGGTCGCCGGCCTTGTTCTCGGCGAGGTGGTCGCCCCACCACTGCTTGAGGTCGGCCTCGGTGAAGCCGAGCTTCCTGTCGGCGGTGAAGAACGCCTTGCCGTGCTGGCGCAGGTAGAGGTCGTACAGATACATCACGCCGCCGTTGTCGCTGGCGCCGTAGAGCTCGCCCTTGGCATCGCTGATCTTCTTGACGGCCTGGTCGTACTCGTCCCAGGTCCAGCCGAGCTTCGGCGTGACACCGGCCTTCTTGAACTCGGCCGGGTTGTAGACCAGCGCGAAGGTGTTGCCACCGACCGGGACCCCGAGCAGCCTGCCGTCGATGTCACCGGCCTTCTCCAGGCCGGCCCGGAAGTCCTTGAGGCTCAGATTCCCGGCCTTGACCTGCGAGTTGAGATCCAGCAGAAGATTCTTTTCACCATACTTGCGCAGGAATGCGACCGAGTTCTGGAAGACATCCGGCGCATTTCCACCGGCAGCCTGCGTGTTGAACTTCGTCCAGAAGTCGCCGTATTCCTGAAAGTCCGTCTTGACCGTGATGTTGGGGTACTTCTTCTCGAAGAGAGCGATCGTCTTCTTGATCAGCTCGGCCCGGTCCTGAGCCCCCCACCATGAGTAACGGATCGTCACCTTCCCGTTGGCCGAGCCCCCTCCGCCGCCACCGCATCCCGCGGCCAGCAGACCGAGGGCGGCGATCCCGACTCCTGCGGCTCTCAACGCGCGCGTACTCCGTCGAACGCTCACGACATGTCCCCTTCGGGCAGAGTCCCCCGCACCGTTGCGCGGGTTGAAACGTTTAAGGCAAGCGCTTGCCGTGAAACGTTAAAAGGTGACTCCCAGGACGTCAATGGTTCTCACAGAGGAACATGACAAGCGTGACAAGCGCTTGCCGGAAGACCCCGCCCACGAGGCCCGCACCCCACAACGCCGAGGGCCCGGAAGCCTCTCGGCTTCCGGGCCCTCGGACCGGGGTGGGCGATACTGGGATCGAACCAGTGACCCCTTCGGTGTGAACGAAGTGCTCTCCCGCTGAGCTAATCGCCCTCGCGCGGGACCAACATTACCGCACCTCAGACGGCGCCCCGACCACCCCCGCGGTCAGCCGCGGCCCTGATCAGCCGTGATCAGCCTCGGGCGGTCGCGGTCAGTTCGCGTTCCACGGCATGACCAGGCCGTAATGGGCCACGTAGATCCACAGCAGCACGCCGACGATCACCAGGCCCAGGGTGGTCAGAGTGATGTTCCGGCGCCGCACCTCGGGCTCCAGAGCCCGCTTCGTCACCTCGGTCACCTTGCGCCTGGTCCAGCGCAGCACCAGCTGCGCCCAGACGAACTCGGTGGCCCAGATCGCCATGCCACCGAAGATCACCACCCAGCCCGGCCCCGGCAACGGCAGCATGACCACCCCGCCGGCCACCACCGCCAGACCGACCAGGAAGACCCCCACCTGCCAGCTCAGGTGAAGCGCCCGGGATCTCCGGATGAAGCCGGGCGCCTTCGACCCCAGCCCGCTCCCGGCGTCGGAGGCCTCCTCCGAAGCCCGCGCCCGCTCGTCACTCTCCGCAGTCATATCTCCCAACTTACCCGACTCACGGCGATCACCGGAATGGCCTTCCGGGCGATAAAGGAACTCGGCCGGACGAGGTACCAGAAGCCTCACAAACCAGTCAGAGGGGTTTACAACGTCCCCGCTGGTGGCATGTCGATTTCGCCGACGTGCGAATCCCCGAGCGCACACTGAGCGAAAGGCCCTGGCGCTTATGAACACCACGGTCAGCTGCGAGCTGCACCTGCGCCTCGTTGTGTCGAGCGAATCGTCACTGCCCGTCCCGGCGGGCCTGCGGTACGACACGGCCGATCCGTATGCCGTGCACGCCACCTTCCACACCGGTGCCGAGGAAACGGTCGAGTGGGTTTTCGCCCGTGACCTGCTGGCCGAAGGGCTGCACCGGCCCACCGGCACCGGCGACGTCCGAGTCTGGCCGTCCCGCAGCCACGGCCAGGGCGTCGTGTGCATCGCCCTGAGCTCCCCGGAGGGGGAAGCCCTGCTGGAGGCACCGGCGCGGGCCCTGGAGTCGTTCCTGAAGCGGACCGACGCCGCGGTACCGCCCGGCACCGAGCACCGTCACTTCGACCTGGACACCGAGCTCTCCCACATCCTCGCGGAGAGCTGACCGCACCGTCCGCCGCAGTCCGCGGCCGTACTGATCTCGGGGGTACGCAGCGGACACGACCCAGCGCGACCGCACGACCGTGAGAGCCGCTGTCCGGAGCCCAGCTCCCGGGCGGCGGCTCTCGCGCTACAGTCACCGGAACGCAGACCGCAGACCGCCCTATCCGGCCAGGGAGCGATTCCGTGCTGATCAGCCACGACACCAAGTACGCCCTCGACACCGTCGTGGACCTGATCAACACCGCACCGGAACACAACGGGCCCGAGGGCCTGCCCGATGTCGCCGCGCTGCGTGACTACGTCGAGCGCAACGACGTCAGCGACGTCGGCCCGCTCACCGGGCCCGACCTGGAGGCGGTGCGCGAGATCCGCGGGCGCTTCGCCCGGGTCTTCGCCGCCGGCACCACCCCCGAGGCCGCCGCGCTGATCAACTCGCTGGTCGCCGAGGCCGGCACCACGCCCCGGCTCACCGACCACGACGGCTACGACTGGCATGTGCACTACTTCGCCCCCGGCGCCTCGCTCGCCGGGCACCTCGCCGCCGACTGCGGCATGGCCCTCGGGTTCCTGGTGGCGGCCGGCGAGCGCGAGCGGCTGCGCCGGTGCGACGCCCCCGACTGCGGGCGCGCCTTCGTCGACCTGTCGCGGAACCGGTCGCGCCGCTACTGCGACAGCCGGACCTGTGGCAACCGCTTGCACGTCGCGGCGTACCGGGCCCGCCGGCGCGAGGCCGGGGCGCTGTAGCGCAAGCGCTTGCGAATCCCGCTCAGAAGAACGGGCCCAGGTCGTACAGCGCCCCGATGCCGAGCAGTCCGCCGATCACGGTCAGGAAGAGCATCAGCGGCGGCTGGGAGAGGGCGAACAGACAGCCGCGCGGCTCAGTGGTCTCTGCTTCTGCTTCTACTGCTTCCATGGCCCTAGAAAGGTGCTCAAATGATCACTCGACGGGGGTGTGAACTCGCACAACCGTACGCCCCTGGGCTCGCCAAATGCCGTTCGGATGGCGGGAGTTGAGGTCGTCAGGGCGATGATGGCGCAGCCTTTGCCGCAGGCCCGGCCAACACGCGCCCCTTATGGGAGTGATCTCAAAGTCGCAGGGCCGAAATCTCACGATGTGGACACCGGGGAGAGCTCCCGGCGAGCGCGTCAGCCCCCCGCCGGACGCCGCCCGGCGTGAGCCCGGGCCGCCCGGACCCGGGCGGCCCGGGTCCGGGCGGTGTGAACCGGCGCGCGGTGGGGGTCAGATGCCGCGGCGTTTGAGGATTTCCTCGATCTCGCCGAAATCGGACAGTGCCGGGTCCTTGGCGGTGATCGCGCGGCTGCCGTCGGCGGCCTTCGGGGTCACGGCCTTTCCGCCCGCCGGGGCCGGGCCGACGCCCCGGCCCCGGCGGCGGGAGACCAGGCGCGTGCCCGCGTACAGCACCACCGACAGCGCCAGCACTCCGAAGCCCGCCCAGACGGAGGGCTTGAAGACCAGGTCGGCCGCCCAGTCGCCGACCGCCTTGCCGACCTTGCTGCCCAGCGTGACCAGACCGGTCATGTAGAGGCCGACCGGCAGCAGCGCCCACGCGGTGGTGCGGAGCGCCGCCAGATAACGCCTGCGGTAGGCGGTGAGCGCAGCGATCGCCAGCCCCGCCGCGGAGAGCGCGACACACACGGTCGAAGTGAGCATGTCTCCATCGTGCACCCGGCAGGCCCCCGCCGACCACGCCCCGGAGCCCGGATCAGGGTCATCTCCGGGGTGGGTCCTCCCCGGGTGGGAGACTGTCCGTCATGAACGATGCCTCTTCCGCCCCCTCCCCCGCCGGTTCCCCGGCCGTCGTCCTCGAGTACTGGTGCGAGCTGCAGTGCCCCGACTGCGCCGGCGCGCTGGAGGACCTGCGTGCCCTGCGGGCCCGGTACGGCGACGCGCTGGAGATCCAGCTGCGGCACTTCCCCCTGGAGAAGCACAGGCACGCCTACGCCGCCGCGCAGGCCGCCGAGGAGGCGTTCGTCCAGGGACGCGGCTGGGAGTACACCGAGGCCGTGCTGGCGCGGGCCGGCGAACTCGGTACGCGGGGCGAGAAGCTGCTCGTCGACATCGCGGCCGGGGTCGGGCTCGACGCCGAGGAGGTGGACACCGCGCTGGTGGACGGCCGTCACCTGCTCGTGGTCGACGCCGACCAGGCCGAGGGGCGGGCGATCGGCGTCACGGGCACGCCCACATATGTCATCGGCGGCCACCGCCTGGACGGCGGCAAGAGCCAGGAGGGCCTGCGGGAGCGGATCGAGGCCATCGCCGACGGTCTGCTGGCCGGCTGAACGGCCCGCCCCTCGCGGCGTCAGAGCAGCGGCTTGAAGAAGTGGTGGTCGGTCGCCCGGTAGCCGAGGGACTCGTAGAGCCGCCGGGCCGGGGTGTTGGCGGTGAGGACGTTGAGGCCCAGGCCGGTGACGCCGGAGGCGAGGCATTCGCGTTCGGCGGCGAGCATGAGGGTGCGGCCGTGGCCGTGGCCGCGGTGCGCGGCGGAGACCTCGACCATGAAGACCCAGGGCCGGTCGGCGAGTCGGACCCACAGGTGGCCGACGTCGGTGCCGTGGTGGGAGAGGATCCGCAGGGCCGTGCCGGGGGTGGCGGGGCCGTCGGGGAGGGTGGCGCGGTAGTCGGCGTCGGCGACGGCGGCGGCACGCTCGGCGGCCATGCCGCGGTCGATCCAGCTCCGGATGTACTCGGCGCGTTCGTGCTCGTGCCAGGCCGCGTAGCCGGCGTCGTCCATGGGGCGGACGGTGCTGCCCTCGGGAAGGGCGGGCGGCCGGTCCGGGAGCTGCTTGGCCATGCCCCGGTTGCGTTCGGTGTAGCCGAGCAGCGTGACGAGCCGCAGGGCCACGGCGGCGTCGGCCGGGACGCTTGCCTCGACCCGGCGGCAGCCCCAGCCGCGCAGGACCTCCTCGGCGGCCAGGGCGGCCACGGTGCCGCGACCGCGCCGCTGGTCGCCGTGGTCGATGCGCAGCGCGACGATCCGGCCCACCTCGGAACCGAAGCGGGCGTCGGTGCTGACGGTGACCTCGCCCACCGGGCGGCTGTTGACGCAGACGGTGTAGCGGCGGGCGCGGACGCCGCCGCTCCAGCGCTGCTCGGGCTCGGCGGGGCGAAGGGTGGTGGTCATGGAGTGGATTTCTACCGGGTCGGCGGCGTCCGCGTCACGGGTTCGGGTGGGCGGCGGCCCGCTCGGCGAAGATCCGCATCGCCTTGGCGGTGACGGACCCCGGGGCGGCGGTCATGGCTCCGACGGCCCGGCCGTCCACGGAGTGAACGCCCTGCACATCGCGCAGGGTGGAGGTGAGGAAGATCTCCTCGGCCCGTTCCAGGGCGTCGAGGGGGAGGTCGGCCTCCTCGGCGCCGCTCCACTCGGCGACGAGTTCGCGGGTGATGCCGGCCAGGCAGCCGGAGGCGAGCGGGGGCGTGAGCAGTTTGCCGCCGATGACCACGAAGACGTTGGTGCCGGTGCCCTCGCACAGCCGGCCCCGGGTGTTGGCGAAGAGCGCCTCGGAGGCGCCGTGCCGGTGGGCGCGGGCCAGGGCGACGACGTTCTCGCCGTAGGAGGTGGTCTTGAGGCCGGCCAGGGCGCCCTTCTCGTTGCGGGTCCAGGGCACGGTGACCACGGCGGTGGTGTCGGGCCGCACGGCGGCGGTGCCCAGGGCAACGACCAGCGTCGGGCCGGTGTCGCCGCGCTCGGAGCCGAGCGGGGAGGTGCCGCCGGTGTAGGTGATCCGGAGCCGGCCGAGCGGTACGGGGTTGTCGGCGAGCACCGCGGCGCAGGCCCGGCGGACCTCGTCGAGGTCGGGTTCGGGCAGGCCGAGGCCCTGTGCGGAGCGGGCCAGCCTGCGCAGGTGCCGGTCCATGGCGAAGGCGGTGCCGTCGACCGCCTTGAGTGTCTCGAAGACGCCGTCCCCCACGGTCAGCCCGTGGTCCAGCACGGACACCGTCGCCGCGTCCTCGTCCCGCAGCCCGCCGTCGACCCAGATGCTCACGGTGTCTCCTCGCTCGTCTCGCTCGTCGTCTCGCTCGTCGCTTCGCCCGCGCCGTCGTACGTGTCGTATGTGTCGTACGTTCCCGACGCTACCGCCAGCAGCCGGGCGGCCTTGAGTTCGGTCTCGTCCCACTCGCGTGCGGGGTCGGAGCCCCAGGTGATGCCCGCGCCGGTGCCGAAGCGCAGAAACGGTCCGCCGGGGCTCGTACGGTCGACCCAGAACGTCCGGATGCCCACCGCCAGCTCGCCGGTGCCGCGGTCGGCGTCGACCCAGCCGATGCCGCCGCAGTAGGGGCCGCGCGGGGCGGTCTCCAGCTCCTCGATGATGCGCAGGGCACTGGACTTGGGGGCGCCGGTGACCGAGCCGGGCGGGAAGGCGGCGGCCAGGAGCCCGGCCCAGCCGGCCGATTCCGGCAACTCGCCGCGCACGGTGGAGACCAGGTGGACCAGGCCCGGGTGCTTCTCGACGAGGCACAGCTCGGGGACGGTGACGGTGCCGGTGGCGCAGACCCGGCCGAGATCGTTGCGGACCAGGTCGACGATCATCACGTTCTCGGCGTGGTCCTTCGGCAGCAGGTCCGCCTCGGTGCGCCCGGTGCCCTTGATGGGGCCCGACTCCACGGTGGATCCCCGGCGGCGCAGGAAGAGTTCGGGCGAGGCGGTGGCGATCTCCACGCCGTGCCCGGGGAGCCGGATCGTCCCCGCGTACGGGGCCGGGTTGCCGCGCGCCAGGACGGCGGTGAGGGCGTCCACGTCGGCGTCGGGCGCGACCGGCGCGGACAGCACCCGGCACAGATTGGCCTGGTAGACCTCGCCGGCGGCTATGTACGCGCGGATGCGGCGTACACCGGCGGTGTAGGCCTCCCGGTCCAGGGAGGAGGTCCAGTCGGTACGGGCCGGCCCCCGCCAGTTCCCGGCGGGGTGCGGCCCGGGGTCCTCCCGTACGTCCGCGAAGCGCGCGCAGACGGTCCGGCCCTCGAAGTCGGCGGTCACCGCCCAGAAGCCCGAGGAGTCCAGGGCGGTGGGGTCGGTGGTGACATCGCGCAGGTCGGAGGCGACGCGGCCGCCGAACCTGGCCATGGGGGCGAGGTCGGGCACGGGGGTTCCTGGGTCGGTCGGAAGGGTCTGGTGCGAGTCTAGAACCGCGGCCGCCGACGAGATCGGCCGGTCACCTGCCCGGCACGCTGCGGAAACGCGTTTTGGAGGCGGCGCGGGTATCCGCTAGAGTTCAACACGTCGCCGGGACGCGGAAGCGCCCCGGAGTACCGGCACCTGCGGACGTAGCTCAGTTGGTAGAGCGCAACCTTGCCAAGGTTGAGGTCGCCAGTTCGAACCTGGTCGTCCGCTCGGAGTGGGGGTTCCTTACCGGACCCCCGCGTTGGTGGAGTGGC
Source organism: Streptomyces sp. RLA131 (assembly GCF_056270125.1). Lineage (NCBI taxonomy): Bacteria > Bacillati > Actinomycetota > Actinomycetes > Kitasatosporales > Streptomycetaceae > Streptomyces > Streptomyces sp. RLA131. Next base: position 1,469,405 of record NZ_JBWDOQ010000002.1, read on the forward strand.
CGAGAGGCGAGGCAACGGCCTGCAAAGCCGTCTACACGGGTTCAAATCCCGTCTCCACCTCTACGGACGATTAGCTCAGCGGGAGAGCGCTTCCCTGACACGGAAGAGGTCACTGGTTCAATCCCAGTATCGTCCACTGGACTCCTCGTGGGTCCTGGCAGTAAGTCGCAGTAACCCCCGCGCGATTAGCTCAGCGGGAGAGCGCTTCCCTGACACGGAAGAGGTCACTGGTTCAATCCCAGTATCGCGCACGCAGCACCGCGGACGATTAGCTCAGCGGGAGAGCGCTTCCCTGACACGGAAGAGGTCACTGGTTCAATCCCAGTATCGTCCACCACCGCACGGCCCAGAGCCCCAGGTCAGTCACTGACCTGGGGCTCTGTGGTTTCAGGACGAGAAGAGCATGTGGCCCAGGCTGCGGTGCTTGTGGTGGCCGCCGTAGTGGCCACCATGGCCGCCGTGGCCGCCCTGGTGCGGGGCACCCCAGGCGGGGGCGTGCTGCTGCGGGTAGGCCTGCGGCGAAGCGGCCGGGTAACCCTGCTGCGGCGGCGCGGGCTGGGCGGAGTACTGCCCCTCGATACGGGTCAGCGCCTCCAGTTCCCCGTAGTCCAGGAAGATCCCCCGGCAGTTGCCGCACTGCTCGATCTGGACACCGTTGCGGTTGTACGTCTGCATCGGGCCGTGGCACTTGGGACAGAGCATCGTCGGCTCAACTCCTTGCTTGCGCTGGTTCACCCGCCGGAACGCCTGTCCGGCGGAGGTCGGTTCACGATACTTCCGCCATGCGGCGGCAGGCATCGAGGACGGCTTGTTCCGTTTCGTCGAGTACGCGGCCTTCGGCCGAGGCCCGGGTGACCGCGAGCGCCGCGGTCTGCACGGCCAACGCCCGCGCGGGGACGTCGAGATACGGCCACGGGTCGCCGTCGGGCGGCACGGCGGGCCCCCCGGCGGCGCGGTAGGCGCCCAGGAAACGGGCCCAGACCTCGGGCGCGAGCACCCCGGCGGCGAACCACATGGCCGGGCGGGCCAGATCCCAGGCGGGCTCGCCCGGCCCGAGGTCGTCCACGTCGATCAGCAGCCACGGGCCGTCCGGGGGCGGGTGCCGTACGAGTTGGCCCAGGTGCAGGTCGCCGTGGCACAGCGCCCGGCGGCGCGGGGGCTGCGGGGCCTCGGCGCGGGCCCAGGCCGGCAGCAGCGACCACGCCGCCAGCGGCGCCGGGTCCGGGTCCGCGCACTCCGCCAGCATCCTGGCCACCGCCCGCGCCGCCTTGGCGGGACCGCGCATCGCGGGCGGGAGCCACGGGCCCGCGGCGAGCGCGGTGAGCGGCACCCGGTGCAGCCGGGCCAGCAGCACGGCGGCCTCCTCCCACGGCGCGGCCTCGGGTTCGCTGTCCCGGTCCACCGGGACGCCGTACGGCCAGGCCGACACGGGCCTGCCCCGCACGGCCGCGGTCGGCGGCAGGCCGGGCAGCGGGGCCAGCAGTATCCCGGCCAGCAACGGATCCGCCGCGACGGCCAGCCGCGCGGCCAGCGCCCCGCGGTCGGTGTCGGCGGCGTGCGCCTTGACCACGGTGCCGCCACTGCGGACGACGGTACTGTCGCTGCGCTCGGCGAGCATGGCGGCTCCCTGCGCCGCGCCGCCCGGGTCGACAGCCGCGGCCTCCGCCAGCAACGCCTCGGCCAGCCCCGGCCCGGCGGCCGTGCCGGTGCGCGTGCGCGCGCCGGCGCCCACGCAACTGCCGTTGCCGGAACAGCTGCTGGCGCCGGAGGCCGCAGGGGCGCCCGCACCGCTGCCGGGGCCCGCGCCCGTGCCGGCGCCAGAACCCGGACCGGCGTCGGCGGCGCTGCCTGAGCCCGTCTCGGTGCCGCCGCGCACGCCGGGGCCCGCGCCCGTGGCCGTGCCCGCGCCCGTGCCCGTGCCCGCGTCGCCGCGCGGGCGGCTGCCCCCGTCGCTGTCGGAGCCCCCGCCCACGGCGGTGGCGGCGGTGACGGCGGTGACGGCGGCGGTACGGCCCGCATCGGTACCGCTGCGTGGGCGGGTACCGGCGGTACCGCCGGAGGCCGGGCGGGGGGCCGTGGTGATGTCCGCCGGTTGCTCTGCCATGCCCTCCCCGTCCCTTTCCCACCGTGCCGTCGGTGTGACGGCCGACCAGTCAAGCATGCCCGTGACCGGCCGCGACGCGGCAATGCCCGGGCATCATCGCTGATGCCCGGGCATTACATGCCGTCCGCCGGACCCCCGTCCCCACGGGATTTCGACACCGGTCTCTCCACCCGGACCGCTCTTCCGGGCAGTGGGGCGATCTGTCAGCGCCCCATGAGACCGGCCACGGACGACGCTTGGGTGACCACGGCCTGCCAGCCTCCGAAGGCCACGGCGAGCAGCACCGCGAGCGGCAGCACCATCGCCACCGCCACCAGCGGATGCCGGGTGCCGGACGGACGTATGCCGATCGCGGCGATCCTGCTGCCGCGGGTCGGCCGTACCGAACCGCTCACCGTGTTCGCCATGACCCTCTCCTGTGGTTCGTCGCACTTCCGCACGTCTGGGGCGGCGGGCGTGTTGACCTCGGGGGACGAGTGCTTGCGCCCGCCGCTTGACCTCAAGACTAGGGACGGGCGCGCTCCGGGTCGTCATGCCCTCGTACCGATTGCCGGGCCTCCCGGAGGATGACTCCGGGCGGCCGGCCTACTCCCCTGGGTGGAGGCGGCCGGCCCTTCCCCCTGGGGAATGTCAGGGGGAAGGTCCGGGCCACGGTCAGGCTGCCCCCTTCTCCTCCGACTGTTCGCGCGGCACGGGCTGCTCGACCAGGGCCAGCACGCGGGTGGCCATGAAGCGGGCCGTGCGCACGACGGTGCCGCTGCGAGTGACCTCGCTCACTTCCACCACCCCGCGCCTGACCGCCGTCTCGACCCGTCGACCGGCTCGGGTGGCGATCACCTCATAGGTCCGGGTGGTGTCCCCGGCATCGACGACTATCTCCACACGATCACCTTTCATGGCGTCAATCTCCTTTGCCCGAAAGACCGTTGACGACGGAAAGAACTGCCAGGAGCTGCCTTCGGCGAGCTGTTTCCCGTACGACAAGGATCCCACCCGGCACTGACAATCCCCCGTCCGGCGCATGCGCGGCCTATCAGCACACCGGGCGGTCAGTCCGTAAGCTGTGGGCGTCAGAACTGGCCAGGCAGGCAGCGGGGATGGACATGACGATGATGCGGCTCCGGCGCGAGGACCCGCGTGTCGTCGGCTCGTTCCGGCTGCACCGCCGGCTGGGCGCCGGCGGCATGGGCGTGGTCTACCTCGGTGCGGACAAGCGCGGCCAGCGGGTGGCGCTGAAGGTGATCCGGCCGGAGCTGGCCGAGGACCAGGAGTTCCGCTCCCGGTTCGCCCGTGAGGTGTCGGCGGCGCGGCGGATCCGCGGTGGCTGTACGGCGCGGCTGGTCGCGGCCGATCTCGACGCGGACCGGCCGTGGTTCGCCACCCAGTACGTGCCCGGGCCCTCGCTGCACGACAGGGTGGCCCAGGACGGCACACTCGGCGCGGCCGAAGTCGCCTCCATCGGGGCGGCTCTGGCGGAGGGTCTGGTGGCGGTCCATGAGGCGGGCGTCGTGCACCGGGATCTGAAGCCCTCCAACATCCTGCTGTCCCCCAAGGGGCCGCGGATCATCGACTTCGGCATCGCGTGGTCGACCGGTGCCAGCACGCTGACGCACGTCGGTACGGCGGTCGGCTCGCCCGGATTCCTCGCGCCGGAGCAGGTGCGGGGCGCCGCGGTCACCCCGTCGACGGACGTGTTCGCCTTCGGGGCGACGCTGGCGTACGCGGCGACGGCCGACTCGCCCTTCGGACAGGGCAGTTCCGAGGTGATGCTCTACCGGGTCGTGCACGAGGAGCCCGATCTGGGCGGCGTGCCGGACTCGCTGGCCCCGCTGGTCCAGGCCTGCCTGGCGAAGGACCCCGGGGACCGGCCCAGCACGGTCCAACTGTCCGAGCGGCTCGCGGAGATCGCGGCGCGGGAGGCCCGGGGCATCGGCACGGGCGGCACGGGTGTCCCGCGGCTCCCGGAGCGGCCCACCGGCGCCCGGGCGCAGGCGTACGCGGATCAGCGGACGGAGCGCCGTATCTCCGGCGGCGGCGCTGCGGGGGGCGCGGCCCCGGGTCCGGCCTCCGGCGCGCGGCCCACACCCCGGCACACCCCGCGGCCCACGCCGAGGCCGACGCCCCGGCCCACGCCGAGGCCCTCGCCTCGGACGCCGGCGGGGCGGCGGCCCGCCCCGGGGTCGGGCCGCAGGCTGCTGCGGCAGCGGCTCATCGTCTTTGTGACCGTGACCCTGCTGGTCGCGCTCGGCATCGCGGCCGCCCAGGGGTGCCAGGGGCCGGCGCGGGGCCTCGGGGTGCCCGGGGCGCCCGGGGCGCCGGCCGGCGAGGCCCCCCGTATCTGCGCGACCGCCGCCGGGTCCGCCCCGGCCGCCGGCTGCCCGGCGTTCTAGGCCTCGCCCAGCCCTCCCCCGCCGGGCGCCGGCGGGGGTATTTCACCGGTGTCCCTTGCTCCCCTGCCACTACCGGCGTAGGTTACCAAGCGCTTGCTTAGGGATGAGGAGGGCTCGGCGTATGACCACGGCGGAGGAGCTGCGGGAGCGGGTGCGGGCGCTGGTCGCCACGCACGACCCGGGGCGCACGGAACGGCTGGACTTCCTGCGGGCCCGGTTCGACGCGGGGCTGGCCTGGGTGCACTACCCCGAGGGGCTCGGCGGCATCGGTGCCCCCAGAGCCCTGCAGGAGGTCGTCGACGCGGAACTCGCGGTGGCCGGGGCGCCCGGCAATCAGCCGGAGCGGATCGGCATCGGGCTGGGCATGGCGGCGCCGACGATCCTGAAGTTCGGCACCCAGGAGCAGCAGGCACGGCTGCTGCGGCCCCTGTGGACCGGCGAGGAGGTGTGGTGCCAGCTCTTCAGCGAGCCCGGCGCCGGATCCGACCTGGCCGGGCTGCGGACCCGGGCGGTCCGCGACGGTGACGGGTGGGTCGTCAGCGGGCAGAAGGTGTGGACGTCCAACGCGCACAACGCCCGGTGGGCGATCCTCATCGCGCGCACCGATCCCGACGTGCCCAAGCACCGGGGCATCAGCTACTTCGTCTGCGACATGACCGACCCGGGCGTCGAGGTGCGGCCGTTGCGGCAGATCACCGGCGAGGCGGAGTTCAACGAGGTCTTCCTCACCGACGTCCGGATTCCCGACTCCCTGCGGCTCGGCGAGGTCGGCGACGGCTGGCGGGTCGCCCAGACCACGCTCAACAACGAGCGGGTGGCGATCGGCGGCATGGCACTGCCGCGCGAGGGCGGCATGATCGGCACCGTCGCGAGCACCTGGCGCGAGCGGCCGGAGCTGCGCACGCCGGATCTGCACGACCGGCTGATGCGGCTGTGGGTGGAGTCCGAGGTGGCCCGGCTGGCCGCCGAGCGGCTGCGGCAGCAGCTGGCCGTCGGGGCGCCCGGCCCGGAGGGGGCGGGCATGAAGCTGGCCTTCGCCCGGCTCAACCAGCAGGTCAGCGGGCTGGAGGTGGAGCTCCTCGGCGAGGAGGGCCTGCGGTACGGGGACTGGACCATGGTCCGCCCCGACATCGTGGACTTCTACGGGCGGGACGCGGGCTACCGCTATCTGCGCGCCAAGGGCAACTCCATCGAGGGCGGTACGTCGGAGATCCTGCGCAACATCATCGCCGAGCGGGTGCTCGGACTGCCCTCGGAACCCCGTACGGACAAGGACGCGGCGTGGAAGGACCTGCCCCGATGAGTGATCTGCTGTACAGCGAGGTCGAGGACGACCTGCGGGCGGCGGTGCGGGGCCTGCTGGCCGGCCGCTGCACACCCGGTGACGTGGTGGCCCGGGTCGAGAGCGAGCACCCGTACGACCTGGGGCTCTGGCGGACGCTGGCGCAGGAGGTGGGCCTCGCCGGGCTGCTGGTGCCGGAGAAGCTGGGCGGCCAGGGCGCTTCGGCCCGGGAGGCCGCCGTGGTGCTGGAGGAACTGGGCGCCGCGGTGACGCCGGTGCCGTTCCTGGGCAGCGCGGTGCTGGCGACAGCGGCCCTGCTCGGGGCCGGTACGGAGGCCGCCGAGGGCCTCGTCGGCCGGCTGGCGGCGGGCGAGGCGGTCGGCGCGCTCGCCGTGCCGCTGACGGCGGCCCCCGGGGCGGCCTTCCCGCAGGGCGTACGGGCCGGGGCCGACGGCACCCTGTCCGGCCGGGTGACCAGCGTGGCGGACGCCTTCGTCGCCGACGTGCTGGTGGTGCCCGCCGTCGGGTCCGACGGGCCGGGGCTGTACGAGGTCGCGGCGGGCGCCGCGGGCCTGAGCGTCGAGGTCGCGGTGTCCTTCGACCTGACCCGGCCCATCGCCGACCTGGGCTTCGACGGCGTCGCGGCCCGGCGGCTGGCCGGTCCGCGGACCGCGGCGGACGCCCTGGACGGGGCGCTCCTGACCGGCGCGGGCCTGCTGGCCTCCGAGCAGCTGGGGGTGGCCCAGTGGTGCCTGGACGAGACCGTGCGGTACCTGGGCGAGCGGCATCAGTTCGGCCGCGTCGTCGGCTCGTTCCAGTCCCTGAAGCACCGTCTGGCCGACCTGTGGCTGGAGGTCGTCTCCGCCCGGGCCGCCGCGCGCAACGCCGCCGACGCCCTCGCCTCCGGTGCCGCCGACGCGGCCCTCGCCGTCGCGGTGGCCCAGGCCTACTGCGGCCCCATGGCCGTACGGGCGGCGGAGGAAGCGGTCCAGCTGCACGGCGGCATCGGCATGACCTGGGAACACCCCGCCCACCTGTACCTCAAGCGGGCCAAGGCCGACGAGATCGCGCTGGGCACCCCGGGCCGCCACCGCGCCACCCTGGCCGGGCTGGTCGGGCTGCCGCCCACCGGCTGAGCGGAGCCGCCGTCCCCGGCCGGCCCCGGTCGTCGGGTCAGAGGGGGCGGCGGGTGGCCACGGCGTAGAAGGCGACGGCCGCCGCGGCGCCGACGTTGAGGGAGTCGACCCCGTGGGCCATGGGGATGCGGACCCATTCGTCGGCGGCGACCAGGGCCTGGGTGGAGAGGCCGTCGCCCTCGGCGCCGAGCATCAGGGCCACACGGTCCAGGCGGTCGGGGGCGGCCTCGTCGATGGCGGTGGCCTTGTCGTCGGGGGTGAGGGCGAGCAGCTTGAAGCCGGCCTCGCGAACCGCTTCCAGACCGCGGGGCCAGGTGTCGAGCCGGGCGTACGGGACGGAGAAGACCGCGCCCATGGACACCTTCACGGAGCGGCGGTAGAGCGGGTCGGCGCAGTCGGGCGAGAGCAGTACGGCGTCCATGCCGAGGGCGGCGGCGCTGCGGAAGATCGCCCCGATGTTGGTGTGGTCGTTCACGGCCTCCATGACCACCACCCGCCGGGCCCCGGTGCCGGACAGCAGTTCGTCGGCCGTGGGGAGGGTGCGGCGCTGCATGGAGGCGAGCGCGCCACGGTGCACGTGGTAGCCGGTGACCCGTTCGGCCAGCTCCGGGCTGACGGCGTAGACCGGGGCGGGCACCTCGTCGATGACGTCGCGCATCACGTCGACCCACTTGGCCGACAGCAGCATCGAGCGCATCCGGTACCCGGCGTGCCGGGCGCGCCGGATGACCTTCTCGCCCTCGGCGATGAACAGGCCCTCGGCGGGCTCGCGTCTGCGCCGCAGGTCCACGTCCGTCAGCGACGTGTAGTCGTGCAGTCGCGGGTCGTCGGGGTCGTCGATCGTGATGAGCTCAGCCACAGGGTGATACTGCCTTGTCCGAAGTACGGTGCCAACGCCGGGGACACCGGAAGTTACCGGCGGTTACTCGCACCTATCGACACGACCTCGCCGATGACGATCACCGCCGGCGGCCGGATCCCCTCGTCCGCCACCACCTGGGCGACGGTGGCGAGCGTGCCGTCCACCCGGCGCTGGGCGGCCATGGTGCCCTCCTGAACGACCGCGACCGGGGTGTCGGGCGAACGGCCGTGCTCCACGAGGGTGGCGGCGATCGCGCCGATCCGTTCGACGGCCATGAGCAGCACCAGCGTGCCGCGCAGCCTGGCCAGTGCCGTCCAGTCGACGAGCGAGCGGGGGTCCTCCGGGGCCACGTGGCCGCTGACGACGGTGAACTCGTGCGCGACCCCGCGATGCGTCACCGGGATGCCGGCCGCGCCCGGCACACTGATCGAGCTGGAGATACCGGGGACGACCGTGCACGCGATCCCGGCTTCGGCGAGCGCCTCGGCCTCCTCCATGCCCCGCCCGAACACGAACGGGTCGCCGCCCTTGAGCCGCACCACCGCCTTGCCGGCCTTGGCGTGGTCGATCAGCGCCTGGTTGATCGCCTCCTGCGCCATGGCCCGGCCGTACGGGATCTTCGCGGCGTCGATGACCTCGACATGCGGGGGCAGTTCGTCCAGCAGGTCGCGCGGGCCGAGGCGGTCCGCGATCACCACATCGGCCTCGGCGAGCAGCCGACGGCCCCGGACGGTGATCAGGTCGGGGTCGCCAGGACCGCCGCCGACCAGCGCCACGCCCGCGCTGCGCGTGCGGTGGTGGGGTGCCGCGAGGGTGCCGTCGCGCAGGCCCTCCACCACGGCGTCCCTCACGGCCGCCGACCGGCGGGGGTCGCGGCCGGTCAGCACGGCCACGGTGACGCCCTCGGTGCGCCCGGTGGCCGGCGTCCAGGCGGTGGCCGCCTCGGCGTCGTCGCTGCGCACGCACCAGACGCGGTTGGCCTCGGCCTCGGCGGACGCCCGCCGGTTGGCCGCGATGTCGTCGGTGGCGATCAGCGCGTACCAGGCCTGGGCGAGGTCGCCCTCGCGGTAGGCGCGACGCTCCCAGCGCAGCTCGCCCGCGTCCACCATCGCCTCCACGGACGGCGTCGCCGAGGGCGACACCAGCACGATGTCGGCCCCCGCCGCGACCAGGGGCGGCAACCGGCGCTGCGCGACCTGGCCCCCGCCCAGGACGACGACCCGTCGTCCGGACAGGCGCAGCCCGACAGGGTAGGCGGGCGCGTCGTCGTTACGGTCCATGGCTGTGCGGCTCCTTGCGTTCTGCTTTTACGGCAACCATAGGCGTACGGCCGGTTCCGGGGTGTGGGCAGGCCGTCCTGCCCCGGCCGGACGCCGCGAGGTGCCCCGCCGCCGGGCGCGGACGGGTAGGGACGGGTGAGGACCGGTGGGACCCGTGGTCCGTGGGAAGGGTCGGGGGCAGGCGGTCTCCCCCGACCCTTCCGGTCAGCCCTTCTCGGTGACCCCGGCGGAGTCGAACGTGGCGACCTCGTGCATCGCGCGCGCCGCGCTCTGCACCAGCGGGAGCGCCAGCAGTGCGCCGGTGCCCTCGCCGAGCCGGAGGTCGAGCTCCACGAGGGGGCGCAGGCCGAGCTTGTTGAGCGCCGCGCGGTGGCCGGGCTCGGCGCTGCGGTGACCGGCGATGCAGGCCGCGAGCACCTCGGGGGCGATGGCACGGGCGACCAGGGCCGCGGCCCCGGCGCTGACGCCGTCCAGGATCACCGGCGTGCGCAGCGAGGCGGCGCCGAGGAGCAGACCGACCATGGCCGCGTGCTCCAGGCCGCCGATGGCGGCGAGGACCTCGACCGGGTCGGCGGGGTCGGGCTGGTGGAGTTCGAGCGCGCGGCGGACGACATCGACCTTACGGGCGTGCATCTCGTCGTTGATGCCGGTGCCGCGGCCGGTGACCTCGGCCGGGTCGACCCCGGTGTAGACCGAGATCAGCGCCGCCGAGGCGGTCGTGTTGGCGACCCCCATCTCACCGGTCAGCAGGGCGCGGTTGCCCGCCGCGACCAGGTCGCGGGCCGTCTCGATACCGACCTCGATGGCGCGCAGCGCCTCCTCGCGGCTCATCGCCGGGCCGAGGGTGAAGTCGGCGGTGCCGGGCCTGACCTTGCGCGGCAGGAGTCCGGGGGTGCTGGGCAGTTCGGAGGCGACGCCGACGTCGACCACACAGACCTCGGCGCCCACCTGGTTGGCGAAGGCGTTGCAGACCGCGCCGCCGCCGAGGAAGTTGGCCACCATCTGGGCGGTGACCTCCTGCGGCCAGGCGGTGACGCCCTGGGCGTGGACGCCGTGGTCACCGGCGAAGATGGCGACGGCGGCAGGCTCGGGGATCGGCGGCGGGCACTGCCGCGACAGACCGCTGAGCTGGGCGGAGATGATCTCCAGCATGCCCAGCGCGCCGGCCGGCTTGGTCATCCGCTTCTGCCGCTCCCAGGCCTCGCCGAGCGCCTTGGCGTCCAGCGGGCGGATACCGCGCAGGGTCTCCTCCAGGAGGTCGTGCGGGGCCTCGCCGGGCAGGGCGCGGTTGCCGTACTCCTCCTCGTGGACGACCCAGGCCAGCGGCCGCCGCTTGGACCAGCCGGCCTGCACCAGTTCGGGGTCGTCCGGGAACTCGTCCACGTATCCGACGCACAGGTACGCGACGACTTCGAGGTGGTCCGGGAGTCCGAGCTCGCGCACCATCTCGCGCTCGTCGAAGAAGCTGACCCAGCCGACGCCGAGGCCCTCGGCGCGTGCCGCCAGCCACAGGTTCTCGACGGCCAGCGCCGACGAGTAGGGCGCCATCTGGGGCTGGGTGTAGCGCCCGAGGGTGTGCCGGCCGCCACGTGTCGGGTCGGCGGTGACCACGATGTTGACCGGGGTGTCGAGGATGGCCTCGATCTTCAGCTCGCGGAACTGCTTGGCGCGGCCCTTGGGGAGGGACTTGGCGTACGCCTCGCGCTGGTGCATGGCCAGTTCGTGCATACGCTCGCGGGTCTTGGCCGAGCGGATGACGACGAAGTCCCAGGGCTGGGAGTGGCCGACGCTGGGCGCGGTGTGCGCCGCCTCCAGGACCCGGATCAGCACCTCGTGCGGGATCGGGTCGCTGCGGAAGCCGTTACGGATGTCGCGGCGTTCGCGGATGACACGGTGGACGGCGTCGCGAACGGCGTCGTCGTAACCCTCCGCGGCGGGGACGGGAACGGGGACAGGGCCGGAAGCGGCGGCGGAGTCGGCGACGGGGTCGGAGTCGGCGGCGGACACCGCTGCGACCGCCTCCTCCTCGTGCTCCCGCGGCTGCTCCTCGGCAGGTTCCGCGGGCCCGGCGGGCTCGGCGGGCTGCTCGGCCTCGGGGGCGCGGGACTCCTGCGGCTCCTCGGGGGCGGGCTCCGCCACCGCCCCGGCGGGCGCGTCGGCGGCACCGGACACGGCGACCGGCTCGGGCACGGGCTCGTGCTCCGGTTCCGGCTCGGGGGCGGGCTCTGGGGCGGGCTCTGGGGCGGGGACGACCTCGGCGACCGGCTCGGGTTCCGGCTCCGGCTCCGGCTGGAGCTCCGGCTCGGGCCGGGGCTCGACGGGCGCGAACTCGGGGACGAACACCGCTTCCTCGACGGTCGGTTCGAGCCCGAAGGGCAGCGGCGCCACCTCGTCGTCGGGCTCGGCCACCGGGGCCGGAGCGAACTCCTCCGCCGCAGGGACCGGTTCGGCGACCGGGACCGCGACGGGAACCGGCTCCGGATCCGCGACGGGAACCGGAGCGGCCCCGGGGAGGGTCGCGGACGCCGGGGCGGGCCAGGCGACGCCGGCCACCGGGGTCACCGGGACAGCGGAGTCCGCGGCGACCGGCGCCGGCGGCTGTGCCTGCACAGGTTCCTGGACGGGCTCCGGCACCGGTTCCTGGACGGGCTCCTGGAGCGGGGGCGCGGGCTCCTCCACCGAGGGCTCGGGACGGACGGCCGTGGTGTCGTCACGCGGCACGTCGAGGTACTCGGGACCGGTGGTCGGCGGGCCGACCTGGCGCACCGGCACCGGGTTCGGCGGCGTCGACGGGACGACGGGCGGCGGCACGGGAGCCGCCGTCGGCGCCGCGGCCGGAGCCTGGGCCTGGGCGGGGACCTGGACCTGCAGCTGGGTCTGGGTCTGGGCCGGACCCCGGTCGGCCAGCGAGCGCACGACACCGCCCGTGGCGGGTTCGGGCAGCGGCGGCCCCATGTGCAGGGGCCGTCGTACCGGCGCCGGTACGGGGGCCGGCGGCGGGGTGGGCTGCACCGGTTCCGGGGCACGGACGGCCCCGAGGTCGATGGAGCCGGAGTCGGAGCCGGAGTCACGGCCGTCCGCCTCGTGTTCCTCCGGCGGGGCCGGTGCCGGAACCGCTGTCGACACGGGCGCCTCGGCGGCGACGGGCTCGGCCACGGTGGCGTCCGGCGCCGACGGCTCCGTGGCGGCGGGCCCGGCCGGGAGGGTGCCCTCCACGGGCACCTGGATCAGTGTGACCTCGGGCGTGGCCACAGGGACGCCCGGCGGGGGTGTCCCCAGCTCGAAAACCGGCTCGGGAACCGGTACCGGCACCGACAGGGTCGGCGACGGCTGCGGCGGGACCGGCTGCGGGTCGCCCCAGGAGGCCTGCGGACCCGGCATGAGAAGCAGGTCCTCGTCCTCGTCGGGCGAGCCGACGGCCATCGGCTCACCCGGCTGGTCGATGAAGGTGTAAGCGGGCGGGACCGGCGCGGTCAGCGGATCGGAGTCCCACGTGGGGGCACCCGTCGGCTGCTGCGCCGCCATCGCGGCGTTACCGGGGAGGTCGGCGTGCTGCGGGTGCAGAACCGCTTCTTCGCCTGCGTTCCCCGGCAGTCCCTCGCCCGGGAACTGGCCGGTGTCAGTCATGCGTGCCCCTCGCCCATCGGTTACTCCTTCCGTCGCCGCACCGCGCGCACCCCCACAGCATCAACGAGCGCGCGCTGTCGGCGGCACCGTCGGCGAAGAGTGCGAAGGGTGACCCGGCGCGCTGCCCCCTCTGACAGCTGCTCCGACAACCCGTCAACGCGCGACGACGGCACAACGATCCGCCAGCCTACCGTGCGGACGGCGTCCCGCATGCCCGAGGGGGTGCACCGCAATACGGACGCAAAGAACCGGCCAAACAGCCGTTCACCTGGCCTTCACTGCCGGTGGCCGCACAACGCGAAGGCCACCGCGCGCTCGGTTTCACCCCATTGGGAGTCGAGTTCGACAGCCTGCAGAAGAGCTCGCTCGACGCGGTAACCGCCGTCCTCCAGAGCCTGGCTGACGGCCTCGGCCTCATCGCGGTTGACGGCGCTGGCGGCGATCCGCTCGGGGCGGCGGGCCACGCACGCGGCGACCACATCGGCCCCGCAGCCGGCGCCCAGCCGGACGACATCGGGCTCGGGAAGATCTTCGAGAACCTGCGGGGCGGCGCCGTGCACGATCTGCACCTGTACGCCGAACTTCCGTGCGCTCGCCTCGATCCGGCCGCAGGCGCCGGCGTCGAGGTCCACCGCGATGACGGCCGCCCCGAAGCGCGCGGCCTCCACGGCGGCGGCCCCGCTGCCCGCCCCGATGTCCCAGACGAGGTCGCCGGTGCGCGGGCCGAGGTGGGCCAGCTGCAGGGCGCGCAGAGCGGCCGGGTCCCCGTCGGCCGGCGCGTCGGCCGACGGCACGTCCCGGTACTCCTGCGCGGGCAGCGCCCAGCCGCGTACGGAGCCGGGGAAGGCCTGGTCGCGGCCGGCGATCCAGCCTCCCCCGCGCGGCGCCGGGAGGGCCGCCGTGCCCGGCTCGGCGGAGGCGGCGGAGCTGACGCCGCCGACGACCAGGACCACGTTGGGGTCCCGCCAGACATGGTCGGCGACCTTGTCGGAGGTCAGGACACTGACCCGTTCCTGCGCGGTGCCCAGGGCCTCGCAGATGACGAAGGTGCGGTGCACTTCACCGAGCAGCAGCGCGAGTTCGGCGGGACCGGCGCCGGGCGCGGTGAGCACGGCGACCTTGGGGTGGGCGCGGCAGACGTTGACGGCGCGGCGCAGGGTGCGTTCGTGGGCGACCACGACGCAGGCGTCGTCCCAGGCCATTCCGGCCCGCGCGAAGGCCTGGGCGACCGACGACACGCCGGGCACGACCTCGACCTCCAGGCCGTGTTCCGGTGCGCGCAGCGCCCGTACGACACCGAAGAAGCCCGGGTCGCCGTCGGCGAGGACCACGGCGGTGCCCCGGTGCCCGGCGATACGGCGGGCGGCCAGGTCGATACTGCCGAGGACGATCCGCTCGGCGTCCGGCGGGACGAACGGCAGGGAGAGGTGGTGGCGGGTGCCGGCCACCAGGGTGGCGGCCACCAGGGCCGACCTCGCGGCCTCGGTCGGTGGTGAGCCGTCCCACCCGATCACCGTGACCCGGTCGGCCATGTGGTCTGCCTCCTGGGCGAGTCGCGGGTGTTTGCCCGCAGACTACCCCGACGGGATCTTGCCCGTCAGTGCCAGTCGGCGAATGCCGCGTAGTCCGATCCGTCCTCGTTCGTGGGGTGGCCGTCGGGACCCTCCAGGTCCTCGGGCAGCAGGCTCCAGACGATGAGGTCGGTGCGGATCTCCGCCCATCGCCCCTCGGGGTCGTCCTCGGGGCGGCTGCGGACGATACCCGCGTTGCGCAGCACGCCCTCGCTGATGCACCCGAGTTTCTGCGCGACCTGCTGGGACGCGGTGTTGTCGGCGGCCGTGCGCAGTTCCATGCGCTCGAACTTCTGGTCGTAGAAGAGCCACTGCGCGGCGCCGAGGACCGCCTCCGCCGCGTAGCCCTCGCCGCGCGCCCAGGGGGCGATCATGTAGCCGACCTCGCTGCTGCGGATGCGCCAGTCGGTGTTGTCCAGGTGGCAGATGCCGACCAGGCGCTGGGTGAGGAACTCGGTCACGGCGAAGACGATGCCGCGGCCCTCGGTGCGCACCGCGTGCGAGCTCACGGTCGCCCAGTCGTGGGCGACGGCCTCGGTGTACGGCTGGGGCACCGAGGTCCAGGCCGTGACGAGTTCGTCGTTCATCATCTCGGCGAGCGCGGGGATGTCCGATTCCTCGAACGGGCGCAGCACCAGCCGCTCCGTACTGATGGAGATGTCCGGAAAGGTGGTCATTCGCCGCTCCGTAGCCAGGGCACGTGTGCCTGATGAAGAGCACAGCATGCAGCATCGGCCGGGTCACGCGCAGGGCAGGGCCATGGGGGCTCGCCGCGGCCGTCGCTCAAGAATACGGCCAACCGTTCCTTCGCCGCGTGCAGTTGGCACGCTGTTCCCCAGGTCTTTTCGCAGGTCCGGTACCACACATGTCATACGGTCCTGCTAGCGTCAGCCCGCGTGACGGTGCACCACGCAGCAGGACTCGGATATCAGCGGGCCGCGGGTGTGTACGAGCGGTCCCGGCCCTCGTACCCCCTGGCGGCGCTCGCCGAGCTGGCTGACGCGCTGCCCCTGGAGGCCGGGCGCACGGTGGTCGACCTGGGCGCCGGCACCGGCAAGTTCACCCGGTTGCTGGCGCTGACCGGCGCCGAGGTGACCGCGGTGGAGCCGGTGGCGGAGATGCGTTCGCGGCTGGCCGAGCTGCTGCCGGGGGTCGCGGTGACCGCCGGCACGGCCGAGGCCACCGGGCTGCCGGACGGCTGCGCGGACGCGGTGGTGGCGGCCCAGTCCTGGCACTGGTTCCAGGAGGGCGAGGCGCTGGCCGAGGTGGAGCGGCTGCTGCGGCCCGGCGGCGCGCTGGCCCTGGTGTGGAACACGTACGACACCTCGGTGCCCTGGGTGCGCGACTTCCAGGACATCTACTTCCGGCTCGCGCCCCGCGATCTGCCCAGTCCGCTGGACGGCGGCTGGCGGAAGGCCTTCGCGGGGCGGCCCGGCTGGTCGTCGATAAGCGAGCGGCACTGGGCGAACCCGCACTCCACCACGGTCACCGACGTGGTGGAGCGGATGGTGTCCTCCAGCCATGTGACCGTGATGAGCCCCGCGGAGCAGGAGCGGGTGCGGGCCGAGGTGCTCGCGGTCCTCGGCTCCCACGACGCGACCCGGCTGCCGGGCAACATCGAGATGCCGTACACGACCGACGTCTACTGGGTGCGCTACCGATGACCGGACCTGATGAGCTCAGGGCTTTCTGCCTCGGCCTGAACGGGGCGGCCGAGGAGTTCCCGTTCGGCCCCGGGACCTCCGTCTTCAAGGTCGGCGGCAAGATCTTCGCCATCAGCGGGCTCGACGGCATTCCACTGAAGGTCAGCCTGAAGTGTGATCCCGAAGTCGCGGTCCGGCTGCGTGCCGGGCACTCCGCGATCGTGCCGGGGTATCACCTCAACAAGCGGCACTGGAACACCGTCACCCTCGACGAGTCGCTCCCCGGCCTCCTGGTCCGCGAGATGATCGAGGACTCGTACGACCTGATCGTGGCGAAGCTGCCGCGGGCGCGGCAGCTCGCCCTCGACTGGCCGGGAGCGTCGGCGGAGGTCAGAAGGACGGAATGACCGATCCTTCGTACTTGTCCTCGATGAACTTCTTCACCGCGTCGGAGGTCAGCAGCTTCTTGAGCTTCAGGACCCGGGGGTCCTTCTCGTTGCCCTTCTTCACCGCGAGGAAGTTGCCGTAGACGTTGTTCTCGGCGGACTCCAGGAGGAGGGCGTCCTTGGCGGGCTTGAGGCCGGCGGATATGGCGTAGTTGCCGTTGATCACCGCGGCGTCGACGTCGCTGAGGGAGCGCGGCAGCTGGGCCGCCTCCAGCTCCTTGAACTTCAGGTTCCCGGGGTTCTTGGTGATGTCGGCGGGGGTGGCGTCGTTGCCGACGCCGGACTTGAGGGTGATCAGGCCGTTGGCGGCGAGCAGCTTGAGGCCGCGGGCCTCGTTGACCGCGTCGTTGGCCAGCGCCACGGTCGCGCCGTTCTTCAGGGCGCCGGCCGACTTGAGCTTGTCGGAGTACAGGCCGAGCGGCTCCAGGTGCACGGTGACGACGGGCACGATGTGGGTGCCCTTCTTCTTGTTGAAGTCGTCCAGGTAGGGCTGGTTCTGGAAGTAGTTGGCGTCGACCGAGCCCTCCTCGGTGGCGGTGTTCGGCGTGACGTAGTCGCTGAACTCCTTCACTTCGAGGTTGAGGCCGGCCTTCTTCGCCAGGTTGTTCTTGACGAAGTCGAGGATCTCGGCGTGCGGGGTGGGGCTGGCCGCGACAACGAGAGGGTCGCTCGCGCCGTCCTTGGAGCCCGAGTCCGAGCCGCACGCGGTCAGGCCGAGGGTGAGCCCGGCGGCGGCGAGGACAGTGGTCGTGATCTTGACGGTGTTACGCACGAAAAGTGCCTTTCTTGACGGGTGTTACCGAGTGCGGGTGCGGTGCGAGACGCCACGGGCGGCCAGGTCGCCGGCCAGCTGGACGACGGTGACCAGGACGATCAGCAGGGCGATGGTGACGAGCATCAGATCGGTCTCGAAGCGCTGGTAGCCGTAGCGGATGGCCACGTCGCCGAGGCCGCCGCCGGCGACCGTGCCGGCCATCGCGGAGTAGCCGACGAGCGCGATCACGGTGGTGGTGAGCCCGGAGATCAGTGAGGGCAGCGCCTCCGGGAGCAGGGCCTTGCGCACCACGGTCCAGGTGCTGCCGCCCATCGCCTGGACGGCTTCGACGAGGCCGCCGTCGACCTCGCGGACCGCGGTCTCCACCAGCCGGGCGTAGAAGGGGATCGCGCCGATGGCGAGCGGCACGATCATCGCCTCGGCGCCGATGGTGGTGCCGATCACCCAGCGGGTGAAGGGCAGCAGGGCGATCAGCAGGATGAGGAACGGCAGCGAGCGGCCGATGTTGACGACCACGCCGACCACCTTGTTCACGGGGGCGTTGCGCAGCAGCCCGCCCTTGTCCGTGAGGACGAGGAGCACGCCCAGCGGCAGGCCGCCGGCGACGGCTATCAGCGCGGACCAGCCGACCATGGTCAGGGTGTCCCAACAGGCCTGGGACAGCAGGGGCTGCATCTCGGACCAGGTCATTTCACGGCCTCCTTGACCAGGGCCGGGGCGACGGGTGCCACGTCGACCTGGAGACCCTTCTCGCGCAGGAAGCCGATGGGCACCACGTTGTCCTCGAAGCGGCCGGGCAGCTCGATGCGCATCCGGCCGACCTGGCGGCCCCCGATGGTCTCCAGCGCGGCGCCCAGCACCGAGATGTCGATGTTGTACGTACGCGACAGCTGGGAGATGACCGGCTCGGTGGCGGACTCGCCGTGGAAGGTGAGGTCGACCACGGTGCCGCTCTCCGCCGAGGGCACGCCGCCCACCGGGAACAGCTCGTGGGCGAGTTCGGAGCCGGGGGTGGCGAGCAGCTCGGTGACCCTGCCGGCCTCCACGACGCGGCCGTCCTTCATCAGCGCGGCGGAGTCGCAGATCGTCTTGACGACGTCCATCTCGTGCGTGATGAGGAGCACGGTGAGGCCGAGCTGCTGGTTGAGGTCGCGCAGCAGCTGCAGGATCGAGCGGGTGGTCTCCGGGTCGAGCGCCGAGGTGGCCTCGTCGGACAGCAGCACCTTGGGGTCGCCGGCCAGGGCACGGGCGATGCCGACGCGCTGCTTCTGACCGCCGGACAGCTGCGCCGGGTAGGCGTGGTGCTTGTCGCCGAGACCGACCAGGTCGAGCAGCTCGCGGGCCTTGCGGGTGCGTTCCGGGCCGGAGACGCCGAGGATCTCCAGCGGCAGTTCGACGTTGTCCTGCACGGTGCGCGAGGAGAGCAGGTTGAAGTGCTGGAAGACCATGCCGATCCGGCTGCGGGCGGCCCGCAGCGCGGAGCCGGGCAGCGCGGTCAGCTCGGCACCGTCCACCTGGACGGTGCCGGAGGTGGGGCGCTCCAGCAGGTTGACGCAGCGGATGAGGGTGCTCTTGCCGGCGCCGCTGCGACCGAGGACGCCGTAGACCTCGCCCTCGCGGACGTGCAGATCGACGCCGTCGAGAGCGACCGTGGTTCGGGGATCCCGTCCACGCGAGCGGTAGACCTTGGTCAGGCCCGTTGTGGTGATCACAGGGGTGAGTCCGTCACTGTCGAGTGCGCGGCGCGCGTTTCAGCCGGGCACGAGGTTCTTGTGGGCAACATGAGCAACGCGGCATGACACGGCCCCGGGAAAGGGCGTGGGGGTCAGCGGCGGCAGGAGGGCAGGGCCCTCAGCGTGCGCACATTCGACACATACAACGAACACCGGGCGTCATCGCCTCGGTCGCGCGGGAGCGGCAGTTCGTCGTGGTCATGAGCACCAGTAAAGCAGACAGCGTTCCGATGTCCCACATTGCGGTCATGTCGTCCGCATTACGGACGGCCGCCCGCGCGCCCGGTCCCCTCCCGCCCGTATTAGAGTCACCGCATGCTCGACGCGCTCACCATCACCGTCTCGGTAACGGCGCTGCTGCTCGCCGCCTGGTGCGGATTCGCCGCCTTCCGGGACCAGTCCACCAAGGACTGGCACTTCATCGGCATGGCGGTCGTGTCGCTGCTGGTCCTGGCGCAGCTGGTGGTCGGCGTGGCCGAACTGGCCGCCGGCGAGAAGCCGCACGACGGGACCGTGATCTTCGTCGCGTATCTGGTCGGCGCCGCCTGCACCGTCCCGGCTGCCGCGTTCATGTCGCTGACCGAGCGCAGCCGCTGGGGCTCGGCGATCGTGGCGGCGGGCGGGATCATCCTGGCCGTACTGGAAGTGCGGCTGTACGACATCTGGGGAGGCATCAGTGCCTGAGGCCGAGACCGCGCCGGAGAACGCGCCGGAGACAGCGCCGCGGACCACGCCGGGGCAGGACACCGGGATCGGCCGGGGGCCCGGCCGGCTGCTGCTGTCGCTGTACGCGGTGTTCACCGTGGCCGCGCTGTCGCGCGCCATCGTGCAGATCAGCATGCAGTTCGACGAGGCGCCGCTGGCGTACACGCTGTCACTGGTGGCCGGGATCATCTACGCGGTGATCACCGTCGCCCTGTGGCGCGGCGGCGAGGCGGCCCGCCGGGTGGCGCTGGTGAGCTGCGCGGTCGAGCTGATCGGTGTCCTGGTGGTCGGCACCCTGACCGTGACCGACTCCTCGGCCTTCCCCGACCAGACGGTGTGGTCGGACTACGGGATCGGCTATCTCTTCCTGCCGGTCGTCGTCCCGGTCACCGGTCTGCTGTGGCTGCGCCGCTCGGGACGGCAGCCACAGCAGAACGCGTAAGGGCGTACGGCGTGAGCCGGACCGCCGCCGGTCAGGCGCTGGCGGCGTAGCTGGCCGCGATGGCGGGCTTCTCCATGTGCACCAGGCTCAGCCGGCGGGTCACCTCCTCGGTGAGGCCGATCTGGGCGTATCCGAGCTTGCGGTAGAGCCGGAGGTTGACCTCGCTGCGGTGCCCGGTGAACAGCCGGAACCGCGCGACGGAACGGGCCTGGGCGCCCTCGGCGAGCCGCTGTTCGATGGCCCGCAGCAGCCGGCCGCCGAGGCCGTGGCGCTGCATCCGCGGATGGACTATGAGCTTGGCGATCCGGGCGGTGCCGTCGGGATCGACGACGCCCCGCACCGAGCCGACCACCTCCGGGCCCAGCCGCGCCACCAGGACCGTGCCCTCGGCGAGCTCCGCACGCAGCGCGTCGAGGGTCTGGGTGAGCGGTTCGATGCTGTAGTCGCCGTACAGCTCGGCTTCGCTCTGATAGGCGAGATACTGCAGTTTGAGGATGTTCTCGGCGTCGCCTTCGGCCGCCGTAGAGATGGTCACGCTCATGCCCATGTGCGCAGGCCTCCCCTTCGAGTCGCCCGGACGCTGGAGGGTGAGGGTCGCGCCCGGGACGTGTGCCCTGATGGAGCCGGCGCAGGTTGCCACCGCCTCCGTGGCGCCGTCTGTTTACGGTGCCTTACCCGGGCCTGCAGCAGTTCGAACCCGGGTGTTCAGGATCGTACGCAGACACCCCAGGCAGCGGGAACGGAGCGGGCCCAGGCTCCCCTGTGAGATACCCAACTCACGGGCGATCTCCGGATACGTGGGATCCGCGCGGGAGATGAGCGCCGACACCAGCTGCGGGCAGCGGCCCGGCAGCCGGGCGACGGCCGCCCGCAGGTCGCCGCGCCGCTCGGCGTCGATCAGCTGCTGCTCGGCGGACGGCCCCGCGCAGGCGGGTTCCAGGGCCGTCTCACGGCGCAGCCGCCGTGCCGCGCGCCGCACCTCGGCCCGTACCGCGGCACGCAGCCAGGGCGCGGGGTCGGCCGGCGGCCCGGGGAGTTCCAGGAGCCGCAGCCAGACGGCCTGTTCGAGGTCGGCGGCCTCGATGCCGCCGGGGACGGCCTCGGCCGCGGCCTCGGCCACCAGCAGCGGGCGCAGGCGGGTCAGTTCGTGGTCTCGTACGCGCGGGGTCATGCCGTACGGGACACGGCGGCCGCGCCGGGTGGTTGCCGTGCGGCGCCGCAACCACCCGTACGCGGCAGCGGGATCAGCCGGCGTTGACCCCGTCGGCGTCTCCGAGGAAGTCCGCACGGGCCAGGACGGCGGTGTCGGCGTTGTCGGAGAAGATGCCGTCGATGCCGGTCGCGAAGTAGGTCGCGAAGGCGCCGAAGGGGTCGCCGTAGGCGTTGGGGTCGGTGCCGGTCCGGTAGTCGGCGGGCAGGAACTGGTTCTCGTTGCGCATGGTGTACGGGTGCAGGACGAGACCGGCGGCGTGGGCGTCGGCGACCAGGGTGGTGGGCGTGGTGAGCCGGCCGCTCGCGTCACGCGGGATGACCAGCAGCAGTGTCGGCCCGATGCCCTGGGCGAAGCCGGCGATCCACTTCAGGCCCTCGGGGGTCACCAGGTCGGCCACGGTGCGCGGGTCGCCCGCGACCACGAAGTCGTACGGGCGGGTGGTCGCCGCGTCCAGCAGGGCGATCTTGGGGGCGGCGACGCCCAGCCGCCCGAGCCGCTGGAGGCTGCTCGGCTCGAAGGACTGGAGGAACTGCGGCGCGTGCCTGGTGTGCCGGCCGTACGGGCGGAGCAGCTTGACCAGCCGCTCCTCGATGCCGAGGCCGATGGAGCGGAAGTAGGTGGGGTGCTTGGTCTCGGTGTGCAGCCAGACCGCCTTGCCGCGCCGGCGGCCCTGCTCGTCGGCCCACTTGAGCACCTCCTCGAAGGTGGGGATCTCCCAGCGGCCGTCGTAGACCGTGTTGCGCTGCCGGACGGCGGGCAGCCGTTCCACGGCGCGCAGCGTCTTGAGCTCCGCGAGGGTGAAGTCCTCGGTGAACCAGCCGGTGGTCGCGACGCCGTCGATGGTCTTGGTGACCTTGCGGTCGGCGAACTCGGGGTGGTCGGCGACGTCGGTGGTGCCGCCGATCTCCGGCTCGTGGCGGCAGACCAGATGGCCGTCCCGGGTCGGGACGAGGTCCTGCTCGACGACGTCCGCGCCGAGTTCCAGCGCCAGCTCGTACGAGCCGAAGGTGTGCTCCGGGCGGTAGCCGCTCGCGCCCCGGTGGCCGATCACAGCGGGCACCGGGAGGCGGCGGACCGGCGCCGCGGAGCCACCGGAGGCGGCGGAGGTGCCGGCGGCGGCCGCCGCCCGTGCCGTGCCGGGCACCGCGACCGCTCCGAGGGCGGCCGCGCCCGCGATGAGGGCCCTGCGGCCCGGGCCCCGTCGGCTGCCCTGTTGATCCTGCGTCATGAAGCGCTCCCTCGTGTCCCTGACAAAACGACGGGCGCATCGTAGGCGTGTCCTGCTTTCCTCCGGGAGGCATCGGCCGGAACATGGCGGAAACGCACGTCAACAATGCGTACCGGTCGTGTGAACCCGGTGTGCGTTCGACCGGCCGACGGAAGTATCGTCGGCAAGGCACCCTTTTCGATCCGTTCCGAGCCGTACCGACCCCGACCGGAGGACCCGTGTCCCGCATCATCCTCAAGGCGCTGCTCGGACTCGTCATGCGCGTCCTGTTCCGCCCCAAGGTCGAGGGAGCGGAGCTGATTCCGGGTGACGGCCCGGTCATCCTCGCCGGGAACCACGTCACCTTCATCGACTCGATGTTCCTCGGGCTGGTCGTCAAGCGGCAGGTGTTCGTCATCGGCAAGGACGAGTACGTCACGACGCCGGGCGTCAAGGGCTGGTTCATGGCCAAGTGGTTCACCGCCATGGGCATGATCCCCGTCGACCGCGACGGCGGCCACGGGGGTGTCGCGGCCCTCATGACCGGCCGCCGCATCCTGGAGGAGGGCAAGGCCTTCGCCATCTACCCCGAGGGCACCCGCTCCCCCGACGGCCGGCTCTACCGGGGCCGCACCGGCGTCTCCCGGCTGGCCCTGATGACCGGCGCCCCCGTCGTCCCCTTCGCCATGGTCGACACCGACAAGGTCCAGCCCGGCGGCGCGGGCGTGCCCCGCATCCACCGCTTCACGGTCCGCTTCGGCGCCCCGCTGGAGTTCTCCCGCTACGAGGGCATGGACCGCGACCGCTACGTCCTGCGGGCGGTCACCGACGAGGTCATGAGCCACGTCATGCGGCTCTCCGGTCAGGAGTACGTCGACATCTACGCCACCAAGGCCAAGGCCACGCGCGCGGCCGCCGACGCCGGCGGGCACGCGAAGGCCGCGTGACCCCGCAGGGGCGGTGACCGTACCGGTCAGCGGCCGCCGGCGAGCCGCTGACCGCGCAGCAGGTGCCAGGCGGTGGCGGAGCCGAGCAGCAGGACGGCCGCTCCGACGGCGGACGCGGTCCGCAGGCCGGCGGTGAAATCGTGGCCGGAGCCGGTGACG
This sequence comes from Streptomyces sp. RLA131, assembly GCF_056270125.1. Classification (NCBI taxonomy): domain Bacteria; kingdom Bacillati; phylum Actinomycetota; class Actinomycetes; order Kitasatosporales; family Streptomycetaceae; genus Streptomyces; species Streptomyces sp. RLA131. The sequence continues at coordinate 1,492,927 of NZ_JBWDOQ010000002.1, forward strand.
ATCGAGCCCAGCACAGCGATACCGAGGGCGGCGCCCAGCTCGTAGGCGGTCTCGGAGACCGCCGACGCGGCACCGGCCCGGTCCGGCGGAGCGCTGGAGAGGATCACGTCGGCGGTGACGGTGAAGGAGAAGCCCGCGCCGGCGCCGATCACGAACAGCCCAGTGCCGATCAGCGCGTAACCGGAGTCGGGACGCAGGGTGCTCAGCGCGGCCAGGGCCAGGCCGGTGGCGGCGAGGCCGCCCGCGACGACGGTACGGACGGACAGGCGCCGGGCGGTGAACCCGGCGACGAGGCCGGTGCCGACCGCGCCGAGGGTCGCCGGGAGTTCGGCGGCAGCGGCTTCGACGGGTGAGCGGCCCTGCACGAGCTGGAGGAACTGGGAGAGGAAGAACACCATTCCGGCCAGGCCGAAGACCGTCGTCAGGTCGGCCAGCACCGAGGCCGAGAAGCCCCGGTCACGGAAGAGCCGCATGTCCAGCAGCGGTGCGGGCAGCGTGAGTTGCCTGCGGATGAAACCGGCCAGGCAGAGCAGCCCGACCGCACCGGCGGCCAGCGGGACGACGGCGAAGCCGTGCGCGGCGATGTCCTTGATCGCGTAGACGACGCCGCCCATGCCGAACAGGGACAGCAGCACTCCGGCCGGGTCCCAGGGCCCGGGCGCCGGGTCGCGGGACTCGGGCAGGTACCGGGCGCCGACCACCAGCAGGACCGCCATCACCGGAATGTTGATGAGGAAGACCGAGCCCCACCAGAACCGTTCCAGCAGCACGCCCCCGATCACCGGGCCGAGCGCGGCACCGGCCGTGGAGACCGCACCCCAGACGCCGATGGCGAAGCTGCGCTCACGCGGCTCGGTGAAGAGGTTCCGGATCAGCGCGAGGGTGGAGGGCATCAGGGTCGCCCCGGCGACCCCCATGAGGGCACGGGCCGCGATGAGCGTGCCGGGCGTACCCGCGTAGGCGGCCGGCAGCGAGAGCGCGCCGAAGGCGGCGGCACCGGTGAGGAGCAGCCGCTTGCGGCCGATGCGGTCGCCGAGGCTGCCCATGGAGACCAGGAGGCCGGCGATGACGAAGGAGTAGGCGTCGCCGATCCAGAGCAGCTGGGTCGAGGACGGGTGGAGGTCCGCCGCCAGGAAGGGAATGGCGAGCCCGAGCACGGTCGCGTCGACCGTGACCACCAGCAGCGCCAGCGTGAGCACCCCGAGCGCCAGCCACCGAGCCGGATGCCGAGGATCCGCCGGGCCTGTGGCGCCGGTGGCGGTGGCGGTGGCGGTGGCGGTGGCGGTGGCGGTGGCGGTGGCGGTGCTGGAGCCGGAGCCGGAAGCGGTGCCGGAGGCGAGGCTCATGACGCCGGGCCTCGCAGCATTCCGCCCAGGAGGAGCTCGGCGACCATCCGGCCGGAGTCGCGGGCGGCGAGGCGGCCTTCCTGGACGGACCAGCCGGAGGCGGCGATCAGGGCGTAGAGCGCCTCGCCGAGCCAGGCGGGGGTGAGGTCGTAGCGGAAGGCGCCCTGTTCCTGGCCTCGGCGGATGAGCCGGCTGACGCGGTCGTCGATGCGGGCCCAGCCGGCTTGGGTCTCGGGCAGGTCGTAGAGCTGGTTCTCGCCGTAGAGGAAGCCGAGGAAGCCGGAGACGGGGATCGCCTCGTCGATGAGCCGGCGGACGGCGTCGACGGGGTCGCCCTCCTCGGTGCGGGCGGCGTCGAGGGCCTCCTCGACCTGCTGGATGCCGAGCGCGCCGAGGGCGCGGACGAGGGCGTCGCGGCCGGGGAAGTGCCGGTGGAGGGTGGCGCGGCTGATGCCGGCCGCCCGGGCGATGTCGTCCATGGAGGCGGTGGCCCGCCGGGAGAGGAGGGCCGCCGCGTCCCGGAGGACCTGCTCATGGTCGAGGCTCATGAGACGAGACTACCTCGCATGAGACATCAATGTCTCATGCGCGTCGCGTGCCGCTCAGGCCCAGGCGGTCACCGCCGCGAAGGAGCTGTCGGCGCGGAAGAGGTCGGTGTTCGCCTCGGGGTCGAGGCGGAGCACGTAGTTGTAGTGCCGCAGGTAGTAGCCGGGGTAGTTGTACGACTCCAGGCGGACGGCCCCGGTGGTGGGGCTGGTCCGGGCGACGAACGTGGCGTCCTTGGCGAAGGTGCCGGTGCCGTCGTCGGCGTCGAAGCGGCCGGCGTAGTTGTAGTGCCGCAGGTAGTTGCCGGAGGCGTCGCGGAAGGAGTAGGCCGACGCGTCGGCGAGCCCGGCCACGACGGTGAAGGTGGCGGCCGATCTGGCGGCGGCGGTACTGGAGGAGGTGATGACCGCGAGGTTGACCGCCCCGGTGGCCTCGCTCCAGTAGCGGGTGGGGTAGTTCGCCGACTGAAGGGAGCGGCTGACACCGGTGGGCAGGGTCACCCCGCCGGAGACGGTCTCCTTGACCACGGTGAAGTGGCGGACGGTGCCGCTGACGCCGGGCAGTTCCCTGGGGGTGCTCCAGGTCGCGAAGGTGTCGTAGCTGTCGCTGAAGTAGTACTTGCCGTCGCCGTAGCCGTCGAAGAAGATCCGCCAGCCGCCGTTGTCCAGCTGCACCAGGGCCGGACCCTCGCGGTAGCTGCCCCAGCCGGCCCAGTCACCGGTCTTCCGGATCGTCCAGGTGCCGCTCAGGCTCGAAGCGGTGGCGTACTCGATGTACTTGGTCGTCTCGTTCTTGGTGAAGGCGTGGTAAGTGGAGCCGGACTTCACGATGAACGTGTCGATGTGGTTGCTGCCGATGCCGGTGAGGGCGGCCGGGGCGGTCCAGGCGGTGAGGGCGCTACTGGTGGCGGTGAGGCGGTAGGGCGTGAAGATCCACTCGTCGTCGGTGGTCGAGCAGGAGACGATGATGTTGACACTGCCGTCGCTGTCGACGAACCACTCGGGCGCCCAGGCCCGCGACAGGTTGGTGATCGGGACGGTGTAGTCGTACAGATGGGTCCAGGTGGACCGGTCGGAGCTGCGGGCGAAGCCGATGGTGGTGCTGGTGTCCTGCCAGGTGTGGGTGGTGTAGGTGAGGTAGTAGTAGCCGTCGGTGTGCCGGAAGACGCTGACGTCGCGGATCCGGTCGCTGGGCGGGGTGTAGGCAGAGGCCTTGAGCAGGGTGAAGCCGGTGGCGTCCTCGGCCTGGTAGACGTTGACGGTGTAGTCGCTGCTGTTGGTGAACGCCACGATGGTGTACCGGTCGGCGTATCCGGCGGCGGGGGCCGCGGCCGCCGCCGAGCCGAGCACGCCGGGCAGGCGGCTCAGGACGAGGACCGACAGGGGCAGCGCGGCGGCGGCGCGCAGCAGTCCACGACGGGAGGTTACGGGGGTGTGATCGCTCATCGGGCCACGCTCCGGCGTGAGTGGGGGGTTACTGATGTTTGCGCAAACATGGGTGGGCTGAGCGCGAGTGTCGTGCCGTCAGTCGCCGGACGTCAAGAGGTTGTTGCGTTTTCCGAAACACGAAGTGCCGTGTGGCGTAACGCGTTTGACATCCCGGCGCGCCCCCGGCGCGTCCCCCGCCCGTCCCCCGTGCGCCCCCGCGCCTTCCCGGCGTTCGGCCCGTCGTACGAGGCCTATGGATCAGCGAACTTTCCTCGTTAGAGTGGGTGTTTGCGCCAACACGAGCAAGGGGGACTCACCCGCATGAACGCTGCCCGCACCCGTCCGCCGTCCCAGGCGGACGTGGCAGCCCTGGCCGGTGTCTCCGCCCAGACCGTCTCACGGGTCGCCAACGAGCGGACGAACGTCGACGAACAGACCCGGGAGCGCGTGCTCTCCGCGATGCGCACCCTGGGATACCGGCGCAACAGCGCCGCCCGCGCACTGGCCACCGGGCGCTTCCACATGCTCGGGGTCATCACCTTCGACCTGAGCGCCCACGGCAACGCACGGACCCTGGAGGCCATTTCACGGGCGGCCCGCACCGCCGGCTACGCGGTGAACGTGGCCAGCGCCCAGGACCAGACCGAAGGGGCCGTCCGGCAGGCCTTCTCGCAGCTCACCGGGCAGGCGGTCGACGGCATCGTGCTCATCGAGGCGCAGATCCTGGACCGCCCGGGGCTCACTCCCCCGCCCGGTGTGCCCGTCGTCGTCGCCGACGGCGATCCCGAACAGCGCTTCGCCTCCGTGGACATCAACCAGGCGGCGGGGGCCCGCGCGGCCACCGGGCATCTGCTCGGCCTCGGCCACCGCACCGTCTGGCACATCGCCGGGCCGCAGGACTCGTACTCCGCCCGCCGCCGGGCCACCGCCTGGCAGGCGACGCTGGAGGAGGCGGGCGCCGTCGTCCCGCCGCTGCGGATCGGCGACTGGACGGCGGACTCGGGCTACCGGATCGGCCAGGACCTCGCCGCCCGCGACGATGTCACGGCGGTCTTCGCGGCCAACGACCGTATGGCGCTGGGCCTGTTGCGCGCCCTCCAGGAGGCCGGCCGTTCGGTGCCGGGGGACGTGAGTGTGGTCGGCTTCGACGACGTGGCGGAGTCCGCGTACTTCCACCCCGCGCTCACCACCGTCCACCAGGACTTCGAGGAGGTGGGCCGCCGCTGTGTGGCGCTGCTCCTGGAGGAGATCACCACCGGACGGCGCGGCGCCGCCGCCACGGCCTCGCTGGTCGCGCCGCGACTGGTGCGGCGGGCCAGCACGGCGGCACCGGCGGCGGGCTGACACTCGGAGCCTGTGTCCGGCGTCCCGGCGGGTCAGCTCCGGGCCGTCGCCCAGGCGAGCTGGACGGCCAGGTTGTCGCGGATCTCGACGAGCTGCACGGCGACCGCCGAGGGGGCGGTGCCGCCCCGCCCGTTACGGGAGGCCAGGGCGCCCCGGACGTTGAGCACCGTACGCACCTCGGGGGTGAGGTGGGCGGAGATCTTGGCGAACTGCTCGTCGGTGAGCTGGTCGAGCTCGATTCCCTCGCCCTCGCAGACCTTGACGCACTCGCCGGCCACCTCGTGGGCGTCACGGAACGGGACACCCTGCTTGACCAGCCACTCCGCGATGTCGGTGGCGAGTGAGAACCCGGCCGGGGCCAGCTCCTCCATCCGCTCGCGGTTGACGGTGAGGGTGGCCATCATGCCGGTGAAGGCGGGCAGCAGCACCTCCAGGGTGTCGCAGGAGTCGAAGACCGGCTCCTTGTCCTCCTGGAGGTCACGGTTGTACGCGAGCGGGAGGGCCTTCAGCGTGGCCAGCAGCCCGGTGAGATTGCCGATCAGACGGCCGGACTTGCCGCGCGCCAGCTCGGCGATGTCGGGGTTCTTCTTCTGCGGCATGATCGACGAGCCGGTGGAGAAGGCGTCGTGGAGGGTGACGAAGGAGAACTCCTTCGTGTTCCAGATGATGATCTCCTCCGCGATCCGGGACAGGTCGATGCCGATCATCGCCGTGATGAAGGCGAACTCGGCGACGAAGTCCCGGGAGGCGGTGCCGTCGATGGAGTTGGCGACCGAGCCGTGCTCGAAGCCCAGGTCCTTGGCCACCGCTTCCGGGTCCAGGCCCAGCGAGGAGCCCGCCAGCGCCCCGGAGCCGTACGGCGAGACGGCGGTGCGGGTGTCCCACTGGCGCAGTCGCTCGGCGTCCCGGGACAGCGCCTGGACGTGGGCCAGCACATGGTGGGCGAAGAGCACCGGCTGCGCGTGCTGGAGGTGGGTGCGGCCCGGCATCGCGACGTCCGGGTGGGCTTCGGCGAGGCCGACCAGGGCCTGCTGGAGCTCGGCGACCAGGCCGCCGATGACGCGGGCGTGGTCGCGCAGGTACATCCGGAAGAGCGTGGCGACCTGGTCGTTGCGGGACCGGCCGGCGCGCAGCTTGCCGCCGAGGTCGGGGCCGAGCCGCTCCAGCAGCCCCCGCTCCAGGGCGGTGTGGACGTCCTCGTCGGCGATGGTGCCGGTGAAGGTGCCCGCCGCCACGTCGGTTTCGAGGGCGTCGAGGCCGGCCAGCATCCGGTCCAGCTCGTCCGCGGTCAGCAGCGCGGCGCCGTGCAGGACCCGGGCGTGCGCCCGGGAGCCGGCGATGTCGTACGGGGCGAGACGCCAGTCGAAGTGCACCGACGCGCTGAGCTTCGCGAGGGCCTCCGAGGGCCCGTCGGCGAAACGGCCGCCCCACAGGCGTACGTCGCCGCCGGTCGCGGCGGGGGTCTGCGGGGCGTTGCTGGTCACCGGTGCTCCTCGGGTGGCGGTCGTACGTGCGGTGCGTGGGGGGCGGACGGGCGGGCGGCTGCGGTCAGCCCTGGAGGTCGCGCTTCGCGGCGATCTTCGAGGACATGCCGAAGATCTCGATGAAGCCCTTCGACAGGGACTGGTCGAAGGTGTCGCCGGTGTCGTACGTGGCCAGGTTGAAGTCGTACAGCGACTCCTGCGAGCGGCGGCCGTTGACGACGGCGCGACCGCCGTGCAGGACCATCCGGACGTCCCCGGAGACATGCTGGTTGGCCTCGTCGACGAAGCCGTCCAGGGCGCGCTTGAGCGGGGAGAACCACAGGCCGTCGTAGACCAGTTCGGCCCAGCGCTGCTCGACCTGCCGCTTGTAGCGGGCGAGTTCGCGCTCGACGGTGACGTTCTCCAGCTCCTGGTGGGCGGTGATCAGGGCGATGGCGCCGGGGGCCTCGTAGATCTCCCGGGACTTGATGCCCACGAGCCGGTCCTCGACGATGTCGATCCGGCCGACGCCCTGCGCGCCGGCCCGCTCGTTGAGCTGCTGGACGGCCTGCAGGACGGTGACGGGCCTGCCGTCGACGGCGACCGGGACGCCCTCCTTGAAGGTGATGACCACCTCGTCGGCGTCACGCGGGGTCGCCGGGTTCCGGGTGTACTCGTAGACGTCCTCGACCGGGGCGTTCCAGATGTCCTCCAGGAACCCGGTCTCGACGGCCCGGCCGAAGACGTTCTGGTCGATGGAGTACGGGGACTTCCTGGTGGTCGCGATCGGGAGGTTCCTCTCCTCGCAGAAGGCGATCGCCTTGTCCCGCGTCATCGCGTAGTCGCGGACCGGGGCGATGCACCTGAGCTCGGGGGCGAGCGAGGAGATGCCGGCCTCGAAGCGGACCTGGTCGTTGCCCTTGCCGGTGCAGCCGTGGGCGACGACGGACGCGCCGTGCTTCCTGGCGGCGGCGACCAGGTGCTTGACGATGGCGGGCCGGGAGAGGGCCGAGACCAGCGGGTAGCGGTCCATGTAGAGGGCGTTGGCCTTGATCGCCGGGAGGCAGTACTCGTCGGCGAACTCGTCCCTGGCGTCGGCGACCTCGGCCTCGACCGCGCCGCAGGCGAGCGCCCGCTTGCGGATGACGTCGAGATCCTCGCCGCCCTGGCCGACGTCCACCGCGACCGCGATGACCTCGGCGCCCGTCTCCTCGGCGATCCAGCCGATGGCGACGGAGGTGTCAAGACCGCCTGAATAGGCGAGTACGACGCGCTCGGCCACGGGTCTCTCCCTCTGGTGCGGTAACGCATACACTGTTGGGTATAAGTATGCACTCCACCGTATGTTTCGTCAATCAAGGGCGGCTCCGCAGGTCATACCCGGCCGGTCGGGCTCCGGAGCGGCAGCAGTACGGTCAGGACCGTCGCCCCGGGACTGCTCTCCAGCTCCACGGCGCCGCCGTGGGCGTCGATCACGCCGGCCACGATGGCCAGCCCCAGACCCGCCCCGCTGCCGGCGCCGGGGCGGCGGCGGTCGGCGTGCGTGAACCGCTCGAAGACGGTGGGCCGCACCTCCTCCGGGACACCCGGACCGTCGTCGGTGACCCGCAGCGCGACGCTGTCGTCGCGGGTCTCCAGGGCCACGCCGACCTTGGTACCGGCCGGGGTGTGCACCCGGGCGTTGGCCAGCAGGTTGGCGACGACCTGCTGCAGGCGGTGGGCGTCGCCGGGCACGGTGACCGGCTCCTCGGGCAGGTCGAGGGTCCAGCGGTGGTCCGGGCCCGCCGCGCGCGCGTCGTCGACCCCGTCCAGGACGAGCCGGGTGAGATCGACGGGCTCGTCCTCCAGCGGGCGGCCGGCGTCGAGGCGGGCGAGCAGCAGCAGGTCGTCGACCATCTCGCCCATCCGGCCCGACTCGGCGGCGACCCGCTCCAGGGCCCGGGTGATCTCGGGCGGTACGGGCCCGGGGTGGCGCAGCGCCAGTTCCGCGTGGCCCCGGATGGAGGCGACCGGCGTGCGCAGTTCATGGCTGGCGTCGGCGGCGAAACTGCGCAGCCGCTCCTCGCTGCGGTGGCGCTTGGACAGGGCGTCCTCGACATGACCGAGCATGAGGTTGAGCGCCGTACCGACCTGTCCCACCTCGCTGCGCGGGTCGGTGTACGGGGCGCGGGTCCGCAAGGCCACCTCGCCGCTGTCCAGCGGCAGCCGGGTGACGGCGACTGCGGTCGCGGCCACCTGGCGCAGCGGCCGCAGCGACCAGCGCACCCACAGCGCCCCGGCCACGCCCAACACCACCAGGGCCCCGCCGAAGACCGCGGCCTCGACCAGTTCCAGCTGGTGCACGGTCTGCCCGACCGCCGCCAGCGGCAGGCCGGTGATCAGCACGTCGCCGTCCAGTCCCGCGCCGGCGACGACGCGGTAGCGGCCGAGCGCGGACAGTTCGATGTCACGGGCCCGGTTGTCCACCGGGAGCGCGGCCAGCGCCGCCCGGTCGGCGCGGCTGAGGGCCACGGTCAGGTCGGCGCCCGAGCGCACCACCGCGCGGTCGGTGACGACACCGTCCAGCAGCCGGGCGCCGAAGGTGCCGGTGGACTGCTTGCGCGTGTCGCCGTTCTCGTCGCCGTCGTGGTCGGAGTGCCTGGTTTCGGTGTCGGAGTCGCCGCGGCCGTGGTGCTCCAGACTGGCCGGGAAGCTGCTGCCGACATCGCTGAGCTGCTGGTCGACCCGCTCGACCAGGAAGCCGCGCAGCGCCAGCACCGCCGCCACGCCGACGGCCGCGCAGCTGACCGCCAGCAGCACCACGAGCCCGACGGTGAGCCGGGCCCGGAGCGTGCGCGGCACGAACCGGTTCACGTCACGGCCGGCTTGAGGATGTAGCCGGCGCCGCGCACCGTGTGGATCATGGGGACCCGGCCCGCGTCGATCTTCTTGCGCAGATAGCTGATGTAGAGCTCGACGACATGGGCCTGTCCGCCGAAGTCGTACGACCAGACGCGGTCCAGGATCTGCGCCTTGCTGAGCACCCGGCGCGGATTGCGCATGAGGAAGCGCAGCAGCTCGAACTCGGTGGGCGACAGGTCGATGACCTCACCGCCCCGGGTGACCTCGCGGGCCTCCTCGTCCATGGACAGGTCGCCGACCACGAGCAGGGAGTCGTCGGCGACCTCCCGGCTCATCCCCGACCTGCGCAGCAGCCCGCGCAGCCGGGCGAGGACCTCCTCCAGGCTGAACGGCTTGGTGACGTAGTCGTCGCCGCCGGCCGTGATGCCCGCTATACGGTCCTCGACCGAGTCGCGGGCCGTGAGGAAGAGGACGCAGACGTGCGGGCGCTCGGCGCGCAGCTTGCGCAGCACCGTCAGCCCGTCGAAGTCGGGGAGCATGACGTCGAGGATCACGGCGTCGGGCTCGAACTCACGGGCGGCGGCGACGGCGGAGGCCCCGTCGGTGGCGCCGCACACCAGCCAGCCCTCGTAGCGCAGGGTGCCGCACAGCACCTCGGTCAGATCGGGTTCGTCGTCCACGACGAGGACCCGGACCGGCGTGCCGTCCGGCCTGGTCAGTGCGGGGAGGTTGCGGGCGGATGCCGCTCGTCGGATTTCCATGGTCAATACAGGATGTAGCAGAAGTCTCTGGGTTTTCTCTGAGTCGGGCCTTTTCGACCCTTCCGACAGCCGGCTGAGAGTCTTCTCAGAGGTTACGCGACCACAGTGGGCCTTCCGCCACACCCGGAAGGGGTTCATCTTGGCCACCCTCCACGGCCATCCCACGGCCCGGCACCGAGCCGCGCCGCCCGCCGCCCGCCGGCCCCGGCGCTCACCGGCCCCCGCGGTGCTGACCCTGGTCTGGGCCGGGGCGGTGGCCGTACTGGCCCTGTGGTGGCTCGACACCCCGGCCGTGACGACCCGGGCGGACTGGCTGACCGGCGCGGGCCGGATCGCCGGGCTGCTCAGCGGCTACGCCTGCGCGGTGCTGGTCGGACTCATGGCCCGGGTTCCGGCGCTGGAGCGCGGGGTCGGCAGCGACCGGGTCGCCCGATGGCACGCCATGGCCGGCCGCTGGACGGTCTGCCTGCTCGCCGCGCATGTCGTGCTGATCGTCCGGGGCTACTCGGTCCAGGGGCGCTCCTCGGTGTGGACGGAGACGGTGAGCATCGTCCTGGACTACCCGGAGATGCTCAAGGCGACCGCCGGCACGCTGATCCTGTTCACCGTCGGCATTGTCTCTGCGCGCGCTGTGCGCAGGCGGGTCCGGTACGAAACCTGGTACTTCCTGCACCTGCTCACCTATGCCGCGCTGTTCCTGGCCTTCGGCCACCAGCTCGCGCTGGGCACGGAGTTCGCCGGGAACGAGGCCGCGCAGGACGCCTGGTACGCGCTGTACCTGGGGGTGGCCGCGCTGGTGCTGTGGTTCCGGGTGCTGGCCCCCGTACGGCTCAACCTGCGGCACCGGCTGCGGGTGGCGGCGGTGACACCGGAGGCGCCGGGGGTCTTCTCGGTCCTGGTGCACGGGGAGCGGCTGGGTGAACTGGCCGCCGAGCCGGGGCAGTTCTTCCGCTGGCGCTTCCTCGTGCCGGGGCTGCGCCTGACCGCCTCGCCGTACTCGCTGTCGGCGGCACCCGGACCGCACGGGCTGCGCATCACCGTCAAGGCGCTCGGCGACCACAGCGCGGCCGTCGGGACGCTGCGCCCCGGCACGCGGGTGTGGGCCGAGGGACCGTACGGGGCGCTGACGGCGGCGCGCAACAGCAGGGACAAGGTGCTGCTGCTGGCGGGCGGGGTGGGCATCACACCGCTGCGCGCGCTGTTCGAGTCGCTGCCGACCGCCCCCGGCGACCTGACGCTGCTCTATCGGGCACGGACCTCCCAGGAACTGGCGCTGCGCGGTGAGCTGGAGGCGATAGCGGCGGCGCGCGGCGCCCGGCTCTTCTACGCGGTCAACGGCCCCGACGGCAGCCGCGCGCCGATCACCGCGGCCGGGCTGCGCGAGGTGCTGCCGGACATCGACCGGCACGACGTCTACCTGTGCGGCCCGCCCGGGATGGCCGAGGCGTCGTACGACGCGCTGCGCGCCGCCGGGGTGCCGGCCCGCCACATCCACCACGAGTCCTTCGAGCTGTGAGCCGCCTCTCATGAACCCCTTCCGTACGTATCCGCTGCGCCGGGTGGTGCTGGGCACCGTCGCGACGGTGTCGGGCGTCACCGCGCTGCTGGCGCTCAAGCCGCACACCCCGGCCACCACCGTGACGGCGCAGCCGGCCGCCTCGCCCACGTCCACGCCGACGGAGCCCTCGGCGTCCTCCTCGGGGCCGGTCTCCGCCGCCGCCACGAAGAAGGCGACCGGCGACGCGATCCGGACCCGCTACGGCCCGGTCCAGGTGGAGATCACCCTCAGGGCGGGGAAAATCACCGCCGTCTCGGTGCTCCAGGTGCCCCAGGACAATCCCAAGGACTCCGAGATCGCCCAGTACTCGGTCCCGATCCTCACCCAGGAGGCCCTGACCGCGCAGAGCGCGGGCATCGACAGTGTTTCCGGGGCCACCTTCACCAGCGAGGGCTATATCAGATCGCTCCAGAGCGCATTGGACAAATCCGGGAATTGAGTGGTTCGGACCCTTCCACCGTAGGGACTGGTGCTGGAGAGGTGCTCCGGGCACTCGCGCGGGAAGGGGATCAGGCCGTTGACGATGATTCAGAACAGCCGGGCCGGCCGGCGGCTGGCCATGCGCCAGATCCGCCCCCGCCGCTCCCCCGCCGTACCCCTGGTCGCGCTGGCCTGGGCCGGCGCGGCGGGGGTCATCTGGATGTGGTGGAACAACACCCCCAATGTCGTCGGCACCGCGAACCAGCTCATCGCCGCCGGACGGCTCACCGGACTGCTCGGGGCCTACAGCATCTCCCTCGTCGTCGCCCAGATGGCCCGCGTCCCCGCGCTGGAGTCGCGGGTCGGCTCCGACCGCGTCGCCCGCTGGCACGCGATGAGCGGCCGTTACGCGATCTCGCTGATCGTCGCCCATGTCGTCCTGACCATCTGGGGCTACGCCGAACTGTCCAGCACCGACGTGGTGTCGGAGACCACCACCGTGCTCTTCGACTACCCCGACATGCTCAAGGCGCTGGCCGGCACCCTGATGCTGCTGCTGGTCGGCTTCGTGTCGGCGGGCGCGCTGCGGCGCCGGATGCGCTACGAGACCTGGTACTACCTGCACCTGCTCACCTACGCCGCGGTCTTCCTCACCTTCTTCCACCAGCTCACCGCCGGCGCCGAGTTCATCGGCAGCGCCACCAGTCGCACCATCTGGTACGCGCTGTACCTCACCGTCGCCGCGCTGGTCCTGTGGTACCGCGTACTGACCCCGGTGCGGCTCAACCTCCGGCACCGGATGAGAGTGGAGAGCGTCGTCGAGGAGGCGCCCGGCATCGTCTCCGTCCTCATCACCGGCCGCAAACTGCACCGTCTCGGCGCCGAGGCGGGGCAGTTCTTCCGCTGGCGGTTCTTCGCCCCGGGGCTGCGCTGGAGCTCCAACCCGTACTCGCTGTCCGCCCCGCCCCGGCCCGGGCTGCTGCGGATCACCGTCAAGGCGGTCGGCGGGCACAGCGGCGCGCTGGCGAGCCTCAAGCCCGGCATCCGGGTGTGGGCGGAGGGCCCCTACGGTGCCATGACCGCCGCCCGCCGCAGCCGCGGCAAGGTGCTGCTGCTCGCCGCGGGCGCGGGCATCACGCCGATGCGGGCACTGTTCGAGACACTGCCGGCCGCGCCGGGCGACCTGACCCTGCTGTACCGGGCCAAGGCGACCGAGGACCTGGCCCTGTGGGGCGAGTTGAAGGCCATCGCCAAGGAGCGCGGCGCCCGGCTGATGTACGCGGTCAACGCCCCGGACGGCTCACGGCCCGAGATCACCCCGGAAGGGCTCAAGGCCCGGCTGCCCGACATCGACCGGCACGACGTCTACATGTGCGGTCCGCCGGCCCTGGCGACGGAGTGGTTCCATATGCTCCGCCAGGCGGGGGTTCCCGAACGCAGTATCCACCACGAGTCCTTCGAACTGTGAGAGGCGAAGCACCGTGTACGCGATGAAGAAGAAGCATCCGCTGCGCCGGGTGATCCTCAGTACGGCCGCCACCGTCTCCGGCATCGTGCTGCTGCTCGCCCTCAAACAGCCCGCCGACGGCTCCGCCTCGGCCGCCGCCCAGGCACCCGCCCCCTCGGCGCCCGTGGCGTCCGCGTCGCCGTCCGAGTCGGCGTCCGGCGCGAGCAACGACAAGGCGCACGCCCAGGGCAGCGAGGGCTCCGAGCAGGACACCGGTTCGGCGGACGCGCAGGCCTCGGCGGCGCCGTCGAAGTCGGCTGCCAAGGCACCGGCCGCCGCCGCGAAGACCTTCACCGGGGACTCCGTGTCGGCCCAGTACGGCGCGGTTCAGGTCAAGTTGACGGTCAAGGACGGCAAGGTCACCGCCGCCCAGGCCGTGCAGGGCCCGAGCACCGGCCCGGGCGGCACGGCGATCCCCACCCTCAACCAGGAGGTGGTGTCGGCGCAGAGCGCCGGCATCGACGCGGTCTCCGGCGCCACCTTCACCAGCGAGGGTTACAAGAAGTCCCTGCAGAGCGCGATCGACAAGGCAGGTCTCTGATATGCCCCAAGCCCCCTCCGCCCAGGCTCCCTCCACCCAGGCAGCCGCCCAGGACACCCGGCTACGTCACGTCGAACACGCCATGGGCACGGTGTTCTCGTTCGACGTCCGCGGGGCCGGGGCGGGTACGGACCGGACGCGGGAGGCACTGGACGCGGCGGTCAGCTGGCTGCACCGGGTCGACGAGGTGTTCTCCACGTACCTGCCCGACAGCCAGATCAGCCGGCTGGCCCGGGACGAGATCGAGCTGTCGCGCTGCGACCAGGACGTGTGGGCGGTCATGCGGCAGTGCGAGCACGCCGAGCGGATCAGCCAGGGCTGGTTCAGCGCGGGGTACGCGGGCGGCTTCGACCCGACCGGTCTGGTGAAGGGCTGGGCGGTGGAACGGGCGGTCCGGATGCTGGTCTCGGCCGGTGCCGACGCGGTCTGCCTCAACGGCGGGGGCGACATCCAGCTGCACGGCGGGCCGTGGCGGATCGGGATCTCCGACCCGCACACCCCCGGCTCGCTGGCGGCCGTCGTGGAGGCCGACGGCGAGGTCGCCGTGGCCACCTCCGGCCCGGCCGAGCGGGGCTGCCACATCCTCGACCCCAACACCGGCAAGCCGCCGGCCAGCGACCTGGCCTCGATCACCGTGGTCTGCCCCGGCCTCACCGAGGCGGACGCCTGGGCCACGGCCGCGTACGCGATGGGCGGCGACCGGGCCCGCGCGTGGGTCGAGGGCCTGCCCCACGCGGAGGCCTTCGCGGTCACCGCCGACGGGGGCACCTGGCACACCAGCGGGTTCGGCCGTTACGCGGCGGCGGTCCGCGCCTGACGGACGCCGCCGGCGACCGCGCTTGACGCACGCCATGGGCCGACCGCGAGAATGCCGCCCATGGATCTGGAACTCAAGGACAAGGTCGTACTGATCACCGGTGGCTCCGACGGCCTCGGCGCGGCCTTGGTGCGGCGGCTGGCCACCGAGGGCGCCCGGGTGGCGCTGTGCGGCCGGGACGCGGAGCGCGTCGGCCGCGTGGTCAAGGTGCTCGGCGAGACCGGCGCGGATGTGCTGGGCGTACCGGCGGACGTCACCCGCCGGGAGGACCTGGAACGCTTCGTGTCGGCCGCCGAGGGCCGCTGGGGCCGTATCGACGCCGTGGTCAACAACGCCGGGCGCAGCGCGGCCGGCCCCTTCGAGGCCCACGACGACGACGCGTGGGAGGACGACCTTCAGCTCAAACTGCACGCCGCCGTCCGCCTGACCCGCCTGGCGCTGCCCCATCTGCGCGCGGCGGGCGGCGGCAGCGTCATCAACACCCTGGCGATCGCCGCGAAGGCGCCTGGCGCAGGCTCGGCCCCCTCCTCGGTCTCCCGGGCGGCGGGGCTGGCGCTGACCAAGGCCCTGTCCAAGGAGCTGGGCGCGGACAACATCCGGGTCAACGCGGTGCTCATCGGGCTGGTCGAGAGCGGCCAGTGGGTGCACAAGTCCGCCGATCTGGGTGTCCCCCTGGACGACCTGTACGACTCCCTGCTCGCCAACTCCGACATCCCGCTCGGCCGGCTCGGCAAGGCCGAGGAGTTCGCCGACCTGGTCGCCTTCCTGCTGTCCCCCCGGGGGGCGTACATCACCGGCACCGGCATCAACTTCGACGGCGGCCTCAGCCCGGTGGTCTAGGCCCGGTGGTCCGGGCCCGGTGGTCCGGGCCTTGTGGTCCGGGCCTTGTGGTCCGGGCCCGGTGGTCTAGGGAGTGTGCTGGCGGTCGCCGGCGGCCAGCCTCAGCAGGTGGTCGGCGACGGCCTGGCCGCCGCTGGGGTCGCGGCTGATCAGCATGACGGTGTCGTCGCCGGCGATCGTACCGAGGATGTCGTGGACCTCCGCCTGGTCGATCGCCGAGGCGAAGAACTGGGCGGCGCCGGGCGGGGTCCGTACCACGACCAGGTTCGCGGACGCCTCGGCGGAGATGAGCAGTTCGCCGGCGAGCCGGCGCATCCGCTCCTCCTTGACGGACTCGCCGAGGGGGGCCTGCGGCGTGCGGTAGCCGCCCTCGCTGGGCACGGCGTAGATCAACTCACCGTTGTTGGTGCGGATCTTGACCGCGCCCAGCTCGTCGAGGTCCCGGCTGAGCGTCGCCTGGGTGACGCTCAGCCCGTCGTCGGCGAGCAGCTTGGCGAGCTGGCTCTGCGACCGCACCGCCTGCCGGTTGAGGATGTCCACGATCCGGCGGTGGCGTGCCGTGCGGGTCTGCGGTACGGACTGGCCGCTGCCGCTCTGCTGCGCCTGGGCCTCGGTCATCGTCGTGTCATTCCCCGGCTCGCGTTTCGTCGGATACGGCATGGAGGATGCCCGGCAGGGCCCGGAGGAACGCGTCCGTATCGGCGTCACCGAGGATCAGCGGCGGTGCCAGCCGTACCGTGTCGGGCACGGCGGCGTTCACCAGGAAGCCGGCATCCTGAGCCGCCTGCTGCACCTTCGCGGAGACGGGCTCGGTGAGCACGATACCCAGCAGGAGGCCGGAACCGCGCACATGATCGACCAAGGGGTGGCCCAACGCCTCGATCCCGTGCCGCAGTTTCTCGCCCTGCCGCTTGACGTTGTCCAGGATCCCGTCGGCCTCGATGGTGTCCAGGACGGCCAGCGCGGCGGCGCAGGCGACCGGGTTGCCGCCGAAGGTGGTGCCGTGCCTGCCCGGCGTCAGCAGGTCTGCCGCGGGGCCGAAGGCGAGGATGGCGCCGATCGGCAGGCCGCCGCCGAGGCCCTTGGCGAGGGTGACGACATCGGGCTCGACGCCCTGGGCCTGGTGCTCGAACCAGTGGCCGGTGCGGCCGATGCCGGTCTGCACCTCGTCCAGCACCAGCAGGGTGCCGGTGGCCCGGGTGATCTCCCGGGCGGCCGCGAGATAGCCGGCCGGCGGTACGACGACACCGTTCTCGCCCTGGAGGGGCTCGATGATGACGATGGCGGTCCGCTCGGTGACGGCGGCCCGCAGCGCGTCGGCGTCCCCGAAGGGCACATGGGTGACGTCGCCGGGCAGCGGGTGGAAGCCGTCCTGCTTGCCGGGCTGGCCGGTCAGGGCCAGGGCGCCCATGGTCCGGCCGTGGAAGGAGCCGGTGGTGGCGACCATGTGGGTGCGGCCGGTGAGCCGCCCGATCTTGAAGGCGGCCTCGTTGGCCTCGGCGCCGGAGTTGCAGAACAGCACCCGGCCGGTCCGGCCGGACAGCTGGAGCAGCCGTTCGGCCAGCGCCACCGGGGGTTCGGCGATGAACAGGTTGGACACATGGCCCAGGGTCGCGATCTGCCGCGAGACGGCCTCCACGACGGCCGGGTGGCCGGTGCCGAGGGAGTTGACCGCGATACCGCCGAGGAGGTCCAGGTACTCCTTGCCGTCGGCGTCCCAGAGCCGGGCGCCCTCGCCGCGCACCAGCGGCAGCCGGGGGGTGCCGTAGTTGTCCATCAGCGAGCCCTGCCAGCGCCGCGTGAACTCCTGGTTGGTCATGACCGTCCCCCTTCGGTGTCGCCGGGCGCGTCCGGCACGACCATCGTGCCGATTCCCTCGTCCGTGAAGATCTCCAGCAGGATGGAGTGCGGCACCCGGCCGTCGATGACCCGGGCGGTGGTGACGCCGTTGCGTACCGCGTGCAGGCAGCCCTCCATCTTGGGCACCATGCCGCTGGACAGCTCGGGGAGCAGTTTCTCCAGCTGGCTCGCGGTGAGGCGGCTGATCACCTCGTCGCTGTTGGGCCAGTCCTCGTAGAGGCCCTCGACGTCGGTGAGGACCATCAGCGTCTCGGCGCCCAGCGCGGCGGCGAGCGCGGCCGCGGCGGTGTCCGCGTTCACGTTGTAGACATGGGTGTCGTCGGCGCTGCGGGCGATGGAGGACACCACGGGGATCCGGCCGTTGTCCAGCAGGGCCTCGATGGCGCCGGTGTCGATCGCGGTGATCTCGCCGACCCGGCCGATGTCCACGGCCTCGCCGTCGATCTGCGGGAAGTGCTGGGTCGCGGTGATGGTGTGGGCGTCCTCGCCGGTCATGCCGACGGCCAGCGGGCCGTGCTGGTTGAGCAGTCCGACCAGCTCACGCTGGACCTGGCCGGCCAGCACCATCCGTACGACGTCCATCGCCTCGGGGGTGGTGACCCGCAGCCCCGCCTTGAACTCGCTGACCAGGCCGTGCCGGTCGAGCTGGGCGTTGATCTGCGGGCCGCCGCCGTGGACGACGACCGGCTTGAGTCCGGCGTGCCGCAGGAAGACCACGTCCTGGGCGAAGGCGGCCTTGAGCCCCTCGTCGATCATGGCGTTGCCGCCGAACTTGATGACGACGGTCCTGCCGTTGTGGCGGGTCAGCCACGGCAGCGCCTCGATGAGGATCTGGGCCTTGGGCAGGGCGGTGTGCTTGCGAGTGGTGCTCATGAGCTGTACGCGCTGTTCTCGTGGACGTACTCGGCGGTCAGGTCGTTGGTCCAGATGGTCGCCGTGTCGGTGCCGGCGGCGAGGTCGGCGGTGATGTGCACCTCGCGGTAGCGCATGTCGACCAGGTCGCGGTCCTCGCCGACCGAGCCGCCCTTGCAGACCCAGACGCCGTTGATGGCGACGTTGAGGCGGTCGGGGTCGAAGGCGGCGGAGGTGGTGCCGATCGCCGAGAGCACCCGGCCCCAGTTGGGGTCCTCGCCGTGCAGGGCGCACTTGAGGAGGTTGTTGCGGGCGATGGACCGGCCGACCTCGACGGCGTCGTCCTCGGTGGCCGCGTTGACCACCTCGATCCGGATGTCCTTGGAGGCGCCCTCGGCGTCGCCGATCAGCTGCCGGGCGAGGTCGGCGCAGAGCTTCTCGACGGCGGCGGCGAACTCGTCCTGGGCGGGGGTGACTCCGGAGGCGCCGGAGGCGAGCAGCAGCACGGTGTCGTTGGTGGACATGCAGCCGTCGGAGTCGGCCCGGTCGAAGGTGGTGCGGGTCGCGGCGCGCAGTGCCCGGTCCAGGGCGGCCGCGTCCAGGTCGGCGTCGGTGGTGAGGACGACCAGCATGGTGGCCAGCCCGGGGGCGAGCATGCCCGCGCCCTTGGCCATGCCGCCGACCGTCCATCCCGTGCCGTCGACAACGGCGGTCTTGTGGACGCTGTCGGTGGTCTTGATGGCGATCGCGGCCTTCTCACCGCCGTGTGCGGACAGTTCGGCGGCGGCCTTGTCAATGCCGGGCAGCAGCTTGTCCATCGGCAGCCGGATGCCGATCAGGCCGGTGGAGGCCACCGCGATCTCGGCGGCGTTCCCGCCGGTCGCCTCGGCGGTCCGCTCGGCGGTGGCGTGGGTGTCCTGGAAGCCCAGCGGGCCCGTACAGGCGTTGGCGCCACCGGAGTTGAGGACGACGGCGCTCACCGCGCCGCCCTTGACGACCTGCTCGGACCAGACCACCGGTGCGGCCTTGACGCGGTTGGAGGTGAAGACGCCGGCGGCGGCGAGGCGCGGCCCGTTGTTGACCACCAGGGCCAGGTCGGGGTTGCCGTTCTCCTTGATCCCGGCAGCGATGCCCGCCGCCGTGAATCCCTTCGCTGCCGTGACGCTCACGGTGTCTCCTTCTTCTTCGCTGCATGGGGGAGGTGGCAGGGCACGGCCCTGACCAGAAGCGCCGCGAGCGCCCGGCGGGCGAGCCGCAGCCCGCTCACGGCGCCACCCCGGTGGTGGTCAGCCCCAGCTCCTCCGGGAGCCCGAGGGCGATGTTCATACTCTGGATCGCGCCGCCGGCGGTGCCCTTGGTCAGGTTGTCGATCGCGCTGATGGCGATGATCCGGCCGGCGGCGGCGTCGAGGGTGACCTGGATCAGCGCGGCGTTGGAGCCGTACACGGCGGCCGTGGAGGGCCACTGGCCCTCGGGCAGCAGATGTACGAAGGGCTCGTCGGCCAGCGCCTTGTCGTACGCCGACCGTACGGCGTCGGCCGTCACGCCCGGCCGGGCCTTGGCGCTGCAGGTGGCGAGGATGCCGCGCGACATGGGGGCGAGCGTCGGCGTGAAGGAGACCGAGACCCGCTCCCCCGCCGCCGCCGACAGGTTCTGGATCATCTCCGGGGTGTGCCGGTGCCCGCCGCCGACGCCGTACGGGCTCATGCTGCCCATGACCTCGCTGCCCAGCAGGTGCGGCTTGGCCGCCTTGCCCGCGCCGGACGTGCCGGACGCGGCCACGACGACCGCCTCGGGCTCGGCCAGCCCGGCGGCGTACGCCGGGAACAGCGCCAGCGAGGCCGCGGTGGGATAGCAGCCGGGCACCGCGATCCGCCGGGAGCCCGCCAGCGCCGCGCGGGCGCCCGGCAGCTCCGGGAGGCCGTAGGGCCAGGTGCCGGCGTGCGGGGAGCCGTAGAACGTCTCCCAGTCGCCGGCGTCCTCCAGCCGGAAGTCGGCGCCGCAGTCCACGACCAGCACCCCTTCGCCGAGCTGCTCGGCGACCGCGGCGGACTGGCCGTGCGGCAGCGCCAGGAAGACCACGTCATGCCCGGCGAGGACCTGTGCGGTGGTCGGCTCCAGCACCCGGCCGGCCAGCGGCAGCAGATGCGGCTGAAGCCCGCCGAGGCGCTGTCCGGCGTTGGTGTTGCCGGTCAGGGCACCGATCTCGATCCCGGGGTGGTTCAGCAACAGGCGCAGGACCTCTCCGCCCGCGTACCCGCTCGCTCCCGCCACCGCTGCCCGCAATGCCATCGAATCCTCCATAGCCGATGGCATGACTATACGGTCTCCGGAAGCTTTATGCAATGAAGAGATGGACTCCCCGGCTTCGGCCGTGAGACGTTGCGCTTCAGTTGGCGGGTTTGCAATCGACCTGGCGGGTTGTGCGCGAGGCAGTGACGATGATGCGCAGGCGCTGGCTCACCAGCCCAGGCCATCCCGACGGACGGTAGCCTTCAGTCAGGCTTCGGCCGAGGGTTCTGGATCCGCGAGGGCATCGGCGAATCGCTCCTCAGAGGCGAGGGCGCGCAGGAATGGGCCGACCAAGCGGCGGGTGATGGCGCCGGGGGCGTCATTGAGTTCGGCCCAGGTGGTTCCGGTCGCTTCCTGGTAGGCGTCCTGGTCATAGCGGGTGGTAGAGCTGAAGCCGCCCCAGTTCTGCTGCCCGGAGTAGGGGCGGCGGCCACGAAGGCGGGTAGCGCCCAGGGCGAGGGCCCAGTTCCCGACGTAGCCAGCCTCCTCGGCGGCGGCAAGCACGAGAGCGAGGAAGCGGCGGGTAAAGCTCACTGCGGAGGCGTCGAAGATCATCTGGTCGCCAGGGTTGATCGCGTCCGAGAGACGGCTGGAGAACAGCCGCAGACCGCCGTTTTCGAACACCTGCAGTTCAATCACGTCCTCCGCGCGGTAGCTCCCCTCGACGGGAGCGTATTCGCGAGCTTCTCCGAGATTGGTAGAGGCCCGGGCAGCGCCCCCGTTGCGCCGGTAGCCGTTTCCGGCGTCCAGGAGGTCCGGGGAGGCATCGACGCTGGTCAGGATGGTGTTCAAGGCTGGGGTGTGTGCACGCTGGATGAATTCGGCGAGTTTCAGGTTCCAGCCGGGTCCACTGGTGAGCTTCAGGAGCATGTCCCGGCGGCCCGCCAGGGGATGCGCGACCAGGAAGAGGTGGGATTGCTCGCCGACCTCGCGCAGCGGGTCCTGGTCGAATTCTCGCTGCAGCAGCGCGAGCGCGTCCTGTTCGGCGGACCGGCGCCGCGAGTGGAGGCGCGCGACCTCAGGGTCGGTAAGAACATGCTTGGTCTTGTCATTGCGGCCGTAGTAGCGGCCGTCGACCATGTGGGGTGCCTGCGGGCTCGCCGGGACGTGGACCAGGAGGTAGCCCTGGGTGCGGTCCGCGTCGGTGGCGATGGCCTCGGTGACGACGTTGAACGGCGGGTCGGGGATGGAGCGGGCGACGGAGTCGACCTTCTCCGCCAAGCCGGCCAGCGGTTGCGGCGTGAGGTTGAATGTGCGGTTGGGTTTATCCTCGCCGATACCGATGATCAGGGTTCCGCCGTCGATGGCGAAGGAGGACAAGTCCTTGGCCAGTTCCTTGTTGTCGCCCTTGGTGACGAGTTCCTTCTTCACATCCAGACGACTCGACTCATCGATCAGCCCGCCGTCGATGACGGACTGAAGATCGGCTTCGCTTTTGGGCGTCCATCGGGGGGTGTCCGAGGAGAGGTAGATCGACGTCACGGAAATCCTTACGACTCGTGCAGCAGATGCCCCCGTCCCGGAGGCGTTGACGGAGAGTATGGGCCATGTGCACCAATAGGTGCATTTGGATTCCTGATGTCAGTCGCACTGGTACCGCTTGTCGCCTGACATGGAGCCGCGGACCAACCACCTGCTCTCGCTGTTCGACGGTCACGGCCTGTGAACGGCTGGGGTTCACGGCCGGATGTTCGTCGCGTGCCGGATCGCGAGTTCTCCGTTGGCGCCGCGCCCGAGGTTGCCGGTAGGAGCGCACCAGCGGCAGCCGATGTCCTGGCGGGCATCTTGGGGAAGGCGTTCGCGAATACGTGGGCGGTGAATGACTGATCCGAGGTCGTCATCGTCCTGGTGAAGGCCGGCGGATGCGAGCAGGAAGTGGGTCAGGGCCTCGCTGGCGGCGAGGGTGTTCAGAGGCATCACGCTCGGCGCGGGAACCCCAGGGACGTAGCGGGCCTGTTCCCGTTCCGCGTCCGGGTGCATCTCGATGGCGAGTTCGGTGCGGTCGATGAACCGATTGCACCAAAGGCATCCGATGCCGGGCGCGATGAGGCGGGTGGCCGTGTGGATCTGCCCGATCTCGCCGTCGCTGGTAACGGGGATCTTCACGCCGACCTGGGTCGCGGGAATGAGGTACTCGTGGACGGCGGAAGACTCAAACCAGTTCGGTCGGGGCCAGCGGCGGGCCGTCTTTGAGGAAGCGGGAGACGAGATTCGCGAGGTCGGCAGGGTAGATCGTCTGCGAGGTCTCGCGAATTTCGGTGATGGTCCACCAGTGCCAGGCACGGATCGTATCCGATTGGGTGGCGAGCGCGGGATCGACGGTGCCCGGCGCCACGACCGTCACGAAGTAGCGTTCGACCTGGCGAGCTGGCTTGCCTCCGACCATGTGCTCCTTGGTGCGGACCGCGAGTTCCGGGCCGAAGCTGACGTCGGTGACGCCGAGTTCCTCGCGGAGTTCCCGCAGGGCCGCTGCTTGGTGAGTCTCACCGGGATCCAAGGATCCCCCGGGGGTTGCCCAGAAACCTTCTCTGCACCAGTCAAGCGGCGGGACTCTGTACCTTCCACGGTGCTCAGAGGCGGTGGCGGAGGTACCAGAGAGTGGCACAGCTTCCCGTGACGGCTGGCGGGTGGTTGCGTCGCCCCAGAATGCGGTCCGCGGAGCCTCGCTGCACCGTCGCTGTTCTGGGTGATCCCACCGTCGGTGACGTCTTCGGCCTTGGCCTGCGTGTGTGCAACGTTCTGGACGACATGCCGGCCTCCGTGGCTTCGATGCCTCGACCTTGGACCGGTGCGAGCGCTGATCTATGGCAGGTCAGGTAAGAGGCTCGCCCTATCGCCGAAGAGGAAACCCGTCTTTGTAACAAGCGGACGAATGCGGCTTGACTGCACTGCTAAAGGCATACGGCAACACGGTGCAAGCCCGGTCCGGTCGTGCGACGTGGACGATGGACAACCCGGTTGTGTCGGTGCGCAGACCGTTCTGTGTTTTGAACCTGTTTCTCAACTGTGGATGTTCCAGTCCCGCGCCGGCCGCACCTTGCGGTCTTTTCTCGGAGGCATTTCCGAAATGAACGCAACGATGCGCAGATTCGTCATAGGTACCGCCGCGGTTTCTATGGCTCTTTCCGTAGCCGCCTGTGGGAAGGCCGGGGACGACGGCTCCGGCAGTGACAGCACCGGCTCTTCCTCCGGAGGCAACTCCGTCGGTCTCCTGCTGCCGGACAGTGTCACCGCGCGCTACGAGAAGTTCGACAAGCCGTACTTCGAGGCCAAGGTCAAGTCTCTCTGCCCGGACTGCACCGTCGAGTACGCGAACGCCGCCGGCGACCCCGCCAAGCAGGCGCAGCAGATCAGCAGCATGGTGACCAAGGGCGTCAAGGTCCTCGTGGTCGACCCGCAGGACTCCGCCGCGATCAAGTCCTCCATCCAGTCCGCGGTGGACAAGGGCATCAAGGTCATCGCCTACGACCGCCTGGCCCAGGGCCCGGTCTCGGCGTACGTCTCCTTCGACACCGTCAAGGTCGGCGAGCTCCAGGGCCAGGCCCTGCTCGCCGCGCTCGGCTCCAAGGCGACCACGAAGTCCAAGGTCGTCATGATCAACGGTGACGACGCCGACCCGAACGCCGCCAAGTTCAAGGAGGGCGCCCACAAGGCCCTCGACGGCAAGGTCGACATCGCCTACGAGCAGTCCGGCCTGTGGAAGGACACCGTCGCCGCGCAGAAGATGTCCGCCGCGATCACCCAGCTCGGCGCGAAGAACATCGCGGGCGTCTATGCCGCCAACGACGGCATGGCCGGCGGTATCGCCACCGTCCTCAAGGGCGCCGGCATCAGCGGCATCCCGCTGACCGGTCAGGACGCCGAGCTCGCCGCCATCCAGCGCATCCTCACTGGAACCCAGTCGGCCACCATCTACAAGGCATTCAAGCCTGAGGCGGAGGCTGCCGCCCAGCTCGCGGTCAACCTGATGCAGGGCAAGGACATCTCCTCCCTCGCCACCCAGACCGAGACCAGCGGCTCCGGCGACAAGGTCCCCTCCCGGCTGCTGACCCCGGTGTCGGTCACGGTGGACAACATCAACGACACGGTCGTCAAGGACGGCCTGTACACGGTTGCTGACATCTGCATCGCCGGCTACGCCACCGACTGCAAGAAGGCCGGCCTCGAATAGGCCCGGCCTCACCGGCCGGGGGTCATCCCCGGGTCTTGCCCTCGGCCCGGGTCCGGGAACGCCGCACCGTTCCCGGCTCGCCGCCGGGCCGCTCGCAGAACTCGTCCGGCGCCCGCCCACCTTCACTCCCCGCTACCGGGCGGCGCCGGACGATACCGCCGCCGAGAGTCACACGCTTTGCGCCTCATTCTTTTGTCATCCACCGCGCCTTTCGACAAGCGCGGCATCCCCGCCGGTCAGGCGGCGAAGGAGATGGTTCACGTGTCCGCTACGCCCGTGCTGGCGTTGCGCGGAGTATCCAAGCGATTCGGTGCTGTGCAGGCACTCACCGATGTCGAACTGGAGGTCCACGCCGGAGAAGTGGTCGCGCTCGTCGGCGACAACGGCGCAGGAAAGTCCACCCTGGTCAAGACGATCACGGGTGTGCACCCCATCGATGAGGGCGTCATCGAGTGGGAGGGCGACCCGGTCAGCATCACCAAGCCGCACGACGCCCAGGGACTCGGCGTCGCGACCGTCTACCAGGACCTCGCCCTGTGCGACAACCTCGACGTGGTCGGCAACCTCTACCTCGGCCGTGAGCTGCTGCACCGCGGCGTCATCGACGAGGTCACGATGGAGAAGAACGCCCGCGAGCTGCTGAGCACCCTTTCCATCCGGATCCCGAGCGTGCGCATCCCGATCGCCAGTCTCTCCGGCGGTCAGCGCCAGGTCGTCGCGATCGCCCGCGCGCTCATCGGCGACCCGAAGGTCGTCATCCTCGACGAGCCGACCGCGGCCCTGGGCGTCGAGCAGACCGCACAGGTCCTCGACCTCGTCGAGCGGCTGCGCGAGCGCGACCTCGGCGTCATCCTCATCAGCCACAACATGGCCGACGTCAAGATGGTCGCGGACATCGTCGCCGTCCTGCGCCTGGGCAGGAACAACGGCTCCTTCCCCGTGAATGACACCAGCCACGAAGACATCATCGCCGCGATCACGGGTGCCACGGACAACGCCGTGACCCGTCGTGCGGGGCGTCGCACCGCGGAGGCGGCACAGTGAGCAAGACCTCGAAGACCCTCAACGACCGCTCTGCGGGCGCTACCAGCCCCGTATCGGGCGAGGGGGACACCGTCGCGGCCGCCGACGACCTCACCGCCGCGCCGATCGCCGTAGTCGACCCGCGCCTGCTGGTTCGTGAGGAGGGGCTCAAGGGCTACGTCACCGAGTTCAAGCGGAAGACCAAGGGCGGCGAGCTCGGCTCCCTGCCCGTCGTCGTCGGCCTGATCGTCATCTGGGCGATCTTCCAGCTGCAGAACGACCGCTTCCTGAGCTCCGACAACCTGGCGAACATCAGCTACTACCTGTCGGCCACCGGCATGCTCGCCATCGGCCTGGTGTTCGTGCTGCTGCTCGGCGAGATCGACCTGTCCGTCGGCTCGGTCAGCGGTCTGGCGTCCACCCTGTTCGCGGTGTTCGTGGTCAACCAGGGGTTGAACGCCTGGCTCGCGCTCGCTCTCACGATCATTACGGGCATCCTGATCGGTGCGCTGCACGGCTGGTTCTTCGCCAAGCTCGGTGTACCCGCCTTCGTGGTGACCCTGGCCGGTTTCCTCGGCTGGAACGGTCTGATGCTGTGGCTGCTGGGCGACAGCGGCACCATCAACATCCCGTCCGACTCCGGCCCGGTCCACCTGCTCGGCCAGAACTCGTTCTTCATGGACCAGGCCGTCATCGGCGCCTACCTGCTGGCCGGTCTCGGCGTCGTGCTGAGTCTCGTCGGCAACGTCAACGAACAGCGCCGCCGCAAGGCCGCGAACGTGCCCTTCCGGCCCACCAGCGAGATCTTGCTGCGCGTCATCCTGCTGGCTCTCGTGTCCTTCGCCGCAGCAGCCGTGCTGAACAACGCAGCCGGCGTCTCCAACGCGCTCGTCATCTTCCTGGCCTGCCTGATCATCGTGGACTTCGTGCTGCGCCGCACCACCTACGGCCGGAAGGTGTTTGCGGTCGGTGGCGGCACGGAGGCGGCCCGCCGTGCGGGTATCAGCGTGCCGATGATCCGTATCACCGTCTTCGCGATCGCCGGTGGCTTCGCCGCCGTCGGCGGCATGTTCTTCGCCGGCCAGACCGCCAGCGCCACGCTGTCCGCCGGCGGCGGCAACACCCTGATGCTGGCGATCGCCGCGGCGGTCATCGGCGGCACGTCGCTGTTCGGCGGTCGTGGCTCCGTCTGGTCCGCCCTGCTCGGCATGCTCGTCATCCAGTCGATCCAGACGGGTCTGGACCTGCTGAACATGAACACCTCGATCCAGTACATGATCACCGGTGGTGTTCTGCTGGGAGCGGTCGTCATCGACTCCGTCTCCCGCCGCAGTCAGAAGGCCGCCGGCCGCGCCTGACGCGCACCGGCCCTATGACGTGCCGCCGCCTGCACCTGACCCAGGCGGCGGCACCCGCCATGTCCTGCCCCCAGCGATCCGGCACAGAAGCATGAACGACAGCGCCACGGCAGGTGTGAGGCACGGAGCAGACGATGGCGACATCCGGTGGGGCCACGGATCGCGACCACCGGCGATCGTCACGGACGGGACAGGCGCGATGCCCTCGAAGCAGGAGCAGACCGGCTCGCTGCCTCCCCGCGGTCTGGGGAAGTCCTGTGTCCTGTGCGGAGCGAGAGCAGGGCTCAGGAGGGGTTGTGCGCGGTGATCTCTCGAGCGATCCGGTTGAACGTCACCGCGTCGGTGCTGCGCAGGGCGAAGGCATAGACGTCCACCGTCGGCGGGGGATTGATGGTCACCAGGTCGAGCGAGGCGGGCAGGGCGTAGCCGGAGGGCACCAGGGTCGCGCCCAGACCGGCGTCCACATAGGAAACGGCGGCATTCAGAGTAGCTGCTGACGGATCGTCCGTGCGCGTGTCGCCGATCGAATTCCGCAGTCCGGTCAAGACCGGAGCGTTCGACGGACAGGTGACCCAATCCTGTGCACCGAGGTTCCCGGCCGGCACAGAAGCCGTGGGGGAGGAGCCGTGGGGGACGGCCATCCCGAGTTCCAGTGAGCCGATGCGGTGCTTTCGCTCCCGCCACGACGAGGCGTGAAGAGGACCGACGCCGACGTCGATGCCCCCCGATCTGACTGCCTCGCTGAGCGATGCCGCGTCGGCGAAGTTCACGACGCGGGCCGAAAGCTTCGAAGCGGACGCCCGCAGACTTGCCACGGACTTCGCCAGCCACAGGGTGGGCGTCATCTCGTTCGCGCCGATGATGAGGTCCTTGCGCGTGCTGCTCGCTGCCCGGACCGCCACCTCCCGCGCACGCTGGACCGCATGCATCGCCTGCTGGGCCTCGACGAGGAAGGCCCGCCCCGCGGGAGTGGTGGAGGTGCCCGTCGCCGTCCGCTCGAACAGCACGACACCCAGGGAGCGCTCCAGGCTCGAGAGCTGCTGGGACAGGGACGGCTGGGCGACATGCAGTGCTTTCGCGGCGGCGCAGATGGCCCCCGCTTCATCGACAGCGAGCGCGTACTCGATCTGCCGCAGAGTGACTGTCATAGGACCACTCTAATGGCACCTCATAGGCTTGCCCTATAGCCATTTCCTCTTAGGTAAGTGAGAAGTGGTCTTTGTTACCCCTCCAGCGAGCGTGTTTCGCTACTCGTATGACTCCCCAGATAGACGCCGTCGGCGAGATCGACCGTCTCGCCGACACCCTGCGTGGCTTCGACATCGTCGACCTGAGCCACACGCTGGAAATCGGCATCCCCACTTTCCCGACGCATCCGAAGTACATCATCGCCGACTACGTGTCGATGGACGACGTCGCGGAATTCAAGCAGCTCATCATGTGCGACCACTCCGGCACGCACATCGACTCGCCTTCGCACTTCGTCCCCGATCCCGAGGACCCCCGGCGGATCTCCACCGCTGACCTGAGCGTGTCCCAGCTGATCGGCCGCGCCGTGGTGATGGCCTTCGGCCCGTTCGAGGCCACCAGCCACCACATCAGCCTGCAGGACGTGCGGGCCTGGGAGGAGGCGAACGAGCCGGTCCGCGAGGGCGACATCGTCATCATCAACACCGGCTGGGCCCGGCACTGGAAGCGCATCCCCGAGGGCTTCGACTACCTGCGCGGCTGGCCAGGGCTGAGCGGTGAGGCGTCCGCCTACCTGCGCGGCAAGAACATCAAGGCCGTCGGTATCGACTGCATCAGCATCGACCCCGGTGACGTGTCGGGCGCCGGCCTGAAGGCGCACTACGAGTTCCTGCCCAACGGCATCCTGGTCCTGGAGAACCTGACCAACCTCGACGGCCTGCCCCCGGTGGTCCTGTTCGCCGCCCTCCCGCTGAAGATCGCAGGCGGCACCGGTTCCCCGGTCCGCGCAGTCGCTCTCGTCGCCAAGGGAGAATCCCGTGTCTGACCACATCACGCTGCGCGACGTCGAGCTCCCCCCGCTGTCCGCGCTCGAGCCCGAGCCGGTCCTGTCGGGCGAGGTGTACGCCGGCCGTATCAGCCGCACGCGCGTGCGGATGCGCGAGCTGGGCCTTACCCACCTCATCGCCTACGCCGACCGGGAACACCCCGGCAACAGCCTCTACCTGACGGGTTTCGACCCCCGGTTCGAGGAAGCCCTGGTGGTGCTGGACCTGGACAATGCACCCTGGATCCTCGCCGGCAACGAGTCGGGCGCGATGATCCCCGGCCTGCCCGTCACCGCGACCGCCGTGCTGTGCCAGTCGCTCAGTCTGCCCGGGCAGGACCGCAGCATCCAGCAGCGCATCTCCGCAGCCCTGCGCCAGGCCGGCGTCGGCCCCCAGTCCCGCGTGGGACTCGTCGGATGGCGGCAGATCACGACCGGCGACTCCCCCGTCTCGCCGTACGCCTACGCCGTCCCGGCCTTCGTGATCGGCGAGATCCTCGACGTCACCCAGAACCTCACCGACGCCACGTCGATTCTCATGGGCATCGACGGCCTGCGCTCCCGCAACGAGGCCGACCAGGTCGCGCTCAACGAGCACCGCGCCACCCGCGCCGCCGGCCACGCCTGGCGCGCACTTGAGGCCCTCAAGCCCGGACGCTCGGAATTGGCGACCGCCGAGCACATGGCCCTCAACGGCCTGCCCCTGACCGCGCACGTGATGCTGACCACCGGGTCCGGCAAGGTCGTGGGCCTGTGCAGCCCCAGCGACCGCGTGATCGGGCACGGAGACCTGCTGTCGACCGCGGTCGGGCTCCAGGGCGGACTGACCTCGCGCGCCGGATACGTGCTGCGCGCCGACGAACTCGACCAGCGGCAGATCGACTTCGCGGCCGGCTACTTCGCCGCCATCGCCACCTGGTACCGGGCCCTCACCCTGGGGGCATCGACCGCCGAGATCGCCGAGCAGACCACGCAGGAGCTGGCGAAGTCATCGATCCGCCCGCTGCTGAACCCCGGGCACCTGCAGCACATCGACGAATGGCTCGACAGCCCCTTCGCCGCCGGATCACACGGCACCGTCCACTCCGGCATGTCACTGCAAGCCGACATCATCCCCGTGGGAGCCACACCGGACCTGGCCGCCAACTGCGAGGACGCCGTCGCGATCGCCGACGCCGACCTGCGCGCGAAACTCACCGAGCGCTATCCGCAGATGTGGGCACGCGTCACCGCCCGCCGCACCTTCATGACGCAAACCCTCGGCCTGCAGATCGCCGAAGAAGTCCTTCCCCTCTCGGACCGGCAGGCAGTGCTGCCGCCCGCACTGCTCTCGCTCTCCTCGGTCCTGGTCGCCACCGCCACCGCGTAGCAGCGAGCGCGTCCGGCGTAGCCAGACAAACCCAGCCTCTCCCTGAGGGCGCTGGTGCATTCCAAGGTACTGGCGACAGCACCCCCCAGATATCAAGGACAGGGGCAAACGAGTCATACCGGCCTCGAAGGCCACGAGCCCGAACCGGGCTCTACAACGAAGGTATGGGCATCGACTCTCGGCATGGACTCGATGGGATCGCTGGTGCACAGCAGGTGTCGCCGTGTGCCGACTTCAGCTGGCACACGGCGACAGGCCGGCTTCTGCCCCTGAGTGAGCGCCTACCCGGCCAGTTCGATCGATGTGGCGGGAGGGCCGCTTCGGAGGTAGTCGATGATGAGTTTGGCGAGGCCGAGCGGATAGATCGTCTCAGCCGTCTCCTGCATCTCGTGCAGACTCCACCACTGCCAAGCGCTGATGTCGTCAGGCTGGCCGGCTCGGGCCGGGTCGATCACGACAGCGTCCACGACGGCCATGAAGTATTTCTCTACCTGCCGGGCCGCCTCGCCTCCGACAAGGTGGTCCTTGGTCCGGATCGCCAGCTCAGGACCGACCTTAACCTCGATCTTGCATGACGGTCCGTCGGTTTCTCCGGCGGGCCGTTTCACTGTTGTGGGCTGAACGTGGGAATGGCAGTGGCCCGGCTGTCGCGTCGGGTGGGCGCCGGGTTCCACGGCTCCGGTGGGGTGGTGCTGCTCGCAGGGGCGGGAAAATGCTGGTCAGTCGGGGTTCGGCAGGGCTTGGAGCCGGTCGGCCGCTGCGGTGATCACGTCGGTCCAGGGCCAGTGCGTCGGGAGGTGGAGGTAGCGGCGGCGGCCGGTGGTGACGAGGTGGGCGGCGGCGGAGAACAGCCACAGCCGCAGGCGTTTGGGCTCCCACCGCCTGCTCTGGCCGGTGAGGGCGAGCATGGGCATCCAGGCGAGCAGGTCCAGGGCGAGCTGGACGATCTCCAGCCAGATCTGGTTCTGCGCGAAGCCGTGCAGGGGGAGGTTGCGCAGGCCGGTGTCGCGTGCGTTGCGGATGCGGTCCTCGCAGCGGGCGCGCTGGCGGTGCCGCAGTTCCAGGGCGGCGATCGCGGTGCCGGGAGTGTTGGTGGCGAAGCAGGTCAGCCGCAGGCCGTCGGCGTCGGTGAAGCGGAGCTGGGCGCCGGGGTGCGGTCGTTCCCTGCGGACGATCAGGCGCATTCCCTTCGGCCAGCCCGTCAGGCAGTCCCCGCCGATCTCGGCGACCCAGGCGCCGTCGCGGACATCGCCTCCGGGCTCGACGGCCGGCGTCCAGGCCGATGCCGGGACCTGCAGCACAGCCTGGTGGATGGTGTCGGTGATGGTCATGCCGACCGAGTACGACAGCCACCGGCCCCGCGCGGTGAGCCAGTTGACGAACTCGTGGGTGCCGCCTGCGGAATCGGTGCGGATCAGGGTGCGGCGCCCGCGCCGGTACTTCTTCGGGAGCTGGGCCAGGGACAGCTGGGTGGCGGTGATGTGGTCGGCGGCGGTGTTGCTGCCCGCGTTCCCCGCTCGCAGCAGGCCCGCCACCGGCTCACCGGCCCCGACCGCCCCGTGGTCGACGAACCCCATGATCGGGTGGTGGCCGAACGTCCGCTTCCAGGTCGCAGCGGCGTGCTGCTTGTCCGAGTGCGCGATCACCAGCACCCCGTCCAGGTCCACGATCACCTGACCGTCCCGGTCGGGGGCTGCGTCCCCGGCCGCGGCCCAGACATGTTCGCGGACCTGGGCGCGGGCCCGGCGGATCGCGGTCAGCACGCGCTTCCCGCCGAGGGCGAGCGTGTCGACCAGGCGGGAGACCGTCGGGTCGGAGGCCACCGGCCCGAACACGCCCGGTTCGGCCCGCAGCACCTCGACATCGGCCAGGCAGTCCCCGCCCAGCGCCACTGCCAGCGCTACGTCCAGCAGGATCTTGCCCGGATCGTGCACCGTCCGCTGCTTGCGCCACGGCGCCAACGCTGCCGATATCGCGCTGTCCAGGCCGCTCTTGCGGACCGTCTCCACCAACAGCACGACCCCGGCCTGAGAAACCACTCCCCGGCCACCGCCCTCGACACGGACACGGGGGTAGGACCCGGTATTCTTCTTCACCTGAGGAGTGCAACTTTCCTGACGACGACGTGACCCTAGACAAGTCCCATCGTCCCAGGTCAGCGGCACTCCTCGCTTATTTGATCAAGCCTCGGACACCCGCAGTCGCGAAAGCGCGAGGTTAGTGCAGTCAACTGGACGCCGTTTTCCGAGTAGCTGAGGAGGAGTACGCGGTTGTCGGTGTCCAGAACGATGACGCGAGCGGCTTCACGGAGTTGTGGTGACGGCATCACATCAGTTTCGCAGTGGATCGGGGTTCTGGTTTGCGGAGGTTCGGCTGCCGTCAGCGTCGATGGCCTGCGCGAAGTGATCGGCGTAGGCGGTGAGCGTGGTTCGTAGCGCGGCGTAGTGCTTCAGGGGTTCCGGATGGGTGAGCTGGTGCCAGGTGGTGTTGCGCCGGCCGGCCCAGTCCGCTCTGATCTCTGGTGGCTGGATGGCTTCGAGCGGGCGGGGAGCGAAGAGATGCTCACCTTGGGTGATGTACGCCCAGATGAAGATCGAGGCAGCCTGGCGTTTCCGATCGTCGTAGGCGGGCTGGTTCCCGGGGAAGTGCGGGAAGGAGGTGATCATGTGGTGCCATGCTTGCGGAGGGAGGATCCAGTTCTTGAGTGCCTCGCGTCGCTGCTGGTAGTTGATCGGGGCCGGGTCGTCATCGAGTTCGTTCGCGAGGTTGTGCAGGGCTTCGTCGAAAGCGAAGGGGTCAGGTTGAGTACGGGCCCAGCGGTGGGTGTTGTCGATGGACACGTGGACGGAGAATCCCAGGAATTCCGCTGCCTGGTCCAGCGACCCCCCAAGCGCGAGTTGTGCCAGGCGCACGGAGGCTGTGCGGCGGAGCTTTCGAGGGTTGACGTCGGTGAAATGTGAGAAGTGCCGGTCGAACCAGTTCTGCCGCAGGAAAGCGGGGACGTGTTCAGGCGGGAACTGCCGGTGACCTGTTCCGGCAGCTGATCGTCCGAACCGGGTTCTGCTGCCCCTGAAGGTGCGGACGAGTGGTCCTGCAGCTTCCCTCAAGTGGGGACTGCATTCGTCAGCGTTCGTGGTGAAGGCCATAGACCATGACGCACTCCGCGTCTGTGCCCGGTTTTCCGCCACGAGCGGGGCCAGTACCGCTCGCAGGTCCGGGCTGTCCAGGATGTTCTGGGCGGCGTGCAGAAGTGCTGCCGTCGCATGAGATTCCGCAGGGAGAACGGAGAGGAAGCGCAATCGTTGATTGGAAGTGATCAGTTCTTCCTGTCGGTTCAGGTACTGGTCTGCGGCTTCGGCGGGTGTGCCAGGAGAGCTGAGCCGGGCTTTCGGCCACGTGACGCAGACCAGCGAGGTGATCATTTTTAGGTCATTGAAGTACCGGGCCGTATCATCTGCGGGCTGACGGAGATCCAACATCGCGAGAATGCGATGTTGGAGAGTGAGGAGGTCCCGAGATGGCCGTTCGGGAGGCATTGCCGACTGGTCCAGGCGGGTGCCGCATGCCGGGTCGGAGCGGTGAGCCCGGTCATGCACACGGAGTGAGTTCCGGCATTGTGCTGAGTGCAGACCCACATCTCCGACCCGGGCGGCCAAGCGCCCGTGTTCGCCTGAGTTGGCGGGTTGGTGGCAGCCTGGACAGAGGTGCTGGAGATAGACCTGGTGCTCGGGGCAAATGAAGATCACGGGCAGACGCCAAAGCTTCTTCCAGGCGCCGCCGTGCCGTTGTTGGATGGGTGAGCCGTCACCGGCCAGGCACTGCGGGCAGTAGCGGGCGGCTCTTCGGAAGAGCCAACTGGTAGTGCGTGGACGCCGGATGGCGTAGGGCTGGAGTACTCGGGTGACCGATGGGTAGCGCCCGTTCCAGCAGGCCAAGGTCAAGGCGGTGACCTCGGGCGGGGTCAGGCGGGTGGCTGTGGCGAATGCGACCGTCAGGTCGCTGGACATGGCGGTGGCCAAGGAGACGTCGGAGGAGAGCAGGCCGTGGGCGTTGATGCCCGCGATGCCGGTGCGACGCATCAGCCAACCCGGCGAGAGGCTGAGCCGGTGGGACAGGCGGAGAACGAATCCGGTGAGGGACTCTCCGGGCAGCGGGTCCAGGCTGCGGGGCAGCGGTGCCGTGGTCATCGCGGTCACCGGGCACCTTGCGCGGCTGCGGGGCCGTGGTCGTCGTAGACCGAGTTGCGTGACGGTTTGCGATTCCCGGTCGGGCGGGGCGGGACGGCAGGCACTTCGCCGGCAGTGGGATCCCGGCCCGGCGCCCCGGCCAAGTCGATGGTGATGCTCTCCAGGAGCTGTTCCGTCAGTCGTTCCTGCCCGGTCTCGATGGCTTCCCGGCACCCGTCTTCCATCAGCCGTTCAAGCAGGCCGACAACACCGTCGGTCCGCTGATAGAGGTATTCGGGCATGGTGCCTGCGGTGAGCATCCCTTCGGGGGCGCTCATGAGCCGCAGTTCGTACTCGACGCCGGCCAGGTGATCGATCCACGCAGTTATCTGGTCGTCGCTGTCATAGCGGAAGCGGTCGAGTTCGACGAGGTCGAAGCGGCGTTCGGTCTGGGTCGCTTCCAGCCCATGGATCTCGGCGTGCCGCGACGGAGGCATGACTACCTGCCCGGCCCGGGGGTCGTGACGGCCTTCCCGTAACAGGCCCGAGGCTGGGATGTCGACGCCGATCAGCACCAGGGTGACGTTCATGCTCATGAACGCGCGGATGAGATCGAGGGTGTCCTGGTCGTCGGCGCGGTGCATGCGGAGCCTGGTGATGTCGTCCAGCAGCAAAGTCTTCGTGCCATGATCATGCAAAGAGGCAGCGACCTGGCGGACCAGGTCGGGCAGGTCCATGTTCTTCGTTTCAGCACCGTAGAAGCTCAAGATCGCCTTGCAGGTGCTTTTCGGTTTCGCGGTCACGGGGGTCTGGACATAGGCAACCGGAGCGTGCAGATCACGGGTTCCTGGCAGTGCGTCGGGGTTGAGGTTGCGGTGCAGGGCGAGCCACCGGTCCTCGAAGGCAGCGGCGACCTCGCATGTGGATTCGGTCTTCCCCTGATAACCCCCGCCAGTGATCATCACTCCGGCGCGGGTGGTGGGTTTGTGCTTGAGCGCGTTGCTCTCGATGCGGCCGTTCAGCAGCTTCGCGATGGCTCGGCTCATGGGTGTGTCCAGCAGCGGGAGATTGGCGTGGGTGGCTGCCCGGTGCAGGTCGTGCAGCGTCCGCCGCCGAGGACTCAATGCCCGCCAGGCGGCCAGGTCGAGCCGGGGCGCCGGCTCGAAGACGCCCCGGGAGGTCCGCCAGGACTGCCAGCCCGCCGCGGTGTCCCGCTGCGGTGGTGGGCCGGGGAGGATGAAGGGAATCGCGCTGTCCGTCACTCGGGATCGCCTGCCCCGGCCGGGTCGTCCTCGTCGGGGAGTACGAATACGCCCTGGTGCCGTAGTGCTTCGCCCATCCGGGGCGGCAGGGTGGGGCGGGAAGAGACGGCGGTCTCGCGGCGGCGCCGGCGGTCCGCATCGATGGCCTGCTGGTTGTGCTTGACCAGCTCCAACGGCTTTATGGCTGCCGGGCGTTGTGGGAGTGCGGGCGTGGAGTTCGCGGGGCGGTCCGTGGCGGCGGCTCGGGCGCGAGTCAACTCGCGTGCCCGTTCAGCTTTCTGCGTCTTGGTCATCTGGCTCGGCCATGCCGTCACGGGGGTATGGCCGGCGACCAAGTCCAGGAGCACGGGCAGCAGTTCGCTGTCGTCGCGCGGTTTCAGGCCGGAGCGGGCCGCCTCGCGCAGGACCTCGCGGACGCGTGCGTCGGAGAAGGCGAGGACGTCGTCCCCAGGCGGCAGACCGCGCCAGCGCAGCGGATGCCACTCACCGGTGTCAGGGTGCTCGAAGAAGACTTCCCTGCAGTCCCGCGGATCACGGCGGACAATCCACTCGCCCCGGTAGACACCGCTGCGGCGTGATCGGCGTCCCCGATATGGGTCAAGGACGGGATCGTCATACCAAAGTCCGCCGGCCTTCACTCCGCGATTCCCGTGGATCATCACGGAGTGGGCGGGCAGTAGCTGGTAGTAGAGGCTGGGCTCGGGGACCTGGAGGTCGATTCCCTCGCGGGCGCCCGCCATCGCGAACAGCGTGTTCGGGCTGTGCCGCCCGCCCGGGTCCCAGGCCGGAGCGTGCTCCGCCAGCTGTCGGTTCTGCCAGATCTTGACGGTCCACGTGGCCAGAAGGTGTTCCATTTCCTCCAGGGTCCAGACCGCGTCGCCTTCAGGATCGGCGCCGCGGTCGGCGACATCGATGCCGCTGTAGCCGAGAAGCATCTCCAGCAGCAAAGACCGAATTCCTCCGAAGGCGCGCTCGCAGGCAGCCTTGTCGGTCGGGCGCATGACACGGGCCGGCAGCACAACCACCCCCAACGTGCGGGCGACCTGTACCAAATGGTGATTCTTGTAGACGCTGCCGTGATCGGTGGTCACAGTCTCCGGGGCGAAAAACGGCCGTCCCGCCACCGGGTAGCCGGCGAACTCCGCCACCAGCGCTGCCGGAACCCCCGGGTAGAGCCACCGCATATCCTCACCCCAGCCGGGCCTCATCGGCAGCGGAAGCATCACATCCCTCAGCAGCATCGCCACTTCCACCGATGAGTCAGATCCGGGTGTCAGCCGGAAGGCAACCAAGGAGTGTGTGAACGCGTCCAGGGCCAGGGTCAGGTCAACAGAGATCGGCTCTCCGAAGACATCGTCGAGGACCTTGACCGGCAGGGGCGTGGTGTCCAGCACCACGACCTGTCCCGGCCGGGTGATCACCACTCGCGAAGTACCGGCGTCCACCGCCGCGGCGGAGCGGACGTAGCGCTGCCGGGCGCCCTGCGAGCCGAACCACTCCTTCCAGACCCTCCACAACGTCACATAGTGCGGGATGTTCTTCTCCGCCTCCGGGCCGAACTTCTCCCGGACGTACTGGTGGATCATGCGTTCCTTGGTCCGCATGCTCACCTTCGAGCGGTGCAGCGTCTCCGCATGAACGGCTTGGATCGCCTCCTCGATCTCCGGCTTGATCGAAGGGTGCCCGCGCAACGGCGGCGTCCACCGCCCATCCGCCAGCCCCATCACCCCATGCTCATCGAGCTGGGCGGCCATCCGCTCCAGGGTGCGGTGGCTGATCTGCCCCAGCCCGAGCAGCTTGGCATCCTGCGTGTGAAGGC
The DNA here is from genome assembly GCF_056270125.1 of Streptomyces sp. RLA131. NCBI lineage: Bacteria > Bacillati > Actinomycetota > Actinomycetes > Kitasatosporales > Streptomycetaceae > Streptomyces > Streptomyces sp. RLA131. Next base: position 1,530,524 of record NZ_JBWDOQ010000002.1, read on the forward strand.
CCTGCAGCTCGGCCACCTTCGCCAGGCGGCGCTGGGTCAGTGTCGTTCGCTCGGGGTCGTACTCAGGGCGCGGTTCACCCGGCTCGGCCCAGAACCGACTGCCGCTGCGGAAGCCTGTTTCGACTTCCAGCACGTGTGCCATCCGGGCTCGTGCCCGGTCCTGGTGGACCCGCTCCAGGTCCTCGATCTGGGGCCGCTGACGACCGTCATCCATCTCCCTCTCCTGCCCGGTAGATCCACGTCTTGTCCTTGAAGGGCTGAGCCAGGTCCATGGCCAGGCGGCGGTGCCAGAGCAGATGGATGGTGTGAGTGCGGGCGACCGCCGGTAGCGACGTGCCCTCCACCAGGTCGACGAACCGCCGCGGCCGTTCTTGAACCCCTGCCAGCAGCTGCTGCTGAAGACCGAGCCGGTCGGCCATGCTCCGGCGACGGGACGACAGCGTGTCGATGCCCGTCATGACATGCCGTCGCCACCCGGTCACCACGGCATAGCGCCAGCCCACCGCAGCCGCAGCCTGGGCTGCTGCCGCGAAGCGAAGCTCGTCCTCCGGCTTGATCCTCCCAGCGGGCCGGACGTCCAACAGCCAACCGGCGCCCGCCCCCAGCGCCAGGAAGTCCGGGGTGTGCTCGCCCGATCCCTCCTCGGCGGTGAACCGCAGCCGGAACGGCTGGGACAGCACCTCGGTCACGCCTCCGGCAAAGTCCAACGCCAGCAGCAGCCGCCGCTCGGCGAGACTCTCGAACCCGTGCTGTCGCCCCGTGGACACCAGGCACTCAAGCCCGGGACGGTGTTCCTGACCAGTGCGCCAGGAGAAACGCCGCAGCGGAACGGACGACAGCATCGGCGCCCCGGCCAGGTCCTTCACCGGGCAGACAACGTCAGCCTTGCCGGCCTTCCATGTGGTGGTCCACCGGCGTGTCCAACCCGGACCGCTGTCCATCTGGCGTACCGCCCGTTCCGGCAGGGCGTACGGAGCACACAGACCCTCAAGCGTGCACGCATGGGACCAGACCACGGAGGACTCGACGCCTCCCGTACGGAATACGGCGTCCATGCCACCAGAACACCGCCACCGCCAGTGCCCCGCAAACGATTCTCACAAAACAGCACCAACCCCCCATCGAGGGCCCTATGCTGCCCGCCAACCACCACGCAGAACCCGTTGACTGAAACGCAACGTCTCGTAGGATGAGACGTTGCGTTTCGATCACCGACGCGTGGAGGGCTCCGCGGCCTCGCCCTGGTGGAGGCTCTGGCGGGCAGCTGAGGCGTCAGGACGGCCGGTCCTCCGGTAAGAAGTGTGGGCGGAGCTGCCCTAACGGCTGTAGCAGGTCAGAGGAAATGCCCGCTGGCGAGGTAGGGCGCCGGGACTGGCATGTCGCGAACGGCGGTGTAGCCCTCCTGGCCGATGTCGAGACAGGCGGCCAGACCGACATCGACCGCCCACTCGTTGGGGGTGGTGATGCAATTGACCAGGGTCCTTCCCTGTGACGAGGCCAGGGCCTCCCACAACAGTCTCTGCGCGGTTTCCGGGTGCGCGGCAGCCAGCAGCGACGCCCGTCCTCGGTCGTCGATGTAGACGTATCCCGGCCTGGTCCGGTCCGCGGACACGACCAGCCGTAGGGTGCCAAGCATGTAACCGTGATCGGGGCCATGGCGCGCGACACGCAGATCCCGGTCCAGCCGGTCCATCCACTCGAAGTCGTCGGACCGGCCCTCCCGCAGGCCGTCGACTGCGGGGAGGGTAGACCGGTCGACGATGCCGACCATCCGCATCTGCGGGTGGAGCGAGAAGCCCGCCAGCCGGTATCGGCGGGTGGCACCGGGGTGGACGCTGGAGGAGAAGATGCCGGGGCGCCCGTCGGCGTAGGCGAGGGCGGCGTCCATCAGGCGCTTACCGATGCCCTGTCCCTGGTGGCTGGGCAACACGCCGTAGGTAGCAAGGAACCACAGACGGCCGCGGTTCTGCGAGATGGCGAACCCGACTGCTCTATCGGCGCCGGCATCCGCCTCCACCGCGACCCAGCACCCTTCTGGATCGACGCTCAGGAAGAAGCGCATCCGGTCGATCCACTGCTTTGAGGCGACCGCCGAACGTGGCTCGACTTCCGGATCGCTGACCCGCCTGGTGCCCTCCTCCGCCTCGAAGAACGTCACCGCCGAAGCACGTTCGGCCGACGGGAGATCGTTCTCTTGCATCGGCCTGACCTGCACAGAGTCCATCACTTCAGCGTAAAGAACGGTCAGGCCATGCCGCACCCGGATTTCTGGGCCGCCTCCGGCCCAACATAGGCAATAGCTTGCCCGCCAGTCATCACGCACAACCCGCCAACTGAAGCGCAACGTCTCAGCCGTTGAGACTGAGCGGGTTACGGTCCGCGCTCCGGAGAGCGAATGCCTGCCGGTGTGATCGCACAGCTGCGCCCTGAATGATCTCGTCGCGCCGTACGCCATTGAGCCGGCGGTGGCGGAGAGGTTGGACACGGGCCCCGGGTGGGCTCGGCGGTGGACGGCGAGCTGGAAGACCGAGCAGGCAGATGTGGTCTGCCCGGTCCAGGAGCTGGCTGGCGTCCCGGCCATCGCCTCGGTGCCGGTTCGCGGGTTCACCTGGCGGGCGGGGCAGCGACATCGTCCCGGGTTGCAGTACCTGCTGGCCACAGGGCGGATGCATGGCTTTGAGAGCCTGGCCGAGCGGAATCTGTTGATCGCCCTCGACTTCGCCGGCGACGTGATGGAGGTGCTGTCGCAACCGTTCAAGCTGCGGTTCACCACTACGGACGGCAGCGAGGACCACACGCCGGACTTCCTGGTGCTCTGGCCCGATACGGCTGTGCTGATCGATGTCCGGCCCGGGCACTTGGTCAAGGACAAGGACCTGGTGAAGTTCGCCGCGACGGAGTGGGCAGCCGGAGCTGTGGGGTGGCGCTACCTGGTGGCTTCCGGCTGGCGCCGCCAGGTGCTGACCGGCCTTGATGCGCTGTCCGCGCGGAGGCGCCCGAAGTCCGATCGCCTCGGGCTTCCTCAAGATCAGCGGCACTCGATGGATCCGCTCCTACTACGACGACCTCGACACCTGGTCCTACTTCGAGCTCGACGCCGAGGGCTGGGCACTCCGCCACGTCGACCTTCAAGGCCCCACTCTGCGACCAGTCACCGCAGCTGCCTTGAGCGAGGTCCTCGACATCCGTGACCGCGGCGATCGCACCGCTATGGCTGTCTATCAACACAAGTACGGCATCCTCGCCGAGGGCAGCCTGGACGGCTGGCAGGACACCGACTCTGCGGCCGAGATCACGGCGACCGAGTTCGAACCCATTTGGGCATCAGCCCGTGAGGGCATCACGGGTGCCACTGATTGATCAGGTGGTGTCCCCTGGAGTGGTGTAGCAGCGATCACTTCTCGCGACTTGCTGCTACCACATCGCGCTACTACACCACTCTGCGGGACACGATCCGCACACCGGACCGGCGGTCGACGGCAGTCACCCCCAGCCCTGGCAGCCAGCCGACCCTGCTTATGCTCACGCCCATGGCACTCGAATGGGAACAGATCATCGTCGACTCCTCCGACCCCATCGCCCTCGGGCGCTGGTGGGCCGAGGCTCTCGGCTGGGTAGTGGTCGACGAATCCGAGGAGATCATCGAGATCCGGCCTGAGCCGGACCAGATGCCGGGGCTGCTCTTCGTGCCTGTCCCCGAGGGCAAGACGTCGAAGAACCGGCTCCACCCCGACTTCCGCCCCGACGACCAGGAGGCCGAGGTCGCCCGGCTGCTCTCCCTCGGTGCCCGGCGCGCCGACACCGTGCAGGACGAGCAGCGCTGGGTGACCCTCCTCGACCCGGAGGGCAACGAATTCTGTGTCCTGGGTGAGCGGAAGAGCTGAGCGGGGCCGGGCAGCCGTTCGGGCGGAGGTGCCGGACGGTTTCGCCCACCCGCAGCTGCCCCCGCCGCTACCTCCCCGAAGGCAGCATGGACAAGATCTACCCCCAGGACATCGACCAACTCGACCCGGCTACACCACTACACGGGACATGACCATTGATCATCGTCATGCCCAGATAGGGGGAGGCTCCGAAACGGCGCTTCCGACCTTCTCAGCGATTGAGCGTTCCACTTGGCGAAACGGGCCAACTGAGCCGCTCAGTCACAGCCGTGCGGCGTCGGCCGATAGCCGGCCATTCCGATCGATGGTCGGCCGGCCTTGAAGTGACGGGCCGGTCCTGACCTCGCCGGCCCCTGCCCGGGGCGCATCGCCCCCACCCCCGGTGAGAGGCGACGGGTGGACTGTCGCCGCAACTTGGCGAGCCCCAGTTCTCCGCCTCCGCGCTCGCGCTGGGGGGTCTTGTGGGCGCCAGCATGCCGGCGCCCGCCGCCGCCGTACGCCGAGCCCGCCTGCGGCGGCTCCATCGGCGACTGGAGGGACATCGACGTGGCCTCCCGCTACAGCGGCACCCTCACGACCAGTTCCGGCGGCACGGTGGAGCGCACCGTTTCCCTGGAGGGCGACACCGCGTGGGTTCCCGGTGAGACAGACAAGGTCTCGTACACCTTCACGGCGGGGAAGTTGACCTGGTACACCGGCGACGAACACGGCGGTACGAGCTTCAGCCTCAGCTCGCCGGAGTGCGCGCCGGGAGACACCCGCGTCACCGGCGCGCAATTCGAGGCGAGTTCGGGTGGCATGGGCGGTGGCGGCTCCGAGAAGGGTCGGCTCACCCGGAGGTGAGCTCCCCGAAGCGGTAGAAACGCGGTGCTCGTACGCGTGGGCCCCTCACCGAGCGGCGAGGAGCCCAAGCCTTGGGGGCTGGCCCCGCCGGCGGTGGGTGGGTGGTTGTCGACGGGATCCGACACCACTTGTCGCTCGGGGCCGAGAACGCCTCGTTCGGCCGTAGGGCGATACACGGTGCCTGCGGAGCTGTCAGCCTGCCAGCCGAGCTTTCCAGATCTCCTCGCTGGGCCATTGCTGGGCCCAGTCGGCGGAAACTTCTTCGTAGTCCCGCGCAGGCTGGGGTGCCTGAATCTCAATCAGATCTTCAACGACGAAGTCGCAGGCCCGCAGCAGACGGAGCATCTCACCGTGTGGCAGGACGAACTCCACGTGATTCCCCCAGTCCAGCCGCGTCAGGCCGAATTGGCCGCGGGACAGAGTGGTGGATGCCGGTCCCTCGGGCGGTACACACAGCGCGAACAGCGGTGAGTAGCGCGAGAACACCAGCCGGCCTCCAGGAACGAGAAGCCGGGCTGCCTCCGGGATCCACTGGTAGGGGTCGCACCACAGCGAGGCGCCGTATTCGCTGATCGCCAGGCCGAACGTGTTGTCCTCGTAGGGCACCTTCTCGGCATTGCCCAGGACAAGGGGGAAGTCGATGCCGAACTCCGCCTGCATCGCGCGAGCCGTGGCGAGCTGCTTCTCCGAGAGGTCGATCCCGACCGGGTGGGCTCCTGCTCTGGCCAGCCAAGCGGAAACATAGGCAGTACCGCAGCCCAGCTCAATGGTGCGCATCCCGTCGATGCCGTCGGGAAGCACGGAAACCTGCGACTCAGGGGTGGCCCACAATCCCCAGGACGGTTCCACCTGCGCCCAGTGATCACGGGCGAGCGGCCCGTGCCACGCAGCCGCCTCGTCATCCCAAAAGCGTCGGTTCTGCTCCACATGGTCCGCCGGGCCGTCATGAGTCATGGAGGCATTCGATAGAAGATGCTGCTGTTCCGGCAACGGAATTTTCACGGCGCCGGACTCCCTCGAAACGCGCGGCCGGCACGACGGCCAGGTAGGCACCACCACCTGCGGCGCGCATCACAGGCCGGCGAGCAGCTCCACCACCGGACCCCCGTCAGCGCGACCACTTCGCAACAGACGGTGCTACTTCTCATCGACATTCTCGGGCTCGTTGATCGCGAAGTGATGCCGAACCCATCGACAAACGTTGCTCACTCCCACCTCCGAGACCAGGTGGGTGCCGGCGGGGCCGTTCTCGCGTAGAAGCCCGAACGGGGTGATCGGCCGCCGAGGGCGACGAGGCGTTGTCACCCGGCCGGTCCAACGACCGGCCGGGGCGCGGGGTACGGCGCGGTCAAATCCGGGGGTGGCATCCGGGCTGAAGATCCCCAGCCGGGTCGGGTCCGTAGGCCACGGGGCGACCGGGAGCCAGGTATCGGTCGACGCACTGACCAACTACGAATCGTGACGGCGGTCGGACCTGCGCGGTTCCAGACGCCGCTGGCCACCTATCGGTCGCAGTCACACGGCCGCGCTCAACGACAGGTGGCCGTCCGCGGTCGCGGCCCCCCGAGCCTTGGCCGGTGCGCAACAGCCGGGATGTGACGCCCTACTGTCGGCGACATGACGGAGCCTGTGGTGCGACCGCACCCCCACGAGGACGACCCGGGCGTGGCACGCCTGGTCGCGCTGTCCGACGGCATCTACGCCATCGCGATGACGCTGCTCGTCATCGACGTGGCGGTCCCCGCGCACCTGGACGACACGGCGTTCCACAAGGCCCTGGGCGACGCCCTCCCCAACCTCGGCGCCTTCGCCCTCAGCTTCACCCTCATCGCCGGATTCTGGCGTGACCACCGCCGCATCCTCACCGCGCTGCCCGCCGGGACGACCGTGATCACCCGGCTGGTCCTCCTCGGGCTGGGCCTGGTCGCCCTGCTGCCCTTCCCCACCGCGCTCCTGGCCGAGTACGCCTCCCAGCCAGAAGCGGTCGCCCTCTACGCGGGTGCCATGGCCGCGATCCACGCGGTGCACGCGGCCCTGCTGCTGCTCACGCAACGCCAGGTGCACCCCTCGCCCGCGTCGCCCGCCGCCGTGGCCCGCCGCCGCTTCACCGCCCGGCTCGGCGCCAGCGTGCTGGTCTTCGGCCTCTCCGTGCCCCTGGCCTTCGTCGACCCGGCGGCGGCCATGTGGTTCTGGCTCACGCTCGTCCCCGTCCACTACGTCATCGGCCACCACGTCCGGCGGCTCCGGCCGCGGTGAACGGCGGCTCGCCTACTTCGTCGCCACGTAGACGGTGTTGGTCGCGGTCCCGCCCTGCAGCGGGTTGGCGAAGTCGACGACGTGGGCTTCCGATCGCGCGAAGACCTCCGCGAGCACGGCGCCGAACAGCTCGTCCGGAGGATCGTTGGACCACAGGGCGAAGACACCACCGGGATGGAGGCGTCCGGCGAGAGCGCGCAGCCCCGCCGGCTCGTAGAGCGCCGCGTGACGGGGGTGCAGCACATGACGCGGCGAGTGGTCGACGTCCAGCAGGATGGCGTGGAAGCGACGGTCCGGGGTCCGGGGATCCAGACCGCCGGAGTCGCCGATCATCGCGAAGAAGTCGCCGTGGACCAGCCGGCAGCGGGAGTCCGACGCCAGCCGGGCACCCAGTGGCACCAGCCCGCGCTCATGCCACTCGATCACCTCGCTGAGCGCGTCGACCACGATCAGCGAGCGCACCCGGGGGTCGTCCAGCGCCGCCTGCGCGGTGTAACCGAGGCCGAGCCCGCCCACGGCGACATCCAGTTCGGCGCCCGGCAGTTCCGCCAGTCCCAGACGGGTGAGCGCGATCTCGCCCGCCGTGAAGAGGCTGGACATCAGGAACTCGTCACCGAGCTTCACCTCGTACACGTCCTCGCCCGACCCGGGGTCCCGGCGGCGGCGCAGACTGATGTCGCCCATCGGTGTGGGGCGCCAGTCGATCTCCTCGAAACGCGCGCTCATCCGTTCGCCTCTCTGCGTCACCGATGCCGGCGGGTGGTGCGTCCGGGCGCCCCGGACGACGATGACGGGCCTCCCGCGAACCGGTCGCAGGGGGCCGGGAAGGGCTCAGGAACGCGGCTGGCGGGGCTGGTCGCGCCGCTCGGCGTTCTTCTCCTTGATGCGCACCGCTTCCTTGCGGACCTCGGCCTGGGTGGCGCGTTCCTGCCGCAGCCACTCGGGCTGGTCCTGCTTGAGCGCGTCGATCTGCTCCGTGGTGAGGGCGTCCGTGATCCCGCCGCGGGCGAGGCCCGAGATGGAGATGCCCAGCTTGGCCGCGACCACGGGGCGGGGGTGCGGGCCGTTGCGTCGCAGCTCCTGCAGCCACTCGGGCGGATCGGTCTGCAGGGCACTCAGCTCGTTGCGCGAGACGACACCCTCCTGGAACTCGGCGGGGGTGGCCTCGAGGTACACACCCAGCTTCTTCGCCGCGGTCGCGGGCTTCATCGTCTGGGTGGTCTGGTGCGACGTCATGGTGCCAAGGGTATCGAGCGTGTGCGCCACCTCCGACCACGACCGGTAGCCTGGCCATGTGACAGCCTCGGAAACACCCCCTTCGTTCCGGCTCGCGTACGTCCCGGGGGTGACGCCCACCAAGTGGGTACGGATCTGGAAGGAACGGCTCCCCGAGGTCCCTCTGGAACTTGTCGCGGTGTCGGCCGCCGAGGCGCCCGACGCGTTGCGCGGCGGCGCCGCCGACGCCGGTTTCGTACGACTGCCGATCGACCGGACGGACCTCAGCGCGATCCCCCTGTACGCCGAGACGACGGTGGTCGTGGTCCCGAAGGACCACGTCGTGACGGCGGCCGAGGAGGTCTCCGCCGAGGATCTGGCCGACGAGATCGTGCTGCGTCCCCTCGACGACACCCTCGGGTGGGAGCACCTGCCCGGACAGCCCGCGAAGGAGCGCCCCGCCACGACTGCGGACGCCGTGGAACTGGTGGCGGCGGGCGTGGGCGTGCTGGTCGTGCCGCAGTCACTCGCCCGGCTGCACCACCGCAGGGACCTCACCTACCGGCCGCTCACGGACGCCCCCGAGTCCCGGGTCGCGCTGTCCTGGCCCGAGGACGGGACCACCGACCTGGTGGAGCAGTTCATCGGGATCGTCCGCGGGCGGACCGTCAACAGCACCCGCGGCCGCCCGGCGGCCCAGCCGCAGCCCAAGGCGAAGGCGAAGCGCCCCGACACGGGCGGGGCGCAGCGCAAGCCCGCGGCCGGCAGGAGCCCGCGGAGCGGTTCCGGTGGCGCCAAGGGCGGCAAGCGCGGGAAGCCCCGCCGCCGTTCGTAGGGCCGGCGCCGCCGTCCGGCCCGGGCCCTACGAACGGCGGCGGGGCTTCCCGCCCCGGGCCGGCGGATGCCGGCCGGGGGCGGGACCGCTGCCGCCGGCGGGTCAGCCGAGGGTGGCGATGGCCTGGTTGAAGGTGGCCGACGGGCGCATGACGGTGGCCGCCTTGGCCGCGTCGGGCTTGTAGTAGCCGCCGATGTCGGCGGGCGAGCCCTGGACGGCGATCAGTTCGCCGACGATGACCTGCTCCTGCTCGGAGAGGGTCCGGGCGAGGGCCGCGAACGCCTTGGCGAGCTCGGCGTCGTCGCTCTGGCCGGCCAGCTCCTGCGCCCAGTAGAGCGCGAGGTAGAAGTGGCTGCCGCGGTTGTCGATACCGCCGAGGCGGCGGCTGGGCGACTTGTCCTCGTTGAGGAAGGTGGCGGTCGCGCGGTCGAGGGTGTCGGCGAGGACCTGGGCGCGGGCGTTGCCGGTGGTCTGCGCGAGGTGCTCGAAGCTGACCGCGAGGGCCAGGAACTCACCCAGGCTGTCCCAGCGCAGGTAGTTCTCCTTGACCAGCTGCTGGACGTGCTTGGGGGCCGAGCCGCCGGCGCCGGTCTCGAAGAGGCCGCCGCCGTTCATCAGCGGGACGACGGACAGCATCTTGGCGCTGGTGCCGAGTTCGAGGATCGGGAAGAGGTCGGTGAGGTAGTCGCGCAGGACGTTGCCGGTGACCGAGATGGTGTCCTCGCCGCGGCGGATGCGCTCCAGGGAGAACGCGGTCGCCTCGACCGGGGACTTGATCTCGATCCGCAGGCCCTCGGTGTCGTGGTCGGCCAGGTAGGTCCTGACCTTCCCGATGAGGACGGCGTCGTGCGCGCGGCTCTCGTCCAGCCAGAACACCGCCGGGACGCCGGTGGCGCGGGCGCGGGTGACGGCGAGCTTGACCCAGTCCTGGATCGGCGCGTCCTTGGTCTGGCACATCCGGAAGATGTCACCGGCGCCGACGGTCTGTTCGAGGACCACGTTGCCATCGGTGTCCACGACCCGCACCGTGCCGGTGACGGGGATCTCGAAGGTCTTGTCGTGGCTGCCGTACTCCTCGGCCTTCTGCGCCATCAGGCCGACGTTGGGCACCGAGCCCATGGTGGCGGGGTCGAAGGCGCCGTTGGCGCGGCAGTCGTCGAGGACGACCTGGTAGACGCCGGAGTAGCTGCTGTCGGGCAGCACGGCGAGGGTGTCGGCCTCCTGGCCGTCCGGGCCCCACTCATGTGGCCGGAGGTGCGGATCATGGCCGGCATGGAGGCGTCGACGATGACGTCGCTGGGGACGTGCAGGTTGGTGATGCCCTTGTCGGAGTCGACCATCGCCAGGGCGGGGCCCTCGGCGAGCTCGGCCTCGAAGGACGCCTTGATCGCGTCGCCCTCGGGCAGCGCCTCCAGGCCCTTGAGGATGCCGCCGAGGCCGTCGTTGGGGCTGAGGCCGGCGGCGGCGAGGGTGCGGCCGTGCTCGGCGAACGTCTTCGGGAAGAAGGTGCGCACCACGTGGCCGAAGACGATCGGGTCGGAGACCTTCATCATCGTGGCCTTGAGGTGGACGGAGAACAGCACGCCCTCCGCCTTGGCGCGGGCGACCTGCGCGGCGAGGAACTCGCGCAGCGCGGCCACGCGCATGACGGACGCGTCCACGACCTCGCCCGCCAGTACCGGTACCGACTCGCGCAGGACGGTGGTGCTGCCGTCGTCCCCGGCGAGCTCGATGCGCAGCGAGCCGGGCGCGGTGACGACCGCGGACTTCTCGGTGGAGCGGAAGTCGTCGGCGCCCATGGTCGCGACGTTGGTCCGGGAGTCGGGGGACCAGGCGCCCATGCGGTGCGGGTGCGTCTTGGCGTAGTTCTTGACCGAGGCGGGGGCGCGGCGGTCGGAGTTGCCCTCGCGCAGCACGGGGTTGACGGCGCTGCCCTTGATCTTGTCGTAGCGGGCGCGGACGTCCTTGTCCTCGTCGGACTTGGGGTCGTCCGGGTAGTCCGGCAGCGCGTAGCCCTGCTGCTGCAGCTCGGCGACCGCGGCCTTCAGCTGCGGGATCGAGGCCGAGACGTTCGGCAGCTTGATGATGTTCGCCCCGGGCGTCTTCGCCAGCTCGCCGAGCTCGGCGAGCGCGTCGTCGATCCGCTGGTCCTCCTGGAGGTACTCCGGGAAGACGGCGATGATCCGGCCCGCCAGAGAGATGTCACGGCTCTCCACAGTGACCCCGGCCGTCGAGGCGTAGGCCTCGATCACCGGCAGGAACGAGTACGTCGCCAGGGCCGGCGCCTCGTCGGTGTGCGTATAGATGATGGTCGAGTCAGTCACCGGGTGCTCCGCTCCACGTCTGCAACATTGCTCGACATCAAGATATCTCCTGCGCGCCCTCGTCTCGACAGGGCCCTGCGGGACTGAAAGCGTTGACATGAGCGGCGGGCGATCGCAGACTACTTGGTCAAAGATTCAATAAACGGTCGTTCACCGGTGAACGCGAGAGACCGCGAGGGACCCGCGAGCAAAGGAATGCCGCCATGACCATCCACCGCGAACTCCTGATCGGCGGCAAGGACGTACCCGCCGTGTCGGGCCGTACCACCGAGGACATCAACCCCTACACCGGGGAGGTGTACGCCACCCTCGCCGCGGGCGGCACCGAGGACGTCACCCTGGCCGTGGACGCCGCGCAGGCGGCCTTCGCGGACTGGGCGGCGACGAGCCCGTTCGCCCGGCGGGCGGTCTTCCTCAGGGCCGCCGACATCCTGGAGTCACGCGGCGAGCAGGCCGCCGGCCTCATGGCCGGCGAGGCGGGCGGCACCCGCCCGTGGGCGTACTTCAACGTATCGCTGGCCGCCAACATGCTCCGCGAGGCGGCCGCCGCGATCACCGCCCCGCGCGGCGAGGTGCTCGCCGCGCAGGAGCAGGGCGCCCTCGGACTGGCGGTGCGCGAGCCGGTCGGGGTGGTGGCGGCCTTCGCCCCCTGGAACGCCCCGGTGATCCTGGGCGTACGGGCCGTGGCCGCACCACTGGCGGCCGGCAACACGGTGGTGGTCAAGCCCAGCGAGGACGCCCCGCTGGCGTGCGGGCTCTTCGTCGCCGACGTACTGAGGGAGGCCGGGCTGCCGGACGGCGTGCTCAACGTCGTCACCAACGCGCCCGAGGACGCCGCCGAGGTCGCCGAGGCCCTGGTCGCGGACCCGCGCGTACGGGCGGTCAACTTCACCGGATCCACCGGGACCGGCCGGATCATCGGCACCCACGCCGCCCGCCACCTCAAGCCGGCCGTCCTGGAACTCGGCGGCAAGAACGCCATCCTCGTCCTGGACGACGCGGACGTGGAGTACGCGATCGACGCCGTCACCTTCGGCGTCTTCATGAACGCCGGCCAGATCTGCATGTCAGGCGACCGCGTCCTGGTCCACGAGTCGCTGGCCGAGGCGTTCACGGCCGGGTTCACCGCCAAGGTGGCCGCCCTGCCGTCCGGCGACCCCGCCGAGCCGACCACCGTGATCGGCCCGCTGGTCAGCGCGGCCGCGGCGCGGCGGGTGGCCCGGCTGGTCGCCGACGCCACCGCCAAGGGCGCCACCGTCCTGACCGGCGGCGGCGAACCGCGGGGCGCGGTGCACCCGGCGACGGTACTGAGCGGGGTCCCCAGGGACGCGGACCTCTACCACGGCGAGGCCTTCGGACCGGTCTGCGTCATCGAGACCTTCTCCACCGACGACGAGGCCGTCGCGCTGGCCAACGACACCGACAACGGCCTCACCGCCGGCATCATCACCGAGAACGGCACCCACGGTCTCGCCGTGGCCCGCCGGCTGCGCACCGGCATCGTCCACATCGGCGACCAGTCCGTCGCCGACGAGCCGCAGGCCCCCTTCGGCGGCTTCAACGCCTCCGGCTACGGCCGCTTCGGCGGCCGCTGGGGCATCGAGGCCTTCAGCAACACCCGCTGGGTGACCCTGGCCACCCAGCACGCGCACTTCCCGTTCTGAGGGCCGTCCCGCACCCGGAGGGCCGGTGCCCGGTGCGGCGGCGGACATACCGTCACGCCTCGGGCACCGCGACGACGGCTTCCACCTCGATCAGCAGCTCGGGACGGTAGAGCGCGGCGACCCGCACCAGGGAGCTCGCCGGGTTGGGGCGGTCGCCCAGGGCGGGCCGGATCAGCTCGTCCCGTACGTCCCGCATCGGCTGGAGGCCGGCCGGCTCGGTGACGTACCAGGTGAAGCGGACGACATCGGGCCAGTCCGCGCCGAGCGAGCGCAGCACCCGGTGCGGATTGCCCAGGGCCTGGCGGGTCTGGGCGGCCAGGTCGTCGCCGACCGGGTCGCCCCCGGCGTCGATGGCGACCTGGCCGGAGACGAAGGCCAGCCGGCCGGTGGCGGTGACGGCGTGCGCGTAGCCGGGCCCGGGCGCGAGATCCGGGACATCGGCGAGACGATCGGTGATCGGCATGGCGTGACCGTACGCGCCAAGATCCTTACCCGGCACGGCATTTACCGGCCGGGGCGGTACCGTCCCGCGCATGGACGACTACCGGAACGACCCGGCCGCCGCCGCGCGGGACTTCGTGCGGGAGCGGTACCCCGAGGCCCTGGCCGCCTTCCTCGGTGGCTCCACGGCGCGCGGCGAGGGGACCGCGACCTCCGACCTGGACATCGTGCTGGTGCTGCCGGAGCCGGCGCGGGTCCGGGGCGAGAACCTGCTGTGGGGCGGCTGGCCGGTCGAACTGTTCGTCCACACCGGGGAGTCGGTGACGGCCTTCATGGAGTTCGACCGCTCCCGCGGCTCGGGCACGACGGCCTTCATGTGTGCCACCGGCGCCGTGCTGCACGACCGCGACGGCACCGCCGCGCGGCTGCGCGAGGCCGCCCGGCGCTCGCTGGCCGCCGGGCCGCCGCCCGCCACGCCGGAGCAGCTGGAGCGGGCCCGCTACGAGGTCACCGACCTGCGTGACGACCTGCTGGGCGCCACGGACGAGGACGAGCTGCTGGTGATCGCCACGACCCTGCTGGAGCGCACCGCCGGGCTGCTGTTCTCCGTACGGAACCACTGGCACGGCGCCGGCAAGTGGCTGCCCCGGCGGCTGCGGGAGGCCGCGCCGGAGCTGGCGGAACCGCTGCTGGGCGGCTGTCGCACGCTGGTGCGCGGCGGGCCGCGCGAGCCGTTCGCCGAGGCGGTGGCTGCCGCCCTCGACGTCTGCGGCGGTCCGCTGTGGGCCGGATACCGGCGGGAGCCGGACGCCCGGATGCTCGCGTACATACGCGAGGCGCACACGAAGGGTGCGGACCGGGCGAGCGCCCCTAGACTGGAGACGCAGGCTCCAGACCGCACCTAGGGAGGTCGGATCGGATGCACGCGAATGTGGGCGACACCCTGAAGCAGCACGGCCGGGTCGTCGGGCAGCACGACCGGGACGCGCAGATCGTCGAAGTCATCGGCAGCGGCGGCGAGCCGCCGTACCGGGTGCGCTACGAGGACGGGCACGAGTGCGTGAAGTCCCCCGGGCCCGACTCCGTGGTGGTGCACCAGCCGGGGCAGGAGACCATCCCCTCGCCCTGACGACGCGATGCCCTGGCGTACCGCTGACGCCGCCGGCGGCCGGCCGCGTCAGCGGTAGTCGTAGTGGTCGGCCACGACCCGGCTCATCGCGCCGATCGGGTCGGCCACCACCTGTTTGGCGGCGAAGAAGACGTTGCCGCGCACCTGCGGGTACCCGGCGCCGAAGCTGAGGTGCCGGGACAGCTCGTCCGGGTCCTGCCAGGCGGCGGGCTGCCCCGGCGCGCCCGCCTTGTAGAGGGCCTCGCCGATGTAGAGCCGGACGCGGGTGCCCTCGACGACCCGGGACCACCACGGGATCAGCTCTGCGTAGTCGGCGGCGGCGTTGCCCAGGTGCCAGTAGACCTGGGGGACGATGTAGTCGATCCACTCCTTGCGCACCCAGCCCCGGGTGTCCGCGTACAGGTCGTCGTAGGTCTGCACGCCGGCCCGGGTGTCGGAGCCGAGCCGGTCGGTGTCGCTGTTGCGCCAGACCGCGAAGGGGCTGACGCCGAACCGGGTGCCGGGCCGGATCTGCCGGATGCGGGCGGCGGTCTCCTGGACCAGCCGGTCGATGTTGTCGCGCCGCCAGTCGGCACGGCTGTCGAAGTCCGATCCGTGGCGTTGGTACGCGTCGTCGTCGTCGAAGGTCCGGCCGGCGACCGGGTAGGGGTAGAAGTAGTCGTCCCAGTGGACGGCGTCGACGGCGTAGTGCCGGACCGCGTCCAGCATCGCGTCCTGGACGAAACCGCGCACCTCGGGCAGCCCGGGGTTGTAGTAGAGCTTGCCGCCGTAGGGGATCACCCAGTCGGGGTGCACGCGGGCGGGGTGGCGGGCGGTCAGCCGGGAGGGGTCGGTGTGGTTGGCGACCCGGTAGGGGTTGAACCAGGCGTGCAGCTGCAGCCCGCGCTGGTGGGCCTCGTGGACGGCGGTGCCCAGCGGGTCCCAGCCGGGGTCGCGGCCCTGGGTGCCGGTGAGGTACTCCGACCAGGGCTCGTACGGTGACGGCCACAGGGCGTCGGCGGTGGGGCGGACCTGGAACATCACGGCGGTGAGGCGGCGGTCGACGGCGGCGTCGAGCAGGTCGAGCAGTTCCCGCCGCTGCCGCGCGGCGGACAGACCGGGGGCGGACGGCCAGTCGAGGTTGGCGACGGTCGCGATCCACATGCCCCGCATCCGGGTGCGCGCGACGGCGGCCGCGCCCCCGCCGGCCCTGCCACGGGCGGCCCTGGCGCCCGCGACCGCGTCACGGGCCGCCGCGTCGCCGGCGGCCGGGAACGCCAGGGTCAGCGCTCCGGCGGCTCCCGCGGTGAATGCCCGGCGGGTGATGTGCTGGTCCATGTGGCCCATGACTGCCCCTTGATGGTCCGTTCGGCGCTCCGCTGTGCTGACTGTCCGTCACGTCTGCCTGTCCCGCTCGATGATGGGGGGCCAGGGGGGCGGCGGGCAATCCTCACGCCGTCGCGGCGTGTCACCGCGGCGAGCCACCGGGGCGAGCCACCGCGCGGGAGGCGGTCCACGCGGTCCGGAGTCACGGCGGCGCCGGCCGGGAAAGCCCTTTCCCCACCCCTTCTCGCCCACGCGGGCGGCCGCTACCATCGGTCTGCGATCCACTATGGGAGCGCTCCCAATACGTTCCGTCCACCCACCGCCCGCACCGCGCGGTTGTACGGAGAGGGAGTCCCGCCATGCCACGAAGAGCTTCAGGACCTGTCCTGGGCGCACTGCTGGCCGCCCTGGCCCTGTTCGCCGGACTACTTTTCGCCGGTGCGGCCTCGTCCGCCCACGCGGCGGCCGCCGCCGAGACCTACACCTGGAAGAACGCCCGGATCGACGGCGGCGGCTTCGTCCCCGGCATCATCTTCAACCGCTCCGAGAAGAACCTCGCCTACGCCCGCACCGACATCGGCGGCGCCTACCGCTGGAACGAGAGCGGCAAGTCCTGGACCCCGCTGACGGATTCCGTCGACTGGGACCACTGGGGGTACACCGGAGTCGTCAGCCTCGCCACCGACTCCGTCAACCCGGACAAGGTCTACGCGGCCGTCGGCACCTACACCAACTCCTGGGACCCGAACAACGGGGCGGTGCTCCGCTCCTCCGACAGGGGCGCCACCTGGACGGCCTCCGCGCTGCCCTTCAAGCTCGGCGGCAACATGCCCGGCCGCGGCATGGGCGAGCGCCTCGCCGTCGACCCCAACAAGAACAGCGTCCTGTACCTGGGCGCGCCCAGCGGCAACGGCCTGTGGCGCAGCACCGACTCGGGCGTGACCTGGGCCAAGGTCACCGCCTTCCCCAACGTCGGCAACTACGCCCAGGACCCGACCGACACCTCGGGCTACGCCAGTGACAACCAGGGCATCGTCTGGGTCACCTTCGACGAGCGCACGGGCAGCTCGGGCAGCGCGACCCAGAGCATCTACGTCGGCGTGGCCGACAAGGACAACACCGTCTACCGCTCGACCGACGGGGGCTCGACCTGGTCACGTATCGCGGGCCAGCCCACCGGCTACATCGCCCACAAGGGCGTGCTGGACCCGGTCAACGGCTACCTCTACATCGCCACCAGCGACACCGGCGGCCCCTACGACGGCGCCAAGGGCCAGGTCTGGCGGTACGCGACCGCGACCGGTACCTGGACCAACGTCAGCCCGCTGTCCGACTCCGACACCTACTTCGGCTACAGCGGCCTGACCGTCGACCGCCGGCACCCCGGCACCGTCATGGTCACCGGCTACAGCTCCTGGTGGCCGGACACCCAGATCTACCGCTCCACCGACAGCGGCGGCACCTGGACCCACGCGTACGACTGGAGCGGCTACCCGAGCCGTACCTTCCGCTACACCCAGGATGTGTCCTCCGTGCCGTGGCTGACCTTCGGCACCAATCCGTCGCCGCCCGAGGTGACGCCCAAACTGGGCTGGATGACCGAGGCGTTGGAGATCGACCCCTTCAACTCCGACCGCATGATGTACGGCACCGGCGCCACCGTCTACGGCACCGACAACCTCACCGCCTGGGACACCTCCGGCGGCCAGATCAAGATCACACCGATGGTCAAGGGCATCGAGGAGACCGCGGTCAACGACCTGGTCAGCCCGCCGTCCGGGGCCCCGCTGCTCAGCGCCCTCGGGGACATCGGCGGCTTCCGGCACACCGATCTGACCGCCGTGCCGGCGATGATGTACACCTCCCCCGGCTTCACGACCACCACCAGCCTCGACTTCGCCGAGTCGAGCCCGGGCACCGTGGTCCGGGTCGGCAACAACGACACGGCGCCCCGGGTCGCCTTCTCCACCGACAACGGCGCCAACTGGTTCCAGGGCTCCGAACCCTCCGGCGTGACCGGCGGCGGCACGGTCGCCGCGGCGGCCGACGCGAGCGGCTTCGTCTGGAGCCCGGACGGCACCGGCGTCAACTACACCACCGGTTACGGCAGTTCCTGGACGGCCTCGACCGGCGTGCCGGCCGGCGCCACCGTGGAGTCGGACCGCAAGAACGCCAAGAAGTTCTACGCCTTCAAGTCCGGCACCTTCTACGTCAGCACCGACAGCGGCAAGACCTTCGCCGCCACCGCCGCCACCGGTCTGCCCGCCGACGGCCCCGTACGCTTCAAGGCGGTCCCCGGCACCGAGGGCGACATCTGGCTCGCCGGCGGCGCCACCACCGGCAGCTACGGCCTGTGGCACTCCACCGACTCCGGGGCCTCCTTCAGCAAGCTCTCCAACGTCCAGCAGGCCGACACCATCGGCTTCGGCAAGGCCGCCACCGGCGCCTCGTACCAGGCGCTCTACACCAGCGCCAAGATCGGCGGCGTCCGCGGAATCTTCCGCTCCACCGACGCGGGCGCGTCCTGGGTCCGGATCAACGACGACGCCCACCAGTACGGCTGGACCGGCGCCGCGATCACCGGCGACCCGCGGGTCTACGGCCGGGTGTACGTCAGCACCAACGGCCGGGGCGTGCTGTACGCCGACACCTCGGACACCACGGGCGGCGGTACGGCCACACCGACCCCGACGGCGACCCCCACCACCTCCCCCACGACCGGCCCGAGCCCGACCACGAGCCCGACCACGACCACGTCACCGGCGGGCTGCGCGGTGACCTACGGCATCACCAGCCAGTGGAACACCGGCTTCCAGGGCGATGTGTCGATCAGGAACACCGGCTCCTCGGCGGTCAACGGCTGGACACTGGCCTGGACCTTCCCCAACGGCCAGACGATCTCCCAGCTGTGGAGCGCATCCTGGACCCAGGCCGGCTCGACGGTCACCGCCACCGCCCTGAGCTGGAACTCCACCATCGCCGCCGGAGCGTCGGTCTCCTTCGGCTTCACGGCCGGCTGGTCGGGCACCAACGGGAAACCGACCGCCTTCACGCTCAACGGCGCCGCCTGCACGGTGACGTAACCGAGGCCGAGGCCGAGGCCGCAACGGCCACCGGCCACCGGCCACCGGCCACAGCCGTGCAGGTGTGCCCACCACGCAGGTGTAGTGTCGGTCGGTGCGATCCGGCCCGTACCGTGGTACGGGCCGGATGCCGTTTCGGGACCGGGGAGAGGAAGAGGCCAGAGCGTTGAACGACATCCAGAACGTCGGTGTGGTGGGCTGCGGCCAGATGGGCGCGGGCATCGCGGAGGTGTGCGCCCGTGCCGGGCTCGACGTCCGGGTCGCCGAGACCACCGGTGAGGCCCTGGAGTTCGGCCGCACGCGGCTGACCAACTCCCTCACCAAGGCCGCCGAGCGCGGCAAGATCACCCAGGACGAGCGGGACGCGGCCCTGGGGCGGCTGTCCTTCACCACGGATCTGGGCGAGTTCGCCGACCGGGATCTCGTCATCGAGGCCGTCGTGGAGAACGAGCAGGTCAAGACCGAGATCTTCCAGGTCCTCGACCAGGTCGTGAGCCGCCCCGACGCCATCCTGGCCTCCAACACCTCCTCCATCCCCCTGGTCAAGCTCGCGGTCGCCACCTCACGCCCCGACCAGGTCCTGGGCATCCACTTCTTCAACCCCGCCCCGGTGCAGAACCTGGTCGAGCTCATCCCCGCGCTCACCACCGGCGACCAGACCCTGCTGCGAGCCGAGAAGCTCGTCACGGATGTGCTGGGCAAGCACGCGATCCGCGCCCAGGACCGCTCCGGGTTCATCGTGAACGCGCTGCTCATCCCCTATCTGCTCTCCTCGATCCGGATGTTCGAGTCCGGTATAGCCAGCCGCGAGGACATCGACAACGGCATGGAACTGGGCTGCGCCCACCCCATGGGCCCGCTCAAGCTCTCCGACCTCATCGGCCTCGACACGGTCGCCTCGGTCGCCGACTCGATGTATCACGAGTACAAGGAGCCCCTGTACGCCGCTCCGCCGCTCCTCCAGCGCATGGTCGACGCGGGGCGGCTGGGTCGTAAGACCGGCCACGGCTTCTACGACTACGCGTAGTTCAGCGCGTAGTTCAGCGGCGCGGCCGGGCCGCGCCGTCCAGCGGGACCGTGACGGTCACGGTGCGGGAATCCGCGGCGTCGATGTCGAGGTCCACGGGGACGAGCGCGGCGCCGGAGGCGATGACGGCGGCGGCCATGGCGTGGGCCAGGGCCGTACGGGAGCGGACGCCGAACTTGCGGTAGATGCGGGAGAGCGTTCCCTCGACGGTCTTGACGCTGATGAACAGCTCGGCGGCGACCTCGCGGTTGGTGGCGCCGCCGCCTACCAGGGTGGCGACCCGGTGCTCGGTGGCGGTGAGCCGGGGTCCTCCCCCGCCGCCGCGTTCCACCGCGTCCAGGCGGCCCAGTTCCTCCCGGGCCTTGGCCGCCAGGGGCGCGGCCCCGGCCTCGCCGCAGATGCGCAGGGCCTCGGTGAGGGCGGCCCGGGCGGCGGTACGGCGCCGGGAGCGGCGTTCGACGGCGCCGAGGGCGATGAGCGTGCGGGCCAGGTCGACCGGCAGCGGCAGGTTCCGGAGCCGGTCGGCGGCGGACTGCAGCCGGGAGACGCCCTTCCCGGCGCGGCCGAGGGCGGCCTCCCGCAGGCCCTCGGCACGTTCGAGGGCGGCGAGGCCGCTGCCGGGGGTCTGCCGGCCGGTGCGGCGGTGGGCGGCCTGGAGGACCTCGCCGGCCGCGTCGGTCTCGCCGAGGACGACCAGGGCTTCGGCGAGGTCGGCGTACCAGCGCAGGGCGGCCGGGTCGGCGATGCCCATCGACTCCCCGGCGCGGCGCACCCGTTGCAGGGCCTCTACGGCGGCGGCGTTGCCGTGGCTGCCGCCGGCCAGCGCGTGGGCCTGGCCGAGGGCGGCGAGGGCGCGCAGCAGGAAGAGCTGGTCGCCGTCGGCCTCGCAGGCCCGGACGGCACGTTCGGCGAGCCGGATGGCGTTGCCGGTGTCGCCGCCGGCGATCTCGGCGAGGGCGACGGCGTAGAGGGCGGGCGGTGAGGCGCTGCCGGCCCCGGCGGGTAGCCGGGCGATCCGGGCGGCGCCGGCCAGCGCCTCGTGGCAGAGGCCGGCCCTGACCTGGATGCGGGTGAGGGCGACCAGGGTGGCGACGGTTTCCTCGACCCCGGCGATGTCGCCGATGCGGGCGAGGAGCTCGGTGACCTCCTCGTGGGCGTCGGTGACCCGGTCGGCGTCGGCGGCCAGCAGGGCCCCGGTACGGATCAGGCCCCAGGCGCCGGGTTCGTCGTCGCGGCCGCCGAGCAGGGCGAGGGCGTCCCGCAGGGCGCGGTCGGCGGCGGCCGTGTCTCCGTGCAGGGCCTGGAGGCGGGCGAGCAGGGCGAGGGCGGCGAGCAGGGTGTCCGCCGCGTCGGGGCCGGCCTCGCGGGCCCGGTCGGCGGCCTGCCGGGCGTGGGTGGCGGCCCGGGCCGGGCGGCCGCCCAGGAGGTGGCGGACGGCGGCCCAGTGGTGGAGCCGGGCCTGAAGCCCGGGGTGCCCGGCGGATTCTGCGAGGCCCTCGTCGATGAGGCGGGCGGTGCCGGCGAGTGCCTGGCCGGCGTTGCCGAGCAGGATGAGCCGGGCCCGTACCCGGTGGGTGGCGGACGCCGCGCCGGTCAGTACGGTCTGCGCGGTCCGGGCGGCCTCGTCGCGCAGCCCGGCGTCGCAGGCGTACCCGGCGGCGGCCAGCAGCCGGTCGGCCCGCTCGCCCGGCAGCGCCCGCGGGGTGCGGCGGGCGGCGAGTTCGGCCAGTTCGGCGGCGACGGCGGGGTCTCCGGAGCGGCGGGCGGTGCCCGGCGGCGGCGATGAGGGTGCGGGCGGTGGCCTCGTCCTCGTAGGGGTGGGCGAGGGCGAGGTGCCGGGCCCGCTGGACGGGCTCGGTGACCGCACCGGCCAGCAGTGCGTGCACCGCGCGCCGGCTGTGCTCGGGGGCGTCGGCGTGGACGGCGGCGCGGATCAGCGGGTGCCGGAAGCGTACGGTGCCGTCGGCGTCGGCGGCGGCGATGCCGAGGTTCTCGGCGGAACCGAGGTCACGGGCGGGGTGCGGCACCCCGGCGGCGTGCAGCAGGGTCAGGGTGGGGCGCTCGGCGGCGCCGGCCACGAGCAGGGTGTGCCGGGCGGCCGCGGGGAGCCGGCGGACCCGGTCGAGCAGCAGGGCGCGCAGCCTCGGCGGTACCGGCAGCGGGCCGCCCGGAGTGGCGGGCAGCCCTTCGCGGAGCACGGCGCGGCCGAGTTCGAGACCGTAGAGCGGGTTGCCCCCGGCGGCGTGCCCGACGGCCCGCAGGGCGACCGCCGGGAGCCGGTCGCCGGTGTCCGCGCGCAGCAGCGCCTCCGACTCGGCGCCGGACAGCGGCGGTACCCGGATCTCGGCGGTGCCGGGCGGGCAGCAGGGCAGCCGGGTGGGCTGCTGCCCGTCGGCCACCCGCTCGGCGGCGAGGAACCGCAGTCCCGTACCGGGGTCGAGCCGGCGCAGGGCGAAGCCGAGGACCTCGCCGCTGGGCTGGTCGAGCCACTGCAGGTCGTCGATGACCAGGTGCAGCGGGCCGTCGGCGGCCAGCGCCGCCAGGACGTCGAGCACCGCGACCCGGACCGCGAGCCGGCCGCGGTCACCGGCCGGGGCGCGCCCGCGCAGCAGGGCCGCGCGCAGCGCCGCCCCGGTGGCGGGCGGCAGCGCGTCGACGTAGCGGCCGGGCACCGCGGTGAAGAGGTCGATCAGGCCGACGAAGGGCAGTCTGGCGTCCTCGGCGGCGGGGGCGCAGCGCAGCAGGGTGCCGCCGCAGTCCGGCGCCGCGCGGTCGTGCGGCGGGGTGAGCGCCTGGACCAGGGTGGTCCTGCCGATACCGGCCGGTCCGTACAGCAGGACGCCGGGAACGGCGGTCAGCTGTGTCCGGGCCTGGTCGAGAAGTTCCCGACGCCCGATCATGGACGGCATCTGGACATGACAAGCTACTGGCGAGTCGCTTGTCAATGACCGGCGTCACGCCGGGCCCGGCGGCCCGTCCGCGCGGGGCAGCAGCACCATCCGGCGGACGTACGGTCCCGCCCCCGGTACTTCCGTCACGTCGTCGGTGCGTTCACAGACCGCGGTGGCCCAGCCGGCCCGGCCGAGCGCGAGCAGCATCCGGTCGCGCTGCTCACCGGCGGGTCCGACGACGGTGATCACCTCTCCTGCGGGAGCGGTGCCGGTGGGCGTGGCCATCCGTGCCCTCCTTCTCTTGGACGCGATCCGCGATCCGCGATATGAGCGTTTTCTTCATCGAACGCCCATTAGATCTACCAAGGATGAGAAGGATCGGCGGCGCGGCACTCCGGGAAGGAAGGTGCTCTGTCCTCAAACGCCGGGCCGGGGGCACTCCCCCGCCCAGCGGTAGCTGGGGGCGCTGAGAGTCAGCCGGCCCGGCGCTTGAGGACAACCCGGGGTTACGCGCCGCGCAGCACCGCGCCGGTGCGGTCGGCGGCCACCGTGACGGCCGCGTCACGGGCGGCGGACGCCTCGTCGGCCGTCAGGGTGCGGTCGGCGGCCCGGAAACGCAGCGCGTAGGCCAGGGACTTCTTGCCCTCGCCGATCTGTTCGCCGGTGAAGATGTCGAACAGGCGCAGCGATTCGAGGAGTTGGCCGGCGCCGTCGCGCAGGGCGGCCTCGACGTCGGCGGCCGGGACGGAGTCCTCGACGACGAGAGCGACGTCCTGCGTGGCCACCGGGAAGGCGGACACGCGGGGCGCGACGACCGGACCGGCAATGGCCCGCTCCAGGCCGTCGAGGTCCAGCTCCATGGCCGAGGTGCGCTCGGGCAGGTGCAGCGCCTTGATCACCCGGGGGTGCAGCTCGCCGGCGTGGCCGACCAGGGTGCCCCCGGCGTGGAGCGCGGCGCAGCGGCCCGGGTGCCAGGGGGCGTGCTGGTCCTTGCGGACGGTCAGCTCGACCCCGGCCTCGCGGGCGATGATCCGGCCGGCCTCGACCGCGTCGGCCCAGCCCGCCGGGTGACCCTGGCCCCACCAGCCGGCCTGCTCGCGGGCGCCGGTCAGGACGACCGCGACGCGGCGCGGCTGCCGGGGCAGCGCGGCGTCGAGCGCGGCGATCTCGGCGTCCGTCGGGCGGCGGTCGACCGGCAGACGCGGCGGCGCGGGCTCCTCCCCGCTGGGGCGGAAGACCAGGCCGGTCTCGAAGAGCGCCACGTCGTGCGCGCCCCGGCCGGTGTTGCGGCGCAGCGTGGCCAGCAGCCCGGGCAGCAGCGTCGTACGGAGCGTGGGCTCCTCGTCGGAGAGCGGGTTGGCGATCCTGACCGTGGTGCGGCGGGGGTCGTCCGCGTCGAGGCCGAGCTGGTCGAAGACGCCCTCGCCGAGGAACGGGTAGGCCTGGATCTCGACATAGCCGGCCCCGGCCAGCGCCCGGCCGACCCGGCGGCGCAGCTTCTGCGACTCCGTCAGGCCGCGCCCGGAGGGCAGCTTGGGCAGGGTGGAGGGCAGGTTCTCGTACCCCTCCAGCCGGATGACCTCCTCGGCGAGGTCGTTGGGGTCGGTGAGGTCGGGCCGCCAGCTGGGCACGGTGACCGCCAGGTCGTCCGCGCCGTAGACGTCGCAGCCGACCTGCTGGAGGCGGCGTACGACGGTCTCGCGGCCGTACTCCATGCCCGCGACACGGTCGGGGTGGTCGGCGGGGATGGAGATGGTGTGCGGCGCGGAGGGCGCGATGATCTCGGTGACCCCGGCCTCGGCGGTGCCGCCGGCCAGCAGCACCAGCAGGTCGACCGTGCGCTGGGCGGCGGCGGAGGCGGCCTGCGGGTCGGTGCCGCGCTCGAAGCGCTTGGAGGCCTCGGAGGACAGCTTGTGCCGGCGGGCCGTCCGGGCGATGGCCACCGGGTCGAAGTGCGCCGCCTCGATCACGACATCGGTCGTGGCGGCGGAGGTGTCGGCCTCGTCGTGGTCGGCGATCTCGGTGTTGGCGCCGCCCATGACGCCGGCCAGGCCGATCGGGCCGCGGTTGTCGGTGATGACCAGGTCCTCGGGGTCGAGGACCCGGACCGTGCCGTCGAGCGTGGTGAGCTTCTCGCCCGGCTGTGCGCGGCGGACACCGATCGTGCCCTCGACCCGGCTGCGGTCGTAGGCGTGCAGCGGCTGGCCCAGCTCCAGCATCACGTAGTTGGTGATGTCCACGGCGAGCGAGATCGGCCGCATGCCGGCCTTCTGCAGCCGCCGCTGGAGCCAGATCGGCGACCGGGTCTCGGGGTCGAGGCCGGACACCGTGCGGGCGGTGAAGCGGTCGCAGCCGACCGGGTCGGAGACCTTGACCGGGTAGCCGTAGGAGTTGGGGCCGGGCACGTCGAGCAGGGCCGGGTCGCGCAGCGGCAGCCCGTAGGCGATGGCGGTCTCGCGGGCGACACCGCGCAGCGACAGGCAGTAGCCCCGGTCGGGGGTGACGGCGATGTCGAGCACCTCGTCGACGAGCTCCAGGAGCTCTATGGCGTCGCTGCCCACCTCGTGCTCGGGCGGCAGCACGATGATGCCGTGCGAACCGTCGTCGCCCATGCCCAGCTCGGAGCCGGAGCAGATCATGCCGTGCGAGTTCCGGCCGTAGGTCTTGCGCGCGGAGATCTCGAAGTTCCCGGGCAGGACACCGCCGGGGAGGATGACGACGACCTTGTCGCCGACGGCGAAGTTGGTGGCGCCGCAGACGATCTCCTGCGGCTCACCGGTGCCGTTCGCGGAGCCGACGTCGACCGTGCAGAAGCGGATGGGCTTCTTGAAGCCCTCCAGCTGCTCGATGGTGAGCACCCTGCCGACGACGAGCGGGCCCTTGAGCCCGGCGCCGAGCTGCTCGACGGTCTCGACTTCGAGACCGGCGGAAATGAGCTTGGCCTGGACGTCGCGGCCGGTCTCACCGGCGGGCAGGTCGACGTACTCCCGCAGCCAAGAAAGCGGGACCCGCATCAGATCTCCATCCCGAACGGAAGGGTGAAACGCACGTCACCCTCGACGATGTCTCGCATGTCCTCGACGTTGTGACGGAACATCAGCATTCGCTCGATGCCGAAGCCGAACGCGAAGCCGCTGTACTTCTGCGGGTCCACACCGCAGGCGGTGAGCACCCGCGGGTTGACCATGCCGCAGCCGCCCAGCTCGATCCAGCCCTCGCTGCTGCAGGTCCGGCAGGGGCGGTCGGGGTTGCCGACCGACTCGCCGCGGCAGACGTAGCAGGCCATGTCCATCTCGGCGGACGGCTCGGTGAAGGGGAAGTAGTTGGGGCGCAGCCGGGTGGTGATGTCGTCCCCGAAGAGCGCCTGGACCATGTGGTCGAGGGTGCCCTTGAGGTCGGCCATGGTCAGGCCCTCGTCGATGGCGAGCAGTTCGATCTGGGTGAAGACCGGGGTGTGGGTCGCGTCCAGCTCGTCGGCGCGGTAGACCCGGCCCGGGCAGATGACGTAGACCGGCGGCTCGCGGTCGAGCAGCGAGCGGATCTGCACCGGGGAGGTGTGCGTGCGCAGCACGACACCGCTCTCCTCGTCACCGCCCGCGCTCTTGCCGCTGCCCTTGGCCTTGGCATTGGCCTTGCCATTGGCTACGAAAAACGTGTCCTGCATGGTGCGGGCGGGGTGGTCCGACCAGATGTTCAGCGCGTCGAAGTTGAACCACTCGGCCTCGACCTCGGGGCCCTCCGCGACCTCGTAGCCCATGGCCACGAAGATGTCGGCGAGCCGGTCGGAGAGGGTGGTCAGCGGGTGCCGGGCACCGGCGGGGACACGGTCGTAGGGCAGGGTGACATCCACCGCCTCCTCGACCAGCACACGGTCGTCACGCTCGGCCTCCAGCACCTCCTGCCGGGCCTTCAGCGCCTGGTTGACCGCACCGCGCGCCTGGCCGACGCGCTTGCCGGCCTCGGCCTTCGCGTGCGGCGGAAGGGCGCCGATCTCACGGTTGGCGAGCGCCAGCGGCGAGCGGTCACCACTGTGGGCGACCTTCGCCTCGCGCAGCGCGTCGAGGTCGGCGGCCGACGCGATCGCGGCGAGCGCCTCGTCGCGCATGCGCTCGATCTGTTCCGGTTTCAACGCCTCGACCTCAACAGGGTCGTACGACTTATTGGGTGCCGACATTTCTTCCCGTTCCGATGTGGGTGCTGGCGCGGCCTGCCCGACCGGCACGTGCCAAGGGTCGAGTCTACTGGGACCGCGATGATCCGCCGGTCATGCCCGCCGGGGGTTGTGGACAACTCGCACAGTCGCTCAGGCCATGAAGGCCGGCGCCCCGACGGGCAGGATAAATCGGAACTGGGCGCCGCTGCCGGGCGCGCGGCCGACCGTGATGGTGCCGCCGTGGGCCTCGACTATGCCCTTGACGATGTACAGGCCCAGGCCGGTGCCACCGCGCTTGCTGCCCCGCCAGAAACGGGTGAAGACGCGGCTCACCGACTCCTCGGGGATGCCGGGGCCTTCGTCGCTCACGGTGACCGCTGTTCCTTCCGTCTGCCCCTTGGAGGGCGCGGGTGCCACCTCGATGGTGACAGTTCCCTCGCCGTGCCGCACCGCGTTTTCCAGCAGGTTGCCGAGGATCTGGTCGATCTTGTCGGGGTCGGCCCACAACGCGGGCAGCGACTGGTCCACACGGACGGCGAAGCGCTCGGGCCGCTGCCCGGCGGCGACCTGCGCGTCGACGTGGCGCCGTACGGCGGCGGCCATGTCGACCGGCTGGCGGCGCAGCTCCAGGCGGCCGGAGTCGATCCGGGAGATGTCGAGCAGTTCGGCGATCAGCCGCGTGACGCGGTTGGCGTCGGCGTAGACCGTCTCCAGCATCAGCTTCTTCTGGTCGTCGGTGAAGCGCTCCCACTTGGCCAGCAGCGTGGCCGTGAAGCCCTTGACGCTGGTCAGCGGGGAGCGCAGCTCGTGCGCGACGGTGGCGATCAGCTCGGCGTGGCTGCGCTCGGTACGCCGCCGGGCCTCGGTGCCGCGCAGCGCGACGACCAGCCGGTGGAGGGGACCCCCGGGGTACGTACGGACGTACCGGGCGGAGACCAGCACCTCGCGGCCGCCGGGGAGCAGCAGATTGCGCTCGGGCTGGCCGGTGCGGATGGCCAGCCCCCGGTACGGGTCGGTGACGGTCCACCAGCGGCGGCCCTCCAGGTCCTCCAGCGGCAGGGCCTGCTCGATCGGCAGGCCGATGACGGCGGGCGGGCGCAGGGCGGTGATCCGGGCGGCGGCGGTGTTGAAGCAGATGACCCGGCCGCTCTCGTCGGCGACCACCAGGCCGTCGGGCAGGTCGTCCGGTGTCAGGCCGTACTCGGTGAGGATCTCCGCCCAGCCGGACAGGGCGTCCCGCGCGGACCGGCCGGTCGTCCTGGCTTCCATCCCCGCGTCCCCCCTTCCAGGGCCCCCGGGGCGCCACCCTACTAGCTGATTGTTACGGTGCGGCACCCTCCGGGAGCGCGCTGCGCCCGCGCGGAGGCATAGAGGCAGACGGCGGCGGCCGTGGCGAGGTTGAGGCTTTCGGCGCGGCCGTGGATGGGAACCCGTACCACCTCGTCGGCGAGTGCGCGGGTCTGTGCCGGCAGGCCCCACGCCTCGTTGCCGAAGATCCAGGCGGTGGGCCCGCCCATCGACCCCTCGTCCAGCTCCGCGTCCAGATCCCGTTCCCCGGCGCCGTCCGCGGCCAGCAGCCGCACGCCGGCGCCCCGCAGTCCCTGGACGACGGTCTCCACCGGCACCCCGACCGCGACCGGGAGGTGGAAGAGGCTGCCGGCCGAGGCCCGGACGGCCTTGGGGTTGTAGAGGTCGACGGAGGCGTCGGTGAGGACCACGGCGTCGGCCCCGGCGGCGTCCGCGCAGCGCAGGACGGTGCCGGCGTTGCCGGGGTCGCGGACGTTGGCCAGGACGGCGACCAGCCGGGGGCGGGCGGCGAGGATCTCCTCGAACGGCCGGTCCAGGAAACGGCAGAGCCCGACGATGCCCTGCGGGGTGACCGTGTCCGACATCTCCGCGACGACCTCGGGGGTCGCGGTGAGGACGGGGACGCCGGCCTCGTGGGCGGCGGCGAGGATGTCGGCGTGCCGGCCGGCCGCCTCGGGCGTCGCGTACACCTCGACGAGGTGCGGGACGGCCTCCCGGACGGCCTGCGGACCCTCGGCGATGAACCGGCGCTCCTTGCCGCGGAAGCTGCGCTTGGCGAGCCGGTGGGCGGCGGTGACACGCGGGGAGCGCAGGGAGGTCAGCTCGGGGCCGGGCATGGTCCGGGGTCTCATTTCGTGGGTCGTGGGCAGAGGTTCCGCGGCGCCGACGGCCCGGGGGCCGGTGACCGGTGGCTGTGGGCCGGGGTGCGCGCCCGGCCACCGGCGCCTCGTCCGGGGCGGACGGCCCGGGCACGCCGCGGGCCCGCAGGCGGCGATCCGCCTGCGGGCCCGGTGCCCGCTCAGGGCAGGCGCGGCGTCGCGTCAGGCGGCCTTGGGGGCGTTGACGTCAGCCGGAAGGGCCTTCTGGGCGACCTCGACCAGGGCGGCGAACGCCGGGGCGTCGTTGACGGCCAGCTCGGCGAGGATCTTGCGGTCCACCTCGACCTGGGCGGCCTTGAGGCCCTGGATGAAGCGGTTGTAGGTGATGCCGTTGGCGCGGGCAGCGGCGTTGATGCGCTGGATCCACAGCTGACGGAAGTCGCCCTTGCGCTTCTTGCGGTCGTTGTAGTTGTAGACCAGGGAGTGGGTGACCTGCTCCTTGGCCTTGCGGTACAGACGTGAGCGCTGACCGCGGTAGCCGCTGGCGGCTTCGAGGATCGCCCGGCGCTTCTTGTGGGCGTTGACTGCCCGCTTGACGCGTGCCACTTGATAACTCCTAGTGAAGGACCGCGGTGGTACTCACGCGGCCCGAAAGACGGATAGGTCCCGGTGATGTGCGGCGCGCCCCGGACGGGGCGCGGCGCTCACTTGCCGAGAAGCTTCTTGATCTTCTTCGCGTCGGCCGGGGCCAGCACGACGGTGCCGGTGAGGGCACGGGTCTTGCTCGACGGCTTGTGCTCAAGCAGGTGGCGCTTGCCGGCACGCTCACGGACAACCTTGCCGGAGCCGGTGAGCTTGAATCGCTTGCTCGCACCGCTGTGCGTCTTGTTCTTCGGCATGGCGCCGTAGTCTCCTCGTCGCTGGCCCTCCCGTCCGCCGAAGCGGACGGAGAGCGTCAGTACTTCATTGCGCCCGGAGCGGTCGCCCCGGGCTCTGGCTACGCCGTCAGTTGTTCTCGTCGGCGGTTTCGTCGGCGGTTTCGCCGGCCTCGGCTGCCTCGGCGGCCTCGGCGGCCTCGGCTGCGAGAGCGTCGTCGTACGCCTGCTGCTCCACGTCCGACGGGTTCTCCGGCAGGCGACCGGCCTTGCGGGCGGCCTGCGCCTCGCGGGCTTCGGCCATCGCCTCGGTCTTCTTCTTGTGCGGACCGAGAACCATGATCATGTTTCGGCCGTCCTGCTTCGGCGCGGACTCCACGAAGCCCAGCTCCTGGACGTCCCCCGCCAGCCGCTGGAGCAGCCGGTGACCCAGCTCGGGCCGGGACTGCTCACGGCCACGGAACATGATCGTGATCTTGACCTTGTCGCCCTGCTTGAGGAACCGGACGACGTGACCCTTTTTGGTGTCGTAGTCGTGCGGGTCGATCTTCGGCCGGAGCTTCATCTCCTTGATGACCGTGTGCGCCTGGTTCTTGCGCGCCTCACGGGCCTTCATGGCCGACTCGTACTTGAACTTCCCGTAGTCCATGAGCTTGCAGACCGGCGGACGTGCGGTCGCCGCGACCTCGACCAAGTCCAGGTCGTACTCCTGCGCGAGTTCCAGGGCCTTGGCAAGCGGCACAATGCCGACCTGCTCGCCACTGGGACCGACGAGTCGCACTTCTGGGACGCGAATCCGGTCGTTGATACGGGGCTCGGCGCTGATGGGGCCTCCTCGGTAGCACCACGCGACTGACTGGCCGACAGCCGCGTTTACGTCAATTGTTATCCGTCCGGCCCGGGCCAGGGCGCAAAAAACGCCCCGAAACGGGTCACAGGCGGGGCTCCTCACAACCGGGAGCACCGCCGCGGCATTCCCGCGGGGCGCATCGGGCAGTGGCACGCACGTCCTGATGACGCGGTGCACCGCCTGACCGGAACCCGCCGACCTCTACGGTCGGCCAGGTGGGAGATCGGAGCCTCCACTTGTGGGCTGAAGACCTGTTCGCACGGAGCTCGCAAGGTGTCCAGCCGGTCAATCGTCAAGCATACCAGCGATCGACCGCAGTCCGTAATCGGCCACACGGGGCCTATCGTGTGAGGCATGAGCGACGCGACCCCGCAGAACGACCGCCCCGACTTCGACACCATGACCCGC
Organism: Streptomyces sp. RLA131; assembly: GCF_056270125.1. Taxonomy (NCBI): domain Bacteria; kingdom Bacillati; phylum Actinomycetota; class Actinomycetes; order Kitasatosporales; family Streptomycetaceae; genus Streptomyces; species Streptomyces sp. RLA131. The sequence continues at coordinate 1,561,833 of NZ_JBWDOQ010000002.1, forward strand.
GACATCGCGGACGTCCCCGCGGTCGAGGTGATCACGACGGTGGCCGTCCACCTGATGAGCGCCGCGGCGGTCAACCTCGGCCTCGCGGAGGAGGGCACGGACCACAAGGACCTGGACGAGGCCCGCAAACTCATCACCGCCCTGGCCGGCCTCGTCACGGCCGGCGCCCCCGAGATCGGCTCCTACCACGCCGGCCCGCTGCGCGACGGCCTGAAGTCCCTCCAGCTCGCCTTCCGCGAGGCCTCGCTCGTCGCGGACGAGCCGGGCCAGGGTCCCGGCGAGAAGTTCACCGGGCCGGTGTACGGCAAGTAGCGGCAGTCAGCGCCGCCGCCCACAGCTACGGCTACAGCTCGAACAGCGGTACGCCCGGCAGTCCGGCGCCGGCCGGCAGCAGGGCGAGGTCCAGCCCCTGGCGCAGGGTGCCGCGCAGCACCTCGTCACCCGCCAGGGCCCGCGCCACACGCCGGGCGACCTCGGCCACCGCGGCGCCCTCCGCCAGCACCAGGCCGAGCGTCCCGTCGGAGGTCTCGGCCGGCACCAGGTAGGCCCGTACGACGCCGGGCTCGGCGGCCACCGCCGCACGGACCGCCTCGCGGACCGACGGGTCGGTGAGCGGGTCGGCCAGCGGACGTCCCTCGGCGACGGCGCGCAGAGCGGGGCCGCTGAGGGCGTAGGGGGCGGGGCCGGCCATGTCGATGAGCAGGGTGTCGGCACCCTCGTGCGCGAGGGCCTGGAGCGCCTGGCCCAGCGGCACCGCGACGGGGCGGGCGTCGGGGCGCCAGCGGGCGAGCGTGGCGGTGGAGGTGAAGGCGGGCAGGGCGCGCCGGCCGTCGGCGGCCCGGACCGTGGGGACGGCCATGTCGCTGGTCTTCTCGCGGCGCAGCGTTTCTCCCGCCGGTCCGGCGGCCACCTCCTCGACCTCTCCCAGCAGTGCGACCACCGGCACGAGCAGCCGCGCGGCGGGCAGCGCGGCGAGCACCTCCCCCTCGGCCGTGCGGTCGGCGGGTGAGGCGTCGTACGCGAGGAGCGCGGCGGCGAGCCGGGGGTCGGCGGTGCCGTCGTCGTCGGAGAAGCCGGGATCGGGAATGTTCTTCAGGGCCACGGGTCGAGGGTAGCCGGGCCCGCGGACAGGAATTTCTTACGGGCTTTTAACCCTGCTCCCATGGGGCACGCAGGTTCGATATCTAGCGTCCCGGGACATGGCATCCGAGACCTCTGAGAGCGCGGACCGTCCCGCCCCATCGCGGCGGCGCGCCGACCGGCGCCGCTCCCGCGCCACCGGCCCCCGCGCCGTCGTCGTCACGGCCGTGGCGGCGACACTGCTGCTGGGCACCGGGCTGGCGACCACCGCGTATGTGAAGGCCCAGGGACGCGGAACGGGCTCGGCCGCTCCGGCGGCGTCGGCCTCCTCCACCCAGGCGGTGGCGAACGCGGTGGCCGCGATGGCGACGACCAAGCCCCTGGTGGACTGGGACGACGTACTCGACAAGGCGCTGGCCGGCGTGACGAAGAGTTCCGCCGCGAAGTACTCGGTGGCCGTCCTGGACACCGGGTCCGGGGACAGCGCCGTGTACGGAAGCGGGTCCTTCGACACGGCGAGCATCGTCAAGGTCGACATCCTGGCGACGCTGCTGCTCCAGGCGCAGGACGCCGGGCGCGCGCTGACGGACAGTGAGAAGGCCGCCGCCAAGGTCATGATCGAGAACAGTGACAACACCGCGGCCAGCACCCTGTGGCAGACCATCGGCACCGCCTCCGGGCTCGACACGGCCAACCGGCGGTTCGGGCTGACCGGGACCAGCGGCGGCAGCGGGGTGCTGTGGGGCCTGACCCAGACCACGGCCGCCGACCAACTGCGGCTGCTGGAGGTGGTGTTCGGCAGGGCACCGGGGCTGAACGCCGCCTCGCGCTCGTACATCCAGGGCCTGATGGGCCAGGTCAGCACCTACCAGGACTGGGGGGTGCCGAGCGCGTCCACCGGGGACTTCGAGGTCAAGAACGGCTGGCTGCAGAGGAGCACGACCGCCCTGTGGGACATCAACAGCATCGGCCGGGTGACCTCCGGCGGTCACACCTACCTGGTGGCGGTGACCTCCAGCGGCAGCAGCACGATGAACAGCGGCGTCGCCCTCGTCGAGGGGGCGGCGCAGGCGGCCGTCAAGGCGTTCAACAAGGCCACGGCGGAGTCGGGTTCCTGACCGGCGGCGGCGGGGGCGGCGGGGTGTGGCGCGGGACGTCGCGCCGGGCCTCCCGCCGGCCGCGCCGCATCAGCCGGGTCGCCATGGCGACCAGCGCGCACCCGGCGACCGCGAAGCCGACGGCGATGCCGTCGCCCAGGCCGCCCCCCTCGTCGTCCTGCGACGACTGCCGGGCGGCACCGGGCCCGGAACCGAAGTACTTCTCCCCGTACGCCGACGGGGCCGGAGCCTGCGGAACCGGCTTGAGTCCGGCCGCCGCCTTGAGCGCGGCGGCCGGGTCGATCAGCCCGGTCCCCACGTCGTCGCTGCGCCCGCCGGCGGGACTGTCCCTGGTGGTGTCCTCCAGGACTTCCTTGATCTGGGCCGGGCTCAGCTTCGGATAGGCGGAGCGGATCAGCGCGGCCGTGCCGGAGACGTACGCGGACGCGGTGCTGGTGCCCCAGCCCTCGTAGTAGTGCCGGTCGGGGTCGGCGATGACGACGTCGACGCCGGGCGCGGCCACGGCGGCGTACCAGCGGCGGGTGGAGAAGTCGGCCCGGTTGCCGTAGCGGTCGACGGCGGCGACGGCGATCACCCCGGGGTAGGCGGCCGGATAGGAGGCGCGGTTGCCCTCCTTGCCGCCGTTGCCGGCCGAGGCCACCACCACGACACCCTTGGCCAGGGCGTACTGGATCGCCTCGTCCTCCTGCGGCTCGGGGTGGGCGGTGCTGCTGTCGTCGCCCAGCGAGAGGTTGATGACGTCGGCGCCGTGGTCCGCGGCCCAGCGGATGCCCTCGGCGAGCGCCCCGCCGCGGGTGGTGCGGGCCTTCTTCCGCTGCGGGTCCTTGTCCTCCAGGATCACCCGTACGGGGAGGATCTTCGCGTCCGGCGCGATGCCGAGGACACCGTCGGCGCGGCCCGCGCCGTGGCCGTGCCCGGCGATGATCCCGGCCATGCCGGTGCCGTGCCGGGCCCAGGAGCTGTCACCGCGCTCCGCCCCGAAGCCGACCATGTCCTTGCCGGCGAGCACCTGTCCGGTCAGGTCGGGGTGGGTGTCGTCGACCCCGGTGTCCAGCACGGCGACGGTGACGCCGGCGCCCTTGGCGGTACGCCAGGCCTGCTCGGCGTGGAGTGCGCCGAGCGCCCAGTCCGCGTCGCGTACGGCGTCGGCGTGCGCGGGCGCGGCGGGGCTCGCGACGACGGCGGCCGCGGCTGCGAGGGCGGCCAGCAGGCCGCGTACCCGGCTCATCGCGGCGGCTCCGAGGACGGGCTCACGGCTCTGGCGGCCTTGCGCACCCGGGCGTCGACCGCGTCCGACAGCGCCTCGGCGGCGTTGCCGAGGCCGGACTGGGCGGGGGCCGAGGTCGCGCCGTCGGCGGAGGCGGCGGAGGCGGGCTGCGGGACGTCGATCTCGCGGCCGTCGGCGAAGCCGCTCACCGCGTACACGACGACCGGCAGGTCGGCCGAGACGTCGACCGTCCAGCTCGCCCGCTGCCGGTCCCCGAAGCCGGAGGCCGCCGTACCGGCGAAGGCCACCGGACGGGGCATCAGATCGGTACGGGAGCCCAGGTGTTCGTCGTTCCAGCGGTTGTGCAGCGCCAGCATGGTGGCGGCGTCGGTCCTGGTGACCAGGATGCCGACGGTGGTCACGTCGGTGGAGGTCGCGTCGGTGTAGGTGGCGCGGAGCAGCCGGACACAGCCGGCCGGGGCCAGCACCTTGGCCAGCAGTGGGTCGAAGGCGTCGGCGCAGTCGCTCTCCGGCGCCACCCCGATCCGCGTCCACGTCCGGTCGGCGCCGCCGGGGCCCGCCGCCCGGCCCTTGACGGTGCGGGGGAACAGGGTGTCCACCGGGGCGCTGTGCCACAGGGCGCGGGTCGCGCCGAAGGCGCTGGCCGAGGCCTGCGCCGCCGTGGGCACCCCGGCCGCCGCGTCGTGGTTGATGACGGCGCCGACGACCGCGCCGCCGAGCAGGCCCAGGCCCAGGACCAGGCACAGGGCCGCCAGGGCCGGGCGCTTGGGCCGCGGCGCGGCGTGCGCGTTGGGGACGTACTCCTGCTGGGCCGCGTACCGGGGCGGGCGCGGCTGCCGGGCCGCGCGCGGGTCACGTGGGTACGGCTGCGGCTGCCGGTACGGCTGCGGTTGCGGCATGGGCTGCGGCATGGGCTGAGACCGAGACTGCGGCTGGGGCATGGGCTGCGGCTGGGACGGCGGCTGCTGCTGCGCCCACTGCGGTGTGCGCGGCGGCGGATACTGCGGCGGCAGGGGCGGTGGCGGGGGTATCGGACGCGTACGCGGTGGCGGAAAGCCCCGGTGCGGCGGCGCCGGATGCGGCCCGGCTCCCCCACGGTCGACTCCGGTGCTCACCCGGCGCCCCCTCGTCAGATGCTCGGCACGTGAGTGACCACGTGGGTTGTCGCACGCTCTTGTCACAGCGTGCGCGTCACTCTACGGGTTGCGGGGCGTTAATTCTCAGCTGGGCCGGATCCGTTGCCCCTACCGCCGGGTAGGGGCATTCTGGCAAGCTGCGGCCATGTCAGATCGCGCAGCCGACCGGCGTCGGTACGACCGGGCCACGGCACACCTCGACGCGCCGTTGGCCGTCGTCGACCTCGAAGCATTCGACGCCAACGCGGCGGACCTCGTGCGCCGCGCGGGCGGCAAACCGATCCGGGTGGCGTCCAAGTCCGTGCGCTGCCGCGCCCTGCTGGAACGGGTGCTGGCCCGCGACGGCTTCGCCGGGATCATGTCGTTCACCCTCGCCGAGTCGCTGTGGCTGGCCCGCGCGGGCTTCGACGACGTCCTGCTGGCCTATCCCTCGGCGGACCGGGCGGCCTTCGCGGAGCTGGCCGGCGACCCCAAGCTGGCCGGCGCGGTCACCGTGATGATCGACGACGTGGCGCAGCTCGACCTGGTCGACGCCTCGCGCGGCGGCGGCTCGGAGATCGTCCGCGTCGCCCTGGAGCTGGACACGTCGCTGCGCATGCTGGGCGGCCGGGTACGGATCGGCGCCCTGCGCTCGCCGCTGCGCGAGCCCGCCCAACTCGCCGCGCTGGCCCGCGAGGTGGCCCGCAGGCCCGGTTTCCGGCTGGTCGGCCTGATGGCCTACGAGGGGCATGTGGCGGGCGTCGGCGACGCGGTGGCCGGCCGCCCCTTCCGCTCCCGGGCGGTGCGCCTCATGCAGTCCACCGCCCGCCGTGAACTCGCCGCGCGCCGAGCCGAGGTGGTGCGGGCGGTGCGGGCGGTCGCCCCGGACCTGGAGTTCGTCAACGGCGGCGGCACGGGCAGCGTCCAGTACACCGCCGCCGAGGACGCGGTCACCGAGATCGCCGCCGGCTCCGGGCTGTTCGTCCCCCGGCTCTTCGACAACTACACGTCCTTCCGGGGGCGCCCGGCCGCGCTCTTCGCCCAGCCCGTGGTGCGGCGCCCCGGCGTCGGCGTGGTGACCGTGCTGGGCGGCGGGTATCCCGCCTCCGGTGCCGCCGGCCCCGACCGGCTGCCCGTGCCGTACCTCCCCGAGGGTCTGCGCTACGACCCCCAGGAAGGGCCCGGCGAGGTCCAGACGCCGCTGATCGGGTCCGTCGCGGACGACCTGCTGATCGGCGACAAGGTCTGGTTCCGGCACGCCAAGGCGGGCGAGGTGTGCGAGCGGTTCGACACCCTCCAGCTCATCGAGGGTGACCGGGTGGTCGGCACCGCCCCGACCTACCGGGGCGAGGGCCGGACCTTCCTGTGACGGACGGGCCGCCCGGCGGCCGGGCGGCCGGGCGGGCAAAGCGAGCGGGCGGGCGGGCGGAAAAGGCGTGGAGCCGCCCCCGCCCGACCCGCCATGCTTCCGGCATGAGCAACAGCACGCCGCGCACCGCCCCCCGTGACGCCCCGCCCGCCGCCGAGGGCGTCCGCATCGGGTGGCACGAGGTCGCGCCCTGGATCCGGCAGGCCGTCGAGGCCGACCTCGGCGGCATCGTCGTGGGCGCCGCGGGCCAGGTCGGCGGGTTCTCGCCCGGCGCGGCCGTACGGCTCACCCTGGACGACGGGCGGCGCGCGTTCGTGAAGGCGGTGAGCGCCGGCCAGAACCCCGAGAGCCCCGGTATGTACCGCGACGAGGCGCGCAACGCGGCCGCGCTGCCGCCCCGCGTCCCGGCGCCGCGACTGCTGGCCACGTACGACGACGGGCACTGGGTGGCGCTGCTCTTCGAGGACGTCGAGGGCCGCCATCCCCGGACCCCGTGGCGGCAGGGCGAACTGGACCGCGTGCTGCGCGGGATCGAGGAGCTGTCGGCCGCGCTGACGCCCTCCCCGGCCGCCGTGCCGTCGGCCGGGGAGCGGCTGGCCGGGGCGTTCCGGGGCTGGCGGACCCTCGCGGCGGAGTACGCCCGCGGGGAGAACGGCCTCGACGGGCTCGCGCCCTGGGCCCGGGAGCGGCTGGCCGCGCTCGCGGACCGCGAGGCCGGCTGGGCGGCCGCCGCCGAGGGCGGCACGCTGGTCCACGCCGACCTGCGGGCGGACAACATCCTGCTCACGGCCGACCGTGTGGTCTTCGTGGACTGGCCGCACGCCTGCCTGGCGGCGCCCTGGTTCGACCTGCTGCTGATGCTGCCCTCGGTCGCCATGCAGGGCCTCCCAGGAACAGCCCCCTTGCCGGAGGCGCTGTTCACCACGCACCCCACGGCCCGTGACGCCGATCCGGACGCGGTGACGACCGTACTGGCCGCGCTGGCGGGGATGTTGCTGGAGCGGGCCCGGCATCCGGCGCCCCCCGGGGCTGCCGACGCTGCGGCCGTTCCAGCGGGCCCAGGGAACGGCGGCGCTGGAGTGGCTGCGGCATAGGCTGGGAGCATGAGTGATCTTGTGTTCCGGCGGGCCGCGGTCGCCGACATACCCGTGATCGTCGCGATGTTCGCGGACGACGGTCTGGGACGGGGCCGGGAGACCCCGGACGACCTGCAGCCGTACTACGCCGCCTTCGAGCGGGTGGCGGCCGACCCCAACCAGCACCTGACGGTCGCCGAGCGCGACGGCCGGCCGGTCGGGGTGCTGCAGCTGTCGGTGATCCCGGGGCTGTCGCGGCGCGGTACGACCCGTTCGGTCATCGAGGCGGTCCGGGTGCACGGCGACGCGCGCGGCACGGGGCTCGGCACGGCCCTGATGGAGTGGGCGATCGAGGAGTCCCGCCGGCTGGGCTGCACCCTGGTGCAGCTCACCTCGGACAACGCGCGCACCGAGGCGCACCGGTTCTACGAGCGGCTGGGCTTCACCGGCTCGCACGTGGGCTTCAAACGGCAGCTGTGACCAGCCCCCGCATCACCCGTTCGTCGTCGCCCATCTCGGGGTGCCACTGGACACCGAGGACGAAGGGGTCGCCGGGCAGTTCGACGGCCTCCACGGTGCCGTCCCCGGCGTGCGCGGCGACGGTCAGGCCGTCGCCGAGCCGGTCGAGGGCCTGGTGGTGGAAGGTGGGCACCGACGCGGCCTCCGGCACCAGCGCCGCGTAACGGGTGCCCGGCACCGGCCGGACCTCGTGCGAGCCGAAGACACCGGCCCGGCCGCGGTGGCCGTCCAGGTGCTGTACGAGGGTGCCGCCGAGGGCGATGTTGAGCAGTTGCATGCCGCGGCAGATGCCGAGCAGGGGCAGGCCGGCGGCCAGGGCGGCGTCGATGAGGGCCAGCTCCCAGGCGTCGCGTTCGGGGGCCGGCGGGCCGGTGCGGGGGTCGCGGGAGGCACCGTAGCGGGCCGGGTCGGCGTCGGGGCCGCCGGCCACGACCAGCGCGTCGAGCCGGGCCACGGCGGCGCCGGCCCGCTCGGGGCCGTCCGGGGGGAGCAGGGCGGCCAGGCCGCCGGCGCGCTGCACCAGGCGGTGGTATCCGGCCGGCAGGAGGGCGGCGGGCAGGTCCCAGTCGCCCCACCGGGCGGACGCCTCCAGATAGGTGGTGACGCCGATCAGCGGACAACGGGACATGGACGGGCTCCTGACGACGCGCGCAACGCGGATTTCTGGTCGCACCGTACCCAAGTCGGTGCTCAGCCCGTACTTTTGGATCACCTGACGGCCGCTAGGAGAGGTGATCCCCTGTGGTGCACCGCAGAGCCCCGCTCAGTACGGAAGAACTACGGCGGCTGGCCGAGGCCGGGAAGATCGACACGGTGGTGGTCGCCTTCACCGACATGCAGGGCCGCCTGCAGGGCAAGCGCTTCGCCGCGCGCCACTTCCTCGACGACGTCCTGGAGCACGGCACCGAGGGCTGCAACTACCTGCTGGCCGTGGACGCCGAGATGAACACCGTCGACGGCTACGCGATGTCCTCCTGGGAGCAGGGCTACGGCGACTTCGCGATGCTGCCCGACCTGACGACGCTGCGGCTGACCCCCTGGGACGCGGGCACCGCCCTGGTCGTCGCCGACCTCGCCTGGCTGGGCGACGCGGCCCCGCCGGTGGCCGCCTCGCCGCGCCAGATCCTGCGCCGCCAGCTCGACCGGCTGGCCGAACGCGGCTGGTCGGCCTACGTCGGCACCGAGCTGGAGTTCATCGTCTTCAACGACACCTACGAGCAGGCCTGGAACGGCGGCTACCGCGATCTGACCCCGGCCAACCAGTACAACGTGGACTACTCCCTGCTGGGCACCGGCCGGGTCGAGCCGCTGCTGCGCAGGATCCGCAACGAGATGGGCACGGCCGGCATGCGCGTGGAGTCGGCGAAGGGCGAGTGCAACCTCGGGCAGCACGAGATCGCGTTCCGGTACGACGAGGCGCTGACCACCTGCGACCAGCACAGCGTCTACAAGACCGGCGCCAAGTCGATCGCCGCGCAGGAGGGCCGCGCGCTGACCTTCATGGCGAAGTACGACGCCAGGGAGGGCAACTCGTGCCACATCCACCTCTCGCTGCGCGACGGTGAGGGCAACCCGGTCTTCCACGACGCGGACTCCCGCGACCACGGCATGTCGGAGACCATGCGGCACTTCCTGGCCGGGCAGCTGGCCGCGCTGCGCGACTTCTCCCTGCTCTACGCGCCCAACATCAACTCCTACAAGCGCTTCCGCCCCGGCTCCTTCGCGCCCACCGCGGTCGCCTGGGGCCCGGACAACCGCACCTGCGCGCTGCGCGTGGTCGGGCACGGCCCGGCCGCGCTGCGCCTGGAGAACCGGGTGCCCGGCGGGGACGTGAACCCCTACCTCGCCGTCGCCGGGATGATCGCGGCCGGGCTGTACGGCGTGGAGCACAAACTGACCCTCCCCGAGCCGGTCACCGGCAACGCGTACACCGCCGGAGGCACCCGGCACGTCCCGGCGACGCTGCGCGAGGCGGCCGGGCTGTGGGAGGCGAGCCCGATCGCGGTGGCGGCCTTCGGCGAGGAGGTCGTGAGCCACTACCTGAACATGGCCCGTGTCGAACAGGACGCGTACGACAGCGCGGTCACCGACTGGGAGCGCCACCGCTCCTTCGAACGCATGTGAGGCGCAGGTGCTCGAAGTCCTCAACCCGGCCACCGAAGAGGTGATCGCCACCGTCCCCGCCGCCTCGGCGCGGGAGGTGGACGCGGCCGTCGTCCGGGCCGCCCGCGCCCAGACGGCCTGGGCCGCCCTGGCCCCGGGCGACCGGGCACGGCTGCTGCGCCGCTTCGCGGACGCCGTCGACGCCCGCACCGGCGAACTGGCCGCCCTGGAGGTCAGGGAGGCCGGCCACACCACCGCGAACGCCCACTGGGAGGCGGGCAATGTCCGCGACCTGCTGGAGTACGCGGCCGGGGGCGTGGAACGCCTCAGCGGCCGGCAGATCCCGGTGCCGGGCGGCGTGGACATCACGTTCCTCGAACCGCTCGGGGTGGTCGGGGTGATCGCGCCCTGGAACTTCCCGATGCCCATCGCGGCCTGGGGCACCGCCCCCGCGCTCGCGGCCGGGAACGCGGTGATCCTCAAGCCCGCCGAGACCACCCCGCTGACCGCGCTGCGGCTGGCGGAACTGGCCCTGGAGGCGGGGCTGCCGGAGCACCTGTTCCAGGTGCTGCCGGGCACCGGCCCGGTCGCGGGCGCGGCCCTGGTCGAGCACCCCGGGGTGGCGAAGATCGTCTTCACCGGGTCGACCGCCGTGGGCAAGCGGATCATGGCGACCTGCGCGAACAGCCTCAAACGCGTCACCCTGGAGCTCGGCGGCAAGTCGCCCAACATCGTCTTCGCCGACGCGGATCTGGAGAAGGCCGCGCGGACCGCGCCCGCCGCCTTCCTCGACAACGCCGGACAGGACTGCTGCGCCCGCACCCGCGTCCTGGTGCAACGGCAGGTGTACGACCGCTTCCTGGAGCTGCTGGAGCCCGCCGTACGGGCCGTCACGGTCGGCGACCCGGCCGATCCGGCCACCGACATGGGCCCGCTGATCTCCGCCGCGCAGCGCGACCGGGTCGCGGCGTACGTGGCACCCGGCGCGCCGGTCGCCTTCCGGGGCAGCGCCCCCGGGGGCAAGGGCTTCTGGTATCCGCCGACCGTGCTGACCCCGCACGACCCGGGTGCGCCGGTCGCGGTCGAGGAGGTCTTCGGGCCGGTCGCGGTGGTGATCCCGTTCGAGGACGAGGCGGACGCGCTGCGGCTGGCCAACGCCACCGCGTACGGCCTGTCCGGCTCCGTCTGGACCCGGGACGTCGGCCGCGCCCTGCGGCTGGCCCGGGGCACCCGGGCCGGCAACCTGTCGGTCAACTCCCACAGCTCGGTGCGCTACTGGACCCCCTTCGGCGGCTTCAAGCAGTCCGGGCTGGGCCGGGAGCTGGGGCCGGACGCGCTGGCCGCGTTCACCGAGACCAAGAACGTATTCATCAGTACGGAGGACTGACCGTGACCGAAGAAGCAGTGTGCCGTCGCCTGGTGGACCGTACGGCGGTGATCACCGGCGCCGGCAGCGGCATCGGCCTGGCCACCGCCCGCCGGCTGGCCTCGGAGGGCGCCCGGGTGGTGTGCGGCGACATCGACGCGACCGCCGGCAAGGCCGCGGCCGAGGAGGTCGGCGGGCTGTTCGTCCAGGTCGACGTCACCGACGCCGAGCAGGTGGACGCGCTGTTCCAGGCGGCGTACGACACCTACGGCAGCGTCGACATCGCCTTCAACAACGCGGGGATCTCACCGCCCGACGACGACTCGATCCTCACCACCGGCATCGAGGCCTGGAAGCGCGTCCAGGACGTCAATCTGACCTCGGTCTACCTGTGCTGCAAGGCGGTGCTGCCCTACATGCGGCGCCAGGGCCGGGGGTCCATCATCAACACGGCGAGTTTCGTGGCGGTGATGGGCGCCGCGACCTCGCAGATCTCCTACACCGCCTCCAAGGGCGGCGTGCTGGCCATGTCCCGTGAGCTGGGCGTGCAGTTCGCCCGCGAGGGCATCCGGGTCAACGCGCTGTGCCCGGGGCCGGTGAACACCCCGCTGCTGCGGGAGCTGTTCGCCAAGGACCCCGAACGGGCCGCGCGGCGGCTGGTGCACATCCCGCTGGGCCGGTTCGCGGAGCCCCGGGAGATCGCCGCGGCGGTCGCCTTCCTGGCGAGCGACGACTCGTCGTTCGTCACCGGGTCGCAGTTCCTGGTGGACGGCGGCATCGCCGGGGCATACGTGACCCCTCTGTAACCCGGCAAGGGGCCCTCTCTCACGGGAATCTTAAGCTGATAGACCTAAAGTGACGCCGTGACGATGACGACCCCGCCCGGCTGGTACCCAGAGCCAGGGCACACAGGCAACGACGGCCCGGCACTGGAACGCTGGTGGGACGGGACCGAGTGGACCGAGTACACCCGCGCCGCGCAGGGCCACGCCGCCGCTTTCCCGGCCGCCCCCGGCTACCAGCCCTACCCGGGTGACGTCGTCGCCGGCGGCGCCCCGTCCGGGCGGCGGGGCGGCCGGATCGCCATCGCCGTCGTGGCCGCCGTGGTGGTGGTCGCGGCGGTCGTCGGCGGCGTCGTCGCGCTGACCTCCGACAACGGCGACGGAACCGCGGCCGACGGCCGGCCCACCCCCTCGGCCAGCGCCCCCTTCGGCCAGGGCGGCCCGGGCGGCGGCGCCGACGGCGGCCCGAGCGGCGCGCCCAGCGGCGCGCCGTCCACCCGGCCGTCCGCGCAGCCGAGCGCCGAGGAGGGCTTCCTGCCCGACGTCAACAACGGCGTCAGCCTGCCGCTGCCGGACAACTGGACGGCCGGCTACGACAGTACGGGCACCGCGCTGATGGTGGTCGGGCAGTACGCCTGCCCCGCCGACACCTCGCTCAGCTGCTCCCGCGGCGGTGTCAGCTCCCGCTCCGCCACGGCCGCGAAGCTCAAGGCCACCACGGCCGAGGCGGCGGCCAAGGAGGACATCTCCAAGAACGTCGAGGAGTCCTACGGCGCGAAGGCCTACGGCGGGATCACCTCCCACCAGCAGCTCAAGTCGCAGGCCGTCACGGTCGCCGGTGAGAAGGGGTACCTGGTCCGCTGGAAGGTCGTCACGAAGAAGGGTGACGACGGCTACGTCCAGTCGCTGGTCTTCCCCTCGCCCGGCGACAGCAAGAAGCTGGTCGTGGTCCGCTTCGGCTTCGACATCAACGCCAAGGCACCCAAGGCCTCGGTGATGGACACCATCACCAAGGGCATCAAGGAGACCGGGTCGTCCAGCGGTACCGGCGTCTGAGCAGGTCAGCCCAGAGCCCGCCGCAGGACCGCCGGGGCCTCGGCCAGTGACGGCCCGTACCAGGTGAGGTGCCTGCCGCTGACCAGCGCGGACCTGATGCCGGGGAACGCCTCGGGGCCGTCGTCGGCCGTGAAGGCGTAGGGCTCGTCGGGAAGGACCACGAGGCCGGCGCCCATGGCGTTCAGCTCGGCGGCCGGGATCCGGGGGTAGCGGTCGGCGTGGCCCGCGCAGGCGTTGTCCACGCCGAGGCGGGCGAGGAGGTCACCGGCGAAGGTGTCCCGGCCCAGCACCATCCAGGGGCGGCGCCAGACGGGGACGACGGCGCGGCGCCGGGTCACCGGGGCGGGCAGGGCGCGCCAGGCGGCCTCGGCGTCGTCGAGCCAGCCGGGCCGGGACAGGCCGCAGCCGTCGGCCAGGACGCGGTGCAGTTCGGCGAAGGCCTGGCCGAGGTCGCGCACCTCGGTGACCAGCACGTCGAGCCCGGCCTCGCGCAGCGCGGCGAGGTCGGGCTCACGGTTCTCCTCCTCGTTGGCGATGACGAGGTCGGGGGCGAGGTCGATGATCGCGGGGACGTCGGGATTCTTGGTGCCGCCGATCCGCCGGACGCCGAGCCCGGCGGGGTGGCTGCACCAGTTGGTGGCGCCGGCCAGCAGGCCGGGGGCGGTGGCCGCCACGGCCTCGGTGAGCGAGGGGACCAGGGAGACCACGCGGCGTACGGTGGGGCGACCGTTCATCGCCCCACCGTATCCAGGCCCGTCCGCGTCAGGCCCCTCCGTCAGGAGGAGACCGGCGCGAGCCTGTCGGCCAGACCGGGCTGCTTCTCGAGCCAGCTCCGTACGCCGTCCTGCTCGTGGCCCTGGCCGGCGTCCTGGATGGCCGCCTCCAGGCCGGTGAGCTGCTTCTCGCCGAGGTGGAAGTCCTTCAGCCACTTCGCGACCCGCGGTTCGTCGGAGGCGAAGCCCTTGCGCGCGAGGGTGTGCACGCCGTCGCCCTTGCCCCAGGCGCCGAGCGGGTCCTTGAGCTTCTTCAGGGAGTGCTTGCTGTACGCCCAGTGCGGTGACCAGAGGGTGACCACCACGGGCTCCTTGGCGGCGACGGAACGGTCGAGCTGGGCCAGCATGCTCGCGGTGGAGCCGGTGGTGACCTGGTACTCCCCGTCCAGTCCGTACTTCTTGAGCACGGTGTCGTTGAGCATCTTCATCATGCCTGCGCCGGGCTCGATGCCGATGATCCGGCCGCCGAACTCCTTGCTCCTGCCCTTGAGGTCGGCGAGCGAGTCGACGCCCTTGACGTAGGAGGGGACGGTGAGTTCCAGCGAGGTGGGGCCGTACCAGGAGCCGTAGTCGTCCAGTTGGTCGCGGTACCTCTCCCAGTAGGACTTGTGGGTGGTGGGCAGCCAGGAGTCGGTCTCGAAGTCGACCTTGCCGGTGGACATGCCGGTGTAGAGCGCGCCGACGTCGTACTGGGTGGCCTTGGGGCTGTAGCCGCGCTCCTCCAGGATCTCCTTCCACAGGTAGGTGGAGGCGATGCCCTCGTCCCAGGGGATGTAGCCGAGGTCGACGGTACGGCCGTGGCCGACGTTCTTGCCGGCCGCGACGTTGTCACCGCCGCCGGAGCCGGTGAAGACGTTCATACCGCCCGCGACCAGGGCCAGGACCACGACGCCGACCACGGCGACGGCGGTCTGCGGCCGGTAGCTCCAGAACGTCGGGGCGGGCAGCGCCCGGCGGCCGAGCGGCGACACCCGGCTGCCCAGCGCGCCGGTGATCCGGTCGAGGTACATGGCCAGGATCACCACGGAGATACCGCCCTCGAAGCCGAGGCCGATGTTGACCTGGCTGATCGCGGTGAAGACCGAGGAGCCGAGGCCGCCGCCGCCGACCATGCCGGAGATGACGACCATGGACAGCGCCAGCATGATGACCTGGTTGATGCCGGCCATCAGGGTGGGCAGCGCCAGCGGAAGCTGCACGCGCAGCAGGGTGTTGCGCGGGCTGGTGCCGAACGCCTGCGCGGCCTCGACGAGTTCGCCGTCGACCTGGCGGATGCCGAGTTCCGTCATGCGCACGCCGGGCGGCATGGCGAAGACGATGGTGGCGATGATGCCGGGGACCTGGCCGACACCGAAGAAGAAGATGCCGGGGATGAGGTAGACGAAGGCCGGCATCGTCTGCATGAAGTCCAGTACCGGGCGCAGCACCGCGCCGACCGTGCGGTTGCGGGCGGACCAGATGCCCAGCGGCACGGCGAGCACCACGGTGATGACGGTCGCGACCAGCACCAGGGACAGGGTGTCCATGGCCTGGTCCCACTGCTGTACGGAGTCGATGAGCGCGAAGCCCACGAAGGTGAGCACCCCGGCGGTCAGACCGCGCAGCCACAGCGCGACGACGGCCAGGATCCCGGCCAGCAGCAGCGGTTCGGGGGCGCGCAGGACCGCGTCGAGTCCGTCGTACATGCCGGAGACGACGGCGGTGATGAAGTCGAAGAGCCAGGCGGCGTGGTCGCGCAGATAGGTGACGGCGCTGTCGATCCAGTCGCCGAGAGGGAGCCTAGGCATGGGCGGCCTCCTCCTCGGTGGTCTTCTCGGCCGTCCGGTCGGCGGTCACCGCGGGCGACGCGGCGGTCACCGCGGGCACCGCGGCGGGCTCGCCGGCGGTCACCGCCGGGGATGGTGCCTCGGGGGGATCCCCCGCCAGCGCGGCGAGCAGGGCCTGCTGGGGGATCAGGCCCGCGAGACGGCCCTGTTCGCCGCGTACGGCGATGGGCTCGTCGCTGCGCGCGCCGATCGCGCACAGTTCGGCGATCGGGGTGTCCGCGGTGACGGACTCGCCGGCCGGGTAGGCCGCTGTGCCGGCCGGGCAGGACTCCATGACGGCGGCGGCGGTGAGCACCCGGCTGCGGTCGACGTCCTGGACGAAGGACGCGACGTAGTCGTTGGCGGGGTGCAGCAGGATCTCCTCGGCGGTGCCGATCTGCGCGATGCGCCCGTCGCGCATGACGGCGATGCGGTCGCCGATGCGCATGGCCTCGTTGAGGTCGTGGGTGATGAAGACGATGGTCTTCTTGAGCCGTTTCTGCAGTTCCAGGAGCTGGTCCTGCATGTCGCGGCGGATCAGCGGGTCGAGGGCGCTGAAGGACTCGTCCATCAGCAGCAGGTCGGCGTCGGTGGCCAGCGCGCGGGCCAGGCCGACGCGCTGCTGCATTCCGCCGGACAGCTCGTCCGGCCAGGACTTCTCCCAGCCGGCCAGCCCGGTGAGCTCCAGGGCCTCGGCGGCGCGCCGGTCGCGCTCCTCGCGCGGGACGCCCTGCACTTCGAGGCCGTAGGCGGCGTTGTCCAGCACCGTGCGGTGCGGAAAGAGGGCGAAGTGCTGGAAGACCATGCTGATGCCGTGCGAGCGCACCCTGCGCAGTTCGCGCGGATCGAGGGCGGTGAGGTCCTGGCCGTCGAAGAGGACGCGTCCCGAGGTGGGTTCGAGCAGCCCGTTGAGGGTACGCAGAAGCGTGGACTTGCCCGAGCCGGACAGTCCCATGACGACGAAGATCTCGCCCTCGCGGACATCGAAGCCCGCGTCGATCACCGCCGCGGTCGTGCCGCTCTCCCGCAGCTCGTCACGGTCGGCCCCGTCCTGGAGACGGCGTACCGCCTCCTGCGGACGTGGGCCGAACACCTTGTACAGATGCTCCACTCGCAGCCTGGACACAAACACCTCTCGGGTCGTACGGAACACGACCCGCTTCCCCCGCGGGCAGGTCGTGGGAGCGTGCCGGGACGGGCCCGTGCGGCCGGTCGCGCGCCTGTGGTGCGGTTGGGCGTCGACGTCCGGATGCTCCGAGAACGGCGGCTGCCCGGCAGCAAACGGAGCAAACCATTCCGTGAGCGAGGTCACGTTGTCGGTGGCGTACGGCATCATCGGGTGCGTGACGACGCGACGCCTGATGCTCCTGGACACGGCCAGCCTCTACTTCCGTGCGTACTTCGGCGTGCCCGACTCGGTGCGGGCGCCCGACGGCACTCCGGTGAACGCCGTGCGCGGGCTGCTCGACTTCATCGCGCGGCTGGTCGCCGACCACTCCCCCGACGACCTCGTGGCCTGCATGGACGCCGACTGGCGCCCTCAGTGGCGGGTGGAGCTCATCCCCTCGTACAAGGCCCACCGGGTGGCCGAGGAGGCGCCCCAGGGGTCGGGCGCCGCCGACATCGAAGTGGTGCCGGACACCCTGTCCCCGCAGGTCCCGGTGATCGAAGCCGTGCTGGACGCGCTGGGGATCGCCCGGGTCGGCGTGCCGGGGTACGAGGCGGACGACGTGATCGGCACCCTGACCGGGCTGGCGGCCGGCCCGGTGGACATCGTCACCGGCGACCGTGACCTCTTCCAGCTGGTGGACGACGCGCGGGGGGTGCGGGTCCTCTATCCGCTCAAGGGCGTCGGCAGCCTGGATCTGGTGGACACCGCCTGGCTGCGCGCCAAGTACGGGGTCGACGGCTCCGGTTACGCCGACCTCGCCCTGCTGCGCGGCGACCCGAGTGACGGTCTGCCGGGGGTGCCGGGGGTGGGCGAGAAGACGGCCGCGAAGCTGCTGGACGCCTACGGCGACCTGGCGGGGATCATGGCCGCCGCGGACGACCCGCTGTCGAAGCTCACCCCGGCGCAGCGCAGACGGCTATTCGAGGCGCGGGAGTACGTCGCCGTGGCGCCGAAGGTGGTGCGGGTCGCCGGGGACGTACCGCTGCCGGAGTTCGACCCCGCACTGCCGGGAGCGCCCAAGGATCCCGCCGCGCTGGAGGCGCTGGCCGGGCGGTGGGGCTTGGGAGGATCTTTGCAACGACTGCTGGAGGTCCTGGGTTAGGCTTACCTAACTCAAACCCTTTCAGGAGGTCGGCATGGCAGACCGTCCGGCGCGCAAGCCGCCACAGCTGCACCGGGGGCGCGTCGAGCGCGTCGAGCGGCTGACCCCGCACATGATCCGGGTCGTCCTCGGCGGCGACGGGCTCGCGAACTTCTCCGCGGGCACGTTCACCGATCACTACATCAAGCTGTCGTTCCCGCAGGATGGCGTCGACTACGGCGAGCCCTACGACCTCCAGCGGATCCGCGCCGAGCTGCCGCGCGACCAGTGGCCCTGGCAGCGTACGTACACCGTGCGGCGCTGGGACGCCGACGCGCGCGAGCTGTGGGTGGACTTCGTGCACCACGGCGACGAGGGCGTGGCCGGCCCGTGGGCGGCCGGCGCCCAGCCCGGCGACGAACTGTTCTTCGCCGGCCCCGGTGGCGGGTACGCCCCGGACGAGGACGCGGACTGGCATCTGCTGGCGGGGGACGAGAGCGCGCTGCCCGCCATCGCGGCGGCCCTGGAGCGGCTGCCCGCGGGCGCGCGGGCCCACGCCTTTGTCGAGGTGGACAGCGAGGCGGACGAGCAGAAGACCGAGACGGCCGCCGACGCCGAGATCGTCTGGCTGCACCGTGACGGGGCGCCGGTCGGCGAGAAGCTGGTGCGGGCCGTGTCGGAACTGGCGTTCCCCGAGGGCACGGTGCACGCCTTCGTCCATGGCGAGGCCGGTTTCGTGAAGGAGCTGCGGCGGGTGCTGCGGGTCGAGCGGGGTGTCGCGCGCGAGCAGCTGTCGATCTCCGGCTACTGGCGGCTCGGGCACGACGAGGACGGCTGGCAGTCGGGCAAGCGGGTGTGGAACGAGCAGGTGGAGGCCGAGCAGGAGGCCGCAACCGGCGCCTGACACGGGAGAGCTGCAAGGGGCAGGGCCAACGGGCTCTGCCCCTTACCGTTTCCCGCGGTCAGACCGACTTCTGGTAGGTGCGGAAGGTGCGGGTCGACAGCCAGACCGCCGCCACCGCCAACGCGAGCAGCGCACCGCCGCGGCTGAGCACCACACTCGGGTCGGGGCTGCCGGACATCGCCGAACGGCCGGCGACCATCGCCCAGTTGACGGGGTTGAAGTCCGCTGTCCGGCGCATCCAGCCCGGCATCAGCGCGGGGGCCATGAAGGCGGAGGACAGGAAGGTCAGCGGCAGCAGCAGGAAGGTGTTGACGCCGATGATGCTCTCCCGTTCGCGCACCAGCATGCCGATGGCGTTGGACAGGGCGCCGAAGACCGTGCCGAGCAGGATCGAGGCGACGATCAGCACGAGGATGCCGCCGATGCCGCCGGGGTAGTCGGCGCCGCCGGCCTTGCCGAGCAGGATGATGCACACCGACTGGAAGGCGGTGGACAGCCCGAGCTGCACGACGTTGGCGTTGATGATGGCGCTGCGGCTGACCGGAGTGGTGAGGAAGCGGTTGAGCGTGCCGCGCTCGATCTCCTCCAGGGTGCCCATGCCGGCCCACATGCTGGAGCCCAGGGCGCTCATCACCACGATGCCGGGGACGAGATAGTCCAGGTAGGGCGTGGTGCCGAAGCCGGGCAGCTCGACGACCCGGCGGAAGAGGGCACCGAAGAGGAACAGCCAGATGACCGGCTGGACCAGGGTGATCACCAGGTAGACCGGCTGCCGCAGGATCGCCATCAACTGACGCTGCGTCATGTACCAGGTGTCGGTGAGGGTGTTCGTGCTCATCGGGCGCCTCCGGCGGCGATCAGGGGGGCGTCCGCGTCGCCGAAGCGGCGGCCGGCGTGGCGCAGGTACACGTCGTCGAGCGAGGGACGGGCCACGGTGACGGACGCCACGGCGGCGCCCTCCCGTTCGAGTACGGCGAGCACGTGCGGCACCGCCGCCGCCCCGTCGTCGGCGCGCGCACTGAGCCGGCGGCCGTCGAGCACCGCCTCGCGCACCCCGGCGAACTCCGCCAGCGCGGTCCGCAGGAGCTGGGCCTCGACCGGGCCCGGCGGCTCGCGCAGCTCCACCTGGACGGCGTCGCCGCGCAGTTCGCCCTTGAGCCCTTCGGGGGTGCCCTCGGCGACGACGCGGCCGCGGTCGACGATGGCGATCCGCTCGGCGAGCCGGTCGGCCTCCTCCAGATAGTGGGTGGTGAGCAGGATTGTCAGCCCCTCCTCGCCGGCCAGCCGGGAGATCTCCTCCCACATGGCGGCGCGGGCCTCGGGGTCGAGCCCGGTGGTCGGCTCGTCGAGGAAGAGCACTTCGGGCCGGTGGACCAGGCCCAGCGCGACATCGAGGCGGCGCTGCATGCCGCCGGAGTACGTCTTGACCATCCGCCGGGCCGCGCCGGCCAGGTCGAAGCGGTCGAGGAGTTCGTCCACCCGGCGGGTGAGGGCGGCGCCCCGGACCCCGTAGAGCCTGCCCTGGAGCAGCAGGTTCTCGCGCCCGGTGGCGACCGGGTCGGCGCCGGAGCGCTGGGCGACGACCCCGATGGCACGGCGTACCCGGCCGGGGTGGCGCAGCGCGTCGTGCCCGGCGACGACGGCACTGCCGGAGTCCGGGCGGGCCAGGGTGGTGAGGATCTTGACGGTGGTCGACTTGCCGGCGCCGTTGGGGCCGAGCAGGCCGAAGACGGTGCCGGTATCGACGGTGATGTCCATGCCGGCGAGGGCGGTGACGTCACCGGGATAGGTCTTGGTCAGGTCGCGCGCCGTGATGGCGGGCGCGTGCGTGGTCATGGCGGATTCCTCCGTGTGGTGGGCCGGTCGTCCGGGCGGACCGATCCACGGGAGGGGAGCCGGGCTATCCTGGGTGTGCCGCACCCTCGATCGCCTGGCCTGTTCCCGCAGGTCCGGTCCGGGGTTCACGATCCCGGCGTCCGCTGTTCCCGCAGCGGGCACCGGGATCGCCCTGTCAGGTGGGCGGTTCGCTCTTCGCCATCTCCTCCTTGGGGCGTTCGACGGCCGGCGTGTGCGAGGTCCGTTCCTCGATCTCGGCCCACTTGTCCGGGATCTCGCGGGTCTCGTGCCACTGCTGCCACTCGGCGACGCCGGACAGCGTGCCGTTCCTGATCTCCTCGACCAGGCCGCGCACCCACCGCGCCTCGGCGTCGAGCATGTGCGCCTGGTACTCGGTCTCGATGGTGAAGACCCGTGGCAGCTCGTCCCCCAGCTTGCCCAGCATCCCGCGCACCCCGGCCGCCCGCAGTTCGATCCGGCCGGCCCGCTGCTCCAGCAGCCCCACGACCTCGTCGAGCGGCAGGACCAGCAGCAGCGAGAGCGCCGCCTCGAAGGCCGGATACTCGTGCTGCGGTACGGAGATGAGGTCGGCGAGCCAGTCGTGCATCTCCACGGCGCCGGCGGCGGTGAGTCCGTACAGCGTCCGCTCGGGGCGGTTGCCCTGCCGCTGGACACCGGTGACCTCGACGAAGCCGTGTTTCTCCAGGTTCTGCACGACGGTGTAGAGCGACCCGTAGTTGATCTTGATGCTCTGTTCCTTGCCCCGGTGACGGAGCACGGACGCGATCTCGTACGGATGCATGGGCCGTTCCGCGAGCGTCGTCATCACCGCCAGCGCCAGGGGATTGCTGAGCTTGCGCCGTATCACCACGATCACCGCACCTCGCTTCCGTATATCCGTAGCCGAACATATCGCGAGTCATAGGCTTTGACAACCGCGATACATCGCGTATTTGACGGTGAGGACTTCGGAGCGCGGGCGATACGGCGGCGTCATCCGGGCGAAACGCTCCACCCCTAATTTCTGTCAACCGACAGGAATCGCAGGCATCCAGCGACAGGGGCCTCCCCATGACCGCCACCGCACCGCCCCCCAAAGCCCCCAAAGCCCCGACAGCCACCACCACCGACCCGGACTCCCGGGAACTCGCCGGGTTCGGCTACCGGCAGGAACTGCACCGCAGCATGGGGCGTTACGCCTCCTTCGCCGCGGGCTTCTCCTTCATCTCCGTACTGACCACGGTGTTCCAGTTCTTCGCCTTCGGCTACTCCTTCGGCGGCGCCGCCTTCTTCTGGACCTGGCCCGCCGTGCTCATCGGCCAGCTGCTGGTGGCCGCCTGCTTCGCCGAACTCGCCGCCCGCTACCCGATCTCCGGCGCGATCTACCAGTGGTCGACCCGGCTGAGCACCCCCGCCTTCGGCTGGTTCGCCGGCTGGATCATGGTCGTCGGCCAGGTCGTCGTGGTCGCCGCGGCGGCGCTGGCCCTTCAGGTCGTACTCCCCGCGATCTGGTCCGGCTTCCAGCTCGTCGGCGGCGACCCCTCGCCGGTCACCTCCAGTGGAGCCGCCAACGCCGCGCTGCTGGGCGTGATCCTGCTGATCCTGACCACCGTCGTGAACACCCTCGACAACCGCGTCATGTCCACGATCAACCGCGTCGGGGTCACCGCGGAGATCATCGGCGCCGTCCTCATCGTCGTGCTGCTCCTGACCCATGTGGAGCACGGCCCCGGCGTCACCCTGCACACCGGCGGCCAGGGCGGCGCGATCGGCGCGCTGCTGGTCGGCTCCTTCACCGCCGCGTACGTCCTCATCGGCTTCGACAGCGCCGGCGAGATGAGCGAGGAGACCCACGCCCCGCGCCGTACCGCCCCCCGCACCATCCTCACCGCCCTCGCCGCGGCCGGCGTACTCGGCGGGCTGCTGCTGCTCGCCGGGCTGCTGGCCGCGCCCAGCCTCACCGACGGCCGGCTGGCCGGCGAGGGCCTGAGCTACGTCCTGACCAGCAGCCTCGGCGACGGCGTCGGCAAGGCCCTGCTCCTCGACGTGACCGTGGCCATCGCGGTCGCCACCCTCGCCATCCAGACCGCCGGCTCCCGGATGCTCTTCTCCATGGCCCGCGACGGCGTCCTGCCCTTCTCCGCCGGACTCTCCAAAGTCTCGCCGCGCACCGGCATGCCCTCCACCACGGCCCTGGTCGTCGGCACCGGCGCGGCCGCCCTCTGTCTGCTCAACCTCGCGTCCCCCGACGCCTTCCTGGCCATCGGGACCACCTGCATCGCCATGCTGTACCTCGCCTACGCCATGGTCACCGGCCCCCTGCTGCTGCGCCGGCTGCGCGGCGGCCTCCCGGCCGGCGGCACCGACGAGTCAGGACGCCCGCTGTTCTCGCTGGGCCGCTGGGGCATCCCGGTCAACGCCCTCGCCCTGGCCTACGGCCTGGCCATGACGGTCAACCTCGCCTGGCCGCGCGCCGCCGTCTACGACCCGGCGGGCGGGCACTGGTACTTCCAGTGGTTCACCATTTTGTTCGTGCTGGTCACGGTAGGGATCGGAGCCCTGTACCAGTGGCGGAGCGCACAACGCCCGCACTCGGCTGAAGAACCCGCTCCGGCTCTCCCGGAACCGATTCGATAGCCGCCGCGGTCGTATCCTCCGCGATCGGCCAGAAGCCGACGTACTTGTCGGGCCTGATCGACGGCTTCGAGTGCCCGAGGCGGACCTGAACCAACTTCACGTTCCCGCTTCGTGATCAACCTCGTGGCGCAAAAGTCCCGACGACCTCCGCCAGTCCGAAATGGTTCGGGCTCGGCGGGTGTGATCTCGGCCCCCGGCCTGGGCACCCCGTGTCAGGTACGGCAGACACGCGGGACCGGCCGGGGCAGCGGGTGAGGTCGGCCTCGCGACGCAGGAGTGGTCCGAAAGCGGCGGCGAAGGGCTGTCCCGTGATCCCCGGTGGATCGGCGCGCGGCGTCGGATGCGGTGCATCGCAAGGCGGTGGGGGCACCCCCGGCGGTAGCTGGGGGAGGTCGTCCTGATACCGGGTGTGTTCGGGCGATCCGACAACGCGGCGAGGTGCCGTAGTCCCCCGGCCCGGCGGCTGGGAGGTGCCCCCAGTCGTCCGTGCGCCCGCCGGGGATTACGGGACAGCCCTTCGGGAGCGACATGCGCGCGATGGGCGGTTGTTTGCCCCAATTTGCTAACTCGTATGAAACGACAAACAGTTGACTGATTCTCGAACGAATGATCTTCTTCCGCTTATGCCGAATTCGAGCACTCGAACGGGTGTTTTGGCAGAGGCGTGAGGCGAAAGGTGAACGTGAAAAGAGTAAAGACCAAGAGACCCGCGCTTGGAGCGGTCTTGGGAATCAGCCTGCTGTTGGTCGCCGGGACTCCCTCGGTGTCCCTCGCCCTTGGAGCCCCCACGGCGGTGGGCTCGTCCACCGCGCCGGCGATGCCGTCGACCGGCGGCCCCGGCGCCGAGATCGGGAAGACCTCGACCGGCACGGCGCAGCGGTGGATCCCGCTGATCACCGGCGACCGGATCGCGGTCGACGCGAAGGGCACGGTCGTCTCCGCGATGCCCGCGAAGGGGCGCGAGGACATACCGATCCGGGTGGAGAGCGCGGGCGGGCATGTCTTTGCCATGCCCGATGACGCGCGGAGCCTGGTGCAGAGCGGCCGGTTGGACCGGAGCCTGTTCGACATCACCACGTTGAGCACGCCCGACTACACGAAACGCGACGATCTGCGTCTCATCGTCATGTACGACCAGGGCCGCCAGGCGGCCAGGACGGCCCTGCGGTCAACTGCCGGGGCCGAAGTGCAGCGCACGCTGCCGAGCGTCAACGCCGACGCCATCAGCGCTCCGGCCACTGGCGCCACGGAACTGTGGTCCGCCCTCACCAACGGGTCGGCGGACACGGCGAAGCGCACCGTCGCGCCGGGTATCGCCTCGGTGTGGCTCGACGGTGCCGTCCACGCCAGCCTGGACAAGAGCGTACCGCAGATCGGGGGCCCTGAAGCGTGGGCGGCCGGTTACGACGGTACCGGTACGAAGATCGCCGTACTTGACACGGGTATCGACACCACCCACCCCGACCTGGCAGGTCAGGTCGTCGCAGAACACAACTTCTCCAAGTCGCCGAACACCGGGGACGCATACGGTCACGGTACGCACGTCGCGTCCATCGCGGCCGGTACCGGAGCCAAGTCCGGCGGCAAGTACAAGGGTGTGGCGCCGGGTGCCAGCCTCCTGAACGTCAAGGTGCTCGACGACAACGGCAGCGGCGACTTCTCCCAGATCATCGCGGGTATGGAGTGGGCGGCGGCCCAGAAGGCGGACGTCGCCAACCTCAGCCTCGGCAGCTACGACTCCTCGGAGATCGATCCGATGGAGGAGGCCGTCAACAGACTGTCGGCCGAGAGCGGAACACTCTTCGTCGTCGCGTCCGGCAACAACGGTCTGGAGGGGGACGGAACGGTCAACACGCCGGGAAGCGCCGACGCGGCCCTGACCGTCGGAGCGGTGGACAAGCAGGACCAGCTGGCCTCGTTCTCCAGCATCGGCCCGCGTGTCGGTGACGGAGGGATCAAGCCCGACCTGACGGCGCCGGGAGTGGACATCGGGGCGGCTGCCGCCCATGACAGCAAGATGGCCGAAGAGGGCAAGCCCGTCGCGGACGGCTATGTGGCGCTGAGCGGCACGTCGATGGCGTCCCCGCACGTCGCGGGCGCCGCGGCCATCCTTGCCCAGCAGCACCCCGACTGGACCGGCGACGACCTCAAGCAGGCGCTGATCGCGTCGACGACGCCGGGCGAGTACACGGCGTTCCAGCAGGGCTCGGGCCGGGTCGACCTGCGGACGGCGATCAAGCAGACGGTGCTTCCCCGAGAGGCATCGCTGTCGTTCGGTCTGGTGCAGTGGCCCCACACCGACGACCAGCCGATCAGCAAGGCCCTCACCTACCGCAACACCGGTGGCTCCCCGGTCACGTTGACGGTGACCGCGAACGCCACCGGGCCGGACGGAAGCCCCGCGCCCAGCGGCATGTTCACCGCTGACAGCCAGGTCACGGTTCCGGCGTACGGCGAGAAGACCGTGAACGTCACCGTCGACCCTCGGATCGCCGGTTCCGCGACGGGTGCCTACACCGGGCGGATCACGGCCGTCGGGGACGGGCAGACCGTCGGCACCGCGATGGCGGTGGAACTCGAATCGGAGATGTACAACGTCACGCTGAAGGTTCTGGACCGCGAGGGCAAGCCCGCGCCCGGACCGTCATGGGACGCTCAGCTGCAGGGCCTGGACGGGCCGCTCAGGGGAAGGTTCACCCCCCTGGGCGGGAGCGCCTACCAGGTGCGCGTCCCCAAGGGCAGGTACTTCCTCGACGCCACGGTCCGGGTGGACCCGGCGGGGTCGACCAGCCAGGGCTTCGACTGGCTCAACCAGCCCTCACTCGACGTCAGCAAGGACGTCACCGTGACGCTGGACGCACGCACCGCCAAGCCGGTCGACATCACGGTCCCGGACCGTTCGGCCCATCAGGCCTTCGGCTTCGTCAGTGCGAGCAGTGAAAGGTCCGACGGATTCATCGTCCTGTACGGGGTGTTCGTTTCCTCCTTCAAGAACCTCAGAACCGCGCACGTCGGCCCGAAGGAGACGGAGCCCGGGGAGCGTCTGGGCCAGAAGATCGACGTCTCCTTCCACTCCGGCGCCGAGGGACACGACGAGTACCAGTTGGTGTACACGCCGACCGGCGACAAGTTCGTGACCGGCTTCACCCGGCACACCACGCCCCGCGAGTTCGCCAAGATCAAGGTGACGGTGGGAGCACCGGCGAAGAACAAGGTCGGATTCGTCTCGGCGTGGACGGAGGCGGGCGGCGGCCTCGCCGCAGCGCATCCCCTTCCCTACACCGGGACCCTCCATCTGCTCGCGGAGAGCGGCCCGTGGGGGTTGGTATTCTATCAGACGGTCGACGACGAGACCTTCGAAAGCGAGTACATCTCGGCTCCCGTGGCGTACAAGAAGGGCCACTCCTACAAGAAGACGTTCAACGTGGGTGTCTTCGGCCCCGATCTTCCGGAGGGCGCCGGCCTCATCAGGGCCGACGAGGTTCTGAAGGGCTCGGTGCCGTTGTTCTCGGACGGCAGCGGCAACTCGAGCGACAACAACAACGCTCCGTACGAGAGCGCCCTGACGTCCGTGTACCGCGACGGAACCCTGGTCAGCAGGAGCATCTACCCGTTCGACTTCTTCTACATCGCGCCGGAGGAGCGGGCGGACTACCGACTGGACGTCACGGAGACCCGCGGCGGGGTGGCTGACGTCTCCAAGAGGGTCGACGCGAGCTGGACGTTCTCGTCCGAGCTCGCTCCGGGAATCACCAAGCTGCCGACCTCGGTCGTGCGGTTCAACCCCGCGCTGTCCCTGGAGAGCACCGGCAAGGCGAGGGCCGTGGTGCGGGTGCCCGTCACCGTCAAGGGTTCCGCCGCCGGGAGGAACCTCAAGTCCCTGACCGTGCAGGTCTCCTACGACAAGGGAGTCCACTGGAGCAAGCTGTCCGTGTGCGACGGCAAGGTCCGGGTAACCAACCCCAAGGCCGGCGGCAGCGTCTCGTTCAAGGCGAAGGCCGTCGACAAGCAGGGCAACTCCGTCGACGAGACCATCATCGACGCGTACCTGACAAAGTAGCCGGAATCGGGTGGGACCCGAAGGGTCCGACCACGCGCCGGGCGATGCGCTCGGCCGGGAGTTCCCGGTCGAGCGCCTCGCGTGCGGCGACTGCCGGTTCGACGGCGGCCGCGGCGCTCGGACGTTGGTGGCGGCCGCAGGCCGCGGCCGCCTCATCCTGCGGTTCTGACGTCTCCATTCGACATGGCCGGCATCCCCGGCGAAGCCCGCGTCGACTGAGCGACGGGCTGTTCGGCCAGTGCGTTCGCCCAGTCGACGCACTTGGGCGGGATACACGCCGAGGATGCGAACCTCGGACGAGAAGAAGCGCAGCAGGTCCCGGCCGCTCTCCGCCGCGCGCCCCTCGCCCGGCCGCCGGTTGGCGGCGAACGCCACCGCCGGCCATGGGCGTCTGCCGTCCGATGGCAGACGCCACAGTCCGCAGAGCGCGAAGCCACCCGGAACCGGCCGGGCGGCAGGGCGGACACCGGCGTCGGCGACGGGAAGGGCGGTGATGAGCGACGCGGCCCAGTTCCACGTGCTGGTGAAGGCCTCCCAGGCCGCCGCGGGGTCGTGACAGCCGTCGAGCTCGAAGCGTTCGAGCACCCGTGGCAGGCCCGCGTCCGGCCCAACTGTGCTCAGGTGGCCATCACGCACGGCCGTCGTCGCGTCTTTCGGTCAGCTTGCTCGCCGTTCCAGGGCCCGGTCGTCGTCAGGACGGCAGGGCTGCGTAGTCCAACTCCCCGCCTTGCGCGTAGCGGTGCGCCTGCCGCCGAGGGGACACCGGGGTTGCCGGTCCGGCAGTCGGAGGGACGGCGCCCGGTGCTTCGGGAACCACATGGTGCTGCCGTCATTCATCGTGTAGCAGCTTCGTCCGGAACTTTCAGAGCCTCATGGGCCGTGACCAACGCGCCGCTGCCCATGAAGCAGAAGCTCCTCTGCGCAACGTTCCTCCACGCAGCAGGCGACGTCCGGACCGCTTCGACCGGTGTCTGGTCCTCACTCCATTCACGTACGCGTCGCGGACGAAGGTTCACGTGAGCCCAGCCATAGGCCGTCAAGGGCGGGCGGCCGCCGGACACGGCGCGGCGCCCCACAGGGCATTCACCGCGGTCTCGACCGTGCCAGCGAGCACCGCGCGCCCGGCCGGCACGTCCGGCGGCACCGGAGTGACGGCGCTCGCCGGGACGACGTAGCGGGTCTGGTGCGGGTACAGGCAGAAGACCCTGCGGCCGGCCAGCTCGCCGGGGCCCTCCCCGACCACCCCGAGGCTGAGGTAGCCGTACTTCACCGGCCCCGGGAAGTCGCCCTCCCGGAAGGGGGCACGCATGGCGCCGCGCCGGCTCTGCGGCGCTCCGCCGCGGAACACCAGCCTTTCGGTGCCGCGACTCACCCCGGACCACGGTGAGCGCACCAGCACCTCACCGTGCGTATTTCCCACGGCACGGCCTCAATCCGAGAGCGTGGCCCGCCTGTACGCCCACGCCGTGTCCGTCCGTGACACATACACATCTGTCGTCGGGCGACAATAAATCACCTGTTTGACCGGTGACGAATCCTGTGGAACAGTCATCGCGCAGCCCACCGCGATGCCCCGGAGACGATCTGGTGGCATGCCCTGCGACCAACACATCGCCCCTTGGGAACCGGACAACGGAGGATTTCAAATGATCGGCAGGCGTAACTTCAGCAAGGCTGTCGGCCTGGGTGCCGGCGCAGCCGCGGTCTCGCTGGCCGGCTTCCAAGGAAGCGCGAAGGCCTCAGCCGCAGCCCACCGGGGTGGTGGCACTCCGGCGCCGACGGTGCCCACGGTGACCCCCGGCACACACACCTCGTTCGCCACACTGAAGCAGGTCAAGGCGGGTGTGCTGGACGTCGGCTACGCCGAGGCCGGCCCCGCTCATGGCCCGGTCGTCATCTGCCTGCACGGCTGGCCCTACGACATCCACAGCTATGTCGATGTCGCTCCCCTGCTGGCGGCGGAAGGCTACCGGGTCATCGTCCCCTACCTCCGCGGCCACGGCACGACACAGTTCCTCTCCTCCCGGACGTTCCGCAACGCCCAGCAGTCCGCGGTCGCCCTCGACATCATCGCCCTGATGGACGCCCTGAAGATCGAAAAGGCCGTTCTCGCCGGCTTCGACTGGGGCTCACGCACCGCCGACATCATCGCGGCCCTCTGGCCCGAACGCGTCAAGGCGTTGGTATCAGTGAGCGGATACGTCATCACCAATGTCGAGGCGCAGAAGAAGCCGTTGCCCCCCAAGGCCGAACATGCGTGGTGGTACCAGTACTACTTCGCCACCGAGCGGGGCCGTCTCGCCATGGAGGACAAGACGGACCGGCACGACCTGTGCCGCCTTGTCTGGGACACCGTCTCCCCGACCTGGCACTTCGACGACGCCACCTTCGAGCGCACAGCCGCCGCGTTCCAGAACCCCGACTACGCGGCCATCGTGATCCACAACTACCGCTGGCGGCTCGGCCTCGCCGACGGCGAACGCCGCTACGACCGGTACGAGAAGCAGCTCGCCACCCGGCCCGTCATCGGGGTGCCCACCATCACCCTCGACCCCGAGCTCGATCCCTTCACCGCGCCCGGCAACGGCGCCTCGTACCGTGATCGGTTCACGGGGAAGTACGACCACCGAACGCTGACCGGCATCGGCCACAACCTGCCGCAAGAGGCTCCCGCCGCCTTTGCCCAGGCGGTCGTCGATGTCGACCACTTCTCAGGCCGCCGTACTCGTGCGTCACATGCGGCGCACGGGGAGGAACCACGTGAAGACCAGTAACCCGATCTTCTCTCGCTGGGGATTCGACCGCACGGTCGGTCAGGCCGGCACCAGCGTGCGGCAGCCGGTCGGCGCCTCGGATGCCGCCCGCCCCACGGTCGATCACCTGACCAATCCGTACCAGTAGACCAGGGGTCCAGGCCTCCTGAACGGCTCTCGGGCCGACCGTGCCACGATGACGTTGGACGACGTGATCGTCCGCACTGCGACAGCGCTCCCTGCCGTGGCTCTGGCAGCGGCTCTGTCGTGGATCCTGCTGCCCGTCGACGAGACGAACATCGGCCGGTCGTACGGGGCTCGCCATCGGCGCGGCCGTCATCGCCTTACCATCCCGCACAGCGACGACTGAGCTGCCGGCACCGGCGAGGGGGCATGCGAACCGCACGCATGCCCCCTCGGTCAGTTCCTCCTCCGACATGTCCGCCGGGCCGCAGCGGTAGAGATGGCCGCGCACGAAGTCGCGGGATCTCCTGACTCCCCTCAGGTCGGTCCCCACTTGCGAGCCGACGGTGTCCAGTCGCGCCGCGGCGCTGTCGCCGTCCCGACCGCGATGCGCCGGTCCGTTCCAGGAGCGCCGCCGGCCCATGGCCCTCGGTGGCGTATGCGGCCACCGCGCAGCGCAACCTTGCGCAACTTCCCCATCACGGCGGCGCTTTCGATCGGGTGGCCCTCCACGTCCCCGATGACCAGTTTCTGTGTCGCCTCGGCGATCGCTTGGCGCTTGGTGCTCAGTTGGACGCGCTGGACGGCCGAGTCCAGGAGTCCGGCCATCATGGTCAGTACGGCCCTTCCCCCGGGCGGGAAAGTCCGCGGTCCGCCGAAGGACAGACAGCAGATCCCGACGACGTGCTCGGCTTCGGGGCATCGGCACGTCGATGACCTACCTGCCGCCGACGAGCGGAAGGTAGGCGGCGGCATGCGCCTTGTCGTCGGGCCCGTCGCGCGGGTTGGGCTGACGACCGGGCTCGCCGCGAAGGAACAGCGCCCGTCCCCGCATGGCGCGGGCGGCGGGCGCGCGGGCCCGCAATCCGCTGCCGTGGAGTTCCCGGACCAGGTGCGACGACTCACCGCTGTGCCCCAGGGCCCACAGGCGAGCCGCCCACGGGGTACCCCTGTCCTGAGAAACGGTGTGCGTTGGATGTGTCCGCGCCCTTTCGAGACCCTGTTGGCCGCCCATCCAGCGCGACTCAGTACACCCGGAGCCCGGGGGTCACACTCGCCGCATCATGTGGGCCTTGGCTTTTTCGGTATCGGTAGCTGCGTGGTCGTGCCGCAGCCACCGGGAGTGATGCCGCGCAGCCCAAGACGTGCTGACATATCCCGTGCGCATCCCGAGCCTCGCCTCGGGATCCTGGTACGCCTTCCGCATGTGCCCGACCAGGACGATGGTGATCGCCCAGGCGAGGCAGTCGTGCACGAAGATCGCGCTGGTACGAGAGATGAAGGGCAGCAGTCCCATGAACCACATGAGCAGACCCGTGAACATCATCACCAGCACGGCGCCCGCGACCCAGCCCGCGTAGATCTTCTGGCCCGCGTTGAACTTCCCGGCCGGCCGAGCGTCCGGCGACGACCGCCGTCTGCGGACGGCCCTCAACCACTGTCGGTCGTATACCGCGAAGCGGTTCAGTCTGCGCAGGTCCGCGCGGAGGTCCTGGGAGAGAAGCCCGAGCAGGAAGGGCAGCGGCAGACAGATGCCCGACCACTCATGGAGGGTGGCCATCAAGTGGCGTCGGCCGACGAGTTGGGACAGCGGGCCGAGGTACAGACAGGCCGCGGTGACCAGGCACAGCAGCATCAGCCAGCCGGTCGCCCGGTGGACCATGCGTTCGGCAGGGCTGAACCGGCGGACCCTGCCGGTCCGCTCAGGCCGCTTCACTGTGCCTGTCGGCGTCGTCGAGCCAGCCGTCGACCGCATAACCGCGCTCCTCCCAGTAGCCGGGGATGACCTTGCCGGTGACCGAGATACCGGACAGCCACTTGGCCGATTTGTAGAAGTACATGGGGGCCACGAAGAGGCGCACCGGTCCGCCGTGTTCGTGGGTGATCGGTTTGTCCAGCATGTTGAGCGCCACCAGAACATCCGAGCGGCGCGCCTGCTCCAGGGTGAGGCTTTCGCTGTAGGCGCCGTCGAAGCAGGTGAACCGGATGGCCGCGCCCTCGGAGCGCACTCCGGCGGCATCAAGGAGGTGCGCCAGCTTCACGCCTTCGAAGGGCGTTTTGTCCACCTGCCATCCGTCCGTGCACAGGACGTCGTGGACGACCCGGGTCTGTGGCAGGGCACGCAGCTCTGACAGCGTGTAGGTCTTCGGCCGGTCGACCAGGCCGTCGATCCGCAGCTCGTAGTTCGTCTCGTTCTTGCGCGGCACGGAGCCGACGATGCTGTAGTACCGGAATCCGCCGGGGTTGGGAAGCAGGCCGGTGAGGCCAGTCGCGTCGACCTGCGAGGCGGCGCCGAGGAACCCCTCCCAGCCGCGCTGCAGATATGGGGCGGTGGCGAGGCCCGCGGCACCCGCGGCAAGCATGCCCAGCAGCGCCCGCCGCCCCACCGGCGCGCCTTCGGCGTTCCGTTTCGGCTGTTCTGCCACGTTCAGCGCTCCTTCGAGGTGTCGGCTATTTCGGCGACGCGCGTCGCGCGACGCGCGAGACGGTCGCGTCTGTGCAACCGAAGGTGACGGCCGGCCTGACGGAGGCGTCGAAAACGCGCAGTGCCGGACCGCGGAGCCTGGACTGCTTGTCTCCACGGCACCTCGGCCCGCGCCGATCCTTGACACCCCTCAGGGACTGAAGGACCAGGCCACCTGGCTCAGCCGATAGCCGCGACGCCGTCACCAGTTAAAGCGGTGACGATGGTGACACGACCTCCCGCGCACTGTCAACGAAAGGGACGAAGGCGATCGATCAACCAGCGGCCGACCGAGCCGTCGCAGCGAGGTGCCGCCGGCGCCCGCAGGCCTCTATGGCGAATGCGCTGCCGCCGACTCCGCGGCAGGCCGAGGCCCTTGACAACTGCACAATTCACCGCGACCACAGGGCCCCAGGCGAAGCGCCAGGCGACGAGCCGAAGGCTCGCCTTCCTGACAGCGATGACCCTTGCCATCACTTGAAGTCACCTGTCAGAATGGTGACGTGAATTATGATCACGTTTTCGTGTGCGGCAATCCTGCCCTCGACTTCGCCGCGACTCTGCGCGCGCGACGTTCGGTGCGCTTCGAGATGTTCGTTACACCGGACCGGCTGGACGCCTGGTACGTGGAGTCCGGACTCGCCGACACGATCACGCCTGGCGACGAAGACGACATCGAGCAGGCCAAGGCGGTGCGGGAGGCCATCTACGAGCTCGTCACGGCCCGTCGTCTCGGGCAGGAGTACGGCGGGGAGGCGCTCAGCGTGTTGAACACCGTTGCGCGCAAGCCCCCCACGTCGCCGCAGCTCACCCCGACCGGGCGCCGGACCGAGGCGACCCCCGAACAGGCCCTGTCCACCGTCGCTCGGCATGCCGTCGAACTGCTCAGCGGTCCGGATGTGCCTTTGATGAAGGAGTGTGGCAACCCCGAGTGCACCCGCGTCTACGTCGACCGCTCCCGAGGCGTGCGCCGACAGTGGTGCGGCATGGATTCCTGTGGGAACAAGATCAAGGCAGCCGCCTACCGCGCCCGCAAGAAGAGCGCGCCCACGGTGGCCGCTCGCTGAACGTCGACACCGTCTGCGGGGCAGTACTCGAGGACGGCGGAGGACGGCCGATTCCAAGGTCTCGATGGCCCCCGGGGGTCAAGATCGGCCTGTTGACCTCCCGTGGTGGGCGATATCGTCCTCCGACGCCCCGGGCAGACCGGAAGCCGCTCTGACACCGATGGGCAAGGCGCGGCGACAGCGGCCCGGCGTCGGGACACCTGTCCCGCCCCGATGGCCTCAGTCAGTCGACCGGACCGACGCCATGGACGAGCTGCCGTCCAGCCGCGCCGGAACAGTGGTGCCCGCCCGCGACGCGAAGCGTGTCCAAGGGCGACAAGGCGGCAGAACACCAGGACGAGACTTCGTGGCACAGCCCGGCCAGCCGGTTCGCGGAAGCGCTGAGCAAGGTGAGGGCCTCGGCCGCTCGTGCGGCGGCTCCACCAGCAAGATCCACCTGAGCGCCGAGGGCCGCTGTCGCACGGCCCAGCTCAACACCACCCACGCCAAACCATGGATCTGAGGCGATCCGACGCCGTCTACCCGACGCTTGAGCAACGGTGGAGTCCACGCTGACCAGCGACAGGTCGACCCCGCCTCGCGCGCCGGCCTCGGTGATCATCCCTTCCATGAGCGCCTGAACACGCCCCTGCCCGCCCACGAGTGGAACCGGCCGTGGATGGCGGACCGATTGCCGTACCGCTCGGGAGAGCTTCTCCCCCGTTGGCGGCGGCCACGGCTCACCCTGCGCCTGATTTCCAGGGGTGATATTTCCCTGCGGTGAGGCCGTGGCCCCCCGGTCAAGAATCAAAGACCCAGGTCCAACGCAAGGCACGAGAAATAATTCCACGAACCTTCGGGGTTGTAGGAGTCAGTTTCCAGACGGTTCGGCGAGGCCTGCTTGGTCTCAACCATTTCCTCATAGCGGATACGCGCCGGCAGCTTACCGAACCGCTCGTGCCGTGCCACTGCCGTATCCATCGCACCTTCAATTCCCACGGTGGTTTCCTTTCCGTCGTATCGAACCAGCGCAAGCTCACCGCGACTGCTAGCGACAAGAGTGTGCCGACCACACGTCACCTGTCAAGGTGGTGACGGTTGAGTTTCGACACTCGGCCCCACCTCTCATCGGTCGCGTGCAGTGACCAGCGTCACGACGACGGCCGCCCCCTTCCCGCGCGGCCAGGGACACATTTGGCCACCGCACGAACTTGATGCCGACGTGAGCCGGCGCGGATCCTCTCCCCCGCGGGCCCCCTGCCGCGTCGGCCTCCCCGCGCCACACCCCGGGAAAGGCGCTCCGGCCGGCTCCGCCGGTTCAAGGGCGGCGCGCGTCGGTGAACACCTTGGCCTCCCGCCAGGCCGCGACCAGGTTGAGGCGGGTCGGGGTCTCCCCGGCCCGCGCGGCCTCCTTGGTGTGCATGTCGGCGCAGAAACCGCACCGGATGTGACGTGCGCCTCCCCCGCCGGCTCAACCGGACAGCAGGGCCTCGCCCTCGCGGCGGAGCTTGGGCAGCACATGCTCGGCGCAGCCCGCCACGCGCAGGGCGGCGTCGGCGGTGGCGGCCGCGAAATGGGCCGGGTCACGGTCCGGGGACTCACGGCGGATGAGGATGACGCCCTCGATGAGGCCGAAGACGAGGTCGGCGCGGAGCCCCAGGTCGGCCGGGGCCAGGCCGGCGCCGGCGGTGGTGGCCGCCAGCAGCTCGGCGTAGCCGGCCTTGAGGTCGTCGCGTGCGGCACGGAAGGCCGTGAAGCGCTCGGCGCCGACCTCGGGCAGCAGATAGAGCGCGCCGGGGTTGTGCGGGCCGGCGCAGAGCAGGGCGACGTCGGCCCGGCACAGGGCCCACAGCCGGGCCTCGGCGGGGACCTCGTGGCGGGCGGCGAGCCCGCGGGCCAGCTCCAGGGAGGGCCGGACGGTGCCTTCGAGCAGGGCGGCGAGCAGATCCTCCTTGCCGCCGAAGTAGTGGTACATCGAGGCCTGGCGCATGCCGGCCCGTTCGGCGACGGCGCGGGTGGTGGTGGCGGCATAGCCGCGTTCGGCGAAGAGTCCGGCCGCCGCGGTGAGGAGTTCCTCGCGTGCCGTCAGACCGCTGTCCGGTCGCGTCTGCGCGCGCGGCCGTCCGACGCGCCGTCCCGTGGTGCTCACCCGACGATCGTCGCACACGCGCGCGGACCGCCCGGCGCGTGAGTGGTCGGTAACTCCCGCGAAACAGCCGGGCAATCGGCCCGAAGTCCCGCCCGCCTAATTTCTGTCGCACGACAGAAATCAGGATCCCCCAACCGGAGGTGGAAGCCGTGGCGACAGGGACGACACACGGGGCCCGCGACCATGCCCGTGCCCAGGAGGGCAACCGGGTCGACACCATGCCGACGCTTCCCGCCGGTGACTGGCCGGCGCCACCCGCCGGTGTCACACCGGACCGGGTGGTCTGGGCGGAGACCGTGGCGGGCGGCAACTACACGCACAAGGTCCTCGCGCGCGGCACCGAACTGCGCCTCACCGACCTGGCCGGGGACGCCTGCGCCCATGTGCTGCTCTACGCGGACGGCCGCCCCTGGGAACGGCTCAACGCCGCCGACACCGTCAAGGTCGCGTGGAACGCCTACCTCGGCGAGGGCCGTCTGCTGCTGTCCGGCCAGGGCCGTGTCCTCGCCTCCGTGGTCGCCGACAGCGGCTCCCGCCACGACGCGCTGTGCGGCACCTCCACCGCGGTACTCAACAGCCGGCGCCACGGCGACGGTTCGCCGCAGGGCCCCTCCCCCGCCGGGCGCGAGCTGCTGAAGCTGGCCGCGCTCAAGAACGGCCTGGAGCCGCGCGACCTGCCGCCGTCGGTCTCCTTCTTCCAGGGCGTACGTGTCGTGGCCGACGGCAAGCTGGAGTTCACCGGATCGGCCGGCCCGGGGGCGTTTGTGGTGCTGCGCGCCGAGCAGCCGCTGACCGTACTGATCGCCAATGTGCCGCATCCGCTCGACCCGCGCCCGGAGTACGTCAGCACCCCGCTGGAGGTGCTGGCCTGGCGCGCCGCGCCGACCGCGCCCGGCGACCCGCTCCGGGAGGCCACCCCCGAGGGCCGCCGCGCCTTCCTCAACACCGCCGACCACCTCACCGCCAGGGGGCTCCAGTGACCGCGCCCGTGACCGCGACCGCGACCGGCACCACCTCCGTCGTACCGGCCCGCGCCCCCTGGTCGGCGGTGGTCCGCCGGGGCGAGCACCTGACCATCACCGACCTGGGCGGCAACCAGGCCGTGGACTGCCTGCTGTACGACGCCCACGACACCGCCGTCCGCTACAGCGCCCCCGACACCGTCCATGCGCAGGGCGGCATCTTCCTGACCACCGGCAGCGTGCTGCTCTCCAACGAGCACACCCCGCTGATGACCGTGGTCGAGGACACCTGCGGGCGCCACGACACCGTCGGCGGCGCCTGCTCCAAGGAGAGCAACACCCTGCGCTACGGCCACCACACCTGGTCCCAGCACGCCTGTGTGGAGAACTTCCTCGTCGAGGGGGCCAAGTACGGCCTGACCGGGCGCGACCTGGTCAGCAACATCAACTGGTACATGAACGTCCCCGTCGAGGAGGACGGAACCCTCGGCATCGTCGACGGCATCTCCGCGCCCGGCCTGAAGGTCGTCCTGCGCGCCGAGACCGACGTCCTGGTCCTGGTCTCCAACTGCCCGCAGATCAACAACCCCTGCAACGGCTTCGACCCGACCCCGGTGCAGATGACGATCAGCGGGGGCACCGCATGACGGGATTCGACACGCTCCTGGTCGCCAACCGCGGTGAGATCGCCGCCCGGATCATCCGCACCGCCCGCCGCCTCGGCCTGCGCACCGTCGCGGTCTACTCCGACCCCGACCGGGCCGCCCCGCACGTCCGGCTGGCCGACGAGGCCGTACGGCTGGGGCCCGCCCCCGCCAAGGCCAGCTATCTCGACGTCGACGCCGTGCTGGAGGCCGCCCGCGCCACCGGCGCCGGCGCCGTCCACCCCGGGTACGGCTTCCTGTCCGAGGACGCGGGCTTCGCGCGCCGCTGCGAGGCCGCCGGCCTG
The DNA here is from genome assembly GCF_056270125.1 of Streptomyces sp. RLA131. Lineage (NCBI taxonomy): Bacteria > Bacillati > Actinomycetota > Actinomycetes > Kitasatosporales > Streptomycetaceae > Streptomyces > Streptomyces sp. RLA131. The sequence goes on from NZ_JBWDOQ010000002.1 coordinate 1,599,418, forward strand.
GCGTTCGTCGGCCCCACCCCGCACCAGCTGGAACTGTTCGGCGCCAAGCACACCGCGCGCGCCGCCGCCGCGGCCGCCGGGGTGCCGCTGCTGCCCGGCACCGGGCTGCTCCCCGGCCTGGACGCGGCCCTGGAGGCGGCGGAGTCGCTCGGCTACCCCGTCATGCTCAAGGCCACCGGCGGCGGTGGCGGCATCGGCATGCAGGCCTGCCACTCCCGCGCCGAACTCGGCGAGGCCTGGGACCGGGTGCAGCGGGTCGCCGCCGCGTCGTTCTCCTCGGCCGGCGTGTTCCTGGAACGGCTGGTGGAGCACGCCCGGCACGTCGAGGTCCAGGTCTTCGGCGACGGACACGGCCGCGTCGTCACCCTCGGCGACCGCGACTGCTCCCTGCAGCGCCGCAACCAGAAGGTCCTGGAGGAGGCCCCGGCCCCCGGGCTCCCGGACTCCGTACGCGCGCGACTGACCGACAGCGCCCGCGCGTTGTGCGCCTCCGTCGGCTACCGCTCGGCGGGCACGGTGGAGTACGTCCACGACGCGGCGCGCGGCGAGGCGTACTTCCTGGAGGTCAACACCCGCCTCCAGGTCGAGCATCCGGTCACCGAGGAGATCTACGGCGTCGACCTGGTGGAGTGGATGCTGCGGCTCGCGCGCGGCGAAACCCTCGACCTGTCCCCGGGCACCGCGCGCGGCCACGCGGTGGAGGCCCGGGTCTACGCCGAGGACCCCAGCCGCGGCCACCGGCCCAGCGCGGGCCTGCTGACGCGGGTCGGTTTTCCGCAGGACGTACGCGTCGACGCCTGGATCGAGACCGGCACCGAGGTGACGACCTCCTACGACCCGATGCTCGCGAAGATCATCGCCCATGGCACCGACCGCGCCGACGCCCTCGACCGGCTGGGCCGGGCCCTCGCCGCGACCCGGGTCGACGGCATCGAGACCAACCTCGGCCTGCTGCGGGCGGCCGTCGCCGAGCCCGCGCTGCGCTCCGTCACCCACACCACCGCCACGCTGGACACGGTCGCCGACCCCACCCCCCGGATCGAGGTCGTCCGCGCGGGCACGCTGACCACCGTCCAGGACTGGCCCGGCCGCACCGGGCTGTGGCACGTCGGCGTACCCCCCTGCGGCCCGATGGACGACCTGTCCTTCCGGCTCGGCAACGAGGCGCTGGGCAACGACGAGGGCGCCCCCGGTATCGAGTGCACCCTCCAGGGGCCGCAGCTGCGCTTCACCCACGCCACCACCATCTGTGTCACCGGCGCCCCGGCCGCCGTCACCGTCGACGGGGTGCCGGTCCCGCGGTGGGAGCCGTTCACCGTCCCGGCGGGCGGCCTGCTGGACGTCCCGGCACCGGACGGGGCGGGCCTGCGGACTTATGTGCTGTTCGCGGGCGGCCTGGACGTGCCGGGCTTCCTCGGCAGCGCCGCCACCTTCACCCTCGGCCGGTTCGGCGGCCACGGGGGCCGCGCCCTGCGGGCCGGCGACGTGCTGCACGGCGGGGGCCGCACCACCGGGGGCACCCCGGTGCCCGGCGGACGGCGGCCGCGGTTCGGCACCCGGTGGCTGGTCGGCGCGGTCGAAGGGCCGCACGCCGCACCCGAGTTCTTCACGCGGGACGACATCCACGACTTCTACGCCGCCGAGTGGAAGGTCCACTTCAACTCGGCCCGCACCGGCGTGCGGCTGGTCGGCCCCAAGCCGCGCTGGGCGCGAACGGACGGCGGCGAGGCGGGACTTCACCCCTCCAACATCCACGACACCCCGTACTCGGTGGGCGCCGTCGACTACACCGGCGACATGCCGGTACTGCTGGGGCCCGACGGCCCCTCCCTCGGCGGCTTCGTCTGCCCCGCCACCGTCGTCACCGGGCAGCGCTGGAAACTCGGCCAGCTGCGGCCCGGCGACACCGTCCGCTTCGTGCCGGTGAGCGACAACACCACGGCCCCGACCCCGGTGGCCTCGCGCCCCGCGCACCTCGACGGCGGCGTCCTGGAGCGCCTCCCGGAGACCGGCGCCCGGCCGTCCGTCACCTACCGCCGCAGCGGCGACGACAATCTGCTCATCGAGTACGGGCCCATGCAGCTCGATCTCGCGCTGCGCATGCGGGTGCACGCCCTGGCCGAGCGGCTGGCCGCCGACGCCCTGCCCGGCGTCGTCGACCTCACCCCGGGCATCCGCTCGTTGCAGGTCCATGTCGATCCCGGCGTCCTGCCCACCGCCAAGCTGCTCGACCTCGTCCAGGAGGCCGAGGCCGCGCTGCCACCCACCGACCAGCTCCGGGTGCCCAGCCGCACCGTCCATCTGCCGCTGTCCTGGGACGACCCGGCCACCCGGGAGGCCATCGCCCGCTACATGGCCGGCGTCCGCGACGACGCGCCCTGGTGCCCCTGGAACATCGAGTTCATCCGCCGCGTCAACGGGCTCGCCTCCGTCGACGACGTCTACCGGACGGTGTTCGACGCGGAGTACCTGGTCCTCGGCCTCGGCGACGTCTACCTCGGCGCGCCCGTCGCGACCCCGCTCGATCCCCGGCACCGGCTCGTCACGACCAAGTACAACCCCGCCCGGACCTGGACCGCCGAGAACTCGGTGGGCATCGGCGGCGCCTATCTGTGCGTCTACGGCATGGAGGGGCCCGGCGGCTACCAGTTCGTCGGCCGCACCGTCCAGGTGTGGTCCAGCCGCACCCCCGAACAGCCCTGGCTGCTGCGCTTCTTCGACCGCATCAAGTGGTATCCGGTCGAGGCCGCCGAACTGCTCGACATGCGGGCCGACATGGCGGCCGGACGGCTGGCGCTGCGGATCGAGGACGGCGAGTTCTCCCTCGCCGGCCACCAGCGCTTCCTGGCCGACAACGCCGCTCCCATCGCGGAGTTCCGGGCCCGGCAGGCCGCCGCGTTCGGCGCCGAGCGCGACGCCTGGGAGGCCGCGGGCGAGTTCGCCCGGGCCGAGGCGGCCACCGCCCCCGCCCCCGCGACGGCGGAGGTCGCCGTCCCGGCCGGGGGGTGCGCCGTGGAGGCCGAGTTCGCGGCGAGTGTCTGGCAGCTGGCGGTCCGGCCGGGTGAGCGGGTGCGCGCCGGTCAGAAGCTGCTGGCCCTGGAGGCCATGAAGATGGAGTCCGCGGTCGAGGCGCCCGCCGACGGCGTCGTCGCGGAGATCCTGGTCGGCCCCGGCGACCAGGTGGACGCCGGCACGGCGCTGCTCACCCTGGGCCCGGCGTGAGCCCCGGACACCCCGACCGGATCCACCGGACCGACCGCACCGACCGCACCGACCGCACCGACCGCCAGGAGACGCGATGACCGGACCAGCCCTCACCCGTGTACGCGCCGCGTACCGCCGCGTCGCGGAGGCCGACCGCCCCGAGATCTGGATCGGCCTGCGCCCGCGGTCCGAGACGGAGGCCGAGGCGCGGGCCGTCGACGCCCGCCTCGCCGCGGGCGAGGTGCTCCCCCTCGCCGGTACCGTCGCGGCCGTCAAGGGCAACATCGACGTCGCCGGGCTGCCGACGACCGCCGGCTGCCCGTCCTATGCCTACCAACCGGCCGCCGACGCCCCGGCCGTGGCCCGGCTCAGGGCAGCCGGCGCCGTCGTCCTGGGCACCACCAACCTCGACCAGTTCGCCACCGGCCTGGTCGGCACGCGCAGCCCGTACGGGGCCGTGCGCAACGCGTACGACCCGCTGCGGGTCAGCGGCGGATCCAGCAGCGGTTCGGCGGTCGCCGTGGCACTCGGGATCGCCGACTTCGCCCTGGGCACCGACACGGCGGGCTCCGGCCGGGTCCCGGCGGCCTTCAACGGGATCGTCGGCATCAAACCGACGTACGGACTGGTCCCGACCGGCGGCGTGGTACCGGCGTGCGCGAGCCTGGACTGCGTGACGGTGTTCGCCCGCACCCTCGGGGAGGCGGAACGGGCCCTCGGCGTGCTGGCCTCCGGCGCACCGGAGCGGCCCGACGTACGGCCCGACGTACGGCCCGATGTACGGCCCGACGTGCGGCGCCCCGGCCCGTGGCGGGTCGCGGTACCGCCGGCCGGGCAGCTGGGCGAGCTGGACCCGGGCTGGGCGGAGGCCTTCGACGAGGCGGCCCGCTCCCTCGCGGCGGCCGGGGCGGAGCTGCGGACCATCGACCTCACGCCCTTCTTGGAGGCGGCCGCACTGCTCTACGAGGGGGCGTTCGTGGCCGAGCGCTACACCGCCGTAGGCAGCTTTGTCGACAAACACACCGGCGACCCGGGGCTGGACCCGACCGTCGCCCGCATCATCACCGCCGCCCGCGACCTGCCCGCCCACCGGCTCTTCGCGGACCAGGACCGCCTCGCCGGACTCCGCGCGCGGGCCATGGCCGGGCTGGGCGACGCGGACGCGCTGCTGCTGCCCACGGCGCCCGGCCACCCGACCCTCGCCGAGGTGGCCGCCGACCCGCTGGGGGCCAACGCCCGCCTGGGCCGGTTCACCAACTCCACCAACCTCTTCGGGATGTGCGGGATCGCCGTCCCGGCCGGCGAGGTCGGCGGGCTGCCCTTCGGCGTGATGCTGCTCGGCCACGGCTTCACTGACGACCGGGTGGCCTCCGTCGCCCGGCTGCTGCGGCCCACCGCCCGCCTGGTGGTGGCCGGCGCCCATCTGACCGGCCAGCCGCTCAACCACCAGCTGCTGGACCTGGGCGCCCGGCTGCGGGCCACCACCACCACCGCGCCCGAGTACCGGCTGTACGCGCTGGACACCGAACCGGCCAAGCCCGGACTCGTCCGCGTCACCGGGAACGGGGCCGCGATCGAGGCCGAGGTCTGGGAACTGCCCCTGGAAGGGCTGGGGGCGTTCCTGGCCGCACTGCCCCGGCCCATGGCGCTGGGCCGGGTGGCCCTCGCGGACGGCACGGCCGCCCCCGGGTTCCTCTGCGAGCCGGCGGCGGTCCGGGGAGCCTCCGACATCACCGCGTACGGCGGATGGCGGGCCTACCTGGCGCGGTGACCGCCCTGGTCCACCGGGTCGTGCGGCCGACGGCCGCACGACCCGGTGAACGCTCGCGGTCTCAGCCCACCGACGAGTACGCCACCACGCCCCGCAGCAGGGCGTCGACCGCCTTGCGGGCGTTGCGCCGCACGGGGCTCGCCTCGGGTGCCGCCTGGGCGATCTGGCCGAGCACGTCGATCAGCTGCTTCGTCCAGCGGACGAAGTCACCGGCCGGCATGTCGGCGTCGCGGAGCACCGCGTCGAGCCCCTGGCCCGACGCCCACCGGTAGGCGGGCCAGGCGAAGCCGAGGTCGGGCTCGCGCTGGCCCACGCCCTCGGTCTGGTTGATGCGGTGCCGCTCCTCCAGCAGATCGAGGCGGCCCCAGATACGGACCATCTCGGCGAGCGCGTCCCGGGCGTTGCCTGACGGCAGGCGGGGCGGCATCGCGTCGTCCGCCGAACGGGCCTCGTAGACCAGGGCGGAGGCACAGGCGGCGAGTTCGGCGGGGCCGAGGCCGTCCCAGACGCCGTCGCGCAGGCACTCGCTGGCCAGCAGGTCGAGCTCGCCGTAGAGCCGGGCCAGCCGGCGGCCCTCGGGGGTGACCTGGTCGCCCTCCAGGTATCCGAGCTCGGTCAGCAGTCCGCAGATCCGGTCGAAGGTGCGGGCGATGGTGTTCGTACGGCCTTCGATACGGCGCTCCAGCTGCCGGGTGTCGCGCAGCAGCCGCTGGTAGCGCTCGGCCCAGCGGGCGTGGTCCTCGCGGTCGTCGCAGCCGTGACAGGGGTGGGCCCGGATGTCGGCGCGCAGCCGGGCGATCTCACGGTCGTCGGCGGCGGCCGCCCGCTCCTTGCGGTGCCGGGGCGGGCCGGCGATCCCGGCCGGGCCCACCTTGGAGCGCATGGCGGAGGCGAGGTCGCGCCGGGACTGCGGGCTGCGCGGGTTGAAGGTCTTGGGGATGCGCATCCGGTCCAGGGCCTCGACCGGCACCGGGAAGTCGATCGGCGCCAGCCGCTTGACCTGCCGTTCGGCGGTGAGCACGAGCGGGCGCGGCCCGTCGTAGGCCTGGATCTGGTCGTGCCGGGGGTGCTGGCCGGTGCTGCGGCCGGCCGGTACGCCCGGGTCGAGCACCAGGGCCAGGCCGGCGAACCTGCCCGCCGGGACCTGGATGATGTCGCCCGGCTTGAGCTTCTCCAGGGCGCCCGCGGCGGCGGCCCTGCGCTGGGTGGTGCCCTCCCGGGAGAGTTCGGCCTCGCGGTCCTTGAGCTGCCTGCGCAGGCTCATATAGGCGTCGAAGTCGCCGAGGTGGCAGGTCATGGACTCCTTGTAGCCGTCCAGTCCCTCCTCGTTGCGCTGCACCTGCCGCGAGATGCCGACCACCGAGCGGTCGGCCTGGAACTGGGCGAACGAGGTCTCCAGCAGCTCCCGCGAGCGGTGCCGCCCGAACTGCCCGACCAGGTTGACCGCCATGTTGTACGAGGGCTTGAAGGAGGAGCGCAGCGGATACGTGCGCGTGCCGGCCAGGCCCGCGAGCGCGGCCGGGTCGAAGCCGCGCTGCCACAGCACGACGGCGTGGCCCTCCACGTCGATACCGCGCCGCCCGGCCCGCCCGGTGAGCTGGGTGAACTCACCCGGGGTGATGTCGGCATGGGTCTCGCCGTTCCACTTGACGAGCTTCTCCATGACCACCGACCGGGCGGGCATGTTGATGCCGAGTGCCAGGGTCTCGGTGGCGAAGACCGCCTTGACCAGGCCGCGGACGAACAGCTCCTCCACGACCTCCTTGAAGGTCGGCAGCATGCCGGCGTGGTGCGCGGCGATGCCCCGCTCCAGGCCCTCCAGCCATTCGAAGTACCCCAGGACGTGCAGGTCCTCGTCGGGGATGGACTTGGTCCGCTCCTCGACGATGGCCCGGACCTTCGCCCGGGCCTCCTCGTTGTTGAGCCGCAGGCCCACCGCCAGACACTGCTGGACGGCGGACTGGCAGCCGGCCCGGCTGAAGATGAAGGTGATGGCGGGCAGCAGTCCCTCGGAGTCCAGCCGCTCGATGACCTCGGCCCGGCTGGGTGTCCACACCCGGCTGCGCTGCCGTCGTTCCCGCTCCCGGTCGGCCTCGCGGACCTTGCCGCGCCCCCGGCCGAAGTTCCCCTGGCTCTCCGTCCGGGCCAGCCGGACCAGCTCGGGGTTGACCTCGCGGCGGATCCGCTCGGAGGGGCCGGCGCCGTCGCGCTTCTCCTCGTACAGGTCGTACATCCGGCGGCCGGCCAGCACGTGCTGCCACAGCGGGACGGGGCGGTGCTCGGAGACGATGACCTCGGTGTCGCCGCGCACCGTGTCCAGCCAGTCGCCGAACTCCTCGGCGTTGGAGACCGTCGCGGACAGGGACACCAGCGTGACGGACTGCGGGAGGTGGATGATGACCTCCTCCCACACCGCGCCCCGGAAGCGGTCGGAGAGGTAGTGCACCTCGTCCATCACCACATGGCCGAGACCGTCGAGGGCCTGTGATCCCGCGTACAGCATGTTGCGCAGGACCTCGGTGGTCATGACGACGATCGGGGCGTCGCCGTTGACGCTGTTGTCGCCGGTGAGGAGGCCGACCTTCTCCGCGCCGTAGCGTTTCACCAGGTCGGTGAACTTCTGGTTGGACAGCGCCTTGATGGGCGTGGTGTAGAAGCACTTGCGGCCCCTGGACAGGGCCAGATGGACGGCGAACTCGCCGACGATGGTCTTGCCGGATCCGGTCGGGGCGGCGACCAGCACGCCCTTCCCGGCTTCCAGTGCCTGGCAGGCCTCGATCTGGAAGGGGTCCAACTCGAAGTCGTACAGCTCCCGGAAGGGAGCGAGGGCGGTGGCCTGGTCGGCAGCCCGGAGCTTGGCGGCGGCATAGCGCTCTGCGGGGGACATCTCGTCACTCATCTTGAAAACGAGAGTACCGGCAGGCACTGACAGCCGACGTGATCTTTTCTGTTCGGATGTCCGGAGGGGCCAGGTCATGCCCGGGTCGCGACCTGCTCGCGCTCAGGACGCGGCCAGGTCCCGGTCAGGTCCCGGTCAGGTCGCGTCGTCGAAGCCGTCGCCGGCTTCGAGCTCCTCACGCCTGCTGGCCTGCTCGGGCAGGGAGGCGCCGACCGACTCCGGGGTCAGGTCCAGATCGGAGGCCTCGTCGTCGTCCAGGTCCGCGTCGGGGTTGGCCCGGCGGCGGCGCCGGTCGTTGAGCAGGGAGACACCGACGGCGACGAAGTACAGCACCCAGATCGGGCCCGCCAGGGCCAGCATGCTGAGCGGGTCGGTGCTCGGCGTGGCGATGGCGGCGAAGACGGTGATGCCCATGATCATGCCGCGCCACCAGCCGGCCATCTTCTTGCCGCTGAGGATCCCGGCGAAGTTGAGCAGCACCAGCAGCAGCGGCAGCTCGAAGGAGAGGCCGAAGACCACGACCATGCGCGTGACGAGGTCGAGGTAGTCGTCCAGCGGCAGCAGGTTGTCGACGTTGGCGGGCGTGAAGCCGATCAGCACCGACGCCGTGGTCGGCAGGATCTTGTACGCGAAGAAGGCGCCGGCCAGGAAGAGCGGGAAGCCCGCCCCGACGAAGCCGATCGCGTACTTCTTCTCGGCCCTGTGCAGGCCGGGCGCGAGGAAGGCCCAGAGCTGGTAGAGCCAGATCGGGGTGGCCAGCACGACACCGGCCATGAGGGAGACCTTGAGTGCCAGCGTGAACGGCGTCAGCAGGCCGTTCATGGTGATGTGCGCGCAGTGCTTGTCCGACGCCGTCTGCTGGACGATGTCGTTCAGCGACGCGCTGCAGCCGATCGACTTCAGCACCGGATCGACCAGGAAGGCGATCAGCTGGTTGTAGTACAGGGCCGCGACGACGGTGACCACGCCGATGGCCAGGACCGACTTGAAAAGCCGGTTGCGCAGCTCACGCAGGTGCTCCGCGAGGGACATGCGCCCCTCGGGGTCCTTCTCCTGCTGGCGGGCAGACTTGAGCAACCCACGTCCTCATCTCGTGCGGCAGCCGTCGTCGCCGTCGGCTTGGTGTCCCTGTCGTCGTGGCCTGGGGCGGAACGCCGGGTCAGCTCTGGGTGGTGGTGTGCTGCTGGGGCTCGCTGACCGGACGGGCGCTGGTCACATCGCCGGGGGCGGCCTGGATGGTCTTGGGCGCGGCCTGCTGCTGCGCGGTGGCGTCGTCGGCGGGCGGGCCGGCCGGGGCCGGCGCGTCGTCGCTCTTCATCGCCTTGGCCTCGCTCTTGAGGATGCGCATGGACTTGCCGAGGCCGCGTGCCATGTCCGGGAGCCGCTTCGCCCCGAACAGCAGCAGGACGACGACAAGGATGAGGATGATCTCAGGGGCGCCGAGCTTGCCGAACATAAGCGAATACCTTCTCACCGAGGCGGCGTGGGTCCATGTCTGCCGACGGCCAAACGGATGTCCGGCCCTCGTACTGTCAGCGATCGTAACCTGCGGGGGTAAACGTCTGGCAATCCCCCGGCATCCACGTGGTTGCCGCCCCCGCCGCTCTCGTCCGGGGCTGCTTCGCCAGCGTACCTCCCGATCATGTGAAGAACGAGGGGCCGAGGTGTCAGCGCTTTCCCGAGCGGTGATACCAGGTATCCGCTCAGCGCCTGGCGGTCTCCCCTGCCCGCCTGACCAGCGGCTCCGCGGCACGCCGCAGATCCTGTGAGACTCGTGCGAGTTCTTCGGTGCTGCGGCCGAGCTGACCGGCCAGATTCCGGACCTCGGCGAAGACCCGGATTCCCAGGACGCCCAGGACGAGAATGCCGGCGGTCGCCAGGCCGACGTAGAGATAGAGCCACCACATGGCAGGAGATCCTATGCGTCCGCGGGTCAGCCGATGTGCAGACGCATGGTGCTGACGCCGCTGCCGGTGAGGAGTTCGACTATGCGCTCGCCCGCCGGTCTGCGTACGACCATGTCGCACTCGGGGCAGATGAAGGAGTAGAAGGTGGTTTTGTGGCTGCCCCCTATGGCCAGCCGCAGGGCGCTCGCGGTCAGCTCGAAACGGGCCCGGCAGTCGGGGCAGGCGGCCTTGAACACGACGCTCGGCACCATCACCGCATTCTCCTTCTACTCGCCGTACGCCGCCAGGGCCTCCGCGGCGGCCCGCCGGGCGCTGTCCGCGAGGTCCCGTGGGGAGACGATCCGGCCGTCCCGGCCCAGCCGGAGGGCGAGCCTGCGCAGCGAGCCCGGGTCGGGGGTGCGCAGCGTGACCCGCAGGGCGCCGTCGGGAAGTTCCTCGGCGGTGTCGTGCGGGTAGTACTCGGCGACCCAGCGGCCACCGGGGCCGACCTCGACCACGACCTCCGGGTCGTCGCCGGCCGGCTGGACCAGGCCCCGGTCCAGGTCCCGGGGCTCGAAGCGGGGCGGGTCCGAGGCGATGTCAAGGAGCCTGATCTCGGCGACCCGGTCGAGCCGGAAGGTGCGCCGGTCCTCCGACAGGTAGCACCAGCCCTCGAAGTAGGTGTGGCCCACGGCGAACAGCCGGATGGGGTCGACCTCGCGTTCGGTGAGCGCGTCCCGCGAGGGCGAGTAGTAGCGGATCCACAGCCGGCGGCCCTCGGTGATGGCCCGGTCGACGTCGGCGAACACGCTGCCCTCGGACTCGAAGGTCACCGACAGTCCGCTGCTGGCCCCGGCCGCCTCGCCGGCCGCCGTCTCCACCTTGGCGGTGGCGCGCAGCAGCGCCTGCCGGTCGCTGTCGCGCAGCCCGGGGAGGTTGGCGACCGCGCGGGCGGCCACCAGCAGCGCGGTGGCCTCGTCGGAGGCCAGCCGCAGCGGCTGCGAGGCCTCGCCGAGGGCGCCCTCGTTGTGCCACCAGATCCGCTCGCCGTCGGTGTCGATGTCGAGCAGGTCACCGCCCCGGAAGCTGGTGCCGCACAGCGGCAGCACGTTCAGGTCGCCGATCAGCTCGGCCTCGGTGACCCCGAAGGCCCGGGCGACGTCGCTGACGCGGGCCCCGGGTCGTTCGCGCAGATACGTCACCAGGGACAGCATCCGGCGGGTCTGGTCGATCGCGTTGGCCATCTGTACGTGACCCCTCAGCCCTTGGCGACGGCGCGCAGCCGGTCGATGACGTCGGCCCGCAGCTCGGCCGGTTCCAGAACCACCACATCGGGCCCGAACTCCACCAGCCAGGCGTCCAGCCCGTGGCCGTACGGGATCTCCAGCTCGTCCCAGTGCGCGTCGACGGGCACGGTCTCCACCGCCCGGGCGCGCAGCGGGTAGCCGGAGTCGCGGCGCAGCCGGATGCGGGCGGTGCTGCCGGTGTCGCCCTCGCCCGCCCAGCCGGCGACGGCGGCTCGTACGTCGACATGGTCGGGGACGGGCGCGGTGAAGCCTCCGCCGCGGACCCGCACCCGGCCGGTGATGCGGGAGAGCCGGAAGACCCGGACGGCGCCGCGGTCGCGGTCCCAGCCGGCCACGTACCAGTGGCCGCGCCAGCACTCCAGGGCCCAGGGCTCGACCTGCCGGGGCTCGGGCCGCGCGGCGTTGGCCTTGCGGTAGTCGAAGGCCACGGCCCGGCGTTCGCGGGCGGCGGTCATCAGCGGCTCGAAGGCGGGCTCCGGGGCCGGGATACGGGGTTCCAGGGCGCTCAGGCCGGTGGCCGCACCGCCGGGCAGGTCGTCCGTGCCGTCGTCGAAGGGGACTCCGGCGGCGCGCAGTTTCTGCAGGGCGCCGCTGGCGGCCTCGGCGAAGCGGGCCTGCTGCCAGACCTTGGCGGCCAGGCTGAGCGCGGCGGCCTCCTCGGCGTCGAGGGCGATCTCCGGGAGGCGGTTGCGGTCGCGGCGGGCGAGGTAGCCGATCTCGCCGTCCAGGCTCTCGATGGTGTCGATGACCATGCCGAGCTCGCGCAGATCGTCCTTGTCCCGCTCGAACATCCGGTTGAAGGCGTCGTCCGAGCCCTCGTGGTAGGCCTCGATGGAGGTGCGCAACTCGCGCTTGCTGACCGGGCGCCGGGTGTTCATCAGGCACAGCGCCAGGTTCATCAGCCGCTCGGCCTTGGCAATGGCCACTCGCGCAACCGTCCTTGTCCTGGAATCACGTGATGAAGCCGCGCCGGTCCGCCCCCGCCCGGGCGATTGCAGCAGCTCCCGATCGAGACCGTACCGCGACGACGCTGCGCGGCAAAACCGCCGGGGGAAATGCCGGGAGCCCCTGCTGGGCAGGGGCTCCCGGGGCTACTTGGCCGCGACGTCCGTCAGACGGAGAGCAGGTCCACGACGAAGATCAGGGTCTCGCCCGGCTTGATGGCCGGGGTGGGGCTCTGGTTGCCGTAGGCGAGGTGCGCGGGGATGGTCAGCTGGCGGCGCCCGCCGACCTTCATGCCCTGCACGCCCTTGTCCCAGCCCTTGATGACGCGGCCGCCACCGAGGGGGAAGGTGAAGGGCGAGTTGCGGTTCCAGCTGGCGTCGAACTCCTCGCCGGTGCTGAACGAGACACCCACGTAGTGGACGGTGACGTTGTGGCCGGACTTGGCCTCCGGGCCGTCACCCTCCCAGATGTCCTTGATCTCCAGCTCCGCCGGGGGGTTGCCACCGGGGAAGTCGATCTCGGGCTTTTCGATGCTCACGTGCTTGCTCCTCGTTGAATTGCGGTCAACCTGGTCATTCTTGCAGCTCCGGGCCGGGCGGCTCGCTACAGGACGGCGAGGATGTCGACCGAGAAGACCAGCGTGGAGTTGGCCGGGATGCTGCTCTGCGCGGTGGAGCCGTAGCCCAGCGACGGCGGGATCACCAGCAGCAGACGGCTGCCGACCTTCTTGCCGGTCAGGCCCTGCGTCCAGCCCTTGATGACCTGGTTGAGGGTGAAGGAGGTGGGCGAGCGGTCCCAGCTGCTGTCGAACTGCTTGCCGGTCTTCCACAGCACGCCCTTGTACTGGACGACCACCGTGTCGGTGCTCTTGACCGCCTTGCCGTCACTCTCCAGGACGTAGTTCGACACCAGCTTCGTGGGCGGGGTCTTGGAGGACGGGACGGTGATGGAGGGGGCCTTGCCGTCGGTGTTGGTGCCGACCTTGGGCAGGGCCGCGTCGGTCTGCTTGACGACGGCGCCCTTGGCGGTCTTGGGCACGGTGGTGGTGGAGACGATGTCCACGACGAAGACCAGGGTGGAGTTGGCCGGGATGGTGGTGCTGACCGCCTGGCTGCCGTAGCCCAGGGACGGCGGGATCACCATCTCGACGCGGCTGCCGACCTTCTGCCCCACCAGGCCCTTGTCCCAGCCCTTGATGACGGCGTTGGTGCCGATGGCGGTGGTGATGGACTTCTTCTGGTCGTAGCTGTTGTCGAAGACCTTCGCCGACTTGAAGATCTGGCCCAGGTAGTTGGCCTGGATGAAGTCGCCCTTCTTCACCGTCGCGCCCGTGCCCTGGATCACGGTCCTGGTGACCAGCTTGGTCGGCGCGGTCCCCGTGCCCTTGGCGACGGTCGGCTTCGCGCCGAACTTCGCACCGGCGGTGATCTCGGGCACTCCGCTTCCGGCGGAGGAGGATTTGTCGTCGCCACCGCCGCAGGCCGCCGTCAGCAGCAGGGCGGGCACGATCAGGAGGGCGGCTAGTCGTCGGCGCACGGTGGATGCCTCAGCTCATCGGTGGTTCGTTACGGACGGTCAGGGCCGCCACTCTACGACGTGCGTGGGGCCCCGTACGAGTAACGTACGGGGCCCCGCGTCGCATTGACGCCACCTGTCACATTCCGGCGATCAGCTTCTCCACCCGGTCGTCGACCGATCGGAAGGGGTCCTTGCAGAGCACGGTGCGCTGCGCCTGGTCGTTGAGCTTGAGGTGCACCCAGTCGACGGTGAAGTCCCTGCGCTGCTCCTGCGCGCGGCGGATGAAGTCGCCGCGCAGCCGGGCCCGGGTGGTCTGCGGGGGCACCGACTTGGCCTCGAAGATCTTGAGGTCGTTGCAGATCCGCTTGGCCTTTCCGCGCTTCTCCAGCAGGTAGTACAGGCCGCGCCGACGGTGGATGTCGTGATAGGCGAGGTCTATCTGCGCGATGCGCGGGTGGGACATGGTGAGGTTGTCGCGGGCCCGGTACCGCTCGATCAGCTGATACTTCATCACCCAGTCGATCTCGGTGCCGATCTTGTCGAGATCGCCGCTGCCGATGGACTCCAGGGTGCGTCCCCACAGTTCGAGGACCTGCTCGATGACGCCGTTCCGGATGCCGCGGCGCTCGCAGAAGTCCACCGCCTTGGAGTAGTACTCCTCCTGGATCTCCAGCGCGGAGGCCTCGCGGCCGGAGGCCAGACGCACCTTGCGGTGGCCGGTGATGTCGTGGCTGACCTCGCGGATGGCCCGGATCGGGTTCTCCAGGGTGAGGTCGCGCATGACGGTGCCCGCCTCGATCATGCGCAGCACCAGGTCGGTGGCGCCGACCTTGAGCAGCATGGTCGTCTCGGACATGTTGGAGTCGCCGACGATGACGTGCAGGCGCCGGTAGCGCTCGGCGTCGGCGTGCGGCTCGTCGCGCGTGTTGATGATCGGGCGGGAGCGGGTGGTCGCGGAGCTGACGCCCTCCCAGATGTGCTCGGCCCGCTGGCTGACGCAGTAGACCGCGCCTCTGGGGGTCTGCAGCACCTTGCCGGCGCCGCACAGCAGCTGCCGGGTGACCAGGAAGGGGATCAGGATGTCCGCGAGCCGGGAGAACTCCCCGTGGCGGGCCACCAGGTAGTTCTCATGACAGCCGTAGGAGTTCCCGGCGGAGTCGGTGTTGTTCTTGAAGAGGTAGACGTCACCCGCGATCCCCTCCTCGTGCAGGCGCCGTTCGGCGTCGACGAGGAGGCCTTCGAGGATGCGCTCGCCCGCTTTGTCGTGGGTGACCAGCTCCGTCACGTTGTCGCACTCGGGAGTGGCGTACTCCGGGTGCGAGCCGACATCGAGGTAGAGGCGGGCGCCGTTGCGGAGAAAGACATTGCTGCTACGACCCCATGACACGACACGGCGGAAGAGGTACCGCGCCACCTCGTCCGGGGACAGACGCCGCTGTCCTCGAAACGTACATGTGACGCCGTACTCGTTCTCCAGCCCGAAAATGCGGCGGTCCATGACTGAACATTACGCCTGATGCGTGGAGCTGAAACCGGGTTCGGCCACGGCGATTCGATCTTTTTCGGTCCGGCCGGCCGGGTTTGAACAGGTAAGGAACCGGCCACACGCGAGCAGTACCGCCAGCGCCACCAGGCCACCGGCCCCCGCGACGGCGAAGGCGGCGGTGGCGCCCCCGTACTGCGCGGCCGGACCCGCGCCGGCGGTGCCCAGGGCCGCGCCGACACCGAAGGCGGTGACGATCCACGAGAAGGCCTCGGTGACGGTGCCCGCCGGGGCGTGCCGGTCCACGACCACGAACGCGCAGGCCAGTACGGGTGCCAGGAACAGCCCGGCCAGCCCGGCCAGCGCGGTCATCGACGGGACACCGGGCACCAGGGCCAGCGGCAGGTAGCAGGCCGCCAGGCCCGCCACCAGCAGCCGCAGCCGGCGCTCGGGCACGCCGGGCCACTGCCGGGCCCCGTAGACCAGTCCGCCCACCAGCGCGCCGAAGCCGATCGCGGAGAGCAGGTAGCTGGAGACCATGCCGCCGCCGTGGCTGTCGGCGTACGCGACCGAGGCCACCGCGATCGAGCCCAGCGCGACGCCGACGAAGAACAACGAGCCGATCAGCGCGACCAGCCCGGGGGCCCGCAGCGGCCCCAGCCAGTCCGCCGCGCGCGGCGCCGCCCGCCAGGCCCGGGAGGGCTGCGAGACCACCACCGACAGGGCACCCGCGACACCGACCGCGGCGATCCACAGCAGGGCCGCCGTCTCGGAGAACGCGGCCACCAGCAGGGTCACCAGCAGCGGGCCGACGGCGAACATCACCTCCTGGGCGGCGGCGTCCAGCGCGTAGGCGGTGTGGACGCGGTCGGCCCGCTTGAGCACGCCCGGCCACAGCGCCCGCAGTCCGCCCTCCAGCGGAGGCGTGAAGAACCCGGCGATGACCATGGCGGCGTAGGCGAGCGGGAGGGGGTCGGGGCCGGTGAGGGCGAACAGCGTCATGCCCGCCGCCGAGAGCAGTGCGGCCGGGAGCATGACGCGGGGCTGGCCCCAGCGGTCGACGGCCCGGCCCAGCAGCGGCTGGCCGACGGCGTTGGCGATGCCGTAGACGGCGGACAGGATGCCGGCGAGGGTGAAGTCGCCGCCCTGGGAGCGGGTGAGCAGCACGATGCCGAGGGCGGCGGTGGCGTTGGGCAGCCGGCCGGTCAGGGTGCCGGTGAGCAGCCGTACGGCGTGCCGGGTGCGCAGCAGGTCCAGGTATCCGGCCGCCATCGCTGCTCCGCTTCCCCGGGAGGTCCCGGCTGCTCGTCCCCCGCGTGTTTCCTTGCGTCCACTGCGTGGTGTTACGTATAACGTGCTGGTCTATACGTAGCATGGCACACAGCGCGGGTCCACCCCATGGACGCCGCCGCCAGGACGAGAGGACCGGCACCGACGTGACGCGCACGGGCAGTCCCGCGCCCCCGGCCCGGCCGACCAGCAAGGACGTGGCCCGCGCGGCGGGTGTCTCACAGGCCACGGTGTCGCTGGTGCTGGGTGACAAATGGCGCGGCCGGGTCTCCGAGCGCACCGCGGAGGCCGTCCGCGCCGCCGCCGGGGAGCTGGGCTACCGGCCCAACCTCGCCGCCCGCAACCTGCGTCTCGGCCGCACCCGCACCGCCCTGCTGGTCGTGCCCACGATCACCAACGAGTACTTCGCCCGGGTCTACACCGGCGCCGCCCGGGTGGCCGCGCAGCACGGCTTCGGCGTGGTCCTCTACCCCTCCCCCGAGGGCGTCGGCCCGGCCCGGGACCCCTTCGGTTCCGCGCAGGCCGCCCTGGACGGCGTCATCGCCTCCTCCATGGCGGCCGACGCCCTCGCCGCCATCGGGGACGGCGGACTGCCGCTGGTGATGCTCGACGCCGATCCCCGCGAGCCCGGCCCGGCCGCCACCGTCAACCTCGCCATCGCCGACGGCATGCGGCAGACCGCCCGGCATCTGCTCGGCCTCGGCCACCGGCCCGACCGGATCGCCCATCTGGCCGCCGGCATCGACAGCTGGACCTTCCGGGTCCGCGCCCGGGCGCTCCACGACACCCTGGGCACCACCCCGGCCACCGAGCTCTCGCCGCTGACCTTCGAGGACGCCCGGCACGCCACGGAACGCCTGCTGGACCGCCCAGGTCCCCGGCCCACCGCTCTGGTCTGCGACGACGACATCCTGGCCGTCGGCGCCTGCAAGGCCCTGCGCCGGCGGGGGGTGCGGGTGCCGGACGACATGTCGGTCACCGGCTATGACGACTTCGCCCTGGCCACCGCCGTCGAGCCCGAACTCACCACCGTGCGGCTGCCCGCCGAGGAGGTCGGTGCCGGCGGCATGACCGCGCTCCTGGACGCCCTGGAGAGCCGCCCCGTCACCAGCACCGATCTGCCGGTGCGGCTGGTGGTACGCGGCTCCACGGCGGCGCCCCGGCAGCCGTAGGGCCGCCGGGGCGCCGGCCCGGCTCCAGGACCGCCGGGAACGCTGCCCGCTCCTTCTGGTGCGGCTACTCCTCGGCCTCGTCCGACGGCTCGTCCGTCTTCGTCGCCGAAGCGTCCTCGGCCTCCAGCAGCCGGCTCAGCTGACGGCCCAGGATCCGCTTGAACTTCCGCTGCTGCGGCCGCGTCCGGTCCAGCACCGCGACCTCCAGCTGCTCGGCCGTCAGCTGACGGTCCGTGCCGTTGGTGTCCCGGCCCAGCGACTCCACGGCCAGCTTCAGCGCCTCGGCCAGTGACATGCCGTCACGGTGCCGCTGGTCCAGATAGCTGCCGATCTGGTCGGAGTTGCCGCCGACCGCCACCGCGCCGTGCTCGTCCACGATCGAGCCGTCGTGCGGCAGCCGGTAGATCTGGTCGTCCTCCGGGGCCGGACCGACCTCGGCGACGATCAGCTCCACCTCGTAGGGCTTCTCGCCCACACTGGAGAAGATCGTGCCCAGCGTCTGGGCGTAGACATTGGCCAGACCGCGCGCCGTGACGTCGTCACGGTCGTAGGTGTAGCCCCGCAGATCGGCGTAACGGACGCCGCCGATGCGGAGGTTCTCGAACTCGTTGTACTTGCCCACCGCCGCGAAGGCGATCCGGTCGTAGATCTCGCTGACCTTGTGCAGGGCGCGGGACGGGTTCTCGGCGACGAAGACGATGCCGTCGGTGTACTGCAGAACGACGACACTGCGGCCGCGCGCGATGCCCTTGCGGGCGTACTCGGCACGGTCCGCCATGGCCTGCTGGGGTGAGACATAGAACGGCGTCGACACCGGCTATCCGTCCCTTTCTGTCAATGGCGAATACATCTGCGCTCAGATGCTCGGAGTGCTCGGAGTTCCCGGAGTGCTCAGAGCAGCTCGGCCCGCGGGCCGTCCGGCTGCTCCAGCCGCCGCTCGATGATGGAACGGGCGATCTCGGAGGACTCGGACTCCGTCAGCTTCCGGAAGCCGTCCTCGGTGATGACGGTGACGATCGGGAAGATCCGGCGCGCCACGTCCGGGCCGCCGGTCGCCGAGTCGTCGTCCGCCGCGTCGTACAGCGCCTGGACGACCAGCGTGGTCGCCTGGTCCTCCGTCAGCTCCTTGCGGTACAGCTTCTTCAGCGCTCCGCGCGCGAACACCGAGCCCGAGCCGGTGGCGGCGAAGCCCAGCTCCTCCGAACGCCCGCCCGTCACGTCGTAGGAGAAGATCCGGCCCCTCTCGCGGTCGGTGTCGTACCCCGCGAACAGCGGCACGACGGCCAGGCCCTGCAGGGCCATCCCGAGGTTGCTGCGGATCATGGTCGACAGGCGGTTCGCCTTGCCCTCCAGGGAGAGCACCGCGCCCTCGATCTTCTCGTAGTGCTCCAGCTCCAGCTGGAACAGCTTCACCATCTCCACGGCCAGGCCGGCGGTCCCGGCGATGCCCACCGCCGAGTACTCGTCGGCCGGGAAGACCTTCTCGATGTCCCGCTGCGCGATGACATTGCCCATGGTGGCCCGGCGGTCACCGGCGAGCACGACCCCGCCGGCGAAGGTCGCCGCCACGATGGTCGTCCCGTGCGGCAGCTCCACCGCGCCGAGCCCGGCCGGCAGCGGGCGGTTGCCCGGCAGCAGGTCGGGCGACTGCGCGCCCAGGAAGTCCATGAACGAGGACGAGCCGGGCGTCAGGAAGGCGGCCGGCAGACGCCCGGTGCTACGAGTGTTGGCTTCCACGCGTTTCCTTCCACGTAATCCGCTGCACGGCGCAGCAGCTCTGGGTTGACCTTGAACTGCCCCGGACCGCCGTCGCAGTTGAAGCAGAGAACTGATCGCACCCTACCCGTCGTGTGATCGTGATCCACCTGCTGCGGGCCGGGAGTTGGGCAGGCAGAACCCGATCACGGTCAGGGCGCCGCCGAAAGCCTTCGGGGACCGCGCCGCGGGCAGAGCGGGAGGGTCGCGTTTCGCGCGCCTCCCGCTCTGCCCGCCTGCCGGCCGGCTCGGCATTCCGCTGGCCGGAGCACGGCTTACGGCAGTAAGCCGAACCGCCGGCCGGAGAATTCGTACTACTCTCCGCCCTTTTGCACGAAGGACCGGACGAAGTCCTCGGCATTGGACTCGAGCACGTCATCGATCTCGTCCAGCACGTCGTCCACGTCGTCCGACAGCTTCTCCTGCCGCTCCTTGAGATCGGAGGCGGCCTGCGCGTCCTGCGCGGTCTCCTCGACCTCCTCGGTCGAACGCGTGGCCTTCTGCTGCCCGCCGTCGGTGTCCTTGGTAGCCATGTACCTCACCCCGCTCCGGTGTCATGTCCTACAAGATCAGACCCTACTCGCAGGGTCTGACATCGGCCTTCGGTTGCTCCAACCTACGGGAGCCACTCAGATGATTCCCGGTTCTGAGGCATTTCAGCCGCTTCTCAGCCCCCGGACAAGATCCGTACCAGCTCCTCCGCCGTGCGGCAGCGGTCGAGGAGTTCCTTGACGTGGTTACGGGTACCGCGCAGCGGCTCCAGGGTCGGCACCCGCTGGAGGGAGTCGCGCCCCGGCAGGTCGAAGATCACGGAGTCCCAGGAGGCGGCGGCGACGTCGTCGGCGTACTGTTCCAGACACCGGCCCCGGAAGTAGGCGCGGGTGTCCTCCGGGGGCTTGGTACGGGCCCGGGTGACGTCCTCCTCGTCCAGCAGGCGCTGGATGCGGCCCCGGGCGACGAGGCGGTTGTAGAGGCCCTTGTCGGGGCGGACGTCCGCGTACTGGAGGTCCACCAGATGGAGGCGGGCCGCGTCCCAGCCGAGGTTGTCGCGGCGGCGGTAGCCCTCCATGAGCTCGCGTTTGGCGATCCAGTCCAGCTCGCCGGACAGGCTCATGGGGTCGCTTTCGAGGCGGTTGAGAACGTCCTCCCACCGTGCCAGGACGTCCTTGGTCTGGTCGTCGGCGTCGGTGCCGAAGCGGTCCTCGACATACTTGCGGGCCAGCTCGCAGTACTCCATCTGCAACTGCACCGCGGTCAGCGTCCGGCCGCTGCGCAGCGTGACCAGCCGCCGCAGGGTCGGGTCGTGGCTGACCTGGTGCAGCGTCCGTACCGGCTGGTCGACGGCCAGGTCGACGTTGATGAAGCTGTCCTCGATCATGGACAGCACCAGGGCGGTCGTGCCGAGCTTGAGGTAGGTGGAGATCTCCGACAGGTTCGCGTCGCCGATGATCACATGGAGCCGGCGGTACTTCTCGGCGTCGGCGTGCGGTTCGTCGCGGGTGTTGATGATCGGCCGCTTGAGCGTGGTCTCCAGGCCGACCTCGACCTCGAAGTAGTCCGCGCGCTGGCTGATCTGGAAGCCGTTCTCGTGACCGTCCTGGCCGATTCCCACCCGTCCGGCGCCGGTGACGACCTGGCGGGAGACGAAGAAGGGCGTCAGGTGCCGCACGATGTCCGAGAAGGGGGTCTCCCGCTTCATCAGGTAGTTCTCGTGGGTGCCGTAGGACGCGCCCTTGTTGTCGGTGTTGTTCTTGTACAGATGGATGGGCTGGGCACCGGGCAGCTGGGCAGCGCGTTCGGCGGCCTCGGCCATGATGCGCTCGCCGGCCTTGTCCCACAGGACGGCGTCGCGGGGGTTGGTGATCTCGGGCGAGGAGTACTCGGGGTGGGCGTGGTCGACGTACAGACGGGCACCGTTGGTGAGGATGACGTTGGCCAGGCCGATGTCCTCGTCGGTGAGCTGGCTGGAGTCGGCCGAGTCCCGTGCCAGGTCGAAGCCGCGGGCGTCCCGCAGCGGGTTCTCCTCCTCGAAGTCCCAGCGGGCGCGGCGCGCCCGGTGCATCGCCGCCGCGTAGGCGTTGACGATCTGGGACGAGGTGAGCATGGCATTGGCGTTCGGGTGACCGGGAACGGAGATCCCGTACTCCGTCTCGATTCCCATTACTCGCCGTACGGTCATGCGGCCCTCCTTGCCCGGCTCCGGCCCGTGCTGGGCCGGACGCTCAAGTACCGCTTCGCATATGGCCCCAGTGCGGCTCCTGGTGCGGTACCGACGAGCCTAGAACGCGAGGACGGTGCTGGGGAGATCATTTCGCGCTTTCTTCGGGTGCTTCGGGGGTGTTTCGGGGCGAAACACTCCGGCTGCGGGTGCCCCTGCGTGGGCAACCGCAGCCGGAGGGTGATCGCGCTACAGGTACTGGCCGGTGTTGGCGACGGTGTCGATGGAGCGACCGGTGTCGGCGCCCTGCTTGCCGGTGACGAGCGTGCGGATGAACACGATCCGCTCGCCCTTCTTGCCGGAGATGCGGGCCCAGTCGTCCGGGTTGGTGGTGTTGGGCAGGTCCTCGTTCTCCTTGAACTCGTCCACGCAGGCGGCGAGCAGGTGGGAGACGCGGAGTCCGCGCTGTTTGTGGTCCAGCCAGTCCTTGATCGCCATCTTCTTGGCCCGGTCCACGATGTTCTGGATCATGGCGCCGGAGTTGAAGTCCTTGAAGTACAGGACCTCCTTGTCACCGTTGGCGTAGGTGACCTCCAGGAAGCGGTTCTCCTCGGTCTCGGTGTACATCCGCTCGACCACGGCCTGGATCATGGCGTCGACGGTGCCGGCGCTCGACCCGCCGTGCTCCGACATGTCCTCGCTGTGCAGCGGGAGGGTCGGGACCAGGTACTTGGAGAAGATGTCCTTGGCCGCCTCGGCGTCCGGCCGCTCGATCTTGATCTTCACGTCCAGGCGGCCGGGCCGCAGGATCGCGGGGTCGATCATGTCCTCGCGGTTGGAGGCGCCGATGACGATGACGTTCTCCAGGCCCTCCACACCGTCGATCTCCGCCAGCAGCTGCGGGACGATGGTGTTCTCCACGTCCGAGCTGACACCGGAGCCGCGGGTGCGGAAGAGGGACTCCATCTCGTCGAAGAAGACGATGACCGGGGTGCCCTCGCTGGCCTTCTCCCTCGCCCGCTGGAAGACCAGGCGGATCTGCCGCTCGGTCTCGCCCACGTACTTGTTGAGCAGCTCGGGACCCTTGATGTTGAGGAAGTAGCTCTTCCCCTGCGGCTGGCCGGTGACCTCGGCGACCTTCTTGGCAAGGGAGTTGGCGACCGCCTTGGCGATAAGGGTCTTGCCGCAGCCCGGAGGGCCGTAGAGGAGGACGCCCTTGGGCGGGCGCAGCTCGTACTCCTTGAACAGCTCGGCGTGCAGATAGGGCAGTTCGACCGCGTCGCGGATCTGCTCGATCTGGTTGCCGAGGCCGCCGATCTGGCGGTAGTCGATGTCGGGGACCTCTTCGAGGACGAGGTCCTCGACCTCGCTCTTGGGCACCCGCTCGTAGACGTATCCGGAGCGCGGTTCGAGCAGCAGGGCGTCGCCGACGCGCAGGGCGCCGTCGAGCAGCGGTTCGGCGAGCCGTACCACCCGCTCCTCGTCGGTGTGCCCGACAACCAGGGCTCGTTCGCCGTCCTCCAGGACCTCCTTGAGGGTGACGATGTCGCCGATGCTCTCGAAGGCCATGGCTTCCACCACGTTGAGCGCCTCGTTGAGCATGACTTCCTGGCCGCGCCGGAGTTCCTCCGTCTCGACGGACGGGCTGACGTTCACCCGCAGCTTGCGGCCGCCGGTGAAGATGTCGGCCGTGCCGTCCTCGTTGACCTGCAGGAACACACCGAAGCCGGCAGGCGGCTGGGCAAGCCTGTCCACTTCTTCCTTGAGGGCCACGATCTGGTCGCGGGCCTCCCGGAGCGTGTTCGCCAGCCGCTCGTTCTGAGCGGACACGCCTGACAGGCTGCTCTGCAGCTCGACGATCCGCTCTTCGAGAACTCTCGTGTGACGCGGAGAGTCGGCGAGCTTACGTCGCAGGACGGCGATCTCCTGCTCAAGAAAGGCGACCTGGCCCGTGTGGTCATCCTGACCACGGGTCGGTCGGCCGCCACGGTTGATGTCGTCGTCGTGGGCCGCCACGGTCCTCACCTCCTCCAAGGGGAGCTGGACGTTTCCAGACCCTACCTGTGCCGGTAGGGGTGTAAACCCCTAGATCACCAAAGACGGTCGGGGTGTGTCCGATCTTCACCCTTGCGCACGTCCTCTCGCGAGGGAGATACCCACCCAGCAACATCGGAAAGCGGGCGGTTGTATCGTCGATTCGGTCAACGCCCGTCAGGGGCGGTTCCATCCCGGTTTCTGACCGGACTACGAACGGCAGGCGAGGTATCCGTGAGTGAGCCGGCAGTCGAGGCGCTGGAAGTCTGGATCGACCAGGACCTGTGCACCGGCGACGGGATCTGTGTCCAGTACGCGCCCGAGATCTTCGAGCTGGACATCGACGGTCTCGCCTATGTGAAGGGCGACGACGCGGAGCTCCGCCAGGCACCCGGGGCCACCGCGCCCGTGCCGCTGCCGCTGCTGACCGACGTGGTGGATTCAGCCCGGGAATGTCCGGGCGAGTGCATTCATGTACGCAGGGTTTCGGACAGCGTGGAGGTCCACGGTCCCGAGGCCGTGTGATCTGTCACACACTCCCGGCGAGAGGCCCCGGCACCGCGTAGTAGGTGCCCGAACGCCATTCCCAGGTGTAGGAGCGCTGCTGATCCGGGCAGCATCGGGGTACGTCCTCGCCGGAGTAGCCGAGGACGGTGGCTTTGACCGTGCCGTCGGAGATCCGGAGGTCCTTGATGGAGCGCTGTTCCCCCGGGTTCACGAGGGTGTCGGTGATCCGGGGCGTCCGGCTGCCCGCGCCGCTCGCGGAGAGGACGTAGAGCCCGCTGGGCGGGGTGCCGGTCCCGGACTGGCAGCGGACGACGGCGACCGTCTCGGCGCGGCCGTCCCGGTCGAGATCGCCCGAGACCTGGTCCACGACGTCCACCGGGCCACCCGCGCAGTCCAGGGGGTAGTGGGCGGCCTTGGCCCGCGGCGCGCCGGCGGCGGAGCCGCGCGAGGAGCGCGGGGCGGCTCCGGCGGGCTGGACGAGCGCGCCCGCCGCGATCACGGCGGCGACCACGGCGGCCGTGGCGATCCAGTGCACGGATCGGGCTCGGGTGTGGGAAGGGGCCGGGCCTGCGGAGGGCTGCACGCGCCTGTCTCCTGTGGAGTTCGTGTTGCTGGTGTGGCCAGCATGGTGCCATACCCGCCGGGGCCGCGGAACGGCCGGGGCCCGGTGTCGCCGGAACGGCTCCGCCGCCCGCCCCTGACGGGGAATCGGGCGGCGGAGGCCGGGGGTTGCGGGCCGGTCGGACCTGTACCGGTCAGCTGTTGTCGTCGGCCTGGGCGGCCGGCTCGGGCTGCTGCGGCTGCCCGGACTCAAGCTGCTCGGGCTGCCCGAGCGGCTCGGGCTCGACGAGCTGCTCGGGCTCCGGCTGTTCGGGCTGCTCCGGCTTCGCGGTCCGCTCCGCCTTCGCGGTCTGCTTGGCCATACCGCCCCGGCTGGCGCTGCCCGGACCGGTGTAGTCCTCGCCGTACGCGCCCGGCGCGGGCCGGCGGCGTCGCAGCGGGGGCTCGACGCCGTCGGCGAGGCGCCGGGCGGTGAGCAGGAAGCCGGTGTGGCCGATCATGCGGTGGTCGGGGCGTACCGCCAGTCCCTCGACGTGCCAGGTGCGGACCATGGTCTCCCAGGCGGACGGCTCGTTGAAGGTGCCGTGTTCGCGGATCGCCTCGACGGTGCGGGCGAGCTGGGTGGTGGTGGCCACGTAGGCGCAGACGATACCGCCGGGCACCAGGGCCTTGGAGACGGCCTCCAGGCACTCCCAGGGGGCGAGCATGTCCAGGATGACGCGGTCGACGTCGGTGTCGCTGAGGTTGTCCTGGAGGTCACCGACGGTGAGCTGCCAGGCGGGGTGGGGGCCGCCGAAGTAACGCTCGACGTTGCCGGTGGCGATCTCGGCGAAGTCGGCACGGCGCTCGTAGGAGTGCAGCATGCCCTGGTCGCCGACGGCGCGGAGCAGGAACATGCTGAGCGAGCCGGAGCCGACGCCCGCCTCCACGACGCGGGCGCCGGGGAAGATGTCGGCCATCGACAGGATCTGCCCGGCGTCCTTGGGGTAGACCACGGCGGCACCGCGGGGCATGGACAGGACGTAGTCGGGGAGCAGGGGGCGCAGCGCGAGGTAGGCGACGTTTCCCGTGGTGCGGACAACACTGCCCTCGGGAGCACCGATCAGCTCGTCGTGCGGGAAGGAACCCTTGTGGGTGTGGAAGTTCTTCCCGGCTTCGAGCGTGAAGGTGTAGTGACGTCCCTTGGGGTCGGTGAGCTGGACCTGGTCCCCGACCTGGAAGGGGCCGCGACGACGGGCGGCACCGGTCGGTTCGGACATGCCGGTAAGCCTACCGGCCCTAACTCTGGGGTCGTGCCATGGCCGCCAGGAAGGCCCGCTCGACGTCGGCCGTGGAGAGCACCCCGTAGATCTCGCCGGTCGGCTCGACGACCAGGTACTCGGTGGCGGGGGTGGCCCGGAGGGTGTCCAGGAGGTCCTCGCCGGCCAGTTCCGCCGAAACCTTCATGCCGGGCCTGATGTCCTGCGCGAGGCCGGAGACGGCCACCCAGGGACGGCGGTGTTCGGGGACGCCGACGATCGCGGTCTCGCGGACGACGGCGGTGGGGTCGCCGTGCCCGTCGACGACCACGAGGGCGCGGGCGCCCGCCTCGTTGGCCCGGCGCAGGGCCTCGGACAGCGGGGTGTCGGAGGCGACGGGCACGGCGCGCCGGGTGAGGGTGCGGGCCTGGAGCTCGGGCAGGTGCTCGCGGAGCCGGGCCATGCGCAGGCTGTTGCCGGCGCCGGTCCAGATGATGGCGGCCAGGATCGCGGCGAGCAGGGCGTCGGTGAGGGAGTCGAAGCCGGTGGAGCCGTCACCGCCGTCGGAGACCCCGCCCGCGTACGACAGCAGGGGCAGGCCGACCAGCACCGCGATGGCCAGCGCCCGGCCGGTCCAGGCGGCGGCGACGGTACCGGTCATGGGCCTGCCGGTGAGCTTCCAGACCACCGCGCGCAGCATCCGGCCGCCGTCCAGCGGCAGGCCCGGCAGCAGGTTGAACGCGGCGACGATCAGGTTGCTGATCATCAGGCCGCCGAGCAGCACTCCGGGTACGGTGCCGGGCTCGACGAACTTCATGCCGACGTAGAAGACCCCGGACAGCACCAGCGAGAGCAGCGGCCCGACGAAGGCGAGGACGAACTCGCGGCCGGGCGTCTCGGATTCCTTCTCGATCTCCGAGACGCCGCCGAAGAACTGGAGCTGGATACGCCGTACGGGGAGGTCGAAGCGGAGCGCCGCCACCGTGTGGGCGAGTTCGTGGACGAGGACGGAGGCGTAGAAGGCGACCGCGAAGAACAGCGAGACGAGGTAGCGGGCGCCGCCCAGCTCCGGCAGGACGCGGTCGAGCTGGCCGCCGAAGACCCAGGTGATGAGGGCGGCGACGAGGAACCAGCTGGGGGCGACATACACGGGCACGCCGAAGATGCGGCCCATCAGGATCCCACCGCCTGCCGGGCGCTTGCCGTTGCCGTTGTCGCCGTCGGCCGGCGGTTGCCCGTTCTCGCTCACTGGTTCCCCTCGTTCGGACACGTCTGACGTCGATGGTATTGCCCGGTCGCACGGTGCCGACACCGGCTGTCGGTGAGTGGCAGAGCCACGACCACCGGAACCCGCTACGAGTATCAATGTCAGTGGTACGCCGTAAGGTCGCGGCATGGGCACCACTGAAGACAGCATTCCCGTGCAGCGCGAACCGGGGCCGCGGCCGCCGGTCTCGTTGTCACCCTCGCGCGCCTCGGACTTCATGCGGTGTCCCCTGCTGTACCGGCTGCGGGTGATCGACCGGCTGCCGGAGAAGCCCTCCGAGGCGGCTACCCGGGGCACGGTGGTCCATGCGGTGCTTGAACGGCTGTTCGACGTACCGGCCGCCGAGCGCACCGCCGAGCGGGCGCGGGCGCTGCTGCCGGGCGAGTGGGAGAAGCTGCTGGCGTCCCGGCCCGAGCTGGCCGGGCTGTTCGCGGCGGACGCCGAGGGCGGGCAGGGCGGTGACGGCGGCGGTGCCCGGCTGGCGGCGTGGCTGGAAAGCGCCGCCGCCCTGGTGGAGCGGTGGTTCACCCTGGAGGACCCGACGCGCCTGGAGCCCGCCGAGCGCGAGCTCTACGTGGAGACCGAGCTGGAGTCGGGGCTGACCCTGCGGGGCTATGTCGACCGGCTGGACGTCGCGCCGCTCACCGGCGATCTGCGGGTGGTGGACTACAAGACGGGCAAGGCCCCGCGCCCGGAGTACGCGGACGAGGCGCTGTTCCAGATGAAGTTCTACGCGCTGGTGCTGTGGAAGCTGCGCGGCACCGTGCCGCGCCGGCTCCAGCTGGTCTATCTGGGCAGCGGCGACGTGCTGACGTACGACCCGACGGAGGCCGATCTGCGGACGGTGGCGCGCAGACTGGAGGCGCTGTGGGACGCGATCCGGCTGGCGACCGAGACGGGTGACTGGCGGCCCCGCCCGGGACGGCTGTGCGACTGGTGCGACCACCGCGCGGTGTGCCCGTCCTTCGGAGGCACTCCCCCGCCGTACCCGCTGCCGGTGGTGGGGAAGAATGAGGACACCTCGGCAACGGCCGAGACGGTGTGAGGGGGACCCCGTGGCCATTCGCGTTCTGCTGGTGGACGATCAGCCGCTGTTGCGCAC
This sequence comes from Streptomyces sp. RLA131, assembly GCF_056270125.1. Taxonomy (NCBI): domain Bacteria; kingdom Bacillati; phylum Actinomycetota; class Actinomycetes; order Kitasatosporales; family Streptomycetaceae; genus Streptomyces; species Streptomyces sp. RLA131. Next base: position 1,627,515 of record NZ_JBWDOQ010000002.1, read on the forward strand.
CGGCTTCCGCATGATTTTGGAGGCCGAGCCCGATCTCGCCGTGGTCGGCGAGGCCGGGGACGGCCAGCAGGCCCTGGACCAGGTGCGCGCGCTGCAGCCCGACGTGGTGCTGATGGACATCCGGATGCCGCGGATGGACGGGGTGGAGGCGACCCGCCAGATCACCGGCCCGGGGCGGGACGGCCCGGCGAAGGTGCTGGTGCTGACCACCTTCGACCTCGACGAGTACGTGGTGGAGGCGCTGCGCGCCGGAGCCAGCGGCTTCCTGCTCAAGGACGCCCCCGCGACGGAGCTGGTGCAGGCGATCCGGGTGGTGGCCGGGGGCGAGGCGATGCTCGCGCCGAGCATCACCCGGCGGCTGCTGGACAAGTACGCGGGCCGGCTGCCGTCGGGCGAGGATCCGGTGCCGCAGGCGCTGCACACCCTGACCGAGCGCGAGGTCGAGGTGCTCAAGCTGGTGGCGCGCGGCCTGTCGAACGCGGAGATCGCGGCGGAGCTCTTCGTCAGCGAGACGACGGTCAAGACACATGTCGGCCATGTGCTGACCAAGCTGGCGCTGCGGGACCGGGTGCAGGCGGCGGTCTACGCGTACGAGAGCGGCCTGGTACGCCCCGGGGCCCAGTGACACCTCCGGGCCCTGCCTGATGCCCCCCGGGGCGGCCCCGGGGGCCGCCCCGGCCGCCGTCTAGCGGTCGGAACCCTTCTCGATCTCCCAGAAGCGGAAGACGGCCGCCGGGTCGAGGCTCCACTCCAGGCCGTTGATGTTGTCCTGGGCGACGGCGAACTGCTTGCCCTGCCAGAGCGGGATGACCGGGACGTCGGCGGCGACGCGGTCCTGGATGTCCTTGAAGTCCCCGGCGGCGGAGCCGCGGTCGGACTCGGCGGCGGTCGCCGGGATGAGCTGACCGGTGATGCGGCTGTTGCTGTAGTGGTTGAACAGCACGTTGCCCTCGCCGAAGAACGGGACGGTGAAGTTGTCGGGGTCCGGGAAGTCCGGGACCCAGCCCTTGACGTAGGCGGCGTACTTTCCGGCCTCGATGTTCTTGGCGTAGGTGTCGGCGTCGACGGTCTTGACGGTGACGTCGAACAGGCCGGTGACGTTGAGCTGCGCGGCCAGGGTCTTCAGCTCGGCGACGGTGCCGGTGCCGTAGCGGACCGGGGTGGCCCACAGGGTGAAGGTGACCTTGTCGGTGATGCCGGCCGTCCGGAGCACCGACCGCGCCCGGGCGGTGTCGCCGCCCTCGCCGTAACGGTCGAAGAAGGCGGTGTTGTGGCCGGTGATGCCGGCCGGGACGATCGAGTAGAGCGGGTCGACCGTGCGCCTGTAGACGTCGCGGATCATGGACTGGCGGTCGATGACGTACGCGATGGCCCGGCGGACGGCCTTGTCGCCGACGACCTCGTCGTCGAGGTTGAAGACCAGGTGCTGGATCTCGGCACCGCTGCCCTCGACGACCTGCAGGCCGGAGTGGGTGGTGCTGGTGGAGGCCTGCAGCTTGGCTATGTCGGCGAGCTTGAGTCCCCGGTAGGCGAAGTCGACCGTGGCGTCGGTGACTGCCTTCTTGAGGGTGGTCTCGTTGTTGTAGAAGCGCATGGTCATGCCGGAGTTCCTGGCCTCGGCGTCACCCTTGTAGCTGCCGTTGACCTTGAAGACGGCTTCCTTGTTCTTCTCGTACGAGTCCAGCGTGTACGGGCCGGAGCCGACGGCCTTCCCGTCGGTGCGCAGGGCGTTCATCGAGTACTCGTTGTGGTCCACGATGGAGCCCGCGGCCGAGGCGACCTTCATCGGGAAGGTCGCGTCGGAGTACTTGAGGTGGAAGACGACCTTCTCCGACGAGGGGGTGTCGATCTTCTTGACCGAGCCGAGCAGTGCGCCCGCCGGGCCGTTCTCGTCGTTGATCTTGATGGTGCGCTCGAACGAGAACTTCACGTCCGCGGAGGTCAGGTTGTCGCCGTTGCTGAACTCCAGTCCCGGCTTCAGGGTGCAGGCGTACGTCTTGGTGTCGTCGTCGGTGAACGCGCAGCTCTTGGCCGCGTCGGGCTCGGGCGTGGTGCCGCCCCGGGGGAAGGCGAGCAGCGACTGGAAGACGTTGTTGAAGACGATCCACGAGCCGACGTCATAGCCGGCTGCCGGGTCGACGGAGGTGACCTTGTCGGTGATGCCCATGGTGACGGCCTCGCCGGAGCCGCCTCCGGCAGCCCCCGATCCGCACCCGGCGACGACCACGGCCGACAACGTCACGGAAAGCGGAAGCACAAGCCGCTGCAAATTCCTCACGAGCATTCCTCACAGGTCTCGACCACAAGGTCGCGCGGTTCCCGGACGCGCTGCTGTCCGGGACCCGCGCGACCGAGGGGTCATCCTGTCACGCCGCGGCTCAGTTCTCCGTACTGGGTCGTGGAAGCGGAATTCAGCAGCCACTCGACGCCGCTGATGTCGTCGCGGGCCGCCACGTAGCCCTTCGCCTGCCAGAGCGGGATCAGCGGGACGTCCTGGGCGATGATGTCCTGCATCTCGCCGAAGTCCGTGCCGGTGGAGTCGCGCTCGGCCTGCTCACGGGTCTTCGGGAGCAGCGTGTTGTTGATCCTGGTGGACTTGTAGGGCAGGTTCAGGAAGTTGTCGACGATGAAGGGCGCGACGTAGTTGTCCGGGTCCGGGTAGTCCGGAGCCCAACCCAGGCCGTAGAAGGCGTACTTGCCGGCGATGGCCTTGGAGACGAAGGTGTCGTACGGCACCTTCTTGATGGTGAGGTCGAACAGCCCGCTGGAGTCGAGCGTCTTCTTCAGCCACAGGGCCTCTTCACCGGCGGAGGAGCCGGCGGTGCTGCGGTAGGAGTAGGTGATCTGCACCGGGGTGGTGATGCCCGCGGCCTGCAGGGTCTGCTGGGCCTTGCTCACGCTCGGCTCGCCGTACTTGTTGTAGAACGAGTTCTTGTGGCCGCTGATGCCCTGCGGAACGATCGAGTACAGCGGGTCGACGGTGCGCTCGAAGGTGTCACGGGCCAGCGTCGAGCGGTTGATCAGCTCGGCCACCGCCTGGCGGACCGCCTTCGGCTCGACCGAGTCGAACTTCGTGTTGAAGAAGAGGTACCGGGTCTCGGTGCCGGCGGCCTCGGTCAGGTTCACACCCTTGACCTTGCCGTCCTGGATGGCGTTGAACTGGGCGGGCTTGAGGGCGCTGGAGCCCGCCGCGACGTCGACGCTGCCGTCCGCCAGCGCGTCCTTCAACTTGGCGGAGTCGTCGAAGAACCTGATCTCGATCTTGCCGTTCTTCTGGCTGGCGTTGCCCTTGTAGTCCTCGTTCTTGGACAGCACGGCGGACTTGCCCTGGCTGAAGGAGTCCAGCTTGTACGGGCCCGACCCGACGGCCTGCAGGCCCGTGTAGCCGGCCTTGGCCGGGTAGACCTGGCTGTCCACGATGGAGCCGGCGGACGTGGCGAGCTTGTACGGGAACGTCGCGTCGGAGGCGGCGAGGTCGAAGACGACCGTCTTGTCGTCCGGGGCCTCCACCTTCTTCAGCCCGGACAGGATGCTGGCCGGGCCCGAGTCGTTGCCGATCTTGAGCATGCGGTCGAAGGAGAACTTCACGTCCTCCGAGGTCAGCGCGTGCCCGTTGGTGAAGGTCAGCCCGTCCCGCAGGGTGCAGCGATAGGTCTCGTTGTGCTTGTCGGAGAACACGCAGCTCTTGGCGGCCTCGGGCTCCGGGGTGCTGCCGCTGCGCGGCAGCCGAAGCAGCGTCTGGAAGAGGTTGGACTGCACGTTCCAGGTGCCGGCGTCGTAGGAGAAGGCCGGGTCGAGCGGGGCCGGGGTGTCCTTGGAGACAACTATGGAGTCCGTACTGCCGATGACAATCGCCTTGCCGTCGGAACCGCTGCTTCCGGAGCCCCCGCAACCGGCCAGTACAAGCGCGGTCAGGCCCATCAGGGCCGGCAGCACCAGTGGCGTGCGCTTCATCCTCGTCGTTCTCCCTTATCCGGCCATCGGCCGTGCAGTTCAGTGTCGTGCTGGTACGTCAGCTGATACGTCAGTGGTGCTGGCCGTCGACAGCGGATGAGGGGCTCGCACATGTGGGCGACGATACCGAGAACGCAGGGGTACGGCACGAGGCTTGGGACGATGTTGACGAGGAGCCGTGACGGCAGCGGTATGGACCTGCGAGGACAGTACTTCGAAGGCCCGGCGACACTGGAACGCGGACAAGTCGGGGCTGAATCACGAGCAGGTAACGGAGAGCCGTGCACCGATATCCGGACACCGGAACGATCCGGCGGATTAACGTCTCGATACGGACACAACGACCCTGTGGACGCGGGCATTCCGGGTGCCGGGCGAGGTAATGTCCGCCTCGCGCCCCGCGATTGACGTGACGAGAATCACGCGGCGACTTCCTCCAATGGTCAGCGGAAACCCCGGCACACCAATTCGCGAGGACACCCTCAGTGCGCGGACGTAATCAGAGAGCGCAGGAAACCCAGGTCGACGTGTTCGAGCGAGGACACGACGGTGCGTCCCTCGGCGGCGCCGATCGGCGCGATGGAGGGCACCGCCACCACCCGGCAGCCGGCCGCCTCGGCCGCCGCCACGCCGGTCGGGGTGTCCTCGATGACCACGCAGCGGGCCGGGTCGGCGCCCAGCCGGGCCGCCGCGACCAGATAGGACTCCGGGTGCGGCTTGGGCCGGCCGACCTCGTCACCGGCGATCGAGAGCGCGAAGTGCCGGTGGCCGAGCGAGTGCAGCACGGAGTCGATGACGTTCCGCTGGGAGGCGGAGACCAGCGCCGTGGGCACCCCGTGGGCACCGAGTTCGGTGAGCAGCCGGCGCGCGCCGGGCATCAGCGGCACCCCGCGGCCGATCAGCTGGGCGAAGCGGACGTTGATCAGGGCGGACAGCTCGGCGATGGTGGCGTCGGTGCCGGTGACCGAGATCAGATGGCCCAGGCTGCGGGCCATCGGGCCGCCGACGACGACCTCCCGGTGGATGTCGTCGATGGCGTGGCCCATCTCGGCGAAGACCGCGACCTCCGCGTCCCACCAGAAGCCCTCGGTGTCCACGAGGGTGCCGTCCATGTCCAGGAGTACGGCCTGCAGAGCCGAGCCGTCGGCCGGTGAGGCCTCCACGGCGGGAATTGTGCTGGTCATACGGCCCACTCCTCGCGCTGTCCAGGGGAGACGAAGGCCGGTCGCCATGGCTCCACGGTGGTGGGGCGGGGCGACCGGCCTCTACCGGACCGTCCAGTATACGACGGATCGACTCGGCGGCCACCGATTCCACGGCAGGGTGCCCACCAGGGTGCGCCGGCGGCCCCGGAGCGCACCCCGGGGCCGGGCGGCTCAGCGCGCGTTGAAGTACTTGGCCTCGGGGTGGTGGATGACGATGGCGTCCGTGGACTGCTCGGGATGCAGCTGGAACTCCTCCGAGAGCACCACGCCGATACGCTCCGGTTCGAGCAGTTCGGCGATCTTGGCGCGGTCCTCCAGGTCGGGACAGGCACCGTAGCCGAGCGAGAAGCGGGCGCCCCGGTACTTCAGCGCGAACATGTCCTCGACCTCGGCCGGGTCCTCGCCGGAGAAGCCCAGTTCGGAGCGGACCCGGGCGTGCCAGTACTCGGCGAGGGCCTCGGCGAGCTGGACGGACAGGCCGTGCAGCTCCAGGTACTCGCGGTAGGAGTCGGTGGCGAACAGTTCGTTGGCGGCCTCGGAGATCCGGTTGCCGACGGTGACGACCTGCAGGCCCACGACATCGGTCTCGCCGGAGTCCTCGGGGCGGAAGAAGTCGGCGAGGCAGAGCCGGCGGCCCCGGCGCTGGCGGGGGAAGGTGAAGCGGGTGCGCTCGGTGCCGTCCTCGTGGAGCACGATCAGGTCGTCGCCCTTGGAGACGCAGGGGAAGTATCCGTACGTGACGGCGGCCTCCAGCAGACTGTCGGTCTGCATCCGGTCGAGCAGGCCGCGCAGCCGGGGCCGGCCCTCGGTCTCCACCAGTTCCTCGTACGTCGGGCCGCCGGCGCGGGCCTGCTTGAGCCCCCACTGCCCCTTGAACAGGGCACCCTCGTCCAGCCAGGCGGCGTAGTCCTTGAGCGGGATGCCCTTGACGACCCGGGAGCCCCAGAAGGGCGGGGTGGGGACGGGGTTGTCGACGGCGACGTCGGAGCGGATCTGGCCGCGGTTCTCCTCGGGCTCCTCGACCGGCTGCTCGCGCCTGGCGACCCGGCGCTGCTTGAGCTCGGGCAGGCCGGCGCCGGGCACCCCGCGCTTGACGGCGATGAGCGCGTCCATCAGGCGCAGGCCCTCGAAGGCGTCGCGGGCGTAGCGGACCTCGCCCTCGTAGATCTCGTGGAGGTCCTGCTCGACGTAGGCCCGGGTGAGGGCGGCGCCGCCGAGGATGACGGGGTAGTCGGCGGCCAGCTTGCGCTGGTTGAGCTCCTGGAGGTTCTCCTTCATGATCACGGTGGACTTGACCAGCAGGCCCGACATGCCGATGACGTCGGCGCGGTGCTCGACGGCGGCGTCCAGGATCGCCGAGACGGGCTGCTTGATGCCCAGGTTGACCACGGTGTAGCCGTTGTTGGACAGGATGATGTCGACGAGGTTCTTGCCGATGTCGTGGACGTCGCCGCGGACCGTGGCCAGCACGATGGTGCCCTTGGCCTGCCCCTGGCCGTCCTCGGTCTTCTCCATGTGCGGCTCCAGATACGCCACCGCGGTCTTCATGACCTCGGCGGACTGGAGTACGAACGGCAGCTGCATCTGGCCGGAGCCGAACAGCTCACCGACGACCTTCATGCCCTCCAGGAGGGTGTCGTTGACGATGTCCAGTGCCGGGCGGGCGGCCAGGGCCTCGTCGAGGTCGGCCTCCAGACCGTTCTTCTCGCCGTCGATGATGCGGCGCTGCAGCCGCTCGTCGAGCGGGAGCGCGGCCAGTTCCTCGGCCCTGCCCGCCTTGACGGACTTCAGGTCGACGCCCTCGAACAGCTCCAGGAAGCGCTGCAGCGGGTCGTAGCCCTCCCGGCGGCGGTCGTGGATCAGGTCGAGGGCGACCTCGCGCTGCTCGTCGGGGATGCGGGCGATCGGCAGGATCTTGGAGGCGTGCACGATGGCGGAGTCCAGCCCGGCCTCGACGCACTCGTTGAGGAAGACCGAGTTGAGCACGACGCGGGCGGCCGGGTTGAGGCCGAAGGAGATGTTGGACAGGCCCAGGGTGGTCTGGACGGCCGGGTGGCGGCGCTTGAGCTCGCGGATGGCCTCGATGGTGGCGACGCCGTCCTTGCGGGACTCCTCCTGGCCGGTGCAGATGGTGAAGGTCAGGCAGTCGATGAGGATGTCCGACTCCAGCACTCCCCAGTTGCCGGTGAGGTCGGCGATCAGCCGCTCGGCGATGGCGACCTTGTGCTCGGGGGTACGGGCCTGGCCCTCCTCGTCGATGGTCAGGGCGATCAGGGCGGCGCCGTGCTCGGTGGCCAGCTTCGTGACCTTCGCGAAACGGGACTCGGGGCCGTCGCCGTCCTCGTAGTTGACCGAGTTGATGACCGCGCGGCCGCCGAGCTTCTCCAGGCCGGCCCGCAGCACCGGCGGTTCGGTGGAGTCCAGGACGATCGGCAGGGTGGAGGCGGTGGCCAGGCGTCCGGCGAGCTCGTTCATGTCGGCGACGCCGTCGCGGCCGACGTAGTCGACGCACAGGTCCAGCAGATGGGCGCCCTCGCGGATCTGCTCGCGGGCCATCTCCACGCAGTCGTCCCAGCGGCCCTCCAGCATGGCCTCGCGGAACTTCTTCGAGCCGTTGGCGTTGGTGCGCTCCCCGATCGCCAGGTAGGAGGTGTCCTGACGGAAGGGCATCGTCTGGTAGAGAGAGGCGGCGCCGGGCTCCGGGCGCGGCTCACGGCGGGCCGGGGTCAGGCCGTCCATGCGGTCGACGAGCTGCCGCAGGTGCTCCGGCGTGGTGCCGCAGCAGCCGCCGACCAGCGACAGTCCGTACTCGCGGACGAAGGTCTCCTGGGCGTCGGCCAGCTCGGACGGGCTGAGCGGGTAGTAGGCGCCGTCCCTGGCGAGGATGGGCAGGCCCGCGTTGGGCATGCAGGACAGCGGGACGCGGGAGTGCCGGGCCAGGTAGCGCAGGTGCTCGCTGTAGGCCTCCGGGCCGGTGGCGCAGTTCAGCCCGATCATGTCGATGCCCAGCGGCTCCAGGGCGGTCAGGGCCGCGCCGATCTCGGAGCCGAGCAGCATGGTGCCGGTGGTCTCGACGGTGACCGAGACGATCAGCGGCAGGTCGAGACCGGCCACCTCCAGCGCGCGCCGGGCGCCGACGACGGAGGCCTTGGTCTGGAGCAGGTCCTGGGTGGTCTCCACCATGATCGCGTCGGCGCCGCCGGCGATCATGCCCTCGGCGTTGCTCTGGTAGGCGTCGCGCAGCGCCTGGTACGGGGCGTGGCCCAGGGTCGGCAGCTTGGTGCCCGGGCCCATGGAGCCCAGCACCCAGCGCTGCCTGCCGTCGCGGGCGGTGAAGGCGTCGGCGGTCTCGCGGGCGATCCGGGCGCCGGCCTCGGAGAGCTCGTGGACCCGCCCGGGGATGTCGTACTCCCCCAGGGCCGCCAGGTTCGCGCCGAAGGTGTTGGTCTCGACACAGTCCACGCCGACCTCGAAGTACGCCTCGTGGACCGAGCGCACGATGTCGGGGCGGGTGGCGTTGAGGACCTCGTTGCAGCCCTCCAGCCCCTGGAAGTCCTCCAGCGAGGGGTCGTGCGACTGCAGCATGGTGCCCATCGCGCCGTCGGCCACCACGACGCGGGTGGCGAGGGCCTCCCGGAGCGCTGCGGCCCGGCCGGCGGAGCTCGGCGACGAGCTCGGGGACGAGGGGGACGACGGGGACGGCGAGGCCATGGATGTGCTCCCTGGGATGCGACGGCTGTCGGCTTTGCCCGTCCGACGGGTCGGACGGGCACGCGGCCAGACTAACCCGGTGCCGGAAGTCGCTCCCGGACATTCCGAGGGGCGGACGCCAGGTGTCACACTCTTCTCTGGAAGCATGTGGTCGGCATCGTCTGACATCGTTCAGCATTGTCGACCCACTTCTGGCCGTCATTACGGAGGGTGTTTCATGCCAGGACCCATCCAGTCGCTCACCAGGGCGGCGGCGATCCTGCGGCTGCTCGCGGGCGGCGAGCGCAGGCTCGGCCTGTCGGACGTGGCCTCGTCGCTGGGACTCGCCAAGGGCACCGCGCACGGGATCCTGCGCACGCTCCAGCAGGAGGGGTTCGTCGAGCAGGATCCGGTCTCCGGCAAGTACCAGGTGGGCGCCGAGCTGCTGCGGCTGGGCAACACCTATCTGGACGTGCACGAGCTGCGGGCCCGCGCCCTGGTCTGGACGGACGACCTGGCCCGCTCCAGCGGCGAGGCGGTCTATCTGGGCGTGCTGCACCAGCAGGGCGTGCTGATCGTGCACCACGTCTTCCGGCCCGACGACAGCCGCCAGGTGCTGGAGGTCGGCGCGATGCACCCGCTGCACAGCAGTGCGCTGGGGAAGGTGCTCTCGGCGTTCGACCCGGTCGCGCACAGCGAGGTCACCGACATGGAGCGGGAGGCGCTGACCTCGCGCACGGTCACGGAGCTGCCGGACTTCGAGGGCATGCTCGATCTGATCCGCGCCCGGGGCTGGGCCTCGGACCTGGAGGAGACCTGGGACGGGGTGGCGTCGATCGCCGCGCCGATCCACGACCGGCGGAGGATGCCGGTGGGCGCCGTGGCGATAACCGGCGCCGTGGAGCGGGTCTGCGACGAACACGGCGACATCCGGGCCCAGTTGGTGGCGGCCCTGCGGGACTGCGCGCGCTCGGTCTCCCGCGATCTGGGCGCCGGACGTTTCTGAGACGTTTCTGAGACTTTTCGTACTTTCGGGAGTCCTGGCTCACACACCCCTTGACGGGTGCCGTCAGGCAGGAGTTCACTTCCGTTCGGCGGTCGACAATGTCGAACACCTGCCGACGGAATCGGTAGGCTGTACGAGGTCGACGACCGCTTTGCCCTCCCCTGGACGTGGACAAAGGAGTCGCGGGTGTCCAGCGACAAGATCTTCATCGGCGAGACCATCGGTACCGCCATACTCATCCTTCTCGGCGGTGGTGTCTGCGCTGCGGTCACCCTCAAGAGCTCCAAGGCCCGGAACGCCGGCTGGCTGGCCATCACCTTCGGGTGGGGCTTCGCCGTGCTGACGGCCGCCTACATCTCGGGCAGCCTCTCGGGCGCCCACCTCAACCCCGCGGTGACCATCGGTCTGGCCATCGACACCGGCAAGTGGAGCCAGGTCCCGGTCTACCTCGCCGGCCAGATGCTCGGCGCGATGATCGGCGCGGCACTGGTCTGGATCGCGTACTACGGCCAGTTCCAGGCCCACATGAACGACCCCGAGATCGCGGCCCTGGCCAAGAACAGCGACAGCCCGGCCGGTCCGGTGCTCGGCGTCTTCTCCACCGGCCCTGAGATCCGTAACACGGTCCAGAACCTGGCCACCGAGATCATCGGCACCTTCGTACTGGTGCTCTTCATCCTGACCATGGGCCTCACCAAGGGCCTGGCGGTCTCCGGCACCGGCACCCTCATGGTCGCCTTCGTCGTGGTGAGCATCGGCCTGTCCGTCGGCGGACCCACCGGCTACGCCATCAACCCGGCCCGTGACCTCGGACCGCGCATCGTGCACGCCCTGCTGCCGCTGCCCAACAAGGGCGGATCGGACTGGCGCTACGCCTGGATACCCGTCGTGGGCCCGATAGTGGGTGCGGCGCTGGCCGCCGGCCTGTACAAGATCGCGTTCTGAGCGTACGCAACCGAGTCCGAGGATCTGAGGAGCACACCGTGACCGACGCACACACCACCGGCCCGTTCATCGCGGCCATCGACCAGGGCACCACCTCCAGCCGCTGCATCGTGTTCGACAAGGACGGCCGGATCGTCGCGGTCGACCAGAAGGAGCACGAGCAGATCTTCCCCAAGCCCGGCTGGGTCGAGCACGACGCCGCCGAGATCTGGACCAACGTCCAGGAAGTCGTCGACGGGGCGGTCACCAAGGCGGGCATCACCGCCGCCGACGTCAAGGCGATCGGCATCACCAACCAGCGCGAGACCACCCTGCTGTGGGACAAGGCGACCGGCGAGCCGGTGCACAACGCCCTGGTCTGGCAGGACACCCGCACCGACGCGCTGTGCAAGGAACTGGGCCGCAACGTCGGCCAGGACCGCTTCCGCCGCGAGACCGGCCTGCCGCTGGCCTCGTACTTCGCCGGCCCGAAGATCCGCTGGCTGCTGGACAACGTCGAGGGCCTGCGCGAGCGCGCCGAGCGCGGCGAGATCCTGTTCGGCACCATGGACAGCTGGGTGATCTGGAACCTCACCGGTGGCCCGAACGGAGGCGTGCACGTCACCGACGTCACCAACGCCTCGCGCACCATGCTGATGAACCTGGCCACCCTCCAGTGGGACGAGAAGATCCTCGTCTCCATGGAGGTCCCGGCCGCGGTGCTGCCGGAGATCCGTTCCTCCGCCGAGGTCTACGGCCACGCGGCGAGCGGTCTGCTGGCGGGCATCCCCGTCGCCTCCGCGCTGGGCGACCAGCAGGCGGCCCTGTTCGGCCAGACCTGTTTCGCCGAGGGCGAGGCCAAGTCGACGTACGGCACCGGCACCTTCCTGCTGATGAACACCGGTGAGACGCCGGTCAACTCGTACAACGGCCTGCTGACCACGGTCGGCTACCGGATCGGCGACCAGAAGCCGGTCTACGCACTGGAGGGCTCCATCGCGGTCACCGGTTCGCTGGTGCAGTGGATGCGGGACCAGATGGGCCTGATCAAGAGCGCGGCCGAGATCGAGACGCTGGCCTCCTCCGTCGAGGACAACGGCGGCGCCTACTTCGTGCCGGCCTTCTCCGGCCTGTTCGCCCCGCACTGGCGCTCCGACGCCCGTGGTGTCATCGCCGGCCTGACCCGCTACGTCACCAAGGCGCACATCGCCCGTGCCGTACTGGAGGCCACCGCCTGGCAGACCCGCGAGATCGTCGACGCGATGACCAAGGACTCCGGTGTCGAACTGGCCGCGGTCAAGGTCGACGGCGGTATGACCTCCAACAACCTGCTGATGCAGACCCTCGCCGACTTCCTGGACGCCCCCGTGGTGCGCCCGATGGTCGCCGAGACCACCTGCCTCGGCGCCGCCTACGCCGCCGGTCTCGCCGTCGGCTTCTGGGCGGACACCGACGAACTGCGCGCCAACTGGCGCCGGGCCGCCGAGTGGACGCCCGACATGGACGCGGCCCAGCGTGACCGCGAGTACAAGAGCTGGCTCAAGGCCGTCGAGCGGACCATGGGCTGGCTCGAAGACGAGAACTGACGAGGAGCAAGCCAGAAATGAGCACCCTGCAGAGCGTCCCGACCCTGGGGACGCACCCGACCGCCGGCCGCAACCCCGGCCGTTCCGAGACCCGGGAGCTGCTGAGCCACGCCACGTACGACCTACTGGTGATCGGCGGCGGCATCCTCGGCACATCGGTGGCCTGGCACGCCGCGCAGTCCGGGCTGCGGGTGGCCATGGTGGACGCCGGTGACTTCGCCGGCGCCACCTCCTCCGCCTCCTCCAAGCTGGTCCACGGCGGTCTGCGTTACCTGCAGACCGGCGCGGTCCGGCTGGTGGCGGAGAACCACCAGGAGCGGCGCGCGCTCGCCAAGGACGTCGCGCCGCACCTGGTCAGCCCGCTCACCTTCTACCTGCCCGTCTACAAGGGCGGCCCGGTGAGCGCCCCCGTGCTCGGTGCCGGGGTCTTCGCCTACACCGCGCTGTCCGCCTTCGGCGACGGCGTCGGCAAGGTGATATCCCCGGCCCGGGCCGCGGCCGGCAACCCCGGTCTGAACACCGACAACCTCAAGGCCGTGGCGGTCTACTACGACCACCAGATGAACGACTCGCGGGTCGCGATCATGACGGTCCGCGCGGCCGTCGAGGCCGGGGCCGTGGTGCTCAACCACGCCGAGGTCACCGGCCTGCGCTTCACCCGCGGCCGGGTCAGCGGCGCCGACCTCAAGGACCGTACGGACGGCACCGAGTTCGGTGTCGACGCCCGGATGGTGCTCAACGCCACCGGCCCGTGGGTGGACCACCTGCGCAAGATGGAGGACGCGGGCTCCGACCCGTCGATCCGGCTGTCCAAGGGCGCGCACGTGGTACTCAAGCGCAAGACGCCGTGGAAGGCCGCCATGGCCACCCCGGTCGACAAGTACCGCATCACCTTCGCCCTGCCGTGGGAGGACCAGCTGATGCTGGGCACCACGGACGAGGAGTACACCGGTGACCCGGCGGACGTCCGGGCCACCGAGTCCGACATCCAGCAGATCCTGGACGAGGCCAGGCTCTCGGTGAAGGACGAGCACCTGGACCGCAGCCTCATCACCTACGCCTTCGCGGGACTGCGGGTACTGCCCGGCGGCCCCGGCGACGTCAAGAAGGCCAAGCGCGAGACGGTCGTCAGTGAGGGCCGCGGCGGCATGCTCTCGGTCGCCGGCGGCAAGTGGACCACGTACCGCCACATCGGCCGTACGGTGGTCGACAAGCTCGCCAAGCTGCCGGGCCGGCCGCTCGCCGACGACATGGAACCGCTGTCCCGGCTGCCCAGGCGGCTGCCGCTGCCCGGTGTCGCCAACCCCAACGCGGTGGCTCACCGGCTGCTGGTGGACCGTGACCCGGGCAACCGCATCGACCCACTGACGGCCCGTCACCTCGCCACCCACTACGGCTCGTTGTCCTTCGACATCGCCCGCCTGGTGAACGAGGACCCGGCACTGGGCGAGCGCATCCACCCCGACGCCCCCGAGATCTGGGCCCAGGTCGTCTACGCCCGCGACCACGAGTGGGCGCAGACCGCGGACGACGTGCTGCGCCGCCGTACGACCCTGACCGTACGCGGCCTGGACGACGAGTCCGTACGCGGCCGGGTCGAGGAACTGCTCGCGAAGCGGGACTGACACCGCCCGCGGGCATGCGAGAGGCCGGGTGGGAAGCAGCTGCTTCCCACCCGGCCTCTCGCATGCCAGGACGCCCGCGGCGGTCAGAGCGCGGCGCCGACGTCCGCCGGGACGGCGAACGCGGCGCGGTCGACGATCAGCGCACGGCCCAGCAGCAGGGCCTGCCGGGAGGCGGGGACCTGGAGGGGGTCGGGGAGGGTGGTGAGGTCGGTGAGGTGGGCGAAGCCGATGACGCGGCGGATGATCTCGGTGCCGGCGAAGCCGAGGCTCTGCGACCAGAGTTCGCGCAGGAACCGGTCGAGGTAGGCGTCGTCGAAGAAGGTGTCGACGCGGGTGGGCCACAGGCGGCGCAGCTCGGCCTCGAAGCCGTGCCAGCTGAGGGCGAGCTGGTCGGTGTGGTCGCCCTCGATGCCCAGGGCGCGGGCGCGCAGGGCGGAGACCAGCACATTGCCCCAGTACAGGCCCAGGTCGAAGCCGATGGGGCCGACGAAGGAGAACTCGGGGTCGAAGACCCGGACCACCGGGGCGCCGGCGCGTTCGCCGACCATGACGCTGCCGGTGTGGAGGTCGCCGTGCAGGAGGGCCTGGGCGCTGGTCATGAACAGGTGCCGGAGTCCGGCGACCTCGGTACGCAGCGGCCGGTCGGCGCGGAACGCGGCCGCGAGGTCGTCGAGGCCGGGGTGCCAGTGGTTGTGCTCGTGCTCGACATAGGGCTCGGAGAGGACGACGTCCTCGGTGATCCGGCACAGCTCGGGGCTGACGGAGGCCGCGATGAAGGCCTTGCGGTCGGCGGAGGGCATGCCGAAGTCGCTGGTGGCGAAGGAGAGCCGGGCGACGAACTCGCCGATGCGGCGTGAGGTGCCCTCGCCGTACGATCCGCCGTCGTTGAGGACGGTGCGCAGGACCTGGAGGTCGGACATGTCCTCCATGGTCAGGGCGTAGTTGGCGGCGTCGTAGCCGTGGACGGCCGGGATGCTGTCCGGGGCGACGGCGGCGACCTGCCGGTAGGCGCGGGCCTCGGCGTCGGCGCGGCCGGGGGACATCGGCCACGAGGGGCCGGCCACCCGCACCCAGGGCAGGGCCTGCTTGACGGCGAGGCTGCGGCTGCCGTCGGGGGCGGCGGCGATGAACACCCGGTTCATGTTGCCGTCGGAGACCTCGTGCACGTCGACCGGGCCGGCGTTCCAGTGGCCCTGCTCGCGGAGGTAGCCGGCGATGTCGCCGGGCTCAAGGATTCGGTACGTCATGCGCGCTTTCCTCGGGACAGGGTGAAGCTGAAGACCAGGGCGAGGATGAGGACCGTGCCCTCGACCACGTCCTGGGTGTAGTAGGGCAGGCCCTTGATGGTCAGGCCGGTGGTGATGACGCCGATGAGGACGGCGCCCAGTGCGGTGCCCCAGACGTTGGGCTTGCCGCGGCCCAGTACCGAGGTGCCGACGAGGGCGACGGCGACGGCCTCCAGGAGCTGGGACGTGCCGGCCGAGACGTCGCCCTGGCCGATGCGGGCGGCCAGGATGAGGCCGCCGGTCGAGGCGAGGACGCCGGACAGGACGTAGGCCAGGGCCCGGTAGGCGCCGACCCGGATGCCGGCCAGCCGGGAGGCCTCGGGGTTGGCGCCGATCGCATACAGGATCCGGCCCCAGCGGGTGCGGGCCAGGAAGACATAGGCGAGGACGGTCAGACCGCCGAAGACGACCACGGAGACGGGGATGCCGGCGATCGTGCCCCGGTCGATGGACAGGAAGCCGTCGGTGAAACGGCCGGGGGCGGTGGTGCCGTCGGACAGGGTCATGCCCGCGGAGAGGGACTGGCCGTCGACGAGGACCAGCTTGAGGCCCTGGATGACGAACAGGGTGCCGAGCGTGGCGAGCATGTCGGGGATCCTGAGGACGACGATCAGCACGGCGTTGACCAGTCCGGCGAGCGCCCCGGCCGCGATGACGGCGATGATCGCGACGACGCCGACCTGGTTGTACACCACCATCGTCTTGGCTGCGACGGTGACCCCGAGCCCGGCGACGGCGCCGACGGACATGTCCATGCCGCCGACCGCCATGGTGAGGGTGACACCCAGGCCGAGGATGGCGGCGACGGAGACGTACCGCAAAGTGTCCAGGAGGGTGGCGGAGTCGCGGAAGGCGGGCTCGCTGAGCGAGAAGTACGTGAACAGGGCGACCGTGACGAAGATGAAGCCGTACTTGATGACGGCGCCCTGCACGCGCACCCCCGTGCCGGGAGCGGCGGGCAGGGCCGCCTTCACCTGCGGGGCGGTTGACTCGGTCGTGGTCATCGGGAGTGGCTTTCTGTGCGGGCGATGGTCTGGATCACCTGGTCGCGCTCGGCGTCCTCGCCGTACGCGTCGAGCCGGATCTCGCCCTCGGTGAGGACGATGAGGCGGTCGGCGACCTCCAGGACCTCGTCCACGTCGGCGGAGAGCACGAGGACGGCGGCGCCGTCCGCGGCGAGGGCGCGGGCGCGGCGGCCGATGTCGCGGCGGGCACCGATGTCCACGCCTCGGAACGGCTCGTCCAGGATGAGGACGCGGGGAGTGGTGGCGAGCCAGCGGCCGACGACGACCTTCTGCTGGTTGCCGCCGGACAGCTCCTCCACGGTGCTGTTCTCGTCACGGGCGACGACGCCGAGTTCGCCGATGGTGCGGCGGCCGAGGGCGGCCTCCTGGGAACCGCGTACGAGACCGGCCCGGGAGAGGGACCTCAGGAACGGCAGCGAGACGTTCCGCGCGACCGTCCAGCCGGGGATCAGGGCGTCGGCGTGCCGGTCCTCGGGCACGAGGTGGACGCCGCGGCTGATGGCGTCGGCGGGACGGCGCGGCCGGTAGGGCCTGCCGTCCAGTTCGAGGGTGCCGGCCGGGAACGGCTCGGCGCCGAACAGGCCGCGGGCCAGTTCGGTCTTGCCGGCGCCCAGCAGGCCGACGACGCCGGTCACCTCTCCGGAGCGGATGTCGAGGTCCTGCGGGCGACGGCCGGGGAGCAGCGGCACGCCGCGCAGGCGGAGCGCGGCCGCGCCGGTGCCGCCGTTGCCGTCACGGGGGCGGGCGGTGGTCGCGCCCTGCGGCTGGGCGAGCATGGCGCGCAGCGCCCGGTCCCAGTCGAAGGGCTTGGTGAGGTCGTCGGTGAGACGGCCGTCCCGCAGGACGACCAGCCGGTCGGCCAGGGAGTCGATCTCGCCGAGCCGGTGGGACACGTACAGCACGGCGATGCCCTCGGCGCGCAGCCGGCCGACGATGGCGAACAGCCGCTCGGCCTCGGTGGCGGACAGGGCGGAGGTCGGCTCGTCCAGGACGAGCAGCCTGGGGCGGGTGGACAGGGCGCGCGCCAGGATCAGCAACTGCTGGTCGGAGATGCCGAGTTCGGCGACATCGCGGCGCAGCACATCGGTGTCCCAGCCCAGTTCCAGGGTGGCCTGGATCTCGCGCGCGCGGGCCAGCAGCCTGCGGCCGTTGAGCAGCGGGTTGCCGCGGCCCTGGGCCAGTTCCTCGAAGACCAGGTTCTCGGCGACCGACAGGCCGGGGACGACGCCCTCGCTGATCCGCTGGTGGACGGTCTGGATGCCCAACTGCCGGGCGGCCAGCGGCGACTGGAGGGCCACCGGTTCGCCGCCCACCAGCACCTGGCCGCCGTGGCTCGCGTGCACACCGGACAGGATCTTGATCAGGGTCGACTTGCCGGCCCCGTTGGCCCCCAGCAGCGCGACGACGCTGCCGGGGGCGAGGTCCAGCGAGACGGAGGTGAGGACCGGCTTGCCGCCGAAGGCCATGGAGACATCACGGAGTGAGACGGCCGTCTCGTCCTGTGTCCCGACAGGCACCTCAGTGGGCGACATCGGCGATCCAGTCCGCCGTGCTCACCTTGCTGAGGTTGAGCGCCGGGAGCGCCTCGCGCAGCTGGTCCATGTTCTTGATCTTCTTGCCGACCAGGAAGTCACGGGTGATGGCGACGGCCGGGAACTCCACGGAGGACTTGTTCAGCTGACCGGCCAGTTCCAGGGCGGTGGTGCGGACCACGGCCGCGCCGACCGCGGAGGGGTCGGTGCCCGCGGTGGCCACCCAGGGGCTGTTCTTGGCGGTGATGGCCTGGATGTCGGCGTTGGAGACGTCGGCGCCGAACACCTTGACCTTGCCGGCCAGCTTCTTGTTCTGGACGGCGAGCAGGGTGCCCTTGGCCAGCTCGTCGTAGGGGGCGAAGATGCCCGTGACGTCGGAGTGCTGGGTGAGGGCGGCGCTGACCAGCGGCACGTTGTCGGTGGCGGTGGAGTCGGTGACCTTGCCGACCTTGAACTCCTGGGTCCAGCCGTTGGCGGTGACCGCCTTCTTCCAGACGCTGTCGCGCTTGTCCAGGGCCGCGTAGCCGGCGACGTTGACGTAGCCGACCTTGGCGTCCTTGCCGAGGGACTTGCCCATGACGCCCAGCACGGCGGAGGCCATGCTCGCGTCGTCCTGCTCGGTGCTGATCACCTTGGAGTTGGTGGTGTCCACGTCGTAGACGACGACGGTGATGCCCTTCTTGACCGCCTTGTCGATGACCGGCTCGATCGTGTCCGGGAAGCCGTGGTCGACGATGATCGCCTTGGCGCCGGAGTTGATGGCCGAGGACAGGTCGGTGGCCTGCTTGGCGTTGTCGGCCTGGGCGTCGTAGACCGTGAGGTCGATACCGAGGGCCTTGGCCTGCGCCTTGGCGCCGTTGCCCCACTGCTCGAAGTAGTCGCCGGCGCCGCTCTGCCGCACCAGGGCGACCTTGACGCCGCCCTGGTCGAAGGGGGCGGGCTTCTTGCCGGTCGCGGCGGAGGCGGAGGCCGCGGTGTCACCGGTGGCGTCCGAGGCGGAGTTGGACTGGGAGCAGCCCGCCGCGAGAAGGACGGAGGCGGAGGCGAGGGAGATCGCGGCGAGGGGAAGTCTGGCCGAACGGGACATGACGGGGCTCCGTGGTGCTGGTGCGTGACGCGGGAATCACACGGGGAAGGACGCGGGGAAACGCGCGGGACGGACTGCGCGGGAGAGCTGTGCGGCGACAGGTGCCCGGGAGGCGGCGCGGGAGGCCGCGTGAACTCCGGTGTCCGGAGCGGGGGAACGGGACCGACGACAGGGGTCAGCGACAGCTGGCCGTGGTCATCCGGAGCAGGTCCACGTACAGCCGCCGTACGAGCAGCAGCTTCTTCATAGGAAAAGCATGGGAACAATTTCGGCCATTCGTCAAAGCCTGAGACAATTGATCTCAGGGGTTGAGACGTCGACTTCGTCACACCGTCCCGGGCCAGGACCTCGGGTTACCATCCGAAAACCGGCAGCCATCCGCATTTCCTGGAGTTCTCCATGACCCTTCTGACCACGTGGCCGGAAACCGGCCCCGGCACCGTCGTGCGGCGCACCTCCGACCCGGCCGAGATCGCCGCCGCCCTGGCACCGCTGGGCGTGCGTTACGAGCAGTGGCCGGTCCGGTCCGACGTACCGGCCGACGCCGACAGCGACACCGTGTTCGCCGCCTACCGCGCCGAGATCGAGAAGCTGAACCAGGAGGAGGGCTTCGCCACCGTCGACGTCGTCGCCCTGCACCCCGGCGACGACCCGGACTTCCCGGCCAAGGCCGCGGCGGCGCGGGAGAAGTTCCTCAGCGAGCACACCCACGACGATGACGACGAGGTCCGCTTCTTCGTGGCCGGGGCCGGGATCTTCTACCTCCACGTCGGCGGCGAGGTCCACGCCGTCTACTGCGAGAAGGGCGACCTGCTGGGCGTCCCCAAGGGCACCACCCACTGGTTCGACATGGGCACCGCACCCTCCTTCACCGCCATCCGCTTCTTCCACGAGGAGGACGGCTGGGTCGGCACCTTCACCGGCGACAGCATCGCGACCCGCTTCCCGGACTTCGACACCATCCACGCGGGACTGCACGCGTGACCGCAGTCATGACCGCACTCATGACGAGCGGCTTCGACGCGGAAGCCGTGGTGCTCGACATCGAGGGCACCACGAGCGCCACCGGCTTCGTCGTCGACGTGCTCTACCCGTACTCGCGCAAGAGGTTCGCCGGCCTGCTCACCGACCGGGCGTCGGATCCGGCCGTGACCCGGGCGGTCGGCCAGGTCCGTGAGCTGCTCGGCGAGCCGGACGCCGACGCCGTCCGGATCGAGCAGGCGCTCAACACCTGGCTCGACGAGGACCGCAAGGCCACCCCCCTGAAGACCCTTCAGGGCATCGCCTGGTCCGAGGGGTTCGCCCGGGGCGAGCTGGTCTCGCACTTCTACCCCGACGTGCTGCCGCGGCTGCGCCACTGGCACACGGCGGGCGTACGGCTGCACGTCTACTCCTCCGGGTCGGTGGCCGCCCAGCGCGCCTGGTTCCGGCACTCCCCCGAGGGCGATCTGCTCCCCCTCGTCGAGGGCCTCTACGACACCGAGAACGCCGGCCCCAAGCAGTCCGCCGGCTCCTACCGGGCCATCACCGCCGCCATCGGGACCGAGCCGTCGCGCACCCTCTTCCTCTCCGACCGTGCGGCGGAGCTGGACGCCGCCCGTGAGGCCGGCTGGCTCACCGTGGGCGTACGTCGCCCGGGCGAGCCGTACTACGAGGCCGGGGTGGGCGACCATCCCGAGGCCGCGGCCTTCACCGACATCCGTATCAACGCGTAAAGGACCCCCGCAGTGACCGAGACCGAGACCACGACCGGGACCACGCCGGAAACCGCGGCCGCCCCGGGGACCGACGCGGCCGCCGACCTCCACCGGGCCGGATCCGTCCTGGCCGCCGAGGCCGCCCGCTACGCCTCGTTCGGGTGGATGCGCGGCACCTCGGGCAACCTCTCGGTCGTGGTGTCCCGCGACCCGCTGCGGCTGGCCGTCACCGCCAGTGGCCATGACAAGGGCGAGCTCACCGCCTCCGACGTGGTCCTGGTCGACGGCCAGGGCGCCGCGGCCGGTCCGGGCCGGCCGTCCGCCGAGGCCGAACTGCACGCCCGGGTGGCCCGGCTGACCGGCGCGGACGCGGTGGTGCACGTCCACACGGTGGCCTCGGTGGTGATGGGTCACCGCAGGCCCGGCGGACTCGTCTTCAGCGACCTGGAGATGCTCAAGATCTTCGGCCACCCGGCCGAGGGCGAGGAGATCACCCTTCCCGTCATCGCCAACAGCCAGGACATGGGCGTCCTGGGCGACCGCCTCGAAGCCGCCCGCGACCCGCGCATGCCGGCCGTCGTGGTGGCCGGGCACGGCATCTACGCCTGGGGCCCGGACCCGCGCCGGGCCCGGCACCACACCGAGGTCGTGGAGTGGCTGCTGGAGCTGGAGATCGCGCGCTCGCGCTGACCCGCACCGCCGCGACCCACGCTGCTCCGACCCGTTCCGCCCCGACCCGCGCCGCCCTGCGGCGTCTTCGCACGACCGACGGCCCCCGCACCCGCAGGGGCCGTTCGCGTATCCCCGTCCCCGCCGAACCGTCAGGAAAGCGCAGGCGGAGCGAGTTGACAGCACGTCATGCCCTACAGCACTCTTTCACTACTTGATTAGCGAAAGGGGGTAAGGCTGTGTTCGAGTACCGCATCGACCGGCGCAGCGGCGTCGCCACCTACCTCCAGATCGTCCACCAGACCAAGCAGGCCCTGCGGCTGGGCCTGTTGGAGCCCGGTGACCGGCTGCCCACCGCCCGCGAGGTGGTGGAGGCGACAGCGATCAACCCCAACACCGTCCTCAAGGCCTACCGCGAACTGGAGCGCGAGGGCCTGGTCGAAGCCCGGCGCGGCCTCGGCACGTTCGTACAGAAGTCGCTGGACGGCGCGTCCGCCGGCTCACCGCTCGGCACCGAGCTGGCGGGCTGGATGCGGCGGGCACGGGCCGGGGGGCTCGACCGCGAGGGCGCCGCCGCGCTGTTCCAATCCGTGCTGGACCAGGAGTTTCCCGAGGGGGACCAATGAGCGAGGACACGGCCGCACTTGAGGCCGTCATGCTCGGCAAGCAGTTCCGGCCCGGCCGCGGACACGTCCTGCGGGACTGCTCCTTCCGGCTGCCCGCGGGCCGGATCTGCGCACTGACCGGGCCGAACGGGGCCGGCAAGTCCACACTGCTCGCCCTCGCGGCCGGGCTCCTGCGGCCGACCGGCGGAGAGATACGGGTGCTGGGCACCAGCCCGGCGCGGGCGCGCGAGCGGATCGCGTACGTCGCCCAGAACAAGCCGCTGTATCCGCAGCTCACCGTCGCCGCGACGCTGCGGCTCGGCGCCGAACTGAACCCGGGGCGCTGGGACCCGGCCACCGCCGAGCGGATCGCGTACAACGGCGAACTGGAGCCGTACACGAGGATCCGGTCCCTGTCCGGCGGCCGGCGCACCCGGGTCGCGCTCGCCCTGGCCTTCGGCAAGCGGCCCGAACTGCTGCTGCTGGACGAGCCGATGGCCGACCTCGACCCCCTCGCCCGGCACCAGCTGACCGGCGCCCTGATGGCCGAGGCCGCCGAACACGGCACGACGATCCTGATGTCCTCGCATGTCGTCGCCGAACTGGAGGGCGCCTGCGACCACCTGCTGCTGATCGGCGCCGGCCGGGTGCGCCTGGCGGGTGAGAGCGAGACCATCCTGGCCGCCCACTCCCTGCTGACCGGTACCGGCCCGGACTTCGGCCCGCACACGGTCGTCGAGGAACGAGCCACCGGTCGCGGCCGGACCGCGCTCGTCCGCCCCGTCGGCCCGGTCGACAGCGCGGCCTGGCTGGTCGAGCAGCCGACGCTGGAAGAGCTGATCCTCGCCCATCTGCGCAACCCCGACGCCCCCGCGTGGCACGCGGGGAGCGCCGCCGCCGTGAACTCCCAGGAGGCTGTCGCATGACCGCTGTCACTCTCCCTGTCCCCCGGGGGCTGGCCTGGTCCGTTCTGCGGGTGCATCGGGTGCCGTTGTGGATCTGGACCGCCTTCGTCGCCGTCGGCTCCGGCGGACTGCTCTGGCTGTACCGGCTGGCCGGGGAATCCCGCGGTGCCGAGGGGTTCGGCATCGTCTGCGGCACGGGCTCCGGTGTCCCGCCCTGCGACGACCTGGCCAACGACATCGTCTCCGCCTACTGGGCCTGGCTCGGTCCCGCCGCGACCCTGATCACCTGTCTGCCGTTCGCCGCGGCCGTCTTCGCCGGCGGCGCGCTCATCGGCCGTGAGCTGGAGAACGGCACCGCGGCCCTGGCCTGGACCCAGTCCGTCACACCGGCACGCTGGCTCGCCGCCAGACTGGCGGTGCCCGCGGTGCTGCTCGGTACGGGCACGGCGCTGCTGTCGGTCCTCTTCAGATGGGTGTGGTCGTCGGGCAGGCAGTACGGGATCTACCAGTGGTACGGCGGCGACACCTTCCACGCCACGGGCCCGGTGGGCGTCGCCTACGTCCTGCTCGGCCTGGCCCTCGGTGTACTCGCCGGCCTGCTGACGCGGCGCACGCTGAGCGGGCTGGGCCTGGGGTTCCTCGCCACGCTGCTGGTCCAGGTCATCGGCGGTGCCTACCGCTTCGAGCTGTGGCCGAAGACGACCTGGACCGGCACGAGGGTGCTCAACCTCCCCGACAACGTCGTGTACTTCGACCGGGGCGTCATCACCGCGGCCGGCCGGCAGGGCAACAACCACGCCTGCGTCGGCAGTGACTCCGCGGCCGACCTCAAGCGGTGCGTGACGGAGTCCGGCGCCACGGACTTCTACGCCGTGGTCCACCCCGCCTCGCACTACTGGCCGCTCCAGCTCGTCGAGACCGGCGTGGTCCTGACGGTCGCCGGGCTCGCGACGGCGGCAGCCTTCTGGCTGCTGCGGCGACGTACGCCCTCACGGGGGTAGGGCGTACGTCGCGTCTCCCCCGAAGGCCCCGCGGCAGGCTCTGCCGCAGGGCTGCGGCCGGCCTGCCGCCGGCCCGCTGCCCGCCTACCGCAGGCGGTCGCCGGGGAGTTCGCCCGCCGACACCTCAAGGACACCGCGCTCGGTGACCAGCGCGGTGACCAGGCTTCCCGGGGTGACGTCGAAGGCGGGGTTGTGGCCCCGGGAGCCGGCGGGGGCGGTGCGCAGGCCGGACCAGTTGAGGATCTCGGCCTCGTCGCGCATCTCGATGTGGATGGCGTCGCCGGTGGCAGTCGCGAGGTCGACCGTGGTGGTGGGGGCGGCCACCATGAACGGGATGCCGGCGTGGGCGCAGGCGAGGGCGATGCCGACGGTGCCGACCTTGTTGGCGGTGTCGCCGTTGGCGGCGATGCGGTCGGCGCCGACGACGGCGACGTCGATCTCACCGCGCAGAATCGTTCCGGCAGCGGCGGCGTCGGCCTGGACGACATGCGGGATGCCGTCGTGGGCCAGCTCCCAGGCGGTGAGCCGGGAGCCCTGGAGCAGCGGGCGGGTCTCGTCGGCGTGCACCACCTCGACCAGGCCGCGGGCGTGGAGTTCACGGATGACGCCGAGCGCGGTGCCCCAGCCGGCGGTGGCCAGGGCGCCGGTGTTGCAGTGGGTGAGGACGCGCAGCGGCCGGCCCGCCCCGATGCGCCCGACCAGCCAGTCGGCGCCGTACGCGCCCATGTCGTGGTTGGCCCGCAGGTCCTCGCGGACGATGGCGTCGGCCTCGGCCAGCACGGCCGCCACCCCGCGGGAGACCAGCGGGGCGACCCGGTCGACGCACACCGCGAGATTGACGGCGGTGGGGCGGGCCTGGCGTATACGGGAGACCGCGGCGGCCAGCTCGTCACCGGTCCAGCCCTCACGCCCGCCCTGCAGGACGGCGAGCGCCACGCCGTACGCGCCCGCGGCCCCGATGGCCGGCGCACCGCGCACCACCAAGTGCGTGATGGCGTCGACGAGTTGGCCGACCTCGCGGACGGCGATGCGGTCCAGGCGGGCGGGAAGGGCCGTCTGGTCGATCAGGGAGAGGCCGTCCCCGGTCCACTCGACGGCACGCAAGTCCTGGCTCTGGCTCATGCCGTCACCGTACCCGACCTGCGAGAACCACAGTTCGAGACGCCGGTGCGGGGCTCTCGGAAGCGGTGTTACCCTCACGGCTCCCGACCGGCCGACTGGTGAAGGAGAGCAACCATGCGCGTACGAATGTGCAGGTTCGTGCTCACGGTTCGCCGCCATGTCGATCACGGTCGCTGCGGGACGTCCTGCTGTCCTCGCTGAGCCGCTGTCCTCGCTGAGCAGCGTCACTCACTCCCGCCTCATCACATCGCAGTACCCGCCTGTGCTCCGCCAGGCCTGTCCCTAAGGCGTACCCTCATGTCCTTCAGACGTCGTACCCTCCAGCTGACCGGCGTCACCGCCGGCGTCGTTCTTCTCGCCACCGGCTGCAACGCCTCCGCGAAGAGCACCGGCACCTCCTCCTCCGGTGCCGCGAAGAAGTCCTTCACCCTGGTCACCCCGGACGCGGTGTCGCAGAACGAGTTCCTCAAGCTCGCCGTGACCGGCGTGAAGGCCGCCGCCACCGCGCACGACGGTACGGCGAAGGTCTACGAGAGCACCGACACGTCCTCCCAGCAGCAGAACGTGCAGGCGGCCGTCGCCGCCGCCCCGGACGTGATCGTGCTGGTGGGCTACGAGTTCGCCGACATCGCCGCGCAGCAGGCCAAGGCGCACCCGAAACAGCAGTTCCTGATCGTGGACTCCTGCACCACCAAGACGTACAAGAACGTCACCTGCGCGCTGTTCCGCGAGCACGAGGCGGTCTATCTGGCGGGCGCCGAGGCGGGTCTGCTGACCACCTCCGACAAGGTCGGCGCGGTGGACGTGCTGGACACCCCGCAGTTCCGCCGCTACAGCGACCCCTTCGCGGCGGGCGCGAAGAAGGTCAACTCCAAGGTGAGCTCCACCACGCGCTTCGTGGGCGGCCAGTCGCCGTTCAACGACGCGGCCCGCGCCAAGGCCCAGGCCACCACGCTGGGCGCCGCCGGCGTCGACCAGGTGATGGCGGCCTCCGCGGCCGGCAACACCGGCGTCTTCCAGGCGGCCAAGGCCAAGGGCTTCACGGCGTACGGCGTGGATGTCAACCAGTGCCTGACCGCGCCCGGCTACGTCGTGGACAACGTCATCAAGAAGACCGACACCGCGGTGAAGAAGGGCATAGCCCAGGTGCTGTCCGGCAGGACCGGCACCACGGTCTCCTACGGTCTCAAGGAGGGCGGCATGTCGCTGACCGGCCTGGAGAGCGGTGTGGCGTCCTCCAAGTGCCTGATCGCCGACCACCCCGACGTGCTCAAGAAGGTCGAGGCGCTGCGCGACGAGATCGTCGCCGGGAAGCTGACGGTCGATGACCCCGCCGCTTCCTGACCAGCACCCCTACGCGGTCGAGCTCCGGGGAATCGTCAAGCGGTTCCCCGGCACGCTCGCCAACGACCGGGTGGACCTGCTGGTACGGCACGGGGAGATCCACGCCCTCATGGGCGAGAACGGCGCCGGCAAGTCCACCCTGATGTCGGTGCTCTACGGCATGCTGCGCCCGGACGCCGGCACCGTGACCGTCGACGGCCGCGAGGTGGCCTTCGCCGACCCCAGCGAGGCGATCGCGGCCGGGCTGGGCATGGTGCACCAGAGCTTCAAGCTCTTCCCGTCGCTGACGGTCGCCGAGAACGTGGTCTACCGCGCCGAGCCGCGCCGGTTCGGCTTCGTCGACCGGGCCGCGGCGGTGCGGGACGTGGCCGCGCTGGCGGAGCGCCACGGGCTGGCCGTCGACCCGCGTGCCCGGGTCGGTGACCTGCCGGTGGGCGTACGGCAGCGGGTGGAGATCCTCAAGCTGCTGCACCGGGGCGCCCGCACCCTCATCCTGGACGAGCCGACCGCCGTGCTCACCCCGGCCGAGGCCGACTCGCTCTTCACCGTGCTGCGCTCGCTGACCGCCCAGGGGCGCACCGTCCTGCTGGTCACGCACAAACTGCGTGAGGTGCTGGAGGGCAGTGACAACGTCACCGTCCTGCGGGACGGCCGGGTCGCCGCCCGGCTGCGTACCGCCGGCACCACCGCGGCGGAGATCGCCGCCGCGATGACCGGGCGGCAGGTCGAGCTGGACCGGGTCCACCCGGCGGGCACCCCGGGCGGGACCGTGCTCGCCGTGGACGGACTCACGACGGACGGGGTGCGCGGGGTCTCGCTGTCCGTGCGTGCCGGTGAGATCGTCGGCGTCGCGGGCGTGGCGGGCAACGGCCAGAGCGAACTGGTCGAGGCCCTGGCTGGGCTGCGGCCGGTCTCGGCCGGCCGGATCGACGTGGCCGGGCAGGACGTCACCCACGCGTCGGCGGCCGCCCGGCGCGCGGCTGGGCTGGCCTACGTACCGGAGGACCGGGCGGCGGTCGGCACCGCGCTGACCGCCACCGTCGCGGAGAACCTGGCCATGGGGCACCACCGTTCCCTCGGGGTGCGGCCCGCCGCGCTGCGGGCCCACGCCGCCGCCGTCACCGAGCGGTTCGGGATCAGGGCGGCGTCCTCGGACGCCCCGGCGGGGTCGCTGTCCGGCGGCAATCTGCAGAAGCTCGTCATCGGCCGTGAACTCGCCCACAACGCGCCGCTGCTGATCGTCGAGCAGCCCACCCGCGGCGTCGACATCGGCGCCGTGCAGACCATCCACGACCAGCTGATCGCCTACCGCGACGCCGGGCACGCCGTGCTCCTGGTCTCCGCGGAGCTGAGCGAGATCCGGGGCCTGTCGGACCGGGTCCTGGTGATGTACGAGGGCCGGGTGGCCGCCGCGTACGACCGGGACGAGGCCGACGAGGCCACGCTCGGGCTGGCGATGGCCGGCGGCGTCGCGGCGGGTACGGCCGCGCCCGGCATCGCGGCCGCACCCGCCGAGGAGGGCCGCTGACATGGCGTTCACCACACTTGTCCCCACCGCCCGCAGGGCGCTGCGCTCGCCGGTCCCGCACTCCGTACTGGCCGCGCTGGTCATCGGCGCGCTGTTCCTGCTGGGCACCGGGGCCGATCCGCTCGCCGCGTACGGCGCGGTGGTCAGCGGCTCGCTCGGCCCCGAGGGGATCACCTCGACGCTGTCCACCGGTACCAGCGTCCTGGGCCTGGCGCTCGCGCTGGCGATCCCGCTGCGGGCGGGCGTGTTCAACCTGGGCGGCGACGGCCAGCTCGTGCTCGGCGGCATCAGTGCCGCCGTCGTCGGCCTGTACGTGCCGCTGCCCGCGCCGCTGGCCGTGGTCGCCGCGCTGGTGGCCGGCATCCTGGCGGGCGCCGGCTACGCGGCCCTGGCCGCGGTGTGCGAGAACCGGCTCGGGGTCCCGCTGCTGGTCAGCAGCCTGCTGCTGAGTTATCCGGCGGTGTCGCTCGCCTCCTACCTGGCGCGGTACCCGCTCAAGGACCCGGACTCCAGCCTGCCGCAGACCCGGCAGCTGCCCGACGGCGTGGCGCTGCCCGCGTTCGGCTCGTCGGCGGTGACCGTCGGCCTGGTGCTGGTGGCCGTCGTCGCGGCGGCGTACGTCTACGCGGACGCCCGCACCCCGGCCGGCTACGAGATCCGGATGACCGGGCTGAACCCGCGCTTCGCGGCGTACGCGGGCGTGGACCGGCCCCGGCTCACGCTGCGGCTGATGGCCGTCTCCGGCGGCGTGTGCGGGCTGGTCGGCGCGATCGGGGTGCTCGGCTTCCCGTACCGCTTCCTGGACGGTTCGCTCACCGAGGCCGGGCACACCTGGACCGGTCTGACGGCGGCGCTGCTGGCGGCCGCCGCCCCGGTGGGCACGACGCTGGCCGCGCTGTTCTTCGCGGCGCTGGAGGTGGGCGGGCTCAGCATGGAGCGGGCCACCGAGGTGCCGCGCGAACTCACCCAGGTGCTGCAGGCGATCATCATCGTCTTCCTGGCCGCCCGTTTCCGGTTCGCCGGGCGGCGCGGGCCCGGCCGGGCCCGCGCCGGCAGCGCGGAGCCCGGCAGCGCGGAGCCCGGAAGTGCCGGGGCCGAAAGCACGCCTGCGAACGAGAGCGAGTCCGTCTGATGTCCATCGACTCCGACCTCTTCTTCGCCGCGCTGCTCGCGCTCACCCCGATCCTGCTGGCCGCCCTGGGCGGGGCGCTGTGCGAGCGCGCCGGGGTGTTCAACATCGGTCTCGAAGGCATGATGCTGGTCGGCTGCTTCGCGGCCGTCGCCGGCAGCTGGTTCACCGGGAGCGCCTGGGCCGGGGTGCTCGCGGCGGCGCTCGCCTCGGCCGGGTACTCACTGATCCTCGCCGTGGGCGCGATCACCCTGCGCGGTGACGCGGTGGTGCTCGGCGTGGCCATGAACCTGCTGGCGGTGGGGCTCACCAGCTTCCTGCTGCGGACCGTGTTCGGCGTGCAGGGCACCTTCTCCGACCCGTCGCTGGCCGGGCTGCCGGGCATCGACCTGCCGTTCCTCGGGCCGGTGCTGTCCGGGCACTCGGCGCTGGTCTACCTGTCCTGGGCGGTGGTCGCGGCGACCGCCCTCTTCCTGTCCCGGCACGCCTGGGGGCTGCGGCTGCGCGGCGTGGGCGAGGCCCCGGACGCGGCGGCGACGCTCGGGGTGAGCCCGGCGAAGTACAAGTACGGCGCGGTGCTGGCCTCCGGTGTGCTGTGCGGGCTGGCCGGGGCGCAGCTGGCGCTGGGCAATGTGACCCTGTTCTCCGAGAACATGACGGCCGGGCGCGGCTGGATCGCGGTCGTCGCGGTCATGCTGGGACGGGCCGCCCCGGTCGGCGTGCTGGCCGCCGGGCTGCTGTTCGGCGTCGCCGAGGCGGTCGGCTTCCGGCTCCAGGGCCTGGGTCTGCCGCAACAGGCCACCGACGCGGCCCCGTATGTCGTTACGCTCATCGCCCTCTTCCTTTCCACGGCGCGACGGCGCCGGCGCAAGCCCATCGGAGTCGGATCGTGACCGCTGACCTGCTGCCCATCACCCGCATCCCGCGCACCGGACTGCCGCCGCACGCGGTGGTCGTCGGCGACCCGGCCCGCGCGGCCGAGGTCGCGGCGCTGCTGGACGACAGCCGCGAGGTGTCCCACCACCGCGAGTACCGCACCTTCACCGGTACCTGGAAGGGCACGCCCGTGGTGGTGTCCTCGCACGGGGTGGGCGGGCCGGGCGCGATCTGCCTGTTCCAGGAGCTGGCGGACGCCGGGGTCCGTACGATCCTGCGCTTCGGCACCGCCGGCGCGATCCGGCCCGGGATCGCCGACGGCGACCTGGTCATCGCCGAGGCGGCGGTCCGGGACGACGGGGTGACCCAGCAGCTGCTGCCGCCGGAGTACCCGGCCTTCGCGGCGCCGGAGGCGGTACTGGCGCTCCAGCGGGCCGCCCTGGCCGAGGGCGCGCCGCACCACCGGGGCGTGGTGTGGACCCGGGCGGCCTTCCAGCCGGGCTTCATCGCGCTGCCCGGGGACGCGTACGCCCGGGCCGGGATCGCGGCGATCGAGATGGAACTGTCGGCGCTGCTGGTGCTGGCCTCGACCCGGGGCCTGGTGGCGGGCGGCATCCTGGTGATCGACGGGGCGAACGCCGACGAGCTGGTCGACGCGGAGGACCCCTTCTCGACCGCCGGCTACGACCCGCACCGCGAGGTGGTCGCCACCGGGGTGGCCCGGGGCAGCCGGGTAACGTTGGACGCCGTGCGTCTGCTGGCGACCGCCGCCGACGGAAAGTGATCCTGGACCGGACGAGGGGAAACCAGACGTGACCGAGGCAGACCTGCTGGTGCACGGCGGCGACATCCTCACGGTGGACGCGGCCGGCACCGTCATCGCCTCCGGGGCGGTCGCCGTCCGCGACGGCGAGATCATCGCGGTCGGGCCCGCCGACGAGCTGCGGGCCGGGTACCTCGCCGTCGAGGAGATCGACGCCACCGGCTGCCTGGTCCTGCCCGGCCTGATCAACACGCACACCCACCTGGCGATGACCCTGCTGCGCGGCTGCGCCGACGACGTCACCCTCCAGGGCTTCCTGGAGCGCGTCATCCCGCGCGAGGCCGAGCTGCTCTCCCCCGAGCACGTCGCCGCCGCGCTGCGGGTGGCGGTCGCGGAGAGCGTACGGTCCGGGGTGACCGCGGCCCTGGACATGTACTGGTTCCACGAGGCGGCCGAGGCCGTCGCGGCGCAGACCGGCTGGCGGCTGCTGACCGGGCCGACCTTCATGGACGTCCCGGGCCCGCCGGACGGCCGGGCGTACGAGGACCGGCTCGGCTGGGCCCGCGCGGATCTGGCCGCCCGCGCCCCGGCGCCGGGCACCCGTCCGGTGGTCTTCGCCCACAGCACGTACACCCTCTCCCCCGACCAGCTCACCGGGATCGCGGCCCTGGCCCGCGAGCACGGCGCGCTGCTGCACATCCACGCCGCGGAGAACGCCGCCGAGGTCGCCACCGTCGTCGAACGGCACGGCAAGCGGCCGGTCGAGCTGCTGGACTCCCTCGGGCTGCTCGGCCCCGATGTGCTGCTGGCCCACGCCGTGGACCTCACCGACGCCGAGATCGCCGCGCTGGCCAGGACCGGGACGGCGGTCGCCCACTGCCCGGTCTCCAATCTCAAGCTGGGCTGCGGCATCGCCCGGGTCACCGACCTGCTGGTGGCGGGCGTCACCGTCGGCCTGGGCACGGACGGCGCCGTCAGCTCCAACACCCTGGACCTGCTGGGCGCGGTACGGGTCGCCGCCCTCGTCCACAAGGCGGCCGGCGACCCGACCGCCGTCACCGCCGAGCAGGCCGTGCGGATGGCCACCATCGAGTCGGCCCGCGCCCTGGGCCTCGACGCGCGGCTCGGCTCCCTGGAACCGGGCAAGCGCGCCGACCTGCTGGTCCTGGACCTGGCCCGACCGCATCTGACGCCCCGTCACAACCCGTGGTCGATGGTCGCGTACGCCGCTGCCGCCGCCGACGTACGCGACACCGTCGTCGACGGCCGGATCCTGATGCGCGACCGCGAACTGCTCACCCTGGACGAGCCGGCCGCCCTGGCCGCCCTGCACGAACTGGCGGACCCGGCATGAGCGAGCACACCGTCACCCGGGGGTTCACCGGCCGGGCCACCGCCGCCGACCGCGACCCGCGGCTGCCCCCCGGCCAGTACGACGCCCGCGACGGCTGGCCCGTGCTGTCCGCCGAGGTCACCCCTGAACTGACCGAGGCCGACTGGACGTTCCGCATCGACGGTCTGGTCGAGGCGCCCCGCAGCTGGGACTGGGAGCAGGCGCACGCCCTCCCCCGCTCCGAGTACCGGGGCGACATCCACTGCGTGACGACCTGGTCGAGGTTCGGCACCCGCTTCGCCGGCGTCAGCCTGGACTCCTTCCTGGCCCTCGTCGGCCCGCGACCCGGGGCCAGCCATGTCGTCGCCTGGTCCCACACCGGCTACACCACCAACCTCCCGCTGGCCGACGTGACCGGCGGCCGGGCCTGGATCGCCTGGGAGCACGACGGCGAGCCGCTGGCCCCCGAACACGGCGGCCCCGCCCGGCTGCTCGTCCCCCACCTCTACTTCTGGAAGAGCGCCAAGTGGATCGCCGGACTGCGGATCCTCGACCACGACGAGCCCGGCTTCTGGGAGGCCAACGGCTACCACCACCGGGGCGACCCGTGGCGGGAGGAGCGCTACTCCGGTGACTGACACCACCTTCGTCCCCGCCACCCGGTTCGCCGTCCCCGGCCGCATCGCCGTCAGCAACCGGGCCGCCGCCACCTGGCAGCGCGCCGTGATCACCGAGATCCGCCGCGAGACGCGTCGCACCGCCACCTTCCGGCTCGCCGTCCCGCAGTGGTCCGGCCACCTGCCCGGCCAGCACCTCATGCTGCGCCTGACCGCGCCCGACGGCTACACCGCCCAGCGGCACTACTCCATCGCCTCGGCACCCGAACCCCCCGGCGGCTCCGGACACATCGAGCTCACCCTCGACCACGCCGAGGGCGGCGAGGTCTCCGGCCACCTTCACACCATCGCCCGCCCCGGCGACACCCTCGAAGTCCGCGG
This sequence comes from Streptomyces sp. RLA131, assembly GCF_056270125.1. Taxonomy (NCBI): domain Bacteria; kingdom Bacillati; phylum Actinomycetota; class Actinomycetes; order Kitasatosporales; family Streptomycetaceae; genus Streptomyces; species Streptomyces sp. RLA131. The sequence goes on from NZ_JBWDOQ010000002.1 coordinate 1,660,405, forward strand.
CCCCCTCAGCGGCTTCTTCGCCTGGCCCGGCGACCGCCCCGCCCTGCTCCTGGGCGCCGGCTCCGGTGTCGTCCCCCTCATGTCCATGCTCCGCCACCACCGCCTGCGCGGCCTGGACGTGCCGCTGCGCCTGGTGGTCTGCGCCCGCACCCCCGAGGACCTGATCTACGCCGGCGAGTACGGCCGGGAGACCACCGTCGTCCACACCCGCACCGACGGCCGCCTCAGCGCCGCCCACCTCGCGCCGTTCCTCGGCGAGGGGCAACCCCCGGGTGGCTGGGAGGCGTACGTCTGCGGCGGCAACGGCTTCGCCGAACACGCCTCCCGCCTGCTGGTGGCCGGCGGGCAGCCGGTGGACCGGATCCGCATCGAGCGATTCGGCTGATCAGCGCGGACAGGGTAGTGTGATCACGTTCACCGGGACGTGGCGCAGCTTGGTAGCGCACTTGACTGGGGGTCAAGGGGTCGCAGGTTCAAATCCTGTCGTCCCGACGGTGTGAAGGGTCTTCACGGGCGAGAGCCCGTGAGGACCCTTCTTTCTTGTCGCCGGCCACGACGCCGAAGCCGCCGCCCGCAGGGCGGGGCACGATGTGCCCCGTGGCGAGCGTCCGGAGCGCCGCGTCGGGCCCACCGCACGCCCTACCGCCGCCGGCTGTTCAGTGGACGCAGAACTCGTTGCCCTCAGGGTCCCGCATCACGGCGGAGAACGAACCCGAGCCGTGCGAGTCCTCGACGCGTGACAGGGACGCGCCCACGCTCTCCAGCCGCGCCACAGCGGCAAGCACTCGCTCCTTGCGGGTGGCGAACGGGACGCCACGGCCTCCGCTCACGCCCAGATCGAGGTGCAGCCGGTTCTTGACGGCCTTCGGCTCGGGTACCTGCTGGAACCAGATCCGTGGGCCGACACCAGTCGGATCGACGACGGAGTCACTGCAGTCGCCCGCGCCCAGCTCCTCCTCCGGCAGGCCCTGGTCCAGCCAGTACGCCCGCCAGGTGGAGAACGGTGCGGGCGGCGGCTCGACCTTGTACCCGAGTGCAGCGGCCCAGAAGGCCGCGAGCCGCTCGGGCTCGGCACAGTCGATGGTCAGCTGGAGTTTCGGACTGATGCTCACCAGCCAACTCTAGTGGCCGTGTCGGCGCCGACCGCGACCAGCGGCCGCTGGTCGGCGAGGAAGGCGTTCAGGTCGTCGTAGGACAGCGCACAGTGCCGTACGGTCGTGGGCGCGTCACCGCACCAGGTCAGTGCCCGGCGCACGCCTTACCACCGCACAGGAGACGAACGCCATGAGCGACCCCCGCACCGAGGCGGCCGGGCCGACGGTGATCCTGCGGCCCGCGCCGCAGCGCACCGCCCGCATCTTCACCCCGGCGGCCCTCGCCCGGCTCCACGACCGCTTCACCGTCGTCGACCTGGAGAACGACCCGTCCGACGCGGCCCTCGACGCGGCACTGCCCGAGGCGTTCGCCGTCATCGGCCAGCCCGACCTGCCCGCCGAGCGCATCGCCCGCGCCCCTCGGCTGCGGGCCCTGCTCAACGTCGAGGGCAACTTCTTCCCCAACGTCGACTACGCCGCCTGTCACCGGCACGGCGTCCACGTCCTGGGCTGCGGCCCCGCCTACGCCCAGGCCGTCGCCGAGTACGCGCTCGCTCTCGCCCTCGACCTCGCGCGCGGCATCAGCCGCGAGGACCGCGCCTTCCGGGCGGGCCGCGAACGCTATGTCTCCGACGGCAACGCCGACGCGATCCTGCTCAGCCGCGCCCCCGTCGGTCTCATCGGCTTCGGCAACCTCGGCCGCGCCCTGCACCGGCTGCTGGTCCCCTTCCGGGTCACCACCCGCGTCTACGACCCCTGGCTGCCCGACAGCGTCCTGCGCGACCACGACGTCATCCCCGCCACGCTGGAGGAGACCCTCACCCACAGCCGGTTCGTGTTCGTGCTGGCCACCGTCACCGCCGAGAGCCGGCAGCTGCTGGGCCCCGGCCGGCTCGCGCTGCTTCCCGACCGGGCCCGCCTGATCCTCGTCAGCCGCGCGCCCGTCGTGGACTATCCGGCCCTGCTCGCGGAGGTCGCGGCCGGACGGCTGCTGGCCGGCGTCGACGTCTGGCCCGACGAACCGGTCCCCGCCGGCCACCCGGCCCGCGAACTGGAGGGCCTGGTCCTGTCGGCACACCGGGCCGGCGGCATCCCTCAGGCCTTCCACGAGATCGGCGACATGGTCCTCGACGACCTCACCCAGATCTCCCGCGGCCTGCCGCCCGCCCGTATGCAGGTCGCCGCCCCCGAACTCGTCACCCGCTACCGCAACCGCCCCGTCACCTGAGGGGGCGCAGCGGGCGCGGCACCTTCACCCGGCCGGTGAGGCGGCCGGTGGCGACGGCGTACAGCCGCTCCTTCGCCCACCAGAACAGCCGGTCGTCGCACGGGTCGGGGGCGGTGACGAAGCTGAGCCGGGTACGTTCCAGCAGCGCGCGGGCCGTCCCGTCGAGGCTGCCGGGCCGGGCGGGGGTGAGCAGGACCTCGCTGTAGCGGGGCAGGGTGACCAGGACGCCGTCCGGGCAGGGGCCGGGCAGGAAGCGTTCGAGGGCGGGCAGGGCGCTGGTCACGTAGGGGCTGCCGGGCCGGGTGACGGCCCGGATCCCGCTGTCGTCGTCGGTGACGGTGAAGGCGGGCAGCTCGTCGCGGAGGGTGTTGGCGAGAGCGTGGCTGCCGGGGTCGTGGATGACGAGCCGGCGCGCGCGGTCGCGGGTCAGCGGGCCGCGTCCGTCGAGGTGGATGACGAGGTCCAGCAGGTCGCCGTACGGGGTGCAGATCAGCCGGCTCCGCTCCGGTTCGTCGAGCCGGGGGGTGACCTGGACGCGGAGCCGGTCCTCCAGGACGCCGAGCCGGTCGCGTTCGGCCATGGCGGCGGTGACCTGGGCGGCCTTGGCGGCGAGCCAGGACTCGACCTGGCCCGGCCAGGAGCGTCGGGGCAGTCGCGCGCAGGCGGCGGTGATCGCTTCCAGCGAGATGTCGGCGTGGACGGTGCCCACGGGCAGCACCAGCAGCCCGGTGTCGGTGTCGATCATGGCGTGCGGCGCCAGCCCGGGCAGCAGACCGGCGACCAACGCCCTTACCCCGGCGGCGACATCTGGTTGAGTCTCCATCCGCCGTTCATATCAGCCGGGCCGCCGAACGGGTCAACGAGGTCCCCGGCAGCGCGTCGCCACCGCCGTGGGCACGGCGGCCCGCTGTCCTGGGGGCATGCCACCCACGACCACGGACACCGTCCTCGCGGACTCGCTCTCCTACCGTCTGAAGCTGCGGCTGCTGGGGCCGCCCATGGTCTCGGAGCGGATCGCCACGGAGAAGCTCGGCAACCGCACCGCGCTCGGGGTACTGGCCTCGGACTGCATCTCCTCGTCCGCGTACGGGTCGGAGGAGATGCTGCGGGTGCTGGTGCCGGTGGCGGGGGCCGCGGCCTTCTCGCTGCTGCTGCCGGTGACCGGGGCGATCCTGCTGGTGCTGGTGCTGCTGACGCTCTGCTACAGCGACGTGGTGATGATCTACACGCGGGCGGGCGGCAGCTATGTCGTGGCACGCGAGAACTTCGGGCCGGACATCGCGCAGATCGCGGCGGTGGCCCTGCTGGTCGACTATGTCGTCACCGTCGCCGTGCAGGTGTCCGCCGGAACCAACGCGATCGTCTCGCTGGCCCATCTGCTGGGCGACGGCTGGACCGGCCTGGATCCGTACCAGCTGCCGATCAGCGTCGGGGTGGTGCTGGTCCTGGCGTACGGGAATCTGCGCGGGATGCGCGAGGCGGGACGGGCGTTCGCACTGCCGGCCTATCTGTTCATGGGCGCGGTGGGGCTGATGATGCTGGCCGGGGTCGTACGGGGGCTCACCGGTGGGCTGCCGCACGCCGACCTGACCGCGCCGGGGGTGGTGCCGCTGGGGGTGCCCGGCGACGGATGGCTGTACGGGGTCCCGGTGTTCATGGTGCTGCGGGCGTTCGCCAACGGCGGTTCGTCACTGACCGGGCTGGAGGCCATCTCCAACGGCATCGCGGTGTTCCGCGAGCCGCAGGGCGTCAACGCGCGGCGGACCCTGGTGACGATGAGCTGCGTGCTCGGCGTTCTGGTGCTGGGTGTCTCCCTGCTGGCGCACGCCACCCACGCGGTCCCGTACAGCGACGGCACACCGACGGTGATCGCCCAGGAGGCCCGGCTGGTCTTCGGCGGCGGGGTGCTGGGCATGGTGGGCCTGGTCTATGTGCAGCTGGCGACCGCCCTGATCCTCTACACCGGCGCCAACACCCCCTTCACCGGCTTCCCGTACCTCGCCAGCTTTGTCGCCGAGGACCGCTTCCTGCCGCGCCGGCTCACCCGGCGCGGCCACCGGCTGGCGTTCTCCGGCGGCATCCTCACCCTGTCGGCGGTCTCGCTGGTCCTGCTGCTGGTCACCGGGGCCAGCGTGGACCGCCTGGTGGCGCTGTACGCGATCGGCGTCTTCACCGCGTTCACCATGGCCGGGGCCGGGCTGATGACCTACCACCGGCGCCGCCGGGAGCCGGGGCGCGGCTGGCGGATCGCGGTCAACGCCACGGCCGCGGTGGTGTCTGCGGCGGTCGTCCTGATCTTCGCGGTCACCAAGTTCACCGAGGGTGCCTGGCTGGTCGTGGTGGTCTTCCCGCTCGGGGTGTGGGCGCTGATCCGGATCAACCGGCAGTACCGGGCCGAGGCCGCCGTCCTGAGCGCGCTGCCCCCCAGGGCCGACGACCGCCCGGCGTGGCGGCGGCATGTGGTCTGCGTCCTGGTCGACAGCCTCGACCTGGCCGTCCTCAACGCGCTGCGCTACGCCCACGCGCTGTACCCCGACGACGTACGGGCGGTGCACATCGTCGTCGACGAGCCGCGCGCCCGCCGGCTCGCCGCGCGCTGGCAGGCCGCGGAGGCGGTGAGTGTGTCCCTGGAACTGGTCGACTGCCCGGACCGCAGGCTGCACCACGCCGTCGCCGAACTCGCCCTGCGGTGCACGGCCGACGGCGAGACCGCCATGACGCTGCTGGTGCCGCGCCGCACCTACACCCCGTTGCTGGGGCGGCTGTTGCACCCGGGCACCGGAGAGGTCCTGGCCAGGGCCCTGGACCACCTGCCGGACGTGGCGGTCACCATCATCCCCTTCGACGTCCAGCAGGCCGTCCGGGGAACCGGCGGCGCGGGGATTGCGTCGCAGTGACGACGAGCCCATCATGCGGTGAGAACAGAGGGGGGACGCGATGGCATCGGCACCGGGGGCGGAGACGTATACGGACGCGCACACCGACGACGAGTGGCTGTTCGGGGCGGCGTTCGGGGCAACCGGCGAGGAACACCCGCGAGGGCCCGGGGAGCACCCGTCCGACGGGACCGGCGGCAACCGGGGCAAGCTGCTCGGGGGGCTGATCGTGCTGCTGGTCCTGGGCGTGGTGGCGGTCGGCCTGGTGATCCTGGTCGCGCCGTCAGTGAGCGCGATCGGCGGCTGCGGCGGGGGCTGACGGGCCGCCGCCGGCACCGAGGAGATACGGCAGACGCCGGGTGAGGAAGCGGCGCGGGAACTCGTCCCGCAGCCGCCACAGCCCGGCGTCGACCACGAAGTGGGCCATCACCGCGCCCAGATACGCCCCGTACAGCGCCCGCCCGGCCGGCGTGGAGTCGTGCAGATGCGAGGCCAGGTTGAGCGCGACACCCAGCAGCAGGCCGATGTTGAGCAGCAGCGCCAGGCTCACCAGCCGGGACAGGCCTCGGCGGCCGCCGCCCGCGACCAGCGCCATGATCAGCAGGTACTGGTAGCCGTGGGCGGCGGTGAGGCCGGCCACGGCGGCGTACGGCGAGGTGAACAGGAACACCGGCAGGAAGAACAGCAGCGACAGCCCGTACACCGCGGCGAAGGCCGCGCCGGGCGGCCGGCGCAGGAGCAGCACGCAGCCCGCGCCGACCGAGGCCGCGTACGCGAGCGCCGCCACCGGGAACAGGAAGCGCAGCCGCAGGTCCACGGTGAGCTGGAGCAGTTCGGGCCGGGACAGCAGGGCGGCGATGCCGGCCAGCCCGGCGGCGGTGACGGCCAGCCGTTCGGCGCGGGTGAGGCGGCCGGCGCCGAAGGCGGTGGCGCTGAGCGCGGCCAGGCCCAGATTCTGCTTCTGGAAGTGGAAGAACTGCCAGGCCAGGAAGGCCGGGAGCAGCCAGACGAAGGTGCCGGCCGGCGCTGCGGCGGCGGCCAGGGCGGCGCACACGATCAGGACCAGCGGCGCCAGGACGTACCGCCCGCGCCGGGCCAGCATGTGGCGCCGTACCTCGGGCACGGTCCAGAACCAGGCGGTGGTGGCCACATGCACCGACGTCCCCAGGAAGAGCAGTGCGCCCAGCGCCGGCACCGGCCGGGCCGTGCCCGCCGGGGCGAGCGCGACGGCGGCCGCGTAGCAGCCCAGCGTCAGCGCGACCGTGCCGCCCAGCCATGTCCCCCTCAGCATCAGGCCAGGATAGGTCCCGGGTGGAGCTTGTCGAACTCCTGCGCGGTCATCCCGAAGAGGACCTCGTCCCAGTAGCGTCCGTTGGCGAAGTCGTGGTCGCGCAGCCGGCCCTCCTCGCGGAAGCCGAGTCCGCGGTGGAAGGCGATGGAGCCGGTGTTGAAGGACCAGGCCGTGGCCTCGCACTTGTGGAAGCGGCGTTCGTGGAACATGAAGGCGAGCAGCAGCCGTACGGCCTCCGAGCCGTAGCCGCGCCGGTGGTACCGGGGGCCGAGCGCGATGCCGTACGCGAAGCGTCCGGCGGGCAGATCGACACCGTGGGTGCTGACCTCGCCGACGAGCAGCCCTTCCTCCAGGGACTCCACGCCCAGCGCGAAGGCGTCGTCGCCGGGCTTGCGCTCCGCCGTCGCCCGCTCCTTGGCCCAGGCCTTGTACCCCTCGTCGGAGCGCGGCGGCTGGACCATCCATCCGTCGCGCTGTACGTCGGTGTCCTCGTCGAACTCCCGGAACCGCTCCCAGTCTCCCGGCTCTATCGCCCGCAGCCGCACCCGCTGCCCCGTCCACATGGAAGTCATACGTCCACGGAAGCAGCCGTGCGCGGCCGTTGTCCAAGGAGTTTCACCGGTGCTGTGGTCGTGGTCGTGGTGGTGGTGGCGGGCTGAGCCGGTACCCGGGTCCGCACGGGCCGGCTGATCGGACCGGGCACTCGCCGGGCGGGACCCGGGGGCATAATGGCCGATACATCGGAGGTCTGGCGCGGAACAAGGGGAAGGAGGCCGCTCATGGCGGTCACCGACGAGGCGATCGAGAAGATCAAGGGCATGATCGTCTCGGGTGCGCTGCGCCCCGGCGACCGGCTGCCCCGGGAGAGCGAACTCGCCGCCGGGCTGGGCCTGTCGCGCAACTCGCTGCGCGAGGCGGTCCGCGCGCTGTCGCTGATCCGGATCCTGGACGTACGGCAGGGCGACGGCACGTATGTCACCAGCCTCGACCCGCAGCTCCTGCTGGAGGCGCTGAGCTTCGTCGTGGACTTCCACCGGGACGACACGGTGCTGGAGTTCCTGGCCGTCCGCAGGATCCTGGAGCCGGCCGCCACCGCGCTGGCCGCCACCCGGATCACCGGCCCCGAACTGGACGCGCTGGACGCGCGGCTCGACGCGCTCGGCGAGCGGCCCTCGGTGGAGCAACTGGTCGCCGCCGACCTGGAGTTCCACCGGAGCATCGTGCAGAGGTCGGGTAACTCCGTGCTGTGCTCGCTGCTCGACGGACTGTCGGGCCCGACCACCCGGGCGCGTGTCTGGCGCGGGCTCACCCAGGAGGACGCCGTGAGCCGCACCCTCCACGAACACCGGGCGATCCTGGGCGCGTTGCGCGACCGGGACGCCGAGGCCGCGCGCTCGTGGGCGACGGTGCACATCGCGAGCGTGGAGCAGTGGCTGCGCTCGACGCTGTGAGCGGGAGCCCGCCACGGACCGCCCCGGCCGCCCCGGCCCCTCCCCGGCCCCTCCCCCGGCCCCCGGCCTACGCCTGTGTCGCCGGGCGCAGCCGCAGTCCCTGCATACCGCCGTCCACCGCCAGCGCCGTCCCGGTGACGCTCGCGGCGGAGGGCCCGGCGAGATAGACGATGGCGGCGGCGACCTCCTCCGGGCGGACCAGCCGGCCCATCGGCTGACGGGCGTCGAGCGCGGCCCGCTCGGCGGCCGGGTCGTCGGCCAGGTCCAGCAGCCGGCCGATCCAGGGGGTGTCCGCCGTACCGGGGTTGACGCAGTTGACCCGGACCCCCTCGCGGACGTGGTCGCCGGCCATCGCCAGGGTCAGGGACAGCACGGCGCCCTTGGTCGCGCTGTACAGGGCGCGCTGCGGCAGCCCGGCGGTGGCCGCGACGGAGCAGGTGTTGGTGATCGAGGCGTCGTGCCCGTCCGCCGCGGCGCGCCGCAGATACGGCAGCGCCGCCCTGGAGGTGCGCACCATGCCGAGGACGTTGACGTCCAGGACCCGGTGCCATTCGTCGTCGGCGTTGTCCTCCACGGTGCCGACCGCGCCGATCCCGGCGTTGTTGACCAGGATGTGCAGCCGCCCGCCGAACTCCGCGGCCGCGGCGGCGACCGCGGCCCGCACGGTCTCGTCGGAGCTGACGTCGGCCTTGAGGCGCAGGGCCCCGGCCGGGGCGGAGGAGGGATCGCGGTCCAGGACGGCGACCCGGGCGCCGCGTGCCAGCAGCAGGGCCGCGGTGGCGGCGCCGATCCCGGAGGCGCCGCCGGTGACGAGGGCGCCGGTTCCTGTGAGGTCGGTCATCGGCGGGCCTCCAGCCGGGCCCGCCAGATCGGGCCCTCGGGGTAGCGGTGGTCGGCGACGGACTCCGCGTGCATGGCGGCGGAGAACCCGGGCGCGGCCGGGGCGCGGTAGCGGCCGCCGGTGACCACGGCCGGGTCGGTGAAGTGCTCGTGCAGATGGTCCACGTACTCGATCACCCGGTTCTCCCAGCTCCCGGACACCGCGACATAGTCGAACATCGCCAGATGCTGCACCAGCTCGCACAGTCCGACGCCGCCCGCGTGCGGGCAGACCGGCACCCCGAACCTGGCGGCGAGCAGCAGAATGGCGATGTTCTCGTTGACCCCCGCGACCCGGGCCGCGTCGATCTGCACGAAGTCCACCGCCCCGGCCTGGAGCAGCTGCTTGAACACCACCCGGTTCGCGACATGTTCGCCGGTGGCCACCTTCACCGGCTGCCCGGCGCGGATCGCGGCGTGCGCGAGGATGTCGTCGGGGCTGGTCGGCTCCTCGATCCAGTACGGGTCGTAGGGCGCGAGGGCGGTCATCCACTCGATGGCGGCGGCCACGTCCCAGCGCTGGTTGGCGTCGACCGCGATCCGGATGTCGGGGCCGACGGCCTCGCGGGCCAGCCGCATCCGGCGGATGTCGTCGTCGAGGCTGCCGCCGACCTTGAGCTTGATCTGGGTGAAGCCGTCCGCGACGGCCTTCTTCGCCAGCCCGGTCAGCTTGTCGTCGGTGTAGCCCAGCCAGCCGGGAGAGGTCGTGTACGCCGGATATCCCCGCTCGCGCAGCCGCGCCGCGCGCTCCGCCCGGCCCGGTTCGGCGGCGCGCAGGATCGCCACGGCCTCGTCGCGGGTCAGGGCGTCGCTCAGGTACCGGTAGTCGACCAGGTCGGCGATCTCCTCGGGGGACATCGAGGCCAGGAACTCCCACACCGGCTGCCCCGCCTCCTTGGCGGCCAGGTCCCAGGCCGCGTTGATGACGGCGCCGGCGGCCATGTGCATCACCCCCTTCTCCGGTCCCAGCCAGCGCAGTTGGGAGTCGTGGGTCAGCTCGCGGTACAGCCCGCCAAGATCACCCGTCACGCTGCCGACGGTCCGCCCCTGCACGTAGGGTCTCAGTGACCGGACGGCGGCGGCGACCACGTCGTTGCCCCTGCCGATCGTGAAGCACAGGCCGTGGCCCTCCAGTTGGCCGGGGGCGTCGGTGCGGAGCACGACATAGGCGGCGGAGTAGTCGGGGTCGGGATTCATGGCGTCGGAGCCGTCCAGCTGTTCCGAGGTGGGGAATCGGACGTCGATCACCTCGACCCCGGTGATGGTCGGACTCATATGTCACGCTCCGCTGGGGGATTCATCGGATGACTTGCTGGACATCCGATGTATAGACCGAACCCAAGGGCGAAGTCCAGGGTTTGGTGACGACGAGGGGAACAAGGATCGGATGTCTGACCGAGAATCGACGTCTCCACCGGGGCGATCCCGAGGGTGGCGGGCCGTCCGCCGGATGGTGCGGGAACGTTCCGCCCGGCGGGCGGGGCGGGACAGGGGCACCGCCCGCCCCGCCGTGCGATGGGCGCGGCGGGGCGCCCTCACGCTGGTACTGGTCGTACTCGTTCCGGTGGCGGCGGCCGGCACGGCCCTGCGCCTGGAGTACGCGGGCGATCCCGAGGGCGCGGGCCGCACCCGCGGCCGGGATGCCCTCTGGCTGGGCCACGCATGGGTGGACGGCCGCCGGGACGCGGCGGACCTCGCGGCGCTGGCGAAGCGCCTCGGGGGCACCGGGATCCGGGACCTGTACGTGCACACGGGGCCGCTGGAGCACGACGGGAGCCTGGACGCCGCGCTCTACCCGGAGGCCGGCCGGCTGGTCCGCGCGGCACACCGGGCGCTGCCGGGGGTACGGGTGCAGGCGTGGCTCGGCGACATCGTCTCGCACCAGGGGTCACCCGGCCTCCGTCCGGACCACGCGGCGACCCGCTCCGCTGTCGCGGCGAGCGCGCGGCAGGTCCTGGACGCGGGCTTCGACGGCGTCCACTTCGACCTGGAGCCGATGTACTCGGGCGACAGCGGCTTCCTGGCCCTCCTCGACGCCACCCACCGTATGACGGCCGCGCGCGGCGTCCCGCTGTCGGTGGCGACGCACCAGATCGAGCCGCTGCCCTCCCTGCACTCCGCCGTCCACAAGTACTGGTCGCAGCGGTACTTCGGCGAGGTCGCCCGGCGCGTCGACCAGGTCGCGGTGATGGCGTACGACAGCTGGATGCCGCTGGAAAGCCTGTTCGGCGGCTCCGTGGCGCACCAGACCGCCCTGGCCCTCGAAGCCGTCCCGGCCGGGACGGATCTGCTGATCGGCCTGCCCGCGTACCACACCCACACCAACGGCCATCACCCCTCCGCCGAGACCGTCGGCGCCGCCGTCCGCGGCGCCCGGCTGGGGCTGGGCCGGCACGACCCGGAGCGGAAACGTTTCGGCCTCGCCCTCTATATCGATTTCACCGCGACCGAGGAGGATTGGGCCGCATACCGCTCTTCGTGGGGCAAGACGTGACCGGACGCGTACGTGAGATGACGATGGGGATCATCCCCGTAGGAGGGCTGCGGCACCGGCCCCCGGAAGCCTTAGGCTGGTGCCGCACGCGGAAGCGGACCGAAATGACGAAGTTCGGCAGGTACGGCAGCCGGTGGGGGCGGCGAAGGTCCCCTCTCCGGCCGGAAGGAGGCGCTGGGTGATCGAGCTCGAGGGTGTGCCCGAGCTGATCGACCCGGTCATGGTGGCCGCGTTCGAGGGCTGGAATGACGCCGGGGACGCCGCCTCCACGGCGGTCGGGCACCTGGACCGGGAGTTCAAGGGTGAGGTGTTCGCGGCGCTGGACGCCGAGGACTACTACGACTTCCAGGTCAACCGGCCGACGGTCTGGCTGGACGGCGGCGTACGGAAGGTGACCTGGCCCACCACACGGCTGTCCGTGGTCCGCATCGAGACCCCCAAGCCGCGCGACCTGGTGCTGGTGCGCGGCATCGAGCCCAGCATGCGCTGGCGGTCGTTCTGCAACGAGATCCTGGGCTTCGCTCACGAGCTGGGCGTGGAGATGGTGGTCGTGATGGGCGCCCTGCTGGGCGACACCCCGCACACCCGCCCGGTCCCCGTCACCGGGGTGACCTCCGACCCGGACCTGGCCGCCGCCCTCAACCTGGAGGAATCCCGGTACGAGGGCCCGACCGGGATCGTCGGCATCCTCCAGGAGGCCTGCACGCACGCCGGCATCCCCGCCGTCAGCCTGTGGGCGGCCGTCCCGCACTATGTCTCCCAGCCGCCCAACCCCAAGGCGACCCTGGCCCTCCTCAACCGCCTGGAGGACCTGCTCGACCTGCGCATCCCGCTCGGCGAGCTGCCCGAGGACGCCCGCGCCTGGCAGGTCGGCGTCGACCAGCTGGCCGCCGAGGACACCGAGGTCGCCGAGTACGTCCAGAGCCTGGAGGAGGCCCGCGACACCGCCGAGCTGCCCGAGGCCTCCGGCGAGGCCATCGCCCGCGAGTTCGAGCGCTACCTGCGGCGCCGCGAACCCGGCTCCCCCGGCCACGCCACGCAGAGCGGTGAGCCGATGGACGGCCCCTATCTGCGGGACCGCCCGCAGCCGCCGCGCGAGACCAAACCGGACGACGACGAGCCCGACGAAGACCGGTAACACCACGGCGCCGCCGCCCCGGAAGGGGACGGCGGCGCCGTTGCGTGGGCCTGTCGGCCGGTGCCTCAGAGCGCGACGCCGAGCAGCGCGTCCACCGCCCGGGAGATCAGGCCGGGCGCACCGGTGTCCGTACCGCCCTCGCGTTCCTGCAGGGCCGCCCAGCGGTCCACGGCGGCCAGTGCGGAGGGCGCGTCGAGGTCGTCGGCCAGGGCCTGGCGGATCTCCTCCAGCACGCCGTCGGCCGGCGGCCCGTCGGGGCGGGAGACCGCCGCCCGCCAGCGGCCGAGCCGTTCGGCCGCGGCGGCGAGCACGCCGTCCGTCCACTCCCAGTTGTCCCGGTAGTGGTGGGCGAGCAGGGTGAGCCGTATGGCAGCAGGGTCGACCCCGCTGCCGCGCAGCCGGGACACGAAGACCAGGTTGCCCCGGGACTTGGACATCTTCTCGCCGTCGAGCGCGACCATCCCGGCGTGGACGTACGCCTTCGCCATCGGGAACTCGCCGGTCAGCACCTGGGCGTGGGAGGCGCCCATCTCGTGGTGCGGGAAGGCCAGGTCGGAGCCGCCGCCCTGGACGTCGAAGCCCATTCCCAGGTGGTCCAGCGCGATGGCCACGCACTCGATGTGCCAGCCGGGCCGCCCCGGGCCGAGGCTGCCGCCGTCCCAGCTCGGTTCGCCCTCGCGGGCCGCCAGCCACAGGATCGGGTCCAGCGGGTTCTTCTTCCCCGGGCGGTCCGGGTCGCCGCCGCGTTCGGCCGACAGCAGGCGCATCGCGGCGGCGTCCAGGTTGGACACCGTGCCGAAGTGCGGGTCCGACTCCACCGAGAAGTAGACGTCGCCCTCCAGCTCGTACGCCGCTCCGGCGTCCCGCAGCCGCTCGACCAGCGGGACGATCCCGGGAATGGCCTCGACGGCGCCGATGTAGTGGGCGGGGGGAAGCATCCGCAGGGCCGTCATGTCCTCGCGGAAGAGGTCCGTCTCGCGCTCCGCGAGCCCCGTCCAGTCCTCGCCGTCCCGCGCCGCCCGCTCCAGGAGCGGGTCGTCGATGTCCGTGACGTTCTGGACGTAGTGGACCTGGCGCTTCGTGTCGAGCCACACGCGCTGCACGAGGTCGAACGCGTTGTAGGTGGCCGCGTGCCCCATGTGGGTGGCGTCGTAGGGAGTGATCCCGCACACGTAGATGCGGGCGACCGGACCGGGCTCCAGGGTTACCGGGCCGCCGGTCGCGGTGTCGTAGAGGCTTAGGTCGCGTCCGCTGCCCGGAAGGGCGGGGACGTCGGAAGCGGGCCAGGCATGCATGTCATGAGATTAACCGGCTGCCTGACCAGCAAAACGACCGCGGCCACCGTGATGGGGGTGATACACGTCCTTGCGGCATCCTGCGAGCTGTGTATCAGCCGGTTCCGGCCGGTGGCGGTTTCGTCCTCGGACCTAGGGCGTGTTGCGAAAGTCCCGCCTGCTCCACGACGCCTGGCACGCACGCTCGCCGCGTTGTCGGGATCATCCAAGTACGTCCAGTACGAGGACGACCCTCCGCCTTGCGATCGCACGCACCAGACGCCGCGGAGCCCGCCCTGCGGGCGGACGGCGCTACTTTCGCAACACGCCCTAGATCGGCGGCCAGGGAATGGCGGGCCACGCCCCGCTCGGCACCGGGTGGCGGCCGGTGTCCAGGAGGGCGGCGACCCTCTCGCGCAGGGCCAGCAGCTCGGCGGGGGTGACCAGATCCGCCAGCCGGGCGGCGAGCGGACCGTCGGCCAGATCGTCGGCCAGCCCGGTGAGGACGGCGCGGGCCTCGTCGTCGAGGGGTTCGCCGGCCCAGCCCCACAGCAGGGTGCGCAGTTTCGGCTCGGTGTTGAAGGTCACGCCGTGGTCGATGGCGTAGAGGTGGCCGCCGGTCGTCGGAAGGAGGTGGCCGCCCTTGCGGTCGGCGTTGTTGATGACGGCGTCCAGCACGGCCAGGCGGCGCAGCCGCTGGTCGTCGGCGTGCACGAGCAGGGCGGTGCGGCCCTCGCCGACCTCGGCGAAGCCGACGGCCTTCCAGCCGGGGCCGGGCTCCTCGCCCTCCACCAGGGCGAGCAGGCCGTCCACGCCCAGGCCGCCCTCACCGTCGCCGTCGTTCCCGTTCTCGCCGTCGCCGTTCTCGCCGTTCTCGGCCGGGGTCTCTATCCACAGCTGGCACATGCCCTCGCCGTACGGCCCGTCGCGCAGCACGGTGGGCGGCACCAGCCCCCAGCCGGTCGCCTCGGAGACCAGATACGCGGCGACCTCACGCCGGGCGAGATTGCCGTCGGGGAAGTCCCACAGCGGCCGTTCGCCGGCCACGGGCTTGTAGACGCACGCCGACTGCCGGCCCTGGTACTCCACGGCGCAGTAGAGCACCGCGTTGGACGCGTCGCGCACCCGCCCGCGCACGGTGAGCTCGCCGTGCGTGAGCAGGTCGAGCTCCGCCGTCAGGCCGTCGCCGACCGCCGGTACCCGTTCTGACGCGGGCATACGTGTCCTTCCGGGTCCAGGGGCAGACTGCACAGCGGGCACGGCGGGCGCCCGGCGGAGACCACGTCCAGGGCGCGTTTGGCGAAGGACCGGGCCTGGGCGCCGGTGAGGCGGACCCGGAGCAGCGGGGGGCCGTTCTCGTCGTCCTGGAGGAGCAGTTCCTCGGCGGCTTCGAGGTCCTCCTCGTCACCGGGCTCCACCTCGACGAGCGCCTGGGCCTCCAGGATCATCCGCTCCTCGGCGCCGTCCCAGGCCAGGGCCATCGTGCCGACCCGGAACTCCTCCTCGACGGGGGCGTCCAGCGGGGCGGTGTCGGCCATCTCCGACGGGGCGACGGCGGGCACCGGGGCCGCGCCGCCGGTGCGGCGGACCACCTCGTCGAGCAGCTCGTCGATCCGTTCTGCCAGCGCCTCGACCTGGGTCTTCTCCAGGGCGACGCTGGTGGTCCGGCCGGCGGCGGTGGCTTGCAGGAAGAACGTGCGCTGGCCGGGCTGGCCGACCGTCCCGGCCACGAACCGGTCGGGTTTGTCGTAGAGGAACACCTGACGCGGCACTTCCCGCTCCGTTTCTGTCACTCGTGCAGGCTCACCACCCTACTGCGGAAGCTGATCACGAGTTGCCGGTGCCGCCGCCCACCACCGCGTCCCCCGGGGCCCCCGCTTCGGGCTTCTCACGCGGGGCCAGGGCACTGAGGTCGCCGGTGTCACCGAGCCGCAGCAGGAAGGGGCGTTGCGGGCCGTAGCTGATCGCGGTGACCGAGCAGGGGTCGACGGCGAGCCGCTGGAACAGGTCCAGGTGCATGCCCAGGGCGTCGGCGGCGATGGACTTGATGATGTCTCCGTGCGAGCAGAGCGCCCAGACCGCGTCCGGGCCGTGCTCCGCCTCGATCCGGTCGTTCCACTCCCGTACCGCGTCGACGGCCCGGGCCTGCATGGCCCGCACCGACTCGCCGCCCTCACCCGGGAAGACGGCGGCCGACGGATAGCGCTGGACGGTCGCCCACAGCGGTTCCCCGGCGAGCTCGGCGAGCTTGCGGCCGGTCCAGTCGCCGTAACGGCACTCGCCGATCCGGTCGTCGTTGTGCGCCTCCAGTCCCGGCCGGGTGTCCAGCAGCGGCTGCACGGTCTCGCGGCAGCGCTGCAACGGGCTGGTGACGACGGTGGCCAGCGGCACCACGGCGAGCCGGGCGGCCAGCGCGACCGCCTGGTCGCGGCCGATGTCGTCCAGGGCTACGCCGGGGCTCCAGCCGGCCAGCACGCCGTCGCTGTTGGCGGTGGACCGGCCATGGCGGACAAGGATCACGGTGGGCATGCCCACACCCTACGTGGGGTGCCGGTCCGGCATGGATCGCGGCGATCGCGGAAGGATAACCAGGGTGATCGTGGACTGTGCCATCTATCAGGACGGACGCCGCAGCGACGGCCCCAAAGACCTGTCCGACGCCCTCGACAAGGCGCGTGCCCTGGGCGACGCCTTTGTGTGGATCGGCCTGTACGAGCCCTCCGAGGAGGAGTTCGAGCTGGTCACCGCCGAGTTCGGGCTGCACCCGCTGGCGGTCGAGGACGCGCTCAAGGCCCACCAGCGGCCCAAACTGGAGGTCTACAAGGACTCGCTCTTCCTGGTCCTGAAGCCGGTGGACTACGACGACGCGCAGGACACCGTCGCGGCGGGCGAGCTGATGGTCTTCATCGGCGACTCCTTCGTGGTGACGGTCCGGCACGGCCACGGCATCGCGCCGGCCGACGTCCGCCACCGCATGGAGGCCGACCCGGAGGTGCTGCGGCACGGCCCCTCGGCGGTGATGTACGCGATCTGCGACTCGGTCGTCGACCACTACACCGAGGTCGGCAGCGAGCTGCAGACCGACCTGGAGGAACTGGAGACCGAGGTCTTCCAGCCCGACGCGTCGACGCCCTCCTCGTCCGGGCACAGCATGGCGAGCATCGCGAGCCGGATCTACAACTTCAAGCGCCAGGTCCTGGAGTTCAGGCGGGCGACCGGGCCGCTGGCCCTGCCGATGGACCGCCTCGCGGCCGGCTCCGTACCTTTCACCGAGCCCAGGACGCAGCCCTTCTTCCGCGATGTCGCCGACCATCTCACCCGGGTGAACGAGCAGGTGGAGGGCCTGGACCGGCTGATGTCGGACATCCTCCAGGCCCATCTGACGCAGGTGAGCGTCCGCCAGAACGACGACATGCGCAAGATCTCGGCCTGGGCGGCGATGGCCGCCGTCCCCACCATGATCGCGGGCATCTACGGCATGAACTTCGACCACATGCCCGAACTCCACTACATCTGGGGCTACCCGGCGGTCCTGACCGTCACCGCCGGGCTGGTCGTCGCCCTCTACCGCCAGTTCAAGCGCCGGGGCTGGCTCTGAGGGCCTGGATCGCCGCCTCCGCGGTGGGCGCCGGGCCGCCCAGGGCGTCGCGGCGGGCGGGCATGGACAGGGTGACCATGCGCCGCCAGCCGATCAGCCGCTCGTAGCCGTACACCGCGTGGATACCGGCCCGCAGGGCCAGCGCCTTCGGCCTGGGCCAGCGCAGGATGCGGCCCATGCCGTCCATGACGGCGAGGCTGACGTCGCGGTAGACGCGGATCTCGGTGAGCGCGCAGACGCGCAGCACGCGCTGGATGGTGCGGCCGTGGCCGCCGCGGGCCAGCCGCAGCAGTTCCTCGTGGCAGTAGGCGAGGTGGTTGTCCTCGTCGTGCGAGATCATCCGTACCGCCCTGCCGATGTCCGGGTGGTCGCCGAAGTACCGGGTGAGCAGCCGCATCTGCTCGGCCGCCCGCTGTTCGGTGACCCGGCTGTGGGAGAGGTACACGAGGATGTCGTGCTCGCTGAGCGGCTCCTCGCGGCGCAGCTGGTCGTGGGCGAGGCCGATACCGGCCCGCTCCAGCAGCATCGTGTAGTCGGTCCCGGGCGGTACGGGGACGGGCCGGAGGCCGCGCCGGTGCAGCAGGGCGTCGAAGATCCGGCCGTGCTTGTCCTCGTCGGCGCCGTGCCGGGCGACCTTGGGGACCAGGTCGCGCCGGTCGGCGGGAACGAGGGCGGCGATCCGGCCGTTCTCCCAGCCGCCCTGCGACTCACCGCTGGCGGCGATCGAGCAGAAGAGCCGGAACGAGTCGTCGTTGTCGAGGATCTCCTGGAAAAGGCTCTTGGCCGACAGCATCACTTACCTCCGCTTACCGCCCGGAAAAACCGACATACAGAGGAAAAGTCAAGCCTTGTCCCCGGAGGCGGGCAACAGCAATCACCCCGGGTGGGCCGTAACTCCTGGCGTTCAGGTGCGTTGTGTTTGGTGACGGCCGTGGCGGGGAAGACCCCCGAGCCCCCACCACGGCCGCAGAAAACACAGCGATTCGCAACCCGACGTGACTTGTCGTACCTCCTGGGTAAGGTGCAACAACGGGGTCGGGGGGTGCGACCCCCTCCAGGGGTTCGGGATCGCGAAGCAGGTGGACATGTTCAGCAAGGCCACGAGGAGCCGTCCTACGGCCAGCCGAATCGGCCCGGCGGGCTCGGACTGGTCGCCGTACGGGCGCCTCGACGACGCCGCACACGCCTATTTCCTGCATGCCGACGTCGCGCTGGACGCGATCTCCGGGGTGCTCGGGCGGCGCCGGATCCGCGGCTTCACCCTGGAGCGCGTCGTGGATCTCACCGAGGCGGGCACCTCGGTCTGGCAGGAGGCTGCCGTGTGCGACGGTCGGCGCCTCATCCTGTGGCACAGCGAGGAACTCGCCGACGACAGCGCCCCCGGCGGCACCGTGCTCGACTCCTCGGTCCAGGTGCTTCCGCTGGACGGCATCGGGCATGTCGGCATGCGGACCCTGGTCGGCCGGGACGACGAGGGCCGGCGGGTCGACCGGGGGGTCTTCGTGGTGCTGGCCACCGCCATGCCGCACGAACTGAGCGCCGTCCAGAGCGGTGACGCCGACGGCACCGTCGCCGCCGCCCGCTTCCGCCCCGAGGCGTTCCGGTTCAGCAAGTCCCTCGACGACGGCGGCGCCGGCCAGATAGAACGGCTCATCGCCTTCGGCCGGCTCCTGGGCCGGCTGGTGCCGGGCTAGGCCCGCGGCCCGGCAGCCGTGTGCCGGGCGGCTCTCGCCGCCCGGCACACGCTCAGGCTCTCCGGTCGCTCAGGCCAGACCCGCGAGCTCCAGCGCTCGCGTGCCGGCGCGCAGCGCGGCCATCCGCTCGTCGAGGGTGAAACCGGCCGGGCTGAGGCTCAGCGTCGTCACCCCCGCCTCGGCGTAGGCCCGCATACGGTCGGCGATGCGCTCGACGGGGCCCAGCAGGGTGGTGGAGTCGATCAGGTCGCGCGGCACCGCCGCCGCCGCGCCGTCCTTGTCACCGGCCAGGTACTTGTCCTGGATCTCGGTGGCCTCCTTCTCGTAGCCCATGCGGCGGGCGAGCTTGTTGTAGAAGTTCTGCTGCCGGCTGCCCATGCCGCCGACGTACAGCGCCGTGTAGGGACGGAAGAGGTCGGCCAGCGCGTCCACGTCGTCGCCCAGGGCGATCGGGACGGTCGGGCAGACGTCGAAGCCCTCCAGCGTCAGGCCGACCTTCTCGCGGCCCGCCCGGATCGGGGCGAGGGCCGTCTCCTCCAGGTGCTCGGCGGAGGGGAAGATCAGCAGCGCGCCGTCGGCGATCTCGCCGGTCTGCTCCAGGTTCTTGGGGCCGATCGCGGCGATGTAGAGCGGGATGTGCTCGCGCTCGGGGTGCACGGTGAGCTTGAGCGGCTTGCCGGGACCGCCGGGCAGCGGCAGGGTCCAGTGCTCGCCCTCGTACGACAGGCGCTCGCGCGTCATGGCCTTGCGGACGATCTCGACGTACTCGCGGGTCCGGGCCAGCGGCTTGTCGAACTTGACGCCGTACCAGCCCTCGGAGACCTGCGGGCCGGACACGCCGAGGCCGAGGCGGAACCGGCCGCCGGACAGCGAGTCCAGGGTGGCGGCGGTCATCGCGGTCATCGCGGGCGTACGGGCCGGGATCTGGAAGATCGCGGAGCCGATGTCGATCCGCTCGGTCTGGGCCGCGACCCAGGAGAGCACCGTCGGCGCGTCGGAGCCGTAGGCCTCGGCGGCCCAGCAGACCGCGTAACCGAGCCGGTCCGCCTCCTGCGCGACGGCGAGATTGTCCGAGTCCATCCCGGCGCCCCAGTAACCGAGGTTGATCCCGAGCCGCATACCGCTCCCCTTACCGATCAGTAACGTCGTTGTCCCCCGGACCTTATCGCCCCGGGCGCCGTCCGGCGGCTCCCCGTGCCTTGTCAGCTTCGTCACTGCACCCCGCCGACCGCCTCCGGCAAGTACTCTCACCGGTCATGGAGCAACGGCATCTCGGCCGCACCGGCCTGCGCGTTTCCCGGCTCGGACTCGGCACCCTCACCTGGGGGCGGGACACCGGAGAGCGCGACGCCGCGGATGTGCTGAAGACCTTCTGGGCGGCCGGCGGGACGCTCGTCGACACCGCGGACGTCTACTCCGACGGCGGCGCCGAATACCTCCTCGGCCGCCTCATGGAGGAGCTGGTGCCGCGCTCCGACCTGGTGATCGCCACCAAGGCCGGCAGCGTTCCCGACCCCGACCGCCGCTTCGACGGCTCGCGCGGTCATCTGCTGGCGGCGCTGGACGCCTCGCTGCAACGGCTCGGCACCGACCATGTCGACCTGTGGCAGGTGCACGCCTTCGACCCGCTGACGCCGCTGGACGAGACACTCCAGGCCCTCGACCTCGCCGTCAGCTCCGGCCGCGCCCGCTACGTCGGGGTCTCCAACTACTGCGGCTGGCAGCTCGCCAAGGCCGCGACCTGGCAGCGGGCGGTCCCGGGGCGCACCCCGCTGGCCAGTACGCAGATGGAGTACTCGCTGCTCCAGCGCGGCGTCGAGCGCGAGGTGCTGCCGGCCGCGCTGGACCTGGGCGTCGGGCTGCTGCCGTCCTCACCACTGGGCCGGGGCGTACTCACCGGCAAGTACCGCTCCGGCATCCCGCAGGACTCACGCGGCGGCTCGGAGGACATGGTGCCCTTCGTGGCCCCGTATCTGGACGAGCCGGCCGGCCGCATCGTGGACGCCCTGGCGACAGCCGCGGACGGGCTGGGCGCCACCCCGCTCCAGGTGGCCCTGGCCTGGATCCGGGACCGGCCGGGAGTCGCCGCGCCGATCGTCGGCGCGCGCAACGCGCAGCAGCTCACGGCGGCTCTGTCAGTGGAGGCCCTTAGTCTTCCGGATGAGATCTGTGAGGCGCTGGACGATGTGTCGGCGCCGCTGCACCGCTACCCGGACCACGACTGGAGCACGCTGTGACGACCGAGAACCAGGGCCAGGGCACCGGACTCTCGCCCGAGCTGCGGGACCTGGCCGCCGCGGTACGGGCCATCGAACGCGGCGAGCAGCCCGCCGCGCGGCCGGCGCCCGCGGCCCGGCCGACGGCTCCCGCACCGGCTCCCGCACCGGCCCCCGGGCAGGATCCCGGGGTGAATCCGCAGGCGGGTCCCGGGGCGGGTCCCGCAGCTGATTCCCGGCCCGCTTCCGGGGCCGCGCCGGCGGCCCGCCCGGTGATCCCCGCGTCCGAGGACGCCGTCGCCGACGCTCGGGCCGTGCTGGCGGCGGGCGGCGCCCCGCAGACCCTGGCCGAGGCGGCGGTCGCCGCGCTGGGCGAGCGGGCCGGTGCGGTGCTGCGCGAGGACCCCTGGCAGGTGCTGGCCGTGGCCGGCGTCCGGGTGGAGCAGGCGGACGGCTTCGCCGGGGCGCTGCTCGGCGGCGCCGGCGGCCCCGACGACGAGCGGCGGGTCCGGGCGCTGGTCGGCTGGCTGCTGGAACGGGCCGCCGAGCAGGGCCACACCGCGCTCGAAGCCTCCGTACTGCAGGCCGCGTTGGGCAAGCAGTCGGTGTCCGATCCCGAGGAGGCGCTGCGGGTGGCGGTCGCCGACGGCGGCGTCCTGGTCTTCCACGACACCGAGGGCGAGGTGGACGAGACGTCGGAGGTGCGGCTGCTGTTCGGCCTGGACCGGTACGCGCTCGCCGAGGAGAGCCTGGCCGACGGGCTGGGGCGGTTGCTGAACACCTTCGAGCCCGTCGGTCCGGACGAGGACGGACCCGGCTGGGAGGCCGCGGCCACGGCTGCGCCCTCGCCCTCGGCCGCGGCGCTGATCCGGGCCGCCGCCGCGAGCGGGCTGGTGGCGCACACCGGTGGCGAGGCGGCCCGCGCCGAGCCGCTGGCCCTGGTGGCGGCCGCCCGGTCGCTCGGGCTGCGGGCCTACGCGGCCACCCACGCCCCCGCGGCCGACGGCTCGGACTCACTGACCGTCGGCGCCCTGCTCACCGGCGCCGGCGGCCCCGGGCGGGACGAGGACGGCACGCTGGCGCTGGACGTACTGGCGGTGCTGGACGCGCCGCAGCTGGACGTGGAGACGGCGGCGACGCTGGTGGAGGCGGTGCCGGACGGGGCACGGCTGGTGCTGAGCGGGGATCCGGGCGTGCTGTGGTCGGCCGGGCCCGGGCGGGCCTTCGCGGATCTGCTGGCCGCCAGGAGCTGCCCCCAGGTGGCGTCCCGCACCCCGGACCCGGGGCCGATCGGCGAACTGGTGTCGGGCATCGGCATCGGCGAGCTGGAGCAGGTCGAGGCACCGGGCAAGGAGGTCGTGACGGTGCCGGTGCGGGACGCCGGCGAGGCCGTGCACCGCACCGTGCAGCTGGTCGCCGACTCGGTGCCGCGCGCCATCGGCATCCCCGCCGGCCAGACCCAGGTGATCACCCCGGGACACGGCGGCGCGGCCGGCACCCGGGTGCTCAACGCGGCCCTGAAGGAACGTCTCAACCCCGGCCCCGGCCGCTTCGGCGGCTTCGACCCCGGCGACCGGGTGCTCCATGTGCCGGCCCCCGGCCACGCGGTCGCGGGCACCGTGGTGACGGCCGGCCCGGACGGGCTCCACCTGGACTGCGGCGGTGCCCGCGTCGTCGTACCGCCGGACGCGGTGACGGCCGGCGCCGTACGGCACGGCTGGGCGGTGACCGCGCACCAGGCGGCCGGAATGCGCTGGCCGGCGGCGGTCGTGGTGCTGCCCGGGGACGCGGTGGGGGCGCTGACCCGGTCCTGGGTCTATACGGCGTTCAGCCGGGCGGAACGCCATCTGTCGGTGGTCCAGGGCGTGGACCAGGCGCTGGCCAGGGCGGTCTCCGAGCTGCCCGCCAAGGAACGGACGACCCGCCTGCGGGCGGTTCTGCGCGAGCAGGCGGGCACGTCGGCGACCTCGGAGTAGCGGAAACGGCGGGACGGCTGCGGTCTACCGGTCCGGGTCGAGGGCGTCCAGTTCGTCGTCGAAGACCGCGCTGACGTCGAAGCGGCAGATGACGAGCTGGGGATCGGCCTGGTCGAAGGGGGCGGTCAGCCACTCCCCCGCCTCGGCCGGCTCGGCGGCGGTGACCCACAGCGTGGAGTCGCCCTCGTCGAGGCCGAACTCCTTGTGCCGCTGCGCGATCTCATCGGGTTCGTACTCCCCGAAGAGCACGCCGACGGCGGCGTTGACGCTGTCGCCGGCCGGGTCGTCGTCGGCGCCGGCGACCCGTTCGGCCTGCGCGAACAGCCGCTGTGGCTCGGTCACGGTGTAGTCGCGCCGGATCAGGACGCTGATCGCGGCCGGGTTCTCCGGCCCCGCGTACTCGGGAAGGTTGTCGCCGGAGGGCACCTCGAAGGGTGTGACCTCGTCAAAGGCGTCGTAGAGCAGCTCGTCGTAGGCTTCGGCCGCCGTGGCGAGGGCGTCGAACGCGGCATAGACCGCGGGGTCGTCCTCCCCGCTGCGGCTCTCGATCGCTTCGAGGTGACGGTCCAGCGCGGACTTGACCGCCTCGGCGGCGGCACGTACCTCGTCAACGGTGGGCTGCGCGGCATCAGACATGCAGCAGACGCTATCCGTACCAGGGTGTTCCCCGCACAATAGATGCGATGCCCGAATACGAATTCAGAGAGATGTACGTGCCGCGGGGTGTGACCCGCAAGGAGGCACAACGGCTGTTGACCGACCAGGCGGAGTACGGCCACTGGGAGTTGGACCGGGTCCGCCTCTACCCCGACGGAAGCCGCAGGGTGCGGCTGCGCCGCCGGATCATCCGCCAGGTACGGGCTACGTGGTGAGACGACATGGAGCGGCGCCCCGTGATTCACGGGGCCCCGCTCCATGCTGCTCGAAACGCGCTCAACGCGCCCGTGGCATGAGTACCGGGATCAGACCCGGGCCTTGCGGGACCGGCGGAAGAGCACCGCGCCGCCCAGCAGCAGGCCGGCGCTGCTGAACAGCGTCAGACCCAGGTTCTCCGAGCCGGTGTGGGCCAGCTGCGGACCGCTCGGCCTCGACGGCACATTGACGACCGGCTTGCCCGGGTGTCCGGGCCTGACCGGGCGCTCCGGGGACTTCGGACCGTGGCCGGGGTGGTGGCCGTGGTGACCGTGGTGACCGTGTTCATGGCCGTGGCCGTGGCCGTGCTCGTGGCCGTGGCCGTGCTCTTGGCCGTGCCCGTGGCCGTGGCCGTGCTCGTGGCCGTGCTCATGGCCGTGGCCGTGCTCGTGGCCGTGCTCATGGCCGTGGCCGTGGCCGTGGCCGTGGCCGTGCTCGTGGCCGAAGCCGTTGACGCACGTGTTGCCGATCGCCCCGTTGCCCAGACCGACGACGTTCACCGAGTTGCCGCAGGCGTTGACCGGAACGTCAACGGGCACCTGGATGACGTTGCCCGAGCCGACGCCCGGTGAGCCCGCCGCGATGGCCTGCGCGTTGGCGCCGCCGCCGCGGTGACCGAAGCCGTCGTGGCCCGAACCGTCGTGGCCGAAACGGCCGTGGTCCGAACGGTCACGGTCGCCGCGCGAGCCGTGGTCGCCGTCGTGGTCCCAGCCGCCGCGCTCGGACCGGTGGCCGGAGCCGCGGTCGTTGCCGCGCTCCCAGCCGCGGTCGTTGCCGCGCTCCGACCGGTGGCCGAAGCCGTTGCGGTGACCCCGGACGTGGTGGTCGCCACCGCCGTTCACGCAGGTGTTGCCGGCCGCCGGGTTGAGCGCTCCGACGATGTTGATCGTGTTGCCGCACGCGTTCACCGGGACGTGGACGGGCACCTGGATGGTGTTCCCGGACAGCACACCCGGTGAGCCGGCGGCCACGCCCTGCGCGTTCGAGTCGGCGTAGGCCAGCCCGCCGGTAACCGCAAGCACACCGCTCGTGGCGACCACGGTGAGCAGGCCCTTCTTCGCGACCTGTCGCATGATTCTCCCTGCCTTGGTAAGGAACTTTGGAACAGACAGATGGGTCCTGGACCGCTGTCCGGTTCCCACCAGTAGCCGTCTCGGCCCCGGAACACCGGGATGGCGCTCCAGGGCCGAGCGGGGTCGGACCGTCAACCGGTCCGACGCAACGTCACTTGTTGATGCAGGTGTTGCCGATCGCGGGGTTGAGCAGCCCGACGACGTTGATGGTGTTGCCGCACAGGTTGACCGGGATGTGCACCGGAACCTGAATGACGTTGCCCGACAGCACACCCGGGGAACCGATAGCGGCCCCCTGAGCGTTGGCGTCGGCGACGGCCACGCCCGCACCTGCAGCCACAAGACCACCGGTGACAGCGGCAGCGGCGACGACCTTCTTGATCATTTTTCCTCCTCGTTGGCAAAACGGCCCCAGACCGCGGACCGCACAGGACTCAACGACGACAGAGGAGGCGGGCTACTACCGGCCGGATTCATTCACCCTTTTCGGCTAAACAGGCAGGGAGGCGTAACTATTGGGCAAATGTCGACCTGTCGTTTCCACCGCATGTGGCGGGCGGGAGGCGGTCAGCAGTCGTCGAGGAAACGGTCCAGCACCCGGACGCCGAACTTCAGGCCGTCCACCGGAACCCGCTCGTCCACGCCGTGGAACATCCCGGCGAAGTCCAGCTCCGGCGGCAGCTGGAGCGGCGCGAAGCCGAAGCAGCGGATCCCCAGGTCGTCGAAGGACTTCGCGTCCGTGCCGCCGGAGAGCATGTACGGAACGGCGCGGGCGATCGGGTCCTCGGCCTTGAGCGCCGCCTGCATGGCGTCCACCAGCGACCCGTCGAAGCCGGTCTCCAGCGCGATGTCGGAGTGCACGTCCTCCCGCTTGACCCGGGGGCCCAGGACCCGGTCGAGGTCGGCGAGGAACTCCTCCTCGTAACCCGGCAGGAAACGCCCGTCGACATGCGCGGTGGCCTGGCCCGGGATCACATTGACCTTGTACCCGGCGCCAAGCATCGTCGGGGCCGCCGTGTTCCGCAGCGTCGCGCCGATGATCTTGGCGATGCCGCCCAGCTTGGCCAGCGTCGCGTCCATGTCCTCCGGGTCGAGCTCGGTGCCCAGCGCGTCGGCCAGCTCGTCCAGGAACGACCGCACGGTCTTGGTGATCCGTACCGGGAACTTGTGCCGCCCCAGCCGGCCCACCGCCTCGCACAGCTCGGTGATCGCGTTGTCGTTGTTGGTCATCGACCCGTGGCCGGCCGTGCCCTCCACGGTCAGCCGCATCCAGTGCATGCCCTTCTGGGCCGTCTCGATCAGATACAGCCGCAGGTTCTCGTTGACCGTGAAGGAGAAGCCGCCGACCTCGCCGATGGCCTCGGTGACGCCCTCGAACAGCTCCGGGTGCTTGTCCACCAGGTGCCGCGCGCCGAAGACGCCGCCGGCCTCCTCGTCGGCGAGGAACGCCAGCACGATGTCGCGCGGGGGCCTGCGGCCGCTGCGCAGCCGGTCCCGTACGACGGCCAGCGTCATCGCGTCCATGTCCTTCATGTCGACCGCGCCGCGGCCCCACACGCAGCCGTCGGCCACCTCGCCGGAGAACGGGTGGTGCGTCCAGTCCTCGGCGTTGGCCGGTACGACGTCGGTGTGGCCGTGGATCAGCAGCGCCGGGCGCGAGGGGTCCTCCCCGGCGATCCGCGCCACCGTGGAGGCGCGGCCCTTGTGCGACTCGAAGATCCGGGGCTCCAGGCCGACCTCCGCGAGCTTCTCCGCCACGTACTCGGCCGCCGCGCGCTCACCCGGCCCCGAGTGGTCGCCGTAGTTGCTGGTGTCGATCCTGATCAGGTCCCGGCACAGGTCGACCACCTCGTCCTGGCCGGTGGTCGTACGGGCGGCCGCGTTCGTCTCGCTCACGCTGTCTCCTCCTCATTCGGGTTCCACCGCCATCCTCCCGCGCCTGTCCACCCCGGCGCCGCCCGGGAGCTCGATCACCGGTGATCGGGCACCCCCGAATGTTTGCTATCGTTTCCTACGTCGCGACGGCCGAGAGGCCGGCGGCGACACACCTGGTCCGGGTGGCGGAATGGCAGACGCGCTAGCTTGAGGTGCTAGTGCCCTTTATCGGGCGTGGGGGTTCAAGTCCCCCCTCGGACACTTTGCATTCTGTTATGTTCTACGGTCTTTTCACGCGGCGTTGTTCAACGCCCGTCGCCCGCTCCCGGCCTCCGGCCAGGCGCGGGTTTTTTCGTGCCCGGCACCCGGCGGCGTGCCGGGTGACCCGCTGCGTGACGGCGACCCCGCGGTGGTCAGCGGCCGGGGCCGGCATGGCCCAGCGGATGGCTGAAGCCCTGGTCGGCGATGAGCCGGGCGGCCCCGGTGAGTTCAGCGGCGAAGCGTTCGACGGCCTCGTACGGGAAGCGCTGGCTGGGTCCGCTGAGGGAGAGCGAGGCGATGACGGCGCCGGAGCGGCCGGTGACCGGGACGGCGACGGCGGTCAGGCCCTCGTCCCACTCGCTGCTGCTGACGGCGTAGCCGCGCCGGGCGGTCTCCTCGGCCGTCGCGCGCAGCCGGGCGGCGTAGGGCTCGCCCTGGGGTGAGGCGCCGGCGACCCGGCGCAGCAGCGCGTCGCCCGCGTCGCGCAGCAGGACCTTGGAGGAGGCGCCGGCCCACAGCGGCTGCTCGTCGCCGACGTCGACGACATGGCGCAGCGGGTGCGGGCTCTCCTCGTGGGCCACGCACACCCGCCGGATGTCGCGGGCGACGAAGAGGTTGACGGTCTCACCGAGCCGGTCGGCCAGATCCCGCATGACCGCGCGGGTCTCGCGCGGGACCTCCCACTGGCTGCGGGCCAGATAGGCCCAGCGCCACAGGCCGGGGCCCGCGGTGTAGCCGCCGGGGGCGGACCACAGCAGTCCGCTCTCCTCCAGGGTCTGGACCAGGCGCAGCACGGTGGTCTTGGGCAGCCCGGTGGCCTCGGTGATCTGCCGCAGGGTGAGCACCGGCCGGTCCTCCGTCAGCAGCGCCAGGATGTCCAGGGCCCGCCGTACGCTCCGCACTCCGCCGGCGCCGTCGGCCTCGCGGCCCGGCTCTCGGCCGCCCTTGTCGTCCAATGCCGCTGCCTCTCCGTGGCCCGGTCCGTTCCGGGGCGTCCTGAACGCACCTTATCCCCGCGCGTCCGCTCTGGTCCGCTGGGTGGAACGGGTTTCCCTGGTCTGCGCGACTGACCCGCCGTATTCTCTCCGTACAGCGGGTCATCTGGTCCACACAACGGACCATAGATCAAGCAGACCGGGCAGACCACGCCGTCGCGACCTGCTCGCCAGTCGGCTCGGTCCGCAGGAGGTCCGTGCCCGGGCGGCCGACCTCGGGCTGACCATCGACCTGTACCAGCCGATGCGCTACGTCGAGGCCCTGCCCGCCGAGCTGTTCGCCCGCGCTAAGCGCCGGGCCGAGCTGAAGTTCGACGTGATGCGGCGGCTCGGGGCCGATCTGCTGCTGGTGTGCTCCAGCGTCTCCCCCGAGGCCGTGGACGACGACGATCTCGCCGCCGCGCAGCTGCGGCTGCTCGCCGGGCGCGCCCACGAACACGGCATCCGCATCGCGTACGAGGCACTCGCCCGGGGGCGGCACATCAGTACCTACGACCACGCGTGGCGGATCGTCGAGCGGGCGGACCATCCGGCGCTGGGGGTGTGCCTGGACAGCTTCCACATCCTGTCCCGGGGCTCGGACCTGGCCGGTATCGACCGGATCCCGGGCGAGAGGATCTTCTTCCTGCAGCTCGCGGACGCGCCGCTGATGGCGATGGACGTGCTCCGGTGGAGCCGGCACCACCGCTGCTTCCCCGGGCAGGGCGGCCTCGATGTCGCGGCCCTGGTGCGGCACGCGGTGGCCGCGGGTTACCGGGGACCGCTGTCCCTGGAGGTCTTCAACGACGTCTTCCGGCAGGCCGAGGCGGGAAGCACCGCCGTCGACGCGCTGCGTTCCCTGATAGCGCTGGAGGAGAGCGCGGGGATCTCCGCCCTGCCGGCCCCCGTGGTGCCCACCGGGTTCGCCTTCGCCGAGCCGGCCACCCCCGACACCGGGCCCGTCGCCGCGCTGCTGGCGGCGCTGGGGTTCGTACGGACCGGCAGGCACTCCGGGAAACCGGTGGAGCTGTGGGAGCAGGGCGACCGGATCCTGCTCAACAGCGGCACCGCCACCCGCCGCGAGGGCACCGCGCCGGCGGTGAGTCGGCCTGGAGTCCCCCGACCCCGGGGCCGCCGTCAAGCGCGCCGAGTCGCTGCTCGCCCCGGTGCTGCCCCGGCGGCGGGCCGAGCAGGACGTGTCGCTGGACGCGATCGCCGCGCCGGACGGCACCGGGCTCTTCCTGTGCGCCACCCGCCGCCCGGGGCACCCCGACTGGACCCGCGACTTCGGGGCCGGCGCCACCGCCACCGCCACCGCCACCACGGGGACGCTGTCGCGGGTCGACCATGTGGCGCTCACCCAGCCGTGGCACCAGTTCGACGAGGCGGTCCTCTTCCACCGCGGTGTGCTCGGGCTCCAGCCGCACGAGAGCGTCGAACTGGCCGATCCGTACGGGCTGTTCCGCAGCCGTGCCCTGTCAGGCGGCGAGGGCGGGCTGCGGCTCGTCCTCAACCTCGCGCCCACGCCCGCGCAGGAGGACGCCCGGGCCCAGCACATCGCCTTCGCCACCGACGACATCACCGCCGCGGCGCGCGCGGTCCGGGCCGCCGGCGGCGCGCCGCTGGACATCCCGGCCAACTACCACGACGACCTGGACGCCCGGTACGAGTTCGCCGCCGGCGAGCTGGAGACGTACCGCGAGCTGGGCATCCTCTACGACCGCGACGAACAGGGCGGCGAGTTCCGGCACTTCTACACCGCGACCGTGGGCCGGGTCTTCTTCGAGGTCGTCCGGCGCACCGGCGGCTACCGGGGCTACGGCGCCGCCAACGCCCCCGTCCGCCTCGCCGCGCAGCGGGGCTGAACTCACGCGCCGCTCAGTCGTCCGCGTGGTGGCGGTCGGGGCGGACGGCTATGTGGTCCGGCTCCAGTTCCAGCATGACGCGGTCCCTGATGGCGAGGGCGTCGGTGAAGTCGCGGGGCAGCTGGAGGCGGCCGGCGCGGTCGACGGTGGCGTACTCGCGGGCGGTGACGGATTCCAGGCCGGATTCGTCGACCGTGGTGCGGCGCAGCACCTCGGAGGCGATGCGGCCGTCGCGCAGGGCGACGGTGCGGCGGACGGCGGAGGCGACGGTGAGGTCGTGGGTGACCACCACAACCGTGGTGCCGAGTTCCTCGTTGGCCTTGCGGAAGGCGTCGAAGACCTGATCGGCGGTGGCGGAGTCCAGTTCGCCGGTGGGTTCGTCGGCCAGGACGACGGACGGGGAGTTGGCCAGGGCCACGGCGATGGCGGTGCGCTGCTGTTCGCCGCCGGACATCTGGTGCGGGCGCCGGTCCGCGCAGTGGGCGACCCCGAGCATCCCGAGCAGGTCGTCGGCGCGGGCCGCGCGCCCGCGCCGGCCGCGCGGGCCGCCGCTCAGCCGCATGGGCAGGACGACGTTCTGCGTGGCCGTCAGATAGGGCAGCAGATTGCGGGCCGTCTGCTGCCACACGAAGCCGACCACCTCGCGGCGGTAGCGCAGCCGGGCCGCGGCGTCCATGGCCAGCAGGTCGAATCCGGCGACGGAGGCGGCCCCGGCGGTCGGCACGTCGAGCCCGGCGAGGATGCCGAGCAGGGTGGACTTGCCGCTGCCGGACGCGCCCACCAGTGCCATGAGTTCACCCCTGGCGACCAGCAGATCGAGGCCCTGGAGGGCCTGCACCTCGACGCCGTCGGCGGTGAAGATCCGTACCAGCCGGTCGCAGGCGATCAGCGTGTCCTGACCGTGGCCGGGGCCTTCGCGCCGCTCGGTGGCGCGGCGCTCCAGCTCCGCCAGCGTGATCGCGGTCGCCGTCGCCGTCGTGGTGTGCTGTGCCGGGTCCGTCATGCCCGTTCCCCCATTCTGAGTTCGGCGCCCTCGCCGCCGCGTCCGGTCAGCCAGGCCTGCGCCGCCAGGATGACGCCGGCCAGCAACAGCAGGCCTGCCGACGGCAGCAGCAGCGCGGCCGGGTCGGTCCGCAGGACCGTGCCGGCGGTCCCGGCGGCCGGGGTGCGGGCGGCGAAGGCGAGTGCGGTGAGGTCGACGCCGGGGCGCAGCAGGGGGATCACGGCCAGGCCGACCAGGATTCCGCCGGCCGCCCCGAGCAGGGTCTGCGGCAGCATTTCGAGGAGTGCCAGGCCCTGGCACTGGCGGCGGCTCATGCCCATGGTGCGCAACCGGGAGAGCAGCGCGCCGCGTTGCGGGGCGCTCCGCAGCAGCGAGAGCAGC
The DNA here is from genome assembly GCF_056270125.1 of Streptomyces sp. RLA131. Taxonomy (NCBI): domain Bacteria; kingdom Bacillati; phylum Actinomycetota; class Actinomycetes; order Kitasatosporales; family Streptomycetaceae; genus Streptomyces; species Streptomyces sp. RLA131. Next base: position 1,691,958 of record NZ_JBWDOQ010000002.1, read on the forward strand.
AGGGCCAGGGCGCTGTAGCCGGCGCCCGCCGCGACCGCCGTGAGATAGACCTGCCGGGCGCCGGTCTGCAGGGGCGTGGCACCGTACCGGGCGTACACCTCGGACCGCAGGGCGACCGGGACGGGGTGCGGAGCCCGCTTCACCGCGGCGCGCAGCGCGCCGGCGTCCAGGTGCGGCCCCGTGACGTACAGCGCGGTGGGCCGGGCCTGGGCCATGGCGTACGCCGGGACGACGACGAAGTCGCCGTCGGGGGCCGCCGGGGTGCTGTCCAGGACCGCGGCGACCCGGATCCGGGTCGCGCCCGAGGAGGCGTCGGCGGCGGCGGTGGAGTCACCGAACTCCTTGGCCAGGCGCGGTGACACGACCGCCGGGACGGCGCCGTGGCCGGCCCCGCGGGTCAGCGCGACCGTGGGGAAGGGGGTGCCGGGGGCGGTGCGGGCGGTGAGCCGGGCGTACGCGGCCGGTTCCACGACGAGCAGCTCGTACGGGGTCCCCCGGGCCTCGGTGGTCAGTGCCTCGGTGTGCACGGCCACCACGTCCCGTACGCCGTCGACCCGCTTGACGCGTGCCGCCAGCCCGTCCGGCAGGGTGCTCGGCGCACCGGCCGAACCGGCCGCACCGACCCGGGCGTCGGCGCCGACAGCGGTCAGCGCCGCCCGGTCGCGGCCCGCCGCCACCCCGGCCAGCACGGAACCGCCGAACGACGTGACCGTCAGCGCCGTCAGCACCGCCAGCAGCGGCAGTGCGGCGCCGGCGGGGGCCCGGCCGGCCCGGGCCAGGCCCAGGTGGGCGACGGCGCCGGGGAGCCGGGCGGCGGGGCGGGCCAGCAGGCGCAGCGGCAGCGGGTACAGCCGCAGCAGCACCAGGGCCACCGCCGCCGCGACCAGTACCGGGGCGGCGGCGGTCAGCAGGTCGGCGCCGCCGTCCGCGGTGCCCCGCCTGCGCAGTGCCAGGACCGCGCCGGTGACGACCACGGCCAGGGTCAGTTCGGCGACCGTACGGCGGCGCGAGGGCCGGGCGGTGGCGACGTCCTCGCGCGCGACGGGGCGGGGCCTGCGGTGGGCGGCCACGGCCCGTACCGGCAGCGCCAGTGAGGCGACGGCCGCGACGAGGGCGGCGAGCAGCAGCGCGGTCGCGTACCGCTCGGTGGGCAGCAGGAACAGCGCGAGTACGGCCCCGGCCGTGGCGGCGGGCACGGCGACCGCGGCGCTCTCGCCGAGCAGCCGGGCGCCGATGCCGGTCAGGGCGGCGCCGCGGGCCCGCAGCAGGGTCAGTTCGGGGCGGCGGCGGGCGGCGGCCAGGGCGCCGGTCATGAGCAGCACGCAGGCGGCGACCGCGCCGACACCGACGGCGGCGACCAGCACCAGCGGCTGCGCGGCGGCCCGTTCGCGGGCGAAGGAGGCGAGCAGGACGCTCAGACCGCCCTCCTCGACGGCCACCCCGGGCTGCGCCGCGCGGGCCTGGAGCCGGGTCGCCGCCGGGCCGTCGGTCAGTGCGCTCAGTTCGGCGCGCAGGGCGGGGACCTGGCGGGCGGTCAGGGCCGCGGTGTCGGCCTCGTGGTGCCAGTAGAGCCGGGCGCCGCCGTGGAGGGTGAGCAGGAGGGCGGTGGCGTCGTCGTCGATCAGGGCGGTGAAGTGCCAGTAGTACGTGGGCTCGCCGCCGGGCATCGAGGGCGGCACGGTGACCAGGGTCGGCGCCCGCAGGTCCTCCTCGGCGTTCCAGTAGGGCGTGCCGGGGGCGCGGGGCCGCACGATGCCGGTGATGCGTACGGTCAGCGGCGCGCCGGTGGCGTCGGTGAGGTGGACGGCGGAGCCCGCGCGCAGGCCGAGCCGCCGGGCGGTCGCGGTGGTGAGTGCCGCCTCGACGGTGCCGGCGGTGGTGGCGCCGCCGGTGGTCGTACGGGCGCCGGGCAGGCGTCCGCTGACCAGCCGGGTGTGCGCGGCCAGACCGGGCTGCGCGACCAGGGTGGTCTGCGGGTCGAGCCGCGGGGTGGGCCGGGGCAGTCCCGGGTCACCGGCCGTGACGCCCTGCGCGTTCCGTACCCCGTATACCGCGTTCACCTTCTCCGGCCGGCCCAGCGCCGACCCGGCGAGCCGCCGGAACTCCTTCTCGGTCGCGGACATCGCGCCGGGCTTCACCAGCCCCTGTGCGCCGCCCGGCCCCGGCATCCACGACGTCCACGACAGCGTGGTCTCCATGCTGACGCCGCGGTCGGCCGGCGGGGCGCTGTCCAGCGCGTCGCGCAGGGCCGCGTTCTCGTAGCCGTCGACGGCACGTGGCAGCCCGGCGGCCAGGAAGGCGGTGACCAGCACCAGCACGGCGAGCGCGAGCGCGCCGCCGGGGGCGGCCCGCAGCCGGGTACGTATCCAGGGCGCCTCGGCGCGGCCGGGCCCCGGGCCGCGTCCGGGCCCGGGGCCGCGTCCGGGGCCTGCTCCGGCTCCAAATCCGGCTCCGGCTCCGGCTCCGGCTCCGGAACGTGATCGGGTCATCGGTCACTCACCCCCTTGCCGGCGCAGCGCCCGGGCGGGGTCGCCCGGCCGCAGCGCGGTCACCACGACGACGAGCAGCGGCACCACCGCCACCGCGGCCAGCAGCCGCAGCAGCGGCCCGGCCGGCAGCTGGACCAGGACCGGCGGGACGGGGTGGCGGGCCTGCGCGGTGAGCACGATCAGCGGGACGACGAGGCGGGTCAGCACTCCGCCCAGTGCCACCCCGATGCCCACGGCGACCAGCACCAGCAGCCCCTGCTCGGCGGCGATCACCCGGGCCAGGCCGCCCCGGGAGGCGCCCAGTGCGCGCAGCACCGCGAACTCCCCGGCACGTTCCCTCACGGCACCGGCCGCGGAGACCGCGAAGCCGGCGGCGGCCAGCAGTACGGCGGCCACGACGGCGGCCGGGAGCGCCGACTGCGGGCCGGCGCCGAGCGGGTCGGCGCTCAGCTTCCGCCGCTCCTCGGCCCGGACCAGGACGGAGTCGGTGTCGCTGCGGTCGCGCAGCGCGGCGGTGACCCGGGGGCCGGCGCCGGGGGCGGTGGCCAGCCACCATTCGCCGGGTTGCAGGCCGCCCAGCTCCTGGTCCCCCAGGACGCGGTTGACGGCGCGGAGGTCGAGCAGCAGGGCGCCCCCGTCGGTGCCGGAACTCCCGGTGCCGCCGTCGCTGCCGTCCTGGGTGCCGTCGGCGCCGGTGCCGGTGCCGGTGCCGGGCAGGGACCGGACGACGCCCGTGATGCGGACGGTCAGCTCGGTGCTCGCCAGGCTGATCTTCACCGAGTTCCCGGTCCGGGCCCCGGTGGCGCGCAGGAAGGCGTCGTCGGCGACCCCGGACAGCGCCGGGGCGGCCCGGACGTCGGGGCGCAGGGTGAGGGTGGCGCCGTCGGACCCCTGGTCGGCGAACTCCTGGAACGGCTCCTGCCCGGTGTCGTACCGCACGGACAGCGGCGTGCCCGTGCTCGAACTCGGCTTCCGGGAATGGGCGTTGGCGTAACCGTTGGTGGCGATCCGCGGGAAGTCGTCGTTGTCGACCGCCGTGGCGGCGCTCCACCGCGAGCCTGCGGGCACCGGGACGGCCCGGGTGCCGCCGCCGTCCATGACGGCGCGCAGGCCGGCGACGACCAGCCGGTGGTGCTCGGTCCGCCTCGGGACGAGGTAGTCGGCCCGGAGGCCGGTGAGCCGCAGCGGGCCGGCCGGGGCGGCCCCGGCGGCGAGCCCGGCCTCGGCGGCGAAGTCGGCGGTCAGGACGTGCGGTTCGCCGTCGGAGAGCAGGTCGCCCAGACGGAAGGAGTAGCGCACGCCGTAGCGGTCCTCGACGGTCGCGGTGAGGGTGTCGGTGACGCCGCCGTGGCCGCCGGCCGGCCCCGTGGAGGTCAGCCGCGCGGTGATCCGCAACCGGGCGGTGCCGTCGGGCAGGACGAACCCGCCGCTGTCGCCGTCCTCCGCGTGCAGCGGCGCCAGCAGCCGCGGCACCGACCGGTCGGCCAGGTCGCCGCGCAGCCGCAGCACCTTGGCGGCGGCCGCGGTGTCCATGGTCAGAGCGGTCGCGGTGCGCTCCTGCGACAGCGGTACGTCGGTCCGGTTGACGGGCACCGCCGTGGTGATCCCCCGCGTGCCGTCGTACACCCCGCCCTGGCCGAACGGCGAGGTGGTCGAGCCGGTGACCCGTACGTCGGCGCCCACCGCGAAGTCCGCCTGGTCACGCTGCGACCGGGCCCAGCTGGAGGCGTCGCCGACCGCGAACATGCCCATCGCCACGGCGAGTACGAGCAGCAGCGCCGGACCGCTGCCCCGGGCAGGCCGCCGGGACAGCTGCCAGCCGGTCAGTGCCGTCGGCAGGCCGCGCGCCAGGACCGCCAGCCGTTCACCCAGCCGGGCGGCGAGCGGCAGCAGCCGCAGGGCCACGACCGTACCGGCGAGCAGGCACAGGGCGGGCGCGGCCACCAGCACCGGGTCCACGCCGAGCGCCCCGGCGGAGTCGGCGGTCAGTGCCCCGGCCCCCGAACCCCGCCGGGACAGCTGCCAGTACGCGAGCCCGGCGATCGCGGCGAGCCCCAGGTCCGCCCCGGCCTGTACGGCCCCGGGCAGTGGCCCGCGCCGGGCCCCGGCGGCCCGTTCGGCGGCGTATCCGGCGGGGCGGCGCAGTGCGGGCCCGGCCACGGCCACCGCGCAGGCCAGGGCCGTGGCGGCGGCCACCCACCAGGCGCCGGCCGGCCCGCCGACGCGCACGCCCGCCCGGTCGGCCAGCAGCCGCATCAGCGGCCCGGCCAGCAGCGGCGCCGTCACGGCCGCCGGCACCGCCAGCAGCAGGGCCTCCGCTCCCGCCAGTCCCGCCACCCGGCCGCGCGAGGCGCCCCGGGCCCGCAGCAGCGCGGTCTCCCCGGCGCGTTCGCGGGCCAGCAGCCCGGCGACCAGCAGCAGCGCGAAGGCGGCCACCAGGCCCAGCTGGAGCGTGCCGATCAGCAGCGTGGAGCGGCTCACCAGCAGGGTGCCGCGCAAAGTGGTCAGCAGCTCGGGCAGATCGCTGCGCGCCGACGCGGCACCGTCCTGTGACGTGTCGCCGAGGCGCTTGACGCCCCGTACGACCGCCTTGCGCAGCGGCTCGATCCGGTCCGGCGTGATGGTGGAGAAGTCGGCGCGGGCCTGCCAGGACATCGCGACCGCCGCGACCCGCCCGGAGTCGAAGACCCCGGGGTCGGCGAGCAGCGGCCCGTACGTGGTGAACGCCGAGGTGGACACCCCCCGGCCGCCGAGCGTGTCGAGCCGCCAGTACGGGGAGGTGCGGTCGACCGGACGGTAGACGCCGGTCAGCCGCACGCGCAGCGCCGGGCCGCCCAGCCGGTCGGTGAGGGTGAACTCGTCCCCCGCCCGTACCCCCAGCAGCCTGGCGGCGGTCTCGGGCACGGCGACCGGCACGGCGCCGTGCCCGGGTGCCTTGCCCGGGCGGCTGCCCTCGGTCATCGTCACCCGGGTGCGGTCGAAGGTGGCCAGCAGCGTCAGGTCCGGGTCGGCGCTCCTCGCCGCCCCGGCGGGGCGCAGCGCGCGCGGCAGCGCGTAGGGCCCCGAACGTGTGCTGGCCGCCACCCGCACCGGCAGCCCGTCGTACGCCCGCGCGGCCGCTTTCCGTACGCTCGCGTCCATGCGCACGCGGTCCCGGCCGCCGACGTCCGCCTGCACCTCGACGAGGCTGCGCGGATCCGACCGGTCCTGCAGACCGCGGCGCAGTCCGGCCTCACCGATCGCCCCGCCGTAAGCGGCGAGGGCGGCCAGCACACAGGTCGTCAGGACCACCGAGAGCAGCGCCGAGCACAGCAGCAGCCGGTGCGCGCGCACGCGCAGCAGCAGAAACCCCGTCACCCGGTCACCCGGTCATCCCGTCACCCCGTTACCCGACGCCTCGACGCCCCGACGCCCCGACACAGGGTGTCCCCCTCGGCACCGCAGCCGACCCTACCCCGGGCGTACGCTGACCGTCATGAGCGGGGGAACGCGGGAACAGCGCGAGCACGGGGAGCAGCGGGGGCAGGGGGCGAACCGGGGCACGGCGGTCCGGGACGACCCGGCGGCGGGCGGCATGGTGGTCGTCGAGGACCTGGTGAGGACGTACGGCAGCGGGGACACCGCGGTGCGCGCGGTGCGCGGGGTGTCCTTCACCGTGGCGCGCGGTGAACTGGTCGCGCTGCGCGGGCGGTCCGGCTCCGGGAAGACCACCCTGCTCAATCTGGTCGGCGGCCTCGACCGCCCCGACTCGGGCCGGGTCACGGTGGACGGCACCGAGGTGGCGGGGCTCGGAGAGAAGGAGCTGCTGGCGCTGCGCCGGGACCGGATCGGTTTCATCTTCCAGTCCTTCGGTCTGCTGCCCATCCTCACCGCCGCCGAGAACGTCGCCGTGCCCCTGCGGCTGCGCAGGGCCGAACGCCGCGAGCGTGAGGAGCGCACCGCCCTGCTGCTGGCCCTCGTCGGCCTCGAAGGTCACGCCGCGCAGCGCCCGGGCGAGCTCTCCGGCGGTCAGCAGCAGCGCGTCGCGATCGCCCGCGCGCTCGCCAACCGGCCCGCCCTGCTCATCGCCGACGAGCCGACCGGTCAGCTCGACGCGGAGACCGGCCGCTCCGTGATGGAACTGCTGCGGGCCGTCGTGCGCGCCGAGGGCGTCACCGCGCTGGTCGCCACGCACGACCCGCAGCTGATCGAACTCGCCGACCGGGTACTGGAACTGCGGGACGGCCGGATCGTCCAGGAAGGGTGACGTCCGGGCTCACGGCTCTACCGCACCACGGCACTACAGCACTACCGCGCCCGGGCCTCGCGCCACGCGCGGACGAGGTCCTCGACGTCGTAGGGCTTCAGATTGAGCGGCGGCCCGGCGGGCGGCAGGCGCAGCGCGGCGCGGATCTTCTCGTTGACGTTCTCGATGATCACGCGCACCTGGTGTTCGGTCGCGGCGGCGGAGGCGGCCTCCAGGGCGTCCTCGGCCTCCTTGCGCAGGGCCAGCGCGGGCGGCAGCGCGCTCAGCTGCTCGCGGTGCATCTTCTGCTTGATCCACCACAGCTCGTCGTAGGGCCGGTCCAGGGCGGGCAACGGTTGGCCGAAGCCGGGCAGGTCCCTGAAGTCGCCGCGATCCGCCGCTTCGCGGATCTGTTTGTCGACGAATGACTCGAAGCTGACACCGGGTGGCTTGCGCTCTGTCACCCTTCCGAGGTTACAGTCCGGCCATGTCCTTCCGCAGCCGGCCAGACGACGACGTCCCCGCCGACTCCCCCTTCGGCATCGCCAACCTCCCGTACGGGGTGTTCACCACCGCCGACCGCCCCGGGGACCGCCGTATCGGCGTCGCCTACGGGCGGTACGTCCTCGACGCGGGCGCCGCGGCACGGGCGGCGGGCGCGCCGGACCCGCTGCTGGAAGCCGCCACGCTCAACCCGCTGCTGGCGGCGGGCCGGCCGGTCTGGACGGCGGTACGGGCCCGCCTCACCGCGTGGCTGACCGACCCCGCCCCGCGGGCGGCGGTGGGACCGCATCTGGTGCCGCGCGACTCCGTCGCCCTGCATCTGCCCTTCGAGGTCGCCGACTACGCCGACTTCTACGCCTCCGAGCACCACGCGGCCAACCTGGGCCGTATCTTCCGCCCGGGCGGCGAGCCGCTCACCCCCAACTGGAAGCACCTGCCGATCGGCTACCACGGCCGGGCCGGCACGGTCGTGGTCTCCGGCACCCCGGTGGTCCGCCCCAGCGGCCAGCGCAAGGCGCCGGACGAGGCGGTGCCCGCCTTCGGGCCCACCCGGCGCCTGGACATCGAGGCCGAGCTCGGCTTCGTGGTGGGCGGCCCGACGGCCCTGGGCGAGCCGGTGCCCCTGGACCGGGCCGACGACCATGTCTTCGGTGTCTGCCTGGTCAACGACTGGTCCGCCCGCGACATCCAGGCCTGGGAGTACGTGCCGCTGGGGCCCTTCCTCGGCAAGTCCTTCGCCACCTCGGTCTCCCCGTGGGTGGTGCCCCTGGAGGCCCTCGCCGCCGCCCGGGTGGCCCCGCCGCCGCGCGACACCGAGCCGCTGCCCTACCTGGACGACCGCACGTCCCCTCCCGCCGGGCTGGACATCGCCCTGGAGGTCCGGCTCAACGGCACGCTCGTCTCCCGGCCCCCGTTCGCCTCCATGTACTGGACGTACGCGCAGATGCTGGCCCATCTGACCGCGAACGGCGCCTCGCTGCGCGCCGGCGACCTCTTCGCCTCCGGCACCGTCAGCGGCCCCGGGGCCGGCACCCGGGGCGCCCTGATCGAGCTGACCTGGAACGGCGCGGAGCCGATCGCCCTGGCCGACGGTTCCCGGCGCACCTTCCTGGAGGACGGCGACGAGGTCACCATCACCGCGACCGCCCCGGGCACCGACGGGGTCCGTATCGCCCTGGGCGAGGTCACCGGCCGGGTACGGCCCGCGGTGTGACGGCGCCGCCGGCCGACGCCGGCGGCCGCCGGCCGGGCTCGGCGGGCTGGTTGCTCTGGTCGGGCTGGTCAGGCTGGTCAGGGCTGGGGTCCGGTCGCAGCCAGGTGGTCAGGGCCCACCACCAGTGCAGGGTGCCCAGCGGCCCGGACCGGCCCTCGGAGAGGGTGTCGGTGAGCGACTCCCCGGTGATCTGCTGGAGCCGGCCGAGCCGGTACCGGACGGTGTTGGGATGGGTGAACAGGGCCGCCGCGGTCTGGTCCAGGCGCCTGCCGTGGTCGAGGAACGTCAGGGCGGTGAGCGCGATCTGACGGTGGAAACCGTCCGACCGGTCGAGGGATCCCAGCAGCCCGCGGCTCAGGTACGAGCCCAGCAGCGGCTGTTCCGCCAGGGCGATCTCACCGGCGAAGTCCGTGAGATCGCGCAGTCCGCGCAGCCCCCGCCGGCTGCCGATGTCCAGGGCGCGGACGCAGAGCCGGTGCACCGGGCGCAGTTCGTCCAGGGCGGTGACCGGCGAGACCACGACCAGGGCGCCCCCGGTGATCTCCTCGCTCCTGGGCATCCGGGGGCTCAACCCCACCAGGTGCCCGTCGACCAGCCCGGAGATCCCGCGCAGCGACGAGAGCCCGCGGGTGAGCAGACGTGTGTGCGCGGGATCGCCGGCCTCGGAGACCAGGCAGTGGTGCACCCCGTCCGGCCGTATCCCGGCCTTCGCCAGGTCCTCGGGGGCCGGGGGCGCGTCGCCCGCCAGCAACCGGCGCAGCAGCCGGGTCCGTGTCTCGTCGGCCGCGTGGGGCATGCCCTGCTCGGCGGCGCGGTATCCGTGGACCACATGACGCTGGAGTGCGTCGCCGTACTCCTTCAGCCGCAGGACCGCGGTGAGCAGCACGGCGTCGGGCACCCCGGCGGACCGGCAGCGGTCGACGGTGATCTCCACCGCGCGGGCGAGGGCGGCCTGGACGCCGCGCAGTACGGCGGTCATCGGGACGCGCTGCCCGGCCCGGTCGGTGCCCAGCAGCAGGGCGGCGGCGAAGTCCTGCTCCTCGGCCCGGTCGAAGGTGGCGAACCACTCACCGGCGGCGGTGACCAGGGCGGCGACATGCCGGCGGCTCTCCGCCTCGGTGAGCCGGGCCACGTCGGGCGCGTGGGTCCTCGCCGCCCGTACGAGCTCGCCGCACACGTCCGCGTCGGCGGCCATGACCCGCAGGATCCCGGTGACCGGCCCGTACTGCGGCTCGGGCTGCGGGCCGTGCTGCGACTCGTGCTGGGCGCTGACCGTCATGAGCCCCGCCTTTCTCCGTCCGGGCGCTGTCGCCGGGCCACAACGACGGGGCGGACGCGTTGACGCCCGGCCACTACCGCACGCGCGTGGCGAACTGATTATCTGTGAGCTACCGCACAGTAACAGCGCGGTCATTCCCACAACACCCTCCACGAGCGCGTTCCGCGCCTCCCCCTTGCCTACCCCTTCCGGAAGGTAATCCATGGAGAACCCCGCAGGCCCGCCCGTCGTCAGCCGCCGCCGTGCCCTGGCGGTGGCCGGAGGCGTCATCGCCGGCGCGACCGCCTTCGCCCACGCGACACCGGCCTTCGCCGCCCAGTCATCGGACGCCGATGTGATCGTCATCGGCGGCGGGCTGGCCGGCCTGGTCGCGACGGCCGAACTGGCGGACGCCGGGCGCAAGGTGCTGCTGCTGGACCAGGAACCGGAGTCCAATCTGGGCGGGCAGGCGTTCTGGTCGTTCGGCGGCCTGTTCCTGGTCGACTCCGCCGAGCAGCGCCTGATGGGTGTGAAGGACTCCCAGGAGCTGGCCTGGCAGGACTGGCAGGGCGCGGCCGGCTTCGACCGCGGCGTCACCGATCCCGGAGGTCAGGACTACTGGGCCCACAAGTGGGCCGAGGCCTATGTGGACTTCGCCTCCGGGGAGAAGCGGTCCTGGCTCTACGGGCAGGGTGTGCGCTGGTTCCCGCTGGTCGGCTGGGCCGAGCGCGGCGGTGGCCTGGCCGACGGGCACGGCAACTCGGTGCCCCGGTTCCATGTCACCTGGGGCACCGGCCCGGCCGTGGTCGAGCCGTTCGAGAAGCGGGTGCGGGCGGCGGTGGCCAGTGGACGGGTGACGTTCAAGTTCCGGCACCGGGTCGACGAACTGGTCCGTACCGGCGGCGCCGTCACCGGCGTGCGCGGAGCGATCCTGGAGCCGAGCAGCGCCGCCCGGGGGGTCAGCACCTCCCGCACCGTGGTCGGCGACTTCGAGCTGCGCGCCCCGGTGGTCGTCGTCACCTCCGGCGGCATCGGCGCCAACCACGACCTCGTACGGGCCAACTGGCCGGCCCGCCTCGGCACTCCGCCCAAGAACATGATCACCGGTGTGCCCGCGCATGTGGACGGCCGGATGCTCGCGATCACCGAGCAGGCCGGCGGACGCATCGTCAACCCGGACCGGATGTGGCATTACACCGAGGGCCTGCAGAACTACGCCCCGATCTGGCCCAAGCACGGCATCCGCATCCTGCCCGGCCCGTCCTCGCTCTGGTTCGACGCCACGGGCAAGCGCTTCTCCGCCCCCAACCTGCCCGGCTACGACACCCTCAGCACGCTGAAGGCGATCACCGACACCGGGTACGACTACTCCTGGTTCGTCACGACCCAGAAGATCCTGGCGAAGGAGTTCGCGCTGTCGGGCTCCGAGCAGAACCCCGACCTCACCAACAAGGACATCCTGCTCACTCTCTCGCGCGCCTGGCAGACCCCGGAACCGATCGAGCGGTTCAAGAAGAACGGTGTCGACTTCGTCGTCTCCACGACCCTGCCCGAACTGGTCGCCGGCATGAACAAGCTGACCGGCGACAACCTGATCGACCTGGCCGACCTCAAACGGCAGATCGACGCCCGGGACCGCGAGATCGACAACCCGTACACCAAGGACGTCCAGGTCATGGGCATCCGCAACGCCCTGAACTACCCCGGGGACTACCTCAGCCGCACCGCCTCCGCCCACAAGATCATGGACTCCACGGCCGGCCCGCTGATCGCCGTACGTCTCAACATCCTGACCCGCAAGACCCTCGGTGGACTCCAGACCGACCTGTCCGGCCGCGTCCTGGACAGCACCGGCACCCCCGTCCCCGGCCTGTACGCGGCCGGCGAGGTCTCCGGCTTCGGCGGCGGCGGCGTACACGGCTACCGCTCCCTGGAGGGCACCTTCCTGGGCGGCTGCCTCTTCTCGGGCCGTCAGGCGGGCCGGGCAGCGGCCGCCGCCACCGCGACCTGACGTCGGCGCCCCGGCGGTCGGTGGGCGCCGGGGGCGGGTTGCCGGGCCGCCCCGGCCGCCCGTGCTGCCCCGGCTGCCCCGGTCGCCCCGGTCGGTCGGGGCCTACTCCCGCGGCGGCTGCGCGAGCCGGGGCACCCGCGTCCGCCCGCTGCCGGGGCCGCGGAGGACCTGTTCCGGCCGCACGTCAGGGCCGGACACGACGGAGCGGGTGCTCACCCCGCCCGGGCTGCCGCAGCGCGCCAGGTCCGGACCCGCCCCGAACTCGCCTCCACCCGACTCCGGCACGGGGGCAGTCACGCTTTGTCAGTGGCTGGTCGTACGGTGCGAGCAGGATCCTGGAGGGAGTGCGGTGGGGTTTTCCGGAGACGTCATCTTTGGCCGCAGTGATCGTCCGCTGCTGGAGGCGCCGGTGTTCGGCAGCATCCGGCAGGAGGCCGGAGGCACGGTCCGTTCGTGGTGGCCCCGGCGGGGTGGCTGGCAGACGCTGCAGTTCGACCACGGCCTGACGGCCCACCCCGACGCGGTTCTTCCCGCGGTGGTCGAATGGACCGGGACCGCGGCCTGTTTCGTTTCCGTCCACGACAGTGATGTCGCGCTGGTGACCGGGACGGCACCCGGCGGGAAGTGGTGGGAGGCGTGTCTGAACCTGGAACCGGCGGCAGCGCTGTGGGCGGAGGAACCCGAAGACGTTGACGACACGAGCCTGTGGGCGGACACACCCGGATTCGCCGAGGCGGTGCGACTCAAGCGCGCGGAGCTGGAGTCGAAGGTGACGTCCTCCGCGGAAGGCGCCCTGACCTGGGCTGCGGCAGCCGGCTTCGGGCATGGCACGGAGGTCACCTCGATCGAGGAACTGCTGCGCTCTCGTGAGGTCTTCGTGGAGGACCTGCTCACCGCGCTGCTCGACGGCCTGGGCTTCCCGGCGGCCGCACCGTCGTGATCGTGGGCCCGGGAGTCGGGCCCCCGCACCCCCTGCGCTGCCCGGCCGCCAGGCCGACGGCACGGCAGTGGCGCAGCCCGGCTCAGGCGGGGACCCCGGTGTGGAGGCGGGCACGCAGGAAGGTGCCCGCGCCGGCCAGGGCAGCTGCGGCTTCTTCGAGGAGCGCCGCGAGTCTCGTCGCGTCGTCGAGGAGGATCTCGTGGGAGCGACCTGGATCAGCAGGGGCGGCAGGCCGGTCAGGTCCGCGAACACGGGGCTGGTCAGCCCGTCGGCCGGGTCGGCGGCGGCGACGTAGTCGGCGACCCGGCGCCGCAGCCCGTCCGGGGTGAGGGCGGGATCGGCGGCGGCCTTCTGCGCCATGCTGACGCTGGTGAGGGTCAGGTCGGCCAGGGGGAGAACAGGACGGCCGAGGACGGCTGCGGCAGCCCCGCCGCCCTCAGGGCCACGAGGGTCGCCACGGCGAGGCCCGCTCCGGCGGACTCCCCGGCCAGGGCGATCCGGGCGGCGGGCAGGCCGCTGTCCAGCAGCCCCCGGTACGCGGCCACCGCGTCCTCGACCGCGGCGGGGTAGGGGTGTTCGGGCGCGAGCCGGTAGTCGACCGAGACCACCCGGGTGCCGGCCTGCCGCGCGATGCCCGAGGCCAGGCCCACGGAACCGGCCGCGGATCCGACGGCGTACGCGCCGCCGTGAAGTAGAGGACCGCGCTGCCGGACCGGCCGCCCGCGACATCGACGCCGATCACGGGAACGCCGCCGAGCGACCCCGGCGTCGTCACGACGTCATCGGCCAGGGGATGCGCCGTCAGCATGTCCTCGAAGAGCACGCGCTGCTCCTTGAGGTCTCCGTCGAGGCCGAGGAGCGCGTTGCGCATCAACTGGTCGACGGCGTCGCGCTGCTGCTTGCCCACAGTCGTTGTCCTGTTCGTTCGGTTCCTGGGTCCGGGCCGTTCACCGGGGCCCGCGCGGGACACGCGTTTGCGCCGGCCCTCGCGGGCAACGGCGTTGGCGGGTGGCCGCGCCTCAGGCCATCCCGCCGTTGGTGAACAGGACCTGGCCGTTGACCCATCGGCCGGGACCGGCGAGGAAGGCGACGGTCTCGGCGATGTCGGCCGGGGTACCCAGGCGTTCGAGCGGGGGCTGGGCGGCGAGGCGGTCCAGGGTGTCCTGGTCCTTGCCGTCGAGGAACAGGGCGGTAGCGGTGGGGCCGGGTGCCACCGCGTTGACGGTGACGTCACGCCCGCGCAACTCGCGGGCCAGCGCCAGGGTCATGGCTTCGACGGCACCCTTGCTGGCGGCGTAGGCGGCGTAACCGGGGAACGCGAGCCGGGTGACCGACGTCGAGAAGGTGACGACGGCCCCGCCGGCGCGGGTCCGGCGGGCCGCCTGCTGGGCGACCACGAAGGTGCCGCGGATGTTGGTGCGGTGCATCCGGTCGAGAGCGTCGAGGTCGAATTCGGCGACCGGTCCGAGGACCATCACCCCGGCGGTGTGGACGACGACGTCGATCCCGCCGAACGCCGCCTCCACCGCGTCGAACGCGCCGGCCATGGCGCTCTCGTCGGCGACGTCACCCGTCACCGCGATCGCCCGCCCGCCCGCGGCCTCGATCGCGCCGACGGTGTCGTCGGCCGCGGCCTTGTTGCCGGCGTAGTGCACCGCGACGGCCATCCCGTCCGCGGCGAGCCGCTCGGCGACGGCGCGGCCGATGCCCCCCGACGCGCCGCTGACAAAGGCGACTCTCACAGTCGTGGTGTCGGACATGCGGACTCCTTCGGATCTCAGTTATGAACGTAGCGTCCATATAATCATATTGTGAACGGCCGTCCATATGTCACTCTGGGTGGCGTTCTTGAGACATGAATCCCGGGGAGGTCGGTCCGATGCCGGTGCCGGAGCCGTCAGAGCAGGAACCGCCCGAGCGGGCACGGCGAGGCCGCGGACGGCGGCCCGCCGCCCAGGTGCGCGCCGAGATCCTCACCGCGGCGGGCGCCCTGCTGCTCGGCGAGGGCATGGCCGCGTTCACCATCGAGCGGGTCGCCGACGAGGCCGGCGCCAGCAAGACCACGATCTACAAGTGGTGGCCGTCCAAGGGCGCACTCGCCCTGGACGCGTACTTCCACGCGGTCGAGTCGACCCTGGCCTTCCCCGACAGCGGTGACATCGAGCACGACCTGACCACGCAGATCCGCGCCTTCGCCCACCTCGTCGCCGAGACGACGGCAGGCCGGGTCATCGCCGAGCTGATCGGCCAGGCCCAGACCGACCCCGACCTCTCCGCCGCCCTGACCGCCCACTACAGCGGCCCCCGGCGCGAACTCGCCGTGGAGGCGATGCGACGCGCCCAGTCACGCGGTCAACTCCGCCCCGACGTCGACCCCCAGGTCGTCGTCGACCAGCTCTGGGGCGCCTGCTACCACCGGCTGCTCCTGCCCAACCTGCCCGTCACCGAGGAGTTCGCGGTCAGCCTGGTCCACAACATCCTGCGCGGAATCCGGGCGTGACCACCCGACGCGGTCGGCAGCCGCGTCCGCTCCGCCGGCGGCGGCACCGCGAGGAACGAGACGGACGGCGCGGGGGCCGGGCCCGAGGGCCCGGCCCCCGCGCCGGTGAGGGGAGAACGCTTCGTCGCTACTTGACGGTGGCCTTGCTCTGCACGATGTACGCCGAACCCGAGGCCGGTTTGATCGTGGTGGAGGTCTTGGCCACCGTGGCGTTGCGCACGGTCAGACCCGTCTTCGCGGTGATCGTCACCGAGGTCAGGGTCAGCCCGGTGATCGGCTGCTCCGGCAGGCCCACGATCTGCCCGGCCTCGGTGGCGCCGGTCGCGGTGATGCCGGAGATGGTGATGTCGTGGTAGTTCGGCGTGGTGCTGGTGATCGCCTGCGCGGCGTCGCCGTCCGCGGGAACCTTCGGGTAGTACCCGACGACCTGGATCGGGGTCGTCACATTGGTCATCGTCAGGTTCTTGTACGTGATGTCGTGGACCTCGCCGCCACGGTCCCGCGCGGTCTTGATCCGGACCCCTGCGGTGGTGCTGTTGAGGGTGTTGTCATGGATGTTGATGTCGTAGACGCCACCGGCCGTGTAGCTGCCGATGGACAGACCATGACCGTGCAGGATCGTGCAGCCGCTCAGCGAGATGTCATGGGCCGGCCCGTTGGCCGTCGAGGAGTCGATGGCGATGTTGTCGTCCCCGACATCGATCGTGCTGTTGGTCACCGCGACGCCCGAGGACGACCACACGTCGATTCCGTCGGTGTTGGGTGAATCCGACGGCGACGAGATCGTGAGCTTGGTGACGGCGGCCGTGGTCACCTTCTTGAGGGTGATGTGCACGTTCGGGGCGTTCTTCAGCGTGATCCCGGTGATCTTCAGGTTCGAGGCGTCGTTGACCGACACCAGGCCGGGCCGGGGCGACAGGGTCTTGCCCGCTGCCTTCTCCGCCTTGGTCACGGCCCACCACGTGGCGCCCTGGCCGTCGATCGTGCCCGCTCCGGTGATCGTGAGGTTCTTGCCGGTGCCGGCCAGCAGCGGAGCCAGCTTCGATCCCGACGCGGGATAGTCCGCCACGTCCTTCGAGGCGAGCAGGGTCGCTCCGGAATCGATGGTGAAGGTGAGGTCGCCGGGCAGCGTCAGGGCGCCCGAGAGGTACTTGCCGCTGGTCAGTTCCACGGTGCCCTTGCCCGCGCAGGCGTTGATCGCCTTCTGCAGGGCCGCGGTGTCCTTCGTGGTGCCGTCGGCCTTCGCCCCGTAGGCGGTGGGCTTGCACACCGTGCCGGACGCCGTGCTCGTCGTGGCGGTGGCGGTGGCGGTGGCGGTGGCGGCGGCGGTGGCGGCGGTGATCGGGTTCCAGCCGTCCGAGCCGGCCAGGTACTTCGCCGGGGTGTAGCTCGCCGCCTGGGAGTCGCTCAGCTGCGACCGGTTGGAGTTGACGGTCGCCCCGGCCCCGGTGTTCTTGTACTCGTTGAACCGGGCCTTCGTCCACACGGCGCTGGACATGTCGCTCCAGGGCTGTCCGGTGTTGACGAACGACCCGAGGGTGGACTCGCGGTAGAGCACCTGCGCGTCCTGACGCCACGGGCGGCCGAGGCTGCCGGTCTTCGTGGTCGTGGGCCCGGTGATGTTCGACTTGTAGAAGAGGTATCCGTAGGCGCGGGTCGCCGGTGTGCTGGCCGCGGTGATGTAGCCCCCGCTGCTCAGCTGGTGGATCTCGTTCTGGTCGAAGACCGCGATCCCGCCGCCGAAGATGAAGTCGACGGTGCCTTCCACATACGACTTCAGGAAGTAGGCCCGCGCCGAGTCGTTGACCAGGAGGGTGTCCTGGTGGCCGAGGATCCGCACGTTGGTGAGGACCGCGCGGTCGGCGGACAGGCTCAGCGCCACCGCCTGGCTCGTGCCGGCAGAGGCGTCGTAGTCGTTGGATATGGTCAGGTTCGAGGCCGAGAAGTCGTGCCCGTCGATGAACGCGGTCGCGCTGCCGAAGGTCCCGTACGTCGTCCCGTCCGCCTTCTTGGTGCCGGCCGAGTGGTTCTCGACGAGCACGACGTCGGAGGCGGCTGACCCGAGGCCCTTCAGCGTCACGTAGGGCTTGGTGCTCGGGATGGTGAAGACGCCCCGGTAGGTGCCCTTCTTGATGGCGACGGTCACCTGCTTGGTGTTGTTCGCCGGGACCTTGTCGATCGCCGCCTGCACCGTTTTGACGTCACCGGAACCGTCGGCGGCCACCGTGATCGTCGTGCCCGAGGCCGAGGCGGTGGCCGAGGTGCCGGCCGAGGCCGTGGCGGTCGAGCCGCTGCCGACCGGGGTCAGCGACCAGCGCTTGTTGCTGTTGGTGGTGCAGGTCTCCTGGACCACCGCGGCGCCGGACGCGGTGCTCGCCTTCTCGTCGCTGATGCACAGACCGCTGTTGACGTTGACGATCTGGAAGGTGCTGTCGCGCGTCGCCTTCAGCGTCCACAGCTGGTTGGCCTGATCGGTCCCGCAGCCCCACTGCTGCAGCCGGACCCCACTGGCGGTGGAGGCGTTCGGGACGTCGAGGCACTTCCCGCTGGCGACGGACTTGATGTTGAACTCGCCCGATCCCCGATCGACCAGGGTCCACTGCTGGTTGCTCTGCCCCGAGCCGCAGCCCCACTGCTGGATCAAGGCGCCGCTGGTCGAGCTGCTCCCGATGAGATCCATGCACAACCCGCTCCTGGCGACCGCGAGGTTGTAGGTGCCGGCCTTCACGCCGGAGTCACCGGATCCCGAGCCGCTTGTGGCCGCCGCCGCGAAACCGACTCCGGCGACGACGAGAGTGGCCACGCCACCCACCGCCGCGATGGGCCACCGGGTCCGTCTGTCCCGCTTGTGCCGACTGAGGTTCATGCCGATCCTTTCTCCGTTGCTGCTTCGGAGACGGTGCGCATCAGCACCCCATAACGCGTTCGCGGCCATGAATTTTTAGCGGATACCCCGCCCGGCCCGGCTCGGCCCTCGACTCGCGCCTCGACTTGACCCCCGACTTGACCTCCGGTTGCCCCTCGGGTTGACCCTCCGGAAACCCGTGTCATCATGAGCGCCTTCCGCTGAGGGACCACTCTGTGAGGGTGCATTGCGCAACGTTTCGGCACGGCCCACGGCCGACACGGCGACTCATCTGTCCGGAACCGACCTGGTCAACGCTGCCCGATCCGGAGATCCCCGCGCACGGGCCGCCCTGTTCAGCGAGTATCTGCCCCTGGTCTACAACGTCATCGGGCGAGGACTGCACGGGCACGCGGACGTCGACGACGTCGTCCAGGAGACCATGCTGTCCGCCATGCGGGCGCTGCCCCGGCTCCGCGAACCCGAGCGTTTCCGATCCTGGATCGTGGCCATAGCGATCCGGCAGATACACGATCACGGACGGCGGAACAAGGCCACGGTGGCCCATCAACTGCCCCTGGCCGACGTGGCCGACGTCCCTGATCCCTCCCGCGACCTGGCAGAGCTCGCCGCCGACCGACAGGCTCTGTCCCGGGCGAGCGGCGATCTGCTGGAAGCCAGCCGGTGGCTCAGTGGCGACCAACGCCGGACGCTGGCCCTGTGGTGGCAGGAGACCGCCGGGCAGCTGACCCGCGCCGAGGTCGCCGACGCACTGCGCCTGAGCGTCCCGCACACCGCGGTACGTATCCAGCGGATGAAGGCCAAGCTCAGACTCGCCGTCGGCGTGCTCGCCGCGTGGCGGGCCCGACCGCGCTGCCCCGAGCTCGATGCCCTCGGGGACGGCGGCACGACGGCGGCCGGGGAACGGCGGCTGACCAAGCTCAGCCGCCATGTGGCGGGCTGCCCGCGGTGCGAGGCGGCGGCCGGTGCCTGCCTTTCCATCGACGACCTGCCGATCCGGATCGGAGCGCTGACGGTCCCGGTCGTGCTGGCGGCCCGCATCCCGGGCCTCGTCGGTCCGCATGGTGCGACCGCCGCGCCGGTGTCCTCAGCGCTGAGTGCCCTCCGCCACGGTCCGGGCCGGGTCACGGCGAAGTCCGCCGTCGCCGTGGGCGGCACGGCGACTCTCGCCGCGGTGCTCGGCATCGCGATCTGGCCGGCACTCCTGCCTCGCCCTCACACCACTCCGGCGGTGCGGACCCCGGCCCCGATCGCGAGCTCCTCACGCCTGCCCGGCCGGACCCCCTCGACGACGACCACGACGGCCGGTCAGACGCCGTCCCCCACCCCGAAAGCCGCGGCCCCCGCCTACTCCGGCGTCGCGACCGCCGACTACTACGTCGCCCCCGGTGGGGACGACGCGAATCCGGGCACCCTCGCCCGGCCCTTCGCCACCGTGACCCGGGCCGTCGCCATGACCGAGCCGGGCCAGACGGTCGCCGTCCGCGGCGGCACCTACCGCCCCGGGACCACGGTCGCCCTCAAGGCCTCCGGCACGGCGGATCACCGGATCACGGTGAGCAACTACCGCGACGAGCATCCCGTGCTCGACGGGTCCCGGATCCCGGCAGACGCCTCGTTCATCGTCCAGAGCGGCGGGTATGTCACGGTGCAGGGCATCGAGATCGTCAAAGCCCCCGGCCACCCCTACGTCTGCGACTCCTGCCACAACGACGTCCTGGCCCGGCTCAGCGTTCATGGCAACGGGCAGACCGGACTGCTGCTCCACGGCACCGGGACACACGACAACCTGGTCCTCAACAGCGACTTCTTCGACAATCACGAGTCCGGGTCCGGGTCCGGGTCCGGGTCCACCGGCGGGTACATCAACGGTCTGGTGTTCAATGACGGCTCCGGTACGGGCAACCGGATCCGGGGATGCCGGTTCTACGACAACTCGGGCGACGGAGTGGACCTCAGCCGATTCGGCGACGCCGTGACCATCGACCACAGCTGGGCGTTCGGCAACGGCGTCAATCGCTGGGGTATCGCGAACTTCTCCAGCGGAGGCAGCGGGTTCAAGCTCGGCGGCGACACGAGCCGTCAGGTCGACCACGTTGCCACGGACAGCGCGGCCTGGGACAACGCCGGCTTCGGATTCACCGAGACGGGCAGCGCGGCAGCCCCCCGGCTGACCAACGACACGGCCTTCCGCAACGGGGCGGCGGGATTCGCCTTCGTCTCCTCCGCCGCAACCCTGCGGCGCGATCTCGCCCTGGCGAACCACCCCGACTCCTGGCTGGGCGACCGTACGCAGCACACGGGCAACTCCTGGGACCAGTCGGGCTGGACGACGGCGGCACTGCGCCTCACCGACGCCGCAGCGACGACCGCCGACCGCGACCCCGACGGACAACTGCCCTCCACGCGCTTCCTCAGCAACATCAAGTCCCCGACGATCGGCGCCGCGTTGACGTCCTGATCACTTCCAGCGGCCGGCCTGTGGCCGGGGTCGGTCACCTGCGGGCACGGTGCGCTGTCTTCGTCAGCTGCAAGGACCCGCCCAGCATCCCCTGCTATGGACGATTCGGCGCACGTCATCGACTGGTTGCAAAGCTGGTACGCGGCCCAGTGCGACGGCGACTGGGAGCACGAGTGGGGCGTGAAGATCGAAACGCTCGACAACCCTGGCTGGACCATCAGCATCGATCTTGAGGAAACGGTGCTGGAATGGCGTGAGTACCCCCGCCAGGACGTGCATCGCAGCACGCATGACTGGTTCTCGGTGTGGACCTCAGAGAAGACCTTTCGCGCCGTGTGCGGTTCCGGCAACCTCACCGAGGCCCTCACGCTTTTCCGGTCCTGGGCGACCGGCAGTTCCCTTCCGGTCCCACCGCACATGCAGGGTGGCGGGCTTGCGGAAGACCAGGCCGTACGGGGCCGCGGGGTGGACGGCATCGAGGCGCAGGGCGGGGAGGCGTTCCAGCAGGTGCTGGACGGCGATGCGGGTTTCCAGACGGGCGAGGTGGGCGGCGGGACAGTAGTGCGGGCCGTGTGCGAAGGACAGTTGGAGACGCGCGTTCTCGCGGCGGACGTCGAACAGGTCGGGGTCGGGGAAGACTGCCGGGTCGCGGTTGGCCCCCGTCAGGGAGACGGTGACGAGGTCGCCGCGGTGGATCATGGCCGGGCCGAGGACGGTGTCGCGGGTGGCGTAGCGGTCCACGACCGCCGCGCCGGGTTCGAGGCGTAGTGATTCCTCGATCGCGCCGTCCAGCAGATCGGCGTCGGCCCGGACCAGAGCGAGCTGGCCGGGGTGCAGCAGCAGGTGCAGCAGCGCGTTGGTGATCATCGCCTCGGTGGTCTCGATGCCTCCGAACATCAGCACCGCGGCATTGGATGCCACCTCGGGCACTGTCAGCTGCCCGGCGGCCGAGACGAGGAGGGAGGAGGTGTTCCGGTCGGCGACGGTGGCTTCCACCGCGGTTCGCAGCTGCGTGTACGCCGCGACACCCGCGGTCCCGCCTCGTGGCCGGCGGTGATGTCCGAGACCGACCGCACGATGGAGTCGTACCAGGCGAGCACCGTGTCCCCGGTGGTCCCGGCCAGCCCCAGCGCCTCGGTCACCACCGCGACCGCGAGGGGTCCGGCGAAGGCACGTCGCAGTTCGGCGGCGCCTGTCGGCTCCAGCGTGGTGATGAGCCGGTCGGTCTCCCGCTCGATGAACGCGGCGAAACCGTCACGCACGGCCCTGGGGCGGAAGGGGGCGGTGAAGGGCTCGCGGTGCCGGGCGTGGTGGTCGCCGTCGAGGGACAGCATGCTGGGGCCGACGACCTGCGCGGTGGAGAACCGGGGGTCGTCGACGGTGAAGGTGTCGGCGTCCCGCATCACGCTCAGCGCGAGATCACGACGGGTCACCAGCCAGCCGTCCAGTTCGGGGAGCCAGGACATCGGCTCCTGCGCACGGAGCAGCGCCAGTCGCGGATGCGGGTCCCGGGCGAGTTCGGCGAGCGTGGTCGCGGCACCGAGGGGGTAGGAGCCGGCGACGCTCATGGCGCGCCTTGGCCCGGCAGGGAGGAAGGGTTCACGCTGCTGAGGCTAACAATCGCCCGGCACGCGCCGCTTGGTCGCTGCGGTCGCGTCCGTGAGGGCGCACTCGGCGGGCCGACGAGCGGAACAGTCTGAGTAGGCTTGATCGCGAACCGTAGCCCTTGACCCCATGGGACGCTGGAGCGACAGTGGCCAACCCCTTTGCACCGCCGCCGGAGATCCCCGGCCAACCGTTGTGGTCACCGTTTGACGAATACCTCTGGCACGCGTGCGACATACTCGCGGATGTTCTCGAAGGGCACCTGACCCGCCGACCGGTTGTGGCCACGACCGCACGACTGCGACACGGCGATCGTGCACTCGCTGTCGGGCCGGGACAACGTCTGACCTGGAGAGCCCTTGGCAGCGGAAGGTACACCCACAACAACGTCGCTGCCTTCGGCAGCCCTGGCTTTGTGATCGGTTCCCTGGCCGGCGCCGCAATCGGGAACTCCGCTCGCCGTCGTCAGGCAGCACGTGATGCCCAGCCGCGTTGGACAGCGGACGGGACCGGCGAGGTCACGCTCACGCTCCAGAGGCTCCACTTCGCGCATTCCGCGGAACTCGACCTCGAATGGGGGGCGTTGAGCTCTATCGACCTCGTGGCCGCTGATGTCTTCCAGACGGGTTTCGTCAACACTCGTGGTTCCCGGACGATGGTTCGTGTGCGGACGCCATGGGCCTCGCTTGCCTTCGCGCTTGCTGCGATCACCGCGTTTCCGGCTCACCCGCGTTTACTCACCGGCGGCTGGCTTCCTCCGGACTTCGAGCAACGGTGTGCCCGGGCAGGCCGTCCATGTCGTCCGGCGGCGCATCTCGCGCTGCGCGCGAACGGCGCCTAGTGCTGCGCGGCGAGCATCAGGCTGACCAGGGCTGACCACAGGTGGCCGGCCCTGGTCGTGCCACTCTGCGCTTCCTGCGCGGTGAGGACCTCGGGTACGTCGACCGTGCGTTGCCGCTGGCTCCGACACGACGTCGATGCTGGACAAGGGCGCATGACGATCTTCCCCGCTCCCGGTGATCGGGACCGCCGGGGCCGGCTGATCATGCGCCAGGTCCCGGCTCGGTGACCTGGCCACCGTCGTCCGGAGCGGATGCCGGGCGCACCCGTGGAAACCCGGGTGCCTGCCGCTTCTGCGCAGGGGTGAGCCCCTCCACACGCGCGGTGAAGTCCGCCACGCGGCGGTGCGTCGCTCCCATATGAGCCTCCCGGTACAGGAAGCCCTCGATGTCGGTCAGGCCGCGGGCGGCCTCCTCACGTGCGTCCATGGCGTACCCCCGATGGAAACGAGAACCCCACATGGTCATGCGGTGCTGCCCTCCTCCGCACGGCCGGCACCCGGGCCCTGCGTCCGCCCACTCGTGACGAAGGCGTCCCCCGGGTGCTGCACGGAGGCGAGAGACACGAGGTCCCGGCCCGTCATGGCCGCGGTGAGCCAGACCGCCAGAACGCGGATCTTGCGCTCCCAGCTGGGCACCGCCAGCACGTGATAACCCCGGTGCATCAACCACGCCGGGAATCCCTTGATGACGATGCCCTTGTACTGGAAGATGCCCTGCCCCAGCCCCAGCGTCGCCACCACGCCCAGGCTGCTGTGGCGGTAGTTCCGGACTCGGCGCGCGCGCAGGTCGGCCACGAGGTTCCTGGCGAGGAGCCTGTCCTGCCGCACGGCGTGCTGGGCGTTCGGTACCGTGCGTGCGCCCGGAACCGGCGAGGCCAGGTCGGGAATGGTCGCGTCGTCACCGGCCGCCCACACGTCCGGCACCGGTTCGCTGTCCGTGCCCACGCGCAGATCGGGGCGGACCAGCAGCAGGCCACGCTCGTCGACCGGTAGGTCCGTGTGGTTGTGCACGACCGGGTTCGAGGCGTTGCCGGCGGCCCAGACGATCAGTGTGCAGTCGTACTCCTCTCCGTCGGAGAGGACGACGTGGCCGTCCTCGGCGGACAGCAGTTGCGTGTTCAGATGGACATGTGCGCCGCGGCGTTCCAGGTGGCGCACCACCCAGGCACCCGGCTTGTCGCTCACCTCGGGCAGGATGCGGCCCCGGGCCTCGACCAGGTGGAAGGACAGGTCGTCGACGGTCAGTTCCGGATAGGACTTGAGCATCGCGGTCGCCAGCGACAGCAGTTCACCGAAGCCCTCGACGCCGGAGAACCCACCTCCCACGAACGTGACGGTGAGCAGCTTTCGCCGCTCGGGGCCGGGTGGCAGCGACGCGGCCTGGTCGAACGCGGTCATCAGCCGGTCACGGATCGCCACGGCCTCCTCCACGTGCTTGAGTCCGATGGCCTGCTGCGCGAGCCCGGGAACGGGGAAGGTGCGGGTCACGGCGCCGGCGGTGACCACGAGGATGTCGTAGCGCAGCTCGTAGGCGTCTCCGCGCACCGGGCGGACGGTCACCGTACGGTCCGCGTCGCGGATCTCGGTCACGGTCCCCGAGATCAGCCGGGTACGGCGCAGGTGCCGCCGCAGCGACACGACGGCGTGACGTGCCTCCACCGAACCGGCCGCCACCTCCGGCAGGAAGGGCTGATAGGTCATGTACGGGCGCGGGTCGACGACCGTGACCCGCGCCTCGCCCGAACGCAGCGCCTTCTCAAGGCCCCACGCGGTGTAGAAGCCCGCGTAGCCGCCACCGACAATCAGAATCTCTCGCATGATTCCCTCTGCTTGTTGTCCGTCACCACGTAGACCGCGCAGGCCGGGCCGATGTGACACGCAAGGGCGACTCAGGCCGTGGAAGTGGCTACCTGCCCGGCGTTCTCGCCCGCAGACAGGGTGCTTGCGCGCCGGGGACCAGGTCTGCGACCTCGTCCGGCGCCGGTCCGTCCGGCACGGGCAGTCCCTGTCGAAGCGGCTCACCGGGGTCGCTGTCGCTCAGGAGTTGGTGGACGGCTCCGTCCATGTCCAGGTGGCATTCCTCGGTACCGGCGGGCACCACCGCGAGGGTTCGTCGCAGGAATGCCTCCAGGGCTCGCGCCGAGGCGGTCACGACGACCGCCTCCTGCTTCGGACACGGGCACAGCGCGATGTGCGCGTTGCCCGCCCCTGGGCCAAGCATCCGGCACACCACCGGGGCAAAACTGTCGGGTTCTCTCATCACATCACCGCTCGGTAAACCGGTGGGATCAGGGGAGCTCGGAGGGCACACGGTGTGACGTGTCATGCGCCTGCTCGTGTGATCCAGGGGCATCACGATTCTGCGCGGCCCCGTGAGCCCGTGCCATCAGTCAGATGACCCGCGAGTCGCCGACGCAGTCACCTTACTGATGTTCATCCTCGCGGGCCGGTGCACGGTGAGCCCAGGCTTTCCCGACAGGAGATCACGGCGCTGCTCGGGCAGGGCACGGCCGCGGGCCGTGCCCTGCTGCTCTCCGGGGAGCCGGGTGTGGGCAAGAGCGTGCTGCTGGGTGAGATCGCCAGGGTCGTGTCCGGGGCGGGCGCCCGGGTTCTGCCGGCCGTCGGCGTCCGGTTCGAGGCCGAACTCGCCTACGCCGGTCGTCCACCAGCTGCTGTTGCCGCTGGACGACCGGTTCGAACGTATGGGAGACCCTCGTCGGAAGGCTCTGCGCGGTGCCCTGGGTTTCGGTGGCGATCCGGTGCCCGACAGGCTGCACGTCTGCGACGCGGTGCTCTTTTTGCTGCGCCAGGCGGCAACCGAACACCCTGTGTTCATCGTCGTGGACGACCTCGCCTGGCTCGACGGGGCCAGTTCTGAGGTGCTGGGCTTCGTCGCCCGTCGGCCGGCGGGCAGCCGCATCGGTGCCCGCTTTCCGGGGCTGGCCGCACCTGTACGGCACCGCGTCCTGACTCAGGCGCAGGAGGTGCGCCCGAGCACCGGCGCTCGTACGGTGAATCAGCAGCTCAGCGCATGCGGCCCCGGGGCTTCAGGGGCGTTGGGGGCAAGGCGGGGGCCGGGATCGGCGCCCCGTCATAGCCTCGTACGGTGCCGAAACGATCACTGGTCATCCAGTCGGCACGGGCCTGCGCGATATCGTCCTGGGTTCTGCCCACGAAGTTCCACCACATGACGATGTGTTCGTCGAAGGGTTCGCCGCCCAGCAGCATCAGCGCGCTGTCGGCGTCGGCCCGCAGGGGCAGTTCGGTGCGGCCGCAGCCGAGGTAGAGCATGGAGCCGGCCTCGACCGGTACGCCGTCGACGGTGGCGGCGCCGGACATGGCGAGCACGGCGTACTCGAAGTCCCGTTCCAGGGGGAGCCGGGCGTCCGTGCCGGCGGCGAGGGCGAGGTCGGCGCCGACGATCGGGGTGTAGGCGGTGCCGGGCGAGGTGGCGCCGTCGACCGAGCCGAGGATGACGGTGGCGCGGAGGCCGCGGCCGCCGTTCACCTCGGGGAGGGAGGCGTGGTGCTCGAAGGCGGGTGCGGTGTGGCGGTGGGCGTCGGGCAGGGCGACCCAGAGCTGGGCGCCGTGCAGGAGCCTGGCGTGCTCGCGCGGGGACTCCTCGGAGTGCGAGATGGCCCGCCCGGAGGTCATCAGGCCCAGCTCGTACGGCCGTACGGTCCGCAGGCTGCCCAGGCTGTCGCGGTGCAGCACCTCGCCGTCGTGCAGCCAGCTGACGGTCTGCAGGCCCATGTGCGGGTGCGGGGGCACCTGCATGCCGGGCTCGTCGGCGATGTCGTCGGGACCGTAGTGGTCGACGAAGCACCAGGCGCCGACCATCCGGCGGCCGAGGTTGGGCAGCAGCCGCCGTACGACCGTGCTTTCGCCCAGGGGTACGACGCGCGGGGCGAGGAGTTCGTGGACCGGCCGCGCCGAGACGTCGTCCCGGCCGCCGCAGAGGGAGGGGACCGGTTTCTGGTCAAGATTGCTCATGGTCCCGACCGTACGCCTGGCGGCGTGCGGTGTGCGGCGTCAGGAGATGGCGGTGTGGACGCCGTGGATCATGTCCCAGGCCTCGCCGACGTAGCGCTCCCGCTCGCCGAGGTGCAGCTGCGGGAAGTAGTTCTTGAGGCCGTCGACCGCCTGTTGTTCTGATTCGCGGCAGTCGCGCAGCAGGAATATCGCCTTGCGCAGGATGTCGTTGTCCATGAATTGAGGTTAGACAGCGAAACACCTGATCAATCGCGTTTTCGGCAGTCATGACCGAAGTGCGGACGGCTTTTTGCCGTCCCGATACTCACGGCTCATTTATGTCGCTCAACAGCGTCACGGGTATCTCAAGAGAGCACGCCCGGAGGAATTCACCGAGGCTCTTGGCCTGCGGGTCGGGCCTGGTCGAGGCGGCGACGCCGTCGCCGAGCAGGCCGTGGATCACGAAGTTGACGGCCCGCAGGTTGGGCAGTTCGTGGCGGCTGACGGAAAGTCCCGCCGCCTCGGGCAGCAGTTCGCGCAGCAGGCCGACGTCCAGGGTCGCCCGCAGCCAGGCGTACGCGTCGTCACCGCGGGCCCAAAGGCCTACGTTGGCGTCGCCGCCCTTGTCGCCGGAGCGGGCGCCGATGATCCGGCCCAGCGGCGCGCGGGCGGTGGGGCCCCCGGGCGGGCGCCCCTGCCGCGGCACGGAGGCCGGCGGCGGGATCACCGGCGGCCGGCGGGGCGGTTCGGGTACGGCAAGCCGGGTGCCGTCGGACAGGACGGCCTCGGCCCGTACGGCGTCGGCGGCGAGCAGGGCCGGCCAGTAGACGCCGTACTCCTCGGCCCGGGGGGAGAAGTGCTCCAGGTACAGCCCGGGGTAGCCGGACAGGCCGGTGCCGACGACGTCGGTGAACAGCGAGCGGCCCACGGTGTCCGGGTCGGGGTCCTTGACGGTGAGGGTGAGCCGGGAGGTGGCCGCCGGGGTGTCGCCACCGTGCTCCAGCCGGACGTCGTACGTGGCGAAGCGCCCGGGGCCGCCGGTGGCGTCACGGAGGGTGGCCTCGGCGAAGGCGGCCTTGGCCTCGATGTCGAGTCCGGTGAGCGCGAAGACCGCGGAATTGCGGTAACCGCCACGGTAGTTGAGGCAGACCTTGAGCGTGTCGGGGGCGGGTTCCCCCCGGGCGCCGCTGACCTGGACCCGGTCGGGGCCGAGCTGCCGGAGCCGCACGGTGTCGAAGCGGGCGATGACGTCGGGATTGAGGTAGGCGGGTCCGCCGATCTCGTAGAGCAGCTGGGCGGTGACGGTGTCGACGGTGACGGCGCCGCCGGTGCCGGGGTGTTTGGTGATGACGGCGGAGCCGTCGGCGCGGAGTTCGGCGATGGGGAAGCCCGGGCGCAGCGGCTGGTCGAGTTCGGTGAAGAAGGCGTAGTTGCCGCCGGTGGCCTGGGCGCCGCACTCGATGATGTGCCCGGCGGTGACGGCTCCGGCGAGCCGGTCCCAGTCGTCGGTCGCCCAGTCGAAGGCCCAGGCGGCCGGGCCGGCCACCAGGGCGGCGTCGGTGACCCGGCCGCAGATCACCACGTCGGCCCCGGCCCGCAGCGCCTCCGTGATGCCCCAGCCGCCGAGGTAGGCGTTGGCGGTGACCGGTTCGGCCCCGGAGCCGGCCAGTGGGCGGCCGGTGGCCAGGTGGGCGAGGTCGTGGCCCTCCTTCTGGAGCCGCGGCAGCCGGGCGAGCAGGTCGTCGCCCTCGACATGGGCGATCCGGGGCCGCAGCCCGGCGGCCCCGGCGAGGGTGCCGAGCCGGGCGGCCAGTCCGGCCGGGTTCAGCCCGCCCGCGTTGACCACGACCTTGATGCCGCGCTCCAGGCAGGTGCCGAGGACGTCGTGCATCTGGGCGAGGAAGCTGACGGCGTATCCGGCCCCGGGGTCGCGCTGCCGGGCCTTCCACAGGATCAGCATCGTCAGCTCGGCGAGGTAGTCGCCGGTCAGGACGTCTATCGGGCCGCCCTCGACCATCTCGCGGGCGGCGGATAGCCGGTCCCCGTAGAAGCCGGAGCAGTTGGCTATCCGCAGGATGCCGTCCCCGGTGCGTGCCTGGCCCTCGCGCAACATGTCCCCCTGTGCCCTGTACCCGGTCGCTGCCTGTGGTGGTGCCCGCGCAACTGTGCCGCCTGTGCGGGCGGGTTGCCCGCGCAGGTGGGTTGCCCGCGCCGGTGGGTTGCCCGCGCCGGTGGTGCCCGGTGGTGCTTACGCCGCCCGCAGGCCCTCCGCCCGCTCACGCGCCTGCTCGGGCGTGAGGTAGATGTCGGTGACCTCGAAGTCCCGCAGCCTGGCGGGGCGCCGGGCCTGGAAGCCGGTACGTACGAAGTCGTCCCCGGCCACCGAGTTGAGCATCCAGCCGGCGACGGTCCGGAAGCGGGCGGGGAAGGTCCGCAGTGCTCCCAGATGATAGCCACGGGCGACGACCTGGGCGGCCGGTCCGCTGAGCGGGATGCCGAACGGCTTGGAGACCGCCTGGGCCCCGCCGAGGTCGACGACCAGGCCGAGGTCCTTGTGCTCGTACGGCTTGCCGGGCCCGCCGCGCAGCGCGGCGACGACGTTCTCGGCGGCGACCTTGCCCTGGCGCATGGCGTGCTGGGCGGTGGGCGGGCAGACCGCGTCGGCGCCCTTGGCGAGGTCGGGGACGGCGGCGGAGTCGCCGAGGGCGAAGATCCCGTCGACGCCGGGCACCGCCATGTCGGCGCCGACGACCAGCCGGCCCCTGACGGTCTCGCTGCCGAGGGTGGCGACCAGCGGGCTGGCGACCACCCCGGCGGTCCAGATCAGCGTCCGGCTGGGGATCTTGCGCCCGTCGGTGAAGGTCACCAGGTCCTCGGTGACCTCGGCGACCGAGACCCCGAGGGAGACCTCGACACCGCGCTTTCTGACGATCTCCAGCGCCTTCTGGCCCAGCTTGTCGCCGAGTTCGGGCATCAGCTTGGGCGCGATGTCGATGAGGTGCCACTTGATGAGCCCCGGGTCGAGCCGGGGGTAGCGCTTCACGGCGGCGGTGGTGAGGCGCTGCAGGCAGGCCGCGGTCTCGGTGCCCGCGTAGCCGCCGCCGACGACCACGAACTGCAGCCGGGAGGCGCGCTCGGCCTCGTCGGCGCTGGCGGAGGCGAGGTCGAGCTGGGTGATGACGTGGTCACGGATGTACGCCGCCTCGGCGAGGGTCTTCATGCCCCGGCCGTAGTCGGTGAGCCCGGGGATGTCGAAGGTCCGGGTGACGCTGCCGGGGGCGAGGACGAGGTAGTCGTAGCGCTCGACGAACTCCTCGTCGGTGATCTTCTTGATGACCACGGCCTTGCCGGGCGCGTCGACCCCGATCGCCCGGCCCGGGATCACCTGCGTACGGTGCAGCATGCGGCGCAGGGCGACGGCCACCGCCTGCGGGGTCAGGACGCCCGCCGCGACGTGCGGCAGCAGCGGCAGGTAGAGCTGGTGGCTCCATGGGGACACCAGGGTGATCTCGGCCTCGTCCGGCGACAGCCGCCGCTCCAGGCGGTGCGCGCACTCCATGCCGGCGAACCCGCCGCCCACCACGAGAATCCGGGGTCGATTCATGCTCTGCCTCTCCAGAGGGGCGTTTCCTGTCCTGCGGCCACGCTCGCACAAGCGCCCTACGGCCGCGAACGGAGCACTACCCCGCGCGTGGCGGGGCAATCCGGCCCAGCGTCCGATCAGGGGTCCCGACCGGAGTCCAGACCGAAGTCCGGACCGAAGTCCAGACCGGAGTCCAGACCGGAGTGAGGACGGCCGATGAGTCACGCCAGAACCGAGCTCCCGCCGTGCGGTTTCGGCTCGGAACTGCGGGACGCGATCAGTCTGCGGGGCCTGGTGATGGTCCTCGGCGGGCTGGTGATCCAGCTGGCGTTCATCGTCTCCTGCCTCGGTGCCTTCCCCTCCCCCACCCCGCGCCGGATCACGGTCGCGGTGGTCGCCCCGGCGCAGGCCCGGGGCAGATCGTGGACCGGCTGAACGCCCTGCCCGTACGGTGGACGCGGGCTTCGTCCAACGAGGCCGGCGGCAGCACCGACACCCTGCTGGTCGCCTCGGCCGCCGGCCCGTCGGTGTCGTCGCAGACCGCCGCCCGGATCGCCCAGGAGCTGGAGAAGGCCCAGCACCGGCAGGTCACCGTGACCGACATCCGGGCCCCCGGCAAGGGCGACGGCCGCGGCATGACCTCGTTCTACCTGAGGACCACGGGCCCTCCCCGCACGGCCTTCGCACGACCGCGCTCGGTTTCGCCGTGGCGGCCGTGATGTTCGCGGCCCTTCCCGCGAGCATGCTGCTGGGGGTGGGCTGAGGTGATCAGGGTGCTGATCGCCGACGACGAGCCGCTGATCACGGCCGGGATCCGCACGGTGCTGGAATCCGCCGGCGACATCGACGTCATCGCACAGGCGGAGAACGACCGTTCGGCGGTGGAGCAGGTGATCGGGCACCGTCCGGATGGGGCGCTGATCGACATCAGCATGCCGGTGATGGACGGTCTGAGCGCCGTCGAGGACCTCCGCCGGCGGATGCCCGGGCTGCGGACCGTGATGCTGACGGCGTTCGGTGCGGAGCCGCACGTGCTGCGCGCCCTCCACCACCGCGCGACCGTTCCTGCTCAAGAACTGCGCTCCCGACGAGCTGATCCACGCGGTCGGAGCGGCGCACGACGGCGACGCCTATCTCTCTCCGCCGGTGGCGCGCCTGGTACTGGGCATGATCGCGCCCGTGGAGGCCGGCCGCAGACAGCAAGCCGTCGAGCGGCCGGCCGCCCTGACGGCCCGTGAGTCGCAGGTCCTGCGGCTGGTCGCCGAGGGCCTGTCCAACGCCGGGATCGGCCGGCGGCTCCACACCAGCGAGACGACCGTCAAGACCTGTGTGAGCCGTGTCCTCGCCAGGCTCGGCTGCTCCAACCGTGTCCAGGCGGCCCTGCTGGCCCGCGACGCCGGTCCGCGACATCTCAGCGGAACCGATCCCCACGGCACGGCGATCGGTCCTGAGGCACCTGCCGCGGCGCGGGGCGTTCTCGTCTAGGGTGACGCCATGCCGCCGACGCCGACGCACGACGATCTGCCGCAGTTCGCACTCGCCTTCCCCGGGCCGTTGCGCGACCGGCTCGTCGCCGCCGTGCTGTCCGGTGCGAAGACCTCCACGACCGGGCTGCTGCGGGAGTACGAGCAGGACGGTGATCCGCTGCCGGTGCCCGGGGACCGGGCCGTGATGGTCGACTCCGCCGGGCGGCCGGTCGCCGTGGTGGAGACCACGCAGGTGCGGGTCGTCCCGCTGGGCGAGGTCGACCTGGCCCACGCCGTCGACGAGGGCGAGGGTCACGTGTCGGTCGCCGGGTGGCGGGCGGCCCATGAGGGCTTCTGGCACAGCGAGGAGATGCGGGAGGCCCTCGGCGACCCGGAGTTCACCGTCGGCGACACCACCACGGTCGTCGCCGAGCGGTTCCGGGTCGTGGAACGGCTCGCGCTCGACAGCCAGGACGTACGGGACGCCCAGGACGTACTGGACGCCGGCGAGCTCCTGGACATCGTCGACGAGCACGACCGCGTCGTCGACCGGGTGGCCCGCGCCGAGGCCTATGCCCGGGGGCTGCGGCACCGCTGCGTCTTCATCCACGTGACGGACGGCCAGGGCCGGGTCTTCGTCCACCGGCGGACGGCCCGCAAACTGGTCTTCCCCTCGCTGTACGACATGTTCGTCGGCGGTGTGGTCGGCGCGGGCGAGAGCTACGACGACGCCGCGCTGCGCGAGGCCGAGGAGGAGCTGGGCGTCCACGGACTGCCGCGGCCCGTACCGCTGTTCGGCTTCCTCTACCAGGGCGCCGGGGATTCCGCCGGCCACAGCTGGTGGAGCCGCGTCTACGAGGTGCGCTGCGAACTGCCGGTGCGGCCCCAGGCCGAAGAGGTGGCGTGGCACGCCTTCCTCACCCGCGACGAGCTGGACCGCCGGCTGACGGAGTGGACGTGGGTGCCGGACGGCCTGGAGGCCTACCGCAGGCTCAGGGCCCAGGCCCTGTCCGACAAATAGCGCCGCCCGCCCGGAGGGCGGGTCCCACGGCTCCCCCGGCCACCGCCGGGTGGGGGTGTCTCCTTGCGTGCGATCGCAAGGCGGTGGGGGCACTCCCCCAGCCTTCGGCCGGGGGCACCCCCACCGGACCGAGTCCGGGGGAGATCACCCTCGTAGTGGGCTGCTCGGACCTGCGTGCCAGACGCCGTGGGACAGGCGGGATGTGTCGGACAGGGCCTAGGCTGGCCGGTGTGATCGGCTGGGTGACCCGGGTGCGGCTGTGGCTGTCGCCGCAGGAGACGCGTACGGAGGGCACGACTCCCGACTACCGCTTCTCCCTCGCCAACGAACGCACCTTCCTGGCCTGGCTGCGCACCGCCCTGGCGCTGATCGGCGGCGGTTTCGCCGTCGACCAGTTCCTGCCGAGGCTGCACCGGCCGGTGCGGGTGACGCTGGCGGTGCTGCTGCTCCTGGGCGGCGCGATGTGCGCGCTGCGCGCCGTCAACCACTGGATCCGCTGCGAGCGCGCCATGCGGCGCGGGGAGGATCTGCCGGTGTCGCGCTTCCCGGTCCTGCTGGCGCTGCTCGTCACGGCCGTCGCGCTGCTCATGGTGCTGGTCGCCGTGCTCGGCTGGGCCGGCTGATGGCCGCCGGGCGCGACCCGGGGCTGCAGCCCGAGCGGACCCGGCTGGCCTGGCGCCGTACCACCCTGGCCTGCGCGGTGGCGGCGGTCCTGGCCGGCCGGCAGGCCCTGCACCGGGGGCTCTCACCGGCCGGGGTGGTGGCGGTGGCGCTGTGCGCGCTGGTGCTGCTGGCCTTTCTCGCCCTCGCCCAGGCCCGGATCGCCGCTCTCGGCACCGGCCGGCCGCCCGCCGCACTGCCGCCGGGTACGGCGGTGGCGGCGGTGGTGTGCGTGATCGCGCTGGCCGCGTTCGGGGCCTCGGTGCTGGTGTGAGCGCCCGGGCCGGGTGAGCGGTCAGGCGGCGGGTTCCTCCACCGGGGTGCGCAGGCCGGCGTCCCACTTCTCCTCGATGCGGCCGTACTTCCAGACGGCGAGGGCGACGGCCCAGGTGGCGACGAAGAGACCGACGATCCAGAAGCCGACGGTGTTGAGGTCGACGGAGGAGACCGCGTCCCAGAAGGGGCCGGTGAGGTCGAGCTTCTCGGCGAGGATCGAGAGCAGTTCGATGCCGCCGATGATGAAGGCGACCGCGATGGACAGGCCGGTGATGGTGAGGTTGTAGTAGACCTTCCGGACCGGCTTGGAGAACGCCCAGCCGTAGGCGAAGTTCATGAATGAGCCGTCGATGGTGTCCAGGAGGGACATGCCGGCGGCGAAGAGCACGGGCAGGCACAGGATCGCGTACCAGGGCAGGCCCGAGGCCACCGAGCCGGCGGCGAGGACGAGCAGGCTGATCTCGGTGACGGTGTCGAAGCCGAGGCCGAAGAGGATGCCGAGCGGGTACATCTGCCAGGGCTTGCGGATGGCGCGGGTGGCGCGGCCCAGGATGCGGTTCATGAAACCGCGGTTGTTCAGGTGCTCTTCGAGTTGTGCCTCGTCGTAGTTGCCTCGGCGCATGTCGCGGAAGACCCTGCCCAGGCCGACCAGGATGACGAGGTTGATGGCGGCGATCAGCAGCAGGAAGGCGCCGGAGACCAGGGTTCCGACGAGGCCGCCGACCTGGTGCAGCCGCGAGTCGTCGTCGGCGAGTCCGGTGCCGACCGCCCGGACGCCGAGGGCCAGCAGGAAGGTGAGGCCGAAGACCACCGAGGAGTGCCCCAGCGAGAACCAGAAGCCCACCGAGAGCGGACGCTTGCCGTCCTCCATGAGCTTGCGGGTGGTGTTGTCGATGGCGGCGATGTGGTCGGCGTCGAAGGCGTGGCGCAGGCCGAGGGTGTAGGCGGTCAGGCCGGTGCCGAAGCCGAAGGCGCCGCCGGCGAGCCGGTAGTGGCCGGGGACGACGATGAAGGCGAGCAGGCCGAAGCCGACCAGGTGCAGGAGCAGCACGAAGCCGGCCATGCCTCCGAGGCCGCTCCACTCACGGCGGGTGAGGGCCGGCATGCGGGTGCGTTCGGTCTGGGCCACGGGCGTGTCCTCTGCGGGTCGGGAATCGTTATTGCGCATAGTACGCAACAACGATTCCCGTGCACAGAGCGGGTCCGCGCCGGGGCGCGGCCACGGGTCAGCCGACGGTGACGACGATCTTGCCCCGGGTGTGGCCCTCGGCGTTCAGCCGCTGGGCGTCGGCGGCGCGCTCCAGCGGGAACGTGGCGGCGACCTCGACGCCCAGCACGCCGCTCTCGGCGAGTTCGCCCAGGGCCGCGAGGTCGGCCGCGTCGGGGCGGACCCAGAAGTAGCGTCCGCCGAGGCCGAGCACGGCCGGGTCGGCGATGGAGACGAGCCGGCCCCGGTCGGCGAGCAGGTCGGGCGAGATGGTGAGCGCCTCACCGCCGATCAGGTCCAGGACGGCGTCCACCCCGCCGGGGGCGAGGGCGGCGACCCGGTCGGCGAGCCCCTCCCCGTACGTGACGGGCTCGGCGCCCAGCGAGCGCAGGTAGTCGTGGTTGCGCTCGCTCGCGGTGCCGATGACGCGGGCTCCGAGGTGGGCGGCGATCTGGACGGCCAGCGAGCCGACCCCGCCGGCCGCGGCGTGCACGAGCACGGTCTCGCCCTTGCCGAGCCGGATCGCCCTGACCAGCGACTGGTAGGCGGTGAGCCCGGCCAGCGGCAGCCCGGCGGCCTGCTCGAAGCTCAGGCCGCGGGGCTTGCGGGCCAGGGTGCGCACGGGGGCGGCGACGTACTCGGCGAAGGTGCCCCGGGAGAGGAAGTCCTCGCGTACGTAGCCGATGACCTCGTCGCCCTCGGCGTACTCGACCGCGTCCACCCCGGGCCGGACGACCACCCCGGAGACGTCCCAGCCGGGCACGACGGGGAAGGCCGTGGGCAGCAGCCCGTCCAGGCCGCCCGCCTGGGCCTTCCAGTCGACGGGGTTGACGGCCGCCGCCCGGACCCTGACCAGGACGTTGTCCGGGCCGACCTTGGGCTCGGGCAGCTCCCCGTACTCCAGGACCTCGGGGCCGCCGTAGGTGCGGTAGCTGATCGCCTTCATGAGCCTGCTCCTCAGACGGTCGCGGGAGTGGATTCGGCGGAACCCATGGAACCCGTGGAACCAGCGGTCGCGGTGCCGGTCGTCCCGGGCCCAGCTTCGGCCGCCGGGCCGGGTTCCGCCACAGCGGGCGGCTTCCGCAGGCCCAGCCAGGCGACCAGCGCCACCAGGGCCAGGGCGACGGTGGCGATGACGAAGCTCAGCGTGAACTGCGACTCGGCGGGCAGCGCCGGGTAGCCGGCCGGCAGTCCCCGGACACTCCTGGAGGCGAGCACGGTGGTGATGACGGCGGTGCCGATGGCGCTTCCGGTGGACCGGGAGATGGAGTTGATGCCGTTGGCGATGCCGCTCTGGTGGTGCGGGACGCTCGCCATGATCACGGCGGGCATGGCCGCGTAACCGAAGCTGATGGCCACACCGATCAGCATCCCGGCACCGATCACCGACACGTCGTGCGTGTGGTCGGCGGTGATCCAGGCGAAGCCGGCGACCCCGGAGGCGGAGGCCAGCGCGAGCACCAGCCGCGGGCCGTGGCGGCGGACCAGCTGACCGCCGACCGGGGCGGCCAGCAGCGACATGACGGCGCTGGGCAGCAGGTACTCCACGGAGGCCCGCAGGATGGAGGCGTCGAAGCCGTAGCCGACGACGGCCGAGGGCATCTGGACGAGGTAGGAGATGCCGATGAAGGAGGTGAAGGAGCCGAAGCCGACCAGCAGCCCGGCGGCGTTGGCGAAGAGCACCGGCCGGTGGACGAACATCCGCATGTCGACGAGGGGTTCACGGACCCGGCGCTCCACCAGCACCCAGACCGCCGCCATGACGGCGGAGCCGGCGAAGGAGCCGGTCGTACGGGCGGAGGACCAGCCCCACTCGTGGCCCTGGGTGATGGGCAGCAGGAGCAGCACGAGGGTGGCGGCCAGGCTCAGCGCGCCCAGCACGTCGGTGCGGCCGCCGGACTTCTGGCGGGTGGCGGGGACCAGCAGGACCACCGCGGCCAGGGCGATCACGGCCAGCGCGGTGGCCAGCCAGAAGGCGCTGCGGTAGTCGGGGTCGTCACCGGAGGTGAGCAGGCCGACGGCGACCAGCGCGAGCCCGCTGCCGAAGGCGAGGGTGCCGCTGACCAGGGCCATCGCCCCGGGGAGCTTGGCCGGGCGGATCTCCTCGCGCAGGACGGACAGGGCCAGCGGGAAGATCGCGGTGGCGGCGCCCTGGAGCACCCGGCCGACGATGAGCCAGCCGAGGGAGTGAGTCGTGGCGGCGAGCACGGAGCCCGCGACCATCACCACCAGGACGGCGACGAGGGTCTGCTTCTTGCCGTGCTGGTCGCCGAAGCGGCCGAGCAGCGGGGTGAAGACGGCGGCGGACAGCAGGGTGGCGGTGGTGACCCAACTGGCGTTGGCGGTGGTGGTGTTCAGGCTGGTCTGGATGAGCGTGAGGATCGGCACGACGAGCGTCTGCATCATCGCGACGACCATGGCGGCCAGGCTCAGCGCGAAGACGATGACCGTCTCGTTCTGCGGCCCGGCCGGCTTGGCCGATCCGTCCCGCTTGGCCGATCCGTCCCGCTTGTCCGGCGCGTCGAGGGTGTTCATGGGGTTTGCGGCTTCCCTGCTGTCAGTTGCTTCATGACGTTGATGCTTGAGGACGTCAAGCAACAGGATCGACCGTAGGCGCCGATACTTAAGGTCGTCAAGTTAATGATTCAGGTCCTCAAGCATCCTGGGTACACTCGGGCCATGACCGCCCCCGTCTCGTCCACCCCCGCCAAGATCCAGCTGCTGGAACTGCTCGCCGCCATCGGCACCGCCCAGTGGCAGGACTTCGCGGCCGCCGCCGCCCGGCACGGCCTCACCTCCATGCAGGCCAAGGTCCTCGCCCAGCTGCACGGCCCGGTCCCGATGCGCGGCCTGGCCGAGGCCCTGGTGTGTGACGCGTCCAACATCACCGGCATCGTCGACCGGCTGGAGTCGCACGGGTTCGTACGCCGCGAGGTGAGCCCCACCGACCGCCGGGTCAAGAACGTCGTCGCCACCGATCTCGGCCGCGACACCATCCGCCGCGTACGCGAGGAGATGCAGGCCACGCACGGCGCGCTGGACACCCTGGACGACGAGGAGCGTTCGGCACTGTACGGCCTGCTGGAGCGGCTGCGGCCGGTGATGGAGGACCGGCACCGGGCCTGACCCGGCGGCCCGGGCACCCTCGGCCCCGGGTGCGGCCTTCCGGTTTTCGCGCCGGTACGCTACGCGGACGCAGGAAGGCCCAAGGATTCATGTATCTGATCACCGGTGTCCCGGCATCCGGAAAGTCCACGGTGGCGCGGGAGCTGGCCGGACGCCTGCCGCGTTCCGCGCATGTCAACGGCGACGCGTTCCGGCGGATGGTGGTCGGCGGACGGGTGGAGACGGAACCGGCGTACGACCCCGAGGCGCTGCGGCAGTTGCGGCTGCGGCACGAGATCGCTGCGGCGACGGCGGACGCGTACGCGGCGGCGGGATTCGTACCGGTGCTCCAGGACGTGATCCTCGGTGACGAGCTGGCACGGACCATCTCGATGGTGCGCACCCGGCCACTGCATGTGATCGTGCTCGCCCCCAGCCCGCGCGCGGTCGCCGAACGGGAGGCCGGCCGGGCCAAGTCGGCCTACGGAGTGTGGACCCCGGCGGAGCTGGACCGGGCGCTGCGCGAGGAGACCCCGCGGTTCGGCCTGTGGCTGGACACCACGGACCAGACCCCCCAGGAGACCGTGGACGCGATACTCCTGCACGCGGCGCCCTGAGATCCGGCGCGCAGGCGCCCGTGCCGGTACTGCCACGGGTACGAAACACCCACGGCGTTCCCCCAGCGGGTCGCCCGGACGAGGAGGTACCAGCGCATGACCGCTGTGGTGGTTGTCATGGGAGTGTCCGGATCGGGCAAGACGACGGTCGGCGCACTGCTCGCCGAACGGCTCGGCGTCCCGTACGCCGAGGCGGACGATTTCCACTCGCCCGCCAACGTCGCCAGGATGGCCGCCGGCCACCCGCTGGACGACGCCGACCGGGCGCCCTGGCTGGACGCGATCGCCGGCTGGATCACCGCCCGCCACGGCAGCGGCGGTGTCATCAGCTGCTCGGCGCTGCGGCGCCGCTACCGGGACCGGCTGCGGTCGGACGCCCCGGACCTGTTCTTCCTCCATCTCGACGGGCCGAGCGAGCTGATCGCCGCCCGGCTGGCCGCCCGGACGGGCCACTTCATGCCGCCCGGCCTGCTGCGCTCGCAGTTCGAGGCCCTGGAGCCACTGGAGCCGGACGAGGCGGGGGCGGTCGTCCCGCTCGACGGCGACCCGGAGCAGATCACCGAGCGGGCGCTGGCCGCCCTCCCGCGCTGACGCGGCGCGCGGGGGCCGGTGACTGCTACGTTCCTCCGGTGCCCGTCA
Organism: Streptomyces sp. RLA131; assembly: GCF_056270125.1. Lineage (NCBI taxonomy): Bacteria > Bacillati > Actinomycetota > Actinomycetes > Kitasatosporales > Streptomycetaceae > Streptomyces > Streptomyces sp. RLA131. The sequence continues at coordinate 1,731,417 of NZ_JBWDOQ010000002.1, forward strand.
CCGAGGAAACCGCGCCATATCTCACCGAACTGGCACCCGGGGTGCACGCCTACGTCCAGCCGGACGGCGGTTGGTGCCTGAACAACGCCGGATTCGTCAGTGACGGACACAGCACCCTGCTGGTGGACACCACCGCGACCGAGGAGCGCACCCGGATGCTCCGCGACGCGCTGCTGGCCACCGGCGCCCCGATGCCCTCGTACCTGGTGAGCACCCATCACCACGGGGACCACACCTACGGCAACCACCTGTTCGCCGGGCAGGCGGAGATCATCGGGCACGCCGCCTGCGCGACGGAGCAGGAGGCCGCCGGCCACCAGCTCCACCTGATCTGGCCCGACGTGGAGTACGGCGAGGTGCCGGTGACGCCGCCCACGGTCACGTACCAGGACCGGACGGAGCTGGAGGCCGGCGGCACCCGGGTGGAACTGATCCACCCGGGGCCGGCCCACACCACCGGGGACACCATCGTCTGGCTGCCCGAGCGGCGGGTGGTCTTCACCGGGGACCTGGTCTTCAACGGGGCCACTCCCTTCGTCCTGTTCGGCTCGCTCAGCGGCTCCCTGCGGGCCCTGGGGGTGCTGCGCGAGCTGGACGCGCGGATCGTGGTGCCCGGCCACGGCCCGGTGTGCGATCCGGGGGCGTACGACACGGTGGAGCGGTATCTGCACCAGGTGGCCGTCCTCGCCGCTCAGGGGCGCGCCGCCGGGCGCACCCCCCTGGAGACGGCCCGGACCGCCGGTCCGGACGATTTGGGCGCCCTGACCGAGCCCGAGCGGCTGGTCGCCAATCTGCACCGCGCCTACGCCGAGATGGACGGGCTGCCGCCCGGCGTGCCCCTGGACCTGGTGGCCGTCCTCGGTGACATGGCCGCTCTCAACGGCGGGACGATCCCGCGCAGCCGGGCCTGAACCGGGCCGCGACCGCCAGGTCCGCGCGGTGTGTCGCCCGCCTCGTGTCCGGGTCAATGTGCCGGGGGAACTGGACGACATACCGACTGGTCGGCATGATGGTCGGAGGCAGGCATCCACCAGGGGCTAGGAGCGTTGATGAGCGGCGGGACGGACAATCCACCGGGACTCGATCCCGGGCGGCTGCGCGAGCATCTCGACCACGCGCGCCCCGGGCTGGTCACCGGTCCGCTGCGGGCCTCGCTGATCGAGGGCGGCCGGTCGAATCTGACCTACGCCGTCACCGACGGCACCTCCCGGTGGGTCGTACGCCGTCCGCCGCTCGGCCACGTCCTGGCCACCGCCCATGACATGACCCGTGAGCACCGCGTCATCAGCGCCCTGCACGGCACCCCGGTGCCCGTGCCCGGCACCGTACTGCTCTGCGAGGACCCCGAGGTGATCGGGGCGCCCTTCTACGTCATGGAGTACGTGGACGGCGTGCCGTACCGCTTCGCCGGCGAACTGGCCGCGCTCGGTCCGCGGCGCACCCGGGAGGTGGTCATCGGCCTGGTGGACACCCTGGTGGCCCTGCACGCCGTGGACCCGCAGGCGGTGGGGCTGGGCGACTTCGGACGACCGGAGGGCTTCCTGGAACGGCAGCTGCGGCGCTGGGGCAAGCAGCTGGACGCCTCCCGCAGCCGGGAGCTGGCCGGTATCGACGAACTGCACGAGGCCCTGGCGAAGGCGCTGCCCGCCTCGGGCCCGGCGGCGGTGGTGCACGGCGACTACCGGCTGGACAACGTGCTGGTCGGGCCGGAGGACGACCAGGTCAAGGCGATCCTGGACTGGGAGATGTCCACCCTCGGCGATCCCCTCACCGACCTCGGTCTGCTCGTGATGTACAGCGACCGTGAGGCCCCCGCCGACTCCCCCGTGCCCACCGCGAGCGGAGCCCCCGGCCACCCGGACGCCCACGAGATCATCGCCCGCTACGCACAGGGCTCGGGCCGCGACGTGTCCGCCATCGGCTGGTACACCGCCTTCGCCTACTTCAAGCTCGCGGTCATCGCCGAGGGCATCCACTACCGCTACACACTCGGGCAGACCGTCGGCGCCGGCTTCGACCTCATCGGCGACCTCGTCCCCGGCCTCATCACCCGGGGCCTGAACATCCTCCAGGAAGGCTGAGCCGCCATGGACTTCGCGTACGACACCCGCACCGAGGAGCTGCGCGAGCGGCTGCTGACCTTCATGGACGAGCATGTGTACCCGGCCGAGCCGGTCTTCGCGCGGCAGCGCGAGGAGGCCGAGGGCGACGCCCGCTGGGCCGCTCCGCCGGTCGTGGAGGAGCTGAAGGCGCAGGCGCGGCGGCAGGGCCTGTGGAACCTGTTCCTGCCGGGCGAGCGGGGCGCGGGCCTGACCAACCTCCAGTACGCCCCGCTGGCCGAGATCACCGGCCGCAGCCTGCACCTGGCCCCGCCCGCGCTCAACTGCGCCGCCCCCGACACGGGCAACATGGAGGTCCTCAACGACTTCGGCAGTGAGCAGCAGCGCAAGGCCTGGCTGGAGCCGCTGCTCGCGGGCGAGATCCGGTCGGCCTTCGCGATGACCGAGCCCGACGTCGCCTCGTCCGACGCCACCAACATCGAGACCCGGATCGAGCGCGACGGTGACGAGTACGTCGTCAACGGCAGCAAGTGGTACATCTCCGGGGCGATGAACCCGCGGTGCCGCATCTTCATCGTCATGGGCAAGTCCGACCCGACGGCCGAACGGCACCGCCAGCAGAGCATGATCCTCGTGCCGAGGGACACCCCCGGCGTCGAGGTCCGGCGCGGTATGCGGGTGTTCGGCTACGACGACGGGGATCACGGCGGGCACGCCGAGATCGTCTTCCGCGATGTGCGGGTCCCCGCGGAGAACCTCGTCGGCGAGGAGGGCGGCGGCTTCGCCATCGCCCAGGCCCGGCTCGGCCCGGGCCGCATCCACCACTGCATGCGGCTCATCGGCATGGCCGAGCGTGCCGTGGAGCTGATGTGCCGGCGGGCGGCCGGGCGGGTCGCCTTCGGCAAGCCGATCGCCGAGCAGGGCGTCGTCCAGGAGTGGATCGCCGAGGCGCGGGTGGAGATCGAGCAGCTGCGGCTGCTGGTCCTGAAGACGGCATGGCTGATGGACACCGTCGGCAACCGGGGTGCCCACACCGAGATCCAGGCCATCAAGATCGCCACCCCGGCGAAGGTCGGCCTCATCCTCGACCGCGCGGTACAGGTGCACGGCGCGGGCGGCGTCGGCCAGGACTTCCCGCTCGCCGAACTCTGGGCCGCCGCACGGACGCTGCGCCTGGCCGACGGCCCGGACGAGGTCCACAAGCGGTCACTGGCCCGCCGCGAGCTGAAGAAGCACCATTGACTTCCTCCCCGGCCTAAGGTCGGGGATTCCCGTCTGCTCCCACCGCGCGGGGGCTGTGGGCTGCTTCGGGTGGGTTGCTGCTTCGTCGCGCGGTGCCGGTACGAGTACCGGGCTTACCTGCGCTCCACAGCCGTTTACGGTCTCCGCCTGTCCGGCGGCGACCTTGCGTCCTTCGGTCCTGATGTTGAGCGCGGCGTTCACGTCGCGGTCGTGGACGGTCCCGCAGTTCCCGCAGGTCCACTCGCGGACCGTCAACGGTTTGGGGCCGTTCTTCACCCCGCAGGCGGAGCAGAGCTGCGAGGAGGGGAAGAACCGGTCCACGCGGGCGAAGGTCCGCCCGTACCGGGCGGCCTTGTACTCCAGCATGCTCACGAACGCGGACCATCCGGCGTCGTGCACGGACTTCGCCAGGCGGGTGCGGGCGAGGCCTTTCACCGCGAGGTCCTCGACGTACACCGCTTGGTTCTCGCGGATGATCGTCGTGGACAGCTTGTGGTGGAAGTCCCGCCGTGCGTCGGCCGTGCGGGCGTGAGCCCGTGCGACCTTGACCACGGCCTTCCTGCGGTTCGCCGAGCCCTTGGTCTTGCGGCTCAGGTTCTGCTGCGCCTTGCGGAGCTTCTTCTCCACGCGCCGGAAGAACTTCGGGGAGGAGATCTTGCGGCCGTCGGAGAGGACCGCGAAGTGGGTGAGGCCCAGGTCGATACCCACCTCGGGCATCGTCTGCGGCAACACCTCGGACCCGTCCGTCCCGACGACGAACGAGGCGAAGTACCGGCCCGCCGCGTCCTTGGTCACGGTCACCGTGGACGGGGTCGAGGGCAGGGCGCGCGACCACTTCACCGGCACGTCGCCGATCTTCGGCAGCGACAGCTTCCCGCCCGGCGTGATCCTCCAGCGGGCATTCGCGGTGAACCGTACCGACTGCCGGTTGTCGCGCTTGGACTTGAAGCGGGGCGCTCCCATGCGGGGGCGCTTGCCTTTGAGACCGTCGAAGAAGTTCCGGTAGGCGGTATCCAGGTCGCGGAGCGACTGCTGCAACACGACGGACGACACCTCGCCCAGCCACGCCCGCTGCGGAGTCTGCTTCGCCTGGGTGATGAGCAGCTTCGACAGGTCCCCGGTCTTCGGGAACGGAAGGCCCTCCGCACGGACGGCCTCCCGCGCCCTGAGGGCGTCGTTGTAGACCACCCGCACGCACCCGAACGCCCTGCCCAGCAGCACGCGCTGACCGGCCGTCGGGTTCAGGCGGAAGCTGTACCGAAGCTGCATACCGTGATCGTACTGAACTTGGTTTATGGCTGATATACAGAACATCCGTACTGGTAGGCACTGCACTTTCGCCCTTCATGCGCACTTGGTTTTTCGTGACGAAGTACCGGCATCGGGTCTTCAACGACGCCCACCTGAAACGGATGGAAGAGATCATGCGCGCGGTGTGCGCCGACTTCGAGTGCGAACTCGTCGAGTTCAACGGCGAGAACAACCACGTCCACCTCCTCATGAACTTCCCGCCCAAGGTCGCCCTGTCCAAGCTGGTCAACTCCCTGAAGGGCGTCAGCTCGCGCAGGCTCCGCCAGGAGTACCCGGAACTGGTCCGGCACTACTGGCGGGCGCAGCGCCTGTGGTCCGGCTCGTACTTCGCCGGATCGGCGGGCGGGGCTCCGCTGTCAATCGTCCGTCAGTACATCGAGCAGCAGAACCGTCCGCTTTGACCTGCGGCTCAGAGCACTTCCCAGAATCGCTTCACCACCGGGCCGAAGCCCGGCGCACTGCGATTCATCTCCGGTAGCCGGGCGCGGAGCCGCAGCCCCGGCGCGGTGACCGGGTTGGTTCACCGGGTCCGTGCCGGGGCCGAAGACCGCTGCTGGCGGAAAGCGCGGCCTCTGGGGCAGGATTCCGGTGCACGCCTCCGACCAGCCGGGGGAATCCGTTGAGCGACCAGATCGGCGCCGGTGCCTCGGCGGACGGCTGCCGGGAGCGGCTGGCGGCGCTGGACGGGGTGCCGGCCGGCACCCCGGACAGCACGCCGGACGACGCGCCGCACTGACGCGCCGCCCGGCCCCGGGCCGGGCGTCAGGGAATGACGACCAGGCGGCCGGTGGTCGTGCCGTCGGCGACCCGCTGGACGGCGTCGGCGGCACCCTCCAACGGGACGCGTTCGCTGACCAGCGGCTTGACGGCGCCCTCGGCGGCGAGCCGGGTGAGGGCGTCGTGAGCCGCGCGTACGGCGGCCGGGTCGTGGGTGTTGTACAGGCCCCAGTGCAGTCCCAGGATCGAGTAGTTCTTGACGAGGGCGTGGTTGAGCCCGGGGGCGGGGATGGTGCCGCTGGTGAAGCCGACCACGACGATGCGGCCCTCGAAGGCGACGCACTTGGTGGACCTGGTGTAGGCGTCGCCGCCGACCGGGTCGAAGACGACGTCGGCGCCGCGGCCGCCGGTGGCCTCCTTGACGGCGGCGACGAAGTCGGCGGTGTGCCGGTCGACGACCAGGTCGGCGCCCAGTTCCCGGGCCGCCTTGACCTTCTCGGGGCCGCCCACGACGCCGATGACCGTGGCGCCGGCGGCCTTGCCGAGCTGGATGGCGGCGCTGCCGACGCCGCCCGCGGCGGCGTGCACCAGGAGGGTCTCCCCGGCTTTGAGCCCGGCCCGGCGGTGGAGGGCGAAGAAGGCGGTCTGGTAGCCGATGTGGAGGGCGGCGGCCTCGGCGTCGTCGAGGGCCTCGGGGGCCGGAAGCACGCCGGCGGCGGGGACGACGGCGAACTCGGCGAAGGCACCGCCGGGCAGGGCCGCGGGGGTGATGACCCGGGCGCCCACGGCGAGGCCGGTCACGCCCTCGCCGAGCGCGGTGATCTCGCCGCACAGTTCCACGCCCGGGGTGAAGGGCAGCGGGGGCCGGATCTGGTAGACGCCCCGGCAGATCATCGCGTCGGGGAAGTTGACGCCCGCTGCGCGCACCCGCACCAGGACCTGGCCGGGGCCGGGTTCGGGGTCGGCGACCTCGTCGAGGCGCATCGCCTCACGCGGTTCACCGTTCTCGTGCACACGCCATGCCTTCACGTCGAACTCCCCTTGGGGGTCAGGGCTGCCGTACGGAGTGCAGCAGCAGGTCTGCGTAGTCGTGGCCCACCTGCTCGGCGGTGAGCGGTCCGCCGTGGCGGTACCAGGTGCCCAGGTGGTGGACGGAGCCGAAGAAGTAGTCGACGACCAGGTCGGGGCGGACGGCGGCGCGGAAGACGCCTTCGGCCTGGCCCTCCTCGACCAGGGCGCGGAACTTCTCGTGGTAGCGGCGGCGGTCGGCCCGGACCGCCTTCTGCTTCTCGGGGCCGAGCTGGTGCATGGACCGGAAGAAGATCTTGGTGTCGTCCAGGTTGGCGATGCTGGTGACGACGACGTCGGCGGCGGCCTCGAAGAGCCGGTCCACCACCTGGTCGGGCTTGCCGGCGATCGCTTCGAGGCGCTGCATCTGGAGGCGCAGCACCCGGCCGTAGATCTCGTGCAGCAGGTCGTCCTTGCTGCCGAAGTAGTGGTACAGCGCGCCCTTGGTCACCCCGGCGGCCTCGACGATCTCCTGGACTGAGGTGCGGTCGTAGCCGCGTTCGGCGAACAGGCGGGTGGCCTCGGCGAGCAACCGCTGCGGCACGGCGGCCGGTGCGGCGCCGGTCCCTGCCCCGGTGCCGGGTTTCGCGGTGGCCTTCGCGCCGGCTCTCGCGGTGGCCCTCGGGGTGGTGGTCCGTGCCATGGCCTGCGCCTGCCCTTCGTCGTACGAGTGCGTGGCCAGCATACCGGGCGGTATGTGAACTACTCCCCCTGTTCCTCCTCCAGCTGCCGCTGGACGCGGTTCATTCCGCCGATCCAGCGGTCGGGGTCGGTGGCGCGGGCGAGGTAGTAGTCGGCCGCCTCGGGGTGCGGGAGGATCAGGAAGCGTTCGTCGGCGATGCCCTGGAGGACGGCGTCGGCGACCTCCTCCGGCTCGATGGCGGTGGGGGCCAGCACGAGCCGCCCGGCCTGTCCGGCCGAGCGCAGCATGTCGGTGCGCACACCCTGCGGGCAGACCGCGTGGACCCGCACCCCGCGGTGGCGGTAGGTCACCGCGAGCCACTCCGCGAAGGCCAGGGCGCCGTGCTTGGTGACGGAGTACGGGGCGTCGCCGACCATGGTGAGCAGTCCGGCGGCGGAGACGGTGGCCACGAAGCGGCCCTCGCCGCGCTCCAGCCACTCCGGGAGCAGTTCGCGGCTGGCACGCACATGGGACATGACGTTGACGTCCCAGACCCGCTGCCAGACCTCGTCGTCGGCCTCCGGGCCGGCCATGCTGCCGGTACCGGCGTTGGCGCAGAAGATGTCGACGCGGCCGCCGAGCGCCTCGCGGGCCGGGGCGACCACGCCGGAGGCGTCACCGGGGACCGCGATGCCGCCGATCTCGTCCGCCACGGCCTTTGCGGCGCCCTCGTCGAGGTCGTTGACCACGACCCGGGCACCCTCGGCGGCGAAGCGGCGGGCCAGGGCCGCGCCGATGCCGCCGCCGGCTCCGGTGACCACTACCCGGGCGTCTCGCAGCGCTGCCACCATCGTGTCCACTCCCTCGTGTCGGCTCCCGCGACATACTAAGCGGTCGGTCAGGACGACGGAAGGGTTCCCCGCCGGTCCGCCGGAAAATACGTGTGCGCGGCGTATGGCCGTACCCGTACCCCCTTGGGATGATGCGCCCCATGAAGGGCATCACCGTGAAGCCGTACTGGGAGCTGACCTTCGATGCCGACGGGGACGTCGACACCACTCAGCGCGCCGGCCTGACCTCGGGGGTCACCGCCCGGGGCGTCACCGACCTGATCGTCTTCTCGCACGGCTGGAACAGCGACCGCTCCGGCGCCACCCGGCTCCACGACCGCTTCCTGCGGCCCGTCCCCGGGCTGCTGCGCGGCGCGACCGCGCCTGCGAACGCGCCCGTGCCTGCGCCCGTGCCCGTGCCTGCGCCTGCGCCTGCGCCTGCGCCTGCCGTACCCGGGTACGTGGGCGTCCTGTGGCCCTCGATGCGCTTCTCCGACGAGCCGATCCCCGACTTCGAGCCCACCTCCGCCGTCACCGGGGCACGGGACGGGGCGGCGGTCCTGGACGACCGGACGCGGCGCGCCCTGGCCGAGGTCTTCCCCGGCGGCGGGCCCCTCGTGGGGCGGCTGGCGGCGCTGCTGGAGGAACGGCCGGACGACGACCGGCGGATCGCGGAGTTCGTGGCGCTGACGCGCCGGCTCACCGGGGTCGACGGCGCGGCCGTCGACACCACCGACGAATCCTCCGCCGTCGCGCCCGCGATGCTGGTGGACGACCCCGTCGCCGTCTGCGAGGTGTTCGCGGCCTCACTGGAGCCCGGCCTGCTCGACGGGCTGCGCGCGCGGATCTGGAACGGCGCCCACGAAGTGCTGCGCCAGGCCACGTACTACGCCATGAAGCGCCGGGCCGGTACGGTCGGCGAGCACGGGCTCGGCCCGGCGCTCGGCGCCGTCGCCGCCGCCCGGCCCGGCATCCGGATCCATCTGGTCGGGCACAGCTTCGGCGGCCGCGTGGTCTCCTTCGCGCTGCGCGGACTGCCGGACGGCGTGCGCGCCGTGAAGTCGGTGACCCTGCTCCAGGGCGCCTTCTCGCACTACGCCTTCGCCGCCGTCCTCCCCCACGACCACGCGCACGGCGGCGCCCTGCGGGACGTCCGGCGCCGCGTCGACGGGCCGGTGGTGTCGTGCTGGTCGGCGCACGACAGTTCCCTGGGCACCATGTACCCACTGGCGTCCAAGCTGGCCGGGGACGACCGCGGTCTGTTCGAACTGAGCGAGCGCTGGGGCGCGATGGGCCACGACGGCATGCAGGCCGTCGATCCGTGCGCCCGGCTGACCCTGGCGCAGGCGCTCGGCGGGGCCTTACCGGCGAGCGGCTGCGTCAATGTCGACGTGTCCGCCGTGGTGCGCGCCGGCGGGCCGCCCTCGGGGGCGCACAGCGATATCTGCCACGAGGAGCTGACCCGGCTGGTACTGCGGGCGGCCCGGCTGGCCTGAACGGCCCCGCGAGCCGCGTTCCGTCCTCGACCGCCGGACGGGGCCGGTCCTTCGGCCCCTCCGGCGATCGAGGACGAGTCACCGCACTAGCGGTGTGCGGGGAACTCGACGACCTGCTGGAAGGTGGGACGGTTCTGCCAGGTGATCTTGTCGTGCTTGATGCCGCCCAGGGTGCGCTGGATGATCGAGTCGGCGCACCACTGGTCGCCCGCCGAGCAGGCGTCGTCACCGGGGTAGACCTGGGCGGCGGTCAGGGCGACGGCCGTCTTCAGGGTGCTGAGCAGGATGTCACGGCAGGCGGACAGCGATCCGTCGCCGCAGTAGGTGTCGGCCAGTCCGCCGCTCACGGAGTCGCCCAGGACCGTACGGAGGTCCTTGTCGACATAGCTCCACCAGCCGTACTGGAAGGAACTGCCGGCGTGCGAGCCGGTGGGCCCGTGACCGGCCGAAGGGGCCTCGTCGATCGAGAGGTTGGCGGTGAAGGCCTCGTACAGGTCGCTGCCGAGGCCGGGTTGGAACTCGCCCTTGACCAGCAGCGGCCACCACCCGTCCAGGATGCGGATCGCGGTGGCGTTGGCGTAGGTGTGGGAACCCGAGGAGGTCTCCTTGCGCTTGCCGCCGGCGGTGACCCAGTCGGAGAGCTGGGTGACGGCGGTGGCGAGGGTGGAGTCGGTCACGGTCTGCGACTTGACGACCCTGAGCAGCTCCGGCAGGACGTCCTCGGCGCGCAGATCGGTCAGCGAGGCGTCCGCCATGGCCTGGACGAGCTTGACGCGGGTGACCCCGCCCGCCTTCACCAGGGCCTTGACCCGGTCCTCCAGCAGATCACCGCGGTGCACGGAACCGTCACCCCAGCTCGCGGCGGTGTAGTCCTTGGCGACCTTGTTGTTCCAGGAGATGTAGTAGTCCTGGTCCACGGACTGCGGATGGGCGGAGGCCGGCGTGTAGTCGGCGACGTTGGTCGTGGCGTTCCAGTTCTGCCACTCGTACGCGGGCCGGGCCCAGGCCGGGAACTCGGCGTCGACGCCGGTGGCGCGGACCGGGTTGTTGCCGCTGTTGATGTAGGCGGTGTGGCTGGAGTCGGCGTAGAACCAGTTGAACGTGTAGTTGATGTGCGACGCCGCCGCCTGGAAGGTGGCCGGGCTCGACACGTAGTCGGGGTCGTTGAGCATCTGGAAGCCGACGATCGAGTCGGCCTCGTGCATGTACGACGAGCGCAGCGAGGTGTAGGCGACCTTCTTGCCGTCGACCGTCGCGCGGTACTCCACGGGGCCGTACTTGGTGCGGTAGACCTGCATGCGGTAGGAACCGGCGGCGGTGGAGTCGGCGGTCGTCGGGGTCCAGGCGTTGGTCTGCTCGACCTTGTCCATGGCGGTGCAGCTGCCGTGGTAGAGGTAGTGGTAGTCGTCCGTGCACAGCTCGACCGCGTAGCTGTCGATCACGTCCTGACCCGAGGTGGTGGCGCTCCAGGAGTAGTCCTGGCCCCGGCCCAGTTCGACGTACATGCTCAGCCCGGCGAAGGACGCGCCGCGGGCGCTGATACCCGGGCCCTGGATCTCCTGGAGCATCAGCAGCTGTGGCGCGAAGTAGCCGGTCTGCGGGCCGAACACGGCGATCGGGTGGCCGCTGGCGGTGTACTTGCCGCTGACCACCAGGGCGTTGGACATGCCGCGCTTGGCCGAGGTGAGGGCGGTGGCCGCCGCCGTGGCGGAGGCGGTGCTCGCCGAGGCGGTCGCGGCGCTGCCGGTGCGGTCGTAGACCAGGGGTTCCTCGGTGACCGTGCCGGAGTCGGGCAGTGCCTCGCCGACGGCGGTGGCGGGCTTGGTGGCGTACGGGAAGCTCTCGCCGTTGTGGACGGTGAGGGTGGCCTCGGCGTCGTTGCGCTCGCGGAAGGACTCCCAGACCTTGGTGCCCTCGGTGGTGCCGTACTGCTCCTGGGCGGCCATCAGGGACAGCGCGTTGTTGACCTCGCCGCCGCCGCCGGAGCCGAAGAGCGCGCCGATCACGGCGGCCAGGGCGACCAGGTCGGTGAGCTTGAAGTGGTCGATGGTCCCGGCGTTGGTGACGGAGTCCTTGTGGCCGGTCAGGACGTACTCGCCGGGGAAGTAACGGCCGCTGTCGGAGGCGTCGATGTAGGCGTTGACGCCGGTGAGGTAGGCGCCGGCGTCGGCCAGCGCCTGGGTGCCCCGGGCGCCGTTGTTGTTGGCGATGTAGTCGATCTGGGCCTGCAGATCGGCCTCGGTGTACGGCGCGTTGCGCCAGAACTGCTGCTCCAGGCCCTGGTTGGACTCCGCGCCGCCGGCGAACGGGGTGAGCTGGCCCCGGCCGACGTGCCGGAAGACGTCCATCAGCCACAGCCGGTCCTCGGCGGCGGCGTATCCGGCGCCGTACTCGGTGCCGTAGCGGGTGGTGCCGGTGATGTGCGGGACGCCGGTCTTCTTGTCCCGGACGATCGTGACGTCGGTGCGCCCGCCGGGGGACTCGGTGGAGGCGACCTGGCCCGAGGCGACGCCGAGCGAGGCGTCGTTGAAGAAGCTGCTGATGGTGGAGGTGGTCAGGGACTGGTAGCCGGAGGCCAGATTGCCGTACGGGGCGAGCTGGTCGTCGGCATGGGCCGGCTGGGAGCCGAACGCCTGGTTGAGCAGGACCTGCGCCAGGGTGGCGTTTCCGTTCTCCCCCGGAGGCAGGATGTCGTTGCACTGCGACTGGCAGTAGTCCGTGACCGTGGCGGCGCTCGCTGTCTGTGGCAGCGGTGCGACAAGTGTCGCCCCGAGTGCGATGACCGCGGCACCGGCGACCGTTCTGAGCTTTCCGAGCTTGCTGAGCGGGGCGATACGCAGACGCATAGCTGCTCCTCCCGAGGACCGATGCGATGGACGTTACCGGTGGTATGACCCATCGGTAAGGTGAACATGCGTCACCTTTTGGTGAAGGGTCCCAAGATCCGGGTGAGTTCGGGACGGGGATGGATCCGTATCGCCGTTCGTTACGTCCATTCGACAGCGATGCGGTACTGATGACGGAGGTGGCATGCCATGGCCGGATTCCGAAGTCTTGCGAGACAGGTGCGCGATCCACGGCGCTCCCCCACTTCGCGGCGCACCTACCTGCGCCGATGCCTCGAACGTTTTGCCCCCTATGGCCACCGGGCCACCTGGGACCACCTCAGCGCGCGGGCGGGCTTCGCCCCTCAGGACCGCGAACCGGACCCCGCCCGGCTGGTCGCGGCCCTCGAAGAACTCGAAGAGGCCAGAGCGGTCTGGCTCGCCTACGAGGCGGACTTCGCGGCCCGCCGGAAGAGGGAGAAGTTCTACGGCATCCGGCAGCCCGGAGCCCTCGACGACTGGCACCGCCGTACCTGGGGCGGCAACGGCGTCGCCTGGTGCGACGACCCCACCGTCCACCCCTGCGACCGGCTCCCCGACGTCCTGCGGCGCATCATCGCCGCGATCGAGGCCGATCCCGGCTCCGCCTGCCCCGTCTGCTGCGACTCACGGATCCGCTGGCACCACGACCTCGCCCACGAACCCGCCTCCGGCCCGGTCTGCGCGAGCTGCGGGATCGTCGTACCGGTACCGGTGCTCACCGAACGGGCCCTGGAGGACGCCCGCGACGCGCAGCGGTACGCCCTGAGGTGACGCCCCGAGGTGACGCCCCGAGCCCCGGCGGCCGGCCGGGCTACGCCGGCCGGCGGTCGTACTGGACGGCCAGGCCGTCCACCAGGGCCCGCAGTCCGGTCTCGAAGGCGCCTTCGTCCACGGCCTGTTGCCGCTCCGCGAGCAGGTGGGCCCGGCCCAGGTGCGGATAGGCGACGGCGTCGTACGCGGTGGGATCGTCCACGAAGCCGCGGGCGAAGGAGCCGAGCGCCGAGCCGGCGACGAAGTACCGCATGAGGGCGCCGATCCGGGTGGCCTGGCCGGGGGGCCAGCCGGCGGCCGTCATGGCGCCGAAGACGGCGTCGGCCATGCGCAGCCCGGCGGGCCGCCGGCCGGGTCCCTGGGCGAGGAAGGGGACGATGTTGGGGTGGGCGGCCAGGGCCGCGCGGTACGAACGGGCCCAGCCCACGAGGGACTCCCGCCAGTCCGGGTCGCCGTCGAACATCGACAGGTCGACCTGGGCGACGACGGCGTCGGCGACGGCGTCGAGGATGTCGTCCTTGGTCGTGAAGTGGTTGTACAGGCTCGGCCCGCTGACCCCCAGCTCGGCCGCGAGCCGCCTGGTGGAGACCGCCTGCAGCCCCTCCCCGTCGATCAGCGTGAGCGCCGTCGCGACAATGCGCTCACGGCTGAGCAGGGGCTTGCGGGGGCGGGCCATGCCGCTCATAGTAGAGGCTGCCGCACGGAAACTAGCAGTGCTAATTTACGAGGACGGGAACCGACACCATGGATCTCGCACTGTCCGACGAGCAGGCCGCGGTACGGCGGCTCGCCGCCGACTTCACCGACCGCGAGGTCGCCCCGCACGCCGCCGCGTGGGACCGGGCGGAGAGCGTGGACTGCGGGATCGTGAAGAAACTGGGAGCGCTGGGCTTCCTCGGGCTGACCGTCCCGGAGGAGTACGGCGGCTCTGGCGGTGACCACCTGGCGTACTGCCTGGTCACCGAGGAGCTGGGCCGGGGCGACTCCTCGGTGCGCGGCATCGTGTCGGTGTCGCTGGGACTGGTCGCCAAGTCCGTCGCGGCCTGGGGCAGCGAGGCGCAGAAGCGGGAGTGGCTGCCGCGACTGACCTCCGGCGAGGCGGTCGGCTCCTTCGGTCTCACCGAGCCCGGCACCGGCTCGGACGCCGCGAACCTCACCACCCGCGCGGTGCGCGACGGCGGTGACTACCTCATCAGCGGCACCAAGACGTTCATCACCAACGGCACCTGGGCCGATGTCGTCCTGCTCTTCGCCCGGACCGGCGACGCCCCCGGCCACAAGGGCGTCAGCGCCTTCCTGGTGCCCGCGGACTCCCCCGGCCTGACCCGCCGGGAGATCCACGGCAAGCTGGGGCTGCGCGGCCAGGCCACCGCCGAACTGGTCCTGGACGGCGTGCGCGTGCCGGCCTCGGCGATGCTCGCACCGGAGGGCAAGGGCTTCTCGGTGGCCATGTCGGCCCTGGCCAAGGGCCGGATGTCGGTGGCGGCCGGCTGCGTCGGCATCGCGCAGGCCTGCCTGGACGCCGCCGTGCGGTACGCGGGCGAGCGCGAGCAGTTCGGCAAGCCGATCGCCGCGCACCAGCTGGTCCAGGAGCTGATCGCCGACATCGCGGTCGACGTCGACGCGGCCCGGATGCTGACCTGGCGGGTGGCCGACCTGATCGACCGGGGGCTGCCCTTCGCCACCGAGTCGTCGGTGGCCAAGCTGTACGCGAGCGAGGCCGCGGTGCGCAGCGCCAACAACGCGCTCCAGGTCTTCGGCGGCTACGGCTTCATCGACGAGTACCCGGTGGGCAAGCTGCTGCGCGACGCCCGGGTGATGACCCTGTACGAAGGCACCAGCCAGATCCACAAGCTGCTGATCGGACGGTCCCTGACCGGGATCTCGGCGTTCTGACCGACCGGCTGGTATCGAAGTGCCGGTGTCCGAACCCCGGCGGGCCAACCCGGCCAGGATTCGGACACCGGCACTAAGCGCTTGCTCAGTCTCGATGTAGGGTGTCCGCCATGAGCGCGGAGGCCGAGCAGACCGAGACCGGGACATGGACCGGCATCACCCCCGACGCCGCCAGGCGGCTGGTCGTCGCCGCCGTGGAGGCGTTCGCCGAGCGGGGCTACCACGCCACGACGACCCGCGACATCGCGGGCCGGGCGGGGATGAGCCCCGCCGCGCTCTACATCCACTACAAGACCAAGGAAGAGCTGCTCTACCAGATCAGCGGCGTCGGCCACCGGCTCTCCCTCGGCCTGCTCCGGTCCGCCGCGAACAGCGGCGGGAGCGCCGCCGACCGGCTGGGGGCCGCCGTACGGGCCTTCGTCCGCTGGCACGCCGAGCACCACACCACGGGGCGGGTGGTGCAGTACGAGCTGGGCGCACTCAGCGCCGAGCACTACACCGAGATCGTCGGGCTGCGCCGGGAGAGCGAGAACGTGATCCGGTCGGTCATCCGTGACGGTGTCAAGGCGGGCGAGTTCGATGTGCCGGACGTCTCCGGCACCACGCTGGCCGTGCTGTCGCTCTGCATCGACGTGGCGCGCTGGTTCAATCCCGACGGGCGCCGGACGCCCGACGAGATCGGCGCCCTGTACGCCGATCTCGTCCTGCGCATGGTGCTCGCTCAGAGGTAGAAGCGGGCGACCGTCTCCGCGACACAGACCGGCTTGTCGCCGCCCTCACTCTCGATGGTGACGACGGTGACGAGCTGGATGCCGCCCGGCACATCGGACAGTTCGGCGATCCGCGAGGACGCGCGCAGCCGGGAGCCGACGGGCACCGGCGCGGGGAAACGGACCTTGTTCACGCCGTAGTTGACGCCCATCTTGACACCCTCGACCGTGAGCAGGCCGGCGGTGAACTGCGGGATCAGGGACAGCGTGAGATAGCCGTGCGCGATGGTGGTGCCGAAGGGGCCCTGCGCCGCCCGCTCGGGGTCGACATGGATCCACTGGTGGTCGCCGGTCGCCTCGGCGAACAGGTCGATCCGCTTCTGGTCGATCTCCAGCCAGTCCGTCGTACCGAGTTCCTCGCCGACCGCGGCCCGCAGCTCGTCCGGTGACGCGAAGGTCCTGCCCTGCGACATGTCGTACCTCCCGTAGGTTTCTAAGCGCTTGCTCAGCATAGCGGGCTCGGTAGAGTACGGGGGATGTCGTCCCTCCCGATCGAGCACCGCCTGCTGACCGTCGGCATGCTGAGCCGGCGCAGCGGCGCCGCGGTCTCGGCCCTGCACTACTACGAGGCCCAGGGCCTGATCACCAGCACCCGCACCAGCGGCAACCAGCGCCGCTACTCCCGCGACACGCTGCGCCGCATCGCCTTCGTCCGCGCCGCCCAGCGGGTCGGCATGCCACTGGCCACCATCCGCGAAGCCCTGGACGGCCTCCCCGAGGGCCGCACCCCGACCCCCGAGGACTGGGCCCGCCTCTCCGCCGCCTGGCGCGACCGCCTCGACGCCCGGATCACCGAACTCACCCAGCTCCGCGACAACCTCGACGAGTGCATCGGCTGCGGCTGCCTGTCGCTCCAGCACTGCAGGCTCTCCAACCCCGGCGACACATTGGGCGACCGGGGGCCGGGGGCACGCCGGCTGCTGCACCCACCGGACTGACCCCCACCCCGGCCCGACGGACGGAGTCCGGCGCAGCCACCCGAAGCAAGCGAAGCGCCCGCGAGGGCGGCGTCAAGAACCGGGCCACATTGGGCGACCGGGGGCCGGGGGCACGCCGGCTGCTGCACCCACCGGACTGACCCCCACCCCGGCCCGACGGACGGAGTCCGGCGCAGCCACCCGAAGCAAGCGAAGCGCCCGCGAGGGCGGCGTCAAGAACCGGGCCACATTGGGCGACCGGGGGCCGGGGGCACGCCGGCTGCTGCACCCACCGGACTGACCCCCACCCCCACCCCGGCCCGACGGACGGAGTCCGGCGTCCGGCGTCAGAAAACGGTCACCACAGTGACGGCTTGCGGGTTGCCCAGGGGCGGGCCGCTTCGAGTTGGGCGGACAGGGAGATGAGGGTCGCCTCGTCGCCGTAGCGGGCGCCGAACATGGTGCCGATGGGCAGGCCGGCCTCCGTCCAGTGCAGGGGGACGTTCACCGAGGGCTGGCCGGTGGCGTTGAAGATCGGCGTGTACGGGGTGAAGGCGGCGAGGGCGGCGAACTCGGCGGCCGGGTCGGCGTCGTCGCGCAGGCCGCCGACGAGGGCGGGCGGCTGGGCGAGGGTCGGGGTGAGGATCAGGTCGTACGTGGAGTGCAGGGCGCCGGCGATCAGCTCGCCGAGGGCCCGGAACGCGTACAGGGACTCGGCGAACTTCGGGCCGGAGACCCCGGCGCCGGCCGCGCGCAGGTGCCGGGTGAGCGGAATCAGCAGTTCCTGCTGTTCCGGGGCGACCGGGTAGGACGTGGACATCACCGCCCACACCTGGGTGAAGGCGGTGAGCAGGGAGTCGTCGACCGGCAGGTCGAGTTCGTCGACCTGGTGGCCCAGCGCGCGCAGCAGCTCCACCGTGCCGTCGTACGCGGCCCGTACGTCCGGGTGCAGTTCCACGCCCGGGACCGGGGGCTGGGGCAGGCCGACCACCTTCAGCGGGCCCGGTTCGCGGGCGGCGAAGCCCGCGAAGGTCTCCCCCGGCGCCAGGGAGGGCGCGGCGTAGGGGGCGCCGGGGGCCGTGCCGGACATGACGTCCAGGAGCGCGGCGGCGTCGGCGACGGTGCGGGCCAGGGGGCCGCTGGTACTGAGGCCGGTGATGTCGTGGGTGACCGGGCCGGGGCTGATCCGGCCCCGGCTGGGCTTGATGCCGAACAGGCCGCAGACGGAGGTGGGGATGCGGATGGAGCCGCCGCCGTCGCTGGCGTGGGCGATCGGCGCCAGGCCCGAGGAGACGGCCGCCGCGGCGCCGCCGCTGGAGCCGCCGGCCGAGCGGTCGAGGTCCCAGGGGGTGCGGGCGGGCGGCGCGAGCCGGTTCTCGGTGTAGCAGGGCAGCCCGAACTCGGGGGTGTTGGTCTTGCCCAGCAGGATCGTCCCGGCCTCACGCAGCCTGGCGACCACATGGTCGTCGGTGTCCGGGACGTGGTCGGCGTACGCCGCCGAGCCGAGAGTGGTGCGCACGCCCGCGGTGAAGGCGAGGTCCTTCACCGGCACGGGCACGCCGTGCAGCGGCGACAGTTCCCGCTCCCGCCCCTCGCGGCGGGCCGCGAGGGCCTGCGCCTCGGCGTCGGCGGCCTGTTTGCGGGCGATCTCGGGAGTGACGGTGATGAACGCCCCGACGGTGTCGTTCAACCGGTCGATCCGGTCCAGGTAGTGGTCGGTGAGCTCGGTCGGCGACACGGTCCCTCCACGGACCGCCTCGGCCTGCTCCACCGCTGTCAGATCGTGCAGCTCCGCCATGCGCTTTGCCCCTCCGTCGCAGTGTCCCGTGCCCGGCATCCTCGCGTAACGGAAGGGGCCCGCGCCACAGCGTCGTGGCGCGGGCCCCGGTCCGGGGGACGGTGATCCGGCGAGTCGGACGAGTCGGACGAGTCAGGCGACGGTCAGGACGAGCGCGCCGGTGTAGGTGCTGCCCGCCTTGATGGCGGTGGCGGTGCCGTCGACGGTGAGGGACACCTTCCTGCCCTTGGGGGCGAGGACGGCGGCCTTGCTGCCGACGACCAGCTTGGTGAGGTGGGAGGTACCGGTCACGGTCCACTTGGAGCCGTTGTCGAGGGAGACGACGACGCCGTTGTTGACGGCGGCCTGCACGGTGTTGGTGACCACACCGAGCAGCCGGTAGTCGGCCGAGGTGATGGTGGACTGCCGGTGGGCGGCCGAGGACGCGCTGATAACGCCGCAGACGGTGGAGCCGTCGAAGGTGAGCACCAGGTTCTTGCCCTTGCGCATGGCGTTGTAGAAGTCGCCGTTGAGGGCGATGTCGGTGAAGGTGGCGTTGGCGTCCGCGCTGTGCACGGCGGTGACGTCGAAGCTGGCGTCCCTGGTCGCCGCGCCGGTGGGCTCGGTGTAGACGCCGGTGTTCAGCAGCACGCCGTCGGCCATCACCGGTCCCGGGTCATCGTCCTCGATGACCTGGAAGATGATGCCGTCCTTCGGGTTGAGCCGCGCCCCCTTCGAGCCGTCCACGGTCACCGTGACCTGCTGGCCCTTGTCCAGGAAGGTGGCCTTCTCGGTGTTGACGACGGTGCCGCCGCTGATGTCGACCGAGCCGGCGCCGTGCCACATGAAGCCCCAGCGACGGGAGTTGATGACCGTGTTGCGCGGGGCGAGGGCGCGCAGTTCGTGCGCGGTCAGCCCCAGCTCCAGGTCCTCGTTGAGCTGGGCGACGGCGTCGCGGCCGCTGTCGCCGTAGTAGCAGGCGCCACCGCGGTTGATCAGCGCGTACGTGGCCACGTCGAGCCGGCAGCCGAGGAAGCGCTCGGTGACGTTGCCGATGGCGTACGAGGCGTAGCCGTCCTGGCCGGTGTTGCCGGCGTGGCAGTTGATGGCGGTCAGCTGCGCGTTTGAGCTGCCGTCGACGGAGAGTGCGCCCCAGCCCTCGGAGAACACGGACGAGTTGATGTAGGCCGCCCTGGTCTCGGTGCCGAGCAGGTTGGTGGCGCGGTTGTTGCCCGAGATGCCGAGCATCCAGGGCGCGTCCTGCATGTAGGGGAGGTTGACGGTGGACTGGTAGCCGTCCGGCAGAACACCGTCCCTGGTGCGGATCGTGGAGTTCTTGACGATCACGTTGCTGCCGCCGTCGGCGATGACCGCGGTGCGCACCGCGCCCTTGTTGCGGATGTCGGCGCCGTCGACGACCAGCGTGGTGCCGCCGGTGCCGACGATGCTCGCGCCGTAACCGACGAAGTCGGAGCGGCCGTTGCCGGTGAAGGCGATCGAGGGGTGCTCGACCGTGTAGGAACCACCGTCGGCGTACACGCCGTTGAAGACCTCACCGGTCGAGGTGAGGCTGATGTTCTTGGCGTAGGTGTCGGTCAGCTTGCCGCCGACCACCGCCGCCAGTACGGACTTCGTCTTGTCGATGCCGTCGGCGCCGACGTGGATGGCCTGGCGGAAGGGGAAGACCAGGCCGTTGTACGTGATGTCGTTGGACCCGGCGACGGTGAGGACGATGTCGCCCCGGTAGGTGCCGGCCGCGAACGCCGGGGTGGTGCCGCCGGCTTCGGTGATCGCCTGGCCCGTCTCGACCCCGTCGACGGTGAGCGACAGCCGGTGGCCGTCGGGGGCGGTGAGGGTGCCGCCCTCCTCGATCACCAGCACGTTGGCCCGGGTGGTCGTGGAGATCTCCTTGGTCTCCCCGGCGGCAACGGTGATCTTCCTGGTCGTCGTCGCCGCCGCGGCGGTGGCCGCCGGCGACCACAGCAGGGTCGCGGCCCCGGTGGCGGCGCCGGCCGCCAGAATCGAACGTCGCGTTATAAGCGTCATGTCATGCCTCACCCTGATTGGGGGCACCTTTGCCCCTGTTGAGCAGCGGTT
Source organism: Streptomyces sp. RLA131 (assembly GCF_056270125.1). Lineage (NCBI taxonomy): Bacteria > Bacillati > Actinomycetota > Actinomycetes > Kitasatosporales > Streptomycetaceae > Streptomyces > Streptomyces sp. RLA131. The sequence goes on from NZ_JBWDOQ010000002.1 coordinate 1,751,858, forward strand.
CGAGCATGAGTGAAGCAGCGCGTGAGATTCGTTCAAAGGCTCTTGCTCGGATGCACAGATTCCCCGTCGGCATGACAGAGATCGGCCCCGGACATACCCCCGTGCTCAGAAGATGATCAGGGCCCGGCCGCCGCGTCCGGCGAGCATCGCGTCGAAGGCGGCCGGGATGCCGTCCAGTCCGATGCGTTCGGTGACCATCGCCGACAGGTCCAGACGGCCCGCGCGTACGTGCTCCGCCAGCACCGGGAGGTCCTTGGCGGGGTCGCTGTCGCCGTAGACGCAACCGGACAGTGTGCGGCCGAAGTAGAAGAGTTCCAGGGCGGAGAAGGACACCTGTTCGTCCTTGCCGCCGATGCCGACGACGGTGGTGCGGCCACCCCGGCGGGTGGCGGACCAGGCGGTACGGATGGTGTCGGCGCGGCCCACGCACTCGATGGCGACATCGGTGCCGAAGCCGCCGGTCAGCCTGCGGATCTCCTTGGCGGCGCCGGCCGAGGCGACCACGAAGTCGGTGGCTCCGGCGGCCCGGGCCAGCTCCTCCTTGGCCGGCGAGACATCGACGGCCACGATGGTGCCGGCGCCGGCGATACGGGCCGACTGCAGCACGGCCAGCCCGACCCCGCCGACGCCGAAGACCGCCACCGACTCCCCGGGGCGGACGGCGGCGTTGTGGTGGACGGCGCCGTAGCCGGTCAGCACGGCGCAGCCCAGCAGCGCGGCCTCGACGAGCGGGACGCCGTCGGGCAGCGGCAGCACGGCGGCCGCCGGGACGACGGTCTCCTCGGCGAAGACAGCGGTGCCCAGCCCCGGGTACAGCTCGGTGCCGTCCGCGGTGAGCCTGGCGTACGGAGTGGTGGCGGCCGCCCCGGCGTTGGCGCACAGCCAGGGTTCGGCGAGGCCGCAGAAGTGGCAGTCGCCGCAGGAGGGAGCCCAGTTGAGGACGACCCGGTCGCCGGGCGCGACGCCGGTCACGCCCTCGCCGACCCGGGTGACCGTCCCGGCGCCCTCGTGGCCCAGGACGGCCGGCACGGGCTGGCGCAGGGTGCCGTTGGACAGTGACAGGTCGGAGTGGCACACCCCGGCCGCCGCGAGGCGGACCGTGACCTGGCCGGGGCCGGGCGCGGGAAGGTCGATCTCCGCGATCACCAGCGGGACGTTGACGGCGGGCAGTACGGCGGCGCGGGTCACGGGTGCTTTCCTCTCGGCACTGTTCAGGTGGCTCAGGACTACGGGCAGGACTGCGGGCAGGACTGCGGGCAGGACTGCGGGCGGAACTGCTCAGAACTGAAGGGACTTGGTGTGCAGGTACTCGGCGAGGCCGTGGACGCCCAGTTCGCGCCCGAAGCCCGACTGCTTGTGGCCGCCGAACGGGGCGAGCGGGTTGAAGCGGCCGCCGTTGATGTCGACCTGCCCGGTGTCCATACGGCGGGCGAAGGCCACCGCCTCGTCGCGGTCGGCCGCCCAGACCGCGCCGGCCAGGCCGTACACCGTGCCGTTGGCGATCCGCAGGGCGTCGGCCTCGTCCTCGTAGGGCAGGATCGACAGGACGGGCCCGAAGATCTCCTCCTGGGCGATGGTCATCTCCGGCGTGACGTCGGCGAAGATCGTGGGGCTGACGTAGTAGCCCGTCTCCAGCGGGGCCTCGGGGCCGCCGGCGACCAGGCGCGCGCCCTCCTTGACGCCCTGCTCGATGTAGCCGCGTACGCGGGCCTGCTGCGCGGCGTTGACCAGCGGGCCGACCCGGGTCCCGGGGACGTACTTGGCCACCGCGGCGGCGGCCAGCTCGACGGCCTCGTCGTACTGGTCGCGGTGGACCAGCATCCGGGTCCACGCGCTGCACGTCTGGCCGGAGTTGGACATGACGTTGGCGACTCCGGCACTGACCGCGCGGGCCAGGTCCGCGCCGGGCAGGATGACGTTGGCGGACTTGCCGCCCAGTTCGAGCGCCACCCGCTTCACGGCGGCGGCGGCCGTGGCGGCGATCCGCCTGCCGACGGCCGTGGAGCCGGTGAAGGAGACCAGGTCGACCCCCGGGTGCTCGGCCAGTGCCTGGCCGGCGACCGGTCCGACGCCGGTGACCAGGTTGAACACCCCGGCCGGGAAACCCGCTTCGTGCACCGCGTCGGCGAAGAGCCGGGCCACCAGCGGGGTGTTCTCGGCGGGCTTGAGCACGACGGTGCAGCCCGCGGCCAGGGCCGGCGCGACCTTCGCGACGATCTGGTGCAGCGGGTAGTTCCACGGCGTGATCGCCCCCACCACACCGACCGGCTCGTGGTGGACGGTCGAGTTGCCGACCTGCTCCTCGAAGGCGTACGTGGCCAGGATCTCCGCGTACGATCCCGCGACCGCGATCGGCAGATCCGCCTGCACCGCCTGGCTGAACGCCAGCGGTGAGCCCAGCTCCGCCGTCACCGTGCGGGCGATCTCCTCGCGGCGGGCGGCGAGCCCGTCACGCAGCGCGGTCAGCAGGGCCGCGCGTTCCCGGGGCGGGACGGCGGACCAGGCGGGCAGGGCCGCGCGGGCGGCGCGGACGGCGGCATCCACGTCGGCGGCGGTGCCGGCCGGCACGGCGGCGATCACCTGCTCGTCGGCGGGGTTGACCACCTCGATCCGCTCGGTGCCGGCGGCCGGCCGCCAGGCGCCGTCGATGTACATGCCGTCGTGGAGCTTCACGGTCATCCTCCCGGAGGGGTGGGGATGGTGCGGGTCCGCACCGTCGGTGCGGGTCCGCACCAAACTAGCACCGGTAGTTTTTCGGCTGATCCCCATGGTCCCCCATGCTCCCCCGTGGTGGCGGGTCACCCCACTGGGGCGATGTGCACCGGGAATCCGTTGAGGACGGCCGTCCCTGACAGCGGGTCCAGCAGGGTGCCGTCGAGGAGCTGGTTGACGTTGACGCCGGGGTCACGGGCCGCGACGCCCAGACGGGTACCGGGCCGGTCGTGGCCCCAGCCGTGCGGCAGCGAGACCACGCCGGGGCGCAGCGAGTCGGTGACCTCCACCGGGACTTCGAGCTCAGCGCCGGGCCCCTTGACCAGCGCGGGCGCGGCGTCGGTGAGGCCGAGGCGGTCGGCGTCGTCGGGGTGGATCTGCAGGGTGCAGCGATTGGTGCCGCCGGTCAGCGCGGGCACGTTGTGCATCCAGCTGTTGTTGGAGCGCAGATGGCGGCGCCCGATCAGGACGAAGCCGTCCGGGCCGCGGTCCAGGGAGCGCCGCAGCCGGGGGACGTCGGCCACCACCGGGCCGGGCGCGAGCTCGACCGTGCCCGAGGCCGTCCGCAGGATCTCGGGGATACGGGGCTTGAGGGCGCCCAGGTCGACGCCGTGCGGCGCGGCGCGCAGCCGGGCCAGGGTGAGGCCCTGCGGGTCGGCGCCGAAGGCGTCGCCGTACGGGCCCAGTCGGAGCATCAGGTCGAGCCGGCGCTCGTGCCCGGCATCGCCGGTGAGGGCGGCGGCCAGTTCCGCCGCGTCCCGCCCGGCGACCGGGGAGTGCGGGTCGGCGGTCTCCTTGGCCAGGGTGGCGGCGATGACCTGCTCGTCCACGGCGGCCGGGTCGGCGTCCGGCCCGGCACCGTAAAGGATCATGACCAGCCGGGAGAGGATCTCGGCCTCGTCGGGGCGACCGTCGGCCAACGGCAGCGCGGCGGGCGAGTAGCGGGCGTTGTCGCGTACCGAGAAGTTGGTGAACGCGAAGTCGAAGTGCGGGCTCTGCGAGGGCGGCGGCGGGGGCAGGACGACGTCCGCGTGCCGGGTCGTCTCGTTGAGGTAGGGGTCGACGCTGACCATGAAACCGATGCCGTCCAGCGCCCGGGACAGGCGCTCGCCGTCGGGTGCCGAGAGCACCGGGTTGCCGGCCACCGTGATCAGCGCCCGGACCTGGCCGGCGCCGGGGGTGTCGATCTCCTCGGCCAGGGCGGAGGCGGGGAATTCGGAGGCGGTCTCGGGGTGGCCGGAGACCCGGCTGTGCCAGCGGCCGGTGACGAACCCACGGCCGGGCCCGGCCGGGCGCGGCGCCCGCCCGGTGGGCGAGAGCGGGAACATGACGCCGCCCGGCCGGTCCAGGTTGCCGGTCAGGGTGTTGACGACGTCGATCAGCCAGCTGCCGAGGGTGCCGAACTCCACGGTCGTGCTGCCGATCCGCCCGTAGACCGCGGCCGAGGGCGCGGCGGCGATCTCCCGGGCCAGCTCCCGGATCTCCTCGGCGGTGACGCCGCAGTGGCCGGCGACCGCCTCGGGCGTGAAGTCGCCGGCCAGCGCGCGCACCTCCTCGACGCCGGTGACATGCCCGGCCGGCCGCCCGAGGTCCACCAGGTCCTCGGCGAAGAGCACCTGGACGACCGCGAAGAGCAGGGCGGCGTCCGTGCCGGGCCGGGGGGCGAGATGGCGGTCGGCGAGCGCGGCGGTGCGGGTGCGGTTGGGGTCGATGACGGTGAGCCGTCCGCCGCGCCGACGCAGCGCCTTGAGCTTGCCGGGGAAGTCGGCGGCGGTGGCCAGACTGCCGTTGGAGACCAGCGGGTTGGCGCCGATGATCACCAGGTGGTCGGTGCGGTCCAGGTCGGGGACGGGGATCGCGAAGGCATGGCCGAAGAGGTAGCCGCAGGCGACCTGCTTGGGCATCTGGTCCAGGGTGCTGGCCGCGTAGATGTTGCGGGTGCCCAGTGCCCGGATGATCAGCGGCGGGTAGAGCCCGCCGGCGACGGTGTGGACGTTGGGGTTGCCGAGGTAGACGGCGACCGACGCGCCGCCGTGCTCGCGGATCACCCCGCCGAGACCGGCCGCCACGGCTTCGTACGCCTCCGTCCAGCTCGCCTCGACCAGCTCGCCGTCGCGGCGGACCAGGGGGCCGGTGAGCCGGTCCGGGTCGGCGTCGAGGTCGCCGAAGGTGGCGCCCTTGGGGCAGACGAAACCGGCGCTGAAGACGTCCTCGCGGTCACCGCGAGCGGCGGTGACCCGGCCGCGGTCGTCGTCGATGGTGAGGGTGAGGCCGCAGGTGGCCTCGCACAGCGGGCATATACGCAGGGCGGTGCGGCTCATCGGCCCTCCCGTCAGGGGTTGGGCGGCCAGCATACCGACCGGTAGGCATGCCGTCAGCCGACGTTGCTCAGCCGCCGTCCAGAGCCTGCGCGAGATAGGCGTGGAGCAGCACCTTGGTCTCGGCGACGATCCGCGGATCACCGGCCGGGTCGGTGTGGAAGGCGAGCTGGAGCAGGGCGTCGGCGGCCTCCACGCCGACGGTGAAGGTCAGCGCGAGCGCCTGGCGTCCGGATCGGGGCCGAGGTGGACGGCGAGCAGCGTGCGCAGCCGGTCGGCGACCCGGTGGTTGGCGGCACCCCGGGCACCGGGGACGGGGATACCGAAGTCGACCAGCCCGAAGCCGGGGACGGTGCGCTTCATGGCCACGTACTCGTCGACGGCGAGATCGATCGCGGGCCGCCAGCCCCGGGCCCCGTCCGGCCCGGCCAGGCGCGCGGCGATCCGGGTGACGTACTCGTCGAGGTTGCGCCCGGCCAGCGCGTCGGCCATGGCGCGCTTGTTGGAGAAGAAACGGTAGACCGACCCGATCGGCACGCCCGCGCGGACCGCCACGGCGCGGGTGCTCAGCTCCTCGTAACCCACCTCGTCGAGCAGCCCGGCGGTGGCGTCGAGGATGCGGCCGAGGCGTTCGGCGCTGCGTCGCTGGACAGGGGCGCGGCGGAGTCCGGTGGCGGCGTGCACAGGTCCATCATGCCGTGCCGCCCCACTCGGGTCCGGTGGCCGGGCCCGGACTGCCGGATCGCCGGCGGACGACCGACGGACGACCGACGGACGACCGACGACCGACCACCGGACCTACGGCCGGACGGTTGACGGATGGCCCAGCCATTCCTATGGTCGAGCACAGGAATGGCCGCGGCGACCCTGGGAGCCCCCGATGACCAGCCCGGACCAACAGGTAAAGGACCTCACCTACTCCCCCGGCTTCGGGAACGAGCACCTCAGCGAGGCCGTGCCGGGCGCCCTCCCGGTCGGCCGGAACTCGCCGCAGCGCCCACCGATGGGCCTGTACGCCGAGCAGCTCAGCGGCACCGCCTTCACCGAGCCCCGCCATCTCGGCCGGCGCAGCTGGCTCTACCGGATCCGCCCCTCCGCCGCCCACCCGCCGCTGCGCAGGATCGGCAACGGCCTGCTGCGCGCGGCCCCCTTCCGCGACACCGAGCCCGACCCCAACCGGCTGCGCTGGGGCCCGCTCCCGCTGCCGCTGCCCGACCGGGCCACCGATTTCGTCGACGGGCTGGTCACGGTCGGCGGCAACGGTGACGTCATGCGCCGCGAGGGCATCGGCATCCACTGGTACGCCGCCAACCGCTCCATGGACGACCGGGTCTTCTCCTCGTCCGACGGCGAGCTGCTCATCGTCCCCGAGCACGGCGCCCTGCTGCTCCGCACCGAACTGGGCCTGCTCGGCGTCACGCCCGGCCACATCGCCCTGATCCCCCGCGGCCTGCGCTTCCGTGTCGAGCTGTGCGACCCCGCAGCCGGGGCCCGCGGCTATGTCTGCGAGAACTACGGCAGCCCCTTCCGGCTGCCCGACCTCGGCCCGATCGGCGCCAACGGCCTGGCCAACGCCCGTGACTTCCTCGCCCCCGTCGCCGCCTACGAGGAGCGCGACGGCGAACCCGTCGAGGTGATCAGCAAGTTCGGCGGCAACCTGTGGGCAGCCACCTACGACCACTCCCCGCTCGACGTCGTCGCCTGGCACGGCAACCACGTCCCGTACGTCTACGACCTGCGGCGCTTCAATGTGCTCGGCACGGTCAGCTACGACCACCCCGACCCGTCGATCTACACCGTGCTCGCCGCCCCCGACGCCGACTTCGTCGTCTTCGCCCCGCGCTGGCTGGTGGGCGAGGACACCTTCCGGCCGCCGTACTTCCACCGCAACGTCATGACCGAGTTCATGGGCCTGATCGAGGGTGCCTACGACGCCAAGACCGCCGGCGCCGACGGCTTCGTGCCCGGCGGCGCCTCCCTGCACAACATGATGTCCGCGCACGGACCGGACCGTACGACCTTCGACCGGGCGAGCGGGGCCGAGCTGCGGCCCCAGAAGGTCGACGACGGCCTGGCCTTCATGTTCGAGACCCGCTGGCCGGTCGTGCCGACGGAGTACGCGATGAACGGGCCGCACCGCCAGGACGGTTACGACAAGGTCTGGAGTGGCCTTGAGCGGCTCTTTCGCCCCTGACCCGCTGCTCCTCAACCGCAGACTCCCGCTGTGGTACCAGGTCTCGCAGTCGCTGCGCGCCTCCGTACTCGGCCGCCCGGCCGACGCACCGCTGCGGCTGCCAACCGAGAACGCGCTCGCCGAGCACTACGGGGTCGGTGTCCTGACCATGCGCCAGGCCCTCAAGGAGCTGGAGACCGAGGGCCTGATCACCCGGCACCGCCGCCACGGCACCTTCATCGACCCCGCCGCCCGCCGCGGGGCCCCGGTCCGGCTCCTCGGGTCGGTGGACGCCATCGTCGCCCACCAGTCCGGCGAACGCACCACGGTCCTGGGACACCAGCCGGTCCCCGTCCCGGCCGACCTCGCCGCGCTCTTCCCCGGCGAGACCGAACTCGTCCGCTACCGGCGCCTGCGCTACGACGAGGAGACCGACGAGCCCGTCAACTGGGCCGAGAACTACGTCCTTCCGGCGCTCGCCGACCGCCTCGACCCCGCCGAGCTCGTGCACTCCCCCATGACCCGCGTCCTGCGCGACCGCCTCGGCGTACGGATCAACCGCGTCACCGACACCGTGGAGGCCCGCCTCGCCGACCCCGAGACTGCGGCCCTGCTGCGGGTGCCGCTGCTCAGCCCGATCCTGCACTGCACCGGGGTGGTCCACGACGACAGCGAGCGCGTGGTGGACGTGGCCCGCATCCGGTACCGGGGGGACCGCTTCTCCTTCACCGTCACGATGGACGCCCGCTAGGCCGTGGCCGCGCGCTCACCGGGTCGCGCGGCCTTCGGAGGCCGTGGGGCCGATGGCGGTGCCGCCGCCCCTGTGGTGCAGCAGGACCCAGGCGACGCCACCGGCGGCCAGGGCCAGGGCGAGGATCCCGGCGACGACGGCGGCCACGGCCCGGCGCGGACAGGCCGGAGCGGCGGCGGCGTGCAGCCGGGCGGCGGTACGGGGCCGGGCGGCGGTGACGGCGGCGTCCGCCGAGGGCGTGGGGCGCCTCGGCGCCGCCACGGCGGCCGTCGGCCGGTAGGAGGCACGGCCCGCCGCGGCGGCGTCGAGCAGTCGCTGGGCCTCGGCGCCGTCCATCCGCTCGGCGGGGTCCTTGCGCAGCAGTCCCTCGATGACCGGGGCGAGGGCCCCGGCCAGCCGGGGCGGGGGCAGCGGTTCGTCCACGACGGCCCACAGGGTGTTCAGGGCGGTGTCGCGGCGGAACGGCGACCCTCCCTCCACCGCCACGTGGAGCAGGATCCCCAGCGCCCACAGATCGGACGCGGGGCCGGTGGGGCGGCCCAGGGCCCGTTCCGGGGCGAGGTACTCGGGCGAGCCGACGACCTCTCCGGTGCGGGTGATGGCGGAGCTGCCCTCGATGAAGGCGATGCCGAAGTCGGTGAGGACGACACGGCCGTCGTTGCCGATCAGGACGTTGCCGGGTTTGACGTCGCGGTGCAGGACGCCCCGCCCGTGGGCGACCCGCAGCGCCGCGAGCACCCGGCTGCCGGTCTCGGCGGCGCGGCGCGGGGAGAGCGGCCCGTCGGCGTCCAGGACGTCGGACAGGGAGAGGCCGCGCACCAGCTCCATGACGATCCACGGGGTGCCCTCGGCCATCGCCACGTCGTAGACCGTGATGGCGTTGGGGTGGTCCACACGGGCCGCCGCGCGGCCCTCCTGCTCCAGCCGGGCGTAGAGCCGGAGCACCGCGTGCTCGTCGAGCCCTTCCGGGGCCCGGACCTCCTTCACGGCGACCTCGCGGCCCAGCAGTTCGTCGTGGGCGAGCCACACCACGCCCATGCCGCCCCGGCCCAGCTCGCTCAGCAGCCGGTACCGTCCCGCCAGCACCCGGGTCGTCATCGGCGAACCTCCCGTCGCGTCGGTTCTTCCCCCGCTACGGGCGCACCGGTCACAGACCGCTCATGCTCCTGAACACCAGCACGCAGCCGAGCGTGAAGACCACGGTCGCCGTCACCAGCGGTGCCGCGCGCTGCGCGAGGACCAGCAGCCGGCCACTGCGCCGGGCCTGGACCCGGCCGGCCAGCTTCCCCAGACGTACGACGGCGAACCCGGCCGCCGTCAGGGTCAGCGCGAGCCCCATGCCGTACGCGAGCACCAGCAGGAAGCCGAACCACGCCTGGCCCAGGGCCGACGCGCCCACCAGGACGACGACCGCCGACGGGCTGGGGACCATGCCTCCGGCGAAGCCGAGCAGGATCGTGCTGCGCAGGGTGAGCTGGGGGGTGGGGTGGTGGTGATGGTGGTGCGGCCGGGGAGCCGGGCGTTCGGCGGTGAGCACGGCGGTGACAGCGGGCACGGAGGCGAGTCCGGCGGCCTGCGCGGGGTCGTGGTCGTGCCCGTGCCCCTGCGCATGCCCGTGATCGTCGTGGCCGTGGCCGTGCCCGTGCCCGTCCCCATGGCCCTGTCCATGCCCGTGTCCGTGGTCATGCCCGTGGTCGTGGTCGTGGGAGTGGCTGTGGCCGTGCTCCTGGCCGCGCAGCCGCCATGCGCGCCGCAGCAACGCCGCTCCCGCGAAGGTGACCAGCAGACCGCTGGCCACACCGAGCCAGCCGATGACCGAAGGAGCCGCCGCGGAGCCGGCGGTGACCAGCAGGCCGAGCACGAAGACACCCATGGTGTGGGTGACGGTCACCGAGGCGCCCAGGGCGAACATGTCGCGCCGCGAGGTGCGTCCACCGGCCGCCGCCGCCGCGGCCATCAGGGTCTTGCCGTGGCCGGGGGCCAGGGCGTGTATCGCCCCCAGCAGCAGCGCGGCGCCGAAGGCGAGGGCGGCGAAGCCGGGGGTCAGGTCGTGCCGGGAGACCAGGCCGGTGAGGGCCGTGGTCCAGCGGTCGGCACCGCGCGGCAGGACGGAGGAGGCCACGGGCGTGCCGGTGGACGACGAGTCGGCCAGGGCCGGTCCGCCCGGAGTCGTGCGCAGCGCTGCCGACCGCTCGTTCGACGGTGAGGACAGCAGGTCCTTGGGGTAGGAGGTGAGCCGCTGCGAGATCGACCGCCGCGCCACGTCCGAGCGGGTGAGCGTCCTGCGGTCGCCGCGCGCGGTGATCTCGCGCCAGCCGGGGCCGGTGCCGATGTCCTTGGGGCGGTACGTGATCGTGGCGGCGTCCCCGCGCGGCAGGGCGGCCGTCAGCCGGCACTGCACCCGCAGCGTGGGCAGGCCCGCCTGCCCGGGGCGCAGGGAGGCCTTGGCGGAGCCGACGCCGAGCTGCTCGCGCTCTCCGCCCACCGTGAGCCGGGCGCCCCGGGCGGCGTCCGCGCAGCGGCTGTCCGCCCAGGTCCGGAGTTCCGCGGGGGCCAGGGTGTTGTCCTCGTCGGTGTCGATGTCGGCCTTGGCCTGCGCGGCCGGGATCTCGGCGAGGTCCTCGACGTGGTCGACGGTGAGCCGGGCGTCCGAGGCGACCAGGCCGTCGTAGCGGTTGACGGTGAAGTTGCCGAGTGGATGCGCCGAGGCGGCGGCCACCGGGAGGGCGACCAGGGCGGCGGTGACGGCCAGTACGGCCGCGATCCGGGCTTTCACTTGGCGCCCTCCAGCCCGTCCAGGGCGGCGCGGGCCGTCTTCGACGAGGTGGGCGAGAAGCCGGGGTTGAGCTTGAGCGCGGCCTTGAGCGAGCCGCGGGCCGCGTCCTTGTCGCCGAGGGCGCGTTCGATCATGCCCCGGTGGTAGAGGAACAGGGCGTTGCGGTAGCCGGGAGCGGCGGCGTGCTTGGCGTAGGTGAGCGCCTCGCGGTCGTGGCCGTTGACGTGGAGGGCCCAGGCGAGGGCGTCGGCGGTGTGCACGCTGTGCCGGCGCTGCCATTCGGCCCTGGCCGCGGTGAGGGCTTCCTCGCGGTCGCCGTGGTCGGCGGCGACGAGGGCCGTGTCGAGGTCGGTGGCGACGCCGTTGGCGCGGGCCAGTTCGATCCAGGTGCCGACCACGTTGTACTGCTGCTTGGCGCGCTTGCGGTCACCCAGCGCCTCGTACACCTCGCCCAGGGCTGCGAGCTGGGCCGGCAGCGGGTACCGGCGGACGACCTCGCCGAGATCGGCGGCGGCCTTGTCGAGGTCGCCGCGGGCGGCGTGGGTGCGGCCGCGGCCCTCCAGGGCGGGGAGGTAGGAGGGCGAGGCGGTGAGGGCCTGGGCGAAGTGCTTCATGGCGGCGGTGTAGTCGCCCTGGGTCCAGGCCAGCTGGCCCAGCGCGGTGGCCACGTAGGCGATGTCGCCCGGGGAGACGGCCTGGTCGAGGGCTTCGAGGAGGATACGGCGGGCGCCGCTGACGTCGCCGCGCAGTTCGAGCACATAGGCGTAGCGCGTGAAGATCGGGATGCCGGGGCGCAGGGAGTCCGCCTGGCGCGCGGCCCGGTAGGCGGCGTCGTAGCGGCCGAGTTCGACGAGGGCGTCGATGCGCACGGCGAGGGCGCGTTCGTTGTAGGCGTTGACGGTCAGGGCGCTGTCGGCGTTGCGCAGCGCGGTGGGGAAGTCATGACGGGCGGCGGCGAGGGCGGCCCGGCCGGCGAGGGCTGCGTCGTTGTCCTTGCGCTGGATCGTCATGGAACGGTCGAACGCCTCCTCGGCCTGGGGATAGCGGGTCGGGTCGCCGGTGGTGCGGGCCTGTTCCACGTAGGCGGCGCCCAGGGTGGCCCAGCTCCCCGCGTCCTTGGGCTGCGCGCGCAGGTGCTGTTGCAGGGCCGCGATGCCGCTCGCCAGGTCGCCGTCCGCGATGCGTTCCAGTGACGCGTCGGCGGCCACGGTCGCCTTGCCGGCGGCTGCGGGGTGGGTGCTGCCGCCGATCGCGATGGCCGCCGCGGTGAGAGCCGTCGCGAGCGCCACGACCACGGCCGCCGTGCGCAGTTTTCGGCGCCGGGGCAAGACGGGCGGCTCGGGCGCGTCAGGTGCGCTCACGGTTTCTGCGGTGGCGGACATCGCGGGTACCTCTCTGGGTGCGGCGGTACGGCTGTGCGGCGCGGTGGTTCTGGGTGGCTCGGCCGCCCCGTGGGGGGGTGAGCGGGAGGGGCGGCCGAGCGGGTGGCGTGGCCCGGGTGGGGGGTCCGGACCACGCCTGCCTGGGGGTGGTTACGGTGTTCCGGCCGGCCCGCGGGCCGGCCGGGCCCCGTCAGCGCCCGTGGTAGGCATCCAGGTCGAAGCGGCTGCGACGCTGCCGTCCCCGCCACCACACCAGACCGCCGCCGAGGAGCAGCACACCGGCCGCGCCGGACGCCGCCGAGACGGCCAGCACCGTGTTGTCACTGCCCGAGACCAGGCCGCCGCCGTTGAGGAGGGTGCGGTCGGACTTGGTGGAGTTCGTCGAGGCCGCGTCCGAGCCGGAGGCCGGGAGCGCCACGTAGGGGAAGCTGTGCTCGAAGTCGGCGTCGTTGGCGTCGACCGCGTCACCGAGGTCGTTCTTGCTGCCGACCAGCTCGCCCTCGACGGCCTGCAGCGAGATGTCGAGCACGTCGTCGGTCAGCCGGCGCCCGTTGGGGAAGCCGGCGTTGTCGCCGTCCAGGACACCGAGGCGCTTGGGCGACTTGGCGGGCTTGATCGAGGTGTTGAGCCGCAGTTCCTCGGACGCCCGCACGTACGGGGGCTTGTTGAGGCCGTCGACACCGGTCAGGAAGACCGAAACCAGGTCGTCACGGGGCTCGTCCGGCGCCTTGATCTTGAAGATGCCCTCGATCAGCTTGGGCAGCTCGGGCTCGGTGACGTTGTCCGCGAACTGGGCGTCGTCGTAGGGGTCGGACGCGTTGAACTTGTCCTTGTCCTTGAGGGGGTTGACGACCTCGTTGACCAGCGGGTTGCCCAGCCGGGAGACCTGGACGTACCGCCCGCTGGAGTTGAGCCGCTGGGTGGTGGACCAGATGCCGATGATCGGCTGCTTCTTCGACTCACGGATGTACTTGGTCGGGACCTGGATGCCGAGGGTGTTGACGTTGTACCCGGCGAGGGTGTCGTCGCCGACCTCGGACAGGTCACCGCCGTACAGCAGGTCGAAGACCCGCAGGTCGGCGAAGAACGGGTCGTCGGCCTGGCCGGCGAAGACGGTGGTGCCGCCGCCTATCTTCTTGATGGCGTGCTTGCGCAGCGCCGAGTAGTCGGGCATCGACGCCTTGCCGACGTTGGACGGCGCGACCGGCACGTTCCTGGCGATCCGCGTCTTCTTCACGACCCGCCCGCTGTGCACCTTCAGCAGGTCGATGTTGTACGTCTGGATGAAGTTCAGGTCCGGGTCGTCGAGGCTGGTGACCGGGCCGGTGTTGTACAGGAAGGTGTCCCCGCTGCGGAAGTGGTCCTTGAAGCTCCAGCGGTAGACGTAGTCGCTCTGGGCGTCGCCGTCGTTGTCGATGTGGATGTCGTACTGGGCGTTGTCGGCGAACTTGTAGAAGTTGGGGCCGCCCGCCGGGTCCTCGAAGGGGATGAAGTTGGCCAGCAGCGTCGTCTTGCTCTTCTTGTCGGGGCTGACGAAGGCGTACAGGTCGGTGGTGTCGAACTGGGGCTGGCCCGAGATCAGCGGCGCCTCCCGGTGGCTGGAGGCTTCGGCGGCCTGCGGCTGGAGTGCGGCGACGCCCGCCGTGGCGAGCCCTCCGGCAGCCAGGGCGGCCGCGGTGAACAGGGCGATCCTGCGGGACCCTCCTGCCCTGATCCGGGCCTTGAGCCTGAGCCTGCTCTTGCTGTCTGCGGTCATCGCGTCGGTCCTTTGGCGTCAAGTGCCGGTGCCCTGTGGCAGAGGCGCTCACGGGGTTGTTCGGAGGCCATACGTCTGCGGATTGGTAAGAAGTTCAGTCAGTTGGGCAATCCGTTGAGATACGTCGCTCCGAACACCACTTGCCGCGACAATGACGGGCCGGGATCAGATGGGGAGGAGACACGTTGCAATTGGTTCGGAAGGACGTCCGGGACAGCCAGGAGGCGGACCGGCTTCTGCCGTTGGTCGGCCGTGGTGATCACCGCGCCTTCGAGGAGCTGTACACCTTGGTGTCCGGCCCTGTGTACGGCCTGGTCAGAAGGGTTTTGCGGGACCCCGCGCAGTCCGAGGAGGTCGCCCAGGAGGCACTGCTCGACGTATGGCGCAGCGCTCCGCGGTACGACCCGGAGCGCGGCACCGCACTCGCCTGGATCATGACCTTCGCCCACCGCAGGGCCGTCGACCGGGTACGGTCGGCGCGCGCCGCCACCGAGCGGGAGCTGCGGATCGGGCGGCGGTCCGACGGACCCGCCTTCGACCAGGTCGCGGAGGCGGTCGAAGGCACCCTGGAACGAGAATGGCTGCTCCGTTGTCTGGAGCGGCTGACCGATCTGCAACGGCAGTCGGTCACGCTGGCGTACTACGACGGCTACACGTACCGCGAGGTCGCGAACCGCCTGTCCGTACCGCTGGGCACGGTCAAGACACGGATGCGCGACGGCCTCACCAGGCTGCGCGAATGCCTGGGGAGCGCGGCATGAGGCGCCGGATCCATGAACTCGCCGCGGTCTACGCGCTCGACGCGCTGGAGCCACGTGAGCACCGCCGGTTCGAAAAACATCTGGCTCGCTGCGAGCCCTGCGCCTACGAGGTGCGGCGGCTCGCACAGGACGTCCTGCGGCTCGGCCGGGCCGCGTCGTTCCCACCACCGCCGATGATGCGCGACCGGGTGCTCACCGCGGTGCTCACCATGCCGCAGGAGGCCGCGCCGGCCCGTCCGGCCACCGACATCCCGGTCACCCGGGCAGGCACCCGGGCCGCCTCACGGGCCCGGGCCAGGCCCCGGATCCGGTTCACGGCGGTGGCCGCCGCGTTCTGTCTGGCCGCCGCCGTGGTGATGGGTGTGCAGTACGTACGGACCAGTACCGAGCTGGACCGCGAACGTACCGCCGCGGCGGCCGTCAACCAGGTGCTCGGCGCGCCCGACGCGAAGGCCCGCAGCGCCAGCGACAACCAGGGCCGGGGCATCACCGCCGTGGTGTCCGACTCGCTGCACCGCGCCGTCGTCACCGCCCACGGGCTGGCCGCGGCGCCGTCCGGGCGCGACTACCAGCTGTGGCTGATGTCCGGCGACAGCGCCGTACGGTCGGTCGGCCTGCTGCCGGACGACGGTGTGCCGCTGGTCGCCACCGCCCTGAACGACAAGTCCACGGCCTTCGCGATCACCGTTGAGCCGGATGGCGGATCGACCCGGCCCACCACCGACCCCGTCGCGCAACTCCCTTTGGTCGTACAGGAAACGGGCAGTATCACGTCAACAGCCTTGACTCAGAGGTGAATCCGGGGCACAGGATGCGCGGGTGACGCGGCCAGGCGATAGGGTTACCCTGCCCGGTGCCGGGTGCCCTCGAACGGGTGGGGAGTGTCATGGAACAGATAGCTATGCGGAGCAGGCCACGGGTGCCTGCCATCAACTGCGGGAGCAGTGCGTCCAGCGCGCGCGTCGACCGTCATCTCGCGATACTGGCCGGCCCGGCCCTGCCGCAGCGCGAGACGGCTGAGGCCACCTTGCTGATGCAGGAGCTCACCGCTCGCGACCACACGCGTACCAGGGCCAGCCGCAGCGCCCGGGTCTCGCTGTTCGCGCCCCTGCGACGGCTGCGCCGTTCGCTCTTCGGCAGCCGCAGCTGACCCTTCGCACCACCCTCCCCGGGCAGGTTCGGAGGCCCCGCCGTCCCGGCACCGCGCCGGTGCGTCCGGACCTGCTCAGCGCACCCCTGTTCCCCCTGGTGGGTGGGGTCGGTGTCGCACCGGGCTCCTCTCCTCAGCGCTCGCGACGCGGGTACTTTCGAGTCGGACCCGGGATCCTCGCTCGTCGCTTGCGGGGAGCACCCCGGTACGCCCCCTCCCAGGTCTCCTCGCGGCCCCAGCCCGGTTGGCCGTCTGTCGCGGAAGAGGCCACCGGCCCGGGAGGGGACGACGTCGGGGTGCCCCCCGCAAGCGACGAGAACCGGCTTACGGCACCGAACACTGTTGGCCTGGCGTTCGAGCGCTGAGGTGGGGGTACCCCCGGACGGAGTCTGGGGGAGGGATGCCGACGGCGGCACCGCCCCCCCCCCCGGGCGCAAAGCTAGAGCAGGGCGAACTGGCCGTCCGGGCCTTCCTCGTGGTGGTCCAGGACCGAGGCCGGGCGCCGGGCCGTGTCGGGCACGGGGAGGACGCCGGCCGCGCGGAGCTCCTCGGGGGCGATGTGGTCGCCGGCGGCGGCCACTCGGGCGGTGAGGTCGCGGCGCCGGGGGCCGAGGTCGTCCAGGAGGGCCACCACGGTGATCAGTTCGAGCAGTTCCGACGTACGCGAACGCGGCCAGCCGACGTCGCCGACGGCCCCGAGCGTGCCGGGCTCGCCCGGCGACGTACGGCGCTCGCACCAGGGTTCGGCGAACTGCCAGGCGGCTTCCGGCACCGGGGAGATGACGCCGTCGCCGAGGCGCAGGGCCTGCTCCCCGGGGTCGTGACCGGCGGCACCGGGGCGCTCCGGGACGGCCGCCCTGACGTAGGGGCGCCGCCCGCCCGGCATGCGGGGCCGGCCGGTACCGCACCGGGCGCCGTAGGTGTGCAGCCACAGGATCTCGCGGCCCAGGGTCACGCCCTCGGCCCAGAGTCCGGGATCGGCGGTGAGGGTGACGCCGGGGAGCGTGCCGACGGCGGTCCAGGCGAGAACGTCCTCCGGGGCGACGGGCAGGCCGAGCCGGCGGGCGAGATGGCCGAGCAGGCCGGGGGCGAGATTGGGGTCGAGGCCGCCGGGGCGGCGGTAGAGCGGGCGGATCCGCTGCCGGCGGCCGACCGGGAGCAGCGCGGAGTACGTCAGGCCGGCCCCGGGGTGCTCGACGGCGTGGATCTGGTGGGTGTCGTCCGTGACCCGCCACAGCTCGGGGCGGGCCGCGTCGATCACCCGGTTGTCCGGTATCAGCCACTGGCGGTCGAAGGGCCCGTCGGTGACCCGGACCGGCTCCGGGCACGGCCCGTGCTCACGGGCGAGCCGGCCGCCGGGCGCCGGGTGGCCGGGGAGCTGGGGTACGGCGGAGTAGGGGGTGCGGGACCTGGTCACCTCGAACAGCGCGTCCCGCTCGGCGGGTTCCGCCCTGGTCAGCCGGGCCCACCGGGCCTTCAGGGTCGCGGGTTCGGCCGCCGTCACCCAGCCCCGGCCCAGCCGTGGCGCGGTGACCGCCCACGGCATGATCTCGTCCAGCGCCAGCGAACTCCCCACGCCCCGCATGGTAGCGGCGACCCCCGGTGCGGTCCGGGGGCCACCGCGGCAGGGCGCGCTACGCGGCTGCGGTGAAGGCGGGCAGATAGCCGCCGGACTGGCCGGAGGCGGTGGGGTGGTAGGACTCGTAGACCGGATAGGTGAGGCTGTGGAGCCAGGCCGAGCCGGAGCACAGTTCGTGCCCGGTGAAGTTGGCGCGGACGTCGGCGAAGACGAAGCCGTGGTCGGCGGCGCGCTTGGCGGTGGTGTCGTCCAGGAGGTCCGCCGCCGCGTTGATGGCGGAGCGCTTGGTCTGGCTGAGCCCGATGCACAGGGTGCCGAGTTTGTAGAAGCGCGGGTATCCGAGGACGACGACGGTGGCGGAGGGGGCCTTGGCGCTGATCGCGTCGTAGACGGCGTCGAGCCGGCCGGGGAGGGTGTCGGTGGCGAAGGCGCGGGCGGTGTTGATGCGGCTGACGCAGGTGGCGTCGGAGCTGGTGACGCAGGTGGTCATGACGTCGGAGAAGCCGGCGTCGTTGCCGCCGATGCTGATGCTGACGAGGGTGGTGCTCGCGCTCAGGGCGCCGAGTTGACTGTTGAGGACGTCGGCCGTCTTCGCGCCGGAACAGGCCGTGAAAGAGAACCCGGACGGAGTATGCGCGGCGGCCCAGAGTGCGGGGTACGCCTTGCTGCTGCGGTAGCAGCTGCCGCTGGCGCTGTCGTAGCTTCCGCTTCCCACTCCGGCGGAGTAGGAGTCGCCGAGGGCCGCGTAGACGGGGCCCGCGGCGTGTGCCGAGCCCGTGCCGAAGAGGGCGAGGGCGGTGGTGAGGAGCAGCGCGGATGCGGCTGCCGGGAATCGGGACAGTCTCATGAAACCTCCCTTAGCAGGATCTCTGCCGCATCTTTCGTACCAAGGAGTAACTGGTTCGGGAAGTGTTCATGCCACGATTTCCTGACATGAACATGGGAGTCGCTCGGCTGTTTTCTTGACGAGTCCGGCGGGGCTGCGCCACATTGAAGCCCTGCATCCGGCGTTTTGGGGGGCTAAGTCGCCAATGCAACCAACGCGCAGACAGACGTTCGGCAGGGAATCACTACCGCTGTTCGCCGGGGCCGCGGTCGGGGTCGGTGCGGTCGGCGCGGTGCTCGCGCTGATGGACATCACCTCGCCCGTCCGGGCCCCGTTCACCCTGTTCTTCCTGCTCGTCGCCCCGGGCGCGGCACTCGCCGCCGCCCTGGGCACGCTGGACCCGCTCAGCCGGGCGGTGGCCGGGGCGGCCGGGGCCGTCGTGGTGGACCTCCTGGTCGCCCAGGCGATGCTGACCCTGCACGTGTGGTCGATACGCGGCGGGGTCGGCGTCGTCACGGCGGTGAGCGCCGCGCTCTTCCTGCTGCCGCCGCTGAGACACGCGTACACCCGGGCCGGCGGAGGTCGCTGACGTGAGCATCTCGGTGTACCGCCCCGGGGATCTGACCGCCGCCGACCGGGCGGCCTGGGCGGACACCCAGAAGCGGGCCGCCGCCGCGGGCAGCCCACAGCTCGGGAACCCGTTCCTCGCACCGGAGTTCACGCTCGCGGTGGGCCGCCATCACCGCGGGGTACGGATCGCGGTGCTGCGCGAGGACGGCGAACCGGTCGCGTTCTTCCCCTTCCAGCGCAGCACCGCCGGGGTCGGCCGCGCGGTGGGGCTGGGACTCTCCGACTGCCAGGGGCTGGTGCACCGGCCAGGCTTCCAGTGGGACTCCCGCGAACTGCTGCGCGCCTGCGGGCTGGCGGTGTGGGAGTTCGACCATCTGGTGGACGGCCAGAAGCCCTTCGAGGAGGGGATCAGCGGCGCGTACCCGTCGCCGGTCATGGATGTGGAGCACGGCTATGCGTCGTATCTCGGCCACATCCGGGGCCGGTCGCCCAAGTTCGTCCGCACCACCCTGGCCAAGGAGCGCCGGCTCGGCCGCGACGTGGGCGAGGTCCGCTATGTGCACGACGAGCGGGATCCGGCGGCACTGCGCACGCTGATGGGGTGGAAGTCCGCCCAGTACCGCAGGACCGGGCGCGGCGACCGGTTCGCCCGGCCGTGGATCGTCGCACTGGCGGAGCAGCTGTTCCACTCGCGGGGCCCGTCGTTCTCGGGGCTGCTGTCGGTGCTCTACGCGGGCGGGCGGCCGGCCGCCGCGCACTTCGGGATGCGTTCGCCGTCGGTGCTGGCGTGCTGGTTCCCGGCGTACGACCCGGCGTACGCCCGGTACTCGCCGGGGCTGGTGCTGCATCTTCGGATGGCGGAGGCGGCGGCGGCCGAGGGGGTGGCCTACCTCGACCTGGGGCGCGGCGGGAAGGAGTACAAGGAGTCGCTCAAGACCCGCGATCTGATCGTCTCGGAGGGCTGGGTGACCCGGCGTCATCCGGTGGCACTGGGGCACCGGGCCCGGCGTGCGCCGGTGCGCGCGCTGCGCAACGCGGTGACCGGCCGACCCGGGTTGCGGGAACCGGCAGACCGGTTGCTCAAGGTGGTCGGCAGGTTGCGCACCGGCGCACAATAGCGGACATTGCCGGATGGTCAAGATCAATGTGTCGACAGCCTGTCAATTTCGGTCAAAGGGTAATCGCCGTCACAGGTCTTGCCATAGAGCCCCAATCATCAATACCGTCGTACATCCGCCCGCATCGGTCCATCACAGTCAGCGGCTCAGGGGAGGGCTCGTCAGTCGCGATGGAACGGCGCGGGACGCGGTAGGGGGGTGCCGTGCCCGGTCACCGGGGCATGTGTGCCGAGCCGCGCGGCCGGTCACGCATGCCCACCCGCCTGACCCGCCAAGAGCCTTGACGCGTACCGCTGTTGCGCGGCAGCACGCTCCGGGCCAGGTCAGACCCCCCTTTCGAACCGGAAACACCGAGGACCACCCGGGGGCGGGCGGTCCACCGGACGAGAGGGAAAAAGGACTCATGAGCTCCTTTCCGCGCCCGGCAGCCACCGGGCAGGCTCCTACGGTCATGCCGTCGCCGTCCCACTTCACTCCGGTCTCCTCGCACTTGGCGATCGCGCCGCTGGTCAGCGTGGTCATCCCGGCGATGAACGAGGCGGAGAACCTGCCTCATGTCTTCGCCACGCTGCCTTCCTGGATCCACGAAGTGGTGCTCGTCGACGGCCACTCCACGGATGACACGGTGAAGGTCGCCCGCGAGCTACGACCGGACATACGGGTCGTCGAACAGACCGGCAGGGGCAAGGGCGACGCGCTCATCAGCGGGTTCGCCGCCTGCACGGGCGAGATCATCGTCATGGTCGACGCCGACGGCTCGGCCGACGGCAACGAGATCGTCTCCTATGTGTCGGCCCTGGTCGGAGGGGCCGATTTCGCCAAGGGGTCACGCTTCGCCAACGGGGGCGGCACGGACGACATGACCCCGGTCCGCAGACTCGGCAACCGGGTGCTGTGCTCGGTGGTCAACGCCAGGTTCGGGGCCCGCTACACCGACCTCTGCTACGGGTTCAACGCGTTCTGGCGGCACTGCCTGGACAAGATCACCCTGGACTGCACGGGCTTCGAGGTCGAGACCCTGATGAACATAAGGGTCGTCAAGGCCGGCCTGCGCGTGCAGGAGATACCGAGCCACGAGTACGTACGGATCCACGGCGTGAGCAATCTGCGGGCGGTGCGCGACGGCCTGCGGGTGCTGCGGGTCATCTTCGGCGAGCGCCGCGGGGAGACCCTGTGAACGCGGAGCCCGGCGCGCGGGCCCTCGCGGGGCGCATCTGCGTCGTCGTCTGCGTCTACACCGAGGACCGCTGGGACGACATCCTCGCCGCGGTGGCCTCGGTGCGGGCGCAGAGCCTGCCCGCGCACGAGACCCTGCTCGTCGTCGACCACAACCCGGCGCTGCTGCGGCGGCTGGCGCGGACGTACGACGGTGTGGCGGGGGTGCGCGTACTGGCCAACGCCGGGCCGCGCGGGCTGTCCGCCGGGCGCAACACCGGCATCGCCGCCTGCGCGTCGGAGGTCGTCGCCTTCCTCGACGACGACGCCGTCGCCGAACGCGACTGGCTCCGCTGGTTCGCCGACGCCTACGCCGATCCGTCGGTGCTGGGCGTCGGCGGCCGCACCCGCCCGGTGTGGGCCTCGGGACGCCGTCCCCGGTGGTTTCCCGAGGAGTTCGACTGGGTGGTCGGCGCGTCCTACCGGGGCCAGCCGTCCGGAAGGGCCAGGGTGCGCAACGTGCTGGGCGGCAACGCCTCCTTCCGGCGGATCGCCTTCGACCTCGCCGGCGGCTTCACCACCGGCATCGGCCGGGACGGTGACCGCCGCCCGATGGGCTGCGAGGAGACCGAGTTCTGCATCCGGCTGGCGCGGGCCGAACCGGGCGCGGTGCTGCTCGTCGACGACCGCGCGGTCATCTGGCACCGGGTCCCCGCCGCGCGGGAGCGCTTCTCGTACTTCCGGGCCCGCTGTTACGCCGAGGGCCTGTCCAAGGCTCTCGTCGTCCGCAGCGTCGGCACCCGGGACGGTCTGGCGACCGAACGGGCCTACGCCGCGCGGGTACTGCCGCTCGGTGCCGCACGGGCGCTGTCCGGCGGGAGGTGGGGCCGCGCGGGCGCGATCGTGGCGGGAGCGGCCACCACCGCGGCGGGGTACGGGGCCGCGCGGCTCGGGGAGCGGTTCGCGGGGCGGGCGACGGGAGGGGCCCGGCGATGAGGCATGACGGCGCCGTGCCGATCCTGATGTACCACGCCGTGGCGGACGCTCCCCGGCGGGCGGTGTACGGGCTGTCGGTGGCCCCGGACGCCTTCGCCGAGCAGATGCGGTTCCTGGCCGAGGGCGGCTTCACACCGCTGACCGCCTCGGCGCTGGCGACTGCGTGGCGGAACGGCCGGCCGCTGCCCCGGCGTCCCGTGCTGATCACCTTCGACGACGGATACGAGGGCGTGCACCGGCACTGCCTGCCCGTGCTGGCCGAGTCCGGCTTCCCGGCGACGCTGTTCGTGTCGACGGGATGGCTGCCGGGCCCGTACGAGGTGGGCGGGGCGGCGCCGGACACCATGCTCGACTGGGACCAGGTGCGCGAACTGGCGGCCGGCGGCGTGGAGATCGGCGGCCACAGCCACACCCATCCGCAGCTGGACCTGCTCACCGACGAGCGGCTGTGGTCCGAGGTGCTGCGCTGCCGGGAGATCATCCACGACGAGCTGGACGGGGTCGCCGGCGGGGGGCCGCCGTCGTCGTTCGCGTATCCCTACGGCTATTCGAGCCGCCGGGTGCGCCGGACCGTCCGGGCGGCCGGTTTCGGTGTGTCGCTGGCGGTGGGCAACGCGCTGGCGGCACGGCGGCAGGGGCCGTACGCGCTGGAGCGGGTGACGGTGCGGCGCGGCACGGGCATCGAGGAGTTCGGGCGCGTGGTGGAGGGCGAAGCGGCGGCGGTGGCCCGGAACTTCGCCGGGGACCGGGCGCTGACCAAGGGGTACGCCCTGGTACGCCGGGCCCGACAGGGCCTGCGGAAGGTGTCCGGGCACCGTGTCTGAGACGGCGACCAGAAAGGACCCGGCCCCCGGCGGCGACGAGACCGGCCCCGACGGAGGCACCACGGGGGCGGGCGGCGAACGCGGCGAGCACGGCGAGCACGGCGGCAAAGGCGGCAGCGGGGCGGCCGGGAGCGGTGGGGCGGCCGGGAGCGGCCATCTGTTCCGCAACGCGTATGCGCTGATGCTCAACACCGGGGTGTCCGCGGTCCTGGGCCTGGCGTACTGGCTGGTCGCGGCCCGCCAGTACACCGAGGACGCCGTCGGCCGGGGCTCGGCGGCCATCGCTGCGATGAAGTTCCTGGCCGGGCTGATGGCGGTGACCCTCACCGGGGCCATGACCCGCTTCGTCCCGGTCGCCGGGCGGGCCGCCGGTCGGCTCATTCTCCGTACGTACGCCGGGAGTTCGGCGGTGGTGGCGGTCTCGGCGGCGGTCTTCCTGCTGACACTGGACTTCTGGGGGCCGTCGTACCGCTTTCTGCACGGGCCGGTCAACGGGCTCGGGTTCGTCGCGGCGGTGACCGGCTGGTCGCTGCTGACCCTCCAGGACGGGGTACTGACCGGGCTGCGCAGCGCGCTGTGGGTGCCGGTCGGCAACACGGTCTTCTCGGCGGGCAAGCTGGCGCTGCTGATCGGCCTCGCGGCGGCGGTGCCCACCGCCGGGGTCTTCGTGTCGTGGGTGGCGGCCATCGCCCTGTCCGTGATCCCGCTGGGCTGGCTGGTGTTCCGGCGGCTGGTGCCCCGGCATGCCGCCGCCGCGGAGCGGGCGGAGCCGCCGACGGTGCGGCAGATGGGGCGCTTCGTCGCGGGCGACTCCACCGGCTCGCTGTTCGCGCTGGCCGTGGTCTACCTGGTGCCGGTGATCGTCGCCTCGCAGATCAGCTCCGCCGACAACGCGTACTTCTACATCACGATGACCATCGGCGGCACCATCGACCTGCTGGCGATCAACATGGGCTCGTCACTGACCGTCGAGGGCTCCCACGACCCGGCCGGGATCGCCGGGAACTGCCGGGCCGCGCTGCGCCGGATGGCCCGCATCATGGTGCCGATCGTGGTCTTCCTGCTGGCCTTCGCGCCACAGATCCTCGGCGTGTTCGGCAGGGGGTACTCGGATCAGGGCGCGCCGCTGCTGCGGCTGCTCGCACTGTGCTCGCTGACCCGGGTGGTGATCGAGGTCTACTTCGGGGTGCTGCGGGCCCAGAGCCGGACCGCGCTGCTCGCGGTGCTCCAGGGCGTGCTGTGCGTGCTGGTGCTGGGGCTGACCCTGACGCTGCTCACGCCGCTGGGCATCGTCGGCGCCGGCTGGGCGGAGCTCGGCAGCCTGGTCGTCATCGCGGTGATCTCCGTGGGCGGGCTGCGGCGGGTGACGGCGGCGTCCGGTCCGGCCCCGGCCGCCGAGGAACCCGCGCCGGACACCTCGGCCGCCGGGGACGATCTGGAGGTGGTCTACGGCACCCGCTGGGCCGAGCGCGCCGCCCTGGACCAGGACACGCCGCGGGTGGGCGTGCGCGGCGACTTCGACCATCCCGAACGGCGGCCGCCCGTCGCGCCGCCCACCCCGCCGCGGGGCGTCCCGGCCGTGACTGCGAAGGTCATCGCGCCGGTGCCGCCACCGCGAGAGCCGGAGCCGGGGCCGGAGCCGTGTGCGGAGCCCCGGTCGCGGGTGCGGCCGTCGTGGGCGCCGCTCACCCTGTGGATCCTGCTGGCCCTGGCCCTGGCCCTGTACTGGCTGCCGTTGCGCGGCCTGGGCGACACGCGGCTCGACGCCATGAACGGCCTCGGGCTCGTCTCCGTCCTGCCCGGGGCCACCCTGGCCGGCGCCGCGCTGCTGGTCGTGGCGTTCGCGGGCGGGCTTTGGCTGCGCACGCCCCGGCCCCGGCTGCTGCTGGCCGTGCTGCTGGCGACGGTGGTCTGCCTGCACGCCCTGCCCGCCGTCCTGGAAGCGCAGCCGCGCTTCGCGACCGCCTGGCAGCACGCCGGTTTCGTCGACTACATCGGCCGCACCGGCGTCGCCGCCCCGGACATGGACGCCCGCTTCTCCTGGCCCGGCTTCTTCGCCGGGGTCGCGCTGGTCGCCGGGGCGTGCGGGGTCACCGACCTGACCGAGGTCCTGCGGTGGTGGCCGCTCGCCGTCCAACTGCTGTGTCTGGCACCGCTGACGCTGCTGCTGCGGTCGGTACGGGCCGGATGGCGCGCCAAGTGGTGCGCGGCCTGGTTCTTCGCGCTGTGCGGCTGGGTCGGGCAGGACTACTTCTCACCGCAGTCCCTCAACCACCTGCTCTACCTGATGCTCGTGGCCGTCCTGCTGGTCCACTTCCGCCCTGCCGGGCCGCCCCGGGGCCGGCGCGTCCCCGGCGAGGCGGAGGTGCCGGCCGCCGGCCGCGCCGACCGGGCGGTCCTGCTGGCCGTGGTGGCCGGGCTCTTCGCCGCCTCCGTCGCCGGCCACCAGCTCACGCCCTTCATGATGCTGGGCACGCTGGCCGTCCTGGTGCTGGTCCGCCGGTCGTCGCCGCGCGGGCTGCCGGTGCTGTGCGGGGTGCTGCTCCTGGGCTGGGTCGGCCTCCTCGCCGAGCCCTACTGGTCCGGGCACTTCGACGAGCTCTTCGGCGGCGTCGGCTCGCTCGGCGGAAACGTCTCCTCCAGTGTCTCCGGCCGCATCCAGGGCGGCAGCAGCGTCCACAGACTCGTCCTGTACGTACGGGTGCTGCTCGCCGCCTCCGTGCTGACCCTGGCCGCCTCCGGCTGGCTGCGCCGCCGAGTCGCCGGTATCGACGACCGCGCCCTGCTGGTGCTGGTGCTGGTGCCGTTCTGCGGCTTCGGCATGCAGTCGTACGGCGGCGAGATGGCGCTGCGGGTCTTCCTGTTCGCCCTGCCCGGTGCCTGTGTGCTGGCCGCGCTCGCCGTCTTCCCGCGCGCCTCCGCCGACTCCGGCTCCGACCGGAGCCGGCTCGCCCCGCTGGCCGCGCTGGTCGCCGGCTGCGTCCTGATGGGCGGCTTCCTCGTCGCCCGCTGGGGCAACGAGCCCTTCGAGCGGGTCCGTACCGGGGAGGTCGCCGCCATGGACTACGTCTACGGACACGACACGCCCTCGGCGCGTGTGCTGTGGCTGAGCACCGACACCGTCGACGACGTCACCCCGAGCCTCCCCTGGAACGCGCGGGACATGGAGAAGGTGACCTATCTGCCGGTGCTCGCCCCCACCGATCCGGCGCGGGTGACGCCGCTGGTCACGGCGCTCAGGGAGGCCGGGCCGCTGTCGTATCTGATCGTCTCGCGCGGCCAGACCGCCTATCTCCAGCTCGACGCGGGCTTCTCCACGGCGTGGCCCGGCACCCTCCTCTCCGCTCTGGACGCCTGCGGCGACCTGCGGCGGGTCCTGGTCAACGACGACGCCGCCGTCTACGAGATGCGGGGGCGGCCGGCGGACCGGCCGGTCCGCGCCCCACCGCGCGAACGGGTCTTCCCCGTCGTGACCTGGACCGCCTGGACCGTGGCCGGCGCGGTGGCGGGCCTGCTGCTCGTACTGCTGCTCGGCGCCCGCGAGCTGGTCCGCGTCACTGTCCCGGCGCAGCGCCGGCGGCGCGTGATGCGCGGGTCGGCATGGGCCGCGGCCCCCCTGGTGGTGGTGTTCCTGGTCGCGCTGGCCGACCGCTTCCTGACGCTGAGTTGAAGCTCAGAGCCGGTTCAGCCAGCGAATGCCGTAGGCCCCGAGGTCGAAGGACCGGCCGTCGACCCGGGCGTGGACGGCGCGGTCCAGGGTGTTGACGACCAGCACGGCCCGGTCGGAGGCGAGGACCCGGACATTGGGGCTGTCGTCGGCGGCGACCCTGCGGAAGCCGGTGCCCGGCGGGAAGGCGGCGGCGAAGCGGCGCAGCAGGTCCAGCATGGGGAGCGGTTCGCCGCCGCCGGCGGCGAGTTCGGTGCTGGTCCACAGGCAGCCGGGGCAGGAGGCGCCGCGCTCCTGGGGGTTCCAGTAGAAGGCCGTGGCGGAGCCGCCCAGGGCGAGCTGCATCATCGCGGCGGCCTGTACGGCGGTGCGGTGGGCCTCGGTCCAGCCGGCGGCCCGGGGCTCGACGTACCACTCGGCCCACCAGAGGGGCAGCGAGGTGCGTTCGGCGACCCAGCGGCCGATGGCGGCGAACTTCTCGGTGGCGGCGAACTCGTCGGGCCGCAGGCTGTCGTCGTGGTTCATGCTGGAGCCGTCAAGGACGACGAAGTCCGCGCCCGCCTTGTGCCTGAGCCAGTAGTCGACGACGTCGAGCGAGCGCTGGTCGGCGGCGCCCCAGGCCCCCTTGAGGGATCCGGAGGCGTCCGCGCTGTCGTCACCGGGGGCGAAGCTGTCCATGACGACGTAGGGGCCGCCGACCAGGTTCCGCGGGTCGGCCTTCTTCACGGCCCGGTAGACGAGGTTGTAGAGCCGGGTGTAGGCCTCGTAGTCCCAGCGGCCCAGGCCGTCGTTCCAGAAGCCCTTGAACTCGTTCCAGACCATGAAGTGCCGGACGTCGGGATAGCGTTCAGCCACCTTCGCGGCGAGGGCGGCGAAGTCGTCGAAGTGGGCGGCGGCGGGGGCCGCTTCGAGGTCGGACCAGTCCGTGGTGCCGGCCCTGCCGCCCTTCATCCAGTCGGGCGCGCAGCACAGGGTGATGACGGGGGTGCCGCCGGTACGGCGGATGAGGTCGACGCGGTGGTCGAGTTCGGTGAAGTCGTAGTGGCCGGGCGAGGGTTCGGGGTTGTCGGCGCCCCAGCCCATGACGGCCTGGTCCTGCGGGAGGGACTGCCCGGACAGGAGTTCGCCGGCCGACTTCCTGGCGTAGCTCTCGCCGTGGTCGGCGCTGAACTCGGTGTGGGTCAGCCCGAAGCCCAGCCGGACGCCCGGCTTCCCGGCGGAGGACACGGACGGACCGCCGGGGGCGTGGACGCCGGCACCGCCGCTGTTACCGGCCCTGGTGTCGCCGCCGCACATCGACAGCAGCAGGGCAAGCGTCACAAGACCGGTCACACCGACGCCGAGCAGCGCGGTGACGCCGCGCCGCCCCGCCCCTGCCAACCTCATACGTGTGCTCGCATGACGTCCCATCACCGGACAGGGTAGCCGCGAATATGCCCGGAAGGAGCTGCTTGTCCCCGGTGGAAACCCGAAAAATGCTGTGCGAACGGGCCTGCTGTGCCGGATCATGACCGTCATGTCCGAACCGACCGCAGAACCGGGGAGGCCCGTGCCGCAGGCGCATCCCACCACACCCCACCAGTCCATGCAGCTCCGGCTTAACATGGACGACAGCGACTCGCCCTCCGACGTCGTGGACGCCCTGTTCCTGGGCCGTTTCGCCTCCGGTGAGCAGCCGTACGCGCGCGGCGCCTCGCTGGACAGCGTCAAGTCGGGTCTGACGCTGCTCCCGCCGGAGGCGGCCGTGCTGCGCTCGGCCCGTGACAAGGACCGCAGCGCCACCCTCGCCGAGGGCGAGGGCTGGACGGTGCTGGTGTCGCGGTGGAGCCGGGGCGCCGACGTGACGGTGACGGCGGTCAGCGAGGAACTGGCGGAGCACCTGCTCGCCCGCTGCGTGGACGGCGCGGAGGACGAACCCGAACCGCAGCCGGAGAACGTGACCATGGGCTTCTGGTACGTCTCGCCCCGGCGTGGCCCGCACCGCACCACCCGCCAGATCAGCGCCAGGACCTGGGAGGAGGTGCGGGAGAACTACACCGCCCCGGTGGCCGACGCGATGGGCGGGCTGATGAAGCTGACGGCGGACGACATCGCCGGGCGGCTGCTGCTCCTGCACGGGCCGCCGGGTACGGGGAAGACCTCGGCGCTGCGGACGCTGGCGCGGTCGTGGCGGGACTGGTGCCAGGTGGACTGCGTACTCGACCCGGAGCGGCTGTTCAACGACGTCGGCTACCTGATGGACATCGCCATCGGCGAGGACGACGCGGCGGGCGGCCGCTGGCGGTTGCTGCTGCTGGAGGACTGCGACGAACTGATCCGCGGCCAGGCCAAGCACCAGACCGGCCAGGCCCTGTCGCGGCTGCTCAACCTCACCGACGGTCTGCTCGGCCAGGGGCGGAACGTGCTGGTCGGCATCACCACCAACGAGGACCTGGAACGGCTGCACCCGGCGGTCGTCCGGCCGGGCCGCTGTCTGGCCAGGATCGAGGTGGGGCAGCTGACCCGCACCGAGGCGGTCAACTGGCTCGGCACTCCCGAGGGCATCGGCCGCGACGGGGCGACCCTGGCCGAGCTGTACGCGCTGCGGCGCGGCGCCTCCTCGCCCGGCGCGATCCCGGCCATCCCCTCGCCCGCCCCGGCCATGACCTCCTCGGACGGCCTCTACCTCTGACGGCCGCCGGGCCGGTCTGATCTAATCACGTGCATGATGCAGGAGTTTGATCAGGCGACCCGGCAGGCCTGGGCCGCCCTCGACGGACCCGAGGAACTGCCGGCCCGGGTGACGTACGGCGGGCCGGCCGGGCTGCCGGCCGCCCGGCTGCCCGTGATGCCGCTCGCCGGGGCGACGGTGGCCGTGTGCGCGCTGGCCGCCGCCGAGCTCACGGCACGCCGCGCCGGCGGCCCGGTGCCCGCGGTACAGGTCGATCTGGGGGCGGTGGCCACGGCCTTCGTCAGCGAGCGGCACCTGCGGATCGACGGCAGGCCCGGCGACACCTTCGCCCCGCTGTCCCGCTTCTGGCCCTCCGCGGACGGCGGTTGGGTGCGTACGCACGCCAACTACCCCCACCACCGGGCCCGGCTGCTCGCCGCGCTGGGTGTGCGCGACGAGGCGGGCACGGCGAAGGCGCTGGCCGGCCTGCCCGCCGAGGAGGCCGAACAGCTGGTGTTCGCGGCCGGTGGCCTGGCCGTGGCGGTACGTACGCCGCCGCAGTGGGCGGCGCATCCGCAGGCAGCGGCGGCCGCGGCGGCACCCCTGGTCCGTAGCGGACCTCTGGGCAGCGCGGCTGTCCCCCGGGCACTGCCCGCGCACCCCCTTCCGGCGGCCGGGATCCGCGTGCTCGACCTGACGCGGGTCATCGCCGGGCCGGTGGCGACCCGTACCCTCGCGCTGCTCGGCGCGGACGTGCTGCGGATCGACCCGCCGGAGCTGCCCGAGTCCGCGGACGCGCACGCCGACACCGGCTTCGGGAAGCGGTCGGTGTCCCTGGACGCGCGCAGCCCGCGGTTCGAGGAGCTGCTGGCCTCGGCGGACGTCGTCGTCACCGGCTACCGGCCGGGCGCGCTGGACCGACTCGGCCTGTCCGCGCAGGCGTTGGCCGAGCGGCGGCCGGGGCTTGTCGTGGCCCAGCTGTCCGCCTGGGGCTTCGACGGTCCCTGGGCCGGTCGCCGCGGCTTCGACAGCCTCGTACAGGCCGCGAGCGGTATCGCGATGACCGAGGCCGGGCCGGACGGCCGTCCCGGGGCGCTTCCGGCCCAGGCCCTGGACCACGGCACGGGCTATCTGCTGGCGGCGGCCGTACTGCGGGCGCTCACCCTGCGGCAGGAGGACGGGGCCGGGCGGCTGATCCGCCTCTCGCTGGCAACCACCGCCTCCTGGCTCACCACCGGGCTCACCCCGCCCGCCCCGTCCCCGGCCGGTTCCGCTCCGTACGACCCGGCACCCTGGCTCACCGGCACCGACAGCCCGCTCGGCCGGCTCCGACACGCGCTGCCCCCGGTCCGGTTCACCGGCTCCCCCGCCGACTGGTCGCGTCCGCCGGGCCCGTTGGGGGCCGACCGTCCCGTCTGGCTCTGACGGCCCTCGCACGGTGGGCGCGTCGGCGCGTCACGCCCCGTACTCGGCCCGCAGGGCCTCTTCGGCGGCGGCGCGGGCCGCCGCGTGGTCGAGGCCGAGGCGGTGCGCGCGCTGCGCGTAGGCCGTCGCGGCGGCGGCGGCCTCGCGGGCGGCGGCGTCACCGGCGGCGGCGACGAAGGTGCCGTTGCGGCCCCGGGTCTCGATGACGCCGTCCGACTCCAGCGCGCGGTAGGCCTTGGCCACGGTGTTGGCGGCCAGGCCCAGTTCCCCGGCGAGCGCCCGTACGGTCGGCAGCTTGTGGCCGACCGGCAGCGCACCGGACCGCGCCTGGTCGGCCACCTGCGAGCGCAGTTGCTCGAAGGGGGCGGTGGACGAGGCGGCGTCGATGTCGATCTGGAGCGTCACGGAGCCATTGTGCGTCAGGCACCCGCCAGAGGGACGGCCCGGCCCGGCGCGTCCGGGTCGTGGGCGATCCGATCACCCGGCTCGTGCAGATGGAGCAGGAAGCGCTCACCGGCCCGGTAGGCGTCGAGGCCGGCCCGGCAGTACGCGACCATGTCGTCGGGCAGCGCGTTGAGCGGGAACCAGCCCAGCTCCGAGCACTTGTCGGGCTCGGCGTTGACCGGCTGCCGGTCGCCCCCGGACAGCCGCGCCTCGAAGAACCAGCCGATACGCGCGCTGCCGTCCGGTGCCCGGTGCTGCATGACCAGGGCGACCGGGAGCGCGTCGGGGTCGAGGACGACACCGATCTCCTCCGCCGCCTCACGGATCATGGCGGCGCGCACGTCCTCGCCGTCCTCGACATGACCGGACGGCGCGTTCAGCAGACCGTCGGCATAGCCGGTGCCCGCGCGACGGGCGAGCAGGATCTCGTCCCCGCGCCGCAGGATCAGATGGACGTCGACGACCTCGGTGTGGCGGCGCGGCGGCGCCACCCGGATCACGGCCGCGTAGCGCTCGTCGGTGACGTGACGGCCCCACAGGGCGCTGTCGTGGGCGAGGTGTTCGATCATGGTGTACCCGGCGACGGGCGCGGCGAGCCCGGCGAGGGTGTCCGCGGTGATGCCGACCGGCTCGCTCTCGCCCCAGCGGCCCTCGACGAGCACCATACGGCCACCGCGCCGGAGCAGACCCGCCCAGTGCCGGAGCGCCCCGGCGGGGTCGGGCAGCGCCCACAGGACGTGCCGGACGAGCACGACATCGAACCGGCCGCCGGCCACCGGCGGGCGGGCGGCGTCACCGACCACGACCCGGGCGCCGGTCCCCGCCAGCTTGGCCCGCGCCAGCCCGGCCATCCGGGGCGAGCTGTCGACGGCGGTGACCCGGTGGCCCTGCTCGGCGGCGAGCAGGGCCAGGCTGCCGGTGCCGCAGCCGAGGTCGAGCACGTCGCAGGGCCCGTCCGGCAGCCAGCCGCGTATACGCGCGGCCCAGGCGGCCCGGACGGCGGGGCTGCGGAGACCGTGGTCGGGCTCGTCGTCGAACGTGTCGGCGGCGGCGTCCCAGTAGTCGGTGAGGTCCTCGGTGGTCATGCTCCGATCGTGCCACCCGGCACTGACAGTCCCAGGTTCCGGTAGCGCGCCCGGCGGGCGGCGGTCCGGGCGGCCGGGTCCTGGGTACGCAGGGCGGCCAGTTCGGCGCCGAGCACGTCCCCGAGGACGGTGAGAAAGGCCCCGGCACCGAGGTCCTCCTCCGGGCCCTCCTCGATGACCCGGTCGACGATGCCGTGGGCGAGCAGGTCGGCGGAGCGTACGCCCTGCCGGTCGGCGACCTCGTAGGCGCGTTCGGTGGTGCGGTACAGAATCGCCGAGGCGCCCTCGGGCGGGAGCGGGGAGAGCCAGGCATGGCGGGCGGCGAGCACCCGGTCGGCCGGGAGCAGGGCCAGCGCGCCGCCGCCCGCGCCCTGGCCGAGGAGGAGGCACAGGGTGGGAGCGGGCAGACCCACCAGGTCGGCGAGGGAACGGGCGATCTCCCCGGCGAGGCCGCCCTCTTCGGCCTCCTTGGACAGGGCGGCGCCGGCCGTGTCGACCACAGTGAGCAGCGGCAGGTCCAGCTCGGCGGCGATCCGCATCCCGCGCCGGGCCTCGCGCAGCCCGCCGGGCTGGATGCTGCCCGGCCGGTCGTGGCCCAGCACCACGCAGGGAGTTGGCCCGAACCGGGCCAGAGCCAGCAACAACCCCGGATCCCGCTCCCCGGCCCCGGTCCCGCTGAGCGGAGTGACCTCGGTGGCGGCAACCGCCAACAAGTCGCGCAACCCCGGCCGCTCGGGCCGCCGCGACCGCCGGATCGACTCTTCCGTGGACACGTCCGGTCCGGAGCCGGAGCCACGGCCCGCGGCCCCGCCGGCGCGAGTCGCGCCGCCGGGCGGAGCAGCACCGGCGGGCGTCCCGCCAGGCAAGGCAGCACCGGTAGAGGCGACATCGGCGGAAGCACCACCGCGCGGCGCAGCACCGCCGGGCGCAACACTGCCCGGCGCAACACCGGCAGGCGCAACACCGGCAGGCGCGGCACCGCCGGGCACACCGCCGAACGGCGCGGCATGGGCCGGAGCGGCACCGGCAGGCGCGGCACCGGCAGGCGCGGCACCGCCCGGCGCAGCACCGGCAGGCACACCGCCGAACGGCGCGGCATGGGCCGGAGCGGAGCCGCCGGGCGCGGCACCGCCCTGCGCAACACCGCCGGGCGCGGCACCAACGCCGGGTGGTGCGGGGGTTTGCGTGGCCTCGCCGGAGAGTACGTGCAGGGCCCGGGCGGCGACCTCGGCGAGTTGGGTCGCGGGGAGCACCGCGTCGACGATGCCGTTGGCCAGGAGGTTCTCCGCGGTCTGCACGCCGGGCGGGAACTCCTCGCCGTACAGGGCCTCGTGGACGCGCGGGCCGAGGAAGCCGATCAGGGCTCCCGGCTCGGCGGCCGTGAGGTGTCCCAGCGATCCCCAGGAGGCGAGGACCCCGCCGGTGGTGGGGTGCCGCAGGTACACCAGGTAGGGCAGCCGGGCCGCCTTGTGGTCGGTGATGGCGGCGGCGACCTTGACCATCTGCAGGAAGGCGATCGTGCCCTCCTGCATCCGCGTGCCGCCCGAGGCCGGTGACGCCAGCAGCGGCAGCCGTTCGCGGGTGGCCCGCTCGACGGCCCGGACCAGCCGCTCCCCCGCCGCGACGCCGATCGATCCGCCGAGGAACCGGAACTCGCCCGCGACGACGGCGACCCGGCGGCCGCGGATCCGCCCTTCCCCGGTGATCACTGACTCGTCGAGCCCGGTGCGGGCGCGGGCCTTGTCGAGGTCGGCCAGGTAGTCCGCGTCGTACAGGTAATCCGGCAGGTTCAGTTCAGGGACCGGTTCGTCCCAGCCGCGCCACGTCCCGGGGTCGACGACGGCGTCGATGAGCTGAAGCGCGGCGGGGCGGTCGCTGCGACTCGGTTCGGTCATACGGACACCCTGTCATGGCGCGGCTAGGATCCAGTCTCTGCCTGTCTGTTGTCCGGTTCCCGCGGGATGGATCGCTGAATGCTCACTCGGCTGCGGATCGAGGGACTGGTCAAGGTCGCCGACCGGACCCAATTCTCCTGGGGTACGGGGGTCGTGCTCGCGGTGGACTGCTTCATCTGCCGCCGTGCGCACCGCTCGCACCTGCTGGAGGCCGGTGAGCCCGCCGGGCGTTGTGTCTCGGGCCGGCGGGCGGGCGAGGAGGTGCCGGCGGGGGTGTACAGCTTCAGCGACACCTCGCTCACGCATCCGGCGCCGGTGCGGATCACCGGGTTCGACCAGTCGGTGTACCGGGCCGCGGGGCACCGGGAGGCGCACCGGCTGCGGTGCGAGGTCGATCACTGGTGGGCGCCCTTCGACGATCCGGCCGACGGCAGGCCGGGCCGGGAGTTCCCGGCGCATCCGTGGGCGCGGCTGTCCGTCGCTCTGGGGTGCCGGGCCTGCTTCGACAAGGGGGACCGGGAGGCGCTGCGCCGGCCGGGGACGCGGGAGTTCCAGACCAACCAGTCGTATCCGGCGGTGTGGTCGTGCCCGGCGTGCGAACGCGAGCTGGCCACTGTGGAGAGCCCGCCGCACATCCGGCTGCGGTGAGGTTTCTCAGGCCACGCTCAACGGCGGCTCAACCGCGGCATAAGGATTCGCCGGACCGCCTCCGAGCTGGGGTTCTCGGGTGTCCGGCGGGCTAGCGTGCTGCTCGCCCGGCACCGCCCGCCGCCGAAGGAGATCCCACGATGACCGCCCGGACCGCCGTACTCCGTAAGGCCGTTGCCGCAGCCGCCACCGCCGTGGTCCCGCTCGTGCTGACCGGGCTGGCCGCCGCGCCGGCGAGCGCGCACGGGACGATGGGCACGCCGGTCAGCCGGGTGCTGACCTGTTACGCGGAGAATCCGGAGAGCCCGAAGTCGGACGCGTGCAAGGCCGCCGTCGCGGCGGGCGGCACGCAGGCGTTCTACGACTGGAACGGCGTACGGATCGGCGACGTCGACGGGCAGCACCAGCAGCGGATTCCGGACGGGAAGCTGTGCAGCGCGGGCAACGACGAGTTCAAGGCCCTGGACCTGGCCCGTGCCGACTGGCCGGCCACCCGGCTGAGCAGCGGTCAGCAGACGCTGTCGTTCCGGGTCACGGCGCAGCACAAGGGCACTTTCGCGCTGTACATCACCGATGACAGCTACGACCCGTCGCAGCCGCTGAAGTGGTCGGACCTGGAGTCGGAGCCGTTCGCGACCGTCACCGACCCGAGTGTGGTGAACGGCGGTTACGTCCTCCCGGTGAAGGTGCCGGCCAGGTCCGGCCGTCAGCTGATCTACGCGATCTGGCAGCGCTCGGACAGCCCCGAGGCCTTCTACTCCTGCTCGGACGTGGTCTTCGGCGGCTCCTCCGCCGCCGCGACGACCACGACGGCAGCGGCGACGACGGCCACAGCGGCGGGGCCGGCGTCCGCGACCCCGGCGGCCGTGGCCTCGACGCCGTCGGACTCGCAGATCGCGGCGGGCGCGAGCCGGTCCACCGTCGTGCACCACCACGCGGCCTCCGCCACGGCGTCCCCCACAACCTCCTCCGGCTCCCTCGCGGCCGGGGCCTCGGCGTCCCCACTGGACCTGGCCGAGACCGGTGGCTCCGGCAGTCCGGCACCGTATGCGATCGGCGGGGCGGCGGCCGTGGCCCTCGGCGCGTCGGCGCTGATGCTCGCCGCATGGCGCCGGAGCCGGGTGCACGGCCGCCGTTCGTAGCCGGCCGGGGTCAGCCGGTGAGGGCGGTCAGGCAGGTGGCCGTGGTGGCGTGGGCCGGGTCGAGGGCGTTGGCGGCCAGGTGGAAGGCGATCAGGTCGCCGAGCCCGATCGCCACATGTTCGGACAGGTCGATCGAGCAGCTGTCCTGGAGCAGGACGTTGTCGACGCCGGAGCCGGTGAGGTTGCCGGAGGTGTAGGGGGTGACGACCTCGTCGTACTTGGTCGTGACGACGGTGTACTTCACTCCGGGGACGGTGTCGCCGCCCGCGTTGAGCTTGGTCAGGAAGGCGGAGCCGGCGATCTGGTCCCGCAGTCCCTGCGGGAGGCTCGCTACGAGGGCGGCGGCGGCCGGGTACTCGTCGGCCAGGTGGGTGATGCCGCTGAGGGTGGTGCCGTGGTTGTCGGGGGCGAGGCCGACGAGGGCGTTGACCTTGGCGGCTCCGCCGAGGAACTTGAGGTAGTAGCGCGGCATCATGCCGCCCTCGGAGTGTCCGACGATGTCGACCTCGGCGGCGCCGGTGGCGGCGAGGACCGTGTCGACGTAGGTGGAGAGCTGCTGCGCGGAGTCCGTGATCGGGCCGAGTCCGTAGAAGAGGGGGACGCCGGGCAGCTGGCCGTAGTCGAGGGAGAAGACGCAGTAGCCGCGGGCGACCAGGTACGGGGCGAACGCCAGCCAGTTGTCGACCGAGTTGCCCAGGGTGCCGTGGACCAGGACGACGGGGCGGGGGTGGGCTGCGGAGGGCTTGCAGGAGTAGTTGTTCCAGCCGCTGCTGACGGACGCGGCCTCGGCGGTGACGGCTCCGGTCGCCATGGGGACGGCGGCCAGGGCGGTGGTGAGGGCCATCACGGAGACGATCCTGGGGAGGGATCTCAGCTTCTTGGGCAGCATCGTGTGAACTCCTTGCAGGTCAGTGGGGGAGAGCGTGAAAGAGCAGCACGCTCGCGTGACTTGCGACCCGGATCACAAGATGTGGCGCTCCTGCCAAATTACGGGCGAGTAGTAAAACTGAGAAGTTACGTGTCGGTAAAATATTTCCACTTCGGTGGATCAACCTGTGAGTAACCTGTATGTGCTTATGCCGCGCCGGCGGTCGCGGCGAGACACGCCGCCCTCGGACCGAACCGGACCCTCGCCCGGTCCACGGCCTCCTCGATGCGGCGGGCCTTGTCGTCGGCCTGGTCCAGCGTCAGCTGACGGGGCGCGCCCTCGGCCGGCGCCAGCCCCTCGGCGCGCAGCGACAGGGCCCGCACCCGGGCGCGTTGCAGGCCCAGCGACTCGTACAGCCGGTAGCCGGCGGCGGCCAGCGGCACGCCGTGGCCGGTCGGTTCGGCCAGCGCGCGGGCGCGGACGGTCGTGCTGCGGTCGGCGTAGCGGACGGTGAGGGTCAGCGAGCGGGTCACCTGGCCGGTGGCGCGCAGCCTCGCGCCCAGTTCCTCGGTGAGCGAGAGCAGTGCCGCCCGGTGGCGTACCGGATCCAGCTCGTCGCGGCCGAAGTGGCGTTCACCGCCGACCGAGCGGGCGGGCGCGTTCGGGGTGACCCGGGCCGGGTCGATGCCGTGGGCCTGCTCGTGGATCCGGCGGCCGGCCGCCGCGCCGAGG
Organism: Streptomyces sp. RLA131; assembly: GCF_056270125.1. NCBI lineage: Bacteria > Bacillati > Actinomycetota > Actinomycetes > Kitasatosporales > Streptomycetaceae > Streptomyces > Streptomyces sp. RLA131. The sequence continues at coordinate 1,789,261 of NZ_JBWDOQ010000002.1, forward strand.
ATCCGCTGGAGCGTGCCGAGCGGCGCCGCCGCGACCCGTCCGGCACTGTCCAGCCCGTACGAGCACAGCCGGCGGGCCGTCGCGGGCCCCACCCCGTGCAGCGCGGCCACCGGCTTGCGGGCGAGGAAGGCCGCCACGGCCTCGGGCTCGTCCGGCACGGTCCGTACCGCGCCGGACGGCCCGTCATGTGCCGCCATCCGGGCGAGCAGCGGGTTGCCGGCCACCCCGATCGTGCAGTCGGCCCCGTAGCGGGCCAGTGCCCGCACCCGGATCAGCGTGGCCAGTCCGGTCGCGTCCCGCCCGAAGTAGCGCAGGGCGCCGCCGACATCGGCCAGCGCGGCGTCCGGCGGCAGTGCCTGCACCACCGGCGTCACCTGGCCGAGCAGCGCGAGCAGCGCCTCGTACGACCGCGCCCCGAGGGGGCCGCCGCCGACGGGGTGGAAGTGCGCGTACAGCACATGCGGTCCGGTGCGGCGGGTCATCCCGCGCTCCCGGGGCTGGAGTGCCAGAGCTTGCGACCGGTCGGGGCCCCCTCGCCGGGCGGGCGGAGGTCGGCCCAGGGGTGCATCTCGTAGCCGGTGGACATCCGGACCCGGCGGCCCGGGTCCGCCCCCGGGGCCGCCGGGGTGTCCGGGGTCCCCGGCTGCGGGGCGGCCTCGGCGAGGCGCCGGGCGACGGCGTCGAGGCCGCCGGTGCGCCGCAGGGCGGCGAGTTCGGCCAGGTCCCAGACGGCGGCGCCGACGACGCTGAGGCTCTGCGGCCCGCGCCGCTGGACGACGCCCCGCACCAGCAGCAGCCAGGAGTGGAAGACCGTGTGGGCGCAGGCCTCGTGGCTGTCGTCGAAGAAGGCGCAGTCGACCAGCCCCGTGCCGTCGTCCAGGGTGGTGAAGACGACCCGGCGCCCCGAGCGGACCGGCGGGGTCTGGGTGGCCGCCTTCGCCCCCGCCACCAGCACCGTCTCGCCGTGCCGTACCTCCCTCAGCCGGCCGGCCGGCACCGCGCCGAGCTCCTCCAGGAAGGTGTGGTGGTCGCTCATGAGATGCCGGGAGGCGTCCATGCCGAGGACCCCGAGCTCGGCGTTCAGGCGTTCGGTGTCGTCCATGTCGGGCAGCCCGGCCGGGACCGCCGGCTCCGACGCCATGAGCGGGAGCTGACCGTCATGGGTGAAGGCCCGGCCGCCCGGCCGGCGCAGCTCGGCGACCTGGAGCAGCAGATCCCGCCGGTTGGCGCCGAAGGCGTCCAGCGCGCCGACCTGGACGAGCCGTTCGGCCACCGGACGGCCGGGCCGGGCGCGCTGCCACAGGTCCGGCAGCGAGGAGTAGGGCTGTCCTTCGACGATCCGGCCGACCTCGGCCTCGCTGATGCCGTGCACCTCGGACAGGGCCAGCCTCAACCCCCACTTACCGGACACCAGTTCGATTCTATGGTCCGGCCCCGACCGGTTCACGTCCAGCGGCAGCACCGCCACCCCCCGCCGCCGGGCGTCCGCGAGCAGCAGCCGCTTGGGGTACATGCCCGGGTCGTGGGTGAGCAGCCCGGCGTAGAAGGCCGCCGGGTGGTGCGCCTTGAGCCAGGCCGACTGGTAGGTCGGCACCGCGAAGGCGACCGCGTGCGCCTTGCAGAACCCGTACGCGCCGAAGGCCTCCAGGATCTCCCAGGTCCGCCGGACGACCTCCCGCGCGTACCCGCGCTCGCCCGCCCGCGCCGCGAACCAGGCCCGCACCCGCCCCTGCCGGTCCGGGTCGGACAGCGCCCGCCGCGCCTCGTCGGCGACATCCCGGCCGCAGCCGGTCATCACGTTCATGATCTCGATCACCTGCTCGTGGAAGACCACCACGCCGTACGTCTCGCGCAGCGCGGCCTCCAGGTCGGGGTGCGGGAAGCGCACCGGGGCCCGCCCGTGCCGGGCCTCGATGAAGGGCTTCACCATGTCGGCGGCGACCGGCCCCGGCCGGAAGAGCGAGATGTCCACGACCAGGTCGTGGAAGGTGGCCGGCTGCAACCGCCCGACCAGGTCCCGCTGACCCGGGGACTCGATCTGGAAGCAGCCGAGCGTCTCGGCGGACCGGATCAGTTCGTACGTGGCGGGGTCGCCGTCGGGGACGCCGTCCAGGTCGATCCGGCCGCCGCCGGTCCGCTCGATCTCCCCCAGCGTGTACGCCATCGCGGACTGCATCCGCACGCCCAGCACGTCGAGCTTGAGCAGCCCGAGGTCCTCGACGTCGTCCTTGTCGAACTGGGACATCGGAAAGCCCTCGCCGCTGGTCGGCATGACCGGCGTACGGTCCAGCAGCCCGGCGTCCGAGAGCAGTACCCCGCACGGATGCATGGCGACGCCGCGCGGCAGCGCGTCCAGTGCCTCGACCAGCCCCCAGAGCCGTCCGTGGTCCTCAGCGCAGACCTCGCGCAGCTCGGGCAGCTCGGCCAGCGCCGTGCGGGCGTCACGCGCCCGGATGTGCGGGAAGGCCTTGGCGAGCCGGTCGACGGTCGCCGGGTCCATGCCGAGCGCGGCTCCCGCATCACGTATGGCATGTCGTACGCGGTAGGTCTCGGGCATGGCGACGGTGGCGACCCGCTCGGTCCCGAAGCGGTCCAGGATCCGCCGGTAGACCTCCAGCCGGCGCGCGGACTCCACGTCGATGTCGATGTCGGGCAGGGCCGTGCGCCGCTCGGACAGAAAGCGCTCCATGAGCAGCCCGTGCCCGACCGGGTCCGCCGTGGCGATCCCCAGCAGATGGTTGACCAGCGACCCGGCTCCCGACCCGCGCGCGGCGACCCGGATGCCCATGTCCCGTACGTCCCTCACAACTTGACTTACCGTCAGGAAGTACGGGGCGAAGCCCAGCCGCGCGATCACCCCCAGTTCGTCGTCGAGCCGGTTCCAGCGCTCACGGTCCCTCCGGTAGCCCTTGCGCAGCATTCCGGCGGCGCAGCGCGACCGCAGCACCCGGTCGGCGGCGCGGCCGTCCGCGCCGACCATCTCCGGCTCCGGGAAGTGCTTCCGCCCGATCCCCAGGTCGTCCTCCGGGTCCACGGCGCACGCGCCCGCCGTCTCCTCGGTCGCCCGCAGCAGCCGGTGCGCGTCGCCACGCCGGAATCCGGCCGCCTCGACGATCCGCTCGGCGGTACGGGCCATGTCCCCCGCGTCCTTGAGCCAGCGCTCACCGCCGTCCAGGGCCTCCGCCCCGCGCGCGTCGACGGGCACCAGCCGGCGGGCGGCGTCCAGCACGTCCGCCACCTCGCCCTGGCCGGGGTCGGCGTAGCGGACGGCGTTGCTCAGCACCGGCGTCACACCCTGCTCCACGGCGAACCCGAGCGTACGGGCCGCCAGCCGCAGCGAGCCCGGACCGGTGCCGGTCCGCCCGTGGTGGACGGTCTCCAGCCGCAGCGCGTCCCCGTACACCTCCCGCCAGGGCCCCAGCAGCCTCGCCGCCCGGTCCGGCCGGCCGGCGGCCAGCGCGCGGCCGACCTCGGACTCCGGACCCAGCAGCACGAACAGCCCCTCACCGCCGAGGGCGTCCCAGGTCACCCCGGCCTCGGTGTGGGCGGCGCTCACCAGCCGGCACAGGGTGCCCCAGCCGCGCCCGTCCCGGGCCAGGAAGACGGCCCGCCGCGGCGCCTCCGCCACGAACGCCCCACCGCGCACCGGGGTCCTGCGGCGCTTCTCCGGCCGCCCCGCGTACGCCTCCGGCACCGCGAGCCCCGCCCCGAACAGCGGCCGCACCCCCGCCTGCGCGCAGGCCTTCGCGAACCGCACGACCCCCGCCACGGTGTCCCGGTCGGTCAGCGCCAGCGCGTCCATCCCGCGCTCCGCGGCCCGTACCGCCAGCCGCTCCGGGTGCGACGCCCCGTACCGCAACGAGAAGCCCGACACCGCGCTGAGGTGCGTAAACCCCGGCATACGCACCTCCCGCTGCTCACGTGCCCCCTCCCTCTCGGTCTCCTTCCTCCACCATAGACCACTCCTCGAACATTCGTACGAATGCGTGCTCGCCGGCTCCCACCGGGACTCTTCGTGTGCTTCCATTGACCGTGAGTTGCCGGCACACCTCATGAGGAGCCGCCATGCCGATGCTGCTGATCAAGGGCTCGTTCCAGATCAAGAACGCGAAACCCGACGGTGACACCGTCGGCTTCACCCCCACCCGGCATCCCGACTGGAACCGCGTCAGGGACTCCCGGAAACTCGACCTCACCAACGGCTGCCGGGCCAGTCTGCGGCTGGACGGCATCGACGCGCTGGAGACCCACTACGGGCCGCTGACGGCGCCGATCCACCAGCCGCTGCCCTTCGCGCACGCGGCCAGGGACGAGCTGCTGAAGTGGCTCGGCTTCACCTCCGTGCAGCACGCGCCGGACGACGAGAAGGTCACCGACGCCGTCCCCGAGACCGTGCCCGGCTTCATCCTCACCGGCGGGGTCGACATCCATGGCCGCTGCGTGGCGCTGGTCGGCCGGGGCCCCCTGCCCGAGGGCACCAGGAGCGGGGAGGAGGTCACTGTCGGAGTACCGCTGCTGCGGGCCACCGCCAACCACCACCTGGTCACGGAGGGCCTGGCGTTCCCGACCTTCTACAGCAACCTCTTCGAGGACCTGCGCACGGAACTGGCCGCGGCGACCAGGCAGGCCCGGACCGCGGGCAAGGGGCTGTGGCCCAGCGACGTGACCACCACCGGGGCGAAGGTCACCGGCCTGTCCTCGATCACCGACGACGTGGTGATCCTGCCCAAGCTGTTCCGCCGGCTGTCGGACTACCTCAAGCTCGGCGAGCCGTCCCTGGCCTCCTTCCGCGCCTTCCTGGCCGGGGCGGCCGACGAGTTCCACATCACCTCGTCCACGACACCCGGGGCGCGGGTCACCGGCCTGCACAACGTGGTCGAGGTGACCAACAGTCACACCGTGCGGATGACCGTCCCCATCGAGGACCTCGTCTTCATCGAGGCCTGAGCCCGGGGCCCGGCGGCGCGGACCGTCCGGGGAGGCCGCTGGATACCGGCTGAAGATCCCCCGCCCAGGCCAGCAACTCCTCGTCCGCGCCCGGCCGGGCCACGCACTGCAGTCCGAGGGGCAGACCGTTCGCGGCGCGGCCCGCCGGGAGACTCACCGAGGGAAGGCCCGCGTTGCTCCAGGGCAGGCACATGACGGAGTCACCGGTGCTGCCGAGCCCCAGGGGCGCCGCCCCGGTGGCGGAGGGGGCGAGCCACAGATCGACGCCACGGTCCGACATGGTGGTGAGGACACGGTCGCGGAAGCGGTCCCGCTCACGTGACGCCCGCAGGTAGTCGGCGTGGCCGATGGCGTGGCCCTGCCGGACCGCGGCGGTGGTCTGCTCGCGGTAGAGGTGGCCGTGGCGGGGGAACCAGTCGGCGTGGGTGCGGGCGACCTCGTAGCGGTTCATGGTGAAGAGCTGCCGTACGGTGTCGTCGAATCCGGCCATGACGGGGACCTCGCGGACCTCGAAGCCCGCCGAACCGAGCCGCTCCACCTGGGTCTTGAAGGCCGCCAGCGCCTCGGCCCCGGCACGCTCCAGATAGGGACCGACGGGGATGCCGAGCACCGGCGGCCGCCGGTGCCCGGCATCGGACCGCACCGGCCGCCAGCCGTCGCACACGACGGCCGCGCAACGGGCCGCACCGGCGACATCCGGCGCGAAGACCCCTACCGTGTCGAAGCTGGGGGCGTTGGCGATGACCCCGTCGACCGGTATCCGCCCGAAGGTGGGCTTGAAGCCGACCACCCCGCAGTACGCGGCCGGGCGGATCACCGAGCCGACCGTCTGGGTGCCGACGGCCAGCGGGACCATGCCGGCGGCTACGGCCGCCGCCGAACCGGAGCTCGAACCGCCGGGCGTGTGCGCCGGGTTGCGCGGGTTGCGGGTGGGACCGGGCGCGGTCACCGCGAACTCGGCGGTCACCGTCTTGCCCGCGATCAGCGCCCCCGCCGCCCGCAGCCGGGTGACCAGGGTGGCCTGCGGGCCCGCCAGCACCCCGGGCGGCAGCACGGATCCGGCCCGGGTCGGCAGACCGTCGACATGGATGATGTCCTTGATCCCGACCGGGACGCCGTGCAGCGCGCCGCCGGGCGGAAGGGCCCGCGCCTCGGCCACGAGGCGGGCGGCGCGACCGGGTTCGGGGACGAACGCGTGGATCCCGCGGTCGGCCTCGTCGATACGCCCGGGATCATCGGGATCATACGAAAGCCCCATACGGGTCACCCTACGGTCCGCGTGAGGGAGTTCACCCGGATTCCCGCCGTCAAGGGCCTCGCGGATGGACGGTATCCGCAGCTCTGGGCACAGGCGGGCGGGATTGCGGGGTGCGGCGCCGGGGCAGCCGGGAAGGCCCGCGCAGTCCCCCGCTCCACAGGCGTCCCCCGCGTTACAGCGGCTGCCGTCCGGTGTGTGCCCGGGGGTTGCGAAGGCGACGGTCCGGCACGGTTTACTGTCGCGCATGACGGCGACCGACCCCACGCCCAGAGCCCTCGCTCACCCCGTACGGCTGCGCATGATGAGGCTGACCCGGACCGGATCCCGGTCCGCCGAACTCGCCCGCGAACTCGGTATCTCGCACGCCCTGGCCGGCCGGCATCTGCGCCGGCTCGTCGCCGTCGGCCTGGTGGAACCGGCCGAGGCACGCCCCGGCCCGTCCGGCCACGGGCTCCCCGGCGAGGGGGACGCCGAGTTGTGGCTGTCGCCGGACGCCTGGGACGACTTCCGGCACCGGCTGGCGGCCCGGCTGGTCACGCTGCACGAGCAGGCGCGGGCGCCGCACACGGCGGGGACGGTGCGGGCGGGGGCCGTGCGGATGGGGGCGACCGTGATGGCCTTCCCGTCGCTGCCCCGTGAGCGCGAGCGTGAACGCGAGAAGAGCCCCGGACACCGCCGCTGAGGGCGTCCGGGGCTCGGCTCACTCCGGGCCTGTCGCGACGGGCCCTGGCCGGTCCCTAGCCGATCTTCGCGGCGACCGCCTGCAGCGCGGTGGTCACCGGCTGGAAGAAGGTCTCGCCGCCGGCCGTGCAGTCGCCGCTGCCGCCCGAGGTGAGACCGATCGCGGCGCCGTCCTCGGTGAAGAGCGAGCCGCCGCTGTCGCCGGGTTCCGCGCACACGTCGGTCTGGATGAGCCCGGTGACCGAGCCCTCCTCGTAGTTGACGGTGGCGTCGAGCCCGGTGACCGTACCGTCGTGCAGCCCGGTGGTGCTGCCCATCCGGAACACCTGGAGGCCGACCGTCGCCTCGCCGGCCTCGGTGATGGCGACCGTGCTGCCGTCGCCCACATTGACCTCGCTGGGCGCGTCGGTGGCGGCGTCGTCGTACTTGACGAGCGCGAAGTCGCCGTCTCCGGGGAAGGTGGCCTGGTCGACGGTGGCGAGGGGGGTGCCGTCCTGTGTGTCGGACCACTGCTCGAAGGCGACCCCGCAGTGACCGGCCGTCAGGAAGGCGGGCGAACCGTCGGAGGCGGTGACGTTGAAGCCGAGCGAGCAGCGCGCGCCGCTGCTGAAGATGGCGTCGCCGCCGGAGAGGAAGGGCTTGAACTCGCCGGCCGTCTTCTCGATCCGGGCCATACCGCTGCCCAGCGACTTGACGGTGGACTTCACCGTCGCCAGCTCGGCGGCGGTGACCGTGCTGTCGACGGTGACCTGGATCTCGTTGGTCTTCGGGTCCACCGCCCAGGCGGTGCCGGGGATACTGGCCTGCGCCTTCAACGTCTTTGCCGCACCCGCGAGTTCGGCGGTGGTGTTCTGCACGCTTCTGGCCACGGCGCCGGCCTTCTCGACCTGGACGACCACGTTGTTGTCGTCGCCGTTGACCACGTTGATGATCACCTGGCCGGCCTGCGCGTCGTAGAAGGCCCCGGCGATGGCCGAGCCGAACTGCGAGGTGAGGCCGGAGACCAGGTCCTGCGCGGCGTCGGCGGAGAGGGTCTTCGGAGTGGTGTCGGTCTCCGAGGCCATGGCGTTCGGCAGCACGACGGCCGCTGCCGCGAGGGCGGCGGCACCGGCTCCGGCCAGGATCGCCTTCCGCTTGGGTATTCGTCGATGACTCAACTCATGACCTCCTGTGGGGCGAAGGTTGGGCGAAACATTGCCCGGCAAATCGCACAAAACCAGAAAAAAGTCGTGTCCACGCCAAGCAATGCCGATGAGTATTCCCACCATCGGACGACAAGTGCAAGGCCCTGTTCCGCTTTTGCCACCACCGGCGTACAATCCGCTGGCTCCGCGCCGCCCGTCCGTGATGGACTGCCGCGCGATGACAGACCTCACCGCACTCACACCGCAGGCGCTGGAGTACCGCGCCGCGTACGACGACCAGATCCGGGCCCGGCTCGTCCCCGGCGCGGAACGCGTCGGGCCCCTCCTCCGGCAGGAGTTCCCGGCGGGGCCCGGCTTCATCGGGTACCGGGACCTCGGCGGGCTCGACGGCCCCGCGCTGGACGCGCTCATCGCGGAGCAGCGGGACCACTTCGCCGCACTCGGCCGGCCGGTGGAGTGGAAGCACCACGGCCACGACCTGCCGGCCGACCTGCCGCGGCGGCTCACCGCCGCCGGCTTCGTCCCGGACGAGCCGGAGACGGTGATGGCCGGGCCGGTGGACACCCTCGCCGGGGCACCGCCCGTGCTGCCGGAGGGCGTACGGCTGCGCGAGATCACCTCACGGGCGGATCTCGACCGGCTGGCGGAGATGGAGGCCGCCGTGTGGGGCGAGGACCGCTCATGGCTGGCGGACGCGCTGGAGTCCGAGCTGGCCGGACCGGGCGACCCCTGCGTGATCGTGGTGGCGGAGGCACGGTCGCCGGGGGCGCCTCCCGAGATGGTGTGCGCCGCGTGGATCCGTTTCCACGAGGGCACCGACTTCGCGTCCCTGTGGGGCGGTTCGACGCTCGCCGCCTGGCGGGGCCGCGGCATCTACCGGGCGATCGTCACCCACCGGGCCGGGCTCGCGGCGCGGCGCGGTCACCGCCTGCTCCAGGTGGACGCGAGCGAGGACAGCCGGCCGGTCCTGAACCGGCTGGGCCTGGTCGCGGTCACGACGACGACTCCGTACCTGTGGCAGCCGGCCGGCTGAGGGCCAGCCGAGGGCTCGGCCGAGGGTCGGCTGAGGGCGGGCCGCTACTCGGTCAGCTCGGGCCGTTGTTCTCCGTCGGACTCCACGGCGGGCGGACGGACGGCGGCCGGAGCCGACGGGACAGCCGGGGCGGCCGGGGCGGACGGAACAGCGGGAGCCGACGGGACAGCCGGGGCAGCGGGCTCGGCGGGAGGTGCCGCGGACGGCGCGGTCGCCGGCGAGGCGCGTTCGAGGAAGCGCAGCAGCTCGACGGGAAAGGGCAGGACGAGGGTCGAGTTCTTCTCGGCGGCGACGGCGACGACCGTCTGGAGAAGGCGGAGCTGGAGCGCGGCGGGCTGCTCCGACATCACGCCCGCCGCTTCGGCGAGCTTCTTCGACGCCTGCAGCTCCGCGTCGGCGTTGATGACACGGGCGCGGCGCTCACGGTCGGCCTCGGCCTGCCGGGCCATCGACCGCTTCATGGTCTCCGGGAGGGAGACGTCCTTGATCTCGACCCGGTCGATCTGCACGCCCCATCCGATGGCCGGGCTGTCGATCATCAGCTCCAGGCCCTGGTTGAGCTTCTCGCGGTTGGAGAGCAGATCGTCCAGATCGCTCTTGCCGATGATCGAGCGCAGCGAGGTCTGGGCCATCTGGGAGACGGCGAAGCGGTAGTCCTCGACGTTGATGACCGCGTCCGCCGCGTTGACGACCTTGAAGTAGACGACGGCGTCGACCTTGACCGTGACGTTGTCCCGGGTGATGCCGTCCTGACCGGGCACCGGCATCGTCACGATCTGCAGGTTGACCTTACGGAGCCGGTCGACACCCGGAATGATCATGGTAAAGCCCGGTGCGCGGACCTCGGCCCTCAGCTTCCCCAGCCGGAAGACCACACCCCGCTCGAACTGCTGCACAACCCGCATGCCGGCGAGCGCGTAGACCGCGCCGGCGGACAGCACGGCTGCCACCAACTCCACGACCATCACGGCCCCCTGCCGTCCGCGCCGGGCGCGGCATCGCGAGTCCGTGCCCCCGGGGGGAACACCACGGGAGCGGTGATTCCACGGTACCTCTCGGGGCGCGGCTCGGGCAGGCCTGCGCGGGGGCGGCCGGGCGCACCTCGGCCGGCCGTTCAGCTCCGCGGCAGCCCTTCCGCCGCCCTGGACAGCCGGGCGGCGACCACCCGCGGCTGATCACGGAGCTCGGGGGGCTGATGGACCTCGAAGTCCACGCCCAGCATGCCGATGAAGACCGCGAGTGCGTCCAGCGACTCGGCGCCGGTGCGCAGCACGCAGGTGCCGTCGTCGACGGCCTCGACGGTGGCGAAACCGGAGGAGGTGTACTGCGCGACGTTCTCGGCGGCGGTGCGCAGCGTGGCCACCGCCTGGTAGCGGTACGCGCGTGAGGTGACGCCGCGTGCGACGTGGGCGGCGGCGTCCATGGGCGGCTCGCGCAGGGCGAAGCGGGGGCCGGCCGGGGACTTGGGGTCCATGCGGTCGACGCGGAAGGTGCGCCAGTCGGCGCGGTCGGTGTCCCAGGCGAGCAGGTACCAGCGGCCGGCGTGGTGGACCAGGCGGTAGGGCTCGACGGTGCGGCGGCTGGAGGTGCCGCCGTGGTCGAGGTAGTCGAAGCGCAGCCGTTCGCGGTCGCGGCAGGCGGCGCCGATGACGGTGAGGACGGCCTGGCCGACGGCGGCCGGGGCGGTGCGCCCGGAGACGGCGACGGCCTGCATGGCCTGGACGCGGTGGCGCAGCCGGGAGGGCAGCACCTGCTCCAGCTTGGCCAGCGCGCGCAGCGAGGTCTCGGCTGTCCCCTCCACGCTGCCGTCGGTGCCGGTGCGCAGGCACAGCGCGACGGCTATCGCCTCCTCGTCGTCGAGCAGCAGCGGCGGCAGTGCCGCGCCGGCGCCCAGCCGGTAGCCGCCCGCCGTGCCGGGGGTGGCGTGCACCGGGTAGCCGAGGGTGCGCAGCCGCTCCACGTCGCGTCGTACGGTCCGGGTGGTCACGTCGAGCCGCTCCGCCAGCCCGGGGCCGGTCCAGTCACGGCGGGACTGGAGGAGGGAGAGCAGCCGCAGCAGACGGGCCGAGGTCTCCAGCATGGGCCAAGTCTGGCATCGCTCGCGGACAGCTACTGACCGCGATGACCGCTGAACGGCGGGCCCCCGGCCCCCACCCGCCGGAGAGACGAAGACCGGGGGTGGGAACCGGGGGCGTGGCCGATCGGTCTAGAAGACGCTCACGCCGTAGTAGCTGAGCGCCTCGGTGACGGGCTGGAAGAAGGTCTCGCCGCCGGAGGTGCAGTCACCGCTGCCGCCGGAGGTGAGGCCGAGCGCGATGCCACCGGAGGTGTAGAGCGGGCCACCGGAGTCGCCGCCCTCCGCGCAGACGGTGGTGTCGATCATCTGGTAGACGATGTCGCCGCTGCCGTAGTTGACGGTCGCGTTGAGCGCGGTGACCTTGCCGGAGTGGATGCCGGTGGTGGAGCCGCTGCGCAGCACGGACTCACCGACGTAGGCGGCTGCCGAGCTGGTGATGTCGGTGCTGCCGGCGCCGCCGGTCTTGGTGACCGAGGTGTTGGTGTACTTGACCAGCGCGTAGTCGTTGGTCGGGAAGCTGTAGCTGACGTTGGTGCCCAGCGTGGTGGTGTGACCCGAGTTGCTGTACCAGGTCGACGCCACCTCACCGCAGTGCCCGGCCGTCAGGAAGTAGTACGTACTTCCGCTGACCACGTTGAATCCCAGTGAGCAGCGGTACGCGCCACCGTAGATCGCGCCGCCACCGGTGATCAGCTTGTTGAAGGTGCCGGAGGTGCGCTTGACGACGACCGCGCTGCCGTAGGACGCGGTGGCCTTCTTCAGCGTGGCCAGTTCGGCCTTGCTGACCGAGGCGTCGGCGGTGACGACGAGCTGGTCCGTCGTGGGGTGGATGGCCCAGGAGGTGCCGCCGATGTCGGCGGCCTTCATGGCGGCCCCCGCCTTGTTGAGGTGTGCGGTGCTGTACTTGACGACCTTCGGGACGGCGCCGGAGGCGCGTACGGCCGAGGCGTCGGCGGCGTCGGTGATGTTGACGACGAAGGACTTGGACGTGCTGTCGTAGTACGAACCGGCGGTGGCCGCCGAGCCGAGCGAGGTGGTGACGTCGGCCGCGAACTGCGCCCGTGCCTTGACCGTGGGGGCGGCCTGGGCGGCGGTGGGGGCGGCCAGTGCGGTGGCGGCCAGCAGGCCGGTGGCGGCGACGGCGATCAGCCGCGCTTTCGCCGCGACACCGGTATGGGGGATGGTGCGCGTGATCCTCACTTGTTTCCTCCTGTGGGGGTGGAGAGGTCCCTTGGGTGCGGGTCCGTGAGGCGCAGGCAGAGACTTGCCTCATAGGTCATGTCCCTGACAAGCACTCCCGGGAGTATCGCGAGCCCGCTCCACCCGCACAAGAGGGCGCCGCGCCCGGCCGCCGGAAAACACCCGCCGGGAACGGCGCGGCGGGGTCCGTCCGTTGCCGCTCGCACATGGTGGCCGGGCGCTGGGGCGGAGTATCCAGAACGCCCCACAGGGGCACAAGGGCGGCTTTCGGCCTCGCAAACTCCCGTAACCCGCCGTAAGGTGCCGCATCGCCGTCAGCAGGCAGCGCCCGCGGGGAAAGCGGAATCCCCGGAGGCACTGCCAGCTGACGGTGCGTCAGAGTGTGCTGATCTGCCGCTCACCCGCCTCGACGGCGAACGGCAGGGTGTTGCCCGGCGGCGGGAACGGGCAGATGAACCCGTCGGAGAAGGCGCAGGGCGGCAGCAGGGCCCGGTTGAGGTCCAGCACCACCGAGCCGTCGGCCTCCGGCACCCCGGGCCGGATGAACCGGAAGCGGTAACTGCCCTTACCGCTGGTCGCGTCGGCGATCACCCCCCACAGCCCGCCGTCGGACTCGACGGCCACGGTGAGCGTGTGCGCGGCGCCGCCGACGGTGAAGGACAGCTCGCCGCCGACGCCCAGCCCGCGCTGTACGCCGTCGGCGTTGGGCACCTGGATGGTGCGGGTGGTGTCGTACCGGCGGAAGACGGCCGGCACCACCCAGCGCTCGTCGTACGCGAAGGCCTCGATCCCGGCGAAGGCCTGCCGGGTGGGCGCCGCCGGGTCCCAGATCCGTACCGCCCACAGGCCCTCGCGGCGGATCACCACGAGCCTGCGGTCGTCGCCCTCCGGCCGGTACTCCTGGTCCGGGTGCAGCTCGACCCGCTCCCCCGTGTCCGTGGTGAGGGTGACCGCGTCGCCGTCCGGGGCCTCGGCCCAGTGGCCCGGCACCCCCTCGATGCGTCCGTCCACCGCGTCGACCAGCCAGAAGGTGCCGGTCAGGGCCAGCGGCCCGTACGGCGCGGAAACCGCCTCGGCGCGCTGCTCGCGCCAGGCCTTCCACTCCTGCTGTGCCTGTTCTGCATCAGTACTCATGGTGTTCAAGCCTTCCACACGGGTTGTGCCGGACCGGGACGGTGACGGGGCGTCTGGCCCTCGTACTCCTGTCGGAACGACCGGTGGGCCGGGCGGGGCCGGCCCAGATGCTCACGCAGCGTCGTACCGGGGTAGAAGCCGCGGAACCGGCCGCGGTGCTGGAGCAGCGCCACGGTTCCGTTCACCAGGCGTTCCAGGTCACGGAGCGGTTCGGCGGGGCGGATGTGGAAGCCGTCGACGGCGCCCGATCCGTGCCAGTCGGCGATCAGTTCGGCCAGCCCGACCGGACCGCCGGTGTACCGGGCCGAACGGTCCGGGCGCGCCTCTCCGGACTCGGCGCCGCCCAGGTCGGCGGTCAGCTCCGCCAGCACGGTCAGGGTGTCCGGGTCACGGCCGGCGGCGGCCGCGGAGGCCCGCAGCCCGTCGCGGGCGGCGGCGGCCGAGGCCCGGTCGGTGGCGCGGACCCAGGCGATGTCGGCGTACCGGGCGGCCGCCCGGCAGGCCTGCGGTGTCGAGGCGCGCACCGCGGTGACCGGGTGGCCCTGCGGGGGCCGGGGAACGGCGCCGGAGCCGCCGGAGCCGTCCGCCCAGTTGTCCCACAGCCGGGCGACGGCCTCGGCGACCTCGCCCGCCTCCCGCCACAGCTCCTCGGCCGGGGCGGCGGGACGGCGCCCGGCATCACGGGGCCCGTCGCGGGGCCCGGTCCGGGACCCGGTCCGGGACCCGGTCCGGGACCCGGCTCCGGTGGTGGACACCTCCACCGTCCAGCCGGCCCGGCCGCCGCTCACCCGGTCGAGGGCGGCGACGGCGGCCGCGACCCGGAACGGCTCGGCGTTCGTGGTCGTGACGGTCGGCACCAGGCCGATCCGGTCGGTCAGCGGGGCGATGCGGGCCAGTACGCCCGGCGCGTCGAGGCGGCCGGCGCCGTCCCCCGGGGGCGCGGGGGAATCGCCGAGGGTGACGAAGTCCAGCACGCCGCGTTCGGCGAGCCGCACGGACTCGGCGTAGGCGGAGGCCGTGCGGTGCTCGGTGCCACCCTGCACCCGGCCGTCGATGGCGACGGCCAGGTGCAGGGGGCGGGTCGGTGCGGGCATGGGGTGGGTGCCTCCGGGTCAGCTGCTGGTCTTGGGCAGGCCCTGCGGGTTGAGCTCGGACGTGGTGACCGCCTCGTTGGACAGACCCCAGCGCTTGAGGACCTTGGCGTAGGAACCGTCCTTGATGACCTTGTTCAGGGCGTCGTTCAACGCCTTGACCAGGCCGTTGTCCTTCTTGGTGATCGCGGCGATCTTGCCCTGGACGGTCTTGCCGCCGCCCGAGTAGGTGCCGACGATCTTTGTCTTGCCGGTGACGGCGACGTGGTACGCGGAGGTCGGGTTCGGGCCGAGATAGGCGTCGATCCGCCCGGAGTCGAGGGCGAGGTAGTAGTCGGAGGCCTTGTTGTAGTACTTGATGTCGACCGGCTTGAGGCCGTCCTTCTCGTCCTGCTTGCTCCACTCCACGAGGATCTTCTCCTGGTTGGTGCCGGAGCTGACGCCGATGGTGCGGCCCGCGACGTCCTTGGGGCCGGTGACCTTCCAGTCGGCGCTGCTCCTGGCCTCGAAGGCGAGGTTGTCGAGCCGGTAGGTGGCGAAGTCGTACTTCTCCTTGCGCTCCTCGGTCACGGTGACGTTGGCGAGAGCGACGTCGTTCTTGCCGCTGTCCAGGCCGATGAAGAGGTTCTCCCAGGACGTGACGTTGAACTTCGGCTTGAGGCCGAGGGTGTCCGCGACCAGCGTCGCGAGGTCGTACTCGATGCCGATCGGGGTCTTGTCGTCGGTGGCGTAGAAGCCCAGCGGCGGGGCGGTGCCGGCGGTGCCCCCGATGACGAGCGTGCCGGTGCCGCTGATCTTCGACGGCACTTCGGCGGCTATGGCGGCGTCCTTGGTGCCTCTGATCCGGTGCTGGTCCGGGCCGAGGTTGATTTTGGTGCCCTTGACCGTGGTGTTCGCCGCCTTCTGGTCGGCCGCGTCGGTGTTCCCGCCGCAGGCGGTGAGGGCGAGCAGGGCGACGGCCGGGACGAGGGCGGTGGCGTTGAGCTTCACGTGGGTACTCCTGGGTGCTTTGCGGGCGTTGTGTTTGTTGTGTTGTGTTGTGTTGTGTTGTGTTGCCGGTGCCGGGAAATCGGGAGACGCCGGAGAGAGGTCACAGGACCTTGGAGAGAAACGCCTTGGTGCGGTCGTGACGCGGGGTGTCGAAGACCTCGCCGGGCGCGCCCTGTTCGACGATCCGGCCGCCGTCCATGAAGACGACGGTGTCCGCCACCTCCCGGGCGAACCCGATCTCATGGGTGACGACGATCAGGGTGGTGCCGCCGTGGGCCAGGTCCTTGATGACGTCGAGGACCTCCCCCACCAGCTCCGGGTCGAGGGCCGAGGTCGGCTCGTCGAAGAGCAGCACCTTCGGCTCCAGCGCCAGCGCCCGCGCGATGGCGACCCGCTGCTGCTGGCCGCCGGAGAGCCGGCGCGGGTACTCGCCGGCCTTGTCGGAGAGGCCGACCCGGTCCAGGAGCGCCAGCGCCAGTTCGGTCACCTCCCTGCGCGGCCGCTTCAGCGCGGAGACCGGGGCCTCCACGACGTTCTCCAGCACGGTCAGGTGCGGGAAGAGGTTGAAGTTCTGGAAGACGAAACCGATCCCGGTGCGCTGCCTGAGGACCTCGCGCTCCTTGAGCTCGTACAGCTTGTCGCCGGAACGGCGGTAGCCCACCAGCCGGCCGTCGACGCTGATCCAGCCCCGGTCCACCTTCTCCAGGTGGTTGATGGTCCGCAGCAGCGTGGACTTGCCCGAGCCGGAGGGCCCCAGGATCACGGTGACGGAACCGGCCTCGACCCGCAGGTCCACGCCCCGCAGGACGTCGAGCGAACCGAAGCTCTTGTGGACGCCCCTGATGTCGATGATCGTGCTCATGTCCGGACTCCCCGCGCGAAGTGGCGTTCCACGTAGTACTGGGCGACCGACAGCACCGAGGTCAGGACGATGTACCAGAAGGTCGCCACCAACAGCAGCGGGACGACCCGCCCGTTGCGTCCGTAGATCACCTGGACCTGGTAGAAGAGCTCGCCGATCGCGACGACGGAGACGATCGAGGTCCCCTTGAACAGCGAGATCACCTCGTTCGCGGCGCTGGGCAGGATCGAGCGCATCGCCTGCGGCAGCACGATCCGCCGCAGCTGCCGCAGCCGGGGGATCCCGAGCGCGGCCGCCGCCTCCAGCTGGCCGCCCTCCACCGACAGCACACCGCCGCGCACGATCTCCGCGAAGTACGCGGCCTGGTGCAGCGAGAGCCCCAGCACCGCGGCGCCCAGCGGCCCGAGGTCCAGGGTGCGGAAGCTGAGGAAGCCGGGCCCGAAGGGGACGCCGACGCTCAACCGCTCGTACAGCACGGTGAGGTTGAACCAGAAGATGACCTGGACGATCAGCGGGATGGAGCGGAACGCCCATACGTAGCCGAAGGCCACCGCCTTCAGCAGCGGGCTCTTCGACAGCCGCATGAAGGCCAGTACGACGCCCAGCACGAAGCCGATCACCGTGCCGTAGACGGTCAGTTCCAGGGTCACCCCCAGCGCGGTGATGATCGTCCCGGAGGAGAAGTAGAGCCCGAAGGTCTCCCAGTCCCAGGCCGGGTTGGTGACCAGGCCGTGGACGAACTGGGCGAGCAGGACGGCGACGACGAAGGTCGCGGCCCAGCGCACCGGATGCCGGGTCGGCACCACTTTCAGGGCGGAGTAGTCCTCGGGGGCCGAGCCCGCGGGTGGGGCCTTGCCGATGGGCGGATCACTGGTCAGCGACATGGGGGTACCTCAAAAGGGGAGGGGGATGACGGAAGACGGAAGGAAGTGCTCAGTCGGGCGCGGCCGGGCCGGGCGGCCCGGCCGGGCGGGCCGGACTCGGCCGGGCGGTTACGCGCTGAGCCGCGCGTCCGTACAGGAGGAGAGGGCGCCGAGGAAGGTCAGCAGGGCGCGGGCGGTCGCGTCGTTCTGCCGGAAGGCCGGGCCGTTGGTGCCCGGGCGGGTGAAGGCGCCCGCCGAACGGGCGTCGGTGTGCGGGCCGAGCGCGAAGCGGCGCGGGTGCGGGCGGCCGGAGCGGTCGATGATCCGGCCGTCGTCGGCGGTGACGGCCAGCAGGCCCGCCTCGGTCGAGCTCACGCCCGCCCCGTCCCCGCTGCCCGCGCCGGGCCCGCTGTCCCCGCCGGGCACGCCGGGCCGCTCGTGCAGCGAGCGCAGCAGCGGGTCGCGCGTACGGTGGACGGTCGGTCCCGGCAGCCTGGCCTCCACCAGGGCCTTCGCCTCCACGGATGCGCCGGGCACGCTCGGGCTGTCCGCCCGGAAGACTCCGCGCGCCGGGTCCGTCGTGACGACGGTGTCCGGTCCCAGGAAGCGCACCAGCCCGGCCCGGGACAGGGCGAGCAGCTGGCGCAGCCGGGGCCCGGGCGGGCCGGAGGCGACCGAACTGAAGAAGCCGTGCCACCACTCCCCGACATCGCCGAGCCGCAGCATCTGCCCGTACACCGACAGCAGTCCGAGGAACACCGCCAGGTCAGGGCTGTGCGCCGGGTCATGACTTCGGGCGAGGTCCGCCCTGATGTGGTCGCGTACGCCGTCCTGCAACTGCTCCGGGCCGGTGAAGCGGACCCCCGCCAGCGGCCGGTCCAGGGCCGTCAGATCCAGCCGGTCGGCGGGGTCCGGTACCGCCTCGGCGACCAGCTCCGCCAGTTCGGGGCTGCCGGGGCCGGCCGCGGCGTAGCGGGCGTCGAACTCCGCCCAGCTCAGGGCCGTACGTCCCGGATGGGCGGCGAACAGCTGGTGGTAGTGCGCGAAGCCCAGTTCCTTGGCGACCAGCGGCCAGACGTCCCGCCGGAAGTCCGGCCGTCCGGGCCGGGCCAGCAGCTCGTCGACCTGCGGGGGGCCGAAGTACCTGGGCAGCGGCGGGCGTTCACCGCGCCACCCGTAGCCGATCTTGGAGTGGTAGGGCACTCCGCGCCGTGAGCCCACGTACAGCACGGGCTCCCGGCCCGACGGGCGGTAGACCGGCTCGCCGGTGGCGTCCTCGTCGTAGTGCCCGCCTCGGCCCTCGGTCACCAGCACCATCAGGTCGACGAAGGCCAGTCCGAAGCCTCGGACGATCACCGGCTCGCCGGGCGCCAGTACCGACAGGTCGCTGTCGGCGGTGAACTCCGGCGGCAGGTGGACCAGTCGGTGCTCGGCGGCGAACTCCGTGAGCCTTCGCTGTTCCTCGTCGGGCTCCGCGTCCAGGTGCCCCAGGGCCAGGACCACCAGGTCCGCGGTCACCGGCTCCGGCCGCCCCTCCAGCCACACGCTCTGCCGGCCGTCCCGGGTCCCGGTCAACCGGACCGCCCGCCGGGGATGCGGACGCACGGTGATGCCGGGCGGCAGCGCGGCCGTGGTCCGCTCGTGGACCCAGCGCAGATAGGCGCTCTGCAGCCGCCGGCTCGCGAAGCTCTGCGCCGTCAGGGCCCGGGCCTCGGCCTCCAGTCGCCCGTCGAGCCCGGTCACGGCGAACTCCCCGCGCCTGATCCCCTCCGCCCACTGGGCGAGCGAGGGGCCGGGCAGGATGGGCCCCTCGGCCTCCACCGACACGTCGGTGAACATCGTGACGTCCTCGGCCATCGAGTTCATCCACAGCAGCGGTGACTGGTCGTCGCGCCAGACCCGGCCGCCGCCCGGCGGGAACGGGTCCACGAGATGGATGTCCAGCCGGCCCCCGGCGTACAGCCCGGCGGCGTTGGCGGCGATCCGTTCCAGCAGACCGGTGCCGCGCGGGCCGGCGCCGACGATCACCAGCGAGGGTGCCGACGACGGGGAGGACGACGCGGAAGAGCGAGAAGAAGGAGGTGACGCGGCGGAAAGCGCGGCGGCGGACAGGGATGCGGACATGCGGAGGCTCCGTGGATACGCGGAAGTTCACGGGTCCTGTCTGCACACAGCCGCGTCCCTCAACACGGCGGGCCACCGTGGCGACCTGCCATGAGGCTAAGCCCGGAACATCGGCCGCTGTCAAGCATGTCCGCATGCTGAGCCTGCCGTCTCACGTGGTTGACGTGGGCGCGTCCGTGCTGTTCCACTGTCGCCATGCGTACCTGTCAGCTGGTCACCCGCGACCACATCGACTTCGGTCGAGTGTGGTCGTCGTCGTGTTGTCGCTGACTCGATAGCCGCCCCGCGCCCTTCGCGCGCCGGGCCGGCTGACGGCTTCCTCCGCCTCGCCTGCCTCACACACGTACCACCCCTCCCTCCCTCAGTACGACCTGTACGACCCGTACGCCCGTACGACCTATTGCGACGTGCGCCGCGAAAGTGCCGTGGACGCCGTCGAGTTGTGCACCGTGAAGGCGACCGTCCCCGGCAGATAGCGGTCGTCCGACCATTCCACCGGCCGGCCGGCCGGGTCCGTCGAGCGCCGGCGTTCGCGCAGCAGGGCGTCGCCGAGCCCGCAGGCGAGCAGCCGGGCGTCGTCCGCGTCGGCCGGGGCCAGATCGATGGTGTGGTCGGCGTCGGTGAAGAGCACGCCCTCGGCCTCCAGCAGCGCGCTGTGCGAGTCGGCATCGGGGTCGAAGCGTTCGACCAGCTCCCCCACCCATTCGGGGTACACGGCGCGCTCGACCATCACCGGGCGCCCGGACAGGGTGCGCAGCCGCAGCACCCGGTAGACGTACGCGCCGCCGTCCAGGCGCAGTTGCTCGCGTTCCAGGGGCCCGCCGGGCTCCCGTACGACGGAGACGGTGCGCCCGCCCGGTGACTCGCCGATGGAACGGGCCCAGCGGGCGAAGCTGGTCAGCTCGGCGAAGCTCTGCACCCGGGCGGCCCCGAGAACGACCCGGCGGGTGCCCCGGCGGGAGGTGACCAGGCCGTCGGCGCGCAGCAGGGCGAGGGCCTGGCGGACGGTGCCCCGGGAGACCCCGTACTGCGCGGCGATCGCTCCCTCGGCGGGCAGCCGGGCGCCCGATCCGTAGGCTCCGGCCGCTATCGACTCCCGGAGGTCGGCCGCGACCCTGCGGTACAGGCTCTGCGGCGACGGCGACGGCGGCTGCGGCTGCGGTGACTGTGGTGACTGCGGTGACTGCGGCGTTTCCGGCCGCCCGGTGCCGTCCACTCCCACTCCACCCGCCTTTCTGCTGGTCATCTGCGCCGTCGACCCTACCCGGTCGCCCCATGGCCGGATCTTTTCTGTGGACGACCCCGGGCCAACCCGTTTTGTTAACTTCCGCGACACCATGCTCCGTCGTACTGTCCCTAAGTTGTACAGCCAACTTGGTGT
Source organism: Streptomyces sp. RLA131 (assembly GCF_056270125.1). Classification (NCBI taxonomy): domain Bacteria; kingdom Bacillati; phylum Actinomycetota; class Actinomycetes; order Kitasatosporales; family Streptomycetaceae; genus Streptomyces; species Streptomyces sp. RLA131. Next base: position 1,810,047 of record NZ_JBWDOQ010000002.1, read on the forward strand.
TACTCCTCTCCCAGCCGTCCTCCGCTCGTACAGGAGACCCCCGTGGCCCACCCGTCGCCCGCCCCCGCCCTCGTCGCCGCCCGCGTCGCCGTCCTCGGCGCCGCGCTCACCGCCGCCGCCCTCACTCTCACCGCCTGCGGCTCCGCGCCCAGCACCGCGGGCACCACCAGCAGCGCCGCGAAGGCGACCTCCGCCGCGGACGCCGGCGGCCTCCGGGCCCTCGTCGAAGCGGCGAAGAAGGAGGGCACCCTGCACGTCATCGCCCTGCCGCCGGACTGGGCCAACTACGGCGCCGTCATAGCCGGGTTCAAGAAGAAGTACGGGATCAAGGTGGTCAGCGAGAACCCGTCCGGGTCCAGCCAGGACGAGCTCAACGCCATCACCTCCCGCAAGGGCCAGGACCGTGCCCCGGACGTCGTCGACCTCGGCAGCACCTTCGCGCTGAGCGCCGCGAGCCAGGGCCTGCTGGCCCCGTACGAGGTCGCGGACTACGACAAGATCCCGGCCGCCCAGAAGGACAGCAAGGCCCGCTGGTACAACGACTACGGCGGCTACATCTCGATCGGCTGCGACGCCAAGAGAGTCAGGACCTGTCCCACGACCTTCGCCGACCTGCTCAAGCCGCAGTACAAGGGCCAGGTCGCCCTCAACGGCAACCCGACCAAGTCCGGCTCCGCCTTCGGCGGGGTCTACGCCGCCGCGCTCGCCAACGGCGGCTCCCTGGACGACATCCAGCCCGGCCTGGACTTCTTCGGCAAGCTGAAGAAGAACGGCAACTACAACCCGGTGGAGTCCACCCCGGCGACCGTCGAGAAGGGCGAGACGCCGATCAGCATCGACTGGGACTACCTCAACGCGGGCTACGCCGACGAGTTCAGGAGCAAGGGCGTCGACTGGAAGGTCTCGGTGCCCTCCGACGGCCTGTTCGCCCAGTACTACTCGCAGGGCATCAACAAGGACGCCCCGCACCCGGCCGCCGCCCGCCTGTGGCAGGAGTACCTCTACAGCGCCGAGGGCCAGAACCTGTGGCTCAAGGGCTACGCCCGGCCGGTCCTGATGGACGCCCTCAAGACCGCCGGCACGCTCGACGCCACCGCCGCCGCCAAGCTCCCGACCGTCTCCGGCACCGCGAAGTTCCCGACCGAGGCCCAGCAGGACAAGGCCAAGAAGGTCGTGACCGAGGGCTGGTCCAAGGCCGTGGCCGGCTGAGGCGCGGACCCACACCATGACCACGGCCTCCGCCGCGACGCCGTCCCCCGCTTCCGCCGCCGATGACCTCGGCGGCGGAAGCGGGGCGGCCCTCGCGCCCCCGTCCCGCAGGCACCGCCGCACTCCCGGCGGCTGGCTCGCCGTCCTGCCCCTGCTGCTGTTCGTCGCCGTCGCCTTCGGCCTGCCCGCCCTCGCCATCGCCATCGGCGCCTTCACCACCTCCGACGACGCCCCCGGAGGCGCCGGTTGGACCGGCGACAACATGACGCTGTCGGTGCACGGCGCCTATCTGACCGCCCTGCTGGGCAGCGTCAAGCTCTCCGCGCTCACCGCGCTGCTCGGTGTCGTCCTCGGGCTGCCGCTCGCCCAGGCGGTGGTCACCTCCCGCTTCCGCGCGCTGCGCGAGGCCGTACTCGCCGCCTCCGGTGTGCTGGCCAACTTCGGCGGCGTACCACTGGCGTTCGCCTTCGTCGCCACCCTCGGCAACGCCGGCGAGCTGACCCGGCTCCTCCACCTGGGCGAGCACGGCTGGAGCCTGTACACCTTCTCCGGCCTCACCCTGGTCTACCTCTACTTCCTGATCCCGCTGATGGTGCTCACCATCACCCCCGCCCTGGAGGGCCTGCGCGTCCAGTGGCGCGAGGCCGCCCGCAACTGCGGCGCGACCGGCGGCCAGTACTGGCGGCATGTGGCGCTGCCGGTCCTCGCGCCGTCCCTGCTCGGCGGCTTCGTACTGCTCTTCGGCAGCGCCTTCGCCGCCTACGCCACCGCCGCCGCCATGGTCGGCAGTTCGGTGCCGCTGATCACCCTGCAGATCGCCGACGCGCTGTCCGGCAACGTCCTGGTCGGGCAGGGCAACGTCGCCCTCGCGCTGAGCCTGGACATGATCCTGATCGCGGGCGTGGTGATGGCGGTCTACGTCCCGCTGCAGCGAAGGAGCGCCCGATGGCTGCGCTGACCACCCGCCGGAGCGCCCGGCCCGGATACTGGCGCGGCGTCGTCGCCCTCGTCGCCGGGCTGTACTTCCTGGGCCCGCTCGCCGCCTCCGTCGTCTTCACCGTCGACGTGCCCGGCCAGGGCCTCACCCTCGGCGCCTACACCGGCATCCTGGGCGCCGACGGCTTCCTGTCCAGCCTGCGGCTCACCCTCGAACTGGCCGTCGCCACCATCGCCGTACTGCTGCTCCTGCTCGTCCCGGCGATGATCGCGACCCGGCTGGCGGCTCCCCGGCTGCACGCCCTCGTCGAGATCGTGTGCTCGCTGCCGCTGGTGGTGCCCGCCGTGGCGCTGACCGCCGGCTTCGTCTCGGTGCTGCGCTGGGGACCGACCAAGCTGGCCCGCACCCCGCTCTACGAGACCATCCTGCAGATCCAGAACCCCTCCTTCCCGGTGGTCCTGGTCCTGGTGTACGTGCTGATGGCGCTGCCGCTCGCCTACCGCACCCTCGACGCCGGGCTGCGCGCCCTGGACCTGGCCACCCTGGTCGAGGCGGCCCGCAGCTGCGGGGCGAGCCCGGCCCGCGCGGTGGTACGGGTCGTGCTGCCGAATCTGCGCGGGGCGCTGCTGAACACCGCGTTCCTGACCCTGGCCCTGGTGCTCGGCGAGTACACGGCCGCCGCGATCCTCGGCTTCACGCCGTTCGCGGTGTGGATCGTGGGCATCGGCGGCAGCCAGGCGCAGATGTCGGTGGCGGTGTCGGTGCTGAGCCTGGTGCTGACCTGGGTACTGCTGCTGGCCCTGGCCGCCGCCGGTCGCGGCGGCACACTCCGAGTACGTAACCCCCGTAAGAACTCCGGCAAGCAGGAGACGACCTCGTGACCGCCACCCTCGCATTCCGCGGCCTGCGCCGTGTCTTCGGCAGCACCGTCGCCCTCGACGGCCTGGACCTCGACGTCGCCTCCGGTGAACTCCTCGCCCTGCTCGGCCCGTCCGGCTGCGGCAAGACCACCGCCCTGCGGATCCTGGCCGGCTTCGAACAGCCCGACGCCGGCCAGGTGCTGGTCGACGGCGAGGACATCACCGGCGTTCCGGCGCACCGCCGCAACGCCGGAATGGTCTTCCAGTCGTACAGCCTCTTCCCGCACCTCAGCGCCTGCGACAACGTCGCCTTCGGCCTGCGCATGCGCGGCACGGGAGCCGCGGAGCGCCGCAGACGGGCGGGCGAACTGCTGGAACTGGTGGGGCTGCCCGACCACGGCGACCGCTTCCCGCACCAGCTGTCCGGGGGGCAGCAGCAGCGCATCGCGCTGGCCCGGGCACTGGCGCTGGAGCCCCGGGTGCTGCTGCTGGACGAGCCGCTGTCGGCGCTGGACGCCAAGGTGCGGGTCGCCCTGCGGGAGGAGATCCGGCGGCTCCAGCTGGAGCTGGGCATCACCACCCTGTTCGTCACCCACGACCAGGAGGAGGCGCTGTCGACCGCCGACCGGGTCGCCGTCATGCACGGCGGCCGCCTGGAGCAGTGCGCGCCGCCCGCCGAGCTGTACGACACCCCGGCGACCGCGTTCGTCGCCGAGTTCGTCGGCACCATGAACCGGATCCCCGGCCGGACCGGCACCGACGGCACGGTGGAGGTGCTGGGCCGGCGGCTGCCGCTGCGCGGCGAGGCCCGGGCGGACACGGACGTCGACGTCCTGGTCCGCCCCGAGGCCCTGGAGGTCGTGGTGGACGGCGACGCCCGGATCGTCACCGCCGCCTTCCACGGTTCCGTCACCCGGCTGACCCTCGCCATGCCCGACGGCACCACCCTCAAGGCCGATGTGCCCAGCCACCGCGCCGCCGAGCTCCCGGCCGGGGCGGCCGTCACGGCCGGCCTGCCGGACCGCCCGGTGCTCGTGGACGACCGTGCGCGCTGAGCCCGTACGGCTGGACGCCGTGCTGTTCGACATGGACGGAACCCTGGTGGACACCGAGGGGGTGTGGTGGCAGGCGGCGGCCGAGGCGGCGGCCCGGCTCGGCCTGGATCTGACCGACGCCGACATCCCCGACGTCCTCGGCCGTTCCGTCGGCCACACCGCCTCCCACCTCGCCCGGCTCGCCCCCGGCGCCGCCCCGCCGGATCTCGCCGAGCAACTGGACTCCCGCTTCGCCGAGTTGGTCGCCCGGGATGTGGCGCCCCGGCCGGGCGCGGTGGCCCTGCTGGACGCGCTGCTGGCCGCCGGGGTGACCACCGCCCTGGTCACCGCGTCCCCGCGGCGGGTCGCCGACCTGGTCCTGGACGCCCTGGGGCGGGAGTACTTCACGGTGTCGGTCTCGGCCGACGACACCGTACGCACCAAGCCCGCCCCCGATCCCTATCTGGAGGCGGTGCGGCTGCTCGGCGCGGACCCGGCGCACTGCGTCGCCGTCGAGGACACCCCGACCGGGGTCGCCTCGGCGGAGGCCGCGGGCTGCCCGGTCCTGGTCGTGCCGTCGGCCGTGCCGATCGCCCCCGCGCCCGGGCGCACCCTGCTCGACAGCCTCCGCCAGGCCGACCCCGAACTGCTGCGCTCCCTGGTCGCCCCGGCTCCGGGGGACGAACGCGAACGCCGCTGACCGCGGGCCGCCGAGCGCGACGGTCCGCGGACGGACCGGCGGGACTGTCCGACCCCACCGACATAATTGGTGGTCAGGCCGCGTTCCTGCCGCGGCTCTTGGACGGGTCCTCGCTGCGTGCTGCGAGCCGGCCCGTCCGAGTCGGTGTTCGCTGACGTGCTTTGGCCGTTCGGGGGAAGACGTGCCTCTGCGGAGAGGCCGACGAGGCTCCCGGGCCACGGTCGGCAGATCATCGGCTTGTTCTACCTGCCGGGAACGGCGGGTTCGGCTACCTGCGAGGTCCAGACGATGATTACGACAATCGGACAGCGAACGGCATACGGCCGGACGGCCGCGCCGCGTCACCCTCCCGAGGGGCAGCGCTCCCGCGATCATTCCGACGTGTCATCAGCCACACTGTTCCTAGGGGCGCTTGACTCTCCGGCACTATTTTCTGCACCAGCTCTGTCACGAATCCCCGATGCGGGGGCTATCCCCTTGGCGCAACATCCGCATCATGGACGACCATAGTGTTGCGGACAGCACAGACCGCGGGTGAGAGGAGGCGTCCAATGGGTTCGGTTCGAAAGGCGAGTGCCTGGCTGGGCCTCGTCGACGACAACGGCGGCGAGAACTACTACGACGAGGACTACGCCGAGTACAACGAGGGCGCCGGTCAGAGTGATTCCTGGGTCACGGACCCGCGGATCCGGGTGGCGGGCGAGTCCGCCACCGAACAGGGCCGACGGATCGCCACGGTCACCCCGGACAGTTTCCGGGACGCCCGCGGCATCGGTGAGCTCTTCCGTGACGGCGTTCCCGTCATCGTCAACCTCACCGGCATGGAACCCGACGACGCCAAGCGCGTCGTCGACTTCGCCGCCGGTCTGACCTTCGGTCTGCGCGGCGACATCGAGCGCGTGGCCACCCGGGTCTTCCTGCTCACCCCCTCCGACTACAGCGTCGTCAACGCCGACCACAAGCCCGGCGGCGACGGCTTCTTCAACCAGAGCTGACACCGCCACCGGACCGGGGACCCGCATCCCCCGGCCCGGTGGTGGATGGTCAGCGGAAGGCGTCCAGGCCGGTCAGCGCCTTGCCGAGAACGAGCTGGTGCATCTCCACCGTGCCCTCGTAGGTGAGCACCGACTCCAGGTTCGTGGCGTGCCGCATCACCGGATACGCCAGCGAGATGCCGTTCGCCCCCAGAATCGTCCGCGCGGTGCGGCAGATCTCGATCGCCTCGCGCACGTTGTTGAGCTTGCCGAAGCTGATCTGCTCGGGACGGAGCCGGCCGGCGTCCATACGGCGTCCGAGGTGGTGGGCGAGCAGCACACCCTTGTGGAGTTCGACGGCCATGTCGGCCAGCTTGGCCTGGGTGAGCTGGAAGCCGCCGATCGGCCGGCCGAACTGCTCGCGGGTCCGGGAGTACTCCAGCGCCGCGTCGAAGGAGCTGCGGGCGGCGCCCATCGAGCCCCAGACGATGCCGTACCGGGCGTGGCTGAGACAGCTCAGCGGGCCCTTGAGCCCGGTCACCTCCGGCAGGACGGCCCCGGCCGGGAGCCGGACGTCGTCCAGGACGAGTTCGCTGGTCACCGAGGCCCGCAGAGACCACTTGTGCTTGATCTCGGGCGCCGAGAAGCCGGGGGTGTCCGTCGGGACGGCAAAGCCGCGGATACCGTCGTCGGTGCGCGCCCAGACGACGGCGACGCCGGCCACGGAGCCGTTGGTGATCCACATCTTGCGGCCGTTGAGCACCCAGTCGTCACCGTCGCGCTTGGCGTACGTCCGCATCCCGGACGGATCGGAGCCGTGGTCGGGCTCGGTCAGCCCGAAGCAGCCGATGACCTCGCCCGAGGCCATCCGGGGCAGCCAGGTCTCGCGCTGTTCCTCCGAGCCGAAGCGGTGGATGGCGTACATGGCCAGCGAGCCCTGTACGGAGACCAGCGACCGGATCCCCGAGTCGGCGGCTTCCAGCTCCAGGCAGGCCAGGCCGTACTGCACGGCGCTCGCGCCGGCGCAGCCGTAGCCGGTCAGGGACATCCCGAGGGCACCGATGGAGCCCAGCTCGCGGGCGAGTTCGCGGATGGCGGGGAGTTCACCGCGCTCGTACCAGTCGGCGACATACGGCAGGACACGGTCGGCGGCCCAGCGCCGTACGGTGTCGCGGACGGCGAGGTCCTCCTCGGTCAGGAGGTCGTCGAGGCCGAGCGGATCGTGCGGATCAAATGCGGACATGGCCAGAAGCTACGTGCGCACCTTCTCCGCGTAAAGCCCCACGGGGACCTGGGCGGGTATGTCGGCGGCGGCTGCCTGCGCGGAGGTGGCGGCCGGGGCGGAGGTGCAGGCCTGGGCGGAGGTGGCGGCCGGGGGCTGGACGGGGCCGCAGTCCATCACCCGGGGCAGCCGCAGCGCGGCCAGCGCGCCCAGCACCAGCAGTCCGGTGCTGACCAGCAGGGTGATGTGGAGACCGTGCACGAACGAGTGCCGGGCGGCGTGCCGCAGGGCGGCGCCGGCGGAGCCGCCGAGCCGGTCGGAGACCTCGTAGGCCTCGCCGAGTGACTTGCCGGCGTCGGCGGAGGCGGCCGCCGGGACGCCGGGCACGCGGGCGACGCCGGGCCCGTAGGTGGCGTTCATGACGCTGCCGAGCAGCGCGATGCCGATGCCGGCGCCGAGCTGGAACGAGGTCTCGCCGATGGCGGCGGCACCGCCGGCCTGGGCGGCCGGGGCCTCGCTCAGCATGGACTCGTACGCCCCGAACAGGGTGGTCTCCAGGCCGAAGCCCAGCATGACGAAGCCCGTGGTGAGCAGCCAGGGCCGGTCGTGCTGGCCCATCAGGGTCAGGCCGAGGACGGCCGGCGCGGTGAGGGCGAAGCCGAAGCTGACCGTGGCGCGGGGGCCGAAGCGGTGCAGCAGCCGCGAGCCGAGCAGGCCCGCGGCCATGGCGGCGAAGGTCAGCGGCAGCAGCCGCAGTCCGGTCGCCAGCGGGCTGAGGCCGAGGACGAGTTGCAGGTACTGGACGGCGATGAGTTCCAGGCCGACCAGCGCGAGCATGGCGAGCACGATGCAGCCCACCGAGGTGCTGAAGGCAGGGCGGGAGAACATCGCCATGTCGATCAGCGGGTACTCGCGGCTGCGTTGCCGCCGTACGAAGAGGACCAGCAGCGCGACGCCCACCAGCAGCGGCGCCAACGTGCCGGCGTGCAGGAGCCCCTCACCGCCGCCGAGCCGCTTGACGCCCAGGACCGCGCCGAGCACCCCGCAGGCGGCCATCATCGCGCCGAGCACGTCCCAGGGGCCGTTGCGGCTGCCCCGGGACTCGGGGAGCAGCCAGCGGGCGACGGGCACGATGACGGCGAGCACGGGGATGTTGATGAGGAAGACCGAGCCCCACCAGAAGTGCTCGACGAGGAAGCCGCCGAGTACGGGCCCGACGGCCGCGCCGACGGCGGCGACCGCGCTCCACACGCCGATCGCGACGGCGCGCTCACGGCGGTCGGGGAAGACCTGGCGCAGGATCGACAGCGTGGCCGGCATGATCATCGCGCCGCCGACGCCGAGCAGGGCGCGGGCCGCGATGAGCAGGTGCGCGTCGGGGGCGAAGGCGGCGATCCCGGAGGCGACGGCGAACAGCCCGTAGCCCAGCAGCAGGATGCGGCGACGGCCGACGCGGTCGCCGAGGGTGCCGAAGAGGATCAGCAGGGAGGCCGCGACCAGCGGATAGACGTCGACGATCCACAGCAGCTCTATCGCGCCGGGGCGCAGGTCCTCGGTGACGGCCGGAACGGCGACGTGCAGCACCGTCGCGTCAAGGGCGACGAGCAGCAGACTGATACAGAGGACGACGAGAACGGTCCAGCGGTTCGCGGGCCGGTTGTGCTGCCGTGGGACGTCCGCCGGCCTCACGTTGCCGGCATAGGTCGTCCCTGTCATGTACGTACCTCCCAGCGGTGCGCTCACGGTCCGGCCGGGCGGGGCAGTGGGGGACGGTCCCGGAAGTGCCCAGCGGGAAGGCGAGTGAAGTCGACAGCGTACGCGAAGCTCCGCCGGCGGTGAGTGGCATGCGTCACCTTCCGCGGGTGTGGGGCCGGTCACGGCGCCGGGGCGGCCGGGGCCGTGGGCGATAATCGGGCCGGTGACCGCATTCGCCGCCGACGCCGACGCCGCTGCCGACTCCGCCGCACCCCCCGGCGCGCCCGAAAAGCCTGAAACGCCCGACCCTGCCGACCCTGCCGACACCGCCGGCACCGTCGGCACCGCCGACACCGCAGACACCGCAGACACCGCAGACACCGCAGACACCGCCGGCAGTCGCGACACCCCCGCCGACGCCGGCGCCTCCCCGCCGGGCCGCTTCCGCCGCCCGGGGCGGGCCCTGCGCGCCGCCGCCCCCGCCCTGCTGGTCTACGCCGGGGTGCGGCTGCTGGGTCTGGCCGTGCTGGCCGGGTGGAGCGCGGCGGAGGGCCGCAGCCCGCACCAACTGCTCTCCGCCCGCTGGGACTCGCTGTGGTACACCCGGGTCGCCGAGGGCGCGTACGGCTTCAGCGTGCGTCTGCCCGACGGGCGGATCCACTCCGACCTGGCGTTCTTCCCGCTCCTCCCGGCGCTGGAGCGGGGCATCTCCGCCGTCACCCCGCTCACCGCGCCGGACGCCGGGCTCGCCGTCGGCGCGGTGGCCTCGCTCGTCGCGGCCTGGGGGCTGTACGCGATCGGGGCGCTGCTGTACGACCGCCGGACCGGCGTCGTACTGGCGGCGCTGTGGGCGGTGCTCCCGGTCGGGATCGTCCAGTCGATGGCGTACACCGAGTCGTTGTTCACAGCGCTGGCCGCCTGGAGCCTGTACGCGGTGCTGACCGGGCGCTGGGTGTGGGCGGGCTCCCTCGCGGCGGCCGCCGGGCTGACCCGGCCGGTGGGGCTGGCCGTCGTGGCGGCGGTGTGGGCGGGCGCGGCGGTGGCCCGGCGCCGGGACCCGCGGCTGCTGCTCGGCGTGGCGGTCGCCCCGCTGGGCTGGCTCGGCTATGTGACCTGGGTGGGGGTGCGCACCGGCAGCCCGACCGGCTATCTGGACGTCCAGGCCGGGTGGGGCAACGGCTTCGACGGCGGCGCGGCCTTCGCCGGCTTCGTGTGGAAGAACCTGACCGGGCCGGTGTTCCTGGCCGGGGTGGGGCTGTGCGCGGCGGTGGCACTGATCGCCTGGCTGTGCGTGCTCTGCGTACGGCGGCGCCAGCCGTTGCCGCTGCTGGTGTACGGCGGCCTGGTGGTGGCGCTGGCGCTGGCGGGTTCCGGCTACTTCGGCTCCAGGCCCCGGCTGCTGCTGCCGGCCTTCCCGCTGCTGCTGCCGGCGGCGGCGGCCCTGGCCCGCTGGCGGCCGGCCCGGACGGCTCTGCTGCTGGTGCCGGTGGCGCTGGGCTCGGCGGTCTACGGGGCGTTCTGGCTGCTCGGCTCGGGTCCTCCGTGAACCCGCCGGAACGTCCGGGCCAATAACCGATAAACAGCGACGTCAATAAAGAATAAGGATCACGGTCCGCGGATCACCTCAACGCGCCCCGCGGAAAATCGAAATCCGAGCATCCGGCATTCCGTCGAATCCGAGCCACGAGACACAGATCGAGACACAGCCCACATCACATCGTCATTACAAAGCAGCTGGATCGACCGGACTTTGCCATCACACGCTGTAACGTCGATTGAGTGCGCACCGAAGACAAGCTCGCTGAGGCAGAGGAGCGACCGAGCGCACGCGTTCCGCTGCGGATGAGCCGGACGCGTGCCTGGTTGTTCGGCACGACCGTCGTGTCCTACGTGACGATCGTGTTCGCCGTGCTGACCTCGTCAAAGCTGGTCACGCTCGACTGGCAGGTCATGATGTTCCGGCCCTACAAGCAGTGGCCGCAGATCCATCACTTCCTGGACTACTTCGTCGTCCTCGGGCAGCGCGGGCCGACCGCCGTCATGGTCGCCGCCTGGCTGGGCTGGCGCTCCTGGCGCCAGCGGACGCCGCGCCCGATGCTGGTGCTGGGCGCCTCACTGCTGCTGCTGAACGTCACCGTGGGGGCGGTCAAGGTCGGCCTCGGCCGGCTGGGCCCGCACTACGCGACCACCGTGGGCTCCCCCGAGCTCTTCGCCGGCGGCGATATATTTCCTTCCGGCCACACCGCCAACGCCGTCGTGACCTGGGGTGTTCTGGCCTATCTGGCCACCACCGCGGTGGTCCGCCGGGTGGCCTCGGTGATCGCCGCGCTGCTCGCGCTGAGCGTCGGGTTCACCACCATCTACCTCGGTACGCACTGGGTCAGCGATGTGCTCCTCGGCTGGGCGGCGGGGCTGCTGGTCCTGCTGTCACTGCCCTGGATCGAGCCGGCGATCGCCATGGCCGAGGCCTATGTACGGTCCGCCTGGCTGCGCCTGCGGTACCGCTCCGCCACGAGCCGCCCCACCCCCGTGCCGGTCCTGGCCCGCGAGGCGGTGGCCGCCGCCGGCGTCCACCCGGGCCGTACGGCGGCCGCCGCGGCCCATCACCAGGCCCGGCCGCACACCGCGCGCCACGAGCGGACGCCGGTGACCCCGGTCGGCAGTCGCCGTCCCCCGGTCGAGCGGCCCTCCCGGCCGGCCCCGCTGGGTCAGCCCGCGCGCGGCCGCAGCACCGCGGGCTGACACCGCCTCCCGTCGTCCCGCGGGTGGCGGTCAGCCCTTCCAGCAGCGGGTCACCGTGCCGTCGGCGACCGTGAAGTTGAGCCGTCCCGAGCGGTACTCCATGGTGACGATCGCACCGGGCGGCAGGGAGCGGACCGCGGTCCAGCCCTGTCCCCTGGCGCGCCGCTCGGCGTCCTGCGCGGCGAGGCCGACATAGGTGTCCGGCTCGTCCCGCTGTTGCTCTCCGGGGTTCCCATTGGATGCCATACGGGCCACCGTAGGCGCATTGCGAGCATGACGGAAGACACACTCGGGCTGGATCGTCACACTTCTGTCACAGAAACCCGGGTGGCGTTTGGTCTACGCCGTTCACTCGTTAGGGGCACGTTTTTCGGCCTCTCACGCATTTCTCATCAGCCCCTTTCAAGAAACTCATGATTCCCCTGGCTGAATTCAGCCGGGCCACCCCGGACGGCGATCCGCACACTTTCCTCACGTCGCCGCCGGTGGTCCCCCAGCTCATCGTCCGTCAGATATACGGGCATGAATGGGCCGGGCACCGAACCGGCGCGCGGCCGAGCGCACGGTCGCCCGGACCTCCCGCTCGGGCAGGCCGATACGGACGCCGGCGTCCACCAGGGCGGCCGCGACCTCCTCGCCGTGGCCCGCCTGGTAGGCGCGGCAGGCCGCCCAGTAGAGGCGTTCGTTGCGCTCCCCCACCGCCGAGCCGAGGACGAAGTTGACCAGCGGCGTGGCGGAGCGGACGGCACTCGCGGACATCCGGGGCCGGGCGGCCGGGGCCGGCGGCGCCGGGGGCGGGACGAGCAGCCGGAGCAGCCCGGCCGGGGCGGGGGCGGGCGGCAGATAGGCGGCGCCGGGGGCCAGCCGGTAGCGCCCGGCGCGGGTGCGGGAGCCGGGACCGACCAGATATCCGCCCGAGCCGCGCACATCGATGCCGGGGGCCAGGCGGCGTACGGAGTTGGGCACGGCGAGGCCGGCCGGGCCGGCGAGCCACAGATGACGGCCGCCGCTGGGGGTGATGACGGTACGGGTCAGCGGCACCGTGAAGTCGTGGGCGGCGGCGAGCACGGTCAGGTCGCGCAGCCCGTCGGCGGCGTTCTTGCGGTCCAGGTCGAGGCCGATCAGATGGTGCGGGGGCCGCCCGCAGGCCACCCCGTACCCCCGGGCCCAGGGGGCGGCGGCGAACAGCTCGCGCACCCGCGCCGGGTCGGCCGAGGCGTCGTACACGCCGTGCCCGAGCCGGCCGCACTCGCCGCGGCAGGGCGCCCCCGCCGTGGTGGGTGCGGCGTCGTCATGGTGCGGGGAGCGGATGGCGGGCAGCTTGGAGCGGGCCAGCGGGAAGACCGCCAGCCCTTGCGTCGCGGCCGCCAGCGCGTGTTGCAGTGCGTGCGTGTAGTCGGGATGCACCACCCCCTTATCGTACGTCCGTTCGACTCGGAACACAGTGGTTCCGACCGGCGTGAACCAGCCGAAAACCGTCGGCCGAAAGTGCCCGGTGACTGTCCGGCGCGCGCTCTCGCGCCGGATCGGCCGCCGCGCGCATCATGGGGAGTCCGCCCAGAAGCTGCGAGACCGACGCGAGGGGTACGGAACGGATGGGAACCGACACCGCCCGGGCACCCGCCGTCCCGGCCCGTACACGCAGGCCCGGCCGGCTGGTCGTCGACTGGCTCACCACCACCGACCACAAGAAGATCGGGCATCTCTACCTGATCACGTCGTTCGGGTTCTTCCTGGCGGGCGGCCTGATGGCGCTGCTGATGCGGGCCGAACTGGCGCGGCCTGGGCTGCAGATCGTCTCCAACGACACCTTCAACCAGCTGTTCACCATGCACGGCACGATCATGCTGCTGCTCTTCGCGACCCCGACCTTCGCGGGCTTCGCCAACGAGATCATGCCGCTGCAGATCGGCTCACCGGATGTGGCCTTCCCCCGGCTGAACATGCTCTCGTACTGGCTGTTCCTCTTCGGCGGCCTGATCGTCGTCGGCGGGCTGCTGGTCCCGGAGGGCGCGGCGTCCTTCGGCTGGTTCGCCTACGCGCCGCTGAACAGCGCCCGGCACTCCCCCGGGATCGGCGCCGACATGTGGATCATGGGGCTGGCGCTGGCCGGTTTCGGCACCATCCTGGGCGCGGTCAACTTCATCACGACGATCATCGGGATGCGGGCCCCGGGCATGACCATGTTCCGGATGCCGATCTTCACCTGGAACGTGCTCTTCACCTCGGTCCTGGTGCTCTTCGCCTTCCCCGTACTGGCGGCCGCGCTGCTCTGCCTGGAGGCCGACCGGCGCTTCGGCGCCGTGGTCTTCGAACCGCAGAACGGCGGGGCGCTGCTGTGGCAGCACCTGTTCTGGTTCTTCGGGCATCCGGAGGTCTACATCATCGCGCTGCCGTTCTTCGGCATCATCTCCGAGATCATCCCGGTCTTCTCGCGCAAGCCGATCTTCGGCTACGCCAGCCTGATCGGCGCGACGATGGCGATCGCCGGGCTGTCGGTGGTGGTCTGGGCGCACCACATGTTCGTCACGGGCGCGGTGCTGCTGCCCTTCTTCTCCTTCATGTCGTTCCTGATCGCCATCCCGACCGGGGTGAAGTTCTTCAACTGGATCGGCACGATGCTGCACGGCTCGCTGTCCTTCGAGACCCCGATGCTGTGGTCGGTCGGCTTTCTGGTCAGCTTTGTCTTCGGGGGGCTGACCGGCGTCATCCTGGCCTCGCCGCCGCTGGATTTCCACGTCAGCGACACCTATTTCGTCGTCGCCCACTTCCACTACGTGGTCTTCGGCACCGTCGTCTTCGCGACCTTCGCCGGCTTCTACTTCTGGTGGCCCAAGTTCACCGGCCGGATGCTCGACGAACGGCTGGGCAGGATCCACTTCTGGACCCTCTTCACGGGCTTCCACACCACGTTCCTGGTCCAGCACTGGCTGGGGGTGGAGGGCATGCCGCGCCGTTACGCCGACTACCTGGCCGCCGACGGCTTCACCGCCCTCAACACCGTCTCCACCATCGGCTCCTTCCTGCTGGGGGCCTCCACGCTGCCCTTCCTGTACAACGTCTGGAAGACCCACCGGTACGCCCCGCGGGTCACGGCCGACGACCCGTGGGGCTACGGACGTTCCCTGGAGTGGGCGACCTCCTGCCCGCCGCCGCGCCACAACTTCGTGACGCTGCCGAGGATCCGCTCGGAGTCCCCGGCCTTCGACCTGCACCACCCCGCGGTGGCGGCGCAGGCCGAGGAGTCGTGACGGCCGTCAGCCGACCTTGCCGGTGCCCGCGCCCGCGCTCACCGAGGCGGCCGTGGTGGAGTTGGACTCCGGGGTGTAGCTGTAGGTGGGCTTGTACGACGAGGTCTGGGTGATGTCCGTCGTGGAGCTGGCGTAGATGTTGTTGAGCTGGTTCGCATAGCCGTCCACGTCGCTGTCACCGGTGGTGGTGATGGCGTCGGGGACGCTGGTGAAGACGTTCCGCTCGACGTAGACCTCGGCGCCCATCCGGGAGTGGATGCCGCTGTCGCCCACGTTCTGGAAGTAGTTGTTCAGGATGTGTGCCTTGCCGAAACGGATGCTCGGCAGCCGGGAGTTCACGTCGTAGAACCAGTTGTGGCTGTACGTCACCCGCAGGTGGCCGGTGTCCTCGGAGGAGTTGGAGTCCGAGTGGCCGACAAGGCTGACCTTGTAGTGGTCGTGGAACTTGTTCCACGAGACGCTGACGTAGTCGGCGGCGTGGGTGATGTCCAGCAGCCCGTCGTAGTAGTCCTTGCCGTGGGTCCGGTCGGACGACAGGTCGTTGTGGTCGACCCAGACGTAGGTGGACTTCTGGATGGTGATGGAGTCCGTGCCCACCGGCTTGCTGAACACCAGGTTGCGGATGATGACGTTGCTCTCGTTCTTCACGCGCACCCCGCCGCCGGTGAGACCGGAGCCGGAACCGACGCCGATCACCGTGGTGTTGGAGCCGATGTCGACCTGGCCCGACAGGGAGATCAGGCCGGAGACCTTGACGACCTTGGCCGTGTCGCCGCTGACCGCGGAGGTGAACGCGGACAGCGAACTGACGGTCGTCGACGAGGCCGAGCCCCCGCCGGTGGTGCCGGCGCCGTAGCCGACGGGCGAGGACTCGTACGAGGCCGCGTGCGCGGGGCCGGTGCCGGTCACGGTCAGCGCCGTGGCTACGGCGAGCGCGAGCGCCGTCAGGGCAGGGGTGAAGTGCTGCTGCTTCATGATGCTGGGACCTCTCGTCCAGAGGTGATGTGGGGGCTGCCGTGGGGGCGGCACGTCAGCACATGAAAGCGTTTACTGATGTTGTCCCGCCATTGAGGGCGGGCTGGAGCGGCTCACTGCGCAGTGATGGCCATCACATCGACTTCAAGCTAGCAAGCGCTTGCTGGGCCGTCAACGCCCGTGCGGCACCAGAGTCTCAGCGCTTTCGGCCCACCCGGCGGACCCGTCGCAGCACGGCCTTGAGTACGTCCTTGCCCGCGTACGCCGCCCCCAGCGCGTACCCTCCGGCGGTGCGCCCGAGGCCGCGCAGGCCGGCGCCCGGACCGCCACGGGCCGCGAGGAGTTCGGCGAACAGGGCGGCATGGGCGGCGGCCGTGCGCTCGGGGTCGTACCGCCGCGCCTTGCGCAGGGCGGCGGCACCCATCGCGCGGCGGCGCTCGTCGTCGTTGATCAGCTCCAGCAGGGCGGCGGCCATGGCGTCGGTGTCACGCGGCGGTACGAGCAGGCCGTCGGTGCCGTGGTCGATGATCTCGCCCGGCCCCAGCGGACAGTCCGTACTGACGACGGGCAGTCCGACCCGCATGGCCTCCACGATGGTCATGCCGAAGGACTCCATGCCGGAGGAGACGGCCAGCACCGAGCCCTTGGCCAGTTCGGCCTCGATGGGCATGACCCGGCCCATCAGCCGCACCTGCTCCCCGAGCCGCAACTCCTCGATGAGCGCGGCGAGCCGATCCCGCTGCTCACCCCCGCCGTAGATCCGCAGTCCCCAGTCCGGACGCTCGGCGGCGACCTTGGCGAAGGCCCGGATGAGGTCGTGGTACCGCTTGACGGGCACCAGCCGCCCGGCGGCGACGACATACCGGCCCGTCAGGGCGGAGGGCGCGATGCCGGTGTCCGGCACCCCGTTGGGCACCGCCAGCACCCGCACCCCGGGCAGCCGCAGCCGGCGGCGGTAGGCCTCGGCGTCGGCTTCGGTGGTCGTGGTCACCGCGTCGAGCCGGGGGTAGAGGCGGCGCAGCACAAGGGTGAGCCGGGTGGGGTGGGAGTCCAGGGTGAGGTGCTCCTGCGCCACCCGCACCAGGCCGCGCGGCGCCTGCCGGGCGATGTGCGCGTTGAGCCCCGGCCGGGTGCCGACCACGACATCGGCGTCCAGCCCGGCCAGACAGTTCCCGATCCGCTCGTCGGTGAGCCGGTTGTACTGGCCGTAGCGGTGGTCGCCGGCCGGGAAGACCGCGGCCGGCAGCCGGGTGAGCGGGTGGTCGCCCTCGTACGAGGGGCTCTTGCGGCGCAGGTCGACGAGATGTCGGAGCCGGATGCGCGGATCATGCTCGAACAACGCGCGCTCGCGGTGCCGGAAGACGGAGATGATCTCGACCTCGTGCTCCTGCTCCACCAGGGCCGCGGCCAGGTGGAAGGTGGTGCGGATCGTGCCGCCGTATCCGTAGGCGTTGTGGATCAGAAACGCTATGCGCATGCGTGGCCCGTCGCTTCCCGCAGTTCCCGCGGACCCGGCGTCCGCCTTACCAGTGGCAAGACCCGCACCCCCCGGCCCGGGTTGTCCTCCATCACAGGCCTGTGTCAGAGCTGTGATCGCATCGATAGTCCAGGCCGGGAACCTTATGGCCGGTAAGGGAGTTGGGGCACGACTAAACAGTTGTTCCCGAGGTCACCCCCACGGGTGAGGCGGGCCGGAACCCTGCCGGGCCGGGCCGTCGCCGGAGAACTCCCGCAGCGGCGGGCGGAGTCGGCCGCAACCGCGCGGCGGCCGACGACATGCGCTCACGGCAGACGGAGCAGCGTCCCGGGGACGATCACCGCACCGGGGTTGAGGCGTCGCAGTTCCTCCGCCCCGCCGGGCACCTCAAGGCGGTCCGCGATCGACTCCCATGTCTCGCCGGGCCGTACGGTGCACCGGCGCCCGGAGAGCCCGAGCCGGCGGGAGCACTCGGGCCACGCCTCCCAGCCCTGGTCGCCGACAATGTTCTCGGCCACGGTGATCTGGTCGTCGCGCGAGGCGAGATCGGGCCGCTGGGCGTAGCCGAGGCCTTCGTGCTCGGTCCAGGTGGACTGCTGGATCTGGAGCCCGCCGTAGAAGCCGTTGCCCGTGTTGGTGTCCCAGACGCCGCCGCTCTCACAGCTGGCGACGTCGTCCCAGACGGGCGCGTGGTCGGCGGCGGCGGCCGGAGCGGCCGGGGCGGCGCACGCGATCAGGACGGCGCCGAGGATCGCCGCGCCGAGGCGCCGCAGGCGCGAACTCGGTGAACGCCACTGGATCATGGGCCACGACGCTAGGCACGGCGCGGCGGACGGCCCGGCCGCCGCGCCCGCCGCGGACGGGGTCCCACCCGGTCGGAGCACGCCGCACCGGCCGGACGGGACCCCGCGATGTCACAGTGCCAGCGACTGCCCCGGCACGATCAGGTTCGGATCGGCGCCGATCACGGCCCTGTTGACGGCGTAGAGCTTCTTCCAGGTGGTGCCGTGGGCGGCGGCGATACCGCTGAGGGTGTCGCCGGAGGCCACCGTGTAGTGACCGCCGTGCGTCGTCGCGCGGCTCTGGCCGCGCGCGGTGTGCGTGCCGCGCCCGCTGCCGTTGGTGGTGGACTTCGGCACTGTCGCCCGTGTCCGGTTCTCGGCTCCGGCGGCCGGCGCCGCGGTGCCGTACGCGCCCGCCTTCACGGAGCAGGTCGGCCAGGCCCCCCAGCCCTGGGCACTCTGCACCTTCGTCGCGACGGCGATCTGCTGGGTCCTGCTGGCCCGGTCGGCGGTCGCCGCGTAGGCGGTGCCGCCGTACGCCCGCCAGGTGCCTGCGGAGAACTGCAGTCCGCCGTAGTACCCGTTGCCTGTGTTGATCTGCCAGTTCCCGCCGCTTTCGCAGCTCGCGATGCGGTCCCACACTCCGCTGTCGGCGGCCGATGCCTGTCCCGCCGTGGCCATGAGGGCCAGTGGGGTCAGGCCGGCGGTGATGCCGACGAGTACTGCGGTGTTCCGGTACTTGGCTGTGACGGCCATGGATTCCCTCTCCACGGACCCGGGAAGTCCCCCTGCTGTTGCTGCTGGACCGCCTGCCCGGCGTATCGGACGCCGTTGGCACGCGGTCCGGTCGCTCGCCGGCGAGTGGTGCCGTAACACTTCATGGTCACCCTCCGTACGAGCCCTCCCGGGCGGTGCTCCTTGCACACGGCGGAGGAATCTAGGCAGTACGGGCTGCGGAAGCAACCAAGTGCCTTGCCGTGCAGGCCAGTTGATGGTTACTCGGAGTAAAGGCCAATTCCGGACACCCTATTTGTCGCCTGATATCGCATTACATCAATACACCTCATATGCGGGCTGTGATTCAGCTCATATCCACACCGGCCCACCCATGGGCCGTAGTTGACATGGAGTAACCAATTCCGGTTCTGAACTCACCGTGTGCATCCGACATGTGTTCCGGGATCGGAGAAAGGCGTGACTCCCACCACAGATCCTCCGTTGTCACTATGTGCCGGGCACAGCCCGGCGAAGAGCCCGCACAGTCAAGGAGGCCCTCGTGCCGGCCATGCTCGATGTCAGCGACGACGTACGCGCCGAGATCGGTGAACAGGAGGCCGCGCGTCTGCTGGCCGGCGACAGCGCGCCGGGCACATACGACTGCACCTCCTGCCGCACCCCGGGCGACAGCTCCAGGGAACGCACCAGCACCGTGCTGTTCGTCGGCGAGGAGACCGCCGTCCTCGCCTTCGCCCATGCCACCTGCATCCCCTCACAGGTCGTGCCGGTGCCCGAGCAGCAGCTCCAGGGCGCGGTGCACAGCATCGAGGGCGACGGCACGGGCCCCGGCTCCGCCGCCGAGGCCGAAGCCGCGGCAGCGGCGGCGCAGGCCGACACCCAGCCGCGGCAGGCGGTGCTCGGCATCACCTGCGGGCTCGTCCTGGTCAAGGACGCGATCTGCCCCACCCTGGTGATCGAGCCCACCGGACCGATCGCCCGCCCCGGCCAGGACGGCGACTCCGACGAGTTCCTGCCCATCCTGATGGAGCAGGGCTTCCTGCCGGTCCGCGACCTGGTCATGCCGCCCTCCCCGCTGCCCGGCTGGTCCGTCCTGCTGGCCATGGGGCAGCTGCACGCCATCCTCCAGCCCGGCGCGGTCGGCGCCTGGTGGCAGGCCCACCAGCCGCTGGCGGTCAGCGACGGCTGGCGCGCCGCCGTCAACAAGTCCAACGAGGTGTACGTCTACGCGGCCCCGGCCGGCTCCATCGGCCAGCAGCCCCGCGAGGACCTGCTCCAGGCAGCCCTCGTCCGCGCCGCCGAGCGCGGCCTCCTGGTCGGCGCGACCATGCCGCTCTCCGGCACCTGATCTGCGCCTGACCCTCGCCTGACCTGCCGTCAGCCGACGGGGCGCGTACGGATTTCCGTACGCGCCCTCGTCGTGCGCGAGCCGCGGGGGTGATTCGGCCTCACGCCCCGCATCCAGGACGAACCGTCGCTCGTTGGCACAGACGTGCACACCTTTGACGCCTCCCGAGCCCAGTTCCGCAGCCAGATCCCCGCCATGCGCGCCGCGTCGCAGGACACCCCGGGAGGCTCGGGCACGCCGATCTACGACGCTCTCTACGCCGAGTACCGCCGTCTCTTCCGCAGCCTGCCCGGCGACCGCACCGGTGAGGAATCGCTCCGCTTCAACGGCTTCGAGCCCCTCCATCGCGCCGCCGGCCGCCACCGCGGCACGCTGCCCGCCGCGCTCCCCCCGGGCACGACGGACAACCGCCAGCACGGCCAGTAACGGCGGAAGCCGCCCTGCTTCTCGCGCCCGCGCTGCCGCCGGCGCCGGATACCGCGACATCGCGGGGAGCGACCCCCGCACCCCACGAAGCCGGGCGGCCCCGCCCCCGCACGAAGAGGGCCGCAGGCCCTACTTCTTGCGCCCGCGCTTCTCCCGCACGCGCACCGAGACCTGCACCGGCGTCCCCTCGAAGCCGAACTCCTCACGCAGCCGGCGCTCGATGAAGCGGCGGTAGCCCGCCTCCAGGAAGCCGGAGGCGAAGAGGACGAAACGCGGGGGCTTGGTACCGGCCTGGGTTCCGAACAGGATGCGGGGCTGCTTGCCGCCGCGGACCGGGTGGGGGTGGGCGGCGACGATCTCACCGAGGAACGCGTTGAGGCGGCCGGTGGGGACGCGGGTCTCCCAGCCCTCCAGGGCCGCCTCGATGGCCGGGACGAGCTTCTCCATGTGGCGGCCGGTGAGCGCCGAGACGTTCACCCGGGGCGCCCACTGGACCTGCACCAGCTCCTGCTCGATCTCGCGTTCGAGGTAGTAGCGGCGCTCCTCGTCGAGCTGGTCCCACTTGTTGTACGCGATGACGAGCGCGCGTCCGGCCTCGACCGCCATCGTGATGATCCGCAGGTCCTGCACGCTGATGGACTCGCTGCCGTCGATCAGGACGACCGCGACCTCGGCCTTCTCGACCGCCGCGGCGGTGCGCAGCGAGGCGTAGTAGTCGGCGCCCTCCTGCAGGTGGACGCGACGGCGGATGCCGGCGGTGTCCACGAACTTCCAGGTCTTGCCGCCGAGCTCGATCAGCTCGTCGACCGGGTCGCGGGTGGTGCCGGCCACCTCGTTGACGACGACCCGCTCCTCCCCCGCGACCTTGTTCAGCAGCGAGGACTTGCCGACGTTGGGCCGGCCGATCAGCGCGACCCGGCGCGGGCCGCCCAGGGCGACGCCGAAGGTCTGGGCGGGTGCCTCGGGGAGGGCTTCGAGGATGGCGTCCAGCAGGTCGCCGGTGCCGCGGCCGTGCAGCGAGGAGACCGGGTACGGCTCACCCAGGCCCAGGTTCCACAGCGCGGTGGCGTCCGCCTCGCCGGAGGGGCCGTCGACCTTGTTGGCGGCCAGGACGACGGGCTTGCCGGCCCGGCGCAGCAGCTTGACGACGGCCTCGTCGGTGTCGGTCGCGCCGACCGTGGAGTCCACGACGAAGACCACCGCGTCGGCGGCGTCGATCGCGAACTCCGCCTGCGCGGCGACGGACGCGTCGATGCCGAGCACGTCCTGCTCCCAGCCGCCGGTGTCGACGAGCTTGAAGCGGCGGCCGTTCCAGGTGGCCTCGTACGTCACCCGGTCCCGCGTCACACCGGGCTTGTCCTCGACGACCGCCTCGCGGCGGCCGATGATCCGGTTCACCAGGGTCGACTTGCCGACATTGGGCCGGCCGACCACCGCGAGCACCGGCAGCGGGCCGTGGCCGGCCGCCGCCAGGTCACCGGCGACCTCGTCGAGGTCGAAGCCCTCCTCGGCGGCGAGCTCCATGAACTCGGCGTATTCGGCGTCGCCGAGCGCGCCGACCTCGCCGTGCTGGTTCTCGATGTCCATGAAGCGTCTTCTCCGTCGATCGTTGTCAGTCCGGGTCCTGCGCGTCTGCTCAGACCCCGGTGTGGTTCAGGGACGCGGTGCGTGCCCCGTGGCACGCCTCGCGTACTTCAGGTGCGCCGTCAGGCGCTCCTGGATGCGGACCGTCGCGGCGTCCATCGCCGTACGGGTGCGCCGGCCGCTGCCGTCGCCGGCGTCGAAGGGGTCACCGAAGACCACGTCGATCCGGCTGCGCAGCGGCGGCAGCGCGGGGACCATCCGGCCGGAGCGGGCGCTGCCCAGCACCGCGACCGGTACGACGGGCGCGCCCGAGCGCACCGCGAAGTAGGCCAGACCGGCCCTCAGCTCGGCGAAGTCGCCGTCGCCTCGGGTGCCCTCGGGGAAGATCCCGAGCACCCCGCCGCGCTCCAGCAGGCCGAGCGCGGCGGTGATGGCCGTACGGTCGGCGCTCGCGCGGTCGACCGCGACATGGCCGACCGCGCGCAGAAACGGGTCGAGCGGTCCGACGAAGGCTTCCTTCTTGACCAGGAAGTGCACCGGACGCGGCGAGGTGCCGATGATCATCGGACCGTCGACGTTGTGCGAGTGATTGCCGGCCAGGATCACCGGCCCCGAGGCCGGCACCCGCCAGGCGCCCAGCACGCGGGGCCGCCACAGGCCGTTCATCAGCCCGATCCCGATCCGGCGGCCGACCGCCGCGCCCCGGTGTCCTGGGGTTTGTGGAGTCACGCGGCGTCCCGCTTCTCCTCGATGAGCGTGACCACGCACTCGATGACCTGGTCCAGGGTGAGGTCGCTGGTGTCGACCTCCACCGCGTCCGCCGCCTTGGCCAGCGGCGATGTCTTGCGCCCGGAGTCCGCGGCGTCCCGCTTGACCAGTGCCGCCTGCGTCGCGGCCAGGTCGGCCGCCTCGGTGGCCTTGAGCTCCCCGGCGCGGCGCGCGGCGCGCGCGGCGGCCGAGGCGGTCAGGAAGATCTTCACCGTCGCGTCGGGCAGCACCGTGGTACCGATGTCGCGGCCCTCGACGACGATGCCGCCGGCCGCCTTCACCGCCGTCTCGCGCTGGAGCTCCAGCAGCCGGGCCCGCACCTCCGGCACCGCGCTGACCGCGCTCACCGCCGCCGTGACCTCCTGGGTACGGATCGGCGCGGACGCGTCCATCCCGTCCACGGTGATGGTCGGCGCCAGCGGGTCGCTCCCCGACTCGATCACCGGCTTCCCGGCGGCGTCCGCCACCGCGACCGCGTCGTGGACGTCTATGCCGTTGTTCAGCATCCACCAGGTGATCGCCCGGAACTGGGCCCCGGTGTCCAGATAGCTCAGGCCGAGCTTGGCCGCGACCGCCTTCGAAGTGCTGGACTTGCCAGTGCCCGAGGGGCCGTCGATCGCGACGATCACCGGATTCGACACAGTCGGGGGACCTTTCTGGTGCACGGTGGAAGACGGCCATATCGTGTACGCCGTCCCTCAAGGTTACCGGCCCCCCGCTGGGGCCTGTACCACGGACAGCCCCGGCCCCGCTGCGGGGCGGCAGCGGCGTGCGGGATCACACCCGCAGCGACCAGCCCCGCTCCCGCAGCGCCGCCGCCAGCACCGGCGCCGCCGACGGCTCCACCATCAGCTGCACCAGACCCGCCTGCTGTCCGGTGGAGTGCTCTATGCGCACATCCTCGATATTGACCCCCGCCCGTCCCGCGTCGGCGAAGACCCGCGCCAGCTCACCGGGCTGGTCACCGATGAGGACGGCGACGACCTCGTAGGACTTGGGGGCGGAGCCGTGCTTGCCGGGGACCTTGGCCTGGCCGGCGTTGCCGCGGCGGAGGAGGTCCTCGATGCCGGTGGCGCCCTCGTGGCGCTTGGCCTCGTCGGCGGACTGGAGGGCGCGCAGTGCCTGGACGGTCTCGGTGAGGTCGCCGGCGATGTCGGCGAGCACGTCGGCGACGGGACCGGGGTTGGCGGAGAGGATGTCGATCCACATACCGGGCTCGGAGGCGGCGATCCGGGTGACGTCACGGATGCCCTGGCCGCACAGCCGTACGGCGGTGTCCTCGGCGTGCTGGAGACGGGCGGCGACCATGCTGGAGACCAGGTGCGGGGTGTGCGAGACCAGGGCGACGGCCCGGTCGTGGGCGTCGGCGTCCATGACGACGGGTACGGCCCGGCAGAGGGCGACGAGCTCCAGGGCGAGGTTGAGGACCTCGGTGTCGGTCTCCGGCGTGGGGGTGAGGACCCAGGGGCGGCCCTCGAAGAGGTCGGCGGTGGCGGCCAGCGGGCCGGAACGCTCGCGGCCGGACATCGGGTGGGTACCGATGTACGAGCGCAGGTCGACCCCGAGGGCCTCCATGTCGCGGCGCGGGCCGCCCTTGACGGAGGCGACGTCGAGGTAGCCGCGGGCCAGTCCGCGCCGCTGGGCGGCGAACAGCGTGGTGGCGACGTGCGCGGGCGGCACCGCGACGAGGGCCAGGTCGACCTGCCCGGCCGGGGCCTCGTCCGTGCCGGCGCCGAGGGCGGCGGCGGTGCGCGCGGCGGTGCGGTCGTGGTCCTCCAGGTGCACCCCGACGCCGCGCGCGGCGAGCGCGAGCGCGGCGGAGGTGCCGATGAGGCCGGTGCCGATGACGATGGCGGTTCTCACTGGGCGATGTCCTTGCGCAGGGCGCCCGCGGCACCGAGGTAGACGTGGGAGACCTCGCCCTTGCCCAGTCCGGTCTCGACATGGGCGAGTATGCGCACGACGCGGGGCATCGCGCCGGCGATGTCGAGCTCCTGCGCGCAGACCAGCGGCACGTCGGTGATGCCGAGCTTGCGCGCGGCGACCGCCGGGAAGTCGCTGTGCAGGTCGGGGGTGGCCGTGAAGATCACACTGATGAGGTCGTCCACCGCGAAGGCGTTGCGCTCCAGGATGGCGGTGAGCAGCTCGGCGACCTGCTCGTGCATGTGCCCGGCCTCGTC
This sequence comes from Streptomyces sp. RLA131, assembly GCF_056270125.1. Lineage (NCBI taxonomy): Bacteria > Bacillati > Actinomycetota > Actinomycetes > Kitasatosporales > Streptomycetaceae > Streptomyces > Streptomyces sp. RLA131. The sequence goes on from NZ_JBWDOQ010000002.1 coordinate 1,834,946, forward strand.
CCGCTCCAGCTGGACGGCTCCGCGGACCGCTCGTACCGCCACGTCATGCTCCTTGTGTCCCTGGTGTGCGTACCGGATCAGCGTAGTCGTGGGGCGACGGTACGCGGCCGGGCCGACCGCCCTGCGAGACGCGCGGGGTCCGGGCCCGGCGGAACCGGTACAACATGTGCATGATCTTCCATCTGGTGCCGCTGGACGACTGGCTGCGCGACCCGGAGCGCCCGTACGCCCCCGCGTCGCTGGCGCGGGAGGGCTTTGTGCACTGTTCGCCGGACGAGGCGACCACCCTGGCGGTCGCCAACGCCTTCTACCGCGACACCGCCGGCCCGCTGATGGCGCTGCTCATCGACGAGCGGCTGCTGGACGCCGAGGTCGTCTGGGAGGACCCCGACCCGGCGCCGCCGGCCGGCGCCCCGCCGGGCACCCGCTTCCCGCACGTGTACGGGCGCGTCAACCGCGGCGCGGTGGCCGGGATGATGGAGGTCCGCCGTGACGCGGACGGAGAGGCCCGGTCACTGGCCCTGTGGTCCTGAGCGCCGGTCCGAAGCGCCGTTTCTGTGACGTTGCGCCCCTGGACGCGGCATTCGCGATCCGCTTCCATGGTGGTGGCCTGATGCCGCCTCGGGGGAGGACCGCACATGACGCGATCCGGACCGCTCCACACCCTTCTCGCCGGGCTGGCCCTCGCCCTGGTGATGCTGTCGCTCAACGCCACCACGGGCTCGGGCACCTCGTCGTACGGCGGCGCCCCGCCGTCTCCCGTCTCCGCCGCGCCGTCGGCTTCCGCCGCGCCCTCGGGTTCCTCGTCGCCTTCGCCGTCACCGACGGGGAAGGCGACGAACCCGGCGTCACCGGCCGCGCCGCCCGACGCGGACTACGCGGGCCGCACCGCCGACCGCACCGCGAGCGTGGCCATCACCCTGAGCAGGGGCAGGGCGGTCGCCTACGTCTGCGACGGCCGCACCAAGGAGGCCTGGCTGCGCGGTGACGTGGCGGCCGACGGCGGTATGCGGCTCACCGGCGCGAACGGCGCGCGGCTGGACGGCACCGTGTCCGGCACCGGCAGCCGCAGCCATGTCACCGGCACCGTCGAACTCACCGGCCGCGACTGGCGGTTCAGCGCCGCCCGGGCGGTCAAACCGTCCGGGCTGTACCGGGCGACCGGGCGGGTGCGGGGCGCCCGCGTCGTCGGCGGCTGGATCGTGCTCCGGGACGGCGCGCAGGTCGGCGTCGTCAACCGCGACGGCACGCCGTCCGCCGCGCCGTCCATCGACCCGGAGACCGGCGCCGTGACCGTCGACGGCACCCGGCTCACCGCCAAGCCCGTCGTCCCCTGACCGCCCGAGCCCGGAGCCGCCCCATGAGCGCCGACCCGAACGCCCGCACGGCCTCCTTCTCCCCTCCGCCCGGCGACCGGGAGAGCGGCCCGCGCGGCGCCGCCGTCTACCTCGCGCCGGCGCTGGCCGCCGCCGCGGTCGCCGTCGCCCTGGGCGCGTACGGCAGGCTCCACGACCCGGCGGGCACCGCCTTCAACCTGGCCGGTTTCTCCAGCACGGGTGCCGTCAAGTCCTGGCTGGCCTCGGCCGCCTTCGCCTTCGCGCTGGTCCAGCTCGCCTCGGCGCTCGCCATGTACGGGAGGATTCCCGCCCTGCGCGACGCGTCCTGGACCGGCCCGCTCCACCGCTGGTCGGGGCGGGCCGCCTTTCTGCTGGCCGTCCCGGTCGCCGTGCACTGCCTGTACGCGCTGGGCTACCAGACGTACAGCCCCCGCGTGATGTGGCACTCCCTGCTCGGCTGCTTCTTCTTCGGTGCCTTCAGCGCGAAGATGCTGCTGCTCCGCTCGGAGCGGCTGCCCGGCTGGCTGCTGCCGGTGGTCGGCGGTCTGGTCCTGACCGGGCTCACGCTGCTGTGGCTGACCTCCGCGCTGTGGTTCTTCCGTACCCACGGGGTCAGCACATGAGGCGCCGCGCGCTGCTGGCCGGGCTGACAGGACTCACCGGCCTGACGGGACCGGCCGGGCTGGCCGGCTGCGCCCGGTACGGCGACGAGGGCGCCGGCGCCCCGGCGCAGCCCTCCGCGCTCCCTTCGGGCGGCGGCGGCGAACCGCTGGTGCGGGCCTCAAAGGTGCCGGTGGGCGGCGGCACCGTCCTGGCCGACCGGAAGATCGTGGTCACCCAGCCCACCGCGGGCGACTTCAAGGCCTTCTCCGCCGTCTGCACCCACCAGGGCTGCACGGTCAAGGATGTCTCCGGCGGCACCATCAACTGCCCCTGCCACGGCAGCAGATTCCGGGTCGCCGACGCCTCCGTGGCCGCCGGACCGGCCCCCTCCCCGCTGCCGGCCCGGCAGATCAGCGTAAAAGCCGGTGAGATCCTGCTCGGCTGACGCGTACGATCCGCCCTCATGCACGCCCACGACCTGGTCCGCCACCACACCGTCTACGCCTGCGTCATGGGCTCGCGCGCCTTCGGCCTCGCCACCGACGCCAGCGACACCGACCTGCGCGGGGTGTATGTCGCGCCCACCCCGCTGTTCTGGCGGCTGGCCAAGCCCCCCGCCCATGTGGAGGGCCCCGCCGAGGAGCAGTTCAGCTGGGAGCTGGAACGCTTCTGCGAACTCGCCCTGCGCGCCAACCCCAACGTCCTGGAGTGCCTGCACTCCCCCCTGGTCCGGCACGCCGGCCCCACCGGCCGCGAACTCCTCGACCTGCGCGGGGCGTTCCTGTCCCGCCGGGTCCACGACTCCTTCGGCCGTTACGCCACCGCCCAGTTGAGGAAGTTCCGTACCGGCCCGCCCCGCTGGAAGCCGGCCATGCACCTGCTGCGGCTGCTGACCAGCGCCCGCGACCTGCTGCGCACCGGCGAGCTCCACATCGACGCCGGCGAGCACCGCGACCGGCTCCTGGCCGTCCGGCGCGGCGAGGTCCCCTGGCCCGAGGTGCGGTCCTGGGCGCTGCGGCTCACCGCCGAGACGGACGCCGCCGCGCTGCGCACGCCGCTGCCGGCCGAGCCGGACCGGGCCCGCGTCGAGGACTTCCTGATCCGCGTCCGGCGCGCGTCCTGCGGCCAGGGCTGAGCTACGCCGCGACCCGGGTCCGTACGACGAGGTCGTGCAGCGCGCCGTAGGCCGTGGCCTCGTCGGGCAGCCGGGAGGTCTCCTGGGCGTGGTCGAGGGCGGCGTGCAGGCCCTCGACGTCGGCACGGACCTGCTTGGGGTCGAGGTCCTCGGCGAGGCCGTGCTCGGCGAGGACCTTGTCCCGGATCAGCTCGCGGACGTACGGGGGCGCCGGGATCCCGGTCCCCAGCAGGGTGGGCAGATGGGCCTCGACGGTGCCGGTGCCCATGAGGTGGATGCCGGTGAGCAGCACGCGGAAGGTGTAGAGGAGCGGCTTGATCTCGCGGGTCTTCTCGTACAGCTCCCACTGGGTGCGGGCGAAGCCGCGGTAGTGGTGGGCGTGGTGGCGGGTGATGACGCCGGGCGCGAGGTCGACGAGCTGGGCGTGGACGGCGCCGGTGTGCACCACCAGGGGCGAGAGCAGCTGCTCCAGGACGTAGCCGTTGCGCCGCAGCATGAGGCGGGCGAACTTCAGCAGGTCGTGGGTGACGAGGTCGAGTTCGAGGCCGTCGCGGTCCCACATCCGGGTCTGGGTCTCCTCGCCCTCCCGCAGGCCGATGATGTCGGCCAGCGGCAGGAGGTGGACGCCGCGCACGTCCACGTCCGAGTCGCGCGAGGGGAACCCGTAGAGATGCGCGCCCGAGACGGTGGCGAACAGCAGCGGGTGGCCCTGCTCGGCGAGGACCGGGCTCAGATCGGGGAGCCCGGCCTCACGGAGGCGTTCGGAGTGGATGGTCATGGACGCCATCCTCCTCGGATCGGTGCCTGCCGGACCATGTGATTCTCGTTAAAGATCGCACGGGCTCCGGTACGGACCTGCTACAGCTCGACCTCGCGCATGAGCATCCCGACCTCGGTGTTGGTGAGCCTGCGCAGCCAGCCGGACTTCTGGTCGCCGAGCGGGATCGGCCCGAAGCTGGTGCGCACCAGGCGCTCCACGGGGAAACCGGCCTCGGCGAGCATGCGGCGCACGATGTGCTTGCGGCCCTCGTGGAGGGTCACCTCGACGAGGTAGTTCTTGCCGACGTTCTCCACGACGCGGAAGTGGTCGGCGCGGGCGAGCCCGTCCTCCAGCTCGATGCCGTCCTTGAGCCGCTTGCCCAGGTCCCGGGGCAGCGGGCCCTGGATCGCCGCGAGGTAGACCTTCTTGACGCCGTAGCGGGGGTGGGTGAGGCGGTGGGACAGCTCGCCGTGGTTGGTGAGCAGGATGATGCCCTCGGTCTCGGTGTCGAGACGGCCGACGTGGAAGAGCCGGCTCTCACGGTTGGTGACGTAGTCGCCCAGGCACTGGCGGCCGTCGGGGTCCTCCATGGTGGACACGACACCGGCCGGCTTGTTCAGCGCGAAGAACAGGTACGACTGGGTGGCGACGGTCAGGCCGTCGACCTTGACCTCGTCCTTGTTCGTGTCGACCCGGACACCCTGTTCGGTGACGACCCTGCCGTTGACCTCGACCCGCCGCTGCTCGATCAGCTCCTCGCAGGCACGCCGGGAGCCCATGCCGGCCCTGGCCAGCACCTTCTGCAGCCGCTCGCCCTCCTGCTCGGCGCCGGGGAAGGTCTTGGGCAGGTTGACCTTCGGCTTGTCGTGGCGGGCCCGGTTGCGCTCCTCGATCTGCGCGTCCAGCTCGCGCGGACGGGCCGGAAGGGGCTTGCGGCCGCGGTTGCCGGTGGGCTTGTTGCTCGGCTTGGAGGGGGCGACGCCGCCGGGCCGGTTCGCGCCGGACTGGCCGGTGTCGCCGACGTCGTAGCGGCGCTCCTCGGGCCTGGGCTTGGCCTTGCGCTTCTCCCCTTCCTTGGGGGCTCCGCGCCTGGCCGCGTCGCCGGTGCCGCCGGTGCCGCCCGCGCTGCGGGGTTTCCGGTTGCCGCCGCTGTTCCTGTCACTGCTTCGCATCAAGAATCCGTAATCGAGGTCGTGTCCGGTGCATCCGGGTCGAATGACGGAACCCCTTCGAGGGAGTCCGCCTCGACGGCGTCCGCCTCCGGGAGGAAGGGCGCGAGCTCGGGCAGTTCGTCCAGGCCGCGCAGGCCCATCCGCTCCAGGAAGTAGTTCGTCGTCCTGTACAGGATCGCACCTGTCTCGGGTTCCGTCCCACCTTCCTCCACCAGACCCCGTTGCAGGAGGGTGCGCATCACGCCGTCGCAGTTGACCCCGCGCACCGCCGAGACCCGCGAACGGCTCACCGGCTGCCGGTACGCGACGACGGCCAGGGTCTCCAGGGCGGCCTGGGTCAGCCGGGCCTGCTGGCCGTCCAGGACGAACTTCTCGACGGCCGGCGCGTACCCGGGCCGGGTGTAGAACCGCCAGCCGCCCGCGACGAGCCGCAGGTCGAAGCCGCGCCGGTCGCGCGCGTACTCGTCGGCGAGTTCGCGCAGGGCGCGGGCGATCTCGCGGCGGGGCCGCTCCAGGACCTTGGCCAGGCTCTCCTCGGTGGCGGGCTCGTCGACGACCATCAGCACGGCCTCCAGGGCCGGCCTGAGATCCAGCCCGCCGACGTCGGCGGAGAGCGACCCGGCGGGCTCGGGCACGGGCTCGGGCGCTTGGTCAGTCATCGTCCTTGCCGTCCTTCCTCACGGACTCCGCGGGCTTCGCGGGCTGGTCGAACTCGTCGGTCACCAGCGGTCGCGTCGTGGCGTCCGCCCCGGCCGTCCAGCGCACCAGGAGCGTACCGAGAGCCTCCTCCTGGTCCAGGGCGACCGCCTTCTCCCGGTAGAGCTCCAGCAGGGCCAGGAAGCGCGCCACGACGGTCAGGGTGTCCGCCGCGTCGGCCGTCAGTTCCTGGAAGCTGGCCTCGCCGCGCTCGCGCAGCAGCGCGATGACGTGCTCCGCCTGCTCGCGGACGCTCACCAGCGGCGCGTGGATGTGCTCGACGTAGACCTGCGGCTTCGGCCTGGGCTGCATCGCCTTCACCGCGAGCCGCGCGAAGCGCTCCGGGCCGACGCTGAGCACGACCTCCGGCAGCAGCTCGGCGTGCTGGGGCTCCAGACCGACCGTACGGGGGTGGTACAGCGCCTCGGCCTCCAGGCGCTCCGCGAAGATCGCCGCGATCCGCTTGTACGCCCGGTACTGCAGCAGGCGCGCGAAGAGCAGGTCCCGGGCCTCCAGCAGCGCCAGGTCCTCCTCGTCCTCGACCTCGGCGGCGGGCAGCAGCCGGGCCGCCTTCAGGTCGAGCAGGGTGGCGGCGACCACCAGGAACTCGGTGGTCTGGTCCAGGTCCCAGTCCGGGCCCATGGCGCGGATGTACGTCATGAACTCGTCCGTCACCTTGGACAGCGCGACCTCGGTCACATCCAGCTTGTGCTTCGAGATCAGCTGGAGGAGCAGGTCGAACGGCCCCTCGAAGTTCGCCAGCCGCACGGTGAACCGGGCCTCGGCGGGAGCGGCGGGAGCAGCGGGCTCGGCGGGAGCGGCGGGCTCGGCGGGGGTCGGAGCGGCGGGTTCCGGCTCGGCGACGGCTTGCTCGGGCTCGGGCGGTGGCGGTGGCGGGGGCTCGGGCGGTGGCGGTGGCTCGGGATCCCGGTCCCCGGCCAGGGGCGCGCCGCCGCCCCGGCCGAGGCGGCGGCGGGGCGGACCGGCGGGGACGTCGGGAGCGGGCATCGCGGTCCTGTGCTGGCTGCGGTGGGCGGGGCCGGGGGCGGGGGGACGACCCCTCCGCACCGTACCGCGCCCGAAGCGCTCAGCGGCCGCGCAGCCGCCGTACGAGGATGCTGGCGTCGCCGCGCGACTCCAGGTCGGCCAGGACCACCGCGACGGCCTCACGGACGATGCGGCCGCGGTCGACCGCCAGCCCGTGCTCGCCGCGCAGCACCAGGCGGGCGTGTTCGAGGTCCATGAGCTCCTCGGCGGAGACGTACACCGTGATCTTCTCGTCATGGCGCTCACGGCCGCTGGGGCGGCGGTTGGCGCGAGAGGACTTGCGGCGGGGCTGCTGCTGGGCCGCGGACTGGGCCGCGGCGGACGCGGGGGCCGGGCCGGGCTGCGGGCGGCGCTGCGGGGCCACGACCGCCTGGGACGGCTGCTCGGGGCCGGGGGCCGGCGCGGTGACCGTACGGGCCGTGGCGGCGTCGCCGTCCGGCTCGGCCCCGCGGCCGCCGTGCTCGGCGTCCTCCTCACCGGCCCCGGTGCCCGCACCGGACGCCGGTGCGGGCACCGCGCGCAGGCCCGGGGCCGACTGCTCCCCGTTGGCCTCCTGCCGTGGCGCCGAGGACTGGAGGGCCCTGCCCCCGGTGGTCCGGAAGAGCTCGTCGGCCCCCGGGAGACTCACTCGGCGTGACACCGGGCGAGCACCTCCCTGGCGAGCTGGCGATAGGCGGCTGCGCCGACCGAGTTGGAGGCGTACGTGGTGATCGGCTCACCGGCGACGGTGGTCTCCGGGAAGCGGACCGTACGTCCGATGACGGTGTGGAACACGTTGTCGTCGAAGGCCTCGACGACCCGCGCGAGGACCTCGCGGCTGTGCACCGTACGGGAGTCGTACATCGTGGCCAGGATGCCGTCGAGTTCGAGCTCCGGGTTGAGCCGCTCGCGCACCTTCTCGATGGTCTCCGTCAGCAGCGCGACACCGCGCAGCGCGAAGAACTCGCACTCCAGCGGCACGATCACGGTGTGGGCCGCGGTCAGCGCGTTGACGGTGAGCAGGCCGAGCGAGGGCTGACAGTCGATCACGATGTAGTCGTAGTCCGACATCAGCGGCTTGAGGGCGCGCTGCAGCGTGGACTCGCGGGCGACCTCGCTGACGAGTTGGACCTCGGCGGCCGACAAGTCGATATTGCTGGGGAGCAGGTCCATCCCCGGCACGGCCGTCTTGAGCAGCACCTCGTCGGCGGCCAGGCCCCGCTCCATGAGCAGGTTGTAGACCGTGATGTCCAGTTCCATCGGGTTGACCCCGAGCCCGACGGACAGCGCGCCCTGCGGGTCGAAGTCCACCAGCAGCACGCGACGGCCGTATTCGGCCAGCGCGGCACCGAGGTTGATGGTCGAGGTGGTCTTGCCGACCCCGCCCTTCTGGTTGCACATCGCGACGATCTTCGCCGGTCCGTGCTCGGTCAGCGGTCCGGGGATCGGGAAGTACGGCAGCGGGCGGCCGGTGGGGCCGACGCGCTCGCGTCGCTGACGGGCCGCGTCGGGCGCGAGCGTGGCCGCGTACTCGGGATCGGGTTCGTATTCCGCGTCGGGGTCGTAGAACTGACCGTCCTGCAGATCGTCCTCGTATGGCGCCATGGCTTGCGGTGCTTGCGTCTCCGGGTTGGTGCCGGGGCGGCGGGCTTCGAAGGTTCGCACGGCGACGGAGCCCACTGCCTCAAGCCGGCTCGGGCCGTTGGCAGATACGGTCATTCCTGGTTGACCACCCCCGGGAGCAAATGTCGACTCGTTCACAAGTCGTCTTACCTCCTTGGTGACCAGGCAACTTCTAGACAGGTCAGCGTTGCAGCATGCCGACGGTTCGCGACTCTATGGCGTGTCGGTGGTCCACAGCAACACAATCCGCCGGACACGGCGCGATGTGTCGGCAATCGAACACCCCTCTGTCAAGGGCGTAACGAGCCCGACGCCGACGTTTCGGAGGGGTACGAATCGGCAGAACAGTAACGTTCTACACCTACGGCCGGGTCGTGAGCGTCACGACCCGGCCGTAGGTATCAGATTGGCGACATGTTGACGAAGTCGACACTCACTCAGGCGAGCAACGACGTGATGTCGACCGCCTCCAGGCCGTGCGCCTCGGCCACGGGACCGTAAACGACCTGTCCCTCATGGGTGTTGAGGCCCCTGGCGAGCGCGGCGTCACGGCGCAGCGCGTCGCGCCAGCCGAGGTTGGCCAGTTCGACGATGTACGGGAGCGTGGCGTTGGTCAGCGCGTACGTCGAGGTGTTGGGGACCGCGCCGGGCATGTTGGCGACGCAGTAGAACACCGAGTTGTGCACCTCGAAGGTCGGCTCGGCGTGCGTGGTGGGGCGGGAGTCCTCGAAGCAGCCGCCCTGGTCGATCGCGATGTCGACAAGTACCGATCCCGGCTTCATGCGCGAGACCAGCTCGTTGGTGACCAGCTTGGGAGCCTTGGCGCCGGGGATCAGCACCGCGCCGATCACCAGGTCGGCCTCGACGACGGCCTTCTCCAGCTCGAAGCTGTTGGAGACGATGGTGGTGACCCGGGTGCCGAAGATCTTGTCGGCCTCGCGCAGCTTGTTGATGTCGCGGTCCAGCAGCGTGACATGGAAGCCCATGCCGATGGCGATCTGCGCGGCGTTCCAGCCGGAGACTCCGCCACCGATGACCACGGCCCTGGCCGGGGCCACACCCGGAACGCCGCCGGGGAGTACGCCACGGCCGCCGGCCGAGCGCATCAGGTGGTAGGCGCCGACCTGCGGGGCCAGCCGGCCGGCCACCTCGGACATCGGGGCCAGCAGCGGCAGGCCCCGGCCGGGAAGCTCGACGGTCTCGTAGGCGATGGCGGTGGTGCCGGACTCCAGCAGCGCGTCGGTGCACTCGCGGGAGGCGGCGAGGTGCAGGTACGTGAAGAGCGTCTGGTCCTTGCGGAGGCGGTGGTACTCCTCCGCGACGGGCTCCTTGACCTTCAGCAGCAGGTCGGCGGTGGCCCAGACCTCGTCGGCGGTACCGAGGATGGCCGCGCCCGCACCGGTGTACTCGGCGTCCGGGATGGAGGAGCCGAGACCGGCCCCCTGCTCCACGAAGACCTCGTGCCCGGCCCGGACGAGCTCATGCACACCGGCGGGCGTGATGGCCACGCGGAACTCGTTGTTCTTGACCTCGCGGGGGATGCCGACCTTCACGTCGATCACGGTCCTTGCGTAAACGGAGGGTTTTCAGGCAGGTCTCCGGAAATATCACGCCAAAGCAGGGTACGCCGGACCTGACCGCGATGTTCCACGGTACGACCAAGTGTAGTGAAGGAAGACTCACTGTCCAGCCTTACAAAGTGACCAGTTTTCGCGAAGACATTGGCATTTTCGTAGGTAGACGCCATCAGTCAAGGTCAGACCCGGGCCGACGGCACAGACCGGACGGGGCCGAACGGGGCGCGGCACGCCGCGCCGGGGCAGGCGCAGCTGGATCGGGCGGGGCACGGGCACACCGGGGCCGCAGGCCCAGGAACGGGACCAGCGCCGCGCGCAGGCCGGACCCGGGACCGGCCGGGGGGCACGCTGAGGCCGCCGGGCCCAGGCAGGGCACACCGGGAACACCGGGACCGGCGCCGGCCCCGCACACGCCAGGGCCGCCGGCCACCGGCCAGAAGCACACTGGGGCCGCAGGCCCAAGGGCCCACCCGGACCACAGACCCAGAAGCACGCCCGGGCCCAGACCCAGAAGCCCACCCGGGCCGCAGGCCCAACAGCCCGCCCGGCCGCAGGCGCAAGGGCCCACCCGGGCCCAGACCCAGAAGCCCACCCCGGCCGCAGGCCCAAGAGCCCGCTCGGGCCGCAGGCCCAGAAGCACGCCCGGGCCCAGACCCAGAAGCCCACCCGGGCCGCAGGCCCAACAGCCCGCCCGGCCGCAGGCGCAAGGGCCCGCCCGGGCCCAGACCCAGGAGCACGCCCGGCCGCAGGCCCAAGGGCCCGCTCGGGCCGCAGGCCCAGAAGCCCACCCGGCCGCAGGCCCAAGAGCGCACCCGGGCCGCAGGCCCAAGGGCCCACCCGGGCCACAGACCCAGAAGCCCGCCCGGGCCGCAGACCCAGAAGCCCGCCCGGGCCGCAGGCCCAAGAGCGCACCCGGGCCGCAGGCCCAAGGGCCCACCCGGGCCACAGACCCAGAAGCCCGCCCGGGCCGCAGGCCCAAGAGCCCGCCCGGCCGCAGGCCCGGAAACCCGCCCGGGCCGCAGGCGCAAGGGCACGCACGGGCCGCAGGGCCGGGGGTCAGGGCTGCTGGTCCTCGGGGACGTCGCCGTCGGGGAGCAGCCGTCGGGCGGCGGCCCGCTGCAACCGGGCTCCGGCCGGGTCGCCGAGCCGTTCCAGGGTGTCCGCCATGCGCAGCAGCACCGCGCCCTCCAGCCGCTTCTCGCCCGCCTCGCGGGCCCAGTACAGGGCGTCGCGGCAGCTGCGCAGGGCCTCCTCCGGGTGTCCGGCGTACTCCTGGACCCGGGCCACCTCGCTCAGCGACCGGGCCTGGGCCGGCAGATCCTTCAGCCGGCGGTGCGCGGCGGCGGCCGCCCGCCACTCGCGCAGCGCGGTTCCGTACCGCCCGGCGTAGGTCGCCAGCGCGCCGAGCCGGCTGTGCAGCCGTGCCTGGTGGGCGAGCTCGCCCCGGGTCTGCCGCAGGGCCAGGGCCCGGCCGAACCAGTCCGAGGCCCGCTGCGGGTCGTCCAGCTCCAGATACGTGCCGGCGATCGCCTCCAGCGCCCGGCCCTCGGCGTCCCCGTCGAAGCCCTCACGGGCGGCCACCAGCGCGGCCCGGTAGCGGTCCAGGGAGTCCAGCGGGCGGGCGCCCTCCGCGTCCAGGTCGCCGAGGTTGATCAGGGCGGCGGCCTTCTCGCGGTGCAGGCCGCGCCGCTCGGCCACGTCCAGGACCAGGGTGTGCAGCTGGTAGCGCTCGGCGGTGGTGTCACCGGCCCCGGGGTCGGCGGCCAGGGCCCGGACGAGGGCGGCCACCAGCCGGCGGGCCAGGGTGTCCAGCTCGCCGTCCGCCACGGCCCCGCGCACCGCGGCCAGCAGCACCGGCAGCCGGGGCCGCAGCCAGTCGCTCGCGGCGGCCGGGGAGGGGAAGCGCAGGGCGGGCGGCACGTCCTCGGGCTCCGTGGTGAGCGCGGCCCGGCAGGCCAGCAGCAGCCGTACGGTCCGCTCCAGCATCCGGGCCCGGGCGAGCCGCACCTCGCCGGGCCGGTCCAGGGCCTCCAGCAGCTCGCGCAGCGCGGGGGCCAGGCAGCCCGGTACCCGGTAGTGCGTGGGACCTGCTTCGAGCAGTCCGCAGGCGGCCAGGTCGTCCAGGGTGGCCCGCGCCGCGCCCGGTGAGCAGCCGGCCAGCGCCGACGCGGTCTGGGGGTCGGCCAGCCCGGCCGGGGCCAGCGTCATCAGCCGCAGCAGCCTCGCGGCCGGCTGCGCCAGCGCCCCGTACACCAGCAGGAAGGCCCGCCGGAGCGGGTCGGGGGCCTCGGCCTCCCTGAGCAGCCGGGTGGCGTCGGTCACCGACATCCGGGGCTGGGTGGCCAGCCAGGCCGCGACCAGGCGCAGTGCGGCGGGGTGGCCTCCGCACTCCTGCGCCAGCACCTCCGCGCCGCGCGGGTCGTTGGTGATCCGGACCGGCCCGACCGCCTGTGCCAGCAGGTCGAGCCCCGCCGGTCCGTCCAGGCCGCCCAGGGTGCACGGCCGCACGTCCGGTACGCCGGGCAGCGGGCCGTCGGAGGTGGCGACCACCAGGTTCCCGGGGCCTTCGGGGAGCAGGTCGAGCAGTTGCTGCGGCCGGGTGACGTCGTCCAGGACCAGGACCACCCGCCGTCCCGCGAAGACGGCCCGTACGTCTGCGTCCTCGCCGGCGCCGACCGCCCGCAGCAGCGACCGGGCGGCCTGCCCGGTGCCGCCGTCGGCGGGCAGCCGTACGAAGTACTGGCCGCCCGGATACCGCGCGGCGACCTCGCGGGCCAGCCGTACCGCCAGCGCGGTGCGCCCCGAGCCCGGCCGTCCGGCCACCAGCAGCACCCGGCTGCCGCCGGCGGCCTGCCCCCGCAGTACGTCCAGGCCGGGCCGGTCGATGTCGGCCCGCAGCGCGTCCAGCTCCCTGCGGCGCCCCACGAAGTACGGCGGATCCGGCGGCAGTACGGCCTCCGCCGTGCCCGGCACAGCCTCCCGCAGCTCTTCGGCGTCCAGCACCTGATCCGCCACGGGCCCACTCCCGTCCTGCCGCGCACGACCCCGCCGCCCCTGCGTACGGGAACGGGCTGAGCCTAATTCACCGCGACCGCTGCCTTCCGGCCACCGACGCGCCGGATCAAGCTGAATATCACTCCGTCGGATCAGCGGGCCGGGTGATCAGGACCGGGTGATCAGGACCGGCGATCAGGTGGGACTACGCCGTGAAGGGGCGCGCGGGCCACGGGGCGTCGGCCGGCCGCAGCGACTCCAGGCCGCCGTCACCGGCCGCGAGCGCGGCCTGCAGGGCCAGGACGCCCACCACCAGGCAGTTGTTGTGCAGCTCCCCCGCGAGGACACCGCGCACCAGTTCCGCGAGCGGGACCCGCGCGAACTCCATGTCGGCCTCCTCCTCCGACACCTCGAAGCGCTCGCCCTCGGCATCGGAGACGCCCCGGGCCAGGAAGATCCGCACGGCCTCGTCGCAGCCGCCCGGTGTCGTGTAGACGTCGGCGAGGACCCGCCAGTCCTCGGCCTTGACGTGGACCTCCTCGTAGAGCTCACGCTGCGCCGCGCTCAGCGGGTTCTCGCCGGGTACGTCGAGCAGCCCGGCCGGGATCTCCCAGAGCTTCATCCGCACCGGGTGCCGGTACTGGCGGAGCACCAGCACCCGCCCGGCCTCGTCGAGGGCGAGCACGGCCACCGATCCGGGGTGGACCTGGTAGTCGCGGCGGACGACCGATCCGTCCGGCATGACCACATCATCCGTACGGACGCTGGTCTTGTTGCCGGTGAACGGGGTGGCGGTCCCGGTGACCTGCCACTCCTCGGGGATGTCGTGGATCACGTGTTGCCCTCCATGTGCGAGCGGTGCCGGTGCGGATCCCCCGAGGGGCCCGCACCGGCACCGTACCGATCATGCCTGCTGCTGCCGGACCGCGGCCGCGACCAGGCCCGCGAAGAGCGGGTGCGGACGGGTCGGACGGGACTTCAGCTCGGGGTGCGCCTGGGTGGCGACGAGGTACGGATGCACCTCGCGCGGGTACTCGACGTACTCCACGAGCTTGTTGTCGGGCGAGGTGCCGGAGAAGACGATCCCCGCCTTCTGCTCCAGCTCACCGCGGTACGCGTTGTTGACCTCGTAGCGGTGCCGGTGCCGCTCCTCGACGTACGGCTGGTCGCCGTAGACCTCGCGCACGATGGAGCCCTCGGCCAGCTTCGCCGGGTACGTGCCGAGCCGCATCGTGCCGCCCAGGTCGCCCTGGCCGGCGACGATGTCGAGCTGCTCGGCCATGGTCGAGATGACCGGGTGGGCGGTCGCCGGGTCGAACTCGGTGGAGTTCGCGTCGGCGATGCCGGCCAGCGAGCGCGCGGCCTCGATGACCACGCACTGCAGACCCAGGCACAGGCCCAGCAGCGGGACCCGGTTCTCCCGGGCGTAGGTGATCGCCGAGACCTTGCCCTCGACCCCGCGGTCACCGAAGCCGCCGGGGACGCAGATCGCGTCCACGCCGGCGAGTTCGCGCGCCGCGCCGGCCGCCGTCCGGCAGTCGTCGGAGGTGACCCACTTGATCTTGACCCGGGCCTTGTTGGCGAACCCGCCGGCGCGCAGCGCCTCGGTCACCGACAGATAGGCGTCCGGCAGGTCGATGTACTTGCCGACCAGCGCCACCGTGACCTCGTGGTCGGGCTGGTGCACCCGGGCGAGCAGGTCGTCCCACTGGGTCCAGTCCACATCACGGAACGACAGGTTCAGCCGGCGGACGACGTACGCGTCCAGGCCCTCGGTGTGCAGCACCTTGGGGATGTCGTAGATCGACGCTGCGTCCTTGCAGGCGACGACCGCGTCCTCGTCCACGTCGCACATCAGCGAGATCTTGCGCTTGATGGACGCCGGGACATCGCGGTCGGCGCGCAGCACGATCGCGTCGGGCTGGATACCGATGTTGCGCAGCGCGGCGACCGAGTGCTGGGTCGGCTTGGTCTTCAGCTCGCCGGACGGGCCGATGTAGGGCAGCAGGGAGATGTGCACCACAAAGACGTTGTCGCGGCCGACCTCGTGCCGGACCTGGCGCACCGACTCCAGGAAGGGCAGCGACTCGATGTCGCCGACCGTGCCGCCGACCTCGGTGATCACCACGTCCACGTCACCGGCCGCCATGCGGCGGATCCGGGACTTGATCTCGTTGGTGATGTGCGGGATGACCTGCACGGTGTCGCCCAGGTACTCGCCGCGGCGCTCCTTGGCGATGACGGTCGAGTAGACCTGCCCGGTGGTGACGTTCGCGGAGCCGTCCAAGTCAACGTCTAGGAAGCGCTCGTAGTGTCCGATGTCGAGGTCCGTCTCGGCACCGTCGTCCGTGACGAAGACCTCACCGTGCTGGAAGGGGTTCATCGTGCCGGGATCGACATTGAGATACGGGTCGAGCTTCTGCATGGTGACCCGCAGGCCACGGGCCTTGAGCAGGGCCCCCAGGCTGGAAGCGGTCAGTCCCTTGCCGAGCGAGGAGGCGACACCCCCGGTGACGAAGATGTGCTTGGTCGTCGTGGATTTCGGCGGCATGGCCAAGAGGGGGCTCCCGTGGTCGCGAGGTGAGGGTCGGGGCGGCACCATGGATTCAGGGGAGGCGCCACCGCGGCGGTTCAGTGGTTCAGCCCACCGGCCCACGGGCTACCAGGGTATCAGCGACCGGGCTCCGCCGCGTCCGGCCACGGCCCGCTTACACCCTGCGCGACAGCTCCGTGACGCCATGGCGCGATCCGCAGAAATTTTTGCCGCCACCGGGAAGCGGAATATTCCGGCTACCAGGAGTCTCGTACGACAAAATGCACCCGACCGGCCCATCAGCTTCGGTCGTCGCTTCCACACCCCTCGCATCCACGTCGTATCCTGCTCGGACACATCGATTCGATGCGAGTCGGCCGGCACGGCACCACCCCGCCCGCTCCCGGACAAGAGCTCATCGAAGGATCCCCAGACCTTGATCGCCCCGCGTGGGCGACGCCGTCGTTGACTGGAGATACACGTGGCCGGGCGTATCGAGGATTACGCACTCATCGGCGATATGCAGACCGCCGCACTGGTCTGCCGGGACGGCACTGTCGACTGGCTGTGCCTGCCCCGCTTCGACTCCCCTGCCGTCTTCGCGGGCCTTCTCGGCACCGACGACCACGGCTTCTGGCGGCTGGGTCCCGCCCACACCCCCGGCACCGAACCGCCGGCCGCGACCAGGCGTCGCTACCGGGGGGACTCGCTGGTGCTCGAATCCGAGTGGGACACCCCACGCGGCACCGTGCGCATCATCGACTTCATGCCGCCGCGTGACGGAGCGCCCCAGCTCATCCGTATCGTGGAGGGTGTCAGCGGGCGCGTCCCGATGCACTCCGCGCTGCGCATGCGTTTCTCGTACGGCCAGGTCACGCCCTGGGTCCACAAGGTCGGCGACCGTACGGTGGCCGTCGCCGGACCCGACTCGGTCTGGCTGGACACCGAGGTCGACACATACGGCAAGGACCTGACGACGTACTCCGACTTCACCGTCGCCCCGGGCGACCGGATCGCCTTCACGATCAGCTGGGAGCCGTCCCACAAGCAGCCCCCGGCACTGCCCGAGCCCGAGAACGGCCTGGAGAGCACCGAGGCCTTCTGGCGGGAGTGGGTCGACCAGTGCACCTACCACGGCCCCTACCGGGACGCGGTGGTCCGCTCGCTGATCACCCTCAAGGCGCTGACGTACGGACCCACCGGCGGCATCGTCGCCGCCCCCACGACCTCGCTGCCCGAGGACATCGGCGGCGTGCGCAACTGGGACTACCGCTTCACCTGGCTCCGGGACGCCGCGATCACCCTGTCCTCGCTACTGCGGACCGGCTACCGCGACGAGGCCCGCGCCTGGCGTGAGTGGCTGCTCCGAGCGGTCGCCGGCGATCCCGAGAACCTGCAGATCATGTACGGCATCGCCGGTGAGCGCGAGCTCGGCGAGACCGAGCTGGACTGGCTGCCCGGCTACGAGGGCTCCACCCCGGTCCGGGTCGGCAACGGCGCCGCGCACCAGCTCCAGCTGGACGTCTACGGCGAGGTCACCGAGGCCCTGCACCTGGCCCATATGACGGGGCTGGCCCGCAACGACTACGCGAGCGTCCTCCAGCTCAAGCTGATCCGCTACCTGGAGCAGCACTGGGACGAGCCCGACGAGGGCATCTGGGAGGTCCGCGGCCCCCGCCGGCACTTCGTCCACTCCAAGGTCATGGCGTGGGTGGCCGTCGACCGCACCGTCAAGCTCATCGAGTCCGGTGAGGTCGACGGCCCGCTGGAGCGGTGGCGCGAACTGCGCGACGAGATCCACTGGGACGTGTGCGAGAAGGGTTACGACAAGGAGCGGAACACCTTCACCCAGTCGTACGGCTCACGCGAGCTGGACGCCTCCCTGCTGCTCATCCCGCAGGTCGGCTTCCTGCCGCCGGACGACAAGCGGGTCATCGGCACCATCGAGGCCATCCAGCGCGAGCTGTCGACCGAGGACGGCTTCGTGCTGCGCTACCCGACCGACGGCGGCGGCGAGGGCGGCGAGAACCTCGACGGCCTCCCCGGCGACGAGGGCGCCTTCCTGGCCTGCTCGTTCTGGCTCGCCGACGACCTGGCGATGATCGGCCGGGTCGACGAGGCCCGCCGGCTGTTCGAGAAGCTGCTCTCGCTGCGCAACGACCTCGGTCTGCTGGCGGAGGAGTGGGACCCCCGCCTCCAGCGCCAGGTCGGCAACTTCCCGCAGGCCTTCAGCCATGTGCCGCTCATCGACACCGCCCTGCGCCTGACGGCCAGCGGCGCGTACGGGGGCTGACCCCGGCCGCCGCTGCCTGCTGCCTGCTGCCTCCGATGTCACATCCGTGCGACGCGCTCCGTCACAGCTGTGAAGGACGTACGGACCCGGCATCGGAGGCACTGTCATGACCGCTCGCATCTCCCTCACCCCCCGTCGGACGCTCACCGTGAGGCTGAGCACCTGGTACTCCCGCCGCACCTACGGGAAGGTGATGGAACCCGCGCTGGTCTTCGGGCACCACCCCAGGGCGCTGCGCGCGTACTTCGGTTTCGAGACGAAGGTCGCCAGGTGGAAGGAGCTGGACCCGGCCCTGAAGCACCTCGCGGAGATGGCGGCCGCGGTCAGCATCGGCTGCTCCTGGTGCGTGGACTTCGGCTACTGGGTGTCGGACCGGCTCGGCACCCCGCTGGAGAAGGTCGGTCAGGTGCCCCGGTGGCGGGAGCACCGGGACGTCTTCAGCGACGTGGAGCTGCTGGTGCTGGAGTACACGGAGGCGGTGACCGCGACGCCGCCCGCCGTCACCGACGAGCTGGCCGCGAGCCTGCTGGACCGGCTCGGCGAGGCGGCCTTCGTCGAGCTGACGGCGATCGTGGCCCTGGAGAACTTCCGCTCACGCTTCAACAGCGCGGTCGGCCTGAGCAGTCAGGGCTTCTCCGACGCGTGCGCGATCCGGCCGCCTGCCGTCGCGCAGGTTCAGCCGCGCTCCGCCGCCAGCTCGTCGTAGATGCTCAGCACCTGGGCGACCGTGTCGTCCTCGGTCGGCCAGGTGGCGGCCTGGGCCCGCCCGGCTGCGGCCAGTCCGGCCCGCCGGGCCGGGTCGGCGAGCAGCCGGGTCACCACCTCCGCGAGCGCGCGGGCGTCGCCGTAGGGCACCAGCTCCCCCGCCTCGCCGATCAGTTCGGCGGTCCCGCCGACCGCGGTGGCCACCAGCGGAACCCCGGCGTGCAGCGCCTCCTGGGCGATCAGCGCCCGCGCCTCCCAACGGCTGGGCAGCACCACCAGATCCGCCGCCGCCAGCAGCTCGGGCACGTCGTCCCGGCGGCCCAGCAACCGTACCGGCAGCCGCTCGGCGTCGATCCGCCGCCGCAACGCCTCGCGCCGCGACCCCTCACCGGCGATGACCACCACCGGGCGCGGGTCCGCCGCGCACCAGCCGCGCGAGGCGTCCAGCAGCGTGTCGTACCCCTTGTGCGGCTCCAGCCGCCCCACCGCCAGCAGCAACGGCCGGTCCACGGCGCCGAACTCGGCCCGGGTCTTCTGCCGCCGCAGCTCCCTCTCCACCGCCTGCTCCGGCGGCAGTGGCGTCCGTACCGGCGCCGGTACGGCCACCGGCGCGAGCCGTGCGTCCCGGGCACCCACCGTCCGGGCCCGGTCCACCAGGTCCGAGGAGGCACCCAGCACCACGGTCGCCGCCCGGGACACACGCCGTTCCAGCAGCGCGAGCAGCCGGGCCCGGGTGCCCTCCGCGAGCACCGCGCTGTGCCAGGTCACCACCAGCGGTGTGCGCCGGCCGCCGAGCGCCAACGAGGCCAGCAGACCGGCCCGCAGGCCGTGCGCGTGCACGACATCGGCATCCGTGCTCGCCGCGCGCAGTGCGGTCACCACCGCCGCGTCGGCCTTCCCCGCGCTGCGCGTGATCTCCACCGCCGCGAACCGCGCGCCCACCGAGGCGAATCCGTAGTCCCGGGCCGCCACCGCCGGCCCGCACACCGTCACCGTCACGCCCCGCGCCACCAGACCGCGGGCCAGGGAGGACACATGCGCACCCGCGGTCTCACCCAGCACATGAACGGCGTGCAGCTGCCCGCGCAACGGGGTCGGTGTGCTGCTCACTCGCGCTCGGGCTCCTGACTCGGCGTCGTACGGCGGGCGTTGTGCCCACCCTCAAGGATGCCAGGCCGTCCCCGCTTCCCGGGAACGGTCACCGTGCCCCACGCGGTCTGACGTACGCCGGATCACCCGTACGTGTCACGGCGCCCCCATGTGTCCAGGGCCCGCACAACCGGCGCACCCCACAGCGCCTCGCCGTGACTCACCTTGTCCCCCACCAGCGCCAGGGCCAGCAGCGCCGTCGCGTACGCCACCAGGCGCCCCCGGCCGCCTCCCGCCGGCCCTGTCGCCGCTGTCGTCCCTGGCGCCGTGGTCGTCCCTGACGCCGCTGTCGTCCCTGTCGCCGCCACCACCGCCGCCACCCCGAGGGCCGCGCCCAGCGCGTGCGCCCCGGCGTCCCCCAGCATCGTGCGCTCCCCCAGGTCGTCCCCCAGCACGGCGACCGCCGCCCCCACCGCTCCCGCGGCCGGCGGACCCGACGGCGCCCCGGCGGCGATCACCAGCTTCACCGCGCGTCCCGGCCGCACATCCACCAGGTTGACCGCGTGCGCGGCGCCCGCGATCACCACACCGGCCAGCACCGCGTCGAGCGGCCGCTCCCGCACCATCGCTCCGGCCACCAGCCCCGCCCCGCCGATGCCGAACAGCTTCACCGCCCCCGAGTCCACCTCGCCCCGCCGCAGTGCCCCCAGGTGCGCCCGCAAGCCCCGCTGCGCGGCCGACCCCCGCTGATCGTCGTAGGCCCCGCACCCGGCGGCCACCACCGTCGCCAGCGCCGCGGCAGCCCTGGTCCGGCCCGGCACCCCGGGCGCCGCCGCGAGAGCCACCGACACACCCACGGCCGCCGCCAGGCCGCCGTGCAGGTCGACCGTGCGGCCCGCGTGGTTCACGCGCAGCCACCGCCGCGCGTCGCCCCCGGGCGGACGGCGCCGCAGCACGGCGTACGTCGCCCGGGTGACACCGAAGGCGACCAGGGCGGTCCGCGTTCGCGTCCCGGCACCACGTACGGCCGCGGCACCGGGCCCCCGCGCGTCTATCCGGCGTCCCGGGCCGCCGCCAGCAGTTCCTCGGCGTGCGCACGGCCGAGTTCGGAGTCCTCCAGGCCGGCGAGCATCCGCGAGAGCTCCCGTACCCGCTCCTCGCCTTCGAGGACCTTGACGCCGCTGCGCGTGACGGACCCGTCGCTGGTCTTCTCGACGAGCAACTGCCGGTCGGCGAAAGCGGCGACCTGGGGCAGGTGCGTGACGACCACGACCTGCGCGGTCCGCGCCAGCCGCGCCAGCCGCCGGCCCACCTCGACCGCGGCCTTGCCGCCGACACCCGCGTCGACCTCGTCGAAGAGATACGTCGGCACCGGATCCGAACCGGCGAAGACCACCTCGACCGCCAGCATCACCCGCGACAGCTCACCGCCCGAGGCGCCCTTGGCGATGGGCCGGGCCGGCGAACCGGGGTGCGGGGCGAGCTGCAGCTCGACCTCGTCAACGCCGTGCGGGCCGAAGGCGACCGGACGGCCGCCGACCTCGATGCCGTCGGCGTCCTCGCTCTGCCGCAGCTCGACCCCCACCCGGGCGTGCGGCATGGCCAGCGAGGCCAGTTCGGCGGTGACGGCCGCGCCGAACCGCTCCGCGGCCTCCGCACGGGCATCGGTCAGGGCCTGCGCGAGATCACCGAGCTCACCGCGCAGCGCGTCACGCTCACCGGTCAGACCGCCGATGCGCTCGTCGTCGCCCTCCAGCTCACCAAGACGGCCGGCGCCGGCCTCGGCCCAGGCCAGCACGGCGTCCACGTCCCCGCCACCACCGGCCTCACGACCGTACTTACGGGTCAGATGGGCCAGCACCGAGCGCCGTTCCTCCACCGCCGCCAGCCGCAGCGGATCCGCGTCCAGATCGTCCGCGTAGCCGGCCAGCTCCCCGGCGACGTCGCCGAGCAGGATGCCGACCTCGCCGAGCCGAGCCGCCAAGGCGGCCAGCGCCGGGTCGTGGGCCCGTACGACGTCCAGCGCGCGCTGCGCACCCGCGACCAGGGCCCCGGCGTCGATGCTCTCCGGGTCCTCGGGGTTTCCGGCCAGAGCCGCGTGCGCGATGGCCGCCGCCGAGGCCAGCGACTCCGCGTGTCCGAGCCGCTCCGCCTCGGCCGCCAGCTCGACATCCTCGCCCGCCACCGGCTCGGCGGCGGCGACCTCGTCGAGCCCGAACCGCAGCAGGTCGGCCTCCTGGGCCCGCTCCCGTGCCCGGGTGGTCAGTTCGTCCAGCTCGGCGGCGACATCCCGCAGGCGCCGGTAGGCGGCCGCGTACTTCGCCAGCGGCACCGCCACCGCGTCACCCGCGTAGCGGTCGAGCGCCGCGCGCTGCCGGGCGGGCCGCAGCAGCCCCTGCTGGTCGGTCTGGCCGTGAACGGCGACCAGCTCGGCCGCCAGCTCACCGAGCAGCCCCACCGGTACCGAACGCCCGCCCACAAAGGCCCGGGAACGCCCCTCCGCCGAGACCGTACGGCTGATCAGCAGCGCGCCGTCGTCCAGCTCCGCACCGGCCTCCTCGGCTCGTACGGCGACCGGCGAATCGGCGGCAAGACTGATCCGCCCCTCCACCGAGGCCGTTTTCGTACCGATCCGTACCAAACCCGGATCGGCCCGGCCGCCGAGCAGCAGGCCGAGACTCGTGACGACCATGGTCTTGCCCGCGCCGGTCTCGCCGGTCACCGCCGTGAAGCCGGGTGACAGCTCCACCACGGCGTCCTCGATGACTCCCAGCGACCGGATCCGCATCTCCTCCAACACGGATACGACCATACGAGGTTTCCCGCCCGCCGCGCGACGGGCCTCGCCCCTCACGCCCGTCTACGAGGCCAGGTCCGGGCGGATCACCGTCGCCCGGCGGCCCGACGACCCACGCGCGGCACCGGGAAAGCAGCGGGCGCCGCCCACCAGCGCGGACGACGCCACTTCGCCGGCAGGCGCTAGTGCGGCGCGCCCCGCCAGCCCGCCACCGGCAGGGCGAACTTCGCCACCAGCCGGTCCGTGAACGACGCGTGATGCAGCCGGGCGAGCCGCACCGGCACCGCGCCGCGCCGCACCTCGACCCGGGCGCCCGCCGGCAGATCGACCGTCCGCCGCCCGTCGCACCACAGCACGCCGTGCGGGGTCTGCGGCTGCACCTCCACCGCCAGCACCGACCTCGGCGAGGTCACCAGCGGCTTGGCGAACAGCGCGTGCGCGCTGATCGGCACCATCAGCAGTGCCTCCACCTCCGGCCACACCACCGGCCCGCCCGCCGAGAAGGCGTACGCGGTCGACCCGGTCGGCGTCGCGCAGACCACCCCGTCACCGCCGAAGCGGGACACCGGCCGGCCGTCTACCTCCGTGACCACCTCCAGCATCCGCTCGCGCGCCTGCTTCTCCACCGACGCCTCGTTGAGCGCCCAGTCGGTGTGCACGATGTGCCCGTCGTTGCGCACGAGCACATCGATGGTCATCCGCTCCTCGACCTCGTACGCCTTGGTGACGACCCGGTCGACCACCTTGTCGAGGTCGTCGCGCTCCGCCTCCGCGAGGAAGCCCACCCGGCCCAGGTTGACGCCGAGCATCGGCACCCCGGACGCCCGGGCGAACTCCGCGCCGCGCAGCAGCGTTCCGTCCCCGCCCAGCACGATGATCAGCTCGCAGCCCTCCACGGACACCGGGCCGATCTCCTCCACCGTCTGCAGCGCGAGCTCGTCGGGCAGCGACAGATCCGCCGCCTCGTCGAGCAGCACGCGCACCGCGATGCCGCTGCGCGTCAGGCCGCGTACGACCCGCTCGGCGCTGCGGATCGCCGCCGGGCGGCCGGTGTGCGCCAGCATGAAGACGGTGCGCTGCTCCTCGTCCGGTTCCGGACGTGCTTCGCTCCACGTACCGCTATGCGTCTCGCTCAACGGGGCCCCTCCGTCACAGCACGGTCGACATCCGCCGGGTCCAGTTCTGGCGCCCCGGCGCGCAGCCACAGAAAGTACTCCACATTGCCCGACGGCCCCGGCAGCGGGCTCGCCGTCACGCCCAGCACGCCGAGCCCCAGCCCGCGCGCCTGCCCGGCCACATTCCGTACCGCATCAGCGCGAAGCTGCGCACTCCGTACGACACCACCACTCCCCAGCCGCTCCTTCCCTACCTCGAACTGCGGCTTGACCATGAGCACCAGATCCGCGTCCGGCGCGGCGCACCGCACGAGGGCTGGCAGCACGAGCCCCAGCGGGATGAAGGACAGGTCCCCGACGATGATGTCCGCCGGCTCGTTGTCGATCTGCTCCAGCGTCAACTCGCGAACGTTGGTACGGTCCTTGACGGTGACGCGTTCATCGCTCTGCAACGACCACGCGAGCTGGCCGTATCCCACGTCCACCGCCACGACCCGGGTGACGCCGTTACGGAGCAGTACGTCCGTGAAGCCGCCGGTCGACGCACCCGCGTCCAGCGCCCGGCGGCCCGCCACCCGCAGCCCCTGCGGCACGAAGGCCGCCAGCGCCCCGGCGAGCTTGTGCCCGCCCCGGGACACGTAGTCCGGATCACCGTCGTCCTCGGTCACCACGACCGCCGCGCTGGTCTCCACCTGCGTGGCCGCCTTGGTCGCCGTCGCCCCGCCGACCGTCACCCGGCCCGCCGCGATCAACTGGCTCGCGTGCTCGCGCGAACGGGCCAGCTTCCGGCGCACCAGCTCCGCGTCGAGCCTCCTGCGCTGGCCCCGTGACACTGCCACCTGCGGTTCAGCTCCTGTTGTCGTCGAGTGCGGTGAGCGCGTCGCGCAGCCCACGGTGTACATCCTCGTACACCTCGATGTGGTCCTGCGTCGGCAGTGTGTCCGCGTCGCCCAGCCGCGTGAGCAGGGCGTCCACCTCAGGGTGCCCCGTCCCGGGCAGCTCCACCCCGAGCGGCGCCGCCCCGGCGTCCCCCCGCCCATCCACCGCTTCGTCCCTCACCGGCTCACTCACCCCCCGCCTCCGGCGCGACCCGCGTCCCCCGCCCGGAAGCGGGAGCGGCCTTCTTCGCCACCGCCGTCTTCCTTGCAGGGCTCGCCTTCTCGGCGGAAGCCGCCTTCTTGGCGGGGCTGGCCTTCTTCGCCGGAGCTGTCTTCTCGCCCGAAGCCGCAGACGCCTTGGCGGAAGCCGCCGCTGTGACGGGGCTCGCCTTCTTCGCCGTCGCCGTTTTCTTGGCGGGGCTCGTCGTCTTGGCGGGAGCCGCCTTCTTGGCCACGGCCCGCGTCGTCTTCTTCGCCGGCGCCGCAGCAGCCTTGGCCGGAGCCGCCGTCTTGGCGGGACTCGCCTTCTTGGCCGCGGCCGACGCGACCGGCGCCGCAGACGCCTGAGCGGGAGCCGCCGTCTTGGCTGGGCTCGCCTTCTGCGTCACCGCCGTCTTCTTGGCGGGAGCCGACGCAGTCTGCGTCGCAGACGTCTCGGCGGGAGCCGCCTTCTTGGCCACGGCCCGCGTCGTCTTCTTCGCCGGCGCCGCAGCAGCCTTGGCCGGAGCCGCCGTCTTGGCGGGACTCGCCTTCTTGGCGGGAGCCGACGTCTTGGCAGGGCTCGTCGTCTCGGCGGGAGCCGCCTTCTTGGCCACGGCCCGCGTCGTCTTCTTCGCCGGCGCCGCAGCAGGCTTGGCCGGAGCCGCCGTCTTGGCGGCGCTCGCCTTCTTGGCCGCGGCCGGCGTGGCCTTCTTCACCGGAGCCGCAGCCGCCGTCTTGGCCGGGGCCGACGCGGCCGGCGCCGCAGACACCTTGGCGGGGGCGGAAGCAACAGGCTCCACCGGTGCCTCGTCGACGGGCACATGCTCGACCGGCGGCACGGGAGCCGGCCCAGGGGCCGGCACGGTCACCGGCCCGGCGTCCACGCCGCTCCCGCCGCCGTCCGTGCCCGCGTCCGTGCCCGCGTCCACGTCCACGTCCACGTCCGTGCTCTCAAGGTTCCGAACGCGCCGCTCAAGCGCCTCCAGGACGACGCCTACCTTCGTGACCTCGTCGGCAACCCGGCCGACCCGGCTCATGGCCTTGTCGATCTCCTCCCGTACCAGCCCGACCAGCAGGTCCCGGTTGGCGCGCCCCGAGGCGATGAGCTCGTCAGCCAGGGTCTGGACCTGCCGTTGGAGATCGTCGACGTCTATGCCGGTCTGGTCGAACAGCTCTCGCGCGGCGGCGGTCGCCCGTCGGCGCGTGGTCTCGGTCAGACCGCCCGCAATCTGCAGGCAGGTACGCAGTGCGTCCCGCATCGTCTCACTCCTCGCTTGTGTAGCTGCCGTTCCTGACGCTACCGCCTACGGTGCCATCTCCCGGCGTCAGTGCCCTGAGGTACGGTCGGACGCGACCTGCTCAGCCGGCCCATGAACGGGAGACGCGCCACCGATGGCGACCATCGCGGAGTGCCGCAGCGCACTCGACCGCCTGTCGGAGAACCTCGCGGGGGCCGACGGGGACGTGCGCGGCGCCGCCGCCCTGGACCGCTCCCTGAGCTGCCGCATCACGGATCTCGACGTCACCTTCGTCGGGCGGCTCACCGACGGCCGCATCAAGGACGTCAGCACGGTGAACGGCCCCCCGCCCTCGAAGGCCGAGATCCGCCTCACCATGGCCGGCGACGACCTGATCGCCCTCGTCAACGGCGAACTGCACTTCGCCCGCGCCTGGGCGGCCGGCCGCGTCAAGCTGGAAGCCGGCGTGCGCGACCTGCTCCGCCTGCGCAAGCTGCTCTAGGGCCGCCGCGCAGGCGCCCGATCCGCGGCTCACAGCCCCAGCCGGGCGAGCGCCTTTCCCGCGTCCAGCCCGCAGGACCCGTCACCGGCGGCCGTCCACGCCGCCGCGCACAGCGCCCGCAGCCCGTCCATCGGCTCGCCCTCGCCCTCCAGGGCCAGGGCACGGTCCCCCGCCGACGCGGTCCACCCACCGCACGCGAAGGCCTCCCCGGCCGCCGTCACCTCCGGCTGCGCCGTGAGCAGCCCGCGCAGGTCGGCGTCCACATACGTCGGCCGGTACTTCGGCTCCGCCGCCAGCAGCAGGGCGGCGTCCGTCACCCCGGTGAGCACCAGCAGGGAGTCGACGCCGGCCGCGTTGGCGCCCTCGATGTCGGTGTCGAGCCGGTCGCCGACGACCAGGGGCCGCTTCGCCCCGGTCCGGATCACCGTCTCGCGGTGCATCGGCGGCAGCGGCTTGCCCGCCACCTGCGGCTCGGCTCCGGTGGCGATCCGTACGACCTCCACCAGCGCCCCGTTGCCCGGTGCCTTGCCGCGCGCGGTCGGGATCGTCAGATCCGTGTTGGACGCGAACCACGGCACCCCCCGGTTCACGGCGTACGAGGCCTCCGCGAGCTGCGCCCATCCCACGTGCGGCGCGTAACCCTGAACCACCGCCGCCGGGTCGTCGTCCGCCGAGGTGACCGGCTCCAACCCCCGCTCGCGCAGCGCCGCGAGCAGCCCGTCCCCGCCGACGGCCAGCACCCGCGCGCCCGCCGGCACCTGGTCGGCGATCAGCCGGGCCACGGCCTGGGCGGAGGTGATGACCTCCTCCGCCTCGGCCGGGACGCCGAGCTCGGTGAGGTGCCCGGCGACCGCCTGCGGCGTACGGGCGGCGTTGTTCGTGACGTACGCGAGGTGCATGCCGTGCTCGCGCGCTGCCCCCAGCGATTCGACGGCGTGCGCGATGGCGTCGCCGCCCGCGTAGACGACCCCGTCGAGGTCGAGCAGCGCGGTGTCGTACCCCTTGTCCAGGGGTTTTTCGCTCACAGCCGGGACGGTGCGCTGGATCATAAGCTAGTCGCTCCTCGTGTGGTGGTGGGTTCATCACATCATCCCGGGCCCACGCAACCCGCGTAGCATGCTCGAATGAGCACTCAGGGTCCCGGCGACAGCGGCCCGGCGGGCGGGCTGCGGCTGGCACCGTTCCGGGGGCTCCGTTACGTCCCCGAGCGGGTGGGCAGTCTGGCCGCCGTCACCTCGCCCCCGTACGACGTCGTCGTACGGCCCGAGGGCCAGCGGGAGCTGGAGACCTCCGACCCGCACAACGTCGTCCGCCTCATCCTCCCCAACGAGCCCGACCCCGCCGCCCGCCACCGCCAGGCCGCCTGGGCGCTCTTCCAGTGGCAGGAGGAAGGCGTCCTGGAGGCCGACCGGGAGCCCTCGCTGTACGTCTACGAGCAGCGTGACGGCGACCTCCTCCAGCGCGGCCTGATCGGTGCGCTGCGCCTCACCCGCCCGGAGGAACGGGTCGTCCTGCCGCACGAGGACGTCATGCAGGGCCCTGTCGCCGACCGGGCCTCCCTGATGCGCGCCACCGCCGCCAACCTGGAGCCATTGCTCCTGACCTACGACGGCGGAGGCGGGAGCACGGCCGCCGAGATCGTGGACCGCACAGCCGAGAACCGCGAACCCCTGCTGGAGACCAGCACCGAGGACGGCATCAGGCACCGCCTGTGGGCCATCACCGACCCGGCACAGATCGCCACCGTCGACGCAGATCTGGCCCATCACCAGGCCCTGATCGCCGACGGCCACCACCGCTGGGCCACCTATCTGCGGCTCCAGGCCGAGCAGACCGGTCCCAGTCCCTGGGACTACGGCCTCGTCCTGCTCGTCGACAGCGCCCGCTACCCGCTGCGCGTGCGCGCCATCCACCGGTACCTGCCCCGGCTGGCCGTCGAGGACGCGGTCCGGGCCGCCGGCACCGCCTTCCGCGTCCAGCCCGTCGAAGGCCCGCTCGAACACGCCCTGCGGGTCCTGGAAGCCGCCGGCGCCGACGGCAACGCCTTCCTCCTCGCCGGCGACCACCGCTTCTGGCTGCTCGACCACCCCGACCACCGGCTCCTCGACGAGGCCCTCCCCCACGACCGCCCCGAGGCCTGGCGCCGCCTGGACGCCGCCGTCCTGCACGGCCTGCTGCTCGACCGCGTCTGGCAGGTCCCCGACGCGCCGGAGCACATCCGGTACATCCACGACACCGCCGCCGCCGTCGAACAGGCCGAGTGGCACGGCGGCACGGCGGTCCTGATGCACCCGGTGCGCGAAGCCGTCGTGCGCGAACTCGCCAGGCAGGGCGTGACCATGCCGCGCAAGTCGACCTCCTTCGGCCCGAAGCCGGCCACGGGGCTGGTGCTGCGAAGCCTTCAGCTGGAGTGACCCGGGACGGGAAACGACGAAGGGGCGGTACCCGTTGCCACGGGTACCGCCCCTTCGTCCTGCTCACTCGGACTTGAACGGATCGTCCAGGAAGGTGGACGGGTCGGCCTCGTCGGTGACGTCCGACTCGGCCACGCCACCGGCCGCCGGCTTCACGTCGGCCTCGTCATCGGCCTCGGCCTCGGGCTCGGCCTTGTCATCAGCTTCGACAGCGGAGTCCTCGACGTCGTCGTCGGCAGCCTCAGCCACATCGGCGACCTCGGCCTCGTCGGCCTGCGTCTCCTCGTCGACGACCTCCACGAACTCGACGCCGTCCAGCTGAGCCAGCCGGTCCGAGGCGTCCGTCGTGCCGTTGTGGTCGGCCTCCAGCGCCTTCGCGAACCAGTCGCGGGCCTCACGCTCCCGGCCGACCGCCAGCAGCGCGTCGGCGTACGCGTAACGCAGCCGCGCCGTCCACGGATGCACCGCGCTCGACGCCAGCTCCGAGCTCTGCAGGGTCACCACGGCGGCCTCGGCCTGGCCCATGTCCTGCCGGGCCCCGGCCGCGACCAGCCGCATCTCGACCTGTCCGGCCCGGTCCAGCTTCTGCACCTCCGGCGCGCCCGCCATCTCCAACGCACGCTCCGGACGGCCCAGACCACGCTCGCAGTCCGCCATCACGGGCCACAGGTCCACGGTCCCGGTCATCCGACGCGTCGTCCGGAACTCCGCGATCGCCTCCGCGTACCGCTCGGTCGCGTACGAGGCGAAACCGGCCGCCTCCCGCACCGCCGCCACACGCGACGCCAGCCGCAGCGCGACACGCGAGTAGGCATACGCCTGCTCCGGGTCCTCGTCCAGCAGCTGCGCCACCATCACCAGGTTGCGCGACACATCCTCGGCGAGACCCTTGGGCAGGCTCATCAGCTCCTGCCGCACGCTCGGGTCGATCTCCTGGCCGGTGACCTCGTCCGGAATCGGCAGCCGCTTGACCGGCTCGCGCTCCTCCCGACGGTCGTCCCGTCCCCGGTTCTCGAACCGCCCACGTCCCTGCACCGACGGCCGGCGATCCCCACGGGGACGGTCGTCACGGCGGTCGTCGCGGCGGAACCCGCCGCGGTCGTCCTCGCGACGCGGCCCACGCGGACGGTCGTCACGGGGACGGTCCTCGCGCGGGCGCTCGAAGCTACGGGGGCGCTCGTCACGACGGTCGTCACGACGGAACCCACCCCGGTCCTCACGCGGACGGTCCTCGCGGGGACGGTCCTCGCGCGGGCGCTCGAAGCTGCGCGGACGCTCGTCACGACGGTCATCGCGGCGGAACCCGCCGCGGTCGTCCTCTCGACGCGGCCCACGCGGACGGTCGTCACGCGGACGGTCCTCACGCGGGCGCTCGAAGCTACGGGGGCGCTCGTCACGACGGTCGTCACGACGGAACCCACCCCGGTCCTCACGCGGACGGTCCTCACGCGGGCGCTCAAAGCTGCGCGGGCGCTCGTCACGACGGTCGTCGCGACGGAACCCGCCGCGGTCGTCCTCACGACGCGGCCCACGCGGACGGTCATCCCCACGACGGTCGTCACGGGGACGGTCCTCGCGCGGACGTTCAAAGCTGCGGGGACGGTCGTCGCGACGGAAGCCGCCACGGTCGTCCTCACGACGCGGCCCACGGGGACGGTCGTCACGGGGGCGATCGTCACGCGGACGCTCAAAGCTGCGCGGACGCTCGTCGCGGGGACGGTCCTCACGCGGACGGTCGAAGCTACGGGGGCGCTCGTCACGACGGTCGTCACGACGGAAGCCACCGCGGTCGTCCTCACGACGCGGCCCACGGGGACGGTCGTCACGGGGGCGATCGTCACGCGGACGCTCAAAGCTGCGCGGACGCTCGTCACGGGGACGGTCCTCACGCGGACGGTCGAAGCTACGGGGGCGCTCGTCACGACGGTCGTCACGACGGAAGCCGCCACGGTCGTCCTCACGACGCGGCCCACGAGGACGGTCATCACGAGGGCGATCGTCCCTGCGGAAACCGCCGCCGCCATCGTTCCGACGGTTGCCACCGCCGGCCCGGTCGCCGTCCTTTCGGGGGCCACCGCTCCGGTAGCCGCCGCCCTGCTGCGGACGCGACTCCCTGCGCTCGGGCCGCTCCGGTCGATCCTCGGGCGAGTTGGACATAGACGGTGGCTCCTGTCGATTCGTACTGCTCCAGTGCCAGTCTCTCGCACTCAATGAGAGAACGCGCACTGGCGATAACAAAACAAAAAAAGACCCTCGGTCCCAGCGCTGTGGCCGGGACCGAGGGTCCTGAAAGATTGTTCGGCAGTGTCCTACTCTCCCACAGGGTCCCCCCTGCAGTACCATCGGCGCTGAAAGGCTTAGCTTCCGGGTTCGAAATGTAACCGGGCGTTTCCCTAACGCTATGACCACCGAAACACCATCGGGTGTCTCCAAGCGAACAAGCACACTTTTAAGTTAAGTGACTCAATTTGTTCACCGGTGCGACTGTTCGCAACCCGGGAACCAAACAGTGGACGCGAGCAAATGAGGACAAGCCCTCGGCCTATTAGTACCGGTCAGCTCCACCCCTTACAGGGCTTCCACATCCGGCCTATCAACCCAGTCGTCTACTGGGAGCCTTAACCAATCAAGTTGGTGGGAATACTCATCTCGAAGCAGGCTTCCCGCTTAGATGCTTTCAGCGGTTATCCCTCCCGAACGTAGCCAACCAGCCATGCCCTTGGCAGGACAACTGGCACACCAGAGGTTCGTCCGTCCCGGTCCTCTCGTACTAGGGACAGCCCTTCTCAATA
This sequence comes from Streptomyces sp. RLA131, assembly GCF_056270125.1. Lineage (NCBI taxonomy): Bacteria > Bacillati > Actinomycetota > Actinomycetes > Kitasatosporales > Streptomycetaceae > Streptomyces > Streptomyces sp. RLA131. Next base: position 1,866,426 of record NZ_JBWDOQ010000002.1, read on the forward strand.
TTCCTACGCGCACAGCGGATAGGGACCGAACTGTCTCACGACGTTCTAAACCCAGCTCGCGTACCGCTTTAATGGGCGAACAGCCCAACCCTTGGGACCGACTCCAGCCCCAGGATGCGACGAGCCGACATCGAGGTGCCAAACCATCCCGTCGATATGGACTCTTGGGGAAGATCAGCCTGTTATCCCCGGGGTACCTTTTATCCGTTGAGCGACGGCGCTTCCACAAGCCACCGCCGGATCACTAGTCCCGACTTTCGTCCCTGCTCGACCCGTCAGTCTCACAGTCAAGCTCCCTTGTGCACTTACACTCAACACCTGATTGCCAACCAGGCTGAGGGAACCTTTGGGCGCCTCCGTTACATTTTAGGAGGCAACCGCCCCAGTTAAACTACCCACCAGACACTGTCCCTGATCCGGATCACGGACCGAGGTTAGACATCCAGCACGACCAGAGTGGTATTTCAACGACGACTCCACCATGGCTGGCGCCATGACTTCACAGTCTCCCACCTATCCTACACAAGCCGAACCGAACACCAATATCAAGCTATAGTAAAGGTCCCGGGGTCTTTCCGTCCTGCTGCGCGAAACGAGCATCTTTACTCGTAGTGCAATTTCACCGGGCCTATGGTTGAGACAGTCGAGAAGTCGTTACGCCATTCGTGCAGGTCGGAACTTACCCGACAAGGAATTTCGCTACCTTAGGATGGTTATAGTTACCACCGCCGTTTACTGGCGCTTAAGTTCTCAGCTTCGCCACACCGAAATGCGACTAACCGGTCCCCTTAACGTTCCAGCACCGGGCAGGCGTCAGTCCGTATACATCGCCTTACGGCTTCGCACGGACCTGTGTTTTTAGTAAACAGTCGCTTCTCGCTGGTCTCTGCGGCCACCCCCAGCTCACCGAGTAAATCGGATCACCAGTGATGGCCCCCCTTCTCCCGAAGTTACGGGGGCATTTTGCCGAGTTCCTTAACCATAGTTCACCCGAACGCCTCGGTATTCTCTACCTGACCACCTGAGTCGGTTTAGGGTACGGGCCGCCATGAAACTCGCTAGAGGCTTTTCTCGA
>NZ_JBWDOQ010000002.1:1872500-3197500 GCF_056270125.1 Streptomyces sp. RLA131
GCAGCAGCGTGATGGCGGACATGCCGGACGTCCAGTCCAGGTTGTTCACCATGGTCGCGGCGTTGGGGCCCTCGAAGGAGAGGAAGGGCTCGATCTGGGCGCGGATCCGCTCGACCCAGGACGCGACGACCGCGCTGTCGTTGAGGGTGCGCTCGGCGGTCGGCTTGGGGTCGCCGATCAGACCGGTGGCGCCGCCGACAAGGGCGAGCGGCCGGTTGCCGGCCTGCTGGATACGGCGGACGGTGAGGATCTGCACCAGGTTGCCGAGGTGGAGACTGGGCGCCGTCGGGTCGAAGCCGCAATAGACCGTGACGGGGCCGTCCGCGAACGCCTTGCGCAGTGCGTCCTCGTCGGTGGAAACGGCGATCAGGCCTCGCCACCGCAGCTCGTCGACGATGTCCGTCACGGGTCTCGTGTCTCCTCGGGTCGCTCATGTTCGGGTGGGTTTGCAGCGTGTCCGAGAGTACGCGGTCGGGTGGCTACTTCGTGCGGCGCCGGGGGGCGTGCGGGCGGTACGGGCTGACCGTCGGGTCGCCGTCGGTCCAGAAGCGCCACGGGTGGGCCGCGCCCTCGCCGCCGACGCCGGTGCGCGGGCCGCTGCGGACGGTGCCCGGGGCGGCGGGGGTACCGGTGAGGATGCGGAGGTGCGCGTCGGCGGGGTCGTCGGGGCAGACGTCGGTGCCGTTGAGGGCGCGGTCGATGGCGAGGGCGGTGGCGAGACGGGCCGGCCCCTGGGCCAGGTCGTGCGGGCGGCGTGAGGTGGGGCGGTTCTTGCGGGCCAGGACGGCGCCGCCGGTGATCTCGCCGGCGCGGAGCAGCACTCCGCTGGGATCGCCCTCGGGGCCGCAGACCAGGTTGAGGCAGTGCCACATGCCGTAGGTGAAGTAGACGTAGGCGTGGCCGGGCGGCCCGAACATCACGGCGTTGCGGTCGGAGCGGCCGCGATAGGCGTGGGATCCGGGGTCGGCGGGGCCGGCGTAGGCCTCGACCTCGGTGAGGCGCAGCGTGATGAGGCCGTCGGCGGTGCTCCGTACCAGGGTGCGCCCCAGGAGATCGGGGGCGACCTCCAGGACCGGGCGGTCGAAGAAGACCCGGGTGAGCGGGGTGCTTTCAGGAGCGGGGATCATGCAGTACGAGAGTAGTGGAACCGTTCGGGACGGGGTCGCGTTCGTTAAGGACCGGGGCAACCGTTCGTAAAGGGAGAGGGACAACGTGGGCTTCAAGAAGCTGCTTGCGAGCTTGGGCGCCGGGGGCGCGTCGGTGGAGACGGTGCTCAACGAGCCGAATGTGGTGCCGGGCGGGATCGTCCAGGGCGAGGTGCGCATCCAGGGCGGTTCGGTGGCGCAGCAGATCGAGGGCCTGTCGGTCGGCCTGCAGGCGCGGGTCGAGGTGGAGAGCGGGGACGAGGAGTACAAGCAGAACATCGAGTTCCACCGGCAGCAGCTGGGCGGGGCGTTCGAGGTGCAGCCGGGCGCGGTGCACACCGTGCCGTTCGGTCTGGAGATCCCGTGGGAGACGCCGATCACGCACTTCATGGGGCGGCATCTGACCGGGATGAACGTCGGGGTGACCACGGAGCTGGCGATCGCCCGCGCGGTGGACTCCGGTGACCTGGACCCGGTCAACGTGCATCCGATCCCGGCGCAGCAGGCGATCCTGGACGCCTTCGGGCAGCTGGGCTTCTCGTTCCGGAACGCGGATCTGGAGCGCGGGCACATCCGGCGGACCCGGCAGCGGCTGCCGTTCTACCAGGAGATCGAGTTCCACGCCCCGCAGCAGTACCGGGGGCTGAACCAGGTGGAGCTGACCTTCGTCGCGGACGGTCACGAGATGGACGTCATCCTGGAGATGGACAAGAAGCCGGGGCTGTTCACCGAGGGGAGTGACACCTTCCGGTCGTTCACGGTGGGTCTGAACAACTTCCAGGCGACCGACTGGGCGGCATATCTCAACCAGTGGCTGGCCGAGGTCGGTGGGAAGCGCAACTGGTTCTAGGCTCGTGGGTCGAGTCAGAGTCAGGACTTCGCGCTCGTAACGATCAGGAGGTGCCGAGTGTCCGAGCTGAAGCGGCGGCCGCTCCCCCACGACTTCCATCCGCCGGTGCCGTCGTTCACGGTGGTGAGCGACGACATCGTCCCGGGCGGGACTCTCGGGGAGGATCAGGTGTACGCGGCGGGGAACACCTCGCCGCACCTGCGGTGGGAGGGTTTCCCGGCGGGGACGAAGAGTTTCGCGGTGACCTGCTACGACCCGGACGCGCCCACGGGCAGCGGGTTCTGGCACTGGGTGCTCTTCGACATCCCGGTGACGGTGACCGAGCTGCCGGCCGGGGCCGGGTCGCGGGCCGGTGGCTTCAAGGGGCTGCCGGAGGGTTCCGTCCAGGTGCGGAACGACTACGGGAGCCGGGAGTTCGGGGGCGCGGCGCCGCCGCCGGGTGACGGGCCGCACCGGTATGTGTTCACCGTCTACGCGGTGGACCAGGAGAAGCTGGGCCCGGACGCGGAGGTCTCGCCGGCGGTGGTGGGTTTCAATCTGCGCTTCCACGCCCTGGGCCGGGGCCAGTTGATCGGCGAGTACGAGACCGCCGACGCCGACACCGACGCCGGCCGGTAGGCGGCGGGCGTTAATTGCGTTGCGCCCCGGCGCTCCGGATCGCACAGTGGTGCCGGTCGGCACCGCGGTAGCGGGGGCGGCGGGGCGTTGCGTTGCGCGGTCTCTCGCCGTGCGGATGTCCCCTGCCCGCCGGAGCCCTGTGGCGTCCGCGTCGACCGCCGCGCTCCGGGCGCCCCAGAGAGTCACGGGGGAGGGCGCCCGGAGTGACCGGCATTATCCTCCGTTTTCTCCTCTGTTCACCCTGACGTGCGGAAATTCCGTTGTCCGCTCGGGTATCGCCCGGTCACAGTGTGGGTAACTCCGCTGTGGGGTGGAGTCGGACCCGAGGGGTGGGCGTGATGCGGGAGACGTTGGTGCTGAACGCGAGCTTCGAGCCGTTGTCGACGGTGTCGTTGCGGCGTGCGGTGGTGCTGGTCATGCGGGACAAGGCCGTGGTCGAGCAGGCCCATCCCGGACTGCGGGTCCGTGCGGCGAGCGTGGACATCCCGGTGCCGCAGGTGATCAGGCTGTGCCGGTACGTACGGGTTCCGTTCCGACAACGGGCCGCGTGGTCGCGGCGCGGTGTGCTGGTTCGTGACCAGCACCGGTGCGCGTACTGCGGCCGCAGGGCGACGACAGTGGACCATGTCGTACCGCGTTCGCACGGTGGCGGGGACACCTGGCTGAACACGGTCGCGTCGTGCGCGGAGGACAACCACCGCAAGGCGGCCCGGACACCGGAGCAGGCGGGGATGCGGTTGCTGACGCAGCCGTTCGAGCCGACGCCGGCGGACACGCTGCTGCTGGCGCTGGGTATGAGGGACGGCGCCGCGGCGTTGCCGGAGTGGCTGGCTCGGCCCGCGTAGGGCCGTTCTTCCGGCGGGAGTTCGGCTGCCGGTCAGTCGATGATGAGCTTGGCGATGGCCAGGACGCCCACGATGACGATCACGGCTCGCAGGGCCGTCGGCGGGAGCCGGCGGCCCACCCGCGCGCCCAGCAGGCCGCCGAGGGTGGAGCCGACGGCGATGAGGGCGACGGCCGTCCAGTCGAAGTCGGCGACGAAGAGGAAGAAGACGGCGGCGATGCCGTTGACCAGGGCCGCCAGGACGTTCTTGATCGCGTTGACGCGTTGCAGGGTCTCCTGGAGCAGCAGGCCCATCAGGGAGAGGTAGAGCACCCCCTGGGCGGCGCCGAAGTAGCCGCCGTAGGCGCTGGCGAGGAACATGCCGACGATCAGGAGCGGGCCGCCGTGGGCGCTGTCCGTGCGGTGGTTCTGCAGGGCCTTGGACAGCCGGGGCTGCAGGACGACGAGGACGAGCGCGAGTCCGATGAGGACGGGGACGATCGTGTCGAAGGCCTCGGAGGGCAGGGCGAGAAGCAGGATCGCGCCGGTCAGGCCGCCGGCGAGGGCGGTGATGCCGAGGCGCTGGATGCGGGAGCGCTGGCCCCGCAGTTCGTGGCGGTAGCCGAAGGCTCCGGTGAGGGAGCCCGGCACCAGGCCCAGGGTGTTGGAGACGTTGGCGGTGACCGGCGGCAGGCCGACCGCCAGCAGGACGGGGAAGGTGATGAGCGTTCCCGATCCGACGATGGTGTTGATGGTGCCGGCGCCGATTCCTGCCGCGAACACCGCCAGTGCTTCCCAGGGGGACATGCGCTTCTCCATGATCTGTGCGGCACCTCCCCGCCGTTGAGGTCGAGGGATGCGCAGCGATCATGTCACAGGGCTGTCGCCGGTCGGCGGGGTGTCTCAGCCCTTGTCGAGACGCGGGGTCTCGCGGCGGGTGCCGCCGTCGCCGTTGCCACCGCCGCCGCCGCCTCCGCCGGTGCCGGGGGCTCCGGGGATGTTGACGAGGCCGCCGAGTCCCTTGAGGGCGTCGTTGAGTTCGCTGGGGATGATCCAGAGCTTGTTGGAGTCGCCCTCTGCGATCTTGGGGAGCATCTGGAGGTACTGGTAGGCCAGGAGCTTCTGGTCCGGGTCGCCGGCGTGGATCGACTCGAAGACCGTGCGGATGGCCTGGGCCTCGCCCTCGGCGCGCAGGGCGGCGGCCTTGGACTCGCCCTCGGCGCGCAGGATGGCGGACTGCTTCTCGCCCTCGGCGGTGAGGATCTGGGACTGGCGGATGCCCTCGGCGGTGAGGATCGCGGCGCGCTTGTCACGGTCGGCGCGCATCTGCTTCTCCATCGAGTCCTGGATGGAGGTGGGCGGCTCGATGGCCTTGAGCTCGACGCGGTTGACGCGGATGCCCCACTTGCCGGTGGCCTCGTCGAGGACGCCGCGCAGGGCCGCGTTGATCTCCTCACGGGAGGTGAGGGTGCGTTCCAGGTCCATGCCGCCGATGATGTTGCGCAGCGTGGTGACGGTCAGCTGCTCGATCGCCTGGATGTAGCTGGCGACTTCGTACGTCGCGGCGCGGGCGTCGGTCACCTGGTAGTAGATGACGGTGTCGATGTTGACGACCAGGTTGTCCTGGGTGATCACGGGCTGGGGCGGGAAGGGCACGACCTGCTCGCGGAGGTCGATGCGGTTGCGGATGGTGTCGATGAACGGCACCACGATGTTGAGGCCCGCGCTCAGCGTCCGGGTGTAACGGCCGAAGCGCTCGACGATGGCGGCGCTGGCCTGGGGGATGACCTGGACCGTCTTGATGAGTGCGATGAAGACGAGCACCACCAGGATGATCAGAACGATGATGATCGGCTGCACGTCCACTCCCAGGCCGCTCGGCTGCTGCTCTGCTGTTATCGGTTCACTTACCCGTACTACGACATGATCAAGTCTGGCAGACCGTCCCCCGGTGGCGCCGGGGTTCGGTGAATCCCCGGGCGGTCAGATGACGACGGCCGTGGCGCCCTCGATCTCCGCCACGTCCACCTTGTCGCCGGGTTCGAAGACCCGGCCCGTGTCGAGGGCACGGGCGGACCAGGTCTCGCCGTTGAGTTTGATCCGGCCACCGTTCTCGTCGACTCTTTCGAGTACGAGGGCCTGGCGGCCCTTGAGGGCGTCGATGCCGCTGCGCAGCTCGGGGCGCTGCCTGGCGTTGCGGTTGACGAGGGGGCGTACGACGGCGATGAGGGCGGTCGAGACGACGGCGAAGACGATGACCTGGGCCGTGAGGCCGCCACCCAGGCCGTTGACGACGGCTGCGGCGACGGCGCCGACCGCGAACATGCCGAACTCGGGCATCGCGGTCACCACGAGCGGAATCCCGAGGGCCACTGCTACGACGATCCACCACAGCCATGAGTCCACGTCCCCATCGTAGGGGCGTGGTGTGATCTGTGACAGGGCGCAAAAGCCCCTGATCGTACGAGGCTGTTGGGCCGGGAGCGGTCCGGGGAGCGGCCGGGGAGCGGGGGTGCGGCCGGAGGTGCCTAGCCGAGCGGCAGGCCGGTCGCGGTCCAGCGGTCGCCGCGGCGCTCGACGACGAGGGGGAGGCCGAAGCAGTGGGAGAGGTTGCGGGAGCTGAGTTCGGTCTCCAGCGGGCCGGCGGCGACGACCTTGCCCTGGCGGATCATCAGGACGTGGGTGAAGCCGGGGGCGATCTCCTCGACATGGTGGGTGACCATGATCATGGAGGGGGCGATCGGGTCGCGGGCGAGCCGGCCGAGGCGGCGTACCAGGTCCTCGCGGCCGCCGAGGTCGAGGCCGGCGGCGGGCTCGTCGAGGAGCAGCAGTTCGGGGTCGGTCATCATGGCGCGGGCGATGAGGGTCCGCTTGCGCTCGCCCTCGGAGAGGGTGCCGAACCTCCGGTCGAGGTAGTCGGTCATGCCGAGACGGTCGAGGAAGGCCTTGGCGCGGTCCTCGTCGATCTTCTCGTAGCTCTCCTGCCAGTGCGCGGTCATGCCGTACGCGGCGGTGAGGACGGTCTCCAGCACGGTCTGGCGGCGGGGCAGCTTCTCGGCCATGGCGATGCCGGCCATGCCGATACGGGGGCGGAGCTCGAAGACGTCGACGCCGCCGAGCTTCTCGCCGAGGATCTGGACGGTGCCGGAGGTCGGGAAGACGTAGCTGGAGGCGACGTTGAGCAGGGTGGTCTTGCCCGCGCCGTTGGGGCCGAGGATCACCCAGCGCTCGCCCTCGGCGACCGACCAGGAGACCTGGTCCACCAGAGCCCGGCCGTCGCGGACCACGGATACGTCCACCAGCTCCAGAACATCGCTCATGAGCGCGTTGTCTCCCATTGCAATCGCAGTCTTGTCGTCGAAGCCCGAAGCGAAGCTCGAAGCCCCGAGGGAAAACCTACGCCACACTGTGTCGCTGCCAGTCCCTAGGCTGGGGGGATGCTCGATGAACCTCGCTCAGGACGGCTGGCGGCGTGGGGAAATGCCCTTATTGCCGGACTTGCCGCACCAGATGACGTCGCCGATGAGGTCACGGCCGACGATACGGTCCACCGCGTCCACGGACTGCCCGGTGAGGCGGCCCCGGTCGGCCTCACCCTGGCTCTGGGCCGGCTGCGCGCCCTGGGGGTGACCGGTCTGCGGATCGCCCTGCCGGTGCCGGGGCATCCGCTCGGCCTCAGCGGGCCGCCGGAGTTCAACGCGCGGGCGCTCGCGGCGGGCGAGGCGGTCGTCGCGGTGGGCGGCCCGCCGCTCGGACTCGTACCGGAGGTGAGGCGGGCCGGGCCGCCCGGGGATGTACATGTGCAGGTGGAGTGGCACTGTCTGGAGGTGCGGACCGGGCCGCCGGCCGACGTGCCCTCGCTGGGTGAGGCGGAGCGCGAGCTGGCGGAGGCGCTGCGGGAGGCCACGACGGCCCTGACGCAGCTGGACGTGGCGGGGTCGGGGCCCGCCGCCCAGGCGGCGCTGGACGCCTACCGGGCGCGGGCGGAGCGCGGACGCGAGGTGCTGGCGCCGGGCTATCCGCCCCGGGCGGCGCGGGTGCTCGCGCTGGCACAGCGGGTGGCCGCGCTGGTGGGGATCGCCACCGGGGAGCACGGGGCGGCGGTCAGCGCCTCGGAGATCGCGGCGCGGGCGGAGCTGCTGCGGCCGGTGGAGCGTACGGCGCGGCGGGCGCAGGTCGCCGCGTACAACGCGTATGTGGAGGAGGCGGAGCAACGGCGGGGCTGAGGGGCCCTCTGCGGCGCAACCGCCCCGCGGGCGTCGTTGCCCACGGGGCGGTTGCGCGGGGCGGCCTGTTGACGCGGACGCAGTGCGGCTTACGGGCGCAGGGCGCCCGGGCGCAGGCCGGGAGAACGGCCCGGCCCCGGAGGTCAGGCCTCCGGGGCCGGTGGTCATGGCTGGACCCTGGGCTCGCGCCGGGTCAGTGGTTGACGCAGGTGTTCCCGAGCGCCGGGTTGAGGACACCGATGACGCTCACGGTGTTGCCGCAGACGTTGACCGGCACGTGCACGGGCACCTGGATCAGGTTGCCGGACAGGACGCCGGGCGAGTGGCTCGCCACACCGCTGGCGTGTGCACCGCCGCCGGTGTGGGCGGAGGCAGCTCCGGCGCCGACAACGGCGAGGCCCCCGGCGATCATGGTGACGGCAGCGGCCTTGTGCAGGTTCTTCACTTCGTTGACCCTTCCTTGCTGTCGTGCCGCGGCGAGGCGCCGCAGCACGCCATGGAGAACGGCCGAGCCGGGTTCAGGTTGCGCCATTCGGGCGACATACACCCGACGGTATGAATCTCAGCCCGCAGGGCCCTACGCGCCGATGCCGTGGCGTACGGCCCACAGGGCGGCCTGGGTGCGGTCGGCGAGGTCGAGTTTCATCAGGATGTTCGAGACATGCGTTTTGACGGTCTTCTCGGACAGCACCAGGGCGCGGGCGATCTCGCGGTTGGACCGGCCGTCGGTGATCAGCGTCAGCACCTCGCGCTCGCGGTCGGTGAGTGTGCCGCCCCGGCCCCCCTGGCCCGCGGACACCTCCTGGGACAGCAGCGCGTCGGCGACCTCGGGCTGGAGCAGCACATGGCCGGCGTGCACCGAGCGGATCGCCCCGGCCAGGGCGTCGGGGTCCACGTCCTTGTAGACGTAGCCGGCCGCGCCGGCCCGCAGGGCGGGGACGACGGTGCGCTGCTCGGTGAAGCTGGTGACCACCAGGACGCGCGATTTGACGCCCTCCTCGCGCAGCCTGCGCAGCGCCGTGATGCCGTCGGTACCCGGCATCTTGACGTCCATCAGGATCACGTCGGGTGCCAGTTCCCGGGCGCGTGCGACGCCCTCGTCGCCGTCGCCGGCCTCGCCGACGACCTCGATGTCGGGCTGTACTTCCAGGAACGTACGCAGGCCGCGCCGGACCACCTGGTGGTCGTCGACCAGCAGGACACGGATGAGGCTGTCAGCCACCGGGCACCTCCATCTCGATCACGGTGCCCTTGCCGGGCTCCGACTCCACGGTCAGCCGGCCGCCGACCCCGCCGGCCCGGTCGCGCATGGAGACCAGGCCGAGGTGGCGTCCGGCACGGCGCACCACCGACGGGTCGAAACCCCGCCCGTCGTCGGTCACGGTGAGCACCGCACCCTTGGCGCGGCCTTCCAGGCGTACGGTGACGGCTGTCGCGGCGGCGTGGCGCAGGGCGTTGTGCAGGGCTTCCTGCGCGACGCGCAGTACCGCCTCCTCCTGGGCCGCGGGCAGGGCCCGCGGCCGGCAGGAGACGAACTCGACGCGCGCCGGGTGGGCGCGGCCGAGCACCTGGACCTCGCTGCGCAGCGCGGCGACGAGGCCGTCCTCCTCCAGTGCGGCCGGGCGCATCTCGATGACCACGGCGCGCAGTTCGTCGGCGGCCTCGGCGGCGAGGGCGGCCACCTGCTTCAACTCGTCCTTGGCGCGCGCCGGATCGCGGTCGACCAGTGCCGCGGCGGCCTGCGCGGTGAGGCGCAGCGAGAACAGCTTCTGCGAGACGGCGTCGTGCAGCTCGTGGGCGATCCGGGCCCGCTCCCCCACCAGCGTCAGTTCGCGGCTGCGTTCGTAGAGGCGGGCGTTGACCAGGGCGATGGCGGCGTGCGCGGCGAGGGTGCGCAGCAGTTCCTCGTCCTCGTCGGTGAAGCCGCAGCCGCCCGCCGGCCTGGGGCAGCGCTTGTTGGCGAGGAAGAGGGCGCCGAGGATCTCGTCCCCGTCGAAGACCGGCATGCCGATGAAGTCGGACATCTCGGGGTGGGCCCTGGGCCAGCCCTCGAAGCGCGGGTCCTGCCGTACGTCGCCGAAGCGCTGCGCGGTGGCGTCGTGCAGCATCGCCGCCAGGATGCCGTGCTGGCGGGGCAGCGGGCCGATCGCCTTCCACTGCTCGTCGCTGACCCCGTCGACCACGAACTGGGCGAAGCCGCCGTGGTCGTCCGGCACGCCGAGGGCGGCGTACTCGGCGTCGAGCAGCTCGCGCGCGGAGCCGACGATGGTCTGCAGGACCTCGCGCACCTCCAGGTGCCTGCTCATGGCGAGGACGGCGGCGCTGACCGCCTCGATGCCGCGTCGGGATGCGGGACTGGACATGCGTTCACCGTACCGGGGGGCGGGGGCGCGGGGATCGGGCCCGGGGCGGGTGGGCGGGGGCCGCTGGACCTAGGCCGAAGGGCCCCCGTGTGCTGCGGCGGGCGGCCGAGGCGCGGGGGCGGTGACCGTTCCTACGGTGAGGGCAGTCGACCGGCGCAGGGCCGGACGAGCGGTACGGAGGGCGGGATCATGCCGGTAGCGATCATCACGGGGGCATCACGGGGTCTGGGCCGGGCACTGGCGGCGGCGCTGGCGGCGCGCGGCTGGGACCTGGTGATCGACGGGCGGTCGGCGGACGCGCTGGGGGCCGCCGAGGTGGAGCTGGCCGAACCGGGGGCGGGCGGCCGGCTGGCGGCGCTCCCCGGCGATGTCACACAGGCCGCGCACCGGGCCGATCTGGTCGCCGCCGCCTGGGAGTTCGGCGGGCTCGACCTGCTGGTGAACAACGCCAGCGCGCTGGGCGCCGAGCCGCTGGTACCGCTGGCGGACCACTCGCTGGAGGGGTTCAGGACCGCGCTGGAGGTCAACGCCGTGGCGCCGCTGGCGCTGATCAAGGAGGCGCTTCCCCTGCTGCGGGCCAGGTCGGGGGCGGTGCTGAATGTCAGCTCGGACGCGGCCGTGGAGGCGTACGGGACCTGGGGCGGCTACGGCGCGAGCAAGGCCGCGCTGGAGCAGCTGTCGGCGGTGCTCGCGGTGGAGGAGCCGGGGCTGCGGGTGTGGTGGGTGGATCCGGGCGACATGCGCACGCAGCTGTACGCGGCGGCGGTGCCGGACGACCCGGACCTCGCGGACCGGGCCGCGCCGGAGTCGGTGGTCCCGGCGCTGCTGGGGCTTCTCGACGAGGGCGCGGACAGCGGCCGCTACTCGGCCGGAGCCCTGCTGGAGGGAGCGCGATGACGGTGATGGAGGGGTTGCGGGTGCCGCCCGAGCTGTCGGCCCGGGTGCCGGTGGAGGAACGGGACGGCGAGCGGGGCGGCGGGCGGGACGCGGTGCGGCTGCTGGTCGGCAGGAGAGCCGCGGGCGCGGTGTCGGAGCACCGGTTCGGCGAGTTGCCGGGACTGCTGCGGGCCGGGGACGTCCTGGTGGTGAACACCTCGCGGACCCTGCCGTCGGCGGTGGACGGGCGGCTCGGCGAGAAGCCGGTGGTCGTGCACTTCTCGACCCGGCAGGACGACGGGCGCTGGGCGGTGGAACTGCGCACCCCGGACGCCGGGGGCACCACGCTGCCACGTGCGGGCGGTCCCGCCGGGGTGGTGGTCGCGTTGCCGGGCGGGGAGCGGCTGACGCTGCTGGGGCCGCTGTCGGCGCGCGGGGAGCGGCTGTGGCTGGCGACCGTGTCGGTGGACGACGTGGCGTGCTTCCTGCGGCGGTACGGGCGGCCGATCCGGTACGCCTACACGGAGCGGGACCAGCCGCTGGCGGCGTACCAGACGGTCTTCTCGGTGCCCTCGCCGGACGGTCTGGGCTCGGCGGAGATGCCGAGCGCGGGGCGGCCCTTCACCAACCGGATGGTGACGGAGCTGGTGAGCCGGGGCGTGCAGATAGCGCCCATCGTGCTGCACACCGGCGTCGCCTCGGCCGAGGCGCACGAGCCGCCGTACGCCGAACGCTTCGCCGTGCCGGCGAGCACGGCCTGGCTGGTGAACGCCGCCAGGGCTGGCGGTGGGCGGGTCGTGGGGATCGGCACCACCGCCGTGCGGGCGCTGGAGTCGGCGGCGGACGGGCAGGGCCGCGTACGGGCCGCCGAGGGCTGGACCGAACTGGTCGTCACCCCCGAGCGCGGGGTGCGGGCCGTCGACGGCCTGCTCACCGGGTTCCACGACCCGGAGGCGTCGCATCTGATGATGCTGGAGGCGGTGGCCGGGCGGCCGCTGCTTGAGCAGGTGTACGGGGCCGCTGTCGCGGGGCGGTACCTGTGGCACGAGTTCGGGGACGTGAACCTGCTGCTGCCGTAGCCGCTCCCGCTCCGGGCCCTGACCCTGGCCCTGACTCCGGCCCTGGCCCCGCCCCGCGCGCCGGGCCGGGGTCAGGGACAGGGACAGGGCCGCGGGAGTGCCGCACACAGCGCGCACAGGCGGTTGCCCTGCGTGATCCGAAGGGGGTCGCCGTGTGAAGCGCCGCATAGGACGCATATCACTTACTAAAGACGTTAGTAGATGCACAACCCCCTCACAGGCGCAGGTGAGAGGCGCACGACGGGGGTGCGCGGGAGGCCGGCCGAGGGGGCGACTACGGCTTTCGGTAGTAATGGCCATCTTTGCCAGGGGATTTTCGCGCCGCTAACAATGTCGGGGTCGCTCCGCGCCGCGTTCGACACGCGGCGCTTCTCCTTGCCTGAGAGGCAGCGCTCAAGGGCAAGGCGGAGCACCGCGAAATGGAAGAGGTAACTCCCCCATGAACGTCCCCACGATCTCGAAGCTCAGCCGTCTGACCAAGGTCCACAAGTACTCCGCCGCCGGCGTCGCCGCGGCAGGGGTGGGCGTCATGGCCATCACCGGTGTCTCCGGGACCGCCGGGACCGCGGTCGCGAGTCAGCGGGTCGCCGACTGGACCCCCGCCACGAACGTGCAGCAGCAGAGCATCGCCGGCCAGGCCGTCAGCGCCGCGAAGCAGGCCGTGGCGGACGCCGCCGTCGCGAAGCAGAAGGCCGCCGCGAAGGCGGCCAAGGCCGCCAAGGCCGCCGCGGCGAAGACCGCCGCCGCCAGGAAGCAGGCCGCCGCGCAGGCCGCCCAGCGCAAGCGGGCAGCGGCCGCGAGCCGCAGCCAGCAGCGCACCGCGATCAAGAAGTCCGTGACGCGCGCCGTGACCAGCGGTACGCCGCAGCAGGTGGCGGCGTCGATGATGAGCGCGTCGTCCTTCCAGTGCTTCTCGAACATCGTCACCCGCGAGAGCGGCTGGAACTACACCGCGACCAACGCCTCCTCGGGTGCGTACGGCCTGGTGCAGGCGCTGCCGGGCTCGAAGATGGCCTCCGCCGGCTCCGACTGGCGCACCAACCCGGCCACCCAGATCAAGTGGGGTCTGAGCTACATGAACGGGCGCTACGGCAGCCCCTGTGGCGCCTGGTCGTTCTGGCAGGCCCACAACTGGTACTGAGCAGACCGGTTCACGGCGAAGGGCGGCGGCTTCCCCCACGGGAAGCCGCCGCCCTTCGCGTTGTCGCGCGACGCGGCGTTCGCCGCCCCCTGTCGCGCTGTCCCGCTACTTGCGCATGACCTCCGGCTCGTGCCGGCGCAGCAGCCGCAGCACCGCCACGCCGCAGACCACGCCGATGACGAGCAGAAGCGCCATGTCGATGCCCCACTGACCGGCCGAGGGATCCCACAGCGGGTCGATGTTGCCGGGGTTCTTGGGGTCCCAGGGCGGCATGACATGGCCGAGGTCGAGCGTGGCACCGGCCGCGGCCACCGCCCAGCGGGACGGCATCAGCCAGGCGAGCTGCTCGACACCGACCGTGCCGTAGATCTGGAAGAGCACGCCGGTGAAGACGACCTGGACGATGGCGAACATCACCAGCAGCGGCATGGTCTTCTCGGAGGTCTTGACCAGCGAGGAGATGACCAGGCCGAACATCATCGAGGTGAAGCCCAGCGCCATGATCGGCAGCGCCAGTTCGACGGCCGGCAGGCTCGTGAGGACGACACCGCTGGGCGGCAGCTCACGGTTGCTGAAGCCGATGGCGCAGATGATCACGCCCTGGAGGGCGGTGATCAGGCCCAGGACGACCACCTTGGACATCAGATACGCCGAGCGGGACAGACCGGTGGCCCGTTCGCGCTCGTAGATGACCCGTTCCTTGATCAGCTCTCGGACCGAGTTGGCGGCACCGGCGAAGCACGCGCCGACCGCGAGGATCAGCATGATGGTGCCGGCGTTGCTGTTGAAGCGCCCCTTCGGCGGCGGTGCCAGCCCGAAGTCGGTGGGGATCACGATGCTGACCACGCCGAGGACGGCGGGCAGGATCACCATCAGGCCGATGAAGCCCCGGTCCGAGGCGATCACCGACAGATAGCGGCGCACCAGGGTGACGAACTGTGAGCCCCAGCTCTGCGGCTTCGGCGGCTTGGTGGCCCGCTGCGGTACGACGGGTGCGGACAGCGGAGCGACAGCGTCCAGGTCGGCGGCGTACATCTGGTAGTGCTGCGAGCCCTTCCAGCGGCCCGCCCAGTCGTAGTCCCGGTAGTTCTCGAAGGCGGAGAAGACATCGGCCCAGGTCTCGTAGCCGAAGAAGTTCAGCGCCTCGTCGGGCGGGCCGAAGTACGCGACCGCGCCGCCCGGGGCCATGACGAGGAGCTTGTCGCACAGCGCCAGTTCGGCCACCGAGTGGGTGACCACCAGCACGGTGCGGCCGTCGTCGGCGAGGCCGCGCAGCAGCTTCATGACGTCGCGGTCCATGCCCGGGTCGAGGCCGGACGTGGGCTCGTCCAGGAAGATCAGCGAGGGCTTGGTGAGCAGCTCCAGGGCGACGGAGACGCGCTTGCGCTGGCCACCGCTGAGAGAGGTGACGCGTTTGTCGGCGTGGATGTCGAGCTTGAGCTCTCGCAGCACCTCGTCGATCCGGGCCCCGCGCTCGGCGGCCTTGGTGTCACCGGGGAAGCGGAGCTTGGCGGCGTAGCGCAGCGCGGTGCGCACCGTCAGTTCCTTGTGCAGGATGTCGTCCTGGGGGACGAGGCCGATGCGCTGGCGGAGCTCCGCGAACTGCTTGTAGAGATCGCGGTTGTCGTACAGCACGTCACCGGCGTCGGCGGGGCGGTAGCCGGTCAGCGCGCGCAGCAGTGTGGACTTGCCCGAGCCGGACGGGCCGATGACCGCGACCAGCGACTTCTCGGGGACACCGAAGGAGACGTCGTTGAGGATCGTCTTCGTGGTCTTGCCCTGCGGCACGCGCACGGTGAGGCGGCGGGCGGAGAAGGACACCTCGCCGGTGTCGACGAACTCCTCCAGCCGGTCGCCGACCAGCCGGAAGGTCGAGTGGCCGACGCCGACGATGTCGTCGTGGTCGAGCAGATGGTGCTGGATCGGCTGGCCGTTGACATAGGTGCCGTTGTGGCTGCCCAGGTCGACGATCTCGTAGCGGCCGTCGGGGTGCGCGCGGAACTCGGCGTGGTGGCGGGAGACCTGGAGGTCGGAGACGACCAGCTCGTTCTCCAGCGCACGGCCGATGCGCATGACGCGCCCCAGGGCCAGGTGGTGGAAGGTGGTCGGGCTGCGGTCGCCGTGGACCGGCGGTGCGCCGGCCGCCGCCCCGGCCGCCGCGCTCTGCTGGGCCGGCACCTGCGGGGGCTGCTGCCCCCAGCCGCCGGACTGCGGCGGCGCTCCCCACGCGGGCCCCTGCGGCGCCTGGGCCGGAGCCTGGGCCTGCGCGGGCGCCTGGGCGGGCCCGCCGGCCGCCGCGTATCCGGCGGGCTGGGCCGCCGGACGGGCGGCGGGCTGCGCACGCTGTGGCTGCGCCATGGACGTCTCGGCGCTGTAGATGTCACCGCCGGCCTGCGGCGCCGGCGCCTGCTGTCGCGCGCCACTGAAATTCAGCCGCGGGCCGTCGGTGGCGTTGCCGAGACTGACCGCGGAACCCGGGCCGATCTCGAACTGCTGCGCGCGCTGCCCCTGTACGTAGGTGCCGTTGGTGCTCCCGAGGTCCTCGAAGAGCCAACCGGCGCCGCCCCAGCGAATGGTGGCATGGCGCCAGGAGACCCTGGCATCGTCGAAGACCAGGTCAGCCTGCGGATCACGACCGAGGCTGTACGACCTGGACGAATCGAGCGTCCGGGTCTGTCCGTTTATTTCCAGTACGAGTTCAGGCACCCCAAGCCCCACAAAGTTGTCCCCCGAGTGATCCCCCATGAGGGGAGTCTAGGGATTGCAAACATCGGGAGGAACTGTTCCCGGCGTCTTCTCGCACCGGACCCGCCCGGAACGAACTGCGCGAAGTGTGTCCGGGAGGGGGCGTTGACGCCACCCAAAGCGCATCGGACAGTGGTAACAGCCTGCTTAACGGTCTGGATCACGACTGATCGGGACAACCGCACCTCGGGGGGCCGGGATGGGCACACCAACCTCCACATCACCTTCACGGGCCGGGCCGGCCTGGGGCGGAGCGCTGTTCTCCGCCGTGGCGGCGGTCAGTTGGGGGTTTCTGGCGATGGCCGGAACCGCCGCGCTCGGCCTGCACCTGCTCGGCGCCGACACCGCCGGGTCCCTGGGTCCGATGACCGCCGCCGTGGTGGTGATGGCGTCGGGCGGCCGGGTCAGCCCGTCCGGGGACGTCTCGGTGCTCGGCCTCGGCGGGGCCGGGGCGCAGGGGGCGATCGGAATCATGCCCCTGGGGGTCGGGCTGGCCGGGGCCCTGGGCGTCGGGTGGGTGTTCGTCCGGTCGCTGCGCGGACGCGGCCCGGCGGTCTCCGGCGGTGAACTCGCCGCACGCGCAGGGGCGGTGGCGGTGTTCTTCGTGGCGCTGCTGGCCGGTCTGGCCTGGGCCGGGCAGGACACCGTCGCCGTGGACGGGGTGTCCCTGGGCGGGGCCGGTACGGGCGGCGGGGGCACCGGCGGCGGGGGCGGCCTGCTCGACCAGCTGCGGGACGGCCTCGGGGATGTGCTCGACCCGAGCACCTCGGTCAGCTTCCATGTCGAGGTGCTGCCCTCGCTGCTCGGCGGGCTGGGCTGGGTGGCCGGGGTGCTGGTGATCGCGCTGCTGGTGTCCCGCCGTACGCCGCTGCCGCGCGGCCTCGCCGCGGCGCACGTGACGGTGCGGCCGGCGGCGTCGGCGCTGTGCACGGTGCTGCTGCTGGCGGTCGCGGCCGGTTTCGCGGCGGCGGGATACGCGGCCCTCACCGACGACGACCCCGGCCGGATCATGGGCGCCGCGCTGCTGGGTGCGCCGAACGGGGTGTGGCTCGCGGTGCCGCTGGGCCTGTTCGTACGGTGGGAGGGCGCCGCCACCGGTGCGCTGGTGAAGGTGCTGCCCGACCCCCTGGACCAGCTGCTGTCGGGAAGGGCCGATGAGCCGGTCACCCCCGGGCGGCTGGCCGCCCTGGACCACCGGTTCTGGCTGCTGACCGTGGCGGCGTCCGTGCTGCTGCTCACGGCCGGGGCGCTGACCGCGGCCCGCACCCCGCTGCCGGGGGCCCGGTGGGGTGCGTACGCCGGGCGGTGCGCGCTGCGGCTCGCACTGGTCACTGCGGCCGCGTTCCCGCTGCTGGTGTGGCTGACCGGGGTGTCGGTCGACGCCGACCTCGCGGTCTTCGGGGTCAACGCCGTCGACGCCGGGCTCGACCTGCACGGCAGCCTGCTGTGGGCGGTTCTCCTCGGTGCCGCCTGGGGCGCCGGGGCGGGCGGGGCCGGGGCCCTGCTGGCGCTCGCCACCGGCGCGGCGGGGCAGCAGGCCTCCCCGTACGCGTCGGGGCGGCCCGGGACGGCGCCGGGGCCAGGCCCGGGGCCGGGCGCGGGGCCGGGCGCGGGGCCGGGGCCGGGTTCCGGCGCCGGGGACTCCGCACGTACGTATCCGGGCATCGCGTACCGGCCCGGGCCCTACATCCCGAGTCCGGTGTACCGGCCGGGCGAGGACGGCCCCAATCCGTACAAGGAACCCCCACGCCCGGGCTGACCGGCCGGCCGGCCGGCCGACCCGGGCCGACCCCGGCCGCCGACGGCCGCCGACGGGTCGGCCCGGTGGCGGGAGCTGTCCGACAAGCGGGACGCTTTGCCGTGCCTTGAGCCGGGCCGGATACGGTGGTCTCACCATGAACGATGCATCGCAGCCCATTCCTCCCGACGTTCCGACACTCCTGGTCAAGATCTTCGGCAAGGACCGGCCCGGTATCACGGCGGGGCTCTTCGAGACCCTGGCCGCGTTCGGTGTGGACGTGGTGGACATCGAGCAGGTCGTCACCCGGGGCCGCATCGTGCTCTGCGCACTGGTGACCAAGCCGACGGTGAACGGTCTGGAGGGCGAGCTCCGGTCCACGGTGCACACCTGGGCCGAGTCGCTGAAGCTCCAGGCGGAGATCATCTCCGGTATCGGCGACAACCGCCCGCGCGGCGAGGGCCGCTCCCATGTGACGGTGCTGGGACACCCGCTGACCGCCGAGTCGACCGCCGCCATAGCGGCCACCATCACCGGCGCCGGCGGCAACATCGACCGTATCTTCCGGCTGGCGAAGTATCCGGTGACGGCTGTCGAGTTCGCGGTCTCGGGTGTCGCGACGGACACCCTGCGGCCCGCGCTGGCCGTCGAGGCACATGCGCGGCGGGTGGATGTCGCGGTCGTGGCGGCTGGGCTGCACCGGCGTGCGCAGCGGCTGGTCGTCATGGACGTCGACTCCACCGTCATCCAGGACGAGGTGATCGAGCTCTTCGCCGCCCACGCCGGTGCGCAGGAGCAGGTCGCCGAGGTCACCGCGGCCGCGATGCGCGGCGAGCTGGACTTCGAGCAGTCGCTGCACGCGCGTGTGGCGCTGCTCGCCGGGCTCGACGAGTCGGTCGTCGACAAGGTCCGGGCCGAGGTCCGGCTCACCGCCGGCGCGCGGACCCTGATCCGTACCCTCAAGCGGCTCGGCTACCAGGTGGGCGTCGTCTCGGGCGGCTTCACGCAGGTGACCGACGATCTCAAGGAGCGGCTGGGGCTGGACTTCGCCGCCGCCAACACCCTGGAGATCATCGACGGCAAGCTGACCGGCAGGGTGACCGGCGAGGTCGTCGACCGGGCGGGCAAGGCCCGGCTGCTGCGGCGTTTCGCGGAACAGGCCGGTGTGCCGATCGGACAGACGGTGGCCATCGGCGACGGGGCGAACGACCTCGACATGCTGAACGCCGCCGGGCTGGGCGTGGCCTTCAACGCCAAGCCGGTGGTGCGGCAGGCGGCGGACACCGCGGTGAACGTGCCGTTCCTGGACACCGTGCTCTACCTGCTGGGCGTCACCCGTGAAGAGGTCGAGACCGCCGACGAGCTGGACGAGAGCGCCTAGCCAGGCCCTGGCCGGGCGATCCGCGGGCGGACGGCTCGCGTCGTCCGGTGCGGTGCGTCGCAGGGCGCTGGAGGCACACCGCCCCCAGCGGTAGCCGGGGGGAGAGGGCCCGCGGACTGGTCTGTCCATGGGCGTTTCGGCGGCACCGCGAGGTGCCGTGCCCGGGGGCACTCCCCCGGCCTTCGGCCGGGGGCCTCCACCCGGCGTCCAGCCGAAGCGTCCCTACGGGCCGCCCCGGCGGAGCCGGATCCGGTGGGCGCCGCGGTCCTACTCGTGCGGGGCCCAGAAGTCCGTGAGCCGGGCGACGCCGTGCTCGACGGACTTCCAGGAGCCCTCGAACGTCAGGACGGCGAGGGCGGCGGTGGGGAAGCCGCCGCGGTCGAGGCGGGTCAGGGTGTCGCCGTCGGACCGGCCGGCGAGGGCGTCGGCGAGGGCGTGCATACCGGGGTTGTGGCCGATGACGAGCAGGTCGTTGACGTCGTCGGGGGTCTCGGCCAGCAGCGCTATGAGGTCGCCGAGGGTGGCGTCGTAGAGCCGGTCCTCGTAGACGGTTCTTGGGCGGTGCGGGAGTTCGTGCGCGGCCAGCTTCCACGTTTCGCGGGTGCGGGCGGAGGAGGAGCATAGGGCCAGTTCGACGGGGATGCCCAGATCCGCGAGCCGGTGGCCGGCGGTCGGGGCGTCCTTGCGGCCCCGCTCGGCGAGGGGGCGCTCATGATCGGGTACTGCGGGCCAGTCGGCCTTTGCGTGCCGGAGCAGGACGATCCGGCGGGACGATGCAGCTGCGCTCATAGCATCAGCTTTCCAGAAAACCAGCCATCAGGCGCGAGGTGTGGACAAGGGCCGTTCCGGCCCGTATGTCACAGCACCTGCTCGACGACCCCGGGGATCGCCTCGGTGATCCGGCCGAGGAGGTGCGCGAGAGGCTCTGCGGCCGACGGATCGGTCTGCCCGGGGACGGCTACGAGCGTCAGCAGCGCGGCGAACGCGAGGGCCGGCAGGACGACGGCCCACCACGGCAGACGCGTCTGGGTCTGCTTGGAGGTCTGCGGGTGCAGGAACTGCGAGGACACGGGGACCGCCTCCGTGAAGGGCCGGGTTGCCGGACTGCTGGTAACCACGACGCTACGCAAACGCGGCGGGCCGTCCCATCCGGTGGTCCACCCACTCGACCCTGACCCTGGCCCCCTAGGTGAGGTGGGGTTGTCCCTACCCCGCCCTCATCCCATCTTCGCGGCGAAGGTCGCGATCACCGCGACGACCGCCGGGACGACCATCATCAGGCCGAAGATGATCAGGAGCTTCTTCTGCGGCTGCGGGGGGTCGGGCTCAAGTACGGGCATGGGGCCCAGTCTCGCACGCGTCGTCCTCGACGAAGCGGGCGCGTCCGGCGATCCAGCCGGCCACGGTCTGCGGCACCAGCAGGACGAGCATGAGCACGATCGGCAGCCCCCAGCCGCCGCTGTGCTGGTAGAGCGCGCCGACCAGGACCGGGCCGGGGATGGTGATGAGGTAGCCGGTGCACTGGGTGAAGGCGGAGAGCCGGACGACGCCGGCGCCGGTGCGCGAGCGCATGCCGATCAGGGTCAGGGCGAGCGGGAAGGTGGAGTTGGCGACGCCGAGGAGCACCGCCCAGAGCCAGGGGGCGGCGGCCGGGGCGAGCCACAGCCCGGTGTAGCCCACCACCCCGAAGGCGCCCAGCGCGACGGCCAGGCCGCCCTGGTGCCGCATCCGTCCGGCGAGGGCGGGCAGCACGAAGGACAGCGGTACGCCCATGCTCATGGTGACGGCGGACAGGACGCCCGCCGTGCCGGCCGGGACCCCGGCGTCCCGGAAGATCTGCGGCAGCCAGCCCATGGCGACGTACGCGCTGATCGCCTGGAGCCCGAAGAAGACGGCCAGCGCCCAGGCGGTACGGCTGGCGGTGATGCGCGGCACCCCGTTCGCGGCACCGACGGCACCGGCGGCGCTGTCGGCACCGGCGGCACCGGCGGCGCTGTCGGCACCGGTGGCACCGGCGGCGCTGTCGGCCTGAGGTGCCGGCGCGGCGGCTTCCCGGTCGCGTACGAGCGCCAGCCAGGGCAGCACGGCGACTGCGGCCACCAGGGCCCAGGCGCCCAGGCCGTGGCGCCAGCTGCCGCCCGCCACGTGGGCCAGCGGGACGGTGACTGCGGAGCCGAGGCCGGCGCCCAGGGTCAGCGCCATGGAGTAGAGCCCGGTCATCGCCCCGACGCGGTCCGGGAAGTACCGCTTGACGACGACCGGCATCAGCACGTTGGTGACGGCGATACCGGCCAGGGCGACGGCGCTGGCGGCCAGGAAGAGCGCGGCCCCGCCGGTGAAAGGGCGCAGGGCCAGGCCGAGGGCGATGGCCGCCATGCCGGCGCAGATGACCGCGGCGGCGCCGAAGCGTCTGGCCAGGCGGGGGGCGGCGACGCCGAACACGGCGAAGCACAGGACGGGGACGGAGGTCAGCAGGCCCGCGACGGTGCCGTTCATGCCGAGGTCGGTGCGTACCTCTTCGAGGACCGCGCCCAGGCTGGTGATGGCGGGTCGCAGGTTGAGGGCCGCCATCACCAGGGCTGCGACGATGATGGCGGTGACGCTGCGCTTGCGCACGCGGGCGGTGGGCGGCGGGAGGACGGCCGTGGCAGGCGCTCGGTCGGTACGCATGCGGCACATCGTAGAATCATGGGATGAATATGGGAAGGGAGTCGCGTCCATGCCACTGACCTCACCCCGGCGCTCCGCGCTGGCCGACCAGGTGATCGCACAGCTGCGCGCCCAGATCACCTCCGGTGAATGGCCGGTCGGCTCGCGCATCCCGACCGAGCCACAGCTCGTCGAACAGCTCGGGGTGGCCAGGAACACCGTCCGCGAGGCGGTCCGCGCCCTCGCCCACAACGGCCTGCTCGACATCCGGCAGGGCTCCGGCACCTATGTGCTGGCCACCAGCGAACTGGCCGGGGTGATGCACCGCCGCTTCGCCGACGCCGACACCCGGCATGTGAGCGAGCTGCGCAGCGCGCTGGAGGCGACGGCGGCACGTCTCGCCGCGCAGCGCCGTACCGAACGCGATCTCGCGCACCTGGACACCGCTCTCGACCGGCGCGAGCGCGCCTGGGAGTCCGGTGACGCGGACGCCTTCGTCGAGGCCGACGCCACCTTGCACCTGACGGTCGTGGCGGCCTCCCACAATCCCGTCGTCGCCGAGCTGTACGCGGACCTGGGCCAGGTCCTGCGGGCCTTCCTGCGCGCCGACGTCGGCGCGCAGCTGCGGCCCGAGCAGTACGTCGACCACGCGCGGCTGGTGGCTGCGATCCGGGCGGGCGACGGCGAGACCGCCGCCACGGAGGCGGCCGGGCACGCCTTCGCCTGGTGTGTCAGCGGCCGCCCCGCGTGATCGTGACCCAGATCCGCTGGATCTCCTTCCAGCAGCGGTCGGCCAGCGTCACGGTCTCGGCGGGCCCGACCGCCACCGGGCCGCCGTCCACGTCCGGATCCCACCAGCGGCGGCACTCGATGTGCAGCCGCACATGGTCCAGGCTCGGGTCCGGGTTGTGGCAGACCGCCACCCCGAGGCTGTCCTGGACCTGGGTGCGGCAGCTGGTGTCGGCGTACGCGGCCGGGGCGGCCGCCATGCCGACGGCCGGCCGGGTCAGGGCGGTCAGTACGGTCAGGACGGCCAGGGCCGCCGGGAAGAAGACTGCCGAGGTGCGGGCCATGGCCCCATCGTGGGCCGCCCGGAACGCGCGACGCCCAGTTCTGGTCGCCCGAACGGGCGAATCCAGAACCGGGCGGAACACGGCGTGCCGGTGGCGGTGCCGGTGGCGGTGTCGGTGCGGGTGTCAGGCGCCGATGGCGTGCAGACCCCCGTCGACGTGGACGATCTCGCCCGTCGTCTTCGGGAACCAGTCGCTGAGCAGCGCCACGACACCGCGCGCGGCGGGCTCGGGGTCGGTGAGGTCCCAGGTGAGCGGGGCGCGGGCGTCCCAGACGCCGGCCAGGTCCTCGAAGCCGGGAATGGACTTGGCGGCCATCGACTTGATCGGACCGGCCGAGATGAGGTTGCAGCGGATGTTCTTCTCGCCGAGGTCGCGGGCCAGGTAGCGCGAGGTCGACTCCAGGGCGGCCTTGGCGACGCCCATCCAGTCGTACTTCGGCCAGGCGACCTGCGCGTCGAAGTCCATGCCGACCACCGAGCCGCCGCGCTGCTCCAGCAGCGGCAGCAGTGCCATGGTCAGGGACTTGAGCGAGAACGCGGAGACCTCGACGGCGGTGGCGACGGACGCCCACTCGGTGTTGAGGAAGTTGCCGCCCAGCGCGTCCTGCGGGGCGAACCCGATGGAGTGCACGACACCGTCGAGGTTGACGCCCTCGCCGATGTGCTCGGAGACCTTGGCGGCCAGACCGTCCAGGTGCTCCTTGTTCTGAACGTCGAGTTCGATCACCGGGGCCGGCTTCGGCAGCCGCTTGGAGATCCGCTCGACGAGGCTGAGCCGGCCGAAGCCGGTGAGGACGACCTCCGCACCCTCCTCCTGGGCGAGCTTCGCGACGTGGAAGGCGATAGAGGAGTCGGTGAGGACCCCGGTGACGAGGATGCGCTTGCCTGCGAGGATTCCACTCATGTTGCTCAGTGACCCATGCCCAATCCGCCGTCAACCGGGATGACGGCTCCAGTGATGTACGACGCGTCGTCGGAGGCGAGGAACCGCACCGTTGCGGCGATCTCCTCGGGCTGTGCGTAACGGCCCAGCGGCACCTGCGACACGATGTTCTGGCGCTGCTCGTCGCTGAGCGCCTTCGTCATATCGGTGTCGACGAAGCCGGGCGCGACGACGTTGAAGGTGATGTTGCGCGAGCCCAGCTCACGGGCGAGCGAGCGCGCGAAGCCGACCAGACCGGCCTTGGAGGCGGCGTAGTTCGCCTGACCCGCCGAGCCCAGCAGCCCGACGACGGACGAGATCAGCACGACGCGGCCCTTGCGGGCCCGCAGCATGCCGCGGTTGGCGCGCTTCACGACCCGGAAGGCGCCGGTGAGGTTGGTGTTCAGGACGGAGCTGAAGTCGTCCTCGGACATCCGCATCAGCAGCTGGTCCTTGGTGACACCCGCGTTGGCGACCAGCACCTCGACCGGCCCGTGCGCGGCCTCGATCTCCTTGTAGGCCTGCTCAACCTGCTCGGTGTCGGTGATGTCGCACCTGACGGCGAGGCACCCCAGCTCGGCGATGGCCTGCGGCGGCTCGCCCGAGCGGTATGTGATGGCCACTTTGTCACCGGCGTCCGCGAAGGCGCGGGCGATGGCGAGGCCGATGCCCCGGTTTCCTCCGGTGACGAGAACCGAGCGGCTCAACGGATCACCCTTTCGGTAGTCGATAGCCGGCTGGCTTATGTACCCGAAGCTATCGGTCTACGGGCCGGTACGGAGAATCGACCCTCGACAGGCGCGGGTGCGACTCACTGTCGAGTCCCTACAGAAATAGTCGGGGCAGAGGGACTGTCAGAGGGGCATGATTCACTTCCAGGAAGTGTCGCGCAGGCCGTCGCGTACGCGGAGGCGAGAAGGGGAGGCCGCCGTGCCCCATGAGATCGATCAGTCATTCCTGGCACTGCCGTTGCGGGCGCTGGCCGACGCGGCGCTCGCACGGGCCAGGGCGTTGGGGGCCGAGCACGCGGACTTCCGCTTCGAGCGGGTGCGCAGCGCCTCGTGGCGGCTGCGGGACGGCAGGCCCTCGGGGTCGTCGGACGACACCGACGCGGGGTACGCGGTGCGGGTCGTGCACGGCGGGGCCTGGGGTTTCGCCTCCGGAGTCGATCTGACGATGGACGCGGCGGCGCGGGTGGCCGGGCAGGCGGTGGCGATGGCCAGACTGTCGGCGAAGATCATCGCGGCGGCCGGCTCGGACGAGCGGGTCGAGCTGGCGCCCGAGCCCGTGCACGCGGACAAGGTATGGGTGTCGGCGTACGACACCGATCCGTTCGATGTACCCGATGCCGACAAGACGGGGCTGCTGGCGGAGTGGAGCGGGCGGCTGCTGGCGGCGCCGGGCGTGTCGCATGTGGACGCGTCCCTGATGACCGTTCATGAGAACAAGTTCTACGCCGACACCGCGGGGACGACCACGACGCAGCAGCGGGTGCGGCTGCATCCACAGCTCACGGCCGTCTCGGTGGACGAGGCCTCGTCCACGTTCGAGTCCATGCGGACCCTGGCGCCGCCGGCCGGCCGCGGCTGGGAGTACCTGACCGGCACCGGATGGGACTGGGACGCGGAACTGGCCGGGATCCCCGAGCTGCTGGCCGAGAAGATGCGGGCCCCGTCGGTGGAGGCCGGCGCGTACGACCTGGTCGTCGATCCGTCCAATCTGTGGCTGACGATCCATGAGTCGATCGGCCACGCCACGGAACTGGACCGCGCGCTGGGCTACGAGGCGGCGTACGCGGGGACGTCGTTCGCGACCTTCGACCAGCTGGGCAGCCTCAAGTACGGCTCCGAGCTGATGAATGTGACCGGTGACCGGACGGCGGAGCACGGCCTGGCGACCATCGGGTACGACGACGAGGGCGTGGCCGGGCAGTCCTGGGACCTGGTGAAGGACGGGACGCTGGTGGGATACCAGCTGGACCGGCGGATCGCCGGGCTCACCGGCTTCGAGCGGTCCAACGGGTGCGCCTACGCCGACTCGCCGTCGCATGTGCCGGTGCAGCGGATGGCCAACGTGTCCCTGCGGCCCGCGCCGGACGGTCCGTCCACGGCGGGGCTGATCGAGGGCGTCGAGCGCGGGATCTACGTCGTCGGCGACCGCTCGTGGTCGATCGACATGCAGCGCTACAACTTCCAGTTCACCGGCCAGCGGTTCTTCCGGATCGAGAACGGCCGGCTCGCGGGGCAGCTGCGCGATGTGGCCTACCAGGCGACCACCACGGACTTCTGGGGCTCGATGGAGGCCGTCGGCGGCCCGCAGACCTATGTCCTCGGCGGCGCCTTCAACTGCGGCAAGGCACAGCCGGGGCAGGTCGCGGCCGTCAGCCACGGCTGCCCCTCCGCGCTGTTCCGCGGCGTCAACATCCTCAACACCACGCAGGAGGCGGGCCGATGAGCCTCACGTCCAAGCCGCACGAGATCGTCGAGCGGGCTCTGGGTCTGTCGCGGGCCGACGGCACCGTTGTCATCGCCGACGAGGAGTCCACCGCCAACCTGCGCTGGGCGGGCAACGCCCTGACGACCAACGGGGTGACCCGGGGCCGCACCCTGACCGTGATCGCCACGGTGAACGGCGCACAGGGCACCTCCTCCGGGGTGGTGTCGCGGGCCGCGGTGACCGACGCGGAGCTGGAGCCCCTGGTGCGTGCCGCCGAGGCGGCGGCGCGCGACGCGGGCCCGGCCGAGGACGCCCAGCCGCTGGTGGAGGGCGTGCCGGCGTCGGCCGACTTCGAGCGGGCGCCCGCCGAGACCTCCTCGGAGGTCTTCGCCGCCTTCGCCCCGGCGCTGGGCGAGGCCTTCGCGACCGCGCGGGCGGGCGGCCGCCGGCTCTACGGCTTCGCCTACCACTCGGTGACGTCCAGCTACCTGGGCACGTCGACCGGGCTGCGGCTGCGGCACGACCAGCCGAGCGGCACCCTGGAGCTCAACGCCAAGTCCGACGACCTGTCCCGTTCCGCCTGGGCGGGCGCCGGGACCCGGGACTTCACCGATGTCGACCCCCGCGCGCTCGACGCCGACCTGGCCCGGCGGCTGCAGTGGGCGAACCGCCGGGTCGAGCTGCCCGCCGGCCGGTACGAGACGCTGCTGCCGCCGTCGGCCGTGGCCGACCTGGTGATCTACCAGCAGTGGTCGGCCGCGGCCCGGGACGCGCACGAGGGCCGTACGGTCTTCAGCAAGCCGGGCGGCGGCACCCGGGTCGGCGACCGGCTGTCCGAGCTGCCGCTGACGCTGCGCAGCGACCCGTCCGAGCCGGGCCTGGAGTCGGCACCGTTCGTGATCGCGCACTCCTCCGGGGACTCCTCGTCGGTCTTCGACAACGGGCTGCCCGTCGGACCCGTGGAGTGGATGCGCGACGGTGTGCTGGAGCGGCTCCTCACCACCCGGCACAGCGCCGGCCTCACAGGCCTGCCGGTCGCCCCCGGCGCGGGCAACCTGGTGCTCGACGGCGGCGGCAAGCGGTCGCTGGAGGAGCTGGTGGCCGACACCGAGCGCGGGCTGCTGCTCACCTGCCTGTGGTACATCCGCGAGGTGGACCCGGCCACGCTGCTGCTCACCGGGCTGACCCGCGACGGCGTCTACCTGGTGGAGAACGGCGAGGTCACGGGCGCCGTCAACAACTTCCGGTTCAACGAGTCGCCGGTGGACCTGCTGGGGCGCGTCGCCGAGGTGGGGCGTACCGAACGGACGCTGCCGCGCGAGTGGAGCGACTGGTTCACCCGGGCCGCCTTCCCGGCGATGCGCGTGCCCGACTTCAACATGAGCTCGGTCAGCCAGGGGGTCTGACCAGGCGATGGGGATGGACGAGAAGCGGACGGTCCGGACGTCGAAGTTCCTTTCGCGCGTGCTGCGGCACGACCCGGGAGCGATCGGCATCGTCCTCGACGAGGGCGGCTGGGTGGATGTGGACGAGCTGATCGCCGCGTCCGCCCGGGCCGGCCGGCGCTTCTCACGGGCCGAGCTGGACCATGTCGTGGCCAACAACAACAAGAAGCGCTTCGCCTACTCCGACGACGGCCGCCGGATACGGGCCAGCCAGGGGCACTCGGTCGACGTGGAGCTCGGTCTCGCGTCGGCCGAGCCGCCCGAGGTGCTCTACCACGGCACCGCGAGCACCACGCTGCCGGTCGTGCTCCGTGAGGGGCTCAAGCCGATGTCCCGGCGGGACGTCCGCGGCGGGACGTCCATCTGTCCGCGGACGTCGAGACGGCCGTACGGGTGGGTTCCCGGCACGGCCGTCCGGTGGTGCTGGTGGTGGACGCGGCGGCGCTGGCCGCCGACGGCCACATCTTCAGGGTGAGCGCCAACGGGGTGTGGCTCACCGACCGGGTTCCCGCGAGCCATCTGCGCCCGCATCCGCACTGAGCCGGCTCAGGTCGTGCGCCGCTGGCCGCGGATCCTGGCCCACAGCGGCGTGCCCAGGGCCACGATCAGCACCGCCCCCGCGAGCTGGAGCACATGGCGGCCCCAGTCGATGCCCTTGGTCTCGTTGATCCCGATCCAGGTGGCGACGGCATTGCCCAGGAGACTGCCCAGGATGCCGTAGATCGTGGTCAGCCACAGGGGGATGTCCTGCTTCCCCGGCAGGATCAACTTCGCAATCAAGCCCAGGACCAGGCCGACGACGATCGCCCACAACCAGCTCATCCCATTCGCCTCCTCGCGTGCGGACGACGCGATCGCCTCGCCCGTAGCGTCAGTCTGAGCCGGGCCGGCGTACGCCGCATGCCGGGGACGCGCGTACGGCGTACGGCGGGGGGATGCGGTCAGGGGTGGCGCTTCCCCGGTCTCGAATGCGGCGGACGCGGGGCGTAACGTTGGAATGTCCCGAAGGGGCGGCATCCGAGGTGTCGAGCAGGTGGTGGAACGTGATGCGGAAGCACAGCCAGGGCGAGGTGTTCCGGATCACCGGGGCCCGGGCGGGGCTCACGGACGACGTCCGGGGCCGGCAGCGGCGGTATGTGATCTCGATGTCGGTGCGCACGGTGTCGTTCGTGCTGTTCTTCGTCCTGTGGAACGTGTCGCGGCCGCTGGGCTGGATCGCGCTGGTCCTGGGGCTGCTGCTGCCGTACGTCGCGGTGGTGGTCGCCAACGCGGGCCGGGAGAACGCGCCGGGCCTTCCGTCGACCTTTGTGCATACCCCGCTGCCGCCGATGCTGGGGCCGGGCCGGGAGCACGGTGCGAACGTTCCGGCGGAGTCCGGCGCGGAGGAACAACCGGGGGAACAACCGGGGGGACATGTGGGGGAACAGCCCCCGCCGCGCACCGGGCAGAGCTGATCCGATACAGGTCCGGACCAAGCCGAAAGCTCAAGAAAAGCTCAGATCAATCATGGGGATCCACTGCACCGCGGGGGTGTCCGCGTGACATACTTCGTACGCGCTCCGCATCCCCCGTCGGAGCGACGGACCGACGCCGGGCGGCTCCCCCCGTGGCTGCCCGGCGTCGCCATGTTTACTGGTCCTTGTGACTGACGAATCGCCGATCTGCTCGGCCAAGGACTGCCGGGCCCCCGCGGTGTGGGTGCTGGCCTGGAACAACCCCAAGATCCATACGCCGGAGCGGCGGAAGACCTGGCTGGCGTGCGACGAGCACCGCGAGCATCTGTCGAACTTCCTGGGCCTGCGGGGTTTCCTCAAGGACGTGGTCGCCCTCGACGTGTGGGAGGCGTCAGCCGCCGATCGCTGACATCGGGCGGTCGGGCTGGAGGAAGGCGGGGTCGTCCAGGCCGGAGCCGGCCTTCTTGCCCCACATGGCCTTCTCCCACAGGCGGGCGATGTCCTCGTCGCCGGCGCCGGAGCGCAGCGCGCCGCGCAGGTCGGACTCCTCCCGGGCGAACAGGCAGTCGCGGATCTGGCCGTCGGCGGTGAGCCGGGTCCGGTCGCAGGCGCGGCAGAAGGGGCGGGTGACGGAGGCGATCACACCGACCCGGGCGGGGCCGCCGTCGACCAGCCAGCGCTCGGCGGGGGCGTGGCCGCGGGCCTCGTCGGGCTCGGGGGTGAGCGTGAAGCGGGTGCGCAGGCCGGTGAGGATCTCCTCGGCGGTGATCATGTCGCCACGCTGCCAGCCGTGCTGGGCGTCGAGCGGCATCTGCTCGATGAAACGCAGTTCGTAGCCGTGGTCGAGGGCCCAGCTCAGCATGTCGGGGGCCTCGTCGTCGTTGACGCCGCGCATCAGCACCGTGTTGACCTTGACGGGGGTGAGGCCCGCGGCGCCGGCCGCCTCCAGGCCGCGTATGACGTCGTGGTGGCGCTTGCGGCGGGTGAGGGTCTGGAAGACATCGGGGCGCAGGGTGTCGAGTGAGACGTTGACCCGGTTCAGGCCGGCGTCGCGCAGCGCCGCGGCTGTCCGCTCCAGGCCGATGCCGTTGGTCGTCAGCGACATCATGGGGCGGGGTTCCAGGGCGGCGCAGCGCTCGACGATGCCGACGACACCGGGGCGCAGCAGCGGCTCACCGCCGGTGAAGCGCACGTCCTTGACGCCGAGCAGGGTGACGGCGATCCGTACCATCCGCACGATCTCGTCGTCGGTGAGCAGCTCGGGCTTGGCGAGCCACTGGAGGCCCTCCTCGGGCATGCAGTACGTGCAGCGCAGATTGCAGCGGTCGGTGAGCGAGACACGCAGGTCCGTGGCGACTCGCCCATAGGTGTCGAGCAGCATGTGTCGCCTCCTGCGGAGATGGGACCCGGGGTGCGGTCGGACCCGCCCCGTAGTTCTGAAGCCTACGTGACGGGTCCGACATTCAACGGTCTGCCGACTGCTGACGGGGCACCCCCGGCGCCCGCCCTCAGTGGGCGCCGGCGCCGGTGAGGGCGCGTACCTCCAGCTCCTTGTACTTCTCCGCGTCCGGTTCCTCGCCGGACAGGACCGTGCCCAGCCAGCCGAGGACGAAGCCCAGCGGGATGGAGACGATGCCGGGGTTGGTCAGCGGGAACCAGTGGAAGTCGCTGCCGGAGAAGAGGGAGTCGGGCGCTCCGGACACCACCGGGGAGAAGACCACGAGCGCCACGGAGGAGATCAGGCCGCCGTAGATGGACCAGGTGGCGCCCTGGGTCTTGAAGCCCTTCCAGTAGAGGCTGTAGAGGATCGTCGGGAGGTTGGCGGAGGCCGCCACCGCGAAGGCGAGGGCGACCAGGGCCGCCGCGTTGAGTTTGGTGGCGTACATGCCGAGCACGATCGCCACCGCGCCGATCACCCCGGCCGCGATCTTGGCGACGACGACCTCGTTCTGCTCGCTCGTCTCGCCCCTGCGGATGACGTTGACCCACAGGTCGTGCGCGAAGGAGGCGGACGAGGCCAGGGTGAGCCCGGCGACCACCGCGAGGATGGTGGCGAAGGCGACCGCGGAGATCACCGCCAGCAGGATCGCGCCCCAGGTCGAGCCCGCGCCGCCGCCGACGGCCTCGGCGAGCTGCGGGGCGGCGGTGTTGCCCGACTTGTCGACGGCGGTGATGTTCGCCGCCCCGACCAGGGCGGCCGCGCCGAAGCCGAGCGCGATGGTCATCAGGTAGAAGGACCCGATGATGCCGATCGCCCAGTTCACCGACTTACGGGCGGCCTTGGCGGTGGGGACGGTGTAGAAGCGCACCAGGATGTGCGGCAGGCCGGCCGTACCGAGGACCAGTGCGAGACCGAGCGAGATGAAATTGATCTTGCTGGTGCCGTCGATGCCGTACTTCAGTCCCGGCTCCAGGAACTTCGAGCCCTGGCCGCTCTTGTCGGCGGCGGCGCCGAGCAGCGAGGAGATGTTCCAGTGGAACTTGTTGAGCACCAGGATGGTGATCAGCAGCGTGCCGAGGATCAGCATCACGGCCTTGATCATCTGCACCCAGGTGGTGCCCTTCATGCCGCCGATGGTGACGTAGAGCACCATCACCACGCCGACGAGCGCGACGATCAGCCGCTTCGGCCCGTCGCCGGTGACGCCGAGCAGGAGTGAGACCAGTGCGCCCGCGCCGACCATCTGGGCGAGCAGGTAGAAGATCGACACGACGATGGTGGAGGTGCCGGCCGCCGTACGGACCGGGCGCTGCTTCAGCCGGAAGGCCAGGACGTCGGCCATGGTGAACCGGCCCGAGTTGCGCAGCGGTTCGGCGACCAGCAGCAGGGCCACCAGCCAGGCGACGAGGAAGCCGATCGAGTAGAGGAAGCCGTCGTAGCCGACCAGGGCGATGGCGCCGGCGATGCCGAGGAACGAGGCGGCGGACATGTAGTCGCCGGAGATCGCCAGGCCGTTCTGGAAGCCGGTGAAGGAGCGGCCACCGGCGTAGAAGTCGGTGGCGTCCTTGGTCTGACGGCCGGCCCAGACGGTGATGGCCAGAGTGGCGGCGACGAAGACGGCGAAGAGGGAGACGATCAGGGTGCGGTGTTCGCTCGCGGCGGCCGCGGCGAGCAGGACGGTGTGCGACTCCATGCTCAGACGCCTTCTTCCTCGGTGGTTCGCGCGGCCTCGGACGGTCGTGCGGCCCCGGACGGTCGCGCGGTGTTCTCCAGCCGCTCCTTGAGCGCCTGTGCGCCCGGGTCGAGCCTGGCGTTGGCGTAGCGCGAGTACAGCCACGCGATGAGGAAGGTGGTGGCGAACTGCGCGAGGCCGAGGACGAAGGCGATGTTGAGGTGGCCGAGAACCTTGGTGGCCATGAAGGAGTCGGCGTAGCTCGACAGCACCACGTAGAGCAGGTACCAGGCGATGAAGGCCACGGTGACCGGGAAGGCGAAGGACCGGTAGGAGCGGCGGAGTTGGGTGAACTCCGCGCTCGCCTCGACCTCGGAGTACGAGGACGGGGCCGGGGCCGGTGGCCCCGAAGCGGCCGAAGGTCGTGCGGAATCCACGGTTCCTCCTGAGGGGCGGCGGAGAGCGGGATGGTGCGGGCACGAGCGGGCGGCGTGAGATGCGTCACCCCAAAGATCGGACTCGCGCATGGTAAAGGCATGTCCATGACCTTCGACAGGGGGCGGGGGCCGAAAACTGATGCCTTTCACCGGCGCCGCACTTTGGGCGAACACCCCCACTTCCGAACCGGAATTCGAGCTTTCCGGCGGGATCCATTGAAGAGGCCCTCCGGACGGCGCTAGTTTCCATGGTCATGTACCTGACCCGTTTCACAGGTAACCCTGCCGCTCGGTCGGGTCGTTGGACGATTGGAGAACCCATGGCTCCGCTGCCAGGACGGCACCGCGCACTCGCGATACCTCTCGGCCTCGCGCTGGCGGGCGCACTCGCCTTCCTGCCCGGCTCCGCCTCGGCCGCCAGCACCGGTACCGCCGTCACCGCGGCCACCACCACGGCCACCGCCGACGGCCCGCTGCTCTCGTACGTCGTCAACACCCGGCCGGACCGCACCACCATCAAGTCCGTGGAACGGGCGATCACCAGGGCCGGCGGTGAGGCCGTGATCACCTACGCGAAGATCGGCGTCATCGTCGTCCACTCGGCCAACCCCGGCTTCGCGGCCACGATCCGCACGGTGCGCGGCGTGCAGACCGCGGGCGCCACCCGCACCGCCGCGCTGTCCACCGCGTCGACGACCGACGAGGGCGCGCCCCAGGTGCTCAGCGCCAAGGAGGCCGCCGCCGCGCAGGCGGCGGCCACCGACGGGCAGGAGCCGCTCGAAGCCAACCAGTGGGACCTGCGGGCCATCGGCGCCGACAAGGCCGCGAAGATCAACGACGGCAGCCGCAAGGTCACCGTCGCCGTCATCGACACCGGCGTCGACGACACCCACCCCGACCTGGCCGCCAACTTCTCGGCCTCGCAGTCCGCGAACTGCGTCGGCGGCGTGGCCGACACCAGCGAGGGCGCCTGGCGCCCGTACGCCCCCACCGCCTACCACGGCACGCATGTGGCCGGCGAGATCGCCGCCGCGCGCAACGGCGTCGGCGTCGCGGGCGTGGCGCCCGGCGTCAAGGTCGCCTCCATCAAGGTGGCCGACCCCGACACACAGCTCTTCTACCCCGAGAGCGTGGTCTGCGCCTTCGTCTTCGCCGCCGACCACGGCATCGAGGTCACCAACAACAGCTACTACATCGACCCGTGGCTCTACAACTGCCTCGACGACCCCGACCAGCGGGCCATCGTCGACGCCGTCAACCGGGCCTCGCTCTACTCACAGGGCAAGGGCGTCCTCAACGTCGCCTCGGCCGGCAACTCCAACGACGACCTCGACTCCGACGCGCTCACCGACGACTCCAGCCCGGACGACTCGACCGCCGTCGCCCGCACCGTCGATCCGCACACGTGCTTCGACATCCCGACCCAGCTGCCGGGTGTCGCCACCGTGTCCGCGACGGGCGTGCAGAACCTGAAGTCGTACTACTCCAGCTACGGACTCGGCGTCATCGACGTCGCGGCCCCCGGCGGTGACAAGTACCAGATCCCGGACACCCCGGACGCCAACGGCCGGATCCTGTCCACCCTGCCGGGCAACACTTACGGCTACCTGCAGGGCACCTCGATGGCGAGCCCGCACGTGGCCGCCGTCGCCGCCCTGGTCAAGAGCACGCACCCGCACGCCACCCCGGCGCAGGTGCTGCGGATCCTCAAGGCCGAGGCCGACAACCCCGGCTGCCCGACCGGGACGTACGACCCCGACGGCAACGGCGTCGAGGACTCCACCTGCACCTCGGGCCACGGCGTCAACAGCTTCTACGGCTCCGGCATCGTCGACGCGCTGGACGCGGTGACCAAGCGGTGACCAAGCGGTGACCCTGCGATGACCAGGCCGGTGACCAGGCCGGTGACCAGGAGATGATCCCGCCGCACCGCCCTCGGGCCGCTCAGAACCTGACGAGCGCCTTGAGGGCGGTGCGGTCGTCCATCGCCGCGTAGCCCGCCGGGACGCCGTCCAGGTCCACGGTGAGGTCGAAGACCGGGGACGGGTCGATGGTGCCGTCCAGCACGTCGGACAGCAGCTCGGGGATGTACGTCCGGACCGGGGCGACCCCGCCGCGCAGCGCGATGTTGCGGTTGAACATGATGCCCAGGTCCAGCCCCGTGCCGCTGCCGTGGGGGACGCCGACATAGCCGATCGCGCCGCCGTCTCGGGCCACACCGACCGCGGTGCGCATGGACTGCTCGGTGCCCACGGCCTCGATGACCGCGTGCGCGCCCTGGCCGCCGGTGAGCTCGCGGACCGCCTCGACGGCGGCGTCGCCCCGCTCGGCCACGACGTCCGTGGCGCCGAAGGTGCGGGCGATGTCGGTACGTACGGTGTGCCGCCCCAGCGCGATGATCCGCTCGGCGCCCAGCCGGCGCGCGGCCAGCACACCGCAGAGGCCGACCGCGCCGTCGCCGACCACGGCGACCGTGCTGCCGGGCCGGACACCGGCGCCCACGGCGGCGTGGTGGCCGGTGCCCATGACGTCGGAGAGCGAGAGCAGGGCGGTGAGCAGCCGTTCGTCGGAGGCCGCCTCGACGGGCAGCCTGACCAGGGTGGCGTCGGCGTAGGGAACGCGTACGGCCTCGCCCTGGCCGCCGTCGGAGCCCACCTCGCCCCAGAAGCCGCCGGCCGGGCAGGAGGTCGTCAGGCCCTCCGCGCAGTGGTCGCACGTGCCGTCCGACCACACGAACGGGGCCACCACGAGATCGCCCGCCGCCAGCCCCGTCACCTCGGAGCCGGTCTCCTCCACCACGCCCAGGAACTCGTGGCCGATCCGCTGCCCCGGCTGCCGCGCGGACTCCCCCCGGTACGCCCACAGGTCGCTGCCGCAGATGCAGGCGAGCACCACCCGGACCACGGCGTCGCGGGGCGCCTGGACGGTGGCGTCCGGCACCTCCTCGACACGGATGTCGCGGGGGGCGTGGATGACGGTGGCGCGCATGAGGGGTTTCCTTTACCGCTGGGAATTCGCTGAGCAGCTGTTGTTCAGCCGTCGTTCAGCTGGTGCGACGTTGGTATGACCGGGGTCCTTTCACCGTACCCGACCAGCCACGATGCCAGCGGAAGCAGTGCTTCCGCTGGGGCTGTCACACCCGTCACGCCCCGGCCGCGCCCAGCAGCGAGCCCGCCGCGTAGGTGACCGCCATGGCCAGCGCGCCGCCGGCCATGTTGCGCAGGACCGCCTGGCGCGCCGGGGCCGCCCCGAGGCGGGCGCTGCCCCAGCCGGTGAGCGCCAGGACCACGAGAACCGAGCCGACGGTGACCGGCAGGCGCAGCGCGGCCGGCGGCAGCACGATGGCCAGCAGCGGCAGCACCGCCCCGACGGTGAACGCCAGGAAACTCGCGCCGGCGGCGTGCCAGGGGTTGGTGAGCTCGTCGGGGTCGATGCCCAGCTCGATACGGGCGTGCGCGCGCAGCGCGTCCCGTTCGGTGTACTGCTGTGCCACTTCCAGAGCCAGCTCGTGGGTCAGGCCCCGGTCCTCCAGCAGCTCGGCCAGTTCGGCGAGTTCGGCGGCCGGCTCGGTCTCCAGTTCCCGCTCCTCCAGCGCGAGGGCGGCCTTCTCCGAGTCACGCTGGGTGCTCACGGACACGTACTCGCCGGCCGCCATCGACAGCGAACCGGCCAGCAGTCCGGCCAGGCCCGCCGTCAGCAGGGCGCTGCGCGCGTCGGTCGCCCCGGCGACGCCGACGACCAGGCCGGCCGTGGAGACCACGCCGTCATTGGCGCCGAGTACGCCGGCGCGCAGCCAGTTGAGGCGGGCGCCGAGGTCACCGTTGTGGGCCTCGTGATGTTCGCTCACCCGGCGAGGGTACGGCCTGTGGCGGTGAATCCCCTCGATCGGGACGGACTTCGGCCCCTGTCGGTGGCGGCCCGTATTGTGTTCCACCATGCACGCGTCCCCGATTCCGCAGCAGCCGCAGCCACCGGCTCAGTCACAGCCGTGGCCCGAGGGCTACCCCGACGGATACGCCGTCGTGGACGTCGAGACCACCGGCCTCGGCCGCGACGACCGGATAGTGTCGGCCGCCGTCTACCGGCTGGACGCGCGCGGCGAGGTGCAGGATCACTGGTACTCCCCCGTCAACCCGCAGCGCGATCCCGGGCCGGTGTGGATCCACGGGCTCACCAGCGCGATGCTCGCCGACGCCCCGCTCTTCCCGGAGATCGCCGCCGAGCTGGCCGAGAAGCTCGACGGCCGGGTCCTGGTCGCGCACAACGCGGTCTTCGACTGGTCGATGCTGGCCCGTGAGTACGCCCGCGCCAACTCGGCCGCGCCCGTGGACCAGCGGCTGTGCACCATCGTGCTCTCCAAGGAGCTGCGGCTGCCGCTGGCCAACCACAAGCTCGCGTCGCTGGCCGCGCACTACGGCGTCGTCCAGCAGCGCGCCCACCACGCGCTGGACGACGCGCGCGTGCTGGCCGAGTCCTTCCGGCCCAGCCTGCACCTGGCGGCCGAGGCCGGGCTGCGGCTGCCGCTGCACACCTGCCGGCCGCTGACCGAATGGGTCGACGGCAGCCTGCCGGGCCGCTCCAGTGCCTCCGGCGGCTACCGCTCGGCCTACCGGCCCACGAGCTGGCGGCCCTCGCGCAAGCGGCCGTCCTGCCCGTACCCCAACCCGGGGCGGATGGCACCCGGGGGGCCGCTCACCCAGGGCATGCGGGTCGCCTTCTCGGGTGACACGGCCATAGACCGCGAGCTGCTGGAGGACCGGGCCACGGACGCCGGACTGCATGTGGCGTCCTCGGTGAGCCGGCTGACCAGTCTGCTGGTCACCAACGACCCGGACTCGCCCAGCAGCAAGGTCGCCAAGGCCGGGCAGTTCGGCACCCCGGTGGTCGACGAACACCGCTTCGTGGAGTTGCTGGGGGACGTGACCCCGGCCCCCGGCGTACACGGCTGATCGGGTGGTGCCGCCGCGACGCACCCCGGCTCCGGTTGCCGGACCCCGGGGCTGACTCCAGTGTGGGCCCCATGGCCCGATGTGAAGTCTGCGGAAACGACTACGTCATGAGCTTCGAGGTGCACGCCCAGGGGGCGGTGCACGTCTTCGACAGCTTCGAGTGCGCCATCCACCGGATGGCCCCCATCTGCGAGCACTGCATGGTGCGGATCGTCGGCCACGGCGTCGAGGTCGACGGCCGCTGGTACTGCGGCGGCCACTGCGCCAAGGCCGAGGGCGCGTCCGGCATCGTCGACCGGGTGGGCTCGCTGCCGAGGCACTAGCGCCGGATCGCCGGGCCGGCCCGTTGGCCGGCCGGCGGCCGGGGGCGCTGGCCGGGTGCCGTCGGGGCAGGGGTAACGTCGATGCCGTGTACCGCTTCCTGTTGACCCGGCAGTGGGTGATCCTCACGCTGGTCGCCCTGCTCGTGATGCCCACCATGGTCCGGCTGGGCTACTGGCAGCTGCACCGGCACGAGCGCAGGGTGGCGAACAACCACCTGATCGCGGCCAACCTGTCGGCGAAGCCCGTACAGGTCGAGAAGCTGACGCGGCCGGGCGACCGGGTGCCGGGCCGGCAGGTCTACCGGATGGTCACCGCGACCGGCCGGTACGACACGGCGCACGAGGTGGTGGCCCGGCAGCGCACCGCCGACGACGGTGACAGCATCGGCTACCACGTGATCACCCCGCTGGTGATGGCCGACGGCACGGCGGTCCTGGTCAACCGGGGCTGGATCGCGCCCGGCGACGACCTCACCAGCTTCCCGAAGATCCCGGCCGCCCCCACCGGCGAGGTGACCGTGACCGGTCGGCTCAGGCCGGACGAGACGACCTCGGAGACCGGGATCCGGAACCGGGCCGGTCTCCCGGACCGCCAGATCATGCTGATCAACAGCGGGCTGCTGACACCGGACGTCCCGGAGAAGCTGGTCGGCGGCTATCTGGAACTGGCCACGACCTCGCCGAAGCCGTCCGGCCACCAGCCCGAACTGATCTCCGAGCCGGACCACAGCAGCATCGGCATGCACATGGGCTACGCGATCCAGTGGTGGCTGTTCACCGCCATGGTCCCGGTCGGCTGGGTGGTCCTGGTGCGCCGCGAGCGCGGCGAGCGCCTCGCGGCTCGTGCGAAGGCCTCGGCCGCAGCGGAGGCGGAGGCTGCGGAGGAGAACCGCGCTGCGGTCGCGGCCGGGTAGGGCGCCGGGGCACTCTACAGAGGACGGGGCCTCGGAAGCGCAGCCCCAGAGAGGCGGGCACCGTGCCAGGACTCATCGAGGACTACGCGATCATCGGCGATCTGCAGACCGCCGCGCTGGTCGCCAGAAACGGCTCCATCGACTGGCTGTGCCTGCCACGCTTCGACTCCGCCGCCTGCTTCGCCGCGCTCCTGGGCGACGAGGACAACGGCCAGTGGCGGATCTCCCCGGTCAACGGTCCGCGCGACTGCACCCGGCGTTCGTACGTGGACGAGACGCTGGTGCTGGAGTCGGTCTGGGAGACCGGCACCGGCACCGTCAAGATCACCGACTTCATGCCGCAGCGCGATCAGGCCCCCGACGTCATCCGGATCGTCGAGGGTGTCTCCGGCCGGGTGGAGATGAAGAGCGAACTGCGGCTGCGCTTCGACTACGGCAGCATCGTCCCCTGGATGCGGCGCTCCGACGGACACCGGGTCGCCATAGCGGGGCCGGACTCCGCCTGGCTGCGCAGCGAGCCCGAGGTCCCGATGTACGGCAAGAACTTCTGCACCTATGCCGACTTCGCGGTCTCCCAGGGCGAACGGATCGCCTTCGTGCTCACCTGGCACCCCTCGCACGAGAAGCGGCCGGGGCTGGTCGAGCCGTACGAGGCCCTGGAGCAGAGCCTGCAGGACTGGCGGAAATGGGCCTCGCAGTGCTGCTACGACGGTCCCTGGCGGGACGCCGTGCTGCGCTCGCTGATCACCCTCAAGGCGCTGACGTACGCGCCCAGCGGGGGCATCGTGGCCGCCGCGACCACCTCCCTGCCCGAGGAGATCCGGGGCGTCCGCAACTGGGACTACCGCTACTGCTGGCTGCGCGACTCGACCCTGACCCTCAACGCCCTGGTGACCAGCGGCTTCCTGACGGAGGCCGCCGAATGGCGCGACTGGCTGCTGCGCGCGGTCGCCGGTGACCCCGCCGAACTGCAGATCATGTACGGCATAGCCGGAGAGCGACGGCTGCCGGAGAGCGAGATCCCCTGGCTCGACGGCTACGAGGCGTCCCTGCCGGTCCGGATCGGCAACGCGGCCGTCAAGCAGCTCCAGCTCGACGTGTACGGCGAGGTGATGGACTCGCTCTACCTCAGCCGCTCCGCCGGGCTCCGCTCGGAGAAGCACGCCTGGGCCGTCCAGCGCGCCCTGATGGACTTCCTGGAGGGCAACTGGCGCGGGCCCGACGAGGGGCTGTGGGAGGTGCGCGGCGGCCGGCAGCACTTCGTGCACTCCAAGGTCATGGCCTGGGTGGCCGCGGACCGCGCGGCGCGCACGCTGGAAGCCCGGCCGCAGCTCAAGGGTGACCCCGGCCGCTGGCGGACGATGCGCGAGGAGATCCACCGGGAGGTGCTGCGCAAGGGGTTCGACCCGGTGCGGAACACGTTCACGCAGTTCTACGGCTCGCGCGAGCTGGACGCCGCGACCCTGCTCATTCCCCAGGTCGGTTTCCTGCCCGCCACCGACCGGCGGGTGATCGGCACGGTGGACGCGGTCAAGCGGGAGCTGGACCACGGAGGCTTCGTACGCCGCTACACCCTGGAGGAGAGCAGCATCGACGGCCTCCCCGGCGGCGAGGGCGCCTTCCTCGCCTGCTCCTTCTGGATGGCCGACGCGCTGCACCGCACGGGGCGCGAGAACGAGGCCCGCACCCTGTTCGAGCGGTTGCTCTCGCTGCGCAACGACGTGGGACTGCTCGCGGAGGAGTGGGACCCGGTGGAGGCCCGGCAACTCGGCAACTTCCCGCAGGCGTTCAGCCATATCGCCCTCGTCAACAGCGCCCTGACACTGTCCGGGTTCGAAACGGCGCGGCAGGGGAAACGCTCGGAGAGGCGCTCGGGGAAACGGGTCAGCTGACCCGCTCCGCGCGGTGGTGGACGGCGCGCAGCCGCGCCTCGGCGGGGAGCGCCGGGAGGTTGGCGCTGCTCCGGGCGCGGGTGAGGACAGTGGTGTCGAGAGCCGCGAGGACGGCCCCGGGGTCGGCGTGCGGGGCGAGGGCGAGGAGCAGCCGGGCGGTGGGGGCGCGGCCGGGTGCGGCGAGGGCGGCGTGCGCGCGGGCGACCCCGGGGAGGCGTTCCGACTCGGCGGCCACGATCTCCTCCAGGGCCCGGCCGCGCAGCACCACGCCCTCCTCGATGACGATCCGGCGGACCCTGCGGTCACGGGCTTGCGCGAGCAGCCACCACAGGGCGACCAGCACCACGACGCCGAGCACCGTGACGACCGTGGGCCACCACCAGCTCTCGGCCCGGTAGCGGCGCCGCAGGGCCGCGCCGAGCAGGACGGTGTCCGGCTCCGCCCCGCCCCTGTCCAGCACGGCCAGCACGGCCAGAACGGCCAGCCCGGCCCCCAGGAGCGCGAGCCCGGTCAGCCCGAGCAGCAGCCGGTTGACGGTGGTGCGCATCGCCCTCAGCCTCCTTCCGTACGCCGGACCGACAGCGCGAGCCGTGGCGGCCGCGCCAGGCACAACTGGGCCATGCCCCCGGCGAGGGCGGCGTCCAGGTCCTCGCGTACGGCCTCGGTGTCCCCGAAGCTCACCTGCGCGCTCACCCTGGCCCTGCGCCGGCCGACCGACACCCGGGCCGATCGGACGCCGGCGACCTCCATCGCCCGGTCCCGCAGGGCGAGTTCGGCGGCGTGCCGGTCGAGGCCGGCCCGGATGCCCGTGGTGTCGCGGCGCATGGGCAGCACCGCCCGCAGCCCCGGCGTGACGGCCAGTACGACCAGCCACAGGCCCAGGACCACGGCGACGACGGCCCCGGTGACGACCCAGACGTCGTCCAGCGGGCGGGTGGCCAGTTCCCGGGCCAGCGACCGGCGCCAGCTCATCCCGGGGCGGTGGGCACGGACCGCCGCGATGTCGTAGAGCAACATCCCGGCCGCGCCGAGGATCACCACGGCGGTCAGCGCGGCCGGCACGCGCCGGGCGGACCAGAAACGCCCCGCGCGGCGCGGCGCTTCCGTCGGGCCGGTCATCTGACCCTCCCCCGGTCCTCGCGCTGGGTGGCCGGGGAGTGCAGCCGTTCCACCTCGACGGTCACCTGCGGGACGGGGATGCCGGTCAACGTCTCGACGCGGTCGGTGACATGGCGCCGCAGGGCGCCGGCCACCGCCGCGATGTCGTTGGGGTAGCCGAGTTCGACCGACAGCCGTACGTGCGCCCCGCCGCGGCGCACCGCGACGGACGCGACGGGTTCCCCTCCCCGGGGCACGTGCACGGCCCGGGGCGCGTCGGCGAGGGCGTCCCG
This sequence comes from Streptomyces sp. RLA131, assembly GCF_056270125.1. Classification (NCBI taxonomy): domain Bacteria; kingdom Bacillati; phylum Actinomycetota; class Actinomycetes; order Kitasatosporales; family Streptomycetaceae; genus Streptomyces; species Streptomyces sp. RLA131. Next base: position 1,914,483 of record NZ_JBWDOQ010000002.1, read on the forward strand.
CGCGGCGCGGGAGGCGATCTTGGCGACGACGCGGTCCGCGATGCGCAGCGAGCCTCGGTCGGCGGGGGCGAGGGTCATCCGGTCACGCCCATGCTCACGCCCTCGCTCACCGGCGCCGGTCGCGGCCGCGGAAGAAGTCGCCGAGCTCCACGTCGCCGTCGAGCAGCCGGCCGGCGACGAAGCCCACGGCGCCCAGCGCGGCGACGAGCAGGAAGGCGGCGAACCCGCCGAAGTACCCGGCGAAGCCGAGTGCCATTCCCGCGATCAGGCCCACCACCGCGTTGCTCATCACTGGACCCTCTGTTCGGACTCGTCGTCATCGTCGTCGTCGGGCAGCTTCACGTCACCCACGGCGATGTTCACCTCGACGACCTCCAGACCGGTCATCCGCTCGACCGCCGCGATCACGTTCTCCCGCACGGCACGCGCCACCTCCACGATGGACACGCCGTAGTCCACGACGATGTCGAGGTCGAGGGCGGTCTGCACCTCACCGACCTCCGCCCGGACGCCGCGCGTCAGGGCCTTGCCGCCGGGGACGCGGTCGCGCACCGCGCCGAAGGTGCGGGACAGACCGGTACCCAGGGCGTGCACCCCCAGCACGTCCCGGGCGGCCAGGCCGGCGATCTTCTCCACGACACCGTCGGCGATGGTGGTACGGCCCCGGGTCGACGGGTCGCCGAGCGGGGCGCGCCCCCCGGCCGCCCCCGGCGCCACGCCTGGGCCGGCACCCTGTTCCAGGGTCTTGCCGTTGCCGGACATGGCCTGTTGGGCTTCGTGTGACCCGTCGCTCATGACGCGTCGTCCCCTTCCGGTACGGGCTGGTCCATGGCCCACACTAGGTGTCGGAGGAGGAAGCCGCGATGACGTCGGACCGTTTGGCCGAAGCAGTACGGGAGCAGGTGGCGCTCGGCCGTGTACTGCCGCTCGGCGGGGGCGCCGACTCGGCCTGGATCACCGAGCAGGCGGCCGTTGCCGTCCTGCGCGGGGCGGCCGCCCGGGTGCCCGGCGTACGGCTCGGCGCGGTGCGCGTCGCGCCGGAGCCGCCGGCGGTGCGGGCCGGCTTCGAGACGACCGCCGACCGGCCGCTCCCGGTCAGCGCGGGCCTGCTGCGCGACGCACTGTGGGAAGCGGCCCATGACCGTCTGGGCCTGCGGGTCGCCGCCGTCGACCTCACCGTCACCGGGCTGCTGGAGGGCGCCCCGGCGGCGCCCGGGGCCGTGCCGGCGGCGCCCCCTGTCCCGCCACCCGGGAGGCCCGCGGGGCCCGGGGCGGCGCGGGCCGTGGCGGAGGCCGTGTCGGAGGTCCCCGGTGTCGCCCGGGTGACCTCACGGATGGGCGGGACCGGCCAGGACGCATACGTCCAGATCGCCGTGGCGGCCGGTCACCCGGTCCTGGAGGTCGCCCGGGCGGTGCGGGACGTGGTGGCGCCGCTGGGAGTGCTCGTCACCGACGTGGAGTGACGCCTGGCTACTCCCCCACGCCCGCGAGATCCCGCAGCCGGCGGCCCTGGGCGGCACGCTCGGCGGCGCGCTGCTGGTCGTAGCCGCGGCCGGAGGCCTCGCGCAGCAGGGCCTTGGTCTCGATCACCGCGTCGCGCGGCGCGGCGAGCAGCGGGGCGGCGAGGTCCTTGACAGCGGCCTCCAGCTCGGCGGCGGGGACGACGAGGTTGGCCAGGCCGATGCGCTCGGACTCCGCCGCTCCGACGAAGCGGCCGGTGGCGCAGATCTCCAGGGCGCGGCCGTAGCCGACGAGGTCGAGCAGCGGCTTGGTGCCGGTGAGGTCGGGGACGAGCCCGAGGCTGGTCTCGCGCATGGCGAACTGCACGTCGTCGGCGACAACGCGCAGGTCGCAGGCGAGGGCGAGCTGGAAGCCGGCCCCGATGGCATGCCCCTGGACGGCCGCGACGGAGATGACGTCGTTGCGGCGCCACCAGGTGAAGGCCTCCTGGTAGGAGGCGATGGTGGCGTCGAGTTCTTCCTCGGAAGCGCGTGCGAGGTCGATGAACGACGGTTCACCGTCGAAGCCTTCGGGGGTGAACGCCTGCCGGTCGAGCCCGGCGGAGAAGGACACGCCTTCCGCGCGCAGCACGACCACCCGGACACTGCCCGGCAGCAGCCGGCCGGCCTCGGCCAACGCCCGCCACAGAGCGGGCGACTGGGCGTTCCGCTTGCCCGGGTTGCTGAGTGTGACAGTCGCGAGGGCGTCTTCGGCCGTAAGCCGTACGCCGTCACGGTCGAGCAGCACAGTGGGGTCGGACATCGGGCACCTCCGAGCGAACCGCGGAATCGATTACCGAAGAGTAACCACCCGGTCGGTCAATGAGGCGACCGGGTGGCACCGAACGGTGACCGCACACCACGCGCAGGCAGCGAAGGCGCACCGAAGCCCGTCAGGACGCGGGGACCTTCTTGCCCCGTGTCGCTCCGCCGCGACCACGCAGGGTCACGCCGGACTCGCTGAGCATCCGGTGTACGAAGCCGTAGGAACGGCCGGTCTCCTCGGCGAGCGCCCGGATGCTGGCACCGCCGTCGTACTTCTTCTTCAGGTCTGCCGCGAGCTTTTCGCGCGCGGAGCCGGTCACCCGGCTGCCCTTCTTCAGAGTCTCGGCCACCCGTGCCTCCTCCAGGGAAGTGCGCTTCGGACTCTCATGATCACCCCTAGGGCGCTTCCTGGCCACCCATTCGGCAAGGTCCGTGCGACAACATTTCCGCCGTGAAAGGCGCACACGGGCCCCTGCCGGGCGACCCCGCGCGCAGGTGACGAAGAAAGGGCAGGTCATCACGGGCGGGTGAGGACTTCCCGGAACGGCGCGGCGGACCGGCACGGAGAGTCGCCGTGCGCGGGGGCCGCGCCGGGGGATGAGCCGAACTCACTCAGATGAAGGATCACGCGTCGGCCGAATGATCCATACCGCTGATCCGAACGAGTACATCACGCCGTCAGGCCAGGGAGACCAGGTCCGCGTAGTCCTCGCCCCACAGGTCCTCGACCCCGTCGGGCAGCAGGATGATCCGCTCGGGCTGCAGCGCGTGCACCGCGCCCTCGTCGTGGGTGACGAGCACGACGGCGCCGGTGAAGGTGTGCAACGCGCCGAGGATCTCCTCGCGACTGGCCGGGTCCAGGTTGTTGGTGGGCTCGTCGAGGAGCAGCACGTTGGCGCTGGAGACCACCAGTGTGGCCAGCGCCAGCCGGGTCTTCTCGCCGCCGGAGAGCACCCCGGCCGGCTTGTCGACGTCGTCGCCGGAGAAGAGGAACGAGCCCAGGGTCTTGCGGATCGCGACCAGGTCCATGTCGGGCGCGGCGGAGCGCATGTTCTCCAGGACGGTGCGGTCCGGGTCCAGGGTCTCGTGCTCCTGGGCGTAGTAGCCGAGTTTGAGGCCGTGGCCCGGCTCGACCTTCCCGGTGTCGGGCGTCTCCACCCCGGCCAGCAGCCGCAGCAGCGTGGTCTTGCCGGCGCCGTTGAGGCCGAGGATGACGACCCGCGAGCCCCTGTCGATCGCCAGGTCGACGTCGGTGAAGATCTCCAGCGACCCGTACGACTTGGACAGCCCCGAGGCCATCAGCGGCGTCTTGCCGCAGGGCGCCGGGTCGGGGAAGCGCAGCTTGGCGACCTTGTCGGACTGCCGCACCTCGTCCAGGCCGGCGAGCAGCTTCTCGGCGCGGCGGGCCATGTTCTGCGCGGCGACGGTCTTGGTGGCCTTGGCGCGCATCTTGTCGGCCTGCGAGTTGAGGGTGGCGGCCTTCTTCTCGGCGTTCTGCCGCTCGCGCTTGCGGCGCTTCTCGTCGTCCTCGCGCTGCTGGAGGTACTTCTTCCAGGTCATGTTGTAGACGTCGATGTGGGAGCGGTTGGCGTCCAGGTAGAACACCTTGTTGACGACCGTCTCGACCAGGTTGATGTCGTGGGAGATCACGACGAATCCGCCGCGATAGGTCTTGAGGAAGTCCCGCAGCCAGGTGATCGAGTCGGCGTCGAGGTGGTTGGTCGGCTCGTCGAGCAGCAGGGTGTCGGCGTCGGAGAACAGGATCCGGGCCAGTTCCACGCGGCGGCGCTGACCGCCGGAGAGCGTGTGCAGCGGCTGGCCGAGCACCCGGTCCGGCAGCCCGAGGGCCGCGGAGATGGTGGCCGCCTCGGCCTCGGCGGCGTAACCGCCCTTGGTGAGGAACTCGGTCTCCAGACGCGAGTACTTCTTCATGGCGTTGTCGCGGGTCGCGCCCTTGCCGGTGGCCATCCGCTCCTCGTTCTCGCGCATCTTGCGCAGAACGGAGTCGAGGCCGCGGGCGGACAGGATGCGGTCGCGCGCGAGCACGTCCAGATCGCCGGTGCGCGGGTCCTGCGGGAGGTATCCGACCTCGCCGCTGCGCGTGACGGTGCCGGCGGCGGGGATGCCCTCGCCGGCCAGCACCTTGGTGAGGGTGGTCTTGCCGGCGCCGTTGCGGCCGACAAGGCCGATGCGGTCGCCGCGGGCGATACGGAAGGAGGCGGACTCGATGAGGACGCGGGCTCCGGCGCGCAGCTCAAGGCCGGTGGCAGTGATCACGGGAAAAGCTCCAAGGCGTGGCGGACGGCAGTCGGGACGGGGGAGGTCGTGTGACGCCGTCTAATGCGCGAGGAGAACTGCCATGCGACCAGTCTACCGGGCCCGGCCCACCGAATGGGCAAGCGCATATCCGGTCACACCCGCCCACCGGGCCCGCGAGGGGCGGTTGTCGTACCCCCCTGCCAGACTGAGGTGATTCAGCTCACACCAGGGGAGAGTGACCGTCATGACAGGCAACGGGGCCGTCACACCCGGCGACGCGGCCGGCAGCACCCCCAGCATCTGCCCGGCCCTGCGGTACCGGGACGCGAAGGCGGCCATCGCCTTCCTCCAGGATGCCTTCGGCTTCGCCGTGGCCGCCGCGTACGAGGGCGGGGACGGGGTGGTCCACCATGCCGAACTGGTCTACGGCAATGGCATGGTGATGCTCGGCAGCGCGCAGAACGGCAGCGCGTTCGGGCGGGTGGCCGAGGATCTGGGCCCGGTGTCGGTGTACGTGGCGGTGGAGGACGCCGACGCCCACCACGCGCGGGCCGTCGCGGCGGGCGCGGAGGTCGTACTGCCGCTCCACGACCAGGAGTACGGGTCGCGGGACTACACCGCCCGCGACCCCGAGGGCAATCTGTGGAGCTTCGGCACCTACCGGCCCGGGATACCCGGGTAGCTCACTCCGTTCCGGTGTGGACCTGGAAGGCGGCGCGGCGCATCGCCTTGGCCAGGACCGGGTCGGGGTGGGCGGCTGCGAGCGCGACCAGCACCTGGACGGTACGGGGGTGCCCGATGGCGCCGAGTTCCGCCAGCAGGCCCGGCACCGAGCCCTGCAGGGCGGCGTCGAGATGACTGACCAGCAGATGGCTCTCGCCGTGCTCGGCCACGGCGGCGGCGGTGTCGACCCAGAGCCAGGTGGCCTCCTCACGGGTGAGCAGGTCCGCCGCGGTGTCCGGGTCACCACCCTCGTGCTCCGCGAGCCACATCAGGGCGTACGGGCGCAGCGACGCCTCACCGGTGACGGCCCGGACGGCGGGCTCGGCGGGGGCGCCGACGGCCCGCAGCACCTCGAAGGCGAGGCCGCGCAGCAGGGCGTCGTCACCGCGGGCGACGTCGAGCAGTTCGGTGACCGCCCGGTCGACCGGACGGGCCGCGAGCCAGGCCTGGTGCTCGGCGCGGGCCGGGCGGGGCGACAGGCCCACGCAGGCCCTGAGCATCTCCTCGGCGGACTTCTCGATGTTGCCGGCCGGGCCCTGGGCGGCCACGCAGATCTGTTCCAGCTTGACCCAGACCGCCCAGCTGCCGATGGCGGTGATCGTCACCTCGTCCTGGCGCCCGGGGTCACGGGGGTGCAGGGCACCGACGCGGGCCAGGGCGTCCAGGGTCCAGTCCAGGAGCAGGGGCAGTTCGTCGCGGCTGCCGCTGCTGCCGTCGGCGGGGGGCTCGTGCCGCTCCTCGCGCAGCTCGGCCACCCGCTGGCGCAGCAGATCGAGAAGGGCGGCGACCGCCACCGGACCGGAGGACAGATGCAGGAGGGAGAGCAGCTGGGGGGCGGCTTCGACGACCTCGGCGACCAGTGAGGGGTCGGCGCCCTCGCAGGCCGCCTCCCGGGCGGCGGGGTGCGCGAGGGACCAGGCGTCGAAGAGGGCGACCCAGCCGCGCAGCACGGCGGTGTCGTCCCGGTCCCAGGCGCGCAGGCGCCAGCCCGGGCGGGCGGAGCCCTTGTGCAGCTCGATGAGTCCGGCCAGCCGCGCCCGGTCCCAGGCGGCGCGCACCTGCCGGTCCGTCAACCGCAGCGCGGAGGCGGCCCGCTGGATGTCGGCGTCCCGCAGTATCCCGCCGGCTCCGGGCCGGGCGGTGCCGTTCGCCCTGCCGTCGGCGGCGTCCGCCCAGCGGGCGATGCGCACGGCGTCGGCGAGTTCGTTACGTGCCCGGCGGGCGAGTTCGGAGAGCGGCGGGGTCCCCTCGGGGGGTCTGGGCGGACGTGAGCGGCGCGCCGCGGCGGCGCGCGGCGCGGCGGCCAGCGGCCTGCGGGGGACGAGGCGGAGCGGAGTGTCTCGCGGGATACGGGACGTCACGGGGAGCAGTCTTGCGGGTGAGGAGCCGGAAACCCAAACGAGCGGTGTCGCGGTGCGCTCGACCGGGGGCGGTTTGCCGGTGCGGACCCGATTTGTCAGACCAGTGGGGTGAGAAAGCGGCGCAGGGCCTCCTCGTAGTTCTCCGGGTCGCGGTTCCACATGGCGGCGTGCGCGGCGTCGGGGACGGTCTGCAGGGTGACCAGGTCCGGGCGGGCGGCGGCGAGCCGGCGGGAGGGACCCCACGGGGCGACGGTGTCGTCGGGTCCGTGGAAGACCAGGGCGGGCACGCTCAGCCGGTCCGGGTCGGCGGAGTCGGTGATCCGGGCGGCGTGCAGGCCGGTGCGGCCCTCGGCGGCGCGGACGCCGAGCGGCAGCAGCGGGGCGGGCACCCCGTGGCCCGCCGCGCAGGCACGGACCGTGGCCTGCCAGTCCAGGACGGGCGAGTCCAGGACGAGGCCGCTGATCCGGTTGCGCAGCGGGGAGTGGTGGGCGGCGCGCAGCGCCATCGTGGCGCCGGTGGACCAGCCGTACAGCACGAGCCGGCGGGCGCCCCGGCGGACGGCGTAGCGCATGGCCGCGTCCAGGTCGCGCCACTCGGTGTCGCCGAGGTGCGCGATGCCGTCCGGGGAGCGGGGGGCGCCGTCGTCGTTGCGGTAGGTGATGTCCAGGACGGGCATCCGGCCGCGGTGCAGGGCGGAGGTGACGACGAGGGGGTGTTCGCGGGTGGTGCCCAGGCCGTGCACGGCGATCACCCAGACGTCCCGGGCGCCGGGGACGTACCACGCGGGCAGCGAACCGAGCTCACCCGGGACGAGGACGTCCTCGAAGTCCAGGCCGAGGGCCTCGCGCGGGTCGCCCACGTAGGCCTGCGGGGTGAGCCGGACGGCCGCGCCGGGGGTGAGCGCGCCGCGCTGCACATGCCGCACGAGGCGGGTGACGGAGCCGGGGGCGGTGGCGGTGACCTCGCCCACCACGGCGTGCACCCCGTCGCCGGTGAGCCCGTAGATGCCGGGGCGGACGGAGGCCAGGGTGCGGGTGAGGGTGAGTTGCCGGCCGTCGGTGGTGTGCACGGTCAGCGCGGCCTCGGGTCCGGTGCCGTTCCCGGACGGTTTCAGCGCGAAGCCCGAGGCGTACCGGCCGGCCGCCACGGCGGCCCCGGCACCCAGCACAGTGGTGGCGGTCACGGCCGCCGCGATTCGTAGGCGCATCGGTTCCAGTGTCCGACGCCCCGCTGATCGGGGCCAGCGGGGAGACGCGGTCGGCGGAACGCCGGCCCGTGACCCGCCTGTCCGGCACGGCCCGCTGCGGCCCGCTGCGGCCCGCTGCGGCCCGCTCAGGGAGTGGGGCCGGGCCGTCCGTAGTCGCGGAGCTTCTCGGCGACCCGGGCGAGTTCGCGCTTGGACAGCAGGGAGGGCGAGAAGCCGTCGACGGAGCGGGCCGCGAGCCAGACCTGGCACATCCATTCGAGCTGGGCGGTGCGCTCGTAGGCCTGGTCGAGGTTGTCGCCGTAGACGATGGTGCCGTGGTTGCGGATCAGACACCCGGTGCGTTCCCGCAGGGCGTGCATGACGTTGTTGGCGAGCGCCTCGGAGCCGTAGGTGGCGTAGTCGGCGACGCGGATCTTCCCGCCGAGGGCGGCGGCCATGTAGTGGATGGCCGGCAGCTCGTACAGCAGGGTGGAGACGGCGGTGGCGTGGACCGCGTGGGTGTGGACGACGGCGCGGGCGTCGGTGTGGCGGTAGATCGCCAGGTGCATGGGCAGTTCGCTGCTGGGGCGCAGCTCGCCGAGCTGCTGGGTGCCGTCGAGGTCGACGGCGACGATGTCCTGGAGGCCGATGCGGTCGTACGGGACGCCGCTGGGGGTGACCAGGATCAGGTGGCCGACCCGGACAGAGGCGTTTCCGGAGGTGCCGACGACCAGTCCGTCGTCGACCATGCGGCGAGCCGTGGCCACCAGTTCAGTCCAGGGCTGTTCCAGTCCGTCCGACATTCGACCCACCTCCGAGCCCTGATCCTGACAGGTTGTTCGTTGCCGCGCGCTCCCGGGGCGCAGTAACGTCCCGGCCCATGCGAACGACCACGGTCAACGGCGGTATCTCCTTCTGGTACGCACAGGAGGGCGTTCCGGCTCCGCGCGAGCCGATGCCCGGCGACATGACCGCCGATGTGTGTGTGGTCGGCGGCGGCTACACCGGTCTGTGGACCGCGTACTACCTCAAGAAGGCCGTGCCGTTCCTGCGGATCGTGGTGCTGGAGCAGAAGTTCTGCGGCTACGGGGCCTCCGGCCGCAACGGCGGCTGGCTCTACAACGGCATCGCGGGCCGCGACCGCTATGCGAAGCTGCACGGTCACGAGGCCGCGGTCGCCCTCCAGCGGGCGATGAACGACACGGTGCACGAGGTGGTCCGGGTCGCGGCCGAGGAGGGCATCGACGCGGACATCCATCGCGGGGGCGTGCTGGAGGTGGCGCACTCCCCCGCGCAGCTGGCCCGGCTGAAGGCCTTCCACGAGGCCGAGGTCGCCTTCGGGGAGAAGGACCGGCTGCTGCTGGGCGCCGCGGAGTCGGCCGAGCGGATCCGGGTCACCGGGACATCGGGCGGCACCTGGACGCCGCACGGGGCGCGTATTCACCCGGTGAAGCTGCTGCAGGGTCTGGCCCGGGCGGCGGAGGCGCTGGGTGTGGTGATCCACGAGTCGACGCCGGTGACCGAGATCCGGCCGAAGCACGCGGTCACCGCGTACGGCACCGTGCGGGCCCCGTACGTCCTGCGCTGCACCGAGGGGTTCACCGCCTCGGTCAAGGGCCAGAAGCGCACCTGGCTGCCGATGAACTCCTCGATGATCGCGACCGAGCCGCTGCCGGAGAGCGTCTGGCGGACCATCGGCTGGGAGGGCCGCGAGACCCTCGGCGACATGGCGCACGCCTACATGTACGCGCAGCGCACCGCCGACGGCCGGATCGCGCTGGGCGGCCGCGGGGTGCCGTATCGTTTCGGCTCCCGCACCGACAATGACGGCCGTACGCAGGCCGCGACCGTCGAGGCACTGCGCGAGATCCTGGTCCGCTTCTTCCCGGCGACCGCCGGGGTGGCGATCGACCACGCCTGGTCGGGTGTGCTGGGCGTGCCGCGCGACTGGTGCGCCACGGTCGAACTGGACCGTTCCACGGGGCTCGGCTGGGCCGGCGGCTACGTCGGCAGCGGGGTCGCCACGGCCAACCTGGCGGCGCGGACCCTGCGGGATCTCGTACAGCTCGACTCGGGGCAGGGGCACGGCACTTCGCTGACCGCGCTGCCGTGGGTGGGGCACCGGGTGCGCAAGTGGGAACCGGAGCCGCTGCGCTGGATCGGGGTGCACGGGATGTACGCGGCCTACCGGGGCGCGGACCGCCGGGAACTGGCCGGGCGCAGCAGCGAGACGGACCGGGTCGCGCAATTCGCCGACCGGGTCTCGGGACGGCACTGAGCGCACCGCGCGGGCCCCTCCGGGACGGCCTCCCCGGAGGAGCCCGGGGAGGCCGTCCCGGAGGGGCCCGGGGAGGGACCCGGGGGCGGGTGGTGGGCGGGTGTTCCGGGCCTGCCGAAAAGGCGGGCAATCCGGACGATTCCCCAGGTGGACAGGGGCCTTTCAGGAGCCCTTACCACCCCTCGCCGGAGCCGGCACCGCTCGGCCGTCCGGCGTTCACCTTCCGTTCACCCAGGGTCCGTACGGTCGCCACGCCACTGTCGGATCAAACGATTGCCTGGGTACATGGAACACATCACGCTCCTGATCGGAATCGTGATCGTCACCGCTCTCGTGTTTGACTTCACGAACGGTTTCCACGACACCGCCAATGCGATGGCCACCACCATCTCCACTGGCGCACTCAAGCCCAAGACGGCGGTGGCCATGTCCGCCGTACTGAATCTTGTCGGTGCCTTCATCTCCGTCGAGGTCGCCCTGACCATCTCCAAGGGCATCATCGACGAAAGCGCGGGCGTCCAGCCCGAAGTGATCTTCGCCGGCCTGGTCGGCGCGATCCTGTGGAACCTGCTGACCTGGTACGCCGGACTCCCCTCCAGTTCCTCCCACGCCCTGATGGGCGGCCTCATCGGCGCCACCGTCGCCTCCGTCGGCCTCGCCGGGGTCAACGGCGGGGCGGTCGCCGAGAAGGTGCTCATACCGGCCATCGCGGCCCCGATCGTGGCCGGCCTCGCCTCACTGCTGGCGACCCGCCTCACCTACCGGATCGGCCGCGACACCGACCCGAAGGCCACCGCCAAGGGCTACCGGGCCGGGCAGGTCGCCTCGGCCGGCCTGGTCTCGCTGGCGCACGGCACCAACGACGCGCAGAAGACCATGGGCGTCATCACCCTCGCCCTCGTCACCGGCAAGGTCATCGCCCCGGACGCCAACCCGCCGCTGTGGGTCATCATCTCCTCCGGCATGGCCATCGCCATGGGTACCTTCATCGGCGGCTGGCGCATCATCCGCACGATGGGCAAGGGCATCACCGACATCCAGCCGCCGCAGGGCTTCGCCGCCCAGACCGGCGCCGCGGCCGTGATCCTGGCCTCCTCGCACATCGGCTTCTCGCTCTCCACCACCCACGTCGTCTCCGGCTCCGTCATGGGCGCCGGCCTCGGCCGCAAGGGCGGCGTCGTGCGCTGGGGCACCGCGGGCCGGATGCTCGTCGCCTGGGCGCTGACCCTGCCGGCCGCCGGCCTGGTCGCCGCCGGCGCGGCGCTGCTGGCCGGCCGGGGCGACTGGGGCATCGCGGTGGTCGCGGTACTCGCGGCCGCCGCCTGCGCGACGATCTGGGTGGCCGCGCGGCGCAAGCCGGTGGACCACACCAACGTCAACGCCGCCGACGCCGAGGAGCCGCCCGGCATCGTCACCACGGCGATCGCCGTCGTCACCCCGCCGCCGGCCGGCCCCGGCGCGACCGCCGCCGGTGCGGCCGACGGTCTGACGGCCACCATCCCGGCACCGGCCCCGGTCGCGCCCGCCGTCCAGCCCACCATCTGAGGAACGGAGCATCATGCACATCGACTGGGCAGCCCTCGGCTCCGTCTTCGGCGTCAGCCTCGCCGTCACCGTCGGACTCGTCGGCCTCTTCACCCTCGGCATCGTCGGACTCACCAAGGAGGGTGCGGCAGTCGCCCGCACCGGCGCGTACGCCGCCTTCGCGCTGTGCGCGGGCGCGGTCGGGTACGGCATCTTCCTGATCGTCGCCTGACCCTTCGCCACGTACGCCGAGCGGGGCACGGACCTGGTCCGTGCCCCGCTCGTTCATGCCTCCATGTGTGCATTCACACATCTCCCTTCGCAGGTCAAGGGGTGAGTTGACGGCATTCGCGGCACGTGGTGGAGTTGCGGTGCCAAACGGCGGCAGGAGAGGAAGTCCGGTGAGAATCCGGCGCGGTCCCGCCACTGTCACCGGGGAGTGCGCCTCCGCACGTGGTCACGGCTCGTACGACGAGCTGGAAGGCCGGGGGTGCGCCGATCCGGGAGCCAGGAGACTCTCACCGCCGGTCACGTCGAACCAGGGCGCGGACCCTGAGTGAGGACATCAGCAGATGCCGCGTGCCCACACGTACGGCGCTGTGCTCGGCTTCGCCGCCGACCGCGCGTTCGGCGACCCCCGGCGCGGTCATCCCGTCGCCGCCTTCGGACGACTCGCGGGCTCCCTGGAACGCCGGCTGTGGCGTGACCACCGGGGCCGCGGCGCACTTCACACGGCTCTGTGCGTAGGCGGCGCGGTGGCCGCCGCCGCGGTGACCGCCCGGGCCGTACGGTCCTCCGCGACCGCCTCCGCCGGGCTGACGGCCGCCGCCACCTGGGCCGTGCTCGGCGGGACGTCGCTGGGCCGGGAGGCACGGGCGGTGGGCGCGGCGCTGGAGGCCGGTGATCTGGCCGCCGCCCGGGAGCGGTTGCCCCATCTGTGCGGGCGCGACCCGCAGTCCCTGGACGAACAGCAGATCGCGCGGGCGGTCGTGGAGTCCGTCGCCGAGAACACCTCCGACTCCGTCGTCGGCGCCCTGGTCTGGGGCGCCCTCGGCGGCGTCCCCGGGCTGGTGGGCTTCCGGGCCGTCAACACCCTGGACGCCATGGTCGGTCACCGGTCGCCCCGACTGTGGCGGTTCGGCTGGGCGTCGGCCCGGCTCGACGACGTGGTGGGCTACCCGGGCGCGCGGCTCACCGCCGCCCTCGCGGTACTCGCCGGACCCGACCCGCGCGGGGCTTGGCGCGCCTGGCGTACGGACGGCCCCAAGCACCCGAGCCCCAACGCGGGGCCCGTAGAGGCGTCGTTCGCGGGGGCGTTGGGGGTACGGCTGGGCGGAACCCTGGCCTACGGGGGAAGGACCGAGCACCGGCCGGTGCTCGGCGCGGGGAACCGGGCCGTGGAGATCGGTGACATCGAGCGGGCGGTGCGGCTGTCGCGGCGGGTGAGCCTGCTGGCGCTGGGCGTCGCGGTGGCCGCCCGGGCGGCGTTCGGCCGCCGGCCCGCCGCCTCCGGCCGGGCCGTCTCCCGCCGGGCCGCCCGCACCCCGGCGGGAGCCTGCGCATGAGCGGCGGGGCGCTGCTGGTGGCCGGGACCACCTCCGACGCGGGCAAGAGCGTGGTGACCGCCGGGATCTGCCGGTGGCTGGCGCGGCAGGGCGTCCGCGTCGCGCCGTTCAAGGCGCAGAACATGTCGCTGAACTCGTATGTGACCCGGGAGGGCGCCGAGATCGGGCGCGCCCAGGCCATGCAGGCGCAGGCGGCACGTGTGGAGCCGACCGCGCTGATGAACCCGGTGCTGCTCAAGCCGGGCGGCGACCGCACCAGTCAGGTCGTGCTGCTCGGCAGGGCGGTGGGCGAGATGAGCGCCCGGGGCTACCACGACGGCAGCCGGGGGCGGTTGCTGGAGACGGTGGTGGGCTGTCTGGAGGAGCTGCGCGGGCAGTACGACGCGGTGATCTGCGAGGGGGCGGGCAGCCCTGCGGAGATCAATCTGCGGCGCGGCGACATCGTCAACATGGGGCTGGCGCGTGCGGCGCGGTTGCCGGTGGTCGTGGTCGGGGATATCGACCGGGGCGGGGTGTTCGCGTCGTTCTTCGGGACGACGGCGCTGTTGAGCGCGGAGGACCAGGCGCTGGTGGCCGGTTACATCGTGAACAAGTTCCGGGGGGATGTGTCACTGCTGGAACCCGGACTGGAGATGCTGCGCGGGCTGACCGGGCGGCCGTTCTACGGAGTGCTGCCGCACCGGCACGGCCTGGGCATCGACGAGGAGGACGGGCTGCGCATGTCGCGGCACGGGACCGTGCGCGAGGCCGGCACCGCCGCCCCGTACGGCGAGGACGTGCTGCGCGTGGCGGTGGCCGCGGTGCCGCTGATGTCGAACTTCACCGATGTGGACGCCCTCGCGGCCGAACCCGGCGTCGTGGTGCGCTTCGTGGACCGCCCCGAGGAACTCGCGGACGCCGACCTGGTGGTGGTGCCCGGCACGCGCGGCACCGTGAAGGCGCTGGAGTGGCTGCGGCAGCGGGGCCTGGCTCAGGAGATCGCGCGCCGCGCGGCGCAGGGCCGGCCGGTGCTGGGGATCTGCGGCGGTTTCCAGGTGCTGGGCGAGTCCATCGAGGACGAGGTCGAGTCGCGGGCCGGGACCGTCGACGGGCTGGGGCTGCTGCCGGTGCGGGTGCGGTTCGCCGCGGACAAGACACTGGCCCGCCCGGTCGGCACGGCGTACGGGGAGCGGGTCGAGGGGTACGAGATCCACCACGGCGTCGCCGACGTGCGCGGCGGCGACGAGGCGTTCCTGGACGGCTGCCGGGTCGGGGCCGTGTGGGGCACGCACTGGCACGGCTCCCTGGAGAGCGACGGCTTCCGGCGTGCCTTTCTGCGCAGGGTGGCCCAGGCGGCGGGGCGGCGGTTCGTGCCCGCGCCGGACACCGCCTTCGCCGCGCTGCGCGAGGAGCAGTTGGACCGCCTCGGCGATTTGATCGAGGAGCACGCAGACACCGCCGCGCTGATGCGGCTCATCGAGGACGGCGCACCCGCCGGCCTCCCGTTCATAGCCCCGGGGGCACCGTGAGCACCGTACTTCTGCTGTCGACCGCCGACACCGATCTGCTGGCCGCGCGGGCGTCCGGCGCGCCGTACCGGATCGGCAACCCGACGCGGGTGGACACCGCCGACGAGCTGCCCGCCCTGCTGGAGGGCGCCGGCATCGCCGTCGTACGGCTGCTGGGCGGCAAGCGGGCCTGGGAGGACGGCCTGGCCGCGCTGCGCACCGCCGGGATCCCGACGGTGCTGCTGGGCGGCGAGTCGGTGCCGGACGCGGAGCTGATGGCGGAGTCGTCGGTGTCGGCGGGCGTGGTGGCCGAGGCGCTGCGCTATCTGGTCGAGGGCGGGCCGGAGAACCTGCGGGAGCTGGCGCGCTTCCTGTCGGACACGGTGCTGCTGACCGGCGAGGGCTTCGAACCGCCCGCGTCGATGCCGGACTTCGGGGTGCACGGCTCCTACGCGTACCAGGAGGGCCGCCCGACCATCGGCGTGCTCTTCTACCGGGCGCACGAACTGTCGGGCAACACCGGCTTCGTCGACACCCTGTGCGAGGCGATCGAGGCGAAGGGCGCCAACGCGCTCCCGGTGTACTGCGGTTCACTGCGCGGCGTAGCCGAGATGCAGCGCAGGGTGGGGGCCGGGAGCGAGGAACGAGCGGACGGCACCCGCCCGCAGCGGAGTCGAGGCGAAGCGGGCACGACAGAACCGCGGGACGGGGAGGAGGGGTTGTACGCGCTGCTGGGGCGGACGGACGCGATCGTCGCCACGGTGCTGGCGGCGGGCGGGACTCGGGCCTCGGACGCGTCGGCCGGCGGGGACGACGAGGCGTGGGACGTCGGGGCGCTGGCGGAGCTGGACATTCCGGTGCTCCAGGGGCTGTGCCTGACCTCCTCGCGCGCGGCGTGGGACGCCTCGGACGCCGCGCTGTCCCCGATGGACGCGGCGATGCAGGTGGCGATCCCGGAGTTCGACGGGCGGCTGATCACGGTCCCGTTCTCCTTCAAGGAGCAGGGCGCGGACGATGTACCGGTGTACGTCGCCGATCCCGAGCGGGCGGCCCGGGTGGCCGGGATCGCGGTGCGGCACGCGGCGCTGAAGTACAAGCCCAACGCCGACAAGCGCCTCGCGCTGGTCTTCACCGCCTACCCGACCAAGCACTCGCGGGTGGGCAACGCGGTGGGCCTGGACACCCCCGCCTCGGCGGTACGGCTGCTGGACGCGCTGCGCGAGGCGGGGTACGGCGTCGACGCCTACCCGGACAACGGTGACGAGCTGATCCACCGGCTGATCGCAGCCGGCGGTCACGACGTGGAGTGGCTGACCGAGGAACAGCTCGCCTCGGCCCCGGCGCGGGTGCCGCTGGCCGACTACCAGCGGTGGTTCGCGACCCTGGACCCCGGGCTGCGCGAGGGGATGCTGGAGCACTGGGGCGAGCCGCCGGGCGGCCTGTACGTGGACGGCGAGGACATCGTGCTGGCGTCGCTGCAGTTCGGCAACGTCGTGATCATGATCCAGCCGCCGCGGGGCTTCGGCGAGAACCCGATCGCGATCTACCACGACCCCGACATGCCGCCCTCGCACCACTACATGGCGGCGTACCGGTGGCTGGAGCTGTCCTTCGGCGCGGACGCGATCGTGCACCTGGGCAAGCACGGCACCATGGAGTGGCTGCCGGGCAAGGGCCTGGGGCTGTCCGCCGGCTGCGCGCCCGACGCCGTGCTGGGCGAGCTGCCGCTCGTCTACCCCTTCATCGTCAACGACCCCGGCGAGGGCACCCAGGCCAAGCGGCGCGGGCACGCCACCGTCGTGGACCACCTGGTGCCGCCGATGGCGCGCGCCGACTCCTACGGCGACCTGGCGAAGCTGGAGCAACTGCTCGACGAGTACGCCCTGGTGTCCGACCTGGACCCCACCAAGACGCCGGCTGTGCGCAGCCAGATCTGGACGCTGGTGCGGGCCGCCGAGCTCCACCACGACCTGCATGTGGACGACCAGCCGGACGACGACGCGTTCGACGAGTTCGTCATGCACATCGACGGCTGGCTGTGCGAGATCAAGGACGTCCAGATCCGTGACGGCCTGCACATCCTCGGCGGCGGCCCGGTCGGTGAGGCGCGGGTCAACCTGGTGCTGGCGGTGCTGCGTTCGGCGCAGGTGTGGGGTGGTGTCGGCGGGGCCCTGCCGGGGCTGCGGGCGGCGCTGGCCGCGTGGTTCGGGCTGGAGGAGAAGGCGCTGCTGGCCGAGCCGGGCGCCCGGGTGGAGGTGCCGGCCGCGCTCACCTCGCTGGCCGGGGGACCTGCGCGTACCGGCTCGGACGCGGTGGACCTGCTGGAGACGCTGGCCCGGCGGCTGGCCGAGGCCATGGAGGCGGGCGGCTGGGCGACGGGCGCGGCCAAGGACGTGGTGGCCGAGGTCGTCGGCGCCGACGTCCCGGAGGCGGTGCGGGTGCTGGAGTTCGCCGCCGACGAGGTCGTGCCGCGGCTCGCCCGCACGACGGACGAGATCGACAACGTGCTGCGGGCGCTGCGCGGCGGTTATGTGCCCGCCGGGCCGTCCGGTTCGCCGACCCGCGGCCTGGTCAATGTGCTGCCGACGGGCCGCAACTTCTACTCGGTCGATCCGAAGGCGATCCCCTCCCGGCTGGCCTGGGACGTCGGCACGGCGCTCGCCGACTCGCTGCTGGCCCGTCATCTCGCCGACACCGGTGCGTATCCCAGGTCCGTGGGCCTCACCGTCTGGGGCACGTCCTGCATGCGCACGCAGGGCGACGACATCGCCGAGATCCTCGCCCTGCTCGGCTGCCGTCCCGTCTGGGACGACGCCTCGCGCCGCGTCACCGGTTTCGAGGTGGTGGGCCTCGACGAGCTGGGCCGGCCCAGGATCGACGTGACCGTGCGCATCTCCGGTTTCTTCCGGGACGCCTTCCCGCACGTGGTGTCCCTGGTGGACGACGCCGTCCGGGCGGTGGCCGAGCTCGACGAGCCCGCCGACCGCAACTACGTACGGGCCCACGCCGACGAGGACACCGCCGCGCACGGCGACCGGCGGCGTGCCACGGCCCGGATCTTCGGCTCCAAGCCGGGCGCGTACGGCGCCGGGCTGCTGCCGCTGATCGACGCCCGCAACTGGCGCAGCGACGCCGACCTGGCCGAGGTCTACGCGGTCTGGGGCGGCTACGCCTACGGGCGCGGGCTGGACGGCCGCGCCGCGCGGGGCGACATGGAGCAGGCCTTCCGGCGGATCCAGGTCGCGGCGAAGAACGTGGACACGCGCGAGCACGATCTGGTCGACGCCGACGACTACTTCCAGTACCACGGCGGCATGGTGGCCATGGTGCGGCATCTGACGGGGGTCTCCCCCGAGGCGTATGTCGGCGACAGTGCGATGACCGACCAGGTCAAGACGCGCACGCTCGGCGAGGAGACGCACCGGGTCTTCCGTGCGCGGGTGGTCAACCCGAAGTGGATGGCGGCGATGCGCAGGCACGGTTACAAGGGCGCCTTCGAGATGGCCGCGACCGTGGACTACCTCTTCGGGTACGACGCGACGGCGGGTGTGGTGGACGACTGGATGTACGAGCGGCTGGCCGCCGAGTACGTCTTCGCCCCGGAGAACCGGGAGTTCATGCAGAAGTCCAACCCCTGGGCGCTGCGGGGCATCAGCGAGCGGCTGCTCGAAGCGGCGGAGCGCGGGCTGTGGGCGGAGCCTCGGCCGGAGACCCTGGACCAGCTGCGGGAGACGTACCTCCAGCTTGAGGGCGATCTGGAGGGTGACGCGTGAGCGCGGCGCCGTCGCCGGGCGCGGACGGACTGCCCCAGCCCTGTTCGCTTCGTATCAAGGAGGCCCTGTGAGCACCCCCTATCCGTTCAGCGCGATCGTCGGGATGGACGATCTGCGGCTGGCGTTGCTGCTGAACGCGGTGTCCCCCGCCGTCGGCGGTGTGCTCGTACGAGGGGAGAAGGGCACCGCCAAGAGCACCGCCGTGCGGGCGCTGGCCACGCTCATGCCGGAGGTGGACGTCGTCGCGGGGTGCCGGTTCAGCTGTGATCCGCAGGCGCCGGACCCCGCGTGCCCGGACGGGCCGCACGCGCGCACGCCGGGGGTCGCCAGGCCCGCGCGGATGGTGGAGCTGCCGGTCGGGGCGTCGGAGGACCGGCTGGTCGGCGCGCTGGACATCGAACGGGCGCTGTCGGAGGGCGTGAAGGCCTTCGAGCCGGGTCTGCTGGCGGCGGCCCACCGGGGTGTGCTGTACGTGGACGAGGTGAACCTCCTCCACGACCATCTGGTGGACCTGCTGCTGGACGCCGCCGCGATGGGCGCCTCCTATGTGGAGCGCGAGGGGGTCTCGGTCCGCCACGCGGCGCGTTTCCTGCTGGTCGGGACGATGAACCCGGAGGAGGGCGAGCTGCGGCCGCAGCTGCTCGACCGGTTCGGGCTGACCGTCGAGGTGGCGGCGTCCCGGGAGACGGACGAGCGGGTCGAGGTCGTCCGGCGCAGGCTGGCGTACGACGAGGACCCGGCGGCGTTCGCGCGGCGCTGGGCCGCCGACGAGCAGGCGCTGCGCGCGCGGATCGCCGGGGCGCGGGCGCTGCTGCCGGGCGTACGGCTCGGCGACGGGCCGCTGCGGCAGATCGCGGCGACCTGCGCGGCGTTCGAGGTCGACGGGATGCGGGCGGACATCGTGATGGCCCGTACGGCGACCGCGCTGGCGGCGTGGGCCGGGCGCACGGAGGTGCTGGCCGAGGACGTACGGCAGGCCGCGCTGCTGGCGCTGCCGCACCGGCGCCGGCGCAATCCCTTCGACGCGCCGGGGCTGGACGAGGACAAGCTCGACGAGACGCTGGAGCGGAACCGCGGCGAGGACCCGGAGCCGGATCCCGACCCGGAAGGCCCCCAAGGGCCTGACGGCCCCGACGACGGTGGCGGCCCGGAAGGCCCCGACGACGGTGGCGGGCAGCCGCCGCAGGACGGCCCCGGCGACGACGCGACCGGCAGCGGGAGCACCCCGCAGGACTCGCGGGAGGACACCGGGCAGGACGCGCCGGCGGCCCCCGGCGGCGCCGGCGAGCAGCGGTCCGCACCGGCCGGCGAGCCGTTCAGGGCCAGGGCGCTGAGCGTGCCCGGCCTCGGCGAGGGCGCCGCCGGACGCCGCTCCCGGGCACGGACGGCCCACGGCCGCACCACGGGCGCGCGGCGCCCGCGGGGTGCCCTGGGCAAGCTGCACCTGGCGGCCACCGTGCAGGCCGCCGCACCGCACCAGCACGCACGCGGGCGCAGCGGCGCCGGCCTGGTGCTGCGCAGGGACGATCTGCGGCAGGCCGTACGGGAGGGCCGTGAGGGCAACCTGGTGCTGTTCGTGGTGGACGCCTCCGGCTCGATGGCGGCGCGGCAGCGGATGAGCGCGGTCAAGGGCGCGGTGCTGTCGCTGCTGCTGGACGCCTACCAGCGGCGGGACAAGGTCGGGCTGATCACCTTCCGGGGGACGGGCGCGGAGCTGGCGTTGCCGCCGACCTCGTCGGTGGAGGCGGGCGCGGCCCGGCTGGAGAAGCTGCCGACGGGGGGCCGGACGCCGCTGGCCGCCGGGCTGCTCAAGGCCCGGGAGGTACTGCGGGTCGAGCGGCTGCGGGACGCGTCGCGGCGGCCGCTGCTCGTGGTCGTGACCGACGGCCGGGCGACCGGCGGGCCCGACCCGGTGCCGCTGGCGTCGCGGGCGGCCCGGCTGCTGGCCGCCGAGGGCACCGCGTCGGTGGTCGTGGACTGCGAGTCGGGCCCGGTCCGGCTCGGGCTGGCGGGGGCGCTGGCGCGCGATCTGAGCGGCACCGCCGTCACCCTGGAGGAACTGCGCGCGGACGCCGTGTCCGCGCTCGTGAAGGACGTACGCAGGAGGGCCGCGTAATGCCGCAGGGACAGCCGAGTGTCGTGCCGCAGGACGGGCTGACGACGCGGCAGCGCCGCAACCGGGCGCTGGTCGTGGTGCACACGGGCGTCGGGAAGGGCAAGTCGACGGCGGCCTTCGGGCTGGCGCTGCGGGCCTGGAACCAGGGCTGGCCGATCGGGGTGTTCCAGTTCGTGAAGTCGGCGAAGTGGAAGGTCGGCGAGGAGCGGGCGCTGCGCGTGCTCGGCGCCTCGGGCGAGGGCGGGACGGTGGACTGGCACAAGATGGGCGAGGGCTGGTCCTGGGTGCAGCGCAACGTCCGGGACGCGCAGAGCAGCGAGGACGCGGCCCGCGAGGGCTGGGAGCAGGTCAAGCGGGATCTGGCGGCGCAGACGTACGGGCTGTACGTGCTCGACGAGTTCGCGTACCCGATGCACTGGGGCTGGGTGGACACCGACGAGGTCGTCGAGGTGCTGCGCGACCGTCCCGGCACGCAGCATGTGGTGATCACCGGGCGCAACGCGCCGGAGAAGCTGATCGGCGCCGCGGATCTGGTGACCGAGATGGGCAAGGTCAAGCACCCCATGGACGCCGGTCAGAAGGGCCAGAAGGGCATCGAGTGGTGAGCCCGGTCCATGTCCCCCGGCTCGTCATCGCCGCGCCGGCGTCCGGCAGCGGCAAGACGACCGTGGCCACCGGCCTGATGGCTGCCTTCGCCGGGGCCGGGCTCGCCGTGTCCCCGCACAAGGTCGGGCCGGACTACATCGACCCCGGCTACCACGCGCTGGCCACCGGCCGCCCGGGGCGCAACCTCGACGCGTACCTGTGCGGGCCCGAGCTGGTCGCCCCGCTGTTCCTGCACGGGGCCGCGGGGGCCGCCGGGGCCGGCATCGCGGTCGTCGAGGGCGTCATGGGGCTCTACGACGGTGCCTCGGGCGAGGGCGAACTCGCCTCCACCGCGCATGTGGCGAAGCTGCTGCGGGCCCCGGTGGTGCTGGTCGTCGACGCCTCGTCGCAGTCCCGGTCGGTGGCCGCCCTCGTGCACGGCTTCGCGTCGTGGGACCCGCAGGTGCGGGTCGCGGGCGTCATCCTCAACAAGGTCGCCTCGGACCGCCACGAGGAGCTGCTGCGCGAAGCGCTGGACGCCTCCGGGGTGCCGGTGCTGGGCGTGCTGCGCAGGGACGGCGCGGTGGGCACGCCCTCCCGGCACCTGGGGCTGGTGCCGGTCGCCGAGCGGCGTGCGCAGGCCGTGGACGCGGTGCGCGCGCTGGCGGAGCGGGTCCGTGCCGGGTGCGACCTCGACGCGCTGCTGGCCCTCGCGCGCAGCGCGCCCCCGCTCACGGTTCCCCCGTGGGACCCGGCGGCGGCCGTCGCGCAGGCCGACCCGCAGGCCGACCCGCAGGCCGACCCGCAGGCCGACGCGCATGCCGTCGCGCAGGCCGACCCGCAGGCCGACGCGCGAACCGGCATCGAGCGGCCGGTGGCCGGTGGCCGCCCGGTCGTCGCGGTCGCGGGCGGACCCGCGTTCACCTTCTCGTACGCCGAGAACACCGAGCTGCTGGCCGCCGCCGGGGCGGAGGTCGTCACCTTCGACCCGCTGCGCGACGAGGCGCTGCCGCCCGGCACCGCCGGGATCGTCATCGGCGGCGGATTCCCCGAGGTGTACGCGCCCGAGCTGTCGGCGAACGAGCCGCTGCGCAAGGCCGTCGCCGCGTTCGGGGGGCCGGTCGCGGCCGAGTGCGCGGGGCTGCTGTACCTGGCACGTGAGCTGGACGGTCTGCCGATGTGCGGGGTGCTCGACGCGACCGCCCGGATGTCGCAGCGGCTGACGCTGGGCTACCGGGAGGCGGTCGCCGTCTCCGACAGCGCCCTGGCTGTGGCCGGTACCAGGGTGCGGGGCCACGAGTTCCACCGCACCGTGGTCGAGCCGGGCGCGGGCGGTTCCCCGGCCTGGGGTGTCGTACGGCCCGAGCGGCGCGTGGAGGGTTTCGTGCAGGAGGGCGTGCACGCCTCGTACCTGCATGTGCACTGGGCCGGCCGTCCGTCGCTGGCGCGCCGGTTCGTGGCCGGGGCCGACGCGACGAGGGCGCGATGAGGCGAAGCGGCGCGCGGGCGGCGCCGGAGAACCCGCCCCGGGGGTGCGGGCATGCCCTGCCCCCCGGTAGTTGTTCGTCTGCGTCTGCGTTTCCGTCTTCGTCTTCGTCTTCGTCTTCGTCTTCGTCTTCGTCTTCGTCGAGAGATGTCATGAGGTGTGTCGTATGAGCAGCAGACTGATCGGGGTCGGGGTCGGACCCGGCGACCCGGAACTGGTGACGGTCAAGGGCGTGAACGCGCTGCGCGCGGCCGATGTGGTGGTCGTGCCGGTGATGGACAGCGGCGAACGGGGCCGGGCCGAGGCGACGGTGCTGCACTACGCGCCGCAGGAGAAGGTCGTGCGGGTGGTGTTCGCGCTCAACGAGCGGTCGGACCACGCCCGCCGCGAGGCGGCCTGGGACGCGGCGGGCGGCCGGGTCGCGGAGCTGCTGCGGGCGCACGGGACGGTGGCGTTCGCGACCATCGGCGACCCCAACGTCTACTCGACGTTCAC
The DNA here is from genome assembly GCF_056270125.1 of Streptomyces sp. RLA131. Taxonomy (NCBI): domain Bacteria; kingdom Bacillati; phylum Actinomycetota; class Actinomycetes; order Kitasatosporales; family Streptomycetaceae; genus Streptomyces; species Streptomyces sp. RLA131. The sequence goes on from NZ_JBWDOQ010000002.1 coordinate 1,937,586, forward strand.
CTATCTCGCGCAGACGGTGGCCGCCCTGGTGGACGGACTCGTCGTGGAGACCGTTCCCGGGATCACCGCCATGCAGGATCTGGCGGCGCGCAGCGGGGCGGTGCTGACCGAGGGGACAGAACCGCTGACGCTGGTGCCGGTGACGGCCGGGTCCGCGGTGCTGAAGCAGGCCCTGGAGGGCCCCGGGACGGTGGTGGCGTACAAGTTCGGGCGGCTGGCGGAGGAGGTCGCGACGGCGCTGCGCGAGACGGGCCGCACCGAGGGCGCGGTGTGGGGCTCCGCGCTGGGGCTTCCCGAGGAGACCATCCGGCCGGCCGGCGAGATGCTGGACGGGCCACTGCCCTATCTGTCGACACTGATCGCGCCCGCGTCGCGGGAGAGCCGTGGAGGAAAGCTGTGAGCAGCACCAGGACCGGCAAGGTCACGTTCGTCGGGGCCGGGCCCGGCGCCGCCGATCTGCTGACCTTCCGGGCGGCGAAGGCCATCGCGGACGCCGACATCGTGATCTGGGCGGCGAGCCTGGTGCAGGCCGAGGTCCTGGAGCACGCCCGTGAGGGGGCGGAGATCCTGGACTCGGCGACGATGTCGCTGGAGGACGTGGTCGCGGTCTACGAGCGCGCCGCACGCGAGGGGCTGCGCTGCGCACGGATCCACTCCGGCGACCCGGCCCTGTGGGGCGGCACGCAGGAGCAGCTGGACCGGTGTGCCGGGCTGGGGGTCGAGACGGAGATCGTGCCGGGGGTGTCGTCGTTCTCGGCGGTCGCCGCGATCGCGCAGCGCGAACTGACGATCCCCGAGGTCGCCCAGTCCGTGATCCTCACCCGGCTGGGCGGCGGCAAGACGCCGATGCCGCCCGGCGAGGAGGTGCGGGAGTTCGCGCGGCACGGCACGACGATGGCGCTGTTCCTGTCGGCTGCCCGGTCCGGGCAGCTGGTCACCGAGCTGCTGGAGGGCGGCTACCCGCAGGACACCCCGGTGGTGATCGCCTACCAGGCGACCTGGCCGGAGGAGCTGGTGCTGCGCTGCACGATCGCCACGCTGGAGGCCACGGTCAAGGAGCACAAGCTCTGGAAGCACACCCTCTTCCTGGTCGGCCCGGCCCTGTCGGCCACCGGCACCCGCTCGCACCTGTACCACCCCGGCCATTTCCACGGTTACCGCCGGGCCGATCCGGTGGCACGCCGCGCGCTGCGCGAATCGCGCGGCTGAGCCACCGCCCCGTACACACTGACCAGGCGCCGGAAGGAGGGACCGCCGTGAGCGACAAGCCGTACGAAGCCGGCGTGATCACCGTGATCGGTACCGGGACGGGGCTGCCGGCGCCGGTGGTTCCGGCCGGCGCCACGCTGGTGGTGGGCGCCCGGCGCCATGTGGACGCGGCGGCTCCGGCACCCGGCGTCGAACGGATCGTCCTGGGACCGCTGGCCCCCGCGCTCGACGCGATCGACGGGCACCTGGCGAAGGACGGCCGGGCGGTGGTCCTGGCGTCCGGCGATCCGGGGTTCTTCGGGATCGTACGGGCGCTGGCCGAGCGCTTCGGGGCGGCGGCGCTGGATGTCAGGCCGTCCTCGCCCTCGGTGGCGGTCGCCTTCGCGCGACTGGGCCTGACCTGGGACGACGCGGTCGTGGTGAGCGCGCACGGCCGTGATCCGCGCATCGCGGTCAATGTGTGCCGGGCGCATCCGAAGACGGCCGTGCTGACCGGTCCGGGAGCCGGGCCCGCCGAACTGGGCGCGGCACTGGCCGGCGCGGGCACCGGGCGGACGTTCGTCGTGGCGTCGGCGCTGGGCACGGCCGCCGAGTCGCTGGAGCGGGTCTCCCCCGCCGAGGCGGCGGGGCGCGACTGGTCGGCGACCGGGGTCAGCGTCGTGCTGTGCCTCGACGAGCGGCGGGCGCTGTCCCCGGTGGCGCGTACGGTCGCCGGGCCGCCGCCCGCGCCGGCCGGGTGGGCGCTGCCCGAGGAGGCCTTCGCGCACCGGGACTCCATGGTCACCAAGTACGAGGTCCGGGCGCTGGCCCTGGCCCGGCTGGGCCCGCGCACCGGCGAGCTGGTGTGGGACATCGGCGCCGGGTCGGGGTCGGTGGCCGTCGAGTGCGCGCGCTTCGGGGCGGCGTCCGTCGCGGTGGAGCGCACCGCCGACGGCGTGGAGCGGATCCGGGCCAACGCGGCCGCGCACGGCGTCGAGGTCACCGTCGTGCACGGCAGCGCGCCGGACGCTCTGGAGTCGCTGCCCGACCCCGACGCCGTCTTCGTCGGCGGTGGCGGCCGGGATCTGCCGGCCATCGTCACGGCCTGCGCGCGGCGGGCCCGACGCACGGTGGTGGTCACCCTGGCCGCCCTGGACCGGGTGGCGGACGTACGGGCCGCGCTGGCCGCGGCCGGGCTGGAACCCGACGGTGTGCTGCTCCAGTCGTCCCGGCTGGCGCCGCTGCCCGGCGGGGTCAGCAGGCTGGCGGCGGCCAACCCCGTCTTCGTGCTGTGGGCGACCCGGCCCGTCCCGCACCCCATCGATTCCCCACCCGGCACCACCACCGAAGGAGCACCACAGTGATCGGCCTGATATCCGCCACGGCGGCGGGACAGCGCGGCTGCGAACAGCTCGCGGCCGCCTGGCCGGACCGTACGCGCCTGTACGACGGCCCGGTTCGCGAGGCGGTCACCCGCGCCTTCGGGGAGTGCGAGCAGCTGGTCTGCTTCCTCGCCACCGGCGCCGTCGTACGGCTGGTCGCCCCGCTGCTGGCCGGGAAGACCACCGACCCGGGCGTGGTGTGCGTCGACGAGGCCCACCGGCACGCCGTCGCGCTGCTGGGCGGACACGCGGGCGGGGCGAACGCGCTGGCGGCGGCCGTGTCGCAGGTGCTGGGCTCGGCCCCGGTCATCACCACGGCGACGGACGCCGTGGACGCCCCCGGCCTGGACACCCTGGGGCTGCCCGCCGAGGGCGCGGTGGCCGCGGTGGCCCGGGCACTGCTCGACGGCGAACCGGTCGTGCTGCGCGCCGACGCGGTGTGGCCGCTTCCCCCGCTGCCGCCGAACGTCGCTGCGGCCGATGCGGCTGCCGGGGCCGGCGCGGCCGAGCTGCGGGTCACCGATCGTGTGGTGGCCGACGGTGACCGCACCGTCGTGCTGCGGCCGCCGTCGCTCGTGGTGGGCGTCGGCGGGAGCCGTGGCGTGGGCGCCGACGAGGTGCTGGGGCTCGTACGGGAGGCGCTGGCCGAAGGCGGGCTGGCGGAAGCCTCGGTGACGGCACTGGCGACTGTCGACGCCAAGGCGGACGAGGCCGGGATCGTGGCGGCGGCCGAACGGCTCGGCGTACCGCTGCTGACCTACCCGGCCGCGGCGCTGGCCGGAATCGACGTACCGAACCCGTCCGCCGCGCCGCTGGCCGCCGTGGGCACCCCCTCGGTGGCGGAGGCGGCGGCCCTGGCGGCGGCGCCGGGCGGTGAACTGGTGGTCCAGAAGCGGAAGTCGGCGATGGCCACGGCCGCCGTGACGCGGCGCCGCCCGCGCGGACGGCTGGCCGTGGTCGGGCTCGGCCCGGGCGCGCGGGACCTGCTGACCCCCCGGGCCCGGACGGAGCTGCGCCGGGCGTCGGTCGTGGTGGGCCTGGACCAGTACGTCGACCAGATCCGTGATCTGCTCCGCCCCGGCACCCGCGTCCTGGAGTCGGGGCTCGGCGCGGAGGAGGAGCGGGCCCGCACCGCGGTGGCCGAGGCCCGGGCCGGGCACGCGGTGGCGCTGATCGGCAGCGGCGACGCGGGGGTGTACGCGATGGCCTCCCCCGCCCTGGCCGAGGCGAGCGGCGACATCGACGTGGTGGGGGTGCCCGGGGTGACGGCCGCGCTGGCCGCCGCCGCGATCCTGGGGGCGCCGCTGGGGCACGACCATGTGTCGATCAGCCTGTCCGATCTGCACACGCCGTGGGAGGTCATCGAGCGGCGGGTACGGGCGGCGGCGGAGGCCGATCTCGTCGTCACCTTCTACAACCCCCGCAGCCGGGGCCGTGACTGGCAGCTGCCCAAGGCGCTGTCCATCCTGGCCGGGCACCGCACCCCGCAGACCCCGGTGGGCGTCGTGCACGCCGCCTCCCGTCCCGACGAGCGCAGCGAGCTGACGACGCTGGCCGCGCTGGACGTCACCACGGTCGACATGGTCACCGTCGTCACCGTCGGCAACACCGCCACCCGTGACGTCGCGGGCCGGATGGTGACCCCGCGCGGCTACCGGTGGCAGACGACCGCCGCCGTGGCCGACGCCCCGCTTCCCCCCGAGAACCCCACCAAGGAGACCCAGCTGTGACCCCGCCCGCACTCCTCCTCGTCGGCCACGGAACCCGTGACGAGGCCGGTGCCGAAGCGTTCCGCGCCTTCGTGGCGCAGCTCGGCGAGCAGAATCCGGGGCTGCCGGTCGGCGGTGGCTTCATCGAACTGTCGCCGCCGCCGCTGGCCGACACCGTGGCCGGGCTGGTGGAGGCCGGTGTGCGCAGCTTCGCCGCCGTGCCGCTGGTACTCGTGTCGGCCGGGCACGCCAAGGGCGACATCCCGGCGGCGCTGGCCCGCGAGGAGCAGCGGCACCCGGGCACGTCGTACGCGTACGGACGGCCGCTCGGCCCGCATCCGGGGCTGCTGGCGGTGCTGGAACGGCGGCTGGACGAGGTGGTGTCCCCCGAGGAGCGCGAGGACACCACGGTGCTGCTGGTCGGCCGGGGCTCCACCGACCCCGACGCCAACGCCGAGGTCTGCAAGGTCGCCCGGCTGCTGTGGGAGGGCCGGGGCTACGCGGGCGTGGAGCCGGCCTTCGTGTCGCTGGCGGCGCCGGACGTGCCGTCGGGACTGGACCGGTGCGCGAAGCTGGGCGCCGGGAAGATCGTGGTGCTGCCGTACTTCCTGTTCACCGGGATCCTGCCGGACCGGGTACGGCAGCAGGCGGAGAGCTGGTCGGCCGCGCACCCGGAGGCGGAGGTGCTCCAGGCCGGGGTCATCGGCCCGGAGCCGGAGCTGGCGGAGCTGGTGATGGAGCGGTACCGCGAGACGCTCAAGGGCGACCTGCGGATGAACTGCGACACCTGCCTGTACCGCGTCAAGCTGCCGGGCTTCGAGGACCGGGTGGGGGCACCGCAGCAGCCGCACCACCACCCGGACGACCCGTCGCACGCCCACGGCGGCCACGACCACGGCCACCACGAGCACGGTCACGGCAACGGCCACCACCACGACCATGCCCACTGACGACGACACGTACGACCTCCGCCACCACGGGGACAGTGAGGTCCGGGACGACGGCGACGGCCTCGTCGACCTCGCCGTCAACGTCCGTACCGGTACGCCGCCCCGGTGGCTGAAGGAGCGGCTGGCGGCCTGCCTGGACGGGCTCGCCGCCTACCCCGACGGGCGGGCCGCCCGCGAGGCGGTGGCCCTGCGGCACGGGCGGCCGGCCGCCGAGGTGCTGCTGACCGCGGGCGCGGCGGAGGCCTTCGTGCTGCTGGCGCGGGCGCTGTCGCCGCGCCGGGCGGTCGTGGTGCACCCGCAGTTCACCGAGCCGGAGGCGGCGCTGCGGGACGCCGGCCACCGGGTGGACCGGGTGCTGCTCGACGCCGCCGACGGTTTCCGGCTCGACCCGGCGCTGGTGCCGGACGACGCCGACCTGGTCGTCATCGGCAATCCGACCAACCCGACCTCCGTACTGCACCCGGCGCGGGCGCTCGCCGAACTGGCCCGCCCCGGGCGGACGCTGGTGGTCGACGAGGCCTTCATGGACGCGGTCCCGGGTGAGCCGGAGTCCCTCGCCGGACGCCGGGACCTGCCCGGGCTGGTGGTGCTGCGGAGCCTCACCAAGACCTGGGGGCTGGCCGGGCTGCGGATCGGCTACGTACTGGCCGGACCCGGGCACATCGCCCGGCTGGAGCGGGCCCAGCCGCTGTGGGCGGTGTCCACCCCCGGGCTGACCGCCATCGCGGCCTGCGTGGAGCCCGCGGCGCTGGCCGAGGCGGCCACCGCCGCCGTCACCATCGCCGCCGACCGCCACCGTCTCGTCGCCCGGCTGGGCCGGTTCGCGGGCCTGGAGATCGCGGGGGAGGCGCCCGCGGCACCCTTCCTCCTGATCCGGCTGCCGGGCGCGGACGTCGTGCGCGAGCGGCTGCGGGATCTGGGCTTCGCGGTACGGCGGGCCGACACGTTCCCGGGCCTGGGCCCGGACTGGCTGCGGGTGGCGGTACGGGACCCGGACACCACGGACCGGTTCGTGGCCGCGCTGGGCAAGGCGCTGGAGGCCTAGCCGAGGGGGCTGTCACCAGGTCCGGAGCACGCCGGAAAACTTTTCCGGATTCCCGTCACATCTGCGTGCAGCGTTCCGTCAGTGCTGTGAAGACGCCGACCAGGCCGAAGCGAAGGAGAGCAGCCATGACGAACACCTCCATCTCCCGGATGCCCAACCCGGCCGAGTTCGTGCCCGAGCTGAACGACATCAGCGCCGCCCTCTTCCGGGCCTCGGGCAACCGCTCGGTGCCGCGCACCACGACGAACCTGGTGCACCTGCGCGCCGGGCAGATCGTCGGCAACACCTACCTGACGATCCTGAACACCGGCTTCCTGCGCAAGGCCGGGGAGTCCGAGGAGCGCATCACCGCCGTCTCCTCCTGGCAGGACGCCCCGTACTTCACCGACGCCGAGCGTGCCGCCCTGGCCTTGGTGGAGGCCACCCTCCAGCCCGCCCCGCACGGCAGGGAACGTGTCTCCGACGAGCTGTACGCCGAGGTGGCGAAGCACTACGACGAGAAGGCGCTGGCCACCCTGACCATCGCGATCGGCCAGATCAACTTCTTCATCGCCCTGGCTGTCATCGGCAAGCCGCAGCCCGTCGGTTCCCTCGCGGACGAGCAGTGGGACTGACCTCGGACTCATTCGTCCAGCGGGAGGGAGAGGGCGGCCCGGCCCTCCCCCTCCCACACCTCTCCCGCCGGGGCCGGGTCAGTCCCTGACGGTCACCTCGACGGGCCTGCGGCGGCGCGCGGCGCAGGCCACGACGCTGCCGACGACGAGCAGCCCGGCGGCGCCCAGGGCGACGTACGGGGTGGCGGGGGCGCTGCCGGTCTCGGCGAGGCCCTGCTCCGTGGTGGCGGCGTTCTGCGCCCTGGCCCGGGTGCCCGCGCCGGTGCCGGTGGACGGCTTGACGCCGGCCGGCTCGGCGGTGCCGGTGGACGGCTTGCCGGTGCCGGGGTCCGCGGCGGCTCCGGGTCCCGGGCCGTGCGACGGGCCGTGCGACGGGCCGCGCGCGGCGCCGCCCCGGGGCATCCGGCAGGTCGCCCCCGCCAGGGTGACGTGGCCGTTGACCTCGCCCACGTTCAGGTCGAGCGGGTTGACGGCGACGGTCAGTTCGAGCGCGGTGGCCGCCGCCGTACGCGAGGTCACCGCGCGCGGGGACAGCTCCAGCCGCACCTGGCCGACCCCGGGCACCGTGACCCGGGTCGGGCCGCCCGCGCTGACCTCGACCCTCTTGCCGAGGACCAGGACCCGCCCCAGCACCTCGGACTGGGCCGTCGGCCGCCTGCCGGGCCGGCAGGTCGCCCGGGAGGTCACCGTCCCGGCCTCGATCAGCCCGAGCAGTGGCAGCCCGGGGACATGGACCCGGGCGTTGACCAGACGTACGTATCCCTCGGCGCCGTGCCGGTCCGCGGTGGCCCGCGCGACGGCGGCGTCGGCCCGCAGCACGCTGAACGCCCGGCCGTGGTCGACGCCGTCCAGCCGGGCGGACAGCGCGGTGCGGTCGGCGGCGGCGGGCGCGCGCACCTCGTTGAGTGTCAGACGCAGCGGCACGTCGACGGTCCTGCTGAGCAGCGACACGTCGAGCCCGGTCCGCAGGACGACGGCCGTGGCCTTTCCGCTTTTTCCGCTGCCGCTCGTACTCTGCGTGGCCTGCGCGGTGGCCGCGGGCGCCAGAGCGAGTGTGCCCGCCGCGAGTGCGACGACGGGCCTGCGGAAGGCAGTGCTGTACACGGTGGAGAACCCCCAACTGGCATGGGTCGCCGACGCCGCTGACGGGGACAGCGCGTTCGTCGACGACCTCGACGCCCGTAATGATTTACGTACTGAGGGTGAACCGGCGACTACCTGACGTCAGTTCACCCCAATGGGTGGTTTCCGCATCCGCGCTCGATTTCTCCGGTACGTGCGTTCGCCCGCGTCACTCGTTCCACGACGCGAACGTCAACTCGCGTACTCCCTGGCGTACTCGATCAGGGCAGCGAAGTCGATCGCGCCGGGATCGCCGTGCAGGTTCTCCGGGACGTGACTGTGTCCGCAGACACCCCGGAAGGCGTTCCACGCCCGCCCCGGCATCCGCTGCCCGTTGTGGGCGCCGTACGACTGCGGGTACGGCTTCCACAGCTTCGGTCCGCTCAGCGGAACGTCGTGTTCCTCGCTCATCCAGGCCAGGAAACGGGCGAGTTCACGCAGCGCCCACTCGGGCGCCTGGGGCCAGTACACATGCGGCTCGCTCCCCCAGTCCTGGTGGGTGACGGGGTCACAGGTGCCGACCAGCTCCACCTGGCAGACGTTGAGCGTGTTGGTCTCGACACCACCCGCCCGGTTGACCAGGGCACGGGCCGAGATGTCGATGTCGAAGTGCTGGTACCACTTGAGCTTGCGCGCCGCGAAGTCGGGCACGGCCGTCAGACTGGGCGCGCTGGCGCCCCCGTCGTACGAGGGGACACGACGCCCCTCGGTGGTGTGCAGGACGACGACGTTGACCTCCATCGGGTCGCCGCCGTAGTCGTCCTGGTACCAGTAACGCAGCGATGCGCCCGGGAACTTCTGCGGTCCTCGCCTGGTCATGGCTGATCCCCGTCCTGTTCCGTGCCGACCGGTCGTTCCGATACCAGCACGGACGGGACGGGCGTATCCCCCGAATCCCGCTCGGATCACCCGAACCGGGGTGCGGGCCCGCACACCGGACGGTTCAGCCGACCACCCGTCCGCGCAACACGATCCGCCGCGGCGCCGCCAGGACGCGTACGTCGCGGCGGGGGTCGGACGGGTAGACCACGAGGTCGGCGGGGGCGCCCTCGGTGAGGCCGGGCCGGCCCAGCCAGGCGCGGGCGGCCCAGGTCGCGGCGGAGAGGGCGGCCGGGGCGGGGAGCCCGGCCCGGACGAGCTCGGCGACCTCGTCGGCGATCAGGCCGTGCGCCAGCGAGCCGCCCGCGTCGGTGCCGGCGTAGATGGCGATGCCGGCCTCGTGGGCGGCGCGGACGGTGTCGTAACGGCGGGCGTGCAGCCGCCGCATGTGGTCCGCCCAGCGCGGGAACCTGGCGTCGGCGGGGGCCGCGAGCCGCGGGAAGGTGGCGATGTTGACGAGGGTGGGGACGATGGCCACCCCGTGCTCGGCGAAGAGCGGGATGGTCTCCTCGGTGAGGCCGGTGGCGTGCTCCACGCAGTCGATACCGGCCTCCACCAGATCCCGCAGCGAGTCCTCCGCGAAGCAGTGGGCGGTGACCCGGGCGCCCTCGGCGTGCGCGGCGGCGATCGCCGCCTCGACGGCGCCGCGCGGCCAGCACGCCGCCAGGTCACCGGCCTCGCGGTCGATCCAGTCGCCCACCAGCTTGACCCAGCCGTCGCCGCGCCGGGCCTCCTGCCGTACGTAGGCGGGCAGGTCCTCCGGCTCGATCTCCCACGCGTAGTTACGGATATAGCGTCTGGTACGCGCGATATGACGTCCGGCGCGGATGATCCGGGGCAGGTCCTCGCGGTCGTCGACCCAGCGGGTGTCGGACGGCGAACCGGCGTCGCGGATCAGGAGGGTGCCGGCGTCCCGGTCGGTGAGGGCCTGCTTCTCCGAGGTCTCCGGCTCCACCGGTCCATGGCGGTCGAGGCCCACATGGCAGTGGGCGTCGACCAGTCCGGGCAGCGTCCAGCCGTCGACGGTGACCGGGTCACGGGCGCCGGCCGGCCGGTCGTAGGTGATCCGGCCGCCGACCACCCACAGTTCGTCGCGTACCTCGTCCGGGCCGGTCAGGACCCGGCCCCTGATGTGCAGCACCTCGCGTTCGCCCATGACCGGCACTCTACGAGGCACCGGTTACCCTCGGCCCATGGCACATCCCCTCCTTGACCGGCTCCCCCCGATGACCCCGGCCCGCTTCGCCGGCATCGAGCGGAAGGTGGCCGCGCTGCTCCGTACCGCCAACGACGTCGTGATCACCCAGGGCGAGGCGCTGCTGCCCCTGGAGGGCTGCATCCGCGCCGCCGCCCGGCCCGGCTCGACGGCGCTGAACGTGGTGACCGGTCCCTACGGCCAGACCTTCGGCGGCTGGCTGCGCGACGCGGGCGCCACCGTCGTCGACCTGGAGGTGCCCTTCCACACGGCGGCCGGCACGGACGCGGTCCGGCGGGCCCTGGCCGAGCACCCCGCCATCGACCTCGTCTCCCTGGTGCACGCCGAGGCCGCCACCGGCAACACCAACCCGGTCGCCGGGATCGGCGAGGTGGTACGGGCGCACGGCGCGCTGTTCATGCTGGACGCGGTCGCCTCCGTGGGCGCCGAGCCGCTGCTCACCGACGCGTGGGGGGTCGACCTGTGCGTCATCGGCGCCCAGAAGGCGATGGGCGGCCCGGCGGGCGTGTCGGCGGTGTCGGTGAGCGAGCGGGCCTGGCAGCGGATGGCGGCCAACCCGGCCGCGCCGCGCCGCTCCTATCTGTCGCTGCTGGACTGGAAGGACCGCTGGATCGACACCGGCCGCCGCGCGCTCCCGCACGCCCCGGCGCAGTTGGAGATGCTGGCGCTGGAGGCCTGTGTGGAGCGGATCGAGGCGGCCGGGCTGGACGCGGTGATCCGGCGGCACACGGCGGCCGCCGCCGCCACCCGGGCGGGGGTGCTCGCGCTGGGCGCCGGTTCCGGTCTCGAACCGTACGTCCACGACGCCCGGGACGCCGCTCCGGTCGCCACCACGCTGCGCACCCTCGACGGCGTCGACGCCTCCGAGCTGGTCACCCGGGCCCTGGCCGCCGACCAGGACCTGCCGCTGGCCGCCGGGGGCGGAGCGCTGGCCAAGGAGATGATCCGGGTCAACCACTACGGGCCGGACGCCGAACTGGACGTCGTCGTACGCGGCCTGACCGCGCTGGCGCATGCGCGTCAGGGAGACACGGAAGCCGCCGTGAGCGCGGCGGAGCGGGCCTGGCGGCAGGCGCTCGCCGGCTGAGGGCGGATAGCGCAGGTGGCCGCTCGCGGCCGGTTCCGTCGGCATGGGGGGCCAGAGCTACGGAACCGGCCGCGAGCGGCTGGGGGACGTGAGAGGGGCCATTCTCCTAGTCCCACCCAGTGGTTGCCGCGGCGGGCGGATAGGTTGCCGAGAAGTTCGAAGTTTTTTCCGGCGTCCACATTCGTTCGGTTTTGGGCGACCCGTTCTCGAACAACTCACGTCGCACTGCTACGCTCACGCATCTCGCCAGGACCGAGGCGACGCAACGGGGCCACCGGTAGCGATCAGGGGAGGGGTCACCGTGGGCACAGCTGTCGACGATGTCGCCGCTGCCGAGTTTCACGAGTTCTTCGAGCGGCACCACACCGAACTGTCCCGTCTGGCCTATTTGCTGACCGGGGACCGGGACGCGGCGGACGATCTGGCGGCCGACGCGCTGGTCGCGATGTGGCACCAGTGGGACCGGGTGCGGGCGGCCGACCACCCGGCGGCGTACGCGCGCGGCGTGGTGACCAACCTCGCGCGTTCACGGATCCGGAGCATGGTGCGGGAGCGCCGCCGGGTGGCCCTGTTCTGGGGGCAGCGCAGCGAGCGGATGGACGACCCGGATGTGCCGGCGGTCGTCGACGTGCGCGAGGCGCTGCGCAGACTGCCGTTCCGCAAGCGTGCCTGCGTGGTGCTGCGGCACGCCTTCGACCTGTCGGAGAAGGAGACGGCGGTCACGCTGGGCATCTCGGTCGGCACCGTGAAGAGCCAGACCTCGCGGGGCATCGCGGAGCTGGAGAAACTGCTCGGGCCGGCGAACGCCGTACGGGTGCTCGACCCACCGGGGCGGAACAAGACGGCGGCAGCCGCTGGACACGCGGGACGGAGGAACTGATGGGCGGCCGGTACGAGGACAGGAACGGGCGGCACCCTGAGGTGCTGAGCGACCTGCGGACGGAACTGCGGCGTGCGGCACAGGAGCACCGCCCCGACCGGGAGCGGATGCTCGCCCGGGTGGAACGCGGGATGTCCGCGCCGGAGCCGGGGCCGCGGCGCGGCCACCGGTCGCGGTACGGACCGGCGCCGTGGGCGCGGGTGGTGAGCGTGACGGCCGGGCTGGTCGGCGCGTTCGGCATCGGCGGCCTCGCGGTGGGTCTGACGGTCAACAGCGGCGACGCCGGCCCGCAGACGGTGGTGTCCTCCCCCGGCCCGGCCTCGTCGCCCGCCGTGCCGTCGGCGACGGCCTCCCCGACCCGGCGGCCGGTCACCCCGCCGTCGGGCCGGGCGAGCGGCAGCCCGTCCGCGACCGGGAAAGCCACGGACAGCGCGTCGGCGCAGGCCTCGTCCACGCCGACGACCTCGCCCGACGTGAAGCGCGGCAACCATCCGCAGGACGGCTATCTGTGGTCGGACGGCTCGATCGACAAGGCGAGCAGCGAGTTCTGGGCGCAGAGCAATGTCACCGTCAAGAGCACCGGGACGCTGAGCGGACTGGTCGTCGAGCTGCGGGTGGTGAAGACCGACGAGGTGGCGAGCACCGGCTCGTGGTCGACGCTCAACTCCGACGACTACGAGGTGAAGATCACCGAGGACGACGACGCGCTGGTCTACCGCTGGACGCTGAAGCCGGGGAAGACGCTGGCGGCGGGCACCTATGTCTTCGCCGGCCAGTACAACCACGCCAAGGGCGGCCGGGACGCGGGCGGGGACGCGTACGCGGCGCAGGGCGACGGCCCGGACGGCGCGGTGGAGGTGCGCGGCGACTTCTACTGATCGCCGCCCACCGGCCACTGCCACCGTTCCCCGGCGCGCGTCCGCTGTTCACGGTCGTCCAGCGCGGTCGTCCAGCGCGGTCGTCCAGCGCCGTCGTCCAGCGCCGTCGTCCAGCGCCGTCATTTCACGCGGTCATTTCACCCGGGTAATTCTCCGGCGAATTCCCGGTAATAGCGGCCGGCTATTCTCCCGCATGCGCTCCTGCCCAGTCGTTCACAGCCCAAACGCCAAGGTTTCGTGAACGTTCCACGGTGATTCTCAGGGTGTGATCGACCCCACAGGATCACCCTTTTGCCCGGTTCTATCCGGGCAAACCGGGGCGTATCACCGCCCGGCTCACGTACGCGTGATAACTGCCGACGGCTGCCCTGTAAAGGCCGCAGCGCCATGCAATTCAATTTTCCACTCGGTAGCTTCGTGCCGCATGACCACCGCAACGCAATTGCTGATCGACAGCCCGGAAATCGGGGACGGCGCCGCGCTCTGGCGTATCGCCCGTGATTCACGCACCCTCGACCTCAACTCCTCGTACAGCTATCTGCTGTGGTGCCGGGACTTCGCCCGCACCTCGGTGGTGGCGCGCGGGGCCGGCGGCCGGGCGGTGGGCTTCGCCACCGGCTACGTACGGCCGGACCGGCCGGGGACGCTGGTGGTCTGGCAGGTCGCGGTGGACCAGGAGCAGCGGGGCAGCGGGCTGGCCGGCGCGATGCTGGACGACCTGGCGCAGCGCATGGCCGCCGAGGGCGTACGTGAGGTCGAGACGACGATCACCCCGGACAACGAGGCCTCGCACCGGCTGTTCATGTCGTTCGGCAAGCGGCACGGTGCCGGCGTGGAGCGCGAAGTGCTGTTCGACGGCGGCCTGTTCCCCGACGGACACGATCCCGAGGTGCTCTACCGCATCGGCCCGATCGCCTGAACTCCCCCGCACCCAGACCGCGAAGGAACCGGACATGACCATCACCCCGCCCGCCCCGACCGTCTTCGAGAGCCTGGAATCCGAGGTCCGCAGCTACTGCCGTGGCTGGCCGGCCGTGTTCGACCGCGCGCGGGGCAGCCGGATGTACGACGAGGACGGCCACGGCTACCTGGACTTCTTCGCCGGCGCCGGCGCCCTCAACTACGGCCACAACAACCCCGTCCTCAAGCGGGCCCTGCTGGACTATCTGGAGCGCGACGGCGTCACCCACAGCCTGGACATGAGCACCACGGCGAAGCGGGCCTTCCTGGAGCGCTTCCAGGATCTCGTCCTGCGCCCGCGTGACCTGGACTACAAGGTGATGTTCCCCGGCCCGACCGGCACCAACGCGGTGGAGGCCGCGCTGAAGCTGGCCCGCAAGGTCAAGGGCCGGGAGAGCGTGGTGTCGTTCACCAACGCCTTCCACGGCATGTCGCTCGGCTCTCTCGCGGTGACCGGCAACTCGATGAAGCGGGCGGGTGCCGGCATCCCGCTGGTGCACGGCACGCCGATGCCGTTCGACAACTACTTCGACGGCCGCGTCCCGGACTTCCTGTGGTTCGAACGGCTGCTGGAGGACCAGGGCTCCGGGCTCAACCAGCCGGCCGCCGTGATCGTCGAGACGATCCAGGGCGAGGGCGGCATCAATGTCGCCCGCCCGGAGTGGCTGCGCGGGCTGGCCGACCTGTGCCGGCGGCGCGACATGCTGCTGATCGTCGACGACATCCAGATGGGCTGCGGCCGCACGGGGACGTTCTTCTCCTTCGAGGAGGCCGGCATCGTGCCCGACATCGTCACCCTGTCGAAGTCCATCGGCGGCTACGGCATGCCGATGTCGCTGACCCTGTTCAAGCCCGAACTGGACGTCTGGGAGCCCGGCGAGCACAACGGCACCTTCCGCGGCCACAACCCGGCCTTCGTCACCGCGACCGCCGCCCTGGACACGTACTGGGCCGACGGCGGCAGCATGGAGAAGCAGACCGTCGCGCGCGGCGAGCAGGTCGAGGCCGCCCTGCGCCAGATCGTCGCCGAGCACACCCGCTCCGGCGCCCGGTACCGGGGCCGGGGCCTGGCCTGGGGGCTGGAGTTCACCGACAAGTCCCGCGCCGACCGGGTCTGCGCCCGCGCCTTCGAGCTGGGCCTGCTGGTCGAGAGCTCCGGCCCGCAGGGCGAGGTCGTCAAGCTGCTGCCCGCCCTGACCATCACCCCCGAGGAACTGGACGAGGGGCTGCGCACCCTCGCCCGGGCCGTCCGCGAAACCGCGTAAGGAGTACATCCGCAGATGATCGTCCGTTCCCTGAAGGACATCGAAGGCACCGACCGCGACGTGACCGCCGAGAGCGGCACCTGGCGCAGCAAGCGCATCATCCTCGCGAAGGAGGGTGTCGGCTTCTCGTTGCACGAGACGGTCATGTACGCGGGTACCGAGACCGCCATGTGGTACGCCAACCACATCGAGGCCGTCCTGTGCGTCGAGGGCGAGGGCGAGCTGACCGACGACGAGACCGGTACGACGTACGCGGTCGGTCCCGGCACGCTCTATCTCCTCGACGGCCACGAGCGGCACACCATGCGCCCGACGACCGATCTGCGCTTCGTGTGCGTCTTCAACCCGCCGGTCACCGGCCGCGAGGTGCACGACGAGAACGGGGTCTACCCCCTGCTCACGGAAGGAGCCTGACATGACGACCGCGACCACCACCGACCTGTACCCCACCCGGGGCGCCACCGAGGTGCTCGTTCCGCGCCGGGACCCGGTGGTCTGGGGCGACCGCACCGGGGCAGCCGTGACCGACCCGGCCCTCGGTGACTACGAACGCGACGGCTTTCTGACGGTCGATCAGCTGATCACGCCGGAGGAGGTGCGGACCTACCGCGCCGAACTCGACCGGCTGGTCGCCGATCCCGCGGTGCGCGCCGACGAACGGGCCATCGTCGAGCCCGAGTCCCAGGAGATCCGTTCGGTCTTCGAGGTGCACCGGCTCAGCGAGGTCTTCGCCGGGCTCGTCAACGACCCCCGGCTGGTCGACCAGGCCCGCCGGATCCTCGGTTCCGACGTCTACGTCCACCAGAGCCGGATCAACGTCAAGCCCGGCTTCGGGGCCTCCGGCTTCTACTGGCACTCCGACTTCGAGACCTGGCACGCCGAGGACGGCCTGCCCCGGATGCGTACGGTCTCGGTCTCCGTCGCGCTGACCGGGAACCACGCCACCAACGGCGGCCTGATGATCATGCCGGGCTCACACCGGTCCTTCCTCGGCTGCGCCGGCGGGACGCCCGCCGACAACTACCGGCAGTCGCTGCGGATGCAGCAGGCCGGCACCCCGTCGGACGAGGCCCTGACCGAGCTGGCGGGACGGCACGGGATCCGGCTGTTCACCGGCCCGGCCGGCTCGGCGACCTGGTTCGACTGCAACTGCATGCACGGGTCGGGCGACAACATCACGCCGTTCCCGCGCAGCAACGTCTTCATCGTCTTCAACAGCGTGGAGAACACCGCCGTCGAACCCTTCGCCGCCCCGGTGCGCCGACCGGAGTTCGTCGGCGCCCGGGACTTCACGCCGGTGCGGTGAGGCCCGTTCGCTGCCCGTACCCGCCGTACCCGTACCCCCGGGGAAGCGGGTCAGGGCGACGCGGCTGCCGTACGTACGGCAGCCGCGTCGCCCTGCGCTTTTCCTGAACCGACCGGTCAGGCCTCGCGGCGGCCGTCCACCCGGCGGGGCAGGCCCAGCGGGTTGCCGTCGCGCAGCTCGGCCGGGAGGAGGCCCTCGGGGGTGTCCTGGTAGACGACCGGGCGCAGCCAGCGCTCGATCGCGGTACCGCCGACCGAGGTGGAGGTGGAGGTGGTGGCCGGGTAGGGGCCGCCGTGGTGCATGGCGGGGGCGACGGCCACGCCGGTGGGCCAGCCGTTGACCACGACGCGGCCGGCCAGCGGGGTGAGGCGGGCCAGCAGCTCCGCCCCGCCGCCGGCGGCCTCGGCCTCGCCGACGTGGGCGGTGGCGGTGAGGTTGCCGGGCAGCCGCCCCAGGACGGCCGCGACCTCCTCGCCGTCGGCCGCTCCGGCGTAGCGGGCGACGACCGTCACGGGGCCGAAGCACTCCTCCAGCAGGGCGTCGTACTCGCCCTCCCGCGTCAGGCGGGCGGCCGGGACGGTGACGAAGCCGGGGCGCACCATGTGCTCCCCGCCGTCGCCGGCCTCGACGGGGGTCTCCACGCCGGGCAGCCCGGCGCGTTCGCGCACCCCGGCGATGAAGTTGTCCCGCATCCGGGCGTCCAGCAGGGTGCCCGAGGGCGCCTCGGACACCGCGCCGGCGAGGGACTTCAGCAGCCGGTCGCCCGCCTCGCCCTCCGGGGCCAGGACCAGACCGGGCTTGACGCAGAACTGGCCCACGCCCAGGGTCATGGCCCCGGCGAGACCGGCGCCGATCTGCTCGGCGCGCTCCTCGGCGGCGGCCTCGGTGATGACGACCGGGTTGAGGCTGCCCAGTTCGCCGTGGAAGGGGATGGGTACCGGCCGGGCGGCGGCGGCGTCGAAGAGCGCGCGTCCGCCGCGTACGGAGCCGGTGAAGCCGGCCGCCGAGACCAGCGGGTGCCTGATCAGCTCGATACCGGCCTCGAAGCCGTGCACCACCGACACCACGTCCGCCGGGAGGCCGACCTCGACAGCGGCCCTGCGCAGCGCGTCGGCGGCGAGTTCGCTGGTCGCGGGGTGGTCGGGGTGGGCCTTGACGACGACCGGGCAGCCGGCGGCCAGCGCGCTCGCGGTGTCGCCGCCGGGCACGGAGAAGGCCAGCGGGAAGTTGCTGGCGGAGTAGACGGCCACGACGCCCAGCGGGATCCGGTAGCGCCGCAGGTCGGGGCGCGGGGGCGCCAGTGCGGCGTCCGCGTGGTCGATGATCACGTCCAGGAAGGCACCCTCGTCGACGACGTCGGCGAAGGCCCGCAACTGGTAGGCCGTACGGCCGAGTTCACCGGTGAGCCGGCCCGGGCCGAGCGCGGTCTCCGCGTCGGCGGCCTCAAGGATCCGGGGCCCGGCCTCCTCCAGGAAGTCGGCGGCGGTGCGCAGCAGCCGGGCGCGTACGGCCCGGTCGGCCAGCGCCGGGACCGTGGTGGCCGCGGCCCGCACGACCGTGTCGACCTCCTCGGCCGTCGCCTCGACCGCTACCTGCTCCCGCTGCTTCCCGGTACGGGGATCCACACTCCACACTGGTACAGCCACAGCGGGTACCTCCACGCCTTTTGTTCGATATGCTGAACAGCATCCGTAATTGTGAATACGCTGGGAGCCTACTTGCGCGGGTCCCGGCCGAACAAGAGGGGTCGACGGATGGCTGCAGGGGACGGAGGATCGCAGGTCAAGTCGGCGGTCCGGACGGTCGAGCTGCTGGAGTTCTTCGCCGGGAGCCCGGGCATGCACAGCCTGGCCGCCGTCCAGGAAGCGGTCGGCTACCCCAAGTCCAGCCTCTACATGCTGCTGCGCACCCTGGTCGAGCTCGGCTGGATCGAGACCGACGCCACCGGCACCCGGTACGGGATCGGCGTACGGGCGCTGCTGGTCGGCACCTCGTACATCGACGGCGACGAGGCGGTCGCCGCCGCCCGCCCGACCCTGGACCGGCTGTCCGACGACACCGGCGAGACCATCCACCTGGCACGGCTCGACGGCACCAACGTCGTCTATCTGGCCACCCGGCAGTCCCAGCACTATCTGCGGCCGTTCACCCGCGTCGGCCGCCGGCTGCCCGCGCACTCCACCTCCCTGGGCAAGGCGCTGCTGGCCACGCACACCGACGAGCAGGTCCGCAAGCTGCTCCCGGAGTCCCTGGACGCGCTGACCGAGCACACCCACACCGACCGCGAGAAGCTGATCCTGGAGCTCCGGCAGATCCGCGAGCAGGGATACGCCGTGGACCGTGAGGAGAACACCCTCGGCCTGAAGTGCTTCGGCGTCGCCATCCCCTACCGCACCCCGGCCCGGGACGCGATCAGCTGCTCGGTGCCGGTGGCCAGACTCACCCCGGCACACGAGCAGTTGATCAGGGATGCCCTCTACGACGCCCGCGACCGGCTGACGCTGGCCACCCGGCGGCTCTGAAGCGGCCGGGCGTCAGCTGCTCACCGGCCACCGACCACCGGCCGCACTGCCTGCCGGCTCGGCGGCTCAGCGGGACAGCGGCTCGGCGGCTCGGCGGCTCAGCGGTGGCCGAACCACCTCATCGCCGGCAGCGCCCGGTCGCCGTAGTCGAACAGCGCCTGGTTCTCCCACGCGTCGGCCGACGAGGAGTCGTCCGGGTCCCAGCCGTTGCCCGTGACCGCGGTCCAGGTGGGCTCCCAGTAGAAGACGCCCAGACCGCGGCCGTTCGGCACCGCCTCGACGACGTTCATCACGTCGCGCAGGTTCGCCGCCTGCCCGGCGGGGGTGGCCGGGTAGCCGGAGACCAGCTGCGAGGAGAACGCGATGTTGTTCTCCAGCGCGTCGTCGTTGTCCAGGGTGAAGGCGTAGGCGGTCTCGGCGACGAAGACCGGCCTGTCGTAGCGGGAGGCCATGTCGTCGAGCGTGGTCTGCAGGTCGTTCAGCGCGCCGTGCCAGTAGCTGTAGTAGGACAGGCCGATGACGTCGAAGGGCACCCCGTACGAGACGGCGTTGTCGAACCACCAGCGGGCGCCGCCGTCGTCACCGGCGTTGGCCAGGTGCAGGGCGACCAGCGTGGAGCGGCTGACCGCCCTGGCCGCCTCCGCGCCGGCGGTGAGCAGCGCGGCCAGGCCCGGCCAGTTGTCCCAGCGGCCGTCCGGCCAGAGCATGCCGCCGTTGATCTCGTTGCCGATCTGCACCATGTCGGCCGTGGTGCCCTGCGCCCTCAGGGCCTGCAGGACGTCGTACGTGTGGTTGTAGACGTCGGCCTTGAGCTGGGCGAAGGTGTCCGAGGCCCAGGCCGCCGGCTTGTTCTGCTTGCCGGGATCGGCCCAGGCGTCGGAGTAGTGGAAGTCGACCAGCAGCTTCATGCCGTGCCGCTTGACGCGCCTGGCCATGGCCAGGACCCGGGCCTTGTTGTTGTAGCCGTCGGCCGGGTCGACCCACACCTTGAGGCGGGCGTAGTTCATCCCGGCGGAGCGCAGGATGGTCAGGGCGTCGGCGCGGGTGCCGTCGGCGTACCGGTACACACCGCCGAAGTCCTCGCTCTTGGTGAGGGTCGAGATGTCGGCCCCCTTGATCGCCAGGCCCGTCGAGCCGGGGGTGAGGGTCACGTCGTCGACGTTGATCCACTCGCCGGCGGCGGCGTCGGAGACGATGCTGACGGTGCAGCGGTGGTTGGTGACCTTCACCGAGGTGACCAGCCGTACCCAGCTGCCGTTGGGGGTGGGCGGCAGATCGGTGCGCTGCTCGGCGCCGCCGCAGCCGCTCAGCGCGAGGTGGGCGGTCCGCTGGCCACCGGAGGAGCGGACCCAGGCGGTGAGGGTGTGGTGGCCGTTCGCCAGGCCGGTCAGGTGCTGGTACGTCTGCACTTTGTATGCAGTAGACGACCAGTGGGTGAGCCGGTACGAGCCGGAGTGTCCACCGGATTCTGTATACGAGGCGTTGCCCTGGCCCGCGGCGTTGCGGGTGCTCCAGCCGGCCGGGGTGGCCGTGCCGGTGCCGTCGGCCTCGAAGTCGCCGTTGGCAAGGGCACCGGTGCCGGTGCCGGTGCCGGAGGCTGTGCCGGCGCCGGGCGCCGCGTATGCCGACGGCGTGGGCAGCGCGGTGAGTCCGGTCGCCGTCAGCGACACCGCGAGCGAGCGGGCCAGCATCGTGCGTCTCGAAGGGAGCATCGAGGTCATCCGTTCGACAGGGGAAAAGTACGGATACGGGTACGGGTACGAGCGGGCGGGCGGCGCCGCGCGACCCCAGTGCCGGGCGGCGCCGCCGGTGTGCCGCGTCAGCGGTGGCTGAACCAGCTCATCGCCGATGTGGCCTTGTCGCTGTAGTCGAACAGCGCCTGGTTCTCCCAGCCGTTGCCCGATGACGCGTCGGTCGGGTCCCATCCGTTGCCGGTGACGGCGGTCCAGGTGGCCTCCCAGTAGAAGACCCCGAGGCCGCGGCCGTTCGGCACCGCCTCGACGACACTCAGCACGTCACGGAACCAGGCCGCCTGGCCGGCCTGTGTGGCCGGGTAGCCGGAGACCAGTTCACCGCTGGTGTCGATGATGTTGGTCAGCGAGTCCTCACTGTCGAGCCGGAACGGGTAGGCGGTCTCGGCGATGTAGACGGGCTTGGCGTAGCGGGACGCGACGTCGTCGAGCGTGGTCTGCGCCGCGGCCAGCGTGCCGTGCCAGTAGCCGTAGTACGACAGGCCGATCACGTCGTAGTTGATGCCGTAGGTGGCCGCGTTGTCGAACCACCAGCGGACGGTGGCGTCGTCACCGGCGTTGGCCAGGTGCAGGGCGACCAGCGTGCCGGAGGAGACGGCCTTCGCCGCGCTGTAGCCGGAGTTGAGCAGCCCGGCGAGCTGGGACCAGTTGCTGGTCGAGCCCTCGGACCAGAGCATGCCACCGTTGATCTCGTTGCCGATCTGCACCATGTCGGCGGTGGTGCCCTGCGCCTTGAGGGCGTTGAGGACGTCGTACGTGTGGTTGTAGACGTCGGTCTTGAGCTGGCTGTAGGTGTGGCCGGACCAGGCCGCGGGCTTGGTCTGGGCACCGGGGTCGGCCCAGGTGTCGGAGTAGTGGAAGTCGACCAGCAGCTTCATGCCCTGGTTCTTGATCCGGGTGGCCATCGCCAGCACGCGGGCCTTGTTGTTGTAGCCGTCGGCCGGGTTGACCCAGACCTTGAGGCGGGCGTAGTTCATGCCGGCGGACTTCAGGATCGCCAGCGCGTCCCCGGTGGTACCGGAACTGGTCTTGTACACGCCGCCGTACGCCTCGCTCTTGGCGAGGGAGGAGATGTCGGCGCCCTTGACCGTCAGCCCGGTCGAACCGGCGGTGAAGGTCAGGTCGTCGACGTTGATCCAGTTGCCCGCGTTGGCATCGGAGTTGACGCTGATCGTGCACTGGTTGTTGGTCACCGCGATCGAGGTGACGACGCGGACCCAGGAACTGGAGCTGACCGGCAGGTCGGTGCGCTGGTCGGTGCTGCCGCAGCCGGTGAGCGCGAGGTAGGCGGAGTTCTGGCCGCCGCCGGAGCGGACCCAGGCGGTGAGCGTGTAGCTGCCGTTGGTCAGGCCCGACAGATACTGGTAGGTCTGCACTTTGTATGCAGTAGACGCCCAGTGGGTGAGCCGGTACGAACCGGAGTGTCCACCGGATTCTGTATACGAGGCGCTGTTCTGGCCCGCGGCGGAGTAGGTGCTCCAGCCGGTGGGAGTGGCGGTGCCGGCCCCGTTCGACTCGAAACCGCCGTTGGTGAGGGTGCTCGCGGCTGCCGCGGTCTGGGCCGGGGCGGCGGTCAGGCCGACGGCCACGAGCACGGGTATCGCCAGGGTGCGGGCCAGGGCCCGCAGAATGGTGCGACTCGGCTGGAACATCGTTGTCCCTTCGATGAACCCATGGGTGGGTTGGTTGGGCGGGGCGGCGCCGTCCCCACCGCGAGCGCGGTGACGCCGCCCCTACCGGCCGGAGACCTCCCCAGGCCCCGGCCGGAACCAGATGCGTGCGCTAGCCGTCCACGCGGACGACCCGTACCGCGCCGGCCGGCACCGCGAGCAGCCCGGCGACCCGCTCGCCGGTGAGCAGCTCCGTCCCGGATCCGCCGACGGCGACCTTGGCCTCGGTACCGGTGTGGTTGATCACGAAGACATGGCTGCCGTCCTCTCCGGCCCGCCGGACGACCTCCACGTCGCGCGGCAGGTCCTCGCGCGCCGCGATGCCCGCGTCGGCGGCGGCCGAGGCCAGCACCGCGTCCAGGTCCCGGGCGTCGAGGCGGGTGGAGACGTACCAGGCGGTGCCCTGCCCCAGTGCGTGGCGGGTGACGGCCGGCCGGCCGGCGGCGGGGCCGTCGGCGTAGGTCCACACCGGCTCGGCGCCCTGCGGGGCGGGCACGACGAACTCGGTCCACAGGTCGCCGGTCAGCTCCGGGCCCGCCCCCGCGGCCGCCGGGGCGTTCCCCCCCGCGGCCTCGATCCGTACCCGCTCGCCGTCGAGCAGCGGCGCGAACTCCTCGACGGTCAGCCCGAGCACCTCGCGCAGCGCACCCGGCA
Organism: Streptomyces sp. RLA131; assembly: GCF_056270125.1. Taxonomy (NCBI): domain Bacteria; kingdom Bacillati; phylum Actinomycetota; class Actinomycetes; order Kitasatosporales; family Streptomycetaceae; genus Streptomyces; species Streptomyces sp. RLA131. The sequence goes on from NZ_JBWDOQ010000002.1 coordinate 1,960,664, forward strand.
CCGCGCCGGGGTGCACGGTGTCGTGCTCGTCGACGATGCCGGAGAAGTACGACACGACCAGGGTGCCGCCGCCCTCCACATACGAGCGCAGCTTGCGTCCGGCGGCCTCCGACGCGAGGTACAGCGCGGGGACGACGACCAGCGGGTAGGCCGACAGATCGGCCTCGGGGTGGGCGAAGTCGACGGTCAGGTGCCGGTCGTAGAGCGCCTCGTAGAAGCTGTCGGCGCGCTCCCGGGCGTCGTGGTCCTGGCTGGGGCGCCACTCCAGCTTCTGGGCCCACCAGGACTGCCAGTCCCACAGCATGGCGACATCGGCGACGGTCCGGCTGCCTGCGATCCCGGCGAGGGCGCCGATGTCGGCGCCGAGGGCGACCACCTCGCGCCAGATCCGGCTGTCGGTGCCGGCGTGCGGCAGCATCGCGGAGTGGAACTTCTCGGCGCCGTAGCGGGACTGGCGCCACTGGAAGAACATCGCGCCGTCCGAGCCCCGGGCGACGTGGCCGAGGCTGTTGCGGGCCATCTCGCCGGGGCGCTTGGCGGGGTTGCGGCGCTGCCAGTTGACGCCGCTGGGCGAGTGTTCGAGGAGCAGCCAGGGGGCGCCGCCGGCGACTGACCGGGTGAGGTCGGCGGCCATGGCGAGGTTGACGTGGGTGCGGCGGCCGTCGGTCATCAGGTAGTGGTCGTTGGTGACCACGTCGACCGCCTCGCCCCAGGCCCAGTAGTCCATGGAGTCGCACTGGCTGAGCGCGGTCATGAAGTTGGTGGTGACCGGGATGCCCGGGGCCAGCCGGTGCAGGATGTCGCGTTCGGCGGTGAAGTTGCCGCGGATCGTGGCGTCCGTGAAGCGCGCGAAGTCCAGCTGCTGCGCCGGGTTGGCGACGGTCGGGGTGATCCGGGGGGCGTCGACATGCGCCCAGTCCACGTAGTGCTGTCCCCAGAAGGCGGTGCCCCAGGCGGCGTTCAGCGCCTCCAGGGTGCCGTAGCGGGCCTGCAGCCAGAGGCGGAATTCGGCCGCGGACGCCTCGCAGTAGCAGGCCGATACGGGGACGCCGTACTCGTTGTGGACGTGCCACAGGGCGACCGCCGGATGGCTGCCGTAGCGGCGCGCCAGCTGCTCGGTGATCCCGGCGGCCGCCTGCCGGTAGGCCTGCGAGCTGTGGCAGATCGCGCCGCGCGACCCGAACCCGTAACGGATCCCCTCGCGGGTGACCGGCAGTACCTCGGGGTGGGCGGCGTAGAACCACGCGGGCGGTACGACGGTGGGGGTGCCCAGGTCGACGCGGATGCCGTTGGCGTGCAGCAACGCGATGATCCGGTCGAGCCAGCCGAAGTCGTACACACCGGGCTCGGGCTCCAGCAGAGCCCAGGAGAAGATCCCGACGCTGACCATGGTGACGCCGGCCTCGCGCATCAGCGCGACGTCCTCCTGCCAGACCTCCTCGGGCCACTGCTCGGGGTTGTAGTCACCGCCGTAGGCGAGGCGACCGACGCGAGGCAGCATGCGAACTCCTGGATGATGTTGGGAACGTGCACAGTCGCGTGAGCGGCGACTCGGCCTAGATAACCGCATGGCAACAAGCATTGACAAGTGTCCGGAAAGTTTCTCTACTGTGAACGCTCACAGTGCATGGCTGGCGGCCGCATCGACGCTGCCGCCCTTGTCAGGGAAGCGAGACCATGCGTACCTCACTCATTGCCAAGGTCACGGCCGCCGTTCTCGGCGCGGCCCTCCTCGCGAGTTGCAGCAGCAGCTCGGACGGCACCGCGAAGGCGGAAGAAACCGGCCCCGTCAGCCTCACGTACTGGGCATGGGCACCCGGCCTGGACAAGGTCGTCGACATCTGGAACAAGAAGAACCCGAACATCAAGGTGACGGTGAAGAAGCAGGCGTCCGGCGACGACCTGGTCACCAAGATCATCACCGCTTCCAAGGCCCACAAGGCGCCGGACCTCATCCAGGCCGAGTTCCAGGTGCTCCCCACCCTGGTCAGCAATGACGTGCTCGCCGACATCTCGGGCGAGGCCGGCGACGCCAAGAGCGAGTTCGCCGACGGCGTCTGGCAGCAGGTCACGCTCGGCTCGGACGCGGTGTACGCGATACCGCAGGACACCGGGCCGCTGATGTTCTACTACCGCAAGGACCTGTTCAAGAAGTACAAGCTGTCCGTCCCCACCACCTGGGACGAGTTCGCGCAGACCGCCCGCGCGCTGAAGAAGAAGGACAGCAAGAAGTCGCTGACCACCTTCAGCAGCGGCGACCCCGGCCTCTTCGCGGGCCTGTCCCAGCAGGCCGGGGCGAAGTGGTGGACCACCAGCGGTGACACCTGGAAGGTCGGCATCGACGACGCCGCCTCCAAGAAGGTCGCCGACTTCTGGGGCGGTCTGGTCAAGGAGGGCGCCCTCGACAACCAGCCGATGTACACCCCCGCCTGGAACAAGGCCCTCAACACGGGTACCCAGATCGCCTGGGTCAGCGCTGTCTGGGCCCCCGGTGTCCTCACCACGGCCGCCCCCGACACCAAGGGCAAGTGGGCCATGGCACCGCTGCCGCAGTGGACCGCCGGTGAGAACAAGACCGGCAGCTGGGGCGGTTCGACGACCGGCATCACCACCGACTCCAAGCACAAGGCCGCCGCGGCGAAGTTCGCCACCTGGCTCAACACCGACCCGACGGCCGTGGCCGCGCTGGTGAAGAACGGCGGCATCTACCCGGCGGCGACCACCGCCCAGACCGGCAGCGCGCTGTCCAAGGCGCCCGACTTCTTCTCCGACCAGCCCGACTTCTACACCCAGGCCGCCGCGATCGCGAAGACCACGGCGCCGGGTGCCTGGGGGCCGAACGTGAACGTCGCGTACAGCGCCTTCAAGGACGCCTTCGGCAAGGCCGCGCAGCAGAAGTCCGACTTCACCTCGGCCCTGGACACGATGCAGTCGACCACGGTCGCGGACCTGAAGAAGCAGGGCTTCAGCGTCGGCTAGCCGGTCGACCAGCCGGCCGGTCGGACCGTCGACCGGCCGGTCAGCGCCCCTTCCCGTGCCACTCTCCTGCCCCGCCCCGCCCGGAGACTCCCGGGCCGGGCGGGGCAGGGTGTCCGGAGGCCACCGCCCGGGCTGCTCCGCGGGCCCGGCCACCGTCCAGCGCGAACGCGCAACCGCTCCACCCACCGTCGAATCGAGTTACCCATGGCATCGGCGACCGTCCGCCCCCGTGAGCGGGGCCGTCCCGCAGGGCCGCGTCTGGCACCGTACGGCTTCCTCATCCCCGCCGCCGCGCTGTTCGCGCTGGTCTTCGCCCTCCCCATCGGCTACGCGCTCTACCTCAGCCTGCGCAAGGTCGAGGTCAAGGGCCTCGGCCTGGGCCACAACGCCCGCCACGAGGTCTGGGCCGGCGTGGCCAACTACACCGACGCGCTGCACGACACCGAGCTGCTGCACGGCGCGCTGCGGACCCTGGGCTACGGCGCCCTGGTGGTGCCGTCCATGCTGGGCCTGGCCCTGCTGTTCGCGCTGATGCTGGACGCGCACCGCACCCGGGCACGCGGCTTCTCCCGGCTGGCGATCTTCCTTCCGTACGCCGTCCCCGGAGTGATCTCCGCGCTTCTGTGGGGCTTTCTCTACCTCCCCACGATCAGCCCGTTCTACTTCCTGATGGACAAGGCGGGCCTGCCCGAGCCCGACCTGCTCTCCGGCGGCGCGATGTTCGGCTCGCTCGCCAACATCGCGGTCTGGGGCGGCACCGGCTTCAACATGATCGTCATCTACACCTCGCTGCGTGCGGTGCCCGTGGAGATCTACGAGGCGGCCCGGATCGACGGCTGCTCGGAGCTGCAGATCGCCCTGCGGATCAAGATCCCGTCGGTGGCCCCGGCCCTGGTCCTCACCTTCTTCTTCTCGATGATCGCCACCCTCCAGGTCTTCAGCGAGCCGATGACGCTCAAGGGGATGACCAACACCATCTCCACCACCTGGAGCCCGCTGATGAAGATCTACCAGGACGCCTTCGTCCGGGGTGACATCTACTCGGCGGCCGCCACCTCCGTGATCCTCGCGGTGGCCACCCTGGCCCTGTCCTTCGGCTTCCTCCGGGCGGCCAACTCCCGTACCAAGCAGGGGGCTTCCTGATGTCCGCCACCACGATCGCCCGCCCGGAGGCGCGTGCCCGGGAGCGCTCCGGCCGCAGCCGCCGGCCCCGCCGCCCCGGCCTGGTCCCCACCGTCGTCCTGCTGCTGGGCGCCGCCTACTGCCTGCTGCCCGTGGCCTGGGTGCTGGTGGCCTCGACCAAGAGCAGCGGTGAGCTGTTCTCCACCTTCACCTTCCTGCCCGGCACCGGCCTGCTGGACAACGTCCGCGACCTGACCGCGTACCGCGACGGCGTCTACTGGCAGTGGATGCTCAATTCCCTGTTCTACTCGGGGGTCGGTGCCCTGCTGTCCACGGCGGTGTCCGCGCTGAGCGGCTACGCGCTCGCCAAGTACCGCTTCCGGGGCCGCGAGACGATCTTCAACGTCCTGCTGACCGGGGTGCTGATGCCGCCGGTCGTCCTCGCCATCCCGCAGTACCTCCTGATGGCCAAGGCCGGCCTCGCCGACAGCTATGTGTCGGTGCTGCTGCCGAGCGTCCTGTCCCCGTACGGGATCTACCTCGCCCGGATCTACGCCGCCGCCGCGGTCCCCGACGACGTCGTGGAGGCGGCCCGGGTGGACGGCGCCCGGGAGTGGGGGATCTTCGCCAGGATCGGGCTGCCGATGATGCTCCCCGGGCTGGTGACGGTCTTCCTCTTCCAGTTCGTGGCGATCTGGAACAACTTCCTGCTGCCGTTCATCATGCTCGGTGACGACGAGAAGTTCCCCGTCACACTGGGTCTGTACACACTGCTCCAGCAGGGCGCGTCGGCACCGGCGCTCTACACCCTGGTCATCACCGGCGCGATGCTGGCGATCATGCCGCTGATCGCGCTCTTCCTGGTGATCTCCCGGTTCTGGAGTCTGGATCTGCTGTCCGGCGCCGTAAAGTCCTGACCCGAAGCCTGCCGAGAGAAAGCGCCGCATGAGCCGCACCGAACGACGTCGACCACCGACGATCCACGATGTCGCCCGCGAGGCCGGGGTGTCCCGCGGCACGGTCTCCCGGGTGCTCAACGGGGGCCACAACGTCAGCCCGACGGCGCTGGAAGCGGTCAACGCGGCGATCCGCAGAACGGGATACGTGGTCAACCGGCATGCCCGCAGCCTGATCACCGGCCGCTCGGACTCGGTGGGCTTCCTGCTCACCGAGCCGCAGGAGCGGTTCTTCGAGGACCCCAACTTCAACGTCCTGCTGCGCGGCTGCACACAGGCCCTGGCCGCCCACGACATCCCGCTGCTGCTGATGATCGCCGGGACGGAACCGGAACGGCGGCGGATAACGCGCTACATCACCGGCGGCCACGTCGACGGCGTACTGCTGGTCTCCAGCCACTCGGGCAACCCGATGGCCGAGCGGCTGGAGCAGGGCGGGGTGCCGGTCGTGGCCTGCGGTGAGCCGCTGGGCCAGAGCCACGCCATCGCGTATGTCGCCGCCGACGAACGGGGCGGGGCCCACCAGATGGTCCGCCACCTGGTCGCCTCCGGACGCCGCCGGATCGCCATGATCACCGGGCCGCTGGACACCCCCGGCGGTGTCCAGCGCCTCGCCGGCTACCGCGAGGAGCTGACGACCGCCGGACTGGAGACCGACGAGCGGCTCGTCGCCGAGGGCGACTACAGCCGCGCCAGCGGGGACGCCGCCATGACCGCCCTGCTCACCCGGGTCCCCGACCTCGACGCGGTCTTCGTCGCCTCCGACCTCATGGCGCAGGGCGCCCTGACCGCCCTGGACCGGGCCGGCCGCCGCGTCCCGGAGGACGTCGCCGTCGGCGGCTTCGACGACTCCCCCGCCGCCATGGGCACCCGGCCCCCGCTCACCACCGTCCGCCAGCCCTGGGACCGCATCAGCACCGAGATGGTCCGCGTCCTGCTGGCCCGCCTCTCCGGCGAGGACCCCTCCGCGGTCATCCTCCCGACGGAACTGGTGCGGCGCGACTCCGCGTAGCCGGCGGCCGTTCGCGAGCAGGGGTCAACTCGCCCTAGGATCAGGCACGTTGACCGCGCGGCTGCTCGGCAGCTCCGCTGCTCCGCTGCTCTGCTGCTCTGCTGCTCTGCTGCTCTGCTGCTCGGCCGCTCGGCCGCGGTCGGCACATCCTCTTCCGCTCTCGCGCCCCGGAGCCCCCGTGCGTCTTCCCCGTTCCGCTTCCGGCTGGACCATGGCGGTCTTCGGCATCCTCGCCACCGCTCTCGGGCTGGTGGGGCTGGTCTCCCCCGACGTCCAGCTGGGGCTGCTGGGGCTGGGTGCCGCGCACCGGCGCGCCGCGTCCGACTTCACCCACGCGTTCATGACCGCGTCATCCATGGCGGCGGTGAACATGGGCGTCTACTACGTCCTGGCCGCCCTCGCCGACTGGCGGGCCTTCTTCCGCTGGACGGTCCCGTTCCGGCTGCTGACCTGCACGGTCTTCACGCTCGCCGTGATCGGCGGGCGCGCTCCCGGAGCCTTCGTCGGGGTCGGGCTCTGGGAGGGCGCGGGGGCGTTCGCGACGGGAATGGCGCTGCTGTACGAACGGCGCGCGGCCCCCGGGGAACTGCCCGGGGGCGGCATGACGGCGCGCCTGGCCCCGACCGGCGACGCCCGGGCCTGAGCTCCGCGTCGCACGGTGAGCACCGCGAGCTGTCAGGGCCGGGGCCCGCAGGCCGCGCGGATCATTGGGAACCGGTCGGGCCACGGGCCGCGCCGGCACCAGATGTCGAGGGTGGCTATCCGCACGGCGTGAGCCGCAGGGTGAGCACCTCGAAGGGCCGCAGGCTCACCGCGATCGTGCCGTCCGGCTGCGGCTCGACCGGCGGTGCCCCGTCCATCGGGCGCTCCAGCAGGTCGGTGACCTGGGCGCGGGCCACCGGGAAGCCGGGCCGCAGCGTGGTGCGGGCCCGTCCGCCGAGCGACTCGTAGAGCCGGACGACGACGTCCCCGGAGCGGTCGTCGGCGAGCTTGACCGCCTCGATGGCCGCCGCCCGGCCGTCCAGGGCCACCAGCGGCTCCGGGGGTCCGCCGGCGGGGCCGGGGCCGGGGCCGTGACCCGGGACGATCCGCAGCGGCAGGTTGAGGGCGTAGCCGCCCTCCACCGCGTCGGCGACGGAGGCTCCCGGCAGGAGCGAGTACGTCATCCGGTGCCGGCCCTGGTCGGCCTGCGGGTCGGGGCTGCGGGGCGCCCGCACCAGGCTCAGGCGCAGCGTGGTGGTGGTGCCGCCGTCGTGGTCGCGGGTGGTACGGGTCACGTCGTGGCCGTACGTGGAGTCGTTGAGGACGGCGACGCCGTAGCCCGCCTCGGCGACCTGCACCCAGCGGTGGCAGAAGACCTCGAAACGGGCCGCCTCCCAGCTGGTGTTGGTGTGCGTGGGCCGGAAGACGTGGCCGAACTGGATCTCGGCGGCCGAGCGGTCGGCGTGCACGTCCAGCGGGAAGGCCGCCTTGAGGATCTTCTCGGCCTCGTGCCAGTCGATGTCGGTCTCGATGTCGATCCGGGGGCTGCCCGCGTGCAGCCGTACGGTCTGCGTGATGCGGGAGTCCCCGAAGGACCGCTCGATGCGGACGGCGCCGCTCAGCGGGCCGCTCCCGGTGACGGTGAGGCTGTCGACGGCGGTGAGGTCGGTGTACTGCCGCCGGTAGTGCGGGTCGATGTCCCAGGCGTCCCAGTGATTGGGCAGGTCGGTGTGCAGGCGCAGCAGATTGCCGCGTTCGCCGGGGGCCAGGACCTCGCGGTCGGCGACCAGGTCGTACACCGAGGAGAGGAGCCCGGCGTCGTCGAGGGTGACGCGGACCAGGCCGTTGTCCAGGACCCGGTCGGTGACGGTGACGGGGACGGTGACTGGGGGGTGCGCCTCCGTCAGCGGGACGGCGCCGGAGGCGGGTACGTGGGCGTGGACGGTGCGGGGCTCGCCGTCGGGCGTGAGCTCGGCGGGGACGGTGACGACCTCGGTGCGGGGGCGGGGGCCGGCGTTGAACAGCCACGGCGTGGCGGGCCGCGCCTCGGCCGGTCCGTGGTCACCGTCTCGTCGGCTGCCGTCGGCCGGTGGCCGGTCCGGCCCGGACGGGGCGGACAGCGCGGTTGTCGCTGTCGCGATGATCGCTTCCAGCTCTTCCCGGATCCGGGCGTAGGCCGCCTCGGCCTCGCGGTGCACCCAGGCGATGGACGAGCCGGGCAGGATGTCGTGGAACTGGTGGAGCAGCACCGTCTTCCACAGCCGGTCCAGGTCCTCGTACGGGTAGCTGTGGCCGGTGCGCAGCGCGGCGGTGGCGGCCCACAGCTCGGCCTCGCGCAGCAGGTGTTCGCTGCGGCGGTTGCCGGACTTGGTGCGGGCCTGGCTGGTGTAGGTGGCGCGGTGGAGTTCGAGGTAGAGCTCGCCGGACCAGACGGGCGCGTCGGGGTATTCGGCCCGGGCGTCGCGGAAGAAGGTGTTGGGGTCCTGGACGACGACCTTGGCGGAGCCTTCGAGGTCGCGCAGCCGGCGGGCCTTCTCCATCATCTCGCGGGTGGGCCCGCCGCCGCCGTCGCCGTGGCCGAAGGGGACGAGGGAGCGGGTGCCGCCGCCCTTGTCGGCGTAGTTGCGCACCGCGTGGGCCATCTCCGCGCCGGAGAGGACCGCGTTGTAGGTGTCGACGGGCGGGAAGTGGGTGAAGACCCGGCTGCCGTCGATGCCCTCCCACCAGAAGGTGTGGTGGGGCATCCTGTTGGTCTGGTTCCAGGAGATCTTCTGGGTGAGGAACCAGCTCATGCCGGCCAGTTTCGCCAGCTGCGGGTAGGCGCCGGTGTAGCCGAAGGAGTCGGGGAGCCAGACGCCCTCGCACTCGACGCCGAACTCGTCGGCGAAGAAGCGCTTGCCGTGTACGAGCTGCCGGGCCAGGGCCTCGCCGCCGGGCAGGTTGCCGTCGGCCTCGACCCACATGCCGCCGACGGGGATCCAGTTGCCGGCCTTGGCGGCCTCGCGCATGCGGGCGTAGACCTCGGGGTGGTGTTCCTTGGCCCACGCGTACTGCTGGGCCTGGGAGCAGGCGAAGACGAAGTCGGGGTAGTCCGCGGCGAGGGCGGTGACGTTGGAGAAGGTGCGGGCGGTCTTGCGTACCGTCTCGCGCAGCGGCCACAGCCAGGCGCTGTCGATGTGGGCGTGGCCGACGGAGGACAGGGTGTGGGCGCTGGCGTGCGCCGGCCGGGACAGGACGTCGGCGAGCCGGGCCCTGGCAGCCTCGGCGGTGCCGGGCACGTCGGTGATGTCGACGGCGTCGAGCATCCGCTCCAGGGCGCGCAGCAGTTCGTGCCGGCGGGGGTCGGTGGCGGACAGCTCGCGCATCAGCTCCGCGGCGACCTCGATGTCCAGGACCAGGTGCCAGACGTTCTCGTCGAGTACGGCGAGGTCGGCGCGGGCGAAGGTGTAGAGCGGCTCGGGCGGGGCGGTGAGCCGGTCGCCGAGCGGGGTGGGGAGGAAGCCGTTGCCGAGGATGTCGGGGTTGGCGGCGGCCTCCAGCAGGAAGTGCACCGGTTCGCCGCCGGCGGCTTCGCGGGCCACGGGCACGTACTGGTTACGCGGTTCGATGCCCTTGACCGGGTGTCCGGCGGCGTCGTGGACCAGGGCCTCGGCCTGGTTGCCGGGCCAGTCGCCGACGAAGCCGAGGTCGAAGACGGCTTCGACGCGCTTGCCGGCCCATTCGGCGGGGACGGTGCCCTCGGCGCGGATCCAGCTGGTGGACCAGGGGCGGCCCCAGCGCTCGCCGACGGCGAAGGGCCCGTACTCGGCGGCCAGCGCCTCGGCGACCGGCACGGGTTCGCCGGGGACGTGCCAGGCGGTCAGCGTCAGCGGGACGGACGCGCTGTACACGGCGGGGCGGATCCGCTGTGCCAGGACGCGGTCGAGGCGGTCCTCCACCTGCTTGCGGTCGTCATGCATGGCTCAGTCCCGGAGGTAGACGAGGTCGGGTACGTGCTTGCGGCAGCCGTCCGGCAGTCGCTGGGCGACGGTCACGGAGTCCACGAGTGGGTGCAGCGCGAAGGCGCGCGGCGCGGCGGCCCGTTCGCCGGTGGTGGCGGCGTGAGACGGACGGCGCCGGCCCGGTGCGGACCCCTGCGGATCACCGTGCCGGTCATGCGCCCCGTCATCCTGTTCACCGTCGTCATCCCGACCATCAACGGCCTCCAGAGCTTCGCGGCAATCGCCGCCAATGCCGGCCCCGGCGGCCCCGGCCAGGCCGGCCTGACCACGCTGCTGTACTTCTACCAGTCCGCCTTCCTCGACAACGACCACGGCTACGGCGCGGCCGTCCTCCGGGCGTTCTTCGTACTGATCCTGGTGCTGGTCCTCATCAACTGGCGCGTCGTACAACGAGGGAGGAAGACCTGACAGCCGGACCGACGGCCCCGGCCTTCGTCGTCACATGCGTGACCACCGTCCTGGTGCCGCGCACCGCCCGCCGGCGGGTGTGCGCGGCCGAAGGCGGCGCAGCGGCCCGTAAACGGGGCAGGCCCGTGGTGCGCGGCCGGAGCCGTGCACCACGGGCCTGCCGGGGACCAGGTCCCGGCCGCTTCCGGAAGACTTCTAGGAGACGAAGTAGGTCGGGTTCGGGATCTTGTACGACTTGTCGGCGTAGCCGCCGTCGAGGTCGGAGTACTGGTCACCGAAGTTGCCGATGACGTCGTAGCCGAGGGACTCGATGTAGGCGCGGGTGCCGGCCTTGTACTGGACGGTGGTGCAGGTCCAGGCCGTGACGGAGGCGCAGCTGCTCAGGTACGACGGCGGGTTGGCCTTGTTCTTGAGGAAGACGTGGTCCGCGTCGAGGTCCAGGGCGTAGCCGTCGGTGGTGAGGTTCTTCACCGCGGCGGAACGCTGGGCCTCGGCCAGGCCGGAGAGGAGGAAGACCTCGACGTGCTTGGAGTCGGCGTAGTCGACCAGCGAGGTCATGCCGGGAACCGCGGGGCGGTCCGCCTGCTCGACGTAGGCGGCCCAGGTGGTGCTGTTGTACGTGTAGTTGGTCTTCTTCTCGTAGTCGAGGCTGAGAAGCAGGGTGTCGTCGACGTCGAGGACGATCGCCGGCTTCACACCCTTCTTGTAGTGCTTGCCGGCCGCGCGCTTGATGTCCTTCTTGGCCTCGGACAGCACGCTGGCGACGTCCTTGGCGTAGTCGCTGTCCGCGGCGGACTGGTAGACGCCGTTCGCGTCCTTGGTGGTGCCGTAGTACTCGTCGATCTCCGTGACGAGCCTGCCGATGTTGTGCGGCTCGCTGCTGTGCCGCGCCTCGGTCACCTTGCCGTTGTCGCCCGCGGTCGCGACACCGGCGCCGTACAGGGCACCGCTCGCGATGGCACAGGCTGCGGCGATCGACGCCACTCTGACGGATGTGCGCATGGATGGGTCTCCGGATCTGGCCTTGTGCAGGCCACGAGGTCGGGATGAGACGTGGTGCCCGGCGGAACTCGCGCCCCCTCTGCACCAGGTCACCGCTTGTCTACGCGCATCAACACAAGGCGTACAACGCACTTTATGCTTCCGTTATGCGATTCATATGAACGTACGAGGCGGTGGGCGCTCAGCGCATCGTCGCGCCGATCGTGCCGCCGTCCGTGCCGAGGAAGGCCGTCGCGGGCAGCGAACCGCCCGCCCGGCGTGGCGCGTGGGCGGTGGCGGCGTCCCCCGAGCCGAAGGACGGGGCGGCGACCCCGGCGTCCCAGCTGTTGCCCGACGAGACGGCCTGGGCGCCGAGTTCGGCCGGGCCGCCGGTGTCGGCGACCGCGAGGTTCCTGGTCAGCCGGGCGGCGCCGGTGGCGAAGCGGAAGCCGGTGCCGCGGTTGGCGTAGGCGGTGTTGCGGTCGAGGCTGACCGCGCCGGAGCCGGAGCCCCCGGTGAAGCCGTCGGCGGCGTTGTCCCAGGCGGCGTTGGAACGCAGCAGGTGCGGGGCGGAGTTGTGGGCGGCGGCGAGCACGAAGCCGTTGCCGTGCCGGCTGTTGCCGGTCTCGCCGGTCTTGCCGGTCTCGCCGGTCTCGCCGGTGCCGCTCTCGCCGTCGCCGGCCTTGCCGTTGCCGAAGGCCCAGCTGCGCTCGACGGTGACCGGGGAGGCCCACCGCCACACGTCCATGCCGTCGTCCGCGTTGTTGAACAGCCGGGCCCCGGTGACCCGGTTGCCGCTGCCCGAGCCCGAGGTGACGGCCAGTCCGTCGGCGTCGTCGCGCCGGCCCGCCGGGTCGTGGTTGTCGTAGGAGTCCAGGTTCCGGATCAGGTTGTCCACCGTACGGTCGCCGCGCAGGGTGAACCCGCTGCCGCCGTTGCCGCTGGTGGCGAGGTTGCTGAAGATCCCGCCGGTGCTGGAGGTCACGACCAGGCCGCGCGCCGGGGAGTTCTGGAAGCGCAGCCCGGACACCGTCCAGTAACTGCCGCTGATCCCGGCCAGCGTGGAGCCGGCGGGCAGCCGGGAGCCGTCGATCCGGACCGTCTCCGACCCGTACGCGGTCAGGGTGATCCGCGAGCCCGGCCGGCCGCTCGCGGCGGCGCGCAGGGTGCTGGTCGGGTAGTACGTGCCGCCGCGTACCCGGATCACGGTGCCGGCCGAGGCGCCCTCGACGGCGCTCCGCAGGCCCGCGGTGGTGGAGACCGTGACCGTGGTGGACGCCTGGGCGTAGAGCGGCATGGCGGTGAGGTAGACCCCCGTCCCGCAGCCGACCGCCACCAGCACGGTGGCGATCGACAGGGAGGGGTCCTTGCGGTGGCGTCCGGCGGAGCGTCTCACGGGGAAGGGATCCTCTCGCGATGGTCCTGGTTTCCTGTGGTTGCCGCCGGACGCCGAAAGGTTGCCGCGAATCCGGAATGAATCCGGAACGAATCCGGAACCGGTTCCGTACGGCTCAGTTCATCGTGGCGCCGATGGTGCTGCTGCCGGTGGTGAGGAAGGTCGTGGCGGGCAGCGACCCGTCGGACTGACGGGAGTTGTAGCAGGTGGTGGCGTCGGTGCTGACGAACGACGGGGTGGAGATCCCGGAGTCCCAGTTGTTGCCTGCCGAGGTCACCGAACCGCCCTTGGACACCGAGCCGCTGCCGTTGCTCACGGCGAGGTTCTTGCCCAGCTTCGCCGAGCTGGTGGCGAAGTAGTAACCGTACTTGGTGTTGGCGTAGGCGGTGGTGCGGTTGATGACGATCGCCCCGGTGTTGCTGTTCTCGGTGAAGCCGCTGCCCGCGTCGTCCCACGCGGCGGAGTTGTTGACGACATGGGCGACGGTCTCACCGTCGCCGCCCAGCTTGTAGCCGTTGCCGTCGCCCGCGAAGGCGGAGTCCGACCAGCGGTTCTTGCCGTTGCCGAAGGACCAGGTGTGCTCGATGGTGACGGGGGACGAGAAGGACCACAGGTCGAGGCCGTCGTCGGAGTTGTTGTAGAGGCGGGCGCCGGTGACCAGATTGCCGGTGCCGGAGCCGAACTTGATGGCGACGCCGTCGGCGTTCTCCCCGTGGGTGGCGGCGTCGTAGTTGCCGTAACTGTCCAGGTTCTTGACGGTGTTGTTGGTCGTGGAGTCGCCGGTGAGGGTGAACCCGGAGTCGCCGTTGTCGATGGTCTTGACGTTGCTCCACAGCGTCGAGGCGCAGGACTGGCAGACCACCGCGCTGTCCGGGGAGTTCTGGAAGGTGATGTTCGAGACCGTCCAGTAGTCGGCGGTGAGTTTGAAGATCCAGTCGCCGTCGGGAAGGCTGGAGCCGTCGATCTTGACCGTCTCCGAGCCGTAGGCCTGCAGGTAGACCCGGTTGGAGGAGGTGCCGTTGGCCGTCGACTGCAGCGTGGCCGTCGGGTAGTACGTGCCGCCGCGCACCTGGATGACGGTGCCGGCTGCGGCACTGGAGATGGCGCTCTGCAGGGCCGCCGTGGTGGACACCGTGACGGTGGCGGCGTGCGCCTGGGGCGCGGTCAGCAGGGCGCCGCCGGTGGTGGCGGCCAGGACCGCGAACGCGGTCGCGGCGGACCGCCGGGAGCGGCTGGAACGGGCGGTGCGTGCGGAGCGTGCGGTGCGTGCGGAGCGTGCGGAGCGTGCGGAGCGTGCGGAGCGGATTCGGCTCATGGTGCGGATCCCTTCCCGTGGGGGTGTCGACCGGCGCGTCCCGGCGCCGGTGCTGTGGGGGGGTGGAGTTGTGGGTTGTGGTTGTGGTTGTGGGGGGGAGCTAGAGCTCCGGGAGGGTGTCCGGCCAGCTGATCGCGTCGTCGGGGACGGCGTCGTCCAGACCGGTCAGGGCCCCCGGCGGGAGGAGGTGCTGCCGGTGCAGTTCGCGGGCGACCAGCCGGGCGACCTCGATGGCCCCGTGGGCCTGGAAGTGGGTGTTGTCGGCCACGCCGGCCGGGTAGTTGGGGGACTCCCCCGCGTCGAGCCAGAGGAAGCAGTCCTTGGTGGCCTCCGCCCCCAGCTCGTCCCACAGGGCGAGGCTGAGCGCCTGGAGGTCGACCAGCGGTACGTCCTCCTCCTCGGCCAGTGCCTTCATCGCCGCCGGGTAGTCGCCGTGCGAGGCGTAGGCGTGCCCGTCGGCGCCGAAACGGCGGCGCTCGACGGGCGTGACGAGCACCGGGTGCGCGCCGAGCTGCCGGGCGCCGTCTAGGTAGCTGCGCAGATAGGTCCGGAAGGTGGTCGCGGGGTCGGTGCCGCGGGCCGGGTCGGTGGTCTTCTCGTCGTTGTGGCCGAAGGACACCAGCAGCCGGTCGCCGGGCCGGATGTCGCGCAGGATGTGGTCGAGGAGTCCGGCGTCCTCGTAGCTCTTGGAGCTGGCCCCGGACAGGGCGCGGTCGTCCACGGCGACCCCGCCGCCGGCGAAGAGCGGGAGCGCCTGGGCCCAGCCGGTGCGGGGCGCGGTGCCGGTCGCGTAGACCGAGGCGGTGGAGTCGCCGGCCACCCGGACGGTGACATGGCGTCCGCCCCGCGGGCCCGGGCGGCGCGGGGTGAGCTGCGGCGCCCAGTCGCCGAGCCAGTCGGCGACGGTCCGGGTGGCCGCCTCCTCGTCGGTGAGCTGCGGCCGGTTGTCGGGGACCGTGATCACCGCGCCGGGGCCGACGTTGGCGTACTCGCGGAAGCGCATGGTCTGCCAGGGGTAGGCCGCGCGCATGTCGGTGTACGGGGCCACGGCGTCGATGCCCGGGCCGAGCCAGCTGTCGCGGACGGTCAGCATCGGCCAGGCCGTGGTCTCGTACGACGGCACCCAGGGCCGGGCGATCTTGTACGCGGCGTCCGGCGCGCCACTGGTCACGCGGGAGCGCAGGGCCAGGAAACCGTGCGGGTTGGCTCGGGCCGTGGCGGGCGCGAACACCATGCCGTACGGGGTGAAGTCCACCGCCCGGTCCAGGGTGTGGAACGCGCAGCGGTCGAAGACGGCGGTGGCCCGGCCGAAGACGAAGTCGACGTCGCCCTCGATGTGGCAGTCGCGGTAGTAGTGCCGGTCGAAGGTGTCCAGGGCGGTGGTGTCGGCGAACAGGGTGTCCTGGTGGGCCAGCAGCCGGACGTGGTCGAAGAAGGTGCGGTCGCCGGTGGCGTGGACGGCGACGGCCTGGGTGCCGGTGATGTCGGGGTGGTCGGCGCGCAGCCAGTCGTTGGCGACGGTGAGGTCACGTACGGTCACCCCGGGTGCGGCGGAGGTGAAGGTGGCCGAGCCCGCGGTGCCGTAGGTGCCGCTGCCGTCGGGCTTGGGGGTGCCGTTGGCGTTGTCGTACACGATGACGATGTCGCGCGGGTCGCCGGTGGCGCCGGTGAGGGTCAGCCCGGCCCGGCCGGCGGGCACGGTGACGGTCTCGCGGTAGGTGCCCGGGGCGATGACCAGGGTCCAGCCGCCGGCCGGGGTGCCGGGGACGGCGTCCACCGCGGCCTGGACCGTGGTGTGGTCGCCGTGTCCGGCGGCGTCCACGAAGAGCGTACGGCGGTCGGGGCGGTGGCCGGGGGAGCCGTGGTCGCCGAAGCGTCCGTCGTCGGCGCTGCCGGTGGGGGTGGGGGTGGCGGCGCGGGCTGTGGCGGCTGCGGCGGTGGTGGCCGCGGCCCAGCCCAGGGCGGCGGCCGTCGCCGTGGCGGTCAGCAGGGAGCGGCGGCTCAGGCGGGGGTCGGCCATGTCAGCGGCTCCCCTCGGGGGCGCGCCACGGGGCCCAGTCGCCGAGGTACACCTCGCGGGTGGCCGAGGCGGCCTCCTCGTCGGTGAGCTGCGGCCGGTTGTCCGGCACCGTGATCAGCGCGCCGGGGCCGCTGTTGCGGTACTCGCGGAAGCGCTGGTTCTGCCATGGGAAGCCGGCGGACATGTTGGCGTACGGCTCGGCCGCGTTGACGCCGGGGCCCAGCCGGCTGTCGCGGACGGTGAGCATCGGCACGGCCGTGGGGTCGGAACCCGGTACCCAGGGGCGGGCCAGCCGGTAGTACGTGTCCGGCGCGGCGCTGGTGATCCTGGAGCCGGTCACCAGGTAGCCGCGCGGGTTGGCGGCGGCGGTGCTGGGGGCGAAGACGAAGCCGTACGGGGCCGAGGCGAGGTCGCCGCGGTCCAGGGTGTGGAAGTGGCAGTGCTCGTAGACGGCGGTGGCCCGGCCGAAGACGAAGTCGACGTCGCCCTCGATGTAGCAGCGGTCGTAGTACTGCCGGGCGAAGGCGGTCAGGGCCGTCGAGTCGGCGTACAGCGTGTCCTGGTGGCCGAGGAAGCGGCAGTGGTGGAAGGCGGACCGGTCGCCCTGCACCTTGATGGCGACGGCCTGGGTGCCGGTGATCCCGGGGTGGTCGGCGCGCAGCCAGTCGTTGGCGAAGGTCAGGTGGCGAGCGGTGAAGCCGTCGGCCTGCACGGTGGTGGTCGCCGAACCGGTGGTGCCGTAGGTGCCGCTGCCGTCGGGCTTGGGGGTGCCGTTGGCGTGGTCGTAGACGATCACCGTGTCGCGCGGGTCGGCGGTGGCGCCGGTCAGGCTCAGGCCGGTCTTGGAGGCCGTGATCAGGACCGTCTCACGGTGGATGCCGGGGCCGAGCACGATCGTCCAGGGCTCCGCGGGCAGGTCGGGGGTGGCGTCGACGGCTGCCTGGAGGGAGTCACCGGCGGGGACGAACAGGGTGCGGCGCCGGTCGGCGGCGCGGGCGGCGGTGGCGGTGGCCGGGCCGGCTCCGAGCCCGAGGGCGGCGGCCGTCCCGGCCAGGAGGGCGGATCTGCGGGTCAGGGGCAAGGGTCCACTCCTTTGTGGATGGGTGCGGGGTGAGCGTGGGGGCGCGGGGGCGGCGGGGCGCCGGCCGGGGACGGTCGGCCGGCGCCCGCCCGTGGGGGGAGGTCCGGGGGGCCGGGTCAGAGCTTGCCGGCGCCCGCGTGGCAGTCGACGATGCGCGGGATGTCCCTCGGGGCGTCGACCGCCGTGCGCAGGGTGGGGGCCCAGCCGGCGTCGTCGCCGAGGAGTTCGCCCGGGACGTTGGTGTTGTGGACGGCGAGCAGATCGGTCTCGGTGCCGTTGACGTAGTTGTCGTCGGCGGTCAGGGCGGTGCCCTTCCACTTCTTGATGACGGTGCCGACGTCGGTACCGGCCGGGAGGGTGAAGGCGTTGGCCTCGGCGACGAGTTGCGACTGGTAGCCGACGCCGAGGCTGTAGCCGAACTCGTAGCCGGAGTCCGCGGTGGTGACGTAGTGGTTGTTGTAGGCGTCGACCTGGCCGAAACGGACCCTCGGGGCGCGCTCGGTGACGTTCCGGTAGAGGTTGTGGTGCAGCGTCACCCGCAGCTTGCCCGCGTCGGTCGCGGAGGCGCTGTCGCTGTTGCCGATCAGCGACGTCTTGTCGTGCTCCTTGAAGACGTTCCACGATCCGGTGATCAGGTCGGAGCCCTTGATGATGTCGAAGAGGCCGTCGTGCTTCTGGTAGATGCGGCCGTAGTAGCTCGGCAGCGAGGAGTCGGGCTCGGCGCCGTCGGAGAAGGTGTTGTGGTCGACCCAGACATGGGTGGAGGTGACCACGGTGAGGTTGTCGTACTCCGAGTTCCAGTTGCCGGTGTCGCCGTCGGTGGGGTCCCAGGCGGGGAAGCAGTCGGAGGCGTTCTCGAACGCGAGGTTGCGGATGATGACGTTGTCGGCGCCCTTGACCATCAGGTTGCCGCCCAGGATCGTGGCGCCCTTGCCGACGCCGACGATGGTGGTGTTGGAGCCGACGACGACCTGGACCCGCTCGGCCTGCACCTTCTGGGAGGCGGCGCGGGCGTCCTCCTGGGCGCCGGAGGGCTCGGTGGTACGGCCCCAGGTGCCGGGGTCGTAGGCGGTGAGGTAAGCGTCGAGGGAGTAGCCGCCGGTGGCGTAGTCGTCGCAGCCGAGCGCGGCGCCGGTGTCGTCGGTGTTGAAGTCGATGGTGCCCCGCACCTGGATGATCTTGGGGGTGCTGTCGCCGCCGTTGAGGGCGGCGACCAGCTGGGCACGGTTGCGTACGGTCAGGACGTGGGCGGCGTCGGCGGCCGCGCCGCCGGTGGTGCCGGTGCCGCTCGACGCCCAGCCGTCGCCCGCGGGGAGCGTGGCACGGGCGGGGGACGCGGCCTGGGCCGGTACGGCGGAGGCGGCGGCCAGCGCCAGGGAGGCGCAGCCGACCAGGGTTGCGATGATGCGGGCATGACAGACTGACCTGCGCATTGCTGCTCCTTGCGGGGAGAAGGTGCGGTGCGGGTGAGGCCGGGAGGGGCGGCGGCAGACCGCCCCTCCCGGTGCCGGTGCCGGTATCGGTGCCGGTGCCGGTATCGGCGTGCCGGTGCCGGTATCGGCGTGCCGGTGCCGGGCCGGGTGAGGAGCGGGTGAGGACCGGGGTGGGGCCGGTCAGGAGCTGTGCTTCTTCCAGTCGGCCTGGGCCGCGTCGATCTTCTGCGCGAACAGGTCCAGGAACTGCTTGGCCGTCTCCTTGCCCAGCACCAGCTTCTGGAAGTCGGGCTCGGTGTCGGTCTTGCTGATCGTGCCCCAGTCCGGCAGGTAGTACGGCAGCTGGACGATCTTGGTGTTGCTGTCGGTCAGCGCGTCCAGAGCGGCCTTGGTGGTCGGCGACTGCGCGATCCAGGAGGCCTTCTGCGCCTCGGAGTTGGCCGGTATGGAGCCCGCCGACTCGTTCCACAGGCTGTTCATCTCCGCCGACCCGGCGAACTCCATGAACTTCCAGGCCGCCTCCTTGTTCCTGCTCGCCTTGAACAGCCCCAGCCCGTCCACCGGGTTGGAGACCGTGGTGCGGACCCCGCTCGCGTCCAGCGGCATCGCCACACCCGCGAAGTTGTCCTTGCCCAGGGCGTCCACATGGTTCTGGTACGAGCCCAGGTTGTGCTGGAGAATGCCGATCTTGCCGGTGTCGAACTCGGCGACCATCTTGGTGAAGTCGTTGTTCAGGTCGGCCGAGGGCGTGACCTTCTTGTACAGGCCGACGTACTTCTCCAGGGCCGCGACGTTCTTCGGGTCGCTGACCGTGCTCTTGTCACCGTTCCAGAAGGTGGTGATCCCCGACTGGCCGTACATCATGTCCAGCGCCTGGGCCACCGACCCGGCGCCGCCGCGGAAGGTGAAGCCGAACTCGTTCTTCTTCTTGTCCGTCAGCTTCGTGGTCGCGGTGTAGAAGTTGTCCCAGGTGGTCGGGGGCTGAACACCGGCCGCCTTGAACAGGTCGGTGCGGTACCACAGGATGCCCATGTTCGCCGAGGTCGGCAGCGTGTAGAGCTCGTCGTCACCGCCGGCCACCTGGACGCCCCTGACCAGGTTGGGGTCGAGCTTGCCCTTCAGCGCGCCGGAGTCGATCCGGTCGGTCACCGGCGCCAGCGCGCCCTGCGGGACCAGGTCCGCCAGCAACGCCGTACCGACGCCGCCCACGTCCGGCAGTCCGCTGCCGCCACCCGCGATGGCCGTGTCGTACTTCTGCTGCACCTCGGCGGCCGTCACCCCGACGTACTTCACCTTGATGTCCGGGTACTTCTTCTCGAACTTGGCGATGATCTGCTTCCAGACCTCGGTCCTGACCCCTCCGTTGTTGTCCCAGAAGGTGATCTCGCCCTTGCCGCTGCCCTCGTCGCCCTTGCTGCCGGAGCCGTCCGTCCCGCAGGCGGTGGCGGCGAGAGCCAGTGCGGACACGGCCGCGACCGCGGTGACGCCGGTGCGGAGTCTGCGGAGTCTGCGGCCCATTGGTGCGGTCATCGTGGAATCTCCTGTTCGGTAAGTGCTCGGTGCTCGGGACTCGTGGTGCTCCGGCCGGCCCGGCGCGGAGCCGGCGACGACCGGGAGGGACATACGTCGTATATGGCGTGGTATATGACGCGGTTTGTACGGTGTACCGGGCATCAGACACCGCCTTCGGTGAGCCGGTGGACCAGCCCCGCGGCCTCGGCCCGGCCGAGCCGGCCGTCCACCACGGCCGTGGCGATCCGCCGGGTCACCGTCCGGCCGGGCGGCAGCGGCAGCCGGTCCCGCCAGGCCAGCGAGGACCCGACACCGGGGTACTCGGCGGTCCGGACGAACCAGGGGTCGGCCCGCGTCGGCCGCGTCGCGCCGGCGAAGACCAGGGTCCAGCGGTCCCCGCCGAGCGCCAGCCAGTCCGCCGTCCGGCCGTGCACGGCGTCCTCGCCCTCCGCGTCCGCCGTGAACACCCGGACGGCCGGCCCGGACCCGGTGGGCGCCCGCCAGAAGAAACCGCCGTAGCCGGCGCCGGGGCGGCCGTTGGTGGCCGGGCTGCCGATGGACAGCTCACCGCCGGAGGAGTTGGTGAGGGCGAAGGTGAAGTCCAGGGCCCAGCAGTCGGCGCTGAAACCGCGGACCGCGACGGTACGGCGCTCGCGCAGTAACTCCCGGCCGCCGGCCCGCCAGGACAGCTCCTCCACGAAGCCGTCCGGGTCGCGCAGCAGCCAGCCCCGGTGGGCCTGCACCCCGTGGTTGTCCAGCTCGGTCGGCCCCTGGCCGCGCACATAGGTGCGTCCGCCCCAGAAGTTGTGGCCCCCCGCGTCCGGCACCGCGACGCTCACCCCGAGATGGTGCGGGTGGTCGCCCGGCATGAACGCGGTGACCGGCACCCCGGCGGTGGTCGTCAGCGGATGCAGATACGGACGCGGGCCGAGCCGGCCCGGCAGCTCGGGCCGGTAGGTGTAGCGGCCGACGGTACGGCCGGCGCAGCGCAGCGTCAGCGCTCGGGCGGCGGTGGTCCCGGTGACGCCCATCAGCGTCCCGCCCCCGCCGGGGCGGCGGCCCACGGCGCGCCCAGTTCCGAGAACAGCGCCAGCGTCTCCGCCCCGGCGGCCACCATGCCGTCGACACCCGGCACCACGCGCCGTACCGCGCCCTCGTGCCGCTCGGCGCGCCAGGCGCCCTCGGGCAGCCGCACCGGGTCGGGGGCGGTCCGTACCGCCTCGACCACCTTCATGAAGGCGCCGGTCGCGCGCGGCGGGACCAGCAGCGGGGAGCCGTCCCGCACATGGGCGATCAGGTTCTCCAGCAGGTCGGTGCGCCCGTAGGTCCGTTCCTCCGGGCCCCGGTCGGCGCGCTGGAGCAGCACCAGGTCCTGCTTGTACCAGAAGGTGACGCGGCCCCGGTCGCCGTGGACCACGACATACGGTTCGGCGGCCCGTTCGGCGCAGAGGGTGGCCGCCACGGTGATCCTGGTGCCGCGTGCCGTGCGCAGCCGTACCGCCGAGGTGTCGTCGGACTCGATGGCGTTGGCCCGGTACAGCTCCAGCTCGATGCTCTCGACGTCCTCGGCCAGGTGGCTGCCGTCGATGGCCAGGGCGGTGGCCACCGCGTGGGCCAGCGGGTTGGTCAGGACGCCGTCGACGACGTCGCGGCCGCCCAGGGTGCGGTGCCCGGACCAGGCGGCGCGGGTGAAGTAGTGCTCCTCGCGTACCCAGTTGCCGGCCGCCCCGATGCCGCGTACGGCACCGACGGCACCGTCCGCGACGAGTTCACGGATGCCGGCGAGGGCTTGCGAGCCCAGCGACTGGAAGCCGATCTGGCAGGCCCGGCCACTCGCCTCGATGCCGGTGACGAGGCGTTCGTACTCGGCGTAGGAGGGCGCGGGCGGCTTCTCCAGCAGGACGTGGGCGCCCTGCGCGGCGGCGGCGAGCGCCAGGTCGGTGTGGGTGTGGATCGGTGTGCAGACGATGACGATCGCGGCGCCGGTGCGGGCGGTCAGCTCCCCCAGGTCCGTGCCCTGTTCGGGGCGGCCCAGGCCGGCGAGGTCGGCCGGGTCGGGCGGGGTCACGTCGCAGACGCCGGTGAGCCTGACACGTCCGGTGCCGGCGAGCCGGCGCAGGTTCTGCAGGTGCCACCGGCCGTGGCCGCGTGCGCCCGCCAGAACGACGGATATCGGTGCCATTCGGACCTCCTTGTCCGGGGGTGTCAGCCCTTCACGGCCCCGGCGCTGAAGCCGGTGACCAGCCACTTCTGGATGAACGCGAAGACGATCACGACCGGGACGGCCGCCACGACGCCGCCCGCCGCCAGGGTGCCGAGGTCGACGCTCTCGCCGGAGCCGATGGTGTAGCTGAGGCCGACCGGGATCGTGTACTTCTCCTGGGTGCTGAGGAACATCAGCGAGAAGAGAAAGTGGTTCCAGCTGTGGACGAAGGCGAAGGAACCCACCGCGATCAGTCCCGGCCGCAGCAGCGGCAGCACCACCGCGCAGAAGGCCCGGAAGCGGCCGCAGCCGTCGACCCAGGCGGCCTCCTCCAGCGAGACCGGGACGTTCTTGATGAAGCCGCTGATCAGGATGATCGACAGGGGCAGCTGGAACACCGTCTCGGCGATGATCACGCTCCACAGCGAGTCGATCAGCCGCAGGTTGGCGAAGATCTGGAACAGCGGCACCAGCATCAGCGCGCCCGGGATGAACTGGGAGCACAGCAGGGCCAGCATGAAGACCTGTTTGGCGCGGAAGTCGAAGCGTGCCAGCGCGTAGCCGCCGAGCAGCGCGACCACCGTGGTCATCACCAGCGTGGCGACACCGATGAGCAGGCTGTTCCTGAAGAAGACCGCGAAGCCGAGGTCGTTCCACACCTTGGAGAAGTGCTTGGTGGTGGCGGGCCACGGCACCAGTGACGTCGACCCCGAGGGGCGCAGCGCGAACAGCAGCATCCAGTAGAAGGGGATGATCGTGAACAGCAGGTACAGGCCGAGCGGCAGGAATATCTGCCAGCGCGGGGACCCCTTGTCCTTCGGGCGGCGGCGCCCGGGGCCGGCGCCCCGGACGCGGTCGGCGCGCGGGGCGACGGTGTCGTGTTCCGTCATGGTGCTGGTCATGTGCGGTCGCCCCCGAACTTGCTGAGACGCAGATAGACGATGGAGCAGAAGAGGAGGATCACGAAGGCGACGGTGGTCAGGGCGGAGGCGTAGCCGAAGTCGTGGCCCTTGATGCCGGTTTCGGCGACGTACAGGGGCAGGGTGGTGGTCTGCCCGGCCGGTCCGCCGCCGGTGAGGGTGTAGAGGAGGTCGACGTTGTTGAACTCCCACACGCCGCGCAGCAGCGTGGACAGCACGATGGCGTCCTTCAGGTGCGGCAGGGTGATGTGCCAGAACTGCCGGCGCCGGGTCGCGCCGTCCACGGAGGCCGCCTCGTACAGCTCGCCGGGGATGGACTGGAGGTCGGCGAGGATGAGGATGGCGAAGAAGGGGACCCCGCGCCACAGTTCGGCCAGCACCGCGGCCGGGAAGACGGTGCTCGGGCCGGCGAGCACGGAGGTGCCGTACTCGCCGATGCCGTAGTCGGCCAGGTAACGGCTGATGCCGGTGGAGGGGTTGTAGAGCAGCATCCAGATGGTGGTGGTCAGCACGCCCGAGACGGCCCAGGGCGAGAAGACCATGGCGCGGGCGATGCCGCGGCCCACGAAGGTCTGGTTGACCAGCAGCGCCAGCGCCAGGCCGAGGGCGAGTTGCAGGCTGACCTCGGCGACGACCCACTTGAGGCTGAAGAGCAGGCTCGTCCAGAACAGCGGGTCGTCGGTGAAGATCGTGGTGAAGTTGCCGAAGCCGGCGAAGCCGTTCCGCCAGGGCTTGGTGACGTTGTAGTCCTGCAGGCTGTAGTAGAGGACGCTGGACATCGGGTAGGCGATGAAGCCCACCATCAGTGCCACGGCGGGTGCGATCAGGAGGTACGGAATGCGCCGTGCCGCGCTCGCTGACCGGCGCCGTGCGGGCCGGGGTGGTTTCGCCACGGCTGTGGCCATGACCGGTACTCCTTCGTACGGTACGGGGAAAGCGCTTGCCGAGTAGTGATGGTTCGTCCCTGACCGCGGGACGCGTAAGGGGAGTTGGTCAGCCCGCGTAGGGCTCGGGCACTTCGCCGGACCGGGCCAGGAAGCGGAAGTCGCAGCCGGTGTCGGCCTGGGTGATCTGGTCCTGGTAGAGCGCGCCGTAGCCGCGGCCGTAGCGCGGCGGGGGTGCCTGCCAGCCGGCCCGGCGGCGCTCCAGCTCGGCGTCGCCGACCTCCAGCCGCAGGGTGCGCGCCTGGACGTCGAGAGTGATCAGGTCCCCGGAGCGGACCAGGGCGAGCGGGCCGCCGACGTACGACTCGGGGGCGATGTGCAGCACGCACGCCCCGTAACTCGTGCCGCTCATCCGGGCGTCGGAGATCCGCACCATGTCCCGGACCCCCTTCTTCAGCAGGCGGTCGGGGATCGGCAGCATCCCGTACTCCGGCATGCCGGGGCCGCCCAGCGGGCCGGAGTTGCGCAGCACCAGCACGGTGTCCTCGGTGATGCCGAGCTCCGGGTCGTTGATGGTGCGCTGCATGGTCCGGTAGTCGTCGAAGACGACGGCGGGACCGGTGTGCTTGAGCAGCTGCGGCTCGGCGGCGACGTGCTTGATGACGGCGCCGTCCGGGCAGAGGTTGCCGCGCAGCACGGCGACCCCGCCCTCCTCCGCCAGCGGGTTGCCGAGCGGGCGGATGACGTCGTCGTTGTGGACCAGCGCCCCGTCGATCTGCTCGCGCAGCGTCGGGTGGGAGACGGTGGGGCGGTCCAGGTGCAGCCGGTCCTTCAACCGCGCCAGGAATCCGGGGAGTCCGCCGGCGAAGTGGAAGTCCTCCATCAGATATCTTCCACCAGGTCTGATATTCGCCAGCACCGGCACCGTCCGCGCGACGCGGTCGAAGTCGTCCAGGGTGAGGGTCACCCCCGAGCGCCCGGCCATCGCGATCAGATGGATCACGGCGTTGGTCGAACCGCCCAGCGCCAGCACGGTGGCGACCGCGTCCTCGTACGCCTCACGGGTCAGGATCCGCGACAACCTCAGGTCCTGCCACACGAGTTCCACGATCCGCAGCCCGGACGCCGCCGCCATCCGGTCGTGCCCGGAGTCGACCGCCGGGATGGACGAGGCCCCGGGGACGGTGACGCCCAGCGCCTCCGCCGCCGCGGTCAGGGTGGAGGCCGTCCCCATCGTCATGCAGTGACCGGGGGACCTGGCCAGGCCGTTCTCCAGTTCGCCCAGCTCGCAGTCGCCGATCAGCCCGGCCCGCTTGTCGTCCCAGTACTTCCACATGTCGGTGCCCGAGCCCAGCACCTCGTTGCGCCAGTGCCCCGGCAGCATCGGGCCGGCCGGCACGAACACCGTCGGCAGGTCCACGCTGGCGGCGCCCATCAGCAGCGCGGGCGTCGACTTGTCGCAGCCGCCCATCAGCACGGCACCGTCCACCGGGTAGGAGCGGAGCAGCTCCTCGGTCTCCATCGCCAGCAGGTTGCGGTAGAGCATCGGCGTCGGCTTCTGGTATGTCTCCGACAGCGTCGACACCGGGAACTCCAGCGGGAAGCCGCCCGCCTGCCACACCCCGCGCTTGACCGCCTGCGCGCGGTCGCGCAGGTGGACATGGCAGGGGTTGATGTCACTCCAGGTATTGAGGATCGCGATCACCGGCTTGCCCAGGTGCTCCTCGGGCAGATAGCCGAGCTGCCGGGTGCGGGCCCGGTGGCTGAACGAGCGCAGGCCGTCGGTTCCGTACCACTGGTGGCTGCGGAGTTCTTCCGGCGGAACTCGGTTGGTCAGAGGGGGCATGATGACTGACAGGCCTTCCGTATCGTCCCTGATCGGCGGCTTGCACTACGGCTTCTTCGGCTTGCGGCTCGCGGGTTCTACGGCTCACGGCTCCAACGGCATCGCGGTACGGCGGGGGCTCAGGACAGATCCCAGCCGGCGAGCAGGGCGGCGACCCGCCCGCGCGTCTCCTCCTCCAGCAGACGGCTCGGCGGCCGGACGTCGCGCCGGCACAGGCCCTGGACCGCCAGCGCCTCCTTCACCACCGACACGTTGTTGGCCGACTGGCGTTCCGCGCGCAGTTCCTCGAACTCGCGGATCCGCTCCCAGACCTTCATCGCGGCCACGTAGTCCCCGTCGCGCAGCGCCCGCAGCATCTCCAGCGACACCCGGGGCGCCACGTTCACCAGCCCCGAGGTGAAGCCGGTCGCCCCCACCGCCCAGTACGACGGCGCGTACAGCTCGGCCAGCCCCGCCACCCACGTGAAGCGGTCCAGCCCCGCGTCCCGCGCCACCGCGGCGAACCGCGCCGCGTCCGGCACCGCGTACTTCACCCCGATCACGTTGGGGCACAGCTCGCCCAGCCGGCCGATCACCTCGCCGTCCAGCAGCGCGTTGCGGATGTAGGGCACCACTCCGAGTTCCGGGACCGCCTCCGCGATGGCCCGGTGGTAGTCCACCCAGCCGTCCGGCGAGACATACGGATGGATCGGCTGATGCACCATCACCATCTGCGCCCCGGCCTCACGGGCGTGCCGCGCGGCCGCGGTCGCCGTCGGCACGTCGTGCCCGACCCCGACGATCACCTGGGTGTCCGGGTCCTGGGCCGCCTCCGCCATGGTCAGTTCCACGACCAGCCGGCGTTCGGCGGGCTCCAGGGCGTAGAACTCACCGGTGTTGCCGTTCGGCGTGACCGTCCGCACCCCCGCGTCGAGCAGCCTGCGCAACAGCACCCGGTAGGCCGTCCGCTCCACGCCGCCCCCGGCGTCGAACGGGGTCACCGGTATCGCCACGACCTCGGCGAGCGCTGACGACTGCTCTGCGAATGACATGCGGTCTGCCCTTCTCACGGCCTACGGCCACGGCTGAGGCCTTCCCGGTGTGCGACTACGGCTTGCGGTTCCGGCGGCCGGCTCGCGGCTGCGGCGCCCGGCTGCGGCTCGCGGCTGCGGCTGCCGGCGTGCGGAACCTGGGGTGCGGGCGCGCGCAGGACCGTCCCCTCACTGCGCGCGCCCGCGGCTCATGGGGCCGGCTCTTCCAGCCCGTGCTCGGGAAAGGCCCTTGCCACGAATTCCGTGATGTGCCGGTGCAGCAGGTGCGCCGCGCCGTCGCCGTCGCCGTCCAGCGCCCGCGCCAGGATCTCCCGGTGCTCGCTGGCCTCCTGCTCCCACGACGGCGTCTCCTGCCACACCACGGCCGACACCAGCGCCGCCTGGTCCCGTACGTCGTCCAGCATCCGCGCCAGCAACGGGTTCCCGCAGGGCACGTACAGCGCCCGGTGGAAGTCCCGGTTGGCCAGCGACCGGTCGGCCCTGTCCGCCGCCGCGTCCGCCCGCGTCAGCGCGTCCCGCGCCGCCTCCAGCGACGCGCGCTGCGCGATGGTCCGCCGCAGGGCCTCCGGCTCCAGCAGCAGCCGTACGTCGTAGACCTGCCGGGCCATCTCGGCGTCCACCGTGCGCACCGTCACGCCCTTGTACTGGCTCATCACCACCAGCCCGGTGCCGGCCAGCGTCTTGAGCGCCTCACGCACCGGCGTCTTCGACACCCCGAACTGCGCGGCCAGTTCGGTCTCCACCAGGGCCTGCCCCGGCCGCAACTGGCCGGTCAGTATGCCGTGCTTGATCGTCTCCAGCACGTACTGGGTGCGGGAGGGAATAGGCGTCGGCACAGCACCAGCCAGCAGGTCCATGGCAGCTCTCAGATCTCGCGTATGGCGTCTCATATATGACGTACGAAGTACGACGCGATGAAGTTAGAGCCGCGCAGAGGCCGAGTCAATGGGCTGAACGAACTTTGCCCCCGCGGCAGTGAACGGCCCGTCACTCATTCGGACGAAGCCGGTGCAATCCGAAGCACCCGCCCGGGGGTGGTCGCAGGATGCGGATCATGAACCAGCGAGCAACCGTCCCCCGCTTTCCGGCTACCGGCTCCCGGCTACCGGCTACCGGCTCCCCGACCGGCTCCCCGCTAACGTCGGGGACATGGACCCCGAGACCTTCGCCGAGCTCCGTCGGATCGCCGAGGCGCTGCCGGAAGTACCCGGGGTGGGAGCAGTGGAGATCGCCCACGGCGAGATCATCATGATGATGTCACCGGTAGCTCGACACGAGCTGGCCGTGATCCGACTCAGCCGGCAACTCAACGCCCAGCTACTCCGGACCCACCCCGGATTCATCGCCCACGGCGGAGCCGACCTTGTGGATCCCGCTCTCGGCCGGCTGCGTCGTCCCGACATCATGGTGTTCGCCGAATGCGACCTGGAACCCGATGTGGCCGCCTTGCGGCCGGAACAGGTCCTCCTGGTGGTCGAGGTCGTCGCCAGGTCCGATCCCGAGAACGATTACGAGGAGAAGGTCACCGACTACAAGGCGATGGGCATCGCCCACTACCTGATCGTGGATCCCCGCTCGGGCACTGGCGCGATCCACTCGCTGCCCGACTACCGGGAGCCCGTCAAGTTCTCGTTCGGCGACACGGTCACCCTGGGCCCCTGGACCCCTGGACCCCTGGACACGAGTGTGCTCAGGACCTACGGCGGCGGCCCGGAGGAGCGGTAGCCAGTAGCCAGTAGCCAGTAGCCACCCTCGGGTCAACTCGCCCGAAGGGCCGCCCGCACCGCCGCGAGATCCGCGTCCGAGGCCAGTCCCGCGTGGTAGAGGCGGAGCTCACTCGCGCCCAGCGCGGTGGCGTGGGCGATGTCGGCGGCCAGGGTGCCGGGGCTGCCGCCCAGGCCGGCGACGACCGGGAGGTTGGCGGCGAGCACGGTGCCGGGGCGGGCGTGGGGGACGCAGCCGGCGAGCAGGGCGGTGCCGGGGAGGACGAGGCCGTCGGCGTGGGCCAGTACGTGGGCGGGGTCGACGCCGGCGTTGGCACCGCAGTGGTGGAGGGCGGGGTCGGCGTGCAGGAGGACCTGGAAGCCGTCGGGGGCCTCGGCGCGCACGGCGGCGATGACGTCCCGCTGGAAGTCCCGGGCGATCCGGCCGCGCCAGGCCAGGGTGAGGGCGGCGAGGTCGGCGCCGAGGAGCTCTTCGATGTCGGCCCATTCGTCGGGGCCCGGGGTCCACTCCCCCGCCCAGACCGGGGCGAGGGCCCTGCGCACCGCGTCCCGCGGGTCGTCGGCGCCGAGCCCGGCGTATCCCTCGCGGCAGACGGAGCAGAAGCAGAGCGACATCAGGTACTGGGCGGCGGCGTCCAGCGGGACGCCGGCGACCTTGTCGTGGGCGTGGAGGTGGGCGAAGCCGTACCAGCCGCAGGATTCGAGTTCGGTGCCGCCCGCACCGGGGCGGACGGCGGCCTCGGCGGCCAGGGCGACGGCGTATGCGCGGACCTCGGGCCGGGCGATGCAGGGGGCCCAGGGGTAGCGGTCGCCGTAGGCGTTGGTGACGCGGATCCGGGGGTGGTCCTCGCCCAGCCGGGAGTTGTGGGCCAGTACGACCCAGGAGTGGACGGCCAGCCCGGCGTCGGCGAGGGCTTCTGCGGCGGTGGCGTACGCGTCGGCCACGGGGATCCAGTTCTGCGGGCGGGGCCGCAGTTCGCGTCCGGCCCAGCGCGGGCCGGAGGGCGGGTAGAGCACGGCGGCGTGCGGGGCGGTGACGACGCGGTGCCGGGGGTGGCGGGGGGTGAGGGCCCGGGTGGAGTGGTAGGCGGAGGCGAGGGTGACCTGGCCGATGCCGAGGTCGGCGATGCGGTGGGCGGCGTCCGGGTCGCCGATGACGTCCCAGGGGTAGAGGAAGGCCGAGACCTTCAACGGCTTCAACGGCTTCAACGGCTGCGACGGCTGCGACGGCTGCGAATTTCGGGACGGATGCGACGGCTTCGACGGCTGGGACACTGCCAACTCGACTCCTGCTGCGGTGGGTTGTCGGATCCTGCCGGGCGACGCCCTGCCGTGTTCGACGAGCCGTCCGGGCGCGGGGCCGGTGCGGCACCACAGGTCAGGAGCGTACGTCCATCTGATCATTGTCCATATTCATGAACATCGTTACGCTAGGGGACCTCCGGTCAGGGGGTCAAGCACGCCCTCGGCACGACTCCTTGACGCACCCGGAAGCGCTCCGCCCGCCCACACCCCCGGCCAAGGAGAACGTGCCATGCCCGCTCCCCGCACCGTCCTGCTCACCGGCGCCGCCGGCGGCATGGGCACCCTGATGCGCGAGCTCCTCCCCGCGTACGGCTACGAACTGCGGCTCCTGGACCTCACCGAGGTCGACGGGGCCCCGGAGGCGATCACCGCCGACCTCGCCGACCGGGCGGCGCTGCGCGAGGCCGTCCGCGGCGTCGACGCGATCGTCCATCTGGCCGGTATCTCGCTGGAAGCCCCCTTCGACAAGATCCTCAAGGCCAATATCGAGGGCACGTACAACCTGTACGAGGCGGCCCGCGAGGAAGGCGTCCGCCGGGTGGTGTTCGCCTCCAGCAACCACGCAGTCGGCTTCACCCCGCGCCCCCGGGGGGACGATCCGCTCATCCCGGTCGGCACGCCGCGCCGGCCCGACACCTTCTACGGCCTGTCCAAGTCCTTCGGCGAGGACCTCGCCCAGCTCTACTGGGACCGGCACGGACTGGAGACGGTCTCCGTCCGTATCGGCTCGTGCTTCGCCGAGCCGAGTTCGGTGCGCATGCTGTCGCTCTGGCTGAGCCCGGCCGACGGGGCCCGGCTGCTGCACGCGGCGCTGACGGCCGAGGGCGTCGGGCACACCGTCTGCTACGGCAGTTCGGCCAACACCCGGCTGTGGTGGGACCTGTCCTCGGCCCGGGCCCTGGGGTACGAGCCGCAGGACGACTCCGAGCCGTACGCCGCCGAACTCCTCGCCAAGCACGGCGAACCGGATCCGGCCGACCCCGAACACGCCCGCCTGGGCGGCCACTTCACCACCCGTCCGCCGATCTGGCCGCACTGACCCGATAAGTTGTCGGTCCGTGGATCGACGCGTGCTCAAACCGGTGCTCGACGTCCTGCTGGTGCTGGTGGGCGCGCTGCTGGGGATCGCCACCAACTACGCCACCGGCGAGACCGGCCATGTACCGCTGGCGCTGCGCCTGCTGCGCGACTGGTCGGTGCCCCTGGTGGGGGTGGGGCTCGCCGCGCTGGTCGCGGGCCAGATCTGGCTGCAGTTGCTGGACCGGCCCGGTGCGCCGCGCCGGGTCTGGGAGTCCGGCCAGCCGCCCTACCCCGGCCTGGAGGCCTTCACCGAGCAGGACGCGGCGGTCTTCTTCGGCCGGGACCGCGAGATCGCCGAGCTCGTCGACCGCCTCCACCCCGCCGTGCCGGCCCGCGCCCATCGGTTCGTGACGGTCGTCGGCCCTTCCGGCAGCGGCAAGTCGTCCCTGGTCCTGGCCGGACTGCTGCCCGCGCTCGCCCGGCGGCGCGGCCGGTGGACGGTGGGCCCGGTACTGCGGCCCGGTACGGATCCGGTGGCCGGATTCGTACGTGCCCTGGGCGGGCTGCCCGAGGCCCGGCCGGCGCTGCTGGTCGTCGACCAGCTGGAGGAGCTGCTGACCCTGTCCGGGCCGGACGAGCGGGCCGCGTTCCTGGCCGCCGTGCGCGACGCGCTGCACGCCGACGCCCGGCTGTGGATCGTGGCCACGCTGCGCTCGGACTTCCTGACCGGCCTGCTGGACGCCGGTTTCGCCGACCTCGTCCGCCGGCCCTCGGTGATCGGTGTCCTGGGCCGCGAGGAGCTGTACGAGGTGATCGGGCGGCCCGCCGAGCAGGCCGGGCTGGCCTTCGCCGACGGGGTCGTCGCCCGCATGGTCGACGACTGCGGCGGCGGGGACGCGCTCCCGTTGCTCGCCTATACGTTGCAGGAGCTGTACCTGCGGGCCGGGGGGCCGGGCGGCACCGTGACGGCCGAGGCGTACCGGGCGCTGGGCGGGGTCGCCGGGGCGCTGTCGGAGCGGGCCGACCGGATCAAGGCCGAGCTGGCCGGCGCGCCGGTCGTCGAGACGCTGCTGCGGTTCGTCACCGTCGACCGCAATGAGCCGACCCGGCGTCGTGTGCCGCGCGCCGATCTGTCGCGGGCCGGGCGGGAGGTCGCCGACGCGTTTGTCTCCGGGCGTCTGCTCACCGGTGACGGGGGTGTCCTGGACGTCGCCCACGAGGCCCTGTTCCGGCAGTGGCCGCCACTGCGGCAGGCGGTTCAGGCCCGCGCGGAGGAGCTGCGGCGGCGCACCGAGCTGGAGCGCTGGGCGCAGGACTGGGAGCACGCGGAGCGCTCGGACGCGTATCTGCTGGCCGGTGAACGGCTGGCGGTCGCCCGGCAGTGGGTGGTGGAGGACGGCGGGATCCCGCTGGTCGCGGAGTTCGTGGAGCGGTCGGTGCGGCGGGACCGGGTGGCGATGGCGCGGGTGGCGGACGCGGTGGCGGTCCGGGTGCTGGAGAGCGCCTCGCGTGAACCGGAACCGGCCATGCTGGCGGCGCTGGCGGCTGTCGAGGAGTGTGCCGCGACGCCGCGTGCGGTGCAGGCGCTGCACACCGCGCTGGGGGCGTCGCGGCTGCGGAGGGTGTTGCGGGGCTTCGGGCTGGGGGCGTCGGCCGTGACCTGGTCGCCGGACGGCCGGTGGCTGGCGGCGTCGTCGGACGACGGGACGGTACGGATCTGGGGAACGGGGGACGACCCCGGTGCCGTCGACACCGGTCCCGTCGTGCTGAGCGGGGGTGGCGACTGGATGCCCGATGTGGCGTGGTCGCCCGACGGCCGGCGGCTGGCCGCGGGTTCGCGCGACCGGACGCTGCTCGTCTGGGATACCGGGACCTGGGCGGAGGTGGCCGTGCTGCGTCACGGGGAGGCGGCCGGCGAAAGCGACCGGGGGATCGGCGGCATCGCCTGGTCGCCGGACGGCGGCCGGCTGGCCTCGGCGGGCAGTGACCTCGCGGTGCGCGTCTGGGACGGTGTCACGTTCGCCGAGGTGTGTGTGCTGCGTGGCCACGAGGCCATGGTGTGGGGGCTGGACTGGTCGCCCGACGGGCAGCGGATCGTCAGCTCGGGCGAGGACATGACGGTGCGGATCTGGGAGCCGGGGGCCGGGGCCGCCGTCCAGGTACTCACCGGCCACCGGGACATGGTGGCGGATGTGGCGTGGTCCCCGGACGGCAGCCGTGTGGCCTCCGCCTCCGACGACCGCACCGTGCGGCTGTGGGACACCCGCACCTGGACCGAGGAGCGCAGATTCACGGGCATGGACTCCTTCGACCGCGTGGCCTGGTCCCCGGACGGGAGCCGCCTGGCCGCGAGCGACGAGGACCGTACGGCCCGCGTGTGGACCCTGGGCGGCGGGACCGGGGTGACCTGGCTGACCGGTCACGCCGACAGCGTGTACGGGATCGCCTGGTCACCGGAGGGCGAGCGGATCGCGACCGTCTCCCGGGACCGCACCGTGGCCGTGTGGGACGTGACGGAACGGAGCAGCACCCTTCACGGCCACCGGGACTCGGTCTGGCAGGTCGCCTGGTCGCCCGGTGGGGACCTCCTCGCCTCGACCTCCCAGGACGGCACGGTACGGATCTGGGACGCGGCCACCGGGGCCGTGCTGCGCACGGAGGGACTCCGGGGCGGCGCGGCGTCCGGGGAGGTCGCCGATGTCGCCTGGTCGCCGGACGGCACGCGGCTCGTCGCCGCGCTGCGGGACGGCTCGGCCGTCGTCTGGCGGATCGACGGGGCCGGCGGGCGGCTGGCGCTGTCGGGTCACAGCGAGGAGCTGTCCGACATCTCCTGGTCCCCCGACGGCACCCGGATCGCCACCGCGTCCCGTGACGGCACCGCCCGTGTCTGGGATGCCGGTACCGGGGCCGTGCTCCACATCCTCGACGATCACGACGGCTGGGTCACCGGCACCGCCTGGTCCCCCGACAGCCTTCATCTGGCCACCACCTGCACCGACCGGACGGTCATCGTCCGCGACACGGCCGGCGGCGCGGCCGTGGCCCGTCTCCAGGGCCGTGGTGACCATGCCTGGAAGGTCGCCTGGTCCCCCGACGGCCGCCGCCTGGTCACCGGGTCCCGGGACCGTACGCTCCGTCTGTGGGATCCCTTCGCCGGCACCGAGCTCGCCGTCATGACCGGCCATGAGGACCGGGTGCAGGATGTCGCCTGGTCCCCCGACGGCCGGCTTGTCGCCTCGGCGTCCCGGGACCGGACCGTCCGGCTGTGGGATCCCGACACCGCCGCCGAGGTCGCCGTGCTGGGCGTGCACGACGACTGGGTGAACGGCCTGTCGTGGCACCCGGACGGTTCGCGTCTGGCGACGGCCTGCCGGGACCGGACCGTACGGGTCTGGGAGCCCGCCGACGGCGATGTGGACTCCCTGCTCCGCCGGGCCCGGGCGCGGGTGTTCCGGGAGCTGACGCCGGACGAGCGGCGGGCGTTTCTGCTGCCGGAGCGGCCTCAGCCGTAGGCGCTGATCCCGGTCAGGTTCCGCAGGCCGTCACGCACTCCTTCCAGGCGGGGTCGCTGAGCAGTGGCCGAAAGCGGGTGAAGAGACGGAGGAGTTCGGCGCCCCAGCGGTCGCGGAACTCGGTGCTGGTGAGGACGAGGTCGAGTTCGTTGGCGACCGTCAGTTCGGCGAAGTCGCGCCGCAGGGCGGCGGTGGGGTGGTGGGCCCGGCCGGTGAAGCGGTTACGGAAGGACGCGGTGCCGTCGTCGGCGAGGCCGGGGTAGGTGGCCTGCCGGTCGCAGCCGGCGTAGTCGTAGACCAGCTGCTCGGCCTCGGCGCCGATGAGGGCGGCGAGGTCGGCGCGGCGGTCCAGGGGCAGCAGGGCGGTCGGGAATCCGTCGGTGCCGTAGGCGGCGTGGCAGAGTCCGGCGAGCCGTAGTTCCGGACGGGCTCCCCAGCCGGCGAGCAGGCCGCGTACGCGGTGCAGGTGGTCGAGCAGGGTGCCGCCGGGGTGGGCGATCGCTCCGGCTCCGAGCGTCGCCAGGAAGTGGGTGGCGCGCTGTTCCCTCTCCTCGACGGGTTCTTCGGTCTCCGCGGGGTCTTCGGTCTCCGCGGGTTCTTGGATCTCTGCGGGGTCTTCCACGGGGCTGTCCCTCCATCGGTGGGTCGGCACCCTCCAACAGGGTTGCCGCCCACAGCTGTTGAGGCTCTCGTGTAGCTCAGAACGGCTTTCCCGGACGGTTCGGGAACGAAACGGGGACTCCTCGGCGGGTTGTCAGTCTGGGTTGACACATTCACTTTGTCAGCCCAGACTGACAGACATGGAAGCGGAAGAACTCACCGCACGGATCCGGTCCCACGACCCTGCCGTCGGCCTTCGGGCCGTGAGCGCGCTGCACCGGCTGGCCGAACGGGTCGAGACGGCCTCGGTGCTGCTGGCCCGGGAGCAGGGGTGGTCGTGGGAGCAGATCGGAGACGCGCTGGGCGTGTCGCGGCAGTCCGTGCACGCGAAGCACACCAAGCAGGAGAAGTGAGAGAGGGAGGCCGTAGATGTTCAAGCAGATGGCGAGCGGAGCACGCGACACCGTCACCTCGGCACTGGAGGAGGCCCGGCTGCGCGGCGACCGCCGGCTGGGCACCGAGCACCTGCTGCTCGGGCTGCTGCACGACCCCGGCTCGGCGGCCGCGCGGGCCCTGGGCACGGACCTGACGACGGCCCGCGCCGGGCTGCGGGACCTGGACCGGGCGGCGCTCGCCTGCGTGGGTGTGGACGTCAGCGGGATGGAGCTGCCGGCGATCCCGGCCTCGCGCAAGCGGACCCCGTTCAGCTCCGCCGCGCGCGGTGTGCTGGAGCGCGCCGTCCGGGAGACCGCCCGGGCCCGGAGCCGGCGGATCACGCCCGAGCACCTGCTCGTCGCCCTGCTGGAATGCGAACACCCCGACCCGGCGGCGGAGTTGCTGGATCAGCTGGATATCGACCGTACGGCCGTACGGGTACGGATCGGCGCCGGCCCCGACGACCCCGTTCGGTAATGGAACCGTAAAGGGGGATCGCTCGTTATCGAGAACATGACCGCTATGACACCCGGCTCGAATGTCCCCCTCGCCGCCCAGCGCGTCGCGGTGGAGGTCGCCGCGCCCGTGCGCCTCGACATCTCGGGTCTGCTGATCGCCGCCGACGGCAAGGTGCGCTCGGACGACGACTTCGTCTTCTACAACCAGCCCGACGGCCCCGGTGTGACATACCGGCCCGACTCGATCGTCGTGGACACCGCGGCCGTCCCGGCGGACATCGAGAAGGTGGTGGTCACCGCGAGCCCGGACGCGGCCGGGAGCACCTTCGCGGGCATCGAACCGACCGCGACCATCCGGGACGCCGGGGACGGCAGTGTGATCGCCACCTTCACCCCGCCGCAGCTCGGCAGTGAGACCGCGCTGGTCGTGGTGGAGGTCTACCGGCGCGGCGGCGCCTGGAAGGCCCGGGCGGTCGGGCAGGGGTACGCCGACGGGCTGGCCGGGATCGCGACGGACTTCGGCGTGAGTGTCGACGAGCCGGCGCAGGCCGCGGCCCCGGTCGCCCCGCCGGTCGCGGCGCCGGCAGCGGTCGCCCCGCCGGCTCCCGTCGCGGCCCCGCCCTCCGGCCCCGCCGTCACCGACATCCCCCCGCCGCCGCCCGCTCCCCCGGCCGCCGCGCCGGCCGCACCGGCCCCGGTGGCGTCCGGGAAGGTCAACCTGGACAAGGGCCGGGTCAGCCTCCAGAAGAACCAGACGGTCTCCCTGGTCAAGGGCGGCAAGCCGCTGCTGTCCGGCGTACGGATGGGCCTGGGCTGGGAGCCCGCCTTCCGGTCCAAGGACATCGACCTCGACGCCTCGGTCATCGCCTACGGCCCGCAGCGCAACCACATCGCGTCCTGCTACTTCGGCAAGCTCACCATCCTGGGCGGCGCCGTCCAGCACTCCGGGGACAACCTCACCGGTGAGGGCGCCGGCGACGACGAGGCGATCACCGTGCACCTCGGTGGCCTGCCGCCCGAGGTCACCGGTCTGGTCTTCACCGTCAACTCCTTCTCCGGCCAGAAGTTCGACAAGGTCGCCAAGGCGTACTGCCGGCTGCTCGACGCCATCACCGGCGAGGAACTGGTGCGCTTCGACCTCACCCAGGGGGAGCCCCGGACGGGAGTGATGATGGCCAAGCTGGTCCGGCAGTTCTCCGGCGAGTGGGAGATGACGGCCATGGGCGAGTTCGTGGACTCGCGCACGGTCAAGGGCATGGTCAAGCCCGCCGCGCAGGCGCTGTGACAGCGGCTGCGCGGCGGGCTCGGGCGTAACCGCCCGCGCGGGCGGTCAGGCGTACGGCGTCGTCAGCAGCTCTGGCGGCGCCAGGGGCCGGTGATGGCCAGCATGATGCCCGGGTCCTGGATGTTGGCGAACAGCGTCCTGCCGTCGGGCGAGAAGGTCACGCCGGTGAACTCGCTGAACTCCGGGTCGTCCGCGGTGCCGATGTTGAGGTCGTTGCGGGCGATGGGGTAGGTGCGGCCGTCGCCCAGGGCGCCGAAGAGGTGCTGG
This sequence comes from Streptomyces sp. RLA131, assembly GCF_056270125.1. NCBI lineage: Bacteria > Bacillati > Actinomycetota > Actinomycetes > Kitasatosporales > Streptomycetaceae > Streptomyces > Streptomyces sp. RLA131. Next base: position 1,998,352 of record NZ_JBWDOQ010000002.1, read on the forward strand.
ACGCCCTCGCCGTCCTCGGCGATGACCAGGCCGCCGTAGGGCGAGACGGTGATGTTGTCGGGGCCGTCGAAGGCACCGTCCACGGACGGGTCGGGGTTGACGCCCAGCAGGACCTTCAGGGTCAGGGTGCGGCGCCTGGGGTCGTAGAACCAGACCATGCCGTCGTGCTGGACCGGGCTCTCGTCACGGGCGAAGGAGGCGACGATGTAGACACCGCCGTCACCCCACCACATGCCTTCGAGCTTGCGGGCCCGGGTGATCTCGCCGGCGGCGAACTGCTTGCGCGTCGACACCGTCTTGGCGTCGCGGTCCGGGACGTCGATCCAGTCGACGCCGTAGACGGTGCCGATCTTCGTGGCGCGGGAGAGGTCGTCGACGAACTGACCCCCGGAGTCGAAGCACTTGAAGGCCTGGAGCACACCGGCGTCGTCGGCCAGGGTGCGCAGCTTGCCGCGGCCGTGGCGGAAACCGGCCGGCGGGGTCCAGCGGTAGAGCAGGCCGTTGGGGCCGGAGGCGTCCTCGGTGAGGTAGAGGTGGCCGCTCTTGGGGTCGGCGACGACGGCCTCGTGGGCGTAGCGGCCGAGGGCCTTGACCGGCTTGGGGTCGTGGTTGGCCTTGCGGTCGTAGGGGTCGACCTCGAAGACGTAGCCGTGGTCCTTGGTCATGCCGTTGGAGCCGGCCTTGTCCTCGGTCTCCTCGCAGGTCAGCCAGGTACCCCAGGGGGTGGCGCCGCCCGCGCAGTTGGTGGAGGTGCCGGCCACACCGACCCACTCGGCCACGTCCGAGCCGTGCTTGGCGACCTCGACGATGGTCACGCCGCCGGACGCCGCCGGGTCGTACACCAGGCCCTCGGTGAGCGGCACCGGGTGCGGCCAGCCACTGCGGGGGCCCCTGAGCTCGTGGTTGTTGGCGAGGAGGGTCGCGCCGCGCAGGCCCTGGAAGGTGGCGGTGCCGTCGTGGTTGGAGGGGGTGGACTCGCCGGTCTCCAGCGTGGTGACGCCGGTACGGGTGATGATCCGGTACGAGAAGCCCTCGGGGAGCGCGAGGATGCCGTCGGGGTCGGCGACCAGCTCACCGTAGCCGAGCTTGCCGCTGTGCCGGGCGGTGGCGGCGGCCGCCGCGGAGGCGGGCGCGTCCGCGGCGAGCGCGCCGGGGGCGGTGGCGAGCACGTCGACCGTTCCGGCCAGCGCGATGCCCGCACCGGTGATGGCCGAACGCTTGGCGAAGTCCCTGCGGGTGAGCGGCATCGTTTCTCTCCTGGTGGTCCACGTGCGACGTGGGTCATGGGTTGGTAATGCGCCGTCGGTCACGCTCCCGTCCTATGGCAAACGGAAGTTGAATTGAACCTGACTTTCGGCCACCCATTTCGGCCACTCGTTCCAGTGCCCGTTTCCCGCGCCCGTTTCCCGCGTTGGATTCCCGCGCCCGCTTCCCGCGCCCGCTTCCCGCGCCCGTCCCCGCGTCCGTCCCCGCGCTCGTCCGGCCTACTGGTTGCCGCCGGTCGCGGAGCGGGCCTTGAAGGCCGCCTTACGGGCCTCCTTGGCGACCGCCCGGTCCGGGTGCAGCCGTCCCATGGCCTCCAGCACGTCGGCCGTGGCGGGGTGGTCGACCCGCCAGGCGGCGGCGAAGAAGCTGTCGTGCCGGGCCACCAGGTCGGTGACGAGTTCCCGCAGCAGATCGAGGTCGTCGTCGGCGTCGAGCTGGGCGGCCAGGGTGTCGACGGTGAGCCAGAAGATCATATCCTGGTCCGGGGCGGGAACGTCGGGGGCGCCGCGCTCGGTGAGCCAGACCCGGGCCAGGCCGCCGAGTTCACGGTCGTCCAGGACGTCACGGAGGGCGGGTTCGGCCTCCGCTCCCAGGAGGCTGAGGGTCTGCTGGGCGACCAGTCGGCGGCCGGGGGCACCGCGGTCGTCACCGCGGGCGGCCTGCAGCAGTTCACCGGCGGCGTCGGCGGGCTTGCGCCGGCCGAGCCACTGGTCGGCCTCGCGGCGGGCGGCGGCGTCGGGGTACCGGAAGAGCGCCTCCAGCAGATCGGCGGCGGGCCGGCCGGCCAGGTCCCCGGTGGCCGGGGCGTGGGCACCGGAGTCGAGCAGCCGGGCGCGGACCCCGAAGACGCCGAGGGGGGTCAGCCGGACCAGGCCGTAACGGGAGACCTCCTCGGGGTCGAGCTCTGCGGCGGGGCCGGACTCCCCGTCGTCGGTGCCGTCCTCGGCCTCTTCGATGAGTGCCTCGTCGACGGGCTCGTAATCGATCAGACCGGTGGAGGTGAGCAGCCGGAAGTGTCCGTCCAGGCGCAGCATCACCTCGGTGACCTCTTCGAGAACCGCGTCGGAGGGGTCCTCCATCTCGTCGGGGACGACCATGGAGGCCGCCAGCACCGGCAGCGGCACCGAAGCGGCCTCGTTCTCCTCCAGCGCGCCGAACATGTACAGGTTGCCGAGCGCGCCGTCCAGGAACTCCGCCTCCTGCTCAGGGTCGAAGCCCAGCGCGGCCGGGTCGATGTCGCCGTCGGGGCCGAGTTCGTCGATGAGCCCTTCCAGGTCGGGTGAGGACGCCTCGGCGAGCGCGGTGTCGACGGACGACAGCCAGGCGTCCAGGATGTCCTGGGACCGGCCGCCGTCCACCTGTGCCAGCGCCTCACCGGGGACGGCCCGGCCGGCGGCGTCGTCCGCGTCGGCGGCAGCGTCGGGCGCGGCGGTCTCCTCCGCCGTCTCGTCGATGTCCAGCTCGACCAGGCCGGCGTCGATCGCGACCCCCCAGGCCTGCGCGGTCTCCGCGGGCCCGTCGGGTAGGTCGCCCAGGCCCAGTTCGGTGACGGCGCGCCGCAGGTCCGCCTCGGTCAACTCCCCCATGGCGTCCACCCGGACGTGCGGCGCGGCCCAGCGGGCCAGCCGTACGGCGCGCTCCAGCAGCGGCGCGGCGAGCGCGGCCCGCGCCAGCTCGTCCTCGGGCAGCAGCCGTACCGGCGGCAGGTCGAGGCGGTCAGCGGCCATGGCGAGGTCTCCTAAACGCTTACGGGATGTGAGGGCGTGGCACGGAAGCGTGAGCACGCGGACCCAGCGTAGTCCCGGAGGGGCAGTGAGGAGGTTCACCCTACGGGCGACCCCCGGCCGGCCGGGGGTGCCTTGACAACGCCATGACGAGCCAAGGAGATTACGCGCGTAGAGCCGTCGGCGGGACCCCGCCCGGCCACCCGCGCCCGCGCCGCCGGGTCACCCGCTCACGCTCCTCGTCGCCCGTGACCCGGCATACGGCATACGGCATACGGCACATCTCATATTGCATACGATATACAGCATACATCATACGATGAGAGCTGGTAGGCATCCCTCTTCAACCCGGCCCGGGTGTTCTTCACCGGCGGCGCGGGCGGCGACCGCACCCCGCTCGGAGACCCGACGGGTCAGGCCGGCCGCCCCGGGCGGGGCCGACACCTCCGTCCGCACGACGGCGGGTTCTCCGCCGACGGCGCCCCGAAGGCCCGCACCTCTCGCCGTGGCCCCGGCGAGCCGCATCGACGCCGGGTCCGCCGGGCTCCCCGCGTTGTTTGCGCGCGGGGAGCCCGGGCAGACGAGGCCACGATGCGAGCACTTCGAGCAATCCGGGCGCGAATATCCGCGTATGCCCCCGCGTATGCCCCCATGTGTGTCCCCGCACTGATCGTTCTGGGCGGGGGCGTCCCCGGTCTGGACCGTGACTCCCTGTGGCAGGACGAGGCGACCACCGCCGCCATCGCCGGCCGGCCGCTGCCGCAGCTGTGGCACACCCTGGGCAGCGTCGACGCCGTCCACGGCGCGTACTACCTGCTGATGCACTGGCTGCTGGCCGCGCTCGGCGGTGTCGTGCCGCTGGAGGTCCTCATCCGCCTCCCCTCCCTGCTGGCCGCCGCCGCTGCCGCCGCCGGCGTGGCCGCTGTCGGCCGCGCCGCCCACTCGCCCGCCGCCGGGCTGCTGTCCGGCTGCGTCTTCGCCCTGCTGCCCGTCGTCAGCCGGTACGCCCAGGAGGGCCGCTCCTACGCCCTCGTCACGGCGGCGGTCGTATGGGGCACGTACTTCCTGGTACGCCGCCGATGGGCCGGGTACGCGGTGGCCCTGGCCGTCGCCTGTGTGCTCAACCTCTTCGCCGTCCTGGTGCTCCCGGCCCACGGCGTCGCGCTCCTGCTGGCCCGGGCCGGGGCGCCCGCGCTGCGCCGCTGGGCCGCGGCAGTCCTAGCCGCCCTGATCCCGGCAGTGCCTGTCGCCTGGGTGGCCTCCGGGCAGACCGCGCAGGTGTCCTGGCTCACCCGCCCCGGGTGGCCGGACGTACGGGCGCTGCTCGGCGGCTGGGCGGGCGGCGCGCTGCCGCTGGCCGTGCTGGGGGCACTGTGCGCGGCGGGCGTGGTGGTGGGTCTGCGCCGGGCGCCGGGGCGGGCGTCCTCGCCGGCCGGTTCCCCGGGTGGCGCCGGGCGGGAGCCGGCGGCGGCGCCCCTGCTGCGCGGGCGGGACCCGGGTGGGGACCGGGGCCGGGGACGGGCCGGGGCGGGCGGCGCGCTGCTGACCGCCGGGCCGCGCCCGGCCGGCACGGGCGGCCCGGCCGGCGCGGCCGGCGCCCTCCCGGGCCCGGCGCTCGGCACGGAACCATCGCGTCCGTCCCTCGCCGTGCTGGTCGCCCTGGGGCTGCCGGTCGCCGTGCTGCCCCCGGCGGTGCTGCTGGCCGTGTCGCAGTTCCATCCGCTCTACCAGGACCGTTACGTACTGTTCTCCACCGCCGGCCTCGCCTGGCTGGCCGGCGCCGCCCTCACCGCGGTGGCCGCGGTGAAGCGCGGGGCGGTCGTCGTGGCCGCCGCGCTCATGGTGGCGCTGGGGGCGCTCACGCTGCCCGCCCAGCGGGAGGTGCGCCGGGTCGACAGCCGGGCGGACGACCCGGCCGCCGCCGCCCGCGTGGTGGCCGCGGGGGCACGCGCGGGGGACGCCGTGGTCTTCCTGCCGTCCGTGCGGCGGCTGGTCGCCGAGGCGTACCCGGGCGCCTTCCGCCGGGTCGACGATGTCGCCCTGGCCCGTTCGGGCGCACGGTCCGGGACGCTCGCCGGCCGCGAGATCAAGCCGGAGAAGGTGGCGGCTGCACTGCGCGGCGCGGACCGGGTGTGGGTGGTGAGCCGTTCGTACGCCTCGCCCGCCGACCTCGGCGCCCCCACGGACGTGGCCAAGCGTGACGCGCTGCGCACGGGGTTCCGGCAGGTCCGGATCGTGCGGGTGCTGGGCTACGCGGTGCGGCTCTACGTCCGGCAGACGCGGAGCCACACCGCAGCGCACTGACAGTACGTCAGTTGTGGCTGTGGAGCACCTCGTTGAGGCCGCCCCAGGAGCCGGTGCGCTGGAGCACCTCGACCGTGCCGGTGGTGGAGTTGCGGCGGAAGAGCAGATTGTCCGCGCCGGACAGCTCCAGCGCCTTGACGATCTTGCCGTCGGGCAGGGTGACCCGCGTGCCGGCCGTGACGTAGAGACCGGCCTCGACCACGCAGTCGTCACCGAGGGCGATGCCGATACCGGCCTCCGCGCCGAGCAGGCAGCGCTCGCCGATCGACACGATCTGCTTGCCGCCGCCGGAGAGCGTGCCCATGATCGACGCGCCGCCGCCGATGTCGGAGCCGTCGCCGACCACGACGCCCGCGCTGATCCGGCCCTCGACCATGGAGGTGCCCAGCGTGCCGGCGTTGAAGTTGACGAAGCCCTCGTGCATGACCGTGGTCCCGGTCGCCAGGTGCGCGCCCAGGCGGACCCGGTCGGCGTCGGCGATCCGGACACCGGCCGGGGCGACGTAGTCCGTCATGCGCGGGAACTTGTCGATGCCGGTGACCTGGAGGTGCAGGCCCTCGGCACGGGCGGCCAGCCGCACCGTCTCGACCTGGTCCACCGCGACCGGGCCCAGGGAGGTCCAGGCGACGTTGGCCAGCAGGCCGAAGAGGCCGTCCAGGTTCTGGCCGTGCGGCCGGACCAGGCGGTGGCTGAGCAGGTGCAGCCGCAGATACACGTCGTGGGTGTCCAGCGGCTTGTCGTCGAGCGAGGCGATGACGGTCCGTACGGCGATCACCTCGACGCCGCGTCGCGCGTCCGGCCCCAGTGCCTTGGGCGCGGTCCCGCCGAGGAGTTCGGCGGCGCGCTCGCCGGTCAGCCGTTCGGTGCCGGCCGGGCCGGGCGCCTCGACGAGCTCGGGCGCGGGGAACCAGGTGTCGAGAACGGTGCCGTCGGCGGCGACGGTCGCCAGCCCCGCGGCGACGGCACCGGTGGCGCGGGTAGCGGTCGTAGAGGTCGTTTCAGTCATGTATCGAACGCTAGCCTGCGATACCGCGCCGTGCCCAACCCGCCCCCGCCGCTCCGGCTGGTCAGCCCGGGGTGACCGCGCTGACGCTGCCCTGCTCGGCGGGGGCCGGATGGAACAACGGCATGCGGTGGGCGGCCAGTACGGCGCCGCCGACGATCACGACCAGCGCGACACAGACCGGCCACAGCAGCCCGGGCGCCGCCTGGTACAGGGCTCCGCCCAGGGGTGCGGCGAGGACCACGCCGCTGATGGAGGCGCCGGCGTACAGGCTCTGGAAGCGGCCCTGGAGGTGGTCGGGGGCGTTGTCGGCGATGTACGCCGTGGAGGGCGACTTGTACAGGATGTCGCCGAAGGTGAGCAGCGCCATCATCACGATGGCGGTGGCGATGTACCCGCCGAGGACCAGTGCCGCGTATCCGGCGCCGACCAGCAGGATGCCCCCGCCGATGACCAGCAGGGGGGCGCGTTCGCGCAGGGCGACGGTGACCGGGAGTTCCAGCAGGATGACGAGCCCGCCGTTGATGGCGATGAGCGCGCCGTAGAAGCCCGTGCCCATGCCGTGGTCGGCGAGGAAGACCGGCAGGGTGGAGTACTGCTGGCGGTAGATGGTGTCGGCCACCAGGATCGCCACCAGGACGACGATCACGGCCGGCCGCGCCCGCAGCGCCGTCCACAGCCCCGGGACGTCCGTGTCCGCCGCGGCGGACACGGGCCGCCGCCGCTTGTTGCCGTTGGCCGGGAGGATGAGAGCGGCCCAGACGGCGAAGAAGAGCATGCCCGCGCCGTCGGCGACGAACAGCCAGCCGTACGAGAAGCTCGCGGCGATCAGCGCGCCCAGCGGCGGGCCGACGGTGACACCGGTGTTGGCGAAGAAGCGCAGCAGCGCGAAGCCCTGGCGGCGGGCGCCCTCGGGCACGGAGAAGGCGATGAGCGCGGAGTTCGACGCCCGGGTGATGCCCGTACCGAACTGGCAGACCGGGAAGAGCACGGTGAGCGCGGCGATCGGCAGGACCGGCAGCGCGGCCAGGACGGTGCCGGCGACGACCATGCCCGCGATGATGGTGCGGCGGTGCCCGAAACGGTCACCGATCCAGCCGCCGGTGAAGTTGCCGACGACCATGCCGATGCCGCCGAGGCCGGCGATCAGTCCGGCGTGCGAGGTGCTGAGTCCGCGCGGCCCGGTCAGGTAGACGAAGAGATAGACGAAGGTGAAGCTGAGGGCCGCGACGACGAACATGCTGGCGGCCAGCAGCCATACGACTCTGGGGATGTCCTTCATCGCCTGTTTCACGCCTACTCCTGGATTCGGTTCCCCTCCAGAATCGATCAATCGCGGGTATACGTGCGGTACACAGCGATGGACGGATCAGGTCGCGACCGGTATCGGCCAGTAAGGGGTCACCGGATCAGCCGGGCGAACATCGCGCGGGCCTGATCGGCGTCGAACTCCCGCCCGGTGAGGAGAACCTGCAGGCAGAGCCCGTCGGCCAGGGCCGCCAGGGCGCGGGCGGTGCCGGGGTCGGTGCGGCGCCCGATGACCTCGGTCATCAGGTCCACCCACTCCGCGGCGATGGGGCGTACCGCGGCCCGGCGCAGCGCCGCCAGGTACAGCTCGTACTCCAGCTCGGTGCGGGCCCGGTCGCGGGTGACCATCTCCTCGACCAGCCGGGCGAGGTCGGCCGCGAGGTCGGTGCCCGGATCGGTCAGCGCGGTGCGCGCGTCGAGGTCGCGCTTGCACTCCTCGTTGGCCTGGTGGAGGGCGGCGACCAGCAGGTCGTCAAGGGTCGCGAAGTGGTACGTCGTCGAGCCGAGCGGCACATCGGCCTCGGCGGCGACCGCGCGGTGGCTGAGCCCCGCGATGCCGCGTTCGCCGACCACCCGGATCGCTGCGTCGATGATGCGGCGGCGGCGGTCGGGGTCGTAGCGGCGGGCCATCAGTGCGCGCCGCCCAGGTTGAGCACGACAACGCCGGCGATCACCAGGGCGAGCCCGGCCAGCCGGGCGGCGGTCGCCTGTTCGCCGAGGAAGACCATGCCGATGGCGGCGACGGCGGCGGTGCCGGTCCCCGCCCAGATCGCGTAGGCGGTGCCGACGGACATCGTCTTCAGGGTCCGCGCGAGCAGCATGAAGGCGATCAGATATCCGGCGGTGGTGCCCAGGGACGGCCAGAGCCTGCTGAAGCCGTCGCTGTACTTCATCGCGGTCGTGCCGAGGACCTCGGCGAGTATCGCGCCTCCGAGCATCAGGTACACCATGCGTACGAGTGTACACAACGATACGTACGACCGTACACATCAGCGGGCGGAGCCGCCGAGCCGGAAAATACCTCCCGGGGGGCGGCATAGCGGCGGGCATCCGTACGCGTCTGTGTCAGTGCAGAGCGCAACGGAAAGGTGACGGATGGATGCCCAAGGGCAGGAGAGCTTCAGAGAGTTCGTGGCGAACCGCTCGCCCGCGCTGCTGAGGCTGGCCGTGCTGCTGAGCGGCGGGGACCGCCACGCCGCCGAGGACCAGCTGCAGAACGCGCTGATCAAGGCGGCCGGCCGCTGGCACCGGATCGACGAGCCGGAGGCCTACGTCCGGCAGGTGCTGTACCGCCAGCAGGTGAGCCGCTGGCGGCTGCGCTGGCCGCACCGCGAGACCACGGTGGCCGCGCCACCGGAACCTACGGCGAACGACGCAGGGCACGGCGACGCCACGGGGGCCGCCGAACTGCGCATCGTCGTACGGCAGGCGCTGGCGCGCCTCACCGCGCGCCAGCGCACCGTCCTGGTGCTCCGCTACTTCGAGGACCTGCCCGAGGCCGAGGTCGCCCGTCTGCTGGGCTGCTCGGTCGGCACGGTCCGCAGCACCAATCACCGCGCCCTGGACAAGCTGCGCAGGGCCGCCCCGGAGCTGGGCGCCCCTTCGCACCTGCCTGTGGACTTCTCACCCGCGGAGGCCCGGTCATGAACGTCGAAGAGCTGCTGCGCGACACCCTCCACGACATGACGGGCGACGCCCCCGCCCCGTCCGCCGGCCTGGCCGACCGGGTCCTGCACGCGCGGCGCCGCCGCCGGATCCGGACGGTCGCGGCCGTGGCCGCCGCGACCGCCGCCGTCCTGGTCGCGGCCGTCACCGTCCCCGGCCTGGGTTTCCGCGACCACGCCGAGGGCCGTCCCGCCTCGGTCACCGGCACCGCCGACGTGGTCGGCCACCCCGACCAGACCCCGCCCCGGGATCTGATCGCGGCGGGCGACACGGCGGTCTCGGCGTACTTCACCACCAAGTGGGTCGTACAGACCGGCAAGGGCGCCAAGGCCGTCCGCACCCTCCAGCGCACCTGGCATCTCTACAACACCACCACCGGCCGCTACGACGCCGTCCCCTGGGCCTATCTCGACGTGGCTCCCGGCCTGCGCACCGCCGCCGTCCTGGAGGGCCCGCTTCCCAGCGGGCGCGTCGGCCTCCTGGACATGGCCACCGGCAAGGTGACCCGCTGGATCGAGCTGGACCACCCGGCCGGCGGCGTGAGCTGGTCGCCCAAGGGCGACAAACTGGCGGTGACGACATACGCCAGGACGCCGGAGACGATGGTCGGCACGGAGAAGATCAACCGGTCCGTGCAGAGCCGGACCGGCTACTACCTCGTGGACCCCGGATCCGGCACGAAGACCTACCGCGGACTGCCGCAGGACCCGTCCCTGGGCGGCAACATGCGCGAGGACCTGAAGTGGAGCCGCGACGGCTCACTCCTGAAGGTCACCGAGGTGTCCCTGAGCGAAGTCCGGTTCTACGACCTCCAGGGCCATGAGCAGCCGGCGCCCAAGGGCGAGGAAAAGGGCTACCCCTACGCCGGGCTGTCACCCGACGGCCGCCATCTCGCGGGTGACTTCGTGGGCAAGGGCGGCGACATCGCCACCGAGGTACTCGACGCCGGCAGCGGCGAACGGGCCGGCAAGGAGCCCGTGCAGGAGCTGCTCGCCTGGGCCGACAACGACCGGCTCATCGCCTGGGGCTGCGACCCCGAGAAGTGCAGCAGCTCGAACGAGTTCCGCAACCGTCTTCTGCTGACGGACATCAGCGGCGAGCACGTGACCGTGCTGTCCGGCTTCCGCGCGGCCTCCGCCACGTCCGGCAGCCGCTGGACGCCGCTGTTCACGGCGCGCTGAGACATGGGTGTGGCCCGGCAGCGGTGCTGCCGGGCCACACCCATGTCCCATGTGCCAGACGGGTCAGACGTTGAAGCCGAGCGCCCGGAGCTGGTCGCGGCCCTCGTCGGTGATCTTGTCGGGGCCCCACGGGGGCATCCAGACCCAGTTGATCTTGAGGTCGCTGACGATGCCCTCCGTCGCCGACCTGGCCTGGTCCTCGATGACGTCGGTGAGCGGGCAGGCCGCCGAGGTGAGCGTCATGTCGAGGGTGGCGACATTGGAGTCGTCGATGTGGATGCCGTAGATGAGCCCGAGGTTGACGACGTCGATGCCCAGCTCGGGGTCGACGACGTCGTAGAGGGCCTCGCGGACCTCCTCCTCGCTCGCCGGCTTCGTCGTGGTCGCCGTGGTCGTCGCGGTGGTCGCGGTCGTCGCGGTGTCTGCGTTGTCGCTCATGCGGTCTCCCTTGCCGCGCTATCGCCCAGGGCCTGGGCAGTAGCGTCCTTCCACGCCATCCAGCTGAGCAGCGCGCACTTCACGCGCGCCGGGTACTTGGAGACGCCGGCGAACGCGACCGCGTCCTCCAGCACCTCCTCCATCGCCTCGTCCGGCTCGGTCTTGCCCTTGGACTGCATCAGCTCCAGGAAGGTCTCCTGGATCTTCTGCGCCTCGGGGAAGTCCTTGCCGACCAGCAGCTCGTTGAGCACGGAGGCGCTGGCCTGGCTGATGGAGCAGCCCTGGCCCTCGTACGAGATGTCCTCGATCCGCGCGCCGTCGCTGCCGCCGAGCCGTACGCGGAGCGTGATCTCGTCGCCGCAGGTCGGGTTGACATGGTGCACCTCGGCGTCGCCGTCGCGCAGGCCTCGCCCGTGCGGGTGCTTGTAGTGGTCCAGGATCACTTCCTGGTACATGGAATCGAGCTTCACCAGTCGGCCGTCCTCATCCGAAGAAGTTCCGCACGTGCTCCAGGCCGTCGATCAGTGCGTCGACCTCACCCGGAGTGGAGTACAGATAGAACGACGCCCGGGTGGTCGCGGGAATTCCGTACCGGAGGCAGACCGGCCGGGCGCAGTGGTGTCCGACACGGACCGCGATGCCCTGCTCGTCGAGCACCTGGCCCACGTCGTGGGGGTGGATGTCGCCGAGGGTGAAGGAGATCGCGGCGCCGCGGTTCTCGGCCGTGGGGGGGCCGATGATGCTGAGGTCGGGGACCTCGTGGAGCCGCTTGAGGGCGTACTCGGTGATCGCGTGCTCATGGGCGGCGATCTTGTCCATGCCGATGGCGGAGAGGTAGTCCACGGCCGCGCCCATGCCGACCGCCTGGGCGATCGGGGGCGTACCGGCCTCGAACTTGTGCGGCGCCGGGGCGTAGGTCGAGGAGTGCATCGAGACGGTTTCGATCATCTCGCCGCCGCCGAGGAACGGCGGCAGGTCCTCCAGCAGCTCCTGACGGCCCCAGAGCACGCCGATGCCGGTCGGGCCGCACATCTTGTGGCCGGTGAAGGCCACGAAGTCCGCGCCGAGCGCCTGGACGTCCAGGGCCATGTGCGGGGCGGCCTGGGAGGCGTCGATCAGGACCAGGGCGCCGACGTCCTGGGCGCGGCGCACGATGGCCTCGACCGGGTTGAGGGTGCCGAGGATGTTGGAGACCAGGACGAACGAGACGATCTTGGTCTTCTCGGTGATGACCTGCTCGATGTTGCTCAGGTCGAGGCGGCCGTCGTCGGTGAGCCCGAACCACTTCAGCTTGGTGCCGGTGCGCTGTGCGAGCAGCTGCCACGGCACGATGTTGGAGTGGTGCTCCATCTCCGTGATGACGACCTCGGTGTCGCGGTCCACGCGGTACGGCTCGTCGGCCCAGCCCAGCATGTTGGCGACCAGGTTGAGCGACTCCGAGGCGTTCTTGGTGAATATCACCTCGTTGCGGCTGGGCGCGTTGATGAAGGCGGCGACCTTGTCGCGGGCACCCTCGTACAGCGCCGTGGCCTCCTCGGCGAGCACGTGCACGCCACGGTGGACGTTGGCGTTGTGCCGCTCGTAGTACTCGCTCAGGGTGTCGATGACCTGGCGCGGCGTCTGGGAGGTCGCCGCGTTGTCCAGGTACACGAGCTTCTTCCCGTCGTGGACCACGCGGTCCAGGATCGGGAAGTCCTTGCGGATCGTCTCGGTGTCGAGCAGGCCCGGCAGCTGCGGTCGTGTCACTGGGTTGCGCCACCCTTCACATACGACTCGTAGCCCTCGTTCTCCAGCTTGTCCGCGAGCTCGGGGCCGCCGGACTCGGCGATCCGGCCGTGCGCGAACACGTGGACGTGGTCGGGCTTGATGTAGCGCAGGATGCGCGTGTAGTGCGTGATCAGCAGGGTGCCGACCTGGCCGCTCTCGCGGACCCGGTTGACGCCCTCGGAGACGATGCGCAGGGCGTCGACGTCCAGGCCGGAGTCGGTCTCGTCGAGGATCGCGATCCGCGGCTTGAGCAGCTCCAGCTGGAGGATCTCGTGGCGCTTCTTCTCACCGCCGGAGAAGCCCTCGTTGACGTTGCGCTCGGCGAAGGAGGGGTCCATGTGGAGACGCTCCATGGCCTCCCTGACCTCCTTCACCCAGGTGCGCAACTTGGGGGCCTCGCCGCGGATGGCGGTCGCCGAGGTGCGCAGGAAGTTGGAGACCGAGACACCCGGGATCTCGACCGGGTACTGCATGGCCAGGAAGACACCGGCCCGCGCCCGCTCGTCGACGGTCATCTCCAGCACGTTCTCACCGTCGAGGGTGACGGTGCCCCGGGTGATCGTGTACTTGGGGTGCCCGGCCAGCGAGTACGCCAGGGTGGACTTGCCGGAGCCGTTGGGGCCCATGATGGCGTGGGTCTCGCCCTGCTTCACGGTCAGGTCGACCCCGCGCAGGATCTCCTTGGTGCCGTTCTCGACCTCGACGGTGACGTGCAGGTCGTGGATTTCAAGCGTTGCCATGGGTGCCTCAGGACTCCTGGGTGACGGAGACGAGCACTGCCGCATCGGGGCCGTCTCCTTCGATTTTTACGGGGTATACGGGGACCGGCCGCGTGGCCGGCAGCCCGGACGGCTTGCCGGTCCGCAGATCGAACGAGGACCCGTGCAGCCAGCACTCGATCTGGCAGTCCTCCACCTCGCCCTCGGACAGCGAGACGTTCGCGTGCGAGCAGACGTCGTTGATGGCGAACACCTCGCCGCAGGTCCGCACGACGGACACGGGCGTGCCCTGGAGTTCCACCCGTTTGGGGGTGTCCTCCTCCAGCTCGCCCAGCGCGCAGGCTCGTACGAAGGCCATCAGACGGACGCCTCCAGCTCGGCGTCGATCTTCGCCATCAGGCGTTCCTCCAGGTCGGGCAGGCCGATCTGCTGGATCAGTTCGCCGAAGAAGCCGCGGACGACCAGACGGCGGGCCTCGCCGGCCGGGATGCCGCGGGCCATCAGGTAGAACAGCTGCTCGTCGTCGAAGCGGCCGGTCGCGGAGGCGTGGCCGGCGCCGACGATCTCGCCGGTCTCGATCTCCAGGTTCGGCACCGAGTCGACCCGCGCGCCGTCGGTGAGGACGAGGTTGCGGTTGAGCTCGTAGGTGTCGGTGCCCTCGGCCTCGGCGCGGATGAGGACGTCGCCGATCCACACCGCGTGCGCGCCCTCGCCCTGCAGCGCGCCCTTGTAGGCGACGTTGCTGCGGCAGTGGGGCGTGTCGTGGTCGATGAAGAGGCGGTGCTCCTGGTGCTGGCCCTTGTCGGTGAAGTACAGGCCGAACAGCTCGGCCTCACCGCCCGGGCCGCCGTAGACGACCCGCGGGTGGAGGCGTACGACGTCGCCGCCGAAGGTGACGATCACGGACTTGAAGCTCGCGTCACGGCCGACCAGCACGGTGTGCTGGGCGGCGTGCACGGCCTTGTCGTCCCAGTCCTGGACCGAGACGACGGTGAGCTTGGCGCCGTCGCCGATCAGGAACTCGACGTTGGCGGCGAGCACCGCGTCACCGGTGTGGTCGATGACCACGACGGCCTCGGCGAACGCTCCGAGTTCGATGACCTGGTGGCCGAAGGCGGTGCCGCCCTCGCCGTGCACGGCGATCCGTACCGGCTCGGTGAGCACCGTCTCCTTGGGGACGGAGACCACGGAGGCCTTCTCGAAGGAGCTGTACGCCTGCGCCGCGATCCGGTCGACCGGCTTGCCGGCCCTGCCGATCCGGGCGTCGTCACGGCCCACGGTCTCGACGGTGACGCCCTCGGGGGCGGTCACCTCGACCCTGATGCCCTGGCCGCCGCTGTCGGCGACGGCGCTGCCGTCGTGCAGGCCGCGCAGCCGTTCCAGAGGCGTGAACCGCCACTCCTCCTCGCGGCCGTGCGGGACCGGGAAGTCGGCCACGTCGTAGGACGCGGGCGCGCTGACCCGGGCGTCACGGGGCTGGCCGACCTGGATGGCCCCTTCGGTGGTGGCACCGGCGGGAGCACCGGCGGCAACAGTTTCAGCCATGGCTGTCGTACGGCTCTTTCTCTCTGGGGTTCACGCTGGGACGCGTCGTCTGGTGAGCTTCGGGAGGCTTGGCCCTAGCCGACGGCCCCTTCCATCTGCAGCTCGATCAGCCGGTTGAGCTCCAGCGCGTACTCCATCGGCAGTTCCTTGGCGATCGGCTCGACGAAGCCGCGGACGATCATCGCCATCGCCTCGAACTCGGTCATGCCCCGGCTCATCAGGTAGAAGAGCTGGTCGTCGCTGACCTTGGAGACGGTCGCCTCGTGGCCCATGGACACGTCGTCCTCGCGGACGTCCACATACGGGTAGGTGTCGGAGCGGGAGATGGTGTCGACCAGCAGCGCGTCGCACAGCACGTTGGACTTGGAGCCCGCGGCGCCCTCGCCGATCTCGATCAGACCGCGGTAGGAGGTGCGGCCGCCGCCTCGCGCCACCGACTTGGAGACGATGTTGGAGGAGGTGTTCGGGGCCATGTGGACCATCTTGGCGCCGGCGTCCTGGTGCTGGCCCTCGCCCGCGAAGGCGATGGACAGGGTCTCGCCCTTGGCGTGCTCGCCCATCAGGTAGACGGCCGGGTACTTCATGGTGACCTTGGAGCCGATGTTGCCGTCGACCCACTCCATGGTCGCGCCCTCGTACGCCACGGCGCGCTTGGTGACCAGGTTGTAGACGTTGTTCGACCAGTTCTGGATCGTCGTGTAGCGGCAGCGGCCGCCCTTCTTCACGATGATCTCCACGACGGCGCTGTGCAGCGAGTCCGACTTGTAGATCGGCGCCGTGCAGCCCTCGACGTAGTGCACGTAGGCGTCCTCGTCGACGATGATCAGCGTCCGCTCGAACTGGCCCATGTTCTCGGTGTTGATCCGGAAGTAGGCCTGGAGCGGGATCTCGACGTGCACGCCCTTGGGGACGTAGATGAAGGAACCGCCGGACCACACGGCCGAGTTCAGCGAGGCGAACTTGTTGTCGCCGACCGGGATGACCGTGCCGAAGTACTCCTGGAAGAGCTCCGGGTGCGTCTTCAGCGCCGTGTCGGTGTCCAGGAAGATGACGCCCTGCTCCTCCAGGTCCTCGCGGATCTGGTGGTAGACGACCTCCGACTCGTACTGGGCGGCGACACCGGCGACCAGGCGCTGCTTCTCGGCCTCCGGGATGCCCAGCCTGTCGTAGGTGTTCTTGATGTCCTCCGGCAGGTCCTCCCAGGACTCGGCCTGCTTCTCGGTGGACCGCACGAAGTACTTGATGTTGTCGAAGTCGATGCCGGTCAGGTCGGAACCCCAGGTCGGCATGGGCTTCTTGCCGAACAGCTTCAGGCCCTTGAGCCGCAGCTTGAGCATCCACTCCGGCTCGGACTTCTTGGAGGAGATGTCGCGGACAACGTCCTCGGAGAGGCCGCGCTTGGCAGCCGCGCCCGCCGCGTCGGAGTCGGCCCAGCCGTACTCGTACGTGCCCAGCCCGTCGAGTTCGGGGTGAGTGGTCTCCGTGGGAGCAGTCATGCGGGGTTCCTCCCGGCGTTTGCTTGCGGAACAAAGGTCGTACAGACCCCGTCGCCGTGGGCGATGGTGGCCAGTCGTTGCACGTGGGTACCGAGCAGGCGGGAGAAGACCTCGGCCTCCGCCTCGCACAGCTGCGGGAACTGCTCGGCGATGTGTGCCACCGGGCAGTGGTGCTGGCAGAGCTGCTCACCGGCGGAGGAGGGCGCGCTGCGCGTGGTAGCAGCGTACCCGTCCTGGCTCAGGGCCTTGGCGAGCACCTTCGTACGGTCCCGGGGCTCGGCCGCCTCGACCTCGACCCGGTAGCGCTCGGCCTGGGCCGCGACCCTGGCCCGGGCGAAGTCCGACACCGCGGCCTCGCCCCGCTCCCCGCCACCGGCGGCCTGCGCGATCCAGCGCATCGCGTCGGCGGCGAGCTGGTCGTAGGCCTGGTCGAAGACGTCCCGGCCGCAGTCCGTCAGGGCGAACGCCTTGGCCGGACGGCCGCGCGTACGGGCCCCGTAGACCCGCTTCTCGCGGGGCTCCACGAGGTCCTCGGCGACCAGGGCGTCCAGATGGCGTCGTACGGCGGCCTGGGTCAGACCCAGCCGTTCGGCCAGGTCGGCGGCGGTCGACGGGCCGTGGTCCAGGATCGACCGGACGACCCGGTTGCGGGTGCTCCGCTCCCCGGCCGTCTGCTCCTCCTGAGCCTCGCCCACGTATTTCACAATGCCAGTGTTGCGTAATTCCTCGGGGCAAGGCAAGCGGGGTCCCGCGCGGACGGCGGTGGGGTACGTCACTTAGGTGAACCTAAGCCGACCAGCGCAAACGTCCCGCCCCCGCGCCGACCGGGCCCTCGGCGCGGCGGGTGCCGGGCGGGTTCGCAGACTGCCCGTCATGGGAGACGAGCCCGCGGTCCCAATCCCCGACGCCGGACTCGCACCGCTCGGCCGGGGGGCCTCCCGGGCATCGCCCGGCTGCGCCGGACTCCGTCCGCCGGACCCGGGACCGGGCCCTCGGCGCGGCGGGTGCCGGGCGGGTTCGTAGACTGCCCGTCATGGGAAACGAGCCCGCGGTCGAAGTGGACGGACTGGTCAAACGGTACGGGGCCAAGACGGCGGTGAACGGGCTCGACCTCGCCGTCGGGCGGGGGACGGTCACGGCGGTGCTCGGGCCGAACGGGGCCGGGAAGACGACGACCGTCGAGACCTGCGAGGGGTACCGGCGGCCCGACGCCGGCAGTGTGCGGGTGCTCGGGCTGGACCCGGTCACGCAGAACGCCGCGCTGCGCCCCCGGATCGGGGTGATGCTCCAGTCGGGTGGCGTCTACCCCGGCGCGCGGGCCGAGGAGATGCTGCGGCACACCGCCGGCCTGTACGCCCACCCCGTCGACCCGGACCTGCTGATCGAACGCCTCGGCCTCGGCTCCTGCGGCCGGACGCCCTACCGGCGGCTCTCCGGCGGCCAGCAGCAGCGGCTGGCGCTGGCCATGGCGGTGGTCGGGCGGCCGGAGCTGGTGTTCCTGGACGAGCCGACCGCGGGCCTGGACCCGCAGGCCCGCCGGGCCACCTGGGAGCTGGTGCGCGAGCTGCGCGCCGACGGGGTCACGGTCGTACTGACCACGCACTTCATGGACGAGGCGGAGCAGCTCGCCGACCAGGTCGCCGTCATCGACGCCGGCCGGGTCATAGCGCGCGGCACCCCGGACGAGCTGTGCCGGGGCGGCGCCGAGAACACCCTGCGCTTCTCCGGGCGCCCCGGTCTCGACCTGGCCTCGCTGCTCAACGCGCTGCCCGCCGACTCCGCCGCCGCCGAGCTCACCCCCGGCAGCTACCGCATCGAGGGCAAGGTCGATCCGCAGCTGCTGGCGACGGTGACCTCCTGGTGCGCCCAGCACGGCGTGATGCCGGACCGGCTCGCGGTCGAGCGGCGCACGCTCGAAGACGTATTCCTGGAGCTGACCGGCAAGGAGCTGCGCTGATGACCACCTTCGCCCCGGAGCCGGGCGCCGCCCCGCTGCCCCGCATGATCGGCGCGCAGACGGCCCTGGAGACCCGCATGCTGCTGCGCAACGGTGAGCAGCTGCTGCTGACCGTGGTCATCCCCGGCCTGCTCCTGCTGCTCTTCGGCACCGTCGACATCATCGACACCGGCGCGGGCGCGGCGGTGGACTTCCTCGCCCCCGGCATCCTGGCGCTGGCCGTGGTGTCGACGGCCTTCACCGGCCAGGCCATCGCCACCGGCTTCGAGCGGCGCTACGGGGTCCTCAAGCGGCTCGGGGCGTCGCCGATGCCCCGGTGGGCGCTGATGACCGCCAAGACCGGTTCGGTGCTGGTCACCGAGTCGCTGCAGGTCGTGCTGCTGACGGTGATCGCGTTCGCGCTGGGCTGGTCCCCGCACGGCAACCCGGCCGCGGTGCTGCTGCTCCTGCTGCTGGGCACGGCCGCCTTCTCCGGCCTGGGTCTGCTGATGGCCGGGACGCTCCGGGCCGAGGCCACCCTGGCCGCCGCCAACCTGGTGTTCCTGCTGCTGCTGGTGGGCGGCGGCGTGATCGTCCCGCTGGACAGGTTCCCGGCGGGCCTGCGCTCGGTGCTGGAACTGCTGCCGGTCTCGGCCCTGTCGGGCGGCCTGCGGGACGTGCTCCAGCACGGCGCCGGCATGCCGTGGGACGACCTGGCGATCCTGGCGGTGTGGGCCGTGCTGGGCCTGGGCGCGGCGGCGCGCTGGTTCAGGTGGGAGTGACGCAGTCGGTGAAACGGGCGAAGCCGGTGTCCTGGCCGGCGTCGACGGCCAGGAAGCCGCCGTCCTCGTTGTGGCTGGCCAGCAGGCACATGTCGTAGCGGACGACGCGCGGCAGCGTCGCGGTGCCGTCGGTGCGGAAGCGGTGGGCGCCGGTGAGCTGGCAGGAGTCGTAGCGGACGAGGGGGCCGCGGGTGCCGAGGTCGTAGCGGTGCGCCTTGAGGGCGGGGGCGAAGGACTTGAAGGCGTTGGCGGTGTCGTCGCAGTCGTTGAAGTGGACGGTGCCGCTGTTCCAGGCGCAGTCGATGACGACGACGTCGGGGTCGCGCAGTTCGAAGCGGATGTCCTCGGCGTGGAAGCGCTGGACGCTGCTGAAGTGCTCGGCGCGGGGGAAGCGGAAGAAGGCGCTCTCGTAGCCGTAGTCGGGGTGCTCCCGGGTGCGGCGGCCGGTGACGATGTAGCTGCCGCCGCGGCAGTTGACGGAGCCGCCGTAGGGGAACTCCAGGAAGTTGCCCCACTCGTAGTGGACGGTCATGTCGTTGAACCAGTAGTTGAGGAACTGGTCCTGCTGCTCGGGGTCCTGGGAGCGCTTGGACAGGCCCGAGTAGAGGAACGCCTTGCGGTACGAGCCGCCGACCCGGCAGGACTCCCAGCGCATCTCGGAGTTGGTGTTGCTGCCGTCCAGGGCGAGGCCGTACTCCCACTCCCCCATCCACTCGCAGTCGGTGAAGCGGTAGTTGGCGGCGCCGCCGGTGGAGTAGGACAGGAAGAACGACGCGCCGGGCGTGCCGGAGGTGAAGCGCAGCCCCTCGAAGGCGAGGTTCTGCCACATGTCGTTGTTGTTGCAGAGGTAGGCGTCCGCGGCGGTCTCCGGTGCGAAGACGATCTCGCTGATCCGCAGGCCGGCGCCCCGGAAGCGCAGGCCGTTGGCGGCGTTGTCGGGGTCGTCGCCGTTGAGCAGGGCGCCGGGGCGGGTGATCAGGAACCGGCCGGGCGGGATGTCGATGACGGTGCGGCCGGTGTGGTCGTCCAGGCGGGAGACGGCGTACGCGTAGGCGTCGGCGAAGGCCTGGCTGTCGTCGGTGGTGCCGTCGCCCTTGGCGCCGAAGTCGGCGACGACGTCGACGACCCCGGGGTGGCCGGTGGTGGCCGGTTCCTTCACCGCGGGCGCGGCCGGTGAGTCGGCGGCGACGAAGACGGCGGCGCCGGTGCCGGTCAGGGCGGCCGCGGCACCTCCGTAGAGCAGCCGTCTGCGGTTGAGGTGGTTGGCGGCTCCGTGATCGGTCATGATCCCCCCAGCGGCTCGAAAGCCCGTTACTCCCGAATACCCCCTCGTGAAGGATTGCACAAGAGGGCGCCTACGATGGTCGGGTGCCGAATCCGAACCTCCTCGCCGCCATCGCCCGACGCTGGACGCCGTCCCCGGTGACCGTGCGGCGGGCCGCCATGGCCGCGCTCGTGATGAGCGTGGTGATCGTGGTGACCGGCGGCGCCGTCCGGCTGACCGCGTCCGGCCTCGGCTGCCCGACCTGGCCCAAGTGCACCTCGGACAGCCTGACCACGACGAGCGCGATGGGCTTCCACGGTGCCGTCGAGTTCACCAACCGCATGCTGACGTACGTGCTGTGCGCGGCCGTCGGCTGGGCGATCGTCGCGGCGCGCTCGGCGAAGCCGTGGCGGCGCGGTCTGACCCGGCTGAGCTGGGCGCAGTTCTGGGTCGTGATGAGCAACGCGGTGTGGGGCGGCGTCACGGTGCTGACCCACCTCAACCCCTATGTCGTCGCCGCGCACTTCCTGCTGTCCACCGCGCTGATCACGGTCGCCCTGCTGACCTGGCAGCGGGTGTCCGAGGGTGACGGCGCCCCGCGCCCGCTGACCGGCAAGCCGGTGCGGCAGCTCGCCTGGGTGCTGACCGGGGCTTCGCTGGCGCTGATCGCGGTCGGCACCCTGGTGACCGGCGCCGGGCCGCACGCGGGCGACCACAGCGACGTCCCGAGGGTCGGCATCGACTGGGAGGGCGTCGCCCAGCTCCACGCCGACCTCGCCTGGGTGGTGTGCGCGCTGGCTCTGGCCCTGTGGTTCGTGCTGCGCGCCGTGGACGCCCCCGCCGGGCCCCGCCGTCGGGCCGCCGAGCTGCTGGCGGTGCTGCTCGCGCAGGGCGTCATCGGTTACGTCCAGTACGCGACGGGCCTGCCCGAGCTGCTGGTGGGTCTGCACATGCTGGGCTCGACGCTGATCTGGATCGCGGTGCTGCGGGTGCTGCTCAGCCTGCGCGAGCGGCCGTCCGCCCCGGCCGAGGGGACGGTTCCCGCCCCGGCGGCGGACTCGGCTGCGGACTCGGCTGCGGACTCGGCTGCGGACTCGGCTGCGGACTCGGCTGCGGCGACGGACCCGGCTCCGGCGGCCGGGGTTCACTCCAGCCGGTAGACCCGGCGCGCGTTGCCGGCCGCGAGCATCGCGGCCACCCGCCGCGCGTCGCCCGCCGACCATGCCCCGTCGGCGACCCAGCCGCCCAGCAGCCGCCGTACCGCGTCACGGAACAGTTCGGCGCCGGCCACGTACAGCTCGGGCAGCCCGTAGGCGTCCGTGGAGAACAGCAGCTTGCCGAAGGGCGCGAGTTCCAGGAACTCGGCGAGGACGGCGGGGGCGCGGGCCCCGGTGTGGGTGAGGGCGAGTCCCACGTCGGCGTGGACGTGCGGGAAGACATGGGCCAGGTAGGCCGCCTGCCGGTGGTACGGGTAGCCGTGCAGGAGAACGAGATCGGTGCCCAGGCCCGCGGTGGCGCGCACGAAGTCGGTGAGCAGCGCCGGGTCGGCGTGGTCCAGGCGCAGGTCGGGGTCGCCGAAGCCGGTGTGCAGCTGGAGCGGCAGCCCGGTGGCCACGGCGGTCCACAGCAGGTGCCGGATGAGTACGGGGTCGGTGAGCCGTCCGCCGGGCGGGCCCGCGTCCAGCCACCGTCCGGCGGCCCGCCGTACCTCGCCGGGGGACGGCGGTTCGGGGGCCAGCGCCAGGCCGTGGCGGTAGGCGGCGACCGACTTGAACCCGGCGGCGTTCCCGGCGGCGGTGTGCACGGCCTCGGCGAGCCCGGTGACGAGTCCGCCGACGGTGCCGGTGGCGGCGGCGACCCGCTCGGCCAGTGTCTCCAGCCTCACGATCTCGTGGGCGCCGGCCCCGGCCGCGCCGGCCAGCTCCCCGGGGCCGGTCAGGTCTCCCGGCAGTCCGGTGTCCACCAGGTAGGTGGCGATGCCGGTCGCCCGCAGCAGCCGGCGGGTCGCCTCGTACGCCCCGAGCTCCCGGCGCCGGGCCAGGTACCGGGCGGGCGGTGCGTGGGCCTCCAGCCCGAGCAGCGGCGGGCACCAGCGGCGTACGGCGAAGCCCGCCTGGGTGTCGAAGAACGTCGTCCCCGGGGCGGCGGGGGCGGCGGACTCGGTCAGGTACGGCTCGAACGACCCGAGGCCGAGTTCGCCGCGCACGACCCCGTGGCAGTGGTGGTCCACCAGCGGGGGGATCTCGATCATGGGCGGTACGGCCCCCTCCGCCCGTGCGGTCCACCGGGGGTCCCCCTTCCGGGGGAACTTCCCCGGCCTCGGCGAGTACCCCCTCCGGGGGGAAACCGGCGGCCACCGCAGGACGCGGTACCCGGCGACCCCGGGCACGGGCCGCCGTGCCGGCTCACCAGCGCCACCGGGTGGCCTCGGCGATCTGCTGCGGCTCGCTGCCGGCGAACCGTTCTGCCTCCGCGCGGCGTACCGCGAGCACCGCGCCGTGCAGGACGTCGCCGAGGGCCTCGCGCAGCACCGGGTCGGCCTCGAAGCGGTCGGCCGCCTCGCTCAGGGACGTGGGCAGGCGCTCGGGCCCGGCCGGGCCCAGCGCCGGGTCCCCGGTGACGGGCCCGGGCAGCTTCCCGGTGCCGGCCAGCCCGGCCGCGATCACCGTGCCGACCAGCAGGTAGGGGTTGGCGGCGGCGTCGAAGCACTTCAGCTCCGCGTTGGCGTCGTCGCCGTCGGCGGCGGCGGACCCCGCCACGAACCGCAGCGCCGCCTCCCGGTTCTCCAGCCCCCAGCAGCGGAAGACGCCCGCCCAGCGGGACGGCTCCAGCCGCAGATAACTCGCGGGGCTGGGCGCGCCGACCGCCAGCAGGGCGGGCAGGGTCGCGAGCAGTCCGGCGAGGAAGGCCTCGCCGGCGGCGGTCATGCCGTAGGGTCCGGGGCCGCCGGAGAGCAGCCCGGCGGCGCTGACGTGCAGGTGGCAGCCGTTTCCGACCTGCCCGGCGGTGAAGCTGGGCGCGAACGAGGCCCGCAGGCCGTGCCGCAGGCTCACCGCCCGTACGGTCTCGCGGACCAGTACGGCGTCGTCGGCGGCGCCGACCGGGTCGGCCGGCGCGGTGGAGACCTCGAACTGCCCGGGGGCGTACTCGGCGTGGATCTGGTGGACCTCCACGCCCTGGGCGGCCAGGGCGTCGTACAGGTCGCGCAGGTAGTCGGAGCGCTCGGTGAGCCGGGTGAGCCCGTAGGCGGGCCCCTCGCCGGGGGGATCGACGATCCATTCGGTCTCGAAGCCCATCCGCAGGTCCAGGCCCCGCTCGGCGGCCCGTTCGGCCATCCGGCGGGCGAACTGCCGCTGGCAGGCGGGGTGCGGCTCGCCGTCCTGCCGGAAGCGGTCGGCCGGGGCCCAGGCCCAGCCGGGCCGGGCGGCCAGGACGGTCAGCCGGTCCAGGTCGGGGAAGAGCCGCAGGTCGCCGTCGGGGCCGCCGAGATGGGCGGAGGCGGTGATCGCGTCGTCCGAGGTGAAGACGTCGAAGACCGGTGACATGCCGACCCCGGTCGACGCGGCCTCGGGGAGCCGGCCGGTGGGCACCGTCTTGGCGCGGCTGACGCCCGCGTTGTCCACCCAGCTGATCGCGACCGCCCGGACGCCCTCGGCGGTCAGCCGGGCCGCCTCCTGCCGGGCCAGGATCCGTCGCTGCTCACGTGTCTGCGCCTGCACCACGACTCCCGTCACCCGTCATCCGTCACGGACCACTGTCCATCCCATGGTCCCTAACGGCCGGGTGGGGCGTCAGGTGTTGGCGGGACCGCCGATCTGCAGACCGGCCATCCGCTTCCACTCGTACGGCCCGGTGCGGACCTTCGCCGCGAAGTCGCCGTCGAAGTCCTCGTGGAGGGTGACGCCGGCCCGCTCGACGGCGCGCAGCGCGATCTCGTGGGTCGGGGCGACCAGGTCGCCCCACTCGCCGTTCTCGCCGACCAGGACGATGCGGGTGCCGATCTGGCCGATGTACTCCACCGTGGCCTCGGCGGCGCCGCCGTGGCTCCTGGCGAAGGCTCCCACCTGCTTCGCGAGCCGCTCCACGCGCCGGGCGCTGCGGCGCTGCGCGCGAGCGTCGGGGCCGGCCGGGCCGGTCTCGGTGTCCGGGGTGCCCGGGGTGTCTGGGGTGTCTGCTGCCGTGACTGCCATGACCGAAATGCTACCCGCCGGTAATCAGCGGAGGAAGGGGTCCACGGCCACGGCCACGAACAGCAGCGTCGCGTAGGTGATGGACCAGTGGAACAGCCGCATCTCCTTGAGCCGCACGCCGGCCACGCCCGCCTTGGCCCGCCCGTACAGCGCGTGCGCCTCGACCAGCCAGAAGCCGCCGAGCAGCACGGCCGCGGCCCCGTAGAACCAGCCGGCCGCGCCGAGCGGCCACCACAGGGTCAGCGAGACCAGCACCATCACCCAGCTGTAGATCACGATCTGGCGGCCGACGACGACGTTGCCCGCCACCACCGGCAGCATGGGGATGCCGACCCGCGCGTAGTCGTCCTTGACCTTCATCGACAGCGGCCAGTAGTGCGGCGGCGTCCAGAAGAAGAGGACGAGGAAGAGGACGGAGGGCGCCCAGCCCAGACCGTCGCGCACGGCGGTCCAGCCGATGAGGATCTGCATGCAGCCGGCGACACCGCCCCAGACGATGTTCTGGGAGGTGCGGCGTTTGAGGCCGAGGGTGTAGACGAAGACGTAGTAGAGGATCGCGGCCAGCGACAGCGCGGCGGACAGCGGGTTGACCAGCACGGCGAACCACACCGTCGAGACCACCGACAGCGCGATGCCGAACACCAGGCACTCCCAGGGCGCGACCATGCCGGTGACCAGGGGACGCCGTTCGGTGCGGCGCATGAGGGCGTCGATGTCGCGGTCGATGTACATGTTGAGGGCGTTCGCGCCGCCGGCCGACATGTAACCGCCGGTCATGGTCGCCGCGACGAGCCAGAGGTCCGGCACCCCGTCCGCCGCGAGGAACATCACCGGCACCGTGGTGATGAGCAGCAACTCGATGATGCGCGGCTTGGTCAGCGCCACGAACGCCATCAAACGGGCACCGAAGGGCCGGTGTGACGGCCTGCGACCTGTGCTCGACCCGATGGCTCCGGCGGGCCGGGATTCGACGGCCGTCACGAACACCCCTGATCAAAAAGTCCAGCAAGCGGCTCCGCTTGCGCGTACCACGCCACTGTAGACGTAGCGGATACTCCGGCCCGCCCGGGGGTGCCCCGTGTTGACCCTCATACCGCACCGCGGGCGCCTCGCGCAGGCCGTTCGCGTTCAACAGGCGAAGACAGTCCCGGCGGGGCAGGCTGGCCCTGTACCCGGCTCCGCGCCGGGAATGTCCACTCGCGGAGACTGGTTGCCCCAGGCGTCGAGCAATACCGCTCGAATAGGTGCACGCCCCCACAGGGGTAGGCTCGACAACGCCCGGTAGGCACCCCGTCACCGGCGTCCATCATGTGGGAAAAGCAGCATGTGGAAAGGAGCCCTGAGCCAGGGTGAGTACCGAGCCGACGACCGCAGACCTCGAATGGACCGATCTGGACAGGCGGGCCGTTGACACCGCCCGGGTGCTGGCCATGGATTCCGTGCAGAAGGTCGGAAACGGCCATCCCGGCACGGCCATGAGCCTCGCGCCCGCCGCGTACCTGCTCTTTCAGAAGTTGATGCAGCACGACCCGTCCGACGCGCACTGGACGGGCCGCGACCGTTTCGTCCTGTCGCCCGGTCACACGTCGCTGACGCTGTACACGCAGCTGTTCCTTTCCGGCTACGGCCTGGAACTGGACGACCTCAAGGCCTTCCGTACCTGGGGCTCGCTGACCCCCGGTCACCCCGAGCACGGTCACACCACCGGCATCGAGACCACGACCGGCCCGCTGGGCCAGGGCATCGCCAACGCCGTGGGCATGGCGATGGCAGCCCGTTACGAGCGCGGCCTGTTCGACCCCGACGCCCCCGCCGGGGAGTCGGTCTTCGACCACAACATCTGGGCGATCGTCTCCGACGGCGACCTGGAGGAGGGCATCTCCGCGGAGGCCTCCTCGCTGGCCGGCCACCAGAAGCTGGGCAACCTGGTCGCCCTGTACGACGACAACCACATCTCCATCGAGGGCGACACCGCCACCGCGTTCTCCGAGGACGTGCTCAAGCGGTACGAGGCCTACGGCTGGCATGTGCAGCGGATCGAGCAGGACCCCTCGGGCGACTTCGACATCCACGCCCTGTACGCCGCCTTCAGGACCGCGCAGGCCGTCACCGACCGTCCGTCGCTGATCGCCGCCCGCACCATCATCGCCTGGCCGGCGCCGAACGCGCAGAACACCGAGGCCGCGCACGGCTCGGCGCTCGGCGACGACGAGGTCGCCGCCACCAAGCGGGTGCTGGGCTTCGACCCGGAGCGCAGCTTCGAGGTCGCCGACGAGGTGCTGGCGCACGCCCGCAAGGCCGTGGACCGCGGCCGTGAGGCGCACTCCGCGTGGACCAAGCGGTTCGAGGAGTGGCGTACCGCGCAGCCCGAGCGGGCCGCGCAGTTCGACCGGATCTCCGCGGGCGAGCTGCCGGCCGGCTGGGAAGAGGCGCTGCCGGTGTTCCCGGCCGGCAAGGACGTCGCGACCCGCAAGGCCTCCGGTGAGGTCCTGCAGGCCGTCGGCGCGGTGCTGCCGGAGCTGTGGGGCGGCTCGGCCGACCTCGCGGGCTCCAACAACACCACCATCGACGCCTCGTCGTCGTTCCTGCCGGCGGACAACCCGCTGCCCGAGGCCAGCCCGTACGGCCGCACGGTGCACTTCGGCATCCGCGAGCACGCCATGGCCTCGGCCATGAACGGCATCGCCCTGCACGGCAACACCCGCATCTACGGCGGCACCTTCCTGGTGTTCTCCGACTACATGCGCCCCGCCGTGCGCCTCGCCGCGCTGATGAAGCTGCCGGTCACCTACGTGTGGACGCACGACTCCATCGGCCTGGGCGAGGACGGTCCCACCCACCAGCCCGTCGAGCACCTCTCCGCGCTGCGCGCCATCCCCGGGCTGAACGTGGTCCGCCCGGCCGACGCCAACGAGACGGCCATCGCCTGGCGCGAGATCCTCAAGCGCCACGCCACCGCCCCGGCGCCGCACGGTCTCGCCCTCACCCGCCAGAACGTACCGACGTACGAGGCGAACGAGGACGCGGCCAAGGGCGCCTACGTGCTCTTCGAGGCCGAGGGCGGCCCGGCGCAGGTCATCCTGCTGGGCACCGGTTCCGAGGTCCAGCTGGCCGTCGGGGCCCGCGAGGCACTGCAGGCCGAGGGCATCCCCACCCGGGTGGTGTCGGTCCCGTCGGTGGAGTGGTTCGAGGAGCAGGACCAGGCCTACCGCGACAGCGTTCTGCCGCCGTCCGTCAGGGCCCGGGTCGCGGTCGAGGCCGGTATCGGCCTGACCTGGCACCGCTTCGTCGGTGACGCGGGCCGGATTGTGTCCCTGGAGCACTTCGGGGCAAGCGCCGACTACAAGGTCCTCTACCGCGAGTTCGGGCTGACCGCCGAGGCCGTGGCCGCCGCCGCCCGCGACTCCGTCGCCGCCGCTCGCTGACGTACGACGCATACGACTTACGAGGAGATGCAACTCCAATGACAGACGCACTCAAGCGCCTCTCCGACGAGGGCGTGGCGATCTGGCTCGACGATCTGTCCCGCAAGCGGATCAGCTCCGGCAACCTCGCGGAACTGATCGACCAGAGCCATGTCGTGGGCGTGACCACCAACCCCTCGATCTTCCAGAAGGCCATCTCCGGCGGTGACGGCTACGACCAGCAGCTGACCGAGCTGGCCGCCCGCGGCGTGACGGTCGAAGAGGCCATCCGCATGATCACCACGGCGGACGTCCGGGACGCGGCCGACGTGCTGCGCCCGGTCTACGACGCCTCCGGCGGGCAGGACGGCCGGGTCTCCATCGAGGTCGACCCGCGGCTGGCGCACAACACCCTGGCCACCGTCGCCGAGGCCAAGCAGCTGGCCTGGCTGGTGGACCGTCCCAACACCCTGATCAAGATCCCGGCGACCAAGGCCGGCCTGCCGGCCATCGCGGAGGTCATCGGCCGGGGCATCAGCGTCAACGTGACGCTGATCTTCTCCCTGGACCGCTACCGCGAGGTCATGGAGGCGTACGTCTCCGGGCTGGAGAAGGCCAAGGCCGCCGGTCTGGACCTGTCCCGGATCCGCTCGGTCGCGTCGTTCTTCGTCTCCCGGGTCGACACCGAGATCGACAAGCGGCTGGACAAGACCGGCGGCGACGAGGCCAAGGCCCTCAAGGGCAAGGCCGCCCTGGCCAACGCCCGGCTGGCCTACCAGGCGTACGAGAAGGTCTTCTCCTCCGAGCGCTGGTCCGCCCTGGAGAAGGCCGGCGCCCACCGCCAGCGTCCCCTGTGGGCGTCCACCGGCGTCAAGGACCCGGCCCTCCCGGACACGCTGTACGTGACCGAGCTGGTCGCCCCCGGCACCGTCAACACCATGCCGGAGGCCACCCTGGAGGCCACCGCCGACCACGGCGAGGTGACCGGCGACACCATTCGCGGCACCTACGCCCAGGCGCAGGCCGACCTCGACGCGCTGGCCGCCGCCGGCATCTCGTACGACGACGTCGTCCAGCTCCTGGAGGACGAGGGCGTGGCCAAGTTCGAGCAGGCCTGGAACGAGCTGCTGGACTCCACCGCGGCCGAGCTCAAGCGGCTCGCCCCGAAGGAGGCGTAAGGACGTTGAGCAGCGAAAATCCGCTGCGTGACGCCCAGGACCGACGGCTCCCGCGTATCGCGGGGCCGTCGGGCCTGGTCATCTTCGGCGTCACGGGTGACCTCTCCCGCAAGAAGCTGATGCCGGCCGTCTACGACCTGGCCAACCGCGGCCTGCTGCCGCCGGGTTTCTCGCTCGTCGGCTACGCCCGCCGGGACTGGGCGGACGAGGACTTCGCACAGGTCGTGCACGACTCCGTCAAGGAACACTCCCGGACCCCCTTCCGCGAGGAGGTCTGGCAGCAGCTCTCCGAGGGCATGCGCTTCGTCCCCGGTGACTTCGACGACGACCAGGCCTTCGAGAAGCTCAAGGCCACCATCAACGAGCTCGACAAGGCACGGGGCACCGGCGGCAACTTCGCCTTCTACCTCTCCGTGCCGCCCAAGTTCTTCCCCAAGGTCGTCGAGCAGCTGAAGAAGCACGACCTCAACGAGGGCCCCGGCGACGCCTGGCGACGGGCCGTCATCGAAAAGCCCTTCGGCCACGACCTGGAGAGCGCGGAGGACCTCAACCAGGTCATCCACCATGTCTTCCGGTCCCGCAACGTCTTCCGGATCGACCACTACCTGGGCAAGGAGACGGTCCAGAACATCATGGCGCTGCGGTTCGCCAACACGATGTTCGAGCCGCTGTGGAACCGGTCGTACGTCGACCATGTCCAGATCACCATGGCCGAGGACATCGGCATCGGCGGTCGCGCGGGCTACTACGACGGCATCGGCTCGGCCCGTGACGTCATCCAGAACCACCTGCTCCAACTGCTGGCGCTGACCGCGATGGAGGAGCCCGCCTCCTTCGACGCCGACTCGCTGGTCACGGAGAAGCTCAAGGTGCTGCGGGCGGTCAAGCTCCCGGACGACCTGGGCCTGCACACGGTGCGCGGCCAGTACGCGCACGGCTGGCAGGGCGGCGAGGAGGTGCTCGGGTATCTGGAGGAGGACGGCATCAACCCCCAGTCCAAGACCGACACCTACGCCGCCGTCAAGCTGGAGATCGACAACCGCCGTTGGGCCGGGGTGCCGTTCTACCTGCGGACCGGCAAGCGGCTCGGCCGCCGGGTCACCGAGATCGCGGTGGTCTTCCAGCGCGCCCCGCACTCCCCCTTCGACACCACCGACACCCAGGAGCTCGGGCAGAACGCCCTGGTCATCCGGGTCCAGCCGGACGAGGGCATCACCATCCGGTTCGGCTCCAAGGTGCCGGGCACCTCGATGGAGATCCGGGACGTGACCATGGACTTCGCGTACGGCGAGTCCTTCACCGAGTCCAGCCCGGAGGCCTACGAGCGGCTGATCCTGGACGTACTCCTCGGGGACTCGAACCTCTTCCCCCGTCACCAGGAGGTGGAGGAGTCCTGGAAGATCCTCGACCCGATCGAGGAGCACTGGGACACCCACGGGCGGCCGGAGCAGTACACGGCCGGGACCTGGGGCCCGAAGGCGGCGGACGAGATGCTCGCACGAGACGGCAGGAGCTGGCGCCGGCCATGAACATCGACCTGACCGAGACCACATCGAGCAAGATCAACTCGGCGCTGATCAAGGCCCGCCGGGCTTCGGGGAGTCCGGCGGTCGGCATGGTGCTGACCCTGGTCATCGTCACCGACGAGGGCAACCACTACGACGCCCTGAAGTCCGCGAACGACGCTTCCAAGGAACACCCCTCGCGGATCCTGGTCGTCATCAAGCGCCCCGGCCGGTCGCCGCGCGACCGCCGCACGGCCCGCCTGGACGCCGAGGTACGGGTGGGCGGCGAGACCGGCACCGGCGAGACCGTCCTGCTGCGCATGCACGGCGAACTCGCCAACCACGCCCAGAGCGTGGTGCTGCCGCTGCTGCTGCCGGACGCTCCCGTCGTGGTGTGGTGGCCGGAGACGGCCCCGCTCAACCCCGCCGAGGACCTGCTGGGCCGGCTCGCCGCCCGCCGCATCACCGACGCGGCGGCGGCCGAGGACCCGGTGGCCTCGCTGACCCTGCGCGCCGACACCTACACCCCCGGCGACACCGACCTCGCCTGGACCCGCATCACCCCCTGGCGCAGCGTGCTGGCGGCCGCCCTGGACCAGAAGCACGCCGCCCTGACCGGCGCCGTCGTCGAGGGCGAGGCGTACAACCCCAGTACGGAACTGCTGGGGCTGTGGCTCGCCGAGCGCCTCGGCGTGCCGGTGGAGCGGCGGGTCTCGGACGGCCCCGGCATCACCGCCGTACGGCTGCGCACGACGGACGGCGAGATCAGCCTGGACCGCCCCAACGGCTCGGTCGCCGAGCTGGCGATGCCTGGCCAGCCGGACCGGCACGTCGCGCTCCAGCGGCGCGGCACGGCCGAGCTGATCACGGAGGAGCTGCGCCGGCTGGACCCGGACGAGGCGTACGCGGCGGCGGTGAAGTTCGGCGTCAAGCGGCTGTCGCATCCGGAGCCGGCCGTGGTCGGCGCCGCCCCGAAGCCCGGCCCGCCGAAGGAAGCGAAGGAGCCGAGGGAGCCGCAGAAGCCGAAGGAGCCGCAGGAGAAGGCGGTATCGACGTGAGCGTGCCGCAGGTCGTCATCCACCGCGACAAGGAGCTGATGGCCAGGGCCGCGGCGGCCCGGCTGATCACCAAGGTCGTGGACGCCCAGGCCGCCCGCGGCTCCGCGTCGGTGGTCCTCACCGGCGGCCGCAACGGCAACGCGCTGCTGGCCGCCCTCGCGGAGTCCCCGGCCCGGGACGCCGTCGACTGGGCGCGGCTCGACCTGTGGTGGGGCGACGAGCGCTTCCTCCCCGACGGTGACCCCGAGCGCAATGTCACCCAGGCCCGTGAGGCCCTGCTGGACTCCGTTCCGGTCACCGCGGCCCGGGTGCACGCCATGCCCGCCTCCGACGGCCCGTACGGCGGAGACGCGGACGCGGCGGCCGCCGCCTACGCGCAGGAGCTGGCGCGGGCCGCCGCCGCCGAGGACCGGGGCCATGTGCCGGCCTTCGACGTCCTCATGCTGGGCGTCGGCCCGGACACGCACATCGCCTCGCTCTTCCCCGGCCACCCCGGCGTCCGTGAGACCGAACGCACCGTCGTCGGCGTCCACGGCGCCCCCAAGCCGCCGCCCACCCGGATCTCGCTGACCCTCCCGGCGATCCGTGCCGCCCGCGAGGTCTGGCTGCTGGCCGCCGGCGAGGACAAGGCCGGTGCCGTCGCCATCGCCCTCTCCGGCCCCGGCGAGCTCCAGGCCCCCGCGGCGGGCGCGTACGGCCGCAGCCGTACGCTCTGGCTCATCGACGGGCCCGCCTCGGCCAAGCTCCCCCCGGAGCTGCGACCGCCGCGTACGGCCTGACGGCCGCACCCGCCCGCACTGTCCCGCCCGCACTGTCCCGCCCGCACTGTCCCGCCCGCCGCCGTTCTCCACGGCGGCGGGCGGGCGGCGTCACCGTCCTCGCACCCCGACCGATCCCGGGAGAGCTCCGCATGCGGCAGCCCACCACAGAGCTTCTGTCGCACTCCGAAGGCCGGATCGCCGTCTCGGTCAAGGCGCTGTTGACCACCGCGTCACTCCTGTGGTGGGGGTATCTGCTCTGGGGCGTGCGGAACCAGCTCTACGTGGTGCCCACGGGCCTGCTGGTTCTCGGCACGCTGACCGTCTCCGTGGCGGCCACGTGGCGGCTGTGCGGGAGCGGGCGCCGGTTCCCGCGGCGCCTGGGGATGACCCTGATCGCCGTTCGCGGCATCGGGGTTGCGACCGTCACCCTCTGTCTGCTCTCCGCGACGTCCTGATGACGACGGGGCCCGGCGTCACCGCCGGGCCCCTGACCGCTGTTCCGCGACGGTCAACGACCGCGCAGCGACCGGTACTTGGCGACCAGTGCCTTCGTGGAGGCGTCCAGGCCGGCCACCTCCGCGCCCTCGGTCAGCGCGGGTTCGACCCGCTTGGCGAGGACCTTGCCGAGCTCGACACCCCACTGGTCGAAGGAGTCGATGTCCCAGACTGCGCCCTGGACGAAGACCTTGTGCTCGTAGAGGGCCACCAGCTGGCCGAGCACGGACGGCGAGAGCTCCGTCGCGAGGATCGTGGTCGTCGGGTGGTTGCCGGGGAACGTACGGTGCGGGATCTGCTCCTCGGCGACGCCCTCGGCCCGCACCTCCTCGCTGCTCCTGCCGAAGGCCAGGGCCTGCGTCTGGGCGAAGAAGTTGGCCATCAGCAGGTCGTGGTGGTCGCGCAGCGGGCCGAGCTCGCGGACCGGCTCGGCGAAGCCGATGAAGTCCGCCGGGATGAGCTTGGTGCCCTGGTGCAGCAGCTGGTAGTAGGCGTGCTGGCCGTTGGTGCCGGGGGTGCCCCACACGACCGGGCCGGTCTGCCACGTCACCGCCTTGCCCTGGCGGTCCACGTACTTGCCGTTGGACTCCATGTCGAGCTGCTGCAGGTAGGCCGTGAACTTGGCGAGGTAGTGGCTGTACGGCAGCACGGCGTGCGACTGGGCGTCGCGGAAGTTGCCGTACCAGATGCCCAGCAGCCCGAGCAGCAGCGGGACGTTCTCCGCGGCCGGGGCGGTGCGGAAGTGCTCGTCGACGAGGTGGAAGCCGGCCAGCATCTCGCGGAAGGAGTCGTTGCCGATGGCGACCATCAGGGAGAGCCCGATGGCGGAGTCGTAGGAGTAGCGGCCGCCGACCCAGTCCCAGAACTCGAACATGTTGTCCACGTCGATGCCGAACCCGGTGACCTTCTCGGCGTTGGTGGACAGGGCCACGAAGTGCTTGGCCACCGCCTCGTCGCCGGCGCCCAGGCCGTCGAGCAGCCAGCCGCGCGCCGAGGTGGCGTTGGTGATGGTCTCGATGGTGGTGAAGGTCTTGGAGGCGATGATGAACAGCGTCTCGGCCGGGTCCAGGTCGCGTACGGCCTCGTGCAGGTCCGCGCCGTCGACGTTGGAGACGAAACGGAACGTCAGCTCGCGGGCGGCGTACGGGCGCAGCACCTCGTAGGCCATCGCGGGGCCCAGGTCGGAGCCGCCGATGCCGATGTTGACGATGTTCTTGATGCGCTTGCCGGTGTGGCCGCGCCACTCGCCGGAGCGGATCTTGTCGGCGAAGACCCCCATCTTGGTGAGCACATGATGCACGGCGGGTACGACATCATGGCCGTCGACGGCGATGACGGCCGAACGCGGCGCGCGCAGGGCCGTGTGCAGCACGGCGCGGTCCTCGGTGACATTGATCCGTTCGCCGCGGAACATCGCGTCGCGCAGCTCCTCGACCCCGGCCGCGGCGGCGAGTTCGCGCAGCAGGCTCAGGGTCTCGTCGGTCACCAGGTGCTTGGAGTAGTCCAGGTGGAGGTCGCCGACCTGGAGGGTGTAGCGCTCGGCGCGTCCCGGGTCTGCCGCGAAGAGCTCCCGCAGGTGCGTCTCCCCGAGTTCTTCCCGGTGCTTGGCGAGCGCGTGCCACTCCGGCCGCTGGTCGAGTCGGATCCGGCTCGGGTTCTGCGCGTTGGTGTCGGACATCAGTCCACTTTCTCCTCGTCCTCGCTGCGGGACCAAACTAGTTGATTACGCGCCGACGAGTCGCAGCCGGGCCAAAGCCACCGCACCGGCGCCGCCGTGGTGTACGGGCAGTACCCGCAGGTCCAGTTCCTCGGCGCGGGCCACCACCCGGCCGAGCAGCGGGCCGTGCGGGCCGAGCAGGCCGCCGGCGGCCACCAGCGGCTCCCCGTCGAGCGGTTCGAGGGCGGCGACGGTGGCGGCGAGTTCGTCGGCGGCGTCGTCCAGCAGGGCTGTGGCCACCTCGTCGCCGTCGGTCTCGGCGCTCACCGCGAGCGGGCTGAGCCGGGCGAGCCGCACCGGGGGCTCGGCGTAGGCGAAGGGGAGCAGGCGGTGCCGCAGCAGCTCGCACTCGTGCCGGCCGGGCCGTTCCTGGGCGAGGTACGGGCCGCCCGGGGTGCCGGTGTAGTGCGCCAGGACCGCCTCGACGAGGGAGGTCCAGGGCCCGCGTCCGTCCAGGGCCCGCAGGGCGCAGCGCAGTACCTCGCGGCCGATCCAGAAGCCGCTGCCGCCGTCTCCGAGGAGCCAGCCGTTGCCGTCGGCCAGGTGGAGCCGGCGGCGGTCCTCGATACGGGCGGCGACGGCGCCGGTGCCGGCGACGAGGACCAGGCCGTCGGAAGGGGTGCCCTCGGCGGCGGCGAAGGCGATCTCCATGTCGCCCAGGACCTCGATGGAGCGGGCGGCGATGCCGTTGGCGGTGAGGGCCTCGTCCAGGCAGGAGATGGCCAGCTCGTATCCGGCGTCGGGTCCCGCGTCGGAGGCGCCGCCCGCGAAGCCGCCCACGACGGCCCGTACGGCGGCCCGCTGCTCCGCTTCCGGGGCGGCCGCCCGGATCGCCGCCACCAGGTGCCGGGTGAGCTCCGCCCGGGGCACGCTGATCGCATTGCCGGGCCCGCCGGCGCCCTCGCCGAGCACGGCGCCGTCGTCATCCGCGAGGTATGCCCGCGTACGGGTGCCGCCGGCGTCGATGCCGATCACCAGCGGCCGGTGATCACCAGCCACAACTGCGAGCATACGACGCGGTCACGCCCCGCGCAGGGCGGCGCGGACGCGACGGCACACACAGGAATGCCCCCGGGAGGCTCTCCCGGGGGTGTCCGCCCGCCTGGCGCGGTCAGATCTCGCCGCGCAGCTTGGCCAGCGCCTCGGCGAGGATCGCCTCGCCGTCGGCCGCGCTGCGCCGCTCGCGCACATAGGCCAGATGGGTCTTGTACGGCTCGGTGCGCGGCGGTGCCGGCGGGTTCTCCTCGTCCTGCCCGGCCGGGAAGCCGCAGCGCGGGCAGTCCCAGGTTTCCGGGATCTGCGCGTCACTGGCGAAACTCGGCTGGGTCTCGTGCCCGTTCGAACACCAGAAGGAGATGCGAAGGCGCGGCGCGGACTCGCCGCGCTCTGCCTCTCCCATCGGCCCCGCTCCGACCCGACTGCCACGGATCGCGTTGCCACTTGCCACGGTCGTAACTCCCTGCGTGATGGTGCTGCGAGGTCGCCCAGTTTACGGAGACCTTACGCCCCGTCCAGCGGCTGGGCGTCGACCCGGCCCCCGAGGACGCGGTTCCATGATAAGCCGCGTCGGCGACGAGGCGTCAGTTCTCCCTCAACGCACAGGAGTCGGAGGCGTCACGGGCCTCGGGAACACCGGTCAGTGGTTCTTGAACTTCAGCAGCAGACCGAGGACGACGATGCAGGTGAACCAGAGCAGACCGAGCGCCACGGTGATCCGGTCGAGGTTACGCTCGGCCACCGAGGAACCGCCGACCGAGGACTGCATGCCGCCGCCGAACATGTCGGACAGGCCGCCGCCCTTCCCCTTGTGCATCAGGACCAGCAGCAGAAGCAGCAGGCTGAAGACGATGAGGGCGATGGAGAACCCGAGTACCACAGCTGGACCAACTCTCTCGGTGACAGACGGACGACGGCATGAGGCCGCGGGGCCGGACAGTGGTCCGGCCCCGACAGCCTACTTGTCCCACAGGGGGTGAGGGTACTGGGGCGTGTCGCGAAAGGAGCGCCGTCCGCCCCTACTGGTCGCGGAAGCGGACGATCTTGACGAATTCCTCCGCGTCCAGCGCCGCCCCGCCGACGAGGGCGCCGTCGACATCGGGCTGCGCCATGATCGCCGCGACGTTGCCGGCCTTGACCGAGCCGCCGTACTGGATGCGGACCGCGTCGGCAAGCTCCTGGCTGTAGAGCTCGGCCAGCCGGACACGGATCGCCCCGCAGACCTCCTGGGCGTCCTCGGGCGTGGCGACCTCGCCGGTGCCGATGGCCCACACGGGCTCGTAGGCGACGACGATCGACTCGGCCTGCTCGGCCGGGATGTCCTTCAGGGCGCCGTCGAGCTGCGCGAGGGTGTGCGCGACCTGGTTGCCCGCCTTGCGGACGTCCAGGCCCTCGCCGACGCACAGGATCGGGGTGAGGCCGTGCTTGTACGCGGCCTTGACCTTGGCGTTGATCAGCGGCTCGTCCTCGCCGTGGTACTGGCGGCGCTCGGAGTGGCCGATGGCGACATAGCTGCACTTGAGCTTGGCGAGCATGGAGCCGGAGATCTCGCCGGTGTACGCGCCGGAGTCGTGGGCGGACAGGTCCTGTGCGCCGTACTTGATCTTGAGCTTGTCGCCGTCGACCAGCGTCTGCACCGACCGCAGGTCGGTGTAGGGCGGCAGGACGGCGACCTCGACGGCGTCGTAGTCCTTGTCGGTGAGGGCGAAGGCGAGCTTCTGGGTGTGGGCGATGGCCTCGAGGTGGTTGAGGTTCATCTTCCAGTTGCCCGCCATGAGCGGCGTACGGGTCATGCTTCAGTCCTCCAGTGCGGCGAGGCCGGGGAGGGTCTTGCCCTCCAGGTATTCGAGACTGGCGCCGCCACCGGTCGAGATGTGGCCGAAGGCCTTCTCGTCGAA
Source organism: Streptomyces sp. RLA131 (assembly GCF_056270125.1). Lineage (NCBI taxonomy): Bacteria > Bacillati > Actinomycetota > Actinomycetes > Kitasatosporales > Streptomycetaceae > Streptomyces > Streptomyces sp. RLA131. The sequence continues at coordinate 2,035,952 of NZ_JBWDOQ010000002.1, forward strand.
GCCGAGGATGCGCACGGCCGCGGCGGAGTCGCCGCCGCCCACCACGGTGAAGGCTGGGGGTCCCCCCGCCGAAGGCAGGGAGATGTCGATCAGCGCCTGGGCGACCGCGCGGGTGCCTTCGGCGTAGTCGGGGTGCTCGAAGACTCCCATCGGGCCGTTCCAGAAGACGGTGGCGGCGTCGGCGAGCTTGGCGGCGAACAGCTTGCGGGACTCCGGACCGATGTCCAGGCCCATCAGCTCGCCGGGGAACGCGTCGGCGGAGACCGTGACCGGGTGCGTCCCGACCGGGTTCTTCAGGTCGGGGAAGGCGTCGGTGGCGACCACGTCGACGGGGAGCACGAACTCCACGCCCAGCTTCTTCGCCCGCTCCAGGTACTCGGTGACGGCCGGGAGCTGGTCCTCCTGCAGCAGGCTGCCGCCGACCTCGTGGCCCTGGGCCTTGAGGAAGGTGAACATCATGCCGCCGCCGATCAGGATCCGGTCGGCCTTGCCCAGCAGGTGGTCGATCACGCCGAGCTTGTCGGAGACCTTCGAGCCGCCGAGCACCACCACGTACGGGCGCGACACGTCCTCGGTGAGCTTCTTCAGGACGCCGACCTCGGTGGCGATCAGCCCGCCCGCGGCGTGCGGGAGCCGGGCCGGGAGGTCGTAGACGGAGGCGTGCCGGCGGTGCACGGCGCCGAAGCCGTCGCCTACGTACACGTCCGCCAGGCCCGCGAGGGAGTCGGCGAAGGCGCCGCGCGCGGCGTCGTCCTTGGCGGTCTCGCCGGCGTTGAAGCGCAGGTTCTCCAGCAGGACGACCTCGCCGTCGACCAGCGCGGCCACCGCGGTCTGCGCGCTCTCGCCGACGGTGTCGGTGGCGAACGCCACGTTCTTGGACAGGAGTTCACCGAGTCGCTTGGCGACCGGGGCGAGCGAGAACTGCGCGTCGGGCGCGCCCTTGGGGCGGCCCAGGTGCGAGGCGACGATCACCCGGGCGCCGGCGTCGGCCAGCGCGGTGATGGTCGGCACGGCGGCGCGGATGCGGCCGTCGTCGGTGATGGTGTCACCGGAAAGAGGGACGTTGAGGTCGGCGCGGACGAACACCCGCTTGCCGGCGATCCCTTCGGAGACGAGGTCTTCGATCGTCTTCATCCATGGCTCCTAGGTCATGGGACAGGGCCCGGACGACTCTCGCGTCGTACGGACCCTGTCCTCATCGCATCGTGCTGCGTGTTGCTTAGAGCTGGCCGCCGATGAAGGTGGTCAGGTCGACGAGGCGGTTGGAGTAACCCCACTCGTTGTCGTACCAGCCGATGACCTTGACGCTCTTGCCCTGGACCATGGTCAGGGACGAGTCGAAGGTGCAGGACGCCGGCCAGTTGACGATGTCCGAGGAGACGATCGGGTCCTCGGTGTAGTCCAGCAGACCCTTGAGCTGACCCTCGGCGGCCTTCTGGAACGCGGCGTTGACCTCGTCCTTGGTGACCTCGCGCTCCAGCTCGACGACCAGGTCGGTGACCGAGCCGGTCGGGACCGGGACGCGCATCGCGATGCCGTCGAGCTTGCCGGCGAGCTCCGGGATGACCAGGGCGGTGGCCTTGGCGGCACCGGTGGTCGTCGGGATGATGTTCTCGGCGGCGGCACGGGCACGGCGCAGGTCGCTGTGCGGGAAGTCCAGGATGCGCTGGTCGTTGGTGTACGCGTGGACCGTGGTCATCAGGCCCTTGACGATGCCGAAGTTCTCCAGCAGCACCTTCGCCATCGGCGCCACACAGTTGGTGGTGCAGGAGGCGTTGGAGATGATGTGGTGGTTCGCGGCGTCGTACTTGTCGTTGTTGACGCCCATCACGATCGTGATGTCCTCGCCCTTGGCGGGAGCCGAGATGATGACCTTCTTGGCACCGCCCGCGATGTGCTTGCCGGCGGCCTCGCCGGTGGTGAAGATGCCGGTCGACTCGATCACGATGTCGACGCCCAGCTCGCCCCACGGGATGTCGGCGGGGTTGCGCTCGGAGAGCACCTTGATGGTGTGGCCGTCCACGGTGATGGTGTCGGCGGTGTGGCTCACCTCGGCCTTGAGGCGGCCCAGGATGGTGTCGTACTTGAGCAGGTGCGCGGTGGTCGCCGTGTCACCCAGGTCGTTGACAGCCACGATCTCGATGTCCGCACCCTGCTCCAGGGCGGCACGGAAGAAGTTGCGACCGATGCGACCAAAGCCGTTGATGCCTACGCGGATCGTCACGAACCGATCTCCTCGCTGATTCGCCGAATACCTTTTATGGTCCGGCTGCGACTTATGGGATGTCCCCGACCAAGGACGACCCTACCTCGCCCGCGACCCGGTGGTGACATCAGGCAGGCCGGTGAAAACGGCGCGGCGACCCGTACCGCCCGGTAGGGGTACGGGCCGCCGCGCCGGCGGGTGCCGACGGGGTGCCGGGGCCGCCGCAACTCCGCTCAGGCGCGCAGCGACGCCAGTGCCCGGCCGATCAACGCGGCCCGGTCCGCGGCGCCCTGTACGTGTTCCAGCCCGAATCCGAGCAGGACGGTGTCACGTGTGGTGACCGCCGGGTAGGACGTGAAGAGTTCGCCGGAACGGACCCAGTCGCTCAGCGGGGCCGGGCTGCCGGCCGGCGGACCCGGCACCGTCCAGGCCCCGAGGGAGGTCTCGAAGCCCTCGGCCTGCTGGTCGGTGCCGCCCACCGCGAGCCGCGTGTCGTCCACGAAGACGCCGCGTCCGCCGCTGCCGGGGTCGGTGATCGAACTCAGCGACACCTCGACCGTGGTGCCCGCGTAGGCACTCAGGTCGAAGGCGACCTGCTGCCAGCCGCCGGAGGATCCGGTGAAGCTGTTCCAGGCCCCGCTGGTGCCGGTGGCGGTGCAGCCGTCCGTCCCCGGCGTCAGGTAGTGCGTCAGGAAGGGGTGCTCGTTGATCAGGAAGCCCGCCTCGCATTCGCTGGGCACGTCGGTGCCGGTGGCGCCGCCGGCCTCGGGCAGCGTCGTCCAGTCGTCGGCGCCCGCGGTGTGCGCTTCGAGCACCGCGTGGTCGTAGCCGGGCTCGGTGTCCCAGTTGAGCGCGAGCCGCAACTGCGGGTGGTCGGCCGCGTCGACGCCGGTGAGGTCGAGGGTGCGGCTCAGCCGCTTCCAGGAGTCGTCGGTGTGGGTGGCGGCGGCCATCCACCGGCCCGCGTACGGGGCGTACGGGTTGGTCACCCCGGTGTACGAGCCGGCCTTGGCGCTCGCGAACTGCGGGAAGCCGGCGGCGGGCAGGGAGTCGGAGGTGACGGTGTACGACCCGGGGGTGTCCAGCGGGTTGTCCGAGGCGTCACCGAGCGCGGCGGTGACCCCGGCCAGGGCCCCGCTGCCGGTGAAGCCGGTGGCGCCGGCCGACGACGCCCGGCCGTAGGCGCCGAGGTAGTACTGGCTGAAGTCGTCGGTGGAGGCGCGGCCCACGACTGCGGAGCCACCGGCCCGTTCCCCGGCCTCGACCAGTTTGCCGCCCTCGTTGAGGAAGGCGCGGATCGCGAGCTGGGTGTCACCGCCCGGTGCCTTGGCGCCGGTGTAGTGGACGACGGTGGTGAAGTGGCTGAGCACGCCGAGCGCGTGCGGGGCGCCCTGGGTCGCCACGTCCCAGACCACGGCGCGACGGCCGTTGGCCTTCAGCGCGTCGACGTAACTCTGGGCGTGGCCGGCCCCGGCGCCCTCCTCGGCGACCACCAGAACGGCGGCCTTCGCGCGGGCGGCCACGGTGTAGGTGAAGGGGTCGCTCGAAGTGCGCGCGCCGCTTCTGGTGCTGCCGGTGAACCAGACCTTCACGGTGTCGCCGGTGCGGGCGCCGCGCACCTCGGCGCGGTACTCGTCGAAGCGGAGGTTGTCGTGGCCGCCGTAGGTCTCGCCGCCCTTCCAGGCGCCGAGGCGGGCGGTGTGGACGCGGCCGCCGTTGATCCGGTAGGCGAGTTTCTTGCCGGTGACGGACTTGCGGACGGTGACGGCGACCTCCTGGCCGGCGCCGCGCGCGTAGGAGGTGGTGAAGGCGTCCGGGGTGAAGTCGGGGGCCCGGGTGCCGGTCACGGAGACGGGCCGGTCGGGGTGGGACGCGGTCTCGGCGACGGCGAGCGCGAAGGGCACGTTCTTGGCGAACTCGCCCTGGATCAGCTTCTCGTCGTCGGGGAAGTTGAAGCCGGACTGGCACTCCTCGGGCTTCCACGCGTCGGTGGGGTCGATGGCCGAGGCCGTCTGGCAGGTGCTCATCTCCGGGGTGAACATCAACGTGCCGTTGACGTTGGCGGCGTGGCCGTCGGCCTCGCCGTTGGTGGTGTAGAGCTCGGAGGAGACCTGCGGGTAGTAGCCGGGGATCGCGGAGTTGCCCGGGGTGCCGGCGAGCGACCGGTAGAGCACGTCGTCCGGGGTGGGTGTGGCGACCTGCCAGCCGACCCCGTACAGGAGCAGTTCGGCGGCGGAGTGGTAGTTGATGCCGTACTCGAAGCCGATGCGCTTCTCCAGGCGGTCCAGGGCCCGGGTCTCGGGCTCGGAGGACGGGCCCGTGCCGCGGTAGGTCTCACTGGCCGGGCTGGGGGACGAACCCTCGTTGTCGTAGCCCCACTTGTAGGCGAAGTTGCGGTTGAGGTCGACGCCGTCGCCGCTGGTGTACAGGCCGTCGCCGTTGTTGTCGCGGAGGTTCTTGCGCCAGAGCCGGTCGCCGTCGGGGTTGTGGGTCCAGTCGTAGCCGTCGGGGTTGGCGGAGATCACGAACCACAGCTCGGTGGTGTCCACGATCTTCGTGACGCGCGGGTCCTTGCCGTAGTTGTCCAGGTAGTAGTGGAGCAGCCGGCGGGTCATCTCGGGCGTGATCCACTCACGGGCGTGCTGGTTGGACACGTACAGCACCGAGGGCTTGGCGCCGTCCGCGGTCCTTCGGGCGCCCTTGGTGAGCTTGACGGCGAGGATGTCCTGGCCGAGCAGGGTCTTGCCGATGGAGACGACCTTGGTGAGGTGCGGGTGCGCCTGCCCGGTCTTGACGATCTCCTCGCGGAGGCCGCCGGCGCCGCTGTAGGGACGGAACACGCCGTCACCGGCGGCCTGGAGGCGGGCCTCGGCCTTCGCGGAGACGGTGTGCTCGGTGAGTTCCACCCCGTCGGCCTCCAGGCCGCGGGCCTGGGCGTCGGTGAGGTAGACCTCGACGTGGGCGGTGCCCGTGGCGGGGGCCTGCTCGGCGAGTTCCTGGCCGTCCTGCCCGGCCGCGAGGAGCAGCGGTATCTGGGCGCGGGTGATGTCGGCGTCGAAGACCTTCACGGCGTCCGCGGCCGGGTCGGCCTGCGGCGCGGCCCCGGCCGGGGTGGCGGGCGCCGCCATGATCCCTCCCAGCAGCAGTGCGCCCGCGATGAGTATCGATCGTGCCCTGTGTCCCATGAGCCCCCCTTGCAGTGGTCTGTCACGGCGGTGCAGACGCCAGGCTTCTGGTCACAGCATGGTCATGTCAATCCTTTCCGGGCAGAATGGCCGGACGGCAGAAAGCCGCCGGTGCCCGCGAGGGCGCACCGGCGGCCGGAGCGGCGGCTGCTCAGCCGACCAGGTTGTCGGCCATGTCCTCGGTGAGATTGGACTCGGTGCCCGGGATGCCCAGGTCCTGGGCGCGCTTGTCGGCCATCGCCAGGAGCCGCCGGATACGGCCCGCGACGGCGTCCTTGGTCAGCGGGGGCTCGGCGAGGGAACCCAGCTCCTCCAGCGAGGCCTGCTTGTGGTCCATGCGCAGCCGGCCCGCGGCGGCCAGATGCTCGGGCACCTCGTCGCCCAGGATCTCCAGGGCGCGCTGCACCCGCGCCCCGGCGGCGACCGCGGCCCGGGCCGAGCGCCGCAGGTTCGCGTCGTCGAAGTTGGCGAGGCGGTTGGCCGTGGCCCGGACCTCGCGCCGCATCCGGCGCTCCTCCCAGGCGAGTACGGACTCGTGGGCGCCGAGCCGGGTCAGGAGGGCACCGATGGCGTCGCCGTCGCGGACCACGACCCGGTCGACGTTGCGCACCTCCCTGGCCTTGGCCGAGATCTGGAGCCGGCGGGCGGCGCCGACGAGCGCCAGGGCCGCCTCGGGACCGGGGCAGGTGACCTCCAGCGAGGAGGACCGGCCCGGCTCCGTGAGCGAACCGTGGGCGAGGAAGGCGCCACGCCAGGCCGCCTCGGCGTCACAGGTGGCGCCGGAGACGACCTGCGGCGGCAGGCCCCGGATGGGGCGCCCCCGGCCGTCGACGAGCCCGGTCTGCCGGGCCAGCTGATCGCCGCCGGCGACCACCCGCACGACGTAACGGCTGCCGCGCCGCAGACCGCCCGGCGCCATCACCACCAGATCCGAGGAGTGGCCGAAGATCTCCAGGATGTCCTTGCGGAGCCGCCGCGCCGCGATCCCGGTGTCCAGCTCCGCCTCGATCACGATGCGGCCGGACACCAGGTGCAGCCCGCCCGCGAAACGCAGGATCGCCGAGACCTCCGCCTTGCGGCAGCAGGTCCGGGTGACGGGAAGCCGGGAAATCTCGTCCTTCACCGCTGCCGTCATCGCCATGGGCCGATCCTTCCATGCATACGAAAAATCCGGTCGTACGCGGCGGCCAGCAGCTCCGGGTCGTGTCGCGGCCCGTCGGGGGCGGCGACGGCGGCCAGCTCAACCGTGCCGGACAACCGCTCGGCGGCCTCGGCGAGGCTGTCGCGGTCGGGCACGGCGGCCTCGTCGGCCAGCACCACGTCGATGGTGAGTTTAGGGGCGTGTCGGGCCAAAACCTCCAAGTGACGCTGCGGAGAAAACCCGTCGGTCTCGCCGGGCTGCGGCGCGAGGTTCAGCGCGAGCACCTTGCGGGCCCGGGTCTCCATCAGCGCGCACACCAGTTCCGGCACCAGCAGATGCGGCATCACCGAGGAGAACCACGACCCCGGGCCGAGCACCACCCAGTCGGCGTCCAGCACCGCCTGCACGGCCTCCGGCACGGCCGGCGGATCCGACGGGACGAGCTGGACTTCCTGCACGTCACCGGGGGTGAGGGCGACATTGGCCTGACCCCGGACCGTGGTGATCCGGTCCGGTGCGGCCGGGTCGTGCCCGCGCACCGAGGCGGTCAGCTCCAGCGGCACGGCGGACATCGGCAGCACCCGGCCCTGGGCACCGAGAAGCCGCCCGACCCATTCCAGGGCGGCCACCGGATCACCGAGCTGTTCCCACAGCGCGACGATCAGCAGATTGCCCACCGCATGGCCGTGCAGATCACCCTCGCTGGTGAACCGGTGCTGGATCACCCGCGACCAGGTCTGGCCCCATTCGTCGTCCCCGCACAGCGCGGCCAGCGCCTTGCGGAGGTCACCGGGCGGCAGTACACCCAGCTCCTGGCGGAGCCGGCCGCTGGAACCGCCGTCGTCGGCGACGGTGACGACGGCGGTCAGGTCCTGCGTGATCCGGCGCAGCGCGGACAGCGAGGCGGACAGTCCCTGACCGCCGCCGAGCGCCACCACCTTGGGGGTTGCGCCGGAGCCCGAACGACGGGCCGACCGGCGCAGGAAACGGGCGGTCTTGATCACTCGCGCCCCATGTCGCGGTGGACGACGACGGTCTCCACGCCCTCCGACGACAGCCGGGCGGCCAGCCGCTCCGACATGGCCACGCTGCGGTGCTTGCCGCCGGTGCAGCCGACGGCGATGGTGACGTAGCGCTTGCCCTCGCGGCGGTAGCCGGCGTTGATGATGTGCAGCAGCTCGGCGTAGCCGTCGAGGAACTCCTTGGCGCCGGGCTGGTTGAAGACGTAGGTGGAGACCTCGTCGTTGAGCCCGGTGAAGGGGCACAGCTCGGGGACCCAGTGCGGGTTGGGCAGGAAGCGGCAGTCCACCACCAGGTCGGCGTCGACGGGCAGGCCGTACTTGAAGCCGAAGGACATCACGGTGGCCCGCAGCTCGGGCTCCTCCTCGCCGGCGAACTGGGCGTCCATCTTGGCGCGCAGCTCGTGGACGTTGAGCGAGGAGGTGTCGATGACCAGGTCGGCGTCGCCGCGCAGCTCGCTCAGCAGCTCGCGTTCCTTGGCGATGCCGTCGACGATCCGGCCGTCGCCCTGCAGGGGGTGCGGGCGGCGGACCGACTCGAAGCGCCGCACCAGGGTGTCGTCGGAGGCCTCCAGGAACAGGACCCGGCGCCTGACGCCCTTGGCCTCCAGGTCGGCCAGCGACTCGCGGAGGTTGTCGAAGAAGCGCCGGCCGCGTACGTCCACGACGACCGCGATACGGGCCACGTTGCCCTGGGAACGCGCGCCCAGGTCGACCATGGTGGGGATGAGGGCGGGTGGCAGGTTGTCCACGACGAACCAGCCGAGGTCCTCCAGGCACTTGGCCGCGTGGCTGCGGCCCGCGCCGGACATACCAGAAATGATCACGAGCTCGGGGATGGCCTCCGCCGCCTCGCCCACCGCACCGGTGGTCACCTGTGCTCCGCCTCCGTCGCTGACGTTCATGTTCCCTTCCCTCGCTCTTCCTCAATGATCTCTCCTGTGGCGGTGTTCACCGCAGGACCGGCGGGCGCCGCCCCGGCCAGGGCCGCGAGCACCGTCTCCGCCGTACGCCGGCCGACTCCCGGGACCTCGCAGAGCTGCTCGACGGTCGCCGTACGCAGCCGCTTGAGCGAGCCGAAGTGTTTGAGCAGCGCCTGTCTGCGGGTCTCGCCCAGGCCTGGTACGGAGTCCAGCGCACCGGCCTTCATCGACTTCGAGCGTTTGGCGCGCTGGTAGGAGATGGCGAAGCGGTGCGCCTCGTCCCGTACCCGTTGCAGCAGGTAGAGGCCTTCGCTGGTGCGGGGCAGGATGACCGGGTCGTCGTCACCGGGCACCCAGACCTCCTCCAGCCGCTTGGCCAGTCCGCAGACCGCGACATCCTCGATGCCCAGCTCCTCCAGGGCCCGCCGGGCCGCCGCGACCTGCGGCTTGCCGCCGTCGACGACGACCAGCTGCGGCGGGTAGGCGAACCTGCGGGGGCGGCCGCCCTCGTCGGTCAGCGCGGTGGCGTCGACTGGGCCGCTGACCCGCGCCGCGCGCTGTGTCCGGTCGGGCTGGTCGGTCTGGTCGGGCTGGTCGGTCTGGTCGCCGTCCACCCACTCCCCCGTCTTCTGCACATCCAGCAGATAGCGGCGGAAGCGGCGGGAGACCACCTCGTGCATGGCGCGGACGTCGTCCTGGCCGGCGAAACTCTTGATCTGGAAGCGCCGGTACTCGCTCTTGCGGGCCAGCCCGTCCTCGAAGACCACCATCGACGCGACCACGTCCTCGCCCTGGAGGTGGGAGATGTCGAAGCACTCGATGCGCAGCGGGGCCGTGTCCAGGTCCAGGGCCCCGGCGATCTCCTCCAGGGCGCGGGAGCGGGTGGTCAGGTCGGAGGCGCGCCTGGTCTTGTGCAGGGCGAGCGCCTGGGCGGCGTTGCGCTGCACGGTGGCCATCAGGTCCTTCTTGTCGCCGCGCTGCGGTATGCGCAGGGAGACCTGCGAGCCCCGGCGGGTGCACAGCCACTCCTGCACCGGCTCGTACGGCTCCGGCAGGGCCGGGACCAGCACCTCGCGGGGCACGGCGTCGCCCTGTTCCTCGCCGTAGAGCTGCTGGAGGGCGTGCTCGACCAGGCCGGCGGTGCCGACGTCCTCGACCTTGTCGGTGACCCAGCCGCGCTGGCCGCGCACCCGGCCGCCGCGTACGTGGAAGATCTGGACGGCGGCCTCGAGTTCGTCCTCGGCGACGGCGATCAGGTCGGCGTCGGTGGCGTCGGCCAGCACGACGGCGTTCTTCTCCATGGCGCGGCGCAGCGCCTCGATGTCGTCACGGAGGCGGGCGGCCTTCTCGTACTCCATCTCGGTGGCGGCGTCCTTCATCTGCTGCTCCAGGCGGCGCAGATAGGTGCCCGTCCGGCCGGCCATGAAGTCGCAGAAGTCGTCGGCCAGTTCGCGGTGCTCCTCGGCGGTGACCCGGCCGACGCAGGGCGCGGAGCACTTGCCGATGTAGCCGAGCAGGCAGGGCCGGCCGATCTGCGCCGAGCGCTTGAACACCCCCGAGGAGCAGGTGCGGACGGGGAACACGCGCAGCAGCAGATCGACGGTCTCGCGGATGGCCCACGCATGGGCGTACGGACCGAAGTAGCGCACGCCCTTGCGCTTGGGGCCACGCATCACCTGGACGCGGGGAAACTCCTCGTTCAGTGTGACGGCGAGCGACGGATAGCTCTTGTCGTCGCGGTACTTGACGTTGAAGCGCGGGTCGTACTCCTTGATCCAGGAGTACTCGAGCTGCAACGCCTCGACCTCGGTGCCGACCACCGTCCATTCCACGGAGGCGGCGGTGGTGACCATGGTGCGGGTGCGGTGGTGCAGGTTCGCGAGATCCTGGAAGTACGAGGAGAGGCGGGAGCGCAGGCTCTTCGCCTTCCCGACGTAGATCACCCGGCCGTGTTCGTCCCGGAACCTGTAGACGCCGGGGCTGTCCGGAATCTGACCCGGCTTGGGGCGGTAGCTGGATGGATCGGCCATGCCCCCACCCTACTGACTGGCGATGACAATCCCGTTCCGTCCACAGGGCTATCCGGCGATCAGCTTGCCGTCCTTGACCGTGACCTCGGCGGCACCGAGCGCGGTGGTGGCCGGCCCCTTCTCGACGGCGCCGGTCTCGGCGTTGAAGGCGCTGCCGTGGCAGGCGCAGGTCAGGGTCGTGCCGCTGACCGAGTCGCAGACGCAGCCCTGGTGGGTGCAGACGGCACTGAAGGCCTTGTAGGTGCCCTTGGAGGGCTGTGAGACGACCAGTTTGGCGTCCTTGTAGAGCTTGGCGCCGCCGACCGGGACGTCGGAGGCCGCGCCGAGTTCGGCGGAGGTGGTGGCGGCGGTGCTGCCGCTGTCCGCCGTGTCGCTCGTGGCGTCGGAGCTGCCGCAGGCGGTGAGGCCCACACCCGCGACACCGGCGAGGGCGGCGCCGCGCAGGACGGTACGGCGGCAGGGGGGCAGTTCGGTCATGCGATGCTCCTGGGCTCGGCACGTAGGGGGAAGTCAGGATCCGAAGATCTTGAAAACCGGACCTTACGTGCCGAGTCTTTGAGAAACCTCTGAGTCGGCGCTCAGGCCTTGCGGGCCGCGGCCGCCGTCCGCTTGCGCGGGGCCGCCTTCTTCCGGGCGGCCGGCAGGGCGGGCGCGTCGGAGATCCGCTCGGCCCCCAGGATGTCGCGGAGGAACTTGCCGGTGTGGCTCGCGCCCACTCCCGCGATCTGCTCGGGAGTGCCCTCGGCGACCACCAGGCCGCCGCCGTTGCCGCCTTCGGGTCCCATGTCGACGACCCAGTCTGCGGTCTTGATCACATCGAGGTTGTGCTCGATGACGATGACCGTGTTGCCCTTGTCGACCAGTCCCGACAACACCTTGATCAGCTTGCTGATGTCCTCGAAGTGCAGCCCGGTGGTCGGCTCGTCCAGGACGTAGACGGTGCGCCCGGTGGACCGCTTCTGCAGCTCGGAGGCGAGCTTGACGCGCTGCGCCTCACCGCCCGACAGCGTCGGCGCGCTCTGGCCGAGGCGGACGTATCCGAGCCCCACCTCGTTGAGCGTGCGCAGATGCCTGGCGATGGTCGGGACGGCCTCGAAGAAGTCCAGGGCCTCCTCGATCGGCATGTCCAGGACCTCGGCGATGGACTTGCCCTTGTAGTGGACCTCCAGGGTCTCCCGGTTGTAGCGGGCGCCGTGGCAGACCTCGCACGGGACGTACACGTCCGGCAGGAAGTTCATCTCGATCTTGATGGTGCCGTCGCCGGAGCAGTTCTCGCAGCGGCCGCCCTTGACGTTGAAGGAGAAGCGCCCCGGCAGATAGCCGCGGACCTTGGCCTCCATGGTCTCGGCGAAGAGCCGGCGCACATGGTCGAAGACACCGGTGTACGTCGCCGGGTTGGAGCGCGGGGTGCGGCCGATGGGCGACTGGTCGACATGGACGACCTTGTCGACCAGGTCGTCGCCGTCGACCCGGGTGTGGCGGCCGGGGACGCTGCGCGCGCCGTTCAGCTCGCGGGCGAGGTGGGTGTAGAGGATGTCGTTGACCAGGGTGGACTTGCCCGAACCGGAGACGCCGGTGACGGCGGTGAAGACCCCGAGCGGGAAGGACACGTCGATGTCCTGGAGGTTGTGCTCGCGGGCGCCGTGCACGGTCAGCTGCCGCTTGCGGTCCACCGGCCGCCGCACGTCCGGCGTCGGGATGCTGCGCTTGCCGGCGAGGTACTGGCCGGTCAGCGACTCCTTGTTGGCCAGCAGATCCTTCAGGGAACCGCTGTGGACGACCCTGCCGCCGTGCTCGCCCGCGCCGGGGCCGATGTCGACGACCCAGTCGGCGATCTTGATGGTGTCCTCGTCGTGCTCGACGACGATCAGCGTGTTGCCGAGGTCGCGCAGCCGCACCAGGGTCTCGATGAGCCGGTGGTTGTCCCGCTGGTGCAGGCCGATGGACGGCTCGTCGAGTACGTAGAGCACGCCGACCAGCCCGGAGCCGATCTGGGTGGCGAGCCGGATCCGCTGGGCCTCGCCGCCGGACAGGGTGCCGGCCGCGCGGTTGAGCGAGAGGTAGTCCAGGCCGACGTCGACCAGGAACCTCAGCCGCTCGTTGACCTCCTTCAGGACCCGCTCGGCGATGGTCTTCTCACGGGCGCTGAGCTTCATGCCGCGCAGGAACTCCGCGCAGTCGCTGATCGACATCGCCGCGACCTCGGCGATGGACTTCTCCTGCACCGTGACGGCGAGCACGATCGGCTTGAGTCGTGTCCCCTGGCAGACCGGGCAGGGGATCTCCCGCATGTACCCCTCGAAGCGCTCCCGGCTGGTGTCGGACTCCGACTCCGAGTGCCGCCGCTTGACGAAGGGCACCGCCCCCTCGAACGAGGTGGTGTAGGAGCGCTCCCGGCCGTAGCGGTTCTTGTAGCGCACCTGGATCTGGGTGCGGTGGCCGTTGAGCAGGGCCTTCCTGGCGCGCTGCGGCAGCCCGGCCCAGGGGATGTCGGTACGGAAGCCCAGCTCGTCGGCGAGGGCACCGACCAGGCGCTGGAAGTAGTCCCGGGTGTGGCCGAGCGACCAGGGGGCGATGGCGCCCTCGTCGAGGGACTTGTCCTCGTCGGGGACGATCAGCTCGGGGTCGACCTCCATGCGGGTGCCGATGCCGGTGCAGTCGGGGCAGGCGCCGAAGGGCGAGTTGAAGGAGAAGGAGCGCGGCTCCAGCTCCTCGAAGGACAGGTCGTCGTACGGGCAGTAGAGGTGCTCGGAGAACATCCGCTCGCGCTGCGGGTCGTCCTCGGGCAGATCCACGAAGTCCAGGATGACCATGCCGCCGGACAGCCCCAGCGCCGTCTCGACGGAGTCGGTGAGGCGGCGCTTGGCGCTGTCCTTGACCGTGAGGCGGTCGATGACCACCTCGATGGTGTGCTTCTCCTGCTTCTTCAGCTTGGGCGGGTCGGTGAGCTGGACCGTGGCCCCGTCCACCCGCGCCCGGCTGTAGCCCTTGGTCTGCAGATCGGCGAACAGGTCGACGAACTCGCCCTTGCGCTCTCGGACCAGCGGGGACAGCACCTGGAAGCGGCTGCCCTCCTCCAGCTCCAGCACCCGGTCCACGATCGCCTGCGGCGACTGGCGGGAGATGGGGCGGCGGCACTCGGGACAGTGCGGCTTGCCGATACGGGCGAACAGCAGCCGCAGGTAGTCGTAGACCTCGGTGATGGTGCCCACGGTCGAGCGCGGGTTGCGGGAGGTCGACTTCTGGTCGATCGAGACAGCCGGCGACAGACCCTCGATGAAGTCGACGTCGGGCTTGTCCATCTGGCCCAGGAACTGCCGGGCGTAGGAGGAGAGCGACTCGACGTAGCGGCGCTGCCCCTCGGCGAAGATCGTGTCGAACGCGAGGGACGACTTGCCCGACCCGGACAGCCCGGTGAAGACGATGAGCGAGTCCCGTGGGAGGTCGAGCGAGACGTTCTTCAGGTTGTGCTCGCGAGCGCCACGGACGGTGAGTCGATCGGCCACGCCAGTGCGCACCTTTCATAGAACGAGAGCGAGAAGAGCTGCTGATCCCCCAGACAGACTAACGAGGGCTCATAGCGGTTTCTTCCGGTTGATGCTTCCGGCCGCGTCACACCAGGCTATAGCACGTACATTCGATTTGCGGCCACGGCATGCCTTCTTCACCCGGACGAGTGGAGCGCGATAGCGTCGTTGACACACCCCGGGAGGCCATCTGTGTCCGTCCAACGACCCGACCCCGAGCGCGATGCGGCCGCGGTGGAAAAGGCCACCGCCCAGCTGGTCGACGCGGTCTCCGCGCTGACCCCCTCCGCCGTCGCCGAGCCCTCGCTGCTCCCCGGCTGGACACGCGGCCATGTCCTCGCCCACCTCGCCCGCAACGCCGACTCCCTGGTCAACCTGCTGACCTGGGCGCGCACCGGCGAGGAGACCCCGCAGTACGTCAGCCAGGAGGCCCGCGACAAGGACATCGCGGACGGCGCGGGCCGCCCGCCGGCGGAGCACCTGGACGAGCTGCTGATCTCCGCCGACCGGCTGGCCCACGCGATCGAGGAGACCCCGCCGCAGGCCTGGGCGGCGCAGGTCTCGATGCGGTCCGGACGAGTCGTCGCGGCGGCCGAGATCCCCTACCAGCGGCTGATCGAGGTCCTGCTGCACCATGTGGACCTCGGCATCGGCTACACCTGCGCCGACCTGCCCGGCGACTTCGCCGCCCGCGAGCTGGCCGGGGTCATCGACGGGCTGTCCGGCCACGAGGGCATCGCGGCGGTACGGCTGCACGACACCGACAGCGGCGAGCAGTGGACCATCGGCGCCGCCAACGAACCCGACCTCACCGTCAGCGGACCTCGCACCGCCCTGCTGGCCTGGGTGACCGGCCGCAGCGCCGGCGAGGGCCTGACCGGCCGCCCGGACGTGCCCCTGCCCGTGCTGCCGCCGCTAGGCTGACGGACATGGCTTACTCGGGAGAGGTCGAGGTCGGCGGCACGCCCGACGTGCACGAGCTCAAGGACCTGATCATCACCAAGGCCGCCGTCGGCCCCATGAACAACAACGCGTACGTCCTGCGCTGCCGCGCCACCGACGAGCAGCTGCTCATCGACGCCGCCGCCGAGCCGGAGACGCTGGCCGAGGTGATCGGCACCGACGGCCTGGCCTCGGTGGTCACCACGCACCGGCACGGTGACCACTGGCAGGCCCTGCGGGCCGTGGTCGACGCCACCGGCGCCCGCACCCACGCCGGGCGGTACGACGCCGAGGGCATCCCGGTCCCGACCGACGTGGCGGTCGAGGACGGCGACACCGTCCGGGTCGGCCGGGTCGAGCTCACCGCCCGGCACATCGTCGGCCACACCCCGGGATCCATCGTCCTGGTCTACGACGACCCGCACGGCCACCCGCACGTCTTCACCGGCGACTGCCTCTTCCCTGGCGGCGTCGGCAACACCCAGGGCGACGCGGAGCGCTTCACGTCGCTGCTCGACGACGTCACGTCCAAGCTCTTCGGCGAGCTGCCGGACGAGACCTGGGTCTACCCGGGCCACGGCTTCGACACCACGCTCGGCGCCGAGCGCCCGCACCTGCGTGAGTGGCGCGAGCGCGGCTGGTAGCCGCCGGGGCCCGCTCAGTTCTCGTGCTGGTGGAACCAGTAGAAGGCCGCGACGGCCATGGAGAGCCCGATGGCGAGCCCGATCAGGGAGGCGTGGACCCACGAGTAGCCGCTGAGGCTGAGCAGATAGCCCATGGCGCAGCCGAGGACGACGCCGTACAGGGCGGCGCGGGGTTCGCGGGCGAGCGATGAGCGCGTCGCCCCGATCAGGTAGCACACGGCCGCGAGCCCCACGCAGCCCACGACGGCGGTCACGGTCATCCTGGTGGTGGAGGCGCCGTTGTTGCCGGCGATGAAGGCCGCGTAGCCGCCGTAGACCACCCCGAGCATCAGCGGAACGGTCCACGCGGTGGTACGGATCGGCGTACGGGTGACCGCGGAGGCTTGTGCGTTCATGTCCAGGCTCCTCTCGTATGCCCTGTCCATCAGGTCACACCCGCGCGCCGGTCCCGGCAACCGCTGGGCTGCCGCGACCGGCGCGGGACGTGCGCGGAAGGAGTGCGGGACCGTCCGTCAGACGTCGGCGTGCTCCGGGCGCTCGGCGCCGGCCTCGCGCTCCGCCTGCTTCTTCGAGGCCCGCAGGCTGGTCACGGTGGTGACGGCCAGGACGAGCAGGATGAATCCCAGCGAGAAGGGGATGCCGATCTCCGGGACGTGCACGCCGGACTCGTGCAGGGCGTGCAGCACCAGCTTCACGCCGATGAAGCCGAGGATGACCGACAGCCCGTAGGAGAGGTGGACCAGCTTCCGCAGCAGCCCCCCGATGAGGAAGTACAGCTGGCGCAGGCCCATCAGCGCGAAGGCGTTGGCGGTGAAGACGATGTACGGGTCCTGGGTGAGGCCGAAGATCGCGGGGATGGAGTCCAGCGCGAACAGCACGTCGGTGGTGCCGATGGCGAGCATCACGACCAGCATCGGCGTCATGACGCGCTTGCCGTGCTGCCGCACGAAGAGCTTGGTGCCGTGGTAGCGGTCGGCGACACCGAGGCGGCGCTCGGCGGCCTTGAGGAGCTTGTTCTCCTCGAACTCCTCGTCGTCGTCGTCGGAGCGGGCTTCCTGGATCAGCTTCCACGCGGTGTAGATGAGGAAGGCGCCGAAGATGTAGAAGACCCAGGAGAAGGAGACGATGATCGCGGCGCCGGCGGCGATGAAGACCGCGCGCAGGACGAGTGCGATCAGGACGCCGACGAGCAGCACGCGCTGCTGGTACCGGCTCGGGACCGCGAACTTCCCCATGATCAGGACGAAGACGAAGAGGTTGTCGACGCTCAGCGACTTCTCGGTGACGAAGCCGGCGAAGAACTCACCGGCCGGCTGTCCGCCGCCGAAGACCAGCAGGCCCAGCCCGAAGAGGGCGGCCAGGGCGATCCAGACGCCCGTCCAGATGCCCGCCTCCTTGACCGACACGTCGTGCGGTTTGCGTCCGATGAGGAAGTCGACGGCGATCAGGGCGCACAGACCGGCGATGGTCAGCGCCCATACGGCCAGGGAAACATCCATTGCTTTGCCTCCGGCAGGCTGGTTCGGCAACTGTCAGCGTTGTCGCTGCCGGAGGTCTCTTCCACCCGGGCCCAAGGCGGCCCGGACCGGTGGTCCCGTCAGCACAGCCGTCGGGACGGCCCGTGATGACGGGGTCACCGCAGTAGGGAATACTCCCCTCCGCGTAAAGAACAGTACACGAAAGACCAAAGAAAGGTAAAGCAAAGGTCAAGTAGAGGGAAGGCCGGCCGGCCCGGAGGGGTCAGGTGCCATAGGCCTGCCGGGCCGTGGCGAGCCGGCCCAGCACCAGCGGCAGCACCTGGCTGCCCGGCGGCGGCAACAGCGGCTCGAAGGTCCACGCATGGCCGACCCAGGGGTCGGCGAGGTGGTCCTCGGGCAGCGGGGTCAGGCGCAGCAGGGAACGCCACAGCGGGTCGAGGACCGGGCCGTACTCGCGGGCGTCCTCACGGTCGGCGACCAGCAGCAGATGGACACCGGCCGAGGGGCCCTCGTCGGCGAGGTAGCGCAGCTGGTTGACGGCGCGGTCGTCGAAGCCGTACGGGAAGTCGTTGACGATCAGCAGGTGCTCGGCCGGGTCCAGGCCGGGCGGGAGCGCGTCGGGGGCACCGGCCCGCAGCGCCATCTGCACCAGGTCGACGCGCTCGGTCATCCGGGCCAGCACCGCTGCCACCCCGGCGGCGCCGACGGCCGGCGGCTCGCGCAGCGCACCGGAGTCGGTGAGCGGGGCGAGCGCGGTCGCAGCCGAGCCCGAGGGGTCGATGACCCGCAGCGCGTAGCCGCCGACCGGGTACGCGGCGAGCAGCCGGGCGGCCATCGCCACGGCCACCTCCAGGGCGCGGACGCGGTCCTGGGCGCTGTCGATCCACAGGCCGCGTTCCAGCGGGAGCCGCACCAGCATGGGGATCCGCAGCGCCGGGGACTCCGGCAGGTGCAGATCGCCCACCCGGACCGCCATCGGCGGCCCGTCCGGCACCGCGTAGCCGTGCCAGGCGGGGCTCTCCCAGCCCGCGTAGGCGGGCGGCAGGGCGGGCTCGACCACCTCGATCTCGGCGGTGAGCTGGGTCAGGTCGCGGTCCAGGGTCGCGCGGGCCTGGTCGACCAGATCGGCCTGCCGGGCCATGGCCTGGTCGCGGGCGGCCTCGGCGGCCGCCCCGGTCCGGGTGCGCGGGTCCGACAGGGCCCCCTCCAGCTCACGGTCGAGCCGCGCCTCGGCGAAGTCGGTGGCGCTGCGGTACGCGGCGACGGAGCGGGCCAGGTCCTCGAACATGCCCCAGACCTGGTTGTACAGCCGCTCCTCCATCGACCAGCCGCCGGCGTCCCCGGCGACCGGCACCGGGACCTCGGCGGCCGGGGCCAGAGCTGGGGCCGGGGCCGGGGCGGGGGCCGGGGGTTCCGGCTGGGTCAGCCGCAGGTCACGCAGGAGTTCGGGGACGCCGCCCGCGTAGCCCTGGCCGACGGCGCGGACCTTCCAGGCGCCCTGCCTGCGGTAGAGCTCCAGCGCCACCAGCGCGGACTCCTCGCCGAGGCCCGCGATGGTGAAGCTCGCCAGCTCGGCGCCGCTGCCGGCGTCCAGCACGGCCACGTACGGCGCCGCCAGCTGTCCGAAGCGGGCCGCCCCGGGCCGGCCGGGCGGCAGCGCCAGCACCACGCTCACACACGCGACCGGCCCGGGCACGGCGTCCAGTTCGACCGGGAAACGGTGCGCGGCGGCGGGCAGCGGGGAGAGCCGCAGCTCCTGCCCCGACTCCCCCGCCGTGCGGCCGGCCAGCACGGGCGTGGTGGCCGACACGGTGATCTCCAACCGGTTCCGCGGGAGCGGATGGTTCTGTCCCCGGACCAGCTCGGCGGCGGTCATGGATGCCCCTAGAGCGACGGCAGGATGGCGGGCATCAGGTCCTGGAAGGTGCGGCCGTTGGCCGGGGTGCCGATGGCGGTCATCGACCAGCCGGCGCCCGCGCGCTGCACCTTCGCCATGATCTGCGCGGTGTAGGCGCCGCCGCCGGTGAGGGTGTAGCGGGCCAGCTCCTGGCCGTTGGTCTCGTCCACCAGGCGGCAGAAGGCGTTCTGCACCTCCTGGAAGGACTGCCCGGTGAAGGAGTTGACGGTGAAGATGATCTGGTCGATGTGCACGGGGACCCGCTGCAGATCGACCAGGATCGACTCGTCGTCGCCGCCCTGCCCGGCGCCGCCGACCAGGTTGTCGCCGGTGTGCTTGACCGAGCCGTCGTCGCTGACCAGATGGCGGAAGAAGACCACGTCGACGGGCTGCTTGTCGGCGAACAGCACGGCCGAGGCGTCCAGGTCGACCTCACGGGTGCGGGAGCCGAAGAGCCCACGGCGGGGCGCGGCCTGC
The DNA here is from genome assembly GCF_056270125.1 of Streptomyces sp. RLA131. NCBI lineage: Bacteria > Bacillati > Actinomycetota > Actinomycetes > Kitasatosporales > Streptomycetaceae > Streptomyces > Streptomyces sp. RLA131. The sequence continues at coordinate 2,055,421 of NZ_JBWDOQ010000002.1, forward strand.
CAGCCCAGGCCCATACGTACCGCCGTCAGTGTCCCCCCGTCGGACTTCTGCAGGCTGATCTGCTGGCCCTTGGTCATGTTGACCGTCACGCGCGTCCCCTCTCACCCATGTGCACTGTGCGGTTGTCCTGTCCCGCACCCTATGGGTAGACGCCGAAGGGAGGCACGACGGTTCACCGGCTTTATGCCATGCCGGCCTCCCGCATCTGGCGCAGCTCCTTCTTCAGCTCGCCCAGCTCGTCCCGCAGCCGCGCCGCGACCTCGAACTGCAGCTCGGCGGCGGCGGCGTGCATCTGCCCGGTCAACTCGCCGATGAGGTCGGCCAGTTCCTCGGCCGGGAGGGTCCTGCTGTCCCGGCGGCCGCCGGCCTTGCCCGACAGACCCGGCACCGGGGCCTTGCCGCGCGAGCGCTGCCGGCCGCTGCCGAGCAGTTCCTCGGTGTCGGCGTCCTCGCGGGCGAAGGAGTCGAGGATCCCGGCGATCTTCTTCCGCAGCGGCTGCGGGTCGATGCCCCGCTCGGTGTTGTACGCGATCTGCTTCTCGCGCCGCCGGTTGGTCTCGTCGATCGCCTTGGCCATCGAGGGGGTGATGCGGTCCGCGTACATGTGCACCTGGCCGGAGACGTTGCGCGCGGCGCGGCCGATGGTCTGGATCAGGGAGGTCCCCGAGCGCAGGAAGCCCTCCTTGTCGGCGTCCAGGATGGCCACCAGTGACACCTCGGGCAGGTCCAGGCCCTCGCGCAGCAGGTTGATGCCGATCAGCACGTCGTACTCGCCGGCGCGCAGCTCGCGCAGCAGCTCCACCCGGCGCAGCGTGTCGATGTCGCTGTGCAGATACCGCACCTGGATGCCCAGTTCGAGCATGTAGTCGGTGAGGTCCTCGGACATCTTCTTGGTGAGGGTGGTGACCAGGACCCGTTCGTTCTTCTCGGCGCGCGTGCGGATCTCGTGCACCAGGTCGTCGATCTGGCCCTCGGTGGGCTTGACGATCACCTCGGGGTCGATCAGACCGGTGGGCCGGATGATCTGCTCGACGACGCCGTCGCCGCGCGAGAGCTCGTACGGGCCCGGGGTCGCCGACAGGTAGACCGTCTGGCCGACCCGGCCGAGGAACTCCTCCCACTTCAGCGGCCGGTTGTCCAGGGCGGACGGCAGCCGGAAGCCGTGGTCGACCAGGGTGCGCTTGCGGGAGGCGTCGCCCTCGTACATCGCGCCGATCTGCGGCACCGTGACATGCGACTCGTCGATGACCAGGAGGAAGTCCTCCGGGAAGTAGTCGATCAGGGTGTCCGGCGCCGTGCCGGCCTCGCGGCCGTCGATGTGCCGTGAGTAGTTCTCGATGCCCGAGCAGGTGCCGATCTGCCGCATCATCTCGATGTCGTACGTGGTGCGCATGCGCAGCCGCTGGGCCTCCAGGAGCTTGCCCTGCTTCTCCATGACCGCGAGCCGCTCCTCCAGCTCCTTCTCGATCCCGGCGATGGCGCGCTCCATCCGCTCCGGACCGGCCACGTAGTGCGTGGCGGGGAAGACGTAGAGCTGCTCGTCGTCGGTGATGACCTCGCCGGTGAGCGGGTGGAGGGTGGACAGGGCCTCGATCTCGTCACCGAACATCTCGATACGGACGGCGAGCTCCTCGTAGACCGGGAAGATCTCGATGGTGTCGCCGCGGACCCGGAAGGTGCCCCGGGTGAAGGCCACGTCGTTGCGCGCGTACTGGATGTCGACGAACTTGCGCAGCAGCTGGTCGCGGTCGATCTCGTCGCCGACCTTGAGCCGGACCATGCGGTCGATGTACTCCTGCGGGGTGCCCAGGCCGTAGATGCAGGAGACGGAGGCCACCACGATCACATCGCGCCGGGTCAGGAGCGAGTTGGTGGAGGAGTGACGGAGCCGCTCGACCTCCTCGTTGATGGAGGAGTCCTTCTCGATGTAGGTGTCCGTCTGCGGGACGTAGGCCTCGGGCTGGTAGTAGTCGTAGTACGAGACGAAGTACTCGACCGCGTTGTTCGGCAGGAGCTCGCGGAACTCGTTGGCGAGCTGGGCGGCCAGGGTCTTGTTCGGTGCCATCACCAGCGTCGGCCGTTGCAGCCGCTCGATCATCCACGCCGTGGTCGCCGACTTGCCCGTGCCGGTGGCGCCCAGCAGTACGACGTCCTTCTCACCGGCGCGGACGCGCCGCTCCAGGTCGTCGATGGCCGCCGGCTGGTCACCGCTGGGCTGGTAGGGACTGACGACCTCGAAGGGCGCCACACTGCGTTCGATGTCTGATACGGGCCGCATGCCATCCACCGTACGGCCCCCCACTGACAACGGGGGCCGGACCGCGCTCCGGCCCCTTCCCGAACCGCCTCCTACGGCAGCAGTCCGGGCGGTTTCCTGGCGGCGACGTCCTCGACCCAGCCGACCAGCAGCACGGCGACGGCGATCAGGATCCAGGCCACGCCGAACTGGAACCACATGCTGTCCAGGGGCAGCGACAGCTCGAAGGCTCTGACCTGCCACATCAGGTCGATCAGGGGGACGGAGACGATCAGGGCGATCTCGTGCCACAGGTAGATCGTGACGGCCCGGGAGTTGAAGACCGTCACCGTCCGGTCCAGCGGGCGGTAGCGGCGGATCCAGTTCATGTCCGGCCGGAAGCGGAGCAGCAGCAGGACGAAGCCGACCGACCACAGGGCCTGCGCGAGCGGGATCTCGTTGAGGTCGTAGGTGCCGTCGGACAGGTGGGTGAAGGCCCACCAGCCGCCGGCGGTCATGGCGGCGGCCGCCAGGAGCAGCACGACGGCGGCGCTCATCCGGTCGACCAGCCCGTCGCGGTGCGCGAAGCCGAGCATCCAGCAGGCCAGGTAGGTCGCGAGGTCGAAGACGACGGTGCCGACCTGGCCGTCCGGCGGGGTCCACACCGTCGACATGACGACGATCGGCAGCAGGGACAGGACGAGCACCGCGCCCCGGGACAGCCGGAAGGCCTTCAGCAGCAGCGGGGACAGCAGCACGAACCACAGGTACGTCCGCAGGTACCACAGGATGTCGGTGGCCTGCTCGGCCCAGGCGCTGCCGGGCGGGTCGCCGACCGGCACCACCCAGAGCAGCATCCGGGCCCACCAGCGGCCGATGTGGTGCTCGGGCGGGGCCCAGCCGTGGATCATCATCGCCAGGACCACGACGACGCCGAACGCCCACAGCGGCGGGAGCAGCCTGCGCATGCGGCCGCGGATGACGCCCGCCGCGGGGCGGTCCAGGGAGCGGGCCATCAGGGAGCCGGCGAGGGCGAACATCACGCCCATGGAGGGGAAGGCCAGGCTCAGCCAGGCCCACCCGAAGGTGTGGTAGGTGACGACCCGGACCATGGCGAGCATGCGCAGCACGTCCAGGTACCGGTCCCGGCCGCCGCGTGCCGCCGCGGCGGCACGCGCACGCCGGTGACCGCCCCGCACCGGCGCCGCCGGAGGTACCGGCTCCGCCGGCGAAGGTACCGGTGCCGGCGAAGGTGCCGGGGCAGGTTCCGGTGCCGGGTGATACGGATACGTCTGCGCGTGCGTTACCGCCTGCGTCTGCGTGTCGGTCATGAGACACCTGCCGGGGCCTGGGGGCTCCCGACCTCGCCGGTGCGCTTGAGCTTCTGCCAGCGCAGCCGGCCGCCGGTGAGCGCGGTGACACAGGAGTGGATGAGGACGAGGTACATCAGCTGGCGGTAGGCGATCTGCTGGAGCGGCATCATCAGCAGGTAGCGGTACTTCTCCCGGTCCAGGCGGAACGCGTAGGCCGCGCACGCCAGTTGGAGGGCCAGCACGGCGAGCCAGGCGAGCAGCGACTTCAGCGGGTCGACGAAGACGGCTCCGTAGATCGTGAAGAGGTCGATCAGCGGCGCGAAGACCGGGGTGACGATCTGGAAGAGCACCACCAGCGGCATGCCGACCCGGCCGAAGCGCCCGGAGGGGCCGCGGTCGACGAGCGAGCGGCGGTGCTTCCACAGGGCCTGCATGGTGCCGTAGGACCAGCGGTAACGCTGCCGCCACAGCTGGCCTATGGAGCCGGGGGCCTCGGTCCAGGCACGGGCGTGCTCGGCGTAGACGACCCGCCAGCCCGCGCGGTGCAGGGCGATGGTGACATCGGTGTCCTCGGCGAGGGTGTCCTCGCTCATGCCGCCGGCCTGGAGGAGCGCGGAGCGGCGGAAACCGCCGACGGCGCCGGGGATGGTGGGCATGCAGTCGAGCAGGTCGTACATGCGCCGGTCGAGGTTGAAGCCCATGACGTACTCGATGTGCTGCCAGGCGCCGATGACGGTGTCGCGGTTGCCGACCTTGGCGTTGCCGGCGACCGCGCCGACGGACGGGTCCGCGAAGGGCTGCACGAGCCGGCGGACCGTGTCGGGCTCGAAGACGGTGTCGCCGTCCATCATGACGATGAGGTCGTGACGGGCGTGCGCCACACCGTTGTTGAGGGCGGCGGGCTTGCCCGCGTTCTCCTGCCGTACGACGCGGACGTTGGGCAGGCCCATCGCCTCGACGATGTCGGCGGTGCCGTCGGTCGATCCGTCGTCGACGACGACGATCTCGATGGGGTGGGTGCTGGCGGCGAGCGAGTTCACCGTGTTGGCGATGCACTCCTTCTCGTTGTACGCGGGCACGATGACGGTCACCGGTTCGGTGATCTCCGGCCCCCAGGAGAACCGGCGTTTGTTGCGGATCCGGTAGTGCCGCCGGGCGAGGACCACCATCAGCGCGAAGCGGCCCATGACCGCGACGCCCACGACGACCAGCAGCCAGGACAGGCCCGGCATGACCCACTCGGCGAAGGTGACCGACCACACGAAGGCCCGGCCCTCCCACAACTGGGCGCCGGTGGCCTTCTGGTTGGTGCTCTTGACGCCGAGGCTCTTGGTAAGGGTGGTGAAGGTGTAGCCCTTCGCCTTCATCTTCTTGATGTACTCGCCCAGCGCCGCGACGGTCTGCGAGCGGTCGCCGCCCGCGTCGTGGAAGAGGACGGCGGCACCCTTGCCGTTCTCGGGGGTGGCGTTGCTGATGATCTTCGCCACGCCGGGCTTCGTCCAGTCCTCGCTGTCGGTGTCGACGAAGGCGCTGATGTAGCCCTTGGCGCCGATGTACTGGTAGACCGGCCAGTTGACGTTGTCGATCGCGTCCGTCTCGGAGGAGTACGGGGCGCGGAAGAGCGAGGTCGTGATGCCGGCGGCGCCGGACAGGGCGAGCTGGGTCTGCGACAGCTCACGGTTGATCCTGGCCTCGTTCTGGTACGACAGGTCCACGTGGGAGAAGGTGTGGACGCCGATCTCGCTGCCGGAGTCGACCATCTCGCGGACCAGTTCGGGGTAGCGGGCGGCCATCTGGCCGACCACGAAGAAGGTGGCGGGCACGTCGTTCTCGCGCAGCACCGCGAGCACCTTGGACGTCCACTCGACGCTGGGGCCGTCGTCGAAGGTGAGCGCGATGGTCTTCTTCGGAATGGAGTGGCTGGTGGCCTCGCCGTCGGCGTCGAAGCTGAGGAGCGGGCCGCCGTCGGTGACCTTGTCGGGGACCTTGCTGGAGCTGCCGGACTCGTGCACACGGCTGTCGTTGCCGATCTCCGAGTGCAGATAACCGTCGAGGAGCATGACGCACACCAGGGCGCACAGACCCAGCAGGGCCATCACCACCCGGGGTTTGGGGACGGCCTGCCTGCCCGCCGAGGCCACCCTGACGATCGCGCCGGGGGCGGCGTGCCGTCGGTTCGGATTCCTGGTCATCGCCATCGTGGGTCAGCCGCTCCAGGCGTTGCTGCTCGTGCCGGTGCCGCCGTCGCTTCCGGTGCCGCTCCCGCCGGTGCCGCTGTCGCCGCCCTGGGTGCCGCCGTCGCGGGAGGTCGCCGAGGCGCTGGGGCCGGGGGTGGCGGAGGAGGTCGCGCCGCGGGTGGCCGAGGCGGAGGCGCTCGCCGTGGACGTGGCCTTCGACGCGCTCGCCGAGGCGCTCGCCTTCGGGGTCGCCGTGGCGGAACTGCTCGCGGACGCCGACCCGGTGACGTCGGCGGCCGGTACGGTGCCCGCCGAGTGCGTCGCGGAGGCGGCCGGGGACGGCGTGCGCGCCGCGGTGGCCCTCCGGGTGGCGGTCGCCGACGAACTCGCCGTCGGGGACGCTGAATTCTTGGCCTTTTCCGCGGTGGTCGCGGACTTCGACGACTTCCCCGGAATGAGGGTGTCCGGCGCGAAAGGAGTACCGCCCGCGAAGGCCACCCCGAGCACGGCCGCGTAAGCGATGCAGCCGATACCGGTAATCACCCCGGCCCGCCGGATAATACGCGCCCTGCGGCCCGACGCATCGACGAAGACCGGTCCTTCTTCACTGGAACTACCCCTACGGGCGTTCACCCGCCCCGACTTGGAATTCATGGAGGGAATGCTATCAGGATAACCGCTTGATAAAATCTCAAATTCTTTCATGAGGTTTTTAATGAGGGATTTATGAGTTATCATGAGGGATCCTCACACGTGAGGTGTTGGTAGGGTCGCCGATATGAAAAAGCTGATCGGCGGAATCGCCGCCGTCCTGGTATTGGCGGGCGCGGCCGCGCTGGTATGGAGCGGCACCTCGCGTACGTCGCCGAGCAGCTCCCCCTCCTCCCACGGCTCCCCGTCGGCCGGTTCGACGGCATCGGGTCCGACGGCCTCCGGCTCTCCGTCCGGGAATGTGACATTCGCCCCGTACGTCGCCGTATCGGCGGGCTCGGTCCACGACATGGCCGCGACCGCGGACCAGGCCGGGGTCAAGGACTTCACCCTGGGATTCGTGGTCTCCGGCGACGGCTGCGCCCCCGTCTGGGACGGCGCCGAAGGCCTCACCGTCACCGGACTCGCCACCCGGATCAGTCAGTTGCGGGCGGCGGGCGGCACGTTCGCCGTCTCCTTCGGCGGCCAGGACGGCACCGAACTGGCCCTGGCCTGCGACAGCGTCTCCGACCTGGCCTATGTGTACGCCCAGGTGATCGACCGCTACGACCTCACCGAGGTCGACTTCGACATCGAGGGCAGCGCCCTGCGGGACACCGCGGCCAACACCCTGCGGGCCAAGGCCATCGCCCAGCTGCAGAAGGAGGGGACGGGGGAGGACCGCGTACCGCGGATCTCCTTCACGCTGCCCGCGATGCCGCAGGGGCTGACGGACGACGCCGTCGCCCTCCTGGAGAACGCCGAGCACAACGGCGTCGACATCGGGACCGTCAACATCATGGCGATGGACTACGGGTCCTCGTACACCGGTGACATGGGCGACTACGCGGTCCGGGCCGCCACCGCGGCCCACACCCAGCTGCGGAGCGTCCTCGGACTGTCCTCGGCCGCGGCGTGGCGGACCCTCGCGGTGACCCCGATGATCGGCGTGAACGACATCACCACCGAGGTGTTCACGGTCTCCGACGCCAGGCAGCTGGCCGCGTTCGCGGCGCGTGAGCGGCTCGGACGGCTGTCGATGTGGTCGGCGTCCCGCGACACCTCCTCGCTGGCCTTCAGCCGCGCGCTCTCCGGCGCGGCCGCGTCCGGCTGACGTTCCCCCGGACGCGGGGACCTGCGGAACATCAGGGCTGTTCGGTGCTGCCCGACGGACCGTCGGGCAGCACCGTGATGCGCTCCAACGGGCCGTACGGGCCGGTCGCCAGGGCCGCCCGGACGGCGGCGGCCACCTCGCCGGGATGCCGGGCCAGGGCGGACGGCGCGATCCGTACCACCCGCAGCCCCAGGGCCTCCAGCCGGCCGTGTCCGCCCCCGGCCGCCGGGCCGAGGTCCAGGGCGACGCCGTCCCGGGCCCAGTAGGCGTCCGGGGAGGCCAGGAAGGACCCGTCGAGCCGCAACTGCGGCCGCCACAGGGGCTGGCGCAGCCCGGCCCGTACGACCAGCGTGCGGGCCAGGACGAGCGCCGACCTGACCCCGGCGTCCAGTTCGGTGAGCAGCCGGCCGACGGCCGGTCTGCGGGCCAGTGCCGCGCCGCCCAGCTCGGCCGCCACGGCCTCCGGCCGCACCCCGGCGTACGCCACCAGCTCCCGGATGACGTCACGGGCCCACGCCGGGTCGCAGGACTCCCTCACCCCGTCGGCGGCGGCCCGGGCCAGCGGCGCCACCGGCACCCCGCCGACGGCCCGGGCCGCCGGCAGCCGGTGCGCGTGGTGCACCCGCACCCAGGTGTGCGTCCTGATCCGGCGGCCGGCGGCCACCAGGACGTCCACCACGGGCACCCCCGACGGCAGCGGCGCCGCCTCGATGCCGAGCAGCGCCAGTGCGGCCGTGCCGGTCACCATCGTCGGCGCCCCGGGGTGCCCGGCGAAACCCACCGCCGCCCGGCAGCGCTGTGCCAGGGTCATCGGCCCGGCGTGCATCACGATCACCCGGGGCAGCGGGCGCTGCCACCGGCCGCCGGGGCGCACCCTTTCGCGTACCAGGGACTGCGGGACGCCGATCGCGGCGAGCTGCGCCAGGGTGACCACCCGGTCCTGTTCACGGGCGAGCCCGCGCAGGGCGGGCAGATAGTCGTTTCGCGTCATGACCCTCCCGTGCCCCGCTGTGGCCGTCCGGCCACCCGCTGTGACAGAGCTGTCGACAAGCGCCACCCGCGAGAGTGTCGGTGGGGGCGCCTACGCTGGTGATGTGACGAGCCCGCAGACTGATTCCGCCTCCTCCCCCGCCGCCTCCCCCGCCGCCGCGCCGGCAGCCGGGGCCTCAGCCGTGACCGTGACCGTGGCCTGGGCGGTGCTGGACACCCGGATCGGGCCGCTGCTGCTCGCCGCGACCGAACGGGGCCTGGTCCAGGTGGTGTTCCATGCCGGTCCGCGCACCGCCGAGGAGGCTGTGGAGCGGCTGGCCCGCCGGCTGGGGGCGGCCGTGCGCGAGGATCCGGCCGCGCCGCCGCTGGCCGAGGCGATACGGCAGGTGCGGGAGTACTTCGCGGGCCGGCTGCGGGACTTCACCCTCGACCTGGACTGGTCGCTGACCACCGGCTTCAACCGCCGCGTGCAGCGCGAGCTGGCCACCGGCGTCCCGTTCGGCACCGTCGTCGGCTACCAGGACCTGGCCAACCGCGTCGGCGAGCCGGGGGCGGCACGCGCGGTCGGGGTCGCCATGGGCGCCAACCCGCTCCCCGTCGTCGTTCCCTGCCATCGCGTCGTGGAGAGCGACGGCGGCATCGGCGGCTTCGGGGGCGGGCTGGAGACCAAGCGGCAGCTGCTGGCCCTGGAGGGCGTGCTGCCCGAGCCGCTGTTCTGAGCCCTTGAACCTGCCGGGGGGTCAGATACCGCAGCCGGGATCCGGTGCGTCCACCGACAGCGGCGCGCCCTCGGGGAGGATGTAGGTGACGTAGAGGACGACCGGTTCGGTGCCGAGATTGCGGCCGATGTGGACATGGTCCGCACCGTCCGGCTCGACGAAGGACTGGCCCGCGGTCGAGGTCTCCACCGAGCAGTCGGCCATGGTGCGGGTCAGCGTGCCCGACTGGACGACGGCGATCAGCTTGCCCTGGTGGTAGTGCCAGCCGGTGCTGCCGCCGGGCGCGACGGTGATCGTCCGGACCACCACATCCGTCCGGCCCCTCGTCTTGATCTTCAGACCGTGTTCGGACGTGCCCTTGGCCAGGACCGTCGCGGTCACCCCGCTGCCGGGCGTGGCCAGCGCCGCCGACGGCACCACCGCCACCGCGGCCAGCGCGGTCAGCACCAGCCCCGCCCTGCGCATCCGGACCGCCGTCCCCCTGCCGAGCTTCATGAGATCCCCTCCCCTTCAGAGCCTGCGCAACGCTACCGAGAGACAAGGACAGCACGGAAGTGGACACAACACCGGGCATGACACCTGACACGACATCTGCCACGTCACCGGACCCGGCGGCCGACGCGGCACCCGGCGGGGCGGCCTGGGCCGTCACGGCGGGCGCGCCCGGGTCACCGGTGATCCTCCATGTCCCGCACGGCGCACGGGCGATCCCGCCGGCGGTCCGCGCCGGCATCCTGCTGGACGACGACGCGCTGACCGCCGAACTCGGCCACATGACCGACTCGCACACCCGCACCGTCGCCGAACGCGCCGCCGCCGCGGCCGCCGTGACGCCCTGGAGGTTCACCAACCGGCTGTCCCGGCTGGTCGTGGACCCCGAACGCTTCCCCGACGAACGCGAGGAGATGCGCGCCGTCGGCATGGGCGCCGTCTACACCCGTACCCACGACGGCCGTCCGCTGCGTGAGGACGACCCGGACGCCGGCCGGGCCCTGCTGGACGCCTACTTCACGCCGTACGCCGCCGCGATGACCGCCTGCGTCCAGGACCGGCTGGAGGCCGTGGGCCGGGCCGTGGTGGTCGACGTCCACTCCTACCCCCGTGACCCGCTCCCCTACGAGCTGCACGCGGGCGGTCCCCGGCCGGCGGTGTGCCTGGGCACGGACTCCTTCCACACCCCCGGCTGGCTGCTCGACGCCGCGCGGGAGGCGTTCGCCGGCTGCGGCACGGTCGGGCTCGACTCACCGTTCTCCGGGACGTATGTGCCGCTGCGGCACTACGGCGGTGTGCCGGAGGTCGCGGCCTTGATGATCGAGATCCGCCGGGACGTGCCCGGGGACCCGGAGCGCCTGGGCCGGCTGGTGAGCGCGCTGGCCGGGCTGATCGATCAGTCCTGCAGCCGGAACCGCGCCGCCTGGAGGTAGTCGGGCTGCGGATCCAGCGCCGCCGCGAGCCGGAAGTGCCGCAGTGCCTCGTCCGGGCGCCCGGCCCGCTGCAGTGTCCGGCCCAGCGCGAAGTGCGCGAAGGCGTTGTCCGGTTCCCGCTCCAGTACCACCTGGAACTCCAGCTCCGCCGGGCGGAGCTGGGCGGCCAGGAAGAACGCCCGGGCCCGCAGTAGGCGCGCCGCCGTGTTCTCGGGGTGCGCGGCGATCACCGAGTCGAGCAGCTTCACCGCTCCGCGCGGATCGCGGGCCTCCAGCAGCTGCTCGGCGGCACGATAGTCGATGACATGCGTCTCGGGTGTCCGTTCAGGCACGGCCATCTCCTTCCGGGGCCAGGGGTCAGAACTACCCCGCCATCACAGCGGTCATACGCGTTCCCCGCCGCGCAACACCTCCCAGACCTTGCGCACCTGAGGCTCCAGCGCCTCCAGGGTCCCCTCGTTGTCGATGACGAAGTCCGCGACGGCCAGCCGCTGCTCACGGGTGGCCTGGGCGGCCATCCGGGCGCGGGCCTCGTCCTCGGTCATGCCGCGCAACCGCACCAGGCGGTCGAGCTGCGTCGCTGGGGCGGCATCGACGACGACGACCTGGTCGTACAGCGACGCGAGCCCGTTCTCGGCGAGCAGCGGGACGTCGTGGACCACCACGGCGTCCGGCCCGGCGGCGGCCTCCTGCCGGGCGGAGGCGTCCCGGACGAGGGGATGGACGATGGCGTTGAGAGCCCGCAGCCGGGACGCGTCGGCGAAGACGACGGAGCCGAGCGCGGGCCGGTCGAGGCTGCCGTCGGGCAGCAGGATGCCGGGGCCGAACTCGGCCACGACGGCGGCCAGGCCCTCCGTGCCGGGCTCGACGACCTGACGCGCGATGCGGTCGGCGTCGATGATCACGGCGCCGTAGGAGGCGAGGAGCGCCGAGACGGTGCTCTTGCCCGAGCCGATGCCGCCGGTCAGCCCGGCGCGGACGGCCCGGGTCACGCCCCGTCGTCCTCGCGGTCGGCGAGGAAGCGTTCGAACTCGGCCGCCAGGTCGTCGGCGGACGGCAGCTCGACCGGCTCGGCGATCAGCGAGTCGCGGCTCTGGGAGCCGGCCAGGGCGTCGTACTGGTTCTCCAGCCCCCGGACCACGGACACCAGCTCGGCGTCGCCCTCCTCCACCTGCCGGTCGATCTCCACCCGTACGGTGTGCGCCTCGGTGCGCAGCGCGTGCGCGACCTCGGGCAGGACCAGCCCGGTGGCGGCGGTCAGTGCCTCCAGGACCGCCAGCGCCGAGTCGGGGTAGGCGGAACGCGCCAGGTAGTGCGGGACATGGGCGGCGACACCGAGGACATCGCGTCCGGACTCGGCGAGCCGCAGCTCGATCAGAGACTCGGCGCTGCCGGGCACCTGGGCCTCGTCGAACCAGCTGCGGTGGCCGGGGACGAGGTCCAGCCGGTTGCCGTGCGGGGTGAGACCGACGGGGCGGGTGTGCGGGACACCCATGGGGATCCCGTGGAAGTTGATGGCGAGGCGGACCCCGAGACGTTCGATGAGCTGGCGCACGGCGGCGGCGAAGCGCTCCCACTCGACATCCGGCTCGTGGCCGGAGAGCAGGAGGAAGGGCGCCCCGGTGCTGTCCTCGACCAGGTAGAGGGTGATCTCCGGCGGGTCGTACGAGCTCCAGTGGTCCCGCTCGAAGGTCATCAGGGGGCGTCGGGCGCGGTAGTCCACGAGGCGGTCGGCGTCGAAACGGGCGACGATCTCGTGCTCCAGGCGGTCCAGCAGCTGCTCGACGATCTGTGATCCGGTCTCGCCGGCATCGATGTAGCCGTCGAAGTGGTACAGCAGTACGGGTCCGGCATCGCCGAACGCCTCGTCGACGGCCTCGGCCCCGCCCGGCGCGAATTCGTACAGCCCTTGCGGATCCAGCACCGCACACCCTCTCTTTCCCCGCCCGCCACGGTCGTTGGCGGGCCCATGCTCTGCACTCTCGAACGAACGGCGGGGCCCGCGCATTCCCCCGGGCCCCGCCGTGGCCGGGCCGGAACGCGCGTGGGCCCCGCCTCCCGTGAGGGAAGGCGGGGCCCACGCGTGGGTCACAGGACCCCGGCGGCGAGCGTCAGCTCTGGCCGCCGGCCAGCTTCTCGCGAAGCGCGGCGAGCGCCTCGTCCGAGGCGAGGGCACCGGAGGTGTCATCGGACTCGGAGGAGTACGAACCGCCGCCACCGGCCACCGACGGCGCCGGGGCGCCGCCCGTCTCGGCAGCGGCCTGCTCGTCGGCCTCGCGGGACTTGATGACCTGGGCCTGGTGCTGCTCGAAGCGCTGCTGCGCCTCGGCGTACTGGGTCTCCCACACCTCACGCTGGGACTCGAAGCCCTCGAGCCAGTCGTTGGTCTCGGGGTCGAAGCCCTCGGGGTAGATGTAGTTCCCCTGGTCGTCGTACGACGCGGCCATGCCGTACAGGGTCGGGTCGAACTCGACCGAGGCCGGGTCGCCGCCGAAGGCCTCGTTGGCCTGCTTCAGCGAGAGGCTGATGCGGCGGCGCTCAAGGTCGATGTCGATGACCTTGACGAAGATCTCGTCGTTGACCTGGACGACCTGCTCCGGGATCTCCACGTGGCGCTCGGCCAGCTCGGAGATGTGGACCAGGCCCTCGATGCCCTCGTCGACGCGCACGAACGCACCGAACGGGACGAGCTTGGTGACCTTACCCGGGACGACCTGACCGATCTGGTGGGTCCGGGCGAACTGCTGCCACGGGTCTTCCTGGGTCGCCTTCAGCGACAGGGAGACACGCTCGCGGTCCATGTCGACGTCGAGGACCTCGACGGTGACTTCCTGGCCGACCTCGACAACCTCGGAGGGGTGGTCGATGTGCTTCCAGGACAGCTCGGAGACGTGGACGAGACCGTCGACGCCACCCAGGTCCACGAAGGCACCGAAGTTGACGATCGAGGAGACGACGCCGGAGCGCACCTGGCCCTTCTGCAGGGTGGTGAGGAAGGTCTGGCGGACCTCGCTCTGGGTCTGCTCCAGCCAGGCACGGCGGGACAGGACCACGTTGTTGCGGTTCTTGTCCAGCTCGATGATCTTGGCTTCGAGCTCCTTGCCGACGTACGGCTGGAGGTCGCGGACGCGGCGCATCTCGACGAGCGAAGCCGGCAGGAAGCCACGGAGGCCGATGTCGAGGATGAGACCACCCTTGACGACCTCGATGACGGTACCGGTGACGATGCCGTCCTCTTCCTTGATCTTCTCGATCGTGCCCCAGGCGCGCTCGTACTGAGCCCGCTTCTTGGACAGGATGAGACGACCCTCCTTGTCCTCCTTCTGGAGAACAAGAGCCTCGATCTCATCGCCCACGGCGACGACCTCGTTGGGGTCGACGTCGTGCTTGATGGAGAGTTCGCGGGAGGGGATGACGCCTTCGGTCTTGTAACCGATGTCGAGCAGGACCTCGTCCCGGTCGACCTTCACGATGACGCCGTCGACGATGTCGCCGTCGTTGAAGTACTTGATCGTCTCGTCGATCGCGGCGAGGAAGGCTTCCTCGTTACCGATGTCGTTGACCGCCACCTGCGGGGTGGTACGAGGGGCCTCGGTGCTGCTCGTCATAAGGAAAGGGGCTCCGGTACGGACAGAAATCGTAGGTACTGCTACGCCGGGAGCCCTTGTCGTCCCTGCCGAATTCCGGACAGCCTGCACGGCCGAGAGGTTTGCAACAGATACGAGCGCAGCCTGCTCGGTCCGAGGTGCGCAGGCTCGCAGCGCAACTTGTAGCATACGGGGGCAGCCGGGCACGGTCAATGCGCGAAGAGCACACCGGGGGCATTACACCCCTAATCGGGCAACGCGCATTGCATGCTGCGGCGGTATCCGCAGCCACAGGTCAACACAGAGGGTACGACGACAAGCGCGATGATCCAAGCACCCGGTACGGAAGAAGAGCCCGAGGCGACCCGGCGCGGCGCCGACAACACGGAGACCGTCCGTGCCAACCGCGGCTGGTGGGACGGCAACGCCGACGAGTACCAGATCGAGCACGGGGAGTTCCTCGGCGACGACCGCTTCGTCTGGGGCCCGGAGGGGCTGGACGAGGAGGACGTCCGGCTGCTCGGCCCGGCGGAGTACCTCGGGGGGCTGCGGGTGCTGGAGATCGGCGCCGGCGCGGCCCAGTGCTCGCGCTGGCTCGCCGCGCAGGGCGCGCGGCCGGTGGCCCTGGACCTCTCCCACCGGCAGCTCCAGCACGGCCGGCGGATCGGCGCCGGCTCCCCGCACGCGTTCCCCCTCGTACAGGCGGACGCGAGCGCGCTGCCGTTCGCGGACGCCTCCTTCGACCTGGTGTGCTCCGCGTACGGGGCGCTGCCCTTCATCGCCGACACCCAGCTGGTGCAGCGCGAGGTGCGGCGGGTGCTGCGGCCCGGCGGACGGTGGGTCTTCTCGGTGACGCACCCGGTGCGCTGGGCCTTCCCGGACGAGCCTGGGCCCGAGGGGCTGACGGCGGTCGCGTCGTACTTCGACCGGACGCCCTACGTCGAACAGGACGACGACGGGCGCGCCGTCTACGTCGAGCACCACCGCACCCTGGGCGACCGGGTCCGGGAGATCGCGCGGGCGGACTTCCGGCTGGTGGACCTCGTCGAGCCCGAGTGGCCGGAGTGGAACCAGCAGGAGTGGGGCGGCTGGTCCCCGCTGCGCGGACGGCTGCTGCCGGGCACGGCGATCTTCGTCTGCGTCGCCGGACAGGTGACCGGACAGGTGACCGGACAGGGAGCCGGGTGACGAGCCGGATGACGATCCGCGCCGAGGGGCTCGCGCTCCCCGTACGGACGGCCGTGCCGGCGCTGCTCGCGGCGCTGGAGACACACGGGTGCGCGGTGCTCGCGGCCCCGCCGGGGACCGGGAAGACGACCCTGGTGCCGCTGGAGCTGGCCGGGGCGGGGATGCGGGTGGTGGTCGCCGAGCCCCGGCGGATGGCGGCGCGGGCCGCGGCCCGGCGGATGGCGTGGCTCCTCGGCGAGGAGGTGGGCGGCCGGATCGGCTGCACGGTACGCGGCGAGCGCCGGGTGTCGGCGCGGACCGTGGTCGAGGTGGTGACCACCGGCGTGCTGCTCCAGCGGTTGCAGCGGGACCAGGAACTGCCCGGCGTGGACGCCGTGATGCTCGACGAGTGCCATGAGCGGCATCTGGACGCGGACACCGCGATGGCCTTCCTGCTGGACGTCCGGGCGGCCCTGCGGCCCGGGCTGCGGCTGGTGGCGGCCTCGGCGACGACGGACGCACCGGCGTGGTCGGCACTGCTGGACGACGCCCCGGTGGTGGCGGCGCGGGGGCGGATGCACCCGGTGGCCGTCCGTTGGGCCCCGCCGCCGCGCGGGATCCGGCCGCCGCACGGGACGCGGGTCGATCCGGCCTTCCTCGGCCATGTGGCGGCGACGGTCCGGCAGGCGCTCGCCGAGCTGCCCGAGGGCGATGTGCTGTGCTTTCTGCCGGGGGTGGGCGAGATCGCCCGGACCGCCGGGCTGCTGGGCGGTGCGGACGCCGAGGTGCTCCAGCTGCACGGGCAGGCCCCGGCGGCGGTGCAGGACGCGGTGCTGCGCGGCGGCGACGGCGGGCGCCGGGTGATCCTGTCGACGTCGGTGGCGGAGTCCAGCCTGACGGTGCCCGGGGTGCGGATCGTGGTCGACTCCGGGCTGGCGCGGGAGCCGCGCACGGACCACGCCCGGGGGCTCGGTTCGCTGACGACGGTACGGGCCTCGGCGGCGACGGCGGCACAGCGGCTCGGCCGGGCCGGGCGGGAGGCGCCGGGCACCGCCTTCCGCTGCTGGAGCGAGGCCGACGACGGCTCCCGTCCACGGTTCCCCTCCCCCGAGATCGCGGTGGCCGACCTGACGCAGTTCGCCCTCCAGGCGGCCTGCTGGGGTGATCCGGACGCGGGTGGCCTGGCGCTGCTGGACGCGCCGGCGGCCGGTGCGATGACGGCGGCGCGCGAGGTGCTGGCCGCGATCGGCGCCGTGGACGCGGTCACCGGCCGGCCCACCGCCCGCGGCACCCGGATGGCCCGCATCGGCGTCCACCCCCGGCTGGCCAGGGCCCTCCTCGACGGCGCCGCCCGGTTCGGCGTACGGCGGGCCGCGGAGGTCGTCGCCCTGCTGTCCGAGGAGCCGCCGCGTTCGTACGGCGACGACCTGGCCGCCGCCTGGCGCACCGCCCGGCGCGGCGGTGACGGCTACGCGGGGCGCTGGCGTGCGGAGGCCGGGCGGCTGTCCTCCGCTGTGGGTACGGGTACGGGCTCGGGCCCGGGCCCGGGCCCGGATACGGGCGCGGCGGAGGCCGGGGACGACGCCGTGGCGGGGCTGGTCGCGGCGCTCGCCTTCCCCGAGCGGGTCGCCCGGCGGCGCGGCGGTGGCCTGCTGATGGCCTCGGGCACCGCGGCGCAGCCCGGCGAGGGGTCCCGGCTGGACGCGGCCGCGTGGCTGGCGGTGGCGGTGGCGGACCGTCCCTCGGGGGCGCCGTCGGCGCGGGTCCGGCTGGCCGCGGTGATCGACGAGGGGACGGCCCGGCAGGCGGCGGCCCCGTTGCTGGGGACGCGGGAGGAGGTCGGCTGGAGCGGCGGCGACGTCGTGGCCCGCCGCGTGGAGCATCTGGGCGCGATCGAGCTGGCCGTACGCCCGCTGGGGAACCCCTCGCCCGAACGGCTGCGGGCGGCGCTGCTGGACGGCCTGCGCGAGGAGGGCACCGCCCTGCTGCGCTGGAGCCGGGACGCCCAGGGGCTGCGGCAGCGGCTGGCCTTTGTCCACCGGGAACTGGGCGGGGCCTGGCCGGACGTGTCGGAGGCGGCGCTGCTGGAGAGTGCCGGGAACCCCGGGGGGTGGCTCGGCCCCGAGCTGGCGACGGCCCGGCGCCGGGCCGACCTGGAGCGGGTGGACGCCGGTCAGGCCCTGTCGCGGCTGCTGCCCTGGGCCACCGGGGACGCCGCCCGCCTCGACGAGCTCGCCCCGGAACGGGTCACCGTGCCGTCCGGATCACGGGTCCGGGTCTCGTACGAGGCAGAGCAGCCGGTGCTCGCGGTCAAGCTCCAGGAGCTGTTCGGCTGGACGCGGACGCCGCGGATCGCCGGGGGCCGGGTGCCGCTGCTGATCCATCTGCTCTCCCCGGCCGGCCGCCCGGCCGCGGTCACCGCCGATCTGGAGTCGTTCTGGCGGGAGGGCTACCGCTCGGTGCGGGCGGATCTGCGGGGCCGCTACCCCCGGCATCCGTGGCCGGAGGACCCTTCGACCGCCGAGCCGACCCGCCGGACGAACGCGCGCCGCTGAGGCGGCGGCCGCGGGCCTCCAGGACGAGGGACAGCGACAGCAGGGCGGCGCCGAGGAAGAGGAAGCCCCAGGGCAGGTAGCTGGTCATCAGCAGCACGAGCCGGCGCTGGGACTTCACCAGGGCGACGGTGTGCGCGATGTAGTCCTCGCGCATCTTCACGTCGCCGGCGAAGACGGTGACGGGCTGCTGCTTGCCGTCGGTGTAGCGCAGCTCCTCGCGGTGGACCTCCTCGCCGTTGACGGGGGCGCCGGTGGTGGGGTCGACCCAGAACATCCGCTTGGTGGTGTACCAGCGCTCCAGGCCCATGGCGGTGACGGTCGCGGCGGTGACGTCCTTGACCGGCATGGTCCGGGGCATCGGGACCCGGGTCCAGGGGACGGTCTGCTCGAAGTAGTAGACGCTCAGGCCGCGGAAGTCGCGGGTGCCCCGGTAGTGGATGGGGGCGGAGGTGCGGGACTGGGCGTCGAAGTAGTAGTAGTCGCGCTTCTCGGTCAGGAAGGGGAACTTGAACTCGATGCCCTTTCTGGTGACCGGGGTGCCGTCGACGCTCTCGCCCGCCGCGTGGACGGGTTCCTGGCTGTGGGCGTCGAAGATGTAGCGCTCGGGGATCTCGGAGACCATCTTGCCGTCGGGCCCCTGGATGTAGGACAGGCCGTCCCAGACCACGACGTGCCTGCCGGTGGCCCGGCCGACCTTCTCCGCCTCCTCCACATTGCCCTTGAGGGTCTGGACAATGGTGATCTTGGAGACCTTCTTGGGGTGCATGCTGCCGTAGTCGAGCAGGGTGGCGTTCCTCGCTTCGAGGACGACGGCCTGGTACTGGCCGGCCGGGATCCTGGCCAGCCGGGGGAAGGCGTACCAGCGCAGCAGCGGCGAGAGGGCCGCGAAGAAGACGGCGAGGGCGAGGAGCACCAGGCTGGACCGGCGACGCACGGCGGCTCGCCTCCTACGGGTGGGAGGGGACGGTGGTCAGCAGCGGCTCGGGCGAGGTGCTGCCGCTGGGCGTGCCGATCGCGCACACGGCGAGTACGAGAGCCACTGCGGCGGCAAGTCCGGCGGCCGAGGCGATGAACGCGCGCATGACCGGGCCTCCTCCCGATTGGCGGACCCGTGGGGCGGGCCGGGGCACCGTAGCAACCGGGGCGTGAGATGAGAACACGTACGGCCGCAACTCCTGTGGGGAGCGCGGCCGTACGGGTGGCGGTGCCGGGTGTCAGTTGAGCTTGCCGGAGGCCGATTCGCCGGTGGCCACCTCGGTGGCCGAGGCGGAGGGGGAAGCGGTGGCGCACGGGTCGTCGGTGGCCGTGGCGGACGGCGAGGCGGACTCCGTCGCCGACGCCGAGGCGGTCGGGCAGGCGGTCGCGGTCGGGCTCGCCGACTCCGAGGCGGACGCGGAGGCCGACGCCGACGCCGACGCGGAAGCGCTGGCGCTGGCGGACCCCGAGGCCGACGCGGACGCCGACGCCGACGCCGAGGTGCTGATGCTCCCGCCGGCCGTCGCGGTGGGCTTGCCGGTGCCCGAGGCGGAGGCCGACGCGGTGGGCGACTTCGACGAAGAGGCCGACGCGGAGGGCGACTTGGTGCCCGTGGGAGTGCTGCTCGTACCGGTGGAGGTGCTGGTGCCGGGGCTGGTCTCCGTGCCGCCGCCGCTGTCGGGCACCGAGACGGCGCCGCCCTTGCGGAAGTGGTCGTACCAGGACAGGACGGTGTTCAGGTACTCCTGGGAGTGGTTGTAGCCGAGGATCGCCCGGTCCATCTCGGCGTCGACGGACAGGTCGCGGCCGTCGGCGCACAGGTAGTTGCCGGCGGCGAGTGCGGCGTCGTAGATGTTGTTCGGGTCCTTGTCGCCGTCGCCGTTGCCGTCGGCACCCCAGGTGGCCCAGGTGGACGGGATGAACTGCATGGGGCCCACGGCGCGGTCGTGCTTGGCGTCGCCGTCGTACGCGCCGTCGTCGGTGTCGGTGATGTCGGCGAAGCCGTCGCCGTTGAGCACCGGGCCGAGGATGGGGCTGATGGTCGTGCCCTCGGCGTCGACGTTGCCGCCGCGCGCCTGGTTGGACTCGACCTGGCCGATCGCGGCGAGCAGTTCCCAGCGCAGACGGCACTGGGGCTTGGTGGCGGCGATCGCGCTCTGCGCCCTCTGGTACGCGTCCAGGACGGTGGCCGGCAGGCCCGTGCCGGAGGTGTCGGTGCCGGTCCCCGTGCCGGTGCCTGGGGTACTCGACGAGGCGGGCGTAGGGGTGTTGAGCGGCGGCATGTCGGTGTAGTACGGCGAGCCGCCGTCGATCGCCGGGCCGGGTGGCGGGGTGACCGCCGCTCTGGTCGCCGCGCTGTTCTGACCGGCGAAGGCGAATCCCGGACCCTGTGAGGCGGTCAGTGCCGCCATCGCCGCCGCGGCGACCGCCGTGCCGGCGACCCCTCTGCGTATCCGTCGGCCGTACCGCGCTGCCATACCCGGATTCCCTCCCATATGGGCCTGATGTGCGTCTCCCGTGCGCGACAACGGTGGTGACACTACGGCAACTTGCTGCCCGCAGCTACCGGTCCGGGCCACGCATACTGATCAGACATACGGACGTAGGAAGAGGTTGTATGCCGTTCACTTTGAGCCATGCGACGGCTGTGCTTCCGGGTCTGCGGCAGGACCGGAACGGCCGGGTGGCCGGCCGGGGTCCGCTGGTGGCCTCCGCGCTGGTCGCGGGCTCCTTCGCGCCGGATGTGCCCTACTTCGCGGACTCCGTGCTGCGCGGCGTCTTCGGCTACGGGGAGATCACCCACGGCCCGCTGGGCGTCGTGCTGGTCGATCCGCTGCTCGCGGCGGTGATGGTGGGTGGCTGGTTCGCGCTGCGCGGTCCGCTGACGGCGCTGCTGCCCGAGCGGTGGCAGGGCCGGGCGGGCGCGGTGCTGGGGTACGGCGCCGGGCGGCGGCCGTCGTCGCCGCGGACCGCCGGGTGGTTCTGGGTGTCGGCCGTGGTGGGCTCGGCCACGCATGTGGTGTGGGACGCCTTCACGCATCCCGGGCGGTGGGGAGTGCGGCTGCTGCCCTTCCTGGACCAGGGCTCGTTGGCCGGTGTGCCGATGTACCGGGTCGCCCAGTACGGCAGTTCGGCGGTGGGCCTGGTGGTGGTGGCCGGCGCTCTCGTACGGGCGCTGCGTGCCGCTCCCGCCGACGCGCCCCGGCCGGGGCGGGTGCCGCGGCTGTCGCGGCGGGCCCGGCTCTGGGCGGCAGCCGGTCTGGCCGCCGGGGCCGCGGTGGGGGCGGTGGCGCGCTGCTGGCGCTGGTACGACCTCTATCCCTGGGCGCCGGCCGCTGACGCGCTGCCGATCGGGCTGTTCGGGGCCGGTGCCGGGCTGGTGCCCGCCGCCCTCGCCTGCGCGGCGGCGGTGCACCTGGCGGCCCGGCGTCCGGCCCCGGGCCCGGACTCGGACCCGGCCCCGGAGGCGCCGGGTCAGTGGGCGGCGGACTCCCAGTCGGCGCCGACGCCCACCGAGACGTCGAGCGGGGCGAGCAACGGGTAGGCGCCGGCCATCTCGCGGCGCACCAGCTCCTCGACGGCCGCCCGTTCGCCGGGGGCGATCTCCAGCACGATCTCGTCGTGGACCTGGAGCAGCAGCCGGGAGGTGAGTGCCTCCTTGCGGATGGCCTCGTCGACGCGCAGCATGGCGAGCTTGACGATGTCGGCGGCCGAGCCCTGGATGGGGGCGTTGAGCGCCATCCGCTCGGCCATCTCGCGGCGCTGCCGGTTGTCGCTGTTGAGGTCCGGCAGATAGCGGCGGCGGCCGAGCAGGGTCTCGGTGTAGCCGGTGATCCTGGCCTCCTCCACCACCCGCTGGAGGTAGTCCCGTACGCCGCCGAACCGTTCGAAGTAGGTGTCCATCAGGCCGCGCGCCTCGGCGGCCTCGATGCCCAGCTGCTGCGAGAGGCCGAACGCCGAGAGTCCGTAGGCCAGTCCGTACGACATGGCCTTGATCTTGCGGCGCATCTCGGCGTCGACCCGCCCCGCCGGGACGGAGAAGACCTGCGAGCCGACGGTGGTGTGCAGGTCCTCGCCGGAGGTGATGGCGGCGATCAGGCCCTCGTCCTGCGACAGATGGGCCATGACGCGCAGTTCGATCTGGCTGTAGTCGGCGGTGAGCAGCGACTCGTACCCCGCGCCGACGACGAAGCCGCGGCGGATGTCGCGGCCCTCGGCGGTGCGCACCGGCACGTTCTGCAGGTTGGGGTCGGTCGACGACAGCCGGCCGGTGGCGGCGACGGTCTGGCTGAAGCTGGTGTGGATCCGGCCCTCGGGCGCGATGGTCTTGATCAGGCCCTCGACGGTGACCCGCAGTTTGGCCTGCTCCCGGTGACGCAGCATGATCACCGGCAGCTCGTGGTCGGTCTGCGCGGCCAGCCAGGCCAGGGCGTCGGCGTCGGTGGTGTAACCGGTCTTGGTCTTCTTGGTTTTGGGCAGGCCCAGTTCGCCGAAGAGCACCTCCTGCAGCTGCTTGGGCGAGCCGAGGTTGAACTCGTGCCCGACCGCGCCGTGCGCCTCCTTCACGGCCTGCATGACGGCGCCGGCGAACTGCTGCTCCAGCCGCTCCAGATGCTCCCGGTCGGCGGCGATACCGGCCCGCTCCATACGGGCGAGCAGCGCCGAGGTGGGCAGCTCGACATCCCGCAGCAGATCGGCGGCGCCGACCTCGGCCAGCCGCTCGCCGAAGGCCTCGCCGAGGTCGAGGACGGTACGGGCCTGCGCCATCAGGGCGTCGGCCTCGGCGCCTTCCTCCTCCTCGCCGAAGGCCAGCTGGCCGCTCTCGCCGCCGGCCGGGGCCAGTTCACGGCCCAGGTACTCCACGGACAGGACGTCCAGGGCGAAGGAGCGGCGGCCGGGCTTGATCAGGTAGGCGGCCAGCGCGGTGTCCATGGTGACGCCGTCCACGCTCCAGCCGTGCTCGGCCAGGACCCGCATCACGTTCTTCGCGTTGTGCAGCACCTTGGGGCGGGCCGGGTCGGCGATCCAGGTGGCGAAGGCCCGTTCGTCGGCCTCGGCGAGCTGCGTCGGGTCGATCCAGGCGGCCGGGCCTCCGGCGGCGGCCAGCGCGATCTCGGTGACGCTGCCGCTGCCCAGGGCCCAGGCGTCGACCGTGGCCAGGCCCAGCGGCCCCGCCGCGTGGCTGTCCAGCCAGCCGGGCAGCTCACCGGAGTCCAGGACCCGGCCGTCGACCTCGACGCCGGCGGCGATCTCGGCCGCCTCCTCCACCGCGCCCGGGTCGCCGGCGTAGAGCCGCTCCCGGAAGTTGGCGTGCCGGAACTCCAGTGCGTCCAGTACCACGTCGAGCGCGGGGCGGTCGTAGGGCAGGCGGGCCAGCTCCTCGGGGCCGCAGGGCAGGGCCACGTCACGGACCATCTCGGTGAGCCGGCGGTTGAGCTTGACGGACTCCAGATGGGCGCGGAGGTTCTCGCCCGCCTTGCCCTTGACCTCGTCGGCGCGCTCCACGAGCTCCGCGAAGGACCCGAACTGGTTGATCCACTTGGTGGCGGTCTTCTCACCGACCCCCGGGATGCCGGGCAGGTTGTCCGACGGGTCGCCGCGCAGCGCGGCGAAGTCCGGGTACTGGCGCGGGGTGAGGCCGTACTTCTCCTCGACCTTGGCCGGGGTGAAGCGGGTCAGCTCGGAGACGCCCTTGGTCGGGTACAGGACGGTGACATGGTCGCTGACCAGTTGGAAGGCGTCCCGGTCGCCGGTGACGATCAGCACCTCGTACCCCAGGGCCTCGGCCTGCGTGGCCAGCGTGGCGATGACGTCGTCCGCCTCGAAGCGGTCGACCGCGAACCGCTTGACGGACATGCTGTCCAGCAGCTCGCCGATCAGCTCGACCTGGCTGCGGAACTCGTCCGGGGTCTTGGAGCGCGTCGCCTTGTACTCGGGGAACTCGTCGAACCGCCAGGTCTTGCGGGACACGTCGAACGCGACGGCCAGATGCGTGGGCTGCTCGTCACGGAGCGTGTTGGCGAGCATCGACGCGAAGCCGTAGATCGCGTTGGTCGGCTGACCGGTAGCGGTGTTGAAGTTCTCCACCGGCAACGCGTAGAACGCCCGGTACGCCAGGGAGTGCCCGTCCAGCAGGAGCAGGCGCGGCCGGCCGGCCGCGTCCGCCGGGGTGGACGCTGCGTTCGTCTTCTTACCTGTCTCTGCCACGCGTCCGATCCTCCCACGCCCCACTGACAATCCCGGCCGTGGCAGTATCTGCACATGGCAGGCAAAGCACCCTCAGGCGACCCGGTCCAGGACGCACCCGCGACAAGCGCTCCCCAGCACGCCGCCGCCGGGCTGCCGGCCGTCGGCCACAGTCTGCGCATGGCGCACCAGCAGATGGGCGTGCGGCGCACCGCGCTCACGCTGCTCAAGGTCAACCAGAAGAACGGCTTCGACTGTCCGGGCTGCGCATGGCCGGAGCCGGAGCACCGCCACACCGCGGAGTTCTGCGAGAACGGCGCCAAGGCCGTCGCCGAGGAGGCGACGCTGCGCAGGGTGACGCCGGACTTCTTCGCCGAGCACCCGGTCTCCGACCTGGCCGGGCGCAGCGGCTACTGGCTCGGCCAGCAGGGCCGGCTCACCCAGCCCGTCTGTCTGGCCGAGGGCTCGGACCACTACGAGCCGGTGTCCTGGGAGCGGGCCTTCGAGATCATCGCCGAGGAGCTGCGCGCCCTCGCCTCGCCCGACGAGGCGCTGTTCTACACCTCGGGCCGCACCAGCAACGAGGCCGCCTTCCTGTACCAGCTGTTCGCCCGCGAGTTCGGCACCAACAACCTGCCGGACTGCTCCAACATGTGCCACGAGTCGTCCGGCTCGGCGCTGTCGGAGACCATCGGCATCGGCAAGGGCAGCGTCCTGCTGGAGGACCTGTACCGCTCCGACCTGATCATCGTGGCCGGGCAGAACCCCGGGACCAACCACCCGCGGATGCTGTCCGCCCTGGAGAAGGCCAAGACCGGCGGCGCCACGATCGTCACGGTCAACCCGCTGCCCGAGGCCGGCCTGCAGCGCTTCAAGAACCCGCAGAACATCAAGGGCCTGGTCGGCGGCGGCACCGCGCTGTCCGATCTCTTCCTGCAGATCCGTCTCGGTGGCGACCAGGCGCTCTTCCGCGCCCTCAACGCGCTGCTGCTCGAAGCCGAGCAACGAGCCGCTCGGGACGGGGCCCCGGGCACCGTCCTGGACCGCGCCTTCATCGACGAGCACACCCACGGCTACGAGGAGTTCGCGGCCGCCGCCGGCGCCACCGACTGGGACGAGGTGCTGCGCGCCACCGGACTGGCCCGTGAGGAGATCGACCGGCTTCTCGCCCTCGTCCTGGAGTCGAAGAGCATCGTGGTGTGCTGGGCGATGGGCCTGACCCAGCACAAGCACTCCGTCCCCACCATCCGCGAGGTGGTCAACTTCCTGCTGCTGCGCGGCAACATCGGCCGCCCCGGCGCCGGGGTCTGCCCCGTGCGCGGCCACAGCAACGTGCAGGGCGACCGCACCATGGGCATCTTCGAGCGCCCCGCCCCGGCCTTCCTGGACGCCCTGGAGAAGGAGTTCGGTTTCGCGCCGCCGCGCGAGCACGGCATGGACGTCGTACGGTCCATCCGCGCCCTGCGCGACGGCGCGGCGAAGGTCTTCTTCGCCATGGGCGGCAACTTCGTGGCCGCCTCCCCCGACACCCACGCCACCGAAGCCGCCATGCGCGGCGCGCGGTTGACGGTGCATGTGTCGACCAAGCTCAACCGCTCGCACGTCGTCACCGGTGCCCGCGCCCTGATCCTGCCGACGCTGGGCCGCACCGAGAAGGACGTGCAGGCCGGCGGCCCGCAGTTCGTCACCGTCGAGGACTCCATGGGGATGGTGCACGCCTCGCACGGCGGCCTGGAGCCGGCGAGCCCGCACCTGCTGTCCGAGACGGCCATCATCACCCGGCTCGCGCGTGCGGTCCTCGGCCCCGGGAGCAAGGTGCCCTGGGCGGAGTTCGAGGCCGACTACGGCCTCGTACGGGACCGGATATCCCGGGTCGTCCCAGGCTTCGAGGACTTCAACACCAAGGTCGCCCGTCCCGGCGGCTTCACCCTTCCGCACGCCCCGCGCGACTCCCGCACCTTCCCCACCGCCACCGGCAAGGCCAACTTCACGGCGGCCCCGGTGGAGTACCCGGCCGTTCCCGAGGGCCGGCTGCTGCTGCAGACGCTGCGCTCCCACGACCAGTACAACACCACCGTCTACGGCCTCGACGACCGCTACCGCGGCATCAAGGGCGGCCGCCGCGTCGTACTGCTCAACCCCGAGGACGCCGCCGCGCACGGCCTCGCCGACGGCGCGTACGTGGACCTGGTCGGCGAGTGGTCCGACGGCACCGAACGGCGCGCCCCCGGCTTCAGGGTGGTCTGCTACCCGACCCCGCGCGGCTGCGCGGCCGCCTACTACCCCGAGACCAATGTGCTGGTCCCGCTCGACCACACCGCCGACACCAGCAACACCCCGGCGTCCAAGTCGGTGGTGATCCGCCTGGAGGGCGCCACCGACCGTCCGGTATAAAGCTGGTCAGTACACCGAAGTACCACGGGGTACGACGCCACAGACGATCGGAGCCAACCGGCATGGACGACCAGCGCGAGCCGAACCCCACCCCGTTCCCCGCGGAGGTCATCCAGGAGTACGCGGGCCTCGGCGTCGACATCGTCGCCCTGTTCTCGGCCGGCCATCTCGGCGCCCGCATGGGCATCGAGGTGACCGAGGCCTCCGCCGAGCGGGTCGTGGGCA
Organism: Streptomyces sp. RLA131; assembly: GCF_056270125.1. Taxonomy (NCBI): domain Bacteria; kingdom Bacillati; phylum Actinomycetota; class Actinomycetes; order Kitasatosporales; family Streptomycetaceae; genus Streptomyces; species Streptomyces sp. RLA131. Next base: position 2,082,174 of record NZ_JBWDOQ010000002.1, read on the forward strand.
CCATGCCGGTCAAGGGCAACACCCAGCCCTACGGCCTGCTGCACGGCGGCGCCTCGGCCGTACTCGCGGAGACCCTCGGCTCGGTCGGCGCCATGCTGCACGCGGGCTCCGGCAAGATCGCCGTCGGGGTGGACCTCAACGCCACCCACCACCGCGGCGTCCGCGATGGCGTCGTCACCGGCGTGGCCACCCCGCTCCACCGGGGGCGCTCCTCCGCGACCTACGACATCGTGGTCAGCGACGAGCAGGGCCGCCGCGTCTGCAGCGCCCGGCTCACCTGCGCCCTGCGTCCGGTGACCCCCAACGGCATCACCGGCTGAGCCTCCTCCCGCTTTCATTTACGTAACGCTTCGTAACATCCGCGCAATACAGGAGGAGAGCCGCGCCCCGGTCGGGGAGTGCTCCGGAGCACTCCTCACCGGCGCTCACGCCCCCTGGTGATCCCGTTCACAGACAACACCGAGTACCGGAACTGCGGCTTCTCAGCATGTGAAATCTTTGGATTCACACGAAATGTTCGGTTTTGCCGCGCGGCCGAAGCTCAAGCCTTGCTCATGTCATAACAAGAGCGTCACATCATGTCCGCTCCCACTCCCGGACCCCCGCTCGCACGCCTATAGTCACGCCCAGTCACCGCGCCACCGGATTCCAGCTCAGTTCGGTTCAAGCGCACGACTCGGCCCCTCAGCAGAGCGGGCCGCGCCAGGGGAAAGGACCAATCGTGCGACACCGTTCCTTGCTGATTCTCACCTCCGTGCTCACTACCGGAGCGCTCACGCTGACCGCCTGCGGCTCCCGCAGCGACGACGGTTCGAGCGACAGCAAGACCACCACCGTTGTCATCGGGGTCGACGCCCCGCTGACCGGTGCGAACTCGGCCACCGGCCTCGGCATCCAGTACGGCGTCCAGATCGCCGTCAACGACGCCAACAAGAACAACACCGTCCCCGGCGTGAAGTTCAAGGTCAAGGCGTACGACGACAAGGCCCTGCCCGCCACCGGCCAGCAGAACGCGACCGCGCTGGTCGGCAACGACGACGTCCTCGGCGTCGTCGGCCCGCTGAACTCCGGTGTCGCCACCTCGATGCAGCAGGTCTTCGCCACCGCCAACCTGGTGGAGATCTCGCCCTCGAACACCAACCCCGAGCTCACCCAGGGCAAGAACTGGCAGACCGCGAAGAAGCGTCCGTACAAGACGTACTTCCGTACCGCCACCACCGACGCTCTCCAGGGCGGCTTCGCGGCCGACTACGCGTACAGCACCCTGAAGAAGAAGAAGGTCTACGTCGTCGACGACAAGCAGACCTACGGCGCCGGCCTGGCCAAGATCTTCAAGGACAGCTTCGCGGCCGCGGGCGGCAAGATCGCCGGCACCGACCACGTCAACACCGGTGACAAGGACTACTCCACCCTCGTCACGAAGATCAAGAACTCGGGCGCCGACCTGCTCTACTACGGCGGCCAGTACGACGAGTCCGAGATCATCACCAAGCAGCTCAAGGCCGCCGGCGCCGACATCCCGCTCTTCGGTGGTGACGGCATGTTCACCCCGACCTACATCGAGACCGCCGGCAAGGCCGCCACGGGCGACCTGGTGACCTCCATCGGCGTCCCGGTCGACACCCTGCCCGCCGCCAAGGACTTCGTCGCCGAGTACAAGGCCAAGAAGTACCCCGGTGACTACGGCACCTACGGCAGCTACGCCTACGACGCCGCCAACGCCATCATCAAGGCCGTCGGCAACGTGGTGAAGGACGGCAAGGTCCCGTCCGACGCCCGCGCCCAGATCGTCAGCCAGGTCCAGAAGTCGGACTTCGAGGGCATCTCCGGCAAGATCTCGTTCGACGAGTACGGTGACACCACCAACAAGCAGCTCACCGTCTACCAGGTCAAGGACGGCAAGTGGACCTCGGTGAAGAGCGGCACCTTCGAGCCCAAGAGCTGACCAGCCGACCGGCTGACCGGCTGATCAGGGCCTGACGCCCCGCAGCGCCGGCACCACCAGAACCACCACAGGGCCGCGCGGCCACGACCACACGTCACCGCGCGGCCCGTGTTCTACCCCCTCCCCCTTCTCGCTCTCCCCACCCACATGGAGGCCATGCGGTGAACACCCTGCCGCAACAGCTGGCCAACGGGCTGTTCCTCGGCTCGATGTACGGGCTGATCGCCATCGGTTACACGATGGTGTACGGCATCGTCCAGCTCATCAACTTCGCCCACGGCGAGATCTTCATGACCGGAGGCTTCGGCGCGCTCACGGTCTACTTCTACGTCCTGCCCGACGGCACATCCATGTGGATAGCGCTCCCGGCGATGCTCATCGGAGGCGCCCTGGTCGCCGTCCTCATCGCCGTGGGAGCCGAACGCTTCGCCTACCGGCCGCTGCGCGGCGCGCCACGCCTCGCGCCTCTCATCACCGCCATCGGCCTGTCCCTCGCCCTCCAGCAGGCCGTCTTCAACTGGTACCCCGACGCCAAGAGCGCCCGCGTCTTCCCGCAGCTCGGCTTCGGCCCGTACCACCTGGGCTCCATCAGCATCCAGAGCGGCGACGTCTTCCTGATCATCGCCGCCCCGCTGTGCATGGCCGCCCTCGCCTTCTTCATCCGCACCTCGCGCACCGGCCGCGCCATGCAGGCCACCGCGCAGGACCCGGACACCGCCCAGCTCATGGGCATCGACACCAACCGCATCATCGTGATCGCCTTCGCGATCGGCGGCTTCTTCGCGGCCGTCGCCGGTGTCTCCTACGGCGTCAAGTACGGCAGCGTCGACTACAGCATGGGCTTCCAGGCCGGTCTCAAGGCCTTCACCGCGGCCGTCCTCGGCGGCATCGGCAACATCTACGGTGCCATGCTCGGCGGCCTCGTCCTCGGCCTCGCCGAAGCCCTCGCCACCGCCTACATCGCCGACATCCCCGGCATGCAGCAGCTCGGCGGCCAGGGCTGGTCCTCGGTGTGGGCCTTCGTACTCCTCATCCTCGTACTGCTCTTCAGGCCACAGGGCCTGCTCGGCGAACGTGTCGCGGACAGGGCGTGAGCAACATGACCAACACCACCGAGAACCCCACCGCTCCCGCCGCCACGGCCACCGCGCCCGGCGTGATACCGCTGCCGCAGAGCGCCGCGCGGGCCCTGATCGCCGTCGGCGCCGCCGGTACCGTCGCCAGCGCCTTCATGTCCTGGACCTGGACCTCCGAGTTCCCCGGCGACCTCACCGTCTACGGCTACCCGGCAGGCCTGCAGATCCTCGCGCTCATCGCCGGAGCCCTCACCCTGCTCATGGCCCTGGGCACCTGGGGCGTACGCGGACTGCGCTGGCTCAACCCCACCGCCGGCCCCGCCCCGGTGTTCCTCGCGGCCATCTCGGCCTTCACGGTCACCTGGTTCACCGCCATCGCCATCACCGTCGACCTCGGCGGCCTGGTCAACCTCGACCCGGGCGCCTACGTCGCCATCGTCGCCTCGGCACTGGCCGTCGCCGGTGCCCTGGGCCTGCCCCGCCCCGGCGGCGAGCTGCGCAGCATCTTCGGCAAGCCCGACGACCTGCCCGGCGCCCGCGAACTCCCGGGCTGGGCGCAGCGGCTGACCATCACCGCCTGTACCGCCATCGCCCTGGTGATCTTCACCTACGGCATCGGCATCAACGACGAGGACAGCGAGACCTTCGTCGGCTTCATCCTGCTCATCCTCTTCGGGGCCATGGCCCTGTACACCGCCGGGCTGCTCGACCGCTTCTCCGCGCTCAACGCCCGGCACAGGGGCTTCGCCACCGGCATGGCCTTCCTCGCCGCGGCGCTGTTCCCCTTCACCCAGAGCAACGACCACAACGCCAACCTCGGCGTCAGCATCCTGGTCTTCGGAACCGTCGCCCTCGGCCTCAACATCGTCGTCGGCCTCACCGGCCTCCTCGACCTGGGGTACGTGGCCTTCCTCGGCGTCGGCGCCTACGCCGCGGCCCTGGTCTCCGGCTCCGAGTTCTCCCGCTTCTCCGGCGTCCAGTTCCCCTTCTGGGCCGCCGCCCTCACCGGCATGGCCGCGTCGCTGGTCTTCGGCGTCCTGATCGGCGCCCCGACCCTGCGGCTGCGCGGCGACTACCTCGCCATCGTCACCCTCGGCTTCGGTGAGATCTTCCGTATCGCCGTCAACAACATGGACGGCACCTCCGGCCCCGACATCACCAACGGCCCCGACGGCATTCCGAGCATCCCCGACCTGGAGATCCTCGGCTTCAACCTCGGCGCCTCGCACGTCGTCGCGGGCTTCACCCTCGGCCGGTTCGCGAACTACTTCTTCCTCATGCTGGTGATCACCGCGCTGGTCGTGCTGGTCTTCACGCGTGCGGCGGACTCCCGCATCGGCCGCTCCTGGATCGCCATCCGCGAGGACGAGACCGCGGCCACCGCCATGGGCATCAACGGCTTCCGGGTCAAGCTCATCGCCTTCGCCCTCGGCGCCTCCCTGGCCGGCCTGGCCGGCACGGTCAGCGCCCACGTCACGTACAGCGTGGTGCCCAGCCCGTACCAGTTCGCCGGCGCGGCCCCGCCCAACTCGGCGTTCCTGCTGGCCGCCGTCGTCCTCGGCGGTATGGGCACCGTCAACGGCCCGATCCTCGGCGCGGCACTGCTGTACCTGATCCCGGAGAAGCTCGGCTTCCTCAAGGAGTACGAACTCTTCGCGTTCGGTATCGCCCTCATCATCCTGATGCGCTTCCGCCCCGAGGGCCTCATCCCCGACCGGCGCCGCCAGCTGGAGTTCCACGAAACCGGGCAGCTCGACGTACCCGACGACCCACTCCTGCCCGACAGCACCGTCGGCGTCACCAAGGCGGGGGCGTAACCACCATGACGACCACCACTGCCGCCCCCGGCACCACCACCGGCACCGTCCTCGAAGCGTCCGGTGTGACCATGCGCTTCGGCGGCCTCACCGCCGTCAAGTCCGTCGACCTCACCGTCAACAGCGGCGAGATCGTCGGTCTGATCGGCCCCAACGGCGCCGGCAAGACCACCTTCTTCAACTGCCTCACCGGCCTGTACGTCCCCACCGAGGGCAAGGTCTCCTACAAGGGCACCGTGCTCCCGCCCAAGCCCCACCTGGTGACCCAGGCCGGCATCGCCCGTACCTTCCAGAACATCCGGCTCTTCGCCAACATGACCGTTCTGGAGAACGTGCTCGTCGGACGCCACACCCGCACCAAGGAAGGCCTCTGGTCCGCCCTGCTGCGCGGCCCCGGCTTCCGCAAGGCCGAGGCCGCCTCGCGCGAACGTGCCATGGAACTCCTGGAGTTCATCGGCCTCCAGCACAAGGCCGACCACCTCTCGCGCAACCTCCCCTACGGCGAGCAGCGCAAGCTGGAGATCGCGCGGGCGCTCGCCAGCGAGCCGGGCCTGCTGCTCCTGGACGAGCCCACCGCGGGCATGAACCCCCAGGAGACCCGCGCCACCGAGGAACTGGTCTTCGCCATCCGGGACCAGGGCATCGCCGTCCTCGTCATCGAGCACGACATGCGCTTCATCTTCAACCTCTGCGACCGTGTCGCCGTCCTCGTCCAGGGCGAGAAGCTCGTCGAGGGCGACAAGGACACCGTCCAGGGCGACGAACGCGTCATCGCGGCCTACCTCGGAACCCCCTACGAGGAAGAGGCCGGCGCCGAAGCCACCACCAGCACCACGGAGGACGAGCGATGACCGCCCTGCTCGAAGTCGAGGACCTGCGCGTCTCCTACGGCAAGATCGAAGCCGTCAAGGGCATCTCCTTCAGCGTCGAAGCCGGCCAGGTCGTCACCCTCATCGGCACCAACGGCGCCGGCAAGACGACGACCCTGCGCACCCTCAGCGGCCTGCTGCGGCCCAGCAGCGGCCGTATCCTCTTCGACGGCCAGCCCATCGAGAAGGTCCCCGCGCACAAGATCGTCTCCCTCGGGCTCGCGCACTCCCCCGAGGGACGGCACATCTTCCCCCGCCTGACGATCGAGGAGAACCTCAAGCTCGGCGCCTACCTGCGCAAGGACGCCGACGGCATCGTCAAGGACATCCAGCGCGCCTACGACCTCTTCCCCATCCTGGGCGAACGGCGGAAGCAGGCGGCCGGCACCCTGTCCGGCGGCGAGCAGCAGATGCTGGCCATGGGGCGCGCCATGATGTCCCAGCCCAAGCTGCTCATGCTGGACGAGCCGTCGATGGGCCTGTCGCCCATCATGATGCAGAAGATCCTGGCGACCATCGTCGAACTCAGGGCCTCCGGCACGACCATCCTGCTCGTCGAGCAGAACGCCCAGGCCGCGCTGTCGCTGGCCGACCAGGGCCATGTGATGGAGATCGGCAACATCGTCCTCAGCGGGACCGGACAGGACCTGCTGCACGACGAGTCCGTCCGCAAGGCCTACCTCGGCGAGGACTGACCCGGCACGGACGTACGGACGTACGTACGTATATGGGCCGGGCCCGCACCGACTGTCGGTGCGGGCCCGGCCCGTGTACGTGTGCGGCCGCGTCGCGGCCGCCGCTACTTCTCCGGCACCTCTTCGATCACGGCCTGCGCCACCGCCTGCATCGTCATCCGGCGGTCCATCGACGTCTTCTGGATCCAGCGGAACGCGGCCGGCTCGCTCAGCCCGTACTTCGTCTGCAGCACGCTCTTGGCGCGGTCCACCAGCTTGCGGGTCTCCAGCCGCAGGCTCAGATCCGCGATCTCGGCGTCCAGCGCGCGCATCTCGGTGAACCGCGACACGGCCATCTCGATCGCCGGGACGAGGTCGCTCTTGCTGAACGGCTTCACCAGGTACGCCATCGCCCCCGCGTCCCGCGCCCGCTCGACCAGCTCGCGCTGCGAGAACGCGGTCAGCATCAGGACCGGGGCCAGCCGGTCCTTGGCGATCTGCTCGGCCGCCGAGATGCCGTCCAGAATCGGCATCTTCACATCGAGGATCACCAGATCGGGGTGGTGCTCCGCCGTGAGCTTCACGGCCGTCTCACCGTCGCCGGCCTCGCCGACCACGGCGTAGCCCTCCTCCTCCAGCATCTCTTTCAGGTCGAGCCTGATCAGTGCCTCGTCCTCAGCGATGACGACACGCGTGGTCGTCGGGGGTACGTGCTGCTGCTCGTCAGCGGGCTCGGGGGCGCTCACGGGACTCCTTGTTCCTGGGCAGGACTGCACCAAGAGCCTACCTAGCTGCGCCCCTGACCACCTACACGGTAGGCTGTGATCCGCAACCGGCCGGGTTGGCGGAACGGCATACGCGGAGGTCTCAAACACCTCTGCCCGAAAGGGCTTGTGGGTTCGAATCCCACACCCGGCACTTTTTACATCTCACAGCACAATCCTTCGAGGCGCCGGGCTCAGCTCGCGCGCTCCAGCGGCTGCAGCTCCACAGCCAGCCGCATGTTCAGAGCCTGGGCCAGCCGTTCCAGCATCAGTATGGTCGGCATGGTGCCGCCCGCCTCGAATCGAGCCACCGCGGGCTGCTGCAGGCCCGCGGACTCCGCGAGCTGCCGCTGACTCAGTCCGAGCTCTTCACGGCGGGCCCGCACAGCCGCGCCGAGTTCGAACCTGAGCTGAGCCGCCCGATAACCCTCACCGGCGCCGGGCCGGGCCATGATCTCGGCGCGCTTCTCGCTCCACGCCTTCCTTGCCGCCATGTTCGCTACCCCTCGTCCTCGTCGGCAGTGTGCGATTCGGCGATGCATCGCTGCATCGCACGGCGCGCCCGGTCAACCTCGGCATCCTCGCGCATGCGTTGCTTGCGGAAGACCGTCAGCAGGACGATGCGGCGCCCGGCCGCAATCCAGTACGTGATCCGCACCGACTCCCGGTCGATGTGAAAGCGCAGCTCTCGAAGCTTGCCATCCAGCTGCCGGGTGTACGGCTCACCGAGCAGGACTCCGTACTCCGCGAGCAGGTCCACGTAGAAGACGGCGGTCTCCTGGTCGTCCTGCTTGAGCGCGTCGAACCAGTCGTCCACCTCGGGTTCGAGTTCCACTTCTCCCCAAGTCATAACATGGATGTTATGCAGGCGCCAGTGGGCACCTGCGGGAGAAGGCAGGGGCGCCACCCGAAGGGGCTACTTCGGGGAGTCGTCCTCGCCGATGTGGTGGACGCGGACCATGTTGGTCGTGCCGGAGATGCCGGGGGGCGAGCCGGCGGTGATGACGACGATGTCGCCCTTCTTGCAGCGGCCGATGCGCAGCAGCTGCTCGTCGACCTGTTCGACCATCTCGTCGGTGGTCCGGACGGTCGGGACGAGGAAGGTCTCGACGCCCCAGGTGAGGTTGAGCAGGGACTGGGTGGCCGGCTCGGGGGTGAAGCCGATGACGGGGATGGGCGAGCGGTAGCGGGTCAGGCGGCGGACGGTGTCACCGGACTGGGTGAAGGCGACCAGGAAGCGGGCGCCGAGGAAGTCGCCCATCTCGGCGGCGGCACGGGCGACGGCGCCGCCCTGGGTGCGGGGCTTGTTACGTTCGGTGAGCGGGGGGAGGCCGGCGGCGAGCATGTCCTGCTCGGCGGCGGCGACGATACGGCTCATGGTCGTGACGGTGGCGACGGGGTACTTGCCGACGCTGGTCTCGCCGGAGAGCATCACCGCGTCGGCGCCGTCCATGACGGCGTTGGCTACGTCGCTGGCCTCGGCGCGGGTGGGGCGCGAGCAGTCGATCATGGATTCGAGCATCTGGGTGGCGACGATGACGGGCTTGGCGTTGCGCCGGGCGAGTTTGACGGCCCGCTTCTGGACCAGCGGGACGGCTTCGAGGGGCATTTCGACGCCGAGGTCTCCGCGGGCGACCATGATCCCGTCGAAGGCGGCGACGACGTCGTCGAGGTTGTCGACGGCCTGCGGCTTCTCGATCTTGGCGATGACGGGGACGCGGCGGTTCTCCTCGCGCATGACGCGGTGCACGTCCTCGGCGTCGCGGCCGCTGCGCACGAAGGACAGGGCGATGATGTCGGCGCCGGTGCGCAGCGCCCACCTCAGGTCGTCGATGTCCTTCTGCGACAGGGCGGGGACGGAGACGGCGACGCCGGGGAGGTTGAGGCCCTTGTTGTCGGAGACGATGCCGCCCTCGATGACGATGGTGTGGACGCGGGGGCCTTCGACGTCGGTGACTTCGAGGGTGACGCGGCCGTCGTCGACGAGGATGCGTTCGCCGCGGCCGACGTCCGCGGCGAGGCCCTTGTAGGTGGTGCCGCAGATGTGGCGGTCGCCCTCGACGTCGTCGGTGGTGATGGTGAACGTGTCGCCGCGTTCAAGGAGTACGGGGCCTTCGGCGAAGCGGGCGAGGCGGATCTTCGGACCTTGAAGGTCGGCGAGGATGCCGACGCTGCTCCCGGTCTCCTCGGCGGCCTTGCGGACGTGCCGGTAGCGGTACTCGTGGTCGGCGTGGGTGCCGTGGCTCATGTTGAGGCGGGCCACGTTCATTCCGGCTTCGACCAGGGCCTTGATCTGGTCGTAGGAGTCGGTCGCGGGACCCAGGGTGCAGACGATTTTCGCTCGGCGCATGTTTCGAGCTTATGACTTACCCGCGGGTAGGGGCTGAGAAGCAGACGACTGTTCAACGGCTTCCGGACCAACGATTGTTGACAAGTGGTGAAGTGTGCGGGGGGTCGCTCGGATGAGCTGTTTCACAGCTCCGGGGCGGTCATCGTGAAGTGGGCGGTGACCTGGGCGTGGACGGTCTGGCGCTCGGGTTCGAGGTCGATGGCGGGGGTGTCGTCGGCGCCGGGCGGGCCGGCGGCGGTGAACGCGGCGGCGCGCATGGTGCGCTCGCGCAGCTGCGGGGCGGACTGCTGGACGCCTTCGTCGTCGAGTTCGAGCAGGGCGGTGAGGCGGGCGCCCAGGGCCTCGGCGTACTCGCGCGCGCGCTGGACGGCGTCGTGCACGGCCTGGGTTCTGGCGGTGCGGTAGGCGGGCGACGTGGGGCGCAGGGACCACCAGGGGCCGTCGACGCGGGTGAGGTCGAGTTCGGCGAGGCGGGTGGTGAGTTCGCCGAGGGCGGTGAAGTCGGTGAGGGTGGCGGTGACGCGGACGGTGCCGTGATAGGCGCGGACGCGTTCGCCCCGGCCGCGTTCGCGCAGTTCGGGGGTGATGACGAAGCCGCCGGTCTCGACCTTCTCGACGGCGTCGCCGTACTCCTTGACGAGGTCGAGGACGTGGTTGTTGCGGCGCGTGATGTCCTTGAGCGTGGTGTGGCGGTCGGTGCCGCGGGCGGTGACGGTGACGGCGATGCCGGCGAGTTCGGGCTCGACCTCGATGGTGGCCTCGCCGCGCACGCCGACGCGCGGGGCGGGCTGCGGGGCGGCCGCTGCGGGGGGCTGTGTCATGGGTTCCACTGTGGCAGGGCGGCGGTCTGTTGTACGTGTTCGAGCAGGACACGCCGCAGTTCACGGGCGGCGCGCGGCGGCCCGGTGTCCTTGCGGTGGGCGAGCGCGATGGTGCGGGTCAGGCCGGGCGGGGCGAAGGGGGTGGCCCGCAGGGTGGGGCGGCGGCGGGCGACCATGGCGGGGACGACTGCGAGGCCGAGGCCGGCCTCTACGAAACCGAGGACGGCGTCCATCTCGCCGCCCTCGACGGCGAAGGCCGGTTCGAAGCCGGCGGCGCGGCAGGCGCCGATGGTGAGTTCACGCAGGTCGTAGCCGCTGCGGAACATCACCAGGGGGTGGTGGCGCAGGTCGTCGATCCGCAGCAGCGGCGGGGTGTCGGCGGTGGTGACGGCGACCAGGTCCTCCTGGAGGACGGGGGTGGCGTGCAGGGCCGGGTCGTGGCTGTGCAGCGGCAGCACGATCAGGGCCAGGTCGAGGCTGCCGGTGGCGAGCTGGCGCACCAGGTCGCGGGAGCCGCCCTCCTCGATGACGAGCCGGATGCCGGGGTACTGGCGGTGGTAGGAGGCCAGGACGTCGGGAAGGAGCCCGGTGCACAGGCTCGGTGTGGCGCCGAGCCGGACCCGGCCCCTGCGGAGCTGGACGAGTTCCTGCACCTCCTGGGTGGCGGTCTCGGTGTCGGCGATGATGCGCCGGGCCAGGGGCAGCAGGGCCTCACCGGCGTCGGTGAGGGTGATGTTGCCCCTGGCCCGGCTGAAGAGCTGCGCGCCGAGTTCGCGTTCGAGGGCCTTGATCTGCTGGGAGAGGGAGGGCTGGGCGATGTGGACGCGTTCCGCGGCGCGGGTGAAGTGCCTGGTGTCGGCGACGGCCAGGAAGTAGACGAGCTGCTGGAACTGCATAGGCCCAGCCTATGGAAACGAGCCGGAACATGTCTTGGACCTGTCGTGGAGGCCGGCCCTAGCGTCGTGAGCATGGCTTTGGCGACCGCGCCCCGGGCGCGACTGTGGGACTCGACCGTCGGGAAGAAGGCGGTCATGGCCGTCACCGGCGTGATCATGCTGCTGTTTCTGGTCGTGCACATGCTCGGGAATCTGAAGATCTTCTTCGGCCCGGAGAGCTTCGACGGCTACGCGGCGTGGCTGCGCACCATCGGTGAGCCGGTGCTGCACAACGGCTGGTACCTGTGGGTCCAGCGCACCGCCCTGCTGGCCTGCGTGGTCCTGCACGGCCTCGCCGCGTACCAGCTGAGCCGCCGCGACCTGGCCGCCCGTCCCACCGGGTACGCGCACCGGCGGCGCCGGGCCTCGTACGCCACCCGGACGATGCGGTGGGGCGGGGTGATCCTGGGGCTGTTCATCGTGTGGCACATCCTGGATCTGACGACGCTGACGGTGAATCCGCGGGGGCAGGCGGGCCGTCCGTACGAGAACGTGGTGGCCGACTTCCGGGTCTGGTGGGTGGACGTCGTCTACATCGTGGCGATGCTCGCGCTGGGCCTGCACATCAGGCACGGCTTCTGGAGCGCGGCGCAGACGCTGGGGGCTGTGAACAAGCGGCGCGATCGCGCCCTGAAGGTGACGGCGAACGTGCTGGCGGCGGCACTGACCGCCGGCTTCCTCGTGGTGCCGGTCGCCGTGATGAGCGGATGGGTGAACTGAACATGTCCGACTACAGCGACTTCCGGGTGGGCGAGCCGGTCGCCGACACCAGGGCCCCGGCGGGGCCGGTCGAGCAGCGCTGGGACCGCCGCCGCTTCGAGGCGAAGCTGGTCAACCCGGCCAACCGCCGCAAGCACACGGTGATCGTGGTGGGCACCGGCCTGGCCGGCGCCTCGGCGGGGGCGACGCTGGCCGAGCAGGGGTACCGGGTGGTGCAGTTCTGCTTCCAGGACTCGCCGCGCAGAGCGCATTCGATCGCCGCGCAGGGCGGGATCAACGCGGCCAAGAACTACCGCAACGACGGCGACAGCGTGCAGCGGCTCTTCTACGACACCGTCAAGGGCGGCGACTTCCGGTCCCGGGAGTCCAATGTGCACCGGCTCGCCGAGGTGTCGGCGCAGATCATCGACCAGTGCGTCGCGCAGGGTGTGCCGTTCGCGCGGGAGTACGGCGGTCTGCTGGACACCCGGTCCTTCGGCGGTGTCCAGGTCTCGCGGACCTTCTACGCGCGGGGGCAGACCGGTCAGCAGCTGCTGCTGGGCGCGTACCAGGCGCTGTCGCGGCAGATCGACGCGGGCGGGGTGGAGATGCACGCCCGTACCGAGATGCTGGATCTGGTCGTGGTGGACGGGCGGGCCCGCGGGATCGTGGCGCGGGACCTGGTCAGCGGCGAGATCTCGGTCCATCTCGGGGACGCGGTGGTGCTGGCGACCGGCGGCTACGGCAATGTCTTCTTCCTGTCGACGAACGCCAAGGGCTCCAACGCCACCGCGATCTGGCGGGCGCACCGCCGGGGCGCCTGGTTCGCCAACCCGTGCTTCACGCAGATCCATCCGACGTGCATCCCGCGTTCGGGCGACCACCAGTCGAAGCTGACCCTGATGAGTGAGTCGCTGCGCAACGACGGCCGGATCTGGGTGCCGGTGACCGCCGGTGACTCCCGGCCGCCGGAGGAGATCCCCGAGGCGGAGCGGGACTACTACCTGGAGCGGATCTATCCGTCGTTCGGCAATCTCGTGCCGCGTGACATCGCCTCGCGCGCGGCGAAGAACGTCTGCGACGAGGGGCGCGGGGTGGGACCGGGCGGTCAGGGCGTGTACCTGGACTTCGCGGACGCGATCGCGCGGATGGGCCGGGAGCGGGTCGAGGAGAGGTACGGCAACCTCTTCGAGATGTACCGGCGGATCACGGCGGAGGATCCGTACCGGCGTCCCATGCGGATCTATCCGGCCGTGCACTACACGATGGGCGGGCTGTGGGTGGACTACGACCTCCAGACCACCGTGCCGGGGCTGTTCGCGATCGGGGAGGCCAACTTCTCCGACCACGGCGCGAACCGGCTGGGGGCGAGCGCGTTGATGCAGGGGCTGGCCGACGGGTACTTCGTGCTGCCGGCCACCGTCAACGACTATCTGGCGCGCGGCCCGTTCGACCCGGTACCGGCCGGTCATCCGGCCGTCCGAGAGGCCGTCGCCGGCGTCGGGGAGCGGCTGGGGCGGCTGCTGGCGGCCGGCGGGGACCGTACGCCGGACTCGTTCCACCGGGAGCTGGGTGAACTGATGTGGGACGAGTGCGGCATGGCCCGTACGGAGCCGGGGCTGCGCAAGGCGCTGGAGCGGATCCCGGCGTTGCGGGAGGAGTTCTGGCGGCGGGTGCGGGTGCCGGGGAGCGGCGCGGAGCTCAACCAGTCGCTGGAGAGGGCGAACCGGGTGGCGGACTATCTGGAGCTGGCCGAGCTGATGTGTCTGGACGCGCTGCACCGGCGGGAGTCGTGCGGTGGGCACTTCCGTGAGGAGTCGCAGACGGCGGACGGGGAGGCGCTGCGCGACGACGGCCGTTTCTCGTACGCGGCGGCATGGGAGTTCACCGGGGCCGGGGCCGCGCCGGTGCTGCACAGGGAAGAGCTGGTCTTCGAGTACGTCCGTCCCACTCAGCGGAGTTACGCATGAACATCACCTTGCGCGTCTGGCGGCAGCGTTCGGCATCGGAGCCGGGGGCGATGGTCACGTACCAGGTGGCGGACGTCAGCCCGGACATGTCGTTCCTGGAGGTGCTGGACGTCCTCAACGAGGAGCTGATCCTCGGCGGCGGGGAGCCGGTCGCCTTCGACCACGACTGCCGTGAGGGGATCTGCGGCGCGTGCGGTGTGGTCATCAACGGACAGGCGCACGGCCCGGAGCGGACGACCGCCTGCCAGTTGCACATGCGGGCCTTCCGGGACGGCGACACGGTCGATGTCGAACCGTGGCGGGCGGCGGCCTTCCCGGTGGTGCGGGACCTGATGGTGGACCGGTCGGCCTTCGACCGCATCGTCCAGGCCGGCGGCTATGTGTCGGTGCCGACCGGCAGCGCTCCGGAGGCGCATGCCACGGCGGTCCCGAAGGAGGCGGCGGACTCCGCGTTCGAGCATGCCGAGTGCATCGGCTGCGGGGCGTGTGTGGCGGCGTGCCCGAACGGCTCGGCGATGCTCTTCACGTCGGCGAAGGTCAACCACCTCAACGTGCTGCCGCAGGGCGCGCCGGAGCGGGAGTCGCGGGTGCTGAACATGGTGGCGGCGATGGACGGCGAGGGCTTCGGGGGCTGTACGAACACCGGTGAGTGCGCGACGGCCTGCCCGAAGGGGATTCCGTTGCCGTCGATCGCGGCTATGAACCGTGAATACCTGCGGGCGTTGCGGCGGAGTTGACGGAGGCGGGTGCGGGGACGGGGGCGGGCGCGGGGGCGGCGGCGGGCGCGGGCAGCAGCCCGAAGGTGGTGAAGGCGGTGCGGGAGGGCAGCGGGTAGGGCCGGGTGCCGGTGAGGGCGTTGAGGATGACGGCGGAGCGCCATGCGGCGAGTCCGAGGTCGGGGGCGCCGACTCCGTGGGTGTGGCGTTCGGCGTTCTGGACGTGGACGGCCGATCCGGTGTCCGCGATGGCGGGGGCGAGGACGAGGCGGTGGTCGGCGTCGACGAGGGGGCGGCCGGCGCTGTCGCGGCTCAGGTAGGGGTCGAGGGGGGCGAGGAGCTGGTCGAGGGGGCGTTCGCGGTAGCCGGTGGCCAGGACGACGGCGTTGGTGGTGAGCCGGGTGCGGACGCCCTGCTCCCGGTGTTCGAGGTGGAGTTCGATGGCGTTGGTGCCGATGCGGCCGGCGGTGCGGACGGTCACACCGGGGGTGAGGGTGGCGTCGGGCCAACCGCCGTGCAGGGTGCGGCGGTACAGCTCGTCGTGGATGGCGTTGATGGTGTCGTGGTCGATGCCCTGGTGGAGCTGCCACTGCCGCGGGATGAGCTGGTCGCGGACCGGTTCGGCCAGGCCGTGGAAGTAGTGCGTGTAGTCGGGGGTGAACTGCTCCAGGCCGAGTTTGCTGTACTCCATGGGCGCGAAGGCGGGGGTGCGGGCGATCCAGGTGAGGCGTTCGGTGCCGGCCGGACGGGCGCGCAGCAGGTCCAGGAAGACCTCGGCGCCGGACTGGCCGGAGCCGACGACGGTGATGTGCCCGGCGGCGAGGAGGCGTTCGCGCTGGGCGAGGTAGCCGGCGGAGTGCACCACGGGCACGGTGGGTGCCTCGGCCAGTGGCCTGAGCACCTCGGGGACGTACGGGGCGGTGCCGATGCCGAGGACGAGGTTGCGGGTGTGGGTGCGGCCGAGGGCTTCCGCTTCGCCGTTGGCGTCGAGCTGGGTGTGGTCGACCTCGAACAGGGCGCGGCCGGGGCTCCAGCGGACGGTGTCGACCTGGTGGCCGAAGTGGGTGGTGGGGAGGGATTCGGCGACCCAGCGGCAGTAGGCGTCGTACTCGGCGCGCTGGATGTGGAAGCGCTCGGCGAAGTAGAAGGGGAACAGCCGGTCGCGGGCCTTGAGGTAGTTGAGGAAGGTCCAGGGACTGGCGGGGTCGGCGAGGGTGACCAGGTCGGCGAGGAAGGGGACCTGGAGGGTGGAGCCCTCGATGAGCAGGCCGGGGTGCCAGTGGAAGGCGGGGCGCTGGTCGTAGAAGGCGGCGCGCAGGCCCGGGAGCTGGTCGGCGAGGGCGGCGAGGGAGAGGTTGAAGGGGCCGATGCCGATACCGAGGAGGTCGAGGGGCTGGTCGGGGCCGGTTGCCGTCGTCATCGGGAGGTGCTGCCTTCCGTGGTGAGCGCCAGCAGCGCTGCGAGGTCTTCGGGGCGGGTGTGCGGGTTGAGCAGGGTGGCCTTGAACCACAGGCGTCCGTCGGCGGTGGCGCGGCCCAGGACGGCACGGCCCTGGTGCATCAGGTGGCGGCGTACGGAGGCGACCTGCTGGTCGTCGGCGCCGCGGGGACGGAACAGCACGGTGCTGATGGTGGGGCGGGCGTGCAGTTCCAGCCCGGGGTGCTGTTCGACGAGGTCGGCGAGGGTGTGGGCGCGGTCGCAGACTGCCTCGACGAGGGCGCCGATCCCTTCGCGGCCCAGGGCCTTGAGGGTGACGGCGATCTTGAGGATGTCGGGGCGGCGGGTGGTGCGCAGCGAGCGGCCGAGCAGGTCGGGCAGGCCGGCCTCGGTGTCGTCGGCGGCGTTGAGGTAGTCGGCCCGGTGGTCCAGCGGGCGCAGCGCGGCGCTGTCGGGCACGGCGAGCAGGCCGGCGGCGACCGGCTGCCAGCCGATCTTGTGCAGGTCGAGGGTGACGGAGGCGGCCGAGCGCAGCCCGTAGAGGCGGTGGACCTCGCGGTCGCTGAAGAGCAGGGGGCCGCCGTAGGCCGCGTCGATGTGCAGTTCGGCGCCGTGGGCCGCGGCGGCCTGGGCGAGTTCGGGCAGCGGGTCGATGGCCCCGGTGTCGGTGGTGCCCGCGGTGGCGACGAGCAGTGCCGGGTCGTAGATGCCGGAGAGGGTGTGTGCGGCGGCTGCGGGGTCCAGGACGCCGGCCGGGGTGTCGACGACGATCGGCCGGGGCAGGCCGAGGACCCACGCGGCGCGCTCGACGCTGTGGTGGGCGTTGGCCCCGCAGACGGTCTGCAGCGGGGCGGCGGGGTGGCGTTCGCGGGCCAGCAGCAGGGCGAGCTGGTTGGACTCGGTGCCTCCGGTGGTGACCAGGGCGTCGGCGTGCGGGCGGCCGGGGAAGACCAGGGCCGCCAGGGCGGCGACGGTGGCGGCCTCGACGGCGGTGGCGGCGGGCGCCTGGTCCCAGGAGTCCATCGAGGGGTTGAGGGCGCTGACCGCGAGGTCGGCGGCGACGGCGACGGCGAGCGGTGGCGCGTGCAGATGGGCCGCGCACAGCGGGTCGCCCGGGTCGGCGGCGCCTTCGGCCAGGGCCTGTACGTAGGCGGTCAGAGCCCGTTCGTCCCCTTCGCCGCTCTCCGGGACCGCCTCGCCGCAGGCCGCCCGGACCCGCCGGGTGACCTCGTCGGGGCCGCCGGCCGGCAGCGGGCCGCCCCGCGCGGCGGCTCCCCGCGCGAGCGCGTCGAGCGCGGTGTCGAGCAACGGCCGCAGGTGCTGGGTGCCTTCGACGCCTCCGGCAAGGTGGGGATGGGGTGGCATGGGGTGGCGCCCTTCGCGGTTGTACGGCGGTGGTGCTGGTGCCGTGCGGCTGACCGGGGCGTTCGCACGTCCCGGTCAGCACAACGACCGCCGTCCGTCGGGGGACACCTCTTTTTCTGCGGCAGAACTTCAGACGCGGACCGGGGCCCGGGCCCGGGCTCTCAGTGGGAACCGCTGCCGCGTACCCGCAGGGCCCGGGCCAGATCGTCGAGCTGGTCGGCGAGCCTGCGCCGCAGCGCCGGGGTGACGGCGGGGTCGGCCAGGCATGCCTCGCCCAGGCTCAGCGTGCCGGGGTCGACGTGCGGCAGCGGGAAGGCGTGGCGGCCGGCGGCCTCGGCGAGCGCGCGGCCGCGTCGGGCGGCCAGCGCCGTGGCGGCGGGGAAGTAGCGGGGCACGTAGTCGCCGACCAGGTCGTGGTGCTCGGGCTGCCAGAAGCCCTGGGCGGTGGCGGTGAACAGGTAGTTGGACAGGTCGTCGGTGTCGAAGAGGGCGGCCCAGGCGGCGGCCTTGGCGGCCGGGTCGGGCAGGGCGGCACGGCAGCGGGCGGCGCCCTCCTGCCCGGTGGCGCTGGGGTCGCGGGTGAGTTCGGCGTCGATGTCGGCTCCGGTGGCGGCGCCGAGGACGCAGAGCCGGGTGAGGATCTGCCAGCGCAGTTCGGGGTCGAGGCGGGGGCCGCCGGGCAGGGCGCCGGCGGTGAGCGCCTCGCGGAGTCCGGCGGGGTCGGTGGCGACGGTGATGAGGGTCCGGGCGGCGGCCAGCGGGTGGCGCGGCAGCAGCGCCCGGGAGGTGGCCTCCAGGGCCGCCAGCGCGGCGGGGCGGCGGTCGGCGGGCAGGTAACGGTCGGCGATCTGGCCGCGGGCGAAGGTCAGGACGCCCTCGACGATGGCGATGTCGCTCTCGTACGGCAGATGGGCCCGGACCGCGTCGAGGTAGGCGGCGGGCGGGAGTTCGCCGTCGCGGACCAGGTCACGGGCGGCGTTCCAGACGACCGCGCGGGACAGCGCGGCGGGCAGGCCGCGCAGCGAGGCGGCCGCGGTGGTCCAGGAGTGCTCGTCGAAACGGATCTTGGTGTAGGTGAGGTCACCGTCGTTGAGCAGGACGAGGTCGGGGCGCGGGCCGGTGAAGTCGACGGGCTCGCCGGGCACGTCGACGGAGAGGCGTTCGCGGGCGACCAGCCGTGCCGGGTCGGTGGGCGCCTGGTCGTACAGGCCGACGGTGATGCGGTGCGGGCGGCTGCCGCCGTGGCGGACGGCGAGCCGCCAGCCTTTGCCCCCGTCGGTCGTGGTGACCTCCGGGGTGAGGGTGTCGGCGCCGGTGGTGCGCAGCCAGGCCGCCGCCCAGGTGTGGACGTCGCGGTCGGTGGCGCGGCCGAGGGAGTCCAGGAAGTCGGCGAGGGTGGCGTTGCCGAAGCGGTGGCGGGCGAAGTGGTCGTTGATGCCGGCGAGGAAGTCCTTCTCGCCGAGCCAGGCGACCAGTTGGCGCAGGGCGGAGGCGCCCTTGGCGTACGAGATGCCGTCGAAGTTGAGCAGCGCGGAGGCGGTGTCGGGGACCGCTTCGGCGTCGGGGGCCACGGGGTGGGTGGAGGGTCGCTGGTCGGCGTCGTAGCCCCAGCCCTTGCGGGCGACGGCGAAGTCGGTCCAGGTGTCGGTGAAGCGGGTGACCTCGGACAGCACCTGGTAGCCCATGTACTCGGCGAAGGACTCGTTGAGCCAGATGTCGTCCCACCACCGGAGGGTTACGAGGTCGCCGAACCACATGTGGGCCATCTCGTGCGCGATGACCATGCCGCGGGTCTGGCGCTCGGTGTCGGTGACGGCGGAGCGGAAGACGAACTCGTCGCGGAAGGTGACCAGTCCGGGGTTCTCCATCGCGCCGGCGTTGAACTCGGGGACGAAGGCCTGGTCGTAGGAGTCGAAGGGGTACGGCTCCTCGAAGATCTCGTGGTAGCGGTCGAAGCAGCGGCGGGTGATGTCGAGCAGCTCGATCGCGTCGGTGTCCAGATGGGGTGCCAGCGAGCGGCGGCAGTGCAGCGCGAAGGGCAGGCCGGCGTGCTCGGTGCGCACCGAGTGCCAGGGGCCGGCGGCGACGGCCAGCAGGTAGGTGCTGATGGGCGGGGTGGGTGCGAGCCGCCAGCGGCCCTCGCCGGTGCGCTGCGCGATGCCGTTGCCCAGGACGCTCCAGTCGGCCGGCGCGGTGACGGAGACCTCGAAGACCGCCTTGAGGTCGGGCTGGTCGAAGGCGGCGGCGACGCGCTGGACGTCCTCCATGAACAGCTGGGTGTAGAGGTAGGTCTCGCCGTCGGCGGGGTCGGTGAAGCGGTGCATGCCCTCCCCGGTGCGGGAGTAGCGCATGTCGGCCTCGACGCGCAGCTCGTGGGCGCCGGCGGTCAGACCGGTCAGCGGCAGCCGGTTGTCGTCGAGGGTGGCCGGGTCGAGCTCGCGGCCGTCCAGGACGGCGCGGTGCAGTTCCGCGGGCTTGAGTTCGACGAAGGTGTCGCCGTCGGCGAGGGCGGTGAAGCTGATCACGCTGCTGGAGGCGAAGGTCTCGTCCCCGCGGGTCAGGTCGAGGCCGACGGCGTAGTGCTGGACATCGATGAGCCGGGCGCGGGTCTCGGCCTCGGCACGAGTGAGAGCTGGCATACGGCCATGCTGCCGCATGGTCCCCGCGCGGCGCACCGGGGTTGTGGGGCCCGCTCGGCTCAGCCCGGGAGGGCGTCGACCACGAGACCGGCACAGGACACCAGCCGCAGCGAGGGGCGGAGGTGGCCCGGACTGCCGGGGGCCGGACTGCCGGGGGTCCGGCTGCCCGGGGCCTGCCTGCGCGGGGCCGGCAGGCGGAAGGCGTCGGCGGCGGACCGGGCCCGCACGCGGATGACCACGAAGCGGGCGCGGCTGCCGTCCTGGCGGGTGATGACGATCAGGTCGTGGCGGCGCAGTGCGCGCAGACCGTGGAAGACGGCGGGCCGTCCCCGCCGGGTGCCGCCCCGGCCGACGATCACGGCGGCGCCCGCCTCGCCGGGTGCGGCGCTGCGGTCGTACCAGCCGGCGTAGCCGCCCTGTTCGCCGTCGGGGGTCTGCGGGGTGCCGTCGTCCTTCAGGCCCAGGTCCAGGACGACGGCATGGACTCCGGCGGCCGGGATGTCGATCCGTACCGGCGTGTGCGGCGGCGGGTCGGTGGCCCGGGCCCGGGCGGTGGCGTGGACGGCCGCCGCGCTGTCCCGGTCACCGGCGTGCATGACGGACCACACCGTCGCCGCCGCGACGGCGAGCAGGGCGAGGGCGGCGGCGTTCACGCGGCGGTGGGCGGCGGTGGGCATACGGTCACGCTACGAGCGGCGGCGCCACGCCCGCATCAGCCGTCCGTCCACACCTGCGTCAGCCGAAAGAAGGGGGTGCCCCGGGGCGCGTACACCCCGGGGTGCACGACACGGGCACGACGGCGTGGACCGGCGCGTAACCTCGGAGGCGACGGAGCCGTAGCCGGGGGAGGCGCAGGTGAGCCGCATGCCAGATCCGGGGAGCCCGGCAGCCGGTCCGATCGTGCACGGATTTCCGCACCTGGAGACGGTCCGGGCGGCGCTGACCGCGCTGTACCGGCGGCTGTCGGCGGACATGCTGGGCAGCTTTCCGGCGAGTGTGCGCCCCGAGGCGGTGGACTTCTCGCCGGACGAGGATCCGTATCTGGGGGCGCAGCGCGTGGCGCACGTCATCGTGGAGCACTTCCGGCTGCCGCAGGCCCGGATGGTGGTGAGCTTCCGCGACATGGTCCACGCGGGCAATGTGGAGCTCGCGGCGGGCCCGGAGTACTTCGTCGAGCTGCACGCCCGGTTCAAGGAGGACCGCCGCGACGTCGGCGCGGTCCTGGCCCACGAGGTGATGCACGTCCTGCTGCACCGCCTGGACCTGGAGTTCCCCGGCACCCGCGACAACGAGATCCTCACCGACACCGCCACCGCCTATCTCGGCGCGGGCTGGCTGCTGCTGGACTCCTACCGCGAGGAGCCGGCGCTGCGCGGAGAGCGGGTGCTGATGTCGGCGTCGAAGCTGGGCTATCTCACCCCGGAGGAGTTCGGTTACGTGCTCGCCAAGCGCGCCCTGGCCTTCGGTGACGACATCGAGCCCTGGTTCACCAGTGTCCAGGCCCGCGAGGCCTACCGGGCCGGGCTCACCCTGGCGCGGCAGGACCTGCGCCGGCCGCCGTTGCTGGCCGGCGGCTGGGCGGGCCGGCGCCGCTACGCCAGGGATCGCCGCGCGGGCGTCGCGGCGCCCTCGGCCGGCTACACGTTCGAGGGCACCGGCAGCTCCGGCCCGCTGCGGGTCTGCTTCCCCTGCCCGACCTGCCACCAGCGGATCCGGGTCCCGGTGCGCGGCCGGGTCAGGGCGCGCTGCGCGCTGTGCCGGACGGTGCTGGAGTGCGACACGTAAGGCCGTGGCTGTCAGGGCCGGGTCGCCCACCATGTCCGCAGGACCTGTTCGGCGGGTTTGCCGTGCGGGGTGAAGGCGAGCCGGGCGGGGGTCTCGCCGCTGCCGGGCCAGTCGTCCCACATCCACCAGCTGACGCCGGCCCACCAGGATCTGCCGTCGAACACGGAGAGCAGGGCCTCGTAGGCGGCGGCCTGTTCGGCTTCGGCGGGGCGTTTGCCGACGGTCCAGGACCAGGGGGCGGTGGTGGCGCCGCGCTGGCTGGCGTATCCGGCCTCGGTGAACAGTACGCGGCGGTGGTGGCGGGCGGAGAAGGCGGCCAGCCGGGCCGCGACCGGGCGCCAGGCCAGCCGCAGCCGCCGTACGTCGGTGGTGGGACGGTCGGCCAGCGGCCAGTAGGCGTCGACGCCGATGAGGTCCAGGGAGTCCCAGAAGGCGACGTGCCGGTACTCGTCGTAGTTGGCGGCGTAGACCAGTGAACCGGTGTAGACCGCGCGTACGGCGGAGACGACGGTCCGCCAGCGGTCGCCGTCCCGTGAGGTGCCGGCCAGTTCGGTGCCGACGGCGAGCTGTTCGGCGCCGGTGTGCCGGGCGATGCGGGCGTAGTGGGTGATGAAGCGGGTGTAGGCGGCGAACCAGGCGTCCGGGTCGGTGGGGCGGATCCCGGCGCGGTCCCGGTCGCCGGGCAGGTCGATGTGCGGCTTGATCTGCACCTTGAGTCCTTCGGCGCGGGCCAGCCGGATGATGTGGCGCAGCGAGGCGTCGTCGGCGGTCTCGCCGGTGGGGTGCATGGCCGGGTCGTGGACGCCGCGCTGGTACCAGGTGGGGGTGAGGGAGATCCAGCGGGCGCCGGTGGCGGCGATGTCGCGGAGGTAGCGGGGGGCGGCGGGGCTGTCGTAGTCGGTGACGGCCCAGGAGGGCAGGGCGATGCCGCGTACCTGTTCGGGGGCGGCGGCGGGCGCGGTGGGCGGGGCGGTGGTGGTGCAGCCGGCGCCGGTCGTGGCGAGGACGGCCGCCGCGAGTGCCGCGACGGCCGTCCTCAGGAGCGGGGTCACGAAACCGCCGCGGGGCTGACGAAGGTGTAGCCGAGGGCCTTGATGCCGTCGACGGTGTCCTTGAGGGGCTGGAGCGGATAGGTGGGGTGGTAGAAGAAGCTGGCGAACCCGTCGCGGACGGCGAGGTTGGCCTTGGCGGAGGCGATCAGGTCGGCGGGCAGCCGGGCCGGGTGGTTGTTGAAGGCCTCCGGCTCGTAGTTGCCGATGTTCTCGGGCAGCACGGTGGTGCCGTAGACGTCCTTGACGACGTACGGGAAGAACTGGCCGATGAACCGGTTGGCGACGGCCGTGCCGCCCAGCGTCCCGGAGAAGTACAGCGAACGCTCCAGCCGGGCGGTGAAGTTGGACGCGAAGACCTTGTAGTCGGCGGCGGAGGCCGCGTAGTGCGGGGTGGTCCACAGCTTGGGTTTCGGCAGGCCGGCCAGGGTGAAGGCGGAGAGCGCGGAGGTGACGCGGCCCTGGGCCCACAGGGTGGAGTCCTCGGGGACCGTGCCGTCGTGGACCACGTTGTTCGCGGTGTCGACGTGGGCGCGGTAGAACTCGAAGTCGTCGCCGGTGACGCCGTTGTAGGGGTTGGCGACGCTGCCGTACTGGTGGGTGTAGCCGTGGTCCATCAGGACGGCGCCGTGGGCCAGCATGTACTTCAGCGCGGAGACGACCTGGGGGCGCTGGAGCAGGGTGACGGTCTGCGCGGTGCCGTTGCTGAAGGTGCCCTTGGGGTCCTTGTAGACCGGGATGACGTTGATGCCGTACGGGATGTTCTGCGAGAACAGGTAGTCGGCCATCGAACGCAGCTCGGTGGGATCGGAGTTGGGGCTGATGTCCTCCAGCCGCATCATGGCCCGGTGCCGCTCGGCGGTGCCGGGGGCGAGGGCGTCGAAGAGCAGGTCCTCGAAGGCGATGACCCGGTCGCTCTCGGAGACGTACGCGAAGGGGATCTCGCCGACGTACGTCAGGTTGGACGAGCGCAGGGCCCACGGGAAGGTGGAGCCGGTCGAGGAGTCCGTGGCCTGGGCCAGGGTGGTGACGGCCGGATAGCCGCCGCCGGTCAGGACGTTGGGGCGCAGCACGCCGCCGTCCTGGTCGGCGGGGACGGTGCGGGTGAGGTTCTGGGAGCGGTAGGAGACCTGGGTGACGGTGCCGACTCCGCTGCTGGTGGAGAAGTACGAGGTGGTCGGGTCCCAGCCGTACTTCTGCTCGAAGGCGGTGACGCCGGCGGCGTTGGCCAGGGACCAGATGTTGTCACCGACCCAGGTCACCGGGTGGGTGGTGGCGATCACGTCCTGGTAGAACGCGGCCGGGACGGCGTCGGGGACGCTGCCGCCGTAGTAGGTCGAGCCGACGTAGACCGTCGCGGTGTACTGGTCGACGAGCCCGGCGGTGTACTGCGAGACCGGCTTGGCGGTGACAGTGCCGAAGTGGCCGCCGAGGTTGGCGGCGGCCATGGCGTACAGCTCGCCGAGGTGGCCGTAGGGGCCGGCGGTGTCGTAGAGCACCAGCGCGGTGGTGGCGGCCGCGGCGGCCCTCACCGCCGCGGGCCGTACGGAGCCGGCCTGCCGGGCGGCCGGGGCCGGGGTGGCCGTTTCCGGGGCCGTCCCCGTGGCCGAGGGCGTGGGCGTGGCTGTCGCTGTGCTCGGAGCCGGGGTCGCGGACCTGCGGGCGGGGGTCCTGCTCCGCCGTGAGGTGTCGGCGGAACGCTGGGCGGTGGCCCACCCCTTGAGGTCGATGTTGCGGAGCCCGGAAGGGCTGCCGAGCCCGTCCCCGTGTCCATGGCCGTGGCCGGTCCGGGCGGCGGAGGGCCGGTCGGTCCCCGCCCCCCTGGCCACGGACAGGAACACGCCGCCGAAGAGCGCGGCGACGAGCATGAGGACGGCGGAGACGCGGGTGCGAGTCACCCGGCGCCTCCTGAATCGGGAATGCATGTTCCCCCCATTGGTGCATGACTGAACGAATCGCCGATTGTTCAGTCGGATAATCGGTGCCGTCAAGAGGATCGGCTATTCACCTTTCCATTCGAATATTCACCCTGACGTGCGCCGATGTACACACATTCCAACATCCACACTCCCCCGGACGAGTGAATTCTCGGGACCCTCGGGGGGCCGACCCGGCAGAATGCCCCAACATAACCGATCACCGTAGATGACCATCTTAAATGCTCCGCTACTTTTCTCCCCTGCATCAATTGGGGGGAACCAACTCATGTACGGAAGACCCGCCCTGGGCACCATGCTGCCGCTGGCCGGGGTGACAGCCGCGTCTCAGGACATTCCCGGCCTTCCCTGGGCCAGGGCGTTACAGGCGGCCGCCGGAGCCGGCTTCGTGCTCTACTGCCTGATCGCCTTCGCGCTCGTCACGGCGAGGATCTGGCTGCGCGCCCGCCGCCCCGGCGGCGCCGGAGAACGTCGATGACCGACAGCCTCGAACTGCCGTTGCTGTGGGCCGCCATGGCCATCATCGTGCTGGCCGGCTGCTACAACACGGTCCTCTTCCTGCTCTCCCGGATCCACATCCGGCGCTCCCGGATCCCCGGCGCCGAGCGCTTCTACGTGTTCCTGCTGGCCTGCCTCAACGAGGAGAAGGTGCTCGCCGAGAGCCTCGCCCGCATCACCTCGCTGCCGGGCGGCAACTTCATCGCCCTGGTCATCGACGACGCCTCGCAGGACCGCACCGCCGAGATCGCCGGGAGCACCGGCAACCCCCGGGTACGGCTGTACCGGCGCCGGATGCCCGACGCCCGGCGTGGCAAGGGCGCGGCGCTGAACGCCGGGGTACGCCACCTGCGTGCCTCCGGCCTGCTGGGCCACCGCGATCCCGGCGAGGTCGTCCTGTGCGTGGTCGACGCCGACGGACGGCTCGACCCGCACGTCCTGCAGGCCGTGGACCCGTTCTTCGACGACCCGCGCACCGGCGGCGTCCAGATCGGGGTGCGGATGTACAACCGCGGGGCGGGGCTGCTGGCCCGGCTGCAGGACATGGAGTTCGTGGTCTACGGCGACGTCTTCCAGAGCGCCCGCCGCTTCCTCGGCAGCGTCGGCATGGGCGGCAACGGCCAGTTCATGCGGCTGTCGGCCCTGGACTCGCTCGGCGGCGACGGCCCGTGGAGCGACAGCCTGACCGAGGACCTGGACCTGGGCGTACGGCTGATCGCGCACGGCTGGCGCAACCAGTACTGCCCCACCGCCGCCGTCTCCCAGCAGGCCGTGCTCGACGTACGACGGCTGGTCCGGCAGCGCTCGCGCTGGTTCCAGGGGCACCTGCAGTCGGCGAACCTGGTACCGGTCATCCTGCGCGACGTACCCGGCCGGGCCGCGATCGACCTGCTCTACCACCTGTCCAGCCCGGTGCTGATCCTGCTGACCTCACTGCTGCCGCTGTCCTTCCTGGCCGCCCTCACCGGAACCGCCGTCGCCTCGGTGCGCACCGGCCGTCCGCTGGTGTCGCCGATGTGGCTGCTCGGCCCGTACGTGCTGTCGTTCACCGCGGCCTACGCCTACGGCTACGTCTACGCCCGCCGCGAGCGCACCCTCGGGCTGGTGCGCTCGGTGCTGGTCGCCCATGTCTTCATCTTCTACGGCTACATCTGGTTCGCCGCCGGCTGGTGGGGCCTGTGGCGGCTGCTCACCGGCAAGCGGGGCTGGCTCAAGACCGCCAGGACCTGACACCCGCGGCCCTTCTCCGTGCTTTTTTCCTTTCTCTTCTGCTGTCGACCGTCCAAGGGGGACCACCCATGCCTGTTTCCGATGCCCGTATCCGCGCCATGCTCGTCCTGGGCACCCGGCCCGAGGCGATCAAACTCGCGCCCGTGGCGCGCGCCATGTCGGCCTCCGAGCTCTTCGAACCGCTCGTCGTCACCACCGGGCAGCACCGCGAGATGCTCCACCCGATGCTGGAACTGCTCCGGGTCCCGGCCAGGGCCGTCCTGGAGGTGATGCGCGACCGCCAGCAGCTCTCCGACCTGACGGCCCGTCTGGTGGAGGGACTGGGCGAGGTGATCAGGGCCGAACGGCCGGACCTGGTGGTCGTCCAGGGCGACACCACCACCGCGCTGGCCGGCGCGCTGGCCGCCTTCTACGAACGGGTGCCGGTCGCCCATGTCGAGGCGGGGCTGCGCACCGGGGTCCTGGACAACCCGTTCCCCGAGGAGCTCAACCGCAGGCTGATCGGCCGCACCGCCCGCTGGCACTTCGCCCCCACCGAGCGTGCCGCCGCCCAT
The DNA here is from genome assembly GCF_056270125.1 of Streptomyces sp. RLA131. Lineage (NCBI taxonomy): Bacteria > Bacillati > Actinomycetota > Actinomycetes > Kitasatosporales > Streptomycetaceae > Streptomyces > Streptomyces sp. RLA131. The sequence goes on from NZ_JBWDOQ010000002.1 coordinate 2,109,304, forward strand.
CTGCGGGCCGAAGGCACCCCGGACAGCCAGGTGTTCACCACCGGCAACACCGTCATCGACAACCTGATGTGGGTACTGGGCGAGGGCATCGGCAGCAGCGCCTTCCGCGGCACCGAGGGCTGCCGGCGGGTACTGCTCACCCTGCACCGCCGGGAGAACCAGGGCGAACGGATGCGCGCGATGGGCCGCGCCCTGCGCCGGCTGGCCGACCGGGGCGACGTGGAGATCGTGCTGCCGCTGCACAAGAGCCCGGCGGTGCGCGACGCGCTGCTGCCCGAGCTCGGCGGCCATCCGGCCGTCCGGGTCGTCGAGCCGCTGGACTACCTCGACTTCGCCGCCACCCTCGCCGCCTGCGACCTGGTGCTCACCGACTCCGGCGGCATCCAGGAGGAGGCCCCCAGCCTGGGCAAACCCGCGCTGGTGCTGCGTACCACGACCGAGCGGCCGGAGGCGGTCGAGGTCGGGGCGGCCCGGCTGATCGGCACCGAACCGGAGGCGGTGCTGGCCGCGGCGGAACGGGTGCTGGACGACCCGGACCTCTACCGCCGGATGTCCCGGGCGGGCAATCCGTTCGGCGACGGGCGGGCATCGGAGCGCATCCTCGCCCAGCTCGCCGAGGACTTCGGCGAGGACATGCGGGCCACCGTACCGCTTGCCGCTTTTGTCCCCGAGCAGGGCGGTCCGGGGACATACTCGTCGGCATGACCTCGCTGCGCCGCCGCCTCGCGCTGATCGCCGTACTCGTCGTGAGCGCCGCCGCCACGGTCCACGCGTGCCAGGCGCGGGGCGGCGGGCCGCGGGCCTGGGCCGACGGATCGGTGCACGGCGACTGGCGGTCGGTGTACGACGGGTACGGCGAGAACACCGGCCACGACGGGCAGTTGTCGCTGTCCCCGCGCCCGTCCCGCCGGGCCGGCGAGACCCACGCGGGGCTGATCGTGTCGACGGCGGTGTACGCGGACGTGGACTGCTCGGCACGGCTGCGGACCCTGGAGCAGCTGCGTACGCCCACCCCCAACCCGTGGGAGGTCCCGTGGCTGCTCTGGGCGTACAGCGACCCGGAGCACTTCTACTACGTCACCCTCAAGCCCAACGGCTGGGAGCTGGGCAAACGTGATCCGGCCTACCCGGGCGGGCAGCGTTTCCTGGCCACCGGCCCGGAGCGCTTCCCGGTGGGCCGCTGGTACCGGCTGCGGGTCGTGCAGCGCGGAGCCGCCTTCTCGGTGACGGTCGACGGGCGCGCGCTGGCCGCGTTCACCGATGCCGAACGCCCGTATCCGGGCGGCGGCGTGGGCGCGTACACCGAGGACGCCCGGGTGGAGTTCCGGGACATGAGGGCGCGGCGCCTGTCCTCGGTCGGGTGAGGACAGGCGCCGCATTTCCGTTCCGTACGCCGTTGTACGGGAACGTTCTGGGTGGACCGGGCGGGTCAGACCGTCAGCGGACGGTCCGTGGGCCTGATCGGGGCCGGCAAGGTGCTGGTGCCGGTGAGGAAGTGGTCCACCGCGCGGGCGGCGGAGCGGCCCTCGGCGATGGCCCAGACGATCAACGACTGACCGCGGCCGGCGTCACCGGCGACGAAGACACCGTCGACGTTGGTCGTGTACGAGCCGTCCCGCGCGATGTTGCCGCGCGCGTCCAGCTCCAGGCCCAGCTGCTCGACCAGACCGTTCTTCTGGTCGGTGCCGGTGAAGCCCATGGCCAGCGTGACCAGTTCGGCCGGGATGACCGTCTCGGTGCCGGGCTGCGGGACGAACCTGCCGTCCTCGAACTTCACCTCGACCAGGTGCAGCGCCTTGACGTTGCCGTCCTCGTCGCCCTCGAACTTCACGGTGTTGACGGCGTAGACCCGCTCACCGCCCTCCTCGTGCGCCGAGGTGACCTTGTACGTCATCGGCATCGTCGGCCAGGGCTGGCCGGCCGGCCGGCTGTCGCTCGGCCGGGGCATGATCTCCAGCTGGGTGACGGAGGCCGCGCCCTGGCGATGGGCGGTGCCGACGCAGTCCGCGCCGGTGTCGCCGCCGCCGATGACGACCACATGCTTGCCGGCGGCGGTGATCGGCGGGGTGACGAAGTCGCCCTCCTGCACCTTGTTGGCCAGCGGCAGGTACTCCATGGCCTGGTAGATGCCCTTGAGCTCGCGCCCCTCGGCCGGCAGGTCACGGGCCTGGGTGGCGCCGGCCGCGATGACCACGGCGTCGTAGCGGCGGCGCAGCTTGGCGCCGTCGATGTCGGTGCCGATCTGCACACCGGTGCGGAACTTGGTGCCCTCCGCGCGCATCTGCTCGATGCGGCGGTTGATGTGCCGCTTCTCCATCTTGAACTCGGGGATGCCGTAGCGCAGCAGGCCGCCGATGCGGTCGGCGCGCTCGTACACCGCGACCGTGTGGCCGGCCCGGGTCAGCTGCTGGGCGGCGGCCAGTCCGGCCGGGCCGGAGCCGATGACGGCGACGGTCTTGCCGGAGAGCCGGTCCGGGGGCTGCGGGGTGACGTCGCCGCTGTCCCAGGCCTTGTCGATGATGGTGACTTCGACGTTCTTGATGGTGACGGCGGGCTGGTTGATGCCCAGCACGCACGCCGACTCGCAGGGGGCGGGGCAGAGGCGACCGGTGAACTCCGGGAAGTTGTTGGTCGCGTGCAGCCGCTCGCTGGCGGCCTGCCAGTCCTCGCGGTAGGCGTAGTCGTTCCACTCGGGGATGAGGTTCCCCAGCGGACAGCCGTTGTGACAGAACGGGATGCCGCAGTCCATGCAGCGGCCGGCCTGCTTGGTGATGATCGGCAGCAGACCGCCGGGAACGTAGACCTCGTTCCAGTCCTGCTTGCGCTCATCGACGGGACGGGTCGGGGCCGTCTCGCGGGGCGTGGTGAGGAAGCCCTTCGGGTCAGCCATTTGCCGCCTCCATCATCTTCGCGGTGGTCTCGGACTCGGAGAGCCCGGCCTGCTCGGCGGCGTTCTTGGCGGCGAGCACTGCCTTGTAGTCCCTCGGCATGACCTTGCCGAAGCGGGTCAGGGTGTTACCCCAGTCCGAGAGGAGCCTGGCGGCCACCGTCGAGCCGGTCTCCTCCTGGTGGCGGCGCACCACGTCGTGCAGCCACTTGATGTCGTCCGCGTCCAGCTCCTCGACGTTCACCATGCCGGTGTTGACGTTGGCGGGGTCGAGGTCGATGACGTACGCGATGCCGCCGGACATACCGGCCGCGAAGTTGCGGCCCGTCTCGCCGAGCACGACGGCCCGGCCGCCGGTCATGTACTCGCAGCCGTGGTCGCCCACGCCCTCGGAGACGACGGTGGCGCCGGAGTTGCGGACGCAGAAGCGTTCGCCGGTGCGGCCGCGCAGGAACAGTTCGCCGCCGGTGGCGCCGTAGGCGATGGTGTTGCCCGCGATGGTGGAGTACTCGGCGAGGTGGTCGGCGCCCCGGTCCGGGCGGACGATGACCCGGCCGCCGGACAGGCCCTTGCCGACGTAGTCGTTGGCGTCGCCCTCCAGGCGCAGGGTCACGCCCTTGGGGAGGAAGGCGCCGAACGACTGGCCGGCGGAGCCGGTGAGGGTGATGTCGATGGTGTCCTCGGGCAGGCCCGCGCCACCGTACTTCTTGGTCACCTCGTGGCCGAGCATGGTGCCGACCGTGCGGTTGACGTTGCGGACCTTGATCTGGGCGCGGACCGGGTCGCCGTTGTCCAGGGCGTCCTTGGCGAGCTGGATCAGCTCGTTGTCCAGCGCCTTGGCCAGGCCGTGGTCCTGCTCGACGACGCGGTGCAGCGAGGCGCCCTCGGGCAGCGCGGGCACGTGGAACAGCGGGGCCAGGTCGAGGCCCTGCGCCTTCCAGTGCTCGACCGCCGCGTCGGCGTCGATCAGCTCGGCGTGGCCGACGGCCTCCTCGATGGAGCGGAAGCCGAGCTCGGCGAGGAGCTCGCGGACCTCCTGCGCGATGAACTCGAAGAAGTTCACCACGTACTCGGCCTTGCCGGAGAAGCGGTCGCGCAGCACCGGGTTCTGGGTGGCGATGCCGACCGGACAGGTGTCCAGGTGGCACACCCGCATCATGACGCAGCCGGAGACGACCAGCGGCGCGGTGGCGAAACCGAACTCCTCGGCGCCCAGCAGGGCGGCGATGACGACGTCACGGCCGGTCTTGAGCTGGCCGTCGGTCTGGACGACGATGCGGTCGCGCAGGCCGTTGAGCAGCAGGGTCTGCTGGGTCTCGGCCAGGCCGAGCTCCCAGGGGCCGCCCGCGTGCTTGAGCGAGGTGAGCGGCGAGGCGCCGGTGCCGCCGTCGTGGCCGGAGATCAGCACGACGTCGGCGTGGGCCTTGGACACGCCCGCCGCGACCGTGCCGACGCCGACCTCGGAGACCAGCTTCACATGGATGCGGGCGGCCGGGTTGGCGTTCTTGAGGTCGTGGATCAGCTGGGCGAGATCCTCGATCGAGTAGATGTCGTGGTGCGGCGGCGGCGAGATCAGGCCGACACCGGGGGTGCTGTGCCGGGTCCTGCCGATCCACGGGTAGACCTTGTGGCCGGGCAGCTGGCCGCCCTCGCCGGGCTTGGCGCCCTGCGCCATCTTGATCTGGATGTCGTCCGCGTTGACCAGGTACTCGCTGGTGACACCGAAGCGGCCGGAGGCGACCTGCTTGATCGCCGAGCGGCGCGCCGGGTCGTACAGGCGCTCGGCGTCCTCGCCGCCCTCGCCGGTGTTGGACTTGCCGCCCAGCTGGTTCATGGCGATGGCCAGCGTCTCGTGCGCCTCCATGGAGATGGAGCCGTACGACATGGCGCCGGTGGAGAAGCGCTTGACGATCTCCGAGACCGGCTCGACCTCGTCGATGGAGATCGGGGCGCGGGCCGCCTCTTCGCCGCTCTTGAACCGGAACAGCCCGCGCAGCGTCATCAGACGCTCGGCCTGCTCGTCGACGCGGGACGTGTACTGCTTGAAGATGTCGTAGCGGCGCGAGCGGGTGGAGTGCTGCAGCCGGAAGACGGTGTCCGGGTCGAACAGGTGCGGCTCGCCCTCGCGGCGCCACTGGTACTCGCCGCCGATCTCCAGGCGGCGGTGCGCGGCCGGGATGCCGGAGGCCGGGTAGGCCTTGGCGTGCCGGGCGGCGACCTCCTTGGCGACGACGTCGATACCGGCGCCGCCGATCTTGGTGTCGGTGCCGTGGAAGTAGGTGTCGACGAACTCGTTGGCCAGGCCGACGGCCTCGAAGACCTGCGCGCCGCGGTAGGAGGCGACGGTGGAGATGCCCATCTTGGACATCACCTTCAGGACGCCCTTGCCGAGCGCCTTGATCAGGTTCTTGAGCGCCACCTCGGGCTCGATGCCCTGGAGGAACGTTCCGGCGCGCAGCAGGTCCTCGACCGACTCCATCGCCAGGTACGGGTTCACGGCGGCGGCGCCGTAGCCGATCAGCAGCGCGACATGGTGCACCTCGCGCACGTCGCCGGCCTCGACCAGCAGGCCGACCTGGGTGCGCTGCTTGGTGCGGATCAGGTGGTGGTGGACCGCCGAGGTGAGCAGCAGCGACGGGATCGGCCCGTGCTCGGCGTCGGAGTGCCGGTCGGACAGCACGATCAGGCGGGCGCCGTCCTCTATGGCGGCGTCGGCCTCGGCGCAGATCTCCGCCAGGCGGGCGGCGAGCGCGTCACCGCCGCCGTGCACCCGGTACAGGCCGGACAGGGTCGCGGCCTTCAGGCCCGGCAGGTCGCCGTCGGCGTTGATGTGGATGAGCTTGGCCAGCTCGTCGTTGTCGATCACCGGGAAGGGCAGGGTGATGTTGCGACACGATGCCGGGGACGGCTCCAGCAGGTTTCCGGACGGGCCGACCGCGCTGATCAGCGAGGTGACCAGCTCCTCACGGATGGCGTCCAGCGGCGGGTTGGTGACCTGCGCGAAGAGCTGGGTGAAGTAGTCGAAGAGCAGCCGGGGGCGGGCGGACAGCGCCGCGATCGGCGAGTCGGTGCCCATGGAGCCCAGCGGCTCGCCGCCCGTCTTGGCCATCGGCGCGAGGATGACGCGCAGCTCTTCCTCGGTGTAGCCGAAGGTCTGCTGGCGGCGGGTGACCGAGGCGTGGGTGTGCACGATGTGCTCGCGCTCGGGCAGGTCGTTGAGGTGGATCAGCCCACCGTCGAGCCATTCCTTGTACGGGTTCTCGGCCGCGAGCTGGGCCTTGATCTCGCTGTCCTCGATGATCCGGTGCTCGGCGGTGTCGACCAGGAACATGTGGCCGGGCTGCAGACGGCCCTTGCGGACCACCTTCTCCGGCGGGATGTCGTGCAGCACGCCGGACTCCGAGGCCAGGACCACCAGGCCGTCGTCGGTGACCCAGTAGCGGCCGGGGCGCAGACCGTTGCGGTCCAGGACCGCCCCGACCTGGGTGCCGTCGGTGAAGGTGACGCAGGCCGGGCCGTCCCAGGGCTCGATCAGCGTGGAGTGGTACTGGTAGAAGGCGCGGCGGGCCGGGTCCATCGAGCCGTGGTTCTCCCACGCCTCGGGGATCATCATCAGCACGCTGTGCGGCAGCGAGCGGCCGCCGAGGTGCAGCAGCTCCAGCACCTCGTCGAAGGTCGCGGTGTCCGAGGCCCCCGGCGTACAGATCGGGAAGACCCGGTCCAGGGCGCCGCCGAACAGCTCGCTGTGCAGCTGCGACTCGCGGGCCCGCATCCAGTTGCGGTTGCCCTTGACCGTGTTGATCTCACCGTTGTGCGCCACGAAGCGGTACGGGTGTGCCAGCGGCCAGCTGGGGAAGGTGTTGGTGGAGAAGCGGCTGTGCACCAGCGCGATCGCGGTGGCCATCCGGCGGTCGGACAGGTCCGGGAAGAAGGGCTCCAGCTGGCCGGTGGTCAGCATGCCCTTGTACACGATCGTGCGGGCGGAGAGCGACGGGAAGTACACGTCGGCCTCGCGCTCGGCGCGCTTGCGCAGCACGAAGGCGGGCCGGTCAAGATCGATTCCGGCCTTCCGCGAGTCCTCCGCGTCGGTGACGAAGAGCTGCGAGAAGTACGGCATGGTGCTGCGGGCGGTGGCGCCCAGCAGCTCCGGGGCGATCGGCACCTCGCGCCAGCCGAGGACCTTCAGGCCCTCCTCGCCGGCGATCCGCTCGATCGACTCGACGGCCTTCTTGCGGTCGTCGGCCTCGACGGGGAGGAAGGCGATACCGGCGGCGTAGTGGCCGGCGGCGGGGAGTTCGACGCCCTGCCCGGCGACGGCCTCACGCAGGAACGCGTCCGGGACCTGCAGCAGGATGCCGGCGCCGTCGCCGGAATCGGGCTCGGCGCCGGTGGCGCCGCGGTGCTCCAGATTGCGCAGAACGGTGAGCGCCTGCACTACCAGCGCGTGGTCGGCCTCGCCCGTGAGGGTGGCCACGAAGCCGACGCCGCAGGCGTCGTGCTCATTGCGCGGGTCGTACATCCCCTGCGGGGCGGGACGCCCGTCCATGTGGGCCCAGCCGGAGCCGGTGGCCTCGGCTTGTGAGGACCCTGTCAGCGGAGGACGCATCGGCTCTCCCGTCGTCGTCAATCGGCATATGTCATGCGCATCTGGGACGACGTTGGCCCTCTGCGATTTCGTGCAGGTTACATGATGGCCGGATGGCCGAAAAGTGGATAGTCCGCTTCCATCATGTGGACAGAAAGGCGCTGCGAGCAGGCATGATGTGACCGGCGTCGCTCCCGTGAGACGCGGGCGGCTCTGCCCGCGGCGCCACAGGGAGATGCCCTGCGTTGGCCGACCTGAAACGCGCGGGTAACAAGCGGCTTGCGCCGGAGCAGGCCCTAACCGACAGCGCCGCCGAACAGGGCTCCCAGAACGAAGGTAACCCCGGCGGCCGCTCCGCCCAAGAGGAGCTGCCGCAGTCCGCTGAACCACCAGCCGCGCGCCGTGACCTTCGACACGGCCGCGCCGCAGCCGAACAGCCCCACCAGCGCCAGGGCCAGCGCCGGCCACAGCGTGGTCGCGCCCAGCAGGTACGGCAGCACCGGCAGCAGCGCGCCCACCGCGAACGACACGAACGAGGACCCCGCCGCGACCAGCGGCGACGGCAGGTCCGACGGATCGATGCCCAGCTCCTCGCGGGCGTGTATCTCCAGCGCCTGCTCCGGGTCCACGGACAGCTGTCGCGCCACCTCGTACGCCAGCTCGGGATCGACCCCGCGCGAGGTGTAGAGCGACGCGAGCTCCAGCAGCTCGTCCTGCGGATTACGGCTCAGCTCCAGCCGCTCAAGGGCGAGTTCGGCCTCGACCAGCTCCCGCTGGGAGGCCACCGAGGTGTACTCCCCCGCCGCCATGGAGAACGCCCCGGCGGCCAGCCCGGCCATGCCGGTGATCACGATGGTGTGCGGCGCGACCGCGCCTCCGGCGACACCCGTGATGAGCGCCAGGTTCGACACCAGGCCGTCCATCGCCCCGAAGACCGCGGGCCGCAGCCAGCCGCCGCTCACATCGCGGTGCTCGTGATGCGCGACGTGGACCGGTGTACCGGCGTCCTCGACAGTCAACGACGACATGGGTGACCCGCTCTCCTCGCCCGGGGATCGCACCCCGGTTCCCTCCCACAGAACTCCTCGACCGTACGCCGCGATTTTCTTCGTTTCCAGCAAGGAAAGCCTGCCTTACCTGCGAAAACGCGACGGCCGCCGCACCCGGTGGGTACGGCGGCCGTGACGGTCGTGCGGGTTGTCAGGACTTCTCGGCGTGGGCCTCTTCGGGCGCGGCGGCGGCCTTGGGCCCGGCCTCGGCCTCCGCTTCGCTCTCCGGCTCGGCCTTGGTCTCGGCCTCGGCCTTGGGCTCCGGCTCGGCCTCGGGCTCGGCCTCAGCCTCGGGCTCGGCCTCACGCTCGCGCTCGGGCGCGGTCCCGGCTTCCGCCTTGGCTTCGGGCTCGGTCACGGGCTCGGTCCCGGCCGCCTCCGGCCCGGCATCCGCCGCGACCGCGGCCGGCTCGACGACCTCCTCGCGGCCCGGCCGCTTCTTCGCCGAGATCACGAAGTAGACCACCGCCCCGACGAAGACCACGATCGAGGTCCAGTCGTTGAGCCGCAGGCCCAGGATGTGGTGGGCGTCGTCGACCCGCATGTACTCGATCCAGAACCGGCCGACGGTGTACGCGGCGACGTACACCGCGAAGGCCCGGCCGTGGCCGAGCCGGAAACGGCGGTCGGCCCAGATGACGAGCAGGGCGACACCGACACACCACAGCGACTCGTACAGGAAGGTCGGGTGGTACGTGGCGAGGTCGGGCGAGTCCACCGGCCGGTGCGCGGCGTCGATCTTGAGCGCCCAGGGCAGGTCGGTCGGCCGCCCGTAGAGCTCCTGATTGAACCAGTTGCCCCAGCGGCCGCAGGCCTGGGCGAGGGCGATCCCGGGGGCCAGGGCGTCGGCCCAGGCCGGCAGCGGGATGCCGCGGCGGCGGCAGCCGATCCAGGCGCCGACGGCACCGAGGGCGATGGCACCCCAGATACCGAGGCCGCCCTCCCAGATCTTGAACGCGTTGACCCAGTCCTTGCCCTCACCGAAGTAGAGCTCGTAGCTGGTGATCACGTGGTAGAGACGTCCGCCGACCAGGCCGAACGGCACCGCCCATACGGCGATGTCCGCGACCGTGGTCTTCTGTCCGCCCCGGGCGGCCCAGCGTTTGCCGCCGAGCCACACGGCGACGAAGACGCCGATGATGATGCAGAACGCGTAGCCGCGCAGCGGAATCGGGCCCAGGTAGAGCACTCCGCGCGACGGACTGGGGATGAATGCGAGGTTCATGGCAAAGACCGACGCTACCCTGCCGGGCGGGCGCGCGGGCACCCGCCCGGCAACGGCTGGATAACGCCTCAGCCGGAGGCGGACGGGGAGGGGGTCGCGGCCGGGGAGGGGGTCGCGGCCGGGGAGGGGGTCACGGCCGGGGAGGCCGCGGCCGAGGTACTCGGTGTGATGCCCGGCGTCGCCGTCCCCGCCTTCTTGCCCTTGTTGGCGTCGGCCACCAGCTGCTTGAGCCGGTCCGAGGTCAGCGGGGCGCTCGCGTCGGCGTAGATGTTCTTGCCGTTGAGCAGGACGGTCGGCGTGGCGTTGTAACTGGTCTTGCCGAAGGCGGTGTTGGACGCCATGATCCACTCGTCGTAGGTGCCCTTGTTGACGCAGGCCGTGAAGGCGGCGTTCTTCAGGCCCGGTACCTTGCCGGCCAGCTGCAGCAGATAGGCGTTGTCGGCGAACTTGTCATCGGTCTCCGACGGCTGGTTCTCGTACAGGACGTCGTGGAAGGCCCGGAACTTGTTCTGGTCCTGGGCGCAGGCCGCCGCGTTACCGGCCCTGAGCGAGCCGGTGCCGCCGAGGTTGCCATCGATGATGCGGACCAGGTGGTACTGGACCTTGAGCTGGCCGCTGTCCTGGAGGCCGTGGACGGTGTCCCGGAAGTTCTTCTCGAACTGTCCGCAGGCCGGGCAGCGGAAGTCCTCGTACACGGCCAGGGTCGAGGGTGCGTCGCTCGCGCCGCTGGGGATCACGAGCTTGTCGGTGCCGCTCGCGCCCACCGGGGCCGCGGCCGGCGTCCCCGAGCCGCCGCCGCTATTGCTGGAGACCACCACGCCGATCACGGCGGCGATCGCCAGCACGGCGACGATGCTGCCGCCGACGATCAGCGCCCGCTTGCGCTTGTCGCGCGCCTTGTCCATCTCACGCTGTTCCTGCATCCGCTCGCGGGCGGTGCGCTTGCTCTCACGGTTCTTCTCGCTCACACCCCCGCATAACGAACCGGGGGCACGCATTCGCGTACCCCCGGCCCTGAATTCCCCCGAACGGATTACGCCCGGTGGGCCTCCTCGATCACGGTCCGGCTGCGTACGCCCTTGGCCAGGTCGGCGGCGAGCTCGCGCACCGCCGCCAGACCGGCCGCCTCGTCCGGAGCGTCCAGCATCCGCTTGACGAAGGCCGAGCCGACGATGACGCCGTCGGCGAAGAGCGCGACCTCGGCCGCCTGGTCGGCGTTGGAGACGCCCAGGCCCACACAGACCGGCAGTTCGGTGGTGGCCCGGGTGCGCCGCACCAGGTCCGCGGCCTGTTCCCCGACGCTCTCGCGGGTGCCGGTGACGCCCATCAGCGAGGCCGCGTAGACAAAGCCGGAGCCCGCCTCCGTGATCTTCGCCAGCCGCTCGTCCCGGCTGCTCGGCGCGACCACGAAGACCGTGGCCAGGCCCTGCTGCTCGGCGGCCTTGCGCCACACCTCGGACTCCTCGACCGGCAGGTCGGGCAGGATGCAGCCGGCGCCGCCCGCCTCGGCCAGCTCGGTCGCGAAGCGCTCGGCGCCGTAGCGGTCGACCGGGTTCCAGTACGTCATGACCAGGATCGGCGCCCCGGTCGCGGCGTGCGTCTCGCGCACCGTGCGCAGCACGTCGGCGATCCGTACGCCGCCGCGCAGCGCGATGTCGTCGGCGGTCTGGATGACCGGGCCGTCCAGCACCGGGTCGCTGTGCGGCAGCCCGATCTCGACGATGTCGGCGCCGCCCTCCAGGACCGCCTTGGCGGCCTCGATGCCGCCGTCGACGGTCGGGAAGCCGGCCGGGAGGTAGGCGACCAGGGCCGCCCGGTTCTCGGCCTTCGCGTCGGCGAGGACGCGGTTCAGCAGCTCGATGGTGCCGTTGCCGCTCACTTCTCGTCCTCCTCGGTGACCTCGTCGGTCGGGTCGTACAGCCCGAAGTAGCGGGCAGCGGTGTCCATGTCCTTGTCGCCGCGCCCGGAGAGGTTGACCAGCAGCAGGCCGTCCTCGCCCAGCTCACGGCCGATCTGCAGGGCGCCCGCCAGGGCGTGCGCGCTCTCGATGGCCGGGATGATGCCCTCGGTCATGGACAGCAGCCGCAGTGCCTGCATCGCCTCGTCGTCGGTGACCGGACGGTACTCGGCGCGGCCGCTGTCCTTGAGGTAGGCGTGCTCCGGGCCGATGCCGGGGTAGTCCAGGCCCGCCGAGATCGAGTACGGCTCGGTGATCTGGCCCTCGTCGTCCTGGAGGACGTACGAACGTGAGCCGTGCAGGATGCCGGGCTCGCCGGCGGTCAGCGTCGCGGCGTGCTCGCCGGAGTCGACGCCGTGGCCGGCCGCCTCCAGGCCGATCATGCGGACACCGGAGTCGGGGATGAAGGCGTGGAAGAGGCCGATGGCGTTGGAGCCGCCGCCGACACAGGCGGCGACCACGTCCGGGAGCCGTCCCGCGCGCTCCAGGATCTGGCGGCGGGCCTCGACGCCGATGACGCGGTGGAAGTCCCGCACCATCGCAGGGAACGGGTGCGGGCCCGCCACGGTGCCGAACAGGTAGTGCGTGCGGTCGACGTTGGCGACCCAGTCGCGGAACGCCTCGTTGATCGCGTCCTTGAGGGTGCGGCTGCCCGACTTCACCGCGACGACCTCTGCGCCGAGGATGCGCATCCGGGCCACGTTAAGGGCCTGGCGACGGGTGTCGATCTCACCCATGTAGATCGTGCACTCCAGGCCGAACAGCGCGCACGCGGTGGCCGTGGCCACACCGTGCTGTCCGGCGCCGGTCTCGGCGATCACCCGGGTCTTGCCCATGCGCTTGGTGAGCAGCGCCTGGCCGAGCACGTTGTTGATCTTGTGCGAGCCGGTGTGGTTCAGGTCCTCGCGCTTGAGGAAGACCCGCGCCCCGCCGGCGTGCTCCGCGAAGCGCGGCACCTCGGTGAGCGCGCTGGGGCGGCCCGTGTAGTTGACCAGCAGGTCGTTGAGCTCGGCGGCGAACGCCGGGTCGGTCCTGGCCTTGTCGTACTCGGCGGCCACCTCGTCCACGGCGGCGACCAGCGCCTCCGGGATGAACTTGCCGCCGTAGGCGCCGAAGTAACCCTCGGCGCTGGGGATCAGACCATCGGGGTCGGGAATGAAGAACTCGTCGTGCGACATGACGATCCTGGCTCCTCGCGCGTTTACGCGTACTCAGGGATGAACAGTACGTATCGTCGGCGACGGCCCGGGCACGGCTGCGCGGCCCCTCCGGTGGGGGCGGTGGAATTCAGCAGTTCAGCATGCCGGGGCGGCCGCACGGGCCGCACGCCATCGGCGGCCGTTCACCTGGCCCGGCTCGCACCCGATCACATAGCGCACCCGGCGCCCCAGCACCCGGCGGGCCGGTGCCCGGCAACCGCGCGGACGGCAGCCGCGGCGCAGCCGCGCGTAGGCGTCCGTGCCGGTCGGGCCGGCGGGGGTGGTCGGGAGCATGTGCGTCACTCTAGCCCAACGGGTCGGGGGCGGTCGTCCCGCCGGGGCGGGACGACCGCCCCCGGGGGCCGGGTGGTGCGCGGCGTGGTGCGCGGCGGGCGGAATCAGCTCCGGCCGTGGCGCAGCGCGGGGTGGGCGCCGGCCGCGACGAGGTCGGCGACGGCGGCCTTGGGGTCACGGCCGGTGACGAGGGACTCGCCGACCAGCACGGCGTCGGCGCCGTCGTTGGCGTAGGCGATGAGGTCGTGCGGGCCGCGCACCCCGGACTCGGCGATCTTGACGACGTGGTCGGGGATCTCGGGCGCGACACGGGCGAAGTTGCCCCGGTCGACCTCAAGGGTCTTGAGGTTACGCGCGTTGACGCCGATGATGCGGGCGCCCGCGTCGACCGCGCGGGCGACCTCCTCCTCGTCGTGCACCTCGACCAGCGGGGTGAGCCCGATGGACTCGGCGCGCTCGATGAGGGACACCAGCGCGTCCTGCTCCAGGGCGGAGACGATCAGCAGCGCGAGGTCGGCGCCGTGCGCACGCGCCTCCCAGAGCTGGTAGGCGGTGACGATGAAGTCCTTGCGCAGCACCGGGATGTCGACCTTGGACCGGACGGCGTCCAGGTCGGCGAGGGAACCGCCGAACCTGCGCTGCTCGGTGAGGACGCTGATGACGGCGGCGCCACCGGACTCGTAGTCGGCGGCGAGGCCGGCCGGGTCGGCGATGGCGGCGAGGGCGCCCTTGGAGGGGCTGGAGCGCTTGACCTCGCAGATGACCTTGACGCTGTCGCCGCGCAGAGCGGCGACGCCGTCCTTGGCCTCGGGGGCCTTGGCCGCCAGCTCCTTGAGCTCGTCGAGGGAGACCTGCGCCTGCCGCTCGGCGAGGTCCTGGCGGACTCCGTCGATGATCTCGTCGAGCACACTCACGCGAGCGGTCCCCTTTCCATCAGCCTTCATCAGCGAAACGATCAAGCCAGCGAATGGGATGTTCCACCAGCACTGCGATGGTAACCGCCGGGGCCCGGAGGACCTGCATCCGGCGGAGCATAAGCCCACTACGTGGACATTTCCCCGGAACCCGGAACCGCTCTACGGAGCCAGCGCCGCCCCGAACGGCAGGTTCCGGACAAGGGTGAAAACGATCACGACGGCGGCCACGGCCCACACCCCGGCGGGCCTGACCGGCACCTGGAACGGCCGCCCCCGGGCCGTACGCGTCACCCACACGGCCCAGAAGACGGCGAAGGCGGCGTACCCGGCGACCGCCAGCGCGTTGAGCCCGAGCGCCGCGCCGAGGTCGCCGTGCGCGACGGCGTACGCGCTGCGCAGGCCGCCGCAGCCGGGGCAGTAGACGCCGGCGTACCTCAGCAGCGGGCAGACCGGGTAGTGCCCGGGGGTGTTGGGGTCGACCGTCGCGACATAGGCGAAGGCGGCGACGACCCCGCCCAGGACGCCGAGCGGCGCGGCGAGGCGCCGCAGGGGCGGGGCGGGGGGAAGGAGGGTCACCGGCCGATTGTCCCCCGGAAACGGCGGACGGCGCGGCCCCGCGCGGGGCCGCGCCGTCCGTCATGCGCGAGGAGGCCGGGCTGTCGGCCGTGGCGTCGGCCGTGGCGTCGGTTGTCCGGTCCGGTCAGCCGTGCCGTCAGCCGTGCTGCTGGGCCGTGCGGCCCGAGGAGGAGCGGGGCTCCTTGCCCAGGCCCGCGGCCCGCATGGCCATGCCGACGATGCCGCCCAGGCCGGCCACGACGAGGCCGCCGAGCATGCCCAACGGATTGCCCAGGACAACGAAAGCACCCGCGATGCAGAAGCCGATGAAGGCGATGGTGACGCCGGTCCACGCGGCAGGGGTGTGTCCGTGGCTGTTGCCCGCCATGAGTGCTCCCAAAGTCTTGCTGGTTCAGCTGGTTCCCAGCTGGTTCAGAGGTCGGCACCATTGTCCCCCAGGTGCCCTCAGGCCGTGTCACCGGCCGTCCGGGTCGGGTCCTCGCCACGGTCCAGGGCCTTCCACAGGTCCTCGGGGCGGTCCGGGTCCACCACCGGCGCGCGTCGCTCGCGGGGCCGGGGCCCGGCGCCTTCGCGGTCGTACCGGTCGGACATCGTCGGCCAGGCCCGGCCGCGTACGAGGGCGATGATCCCGGCGGCCAGCAGCAGCACGCCGCCCGCCGCTGCGACCAGCGGCCAGGCGGTGGTGGTGCTGCCGCTCACGGAGGAGTGGGCCACGGCGGTGGCGGTGGAGGCCGCCGAGTCCAGAGCGGCGGTGTCGCCGAGGGCGAGCAGCGGGGCGGCCACCGTGCCGGCCCCGGACAGTGCCAGCAGCGCCGAGACGGTCACCCGGCCGGCCCCGCGCACCGCGAACACCGCGACCAGCGCGGCGAGCCCCACCAGGGCCAGCGCGCCGGGCAGCGCGGTGACCTCGCCGCCGGTGGCGTGCACCGCCATGCCGCTGCCGGCGAAGGAGACGCTGCCGTTCATCCAGGTCTTCCCGGCGGCGATCAGGACGATCGCGGCGCCCACGACGCCGAGCAGCAGCGCCGCGGCGAGGCTGCGCCGGCCACCACCGCCCCGGCCGGCGGGCGGCACGGGGGCCGTCGGGGCTACGGGGGCGTCCGGGGCTACTGACTCTTCTTCGGTCTGGGGCTGGGTCGCGGCAGTCACCCCTCCACTATCGCCTATCGCCGCAGCGCGTTCGCCGTGGCCACCGCGCGCAGCACCGCCGCCGCCTTGTTACGGCACTCGGTGTCCTCGGCGACCGGGTCGGAGTCGGCGACGACACCCGCCCCCGCCTGGACGTACGCGGTGCCGCCGCGCAGCAGCGCGGTACGGATCGCGATGGCGGTGTCGGAGTCCCCGGCGAAGTCCAGATAGCCGACGCAGCCGCCGTACAGGCCGCGCCGGGTGGGTTCCAGCTCGTCGATGATCTGCATGGCGCGCGGCTTGGGGGCGCCGGACAGCGTCCCGGCGGGGAAGCAGGCCGTCAGGACGTCGAAGGCGGTGCGGCCCGCGTCCAGCGTGCCGGTGACGGTCGAGACGATGTGCATGACGTGGCTGTAGCGCTCGATCGACATGAAGTCGACCACCTCCACGCTGCCCGGCTCGCACACCCGGCCCAGGTCGTTGCGGCCCAGGTCGACCAGCATCAGATGCTCGGCGCGCTCCTTCGGGTCGGCGATCAGTTCGTCGGCGAGCGCCTGGTCCTCCTGCGGGCTCGCCCCGCGCGGCCGGGTGCCGGCGATCGGGTGCACCATCGCCCGGCCGTCCTCGACCTTGACCAGCGCCTCCGGACTGGAGCCGACGACGTCGAAGCCGTCGAAGCGCAGCAGGTACATGTACGGGGACGGGTTGGTCGCCCGCAGCACCCGGTAGACGTCCAGGGCGCTGGCCGGGCACGGGGTCTCGAAGCGCTGCGAGGGCACGATCTGGAAGGCGTCGCCGGCCCTGATGTACTCCTTCGCCGTCTCCACCGCCGCCTGGTACACCGCTCCGCCGGAGCGGACCGTGATCTCCTCCGGCAGGGCGCTGGGCGGCAGTTCCACGGGCGCGGGGTCGACCGGCCGGGCGAGGTCGGCGGCCATCGTGTCGAGGCGGGCGACGGCGTCGGCGTAGGCCTCGTCGACGCCGGTGTCGAGGTCGTTGTGGTTGATCGCGTTGGCGATCAGCAGGACGGAGCCGTCCCAGTGGTCCAGCACCGCCAGGTCCGAGGTCAGCAGCATCGTCAGCTCGGGCAGCCGCAGGTCGTCCTGCGCGTGGTCGCCGATCCGCTCCAGGCGCCGCACGATGTCGTAGCCCAGGTAGCCGACCATGCCACCGGTGAACGGCGGCAGTCCGCCGTCGCCGTGCAGGTCACGGGGGGTGTGCAGGGTCTCCACGGTGGCGCGCAGCGCGTCCAGCGGGTCGCCGTGCTCCGGTACCCCCACCGGGGGTGTGCCGATCCAGTGCGCCTGGCCGTCCCGTTCGGTCAGCGTCGCGTCGCTCCGTACGCCGACGAAGGAGTAGCGCGACCACGACCGGCCGTTCTCCGCCGACTCCAGCAGGAAGGTGCCGACCCGCTCCGCCGCCAGTTTCCGGTACAGCCCGACCGGTGTGTCGCCGTCCGCCAGCAGCCGCCTGCTCACCGGGATCACCCGGCGGTCCAGCGCGAGCTTCCGGAACGTGCCGAGGTCGGGGGTGACGGTGCCCGTGGTCATGGCCGCAAGCCTAGTGCCCGTTGGCCGCGCGCCCGACACAAGGCCGCGGCGGCCGCGGCCGGTCCCGCCCCGGGCGGCCCGGCCCGCCCACGGCCCGGCACGGTCAGCCCAGCGGCAGGGTGTCCGCGTCGAAGCAGGTGCGGTCGCCGGTGTGGCAGGCGGCGCCGACCTGGTCGACCCTGACCAGGAGCGTGTCGCCGTCGCAGTCCAGGGCCACGGACTTGACGTGCTGGAAGTGCCCGGAGGTGTCGCCCTTGACCCAGTACTCCCGGCGGCTGCGGCTCCAGTAGGTGCAGCGGCCGGTGGTGAGGGTGAGCCGGAGCGCCTCGTCGTCCATCCAGCCGAGCATGAGCACCTCGCCGGTGTCGTACTGCTGGGCGATGGCGGGGACGAGGCCGTCGGGGTTGCGCTTGAGGCGGGCGGCGACGGCGGGATCGAGCTCGGAGTCCATGCCTCCATTCTGCGCCCGATCACCACGGACCCAAAAAGCCGCATGACTCACATAGCACGCAAGCCGGGTGACCGGGCGTCAGTAAAAGGTCACCCCTGTCACGACTTCGTATCCAGGTGAAGCCCTTGTCACCCGGATGGGGCATGCTTCGTGCATGAGTTTTCCTCCGCCGCCACAGCCCAGCCAACCCCAGCCCGGCCAGGGCGGCGGATACGGTCCGCCGCAAGGGTACGGACCTCCGCCCCTCCCCCAGGGCGGTGGCGGCTACGGCTACCCCGAGCAGGGCGGTTACCCGCATCAGGGTGGCGGTTATCCGCCCCAGGGCGGCGGATACGGAGACGGCGGTTACGGCGGCGGTGGGGGCGGCTGGGGCGGGCCGGGCGGCCCCGGTGGCCCCGGTGGCCCCGGCGGTTATCCGCCGCCCCCGGGCGGCGGCAAGGGCGGGAAGATAGCCGCGATCGCGATCGGCGCGGTGATCGTCGTCGCGGTACTGGTCGGCGCCCTGGTGGTCCTCATGGGCGGCGACGGGGACAGCGACACGTCCGCGTCCTCCAGCAGTTCGACCCCGGCGTCGTCGGCGACGTCCTCCGCCTCCGGCGACAGCACCGCGACCGACGACGCCAGTGACGCCACCGCCGGCTCGGACCCCACCGACAGCGTGGTCCCCTATGTCGTCCTCTCCCCCGGCAAGTGCTTCGACCACCCGGGGCTGAACAGCAGCGTCAAGGTCGTCACGACCCGTTCCTGCAGCAGCGCGCACGACGGCGAAGTGATCGCCAACGAGACCCTGACCGGCAGCTTCACCACCGAGACCGAGCTGCAGACGAAGGTCCTCAAGCTCTGCGAGAAGGACGCCAAGGCCCGCCTGGCCAAGATCCCCGCCGACGGGCGGACCTACTACTACTACGCCATCTACCCGTCTCTGGCGACGTACACCATCCAGAACAAGCACACCATCTCCTGCTCCCTGACCCTGAGCAACAAGGTGGACGGCAAGCAGCTCACCAAAGCCCTTCCCTAGAACCCCCGCCCGGCGGGGAGTGGACGTAGGCTGACGGTATGTCGACTCATGCGCAGCGTGAACGTCTGCTCCTCGCCGACCTCCTGGAGAGCGTCGGACCCGAGGCCGCCACCCTGTGTGACGGCTGGACCACCACCGACCTGGCCGCGCATGTCGTGGTCCGCGAGCGCCGGGCCGACGCCTCCGCCGGACAGCTGATCCCACAGCTCGCGCCCCGGCTGGAGCGGGTGCGCAAGGAGTTCTCCCAGAAGCCGTACGAGGAGCTGATCCGGCTCATCCGTACCGGGCCGCCCCGGCTGTCGCCCTTCGCGCTCAAGCAGATCGACGAGGCGGCGAACACCGTCGAGTTCTACGTCCACTCCGAGGACGTCCGCCGCGCCCAGCCCGACTGGACGCCGCGCGAGATCGACCCGGTCTTCGCCGACACCCTCTGGTCCCGCCTGGAGCGCACCGCCCGGCTGCTCGGCCGCAAGGCCCCGGTCGGCGTCGTACTGCGCCGCCCCGACGGCCAGACCACCGTCCTGCACCGCGGCACCCCGGTGGTCACCGTCACCGGCGAGCCGGGCGAGCTGGTGCTCTTCGCCTTCGGGCGTACGCAGTCCGCGCGGGTGGAGACCGAGGGCGACAAGGACGCGGTCACCAAGCTGTACGACACTCCGCAGCTCGGCATCTAGGGCGCGTCGGCCACCGGCGTCCGCCGGGGCGCGGGTCCCCGTGCGGGTCCTCGGGGTTCAGCGGGCCCGGCGGGTGACGGTGAAGGCCGATGCCTTGGCGTCGAAGGTGGTGTCGTGGTCCTTGGCCGTGACCAGGACCGCCACGTACCAACGGCCGGTCGGGGTGTCGTCGGCGTCCTGCGGGCCGACGGGGGTGGAGTAGGTGCACACCGAGGTCGTCGGTGAGGACGCCTTGCAGGTGGCCTTCTCGGTAGTCAGGACCAGGTCCCGCTTCCTGGGTGTCACGTTCGAGCTCTTCGGCCAGGCGAGGACCTTCACGCTGCTGATGCCCGACCCGTCGGAGACGGTGGCGGAGAACCGGAACGTCCTGGTGCCGGTGGCGCCCAGGACCAGCGGGGTCGCCGAGACCTCGCGGATCGCGGGCCGCGCGGGAGCGTCGGCGGCATCGGCGGTGCCGACGCCGAGGCAGGCGGCCACGACACCGCCCACGACGAGAGCGCCGGCGAGGGCGGAGACCGCAACACGAGTGGACATGGAGTTCCCCCAGGAAAGAAGCGAGTGACGAACCGTCACCACGGTTGCTGTGCACGGCACCTGACGTGGTGTCGTGCTGTGTCCATGGTGTGCGGCAGCAGGGTTGGCCGGCATGAGTACCACTACTCAACCCGCCCCGGTACGGCCCGGTGAGTACCTCCGGCACCGCAACGCGAACAGCCGGCCCGGTCACCCGCGGATCCGCGGCTCGCCGCGTTCCGGTGTTCACTGGTGCGGCAGTTCGGACCTGCGCAGGGCCGGGGAGGCGAGACCGTACGCCGCCGCCAGCACGGTCACGGCGGCGCTGGCGGTGAAGACCGGCTCCAGGCCCCAGGCGGCGATGCCGGCGCCGGTGAGCGGGTAGCTCAGCGGCGCGACGCCGACCGCGAAGAAGGTCAGCACCGAGCCGACCCGGCCCAGGTAGGCGGGGGCCGTCAGGGTCTGGAGCAGGGCGCCCACCAGCGCGCCGCCGAGCCCCGCCAGCAGACCGGTCGCCACGCCCGCCGCCACGGCCAGCGGCAGCGACGGGGCGTAGGCCAGGGCCGCGGCGGCAACGGCCCCCAGGGCGCCGCTGACGCTCAGTACGAGTCCGGCGCGCGGTATCCGGCCGCGTACGGTCAGCAGCAGTGAGGCGGCCCCCGCGCCCGTCCCGAAGCCGCTGATGATCCAGCCGAGCCCGGCGGCGCCCCAGCCCCGCTGGTCCGCCAGCAGCGTGGCGCCGATGTTCAGCGGTCCGGCCAGGCCGAGCTCGGCGGCGGCGCCGACGGCCACCAGCGCGGTCAGCGCCCGGTTCCGGCGGATGTGACGGAAGCCGTCGGCCAGTTCCCGCAGGGCCGGGCCCTTCGCCCGGATCCGGTCGTCACCGGGCAGCGGGGTGATCCGTACGGCGGCCAGCAGCACCAGCGACACCGCGAAGAGCACCCCGGCCACCCCGAAGGCCGCCGCCGACCCGCCGAGCCCCATCGCCAGTCCGCCCAGCGGCGCCCCGGTGACCGTGGCCACCCGGGTGGCCAGGCCCTTCATGCCCTGGACGCGGGTCAGCTGGTCCGGTCCGGTGATCCGCGGCGGCAGCGCGCTGACCGCGGGCATGAACAGCGCGTCGACCGCGCCGAAGACCAGGGCGACCGCCACCAGGGCCCACAGCCCGGGTGTGGTGAGGGCCAGCAGCCCCGCCATGGCCAGGATCACCACGCAGCGGGTGGCGTCGCTGCCGATGACCACCCGGCGCGGCCCGAAGCGGTCGGCGACCAGTCCCCCGCCCAGCATCAGCGCGGCCCGGGGCACCGAGCCGACGGCCAGCACCAGCCCGGCCTGTGCGGCGCCGCCGGTACGGGTGGCCGCCCACGACAGGGCGATGAAGTAGACGCTGTCGCCGATCAGCGAGGCGGCGAACGCGGTCAGCCAGCGCAGGACGTTGCCGTCCCGGTGGGCGGGCGCCGAAGGGGCGGTGAGCACGGACGTCGTGCGTGTCCCGGTCGCCGGCATGACGGCGGCCTCCTTCTCTGCGGTCCTCTGCGCGGACTTCTCCGCGGAGATCAGGGGCGGAAGGGGAATCCGTACAGGTGCAGTGCGACGTTCTCGCGGCCGGCGGTGTCGCCGGCGTCCTCGGCGGCCCGCCCGTGGTCGGTCCAGCGGCGGACCAGTTCGTCCAGCTCCCGGCTGAGCCGGCCCAGTTCGGCGGCGGTCAGCCGGGGCATGTACTCGGAGCTGAACGAGGCGTCCATCCACTCCCCCGGCCAGCTCCCCGACTCGTCCAGATGCGCCATGTACCGCTCGTAGCGGGACGCGACGATCTGCCGGTTGACCGCGCTCATCACCGCCGCCCCCTCGGGCCGGTCGGCGAAGTCCGTGCTGCGGAAGGTGATGCCGCGCTCCGAGGTGACCTGCCACCAGCGCTCGCGGCCGTCCGAACTCCCGCCCTGCGCCTCCTTGATGAAGCCATGGGCGGCCATCTTGCGCAGGTGGTAGCTGACCAGCGACACGGCCTCGTCGACCTGGTCGGCGAGTTGTGAGGCGGTCGCCTTACGGGCGAGGTGCAGGGCCCGGTAGAGCTTGATGCGCAGCGGGTGCGCGAAGACCTTCAGCGCGTTGAGGTCGGTGATCCTGAAGATCTCGTTCCCGGCGCAGTCCGGGGCGCCGGCCCCCGCGTCGTCCGGGACCTTGTCATCTGCCATGTCCACGACGCCAGTTGCGCAGCTTTTTTTGCGCAACATAAATTGCGCAACTTTATTTTTCTGTTCCGGCAACGAAAAGCCGGCCCGGCCGGCGGGTGAACCGCCGCGACCGGACCGGCCGTGGATCAGGCCCCTGCCGGGGCGGGGCCTCAGCGCGCCGGGTATCCCGCGCCGCGCAGGGCGTCCTTGACCTCGCCGATGCGCAGGTCGCCGAAGTGGAAGACGGAGGCGGCCAGTACGGCGTCGGCGCCGGCCGCGACCGCCGGGGCGAAGTCGGGGAGCCTGCCCGCGCCGCCACTGGCGATGACGGGGACGGTGACGTGCTTGCGCACGGCGGCGATCATCTCGGTGTCGTAGCCGTCCTTGGTGCCGTCGGCGTCCATCGAGTTGAGCAGGATCTCGCCGGCGCCCAGTTCGGCGGCCCGGTGCGCCCACTCCACGGCGTCGATGCCGGTACCGCGGCGGCCGCCGTGGGTGGTGACCTCGTAGCCGGAGGGAGTGCCCGCGTCCGTGCGCCGGGCGTCGACCGACAGGACCAGCACCTGGCTGCCGAAGCGCTCGGCGATCTCCCGGATGAGCTCGGGCCGGGCGATGGCGGCGGTGTTGACGCCGACCTTGTCCGCGCCCGCGCGCAGCAGCTTGTCGACGTCGTCCGCCGAACGGACGCCGCCGCCGACCGTGAGCGGGATGAAGACCTGCTCGGCGGTGCGGCGGACGACGTCGTACGTGGTCTCGCGGTCGCCGGAGGAGGCGGTGATGTCGAGGAAGGTCAGCTCGTCGGCGCCTTCGGCGTCGTACAGCTTGGCCATCTCGACCGGGTCACCGGCGTCGCGCAGGTTCTGGAAGTTGACGCCCTTGACGACGCGGCCGTTGTCGACGTCGAGGCAGGGGATGACGCGGACCGCGAGGGTCATTGGGGGGCTCCTCGGAAGGCTTCTACTTCGACCTCGACCAGGACGCGCGAGTCGACGAAACCGGCGACCAGGACGATGGTCCCGGCCGGGCGCACGGCGCCGAACAGCTCCTTGTGGGCGCGGCCGACATCCTCCGCGTCGCGGGCGTGGCTGATGTACATACGGGTGCGGATGACGCTCTCGGGTCCCAGGCCGAACTTCTCCAGGGCGGCGAGCGCGTTGCCGAAGGCGAGCTGGGCCTGCTCGTACGGGCTCCCCTCGCCGGCCACCACCCCGCCGACCAGCGGCATGGTGCCGCCGACAAGGACCCGGTCCCCCGCCGCGACGGCGCGGGCGAAGCCCATGGTCTCTTCCCAGGGGCTGTCGCTCTGCACATGCTGCACGGCAGGGGTTTCAGTCATCGTGACACGGCCTCCAAAGCCTCTTCCAAGGTGAACGCCTTGGCATAGAGGGCCTTGCCCACGATGGCGCCTTCGACACCCTCCGGGACCAGAGTGGCGATCGCGCGCAGGTCGTCAAGGGACGAAACGCCCCCGGAGGCGACCACCGGCTTGTCGGTGGCGGCGCAGACGTTCTTCAGCAGCTCCAGGTTGGGGCCCTGCAGCGTGCCGTCCTTGGCGATGTCGGTGACGACGTAGCGGGCGCAGCCCTCGCCGTCGAGGCGGGCCAGCGTCTCGTACAGGTCGCCGCCGTCGCGGGTCCAGCCGCGGCCGCGCAGCGTGGTGCCGCGTACGTCCAGGCCGACCGCGATGCGGTCGCCGTGCTCGGCGATGACCTTGGCGACCCACTCGGGGGTCTCCAGGGCCGCGGTGCCGAGGTTGACCCGGGTGCAGCCGGTGGCGAGGGCGGCGGCGAGGGTGTCGTCGTCGCGGATGCCGCCGGACAGCTCGACCTTGATGTCCATGGAGCGGGCGACCTCGGCGATCCGGGCGCGGTTGTCGCCGGTGCCGAAGGCGGCGTCGAGGTCGACCAGGTGCAGCCACTCGGCGCCGGACTGCTGCCAGGCGAGGGCGGCGGCCAGCGGATCGCCGTAGGACGTCTCGGAGCCGGACTCGCCGTGGACGAGGCGGACTGCCTGGCCGTCGCGGACGTCGACGGCGGGGAGGAGTTCGAGGCGGGGCGTGGTCATTGCGTCGTACGTCCTAGAGGGTGTCGAGCCAGTTGGTCAGCAGCTGCGCGCCGGCGTCGCCGGACTTCTCGGGGTGGAACTGGGTGGCCCACAGCGGCCCGTTCTCCACGGCGGCGACGAAGGGCTCGCCGTGGGTGGCCCAGGTGACCTTCGGGGACCGGATGTTGGCGTTGGTCACCTCCAGCTCCCAGGAGCGGACGGCGTAGGAGTGCACGAAGTAGTAGCGCTCGTCCGCGTCCAGACCGGCGAACAGCCGGGTGTCCTCGGGGGCCTTGACGGTGTTCCAGCCCATGTGCGGGACGACCGGCGCGCGCAGCGGCTCGACGGTGCCGGGCCACTCGTCGCAGCCGGCGGTCTCGACTCCGTGCTCCACGCCGCGCGCGAAGAGGATCTGCATGCCGACGCAGATGCCCAGCACCGGACGGCCGCCGGCCAGCCGGCGGCCGATGATCATCTCTCCGCGTACGGAGGTGAGTCCGGCCATGCAGGCGGCGAAGGCGCCGACCCCGGGGACGAGGAGCCCGTCGGCGTTCATCGCCTTGTCGAAGTCGGCGGTGATCTCGACCTCGGCGCCGGCCCGGGCCAGGGCGCGTTCGGCGGAGCGGATGTTGCCGAAGCCGTAGTCGAGGACGACCACATTCTTGGCGGGCTTGGCGGGCTTGGCGGACTTGGTCATGTGCTGGGTCCCCCTCTACAGGCGCATCAGGCCGGCGGTCAGCGACATGGCGGCGCTGACGCCGAGCAGGATGATGACGCTCTTGGGCAGCTTCTGCTTCCAGAAGGAGTAGACCCCGCTGGCGAGGAAGATCCCGAGGAAGATGTAGACGGCGGCGGCCGTGTTCATCAGAGGGCGCCCTTCGTCGAGGGCAGGATGCCGGCCGCGCGCGGGTCGCGCTCACTGGCGTAGCGCAGGGCCCGCGCCAGCGCCTTGAACTGGCACTCGACGATGTGGTGCGCGTTGCGCCCGTACGGCACGTGGACGTGCAGGGCGATCTGCGCCTGCGCGACGAAGGACTCCAGGATGTGCCGGGTCATGGTGGTGTCGTACTCGCCGATCATCGGCGCCATCTTCTCCGGCTCGGTGTGCACCAGATAGGGGCGGCCGGACAGGTCGACGGTCACCTGGGCGAGGGACTCGTCCAGCGGGACGGTGCAGTTGCCGAAGCGGTAGATGCCGACCTTGTCGCCCAGGGCCTGCTTGAAGGCGGCGCCCAGCGCGAGGGCGGAGTCCTCGATGGTGTGGTGGGAGTCGATGTGCAGGTCGCCCTCGGTCTTGACGGTGAGGTCGAAGAGGCCGTGGCGGCCGAGCTGGTCGAGCATGTGGTCGTAGAAGCCGACGCCGGTCGAGATGTCGGTCCTGCCGGTGCCGTCGAGGTTGATCTCGACGACGACGGAGGTCTCCTTGGTCGTGCGTTCCACGCGGCCTACGCGGGACATGTGCTCAGCTCTCCTTCTTCAGGTCGCGTGCCGCTTCCAGGAACGCGTCGTTCTCGGCCGGGGTGCCCGCGGTGACCCGCAGCCAGCCCGGTACGCCGTTGTCGCGGACCAGGACACCGCGGTCGAGGAGCGCCTGCCAGACGGCGTGGCTGTCCTCGAAGCGGCCGAACTGGACGAAGTTGGCGTCGGAGTCGGTGACCTCGTAGCCGATCGCCCGCAGTTCGGCGACCAGGCGGTCCCGCTCGGCCTTCAGCTGCTCGACGTACCCCAGCAGCGTATCGGTGTGCTCCAGCGCGGCGAGCGCGGTGGCCTGCGTGACCGCCGACAGGTGGTACGGCAGCCGGACCAGCTGTACGGCGTCCACCACCGCCGGGTCGGCGGCGAGGTAGCCCAGGCGCAGACCGGCGGCACCGAAGGCCTTGGACATGGTGCGGCTGACCACCAGGTGGGAGCGGCCCTCGATGAGCGGCAGCAGCGAGGGACGGTGGCTGAACTCGCCGTACGCCTCGTCGACCACCACCAGGCACGGGCGGGCGGCCTGCGCGGCCTCGTACAGCGCCAGGACGGTGCCGGCGTCGACCGCCGTGCCGGTGGGGTTGTTGGGCGAGGTGATGAAGACGACATGCGGGCGGTGCTCGGCGATCGCCGCCGTGGCCGCCGCCACGTCGATGGTGAAGTCCTCGCTGCGCGGGCCGGAGATCCACCCGGTGCCGGTGCCGCGCGAGATCAGCGCGTGCATCGAGTACGAGGGCTCGAAGCCGATCGCGGTGCGGCCGGGGCCGCCGAAGGTCTGCAGCAGCTGCTGGATGACCTCGTTGGAGCCGTTGGCCGCCCAGACGTTGGCGAGGCCGACCGGGTGCCCGGCGGTGCGCGTGAGGTACGCGGCGAGGCCGGTGCGCAGCTCGACCGCGTCCCGGTCGGGGTAGCGGTTGAGGCCGCGGGCGGCCTCGCGGACCCGCTCGGTGATGCGCTCGACCAGGGCCTCGGGCAGCGGGTACGGATTCTCGTTGGTGTTCAGGCGTACCGGGACGTCGAGCTGGGGGGCGCCGTACGGGGACTTGCCGCGCAGTTCGTCCCGGATGGGAAGGTCGTCAATGCCGGTCACTGACCCGGTACCGTCCAATCGAATCGCGCTCGTACAGCCGCGCCGTGCGCGGGCAGGTCCTCGGCGTCGGCGAGGGTGACCACGGTCCCGGCGACCTCGGCCAGCGCCTCGCGGGTGTAGTCCACGACGTGGATGCCGCGCAGGAAGGACTGGACCGACAGCCCGGAGGAGTGGCAGGCGCAGCCGCCGGTGGGCAGCACGTGGTTGGAGCCGGCGGCGTAGTCGCCCAGCGAGACGGGGGCGAAGGCCCCGACGAAGACCGCGCCCGCGTTGCGCACGCGGGCGGCGACGGCGGCCGCGTTCTCGGTCTGGATCTCCAGGTGCTCGGCGGCGTAGGCGTCCACCACGGCGAGTCCCTGGTCGATGCCGTCGACCAGCACGATGCCGGACTGGCGGCCGGTCAGCGCCGGAACGATCCGGTCCTCGACGTGCTTGGTGGCGGCGACCTGGACCGCCAGCTCCTTCTCGACGGCCTCGGCGAGGTCCGGCGAGTCGGTGACCAGGACGGCGGCGGCCAGCGGGTCGTGCTCGGCCTGGCTGATCAGGTCGGCGGCGACGTGCACCGGGTCGGCGGTGGCGTCGGCGAGGATCGCGATCTCGGTGGGCCCGGCTTCGGCGTCGATGCCGATCCGGCCCTTGAGCAGACGCTTGGCGGCGGCCACGTAGATGTTGCCGGGGCCGGTCACCAGGGTGGCGGGACGGCACTCCTCGGTGCCGTACGCGAACATGGCGATCGCGGTGGCGCCGCCGGCCGCGTACACCTCGTCGATGCCGAGCAGCGCGCAGGCGGCGAGGATGGTGGGGTGCGGGAGCCCGCCGAACTCCTTCTGCGCGGGGGACGCGACGGCCATGGAGCCGACGCCGGCCTCCTGGGCCGGCACCACGTTCATGATCACGGACGACGGGTAGACCGACAGCCCGCCCGGCACGTACAGCCCGACGCGGTCCACCGGCACCCAACGCTCGGTGACCGTGCCGCCCGGCACGACCTGCGTGGTGTGATCGGTGCGGCGCTGCTCGCGGTGGACGATCCTGGCGCGGCGGACGGACTCCTCCAGCGCGGCGCGCACCTTCGGGTCCAGCTCGTCCAGGGCGCGGGAGAGCTCCTCCACCGGCACCCGGACCCGGTCGATGACGACTCCGTCGAACAGCTCCGCGTAGTGGATCAGCGCCGCCGTGCCGCGATGCTTCACGTCCTCGCAGATCGGGCGCACCTTCTCCAGGGCGGCCTCGACGTCGAAGTCGGCACGGGGCAGCAGGTCGCGGTCGATTCCGTTCTCGGGGAAGGCATCGCCGCGCAGATCGATTCGGGAGATCACCCTCCCAAGTGTAGGGAAAGCCACCGGGGGCCCGCGCCGGGTATCAGTCCCTGATACGGCATACGGCCCCCACCGGAAGATCATTGCCGATAGCGTTTCGGTCGTCGCTGTGAGCCACGGGAGGGAAACCGGTGACCGAGCAGTCGGACACGCCGCCGTCACCACCACCGGCACCGCCGCACCAGCCGCCGCACGAGCCGCCGCACGAGCCGCCGCAGCAGCAGCCGCAGCAGCAGCCGCCGCGTCAGGCGGCGGACCGGCCACCGCATCAGCCGCCGGAGGACTGGACCGCGGTGGAACAGGGGCTCTGGGAGGCCTTTCGCCTCGGCGAGTGGTACGACCTGCGCACCGGCATCCCCGAGCGGGACGACCCTGCCGCCGACCGCTTCTGGGGCCCCGACCGGACCGTACGGGCCGAGACGATCGCCCGGCTGCTGCTCGACGGGCCGCCCGCCGTCCCCGGCCGGGTGTCGTGCGTCAAGCTGTCCGGCGCCCAGATCACCGGCGAACTCCAGCTCTCCGGCGGCACGGTGGTGCCCTACGTCGAGCTGCGGGACTGCCGTTTCGAACAGGTCGTGATGCTGTCGGAGTGCCACTTCACGACCATACGGATGGTGCACTGCGCCGTTCCGCGCCTGGAGGCCGCCCGGCTGCACACCACCGGCGACCTGCACCTGCCGCAGTGCACCGTCGAGGGAGGCATCCGGCTCACCGACGCCCACATAGGCACCGACCTGCTGCTGAACCAGCTCACCGTCCGCCGTGACCGGCACGGGCGCGCCATCGCCGCCGACGGCCTCAGCGTCGCGCAGGACGTCGAGGCCGAGCTGATGGAGGCCACCGGCGAGATCAGCCTGCGCAGCGCCCGCATCGGCGGCCGGCTGAGCCTGCGCGGCAGCGTGCTGCACAACCCGTACGGGCGCTACGCGCTCAACGCCGCCCGGGTCCAGGTCGAGCACACCCTGTACCTGAGCGCGGGCTACGTGGGCTCCGCCAGCAACAGCGGCACCCCGCCGATGGGCGTGCGCACCCGGCGCTTCACCTGCGAGGGCGGGCTGCGGCTGGACGACGGCCGTTTCGGCAACGCGGTGATCATCAACCAGGCGCGGTTCCGGCTCACCGGAAGCCAGCAGCTGTCCCTGCGCCGGGTGCAGACCCCCGAACTGCGGCTCACCCTGGACGAGCCGCCGACCGGCATGATCTCGCTGGCCGGGGCGCGGGTGGGCAACCTCACCGACGCGCAGACCTGCTGGCCGGAGGCGGCGGGCGTGGACCTGACCGGGTTCTCGTACGGCTCGCTGAGCCCCGAGGGCCCCTTCCCGCTGCGCGAGCGCATCTCCTGGCTGGCGGCGGCCACCCCCGAGTACAGCCCGGAGCCGTACGAGCACCTGGCGGCCGCGCTGCGCGCCAGCGGCGAGGACTCCGACGCCCGCGAGGTACTGCTCGCCAAGCAGCGCCGCCGCCGGGAGACGCTGCCGCTGGCGGGCAAGCTGTGGGGCTACATGCAGGACATCACGGTCGGCTACGGCTACCGGGCCGGCCGGGCCGCGCTGTGGATGGCGGTGCTGTGGGCCATCGGCGCCAACTTCTTCCACGGGCATCCCCCGCCGCCCCTCAAGGCGGACGAGGCCCCGCACTGGAGCGCCGCCCTCTACGCGCTGGACCTGCTGCTGCCGGTCATCGACCTGGGCCAGGACAGCGCGTGGAAACCGGCGGGCGACGCGCAGTGGGCGGCGGCGGCCATGGTGGTGCTGGGGTGGGTGCTGGCCACGACGGTGGCGGCCGGCGCGTCCCGGCTGCTCCGACGCGGCTGACCGGCCGGCGCGGCGCGGCGGCGTAGCGGCGCGGCGGTGACAGATACCGAATCTTCATCGAAAGCACAGGTGCCCGCCGGAGTTCCCGCCGTTGAATGAGCACACCATGCCATTCCTCCGTTCCCTGGTCGCCGTGTCGCGCATGCTGCGGCACACACCGCACATCGGCGCCGATCTGCCGCCCGATGACGCGGTGCTCCTCGACGCGCCGGACGAGCGGCTCGCGGCGGCCTCGGCGCACCTGGACGGCGGCGACTTCAAGCCGGTCGCGGAGCTGCTGGCCTGGACCCGGGACGCCGCCTGGTGGGAGACCAGGGACCGGTATGTCGCCTGGCTCGCCGAGCACCACCTCACGGGCGGCGGCCCCCTGTGGCTGCGGGACTGGCGCGACGCCGACCCGGACAGCCCGGACCTGGCCGTCGTGCGCGCCGAGGCCGCCGTCCGGCAGGCCTGGCGGGCGCCCGGTCCGGCCCGCCGCACCACGCTGCTGCGCGAGGCCGGTCCCCTGGTGCGGGCCGCCACGGAGGCGGGCCCCGGCGATCCGGTGC
The DNA here is from genome assembly GCF_056270125.1 of Streptomyces sp. RLA131. Lineage (NCBI taxonomy): Bacteria > Bacillati > Actinomycetota > Actinomycetes > Kitasatosporales > Streptomycetaceae > Streptomyces > Streptomyces sp. RLA131. The sequence goes on from NZ_JBWDOQ010000002.1 coordinate 2,139,791, forward strand.
CCTGGCGTACCGCGATCACCCGCGCCCGGGGCCTGGGCGCGCGGCGCGAGGACTTCGACACCCTGTGGGCGCAGGTGCTGGCCCGTTCCCCGCACCACTACGGCTGCCATGTCAGCGCCCTGCGCTTCCTGCGCGCGGAGGGCACGGTCCGTCCCCGGGAATGGCTGGCGTTCGCCGCCGACGCCGCCGACAGCGTGCTGCCCGGTTCCCTGGTGCTCGGTCTGCCGCTGCTGGCGGCGTACGAGCACCTGCTCACGGGGGGCCGGGACTCCGACACGTACGTGGACGCGGCCATCACCGGCGCCCTGGAGCTGTCCGCCTGGCACCACCCCGGCGACCGTGAGCCCGCCGAGGTGCGCAATGTGCTGGCCCAGATGCTGATCCTGCGCGGGCGGTGGTCCGAGGCGCTGGACGAGTTCCGCGCGATCGGGGTGCACGCGACGTCTTTTCCGTGGCACCGTACCGGCGAACCCCGGCGCGAATTCCTGGAGATGCGCACCGGCGTACGCGTTCAGCTCGCATCGGCTGTCGGTCTCTGGGCCAAACCCGGCGGCCCTTACGCATAAGCTTGCTGGCTGTGACCGTGCGCATCCCGCTCTTTCCGCTCAATTCGGTGCTGTTCCCCGGCCTCGTGCTGCCGCTGAACGTGTTCGAGGAGCGGTATCGCGCACTCGTACGCGATCTCATCGCCCTCCCCGAGGACGCCCCGCGCCGCTTCGGCGTCGTCGCCATCCGCGACGGCCACGAGGTCGCGTCCAAGGACGCCCCCAAGGACCGGGGCGCCGCGGCCGGCTTCGGACCCGACCCCGCCAGGAGTTTCTTCGGTGTGGGCTGCGTCGCCGAGGCCGCCACGATCGGCGAGCGCGAGGACGGCGGCTTCGAGATGGTGGCCACCGGGACGACGCGCTTCCGGCTGCTGTCGGTGGACGCCGGCGGACCGTACCTGGTCGGCGAGACCGAGGAACTGCCCGAGGAGCCCGGCGAGGGGTCGGGCGCGCTGGCCGCCGGCGTCGCGCGGGCCTTCCGCACGTACCAGAAGCGGGTCGCGGGCTCACGCGAACGCACCCTGGCCACCGACTCCGGCAGTGAGCTGCCCGACGAGCCGTCGGTGCTGTCGTTCCTCGTCGCCGCCGCCACCGTCCTGGAGACGCCGCTCAAACAGGCCCTCCTTGAAGCCCCGGACACCGCCACCCGGCTCACCGAGGAACTGCGGCTGCTGCGCCGTGAGGCAGCCGTCATCGGCAAGCTCCGCACCCTCCCGGCGGTCGACCTGACCCGCCAGACCCCGAGCCCCAACTGACCCTCCGGCGGAGCCCCGTGGCCAAGAAGACCAAGAAGACCTCCGGCGGCACGCCCGCCACCGTCGCCCTGGAGCAGGCCGGCGCCCCCTTCACCGTCCACGCCTACGACCACGACCCCGCCGCCGCCCTCGGCTACGGCGAGGAGGCCGCCCAGGCCCTGGGCACCTCACCGGCGCGGGTGTTCAAGACGCTGGTCGCCGATGTCGACGGCGCCCTCACCGTCGCCGTGGTGCCCGTCGCCGGCTCCCTCGACCTCAAGGCACTGGCCACGGCCGCCGGCGGCAAGCGGGCCGCGATGGCCGACCCGGCCGACGCCGAGCGTACGACCGGCTACGTGCGGGGCGGCATCTCGCCGCTGGGGCAGCGCAAGCGGCTGCGTACGGTCGTCGACGCCTCGGCGCTGGACCACGACACGGTGTTCGTCTCGGCCGGCAAGCGCGGCCTTGAGGTGGAGCTGGCCCCGCAGGACCTGGTGCGGCTCACCGGCGCCGTCACCGCGCCGATCGGCAGGCCCTGAGGCTGACAGGACGCGCACAGACGGATCAGGGCACCGGCACAGCACGGTCGGTGAGGATCCCCTCGTACGCCTCGTACGCCTCGTACGCCTCGTACGCAGAGCCGACGTCAGGGGAGTTCCTCATGAGCACCGCAACCGTCACGCGCCGCCTCGGGATCGTCGCCGGAGTCCTGGCCACCGTCGTCATCGGCCCATCGGGAGCCGTCGCCGACGCTCTGGCCGAGGCCAACAGCGCGCCGTTGCGCACGCCCGGCACGGCGGACAGGAACGCCACGACCGCCGCCGTCCCGCTGGTCCGGGTCCGCCGCCTGCTGCCGGCGTAGCCGCCGTAGCGGGCGTCAGGCGCCGTCGGGGGTGTCCCAGTGCGGGACGGTCTCCGGGTCGCGGGGGCCGAAGCCCGTGGTCAGGCCCAGGTGGAACAGGGTGGCCGCGATCGGCCACACCAGCAGGGTGCCCTTGGCGCGCAGCTCCAGCGGGGCGTCGAAGACCTTCTTGGCGCCGACCGCCCTGGCGTGCGCCACCAGGTCCTGCGTCGGGCCGAGCCACACACCGAGCCGCCAGGCCAGCAGCGAACCGAGCCCGGCGCCGACCGCCAGGCCGAGCACGATGCCGACCCCGCCGCGCCGGCAGCGCCAGAAGGCCAGTACGGCGCTGACCACGCCCATCCCCAGGGCGAGCAGCACAAAGGTGCCGTCGCCGCCGGCCGCCTGTTCGCCCTCGGAGTCCTTGAGGTAGACCGCCTTGCCGTCCGAGACCAACGGAATGCGCGGCGCCAGCCACAGCCACAGCAGGCCCAGCGCCACCCCCGCGACGGTCAGCAGCAGCGCCGTCAGCGCACCGCGCCGCAGCTCCTGGCCGAGGACCAGGCGCTCGTCCTCCGGCAACCCGCCCCCGGGCGTGTCGGGCACCGGGTACGGCGGTTGCATGGGCGGCTGGCCGTGGGGCGTCAGAGGTGCGGTCACGCTGCCATCGTGCCAGGTACGCCTGTGCGGCGCCCCCGCCGGGTCACCAGCGAACGCCCGGCGGCACCCCCGGACGGCGTACGGGCCCGTCCGACGGATCACCGGCAGGCGGCCCAGCGGCCGTCACCGGCAGCCATCACGCCAGCTGTTCACCGGCAGGCGCCCCGGCGGCACGCCAGGCGCCGTCCGGCACGTTCGACGAGTCACCGCCGGCCGTCACCGGCAGGAAACCCACCAATACGCCCAGGCGTCGGCCGGCACATCCGGCGCGCCGCAGGCAGGCAGGCAGCCCGGCGCTACGCCCGGACGGCGTGCGGCACGTCCGCCGAGTCACCGGCCGCCGTCGCGGCGGCTGTCACCGGCAGGCGGCACGGCGGTATGCCCAGGTGGCCACTGACAGGGAGACCGCGCCCACCACGGCGCACACCGACAGGTCGGCGGCCATGGCGATCCAGTCCGGGCGTGCGTCGAAGGCGCGGGCCAGCGCCTCGACGCCGTATGTCGACGGCAGCGCGTCGCGTACCCAGCCGACCGGGGCCGGCAGGTTCCCGGCCGGCAGCACGCCCAGCAGCAGTGCCGCCGACATGCCCAACTGCCCGAACAGCGTGGCCAGTTCCTGGCGCGGCGCCAGCAGCCCCAGTGCCGCGCCCAGCCCGGCCAGGGCGGCGCCGGCGAGTGGGACGACGGCGGCCAGCACCCACAGGTTGGCGAACGGCAGCTGGAAGAGCGCGCAGCCCACCGCTGCCGTCGCGACCGTCCCGGGCACCGTGAACGAGGCGTACGCGCCCGCCGCACCCAGCACCACCGCGGCGGGCGGCACCGGCAGCGTCGCGTAGTAGTCGAGGCCGCCGGAGGCCCGCAGCTGCCCGAAGTACTGGGCCAGCAGGTTCAGCGCGACGAACGCGACCACCAGCACACTCGAACCCGCCACCACCGAGCGGGCCGCGCCGTGCGCGCCGCCGTCGACCACGCCGCGCATCAGCACCATGATCCCGACGGACTGGAACGTCGCCACGAACAGCAGCGGGATCCGGGCCACCTTCGCCCGTGACAGCTGCGCCCGGTAGACCGCGCCCAGCGCGGGCAGCAGCGGGGTGCGCGGCGCGAGCGGCGCCGGTGCGGCGTCCGCCGCGGCCGTGACGTCCGCGGCGGGCCGTTGCCCGGCGCTGCCGGGGGCCGACGGGGCCACCGCGTTGGTGCCCGCTCCGGCGGAGGCCACACTCATCCTTTGACCAGTCCCTTCTGGCGACCGCCCAGGGCCAGGTACACATCCTCCAGGCTCGGTGTCGCCAGCGTGAAATCGTCGAGCGCGGCGAACGCCGGACCGCCCGTCACCTCGGCCACCACGGCGCGGGCCCGGGTCTGCGGCAGCCGCAGCGTCCAGCGGCGGCCCGCGATGCCGGCGCTCTCGCGCAGCGCCGCGATGCCCGGCACCTGGAGCGGGGGCTCGTCCCGCCAGACCAGGTCCAGCCGCACCTCGTCCGCGACCAGGGCCTTCAGTCCGGCCGGCGTGTCGCAGGCGATCACCCGGCCGCCGTCCATCACCCCGACCCGGTCGAGCACGGTCTCGGCCTCGATCACGTTGTGCGTGACCAGCAGCACCGTCGCGCCGCGTTCGGCTCGCCGGCGGTCCACCGCCGCCCACACCGCGCGCCGCGCCACCGGGTCCATTCCGGTGGTCGGCTCGTCCAGCACCAGCACCGGCCGCTCCCCCACCAGCGCCGCCGCGAAGCACGCCAGCCGGCGCTGCCCGCCCGACAGCCGTTTGAGCGGCCGTCCCGCGATCGTGGTCAGCGCCAGCTCCTCCAGTACCGCGTCCCGCTCGGCACGGGCCGCCCGGGCGGTCAGCCCGCGCAGCCGTCCCGTGGTCTCGGCGGCCAGCGCCACCGTCAGTTCGTCGAGGGCCGTGGACTCCTGCCCGAGGTAGCCCATCAGCCGCGCCGCGCGCTCCGGACTGCGTACGAGGTCGTGCCCGAGGAAGGTGATCGTCCCCGCGTCCGGCCGCAGCAGTCCCGTCAGCTGCCGTACGAGGGTGGACTTGCCGGCCCCGTTGGGCCCGAGCAGGCCGAAGATCTCGCCGCCCCGTACATCCAGGTCGATGCCGTCGCTGGCCCGCACGTCCGCGTAGCTCTTCACCAGCCCGCGCACACGGATCACAGCCGTGTCGCGCCCGGCCGCATGGTCCGTGCCTGTGCTCACGAGAACCGAGACTACGCGCTGCGCGGGCCGGGCTGCGCCCCGGACCCCCTGGGGCCTGTCTTATGTATCTTCGTGGCGTCGCGGGGTCTGGCACGCGCGCTCGCCGTGTTCTCGTCAGTCGACGACGCTCCGCGTCGCCTCCCTCCTCGGCCTTGCGATCACACGCACCAGACCCCGCTCCTTCACCCACGAATACCCATAAGACAGGCCCTGGCTACTCCCCGGCGGGGGCGTGCTGCCCGGCGGCCACCGACCGGGCGTCGATCTCACGCCAGAACCCGGCCCGGATGGCATAGCGGTCGTGCTCGTCGATCTGGTCGTCCTTGTGGGCCAGCAGGCCGAAGCGGGCGGCGTAACGCAGCAGCTCACCGTCGATGCGGTGCGGGACGCGGGGGTACTCCACCGAGAGCAGCTGGAGCTGCCCGGCGTCGGCCAGTCGGGCGATCCAGCGGCGGGCGAAGACCTGGCCGACCTCGAAGGGGTCGCCGGAGACGGTGGTGATGTCCTCCTCGCGGTCCGCCCAGCGCTGTTCGGCGGAGGTGAGCTGGGCGAGGGTGGGCAGACCGGACTCGGCGGCCTCGGCGGCGCCGACCATGCCCTTGTCGGAGGACCAGCGCAGGGTCGCGGCGGGGGCCGGCGCGTGGTGGGGTGACGCGTGCCCGGGGCCCCGGAGCGCGGCCAGGTCCTTGGGGGTGGGGACGACCTTGCCGGGAGGCTGCTCGGGGTCGGCCGGTGCGGCCGCTGCCCCGTTCTTGGCGGCGGCCGGCTCGGCCGGGGCCGGCGGCGCGCCGCGCGCGGGCTCGGGCAGCGGCGCCGACAGGATCGCCGCGATCTCCGGCCGGGGGCCGAGCGGCGCGCAGGCGCCGGTGCCGGCCACCTCACGGGCACGGATGGCCCGGGTGATCCACTCCCGGTCGAGCACCCGGCGTTCGTCCGCCTCGGCGACCAGGTCCTCGGACTGGTTGTAGTCGCCGTCGGCGGCCTGCACGGCCCACAGGTGGACGGCGACCCCGTGTTCCTTCGCGGACATCATGCCGGGCAGCAGGTCGCCGTCGCCGGTGACCAGGACCACGTCCGAGCAGGCCCGGTTGCGCGCCAGTTCGGAGAGTTCGGCGTGCATGGCGGCGTCGACGCCCTTCTGCGCCCAGCGTCCGTCCGTTCGGGTGAGCGCGCCCAGCCGGACGGTGACCCGCGGCATGACCCGCAGCCGCCGGTGCTCGGGCTGCGGTACGCGGTCGGGGGCGCCGTCGAACCAGTAGATCCGCAGCAGCGGCTGGCCGGTCTCGATCTCGGCGCGCTCCCGCAGGCCGGCCACGACGGCGGCGTGATCGACCAGGATCCGGGACCGTGAGGGCTCTCCGGCCAGCAGGCTCGCGGCGGCGCCCAGCAGGTAGCCGGCATCCACCAGGACGACGCAGCGGTCCATCGGTCTCACCCTCTTCTCCGGTGTCCTGACGGCCCCCCGGTATGGATGTTCCTCCGAGTCTGCCCGAACGCACCGGCGTTATGAGCCGGAACCCGATCACCGGCGTGGCGGTCCGGCCACCTTACGGCCGTCACAGTCTGCAACTGCCCGAAATGCGACCTTCGTACTCCCATGGAAACGTGAGTGATGCCCGTCGTCCAAGGTTTCCTACAAGGAGGAACGATCGTGGGCAAGAACAAGAACCGTGGTGAACGCACCGGACAGCGCCACGAACATCGCTCGACCGCCATGCCCGCCGATGAACCGGCGAAGACTTCCGCCGCTCAGGAGCAGACGATGCCGGTCCCCGGCTCCGAGCAGCACGTATCGCACAAGCGCGGAAAGAAGTTCGGCCACAACTAGCCGGACGGCTGTCGCGAATCAGCCCCCGTCGGCGGTCTGTCCGCCGGCAGGGGCTGTTTTCGTGCCGCGCGCCGGGCCGCCCGCGGGCGGCCCGGTCTCACTCTGCGTGTACGGGCGGGGCGGGTGGGGCCGGTGGGCCGGGCGGGCCGGTGGTCAGCCCGCCTGCTGCTGGGCCACGCCGAGACAGGCCGGGCCGAGCAGCGCCTTGAGGTCGCCGAAGAGCGCCGGGTCGGCGGTGACGCGGTGCCGGTCGAGCCGGAGCACCGTGGTCTTGCGGGCGCCCTGGAGCCGGACCCGGACCTCGGTGTTGCCCTTGTGGCTGGCGAGGACCTCGCCGAGCCGGGCGACCAGGGGCGGGGTGACCTTGACGGTGGGGATGGAGATGGTGACCGGGGCGTTGGTCCCGGCGTCGGTCAGGTCGGGGACCATCAGCTCCATCGCGACCAGCCGGGGGATGTCCTCGCGTTTGTCGAGGCGGCCCTTGACGAAGACGACCGCGTCCTCGACCAGCTGGGTCGAGACCAGCTGGTAGGTGGCCGGGAAGAACATGCAGTCGATGGTGCCCGCCAGGTCCTCGACGGTGGCGATCGCCCAGGCGTTGCCCTGCTTGGTCATCTTGCGCTGGAGGCCGGAGATGATGCCGCCGATGGTGACGATCGAGCCGTCGGAGTAGTCACCGCCGTTGAGCGCGGCGATGGCGGCGTCGCTCTTGTCGTTGAGGATGTGCTCGATCCCGAAGAGCGGGTGGTCGGAGACGTACAGGCCGAGCATCTCCCGCTCCTGGGCGAGCAGATAGGCCTTGTCCCACTCGTCGTCGCCGATCGGGGTGTCCAGGCCGAAGGCGGTGCCGGAGTCGGCGGTGTCGCCGCCCAGGTCGCCGAAGAGGTCGAACTGCCCCTCGGCCTCCTTGCGCTTGACCGCGACCACGTTGTCGATCATCGGCTCGAAGACCGCCGACAGGCCCTTGCGGGAGTGCTTGAGCTCGTCGAAGCCGCCGGCCTTGATCATGGATTCGACGGTGCGCTTGTTGCAGACCACGACGTCCACCTTGTCCAGGAAGTCGGGGAAGGAGCTGTACTTCCCCTTCGACTTCCGGCAGCGCACGATCGAGTCCACGACGTTCTGTCCGACGTTGCGCACGGCGGTCAGGCCGAACACGATCGTGTCGTCACCGCGCGGGGTGAAGTTGGCCTCGGACTCGTTGACGTCCGGCGGGAGGACCTTGATGCCCATGCGACGGCACTCGTTGAGATAGAGCGCCATCTTGTCCTTGTCGTCCTTGACGGAGGTCAGGAGGCCGGCCATGTACTCGGCGGGGTAGTTCGCCTTGAGGTACGCGGTCCAGTAGGAGACCAGTCCGTACGCGGCCGAGTGGGCCTTGTTGAAGGCGTAGCCGGCGAAGGGGACCAGGACGTCCCACACGGCCTGGATGGCGGCGTCGGAGTAGCCGTTCTTCTTGCAGCCCTCCTGGAAGAAGGCGAAGTTCTTGTCGAGCTCCTCCTTCTTCTTCTTGCCCATCACGCGGCGCAGGATGTCGGCCTCGCCGAGCGAGTACCCGGCGAGGATCTGCGCGGCCTTCTGCACCTGCTCCTGGTACACGATGAGGCCGTAGGTGACGCCGAGGACCTCCTTGAGCGGCTCCTCCAGCTCCGGGTGGATCGGGGTGATCTCCTGCTGCTTGTTCTTGCGCAGCGCGTAGTTGATGTGCGAGTTCATGCCCATCGGGCCCGGCCGGTACAGGGCCGAGACGGCGGAGATGTCCTCGAAGTTGTCGGGCTTCATCATGCGCAGCAGGGAGCGCATGGGGCCGCCGTCGAACTGGAAGACGCCGAGGGTGTCGCCCCGGCCGAGCAGGGAGTACGTGTTGGGGTCGTCCAGGGGCAGGGAGAGCAGGTCGATGTCGATGCCCTTGTTGGCCTTGATCGACTTGACCGCGTCGTCCATGATCGTCAGGTTGCGCAGGCCGAGGAAGTCCATCTTCAGCAGGCCGAGCGACTCACAGCTCGGGTAGTCCCACTGGGTGACGACCGCGCCGTCGTTCTTGGGCGAGAAGATCGGTACGTGGTCGATCAGCGGCTCGCTGGACATGATCACGCCGGCCGCGTGCACGCCCATCTGCCGGACCAGGCCCTCGATGCCCCGGCCGGCGTCGATGACCTTCTTCACGTCCGGCTCGTTCTCGTACATCGCCCGGACCTCGCCCGCCTCGCTGTAGCGGGGGTGGTCCTTGTCGAGGATGCCGGACAGCGGGATGCCCTTGCCGAGGACGTCGGCGGGCATCGCCTTGGTGATCCGGTCGCCGACCGCGTACGGGTAACCGAGCACCCGGGCCGAGTCCTTGATCGCGTTCTTGGCCTTGATGGTGCCGTAGGTCGCGATCTGGGCGACCTTGTCGGAGCCGTACTTCTCGGTGACGTAACGGATCACCTCGGCGCGCCGGCGTTCGTCGAAGTCGATGTCGACATCCGGCATGGAGATGCGCTCGGGGTTCAGGAACCGCTCGAAGATCAGACCGTGCGGGACGGGGTCGAGGTCGGTGATGCCCATCGCGTACGAGACGATCGAACCGGCCGCCGATCCTCGGCCGGGGCCGACGGCGATGCCGTTGTTCTTGGCCCACATGATGAAGTCGGCGACGACGAGGAAGTATCCGGGGAACCCCATCTGGACGATGGTGTCCATCTCGTAGTCGGCGAGCTTCTGCCGGTCCTCCGGGATGCCGCCCGGGAAGCGCCGGGCCATGCCCCGCGCGACCTCGGCACGGAACCAGCTGACCTCGGTGTACCCCTCGGGGACGTCGAAGCGCGGCATGAGGTTCTTCGACTCGAACATGCCGGCGGTCTCGACCCGGTCGGCGATCAGGAGCTGGCTGTTGCGGCAGCCCTCCTGCCAGGCGTCGGAGGAGTCGATCGCGTACATCTCGGCGGCGGACTTGAGGTAGTAGCCGGAGCCGTCGAACTTGAAGCGGCCGGGGTCGGAGAGGTTGGACCCGGTCTGGATGCACAGCAGGGTGTCGTGGGCCGCCGACTCGTGGGCGTAGGTGTAGTGCGAGTCGTTGGTGACGACGAAGGGCGCGTCGAGCTTTTTGGCGACCTCCATCAGGCCGTCGCGCGCGCGGCGGTCGATGTCGATGTCGTGGTCCATGATCTCGACGAAGAAGTTCTCCTTGCCGAAGATGTCCTGGTACTCGCCGGCCGCCTTCAGCGCCTCGTCCATCTGACCGAGGCGGATCCTCGTCGACACCTCGCCTGACGGGCAGCCGGTGGTGCCCATCAGGCCCTCGGCGTACTGCGACAGCAGCTCGCGGTCCATCCGGGGCTTGCGGAAGAACCCCTCGAAGGAGGCGCGCGACTGGGCGCGGTAGAGGTTGTGCAGCCCCGTCACGTTCCGTGCCCAGATCGTCATGTGGGTGTAGGCGCCGGCACCCGAGACGTCGTCGCCCTTCTGGTGGGGCGCGCCCCACTTCACGGGCTTGGTGTAGTGCCGTGACTCGGGGGCGAGATAGGCCTCGATGCCCATGACCGGCGTGACGCCCGCGGCCTTGGCCTGGTGGAAGAAGTCGTACGACCCGTGGAGGTTGCCGTGGTCGGTGATCGCCACGTGCGACATGCCCATCTCATTGCAGGCCTTGAACATGTCCTTCAACCGCGCGGCACCGTCCAGGAGGGAGTACTGCGTGTGGACGTGCAGGTGCGTGAACGGCTGGTCTGTCACGGGGAGTGACACCTCCGGGCGGTCGGTCCATGAACTTCTACGGGCGGCGAGGGGAATCCTACGTCCCGGCACCGACAATCCCGTCGAGGTCCGGCCACCGCCCGGGGCGAAACCCCGAGGAGCCGGGGCGTAGCCTGCGGCACGGGCACGGGGCCTGGTCCGTTGCCACCGGGGAGTCCGGGGGAATCCAGGGAATCCAGGGAATCCAGGGAATCCAGGGAATCCAGAATTCTACGATCGGGAGACACACCGGCGATGAGCACCACGTTCGGCGACAGCAACCGCGGCGAGCAGATTCTCGCGGTGTTCGACACCGCCTTCGGCGAGCTGCTGGCCGCCGACCCGGCCGCCTTCCGGGTCAAGTTCCGCAAGATGGCGGCCTCCGCCTTCGCCTTCTACCGGGGCACGGCCGGCCTGTACTACGCCGACCTGGCGGCCGCGGACGACGGCGCCGCCTACCTCGACGAGCGCACGTCGCGGGTCTGGATCCACGGCGACCTGCACGCCGAGAACTTCGGCACCTACCTGGATGCCAACGGGCGCCTGATCTTCAATGTCAACGACTTCGACGAGGCGTACGTCGGTCCCTTCACCTGGGACCTCAAGCGCTTCGCCGCCTCCGTCGCCCTCATCGGCTACAGCAAGGCCCTCGCCGACGACGTGATCTCCGGTCTGGTGCGCACCTACGCCGCCGCCTACCGCGACCGGATCCGCGCACTCGCGCACGACAAGGCGGTGCCCTCACTGACCCTGGAGACCGCCCAGGGTCCGCTGCTGGACGCGCTGCGCAGCGCCCGCTCCCAGACCCGGGTCGGCCTGCTGGACTCGATGACCGAGATCCGCGACTGGAACCGCCGCTTCGCGCCGGGCGGCGGCGCCTTCGAGCTGGACGCGGCGACCCGCGCCAAGGTGCTCGACGCCTTCGAGGCCTACCTGGGGACGCTGCCGGAGACCAACGGGATCAACCCCGACAGCCATCGCGTCAAGGATGTCGTCGGCCGTCGCGGGATCGGCATCGGCAGCGCGGGGCTGCCCTCGTACAACCTGCTGCTCGAAGGGCACACCGACGCCCTGGAGAACGATGTCGTGATCTACATGAAGCAGGGCCAGACGCCCGCGGTGTCCAGGCACATCACCGACCCGGCGGTGCGCGGCTACTTCCGCCACGAGGGCCACCGCACGGTCATCTCCCAGCGCGCGCTGCAGGCCCACGCCGATCCGTACCTCGGCTGGGCCGAGCTGGACGGTGTCGGCCAGCTCGTCGCCGAGGTGTCGCCGTACGCCGTCGACCTGGACTGGTCCGACCTGGACGACCCGGCGCAGATCGAGGCCGTGGTGGCCGATCTGGGCCGTGCCACGGCCGGTATGCACGCCGCCGCCGACGACGAGAGCGGTCACTCGCTGGTGCCGTTCTCGACGGAGGACGCCATCGACAAGGCCATCGCGGCGGACGAGGACGGCTTCCCCGAGACGCTGGTGGACTTCGCGCACGCCTACGGCGCGCGGGCGCGGGCCGACCACCAGATCTTCGTGGACCTGTTCCGCAACGGCCGGATCCCCGGGCTCTGAAGCCGGGGTCCACAGCCAGGCTTTAAGTACTACTTACCTATCGGCGTGGCACACTCTGCGCCATGGAGGGGACGGGACCACCGCTGAGAGCGCTGCGCGCCGCGCTGTTCGCCGCGCTGTGCGTCACGCTGTCCGCCACCTCCCATGTGCTGCTCTCCCGGATGCCCCTGCCGCTCACCACGGTGGCGGGGGCGTACGGGGCGGTGTTCGCCGCCGCCTACGCGCTCGGCGGGCGGGAGCGCGGCTTCGGGGCGATCGCCGCCCTGCTGGTGCCGCTCGAACTCGCCGCCGACACCGCCTTCACCGTCGGCCAGGCGACCTGTTACGGCCCCGGCGGCGGCCCCGTCACCGGTTCCTGGCGGGCGCTGACCTGCCACGGCGGCGAGATCGGCGCCGCCGGTTCCGCGCACTCCGCGTCGCCCTGGCTGCTGCTCGGCGTCCACCTCGCGGTGGGGCTGGCGGCCTCCTGGTGGCTGCGGCGCGGTGAGGCCGCCCTGCACCGTGTACTGCGCACCGCGTTCCGGCCGTTGGCGGTCGCCATGGCCGCGCTGCGCACGCCGCCCTTCCGGCCGGTTCCGCGTCACGCGCGGGCGGCCGTCGCCGCCCCGGCCCCCGCGCTCCCGCTGCTCGCGCACTCCGTCGTACGCCGTGGTCCGCCGCGCTCGGCACTGACCTGAGCCCCCACCCACGTACGTACACAGACGGAGAACGAACCATCATGAGTCAGCGAAACAGCCTCGCCGCCAAGAGCGCCGCCCGGGAGCGGCTGCGCGCCGAGCGCGAGAAGCAGGCGAAGCGGGAGAAGCTGCGCCGCCAGATACTCGTCGGCGGCGGCGTCATAGCCACCCTGGCGGTACTGGCCGGCGTCGCGGTGGCCGTGGTGAAGCTCAACCAGCCGAGCTACTGGGAGGCGGCCGCCGACAAGAAGCTGGTCAAGCCCGCGAACTCGTCGGGCAAGAACGGCACGTCGATCGTCGTCGGCAAGTCGAGCGCCACGCACACCCTCAAGGTGTACGAGGACCTGCGCTGCCCGATCTGCGCCCAGTTCGAGCAGACCTCGGGCGACCAGGTGCAGGCCCTCGCCAAGGACGGCACGTACAAGATCTCGTACACGATGGGCGCCTTCCTGGACAACTCCCTCGGCCAGGGCCAGGGTTCCAAGAACGCGCTGAGCGCGCTGGGCGCGGCGCTGAACGTGAGCACGGACGCCTTCACCGCGTACCACAAGGTGCTGTACTCCAAGGCCGTCCACCCGGAGGAGACCACGGACGCCTTCGGCAGCGACGCCAACCTCATCAAGTACGCCCAGAAGGTACCGGCCCTGAAGAACAACAAGGCCTTCCAGAAGGACGTGAAGGACGGCACCTACGACAAGTGGGCGCTGACGATGGACGAGCAGTTCAGCGCGGACGGCATATCCGGCACCCCGACGGTGAAGCTGGACGGCACGGTCATGGACAACGTCCAGGGCATGACCGCCGCCCAGTTCAAGGCGGCGGTCCAGACCCAGCTGAAGAAGTAGCGGCAGCGGCCTCGCGGTCACGCCTGCCGGTTCCCGGCGAAGACCCCGGGAACCGGCAGGCGAAATCCCGTCGAACGTTTCGAAACACCCCTCGGACGTGGGTTACTGGCGCGTAACCTGTGCGCCTGTGACCGAGACCTCCGCACCCTCGCAGACCTCATCGAACGCATCGAACGCACCCGCGCCGGGCGCGCCCCACCGGCGGACCGCGCCCTCCCGGCGGGCCGTGGTCAAGGCGGCCGCCGCCGGGGCCGCGCTGATACCGCTGGCGGCCACCGCCGCCCAGGCGGACGGCACCGGGGCGTCCGCGCAGCCCGCCTTCCTGCACGGGGTGGCCTCCGGCGACCCGCTGCCGGACGGCATCCTGCTGTGGACCCGGGTGACGCCCGCCCCCGACGCCGTCCCCGGCTCCGGCCTCGGCCCGGACACCCCGGTCAGCTGGACCGTCGCCACGGACCGCGCCTTCTCCTCCGTGGTGGCGACCGGCTCCGTCACCGCCACCGCCGCCTCCGACCACACCGTCAAGGCCGACATCCGCGGCCTGAGGCCCGCCACCGACTACTGGTTCCGCTTCGGCTGCGAGGGCGTCGACTCCCCCGTCGCCCGCACCCGCACCGCCCCCGCCGACGACGACGCCACCGGCCGGCTGCGCTTCGGTGTGGTCTCCTGCGCGAACTGGGAGGCCGGGTACTTCTCCCCGTACCGCCACCTCGCCGCCCGCGGCGACCTGGACGCCTGGCTGCACCTGGGCGACTACATCTACGAGTACGGGACCGGCGAGTACGCCGCCCGGGGCACCGTCGTGCGGCCCCACGCGCCCGCCCACGAGATCACCACCCTCGCCGACTACCGCACCCGGCACGGCCGTTACAAGACCGACCCGGACCTGCGGGCGCTGCACGCCACGGCCCCGGTGATCGCCATCTGGGACGACCACGAGTTCGCCAACGACGCCTGGTCGGGGGGCGCGGAGAACCACACCGAGGGTGCCGAGGGCGCCTGGAAGGACCGGCAGGCCGCCGCCAGGCAGGCGTACTTCGAGTGGATGCCGGTCCGCCCCTCCGTCGCCGGCACCACCTACCGCCGGCTGCGCTTCGGGAAACTGGCCGATCTGTCCCTGCTGGACCTGCGCTCCTTCCGCTCCCAGCAGGTGAAGGCCGGCAGCGGCGACGTCGACGACCCGGACCGTACGATCACCGGGCGTGCCCAGCTCGACTGGCTCAAGTCCGGCCTGTCGGCCTCCCGGACGACCTGGCGGCTGGTCGGCAACTCGGTGATGATCAGCCCCGTCGCCTTCGGTTCGCTGCCCGCGTACCTCCTGGAGCCGCTGGACGAGCTGCTTGGCCTGCCCCGGGACGGCCTGGCCGTCAACACCGACCAGTGGGACGGCTACACCGACGACCGCCGTGAGCTGCTGGCCCATCTGCACGACAACGGCATCGGCAACACCGTGTTCCTGACCGGCGACATCCACATGGCCTGGGCCAACGACGTACCGGTCAGGGCCGCCACCTACCCCCTGTCGCCCTCCGCCGCCACCGAGTTCGTCATCACCTCGGTGACCTCCGACAACCTCGACGACATCCTCAAGGTCGCGCCCGGCACGGTCTCCGTCGTCGCCGCCGCCGCGATCCGGGCCGCCAACCGCCATGTCAAGTGGCTCGATACCGACTCCCACGGCTACGGCGTCCTCGATCTCACCGCGGCCCGCGCCCAGATGGACTACTACGTCCTGTCCGACCGCACCGATCCGGCCGCCACCTCCACCTGGGAACGCTCGTACCGGACCACAGCCGGCACACAGAAAGTCGAGCGGGTGTACTCACCGGTCAACTGACGGCCCCTCAGCATCGATTTCCGGCCACTGGTCGCGTTAACCGAGGATCACACGGGGCGGGCGGACAAAGACTCGAATGCCCTCCGACCCGGGCATTCCGCCCGCCCCGCGTGTCAAAGCCGTTGCATACCAAGGGAATACCCTCCCTTTACCAATGGGCCGGTTCCGGCCTGCACCGCGTCTGGCATGGACACATAATCTCCGGCTCGGTGAGGAGGAAATTCCTCCCCGCCCGGTCCCCCACCAGGAGTGCCCATGTCCCCCCACACGTCTGCCTCCCGGCGCCTGCTCGGCCTCGCCGCCGTGGCCGGAACCCTCGCCCTGCTCCCGGTCTCCGGAGCCACCGCCACCGTCAGCACCGCCGCCGCCCACGCCAGAACCGGCGCGCAGCAGTGTGCCGACGACGACGCCGCGGCCCGCAAGATGAAGGGCTCGACGGCCAAGGAGCCCAACGCGGTCACCGCGGCCCAGGTCAAGCGGATGAACGCCGACCTGAAGAAGAAGCTCGGCGTCCTGAAGGCGGCCGGCAAGCGGACCACCCTGAAGGCCGCCGCCACCACGACCATCCCGGTCTACTGGCACGTCATCACCAGCGGGACCACCGGCAGCCTCACCGCCAGCCAGATAGCCGGCCAGATCTCCGTCCTCAACGCCGCCTACGGCGGCACCGGCACCGGCAACGTCAGCACCGGCTTCCAGTTCTCGCTGGCCGGCACCGACTACACCAACAACTCCACCTGGTACAACCTCACCGACGGCTCCTCCGCCGAGACGACCATGAAGTCCACCCTCCGCAAGGGCGGCGCCGGAGCCCTCAACATCTACTCCGCCAACCTCTCGGACGACCTGCTCGGCTGGGCCACCTTCCCCAGCTCCTACTCGTCCAACAAGACCTACGACGGGGTCGTCATCCTCGACACCTCGATCCCCGGCGGCTCCGCCACCAACTACAACGAGGGCGACACCGCCACCCACGAGGTCGGCCACTGGATGGGCCTGTACCACACCTTCCAGGGCGCCTGCGGCACCACCGGCGACTCCGTCTCCGACACCCCGGCCGAGAAGTCCGCCGCCTACGAGTGCCCGACCGGCCGTGACACCTGCACCGCCACCGGTGTCGACCCGATCCACAACTTCATGGACTACACGTACGACTCCTGCATGTACCAGTTCACCTCCGGCCAGGTGACCCGCATGCAGAACCAGTGGACCGCCTACCGGGCGAGCTGACGCCCACCGGGCACTGATCGCACCCCTCCCGCGTTCTCGTACCGATGGACACCACCTCGGGGCGGGGACGCGGGAGCCGGGCGCGCAGAACCCTGTTGACCCTGCTGCTGCTCGGCGGCCTCCTCCTGGCAGCCATGGCCTGGCCGACCCTCAGGGCCCAGGTCCGCGCGTCCTCCTGGGAGAAACAGCAGCCCGAGGGCCCCGACCACATCACCGCGCGCATGGAGACCGTCAGGGACGCCGTCGTCGAGGAGTTCGGCCTCCACGGCACCCCCGGCTGCTACCGCGAGGACGGCGGCATAGCCGGGGGCGGCGAACATCCCCTGGGCCGGGCCTGCGACTTCATGCTCGGTCCGGCCGGTGAACGCGCGACCCCCAGGGCCGACGCCCTCGCCGAGGACATCGTGGCCTGGGTGCGCGAACACGCCCAGGAATACGGCATCTGGTACGTCATATACGAGCAGCACATCTGGTCCAGCCGGCTGCCGCAGCAGGGCTGGAAGAAGATGGAGGACCGCGGCTCGATCACCCTCAACCACTACGACCACGTGCACATATCGGTCTACTGAACAACGGCTCCGCCGAGTCGCGGCGCGCGATGCGGCCCGGAGACGGCCCAAAATGCCACGGACCGTACGGGCACGCAGCGGGCACGACGAGTCAACGCTTCTGGGCCCTGTACCGCTTGAGAAGAACCGTGATCCTCCCTTGGTCGGCGGCACCGTTGAGTTCGGCAAGAAGATCATCGGGGCAGAGTTCGTAGTGGTCGCCCCACCACCGGCGCCCCCTGTTGTCCCAGACGCGGTAGCCGCCCGGGACACCTCTGGCCACGTACCGCCGTTTGCTCATCCGGTGTTCCCCTTTGACCTCACGCAACTTGGGCACCGCCTCAGGGACATCTCCCGCGCACCCCCCTGCCGGAGGCCGCGGGCTGACCGGGCTACCGGGCTACCGGGCTACCGGGCTACCGGGAACCGGCCGCGTCCAGATCCGCCAGGAAGTCCACCACGATCGCCCAGGTGCGGTCGGCCGCGTCGGCGTCGTGGTCGGGCAGGTCCGGGTCGGTGTAGAGGTGGCCCGCGCCGCGGTAGCGGTGGATCGCGACGTCGGCGCCGGCCTTGCGCATCCGCAGGTACCAGGCGTTGAGCCAGTCGTCGGGCTCGAAGGGGTCCGGCTCGGCGACGTGCAGCTGGACGGGCAGGTCGGTGGCGGCCGCGTCGTCGGCGATGTCGGACGTGCCGTGGAAAAGGAGCAGGCCGCGGGCCCGGTCGTCGGCGAGGGCGAGGTTCTGGGCGATGGAGCCGCCGAGGGAGAAGCCCGCGTAGACCAGGCCGCGGTCGGACAGGGGGCCGGAGACCGTGACGGCCCGCATGAGAAGTTCGTCACGGCCGATCTCGTCCTTGATGGCCATGCCGTCCTCCACGGTGTCGGCGGTACGGCCCCCGTACAGGTCAGGGACGTGCACCTCGTGGCCTGCGGCACGCAGCCGGTCGGCGGCGGTGTGCACCGCCGGGCGCAGTCCGTAGGCCGAGTGGAAGAGGACGATATTCACAGGGCTCCTTCGCCGGGGGTCGGGTACGCGACCATGGTGCCAGCTACTTTCGAAAGCATGCAGAACGTCGTCCGCCCGGTCGCCGTGGCAGGCGGTGCCGTCGTCCTCACCCTCGCTGTCGGCTGGGTGGTGGACATGGCGCTCCGCCGCGCCGACGCACAACACCCCGAGACACCACTGTGGGACCTGCTGCGCCGCTGCCGGCTGCCGCTCCAGCTGGTGCTGTGCAGCGCGTTGCTGCGAGGGTCCTACGCGGCCGCGCACATCGCCCCGAACCACAGCGCCGTCGTGGGGCAGGCGCTGACCCTGGTCCTGATCGGGGCCTGCGCCTGGCTGGTGGTGCGGGTGACGGTCGCCGTGGTGGAGGCCTCGTACTCGCGCTACGCGTCCAGCTCCCACGACCGGGCCCGGGTGCGACGGGTCCGTACCCAGGTGACGCTGATCCAGCGGGTGGTCTCGGCGATCGTCGGCGTCGTGGCGATCTCGGCGATGCTGCTGACGTTCCCCGCGATGCGCACGATCGGCACCTCGATGCTGGCCTCGGCCGGCATCATCGGTATCGTCGCCGGCGTCGCGGCGCAGTCGACGCTCGCCAACCTCTTCGCCGGGCTGCAGATCGCCTTCGGTGACCTGGTGCGGATCGGGGACGTGGTGGTCGTCGAGGGCGAGTGGGGCACCGTCGAGGAGATCACCCTGACGTATCTGGTGGTGAGCACCTGGGACGAGCGGCGGATCACCATGCCGGTCTCCTACTTCACCAGCAAGCCCTTCGAGAACTGGTCCCGCGGCAACCCGCGGATGACCGGCACCGTCTTCTTCCACCTCGACCACTCCACCCCGGTGGACCTGATGCGCGAACAGCTCCACCTGATCCTCAAGGACTGCGAGCAGTGGGACGGCCGCGCCTGGGGCCTCGTGGTGACCGACACCACTCCCAGCACCATCCAGGTCCGAGCCCTGGTCACCGCCCAGGACTCCGACGACATCTGGACCGTGCGCTGTGTCGTCCGCGAGCAGCTCCTCGACTGGCTCCGCCGCGAACACCCCTACGCCCTGCCCCGGATCAACACCGCCGCCGCCCCGGGACTCGCCGAGGCCCCCGACCGCGAGCAGACCCCGCCCACCGCCCACGACGTCGGCCCCGGCCCCGGCAACATCTCCTGACCCCGTCCGGCGAACCGGCCCGTCCGGCGATCATGGACACGCGCCGCCGGCACGGCCTCAGCTCCGCCGGGGCGCGCCGCGCAGGCTGTGGAGGTCGAGTTGACGCAGGACGCGGTCGACGATCTCCGGGTCGTAGCCGGGTTCGCTGCGGGCGGCGAGGACCTCGTGGCGGGCGGCGGAGAGCATCTCGCCCTGGATGCGCTGGATGGCCCGGGTGCGGCCGATGCGTTTGCGATGGGCCTCGCGGCGCTCGTCGTCGAGGATGTCGGGGCAGATCCGTACGCCGACGTCCACCGCGCGCCGTTGCAGCTGTTCGGCGAGCTCCTCCGGGATGGGTTCGGCCGCCTCGATCTCCTTGAGGCGGTGTTTGGCCGCCATCATGGCCCGCAGGGCCAGCATCCGTTCCAGGTCGTGCTCGGCCTCGGTGTCGCCGCTGACGCCGAGCCGTCCGACAATCCAGGGCAGGGTGAGGCCCTGGAGGACGAGGGTGGCCAGGACCACCGAGAAGGCGATGAAGAGCACCTCGTCGCGGGCCGGGAAGTCGCCGCCGGCGTCGGTGTGGAGGGGGATGGCCAGGGCGAGGGCGATGGAGGCGACGCCCCGCATGCCGGCCCACCACATCACGACGGTCTCCCGCCAGCTCATCGGGATGTCCTCGTCCAGGTCCCGCAGGCGGTGCATCCGTTTGGCGACCCAGGCGGCCGGCAGCAGCCACAGCAGCCGTACGCCGATGACCACGGCGACCACCAGGCCGGCGTGGGCGGCGATGGAGCCCCAGCGGCCGGAGCCGACGCCGACGACATTGTGCAGCTCCAGGCCGATCAGCCCGAAGGCGATGCCGGTGACCAGGGTGTCGACGACCTCCCAGAAGGTGCCGCCGGCCAGGCGGGCGGTCACGTCGTCGGCATCGGTGGCGTACTCGGCGAGGAAGAGCGCCGTGGTCAGGACGGCGAGTACGCCGGAGCCGCTCGCCTCGTCGGCGAGGGCGTAGGAGGCGAAGGGCACCAGCAGGGTGAGCCCGATCTGCAGCGTCGGGTCGTCGACGAGCCCGATGAGCTTGCCGGCGCCCCAGCCCAGGGCCACGCCGACGAGGACGGCCACGACCGCCGACAGGAACAGCTCGCCGAGGGCGTGCGGCCAGGAGAAGGTGCCGGTGACGGCCGCGGCGATCGCCACGTTGTAGAGCACGATCGCCGTGACGTCGTTGAACAGGCCCTCGCCCTCCAGGATCGACACCATCCGGCGGGGCAGCCCCAGCTTGCCCGCCACCGCCGTCGCGGCGACCGGGTCGGGCGGCGCGACCAGCGCGCCGAGCGCGACCGCCGCGGCCAGCGTGATGCCGGGGACGACGGAGTGGGCGACGGCCGCGACCGCGGCCATGGTGATGAAGACCAGGGCGACCGCGAGCAGCAGGATGGGCCGTACGTTGGCGGCGAACTGCCGCCAGGACGTGCGCTGTACGGAGGCGTAGAGCAGCGGTGGCAGAACCAGCGGCAGGATGAGATCCGGGTTGATCTCGACGTTCGGGACGAACGGCACCAGCGCCATCACGATCCCGAGCAGCGTCATCAGCACCGGTGAGGGCAGCCCGATCCGGTCGCCCAGCGGCACCATCACGATCGCGGCCAGCATCAGGGCGAAGAAGAGTGCGAGTTGATCCACGCCCTCAGCCTGCCATGCGGCCGGAGCCGCTAACGTGTCGCGGGGCGTCCCAGCTCGCGGCGCATCGACCGGTGGGCGATGCCCGCCTCCTCGTACTCCGGGCCGTACGCGAGGTATCCGAGCCGTTCGTAGAAGGGCAGCGCGTGGGTCTGGGCGTGCAGTTCGACGGCCGTCAGGCCGATCCGCCGGGCCTCGTCCTCGATGGCACCGACCAGTGCCGCCCCGATGCCGAGGCCGCGCGCGGCGCCGGTGACCGCGAGGCGGCCGAGGATGCCGGTGCCGTCGGTGCGACCGGCGCCGGGAAGCAGCCGGCCTGCGCCGACGGCGCCGTCCGGGCCGGTCGCCAGGAGGTGCACGGCGGCGGCGCCCTCGGCGTCGTACGCGTCGTACTCCAGCTCGGCGGGCACCTTCTGCTCGACGACGAAGACCTCGTGCCGGACGCCGAAGTACGCCTCGCGGTCGGCCGGGGTGGTGGCCACCCGCAGCTGGTAGGGCCGCTCAGGCACTCTCGTCCCGGACCGTGTCCAGGGCGTGCCGCAGGTCGTCCGGGTAGTCGCTGGCGAACTCGACCCAGCCGCCGTCCCCGGGGTGCTCGAAGCCGAGGCGGACGGCGTGCAGCCACTGCCGGGTGAGTCCGAGCCGCTTGGACAGTGTCGGGTCGGCGCCGTAGGTGAGGTCGCCGACACAGGGGTGCCGGTGGGCGGACATGTGGACCCGGATCTGGTGGGTTCGGCCGGTCTCCAGCTTGATGTCCAGCAGCGAAGCCGCCCGGAACGCCTCGACCAGGTCGTAGTGGGTGACGCTGGGCTTGCCCTCGGCGACCACGGCCCACTTGTAGTCGTGGTTGGGGTGGCGGCCGATCGGCGCGTCGATGGTGCCGCTCATCGGGTCCGGGTGGCCCTGCACGAGGGCGTGGTAGCGCTTGTCGACGGTCCGCTCGCGGAACTGCTGCTTGAGCAGGGTGTACGCGATCTCCGACTTGGCGACGACCATCAGCCCGGAGGTACCGACGTCCAGGCGGTGCACGATGCCCTGGCGCTCGGCGGCGCCGGAGGTGGAGATCCGGTACCCGGCGGCGGCCAGACCGCCGATGACGGTGGTGCCGGTCCAGCCGGGGCTGGGGTGGGCGGCCACCCCTACCGGCTTGTCGATGACGACGACGTGATCGTCCTCGTGCACGATCCTCATCCCGGGGACGGGCTCGGCGACGATCTCGACCGGGCGCGGCGGGGCCGGCATCTCGACCTCCAGCCAGGCGCCGCCGTTGACGCGGTCGGACTTTCCGGCGGTGCTGCCGTCGATGCTGACCTTCCCGGCGGCGGCCAGTTCGGCCGCCTTGGTCCGCGAGAATCCGAACATGCGGGCGATGGCGGCGTCGACCCGCTCGCCCTCCAGGCCGTCGGGTACGGGCAGGGTGCGGATCTCGGGGGTGCTCTGGGGAAGGGTGCTCACCCGATCGAGTATGACGGACTCCGGCGGCTGCCCGCCCCGGCCGCCCGTCCGGGGCGGCCCGGCCGCCCCGGACTCAGTCCTTGTGGACGGTGCCGTCCGGGTCCAGGCCCTTGAAGGACAGCAGCACGATCAGGATGCCGCCGCAGACGATCGCGGAGTCGGCCAGGTTGAAGACCGCGAAGTGGATGGGCGCGACGAAGTCCACCACGTGCCCCTCCAGGAAGCCCGGCGCGCGGAAGACCCGGTCGGTGAGGTTGCCGAAGGCGCCCCCGAGCAGCAGGCCCAGCGCGATCGCCCACGGCAGGCTGTAGAGCTTGCGGGCGATCCGCGCGATCACGCCGATCACCGTGAGCGCGATCAGCGTGAACACGATCGTCATGCCCTGCCCGAAGCCGAAGGCCGCGCCCGCGTTCCGTACGGCCTCCAGCCGCAGGTACTGGCCGAGTACGGAGATCGGCTCGTGCCCTTCGAGGCTGGTCACCACCCAGAGCTTGCTGAGCAGGTCCAGGAGGTAGGCGAACACCGCCACGCCGAGCAGCACGGCGATCCTCCGCGAGCCCCTGCGGGGGGCGGGTCCGGTCGCCTCGTCCTGCGTGCTTGCGGTGTGTTCCGCGTTCGCCATGTACGTACGTCCCTTCCTGACGAGGACGAGGTTACGGCACACACGTACGGGCCGGACCGCGGTCAGCGGCGTTCCTGCCGCTGTTTGCACTCCACGCACAGGGTGGCCCGCGGGAAAGCCTGCATCCGGGCCTTGCCGATCGCGTTCCCGCACGATTCGCACAGCCCGTAGGTGCCCGCGTCCAGCCGGTCCAGGGCGTGCTCGGTCTGGGTGAGCATCTCGCGGGCGTTGGCGGCCAGCGACATCTCGTGCTCGCGGGTGATGTTCTTGGTGCCGGTGTCCGCCTGGTCGTCACCGGCACCGTCGCCCGAGTCGCGCAGCAGCCCTGCGATCGCGGCCTCGGACGTCACGATCTCGGCCCGCAGCCGGACGCCCTCCTCCTGGAGCCCGGTACGGGCCTGCTCGGCCTCCTCGGGCGTCCAGGGGTCCTCCCCGGGGCGTACGGCCAGCTCTCCCGGCACGGCGGCGCGGGGGGTCGGCACGGCGCTCGGCTGCGGCGCGGCCGTCCGGGCCTCGGTCTTCTTGGCAACCACCTTTTTGACTCCCGTTCTCGTGGCCTTGACGGCCTTCGTGTTCTTGACTGCCTTGACTGCCTTGACTGGCTTGACCGGTTTGACCGGTTTGACCGGCTCGGTCGCCTTCGTGGACGGCCGGGCCTTCGCCGCCGCCTTCGCGGACTTGGCCGGCTTCTTCGCAGACGCGGTCTTCTTCGCCGGGGTTGCCTTCCTCGTGGCCGTGGCCGCCTCTTTGCCCGGGGGCGCGGCCTTCTTCGCCGGCACCGTCTTCCCGGCCGGCGCAGCTGTCTTCTTCGCCGTTCTCGCCACCATGGCCACGGCCCCTTCACATATGGTGATGTTGCGCGCGAATCGTGCCGGAACGATAAATCGACTCCCGAGCCGCGGCAACGCGGGACGCCGCCGGATCCGCCCGCCGTGCCCGGTCGGGACGCGGGTACGCATCCGTTGTGCCCAGCTGACCGCCGGGTATTCCGGTACTTCCCGGTAGTGCGGTGCCAACCGGGCCATTCGGGTCACGCGCCGGGTGCCCGGAAACCGTGCCGACAGCGCGTCCCCGCCCCCGTACACTGGGCGGAGCGAAAGGCGTGGAAGGGGACGAGTAGCGCCGCACGCAGCCAAGAGCGACCCGGGGACGGTGGAAGCCCGGGGGTGTGCGCGACGTGAAGATCACCCCGGAGCCGCCGGAGGAAAGCCCCGTCAGGGGCGAGTAGAACCGGCAGCGCGACCCCAATGAGGGGGCTGCGGACCCACCGGGTGCGCCGCCAAGGAGGGTGGTACCGCGGGAGCGCGCGACAGCGCCATCTCGTCCCTCCGACGGAATACGCACACACGTGTCCGCCGGAGGCAGAACCGATGACGCAGTACCGCCCGGTCCCCGCCCAGGTCGACCTGCCCGCGCTGGAGCACGAGGTGCTCGCGTTCTGGCAGGAGAACAAGGTGTTCGCCCGCTCGCTCGCGCAGAGCGAGGGCAAGCCGGAGTGGGTCTTCTACGAGGGCCCGCCGACCGCCAACGGCATGCCCGGCGCCCATCACATCGAGGCCCGCGTCTTCAAGGACGTCTTCCCGCGCTTCAAGACCATGCAGGGCAACCATGTGACCCGCAAGGCCGGCTGGGACTGCCACGGCCTGCCCGTGGAGCTGGCGGTCGAGAAGGAGCTGGGCTTCGCCGGGAAGAAGGACATCGAGGCGTACGGCATCGCCGAGTTCAACGCCCGCTGCCGCGAGTCCGTGACCCGGCACACCGACGCCTTCGCCGAGCTGACCACCCGAATGGGGTACTGGGTGGATCTGGACGACGCCTACCGGACCATGGACCCCGAGTACGTCGAGTCGGTCTGGTGGTCGCTCAAGCAGATCTTCGACAAGGGCCTGCTGGTCCAGGACTACCGCGTGGCGCCCTGGTGCCCGCGTGACGAGACCGGCCTGTCCGACCACGAGCTGGCGCAGGGCTACGAGACCATCGTCGACCCGTCGGTCTTCGTCCGCTTCCCGCTGACCTCCGGCCCGCTCGCGGGCGAGGCGGCCCTGCTGGTGTGGACGACCACCCCGTGGACCCTGGTGTCCAACACCGCCGTCGCCGCGCACCCCGACGTGACGTATGTGGTGGCCACCGACGGCCGGGAGAAGCTGGTCGTCGCCGAGCCGCTGCTCGGCAAGGCCCTCGGCGAAGGCTGGGAGCCGACCGGTCTCAGCTTCACCGGCCGCGAGATGGAACGCTGGACGTACGACCGTCCCTTCACGCTGATCGAGCTGGCGGACGCGCACTACGTCGTCAACGCCGAGTACGTCACCACCGAGGACGGCACCGGCCTGGTCCACCAGGCCCCCGCCTTCGGTGAGGACGACCTGCGGACCTGCCGGGCCTACGGCCTGCCGGTCGTCAACCCGGTCCGCCGCGACGGCACCTTCGAGGAGGACCTGCCGCTGGTCGGCGGCCAGTTCTTCAAGAAGGCCGACGAGGCGCTGGTCGCCGACCTCGAAGCCCGCGGCCGGCTTTTCCGGCACGTCCCGTACGAGCACAGCTATCCGCACTGCTGGCGCTGCCACACCGCGCTGCTCTACTACGCGCAGCCCTCCTGGTACGTCCGGACGACGGCCGTCAAGGACGCCCTGCTGCGCGAGAACGAGCGCACCAACTGGTACCCGGAGTCGGTCAAGCACGGCCGCTTCGGCGACTGGCTGAACAACAACATCGACTGGGCGCTGTCCCGCAACCGCTACTGGGGCACCCCGCTGCCCATCTGGCGCTGCGAGGAGGACCACCTGACGTGCGTCGGTTCGCTGGCCGAGCTCTCCGCGCTCACCGGCACCGACCAGACCGGCCTGGACCCGCACCGCCCGTACATCGACGCGGTCACCTTCGACTGCCCGCAGTGCCAGACCACCGCCACCCGCGTCCCCGAGGTCATCGACGCCTGGTACGACTCGGGCTCCATGCCCTTCGCGCAGTGGGGCTACCCGTACCGCAACAAGGAGCTGTTCGAGCGCACCTACCCCGCGCAGTTCATCTCCGAGGCGATCGACCAGACCCGTGGCTGGTTCTACACGCTGATGGCGGTCGGCACGCTGGTCTTCGACCGCAACGCGTACGAGAACGTGGTGTGCCTCGGCCACATCCTCGCCGAGGACGGCCGCAAGATGTCCAAGCACCTGGGCAACATCCTGCAGCCCATCCCGCTGATGGACCAGCACGGCGCCGACGCCGTCCGCTGGTTCATGGCCGCCGGCGGCTCCCCCTGGGCCGCCCGCCGGGTCGGCCACGGCACCATCCAGGAGGTCGTCCGCAAGACCCTCCTGACGTACTGGAACACCGTCGCCTTCCAGGCCCTGTACGCCCGCACGTCCGGCTGGGCACCCGGCGACACCGACCCGGCGCCCGCCGACCGCCCGCTGCTCGACCGCTGGCTGCTCGGCGAACTCAACGCGCTGGTACGGGATGTGACGGAGTCCCTGGAGTCCTACGACACCCAGCGGGCCGGCAAGCTGCTCTCCGCCTTCGTCGACGACCTGTCCAACTGGTATGTGCGGCGCTCGCGTCGGCGCTTCTGGCAGGGCGACCCGGCGGCGCTGCGCACCCTGCACGACGTCGTCGAGACGGTCACCCGGCTGATGGCCCCGCTGACGCCGTTCATCACCGAGCGGGTGTGGCAGGACCTGGTCGTGCCGGTGGTCCCGGGCGCCCCGGAGTCGGTGCACCTCACGTCCTGGCCGACGGCCGAGGCGGGGCTGATCGACCCGGTGCTGTCCGAGCAGATGGCGCTGGTGCGCAGGCTGGTCGAGCTGGGCCGCGCCACCCGCGCCGAGTCCGGCGTGAAGACCCGTCAGCCGCTGTCGCGCGCGCTGGTCGCCGCGTCCGGTTTCGACGCCCTGGGCGAGGAGCTGCGCGGCCAGATCGCCGAGGAGCTGAACGTCGCCGGGCTGGCCTCGCTCAGCGAGGTCGGCGGTTCTCTGGTCGACACCACCGCCAAGGCCAACTTCCGGGCCCTGGGCAAGCGCTTCGGCAAGGGCGTCCAGGCCGTCGCCAAGGCCGTCGCCGGCGCGGACGCCGCCGCCCTGTCGGCCGCCCTGCGCGAGGGCACGGCGACGGTGGAGGTGGAGGGCGAGCCGGTGAGCCTGTCCCCCGACGAGGTCATCATCACCGAGACCCCGCGCGAGGGCTGGTCCGTCGCCTCCGACTCCGGCGCCACCGTCGCCCTGGACCTGGAGATCACCCCGGAGCTGCGCCGCGCGGGCCTGGCCCGGGACGCCATCCGGCTCATCCAGGAGGCCCGCAAGAACAGCGGCCTCGACGTCGCCGACCGCATCGCCCTGCGCTGGCGGTCGACCGACCAGGAGCTGTCCGCCGCCCTGGCCGAGCACGCCGGCCTGGTCTCCGACGAGGTCCTCGGCACGGACTTCGCCGAGGGCGAGGGCGACGACTCCTACGGTGCCGCGTTCACCGACGAGGCCCTGGGCCTGGTCTTCCGCCTGCGCAAGCGGTAATACGCGGCCGCGGTCCCTCCTCACCCGGAGTGCCGGGTGAGGAGGGACCGCCGTACGGTCCCGGGGGGCCGTTGCGGTGAGGCCGGCGATCCGCCCCGGCGTGGCCCGGACGGCGGATCGGACACGCGAAAAGGGCCGGGCCCTGAGGAAGCGATTCCTCAGGGCCCGGCCCTTTGTGCTGCGGGTGACCGGCCGGCGACCTAGTTGTCGTCCTCGTCGATCAGGAAGCCACGCATCGGCGTGGGCGCCTGCTGGAGCGGCTGCGGCGCCTGCGGGCGGACCGGAGCCATCGGCTGGGTCATCGCGGGCGACATCTGCTGCTGGCCACCGTAGGTCGGGTTGGGGCCGCCGTGGCCGCCCATTCCCTGGCTGCCGTAGGACTGGCCGCCGCCCATCGTGCCGGCACCCATGGAGCCCGCACCGGCGGAGGCCATGCCACCGCCCATACCGCCACCCATACCGCCACCCATACCGGCGGAGGAGGACGAGAGCGACGCGGCCGCAGGCGTACGCGGCGGAGCGAGCGAGTCGTCGGCCTGGGTCTCCAGCTGACGCAGCTGGCTCTCCAGGTAGGACTTCAGTCGCGTCCGGTACTCGCGCTCGAAGCCGCGCAGGTCCTCGACCTTGCGCTCAAGCGTGGCGCGGGCGGACTCCAGGGAGCCCATCGCGACACGGTGCTTCTCCTGCGCGTCCCGCTCCAGGGCGTCCGCCTTGGCACGGGCGTCCCGCTCCAGGCCCTCGGCGCGGCTGCGGGCCTCGCCGACGATCTTGTTGGCCTCGGAACGGGCCTCCGCGATCGCCTGGTCGGCGGTCTGCTGGGCAAGGGAGAGCACCCGGGCGGCACTGTCGCCACCGGGACCCTGCTGCTGCATCGGGTGACCGCCACCCATGGGGCCCTGCTGCTGCATGGGGTGCTGGCCCATCGGGCCGGGCCCCTGCTGCATCGGACCGCCCTGGCCCATCTGACCCATCTGGCCCATCTGGCCCTGGCCACCCATGGTGCCGGGGCCCTGCTGCATCTGCTGCTGCATGGGGTTGCCCTGCTGCTGCATGGGATTGCCCTGCTGCATCTGCTGCATGGGGTTGCCCTGCTGCATCGGACCGCCCTGGCCCATCGAGCTGGGACCGGCGGGCAGCGCGAGACCACTGCCGGGGCCCTGCTGCTGAGGCGGGCCCATCTGCTGCGGCGGCACCGGCTGCGGGCCCGATATGGCGGCGGGCACGGGAGCCCCGGGACCCCGGCCGTCCTGCTGCTCGGGCTTGCGCATGCCCTGCTGCTGGTTCTGGGCGGCGGCTCGGGTGGCCGCGGCCAGTTTGGCCCGCAGGTCCTCGTTTTCTCGCAGGAGCCTGGTCAGCTCCGCCTCGACCTCGTCGAGGAAGGCGTCGACCTCG
Source organism: Streptomyces sp. RLA131 (assembly GCF_056270125.1). Lineage (NCBI taxonomy): Bacteria > Bacillati > Actinomycetota > Actinomycetes > Kitasatosporales > Streptomycetaceae > Streptomyces > Streptomyces sp. RLA131. Next base: position 2,168,813 of record NZ_JBWDOQ010000002.1, read on the forward strand.
TCCTCGTCGTAGCCTTCTCGCAGTCGGACGGTCGTGAACTGCTTGTTACGAACGTCCTCGGGGGTCAGCGGCATCTCTTCACCTCAACGTGATCGTCGGCATATCGGGAGCCCACACCGTTCACATCAGGCCCCCTACTACGGAGATCAGGATGTACACGATGATCATCAATACGAAGAAGGACAGGTCGAGCGCCACGCCCCCGAGACGCAGCGGCGGAATGAACCGCCGCAGAAGCTTGAGCGGCGGATCGGTGACAGTGTAGGTCGCCTCCAGGACAACCACCATCGGCTTGCCAGGCTGCCACGAACGGGCGAACTGGAAGACGTAGTCCATCACCAATCGGAAGATCAGGACAATCAGGAAGCAGAACAGCACGATGTAGAGCACCTGTAGCGCGACGCTCATCGTGCTTCCCTCTCCCTTGCTCGTCCACTGGCCCTGCGGCCGGGTTTCTACGGTTTCGTATATCAGCTCTGATTGAAGAACCCGCCCTCGGCGATGCGGGCCTTGTCCTCCGCCGTGACATCGACGTTAGCAGGCGACAGCAGGAACACCTTCTGCGTCACCCGCTCGATGCTGCCGTGAAGACCGAAGACCAGACCCGCGGCGAAGTCGACAAGACGCTTCGCGTCCGTGTCGTCCATCTCCGTCAGATTCATGATCACCGGGGTCCCCTCGCGGAAGTGTTCCCCGATCGTACGGGCTTCGTTGTACGTCCGGGGGTGGAGCGTCGTGATCCGGTACGGCTCTCGTTCGGACACGACCTTAGGCATGATCACCGGTGCGTTCTTCTCCAGGCTATGACGTTCTTGTGTGATAGATGCCACTGGGGCGATCCGTGGTTCCCGGGGGGCGGGAGCATGCACGATGCGTACGGGTTCGTCCGATTGTGTCGTCTGATGGGACTGATGCGGTCGGCGGGGGCGCTCGGGCTCCGGTTCCGGCTCGAACTCGTCGTCGGGGTCGAAGCCCGGGCCGTCGTAACCGTCGTCCTCCACGAGGCCGAGGTAGACCGCCATCTTGCGCATCGCGCCGGCCATGCTCTGCGTCCTCTCAGCGGGGAAAGACCATATTTTTGGTGTGGTCCGACTTGTTTGGTGACGTTACCCGAGCCCGGGACGGACTCCGAGTACCGCGCTACCGACGCGTACATGTGTCGCACCCGCCGCCACCGCTTCCTCCAGGTCCGCACTCATCCCTGCCGAGACCATGTTCGCAGCCGGATGAGCCGAGCGCAGGCCGGATGAGATTTCCACCAGCCGATCGAAAGCGGCGCGAGGTTGACCCGCGTACGGCCCGGCCAGCGGTGCGACCGTCATCACTCCGTCAAGGCGCAGCGCCGGGGCCGCCGCGATCGCGTCGGCGATCCCGGCGACGGCGTCGGGGGCGACGCCGCCCCTGCTGCCCCGCTGCCCGGAATCGGCGTCCAGGGCGACCTGGACCAGGCAGCCCAATTCGCGGTCGGCCCGGTCCGACTTCAGTACGGCGGCCGACAGCGCGTCCACCAGCCGGAGCCGGTCGACGGAGTGCACGACATCGGCGTAACCGACCACCGAGCGGACCTTGTTGGTCTGCAACTGGCCCACGAAGTGCCAGGTCAGAGGGAGAGCGGCGCAGGCGGCGGCCTTGGGGGCGGCGTCCTGGTCGCGGTTCTCGGCGACATCGCGGACACCGAGTTCCGAGATGATCATCACATCGTCGGCGGGGTAGGTCTTGGTGACCACGATCAGCGTGACCTCGTCGCGGTCCCGGCCGGCGGCCGCGCACGCGGCGGCGATCCGCCGCTCGACCCGTGCCAGGTTCGTGGCGAGTTCGGTTCTTCGATCACTCATCAGACAGCGCCGTCCAGCCAGACATATCCCGCGAGTCGTCCGGTGGTGCGCTCGCGGCGGTACGAGAAATGGTCCGCGGACTCCATCGTGCAGACGTCGGATTTCTCACTCATCTGCACGCCGAGCCGGGCGAGTTGGGCGTGCACGCCGGTGACGACGTCCACCGAGGCGGTGCCCCAACTCGTGGTCCCCCAGGCCTGCGGGACCACGGCGGCCACCTGGTCGCGCATCGCGTCCGGCACCTCGTAGCACCTGCCGCAGACCGCGGGGCCGGTGACGGCGGTGATCCGCTCCGGGCGGGCACCGAGGCCGACCATGGCCTCCACCGCCGCGGGCACCACACCGGCGACCAGTCCCGGGCGGCCGGCGTGGGCGGCGGCGACCACCCCGGCGACCGGGTCGGCCAGCAGGACCGGAACGCAATCGGCGGTGAGCACGGCGAGCGCGAGGCCCGGCCGGGTGGTGACGATCGCGTCGACCTCGGGGGCCGGCCGCCGGCCCCAGGGGGTGCCGGTACCGTCCGGGCCGCCGGGGCCCGGCGGAGCGACCACGGCGACATCGCTGCCGTGCACCTGGTTCATCCAGACCACCTGCCCCGGGTCCAGGCCCAGGGACTTCGCGGCGGCCTCGCGGTTGGCCCGGACCGCCTCGGGGTCGTCGCCGACGGCGCCGCCGAGGTTGAGGCTGTCGTACGGAGCGGCGCTCACCCCGCCCCACCGGTCGGTGAAGGCGAAGTGCGCGCCGCTGTCGGTGTGACTGTGCCCTATCACTTGAGGCTGTGCCTACTTCAGGAAATCGGGGACGTCCAGTTCCTCGGCCGAGGTGTCCTGGTAGGGGCGGGCCGGGGGAACCTGCGGGGTGATCGGGGTGGGTGCCGGGATCTCCGCGACCGGCGTGGGCTCCACCGGCTCCTCGCGCGGGGTGATGCTGCCGAGGCCGCCGTAGGTGGATCGCGGGGTCTCGGGAGCCGGCGCGGGGGCCTCCTCGCGGGAACCGTAGGCGCCGAGCACCTTGTCGCGGCTGCGGGTGGTCGGCGGCTGGCCGCCGTCGAAGCCCGCCGCGATGACGGTGACCCGGACCTCGTCGCCGAGGGCGTCGTCGATGACGGCGCCGAAGATGATGTTGGCCTCCGGGTGCGCGGCCTCGCTGACCAGCTGGGCGGACTCGTTGATCTCGAACAGGCCGAGGTCGGAGCCGCCGGAGATGGAGAGCAGGACGCCGCGGGCGCCGTCGATGGAGGCTTCGAGCAGGGGCGAGGAGATCGCCATCTCGGCGGCGGCGACCGCGCGGTCGTCGCCCCGGGCGGAGCCGATGCCCATCAGGGCCGAACCCGCCTCGGACATCACGGACTTCACGTCCGCGAAGTCCAGGTTGATCAGGCCCGGGGTGGTGATCAGGTCGGTGATGCCCTGGACGCCGGACAGCAGGACCTGGTCCGCGGAGCGGAACGCGTCCAGCACACTGACCTGGCGGTCGGAGATCGACAGAAGACGGTCGTTGGGGATCACGATGAGGGTGTCGACATTCTCGCGGAGCCCCGCGATGCCGTCCTCGGCCTGGTTGGCCCTGCGGCGTCCCTCGAAGGTGAACGGCCGGGTGACCACACCGATCGTCAGGGCGCCCAGCGAGCGGGCGATATTGGCGACCACGGGCGCGCCACCGGTGCCGGTGCCGCCGCCCTCACCCGCGGTGACGAAGACCATGTCGGCGCCCTTGAGCACCTCTTCGATCTCCTCGCGGTGGTCCTCGGCGGCCTTGCGGCCGACATCGGGGTTCGCGCCGGCGCCCAGACCACGGGTGAGTTCGCGGCCGACGTCGAGCTTCACGTCGGCGTCGCTCATCAGGAGGGCCTGCGCATCGGTATTGATCGCGATGAACTCGACGCCCTTGAGACCGACCTCGATCATCCGGTTGATGGCGTTCACGCCACCGCCGCCGATGCCGACGACCTTGATGACTGCGAGGTAGTTCTGCGGTGCTGCCACGTCGAAGGCCTCTCGCCTCGAGTTACGTATGCCTGTGGGACGGGGACGGTTCAACGCCGGCCGACCCGAACCCTAACCCTGAGGTTTAGGGTTACCAGTGTGCCTGTCGCGCAGGTTCTCTGGGACAGGACACTAAATCGACAAGCGGTTCGCGTTCAACGAACACGCCGAACCCTCCCGTTTTTCTTTTGACCCTATGTGATCACGCCTCACCGGACCAACCAGGCTACGGCTCATGTCAATGGGTTGGTCAACCACTGGACACGGCAGGCGAGGTGGGCGCGCTCACGTCGAAGTGATCCGCGTCCCCCGCCGCTTTCATCAGCGCGGTGAGCACGGCCGCCTTCCGTGCCCCGTTCTCCGAGCTCCCCCACACCACCGTGCGGTCGCCCGACAGCCGGATACTGATCCCGTCGTAGGAACGGACCCGGATGACCCGCGCCTGGCGGCGGACGGCGTCCGGGAGATCGTCCGCCACCTCGACGGCGGAGCGCAGCAGCGCCTTTGTCCCGAAATGGCGGTAGCCGGCACCCCGGGCGAGCCTCAATTCGACGAGAGGGACACCGCTCGGGGCGTTTTCGACAGTGGCGTAACGAAGACCGCCGGCGTCCACTTCGGTGTAATTTCCGTCATTTTCCAGGAGGGCGGCCGGAGTTCTTTCGACGATTTTCAGTGCGATGGTGTGCGGCCATGAGCGTTCGACGACCACATGGTCGATCCGGCGCAGCCGGCCGGTCAGCCGGCTCGTGATCGCGTCGGTGTCCACCGACACCAGCGGGCCGCCCAGCGGGACGTCCGCCGCCGCCTCGACCTGGGCCGGGGTCAGCACACGGGTGCCGGTGATCTGCACACGGGTGGCGCGAAGCCAGGAGGAACCGTAGAACAGCCAGCTGCCCGCGACGGTCAGCACGGTGGCCAGGATCAGCAGCAGCAGCGTGGCCCGCCGCCGTACGGGGACGGACGGCGGCGCCGGCCGCTGCTGCTCGGCGGTGGTCGTTGCGGCCACGGAATCCTCCGGGTTGCGGTCTCGTTGGCGGCTGTCCGCCGGTGGCCGGATCTCGCCGGCCACCGGTGGGCCCGCTGGAAACCTACCGCCGCGAGGCGACCGCTTCGTAGACCATGCGCACCAGCAGGTCGTCCGCGTCGCGGCGGCCGAACTCGGCGGCGGCGCGGGACATCTCGTAGAGCCGGTGCGGGTCGGTGAGGACCGGCAGGACCTGGGAGAGGACCCACTCGGGGGTGAGTTCGGCGTCGTCGACCAGCAGGCCGCCGCCGGCCTTGACGACGGGCTGGGCGTTGAGGCGCTGCTCGCCGTTGCCGATCGGCAGCGGGACGTACGCGGCCGGGAGGCCGACCGCGGACAGCTCGGCGACGGTCATGGCACCGGCCCGGCAGAGCATCATGTCGGCGGCGGCGTAGGCGAGGTCCATCCGGTCGAGGTAGGAGACCGGGAGGTACTGCGGCATGCCGGGCATGTTGTCGGCGTGCGGCAGCTCGTTCTTGGGGCCGACGGCGTGCAGGATCTGGACGCCGGACTGCTGGAGCCGGGGCGCGACGGTGGCGATGACCTCGTTGAGCCGGCGGGCACCCTGGGAGCCGCCTGAGACGAGCAGCGTCGGCAGGTTCTGGTCGAGGCCGAAGGCGGCACGGGCCTCGGGGCGGACCGCGCCGCGGTCCAGGGTGGCGATGGTACGGCGCAGGGGGATGCCGATGTACCGGGCGTCGCGCAGCTTGCTGTCGGGGGTGGATACCGCGACGGCGTGGGCGTAACGCGAGCCGATCTTGTTGGCCAGGCCGGGGCGGGCGTTGGCCTCGTGGACGACGATCGGCACGCCGAGCCGCTTGGCGGCCAGATAGCCGGGCAGCGCCACATAGCCGCCGAAGCCGACGACGCAGTCCGCCTTGGTGCGTTCGAGGATCTGCTCGGCGGCCTTGATGGTTCCGCGCAGCCGCCCGGGGACGGTGATCAGCTCGGGGGTGGGTTTGCGCGGCAGTGGGACGGCGGGGATCAGGGCCAGATCGTAGCCGCGCTCGGGGACCAGCCGGGTCTCCAGGCCGCGTTCGGTGCCCAGTGCCGTGATCCCCACGGTCGGGTCCTGCCTGCGCAGGGCATCGGCGAGCGCGAGCGCGGGCTCGATATGACCGGCGGTTCCTCCGCCGGCGAGTACGACATGCACCGAAATTCACCGCTCTCCCGACGGCCGCCGTCCGGCGAACCGCCTCATTGTCCGTGTCACGGTTCCCGTGAGGAAGCCGGGTCCCCGCGCGGCCAGGGCCGCTCGCGCCGCGGGCTCGCTCCTGGCGAAGCAGATCAGCAGCCCGATCGCGAACATGGTCGGCAGGAGAGCCGAACCCCCGTAGGAGAACAGCGGGAGCGGGACGCCGGCGATCGGCAACAGGCCGAGCACCGCACCGATGTTGATCACGGACTGGGCCGTGATCCAGGTCGTCACGCCTCCCGCGGCAAACCTGACGAAGGGGTCCTCCGTACGACCGGCCACGCGGATACCCGCATAGCCTAGAGCCGCGAAGAGGGCGAGCACCGACAACGTACCCGCCAGGCCCAGTTCCTCCCCGGTCACGGCAAAGATGAAGTCGGTGTGCGGCTCGGGGAGTTGTCCCCATTTCTCCACACTCGCGCCGAGCCCGGAACCGAACCAGCCGCCGGAGGCGAGGGCGTAGATGCCGTGCACGGCCTGCCAGCAGCCGCCGGTGGGTGTCACATCGGTGGCGCCGATGCAGGCGAGCCGGTCCATGCGGTTGCCGCTGGTCTTGATCAGCAGGATGCCGATGACGCCGGCGACGGACAGCACGCCGGCGAAGAGCCGGGTGGGGGCCCCGGCCAGCCACAGCAGGCCGAAGAGGATCGCGGTGAGGATGATCGCGGTGCCCATGTCGCCGCCGAGCATGATCAGGCCGAGCACCATGAAGGCGACCGGGACCAGCGGGACCAGCATGTGCTTCCACTGGACGAGCAGCTTCCGGTCGTCCTTGCGGGCCAGCAGGTCCGCGCCCCACAGCACCAGGGCCAGCTTGCCGAACTCGCTGGGCTGGAGCTGGAACGGGCCGCCGAGATAGAGCCAGTTCTGGTTGCCGTTGACCGACTGCCCTATCCCCGGCACCTGGACCAGGCACATCAGGAACATCGAGCCGGCCAGCAGCGGATAGGCGAACGCCCGGTGCAGCCGCACCGGGAAGCGTGAGGCGGCCACCAGCAGGCAGGTGCCCAGCACGGCGGCGAAGAGCTGCTTGCGGAAGTAGTACGTGGACGGCTGGCCGTACTCCAGCGCCTTGATCTGCGAGGCGGAGAAGACCATCACCAGGCCCAGCGCGGTGATCAGCAGGCTGCTGCCGAGCAGGACGTAGTAGGCGGTCAGCGGCCGGTCCCAGGCGTTCTTGGCCTTCCGGAAGGCGCCCGCCGCCCCGCGCAGCGGGCCGGGGCGGCGCGGGGCGCCCGGGACGGGGGGCCGCGGGACCCGTACGCGGCCCGGCGGAGCGGGCACGGACGGCCGTGCCGGGCGGGCCGGAGCGCGTACGGACCGGTCGGGTCCGGTCATGTCCCCTCCTTGGTGCGCCTGCTTACTGCGCCTGCTTGCTGCGCCTACGTGCCTTTCGGCAGGTCCCGTACGGCCTGGGCGAAGATGTCTCCACGGACGTTGTAGTTCGCGAACATGTCCATGGAGGCGCAGGCCGGGGCCAGCAGGACCGTGTCGCCGGGGTGGGCCAGACCGGCGGCCGCGGCGACGGCCGCCGCCATCGCCCCAGTGTCGGTGCGGTCGAGGTCGACGACCGGGACCTCGGGGGCGTGTCGCGCGAGCGCTTCCCGGATCAGGGCGCGGTCGGCACCGATCAGGACGGCGCCGCGCAGCCGCTGGGCGGCGCCGCGCACGAGCTCGTCGAAGGTGGCGCCCTTGGCGAGACCGCCGGCGATCCACACGACGGGCTCGTACGCCGCCAAGGAGGCCTCGGCGGCGTGGGTGTTGGTGGCCTTGGAGTCGTCGACGTACGACACGCCGTCGACGGTGGCGACCCGCGCGATCCGGTGGGCGTCCGGGGTGAAGGCCCGCAGGCCGTCCCGGACGGCGCCCGGGGACACGCCGTAGGCCCGGGCGAGGGCGGCGGCGGCCAGGGCGTTGGCGACGTTGTGCGGGGCCGGCGGGTCGATGTCGGAGACCTCGGCCAGCTCCTGGGCGTTGCGCTGCCGGTTCTCGACGAAGGCCCGGTCGAGCAGGATGCCGTCCACCACGCCGAACTCGGACGGGCGCGGGCTGCCGAGGGTGAAGCCGATGGCGCGGGCCCCCTCCTCGACGTCGGCCTCGCGGACCAGCGCCTCGGTGGCCGGGTCGGCGAGGTTGTAGACGCAGGCGACCTGGTTGCCCTGATAGATACGCCCCTTGTCGGCGGCGTACGCCTCCATGGAGCCGTGCCAGTCCAGGTGGTCCGGGGCCAGGTTGAGGACGACGGCGGAGTGCGGCCGTACCGAGGGTGCCCAGTGCAGCTGGTAGCTGGACAGCTCGACGGCGAGCACGTCGTACGGCTCGTCGCCCAGGACGACGTCCAGCAGCGACACGCCGATGTTGCCGACGGCGGCGGTGCGCAGGCCGGCGGCCCGCAGGATGCTCGCCAGCATCTGGACGGTGGTGGTCTTGCCGTTGGTGCCGGTCACCGCGAGCCAGGGGGCGGCTCCGGGGGCCCGCAGCCGCCAGGCCAGTTCCACGTCGCCCCAGACGGGTACGCCCGCCTCGGCGGCGGCCGCGAAGAGCGGGGCGGCGGGCTTCCAGCCGGGGGTGGTGACGACGAGGTCGGTGCCCTCGGGCAGGGTGGCGCCGTCGCCGAGGCGCACGGTGATCCCGAGCGCCTCCAGTTCGGCGGCCTGCGCACGCGCCTTCTCGTGGTCGGCGCCGTCCACGGCGGTGACCCGCGCACCGAGGCCGTGGAGCACCTTGGCGGCGGGCACACCGCTGACGCCGAGCCCGGCGACGGTGACACGGCGTCCCGCCAGGTCGGGCGTCGTCGCGGTCTCCGGCGGGAGGCCTGTCACTTCGCCGCCACCCAGCCCGCGTAGAACAGGCCGAGGCCGACCGCCATGCACATGCCCTGGATGATCCAGAAGCGGACGACGACGAGGACCTCGCCCCAGCCCTTGAGCTCGAAATGGTGCTGGAGCGGGGCCATCCGGAAGACCCGCTTGCCGGTGAGGCGGAAGGAGCCGACCTGGATGACGACCGACATGGTGATGAGGACGAACAGGCCGCCGAGGACGGCGATCAGCAGCTCGGTGCGGGACAGGATGGCGAGGCCGGCCAGGGCGCCGCCCAGGGCCAGGGACCCGGTGTCGCCCATGAAGATCTTCGCCGGTGAGGTGTTCCACCACAGGAAGCCGAAGCAGGCGCCCATCAGGGCCGCCGCGACGACCGCCAGGTCCAGCGGGTTGCGGACCTCGTAACAGGCGCTGTCGGCGATCAGCGGGTTGCCGCACCACTGGCCGTACTGCCAGACACCGATGACGGTGTAGGCGGCGAAGACCATCACCGAGGCGCCGGTGGCGAGGCCGTCCAGACCGTCGGTGAGGTTCACGCCGTTGGACATGGCCAGGATCATGAACAGCGCCCAGATGACGAAGATCACCGGGCCGACCGACCAGCCGAAGTCCTGGGTGAAGGACAGCTTCGTGGAGGCCGGGGTCTGGCCGCGGGCGTCCGCGAACTGCAGCGACAGGACCGCGAAGGCGATGCCGACGATCAGCTGGCCGGCCATCTTCGCCTTGGCGCGCAGACCGAGGCTGCGCTGCTTGACGATCTTGATGTAGTCGTCCAGGAAGCCGACCACGCCCATACCGGCGAAGAGGAACAGCACCAGCAGGCCGGAGATGGTCGGCCGCTCGGAGGTGATGACCTTCGTGACGGCGTACGCGACGAGCGTGGCCAGGATGAAGGCGATACCACCCATGGTGGGCGTACCGCGCTTGCTGTGGTGTTCCTTGGGGCCGTCGTCGCGGATGAACTGGCCGTAGCCCTTGCGGGCGAGCAGCTTGATCAGCAGCGGGGTGCCGACCAGCGACAGGAACAGGCTGATGACACCGGAGATCAGAATCTGCTTCATCAGGCGGAGACCCCGCCCTCAGCGCCCGAGGCCAGCAGCGCGAGCGCCACCCGCTCCAGACCAACCGACCGTGATGCCTTCACCAGCACGACGTCCCCCGGACGCAGTTCGCTGCGCAACAGATCGATCGCCGCCTCAGCGTCGGACACGTGCACCGACTCCTCACCCCACGAACCCTCGTTGTAGGCGCCCATTTGCAGCCAGGAGGCCTCACGGCCGCCCACCGCCACGAGCTTGCTGACGTTGAGCCGGACGGCGAGCCGTCCGACCGCGTCGTGCTCGGCGAGGGACTCCTCACCCAGCTCCGCCATCTCGCCCAGCACAGCCCACGTCCGCCTGCCCCGGCCCATGGCGGCGAGTGCTCGAAGAGCGGCCCTCATGGAGTCGGGGTTCGCGTTGTAGGCGTCGTTGACGACCGTCACGCCGTCCGGCCGCTCGACGACCTCCATCCGCCAGCGGGAGAGCGTTCCGGCCTCGGAGAGCGCGGTGGCGATCTCCTCGACGGACATGCCCAGTTCACGGGCGACGGCGGCCGCGGCGAGCGCGTTCGACACGTGGTGCTCACCGTACAGGCGCAAGGTCACTTCGCTGCACCCGGTAGGCGTAACGAGTGTGAATACGGCCTGACCTCGGTCGTTGAGCCGGACATTACCGGCTCGCACCTCGGCGTCCTGGCCCTCGCCGAACAGGACGACGCGGGCCTTGGTGCGATCGGCCATGGCACGTACGAAGGGGTCGTCGGCGTTGAGCACGGCGATACCGCCGGCGTCGGCCGGCGGCAGGGCCTCGACCAGTTCGCCCTTGCCCAGGGCGATCTGCTCACGGCCGCCGAACTCGCCGACGTGGGCGGTGCCGACGTTGAGGACGACGCCGATCCGGGGCGGGGTCAGTCCGGTGAGGTAGCGGATGTGGCCGATGCCCCGGGCGCCCATCTCCAGCACCAGGTGCCGGGTGTTCTCCTCGGCGCGCAGCGCGGTGAGCGGCAGCCCGATCTCGTTGTTGAGCGAGCCCTCCGGCCACACGGTGGGCGCGATCCGCTGCAGGAGCTGCGCGATCAGGTCCTTGGTGCTGGTCTTGCCGGCCGAGCCGGTGAGGGCGACGAGGGTGGCGCCCAGCCGTTCGATGACGTACTTGGCCAGCGCGCCGAGCGCGGTCTGCACATCGGGCACGACGATCGTGGGGACGCCGTCGAGCGGGCGGGCGGCGAGCACGGCGACCGCGCCGGCCGCCATGGCCCGCGCGGCGTAGTCGTGGCCGTCGACGCGCTCGCCGGCGAAGGCGGCGAAGAGGCTGCCGGGCTCCACCGCGCGGGAGTCGATGACCACGGGCCCGGTGACACGGGTGTCCGGGGCCGGTATGTCGTTCGTGCTCCCGCCGACCGCCTGGGCGACTTCGGCGAGGGTGAGTGGGATCACAGCTGGTCCTGGTCCTTGTCGTTCCGGTTGGCCTGATTGGCCTGGTCGGCCCGGATGGCCTTGCGCAGGACCTCACGGTCGTCGAAGGGGCGTACCACCCCGGCGATGTCCTGGCCCTGTTCGTGGCCCTTGCCCGCGACCAGCACCGTGTCCCCCGGGCGGGCCCGGGCGACGGCGGCGGCGATCGCGGCGGCCCGGTCGGCCTCGACCACGACGGCGCCCCGCTCATGGGCGGGGACCTCGGCGGCCCCGGCCAGCATGGTGGCGAGGATGGCGAGGGGGTCCTCCGAGCGCGGGTTGTCGGAGGTCAGTACGGCGGTGTCGGCGAGCCGCGCGGCGGCGGCCCCCATCGGGCCGCGCTTGGTGGTGTCACGGTCGCCGCCGCAGCCGATCACCACATGCAGACTGCCCTCGGTGACCTTGCGCAGCGCGCGCAGCACCGATTCCACGGCGTCGGTCTTGTGGGCGTAGTCCACCACGGCCAGATAGGGCTGTCCGGCGTCCACCCGCTCCAGACGTCCCGGCACCCCGGCCACGGCGGCGACGCCGTCGGCGGCGTGCCGCGGGTCGATCCCGGCGGTGACCAGGGCGGTGATCGCGGCCAGCGCGTTGGCGACGTTGAAGGTGCCCGGCAGCGGGGCGGCGGCGGGGATCCGCTCGCCCTTGGGGCCGACGGCGGTGAAGCGGGAGCCCATCGGGCCCACCTCGACGTCCTCGGCGCGCCAGTCGGCGTCCGGGTGGCCCTCGGCGGAGAAGGTGGTGACCGGGATCGCGGCCTCGGCGGCGAGCCGGCGGCCGTACGCGTCGTCGAGGTTGACCACGCCCAGGCGGGCCCGGCGCGGGGTGAACAGCTGCGCCTTGGCCTGGAAGTAGTCCTCCATGCCCGAGTGGAACTCCATGTGCTCGGGGCTGAGGTTGGTGAAGACTGCGACGTCGAAGACCGCCCCGTCCACCCGGCCCAGGACGAGCGCGTGGCTGGAGACCTCCATCACGACCGACTCCACACCGCGTTCGCGCATCACCGCGAACAGCGCCTGCAGGTCGGTGGCCTCGGGGGTGGTCCGTTCGCTCTTGACCCGCTCGTCGCCCATCCGGGTCTCGACGGTGCCGATCAGACCGGTGGCGGTGCCGTGGACGGCCCGCAGACCGCCCTCGGCGAGATACGCGGTGGTGGTCTTGCCGGAGGTGCCGGTGATGCCGATCTGCAGCAGGCCGTCACCCGGCCGGTCGTAGATCGCGGCGGCCAGCTCGCCCATCCGCGAGCGCGGGTTGTCCACGGCCAGCACCGGCAGTCCGGTGGCGGCGGCGCGTTCGGAACCGGCCGGGTCGGTGAGGACGGCGACCGCGCCGAGTTCGGCGGCCTGCGCGGCGAAGTCGGCACCGTGCAGGCGGGCGCCGGGCAGAGCCGCGTACACGTCACCGGGGCGGACGGCCCGGGAGTCGTGGGTGATGCCGGTGACGTCGGCTCCGCCGGGGGCCGAGGGCTCGGTGCCGAGCCGCTCGGCCAGCTCCGCCAGCGGTTTGGGGCGGACCTGGGACGGGCGGGGTTTACCGGGAGACTGATCAGCGAGTGGCACGGCGGTGAGAGTACCCGCCGGGCCGTGCTCACGGCCAAAGCAGGCCCCTGGCGGCGCCTGCGGCGGGGCTGCGGGCCCGGTGGGCGGGGTGGCCGCGGTCACGGCTTTCACCGGCCTCACGACTTCGAGGCGTTCCACTCGACCGGCAGGCTGCCGGCCCGGGTGCCGGTCGGCGGCACCTGCAGGGACTTCAGGGCGAACTCCATCACGTTCTTGAAGACCGGGCCGCAGATCTGGCCGCCGAAGTAGCTGCCCTCGGTCGGGTTCTGGATCACGCAGGAGACCGTGATCCGGGGCTTGTCGGCGGGGGCGAAGCCCATGAAGGAGGCGGTGTAGCCGCTGTAGAGGCCTGTTTCCGGGTCCACCCGGTTGGCCGTGCCGGTCTTGCCCGCGACGCGGTAGCCGGCGATCCGGGCGGCGATGCCGGTGCCCTGCTCGTCGCCGACGACCGACTCCAGCATCCGGGACACGGTGCCGGCGGTCTTCTCGCTGACGACGCGGGTCTTCTTCGGGGCCGCGGCGGGGACGTACTTGCCGTCGGCGCCGGTGGTGCCCTTGACCAGGCTCGGCTCGACGCGCACGCCGCCGTTGGCGATCGTGGAGTAGACGGAGGTCGCCTGGAGGGCGTTGAGGGACAGCCCCTGGCCGAAGGGGATCGTGTACTGCTGCGATGCGTTCCACTTCTGCGGCCTGGCCAGGATGCCGGAGGTCTCGCCGGGGAAGGCGAGGCCGGTCTGCTGACCGATCCCGAACTTGCGCAAGTACGAGTAGAGCACCTTGTTCGCCTGCTTCTGGGTCTTGCCGAGCTGCTCGGTGGCGAGGATCGTGCCGATGTTGCTGGACTTGGCGAGTACCCCGTTGAGGGTGAGATGCCACGTGCCGTGGTCGACGTCGTCGTGGAAGACGCGGTCCGCGCGGGGCAGGGTTCCGGGAACGGTCACCTTCGTGGCGGGCGTCGCGACGCCCTCGTCCAGGACTGCGGCCATCGACATCACCTTGCTGACGCTGCCGGGCTCGTAGGCGTCGAAGAGCGCGGCGTTGCCCATGGCGGAGGAGTCGGCCTTGCTGAGGTCGTTGGGGTCGTAGCCCGGGGAGTCGGCCATGGCCAGGACCTGACCGGTCCGGGTGTCCTGGACGATGACGTAGCCCCGGTCGGCGTCGGACTCCGCCACCTGGTCGGCGATGGCCTGCTGGGCCGCCCACTGGATGTCCCGGTCGATGGTCAGCTCCACGGTGGAGCCCGGCTCGGCGGCCTTCTCCCGTACGCCGGCGGTCGGGATCCGGCGGCCGCCGGACTGGGCGTAGGTGATCGTGCCGTCCTTGCCGGCCAGCGCGGTGTTGTACTGCTGCTCCAGGCCGCCGCCGCCCTTGCCCTCGGAGTTGACGAAGCCGATCACGCCGGCGGCGAGGTCGCCGTTGGGGTAGACCCGCTTGCTGTGCGCCTCGTGGAAGATGCCGAGCAGGACGTTGGCGCCCCTGCCCTTGGCGGCCTTGTCCGCGAGTGCGCTCTGCAGGTCCTTGATCTGGTTCCAGACCTGGGGCGACTGCTGCTTGGCGATGACCTCGTTGCGCGAGGCGGGGTACTCCGCGAGCTGCTTGGCGATCTTCTTCTCGTCGCCGCCGACGATGGGGGCGAGCAGCTCGGCCGCCTGCTGGGGTGCGTCGCCGACGTCCGTCTCCTCCTTGGTGAAGAGCATCGGGTCGGCGGTGATGTCGTACGCGTCCACGGTGTTGGCCAGGTCCACACCGTCCCGGTCGGTGATGGTGCCGCGCTCGGCGGCCAGCGTCGCGGTGTAGTAGCGGTTGGCCTCGGCCTTCGTCGCGAACGAGGAGGCGTCGACGGCCTGCACCTGCAGGAGCCGGACGACGAAGGTCAGCATCACCAGCGTCAGCGCCAGGCTGACCAGGCGCAGCCGGGGCCTCGGCTTCCCCAGCCGCAGGGTGGTGCCGCCGGAGGGCCGCACGGGCCGCCGGGCCGGCGGGCGGCGCCTGGGCGGCTGCCCCGGGCCCGTCCCGGGCCTCGGTCGCCTGCGCGGTGGCATGTCCCCGGTCACGGATTGCTCCTCGTGGTCGTCTGCGGGGGCGGGACCGTGGCGGACGCGGCCGGGACCGCCGCCGCGGCGGCGGCCGGGGCGGCGGCGGCCGCGGACGGGGACAGGGCCGGCGACGCGGACAGCGCCTGCGACGGGACGAGCGACGGCGGCGACTGCGACTGCGACTGCGACAGCGACGCCGCGGGTGAGACGGAGGCCGCCGCGGAGGCCTGTGCGGAGGCGCTGGGTTCCGGGGTCACGGAGGGCTCCGGCAGGGGCTCGGCGGTCGCCGCGTCCGGCGAGCCCTTGATCTTGCCGTCCGGGGCGAGGAAGGCGGGGTTGCCGCCCGGCACCATCCCCAGCTCACGCGCCCGCTGGTCCAGCGGGCCGGGCGCGGCGTACTCGTCCACCTGCTGCTGGAGGGCCTGTTCCTCGTCCGTGAGCTGCTTGGTCTGCTTCTGCAGGTCGTCCAGCTTGAAGGAGTCCTTGACGACCGCCGAGTTCAGCAGCAGCAGCGAGAAGAGGCCGCCCGCGAGCAGCAGCACGATCAGCAGCACGAACGGGGACCGCGCGGCCGTCGGTGCCCCGGGGCGGCGGGCGCCCGTCCGCACGCCTCCGCTCACCTGGGCTCCTCCTCGCGGACGCGCTCCGCGCCGCGCAGCCGGGCCGGGGCCGCGCGGCGGTTCCCGGCGATCTCGTCCTCCGTGGGGAGCTCGGCGCCGCGGGTGAGCAGCTTGAGCCGGGGCTGGTAACGCTCGGGGACGACCGGGAGGCCGGGCGGCGCCGTGATCGCGGCGCCCGCGGCGAGGACCTGCTTGACGAGGCGGTCCTCCAGCGACTGGTACGACAGGACGGCGATACGGCCGCCGACGGCGAGGGCGGCCACAGCGGCGGGGACGGCCCGTTCCAGGACCGCCAGCTCGCCGTTGACCTCGATGCGCAGCGCCTGGAAGGTGCGTTTCGCCGGGTTGCCGCCGGTGCGCTTGGCGGCCTGCGGCAGCGCGGCCCGGATCAGTTCGACCAGCCGGGCGCTGTTGGTGAAGGGTTCCTTCTCGCGCTCCCGGGCCACGGCGTCGACGATCTTGCGGGCGAACTTCTCCTCGCCGTAGTTGCGCAGGATGCGCACCAGGTCGCCCGGCGGATAGGTGTTGAGGACCTCGGCGGCGCTGATGCCCGTGCTCTGGTCCATCCGCATGTCCAGCGGCGCGTCCTGGGCGTAGGCGAAACCCCGGCCGGCCTCGTCGAGCTGCATGGAGGAGACCCCGAGGTCGAACAGGATGCCCTGGACCCGGGGGACGCGGAGGCGGCCGAGGACCTCGGGCAGCTCGTCGTAGACGGCGTGCACGAGGGTGGCCCGGTCGCCGTAGGGGGCGAGGCGTTCGCGGCTGAGTTCGAGGGCGGCGGGGTCGCGGTCGATGCCGATCAGCCGGACGCCGGGGAACTCCGCGAGCAGCGCCTCGCTGTGGCCGCCGAGCCCGAGCGTGGCGTCCACCACGACCGCGCCCTCCCCGGCCAGTGCGGGCGCCAGCATGTCGAGGCAGCGCCGCAGCATCACAGGGACGTGGGAGGGGGTGGTGCTCATCGGGCCCTTCTCAGGTTCTGGGACGTACCACTGGGTCCCCGCCCGCTCGTGCGAAACCGTCTGGCACCGGGGAAGTAGTGCCAGCGGACCGGGAGCGGGAGGAGGCCGAGCGTCACGTACGCGTACGTGAGACAGCAGGCTACGGCGGTGGGCCGTGACGGACGGAGTCCGGGGGAGGGTCACAGTAAGCCGGGCGGCACCTCCTGCGACAGCGCCGGCAGGGTGTCCTCCTGGGCCCGCAGATACTGCTCCCAGACGGTGGCGTCCCACACCTCCACCCGGTTGTTGGCGCCGATGACCGCGCAGTCGCGGCGCAGGCCGGCGTAGGTGCGCAGGGGCTGCGGAAGAGTGACCCGGCCCTGCTTGTCGGGCACCTCGTCGTGGGCCCCCGCGAAGAGCACCCGCATGTAGTCACGGGCGGGCTTGGAGGTGACGGGGGCGTCGCGCAGCCGCTCGGTCACCGACCGGAACTCGGTCAGCGGCCATACGTACAGGCAACGCTCCTGGCCCTTGGTGATCACCAGGCCCTCGGCGAGCTGCTCGCGGAACTTGGCGGGGAGCACCAGCCGGCTCTTGTCGTCCAGCCGCGGCGCGTACGTCCCGAGGAACATCCGCACCTCCCGCAGCTGGTCAGGCGATTCGAGCCAGTCCCGGGCCGGTCCCGGGCCACCCACTTCGCGCCACTTTACTCCACTGGGCCCCACGGTCAACGCACGCCCCGCTCCGCCACGGGCGCGGGCCCGGGGCCGCGCCCGGAAATCACCCCCGTGGGGGAACGGGCGCGCGGCCTGTGGGTTACCTCACAATGCGGAGGATTGACCGAGTTTTGTGGGACCTCACAGCGGGTCGGAAGGGCCTGTGCCGTCTACGGTCGTGTCATGTCGATAACCGAGAAGCAGCCAGCAGGCACCGACTCCGTCACGGACGGCCTCGTCGAGGCGAACCGGCGCTACGCGGAGCAGTTCCGCGATCCCGGCATGGACGCCCGTCCGGTTCTCAAGGTCGCGGTCGTCGCGTGCATGGACGCCCGCCTCGACCTGCACGCGGCACTCGGCCTTGAGCTGGGTGACTGCCACACCATCCGCAACGCCGGCGGAGTGGTGACCGACGACACCATCCGCTCGCTCACCATCAGCCAGCGCGCCCTCGGCACCCGCTCCGTGGTGCTGATCCACCACAC
This sequence comes from Streptomyces sp. RLA131, assembly GCF_056270125.1. NCBI lineage: Bacteria > Bacillati > Actinomycetota > Actinomycetes > Kitasatosporales > Streptomycetaceae > Streptomyces > Streptomyces sp. RLA131. Next base: position 2,186,522 of record NZ_JBWDOQ010000002.1, read on the forward strand.
GGGCTGCGGCCTGGAGACCCTGACCGAGGACTTCCGCACCCAGTTGGAGGACGAGGTGGGCCAGCGGCCGACCTGGGCGGTGGAATCCTTCCGCGACGTGGAGCAGGACGTACGGCAGTCGATGGCGCGGGTACGGACCTCACCGTTCCTCGCGCACACCGACGATGTACGGGGTTTCGTCTTCGACGTCCATACAGGACTGCTGAGGGAAATCACGACTGAGTAACGGAAGACGAGTGACTCGGAGCATAGTTGGAGTAACAATGCTCCGAGCGCGCCACCTCGCCCGAGGTCAGGGACGCGAACGGGGATTTGGGCCGAGGAGGGCCGGGTGACGACCTATGACGCACGAGCGAGCCTTACGGATCTGACCACCACAGCGGAGCGGATCCGCCGTTCGGTGGAGAACGTGATCGAGGGCAAGCCCGAGGTCGTACGGCTTTCGCTGACCGTACTGCTCGCGGAGGGGCATCTGCTGATCGAGGATGTCCCGGGCGTCGGCAAGACCATGCTGGCCAAGGCTCTGGCGCGGTCCATCGACTGCTCGGTGCGGCGCATCCAGTTCACGCCGGACCTGCTGCCCTCGGACATCACCGGGGTGAGCGTCTACGACCAGCAGCGGAGGGACTTCGAGTTCAAACCGGGTGCGATCTTCGCGCAGATCGTGGTCGGCGACGAGATCAACCGCGCCTCGCCCAAGACCCAGTCGGCACTGCTGGAGTCGATGGAGGAGCGGCAGGTCACCATCGACGGCTCCACCTACGAGCTGCCCAGCCCCTTCATGGTCATCGCCACCCAGAACCCGGTGGAGATGGAGGGTACCTATCCCCTGCCCGAGGCGCAGCGCGACCGTTTCATGGCCCGGGTGTCGATCGGCTACCCGAGCGCCGAGGCCGAGTTGCAGATGCTGGACGTGCACGGCGGCGCCCCGGCGCTGGACGACGTACAGCCGGTGGCGCACGCGCACGAGATCGTGAAACTGGTGGAGGCGGTGCGCACCGTTCATGTGTCGGTGCCGGTGCAGCGCTACGCGGTCGCGCTGGTGAGCGCCACCCGCCAGCACCAGGACCTGCGGCTGGGCGCGTCGCCGCGCGCCACGCTGCACCTGGTGCGGGCGGCCAGGGCGGCCGCGGCGCTGGACGGGCGGGAGTTCGTGCTGCCGGACGACGTCCAGACGCTGGCGTCCGCGGTGCTCTCGCACCGTCTGCTGCCCACGGCGCAGGCCCAGTTGAACCGCCGTACGCCGGAGCAGGTGGTGGCCGAGATCGTGCAGCGGACACCGGTGCCCGATCCGGCGGCCACCAAGTGGCGCGAGTCGCAGGGCGCCGGCCGGCCGCCCGGCGGCGCGCGGGGGCTGTGAGATGCGCCCGCGGCCGGACGGCGGCGGGCCGGACCGCTCGACGACAGGGGTCCGGCGATGAGCAAACCCACACACGAAGGCATGCACGAGGGCACGCACCCGGGCCTGAACGGGGCCACGCACGAGGCCACGCACGGGGTCATCAACGGTGCCGTGCCCCCGGCCACGGGCGGTGCCGTGCACGAGCGGCGGCCCTCCGGCGCGCCCTCCGCTGACCCCGGCAACGGCCTGCGGGCGGCCCTGGGCGGGCTGACCACGCGCGGGCGGTCCTTCCTGGCGGCGGGCGTGGCGGCGGCGGTGTGCGCCTACGTACTGGGGCAGCCGGATCTGCTGCGGGTCGGAGTGCTGCTGTCCGCGCTGCCGCTGGTCTGTGTGGTCGTGCTGTACCGGACGCGCTACCGGGTGGCCGGCAGCCGGCGGCTCTCGCCGTCCCGGGTGCCGGCGATGTCCGAGGCCCGGGTGCGTCTGCGGGTCGACAACGTCTCGCGGCTGCCGACCGGGCTGCTGATGCTCCAGGACCGGGTGCCCTACGTACTCGGGCCCCGGCCCCGTTTCGTGCTGGACCGCGTCGAGCCGGGCGGGCACCGCGAGGTGTCCTACCGGGTCCGCTCGGACCTGCGCGGGCACTATCCGCTGGGGCCGTTGCAGCTGCGGCTGACGGATCCTTTCGGCATGTGCGAACTGACCCGCTCCTTCAGCGCCTTCGACACCCTCACGGTGGTCCCCCGGGTGCAGCCGCTGCCACCGGTGCGGCTGGCCGGCGAGGCCTCCGGATACGGCGAGAGCCGCACCCGTGCCCTCTCGCTGGCCGGCGAGGACGACGTCATCCCGCGCGGCTACCGCCACGGCGACGACCTGCGCCGGGTGCACTGGCGTTCCACCGCCCGGTACGGCGAGTTGATGGTGCGCCGCGAGGAGCAGCCGCACAAGGCCCGCTGCACGGTGCTGCTCGACACCCGCCGGGAGGCCTTCCAGGGGGCCGGACCCGACTCCGCCTTCGAGTGGGCGGTGTCCGGGGCCGCCTCGGTGGCCGTGCACATGCTGGGGCGCGGCTACTCGGTACGGCTCCTCACCGACACCGGCAGTTCGGTGCCGGGCCCCGACGGCACCGGCGGCTTCGGGATGGCCGATTCCTCGGACGCGGCCGGGGTGCTGCTCGACACCCTCGCGGCGATCGACCACTCCGAGGAGTCCGCGGGCGGTCTCACCCTCGCCCATGACGTGCTGCGGTCCGGCAGCGAGGGGCTGCTGGTGGCCTTCCTCGGCGACCTGGACGAGCAACAGGCGGCCGTGGTCGGCCGGATGCGGCAGCGCGCCGGGGGTGCGGTGGCCTTCGTACTGGACGGCTCCGGGTGGAACCTCTCGGCGGCCCCCGACAACGACGGCGGCCGGCCGCAGGTGCCGCCCCCGGGCGACGGACCCTCCGCCTCACCCCCACCGGACGGGGTCCGCCCCGGCACCGTGGGCCGGTCGGTACGGATGCTGCGCGAGGCGGGATGGACGGTACTGCCGGTCTCGTCGGCCAAGGACGACAAGCTGTCCGAACTGTGGCAGCGGGCCGACCGCTACCGCTCACGCGAGGAGGCGGGAGCCCGATGATCAGCGGACGAGCCAGGCTGGCGGTGTGCGCGGCGGCCGCCTCGATCATGGCGGCCTGTTCGCTGCTGCCGCTCACCAACAGCAGTACCTGGATCCTGCAGGCCTTCTTCCTGGTGATCGTCCAGAGCTCGGCGGGCGCGCTGGCCCGCCGGGTGCCGCTGGCCCGGCCGCTGACGATCCTGGCGCAGGCGGTGGTCTCGCTGCTGCTGCTCACCCTGTTCTTCGCCCGGCGTCAGGCGTACCTGGGCGTAATGCCCGGCCCCGGGGTCTTCCGGCACTTCGGCAGTCTGCTCACCGCCGGTGTGCAGGACGTCAGCCAGTTCGCGATCCCGGCCCCGGTCACCTCCGGCATCCGGCTGCTGCTGGTCGCCGGGGTGCTGCTGATCGCCCTGCTGGTGGACGCGCTGGCGGTCACCTACGGCAGCGCGGCACCGGCCGGGCTGCCGCTGCTGGCGCTGTACTCGATCGCGGCGGGCCTGTCCGCCGGTGGCAGCCGCTGGCTGTGGTTCGTGATCGCGGCGGCCGGTTATCTGCTGCTGTTGCTGGCCGAGGGCCGCGACCGGCTCTCCCGCTGGGGCCGGGTCTTCGGCGGGCCCGCCGGTTCGGCGGGGGCGGCTGCCGGGTTCCCGGACTCCTCGGGGATATCCCGCGGCGGGGGCGCGGCGACCGCTCCGGTGCGTACCGGCCGCAGGATCGGCGCGATGGCGATGGGTATCGCCCTGATCGCCCCCGCCGCGCTGCCCTCGCTCGGCGGCGGACTGCTCGGCGTCACCGGCGCGGGCGCCGGCTCGGGGCGCGGCGGATCGATCCTGGCGGTCAATCCGCTGGTCGCCCTCACCGACAACCTCAACCAGCCCGACAACCGCCAGGTCCTGATCTACCGGACCAACGCCAAGAACACCTCCGACCTGTATCTGCGGATCGTCTCCCTCGACGAGTTCAACGGCGAGCAGTGGCAGTCCGCCAAACGCACCCTCAGCGACGTGCCCGAGCGGCTGCCGGCCGTCCAGGGGCTCACCTCGCAGATCAAGACCACGCAGATCCAGACCAACATCGCCGCCGCCAAGGACTACGGACAGCTGTGGCTGCCGATGCCCTACCCCGCCGACCAGGTCCGGGTGGACGGCCGCTGGCGGTACGAACAGGTGGGCCGCACCGTCATCGGTGACCGGGGCCAGACCACGGCGGGCGTCAGCTACAGCGTGGACAGCCTCCAGGTGGAGCCGACCGCGGCCCAGTTGGAAGCCGCTCCGGCCGCCTCGGCGAATCTGGTCCGGGAGTACACCACGGTCCCGAACTCGCTGCCGGACGTGGTGCGGACCACCGCCCAGCGGATCGCCAAGGACGCCACGACCGAGTACCAGGAGGCGGTCGCGCTCCAGAACTACTTCACCAGCGGGGAGTTCACGTACAGCACCTCGGTGTCCTCCGGGACCGGCGTCGACGCGATCGCCAAGTTCCTGAAGAACAAGGAGGGTTTCTGCGTCCACTTCGCCTTCACCATGGCGGCCATGGCGCGCACCCTGGGGATCCCGGCCCGCGTCGCGGTCGGCTTCACCCCCGGCACCCCGCAGTCCGACGGCAGCTACACGGTGGGCCTCAAGGACGCCCACGCGTGGCCCGAGCTGTACTTCGAGGGGATCGGCTGGACCCGCTTCGAGCCCACCCCGACCCGGGGCTCGGTGCCCGGCTACACCCAGGACACCTCGTCGTCGGACTCCGGCAGCACCACGCCCGACGTGCCGTCGCGGGGCAGCAGCGCGGCACCCAGCGCGAGTGCGAGCGCCTCGCCGACCTGCACCGCCAAGGCCGTCCAGCTGGGCGACTGCGACCCCCTCACCCAGACCTCGGGCGGCGGCCCGACGAACGGCGGCCTGTGGGCCGCGCTCGGCGGCCTGACCGGCGTCCTGCTGCTGCTGGGCGGCGGGTCCCTGCTGATCCTGCTGCCGTTCGTCCCGCTGCTGTGGCGGCGGGGGGCGCGGTCCCGGCGGCTGGGCAGCCGCCAGGTGCTCGAGGCCTGGCGCGAGCTGGTGGACACGGCATGGGACTACGGCGTCCTGCCGGACGAGTCCGAGACCCCGCGCCGCGCGGTCGCCCGGATCATCACCGACGGCCGCCTCGACGAGTATCCGGCCGAGGCCGCCCGGCGCCTGGCCACCGCCGTCGAGCAAGCCCTCTACGCCCCGCGCCCCGGCCCGGTGACCGGTCTCAGCGCCGACATCCACCATGTCCGCGACGGCCTCCACCACTCGGCCGATCGGGTGACACGGCTGCGGGCCTCGCTCCTGCCCCGATCCGCCGCCCGGCTCGGCTGGTCGCTGTCCCTGCGCTGGACGGCCACCACGGCAGCCTGGGGGGAGGCGCTGCGGCGGGCGGGAGCCGCGCTGCGGCGGCGCACGGCCCGGCAGGGCCCGTAGGCCCGTGGACCGGTAGCAGGCAGCAGCACGGCAGTGGGGCGCGGGACCCGATCGGGTCCCGCGCCCCACTGCCGTGCTGCTGCCTGCCGGTGCCTACCGGCCCTTGCTCACTGGCCCTGCTCGTCGCGGCGGCGCTGCCACCGCTCCTCGATGCGGTCCATCATCCGGCCCCGCCTGCGCGGCTCCCGCTGCCCGCGCACCTGATGCTGGTGCTGACGGCCTGCGGGGCCGGGAGGCTGTTCGCCGGGTTTCACGACGCGACGCCAGCCGGTGACGGCGAGAACGGCACAGCCGAGCATGACGAGGAAACCGACCACACTGATCCATGGCTGCTTGGCGATCATGCCGGCCATGAGCAGACCAATACCGACAAGGAAGCCTGCGACCGCCAGGTAGACGCGACGCCTGGTGTAGGTGCGCAGCCCGCTTCCCTCAAGCGCCGACGCGAACTTGGGATCTTCGGCGTACAGCGCTCGCTCCATCTGCTCGAGCATGCGCTGCTCGTGCTCCGAGAGCGGCACGGAGACCTCCTACTCGTCGGTCGCGGGGGAGCGACCGGTACGACCCTTCCAGGATAGGCAGGGATTCGCCCCCCGTGAAACCCGCCCACTGCGCCAATCCGAGGCCAGTCCCGACGGGGAGTTCTTTCCCCGTCCCTGGTTACGTCATGCCAGCATAAGGCCCTGAAGGCAGCATTCGGGGGGCGTGTGACGGACTACCCGGACCACTGTGCTCAGCCACGCTCCGCGAGGACGTGCAGCTGGGTGGCGACGGAGTGGAACGCGGGCTGCTCGGCGGCAGCCAGTTCGAGCCGCAGCAGGGCGTCGAGGGCACCGGGTTCGGTGTCGACGAGGACGCCCGGCACGAGGTCGGCGAAGACCCGGACGCCGTGCACCGAGCCGACCCGCAGGCCGGCGTCGGCGACGAGCGCGGTGAGCTCGTCGGCGGTGAAGCGGCGCGGGACGGGGTCGCCGCTGCCCCAGCGGCCGGCGGGGTCGGTGAGGGCGTGCTGGGCCTCGGCGAAGTGGCCGGCGATGGCGCGGGCCAGGACGGCTCCGTAGCGGCCGGCGGCGAGCAGGCTGAGGGTACCGGAGGGGCGCAGGGTGCGCACCGCGTTGCGGCAGCCCTCGGCGGGGTCGTCGACGTACTCCAGGACGCCGTGGCACAGCACCACGTCGTACCCGCCGGGCTCCACGACGTCGAGCAGGCCGTGGGCGTCGCCCTGGACACCGCGCACCCGGTCGGTGACGCCGGCCTCGGCGGCCCGGCGCTCCAGGGCGAACAGGGCGTCGGGGCTGGGGTCGACGACGGTCACGCGGTGGCCCAGGCGGGCCACGGGGACCGCGAAGTTGCCGGTGCCGCCTCCGGTGTCGAGCACATCGAGGCCGCCGCGGGCGTCCCGGCCGCTGGCCTTGGTCTGCCGGTCGAGTGCGTCGCGCAGGACCTCCCAGACCACGGCGGTACGCAGGGACGCGCGGGGCCGCATCTGGTCGGCCCCTCCTTCACGGGACATGCGGACGGCTCCTCGCGGTGGTCGGTCTGTCCAGGCGGCTCCACTCTAGTGCGGTGGCCGGCCGGGCCGGAGCACCAGCATGCGTTCCACCAGCCGCAGGAACAGGCCCGCCGCCCGCACCAGATCGTCCGCGTCGCGCCAGCCGGCGGCGCCCTGTATCCCGGCCTCGCAGCGGGCCCGGCGCCCGGCGCCGGCCTCGAACAGGGCGCTCCACTCGGCGAGTTCGGGAGCGACCTGCGGCAACACCGACCAGGCGCTGCGGATCGGCCGGCGCCGCCGCCTGCCGGTCTCGGGGCGGCCGCGCACGGCCAGCACGGCTGCGGCGGTGCGCAGCGCGGCCAGATGGGCGGTGGCGTAGCGCTCGTTGGCGGTTTCCAGGAGGGCGGCCTCGGCCAGGCCGCGCCGGGCCTGGGCCAGCAGGTCGAGGGCGGCGGCCGGTGCCCCGGCGCCGCGCAGGACGGGGTGGACGGGGTAGGCGTCCGCCGTCGCGTTCGCATTGTCCTGGCTGCGGACCGGTGCGGTCATCACGAACCTCCTCGGGCACGGCTGCGGCGGGCCGTTCGGGCCCCACGCCTCTCATCGTGGGGCACGGCACTGACAGTCGGCCGGGCATGCCATACTGTTTTTGCACTGACTAGTCAGTTCAATTGGAGGAACTCGTGATCCACGCGGAGGGGTTCGGGCTCAAGGGCCCCCGTGGCTGGGTGTTCCGGGACGTCACCTTCACCGCCCCCGAGGGCGGCCTGGTCGCCATCGAGGGACCCTCGGGGTCGGGCCGGACCTGCCTGCTGCTGGCCCTGAGCGGACGCATGCGCGCGACGCAGGGGTACGCGGAGGTCGCCGGGCACCGGCTGCCCCGGCAGGCCGCGGCAGTACGGCGGATCGCGGCACTCGGGCAGGTGACCGGCGTGTCGGAGCTGGATCCCGCGCTGACCGTGGGCGAGCACCTGCGCGAACGGGTGCTGCTGCAGCGCCGGTTCGGCGACTCGCTGCGCGCGCTGCTGCGCAAGGACCCCGCTCAGGACCGGCGGCGCGTCGACGAGGCGCTGGCGACGGCCGGCCTGGATCTGGACCAGCTGGTCAAGGGCCCGCGCACCGCCGCCCGCGACCTGGAGCGGCTGGAGGCCCTGCGCCTGAGCACCGCCCTGGCCCTGCTGGGCCGGCCCCGGGTGCTGGCCGTGGACGACGCGGACCACAAGCTGTCGGACGCCGAACGGGCCCAGGCCTGGGCGATGCTCCGGTCCGTCGCGGCGGCCGGCCCGACCGTGCTGGCGGTGTGCAGCGAGGCTCCGAAGGACGTGCCGACGATCCGTACGGAACCCACCGCGAACACCGCGAACACCGCGGCCACCGAGACCACCGAGACCACCGAGACCACCGAGACCACTGCGAACACCGCGAACACCGAGACCGGTGACTCCGCGACCGAGGAGGGGGCGGGCGATGCGTACGCCGAGGCTGGCAGCGCTTGAGCTGAGGAGGTTCGGCCGGGGGCGGCTGCCGCGGGCGGCGATGGCGGCGGTGCTGCTGCTGCCGCTGCTGTACGGCGGGCTGTACCTCTGGTCGTTCTGGGATCCCTACGGCCGCCTGAACCGGCTGCCGGTGGCCCTGGTCAACGCCGACCGGGGCTCGGCGGGCGCCACCATCGTCAAGGGGCTCAAGGACAGCGAGACCTTCGACTGGCAGGAGACGAGCGCCGCCGGGGCCGCGAAGGGCGTCGAGGACGGCACGTACTACCTGTCGCTGACCGTCCCGGCCGACTTCACCGAGCGCGTCACCTCCAGCTCGGGCGAGGACCCGGTGACGGCCGCGCTGAAGGTGCGCACCAACGACGCCAACAACTACGTCGTCGGCCAGATCTCACGGACCGTCTTCGCCGAGGTGCGGTCCACCGTCTCCACCAAGGCGTCCCGGAAGTTCTACGACCGGATCTACCTCTCCTTCTCCGATCTGCACGACCAGACCCGCAAGGCAGCCGACGGCGCCGACGACGTCACCACGGGCGCCGGCCGGGCCGAGGACGGCTCGGCGACCCTCGGCGACGGCATCGACACCGCCAAGGCCGGCGCCGACGAACTCGCGCGCGGCCTGAAGAAGGCCCGCAAGGGCAGCCACTCCCTGGCCACCGGCCTCGGCACCCTGTCCACCGGCGCCGGGAAGGTCGCCAGGGGCGCCGACCAGGTCGCGGCCGGCACCCAGACCCTCGCCGACCGGGTGAACGACGCCTCCGACGAGATCGCCTTCGTGAAGAAGCACGCCAAGGAGATCAACGCGGCGGCCCGGCTGGTCGCCGACGGCTCCCAGGCGATCCGCGACGGCCTGGGCACCCTCCCCGCCGACACCGCCCGGGCCGTCACCCAGGCCAGGGCCGCCGCGGCCGAACTGCGCGGCACGTACAACGACCAGTGCCCGCTCGGCGCGGTCACCGCGCAGTGCAAGGCGCTGAAGAACGCCGCCGACACCGCGGACGACGTGGCGGTGCTGGCCGGCCGGCTGCGGACGTACGTCAGCGACAGCACCACCGAGATCCAGAACCTCCGCGACGACCTGGGCACCGTCCACTCCATCGCCGGGCAGCTGGCGACGGCCGACATCGCCCAGGAGCTGGACACCGTCGTCAGCAAGGTCAACGCCCTCAACAGCGGCGCCCACCAGGTCGCCACCGGCGCCGGGAAGGTCTCGGCCGGCCTGGGCACCGCCACCACCGGCGCCGGCACCCTCGACAGCGGCATCAGCCGGCTCTCCACCGGCGCCGACGAGCTGTCCGGCGGCCTGTACCGGCTCTCCACCGGAGCCAACCGGCTCACCACCGGCCTGGCCGAGCTCACCGACGGCAGCGGCCGGCTCGCCGACGGCCTGCACGACGGCGCGTCGAAGATCCCGGACTACGGTACGAAGACCCGCGACGACCGCACCGAGGTGATGTCCGACCCGGTCCGGCTCGCCTCGCAGAACCTGCACAAGGCGGGCAACTACGGCACCGGCTTCGCCCCGTACTTCATCCCGCTCTCGCTCTGGGTCGGCGCGATGGTCGCCTACATGCTGCTCCAGCCGCTCAGCCGGCGCGCCCTGGCCATCGGGGCGCCGGCCTGGCGGACGGCGCTCGCGGGCTGGCTGCCGGTCCTGGCCATCGGCGTCGGGCAGTCCCTGGCGCTGCTGGCCGTACTGCACTGGGCGATCGGGCTCCAGCTGACCAGGGCGGCCGGCACGGTCGGCTTCCTGGTTCTGGTCACAGCCTGCTTCTCGGCCATCGTGCAGTGGCTCAACGCCCGCTTCGGCCCGGCCGGCCGGGTGCTGGTGCTGGCGCTGCTGATGCTCCAGCTCACCTCGGCGGGCGGCACCTACCCGGTGCAGACCAGCCCGGCGTTCTTCAACGTCCTGCACCCGCTGCTGCCCATGACGTACGTCGTCGAGGGACTGCGGCACCTGATCACCGGCGGCGGCCTGTGGCCGGTGTGGCGGGCCTGTCTGGTTCTGGGCGTATTCACAGCGGGCGCCCTTACCCTCACCGCGTGGTCGGCGCGCCGCAAGCAGGTCTGGACGCTGGACCGGCTGCATCCCGAGCTGTCCCTGTGAGCCCGCGGCGCCCCCGGCAGGGAGAATCGGACGCATGAAGAGCGAACGACGTCAGGCCACCCGGCAGAAGCTCTACGAGGCCGCGGTCACCCTCATAGCCGAGCAGGGCTTCTCCGCGACCACCGTGGACGAGATCGCCGAACGGGCCGGGGTGGCGAAGGGCACGGTCTACTACAACTTCGCCAGCAAGAACGAGCTCTTCGAGCAGCTGCTGCGGCACGGCGTGGGCCTGCTCACCGCCTCGCTGCGCGAGGCCGCCGACGGCGTCGCCGCGCGCGGCGGCAGCAAGGTCGACGGGATCGACGCGATGATCCGCGCAGGACTGGTCTTCATCGCCCGCTATCCGTCCTTCACCCAGCTGTACGTCGCCGAACTGTGGCGCACCAACCGGGCCTGGCAGGACACGCTCATGGTGGTGCGCAAGGAGGCCATCGCGGTCGTGGAGCAGGCGCTGCGCGACGCGGTGGAGGCGGACGAGCTGAGCGACGAGATCGACGTCCAGCTCACGGCGGCCGCGCTCTTCGGGATGGTGCTGGTGGCCGCCCTGGACTGGCTGTCCTTCCAGCCCGAGCGCAGCATCGACGACGTCCACGCGGCGCTCTCGCGGCTGCTTCAGGGGCGGGTGGCCGGCCGGGCCCGCGCGTAGCGGACCCCGGCCGGAGGCCGCGCGCCGCCCCGGTACGGGCCGATCCCCCGTCGGGCCGTACCGGGACGGCGCCACCCCCCGTTCCCCCGTGCGCGGAAGGGGTGCCACACCGTTCCGCCGCCCCGTGCCGGCGGTGCGGCGCCGCGTCCCTTCCGTGCCTCCACCCTGGCGTCCACGCGGGTCGACGCCCATCCGTACCCGTACTCAACCGCGCCTGTAGGTACACGTACTCAGAGCCGGTACGGTTCGCTCATGTCGGTTCTTCCGCTCGTTTTCACCAGCGGCTGGGCGAGCGGGATCAACGCCTACGCCGTCGTCCTTCTGCTCGGCCTGATGGGTGCCACCGGCGTCAGCGACGAGGTGCCCGCCGCGCTGGAGCGGCCGGATGTGCTGGTCGTCGCCGGGGTGCTGTTCCTGGTCGAGGCGGTCGCCGACAAGATCCCGTACGTGGACACCGCCTGGGACGTCGTCCACACCGTGATCCGCCCGATCGCGGGCGGTGTGGTGGCCGCGCTCCTGGCCGGGCACGACGGCTCGCTGCCGCAGCTCGCGGCGGCCGCCGTCGGCGGGACAACGGCACTGGCCAGCCATCTGGTCAAGGCCGGGGTGCGGATGGGTGTCAACACCTCCCCCGAGCCGGCCAGCAACATCATCGTCAGTGTCGCCGAGGACCTCGGCGTCTCGGGGATCATCGTCCTCGCCCTCTTCCACCCCCTCCCGGCCGCGATCGTCGCGGGCACCGCGCTGGTGCTCGGCGTGCTGACGGTGATCTTCATAATGTCCCGGATCCGCCGCTACTGGCGGCGCTGGACGGCCCGCCGGGAAGCCCGGCGGCAGCGGCAGCAGGCCCCCGTATAGAGTCCCGGGCATGGCACGTATCGCGGTGATCGGCGCGGGTATGGGCGCCCTGGCGGCGGCGGCCCGGCTCGGCACCGGCGGCCACCGCGTGACGGTCTACGAGCGCTCGGCGTCCTACGGGGGCGGCGTCGGGCGGTACGAGCGGGACGGCTTCGTCTTCGACACCGGGCCCGGGCTGCTGCATCTGCCGGCCGTCTACCGCGACCTGTTCGTCAAGACCGGCAAGGAGCCCCTGGAGAGCCTCGTCGGCCTGGTCCAGGTCGACCCGGCCGTCCGGCATGTCTTCGCCGACGGCACGGCGGTCTCGCTGCCGAACGCCTCGCGGGCCGGTGTCGTCGCCGCCCTGGACGCGGCGATCGGGCCGGGCGCCGGCGAGCGCTGGGCCGAACTGCTCGGCCGCGCCCGGGAGGTCTGGGAGGCCACCCGCCGGCCGCTGCTGGAGGACACCCTTCCCACCGGCCCCACCGGCCCCGCCGCGGTGTTCCGGGACCCGTATCCGGCCCCGCCGGTGCGGCGCGGGCTCCTCCGGCGCGGCACGCCCACCCTGGCCGAGGTCGCCGCCCGTGAGCTGGGCGAGCCGCGGCTGATCGCGATGCTGGAGCACCACGCGGCGGCCTACGGCTTCGATCCGGCCAGCGCGCCGGCGAGCGCGGCCGTCCTGCCGTACATGGAGCACACCTTCGGCACCTGGTACGTCCGCGGCGGCATGCGCGCGCTGGCGGAGGCGGTGTACGAGCGCTGCGTGGCGCGGGGCGTGACCTTCCGCTTCGGGGCGGAGGCCGTCGCGGTGGTGGAGAAGGCGGGGCGCGCGGCGGGCGTCGAACTGGCCGACGGCACACGGGAGGACGCGGACGTGGTGATCGCGGGGGCGCCCGGCATCGCCACCGCGGCGGGCGGGCCGGCCGAGGGTCCGGTCGCCGGACCGGCGGGCGGACCGGCGGGCGGCGCCCGGCACTTCGCCGTGCTGCTGGCCCTGCGCGGCGGCCGCCCGGACGGTACCGCCCACCGCACGGTGGTCCACGGCGGGGACGGGCTCGCGGTGACCGTGCTGCGGCCCGACGACGCCACGGTACGGCCGGACGACGGGCACGAGGCGGTCACCCTGACGGTGAACGTGCCCCCGGGGGCCACCGGCGGGGCGGAGAGCCTCGCCGACCGGGTCCAGGCCTCGGCCGCGGCGGCCCTGCCCGCTCTGCGGCTGCCGGAACGGCTGCTCTGGCGGCATGTCCACAGCACCGGCGACGCCCTGGCCCGGCCTGCCCTCGCGGGCGCCGGCGGCGCCTTCCTGCTGCCGCCCAACCGCACCCCGCTGCCCGGCCTCTACCGCGTCGGCGGCCGGGCGCACCCGGGCGGCGGCCTCGCCCACACCGGCATGTCCGGCGCGATCGTCGCCGACCTCGTCGCGGGTGGCCCGGGCGGCAGCCGCTAGCGCGGTGCCTGACGCGGCGCCCGCGATGGTGCACCGGGTCCGTCCGGTGGCCGCGCGCCCCGGTGCACGGTCGCGGTCAGAAGCGGTACGGGTCGTACGGGTCGGCGTACTGCGGCTGGTCCGGCTGCTGCTGGGGCTGCTGCTGCGGGGGGATCCAGGGCTGCTGCTGCTGAGTGCCGTCGGGCTCGTTCCCCGGCTGCTGGGGGACCCAGACGCCACCGGCGGGCGTGTCGTAGCCGTACTGGCCGTTCTGGCCGTTCTGAGGGGGCTGGCCGTTCTGGGGGGCGTACGGGTCGGCGTAGGCGGCCGGGTCGTAGCCGTAGGTCTGCTGCGAGGCGTCCCAGCCGCCGTACTGCTGCTGCTGGTCCTGTCCCTGGTCCTGTCCCTGTCCCTGGCCGTAGGAGGCCGCGGCGGGCTGCTGCTCGGCGGACCAGTCGCTGCCGTACCCCTGGGCGCCGTAGCCCTCGTAGCCGCCGCTGGTGTACGGGTCGGGGGTGTAGGAGGACTGGCCGTCGTAGAGCGGGAGTTCGCCGCTGTCGTCGTGCATGGGCGTCGGCTGGTAGATCTGCCCGGAGTCGAAGCTTCCGTAGGCGGCGGTCTGCTCGGCCGCGGTCTCCACGGGCCCGGCGGACATCGGCTCGTCGTAGCCGGCGGGGGCGGCGTCCTGCTCACGGGCACCGCCCTTGCGGCGGCGGCGGGCGGCGGCCCGGCCCGTCGGCTCCGCCTCCTCGGCCTCCTCGGCCGGCGGAGCCGCGTCGGGTCGCCGGCCCTTGATGGCCCAGCCCTCGGCGAAGCCCTTGCGGTAGGAGAGGGTGACGAAGGTCTGGCCGGTCGCGAACGCGACGGCGCCGACGCCGATGACCACCACCGCGGGGAGGTAGACGCCGAAGACCACACCGAGGAAGCCGGCGAAGGCCAGCAGCCGCCAGCGCAGCCGCGCCTTGTACTGGAGCAGCACCTCGCCCAGCAGCCACAGCGCGACCACGCCGAACGCGATGTAGAGCACCGTGTAGCCCATGCCGCACTTCCTCACCGTTCACCGTCGGTGGCCCCGACGGGCGGCGGCCCCGCCCCTCATGACCTCTTCAGGACCTAGGCCCTCTGGTGCAGTCCCAGATTCTCGTAGATTTCCAGTGACGCCGTGGAGTGATTCAGGGTAATGAAGTGCAGTCCCGGGATCTCCTCGGCCATGAGCCGACGGCACATCTCGGTCGCGTATTCGACCCCGATCGCCCGCACCGCGGCCGGATCGTCCTTGACGGCGAGGATACGGTCCGCGAGCTCCGGGGGGAAAGGCGCGTTCCCCAGCTGTGCGAAGCGCTCGATCTGCCGCACGTTGGTCACGGGCATGATCTCGGGGATGATCGGAGTGACGCAGCCTGCGGCGTCGACCCGCTCACGCAGTCGCAGATAGTCCTCGGCGCGGAAGAACATCTGGGTGATGGCGTAGTCCGCACCGGCCCGGCACTTGTCGACAAAGTGACGGGTGTCACTTTCCCAGTCGGTCGAGCGCGGGTGCATCTCGGTGAAAGCGGCCACCCCCACGCAGAAGTCGCCGGACTCCTTGATCAGCCGCACCAGGTCGGCGGCGTAGTGGACCCCGCTGGGGTGCGGGACCCACTCCCCCATCGGGTCGTCCGGCGGGTCGCCGCGCACCGCGAGCACATTACGGATTCCGGCGTCGGCGTACTGGCCGATGATGTTGCGCAGCTCGGCGACGGAGTGGTTGACGGCCGTCAGATGGGCGACCGGGGTCAGCGTGGTGTCGGAGACGATCCGTTCGGTGGCCCGCACCGTACCCTCGCGGGACTTGCCGCCCGCCCCGTAGGTCACGGAGACGAAGGTCGGGCCCACCGCCTCGATCCGGCGGATGGCGTTCCACAGGGTGCGTTCACCCTTGTCGGTGCGGGGCGCCATGAACTCGAAGGAGTACGACCGCTGGCCGGAGGCGAGCAGCTCACGGATGGTGACCGCACGATCGGTCCTGGTGGATGCTGTGCCAAGGGCCATGCGCTTCAGGCTAACCGGGCTGGTGGGCAGTCCCAACCGATGGCGACATTTTGTCCACGCCTTGGGACGGCCGTCCCATCCTATGCACGCTCGCGGACCCGCTTCGCCAGCTCGGCCGCCACCGCCGCCGGATCCGCCGCCTCGGTCAGGGCCCGGACCACCACGATCCGCCGGGCCCCGGCGTCCAGCACCTCGTCCAGGTCGGCCAGGTCGATGCCGCCGATCGCGAACCACGGGCGGCCGGTGCCCAGGGAGGCGGCGTACCGGACCAGGTCCAGGCCCGGGGCGGGGCGCCCCGGCTTGGTCGGGGTCGGCCAGACCGGCCCGGCGCAGAAGTAGTCCGCACCGGGCTCCACGGCGGCCGCGGCCACCTCGGACCGGGTGTGGCAGGACCGTCCCACCAGCACCTGGTCGGAGGAGCCGCCGAGGATCGCGCGGGCGGCCGGCACCGGCAGGTCGCCCTGCCCCAGGTGCAGTACGTCCGCGCCGGCCGCGTGGGCGACGTCCGCCCGGTCGTTGACCGCGAGCAACTTGCCGTGCCTCGCGCAGGCGTCGGCCAGGGCCGCGAGGTGCTCCAGCTCCTCGCGGGCCTCGATGCCCTTGTCGCGCAGCTGGATGACGTCCACACCTGAGGAGAGCACCGCGTCCGCGAAGGCCGCCAGGTCGCCCTGGCGGCGGCGGGCGTCGGTGCACAGGTAGAGCCGGGCGTCGGCGAGCTGCGCGACGGCGCTCATACGGCGAGCGCCTGGGCCCGGCGCTTGACCTCGGTGCCTCGGTTCTCGCGCAGGGCCTGCGCCGGGGTGCCGGGCAGGCTGGGGTCGGGGGTGAACAGCCACTCCAGGGCCTCTTCGTCGCTGAACCCGTCGTCCTTGAGCAGGGTCAGCGTGCCGGCGAGGCCCTTCACGATCTTTCCGTCGCCGATGAAGTCGGCCGGAACCATCAGGACCCGGTTCTCACCGCGGCGCACCGCGATCAGCTGGCCTTCCTTGATCAGCGGCCGGATCCGGGTCACCTCCAGGCCGAGGCGCTCGGCGACATCGGGAAGGGTCAGCCAGGACGGTACGAGGGAGTCAAACTTTGCATCGATCTCGGTCACGTGGACAAGCCTGCCATCCCGGACCGACAGTCGGATACCGCATCGCCTAGAGAACGGCCGTCTTCAGCGGTACCGCCGGGTCGGCCGCCAGCTTGTGGTCCAGTCGGACGCCGCGCTCGATGAGCTTGCGGCCCTGGGCCAGGTCCCGGGGCCGGCCGACGGTCAGCAGGGCGGTGAGAACGCCGTCTCGCAGCCAGCAGACCGACCAGGCCGGGCCGTCCGGGTCACCGCGCAGCAGCATGGTGCCGGCGCCCGCGTGGTGCCCGGCGTACTGCAGGAAGCGGCCGAACTGCTCGGACCAGAAGTACGGCACCGGGTCGTAGCGCGCGTCGCCGTCGAGCAGGTTCGCGGCGGCCACCCGGGGGCCCTGAAGGGCGTTGTCCCAGTGGTGGATCAGCAGCCGCCGCCGGTAGCGGGCGGAGGGGAAGGACACGCAGTCCCCGACCGCGTACACGTCCGGGACGGAGGTGCGCAGCCGGTCGTCCGCCAGCACCGAACGGTCGCCCGGGTCCAGCGCCACCCCCGAGCCGGCCAGCCAGTCCGTGGCCGGGCGGGCGCCCACGCCCACCACGACGGCCGCGGCCGGCAGCCGGGTCCCGTCGGCCAGCAGGACCTCCCCCGGCCGCACTTCGGCGACGCCGGCGCCCGTACGCAGCTCCACGCCCGCCTCCGCGTACCAGTGCCGCATCCGATCGCCGATCTCGCCCGGCAGCACGCCCGCCAGCGGCCGGTCCGCCGCCTCCACCACGGTGACCGCGCAGCCCGCCTGCCGGGCCGCCGTCGCGAACTCGGCGCCGATCCAGCCCGCGCCGACCACCACCACGTCCTGCCGGGCGTCCAGGACGGCGCGCAGCGCGAGCGCGTCGTCCAGCGTGCGCAGCAGGTACTGGCCGGCGGCCGGGCCGGGCATCCGTACCGGGGCCGCCCCGGTCGCGATCACCAGCCGGTCGTACGGCACCGGGCCCTCGTCGGTGGTGACCTGACGGCCGACCGGGTCCAGGGCACGTACCCGGCGGCCGAGCAGCAGTTCCACGTCGAGTGCGGCGAAGTCGACGTCGAACGAGGCCCCTTCGGCCGCGGCGGCCCCCAGCAGGACCGCCTTCGACAGCGGTGGCCGGTCGTAGGGCGCGTGCGGCTCCTCGCCGAGCAGGGTGATCCCGCCCGTCCAGCCCTCCTCCCGCAGGGACACCGCGGTCTGGACCCCGGCCATTCCGGCCCCGACGACAAGGGCGCGCTGTGCTGTGCGGCTGCTCACGGGATCACCGTAGCGCCGGGACCGACCCGGGGGCTCGAAGCGTCGGCGGCGCCGTACTAGGGTGGCGGGGCAAACGCACTCGCGGGAGTCCGGGCGGACCGGGCTGAGAGGGCGGCTGGCCGGCCGCCGACCGTACGAACCTGATCCGGGTCATGCCGGCGAAGGGAGCAGGATGCCCACGCATCGGTATGACGTCGTGGTGGTCGGCGGCGGGATCATCGGGCTCGTGACCGCCTGGCGGGCGGCCCAGCGCGGCCTGAGCACGGCGGTGGCCGACCCGCGCCCCGGCGGCGGGGCGGCGCGGGTGGCGGCCGGGATGCTGGCGGCGGTCACCGAACTGCAGTACGGCGAGCAGACGCTGCTCGAACTCAACCTCGCCTCGGCGGCCCGCTACGCGCACTTCGCGGCCGAGCTGGGCGAGGCGACGGGGATGGACCTGGGCTACCGGCGCTGCGGCACGCTCGCGGTGGCGCTGGACGCCGACGACCGGGCGCAGCTGCGCGAACTGCACGCCTTCCAGAGCCGTCTGGGGCTGGAGTCGCAGTGGCTGAGCGGCCGGGAGTGCCGCCGTCTGGAGCCGATGCTGGCACCGGGGGTGCGGGGCGGGCTGCGGGTGGACGGCGACCACCAGATCGATCCGCGCAGGCTGGCCGAGGCGCTGCTGCGGGCGGCCGAGGGGGCGGGCGTCGCCGTCCACCGCTCGGAGGTGGCCCGGGTCGAGGTCGGGGCGGGCCGGGCGCGCGGCGTCGGGCTGCGCGACGGGACCCGGCTGGAGGCCGGGCAGACCGTGCTGGCCGCGGGGAGCCTGAGCGGCACCGTGGCGGGGGTGCCCCCGGAACTGCTGCCGCCGGTGCGCCCGGTCAAGGGCCAGGTGCTGCGACTGCGGATCCCGGCGGCGCACGCGCCGTTCCTGTCACGCACCGTACGGGCGGTGGTGCGCGGCGGCCATGTCTACCTGGTGCCGCGCGAGAACGGTGAGCTGGTGGTGGGCGCGACCAGTGAGGAGCTGGGCTGGGACACGACGGTGACCGCGGGCGGGGTGTACGAACTGCTGCGTGACGCCCATGAGCTGGTGCCGGGCATCACCGAACTGCCGCTGACCGAGACGCTGGCGGGGCTGCGCCCGGGGTCCCCGGACAACGCGCCGATGCTGGGCCCGAGCGGACTGCCCGGGCTGATGCTGGCCACCGGCCACCACCGCAACGGCGTGCTGCTCACGCCGGTCACCGGCGACATCATGGCCGAGCTGCTGACCGGCGGCGAAGTCCCGCCGCTGGCACGGCACTTCTCCCCGGCCCGCTTCCTCACCCGGCAGGCCACCCGACAGGAACAGGAACAGCCCGCATGACGCACGTGATCTCCGTGAACGGCGAGGCCCGCGAGCTTCCGGACACCGGACTCACCCTGGACCGGCTGGTGGCGACCCTGACCGCCGCGCGCTCCGGGGTGGCCGCCGCGCTCAACGAGACCGTGGTGCCGCGCGGCCAGTGGCCGGCCACCGCACTCCACGACGGGGACCGGGTCGAGGTCCTGACCGCGGTCCAGGGAGGCTGATCCGCCGCCATGGCAGACGATCCGCTGACGATCGGCGGCAGCGCCTTCGGCTCCCGCCTGATCATGGGCACCGGCGGCGCGCCCAGCCTGGAGGTCATGGAGCAGGCGCTGCTCGCCTCCGGCACCGAACTGACCACCGTCGCCATGCGGCGCCTGGACCCGACGGTGAAGGGGTCGGTGCTGTCGCTGCTGGCCGGGCACGGCATCCGGGTGCTCCCCAACACCGCCGGCTGTTTCACCGCCGGCGAGGCCGTGCTGACCGCCCGGCTGGCCCGTGAGGCCCTCGGCACGGACTGGGTGAAGCTCGAAGTGGTCGCCGACGAGCGGACCCTGCTGCCCGACACCGTCGAACTCCTCGACGCCGCCGAGATCCTGGTGGACGACGGCTTCACCGTCCTGCCGTACACCAACGACGACCCGGTCGTGGCGCGCCGGCTGGAGGACGCCGGCTGCGCCGCGATCATGCCGCTGGGCTCGCCCATCGGCTCCGGGCTGGGCATCCGCAACCCGCACAACTTCCAGCTCATCGTCGAGCGCGCGTCCGTCCCGGTGATCCTGGACGCCGGTGCCGGCACAGCCTCCGACGTGGCCCTGGCCATGGAACTGGGGTGCGCGGCCGTGATGCTGGCCTCGGCCGTGACCCGCGCCCAGGAGCCGGTGCTGATGGCGGGCGCGATGCGGCACGCCGTGGAGGCCGGCCGGCTGGCGTACCGGGCGGGCCGTATCCCGAGGCGGCTCTACGCGCAGGCGTCGTCGCCGGTGGAGGGGGTCGCGGCCTTCGACCCGGAGGCCCCCGCGTTCTCCCCCCGTACGGGTGAAATCACCGCCCGGCCGTAGCCCAACCGCCCCATGATCCCGGCCGATTCACCCGACCGCCCCTCCCTGGTGTGACGCGGATCACGCTAGCGTTGCCGCATCGTCAACCTTGTCAGCGTCGACAAAAGGGAGAGATCCATGCGGGTCGGAGTACTGACCGGCGGCGGTGACTGCCCCGGGCTCAATGCGGTCATCCGCGGCATCGTCCGCAAGGGTGCGCAGGAGTACGGCTACGACTTCATCGGCTTCAGGGACGGCTGGCGCGGCCCGCTCGAAGGGGACACGGTGCCGCTGGACATCCCGGCGGTGCGCGGCATCCTGCCGCGCGGCGGCACCATCCTCGGGTCGTCCCGCACCAACCCGCTCAAGGCGGAGAACGGCATCCGGCGGGTCAAGGACAACCTCGCCAAGTACGAGGTGGAGGCGCTGGTCGTGATCGGCGGCGAGGACACCCTCGGCGTGGCGACCACACTGGCCGACGAGTACGGCATCGCCTGCGTCGGCGTCCCCAAGACCATCGACAACGACCTGGCCGCCACCGACTACACCTTCGGTTTCGACACCGCCGTCAACATCGCGACGGAGGCCATCGACCGTCTCCACACCACCGCCGAGTCGCACATGCGCGTCCTGGTCGTCGAGGTGATGGGCCGGCACGCCGGCTGGATCGCCCTGCACTCCGGGCTGGCCGGCGGCGCCAACGTCATCCTCATCCCCGAGCAGCGCTTCGACGTCGACCAGGTCTGCGCCTGGGTCGAGAGCCGCTTCAAGATCCGTTACGCGCCCATCGTGGTGGTCGCCGAGGGCGCGATGCCCAAGGACGGCGAGGCGGTCCTCAAGGACGGCACCCTCGACTCGTTCGGCCATGTACGGCTGTCCGGGGTCGGCGAATGGCTGGCGAAGGAGATCGAGAAGCGCACCGGCAAGGAGGCCAGGACCACCGTCCTGGGCCATGTGCAGCGCGGCGGCACACCCAGCGCCTTCGACCGCTGGCTTGCCACCCGCTTCGGGCTGCACGCCATCGAGGCGGTGCGCGACCGGGACTTCGGGAAGATGGTCGCGCTGCGCGGGACGGACATCGTACGGGTGCCGCTGGCCGCCGCGACATCCCATATCAAAACGGTCGATCCCAAGCTCTACGCCGAGGCCGGCGTCTTCTTCGGGTAACCCCTTCGGTAAACACATCGTTTCCCCGGCGACCTCACAGCTTTCCCTGCTTGCCATCGGAGATCAGGCGGCCGTACATTCCCTCCACCCGGCTTGTCCGGCCGCTTCGTAATCCCCCCTTGAGCAGCTGAGGAGCGCCCGGATGACGGGTGTACTGGCGGTCGCAGGCGGCACCGCATCCGGCAAGTCCACCCTTGCCGAAGCGCTGGCGCTGCAGCACCCCGAGACCATCGCACTGGTCCATCTCGACGACTTCTACGTGCCCGCGCAGGATCCGCTGCGCGGCGTGTGGACGGTCAGTGCCAACGGCTATCCGGTCCTGGACTGGAACCATCCCGGATCGATCGACGAGGCCGCGGCCGGGGCGGCGATCGACGCCGCCCGCGCCCGGCCCGGCGTACGGCTGGTCGTGGTCGAGGGCCTGTTCGCGCTGACGATCCGCTCGGTCGCCGCCCGCGCGACCTGGCGGGTGTACGTGGACACCCCCGACGACGTACGGCTGGCGCGCAAGATCCTCCGCAAGATCGAGGTGCAGCGGCAGGACCCCCGGGTGTCGCTGCTGAACTACCTGGAGACCGGGAGGGAACGGCATGCCTCGCATGTCGCCCCCTCCCGGGCCCTGGCCGATCTCGTCATCGACGGGACGGCCTGTGAGTACGAGATGCTGGCGTCGGTGATGATGCTGATCGGCCCGGTGCTGCGCGAGCGGCCCGCCCTGGACGCCTCCGCCTTCAGCGAGACGGCGTGAGCACCCCGCCCAGCAGCTCGGCCACGATCCGGGTGCCGTCCAGGGTCAGGACCGACTCCGGGTGGAACTGGACACCGGCGAAGCCCGGCCCGCGCATGGCGTGGACGTCGCCGGTGGCCGGGTCACGGCTCAGCTCGACATGGCGCGCGGCCAGCTCCTCGGCGGTGCCGTCGTCGGCGCGCGCGGTGAAGGAGTTGTAGAAGCCGACGGTCTCGGGCCGCCCGAAGAAGTCGATGCCCTTCTGGGCGCCCTGGAACGGCTCCTCCTTGCGCACGATCTCCATGCCCAGCTCGGCCGCGATCAGCTCCTGGCCGAGGCACACCCCGAGCAGCCCGTGCGCGTGCCGCTTCACGAGGTCGGCGGTGAGCGTGCGCAGGAAGCGCATCTTCGGGTCGGTGGTGTCGGCGGGGTTGCCCGGGCCGGGACCGAGGACGACGGGGCCCTCGTGCGCGAGGGCGGCCTCGCGCAGCCCCGGCTCGTCGTAGCGGCGGACGGTCACGTCGTAGCCGCAGGAGCGCAGGACGTGCCCCAGCATCGCGGTGAAGGTGTCCTCGCCGTCGACCACCAGGGCATGGCCGCCGCCGGCCGCCGGCCGGGACTCCTCGGTCTGCATCCGCAGCCAGAACGGCGCGAGGCCGGCCCGCCGCGCGTCCAGGGCGGCCCGCACCCGGGGGTCGTCGGCCAGCCGCGGGCGGGGGCCCGCCTCGTGCCGTACCGGCGCCGGCACCACGCCGAGCGCGCTGAGCACCCCGGCGGCCTTGGCCCGGGTCTCGGCGACTTCGGCGTACGGGTTGGAGTGACGTACCAGCGTGGCCCCCACCGGCACCTTGAGCCGCCCGTCGGGCGCGATGTCGGCGGTACGGATCAGGATCGGCGAGTCCAGGGTCTGCGCACCGCCCTCGTCACGGCCGATCAGCGCCAGGGCGCCGCCGTAGTAGCCCCGGCCCCCGGGCTCGTGGCGCTCGATGACCCGGCAGGCGTTCTGCACGGGCGAGCCGGTGACGGTCGCGGCGAACATCGTCTCGCGCAGCACGTCCCGTACGTCCATGGTGCTGCGGCCGCGCAGCTCGTACTCGGTGTGCGCCAGGTGCGCCATCTCCTTGAGGCGGGGTCCGACCACGACGCCGCCCCGCGGGCAGACCGCGGACATCATCTTCAGTTCCTCGTCGACCACCATGGTCAGCTCCTCCACCTCCTTGGCGTCGCCGAGGAAGGCCAGCAGCCCGTCGGCGTCGGGGCCGGTGGAGGGGTAGCGGTAGGTGCCGCTGATCGGGTTCATCACGACCGTGCCGCCGGAGACCCGGACGTGCACCTCGGGGCTGGCGCCGACCAGGGTGCGGTCGGGGGTGTGCACCACATACGTCCAGTAGGCACCGCGTTCGCCGCTGAGCAGCCGCCGGAACAGGGCCAGGGCGTCCGCCGCCCCGAAGTCCGGGATCCGGGCCCTGAAGGTCCGCCGGATCACGAAGTTGGCGCCCTCGCCCCGGCCGATCTCGTCCTCGATGACCCGCCCGACGATGTCGGCGTAGGCGTCGGCGTCGATGTCGAAGCCGCCGCTGGTGACCTGGACGTCGTGCACGGGCAGCGCGGCCAGCGCCTCGGCCAGTGGCAGCTCGTGCGCCTCCTCCGCCCGCAGCACCGCCAGAGGCGTGCCGTCGTCCCGTACGTCGAAGCCGCGCTCGGCGATCTGCCGGAACGGGACCAGCGCCAGCACGGGCAGGCCGGGATCGGCCGGCAGCGGGAGGTCGGCCAGCCGTTCGGCGGTGGTCACCGGGCCGGTCAGCACCTCGACGGTGTCCGCGTCCCGGCCGGGCGTACGGCGGCGGAGCAGGGCGAAGGGCGGGGCGGTGGGAGAGAGCAGACGCTCGATGAGCGGGTGGTGCTGCTGCACGGCGGTTCCTTCCGGTGTGAGCGGGAGGGAGCGGCCGGCTGCGGAAACGCCGAAGGCCGCCCCTGGGGCGGCCTTCGCGAGACTGTCGTTACGCGCGCGATGGGTGGGCCGCCGGATGAGCGGTCCACCACCAGTTCATGTTGAGCTGCGGCGCGTACATGGCGAGGACACTAGCGCACGTCCGGATCGGATCGGAGCCGACACGGCCGCGCCCGAAGGCCCGTACGGTCAGCGGACCGCGGCGAGTACGGCGAAGACCATCCCGGCGACGGCCGCCACGCCCGCGGCCGCCCCGAAGCCCAGGACGTTGCGGTTCTCGTCCCGCAGCAGCTCCCGCTCGGACTTCACCGACATCAGGAACACCCCGCCCCCGGCCGGGGCCCCGACCGCCGGCGGGCCGTCGGCGTCGGCGGCCTCGCCGTGGACGTAGAACGGGCTGCCGGGGCGGACGAGCCACTCCTCGTGCCGGAAGCCGATCGTCGTGCCGTCCCCGTCCCCGCCGCCCCCGCTGCCGTCCACGCCGCCGGTGGGCGGGTCGAAGCGGTCGAGCACCTTCTCCGCGCCGACGACCCGGTGGCCGGCCGGTCGGATCGCCACCCGGCCGGTGCCGTCCTCCACCAGGAACGCCGTGGTGGAGGTGTGCTCGGACAGCACCTCGGTGCTGGTCCTGCGCTTGCGGTAGCCCCTGCTGTCGCGGTACGTCTCCTCGTACCTGCGGGTGATCCGGTGCCGGTGCCACACGCACTCCACGCCGGCCAGCCCGGACCTCAGCGCGCCGTCCCGGTGCGGGCGGGTGACGCCGGTGACCTCGCAGCGGTACCGGAAGGCGCCCTCGCCCGCGGCCTGCGCGGCGGCGGCGTGCAGGGCCAGCAGGTCCCGTACGGGCAGTGTCTCGGTGCTTTCCATGGAACGGGCCCGGCGGTGCGCGGCATGCGTGAGGTATCCGCAGACCGCTGCCACGGCCAGAGCGGCCAGTCCTGCCCAGATCACGACATCTCCCCGCGCCGAGGCGTCCCTGTCGACGGCGCAGACCCTATCCGGCGCCGCGACGCGCCGGTAGGGGCGGGCCAGGGCCGGAAAGCCGTCTCAGCCACTGGGCGGATGCGAAAAACAGTCGACACGACCCCGTAATGTGGAATCTGTGACCGTGAACGCTGAAACCCACGCCAGTGCCAACACCTGGCGCTCTCTGCCCGCGGCGCAGCAGCCCGAGTACCCGGATGCCGAGGCTCTGCGCGATGTGATCGCCGACCTCGAAGCGTATCCGCCCCTTGTCTTCGCGGGCGAGTGCGACCAGTTGCGCGACCGCCTGGGGGCCGTGGCCCGGGGTGAGGCGTTCCTGCTCCAGGGCGGCGACTGCGCCGAGGCCTTCGACGGCGTGTCGGCGGACCAGATCCGCAACAAGCTGAAGACCCTGCTGCAGATGGGCGCGGTGCTCACGTACGCGGCCTCCGTGCCCGTGGTGAAGGTCGGCCGGATCGCCGGCCAGTACAGCAAGCCGCGCTCCAAGCCGACCGAGACCCGGGGCGGGGTGACGCTCCCCACCTACCGGGGTGACTCGGTCAACGGCTTCGAGTTCACCGAGGCGTCCCGGATCCCCGATCCGGAGCGGCTCAAGCGGATGTACAACGCCTCTTCGGCGACCCTGAACCTGGTGCGTGCCTTCACCACCGGCGGTTACGCGGACCTGCGCCAGGTGCACGCCTGGAACCAGGACTTCGTGCGCAGCAGCCCCTCCGGGCAGCGCTACGAGGCGCTGGCCCGGGAGATCGACAACGCGCTGAACTTCATGAAGGCCTGCGGCACCGACCCCGCCGAGTTCCGGACGGTCGAGTTCTACGCGTCCCACGAGGCGCTGCTGCTGGACTACGAGTCGGCGCTGACCCGCACCGACTCGCGGACCGGGAAGCTGTACGACGTGTCGGGCCACATGGTGTGGATCGGTGAGCGCACCCGCCAGCTGGACGGGGCGCACATCGAGTTCGCGTCGAAGATCAGCAACCCGATCGGCATCAAGCTCGGCCCCACGACGACGCCGGAGGAGGCGCTGACGTACGTGGACCGGCTGGACCCCGACCGGGAGCCCGGACGGTTGACGTTCATCGTGCGGATGGGCGCGGACAAGGTCCGCGACAAGCTGCCGACCCTGGTGGAGAAGGTCACCGCTTCCGGCGCCCAGGTGGCGTGGGTGACCGACCCGATGCACGGCAACACCTTCGAGGCGGCCTCGGGCCACAAGACGCGCCGCTTCGACGACGTCCTGGACGAGGTCAAGGGCTTCTTCGAGGTCCACCACGGTCTGGGCACCCACCCGGGCGGTATCCATGTGGAGCTGACCGGCGACGACGTCACGGAGTGCGTGGGCGGCGGCGACGAGATCTTCGTCGACGACCTGCACCAGCGCTACGAGACGGCCTGCGACCCGCGGCTCAACCGCAGCCAGTCGCTGGACCTGGCGTTCCTGGTGGCGGAGATGTACCGGGGCTAGGCCTCGCTCCGGAGATCCCGCCGGCGGACGGAGAGGGGCACGGATCACAACGATCCGTGCCCCTCTCCGCTTTTCACCCATCCGAGTGCCGGGTAAGGTTAGGTTAACCTCATGACGACTTGAGGCGGACTCGGGAGAAGGGGTGAACCGCGTGTACGTCTGCTCGTGCTTCGGCGTCACCGAAGAGCAGGTCAAGCAGCATGCGGACGCCGGGCGCTGCACTCCCCGCCAGATCGCCTCGGCGTGCAAGGCGGGCACCGACTGCGGTTCCTGCGTACGTCGTATACAGGCCCTGCTGGGCCGCGGCACCGACTTCGCCACGCGGACGGACATGGCGTCGGCGGTGGCCTTCACCCCGGCCTCGGTGCCGGTCCCGGCCTCGGTCTCCGTCTCGGCGGAAGCCGCCTAGCTCTGCGGTCAGCTCTCCGGCTGCTCGATCAGCTGGGCGATGTAGAGCGCCTCGCCGAGCTTCTCGACCAGTTCCAGCTGGGTGTCGAGATAGTCGATGTGGTGCTCCTCGTCGGCCAGGATCGACTCGAAGATGTTGGCCGAGGTGATGTCCCCCTTGGCCCGCATGACCTCGATACCGCGCCGGAGCCGGTCGATGGCCTCGACCTCGACCTCGCGGTCGGCCTTGAACATCTCGGTGACCGTCTGGCCCACCCGGACATGGAAGAGCCGCTGGTAGTTCGGCAGGCCGTCCAGAAAAAGGATCCGGTCGGTGAGCACCTCCGCGTGCTTCATCTCGTCGAACGACTCGTGACGGGTGTATTTCGCGAGCTTCGTCCAGCCGAAGTTCTCCTGCATCTTGGCGTGCAGGAAGTACTGGTTGATCGCGGTCAGCTCGCCGGTCAGCTGCTCGTTCAAGAACTCGATGACCTCGGGGTCGCCCTGCATGGCAGACGCCGTCCTTCCTGGTGGTTCGGCAAGTTGGGCGCATCATGGCACCGCGCGCCGGGTCGATCCAGTAAGTACACGCTTACGACCTGGTACACGTCGTCGGTCCTGGTGGCCGGGTTGTCCCCGTTCGGGATGGTCCTGGTCGATAGCACTGCATCCGGTCTGTCACCATGGAGTCATGGGTCAGTCCGAACGCCGCGAGGGGGAGCCAGCGGGGCTTCCGCCCGGACAGCGGCTCCAGCGCGGCTGGCCGGTGACCCACTACGGACCTGTGCCGCGCTTCAAGCCCGACCGCTGGGAGTTCCGGGTCTTCGGCGCCACGGCGGACGGCGACAAGCACTGCTGGAACCACGAGGAGTTCGCGGCGCTGCCGTACTCGACCGTCGTCGGGGACTTCCACTGCGTGACGAAGTTCAGCATGCTCGGCGTGGAGTGGGGCGGCGTGGCCGCCTCCTCGGTCCTGAAGCTGGCGCCGCCCGCGTCCGGCGTCACCCATGTCATGGTGTGGGCCGAGTACGGCTTCAGCTCGAATCTGCGGATCGACGACTTCGCCGACGACAAGTCGATATTCGCCACCCACCGCGGCGGCGAACCGCTCACCGCCGAACACGGCTTCCCGGTACGCCTGATCGTGCCGCACCTGTACGCCTGGAAGGGCCCCAAGTGGGTCCGGGGCATCGAGTACATGACCGCCGACCGCCGCGGCTTCTGGGAGGAGCGCGGCTATCACAACATCGGCGACCCCTGGGCCGAACAGCGCTACTCCTACCAGGAGGAGCCCGGCGAGGGCCCCGAGCTGTAGCGTGCGGCCGCGCGGCCCCGGGCCGCGCTCGTCCTCGATCGCCGGACCGGCGGACTCAGCCCCGCAGTGACTTGAGGCGGGCCACGTCGGCCGCGTGGCCCTCGGGGCCGCCGGGGGTCTCGATGACCAGGGGGACGCCCTCGGTGGCGGGGTGGGCGAGCAGCTCGGCGAAGGCGTTCTCGCCGATGTGGCCGGCGCCGATGTTCTCGTGACGGTCCTTGTGTGCGCCCACGACGTCCTTGGAGTCGTTGGCGTGCACCAGCCGGAGCCGGCCGGCGCCCACCGTGGCCACCAGTTCGTCCAGCAGCAGCTTGGTGCCGCCGGGGGCCGCCATGTCGTGACCGGCGGCGAAGGCGTGGCAGGTGTCCAGGCAGACGCCGAGCCTCGGGTGCCGGTCGAGGGCGTCGAAGTACGGGCCGAGGTCCTCGGCCAGCGAGCACAGCGAGGAGCCCTGGCCGGCGGTGGGTTCGAGGAGCAGCCAGGGGTCGTCGTCGTGGGTCAGTTCGTCCAGCAGCGGCAGCATGTGCTCCCGGGCCTGGGCCAGGGCCACCGCGCGGGGGCGGCCGCCGGTCGCCGAGCCGGTGTGGACCACCACGCCGAGGGCGCCGATGGCGCGGGCCCGGCGCAGCGAGTGCCGCAGCGACACCACGGACCGCTCGACCGTGGCCTGCGTGTGCGAGCCGAAGTTGATCAGGTAGGGGGCGTGGACGTACGCCGGGAGGCCCCGGTCGGCACAGCCCTCGCGGAAGGCCTCGTCCTGGGCGGGGTTGCCGGGCGGGGTCGCCCAGCCGCGCGGGTTGGCGACGAAGACCTGCACGGTCTCGGCGCCCATGGCCGCCGCGTACGACAGACCGACCGAGGCCAGGCCCCCGGCGACGGGGACGTGCCCGCCGACGGGGTTGCGCGCGGCCGTCACGTCAGCTCACCCACAGGGTGATCGTGCTGCCCTTGGCGGCCTCTTTGCCGGCGCCCGGGGACTGGCTGGTGACCTTGCCGGTGAAGAAGTACTGGATCACGCGGACGTCGAACCCGGCGTCCTGGAGGATCTGCTTGGCCTCGTCGGCGTCCTTGCCCTCGACGTCCGGCACCTCGACCATCTGCGGGCCCTTGGACAGGGTGAGCGTCACGGTGTCGCCCCGGGCCGGCTCGGCGTCGTCCGGGCCGGGCTTCTGGGCGGCGACGGCGCCGGCGTCGGCCTCGTCGGAGTAGACGGTCCCGGCCGCGACCTTCACTTTCAGGCCGGCGTCCTCCAGATCCTGCCGTGCCTCGTCCTCGGACTCGCCCACGACGTCCGGTACGTCCACCGGCTGCCCCTTGCTGACGGTCAGCGCGACCGTGGTGCCCTTCGAGCGGCGGCTGCCGGGGTCCGGGTCGGTGGCGATCACGTCGCCGGCGGCCTCCTCGTCACTGAACGCGCGGGTGACCTTCCCCGGGGTGAGCCCGGCCTGCCGGAGCTCCTTGCGGGCGGTGGCCAGCGGCTTGCCGGCCAGGTCCGGGACGCGTACCCGCTCCGGGCCCTTGGAGACGGTGACGGTGACGGTGCCGTGGTCGCGGACCCGCTTGCCGGGGCCGGGGTCGGTGCTGATCACCCGGCCCTTGGCGACGGTCTCGCTGAAGCCGCTGACGACCCGGGTCTTCAGCCCCTCGGCCCGCAGGTCGTGCTCGGCGGTGGCCCGGGTCTCGTTCAGGACGGCCGGGGTGGTGGTGAACTGGCCGTCGGCGACGTACCAGACGCCGCCGGCCAGACCGAGGATCAGCAGCAGGACGGCGATCACGGCGACCGGTCCCCGGCGACGGCCGGGGGCCGGTGGCGGGGGCGGCGGCGTGGCCAGGAAGGCGGTCCGGTTCAGGGCCTCGGTCGGGTCGGTCGGCGCGGTGCGCGCGATGGCCGTCGTCGGCTCCTCCGCGCCCACCGCCGCCACCGGCAGCGCGGCCGGCGGTACCGCGTCCAGCTGCTCGGGGCCGAGCGCCTGCCGGACGGCGTGCACCGCCGCCAGCAGCCCCACGGCGTCGGCCGGGCGCCGCGCGGCGTCCCGGGCCGCCGCGCTCGCCACCAGCCGGTCCAGTTCGGGGGCGAGGCCGGGCACGGCGGCGGACGGCGGCGCGATGTCCTCGTTCAGGCGCCGGTAGATCGCCTGCACGGCGTTCTCGGCGGCGTAGGGCTTGGCGCCGGTCAGCATCTCGTACAGCACCAGCCCGCAGGCGTACACATCGGTACGCGGGTCGGTGGTGCCGCTCTCGATCTGCTCGGGCGCCATGTACGACGCGGTGCCCAGGACGCCGTCACCGATCGAGGTGGTGTTGGTGTCCACCGCCCTGACCAGGCCGAAGTCGGCGACCTTCACCCGGCCGTCGTCGCCGATCAGCACGTTCTCCGGCTTCATGTCCCGGTGCACCAGCCCGGCCCGGTGCGCGGCTCCCAGGGCGGCCAGCACGGGCTCCAGGATGTCCAGGGCCGCCCGCGGCTGGAGCGCCCCGCGCTCGCGCAGCACGTCGCGCAGGGTGCAGCCGGCGATGTACTCCATCGCCAGATAGACGTAGGTGCCGTCGGTGCCCTGGTCGAAGACCCCGACCACGTTCGGGTGCGCGAGCCGGGCCACGGCCTTGGCCTCCCGGATGAACCGGTGGACGAAGCCGCTGTCCGCGGCCAGCCCCGGATGCATCACCTTCAGCGCCAGCACACGGTCCAGCCGGGTGTCCACGGCGCGGTACACCGTGGCCATACCGCCGACCGCGATCCGGGTCTCCACCCGGTAGCGGCCGTCGAGCGTCTGCCCGACGAGCGGGTCCTGAAGGGTCGTGTCCACGGCTTGAAGTGTACGAGCCCCGGATGACCCGTCCGGCGTACCCCGCCGCCTTGTGGCACGCCCGTGCCCGACCGGGACCGAACCGTGACCCGCGCCGGCCGGTCCGGGCACGCGGCGGGTGCCCGCCGGGTGCCCGCGGAGGGGCGGGGTCAGCCCTCGTCCAGGCCGCGTTCGATGGCGTAACGGACCAGTTCGACGCGGTTGTGGAGCTGGAGTTTGCCCAGGGTGTTCTGGACGTGGTTCTGGACGGTGCGGTGCGAGATGACCAGGCGCTCGGCGATCTGCTTGTAGCTCAGGCCCTTCGCGACGAGGCGGAGGACCTCCGTCTCGCGCTCGGTGAGGCTGGGCGCCCGGGGGCCGTGCGGGGTGGCCGGGGCGGGGTCGGAGGCGAGCCGGCGGTACTCGCCGAGGACCAGGCCCGCCAGGCCGGGGGTGAAGACGGGGTCGCCGACGGCGGTGCGGCGGACGGCGTCGAGGAGTTCCTCACGGCCGGCGGACTTCAGCAGATAGCCCGTGGCGCCGGACTTGACGGCCTCCAGGACGTCGGCGTGCTCGCCGCTGGCGGACAGCACGAGGACCCGGAGCGCCGGGTTGTCGCCGATGACGTCCTTGCAGACCTGCACCCCGGACAGCCCGGGGAGGTTCAGGTCGAGGACGAGGACCTGCGGCAGCGCGGCCTTGGCGCGGCGCACCGCCTCCGGGCCGTCGCTCGCCGTGGCGACGACCGCGTAACCGGCCTCCCCGAGGTCGCGGGCGACGGCGTCGCGCCACATGGGGTGGTCGTCGACCACCATCACGCGCACCGCCGCGACGGATGCGTCGGACACGTCGGCCAGGCCGGCTGCGTCGGTCATTTCGTGAGCCTCATTTCCACTTCTGCCCCCTGCCCCGGCACCGAGACGACTTCCACCGTCCCGCCCAGATCACGCAGACGGCCTCGGATCGACTGGGCGACCCCGAGCCGCCCTTCCTTCTCCGCGTCGGCGAGCCGGCCCTCGGGGATGCCGGGTCCGTCGTCGCGGACGCTGACCAGAACGGCGTCCGGTTCGTCCTCCAGCAGGATCCACGCCCGGGCGCTGTCCCCGGCGTGCAGGCGTACGTTGTCGAGCGCGGCGCCGACCGCCGCGGCCAGCTCGGTCGCGGCGTACGTCCCCACCAGGACAGGAGTACCCGGTGCCGACACGGTGACGCGGGCGGCGGCCAGGGAAGTCAGCAGCGGGCGCAGGTCGACCGGCCCGGAGGGCTTCGCCGGGGAACCGTCGCCCGCGCCGTCGCGGGCCTCGTCGGGGTCCCCCGCGGCCGGGGTGGCCTGGCCGGTCACCAGGGCCCGCAGGGCGACCTCCTGCCCGCCGGCCAGCCGGCCCAGCTCCGCCGCCTCGCCACCGATCTCGGCGCCGCGGCGCTGGACCATGGCCAGCACCTGCAGGACACCGTCGTGGATGTCGCGGGCGAGGCGTTCGCGTTCGCGCGTGGCGGCCTCGATCCGCAGGGCGCGGGCCAGGACGCGCTCACTGGTGCGGGCGACCTCGACGACATAGCCGATGGCGATGCTGGCGATCCACACCAGCAGCACGTTGTGCACGGTGTCGCGGGAGAGCGCGCCGCGCTCCAGGACGTTGGCGACTCCGACCAGCGCCGAGGCGGCGGCCGCCCACCGCCAGCCGCCCTTGACGGCGAACGCCAGCACGGAGCCCGCGGTCCATATCGACGGCAGCGTCGGGCCGCCGTCCAGGATGCGCTGATGCGTGGCGACGGCCGGGGTGAGCAGGATGCCGGTGAGCGCGAGGGTGATGTCGGCGGTCAGGAACCGCTTGGTGCAGCGCTGCGCCGAGCCGACCCGGCCGAGGGTGAGCAGCGTCCACCCGGCGAGCACCGCCAGGTACCCGACGCCCAGCCAGGGGCGCCGGTAGTCGTCCTCGCCCCAGCCGATGCCGAACAGCCCGACCGCGTAGGCCAGCGTGAGCAGCCGGTAGGCCGTGAGCGCGCGCCACAGCGGCTGCTCGACGGACATCCTGACGACCCGGTCCCCCATCGGTCTCTCCCCCTGTGGGCAGGCCTACGACTCGGCGGCCGCCTGCTGCTTCCTCGCCTCGGCGATCTGCCGCTTGGCGGCGGTCGCGTAGATGTCCTCGTACTCCTGGCCGGACAGTTTCATGATCTCGTACATGACCTCGTCGGTCACCGCGCGCAGGATGAAGCGGTCGCCGTCCATGCCGTGATAGCGGCTGAAGTCCAGCGGTTCGCCGATCCGGATGCCCGGCCGCATCAGCTTGGGCACGACCTTGCCGGGCGGCTGGATCTTCTCGGTGTCGATCATCGCGACCGGGATCACCGGGGCCCCGGTGGCCAGCGCGATGCGGGCCAGCCCGCCGGGCTTGCCCCGGTAGAGGCGGCCGTCGGGCGAGCGGGTGCCCTCGGGGTAGATGCCGAAGAGCTCACCGGCCTCGATGACCTTGATGCCGCTGCGGATCGCCGCCTCGCCGGCGCCGCGCGCCCCGGAGCGGTCGACGGGCAGCTGGCCGACGCCCTTGAAGAAGGCGGCGGTGAGCTTGCCCTTGAGGCCGGGCGTGGTGAAGTACTCGGCCTTGGCGATGAAGGTGACCTTCCGGTCGAGCACCGCCGGAAGGAAGAACGAGTCGGAGAAGGACAGGTGGTTGCTCGCAAGGATCGCCGGCCCCTGCGCGGGGATGTTTTCGAGCCCCTCCACCCATGGCCGGAACGCGGCCTTGAGCGGGGAACCGATGGCGACCTTCATCACGCCGTACAACAACCCGACCTCCTGTGTCTGACCCAAAGACCTTAACGCCAGATCGCTCCGTGCTCTCCCCCGGTGCCGGGCGTCCGCGTACTGTTGGGTATTCCTCGCGTGCCCCCGCCCTCGGGACTCATGAACTGGAGACACACGGTGCCGCTCATGCCCGGAGCCGAGCCCTTCCGCCACGACGGCGGTGAGATCGGTGTGCTGCTCTGTCACGGCTTCACCGGTACGCCGCAATCGCTGCGGCCGTGGGCCGACCATCTCGCGGAGCGCGGCCTGACGGTCTCGTTGCCGCTGCTTCCCGGGCACGGCACCCGCTGGCAGGACATGCAGCTCACCGGCTGGCAGGACTGGTACGCCGAGGTGGACCGCGAGCTGCGCACCCTCACCGCGCGCTGCTCCCAGGTCTTCGTCTTCGGTATGTCGATGGGCGGCGCGCTGGCCCTGCACCTGGCGGCCGAGCACGGTGACTCGGTCCGGGGCATCGTCCTGGTCAACCCGTCGGTCAAGGCCGACAGCCACCAGCTCAAGGCCGTGCCGGTGATCCGGCATCTCGTCCCCTCCGTGCCCGGCATCGCCAGCGACATCGCGAAGGAGGGCTCGGAGGAGGTCGGTTACACCCGCACCCCGCTGCACGCGGTGTACTCGCTGAGCCGCTTCTGGAAGCTGGTGCGCGCCGGCCTCCCGCAGGTCACCCAGCCGCTGCTGCTGCTGCACAGCCGGGTCGACCACGTCGTGCACCCGTCGAACTCGGCGGTCGTGCTGAGCCGGGTGTCGTCCACCGACGTGACCGAGCGGGTCCTGGAGCGCAGCTACCACGTGGCGACCCTGGACCACGACGCCCAGCAGATCTTCGAGGAGTCCTACGACTTCGTCCAGCGGCTCGCGGCCCCCGCCGCGAAGGAGGACGCTGCACGTGGCTGAACCCGAGGAGCAGGGGCAGCCCCCGCTCGACGAGGCTGCCGCCTGGGCCGAGTTGGTCGCCGCGTACGACACCGACCCGGAGCCCGGCACCGGCTCCTGGCCCGCGGCGGAGGACCTGCCCCGGCTGCCGGACGCGGACGGCGACGCCCCGGCGGACGGCACATCCGTGGACGACGGCGCCCCGGACGGCGAGGAGCGGGAAGGGCCGTCGGCAGTGGTCCCGCCGACGTTCACCGGCATCGTCATCCACCCCGTCATCACCGGCCCCCGCGACTACGAGGTCACCGAGGAGGACGAGGGCCACTTCGAGCCCCCCGAGCCCCCGCCGCTGCCCGAGACCGACGTCACGACCAGGTTCGCGTGGCTCGCCGTGCTCGGTGGTCCCGCGCTGATCTTCGCCTTCATCCTGCTCCAGGAGGAGCTGCCCTGGTGGGCCGTGACCGTCGGCATCGGCGGCTTTCTCGGCGGCTTCGCCACGCTGGTCGCGCGGATGCGCCCCGGCTCCGACGATGACGACGACCTGCCGGACGGCGGCGCGGTGGTCTGACGCCCCGGCCTCTTGCCTCAGGGCACGCACAACACCGCCACACGGCCCGCCCGGAACGCTCCGGGCGGGCCGTGCCGCGTTCACCGGCCTCTGGAACCCGATCCCGCCCAACGGCGAAGTACCGGTGAAAGCCCAGGACTTCGGAGTGCCGTACGGACGAACCCGAGGCGTTCGCCGCGCTGTTCGACCGCCATGCCGGTTCGGTGCACCGCTACGCGGCGCGCAGGCTCGGCGCGGAGGCGCCGGACGACCTGATGGCGGAGACGTTCACCACAGCGTTCCAGCAGCGGCACCGGTACAACACCGGGTACGCCGACGCCCGCCCGTGGCTGTTCGGCATCGCCTGGTGGCCGCGACGCGACGTCCTGCGCGAGTGGGACGCCGGTCCCCCCGGGCCGTGTTTTAGAAGTCCCGCCTGTCCCGCGACGCTCCCCCAGCCTGGCGGCTGGGGGCACCCCCACCCGGCGGTAGCCGGGGGAGCCGCGGGACCCGCCCTCCGGGCGGCCGGCGCTACTTCTGAAACACGGCCTGTGCCCGGCCGGGGGCGGGCGGCACTCTGAGGGCGGCCAGGACCGGGAGGTGGTCCGTGGCCGCTCTCAGGTCGCGCGGAGTGATGCCGGGGAGGCCGAGGGGGACGCCGCAGCCGAGGACTTCGATGCCGGGGGTGGCGAAGACGGCGTCGATGCGCTGGTGGGGGGCGTCGGGGGTGGAGGTCAGTTCGGCGCCCCACGGCTGTACGGCCCAGCAGTCCTGGAGCTCGGCGGCCAGCCGGCGGAAGGCCCGTCCGCCGGGGCGGTCGTTGAGGTCGCCGCCGGCGACGGCATGGGGTTCGCCCATGGCGGCGAGGCGGTCGAGGAGCAGCCCGGCCTGGGCGTGGCGCTCGCGGGCGGCGAGGCTGAGGTGGGTGCTGACCACGGAGAGCCGGGCGGCGCCGAACCGGACGACGGCGGTCGCGAAGCCGCGCTGGTGGAGGCCGGGGGTGCGGGGCAGCAGCACGTCCTCGGTCCGCTCGATGTGCGGGCGCAGCGAGGAAAGGATCAGCGGGCCGGCGGCGGTGGCGCCACCGGTGACCGTGACCAGGCCCGACTCGCGGGCGAGCCAGGCGGCGGCCTTGCGCCAGCGGAAGAAGCGCGGCGCCTCCTGGATGAGGGCGAGGTCGGGGGCGCAGGCCCGGATGACCCGGGCCAGCGCCTCCCGGTCGTCCCGCATCGAGCGGACGTTGTAGCTCAGCACCCGGACGACGGCGGAGCCGTCGGGCTCCGTACGGGAGGCGGGCAGGTCCGGCAGCGCGGTTTCCCTCACGCCGTGTGCCTTCCCCCGCACCGCCCCCGCCCGAAACCGAAACCCGGGATCAGCCCTGGCGGGCCAGGTCCGCCGCGCCCACCAGTCCGGCCTTTCCGCCGAGCTGGGCGGCGAGCACCTGCGCGTGCGGCCGGTACTGGCCGCCGACGAGCCAGCGGCGGAAGGACTTGCGGATGGGTTCGAGCACCAGTTCGCCCTCGTCGGAGACGCCGCCGCCGACGATGAAGGCGGACGGGTCGAACAGCGACGCCAGGTCGGCGAGGCCGGCGCCGGCCCAGCGCGCGAGCTCGCGGAAGGAGTCGACCGCGACCTTGTCGCCGCCGCGGGCGGCGGCGCTGATGTGCTGGCCCTCGATGCCGTCCGGCGTGCCGTCGCCGAGCGACAGCAGCAGGGCGGCGTTCTCCGGCTGGGCCACGGCGCGCTGCTTGGCGTAGCGCACCAGCGCCCGCCCGGAGGCGTACTGCTCCCAGCACCCCTGGCTGCCGCAGCCGCACAGCAGGCCGTCCGGCACCATGCGGATGTGGCCGAACTCGCCGGCGACGCCGAAGCGGCCGCGGCGCAGCTTGTTGCCGATGATGATGCCGCCGCCCAGCCCGGTGCCCAGGGTGATGCAGATGACGTCGTCGTGGCCCTGGCCGGCGCCGAAGCGGTACTCGCCCCAGGCGGCCGCGTTCGCGTCGTTCTCGACGACGACGGGGAGACCGACGCGCTGCTCGACCTTGTCCTTGAGCGGCTCGTGGCGCCAGTTGATGTTGGGCGCGAAGAGCACGGTGGCACGCTTGTCGTCGACGTATCCGGCGGCACCGATACCCACGGCCTCGACGGTGTGCTGCGTGCTGACGTCACGGACCGCCGCCGCGATCGCGTCGACCACCCCTTCGGGGGTCGGCGGGGTCGGCACCTTGACGGTTTCGAGAATCGCGCCGTCCTCGTCGACCACCCCGGCCGCGATCTTGGTGCCGCCGATGTCGACGCCGATGGTGAGTCCCATGTGTCCCTCAGTTTTCGGTCGATCCCCGCCGAGTCCAACCGTACCGGAGGGATGCGTCAGTCCAGGTCGATGTGCTCGCTGGACGAGCCGCCCGCGGTGCCGGTAGTGCCGCCGCCGGAGCCGGAGGTCCAGCGGCGTTCGTGGCCGGATACCGCGGCGCGGTAGGCGGCGAGAAGTTCGGAACCGGCCTGCGCCAGATGGTCGAAGACCTCGGGATTACGTTCCTTGATCGGGTCGACGACCTGCTTGACCTGCGAGATCACCGTCTCGGCGGCCATCGCCACGCCTGGCTGGCGCAGCACCGAGATCCGGTCGGCGACGGCCTCCGCGAGCCGCCGCAGCTCTTCGGCGGCGCTGCCGGGGCCCTGCCCGGCCCGTTCCCGGCGACGGGCGTTCTCCGCTGCGATGTCCTCCGCGCTGGCCTTCGCCCAGGCATCCTCATCAGTGCTCATACATCGACGTTACCGGGTCATCGGGGCCAGAGCGCCGGGTCGGGCTCGAACCGGACGTTCAGGGTGCCGTCGCGCAGCGAGGCTCCGGTCACGCCGCAGCGGCGCAGCCCGGAGGGCAGCGGCAGGATGCGGCGGAAGCCCTCGGTGTCGATGACGAGTTCGTCGCCCCTGCGGACCAGGTCGAGGCGTTCGCGGGTGGCGCCGGGCAGCGGCAGCCGCCAGAGGAAGTGGCCGTCGGCGGCGAGCCGGTCCTCGACGGTCCAGGGCCTGACGCGCTCCGGCGCCGGGGTGTCCGGCCTGTCCGGCGTGTCCGGCCTGTCCGGGACGGCCAGCGCGGCCAGGTCCTGCGCGCCGTGCGGTCCGCGGCCCAGGTGAGGCACCTCGTGCACGGGGGTGCCGGCCAGTTCGGAACGCAGGGCGCGCAGTTCCTTGTGCTGCTGCGCGGACAGCTCGGCCAGCCAGGGGTCGGGGGAGCCGCCGGGCAGCACCCGGTTGGCGACCACGGCCTCCAGACGGTGGCCGAACAGGGCGAGGCCGGTGCGGGCGTGCCGGACCGCCTCGGCGGCGTGCGCACCCGGCTCCACGACGAGCCGTACCGAGGTCGCGGGGTCCTCGATCACGGCCTGCGCGGCGGCCAGTTCGACATCCGCCCGGGCGGCGGCCTCGTAGGCCCGCTCCCCCGGCATCGGTACGCCGGCGAGCTGCGCGAGGACCGGCCGCAGGGCGCGGGCGGCCTGGCGTTCGGGCGGTACGAGCCGGCCGAGGTAGCGGCGCAGCTGTTCGGGCAGCGCGAGTGCGGCCAGGGCGGCGTGGACCGGCGGCAGGTCGACGACAAGGGTGTCCGGGGCGTCGTCGGCCAGGGCCGCGTCGCGCAGGGCGCGCAGCAGGGCGAGGGCGTCGGCGCCGGGGAGCTCGGTCAGTTCCTCCGGGTCGAGCGGCGCGGCCCCGAGCAGGTCGAGTACGGAGCCGAGCCGGCCCTGGACCTCCAGGGCGTCGGCGCGGAAGGACGCGGCCGGGTCGACGCGGACGACGGTGACGCCGGGCAGCGCGTCCGGGGCGGGGAAGGCGCCGCCGCGGTCGGCCGAGACGAGCAGGACGCGGCGGCCCCGGGCGGCCTCGGCGGCCGCTGTCGCGGCGGCGATCGTGGTGCGGCCGGAGCCGCCGGGGCCGGTGACGAGGAGTGTGCGCACCTCAGGCCCGGGCGTCGGCGGACCCGGCCGGGCCGCCCGACTCCACGCGCTTCTTCAGGCCGGACAGGGCGCGGTCGATGATGACCTTCTCCGCCTTGCGCTTGATCATCCCCAGCATGGGGATCTTGACGTCGACGGTCAGCTGGTAGGTGACCTCGGTGCGCTTGCCGCCGTCGAGCGGGGCCAGCACATAGGCGCCGTCCAGGGAGCGCAGCATCTGCGACTTGACCAGCGACCAGCGGACCTCGCTGCCGCCGACCCACTGGTAGGCCAGGGTGTGGTCGTCCTTGATGGCACCGGCGTCCAGCAGCAGCCGGACCTGCTCGGCGCGGCCCTGGTCGTCGGCGGAGAGGATCTCCGCCTCCTTCACCTCGCCGGTCCACTCGGGGTACCGCGCGAAGTCGGAGATGACCCCCATGACCTCGGCCGGAGCCGCGTCGATCGTGATGCTCGACTTGGTGTGTTCCGCCATCGCCGTGGCCCCTCCGGGACTTCGCAGGACTGGTGTTGTTGCAGGCTACCGCGTACGTCCCGAACACAGGACCGCCGGGGCGGCGTCAGCGGGCGATCACCACTCCAGGGCCCACGGCGTACGGGTGGCGTTGAAGTGCCCCACGTTGACGCACTCGGTGGTGCCGATCCGCATGCGCCGCGCCAGCGGCTGGTGGACGTGCCCGAACAGGGCGTACCGGGGGCGGATCTCGTTGATCGCGTCGAGCAGTGCCTCGCTGCCCCGCTCGAAGCGGCGGGCGACGGTGTCGTAGCAGAGCTCGGGGACGGCCGGCGGGATGTGCGAGCACAGCACGTCGACCGGGCCGAGGGCGGCGACCTTCGCCGCGTACTCCTCGTCGTCGACCTCGTACGGCGTCCGGTAGGGGGTGCGCAGGCCGCCGCCGACGAAGCCGAAGACCAGGCCGCCGATCTCGGCCGTGGCGCCGTCCAGGACGGTGGTGCCGGGGCGGGCGTACTCCGGCCAGAGGGCGGGGACGTCGACGTTGCCGTAGGTGGCGTACGTGGGGGTGGGGAAGGCCGCGAAGAGTTCGGCGTACTGGGCGCGTACCGCGCTCTCGACGGCGGCGCGGCGGTCCAGGCCGGCCCACAGTTCGGCGTCCAGGGCGCGGGCCTCGTCGAAACGCTTGGCGGTGCGCAGGGCGACCATGCGGGTGGCGTTCTCGGTGCCGAACAGGTCGGGGAAGATGCCGCGCGAGTGGTCGGCGTAGTCGAGGAAGAGGACGAGGTCGCCGAGGCAGACCAGGGCGTCGGCACCGTTCCCCGCCTTGCCGAGCGCCTCGACCGCACCGTGCACATCACTGACGACATGGACCCGCATGCCGATCACTCTAGTGCCCCCTACCAGCGGGTCACCCGCCTTCTGGACTACCCTTCGGTCAGCAGTTCTGGGGCGAGTGCCGGGTATGTGACACACAAAACATCTACACGTCGCCTCTATCGCGATTGCTTTACCGGTGGGTAACGTCCGGTCAGTCCAATGCCCGTGAGTTCAGTGGACGCAGCAGCCAGCACCGCCGCCGGCGCCGATGAGGAGCAGCAGTCTTGCGCGAGTTCAGCCTTCCGGCCCTTTACGAGGTCCCAGCGGACGGCAATCTGACGGATCTCATCCGCCGCAACGCCGTGCAGCATCCCGATGTCGCCGTGATCGCCAGAAAGACGCCCGCGGGCGACTGGCAGGACGTCACCGCGACCGCCTTCCTCGCCGAGGTCCGGGCCGCCGCCAAGGGCCTGATCGCATCGGGTGTCGAGCCGGGCGACCGGGTCGCCCTGATGTCGCGCACCCGCTACGAGTGGACGCTCTTCGACTTCGCGATCTGGAGCACCGGCGCGGTCACCGTGCCGGTGTACGAGACCTCCTCGGCCG
This sequence comes from Streptomyces sp. RLA131, assembly GCF_056270125.1. Classification (NCBI taxonomy): domain Bacteria; kingdom Bacillati; phylum Actinomycetota; class Actinomycetes; order Kitasatosporales; family Streptomycetaceae; genus Streptomyces; species Streptomyces sp. RLA131. The sequence goes on from NZ_JBWDOQ010000002.1 coordinate 2,227,494, forward strand.
AGCAGATCGAGTGGATCCTCAGCGACTCCGGCGCCGTCGCCGTCATCGTGGAGACCGAGGGCCACGAGCGGGAGGTCGAGTCGGTACGGGACCGGCTCCCGCAGCTCAAACAGCTGTGGCGGATCGAGTCGGGCGCGGTCGACACGCTGGTCGCGGCCGGCAGCGACATCTCCGAGCGGGTCGTCGACGAGCGCAGCGCGACCGCGAAGGCGGACTCCCCGGCGACGATCGTCTACACCTCGGGCACCACCGGCCGCCCCAAGGGCTGTGTGCTGAGCCACCGCAGCTTCTTCGCCGAGTGCGGCAACGTCGTGGAGCGGCTGCGGCCGCTGTTCCGTACCGGCGAGTCCTCGATCCTGCTCTTCCTGCCGCTGGCGCACGTCTTCGGGCGGCTGGTGGAGGTGGCCTCCATCATGGCCCCGATCAAGCTCGGCCACGTCAGCGACATCAAGAACCTCACCGGTGAGCTGTCCTCGTTCCGGCCGACGCTGATCCTCGGTGTCCCCCGGGTGTTCGAGAAGGTCTACAACTCGGCCCGTGCCCAGGCCCAGGCGGGCGGCAAGGGCAAGATCTTCGACAAGGCCGCGGACACCGCCATCGCGTACAGCCGGGCCCTGGACAGCGCCGGCGGCCCGTCGGTCGGCCTGAAGTTCAAGCACCGGGTCTTCGACCGGCTGGTCTACAGCAAGCTGCGCGAAGTGCTGGGCGGCCGGGGCGAGTACTCCATCTCCGGCGGCGCGCCGCTCGGCGAGCGCCTGGGCCACTTCTTCCGCGGTATCGGCTTCACCGTCCTGGAGGGGTACGGCCTCAGCGAGTCCTGCGCTGCCACCGCCTTCAACCCCTGGGACCGTACGAAGATCGGCACCGTCGGCCAGCCGCTGCCCGGCTCCACGGTGCGCATCGCCGACGACGGCGAGGTGCTGCTGCACGGCGAGCACCTGTTCACCGGGTACTGGAACAACGAGGCCGCGACCGCCGAGGCGATCTCCGACGGCTGGTTCCACACCGGCGACATCGGCACGTTGGACGAGGACGGGTACCTCGCCATCACCGGCCGCAAGAAGGAGATCATCGTCACCGCCGGCGGCAAGAACGTCGCCCCCGCGGTGATCGAGGACCGCATCCGCGCCCACGCCCTGATCGCCGAATGCATGGTGGTCGGCGAGGCCAGGCCCTTCATCGGCGCCCTCGTCACCATCGACGAGGAGTTCCTGCCCCGCTGGGCCGAGCAGCACGGCAAGCCGGCCGGCACGACGGTCGCCGACCTCAAGGACGACCCGGACCTGCTGGCCGCCGTCCAGCAGGCCGTCGACGACGGCAACGCCGCGGTCTCGCACGCCGAGGCGGTGAAGAAGTTCCGCGTCCTCACCTCGCAGTTCACCGAGGAGTCGGGGCACATCACCCCCTCGCTCAAGCTCAAGCGCAATGTGGTGCTGAAGGACTTCGCCGGCGAGATCGAGGCCATCTACACCCGCTGAGGTCCTCGATCGCCGGGCCGGGGGCACCTCCCGGCGACAGCTGGGGGCACCGGAAATCAGCCCGCCCGGCGATCGAGGACGAACCGGCCTAGCCGATGGAGTCCTCGGCCAGCACCCGGGCCATCGTGCGCTCGGCCAGGGCCGTGATGGTGACGAACGGGTTGACGCCGATGGAGCCCGGGACGAGCGATCCGTCGGTCACGTACAGCCCCGGGTAGCCGGAGGCGCGGCCGTAGGTGTCGGTGGCCTGGCCCAGCACGCAGCCGCCCAGCGGGTGGTAGCAGAAGTCGTCCGCGAAGGCCCGGGTGTCGCCGAACAGGTCGTAGCGGTAGATGGTGCCGTTGGCGGAGTTGACGCGGTCGAAGAGGGTCTTGGCGGCGTTGACGGACGGCTGGTTCTGGGACCGGGTCCAGTTGAGGACGGCGGCGTCGGTGGCGGCGTTGTACGTGAAGGTGCCGCGTTCGGCGTTCTTGGTGATGGCGAGGTAGAGGCTGGCCCAGGTCTCGGTGCCGGCCGGGAGCGGGGCGATCTCGGCGAACACCGGGTTGGCGGTGTTGGCCCAGTCGTCGATGGCCAGGGCGGGGATGGTGGACTGGTTGGCGCCGGTCGGGTTCCACAGGTGGTTGGCGCGGCCGACCATGATGTTGCCGTTGGTGCCCCAGCCCGCGCCGACCTTGGCGCTGAGGTTCGGCAGTGCCCCGGTGTCGCGGGCGCGCAGCAGCAGTTCGGTCGTGCCGAGGCTGCCGGCCCCCAGGAAGAGGCTGCCGCAGCCGATCTCACCGGTCCCGACGACGGCGCCGGTGGTGTCGATCCGGTCGACGGTGACGACGTAGCTGCCGTCGGCCTCCCTGCGCAGGGCCTTGGCCCGGGTCAGCGTCTCGATGGTGACGTTGCCGGTGCCGACGGCCGCGGCGAGGTAGGACTTGTCGAGGCTGCGCTTGCCGTAGTTGTTGCCGTAGATGACCTCCTGCGCGAGCGCGGATCTGGTGGCGGTGCCGGCGGCTTCGCGCTCCATGTAGGCGAAGTCGTAGACGTTGGGGATGAAGGTGGTCTTCAGTCCCGCCTTGGCCGCCTGTTCCCGGGAGACGCGGGCGTACTGGTACCACTCGGTCGACTCGAACCACGTCGGGGAGACGCTGTTGACGCCGAGCATGCGGTTGGCGAGCGGGAAGTACGTGCCGTACATGGCGTCCGCGTCCACCTGCGGCAGGACCTGCTGGAAGTACGTACGGGACGGGGTGACGGCCATGCCTCCGTTGACCAGTGAGCCGCCGCCGACGCCCCGGCCGACGTAGACGGACATGTCCGTGTAGTGGACCTTGTCCAGGACGCCTGGGTAGGAGGTGATGTTCTTGTTGATGACGTCCAGCCACAGGAAGGTGGCCAGCGGAGCCTCGGTGCGGGTGCGGAACCACATCGAACGCCGGTCGGGCGAGGTCATGGTGCAGAAGACCTTGCCGTCGGAGGCCGGGGTGTCCCACAGCCGCCCCATCTCCAGGACGACGGTGCGGATCCCGGCCTCACCGAGCCGCAGTGCGGCGACCGCCGCTCCGTAGCCGGAGCCGATGACGACAGCGGGGGCGTAGTCGGTGGTGGCGGCGGCGGTCGCGGCGGTCGCGTTACTCAGTCCGATTCGGGTGATTCCCAGGGCGGCGGCGGCCTCGAAGGCAGCCACCCCCAAGATCTGACGACGCGTCAGTTTTGTTGTCATGGGCGCATCGTGGGCGGAATATCTGATTCCGCCCATAGGTCGCGCACATGGTCTTTACCAAATCTTTTTTCCGCGCCGGGCGGCGGAGCGGGCCGGCGCGGCGCCGGCGCGACATCAGGACAACGCCGGTGCGACGCCGGAACAGCGTCAGAGCGAGGTCAGAGCAAGGTCAGAGCGAGGACAGAGCGAGGTCAGAGCAACTCCCGCAGGCGCTCGGCCAGATGGTCCCAGCGCCAGGCCTCCTCGACCCAGCGGCGACCCCTGTCGCCCATCCGGCGGCGCAGTTCGGGGTCGCCGAGGAGGGTGACGATGCGGTCGGCGGCCTGCTCGGACGAGCCGCCGGACACCACCCAGCCGGTCTCTCCCTGGAGCACGGCGTCCGGGGCGCCTCCCGAGTCGCCGGCGACCACCGGCAGCCCGGTGGCGGAGGCTTCGAGGTAGACGATGCCCAGGCCCTCGACGTCCAGGCCGCCGCGCCTGGTCCGGCACGGCATCGCGAAGACGTCACCGGCCCCGTAGTGAGCGGGCAGTTCGGCCCAGGGGACGGCACCGGTGAAACGCACCGACGCCTCCACCCCGGTCCGCACCGCGAGCTGCTTGAGCCGGTCGGCGTAGGGGCCGCCGCCGACGATCAGCAGCACCGCGTCCGGCTCGTGCCGCAGGATCCGGGGCATCGCCAGGATCAGGGTGTCCTGCCCCTTGCGGGGCACCAGCCGCGAGACGCAGACCACCACCGGGCGGTCGGTCAGGCCCAGCCGGGCCCGTACGGCGTCGCCGCCGGACCCCGGATGGAAGGTCTTCTCGTCCACGCCGGGCGGGAGCCGGACCATCCGGGCCGCGGCCTCGCCGGTCAGGGCCCCGGCGATCCGCGAGCGGGTGTACTCGCCGAGATAGGTGATGGTGTCGGTGCCCTCGCCGATCCTGCGCAGCAGCCTGCGGCTGACGGGCAGCTGTGCCCAGGCCGCCTCGTGGCCGTGCGTCATGCCGACCAGCCGGCGCGCACCGGCCGCGCGCAGCGCGGGGGCCATCAGGGCGAGCGGGGCGGCCGCGCCGAAGAGGACGGAGGTGCAGCCGTGTTCGCGCAGCAGCCGGGCCGCGCGCCGGGTGACCCCGGGGGTCGGCAGCAGCATCGTCGTACGGTCGCGGACCACGGGGAAGGGCTGGTCGGCGTCGAACGCGGCGACCTCCGAGCCGTCCCGCCAGGTGGAGGCGTACACCACGACCTGCGCGGGATCCAGGCGCAGCGCCATACTGTGTACAAAAGCCTGGATACCGCCCGGCCGGGGCGGAAAGTCGTTGGTCACGATCAGCGTCTTGTCCATCGCGGCCGAGGTTACCTTTAAGGCTGTCCTCATCCGTGACCGGCATCATGCATCATCAAGCATCGGGTGAGGTTCGGACAGGGGTGGACATGACAGGCGTCGTCGGCAGGCTGCTCCCGGTCGCGGTCTGGGTGGCGACCCGGGGTCTGCTGCTGCTGATGGTGTTCAAGGTGATCACCGTCTCACCGCTCGACGTCACCTCCGACGTCTCCTCGATCTACCACGGCTGGTACGAGGTGCTGAAGACCGGCACCTTCCCGCAGTCCGACGTGACCTGGCAGTACCCGCCGGCCGCCGCCCTCGCCGTGCTCTCCCCCGCGCTGCTGCCCTTCCTCGGCTACACCACGGCCTTCTTCTGGCTCTGCTGCGCCGCCGACGCCGTCACCTTCGCCCTGCTGCTGCGGGCCGGGAATCAGGAGGGCCGGCGCCTGCTCGGCGCCTGGGTGTGGCTGGCCGGTGTGCCGCTGCTCGGCCCGACCGCCTATGCCCGGTACGACCTGATGGTGACCGCCGTCGCCGTCGCCTCACTGCTGGCCGTGGCCCGGCGGCCCCGGATCTCCGGGGCGCTGGCCGGCTTCGGCGCGATGCTCAAGGTGTGGCCCGCGCTGCTGCTCATCGGCACCCCGCGCGACCGCACCCGCCGGGTGTGGGGCACCGCGGCCGGGACCGCCGCCGCCATCGGGCTGTTCTTCCTCGCCGTCATGCCGGGCGCGTTCGCGTTCCTGACCTTCCAGGGCGAGCGCGGCACCGAGGTCGAGTCCCTCGGGTCGCTGGTCTTCCACATCGCCCGCCACCACGGCTGGCAGGGCCAGGTGCTGCTGAACTACGGCTCGGTGGAGTTCCTCGGGCCGTATGTCGAGCTGGTCAGCCGGGTCGCCCTGGCGCTGACCGGGATCGCCTTCGGCTGGCTGGTGCTGTGGCGGCTGATGGCCCGTACGTTCACCGCGGCGACGCCCTTCGACGCCGGCCTCACCGCCGTCCTGCTCTTCACCACCACCAGCCGGGTCATCAGCCCGCAGTACATGATCTGGCTCGTCGGTATGGCCGCCGCCGGGCTGACGGTGCGCGCGAGCGTCATGGCGCTGCCCACGATGCTGATCCTGGTGGCGACCGGGCTCACCTTCTACGAGTTCCCCGCCCACTTCTCCGACGTGGTGGTCAGCAACAGCCTCGGCATCACGCTGCTGGTGGTGCGCAACGGCCTGCTGGTCGCCGCCTCCCTCATGGCCTGCCGCCGCCTGTGGGTGGCCGCCGTCCGCACCGTGCCGCAGGAGGACCACGCCGGGGCCGACGACTCCGCTCAGGACCCCGACAGCCCGGAACCGGACAGCGACCGGCTCCTCACCTGGTGACCCCCGGCCCCTCCCCCGCCCCTCCCGCCCTTGCCGTGCGCCGCGAACAGCCCCAGCACCGCCGCGCACTGCGTCCCCGCGCTCAGCGTGAGCGCGAGGGCGACCCCGGCCAGACCGAGGCCTGACAGCGCGTAGGCCAGGGGCAGTTGGAGGGCCGTGCCGATGACGGTGACGCGGGCCAGGGCGGAGCCGCCGCCGCTGCCCTGGAAGACGCCGCCCAGCGCGATGTAGCAGGCGAGCGGCACCAGGTACCCGGCCAGGCAGCGCAGCAGCAGGGTGCCCTGCGCGGCGACCTGCGCTCCGGCGCCGAAGGCGGCCATCAGGTACGGGGCGGTGACCAGCAGCACCAGCGCCGCCGTGAGGCCCGTGACGCCCCCGGTGAGCACGGCCTGACGGCCGATCGTGGACCGCTCCTCGTGGTGTCCGGCCCCCAGGCGGGTGGCGGTGTGGATGGCGGCGGCCTGCCGGATCGCGTAGAAGGCCATCGTGGCCACGTACATCGCCTTGACCGCGATCCCGTACGCGGCGACCGGGGTGACCCCGAGCCGGGCCACGATCGCCACCATGGCGAGCGAACCCGCCATCCGGACCAGGAAGTCGGCCGACATGGGCAGCCCCGTGCGGGCGGTGCCGCGCAGCGCGGTGAACGTGGGCTCGGCGGGGCGGGCCCCGGCGGCCTCGCGGAGGGTGCGGTTGCGGCGCAGCAGGGCCAGGCCGGCGGCGAGCGCGACGCCGCGCCCGGCGACGGTGGCCAGGGCCGCGCCCCGTACGCCGTAGGCGTGGATCAGGAACGGGTCGAGCGCGAAGACCAGCCCGTTGGCGAGGAACGCCAGCCGCATGGGGGTGCGGGTGTCGCCGGTGCCCTTCAGGATGCCGTCGACCATGTTCTGGGCGAAGAACACGGCGACGCCGGGGAGCGAGACCGCCAGGAAGTCGGCCGTCAGCGCCAGGGCCGGACCCTCCCGGCCGCCCAGCACCAGCCCGGCGACCGGCTCGCGCAGCAGGTATCCGCCGACCGCGACGACCGGGGTGACCAGCGCGCACAGCGCCCAGCCGCCCCGCACCGCCGACCGGACCGCGCCCGCGTCCCTGGCCCCGGCGGCACGCGCGACCAGCACCGTGGTGCCGTACGCGGCCAGCATGATCACGCCGAGCAGCACGTTCTCGATGTTCGTGGCCACCGCGACGGCCGCCACCGCCGCCCCGCCCAGCCGGGCCACCCACAGCATGTCGATGATCCCGGTGACCACCCCGGCGAGCAGCTCCGAGTAGACCGGGTACGCCAGCGCGAGCAACCGCTTGCGGTGTGCCGCCGGCCCCATGGGCCCGTCGTCGTCCGTGATGTCCGCCGTATCCGCTGTATCCGCCGCATCCGCCGCATCCGCGGTGTCCGCCATGTCCGCCCCCTCGTTTCGCGGTATCTCGATTCGAGGTACCGCGATTAGAGGTAACATGAGGTGCGCACCCCGCGCAAGCACGAAGGGAACCGCCGCTGTGCTGGAGCTGACGATTCTCGGCTTCCTCCACGAGGAGCCGCTGCACGGATACGAGCTGCGGGAACGCATCGCCGGACTCAGCGGCCACGTACGCCCGGTGAGCGACGGCGCCCTCTACCCGGCCATCGCCCGGCTGGTGAAGGCGGGCCTGCTCGACGAGCACGCCGAACCCGGCACCGGCGGCGCCACCCGCCGGGTGCTGACCCTCACCCCGGCGGGCCGGGCGCGGCTGCGCGAACGGCTCCGCGACCCCAAGCCCGTCGAGATCACCGACCAGACCCGCTTCAACACCCTGCTGGCCTTCCTCCGCCACCTCGACGACCCTGCCGCCCAGGCCGCCGTCCTCCGGCGCCGCCTGGACTTCCTGCAGACCCCCGCCAGCTTCTTCTACGACGAATCCGGCACGCCGCTACGGGCCGAGGACACCCCCGACCCCTTCCGCCGGGGCATGCTCCGCGTCGCCCGCGCCACCGGCCGGGCCGAACGGGCCTGGCTGACCGAGGCCCTCGCCGAGCTCGGCGGCTGACGCGGCGCCGCGTCACCGCGCGGCACCAGCGCCGCGCCGCGCCGGGTCAGAACCGCCGTGCGGCGGCGATGCGCCCGGCCGGGGTCGGATGCGTACCGAACAGCGCGTGCAGCAGCCGGGGCGGCTCGGGGTCGCCGACGTTGGCGACGGTCAGCCGCCGCTGCATGGCGATGAAGCAGTCCGGGTCGCCGGTGAGTTCGAGGGCGTGGACGTCCGCGCGGCGCTCGACGCGGCGGCTCAGCGCGCACCCGGCGGGCCCGGCCAGCGCGGAGCCGGTGGCCGCCACCGCCGCGAGGAGCCACATCGAGCGCGGGTCGGCGAACCGGGACACCCCGGCGGCGTCCAGGAGCGGCTGCCAGGAGACGACGACGGCCAGCAGAGCGACGCCCGCCGCCGCGCCCACCGCGCCGAGCAGGGTGCCGCGCAGCACGTCCCGGTGCTTGACGTGCCCGAGTTCGTGGGCGACCACCAGCTCGACCTCGCGCGGATCGGCGGTGGCGAGCAGGGTGTCGTAGGCGACGATCCGGCGGGTACGGCCGAAGCCGGAGACATAGGCGTTGAGGGCGGTCGTACGGCGGGAGGCGTCGGCCACCAGCACCTCGCGGACCCGGACCCGGTCGCGTTCGGCGAGGCCGAGCAGGGCGTCCCGCAGGGGGCCGGGCTCCATCGGGGTGAAGCGGTTGAAGAGCGGTTCGAGCAGCACGGGCGCCAGCCAGGACAGTACGAGTGCCGCCAGCGCCGCCACCGGAGCCGCCCACGCCCACCATCGGCTGCTCGTGCCCGCGAGGGCGTAGACCCCGTACAGGGCCCCCAGCACCAGCGGTACGGAGACCAGCAGCCCGCGCACCACGTCCACCGTCCAGCCGCCCCAGCCCTGGGTGACGAGGCCGAAGCGGGCCCTGACGACCCGTACCCGCGCCGCGAACGGCAGCGACAGCAGCGTGCGCAGCACCACCAGCGCCAGGCCGCCGCCGAGGACCCGCAGAGCCCAGTTGTCGCCGGACAACCCGGTCAACCAGGCCCCGGCAGGCGTCAGGCCCAGCCCCAGCAACAGCGCGAGCCCGGCCGCCCGCCCGCCCAGCACGGCCGGCGACTGAGCCCGCCGCAGAGCCCGCCCCCGGGCAACCTCCTCCGGCGTGAAGTCGGCTCCCCCGTCATCCCCGAGGCCCCGCACCCTGTCCGGGTCCGGGTCCGGGTCCACGCCCTGGCCCGGGTCCACGCCCTGGCCCGGGTCCACGCCCTGGCCCGGGTCCGGCTGGGCCGTCGTGCTGTCCTCGGGCGTGGTCATCCCAACTCCCGCTCCATGTAGGCGCGCCAGCGCGCCGTGAAGTCCTTCGTGCCGGTGCCCAGCGTACGGCGCAGCGCCGCGTCGAGGCCGGTGCCGTTGCCGTTGCCGTTGCCGTTGCCGTTGCCGACCGCGCGGTACAGCGCGGTGAGGCGGGCGGTGCCCCAGTGGTCGGCGATGAGGCGGCAGGCGAGCCAGGCGCCCTCGTAGGACTGGGCGAGGCCGTCGGCCGTGGTGGCGAAGTCGGCGTCGGAGGGCAGGGCCCGGGGTATCCGGCCGGCGGCGAGGTCGCGGGCGAGTTCGGGGGCGGCCCGGCGGGGCGTGCGGCCGGTGCCCCGGTAGCCGGTCCAGTCGGCGAAGCCCTCCGAGAGCCAGAGCGGGGTGGCCCCGGTGGTGGCGGCGCGGGTGGCGACATGCGTGGTCTCGTGGGTGAGGACGACCCGCCTGCCGAGCGCCGAGAGTTCGCCGAACGCCTCGGGGTTGACCACCACCCGGTCCGCCGGAACACCTGCCGGGGAGGTCCCGGACGCCCCGGACGCCCGCAGCTCCGCGGTGGTGACGGCGGCGATGCCCTCGTAGGCCGTCGGGGAGGCGTCCAGCAGCGCGGCCATGTCGCGCAGCGAGCCCGGCACTTCCACCACCACGCGGCGTGTCCAGCGCTCGCCCCACACGCCGCTCACGGCCGTCACCGCGCGGTCCACATCGGCCGCGTACGCCTTCAGCGAGGCCTGCGGGGCCCCGACCCCCAGCACCAGGCTGTGCGTGCCCCTGGCGACCCTCAGGGCGCCCTGGTCCCACAGGTTCGCCGGGGTTCCGGTGGCGATCCGCCAGCGGTTGCCGTCGCGGACCAGGCCGAGCGACAGCGCGGAGGTGACGGGCACCGCGTCGTAGCCCCGGAGCCGGTAGCGCAGTTGGACCTTCGCGGTGTCACCGCTGCGCCGGACGAGCCGGTACGACCACGAGGCGAGCGGCATCGCGGCCAGGTTCCGGAACACCCGGCGCTGCGCGGTGCGCCGGGCGGGCGCGACGTCGGCCAGGAAGGCGGTCTCGTCGTGCCCGAGGACGGCCGCCGCGTGCCGGTCGAGCATGGTCTGTACGCCCTCCTGCGCGGGCCGGGCCCCGCACCCGGAGCCGAGCAGCGCGAGGGCCAGCCCCACGGCCGTCAGGACGCGTCTCACGAGGCCGATCGTACGAGGCCGGGGGCCGGCGGGCGCTACGCGGGCCGGGTGACCGCCGAGATCGGCATCATGCCGACCGGGTCGTAGCGCACCCGCGCCCCCGGGTAGGGGGCGTGGACGACCTGTCCGCCGCCGACGTACATGCCGACATGGCTGGCGTCGCCGCGGTAGATGACGAGGTCCCCGGGCCGGGCCTGGGAGAGCGGCACCCGCTGCCCGGCGTGCTGCTGGGCCTGCGAGGTGCGGGGCAGCGCGATGCCGGCGTGCCGGTACGACCAGACCATGAGCCCGGAGCAGTCGAAGGCGCCGGGACCGGCGGAGCCCCACGCGTAGGGGGCGCCGACTGCGGCGCGGACCGCGGCCACCGCGGAGGAGGCGCGGCCGGAGGCGGCGGCCAGGTCGGGCAGGTGCAGGTCCATGGCGCGGCCGGAGCGGGAGGCGCGTTCCTGCAGGCGGGCGGCGAGCCCGGCCCGCTGGTCGGCGGTCAGGGAGTTGACGAGCCGCTGGGCGGTGGCGAGTTTGCTCTGCACGGCCCGTTTGCGTTCGCGCAGGGCCTGCCGCGTACGGTCCAGGTCGTCGAGCTTGCGGATGGCCTCGGTGCGCTTCTGGTCGAGGCCCCGCCGGGCATCGCCGAGTTGCCTCAGCTGTTCGGCCTGGCGGCTGCCGATCCGGTCGAGGGCGGCGGCCTTGTCGAGGTAGTCGTCCGGCTCGGCGGAGAGCATCAGGGCCAGCGTCGGGTCGACGGCACCGTTGCGGTACTGGGCTCCGGCGAGCGTACCGAGCCCCTCCAGCATCCGGTTGACCCGCTGCCGGCCGCGCGCGGCCTCGTCCTGCAGGACGTTGACCTCGCGGCGGAGCCGTTCGGCGCGGGCGTGACCGGCGTTGTAGCGCTCGGTGGCCTGCTCGGCCTGCTCGTAGAGCCGGTCGACCCGGGTGGCGACATCGGCGGAGGTGTCCGCCGGCTGTGCCAGGGCCGTCGTCGTCGGTGCCGCGACGGCCGCCGCCGCGGCGGCGGACAGGACCGTGACGCGGGAGGTGCGGGCGGCGAGGCCCGGATGCGAGGTGCGTCGATGGGATGCCACGGCATCTGACAGTAGTCAGCCGCACACGGGGAGTTCAAAGACCGCGCGTCCACCTGCGGCGCCCGCCCGGTCTCCCGCGCAGGTCACCTGCCGTACCGCGACAGCCCGTCATCACCCGAACGGGCCCCGCGTCGTGCCGGATTCGCCGGATACGTCAGGTACGTCAGATCCGTCGGCTGTGTCAGATCCGGACGCCGAACTGGAACGGCATGTCACTGATCGCCTCGTACCTGACCACCGTGCCGGTGCGCGGCGCGTGCAGCACCATGCCGTTACCCGCGTAGAGGCCGACGTGGTGCTGGTCGCCGTAGAAGATGATCAGGTCGCCCGGCTTGAGCTCACTCATCGTCAGGTGCGTACCGGCGCCGGCCTGGGCCTGCGAGGTCCGGGGTATGGAGACACCGGCCTGGGCGTAGGCCCAGGAGGTGAGGCCGGAGCAGTCGAAGGAGCTGGGGCCGGAGGCGCCGTAGACATACGGGGAGCCGAGCTTGGTCTTCGCGGCGCTCAGGGCCGCGGCGGCACGCTCGGTCGCCGAGGAGTCGCTGCCCAGGCTCACCCGTGAGGAGGCGCGGCTGGCGGCGGCCGCGTCCCGGCTCGCGATGGCGGCGCGCTGCGCGGAGGTGAGGGTGTTGAGGAGCTTTTGCGCCTTCTGGAGCTTGGCCTGGATCTCCTTCTTCTTGTCCGCCAGCACCGTGCGGGTCTCGTCCAGCTCCTGGAGCTTGTCGGCGGCTTCCGCCTTCTGCTGGTCCAGGGCACGCTTCTTGGACGCGATCTGCTTGAGCGCGTCGGCCTGCTTGCTGCTCAGCTGGTCCAGCGTGGAGGCCTTGTCCAAGTAGTCGTCCGGGTCGGCGGACAGCAGCAGCTGCACGGACTCGTCGATGCCGCCGCTGCGGTACTGGGCGCTGGCCAGCGAACCCAGTTCGTCCTGGAGGTCGTTGAGACCGGCCTGCTCGCGGGCCACCTCGTCCTGGATCTCGGAGACCTGCTTCTGCAGCTTCTGCTGCTTCTCCTTGGCGCCGTCGAGCTTCTCGGTCGCCTGCTCGGTCTCGTCGTAGAGCTTGTCGACCTGTGCCTTGACGCTCTTGACGGACTGCTTGGCAGGGGCAGCCTGCGCGGCCTGGGCAGACAGTGCGACGGCTGCCGCGGCGGTCGCGGTGAGTACGGTGACCCGGGTGCGACTGGCCGGCTTGGGACGACGGTGGGACGCCACGGAGGCGAGCTCCTTCTTCCTACAGCCGCCTACCGGCATCCCCGGGAACGTGGTTCCTTCCCCGGCTCCAAAGCGCACACTGGCGCGGCACTTCGGATTCGGCGGGACCCCCGCCACCATCCTGGATGGATGATCGAACTCGCGGAGGTACGAGCCCTGACCTTAGTGACCATCCCGTGATCGGTTCAAATCAAAGTGTGTAAAAACTAAGGCGCAACGCGTTTTCTTTACAAAGATCACACGCCCAGTACCGATCGCCTCACGCTGAGTTGATGTCAGAACCGAATCAGAACCGAATCAGACGCGCGCAAGTCGCTTCAGGAGCAACGTCGAAGCGACCGGACGCGCCCCGGCCTTCGCCACTCCGTCGGCAACCTCACGGTCGGCCGAAACGACCACAACGGGACGACCGGGAGGTTCCGCCCGAACCAGACGCCGGATCAACTCGTCGGCGGTCTCGCCCGCCTTGCTGAACAGCACCCGCACTCCGCGCGGCGGCGCCAGCAGCACCGGCGCGTCCAGATCCGCCCCGTCGAAGACACACGTCATCTCGGCGCCGCTCTGCGCGGCCAGTACCGACAGCCCGCCCAGCAGCCGCAGCCGCTGCTTCTCCAGCGGCAGCGCCGGATACCCGGTCTTGGTGACGTTGTAGCCGTCCACCACCAGATGCGCCTGCGGCAGCGCCAGCAACTGGTCCAGCAGCGCCGGGTCGTTCTCGGACAGGGCGCGCCGCGCGATGTCCTTCGGGCTGAACGAACCCGGCTTGGCCGCGTCCACCGTGTCGGCCGGCAGGATCCCCATGGTGTCGCGCGGCGGCAGCGCCAGCTCGCGCCGCAGCCCGGACGCCGCGTCAAGCACCGTGTCGAGCAGCAGCCGCAGCCGTACGTCCTCCACGCTGCGGCCCTCCCGCACGGCCCTGCGGCCCGCCTCCACCGCCGCCTCCGCCTCCGCGAGCCGGGACTTCAGCCGCCGCGACTCCCCCTCGGCGGCGGCCCGGTCGACGGCTCCGGTCGCGCGGACGTCCTCCAGTTCGTGCTCCACCTTGCGCAGCGCCGCCTCGGCCCGCTTGACGTCGCTGGCCGCACTGCGCAGCTTGCGCTGGAGCGACTCGGACTCCTTACGGGCCGCGTCCAGCTCGGCCCGGGCCCTCAATGCCTCGGTCCTGGACTGCTCCCGTACCGCCGTGAGCTCCTCGCGCAGCTGCGCCAGCTCACGGGCGGCTTCCTCCCCGGCCCGTTCGGCGTGGGCGCGCTGCACCTCCTCGCCGGCCGCCGCGACCAGCTTGGACCAGCCGGTCGGGCGCAGCAGATAGGCCGCCGCCGCCACGTCCAGCGGATCCACCGCGGGCGGCACCGTGCCGGACTCCAGGGCGCCGGCCAGTTCCGGCTGCGCCTCACGGAAGCGGGTCGCGATCCGCTGCCGGAAGGCCGGATCGCTCTCCAGGGCGGTCGCCAGCGCGGTCGCCGCGAACTTCGCCCGCCGGCTGGGGGTGAAACGGGCGTAGGGCCGCAGCTGCGACGGCAGCTCGGCGTGGGTCAGCCCGCCGAACGCGTCGGCCGCCAGGGCCACCACCCGGTGCCGTACGCCCTCCGGGAGGGGACGGTCCAGCGACTCGGCGGGCGGGTCGGAGGCATGCCCGACAACACCACCGTCGAGCTCATCAGCCTGCGGCTCACCGCCGGTCCGGTCCACCCGTCACTCCCGTCCGATCCTCGGCGCCTCCCCGTACGCCATTTCCCGTTCGTAACCATTGTCCCCGCAGGATCAGCCCTGCGCGGACTCCGGCTCCGACACGTCCGGGCGGTCGACCAGCTCGACCTGGTCCACGGCGTTGCACCAGCGGCAGCGCACCGACTCGACGGTCTCGTGCACGACCTCGGTCTCCTCGATCCGCGGCTCACCGGCCAGATCCAGATGCACGAACTCCACGACCTTGCTGGAGCGGGTCACGTCGAACCGGGTCAGATTGCCGCAGAGCGTGCAGCGCCACCGCGTGGTCGCGGTCGGCAGGGGAACCGGCATCGCAGGGACCTCTTTCGTACTGTCCGGAAAGAACCGGCTCTGGTTTCCGGCCACCCTAAGGCCTGGACCGTCCATTGCGCTGCGGCGAGGCACCCTGTGCCCCTTACACCCCTTCCGTCATCATCGGTCCATGGTCATCCCGGTGTACGACAAGAACCCGGTCCGCCGCACACCCGTGGTGACGTACACCCTCATCGGACTGTGCGTACTGGTCTTCCTGGCCGGACCCCCGGCGACCGGGGCCGTGTGCCGGCAGGCCGTCTGGTTCGCCCACTGGGGCGTGATCCCCGACGAGCTCTGGAACGGCCGGCTGCCCGCCGCGCGGCTGACCCTCCCGCACGGCTGCCCCACCCCGGACTTCACCAAGTCACCGGTGCTCTCGGTGCTCACCGCCCTGTTCGTGCACGGCAGTTGGGTGCATCTGCTCGGCAACATGCTTTTTCTGCACGTCTTCGGCGACAACGTCGAGAACCGGATGGGCCGGGCACGCTTCCTGCTCTTCTACCTGGCCGCCGGCTATCTGGCCACCTACGGCTACGCCCTGGCCCACGCCGGCTCGACGCAGACCCTCGTCGGCGCCTCCGGGGCGATCTCCGGGGTGCTCGGGGCGTATCTGTTCCTCTGTCCGCGGGCCCGGGTGACCAGCCTCTTCCCCTTCCTGTTCTTCCTGCCGCTGCGCTTCCCCGCCTGGATGGTGCTCTGTTTCTGGTTCGTCCTGCAGTGGCTGGCGGCCCGGATCAGCCAGCAGGGCCCCGGGGTCGCCTACCTTGCACATGTCATCGGGTTCGTCTTCGGATTCCTGTGCACCTGGGTCTGCTTCCGGCGACCGCATAGGCTTGAGGCCGCCCCGCCGGGCGCACCCTCGGCCACCCAAGGAGATCTTCAGCCGTGATCACCGCGATCGTCCTCATCCAGACCAGCGTCGACCGTATCCCCGAGATCGCGGAGGCCATCGCCGCCCTGGACGGGGTCAGCGAGGTCTACTCCGTGACCGGCACCTACGACCTGGTCGCCATGGTCCGGGTGGCCCGCCACGACGACCTGGCCGACGTCATCCCCGGCCGCATCAGCAAGATCCCCGGCGTCGAGGCCACCGATACCCATGTGGCCTTCCGCACCTACTCCCAGCACGACCTGGAGGCCGCGTTCTCCATCGGCCTGGACGCCTGAGTCAGCCCCGGTCGGGCACGCAACGGCCTTCCTCGGTGCGGTAGTTCCAGGCGGCTCCGTCGCGTACCAGCTCCGCGACGGCCGCCAGGAACCGGTCGACGTGCTCGTCGGGGGTGCCGGCGCCGAAGGAGACCCGGATGGCGTTGAGGGTGGCGTCGCCACCGCAGTCACCGGGCTCGTCGCGGTCGCCGAGCAGCGTACGCACCAGCGGATGGGCGCAGAACAGGCCGTCGCGGACCCCGATGCCATACTCGGCGGAGAGCGCGGCCGCGAAGTGCGAGCTGTTCCAGCCCGCCACCACGAAGGAGATGACGCCGACGCGCGGGGCGTCGTCACCGAAGAGGGAGAGCACCTTCACCTGCGGCACCTCGGCCAGACCGGCCCGCACCCGGGCGACGAGGTCCTGTTCACGGGCGACGAGGTCCTCGAACCCGGCCTCGGTGAGGGCGCGGCACGCGGACGCGATGGCGTAGACGCCGATGACGTTGGGCGAGCCGGCCTCGTGCCGGGCGGCGGTCTCGTGCCACTCGACGTCCACCCGGCCGTCCTCGCCCCGTGCCACCCGGCGCGAGGCACCGCCGCCGGCGAGGTACGGCTCGGCGGCGCGCAGCCAGTCGGCCCGCCCCGCGAGCACGCCCGAACCGAACGGGGCGTAGAGCTTGTGGCCGGAGAAGGCCACCCAGTCCACGTCCAGCTCCGCCACGTCCACCGGGTGGTGCGGGGCCAGTTGGGCGGCGTCCAGGACGATCCGGGCGCCGTGGGCGTGCGCGGCGGCGGCCAGCTCCCGTACCGGCCACAGCTCGCCGGTGACATTGGACGCGCCGGTCACACAGACCAGCGCCGGACGGTCCTGATCGCGGCCGGCCGCCAGCGCCCGGGTCAGGACGGCGACGGCCTCGCCGGGGGTGCGCGGCGCGGGCAGGCAGGTCAGGTCGGTGTCGCGCCAGGGCAGCAGCGCGGCGTGGTGCTCGGTCTCGAAGACGTACACCTGGGTCCCGGCCGGGACGGCGGCGGCCAGCAGGTTCAGCGAGTCCGTCGTCGAGCGGGTGAAGACCACCTGGTCGTCCTCCCGGCAGCCCAGGAACTCCGCCACCGTCCGCCGGCTCTGCTCGAACAGGTCCGTGGACAGCTGCGACAGGTACCCGGCCCCCCGGTGCACGCTGCCGTAGTACGGCGCGTAGGCGGCGACGTCGTCCCAGACCCGCTGGAGGGCGGGGGCGCTGGCGGCGTAGTCGAGGGCCGCGTACGTCACCTCGCCGCCGGTCACCAGCGGTACGAGGACATCGCGGCCGAGCACGGGCAGCGGGGTGCGGACGGACTGGTTCACGGGAGCAGACATGACAGAACTCCTGGGGGCGGCAGAGCGTGAGCGAGCAGGGAAGTGCCCTCGGCGCGGCCGCGACAGGCACGGACAGAGCGACGGGAGGGCAGGGAAAGCCGAAAACCGGGCCTCGGGCCCTATCGCATTCGCTTGCTCATCAGAAGAACTCCCGGATCCGCGCTTGCCGTGAGCCTCGCTGCTCACGGCCTGGTCATCACCCGGGGCACCCCGCCGCAGAAGGAGGGTTGCCGGACAGCGAGCCGGGGCTTGTGCGCTGTCACTCGTGACCTGCCGAAAATCATGCCACACGCGCTCCGCCGCGCAAGCGCCGGTCCGTATCGCGGACACCACGCTCCCCGTTCGCCGGACCGGCCGCGGAATCGCCCGGCCGGCGAACGGGGACAAGCGCGGCCACGGCACCGGCCGCGCCTTGGTACTGCCTGCGCCTTGGTACTGCCTGCGCCCTGGTACCGGCTGCGCCCTGGTACCGGCCGCCCCCTGGTACCGGCTACGCCTTGGTCGCCGCCGCCCAGCGCTCCAGCGTGCCCGCGGCCGAGCCGGAGTCGATCGACTCGGCGGCGCGGGTCATCGCGCGGCCGATCTGCTCGGTCAGCGTGCCCTCGCCCGGCTCGAACGCGACCAGCGCCGCAGCCGAGTTGAGCAGCACCGCGTCCCGTACCGGCCCCGGCTCACCGGCGAGGACCCGGCGGGCCACCTCCGCGTTGTACGAGGCGTCGGCGCCGCGCAGCGCCTCGACCGGCACCAGCTCGATGCCCACGTCACGTGGGTCGAAGGGCACCTGCGTGACGGCGCCGTCCCGCACCGTCCACACCTGGGAGGTGGCGGTCGTGGTCAGCTCGTCCAGCCCGTCGTCGCCGCGGAAGACCAGCGCCGAGGAACCCCGCTTGGCCAGTACGCCGGCCATGAGCCCGGCCATCCGGGTGTCGAAGCAGCCGATCGCGGAGGCCGTCACCCGGGCCGGGTTGGTGAGCGGGCCGAGGATGTTGAACGAGGTCGGCACGCCCAGGTCCCGCCGGACCTTGCCCACGAACCGCATGGCGGGGTGGAACTTGGCCGCGAAGCAGAAGGTGATGCCGGTCTCCTCGACGATCTCGGCGACCCGCTGCGGTGACAGCTCCAGGTTGATCCCCAGCCGCTCCAGTACGTCGGAGGATCCGCTCGCCGAGGACGCCGCCCGGTTGCCGTGCTTGACCACCCGGACCCCGGCGCCCGCGATGACGATCGCCGACATCGTGGAGATGTTGACCGTCTTGGCGCGGTCGCCGCCGGTGCCGACGATGTCGACGGCCGGTCCGGGGATCAGCAGCGGCTCGGCGTGCGCGTACATCGCCTCGACGAGGCCGAGCACCTCCTCGACCGTCTCGCCCTTGGCGCGCAGCGCCACCATGAAGCCGGCGATCTGCGCGTCGCTCGCCTCACCGTTCATGATCCGGTTCATCGCCCACGCGGTGTCGGCGGCGGTCAGGTCCTGCCCGGACAACAACGCGCTCAACAGGTCGGGCCAGCTCATGAACCGCTCCTCGCTCCCAGTGACGGACGTCTGCGAAGCCTATCGGCGCCGGGGCACGGCAAAGGGCCCCGTCCAACCCACGGACGAGGCCCTTCCCGGTGGCACAGCGCTACGGAGTCAGTGGTGGCCGTCGCCGCTCATGATCTCCTTGTACTCCTCGCCGGTCGGCTTCGGGATCTGCGTGTCCCTGCCGTACAGGCTGTGGGACAGCTTCGACCGGAGCTTCGCGATCCGTCCGGCCTTGCGCTCGACACCGTTCTCGTCGACCTCGGGCCCGATCTCCAGCGGCCGCGGCTGGTCGTGCTGCGTGAGCGTGTACAGCGCGCCCTGCGGCAGGGGCTCGTGGATCTCGATGAACTCACCGTGCGGCAGCCGCTTGATGATGCCGGTCTCGCGGCCGTGCAGCACCTTGTCGTGGTCCCGTCGCTGCAGGCCCAGCGCGATCCGCTTGGTGGCGATGAAGACCAGCACCGGCAGCACGAACACACCGATCCGGACGATCCACGTGATCGTGTTGATCGACAGGTGGAAGCGGGTGGCGAACAGGTCGTTGCCACCGCCGACCATCAGGATGATGTAGACGCTTATCCACGCGGCACCGATGCCGGTACGGACCGGCTTGTTGCGCGGGCGGTCCAGCAGGTGGTGCTCCCGCTTGTCGCCGGTGGCCCAGGACTCGATGAACGGCCAGGCGCCCAGGAAGGCCAGCACCACCGGGAAGACGATCAGCGGGATGAAGACACCCAACTGGAGCGTGTGGCCCCAGGCGTTGATCTCCCAGCTCGGCATGACACGGATCAGGCCCTCGGCGAAGCCCATGTACCAGTCGGGCTGCGCGTCGGTCGACACCTGGTCGGGACGGTACGGCCCGTAGGACCAGACCGGGTTGATCGACACCAGGGCCGCCATGGCCGTGATGACGCCGAAGACCAGGAAGAAGAAGCCGCCGGCCTTCGCCATGTACACCGGCAGCAGCGGCATGCCGACCACGTTGTTGTTGGTGCGGCCGGGCCCGGGGAACTGGGTGTGCTTGTGGTAGAAGACCAGGATCAGGTGGGCCACCAGCAGGCCCAGCATGATGCCCGGGATCAGCAGCACGTGGATCGTGTAGAACCGCGGGATGACGTCGTGGCCGGGGAACTCGCCGCCGAAGAGGAAGAACGAGATGTACGTGCCCACGATCGGCGCGGACAGCACCGCGCCCTCCATGAAGCGGATACCGGTACCCGACAGCAGGTCGTCGGGGAGCGAGTAGCCCAGGAAGCCGTCGAAGAAGCCCAGGAACAGCAGCAGGAAGCCGAAGAGCCAGTTGATCTCGCGCGGCTTGCGGAAGGCGCCGGTGAAGAAGACGCGCATCATGTGCACGAACATGCCGGAGACGAAGACCAGCGCGGCCCAGTGGTGGACCTGACGCATCAGCAGGCCGCCGCGCACGTCGAAGCTGATGTGCAGCGTCGAGGCGTAGGCGTCGGACATCCGGATGCCCTGCAGCGGCGCGTACACGCCGTCGTAGGTCACCTCGGACATGCTCGGGTGGAAGAACAGCGTCAGATAGACACCCGTGAGGATGACGATGATGAAGCTGTAGAGGCAGATCTCACCGAGCATGAAGGACCAGTGGTCCGGGAAGATCTTGCGCATGTTGGCCTTGGCCAGGCTGTAGATGCCCAGCCGGCCGTCGGCCCAGTCGGCGACCCGCTCGCCCGCGGGCGCCTTGCCGCGCGGCTGCGAGCTGTCGTTCGGAGAGGTCACAGTAGCCATCAGCCACGCTCCCAGAAGCTCGGGCCCACGGGCTCCGCGAAGTCGCCGAGCGCTTCGAGGTACCCCTCGTCGTTCACGCTGATCCGCAGCTGCGGCAGGGCGTGGCCGGCCGGGCCGAAGATCACCCGTGCGCCGTCGGCCAGGTCGAAGGTCGACTGGTGGCACGGGCACAGCACGTGGTGCGTCTGCTGCTCGTACAGGCTGATCGGGCAGCCGACGTGGGTGCAGATCTTGGAGTACGCCAGGATCCCCTGGTGCGCCCACTCGCGGGACTGCTTGTCCTTGATGTTGTCCGGAGCGATCCGGACGATCATCAGGGCCGCCTTCGCGATCTGCTCCTGGAAGTCCTCCTGGTCCTCCTCCAGGCCCTCGGGCACGGCGAAGGTGAGAGAACCGACGGCCACGTCCTCGGGACGCAGCGGCTCGTTGGTGTTCTGGTTGATCAGCAGCTTGCCCTTGGTCCACAGGGTGTGCCGGAGCTTGTCCTCCGGCAGCGGGCCCAGGTCACGGAGCAGGACGACACCGGAGAGCGGCACCAGGGCCAGCGCTCCGAACATCGTGTTGCGGATCAGCTTGCGACGGCCGAGCTGGCTCTCCTTGGCGCCCTGCGCGAAGTCGGCGAGCACCTTGGCCCTGACCTCGGGCTCGGCCGAGATCGCGTGGCGGTCGTCGGCGACCTCGACATCGGACATCAGGGTGCGGGCCCAGTGGACCGCGCCCGCGCCGATGGCGAAGAGGGCGATGCCGAGGGTCATACCGAGCGCGAAGTTCAGCGCGCTGATGTGACCGATCGGCCAGATGAATACGATCTTGTCGACCGGGATGGCCACGAAGCTGGCGATGAAGGCGACGGTGGCGAGCATGGACACGGTGAACAGCAGCGCCACCGTGCGCTCGGAAGACTTGGCGGCCTTCTCGTCGATGTCCTGACGCCGTGGCTCGTGGGGCGGCAGGCCGGGGTCGGCGAAGGGGTTCTCCGCGACCTCGCCCGCGTGAGCCTCGCGCTCACTTGGCAGCGTTTCTTCTGACATGTCCTGACTCACGACTTCTTGGCCTTGGAGGTGTGGGCGGCGACCCAGATGGCAACGACGATCAGGGATCCGAGGCCGAAGATCCAGCCGAACAGACCCTCGGTGACCGGACCGAGGCTACCCAGCGAGAAACCGCCGGGGCTGGGGCTGTCATCGCTGTTCACCTCGTTCAGGTAAGCGATGATGTCCTTCTTGTTCTGTGTCGTCAGGGTGCTGTCCGGGAAGGACGGCATGTTCTGCGGGCCGGTGAGCATGGCCTCGTAGATGTGCTTGTTGGAGACACCCTCAAGGCTGGGGGCGTACTTGCCGTTCGTCAGCGCGCCACCCTTGCCCTGGTAGTTGTGGCACTGCGCGCAGTTGCTCCGGAACAGCTGGCCGCCGTTGGCGACACTCGCGTCCGTCGTGCTGGTCTGCTCCTTGCTCGGCGTGGACGGTCCGGGGCCGAGCGAGGCGATGTACGCGGCGAGCTGGTCGATCTCGGCCTGCGTGTACACCACCTTCTTCGCGGGGATCTGGGCGCCCGGCTGCTGAGCCGGCATACGACCGGTACCCACCTGGAAGTCCACGGCCGCGGAGCCGACGCCGACCAGGGTCGGGCCGTCGTTCTTGCTGCCCTGCCCCGACGTACCGTGGCAGCTGGAGCAGCCTACGGCGTACAGCTTCTTGCCCTCTTCGATGGCAAGTGACTGCTGCGTGTCATCGGCTACGGCCTTCTGCGGAGCGAGCGCGGCGTACAGCCCCCCGGTGGCCGCGAGCGCGAGAAGTAGGACGACAAGCGCCGCCAGCGGGTGGCGCCGTCGTGCGGAGAGCTTTTTCACGGATTACCCCGGTGTCAGGATCTCTTGCGTCGATGGTTCTGGAAGTGTGATCGGGAGCGCGCCCGGTCCGGGCGGCCCGATTACTTGATCATGTAGATCGTGGCGAAGAGGCCGATCCAGACGACATCGACGAAGTGCCAGTAGTAGGACACGACGATGGCCGCAGTGGCCTGCTCATGGGTGAACCTCTTGGCCGCGTAGGTCCTGCCCAGGACCAGCAGGAAGGCGATCAGACCACCCGTCACATGCAGACCGTGGAAGCCGGTCGTCAGATAGAACACCGAACCGTACGGGTCGGAGGAGAGCGAGAGGCCGTCCTCCTTCACGAGGTTGGTGTACTCGTAGATCTGACCGCCGACGAAGACCGCTCCCATGATGAACGTCAGGCTGAACCAGGCGCGCAGCTTCTTCACGTCGCCGCGCTCAGCGGCGAACACGCCCATCTGGCATGTGAAGGAGGAGAGCACCAGGATCACGGTGTTCGTGAAGGAGAACGGAACGTTCAACGCCGAGGCGTGTTCCTTCCAGAACTCGGCACCCGTGACCGAGCGGAGGGTGAAGTACATCGCGAAGAGGGCCGCGAAGAACATCAGCTCGGAACTCAGCCAGATGACAGTTCCGACGCTGGTGAGGTTCGGCCGGTTGACCGACGGGTGCGCGTGCCCGGTATCTACTGCAGTTGCTGTCGCCACGACCGACATTATGTCGGTCGCTTATCCCGCCCTCACTCCGGGGGGTGCCATTCGGAGTGTCAAGGACCCGGATGGTCCCCCTAACGAGCGACCTCTCCTCCAAGCGGGCAGTTCAGGAGTAAGGTTCGGCAGCAGTCAGGCGACTCCGCGAAGACGAGGAGGCACGGATGCAGGCGACCGCCACGGTGCTGGTCTACAGCGACGACGCGAACACCCGGGAGCAGGTCCGGATGGCCGTCGGAAGGCGTCCCGCGTCCGACGTGCCGCCGGTGGAGTTCATCGAGTGCGCGACACTCCCGGCCGTCATCAGCACGCTGGAGCGCGGCGGCGTCGACGTGTGCGTCCTGGACGGCGAGTCGGTGCCCGCCGGCGGGATGGGCGTGTGCCGTCAGATCAAGGACGAGATCTTCAACTGCCCGCCCGTACTGGTGCTGATCGGCCGCCCCCAGGACTCCTGGCTCGCCACCTGGAGCCGCGCCGACGCCGCCGTCTCCCACCCCGTCGACCCCGTCGACCTGGCCGCCGCCCTCGCCGACCTGCTGCGGCACCGCCTCTCCCTCGACGCGTAACGGCTGCGCCGGGCGTGCGGGGACGGGCCACGGCCCGACCCCGCACGCCCGTCAGGCCTCCGGCTGGAGACGGGCGGTAGCGGCCATGGCGTCCTGGAGCGACGCCGGGGCGTCGACCGCGGGTGCGCGGACGCCGGCGGCGCTGCCGCGCTGCCAGGCCGTCCAGGACAGGTTCCAGTCGCCGAAGCCGTTGTCGAAGGGCGTCATCATGGGGCCCCGGCTGTGGACGACGCGGACCACGTCTCCGCGGCGGACCTGGTCGAAGAACCACTTGGCGTTGGCCATGCTCATTCCGGTGCAGCCGTGGCTGACGTTGGCGCGGCCCTGGGATCGCACGGACCAGGGGGCGGCGTGGACGTACTCGCCGCTCCAGGTGACCCGGGTGGCCCAGCGGACGGGCAGATCGTAGGCCTCCCTGCTGCCCTGGGCGATGCCGACGGTGGTGCTGTCCATCCGGACGAGTGACTCCTGGCCCAGGACCACCTTGATGCCGTTGCGCGTGTCGAAGCCCGGCTTGCCGGTGGTGACGGGCAGGGTGCGGACGACCCTGCCGTCGCGCCGGAGGGTCATGTGGTGGGTGCGCGCGTCGGTGACCGCCACGACGCGGTCGCCGGTACGCAGCGTCAGCGGCTTGGCCGCGCCGCCGAAGAGGCGGTTCTTGATGTGGACGCCGTCCAGGGTGCTGACGACGTCGATACGGGCGTGGGCCGGCCAGTAGATCCGCGGTCGGTAGTGCAGGGTGCGGCTGTCCACCCAGTACCAGGCGCCCTCAGCGGCGACAGGAGCCGCGTTGACGTGCAGGTTGCGTTCTACGACGGCGCGGGCCGCCCGGCCCCTCACGGGGGCGCTCAGCGCGGCGGTGACGGGCTGGCCGACACCGTAGGTGCCCGTGTCGGGGCCGAAGGAGACCCGCAGCCGCTTGTCGGCGGCGGCGGTGTCGAAGCCGAGGACCTTGCGGCCGGGGCGGCCCTTGCTGTCCTCGGTGCTCACCCGCACCGTGTAATGGGCGCCTGCGGCGAGCGGGGAGGTGCTGCGCCACCTGGTGCCGTCGGCGGAGAGTCCGCCCCGCACGTAGCGGCCTGCGGCGTCCGTGGCCGTCACATCGGTGAGCCGGTGGCCATCACCCTTGACGGTGACTTCGAGCGGCTTCTTCGGATCGGTCCTCTTCGAGCCGATGCCCGCGTACGAGACCTGGCTGGTCGCGTCGTAGGGCGCCGAGGCGAGGGGGTCGCCGCCTCCTCCGCCGCAAGCGGCGAGGGGAGCTATGAGGAGGGCACCGATCGCTGTCCGGCAAAGAGTTGAGTGACGCATGCTCTCACGCTAGGAAACCGCCGGTCCGCGCGCCCGCCGAGCGCGTGCGAACGGGCGACGACGCACGGGGGCCCGGGCACCTCGCGGTACCCGGGCCCCCGTGTCCGTGGGCGTCAGCCGCTCACTGGGTGCGGTTCTCACCGCGGTAGTACTCGAAGACCCAGCCGAAGAGTCCGACCATGATGATCGGCGCCGAGAAGTAGGCCAGCCACCAGCCGAAGATGATCGCGAGGAAGAAGATCGCGCCACCGAAGGCCAGGGAGAGCGGCTGCCAGCTGTGCGGGGAGAAGAAGCCCAGCTCACCGGCGTCGTCGGCGACGTCGGCGTCCTCACGGTCCTGCGCGCCGGTGTCCGCGCGGCGGGCGGTGAAGGCCAGGTAGAACCCGATCATCACACTGAGGCCGAAGGACATGAACAGCGCGGTGGTGCCGACGGCCTCCTTCGACCAGACGCCGTAGACGATGGCCATCGCCAGGATGAAGACCGACAGCCACAGGAACATCTTGCCCTGGAACTTCACTTGCCGGCCTCCTTCTCATCGGTGCCCGCGAGAGCCTTCTCGCCGTCGCCGACGTTCTCCAGCTGGTCCAGGGCCGCGATCTCCGGGTGGTGCAGGTCGAACGCCGGGGATTCGGACCGGATACGGGGCAGGGTGAGGAAGTTGTGCCGCGGCGGCGGGCAGGAGGTCGCCCATTCGAGCGAACGGCCGTAGCCCCACGGGTCGTCGACCTCGACCTTCTTGCCGTACTTGGCCGTCTTCCAGACGTTGTAGATGAACGGCAGTATCGACAGACCGAGCAGGAAGGAGCTGATGGTGGAGATGGTGTTCAGCGTGGTGAACCCGTCCGCCGCCAGGTAGTCCGCGTAGCGGCGCGGCATGCCCTCGACGCCCAGCCAGTGCTGGATGAGGAAGGTGCCGTGGAAGCCGATGAACAGCGTCCAGAAGGTGATCTTGCCGAGCCGCTCGTCCAGCATCTTGCCGGTCCACTTGGGCCACCAGAAGTGGAAGCCGGAGAACATCGCGAAGACGACGGTGCCGAACACCACGTAGTGGAAGTGGGCCACGACGAAGTACGAGTCCGAGACGTGGAAGTCCAGCGGCGGGGCCGCCAGGATCACACCGGTCAGACCGCCGAAGGTGAAGGTGATCAGGAAGCCGATCGCCCACAGCATCGGTGTCTCGAAACTCAGACTGCCCTTCCACATGGTGCCGATCCAGTTGAAGAACTTCACACCGGTCGGTACCGCGATCAGGAAGGTCATGAAGGAGAAGAACGGCAGCAGCACACCGCCGGTGACGTACATGTGGTGCGCCCACACCGTCACGGACAGACCCGCGATGGAGATCGTCGCCGCGATCAGCGAGACATAGCCGAACATCGGCTTGCGGCTGAAGACCGGGATGACCTCACTGATGATGCCGAAGAACGGCAGCGCGATGATGTACACCTCTGGATGCCCGAAGAACCAGAACAGGTGTTGCCATAGCAACGCCCCGCCGTTGGCGGCGTCGAAGACATGCGCTCCGAACTTGCGATCCGCCTCCAGCGCGAGCAGCGCGGCGGCCAGCACCGGGAAGGCGAAGAGCACCAGGACACCGGTGAGCAGGACGTTCCAGCAGAAGATCGGCATCCGGAACATCGTCATGCCGGGGGCGCGCATGCAGATGATGGTGGTGATGAAGTTGACCGAACCGAGGATCGTGCCGAAGCCGGAGAAGGCCAGGCCCATGATCCACATGTCGCCGCCGATACCCGGCGAGCGGACGGCGTCGGTCAGCGGGGAGTACGCGAACCAGCCGAAGTCGGCCGCGCCCTGCGGGGTGAGGAAGCCACCCACGGCGATCAGCGAGCCGAACAGGTAGAGCCAGTAGGCGAACATGTTCAGCCGCGGGAAGGCGACGTCGGGGGCGCCGATCTGGAGCGGCATGATCCAGTTCGCGAAGCCCGCGAAGAGCGGGGTCGCGAACATCAGGAGCATCACGGTGCCGTGCATCGTGAAGGCCTGGTTGAACTGCTCGTTCGACATGATCTGCGTGCCCGGCCGCGCCAGCTCGGCGCGCATCAGCAGCGCCATGATGCCGCCGAGGATGAAGAACACGAAGGACGTGCCGAGGTAGAGCGTGCCGATCGTCTTGTGGTCGGTGGTGGTCAGCCACTTGACGACGACGGCACCGGGCTGCTTGCGCCGTACGGGGAGCTCGTCCTCGTACACGTCTTCGGCTGCTGCCTCGGCAGCGCCACCCTGGGGTTCGTTGAGAATGCTCACTGGGTCTTGGTCTCCGCATTCTTGGCGTTGCCCGTGGTGGCAATGCCTGCCGGGACGTAACCGGTCTGGCCCTTCTTCGCCAGGTCCGCCAGGTGCTCCTGGTACTTCTCCGGGGAGACGACCTTGACGTTGAACAGCATCCGGGAGTGATCCGTGCCGCAGAGCTCGGCGCACTTGCCCATGTAGGTGCCCTCCTTGTTGGGGGTCACCTGGAAGACGTTGGTGTGGCCGGGGATGACGTCCATCTTCATCAGGAAGCTGACCACCCAGAAGGAGTGGATGACGTCGCGCGAGGTGAGGACGAACCGCACGCTCTCGCCCTTGGCAAGCCACAGCGTCGGGCCGGGGTTGCCGGTCTGCGGGTTCTTGGTGGCCGGCGTGCCGAAGTCGTAGACGCCGTTGGCGTCGGCCGGCGCGTCCAGCTTCTTCGCCGAGATCGAGGAGAGTTGGCTCATGTCGACCGGCGACTTGTTGGCGTCCACGTGCTCGACGTAGTTGAACGCCCAGCTCCACTGGAAGCCCACCACGTTGATCACATGGTCCGGAGTCTTTGAGGTCTCCAGGATCTTGGACTCATCGCGGGCGGTGAAGTAGAAGAGCACCGAGATGATGACCAGCGGGACCGTGGTGAACAGGGCCTCGATCGGCATGTTGTAGCGGATCTGAGGCGGAACCTCGATCTTCGTCCGGCTGCGCCGGTGGAAGACCAGGCTCCAGATGATCAGGCCCCAGACCAGGCAGCCGACCGCGAGTGCGGCCGCCCATGAGCCCTGCCAGAGCGAGAGGATTCGCGGTGCCTGCTCCGTGGCGGGGCTGGGCATACCGAGGCGGGGAAAGTCCTCGTATGTGCAGCCGGTGGCGGTAGCAAGGACCAGGCCCGCGGCCAGCGCCTGCGGCAGCTTCCGCCGCATCGGGCGCCGCGACGAGCGGTCGGAGCCGTTGGGACTCACGTAGCGCCTTCCCGAGAGTCTCGCCCGCGCGTCGTCCGGTGTCCCGGCCTGTGCTGGTCGGTCCGCCCGGGCGCGGGCAGTGGTGTGGATGTTTATGCGGACCAAACCCTACTGGACGCAATTTGGGGCCGCGCGGGGAGGGGGTCCAACGCGCCGGGGCTGCCCCCGAAGGGATGGAACGGCCCCGGAGGAGGGCCCGTCTGACGCATCGCCGGGCCCGGAGTTACGGTGCTGTCGTGCCCTACTTCGATGCTGCCTCCGCCGCTCCGCCGCACCCTGTCGCCCGGCAGGCGCTGCTGGCCGCACTCGACGACGGCTGGGCGGATCCCGGCCGTCTGTACCGCGAGGGACGCCGCGCCCGGCTGCTGCTGGACGCCGCCCGCGAGGCCGCCGCGGAGGCTGTCGGCTGTCGCCCGGACGAGCTGTTTTTCACTCCTTCGGGTACCGCGGCGGTGCGTTCGGGGGTGGCCGGCGCGCTGGCCGGGCGGCGCCGGACGGGACGTCACGCGGTCGTGTCGGCGGTCGAGCACTCCTCCGTACTGCACGCGGTCGACGGATTCGACGTGACGGAGGTGGCCGTCGGCCGTACCGGGCTGGTGGACGCGGACACCTTCGGCGCGGCCCTGCGGACGGACACCGCCCTGGCCTGCCTGCAGTCCGCCAACCACGAGGTGGGCACCGTCCAGCCGGTCGGCGCGGTGGCCGAGCGGTGCCGGGCGGCCGGTGTCCCGCTGCTCGTGGACGCCGCCCAGTCGCTGGCCTGGGGGCCGGTCCCGGACGGGTGGTCACTGCTGGCCGCCAGCGCCCACAAGTGGGGCGGGCCGCCGGGCGTCGGTCTGCTGGCGGTCCGTAAGGGAACCCGCTTCGTCCCCCAGGGCACGGTCGACGACAACCTGCCCGCCGTCGTCGCGGCGGCGGCGTCGCTGCGGGCGGCCCGGGCCGAGGCGGCGGCCGAGGCGGCCCGGCTCTCCGCACTGGTCGAGCGGATCCGGGCCCGGGTGCCGGCCGTGGTGCCCGATGTGGAGGTCGTCGGCCATCCGCGGCTGCGGCTGCCGCACATCGTCACGTTCTCCTGCCTCTACGTGGACGGCGAGGCACTGCTGCACGAGCTGGACCGGGCGGGTTTCGCCGTGTCGTCCGGCTCCTCGTGCACGTCGAGCACGCTGGTGCCGAGCCATGTGCTGCGGGCGATGGGGGTGCTGTCGGAGGGCAACGTCCGGGTCTCCCTGCCGCGCGGAACGGAGGAGGCCGACGTCGACCGCTTCCTGGCGGAGCTGCCCGGCGTGGTCGCCGCCGTCCGCGAGCAGCTGGGAACGGCGGCGCCGGCCACCGAGCGCACCGGCTCCCCGGAGGGGCCCGCGCTGGTCGTCGACTCCCTGGGTAAGCGGTGCCCGATCCCCGTCATCGAACTGGCCAAGGTGATCGGGGACGTCCCGGTGGGCGCCGTGGTGTCGGTGCTCTCCGACGACGAGGCCGCCCGCCTCGACATCCCGGCCTGGTGCGGCATGCGCGAGCAGGAGTACCTCGGCGAGCACGACGCGCCGCGCGGCGCCGCGTACTGGGTGCGCCGGCTCGTCTGACCGGGAAGCGCCATGCCGTGCCGCGCCGCGCCGTGCCGCAACGTGCCGGTGTGCCGGTCTAGAGGAACGCCCCCGACGGCACATAGGGGGCGGGCGGGCGCATGCCGCGCAGGCACAGGTATCCGGCGTTGGCGATGTCCAGGCCCGCGGTGATACCGACGTCCAGGGCCCATTGCTGGTCGGCGGTGAGGCAGTTGACCTCGACCGGCGTGCCGTCGGGCAGGCCGAGGAGGGCGGCGGTGAGCAACCGGGTGGCCAGCCGGCGGGAAGTGGCGGCGAGGAGCTCGACGCGGCCGCTGGGCCGGACGTAGCAGTAGCCGCTGCCGGCGAGGTCGTCGACGACGAAGAGGGCACAGTCGCGCAGGAGTTGGTCGTGGTCGGAGCCATGGGCGCCGCCCCGGGTGCGGCGGCCGACGGAGTCCATGAGGTCGCGGTGCTTGGCGGAGCCCTCGTGCACGGCGCCGTCCGGCGCGGGGAGGCGGGACTTGTCGACGGCCCCGGTGAGCCGCATGGCGGGGTGGAGGGCGAAGCCGGCCTGGCGGTAGGTGGCGGCGGCACGCGGGTCGGACGATCCGCAGATGATCCCCCGCAGGCAGCCCCGGCCGTAGACCATGGCGGCGGCCAGCAGTTCACGGCCGACGCCGCGCCCCTGCGCCTCGGGCAGTACGACGAAGGTGGACAGCCCCCAGGTGCCCTCGCGCCGGAGCGAGAGCGCGGCGCCCACCGGCATGCCCGAGGTCTCGTCGACCGCGAGCCAGCACCCGCCGGGGTCGGTGCGGGCCAGATGCCGGTTGCGCTCGCGGTGGCGCCCGGCCCGCCGGGGGTCGTCCGGTACGGGGAACACCCGCGAGGCGCCGAACGCGGCGGCGGAGACCACCCGCACCGCTTCGGCGTCCTCGTCGTCATCACGCAGGGGACGCAGAATCACGCGGCCCATCATCACGGAAGAGCGAGCATCCGCTCCAGGGCGAGCCTGGCGAAGTGTTCGGTCTCCTTGTCGACCTGGATGCGGTTGACGAGCTTGCCGTCGGCGAGCGACTCCAGCGTCCAGACCAGGTGCGGGAGGTCGATGCGGTTCATGGTCGAGCAGAAGCAGACGGTCTTGTCCAGGAAGACGATCTGCTTGTCGGGGTGGGCCTTGGCCAGGCGCCGTACGAGGTTGAGCTCGGTGCCGATGGCCCACGCGGAGCCGGCCGGGGCGGCGTCCAGGGCCTTGATGATGTACTCCGTCGAGCCGACCTGGTCGGCGGCGGCCACGACCTCGTGCTTGCACTCGGGGTGCACGAGCACGTTGACGCCGGGGATCCGGGCCCGTACGTCCTCGACCGACTCCAGCGAGAAGCGGCCGTGCACCGAGCAGTGGCCGCGCCACAGGATCATCTTCGCGGCGCGCAGCTGCTCCGGCGTCACCCCGCCGCCGGGCTTGTGCGGGTTGTAGACGACGCAGTCGTCGAGCGAGAAGCCCATGTCGCGCACGGCGGTGTTGCGGCCGAGGTGCTGGTCGGGGAGGAAGAGGACCTTGCCGTCAGCGGCCTGACCGGGCCGGCCGGGCTCGCGCTGGCCGAAGGCCCACTCCAGGGCGCGCTTGGCATTCGACGAGGTGCAGATCGTGCCGCCGTGCCGGCCGGTGAAGGCCTTGATGTCGGCGGAGGAGTTCATGTAGGCGACGGGGACGGTGACGTCCGCGATCCCGGCGTCCGTCAGGACGTCCCAGCACTCGGCGACCTGCTCGGCGGTGGCCATGTCGGCCATCGAGCAGCCGGCGGCGAGGTCGGGGAGGATGACCGCCTGCGCCTCGGAGGTGAGGATGTCGGCGGACTCCGCCATGAAGTGCACGCCGCAGAAGACGATGTACTCGGCCTCGGGGCGGGCGGCGGCGTCACGGGCGAGCTTGAAGGAGTCGCCGGTCACGTCGGCGAACTCGATGACCTCGTCGCGCTGGTAGTGGTGGCCGAGGATGAAGACCTTCTCCCCGAGCCTGGCCTTGGCGGCACGAGCGCGCTCGACCAGATCCGGGTCGGACGCGGCGGGCAGGTCGCCCGGGCAGTCCACGCCGCGCTCGCTGCGCGGGTCGGCCTCGCGGCCCAGCAGGAGCAGCGCGAGCGGGGTCGGCTGGACGTCCAGGGGTTCGGTGATGCTGGTCACGGGCCGGAGCCCTTTCTCTGCGGCTCAACCTTTATCGTCTACTTGACGCTATCTATGATAACCCGTTCGCGTCAGAATGACGACGGCCCTCGCGTCAATGTGACGCGTCCCCCACCCGCGACCCGAGGAGGGCATGCCCGTAACGAGCCGGGTGTGCGAGCATGGATCGGAGAACGACGAACCGGTGCCCGGAATGAATCCGGGGCGCGAACGGTTGAGTGCCGGTAGCAGCAGTCCGTACAACCCGGGAGACAAGAAGATGACGGTTCAGGACGAGACCAGCACGGACGGGATCCTTCTGTCCGACGCGGCGGCCGGCAAGGTCAAGGCCCTGCTGGACCAGGAAGGCCGCGAGGACCTCGCGCTGCGTGTCGCCGTCCAGCCCGGCGGCTGCTCCGGCCTGCGCTACCAGCTCTTCTTCGACGAGCGCTCGCTCGACGGCGACGTCGTGAAGGACTTCGACGGCGTGAAGGTCGTCACCGACCGGATGAGCGCCCCCTACCTCGGCGGTGCCTCCATCGACTTCGTGGACACCATCGAGAAGCAGGGCTTCACCATCGACAATCCGAACGCGACGGGCTCGTGCGCCTGCGGTGACTCGTTCCACTGAGGCTCCGAGCGTTCCGTACGAGGGCGGTGGCACCCGATCGGGTGCCACCGCCCTCGTCGTTTCCGCGGCTCACTTCTTACGGCTCACTTCTTACGGCTCACTTCTTCGGCACGGTGCTGCCGTCCGAGCCGTCGACGACCCGGCGGCCGCCCAGCGGCCCGTCCAGCCGTACGGTCCGGGTGAACTCCTTGGCCAGCATGGCGCAGGGCCGCTCCGGCTGCTTGCGCCGATGGACGACGCTCACCTTCACCGCGCCGCCGCCGGCCGCCGTCTCCGTGGCGGACGCGGTGTAGGTGCCACAGACCCCGCCCCAGAAACGCACCGTGAGGCGCTCGCCGCGCGCCGTGTACGACACCAGGTCGACCGGGGTGCCCGATGACGTGCCCGACGGGGAGGCGGACGGGGAGGCCGAGGGCGTGCCCGGGGAGGTACTGATCGCCGGCTGCGCCAGGACCGAGGTGCCCTTCACTCCCGTACGGGTGACCTCGAAGAGCCAGGACGGCACCAGGGCCCGCCGGCCCGCCACGGTCTGCGCCGACAGCCCGAACACGGTGTGGCGCACCTGGAAGGTCCCGGGCCTGGTGGGCACGCAGGGCATCACCGTGGGCAGCAGCGGGTCGTCGCCGGGGGCCCTGGACTCCTTGGGGACGACGGTCGGGCAGCGGCCGATCCCGTGGTCGTAGCCGCTCCCGGCGGCGGCGCGCAGCTGCCTGAGGGCCTGGGCGGAGCCGATCAGGGGATGGACGGCGCCCCTGGTGAAGGCCGACAGCGAGCCGTTGCCCCGGATCGTTGCTCCGTCCGGGTCGATCTTGAGGCTGGTGGACCAGCCGTACGTCCGCAGGCCGGCCACGACCGGGTCGGCGGTGACCGTGCGCAGCCCGCCCGCGGCCTGCGAGGCATCGGTGCTCGCATCGGTCATACCGAGTGCCCTGAGCAGCGGTGCGGCCAGCTCCAGGGCCTTCCGGCCGGAGACGGCGGCCCCCCGGACCGTGTGCGGGGCGGTGCCGTAGCGGGCGTACGACCACGAGCCCGGGGCGGCCTTGAGGACCTGGAGGGTGGGGCCTGTGCCGCCGCCCGCCTTCCACAGGCCCGCGTCGGAGGTGACGGCGCCGGGGACGCCCAGCGCCGTCGCCAGCTTCTCGGCGGCGGCGCGGGAGACGGGTCCGGGCAGCCGCACGGCGGCCGGGGCCGCGGTGTCCGGTGCGGAGGTGCGGCCACGGTCGCCGGAGCCCGGCCGGCCCGCGGAGGCCGTGGCCCAGTACGCCCCGCCGCCACCGGCCAGCAGGACCGTCGCGGCGATGCCCAGGGCGATCAGCGGGGACCGGTGCCGGCGGGGGCGGTCATCTGTGCGCTCGTCCATGCCGGTTGGACGGACGCACGGGCGCTGTGGTTCCAGGAACGGGCGAAAGCCCCCCGGACGAGCCGTGACAAGCCGGGGGCGGCCCGGGGGCGGCCCGGGGGCTCAGGACCCGTACTCGGCCATGCCGTCCACGACGTGTGCGGAGGCGGGCGGCACACTGATGCCCCGCAGCTTCGACGGGGCGACCGCGGCCGCCTTGTCCCTGGCCCCGACCTCCCAGTGCGGAGCCATCTTGTGGCAGTCGCCGATCAGCTGGGCGAGCGACTCGGGTTCCGCCGGCGGTGCGGCGGGGAGAGATGTCGTCATAGTCCTGACCCTAGGCACCTCGGGAGCCGTGAGAAAGCCCTACTATCGGGTAGTTTCGCCGTGTCGGCGCGAACCCCGGCACCCGGTAGCGTGGACAGGTCCGTACCTCACCCGTACCGCCTCCGCAGGAGCATCCCCGTCGTGCGTATCGCTGTCACCGGCTCCATCGCCACCGATCATCTGATGACCTTCCCCGGCCGTTTCGCCGACCAGTTGGTCGCCGACCAGCTGCACACGGTCTCGCTCTCCTTCCTGGTCGACAACCTCGACGTGCGGCGCGGTGGTGTAGGCGCCAACATCTGCTTCGGCATGGGCCAGCTCGGCACCGCCCCGATCCTGATCGGCGCGGCCGGCTCGGACTTCGACGAGTACCGCGCCTGGCTGGACCGGCACGGCGTCAACACCGACCACGTCCGGATCTCCGAGGTGCTGCACACCGCGCGGTTCGTCTGCACCACCGACTCCGACCACAACCAGATCGGCTCCTTCTACACCGGCGCCATGAGCGAGGCCCGGCAGATCGAGCTCAAGGCCGTCGCCGACCGGGTCGGCGGCCTCGACCTGGTCCTGATCGGCGCCGACGACCCCGAGGCGATGCTCCGCCACACCGAGGAGTGCCGTTCGCGCGGCATCCCCTTCGCGGCGGACTTCTCGCAGCAGATCGCCCGGATGAGCGGCGACGACATCCGGATACTGCTGGACGGCGCGGCCTTCCTGTTCTCCAACGAGTACGAGAAGGGCCTCATCGAGTCCAAGACCGGCTGGACGGACGAGGAGATCCTGGGCAAGGTCGGCCACCGGGTCACCACCCTGGGCTCCCGGGGCGTGCGGATCGAGCGGACCGGCGACGAGCCGATCCTCGTCGGCTGCGCCGAGGAGCAGGCCAAGATCGACCCGACCGGCGTCGGCGACGCCTTCCGCGCGGGCTTCCTGTCCGGCCTGGTGTGGGGGGTCGGCACGGAGCGGGCGGCGCAGGTCGGCTGCATGCTCGCCACCCTGGTCATCGAGACCCTGGGCACCCAGGAGTACACGCTGCGCAGGGCGCACTTCATGGACCGCTTCACCAAGGCGTACGGCCACGAGGCCGCCGCCGAGGTCCGCCCGCTGCTGCCCTGAGGGCCCGCGCTGCCCGAGGGGCCGGCTGCCCCGAGGAGCCGGGCACCCGAGGACGCGCGCCGGACAGTGCCGCGCCCCGGACCGCTGGAGCGGTGCCGGGGCGCGGTGAGGCGTGGGCGGGGCGGTCCTGGACCGGTCAGCCCGGGATCAGACCGTCGTCCTTGAGCATCTCCCGGACCTCCTCAAGGGTGGCGTCGGGATTGGGCAGGATCAGTTCGGACGGCTCCAGGGAGTCGTCGGGCAGCGGCTCACCGAAGGATCGGACCGCGTCGAGCAGGGCGTGCAGGGTGCTGCGGAAGCCCGCCTCGTCACCCTTGTCCATCTCGGCGAGCAGTTCGTCGTCGAGCCTGTTCAGCTCGGTGAGGTGGCTCTCCTCCACCGTCACCTGCCCCTCCCCCATGATCCGTACGATCATGACGCCCTCCTACTTCTCGAACCGGGGCTGGTCCTTGGGCTCCTGCTGACCGCTCTCGATCGCCTGCTGCGGCGAACCGCCGGAGAGCTCGGCCTTCATGCGCTGCAGCTCCAGTTCCACATCGCTGCCGCCGGAGATGCGGTCCAGTTCGGCCTGGAGGTCGTCCTTGGCGATCCCGGTCGGGTCGTCCAGGGCGCCGGAGGCCAGCAGCTCGTCCAGGGCACCGGCCCGGGCGCGCAACTGCTCGGTCTTGTCCTCGGCACGCTGGATGGCCATGCCGACGTCGCCCATCTCCTCGGAGATACCGGAGAAGGCCTCGCCGATCTGGGTCTGCGCCTTGGCCGCGCTGTAGGTGGCCTTGATGGTCTCCTTCTTCGTACGGAAGGCGTCGACCTTGGCCTGCAGCCGCTGCGCGGCGAGAGTGAGCTTCTCCTCCTCGCCCTGCAACGTCTGGTGCTGCGTCTCCAGGTCGGTCACCTGCTGCTGCAGGGCCGCCTTGCGCGACAACGCCTCGCGCGCCAGGTCCTCACGCCCCAGGGCGAGCGCCTTGCGGCCCTGGTCCTCGTACTTCGCCGACTGCTGCTGCAGCTGGTTCAGCTGCAGTTCCAGACGCTTGCGCGACGTGGCCACGTCCGCGACGCCCCGGCGCACCTTCTGCAGCAGTTCCAGCTGCTTCTGGTACGAGTAGTCCAGGGTCTCGCGCGGATCCTCGGCCCGGTCCAGGGCCTTGTTGGCCTTCGCGCGGAAGATCATCCCCATCCGCTTCATGACACCGCTCATGGGCCTCGCGCGCCCCCTTCATACGGATTCAGCTCACCGGCACACCTCTACAGACCCCACAGTACGGGGCCTGGTTCCATTACCCCACTGTTCGGGTCCGGATGCGCTCATCCTGCAGGACGATCACAGTTCGGTGACCTAGGGCCCAGGGATGAGTCCGAGGCTGGGGGTCGGCTCGGGGAGCACGTAACCTTGGGGTTGTGTTCCGACGTCGATCGCAAGATGAGCAGGCAGCCAAGGCCTCGACCACCACGGTGATCGAGGATGCGCAGCCCCGTGACCCGCAGGCTCCCAAGGGTCGTCCCACGCCCAAGCGCAACGATGCGCAGACCCGCCGCCGCACCTCGGTCTCCGTGCCGGCCGACCGCAAGGCCGCGGCCAAGCAGGCCCGCGACGCCCGCCGGGTCGAGATGGCCAAGCAGCGCGAGGCGCTGGCCGGCGGGGACGAGCGCTACCTGCCGCTGCGCGACCGCGGCCCGGTCCGCAGGTTCGTCCGGGACTACGTCGACGCCCGGGTGCGGGTCGCCGAGTTCTTCCTGCCGCTGGCCGTGGTCATCCTTCTGATGACCATCGTGCAGAGCGCCGCCGTCAAGAACCTCGGTCTGCTGCTGTGGCTGCTGGTCATCGTGCTGATCGTGGTCGACTCGATCGTCACGTACATCCTGCTCGGGCGGCAGCTGCGCAAGCGGTTCCCGCAGGAGAGCAGGCTGCGCAGCCACATCGCGTACGGCCTGATGCGCACCCTGCAGATGCGGCGGCTGCGGCTGCCGAAGCCGCGGGTCAAGCGCGGCGCGAAGCTCTGAGCGAGCAGGAGGGCCCCGGGTTTCGGAACACCGTCCGCCACGAGCTGGTCGCCCGGCAGCTCGACGAGCAGATCATCGCCAGATTCCCCGTCGGCCGGCGGCTGCGGGTGCTCGACGTCGGCCCCGGCCGGGGCGCGCGGACACTGCGGCTGGCCCGCGCCGGGCACCTGGTGACCGGCCTGGAGTCCGACCCGGCCCTGCTGGCCGCCCTGCGCGACGCGCTCGCCGCCGAACCCGAGGGCATACGCGGCCGGGTCACGCTGATAGAGGGTGACGGCGGCGAGGCCGGCCGTCACTTCGGGCCCGGCAGCTTCGATGTCGCCATGTGCCACAAGGCGCTGCCGTACGTCCCCGAGGACGATGTGACGCTGGCCGCGCTGGCCCGGGTAGTGGCCCCCGAGGGCCTGCTGTCCCTGGTGGTGCCCAACGGCGACGCGCTCGCCATGCGACCCGCGCTCCTCGGCGACTGGGCCGGCGCACTGGCCGCCCTCGGCCCCGGCCCCGCCCGCCCCGACCAGCGGGAGGCCCTGGCCGCCACGCTGCGCAGCATCGGGCTGCCGCTCGGCGGCTGGTACGGCGTCCGGGTCTTCACCGACGGCGCCGACGACGCCGCGACCCTGCCGCAGGACCCCCGGGAACGGGAACGGCTCCTCGCCGCCGAGGAACTGGCCGGCCGTACGGACCCCTACCGGTCGGTGGCAGCCCTGCTCCACCTGATCGCGGCCCGCGCCTGACCCGCGGACGGGCCCGCCCGCGGGAGCGGCGCCGAGGCCGGGCCGCCCCCGGGGCGGGGTGGGGGTATCGGGGCTTGCGGCTGGTCGGCGGCTATGCCTCTTCGGCCGCGCGCAGGCTCATGGGGCCGTAGATCTTCGTTTCGTCCTCGAAGAGAACGACCTGGTCGGCGCCGCCCTGGAGGAGGTCCTTCCAGATCTCGCCGATCCAGGACTCGGCGTCCCCCTGCGTGGTGAACTCCTCCGGCTCCACCGCGGGCTGAACCTCGGTGCCGTCGGCCTTCTCGAACCGCCACGTCCACGCCATGTCCGTACTCCTCGTCCCTGGGGGTGCCTGCCCGGCAGCGTAGCGTGCACGGACGAGAGAAGATCGTGACGTGGAACTCACTCTCCTCGGCACCGGAGGCCCGCAGGGCCTGCCGGTTCCCGGCTGTCCCTGCGCGGTCTGTGCCTGCGCCACCGGCGACCAGGCCCGCGCCGCCACCTCCCTGCTGGTGGACGGTGTGCTGCTGCTCGACCTCACCCCCGGGCTGGCCTTCGCGGCCGCGCGGGCCGGGCGCTCGCTGGTCGGCCTGCGCCAGGTGCTGCTGTCCCACCCGCACGACGGGCCCGCGGTGGAGATCCCCGCCGGTCTCCCGGCGCCCGCGCGGGTGCTGGCGGGGCAGGAGGTGTCGCTGCTGTCCGGCCACCGGATCAGGGCGGTCGCCGTCGACGCTCCGGGCTCGGGGTACGAGGTCGAGGGGCCAGGGGGTGAGCGGCTGCTGTACCTGCCGCCGGGGTGCGCGCCCGCGGGGCTGGCCGAGGGCTCGGCCTCGTACACGTACGAGATGGTGCTGCTGGACGTGGTGGGCCGGCCGGACGCGCTGGCCCGGCTGCGCGCGGCCGGCGCGGTCGGCCGCACGACGGATGTGCTCGCCGTCCACCTGGACCACGACGGGCCCGTGGGCGCGGCCGAACTGCGGCGGCGGCTGGCCGCGTTGGGCGCGCGGGCCGTGCCGGACGGGACGGCGCTCGTCGTCGGCGAGTACTCCGACGTGCCCGACATCCCGCGCCGCACGCTGGTCCTGGGCGGCGCCCGGTCCGGGAAGTCCGTCGAGGCCGAGCGGCGGCTCGGCGCCCTCCCGGAGGTGCTGTACGTCGCGACCGGCGGCAGGCGGGAGAACGACCCGGAGTGGGCCCAGCGGGTCGCGCTGCACCGCGAGCGCCGTCCCGGCGCCTGGCAGACCGTCGAGACCTGCGACCTGGTGCCGCTGCTCGCCGGCGACCCGGAGGGGCCCGCGCTGCTCATCGACTGCCTCGCGCTGTGGCTCACCGACGCGATGGACGCCGTCGGCGCCTGGGACGACGCCGCGTGGTCCAACGGAGGCCGCCGTGAACTGCACGCCCGTGTCGACGAGTTGGCCGCCGCGTGGCGCGGCACCGGCCGTACGGTGGTCGCCGTCAGCAACGAGGTCGGCTCGGGCATCGTGCCCGCCACCGCCGGCGGCCGCCGGTTCCGCGACGAGCTCGGCCGCCTCAACGCCGCCGTCGCCGACCGGTCCGAACACGTCCTGCTCGTCGTCGCCGGTCAGGCCCTGCCGCTGCGGGGCTGAGCCGGAGGGCCGGTCACGGTAGTGTTCGGGCGGTGAGCGGTCTGAATCTTGATGACTTCGGCTCCCGCGTGGAGCGTCCAGACGCCGGGATCCGGCGCGATGCGCACGACCGCTGGGAGCGGGTGCTGCGCCCGGCCGGGGCACTGGGGAACCTCGCGGAGCTCGCCGACTGGCTGTCGGCGGCGCAGGGCCAGGTGCCGGCGCGGGCGATCGAGCGGCCCAAGCTCGTGCTGTTCGCCGCGGATCACGGGGTCGCGGCGCTCGACGTGTCGACGCGCCCCGCCGGAAGCGCGGCCGTGCTGGTGCGCGCCGTCCTGGCGGGCGGCTCACCGGCCAATGTGCTGGCCCGCGCTTACGGCGCGGGTATCCGGGTGGTGGACGTGGGCCTGGAGGCCGACGTCGAGGGCGTGACGGGACACCGGGTCCGCCGGGGGTCGGGCCGGCTCGACATCGAGGACGCGCTCACCGCCGAGGAGACCGAGCAGGCGTTCCGTACCGGCGCGGCCATCGCCGACGAGGAGGCCGACTCGGGCACCGACCTGGTGCTGCTGGGTGATCTGAGCGTGGGCGGCACGACGCCCGCCGGGGTGCTGATCGCCGCGCTGTGCGGCACGGACGCCTCCGTGGTGACGGGCCGGGGCTCGGGGATCGACGACATCGCGTGGATGCGCAAGTGCGCGGCGATCCGGGACGGGCTGCGGCGCGCCCGCCCCGTACTGGGCGACCAGCTGGAGCTGCTCGCGGCGGTCGGCGGCGCCGATCTCGCCGCGCTGACCGGCTT
This sequence comes from Streptomyces sp. RLA131, assembly GCF_056270125.1. NCBI lineage: Bacteria > Bacillati > Actinomycetota > Actinomycetes > Kitasatosporales > Streptomycetaceae > Streptomyces > Streptomyces sp. RLA131. The sequence continues at coordinate 2,267,797 of NZ_JBWDOQ010000002.1, forward strand.
TCTGCTCCAGGCCGCGGTGCGCAAGCTCCCGGTGGTCCTGGACGGTGTGGTGACGGCGGCGGCGGCCCTGGTGGCGCAGCGGGTGGCCTTCCGGGCGCCGGACTGGTGGCTGGCCGGGCAGGCGAGCGGGGAGCCGGGGCAGGCCAAGGCGCTGGACCGGCTGTCGATCGAACCGCTGCTGGAGCAGGGCGTGACCGCGGGCGGGGGTACGGGGGCGCTGCTGGCGCTGCCGCTGCTGCGGGGCGCGGCCGCCCTCGCGGCGGAACTCCCGGAACTCCCGGAGCCGGCAGGGCCGGCAGAGCCGGCCGAGGTGCCGGAGCTGACTGACCCGGCGGACCCGGCGGAACTGCCCGAGACAACCGGGCCGACCGGGCCGACCGAGTAGGCGGAACGTTTCTGGCGGCGCCGGGTCAGCGGTCCGGGTCGGGTGTGCCGCCCAGCAGGTTCTGGAGCCGCCGCCTGGGCCCGTCCCAGCGCGCGTCGTGCCGGACGGCGCGGTCGGCGGCCCGGCGCTGGGCGCGGGGGCGGCGGCCGTACAGCTTCTCGGCCCAGTACGAGCCGGGGCGGGCCAGCCGGGCGGCCCCGAACATCGCGACGAGCGGGACGAGGACGCCGACGACGGCGAGCCGGCCCTTGCCCTTGACCAGGGCGATGAGCGCGAAGAAGAAGTTGGCGAGCACGGTCGAGACGACGGCGACCCGGTCCTGCTGCTCGTCGCTGCTGACGGAGTCCACGCCGAACGGCAGGAAGCCGCAGAGCAGCAGCCCGACCAGGGCGGCGGTCAGGACGACCACCTCCACGCTCTTGCGGCCCCGCTCGCTCCAGTAGACGTCGTCGAGGTAGAACAGCAGCGCGAACTCGTCGAGGACCAGACCCGCGCCCATCCCGAACACCACCGCGCAGCACGCCGCGACCCAGCCCTGCCGGGCGCTGGCCACCGCCCCGAAGCCGCCGATGACGGTGAGCACCACCCCGGGGACGACATGGTGGATGTGCAGCCCGCCGGGCGTGACGTTGCGGAAGGGCCCCTTTCCGGCCCGGATCAGCCGGGTGATGGTCCTGGTGACCACGAAGGTGATCAGGAAGGACGCGAGGGCGAGAAGCAGCGGCAGTTTGCCCGGCTCGGCGATGTTCCGGTACCACCAGTTACCCATATCCGTAAATCTACTGATACACGGCCTGGATACGCTGCACGCCATGACTTCGGCTTCTGTTGACGACGGACTGCGCTTCGCCTTCGGCACCCTGACGGTGCTGCGGGTCCGCGTCACCCGGTGGGACCGCGACGCCGCCCGCGCCGGGATGCTGTGCGCCCCGCTGGCCGGCCTGGCGGTGGGACTGGCCGCGGCCCTCGCCGGCGGGGCGCTGCTGCTGCTCGGGGCCGACGCGCTGCCGGCCGCCGTGGCCACCGCGGCGGTCCCGGCCGCCCTCACCCGGGGGCTGCACCTGGACGGGCTGGCGGACACGGCGGACGGGCTGGGCAGCGGCAAGCCGGCGGAGGACGCACTGCGGATCATGAAGCAGTCCGACATCGGGCCGTTCGGGGTGCTGACGGTCGTTTTCGTGATCCTGGGTCAGGTCGCGGTGCTGGCCTCGCTGTACGGGCAGTCCCACGGCTGGGTCCGGGGCGCGCTGGCCCTGGCCGTCGCCTCGGCCGTCGGGCGGACCGCGATGACGCTGGCCTGCCGCGACGGTGTGCCCCCGGCGCGGCCGGAGGGGCTGGGCGCGGCGGTGGCCGGGACCGTCCCGGTACGGACGGCCCGGGCGGCCGCGGTGCTGGTCGTGCTGTTCGCCGCCGGGTGCGGGGCGGCGCTGGGCCCCTGGGAGGCGGTACGGCTGGCGGTGGCGGCGGTGGCCGGGCTGGGCGCGGCGGAGCTGCTGCTGCGGCGGTGCCGGGGGCGGTTCGGGGGTGTGACGGGGGATGTGTTCGGGGCGCTCTGCGAGACGGCGGTGATCACCGTACTGGTGGTGGCCGGTCTCGGTTAGATGTGCGAACAGCGGGCGTACCCGGGGGAAAACCCTCGCATCACAGGCCGCGGCCGCCGTTACGCGCGGAGCGGCGGCTACCCAGCGTAAGGTCGGTTCCGCACCCTCGCCCGGGCGGAGGGGCGTGGGCCGGGCCCGGTCCGGCCCGCCGGACGTTGTCCGGTGTGGCGCGTCGACATCAGCACACGAGGAACAGGACCTTCATCACCGTGACTGCACTGACTCTCAGCACTTCCTCCGCCGCAGCGCTGCGCGCGGATGCCGTCGTCATCGGCGTGGCCAAGGGGGCGAAGGGTCCCGAGGTCGCCGCGGGCGCGGAGGCGGTGGACAAGGCGTACGACGGCAGGCTGGCCGCGATCCTGGAGACCCTGGGCGCCTCGGGCGGTGAGGGCGAGGTGACGAAGCTGCCCTCGCCGGCCGGCGTGAAGGCACCGGTCGTGGTGGCCGTGGGCCTGGGCGAGCCGCCGGCCGAGGGCACCGGATACGCGGCGGAGACGCTGCGCAAGGCGGCCGGAGCCGCGGCCCGCGCGCTGACCGGCGCGAAGAAGGCCGTGTTCGCGCTGCCGACCGCCGACGCGGACGCCGCCGGGGCCATCGCCCAGGGCGCGCTGCTGGGCGCGTACGCCTACACCGTGTACCAGCAGACGAGCAACGGCAGGACGCCGCTCGCGGAGATCGCGCTGGCCGGCGCGAAGCCGCGCGACCGCGCGTTCAAGGCCGCCGCCGACCGGGCGATCGCGCTGGCCGAGGAGGTCAACCGGGCGCGTGACCTGATCAACATGCCGCCCAACGACCTGCACCCGCGGGAGTTCGCGGCCGTGGTGACGGCCGCGGCCAAGGAGCACGGTCTCAAGATCGAGGTCCTGGACGAGAAGGCGCTCGCCAAGGGCGGCTACGGCGGCATCCTGGGCGTCGGCAAGGGCTCGGCGAACCCGCCGCGGCTGGTGAAGCTGTCGTACACGTCCGGGAAGGCGAAGAAGCACCTGGCCTTCGTCGGCAAGGGCATCACCTACGACTCCGGCGGCATCTCGCTCAAGCCGGCCGGGCACAACGAGACGATGAAGTGCGACATGAGCGGCGCGGCGGCGGTCTTCGCGGCCGTGGTGACGGCGGCCAGGCTCGGTCTGGACGTCAATGTCACCGGCTGGCTGGCGCTGGCGGAGAACATGCCGTCGGGCACCGCGACGCGCCCCGGTGACGTGCTGCGGATGTACAGCGGCAAGACGGTGGAGGTGCTCAACACCGACGCCGAGGGCCGCCTGGTGCTGGCCGACGCGCTGACCCGCGCCTCGGAGGAGAAGCCCGACGCGATCGTGGACGTGGCGACGCTGACCGGCGCGATGGTGCTGGCGCTGGGCAACCACATCTTCGGGATCATGGCCAACGACGACGGCTTCCGTACCGCGATCCACGAGACGGCGGCCGAGGCCGGCGAGCAGTCCTGGCCGATGCCCCTGCCGGTGGAGCTGCGCAAGGCGATGGACTCCCCCACGGCCGACATCTCCAACATGGGCGAGCGGATGGGCGGCGGCCTGGCCGCCGGACTGTTCCTGAAGGAGTTCGTGGGCGAGGGCATCACCTGGGCCCACCTGGACATCGCGGGCCCGGCCTTCAACGAGTCCGGCCCCTTCGGCTACACCCCCAAGGGCGGCACGGGGTCCGCGGTGCGCACCCTGGTCCGGCTCGCGGAGAAGGCCGCCACGGGCGAGGTCCTCTGACCGTCGCGGTCGAGGGCCGCACCGACTGTTTCGTCACACACGTACCGGCCCCGGGCATACAACCCGGGGCCGTCGCGTTCGCCCAGAGCGAGATACCGGCCAGTAGCCGGGAGCTGGGGCGTTCCGTACGTCTCAGACCCCGGCCCGGTGGCCCGCAAGCCTGGAACAAGTGCGAAGATGTTGTCTCGGCACGACAGGGCCCCGTTCTACAAGAAGCGGCCGAACTAAAGCCGCCGCCCGGTCACGGCAGACCGGCTCCGGCGTACCCATGCATGGAGGACGTGACGTGGCGAACGACGCCAGCACCGTTTTCGACCTAGTGATCCTCGGTGGCGGGAGCGGCGGTTACGCCGCCGCGCTGCGCGCGGCTCAGCTCGGTCTGGACGTCGCCCTGATCGAGAAGGACAAGCTCGGCGGCACCTGCCTGCACCGCGGCTGCATCCCCACGAAGGCTCTGCTGCACGCCGGTGAGATCGCGGACCAGGCCCGTGAGGCCGAACAGTTCGGCGTCAAGGCGTCCTTCGAGGGCATCGAGATCGCCGGGGTCCACAAGTACAAGGACGAAGTCATCTCGGGCCTGTACAAGGGCCTGCAGGGCCTGGTGGCCTCCCGCAAGATCACGTATGTGACCGGCGAGGGCCGGCTCTCCTCCCCCACTTCGGTGGATGTCAACGGCCAGCGTTACACGGGCCGTCACATCCTGCTCGCGACCGGCTCCGTGCCGAAGTCGCTCCCCGGTCTGGCCATCGACGGCGACCGGATCATCTCCTCGGACCACGCGCTGGTCCTGGACCGCGTCCCGAAGTCCGCGATCGTGCTGGGCGGCGGCGTCATCGGCGTCGAGTTCGCCTCCGCGTGGAAGTCCTTCGGCACCGATGTCACCGTCGTCGAGGGCCTGCCCCACCTGGTGCCGGTCGAGGACGAGAACAGCTCCAAGCTGCTGGAGCGCGCGTTCCGCAAGCGCGGGATCAAGTTCAACCTGGGCACCTTCTTCTCCAAGGCCGAGTACACGGCCGACGGCGTCAAGGTCACCCTGGCCGACGGCAAGACCTTCGAGGCCGAGCTGCTGCTCGTCGCCGTCGGCCGCGGCCCGGTGTCGGCCGGCCTCGGTTACGAGGAGGCGGGCGTCGCCCTCGACCGTGGCTACGTCCTCGTCGACGAGTACATGCGCACCAACGTGCCCACCATCTCGGCCGTCGGTGACCTGGTCCCGACCCTCCAGCTCGCGCACGTCGGCTTCGCCGAGGGCATCCTGGTAGCGGAGCGACTGGCCGGCCTGAAGGCCGTGCCGATCGACTACGACGGCGTGCCGCGCGTCACGTACTGCCACCCGGAGGTCGCCTCCGTGGGTATCACCGAGGCGAAGGCCAAGGAGCTGTACGGCGCCGACAAGGTCGTCACCCTGAAGTACAACCTCGCCGGCAACGGCAAGAGCAAGATCCTCAAGACCGCGGGCGAGATCAAGCTCGTCCAGGTCCGCGACGGTGCTGTGGTCGGCGTCCACATGGTCGGTGACCGCATGGGCGAGCAGGTCGGAGAGGCCCAGCTGGTCTACAACTGGGAGGCCCTGCCCGCGGAGGTCGCGCAGCTCATCCACGCGCACCCGACGCAGAGCGAGGCCCTCGGCGAGGCCCACCTGGCCCTGGCCGGCAAGCCGCTGCACTCGCACGACTAGTTCACGGACACGCTGACCAACCACGCACAGATCGTTAGGAGCAACCGAAACCATGGCGGTTTCCGTAACCCTGCCGGCGCTCGGCGAGAGCGTGTCCGAGGGCACTGTCACCCGATGGCTGAAAGCCGAAGGTGAACGCGTAGAGGCCGACGAGCCGCTGCTCGAGGTCTCGACGGACAAGGTCGACACCGAGATCCCGGCGCCCGCGTCCGGCATCCTCGCCTCCATCAAGGTGGCCGAGGACGAGACGGTCGAGGTCGGCGCCGAACTGGCCGTCATCGACGACGGCAGCGGCGCCCCCGCTGCCGCCCCCGCCCCAGCTGCCGCCGAGGCCCCCGCGGCCGAGGCTCCCGCAGCCCCGGCCCCCGCGGCCGAGGCTCCGGCGGCTCCCGCCCCCGCGGCCGAGGCTCCGGCGGCTCCCGCCCCGGCCGCCGCCCCCTCCGGTGGTGCCCAGGGCACCCCGGTCGTCCTCCCGGCTCTGGGCGAGTCGGTGACCGAGGGCACCGTGACCCGTTGGCTGAAGGCGGTCGGTGACACCGTCGACGCCGACGAGCCGCTGCTCGAGGTCTCCACGGACAAGGTCGACACCGAGATCCCCTCCCCCGTCGCCGGCACGCTGCTGGAGATCCTGGTGGAGGAGGACGGCACGGCCGAGGTCGGCGCCAAGCTCGCCGTCATCGGTGCCGCCGGTGCCGCGCCCGCCGCCCCCGCGGCGGCCGCTCCGGCCCCGGCTCCCGTCGCCGCCGCCCCGGCTCCGGCTCCGGCCGCCCCCGCGGCGCCGGCTCCCGCCCCGGCTCCGGCTCCCGCTCCGGTGGCCCAGGCCCCGGCGCCCGCTCCGGCCCCGGCCGCCGCTCCGGCTCCGGCTCCGGTCACCCCGGCCGCGGCTCCGGTTGCGGCTCCGGCCGCCGCCACGGGCGGTGACGAGGGTGCGTACGTGACCCCGCTGGTCCGTAAGCTCGCCGCCGAGAACGGTGTCGACCTCGGCACCGTCAAGGGCACCGGCGTCGGTGGCCGGATCCGCAAGCAGGACGTCGTCGCGGCCGCCGAGGCCGCGAAGGCCGCCGCCGCAGCCGCGGCTGCCGCACCGGCACCGGCCGCCGCCAAGGCCGCCGCACCGGCCGCTGTCTCGCCGCTGCGCGGCCAGACGGTGAAGATGTCCCGCATCCGCAAGGTCATCGCGGACAACATGATGAAGGCGCTGCACAGCCAGGCGCAGCTGTCCACCGTGGTCGAGGTGGATGTCACCCGGATCATGAAGCTGCGGGCCCGTGCCAAGGAGTCCTTCCTGGCCACCGAGGGCGTCAAGCTCTCGCCGATGCCGTTCTTCGTGAAGGCCGCCGCCGAGGCGCTGAAGTCGCACCCGTCGATCAACGCCAAGATCAACGAGGACGGCACCGTCACCTACCACGACGTCGAGAACATCGGCATCGCGGTGGACTCGGAGCAGGGCCTGATGGTCCCGGTCATCAAGGGCGCGGGCGACCTCAACATCGCCGGCATCGCCAAGAAGACCGCGGAGCTGGCCGGCAAGGTCCGCAACAAGAAGATCAGCCCCGACGACCTGGGCGGCGGCACGTTCACGATCAGCAACACCGGTTCGCGCGGTGCGCTGTTCGACACCATCATCGTGAACTTCCCGCAGGTCGCCGAGCTCGGCATCGGCGCCACGGTCCGCCGTCCGGTGGTCATCAACCACCCGGACCTCGGCGAGACCATCGCCATCCGCGACATGGTCTACCTGACCCTGTCGTACGACCACCAGCTGGTCGACGGCGCGGACGCGGCCCGTTACCTCTCGGACGTCAAGGCCCGCCTGGAGGCAGGCGAGTTCGAGGGCGACCTCGGACTGTAGACGTCAGCGGTACGCACAGCGGCCGAGGCCCCAGCCCCTTCCCGGGCTGGGGCCTCGGCCGTTTCCGTGCGAACGGGCCCACGTACCGGGTCACGTTCCCGATCGCCTCCCGGATCACAGAAGAATCACGGCACCCGTTGAACACTCCGGCCACACCCGACGTACATAAGAGCGCAAGGCCAAGCACCGCCCGTGAGGGGCCAGACGGGCGCGACCAGTAGCGGATCCATCGTCAAGGAGATCAGATGTCGCGTGCCCTTCCGTCCTTCAACGGACGTCGGGTCCTCATCGCCGGCGTGGCCGGCGGTGTCCTGGTGTCGGGAATCGTGGTAGTGGGCGCCGCCATGGCGGGTCAGACCAAGTCGACCACCGACGTCACCACCAAGGCCGCTGTCGGTACGGTCAACTGCCCCGACGTCAAAAGCCAGTTGCCGGCCATCCCAGCGCAGTCCCAGGCCGAGGTGGACCGTAATCTCACGCTGCTGAACACCCAGATCGCCGAGGCGAACCAGCGGCTGATCACCACCCAGGGGCAGGGCGGCGCGAACTTCGTCAACAACGCCATCCTGGGCCCGCTGAAGGACAAGCGGACCTCCACGATCGACCGGATCGTGATCTCGATCGGCCGCCACGCCGCCAAGCCGACGGGGCTGGACTCGCTCGCGGCCTGCACCCTGAACTCGGCGGGCACGGGCGGCGCGGCGGCTACCGCGACCGCCTCGGCCGCGGCCACCGCGACGGCGGCCGCCACCGCCTCCGCCGCGGCGACCGGAACGACCGCGGCCACCGGTCAGACGATCGTGTGCCCCGACATCGCGTCGGTGGTCACCAACGTCCCGGCGGCGGCGCAGGCCAACGTGGACAAGGACCTGGCGCTGCTGCAGAAGCAGATCCAGGAGTCGAACACGCGCCTGGCGAACAGCGTCGGCCAGGGTGGTGCGAACTTCGTCAACAACGCCATCCTCGGCCCGCTGCAGGGCAAGCGCGAGTCGACCATCGACCGCCTCAAGCTCGACTTCACGCGCACGGGCGCTGCCGCACCGGCCGGCCTCGACGCGTCCCTGGCGGCCTGCAGCCTGTCGTCGTAAACCAGGAGGTGAGAGGGGCCATGCGTGAGACACGTGAGACACACGAGATGCGGCTGGTCGCCACGGAGCCGTCGGGCGCCGAGGAATGGTTCTGCCCGATGTGCCAGCGGCGGATCCTGATGCAGTGGCCACCGCACTACGAGGTCGTGGTGCTGGAGCGCGGCGACGACACCGTCGCGCACGCCGGGGGCGGCCCGGCCCCCGAGGACCTCAGATGGCTGAGGGAGATCGGTATCAACTGGGACGGCGACACGGCGGCCTGAGGCCGCCGCGACCCCGGACCGGGGACCGGGGATCCCCGGTCCGGCCGCCGACTCCCGGGCCACCCGATCACCTGCCCGCCAGGTGGACGTGGCCCGGTCCGCCCGGCCCTTCACCTCACTGTCAACTCGGGCCTCTGCTCGGGCACCTGCTCGGGCACCTGCTTTGCCGTCCGCTTTGCGGTCTGGTCTGCCGTCTGCTTTGCCCGGTCCAGGCCGGTGCGTATCGTTCCCGTACGGAGCGCGGGAACGATACGCATCTGGAGGACCCATGCGCGCGGCACGCCTGATCCATCTGGTGCTGCTCCTGCAGACCCGCGGCTCGATGACCGCGGCCGAACTGGCGGACCGGCTGGAGGTGTCCGAGCGCACCGTGGGGCGGGACGTGCTGGCGCTCTCCGAGGCCGGCGTGCCGGTCTACGCGGAGCGCGGGCGGGCCGGGGGCTACCGGCTCGTCGACGGCTACCGCACCCGTCTGACCGGCCTGGGCCGCGGCGAGGCCGAGGCCCTGTTCCTGTCCGGGGTGCCCGCGGCGCTGCGCGCGATGGGCCTGCACGACGCGCTCTCCAGCGCCCGCCTCAAGGTCTCGGCCGCACTCCAGCCCGAACTGCGCGACGCCCCGGAGTCGGCCGCGCAGCGCTTCCACCTGGACGCGCCGGGGTGGTGGCACGAACCCGAGACCCCCGAACTGCTGCCGCAGGTCGCCGAGGCGGTCTGGGGTGATCTGCGGCTTCGGGTGAGCTACCGGCGCGACGACGGCGTCGTGGAGCGGGAGTTGGAGCCGTACGGACTCGTGCTCAAGGCCGGCGTCTGGTATCTCGTGGCCCGGGTCGGGCCGCCGGAGCAGGGGCACGGGCACACGGACGGGCACGGGCACGGTCAGGGGGAGGACGGCGGACTGCGGGTCTACCGGGTGGACCGGGTGGTCGGTGCCGAGGCGTCAGGGGAACGCTTCGAGCGCGATCCGGAGGTCGACCTTCCGGGTTTCTGGGCCCGGCACGCCGAGGAGTTCGCGCGCTCGCTGCTGCGCGAGGAGATCGTCGTACGGCTGTCGGCGCGGGGCGCGCGCCGGCTTCCGTATGTCACCGACCGCACGGCGGCCCGCGAGGCGCTGGCGGCGGCGGACGGGGCCGACTGGCGGGGGCGGGTGACGGTCACCCTTCCGGTGGAGGGACTGGACGTCGCCCATGACCAGCTTCTGGCACTCGGCGCGGATGTGGAAGTATTGGGCCCAGAATCCCTGCGGGAACGTTTCTTCTCAACCGCGGAAAGACTCGGCGAGCTCTACTCATAACGACACGGGCGCATCTGGGCCGCTCCGCGTGCGGGCGGGCCCGGCAAGCCGGATGCTGGAGCGGTGATGGACGAGACGGAGTTCTGGGAGATCATCGACGCCACGCGGGAGGCCGCGGGCGGTGATCCGGAGGACCATGCCGACCTGCTGGTCGAGCGACTGACACAGCTCGACCCGGACGGGGTCGCCGACTTCGCCCGTCACTTCGAGAACCGTTTCAACCGCGCCTACCGCTGGGACGTGTGGGGGGCCGCCGACATCATGCTCGGCGGGGCCAGCGACGACGCCTTCGACTATTTCCGGTGCTGGCTCATCGCCCAGGGCCGCCATGTCTTCGAGGGCACGCTGCACGACGCGGATGCGCTGGCCTCCCTCATCGAGCGGTTCGACCCCGAGATCGACGGCGACGCGGAGGACCTCGGCTACGCGGCCGACGAGGCCTACGAGGCCCTCACCGGCGTACGCCTGCCCGACCTCGGACTGCCCGAGCCGGCCCCCGAGCCGGAGGGCGGCTACTTCGACTTCGAGGACGCGGCCGGCATGGCCGAGCGCTTCCCCAAGCTGTGGGACCGCTTCAACTGAGGCGCGCCGCTCAGAGCGTACGGCCCATCAGCACGTCGTCCACATAGTCGCCGTCGAGCAGGAACTCCCCCGGCAGTACGCCCTCGACGGCGAAGCCCAGCGACGCGTAGAGCCGCCGCGCCGGCGCGTTGTGCCCCAGCACGCGCAGCGTGATCCGCCGCGCGCCCTGCGCACGGGCGGTGTCCATCGCGGCGGACATCAGCGCCCGCCCCACCCCCCGGCCCCGGGCTCCCCCGGCCACCACCAGGCCCTGGATCTGACGCACATGCGCATTGGAGACCAGCGGCGTGGGCGACGCCACCCGCACATAGCCCACCACCGCCCCGCCGCCGCCCCCGCCGCTGTCCTCCTCGGCGACCAGATACGCCTCCGGCACCCCGAAGAACGGCCCGTCGGCCGCCGGGCGTGTCTGCTGCACGGAGTGGACGGTCGACCAGCAGTCGTGGTCGAGAGCGGCAAGCGCCGCATCGTCAGCCTGCGCAGCGGGCCTGATACTCACATCGGACATGCCATCACCCTGCCAGCGTGGCGCGGGCGTGGCGAGGCAGTATTGGCTCATGCGTCGTATCGCGGTGACCGGCTCGGCCGGACTGATCGGTTCTGCCCTGGTGCGCTCGTTGCGCGGGGACGGCCACGAGGTCGTACGGCTCGTCAGGAGGGAGCCCGCGGCGCCGGACGAGGTCCGGTGGGATCCGGACCGGAAGTATGTCGACGCCTCCGGGCTGGCAGGGTGCTCGGCGGTGGTGCACCTGGCGGGGGCGGGCGTCGGGGACCACCGGTGGACGGCGGCGTACAAGCGGGAGATCCGCGAGAGCCGGGTGCGGGGCACGACGGCGGTCGCGGAGGCGCTGGCCTCGATGGACACACCGCCGGAGGTCATGGTCTGCGCCTCCGGGGTCAACTTCTACGGTGACACCGGTGACCGCGCGGTCGACGAGCGGGACCCGGCGGGCGAGGGCTTCCTCGCGGAGGTCTGCCAGGCCTGGGAGGCGTCGACCGACGCGGCGGAGCGGGCCGGCGTGCGGACGGCGTACGCGCGGACCGGGCTGGTGGTGGCGCGGGACGGCGGGGCGTGGGCGCCGCTGTTCCCGCTGTACCGGGCGGGCCTGGGCGGGCGGCTCGGCAACGGGCGGCAGTACTGGTCGTTCATCGCGCTGCACGACCACGTCGCGGCGCTGCGGCACATCATCGACACCCCGGCACTGTCCGGGCCGGTCAATCTGACCGCCCCCGAGCCGGTCACCAACCGCGAGGTCAACGCCGCGATGGCGCGGGTACTGAGGCGCCCGGCGCTGTTCGCCGTGCCGGGGCCAGTACTGCGGGCGGCGCTCGGCGAGTTCTCCGGGGACGTGCTGGGCAGTTTCCGGGTCCGGCCCGCCCGGCTGCTCGACTCGGGGTTCGTCTTCGCCTTCCCGGAGATCGACCAGGCGATCCGGGCGGCTCTCGGCCGATAACCGCTGCTTCATCCGCCTGGGTTGTGGGCATGACGGTTCCAGCGCGGGGATCCATGCAAGGAACCATGCCGACCTCCGGGAGGGGCATCGTGCTACTGACGGCACGCCCGACGACCAACGTGACGGATGCGACGGACGTTGTGGTGATAGGGGCGGGCCTCTCCGGCCTGTCCGCGGCGCACCATCTGACCAACGCGGGACTGAAGGTCACCGTCGTCGAGGCCGCCCTGCGGGTGGGCGGCCGGATGGCCACCGACACGGTGGACGGATTCCGCCTCGACCGGGGACCGCAGTTGCTCAACACCTCGTACCCGGAGCTGCGCCGCACCCCCGGGTTGCACGGCGTCGCGCTGCGTCCGTTCGCGCCGGGCGCGGTGGTGCGTACCGGCGCCCGGACGGCCACCCGCGCCCTGGACCGGGCCCGGCTGCGGTCGGCGCTGGGCAGGCTGGCCGCCACGCCGGCGGAACGGCTGCTGGCCCGGCCCGAGACGACCGCCGCGGCCGCGCTGTCGGCCGCCTTCGCCCCACGTGCCGTCGACGGTTTCCTGCGGCCGCTGCTGGCCGCGCTGCTGTGCGACGACCGGCTCGGCACGTCCAGCCGCTGCGCGGATCTGGTGCTGCGGGCCTTCGCCCTCGGCCGTACGTGCCTGCCGGCCGGGGGCGCCGCCGCGGTGCCGGACCGGCTCGCGGCCGCGCTGCCGCCGGGCGCGTTACAGCTGGGGGTACGGGCGGTGGCGGTCGCCACGAGCGGCGTGGCGCTGGAGGACGGCGGCTTCCTCGCCGCCCGCGGGGTGGTGGTGGCGACCGGTGCGCGGGCGGCCGGTGAACTGCTGCCCGGACTGCGCGTGCCGGGGTTCCACGGCGTGACCGTCGTCCACCACGCCGCCCCCGGGATGCCGCTGCGCGAGCCCTCGCTGGTGCTGGACGCCGGCCGGCGCGGGCCCGTCTCGCACACCTTCCCGGCCAGCCTCGTCGACCCGTCCCGCGCCCCGGCAGGGCGGACCCTGGTCACCTCCGTGATCCTCGGCCCGCCGGTGCCGGACGGTGTGGTGCGGGCCCATCTGGCCGAGCTCTACGGCACCCCCACCCGGGGGTGGGAGCAGCTCGCCGTGCACCACGACCCGGAGGCGGTGCCCGCGATGCCGGCCCCGCACGACCTCCGGCGGCCGGTGCGGGTCCTGGCGGGGCTCTATGTGTGCGGCGACCACCGGGACACCAGCACCGTCCAGGGCGCCCTGCTCTCCGGCCGGCGGGCGGCGCTGCGGGCCCTGCGGGACTTCGGCGTGCGGCCCGGCCAGGGGGCCGTGCCGGTCGCCGCGTAGCGGGTATCCCGTAGCCCGCATGTTGTATGCGATATGCGGACTACGGGATGCGGGATGCGGGATGCGGGATCCAATATGCGGCATCTCGTATCCCGTATGCCGCATATCGCATGCTGTATACCGCATACCGCGGCTCATCCGGGCGGCGTCACACCCAGTGCCGCCGCCCGGTCGTGGAAGGCCCGTACGGCGGGCAGGTCGCGGTGCGCGTCGAGCCGTCGGCCGAAGTCGCGTACGTACTCCAGCGCGCGCAGCGACCGCATCTCGGCGGCCTGCTGCATGGCCTCGGACCCGAGGGCACAGGCCGCGTCGAGTTCGCCGAGGCCGAGCCGGGCGGTGGCCAGCACGACGCGGCAGAACAGCCGGGAGCGGGCGTAGGCGGCGGGGCGCAGCTGGAGCGACCGTTCCGCGTGCTGGGCGGCGGCGCGGTACTGGTGGAGGTCGCGGTGGCAGTGGCCGAACTCGTCGGCGAGCTGGGCCTCGTCGAAGAAGCGGGCCCACGGGGGCGCCTCGTCGCCGGCGCGGGCGGCTTCGAGGGCACGCTCGGCGCGTACCAGAGCGGCGGTGCAGGCGCGTACCTCGCCGAGGACGCCGTGGCCCCGGGCCTCGGCGGCGTGCAGCAGCGCCTGGACGACGGGCGGGGCCCCTGTGCCGACGCCCTGCTGGGCGACCCGGGCGAGCTGGACGGCCTCGCGGCCGTGCCCCAGGTAGACCGCCTGGCGGCTCATGGTGACCAGGACGTAGCCGCCGTAGGCGCGGTCGCCCGCGGCCTGGGCCAGTCGCAGGGCCTGGACGAAGTAGCGCTGGGCGAGCCCGTGGGCGCCGATGTCGTACGAGGTCCAGCCGGCGAGCCGGGTGAGGTCGGCGACTGCGGCGAACAGCCGTCGGCCCAGGGCTTCGCCGTAGGAGCCGCGCAGCATGGGTTCGGCCTCGTACTCCAGGTACCGGACGAGGGCCTGCCGGGCGTGGCCGCCGCCGTAGGCGTTGTCGAGGGAGCGGAAGAGCTCACCGACGGAGCGCAGGGCGGCGATGTCGCCGAGGGCGAGCCGTTGTCCGCTGCTGCCACTGCTGCCGTTGCCGCCACTGCTGCCGTTGCCGCCGGCGCGGGCGGAGCCGGGAGCGGGGGCCGGCACCAGGGCCGGGGCCGAGGCGGGGACCGGTGGCACCGGGCCGCGGTTCTGCGAGGGCACCCGGGTGAGGGCGGAGAGCGGCGTCGGGGCGTGGTCGGCGCCGAGCACGCCCCGGGCGACACGGTCGTCGGCGCGGCCGATCAGCCAGTCGCGGCTGGGGACGACGAGTCCGGCGGGGGTGAAGGCGATCCGGCGGACGTCGGTCTGGCCGCCGGTGTCCTTGCGCCAGAGGCCGGCGACGATGTCGATGGCCTCCTCGGGGGAGCCGGCGAACTCCAGGCCCGCGTAGACCGGGGCGACGGCGTCGAGGCCGAGGTCCTGGGCGGAGAGGCGGCGGCCCAGCCTGCGGGTGAACACCTCGGCGATGAGCGCGGGCGTGGTGCCGCGCGGCTGCTGGCCGCGGAGCCAGCGGGTGACCGAGGTCTTGTCGTAGCGCAGGTCGAGTCCGTGTTCTATGCCGAGCTGGTCCACGCGGCGGGCGAGCCCTGCGTTGGAGAATCCGGCCTCGGCGATGAGGGCGGCGAGCCGACGGTTGGGCGAACGCTGCGTGGATCGGTCGGTCATCGGCGGTGCGGTCCCCTGCCTTCCGGGCTACTCCAGAACGGCGCGAATGTAACGTTCCGTGGCCACCCGCTCACTACCTGAGCCGCGCATTCCCCGGAACGGGTGAATTCGGCGGCCTGTTACGACCGAAGTCCTTACGTCCATCCGGGTCGGGTGCTACGCGGGCGGCCAGCTACAGGACGTCCCTGCGGCGGACGTACAGTTGCATGGCACAGGAGTCCACCCACAGGACAGAGGAGAGCCGCCGTGAGTGACCTGCACTTCGTCCACCTGGGCTTCGGCGGGGACGCCGTCGAGTACCAGGAGGCATGGCAGGAGCAGCGGAGGGTGCACGCCGCCCGTTTCGCGGACGAGATCCCCGACACCTGCCTGCTGCTGGAGCACCCGCCGGTCTACACGGCCGGGCGGCGTACGCAGGACAACGAACGTCCGCTGGACGGCACCCCCGTGGTGGATGTCGACCGCGGCGGCAAGATCACCTGGCACGGCCCCGGCCAGCTGGTGGGTTACCCGATCCTGAAGCTGCCGCGCCCGGTGGACGTGGTCGCCCACGTTCGCCGGCTGGAGGACGCCCTGATCGCCGCCTGCGCGGAGTTCGGGGTGGAGACCTCGCGGGTCGAGGGCCGCAGCGGTGTGTGGGTGCTGGGCGACCCGGCGACCGACGACGCGGCTGGCCGTCCGGCGATCCCCGGGCTGACCCTGGACTTCGACCCCAGGCTGCACGACGAGGAGTTCGACCCGCGGCTGGCCGGCCCCGAGTACGCCCCGTCCAACGCCGGTCAGCGCCGCGAGGACCGCAAGCTCGCCGCGATCGGCATCCGGGTCGCCAAGGGCGTGACGATGCACGGCTTCTCGCTGAACTGCAACCCGGACAACACCTGGTACGACCGGATCGTGCCCTGCGGCATCCGCGACGCGGGCGTGGCCTCGCTCAGCAACGAGCTGGGGCGCGAGGTGACGGTCGGCGAGGTGGTGCCGGTGGTCGAGAAGCACCTGCGGGCCGTCCTGGAGACGGCGGAGCCGCTCCCCCGGGCCGTCTAGGCCCGTCTCACGGTAGGAATGCACGGGCGTACGCTGATGTTGGCCATGGAAAACATGGAAGAGAAGCCGCAAGAGGGAGTCGGACGTGTCCGCTGTCGCACCTGAAGGCCGCAAGATGCTGCGTCTGGAGGTCCGCAACAGCCAGACCCCCATCGAGCGCAAGCCCGAGTGGATCAAGACCCGGGCGAAGATGGGCCCCGAGTACACGAAGATGCAGGCGCTGGTGAAGGGCGAAGGCCTGCACACCGTGTGCCAGGAGGCCGGCTGCCCCAACATCTTCGAGTGCTGGGAGGACCGCGAGGCGACCTTCCTCATCGGCGGCGACCAGTGCACGCGGCGCTGCGACTTCTGCCAGATCGACACCGGCAAGCCCGCCGACCTCGACCGCGACGAGCCCCGCCGGGTCGCCGAGTCCGTGGTCACCATGGACCTGAACTACGCCACCATCACCGGCGTCGCCCGTGACGACCTGGAGGACGGCGGCTCCTGGCTCTACGCGGAGACCGTACGGCAGATCCACGCCATGACAGCGGGTCGCACGGACGGCCGTACCAAGGTCGAGCTGCTCATCCCCGACTTCAACGCGGTACCGGAGCAGCTCGCCGAGGTCTTCGGCGCCCGCCCCGAGGTGCTGGCGCACAACGTGGAGACGGTCCCCCGCATCTTCAAGCGGATCCGTCCGGCCTTCCGTTACGAGCGGTCGCTGGAGGTCATCACCAGGGCGCGCGAGGCGGGCCTGGTGACCAAGTCCAACCTGATCCTGGGCATGGGCGAGGAGCGCGCCGAGATCAGCCAGGCCCTGCAGGACCTGCATGACGCGGGCTGCGAGCTGATCACCATCACCCAGTACCTGCGGCCGACCGTGCGGCACCACCCCGTGGAGCGCTGGGTCAAGCCGCAGGAGTTCGTGGAGCTCCAGGAGGAGGCCGAGGAGATCGGCTTCGCCGGTGTCATGTCCGGGCCCCTGGTGCGCTCCTCGTACCGGGCCGGACGTCTCTTCCAGCAGGCCCTGGCCGCGCGGGGCTGAGTGCGTTCCGTCACGTAGGGGGGCCGGTCCGGGTCCCCGGTGGGCCACTGACGTGGCGGGGCCGGGGACAGGGGGCTCACCGGGGTTTCATCCGAGTTTGACCGATCGGTCACGGGCTGGTAACACAATGTGGTGACGCTGGATTCACGCATTCCCATGCGATTTCGAGCCCGTCCTTTAGGGGGACCCGCCATGCAGGCCGAGGCCGCGCACGTCCACCACAGCTCCACCTTCCCGGCACCCTCCGTGACCGGCGCACTGCGTGTTGTCGAATCGTTCCTGCTGCGCGGTGCGGAGCAGACCGCCCGGCGTAACGCGTGGTCGGCCGTTCTGGAGGACCGTAAGCGGGCCAGGGACCGCCGTGAGGCGGAGTACCACCTGGACTCCCTCGGGGCCCGCTAGTCCCGCGGGGCCGTACGGCACGTATCCTGTGCGGCATGGCGAGGGAATCATCCGAGAGCAGTAACCCTGGACGGCTCAAGCAGATCGTCCAGACCTACAAGATGACCAGGCGGGTCGACTCCAAGGTCGGGCTCGTCGTAGCGGGTGTGGGCATCGTCACCTTCGGCGTCGTCCTCGCTGTCGGCTTCTTGGTCGGTCACCCCATCTACGCGGGCATCCTGGGCCTCCTGCTCGCCTTCCTCGCAATGGCGGTCATCTTCGGCCGCCGGGCCGAGCGGGCCGCCTTCGGGCAGCTCGAAGGCCAGCCGGGTGCCGCAGCGGCGGTGCTGGAGAACGTCGGGCGCGGCTGGTCCGTCACCCCGGCGGTGGCGATGAACAAGAGCCAGGACCTGGTGCACCGGGCCGTGGGCAAGGCCGGCATCGTGCTGGTCGGCGAGGGCAACCCGAACCGGGTCAAGGGCCTGCTGGCCGCCGAGAAGCGGAAGATGGCGCGCGTCGTGCTCGATGTGCCGGTCACCGACATCATCGTCGGCAACGGCGAGGGCGAGGTGCCGCTGAAGAAGGTGCGTACGAAGCTGCTGAAGCTGCCTCGTGTGCTCCCCGGCCCCAAGGTGACCGAGGTCAACGACCGGCTGCGGGCGCTCGGTGACCTGATGAAGAACATGCCCGTCCCGAAGGGCCCGATGCCCAAGGGGATGCGGATGCCGAAGGGGCGCTGACGCCCGGCGGATCGCATACAGCAGATCGCACACAGTCGATCGTATACAAAAGACCGTAGCTCGGAGACATCACCTCCGGGCCACGGTCTTTTGTATACACCGCTCAGATCCGCACCTGGACCGCGCCCACGGCCTTGTCGTGCAGCCCGCGCGTATCGCGGTCCCAGACGACCGCCGGGATCACCAGGATCAGCAGCAGGGTGCGCAGCAGGACGCCGCCCAGGCCGAGCCGCGTCCCGTCCAGCCGGACCACGCGCAGCCGCAGCAGCCGCTTCCCGGGGGTCATGCCGACCGTGCCCAGGGTGAGCACGCTGAGCGCCGCGAAGACGACCATCGTCCACTGGTCGGCCCCCTTGGGGTCACCGTGCGCGATCAGGCCGTATGCGATCACCAGACAGAGGAACCAGTCGACGAACAGAGCCGCGATCCGCCGCCCCGTCGGCGCGATCGATCCGGGGCCGTCCTGCGGCAGACCGAGCCGCTCACCGCGGTAGCCGAAGTCGGCGCCAGCCTGCTCGGCGGCCGCCCTGGGGCCCGAGATCCATGATCCGATTGCATCCCTGTTGTCCACCTGTCCACCGTACTGCCCTGTACGAGACCGGTCCCCCTTGGCCCGTCACTCCTGCGGAGCCTCGGTTAACCTGCAGGAAACAAATGGGTCATGACGGGGAAATCCCCGGTCCCTATCGTCTGGTCCAACGTGCGCCACCGCACTGGTCGCACCAGGAGCTGCAATCCGGTCGCCGCTGGCCGGGCCAAGGAGGAGTTGGATGTCTTTCCAGAACGCCGACGAGGTGAAGAAGTTCATCTCGGACAACGACGTCAAGTTCGTGGACGTCCGGTTCTGCGACCTGCCCGGTGTCATGCAGCACTTCACGGTCCCGGTCAGCTCGTTCGACCCGACCGAGGAGCTGGCCTTCGACGGGTCGTCGATCCGCGGCTTCCAGGCCATCCACGAGTCCGACATGGCGCTCCGTGCGGACCTCTCCACCGGACGGCTCGACCCGTTCCGCAAGGACAAGACGCTCAACATCAACTTCTTCATCCACGACCCGATCACCGGCGAGCAGTACAGCCGTGACCCGCGTAACGTGGCGAAGAAGGCCGAGGCCTACCTCGCCTCCACCGGCATCGCCGACACCGCGTTCTTCGGCCCCGAGGCCGAGTTCTACGTGTTCGACAGCGCCCGCTTCGAGACGAAGGCCAACGGCGCCTTCTACGAGATCGACTCCGAGGCCGGCGCCTGGAACACCGGTGCCCTGGAGGACAACCGCGGCTACAAGGTCCGCTACAAGGGTGGCTACTTCCCCACCCCGCCGGTCGACCACTTCGCCGACCTGCGTGCCGAGATCTCCCTCGAGCTCGAGGCCTCCGGCCTCCAGGTCGAGCGCCAGCACCACGAGGTCGGCACCGCCGGCCAGGCCGAGATCAACTACAAGTTCAACACGCTGCTCGCCGCCGCCGACGACCTGATGCTCTTCAAGTACATCGTGAAGAACGTCGCCTGGCGCAACGGCAAGACCGCGACCTTCATGCCCAAGCCGATCTTCGGTGACAACGGCTCCGGCATGCACGTCCACCAGTCGCTGTGGACCGGCGGCCAGCCGCTCTTCTACGACGAGCAGGGCTACGCGGGCCTCTCGGACACCGCCCGCTACTACATCGGCGGCATCCTCAAGCACGCCCCGTCGCTGCTGGCGTTCACCAACCCGACGGTGAACTCCTACCACCGCCTGGTGCCCGGCTTCGAGGCCCCGGTCAACCTGGTGTACTCCCAGCGCAACCGCTCCGCCGCGATCCGCATCCCGATCACGGGTGCCAACGCCAAGGCCAAGCGCATCGAGTTCCGCGCCCCGGACCCGTCCAGCAACCCGTACCTGGCCTTCTCGGCCCTGCTGCTGGCCGGCCTCGACGGCATCAAGAACAAGATCGAGCCCGCCGAGCCGGTCGACAAGGACCTCTACGAGCTCGCCCCCGAGGAGCACGCGGGCGTCCCGCAGGTGCCGACCTCCCTCCCGGCCGTCCTCGACGCCCTGGAGGCCGACCACGAGTTCCTGCTCGCGGGCGGCGTCTTCACCCCGGACCTCATCGAGACCTGGATCGACTACAAGCGCGTCAACGAGATCGCCCCGATCCAGCTGCGCCCGCACCCGCACGAGTTCGAGCTGTACTTCGACCTCTAAACCGGTGCCCGGCCGTCCAGGCCGCGGATGTCATCTGGGCCCTGCCGCTCTCCGTGAGGAAAGCGGCAGGGCCCAGATCTGTTCGGCGGACTCGGGACCTGCACGAGTACCGCCACTCCTCCCCGGCCCACCTCGGAGAACGTCCGCCGCTCGCACCACCGCTATGAGGCAGCCTTGCCCCACAGGTCGGTGCTGTGGGCATCGACGAGAGCGCCGATGCGGGTGAGGACGTCGCTGACCGGCTGCGGGTCGAGTCGGCGTCCGTCACGCAGACGCAGTGCGACATGATCCTCGGCGGCCTCCTTGCCGCCGATGACGGCTTGGTAGGGAACCAGGCGGGCCTCTCGGATGCGGGCACCCAGACTGCCGCGTTCCGGTCCTGCGATCTCGGCACGCAGTCCGAGGTCGGTGCATCGCCGGGCGAGGGCTGCGGCGTTCGGCAGTTCGCTGTCGGAGACCGGGAGGATCACCAGTTGAGTGGGGGCGAGCCAGGCGGGGAAGGCACCGCCGTGCTGTTCGACGAGATGGGCAACGGCTCGCTCCACACTGCCGATGATGCTGCGGTGGATCATGACCGGGCGATGTCTGGCGCCGTCCGCGCCGATGTAGCGCAGGTCGAACTGCTCGGGCTGGTGGAAGTCGACCTGGACGGTGGACAGGGTGGATTCCCGGCCGGCGCTGTCGGTGACCTGGACGTCGATCTTGGGGCCGTAGAACGCGGCCTCTCCCTCGGCCGCCTCGTAGGGCAGGCCGGAGCGGTCGAGGACGTCGGTCAGCAGGGCGGTGGACCGTTGCCACTTCTCGGGTGCGGCGACGTACTTGCCGCCGGGGCCGGGGAGGGAGAGCCGGTAGCGAGTCGGGGTGATGCCGAGCGCCTCGTACGCCCGGCGAATCATCTCCAGCGCGGCCTGTGCCTCTTCGGCGACCTGGTCCAGGGTGCAGAAGATGTGCGCGTCGTTGAGCTGGATGGCCCGCACCCGGGTCAGCCCGCCGAGCACGCCGGAGAGTTCGGAGCGGTACATGCCTCCCAGCTCGGCCATGCGCAGGGGCAGCTCGCGGTAGCTGTGGGAACGGGAGCGGTAGATCACAGCGTGATGCGGGCACAGGCTCGGCCGCAGGACGACCTGCTCACCGCCGAGGTCCATCGGGGGGAACATGTCGTCGCTGTAGTGCGCCCAGTGCCCGGAGATCTCGTACAGCTCCCGCTTGCCGAGGACCGGTGAGTACACGTGCCGGTACCCCGCTCGCCGCTCGGCGGCGCGGATGTACTCCTCCAGGGTGTGCCGTACGGTCGCGCCGTCGGGCAGCCAGTACGGCAGGCCCGCGCCGATCAGCGGGTCGGTGTCGAACAGGCCCAGTTCACGGCCGAGTTTGCGGTGGTCATGCATGGCGGTCTCCTCGCGGACATCGGGCGAGTGACCTCAAGGCGAAGCCCCGGGGCACTCGCCCCGGGGCTTCGGACAAAGACATCTGTCAGCGCGCCGGGACACTCTCCGGCGTCGTCGTCACAGCAGCGCGCTTCATGCCGGAGACGTTAACAGGCCGTAGCGATGTCCACACGGTGATTTCTCGTCGGGGATACCCGGGGCGGGGTGGCTCGCCCGACGAGGCCGGCAGCGATCAATCCGTTCGCTCCCGGACCGGGTGCGCTCTACGCTCGCCGGACCCGGGTGTCCGGCGAAGGGGCGGGGATGATCAGCTGTTCCACTGTCAGGGCTGTCAACGCGCTGACGGCCCGCTGGGTCGCGGCGATACCGCACCGGGCCACCGTCCTGACCGCCGTGGGGGTCTGGCCGCTGCTCGCGTTCCTGCTGCACGGCGCGGCCGGAGCCGCCCGCCGGGAGCTGGCGGACGCACTCGAAGTGCCGGCGGACACCGCCGCTTCGCAGAGCCGGGCGCTGCTGGCCGGCCTCGGGGCGGTGCGCGGCGTGGAGACGGCCCTCGGGGTGTGGACGCACGAGGAACTGCCGGTGGAGTCAGCCTGGTTGGACGCTCTGCCCGCCCCTGTCCATGAGCTGCTCAGCGGAGACCCGGCCCGTGACCGGCTGCGGCTCGACGCGTGGGCGCGCAAGTGCACGGACGGGCGCATCGAGTCGATGCCGGTCGCCGTGGACGACGGGACGCTGTTGCTGCTGGCCGGTGCGCTGACGGTCCGCACCGACTGGATCCGGCCGTTCACCCCGGGCGCGACGGAGGCGGAGTGCGGTCCCTGGCAGGGCCTGAACCTTGCCTCGCTGTACCGGTGGACCCAACTGCTGGACCGGGTGGGGGTCGCGCAGACCCCGGTCGGGCCGGTCACCGTTCTGCGGGTCATCGGGGCCCACGGCGTCGACGTCCACCTTGTCCTGGGTCCCGGGGAAGTCCCGGCGGCCAGGGTTCTCGAAGCCGGAGTCCTCGCCCTGGACCGGAAGTTCGCACCCCTGCCGGGCGACCGGCTGCCATTGGGCGAGCCGGGTCCCGGGGTGACCGTGGAGCGTGTCCCCAGCGTGGACGGCGTGCCGTGCCTGGGCGTCACCACCGTGCCCTTCAGCATGCGGGCCGACCATGACCTGCTCGGCCATCGGGAGCTCTTCGGCCTGCGGGCGGCGACCGACGACGACCTCGGCCACTTCCCCGGCATCAGCACGGCCCCGCTGGCCGTCAGCAGCGCCGCCCAGGCCATGACGGCGTCCTTCGGCGCGCTCGGTTTCCGTTCAGCGGCCGTCACCGCCGTGGCCATCGCAGCGGGCGGGCTGCCGCGGTACCGCTACCGCGCCCGCGAGATCCGGGTCAGGTTCGACCGTCCCTTCGGCTTCCTCGCCGTCCACCGCACCTCGCGGCTGGTCCTGAACGCCGGCTGGGTCACCGAGCCCGAGATCCTCGAAGAACTCGACTGACAGACCCGACTGACAAAGGTGAGCGACGAAGGTGAGCGACGTGAACGCAGTGGACCGCGACGCTCGGCTCACCGGAGCCATGGTCGGACGGGCGGCAGGGGACGCGCTCGGTGGCAGACCGTCCTCGCACCTGGCTGGCACCCGGACGACGCGACCGAGTCCAACGGCGCGGTCTGGCCCACCCTCGGCACCGCCCTGTGGGCGCTGCGCGCCACCAGCACCTTCGAGGCGGCGCTTCGCTCCGTCGTCGACCTGGGCAACCGCGTCCACACCCCGCTGCCCGGCTTCGGCCCGAAGACCTGGCACGCGGCGGACCTCGTGTGCCTCGCCCTCGCCCTGCCGGCCCGGCTCACCGGCTGAAGGCCGGCGTCGCCCCCGGCCTCGTGCGGCCGCTACACCGCGGCCGGCGCCGGGGCGAGGCGGCGCACGGCGAAGTCGCGGTTGGCCATGGTCTGCCGGCGGTACGGGGCGGGCAGGTCCGGCATGGCGAGCAGCCGGTCGCAGGCCTCCAGGGAGGCTTCGGGGTCGCCGGTCCAGTACGCGGTGATCGAGAACTCGAAGAGCAGCCCCCAGCGGTACACCCAGGGCTGGATGAACAGCAGGTCGTCCGGTGCGTCCCGGTTCAGTGCCGCGCGGGCGAGGGCGTGCGCAGCGTGGTGGCGGCCCATCCCGCGGAGCCTGCAGACCAGTTCGTAGCAGGCCTCCAGGCGCTGCGGCCGCACCTCCCACGCGCGGGAGAGCGTGTCCATCGCGCCCGGCCAGTCGCCGTTCCCGGCCTTGAGGATGCCGGCCTGCAGCAGCGCGCAGTAGACCTCCTCGACCCAGCCGCCCATCCGGGCGCGCCGCTCGTAGAGGGTGATCGCCTCTTCCGGCCGCCCCATGTCGCGCATGGTCTGCGCGAGGTAGAAGACCGTGCGCGCGTTGCCGGGGTCACGCTCCATCTCCGCGGTCAGCAGCCGTGCGTCACGCTCGAACTTGTCGCTCCGCGAGCCGCCGTCCGCGAAGTCCTCGACCACCAGGGCGTCGAGGTTCTCCTGTCCTTGTCCCTTGGCGTCGTCACTCGTCAGGTACTCGTGGGTGACGCCCTCGTAGCGCCAGGCGACATCACCCCGGACGAGACGCTTGATGCGGTACGAGGTCTCGCCCTCGTGCCGCAGCATGTAGGCGTCGGCGGTCAGTGGGGGCAGGGCTGCGTCCTGGCGGATCACCAGGTCCGCGTCGAGCAGCAGCAGATAGTCGGCCCTGCCGCGTGCCCGCCTGATGTTGGCGGTGCGGTTGTGGCCGAAGTTGATCCAGGGCTCCTCGTGGAGTTCGCCGGGAATCCCCTCCAGCGCCGACCGGATGAGCTGCTGGGTGCCGTCGGTCGAGCCGGTGTCGGAGATCACCCAGCTGTCCACCAGGCCCGCCACGGAGGCGAGACACCGCTCGATGACCTTTGCCTCGTTCTTGACGATCATGCACAGGCAGATCGACGGCCTCATGTCCTCACCGGTCCCGAGATGTCGTGGGTGGTCGTGGGTGGTCGTGGGTGGTCGTTCATGTGGCCGGCCCCGGCCACGAAGCATGGTGACTTCGTGGCCGGGGCCGGCGGCCGGACGTCAGCTGGCGCCGGCGCCGCGGCTCCGCGTCAGGGGGCGCACTCCGCGACAGCGGTGATCGAGCCCGAGAGAATGCCGCTGGGGATGAAGCCCGTGACGTTCCACTGGTTGAGGTTCACCGAGTCCCTGCTGGAGTCGGTGATCTGCAGAATGGAGGGGGACGCGCCGAGCCTGAAACCGCCGCCCAGCAGAACCGTTCCCGCAGGGCAGGTGGCGGTCGCGGTGACCGGCGTGAACAGGTTCAGAGCGGGCGCCGTGACGGGGGTGCCCACAATCTGCTGGGTAGTGGTCGGTCCGGCGGGGCCGGTCGCACCGGTGGCGCCGGTGGCGCCGGTGGCGCCGGTCGCGCCCGCAGGGCCGGTCGCGCCGGTGGCGCCGGTGGCGCCGGTCGCGCCCGCAGGGCCGGTCGCGCCGGTCGCGCCGTTCGTACCGGGCACACCCTGGGGGCCGGTCGGACCGGTCGGACCCGTCGCACCAGCCGGCCCCTGGGGGCCGGTCGGACCGGTCGGACCCGTCGCACCGTCCACACCGTTCGTACCCGGCAGACCCTGGGGACCGGTCGCACCGCTGGCGCCGGTGGCGCCGTCCGTACCGTTGGTACCGGGCGTGCCCTGCGGACCGGTCGGACCCGTCGGACCCTGAGGACCCTGAGGACCGGTCGCACCGGTGGCGCCGTCCGTACCGTTGGTACCGTCCTTGCCGTTGGTACCGGGCGTGCCCTGCGGACCCGTCGGACCCGTCGGACCGGTGGCGCCGTCCGTACCGTTGGTACCGTCCTTGCCGTTGGTACCGGGCGTGCCCTGCGGACCCGTCGGACCCGTCGGACCGGTGGCGCCGTCCGTACCGTCCGTACCGTCCGTACCTGGCGTGCCCTGCGGACCCGTCGGACCCTGCGGACCCTGAGGACCGGTCGCGCCGT
The DNA here is from genome assembly GCF_056270125.1 of Streptomyces sp. RLA131. NCBI lineage: Bacteria > Bacillati > Actinomycetota > Actinomycetes > Kitasatosporales > Streptomycetaceae > Streptomyces > Streptomyces sp. RLA131. The sequence goes on from NZ_JBWDOQ010000002.1 coordinate 2,293,487, forward strand.
CCACACCGTCCACACCGTTCGTGCCATTCGTGCCGTTCGTGCCAGGCAGACCCTGGGGGCCGGTCGGGCCGGTCGGACCCGTCGCACCAGCCGGTCCCTGGGGGCCGGTCGGGCCGGTCGGACCGACCTGGCCGTTGCCACCGTGGTCGCCGCCGTGGCCGCCGCCGTGGCCACCCCAGTGACCGCAGTACCACTGGCTGTAGCACGGGGTGCCCGTGGTCTTGCCGACCGCTCGGGGGCCGCCGTTCCCGGCAACCGCCGCATTCGCCACTCCTGCACTTGCCGCACCCATGAAGATGGCGCTCGCCATCGTCACGCCGCCGGCCAGGCCCCACAGCCGTTGACGACGCACCCGGCTGGATATGGCCTGCCTCGATCGTGCACTCATCAGCTCACCTTTGCGAGAGGGAAGAGGGAAATCGCCCAGGTCAAGGGGCGACAAGCCCCATAATTACCGTGGGTGCGAATCCGCGCACTTTGAGTCACCTATCGGAGTGGGGCAATGTGACCCCGGGGGCCGGAACCCGGGGGCCGCAAGGGCTTTCGCCGTCCGGGATAACTGAGCGCTGTCCATGCCTTACCGTGAGTCTTCCCGTCGAGGTCGGCGTCGAGGTTCGGTTGGTCAGGTGACAGGTGACACACGCTCCTTCTCCGCGCACCGTGGTGGTCCTCACGGCGCTTCGGCTCGAATACGACGCCGTACGGCGGCACTTGACGGCCGTCGAGCCCCAAGTGCATCCGGACGGTACGTATGTGGCGATCGGCCGGCTGGAGGGCGCCCACGCGCCCGTGCGGGTCGCGCTGGCCGAGATCGGTCCGGGCAACCACACCGCGGCGGTACTGACCGAACGGCTCCATACCTGGCTGCAGCCCGAGGCCCTGCTCTTCGTGGGGGTGGCGGGCGGGCTGCGCGATGACGTCAGGCTCGGGGATGTCGTGGTCGCCACCCATGTCTACGCCTACCACGGGGGCAAGCAGACCCCGCGGGGCCTGCAGGTGCATCCCCGGGTGTGGGAGGCGCCGTACCGGCTGTTGCAGGTGGCCAAGTACGCACTGCAGGGCGACCGGTGGCAGGACAGGGTGCACTTCAAGCCGATCGCGGCGGGCGAAGTGGTGCTCAACAGCGCGCAGTCGGAGCTGTCCTCGCAGCTGAGGGAGCACTACGGCGACGCGGTGGCGATCGAGATGGAGAGCGCGGGGGTGGCGCAGGCGGCGCACCTGGGCACCCTCCAGACGCTGACCGTTCGCGGGATCAGTGACAAGGCCGACGGCCGCAAGCATCAGGCCGACGCCGGCGGCTCGCAGACCCGCGCCGCGGCCAACGCGACCGAGGCCGCGCTCGCCGTCATCGCCGCCCTCGCGGGACCCGCGTCCGGGCCGGTCCCGAAGAAGAGACTCAAACCGAAGCCGAAGCCGAAGTTGCCGAGGTTGAAGCCGGATCCGGATCCGGATCCGGATCCGGCACCCGGGCTCCGGGTGACGGCGGCGGCGCTGACGCGGCGGCTGCGGGCGGTGCCCGCGCGGCGGCGGCAGGTGCTGCTCCCGGTGGCGTTACTGGCGCTGGCGGGGATCGGCGCCGGGGTGGCGGTGTCGTGCCGGGGTGGCGATGACGGGGGCGGCTCGGGCGGCACGCCGCCGGCCGTGCGGGCCCTGCCGGCCTGCGGGAAGGCGGACACCAAGGTACGGATCGCGGCCTCCGTCGACATGTCGGAGATCCTGGCGCGGGCTGCGAAGGCCTACGGGAACCGGTCCGCGGGCGGCAGCTGCGTGGGGATCGTGGTCGACGGGGTCAACTCGGGTACGGCGATGCGGGCGTTGGCCCGCGGCTGGAAGGAGCAGGACGGGCAGCGGCCGGACGTGTGGTCGCCGGCCGGGACCGCGTGGCTGTCGCTGGCCCGCAGGCTGGCGAAGGACCCGGCCCTGAAACCGTTCCCGAAGTCGGCCGAGCCGATCGCGCAGAGTCCGCTGACGATCGCGATGCCCGAGCCGATGGCCCGGCAGCTGGGCTGGCCCGAGAAGGCGATCACCTGGGCCATGCTGGCGGACTGGGCCAAGCACGCCGACGGTTTCTGGGCGCAGCGCGGCAAGCCGGAGTGGAAGGCGTTCGAGCTCGGCAAGACCAACCCCGGGTACTCCACCTCCGGGCTCAACGCGACGGTCGCCGCGTTCTTCGCGAAGACGGGAACCAGCGGCGAGCTGAGCGTGCCCCATATCGACAAGAGTGCCAACCAGAAGTTCGTCAAGAGCATCGAGCAGGCCGCGGTCCACTACGGCGACACGACGCTGACGTTCCTGGCCAATCTCCGTGAGGCCGACGGGTCCAGCCCGGACCGTGCCATGTCCTACATCTCCGCCGTCACCCTGGAGGAGAACACGGTGGTGGCCTACAACGCCGGCTACCCGTGCGGGGCGCTGAGCCGGCTGCCGGAGTGCGTCAGGACCGGCAGACCGAGGACCCCGTTGGTGTCGTTCTATCCCAAGGACGGGGTGCCGTTCTCCGAGCACCCGTATGTCGAGCTGACCGGTATGACCGCCGCGAAGAAGAAGATGTCGGCGGCCTTCCTCGGCTATCTGCACTCCCCCGAGGTGTACGCGAAGCAGTTCGAGCCCTTCGGGTTCCGCACCTGGCGGGGCGCGGTCCCCAAGGGCTCGAAGGTGATCACGCAGGCCCACGGGGCGCTGCCCGGCGCGCCGATCACGCCGATGCCGATGCCGGGCGGCGATGTACTGGAACGGATCCTGGACGTCTGGCCGGCGCTGCGCCGGCGGGCCAATGTGCTCGCGGTGATCGACACCTCCGAGTCGATGAGTTACGGGGTGCCGGGCACCGGTTCGAGCAAGATGGAGCTGCTGAAGCAGGCCGAGCCGGCGCTGTTCGGCGAGTTCACCGGGACCGACCGGGTCGGGCTGTGGAAGTTCTCCGACGCCGATGTGCTGGGCGGCACCCACGACTACAAGGAACTGGTGCCGCTCGGCCCCACCCGCAAGCACGTCCTGGCCGACAATGTCGCCGGCCTCGTCCCCGAGGGCGCGACCGGCCTGTACGACACCCTGGACGCCGCCGTACAGGCCATGCGTGACGACTACGACCCCCAGGCCATCAACGCGATCGTGCTGCTCACCGACGGTGTCAACCAGGACCGCACCAGCCTGGGGCTGAGCGCGCTGCTGAAGCGGATCGGGGACACCCGGAAGCCCCAGGTGCGGGTCTTCACGATCGCCTACGGGAGCGGCGCCGACGAGGAGGACAAGGGCGGCAGGAGCGTGCTGGAGGAGATCGCCGCCGCCACCGGGGGCCGCGCCTACGACGCGAAGAACGCCAGGACGATCGACGACGTGATCACCAGCGTGATCTCCAACTTCTGACCGCCCGGCGGCCGCCGACGCTCACACCTGGCGGTCGACGAGGAACGGCAGCAGCGTACGGATGTCGTCGGCCGGGCCGGGGGCCAGCGGCACGCCGTCCAGGCAGTCGCGGGCTGCCGCGAGCTGCCGGTGGGCCTCGGCGAGGGTGGCGGCGCGGCCCCCGGCCTGTTCGACGAGGGCGGCCGCCTCATGGTGCCGGCCGGCGTCGTCGGGAAAGCCAGGTGAGGTGAGCAGGGCGGCCAACTGCCGGGCCGGTGGCCCGCCTTCGGCCAGGGCGGTCAGGACGGGGAAGGTCTTCTTCAGCCGCCGCAGGTCGTTGTGGACGGGTTTGCCGGTGGTCGCGGGGTCGCCCCAGATGCCGAGGAGGTCGTCGACGGCCTGGAAGGCGAGGCCGAGGTGGCGGCCGGCCCGGGAGAGGGCGGCGACGGTGGGTGCGGGGGCGCCGGCCAGGACGGCTCCCAGCGCGGTGGCGCAGCCGAGGAGGGCCCCGGTCTTGCGTTCGGCCATGGTGCGGTACTCGTGGAGCCGGACGGCGTGCGGGCCGGTCCAGGGGCGGCTCTCGAAGAGCAGGTCCTCGGCCTGGCCGGCCACCAGGTCGGTCAGGGCCGTCGCCAGCCGGCCGAGGGCGGCCGGGGCGTGGGGGGTGGGTGCGTCGGTGAGGGTGGTCAGGGCGAGGGCGAACAGGGCGTCGCCGGCCAGGACGGCGGGGCCGGTGCCGTAGGCCTTCCAGACGGCCGGGCGGCACCGGCGCAGTTCGTCGCCGTCCATGATGTCGTCGTGGACCAGGGAGAAGGTGTGGATCAGCTCGACGGCGACCGCACCGGGGACGGCCGTGGCGGCGGGGGCGCCGCAGGCTTCGGCGGCCAGCACGGCGAGGGCCTGGCGTACGCCCTTGCCGCCGGAGCCGAGTGCGTGGGCGGCCATGTCGCGGGGCCAGGGGTGGAGCCGGCCGACGGCGGTGGCCAGGCCGGGGCGGACGAGGTCGCGGCAGCGGGCGAGGATCTGCTCGGCGGAGGCGGGGGCGGGGGCGGGCACGGAGGCGGGGCGCGCGGTGGTCCTCGGCGTGGTGGACGTGGTCATCGGTGGCCGCCCTCCTCGCGCGCCTCGCGCCGAGCGCTCTCCGGGTGCTCCGGGTTCTCCGGGTTCTCCGGGTGCTCCGGGTGCTCCGGGTGCCCGATGCCGAGTTCGGCGCGGGCCCGGTCGACCATGTCGCGGGCGTGGTGCAGCCCGATGCGGTCCAGGGTGCGGTGCAACTCGTCGAGTTCGGCGGCGGTTTCGGCCACGTCGCGGCCGAGTCGGGCCCGGGTCTTGGCCAGGCCGAGCCTGGCCAGGGCCGTGCCACGCGGTTCGCTCATGGCCCGGAACTCCGCCAGCGCCTCCTCGTAGACCGCCTGCGCCTGCTCGTAACGGCGGGCGCGGTAGAGGACGTTGCCGCGCATCTTGTGGTTGTAGGCCAGGGCACTGGACAGGTTCATCTCGCGGCAGGTCGCCTCGGCCTCGCCGAGCAGCTCCAGGGCGCGGTCGGGGTCGTTGTCGCGTACCGAGACCAGGTCGGCCATGCCGCGCAGGGCCCAGGCCCGGCCGCGCCGGTCGTCGGCCTTCTCCGCTATCGCGGCCGCCTCCTCGAACATCGCCAGCGCCGTGTCGTACGCGCCGGTGTTGCGGTGCATCTGGGCGATGCCCTCCAGTGCCCAGACGGTGTGCCGGGCCTCGCCGCGCCGGCGGGCCTCGGCGAGCAGCTGTTCGTGGAGGGCGCCGACGGCCCGGTAGTCGCCCTGGATGCGGCCGGTCTCGGCCATGCCCGCGAGTGAGTAGCCGCGGACGACGACGTCCCCGCCGCGTTCGCCCAGGTCGGCGGCGAGGGAGAGCAGCCGGCGGGCCAGGGCGAGCGCGCCCCGCTGCCGGGCGAGGGTGCCGCCGCTCCACAGGGCCCAGGCCATGGCGCCGAGGTCTCCGGCGGAGCGGGCGGCGCGGTAGCTCGCCTTCCAGGCCCGGTCGGCCTGGTCGACGTGGCCGAGCCGGCGGTGCGCCTCGGCGACGGCGAGGGCGGAGCGCGAGATCTCCTGCCCCGAGCCGGAGCGCTCGGCGGCCCTCAGTTGCCGGGTGCCCTGGTCGAGGACGTCGACCAGGGAGGCGTTCACGGAGAGGGAGGTCAGGGCGCCCTGGTACTCCGGGGCGGATGCCTTGCTGTAGTGCATGGGGGCCTTTCTGCGTCGTCACCATACGGGGTATGCATACGCGGTATGCATAAAGGTGGACGCAGCTGCTCCGCTCCGGGTTGCCCAGGTCGGCCAGGAAGTCAGGAAGTCAGGAAGTCAGGACCGCCCAGCCCGCCGCCGGCAGGCGGATCCCCTCGCGGCCCAGCTCACCCGCGCCCTCGGCGAACACCCAGGGCGCGGGGCCCGGCGGAAGGGCGAGCTCCACCGGGTCGTCGCCGATGTTGAGGGCGGCGGCCAGGACCTGCGGGCCGGAGGGGGAGGTGGCGATGTGGACGAGCGCGGTGTTGGTGAGGGTGGTGACGGTGCTGCGGGCGCGCACCAGCCAGGGATGACGGCGGCGCAGCCCGATCAGCCGCTGGTGGAGGCGGTAGTGGTCGCGGCCGTACGGCGCCAGCCCGTCGGGGTGGGCGGGGAAGGCCGGGCGGATGGCGTCGTCACCGCCCTCGCGGTCCTCCTTGACGCCCCGGAAGGCCTGTTCGTCGCCCGCGTAGACGGAGGGGACACCGCCGGTGGTGAGCAGTACGACCAGGGCGTGTGCCAGGTGGCGGGGGTCGGACAGGCGGCTGGCGAGCCGGGTCACGTCGTGGTTGCCGAGGAAGGTCTGCGGGGCGAAGGTGTCCAGCAGGGTGTTGTGGCGCTTCAGGGCCCAGGCCAGCTCGAAGAGGTTGCGGTCGTTCAGGGAGCTCCAGACCGCCTTCCACAGCTCGTACTGGGTGACCGAGTCGAGTCCGCCCTGTTCGACGAAGGCCGTGTAGTCGCCGTGAATGACCTCGCCGACCAGGCAGGCGTCGGGGAAGCGGGCCCGTACGCGGTCGGTGACCGTACGCCAGAAGGGCAGCGGGACGGCGTAGGCGGCGTCGAGCCGCCAGCCGTCGACGCCACGGCCCAGCCAGTGCGTCATGACGTCGGTGACGTGGTCGGCGACGGCGGGCTCGTCGTGGTTGAGGGCGACGAGGCGGTGGTGGCCCTCGAAGAGGCCGAAGCCGCCGTCCGCGTGCGGGTCGGGGCGGAACCACGAGGCGTACGGCGAGGCGGGGCCGCGCTCGACGACGTCGGCGAAGGCCGGGAAGCCCCGGCCGACGTGGTTGAACACCCCGTCGAGCAGCACCCGCACACCCCGGGCCGAGGCCTGCTCGACCAGGCGGAGCAGATCGCCCTCGGTACCGAGCCGGGAGTCGACGCGGAAGTGGTCGAGGGTGTCGTAGCCATGGGTCTCGGAGGCGAAGACCGGGCCGAGGGCGAGCCCGTTGCAGCCGAGGTCGACGAGATAGCCGAGCCAGTCGGTGAGCGCGGCGAGCCGGGGCACCGGCGACGCGGCCGGGGGCAGCGCCTCGCGCTCCGCGCCGGTGAAGCCCAGCGGGTGGACGTGCCACCAGACGGCGTGGTCGGACCATCGCATGCGGTCTCCCGGGGCTCGTGGTGCTTGTGGGGCGCTCGCGGCGTGCCAGCGGCGTGCTCGCCATGAGGGAGTACGTAGTCTCCTCGGCGACCGGTGCCCTGTCAGGCGGGTCGTTCCTTCCCCGCAGGCCGCGGGAGAGCGGGCGACGTAGCGTGGAGGTCCGGGCGGGGTGTCGGCAGACGCGTGGCAGGTGGCAGGTGAGCGAAGAGCGCAGCGGGGAACAGCGCGGGGAGCCGGACGGGGGACGGATCGACTACGCGGCCGTCTTCCAGGCCCTGCCGGGCGCGGTGCTGCTGCTGAGCCCGCAGCTGGTCGCCGTCGAGGTCAACGACACCTATCTGCGGGTCTCGGGCCGCACCCGGGACGAGCTCCTGGGCCGCTACGTGTTCGACGTCTTCCCCGACAACCCCGCGAACCAGGACGCGTACGGGATGCGCAACCTGGAGGCGTCACTGCGCCGGGTCGCGGCCACCGGGGAGCGCGACAGCCTGGCGCTGCAGCGTTACGACGTGCAGGACCCGGAGCGCCCGGGGGCCTTCGAGGAGCGGTACTGGAGCACGGTCAACGCGCCCGTGTGCGGTCCGGACGGCGGGGTGCGGCTGATCCTGCACCGGGTGGAGGAGGTGACCGAGCTGATCCGGCGCCGCCACGGCCGGTCCGGGGGCGACGGAAGCGACGAGATGGCGGTCCTGGAGGCGGATCTGTACGTACGGGCCCGGGAGCTCCAGGAGGTCAACGAGCGGCTTCGGCAGGCGCATGCCAGGGAGCGCCAGGTGACGCTCGCCCTCCAGGAGGCCATGCTGCCGGCGCCGCAGCCGGTTTCCGGCCACCGGGCCGCCGTGCGCTACCGGCCCGCGGCGACCGCGCTGAACGTCGCCGGGGACTGGTACGACCTGGCGGAGCTGCCCGGCGGCCGGATCGCGGTGGCGGTGGGCGATGTGGTGGGCCACGGGCTGACGGCGGCCTGCGTCATGGGGCAGCTGCGCAGCGCCCTCAGCGCGGCGGTCCAGGTCGCCGACGGGCCCGCCCAGGCGTTGGACGGGCTGGAGCTGTACGCGCGTTCGGTGCCGGGTGCCGAGTCCACGACCACGGTACTGATGATCATCGACGACGCCACCCGGACCCTGACGTACAGCAGCGCCGGGCATCTGCCGCCGGCGCTGATGCGCCGGGGCGGACGGGTGGAGTTCCTGGCCGGCGCCACCGATCCGCCGCTCGCGGCACGGCCCGACCAGCGGCCTCGGCCCCAGGCGTGTACGGCCTTCCGGGAGGGGGACGTACTGGCGCTCTTCACCGACGGCCTCGTCGAGCGCCGGGACGAGGACATCGACACCGGGATGGCCCGGCTCGCCGACAGCCTGGTGCACCACGGCGGGCTGGACCCCGAGCAGTTGGCGGACGCGCTGCTGGACGATCTGGGCGGGGCCGACGGTCCCACCGACGACACCGCCCTGATCGTGATCCGGCTCTGATCCGGCTCTGATCCGGCTCTGATCCGAGTCGTCCGGCTCAGTCAGTCCTGGTAGCGGATCAGCGAACGGACCATGTGGCAGGTGGTGTTGGACGGCGGGTGGATGCCGATCCGGGCGGCGGTGGAACGGATCCGGACATTGTGGGCCTGGCGGGGCGTGTAGACCCCGGTGTCGAGCAGGGCGATGGCCAGGCGCATGGCCTTGAGCCGGCGGTTGTGGGTCTCGTACCACTCACGCGGCCGGCCGGGCGGCAGCGGGCGCTTCGCGGGGGTGGCGTCGGAGGTGGGGGCGGGCAGTGGGAAGAGGGTGGCGGAAGCGGTCATGGGCAACCTCCCGAGGCGGTCGTCGAACTCTCGCTCACTCCTTTGATTTTACCCCGTACCACTGACAAATCCCCTGATCGCAGCGGTATTTGACCGGCATCAGGACCCCCTCGGGCCACGGATGAGCAGGGCCGCCTCGACGCCCGCGCCGGTGTCCGGGAGGGCCTCGTAGAGGTGCGGGACATCGGCCGGCCAGCTCACGTGTTCACCGGCCCGCACCGTCAGCGGCGCGTCGCCGGGCCCGACCCGGGCGGTGCCGGAGAAGACCGTCAGGTACTCCACCGTGCCGGGCGGGTGCGGCGGGGAGAGCTGGGTGCGGCCGGGCCGGATGCGGAGACGGTAGAGCTCGGTGGTGGTACCGCCGTCCGTGAATGCCTCCAGCAGGGTGGCGGAGACGGCCGCGCCGTGCAGGGTCCGCACCCCGGCGTCCGCCGCCGGCTCGGGCAGTACGGCCGCCAGCGGGACACCGAGCTGTCCGGTGATCGCGTAGAGCGTCTCGACGGTGGGGTTGGTACGGGTACCCGTCTCCAGGCCGGACAGGGTGGCCTTGCCGACACCGGCACGGTGGGCGAGCTCGGACAGCGACATCCCGCGTTCGCGGCGGAGCCGGGCGATACGGGTGCCGATCACGGACGCGAGGTCGCCGGGGGCACGTGCGCTCATGGCGGACAGTATCGCGCGACCGGGGCGGCCCCCGGCCCCCGGCCCGGGGGGCCGGGGGCCGCGGCGGCTTGCTAGCGTGTTCCGTATGTGGAACACGGTGTGGACCGGCCTGGTGGCCGCCGTCGTCGGCTTCGCGAGTTCGTTCGCCGTCGTCGTGGCGGGTCTGCGGGCGGTGGGCGCGGACCAGGACCAGGCGACGTCGGGGCTGTTCGCGCTGTGCCTGGCCATGGGGGTGCTCGGTATCGGGTTCGGGCTGCGCTACCGGCAGCCGATCAGTGTCGTGTGGTCGACGCCTGGGGCGGCGATGCTGGTCGCGGCCGGCCAGCAGCCGGGCGGCTACCGGTACGCCGTGGGGGCGTTCGTGGTCGCCGGCGCGCTGACGCTGCTGACCGGGCCGTCGGGCCGGCTCGCCGGGCTGATCTCGGCCATCCCCACGCCGATCGCGGCCGCGATGCTGGCGGGCGTCCTGCTGCAGATCTGCCTTGCCCCGGCCAGGGCCGCCGTACAGCTGCCGTCGCTGGCCCTGCCGGTGATCGCGGCCTGGCTGCTGCTGGCCCGGTTCGCGCGGCGGTGGGCGGTACCGGGCGCGCTGCTGGTGGCGCTGGCCATGATCGCGCTGCGGCCCACGGCCGGGGCCGGGGTGTCGTCCGGCGGGCTGCTGCCGGGGCTGGCCTTCACCGTGCCGGCCTTCGGCGTGGGGCCGCTGATCGGCCTGGCCGTCCCCCTCTACCTGGTGACGATGGCCTCCCAGAACCTTCCGGGCGCCGCCGTGCTCGCCACGTACGGCTACCGGGCCCCGATGCGTCCGGTCCTGATCGGCACCGGCGCCGCCACCGCACTCGGCGCGCCCTTCGGCGGCTTCTCCGTCAACCTGGCCGCGATCACCGCGGCCCTGGCCGCCGGCCCCGACGCGCACCCCGATCCCGCACGCCGCTGGATCGCCTCGGTGTCGGCGGGCGGGGCCTATCTGCTCTTCGGCCTCGGCGCGGGCTCGGCGACGATGCTGCTGGCCGCCGCTCCCCCGCTGCTCATCGAGGCGGTGGCCGGGCTGGCCCTGCTGGGCGCGCTGAGCGGTGCGCTGGGCGCGGCGATGGCCGACCCGGAACGCCGGGAGGCGGCCATGGTGGCGTTCGTGGTCAGCGCCTCGGGCATCACGGTGGCCGGGATCAGCGCGCCGTTCTGGGGGCTGCTGGCCGGGCTGGCGGTGGCGGCGGCCCTCACCCGCGTACGCGAGCCGCAGCCCGCGCCGGAACCGCAGCCCGCGCCGGAGGCCGGGCCCGAGGCCGGGCCCGAGCCGGAGGCCGCCTGACCGGACACACCGGCCAGGTCAGGCCACCCAGCGCGGCCGCTGGGCGCCGGGCGACAGCGGCAGCCCGTCAGTCAGGGCGGCGGCCATCCGGCGCACCGCCTCGTCGAGGGTGTCGGCGGGCAGCGTGTACGGGATGCGCATCCGGTGCTCGAAGGTGCCGGGGTGGGCGGCGAACTGGGTGCCGCTCTCGATCCGTACGCCGTAGTCGAGGACCCGCTCCGCCAGGGCCGAGCCGATCGGCTCGCCCAGGTCGACCCACAGGCCCAGGCCGCCGGGCGAGGGCTGCCAGCTCCACTGCGGGAGATGGCGGCCCAGCGCGGCGACGAGGGCGGCCCGCTGCCCGCGCACCTGCTCCAGCCGGGCGGGGAGCAACTCGGCGTCGCGGGCGAGGAGTTCGAGGGACAGCAACTGCTCCAGGACCGCGCCGGCCATGTCGGCGGCGACGCGCTGTCCGGCCAGTTCGGTGACCAGCCGGGAGGGCGCGCGCAGCCATCCGACGCGCAGGCCGCCCCAGTGGCTCTTGCTCATCGAACCGATGGTGATGACATGGTCGCCCTCGCCGCGCCCGGCGCGGCAGGCGAAGGGCTCCGGGGCGGGGACGTCCAGGGCGATGTCGGCGATGGTCTCGTCGATGACCAGCATCGTGCCGGCGTCCCGGGCGGCCCGCAGCACCCGGGCCCGCTGCTCGTCGGGCATCAGGCAGCCGGTCGGGTTCTGGAAGTCGGGGATCAGATAGCCCAGCCGGGGCACGGCCTGCCGCAGTGTCGACTCGATGATCCCGCTGTCCCAGCCGCTGTCGGTGACCGGCACCGGGGCGACCCGCAGCCCGGGGCGGCGGACGGCCTCCAGGGCGTTGGCGTACGTGGGGTTCTCGATCAGCACCCGGTCCCCCGGGCCGGCGAGCAGCCCCAGCACCAGGCTGAAGGCCTGCTGCGCCCCGGAGGTGACCAGGATCTGCTCCGGCAGGGTGGCCAGGCCGCGTGCGGTGTAGCGGGCGGCGACGGCGGCGCGCAGCTCGGGCAGCCCGTAGGGGTGGTAGCCGGAGGTGGGGGCGTACTCCGCGACCCGGGGAGTGATTGCGGCGAGCGCGTCGGTCAGCACCTGCTCGGGGATCCCGGGGGCGGCCTTGGTGAGGTCGATCGCGCTGTCCTCGTGGCTCAGCAGCCGGTTCACCAGGGCCGGGCGCCGGTTCTCCGGCAGTGCGGTGAAGGTCCCGGAGCCGCGCCTGCTGTGGACGTAACCGCTCTCGCGCAGCAGGTCGTACGCGGCGGTCACGGTGGCCCGGCTGGTGCGCAGCGCGGGGGCGAGTTCACGCTCGGCCGGAAGCTTGACGTGCAGCCCGATCCGCCCGTCCAGGATCAGCGCGCTCACCGCCTGGGCGAGGTGCCGGTACGCGGGCCGGGCCCCGGCGGGGTCGGGGAGCAGCGCGGCGAGCTGCCGCGCGCCGAGCCGTGAGTCCGCCACCTTGCCACTCTCCTTGAATTGGTCATGTTGTTCGGGCCAATGACATCACAGACTTGGCCAGGTGGACAGCACCCAGATCACCGACCGGTTCGAACGCGACCTCCAGCGGCGGCACGAGGCACCGCTCGCGCAGCCCCTGCGCCTGCCCCTGCGCCTGCCCGTGCGCCTGCCCGTGGCCCTGACCCCGACCCTGTCGGCAGGCCTGCGCCGGCTGCGACAGCTGCGGCTGCGGCTGCCGGCGCCCCGGGTACGGTGAACGGTGATGACCGAACTGAGCTACGCCGACGTCAAATCCGCCGCCGACCGCATCGCCGGGCAGGTCCGCCCGGTGGCCCTGGCCCCCGCCGACCCCGGTGAACTCGGCCCCGCCGACGGGTGGTTCGCCCTGGAGCTCCTCCAGCACACGGGCACCTTCAAGGCCCGGGGCGCGGCCAACTTCGTCGCCGCCCACCTCGACGCCGGCACCATGCCCGAGGCCGGGGTCGTCATCGCCAGCGGCGGCAACGCGGGCCTGGCCTGCGCCTGGGCCGCCGGACGGCACGGCATCAGGGCGAGCGTCTTCGTCCCGGAGACCGCGCCCGAGGTGAAGGTGGCCGGACTGCGTGCCCTGGGCGCCGACGTACGGCAGGTCGGCACCGAGTACGCCGAGGCGCTGGAGGCCTCGCGGGCGTACGCGGCCGGGACCGGGGCCGTGGAGTCCCACGCCTACGACCATCCGCTGATCGCCGCCGGGGCCGGCACCCTGCTGGACGAGATCCACGCGGCGCTGCCCGGCCTGGACACCGTGGTCCTCTCGGTCGGCGGGGGCGGCCTGTTCGCGGGCGTCGCGGCCGCCGCCGCGCGGCACGGGGTGCGGGTCGTCGCCGTCGAGCCGGAGCGCTGCCGGGCGCTGAACGCGGCACTCGCGGCCGGCGAGGTCGTGGACGTGACCGTCGACTCGGTCGCCGCCGACGCGCTCGGCGCCCGCCGGGTCACCCCCATGGCCCTGCACTGGGCCCAGCAGGGCGACGTACGGTCCGTCCTCGTCCCGGACGAGGCCGTGGTCGCCGCCCGCCGGGCCCTGTGGACCGGGCGGCGGCTGGCCGTCGAGCACGCCGCCGCGACAGCGCTGGCCGCGCTGCGCACGGGCGCGTACGTCCCCGGGCCGGGCGAGAGGGTCGCCGTCGTGCTGTGCGGTGCCAACACCGACCCCTGCGGCCTATAGCGGGGGCGCCGTGCCCAGTCCGGCCCGTGCGTGCCGCACCAGGGCCCGGGCGGCGGGACCGGCCGGGCCCCGGGAACGCCAGGCGAGGGCCAGCCGGGAGCTCAGCGCCGGCTCGGTGACGGTCACGGCGAGCAGCGCCGGCGAGCGGGCCGCCGCGAGCGACTCGGGCAGTACCGCCACCCCCAGGCCCTGAGCGGCGAGGTCGGCGAGCACGGCCGGGTCGCTCGCCTCGAAGGCGATACGCGGCCGGAAACCGGCGCTCGCGCAGGCGTCGTCCACGGCGGTGCGCAGACCGGTCCCCCGGGTCAGCGTGATCAGGGCACGGTCCCGGAGGGCGGCCAGGCGGACCGTACCCGCGTCCGCGAGGGGGTCGTCGGGGGCCACGGCGGCCACCAGCCGCTCGTCCACGACGACCTGGATCGCGATGCCCTCGGGCGGGCCGGCCGCCAGGCCCACCACGGCCAGGTCGAGCCGGCCGGCCAGGACGTCGTCGAGCAGGACGTCGGAGTTGGCCTCGGTGAGGCTGATCTCCACCGCCGGGTGCCGCCGGTGGAAGCCGGCCAGCACGGCGGGCAGCGGCAGCGCCCCGCAGGACGCCACCATGCCCACGGCCACCTGGCCGCGTACGAGCCCTGTCAGCTCGTCCACGGCGAGCCGCGCCCCGTTCACCGCCTCCAGCGCCGCCCGTGCGAACGGCAGCACCGCCCGGCCCACCTCGGTCAGCCGGACGGTGCGCCCCGACCGGTCGAACAGCGGCTGCCCCAGCTCCCGTTCGAGCCGGCGGATCTGCGCGCTCACCCCCGGCTGGGCGACATGCAGCCCGGCGGCGGCACGGGTGAAGCTCGCCTCGTCGGTGACGGCGACGAAGTACTCGAACTGGCGCAGTTCCATGACGTCGGATGCTAGTGCGGCGGCCGGGCGGTCACCGCACCGGTCAGCCCCGCGAGGAGCTGTGCTGCTGCTGTCCGCCCTGGCCGCCGCCCGGCCGCCCGGAGTTGCCCGGCGTCTGCGGTCGGCCCTGCCCCTCGGGACGGTTCTGGCCCTCCGGACGGTTCTGCCCCTGCGGGGGCTGTCCGGTCACCACCGTCCCGGTCGAAGGGCGGCGGATCTGCCTGATGTCGGAGATCCTCTTGTCCGACAGGTCCGACTGGACACTCAGATACGTGAACGACCGCTGCGGGCCGCCCTCCCAGGTCAGCTGTACATAGGTGACGAGGTGGCCGGCGCCGCTGCTGGCGTACTTGACCGCCCACGCGGAGGGCACGTTCTGGGCCCGCAGCACACCGTCGGCGTGGCTGGTCCGCTCCCAGGCGGTGAGGCGCTGACGGAGCGCGTCGGTGAGGTAGAAGCCGCGCAGTTCCGCGGCGAGCCTGCTGTTGCGGCCCGATGCGTAGGCGGCGTCGATGTAGGCGCCGTAGAAGTCCGCGACCCGGTCCACGACGGCCCTCGGGGTCCCGCTCCGTACGAGGTGATCCGGCCCCTGCCCCTGGTACCCCGACGGGGCGGGCGGCGGTGCCTGCGCGGTGGCCGGTGCGGTGAAGGCGGCCGCCGCGACGACTGCGGCGAGGACGGTGCGGCGGGCTCTGCGGAAGCTGGTCATGGCGATCGGTGGCCTTTCGCGTGCCTGGGGGCACCACCCAGCATCAACTGGGGGTGGGCGATTTCACCCAAAGAGGGCACTTCATCCTGCGCGATCGACCTGGCTCCGCCGGGTTGTACACGCGGCCGGCGGTCTGCGGTCCTACTAAAGGCCCTGCGGGTCACGCTCCCGCGTAGCGGGCCGGGGGCGCGCCGACGGCGGCGGTGAAGTCACGGGTGAGGTGCGCCTGGTCGGCGTAGCCGAGGTCGGCGGCGAGGGCGGCCCAGTCGATGCCGGCGCCCCGGGCGGCGCGGGCGGCGGCCTCGTGGAGGCGGGCCCGGCGCAGCACCCACTTGGGGCCGGCCCCGACGTACTCGGCGAACAGCCGCTGCAGGCGCCGCACCGGCACGCCGAGTTCCGCGGCGACCTGGCCGACGCGGTGGAGGGAGGGCTCGGCGGTGATCCGCTCGACCATCAGCGCGACCTCAAGGGCGAGCGGGTCGGGCTCCTCGGGCAGCCTGGGCAGCAGGAAGGCCTCCGCCAGGCGGGCCATCGCGGCGCCGTCGGCCGCGGCCAGCACCGCGCGGCTCACCGGGGCGGCCTCCGGCCCCAGGACCGCGGCGGCCGGGACCCGCCGGTCCGCGAGGGCGGACACCGGGCCGCCGGCCAGGCCCCGGAAGCCGCCCGGCCGGAACTTCACCCCGAGCACCTGGCCGGCGCCCTCCAGCCGCCGTACGAACAGCCCCCGGTCGACGCCGTACACCAGCGGCTCGGGTTCCTCGAAGACCAGGTGGACGCTGGGGTGCGCCAGCACCTTGGTCTCGTACGCCGGCCTGCCGCGCAGATCCCAGCGGACGTGCCAGTAGAACTCCACGTACGGCGCGGCCCGCGGCCCGGCGTCGTACCGCTGAAGGCGGCTGACCTGCGCGGTCTCACCGGGGTGGAGCACCCCGCGGCCGATCGCCGGCTCACTGTCGCGTTTGTTCAAGACCGTCCTCCGCCCCCGCGCCTAGCGTGCCATCCATGGAGAGCAACCTGCACCCGTACATGACCGAAGCCGCCGCCGAAGCCGCCCGGATCGCGCGCGGTGTCAGCCCCGGGCAGCTGGCCGGGCCCACGCCGTGCGGCACCTGGGACACCCGGACCCTCGTCAACCACTGGGTCCTCTACTCCTCCCACGGCCTCGAACACCGGGCCCGGCGCACACGGCTCCCCGACGCCCTCACCGAGCACGACTTCACCGCCGACCCGGACTGGGCCGCCGCGTACGCAGCCCAGCTGGACCGCGCCGTCGCCGCCTGGGCGGACCCGGCCACCTGGGAGGGGGAGGTCGATCTCGGCTTCGCCTCGATGCCCGCCCCCGAGATCGCGTCCCTCGTCATCAAGGAGACCGTCGTCCACGGCTGGGACGTCGCCCGCGCCACCGGCCAGGGCGGCTTCCGCTGCTCCGACGGCCTGGCCGCGCTCATCCTCCGCGCCGTCGACGACCACGCGGAGATATACCGGCAGTACGAGGGGTTCGCCGAGCCTGTGGCCCTGACGGACCCCGCCTCCGCGACCCCCCTGGACCACGCCCTCGCCCACTCCGGGCGCAACCCCCACTGGACCCCCACCACAGCGACTACGCGCTGAGGACCCCCGCGCCCGGAGGACGGAGTCCGCCGCAGCGGACCGAAGCCCGCGAAGCGGCGCGAGAGACGCCGACAGAAGAGGCCGAGGTGTTCGCCGAGCCTGTGGCCCTGACGGACCCCGCCTCCGCGACCCCCCTGGACCACGCCCTCGCCCACTCCGGGCGCAACCCCCACTGGACCCCCACCACAGCGACTACGCGCTGAGGACACCCGTGCCGAGCAGGCCGAAGAGCAGGGCGCCGATGATGAGGCGGTAGATCACGAACGCGTTGAACGAGTGCTTGGCGACGAACTTCAGCAGCCAGGCGATCGAGGCGTAGGCGACCAGGAAGGACACCGCCGTGCCGACCGCGAGGGGGGCCATGTCGACACCGGCGCCGACGGCGTCCTTGAGCTCGTAGAGGCCGGCGCCGGTGAGGGCGGGGATGCCGAGGAAGAACGACAGGCGGGTGGCGGCGACGCGGTCGAGGTCGAGGATGAGCGCGGTCGACATGGTGGCGCCGGAGCGGGAGAAGCCGGGGAAGAGGAGGGCGAGGATCTGGGAGGAGCCGACGAGCATGGCGTCCTTGAACGTGGTGTCGTCCTCACCCCGCTTGTGGCGGCCCATCTGGTCCGCGCACCACATCACGGCGCTGCCGACGATGAGGGAGCCGGCCACCACCCACAGGGAGGCCAGCGGGCCCTCGATCAGCTTCTTGGCGGCGAGGCCGACGACCACGATCGGGATGGTGGCGTAGATGACCCACCAGGCGAACTTGTAGTCGTGGTGGTAGCGCTCCTCGCGGTTGCGCAGGCCGCGGAACCAGGCGGAGACGATCCGCACGATGTCCTTGAAGAAGTACACGAGCACGGCGGCGATGGCCCCGACCTGGATGACCGCGGTGAAGGCGACCACGGCCTTGTCGTCGACCGGGATGTCCATCAGTCCCTCGGTGATCTTGAGGTGGCCGGTGGAGGACACGGGAAGGAACTCGGTCACCCCCTCCACGACTCCGAGCACCACGGCTTGGCTGACACTGATCGCGCTCATGGGACCCATCTCTACGGAGGCTTCGACCCTACATAGTGTAGGGGTAGGCGGGCGATGGCCTACGGTTCCGAACAGTCTGCAACAGGGCGGCCGGCGGCTCCGCATCGGTCGGCCTTATTGACGGACTGTCAGGGCGGCCTCAATGTAATGTCCATGATGAGACGACAGGGACGGCTGGGGCTGGTGTTCTCTCTGTTCACCGCCCTCGCCCTCACCCTCGGTAGCGGCACGGACACCAGCGCCGCAGCCGACGCAGCAGCCGACGCCCCCGCGGGCTCCCTCTGGTTCGACAACACCCCCCTCACCGTGACCGGCACCGGCTTCACCGACGGCTACGGCCGCCAGGTGGTCCTGCGCGGCTACAACGTCTCCGGCGAGACCAAGCTGGAGGAGAACGACGGCCTGCCCTTCGCCTCGGTCGCCGACGCCCGTAAGTCCGCCGCCGCGCTGCGCGCCCTCGGCGGCGGGAACACCGTCCGCTTCCTGCTGTCGTGGGCGCACGCCGAGCCGGTACGCGGCCAGGTCGACACCGCGTACCTGTCCGCCGCGACCGCGCAGATACAGGCCTTCCTGGACGCCGGGATCCGGGTCTACCCCGACTTCCACCAGGACCTCTTCTCCCGCTACCTCTTCAACGAGGGCAGCTGGTACACCGGTGACGGCGCCCCGAAGTGGGTCGTGGACGCGGGCGGCTATCCGGCCGAGTCCTGCGGCATCTGCCTCTTCTGGGGCCAGAACATCACCTCGAACTCGGCCGTCACCCAGGCCACGTACAACTTCTGGCACAACACCGGCGGCATCCAGGACGCCTTCCTGGTCACCGCCCAGACGACCATGACCTACCTGGCCCAGCACCTCACCGCCACCGGGTTCACCGGGGTGGCCGGCTTCGACCCGTACAACGAGCCGCACTTCGGCACGCTCGACTCGGGCCAGACCAGCCGCACCTGGGAGCAGAACGTCCTCTGGCCCTTCTACCAGAAGTTCCGGGCCCGGATGGACGCCGCGGGGTGGACGGCCAAGCCCGCCCTCGTCGAGCCCAACCTCTTCTGGAACGCCAACCTCGACTCCCAGAAGCAGGAGGGCGGCCTGCTCGACGCCGGGACGCTCGGCCCGCGCTACGTCTTCAACACCCACTTCTACGACCAGGCGGCGATCTGCGGCATCTGCATGTGGGGCAACGCCTCCGACGGCCAGTACGCCACCAACTTCGCGACGATCCGCGACCGCGCCGCCGCGGCCGGCACCGCGGCGGTCGTCAGCGAGTTCGGGCATCCGCTGTCCGGGTCGACCTCGGGCAAGGCCCCGACCATCCTGAAGGCCATGTACCAGGCGCTGGACTCCCGGGTGAAGGGCGCGAGCTGGTGGTCGTCCCCGCAGACCTCGGGCACGGTGCTGTCGGGCACCCAGTGGCAGTGGGACATCTACAACGACCGCCACAACGAGCTGATGAACGACAACCCGGACAAGGTGCTCACCGACAACGACGCCTGGAACGACGAGGACCTGTCCGCCGTCGCCCTCGACGACTCCGGCACCGTCGTGCTGCGCCAGGACAGCCGCCTGCTCGACCGCCTCTATCCCTCGGCCACCGCCGGCAGCGCCCTCGCCTTCACCTACGAGGACCGCTCCCGCGACGGATCCACCACCCTGACCTGGAACCCGGTCCCCAGCTCACTGCCCAACGTCTCCTCCCTGGTCGGCTCCGGGCAGTACGGACTGGTGGTCTGGCGCTCCACCGGCATCTCCGCGCCGACCGAACTGCACCTGCCGGCGTCGTTCGCGACCTCGTCGACGACGGTCGTCTCGGACCTGGGCACGGTCACCGGCCCGTCCGCGTACACCACCGGTGCCGCGGTGGGCGTCGCGGTGGAGCCCGGCGGCTCCGGCAGCCGGCGCCTGCTGCTCACGGCGCCCGCCGACTCCGGCACCCTGCACTACGCGCTGGTCGCCAACACCTCCGCCGGGGCACCGTCGGCCGCGCTGCGGACGGCCGCGCAGACCGAGCTGACGGCTTGGGCGAAGAGCCACTTCTGACATATACCAATAAAGGGAAGACAAGCGCACAATAGTGATGATTCAGCTCGGTCGGACTTGCAGAACGGAAGAAGGAGGCGAGTCGTATGGCCGACGTCTCTCACCGCCCAGGTGATATCTCCGCCCATCCCGATGTGCCGGAGATGCGCGACCGCTACGCCCGCATGCTGGGTGAGCGGGATGTCGTACTCGTGGACGGCCCGGTGGTGCTCGCCGGTCTCTACTGCGCCATCTCCCCCTGGACGGTGCACTTCTCGGGCGCCCAGCCGCAACTGGCGCTCAACAACCTCGTCCTGGGCATCGCTGTCGCGGTGCTGGGGTTCGGACTCGCCATGGGTTCCACGAGGATGTACGGCCTGAGCTGGGCGATGGCCGCGATCGGTGTCTGGCTGATCGTCGCCCCGTGGGTGGTCGGCAACAACCCCAGCACCGGGGCGATCATCAACAACATCGTCATCGGCGGCATCACCTGCCTCCTCGGCCTGCTGGCCGCCGGCACGCTGATGCGGGCCACCCGCCAGTCGTCCGCCTGACACGGACGCACCGGACACACCGGACACACCGGACACACCGGGAGACCGTTCCCCGATGCGCGGCCCGCCACCCGGCGGGCCGCGCATCTGAGTATCCGCACTCATGTGCACGACCCCCCGCAGGGGGCAGGCTGCGGTTATGGACGAGATCACGAACGGCGGCGGATACGACTACAACGAACGCGCGACGGCCGCGGGCCTGGCACTGGCCGGCGCCCTGGCGGTGGCCTGGCTGGCCGGGATGGTCTACGTCATCGCCAGCTGGTCGGCGGTCGGTTGATCCGGATCGGGCAGCCGCACGGCTCCGGCCCCCGGGGTCCGGCGGGGCCGCCGGGGACGTACGCGCCGAAGGTGCCACCGTGCCCGGGCTATTCGGCGGAAGCCAGCAGTTCCGTCACGCGCAGGGCGAAGCGGGCGTCGCAGGGGTGCGGGCGGCCGGTACGGGCTGCGTCGACGAGGGCGTCGATCGCGTGGCCGAACGCCACAACCGGGCCCTCGCCCCGGCCGGGCAGGGCGAACACCCCCGCCGTGCCACGCAGTTCGAGCGCGACCCCGGCGGCCTCGGGCGGGGCGGTGAGGCTCAGCGTGACGCTGCTGGAGGCACCGCCGGCATGCCGCAGCACGAGGTGGACGGTGTCGCCGGGACCGGGAGCGGCGGTCAGGCCGGTGACGTCGCCGAGCACCGGCAGCAGCACGGACAGGGCATGCGGCCCCACGTCCCACAGGGCGCCCTTCTCGCGCCGCCAGCGCGAGGCCGCGTACGGGCTGTCGCCGGAGCCGGCGAAGACCGAACCGAGCCAGTCGGCGCGGGCGGTGAACCAGCCGCCCTGGGCGGCGCGGTCGTCGGTCCAGGCGGCGGAGGCGGCCTCGAAGCGGACCGTGAAGAAGACCACCGAGGCCACCCCGGCCGCCTGCGCGGCGTCGGCGACCTCGCGCGCCGCGGCGACGGTGGTGGCGAGCGGCTTGTCCAGCAGCAGGTGCCGGCCGGCCCGGGCGGCCCGTACGGCCAGGCCCGCCTGCACGTCGGGCGGCAGGGCGATCGCGACGGCGTCCACGTCGGCCAGGAGCTCGTCCACGTCCTCGTAGGCGCGCGTCCCGTGGCGTTCCGCGAGCGCGGCGGCGGCCTCGGGCCGGCGGCCCCAGACACCGGTGAACTCGGCGTCCGGGTGGGCGGCGAGGGCCGGGGCATGGGCGCCCCCGGCCCAGGGACCGGTGCCCAGGAGTCCGAAGCGCATGGCTACGGCTCCAGATGGCGGGCGTAGGCGGGGCTGAGGTCGCTGACGTCGACGGAGGTCGCGACGCTCAGTCCGGGGGTGGCGGCGGTGTGCCGGCGGGCCAGGTCGAGGACGGCGGCGGTGAGTTCGGTCCTGGTCTGCGGGCTGCGGCCGGGAAGCAGTGCCAGCTCGATGTGGATCAGGGCGTGGCCGCCGGAGCCGTCGCCGAGGACCGCCTCCTCGACCCGGCGGAAGCGGGTCCTGCACGCCTCGACCTTGGTGGTGGCGATCCCGGCGACGAGCGGATGCAGGGCGAGTGCGAACCCCTGGCGGTCGAACGCGTCGGTGAGGGCGTCGGAGTACTCCACGGTGATGTGCGGCATGCGGCCACCCTATTACCGGCGATCCGCCGGGCCTCAGCGGGCGCCCGGCGGATATTCGTAGAGTCGTTCACACTGGGTTAACACGAGGGCAATGGTTGAGAAATCGCAGGTTGTGACGCTGCGACATAGCCCAATGCACCCGCAAAGCCCGCGTTTGTTAAGGATGAGGCCCGTGCCCTACAAGGCTGAGTACATCTGGATCGACGGCACCGAGCCGACCGCCAAGCTTCGTTCGAAGACCAAGATCGTCGCTGACGGTGCCGAGCCGGGGATCTGGGGCTTCGACGGCTCCAGCACCAACCAGGCCGAGGGCCACGCGTCGGACCGCGTACTCAAGCCCGTCGCGACCTACCCGGACCCGATCCGCGGCGGTGACGACATCCTCGTCATGTGCGAGGTCTTCAACATCGACGACACCCCGCACGAGTCCAACACCCGTGCGCTGCTCCGCCCGATCGCCGAGAAGTACGCGACCCAGGAGTCGCTGTTCGGCATCGAGCAGGAGTACACCTTCTTCGAGGGCTCCCGCCCCCTCGGCTTCCCGGCGGGCGGCTACCCGGCCCCGCAGGGCGGCTACTACTGCGGCGTCGGCGCCGACGAGATCTTCGGCCGCCCGGTCGTCGAGAAGCACCTCGACAACTGCCTCAAGGCGGGCCTGGGCATCTCCGGCATCAACGCCGAGGTCATGCCCGGCCAGTGGGAGTTCCAGGTCGGCCCGCTGTCCCCGCTGGAGGTCTCCGACCAGCTGTGGATCGCCCGCTGGCTGCTCTACCGCACCGCCGAGGACTTCGGTATCTCCGCGACCCTGGACGCCAAGCCGGCCAAGGGCGACTGGAACGGCGCGGGCGCGCACACCAACTTCTCCACCAAGGCCATGCGCGAGGGCTACGAGGCCATCATCGAGGCCGCCGAGTCCCTCGGCCGCGGTGACAAGCCGCTGGAGCACATCACGAACTACGGCACCGGTGTCGAGGAGCGTCTCACCGGCGCCCACGAGACCGCCCCGTGGAACGAGTACAGCTACGGCGTCTCCAACCGCGGCGCCTCGGTCCGTATCCCGTGGCAGGTCGAGGTCGACAAGAAGGGCTACATCGAGGACCGGCGTCCCAACGCCAACGTCGACCCCTATGTGGTCACCCGCCTCATCGTCGGCACCTGCTGCGAGGCCCTGGAGGCCAAGGACCTCGTCTGAGGCCCTCACCCACGGCTCTGTTCCGAGGGCGCCCGTCACCATGACGGGCGCCCTCGGCGCGTCCGGGGTCCGTCCGGGGTCCGTCCGGAGCGCGGAGGGTGTCGCCACGTACACCCGTGCGTGCGGGTGCCAGCCCCAGTGACGGGCCGCGCACCGGGTCGGCAGACTGCGGGTCATGAACCCGAAGAACGTGCTGTTATCGATCCGGCACGCGGCCGTACTGGCCGTACTGGCCGTGGAGTCGGCGCTGCTGCTGACCCTGGTCACCGCGTCGGTCGCGACCGTCCCCTGCGGGATCGGCGTGCTGACCACCCCCGGCGTCCTGGACCTGGTACGCCGGCGGGCGGATCACCGGCGGCGGCTACTGGAGAAGTGGTACGGCGTGCGGACGCCCAGCCCCTACCCGCCCGAGCCGCCGCGCCACGGCACGGGGGTCAAGAGGCAGTGGCACCGATGCTGGTGGCTGCTGGAGGACCCCGCCACCCAGCGCGACCTCCAGTGGCTGGCGTTCGACTCCCTCGTCGGCGCGTTCCTGGCCTGGCTCAGCGTCGCCGTCCTCCCCAAGGCGCTGTACGGATTCGCGCTGGCGGCGGGTCTGTGGCGGCCCATCTACCGGGCGGGCGGCGGTGACTGGTACGACTTCGTCCATGTGACCAGCCAGGACCGGGCGTGGATGGCGGCCGGGCTCGGCGTCGTCTACCTGCTGCTCGGCCTGCGCTACACGCCGCGGATCATGGCGCTGCACACCCGGTTGAGCCGGCAGCTGCTGTCCCCCACCCCGGCGCGCGAACTGAGGCTGCGGGTGGCGCGGCTGGCGGAGACCCGGGCGGACGCGGTGGATGTCTCGGCCGCCGAACTGCGGCGTATCGAGCGCGATCTGCACGACGGGGCCCAGGCGCGGCTGGTGGCCATGGGCATGAGTCTCGGCCTGATCGAGCACCTGCTGGAGAACGACCCCGCCCAGGCCCGCCGGCTGCTCGCCGAAACCCGGCAGTCCTCCTCCCACGCCCTCACCGAACTGCGCGAGCTGGTGCGCGGTATCCATCCGCCGGTACTCGCCGAGCGCGGACTGGGCGACGCGGTACGGGCGCTGGCGCTGCGGTCGTCGATTCCCGCCGAGATCACGGTGGAGTTCACGGGCCGCTTCCCGGCCCCCGTGGAGGCGGCCGTGTACTTCGCCGTCTCCGAGCTGCTGACCAACGCCGCCAAGCACGCGGACGCCGGGCGGCTCTGGCTCGACCTGCGCCACGACGGCGGGACGGGCATGCTGCGCGTCACGGTCGGTGACGACGGCCGGGGCGGGGCGGACCCCGCCGGCGGCACCGGACTGCGCGGGGTGGAACGGCGACTCGGTACGTTCGACGGGGTACTCGCCGTCAGCAGCCCGGCCGGCGGCCCGACCACCGTGACGATGGAGGTGCCGTGCGTGTCGTCCTCGCCGAAGATCTCTTCCTGCTGAGGGACGGTCTGGTGCGGCTGCTGGAAGCGTACGGTTTCGAGATCGCGGCCGCCGTCGAGTCGGGGCCCGAACTGCTCTCCGCCCTGCTGGAGTTGAAGCCGGACGTCGCCGTCGTCGATGTGCGCCTCCCGCCGTCCTTCACCGACGAGGGCCTGCAAGCCGCCCTCCACGCGCGCCGCGTGGTGCCCGGACTGCCGGTGCTGGTGCTGTCCCAGCATGTCGAGCAGCTCTACGCCCGCGAGCTGCTGGCCGACGGCACCGGTGGCATCGGCTATCTCCTCAAGGACCGCGTCTTCGACGCCGGCCAGTTCGCCGACGCGGTACGCCGGGTGGCGAAAGGCGGCACCGCGATGGACCCGCAGGTCGTCTCGCAGCTCCTGGCCCGCCACGTCACCGACGAGCCCCTGGGCCGGCTGACCCCGCGCGAGCGCGAGGTGCTGGAGCTGATGGCCCAGGGGCGCTCCAACACCGCCGTGGCCGCGCAACTGAGCGTCACCGAACGGGCGATCGCCAAGCACACGTCCAACATCTTCGCCAAGCTCGGCCTGCCGCCCTCGGACGACGACAACCGCCGGGTGCTGGCGGTGCTCGCCCACCTCGACGGGACATGACGGCGGTCCTGTTGCCGGAGAACAGGCAACAGGACCACCGAGCGGGGCGTCAGTTCACGAAGACCGAGGGGCTGCCGGTCTGGGTGGTGTCGGTGACCGGGGCGTACTTCGCGGTGAAGTAGCCGCTGCTGAAGCACAGCGCCGAGCCGGAGGTCTTGGTGAACTGCTGGTTGCTGAAGGTGATGCTGTTGTCGGTGTTGCTGGACGAACCGGTCAGGCTGCTCGCCTGGTACACACAGGTGATCGTCCCCAGCAGGGTCTTGAGGACGACCGTGGTCTGGATGGGGGCGGCCGAGCTGGCCGGGGTCACCGTGACCACACCGGCGGACGTCACGGTGGTGACGTACGGCAGGTTGTTGACGGTCACGCTGGAGACACCGGTGACGCCGATGACGTTGCTGGTGCAGTTGGCGAAGGTGTGGGCGGAGACCGACTCGGTGGCGGTCCCGGAGGAGGCCGGGTTGGCGGTCACGGAGGCGGTGAACTGCGAGGTGGAGCAGATGACGCCGCTGGTGCCGGTGGAGCTGGAGTAGAGGGTGGCGGTGGTGCCGGTGGACAGCGGCGCCGTGAGGACGTCGCCCACCGCGGCGGCGGTGCCGGCCGCGCTGCCGGTGGTGAGGACGTTGGTGGCGTCGGCGTCGGCGGAGGCCGGCAGGGCGGTGAGCAGGGACAGCGCGGTGACGGTGGTTGCCATGGCGAGAGCGGTTCGGATACGCATGCGGGTGTCCTCTTTCGGAGGGTTGGGGGGATGCCGTGTGGGGGTGTGGGGGTGGGGCGCGGGTGGAGCGTGGGTGGAACGTGGGGGTTGTGGGGGCCGCCGCCGGCCTGTGGCGCCTTCTCCGTACGCGACGGACCGGCGGCGGCGTTTCCGGGCAGCGCGCCGTGCGCCTACGCGCCAGGCCCTGTCCGGGCGATCGCGAACGGACCGGACGCCAGGCGGCGATGGGGCCGTTCCTGATCGGCCGGACAGGGCCTGATGACGTGGGGCAGGGCGCGGGCGTGGGGAAGGGGGGCAACCGACCCGGAAAACTTCATGTGCGCGCACTCCTCAGGGGGGAGGGGTGCCGGGAAGATGTCGTGCAGACGGAACATGCCGTGCAGACGGACATGGTGCGTGTGGTGCGCAGGGCGTGTGTTGCGTGGTGCCTGTGATGCGTGGTGCGTGGTGTCTCGGTCCGGCGCCACGGACTCGTAAGAAACCTGTGAAGGTTGTAAACCTGATAGGTATTCAGCGTCAAGGGTGAACTCGGAAGGAAGTTCGAGAAATGAGCGTCGTACTTCCCGGAACCAGGGCCGGTCGTGATCCTGAGCGATCCATCAGACGAGGCCCGCGCAGGCTGCCCGCCGAGGTGGTGGCCGCGACCCAGCGGGACCGGCTGCTGGACGGCATCGTCCGTACCGTCGCGCAGGCCGGCTACACCAAGGCCCGGATCAGTGACATCTGCCAGGCCGCCGGGGTCACCCGGCCGGTCTTCTACGAGCAGTTCGAGGGCAAGGAGGACGCCTTCATCGCGGCCCACCGGCACGGGACCTCGCTGGTCGTCGCCTCGATGGGCACGGCCTTCGACGCGGTCGCGCCCGAGGACTGGCCGACCGGCATCCGGGACGCCCTCGCCACACTGCTCCGCATCCTGGCCGAGGCCCCGGCCTTCGCGACGATGGCGGTGGTCGAGCTCGACGCCGTCGGGGCGGCCGGACGCGCGGAACGGGAAGCGCTGCTGGCCTGCTTCCGGCGCTTCTTCGCGGCGGCGCCGGTCGGCGAGGGCGTGTCGCGGACCGAGCTGGTCGACGCCGTCGTGGGCGGGGTCTACGCGAGCATCCACCGGCGGATCGCCGCCGGTGGGACGGCCGAACTGCCCGGACTGCTGCCCACCCTGGGCTACTTCGTACTGGCACCCTTCCTCGGTCCGGCGGAGGCCGCCGCATGGCTGGCGAAGCCGGGCCCGGTGGCGCTGGCCGCCTCGCCCCCCTGCCTGTCGGGAGGGGGCCCGCCCGGCGGCTCGTCCGGCGGCTCGTCCGGCGGCTCGTCCGGCGGCTCGTCCGGCGGCTCACAGAAGGTCCGCCACGTAACCGACACACCGTCAACATCGTTTTCCCACAAGCCACTTGACCCGACTCTTACCGCGGGGTAGCTTCCTCACCGGCTACAGCGACGTGCCACGGAAAGCCCTTGCGCTCCGCCGGGAGGTGCACGGGCAGGCGCACGCCGCCCATCCGCTGTCCGCGCCAGGACAACGTGCCAATGAACCATGCGTGATTCTGTTCCGCGTTCACCACGTTCCTGGGAGCTTTCATGAGCACGTCCCCCGAAGCCGTCGCATCAGGCGACGACAGCACCACACCGGCGCCGTCCAGACGCGGACGCGTCCGTTTCCGCCGGGCGGCGGTCATGGCCGTACCCGCCGGTCTCATCGGCGCGACCCTGATGGTCCTCAGCGCACAGGGGGTACTCGCCTCCCAGTTCGCGATCTCCGGTATGCCGTTCACGGTCACCGCGGACAAGCTGGATGGCACGGGCTTCGAGCAGTTCGGCGGCCTCGACACCATGTCCAAGGACAGCCCCAACGCCGGTGACACCGGCGGCCAGGTACTGATCATCACCTCGGCGATCAAGAAGGCCGAGCTCTACAACCTGTGCCAGAGCGTCGACCTCGGCGGCATCAACCTCCGGATCACCGCCGGCACCGGCAGCACTCCGGTGACAGCCCGCCACCTGACCACCGACTCCACCCTGATCCAGGGTGATGCCTCGTTCAAGAACATCGAGATCGGCAACGACGCCAGCGAGCTCAACAAGGCCGGCGTCAAGGGACCGATCGGCGTCTTCAGCCAGCAGTCGGACAAGGTCACCATCATGAACCTGCGGCAGACCAACTACGCCACCACGGCCGCCCTCTTCAAGCTCCCCGGCCTGCACCTCAGCTTCAGCGACCAGGCCTGCTGATGAGCGGCTTCGCCGCATGGCGCGGACGCCGTCCCTTCTGGGGCGGCGTCCTGCTCACCCTCGGGGGCGGTGAGATCCTGCTGACCATGCACGCCCCCATCGGCATCGTGGTGCACATGGGCACCATGGGGCTGGCCGGATTCCTGCTGCCCGCTCTGATGATCGTCTGCGGAGTGCTGACCCTCTGCAACCCGGCGCAGCGGCTCTTCTACTCCCTCGTCGGTGTGCTGCTCTCCCTCGGTACCTGGATCACGTCCAACCTGGGCGGCTTCATCCTGGGGCTGATCCTCGGCATCGTCGGCTGCTGCCTGACCTTCGGCTGGCTGCCCGAGCAGGGACCGCGGCAGCGCCGCGTCCTCCGCCGTCGCGGAGGCGCTAGCGCAACGTCGTGAGCGAGTCGCCCGAGTCGAGCACGCCGGTCAGCTCGGCCCGGGCGCCCCGCTCGGCGGGCGCGGCCAGCGTGCTGCCCGTCCCTGTAGCCGTGACCCCGCCGGACGCCTCGATCCGTGCCACGTCCGGGCTCCCGGCCGCCAGCAGGTACCAGTTCCCGGCGGTCGACTTCCACAGCACGCCGGCCAGTACCTGCGGCAGGTGACCGCCGCACGCCGCGGTGTCCGAACCGCTCTGCCCCACCGGTGCTCCCGGGCTGGTGGCCGAGGCCGTCGGCGGCAGGAACAGCGCCAGTGCCCGGCCGGCACCCCGCCAGGTGTCGGACCGCAGGCACACCCAGGAGGCGGTCCCGTTCCGCTCGGGCAGGAGCTGGTGGGAGTACTCCCAGGCGTCGACGGTCCGCACCCCGTGGCCGCGCAGGGCCGGTAGATTGCATACAGTATGTGCCCAACTGGCGCGGGCCGTCGGGCCGGCCGCCCCGGACCGCTGGTACGTCAGCTGCGCCGGCACCAGCTCGCCGAGGTCGGTCAGCAGATACGGACGGCCGCCGGTCCGGGCCGCGTTGGCGAACTCCAGCACCGGCCATGTCGTCCCGCAACTCCCGGCGCCGGTGTCCGCGCCCGGGATGCGCACCGGGTCCGTCACACCGTCCGCCGTCCGGTGCAGCGACACGGCGGCCCGGCCGGGGGCCAGCAGATCGCGGGTCCGGGCCCGGCTGACCCAGGGGGCGGTCAGAAAGCGCGTGTTGCCGTCCGTCCGGCCGACCACCACGGCCGCCGTGGTGGCGCCCGCGCCGTCCACCCGCGCGAAGTCCAGTGCCGCCGCGCCCGCCCCGCCGCCGCCGCCACCACCCGCCCGGCTGCCCGGCTCCGCGTACCGTACGACCCGCATCCCGTCGTACAGCACCACCACCACGGCCCCGTCCACCTCGCCCGCGTACAGCAGCTGCGGCTCCTGCGCCGGGCGGCTTCTGGCGGTGCCCACGGTGGCCGACACCCGTACGGCCGGGCCCGGGTTCGCCCACACCGCGAGCGCCCGGCCGAGCAGCGCGGTGTCCTTCGTACGGCCGCCGCGCGCCGGCCACGCGGTGAAGTCGGTGCGTGCGGTGTGCCGCCACGCCCCGCTCCTCGCCCGCACCAGCTTCCCCGGGTCGCGATACGCCCCCGCGTACGTCCCGGACGGCGCGCCCGCGGCGGCGTACGGCTCCGCTGCCCCGCCCAGAGTCCCGCCCAGGATCCCGAGCAGGGCCCCGGCGACCGCCACCGCGCCGGCGACGATCAGCCCGGCCTTCACGTGCTGCCGCCGGCGCAGCAGGTCCGTCGGCCGGGCCCCGACGGTGGCGGGGTCGAACTCCCGGCCGCGCAGCAGCCCTTCGGGCAGCGCCTCGGCCGCCTTCACCGCCGTACGGGCGTCCGCCGCCCCGAGCCGCTCCAGCAGCCCGCAGATCCGCGCGCGGTCCAGCCCCTCCGACTCGCGCAGGACGTAGGCCGCGCGCCCGGCCGCGTCCAGCGGTGTCAGCGCCCGGTCCAGTGCCGACTCGTCCGTCCCGCCCGCCTTCGGATGGAGCCGCAGGCCCCACACATACGGCGGCGCGGCCATCACCGGCCCCAGCCCCGACCGCAACCCCAGCGGCAGTCCCAGCGGCAGTCCCGGGCGCCCTCGTCGCCGGAGCCCCGACCGCAGCGCGGCGCGCAGCACCTCCTGCCGCACCAGCGCGTACGCCGAGGCCGCCACCACCGGCGACCGCGGCAGCGCCCGCTGGACGAGGGCGTGGGCGGTGATCACCCGGCGGTGCCGGCCCAGTGACGGCGGCAGCGTGAGATAGGCCAGCCGCACCAGGTGCGGGTAGTGCTCCACCAGTGCCGCTTCGGCCTCTTCGACGTCCACCTCGACGGACCCGGCCCGCGGCGGACGGGCAGCTGTCGCCTGCTTCGACTCCACGTTCAGGGAAACGAGTGAATCCTGCGATGGTCACCCCGGCACAATGGCGGACATGAGCGATCTTGACTTCCGCCCCGCCCGTGACGCCGACGCCCCGGCGCTGGTACGGCTCCGTGACGATGCCGCCCGCTGGATGCAGGCCAACGGGATCGTCCAGTGGAAGCCCGGCGAACTGGGCGAGGACCACTTCCGCCGCCGCATGGCCGAGGGCGAGGTGTGGCTCGCGGAGGCGTCCGGCCGGGCCGTCGGCGGCTGGGAGCTGTGGTGGAACGACCCCGCCGCCTGGGGCGTCAGGCCGGCGGACGCGGGCTATGTGCACCGGCTGATGGTGGACCGCGCGGCGGCGCCGCCCGGTGCCGGGCGGACGATGCTGGCCGAGGCCGAGCGCCGGATAGCCGAGGCGGGGCGGGCGTACTGCCGGCTGGACTGTGTGTCGACGAACCCGAGGCTGCGGGCGTACTACGAGAGTGCCGGGTACACGGTGGTCGGCGAACAGCCGCTCAAGGACGGCGGGCTGGGGAGCAGGTACGCCGTGACGCTGCTGGAGAAGGAGCTGACGGCGGGGAGTTACGAGGAGTCCGCGCGGCGGGCCCGTTCGAAGGCCTCGCGGGCGGAGCGCTGGATCTCCTCCCGCTCGCGCAGGACGGACTCCATCTCCTCGGCGGCGTCCGGCCCCGGACCGGGGCCGCGCCGGGTGAGCTGGTCATGGAGGAAGCGGCATGCCGCGTCCTCGGTGCTCAAGCGCCGGAACGGCTGACAGACGCCTCGTTCGCAGGTGCCGACGACCCATGCGTCGCCCTCCTGCCGGAGGTATCTGAAGTCCACGGGCCTCGGCCGGGTCTCGTGGAAGCCCGGGATCTCGTACAGCCCGTCGGCGACGCCCTCGGAGGCGAGCACCTCGCACAGCTCACGTCGGTCCATGTCGGGTCCCGTCAGTTCAGGCGCTTGAGGAAGCCGCCGGTGACCAGCGTGCCCACATTGTCGGTCGTTCCGGGGATCTTGTACTGGATGCCCTCGCCCGGCTGGTTGAACCACGGGGCGGCGGGGCCCGCCTCGACCGTGAACGGCTTCAGGACCTTGTACACGTGGTAGTTGAAGGGGTAGGCCCCCTCGATGGTGTTGAGGCTCTGCGGCGGCAGGGAGCGCTGGGAGTACGGCGTGCCGGCCGGAGCCAGGAACTGGCCGCCCTCGCCTCCGAAGCGGTCGAGTTTCTGCCCCACGAGGAGCGGCAGGTTCACGGAGATCGCGTTGCCCGCCGCGTCGAGCCGGAAGCCGTTCTTGATCGGGAAGTCGTAGCGCCCCTGCGCGGGGAGCCACCAGGTCTGGATGAATCCGTTGGCGGTCTGTCCGCCGAGGCGCCGGTAGTCGGCGAGGATCGCGCCGAGTACACCCCTGGTGGGCAGGAAGCGCGGCCCGAGGCGGGGGTCACCGCAGAAGTACGTGGGATCGGTGAAGGTGATGCCGACGCAGGTGTTGGGCCTGTCACCCCTCTCCGACGCGGTCGGGTGCGGGGTCGTGGCGGTCGGGGAGCCCGGCAGGGGGCGGCCGGCGGCGGCCGGTGTTCGCCCGGCGCGGCCGGGGTCGTCCGCCTGAGCGGGCGCGATCGCGCCCATGAGCGCGCTGACGGCCAGCACGAGTACGGCGGGAAGCGCGGACAGGGATATTCGCCGGCGAGACCTCACGGGTCCTCCAGGGGAGTCGTCCGCGGTATGCCGATGACGTCGGCGCGGCCGCGGAGGGAAGCGGAACGGCACCCGGTGACACAGCGCAGCTTCTGGCTACACAGTGTCACCATGGGCACTGTATGCGTACCCCCGCGACTCCCCAGCGCAAGGCGCCACGCCGGTAATTCATCCGTATGGGCCCCATATGGGCCTTCCTCGATCACCGGACCGGCCGAGAAGCCGGTGCCCGCAGCCATCGCCGGGAGGTACCCCCGGTCCGGCGATCGAGGAGGGACGGCTACCGGACGGACGCGACGAACACCGCGACGGTCCGGGCCGGGACCGTGAAGGTGCCGGAGGCGGAGTCGTACGTGGACTTCTTGACGACCTCGTCCGAGCCGGCGGCCTGAACGGGGTGAAGGGCGTAGCTCCGGCCGGCCAGGGCGGTGATCCGCTGGTCCTGGGAGCCGGGGGTCGCGTTGAGGACGACGACGAGCCTGCCGAGCCTCATGGTGATGACGCCCGCCGTCTCGTCCTTGCCCGAGAGGGGGAAGGACAGCCGGTCCTGGACCGCGGAGGCCGTGGTGAGGCCGAAGGCCGGCTCGGTCGTGCGGATCTTGATCAGGTCCTGGTAGGCGGCGGTGGCCCGGTTGATCTGGGCGCACGCGGCCTTGAGGGAGCTGATGCCCAGCAGGGGCCTGGCGTAAGGCCACTTGGACTCGTTGTCGGCGGCCTGCGGGAGGCCGCGGCCGAAGCCGTTGCCGGCCGCGCAGTTCCAGTGGATGGCGTTGAACCAGTCGCCGGAGTCGTAGGAGTTGCGGTCGAGGGACTTGGAGCGCAGCAGGTCGCTGCCGGCCTGGTAGAGGGCAGGGCCCTGGGACAGGGCGGCGGTGGCCTCGGCCAGGACCTGCATGCGGGCCCGGTCGTCCGCCGAGGTGCCGGACGGGAGCTTGTAGGCGAGGGCGTCGTACAGCGACTCGTTGTCGTGGGCGTCGACGTAGGCGAGGGCGTCGCCCGGGGCGTCGGCGTAGCCGGCGGCGGAGCCGTTGTAGTCGACCTCGGAGCCCTTGACCTGCTTGCCGGTCGAGTCGGTGAAGGTGAAGTCCTTCAGATTGCCGGTGAGGCCGACCTTGATGAGGTCCTGGTAGTGCAGGAGGCGGGTCTTCTGCTCGGCGGTGGTGCCGTTGGCGGTGGAGGTGTTGGGGTCGGTGTAGAGCCCGGAGGCGAAGCCCTGGACGCCGGGGTCGGAGTCGAAGGGGCCACCGCCGCGGACGGCGTCGCGGGCGCGGTCGGAGAAGGTGGCGATGCCGGTGCCGGCCATGTTCTTCTGGGTGGCCTGGACGAAGCGGGCGTCGTCGGCGACCTCGCCGAAGTTCCAGCCCTCGCCGTACATGATGATCTTCTTGCCGTCGACGCCGTCCTTCTCGGGTGTCAGCGCGTCCAGCGCCCTGCGGACGGCGAGGAGGTTGGCCTTGGGCTGGTGGCCCATCAGGTCGAAGCGGAAGCCGTCGACCTTGTACTCCCTGGCCCAGGTGACGACCGAGTCGACGACGAGCTTGCCCATCATCGCGTTCTCGGTGGCGGTGTTGGAGCAGCAGGTGGAGTCGGCGACCGATCCGTCGGCCAGCAGCCGCTGGTAGTAGCCGGGGACGATCCGGTCGAGTACGGAGTTGTCGTCCTGGCCGGAGGCGGCGGTGTGGTTGTAGACCACGTCCATGACGACCCGCAGGCCGGAGGTGTTGAGGCTCCGGACCATCTCGCGGAACTCGACGGTGCGCCGCGTCCCCTCGGGGTCGGTGCTGTACGAGCCTTCGGGCACGGTGTAGTGGAGCGGGTCGTAGCCCCAGTTGTACGCGTCCTTGGCGGCGACCGCGCCGACGCACTCCTGCTGCTTGCCGGAGTCGGCGGCGTAGGAGCCCAGGTCGCAGTCGGGGGTGGACTGGTCGGCGGCGTTCTCCGCGACCGTGGCGAAGTCGAAGACCGGGAGCAGGTGGACGTACGAGACACCTGACGCGGCGAGCGCCCTGAGGTGTTTCATGCCGGCCGAGCCGGTGTCGGTGAAGGCGGTGTACTTGCCGCGGTCGGCCGCCGGGACGGTGCTGTCCTCGGCGGAGAAGTCGCGCAGGTGGAGTTCCTGGATCTGGGCGTTGTTGAGGGTGACGGCCTTGGGCTTGGCCAGGTTCGACCACCCCTTGGGGGCGAGGGAGGGGTCGTCCAGGTCGGCGATGACGCTGCGCTCGGAGTCGGTGGTGAGCGCGACCGAGTAGGGGTCGGTGACCTTGTTGGTCTCGATCTTCCTCGTCGAGGGGGCCCAGACCTCGACGACGTACCGGTAGGTGCGGCCGGTCCAGGACTTCTTGCCTCTGACGCTCCAGACGCCGCTGGCCGGGTCACGTTTCATGGCGACGGTGGTGCCGTCCAGGTCCAGGGCGACGGACCGGGCGGTCGGGGCCCAGACGGACAGCGTCGGTGTGCCGTGGTGGTCGAAGACCGCGCCGAGGGAGGCCTTGCCGGCCTTGGCGGCGTAGAGGTCGTCGAGGACGCCCTGGGTCTGTACGCCGGTGGCGGCGAGCAGGGCGCCTGTGGCGAGGTGCTGGGTGGCGACGACCTGGCCGGTGAGGGCGTTGCCGGTCCGGTCCCGGTCGCGCGGGTCGACGGTGAAGGCAGCGTAGTCCTTCAGGTGCGGGTACTTCGTCCTCTGGGCGTCGGTGAGGCCGCCGCTCACCGGTGTGAGGCGCAGCCAGTGCTGGCTGCCGGTGAGTGCGCCGTCCTTGAGGGTCAGGTCGCCGTCGGGCGAGTAGACGAGCTGGTAGCTGGCGGCGGCCGTGGGGCTGGTGTCCCAGGCGACGGTGTTCCGGTCGATCCACTGGGCCTTGGCGGCCGAGAGGTCGAGGTCGGCGGCGGAGCCCTCGGTGGAGGGCAGCAGGTATTTCGCGGTTCCGTTCAACAGCCACACCTCGTGCCCGTACGTCGAGAAGTCCAGGGACTGGTCGGCGTCGAGATCCTTGGTGTCGCCCTTGTGGATGATGTAGCTCAGCGAGGTCGCGCCATCGGTGAGCGGTACCTCGAAGACGGCGCCGTAGGTGTCAGTCTTCACCGGCTTCAGGGGGCTGGACCAGTCGGTGCCGGTGGCGGCGCCGGTCCAGACGTGCAGGCCCCAGCCGTCGTAGTCGCCGTCGGCGCGGTGGTAGTGGATGACCGCCTTGCCGGTGTCTCCCCCAGCCTGGCGGCTGGGAGGTGCCCCCAGATCCGGGTAGGCGCCGGTGGGGGCCTCCGTCAGGACGTCGGCGTCACCCTGGGAGAGCCAGACCTCACCCGTGCGGGTGACATCGATGGTGCGGTCGGCGGAGACGTCCTTGTTGCCGTCCTTGTCGATGACGAGGAAGCCGACGCTGCTCGCGCCCTCCTTGAGCTTGACGTAGGCGAAGGCGCCGTAGGCGTCGCGGCCGGTGAAGTCGTGTCCGGCGGGCCAGGTGGTGGACTCGCCGTCGGCGAGGTCGCCCCAGGCGTAGAGGCGCCAGTCGGTGTAGTCGCCGTCTGTGCGCTTGTAGTGGACGATCGCGTAGTCCCGGCTGGTGGCGGTGGGCGTCGCCTCCTGCTCCGGGGTGCCGGTGGTGGTCTGCGCGAGGGCGCTCGCCGTACGGCCCGCCCGGTCGACGACAACGGCCTTGTAGCGGACGGTCGTTCCGGCCGCGAGGTCGTCCCCGAGGTGCTGGGTGACCTGGTAGGGGGCGTGGTCGGCGGAGCCGAGGGTCTGCCAGGCGCCGTTGCCGGTCTGCGCGGCGAAGACGACGCGGCTCAGCGGGGCCGCGTCGATGTCCGCGGAGAGGGTGACCGTGCCGGTGGCGCCGGCGGCGGGGGCGGTCAGGGTGACGGCGGGGGTGCCGGTGGCCGCGCCCAGCTTCCTGGTCGCCTTGTAGACCACGGCGGACATGGCCGGGACCTTGACCGCGATCTTGGTGTCGGAGCCGGAGGTGACGGTGCCGGAGCCGCCGTAGATCTCCTTGAAGCCGATGCCCGCGGAGTACGTGGACAGGTCCACGCTCTTCGCGCTCGTCGCGTTGTTGACGGCGACGACGTACTCCACGCCGTCCGCGGCGAGGGTGCGGGAGAAGGCGTAGACACCGGCGCCGTCGGCCGCGTAGCGCTCGGTCTGGACGCCGTCGGTGAGGGCCGGGTTCCGCTTGCGGAGTTCGGCCAGGGCGGCGATGGAGGTGTAGAGCGTCCCGTCGGTGTCGTACGCGTCGGAGGCGGCGGTGCGGTCGGTGCCGAGTTCGTCGTCGTCGAGGTAGTCGGCGACCTGGGAGCCGAACATGGTCTGGCGGGCGTCCTTGTCGCCGCCGGAGCCGGTGAAGCCCTGCTCGTCGCCGTAGTACACGACGGGGTTGCCCCGGCTGAGGAACATCAGCTCGTTGGCGAGTCTGTCCTTCTTCACCAGTTCGGCGTCGGTGGCCCCGGGGTTGTCGGAGGTGAGGAAGTACCCGATGCGGCCCATGTCGTGGTTGCCGAGGAAGGTGACCTGCTCGTACGCGTTGGCCGTGCCGGAGGTGTACTTGTAGTCGTCGGCGAAGACGGACGACAGCTTCGCGGCCGAGGCGCCCTGCGAGACGTACTCGCGGGCGGCCTCCTGGAAGGGGAAGTCGAGGGTCGCGTCGAGCCTGCCCTGGGTGACGTAGGGGGAGGTCACCGATGTGTCGGCGGAGTAGACCTCGCCGAACTGGAAGAAGTCCTTGCGGCCGTGCTTCGCGGCGTAGTCGTCCAGGGCGGTGGCCCACTGGGTCCAGAAGTCCATGTCGACGTGCTTGACGGTGTCGATCCGGAAGCCGTCGATACCGAAGTCGCGGACCCACTTCTGGTAGATCCGCTCCATGCCGTGCACGACCTCGGGGCGCTCGGTCCACAGGTCGTCCAGGCCGGAGAAGTCACCCTGGTCGGTGCTCTCGCCGGCGTAGGTGGAGTCGCCCCGGTTGTGGTACATCGTCGGGTCGTTGAGCCAGGAGGGGACCTTGGTGCCGGTCTCGGAGGCGGCCACGGCCGGGGTGTAGGCGAAGGAGTCCCGGTCGACCGCCGGGAAGGCCTTCTTCCCGTCGGCGTAGTCGGCGTCGTCGAAGGGCACGCCGTCCTTGGTCAGGTACGGGAAGGCGCCCTTGGAGAGGTAGCCGTAGGACTTCTGGTCGTGGTCGACGACGTCGGCGGTGTGGTTGGTGATGACGTCGAAGAAGACCTTCATGCCCTTGGCGTGGGCCCTGGAGATCAGCTTCTCCAGGTCGGCGTTGGTGCCGAAGTGCGGGTCGACCTGGGTGAAGTCGGTGATCCAGTACCCGTGGTAGCCGGCCGACGCGGTGTCCCCCGTCCCCTGGACGGCCTTGTTCTTGAAGATCGGCGCCATCCATATGGAGGTGGTGCCGAGGCCCTTGATGTAGTCCAGCCGCTTGGTCAGGCCCTTGAGGTCGCCGCCCTGGTAGAAGCCCTTGTCGGTCGGGTCGTAGCCGGTGGTGAGGCGGGTGCCGGTGAGTCCGCCCTTGTCGTTGGAGGTGTCGCCGTTGGCGAAACGATCCGGCATGACGAAGTAGAACTGCTCCCGGGTCAGGTCGTCGCGGGCGTCCGCCGAGGCGACCAGCGTCCTGTCGGACGGGGGCGGCGGGGTGGCCGCGCCGACGGCCACGGGCTGTACGAAGGCGGCGACGAGTGCCGCCAGAACGACGGCTACGGCGGTGCGTGCGCCGCGCGCGCGACGGGCGCGCACAGCGGACACGGGCAGCCAGGGCTGCTGGGCCACGGGGTGATCTCCTTGCGGAATCCGTGTGCGGACGGTAGTGCCGCCGGGGTCCGCTCCGGACCTCCGGTGACGCTCGCGCCCGGTACCCACGCGCATGAGCCGGGTGCCGCCCGGCGTCGGTGCCGGACTGTGAACCGGACGGTAGCGCTTACGCAGGCCTTACAGCAAGATGTCGCAAAGATTTCCAGGCAACGGCCGTCAATCGTGCTGGTGCGGACCGGTCCGACGGGCTGCGGGCACCCCTTCACGCGGTGCCAACCCCCGCGCAAGCGACTGCAATTCACAGCAAGAACTTTCAACCAATCTCTTGACGTGCACTGTTCACAGAAGCACGCTCACTCTCGCGTTCAACGCACCCCCCGTCGGACCGATCTCAGGAGAGCCGCACCCCCATGAGTCGCACCCCGGAATCCGCCTCCCCGCCACCGCCCCGCCGCATACGCGCCCGGCTCTCCGCCGGAGCCCTCGGCCTCGCCGCCGCACTCGCCCTCGGCGCCCTCACCGCCCTGCCCGCCACCCAGGCACACGCCGCCACCGACACCGGTGTGGCCAACGGCGACGTCATCGCCAACCTGTGGGAGTGGAACTGGGACTCGGTCGCCTCCGAGTGCGCCGACGTCCTGGACCCGGCCGGTTACGGAGCCGTCCAGGTGGCCCCGCCCGCCGAGTCGCTCAAGCAGTCCAGCTACTACTGGTGGGACGTCTACCAGCCGTACTCGTACAACCTCAACAGCCGCTTCGGCAGCGCCACCCAGTTCGCGAACATGGTCACCACCTGCCACAACGCCGGCATCAAGGTCTATGTCGACGCGGTGATCAACCACACCGCCGCCCAGACCGGCACCGGCTACAACGGCACGGCCGTCAGCAACAAGTACGACACCCCGGACTGGGACCCCGGCGACTACCACCAGTCGGACGACTGCTCGGACTCCGACCTGATCATCGACGACTGGTCGAACCTCACCGAGATCCAGAACTGCGAACTGCTCGGCCTGCCGGACCTGGAGACCGAGGAGACCAACGTCCGCAAGGGCATCGCGGGCTTCCTCAACAAGATGACCGCGCTCGGGGTCGACGGCTACCGCATCGACGCGGCCAAACACATCCCGGTCACCGACCTCACCGCCATCGAGGGCTACCTCGACGACACCACGTCCGGCGGCGACCCGTACATCTTCCAGGAGGTCTACCCGGGCACCACGCCCACCGCCGCCTCCTACCAGGGCACCGGTGACGTCCTGGACTTCACCTACGCCAACAAGATCAAGGCGCAGTTCCAGGGCAGCATCTCCAACCTGCAGACCTTCGGCTCGACCTGGGGCTTCGTGGACGAGGGCTCATCGGCGACCTTCGTCACCAACCACGACACCGACCGCAACGGCTACACCCTGGCCCTCCAGGGCGGTGACCAGACCACACTGGCCAACATCTACCAACTGGCCCGCGGCTACGGCACCTCACCGTCGGTCTACGCCAGCTGGAACTGGACCGCCGGCGACCAGGCCCCGCCGAACTCCGGCGGCTTCGTCACCGACACCGACTGCTCCAGCGGCTGGACCTGCCTGGACCGGTACACCGCCGTGAAGGGCATGGTCGAGTGGCACAACGCGGTCGGCTCGGCCGCGTACACCAACTTCCAGGCCAAGTCGAGCAATGTCATCGGCTTCAGCCGTGGCACCACCGGCTTCATCGCCATGAACAACACCTCCGGTTCCACCACGTACACCTACGCCACCAACCTGGCCGACGGCACCTACTGCGACGTCATCACCGACTGCGCGAACACCGTGACCGTCTCGGGTGGTTCGGCGAGCATCACGGTGCCCGCCATGAGCGCGGTGGCCATCCACACCGGCACCTACACCTCGCCCTCGCCGACCGCCACCCCGACCAGTACCGCCACCAGCACGCCCACCAGCACCGCGACGGCCACCGCCACACCCACCACGACGGCCACCAGCACCGGCACCTCGGGCTCGACGGTCACCGCGACCTTCAACGAGTACGCGTCCACCGGCACCGGCACCAACGTCTATGTGGTCGGCTCGGTGGCCGCCCTGGGCAACTGGGACACCGGCAGCGCGATCCAGCTCTCGTCGAGCGGCTACCCGATCTGGACGAAGGCCGTGCAGCTCCCGGCCGGCACCTCCTTCGAGTACAAGTACATCGAGAAGGACGCGTCCGGGAACGTGACCTGGGAGTCCAACGCCAACCGGTCGGCGACCACCGGCACCTCGGCGCTGACCCTCGACAACAGCTGGAACCTGGCCGCCACGAACGCCACCGACGTCACCTTCAACGAGTCCGCGACCACCGTCTCCGGCACCAACGTCTACGTGGTCGGTTCCGTCGCCTCGCTCGGCGGCTGGGACACCGACGACGCGATCCCGCTGTCCTCGGCGAACTACCCGACCTGGAGCAGGCTGGTGATCGTGCCCAACAGCTCGTCCTTCGAGTACAAGTACATCAAGAAGGACACGAACGGGAACGTGACCTGGGAGTCCGGGAGCAACCGCGCCTACACCACCGGGTCGTCGGCGGGTTACACCACCAGCGACACCTGGAAGTAGCCGGAGCAGCCCGGAGCTGCCCCGGGGCGGACAGCGGCGACACCTCTTGCAGGATCTTGCAGAAAGTTTCTAACAGGGGCTTTCGCAGGGAGTTGCATCGCTGTTACGTTCCTGTCCAGCCCGGTCCGATCGGCCGGGGGTCCACGCAGGACACGGAGGTTCACCTGCGGCGGGTCCCACGCGCCCGGCCGATCGGCCCGGTACCCACCCCCTCGGACCGGGGCGGGGTCCGGGACCGTCAACGCACCCCGCCGCCCCGTCCGGGGCAGGTCCCGGGCCCGGCCCCACCGGCCCCACCGGCCCAAGCGCCCGTCAGCCGCGCCTGCGCACCTGCGCGGTGGAGCCGCGCACCACCAGCTCGGTCTGGAAGACGAACTCCGAGCGCTGCACGGGGTTTCCGCTGATCTCCTCCAGCAGGGCGCCCACCGCGGCCGCGCCCATCGCCTCGACCGGCTGCCGGATGGTGGTGAGCGGCGGATCGGTGAACGGCACCAGCGGCGAGTCGTCGTAGCCGACCACCGAGACGTCGCCCGGCACCGTCAGTCCGCGCTCGCGCACCGCGCGGATGGCGCCCAGGGCCATCAGGTCGCTGCCGCAGACGATGCCTGTGCAGCCCCGGTCCAGCAGCGCGCCGGCCGCGGCCCCGCCGCCCTCGACGGTGAACAGGGTGTGCTGCACCGGGGCGTCCTCGCCCAGCGCCGCCAGGAAGCCCTCGACCTTGCGCTGGACGGGCACGAAACGGCCGGGGCCGACGGCGAGCCCGATCCGCTCGTGGCCGAGGTCCAGCAGATGCTGCACGGCCATCCGGGCCGAGGCCCGGTCGTCCGGGGAGACGAAGGGCCCGGCCACGGCCGGGTTGTAGCCGTTTATCAGGACGTACGGCACACCGCGGCCGACGAGGCGGGCATACCGCTCGGGGTCGGAGTTGAGGTCGGCGTGCAGCCCGGACAGGAAGACGATGCCCATGACGCCGCGCTCGGCCAGGGCCTCCACGAGTTCGTCCTCGGTGGCACCGCCGGGATGCTGGGTGCAGAGCACGGCCGTGTACCCGTAGCCGGTCAGGTTCTGCTCGATGACCTGCGCGAAGGCGGGGAAGATCGGGTTGCTGAGCTCCGGTGTGATCAGCCCGATCTGCCCGGCGCTGCGATGCCGTAGTCGCAGCGGCCGCTCGTAGCCGAGCACGTCGAGCGCCGCCAGCACCTTCTGCCGGGTGGTGGCGGCGACTCCGGGCTTCCCGTTCATGACACGGCTGGCGGTGGCCTCGCTGACCCCCGCCTGTGCCGCGATATCCGCAAGTCGCGCCGTCTGCATGGCCCGACTTTATGCGAGCGACGTCAGACCGCCCACCAAACCGTCGTGTCGGCCGGAACCGTGACCAAGCCCTCCGTGCTCGTCGCGAGCCCGGCGCTGGCCAGCAGCACCCTTCCCGGGGCCGGAATCGTCACCGGTCCGTCGGTGGTGTTGACCGTGCAGACGAAGCCCGGACGCCGGAAGGCCAGCACACCCGCCGGGGCCTCGGCCCACTCCACGGCGGTGCCCGCACCCAGTCCCGGGTGCTCGCGGCGCACGGCCAGCGCGCTGCGGTACAGCTCCAGCGTGGAGTCCGGGTCGCCGCTCTGCGCCTCGACGCTCAGCCCCGCCCACTCCGCCGGCTGCGGCAGCCAGCTGCCGCCCGCCCCGAAGCCGTAGGACCGGCCCTGCGAGGTCCACGGGATCGGCACCCGGCAGCCGTCGCGGAAGCCGTCCTGGCCGGCCGCGCGGTGGAAGGCCGGGTCCTGACGGACCTCGTCGGGCAGGTCGGTGACCTCGGGCAGGCCGAGTTCCTCGCCCTGGTAGACGTACGCGGAACCGGGCAGCGCCAGCATCAGCAGCGAGGCCGCCCTGGCGCGCCGTACCCCGCCGCCGAGGCGGGTGAGGTGCCGTACGACGTCGTGGTTGGACAGCACCCAGGTGGTCGGGGCGCCGACCGGCCGCATGGCGTCCAGCGAGAGGTCGATGACCTCGCGCAGCGCCCCGGCGTCCCATCCGGTGCTCAGGTACTGGAAGTTGAAGGCCTGGTGCAGTTCGTCGGGGCGCAGGTAGTTGGCCGTGCGGTCCACGGTCGGGGTCCAGGCCTCGGCCACGCCGATGCGCTCGCCGTCGTACTCGTCGAGGATCTTCCGCCACGAACGGTAGATCTCGTGCACGCCGTCCTGGTCGAAGAAGGGCAGGACGTCGTTGCCGAGCAGCCGGAGCCGCTCGTGCTCGCTGCCGCCGATGTCGGGCAGGCCCTCGGCCTTGACCAGGCCGTGCGCGACGTCGATCCGGAAGCCGTCGACCCCGATGTCCAGCCAGAACCGCAGGATCGAGCGGAACTCGTCCCGGACGGCCGGGTGGTCCCAGTTGAAGTCGGGCTGCTCCGGGGCGAACAGGTGGAGGAACCACTCCCCGTCGGCGGCACGGGTCCAGGCCGGGCCGCCGAAGACGGACTCCCAGTCGTTGGGCGGCAGTTCGCCGCTCTCACCCTTGCCGGGCCGGAAGTGGTACCGCTCGCGCAGCCGCGATCCGGGGCCCTCGCGCAGCGCCTGCTTGAACCACTCGTGCTGGTCGGAGGAGTGGTTGGGGACCAGGTCGACGATGACGCGCAGCCCCAGGCCGTGGGCGTCGCGGATCAGGCCGTCGGCGTCGTGGAGGGTGCCGAACATCGGGTCGATGGCCCGGTAGTCGGCGACGTCGTAGCCCGCGTCCGCCTGCGGGGAGGCGTAGAAGGGGCTCAGCCACACGGCGTCCACGCCCAGGTCGCGCAGATACGGAAGGCGCTCCCGGATGCCCGGGATGTCGCCCATTCCGTCGCCGTTGCCGTCGGCGAAGCTGCGCGGGTACACCTGGTAGATGACAGCTTCCCGCCACCATTCGCTCCGCGGGTCTGCTGGGGTGCCGGTCGGCTGGGCCTGGTCGGCGAGGCGCTGGGTCATGACGTCCTTGGTCGCGATTCGTGGGGCCCGTTCAGCCCGTCCGGCGTTCGAGGACCGGGGGCCCGGGGGCGGAGCCCCCGGCGGGCCCGGGCGGAGCCCGGTTTCGGGAAGGGGCGGGGTGGGGAACTCCCCGTCCGGTCAGGACTTCGCGGCGCCGGCCGTCAGCCCGGTGACCAGATGCTTCTGGACGAGGTAGAAGACACCGCTGACGGGCACCGCGATGAGCACCGCCGTGGCGGCCATGTAGTTCCACTGCGAGTCGTGCTCGCTGATGAAGCTGCTCAGGCCCACCGCCAGCGTGTACTTGGTGTCGTCGAGCATGAACGTGTTGGCGAAGGCCACCTCGCCCCAGGCGGTGAGGCAGGTGTAGAAGGCGGCGACCGCCAGCCCCGGCCGGGCCAGGGGGAGGATGAGGCGCCAGAACGTGCCGAAGGGTGAGAGGCCGTCGACCCGTCCGGCTTCGTCGATCTCGAAGGGGATCGTGTCGAAGTAGCCCTTGAGCAGCCAGGCGCAGTACGGGACGGCGGTGGTGCAGTAGACCAGGACGAGGCCGCCGTAGGTGTCGATCAGGCCGAGGTCGCCGAGGATGGTGTACATCGGGACGATCAGTACGGCGATCGGGAACATCTGGGTGACCAGCAGTACCCACATCAGCTTGCGGTAGCCGGGGAAGCGCATCCGGGAGATCGCGTAGCCGGTGGTCGCGGAGATGCCGACGCCGACCAGGCAGGT
This sequence comes from Streptomyces sp. RLA131, assembly GCF_056270125.1. NCBI lineage: Bacteria > Bacillati > Actinomycetota > Actinomycetes > Kitasatosporales > Streptomycetaceae > Streptomyces > Streptomyces sp. RLA131. Next base: position 2,337,552 of record NZ_JBWDOQ010000002.1, read on the forward strand.
GGCGAAGGCCACGAGACAGGTGTTGCCGAACCAGGTGAAGAAGCTGGTGTGTTCCAGGACGAAGGAGTAGTTGGAGAAGCTCCACTTGCCGAGGATCCGGCCGGGGTGGAGGTAGTCGTCCTTGTCCGGGCCGAGCGAGAGGAAGATCAGCCAGCCGATCGGGAAGACCGCGATGAGGCTGGCGGTGATCAGTGCCGTGTGGGTCAGGACGGTGGCCCGGCGGCTGCGCCGGCCCCGTCGGGGGGCCCGCCCGGGGCGGGCGGCGGCGGGCGGGTCGGCGCGGACGGGCTCCGCGGGGGCGCCTGCCTGGGGGGTCGCGGTGGTGCTCATGGCGGGAGTCCCTTCCTGTTCAGCCGGCGAGCTGCTGCTCATTGCGGGCCAGCCAGCGTCGGTAGAAGGAGGTGAAGACGATCAGGATGGCCAGCAGCAGGACGCCGTAGGCGGCGGACTGGGCGAAGTCGCGGGGCTGCTGTCCGAAGCCGAGGTAGTAGGCCCAGGTCACCAGGATCTGCACGTCGGGGGCGTTGGAGCCGAAGAGCAGGTAGATGATGGCGAACTGGTTGAAGGTCCAGATGACGCCGAGCAGCACCACGGTGCTGCTGACCGAGCTCAGGCCGGGCAGGGTGACGTTGCGGAAGCGCTGCCAGGCGTTGGCGCCGTCCATCTCGGCGGCCTCGTAGAGCTCGCCGGGGATGGACTGGAGGCCGCCGAGCAGCGAGACGATCATGAAGGGGACACCGCACCAGGTGTTGACCATGATCGCGGCGGTGCGCTGGAAGGTGGTGTCCTCCAGCCACTGCGGCTGGGGCAGATGGAGCGAGCCGAGGACGGAGTTGATCACGCCCGAGTCGCTGAGCATGATCCGCCAGGAGAAGACGGTGACGAAGGTGGGCACCGCCCAGGGCAGGATCAGCATCATCCGGTAGAACGTGCGGCCGCGCAGCTTCTCGTTGAGCAGCAGGGCGAGGCCCAGACCGAGGGTGTAGTGCAGGACCACGCAGGCGAAGGTCCAGAAGACGGTCCAGAGGAAGTGGGACCAGAAGCGGTCCCAGGAGGTGGGGCCCCACAGGATGTCGGCGTAGTTGCCGAAGCCGATGAAGTGGTACGTGGCGGCGATGTGGTTGACACCGATGGTGCGCGCCGAGTTGAGGCTGTTGGCGTCGGTCAGCGTCAGGTAGAAGCCCTGGACGAGCGGGTAGCCGACCAGCACGCCGAGTACGACGACCACCGGGGCGATCATCACGTACGCGTACCAGTGCTTCTGGTAGGAGCGCTTGAGGCGCTGGAACGGGCCGTTGCCCGGCCCCTGGGCACCGCGGCTCTTTGCGGCCGCGCCGCCCTCGACGGCGACTGTCATCGGTGACACCTTCTCGGTTTCGGCGGTTCAGCACCGGGATGGCCGCCGGCTCCTCCCCCGGGCGGGGGCGGAGCCGGCGGCCGCGGGCGTTACTTGCTGTAGTCCGGCAGGAGCTTGGCCATCGCGGTCTCGGCGTTGGACAGACCCTTGTCCAGGCTCTCCTTGCCACCGGCGACCTTGGTCAGCTCGGTGCCGAGCGGGCCCCACAGCGAGCTGTACTCGGGCAGCTCGGGACGGGGCTGGGCGGAGGACAGGACCGCCTGGAAGCCGGCGACACCCGGGTCGGCGGTGACGGCGGAGGTGTAGGCGTCCGAGCGGGTCGGCAGGGTGGCGTTCTTCAGCGCGATCTGCGTCTCGCTCTTCGCGGAGGTCATGAACTTGACGAACTTGACCGACGCGTCCTGGTGGGCCTTGTCCGAGCCCGCGTAGACCGAGAGGTTGTGCCCACCGGTCGGGGCGCCGGAGGAACCGGAGGAACCGGCCGGCAGGACCGCGACACCGAGGTTGCCCTTGTCGGAGAACGCCGAGCCCTTGTAGAAGTTCGTGATCTCCCACGGGCCCTGGATGATCGAGGCGACCTTGCCGTTGACGAAGGCGTCCTCGATGTGGGCGTAGGCGTCGGCGGTGACGTCCGCCTTGTGCAGGCCGGTGCCGGAGAACAGGCTCTGCCAGGTCTTGAGACCCTTCTTGGCGGCGGCGCCGTTGACGGTGATCTTCTTGCCGGCGGTGTCCACCATGTCCACGCCCTCGCCGTACAGGAACGGCTGCGCGTAGTAGGCGGCGGAGTTCAGCCAGAAGCCGTCGACCTTGGCCTTCTGCTTGACCAGCTTGGCGTCGGCCTTCAGCTCGTCCCAGGTGGCGGGGGCGGCGGTGATGCCGGCCTTCTTGAACAGGGTCTTGTTGTAGACCAGGGCGAGCGTGTCGGTGGTCAGCGGCACACCGTACGTCTTGCCGTCGTACTGGGCCTGCTTGATCAGGCTGGCCTGGAACTTGCTCTGGTCGGTGAGCGCGGCGGTGCCGTCCAGGGCCAGGAAGTAGCCCTTCTTGGCGAAGGCCGGGGTCCAGCCCACCTCGGAGCGCAGCACGTCGGGGGCGCCCTTGCTGCCGGCAGCGGTGTCGAACTTGTTCTGCGCGGAGTCGAAGGGGACGTTGACGTACTTGACCTTGACCGTGGGGTTCGCCTTCTCGAACTCCTTGACCAGGGCCTTGTACGTGGGGGCCTCGTTGGTGGAGTTGGAGGTGTCCCACCAGGTGATGGTGACGGGACCGTCAGCCTTGTCACCGCTGTCACTGCCGCCGCACGCCGTCGCCGCGAGGGCGATGGACGCCACAAGCGCGGTGGCCGCTATGCCACGCCGCATGAGGTTCTCCTTGAGGTGAAAGCCCGTGATGGTCAGGGATGCGATGACGCTCCCCCCTGCCGACTGCACCTTTGCGGCCGTCGGGCTGTCGGTGAACGTAACAGGGTTGTAAGAGCGATGAAAGACCTTGCTGCAAAGTCTTGCAAGATCCTTTGATCGTTACGCCCACGTGTCCTCACGGTTGCTGCCGGGAGACTTGACGTGGCACGCTCCTCCTGCTGCAAGCTATTGCGGATCCTTCCGCAAATTCATGAAACGCGTTGCCGCCGACGACTCCGACCCACGAGGGACCCCCATGACCCAGGAGCTCGCCCCCGACGTCCATGACCGCCCAGCCGGCCGCCCCCGCGGGGAAGGCGGCCAGGACGGCGCCGGGTGGTGGCGGAGCGCTGTCATCTACCAGGTGTACGTGCGTTCCTTCGCCGATGGCAATGGCGACGGCATCGGCGATCTGCCGGGTGCCCGGGCCCGGCTGCCGTATCTGAGGGACCTCGGTGTGGACGCCGTGTGGCTGACCCCGTTCTACGCCTCCCCGCAGGCCGACGGCGGCTACGACGTGGCCGACTACCGCGCCGTCGACCCGATGTTCGGCACCCTCACCGACGCCGACGACCTGGTGCGCGACGCCCACGCCCTGGGACTGCGGGTGATCGTCGACCTGGTCCCCAACCACTGCTCGGACCACCACGAGTGGTTCCGGCAGGCGCTGCGCGAGGGCCCCGGCTCGCCGATGCGGGAGCGCTTCCACTTCCGCCCCGGCAAGGGCGAGCACGGCGAACTGCCGCCCAACGACTGGAACTCCCTGTTCGGCGGACCGGCCTGGACCCGGGTGAGCGGCCCGGACGGCGAGCCCGAGGAGTGGTACCTGCACCTCTTCGCCCCCGAGCAGCCCGACTTCAACTGGGAGCGGGAGGCCGTCCGCGAGGAGTTCCGCTCGATCCTGCGCTTCTGGCTCGACCTGGGCGTCGACGGCTTCCGGGTCGACGTCGCCCACGGCCTGGTCAAGGCCGAAGGGCTGCCCGACATCGGCCACAACCTGGAGATGGGCCTGCTCAACACCGACGAGCTGCCCTTCTTCGACCAGGACGGCGTCCACGAGATCTACCGCGACTGGCGCACCATCCTCGACGAGTACCCGGGCGAACGCGTCGCCGTCGCCGAGGCCTGGACCCCCACCCTGGAGCGCAGCGCCCGCTATCTGCGCCCCGACGAGCTCCACCAGGCCTTCAACTTCGAGTACGTGATGGCCGGCTGGGACGCCGGGCGGCTGCGCGAGGTGATCGACGAGACGCTGAGCGCGATGGCCCCGGTCGACGCCCCCGCCACCTGGGTGCTGTCCAACCACGACGTGGTGCGCCACACCACCCGCTACGGCGGCGGAGAGCAGGGCCTGCGCCGGGCCAGGGCCGCGGCGCTGCTGATGCTGGCGCTGCCCGGCTCCACCTACGTCTACCAGGGCGAGGAGCTCGGCCTGCCCGAGGTCACCGACCTGCCCGACGAGGTCCGCCAGGACCCCTCGTTCTTCCGCGACAACGGCCAGGAGGGGCTGCGCGACGGCTGCCGGGTACCGATTCCGTGGTCCGGGGACCGTCCTCCGTACGGCTTCGGGCCGGGCGACAGCTGGCTGCCGCAGCCGCCCCGGTGGACGGAGCTGAGCGTGGAGGCACAGACCGGCGACCCGGACTCGACGCTGGAGCTGTACCGCGCGGCGCTGCGGCTGCGCCGGGAGCTGCCGGGGCTCGGCGACGGCTCGCTGCGCTGGACGGACGCCCCCGCGGCGCCCGACGGCATCCTGTCCTTCGCCCGCCCCGGTTTTGTCTGCACGGTCAACCTCAACGGCACGGAAGTGGAAATCCCGGCTCCGGGACGGCTGTTGCTGGCCTCGGCGCCGGTCGTCACGGGTGACGGACCGGTCCGGATTCCGGCGGATTCCGCTGTCTGGTGGGCGGTCTGAGATGCGACCGGTAAGGTCCGGTCCTGTGACCGCCAGGCTTGCCGACATCGCAGCGCAGGCGGGTGTCAGCGAGGCGACGGTCAGCCGGGTGCTCAACGGCAAGCCCGGGGTGTCCGCGGGCACCCGTCAGTCCGTGCTGACCGCGCTCGACCTGCTCGGCTACGAACGGCCGGTGCGGCTGCGGCAGCGCAGCGAAGGCCTGGTCGGCCTGATCACGCCCGAGCTGGAGAACCCGATCTTCCCCGCCTTCGCCCAGGTCATCGGGCAGGCGCTGACCCGGCAGGGCTACACCCCGGTGCTCGCCACCCAGACCCCCGGCGGCTCCACCGAGGACGAACTCGTGGAGATGCTCGTCGAGCGCGGGGTGGCCGGCATCATCTTCGTCTCCGGGCTGCACGCCGACTCCACCGCCGACATGGGGCGCTACGAGCGGCTGCACGGCCAGGGCGTGCCGTTCGCCCTGATCAACGGCTTCACCGACAAGGTCAAGGCGCCCTTCATCTCCCCCGACGACCGGGGCGCGATGCGGCTCGCCGTCACCCACCTGGCGGCCCTGGGCCACGAACGGATCGGCCTCGCGGTCGGCCCCAGGCGCTACGTCCCGGTCCGCCGGAAGATCGAGGGCTTCGTACGCTCGATGGGGGAGGTCCTCGGGCTCGCCGCGGAGCAGGCCGAGGGACTCATCCAGCACTCGCTGTTCACCCTGGAGGGCGGCCAGGCCGCCGCCTCCGCGCTGCTGGACTCCGGCTGCACGGCCATCGTCACGGCCTCCGACATGATGGCGCTCGGCGCGATCCGGGCCGCCAGGCAGCACGGCCTCACCGTGCCGGGCGACGTCTCGGTGGTCGGCTTCGACGACTCACCGCTGATCGCGTTCACCGACCCGCCGCTCACCACCATCCGCCAGCCCGTCACCGCCATGGGACAGGCGGCGGTCCGGGCGCTGCTGGAGGAGATCGGCGGCACCCCGGCCCCGCACAGCGAGTTCGTCTTCCTGCCCGAACTCGTGGTCCGCGGTTCCACCGCGTCGGGGCCCGGCAGCCAGCAGCCGTCACTGCCCGTACAGCAGGTATCCGGCGTACGTACACCGGATGCACGGAATCCCACCGGGGGTTGATCGGCGCCCCGCGGGCGCATGGCAGACTATCGCCCCATGGGGGAGACGAGCACGAAGACCGTGCGTGACCGGACAACCGCCCACCCGGCTGACGGGGCCGACTACGAGGGCCGTACGGAGGGCACCCGCACGCTCATGGAACGGTTCAGGGCACCCCGGCGACCGCGCCTGTGGTTCGAGATCCTGCTGATCGCGGTCAGCTACTGGCTCTACTCGCTGGTGCGCAACGCCGTACCCGAGCAGAAGGCCGCCGCCATGCGGCACGCCGACCAGGTCTGGGACTTCGAACGGTCGCTGGGGCTCGCCGTCGAGCACGGCGTCAACCACACCGTCAATTCGGTCACGTGGCTCATCGTCGGGATGAACTACTACTACGCCACCTTGCACTTCATCGTCACCCTGAGTGTCCTGGTATGGCTCTTCCGCAGACATCCCGGCCGGTACGCCTCGACCCGGCTGGTGCTCTTCGTCACCACCGGAATCGCCCTGGTCGGCTACTACTGCTACCCGCTGGCCCCGCCGCGGCTGATGGACGGCTCCTTCGTCGACACCGTCAAGGTCCACCACACCTGGGGTTCGATGGCCTCCGGCGATCTCGCGCATGTCTCCAACCAGTACGCGGCCATGCCCTCCATGCACATCGGCTGGTCGCTGTGGTGCGGGGTCACCGTCTTCATGCTGGCCAAGCCGCTGTGGGTACGTGTCCTGGGCCTGCTGTACCCGGTGACGACGCTGCTCGTCATCATCTCCACCGCCAACCACTTCTGGCTCGACGCGGCCGGCGGGGCGACCTGTCTGGGCGTGGGCTTCGCCGCCTCCTGGGCGGTGTACGGGGGCCTGGCGTACCGCCTGCCGGCCCGCGTCCCGGCCCTGCGGTAGCGGCGGGGCCGCGTACGGCCGGCGCGCTACGAGCCGTAGAAGCGGTCCTCCACCACGGCCCGCGCCCGGCGGGTGACCCGGCGGTAGTCGTCGACCATCTCGCCGACGTGGCCGGGCTCGTACCCCAGATACCGCCCGACGGCGGCCAGCTCACGGCCGTCCGAGGGGAACGTGTCGCCGGGCCGGCCCCGCACCAGCATCACCGCGTTGCGCACCCGTGAGGCCAGCACCCAGGCGGCGTCCAGCACCTCGGCGTCCTCCTCGCCCACCAGCGCGGCCTCGCGGGCGGCGGCGAGCGCGGCCCGGGTGCGGGTGGTGCGCAGGCCGGGCTCGGCGGCCGCGTGCTGGAGTTGCAGCAGCTGTACGGTCCACTCGACGTCGCTGAGGCCGCCCCGCCCGAGCTTGGCGTGGGTGGTGGGGTCGGCGCCGCGCGGCAGCCGTTCGGCCTCCATACGGGCCTTGAGCCGCCGGATCTCGCGTACCGCGTCCTCCGGAAGGCCGCCGGGCGGGTAACGCAGCGGGTCGACCAGGGCCATGAAGCGCGCCGCCAGCTCCTCGTCGCCGGCCACCGGCTCGGCGCGCAGCAGCGCGTGCCGCTCCCACACCAGCGACCAGCGGCGGTAGTAGGCCTCGTACGAGGCGAGCGTCCGTACCAGCGGGCCGCTCTTGCCCTCGGGGCGCAGGTCGGCGTCGACCAGCAGCGGCGGGTCGGCGGTGGGGATCTGCAGCAGGCGCCGGAGCTCGTTGACGGTCCTCAGCGCGGCCCGCGACGCCTTGCCCTCCTCGGCCCCCGGGTACGGCTCGTGCACGAACAGGACGTCCGCGTCCGATCCGTAGCCCAGCTCGTGTCCGCCGAAGCGGCCCATGCCGATGACGGCGATCCGGGTGGGCAGCGGCTCGCCGGTCTCGGCCTCGACGGCGTTGACGGCGGCCTGGAGCGCGCCGGTGATGGCGGCGGCGTTGAGGTCGGCCAGGGCGGCGCCGATCGCGTCGGCGTCGTCGCGGTGGACTCCGACGAGGTCGGCGGCGGCCGTACGCAACAGCTCCCGCCGCCGCACCCCGCGCACCGCCGCGACGGCCTGTTCGGGGGTGGTGGCGCGGTGGACGGCGGCCAGCACCTCCTGGTCGAGGGCGGCGCGGCCGCGCGGGCGCAGCCCCTCGTCGTCGCCCAGCAGCGCGACCGCCTCGGGGGCGCGCATCAGCAGGTCGGGGGCGAACCGGCCCGAGGACAGCACCCGCGCCAGGTTCTCGGCCGCCGCGCCCTCGTCCCGCAGCAGCCGCAGGTACCAGGGCGTACGGCCGAGCGCGTCGGAGACCCTGCGGAAACCCAGCAGTCCGGCGTCGGGGTCGGCGGAGTCGGCGAACCAGCCCAGCAGCACCGGCAGCAGGGTGCGCTGGATGGCCGCCTTGCGGCTCACCCCGGAGGCCAGGGCCTCCAGATGACGCAGGGCGGCGGCCGGGTCCGCGTAACCCAGCGCCTCCAGCCGCTGCTTGGCGGCGACAGCCGACAGTCCGGCCTCGCCGGGGGCGAGTTGCGCGACGGCGTCGAGCAGCGGCCGGTAGAAGAGCTTCTCGTGCAGCCGCCGTACCTCGACCGCGTGCCGCCGCCACTCGCGGTGGAGTTCGGCGACCGGGTCGGCCCGCAGGCCCAGGGAGCGGCCGAGCCGCCGCAGGTCGGCGGGGTCGTCGGGGACGAGGTGGGTGCGGCGCAGCTTGTGGAGCTGGATGTGGTGCTCCATGGAGCGCAGGAAGCGGTACGCCGCGTCGAGGGCGGCGGCGTCCGCCCGGCCGACGTAGCCGCCCCGCGCGAGCTGTGCGAGGGCGGTGAGGGTGGTGCCGCTGCGCAGCGAGGAATCGGTCCTGCCGTGCACCAGCTGGAGCAGCTGCACCGCGAACTCCACGTCCCGCAGGCCGCCCGGTCCGAGTTTCAGCTCCCGCTCGACCTGCGCGGCGGGGATGTTGTCGACCACCCGGCGCCGCATCTGCTGCACGTCCTGGACGAAGTGCTCGCGGTCGGCCGCCTGCCACACCATCGGCGCCAGCGCCTCGACGTACTCCTTGCCCAGGGCCGGGTCGCCGGCCATCGGACGGGCCTTGAGCAGGGCCTGGAACTCCCAGGTCTTCGCCCAGCGCCGGTAGTAGGCCAGGTGGCTGCTGAGGGTCCGTACCAGGGGGCCGTTCTTGCCCTCGGGCCGCAGATTGGCGTCGACCTGCCAGATGCTGCCCTCGACGGTGGTGTCCGAGCAGATCCGCATCATGCGGGAGGCGACCCGGGTCGCGGCCTGGAGGGCGGCGTTCTCCGGGGCGCCGTCGGCGGGCTCGGCGACGAAGATGACGTCCACGTCGGAGATGTAGTTCAGTTCGTGGCCGCCGCACTTGCCCATGCCGATCACGGCCAGCCGGCAGGAGGCCGCGTCCCCGGACAGCTCCCCCGCCGCGATGGCCAGCGCCGCGCGGACCGTCGCGGTGGCCAGGTCGGCCAGCTCGGCGGCGGTCTGCACCAGGTCGCTGGTGCCGCACACGTCGCGGGCGGCGATGCCCAGCATGCAGCGCCGGTACGCGACGCGCAGCGCGTCGGGGTCGGCCGCGTCCCCCACCACCCGTTCGAACTCCTCGACCCCGGGGTGCAGGTCCGACGCCTCGTAGGTGACCAGGGCGTGCCAGTCCCGGGGGTGCCGGGCCAGGTGGTCGGCGAGGGCCAGCGAGGCGCCGAGCACCCCGAGCAGCCGGTCGCGCAGCGGTTTGGCGGCGGTGAGGGTGTCCAGCAGGGTGCGCCGCTCCGCGTCGTCCAGGGCCTCCGCCAGCCGTACCAGGCCGAGCAGTGCCTGATCGGGGTCGGCGGTCGCGCCCAGCGCGTCCAGCAGCACCGAGTCGGTCCGTACGGCCGACAGCTCGGGTGCGTTCAGCAGCCGCTCGGCCGCCGCCGCGTCCGTGAAGCCCGCCCGCAGCAGCCGTCCGAACCTGCTGTCCCGTCGCCCTTCCAGCACGCCGACCGCACCGCCTCTCCGTACCTCGTCGCCTCCGGCCCGCAGGGCGCTGCCCGTCGCTGCCTGTCGCTGCCAGGACCATTCGTACCCGCGGATCGGCGCCGGATCACCGCCGGATCGGCGCCGAGCGGCCCCCGCAGAGCCTAACCGTCCGTAATGAGCCGGGGTACGCACCCATCGTTCCCCTGAGCTTTACCTCGGTGGCGCTTCCGGGTTTCACCGTCCGCTCCTAGCCTTGCACGGCGCGTTCCGTTCCCCCCACACAACGGAGGTCAGCCGTGACCGGCCGACGCACCCGACGCACCTTCATCGCTCTCGCTTCCGCCCTCGGCCTCACCGCCGCGTACTTCGGCCTGGGAGCCGCACACGCCGCGAGCAGTGTGCCCACCCCCGACCACGTGGTCGTGGTGGTCTTCGAGAACCACGCGTACAGCCAGGTCATCGGCAGCTCCAGCGCCCCGTACATCAACTCGCTGCGGACCGGCGGCGCCAACCTCACCGCCTCCTACGCCGAGACCCACCCCAGCCAGCCCAACTACTTCGCGCTCTTCTCCGGTGCCACCCAGGGCATCACCGACGACAGCTGCTACACCCCCGGCTTCAGCTCCGCGGCCAACCTCGCCTCCGAGCTGATCGCCGCCGGCAAGACCTGGGCCAGCTACAACGAGACGCTGCCCAGCGCCGGTTCGACCACGTGCAGCAGCGGCAACTACGCCCGCAAGCACAACCCCTGGTTCGGCTTCAGCAATGTGCCGGCCTCGTCGGCGTACACCTTCGCGCAGTTCCCGACCACCTACTCGGCGCTGCCCCAGGTCTCCTTCGTCGTACCGAACCTGTGCAGCGACATGCACGACTGCTCGGTCGCGACCGGCGACACCTGGCTGCGGACCAACCTGAGCGCGTACGCCACCTGGGCCGCGACCCACAACAGCCTGCTCGTCGTCACCTTCGACGAGGACAACCGGCTCTCCGGCAACAAGATCCCGACCGTCCTGTACGGCCAGCCCGTCACGGCGGGGTCCTCCTCCTCGACCACCTACAACCACTACAACCTGCTCCGCACCCTGGAGGACATGGCCGGCCTCGGCACCCACGCCGGCAACGCCGCCTCCGCCTCCGACATCACCGGCATCTGGGCCTCGTAGCGTGTACCTGGCGGACAGCCGCGCCGGCACCCGACGGGTCAGCCCGGGTGCCGGCGCCATCGGAGCGACGGTTTTCGCCCTGGGCGCCGTCAGCCTCGTCACCGACATCTCCTCCGAGATGGTCACCGCCGTCCTCCCGCTGTACCTGGTGACGGGCCTGGGCCTGTCACCGCTCGGCTTCGGCCTCCTGGACGGCGTCTACAACGGCTTCAGCGCCCTCGTCCGGCTCGTCGGCGGCCACCTCGCCGACCGGGGCGGCGGGCACCACAAGACGGTGGCCGCACTGGGGTACGGCCTGTCCGCCCTCTGCAAGCCGCTTCTCCTGCTCGCCCACACCCTCCCCCTCATCGGCGCCGTCCTCGCCGCCGACCGCACCGGCAAGGGGCTGCGCACCGCGCCCCGCGACGCCCTGATCTCGCTGTCGGTGGCGCCCGCGGCCCGCGGCCGGGCCTTCGGCGTCCACCGGGCCATGGACACCACCGGCGCGCTGCTCGGACCGCTGGCCGCCTTCCTCATCCTGCGGCAGGCCGCCGACGGCTACGACGCGGTCTTCACCGTGAGCTTCTGCGTGGCGGCGGCGGGCGTGGCGGTGCTGCTGCTCTTCGTACCCGGCCGCGAGACGGGGGCCGCCGGGGCCGCCCGGACCGGCCGGGCCCGTCCGGCACCCGGGGACACCCGCGGCCGGCCGCGCTCCTCGCTCGCGCTGCTCCGCCGGCGCCCGGTGCTCCGTCTCACCGTCTGCGCGACCCTGCTGGGCCTGGCCACCGTCAGCGACTCCTTCGTCTACCTGCTCCTCCAGCACCGCCTCGCCGTCCCCGACCGCTGGTTCGCCCTGCTCCCGCTCGGCACGGCGGCGTCCTTCCTCACGCTCGCCGTGCCGCTGGGCCGCCTCGCGGACCGGCTGGGCCGGTGGCGGATGTTCCTCGCCGGCCACGGGGCACTGCTCGCCGCGTACGGGCTGCTGCTCGCGCACGGCCCGGTGTACGCGGTCCTGCTGCTCCACGGCGCCTTCTACGCGGCCACGGACGGGGTACTGATGGCGGCCGCCGCCGACGCCGTCCCTCCCGAGCTGCGCGCCGGCGGCCTCGCGCTGGTCCAGACGGGTCAGGCGCTGGCCCGGTTCACCGCGTCGATCGCCTTCGGCGCGGCCTGGACGGCGTGGGGCGACCGTACGGCCCTGACGGGTGCCGCCGTGGCGCTCGCGGTGGTCTGGGCGGCCGCGGCGTCCCTGCGTCCGCGGGCCACACCGGTTCGGGAGGCCACACCATGATCATGATGATGACGAAGGCGCCGACGAGACTGACGACCCGTGGCCGGCTGCTCGTCCTGCTCACCACCCTCGCCGTGCTGGCGGGCGTCGCCACCGGCGCCGTACTCCACGCCGCCGACCGCGCCGCCCGCAAGGACCGCCCGCAGGCCGGTGGTCCCGCGGTGACCGCCGGCGCGGTCACCCTCGCCGCCGCCGGACGGCGCGAACTGGTCTTCCGCAACATGGCCTGGGGCCCGCACCGCGACGAGCTGGCGACCGTCCCCGCCGACCGCCCGGCCGGCCCGCGCACCGCCTCCGGCGTACGGTGCCTGCGCTTCCACGCCGCCGGCGGCACCGGCATCTGCCTGCAGTCCGTCCACGGCGCCGTCCAGGACACCTACCGGGCGGTCGTACTCGACGCCCGGCTCCACGAACGCCGTCACTACGCCCTCGCCGGGATCCCGACCCGGGCCCGGGTGTCCCCGGACGGGCGGATGGTGGCCTGGACGGTCTTCGTCAGCGGCGACTCGTACGCGGGCACGAACTTCTCCACCCGCACCTCCGTCCTCGACACCCGCACCTGGCACCTGGACGCCAATCTGGAGGACTTCCGCATCATCAGGCAGGGCCACGTCCACCACGCCGCCGACGTCAACTTCTGGGGCGTCACCTTCGCCGACGACACCCGCTTCTACGCGACGCTGGCCACCGGCGGCCACACCTACCTCGTCCGCGGCGACACCGCCACCCGTACGGTCCGCACCCTGCGCACCAACGCCGAGTGCCCGTCGCTGTCCCCCGACGGCCGCCGGCTGGTCTACAAGAAACGCGTCGCCGGCCGCTCCCCCGACGCCCCCTGGCGGCTCTACGCCCTCGACCTGCGCACCCTGCGCGAGACCCCGCTCGCGGAGACCCGCAGCGTCGACGACCAGGTCCTCTGGCGGGACGCCCGGACCGTCCTGTACGCCCTCCCCGGCGACTACGGCGCCGACCTGTGGACCGTCCCCGCCGACGGCACCGGCACCGCCCGCCGGCTCATGACCGCCGCGCTGGCGCCCGCCTACATAGACTGATGACAGGAGACCGCGAAGGTCGGCGCACGTCACGCGCAACGAACCGGAAGCAGGTGTGCCACATGTCAGTTCTGCTCGACGAATCCCAGGTCCGCGAAGCCATGGCCGACCTCCCGGACTGGTACCAGGAGGGCCTCACTCTGCGCCGCACCGTCAAGACCCGCGACTTCCCGTCCGCGATCCGCATCCTCAACGACGTCGCGATCGAGGCCGAGAAGATCAACCACCACCCGGACGTCGACGTGCGCTACGACACGCTGTACTTCACGCTGAGCACGCACTCCGCGGGCGGCCTCACCATCCTGGACACCACGCTCGCGCATCGCCTGGAGACCGTCATCGGCTCCCACACCCGCGCCCACGCCTGACGGGCCGCAGGCCTGCGGGGCCTTGCGGGGGCCTCGCGGGGGCCTTGCGGGCCTGCGGGCTCAGGGCGTCGCGAGCGACACATCGGTCGCCTTGACCAGGGCCACCACCCGTGACCCCTCACCGATCCCCAGCTCCACGACCGCCTCCCGGGTGATCGCGGCGGTCAGCACGGCGTCCGTCCCGGTGTCGGCCAGTGTCACCTTGACGGTCGCCATCGCCTCCCCGAACGCGACCGCGCTCACCGTCCCGGGGAGCTGGTTGCGGATGCTCAGGCCCTCCACCGGAGCCGTCGCGAGCGCCACCTCCGTCGCCTTCACCAGAGCCGTCACCGCCCCGCCCGGCACGATGCCGAGTTCCCTGACGGCCTCCTTGGTGACCACGGCGGTCAGTTCACCCCGCCCCAGTGCGACCTTGACGACGGCCATGACCTCGCCGGGCTCGACGGCGACGGCGGTACCGGTGATCTGATTACGGATGCTCAGGCCCATGGGGCCCACCGTAGACACGCGCTCGCCGGACAGGCACGCACCCGCGCACCCGCCCGGCGACCGGAAAGCCGTACGGCCTACAGCAGGGCGCGGATTGGCCCGTGCGCAGCGCCTCCGGGACCTTCGCGACATAAAGGTCTAACGTTCGGGGCTGAAAGCCACTCACCGGGCAACACTCCGAAAATCTGAAGACAGGGTCATTCGCATGACTGAAACGAATGTCGACAGCGCTCCGGTCCTTGACGGTCTCGAAGAAATCGAGGGATGGTTCTTCCTTGCCGACCAGTTTCTCTTTCACTGGCTGTTGACATTCCAGAAGGACCACGGCGTCACCGGCGATCTCCTCGAACTCGGTGTCTACAAGGGGAAGAGCGCGATCCTTCTCGGTTCCCACACCGTGGACGAAGAGGAGTTCGTCGTCTGCGACCTCTTCGACTCGCCTGCCCCCGACGCTCCCACAGAGAACGAAATGCGCTGCTACTACCCCACGCTCACCCGTAGGGTTTTCGAGGAGAACTATCTCCGCTTCCACCACCAGCTCCCCGCCATCGTCGAGGGAGCCTCTTCGGAGATCACCTCCAGCGTGGAACCCGCCCGGTTCCGGTTCGTCCACATTGACGCTTCGCATCTGTATCCGCACGTAAAGGGAGACATCGCGTCAGCCAGGACTCTCCTCAAGCAGGACGGGATCGTGGCGCTGGACGACTATCGGAGCCCGCACACTCCTGGGGTCGCGGCAGCCACCTGGGAAGCCGTGCTCAACGGCGGTCTGAAACCGATCGCGGTCACCGAGAGCAAGTTCTACGGAACCTGGGGCGACCCTTCCGAGCCGCAGAAGCGACTGGGGGCCCTGCTCGCGGCCAGTCAGCACTTCTGGGGTGTGGGAGAAGAGGTCGCCGGACATCCTCTGATCCACATCCACAACCGCTGAGAACCGTCACCGTCCGGAGCGGACACTACGGCGCGGGACGACCCTCCGGGCCGACGGCTGTCAGCCGTCGGCCCGGAGGGTCGTCAAGGCGGGGAATCCCCGCTGATCCGCGCTTACAGCGTCGGCAGGTTCTTGCGCAGCTCGAAGGCGGTGACCTCGGAGCGGTACTCCTCCCACTCCTGCTTCTTGTTGCGCAGGAAGAAGTCGAAGACATGCTCGCCGAGGGTCTCCGCCACCAGCTCGCTGCGCTCCATCAGCGTGATCGCCTCGCCGAGGTTCTGCGGCAGCGGCTCGATGCCGAGCGCCCGCCGCTCGCCGTCCGACAGCGCCCACACGTCGTCGTCGGCGCCGGGCGGCAGCTCGTAGCCGCCTTCGATGCCCTTGAGGCCGGCGGCCAGCAGTGCCGCGTACGCCAGGTAGGGGTTCGCGCCCGAGTCGATCGAGCGGACCTCGACCCGCGTCGAGCCCGTCTTGCCCGGCTTGTACATCGGGACCCGGATCAGCGCGGACCGGTTGTTGTGGCCCCAGCAGATGTACGAGGGCGCCTCGCCGCCGGCGCCCGCCGTGCGCTGGGAGCCGCCCCAGATGCGCTTGTAGGAGTTCACCCACTGGTTGGTCACGGCCGAGATCTCGGCGGCGTGCGTCAGCAGACCCGCGATGAACGACCGGCCGACCTTGCTGAGCTGGAACTCCGCGCCCGACTCGTAGAAGGCGTTGCGGTCCCCCTCGAAGAGGGACAGGTGGGTGTGCATACCGGAGCCGGGGTGCTCGCTGAACGGCTTGGGCATGAAGGTCGCCTGCACACCCTGCTCCAGCGCCACCTGCTTCATGACCAGCCGGAACGTCATGATGTTGTCGGCGGTCGACAGCGCGTCCGCGTACCGCAGATCGATCTCCTGCTGACCGGGGGCGCCCTCGTGGTGGGAGAACTCCACCGAGATGCCCATCGACTCCAGCATGGTGATCGCCTGACGGCGGAAGTCCTGGCCGATGTTGTGCGGGGTGTGGTCGAAGTAGCCCGAGGTGTCCGCCGGCGTCGGGACCCGGCCGTCGGTCGGCTTGTCCTTGAGCAGGAAGAACTCGATCTCCGGGTGCGTGTAGAACGTGAACCCGAGGTCCGAGGTCTTCGCCAGGGCCCGCTTCAGCACGTACCGCGGGTCGGCGTAGGACGGCGACCCGTCCGGCATGAGGATGTCGCAGAACATCCGTGCCGTGCCGGGCGCCTCGGCCCGCCAGGGCAGGATCTGGAAGGTGCCGGGGTCCGGCTTCGCGATCATGTCGGACTCGTAGACGCGCGCGAAGCCCTCGATCGCCGACCCGTCGAAGCCGATGCCCTCGTCGAACGCCTGCTCCAGCTCCGCGGGCGCCACGGCCACCGACTTCAGATACCCGAGCACGTCGGTGAACCACAGCCGCACGAAGCGGATGTCCCGCTCCTCCAGCGTACGAAGAACGAACTCCTGCTGCTTGTCCATAGCTACATCCTTGCAGGTCATACGGCCTGTGCACCACAGCCAGGGCATTCGGCGGCGTTCTTGGGGGGCATCCCAGTATCACCTGTTGTGGTTTCCTCCAGATTACGCATGCCCGGCCGCGCTTCACTCGTCGGGGGGATATCGCCGTAACCCGCTGTGTGGACGCCCTCAGCTGGCTAGCCTGACCTGCGCGGATTGCGGTCCTGGTGGCAGGGGGTGCGGGAGCGGTGACCGGTGGCGACGAGGGCTCGCAGAGCATGCGGATGTTCGGGGCGGTGGTGCGTGCCGCGCGCGAGAACGCGCAGCTGTCCTCGGAGGAGCTGGCACGCCGGGTGACCTACTCGCGGTCACTGATCGTGAAGATCGAGCGCGGTGAGCGGATGCCGCCGCAGGACTTCGTCCCCAGGGCCGAGGAACTGCTGCGGACCGGCGGCATGCTCCGGGAGGCGGCGAAGCACCTGTCGCGGGAGCGCTACCCGTCGTGGTTCGAGGACTACGCGGAGGAGGAGGCGAAGGCCCTTGTCCTCAACACCTACGACACCCTGCTCATCAACGGACTGCTGCAGACCGAGGCCTACACGCGAGCCGTGCTCGCCTGCCGCTGTCCGGCACTGGACGAGGATCAGACCGAGCACCGCGTCGCGGCGCGGCAGGCCCGTCAGTCGCTGCTGACCCGCGACCGGCCCGCCGAGCTGTCCTTCATCTTCGACGAGTGGGTGCTGCGGCGTCCGCTCGGCGGGGCGGCGGTACTCAAGGAACAGTTGGAATGGCTGCTGGAGCTGGGTGACCGCCGACATCTGTCCATCCAGGTGGTGCCGATGTCGTACGAGGCCCACGCCGGGGTCGACGGCCCGATGCACCTGCTGGAGACACCGCGGCACCAGTGGCTCGGCTACCTCGAAGTGCAGGGCAGGGGACGCCTGATCGACGACCTGGAGGAGGTCTCGGAGCTGCACAGCAAATATGCGATGATCCGGACGCAGGCCCTCACCCCGGGGGACTCCGCGCGACTGATCGAGCAGATTGCGGGTGGACCGTGAACGCCGAACTCGCCTGGTTCAAGAGCAGCTACAGCGGCGCCGAGGGCGGGGCTTGCCTCGAAGTCGCCCTGGAATGGCGCAGGTCCAGCCACAGCGGCGCCGAGGGCGGCCAGTGCGTCGAGGTCGCCGCCTGCCCCGCCACGGCCCGCACCGCCCGCACGGTCCACGTCCGCGACTCCAAGGCCGCCCCCGCCGGGCCGACACTGGCCTTCACACCCGCTGAATGGTCCGCGTTTGTCGCCTTCACCGTCGGGACGACCGTGGAATAGCCGGACCGCGGGGAACATTCTTCGGCCGGAATGCTTCGGCCCGGGTCTTGTATGTTGGTGACCACCAACAAAGGCGGGCGGGAACATGCACAAGTCAGGGAACATGCCCACCGGGGAGGCGGTACTCATTGGTGTATCGCTGGGCATCCTCGCGCTCGCGATCGGAATCATCTGCCTCTTCGATCTCAGAATAACGAGGCCGATGCTCCACCCCGGCAAGACCAGAGCGGAGTTCTACGCGGATAATCCCGCCGCCAGGCTCCCGACCCTGGTTGTCGGCTCGCTCTTTCTCTTCGCCGGCGGCATCGTGATCCTGGCAATGGCCACCGTGGTCCTCTCACTGATCTTCTGACTGAACGCCGATGGCCCGCCCCGGACAGGGCGGGCCATCGGCGTTCAGTCACGGTTTTTCTGTCACGGCTTCCAGGTGGACGACGCGCCCGGCGTGAAGACCTTCACCCCGTCACCGCTGACGTCGATGCCCTGGAGCGCGGGCCCCTGCACCGACACGCCTCCTCCGATGGAATACCCACCGAAGTAGTACTTTCCCTTCCCGTTCGTCCGGTAGCCGTAGCCGCCGTTGGCTCCGACGAATCCGTCCGCTGCGGTAACCCCTACCACCTGGAAGTCCTGGTCCTTGACGCGCGCGGAATTGTATCCCACCGAAGCGCCGCCGTAGACCTTGAAGAATTTCAGGAAACCACCGCCCGGGAACTTGGGAGCATTCGACATCCCGCCCGATGTGTAGAGCTGTAGGTGTCCGTCCTGGGCGTAGACGTTCAGGCATCCCCAGAAGCAGGCGGAACCCGATATGTAGGTGTGCTGAGTGATCTTGTCGACGCCATGCTGGATGGTCTTGCCCAGTTCGCAGAGGGCACCCATCAACGAGCAGCCACTGTCGTCGACGTGGTTGACCGAATCTCCGTAAGTCGGCAGCCTCACGATGTAGTTGAGGATGTTGTCGCTGAGCTTCGGGCCAAGATCCGCAGAGGCCTGCGTGAAAAGAGTCGTCCCTTCAGCCGGGGGCGTCGGCGTCGTGTAGACCGGGCCCTGCGGGTGAACGACCCTCGACTTGCTGGTCGGCATGCCGTTCCGGCAGTTGTTGACCTCACCGGTCCCGCATTCGATGGACTGGAGGCCGCTCGGGTCGCTGAAGGAGACCGGATTGTTCAGCGAGTAGCTGTAGGCGTTGATGTTCTGCGGTGTGTACGGGGTGGTGAGCTCGTCGGGGCTGAGGAAGCGGCCGAGGCTCGGGTCGTACATCCGGGCGCCGAGGATGGACAGGCCGGTCGAATCGTCCTCGGTCTTGCCGAGGAAGCCCCGGTCCGAACTCGACGGCAGGCTCGTCGCCCGCTGTGCGCCGAAGGGCGAGTAGCGGCGACGACTGACCACGCCGGTGGCGGCCAGGATGATCAGCTGGGTGGAGGCCTGGCCATCGGAGAGCAGCCAGCTCAGAGCACCGTTGGTGGTGCCGTCTGCGGTTCGCATGGCGACGGTCGCGGTGCCGGCCGTGTAGTACCGGGTGTTCTTGACCGTGCCGGTGCTCGTCTTGTGGAACTCCTGGTTTCCGATGTAGAGGACGCTTTCGCTGCTGCTCTTGCGTGCCAGGAGAGTCCCGTCGGCGTCGTAGACGTAGTTGGTCGTGGTCGGGCCGGCGACCTGCGTGACGCGGTGCTCGGCGTCCCAGGTGAAGGTGGTGGCGGTGCCGTTGACGGTCTTGGTGTGCATCTGGCCATCGGCGTCATAGGAGTAGAGGTCCGTGCCACTGCTCGTCTTGACGCTGGTGACGCCGTGCGGCTGGGCGGCGCCGGCGGTGTACGTCGACTGGTCGGCGGAGTAGCCGGGGTAGACGTAGTCGCGGGCGGTGCTGCCAGTACTGGTGGTGCTGGTGACCTTCTGGAGGTTGCCGATGCCGTCGTAGGTGTAGTCCAGCTGGTACGGGGCCAGGCTGCTGCTCGCGGTCAGGTCGGGCGTGAAGGCACCCTCGCAGCCGCCGGACGCCTCGGTGGTCCAGGCACGGGAGAGACGGTTGAGCTCGTCGTAGGTGAAGCACTCGGTCTGACCGGTGGTGCTGTCCTTCACACCGGTGATCTGACCGGCGGCATCGCGCGCGTAACTGTCGTTCTGCACCGGTGTGCTGCCGGCCGTGCTGGTCGTTGTGGTGATGTTGGTGAGCCAGTTGGTGGTGTCGTCGTAGGTGTAGGCCCGGCTCGCCGTCGTGGTCGTGGTGGCGGTCGTGCCGTAGGTCCGTCCGGTGAGGCGGCCGAGGGTGTCGTAGTCCGTGGAGTTCACGTAGGTGGCGAGCGGGCTGGAGACCTTGTCCAGGAACCCGTATGTGTCGTAGGCGGACGTCACCGTCTCCTGGGGCAGACCACCGATCGCCGGGTAGGCGACGCTCGTCTGGTGATCGGCCGCGTCGTATCCGTACGCGACGGTGTAACTGCCGTCCAGTCCGCTGCCGTCGCTCGGGACGGTGGTCGTGGTGCCCGTCTTCCGGCCCCGGGTGTCATAGCCGCTGACCGTGGTCTTGTAGGCGTAGGTGCCCGAGTACGACGTGGCGGAGGCGAGCTGGCCAATGCCGCCGGAAGCGGTGTCGTAGGTACGGGAGGTCAGGGTGACGCTGCCCTTGCTGGTGGTCAGCGGCCGGTTCAGGTTGTCGTAGGTGTAGGTCAGGGTGTCGGTGTTCGCGTCCGTCGTGGTCTGGACGTTCCCGTTGTTGTCATAGGTGGTCGAGGAGCTGCCCGTGTCCGGGTCGACGGTGGAGGAGCGCTCACCCAGCCAGTTGTAGCCGTAGGTGGTGATGTTGCCCTTGGAGTCGGTGATCTGCGACAGCTTGCCGCTGCGCGTGTAGTTGTACGTCGTGGTGTAGGTGCTGGGGCCGAACTCCACCACCTTGGAGGTCTGCCCGAAGACGTCGGTGTAGGTGTTGGTGCGCTCGCCGACGGCGGGGACGGTGGTGGTGTAGTCGCCGTGGTAGTTGGTGATGGTCTGGCCCTGGAGCTGCGCGGCACCGTTGGCCATCATCCGGGACTGGGTGGTACGGCCCGCGTAGTCGATCAGCAGATCGGTGTAGGACGGCAGGCTGTCCACGGTGGGCAGGACCATGCCGGAGCCGGCGGCGCTGGAGTTGTAGAACGCGGCCGAGGTGCCGGTGACGTTGCCGGAGGTGTCGTACCGGGTGGACACCACGGTCCGGCCGGTGCCGCCCGAGGCGGGGGTCTGGGTCTCCCGGGTGCGGCCGAGTCCGTCGAGGTAGCTGTAGGACTTGAGGTACGTCGAACCGGACTGGAGGGTCTCGCTGGTCACCTTGGGCGGCGTGTCGGAGACGAGCGTGGGCACGCCCTCACTGTTGGTCTCCGTGGTGACGGTGTAGGTGAACCGCATTGACGGATTGCCGTCGGGGTAGTTGGCGATCTCGGTCGGCTTGAACACCTCCGAGGTGCGGCCGACGGAGTCCGCCACCACCCGCGTGACGTTGTTGTTGGCGTCCTGGACCTTGTAGGCGCTGCCCCACAGCCGGGAGTACCAGGTGGTGGTGCTCGTCGCGGTGGCCGAGCCGGTTCCGTCGGGGTCCGGGGTGGTGACCTTCACGCCGTCGGTGGGCCAGGACGTGGCGGGGCTGTAGGTGGTCGTGGTGGTGTGGTTGGCCTTGACCGTGCTGCTGGTGCTGGCACTGCCGATGCCGTCGGTGGTGGTGAGGATGCGGCCGCCACCGTCGTAGGTGTTGGTGGTGTCACGGTAGTTCGACGCGTCGGTGTAGGAACGCATGGTGGTGGGGTTGCCGTCGGTCGGTACGTCCGCGGCCACCGTGGTGGCGCCGTCGTACAGGGTGACCTTGTACGAGTCGAGGTTGGCCGAGGCTCGGGCGGCGCAGTCGGCGGCGTAGTGCCGGGTCTCGTCGGTCAGGACCATCCAGCGTTTGACGTCGGAGTCGGGGAAGTTGGCGGTGTTGTAGGCGCGGCCGTAGGTGGTGCAGCGGTTGTCGTCGGTGTCGACCAGGCCCCAGTCGTTGGTGCGCAGGGGCAGGCCGTAGGTGGTGCTGACGGCGTCGGTGTCGTCGTACTCGTCGTTGACGACATGCTCACGCCAGCCGGCCGAGGTCAGCTCGTCGGTGGTCGTCTTGGCGTCGCGCACGAAACGCGCGTCGGGCAGACCGTCGTACACGGCGGTGTCATGGGACCAGTAGGTGTGCCAGACGCGTTTGTGGGACTGGCCCGTACCGTCGCGGGTGGACTCCTCCAGCGTCTTGCCGTTCAGCCAGGCGCTGTCGGTGACATTGGTGGTGGAGTCGTCGCCGTCGGAGACGGTCACGCTGCGGGTGGCGGAGGAGTCGGACTTCGACGTGCGGTCGCCGTCCATGCCCCGATAGAGCCAGTAATACGTCGAGGCGGAGTTGTCCTTTGTACCGGTGAAAACCTCCACCTGCTGGTAACCGCGCCAGTCCGTCCACGACTCGTCGTCGTCCGGGATCATCGGATCGTTCGGGAACGCCCAGGCCGGCTTGCCGTTGTACTCGTACGTGGTCGTCATCACCGGATCACCGTCGGAGTCCGCGCCCTGGCCGACACCTGGATCCGAGACGACCTTGCTGACCACGTACTTCTTGAACCAGCCGGTGCGGGCGTCGGTCTCGCCTTCCGGGGTCCATTTCTGCTTGAAGCAGTCCTCGGTGTTGTTGGACTCCGAGGGCAGGTCGTCGATGTCGCAGGCGTCAGGCTGCGCGTAGGTGACGTTGGTGAAGGATCCCAGGTCGCCGTGGACCTGGTTGACCCGGCGGAAGTTCAACAGGCTGGAACCGACCTGGTTGTCCTTCCACTCACCGTTGAAGTTGATGGTCGGCAGCGTGATGTCGTCACCGTCGCCATAACCCTTGCGCTGCACGTAGTCCAGCCACAGCGTCTCGCCGATCGTGCCGTCCGGGTTCGGCAGCCCGTACTTCATCTGGTACTGCATCGCCGGGTCCCAGGCCGAGGAATCGGTGTCCCGGACGAAGGTCTTGATGTCCCACAGCATGTCCGTGGAGAAGAACGTCGGCGAATACGTCTCACCGGTGATGCTCTTGCAGGAGTCGTCGGCCGCCGTCCCGTCACAGATCAGGTCGGTCGGCACATCGGGATACGAGTCCGGGTGCGAGGACAACGCCGGGCACGCGGCCGGCTCACTGCCCAGCGGATCCATGTCCGCCATCCGTTCCACGCAGCGGCCGACGTGCGTCAGCTCGACCTTCGCGGGCAGTTGCGCGCCGGCGATGTCGGAGGCCCAGCCGTACTCGATCCGCACCAGATAGGAGGCAGCGTCATAGGACCGCGCCTGGTCGCTCAGCACCACCGAGCGGTAGTGGTTCTCCTGCTTCTCGTAGAAGTAGGCGTTCTCCACCTCGTTCGGATCGACCACCCGGTCCAGACCCCAACGCCACGCCTGGTCACAGATCCCGATCCCACCGCTGTAGCACGGCTCACCGGCATCATTGCCCACAACCGGGACGGTGAGCACCGAGTGCGTGTAGTCACCGGTGCGCTCACTGCGACCCCAGCCGAAGTAGTACCGCATCCCGTCCTGGGAAGAGACCACCCAGTACTCGTCGTCCGCGCCATGGCCACCGGTCAGGTGCTGCACCCGCCAGCCCGGATCGTCCTGCACGTGATACGCGCCGGTACCGGTGTCGTCCTGCACCAGATCCGAGGTCACACCGTTGAGGTTGATGACATAGACCGCGCCGTCGATCTCCTTGGCACTGTTCGGCGAGTCCCAGCACAGATCACCGACATTGGCGATGCCGTCCTTCGCACAGGCACGGTAACGCCGCTCCACATAACCGACGTTGAGGTCCCAGCCCATGCCCGCCCAGGACGCCTGCGTGTTCGACGCCGACGTCAGACCGTCCACCGCCTGCGAGTTGTACGACAGCGACAGATTCGGCGTCGTACCCGTCGGGGTTTTGGGCACGGTGATCGGCAGGCTGTAAGTGAAGGCACCCGAGCCCACCGACACGTTCCACGACCCCG
Source organism: Streptomyces sp. RLA131 (assembly GCF_056270125.1). Taxonomy (NCBI): domain Bacteria; kingdom Bacillati; phylum Actinomycetota; class Actinomycetes; order Kitasatosporales; family Streptomycetaceae; genus Streptomyces; species Streptomyces sp. RLA131. Next base: position 2,361,251 of record NZ_JBWDOQ010000002.1, read on the forward strand.
AAGGGCTCAGGGTCGACGCCCGGTAGTCGCCCTTGTCCGACGAGGACGTGGACGCCAGCGCGTACACCGTGCCCGAGTCCGAAGTCGCCGCCAGCGACATCGACGCATCGTCGGCGTCGGCGGCGGAGCCCAGGTCCAACTGGTCGGCCGGGACACCCGACGGGTCACCGTCGGCCTGGACCGTGGCCGTCAGCGTGCCGAACTTCGTGTCGTTGTCCGCCTTCACGAACACCGGCTTCGCCGAACACCCTCGCGCATCCGGCGTGGTCAACGCACACGCCGGGAACTTCACCAACCGCAACCGCGACGCGAAATCCGCACCGTACGCGTACTTGAAACCGGAGTAGTCCAGGCTGACCTGCACCGGACCGGTGTCCGAGGTGCCGTCGGCACGGGTGAGCTGAACGCCGATCCCCACACCACCCGCCGAGGAGATCGCCTTACGGTCCAGAACCTTCACATCCACCGTGGCGGGAGCAGGCACCGCCACCGCACCGGACCTACCGTTCAAGCCCGTCAACGACCTGGACGACTTCTTCAGAATGCTGTCCTTCGGCGCCGGGGCAACCGTCACCACCGCCGACTTGGCATCCCCACCCGACGGCGCCACAGCAACCGCCTCACCCGACTTCAACCCCGCCAGATCAACCCGCGCCGCCGCCCTCTTCGGCCACCTCGGAGTAATCGGCTTCGTCGACGTCGACTCCGCGCGGTCCTTCGGCACCGAACCCGCGTCCTGGGCCGGCACGTTGACCGGGCTCTTCGCCTTGGCCGCCAACAGCGGTGCCGCGACGGCGGCCGGTATCCCGGACAGCATCGCCGCCATCAGCAAACTCGGTACCGCAACCGCCAGACGTCTCGTACGCGACAGCATCAGACAATCCCCCGTTCATCCCCCGCACAGCGCCTGTACAGCAGACAGCCGGCGCCAGTTGACCGCGCCGACGTTAATCGCGGCCCCCCGCCCGGGATAGATCAACAAAAACGGACAACTTGAAGCACATGCGCATCAGGCGCCTCAGCCCAGACATGTGACCTGCGTCACGCCGCCGGCGGCGGCAAGGGGGACTGGCGTGACGGGAGTTGCCGGTGGTTCAATCCCGACGCATCGAGCCTGACAACGGGGGTACCTCATGAAGGACTTGGCCACGGCACTGAACCGCCGGCAGCTCCTCAAGTGGGCCGGTGGCGCCATCGGTGCGACCGCGCTCGGCACCACGGCGGTCGCACTGACCGGCGGAGACGCGAGCGCGGTGGACGCCTCCACCCACTTCGACCTGACGGCGGCCTCCTCGGAGCTGTTCCGGGAGATCGAAACGCAGGAGACCCGCGTACTGCAGTCGTTCTCCTTCGACAACACCAACAAGCACCTGTACGTGGTGGGTCTGGTCCAGGCGGGCCGGCAGCTTCCCGGCGAGACGCGGACCTACACCGGCACCGAGCGGGAAGCCAATGGCGACCTGTGCGTGACGCGCCTGGATCTCACCGGCGCCATCATCGGCCGCATGTATCTCAAGGGTTTCGGCCACGGCGTCTCGATAGCCGCCGAACCCTCGGGAAACAGCGCTTATCTGTGGACCGAGACCGACTCCGTACAGGCGCTGGACTCCAGCACCGGCAATTACATCGGCTGGGGCAGCAAGATAGGCCGTTTCAAATTCGCCAACGGCACCGTACTCACCCCGGACTCGTCGCAGCTGACCAAATTCAGCCCGGTCTCCGGGGCCGACCGGACCACCATCGCCATCGACCCCGTCAACAGCCGGCTGGCGGTCCGCTACCGGCCGGGCAGCACCGGAAGCACCTTCAAGTTCGGCCTCTACGACCTGGCCACTTTCAAGGCCGGCACCTTCACAGCACTGGCGACCATCACCCAGCCGACCACCCTCGGCACGTTCCAGGGCTTCACCAGTCTCGGGCAGTTCCTGTACCTGATCGACGGCAATGCCTATGACTACGACTCCAGCGGCAACATCGTGAACGCGGACGGGAACACCTATGTCACAAGCGTCAACTGGAATACCGGTGTGCAGTACGACCGCCAGCTGACAAGGGCCGGCGAAAGCCTGTACTACCGAGAGCCGGAGGGCCTGGCCATTCAGATCCCGGACACGAGCGACACCTCCGTCACCCGCCTGGTCATGGGATTCGCCTCCGAGGAATCCAGCAGCGTCACCGAGAAGAAGGCCAGCTTCTACTACAAGTCGGCTCTGGTCTCCTGATCCGGCGGCCGTGTCGGCCATCGGGGTGAATCCGCCCCCCGCCCCGCCCCGACGCGCCCGGCGGGGCGGGCATGCGGATGTCAGCTGTGAGACATGGCCATCCACCAGACCACGCGGCGAGCGCTGCTCGCCCTCAGCGGGGCAGCCGCGCTGGCCGCCTGCACCCGTCACGGCGAGCAGCGGGACGGCACCGACGGGGCGGCGCCCGAGCCGGGGGGCTTCGTGCGGCCGGACGGCCCGGAGGTGCTGGCGGCGGAGGCGAAACGGGTGACGAACGGCACCGTGCGCCGGCTGCGGCTGACGGCGGTGGAGGGACCGGTGGAGCTGGGCGGCGGCCGCACGGTGCGCACCTGGTCGTACGGCGGGCAGCTGCCGGGGCAGGAGATCCGGCTGACCGCCGGGGACACGCTGGCGGCGACGCTGGTGAACCACCTGCCGCAGAGCACGTCGGCGCACTGGCACGGGCTGGCGCTGCGCAACGACATGGACGGGGTGCCGCACCTCACCCAGCAGCCGATCGGGGCGGGCGCGGAGTTCTCGTACCGGTTCGCGGTGGACCGGCCGGGGACGTACTGGTTCCATCCTCATACCGGGGTGCAGATCGACCGGGGGCTGTACGCGCCGATGATCGTGGAGGACCCGAGGGAGCCGCTGTCGTACGACCGGGAATGGACGGTGCTGCTGGACGACTGGCTGGACGGGGTGGACGGGAGCACCCCCGACGCGGTGATGGCGGACCTGATGGGCGGCGCGCGGACGAAGCCGGACCGGATCCTCACCTCGTCCCGCAGCCCGCTGCTCGGGGTGGGTTACGCCGGGCATGTGGACTACCCGCTGTACCTGGTCAACGGACGGATCGCGCGGGACCCCTCGGTCTTCACGGCGAAGCCGGGCGACCGGATCCGGATCCGCTTCGTCAACGCGGGCGGGGACACCGCCTTCCGGGTCGCGCTGGGCGGGCACCGCATGACGGTGACCCACACGGACGGCTTCCCCGTGCTCCCGGCCGACACGGACGCGCTGCTGATCGGGATGGGCGAGCGGTACGACGTCGTGGTCACCGCCGGCGACGGGGTCTTCCCGCTGACCGCGCTGGCGGAGGGCAAGGCCGGCGCGCGGGCGCAGGCGGTGCTGCGTACGTCGCCGGGCGGGGCACTGCCGGCCCCCTCGGCCCGGCCGGCCGAGCTCGACGGGGCGCTGGTGACGGCGGATCTGCTGCGGGCCGCCGAGAGCGTACGCGTGGCGGCGGCCGCCCCGGACCGTACGATCCGGCTCACGCTGACCGGCAGCATGCGCAGGCACGACTGGGCGTTCAACCGGCAGCCGTACGACCACCACCACAGCAGGCCGCACGTGGTGCGGGCGGGCGAGCGGGTACGGCTGCGGTTCGTGAACCACACCGGGATGTGGCACCCGGTGCATCTGCACGGGCACACCTTCGCGCTGCCGCACGGCGGTGCGCGCAAGGACACCGCGGTGCTGCTGCCGGGTCACTCGCTGGACGTGGACATGGACGCCGACAACCCGGGGCTGTGGATGCTGCACTGCCACAACATCTACCACTCGGAGGCCGGCATGATGACAGTGCTGGGCTATGCGTCGGACTGACGATTACACTGGGCGGCGTGCCTCAACTTCGCCTCGCCCTGAATCAGATCGATGCCACCGTCGGCGACATCGCCGGGAACGCCGAGTCGATCGTGCGCTGGACACGGCACGCGGCCGAGCAGGGAGCCCACCTGGTGGCCTTCCCCGAGATGGTGCTGACCGGCTATCCCGTCGAGGACCTCGCGCTGCGCTCCTCCTTCGTCGACGCCAGCCGGACCGCGCTCGAAGCGCTGGCCGCCCGGCTGGCGGCCGAGGGCTTCGGTGAGCTGCCGGTCGTCGTCGGTTACCTGGACCGCAGCGAGAAGGCCCAGCCGCGTTACGGCCAGCCCGCCGGCTCGCCGCGCAACGCGGCGGCGGTGCTGCACGGCGGCCGTATCGCGCTGCGGTTCGCCAAGCACCATCTGCCGAACTACGGCGTCTTCGACGAGTTCCGTTACTTCGTGCCCGGCGACACCCTGCCGGTGGTGCGGGTGCGGGGCGTGGATGTGGCCCTGGCCATCTGCGAGGACCTCTGGCAGGACGGCGGCCGCGTCCCGGCGACCCGGTCCGCCGGTGCCGGTCTGCTGCTGTCGGTCAACGCCTCCCCGTACGAGGTCGCCAAGGACGACACCCGTCTGGAGCTGGTGCGCAAGCGGGCCCAGGAGGCCGGCTGCACCCTGGCCTACCTGGCGATGACCGGCGGCCAGGACGAGCTGGTCTTCGACGGTGACTCGATCGTCGTCGCCGAGGACGGCGAGGTGCTCGCGCGGGCCCCGCAGTTCGAGGAGGGCTGTGTGCTCGTCGACCTCGACCTGCCGGCCGCCGCCCCGGAGCCGCCGAGCGGTGTCATGGAGGACGGCCTGGAGATCGAGCACGTGGTGCTGTCCGCCGAGCCGCTGCCGCCGTACGAGGTGGAGGTGCGGGGCGGGCACGCGCCGCGGCTGGGCGACGACGAGGAGGTCTACACCGCGCTGGTGGTGGGGCTGCGCGCGTACGTCACCAAGAACGGCTTCCGCTCGGTGCTCATCGGGCTGTCGGGAGGAATCGATTCGGCACTGGTCGCGGCCATCGCCTGCGACGCGGTCGGCGCGGAGAACGTGTACGGCGTCTCGATGCCGTCGCGCTACTCCTCCGAGCACTCCAAGGGCGACGCCGCCGAACTGGCCCGCCGTACCGGGCTGAACCTCAGGACCGTGGCGATCGGCCCGCTGTTCGACGCCTACATGAGCGCGCTGGAGCTGACCGGCCTGGCCGAGGAGAACCTCCAGTCGCGGCTGCGCGGCACCACCTTGATGGCCATCTCCAACCAGGAGGGCCATATCGTCCTCGCCCCCGGCAACAAGAGCGAGCTGGCCGTGGGGTACTCGACGCTGTACGGCGACTCGGTGGGCGCGTACGGGCCGATCAAGGACGTCTACAAGACGCTGGTCTTCCGGCTCGCCCGGTGGCGCAACCAGGCCGCGCGGGAGCGCGGCCAGACGCCGCCGATCCCGGAGAACTCCATCGCCAAGCCGCCGAGCGCCGAGCTGCGGCCGGGCCAGGTCGACACCGACTCGCTGCCCGACTACGACGTCCTGGACCGGATCCTGGCCCTCTACGTCGACCAGGACCAGGGCGGCGAGGCCATCGTGGCCGCCGGCTTCGACGCCGAGCTGGTGGCCAGGATCCTGCGCCTGGTGGACACGGCCGAGTACAAGCGCCGGCAGTACCCGCCGGGCACCAAGATCTCCGCGAAGGGCTTCGGCAAGGACCGCCGGCTGCCGATCACCAACCGCTGGCGCGAAGCGCTGCACTGAGCGCTGCCTGTTCTGGTTCCGGTGCCGCGCCGGCCTTCGGCCGCGCTTGTCCTCAATCGCCGGACGGGCTGATTTCAGCCCGTCCGGCGATTGAGGACGGAACCGGAAGCCGGACGGACCCGGTGAACCATTCCGGTCACCGCGCTAGACGCGCTCGGCCTGCGCCGCAGGCGCTGCCGCTCCGCCGGTGACGACGACACGGGACGCCGCCGCGGCGGGGGCCCGGCGCTCCAGGACGGCCGCCGTGACGGCGATGGCCAGGCCGCTGAGGGCGAGCGCGGAGGCGACGGCGGCCGGGGCCGTGAGGCCGTAGCCGTGGGCGATGACCAGACCGCCGATCCAGGCACCGCCGGCGTTGGCGAGGTTGAAGGCGGCCTGGTTGGCCGAGGACGCCAGGCTCGGCGCGTGGCGGGCCTTCTCCATGACCATGACCATCATCGGGGAGCCGGCCGCGAAGGCGGCCACGCCCAGCATGACGACCGTGAGCGCCGCACTCCACTGGGCGTGGGCGGTGACCGTGAACAGCGCGAGGACCACGGCCATCGCGCCGAGGCCGCCGATCAGGGTGGGCCGCAGGGCCCGGTCGGCGAGCCGCCCGCCGAGCAGGTTGCCGATGGTGGCGCCGACACCGAAGAGGGCGAGGACGAAGGTCACGCTGCTGTCGCCGAACCCGGCGACATCGGTGAGCAGCGGGGTGATGTAGCTGTAGACCGCGAAGACCGCGGCGAAGCCGAAGACCGTGGTGGCCAGCGAGAGCCAGACCTGGCCGCTGCGGAAGGCGGACAGTTCGTTGCGCAGCCCGCCGCCGGGCGCGGCCGGGAGCCGCGGTACGAGCAGGGCGATGCTGCCGATGGCGGCCAGCCCGATGACGCCGACCGCGAGGAAGGTGGCCCGCCAGCCCAGGTGCTGGCCCATGAGGGTGGCGGCGGGGACGCCGACGATGTTGGCGATGGTGAGCCCGGTGAAGACCAGCGAGACGGCGCGGGCCCGTCGGGCGGGGTCGACCATGCCGGCGGCGACGACCGCGCTGACACCGAAGAAGGCGCCGTGCGGCAGCCCGGAGAGCACCCGCCCGGCGAAGAGCCATCCGTAACCGGGGGCGAGCGCGGACAGGGCGTTGCCGACGGTGAACAGCCCCATGAGGGAGATCAGCACGGTTTTGCGCGGCAGGCGCGTCGTCAGCGCGGCGAGCAGCGGCGCGCCGATGACGACGCCGAGGGCGTAGGCGGAGACGAGGTAGCCGGCGGTGGGTATCGAGGTGTGGAGATCGTTCGCGACGTCGGGCAGCAGGCCCATCATCACGAACTCCGTCGTGCCGATTCCGAAGGCTGAGATCGCGAGCGCGAGCAGAGCCAGGGGCATGGAGCAACCTTTCAGCGTGCGGTGGAGCACGGGGGACGTCAGAGGACACAGGAATATGTTCACTGGAGGAACAAAGTCTCTCAGACAAATCTTCCCGGAGAGAAAACAGCAGGTTGCGGCCGTGCTACGAGATGCCGCGAGGTCACGACACCGTCACGACACCGCGACCCGGGCCGCCACCGGCCGGTGGTCGCTGGCGGTGGCCGGCAGTACCCATGAGGAGGTCGGCTCGATGCCCTTGACCATGATCTGGTCGATCCGGGCCATCGGGAGGCCGGCCGGCCAGCTGAAGCCGAAGCCGTCGCCGCCCACGCCCTGCGTGGAACGCATCTGCGAGGTGATGGAGGCCAGTGCGCGGTCGTTCATGGTGCCGTTGAGGTCGCCGAGCAGGATGACACCGGTCAGCTTCTCGGCGGCGATGGCCTCGCCGAGCGCGTCCGCGCTGCGGTCCCGGCCGTTCGCGGTGAAGCCGAGGCTGACGTTGACCCGGACGGAGGGGAGATGGGCCACGTACACCGCGATGTCGCCGTGCGGGGTGGCGACGGCGGCGCGCAGGGCGCGGGTCCAGCCGAGCCGGATGTCCACGGCCCGGACACCGCTGATCGGGTATTTGCTCCAGAGCCCGACGGTGCCCTTGACCGCGTGGTACGGGTAGGCGCTCTTCAGCTGCGTCACGTACGTGGAGAGCTGGTCCTCCGCCAGTTCCTCCAGCGCCACGATGTCGGCGCCGCCCGCGATGACCTCCTGGGCGGTGGCGGCCGGATCCGGGTTGTCGGCGTTGACATTGTGGGTGAGGACGGTGAGGTTGCCGCCGGCCACCGACTTGTCGGTGACCAGGCCGCCGAAGAGGTTCACCCACACAACGACCGGCAGCAGCAGCGCGATCAGGGCCGTCGCCGAGTGCCGCAGCAGAGCGATGACCAGCAGTACCGGGATCGCCAGGCCCAGCCAGGGCAGAAAGGTCTCCAGCAGGCTGCCGAGGTTGCCGATGCGGTTGGGCACGTCGGAGTGGAAGGACAGCAGCAGGGTCAGGAGCACGGCGCAGGCGGCGGTGACGATGCCGCGCCGCCACATGCCGGCTCTGCGCCAGGCGAACCGGCCCCCGAAACGGCCGCGCCGGGACGCGTCCGCCGTACGCCGCGGCCCGGGACCGCCGTCGGTGGAAACATCCGAGCTGTACGCCTGTGTCATGGGGGGAGTCCTCACTGTCTTGCCAAGTGCAGTGTCGACCTTAGGGGATCGACACAGAGAGGACGGGACGCACGGGCAGCGGGTTCCCGGGGGACCCGCCACACCGGGCGTCTGTGACACAACGACAATATTCAGCCGGGTCTGCGCACCCCGTCGAGCACCGCGTCGACTATCTGTTCGGACAGGCCCTCTTCGAGCGAGGCCCCGGGCCGGAGCATCGAACGGGCCAGCATCGGACCCGAGAAGAGGTCGCCGAGGAGCTCCAGATCGATGTCGTCGCGGAGTTCACCGCTGCGGACCCCCCTGCGCAGCACGTCGTACATCTGCTCGCGGCGGGCCTCTATGACCGTGCGGTGGTAGTGGTCCCACAGGCCGGGGCGGCTCTGGACGGCGGCCAGGACCTGGCGCAGCACGGCGGAGGTGCGCTTGGCGAGGCCGCGCCGCCGGATGGCGTCGGCCAGGACGACCAGGTCGTCACGGACCGACTCCCCCGCCAGCGGCGGCGGTTCCTCGTCGAGCGAGCGCAGCACGTCGAGCATCAGCTCGTCCTTGCCGGCCCAGCGGCGGTAGACGGTGGCCTTGCCGACGCCCGCGTGGCGCGCGATCTTCTCGATGGACAGGTCGCCGAAGGTGGCGCCCTCCTCCAGGAGCAGCAGCACGGCCTCCAGGACTGCCGTGTCGACGGCGATGCTGCGCGGCCGTCCGCGTCGCTGTACGACGGCGTCCCCGGGCGTGGTCATCGTCCGGCTCCCACCGCTTCGCTCTCGCGCTCGCCGCCGCCACCGGAGGGGTTCTCGGCGGCGTCCTTGCGGGGCAGGAAGACCAGCACGACCACGGCGCCGATCAGGGCCACCGTGGCGGAGCAGACCGCGGTGACGTGCATCGCGTGGATGAACGCGTCGTTGGCCGGGCCGATCAGGGAGCGTCCGGCGGGGCCCAGCTTCCCGGCGACGGCGAGGGTGGCCTCGATGGACTCACCGGCGGCGTGCCGGGCGGGGGCGGGCAGGCCGCCCAGGTGGCTGTTGATGCCGTCACGGTAGACGGTGGACATCAGCGAGCCCAGCACCGCGACCCCCATGGCGCCGCCGACCTGCCGGAAGGTGTTGTTGACCGCCGATCCGGACCCGGCCTTCTCGCGCGGCAGCGCGGACATGATCATCACGGTGGCGGGCGGCATGATGTGCGCCATCGCGGTGCCCATCACGGCGAACAGGATCTCCAGGACCCAGATCGGGGTGTCCGCGTCCAGCAGCAGGAAGCCGAGGAAGGCGACGGCCGTGGCGATCATGCCGACGGCGCAGACCGCCCGCGGGCCGAAGCGGTCCACGGCGAGCCGGGCGCGTGGCGCGAAGATCATCTGCGCGGCGGCCAGCGGGAGCAGCAGCAGGCCCGACTGCAGGGCGCTGTAGCCGCGCACGCTCTGGGTGTAGAAGACCACGAAGAAGGTCACGCCCATCAGGGCGAAGAAGACCAGGCCGATGGCGGCCACCGAGGCGGAGAACTGGCGGTTGCGGAAGTAGGTGACGTCCAGCGCGGGGTGGTCGCTGCGCTTCTCGTAGAGGACGAAGAGGCCGAGCACGGCGAGGCCGCCGAGACCGGTCGCCCAGACCTCGGGCCGGGTGAAGTCGCCGAGCTGGCCGCCCTTGATGACGCCGAAGACCAGCAGCACCAGGCCGACGATCGACAGCAGTACGCCGACGGGGTCGAGACGGCCCGGGTGCGGGTCCCGGGAGTCGGGCACGATGAGGATCATGGCGATGATCCCGGCGATCACGATGGGGACGTTGACCAGGAAGACCGAGCCCCACCAGAAGTGCTGGAGCAGCAGCCCGCCGGTGATCGGCCCGATCGCGATGGCCAGACCGACGACGCCGGCCCAGATGCCGATCGCCCGGGGCTGCTCGTCGCGTTCGAAGACGTTCATGATGATCGCGAGGGTGGCGGGCATGATGAAGGCCCCGCCGAAGCCCATGACGGCGCGGAAGGTGATCAGCTGCCCGGAGGAGTCGGCGATCGCGGAGAGCGCGGAGCCCCCGCCGAACACGAACATGCCGAAGAGCAGGGCCTTCTTGCGGCCGAGCCGGTCGCCGAGCAGCCCGGCGGTGAACAGCAGGCCCGCGAAGACCAGCGTGTAGGAGTTGATCGCCCACTCCAGCTGGCTCTGGGTGGCACCCAGGCCGGTCGGGGCGGGCTGGGCGATGGTCTTCATCGCCACGTTGAGAATCGAGTTGTCCAGGACCACGACCAGCAGGCTGAACAGCAGCACGGTGAGGATGGCCCAGCGGCGGTTGTGGACCGCCTCGGGAATGCTTCGGGCCGGTGACATAGCGGGGGACGACATGAGCTCCAGGCTAGGACCGATTTACGATACGGGACCGTCTCGTATCGTAAATTCTCGGCAAACTCGGCGTACTCCCCCGAGCGTGCCCCCTCGGCCCGCCCGGACCGCCCCGTGCCCGCCCCCTGGGTCTCCCCCTGCTCCTCCCCCTGACCCACCCCCGGAGTCTGACGGATCACGCTCCCCTCCTCTTTGCGGCCGCCGACGGGCGTGTCAGCATGGGGGGTGGTCCGGGGACGCCGTCAGGGCGCCTCGAGATGACGAAGGAGCCGTTGCAATGAGCGCAATGCCGCATGCCGTTCCGGCTGCCCAGACACCCGCGCAGGCCACCCCCCGCCCCACCGACAGCAGCAAGGCGCTGTACGGGGGCAAGGGCACCCGGCGCGTCACCGTACGGGACATCGCCGCCGCCAAGGAGCGCGGCGAGAAGTGGCCGATGCTCACGGCCTACGACGCCATGACCGCCTCGGTATTCGACGAGGCCGGGATCCCCGTGCTGCTGGTCGGGGACTCGATGGGCAACTGTCACCTCGGTTACGACAGCACCGTCCCGGTCACCATGGACGAGATGACGATGCTGTCGGCGGCCGTGGTGCGCGGCACCAGCCGCGCCATGGTCATCGGCGACCTGCCCTTCGGCTCCTACCAGGAGGGCCCCACGCAGGCCCTGCGCAGCGCCACCCGGCTGGTCAAGGAGGCCGGCGTCCAGGCCGTGAAGCTGGAGGGCGGAGAGCGCTCGGCGCAGCAGATCGAGCTGCTCGTCCAGGCCGGCATCCCGGTGATGGCGCACATCGGCCTCACCCCGCAGTCGGTCAACGCCTACGGCGGCTACCCGGTGCAGGGCCGTGGCGACGAGGCGGCCCACCAGCTGCTGCGGGACGCCAAGGCGGTGCAGAGCGCGGGGGCCTTCGCGGTGGTCCTGGAGCTGGTCCCGGCCGAGCTGGCCGCCGAGGTGACCCGCAACCTGCACATCTCCACCGTCGGCATCGGCGCGGGCGTGGAGTGCGACGCCCAGGTGCTGGTGTGGACGGACATGGCGGGCCTGACCGGCGGGCGCCTGCCGCGCTTCGTCAAGCAGTACGCGCGGCTGCGCGAGGCCCTGGGCGGAGCGGCCAAAGCCTTCGCGGAGGACGTGGTCTCCGCCGCCTATCCGGCGGCCGAGCACAGCTTCCACTGAGCGTCCACTGATGCCGGTTCGCTAGCTGTTCGGTGCCCGGCGGCCCCCGGATTGCCCGGGCACCAAAGTTTTTTCTGTGACCGTTGAGCCACTCACGGCATTGGCGCGTATCTACGGGTGTCCACCGCTTCACACGCGGACAGCCGAACAGAGCACCAGCCGGGGGCCTTGACATGAGTAGTTCAAGCATCCGCCGATCCGCCGTCGCGGGCGGCATTGCAGCGGCGATGCTGATCCTCGCCACCGCCTGCGGCTCGTCTCCGTCAAGCAGTACCGCACCGTCGGTGTCGTTCCCCGCGGAGTCGCCGTCCCAGTCACAGTCGACCGGGGGCATGAAGGCCGCGCAGGACGCGACACTCGGCAACATCGTCACCGACAGCACCGGTATGACGCTCTACCGCTCCGACAACGACAAGAACAATCCGCCGACTTCCAACTGTACCGGCGACTGCGCCACACAGTGGCCGCCCGTGCCGGCCGTCTCCGACTCACAAGTGGTGGGTGTCGACCAGAACCTGGTCGGCAGCGTGGAACGCGCCGACGGCACCAAGCAACTGACCCTCGGTGGCTGGCCGTTGTACCGCTACGCGGGCGACAAACAGGCGGGCGACACCAAGGGCCAGAAGGTCGGGGAGGTCTGGTTCGCCTCGACACCCGACGGCCTGAAGGCCGGAGAGAGCAGCGATGCGAGCGCCAGCCCGACCAACTCGTCAGGATACTGATGAACGGGGTGGCTTTGGTGGGACTCGACCGACGGCCTCCGGTAAGGCAGGATCAGGCCGTGGCCGATCACCGCGCCGGGAGAGCTCCGGAAGAAGATTTGATGCGGGAGCTGTACAAAGCCCATGCGGGCGCGCTCTTCGCCTATGTCATGCGGCTGGTCGGCGGAGACCGCTACCTCGCCGAGGACGTCGTTCAAGAGACGTTGCTCAGGGCGTGGAAGAGCGCGTCCCGCCTCGACCCGGCCGCCCGTTCCCTACGACCCTGGCTGGTGACCGTCGCCCGTCGAATAGTCATCGACGGTCACCGCAGCCGCCAGGCCAGACCGCCGGAGGCATCACCCGCAGCACTCGACCAACTGCCGGCCGAGGACGAACTCGACCGTTCACTGCGGCTGATGACCATCTCGGACGCCCTGGAGGACCTCAGTGAGGCACACCGCCAGGTGCTGATCGAGACGTACTTCAAGGGACGTACTGTCAATGAGGCGGCCGCTGAGCTCGGTGTTCCACCGGGCACGGTCCGCTCGCGGGTGTTCTACGCACTCCGTTCAATGAAAATCGCGCTGGAGGAGAGGGGTGTGACCACCTCGTGACGGTCTACGGTTCCGGGCCCGGGGCGCCCCATGACCCCCGTGATCCACATATCGACGTCGGTGCGTACGTACTCGGCGTGCTCGACGACATAGAGATGGCGCGCTTCGAGCACCATCTCGCCGTCTGCCCGGAGTGCGGGGAGCAGCTCGACGAGCTCAGCGGGCTCGTCCCGCTGCTCGCCGAGCTCGGCCCCGCCGGCGCCGGCTCGCCGGTCGCCCCCAGCGGCGACGCGATGCTGCGCAAGCTCGTCGACCGGGTCAGCACGGAGCGCGGCGTGCAGCGGCGCCGCCGCTGGCTCTCGCTGGTGGCGGCGGCCGTGCTGGTCGTCGGCGGCCCGACCGCGGCCTACCTGGCCGCGAGCGGCGGCTCCGGCGACACCCCGGCGGTCGCGGTCGACGCGACCCACACCGGCAAGAACGCCGACACCGGCGTCAAGGCGAAGGTGGGTGTCACCGGCAAGAAGTGGGGCACCGATGTCGCCCTGGAGCTCTCCGGCGTGAAGGGGCCGCTCACCTGCCGGCTGGTCGCCGTCGGCAAGGACGGCTCGCAGCAGACCGTCTCCACCTGGTCGGTGTCCCCCGCCGGGTACGGCACCAAGGCACAGCCGCAGCCGCTGACCGTCGAAGGCGGTGCCGGGATGACGCTGGACGACATCAAGCAGTTCGACGTCATCGACTCGACGGGCAAGGTGCTGGTCAGCGTCAGCAACTCGTAAGCGGTCGGCGCACCGGCCGTACCGCAGGACAGTGTCAACACGCGTGATCCCCCCACACGTTGGCACTGTCCAAAGCGCACCGGGGCGTGACAGGGCAGCCGTCCGGTCAGGGATTCCACCGCCCTTGCCGGGCGGGGAAGACCACACTACTAGGGAACGGCGTCTCCGCAAGCGCCCTTCGGCGGCTTGTCAGGACATCAGCCACCCAACAGTATTCAACATCCGCCGACATCGGCCGACAGCGCGTGTCGGTGGATGTCGGCGCCGTGTCGGTGTTCTGTCGGCGGGGCCCCTCACTGTAGGGGCATGACGACGACGCGACTGACAGACACAGACGGCAGCCCTGCCGTCTCCGTACGGGGGCTGGTCAAGCACTACGGTTCGACCAAGGCACTGGACGGCGTCGACCTCGATGTACGGCAGGGCACGGTCCTGGGGGTTCTCGGGCCCAACGGGGCCGGCAAGACCACACTCGTACGCATCCTGTCCACCCTGGTCCAGCCGGACGCCGGCACGGCGACGGTGGCCGGCTACGACGTCCTGCGCCAGCCCCGCGAACTGCGCCGGGTGATCGGCCTGACCGGACAGTACGCCTCGGTGGACGAGAAGCTGTCCGGCCGGGAGAACCTCTACATGATCGGGCGGCTGCTCGACCTCTCACGCACCGAGGCCCGCCGCCGCTCGGACGAGCTGCTGGAGCGCTTCTCGCTCACCGAGGCCGCCAAGCGCCCCGCCCAGGAGTACTCCGGCGGTATGCGCCGCCGCCTCGACCTCGCGGCGAGCATGATCGGACATCCCGCGGTCCTCTATCTGGACGAGCCCACGACCGGCCTGGACCCGCGCACCCGCAACGAGGTGTGGGCGGAGGTCCAGCACATGGTCGCCGAGGGCACGACCGTACTGCTCACCACCCAGTACATGGAGGAGGCCGAACAACTCGCCGACGAGCTGACCGTCTTCAACCGGGGCCGGGTGATAGCGGCCGGCCGGGTGGACGAGCTGAAGGCCAAGGTGGGCGGCCGGACCCTGCAGGTCCGCCCCGTGGACCCCGCCTCACTGCCCGCCATGGCCGCGGTACTCGCCGGGTCGACCCCGGACCCCGCGACCGGCGTGCTGAATGTGCCGATCGTCAGCGACGAGCAACTGACCGAGGTGGTCGGCCTGCTGGGCGCCCGCGGCTTCGCGCTCGCCGGCATCAGCACCCATCTGCCCAGCCTGGACGAGGTGTTCCTGGCCGTCACCGGTCAGAAGGCCTCCGCCGACGACACCGCACGCACCGAGGACAAGGAGCTCGTCGCATGAGCGCCGCCGTGATCACCACTCCCCTGACCACCTCCGGCGAGGGCCGGATCAGCATGCGGGCGAACCTCCGGCACATCGGCGCGCTGGTGCGCCGCAACGTCCTGCAGATCAAGCAGGACCCGGAGTCGATGTTCGACGCCCTGCTGATGCCGATCATCTTCACCCTGCTGTTCGTTTACGTCTTCGGGGGCGCCCTGGAAGGCAGCCAGACCAAGTACGTCAACTACATGGTCCCCGGCCTGATGGCCATGATGGGCATGAACATCGCGATGGCCGTAGGCACCGGCATCAACTCCGACTTCAAGACCGGGGTGATGGACCGCTTCCGGACCATGCCGATCGCCCGGTCCTCGGTGCTGATCGCCAAGATCGTGGTCGAGGTCGGCCGGGCACTGGTCGCCACCGTCATCCTGCTGACCATGGGCTTCATTCTGGGAATGCATGTGAGCACGAGCGTCTTCGGGCTGCTCGCGGCAGTCGCGCTGTCCACCGTCTTCGGCGCCTCGCTGATGTGGATCTTCATCCTGCTCGGCCTGGTGGCCAAGACCCCTCAGTCGGTCCAGGGACTCGCCATGATCGTCGTGATGCCGCTCCAGTTCGGAAGCTCGATCTTCACCAAGCCGACCACCATGCCCGGCTGGCTGGAGTCGTTCACCAAGGTCAACCCGCTCTCCAACCTGGCCGACGCCAGCCGCAACCTCATCAACGGCGGCCCCGTCGCCCACTCGGTGTCGATGACCCTGGCCTGGGCGGTCGGCATCACCGTGATCACCGCCCCGCTGGCGGTGGCGCGCTTCCGCAAGAAGGCCTGACCCGCCCCGACGGCCCTCACGCCGCCGCTCCCGTCCCCGTCCGGGGGCGGGAGCGGGGCCGTCCCGCCCCCGCACGAAGGACGCACGAAGGAGGCACGGGGCCCGCACGAGGACCGCACGGTTCGCGGACGGCGCGCGCAGCGCGCACGCTGGACGCATGGAGTCCGTCGCGCCGGTGCAGGCGCTGGAGCGGATCGCGTTCCTGCTGGAACGCTCCCTCGCCCCGACCTACCGGGTGAAGGCCTTCCGTACGGCGGCCGACGCCGTCGCCGCCCTGCCGGACGGGGAGCCGGCGGAGCGGGCCGAGGCCGGGACGCTGGAGACGGTCAGGGGCCTCGGCCCCAAGACCGGCGCCGTCGTACGGGAGGCCCTGGCCGGCCGGGTGCCCAGGTACCTGGCCGAGCTGGAGGCCGCGGCGGAGACCGGCTGGCCGCCGGTGGAGGGCGGCGGCACCCTGCGGGCGGCACTGCGCGGCGACTGCCATCTGCACTCCGACTGGTCGGACGGCGGCAGCCCGATCGAGACCATGGCGCGTACCGCCCGGGACCTCGGGCACGAGTGGGCCGCCCTCACCGACCACTCCCCCCGTCTCACCGTCGCCCGGGGGCTGTCCGCCGACCGGCTCCGGGAACAGCTGGACGTGGTGGCGGCGCTCAACCAGCGGCTGGCCCCCTTCCGGCTGCTCACCGGCATCGAGTGCGACATCCTGACGGACGGCTCGCTGGACCAGAGCGTGGAGCTGCTGGAGCGGGTCGACGTCGTGGTCGCCTCCGTCCACTCCAAACTCCGCATGGAGCGCGCCGAGATGACCCGCCGGATGGTCGCCGCCGTCGCCAGCCCGCATGTCGACATCCTGGGCCACTGCACCGGCCGCCTGGTCGCCGGCGGCGAGGGCCGCCGTAACGAGGGCAGGCTGCGGCCCGAGTCGGCGTTCGACCCCGACATGGTTTTCGCCGCCTGCGAGGCCTACGGCACCGCCCTGGAGATCAACAGCCGCCCCGAACGGCTCGATCCGCCCCGGCGGTTGCTGCGCGCGGCCGTCGACGCCGGGCTGCTCTTCGCCATCGACACCGACGCGCACGCCCCCGGTCAGCTGGACTGGCAGATCTACGGCTGCGCGCGGGCCGAGGAGTGCGGCGTCCCCGCCGCACGGGTCGTCAACACCTGGACCGCGGACCGGTTCCTGCGCTGGGCGCGCGAGCGCGATCTCGGCCCGTCCGGCGATTGAGGCCGGGCGCCCGGCGATTGAGGCCGGGCGCGGGCCGAAGCCGAGCGAGCACTATCCCGCCTTCTTGCGGGCGGCGGTCTTCGCCGTCTTCTTGGCGGCGGTCTTCTTGGCGGCGGCCTTCTTCGCCGGCGCCCTCCCGGCGGTGCTCTTCCCGGCGGCACTCTTCCCGGCGGCCTTCTTGGCCGGAGCCGGCTTCTTGTCGTCGGACCGGGCGTCGATGCTGGCCTGGAGAGCGGCCATGAGGTCGATGACGTTGTCGGGGGCGACGGCGGTCCCGGCGGTCTCCGGGACGGGCTCGCCCTCCAGGCGGGCGGCGACCAGCTCGTCCAGCGCGTGCTGGTAGTCGTCGTGCAGCGCGGTGAGGTCGAAGTCCTCGGAGAGGGTGTCCATCAGGGACTCGGCCATCCTGAGTTCCTGAGGGCGCACGGTGACGTTGTCCGAGGGCGCCAGGCCGCTCACGCCGCGGATCTCGTCGGGCCAGTACATGGTGTGCAGGACGAGCACGTCCTCGTGCACCCGCAGCAGCGCCAGGGACTCACGTGTACGGAGGGCGATCTTGGTGACGGCCGCCTTTCCGCTCTTGACGAGGGCCTCGCGCAGCAGGACATAGGGCTTGGCGGCGGCGGCCTCGGCACCGACGTAGTAGGCACGGGACAGCGTCAAGGGGTCGATGTCACCGGCGTCGACGAAGGCCAGCACGTCGATGAGCTTCTTGCTGGGCAGGGGCAGCTGCCCCAGGTCCGCGTCGGTCAGGACCGCGGTGCGGCCGGCGTCGTCCTCGTAGCCCTTGGCGATGTCGCCGTAGGCGACTTCCTTGCCGCACTTCTCGCAGCTCCGCTTCATCCGGATACGGCCGCCGTCGGCGGCGTGCACCTGGTGGAGCGCCACGCCGTGCTCCTCGGTGGCGGCGTAGAGCTTGACGGGGATGGACACCAGCCCGAAGCCGATTGCCCCTTTCCACATACTTCGCATACTTTTGTCCCTCCGTGGGGACTTTCCACACTATGCCCGCCTCGCCCGAGCGGCAGGCCGTGGAGGTCGACGGCCGCCGCATCGTACTGACCCATCTGGACCGGGTGGTCTTCCCCGCCTCCGGCCACACCAAGGCGCAACTGCTGCACTACTACGCCCAGGTCGCGGCGGCCATGGTCCCGCACGCGGCGGGACGGCTGGCCTCGTTCGTACGGGCGCCGGAGGGGCCGCAGGGGCAGACCTGGTTCGCCAAGCGGCCGCCGAACGGCACGCCGGAGTGGGTGCGGACCGAGGAGGTGCCCGACAAGGACGACCCGCAGCCGCATGTGGTCGTCGACTCCACGGCCACCCTGGTGGCGATGGCCAATCTCGGCGGCTTCGAGGTGCATGTGCCGCAGTGGACGGCCGACGGCGGGCGGGACGCGCACGACCGGCTGGTGCTGGATCTCGATCCCGGCGAGGGGGCCGATCTGGTGGTGTGCTGCCGGGTGGCGGAGCGGCTGCGCCAGATGCTGCACGACGACGGGCTCACCGCCTATCCGGTGACGTCTGGCAGCAAGGGGCTGCATCTGTACGCGCCGCTGGTGCCCGCCCCGGCCCGCAGCGCGGCCGGCTACGCCAGGACGCTGGCTGCCAGGATGCGGGACGAGCATCCGGGGCTGGTGGTGGTGTCGATGGCCCGGAACCTGCGGGCGGGCAAGGTGCTCATCGACTGGTCGCAGAACGCCTCGGCCAAGACCACGGCCTGCCCCTACACCGTGCGGGTACGGCAGCGGCCGGGCGTGGCGACGCCGGTGACCTGGGACGAGGTGGCCGCCTGCCGCAGCCCGGCAGACCTGGTCTTCACCCCGGAGGACGTCCTGGAACGGGTGGCGGAGCACGGCGACCTGATGGCCGCGCTGGACTCGGGCACCGTACGGGGGAGGCTGCCGTGACCGGCGACCCGGTCCCGCCGCCGGTCCAGGTCGTGCTGGCCCGCCGGGTGGAGCGGCTGCCGGAGCCCGGGGACCTGCCCGGCGGATGCGCGTACGAGCCGAAGTTCGACGGGCACCGGCTGGTGGTGCTGACCGGGCCGGTGCGGTTGCAGACCCGGTCCGGGCGGATGGTCACCGGGACCTTCCCGGAGATCGCGGCGGCGGCCGGGGCCCTGCCACCCGGCACGGTCCTCGACGGCGAGCTGGTGATCTGGCAGAACGGCAGGCTGGACTTCGGCGCCCTGCAGAAACGGGCCCTGCGCGGCGCCCGTACACCGCCGGCGAACTACGCCGCCTTCGACCTGCTGGCCTGCGACGGCCTCGACTGGCGGGGCCGCCCGTACGAGGAGCGCAGGCTCGGCCTGGCCGCGCTGCTGGGCGGGCTCGGACCGCCGCTGCAGCCCGTCCCGATGACCGCGGACCGGGCGGAGGCCGAGTCCTGGTACAGCGGGCTGGCCGCCGGCGGTGTCGAGGGACTGGTCGTCAAGGGCCGGGCCCAGCGCTACCGGCCGGGCCGGCGGGACTGGCTCAAACTGCGGCACAGCGTCCCCCAGGACGCCCTGGCGATCGGCACCGACGGGCCGGCCCTCGTGGTGGACCTGGGCGACGGGCCGGTCACCACGGCGCCGCTGGAGGCAGCCCTGCGTGCGGAACTGGCCGCGCTGCCCGTGCCGCCCGGACCCGACGCGCCGCTGCCGGTGGAGGTGTCGCAGGGCAGCGGGCGGCACGGCGCGGTCACGGTGCTGCGGCTGCGCCCGGAAGCCTGACGGCGTCGTGCATCGCCGCCACGGCCTGCTCGACGTCGAGGGCGCCGCCCTCGGCGTGCGCCGCCTCGTACACCGGGTCGCCCAGCCGTGCCCGCAGCGTGGCCTCGGCCTCGGCGACGGCGGCCGCCTGGTGGGGGCTCAGCACGAGCGGGCGCAGCCGGACGTGGGCACCAAGAAGGGTGGCGGCGCGGCGACAGCGGTCGTGGGTGAGGCCCCGGTCCGCGCCGGGGCCCTGGCCGGCGTCCTCGGGGAGGCGGGCCAGGGTGGTGATGGCGACGGGGAGCAGCAGGACGGCGAGGCGGGGTGCGATGACGGAGGCCAGCGGGTGGCCCTGGAGGCGGTCGAGGCCCTGGGCGATCAGCGCCACACCGCCGACCGCGTCGCCCTCGATGCCCTGTACCCAGCCCTTCATGCCCAGCAGCAGCCCGGCGATGAACGGGGGCACGCCCGCCGGCATGGCGTCCAGCACCTCGTCCATCAGGGCACGGGCCTCGACGACCTCGCCGCGCTGGCCGAGCAGACCGGTGAGCAGGACCCGGCCGTAGAGGCCGGCGCCGGCGCCGTCGCCGCCGACCCCGAAGCTCTCGGCGTCGGCGATGCCGGACCGCAGCAGGCGTTCGCCCTCCTCGGTCCGGCCGCTGCTGACCAGGGAGTCGCCGAGCCGGATGTTCAGCATCGGCACCTGCTGGTACGAGCCCAGCCGGCGGGCCAGGACGATCGCCTCGCGGCAGCACTCGGCGGACCGGGCCCAGTTGCCCAGGCCCGTGGCGGTCTCGGCCTCGCCGGCGAGGCATTCGGCCACGCCCCAGTCGTCGCCGACCTGCTCGAACAGGGCGCGGCTCTCGCGCAGGTCGTTCATCGAGGGTCCGATGTCGTCGGCGACGTCGTTCATGACCTTGGCGCGCAGCTGGAGGATGAACGCCAGCTCCCATACGCGGCCGTGGCGGCGGCAGCTCTCCACCGTCTCGTCGGCCAGGTCGCGCAGCCGGTTGAAGTCGCCGCTCATGAAGCACGCGAAGGGCCGCAGCAGTCCCGGCCGGACGCTGGACTGCGGCAGTTCCGGCGGATAGGCGGCCACGAAGGCCTTGCCGAGCGCGGCCCCCTCCGCGTTGTTCCAGAAATCCATGTCGCCCTCGTGGCCGAGATAGACCGCGAGCCGCGCCCAGCGCCGGGCCTCCCGCAGCTGGAGCGGGGCCAGCGGTGGCGGCCGGTCGAGGGGGCCGTGGTCCAGCGGTACGGCCGGCTCGGACGCCGCGAAGACGTCGGCGTCGCTCATCGCCGCCACCGCCTCGGGCCACGCGCGCAGCTCGGAGCGGTAGTTGCGCATCTCCCAGAACCACAGGCAGCCCAGGGTCAGGACCAGTGCCTCGTGTTCGTCCCCGGCGTCGACCGCCCGGCGCAGCGCGGCGCGCAGGTTGTCGTGCTCGCGCTCCAGGCGGTCCAGCCAGTCCAATTGCTCGGGGCCGCGCAGCAGGGGGTCGGCGGTGCGGATGTACTCGCGGAAGTGGACGGTGTGGCGGCGTTCGACGGCGGCCCGCTCTCCGGACTCGGCGAGGCGTTCGGCGGCGTACTCGGCGATGGTCTCCAGCATGCGGTAGCGGGCGCCGTCCTCGGTGAGGTCGGCCAGGACGAGGGACTTGTCGATGAGTGAGCCGAGGAGTGCGGCGGTGTCGGCGGCGTCCGGTCCCTCCAGGCCGTCCCCCGCGCAGACCTCCTCGGCGGATTCGAGGGTCCAGCCGCCCGCGAAGACCGCGAGGCGGCGCAGCAGGACCCGCTCGTCGGACTCCAGCAGGTCCCAGCTCCAGTCGACGACCGCGCGCAGGGTCTGCTGGCGCGGAAGTACGGTGCGGCTGCCCGCGTTGAGGATCCGGAAGCGGTCGTCGAGGCGGTCCGCGAGCTGACGTGGGGTCAGTCCGCGCAGCCGGGCGGCGGCCAGTTCGATGGCCAGCGGCAGCCCGTCCAGGCGGCGGCACAGTTCGGCGCAGGCCTGGGGGTCCTCGTCGGGGGTGAAGCCGGGGCGGGCCGCGGCCCCCCGGTCGGCGAGCAGGCGCAGCGCGGGCGGCTGCGGCAGCGGGTCCAGGGGGCGCACGGCCTCCCCCGGTATGCCGAGCGGTTCGCGGCTGGTGGCCAGCACCGTCACGCCGGGGCAGTACGCGAGCAGGGTCTCGGCCAGCGCGGCGGCGGCGTCGATGACGTGCTCGCAGTTGTCCAGTACGAGCAGCAGCCGGCGCCCGGCGCAGTGCTCGGCAAGCTTGAGCGAGGCGTCCTTGGCCCGGTTGTCAGCCGCCAGGACGGCTTCGGCCGCCGAGCCGCCGTGCAGCAGCGTCTCGCGCAGCCCCAGGGCGTTGAGCACGGTCTCCGGGACGTTGCGGGGATCCTCCACGGGGGCCAGTTCGGCGAACCACACGCCGTCGTCCCAGCGGTCCGCGACCAGGTCGCCGGCCTCCTGCGACAGCCGGGTCTTGCCGGTGCCGCCGGGGCCGGTGAGCGTGACCAGCCTGGCGGTCGCCAGGTCGGCGCGGAGCGCGGCGAGGTCGCTCTCACGGCCCACGAAGCTGGTCAGGCGGGCGCGGGCGTTGCCGGTCCGGCGGGCGGCCGGCACCGGCACGTCCCCCGGACCCGGCGCGGCGGGGTCAGCGGTCCTGGGTGCGGCGGGCGGAGACCCGGCGAGCGGGGAGCCGGGCAGTGGGGACCCGGGCGGTGGGGACCCGGGCGGTGGGGACCCGGGCGGTGGGGATCCGGGCGGTGGGGATCCGGCGAGCAACTCGGCGTGCAGCGAGCGCAGTTCGGGGCCCGGGTCGGTGCCGAGCCGGTCGGCGAGGGTGCGCCGGACCTCCTCGTACGCCGCGAGGGCGTCCGCCGGCCGGCCTGCGGCGCGCAGGGCCCGGATGTGCAGCGCCCGCAGCGGCTCGTTCAGCGGGTGCGCGGTGGCCAGTTCGGCCAGCCCGGGCAGCGCCTGCTCGGCCCGGCCGAGGGCCAGATCGGCGGTGAGCCGCAGCCGCTGGGCGGTCAGCCGCAGCGCGTCGTAGCGGGGGGCCACGGCCGCCCGGTCCGGCAGGTCCGCCAGGGCGGGGCCGCGCCACAGCGCCAGCGCGTCGTCCAGGACGGCGGCCGCCTTCGCCGGGTCCTGGTCGGTCAGGGCCCGGCCGCCCTCGTCGACCAGCCGCTCGAAGCGGTGGGCGTCGACCGCCTCGGGGCTCGCGCTCAGCCGGTACCCGCCGTCCACCGAGCCGATCGCCTCGCGCCCGATCGCCCGCCGCAGCCGCCCGACCAGCGCCTGCAGGGCCGCGGGCGCGTCGGCGGGCGGCTCGGCCTCCCACACCTCGTCGATCAGTCCGTCGGTCGTCCGCGTCCGCCCGGGGCTCAGTGCCAGCGCCGCGAGCAGTGCGCGCAGCCGGGCGCCGGACAGCGGCACCGTGGTGCCGTCGTCGCGGTGGGCCTGCGTCGTTCCCAGAATGCTGTAGCGCACGGCACCATTCTGCCTACTCCCCGCACCCCGCTCGCCGGATCGGCTGAACCCCGGGCACTCGCGTTGTGCCCGGAACGTTGGCATGATCGGGCGGCCAGGGCCGTGAGCGAGCACGCCGGGTGCCCCGCACGCCGTACGACCCCCAGAGGAGCCCCGCGAGAATGACGACTGCGGCAACGAGCAGTGACCGCCGTATCAGCCCGATCTTTCTCGGGCTGGTGGCGGTCATGGGGGTGTCCGGCTGGGGTGTGTGGACGGGCTTCTCGGTGAGTACGGGCTTCGCGGTGTTCCTGTTCGTCGTGACCGGCTGGGTGGTGTCGCTGTGCCTGCACGAGTACGCGCACGCCCGCACCGCCCTGCACGGCGGGGACATCACGATCGGCGCGAAGGGCTACCTCACGCTCAATCCTCTGAAGTACACCCACGCGGTGCTCAGCATCGTGCTGCCGGTGGTCTTCGTGATCCTGGGCGGGATCGGGCTGCCGGGCGGCGCGGTGTTCATCGAGCGCGGACGGATCCAGGGGCGCTGGAAGCACAGCCTGATCTCGGCGGCGGGGCCACTGGTGAACGTGGCGTGCGCGGTGGCACTGCTGACCCCGTTCGCGCTGGGGGCGCTGGACACCGTGCCGGGGCCGTTCCTCGCGGCGCTGGCGTTCCTGGCGATGCTCCAGGTGACGGCGGCGATCCTCAACCTGCTGCCGGTCCCGGGGCTGGACGGGTACGGGATCGTCGAGCCGTGGCTGTCGTACAGCTTCCGCCGTCAGGTGGAGCCGTTCGCCCAGTTCGGGCTGCTGGCGGTGTTCGGCTGCCTGTGGATCCCCGAGGTGAACAGCGCGTTCTTCGGCGCGGTGGACGCGATCATGCGGACCTTCGGGGTGGACGAGGCGTTCACCTACTGCGGGCAGGCGTGGTTCCGCTTCTGGCAGGGCGACCCCGACCTGTGCACGCGCTACCTCAACGGCTGAGCCCGGACCGGGACCGGTGCGCGCGCACGTAGTACCAGCACATGTTGCTGGACAGGCCCGCGACGAGGATCCACAGGATGCCCAGCCAGCTGCCCTGGACGAAGGAGACGACCGCGGCGGCCACCGCCAGGACGCAGACGACGAGGGCGTAGAGGGCGAGGCGGGGCATGGGGGGCGGCTCCTGTCGGATCACGTACGGACGCTGCCATTGTCCCCCATGCCCGGCGCCGTCAGAGGTCGGTGACGCGCAGCCCGGCGTGGGCCTTGTAACGGCGGTTCACGGAGATCAGGTTGGCGACCAGGGCCTCGACCTGGTGGGCGCCGCGCAGCCGGCCGGCGAAGACGCCGCGGATGCCGGGGATGCGGTTGGCCAGGGCCTGCACGGTGTCGGTGTCGGCGCGGGTCTCGCCGAGCACGAGGACGTCGGTGTTGATCTCCTCGACGGCCGGGTCCTCCAGGGTCACCGCGGACAGGTGGTGGAAGGCGGCGGTGACCCGCGACCCGGTGAGGATGGCGGCGGCCTGCTCGGCGGCGCTGCCCTCCTCGACCTTGAGCGCGTACGCGCCCTTCTTGTCGAAACCGAGCGGGTTGACGCAGTCCACGACCAGCTTCCCGGCCAGTTCCTCGCGCAGCGACTCCAGGGTCTTGGCGTGCCCGTCCCACGGCACCGCCACGATCACGATGTCGCTGCGCCGGGCGGTCTCGGCGTTGTCCGCTCCCTGGACGCCCAGGCCCAGTTCGGCGGCCGTGGCCTGGGCGCGGTCGGCGGCGCGCGAGCCGATGATCACCTGCTGGCCGGCCTTGGCCAGCCGGTACGCCAGGCCCCGGCCCTGCGGACCGGTGCCACCGAGCACGCCGACGACGAGGCCGGATACGTCGGGCAGGTCCCAGGGGTCCTTCGCGGGGGCCTTGGCGGGGGTGGCGGCGGGTGCGTTGTCAGCGGTAGTCATAGCGTGATCCTGCCAGCCACCTGCCCTGATCGCTTCCCCGCCGTGATGTGATGCTGACCTCTCGGCCGGTCGCCGGGGCGCGGGCCGGAGGTTGGGGGAAAACCGGTTGCCGGGGGTGGGGCCGCGCGCGGAGCATCGGGCAGCGTGCCCCGACTGCTGCCCGACCTCGCTCCCTGGCGCTCCTCGCGCGACTTCCGGCTGATGTGGCTGGCCGGGGTCGTGACGATCTTCGGCAGCTTCCTGACCTTCGTCGCGGTTCCGGTCCAGCTCAAGGAACTCACCGGCTCGGCGCTGGCCGTCGGGGCGGTCGGGGTGGTGGAGCTGGTGCCGCTGGTGGTCTTCGGGCTGTACGGGGGCGCGCTCGCGGACGCCATGGACCGGCGGAGGCTGATCCTGTGGACCGAGGCCGCTCTCGGGGTGCTGTCGGTGCTGCTGCTGGCCAACACGCTGCTGCCGAGCCCCGCCGTCTGGCCGCTCTATGTCGTCGCCGCCCTGACCAGCGCCCTCACCGGGCTGCAGCGTCCCGCGCTCGACGCGATCGTGCCGCGTATCGTCCCCCATGAGCAGCTCGGCGCGGCGGCCGCGCTCAACGCGCTGCGCTGGCAGGTCGGGGCGATCGCCGGGCCCTCGCTGGCCGGGGTGCTGATCGCGTTCGCCGGTCCGGCCTGGGCGTACGCCCTGGACGCGGTGTCCTTCGCGGTCTCGGTCGCCCTCGGGCTGGGGCTGCGGCCCTCGCCCGCCGCGCACGACGCCGAAAAGCCGTCGCTGCGCAGCATCGGGGAGGGCGCGCGCTACGCCTGGGGCCGCAAGGAGTTGCTGGGCACGTACGCCATCGATCTGGCCGCGATGTTCTTCGCGTACCCCACCGCGGTCTTTCCCTTCCTCGCCGACGAACTGGACGCCCCCTGGTCCCTGGGGCTGATGTACGCGGCGGGCACCGTCGGTTCGCTCGTGGTGAGCCTGACCAGCGGCTGGACCTCGCACATCCACCGCCACGGCCGTCTGATCGTCTTCGCCGCGCTCTCCTGGGGCGCGGCCATGGCCGTCGCCGGCTGGATGCGCGACGTGTGGCTGGTGCTGCTCTTCCTCGCCGTGGCCGGTGGCTGCGACATGATCAGCGGCATCTTCCGCTCCACCATCTGGAACCAGACCATCCCGGACGACCTGCGCGGCCGTCTGGCCGGCATCGAGCTGCTCTCGTTCTCCGTGGGTCCGCAGCTCGGTCAGGTCCGGGCCGGCGGTACGGCCGCGCTGACCGGCGTCCGTACCGCCGTCTGGTCCGGCGGTCTGGCGTGCGTGGCCGCGGTGGGGGTGCTGGCCGTGTGCCTGCCGACGCTGATGGCGTACGACGCGCGGGAGGGGACGGCCGGCACGGGCGGCGGTCCGGCGCGCGAGGACAGCGGGGCGGCGGGACAGGCGGCCCGGTGAAAGGCGAACGGTGAACGCGGGCGGTCTCAGCCCTGGTTCCCGTCCTCCTCCGGTGACCGGTCGTGCCAGCGGGGGTCCTTCTCCCACTGCTCGTTGCGCGCGGCGGCGGTCGCCATGGCGTGCTCGGCCTCGCCCCGGGTGGCGTAAGGACCGAAGCGGTCCTTGGCGGGGCAGTCGGGGCCCTCCTCCACCTTCTTGTGCTCAAGGCAGTAGAACCATTCGCCCGGCTTTCCCTCCGGCTTGCGTACCCGCTTGAAGAACGACATGGCTTCATAGTGCCCGGCGGGCCGTGGATACACTCGCTGACATGTCAGTCCTCGTGCCCGGGAGGCTTTCGCCGACCCGATCCGTCCCCGCCTCGATCCCCCGCCCGGAGTACGTCGGCCGGCCGGCCCCGACCCCCTACACCGGGCCGGAGGTGCAGGACGCCGAGACGGTGGAGAAGATGCGGATCGCGTCCCGGATCGCCGCGCGGGCCATGGAGGAGGCGGCCAAAGCCATCGCGCCCGGGGTGACCACGGACGAGCTGGACCGGATCGCGCACGAGTACATGGTCGACCACCGGGCCTATCCGTCGGACCTGGGCTACCGGGGCTTTCCCAAGTCGCTGTGCGCGTCGATCAACGAGGTCATCTGCCACGGCATCCCGGACTCGACCGAGCTGCGCGACGGCGACATCGTCAACCTCGACGTGACGGCGTACATCCACGGGGTGCACGGCGACACCAACGCCACCTATCCGGTCGGTGATGTCGACGAGGAGTCACGGCTGCTGGTGGAGCGGACCCGCGAGTCGCTCAGCCGGGCGATCAAGGCGGTACGGCCGGGCCGGCAGATCAATGTGATCGGCCGGGTCATCGAGTCGTACGCGAAGCGTTTCGGCTACGGCGTGGTCCGGGACTTCACCGGGCACGGCATCAACACCTCGTTCCACTCCGGGCTGATCGTGCCGCACTACGACGACCCGCGGGCGACGACCGTGATCAAGCCGGGGATGACCTTCACCATCGAGCCCATGCTGACACTGGGCACGCACGACTACGACATGTGGGACGACGGATGGACCGTGGTCACCAAGGACCGCAAGCGCACCGCGCAGTTCGAGCACACCCTCGTGGTGACCGACACGGGGGCAGAAATCCTTACTCTGCCGTGACCGACCCGGTATGACGGGTTAGACGAGGCTCATGTAGGTTAGGGCAGCCTTCCCAAGGGAAGGCTGCCCTATCTGTCCTGTTGCACGAGCAGCCTGGAGCCCGCATGTCGACCGCCCGCATGTCCGCCGTGACCGCCGCAGGGATCGTGGTCGCCGTCACCGCCGTGACCGGATGCGCCGACAAGGCTGACGCGACCGGATCCAACGCCGTCAAGGTGACCGCGACCGACAGCAAGTGCCAGGTATCGAAGACCAAGTTCGCCGCCGGCAAGATCACGATAGCCATCGCCAACAAGGGCTCGAAGGTCACCGAGGTCTACGTCTACACGCCGAGCGACAAGATCGTCACCGAGCGGGAGAACATCGGCCCGGGCACCAAGGCGACCATCACCTCCGTGATCAAGGCCGGTACGTACGAGGTCGCCTGCAAGCCCGGCATGAAGGGCACCGGCATCCGGCAGAAGATCACCGTCACCGGCAAGGGCGCCGTCAAGACCGATCCGCGCCTGGACAAGGCCGTGGCCCAGTACCGGACGTATGTGCAGGCGCAGGCGGACCAGACGCTTCCGGCGGTGAAGAAGTTCGCCGCCGCGATCAAGAAGGGCGACCTCGCCGCGGCGAAGGCGGAGTTCGCGAACTCGCGGATCGGCTGGGAACGCACCGAGCCGGTGGCCGAGTCCTTCGGCGACATCGACCCCAGGACCGACGTGCGCGCCGACGGTCTTGAGGACGGCCAGAAGTGGACCGGCTGGCACCGCCTGGAGAAGTCCCTGTGGCAGGACAAGAAGATCGGCTCGACCGAGAAGAGTCTCGCCGACCAGCTGGTCTCCGACCTGGAGGACTGGCAGACCCGGGTCGGCAAGGCCGACATCACCGCGACCAGCATGGCCAACGGCGCCAAGGAGCTGCTCGACGAGGTCGCCACCGGCAAGGTCACCGGTGAGGAGGACCGCTACAGCCACACCGACCTGTCGGACTTCTACGCCAACGTCGAGGGCGCCGAGAAGGCCTACCAGCTGCTGAAGCCGGTCGCGTCGGAGAACGACGCGGCGCTGACCAAGGAACTGGACAAGCAGTTCGCGTCGATCAAGAAGTTGCTGGACACCTACCGCGAGGCCGGCAGCTCCTCGGGGTTCGTCTCGTACGACACCGTGCGCAAGTCGGACAGCAAGAAGCTGTCGGACGCCGTCAACTCGCTCGCCGAGCCGCTGTCCCGGCTGGCCGCCGCGGTCGCGAAGTAAGCAGAGGGAGAACGGGTCATGGCTGAGCCTGAGGCCGACAAGAGCGCCGACAACAGCGCCGGCAAGAGCGCGGACGAGACGACCGGGAAGGCCGCCACCGCGACGGCCGCCACCTCCCGCCGGGCGGTGCTCGGCTGGACCGGCGCCGGCGTCGTACTCGGCGCGGCGGCGGCCGGGGGCGCGGTCACCGCGCTGCGGACCGGCGACGACACCCAGAACGCGGCCTCGGCCGGGGCCGCGGTGGCCTTCCACGGCACGCACCAGGCGGGCATCGTGACGCCGGTCCAGGACCGGCTGCACTTCGCGGCGTTCGACATCACCACCGACGACCGTGACGAACTGGTCCAGCTGCTCAAGGACTGGACGGCCGCGGCGGCGAGGATGACCAGGGGCCAGGCGGTCGGCGACGGGGCGGTCGGCGGGCTCGCCGAGGCGCCCCCGGACGACACCGGCGAGGCGCTGGGCCTCCAGCCGTCCCGGCTCACCCTCACCGTGGGCTTCGGCCCGGGGCTGTTCGACAAGGACGGCAAGGACCGCTTCGGGCTGAAGAAGTACCGGCCCGAGGCGCTGGTCGACCTGCCCAGGTTCCCCGGTGACGCGCTCGACACCCGGCGCAGCGGCGGCGACCTGTGCGTCCAGGCCTGCGCCGACGACCCGCAGGTCGCGGTGCACGCGATCCGCAACCTGGCCCGTATCGGCTTCGGCAAGGTCGCCGTCCGCTGGTCGCAGCTCGGCTTCGGCAAGACCTCCTCCACCACGCCCGACGAGCAGACCCCGCGCAACCTGATGGGCTTCAAGGACGGCACGCACAATGTCGCCGGTTCCGACCGGGCCACCCAGAAGAAGCATGTGTGGGTCTCCGGGGAGGACGGCCCGAGCTGGCTGGCCGGCGGCTCGTACCTGGTCGCCCGCCGGATCCGGATGCACATCGAGACCTGGGACCGCACCTCGCTCCGCGAGCAGGAGGACATCTTCGGCCGCACCAAGGGCGAGGGCGCCCCGGTCGGCAGGAAGCACGAGCGGGACACCCCCAACTTCAAGGCCATGAAGCCCGACGCGCACGTCCGGCTCGCGCACCCGGACAACAGCGGCGTGACGATCCTGCGCCGCGGCTACTCCTTCACTGACGGCACGGACGGGCTGGGCCGGCTGGAGGCGGGGCTGTTCTTCCTCGCCTACCAGCGCGACGTCCGGTCGGGCTTCATCCCGCTGCAGAAGCGGCTGGCGAAGACCGACGCGCTCAACGAGTACATCCAGCACGTGGGTTCGGCGGTCTTCGCCGTGCCGCCGGGCGTCCGCGACAGCGGCGACTGGTGGGGCAGCGCGCTGTTCGACAACCCCGAAGGGAAGTGACCGGGCGTGTTCGGCAACTATCTGATCGGTCTGCGGGAGGGCCTGGAGGCCAGCCTGGTCGTCTGCATCCTGGTCGCCTACCTGGTGAAGACCGACCGCAGGGACAAACTGCCCCCGGTGTGGACCGGCGTCGGCGCCGCGGTCGTGCTCAGCCTGGGCTTCGGCGCGGCGCTGCAGTTCGGCTCGCAGGAGCTGACCTTCGAGGCGCAGGAGGCGCTCGGCGGTTCGCTGTCGGTCATCGCGGTCGGTCTGGTGACCTGGATGGTGTTCTGGATGCGGCGTACCGCGCGGCATCTGAGGGCCGAGCTGCACGGCAAGCTGGACGCGGCGATCGCCATGGGCACCGGCGCGCTGGTCGTCACCGCCTTTCTGGCGGTGGGCCGTGAGGGCCTGGAGACCTCGCTGTTCATCTGGACGGCGGTGCAGGCCACCGACGACGGCTACCGCCCGGTGGTCGGGGCGGGCCTGGGGCTGCTGACCGCGGTCGTGCTGGGCTGGCTGTTCTACCGGGGCGCGGTGCGCATCAATCTGGCCAGGTTCTTCACCTGGACCGGGGCCATGCTGGTGGTCGTCGCGGCCGGTGTGCTGGCGTACGGCTTCCACGATCTCCAGGAGGCCGGCTGGCTGCCGGGGCTCGCCGCGCGCGCCTTCGACATCAGCGAGCAGATCCCCGTCGACAGCTGGTACGGGACGCTGCTGAAGGGCGTGTTCAACTTCCAGCCGGACCCGACCTGGCTCCAGGTCACGGTCTGGGCGCTGTATCTCGTACCGACGATGTTCCTGTTCCTCGCCCCCGGTAGGGTTGCCGCGCCGAGTGCCGCCAGTGCCGCCGCAGCAGCCCCGAAGGAGCGCACGTCCGATGACCCGCAGGCCGCCGTTTCTGCCAGCTCTCGCCCTGCTGACACTGATGGCGCCGGCCATGACGGGGTGCGTGACGGTGCACGGGGAACAGGCGCTCGTTCCGTCCGTGAGGAAGGCTGAGGCCGCCCGGGTCCTGTCCGGGTTCGCCCGCACCAACAACAAGGCCAACAAGAACTTCGACCCGGAGCTGATGGCCACCATCGAGACCGGCGCACTCGGGCTGACCGACGTGGCCGGTCTCAAGGCGAAACACGCCAACAACCCTGACGGCAACCCCTCGTACAAGCCGATCGAGCTCACCGACGCCCACTTTCTGATACCCCGTCAACGCGGCTGGCCCAAGTGGTTCGTCGCCGACGCGGTGAGCAACAAGACCGAGAACGGCCGCTGGTTGCTGGTCTTCCGGCGCGGCAGCTCGGCCGAGCCCTGGAAGGCCTCCAACATCGGGGTGTACGGCGACTCGGACGACCTGGAGTTCGCCCGGGACGGCGACGGCTACGCCGAGACCGTGCCGGCCGCGGCGCCGGATCTGCTGGTCCGGCCCGACCGGTTGAGCGCGCGGTACACGGACTACCTGCGCGACGGCTCCACCGGTTCCGACGGTTCGGCGGGCGGCGCCGTCTTCGCCGCCGGGCCCGCGACGTCCAAACTGCGCAGCACCCGCGCCGCCAACTCCCGTACGGCGACCCTCGCCCTCCAGTACGCCGACCAGCCCGTCAAGGACCGTGAGTACCCGCCGGTCGCGCTGCGGCTGAAGGACGGCGGCGCGCTGGTCTTCTTCGCCTCCCACCACACCACCCGCGCCACGTCGCTGCGGCCCGGGGTGGCGCCCGCGGTCGACGAGGACACCAAGGCGCTGATGACCGGCACCGTGAAGACCGCTGTCACCTATGTACGGCTCGGTGAACAGGCCGCGACGGTGCCTGCCAAGGCGGACGGCGGCAAGGTGACGGTCCTGAGCCGGGTGGTCGGCCTGATCTCGGCGAAGGGCGAGTGACGCCACTCCCCGGCGCTCTGCCGCCACTCCCTCCACTCCCGCAGCGGCCTTCCCTACGGCTCCCTACGGGCGATTCCGTACGTACGGCCCTCAGAGCCAGCCCACGTTCTCCGGCTCGGGCTCGACCTGGGCGCACGCGTCGGTGAGGACCTCCAGCAGCGGCAGCGGATCGGGCAGCGCACGCTCCGGGCCGCGCCCCGGCAGCCACTCCACGGCGGAGCCCGACGGCAGCCGCGAGGGCGGCACCAGCACATAGCTGCCCCGGCAGTGCCAGCGCAGGCCCGGGTGCTCGTCGGCCGTCTCGGGATGGCAGTCCAGCTCGCAGGGCCACCACTCGTCCTCGTCGGCGGTGGCGCGGGTGCCGGTGAAGAACAGCATCCGGTCGTCGGACAGGGCGACCGGCCCGACCACGGCGCCCTCGGCGGCCAGCCGCTCCAGGGCGATCCGCCCGGCCTCCGCGGGGACGTCGAGCACGTCGTGGTTGCGGCCGGTGGCGGTGATGAAGTTGGCCAGCGGCTGGGTGCGCAGCCACTGTTCGACCGTGGGGCGGTCGGTACTGGCCTGGGTGTGCCAGGCGAACGAGACCGGGTGCATGCCCGGGGTCGGACAGCCGATCCGGTCACAGGAGCAGCGGAAGCCCGACACCCCCGAGGGATGGGCGGCCGGTGCCAGGGGCAGTCCGGCGTCGGCGGCGGCCAGCAGCAGTTCGTCCCGGAGCCGGCTTCGCGCGGACGGCTTGCCGGTGCCCGCTCCGTCGCTGCCGTCCTGATCCGCCGAACGGCGGCGCAGCCAGTCGGACAGTCTGCTCTTGCCTGCCATCGAGCCCCTTGCCCCTCTCCCCTGCGTGTGCCTGCGGTCACCCGGGTTCCACAGTACGTAACGTCGCGGTGGACGTAAGCGGAATTCACGGATGATGGACCCCATCCTGCTCCCTGTGGGTCCGCTGTGCCCACCCGGGGCCCGCTCCGCCGCCCGGTTTACCGACCTGGCGTCGGTAACTTGTCGGCACACGGGGAAGGATGCCGTCATGACGCCGTCCGAACCCTTCTCCACCGTGATCCGCGCCGCCAGTCAGGACCAGCACACCCGGGCCGAGAACTCGGCCTTCATGAGCGACCTGCTCGGCGGGCGGCTCGGCCTCGACGCCTACGCCCGGTACACCGAGCAGCTCTGGTTCGTCTACCGCGCCCTGGAGGACGCCGGTCACCGCCGCCGGCTGGCCGGCGACCCCGTCGCCGCGCCCTTCCTGCGGCCCGAACTCCTGCGGCTGCCCGCGCTCGAACGCGACCTGGACCACCTCCTCGGCCCCGGCTGGCGCCCGCGCGCCGACGCCCTGCCCGCCACCCGCGCCTACGCCGACCGGATCGCCGCCGGCGCGCGCGACTGGCCGGCCGGCTTCGTCGCGCACCACTACACGCGCTACCTCGGCGACCTGTCCGGCGGTCAGGTCATCCGGGGCATCGCCGAGCGCCAGTGGGGCTTCCCCCACAAGGGCGACGGCGTCCGCTTCTACGTCTTCGAGGGGATCGCCAACCCGGCCGCCTTCAAACGGGAGTACCGGGCCCTGCTGGACGCGCTGCCGCTCGACGACCTGGAGAAGCAGCGCGTGGTGGACGAGTGCGGAAGGGCGTTCGCGATGAACACCGCGCTCTTCGCCGAGCTGGGCCGGCAGTTCCCGCTCAGCGCGTGAGGTTCCAGCCCTCCCCCTCGTACGGGGTACGGGTGAAGACGAAGGTGCCCAGGTCGAGCCGGGTGGGGGTGGCCACCAGGGTCTCGCCCGCGTAGTAGTCGTCCAGGCCGGTCCAGGTGCCGCCGGGCTCGGCGCGCAGCCGGCAGCCCCGGCCGCGGCCGCCGGCCGGGACGAGTTCGAGGTCACGCCCGGCGCGCAGCCGGAGGGTGTACGGGGCGGTGCCCCAGAACCAGGCGCCGGTGAGGGCCAGCAGGGCCGGGTCGGGGTCGGAGAGAGGGCGCCAGGGCGCGGGGACGGTGGGTTCGAGGTCGGCGACGATCCGCAGCAGGTCGGCGGCGACGGCGGCGGCCGGGGTGCCGGAGGTGGCGTTGGCGAGGGCGATACCGGCCAGCCGGTCGTCGGGGCTGACCCACAGACCGGCCACGAACCCCGGCATGGAACCGCTGTGGCCGGCCAGCGAGCGGCCCTGCGCCCGCATCAGCTGGAGCCCGAGGCCGTACTCGCCGTCGGGGGCGGCCGGCCGGCGCATCTCGGCGAGCGAGTCGCGGCTCAGCACCTCCGGGTCGGCGTCCCCGGCGAGGAAGGCCGCCCAGCGGCACAGGTCGGCGGCGGTGGACCACAACTGCCCGGCCGGGGCCATGTGCCCGGTGTCCTCGATCACGACCTCGGGCTGCATGACGTCCGCGTACGGATGCACCGCCCAGCCGCCCGCGTGCGGGGCCTGCGGCAGCAGCGTCGTACGGGACATGCCCAGCGGACCCAGCAGTTCGGCGCGGAGCGCCTCGCCCCACGGCACGCCCCGCAGCCGCTCGACGACGGCGCCGAGCACGGCGAAGCCGGGGTTGGAGTAGTGGTACCGGCGCCCGGCGGGGTGGACGCGCTCGCCGATGACGTCGGCCAGTTCGGGGCGGAGCGAGCCGGGCGAACGCTCCCACCACGGGCCGGGGGTCTCGGAGGCCAGCCCGGAGGTGTGGGCGAGGAGCTGGGCGAGGGTCAGGCCGTCCGCCGCCGTGGAGCCGAGGTGCCTCTCGACGGGGTCGGCCAGGTCGAGGAGGCCCTCGTCGCGCAGCCGCATCACCAGCACGGCCGCGAAGGTCTTGGTGATCGACCCGATCCGGTACTGGGTGTCCGCGTCCGGGGCGTGCCCGTCCACGCACGAACGGGACCCGTGCCAGACCGGCCGGCCGTCCCGTACGACGGCACCCACCAGTGAGGGCGCGCGGCCGGCGGCCTGACCGGCCGCGATCCGGTGCAGCAGCGCGCGGCGCGTCCCGGGCAGCAGGTCGGCGAACTCTTCGTCAGGCGTAGGCATGGCGCCACCCTATGCGCGGGCCGCGGGTCCACCATGTGCGTCATGAGCCTGTGCACGCCCCGGCGGTATCTCATGTGCCCGCCCACCTATTTCCGCGTGACCTACTCGATCAACCCCTGGATGGATCCGGCCAAGCCCGTCGACTCCGCCCTCGCCCTGCTCCAGTGGGAGGACCTGCGCGACCGCTACCGCTCGCTCGGGCACACCGTGGAGATCCTCCAGCCGCTGCCGGGCCTGCCGGACATGGTCTTCGCCGCCAACGGCGCGACCGTCGTGGACGGCCGGGTCCTGGGCTCGCGGTTCGCCAACGCCGAACGCGGGGCCGAGGCTCCGGCCCACCGCGAGTGGTTCCTCGGGCGCGGGTTCTCCGAGGTCCACGACCCCCTGCACATCAACGAGGGCGAGGGCGACTTCGCCATCACCGCCGACTGGATCCTGGCCGGCCGGGGCTTCCGCAGCAGCCCGCTCTCCCATGCCGAGGCGCAGGAGTACTTCGGCCGTCCCGTGATCGGCCTGGAGCTGTCCGACCCCCGCTTCTACCACCTCGACACGACGCTGTGCGTGCTGTCCGGCGACGAGATCATGTACTACCCCGACGCCTTCTCCCCCGGCAGCCGTGCCGTCCTGGCCCGGCTGTTCCCCGGTGCGCTGATCGCCTCCCGCGCGGACGCCACCGCGTTCGGGCTGAACTCGGTGTGCGACGGACACCATGTGCTGCTGCCGGCCGGGGCCACCGGGCTGGTCCGGCCGCTGCGCGAGCGGGGCTACGAGCCGGTGCCGCTGGACATGTCGGAGCTGCAGAAGGCCGGCGGCAGCGTGAAGTGCTGCACGCTGGAACTGCGCGACTAGCGATTGAGGACGAACCGGCCGCCGGCCCGGGCGTGGTACGAAAGGACATGGCACTTCACAGCTCGTATGACGCCGTTGTCGTCGGTGGTGGCCACAACGGTCTGGTCGCCGCCGCGTACCTCGCCCGGGCGGGCCGGTCGGTCCTGGTCCTGGAGCGGCTGGACCACACCGGGGGCGCGGCGGTGTCGACGCGCGCGTTCGCGGGAGTGGACGCGCGGCTGTCCCGGTACTCGTACCTGGTGAGCCTGCTGCCGCGGCGGATCGTGAGCGACCTGGGACTGCGGTTCGCCACCCGGCGGCGCCGGATCTCCTCATACACCCCGAAGGGGGACGGCGGGCTGCTGGTCGACTCCGGGTCCGCCGCGCGCACCCGGGAGAGCTTTGTCCGGGTCACCGGCTCGGACCGGGACTTCGAGGCCTGGCAGCGCTTCTACGCGATGACGCAGCGGGTCGCCGAACGGGTCTTCCCCACCCTGACCGGGCCGTTGCCGTCCCGGGCGGAGCTGGAGCGGATCGTGGACGACGGCGACGCCTGGTCGGCGCTGTTCGAACGGCCGCTGGGCGAGACGGTGGAGGCGCTCTTCGACGACGACCTCGTGCGGGGTGTGGTGCTCACCGACGCGCTGATCGGCACCTTCACCCATGCCCATGATCCGTCCCTGCTGCAGAACCGCTGCTTCCTCTACCACGTGATCGGCGGCGGCACCGGCGACTGGGACGTGCCCGTCGGCGGTATGGGCGCGCTCACCGACGCGCTGGCCGACGCGGCGCGGGCGGCGGGCGCCGAGATCATCACCGGTGCCGAGGTGACGGGGGTCGTCACGGACGGGGTACGGGCCGAGGTCACCTACGACGGCGGCACGGTGGGGGCCCGGCATGTGCTG
The DNA here is from genome assembly GCF_056270125.1 of Streptomyces sp. RLA131. Taxonomy (NCBI): domain Bacteria; kingdom Bacillati; phylum Actinomycetota; class Actinomycetes; order Kitasatosporales; family Streptomycetaceae; genus Streptomyces; species Streptomyces sp. RLA131. Next base: position 2,398,165 of record NZ_JBWDOQ010000002.1, read on the forward strand.
GTCAACGCCGCGCCGCACACCCTGGCCGGGCTGCTGGGCGATCCGGCGCCGCCGAAGCCTGAGGGCGCGCAGCTCAAGGTCAACATGCTGCTGGACAGGCTGCCCCGGCTGCGCGACACGGCGGTGGACCCGCGTGAGGCGTTCGCCGGGACGTTCCATATCGCCGAGGGGTACGGCCAGTTGCAGAGCGCCTACGAACAGGCCGCAGCCGGGGCCGTCCCCACGGCGCCGCCGTCGGAGATCTACTGCCACAGCCTGACCGACCCGTCGATCCTGGCCCCCGAACTGGCCGAGCGGGGCATGCACACGCTCACCCTGTTCGGGCTGCACGCCCCGGCCCGGCTCTCCGGCGCCAAGGACGCCCTGGTGGAGGCGACCCTCGCCCAGCTGGACGCGGTGCTCGCCGAGCCGCTCTCCGGCTGCCTGGCCACCGACGCCGACGGCCGCCCGTGCGTGGAGGCGAAGACCCCGGCCGACCTGGAGCGGGAGGTGGGGCTGCCCGGTGGCCATATCTTCCACCGGGACCTGTCCTTCCCGTACGCGGACGCCGGCACCGGGCGCTGGGGAGTCGAAACCACCCGTGCGAACGTCCTTGTCTGCGGGGCGGGCGCCGTGCGCGGTGGCGGCGTCAGCGGAATTCCCGGGCACAATGCGGCGATGGCCGTGCTCGAAGGGCGGACGGCGTGATCGGGGTGAACGGCATGAACAGCGTGAGCGGTATGAAGGTAATGAGGAGCAGCACGATGGCGGGACGAGAGTGGATGCGGGCCGGAGTGCTGCGGGGCCGCCGGCCGGTCAAGGAGGAGGCCGGCGCCGTCACCCCACCGCCGCGCAGGTGCACCGACGACGTCGTGGTGGACTGCGCCCTGTACGAGGACGGGGTGCGGCAGGCCACCCTGTCGCTGCGCGAGGTGATGAAGGCGACCCGTGAACGGCCGGGCAGCTTCGCCTGGATCGGCCTGTACCAGCCCGACATCGAGCATCTGGCGGAGGTCGCGGACGCCTTCGCCCTGCACCCGCTGGCCGTCGAGGACGCGATCCACGCCCATCAGCGGCCCAAGCTGGAGGCCTACGGCGACACGCTGTTCCTGGTCCTGAAGACCATCGTCTTCGTCGAGCACGAGCGGCTCACCGCGACCAGCGACGTCGTCGACACCGGCGAGATCATGATGTTCGTCGGCCCGGACTTCGTCGTGGTGGTGCGGCACGGCAGCGCGCCCGGCCTCAGCCGGGTGCGGCGGGCGCTGGAGGCCCAGCCCGAGGTGCTCGCGCAGGGGCCGACGGCCGTCATGCACGCCATAGCCGACCAGGTGGTCGACGACTACGTCGATGTCGCGGACGCCGTCGAACTCGATGTCGAGCAGCTCGAAGCCGATGTCTTCTCGGCCGGGCACGGCGACGACGCGGAGCGCATCTACCAGCTCAAGCGCGAGCTGATCGAGTTCAAGCGGGCCGTGCAGCCCATGGCCCGGCCTCTCCAGCGGCTGGCCGAGGAGCCGCTGCCCTGTGTCCGCCCGGAGGTCGCGCGCTATCTGCGGGACGTCCACGACCACCTCACCCAGGTACGGGAGCGGCTGGCCGGTTACAGCGAACTCGTCGACGGTCTGCTCGCCGCCAACCTCAGCCAGCTCGCCGTGCAGCAGAACGTCGACATGCGCCGGATCAGCGCGGGCGCCGCCATCCTGGCCGTGCCCACGATGATCGCCGGGTTCTACGGGATGAACTTCGCGCACATGCCCGAGCTGGGCTGGACCTACGGCTACCCGCTGATGCTGGTGGTCACCGCGTCCCTGTCCTTCACCGCCTACCGCGTCTTCCGCCGCTTCGGCTGGCTGTGACGGGCGGGCCGCCGCGCCCGCCCGCTCACTCCCAGGCGTCTCCCCAGTCCGCGTCGCGGGCGGCGCGGTACGCCTCGCCGTGCCGTTTGGTGACCGTCCGCCGGACCAGGCCGTCCCGCACCGTGCACAGGTCGAGCAGGACCTGGCCCTTGCGGATCTGGGGGTGCCGTACGACGCGGGCGGCGGCCGGCACCGCCGGAAGGCGCGCGGCGGCGACGTAGCTGAACTTCTCGTCCTCGTACGGCAGCGAGCCGCCCTTGACCTGGCGGTGCAGGGAGGTGCGCTGGACCCGGGCGGCGAAGTGGCACCAGTCGGGGGCCTGGACGGGGCAGGCGCCGTCGTGCGGGCAGGGGGCCAGGACGGTGTACCCGGCGGCGATGAGCTGGTCGCGGGCGGCCAGGACGCGGGCGTAGCCGTCGGGGGTGCCGGGTTCGACGACCAGCACGGCGCCCCGGGCGGCGCGGGCGGCCTCGGCGACGACGGCGGTGCGGTCGGCGTCGGACAGTTCGCCGATGACGTAGGAGACGGTGACGAGGTCGGCCTCGGGCAGCCGGGCCGCCGAGCCGCCGCCGAGCGGGGCCTTGCGCCAGTCGGCCTCCCGTACGGACGCCGACGCCGCGCCGGCGGCCAGCTCGCGGCCCAGGGCGAGTGCGGCTTCCGACCAGTCCAGGACGGTGCTGGAGTGCCCGGCGTCCGGCCAGGTGTCGGCCACCGCCCAGGTCGCGGCCCCGGTGCCGCCGCCGACGTCGAGATGGGTGGCGGGGGTCCAGTCGCCGGCCCGGTCACGGAACTCGCCGAGCGCGGCCCGTACGGCGGCGTGGGTGGCGGGCATCCGGTAGGCCGCGTAGGCGGCGACGTCGGAGCGGTCGCGCAGGATGGGCGACTTGGCGCCGGTGGCGGTACGGCCCCGGTACGTGGCGATCAGCCGGTCGACGGCCTGGACGGCGCGGCCCGGGGGCAGTCCGTCGAGGAGGTCGGAGAGGGCGGCTTGCAGAGTGGACACAAGGGACAAGGGTAAGGGCGGGCGCCGGGGGCCGACGCCCCGGCGCCCGCCCCCGGCGGTGGAGCTCAGCTCACCGCGTCCACCGGGTCCGTGTGTCCGAAGTGGCCCAGCGCCGCGTACCGCTCGGGCCGGCGGGCCCGCAGCCACAGGGCGATGCCGACGCCGAGCAGGAACATCACGGCGATGGCCCAGGGCAGGTACTTGATGAACGGCACCTCGCCGTCGCCGGCCAGCACGGCGCGGTTCTCGACGAGCAGGTAGCAGGCGCCGATCATGGCCGCGGCCCCGACGACCGGCGCGACCAGGGTGGTGAACCAGTGGAAGCCGTCGCGGGCGGTGGTGAGGAAGTACCGGATGATCGCGAACGAGGTCAGCGCCTGCACGCCGAGGATGCCGAGCACGCCCATCAGCGGTGCCCAGGTGCCCAGTTGGAGCAGGGCCGCCTCGGTGCTGGAGTCGTACACGGTGAAGCCCAGGACGATGAGGCCGACCAGGACCGTGACGGTCATCGACGCGGCGGCGGGGCTGTGGTGCCGGGAGGTGCGGGCCAGCGGCGCGGGCGCGACTCCCTCCCGGGCGAGGGAGTACAGGTAGCGGGCGCCGGTGTTGTAGAACGCCATGGCGCAGGCGAAGGGGCTGATGACGGCCAGCACCTGCATCGTGACGACCAGCCAGTGGCCGACGTACAGATCGGCCAGCGGGTAGAAGGCCGAGTCGTACTTGCCGGCGAACTGGTCCTTGACCGCCTGCGCGGCCTCGTCCAGGCCCCAGCCGGAGACGAAGGCGTAGGAGACGGTCATGTAGAGCACGCCGAGCCCGATCACCGATCCGTAGGTGGCCGCCTTGGCGATGCGGTGCGGGTCGCGGGACTCCTCGGCGTAGTTGGGGGCCATCTCGAAGCCGACCCAGGACCAGAAGGCGGCGAACAGGGCCACTCCGGCGGCCGCGGTGCCGAAGACATGGGCGGCGCTGCCGTTGCCGAAGACCTCGGCGGGGTTCAGCGGCTTGGCGGAGAGGCCGTGCGCCCCGCCGTGGGCGAACACCCCGACGGCGAGGACGACCAGGGCGAGCACCTCCAGCACCAGGGAGACGCCCAGGATCTTCGTGGTCAGCTCGATGTGGAACCAGGCCAGCGCGGACATCACGGCGAGTCCGGCGAACATGTACACCCAGACCGGGATCCGCACCCCGGTCCAGGCCTCGACGCTGGTCGCCGCGAAGTAGCCCATCACGCCGATGATGGAGGCGGAGAAGAGCATGTAGCAGAGCGCGATCAGCACGCCGGAGCCCACGCCTGGGATGCGGCCCAGGCCCCGGGTGACGAAGGTGTAGAAGCCGCCGGCGGAGGTGACCCGGCGGCTCATCGCGATGTATCCGACCGAGAAGACCGTCAGGGCGACGGTGGCCAGCAGGAACGCGGCGGGCGCGGCGTATCCGGAGCCCATGACGGCCACCGGCACGTTGAACAGCATGGCGGTCATGGGCGCCGCGCCCGTGACGATGCAGAAGATGACGCCGGGCAGCCCCAGGGCTCCGGACGCGAGTCGGTGCGGCGGCGCGGACGCCTCTGCCGGCGCGGGGGCCACGCCCTCGTGCACTGCCATGAACGGCCCCTCTCCATGTTTCTTCCTACGCTGAACGTTGCGTCCTGCGAATCGGAATGCTCGCAGTCCAAATGAGTCCTTCCGCACGTCAGGGCGTTAATTCCAGGTCAACGGCGCCCGGGAAAGGAACGGCTGTGTTAACTCTCCGGCCGCGCGTGGACCAGGCACCCCGCCCCCTCCTACCGTCGGCCGGGGGACGGAACAGAACGGAGCACCACAGCCATGAGCCGCTACACCGCGACCCTCGGCGGTCGGCACCACCGCTTCGACGGGCTGGCCCGGCTGCTGGCCGCCGCGAGCCCCGAACGCTCCGGCGACCGGCTCGCCGGGCTCGCCGCCGAGTCGGCACAGCAACGGGTGGCCGCACGGCTGGCCCTGGCCGAGGTGCCGCTGGAACGATTCCTCGCCGAGCCGCTCGTTCCGTACGAGGACGACGACGTCACCCGGCTCATCCTCGACACCCACGACGCCGCCGCCTTCGCGCCGGTGGCGGGGCTGACGGTCGGCGGGTTCCGCGACTGGCTGCTCTCGGACGCCGCCGACACCGCGACACTGGCCGCGCTCGCCCCCGGGATCACCCCGGAGATGGCCGCCGCCGTCTGCAAACTCATGGGCAACGCCGACCTGGTCGCCGTCGCCCGCAGGGTGAGCGTCGTCACCGCCTTCCGGTCGACGATCGGCCTGCCCGGACGGATGGCGACCCGCCTTCAGCCCAACCACCCCACCGACGACCCGGCGGGCGTGGCCGCGGCCCTCCTCGACGGGCTGCTGCTCGGCTCCGGCGACGCCGTCATCGGCATCAACCCGGCGACCGACAGCCCCAGGGCCGTACGCGATCTGCTGGAACTGCTCGACGGGGTGATCCAGCGCCACGCCATCCCGACCCAGTCCTGCGTGCTGTGCCATGTCACCACCAGCATCGACCTGATGGCCGCCGGAGCCCCCGTCGACCTGGTCTTCCAGTCGATCGCGGGCACCCAGGCCGCCAACGCCTCCTTCGGCGTGACACTCGGTCTGCTGGACGAGGCGTACGAGGCCGCCGCCGCCCTGCGCCGGGGCACCGTCGGCGGCAACGCCCTGTACTTCGAGACCGGCCAGGGCAGCGCCCTGTCGGCCGGCGCGCACCACGGCGTCGACCAGCAGACGGTGGAGGCCCGGGCCTACGCGGTCGCCCGGCGCTACGACCCGCTGCTGGTCAACACCGTGGTCGGGTTCATCGGCCCGGAGTACCTCTACGACGGCCGGCAGATCCTGCGGGCCGCCCTGGAGGACCACTTCTGCGGCAAGCTGCTCGGCCTGCCGATGGGGCTGGACATCTGCTACACCAACCACGCCGACGCCGACGACGACGACATCGCGACCATGCTGACCATGCTGGGCGTGGCCGGGGCGTCCTTCGTGATCTGCACACCGGGCGGGGACGACATCATGCTCAACTACCAGTCGGCGTCCTACCACGACGCGTTGTACCTGCGCGAGGTGCTGGGTCTGCGCCCGGCGCCGGAGTTCGAGGCGTGGCTGGAACGGATCGGGCTGCTCGACGAACGCGGCGGGATCCGCGACCTGGCCGGCGCCGCCCATCCGCTGACCGCGATCGCCGGCCCGGCGGTTCAGGGGGCGGCGGCATGACGGCACGCCATCCGGTTCCCGTTCCGGCGCGGGAAGCGGCGCAGGAACCCTCGCCGGCGCCGGCGAGCGACGGGACCACCGCCCCGGCCGGCGGGACCGCCCCGGCCGACAGCGCGCTGTGGGCGTCGCTGCGCCGCCACACCCAGGCCCGGATCGGCCTCGGCCGGGCCGGGGCGGCGCTGCCCACCCGGCACCGCCTGGAGCTCCAGGCCGCCCATGCCGCCGCCCGTGACGCGGTCCACTCCCCCTTCGACGCCGACGCCGTCGCCGCCGCGCTCACCGGCGTGCCGACGGTACGGGTGCGCAGCGCCGCCGCCGACCGGTTCACCTACCTCCAGCGGCCCGACCTGGGGCGGCGACTGGATCCGGCCGCCCGGGCGGGGCTGACGCGCGGCGACTGGGACCTCGTCCTGGTCATCGCCGACGGCCTGTCCAGCCGCGCCGTCCACGACCACGCCGCCGCCGTGCTCCGGCGGGCCGTCTCCCTGCTGCCGGGCTGGCGCATCGCCCCGGTGGTGCTGGCCGAACAGGCCCGGGTCGCCCTCGGCGACGACATCGCGGCCGCTCTGGGGGCCGCCATGGTGGTCGTCCTCATCGGCGAACGGCCGGGCATGTCGGCGGCGGACTCGCTGGGCGCGTATCTGACCTACCGGCCCGAGCCGGGACGTACGACGGACGCCGACCGCAACTGCCTGTCGAACATCCGCCCGCCGCTGGGGCTCTCCTACGACGAGGCCGCCGCCCGGCTCACCGCCCTCATGCGCCGGGCCCGCGAACTGCGGCTCACCGGGGTCGGCCTGAAGGACGAGTCCGGCACCGGACAGGAACCGCGACTTCCGGTCTGACCGAACGCCGGACAGCCGCAAACCGGCCATTTCACCCGGGAAGTTCGTATACGCCGGGGGGAACACCCCCCGTCACGTCGCGCGCTGCGGGCAGGGCGCGACGTGACGGCCGGTGAGCGGTTCCGACCGGCCTCCGCCGGGCGGCGCACGCCGGAGCGCGGACCGGAGCGCCGGGGCGGCCCGATCAGCAACTCCGCCTGTGGCAGCGGCTCGACCGCCCCCGGCCTGCGAGGATGACCGGCACCCGGCGGCGCGGGCGTCGCCGGGAGCACAGAAGTTGTCCTGTTACCCTGCGGGACGCGGTGATCGTAGGTGATCGGATCCGGCTTCATGTGAACATCCGGACAACTGGCTACCGAATATTCGTAAACCGTAGCGAACGTACACCTGTTTGGCTTAACGTTCCGGGTTATTACGGTGCACAGCTGCTTGGGGAAGTGGCATGTGCGCCCAATCTGTCGCGATGTGCCAGGGGGGTCCATGCGGCGTGTCGGTGTATCCGATAACGGAGTGCTTGATTCCATCACCGGGGGGAGCGGTAGGCAGGGTCAGTCCCGGCCGGCCGCTCCCCGCGGACTGAGTGACAAGGCGCGGTGGTATCTACCCGTAGCCCTACTGGCCGACGCGGCCGGGATCGGCGTGCCGGTGTGGCTGGTGTTCCAGGCCACCCTGCAACCGAGACCACTGCTGTGCGCCGGCGTGGCGGCGGTCTCATGGCTGTGTGTACAGACCGGACGGCACCGCTATGCACCGCTATGCCGTGCGGTCGCTGGGCGAGTCCCGGGCGGCGCGCCCGGTGCTCTACGACTGGCTGATCCTGCTGGGCGTGCTGGCCGTGGCCCGCACGCTGCTCGGCGAGGACTCGGAACCGTTCCTGGCGCTGCTCGCGCTGGTGCCGGGACTGCTCCTCACCGCCGCCTGCCGGAAGCTGACGTACCGTCACTTGCTCGGCTCGCGGCGTGAGGCCCACGCCGTACGACAGGTGCTGGTGATCGGCGAGCCGAGCGCCGCCGACCATGTGGTGGGCCATCTGGCCGCCCGTACCGACCATGAGTACGTGGTGGTCGGCGTGGTCCCGGTGGGCCTGGCCAACCTCGAATGCGGCGCCCCGGTCGCGGCGCGGCTGGCCTCGGTGCCGCCGCCCCGGCCGAGCCTGGACTCACGTGCGGTGCTGGACGCGGTACGCGAGTACGGCGCGGACCTGGTGCTGGTCGCGCCGGGGCCGCGGATGGCCGGTGAGCGGCTGCGCAGACTCTCCTGGGCGCTGCACGACGCCGGTCTGTCGCTGGCCGTACTGCCGGGCCTGACGGATGTGGCCATCCGCCGGGTCGAGCTGGCCTCCGCCGCGGGGCTCACCCTGCTGCATGTGAGCCCGCCCACCCGGCGCGGCTTCCAGGTCGCCCTGAAGGCCGCCCTGGACCGGACCGGTGCGGCGATCGGACTGCTCTTGCTGTCCCCGCTGTTCGGACTGATCGCGGCGGCCATCCGGCTCGGCTCCCGGGGGCCGGTCTTCTACCGGCAGATCCGGCACGGGCTGGACTGCGCGCCCTTCACCATGTGGAAGTTCCGCACGATGGTGACGGACGCCGATGTCCGCAAGGCCGAGCTCGCCACGGTCAACGAGAACGACGGCCTGATGTTCAAGATGCGCCGCGACCCGCGGGTCACCTCGATCGGGCGGATACTGCGCCGGCTCTCCCTGGACGAACTGCCGCAGCTCGTCAATGTCCTGCGCGGTGAGATGTCCCTGGTGGGGCCTCGTCCGCCACTGCCCGACGAGGTGGCGCGCTATGACGAGGTCGAGCTGCGCCGACTCTCGGTCAAGCCCGGCCTGACCGGTCTGTGGCAGATCAGCGGCCGCTCGGACCTGTCCTGGGACGAGACGCTGGCACTGGACCTGCGCTATGTGGACAACTGGTCGTTCACGTCCGACGTCGACCTCATGGCCCGTACGCTCCGGGCCGTCGTCGACGGCCGCGGAGCGTACTGATGCCCGTGCCCGGGTCAGGCCGGACCGGCCGCCTGCCAGTCCGCGTAGACCGACGCGATGCCGTCGCGCAGGGAGATCCGCGGCTTCCAGCCGAGGGCGGACAGCCGGGAGATGTCGAGGAGTTTGCGGGGGGTGCCGTCGGGCTTGCCGGTGTCCCAGCCGATGGCGCCCTCGTAGCCCACGACCTCCCGTACGGTCTCGGCCAGTTCCCTGATCGTCAGGTCCTCGCCGCAGCCCACGTTGACCGGCTCGGGGCCGTCGTGGCGGTCCAGCAGCAGCACGCAGGCCGCCGCGAGGTCGTCGACGTGCAGGAACTCACGGCGCGGTGTGCCGGAGCCCCAGAGCACCACCTCGGGGGCGCCGTCCCGCCGGGCCTCGTGGAAGCGGCGGATCAGCGCGGGCAGCACGTGCGAGGTGGCCAGGTCGAAGTTGTCGCCGGGGCCGTAGAGATTGGTCGGCATGGCGGAGATGTACGAGGCCCCGTACTGGCGGCGGTAGGACTGCACCTGGACGATGCCGGCGATCTTGGCGAGGGCGTAGGGCTCGTTGGTGGGCTCCAGGGGCCCGGTCAGCAGAGCGTCCTCGGTGATCGGCTGGGGTGCGAGCTTGGGGTAGATGCACGAGGACCCCAGGAAGAGCAGCCGGCCGACCCCGGCGGCGTGCGAGCCGGCGATGACGCTCAGCTGGATGCGCAGGTTGTCCTCGATGAACTGCACCGGATAGGTGCTGTTGGCCATGATGCCGCCGACCTTGGCGGCGGCCAGCACGACCGCGTCGGGCCGGGTGTCCGTCAGAAGGCGTTCGGTCTGCGCGGCGTCGCGCAGGTCGAGTTCGTCCCGGCCGCGGGTGATCACCTCGTGGCCGTCGGCCGTCAGCCGGCGGGCCACCGCCGAGCCGACGAGGCCGCGGTGGCCCGCGACAAAGATCCGGGCCTGGGGCGGCAGCAGGGATGTTCCAGAGGTCTCGACAGTCATGGCGCGCATTCTGCCAGGACAGAGAGGGTTTGGAGGGGTTTCCTCCGAAAATCCGCTCGATAGTCGTACAGAAAGTTGCACAACCGTCCTGATGGGGATCAGGGCGTTCTTCTCCGGACTTGTTCCGGTTCGTCACCACAGGTTCTTCCATCACCTGTACATACCGAGGGGGTATGCGTGAGCAAGTCGGCGCTCATCACCGGCGTCACCGGCCAGGACGGGTCCTACCTGGCCGAACTCCTGCTGTCCAAGGGCTACACCGTGCACGGGATCGTCCGGCGGTCGTCCACGTTCAACACCGAGCGGATCGACCACATCTACCAGGGCCCGGAGGAGCCGAATCGTTCCTTCGTGCTCCACCACGCGGACCTCTCGGACGGGGTGGCGCTGGTGAACATGCTGCGCGACCTGCGGCCGGACGAGGTCTACAACCTGGGCGCCCAGTCCCATGTGCGGGTCTCCTTCGACGCCCCGCTGTACACCGGCGACGTGACCGGCCTCGGCGCCGTACGACTGCTCGAAGCGGTCCGGGCCAGCGGTGTCGAGACCCGCATCTACCAGGCCTCCTCCTCCGAGATGTTCGGCGCCACCCCGCCCCCGCAGAACGAGGCGACGCCCTTCCACCCGCGCAGCCCGTACGGCTGTGCCAAGGTCTACGCCTACTGGGCGACGGTCAACTACCGCGAGGCGTACGACATGTTCGCCGTCAACGGGATCCTGTTCAACCACGAGTCCCCGCGCCGCGGCGAGACCTTCGTGACCCGCAAGGTGACGCGCGCCGTCGCCCGGATCAAGGCCGGTCTGCAGGACCGGCTCTACATGGGCAATCTCGACGCCGTGCGCGACTGGGGGTACGCGCCCGAGTACGTCGACGCCATGTGGCGGATGCTCCAGCGCGACCAGCCCGACGACTACGTGGTCGCCACCGGGGAGGCCGCCACCGTGCGCCAGTTCCTGGAGGTCGCCTTCGGCCACGCCGGCCTGGACTGGGCCGAGTACGTCCGTTACGACCCCAAGTACGAGCGCCCCAGCGAGGTGGACGCGCTGATCGGCGACGCCGGCAAGGCGGAGGAACTGCTCGGCTGGAAGCCCTCGGTGCGGGTGGACGAGCTGGCGCGGATCATGGTCGACGCCGACATCCGGCTGGTCGAGGACCAGTTGGCCGGAGCGTCGGTGCGCATCGACCGCTGAGCGGGCGCACCGGAAAGAGCCAGCAGAACCAGAAGAACCAGAAGAACCAGCAAGGTCGGCAGAGCCGGTAACGCCGGTAGCGCCGACTATGAATTTCTTCACCAAACGCACACAGGTTCACCAAACCTGTCACTCAGCATGTCCATCACGCCCTACTCTGCCGTGCACGGGCACGGACAGATGTGCCGGGTGGGGACCAACAGGGCCGGGGGGCTCATGCGAAGACTGGTAACACTCACGGCTGTCACCGCGCTGGCGGCGGCATCCCTCACCGGCGCGGCGGCGGTGATCGGCACGGCGACGCCCGCGGCCGCGCTCACCTCCCCCGTGGCCTTCACCGCCGACGACCTGTCGACGTACCAGACCAACGGCATCGTCTGGTCGCTCGCCGAGGCCGGCGGCGTGGTCTTCGCCGGAGGCACCTTCTCGGCCGTCCGCCCGCCCGGCTCGGCCGCCGGCTCCGACGAGACCTCGGCGGTCAACTTCGCGGCCTTCGACGCCGCGACCGGCGCGCCGACCTCCTGCAAGCTGTCCTTCACCCGCGCCTCCGGCACCGCCACCGTGCGGGCGCTGACGGTCTCGCCGGACAAGAAGACGCTGTACGCGGGCGGTTACTTCACCTCGGCGGGCGGGGTCTCCGGGCTCAACGGCCTGGCCGCGATCGACGTCGCCACCTGCACGGTGAAGTCGTCGTTCACCCCGGCCTTCAACTCGACCGTGCGGGCCGTGGACGTGGCCCCCGACGGCACCGTCTACGTCGGCGGCGACTTCACCACCGCACGCGGCACCGCGCGGGCGAGGTTCGCCGCGCTCACCGCGGCCGGGGCACTGACCTCGTGGACGGCCGACGCCGACCTGTCGGGCCGGGCGATCCAGGTCACCCAGGACGGCAGCCAGGTGGTGCTGGGCGGTGACTTCACCACGGTGGACGGCCAGGACTCGCACGCCCTGGCGGTGGTCGACGCCTCGACCGCCGCGCTGACCCGGGCCTACCCGAGCGGCTTCGTCCCGGCCACCGCGGTGGTCAAGGACCTGGTCACCGACGGCTCCGGGGTCTTCGTGGCCGGCGAGGGCATGGGCGGGGCGTCCTTCGACGGGCGGCTCGCGCTGAACACCAGTGACTGGTCACAGCGCTGGCGCGACACCTGCCAGGGCGCCGACCAGGCGCTGGCGGTGTACCAGACGGTGCTGTACGCCGGGAACCACAACCACGACTGCTCCAGCATGGGCGAGTTCCCGAACGTGGAGCGCAAGCACTTCACCGCCGAGTCGGTCGACGACCCGACGCTGCTGCCCTGGTTCCCCGACACCAACGAGGGCACCGGCGAGCAGCTCGGCCCGCGTTCGCTGACGCTGTCCACGGCCGGCTCGGCCACCTATCTGTGGGCGTCCGGTGAGTTCACCACCGTCAACGGCGTCGCCCAGCAGAGCCTGACCCGCTTCGGCACCGACGTGGCCTCCAGCGACGCCCCGTCCACCCCGGTGGCCACGGCGGCCAGCGAGGGCCCCGGCTCGGTCACGGTGCGCTGGCAGTCCAGCGAGGACCTGGACGACGGCACCCTCACCTACAACGTCTACCGCAACGGCTCGGCCACGCCGGTCTACACCACGACCGGCTCCTCGCTGCCGTGGAAGCGCCCGCAGATCACCTTCACCGACACCTCGGTGACGGCCGGCACGACGTACTCGTACCGCGTCTCGGCGAGCGACGGCACCCACACCAGCGCCCTGTCCACCGCCCGCACCGCCACCCCGGCCACCGCGCGGAGCGCCTACGCCGACCAGGTGCGGGAGGACGGCGCGAACCTGTACTGGCGGTACGACGAGACCACCGGCGTGCTCGCCTCCGACAGCAGCGGCTCCGACGACAGCGGCGTGTACGTCAGCACCCCGACGTACGCCCAGACCGGCGCGGTGCCGGGTGCCAGTACGGCGCTCGGGCTCAACGGCACCTCGGAGTACGCCTACAGCGACAAGCTGCACGACTCGCCGGCCACCTACAGCGAGGAGGTCTGGATCAGGACCACGACCACCTCGGGCGGCCGGATCCTCGGCTTCGGCAGCAACATCGGCGCCGCCCAGAGCTACTTCAGCCGGCAGGCCGACAAGGCCGTCTACATGACCGACAGCGGCAGGCTCGCCTTCGGCACCGGCGGTGGCGGCGGCGGTCCGGGCGGCGGCGGTGGCGGCATCCGGACGGTCGTGGAGTCCCCGGCCTCGTACAACGACGGCGCCTGGCACCACGTGGTGGCCACCCAGGGCTCCGACGGGATCACCCTGTACGTCGACGGTGCCTCCGTGGGCCACAACGCGGCGCCCGCCTCGCTGAACTACCCCGGCTACTGGCGGGTCGGCGCGGACACCCTCACCGGCTGGACCGACAACCCCACCAGCCAGTTCTTCGCCGGCACCGTCGACGAGACCGCGATCTACCCGACCGCGCTCACCGCCGCCCAGGTCGCCGACCACTACGACCTGGCCACGGCCGTGGCGGACACCACGACCACGGTCACCGCGACCGACGACTCGTACGTCAACGCGGCGGCCACCACGACCAACTACGGCACCTCCACCTCCATGGCGGTGCGCGGCACCACGGCGTACGAGAGCTACCTGCGGTTCACCCTGCCCTCGGCGCCGGCCGGCCAGGTCCTCAAGAGCGCCGTACTGCAGGTCCGTACGAGCTCCACCTCCACGGCCGGCTCGGCGGACAGCTTCTCCGTCGTGCCGGTCACCGGGGCCTGGACGGAGAGCGGGGTGACCTGGGCGACCAGGCCCGCGCTGTCCTCGGCGGCGCTCGGCACGCTCTCCGGCGCGACGGACATCTCGACGTACTACACGGCGACGCTCGACGCCTCGCAGCTGAGCGCGTCGCTGGGCGGCAGCACCGGGCTGGCCGTGACCAGCACCGGGACGGACGCCCTGTGGCTCTGGTCGAGCGAGGTGTCGACGGCCGCGTACGCACCGCAGCTGGTCCTCACCTTCGGCAAGGCCTGATCCACCCGCATTCACCCGCACAGCGGGCGGCCCGGCCCCACGGCCGGGCCGCTCGCGCACAACGGCACACTGACCAAGCCCTTGGGGGGCAAGCACATGCACAGCTCAAGACCCTGGACGGCAGCCGCCTCGGCCATCGCCCTGGCCGCCGCGTCACTGGCCGGAGCCATCGCCTCCGCGCCGTCCGCGGCCGCACTGACCCCGCCGGTCGCCTTCACCGCAGACGACCTGTCCACCTACCAGACCAACGGCATCGTCTACGCCCTCGCCCAGGCGGGTGGCACGGTCTTCGCCGGCGGCACCTTCTCGGCGATCCGGCCGGCCGGTTCCGCCGCCGGTACCAACGAGACCCCGGCGGTCAACTTCGCGGCCTTCGACGCCGCCACCGGGGCCCCGACCGGCTGCTCGCTCTCCTTCACCGTGGGCGACGGCTCGGCCACCGTCCGGGCGCTGGCGGTCTCCCCCGACGGCAAGACCCTGTACGCGGGCGGCTACTTCGGCGCGGTCAACGGCGTCGGGGTCAACAGCATCGCCGCCATCGACATCGCGACCTGCACCCCCAGCACCACCTTCCACCCCGCGGTCAACGCCACCGTCCGGGCGCTGGCGGTCACCTCCGACACCGTCTACCTCGGCGGTGACTTCAGTACGGTGGCGGGCGCCTCCCGCGCCCACTTCGCCGCGCTCACCACCGCCGGCGCCGCCACCTCGTGGACCGCCGACACCGACGACACCGGCCGGGCCGTGGACATCACCCCGGACGGCGCCCATGTCGCCATCGGCGGTGACTTCTTCACCGTCAACGGCACCGCCTCGCACGCGCTGGCCATCACCGACGCGGGCACCGGCGCGGTCAGCAAGGCCTACCCCTCGGGCTACTTCTCGGCCACCTCGGTGGTCAAGGACATCACCAGCGACTCCACCGGTCTCTACACCGGCAACGAGGGCAGCGGCGGCGGCGTCTTCGACGGCCGCACCGCCTTCAACCTCGCGGACTTCAGCGAGCGCTGGCGGGACACCTGCCTGGGCGCCACCCAGGCGCTCCAGCTGTACCAGAACGTGCTGTACAGCGCCTCGCACGCGCACGACTGCTCCAGCATCGGCGAGTACCCCGACGGCCAGCGCCGCCACCTGCTCGCCGAGGGCGTCAACAGCTACACCAAGCTGCCCTGGTTCCCCGACACCAACGACGGCAACGGCGAGGGCATCGGCCCGCGCGCCCTGACCATCTCCACCTCGGGCAGCACCGACTACCTGTGGTTCGCCGGCGAGTTCACCACGGTCAACGGGGTCGCCCAGCAGAGCCTGGGCCGGGTCTCCAACGGCACCGACACCGGCGCGCCCACCGTCCCGCAGGTCAAGGCCGAGAGCATCACCCCCGGAGTGGTCAACCTCCGCTGGCGCTCCAGCTTCGACACCGACGACGGCACCCTGACCTACAAGGTCTACAAGAACGGCGGCACCACGCCCGTCTACACCACCACCGGGTACTCGCTGCCCTGGTCCCGGCCGCAGATCACCTGGACCGACCCCGACGTGACGGCGGGATCCACGTACTCGTACCGGATCACCGCGAGCGACGGCACCAACACCACCGCCAAGTCGGCCGCCGAGACCGTCACCGCGGCCACCACCGCCCAGGCCTACCCGGCCAAGGTCCTCGCCGACGGCGCCAACCTGTACTGGCGTTACGACGAGACCTCCGCCGCCGGTGCCTACGCCGCCGACACCTCGACCACCGGTGACAACGGCGTGCAGTGGAACTCCCCGACCCGGGCCGTCGCCGGCGCGGTCGCGGGCAGCACCGCGATCAGCTACAACGGCGCCGGCCAGTGGACGTACAGCGACAAGTCGCACCCGCGGCCGAGCGCCTACACGATCGAGACCTGGTTCAAGACCACGACCACCACCGGCGGCAAGCTCGTCGGCATGGGCAACCGGGTACAGCTGGCCAGCAGCTCCTCCGACAAGCAGATCTACATGGCCAACAACGGCCGGCTGTACTTCGGGGTCAACTCCAGCGGTCTCAAGACCGTCAACACCATCACCTCCTACAACGACGGCAACTGGCACCACGTCGTCGCCACCCAGGGCGGCGACGGCATGAAGCTCTACGTCGACGGCGCGCTGAAGGCCTCCAACTTCCTGGTCACCAGCAGCCAGAACTACACCGGCTACTGGCGGGTCGGCGGGGACGCCATGGGCACCTGGCCCAACCGCTCGACCAGTGACTACTTCACCGGGGCGATCGACGAGACCGCGATCTACCCGTCCGTCCTCACCGCGACGCAGGTCGCAGCGCACTACACCCTCGGGACCTCTGGATGATCCGCACCACCCGCAGCACCACCGCACGCCGCCGCGCCGCCGCCGTCCTTGTGACGGCGGCGGCCGCCGCCGTGCTGCTGACCTCGTGCAGCAGCGGCAGCGACTCCGACGGGGCCACCGCGGCCAAGGGCGGCTCGTCCCCGACGTCCGCCGCCTCCGCCCCGTCCGCCGGTTCCTCCTCATCGGCCACCCCCTCGGCGAAGAGCAAGGCGTCCGGCACCTCCTCCGCCGGTCCCAGGTCCGTCGTGCCCGATTCCCAGCTCACGCCCGCCACAGGGTCGTTCACCAAGAAGCAGAAGAAGTACCTGTCCGGCCGGGTGCCCAAGGGCAACGACCCCGCCGCGATCCTCCAGACCGGCCAGGAGACCTGCGACCGGATCGCCTCCGTCGCCAGGATCGACCGTGACGCCGTCGTCGGTGCCATCATCACCGGCGACATCGCGGGCGCGGCCGACGCCATCACGATCCTGTGCCCGAAGCAGAAGCCCGTCCTGGCCGACACGGTCGGCGGCCTCAGCGACGGTACGACCACCAAGCCCGCCGCCGGGCGCTACCGGGCACTGACGCCCACCAAGTCCTGCAACTGGCAGCTGGGCACGAAGTCGGGCACGAAGCACACCGTCACCATCGCCAAGGGGACGAAGACCTTCACCTCGACCGGCTGCTACGCCTGGATGCGGCTGTAGACCGACCGCAGCCCGTCCACCACCGCGTCGATGGAGAACGCCTCCCGCGCCAGCTTCCAGGCCGCCGCGGAGGCGGCCTCCGCCGCCCCGGCGTCCAGCAGTTCCAGGACCGCCGGGGCGATCCCCTCCGGCCCGGCGACAACCCGGCCGGCACAGGCGCGTTCGATGTCGCCGGCCAGCCCGTTGGAGCCGGTCACCACGGACGGCACTCCCAGCGAGAGGGCTTCGAGCACCGACATCGGGAAGGGCTCGTCGACCGAGGGCAGTACGTAGACATGGGCGCGGCGCAGCTCGTCCAGGACCTGGGCGCTGCTGAGGGTGCCGATGTACTCGACGGCGTCGGCGACACCGAGTTCGCGGGCCAGGCCGAGCGCCCCGGCCAGCGAGCCCTCGTCCGCCCCGGCCATCACGAACCGCGCGTCCGGGTGCCGGCGCAGCACCCCGGGGACGGCGGCGACGAAGTCCTCGGGCCGTTTGCGGGCCTGCATACGGGCGGCGTAGAGCACCCGCGGCGGCCCGTCCGGCGCGGGGCGGCGCGACTGCGGGGGGACGCCGTTGACGAGGTGCACCGCGTGCGTCAGGGGGGTGCCCGCCACGGCGTCCAGGTCGGTGCGTTCGTGCCGGGTGAGATGGAGGACGGCGTCGGCGCGGCGGAGCAGCCGGCGTACCGCGACCGCGTCCAGGACCTTGGCGAGCAGCCGGTCGCTGGGGTCGACCATGCCGTGGGTCTGGAGCACCAGGGGGCGCCGGGCCCGCAGCGCGGCCAGGGCCACGGGCAGCGTGACGAGGTCGCGGGCGAGGTGGACATGGACCACGTCGGCGTCCCTGACCAGGCGGCCCGCGCCGGCCAGCAGCCCCGGCGAGCTGATGCCGCTGAAGCCGACCGGGAGCAGCCGCCGGGCCTGGTGGAGCCGGGCCGGTACGCCCTCGACGTCGGTGGGCAGCGGTCCGTCGAACCCGTCCGCGAGCGCGACCAGCGTCACGTCGTCGCCCCGGTCGCGCAGGCCTCCGGCGAGGTTGAGGGCCACCCGTACCGGACCGCCGAAGGCGTTGCCCGTGCTGTGCAGCGTGACAACGTGCAGCACCTTCACCGCTGGGGCTCCTTCAGGGCGCGGCGGCCGCCGTCGGCGGTCTGCAGGGTCAGTTCGGGCAGATCGCGGGAGAGCACGCCGCCGGCCCCGACCACCGCGTGCCGTCCGACGGTCACCCCGGCCAGCACGGTGGCGCGGGCCGCGACCCAGGCGCCGTCCTCGACGACGATGGGGGCGTTGCGGTAGCGGAAGTCGGTGGCGCGGTGGTCATGGCTGCCGGCACAGAGGAAGGCCTCCTGGGAGAGGCAGACGTTGGCCCCGATGGTGACCGGTTCCAGGTTCAGCAGCCAGGCGCCCTCGCCGATCCAGGTGTTGTCCCCGACCCGCAGCTTCCACGGCCACAGCACCCGCACCCGGTGCCGGATCAGCACGCCCTCGCCGATGCTGGCGCCGAAGGCCCGCAGGATCGCGACCCGCAGCCGGGCCGGGCAGAACCAGGCCATGAAGACCGTGTTCATGACGGCGAACCACAGTGCCTGGGCCGCCTTCCCGCGCCCCTTGTCGTATCCCTCAAGCGTGAATGTCCGCAGATCCCGCACTCATTGCCCCCAAAGCCCCCACAATTTCGGGTCAGCGTATCCCGTTGGCACGGCCGCGCGAAGGTCGAACGAATAGACTGCGACCAAAGGCACAAGGGGGGCTTTCGTGGCACTGGCGACCGCAGCGCCGAACCGGCGGACCACCGCGCCCAAGACCTCCCCGCGGGCTCTGCTCTCCCGGGCCCTGGCCGTCCCGCTCGTCCTCGGTTTCACCCTGCTGCTGCCGGTCTACGTGGTCTTCCAGCCCGGCGACGGCCTGCGCGACCAGGCGTACTGGCTGCAGTTCGTGCTCACCTGCTACGCCGGTACGCGACTGTCCGGGATGATCCTCACCCGGCGCCGCAAGCTCCTCCAGGGCACCTTCTGGCTGTTCGTGTACATGGCCATGGGCATCGCCCCGCTCGCCCAGGCCGTCCTGGGCCGCACCCCGGCCCCCGTGGTCGGCTCGCGCTCCGACCTGTCCACGGCCATCGCCCTGGTGCTGCTGGGCTGTGTCGCCTTCGACGCCGGGGCGCTGGCGGTCCGGCCCAACCCGGCGCCCCTGCTCAGCCGGTCCCACCGGCCCGCCCGGGTCAACCGCCGGCGGCTGGTCCTGCTGGTGGCGTTGGCCTTCGCCGGCAGCGCGCTGCTCATCATGAAGCTGGGCGGCCCGGCCGTCTTCTTCAGCAGCCGGATGGAGATCATCGCGGCGGTCGACGACAGCGGGGTGGCCTCGGCCGGTTCCCAGGCCGGCTCCGCGACCCTGCGGGGCCTGGGCACCGTCCCGGCGCTGATCGCCCTGCTGGTCTTCACCCGCTGGCTCGTGACCTCCCGGCGCGCCCGCCGCCGCCCGCTGACCGTGCTGACCTGGCTGGCCCTGCTCGGGCTGAACGGGATCGTCAACAACCCGATCTCCAACCCCCGTTACTGGTTCCTGACAGTGCTGCTCGCGTTCCTGTTCTCCGCGTTCCCGCAGAGCCCCGCGATGTACCGGACCGCCCTGACCATGGGGGTGCTCGCGGCCGTCCTGATCTTCCCGTTCGCGGACCGCTTCCGGTACGACGACAAGAACTACAAGCCCGTCGAGACGACCTCGGTGCTCGAACCGCTGGTCCTCAAGGACTACGACCAGACGGCGATGTTCTCCAACACCATCACCTTCGTCGAGTCCGGGTACGGCCACACCTACGGCAAGCAGCTGGCCGGTTCGGTCTTCTTCTACGTCCCCCGCTCGCTGTGGAGCGACAAGCCGCTGGACACCGGCGTCATGATCGGTCAGTGGATGGGGCAGACCAACACCAATCTGTCCTCCCCGCTGTGGGCCGAACTCTGGATCGACTTCGGGCCGTTCGGCATGACCGCCGGCTTCCTCGGCCTGGGCTGGGTCGCCGCCCGCGCCGACCGCCGCTACGCCCAGCGCATCGCCCCCACCGGCCCCGGCCAGCCGCTCGGCGACCCCGGCAGCCTCTCCGCCGTCGCCATCCCGCTGGTCGCGGGGTACTCCTTCATCCTGCTGCGCGGGCCGCTGCTCCAGGCCTCGGGCCGGGTCGGCATCGCCGTGCTGTGCCTGGCGCTGATCACGACCTTCCGGTCGGAGCCGTCCCGGCTCATCCGCTGAGGCGCCCTCCGGTCGGAAGGCCGGTCAGGAGCTGCCCTCGGTCTCCAGCGCGCCGGGGCGTACGTACCCGGGGACGTCCTCGGTGCGGCGCAGCGAGTAGACCCGGGACCAGGAGGCGGTGGCCTTCATGGCCGAGCCGAGGCACAGGCCCCAGGCGGCACCGGGGGTGCCGGCGAGGCCGTAGCCGGCGTACATGAAGGCGACGGCGGCCACCGAGAAGACCAGCTGGATGGGGAGGGTGGCCCGGGGGGTGAGGATGCGCAGGGTCAGCAGACCGCAGATGCCCAGGGCCATGGCGGCGTACTGGGCGCCGGTGGCGGGCAGCAGCCGGGCGGCGGCGGGCCAGGTGTCGCCCAGCAGCTGGCGGCCGGCGGAGTCCGGCAGGACGTAGAGGACGAGCGCCCACGCGGCGGCGACGAGGGCGAGGACGGCGCCGACGACGGCGGTGGCGCGGGTGGTGCGGCGCAGGCTGCCGAGGCGGGTGAGCAGCGGCGGCCCGAAGGAGGTGGCGGAGTTGAACAGGACGTTGAGGGGGCCGAAGAGCGTGGTGGCGCCGCGCAGGGCGCCGACGGCCAGCGGGGTGGCGACCACGCCGAGGCCGAGGACGGCGAGCTGGCTGCTGGCGTTGCCGACCGCGAACTCCACCACGAAGCGGCGCCCGAGGTGCCCCCGTCGCAGATAGCGCCGCAGGTCGGCCCGTACGCCCGCGACCAGGCGGCGCAGCAGCACCGCCGACAGGGCCAGGGCCGGCAGGGCGGAGACGCCCCACACGGCGACCATGCGGGCGGCACCGGTGCCGTGCGGCTGGAGCATGAGCGCGGGCAGGACGGCGGCCAGCCGCAACGTGTCGGCGGCGAGGGCCAGCTGCGGCAGCCGGAGCACCGAGAAGCAGTAGCGCAGGGTGTCCTGGGTGAGGACGACGGGCAGCACGAGGCCCAGGGCGGCGAGCGCGGCGGGGGTCCGGCCGGGCAGGAATCCCGCGGCCAGGGCCAGCGTGAGCCCGGCCGCCGTGGAGGCCGCCGCGGTGAACAGGGCGGCCGAGCGGCAGGGAACGCGCAGGTCCTCGTCCCGGTGGAGGACGAGTTCCTGGCCGACGTACGCGCCGGCGGCGCCGAGCAGCACCGTGAAGACGACGTAGACCATCGCGAAGACGGCGAAGGACGTGGTGTCACTGTGCCGGGCGACGACGACCAGCACGGCGATGTTGGTGAGAGCGGCGACCCCCTGGTCCAGCACGGAGCAGACCACGGCGGTGCGGGCTCTCGGCGCCGTCACCGGGAGCCGGTCCCGGACCGGATGGTGTGCAGCGCGAGCGTCGTCTCGGGGGACGGCGCGGAGCCGTCCGGGGACTTCGCCGCACCGTCACCGGGCCGCCCGGCCGGTGGACCGGGCGGCGCCGGAACGGAGGAGGGGGCCGCCACGGCCGGCTGGCGCGCGGAGCGGCGCAGCAGCCGCTTGCGCGGGGTCTGGTGCAGTACGGAGCCGAGGACCGAGCCCCCGGCGCCGACGATGAGTTCGCGGATGCGGTCCAGGTCGGCGCGGTGCACCTCGCGGGGGTCGCAGACGACCAGGACGCCGTCGACGCGGTCGACCAGGGCGAGCGCGTCGGCGTAGGAGAGCACCGGCGGGGCCAGCACGATGACCGTCGAGTTGGGGGCGTCGGCCTCGGAGATGAGCCGGGTCACGGCCGTGGAGGTCAGGGAGCGGGCGACGTTGCGCACCCGGCGTCCGGGGACCAGGTCGAAGGTGCCGGACTCACCGGCGTCGACCGGGACCTGGAGGCCCGCGGGCCAGCCGCCCTCGCCGAGTTCGGCGGAGCGGGCCCAGCCCGGACGGGTGCCGTCGGCGGCGCGCAGCCGCGCGGACAGCCCCGGGGAGCGCAGGTCGGCCTCGATGAGCAGGGTCTCGATGCCGGTCTCGGCGAAGGACGCGGCGAGGTTGACGGCGGTCAGCGCGGCGGCCTCGCCGCTGCCGCGCGGGGCCACCACCAGCAGCCGCCGCCGGTCGGCGAAGTGCTTGTCGTAGGCGAGCCGGAAGGCGACGGAACGATACTCCTCGGCCAGCCGGGGGTCGGCGTGGTCGGCGGCGAGCAGCGGCCCGGGGCGGACCCTCGGCAGGGTGCCGAGGACGGGGGCCCGCAGGGCGCGCACCACGTCGCCCTCCGAGCGGGCCGCCGGGTCGAAGACCAGCCGGGTCCAGGCCGACAGCAGCCCCAGGGCCAGGCCGACCAGCGTGCCCAGGGCCAGCAGGATGGGGAGGCCGAGGCCTTCCGGGGCGGTCGGCGCGGTGGCGGTCTTGAGGACGTACCCGGGGGTGGTGTCGAGCGCCTTGAGCTGGCTGATGTCGCCGTTGAGCGAGGAGATCTGGGAGAGCAGGTTGGCCTCGGCGGCCAGCGCGGTGCTGCGGTCGGTGTCGTTCTGGATGGTCTCGATCTTGGCGAGCAGGTCCTGGCGCTCCTTGACCAGCGGAGTCACCTGCTTCTTGTAACCGGCGACCATGGTGGCGATCAGGGCCTTGGTCTGGGCCTGCCGGGTGCTCAGATAGGCGTCCTTGAAGGCGTTGGCGCCGCGCGCGGCCGCCTGCGGGGTGCCGGCGGTGAAGGCGAAGCGCAGGACGAGGGTGTTGGTGGGGTTGGTCACCTGGAGGTGGCTCTGCAGCTTGGCCACGGCCCGTGGGTCGTCCGAGGGGACGTCGAGGGCCTTGGCGGCCTTGGCCGCGATCTGGTTGCCGGCCGCGGACTGCCGCTCACTGCCGATGTTGATCTGCTTGTCGGCCGAGGCGCTGCCGGCGCCGAAGGGGTCGGCGGTGGCGCCCCGGACCTGCACCTCGGCGGTCGCCGAATAGCTGTCCTGGCCGGTCACGGCCAGCCAGGTGCCGCCGAGCAGCCCGAGGAGCGCTCCGGCCCCGATCATCGCGCGGTAGCGGAGCAGCTGCCTGAACTGGTCGCGCAGCAGGTCCGGTTCGTCGCTCTGCGACGCGGCGGCGCGGAGTTGTTCGCTCACGTACGTGCTGTCCCCTCATGGATTGCGTGATCCAGCGCTTCGGTCAGGAGCGCGTCGATACGGGCCAGGCCCGCTTCCTTGCTGAGGTGTGCGTCGACATAGGCCGGTCCCCGTGCGCCGAGCTCGTCGGCGGCCTCGGGGTCCTCGGCGAGGGCGTGTACCGCCTTGAGCAGCGCTCCCGGGTCCTCCGGCGGGACCAGGACGCCCGCGCCGGAGCGCAGCACTTCCTGGGCGGTGCCCCCCTCGACGGCGACGGAGGCGACGACGGGGCGGGCGGCGGCGAAGTAGGAGGTGAGTTTGGACGGGATGCTCATGTCCAGTACGGAGGCGCGCTGGGTGACGGCCAGCACGTCGGCGGCGGCGAGCACGTCCGGGAAGTCGGCGTCGTCGGCGGGCGGGAGGAAGTCGAGGTTGGGCAGCGCGCCCTCGCCTCCGGCGAGCCGGACGAGGTGGGCGCGCTGGTTGCCGTCGCCCATCAGCACCACGCGGACGGCCGGGTCCTGGCGGGCGGCCTCGACCAGGACCTCCAGGCCCTGCTTGAGCCCCATGTTGCCCGAGTGCAGGACGACGGTCTGGTCCTCGGGCCAGCCGAGCCGGGCCCGGGTCGCGGCCCGCGACCCGGAGGGGCGTTCCACGTGCGACCAGTTGGGGACCAGCCGGATCCGGCTGCGGTCCACCCCGAGGGCGGCCGCCTTGTCGATGAAGCTCTCGTGGATGACCCCGACCAGGGTGCCGCGCCGCAGCGCGTACGACTCGGCGGCGCCGGCGGCCGATGCCGCCCGGTCACCGCCGCGGATGCCGCTCTGTGCCGCCGCCGCGCCCATCAGGTCCTGCACGACGGGGACGTACGGCACCTTGTGGCGGCGGGCCAGCCGGGCGGCGACGATGCCCCCGGCGAGGCTGGGCATCTGTGCGAACACGGCGTCGGGCCGGGGTATGCGCGGTGGCGCGAGTAGCCCGTGGGCGAGCACGGAGGCCTCGAACAGCGCCCGGCGCACGGCCGTCTGCCGCGGCGGCACGGTGTGCCGTCTTCGGTGCACCCGCACCCCGGACCGGGTCTCCTCGGTCCGCCAGACGCCCCGGTAGGCGGGGTCGAGCTGCCAGGCGGGATAGTGCGGCATCCCGGCGAGCACATGCACCTCGGCCCCCAGGGCCGCCCAGTGTTCGGCGATCTGGGTGGCGTACGGGCCGATTCCCGCGTGCTCGGGCGCATAGTTGGTGGAGACCAGCAGCAGTCGGCGGCCGCGGAACATATCGAAGTCGGTCAACGGAACGACCCCTTCCCCCCAGAAGTGACCAGGCATTCACCTTAACCGTTCACCAGTGCAACACATCCCCTTCACGCTAAAGTCTGAGACTCGACAGCGTTGGGGAACGTTGTACGCCTGTGGGGGGATATGCACATGTCACATGTTGTGGGCTACGCGCCGGGAGTTTACGACCTCTTCCACGTGGGCCATCTCAACATCCTGCGGCACGCGCGCAGCCAGTGCGACTACCTGGTCGCCGGTGTCGTGTCCGACGAGATGGCCGCACTGGCCAAGGGCCGCACGCCCGTCGTGCCGTTGATCGAACGCCTGGAGATCGTACGGAGCTGCCGCTATGTCGACGCCGCCTTCGTCGAGACCGTACCGGACAAGCTGGAGACCTGGGAACAGGTCCGCTTCGACCTGATCTTCAAGGGCGACGACTGGCGGGGCACCGACAAGGGCGCGAAGCTCGAACGCGACTTCGCCACGGTCGGGGTGGAGGTCGTCTACTTCCCGTACACGGTCCACACGTCCAGCACCCAGCTGCGCCGGGCGCTGGACATCCTGGTCAGCGGACCGGATCCGGCCGAAGTGCGGTCAGCTCCCTGAACCACTTGGCGAGGAAGGCCACCAGGAACAGGGCGTGCACCGCGAAGAGCACGGTGTACCCGGCCCGGAAGGCGACCGGCGAGCCGAGCAGCAGGAAGACCAGGCAGAACACGCCGTGGTCGACGGGGAGCAGGGCCACCGCGCGCAGCGTCGAGGGCGGCGCGGCGGGCCCGGCGCCCGGACCGGCACCCGGCCCCGCGGCTGAACCGGCCGCGGCCGCCTGGCGCTTGAGCTGTTCGGTCAGCAGACCGGCGCAGAAGGTGACCACGGCGGCCAGCTGGAAGCCCAGCGGCAGCAGCAGCCAGCCGTCCGAGGGCAGATCGAAGAAGCGGTAGAAGGAGATCAGGACCGCGCTGTGGACGGCGACCATCTTGGCGCAGTCCACCACATGGTCCAGCCACTCCCCCGCCGGGCCGCCCCGGCCGGTGAGCCGGGCCAGCTGGCCGTCGGCCGAGTCGAAGGCGAAGCCCACCGCGAGGCCGAGGTAGACGGCGACGGCCAGCGTCCACGACGGCCGCGCCAGGGCGACGGCCGCCACGGACCCCAGACTGAAAGCGGCGCTGATCAAAGTGACCTGATTGGGCGTCAGCCCGACTCGGTACGCCCCGGCGGCGAGCACACGGCCCGCCGGCCGGTTGATGTGGCGCGAGTAGAGGGAGACCCCTTTCGCCGATTTCTGCGCATTTCGCAGCTGTCTCAGTGCACTCGATGACCCCATTGACCCCATTCGAACATCATGTCAGGTCACGTACGGGTCCACTGCTGGTTCGTTCCGCCGTTGCAGGTCCACAGGTCGAGCAGGGTGCCGTTGGCCGTGCCCGCGCCGACCGCGTCCAGACACAGGCCGGACACGTTGTTGGTGATCGTTCCGTTGGAGTTGACCGTCCACTTCTGGTTGGTGCCGCTGTTGCAGTCCCAGACGACGACCTTGGTGCCGTTGGACGTGCCGCTGTTGTACGCGTCGAGGCACTTGTTGCCGTAGACGACCAGCTCGCCGCGCGAGGTGGAGGTGAACGTCTGGTTCTGCCCGCCGGTGCAGTCCCACAGCTGGGCCTGGGCGCCGTTGGTGATGGTGTTCTGCCCGAAGTCGGCGCAGCGGGCCGAGCCGGTGCCCTTCAGCGCGGTGCCGTTGGTACCGGCCAGGTCCTGGACGTAGAGGCTGCTGGGGGCGGAGGAGAAGGTCAGCGTGTTACTGCCCTTGGCGAGGGAGAGCAGCACGGACACCGTGCCGTAGGTGGTGGCCGAGCCGGTGGGCGGCAGCGTGACGGTGGTGGCGTACTGGCCGTTGACCTGGAGGGTGGTGGTCCGCGCGGCGGCGGTGCCGTTGGCGTAGGTGATGTCGGCCAGCTTGACGCCGGCCGCGCCCGCGGTGGCCGTCACCGAGGTGGAGCCGGTCCAGGTGGTGCCGGCCGCCTCGGTGCCGGAGACGGTGAGCAGCACGCCCTCGCCGGCCGGCACGGTGGCGGTGTAACCGGTCGCGGACGAGCCGAGGTCGGACGCCGACCACACGTTCCGTACCGACGCCGAGGCGGTGGTGAGCCCCATGTCGGCCCAGCGGGCGGTGACCGAGGCCGCGGCCGACGTGCGGTTGAGCAGCAGGACCGCGCGCTTTCCGGTGCCGGACAGGACCTTGCTGTAGACCTGGAGTCCGGTGGTGTCCTCGGCGACCTTGACGCCCTGGAGGCCCCGGGGGTCCTGGTCGATGGCGAGGACCTCGGAGTTGCCCAGGATCGAGGCCGTGGTGGAGCTCATGGTGGCCAGGTTGTTGCCGGCCAGCAGCGGGGCTCCGCCGATCGCCCAAAGGCCCATATGGGTGCGGTTCTGGGCGGCGGTGAAGCCGCTCATGCCGACCATGAGCATGTCGGGGTCGTTGTAGTCGCCGGTGTGCTGGGCGGACGGGTGCAGGGACTTGTCGAAGTTGGCCAGCATATTGGCCGTCGACGGGCTGTTGCCCCAGAAGATGACGTCGGTGCTGGTCCGCCAGAGGTCCGCGGTGCCCGCGCCCCAGTTCCACGGGTTGCCGGTGCCCCACTCGCAGACCGACAGCACCATCGTCCGGCCGGTGACGGCGGTCGCGGCGGTGTTGGCGGCGCTGATCGCCTTGTACGTGGCCTCCTGGGCGAGTCCCTCGGCGTTGCCGCCGCACCAGTCGACCTTGACGTAGTCGAAGCCCCAGTTCTGGAAGTCCTCGAAGTCCTGCTGGTAGTGGCCCTCGCTGCCGGTGTTCGCGGCGGCGGGCTCGGTGGTCGGGTAGTAGTAGCCGCAGCCGTTCTTGCCGGCGTCGGTGTAGATGCCCGCCTTGAGTCCCTTGCTGTGGATGTACGAGGCGATGGCGGCCATCCCGCCGGGCCACTTCGTGGTGTCCACGGTGATGTCCCCGGCGCTGTCGCGGGTGCCCTCCCACCAGCCTTCGTCGATGTTGACGTACCGGTAGCCCTTGGCGGCCAGTCCGGAGGAGACCAGGGCGTCGGCCTGGGCCTTGATGGTGGCGTAGTCGATGGTGCTGGCGAAGCTGTTCCAGGACGCCCAGCCCAGCGGCGGCGGTGTGACGGCGACCTGGGCGGCGGCCACGTCGGCGGGCGCGGCGGCCGGCTGCCGGTCCTGGCGGGGGGCCGCCAGCAGCCCCAGGGCGGCCAGGGTGAGGGCTAACACCTGGACGGCGATACGCCAGGCGGTGGTACGGGTGCGGGTCATGCGGCTCTCCCGAGGCGGCTTGTTCGCAGAGTCGAACACTTTCCAACGGAATTCGTCACACATGACACGCAGCTCTACATGGCCACGTCAATAGTTCTGCCCAACCTGTGCCTTCCGGGGACCGGCGAGCGCCCGCGCGAACCGGGTGCCGAGCGCCGCCCGTGGCGCGCTTCCCTCACGCCAGGTCCGGCACGGATGCACCGAGTTCGCCAGCAGCACCAGGAAGGAGTCGGTGGCCGGGTCCAGCACCACACTGGTCCCCGTGAAGCCCGTGTGACCGACCGCCCCGCGCCCCGCCAGCTCACCCATGAACCAGGCCTGGTCCCGCTCGAAGCCGAGCCAGCGGCCGAAGGGCCCGCCCCGGTCCAGCATCGCGCGGCAGAAAAGCGCCAGGTCCCAGGCGGTGGAGAACAGGCCCGCGTGACCGGCGACCCCGCCCATGGCGAAGGCGTTCTCGTCGTGGACGACGCCGCGCAGCAGACCCCGGTCCAGCCGCCCCCACGGCCGCCGCTGGTCCTCGGTGGCGGCGATCCGGGGCACCCAGGAGGACGGCGGGGCGAAGCGGGTGTCGTACATACCGAGCGGGTCCGTGAGGTGCTCGCGCACCAGGGCGTCCAGGCCCTCACCGGTGGCGCGCTCCAGGACGTGCTGGAGCGCGATCAGATTGAGGTCGGAGTAGACGCGGGTGGTGCCGGGTTCGGCGACCGGGGCCTCGGCCCACAGCAGCGCGGCCCGCGACGCGGCGTCCGGGCAGTCGTGGAAGGGCAGTTCCGGCCGGAGCCCGGAGGTGTGGTCGAGCAGCTGGCCCACGGTGATGCCGCGCTTGCCGGCGGCGCCGAACTCGGGGACATGCGCCACGACC
Source organism: Streptomyces sp. RLA131 (assembly GCF_056270125.1). Taxonomy (NCBI): domain Bacteria; kingdom Bacillati; phylum Actinomycetota; class Actinomycetes; order Kitasatosporales; family Streptomycetaceae; genus Streptomyces; species Streptomyces sp. RLA131. Next base: position 2,426,894 of record NZ_JBWDOQ010000002.1, read on the forward strand.
GGTTCGTGCGGCGCCAGACCGGCCGCGTCGGCGACGGCGGCGGTGAAGAGCTTGGTGAGCGAGGCCAGGTCGAAGACCGTGTCCACCCGCATGGGCACCCGCCGCGCGGGCGGCAGTTCGGCGTCGTACGCCGCGTACCGCAGCGCCCATCCGGTGGCCTGGTGCGCCAGCACCTCGCCGCCCCGGCCGGCCAGTACGACGGCACCGGCACACCACGGACGGGGGCGGCCGGGGGCCGGTGCCAGAAAAACCGCGAGTTCGTCGACGAGGGCGCTCAGCTCGTCAGGGCAGATACCTTTCGACAGCCGCGGCGCCATGCTCCTCCAGGGCCTTGCGGGCCTTCTCGATCAGCGCTGGGGTGGGCTCGCGCCCCGAGGCCATCACCAGATCCTCGGGGTCGATCATATGTTCGGATCCGGTGTGAAGGCAGCTGTCGGCTGTCTTCCAGGCCCACTTGCTCTCGTCGATCGGCTCGGACATGTCCGCCTCCTGACGCCTTACTACAGTCCATCCACACTACGCCGACCAGGACGGCAGAGCCCGGCGAAGCAGGCCACCGCGCCCAGCACGCTCACCAGCTGCACCAGCGCCATCGGCAGCGCCGTGTGCTCCCCCGCGACCCCGACCAGCGGCGAGGCGACGGCGCCGATCAGGAAGGAGCACGTACCGAGCAGTGCGGACGCGGAACCGGCGGCGTTCGGGGTCCGCATCAGCGCCATGGCGTTGGTGTTGGGCAGCACCAGGCTCATGGCGGACATCAGCACGAACAGCCCGGCGGCGACCGGGACCAGTCCGACCCGGCCGAACACCCCGGAGGACATGAGCAGCAGCGCGACGGCCGCCAGGGTGATGAAGGCCAGCCCGATCCCGACCACCAGGTCCATGCTGACCCGGCCCACCAGCACCTTGCCGTTGAGCTGGCCGAGGGCGACCAGGCCGACGGAGTTGACGCCGAACAGCAGGCTGTAGGTCTGCGCGGAGGCGCCGTACATCTCCTGGACGACGAAGGAGGACGCCGAGACATAGGCGAAGAGCGCGGCGAAGGTCAGCCCGCCCACCAGCATGTAGCCGGTGAACCGGCGGTCGGCGAGCAGCGCGCGCATCGTCGAGAGGGTGTGGCGCAGACCGCCGCCGTGCCGTCGGCCGGGCGGGAGGGTCTCGTGCAGCCAGCGCCACACCACCAGGGTGAGCAGCGCGCCGATCACGGTCAGGACGACGAAGACGCCCCGCCAGTCGGTCACCCGCAGCACCTGGCCGCCGATGACGGGGGCGATGATCGGGGCCACGCCGGAGATCAGCATCAGGGTGGAGAAGAAGCGGGCCATCGCCACACCGTCGTACATGTCCCGGACCACGGCCCGCGCGATGACGATGCCGGCCGCGCCGGCCAGCCCCTGGAGCAGCCGGAAGCCGACCAGCAGTGCGGCGGTCGGCGCGAACGCGCAGACCGCGGTGGCCAGTACGTAGATCACCATGCCGGCCAGCAGCGGCCGGCGGCGGCCCCAGCGGTCGCTCATCGGGCCGACGACCAGCTGCCCCAGCGCCATCCCGGCCAGGCAGGCGGTGAGGGTGAGCTGCACGGTCGACGCGGGGCTGTGCAGGGACCGGGTGACGGTCGGCAGCGCGGGCAGGTACATGTCCATGGAGAGCGGCGGCAGCGCGGTCAGGCCGCCCAGCACGAGGGTGACGAGCAGGCCCGTCCCGGCGGTCGTACGCCGGGCGGCGGGCGGCCCGGGACGCTCGGCGCGTCCTGCCGTCCTGGACGGCTCCGGTGTGGATATCTGGTCGGGCGGGATCGGGCCGGCTTCCGGCATACGGGTCTCCATGGTCGTTGAATCGTTCACTATGCTCTCAGGATTTGCACAGCGATCGACAGTCAGGGGTGGCCGGGCGATGCGACAGGCGACGGAACAGGCGACGGAACACCACCGGAGGATCCGGTGGGGGATCCTGGCGACCGGCGGTATCGCCGCGGCCTTCACCGCCGACCTGCTGGAGCTCAAGGACGCCGAGGTGGTCGCCGTCGCCTCGCGCAGCCTCGCCTCCGCCGAGGCCTTCGCCGAGCGGTTCGCGATCCCCCGGGCCTACGGCAGCTGGACCGGACTCGCCGACGACGACGGCGTGGACGTCGTCTATGTCGCCACCCCGCACTCCGCCCACCGGGTCGCCGCCGGGCTGTGCCTGCGGGCGGGCCGGGCCGTGCTCTGCGAGAAGGCGTTCACCGTCAACGCGGTGGAGGCCCGCGAACTGGTCGAGCTGGCCCGGGGGCGCGGGGCCTTCCTCATGGAGGCCATGTGGATGTACTGCAACCCCGTCATCCGGCGCCTCACCGGACTCGTACGCGACGGCGCCATCGGTGAGGTGCGCGCCGTCCACGCCGACTTCGGTCTCGGCGGGCCCTTCGCCCCCGACCACCGGCTGCGCGACCCGGCCCAGGCCGGCGGCGCCCTGCTCGACCTCGGCGTCTACCCGGTCTCCTTCGCCCATCTGATGCTCGGCGAACCCGACGAGGTCCAGGCCTGGGCCCGGCTCACCGAGGAGGGCGTCGACGCCAACACCGGCATCGTCCTCGGCTACGACAGCGGCGCCCTGGCCCTGCTCGGCTGCTCCATCACCGCCGGAACCGGCGCCACCGCGTCGGTCACCGGCACCACGGGGCGGATCGAGCTGCCCCACGGCTTCTTCCACGCCGACCGGTTCGTCCTGCACCGGGACGGGCGGGAGCCCGAGGAGTTCACCGCCCCGGTCAGCGAACTGCACGGCCTTCAGCACGAGGCGGCCGAGGTCATGCGCTGCCTGCGGGCCGGCGAGCGGGAGTCGCCGCTCGTACCGCTGGACGGCAGCCTCGCCGTGATGCGCACGCTCGACACGGTCCGGGACCGTATCGGCGTGCGCTACCCCGGCGAGGTGTGAGTCAGACCTGCCGCAGGCCCGGGTTGCCGGCCTCCGTCACGAAGGACGCGGCGGTGCTGACCGCGGCGCCGGGGGTGGTGACCGCGTCGACCGTCCGGTAGTCGGCGCGGGCCTGGTCCTCCGTCAGCTCCACGGTGACGTAGCCGCGCCGGCCGTCGTAGAACTTCAGATGGGGGTTGGCGGCCAGGTAGGTGGACCAGTTGGAGGGGTGCGCGGAGCCGTTCTTGCCGCTGGAGACCGAGCTGCCGACGAGTTCGACGCCCAGGGTCGCCGAGCCGGGGTCGTCGAAGTCCTTCTTGATGTCGAAGGCGTAGTGGACGTGCACATCGCCGGTGAGGACGACGAGGTTCTCGATACCGGCCGCCTCGACGCCCGCCAGGACCCGGTCGCGCGAGGCGGGGTAGCCGTCCCAGGAGTCCATGCTGAGTCTGGAGACGGCGGCGGTGGTGTTCCTGCGCTGCGAGAAGGTGACCTGCTGCGGGATGACGTTCCAGGTCGCGGTGGAGCGCCGGAACCCGTCGAGCAGCCAGCGCTCCTGGGTCTCTCCGGTGAGCGTCCTCGCCGGGTCCTCGGACTCCGGGCCCGGGTACTGCCAGCCGTCTCCGTAGGCCTGGTCGGAGCGGTACTGGCGGGTGTCGAGGATGTCGAACTGGGCGAGGTGCCCGTAGTGGAAGCGCCGGTAGAGCCGCGCGTCGGGGCCGTCGGGGAGCTGGGGGCGCCGCAGCGGCTGGTTCTCCCAGTAGGCGCGGTAGGCGGCGGCGCGGCGGACGAGGAAGTCCGCGGGCGGGTCGCCGTTCTCGTCGACACCGCCGGCGTAGTTGTTCTCGGTCTCGTGGTCGTCCCAGGTGACGAACCAGGGGTGGGCGGCGTGCGCGGCCTGGAGGTCGGGGTCGGTCTTGTAGAGGGCGTAGCGCAGCCGGTAGTCCTGCAGGGTGACCGTCTCGGTGTCGAAGAGGTCCGGGAGGGTGCGGTCGGTGTAGGCGCGGGCGCCACCGGCCGCGCTGACGGCGTACTCGTACTGGTAGTCGCCGAGGTGGAAGACCGCGTCGAGGTCCTCGTCCGCCAGATGGCCCAGCGCCGTGTAGTAGCCGTCGTGGTACGCCTGGCAGGAGACGAAGCCGAAGCGGATGTCGCGGGGCCGGGCGTGCCGGGCCGGTGCGGTGCGGGTGCGGCCGGCGGGGCTGATCCAGCTCCCGGCCCGGAAACGGTAGTGGTAGACGCGGTCGGGGTCGAGCCCGGTGGCCTCGACATGCACGGCGTGGTTGAACTCCGGGTGCGCGGTGGCGTGTCCGCGCCGGACGGTGCGGGTGAAGCCCTCGTCGTGGGCGATCTCCCACCGGACGGCGATCCGCGCCTGCGGCAGTCCGCTGCCGGGCTCGTACGGGCTCGGGGCGAGCCGCGTCCACAGCACGACGGAGTCCGGCAGCGGGTCGCCGGACGCGACCCCGAGGGTGAACGGATCGTCGTTCAGGACCTCCTGGCCCGCCTCGGCCGCGGCGGCGGTGTGCGCCCCGGGCAGGTTGGCGGCGAAGGCGAGCCCCGCGGCGGCTCCGGTGACGGTCAGGAAACGGCGCCGGTCGAAGTGCGCGGCGGCGGTGCGTAGCTCTCGGTCGTGCGACGACATGGATGTCATGTATGCCCTCCCGGACCACTGATGTCGTACGCCATTCCAGTGGCCGGCGAGGTCGGCGAGCTGTCGCGTACACGACATCATGATGACGGAGCGGTGAACGGCTGCGATACCCGCGCGCCGGGAGTGCGCGCCCCGGCGCGAGTGTGATCAGCATTCATAGGGAAACGGTCAAGTCCGAAATACAGCCCATAAGACCAGTTGTGGCGCGTTACGTTGCGGCATGCTCACCAGGCACCACACACGACCAGTGACGGAAACAACCGCGGACACGGCAGACGTATGGGCGGAGCCGGCGCCACTCCGCGGCGAGGAGGCTGCGGAGGCACGAGGCGCGGTCGGCGCGGTCGGCGCAGGGGAGGCCGACTCGATACCCGTGTCGGGGCCGGTGTTCGTCGACAGCAGCGGCAGACGGGCCCGGCGGGTGCGCCGGATCGGCTGGATCGTCGGCGGGGTGTGCGCGGTGTACACGGTGGGGCTGGTCCTGAGCCTGACCGGGGCCACCCCGATCGCACCCCGCACCCTGCTGCCGCTGCCGGGGATGCCGAGCACCGCCCCCGGAGAAGGCGAGGCCGAGGCCCGCGCGGTGGACGTGCCGTCCGAGCCGTCCGCCGGGCCGACGGCCGCAGCCGGCTCCGGGCGCACCGACTATGTGCGCACCGGAACGCGGTCGCGTGGCGTGGCGGCGCCACCCGGTGCCACCGGCCGGGCCGTGGCACCGGTGACAGCCTCGGCGACGGCCCCGGGGACGGCTCGGCCGACCGGCACCGAACAGGGCGGCCCGCAGGCCGGAACCCCGACGCCGGGGTCCGGCGCCGGCGGCTCCGGCCGGCCGAGCGAGTCGGCGCCCGGGTCGGCGAGCCCGACGGCCGGCCCGACGGCCTCGGCGTCGCCCGGCCCGGCGACCGGCGAACCCACACCCTCGGGAGCAGGCAGCGGCACCCCGCGGCAGCGGAACGGGAGCCGGTGATCCCGCTCCGGCCCCGGCTCGTCATCCCGCTGCTCGTCCTGACGATGCTGGTGTGCGTCCTGCTGCTCGGCGGCTATGTGCGCGGCGACTTCGCCGCCGACCACCGCGTCCACCCCCCGGTGTCCGCCGGCCGGGTGCCGCAGGCCGTGCTGGACGGCGGCCCGGTGGTGGACACCACGGGCGGCCGGCAACGGTCGTACCGCACGCCCGACCGCACGATCGCGCTGACCTTCGACGACGGGCCCGACCCGGTCTGGACACCGAGGATCCTGGACGTCCTGCGCCGGTACGGCGTGCACGCCACCTTCTTCGTCACCGGCGAGAACGCCGCCCGCCACCCCGCCCTGATCCGGGAGATGGTGCGCGACGGCCACGAGATCGGGGTGCACACCTTCTCCCACCCCGACCTGGTCTACCAGGACGCCGCCCGCCTCGACCGCGAACTGTCGCAGACCCAGCTGGCGCTGGCCGGCGCCGCCGGCATCCACAGCTCGCTCTTCCGGCCGCCGTACTCCTCCACCGCCGACGCCCTGGACAACCTCTCCTGGCCGGTGGTCCGCCGGCTCGGCCGCAAGGGCTATGTCACCGCCTTCATCGACCGCGACACGGAGGACTGGCAGCGCCCCGGCGTGCGGGCCATCGTCGACGCCGCGGTGCCGGCCGCCGCGAAGAACGACGTTGCGACGGACGGCGTTGCGACGGACGGCGGCACGAACAACGACGGCGCGATCATCCTGCTGCACGACGCGGGCGGCGACCGCTCGCAGACCGTCGCCGCCCTGGACCGGCTCATCCCCGGCATCCGGGCGCGCGGCTACCGCTTCGCCACCGTCAGCGGCGCGCTGGGCGCCCCCAGCGCCAACCAGCCGGTCACCGGTACGGAGTTGTGGAAGGGCCGGTCCTTCGTCGCGGCCGTCCAGCTCTCCGAGACCGCCGTGCCCGCGCTGGCCACCCTGCTGGGCGCCGTCGGCGTCCTGGTCCTGGCCCGCTTCGGCGCGATGCTCGTACTGGCCCGGCGGCACGCCCGCCGCCGGCGCGCCCCCGGCTTCGCGTACGGGCCGCCGGTGACCGAGCCGGTGAGCGTGATCGTGCCCGCGTACAACGAGCGCGAGTGCATCGCCAACACGGTCATCTCGCTGATGGCCGGCAGTCATCCCGTCGAGATCATCGTGGTGGACGACGGCTCCGACGACGGCACCCCCGACATCGTCGAAGCCCTCGGTCTGCCCGAGGTCACCGTCGTACGGCAGCTCAACAGCGGCAAGCCGGCCGCCCTCAACACCGGTGTCGCCAGGGCCCGTCACGAGCTGATCGTGATGATGGACGGTGACACCGTCTTCGAGCCGTCCACCGTCCGGGAGCTCGTCCAGCCCTTCGCCGACCCCCGGATCGGGGCGGTCGCGGGCAACGCCAAGGTCGGCAACCGCCGGACCATGATCGGGCGCTGGCAGCACATCGAGTACGTGATGGGCTTCAACCTCGACCGCCGCATGTACGACCTGATGCGCTGCATGCCCACCATTCCCGGCGCGATCGGCGGCTTCCGGCGCCGCGCGCTGGCCGACGTGGGCGGCATGAGCGACGACACCCTCGCCGAGGACACCGACGTCACCATGGCCCTGCACCGGGCCGGCTGGAACGTCGTCTACGCCGAACGCGCCCGCGCCTGGACCGAGGCCCCGGCCTCGCTGCGACAGCTGTGGAAACAGCGCTACCGCTGGTCGTACGGCACCATGCAGGCGATGTGGAAGCACCGCGGCGCCACGCTCGACCGCGGCCACTCCGGCCGTTTCGGACGCGTCGGCCTCCCCCTGATCGTGCTCTTCCAGCTGATGACACCACTGCTCGCCCCGCTCATCGACCTCTTCGCCCTCTACGGGCTGCTCTTCATGGACCCCGGCGGAACCGCCCTCGCCTGGTGCGGAGTTCTGGGCATCCAGGCCGCCTGCGCCGCGTACGCCTTCCGGCTCGACGGCGAACCGCTGCGCGACCTGTGGCCGCTGCCACTCCAGCAGGTCGTCTACCGGCAGCTGATGTACCTCGTCCTGCTCCAGTCCTGCGCCACGGCGCTGGCCGGCGGCCGCCTCGGCTGGCACAAGCTGCGGCGCACCGGCGAGGTCGGAGCGCCGCCGCCCGTGGCCGCCGGCGGCGACCGATGACCCGGCCCACGGCCGACCGACGCCCAGACCCGGAGGACCCCTTGCCCGCCCCGTCCGCTCCCGCTGCTTCTCCTGCCGCTCCCCCGGCCCGGCCCGGCCCCGGACGGGACCGCTACCTGGACCTCCTGCGGGCCCTGGCCCTGATCCGCGTCGTCACCTACCACGCCTTCGGCTGGGCCTGGCTGACCCTGGCCTTCCCCTCCCTCGGCATCATGTTCGCCCTGGCCGGCTCGCTCATGGCCCAGTCGCTCAGCCGCCCGGGGGCCAGAGCCGCCGCCGTACTGCGAAGCCGCCTGCGCCGGCTCCTCATACCCTTCTGGGTCTTCGCGGCCGTGGCGCTCGGCGCGATGTACGTGCACGGCTGGCGGCCGCACTCCTGGGCCCGCGCGATGTGCTGGATCCTGCCGCTCGCCGACCCTCCCGCCACCCCGTGGGCCGAGCAGCTGACCGGACCCCTGTGGTACATCCGCACCTACCTCTGGCTGGTCCTGCTCTCCCCGCTGCTCCTGCGGGCCTTCCGCCGCGTCCCGCTGGGCTGTCCCGCCGGCTGCCTCGCCCTGGCCGCGCTCGCCCAGTACGGCCTGCTGCCGCTCGGCGAACCCGCCCTGTCGGCCGCCGTCGACCTCACCGTCTTCACCGCCTGCTGGCTGCTGGGCTTCGCCCACCGTGACGGCCGGCTCGACACGGTCCGGGCCGGCACCGTGCTGGGCGTGGCCGTGCTCTGCGTCGCCGCCGGTGGCCTCTTCGCGTACACCCACCCCACCGACGAGGGGTACGACCTGGGTGACATCCCCCTCGCCCAGGCCCTGTGGTCGCTCGGCTTCGTCCTCGTCCTGCTGCGCTTCCGGCCGCGCCGGCTGCCGCGGATGCCGTGGGCCGACGGGGTCGTCGGGGTGCTCAACGCCCGCGCGGTCACCGTCTATCTGTGGCACGAGATCGCGCTCGTCGTCAGCGTCCCGCTGATCGACCGGATGTGGGACGTCCCCGCCTTCGAGGCCCATCTCCCGCTGGACGCCGTCTGGTTCCAGTACCTGGTCACCTGGCCGCTGATCGCGGTGGCGATCCTCCTCGTCGGCTGGGCCGAGGACCTGGCGTCGCGGCGCGTGCCGCATCCGTGGCCCGTCTCGGTGCGGAGCGGGAACACCGTCCGCGCGGAGGGTGTTGACGCCCCACATGACGATCAACACCGGCGAGACCGGCGGGACCAGCGGGACCAGCCCGACGGAAGTCCTGCGCTACACCGCGTTCTCCGCTGACCCCGCGGGCGGCAACCCCGCGGGCGTGGTGCTCGACGCCGCCGGCCTGGACGACGCCGCGATGCTCGCGATAGCCGCCGAGGTCGGCTACTCGGAGACGGCCTTCGTCACGGCGGCCGACGGCCGTGAGCTGACGGTGCGCTACTTCAGCCCCCGGGCCGAGGTGTCCTTCTGCGGCCACGCCACCGTCGCGACCGCCATCGCCCTGGCCGAGCGCACCGGTCCCGGCGACTTCGTGTTCGGCACGGCCGCCGGTACCGTCCCGGTCACCGTCACCGCCACCACCGACGACCGGGTGCCGGCCGGGCCGGCCACGACGCTGCTGCGGGCCACCCTCACCAGCGTCGATCCGCAGGTCGGGCCCGCCTCCGACGAAGCCGTGGCCGAAGCCCTCGCCGCCCTGCGCTGGGCCCCTGCCGACCTCGACCCGGCCCTGCCGCCCCGGATCGCCTACGCCGGTGCCCGCCACCTGGTCCTCGCCGCCGCCACCCGCACCCGGCTCGCCGACCTCGACTACGACTTCGACCGCCTCGCCGCCCATCTGCGCTCCCTCGACCTGACCACCGTCCAGCTGGTGTGGCGCGAGGGCGGCCCCGGCAGCACCGTGTTCCACGTCCGCGACCCCTTCCCGGTCGGCGGTGTCGTCGAGGACCCCGCGACCGGTGCCGCTGCCGCCGCCTTCGGCGCGTACGTACGCCACCTCGGCCTCGTCACCGCCCCGGCGACCCTCACCCTCCACCAGGGCCACGACATGGGGCGCCCGGGCCTGCTCACCGTCACCCTGCGCGAGGGCGACCCGAGGGTGCGGGTCAGCGGGACGGGTGTCGCCATCGGCTGATCGCCAACACCCCTTTTTTCAGGGCGATTTCCAGGTGAGCGGCGCCAACGTGCCCCGGCTTGCCTCGGGTACCCTGCTGCCCCGCGCTCCGGCGGCACCCGATCCTGGAAGGACGCCATGACTGCCTCCCCCGACGACCAAGCGGCACCGGACGCCGGTACACGGGCGCTGCCACGTCGGACGAGCAGATCGTCCGCCATCGCCGAGGCCGCCGCCGGCCGGACCACCAGCCCCCAGGACAGGACCGGCCCCGTCGGCGGCACGGCGAGCGCCCGACGTGCCGCCGCGGTCCCCGAGCAGCCGCCGTCCGGGGCCGGCCCGGCGCCGGACTCCGCCTACGCGGACGGCTTCGCGGCCGGACTCGCCTTCGCGCCGTTCGGCGGCGCCACGCCTGACCCCGGCCAGGGCCAGGATCAGGGCCAGGGCCAGGGCCGGGCGCCCGCGACCCGGCGGTCCCGTAAGGCCCTGCTGGCCGGTGCGGCCGTCGTGGTCGCCCTGCTCGTCGGCGTCCCGTTACTGGTGCTCGGCACCGGCGGCCACAGGCCGGCCGCGTCCGGCTCCGCCGACGGAACCGGCACCGGCACCGACGCGGACGCGGCGGACCCGCTCGCCCCGATATCCCCGGCCGCCGGGAACTCGAAGCCGCAGCGGCCCTCGGGCGACTCCAAGACCGGCAGCAGGCCCTCCGCCGACGGAACCCGGGCGGCCACGCCCGCGGAGGGGTCCGACGCCACGAGCAGCACCGTCGGCGACACCGACAAGGCCGGCTCGGCGAACGCCCCCGCCCCGAGCTCCCCGTCCACCGGCGGCTCCTCCGGCGACACCAAGGGAATCACCATCCGCAGCAACGCCTCCGGCCGCTGCATCGACGTCACCGACGGCAACACCGCGAACAGCACCCCCTTGCAGATCTGGGACTGCACCGGCGCCACCCGGCAGACCTGGAAGCTCATGTCCGACGGGACCGTACGTTCGCTGGGCAAGTGCATGGACGTCGCCAACGGCTCACGGGACGACGGCGCGGTGGTCCAGATCAGCGACTGCAACGGCACCGGCGCCCAGCAGTTCCGGTTCGACTCGGCCCACGAGCTGATCAACACCCAGGCCGGCAAGTGCGTCGACGTCAAGGACCTGCAGACCGCCAACGGCAGCCGCCTGCAGACCTGGAGCTGCACCGGCGCGGACAACCAGAAGTGGACCACCGGCTGAACGGAAACGGCCGGCGGCACACGGCTGCCCCGCGGTCAGGCCCGTAGGGCGCCTCCGCCGGCTTCCTCAGGGGCCGGCAGGGTCCTGGACGGGCGCCGTGGCGTCGGCCGGCTCGGCACCGGCACGGCCCACGGTCAGCCGCAGCGTCACGGCCGCCGAGGCTCCCGCCACCAGGCCGAAGGTCAGCGCGGCCGGGACGCCGTCACCGAGGGCGGCGGACAGGTAGATCAGTCCCCAGCGCAGGCCCGCCCCGTCCGTCGCCACCCGCAGCAGCTGGCTCGCCAGTAGCCCGAGGACGGTCGCGCACACCGCGCCCACCGCCATCGCCGGGACGGTGACCCTGGTCAGCAGTACGGACAGCCACCGCAGTGCCCACCACACGACGGCGAGCAGCAGCACGTCGGCGGTCCGGTACAGGAGCCAGTCGCCGAGCGGCGTACCGGCCGGACCCGCCCAGGCGCCGAGCAGCAGCCACTGGCGCAGGAGGTCGCCCGGTTCCGCCAGCAGCCCGTGGGACAGGGAGATCGGCTGGATGCGGGCGGCAACCGGCTGGTACGAGAGCACCACCAGAGAGAAGGCGATGACCGCGGTCCCCACGGTGGCGGCCAGGCGGGCGGCCCGCGCCGGCACGGCCTCCCGCGGTGGCAGGTCGGCGCCCTCCGCCGTGACCCGGGCCACGAGCACCGTCCCCAGCGCCGCGACCAGCGCGGTCACCACCACGATCTGCCGCCCGGACGAGATCGCGCTCACCAGCTGGGGCAGGAAGCGGTAACTGCCGTGTCCCTGCGAGGCGATCAGCCACGGCGCGGAGACGGTCACCGCGAGGGTCCCGGCCACCAGGCCCCAGGCCCACACCGCGAGCAGCGTGGCCGGCAGCCGCCCGCGCACCGGCGGGAGCCTGCGCACCAGGAGCATGGCCCCGGGCACGAAGAAGGTGAAGACCGCGGCGAACCGGATCTGCAGCGCGGTGTGGTGGAGCGCGAGGTAGCGAGTGCTGTCGGTCCCGGGTGTGCCGTACGAGGCCGCGGAGTCGGAGTCGTACGACCAGGGAGTGAGCCAGCGTTCAAGATCGGCGGCAGTCCGGCCGCCGATCACGTCGGCGGTGCCCGGCAGACGCAGCGCGTGCGCACTCGCCCCCGCCCACCACAGAAGCGCCGTGATCAGCAGACCTCCGACCAGTGCCGGTAACGCCGCGCGCCGATATGTCATGACCGTCCCCCCGCCGTTGTTCGCGCGTCCCGCGCACCCCGCGCGTCCCGCGCATCCCCAAGTCAGGCCGAGACTACGGGTCCTTGATCACATACGGATCACAGTCGTACACCGGCCTGCCGGGACACGGGCGGCAGCGGCGCTCTCCGAGGGACTTCTGGTCGCCCGACGCGGCAACCCCCCGAAAGACCGGAAGGGGCCTCCGACGCGGGTCGGAGGCCCCTTCGAGGCAAAGCCGCAGGTGGCGGCAGACGAGTCGGGCTGTACGCCGGGTTCTGTCGCCGGTCGGCCTCGCGGCCGGCCGGGAGACGGCCATCCATCTAGGACCGGCGTTGCCGCCGGCCTCGTGCGGTCTACCCGCGGACTCGGGCGGGCAGCCCTCGAACGTCCGCGCAGAGTGCCTGTCGGCGCTCCTTTTGACCTTGCTCCGGGTGGGGTTTACCTAGCTGCCCAGGTCACCCTGGGCACTGGTGGTCTCTTACACCACCGTTTCACCCTTACCGGGGGCCGAGGCCCCCGGCGGTCTGTTTTCTGTGGCACTGTCCCGCGGGTCACCCCGGGTGGGCGTTACCCACCACCCTGCCCTGTGGAGCCCGGACGTTCCTCGCCGGAACCGAAGTCCCGCCGCGGCCGTCCGCCCGGCTCGTCTGCCGTGATGACCATGGTAGCGGCTCTGCCGGCGGCCGCTGCCGTCGGTGCCCTCACGTGCGCGGGCCGGGCCGCCGTAGGCTGCAGCCTACGTCTACCGAAGGGGAATCCGCCGTGCTCGTCCTGCTTCCGCCGTCCGAGGGCAAGGCCGCCGGGACCACCGGTGCGGCGGTGAGGCCGGAGGCGCTGTCCCTGCCGGGGCTCGCCGAGGCCCGGCGCGCGGTGTTCGAGGAGCTGGTCGGGCTGTGCGCGGGCGGCGACGACGAGAAGGCCGCGGCGGTACTCGGGCTGAGCCCCGGGCTGCGGGGCGAGGTCGCCAGGAACGCCGGGCTGCGCGAGGCTCCGGCGCTGCCCGCCGGGGAGCTCTACACGGGCGTGCTCTACGACGCCCTCGGCCTGGCCACCCTCGACGCCGCCGCCCGGCGCCGGGCCCGGCAGTCACTGCTGGTCTTCTCCGGGCTGTGGGGCGCCGTCCGGATCACGGACCGTATCCCTGCCTACCGCTGCTCGATGGGCGTGCGGCTGCCCGCGCTCGGCGCCCTCGGGACGTACTGGCGGCCCTTCATGGCCGAGGTCCTGCCGGAGGTGGCGGGCGGCGGGCTGGTGCTGGACCTGCGGTCGGCGGCGTACGGCAGTGCGTGGAAGCCCCGGGGCGAGGTGGCCGGGCGGACCGCCGCGGTGCGGGTGCTGCAGGCCGACACCCGCAAGGTGGTGAGCCACTTCAACAAGGCGACGAAGGGCCGGCTGCTGCGGGCCCTGCTCACGGCCGGCGCCCGGCCGGGGAACCCGGCCGAGCTGGTCACGGCCCTGCGTGACCTCGGCTTCGTGGTGGAGGTGCCGGCGCCGGGGAAGCTGGACGTACTGGTGACGGACGTGCACTGAGCCACCACGGGCCGGCCCGCCCACGGGCCGGCCCTGGCGCGGCTATCGCAGGTGCGAGGTGTCGTTGAGCAGGCGCAGCGACGCGTTGCCGTCGCTGTAGTACGCGACGGTCGACACGGCGGCGGCCGACAGCTCCATGCGGAACAGCGATTCCGGCGGGGCCCCGAGGGCGAGCCGGACGAAGGTCTTGATCGGGGTGACGTGCGTGACGCACAGGACCGTCAGCCCCGCGTGGCGGGTGAGCAGCTCGTCCCGGGCCACCGCGACCCGGCGGGCGACGGTGGCGAAGGACTCGCCACCCGGCGGGGTGGCCCTGGAGGAGGCCAGCCAGGCGTCGAGTTCGGCCGGGTAGCGGTCCTTCGCCTCGGCGAAGGTGAGGCCCTCCCAGGCGCCGAAGTCGGCCTCCCGCAGGCCCTCCTCGATGTGCACGTCGAGGCCGAGGCGGGCGGCGACGGCGGCGGCGGTCTGCCGGCAGCGGGACAGCGGGGAGCTGACGATCACCTGGATCGTGCCGCGGGCGGCGAAGGCCTCGGCGGCGCACCGGGCCTGCCAACGGCCCTTCTCGGACAGCTCGGGGTCGGTGCCGCCGCTGCCGGAGAACCGCTTCTCGGGGGTGAGGGCGGTCTCGCCGTGGCGGAGCAGGACCAGGGTGGTGGGGGTGCCCAGGTCGGCGGACCAGCCCGCGGAGGCCGACTCCTTGGACTCCGCCGTCTCCGGTGCGGGCACGGACACCACCGCGGCCGGGCGGCCCGCGGCGAGCGCGGCCCGTGCCGACTCGGCGCCGCGGGTCGCGGCCTCGCGGGCGGTGGCCCGGTCGGGGGCGCCGGCGGGCGGGGTGTCCAGGGCCGCCCGGGACCGGGCGGGCTCCCACTGCCTGCCCTTCTGGCCGGCGTCCATGGCCTCGTTGGCGAGCCGGTCGGCGTGCTTGTTCCGCTCGCGGGGGATCCACTCGTACGTGACCTGGCCGGCCGGGAAGACCGTGCGGGCCTCCGCTGCCAGCGGCCGCATGTCCGGGTGCTTGATCTGCCAGCGGCCGGACATCTGCTCGACGACGAGCTTGGAGTCCATGCGGACGCGGATCCGCGCCTGCGGGTCGAGGGCGTGCGCGGCCCGCAGCCCGGCGATGAGGCCCCGGTACTCGGCGACGTTGTTGGTGGCCGTGCCGATGTACTCGGCGGCCTCCGCCAGGGCCTCGCCGGTCGCCGGGTCGAGGACGGCCGCACCGTAACCGGCCGGGCCGGGGTTGCCCCGGGAACCGCCGTCGGCCTCGACGATGAACGTACGAGGCGCCATTAAAGACCGGACTCCGGGGTGCGGACGAGGATGCGGCTGCAGTTCTCGCACCGTACGACCGAGTCGGCGGGGGCGGCGCGGACGTCGTTGAGCTCGGTGATGTTGAGCTCCAGGCGGCAGCCCTCGCAGCGCTTCTGGTAGAGCTTGGCGGCGCCGACGCCGCCGGAGTTCACGCGGATCCGGTCGTAGAGCTTCAGCAGGTCGGCGGGGACGGAGTCGGCGATGACCTCGCGCTCCTTGGCGGCCTTGAAGCCCTCGGCGTCGATCTCCTCCAGGGCGGCGTTCTTGCGGGACTCGGCCTCGGTGACCTTGGCGGTCAGCGAGTCGGAGCGGCCGGTGAGCTCGGTGACGCGCTCCTGGAGGGACTCGCGGCGCTCCATGACCTCCAGGACGACGTCCTCCAGGTCGCTCTGCCGCTTGGCCAGCGAGGTGATCTCGCGCTGGAGGTTCTCCAGGTCCTTGGAGGAGGAGACCGCGCCGGAGTCCAGGCGCTGCTGGTCGCGGACCGAGCGCTGGCGCACCAGGTCCACGTCCTGCTCGGCCTTGGTCTGCTCGCGGGCGGTGTCGCTCTCCTGGGTCTGGGCCGCGACGAGCAGGTCACGGACCTGGGCGAGGTCCGCGTTCAGCCGGTCGAGCTCGGCGTGCTCGGGAAGGTTGCGGCGCTTGTGGTCCAGCCGCGCGATGCGCGAGTCGAGGGCCTGGACTTCGAGGAGTCGGATCTGGTCGGCGGGCGCGGCGTTCAGCGGGGGGCTCCTGAGCTAGTGATGGTTTCGAGGGGACGGGCGTGTGCCGTCCAGGGGTCGGTCACCGTGCGCGACACGAAGGTGCGCAGGGCCCAGCCGTGGCGGTCGGAGATCTCGTCGAGCTGGCTCGCGGCCAGCTCGCACCAGGGCCACTCGGTGGCCCAGTGGCCGGCGTCCACGAGCGAGGGCCGCCCGTCGGAGAACAGCCCGGCCTGCTGGGCCTCGGAGGCCGGGTGGTGGCGCAGGTCGGCCGTGAGGTAGACGTCGGCGCCGGCCCGGCGTACGTCGGCGAAGAGGCCGTCGCCGGAGCCGCCGCACACCGCGACCGTCTTCACCAGCTGCTGCGGGTCACCTGCGACGCGCAGCCCGGTCGCGGTCCGCGGCAGGCCCCGGGCGGCGCGGTCGGCGAACTCGGCGAGCGTCAGCGCCGTGTCCAGTACACCGATCCGGCCGAGTCCGCGGCGGCCCGCCGGGTCGGCCGGGTCCGGCACCAGCGGCCCGGTGACGCGCAGGCCGACGGCGGTGGCGAGGGCGTCGGAGACGCCGGGGGCGGCGCGGTCGGCGTTGGTGTGCGCGACGTGCAGGGCGATGTCGTTCTTGATCAGGTCGTGCACGACCCGGCCCTTGAAGCCGGTGGCCGCGACCGTGGTCGTCCCGCGCAGGTAGAGGGGGTGGTGGGTGACGAGCAGATCCGCCTCGGTCGCCATCGCCTCGTCGGCGACCTGCTGGACCGGGTCCACCGCGAAGAGCACCCGGCCGACCTCGGCGTCGGGATCCCCGCACACCAGGCCGACGGCATCCCACTGCTCGGCCCACCCGGGGGGCCAGAGGGCTTCGAGCGCGGCGATGACGTCGGACAGTTTGGGCACGGGTGGAAGGTTACCCCTCATCCCTTACGCGGACGGAGCCACGGACTCCTGCACATACCTGGACCGGCCCCCCGGGGAACCGGACAACAGCCACCCTTACGTGTGAAGCGGGCCAACTCGGGTCGGCCGGGCGGAGGTGCGAAAACTAGCGTCTGGGGAGGGAGGTGGGTCCACACCATGACAACCTGCGCCACCGAGACCGCCAGGGATCCGGCAACAGTGCGGCGGGCGGGGTTCACGATCGCGGCCGACGGCTCGTACGCGGCCTGTCTGGCCGCCCACGGGACCGGGGACGAGTGGTTCCCCGAGCGCTGGACCCTGGGCGGCCCCGAGCCGTACACCGTCCCGCTGCCCGGCAACCAGCCCGAGGACCCGGAGTCCGAGGTGCTGCCGCTGCCCGACGGGCGGGTGCTGATCCGCCGCCGGGTCGCCGACCGGCACGATTTCGCGCTGCTGTACCCGACCGGCCCCGGCACCGGTGTGCTGCCGATCGGCTCGCTGGAGGGCGAGGAGGTGCGGCTGCTGCCGCCGTCCCCCGGCGGTGACGCGCTGGCCCTGACGTACGACGGTTCGTCCAGCACCGTGTGGCTCGTGCACGCCGGCGAGGGGCTGCGGGCGCTCGCCGGGGTGCCGGGACGCTGCGGCGGCGGCGCGTGGCTGGACCGTACGGGACGGATGCTGGCGCTGGACCGGGAGGCCGGCGGGCAGACCAAGCTGGTCGCCGTCGACCTGGCGCGGGGCGACGCCGGCCCGTTGCTCCAGATCACCGAGGACAGCAACGACCGGCTGCTGCTGGCCGAGCCCGACAGCGGGCTGCTCGTCCTGCGCAGCGACGCCCCCGGCGAGGACCGGCTCGGCTGGTGTGTGCTGGGCAGCCGCCACCCGGTGCGCTTCCCCGAACTGCTGCGGCCGCCGGAGCAGGGCCTGGCGGAGCGGCAGGAGCTGATCACGCCGTTCGCGGCGCAGCCCGGGCAGATGCTCACGCCGGAGGCCTGCGGGGTGGCGCTGCGGCACGGCTCCTCGCTGGCGGTGTGGCAGCCCGGCGAGCGGCGGTCCCCGCTGACCTGGCTCACCGGCCCGGAGGGCTGGCTGTCGGGCGTCGGCTGGTGGACGGGGGGCGGGGTGCTGCGGCTGCCGTACGCCTGCGTGCACTGTCCCTGCGGCATCGTCGACTACGAGGCGCCCACGGCGGTCACGCCGGCGCTTCCGTTGGGCCTGGCGGTGCCGGCGGAGGACGTGGCGTCCAGCAGTGCCGTACTGCCGTTGCAGCAGGCGCCGCTGACCCCGGCGGGGCCGGTGACGGCCGGATCCTGAGCTCCGATACGATCACGCGGGGGGCGATGTCGGTGATCATTCGGCATGCGTGGACGGCTCGTTGGGCTCTTCTTCCGCCTGCCCCCGTGCGCAGACATCGTAAGCGATCGACGGAGATTATTCCCATGTCCGAAGCCCGAACCGACACCGCCGACAGCGCTGCCCCGCAGCAGGCCTGCGCCGCCGGCCGCCACCGTGGCCCGACGTCCCCGGACGACAACGAGGCCCCGGCGTACGGCCGTCACCGCAGGCCCGCGGCGGAGCAGCAGTTTTAGCGGAAACGTTCACTCCGTACTGCGGCGCAGCGCCAGCACCTCCGTCGCGGCGAAGGTGCTCGACGGGTCGCGGGCGTCGTAGTACGGGGTGAGCAGCTCGTCCAGTTCGCCGTAGGTGAAGGCGTCCTTGGCGGTCTCGAACCGTTCCGCGACCCGGGGCCGGTCGACCACCGCGACCATCCCGCCGTGCACGACGAACAACTGGCCGTTGATCCGCTCCGCGGCCGGCCCCGCCAGATAGCCCACCAGCGGCGCGACATGCTCCGGCGCGAGCGGGTCGGGACCCCGCTGTTCCGGCGCCCCGAAGACGTCCTCGGTCATCCGGGTCCGCGCTCGCGGGCAGATCACATTGGTCCGCACCCCGTACTTGCCCAGCGCCGCCGCCGTGGAGGTCGTCAGGCCGACGATTCCGCCCTTGGCTGCCGCGTAGTTGGGCTGCCCCGCCGAACCGGCGAGGAACGCCTCGGAGGAGGTGTTCACGATGCGGCCGAAGACCGGGGCACCGGTCCTCTTGGCCCGCTCCCGCCAGTGGGCGGCGGCGAACCGGGTCGTGTTGAAGTGGCCCTTGAGGTGGACCCGGATGACGCTGTCCCACTCCTCCTCGGCCATCGAGAAGACCATCCGGTCACGCAGGATCCCGGCGTTGTTGACCAGGATGTCGAGTGCGCCGCCGGACGTTTCGAGCGCCAGCTCGATCAGGGCCCGCGCCTGCGCGAAGTCCGCGACGTCCCCGTGGTGGGCCACCGCGCTGCCGCCCGCCGCGGTGATCTCGGCGACCACGGCGTCCGCCGGGGCGGCCGACGCGTCGCCGGAGCCGTCCCGGCCGCCCTGCCCGAAGTCGTTGACGACCACATGGGCCCCGAGCCGCGCCAACTCCAGTGCCTCCGCCCGGCCGAGCCCCCGCCCGGCGCCGGTCACGACGGCCGTACGGCCCTCCAGTGGGGTGAGCGGCATGGTGGTTCCCTTCTCGGTCGAGTGCGCGGTGTGCGGCTGGCCTGGCGTGGCATGGCGTGGCATGGCATGGCATGGCATGGCTGCGATCGTTCACCGGGTTGCGCACAGGTGCGCCCGCCCACGGCCCGAGGTCACACCGTGATGCACGTACGGAGCGCTTCGCCGGTGCGCATCTGGTGGAGGGCGTCGTTGATGTGTTCCAGGCGGACGCGGTGGGTGATGAGGCCTTCGAGGTCGATGCGGCCGGCGCGCCAGAGGCGGATGACGCGTTCGTAGGAGCGGCGCACGTCGCCGCCGCCGTAGAGCGAGGGGAGGATCCGCTTCTCGTCGAAGAAGAGCTCGAACATGTTGAGCTGGAGGAGGTCGTCCATGGCTCCGGCGCCGACGATGCACAGGGTGCCGCCGCGGCGGGTGGTCTCGTAGGCGGTGCGGGCGGTGGTGGAGCGGCCGACGACCTCGAAGACGTAGTCGAAGCCCTCGCCGGCGGTGGCGCGGGCCTTGACGCCGGCCAGGTCCTCGGGGGCGACCGCGTCCGTGGCGCCGAAGCGCAGCGCGGCGTCACGGCGGGACTCGACCGGGTCGACGGCGATGATCTCGGCGGCGCCGGCCACCCGCGCGCCCTGGATGACGCTGATGCCGACGCCACCGCAGCCGATGACGGCGACCGACGAACCCGCCTCGATCCGGGCCGTGTTCAGTGCGGCGCCGATGCCCGTGGTCACGCCACAGCCGATCAGGGCGGCGATCTCGTAGGGCACGTCGTCCGGGATGGGTACGGCGCAGGGGGCCGCGACGACGACCTCCTCCGCGAAGGTGCCGGTGCCGGCGAAGCCGAAGACGTCCCCGGCGGGCCGGCGGAAGTTGGGGGTGCCGGCGTTGACGAAGCCGGCCAGGCACAGGTGCGGCTGGCCGCGGCGGCAAGCCGTGCAGGAGCCGCAGGCGGGGAGCCAGCAGACGAGGACGCGGTCGCCGGCCGTCAGGCCCTCGACGCCGTCGCCGACGTCCACGATGTCGCCGGCGCCCTCGTGCCCGGGGATGAACGGGGCGGGCTGCGGCAGCACGCCGCTCATCGCCGAGAGGTCGGAGTGGCACAGGCCGGTGGCGCGGATCCGGATGCGTACGCGGCCGGGGCCGAAGCCCACCGCTTCGATGTCGTCGACGACTTCGAGTTTGTCCTGGCCTATCTCCTGCTGCAGAGCTGCCCGCATGTTGCTGCTCCTTATCGCTTTATCGGTATGCGACGACGGTGTCGGTCAGCACCGGCGCGTCGTCCCGTTCGACGGCGGTCGCCGACACCTGGACACGACCCGGGGCGGTGGTCCACAGGTGGACGCGCAGGGTCTCACCGGGGAAGAAGATCCCGGCGAACCGGGTGGAGTAGGCGAGGACGCGCGACGCGTCGCCGTCGAGCAGGGTGTCCACGACGGCCTTGAGCACGATGCCGTACGAGCAGAGCCCGTGCAGGATCGGCCGTTCGAAGCCGGCCCGCTTGGCGAACTCGGGGTCGGCGTGCAGCGGGTTCCAGTCGCCGGACAGCCGGTAGAGCAGGGCCTGGTCCTCGCGGGTGGTGCGCAGGACCGTGCGGGTGGGCTCACCGTCGGGCGCCGGGGCGCGGACGGTGGAGCCGCGGTCGCCGCCGAAGCCGCCTTCGCCGCGTACGAAGATCTCGGTGTCGGAGGTCCACAACGGGCCGTCGGTGTCGGTGACCTCGCTGCGCAGCACGATGACGGCGGCCTTGCCCTTGTCGTACACGGCGGCGATCCGGGAGGCCTGGACGGCCTCGCCCCGGACAGGGAGGGGCCGGTGGACCTCGATGCGCTGGCCGCCGTGCAGAACGGTGGCGAGGTCGACGTCGATGCCGGGCATGGACAGCCCGCCGGCGGCGGCCAGCGCCCCGCCGGCGACGGTGGCGAAGCTGGGCAGCACCTGCAGGCCGGGACCCTCGAAGGCGTAGCGGAGTTCGTCGGCGCCGGCGCCCGCGCCGATGCCGAGGTGGTAGAGCAGTACGTCCTTGTGGGTCCAGGCGAGCCCGGTCCGGCGGGGCTCGGCCGTGGTGGCCATGGCGACGTCGATGGGCATGTCCTGGCCGCTCCTTCACTCCGGTCACTCCGGCTAGAACGCGTTCTAGCCACCGGGCTCCTGTATAACGCATCGCCTGTGGGGCCGGAAGAGCTGACGCACCATCAGACACGACCGGTCCGGGACATGTCTCCTGCCCGACCGGCGACCCGTCGCCGGGTCCAGGACTCGTTAGCCGTGCCGCAGCGAGATCCCGGACGGGGCGCCATAGGAATTCCCTATAGCGTCCGCTGACATTTCGTCTTTGCCTCTCGTTCTTTCCCGGACGTACCGTCAAACAGCTCGACGAGGTGCTCGACGCGATTTCTCCGAAGATTCGCGCTGCGCACGTCGATTCTTCTTCCGTCGAGCGGACGATCACGCAATTGAGAGGACCGGTGGCATGACCACGATTGAGAACGGATCGGGAACGCGGGAATTCGCGGGAAAGCGGGCCCTGGTCACAGGTGGTTCTCGCGGAATAGGAGCGGCCATCGTGCGCCAACTCCTGGACGCGGGCGCCGAGGTGCTCACGACCGCCAGGTCGGCGACGAGCACGGTGCCGGAGGGAGCCGCCTTCGTGGAGGCCGACGTGCGGACGCGGGCCGGAGCGGAGACGCTCGCCGCGGCCGCGCAGGAGCTGCTCGGCGGGGTGGACATCCTGGTCGACAACGCGGGTGGGGCGCGACCGTACCAGGAAGCCTCGGCCATCCCCGACGAGGAGTGGCAGGACCAGCTCGACCTGAACTACCTGGCGTCGGTGCGGCTGGACTCGCTGCTGACCCCGGCGATGCGGGAACGGCGTTCGGGGGCGATCGTGCACGTCTCCTCGGCCGCGACCCCCACCTCCGTACCGTCGTTCCTGCACTACACGGCGGCGAAGGCGGCGCTGGAGAACTACAGCCGGGGACTGGCCCTGGAACTGGCCCCGTTCGGAATCCGGGTCAACACCGTGAGTCCTGGCAGGGTCGCCACTCCCGGCGGCGAAGCAACGCGGGAGCAGTGGGCGCGCCTGGACGCGGGGCCGGCCCAGGACAGCACCACCGTGCCGCTGGGGCGCGACGGTCAGCCCGACGACATCGCCCACGCCGTGCTGTTCCTCGTGTCCGAACGGGCGAGCTGGCTGACCGGGAGCAATCTCGTCGTGGACGGCGGCGAATTCCCCAGGGGCTGACGCCGACGGAATTCGGCCCGCCCGCCTATTCCTCGGGCGTCAGGACACGGCTCACTCCAAGGCTCCGGGTTCCACATCGACTTGCACCGAATCGAGAACCGGATACATCACCGGTTTCGAGAGAAAGAACGAAGGATCTCAGCATGGGTGAGTACAGCGACAAGAATGTAGTGATCACAGGCGGCGGGAGCGGCATAGGATTCGCGGCGGCGAAGCTGCTGGTGGACGGCGGAGCGCGCGTGGTGATCACCGGTCGTTCTCAGGCCACGCTCGACGCCGCGCGGGAGCGGCTCGGCAAGAACGCGGTGGCCGTCCGGAGCGATGTGGCCTCACTGTCCGACCTGGACGCTCTGGCTGACCGTGTGAAGAGCGAACTCGGCACGATCGAGGCCCTGTTCGTCAACGCCGGCATCACACGCGTCATGCCCTTCGAGTCCACGACCGAGGAGATGTACGACGAACTGTTCGCGATCAACGTCAAGGGCGCCTACTTCACTGTGCAAAAGCTCGCCCCGCTGCTGAGTACGGGCGCCGGTGTCGTCCTCACCACCTCGGTCGCGAACGTCATCGGCATGCCGGAGACCAGTGTCTATTCGGCCGGCAAAGCGGCGCTGCGCTCGATGGCCCGCAGCCTCTCCAGCGAGCTGCTTCCGCGCGGAATTCGTGTCAACGCGGTCAGCCCCGGTCCCATCGACACGGGGATTCTGGAGAATACGATGACCGAAGAGGCCGCCAGGGAGTTCAAGGCGCAGCGGGTCGCGGAAAACCCCATGCGGCGTTTCGGCACCCCCGAAGAAATCGCCAGGGCGGTCGCGTTCCTCGCTTTCGACGCCACTTACACCACCGGCACCGAGTTCGTCGTGGACGGAGGTGCCACCCAGCTGTGAGCTTGTCCCGATACGCCGCTGACGGCAGTCCCGGAGAAGCGAGTGACGGTCACAGCGCGCGCACTCCGGCGGTGGTCATGCCTCGTCGGACGGGATGGCACTGCTGACGGGGAAGCGTCGTCCTGCGCGGTCCGTCCTCGGTGCCCCGCTTCCTTCTCGGCCGTCAGGACACCGGTGAGAAGGAAGCGGACTCGGACCCGGACCCGGACCAGGTCTCCTGACGCAGGAGGTCGAGCAGGGCCGTCTCCGCCGGGCCCGCGCCCTGCCGGAGCACGGCAATGACGGGCTGGGACACGACCGGGAACACCGGGCGAAGGAGGTGCTCGTAACCGTGGGGCACCGCGGAGGCCGGGACGAGCGTCACCCCCAGCCCCTGGGCGGCCCAGCGCACGGCCGTCGCCGTCTGGGACACGCGGGCGACCGTGGTCGGGGTCAGATCGTTGTCCCGCACCACGTTCAGCAGCACGCCGTCGAGCGCGCTGTCGCGGTCGAACCTCACCCACGGCTCCCCCTGCAGCTCGCGCAGCTCGACCCGGTCCGCGGCGAGCTGCCGGTGCCCGGCACCCAGCACCACGACGAACTCCTCGTCGCCGAGGTGGTGGGCGTCGGCGGGGCTCCGCTCGCACGCCGCCATCAGGGCAAGGTCCAACACGCCCCGGCGGCACAGCCGCTCCAGCTCGGCGGAGCTCGGCTCCTCGAAGACGGTGACCTCCAGCCGCGGGAAGCGGCGACGCAGCGCGCCCAGCGCGCCCGGCAACTGCCGCGTGCCAAAGCCCATCTGCACCGCGACCACCAGCTCGCCCACCAGCTCATCGGCACCGGCCCGCGCCGTCGCCCTCGCCCGCCGCGACGCGCTGACCGCGACCTCCGCCTCCCGCAGGAACGCCCGGCCGACCACGGTGGGCACCAGTCCGGTCGGCGTGCGGGCGAACAGTTCCACGCCGAGTTCCCGCTCCAGGCCACGGATCTGCTGGGACACCGACGGCTGGGCGACACGCAGCAGTTCCGCCGCCGCCGTCACCGAGCCCTGCTCGGCAACGGCCAGGGCGTACTCGAACTGACGAAGACTCATCGGCTCCCGTCTCCTCCGTGCGATGGACTGCGGTCCACCCCGCGGTAATCGTTGTACTAACAGGTGTTACATCACGGGAGGTCGCGCGTTTATTCCATTCATCGGCGGCGTTGGCAGCAGCCGAACCGCCCCGGCGCCCTCGGACAACTGCCGGCGCAGCCGGAAGACAACCCAGCAGGGTGTCAGTCAGTGGCAGAGCCACGACCACCGGAACCCGCTACGAGTATCAATGTCAGTGGCTGCTGGGAGACTGCGAAGCATGATTGATCACCTCGGGATCCAGGTGCACGACACCGCCGCCGCGGCGGCCTTCTACGACGCCGTGCTCGCCCCGCTCGGCGGTCGGCGCCTCCTGGACTTCGGCCAGGTGGTGGGGTACGGCACCGACCACGCCGACTTCTGGCTGAGTCCGGTCGCCACACCCGGCGAGTCGCGTGAGACGCATGTCGCCTTCCAGGCGGCGGACCGCGCGCAGGTCGTCGCCTTCCACCGGGCCGCCGTCGCCGCCGGGGCGGAGGTTCTGCACGAGCCGCGCCTGTGGCCGGAGTACCACGAGCACTACTACGGGGCCTTCGTGCGCGACCCCGACGGCAACAACGTGGAGGCGGTGTGCCACCGGCGCGAATGATCCGCCGCCGAGCCGCGCGAGCGGCGGCTGCCGGAGTGCCGGGTCCTGGTCCTGGTCCTGATCCTGGTCCTGGTCCTGGTCCTGATCCTGGTCCTGGTCCTGGTCCTGGTCCTGGTCCGAGTCCTGATCCATCCTGACGACCTTCGGCCGCCCCGGCGGTCCGCGCCGTGCCATGGCGGCCGCCGCCCGTGCCCGGTGGAGGAACTCGCCGGTGCCGTAAGGCGCGTGCCGGCCGCCGCCCTCGGCGCGGGCTCAATCCGCTCACCCCGCGCCAGCGGGAGGCGCGGGGCGCCGACGACGGCGTTTTCACCAGGGCCGCCGCCCGCGCCCGGTGGAGGAACTCTCCGGTGCCGTACGGCGCGCTTGCCGTAAGGCGGGCGCGTCATCGGCCCCGCGCCGGCCGCCGCCGCGCTCGGCACGGGCCACCTCCCGCTCACCCCGCGCCAGCGGGAGGCGCACCGCCCGGCGGCACGGCCGGCCGTGGCGTGCGGCACGATTCCCCCATGACGACGCACCCCGCACACCCCGCACCCGCCGTGCTCGCCGCCTTCGAGGCGGCGAAGGGCTTCATGCCGACCGACGAGGGCCTGGCCCTGTACGCAGCCGCCGAGGACGCCGCACGGCGGCTGCCGGGCCTGCCGCTGCTGGAGGTCGGCACCTACTGCGGGCGCTCCACGATCCTGCTGGCCGGCGCCGCCCGCGAGGCCGGGACGCTCGCCGTCACGGTGGACCACCACCGGGGCAGCGAGGAGCAGCAGCCCGGCTGGGAGTACCACGACAAGGAGCTGGTCGACCCCGAGGTCGGCCTGATGGACACGCTGCCCGCCTTCCGCCGCACGCTGCACGCGGCCGGGCTGGAGGAGTACGTCCTCGCCCTGGTCGGCCGCTCCCCGCAGGCCGCCGCCGTGTGGGGCAGCCCGCTCGCGCTGGCCTTCATCGACGGCGGCCACACCGACGAGCACGCCACGAACGACTACCAGGGGTGGGCGCCGCACCTCGCCCAGGACGGGCTGCTGGTGATCCACGACGTCTTCGCCGACCCGGCCGACGGCGGCCAGGCCCCGTACCGGATCTACCGCCGGGCCCTGGCCTCGGGCGCGTTCACGGAACTGTCCGTGACGGGTTCGCTGCATGTCCTGCGGCGTACCGGCCCGGGAATCTGAGGACGGCCAGTACCATCGCCGGCATGCTGAGTGACAGGTCGGGCGGTGGCCGGCGGGGCCGCGTGCTGACGATCGCGGTGGCCGCCCTGGTGCCCACGTGCTTCGCGGGCTGGCTGGTGTGGGACTCGCTGCGCGGCCCCGGCGGGGACGAACCGCAGCGGGTGCTGCCGCTGCCGTCGGCGCCGGCGAGCCCCGGCGACGACAACAAGACGCTCGCCGACGCCGGTCCCACCGGACGCGGCGGCCTGCCCCTGAGCGGCAAGGTCGTCGTCCTGGACCCCGGCCACAACACCGGCAACCGCGACCACACCGCCGACATCAACCGGCTCGTCGACATCGGGACGGCCCGCAAGGCCTGCGACACCACCGGCACCGCCACCAACAGCGGTTACCCGGAGGCGTCCTTCACCCTGGACGTGGTGCGGCGGGCCCGGGTCATCCTGGCCGGGCGGGGCGCGACGGTGAAGCTGACCCACAACGGCGGCCGGGCCTTCGGTCCGTGCATCGACGAGCGGGCCCGGATCGGCGACCGGGCCGGGGCGGACGCCTCGGTCTCCGTCCACGCGGACGGCTCGGCGGCGGGCAACCGCGGCTTCCACGTCATCCTCCCGGCCGCCGTCCACCGGGGCATCGCGGACACCCGGCCGATCGTCGCGCCCTCGCGCCGCCTCGGGTCGGCCGTGAAGAAGCACTTCGCGGACATGACCGGTTCCGCCCCGGCCAACTACATCAACCACGGCACCGGCCTGGACACCCGCGGCGACCTGGGCGGGCTCAACCTCTCCACCGTCCCGAAGGTCTTCGTCGAGTGCGGCAACATGCGTGACGCGAAGGACGCCGCCGAGCTGACCGATCCCGCCTGGCGGCAGCGTGCCGCGCAGGGCATCGCGGACGGCATCACCGCGTATCTGCGGGGCAGGACGTGAGCACGGGGCAGAGGCTGGGTCCCGATCGTGTACCAGACAGCGCACCCGCCGCACCGGCCTGTGATCACACCCGTACGATGGGGGACCGCCCCCGCGCCTGACCACTGACGACAAAGGACCCCTAGTGAATAACCGCTCCCTCACGCGAGGAGACGGCGCGGTGATCGGTGCAGCGGTGCTGCTCCTGATCGCCTCGTTCCTGACCTTCTTCAGCAGCAGCGGCTCCGGCTCCTTCTCCTCGTACCACCACGAGACGAACGCCTGGGAGAGCACGCTCTTCCCGCTGCTGCCGTCCGTCCACCTGGTGGGGCTCATCGCGGCCGGGCTGATCGTCGCCTCCCGCTTCCAGCCCGAGGGACGGAAGGTCCTGGGCATCGCCCTGGACCAGTGGGGCACGGTGCTCGCCTTCTCGGCCGCCTGGGCCGCCCTGTGGTCGCTGTTCAGCGCCGGCGGTGACGACAGCATCGACGTCAGCCTCGGCGCCGGCGCCTACCTGTCGCTGCTCGCCACCCTGGCGCTCTCCGCGATCGCGGTGCTGAACCTGCTCGGCAACCCGGCCCTCAAGGCCCCGCTGCTCCCGGCCCCGCGCCCGCAGCAGCCCCAGCACCCGCAGCCCGGCCCGTACGGCCAGCAGCCCTACGGCGCCCCGCAGCAGCCCGGCGGCTACGGCTACCCGGCGCCCGGTGCGCCCGACCCGTCGTACGGCGGCCAGCCGCAGTCGCCCTACGGCGCCCCGGCCCCGCACCCGCACCCGCAGGCCACCCAGCCCGGTCAGCAGGCCCCCGGCCAGCAGCCCGCGCCGCAGCCCCAGCCCGGCCCGCCCTCCCCGGAGTTCGCCGCCTTCTGGTTCGCCGTGCCCGTCGCCCGTCCGATCTTCCCCGAGGACGGCTCGCCGAGTCCCTTCGCCGAGCTCACCCCCGGCACCTGGTACCTCGCGGTCGACCAGCGCGGCCCCGCCCTGATCGCCCAGACCCAGGACGGCCGCCGCGGCGTCCTGCAGGACACCAGCGGTATCCAGCGCGGCTGACCCCCGCTGTCCGCTGCCCGACGGCCCCCGCCCCTTCACGGGCGGGGGCCGTCGGCGTTACCCTGCGCTGACGCATCGTCACATCAAGGACCGCCTACGGGGAGGCGCCCATGCGACTCGGCCTCGCGCTCGGATACTGGGGCCGCGGCCCGGCCCCGGGCCACCTGGCGCTCGCCCGCGCGGCGGAGCGGCTGGGCTACGACTCGGTGTGGACCGCCGAAGCCTGGGGCTCGGACGCCTTCACGACCCTGACCTGGATCGCCGCGCACACCACCCGGATCCGGCTGGGCACCGGCATCGCGCAGATGGCGGCCCGCTCCCCCACCGCGACCGCGATGCACGCGCTCACCCTGGACCATCTGTCCGGCGGCCGGATGATGCTCGGCCTGGGACTGTCCGGCCCGCAGGTGGTGGAGGGCTGGTACGGCCGCCCCTTCCCCGCCTCCCCGCTCACCGCGACCCGCGAGTACGTCGACGTGGTCCGCCAAGTGCTGCGCCGCGAGGGCCCGGTGGCCCTGGAGGGCCGCTTCCACAGCCTCCCGTACGACGGTCCCGACGGCACCGGACTGGGGAAGCCGCTGAAGTCCATCACCCACCCGCTGCGCCCTGACATCCCCGTCCTGCTGGGCGCCGAGGGGCCCCGCAACATCGCGCAGACCACCCGGATCGCGGACGGCTGGCTGCCGCTGTACTGGTCGCCGCTGCGCCCCGACGTCTACGGGGCGTCGCTGGAGTCGCTTCCCAAGGACTTCATGATCGCGCCGATGGTCCGGGCGAAGGTCTGCGCCGATCCCGCCGAGGGCCTGCTCGCGGTGAAGACGATGCTCGGCTTCTACATCGGCGGCATGGGCACCCGGGGCCGCAACTTCCACGCCGATCTGATGGGCCGGATGGGGTACGAGGCCGAGGCGCGCCGTATCCAGGAGCTGTTCCTCGACGGCCGGCGGGCGGAGGCCGTCCAGGCCGTCCCGGACGCGTTCGCCGACGAGATCTCCCTGGTCGGCCCGCGCGAACGGATCGCCGAGCGGCTGGAGCTGTGGCGGTCGGGACCGGTCACCGACCTGCTGGTGACCGCCCCCGACCAGGAGACGCTCGCCGTCCTCGCGGAGCTCAACCCCCGTTGAGCTGGGACAGCTTCGGTACGGTGTCGGTGACCGGTGCGCCCGCTTCCTTGCCGGCCGTCTTCACCTGGGTGATGGTGCTCTGGAAGTTCTTGACGACCTGGTCCGTCGACTCGCCCCTGCGCAGCTTGCCCGGCAGGTCCTTCAGCGAGTCGATGGCCACGGTCAGCGGGGCGACCAGTTTCGACAGGGTCGGGTCGGCCTTGGCGTTGGCCGCGGCGTGCTTGAGCCGGTTGTAGGCGAAGCCGCCCGCCAGTCCGGCCTTGACCAGGGCGAAGGTCCGGCCGTCCGCGCCCTTCTTGAACCTGCCGTTGCGGTACGGCTTGACGATCCACTGGTACGTGGCGCCCGCCGCCAGCCCGGCGTTCGCCACGAAGCGGGTCTTGGCCAGCTTCTGCCTCTGCACCGAGGAGGCCGGGCTCGCGCTGCTGCCGCCGGACAGGTCGGACGACGTGTCACCACCGCACGCGGGCAGCACGAACAGGGCTCCCGCGAGCAGGATCGCGGTGAGGGCGCGGCGCAGTGGCATGGCGGTGCTCCAGGGGTCCGGGTGACTCGCGGGGACGCGCGTACGGCACAACCTTCGAATCGTCACCCGGTCCGGGCCGCCCGGCCACTCGAAGGGGGTTTCGAGTCCGCCATCCGGGCAACGAGCAGGGCATGGCCAGACGATACGGCGGAAATCTCGCGGCGACGATCATCCTTGTCATCGCCGACGTGGCAGCGTTCATCCTGATCCTGTGGATCCTGCTGTGGATGCTCGACGCGAACCGGGCGAACGACCTCGTGGAGTGGATCCACGACACGGCGTCCTGGCTCGGCGGATGGGCTCACAACATCTTCTCGCCCGACTCCGACTGGGGACGCGTGCTGCTGAACTACGGTCTGCCGGCGGCGGTCTACCTCATCATCGGACACGCCCTGGCGGGCCGGGTCAACCGGGCCTGACGGGGGCCCTGTCCCCGGTCCCGGCCCTGTTCCCGGTCCCGTTCCCGGTCCCGTTCCCGTTCCACATCCGACCCGATCAGCCGGACTCGCAGCAGCCCAGCGCGTCCGGCTCCAGACCGAGCGGGAGGCGGTCACCGCCGAAGACGGCGGTGGTCGCCTCGTCGCCGCCCAGGGCGGCCACGGCCAGCAGCACCGCGCCCGCCGTCCAGGTGGTGCGCTCACGGGGCCACACCGCCCCGTCGTCGAAGACGTAACCCGTCCAGTACATGCCGTCCTCGGACCGCAGGTGCTGGATGTCGG
This sequence comes from Streptomyces sp. RLA131, assembly GCF_056270125.1. NCBI lineage: Bacteria > Bacillati > Actinomycetota > Actinomycetes > Kitasatosporales > Streptomycetaceae > Streptomyces > Streptomyces sp. RLA131. The sequence goes on from NZ_JBWDOQ010000002.1 coordinate 2,457,360, forward strand.
CGAGGATCCGCACCGCGCGGTCGGACTCGCCCATCGCCCAGAGAGCCAGGGCCAGTTCGGCGCTCTCGCCGCCGGTGACCCACGCGTTGGGCACCACACAGCGCACCCCGAGGTCCGGTACGACGAAGCGGTCCCAGCCGGCGTCGATACGCTCGCGGGCCTCCACCCCGCGCAGGATGCCGCCGAGGACCGGGTAGTACCAGTCCATGGAGTAGCGGTCCTTGTCGAGGAACAGCCCGGGATGGTGACGTACCGCGTGGCCCAGTGCCCCGGCGGCCAACTCCCAGTCGGGCTGCGGGTCCTCGCGGTGGTCGGCGACGGCCAGGGCGCAGCGCAGCGCCTGGTAGATCGAGGAGGAACCGGTGAGCAGCGCCTCGTCGGGGAAGCTGCCGTCGGCCTCGCGCTTCCAGGCGATCTGGCCGCCGGGCAGTTGCAGGGCGAGTACGAACTCCACGGCGGCGTGCAGGGTCGGCCACATGCGGTCCAGGAAGGCGTCGTCGCCGGTGGACAGGTAGTGGTGCCAGGCGCCGACCAGGATGTACGCGACGAAGTTGGTCTCGCGGCCCCGGTCGCCGGGCTCGCCCTCGGCGCCGTCGGCGTAGAGGTAGGAGGCGTACCAGGAGCCGTCCGGGTTCTGCCGGTCGGCGAGCCAGCGGTACGCGGCGTCGGCCCGCTCGTGCTCGCCGGCGGCGTCCAGGGCCATGGCGGCCTCGACATGGTCCCAGGGGTCGAGGTGCCCGCCGGTGAACCAGGGGATGGCACCGTCGGGGCGCTGCACGGCGGCGATCCCGGCGACGGTGGCGGCGGCCTGATCGGCCGTGAGCACCCCGGGCAGGGTGAGGTGTTCGGTACGGCCGGGAGGTGTGCTCACGCGTCCGCCCCCGCAATGGCGGGGGTGTGCGGCTTGGTCGCGTAGGCCACGAAGCTCTTGCCGATCAGCGGGTTGAGGGCGGCCTCGGCGACCCTGGTGGCCAGCGGTTTCTTCATGATGTCCCAGACCAGGAGCTTGTGGTAGAGCTTCACCGGCAGTGCCTGGTCGTTGTCCACGCCGACCGCGCACTTGATCCACCAGTACGGGGAGTGCAGGCCGTGCGCGTGGTGGGTGCCGTACGGGCGCAGCCCGGCCTCGCGGATCCGGCCGAGCAGTTCGTCCGCGCGGTAGATGCGGATGTGGCCGCCCTCGACCTCGTGGTAGGCGTCGGAGAGCGCCCAGCAGATCTTCTCGGGGCCGTAGCGCGGCACGGTGACGGCGATCAGGCCGCCCGGCCTGAGGACCCGGACCATCTCGGCGAGGACGCCCTTGTCGTCGTGGATGTGCTCCATGACCTCGGAGATGATCACGCGGTCGAAGCTGTTGTCGGGGAAGGGCAGTTGGAGCGCGTTCCCCTCCATCGCGAGGGCGCTGGCGGAGGCGGGCGCCTCGCCGGCCTCCTTCATCGCCGCGAACCACCTGGCGACCTCGCGGATCTCGTCGCCGTTCTGGTCGAGGGCGACCACGTTGGCACCGCGCCGGTAGCACTCGAAGGCATGGCGGCCGGCGCCGCAGCCCAGGTCGAGCACCCGGTCGCCGGGGGCGAGCGGGAAGCGGGAGAAGTCGACGGTCAGCACGGAGGGCTCTCTCTTATCCGGCGATGGGGGCGGCGGGTCGTACGGTGCGGAGCCCGGCGGCGTCGCCGCCCTGCTCGGCGATGGCGGCGCGGTAGTGCTCGGCGGTGCCGATGGCGGCCTGCCGCCAGGTGAAGCGGGCCAGCACCCGGTCCCGTCCCGCCACGCCCAGTCGGCGGCGCAGCTGCGGTCCGGTGCCGGGGTCGAGGAGCCGCCCGAGGGCGTGGGCCAGGGCCCCGGCGTCACCCGGCGGCACGGCCAGGCAGGTCTCTCCGTCGGGCCCGGCGACCTCCGGGATGGCGCCGCCGGTGGTGGCCACCAGCGGGGTGGCGGTGGCCATCGCCTCGGCGGCGGGCAGTGAGAAGCCCTCGTACAGGGAGGGCACGCAGGCCACTTGCGCGGACCGCACGAGGTCCACGAGCTCGGCGTCGCTGATGCCCTTGACGAAGTCGACGGAGTCTTCGAGCCCGTACCGCTCGATCGCGGCCGCGACCGGCCCGTCGTCGGCGCGCCTGCCGACGACGACGAGGTGTGCCTCCGGCCGCTCGGTGCGCAGCTTGGCCAGGGCCTCGACCAGGTGGACGAGGCCCTTGAGCGGGACGTCGGCGCTGGACGTGGTCACGATCCGGCCCGGGACCTCGGGCACGGCGGGGTCCGGTGAGAACAGGTCGGTGTCGGCGCCGATGTGCACGACGTGGATCCGGTCCTCGGCCACGCCCAGGTCGTCGATGATCTCGCGCCGCGAGGACCCGGAGACGGTCAGCACGGACGGCAGCCGGCGGGCGACCCGCTTCTGCATCCGCGTGAAGCCGTACCAGCGGCGGACCGAGGCCCGGCGCAGCCGGCTCCGCGCCGCGTCCAGGTCGAGGCGGCGGTCGACGGTGATGGGGTGGTGGACCGTCGTCACCAGCGGGACGCCGAAGCCGAGCTGGCCGTAGCCGAGCGTCTGGTTGTCGTGCACGACGTCGAACTCACCGCGCCGGGACGCCAGATGACGCCGCGCCCGCAGGCTGAAGGTCAGCGGCTCCGGGAAGCCGCCGGTCCACATCGTGGCCACTTCGAGGGCGTCGATCCAGTCGCGGTACTCACCGGGCCTCGGCGTCCGGAAGGGGTCGGGCTGCCGGTAGAGGTCCAGGCTGGGCAGCTCGGTGAGGACCACGCCCTCGTCGAGCACCGGATACGGCTGGGCCCCGATCACCTCGACGCTGTGCCCGAGCCGGGCGAGCTCGCGGGAGAGGTGTCGTACGTAGACGCCCTGGCCCCCGCAGAAGGGATTGCCCTTGTAGCTGAGCAGCGCGATCCGAAGCGGCCTCGCCTCTGCGGTCACTCCCGGCCCCCTTCTCACTGCACTTCAGCCGGAGCGTAGCCGGTCGCGCTAATCTAGAACAAGTTTCAGACCAGGTGGTCCGAACCTCGAATCTACCGGCCCGTAGCGCTGCCGCAGACAGCCGGACCAGGTGATTCGCACCACGGCGCGAGGCCCTGCCATCATGCACGCGACCTCGGACGGAATCGGACCGAACAGGAAGCGGGCGAAGCGGGGAATGGGAGCGATGACCACAGAACCCGGATCCTCCCGGCGCACCGGCGCCGCTGTGACCTCGCCCGCGGCGCCCCCCGCGTCGACCGCGTCGACCGCCGGGTCCCCGGTGTCCACGGCGTCCCCGGCCTCCCCGCCGCTCACCGAGCGCCAGGAGGCCCGCCGCCGCCGCATCCTGCACACCAGCGCCGAGCTCGCCTGCCGGGGCGGCTTCGACGCCGTCCAGATGCGCGAGGTCGCCGAGCAGTCCCACGTCGCCCTGGGCACCCTCTACCGTTACTTCCCCTCCAAGATCCATCTGCTGGTCGCCACCATGCAGGACCAGCTCGGCGGGCTCCACCAGGCCCTGCGCAAGCACCCGCCGTCCGGCGCCACCCCCGCGGACCGCGTCTCCGACACCCTCATGCGCGCCTTCCGCGCGATGCAGCGCGAACCCCACCTCGCCGACGCGATGGTGCGCGCCCTGACCTTCGCCGACCGCTCCGTCAGCCCCGAGGTCGACACCGTCTCCCGCCTCACCACCGCGATCATCCTCGACGCGATGGGGCTCGACGCCCCGCCCACCCCCGCCCAGCTCTCCGCCGTCCGCGTCATCGAGCACACCTGGCACTCGGCCCTGGTGACCTGGCTGTCGGGACGGGCCTCCATCGCCCAGGTCAAGATCGACATCGAGACGGTCTGCCGTCTGATCGACCTCCCGGCGGCACGGCAGCCGCAGTAATCCGTTCGACGGCCGGCCCCCGGCCCGGCAACCTCTGGTCATGAAAGCTCGTTTCTGGCCCCTGTACGGCCTCCGGATCACCACCCCCCGCCTCGAACTGCGCCTTCCGGACCTGACGCTGCTCGACGAGCTGGCAGCCGTCGCGGCCGACGGTGTCCACGACCCGGCGGCCATGCCGTTCAGCGTCCCGTGGACCGACGCGGACCCGCAGGACCGTGGCCGGGGGACCTTCCAGCACGTACTGCGCACCATCGCGGAATGGCACCCCGACGCGTGGACCCTGAGCCTGGCCGTCCTCGCCGACGGCAAGGTCGTCGGGCGCCAGGACGTCACCGCCGCGGCCTTCGCCGTCACCCGGGAGGCCGACACCGGCTCCTGGCTCGGCCTCGCCCACCAGGGCGACGGCATCGGTACCGAAATGCGGGCCGCCGTACTGCACTTCGGCTTCGCCGGGCTCGGGGCCGCGTCCATGACCTCGGCCGCCATGACGGACAACGCCCGCTCCCTCGGTGTCTCCCGCCGCCTGGGCTACCGCCCCGACGGGCTGACCGTGGCCTCCGTACGCGGCCGGGCCCGGACCGTCCAGCGGCTGCGCCTGGACCGCTCGGGCTGGGAGGCCCACCGCACGGTGCCGGTCGAGGTGACGGGGCTGGAGGCGTGCCGGGCCCTGCTCGGGGCGTAGGCGCCGTCCGGGGCGTAGGCCCGCCGGGGGCGCAGGCCTGTCCGGGGGCGCAGGCCTGTCCGGGGGCGCAGGCCTGTCCGGGGGCGCAGGCCTGTCCGGGGGCGCAGGCCTGTCCGGGGCGTAGGTCCGTCCGGGGCGCAGGCCTGTCCGGGCGATCACAGCCGTGGCGACAGCCCCGGGAGCCCCCTCCCCCTTCCCGGATGGACGGGTGGCGCGGGGGTGGCGCGGAAAGCGCGCGCACTGACGAGTAACCGTCAAATCCGTTTGTTCAGCGCTCGGTTGAGCGTCATCACGGCCGGGCGAACGGGTGAAGCACCCATCTCACCCTTTTGACGCACTCTCACGAATTGCCGCATATGCCAGGATGACCCACTTTGAGGTTGTAGGTGATGACACATCACCTGCTCCGGCAGGCAGCTGCTCTTCATTCCCTCACCCGGGACTCGGGGCCTGGGCTTGTCCGGAACCCGTGGCACGCGCCCGGAAGCCTCACAGCTGCGGCGACCGCGCGCGCCGACCGCCCAACGGCCTGAAGAAAGGTCTCGTCCATGGCTGTGAACGCCATTGCGTCGGCCCCTCCTCAACCGAGGCGCAGACGTACTCGGCTCAAAGCGTTTCTCGCCTTGCTGCCCGCCGCCGTACTGCTCGCGATGGCCTCTCCGATATCGAGCATCGCCTACGCGGCAGAAGCCCCCGTGCAGTTGGGCACCGCCACCAGCTACGCCATTCTGGCCGGTTCCACGGTCACCAACACCGGCCCCAGCGTCATCAACGGTGACCTCGGGCTCCACCCCGGCTCGTCGGTGACGGGCTTCCCGCCCGGAATCGTCAACGGCGTACAGCACATCGCCGACGCCGCCGCCCTCCAGGCCAAGTCCGACCTCGTCATCGCCTACAACGACGCGGCCAGCCGGGGCCCCGGCGCCGCCGCCCCGCCGGACCTCACCGGCCTGACACTGGCACCCGGCGTCTACACGGGCCCGACGCTCGGACTCACCGGCACCGTCACCCTCGACGGCCAGGGCGACCCCAACGCCGTCTTCATCTTCCAGGCCGGCTCAACACTGATCACCGGTTCGGGGAGTGTCGTCAACCTCATCAACGGCGCTCAGGCCTGCAATGTGTTCTGGCAGATCGGCAGCTCCGCGACCATCGCGACCAACTCCTTCTTCAAGGGCAACATCCTGGCCCTCGCGTCGATCACCGTACAGACCGGCGCGGTGATCGAGGGCCGGGCCCTGGCCCGCAACGCCGCGGTCACCCTGGACACCAACACCATCACCCGGGCCGCCTGCGCCGTCGGCCCGCCCGGTCCTCCCGGACCCACCGGACCCACCGGACCCGCTGGACCCACTGGACCCACCGGCGCCACCGGACCCACCGGCGGCCCCGGCGCCGCAGGCCCTAACGGAGCCCCAGGTGCCGCAGGCCCGAACGGAGCTCCCGGTACCGACGGCGCTCCCGGCGCCCCGGGTGCCGCAGGCCCCAACGGAGCCCCCGGTGCCACCGGCCCGATCGGCGCCGCAGGCCCCAACGGAGCCGCAGGACCCAACGGAGCCCCCGGCCCCATCGGTGCTCCCGGCCCCATCGGTGCCGCAGGACCCAACGGCGCTCCCGGTGCCGGAGGACCGATCGGAGCCCCCGGCGCACCCGGTGCCGCAGGCCCCAACGGCGCTCCCGGTGCCACCGGCCCGATCGGCGCCGCAGGCCCCAACGGAGCCGCAGGACCCAACGGAGCCCCCGGCCCCAACGGCGCTCCCGGCCCAATCGGCCCGAACGGAGCCGCAGGCCCCAATGGAGCCCCCGGCCCCCACGGTGCCGCAGGACCGATCGGCCTTCCCGGCCCGACGGGACCCGCAGGCCCGCACGGACCCGCAGGTCCCCACGGTGCCGCAGGCCCGAACGGCGCCCCCGGCCCCAACGGTGCTCCCGGCCCGACCGGACCTGCCGGCCCCGCCGGCCCTGCCGGACCCGCCGGACCCGCCGGACCCGCCGGACCCGCCGGACCTCCCGGACCGGTCGGCCCCAACTACCCGGACTATCCGCCCTTCCCGCCCCTCCCGCCCTATCCGCCCGACTACCCCCCGTACCCCGGCCCCGGTTACCACGGCGGTCACGGTTACCACGGCGGCCCCGGTTACCACGGCGGTCACGGCGATCACGGCGGCGGTCACGGCGATCACGGCGGCGGTCACGGCGACTACGGCCACCACAACGACTACGGCCACTACGGCCACTACGGCAAACAGAACGACGACTGCGACAACGATCGCCCCAGCCACTACGGCCATCACGGCAACCAGAGCCACTGGGGTTACCGCGATCACCAGTTCGGCAACAGGGACGACTGTCCTGACCAGTGGGGCGTGCCCTGGTCGATCAGGCGGATCGTCCGATCGCACTGACCGACTCGTCTCTCGTCCCGCGTGATTCCTGACCCTGAGCCCCCGGACCTCGCCTCCGGGGGCTCAGCGGTGGGCGGGACGGCACCGGGTCGGCGGTAGTCACGACGCGGCGGGCCGGGACACGCAGCCGCGCGATGTCCTTCAAAGCACTTGGGGAGAGAACCTCACCAATCCCACCCCAACTGCGCCTATCACTCCATGGGGTGACGAGGTGGCAGATGTTCGGATCAGCGGTGTACGGTCGCGCCAACACCGCACACAGACGACGGCCCCCGGCCGGGACTGGCATCCCGATCGAGGGCCTGATCACGAGGAAGCCGAACCTTCCCAATGACTTCAGCGCAGTTTAGCGCGGTACCCCCTGCCGGGGTGCGGCACATCCGTCACCAGCACGCCGAACGGTTCACCGTGGTCGGCAATCACCTCGCCCAGAACCGCGAACTGTCGGCGGTGGCGATCGGCCTGGCCGTGTACATCCAGTCCCTGCCCGACGGAGTGCCTGTCGGCATCAGGGAGTTGACGGCCCGCTTCCGCGAGGGCGAGATCACGATCGCCCGGGCGTTGCGGGAGCTGGAGGCCGCCGGATATCTGGTGCGGCGGCGGGAGCGGCTCTCCGACGGCCGGATGGTGACGCGGACGACGTACCTCGAGCACCCCGGGGCTGTGTCGGTACCGGCGCGAGTACCGCCCCCGCCACCGGCTCCGGCACCTGTCGATGCCGTCGTGCGGCCGGTGCCGGGCCGCCGGGCCGCCGCCGTCCCGGAGGGGCCCGTGAACCCGGCGGCGGCCGTCGTACTGGCCGGGCTGCGGGCCGGGGACGAGCGGCTGGTGCTGTCGGAGCGGGACGTACGGCGTCTGGCCCCCGCCGTGGGTGTCTGGCTGGAGCGCGGGGTGACCCCGGAGCGGGCCCGCGCCGTGCTGTGCGGACTGCTGCCGCCGGGTGAGATCACGCACCCCGCCGCGCTGGTCGCCTACCGGCTGCGGGAGTTGAGGCCGCCCGCACTCCCCACCTCCCCCGCAGCCCCGCGGGGCCCCGCCCGCCCGGAGCCGATGCAGGTCTGCGAGGGCTGCGACCGCGGCTTCCGGGCTCCGGAACCCGGGCACTGCCGGGACTGCCGGAACGGAACGGCCGCCTGACCCGACGGACGGCGGAGCCACTACCCGACGCGCTGGATCACGGCCCGGCGGATGAGGAACTTGCCGGGCTCACGCACCTGCTCGAAGGCCTCGTTGTTCAGCAGGACGCAACTGCCCGAGGTGGAGGTGACCGTGACCACCAGGGACTTGTTGTTGTCCAGGTTCGTGACCCGGAGCTTGGTGCCCGCCGGGAACTGGTTGCTGGAGGCCGCCGGGGTCCCCGCCTCGCCGGAGAGCGTCACCGTCGAGCCGGCGCAGACCACGTCCCCGGCCGGCACGGCGGACGACGACGCGGCGGCGGAGGACGCGGCAGCCGACGGAGCCGCGGCGGAGGGCGCCGCCGACGCGCTCGCGGAGGTGTGCGCGGGGGCGGGAGCGGTCGCGAGCGAGCAGCCGGAGGCCTTGGCCTGGACGCCGATCTGGGCGATGACGGCTTCCCGGTTGACTATCCGGGCGGCCGAGTTGGCGTCCGGATGCGCCTTCTGGTCGGCGATGAACTTCTGGTTGTTGCGCAGCGCGGTGTCCAGCCCGTCGCAGACCACCGAGGCGTTACTGGTTCCGGTCGTGACGATCGCGATCCCCCCGACGAGCACGGCGGCGCCGACCAGACCGGCGATCTTCTTGCCACGGGTCAGTGTCCTCTTGCGCGTCATGTCCGACTCCAAGTCCTCTGCCGGGACCAGCCCTTGCGCGGCCCGTGTCATGAGTCAGTACGCGGCGGCCGCGAGGATCTCCCAACCTGATGACCTGTTTGAAGCCTGCTTAAGGCTCCCTTGAGGCGGAACCGCGCCAACCGGGACGGACCGGGACACCCACGGCCGCCCGGAACCGCCAGGAGCCGCCCGGTGGCCTACTCGGAGTGCCGTTAACGAACGGCAAACCCGTTCCTCGACTGCTGGTCGGATCATCCAGCGAGTCTTTCCCGGGCGTACTCGCGCAGCTCGATCATCGGCCGCTCGGTCCGGTCGTCCAGGCGGCGGATGAGGGCGGAGGCGAGGTCGATGCAGCGAGTGGCCCTGGAGTCGAGGGCGGTGTCGAGAGCGGCGCGTGCATCGGCCGCGGTGGCGGAGGCGTCGCGGTTGTGGAGTGAGCCTTCGGCCCGGTAGGTCAGGAACACCGCTTTGGTGCGGGAACGGCGTGGATTGAGTTCGCCCAGTCCGGAGTCGATCGCGGTGGCGGCGCGGCCGGGGTCGCCGAGGTCGAGCCAGCAGCGTCCGGCGTCGGCGTTGACGTCCGCCATCGACATCCAGGCGACCACGGGGGGTGTGTCCTGCGGGTGCATCCGGTCCAGCTCGGTCTCCGCGGACGCCAGTGCTCGCCCGGTTCCGTGATGGTCCTGGAGTACGGCGCAGGCGCGTGCACGGCGTACGTCGAGCAGGGAGCGTGCGGCCGCCGTACGGGTGCGGGAGCGGGCGTGTTCCAGGACGCGCAGCGCATCGGCGGGCCTGGACAGCCAGGTGGCCTGGTAGGCAAGGTCGGACAGGGCGACGGCGGCGAGGTCGCGGTCCCCGGCCTGATGGGCGGCGTGGACGGCGGCCTGCCAGTGGCGTTGGGCGTCGGCGTGCCGGTCCGCGTCGAAGCGCAGCCATGCGGCGCAGTGCGCGAGGTCGGCGGCCACGGCGTGGAGTCGGCGGCCTGCTGCGGGGGTGTAGCGGTCCTGGGTGATCAGGTCGATCGCGGTGTTCAGATGGGCGTCGATGAGGCCGGAGACCTGCGGATGCGGCCCGACTGCAAGGGTGCGCAGTTCGCCGGAGCGCTGTTCCAGCCACGTGAGGAGTTCTTCGTCGATGTTCTGTCCTCCGAGGGCCTGGGAGAGGTGGTGGGGCTCGATGCGGGCCCAGTCGGCGGCGACCTCGATGAGGGTGCTGCTGCTGAGTACCAGGAAAGATCGTCGGTCCATGCGGGTGATCTGCACCTCTCTCAGGGCGGCCCGGCTTCCTAAGGGGCTGAAGGGGGCGGGCTGTTCGAAGGTGGGCAGCCAGTCGGGCCATCGGAGATGTTCGATCGCGGCGGCGGGAACGTCGAGGACGCCTGCCAGCAGTAACTGGCTCTCCTCGCTCGGTGTGGTGTTGCCGGTCTCCCAGAGCCAGATCCGGTTGCGGTCGATGCCGCTGCGCAGGCCGCGCTTGCCAGCCTGGTCACGGAGCAGGCGGGCGAGGTCGTCTCCGGACCAGTGGTGGTTGCGGCGCAGGTGCGCCAGTGGATGACGGTCCAGATCCATGTCGCCCCCTCAGATATCGACACCGTCCGTCCACCATGCCGTACCTGGCGGGCAGTGACGAGGCTTCACCGAGGGTGGGCACACACCGGCCACACAGTCATCCTCTGGAGCACGGCGGGGCTTGGTGGTGTCCTCGACGGCATGACGCCACGCATCCGTGTGACGCCGTCGAGAAGGGCTGGTCCTCGCGTGAACACCAGGGATCGCTTCGCTGATCTGTCCGGCGCCACCGTCACGGTGACCGGAGGCTTCGGACTGGTCGGCAGCCGCATTGTGCACAAGCTCCGCGCTCTTGGCGCCAAGCCACTGACCGTGGGCCGGCTGGACGCCTACGGCAGTTCCGTCTACTCCTCCGTGTTCGGCATCTCGCCCGGGGACCCGGACGTCGTCGCCGGCGACATCACCGATGCCGTGCTGATGAACGACGTGCTGTCGCGCAGCGATTACGTCATCCACGCCGCGGCGCTGGCCGACGTCGCAGAGTGCACCCGTAATCCGGCGGCGGCGCTGGAAGCCAACATCCGCGGTACCCAGACCGTGTTGGATGCAGCGGCCCGGCACAGCGGCACGTTGAGGCGGCTGGTCTTCGTCTCCTCGGCCAGCGTCTACGGCGTCGGCGACGGTTCGTCAGGTGCGGGCGCCCGGTTCAGCGAGGAGGATGCGCTGACGCCCGGGTCGGTCTACGCCAACACCAAGGTGTGGGGCGAGCATCAGACTGCCCTCACCCTGGGCGGCGCCGGCGATTCGTACGCGATCGTGCGGTACTTCTCCGTCTACGGACAACCGCAGGTGGTCAAGGAGAACAGCCACAGCTGGGTGGTGGCCTGGTTCGCCATGCGGGCCGCGCTCGGCCTGCCGCTGCACCTCAACGGCGGCGGCCACCAGGTGCGGGACTTCGTGCACGTCGACGACATCGCGGAGGCCACCCTGCTGGCGGCCGTGACCAAGCGCGCGGACCGTACGACGCTCAACGTCGGCACCGGGTGCGCCACTTCCATCCGGCAGGTCGCCGACCTGGTGTGCCGCCACCATCCCGGTGCGCGGATCATCGAGACCCCGCGGCCTCAGGGCGATCCGCTCGGAGCCTGCGCCGACATCTCCCGTATGGAGAAGGTGCTGGGCTGGACCCCACGGGTGGACATCGAGGACGGGGTGAGCCGGTACCTGGAGTGGCTGGAGCGCACCCCGCAGGCGATCCCGGCGTGGCTTCACACCGAGGCCCAGGCCGCTGTGTGAAGGGTTCAGATCACCGGGGGGCGGCCGAGGCGGGTCAGCTTGGACACGGTGCGCCATCGCATCGGCTTGCGGCGCCCGCATTCGGTGCGCCAGCCCTCAGCGAAACCGCCGAACCAGGCCCGCAACCCAGTGAGGCTGCGGGTGCGGGCCAGCGTCAGGGCCACCCACACGCCCAGATAGAGCGGGACGAGCACCGCGGGCAGGTGACGGCGCGCGAGGTAGATCCGGTTGCGGGCGTTGACCTGGTAGAAGAAGGCGTGCCGGGCCGGGGATGTGCGTGGGTGCTGGAGCAGCAGCTGCGGTTCGTAGCGCACCTCCCAGCCGGCATCGATCGCCCGCCAGGCCATGTCTGTCTCCTCGTGTGCGAAGAAGAACGCGTCCGGCCAGTGGCCGATCTCCTGAAGCATCTTCACGGACAGGACGTGTGCGCCACCGAGGAAACCGGTCACCAGGCCGCCGCGCAGCGGATCACCGGCCCGCAGCCGTGGCACGTGGCGGCGTTGCGTCACTCCGGTCTCGTCCGCGATACGGAAGCCGACGATGCCCAGCTGCGGGTCCGCCGTGTACAGCGCGGTGATCGTGGCGAAGACGTCGTCGGCGACCAGCAGCCCGTCGTCGTCCAGGTCCAGCACCAGGTCCATGTCCCCGAGGTGCTCCAGGGCGGCGTTGCGGCCTCCGGTCACCCCCAGGTTCTCTGCCAGCTGCACCGTCTCGACCCACGGCGGCAGATCGGGCATCGCGCACCCGTTGGCCACCACCACCGTCCGCGCCGCCGGGGTTGTCTGCGCATGGACCGAGGCCAGCAGTTCCGCCAGCTCCTTGGGCCTCGTGCCCATCGTCAGGATCGCCACGCCCAGCTTCACGCCTGCTCCGTACCCCTTCTGTGTGAAGGACGCCATGACCGATACGACTTCGCCCGGCCGCGCCTGCCTGCATGAACTCGCCGACCAGGGCCGACTCCCCGCCCACCAGCCGATGGACCAGGTGACGCTCGGGTGGATTACGGACAACCGTCCGGCGAATTTCGACGCAGCGCCCAGCTTCCCACGCCCGGGACTCATGCTCGTACCGGACAGGTCGTGGTTCCAGGCCGAGCGCCAGGCCGATGCCAATCACGGGGTCCGACACAACGCCCGCGTCAGCCTGCTTGCCGCCCTCCTGGCCCAGGAGTACGGGCTCGACGGCGACGATGTCGTAGCGGTCTGCGCTGCCGGGGCGGTCCACGACTGCAGGCGGCGTGACGACCGGGCGGATGCCGGTCACGGACAACGAGCGTCGTCGTGGTTCCTCCACCGCACCGCCATGGTCACCGGTGCGATGGGCCGTGAGGTTCCGGCGGCCGCACTGCATCGGGCGGCGCAGGCGATTGCCGTGCATGACGTGCCCTACGACCACTTCACCGCGCGGCAGCAACGTGCCTACCAGCGCGCCCCGCACCTTGTCGACGTCCTCAAGGCGGCCGACTGCCTGGATCGCTACCGCCTGCCGCTCCAGCGGTGGTGGCCGGACCTGGCCCGGCTACGGATTCCGGTGCCCGACTGGCTGCCCCCGGCAGCCTTCGCCCTCGTCGTACGCAGCGAGCAGGCCGCCCTTGACGGAGCCACCAACCCACGCGCCCTCGCCGGCGCCCGACGCTTCCTCACCCCCGGCCAGTAGGAGACCGCTCGTGGACATGGACACCGACCTTGACGACGCCCACACCGACTACACCCACCCCCGCACCCGCCCCGTCCCGGCCGGGTGCGCCGAGAGCGAGGACGACTGGCGCCGCGGACTGCAGCACGACACCCCATGCGGCCATCTGCTCGCCCATAACGCCATGACCCAGGCGCTCACAAGCGGCCGCCCGATCCAGCTGATGCACACCACGACGGCCCTGGACGCCATCCGTGCCAGCGGCCAGCTCTACGCCTCCTCCGGATGTCTACTCGCCGCGCTGTACTGCGCGCCGCTGACCGAGACGCCCACCGGCCTGCGCCCGCACAACCTCGGCGCCTACCTGCTGCGGACCAAGCCGCACACCCAAACCCTGATGATCGAGATCGCGCCCACTGTCCCGGCGTCGGCCAAGGGCATCGACTACCTGCGGCTCGGCCGGGTCCACCTGCGCGCCTACCTCGACCACAGCAGCTTCCTCACCCAGGCCGAGGACCTCCGGCTGCGCGGAAGAGCGCTGCATCAGATCCGTGGCGCCGCCCCTTTCCTGGACGTGGTCCTGGCCAACGCCACCGGACGCCGGACGACGCCGAGCACGTTCGTGGACCAGCTCGCCGCTGCCGTCCGGGGCCTGCCGTTCCTGGGCTACGTGTACTTCGAGGTGCTGTCGGAGTACCTGATGCTCCACTCCACCAGTGCCGAGACGAAGGCGTTTGCGGAGGCCGGCGAGATGAACAACCGCCTCTACAAGCGCCTGGCGTTCTCCGCGGTCAGCGGCATGGACAAGTTGTTCGACCTGTCCCGCTTCCATCCCGACCACCAGCGCCTGCACGACCTGATCGCCGACATCGAGCCCTCGCTCGCCCCCGCAGCGGCGCAGTACACCCGAGACCGCCTCTCCCACCTGCTCACCGCTCTGGCCCTCGACTCCGGCCAGGACGCGACCACCTTCACCTTCCAAGGCCAGGACTTCGACAGCCTTGCCAAGGCCGCGCCGTCCCTGCTGGGGCAGACACTCTTCCGCGAAATGCGCATTCTGCAGCGCTATCCGCAGCTCTACCTCGCCTTCGAGCAGGCCAAGGCCCTTCGGGCCTGGAACTACTGGAACCACCACCAGATCGCGACGCCGTTCAACGGGTTCCTCCCCAAGGGCGAGATCGGGGTCAACCCCGCCTATCCCGGCGACTGCACGGTGTGGCTGGCGGAGACCTGCGAGCGGGGCCTGATCCACCCGGTCGACGAACTCGACGTCGCCTTCGTGCCCCGCCTGGCGGACCTGGGCATGACCGCCATGCGCCGGGACGCCACCGGCAAGGCCGCCGGACATCCGGCCGCTGCCTGACCTGATCGGCTGGCGCTACTACCAGGCCCACCCATCCCGGCGGACTGCTCGGGCTGGATGTGCATCCAGATGAGCGGGGTCAGGGCCCGTTTGTTCGTCCTGCTCGCCGGACAGGGTGAAGTGGTCCACCACCCCGTCCAGACCCAGATCCCGCACCACAAGGCGTCGGTGCGCCGTTTCGCGGACCGGCTCAGCCCCGCCGTGGAGGTCTCAGGCTCCGCCAACGCCCCGCGGCGCGAGGCCGACGGCCGCTGGCACGCCGACAACTTCGACGTGAACAGCCCCTTCCGCATGCCCGCCTTCGATCCGAAAGCTACTGGCGGGTTACTTGTCACCTGGTTCGCCGTTCGTTAACGGCACCCCTACTCCTCCGGCGGGAAGACCACCTCCCCGGTGTCGCGGAGGGTGATGGTGATGGCTTCGACGGGGCAGCCCTCGGCGGCGGCGAGGAGTGACTCGGCGGCGTCGGCGTCGGGGCGGACGGGGTGGGACTGGCGGGCGGAGTCCAGGGTGAAGCCGCGGGGCGCGGAGTTGACGCACATACCGGAGCCGATACAGACGGAACGGTCGACGTCGACGCGCCAGCGGTCGGCGGCCATCAGGCGGGAGACCCGGCGGCGCCGGTGGGGGCAGCGTAGCCGGGCGGGAGCTGGATCATCTTGTGCTCGTGGAACTCGGCGTAGCCCTCGGGGCCGAACTCGCGGCCGAGACCGGAGCTCTTGTAGCCGCCGAAGGGGCCGAGCATGTCGAGGGCGAAGGTGTTGACGGAGTAGGTGCCGGTGCGGACCTGGCGCGCGATGTCGATGCCGTGCTCGACGTCGGCGGCCCAGACGCTGCCGGAGAGGCCGTACTCGGAGTCGTTGGCGATCCGGACGGCGTCGGCCTCGTCGTCGTAGGGGAGGAGGCAGATGACGGGGCCGAAGATCTCCTCGCGGGCGATGCGCATGCTGTTGGCGACGTCGCCGAAGAGGGTGGGTTCGACGTACCAGCCGGTGGGCTGGGCGGAGGGGCGGCCGCCGCCGGTGAGGACCTTGGCGCCTTCGGACTGGCCGAGGGCGATGTAGTCGAGGGAGCGCTGCCGCTGGCGGCGGGCGACCAGGGGGCCGACCTGGGTGGCGGGGTCGAGGGGGTCGCCGACGACCAGCGCGGAGGCCGCCGCCGCGAAGGCGTCGGCGATCTCGTCGTAGCGCGAGCGGGGGGCCAGGATGCGGGTCTGGGCCACGCAGGCCTGGCCGTTGTTCATCCACGCGCTGGGGACGAGACCGGCGACGGTGGCCGCCAGGTCGGCGTCGGGGAGGATGATCGCGGCGGACTTGCCGCCCAGTTCCAGGGTGACGCGGGTGAGGTTGCGGGCGGCGACCTCCATGACGCGTTTGCCGGCCGCGACCGAGCCGGTGAAGGAGACCTTGTCGACGCCGGGGTGGCCGACGAGGTACTCGCTGACCTCGCGGTCGGCGGGCAGGACGGACAGCACACCGTCGGGCAGCCCGGCCTCGCGGGCGATCTCGGCGAGGACGTAGGAGTCGAGCGGGGCCTCGGGGGACGGCTTGAGGATCACGGCGCAGCCGGCCAGCAGCGCGGGGCCGAGCTTGGCGGCGGCGGTGAACTGGGGGACGTTCCAGGGGATGACGGCGGCAACGACGCCGACCGGCTCACGGCGTACGACCAGGGGCCACAGGACGCCGGGGCGGCGCTCCTCGTAGGTGAAGTCGCGGGCGACCCGGATGGCGGCGTCCCAGACCATGACGGCGCCGAGGGCCTGGCCCATGATGCTCCACGACAGCGGGGAGCCGTTCTGGCTGCTGATGAGGCGGGCGAGTTCCTCGTGGCGGGCGGCGACTGCGTCCTTGATGCGGGTGACGACGGCGATCCGCTCGTCGAGCGGGGTACGCGGCCAGGGGCCCTCGTCGAAGGCCTGGCGGGCCGCCGCGACGGCCCGGTCCACATCGGCGCGGGAGGCGTGCGGCACGCGGCCGATGACCTGCTCCGTGTGGGGCGATACGACCTCGATGACGCCGCCGTCGCCCTGGGGGTCGGCCAACTGCCCGCCGATGACGACCTGTCCGTGTTCGATGACCTCGGTCATGACCCGACAACCTTCCCTGACGCTTCGTCAGAATGACGCTGCTTCAGAACTGATACCAGTTCTAGTTATGGTGGGCAATGCATCCGGCGAGAGGGGACCCCATGGATCACGGCGGCGGAGTCTGGAGCATCCGGGTCCCGATTCCCGACAATCCGCTCGGCCACACGCTGGTGTACGTCGTGGACACCGACCGCGGTCCCGTCCTCGTCGACACCGGATGGGACGACCCGGACTCCTACGACGCCCTCGCCCACGGCCTCACCGCCCTCGGCACCTCGGTCGCCGGGATCCACGGCGTCCTGGTCACCCACCACCACCCCGACCACCACGGCCTGTCCGGCCGGGTCCGCGAGGACTCCGGCGCCTGGATCGCGATGCACGCCGCGGACATCGACGTCGTCCGGCGCACCCGCGGCGCGGAACCCGGCCTGTGGCGCGGCTATCTGGCCACCAAGCTCGCCGCCGCCGGGGCACCCGAGGAGCACCTCGCACCCCTGCGTCGCCCGGGTACCGGGCCGCTGCCCGGACTGCACCCCGCCCTGCCCGACCGGGAGATCGTGCCGGGCGAGCGGATCGACCTGGCGGGGCGGGCGATCCGCGCCGTGTGGACGCCGGGGCACACCCCGGGACACGTATGCCTGTACGACGAGGAGCGGCGGCGGCTGTTCTCCGGGGACCACCTGCTGCCCGGGATCACCCCGCACATCGGGCTGTACGAGGACCCGGCGGACGCGACCGTCACCGACCCGCTCGGCGACTACCTGGACTCCCTGGAGCGGATCGGCCGCCTGGACCCGGCCGAGGTGCTGCCGGCCCACCAGTACGCCTTCGCCGACGCGGCCGGCCGGGTGCGGGAGCTGCTGGAGCACCACGCCGAGCGGCTGACGGCGCTGCGCGGGCTCATCACCGGCCGGCCGCGCACGCCGTGGCAGCTGGCCGAGGTGATGGAGTGGAACCGGCCCTGGGAGCAGATCCCCTACGGCTCCCGGAACATCGCCGTCGCCGAGGCGGAGGCCCACCTTCGCCGTCTGGTGAAGGCGGGCCTCGCCGAACCGGTCCCGGGCACCGACCCGGTGACGTACGCGGCGCTCTGAGCGGGGGCGCGGTGATGCCGCGACGCGGCGACGCGGCGACGCGGCGACCAGAACCGGACGGGATCACCCGGGCGTCCACGGGGGTGAGCGCCGAGCCCTCACCCCCGAAAGGCGGCCATGTCGCATCCCGTCCCCGCCCAGCCCCTGGTCGAGTACTGCTTCATCATCACCTTCAGCGCCGACTACAAGAATCTGCGCACCTTCTCCGGCACGTACACGCCCCAGCCCGGGATGACCCGGTACGACGTCTACAACCGGATCCACGCCGATCATCTGCTGCAACTGCCGTCGCTCATCCGCTCCGTCTGCCAGGTGACCTTCTTCTCGCTGGAGCCCAACCAGCTGTCCTGACCGGCTGCCCCGGACCTGCGGTCCCGGACCGGCTGCCCCGGACCGGCGGTCAGAGCCGCTGGAGGATCGTCCCGGTCGCCAGCGCGCCGCCCGCGCACATCGTGATGAGGGCGAACTCCTTGTCCGTACGCTCCAGTTCGTGCAGGGCCGTGGCGATCAGCCGGGCACCCGTCGCGCCCACCGGGTGGCCGAGCGCGATGGCGCCGCCGTTGACGTTGACCTTCTCCAGGTCCTGGTCGAAGACCTGGGCCCAGGACAGCACGACGGAGGCGAAGGCCTCGTTGATCTCCACGACGTCGATCTCGCGCAGCGTCATGCCGGCCTTGCCGAGTACCGCCCTGGTCGCGTCGACCGGCCCGTCGAGGTGGTAGTGCGGGTCGGCGCCGACCAGGGCCTGGGCGACGATCCGGGCGCGGGGCCTGAGCTTCAGGGCCCGGGCCATGCGTTTGGAGGCCCACATCACGGCGGCGGCGCCGTCGGAGATCTGGGAGGAGTTGCCCGCGGTGTGGACGGCGGTCGGCATGATCGGCTTCAGCCCGGCCAGTGCCTCCGCGGTGGTGTCGCGCAGCCCCTGGTCGCGGTCGACCAGGCGCCACATGCCCTGCCCGGCGAGCTGCTCCTCCTCCGTCGTCGGCACCTGCACGGCGAAGGTCTCGCGCTTGAAGCGTTCCTCGGCCCAGGCACGGGCGGCCCGCTCCTGGGAGATCAGCCCGAGCCGGTCGACGTTCTCCCGGGTGAGGCCGCGCCGGCGGGCGATGCGTTCGGCGGCCTCGAACTGGTTGGGCAGGTCGACGTTCCACTCGTCGGGGAACGGCTTGCCCGGCCCGTGCTTGGACCCGCTGCCCAGCGGCACCCGCGACATCGCCTCGACCCCGCAGCCGATGCCGATGTCGATGACGCCGGCCGCGACCATGTTGGCGACCATGTGGTTGGCCTGCTGCGACGAGCCGCACTGACAGTCCACGGTGGTCGCGGCGGTCTCGTACGGCAGCCCGACGGCCAGCCAGGCGTTGCGCGCGGGATTCATGGACTGCTCGCCGGCGTGGGTGACGGTGCCGCCGACGATCTGCTCGACGGCGTCGGGCTGGATGCCGGTGCGGCCGAGCAGTTCGCGGTACGTCTCACCCAGCAGGTAGGCGGGGTGCAGATTGGCGAGCGCGCCGCCGCGCTTGCCTATGGGGGTGCGTACAGCTTCGACGATGACGGGTTCTGCGGCCATGACCTCGTCCTCTCCTCGGCCGCGGGGCGTCCCGGCGCCCGCGGGGGGCAGAACTAGTACGCGTTCTAGTTCCACGAAGCAGTCTGCTTACCGGCGGTACAACCACGCAAGGGGCGTGCACGCGTCTTGCGGCCTGACGCGCCCGTTACTACCGTCGGGAACACTCCTCAAATCTGATGGACCGTCAGAGATGTCGGTCCGTCACCCATCGGACCTACCGGACTTGGAGCGGCCGATGTCCTCGTGCCCCGCGCTTCCCCACGGCGTCCCCGAAGGCTTCGACTTCACCGACCCGGGCGTCAACCAGCGTGCCATCCCGCTCCCCGAACTCGCCACCCTGCGCGGGACCGACCGGGTGTGGTGGTGCCCCCAGCCGCACGGCGTCGCCGGCTTCGGCGACGACGGCTACTGGGCCGTCACCCGGCACGCCGACGTCAAGGCCGTCTCCGTCGCCCCCGAGATCTTCTCCTCCCGCACCAACACCGCGATCATCCGCTTCAGCGAGCACATGAAACGCGAACGGATAGAAGCCCAGCAGCTGATCATCCTCAACCAGGACCCGCCCGAGCACACCCGGCTCCGCCAGATCGTGCAGCGCGGCTTCACCCCGCGCGCCATCCGCGCCCTGGAGGACGCGCTGCGCGAGCGCGCGACCCGGATCGTGGCCGGCGCGGCGGCCCGCGAGGGCGGCAACTTCGTCACCGAGATCGCCGCCGAACTCCCGCTCCAGGCCATCGCGGACCTGATCGGCGTCCCGCAGGAGGACCGCGCCAAGATCTTCGACTGGTCCAACACGATGGTCGGCTACGACGACCCCGAACTCGCCATCACCGAGGAGATCGGCACCAACGCCTCCATCGAACTCATCTCGTACGCCATGAACATGGCCGCCGAGCGCAAGAAATGCCCCGCCCACGACATCGTCACCCGGCTCGTCGCCGCCGAGGACGAGGGCAACCTCACCGACGACGAGTTCGGCTTCTTCGTCCTCACCCTGGCCG
Source organism: Streptomyces sp. RLA131 (assembly GCF_056270125.1). Classification (NCBI taxonomy): domain Bacteria; kingdom Bacillati; phylum Actinomycetota; class Actinomycetes; order Kitasatosporales; family Streptomycetaceae; genus Streptomyces; species Streptomyces sp. RLA131. The sequence goes on from NZ_JBWDOQ010000002.1 coordinate 2,477,656, forward strand.
TCGCCGGCAACGAGACCACCCGCAACGCCATCACCCACGGCATGCACGCCTTCCTCACCCACCCCGAGCAGTGGGAACTGTTCCGCGAGCAGCGCCCGGCCACCACGGCCGACGAGATCGTGCGCTGGGCCACCCCCATCACGTCCTTCCAGCGCACCGCCACCCGCGACACCGAACTCGGCGGCGCCCACATCAAGGCCGGTGACCGCGTCGGCCTGTTCTACGCCTCCGCCAACAACGACCCCGAGGTCTTCGACCACCCCGAGCGGTTCGACATCACCCGCGACCCCAACCCCCACCTGGGCTTCGGCGGCGGCGGCCCGCACTTCTGCCTGGGCGCCAGCCTCGCCCGCATGGAGATCGGCCTCATCTTCGACGCCATCGCCGACACCCTCCCCGGCATCCGGCTCACCGGGGACCCCCGGCGGCTGCGCTCGGCATGGATCAACGGCGTCAAGGAACTGCCCGTCAGCTACGGCAGATCGGCCCGCCAGTAACGACTGCCGTCGGGGTGGCGGATGAGCCAGCCGGCCTCCACCAGATAGCGGCGCAGCGCCGAGAAGTCCTCGTGCACGGTCAGCAGGGCCTCGTTGACCTCGCGCTCGCCGTACTCGCGGTCCGGCTCGAACAGGGTCGTGGCCAGATACTCCAGAAGCTGCCCGCGACGCACCTCACGTCGCGGGATGGCGGTCAGCCGCCCGCGCGAGAAGAGCGCGGACACCTCAGGAGGACGACCGGCGGGCGTGGCGGGCGTGACGGGCATGGCGGGCGTGGCGGGCATGGCGGTACTCCTCGGCTGCCGTGAGCGGATGCGACCCGGCCGGAGCGTGTCACAGCGCCCGGCCCGTCGGCACCGCATTTACCGCCGACGTGCGAGGCTGGGGGCATGTCTGTAGTGAAGATCAACGTACTGAGTGTCCCGGCCGAGCAGCGGGACGTCCTGGAGAAGCGGTTCGCCTCGCGCGCCGGGGCCGTGGAGGCCTCGGACGGCTTCGAGTGGTTCGAGCTGCTGCGTCCCGTCGAGGGCACCGACCAGTATCTGGTGTACACCCGCTGGCGCAGCGAGGAGGACTTCCAGGCCTGGATGTCCGGCCCGATGCAGGCCGCGCACACCGGCGGCGGCGAGCGCCCCAAGCCGGCGGCGAGCGGCTCGAACCTGTGGTCCTTCGAGGTCGTCCAGCAGGCCGCCCCGAAGCAGAGCTGACCCCGCCGGGTACGACGGCCTCCACCGCGCCCGCGGCGGGGGCCGTCGTCGTCCCCGGGCCGAACGGACCCACCAGTTCCGCATGCGCCGGGTGGCCCCGCACAGCGCGCGGCGACGGGCGGTGTCACGCCGGCGCTTCGGCATCCTCCCGGCGCCAGCGTGCCTCGCCCCGCAGTGTCCGCCAGTACCAAGTCACGGCAGCGACGCCGATGGCTGCTGCCGTCAGCCAAGCACGGACGCCCCCGTCGAAGAGCCGGCCCCACAGCGTCGCCCACTCGTCCTCCGCCCCGGAGCAGACGCGGGCCAGCTCTGCCGGCCCCCGGGCATCCTGCCCGGGAGCGCCCCGGGCCTCGCCGAGATCCGGTGCGCTCCTGAGGATGGTGAGCGGGTTACCGAAGCGCTCTGCCGCCACAGTGTCGGCGCTCTACTCTCGAACCATGAGCGCCAACATCGGCAAGCGACTCCAAAAGATTCGCAAGCGACGCGGCATGACTCAGCGCGAACTCGCGGTTGAATCCGGCGTATCGCTCTCCTTGATCAGGAAGCTGGAGCAGGGGGAGCGGTCGGACACGCGGCTCGAGACCGCCCGGCAGCTCGCGGTGGCCCTGCGCGTGCCGACGTCGGGACTCATCCCGCCCCAGAGCGACGAGTACCCGGCGAACGCCGACTCCGGGAATCAGTGGGAGGCGGTACGGCGTGCGCTCACCGCTCCCGTGCAAACCGACGGGCTGGAGGAACCTCCCACCCTTTCCGGGGTCCGTACGGCCATTGATTCCGCACTCCCGCTCTTCTCCGGCGACCGATTCTCGGAGTTGAGCATCATCCTCCCCCCGCTGATCCGAGACGCTGACGTATTGGCAGAAACCGGAAGCGAGGGGCGTGACGTACGCGTACGGCTCATGCAACTAACGGGGTGGCTGCTCACCCAGACGCGCCAGTTCGATGCGGCGGAAACCGCTCTCGGGCGATCCTTGGGTGACGCCTCCGACCGAATCCAGGGAGCCGCGACCGTCAACACGCAGTGCTGGCTGCTGCTGCGGCGGGGGCGGCTCAGCGAGGCACGGGAACTGGCCATTCGGTGGGCCGACGAAGTGGAGCCCCGCATCTCGCGGGCAACCCCCTCCGAACTGAGCGCATGGGGATGGTTGCTGCTGCGTGCCTCGGCTGCCGCGATCCGCGACAACCGGCCCGGTGAAGCCGAGGACGCGCTGCGGTACGCCAATTCCGCAGCCGTGGCCGTGGGACGTGAATTCGCACCCGGAGGCGACTTCCTCAAGGCGTTCGGGCCCGTCACCGTGGCACTGAAACGAACCGAGAACGCCATGATCATTGACCGGCCGGACCTGGTTCTCAGACTTGCCGCTCGCATCCCCACGGACGGGATGCGGCCCACCTCCAACAATCGGAACCGTCACCTGCTGGATGTCGCGGAAGCTCACGCACGTTCACGCGACTACGCGAAGACCGTCGAAATCCTGCAGCGGATTCGGGAGTCGGCCCCGCAGTGGCTTCCCAATCAACGGTACGCACGGGACATCTTCGGCCGCGTCATCGCCAAGCGGCGCACGCTCACTACTGATATGAGAAGCCTGGCAGACGCGATCGGGGTACCCATGTGACGCTGCGGGTGGCACTTCGGACTGACATCCCGTCAAAGTGCCGTTGATGGCCCGCGAGGGCATCCGTAGCGTCGTGTTCCATGGCAGCGCGAGAGAGAACCATGGAAGCCCGGGAACACGGAGTCGGAACGCTGGTCCTGGACACCGCCCGGGACGAGATCGGGCGCGTCATGGGGCACATGGGCCCCTATGTGCAGCTTCGCCCGAGGGACGGCGGGTGCGAGTGGGACGCGCGTCCGGAGAACGTCCGGCCGCTCAGCACTGCCGAGTCCCTGAGCGATCGGGTGGCCGAGGCGAACCGGCGCAGCCTTGGGCGGGGGTGCTGATGGGTGCCCGGACGGTCATCAAGGCGGCCGAGTGGACGTTGAGCGTCGAGACGGGTGCGGGCGCGCCGGAAGGCATCTTCTCGGTGCGGTGCATCGTGTGCGGGGCGGAGTCGCCCGCGGTGGACACGACCGTCTGCCGGTGGAGGTCTGGGCGCTCAAGCACACGGGGCTGAATCCGGGCCATCGCCGGTATCAGCCCAGGGTTCTGGGCTTCTGGCGGGTCGATCCCTCCCCCGGCAACCCGTACCGCGCTGTGGAGACTGCTGAGGATACGGACCAGGGGAGCCGCCCTCCCGGTGGTCCGGGACGGGCGGCTCCCCTTGTGATGTGAGCGGTGGTGGTGCGGGGCGGTCAGCCGGCCTTGGGGGTCAGCAGCTGCTGGACGACCTCGCGGTACTGGCGCAGGACGACCCGCAGTTCCTCGGTGTCGGCGGACGTCCCGGCACCTTCGCCCTGCCACGAGGAACGCAGCCGGGCCAGGGCCTCGTCCAGGACGCGGTCGGCCTCCTCGACGGCGTGCCGGGGCTGGTCGACGAAACCGCTGACCGCCTGCTGCAGGCGTGCGGCGAGCTTGTCGTCATCGCCGTGGCCGCTGTCGTGGCCGCTGTCGTGGCCGCCGTTGTGGTCCGGCCTGATGGCGTGCCGGCTCTCGTGCCGGTCGGTGCGGTCGGAGCCGGGGGCGGTGAGGTCGGCAGTGCGGTCGGCGCCCGTGGCGGTCCGGTCGGTGGTGGGGGTGGCGCCCGTGGCGGTCCGGTCGGCGGTCCGGTCGGGGGTGGGGGTGGGGGTGGACCGACGGCCGTCGGTGCGGTCGGTGCGGTCGGCCGTGCGCGGCTCGGTGCGGGTGTCGGTGCGCGTGTCGGTGCGGTCGGCCGTGCGCGGCTCGGTGCGCGTGTCGGTGCGGGGCTCGGGCGTTCCGGTGGTCCGCGGCTCGGTGCCACCGGTCGTACCCGCCGTACCCGCCGCACTCGCCGGGCGCGGCTCGGGCGTCCCGGGCGTGGCCGCGGTGCGCGGCTCCTTGACGGGGCGCTGCGGCTCGGTGTTCTGCTGCGGCTCGTTCATCAGCTGTTGCTCCTCGACGAGAGATGGACTCGGGCGGCACGGTGCTTGATGCCCTTGCCGTTGGTGTCGTTGTTGGTGTCGTTGTTGGTGCCGTTGCCGGGTTCGGGGTCGTTGCGGTCGGCCTTCGCGAGGTCGTCGAAGAGCTCACGGGCCTGTACGAGGACGGTGCGCAGCTCCTCCGTCGAGCTGTTCTCGTCCGCGGACCGCACGTTGCGGTAGGTCTGGACGTGCCGGGGCCGGTGGACGGAGAGGGCGTCGACCTGCTCGCCGGAGGCCGCGTCGGGGTAACCGCGGTCCTGGACGAGCCGTTCGAGGAGCGTGCGGGCCTCGGCGACGGCCTGGGTCGGCGAGTCGACGAACCGCTCCTGGACGCCGGTCCACTCGGCCGCGTAGCGCTCCCGCTCCTGCCAGGTCAGCGGCCGGACCTTGATAGCGCCGTGCCGCTCCACCCGCTCCTGGAGTTCCTGGTCGGCGGCGGCCTCGTCGCCGTCGTGCCGGGCGAGCACGCGTTCGTACTCGGGGCCGAAACGCCGCTTCAGGCTGCCCGTACGGCCGCCGGACCGTGCGGCGCCGAATCCGACCGCGACCACGATCGCGAGAACGATCACGATCGCGGCGATGATGATGCCGGTTGTCATAGCTGCCCCTCAGGCTGGACTACGGTGCTTACCAATGCCGTTGGGCATCGGGTTGCCGCGCAGCCCGGGCCGAAACGCCCGCTACGTCAAGTAACTGTCTCGCCGGGCCTGTATTTGGCGGAGGCTTTCTGGTCCTCCCGGCCGTCCGGCCGGTCGGTGTCCCGGCCGCACAGCTCGCCGGCGAGCTTGTTGAGCAGTGCGGCGAGATCGGCGTACCGGTCGGCGTCCCAGTCGCCGAGCAGGTCGGCGAGGACCTTGCGGCGGGCCTCGGTGAGCAGCGCCACGACCTCCTGGCCGCGCTCGGTGAGCACCAGCGGATTGCCGTCGCGCCGGGCGAGGTGCTGTTCCTCGATCTCGACCGCCGCCCGTTCGATGACCTCGCGCGGTGCGGTGGCGTGCAGCGCGAGATCCACCGGGTCGACCGAACCGGTCCTGGCGATCCGCAGCAGCAGCCAGCTGGATCCCGGGCAGAGGTCGAGCCCGGCCAGCGCGGTGATGCGTACGTACAGATCGCGCCGGGCCTCCCGGCTGCCGAGGAGGGTGAGCCCGCGGGCGATCTCGTCCAGCGAGGAGCGTTCGACCGGGTTGATGCCGATCGTCTCGCTGGCGTCGGGGACGGTGACCGAGCCGCGCAGCGGCTGCTCCTTGAGCAGCCACGCCAGGACGAAGGCGACCAGGACCACCGGCACCGCGTAGAGGAAGACACTGGTGATCGAGACGGAGAAGGCGTGCAGCACGGCCGGGCGCAGCGACGCCGGGAGCTGGGCGACCGAGCGCGGGTCGGAGACGATGGTGGACGGCTGGAAACCGGCCGGCAGCGGCCGGCCGGCCAGTGCCGAACCCACCTTGTCGTTGAGCGTGCTGGTGAAGATCGTGCCGAAGATCGAGACGCCGAAGGACGCGCCGATCGAGCGGAAGAAGGTCGCGCCGGAGGTGGCGGAGCCCAGGTCCTCGTAACCGACGGCGTTCTGCACGGCGAGGATCAGCACCTGCATCACCAGGCCCAGTCCGAGGCCGAAGACCAGGAAGTACAGGCTCATCACCCAGGTGGAGGTGAACTCGTCGAGCCGGTGCAGCAGAAGCAGCCCGACGACGGTCACCGCCGTGCCCAGGATCGGGAAGATCTTGTAGTGGCCGGTGCGGGAGACGATCTGCCCCGAGATGGTCGACGACAGCAGCATGCCGATCACCATCGGGATCATGTGCACACCCGACAGGGTCGGCGAGTAGCCGTGGACCACCTGGAGGAAGGTCGGCAGAAAGGTCAGCGCGCCGAACATCGCGAAGCCGATGACGAACGAGATCACCGAGCAGAGCCAGAAGGTGCGGATCCGGAACAGGCGCGGGGGCAGTACGGGTTCGTCGGCGCGGCGCTCGACGACGACGAAGGCGGCGATCAGCGCGACGCCCAGCACGGCGAGCCCGATGATCTGCGGGGAGTCCCAGGGCCAGGTCGTACCGCCCAGGGAGGTCATCAGGACCAGGGAGGTCGCGGCGGCGGCGACCAGGGCCATGCCGAGGTAGTCGATGCGGTGGGTGGCGCGGCGTACCGGAATGTGCAGGACGGCGGCGATGACGGCGAGGGCGACCACCCCGATGGGCAGGTTGATGTAGAACACCCAGCGCCAGGTGAGATGGTCGACGAACACCCCGCCCAGCAGCGGTCCCAGCACACTCGCCGCCCCGAACACCCCGCCGAACACGCCCTGGTAGCGGCCCCGGTCGCGGGGCGGCACGATGTCGCCGACGATCGCCATCGACAGGGCGATCAGGCCGCCGCCGCCCAGGCCCTGCAGGGCGCGGAAGGCGATCAGTTCGCCCATGCTCTGGGAGATGCCGCAGAGCGCCGAGCCGATGAGGAAGATGACGATCACGGACTGGAAGAGCTTCTTCCGCCCGTACATGTCGCCCAGCTTCCCCCACAGCGGGGTCGCGGCCGTCGACGCCAGCAGGTAGGCGGTGACCACCCACGACAGGTGCTCCAGGCCGCCCAGGTCGCTGACGATGGTCGGCAGCGCCGTCGACACGATCGTCTGGTCCAGCGCGGCCAGCAGCAATCCGAGGGCCAGGGCGCCGATCGCCACGTTCACACTGCGCCCGCCGACGGCGCCGTGACCCGGGGGGTTGGTACCGGGAACAGCCTCGGATGTCGTGTCCTGCGCCATTGCCGCGCTCCTCGCTTCGGTTCTGGCTTCGGTTCTCCGATCAATATTCACACCGATCATCACTATTGGCGCCATTTGTACGGCCGCCGGGGCCAGGGGCGGCCGAGGGCCGCGGTCACGAAATCTGCATAATCACAGCTCTGGACCGATGGAGGGGTACACCGGTGGACACGGTCGAGCACTGCCCGATATGCAACGCTCCCACGGAGACCGACAGCGGGCAGCCCGGCTGCGGCTGCGCCAACCGCGCGGCGCTGCGGGAGGACGTCGTGCCGGAGGCCGAGGACTTCCACCCGCTGCGGGTCCGGCCCTATGTGGCCCTGCCGGGCGACGACGCCTCCGACGTACCCGCGCCGCTGCCCACCGCGCCACTGCCCGTCGTGGCGGAAACGCCCGGGGCGGCCGGGGTGGCTGGGGCGGTCGGGGCGGTCGGGGCGGTCGAGGTGCCCGGGCCGGTGCTGCTGCCCGACCGGCCCGACCGGGCGGAACAGCCGCGCCCGCGCCGCCGGCGGGGGCCGGTCGTGGTCGCCGCAGCCGCTACGGCCACCGTGGTCGCCGTCGGCGCGGTCGTTCTGGCCGGCCAGCTCCTCGGCGGGAGCGACCGCGCCGACCGCGCCCACCCCGACAACGGCACCTCGGCGCCCGACCTGGTGCTGCCGTCCGGCTCCGGCTCCGGCTCGGGCGGCCCCTCCCCCAGCTCCTCCCGCTCCGGTACGGCGAGCCCGTCGGCCACCGCCCCGGCCTCCGTCACCCCCTCGGCCTCCCGGACCACCGGCGCCGCCGCCGGAACCGCCGCGTCCGCCTCGGCGACACCCTCCAGGTCCTCCACCTCGGCCTCCGCGTCCGCCTCCCGCCGGCCCTCGGGCTCCCCGTCCGCCACCACCGCCCCCGTACTCCGTCAGGGCGACCAGGGCACCGAGGTCGTCGAACTCCAGAAACGGCTGGGGCAGGTCCTGCTCTACACAGGCGCGGACGACGGCGTCTACGACTCCGACGTCCGCGAGGCGGTCTCGCGGTACCAGTCCGTCTACCGGGTCCAGGGCGACTCCGACGGCGTCTACGGGACACACACCCGGGCCTCCCTGGAGTCGCGCACGCAGGAGCCGTAGGGCGGCCCGGCCGTCGCCCGGCCGCCCGGCCGCCCAGCCGCCGGCCGCCCAGCCGCCGGCCGCACGGCTGGCACAATCGCGCCGTGGCTACTGAAGGCTTCGGCCCGCCGGAATTCCAGCTCGTCCTCCTCCGGCGCATGGCGGACCACCAGCCCGCCCTCGTCGAGGACGCCCTGCGCACCCTGAACGCGACCTACGCCGACCTGCGCGAGGCGAACCGCCGCTGGCAGGCGTGGGCGCACGCCCGCAACGGCCCCCGGGGCGAGCGGCGTTACCGGATCGCGCTCGGCGAGCCGGAGGCGGAGGAGACCCGCCGGATCGGCGATCTGACCTGCCGGGCGCCGCGCTGGAAGGTGCCGTTGTGGCCGACGCTGCGCTTCGAGGTGCTGTGCGCCCCGCGCGGCGGCGCGACCTGGAACGAGTGGCTGATCCGGGCCCCCGGTCAGGCCGGCCCGGAGCTGCGCACGGCCGCCGACCTGGCGCCGTGGACCTGCACGGTCGACGAGGTGGCCGGGGCCTTCGCACCGGCGGTGCCGATGGAGGGCGACGCGCCCACCCGCTGGCGGCTGCGCTTCACGGACCCGGCGGAGGGCAGGACGCGGACGGCCCACTTCACCTGGGGGCTGCTGCAGTACGTGGACTGAGACGGGCGGGCAGGGCGGGCCGGGCGAGCAGAGCAGGCCGGGCAGCCGGGGCCGGGCTCACGGATGACCATGGGGACCCCCCTGGCGCAAAGCCCTCCTGGTTTTGTATCGTGTAGGAACAAAGTGGTTCCGCCCGTTTCCCCTGACCGGCGGGCGGGGCCACTGAGTATCTGTGAGGAGTACGTATGCCGTCGCTTTCCGCCCGCGCCCTACTGCTGGACATGGACGGGACCCTCGTCAATTCCGATGCCGTGGTGGAACGCTGCTGGCGCGGCTGGGCCGTCCGGCAGGGCCTGGACGGCGACGCGGTGATGAAGGTGGTGCACGGCCGCCAGGGCTACGCCACGATGGCGGTGCTGCTGCCGGACCGCCCGATGGAGCTCAACCACACCGAGAACCGCGAACTGCTCGCCCAGGAGACCGCCGACACCGACGGCGTCGTGCCGATCGCCGGGGCGCCCGCCTTCCTGGCCGCGATCCAAAGTCTCCCGCACGCCCTGGTCACCTCCGCCGACGACGCCCTCGCCCGGGCCCGGATGACCGCGGCGGACCTGCCGATGCCCGACGTCATGGTGACGGCGGAGCGCGTCAGTGCCAGCAAGCCGGACCCGGAGGGCTTCCTCAAGGGCGCCGCCGAGCTGGGCCACGCCCCGCAGGACTGCGTGGTGTTCGAGGACTCCGAGGTCGGTATCGCCGCCGGCCGCGCCGCCGGGATGCGGGTCGTCGGCGTCGGCCCCCGCGCCGCCGCGCACGCTCCGACCGCCCATGTGGACTCCCTGGAGCAGGTGCGGGTCGAGGCCACCGCGGACGGCGGCCTCGTCCTGCACATCGCGGCGCCGAGCGCCGTCTGACGCATCCGCTCGGCCCGCATCCCGCGGGCCCGCACGTCACGCGGGCCCGCTCGGCCCGCATCCCGCGCGGCCCGCGTGTGACGCCGGGCGACCTGGCGAACGATCGCGGCCACCGGCTTACTACGGCCCCGGTACTGGTGTGCTCTCGTATGCAACTGTCGCCGGTTCACCGAGGAACCCAGCCTGTTGGGCAACTCCTCGAACAGGACCGTTCATGATCGCCTCAGGCCAGAGCCAGTCCGGACGCTCCCTCGGCCAGCAGCACATCACCGACCCGCCTGAGTGAGCTGTCGATGACGCTGTGACCTGGGTGGTGCAGCTTCGGTGAGACGAGCTGAGTGGAGAGGTGCCGGCGAAGGTGCTCCATTCCGCGCGGCGTTCTGCCGCGTGTCATAGAACCTGCGCCGTATTGCCCTTCCTCCTGGGCCGGGGAGGCCACTCAACGCGTAGCGGCGTCGGCGAGGATTGACTGAAGACGTGCTCGGCATTCGGCGACGAAGGCGGGGAAGGTGTCCCAGTAGTAGGAGATCCCACTGACGCCCACCGCGACCGCCCAGGCGCGAGCCCGGGTCCAGGTCAAATAATCGAGGTTCAAGGTGTCCCAGTAGGCCTGTCGGGCTTGTGGCGGCAAGTCCCAGACTGTGGAGTGCTCGGCGTCGGGAAAGCCGACCGAGAGTCCTCCGAAGTCGATAACTGCGTGGAGCTTGCCTTCCCGGACCAAGAGATTGGTCGGCTTGAGGTCGCCGTGGAGCCACACGTGAGGCCCGGAGGGCTCGGGCAGTGCGAGCGCGGCTCGCCACAACTGTTCCAGAGTGTCAAAGTCGAGCTCAGAACCCACCGTGGCACGGCAGTCGTTGAGACACCCAGTGATCCACTGGTCGCACGGCTCCAGGCTGCCTCCGCGGTACCAGCTGAGGCCGTCAGTGCGGGTGGCTCCCATGAGGTCGATGCGGTGGAGTTCCCTCACGATCGCCGCGAGGTCCGCTCCGAAGACGGCCCAGTCCCGGACGGCGTCCGGGCTGGCTTCGTCACCGTCAATCCAGCGGTAGACCGACCAGACCATTGGGAAGGCATCGGTGGGCGTCCCCGCATGGACAGGCTCGGGAATCGGACAGGCAAGGTGGGGCGCCAGGCGAGGAAGCCATTCCTGTTCCTTCCGCACGGACTGCCCGTTGTCGGCGGTTCGTGGAAGTCGCACGAGCAGGTCATGGCCCAGCCGATACATGGTGTTGTCCGTACCCGCGCCTGCGGGCGACAACGGTAGGCCAGCCCACTCCGGGCGCTGTGCCTTCAGTAGTGCTCGGACCAGCGTCTCGTCGACTGGGATCTCATTCTCGTGAAGCGTCACGTCGGAAGTCTCCTCGCCAGATGGAACGGGAAGCCAATGACTTCGTGCGACTTCGTGCGCCTTGCCTTTCCCGGCGGGCACTGACAGGCGAATACCGACACGCGCCAAGGTGGCCTCAGGCGGGCTGCGGGGCGGGCGTTGCCGCAGCGGGCGTTGCCGCAGCGGCCGCGACCTTGCGGGTCTCGCGCATTATCAGCAGCCCGTTGACCACCATCAGCGTCGCGGTCAGGCCGTGGACGCCGAGCGCGGTGGCCACGGAGCCGTGGTGGGCCAGCACGGTGGCCATGTCGCCGTACGCGGCGAGGGCCTCCACCAGCAGTACCCAGCCCAGCGCCCGGCGGTGGCCCGTCACCAGCAGGATGCCCAGGACCAGGGCCAGGACGACGTCGCGGATTCCCTTGATGATCAGGAAGCCGTCGCCGTCACCGGACGGCCAGCTCGGAAGGCCGAAGCCCGGCGCCGTCGTCTCCGGGCTCAGGATGAACTCCATCCCGAACCAGAGGATGAAGAGGATGAAGGCGGCGGCCAGGACGGTGTTGACCTTCTTCAGCGACATTGTTCTTCTCCTTGCGAGTCTTCGCCAACTTGGTGAGCTTCGTGGAGCTTGCTGAGTCGTGCAGGGCCCGATCACGCCGCGCGGACGCGGCTGATCGAGGGGCGTAGCTCGTCGGGAGCGCCGTTGTGGGATCTGAGCGACTTCGATATCAGGTGAGGGCGGCGACCAGCAGGGTGAAGGTGCCGATGAGAACGGCGACGCGGACGTAGTGCCAGCGGTCCCAGCGGTTGCTCTGCTCCTTCCAGTCCTCGGGTCGGTTCTCGGGGGTCCACGTCCTGCTCCGGTTGTTGATCGGGACGAGCAGCAGGAGCGACATGATCACACTGAGGATCAGCAGCGCGGCGGCGGTGACGACGAGGCCGGTGCCGTGGTGATGCCATCCGGCGATGGCCCAGACCGCGCTCAGGACGAGCGAGCCGATGTACCAGAACGGCATCACGGCGCCGAGCATCCGGCCCCCGTGGGCGCGGCCGAGCTGACCGCTGTCCTCGGGGAGTGCGTCGAAGATCCGTTTCATGACGAAGGCGACGGAGAACTCCACCCCCACCATCACGCCGACGACCACAGTGGTGAACACCTCGAGTGCGTTGAGCATGATGACCCCTCCAGGATCTAGTGCCGCTAGCTTACGAAGTAACGCTAGTACTGCTGCCGCTCCCTTGTCTAGCGGTGCTAGGATCGAGTCATGTCGGTACAGGAACGCAAGGAGCGCGAGCGGGCGGTCCGCGAGCGCCTCATCGTGGCGACGGCCCGCGAACTCGCCGAGCAGCATGGCTGGGACGCGGTCACCACGCGTCGGCTCGCCGAGCGCATCGAGTACAGCCAGCCCGTCCTCTACAGCCATTTCCGCGGCAAGCGCGAGATCATCGGTGCCGTCGCCCTCAAGGGCGCTGCCGAGATGGCCGCGGCGCTGCGGGCCGCGACCGCCGCCGCGGACGGTCCGCGCGCTCGGGTCGCCGCCCTCGCCCGCGCCTACCTCGACTTCGCCGCACGCAACCCGGCGGTCTACGACGCCCTGTTCCAGCTCGACGGTGGCCTGGCCTTCGCACAGGAGGACACCCCGGCAGCTCTCAAGGACGCGTTCGCCGCGCTGCTGGAGAGCCTGGGCGAGGTCGCCGGGGACGGTGTCCACCCGGGGCTGTTCACCGAGGTGTTCTGGGCGTCCCTGCACGGCCTTGCGACCCTGGCCCGGGCGGGACGGCTGCTGCCGGAGGACGCCGCGCAGAGGGTGGAGCTACTGGTGGACCGGCTCGCCGTGCTCTGACACCCCATCCCGGCGGGCACGCAGCCGGGGGGCCTCGGCCCGCTTCACGATCGGCACCTTCGCCTGCGCCTCGATCAGTTTCGCGTTCGCCGCGGCGATGGTGTCCACCCGCAGGTAGTACTGATCGACTTGGACCAGCCGGGCCCGCGTGAGCGCCTCGTCGTTGTTGACCCAAGACCGGGCCGTACTAGGTCCTGTCTGGAGTTCGGATCAGGAGTTCGGTAGATCGCCTGCGCGCGAGGGCTCGGTCTTGATAGGCCGTCAGTCATGGCGCGAGGCGATCTCACCGAAGAGCAGTGGGCCCTGATCGAGCCCCATCTCCCGATTGCCGCGGTTGGGCCCATCCCTGACCTGCGGAAACACTTCAACGCGGTGATGTGGCGGTTCCGGACCGGTAGCCCCTGGCGTGACCTGCCGACCGAGTTCGGGCCCTGGCCGAGCGCGTACGACCGCTTCCGGATCTGGGCGACGCGGGGTGTTTTCCAGGATCTGATGCAAACAGTGATCGCCGAGGCCGCCGCCCGCGGCCAGGCCGACCTGGGCCTGGTCAGCGTGGACTCTGCGACCGCCCGGGCCCACCATCACGCCGCCGGGATGGCCCTGGACCCCGAGCAGTTGGCGGCCTTGGAAATGGCCGTCGAGGCCGAAAAGGGGGCGATGGCAAGGCGCAAAGAACGCAGGACGGACAGGCCGAGGATGAGGCGCGCGTCGAGCGGCGACGGGTCCGCCGACGACACCGAGCCCGCTTGAAAGCCGCCGAGCTGGGGCGTTCCCGGGGCGGACTGACGAGCAAGATCCATGTGGCGGCTGACCGACGCTGTCGCCCGCTTGCGTTCGTCCTCACGCCCGGGCAGGCCGGCGACAGTCCACAGTTCGCCCCGGTCCTGGAACGGGTGAAGGTGCGCGGCCCGATCGGGCGCCCGCGGACCCGGCCGGATGCGGTGGCCGCGGACAAGGCGTACTCGTCCCGACGCAACCGCCACTACCTGCGACGACGCGGGATCCGAGCCGTGATCCCGGAGAAGGTCGACCAGGCCGCGAACCGCAAGAAGCGTGGCAGCGCTGGCGGTCGGCCAGTCTCACACGACGCGACACTCTACAAAGAGCGCAACACCGTGGAACGGTGCATCAACCGGCTGCGGAACTGGCGCGGTATCGCTACCCGGTACGACAAGACCCCGGAGAGCTACGAGGCCGGACTGCACCTGTGTGGTGCGATGCTCTGGCTCCGCAGCATCGCACCACACTCGTGATCCGAACTCCAGACAGGACCTAGGGCGTGTTGCGAAAGTCCCGCCTGCTCCACGACGCCTGGCACGCACGCTCGCCGCGTTGTCGGGATCATCCAAGTACGTCCAGTACGAGGACGACCCTCCGCCTTGCGATCGCACGCACCAGACGCCGCGGAGCCCGCCCTGCGGGCGGACGGCGCTACTTTCGCAACACGCCCTAGCCGGCGAACGCCTCGTAAAGGCTGAATCCCGCCAGAACCACCATCACGGCCGCCGCGATCTTCGTGATCAGCGCCAGCGGCACCCAGCGCATCAGCAGCCGGCCGCCGAAGATGCCGATCAGCGCGACCGACCACAGCGCGAGGACGGCCCCGAGGCCGACCGCGAGCGGCTCGTCGTAGCGGGCGGCGAGGTTCGCGGTCATGATCTGCGTGAGGTCACCGAACTCGGCGACCAGGATCAGCATGAAGCCGCTGCCCGCCACCTTCCAGAAGCTGTGGTCGGCCGGCTCGCGGACCTCCTCCTCGTCGTCGCCCTTCCTGAACAGCAGCACGGCCGCCCCCGCGAGGAAGAGCAGGCCGACCACCCCCTGGACCCAGCGGTGCGGGAGCAGGGTGAGGACGCTGCCGGCCGCGATGGCGAGAGCGACATGGAGGACGAACGCGGCGGCGACGCCGCAGAAGACGTACGAGGCGCGGTAGCGAGTGCCCAGGACCAGACCGGCGAGGGCGGTCTTGTCGGGCAGCTCGGCGAGGAAGACGACGCCGAAGGTGATGACGGCGACGGTGAGGCTGAACACGGGCTGGGATCCCCATCGGTCGGGCGGCCGCGCCGGACAGCCCGTGGGAACAGGGGTCGCTTCGGCACGGCAGCGTTGAACATACGTTGAACACTGCGGCCGAAGGTCTCGCTGGCGGATGCAGGACATCCGTCTCCGGGCGCCGGGTCGGAACCGATCATGAAGACGATCGGCCGACCAGTATGTCGACGTTCCGGCGAAGAGCTACTCCCCTTCTGCTGGTGTCATTCTACGTGGTCGGGCTGCCGGGTCAGCCGCCCCCGGGCCACCAGTTCCAGGACCACGGCGAGCGACACGGCCTGCACGGCCAGCAGCGCGACCAGCACGAAGAGCTGAACGGCCCCCGCCTTCACGGGAGAAGCGCCGCCGAGCAGCATCCCGACGAAGGCCCCGGGCAGGGTGACCAGACCCACAGTGCGGGTCTGGTCCAGCCCCGGGACCAGGGCGGTGGAGGCGGCGGGGCGGGCGATCTCCAGGCGGGCTTCGCGGTCGCCCAGCCCGAGCGCGAGGGCGGCCTCCACCTCGCCGTGCCGGGTGTGCAGTTCCTCCAGCGCCCGCCGCCCGCCCAGGACGGTGGCGGTGAGGGCCCCGCCGATGAGGATGCCGGAGACGGGGATGAGGGCGATGCCGTCGACCGGGACGAGCCCGGTGAGCACGAGGAGGGCGACGACGGGCAGCGCGCCCGCCGCGATGGGCACCGCGGCCCAGCGCCAGGACGGTCCGGGGGTGATACGGCGGCCCGCGGTACGACTGGCGACTGTATACATCAGGACAATGAAGGCGAGCAGCGCCGCCGGGTAGTGGACGACCCAGCCGATGACCAGGGAGACGGCCGCGAGCTGGACGGTGGCGCGCAGTCCGGCCGTCGCGATGGACCGGGCGTAGTTCTCACGGCCGTCGGACAGGTGGGCGTACGCGGCGACCGCCACGGCCGCCACCAGCAGCGCGGCGAGGACGACGCCGAGGGTGCGGTCCACCGGCAGCAAC
The DNA here is from genome assembly GCF_056270125.1 of Streptomyces sp. RLA131. Taxonomy (NCBI): domain Bacteria; kingdom Bacillati; phylum Actinomycetota; class Actinomycetes; order Kitasatosporales; family Streptomycetaceae; genus Streptomyces; species Streptomyces sp. RLA131. The sequence continues at coordinate 2,493,457 of NZ_JBWDOQ010000002.1, forward strand.
GTGGTGGAGGCCAGTCCGGCGGGGGCGGCGACGGGGACCGGCCCGGCGAGGGCCGGTCCGGCGGCAGGCCCGGGGGCCGGTCCGGCGGGCGCAAGGGCGGCGGCAAGGGCAGGGGCGGCGAGCGGGGGCACCCGGCCACCCTAGGGCGGCGACCGGAAAACCCGGGGCAACGGCCGGAATCGGTCGTGCGCAACCCCTCGACATGACGTGTTCATGTCGTCAATCTGTTACCTGCCGCTCGCCCCGAAGAAACGTTGCGGCGGCAGGATTTGCCTCGGCTTCACAGCCAACATTCCCCCACATCAAGGGAGTTCGCATGTCCCGTATGGGCAATGCTCTCACCCGGCGCGGAATCTACGCGCGTCGACGAATAGCCTTCATAGCCGCCTTCACCGGGCTCGTCGCCATGATCGGCCTCTTCGGCCCCGGCACCCAGGCACAGGCCGCGCTCCCCACGCCGGTCAGCGCCGCCACCGCCCGTACCTACCTCGCCGCGCTCGACGTCGCGACCGAGGTCAGGACCGGCTACGACCGCGACCTGTTCCCGACCTGGATCACCATCAGCGGAACCTGCAACACCCGCGAGTACGTGCTCAAGCGCGACGGTACCAACGTCGTCGTCAGCTCCGCGTGCGTCGCCACCAGCGGCAGCTGGTACTCGGTCTACGACGGCGCCACCTGGACCGCCGCCTCCGACCTCGACATCGACCACCTCGTCCCGCTCGCCGAGGCCTGGGACTCCGGGGCCCGCAACTGGACCACCGCCCAGCGCCAGGCCTTCGCCAACGACGTCACCCGCCCGCAGCTCATCGCGGTCACGGACAACGTCAACCAGTCCAAGAGCGACCAGGACCCGGCCGAGTGGATGCCCCCGCTCAGCAGCTACGCCTGCACCTACGTCCGTGCCTGGGTCCAGGTGAAGTACTACTACGACCTGTCGGTCGACACCGCCGAGAAGGCCAAGCTCACCTCCGTGCTCAGCGGCTGCTGAGCCGTTCCCCGGTTCGCTCCCCCCACACGAACTCCCTGCGGGAATCACCGCCTCCCCTCCGTCGACCGTAGTCTTGCGACTGTGACGGAGGGGAGGCACCGTACGTGACCGCAAGCCTGCGACTGGGCCCGCTGCTCAGATACACCGACCGGCACACCGCGACCGTGTGGATCGAGACCGACCGGCCCCGCGAGGCCGAGGTGATCTGCGACAGCGACGACCCCGCACACGACAAGCCCGGCACTCCCGGCACTCCCGGCACGCCCGGCGAAGACGGCCCCGACCGGGGCCCCGCCCGGGGCAGTGCCCGCACCTGGCAGATCGCCGGCCACCACTACGCCCTCGTCACCGTCACCGGACTGCGCCCCGGCACCAGCACCCCGTACCGCGTGCTCCTGGACGGGGAGCAGGTCTGGCCGCTGCCCGGCTCGCCGTTCCCGCCGAGCACCATCACCACGGCGGGCGACGACGACCAGGAACTGCGGGTGGCCTTCGGCTCCTGCCGCTGGGCCGCCCCGCCCTCCGACGGCCACGACCCGGTCGGCCCCGACGCGCTGGACACCCTCGCCCAGCAAGTGGCCGCCGGCACCCTCCCCCGCCCCGACGTACTGCTCCTGCTCGGTGACCAGGTCTACGCCGACGAGACCTCCGCCGCCACCCGCGCCTGGCTCGACCGGCGCCGCGACCTCACCGAGCCGCCCTGGGACCAGGTCGCCGACTACGAGGAATACGCCCACCTCTACTACGAGTCCTGGCTCGACCCGGAAATCCGCTGGCTGCTCTCCACCGTCCCCAGCTGCATGATCTTCGACGACCACGACGTGATCGACGACTGGAACACCTCCCACGCCTGGCGCCAGGACATCCGCCGCACCGCCTGGTGGCAGGAGCGCATCCTCAGCGGCCTCACCTCGTACTGGGTCCACCAGCACCTCGGCAACCTCTCCCCCGCCGAACTCGCCGACGACCCGCTGTTCGCCGCCGTACGGGCCACCGCGGACGGCACCGAGATCCTCCGCGCCTTCGCGGCCCGCGCCGACGACCAGCCCGCCTCCGTGCGCTGGAGCTACCGCCGCGACTTCGGCCGCACCCGGCTGGTCATGGTCGACTCCCGCGCCGCCCGGGTACTCGACGAGGACAACCGCGCCATGCTCGACCCCCGGGAACAGCGCTGGCTGCACCGCAACACCCGCCCCGACGGCAGCTTCGACCATCTCCTGGTCGGCACCTCGCTGCCCTGGCTGCTCCCGCACGCCGTGCACCACGCCGAGGAGTGGTCCGCCGCCCTCACCCGCGGCGTCCGCGGTCTGCGCTGGGTGCGCCGGGGCGAACGCCTGCGCCGGGCCGCCGACCTCGAACACTGGTCGGCCTTCCGCCACTCCTTCGACGCCCTCGCCGGCCTGCTCACCGACACCGCCACCGCGCCGGACGCGCCCGCCACCGTCTGCGTGCTCTCCGGCGACGTCCACCACGCCTACACCGCCGAGGTGGTCTCCACCACCCCCGCCCTGAACTCCCGGCTCCTCCAGCTCACCTGCTCCCCCATCCACAACCGGGTGCCCGCCTACATGCGGCTGGCGTTCCGCCTCGCCTGGAGCCGGTCCGGCCGTCTCATGGGCCGCGCCCTGGCCCGCCACGGCCGGGTCGCCCCCGCCCCCGTCAGCTGGAACAAGCTCGGCGGCCCCTGGTTCGGCAACCAGCTGATGACCCTCACCCTGCGCGGCCGCGCCGCCCACCTGCGTCTCGACCAGGCCCGCGGCGACGGATTCCGTACCGCCCTGGACACCGACCTCACCGACGGCTAGAGCGTGGATGCGGTGTTCGGCCCCGGGCCGGCCGGGGCCGGGGCCGAACACGTCGGCCGCCACTGTCAGGACGCGCACTCCGCGTACACGCTGAGCGTTACACCGTTCCCGCCGATATTGACCTGGACTTCCCATCCGTTTCCGATTCTCCGGCTGAACACGGTGGAGATAGTGGCCGTGGGATTGCTGACAACGTAACCCCCGCCTGTGACCAGCGTGCCGACCGGACACTGGATCGACGCGGTGGTGGGTGTGTTGTTAGGAGCGGGCACGGCGGCACTCTGTACCTGCTGCGTTATAGAGACGGCCCCGGTGGCCCCGGTCGGGCCCGTGGCTCCAACGGGGCCGGTCGCACCTGCGGCACCACTTTAAGTGACCCGTACGCCCCTGTTGACGGGCCACTCCACCGCCTCCATCGCGCGCCCCACGTCGAGTACCGGGCGCGCTCGACCACCGCCCCCGGGACGCCGGCCCACCGAGCCGAGCAGCACAGCCCGCCCCCCGGGGGGGAGCGTGTACGCCGAACCGGTAGGACATCTGCGGTCCGCGTGGTGGCGGTGCGGCGCCACGGCTCTCCAGCGCCGACGCGGCGACGCGCTGTCAGGAGCGGGCGCCTCTCGCGACCTCCGTGTCGAATGACTCGCGGCAGCCGATGGGCAGGGCACGCCCATGCGGGAGACTCGCAGCGGATGATCTTGAGTACGGGAACCGTGGTTCGTCAGTACCCCATCGTGCAACCATGCGGAAGGCCCAGGTCGATACCTCTCCGACCTGGGCCTTCGGCGTCTGCGGGGTGGGCGTGGACGGTTTCGAACCGCCGACATCCGCCTTGTAAGGGCGGCGCTCTACCGCTGAGCTACACGCCCGCTGAACGCGAGAGGAAACCTTACCCTGCCATACCCCCTGCTCAGCAAACCCATAGCGGCCCGCTCGCCGCCCGCACCCCCGGAGCGTGCCGCCGGACGGCCCGGCGAACCCTTACGGCCGGCGGGGGTTCTCGATCACCTGACCCGGGCGGCGACGGCCCGCGCACAGTCCAGGGACTCCGTGTGCGTGGTGTCCACCTCCAGGTCGTAGACCACGCCCCGGTGGACCATCTCCGCCTGAGACGCGGCCATCCCCTCGACCCGATTCCCCCGGGCGACCTCGCGGCCTGCGGCGACCGCACTTTCGCACCTGACGCCGACCCACAGCACGTCCAGTCCGCCAAGCGCCTTCTGCCACCGCTCCTGGGAGGTCGCTCCGCCGAGGAAGACGTCATCGACGATGATCCGGGCGCCCGCACGGGCCATCGCGGCGACCCCCTCCATCCATGCTGCTTCCAGCTCCCGGAACTCCGATCCGACATGCACACCGCCATCTGCGGCGAAGGCGATTCCCGCGTCCGGTGTCCGCATGGAAGCGGGCATCGCCTCGATCAGCGAGTCGACGGCGGCGGCAAGCCACGGATCCCGCAGTACCGCTTGCAGACACCGGACGATCCCGGACTTGCCCGAGCTGGACCCGCCGTTCAGCACGATCACCTGAGTTGTCACCAGGTCACCGTAGAGGCAGCCGCCACGGCGCCCGAAGCCTTTTTCGGCGGGCCCGCCCTGCTGCCACACCCCGGCGAACGATCACATCCAGCGGGCACGCTTCATAGCGAATGCTTCTGGCTGCCGGTCCTAGCAGGTCTCGGACTTCTGGATCCGTTGCGGGAATCGTGGACACCGACCCGAGAAGGCCCGACGAGAGGAATTACGTGATGTCGTACGACCCGAAGCAGACCGTCGCCGCCTACTACCGCGCCTGGAAGGAGAAGGACTTCGCCGCCTGCGCTCCGTGCTCGCCGACGACGCGCGCTTCCGGGGGCCGCTCGGCGAGGCCGACGGCGCCGACGAGTGCGTCAAGGGCATCGAGGGGGTGATAACTGCTACAAGTTGTCTATTCATTCATAGTCATCTCTAGTCGTGCATCTCACGTAGCTTGGTCTGGTGAAGCTTTCGGAGTGGGCGCGTCAGCAGGGCGTGAGCTACCAGACCGCCTGGCGGTGGGTGAAGGACGGGAAGATGCCCGTCCCGGTCCGCCAGGCGCCGTCAGGGACGTGGCTGGTCGACGAGACCGCTGTCCAGTCCTCAGGACGCGTGGTGGCGTACTGCCGCGTATCGTCGGCCGACCAGAAAGCCGACCTGGACCGGCAGGTGGCCCGGGTCGTGGCCGGTGCGAACCGGCGGGGCCTGGCCGTCGCGGAGGTCGTGACCGAGGTCGGATCAGGGCTGAACGGGCGTCGCCGCAAGCTGCACCGGCTTCTCGCTGACCCGGGTACGGCCGTGATCGTGGTCGAGCACCGTGACCGGCTGGCCCGGTTCGGTGTCGAGCACCTGGACGCCGTGCTGTCGGCGTCCGGCCGGCGCCTGGTCATCCTCGATCCCGCCGAGACCGCCGATGACCTGGTACGGGACATCACCGAGGTCCTGACCTGGATGTGTGCCCGCCTGTACGGGCAGCGGGCGGCGAAGAGCCGCGCCGCCCGCGCGATCGCCGCCGCGACCGGCGAGGCCGCCGAATGAAGAGGTTCCAGGCACAACCCGGTTGCGTGGTGCAGGCCTACCGTTTCGCCCTGGACCCGAACGCCGTCCAGGAGAGCGCGCTGCGTTCGCACTGCGGCGCCGCCAGGGCCGCATACAACTGGGCTGTGGGCTGGGTCGAGGCGTCGTGGTGGCAGCGCAAGGCCGAGGAGACGTACGGGATCGGCGAGGCGGATCTGACCGAGTGGCGGCCGTGGTCGCTCCCGTCGCTGCGGAAGGTGTTCAACGAGGCCAAGCACACCGACCCGCGGTTCTCCTCCTGGTGGGAGGAGAACTCCAAGGAGGCGTACAGCACCGGCCTGGCCAACGCCGCCGCCGCGTTCGACAACTACGCCAAGTCCAAGCAGGGCAAGCGCAAGGGCAAGCAGGCCGGGATGCCCCGCTTCAAGTCGAAGCGGAAGGCCCGCCTGTCCTGCCGGTTCACCACCGGCACGATCCGCGTCGAGACCGGCGGCCGTCATGTCACGCTGCCCCGCATGGGGACGATCCGCGTCCACGAGCCCACTGGCAAGCTCCTGCACCGCGTCCAGGCCGGGACCGCCCGCATCCTGTCCGCGACGGTCCGGCACGCACGAGGGCGCTGGTTCGTCTCGTTCCAGGTGGAGGTCAAGCGCGACCTCGTCCGCGTGACCCGCCCCGGTGTCGCGGTCGGCATCGACCTCGGCATCAAGACGCTCGCGGTCATGGCCGACAGCACCGGGGAAATCCGCCAGGTGCCCAACCCGCGCCACCTGAGCACCGCGCTCAAGCAGCTCCGCAAGACCTCCCGCATCGTCTCCCGCCGCCGGGGCCCGGACCGCCGCACCGGACAGAGGCCCTCCCGCAGGTGGGAGAAGGCCAACACTGCCCGCAACCGCGTGCACCACCGGGCCGCGAACCTCCGCGAAGACGCCCTGCACAAGCTCACCACCACGGTGACCGCCGAGTACGGCACCGTCGTCGTCGAAGACCTCAACGTCGCCGGCATGGTGAAGAACCGGCGCCTGGCCCGGCACATCGCCGACGCCGGGTTCGGTGAGATCCGCCGCCAGCTCGCCTACAAGACCCGCCGCAACGGCTGCCGCATCGTGGCCGCCGACCGGTGGTTCCCCTCCTCCAGGACCTGCTCCGGATGCGACGCCTGCGGCCTGGTCATCGACCGGGACGTCAACGCCGCACTCAACCTCGCCGCACTCGCGGCGGCCTGCATGACTGGTACCGGAGTGGCCGGAGACCAGGACACCGCCAAGGTGTCGAAGCCCCGTGGAGCCGACCGGAAGACCCGCACCACCCGCCCCCGCCGCAAGACGGGGACGGGGCGGGCAGCTGGCGCAACCCTGCTGCACCAGCGGCAGACAGAAACGGGAGACCGTCGTCAGGACACCGAAGCACTCACGCTTTGGTGACACCGTCACGGACCTTCCGGGCCGAAATGCCCGGAATGCTGAGAGCTGATGAGGCTCAAAGCAACGGCTCTCACGGATCGTCACCCGATGCCGATGTCGCCGTCCTGACGATGGTCGCCGACGGCCCCGACGTCCTGACCTGGTTCGAGCTCCACACCTCGGTCGCCGAGCCGGTCCTCACCTCGACCTGGGCCCAGGTCGAGGACGGCCGGATCACGCGGGTGCGGGCGGCGTTCGACCCGCGTCCGCTGCTGTAGGCGTGTGTCAGAGTGCCTCGGCGACCGCGGCGCGGTCGGGGGTCGCGACGGCCTGGACGGGGATGCTGACGGCGACCGTCACCGGGAGTGTGGTCGCCGCGGTGGTGACGTCGCGCTCGCGCTGGAAGACGTACATGGCCACCGAGCCGGAGGCGATGAGGGCCAGCAGGGAGAGCGCGGAGCCGAGCCAGGTGGCGCCGAGCCACTGGCCGCCGAGGTAGCCCAGACCGACGCTGTAGACGGCCCAGGTCAGACCGGCCAGGGCGGACCAGGGCAGGAACTCCTTGGCGCGACGGTGGGCGGCGCCGGCGCTCAGCGAGACGACGGAGCGGCCGGCGGGCGCGAAGCGGGCGAGCACCACGAGGGCGCCGCCGCCGTGGGCCAGGACGGCGCCGAGCTTCTCCTGCGCGGTGGACAGCCGCCGGGACTGGGCGACGCGGTGGTCGAGCCAGTCTCCGCCGCGCCAGGCGAGGCGGTAGGCGGCGATGTCACCGAGCAGTGAGGCGCTGGCCGCGCAGGCCAGGAGGATGGCGATGTCGAGGAGTTCGCCGCCCGCGGTGGCGGACCCCGCCGTGGCGGCGGAGATCAGCAGGACGCCGCTGGGGAGGACCGGCACGAAGACGTCGAGCACGATCGACAGGGCGACCAACGGGTAGATCCACGGGCCGTGGAGCAAGGAGCCCAGTCCTTCGAGCACTGTGCCTCCTCGACCGGCATGGCGCACGGCGCCCGCTGGGTGTGAGGCTGTCCGCGCGGGAAGCGGATCATTCCTCCACTTCCTGCCGTACAGCGTACGCTACCGATGGTTCGGCGGGCCGCCGGGTAGGGCGTGACGTTTTACTCATGTTGGGACGCCTGAGCGAGGAATAAAGGTTGAGAGGCCGCCGGAAGGCGGCGGAACAGCGCGGACGGCACCGCTCCGCCGCCCCTCCGCCACCCCTCCGGCGGCACCGCCGAGGTACGCCCCTGCCTTCGGGCGGCCCGGCGTACGTCAGCGGCGCCTCACGCCGCGCTCGGCTCCGTCGCGGGCGCGCGCCGAGCCCGCGCGACGCCGATCAGGCCGTCCAGCGCCCAGGCACCGGGTCCGGTGACGACGATCAGCAGGAAGGCCCAGGCGTAGACGGCCGCGAGCTCGCCGCCGTTCCGGATCGGCCACAGGGCGGCCTTCTGGTGCACGTCGAAGTACGCGTACGCCATCGACCCGGAGGCGACGAGGGCGGCGGCGCGGGTGCCCAGGCCGAGCAGCACCAGACCGCCGGCGGCGAGCTGGATGACGGCGGCGTACCAGCCGGGCCAGGTGCCGGCCGCGACGGTGCCGCCGCCCATGGCACCGCCGAGGACCCCGAAGAGCGAGGCGGCGCCGTGGCAGGCGAAGAGCAGTCCGATGACGACCCGGAACAGCCCGAGGACATGGGGCCTGGACGCTTCGGGGAAGCCGGAAATGGGCATGCGGAACTCCTTCGGTCAGGTGCGGGACAAACCGATACCCGTCGACCCCAGGGAGCCCTTACGAGATCCTGCAACTTTCAAGCATCAGTCTCGGCCATCAGACACACACCCGTAATAGCCGCGCCGGCCACCGTGCGCAGCACGGCCCGCGCCACCGCGTCGGTGTCGGCCAGGGTGACCGAGTTCACGCCGGGACGGGCGCCGGCGGCGGTCACCCAGTGCACGCCCTCCGTCGGCACACCGACGGCGAAACGTCGCGGATGCGCCCGGCCCGCCCGGTCCAGCAACCGGTAGGGGCGGCCGGTGACGTCCAGGCCCCCGGTCTCGTAACCGCCGATCCGGTGCGGGCGGCAGTCCCCGGCGGCGAGCAGTCCGGCGAGCAGCGGATCGGCGGTCCGGCGCAGGTCGGGCTCCGGCAGCCGGGCCTCGACCAGGGCCGTCACCTGCTCCCGCGACCCCGGAACGTCGGGCGAATACGCGGTGAAGCAGGCACCGGGCCCGGCCTCGACCGCCAGCCGGGGTCCCAGGATCTCCACCACCCCCGCCTCGATCAGCGCGACCAGCTCCTCGATACGGCTGCGGGGCGGCCCGATCGACAGAAAGGCGTTGAGCGGGGTGTACCAGCGGTCGAGATGGTCGCGGTGCGAGTCGCCGGACAGTCCGGCGTGGTCGACGACCTGGCGCAGCTCGTTGCGCAGGTCCCGCAGTACGTCCAGGGCGGCCTTGAGCGGGCCTGCCACATTGCCGAGCCTGGCCTGTTCGGCGTCCTGCCGCAGATGGGCCAGGAGCCAGGTCCGGAAGGTCTCCCGGCACGCGAAGCCGGTGTCGCGGTGCGGGCGGGCCAGCCGCGTCCAGTCCCAGCGGACGGTGGGCGGTATCGCGAACTCGGCCAGTACGGCGGTCTCTTCGGGACTGCCGTGCGGGGTGCGCAGATAGCGCTCCTGGAAGCGGCCGGCCGGCCCGGGACCACGGTCGGCGGCCAGCAGCGCCACGTAGTAGACCGTCTCCGCCTCCTTGGCGACCAGCGGCCACACGTCCTGGAGGAAGTCCGGGCAGTCCTCGGCGTCGCCCGACTCGGCGCGCCCGCGCAGCCCTTCGATGACGTCGGGGGTCAGCAGCAGCGGATGGTGGCGGCCGTGCGCGCCCTTCTCGTTGTCGCCGCGCGCGTGGTACGGGACGCCGCGCCGCGACCCGGCCAGGATGCGCGGCTCCCGGCCGGAGGGCGTGTAGGTCAGCCGGTCGCCGCGGTGGTGGAAGCCGCCGCCGCGGCCGGTGGTCAGCAGCGCCACGTGGTCGAAGAAGTTGAGGCCCAGACCGCGCAGCAGCACCGCCTCGCCGGGACGGAGGGCGGTGAGGTCCAGGTCGGCGGGGTTGGCGGGCGGGACGTAGCGCAGCCCGTCGGCGGCGGCGTGGCGGGCCAGCCGCCGCTGCTGGGGCGTGGGGGTCGCCGGAAGGTGACCCTGGGCGAGGACGACCGCGTCCAGGCCGCCCAGCGCCAGGCCGTTGTCCAGGACGAGCCGCTGGCGTCCGGCCCGCCCGGCGCCGTCGGGCCCGCCGGTGCCGTCGTCCGTCAGGCGGGTCGCCCGTGCCCGGTGGACGGTGACCCTGACCGCGTCCGGGGCCGAGCGCAGGGCACGGCGGAACACCCACTCCAGGTAGTGCCCGTAGAAGGCGCGGCTCGGGTAGTCGTCCGGGCCCAGGGCCGCCGCCTCGGCGCGCACCCGGTCGTCGTACGCGTCACCGGCGCTGCCGGAGCGGGCGAGGGCGGCCGCCCAGGCGTACAGGCTGGGCCCGGGACGTATCGGGCCCTCGCACTCCACGCTCTCGTCGGTGAACAGGGTCACCTGCGAGGCCACCGTGTTCATCAGCAGCTCCGCCGGCTGCGCGGTGCGCCACACCCGCCCGGGGCCCGGCGGGGCGGGGTCGACGACATGCACCGTGAGGTGCGCGCCGGGCGCCAGCGTGCCGGGGGCCGAGGCGCAGACCCGCTCCAGCACACTCGTGCCGCGCGGGCCCGCGCCGACGATGGCTATGGCATGACGCGGCTGTGCTGCGGCTCCGGACACGGTGGGGGTCTCCCGGGGGCAGATGCGGCTGCGGGACGGCTCGTGCGCCGAACATCATCCCGTGCGCGGGACGGATGTCCACGCATGGCCCGGAATATCGCCCTTCGTTGTGGGCCGGATCACGTCGCGTCGGTACGCGTCTCCTCGCTCCTGGCGGGGCCGGTCGTGGCGGTCGGGCCGCCCGGGTCGGACAGGGGGTGGGTGGTGCCGGCGTCGGTGCCGGTGTCGGTGCCGGGTGCGGCTGACCTGGGCCATTGTCATGCCGGGCCGGAATGGATCCGCCCCGGCGGACGCCAAACCTCGGCAAAGGAAAAGCATGCTCATCCCTTTGAGTGAGTTCGTCCGCATGGGTGCGTTGGGTAGCCCCGCTGTGGGCGAATCGCGGACGGTCAGCCGTCGCGAACGCCGAAAGGCAGCAAAAGCAATGGGGAGGACAGCCCATGACGGTTGAGTCGGGTATCGCACCGGAGTCCGGGCAGCGGGAAGAAGCACAACAGCAGAGTCTGAGCACGGCCGCCGCGCGGAATCTCGCGACGACGACCAAGTCCGCGCCGCAGATGCAGGGAATCAGCTCGCGGTGGCTGCTGAAGATTCTTCCCTGGGTCCAGGCCACGGGCGGCGCGTACCGGGTCAACAGGCGGCTGACGTACACCGTCGGCGACGGCCGGGTGGAATTCATCCAGACCGGCGCCGAGGTGCGGGTGATTCCGGCGGAGCTGGGCGAACTGCCCCTGCTGCGCGGCTTCGACGACCAGCCCGTACTGAGCGCGCTGGCGGACCGTTTCACACAGAGCGAATTCGCCCCGGGCGAAGTGATCGTGGAGGAGGGCCGGCCGGCCGACCAGGTGTTCCTGATCGCGCACGGCAAGGTGAACCAACTCGCCACCGGCAAGTACGAGGGCCAGGCCGTCGTCGGTGTGCTCGCCGACGGCGACCACTTCGGCGACGAGTCGCTGACCGCACCGGACGGCACCTGGGCGTACACCGCCAAGGCCGCGACCGCCGTGACCGCGCTGGTACTCCCCCGGCACGCCTTCCAGAACGTGGCCGACCGCTCGCAGACCCTGCGGGAACAGGTCGAACAGTTCATCGCCGACGGCGGCCACGCCCGCGACAAGTACGGCCAGGCCGAGATCGCGCTGTCCGCCGGCCACGAGGGCGAGGCCCAACTGCCCGGCACCTTCGTGGACTACGAACTCTCCCCGCGCGAATACGAGTTGAGCGCGGCCCAGACCGTACTGCGGGTCCACAGCAGGGTCGCCGACCTCTACAACCACCCGATGAACCAGATCGAGCAGCAGCTCAAACTCACCGTCGAGGCGCTGCGCGAACGCCAGGAACACGAACTCATCAACAGCCGGGACTTCGGTCTGCTGCACAACGCGGACTACACCCAGCGGATCAACACGCATTCCGGGCCGCCGACCCCCGACGACCTGGACGAGCTGATCACCCGGCGCCGGGACGCGCGCTTCCTGCTGGCGCACCCCCGGACCATCGCGGCGATCGGCCGGGAACTCAACAGCCGGGGCCTGTATCCCGATCACATCGATCTGCACGGCGACCGCGTTCCGGCCTGGCGCGGAATTCCCCTGCTGCCGTGCAACAAGATTCCCATCACGAAGGAGAACACGAGCTCGGTCATCGTCCTGCGGACCGGGGAGGACAACCAGGGTGTGATCGGCCTGCACCAGACGGGAATTCCCGACGAGTACGAGCCGGGGCTCTCGGTGCGTTTCATGGGCATCAACGACAAGGCGATCATCTCGTATCTCGTGAGCGCCTACTACTCCGCCGCCGTGCTGGTGCCCGACGCGCTCGGTGTACTGGAGAACGTGGAGATCGGCCGCCGCTGACCCTGGGGATACCCCCACCACGGCCCCGGGGGCGGCCCGGATTCCGGGCCGCCCCCGGGCTTCGTAGCGTCATGGGTACGTTCCGCACCCTGCCCGCGACGCCCGTGGAGGCGATCCCGTTGAGCACAACCAGCCGCCGTCTGATCCTCGCCACGGCCGGGGCGGTGCTCGTGCTCGGCACGGCCACCGCCTGCGCCGACTCCTCCGACGACACCAAGCCGGACAAGCACGCCTTCGCGCTCACCGGCGAACGTCTCACCATCGACGCCGCCGACACCAAGGTGGTGGTCAGGCCGGCCGACGTGAAGGACGTACGGGTCACCCGCTGGATCGACGCCTGGACGGTCCTCGGCAGCACCCCCAAGGCGACCTGGTCGATGACCGGACACACGCTCAAACTGCGGATGAAGTGCTCCGGGACGATGGCGAACTGCTCGGTCCGCCACGAGGTGCTGGTGCCGCGCGGCGTGGCCGTGACCGTGACCAACGGCGACGGCAGGGTCGAGGCGAGCGGCTTCGACACCGCGCTCACGGTCTCCACCGGTGACGGCTCCGTCGTCGTCCACGACGTCAGCGGCGCCCTCGACCTCTCCAGCGACGACGGCAAGGTCGAGGCCACCGGCGTCACTTCGCGCGAGGTGACCGCGCGCTCCGGCGACGGCTCCGTCCGGCTGCGCTTCGCCACGGTCCCGGACCGGGTCTCCGCCACCACGCAGGACGGCAAGGTCACCGTCCAGCTCCCCGACGGGCACTACCGCGTGTCGGCGACGTCGGGCGACGGCAAGGTGTCGGTCACGGTGCCGCGCGACTCCGCGAGCGACCACCGGGTCGCCGCCCGCTCCGACGACGGCTCGGTGACGGTCCAGGGCCTGCAGTAGCACCGGTCCCGCCGCGCCGACGCCGGGGCCGGGGCCGACGCCCGGGCCGACGCCGACGCCGGGGCCCGCGCTAGCGGGGCTGTACGGTCCGGCCGCACACGGCCCGGGTCGCCTCGGCACGGGCCGCGTTGGGGCGTTCGCTGGCCTCGATGAAGGCCCGTGCCTCCGCCTCCGTACGGCCGCCCGCGACATGGCGGGCGAGCAGCCGCGCCTCGCGCACCTCGGCCGGGGCCTCCACGAACCACAGCTCGTCCAGGAGGTCACGCACCCCGTCCCAGCCGGGTGCGTCGTCGGCCAGGTAGTTGCCCTCGGTGACCACGAGCCGGACCTCGGGGAGGACGACGATGCCGCCCGCCACCGGTTCGTCCAGGTCACGGCGGAAGTCCGGGGCGTAGACCGGACGGCCGTGCCAGGTGCGCAGCCGCCCCAGGAGATGGACATAGCCGTCCACGTCGAAGGTCTGCGGGGCGCCCTTGCGGCCGCGCAGGCCCAGCCGGTCCAGCTGGGCGTTGGCCAGGTGGAAGCCGTCCATGGGCACATGGGCCGCCGTGCCCGCGCCCAGGCGGGCGTTGACGCCGTCGACCAGGGCGCGGGCCAGCGTCGACTTCCCGGCGGCCGGCGCACCCGCCAGCCCGAGCAGGAACCGTCTGGCTGGCATGCTGGGCACGAGGGCTACGGCGTCATCGACGAACATGCCGCCACCTTAGGAGGAGATGTCTTGCACGAGACCAAGAACCCCCCGCTCACGCCCGAGCTGTACGAGTACGTCCTCAGGAGCAATCCGCCGCTCGACCCCGTGCAGCGCGAACTGGTCGAGATCACCCACGCCCGGCTCGGCGACGACGCCGGCATGCAGACCGCCGAGGAACAGGGCCCGTTGCTGGCGTTCCTGGTGCGGCTGCTCGGCGCGCGCCGCATCGTCGAGGTCGGTACCTTCACCGGCTTCTCCACCCTGTCGATGGCCCAGGCGCTGCCCGCCGACGGCAGCATCATCGCCTGCGACCTCTCCGAGGAGTGGACCGACTACGGCCGCCGGGCCTGGGCCAAGGCAGGTGTCGACGACCGCGTCGACCTGCGGATCGGCCCGGCCCTGGACACGCTGCGGGCGCTGCCCGCCGACCCGGTGATCGACTTCGCGTTCCTCGACGCCGACAAGGAGAACTACGTCAACTACTGGGAGGAGCTGGTCCCCCGGATGCGCCCCGGCGGCGTCATCGCGGCCGACAACACCCTGCTGCACGGCCGCGTCCTGGATCCCGTACCCCGTGGCGGCGCCGCCGGCATCCTGGCCTTCAACACCCACGTCCAGGCCGACGACCGCGTCGAGGCGGTTCTGCTGACCGTGGCCGATGGGCTCACGCTGGCGCGCAGGCGTCCGTAAGCTGGGCCCATGCCCCGTTACGAGTACCGATGCCGCTCCTGCGGCAGCACCTTCGAGCTGAACCGGCCGATGGCCGAGTCCTCCGCCCCGGCCGCCTGCCCCGCCGGGCACGACGACACCGTGAAGCTGCTGTCGACCGTCGCCGTCGGCGGCACGGCGGCCGCCCCGCGCCAGGCCTCCGGCGGCGGGGGCGGCGGCGGTTGCTGCGGGGGAGGCTGCTGCGGCTAGCCGCGGCTAGTGGTGGGCGGCCCGTTCCTCACGGATGCCGGCGACGACCCGGGCCGCCGTCTCGCGTACGGCCGCGGTCTCGGTGAGGAAGTGCCAGTAGTCGGGGTGGCGGCCCTCCAGCCCGGCCACGGCGCGGTCCAGCCGGGCCACGGCGTCGTCGAGGGGGCGGGCGTGACGCGGCTCGGGTGTCGAGCGGCCCTGCATGGCGAGCCGCTGCGCGTCGCGGATGGCGAACCTGGTCTTCTCGATCTCGGCGTTCGGGTCCTTGCTGACCTCGTTGAGCCGACGCAGCCGGTCCCCCGCCGCCGACACCGCCCCGTCCAGGTCGTCCAGCAGCGCCCGTACCGTGGTCAGCCGTGACGTCGCGTCCGGCCAGCGCTGCTCGTCCCGGGCCTTCGCCGCCTCCGCGAGCTTCGCCTCGGCCTGCGGGACCACCCGGGCCGCCTGGGCCGGCACCTGCTGCAGGTCCTCCCAGCACGCCAGGCTGAACCGCCGGCGCAGCTCGCTCAGGATCGGGTCCACGCCCTCCGCCCGGGTCGCCAGCGCCTGCGTACGGGTACGCAGCGACACCAGCCGCTTGTCGATCTCCCGGGCCCGCTCCGGCAGCCGCTCCGCCTCCGCCCGGATCGCCTCGGCGGCCCGCAGTACCTCGTCCGCCCGCTGGATCGTCGCCTGCACCCCATGGGTGCCCGCGCCCTGGTTCAGCTTGGTCAGCTCCGGGCCCAGCGCCGCCAGCCGCGCCGCCAGGTCGTCCGCCCGCAGGCCGGAGGCCCGTACGCCGTCCAGCGCGGTGCTCGCCGCCCGCAGCGCCTGCCGGGCCCGCTCCACGGCGGGCGCCAGCCGCGCCAGCTGCGTCTCCGCCGTGCTCAGCAACGGGCCCAGGCTCTGCCCGAACCGGTCCAGGTCGGCCTTGACCCGCACCAGATCGTCCCTGGCCTTCGTCAGCTCCGCCCGCGCCCGCGAGGCCGCCGCCGCTTCCAGCTCGTCCCGGTCCAGGTCATGGGCGTCCACCGCCGCGATGTACGCCCCGCTGACCTGGTCGATGCGCTCCCCCAGCGCCCGGAAGTCCGCGCGTACCCGCTGAGCCGCCGGGGAGTTGTCCACAGCCGTGATCGTCTCTATCGAGATCACCAGATCCCGCTGCGCCGTGTCCAGCTCGTAGAACGCCTCCGCGGCGGCGTCCTTCGCGGCCTGCGCGTCGGCCCGCAGGGTGTCCTCCCCGCGCCGCCACCACGAGCGTGCCGTCGTCACAGTCGCTCTCTCTCCCACCGCTCGGCTTGCGATCCCGGTCCAGTCTCCCACCCCCCGAAGACGAATACACCGCCCCGTCCGGTTGCCACGGATCGCGGACAGGCCGCCGGGACCCGGCGCGGGGGCCACCGGCTCAGGCGGCCGCGGCCACCATCCGCCGGAGGATCTCCTCGCCGGCCGCGACACCGGCCACGGTCAGCGACTCGACGTGGGGCGCGGCCCACCCCGTGTCGAAGAGCTCGCCGTGGCCGGGGCGCCAGCCGGCGTCGGCCGCGAGGAGCAGGTCGGCGTCGAGGAGGGAGTCGCCGGCCGCGTAGACCCGGTGGGCGCCGGTGCGGCGGGCGACCTCGGCGAGGGCGGCGCTCTTGCTGAGCGGCTTGGGCACGGCGTAGATCTTGCGGCCCTGCATGGAGACGGTCCAGCCGCGTTCCTCGGCCCAGCCGGCGAGTTCCTTGACCCAGCCCTCGGGCACCAGGGACCGTTCGA
Source organism: Streptomyces sp. RLA131 (assembly GCF_056270125.1). Classification (NCBI taxonomy): domain Bacteria; kingdom Bacillati; phylum Actinomycetota; class Actinomycetes; order Kitasatosporales; family Streptomycetaceae; genus Streptomyces; species Streptomyces sp. RLA131. The sequence continues at coordinate 2,510,057 of NZ_JBWDOQ010000002.1, forward strand.
CGACCAGGTAGACGAAGAGCTCCTCCGCGACCCGCTCCTTGCGCAGCCACTCGGGGTCGGCGGTGGCGGCGAGGTGGTCGCGGACCTCCGCGAGCGGCGCGGAGCCGTCGGCGAGCCGGCGCCGCATCTCGGTGTTCCAGTCGTGGTCGGTGTGGCCCTTGACCAGGATGTGGCCGCCGTTGGCGCAGATCGCGAAGCGCGGGATGGGCCCGGGGAGGTTGATCCGCCGGTACTGCTTGCGCGTGCGCGTCGTCGCGGGCACGAACTCCGCGGCGGCCGCGAGTTCCTGGATGAGCCCGGCGGCGGTCTCGGTCATGAACGACAGCGGGCGGGCCTCGTTGACCTCGATGCACAGCAGCCGGGGCGCGTACTCGTCGGGCATGGTCAGGGCCAGCGCCGAGGGCGAGTAGATGAGGGTGCGGTCGAGGTCGCTGGCGAACAGCTTGCGGGTCACGGTGCTGCTCACTTGGCCGCAACCGCCTTTCCATCGGTGCCGGTCGCGCCCCGGGTGAAGCGCGGGTGGATCAGTCCGACGCAGGAGTACGGCAGGCCGTCGACTTCCTCCACCGGGACGCCTCGCTGCTCGGCGAGCAGCCGTACGTGGTCCAGGTCGGCGCCGGCGCCGCGCTGGGCGAGGATCTTCCAGGGCACGCGGCGCAGCAGCACCCGCGTGGTCTCGCCGACGCCCGGCTTGACGAGGTTGACGTCGCCGATGCCGTACTCCTCGCTGATCCGTTCCACCGCCGCCCAGCCCTCCCAGGTCGGTGAACGATCGGCGGCCTGAAGGGCCTTGACGTCGTACGCGACCTGGTCGCCGACCTCGGCGAAGCGCGCCTCGACAGCGTCGAGGAAGAGCCCGGAGACGTCGGCGCCGGCCAGTTCGCGGTAGAACTTCGCGCCGTGGAAGTCGTCCGGGCCGGTCAGGTCGGCGCGCAGCACGGTGCGCGAGATCAGCCCGGACACGGTGGAGTTGAGGCAGGCGGAGGGGATCAGGAAGTCGTCCCGGGTGCCGTAGGTGCGTACGCAGCCGCCCGGGTCGGCCAGTACCGCGATCTCCGGGTCGAAGCCTCCGTACGGCTTGACGGCCTCGGCCAGTTCGCGGGTGATGGCGCCCTTGCCGGTCCAGCCGTCGACGAACACGGCCTGCGCGGGGTCGTGGTGCTCGGCCAGCCAGCGCAGGGCTGTGGTGTCGATGCCCCGGCCGCGCACGATCGAGACGGCGTAGTGGGGCAGTTCCAGGCCGTGCGCGTGCCGTGCCCAGCGGCGCATCAGCACGCCGACCGGGGTGCCGGCCCGGGCCAGGGACACCAGTACGGCGTCCGGGCCGCGTTCGGCGAGCACCAGTTCCGTCACCGCGCCGACGGCCCGCGCCATCCGGGCGGCCGACGTGTCGAGCGCCGCCCGGAAGAGGGCCTGGTACTCGGGGCTGGGCTGGTACTCCACCGGCAGCGACTCGGCGTAGTGCGCGCCCCCGCTCTGGATGGCCTCCTCGCGCTCCTCGGTCGGCGCCTCCAGCTCCACGTCGGAGAGGTCCTTCAGCAGCCAGCCGACCTCCTCCGGCGCGTACGAGGAGAAGGCCGGCCCGCGCAGGGGCTCGGGCAGCCGGCTTGGCCGGCTGGGGACGTACGAAGGCACCACGGCGAGCAGCAGCCTTTCTGTGTGTTCGGCGAGCCGCGCGAGCAGCCCGCCGGGTCCGTGCAGGGCGGGGGTGTCCCCCACCGAGTCCACGACGGCGACGATCGCGTCGAAGCGGCCGCCCGCGACGTTGTAGGCGTAGCGCTCGCCGTCGCCGTCGGCCGGACGGTCGTGATCGGGAAAAACGATACGGGTTCGTATCGCATAGCCGGGATCGTCCACGGCGAGGACGGGTGATCGCGTGGTCGTGGAGAACCGGACCTCGGCCGCTCCGTCGAGGGCGTCGTCCAGGGCCTGCGCGAGCCGCAGCGGGGCGTACATCAGCTCCTCGTTGCCCAGGACGAGGACGCGGCCGCCTCGGGCCCCGGCGGGAAGCGCGTCGGCGAGACGGGCCGCCATGCCGGGCAGGGCCGCTTCGAGGCGGGCGCGGTGCGCGGGGGTGAAGCCGTGGCGGCCGCCGTCCGGCAGCCGGTCGGGCCAGCCGAGGCCGACGCGGCTGACGGGGCCGGCGGGGTCGAGAGGGCCGGCGGGGTCGAGAGGGCCGACGGGGTCGAGAGGGCTGACGGGGCTGACGGGGCCGGACGTCGTCGCCGGGCGCGGTCCGGAGGGTCGCCCGGGAAGGGGCGGGGTGGTGGCGGGGGCGGTGGGCGCCGCCTCGTGCTCGGCCACCAGTTGCCGGCCCCGCTCCAGTACGCCTTCCGGCAGAGCGACCGTCCCGGACGCCAGCGCGATCAGGTCCACCCGGGCCCCGAGGCCGGCCGTGAACGCGTCGAGCCGGTCCCGGTCCGCCGCGGAGCGCATGTCGACCAGGGCGACGACCACGTACCGGTCGCGCGGGTACGTGCGGTGCAGGTCCGTGATCGTGTTGAGCACGGTGTTGCCGGTCGAGAACTCGTCGTCGACCAGCACCAGCGGCCCGTCGCCGGCCAGCAGCGCGGGGTCCTCGGGCAGCAGCAGGTGGGAGGTGGCGTGGCTGTGCTCCTCCTCGAAGCCGCCGACGGCGGTGACTCCGGCCACCGGCCGCCGCGTGGAGTGCAGGTAGGGCGCGAGGGCGAGCCCGTCGGCGACGGCGTGGCCGAGGCCGGTGGCGGTCTCCGCGTAGCCCAGGACGACGGCCCGGGCGGCGTCGGCGTCGCCCAGCAGGGCGCGCACCCGGCGGCCCAGGCCGTACCCGGCCCCGTGGACGACGGCGGGGCGCTGCGGCACATGCTTGCCCAGCACGTTGGACACCAGCAGGTGGGCCCGCTTGGGGTTACGGCGCAGGGCGAGGCCGAGCAGCCCGGTCGGGCCGGTCAGGCCGTCGCCGTGCACTTCGAGGCCGAGGCGGTCGGCGACCCACTGCCCGGACCAGATGTCCGTGTTCGCCATGCGGTGGTGGTTCCGTTCTGTCGTCACGCCGGCACGCACGCCGCGAGAAGCTCCACGAAGCCGATCTCCTCCCGGGCGACACCGAAGACCTCGGCTCGCCGCAGGGTGCGTTCGGCCCAGGCCCGGTGGGGCTTCACCTCGTTCATCTTGTTGGTGTACGCCGATCTCAGCACGCCGCCGCCGCTGCGGTCCTCGTGAAGGATGTCGACGGCGTCGCTCCACTCCTCGTGGGAGACGACGCTCAGCGCGTGCACGGGCAGGACGTGCGAGGGGTGGATGCAGGTCTTGCCCTGGAGTCCGTTGGTCCGGTCGAGCTCGATCTCGCGCAGCAGCCCGTCCATGTCGTGCTGGATCAGGGACTGCCGCAGGCCGACCGCCTCGGGCACGAAGGGGCTGTGCCGCAGCAGCGGCTTGAACATCCGCTCGGAGTGCTTGAAGTACTCCCACACGGGCCCGGTCACGGTGAAGCCGGTGCCGTCGGCCCGCCCGAGGACGTTGATCACGTCGGCGATGGCCGAGGCGACGATACGCACGTCGTAGGCGGTCATGTCGGGCGAGCGGCGCAGCCCGTACGCGGAGCAGAAGTCGGTGACGCCGAGCCGCAGGGCCAGCACGCGCTCGCGGTACTTGTCGACGGTGCGGGCGATCCCGTACAGGGTCTCGGTCCGGGTCTCCAGGTGCAGCAGCTGCGGGGACTCCAGCACCGGCATGGCGAAGAGCCGGCGCCCGCAGGCGGCCTCGGCGGCGGCGAGGGCCTCCAGGAAGGGGACGCCGGTCTCCTCGGTGAACTTGGGGAGGACGAAGCCGGACAGCAGCTGTACGTGCTCGCCGAGGCGCCGCACCAGGTCGGTGATCTGGCCGGGGGTGCGGACCCGGACGAAGAGCAGCGGAAGGCCGTCCTGGCCGATCCCGCCCTCCTGGCCCGCCCGCGCGGCGAGGACCGCGAACTGCCGGACGAGGTTCTCCTCGGCGCCCTCGACCTCGCGGTCGTCGATGGAGTCCTCCAGGCACAGCACCATGGAGACGACGCCGCGCCCGGCCTGCTTGACGACGTCGTCGGCGAGCTGCTGACGGGTGGCGGGACTGTACAGGGTGGCGCCGAGAGCCACGGAGAGGGTGCGGGTGGGCGAGTCGGAGGTGAACTCCTGCGGTTCGCGGTGGAACAGGTCGTTCCGTACCCCTGGCGCGAGGTGCCCGAAGTGACGCATGCATATCCCCGTGGTGAGTGGATGGAAAGGTGACGGGCAGCGTCCCCCGACGCCATCTGGCCGATTATCGTACGTGTCGGTATACAACCTGAGCTCCTGCCCGCGTGAAAATCAGGTAACCCCCTCGCGTCCTCGGCGTGTCATAGCGGACTGGATCCTGTAGACACTCGGCCGAATCCTGTAGACAATCCGCCGGATCCTGTAGACACCCCCGGCCGCGTTGTGGGCGGGGCGCCCGAAAGGGCAGGATGACGGACATGACGCACGCGATGGTGAAAGGCTCGAACATCCCCCTGGAAACATCAGGGGTGCGCGCGGTGCTCCGCTGGAGCCCCGGTGCCGGCGTGCCCGATGTCGACGCCTCGGCGCTGCTGCTCGGCCCGGACGGCCGGGTGCGCTCCGACGCGGACTTCGTCTTCTACAACCAGCCCCGGCACCCCTCGGGCATGGTCCGCCATCTGCCCAAGCAGTCCGTGGCCGAAGGGCTGACGGACACCGTCGAGGTGGACCTCGGCGCTCTCGGCCCGGATGTCGACCGGGTGGCGATCTGCGCCTCCGCCGACGACAGCCCGTTCGGGCTCGTCTCCGACCTGCGGCTGACGCTCTACGGCACCGACGGAACCGAGCCGCTGGCCGTCTTCGACGTGGTGCCGGACACCGGCAGCGAGTCGGCGCTGATCTGCGGGGAGCTGTACCGGCGCGGCGAGGCGTGGAAGTTCCGCGCGCTGGGACAGGGCTATGTCGACGGGCTGGTCGGCCTGGCCACGGAGTTCGGCATCTCGGTGGACGAGGACGGCACCGCCGGCCCGGCGCCGGACGCCCCCGCGCCCGCACCCGACCTGGAGCCCACGTCCGTCCCGCAGCCCCTGCCGGCCGCCGCGGCCCTGCCCGAGCCGGACGGCTATCCGCTGCCGGCGCCGACCCAGCCGCACATCCAGGCCCCGACCGAGCCGTATGTCCCGGTCCCGACCCAGGCGCCCACCCAGCCCTATGTCGCGCCCGCCTACGGCTACCCGCCCACCTCCGCGCCGGCCGTCCCGGCCACCGCGCCCGCGTACGGCTATCCCCAGCCGCCCGCCGCCACCGCGCCGGCGTACGGATACCCGCAGCCGCCCGCCACCGCACCGGCGTACGGCTATCCCCAGCAGTCCCACCCGACCCACCAGTCACCGGCCACCGTCCCGGCCTACGGCTATCCGCAACAGCCGGCCCCGGTCTCGCAGCCGCCCGCCTCACCGACCGCCTTCACACTCCCGCCGCAGGGCCCCCAGTTCCAGCAGGGCCGCTGAGCCTGCCCGGTCAGCGAGCCTGCCCGGTGCGCAAGCCTGCCCGGTCGGCGAGCCTGCCCGGTCAGCGCACCGGGGTGGACTTGTAGCCCCGGCCCCACTGCAGGCCCCAGCCGTAGAGCCGGTCCAGTTCGGCCTGGAAGCCGTACACGTACTTGACCTCGCGCTTGACCATCAGCTCGCCCTTCCGGTTCTCGATCAGCACGACCGCGCAGGAGCGGGCCTGCGGCTCGCGCTCGCTCAGCGGGATCTCGATCCGGGGGCCCGAGGTCGGGAAGATCTCGACCTTGGCGTGGGTGCGGTCGAAGGCGGGCGTGCCGTCGTAGATGTAGACGAAGACGAGCAGCCGCTTGAACTCGTCCCGCTTGTCGAAGTTGATGTAGAGGGTCTCGCCGGAGGAGCCGCCGAAGCGGTCGTCCCCGCTCATCTGGATGTACGGGGGCAGGTCGAGGTCGCCGAGGAAGTTGCCGAGCGGCTGGACGACGCCCTTGGTGCCGTCGGCCAGTTCGTACATGCACGCCAGGTCGAGGTCGACGTTGACCATGGCGGGGCCGGCGGCCTGGACGGGCTCGGGCTTGAACAGCTGGAGCTGGCGGCTGAGCCAGGAGCCGCGGCGCTTGTCCCAGGCACCGGTGTCGGAGGTCCGCATCGACCAGGACAGGTTGATCCGGAGGTTTCCGGAGGCGGCGCCCTGCTTGGTCAGGGACACGACGGGATGCCGCCGGGTCAGCTCGACGGTGTGTGCGTTGGCGACATCGAACTGCGAGGCACCGCTGGGCCGCAGGAAGCCCGGGAACTGCCACATGAAGTACTCACCCTCCCCTGGACGCGAACCGCCCCCTGCCGGTCGGCAGGGGGCGGCTGCACACCTTCCGCGCTCTCGCGCACTCCGGGGTCAGACCCCGGAGGTGACTTCCGCCTTGTCGTTCGACTGACCTGAGCTTTCCCCTTCACGGCGGTTTCGCACCACCGACGACCAGTAGGAAGCCGCGATCAGGACAACCCCGACGAGGCCGGTGATGACCTCGTTGATCTCGTACTTGATGGTGACGAGCAGGATGACCGCGAGGGCGCCGATCGCGTAGTGCGCGCCGTGCTCCAGGTAGACGTAGTCGTCCAGGGTGCCCCTGCGGACCAGGAAGACGGTGAGCGACCGGATGTACATCGCGCCGATGCCGAGGCCGAGGGCCATCTCGAAGATGTCGTTGGTGATGGCGAAGGCGCCGATGACCCCGTCGAAGGAGAACGACGCGTCGATGACCTCCAGGTAGAGGAACATGAAGAACGCGGCCTTGCCGGCCAGCCCGACGGCGGACGCCCCGGCGCCCGTACCCGCGCCCGTGCCCGTGCCGGAGGAGGTCCCGGCGGTGGCCGCACCCTCACCTTCGGCGTCGTCGGCGTCATCCTCGTCGTCGTCGAGGCGGTCCTCGAAGTACCCCGAGATACCGCCCACGACGAGATACGTGACCAGACCGGCGACGCCGGCCAGCAGCACGGTCGCGCTCTTGTCACCGCCGTGGTGGGCGGTGTCGGTGGCGATGGTCATGGAGGTGACCATCAGCGCGACCAGCGCGATGACCACCGAGAGCATGTCGAGCTTGCCCAGCTTGGCGAGCGGGCGCTCCAGCCAGGAGAGCCACTGGTGCTCGCGCTGCTCGAAGATGAAGTCCAGGAAGATCATCAGCAGGAAGATGCCACCGAACGCGGCGATCGCCGGGTGCGCGGCGGTGACCAGGCTCTCGTAGCGGTCCGGGTCCTGGACGGCCACCTTGACGGCCTCGATCGGACCGATCTTCGCCGTGATGGCGACGATCACGACGGGGAAGACCAGGCGCATGCCGAAGACGGCGATCAGCACACCGACGGTCAGAAAGATCTTCTGCCAGTAGGCGTTCATCTTGCGCAGGATGCCGGCGTTGATCACCGCGTTGTCGAAGGAGAGCGAGATCTCCAGGATCGAGAGGATGGCGACGATGGTCATCCCCTGCACGCCCCAGAGGACGCCGGCCAAGGCGAGGCCGGCGGCTGTGATGCCGAACGACCAGCCGAATGTTCTCAGGAGCACTGGAAACCCAATCCTTATAGACGCTTTACGAAACGTTGACCCCGAAGTCTAGGGCGATGCCACGCAAGCCTGACGCGTACCCCTGTCCGACGGCACGGAACTTCCACTCCCCGTTGTACCGGTAGAGCTCGCCGAAGATCATCGCGGTTTCGCTCGACGCGTCCTCGGAGAGGTCGTAGCGGGCCAACTCGGCCTGGTCGGCCTGGTTGACCACGCGGATGAAGGCGTTGCTGACCTGTCCGAAGGTCTGTCCCCGGCTGTCGGCCTCATGGATCGAGACCGGAAAAACGATCTTGTCGACGGTCGCCGGGACCTGGGAGAGGTCGACCAGGATCGACTCGTCGTCCCCCTCGCCGTCGCCGGTGAGGTTGTCGCCGGTGTGCTCGACCGAGCCCTCGGGACTGGTCAGGTTGTTGTAGAAGACGAAGTACTCGTCTCCGAGCACCCGCCCGGAGGCGCACAGCAGGGCGCTGGCGTCGAGATCGAAGGGCGCTCCGGTGGTGGAGCGCGCGTCCCAGCCGAGCCCGATCATCACCTGGGTGAGATTCGGCGCGGCCTTGGTGAGGGAGACATTGCCCCCCTTGGCGAGCGTGACGCCCATGTCTTCCGTTCCTCCCCGCCAGGCGTGCGTACGGCACCGCGACCGCGCCGGGCGCGGTGCCGGTGCCGTACGCCGGCCACGAATGAGCTCAGACGTTGACGCCGAAGTCCTGCGCGATGCCGCGCAGGCCGGAGGCGTATCCCTGGCCGATGGCTCGGAACTTCCACTCGGCGCCGTGCCGGTAGAGCTCGCCGAAGACCATGGCGGTCTCCGTCGAGGCGTCCTCGGTCAGGTCGTAGCGCGCCAGCTCCTTGTTGTCGGCCTGGTTCACCACGCGGATGTACGCGTTGCGCACCTGGCCGAAGGACTGCTGGCGGGTCTCGGCGTCGTAGATCGACACCGGGAAGACGATCTTGACGACCTCGGCCGGGACACCGGCCAGGTTCACCTTGATCGCCTCGTCGTCGCCCTCGCCCTCGCCGGTGGTGTTGTCACCGGTGTGCTCGACGGAGCCGTCGGGGCTCCTGAGGTTGTTGAAGAACACGAAATTCTCATCGGAGAGGACCTTGCCCTCGGAGCCCGCCAGGAGCGCGCTGGCGTCGAGGTCGAAGTCCGAGCCCGTGGTGGTGCGGGCATCCCAGCCGAGGCCGACGAGGACGGCCGTCAGATTGGGGGCCTCCTTCGTCAGCGATACGTTGCCACCCTTGCTGAGGCTGACTCCCACGAGTCCTCCCAATTGGTCACATGCCGCTTGTACCGGATCAACGCCCAGAGCCTAGTGACCGGTTCCCGCTCGTCACAGCAGTTCGAGCGCCTTCGCGTACTCCTTGAGGTCACGGGCGTCCGGCAGGCCGTTGACGATGGTCCAGCGGACCACGCCCTCCTTGTCGATGACGAAGGTGCCGCGCACCGCGCAGCCCTTCTCCTCGTCGAAGACGCCGTACGCCCTGGAGGCCTCGCCGTGCGGCCAGAAGTCGGAGAGCAGCGGGTACCCCAGGCCCTCCTTCTCGGCGAAGACGCGCAGCGTGAACGGCGAGTCGTTGGAGACCGCGAGCAGCTGGACGTCGTCGTTCTGGAAGACGGGGAGCTCATCGCGCAGGGCGCACAGCTCACCCGTGCAGACGCCGGTGAAGGCGAAGGGATAGAACAGCAGGACCACGTTCTTCTCGCCACGGTAATCCGAGAGCCGGACGGTCTGGCCGTGCTGGTTCTTGAGCTCGAAGTCCGGAGCCTTGTCGCCTACGGCGATCGCCATGGAACACACCTCTCTGGTTACGGGAACGCATCCGCGCCCGGCCAGTCTTCCACCGTGCCCGCACCGCATGCGGCACACCCCCGGCGACCTGGGGTCACCGAGGGTGCGTCCGACGGGGTGGTGCCGGGGCCTACTTCTTGCCCGCCCTGGCGGTCTTGGGGGTGACCAGGCGGCTGGCGGTCCAGTCCTTGGTCACGTTGAGGCTGCTCGTCTGAGCCAGGCCGGCGGTCTGCGCGGCCTCACCGATGTCGCTCGGCTCGACGTGTCCGTCGCGGCCGGTCTTCGGGGTCATGAGCCAGATCTGGGCACCGTCGTCGACGGCGGACGTGGCGTCGACCAGGGCGTCGGTCAGGTCGCCGTCGTCATCGCGGAACCACAGGATGACGGCGTCGGCGACGTCGTCGTAGTCCTCGTCGGCGAGCTCTTCGCCCGTGATCTCCTCGATGCCCTCGCGGAGCTCCTGGTCGACGTCATCGTCGTAACCCAGCTCCTGGACCACCTGTCCGGGCTCGAAACCAAGCCGGCCAGCCGGGTTGGTCCGTTCCTCCGCGTGGTCCGCGGTCGCGCTCACGTTTTGCCTCCTGTCATGGGGAATATCCTCCCGCCACTGCGCGGGTTATTGGCGGTAGTCCACACGGGCGCGGCGGATCGCGCAAGTACCCAGCCGCCCATCACGCCCATACGTTGACGTGTCACCGCAACCCGCACCTTGAATCGTGACGCAGATCACGCCACTTTGCGAGGGTTCCACCCGAATCAGTGCCCCGGTCGGTCGTACGACCGACTGGGCGTAGAGTTGCGATTTGGCCGACCGGCCACCAAAGGTCACGCAAGAGGTGCGCAAGCAGCGTGCGGGACCCTGTAAGGGGTCTGTCTCAGAACGTGGCTGTTACCGCTCAGTAGAGATGACGTTTTCGAGTGACGCGGTACACGATGGAGGCGGCGCGACCCAGCAGAGCAAGACCTAGTAGCGAAGGAACAGCGTGGCTTCCGGATCCGATCGCAACCCGATCATCATTGGCGGCCTTCCCAGCCAGGTCCCGGATTTCGATCCCGAGGAGACTGCGGAATGGCTCGACTCGCTTGACGCCGCTATCGACGAGCGCGGACGCGAGCGCGCCCGCTACCTGATGCTTCGCCTTATCGAGCGTGCCCGCGAGAAGCGTGTGGCCGTACCCGAGATGCGCAGCACGGACTACGTGAACACCATCGCGACCAAGGACGAGCCGTTCTTCCCCGGCAACGAGGAGATCGAGCGCAAGGTCCTCAACGCGACCCGCTGGAACGCGGCGGTCATGGTGTCCCGTGCCCAGCGGCCCGGCATCGGCGTCGGCGGCCACATCGCCACCTTCGCCTCCTCCGCCTCCCTGTACGACGTGGGCTTCAACCACTTCTTCCGGGGCAAGGACGGCGGCGACGGCGGCGACCAGATCTACTTCCAGGGGCACGCGTCCCCGGGCGTGTACGCCCGCGCGTTCCTGCTGGACCGGCTCTCCGAGCAGCAGCTCGACGCCTTCCGGCAGGAGAAGTCCAAGGCCCCCTACGGCCTGTCCAGCTACCCGCACCCGCGGCTCATGCCGGACTTCTGGGAGTTCCCGACCGTCTCGATGGGCCTCGGCCCCCTCGGTGCGATCTACCAGGCGCGGATGAACCGCTACATGCAGGCGCGCGGCATCGCCGACACCTCCGCCTCGCATGTGTGGGCCTACCTCGGCGACGGCGAGATGGACGAGCCCGAGTCCCTCGGACAGCTCTCCCTGGCCGCCCGCGAGGGCCTGGACAACCTCACCTTCGTCGTCAACTGCAACCTGCAGCGGCTCGACGGTCCGGTGCGCGGCAACGGCAAGATCATCCAGGAGCTGGAGTCGCAGTTCCGCGGCGCCGGCTGGAACGTCATCAAGCTGATCTGGGACCGCAGCTGGGACCCGCTGCTCGCCCAGGACCGCGACGGCGTGCTGGTCAACAAGCTCAACACCACGCCCGACGGCCAGTTCCAGACGTACGCCACCGAGTCCGGTTCGTACATCCGCCAGCACTTCTTCGGCGACGACCAGCGGCTGCGCGGCATGGTCGAGGGCCTCACCGACGACCAGATCCTGCACCTGGGCCGCGGCGGTCACGACCACAAGAAGATCTACGCGGCGTACAAGGCGGCCAAGGAGCACAAGGGCCAGCCGACCGTCATCCTCGCCCAGACCGTCAAGGGCTGGACGCTGGGGCCGAACTTCGAGGGCCGCAACGCGACCCACCAGATGAAGAAGCTGACGACCGACGACCTCAAGCGCTTCCGGGACCGGCTGCACATCCCCATCACGGACAAGCAGCTCGAAGAGGGCTACCCGCCCTACTACCACCCGGGACCCAAGTCCGAAGAGATCCAGTACATGCACGACCGCCGCAAGGGCCTGGGCGGCTACGTCCCGACCCGCGTCGTGCGCGCCAAGCCGCTGAACCTCCCGGACGACAAGGCCTACGCGGGCACCAGGAAGGGCTCCGGCACCCAGTCGATCGCCACCACCATGGCCTTCGTCCGGCTGCTCAAGGACCTCATGCGGGACAAGGAGATCGGCAAGCGCTTCGTGCCGATCGCCCCGGACGAGTACCGCACCTTCGGCATGGACTCGCTCTTCCCGTCCGCGAAGATCTACAACCCGCTCGGCCAGCAGTACGAGTCCGTGGACCGCGAGCTGCTCCTCGCCTACAAGGAGTCGCCGACCGGCCAGATGCTGCACGACGGCATCTCCGAGGCGGGCTGTACGGCCTCGCTGATCGCGGCGGGCTCGGCCTACGCCACGCACGGCGAGCCGCTGATCCCGATCTACGTCTTCTACTCGATGTTCGGGTTCCAGCGCACGGGTGACCAGTTCTGGCAGATGGGTGACCAGCTCGCCCGCGGCTTCGTGCTGGGCGCCACCGCGGGCCGCACCACCCTCACGGGTGAAGGCCTGCAGCACGCCGACGGCCACTCGCACCTGCTGGCCTCGACCAACCCGGCGGTCGTCGCCTACGACCCCGCGTTCGGCTTCGAGATCGCGCACATCGTCAAGGACGGTCTGCGCCGGATGTACGGCGGCACCCCGGAGCAGAACGAGGACATCTTCTACTACCTCACGGTCTACAACGAGCCGATCGTCCACCCGGCCGAGCCGGCCGACGTCGACGTCGAGGGCATCCTCAAGGGCCTGCACAAGTACCGGCCGGCCGAGGGCGGCGCCATCCCGGCGCAGATCCTCGCCTCCGGTGTCGCGGTGCCGTGGGCCATCGAGGCGCAGAAGATCCTCGCCGAGGAGTGGAACGTCAAGGCCGACGTCTGGTCCGCGACCTCCTGGAACGAGCTGCGGCGCGACGCGGTCCGGGCCGAGGAGCACAACCTGCTCCACCCGGAGGAGGAGCAGCGCGTGCCCTACGTGACGCGCAAGCTGTCCGGCTCCGAGGGTCCCTTCGTGGCCGTCTCCGACTGGATGCGGGCCGTACCGGACCAGATCTCGCGCTGGGTGCCGGGCAGGTACCAGTCCCTGGGCGCCGACGGCTTCGGCTTCGCCGACACCCGGGGCGCGGCCCGTCGCTTCTTCCACATCGACGCGCAGTCGGTCGTCCTCGGCGTGCTCACCGAGCTCGCCAAGGACGGCAGGATCGACCGCTCCGTCCTGAAGCAGGCCATCGACCGCTACCAGCTGCTCGATGTCGCCGCCGCCGACCCCGGTTCGGCCGGGGGCGAGGCGTAACACCCCCGCTGCCATAGCCGGCAGCCGGGAGCACGGGAACATCACTAGGCCGTGTTTTAGAAGTAGCGCCGGCCGCCCGGAGGGCGGGTCCCGCGGCGTCTGGTGCGGTGCATCGCAAGGCGGAGAACTGTCCTCGTAGTGGGCTACTCGGACAATTCGACAACGCAGCGAGGTGCCGTGCCTGGGGGTACCACCCAGCCGCCAGGCTGGGGGAGGGTCGCGGGACAGGCGGGACTTCTAAAACACGGCCTAGAACATGCCGTTGCCCCAGCCGCCGCCGGCCAGCCACATCAGGGCGACGAGCGTGTCGATCGCGCCCAGGACGAGGGCGACGACCGCGGGGATCGACTTCGAGCCGCTCCAGGTCCGGCCCATGGCGAGCCAGCCGCAGATGACGGCCACGGGGCCGAGGATGATGCCCAGGACGAAGAAACCCGCGACGGCGCAGATGACGCCGATGATGGCCAGGGTTCCGGCATCGGTACGGAACGGGGTCCGGGAAGAGGAAGTGGATCGAACCGGCATGGCGCCTCCTTGGTCACCCGTTCGTCTGCCCCTGACGCCGATCGGCAATCCCCCCACTGCCCTGACAGGCCGTCACCAGCCGTCCGGGAACAGGCGGCCCGGCGGCTGTATCGTGTGCGCCCGTGACACAGACGATGACGTCCGGCGGTCTGCGCGATCGCAAGAAACAGCGCACTCGTGACGCCCTGGTGCGCACGGCGGCCGAACTGTTCGTCAGGAAGGGTTACGAGCGCACCACCGTCGACGAGATCGCCGAGGCGGTCCAGGTCTCCCAGCGCACCTTCTTCCGCTACTTCACGAGCAAGGAGGAGGTCGCGCTGTCCCTGGAGGAGCTGCCGGAGGCGCGGTTCCTGGCCGCCGTCGCCGCCCGGCCGGCCGGCGAGGCCCCGCTGGAGGCGCTGCGCGCCGCGCTGGCCGAGTTCTGGGACGACGGCGAGGCCACGGCCGGTACGGCCACCGGCTCGGCGGTCCCGGCGGCGGTCCGCGTCCGGATGTACCGGGTGATCGAGTCGACGCCCGTGCTGCTCGCCGCGCAACTGGGGCGTACGGCGGCGCTGGAGGAACGGCTCGCCGCGGTCATCGCCCGCCGCGAGGGACTGGATCCGGGGACCGACGTACGGGCCCGGGTCCTGGTGGCCGCGTTCGGCGGGGTGCTGCGGTCGGCGAGGTGTGACTGGGGGCACGGCGAGGAGACCAGCGTGGAGTCGATCCGCCGGACCGCCGAGCGGTATCTGGCCCTGCTCGCACCCGTGGTGACCCAGAGCTGGGGGCACCGTACACGAAACGAGGGAATCTCCACGTCTCAAACGTGACTTGGGTCACCGTGCGCACGGGAGGGTGCCCGCGTCTCCTATGGTGGCCGTTACGGCGCCTTCTCCGGGGCCGTCCCGTCCCCCCACGTACACAGCGAGGCGGAAACCCTTGGGCTTTCTCGACGAGCGCTTCAGCTCGCCTTCACTGCGTGCCCTGCTCGCTCTGGCCGTGGTCTTCGTGATGCTGGGGACCACCGGCTGGACGGCCCTGCACCACTCCAAGGGCTACCCGGACTCCCGGTCGGCCGCGGTCGCCTCCTGGCTGAAGGGGTCGGTCGGCGGCAGAAGCCTGCCGAGCCCGGAGGCCGGCGCCGACGCCGTGGCCAGGTTCTTCGGCAGCCTCACGCCGGCGCAGCGCAGTCGCCTGGCCGGCCGCTATCCGCTCGTGGTGGGCAACCTCAACGGCACGCCGGTCTCGCTGCGCTACCGGGCCAACCGGATAGCCCTGACCGGCGCCGAGGCGCAGGAGACGAAGCGTTCGCACAGCGCGCTGCTCACCGTCGAGGGGCGTCAGGAGGCCGGCCGCCGCGCCAACCGCTACGCCTCGCTGCTCAAGCCCGGCCGGCAGATCCTCGCCTTCGACCCGAGCGGGCGCGGCCGGGCCGCCGAGGTGTTCGGCGACCTGACCGGTGCCGACCGGATCTCGGTCCTCGTGCCGGGTGTCGACACCGACATCCTCACCTTCGAGCGCACCGTGCGGGCGTACACGTCACCGGTGGGCATGGCCCGCTCGCTGTACGCGGCTGAGCACACCGCCGAGCCGTCCGCCCACACCGCCGTCATCGCCTGGGCCGACTACACCACGCCCTCCGGGGTGGGGCTGGACGCCTCCACGGGCGAACTGGCCAAGGCCGGTGCCAAGCGGCTCAACGCGTTGCTGTCCGCCCTGCCGGCCCGCTCCCGGGTGTCGCTGTTCTGCCACTCGTACGGTTCCGTGCTGTGCGGCGTGGCAGCGCCCTCCCTGCCGGGCACCGGGGCGACCGTTGCCGACATCGCGGTCTTCGGCAGCCCCGGCATGCGGGTCGACCGTGCCTCCGACCTGCACACCACCGCCCGCGTATGGGCGACCCGGGACGCCACCGACTGGATCGGTGACGTCCCCCACATGGAGTTCGCCGGACTCGGCCACGGCGCCGACCCGGTCTCCCGGGCCTTCGGTGCCCGCGTCATCGCCGCCACCGGGGCCCAGGGGCACGCGGGCTACTTCCAGCAGGGCACCACCAGCCTCGCCAACTTCACCCGTATCGCGCTGGGCGCCTACCGCTCGGTGACCTGCGCCGCCGCCGACACCGCCTGCACGGCCGCCTGACGGCTGACGCCCGTCGCCGGGGCCGCCCGCTACTCGCGGGCGGCCGAGGTGGACGACATGTCCGGGTAGCGGTCCCCGGCCACGTGGCCGGCGATCGGCTCCATCCACTCCAGCTCGATCTCGTCGAGGGTGATCCGGGTGGCGGCGGTGTTCTCGCGGACCCGGTCCGCCTTGCGGGTGCCGGGGATGGGCACGACGGTGAGGCCGTGGACCAGGGCACGCTGCTGGACCCAGGCCAGGGCGATCTGGCCGAGGGTGGCGCCGTGCGCCTTGGCGGCCTTGCGCACCGGGTCGAGCAGGTCGGCGTTGCGCTTGGCGTTCTCGCCGGTGAAGCGGGGCTGGAACTGGCGGAAGTCGCCGCCGGACAGATCGGCCGAGGCGTCGGTGAAGGCGCCGGTGAGGAATCCGCGTCCGAGCGGGGAGTAGGGCACGACGGCCACGCCGAGGTCGGCGGCGGCCGCGACGAGCGAGATCTCGATGTCGCGGCTGAACAGGGACCACTCGGACTGCACGGCGGCGATCGGGTGCACCGCGTGCGCCTCGCGCAGCTCGGCCCCGGTCACCTCGGACAGGCCGAGGTGCTTGACCTTGCCCTCCCGTACGAGCTCGGCCATGGCGCCGACGGACTCCTCGAAGGGCACGGCCGGGTCGCGGCGGTGCATGTAGTAGAGGTCGATGACCTCCACACCGAGCCGCCGCAGACTGCCCTCCACCGCCTCACGTATGTAGGCGCGGTCGTTGCGGATGGCCCGGTAGTGCGGGTCGTCCGGCTTGCGGACGATGGAGAACTTGGTGGCGAGGGTGATCTCGTCGCGGTGGGCCCGCACGAACGGGGAGATGAACTCCTCGTTGGCGCCGGAGCCGTAGACGTCCGCGGTGTCGAAGAGGGTGACGCCCAGGTCGAGGGCGGTGTCGAGGGTGGCGCGGGCGGCGGCTTCGTCGGTGTCGCCGTAGAACTCGCTCATGCCCATGCAGCCGAGGCCCTGGACGCCGACGAGAGGGCCGTCGGTGCCGAGGGTGGCGGTGGCTACACGGTCGTCGCTCTGGGGGGTGCTCATCAGGTCAGGCCCTTTCCGCATACGTGTCGATCTTGAGGTCGAGGACCGCGAGGGTGCCCTGGAGCTCGGCGATCCGCCGGAGCACGTCGGTACGCGTGCACTCCAGCAACTGCCGCCGCTCGTCCCGGGTCTGGTCGCCGAGCCGCACCAGCTCCGCGTAACGGACCATGTCCGCCACGGGCATCCCGGTCAGCCGCAGCTTGCCGACGAAGGCCAGCCAGTCCAGGTCCCGGTTGCTGAACCGGCGCTGCCCGGTGTGGGAACGGTCCACGTGCGGCATCAGCCCGATGCGCTCGTACCAGCGCAGGGTGTGCGCGGTCAGCCCGGTGACGGCCACGACCTCGCTGATGGTGTACCGGTCCCTGCCGTCCGGGAGTGGATGCCGCGCCTCGTCGGAGCAGTTGCGTACGCTGCCGGGCTTGCTCTTCGCCACCTGCGTCACGGTCATGGCGTCAACGCTAAGACCTTGGAGCGCACTCTAAGCAAACGACTTCCGTTGACCGGGATCGCCGGCACTAGGCTCGCTGTCATGCGCAGCCTGAGTCTGATCGAGAAGTGGCCGGTCCCCCACGCCGCCGCGGTGGTCGTCCGCCGCGACGGCACGGCGGCCGGCACGTACGGCCCCGCCGACCGCCCCTTCCGGCTGGCCTCGGTCACCAAACTCCTCACGGCCTACGCCGCGCTCGTGGCGTACGAGGAGGGCGTCTACGAACTGGACGACCCGGCCGGCCCGCAGGGCTCGACCATGCGGCATCTGCTCGCGCACACCTCCGGGCTGGCCTTCGACGAGCCCCGCGTCATGGCCGCCCCCGGCACCCGGCGGCTGTACTCCAACGCCGGTTTCGAGGCCCTGGCCGACCACATCGCCAAGGCCGCGGAGATCCCCTTCGCCGAGTACCTGCGCCAGGCCGTCCTGGAGCCGCTGGCCATGGCCGCCACCCGGCTGGAGGGCACCCCCGCGGCCGGCGGCGTCTCCACCACCGGCGACCTCGCCCGCTTCGCCGCCGAACTCCAGGCCCCCCGGCTGCTCCACCCCTCGACCCTGGCCGAGGCGACCTCGGTGGCCTACCCCGGCGTCAAGGGCGTCCTCCCCGGCTACGGCCACCAGAACCCCAACGACTGGGGCCTCGGCTTCGAGATCCGCGACTCCAAGTCCCCGCACTGGACGGGGTACTCGTCCTCGCCGCGCACCTTCGGCCACTTCGGCCAGTCCGGCACCTTCCTGTGGGCCGACCCGGACGCGGGTGCCGCGTGCGTCGTCCTGACCGACCGCGACTTCGGCGAGTGGGCGCAGCCGCTGTGGCCGGCGCTCACCGACGCGGTGCTGGCGGAACTGGCGGAGCCGCGCGCCTAGGCCGTGGCGCTCGTCGCTGCCCGGGAAACCCGGCCGGCCCGGGCGGCGGCCTCAGCCGTCAGGTCCGCCGGGCGCGGAGGCGACGGACGTTCCGAGCCGACCGGGACCCTCACCGGCCGCCGGCCGTGAGGCCGAGCCCGCCGAGCCCGCCGAGCCGCCGAGTACGGCGATACCCGGCGGCTCCGGCGGCGCAGGACCGTCCATCCCTCCAGCCCCATCTGTACCGGTGTCCTCAGAAGTCATCGTCCGCCCCTGCTGGGTGCTGTCGACCGGAGGGGGCCGGGCCGGAGCCCGCCCGGGACGTCACAGCTCGGCCCCGGATGCGGATCCGTACCGCCCCCGGCGCCGCGCACAGGTGCGGATAAGGCAGGCTTGTCCCGTGGCAGAACCATCACGGCACGATTACGACCCCGCCCGGGACCACCGGCACTCGGCGACGCTGCGACGGCTGGAGAAGTCGTCCGGGAGGCTGGCGCAGAACGCGATCGCGCGGATGGACGAACAACTCTCGTGGTACCGGGCCATGCCGCCGGAGAACCGCTCGTGGATCGGTCTGGTGGCGCAGGCGGGCATAGCGGCGTTCACCGAGTGGTTCCGGCACCCGGAGACCCCGCAGGCCATCAGCACCGATGTGTTCGGCACGGCCCCGCGCGAGCTGACCCGGGCGATCTCGCTGCGGCAGACCGTGGAGATGGTCCGGGTCACCATGCAGGTCATGGAGGCCGCGATCGACGAGGTCGCGGCGCCGGGCGACGAGGCGGTGCTGCGCGAGGCGCTGCTGGTCTACGCCCGCGAGATCGCCTTCGCCACCGCCCAGGTGTACGCGCAGGCGGCCGAGGCCCGGGGCGCGTGGGACGCGCGACTGGAGTCGCTGGTCGTCAACTCGGTGCTGTCGGGCGAGGCGGACGAGGGCGTGCTGTCCCGGGCGGCGGCGCTCGGCTGGGGCTCGCCGGACAAGATCGTGGTCGTCCTGGGGACCGCGCCCACCGGGGACAGCGAGCTGACGGTCGAGGCGATCCGCCGGGCGGCCCGGCACGCCAAGCTCCAGGTCCTCACCGGGGTGCTGGGCGACAAACTGATCGTGGTGGCGGGCGGCGACGGCGAGCCCCTCAGGGTGGCCAAGGGGCTGATCGGGCCGTTCGCGGCGGGCCCGGTGGTGGCCGGCCCGGTGGTCGGCGACCTGCTGTCGGCGACCCGCTCGGCACAGGCGGCGGCGGCCGGACTGCGGGCCTGCGCGGCCTGGCCGGACGCGCCCCGCCCGGTGCTGGCGGACGATCTGCTCCCGGAGCGGGCGATGGCCGGGGACCGGGCGGCCCGCGAGCAGTTGGTGGAGGAGATCTACAGCCCGCTGGAGGAAGCCGGTTCGGCGCTGCTGGAGACGCTCTCGGTCTACCTGGAGCAGGCCTCCTCCCTGGAGGGCGCCGCGCGAATGTTGTTCGTTCACCCCAACACCGTCCGCTACCGGCTCCGACGTGTGACGGACGTCACCGGATGGTCGCCCTCCGACGTGCGTTCCGCGTTCACACTGCGCATAGCGCTTATCCTTGGGCGACTCTCAGACTCCGGCCAGACACCGTGAGTACCACAAGGCTTTTTGTGGGACACCAACAAATCACCCGTCGGTTCTTGGTCCCTGTCCCCACGGGCGGGGACCACCGTGCACACGAGAGAGTGAAAAGGTGCTCGTACTCGTCGCTCCCGGCCAGGGCGCTCAGGCGCCCGGCTTCCTGACCCCCTGGCTCGAACTCCCCGGTGTCGCGGACCGCCTCGCAGGCTGGTCCGACGCCACCGGTCTCGACCTTGCCCACTACGGCACGAAGGCCGACGCGGACGAGATCCGCGACACCGCCGTGGCCCAGCCGCTGCTGGTGGCCGCGGGTCTGCTGGCCGCCCGTGAGCTGTTCCCGGACGAGGCGGCGGCCCGCCGTGTGGTCGGCGCGGTGGCCGGTCACAGCGTCGGCGAGATCACGGCGGCCGCGGCCGCCGGGGTGTTCGACGCCCGTACCGCCCTGCGTTTCGTGGCCGCCCGCGGTACCGCGATGGCCAAGGCGGCGGCCGTCACCGAGACCGGCATGTCGGCCGTCCTGGGCGGCGACCCGGACGCCGTGGTGGCACACCTGGAGGGCCTCGGCCTGACCCCGGCGAACATCAACGGCGCCGGCCAGATCGTCGCCGCAGGTACGACGGAGCAGCTCGCCGCCCTTACCGCGGACAAGCCGGAGAAGGCCCGGGTGATCCCGCTGAAGGTGGCGGGCGCCTTCCACACCCGGCACATGGCCCCGGCGGTCGCCGACCTCGAAGCGCTCCTGCCGGAGCTGACCATCGGCGACCCGGGCACCCGGTACGTGTCGAACACCGACGGCCGGGTCGTCGCCGACGGCGCCGAGATCGTCCGGCGGCTGGTGACCCAGGTGTCCAACCCGGTCCGCTGGGACCTGTGCATGGAGACCTTCACCGCGCTGGGTGTCACCGCGATCATCGAGGTGGTTCCGGGCGGCACTCTCACCGGACTGGCCAAGCGCGCGCTGCCCGGTGTCGCCACGCTCGCCCTGAAGACCCCGGACGACCTCGAAGCGGCCCGCGCGATCATCGCCGAGCACGGCACCCACGAATAGGAGCCCCGCACACATGACCGCGTCGCAGCGCCAGCCGGCGAAGATCCAGCCCAGCAAGGGCGCCCCGTACGCCCGCATCATGGGCGTCGGCGGCTACCGCCCGACCCGCGTGGTGCCCAACGAGGTGATCCTGGAGCACATCGAGTCCAGCGACGAGTGGATCCGTTCGCGTTCCGGCATCGTCTCCCGGCACTGGGCGAGCCCGGAGGAGACCGTCGCCGAGATGTCGATCGCGGCGGCCGGCAAGGCGCTGGCCGACGCCGGGATCACGGCCGAGCAGATCGGCGGCGTCATCGTCGCCACCGTCTCCCACTTCAAGCAGACCCCGGCGGTGGCCACCGACATCGCGCACCGGATCGGCGCGGGCAAGCCGGCCGCTTTCGACATCTCGGCGGGCTGCGCGGGCTTCGGCTACGGCCTGACCCTCGGCAAGAGCCTGGTCGTCGAGGGCAGCGCGAAGTACGTCCTGGTCATCGGGGTGGAGCGGCTGAGCGACCTCACCGACAAGGAGGACCGGGCCACGGCCTTCCTCTTCGGCGACGGCGCGGGCGCGGTCGTGGTCGGCCCGTCCGACGTACCGGCGATCGGTCCCACCGTGTGGGGCTCGGAGGGCGACAAGTCCGACACGATCACCCAGACCGTGGCGTGGGACCGTTTCCGGACCGGTGACGTGGGGGAGCTGCCCCGCGATTCCAAGGGCGAGGTCAAGTTCCCGTCGATCACCCAGGAGGGCCAGGCGGTCTTCCGCTGGGCGGTGTTCGAGATGGCCAAGGTGGCCCAGGAGGCGCTGGACGCCGCCGGGATCACCGCCGACCAGCTCGACGCGTTCATCCCGCACCAGGCCAACATGCGGATCATCGACTCGATGATCAAGGCTCTCAAACTGCCGGAGCACGTGGCGGTCGCCCGCGACGTGGAGACCACCGGCAACACCTCGGCCGCGTCGATTCCGCTCGCCATGGAACGCCTGCTGGCCACCGGTCAGGCCAAGAGCGGTGACACGGCCCTGGTCATCGGCTTCGGGGCGGGTCTCGTCTACGCCGCGACTGTCGTTACCCTCCCCTAGTCACACCACACCAAAACGGCGCCGCAACCCGCTCGCCGTGCAAGTCCGCAGCAACACACAAGGAGCGCCGAATGGCCACCCAGGAAGAGATCGTCGAGGGTCTCGCCAACATCGTGAACGAGATCGCCGGAATCCCGGTCGAGGACGTCGAGCTGGACAAGTCCTTCACCGACGACCTGGACGTCGACTCGCTGTCCATGGTCGAGGTCGTCGTCGCCGCCGAAGAGCAGTTCGACGTCAAGATCCCGGACGACGACGTGAAGAACCTCAAGACCGTCGGCGACGCCGTCGACTACATCCTCAAGGCCCAGGCCTAACCAGCCCTGAGCGGCCGGTTCTCGGCAACACCGGACGACGTGTCTGTCGCCCGCCCTTCTAGACGTGGAGAGACAATCCCTGTGAGCCCGACCAATCGCACCGTGGTCGTCACCGGTATCGGCGCCACCACTCCGCTGGGTGGGGACAGCGCGTCGACCTGGGACGGCCTGATCGCCGGCCGTTCCGGCGTCAGTTCCCTCGAACAGGACTGGGCGGCCGAGCTGCCGGTCCGTATCGCCGCGCAGATCGCCGTCGAACCGACGGAGGTCCTGCCGCGGCCGCTCGCCCGCAAGCTGGACCGCTCGGCGCAGTTCGCGCTGATCGCCGCCCGCGAGGCCTGGGCCGACGCGGGCTACACGGCCAAGGCCGGCGAGGACCCGTCGGTCGACGCCGACCGCCTGGGCGCGGTCGTCGCCTCCGGCATCGGCGGTGTCACCACTCTGCTCAACCAGTACGACGTGCTCAAGGAGCAGGGCGTGCGCCGGGTCTCCCCGCACACCGTGCCGATGCTGATGCCCAACAGCCCGTCCGCCAACGTCGGTCTGGAGATCAACGCCCGGGCCGGTGTGCACTCCCTGGTCTCCGCCTGCGCCTCCGGCGCCGAGGCGGTCGGCTACGCCATCGAGATGATCCGTTCCGGCCGGGCCGACGTGGTCGTGGCCGGCGGCACCGAGGCGGCCATCCACCCGCTGCCGATCGTGGCGTTCGCCAACATGATGGCGATGTCGAAGAACAACGACGACCCGCAGGGCGCCTCCCGTCCGTACGACAAGGGCCGGGACGGCTTCGTCCTCGGTGAGGGCGCGGGCGTCATCGTCCTGGAGTCGGCCGAGCACGCCGCCAAGCGCGGCGCCAGGGTCTACTGCGAGGCGATCGGCCAGGGCCTGTCCGCCGACAGCCACCACATCGCCCAGCCCGAGCCGAGCGGCCGGGGCATCGCCGCCGCCCTGGAGCAGCTGCTGTCCTCGACCGACATCAAGACGGCCGAGATCGCGCACCTCAACGCCCACGCGACCTCCACCCCGCAGGGTGACGTCGCCGAGGTCAAGGCGCTGCGCAAGGTGCTGGGTGACGACCTGGACCATGTGGCCATCTCGGCGACCAAGTCGATGACCGGTCACCTGCTGGGCGGCGCCGGCGGTATCGAGACCGTCGCCACCGTCCTGGCCCTGCACAAGCGGCTGGCGCCGCCCACCATCAACCTCACCGAGCTCGACGAGGAGGTGGAGCCCGGCCTGGTCTCCGCCGAGCCGCGGCCGCTTCCGCAGGGCCCGCTCGTCGCGCTGAACAACTCGTTCGGCTTCGGCGGCCACAACGTGGTGCTGGCGTTCCGCACAGTCTGATCACAGCTTTCCCGCCGGCCTCAAGAGCCCGCGCACACCTGGTCGTTGACCGGTGGGCGCGGGCTCTCGGCAGGTCCGCGGCGGGGCCCGGGGGACGTGGGGGACGGTCGGGGTCCTTGAGTAGGATGGGCGCTCCGATACGAGTCGATCATGCCCCGCAACAGCACCCCCATGCGTCGAGGACCCTGATCAGATGCCAGCACCCATGCCCGCGCGTCCCGGTCCGCTGCCCGCTCTGCTGATTTCCGTGCTGGTCGGCGCCGGAGCGGGGGTCGCCGCCACCGCTGCCGCGCCGCCGGACGGACGGCAACTGATGGCCTGGTACGCGGGCGTGGCGGCGGTGCTGCTCAGTGTCGCGGTGGCCACCAGCATGCTCGCCGACCTGCGCGAGATGGAGAACCGGCACGACGAAGAGACCGTCCTGGGCGACCTGCTCCACCCGGACCACCGCACCGCCCAGGCCGGCCGGCCGACAGCATCGCCGTGCTGACCGGCGCCCGCTCCGGGCGCCGGTGGACCAGGCCGATCGTCATGGAATCCGTACTGCGCGGCGCCATGGGCCGGATCGGCGCCTACCAGCGGATCCGGCTGCACTCGGCCAGTACGGTCGCGGTCGCCGGTCACGCCGCCGAGGGTGTCATGCACGCCCTGGCCGAACTCATGGACAACGCCACCAACTTCTCAGGTGCTCGTTGGACTCCACAACCTCTGATTCCGTGTCCCGAAGCCCACTGCGCAGCACCGCCAGGGTCTGAAGATCGTGATCGTCGGCGGTTTCGGGGTCGGGAAGACCACCATGGTCCGCTCGGTGAGCGAGATACGCCCGCTCAGCACCGAGGAGACCATGACCAAGGCGGGCGTCGGCGTCGACGACGCCTCCGGGGTCGACGGGAAGACCACCACCACGGTGGCCTTCGGCTTCGGCCGGATCAGCCTCAACGACACGATGGTGCTGTACCTGTTCGGCGCACCCGGCCAGGAGCGCCTCTGGTTCCTGTGGGACCGGCTGTTCTCCGGCACCCTGGGCGCGGTGGCCCTGGTGGACACCCGCCGGCTCGCCGACTCCTGGTACGCCATCGACCGGCTGGAGCACCACGGCACCCCGTTCATCGTGGCCCGCAACGACTTCGGCGGTCCCGGGCACACGCCGGAACAGCTCCGGGACGCCCTCGACCTGTCCCCCGACGTACCGCTGATCGACTGCGACGCACGCTCCCGCGGGTCCTGCAAGAACGTGCTGATCACGCTCGTCAACCATCTGTACGCCCTCTCCTCCTCCGCACTGGAGACCACTCCGTGAGCAGCGAACACCTCTCCTACGCCGACACCCCCGAGCCGCCGCCCGGCTGCCCGGCCCACGCCGGCGGAGCGGCCGACGCCGTGCCGCTGTACGGGCCGCGGTTCCAGAACAACGCGGCTCAGGTGTACCGGGACCTGCGGCGCGAGTACGGCGCCGTGGCACCGATCCTGCTGGACGGCGGGCTGCCCGCGTGGCTGGTGCTCGGCTACCGCGAGGTGCACCAGGTCACCAGCAACGACCAGCTGTTCGCGCGGGACTCGCGGCGCTGGCACGCCTGGCAGCACATCCCCGGCGACTGGCCGCTGATGCCCTATGTCGCCTATCAGCCCACCGTGCTGTTCGCCGAGGGCGCCGAGCACCAGCGCCGGGCCGGCGCGATCAGCGACGCGCTCGCGGCGATCGACCAGTTCGAGCTGCAGACCCTGGCCGAGCAGGTCGCCCACCAGCTGATCGACGGCTTCGCGGGACGCGGTGAGGCCGACCTGATCGCCCACTACGCGCACCAGATCCCGATCCGGATCATGTCCCAGCTGCTGGGTCTGGCCGAGGCGGACGTGCCCGAGCTGGTCCGGGACATCGCCCTGTCGCTGGACGAGGGCCCGGGTGCCCTCGACGCCCATCTGCGCACCGTGGCGCGGATGCAGCGGCTGGTCGCGGGCAAGCGCGAGCAGCCGGGCCCCGACATCCCGTCCCGGATGCTGGAGCACGAGGCGGGGCTGACCGACGACGAGGCCGCCATCGACCTGCTGATGGTGCTGGCCGCCGCCCAGCAGCCCACGGGCAACTGGATCGGCAACGCCCTGCGGCTGATGCTGACCGACGACCGGTTCGCGATGACGCTGTCCGGCGGACGCGGCAGCGTCGGCCAGGCCCTCAACGAGGTGCTCTGGGAGGACACCCCCACCCAGAACTACATCGGCCGCTGGGCCGCGCACGACACCCAGCTGGGCGGCCGCCGGATCCGCCAGGGCGACCTGCTGGTCCTGGGGCTGGCCGCCGCCAACAGCGACCCGGAGGTGCGCCCCGACTCGTACGGCGGCCCGACCGGCAACCGGGCGCACATGTCCTTCAGCCACGGCGAGCACAGCTGCCCGTACCCGGCGCCCGAGATCGCCGAGGTGATCGCGCGTACCGCCATCGAGGTGCTGCTGGACCGGCTGCCCGACGTCGACCTGGCCGTCGAGCCGGAGGCGCTGGTGTGGCGGCCGTCGGTGTGGACGCGGGGCCTGTTCTCGCTGCCGGTCGAGTTCACCCCCGGTCCCATGTCGGGCTGACCGGAGCCGGCTGATCCGGCCGGTCCGGGCCGGCCGGTACGGCCGGGCCGCCCCGGTCAGCCGACCGGGGTGAACTCCACCGGCAGCGCGGCCGGGGCCCGGGTGAAGACGCCCTGCTCGTAAGGGATGTAACCGCTGCGCAGCCGCAGGTCGGGCATGGCGTCCAGGAGTTGGCCGACGCCGACCTCGACCTCCGCCTTGGCCAGCAGCGCGCCGACGCAGAAGTGCCGTCCGAGGGCGAACGCCAGGTGGTCGGCGGCGGCCGAGAAGGCGGTGGCGGCCGCCAGGTCCGCCCGGAAGATGTCGAAGCTGTCCGGGTCGCGGTAGCGCAGCTCGTCACGGTTGGCGGCCCCGATCAGGCAGGTGACGGTCCTGCCCGCCGGGATCGTGCCGCCGCTGACCCGCACGTCCTCCGCCGGCTGCCGCATGATCATGTGCACCGGCGGGTTGAAGCGCAGCGTCTCGGCGAACGCCCGCGCGATCAGCCCGCGGTCCTCCCGCACCGCGGCCAGCTGGTCGGGGTGGTCAAGCAGGTTCTTGACGATGCTGACGATCGCCTTGACGTCCTCGTCACTCATCCGGGTGCCCTCGACCTCGGCCGAGACCAGGTTCGACAGCAGGTCGTCCCCCGGGTTCGCGCGGCGCTCCTGGATGATCGGGATCATGTACTCCGCGAACTCCTGACGGGTGCGCGGCCCGGCGGCGGTCACGGCGGCGTCCTGGCTCAGGTTGCCGAGGAAGGCGATGATCGAGGTGTACCACTCGTGGAACTTCTCGAAGTCGCCCTTGTCCAGGCCCGGCATGTCGGCGATGACGTAGACCGGGAAGCGGGCCGCGAAGTCGCTCGCCACGTCCGCCGAGCCGTCGGCACGGAACCCGTCGATGAGCTGTCGCGCGTTGCGCTCGATCACCGGCAGGAACTGCTCGTCGAGCGTGCGTCCGCGGAAGGCCGGCGCCACCAGCGCCCGGCGTACGGAGTGCTCGCGTCCGCTCATCTGCAGGATGGTGCGGCCATGGACCGGCTCCAGCTGCCAGTCGTAGTTGTCCTGGTGAACACCGGCTCCTTGAAGGCGCGTTCGACATCCTCGTACCGCGAGATGATGTAACTCCGCATCGGCTCGTGCCATATGAGCGGAAAGCCCTCGCGCATGACGCGGTACGCGGCGTACGGATCCGCCGCGAATTCGGGTGACAGGATGTCAGGCGCTTGCTGTGCGGTGGTCATGATGCTCCATCAGCTGACGGGAGTGGCCGAGCCGATCAAGGCTACGGAGCGAACACTCTTGCGGGTCCCGACCTGATGCGATTCACCCGATAGGCAGGTTTCGCCCGTTCCGCGCATTTCGTCGGTTGTGGCGGCGCAGCCTGAAGAGGTGAACCGATGGCTTTGCGGAGGGGCCGCCGCCGCGGCGATGTTCCTGTGTCCGGCGGGGGCGGCGGTGGCGGTGGCGGACGACCACCGGCCGGTGGTGCGGGTGGATCCGGACACCGGCGCGGTCCATGTCGAGGTGGGTGGCGGCGCCGTGAGCGTCGACACCGGCCGGGAGGGGGACGGCGGGGTCCGGGCCCGGGTCAGGACCGGCGGGACGACCGTCACGGCGTCCAGGGGCCCGGGCGGGTCCACGGCCCGGGTGGAGACCCGGCACTGCCCGCGCTACGAGTCCACGGTCAGCGGCTCGGTGACGGAGGCCGGGGCCCGGGGCTCGGTGTCCTGGCGGCACCCGTGCGGGGCGCGGCCCGCACCGCCGCCGAAGCCCGCCCCGAGGCCGTACCGGCCCCCGGCGCCACCGCCGGTGCGCCGGGCCGCACCGCCCCCGCCCTCCACGCCGCCCTCCACGCCGCCCCCGACGCCCGCCCCGGAGCCCACACCGCCACCGTCACCCTCCCCGGCCGTCAGCGCCACCGCGCGCGCCCGGGTGATGGCCTACGCCGGGCCGCCCGGCGCCCCGGTGCACGGCGGGGCGTCCCTGGTCACCCTGACCCTGCTGATCACCGCCCCCGCCGTGCTGGCCGCGGCCACCCTGCGCCCGCAGGGCGGCGGCCGGCGGCGTGCCCGCTGACACACATCCACGGAGGTCGCATGTCGCAGTGGCTCGTTCTGGCGATCGGAATGGCCGTCGCGTGCGCGGTCGTCCTGACCATCGTCGTCCTCAACAACCGCCGCGTCGGGGACGACGACGACCCGTCAGAGACGCCCGACGTCATCGAGTACATGACCATGATGTTCGGCGTGATCTACGCCATCGTGCTCGGCCTGGCCATCGCCGGTGTCTGGGAGGCCCGCGGCGCCGCCCAGGACGACGTCCGGCGCGAGGCACAGGCCCTGCACGAGGTCAGCGAGCGCGTCCAGGTCTACCCGGCGGCCGTGCGCGACCGCACCCGGGCCGACATCGGCACCTACGTCACCCATGTGGTCCACAAGGAGTGGCCGGCGATGCTCCGCGACGCCGAACTCACCCCGCGCGGCGACGTCCTGCTGGAGAAGGTGCGGCGCGACGTCACGGACTTCGTGCCCCGCGCCGACCTCCAGACCCAGGCCTACCAGCCCGTGGTCGACCAGGTGGGCGTGGCCGACGACGCCCGCAACGCCCGCGGCCAGAACGCCGGGCCGACCATGCCGGGGGTGGTCTGGTTCGGCCTCATCGTCGGCGCACTGGTCTCCGTCGGCCTGATCTTCACCCTCCAGATCCGCCGCTCACCACGCGAGTTGCTGCTCGCCGGCCTCTACAGCGCCCTGATCGCCTTCCTGCTCTTCCTCATCTGGGATCTCGACGCCCCCTTCGGCCACACCCCCGCCGACTCGACAGCGGCCTTCCTGGCCCTGTTCCCCAAGGCTTGAACTCCGGTCCGTCCGGCGATCGAGGACGAAACGGCCCCGGACGGACCCGGTGAACCCACCCGCCACGGCGCCGCGCCGGCGCCTACGCCTACGCCTACGCCTCGCCGAAGCTCGCGAAGTACGAGGCCACCATGTCCTCCCCGCCGTGCCCCAGGGCGGCGGCCCGGCGGAAGCGTTCCGCGCCCGCCGCCGCCACGTCGAGGCGGACCCCGGCCCCCTCGCCGGCCTCGACGATCAGCCGGGCGTCCTTCTCCGCGGTGGTCACCGCGAAGCTGGGCTCCAGGTCGCCGGAGAGCACGGCGGCCGACTTGCCGCGGAGGTACCCCATGTCCAGCGGGCCGCCCTCGATGATGTCCAGGAACTGCTGGAAGTCAACGCCGAGCCCCTTGGCGAGGGCCAGCGCCTCGGCTGTGCCGTGGGTGACCGCGAGCACCCAGCTGTTGGCGACGAGCTTGAGCCGGGTGGCCGTGCCCGCCGCGCCGTCGTCGCCGACCCAGAGCGTACGGCTGCCGACCGCGTCGAACACCGGTGCGGCGGCGTCCCGTACACCGGGCCGGCCGGCGGCCAGGACGACCAACTGGCCGTTCTCGGCGGGCTGCCTGGTGCCCAGGACGGGGGCGTCCACGAAGCCCAGGCCCAGTTGCTCGGCGAGCACGGCGAGTTCGGGGACGGTGTCGACCCCGACGGTGGTCGACTGCACCCACAGCGCGCCCGGCGCCAGCCCCGGGGCCGCCTGCCGCATCGCGTCGAGGACGGACTGCCCGTCGTACAGCATGGTCAGGACCACGGTCGCGCCCGTGACCGCCTCCGCGGCGGTGCCGGCCACGGTGACGCCGTGCGCCGCCAGGGGATCGGCCTTGGTCTTCGTACGGTTCCATACGCGGACGTCGTGTCCGGCGGCGGCCAGGTTGCGGGCCATCGAGGAGCCCATGATGCCGGCGCCGAGGACGCTTACCGAGAGGTTGTCAGCCATGCGCCTACGCTACGTCGGACTCACACCACCTGGTGCAGCCAGCGCACCGGCGCACCCTCGCCCGCGTAGCGGAAGGGCTCCAGTTCGTCGTCCCAGGGTTTGCCGAGCAGCTTGGCGACCTCGGCCTCCAGATCCGCCTCGCCCTTGCGGGCACGGGCGAGCGCGGCGCGCAGCCGGTCCTCGGGGATGAGGATGTCGCCGTGCATTCCGGTGACGGCATGGAAGATGCCGAGTTCGGGCGTGCTGCTGTAGCGCTCGCCCTCCGCGGTGGCGCACGGCTCGGCCGTCACCTCGAAGCGCAGCAGGTGCCATCCGCGCAGCGCGGACGCGAGTCTGGACGCGGTGCCGACCTGGCCATGCCAGGAGAACTCGGCGCGCCAGGTGCCCGGCGAGGCGGGCTGGCGGATCCAGTCGAGGTTGACGCGCACGCCGAGCACGCCCGCGACAGCCCATTCGACGTGCGGGCACAGCGCGCGCGGCGCGGAGTGAACGTACAGAACTCCACGTGTCGTCACCGGGACCTCCAGTGTGGGACGAGGTTCGCCTTCCCCAGCGGCCTCATGCCCGTACCGAAGCGATCCGGACGCCATCGGACATTCTGCACCAATCGCTACATGTACGACAAACTTTGACGCCCCTTCTCCCGGCGTGCTGTCAGGGAAAAGCTACCGCGCCGCGTCATCGGAAGGGTGACGTACTGTCGGGCTCACCGATATGTCACCCACTCGCCCGAGAGAGGAATCGCGCATGCGACACGGCCTGGCGACCGTTGTGGCCGCGCTGACCCTGCTGGTCGGCTGCTCGGGCGCCCCTTCCTCCGCTCCGCGTGACGCCCCGTCGGCCACGCGCGAGGCCGCCCCGAAACCCACTCCAACGTGGGACACGGCACCGGCCTCGGTCGCGGCCCTGGGGGACTCCATCACCCGCGGGTTCGACACCTGCGGGATACTCAAGGACTGCCCGGCCGAGTCCTGGGCGGCGGCCTTCGCCGAGCGGATCGGGGCCGGGCACAGCTGGAACCTCGCCCGGAGCGGGGCCACCATGGCGGCGCTGCGAAGCCAGGTGGAGCGGGCGGCGGCGAAGAAGCCGGCCCAGGTCACCATCCTGATGGGCGCCAACGACGCCTGCCGCACCAGCGCCTCGGCGATGACGCCGGTGGCCGAGTACCGGCGCGAGTTCGCCGACGCGATGAGCACCCTGCACCGCCTGCTCCCCCGGGCCCAGGTCTTCGTGGCGAGCGTCCCGGACCTGTGGCGGCTGTGGCAGGTCGGCAAGGACAACCCGCTGGGCCGGGAGGTCTGGAAGCTCGGGCTGTGCCCGTCGATGCTCGGTGACGCCGAGTCGGTGGCCACGGCCGCCCAGCAGCGGCGTACGACCGTGCGGGACCGGGTGGTCGCGTACAACAAGGCGCTGGCGCAGGTCTGCGGCCGGTACGCGCACTGCCGCACCGACGGCGGCGCGGTCTTCGACTACCGCTTCACCGCGGACGAGTTGAGCCCCTGGGACTTCTTCCATCCCGGCAAACAGGGGCAGGCCCGACTGGCCCGGGTGGTCTACAAGGCGTTCGCGTCCGGCGGGGCCGGGCGGTAGCACGGGACCACCCGCCAACCGGGCGCGGTTGTTCGAGATACCAGACACTGTTCGTAATTTCGTGAATTTCAACGCGTGGATCATGGCGGCATCTACACTCCGTTGTCAACAGGCGAAACCGGCTGAGATCCGTACCACTTCAACCGTTGACATCGCCGGGAGAGCGTTATTACGTTCCCTTCAGCATTTCGAACGCGTTACGAAATCTCGAACAAGATCGAGCAAGGGGCAGTATTCCGTGCGCATCACCGGCATCAGCACTCACGTGGTCGGCACCCCGTGGCGCAACCTCACGTACGTCCTGGTGCACACCGACGAGGGCCTCACCGGCGTGGGCGAGACCCGCATGCTGGGCCACACCGACGCGCTGGTCGGCTACCTGCGGGAGGCGGAGACCAACCACATCGCCGGCTCCGACCCCTTCGCCGTCGAGGACCTGGTCAAGCGGATGAAGTACGGCGACTACGGACGCGCCGGCGAGATCGTCATGTCGGGTATCGCGGTGGTCGAGATGGCCTGCTGGGACATCAAGGGCAAGGCGCTGGGCGTGCCGGTCTGGCAGCTGCTCGGCGGCAAGGTGCACGACCGGATCAAGGCGTACGCCAACGGCTGGTACACCACCGAGCGCACCCCCGAGGCGTACCACAAGGCCGCCACGAAGGTCGTCGAGCGGGGCTACCAGGCCCTGAAGATCGACCCCTTCGGCACCGGCCACTACGAGCTGGACCACGCCGGGACCAGCTACGCCGTCTCCCTCATCGAGGCCGTCCGCGACGCCATCGGTCCCGAGACCGAGCTGATGCTCGAAATGCACGGGCGCTTCAGCCCCTCCACCGCCGTACGGCTCGCCAAGGAGTTCGCCCCCTTCCGGCCGGCCTGGCTGGAGGAGCCGGTGCCGCCGGAGAACCTCAAGGCCCTGAGCAAGGTGGCCGAGCGGGTCGACCTGCCGGTCGCCACGGGTGAGCGGATCCACGACCGGATCGAGTTCCGCGAGCTGTTCGAGTCCCAGGCCGCGGACATCATCCAGCCCGACGTCGGCCACATCGGCGGCATCCTGGAGACCCGCAAACTGGCGGCCACCGCCGAGACCCACTATGTTCTGGTCGCCCCGCACAATGTCGGGGGCTCCGTTCTGACCGCCGCCTCCCTGCAGGTCGGCTTCTGCACCCCCAACTTCAAGATCCTCGAACACTTCAACGACTTCGCGGACTCCGACATCAAGAAGATCGTCAAGGGCGCCCCCCAGGTCGTCGACGGGTATTTCGAACTCTCCGAGGCACCCGGCCTCGGCGTGGAGTTCGACGTGGACGCCGCCGCCGAGTTCCCTCAGCAGCAGGCACGCTTCGACCTCTGGGCCGACGGCTGGGAGCAGCGCAAGCCGAAGGCATCCTCACGGTGACCACCAGCACCTCCAGATCCGGGTCCCCCTCCGCCGGCACCGAGCGGGCGCTCGTCCTCGACGCACCCGGCAGCCACCGCCTGGTCGAGCGCGAGCAGCACCCGCCCGGCCCCGGCGAGGCCCGGGTACGGGTGCACGCCAGCGGCATCTGCGGCAGCGACCGCGAGATCTACCAGGGCAACCGGCCCGAGGGCTATGTGCGTTACCCCGTCACGCCCGGCCATGAGTGGTCCGGCACCGTTGAGGGGGTGGGCGCGGGGGTCTCGGCCGGTCTGGTGGGCCGCAAGGTCGTCGGGGAGGGGTTCCGCAACTGCCAGGTCTGCGACCGGTGCCATGCCGGGGAGACCACCCTGTGCGTGGCCGGGTACGAGGAGACGGGCTTCACGCAGCCCGGGGCGATGGCCGACACCCTCACCCTGCCCGCCCGGCTGCTGCACCCTCTTCCGGACGAGGCCGACCTGACCGAGGCCGCACTGCTGGAGCCCGCCGCCTGTATCGCGGCCGCCACCTTGAAGGCGAACATCCAGCCGGGCGAGCGGGTCGCGGTGGTCGGCACCGGCACCCTGGGGATGCTGGCGGTGCAGTTCCTGGCCGCCGTCTCCCCCGCCGAGCTGCTGGTGGTGGGCACCAGCCAGGACCGCGAGAAGCTCAGTTACGATTTCGGCGCCACCGACTTCCGTACCGCCGACGAGCTGGACGCACGGAGCGCCGGCTACGACGTGGTGATCGAGACCGCCGGCTCGGCCTCGGCCGCCCGCGCCTCGGCCGCGCTGGCGCGCCGGGGCGGCCGGCTGGTCCTGACCGGCATCCCGGCCTCCGGGGCGCAGGGGCTGGACCCGACGGATCTGGTGGTCCGTCAGCTCACCGTGCACACCGTCTTCGGCGCCGCGCCCGGCGCCTGGGCGCACGCCGTCCGGGTCTTCGGGACCGGGCTGCTGACACCGGGGCCGCTGATCACGCATCGGCTCCCGCTCACGGAGTTCTCCGCCGCCATCGATCTGGTGGGCAGCGGCGACCCCAAGGTCGGCAAGGTACTGCTCATGCCGAACTGACCGTCACCACGCCCGGCACCCCGCACTACGCACAGACTCGGACGGCGTCCGAAATACCGAACATTGGAGCACCGCACCGTGACCGACGCACCCACACCGAGCCCGCAGGCTCCCGGCCCCCGCCGCCCCGGCGAGTACGCCCTCGCGCTGCTCGGTCACGGCGCACCCGCGAACGACCCGGCCGACACCTCGGCCCACTCCTTCCCCGACGGCGGCAGCTGGCGCACCGAGATCCCCTCCGTGGAGGGCCCCGAGGCACTCGCCACCGTCCTGGCGGAGGCCGAGCGGCTCGCCGTGCCGGTGCACCGGATCAGCCAGGGCAGCGGCATCTGGATGCTCACCGACGCCGAGATCACCGAAATGGTGCAGGCGACCGCCGAACGTGACATCGAGCTCTGCCTGTTCACCGGTCCGCGGGGCAGCTGGGACATCGGGGCCTCTACCCGTACCCAGTCCGGGGGCGGCGGACTCCGGGCCCGAGGTCACGATCAGGTAGCGGGCTGCGTAGAAGACGCCCTGCGGGCTACGGCACTTGGCGTACGCTGCCTACTCGTTGCCGACGAGGGAGTCCTGTGGCTGCTCAACCAGCTTCGCCATCAGGGGGTACTGCCCGCCGACACCACTTTCAAGGTGTCGGCGTTGGTGGGCCCGGTGAACCCGGCTGCTTACGGAGTCTGGGAACGGCTCGGTGGCGACTCGATCAACATCCCGTCCGACCTGACTCTCCAGCAGATCACCGAGATCCGCCGGGTCAGTGGCGCTCCGATGGACTTCTACATCGAGGCTCCCGACGACCTGGGCGGGTACGTCCGGCTCTACGACGCGGCCGAGCTGATCCGCCGCGGCGCCCCGATCTACCTCAAGTTCGGGCTGAGCAAGGCGCCCGCCATCTACCCGTACGGCCGTCAACTGCGCGACGTCACGCTGCAGACGGCGGTCGAGCGGGTACGACGCGGCCGGCTGGTGCTCGATCTGCTGGCCCGGCACGGCGCGGACGGCGGCATGTCGCCGCTGGGCGCCCGGCTGCCGGGACCGCTGAACCGTTTTCCGCTTGACGCGGCAGACAACGCTGTCGCGGCTTCCGCGGGCAGCAGTACCGACCCACGTTTGACCCCCGAAAGGATCTAGATCCATGCGCATAGCCAGAGCCGCTCTCCTGCGTTCCGCCGCGGCAGTGACGGTCACCCTCACCCTGGGCGCCGGCGTCTCCGCCTGCGGTCAGGACTCCGACTCCGGAAGCAGCGACTCCAAGGGCGGCACCATCGGCATCGCGATGCCGACGAAGTCGTCCGAGCGCTGGATCGCCGACGGCAACAACATGAAGAAGCAGCTGGAGAAGCTCGGTTACAAGGCCGACCTGCAGTACGCGAACAACGACACGAGCCAGCAGGTCTCGCAGATCCAGAACATGATCACCAAGGGCGACAAGGCGCTGGTGATCGCCGCCATCGACGGCACCGCCATGAACCAGGTGCTCCAGCAGGCCGCCGACGCCAAGATCCCGGTCATCTCCTACGACCGCCTGATCCTCGGCACCAAGAACGTCGACTACTACGCGACGTTCGACAACTACAAGGTCGGCCAGCTCCAGGGCGGTTACATCGTCGACAAGCTCGGTCTGAAGAACGGCAAGGGCCCGTTCAACATCGAGCTGTTCGCCGGCTCCTCGGACGACAACAACACCAAGTACTTCTTCAACGGTGCCCTGGACACCCTTGAGCCGTACATCAAGTCCGGGAAGCTGGTCATCAAGTCCGGCCAGGACAAGCTCAACCAGGTCACCACGCAGCGCTGGGACGGCGCCACCGCCCAGAAGCGCATGGACAACCTGCTGAGCGCCGACTACAGCGGCAAGAAGGACCACGTCGACGCGGTCCTGTCGCCGTACGACGGCATCTCCATCGGCATCATCTCCTCGCTGAAGAACGTCGGTTACGGCAGCAAGTCCAAGCCGCTCCCGGTCGTCACCGGCCAGGACGCCGAGCTGGCCTCGGTCAAGTCGATCATCGCGGGTGAGCAGACCGCGACGATCTACAAGGACACCCGCAAGCTCGCCAAGGTCGCGGTCTCGATGGTGAAGGCCGAGCTCACCGGCGCCAAGCCCGAGATCAACGACACCAAGTCCTACAACAACGGCAAGAAGGTCGTCCCGACCTACATGCTGCAGCCCGTCAGCGTCGACAAGTCCAACTACGAGTCGGTCCTGGTCGGCGGCGGCTACTACAAGGCCTCCGACTTCAGCTGACACCGGGCCCACAGTCAGCGGTCGGCGGCGGGTCACCTGACCGGTCCGCCGCCGGCCGCTCCCACCTCGTCAATCGTCAGAACGGATGCACCACCATGGGTGACCGTGCTCTCGACAAGCCCGTCGACAAGCCCGTCCTCGAAATGCGCTCGATCACCAAGACCTTCCCCGGGGTCAAGGCACTCTCCGACGTGACCCTGTCGGTCAAGCAGGGCGAGATCCACGCCATCTGCGGCGAGAACGGCGCCGGCAAGTCGACGCTGATGAAGGTCCTCAGCGGCGTCTACCCGCACGGCTCCTACGAGGGCGAGATCTACTTCCAGGGCGAGCTCTGCGAGTTCAAGGACATCAGGGCGAGCGAGAGCCGCGGCATCGTCATCATCCACCAGGAACTGGCCCTGGTGCCCTATCTGTCCATCGCGGAGAACATCTTCCTCGGCAACGAGCACGCCACCCGCGGGGTGATCAGCTGGAACGAGACCCTGCGGCACGCCAAGCAGCTCCTCGACCGGGTCGGCCTGCCGGAACGGCCCACCACCCGCGTCGCGGACATCGGCGTCGGCAAGCAGCAGCTCGTGGAGATCGCCAAGGCGCTCTCCAAGGAGGTCAAGCTGCTCATCCTCGACGAGCCGACCGCCGCGCTCAACGACGAGGACAGCCGCAAACTCCTCGACCTCATCCTGGAGTTCAAGGCCGCCGGGATCTCCTGCATCATCATTTCGCACAAGCTCAACGAGATCGAGCGGGTCGCGGACTCCCTCACCATCCTGCGCGACGGCAAGACCATCGAGACCCTCTCCGTCAGCGACGGCGGGATCAACGAGGACCGCATCATCCGCGGCATGGTCGGCCGCGATCTCGAAAACCGGTTCCCCGAGCGTGAGCCGTACTCCGGCCCGGACGCCGGCGAGGTCGCCTTCGCCGTCGAGGACTGGACCGTGCACCACCCCATCGACCATCACCGCAAGGTCGTCGACGGGGTCTCGGTCAACGTCCGCCGCGGCGAGATCGTCGGCATCGCCGGGCTCATGGGCGCCGGCCGCACCGAGCTGGCGATGAGCGTCTTCGGGCGCTCCTACGGCCGGGACATCTCCGGAACCGTCCTGAAGAACGGCGAGGCGATCCGTACCCGGACCGTCCCGGAGGCCATCGGCCACGGCATCGCGTACGTCACCGAGGACCGCAAGAGCTACGGCCTCAACCTGATCGACAACATCAGCCGCAACATCTCGTTGTCGGCGCTGCCGAAGATCACCCGGCGCGGCGTCATCAAGGAGCACGAGGAGACCCGGGTCGCCGAGTCCTTCCGCAAGACCATGAACATCAAGGCCCCCACCGTCTTCGAGGGGGTCGGCAAGCTCAGCGGCGGCAACCAGCAGAAGGTCGTCCTCAGCAAGTGGATCTTCACGGGGCCCGACGTGCTGATCCTCGACGAGCCGACCCGGGGTATCGACGTCGGTGCGAAGTTCGAGATCTACACGGTCATCAACCAGCTTGCCGCCGACGGCAAGGCGGTCGTCTTCATCTCCTCCGAGCTGCCCGAACTGCTCGGAATGTGCGACCGGATCTACACCATGTCCGCCGGACGGCTCACGGGGGAGATCTCCCGGCAGGACGCCACACAGGAACTACTGATGCGCCACATGACCATGGACAAGGCCGACAAGGCCAGCAACAACGAAGCAGGAGCCGGATCATGAGCAGCCCGGTGAAGACCGACACCCAGGACGCGCCGGGCGCCTCCCCCAAGGACAGCACCGGCGGTAACACCGGCTGGGCGGGGATCCTGCTCCAGGCGATGCGCAGCAACCTGCGCCAGTACGGAATGATCTTCGCCCTGGGGCTGATCATCGTGCTGTTCAGCATATGGACCGACGGCAAGACGGTCACCCCGCTCAACGTCACCAACATCATCACGCAGAACGGTTACGTCTTCATCCTGGCGATCGGCATGATGATCGTCATCATCGCCGGGCACATCGACCTGTCGGTCGGTTCGCTCGCCGCCTTCGTCGGGGCCGTCGCCGGCGTACTGATGATCAATCATCACTGGTCGTGGCCGCTCGCGTTGCTGATATCGCTGCTCATCGGCGCGATCGCCGGTGCCTGGCAGGGCTTCTGGATCGCCTACATCGGCGTACCGTCCTTCATCGTCACCCTCGCCGGCATGCTGATCTTCCGCGGCGGCACCGAGATCCTCCTCCAGGGCCAGTCCCTGGCGCCCTTCCCGGACGGCTTCACCAAGATCAGCGGTGGCTTCCTTCCGTCGATCGGCCCGGACACCAACTACCACAACCTGACGATGCTGCTCGGCGTGGCCCTCATCGTCTGGACGGTGTTCCAGGAGTGGCGCGGCCGTCGTCAGCAGGTCGCGTACGACCTCGACGTGCTGCCGTTCGGGCTGTTCGTGCTCAAGTGCGTGGCGATCAGCGCCGCGATCATCATGTTCACCCTCACCCTGGCCAGTTACGAGGGCTTCCCGATCCTGCTGCTGATCCTGGCCGGTCTGCTCATCGTCTTCGGCTTCGTGATGCGCAACACCGTGATCGGCCGCCATGTCTACGCCCTCGGCGGCAACCAGTCCGCCGCCAAGCTGTCCGGCGTCAAGGACAAGCGCGTCGTCTTCCTGATCTTCGTCAACATGGGCGTCCTCGCGGCCCTGGCCGGTCTGGTGGCCGCCGCGCGTCTGCAGTCCGCCACCCCCGGCGCCGGCATCAACTACGAGCTGGAGGCGATCTCCGCCGCCTTCATCGGCGGCGCCTCCTCCAGCGGTGGTGTGGGAACGGTACTGGGCGCCATCATCGGTGGCCTGGTGCTGGGCGTGCTCAACAACGGCATGTCCATCCTCAGCGTCGGCAGCGACTGGCAACAGGTCATCAAGGGCCTGGTGCTGCTGGCCGCCGTCGGCTTCGACATCTACAACAAGCGCAAGGTGGGTTCGTAGCCATCAGCACCATCGGCAAGGAGCACTTCGGCACCCTCGACGACGGGGCCGGAGTCGACATCTGGACCGTTCCGGTCGGCGGGGTCACGCTGAAGGTCCTGTCGTACGGCGGCATCGTCCAGACCCTGGACCTGCCCGACCGGCACGGCCGTACCGCCAACGTCTCGCTGGGGTTCGCCACCCTGGCGGAGTACGTGGACCGCAGCCCGTACTTCGGCGCGGTCATCGGGCGGTACGGCAACCGCATCGCCGGCGGGCGGTTCACCCTGGACGGGGTCGCCCACGAACTGCCGGTCAACAACGGTCCGAACTGCCTCCACGGCGGTGACCGGGGCTTCGACCGTCACCTCTGGGATGTCGAGCCCTTCACGGACGGGTCCGACGCCGGGCTGGTGCTGCGCCGCACCAGCCCGGACGGGGAGATGGGCTTCCCGGGCACGCTCCGGGTCGAGGTCGTCCACACCCTCACCACGGACGCCCGGTGGCGTATCGACTACACCGCGACCACCGACCGGGCGACCGTGGTGAACCTGACCAACCACACGTACTTCAACCTCGGCGGCGAGGGCAGCGGCAGTGTCCACGGCCACCGGGCCGAGATCGCCGCCTCCCACTACACCCCCGTCGACGCCGATCTCGTACCGACCGGCGAAACGGCCCCGGTCGAGGGCACCCCCTTCGACTTCCGGCAGGCCAAGCCCATCGGCCGGGACCTCCGCGACGCGACCGACCAGATCCTGTACGCCCAGGGCATCGACCACAACCTCGTCCTCGACAAGGGCGTCACCGGCGGCCCCGAGCACTTCGCCACGGTCACCGACCCCGCCTCGGGGCGGGTGATGCGGATCGCCACCACCGAGCCCGGCGTGCAGTTCTACACCGCGAACTTCCTGGACGGCTCCTTCGCCGGCACCTCCGGCCGCACCTACCGCCAGGGTGACGCCTTCTGCCTGGAGACCCAGCACTTCCCGGACTCACCCAACCGGCCGTCCTTCCCGTCGACCGTGCTGCGGCCCGGGGAGACGTACCGCTCGACGACGGTGCACGGCTTCTCGGCGGAGTAGCCCGGCACCGGACGGTGCGTAGGCCCAGGACCCATCGGTCCTGGGCCTTCGTACTGTCCGGCGGGCCGGCGTACCTGTCCGGCGTACCTGCGGCGTACCTGCGGCGTACCTGTCCGGCGTATCTGTCCCCCGTACCTGTCCGGCACGCGGTCCGCGCGGGCTTCCGCCGGTCGTCCTGAGGGACCGTCGTGAGGCCCTATCGTGTACGGCATGGCTTCCGCTGAGCTGATCCGTATCGTCTCCCGTTCGTCCCCCATGGCCCTCGCCCAGGTCGAGCGGGTACGCGCCGAACTGGCCGCGCTGCGACCGGAGATCACGACGGAGGTGGTGCCGGTCACCACCTCCGGCGACCGCTGGATGGGGGATCTGGCCAAGCTCGGCGGGAAGGGGGCGTTCACCAAGGAGGTGGACGCGGCGCTGCTGGCCGGTGAGGCCGATCTGGCGGTGCACTGCGTGAAGGACATCCCCGCGGACCGGCCGCTGCCGGCCGGGACGGTGTTCGCGGCGTTCCTCAGGCGGGACGACATCCGCGACGCCCTGATCCATCCGGAAGGGCTCACGCTGGACAGCCTCCCGGCCGGGACCCGGATCGGTACCTCGTCGGTGCGGCGGATCGCGCAGCTGGCGATCTCGCACCCGGAGCTGGTGTGCGTACCGATGCGCGGCAACGCCAACCGCCGCCTGGAGAAGATGGAGTCGGGAGAGGCCGACGCGCTGCTGCTGGCCGCCTCGGGCCTGGAACGGATCGGGCAGACCGAACGGATCAGCGAGATCCTGCCGGTGGAGACGATGTGCCCGCCGATCGGCGCCGGGGTGCTGGCGCTCCAGTGCCGCGAGGACGACACGGCCACCATCGAGACGGTCACCGCGCTCGGGGACGCCGACGCGTGGCGCGAGATCACCGCCGAGCGGATGCTGCTGCATGTCCTCCAGGGCCACTGCAACTCCCCCATCGCCGGCTACGCGCGGGCCGAGCGGGACGGCCGGCTGTCGTTGCGGGCCCGCGTCTTCACCCCCGACGGCAAGCGCGTCCTGGACGCCCACGAGTGGGCCGGCCCGCTCGACCCGGCGACCCTGGGCACCTCGGTGGCGGTCGCGCTGCTTCGCCAGGGTGCGCGGGAACTGATCGACGGGATCGCCCACTGACGGCGAATTCCGAGAACGTGCGGAGGGCTGAGAGAAAATCATTCTGATTTTCTCTCAGCCCTCCGCACGTTCCGGCTTGACCGAATTGCCCCACGGACCGAATGGGTCCTCTCATCGCAGGTGGGACCGGGGATGAGAGCGGCTGAAATTCCGCTGAGAATTCCCCAGAAAGGCCGACTGACCGGCCATCCGCCCATCATCTCGCGGGTGTTCCCGGGTCTCGCCGACTTCTAATATGTGAACGTCCCCGAACCCCTTCCCCCACTTGAGGGAGCTCATATGCGTTCCGTTTCGTTCACATCGTTCACATCGTTCAAAGCGGCTGCCGTCGCCGCCGTCGCCGCTTCCGCGCTCGTCGCGGGCGCCGCGTCCGCGTCGGCCGCCCCGGCCGCCGGCGGCACGCACGTCACCAAGTCCTCGAAGAAGGGCGCGGGCGTCTCCGTACTCCTCGCCGACTTCCGGGGCGGCGACCTGTCCGTGACCGTGGACGCCACCGGCACCAAGTCCACCAAGCACACCTGGACGCTGTACGTGGACGGCCGCAAGTTCGCCGCCAAGTCCTACACGGACAAGGCCAAGGCGAAGACCTGGGTCATCGACGACCTGCCCGCCGGTGACGTGAAGCTCGCCGCACCGGCCGCCAAGGGCCAGGTCACCAAGGTCTCGCTCGACGCGAAGTGATGCTCCGGACGGGCCGGTGGAACCTTCCCCCGGCACCGGCCCGTCCGGCTCCATGCCACACCGACCCGCGGGTCAGCGCTTGGTGTAGATGAAGCCGATCTTGTCGACCGCGTCGCCCGACCTGCCGTGGAAGCCGGCGATCTGCCAGCCGGAGGGCGCGGTGCGGGTCACGCAGTCCGAGGTGGTGCTGCCGCCGGCCAGCGTGTTGCCGAGGTTGGTCGTG
Source organism: Streptomyces sp. RLA131 (assembly GCF_056270125.1). Lineage (NCBI taxonomy): Bacteria > Bacillati > Actinomycetota > Actinomycetes > Kitasatosporales > Streptomycetaceae > Streptomyces > Streptomyces sp. RLA131. The sequence continues at coordinate 2,552,270 of NZ_JBWDOQ010000002.1, forward strand.
AACTTGGCGTAGAAGATCCGGGTGTGGCCGCTGTAATCGGCCTGGCACAGGTACGCGGTCGTCACGTACTCGCCGCTGCCGAGGGTGAGGGACGAGGCCGTGCCGCCGGTCCCGCCATGGGTGAGGGTGGTGCCGCCGCTCAGCGTCAGACCCATCTGGTCGACCCGGGAGCCGCTGCGCAGGGAGACCTTGGTGGCCTGGCCGGCCGCCGGGACACTGCTGATGTCGTTGAAGTAGTCGCCGTGCGGGCCACCGAACTGGTCACTGAGCTGGAAGGACGAGTTCCGGGCCCAGGAGAACTTCACGGTGATCGGGTCGTGGTCGGAGAGCATCAGCCCGGAGGAGTCCTCCAGGAACTTCGCGTGCTCGTTGTTGTAGTAGGTGGCGTTGAGGGTGACCAGCTTGCTGCTGCGGTAGAGGACCTTGTCCACGACCTCGCAGGTGTTGGGCACCGTGGCCCCGGACTGGTCGCAGACCAGCGCGTCGCTGCCCTTGGCGGGCGCCGTGCCGCCGCGGATGAGCTTGACCCAGGCGTCGGTGAGGCCGTTGTTGGCCGCGAACTCGGCGATGGTGTCGGCGGACCGGGTGTAGCGGGTGTTGGTGTCGCCCATCACCACGACGGCGTTGCCCGCCGAGTGGGTGGAGATGAAGGACGTCAGCTGGGCGAGGTTGCTGGCCCGTGACGCCTCGTCACCGTCGTTGGTGCCCGCGTTGGTGTGCAGGTTGTAGAAGTCGACGTAGACGCCCTCGGACAGGCGCTCCCGCATGAAGGTGAAGCCCTTGGGGGTCAGGCAGTCGCCGGAGTCGATCTGGCAGGAGTCCCACCCGGCCCGCTCGAAGTCGTCGCCGTCGTAGGAGATGCCGGACAGCGTGTTGAGGCCGCTGCCGATGCCCGCGCCACCGCTGGTCGCCGTCCGGTAGGGGTGGGTGTCGGAGGCGTAGAGGTAGGCGTGGTAGTTGAAGTCCTCCTGGACCTGGACGATGTCGTACGGGCTGAGCCGCTGGCCGATCGCGGTGGTGCTGGTGTCGCGGGGGGTGTCGGCACTCGACAGGGCCTCGGGCAGACCGGCGACGTTGTACGTCAGGACGCTGAAGGCGCCGCTGTCGGCCGCGGCGGCGGGGGCGGCGGTGGCCGCCAGCCCGGCCAGCGCGAACGCGCCTGCGGTGAGGCAGGTGAGCAGTCTTCGCTGCACACGGTTCATGGGGGGACCTCTCTGTCGGGGGCTCCGCAAACATGTTCAGGGCATGCCAACGCATAGCAAACGCTTGCCGGACGGCCGCCGTCAACGGCGAGAACACCGGTCTTTTACCGCTGGTAACCTTTGTCGGCCCCGGCCGCCGCGTGCCACGTGTCGTTTGCCGCGTGTCGTTTGCCGCGTGTCGCCTGCGGCCCGCCGCTTGTCCCGGGTCACGCCCGCGAGCCGGGCACCGTACTCCGCGTCGTCCTGGCGGGACATGTGCGGCGCGCGACGCGGCAGGCGGCCGCGCCGGGCTCGGACACCGTCGAACGGAACTGTCCTTCAAGGAGGGCCGAGGCACCACCCAGGTGATCGTCGACCCGAAGACCGGCGTGCTCCTGGAAGTCGTCCAGCAGCGGGACGGCGGCAAGGCCGGCCGACAGACCTGCCTGTCCGTCGGTCCGACCGACAAGAGCGGCTGACCGCACCGGCCCTGGTGTGACGCCTGTGTGCCGGAGTCCGTGACCGCGGGCCGCGGCCCACATACCGGGCGCATGACCCCGGGAGCCCGATTTCCACGATATGCACAGGCCAGTGACGATCTACTCACAGATCGGCTGCCTAGGCTCCGTGAACATGACAGACAGCCCGAAACACAAAGCCGGAAGCCAGATCAGCCGCCGCCGGGTGGTCGTCGCAGGGTCCGCCGCGGCCGCCGTCGCCGGTCTCGGCGTCGCCGGTGCCGCGTTCGCCGACACCACGACCTCGGACGCCACGACGGCCGACGCGAGTGCCGACGCGAGCAGTTCCGCGTGTTACACCCTGACCGAAGAGGTGACCGAGGGGCCTTACTCCCTCGAAGGCGCGCTCGTCCGCAAGGACATCAGCGAGGGCAAGCCCGGCATCCCGATCGAGTACACCTTCTCCGTCGTCGACACCGCCAACGACTGCGCCCCCCTGGCGGACGCGCTCGTCGAACTCTGGCACTGCGACCACCTCGGCGAGTACTCGGGCTTCGTCGGCGGCAACGGCCACACCGAGACCGACGACGGCACCTTCCTGCGCGGCGGTCAGGTCACCAACAGCCGGGGCCGGGTCACCATCAAGTCGATCTGGCCGGGCCACTACGTCTCCCGTGCCGTCCACGTCCACCTGCGGGTGCACGTCGGCGTGACCCTGGCCGACGGCACCTACTCCGGTGGCACCATCTGCCACACCGGCCAGCTGTTCTTCGACCCGGACCTCAACGCCACGATCCAGAGCCTGGCCCCGTACTCGGCGAACACCACCACGGAGACACTGCTCGCCGACGACTCGGTCTACGACGACGCCGGCGCGTCCTCCGGACTGCTCACGATCAAGGCCTGCGGCAAGAAGCCCGCCAAGGGCTACAAGGCATCCCTGACCATGGGCGTCGACTCCACCGCCTCCCACGCCGGCGGAGGCGGTGGCGCACCCACCGGCGAGCCCCCGTCCGGGGCGCCGAGCGACCTTCCCAGCGCATCCGCGAGCGCGTCGGAGAGCGCGTCGGAGAGTGCCTCCGCAACGAGCTGACCTCGGTCGAACGCTGTCGAATAAGTGGACAATAAAGGACAGCGAGGCGGAACTTTAGCCGGTCCGTGCTTCCCCTGTCCCCCAAATGCAACATGCGCCCCACCTGTGGGTGACAATGGTGCACCCTCTTGTCTGGAGGGCGGGGGAAGCAACGGGTCGTGCGCCCTCATACAGCACGGCCCACGTGACCGAGGAGGTCCCGCCGTGACTGTCGCAGTCGGCAACACCGGTAGCAGTGCGCTGGAGCTCTTCCGTTCGAGCACCGCGCACAGCCCTTCGTTCTTCGCCCTGGACCGGGCCGGCGGCGGCAACAGCGACATCGTCGACTTCTGCATCCCCTGCAACCCGTACTTCCCCACCCCGGCGATATTCGACCGTCTCGCCACGCGGCTGCGCGACATCCTCACGTACTACCCGAGCAGCGCCGACACGATAATCTCCGAGCTCAGCACCACGCTCGGGCTCAACCCGCAGACGGTCGCGATGGGCAACGGCTCCACGGAGCTGATCACCTGGATCGACCACCTCCTCGTCCGCGAGAGCCTCGCCATCCCGATCCCGACCTTCGGGCGCTGGACCGACCAGCCCATGGAGACGGGAAAGCGCGTTGACATGTTCCTGTTGCCGGAGGCCAACGGCTTCGGCCTGGACCCGGCCGCGTTCATCTCCTTCATACGCGCCCGCGGTTCACGCACCGCGGTGATCTGCAACCCCAACAACCCCGACGGCGGCTACCTCCCCCGGCACGCCGTCATCGCGATGCTCGACGCGCTCTCCGACCTCGATCTGGTCGTCGTCGACGAGTCGTTCATGGACTTCGTCGACGCGGAGGCGTTCCCGAGCGTCGCCGACGAGGCCGCGCTGCGGCCGAACGTCGTCGTACTGCGCAGCCTCGGCAAGAACTTCGGCCTCCACGGCATCCGCTTCGGCTACATGGTCGCCAACCCCGCCATCGCCGGGAAGATCCGCAAGGCGCTGCCCAAGTGGAACCTCAACTCCTTCGCCGAGACCGTCGTCTTCATGATCAAGGAGTACCGGCAGGAGTACGCGCAGAGCCTGCGCATGCTCAGCCGCGACCGCCAGGAGATGATCTGGCAGCTCGCCGCCCTGCCCGGGATGACCGTCTACCCCTCCCAGGGCAACTTCGTCTTCGTCAAGCTCCCGGACGGCGTCGAGGGCGGCATCCTGCGTGACCGGCTACTGGCCGAACACGGCGTCCTCACCCGCGAGTGCGGCAACAAACTGGGCAGCAGCAGCCGCTTCATGCGCCTGGTCGTCCGTTCCCAGCCCGACGTACAGCGGCTGCTCACCGGGCTGAGCACCGTGCTGTACGGCAGCACCTGGTACGCGGCCCCGCCCGCCCAGGCGCAGGCCCAGGCCCAGGCCCAGGCCCAGGTCCAGGAGGCCGCCGCGGCCGCCATGCCCCCGGCCCCCGAGCCCGCGGCCCTCTACTCGGCGCAGTCCACGCCCGAGCCGGCCTCCCTCTACACGCCGCAGGCACCGCCCGAGCCGGCCGCCACCCCGATGTACTCGGCGCAGGTGGTGGGCCAGCCCCAGCAACAGGCCCAGTTCCAGCCGCAGTTCCAGCCCCAGATGCAGGCGCAGCCGCAGTACCAGCCCCAGATGCAGGCACAGCAGCAGCCGCAGTTCCAGCAGCAGCCCCAACAGCAGTACGTCGAGGCCTCCTACGCCCAGGCTCCGTACGCCGTCCAGCCCCAGCAGCAGGCACAGCAGCAGGCACAGCAGCAGCAACAGGCACAACAGCCGCCGCAGCCCCAGCAGCAGCCTCAACAGCAGGCACAGCCGGATCTCCAGCCCGCGGCGGCCTACGCCCAGCCCATGCCGCAGTTGCAGCAGCCCCAGCAGCAGCAACCTCAGCAGCAGCCGCAGGCCCCGTCCCGCGCCTCGCAGGGGCCGCAGCCGACAGCGGCGTACGCCCAGGTCTCGGCCCCGCAGCAGCAGGGGCAGCAGCAGGGGCAGGGGCAGAACCAGCCGGCCAGCCAGTCCGTCCAGGAGACGGCCGTCTTCTACCCCGACCAGATCGCCGACGTGCCGCCCGCGTTCCTCCCCGCCCAGCGCAGCACCGGCGGCCCCAAGCCCGCCCTCTACTGGCAGGACGCCTGACCGGCACCCCGGCGAAGTGGCCGACCACTCAGGCCACTTCGCCGGCCAGGCCCGCCGTTCCGGCGCCTCCTGGCCCCACATCGGCAGGAGCATGGGCGTCACCGGGCAGACGGCCCAGAGGCGTCAGGGTTCGTAAGGTAACTTACTAACCGGCCTTGCTTCGCGCCGCAGCAGACTTCGTAAGGAAACTTACTAACGAACGTCGGGCGGTCCGGCTCAGCCGCAGATCGCCCGCCGGCGCGCCCGCAAAGTCCTGGAACTACCCCGCGCGAGGCCCTGCCGCATGGCCACAACTACGTCGGCACCGGGCACATCCTGCTCGCCCCGCTCGCCCTGCTCGGACGGTGCCGGGCGTGACCGTTCACGTTCGGCGCGCCCTTGTCGCGGCGGCCGGGCGGTGTGCCTGCGGCCTGTCAGGGTTCGAGGTCGACCGCTCCCTTGCCGCTCGGGATGTCGAGCGGCACCGAGACCTGGTCGTGCGTGATCAGCCAAGTGCCGTCGATCTTCTGGAGGCCGTACGTGACCCTGACCCACATACCGCTCGTCGCCGTCCCGTTCTTCAGCGTGCCGCCGAAGGCGTGCCCGAAGGCCACATCCTCGCCCACGGTGAGCGTCAGGTCGCGAACCTCGTAGGTCACGCTCTCGAAGAACGCGAACACGGGCGCCCAGTTCTTGAGTTTCGCTTCCAGCCCCACGTGCTGGAGCGGCGGCTCGACGTCGAAGGACACGATGTCCGCTGCGTACAGCTGCTTGAGACTCTCGGGATCCTTGGCTTGGAGCCCATCGGCAATCCTGTCGACCAGCTGGCGAATCTTGGCTTCGTCTACCTCGCGTTGCGTGGGCATCGCTACCCCAGCCTTTCCTTTCGCGGTGGAACCGTGGCTTCTCACGCGCCGGACACTGTGGATTTCCGCTTCACCTGTCAGTGCAGAATTCCGGCCCGCACCCTCTCTTTCGACGTTGCGATGTCCCAGTAGCGAGCAGTGCCCCACGCAATGGCGAAGAATTTTGTGAGCGACGCTCGTGTGTTGTTGTTCCTCCGCTCCCTGCCATACACGCCGACGGATCCCAGACTTCTGGTGACCATGATGGAACCTCCTCATTCGCTCATGCAGTTGCTGCCCCTTGGCGGGCGGCGCCGGTCAGGTGAGCGCCGGAGGGTCGACCTCGCCGGCCCCGGAGCGCCCGGACGACTCCCGGCAAGTGCGGCGCGGCCGCGCGCACATGGAGCGAGACGACGGGGCGGCGTGCACGCCACCCGGCACACCGCCGACACCGCGGCGGTGCCTCGGGATGCCGAAGATCTCGGCGACGGCCATGGAACGCGCTCGCTCGCCGCACACCTGGACCAGCGCCTCGGCGAGCGACCAGACCAGCCGGCCCCCGACGTTCCCGTCGAGTTCCTCTTCGTGGACACGTACCTGGAAGTGCGGCATCGGATTTCAGAATCCGATGGTTATCGCGGAACAGCAGGACGGTGCCGCACCCGGGCTGGAATTCCGCGTTGAGGATGCTACAGCCGCGAGGAACTCGACGCCGTGGCCGCAGAACTCAACAGCCGCCCACGCAAAACGCTCGGCTGGGAATCTCCAGCCGAGCGCCTCGCTAAGCTCCTGGCCACAGCCAGTTGATCACTTGTGTTGCAACGACCCCTGGAATTCGCCCCCTCGGGGGAGGGGTGTCCCCCACAAAGGCTGACCCGACAAGCCGGGCGTCTCAGCCGAGACTGTCAGAGAGGGACCGTTCCCGGGACACGCCCACAGGGGCGCCCGATCTTCATCCAGGGCACGTTGCTATTGAACTTGAACTCGTGATGTCGGCCTGACCTCGGGTGTCGGCCGACATCAATCAACTTGCAGTAGCTGACTCGGCTTACCAGGCGGGGCGCTTGTCCTGACGGTCCGTCGAGAAGCCGGTGGGCACGGTCGCTTCGGTCCGCAACAGCAGGCCCGGGTCGGGCGGAAATTCATCGGTTGTCGGCGCTGGGCCGTGCAGGCGCCTATGGCCCGGGACCGGCAATTCGACCAGCACACCGTCGCGCATCATCCACAGCCCGAAGCAGTCATCTTCCTCGTCATGGATCAGCACCTGCACGCTCGCCGGATACGGCCACGCCAGGGATTCCAAGTGCCGCAGCAGACCTGACCGCGGACGCACGCGGTTGAACTCGATCATCCACCCGTCAACAAACATGTCCAGCCGCTCGAAGTGGCCCCGCCAGCTGCGCGAGTCATCCGGCCGTGTCAGTGGCTCCATCACATCGTCCGCGTACGGCGCCAGCACGATGACCTGCGCAATTCTGCTCATGCCGAAGTATCAGCGCACTCCATGGGCCGGTGGCAATCGAATTCCGAGGCGACGGGCGAGGGAGAAGACCCGCCTGGGCAGCGGCAGCACCCAGTAAGCCGACGGGACCACATCCGCGAAGCCGATCACTTGCTGAGGGTCAGGCCCGTGCCGGCCAGGCAGCCGTCGATGACCTCCGGCCGGTACTGAAGCATCTTGAGCTTGCGTTTCACGGCGCGGGTGATCTGACTGAGGTCCGCAGCGGCAAGGTTGCCGATGTCGCGTTTGACCAGCGACCAGATGCCCTCCTGCGGGTTCAGGTCCGGGGCATACGTCGGCAGCTGGAAGACGGTGAGCCAGTCGGCATTGGCCTCGAAGAACTCCCGCAACGGCGCGACCAGATGCATGCGCAGGTTGTCCCACACGAGGACGATCGGGCCGCCCAACTGCGTGCGGGCGCGGAGAATCAGGTCGCGGTAGTCCTTCCAGCCGAAGCCCTTCGGTTCGTCCTTGCGGCCCCGGTACTCACGGATCGCGTAGATCAGCCGGGACCGCTCACCGGGCTTGTAGCAGGTCATGCCCGCCATCGACACCCGGCCCGAGCCACGTCCACGCACGCGGACAACTGGGGTACTGCCTTGGCGGCCCCAGGTCCTGGCACGCGGCGGCGTCATCGACTGGCCGGCTTCGTCCTCGAAGACCACCCAGGCGCTGTTCGCCGCCGCGGTGCTCTTACCCGCGGCCAGACCTCCCGCTTCCACAGCTCCACCGCGTCGCCATCGCGCTCGATCGCGCGCCGAGCAGGCTGCTGCCAGGACCAGCCGTGCCTCCTCAGCAGCCGCCACGTGCCCTCCACGGTGTACGAGACGTGGAACAGCCGGCCGATCATCGTCTTCACCCGGGCCAGCGTCCACCGCTGATCGGTCCACCCATGGGCCAGCGGGCCACGCTCCAACTCCCGCTCCAGCCTGGCCATCTGCGTCTCCGACAGGCGAGGCCGCCCCGGCGATCCCTTCGACGCCACACCGGCCAGGCCCTCCTCGCGCCACTGGCGCCGCCAGCGTTCCACCGACCGCTCCGAGACCCGCAACGCGGCAGCAATCTCCCGATTCTTCTCCCTGCCCTCGAAGCACGCCACGGCCTGGACCCGGACCCGCTCCCGCGCGGCCCTCTCGGCGTCGGTCAAGCCACCACCCTGCGGATATCTCACCTCACCAGGGCTACCGAGCCCACCTGCACGCTGTCCGGCGAACAGCCCGACATCACCCGATCAAGTTCAGTACCCCTCCGAGGGGCAATGAGGTCCACGGCGGGTCGAGCGGAGCAGCACGCCTCCCGCACCGGGCAAAGGCCCGAGGCTCTCGGGGAGGCGTGCGTACTCCTCGGGGTGGGGTTCAGCCCACCGCGTTCGCCCGCTCGGCCGCGCTCAGCGACGAGAGGGGTTCGGCGACAGACTTGGCGTGGACCGGGTTCGCGTGAGTGGCCGGGACCGGGTTCGCGTGAGTGGCCGGAACCGAGTTCGCGTGAGTGGCCGGGACCGGGTTCGCGTGAGTGGCCGGGACCGGGTTCGCGTGAGTGGCCGGGGTCGCGGCGTTGGCGACGCCGGCCATCCCCGCGGCGGCCAGAACGGTTCCGGCGGCCAGGCTGAACATAGCGCGGCGGTTTTGCGTGATCTTGCGGTGCTTCGACAACAGTGTGCCTCTTTCTCGGATCGCCGGGCTCCCACCTGTGCGTGGGAGCCCTTTCTGGAGATGGGTACGGAGGCGGGCGGCAGTCAGGTTGCACGGTGCGGCGGGAAAATTCTCCTGCCCGCACCGTGCAACCCCAGAGGGCCACTCCACGTATGTATGACAGGTGGAGTGGTGCGCAAGGGAGAGGCCGGCAAAGAGTGAGGGACACGGCCCGGGAACGGGAGTTCCGGGAATTTGCCGAGGCGCGGCAGGCGCAGCTCCGACGCAGCGCCTACCTGCTCTGCGGTGACTGGCACCAGGCACAGGACCTGACCCAGACGACTTTGATGAAGTTGTACGCGGCCTGGGGACGGGTCAGCCGGGACGGCAATGCGGATGCCTACGCTCGCACCATCCTCACCCGCACCTTCATCGACCAGTGGCGCAAGAGAGGCTGGCGTGAGGAGCCGGTGAGCGAGCCACCCGATCTTCCCTCGGGCGTGTCTGGCGCACCGGAGTTGCGATTGATGATGCAAGAAGCCCTGATGGAGCTGGCGCCCCGCTACCGAGCCGTGTTGGTCCTGCGATTCTGGGAGGACTGGTCCGTTGAGCAGACCGCGCACGCACTGCGGGTGAGTCCGGGAACGGTAAAGAGCCAAAGCGCCCGCGGGCTCGCCCGGCTACGCGAGGTCGTCGAAGGCCTTGACATTGAAGGGACCAGGAGGTGAAACCGGCCATGAATGAGCACAAGAACGACGCTCTGCACGCCGCCTTCCAGGCAGTCCTCAGCGCCGAGCCGGAGCCTGCGCTACCCAGCGTTATCGACGCGGCCGTCGTCGGCGGCTACCGGATCCGCCGCCGACGAGCTGCGCTCGCCACAGCCGGCGCACTAATCATCGTGGCCTCCATGGTCGGCGTGGCCGTCAACCTGTCCTGGCTGGGCGGCGAACGGGCTCCGGTGCCCCTGGCCCCCGCCAGCACCGCCCGCCCGACGCCGCACACACCCGAACCCGCTCGCACGGCAGCAGAGCCCCTTCCCTCCGGAGACTGACAGTCGCCGGGGCCGCCCCGGCATCAGGTTGTGGAGTCCAGGTGGATCCACACGGCCTCCGAGTTCCACTTCCGTACGCGACTGGGACCTGTACCGCTACAGCGACTGGTTCCTGCTGTCCTGCGTGGTGCTGCCCTGGGCCGTCGAGCAGTACGAGGGGGCTGAGGAACATGTGGCGTGCTTGAGCGGTGAGACGCGGGCGACGTCCTCGTCCAGGACGTCGTACTCGTTCTCATCGGCCGGCTGCCGCGACACGGCGCTTGCCCTCATGCCGGTCGAGGGCCGTACGGTCGGCCACCGTGCCCTCCCCCTCCCCGCGTCCGCGCCCGCACCCGTCCCCCGCCGCACCCGCCTCCGCATCCGGGCGGGCGCTCCCGGCCGTATCTGCTCTGGCTGGCCGGAACGCATGCCTCCCTGCTCGGCGACGCGGCGCTGCACTTCGCCCTCGGCTGGGCCGCCGGGGCCCATGGCGGGGGAACGGCCGCGCTGGTGCTGACCGCGGTCACGCTGCCGCGCACGGCGCTGCTGCTGCTCGGCGGGGCGGTGGCCGACCGGTTCGGCGCCCGGCGGGTGGTGATCGCCGGGGACGCCGTGCTGCTGGTGGCCACTTCACTGCTGGCCCTGGCGGCGTGGCGGCTGGGTACGCCGACCTGGCTGCTGATGACGGTCGCCGCGGTGCTGGGGACCGTCGGGGCCTTCTCCCTGCCGGCCGCCGGAGCCATGCCCCGGCGCCTGGTGGCCAGGGAGCAGTTGCCGCGGGCGCTGGCCGTTCAGCAGGCCGGACGCCAGGCGGCCTCCCTGCTCGGCGCACCGCTCGGGGCCGTGGCTGTCGCGGCCACGGGGCTGGCCGGGGTGGCGCTCGTGGACGCGCTGACGTTCGCGGCGGTGATCGCGGCCGTCGCCCGGGTCCGGCCGGGGGCGGCGGACGGCGGGCCCGCCCCGGCGGGGAGCCTGATGGCCGGGATGGCCGAAGGGGCCCGGCTCGCCGTACGGGATCCGCTGCTGCGGGCGGCGCTGCTGCTGACCGGCGCGGCGGCCGGCGGGCTGTTGCCGGTGGTGTCCCTACTGGGTCCGCTGCTGGCCAGGGAGCAGGGGTGGGGGGCCCGGGGCGCGGGCATGGTCGCCGGCGGGCAGTCCCTCGGGATGGTCGTGGTGGCCCTGCTGGTGGCGCGCCGGGGGCCGTTGCCGCGTATCGGCGTAGGGGCGGCGCTGGGCCTGTGCGTGGCGGCGGCCGGCGTGGCGGCACTCGCGGCGCCGGCAGCACTCGCGGCGGCCGGCGTGGCGGTGGCCGGCGTGGCGGCGGCCGGCGTGGCGGCGGCCGGGTGTGCGGGGGTGGTGATCGGGGTGGGGTCCGGGATGTTCGCCTCCCATGTCGGGCCGCTGGTCCTGGCGGGTGCCCCGGACAGTCATACGGCCCGGGTGCAGGCCTTGTTGACGCTGACCCAGTCCCTGGCGCTGGTGGTGGCCAACAACGCGCTCGGCCGGCTCGCGGACGCGGCCGGGGCGTCGGTGGCGGTGTCGGTCTGCGCGGCCGTGGTCTGCTGCGCCGGGCTCGCTGGGCTGAAGTCGGGGGCGCTGCGGGGCAGTCGGGCGGAGGGGTGAACTCCGTGTTCCGGCCAAGTTGTACCTCCCACAGAATCCACAGCCCGCTGACAGTCAATCCACAGCATCCGCTCGTAATTTCCGTGTCCATGACAGACACCCCCACATCACAGGACCAGGCGCACAGCCGCCGCAGCGTCCTCGCCGCCGGTACCACGGCGGCCGCAGTCATCGGCCTCGGCGCCGCAGGTCTCACCTCCGCTTCCGCGGGCGCGGCCGAGGCGGCCCCCACTGCCGCCGACGCGGCTCCCGCGGCGGCCGCGGCCGTGTGCACCCTGTTCTCGGAGGTCACCGAGGGCCCCTACTACCTCTCCGTGGCGCTCGTCCGGTCGGACGTGACCGAAGGCAAGGCAGGCCTGAAACTCACGCTCAACCTCACGGTCGTCGACAGCAGCACGTGCGCGGTCCTGCCCAACGCACTGGTCGAGATCTGGCACTGCGACGCGCTGGGCGAGTACTCCGGCTTCGTCGGCAACAACGGCCACAACGAAGCGGACGACGGCACCTTCCTGCGGGGAGGTGTGCTGACCAACTCCAGCGGCCTGGCGACGATCACCACGATCTATCCCGGCTGGTACCGGGGCCGGGCAATCCACATCCACCTCAAGGTGCACACCGGCGTCACCGTCTCCAACGGCAAGTACACCGGCGGCACGGTGGTCAACACCGGCCAGCTGTTCTTCAGCGAGACGGTGACGACAGCGGTCGCCAAGGTCTCGCCCTACTCCACCAACACCGTCACCCGCACCACGCTCAGCCAGGACTCGGTCTACGGCGGCGGGGGCGCCCAGGACGGGCTGCTGACCCTCAGCGGTTCGACCAGCGCCGGCTACACCGGCACGCTCACCCTCGGCGTGGACACCTGACCGCGGCCACAACCCCGTACGACCCGTCAGCAAGCCCGGCCGGAGCGCGTTCTCGCGCTCCGGCCGGGCCCGTTTCGGCCATATTGCGGCATACAGACAACGCACAGCCGAGCCTCAGCCGGCCTTCAGGTCGCGTTTCTACTTTCCATGCTCATGACACACACTCCCATGCACGAGACGCCGGCGCACAGCCGCCGCAGCGTCCTGGCCGCCGGCTCGACGGCGGCCGCCGCCATCGGACTCGGGGCCGCCGGCCTCACCGGAGCCGGAGCCGGAGCGGCCCAGGCCGCCCCCGGGCCGGGCCGGCCCACCGCGACCGCGACCGCGACCGCGACCAGCAGCGTGTGCTTCCTGACCGCGGAGGTCGAACAGGGGCCGTTCTACCGCGACATCGCGCTCGTACGCTCCGACGTGACCGAGGGGAAGCCCGGCGTCCCGCTCACCCTCGCCATCACGGTGGTCGACGAGACCGACGGATGCACCGTGCTGCCCGGCGCGCTGGTCGAGATCTGGCATGCCGACGCGCTCGGCGAGTACTCCGGTTTCGTCGGCGCCAACGGCCACAGCGAGGCGGACGACGGCACCTTCCTGCGCGGTGCCGCGCTCACCGGGTCGGCAGGCGTGGCGGCCCTCACCAGCGTCTATCCCGGCTGGTACGCGGGCCGGACGGTGCACATCCACGTCAAGGTCCACACCGGCGTCACCGTCTCCGGCAGCACGTACACCGGGGGCAGTGTCGTGCACACCGGGCAGCTGTTCTTCGGCGAGACCGAGACGGCGGCGGTGGCCGCGCTCTCGCCCTACTCCACCAACACCGTCACCCGCACCACGCTCACCGCCGACCGTCTCTACACCGGCAACGGGGCATCGTCCGGACTGGTCACCCTGACCGCGCTGGGGAGTTCGCCGTCCAGTGGCTACGCGGCCACCATCACCGTCGGCGTCGACCCGGGCGCTACGGCTTCCTGAAGCTGATCCCGTCCTCCGGCCGGGGTGCCGGCTCCGGAGCGGACTCCGGCTCCGGGGCCGGCTCCGGAACCGGCAGCAGGTCCCGTACGAGAAGCGTGGCGCCGGCGACCGCGCCCGGCATCAGGAACACCGCGACCACCGGCACCAGGAAGAGCAGGATCAGCGGCACCCCGAAGCCCAGGGTGAGCAGTTTGCGCCCGCGCAGCAGGCGCAGCCGCTCGCCCAGCGGGACGGCCCGGCGCTGGAAGGCGACGGCCGTCAGCTCCAGGGTGAGGTAGAAGCCGGAGACGCAGAAGCCGACGACCGGGACGACGGTCTGGCCGACGAAGGGCACGAAGCCCAGGGCGAAGAGCAGTACGCCCCACACCGCGACCCGGAGCAGCACCCGGACGCTGTCGCGGGCGGAGAGCCACAGTTCGCGCCACCAGGGCAGGTCGGGGGCGTCCGGGGCGCCGCCCTCGGTCTCGTCGACCCGCTCGGCGAGGGACTCGTAGAAGGGCTGGCCGACCAGCAGGGTCACGGCGGTGAAGGAGATCACCGCGAGGAGCAGGCCGCCGCAGAAGAGGACGGCGGTGAGCAGGCCGCGGAAGAGTCCCTGCCACGGGGAACTCCAGCCGTCGGCGAAGGGCGTGGCCCAGGCGGTGGCGTCGTCGGCCCAGAAGGCGAGGACGACGAGGGCGGCCGCGTAGCCGGCGAGGGTGATCAGGGCGGGCAGCAGCCCGAAGCCGAACCACCGGCCGTTCCGGAGGACCCAGCGCTGGCCGTCCGCCAGGTGTCGTATGCCTGCCGCAAGATCTCGCATGGGCGAAATCGTAGCCTTGCTGCCGGGAACGGGGACCGGGCGGACCGGGCGGACCGGGCGGACCGGGCGGACCGGAGGGACCGACCCCGGCAGGGGCGCCGCAGGGGCACGGCGGGGAGCACGGCAGGGGTACGGCGGGTTCACGACAGGGCGGCCGCAGCCGCTCGCACCGGAGGAGCAAAGGTGCGGACCTTCCTGTGAGTTGGACCACGGGAAAGCAAACGCCGCCCCCGGCAACGGATGTGAGGCGGCAAAGCGGCGGTCTGCATTGCCAGGAAGGGCTTGTTGTCGCGCACACATCAAGCCATGGTCATCTCGGCTGACAAAGCCGCTCGCACCCGCACCGCCCCTGTCACCCCCCATTCCAGGAGGCAGTACGTTGCGCATCACACCCCCCACCAGACGGCTCCGCACCATGGGCGCGGCTGTCATAGCCACGGCCGCCCTGGTCCTCACCGGCTTCGGCGCCGCCGGACCGGCGGACGCGAGGACCACGGTGGCCAAGGCCACCCCCAAGGTCACCTGGACCAAGGCGTGTTCCACCCCCGCGGCCGGCTACGCCGCGTGCAACGCCAAGCGGGTGACCGGCGGCGTCACGGAGTACATGGCCGAGAAGGCCGCCAAGCAGGGCGTCACCCCCAAGGCCGCCGACGCCACCACCCCCTCCGGCTTCGGACCGACCAGCCTGTGGTCCGCGTACGGCCTGACCTCCGCCGCCGCGTCCAACGGCGCGGGCAGCACGATCGCCATCGTCGACGCCTACGACGACCCCAACGCCGAGGCGGACCTGGCCACCTACCGCTCCTACTACGGCCTGTCGGCCTGCACCACGGCCAACGGCTGCTTCAAGAAGGTGAGCCAGACCGGCTCCACCACCTCACTGCCCGCGGGCAACAGCGGCTGGGCCGAGGAGATCTCCCTCGACCTCGACATGGCCAGCGCCATCTGCCCGCTCTGCAACATCCTGCTGGTCGAGGCGACCTCCGCCAGCTACGCCAACCTCGGCGCCGCCGTCAACCGGGCGGTCACCCTGGGCGCGAAGTACGTCTCCAACAGCTACGGCGGCTCCGAGTCCTCCTCGGAGACCTCGTACGACACCAGCTACTACAAGCACGCCGGGGTGGCCATCACCGTCAGCTCCGGTGACGCCGCCTACGGCGTCGAGTACCCGGCGTCCTCGCAGTACGTCACGGCCGTCGGCGGCACCAAGCTGGTGACCTCCTCCACCACCCGCGGCTGGACCGAGACGGTCTGGAAGACCAGCAGCACCGAGGGCGCGGGCTCCGGCTGCTCCTCCTACGAGACCAAGCCGAGCTGGCAGACCGACGCCACCTGCAAGAAGCGCATCGTCGCCGACGTGTCCGCCGTCGCCGACCCGGCCACCGGTGTCGCGGTCTACGACTCGTACGGGGTCACGGCCGGCTGGTACACCTTCGGCGGCACCAGCGTCTCGGCGCCGATCATCGCCGGGGTCTACGCCCTGGCGGGCACCCCCTCCACCAGCTCCTACCCGGCGTCCTTCCCCTACGCCCACGCCGGCACGTCGGCCCTGAACGACGTGACCAGCGGCAACAACGGCACCTGCACCACGTCCTACTACTGCACCGCCACCACCGGTTACGACGGTCCGACCGGCTGGGGCACCCCGCAGGGCGTCACCGCCTTCGCGGGCTGAACCCCGCTCGTCCGGACCGGCGCGGGTCCCACCTCTGCGGAGGTGGGACCCGTTCCCGTCCCCGTTCCCGTTCCCGTTGTCCTGATGACGGCCTCGCGGCCGGCGGGTCCGGCCCGGCCGGATCAGCCCAGCCGGATCAGCCCAGCCGGATCAGCCCAGCCGGATCACGTTCCACGACAGCGGCTTGAGGGTGGCCCTCAGGATGCCGTCCTCGATGACGGTGCCGTCCACCGTGTGCGGGGTGACGCGGTCCGGGTTCTCCAGGGTGTTGACGGCGTCGGGGTCGTCGTCGGCGAGGACGCTGTGCTCGACGACCTCGCCCACCGCCAGGCCGCGCAGCCCGATCTCCAGGGGCAGGGCCTCGGTCCGGCCGCGGTTGACGGCGAAGACGGTGACCGCGCCGGTCTCCTCGTCGACGACGGCGGTGGCGTGCAGCAGCGGCACCTCGCCGAACGCCTTGGTCCCGTACGAGGGGCTGTCGACGTTGACCTGGAGCACCCGGCCCCGGCCGTACCGGCTGGCCTGGGCGAAGGGGTAGAAGGTGGTCTGCCGCCAGGCAGGGCCGCCGGGCTCGGTCATGATGGGCGCGATGACGTTGACGAGCTGGGCCAGGCAGGCCACGGTGACGCGGTCGG
This sequence comes from Streptomyces sp. RLA131, assembly GCF_056270125.1. Lineage (NCBI taxonomy): Bacteria > Bacillati > Actinomycetota > Actinomycetes > Kitasatosporales > Streptomycetaceae > Streptomyces > Streptomyces sp. RLA131. Next base: position 2,568,682 of record NZ_JBWDOQ010000002.1, read on the forward strand.
CGTGCCGGAGCAGCGCGATCAGCAGCGAGCCGAAGACGACCGCGTCGGTGACCGAGTAGACGTCCTCCAGCAGCCGGGGTGCCTCCTGCCAGTCCTGGACGGGGTGCGGGTTGGGCCGCGCCATGTACCAGACGTTCCACTCGTCGAAGGAGAGGTTGATCTTCTTCTTGGACTTCAGGCGGGCGCCGACGTGGTCGCAGGTGGCGACGACGTTCTCGATGAAGGACTCCATGTCCACGGCCGAGGCCAGGAAGGAGTCACGGTCGCCGTCCTTCTCCTCGTAGTAGGCGTGCAGGGAGATGTAGTCGACCAGGTCGTAGGTGTGCTGCAGGACGGTGGACTCCCAGGCGGCGAAGGTGTCCATGCCCTGGCCCGAGCTGCCGCAGGCGACCAGTTCGAGGTCCTTGCCCCAGTCCTGCTGGCGCATCGCGCGGGCGGTCTCGGCGGCGAGGCGACCGTACTCCTCGGCGGTCTTGTGACCGGTCTGCCAGGGTCCGTCCATCTCGTTGCCCAGGCACCACAGGCGGATGCCGAAGGGGTCCTTGTCGCCGTGGGCGGCACGCAGGTCGGACAGGGCGGTCCCGGCCGGGTGGTTGGCGTACTCCTGGAGGTCCAGGGCCTCCTGGACGCCCCGGGTGCCGAGGTTGACGGCCATCATCGGCTCGCCGTCGACCTTGCGGAGGAAGTCGATGAACTCGCTCAGCCCGAAGCGGTTGGTCTCGGTGGACCGCCAGGCCAGGTCGAGGCGGCGCGGCCGCTCGTCCCGGGGGCCGACGCTGTCCTCCCACTTGTAGCCGGAGACGAAGTTGCCGCCGGGGTAGCGGATGGCGGTGGTGCCCAGCTCCCGGACCAGCTCCAGGACGTCCTGGCGCAGGCCCTGGGCGTCGGCGGTGGGGTGGCCGGGCTCGTAGACGCCGGTGTAGACGCAGCGGCCGAGGTGCTCGACGAAGGACCCGAACAGGCGCGGGTCGACGTCGCCGACGGAGAAGGCGGGGTCGAGGGCGAAGCGGGCGGTGCCAGACATGGTTCCCTTTCGGAATCGCGGAAGCTGTGGAACAGGTGGCCGGGGCTGGGACTCGGGGGTCAGCGTGCGACGGGCCAACCGGACGTCCAGTCGAGCCGGTTGAGGCCGAGCTCGGGGGTGCCGCCGTCGTCGCCGTCGTAGTAGTGGTAGACCAGCAGGTCGCCGCGGCGGTCGTGGAGCACGGTCTGTCCGCCGGGGCCGATGTATCTGCCGTGGGTGTCCAGGACGAGGTCGCCGCCGCCGTCGAGCATCGGGGTGCCGGCCGAGTCGTAGTAGGGGCCGGTGGGGCGGGTGGCCCGGCCCACCTTGATCTTGTAGGTGCTCGCGGTGCCGGCGCAGCAGGCGTCGTAGGAGGCGAGGAGATAGTAGTAGCGGCCGTGCCGGACGACATAGGGCGCCTCGACCGCGTACGGCAGGTCGGGGCGGGTCGCCAGGTGGTGGACGGTGGGGTGGGCGGTGTCGCGCGTTCCGGTGCGCGGGTCGAGGCGGATCATGCGAATGCCGGTCCAGTACGAGCCCAGGCTCAGCCACCAGCTGCCGTCGCGGTCGGTGAACAGGGCCGGGTCGATGGCGTTGTGGTCGTCGGCGGTCGTGGTGGCGTAGACGATGCCCTGGTCGGTCCAGCTGCCCGGCGCGCCGGTGCCGCTGGTGGCGAGGCCGATCGCGGAGTGGTTGGTGCCCCAGCCGGAGACGGCGTAGTAGAGCCAGTAGCGGCCGTGGTGGTAGGAGACATCGGGCGCCCAGGGGTCGCCGTCGGCGCTGTAGTCGTACCACCAGGCGGGGACGGTGGTGAAGGCGGAGCCCGCCCGGGTCCAGTGGACGCGGTCGCGGGAGGTGCGGGCCTCAAGGCCGCCGTGGGTGGAGTAGACGACGTAACTCCCGTCCCGGGTCCGGACCATGGAGGGGTCGTGGACCACGGTGTCGCCGGTGACGGGCAGGGGGTCGGGGTAGGCCGCGGCCGACGCGGTGGACGGAAGCAGTACGAGCGCCAGCGCGGCGAGGAGCACCGGGGCGCTTCGCGGACCTGGTCTCAACTTCGGCTCCTTCCAGAGGGGTTGACGGCCACCCCGGCCGTCACTAACGTTCCGGCGATTTAACGGAAAAGTTCCGGAAGTTTTTCAGAAGGGAAGCTTCTGTGCGCAACGTGATCCGTATCGCCCTGGTCGCCGCCGTCGCCGCCACCACCCTGGGCGCCGCCCCGCAGGCCGCCGCCCCGCAGGCCGCGTACCGGCCGGCCGGCGGCGTCGACTTCGGCCACCGCCTCCAGTCCATCGACGGCTTCGGCTTCTCGCAGGCCTTCCAGCGCGCCGACCTGATACGCGGCGCGCGCGGGCTGACCCCCGAGCACCGGCGCGAGGTCCTCGACCTGCTCCTGGACCGCCGCACCGGCGCGGGCCTGAGCATCCTGCGGCTCGGCATCGGCTCGTCCACGGACGCCGTCTACGACCACATGCCGACCATCGAGCCCACAGAGCCGGCCGGCCCCGACGCCACCCCGGCCTACGTCTGGGACGGCGACGACGGCGGCCAGGTCTGGCTGGCCCGGCAGGCCCAGGCGTACGGCGTCAAGCGCTTCTACGCCGACGCCTGGTCCGCCCCCGGCTTCATGAAGGACAACGGCTCCGACAGCGGCGGCGGCACCCTGCTGCCCGGCTGGCGGCAGGCCTACGCCCGCTATCTGCGGCAGTACGCCGACTTCTACGCGGGCGAAGGCATCCGCATCACCGACCTCGGCTTCACCAACGAGCCCGACCTCAGCACCTCGTACGCCTCGATGCGCTTCACCCCCGGCGAGGCCGTCGCCATGGTCAGGGCGCTGGGCCCGGCGCTGCGGGGCACCGGTATCCGGATCGCCTGCTGCGACGCGGCCGGCTGGGACCAGCAGGCCGCGTACTCGGCCGCCATCGAGGCCGATCCGGTCGCCGACGCCGCGGTGGCCACCCACACCGGGCACCCCTATGTCTCCGACTCCACGTACCCGCTGCCGACCGACGCCCGCACCTGGATGTCGGAGTGGAGCCCCAACGGCTCGACGTGGAACGAGGCCTGGGACGACGGCTCGGGCTACGACGGCATCTCCGTCGCGCGGCAGATCCACCGCACCCTCACCGACGCCGGCGCCTCGGGGTACGTCTACTGGTTCGGCGCCTCGCTCGGCGCCACTCGCGGCCTCATCCAGCTGGACGGCGCCGGCTACCACGTCTCCGAACGCCTGTGGGCCCTGGCCGCGTACAGCCGCTTCATCCGCCCCGGGGCGGTGCGGGTGGCGGCCTCCGCCGCCGATCCGGCGGTCGAGGTGAGCGGCTACCGCAATCGCGACGGCAGCCGGGTGATCGAGCTGCTCAACACCGGGACGGAGGCCCTCGACCGGACGTACTCCACCGGCGCCGGCCGCGGCGAGGTCTACCTCACGGACTCCGCCCACTCCTTGGCCCGCACCGGCCCCGCCGCCGCACCCGGCGGAAACCTGGCCCTCCATCTGCCACCGCGTTCGCTGACCACCGTGGTCCTGCGCTAGGACGTGTCGCGAAAGCCCCCGCCTCACTGGCCCGCCAGGCCCGTGTGGGCGATGCCGCGCACGATCTGCCGCTGGAAGAGGACGAAGACGACCAGCAGCGGCAGCCCGGCGAGGATCGCCGACGCCATGATCTGCGCGTAGCGCAGCCCGTACCCGCCCTGCACCACGGTCGCCAGCCCCACCGGGAGGGTCATCACGTCCGGGTCGGTCGCGACGATGAAGGGCCAGACGAAGTTGTTCCACGCCCCGATGAAGACAAAGATCGACACGGCGGCGAGCACCGGCCGGGAGAGCGGGAGCACGATCGTGAAGAACACCCGCCACCGGCCGGCCCCGTCGACGAACGCCGCCTCCTCCAGCTCCCGCGGCACCCCCTGGAAGAACTTGTAGAGGATGTAGACCATGGCCGGCTGCGCCACCTGCGGCAGCACGATGCCCCAGTAGGTGTCGACCATCCGCAGCGAGACCATCTCGGAGAAGAGCGGGGCGACCAGCACCGTCGGCGGCACCATGATGCCCGCCATGATCGCGCCGAACAGGATCCTGTCGCCCCGGAACCGCGCCCGGGCGAACCCGTAGGCCGCCATGGCCGAGAAGAGCACCGTGATCACCGTGATGAGCACCGACGTGACGGCGGAGTTGACCGCCCAGCGGGCGATACCGCCGGTTTCGAGCACCTTGCCGTACGCGTCGAAGCTGATCGCGGAGGCCAGCCATTCCAGCGGGACCCTGGTCGTCTCGCCCTCGGGCTTGACCGAGGTCGCCAGCGCCCAGGCGAGCGGCACCAGCCACAGTGCGGCGAGGACCGCGGCCACCGCCAGCAGCACCCACTGGCCGGGCCGCACCTTGCGGATTGCGTGGACGGCTGACATCACTCGGTCTCCTTGCTGATGGTGCGGGTCACCCGCAGGTGGACGAGGGAGACCACGACGATGATCACGAAGAAGATGTACGAGATGGCCGAGGCGTAGCCGAGCCGGTAGCCGGTGAACCCGGTGTAGTAGATGTACTGGACGATCGGGCGGGTGGAGAACTCCGGGCCGCCGCCGGTCATCAGGTAGATCTGGTCGAAGACCTTGAGCGAGGCCAGCAGTTGGAGCACCACGATCAGCAGGGTCGTGCGGCGCAGCATCGGCAGGGTGATGTCGCGCAGTTTCCGCCAGGGTCCGGCCCCGTCCAGGGAGGCGGCTTCGTAGAGCTGCTCGGGGATGGACTGCAGAGCGGCCAGGTAGAGCAGGAAGTTGAAGCCGATGGTCCACCACACCGTGGTGACGACGATGGAGAACATGGCGTGGTCGGGGTCGCCGAGCCACAGCCACTGGCCGTCGTAGCCGAGCTCGCGGAGCCAGTCGTCGGCGAGGCCGAAGCCCGGCTGGAAGATCCACACCCAGATCAGCGCGACGGTGGCGGACGGCAGCAGGAAGGGCGCGAAGAACGACAGCCGCCACAGCCACCGCGCGAACCTGAGGTTGTGCACGAGCAGTGCCAGCCCGAGGCTGAGGACCACCAGGGGCACGGTGGAGAGCAGGGTGAACCACACCGTGTGCCACAGCGTGCTCCACACCTCGGGATCGCCGAAGGCCTCGGTGTAGTTGTCCAGGCCGACGAAGGCCGTGTTGCCGCCGGCGATGTTGTCGCCGCCGAAGCTCATCTTCAGGCCCAGGACGAGCGGCCAGAGCAGGAAGAGGACGTAGACGAGGAGAAAGGGGGCGACGAACAGCAGCCCGTGCTCGGACCACTTGCGGCGTACGCCGACCGGGGCCGCCGGTTCGGCGGACGAGGAGGTCGGTGCGACGGGGACCTCGGCGGCGGCGGTGGTCATGACGCGTCTCCCGGGAAGGGGTTCGAAGCCGTGAGCAGCTTGCGCAGCACGCGCTTGGTCTCGGCCAGGCCCTGCTCCGGGGAGCGGCCGCCGGTGAGGACGGTGGAGTAGACCGAGCCGAGCTCGATCTCCAGTTGCGAGGCGGAGCCGCTGAACCAGGCGCTCGGGTCGTAGGCGATGTCGTCGATCACGCCCCGGTACTCGGACTGCGGTTCCAGGGCGAGGTAGGCGGGGTCCTCGTGGATGGGCAGGTAGGCGGGTATGTGGCCGGCCTTGCCCCACTCGACGCTGTTCTTGAGCATCCACGCGATCATGGCGTAGCCGGCCTTCTCGGTCTCCGGGTCGCGCTTGTCGCGGTGCGGGAAGACGAAGCTGTGCGAGTCGGCCTCGGCGGACCAGCCGCCGAAGACGCTGGGAAAGCGGGTCATGCCGAACGGGGTCTTGGCGGCGACCATCGTGCTGACGTCCCAGTCGCCGTTGAAGAAGAACGGGACGGTGCCGCTGGCGAATCCGGCCGACGCGCCGCCGTAGTCGGTGGTCGGGTTGGCCAGTTCCTCCTGGGCGAGCTGCCGCATGAACCGCAGCGTGGTCAGCACCTTGGCGTCGTCCATGGCGATCGCGGTGCCGCCGGCGTTCAGCAGCGTGCCGCCGCTCTGCGGGTACAGGCTCCAGAAGAGCCGCCACGGGCCGACGGTGCCGGTGCCGAGGCTGTCGAAGAGGATGGCGAAGTCCGAGCCGGCGGCCTTCTTGGCGGCCCGCAGCTGCGCGAGGAAGGCGTCCGGGCCCTCGGTCTTCCTGAGCTTGCCGTCGTCGTCGAGGAGCCCGGCCTTCTCGCAGAACCTGGTGTTGTAGTACATGACGAACGGGTGGGCGTCGAAGGGGACCGCGTAGAGCGTGCCGCCGACATGGGCGCGTTGCCACACGCCGTCGGAGAAGTCGTCCTTGGTGATCCCGGCTTCCTCCAGCAGGTCGAGGTCGACGGGGTCGAGCAGCTTGCCAGGGCCGAAGCCGGGGAGCCGCGCCATGTGGAAGCTGGCCAGGTCGGGGGCCCGGCCTCCCGCGCCGGCCATGGCGAGCTTGGTGTAGAAGGGCTCGCCCCAGGCGAGGGTGTCCGCGTCGAGACCGACCGCCGGGTGCTGCTTGCGGTACTCGTCGAGCATCGCGGTCAGGATGATGCCGTCGCCACCGCCGAGGAAGTGCCAGAACCGGATCCGGGTCCGGTCCGAGCCCAGCGCGACCGGTGCCGCGCAGCCGGCGGTCACCGCCGGTCCCGCGAGACCGAGTCCGGCGAGTCCGAGCCCGGCGAGGAAGCCTCTGCGACTCGGGGGAGAATGCTCCATTGCCACTCCCATGTTCGAGATATCGAATGACGCCCGCAACCTCGAACGGGAACGTAAAGTTGAAACGTTTGCGCGTCAAGGCTTCGGACAGCATTCGGCGAAGTCGCGCACACCCATTGACGACCGGACAGTAAGCGCTTAACGTCACGCCAGGGTTTCGGACAGTGAACGGCATATCGAACATTGCGAGGATGATCCGTGCATGTATGGGGGGATTTGACGGTCCGTTTTCCCACTGAGTCCGCCGGGGCGGCCGGGACGCCGCCGGGGCTCGAACTGCTTCCCACCACCCTCGCCGGCCAGGCGGTGACACCCCGCGGCCGCATCGACGAAGCCGCCGCCCGGCACCACCCCGACACCGGGCCCGCGCGGACCGTGGAACCGCTGGCGTCCGCCGCCCGGCCCGGTGACGCCCTCCACGAACCGTTCGCCGGCGCCCGGACCCTGCGGCGCAGCGCCACGGAGGCGGCACTGCGGCTGCGGGGCCGTCGGGTGGAAGGCGCCGATGACGGCGCCGATGACGGCGCCGGAACCGCCGTGGTCACCGAACTCTCCACCCCCGACGGGCTGTTGCTCGTCCACCGGCTGATCCGGGGCGACGGCTTCGTACGGGTACGGACCACCGCCGTCAACGAGAGCGACCGCCCGCTCACCCTCGACCTCCTCACGTCCTTCACCCTCGGCGGCATCACCCCCTTCGCCGCCGACGACGCCCCCGGCCCGGACCGGCTGGTCGTGCACCGCGTCCGCTCCGCCTGGAGTGCCGAGGCACGGCCGGTGGCGGAGTCCGTCGAACAGCTCGGCCTGGAACGGCCGTACGTGTCCATCGGCACCGTAGCGACCCGCTTCGGCTGCGCCGGGAGCATGCCGGCGGCCGGCTGGATGCCCTTCCTGGCCGTCGAGGACACCGTGGCCGGGGTCACCTGGGGCGCGCAGCTGCACGCGTCGGGGCCCTGGCAGCTGGAACTCGTCCGCTCCCGCGACGGCCTGGCGCTGAGCGGCGGCCCGGCCGACCGCGACTTCGGCGGCGGACGGCTGCGGCTCGCCCCCGGCGAGAGCTACCAGGCCCCCGAGGCCGTGCTGTCGGTCGTGCGGGGCGGCCTGGACGAGCTGTGCGCCCGCCTCACCTCCGCCCAGTCGGACCACCCCCGGCCCGGCCTGGAACCCGGCCTGCCCGTGCAGTTCAACGAGTACGCCACCACCTGGGGCAACCCCACCCACGACCGGGTGATCGCCCTCGCCGACCGGCTGCGCGGCACCCCGGTGCGCTACTTCACCATCGACTGCGGCTGGTTCAGCGAACCCGGCGCCGACTGGGGCCGCAGCCACGGCGACTGGCAGCCCAGCGCCACCCGGTTCCCCGGCGGGCTCGCGGCCACCGCACGGGCACTGCGCGAACGCGGCTTCGTCCCGGGGCTGTGGTGGGAGCCGGAGACCACGGGCGAGCTGTCCCGGGCGTACGGCGACGCCGCGCTCCATGTGCACCGGGACGGTGTTCCCGTCCAGGTGTCGGCCCGGCGGTTCCTGGACCTGCGGCGGCCCGAGGTCGCCGGGCCGCTGCTCGACCGGATGACGGCGGTGCTGGAGGACGGCGACTTCGGCTATCTGAAGATCGACTACAACGCGAACCTTGTCGCCGAGGGCGACACCGTCCGCGAAGTGGCCGCCGCCGGCGTGGAGTTCGTACGGGCCCTGTCGGCCCGGCTGCCCGGCCTGGTCATCGAGAACTGCTCGGGCGGCGGCCACCGCCTCTCCCCCGCGCACACCGCCGTCACCGCCGTGTCGTCCGGCTCCGACGCCTTCGAGGCCCGCGAGGGCCCGGTCATCGCGGCCAACCTCCAGCGGGTGCTGCTCCCCCGCCAGTCGCTGGTCTGGGTGACGCCGCGGGCCGACGACGACGAGGACACCCTCGTCTCCAAGCTCGCGGCGGGCTTCCTGGGCCGCCTGTGCCTGTCCGGCGACCCCGACCGGCTGAGCGAGGCCGCCTGGCGGCGGGTCACCGAGACCCTGGAGCTCTACGAGCGGGCGGTGCCGGTCATCGACGCGGGCGTGTCGCGGCAGGGCGGTACCCGTCCGGCCGACGCCATGCGCAATCCGTCCGGCTGGCAGTCGGTGCTGCGGGTGTCCGCAGACGGCGCTCTCGCCCTGGTCGTCCTGCACTCCTTCGCCGGTCCGGTGGGCCCCGTGACCGTGCCGCTGCCGCCCGGCCACTGGACGGTGACCGGCGCGCTCGTGCCCGGCCACGCACCGCTGTCCGTGGCCGGGCCCCGGCTGCGGTGGCAGTCCCCGCCGCAGTGGTCGGGCGCGGTCGCGCTGCTGGCCCGGGAGAACTGAGACGCCGAGGGCAGGAGTCCGGCCCGCGGTGGAGGAGAGCAGTCATGGACTACGCGCGCGTGCGGGCCGTCGCAGACGAGCTGTCGGCCCGGTCCGAGTCGTGGGCTGTCGAGATCAGCGGGGACGAGATCATCACGATGACGAGCCCCGCCAAGCAGCACGAGTTCAATGCGCGCAAGCTCAGGCGGCTGCTGGAACCACAGGTGGAGGCCTCACACCCCGGCTGCGCCGTGGACAAGGGTCCCGATGTCGAGGACGTACGGCTGGGCAGCCTCCGCCGCCCTGACGTCATGGCCTTCATCGAGGCCGCCCTGGCCGAACCAGGTCCGGCCCTCGATCCGAAGGACATCCTGATGGTCGCGGAAATCGTCTCGAAGTCGAACCCGGACAACGACTACTCCGGAAAGCTGCGGGACTGTCCCGAAATGGGCGTTCCGACGTATCTGATCGTGGACCCGCGCAACGGTGCCGTGAAGGTCTGTACCGGAATCGTCCGCACGGCTGAGGGTGACCGCTACCGAGACCTTGAGGAGTACACCTTCGGTGAGGTCGTCGCCGTCGGCGGCTGGTCGGTCGACTCGTCCCGGTTCATCCGTTACACGGGCAGCGACGAGTAGCCGCCGGACCCCGGGGCGGGTGTCGGGGGCCGCCCCGGGGTGGATCGGAAGGTCAGCGCGCCAGCGGCACACCGACCCGGCGGTCGGCGATGCTGCGGCCGGCCTCGACGGCATAGCCGCCGGGGACCGTGGTCCAGTCCGAGGCCGCCTCGTCCCACACCTGGAAGGCGCGCTCGGGAAGGACGACCTCCACCTCGGCGGTCTCGCCGGGGGCGGCCTGGACCGACCCGAAGCCGGCGAGCCGGCGGGCCGGGCGCTCGATCCCGGCGGCGGCCCCGGTGGGCGCGAGGTAGATCTGGACGACCTCACGGCCGGGGCGTGAGCCGGTGTTGCGGACCCGGACCCGGACCGTGGTGCCGGTCAGCTCGATCGACTCGTAGGCCCAGTCGGTGTAGCCGAGCCCGTGGCCGAAGGCGTACGCGGGGGCGGTCCCGGCCTTCTCCCAGGCGGGGTGGCCGATGAACACGCCTTCTTCGTAAGACAGTTCGCCGTCCGTCGGGACGACCTGGGCGACCGGGACGTCCTCGAACCGCACCGGCCAGGTGGTGGGCAGGCGGCCGCCCGGCTCCTCCGCGCCCAGCAGCACGTCGGCCAGAGCGGCACCGGCCTCCTGGCCGGGGAACCAGCCGAGCAGCACCGCGGCCACGTCGTCGCGCCACGGAAGCTCCACCGGGGAACCGGAGTTGACGATCACCACGGTCCGCGGGTTCACCGCGGCGACCGCGGCGACCAGCTCGTCCTGGCGGCCCGGCAGCCGCAGGTCCTTGCGGTCGAAGCCCTCGGACTCGACCCGCTCGGTGGTGGCTACGACCACGATCGCGGTGTCGGCGGCCCGCGCGGCCCCGACGGCCTCGGCGATCAGCTCGTCCGCGTCCCGTTCCGGCTCGCCGTGCACGAGGGAGAAGCCGACGGCCTTGATCGGCATGTCCGTCGTCTTGAAGACGACGTGGTGGAGCGAGACCTCGACCGGCCGGCCGGCCTCCAGGGTGATCCGGCCCCGGTCGACGGGGGCGCCGAAGAACGCCTCGAAGGGGTCGGACTCGGAGCTCAGGGCCTGCTCGCCGTCGAAGACGACCGTGCCGTCGACGACCAGCCTGAAGCCGCCCAGGCCCTTGGTGCCGAAGTGGTGGTCACCGGACTCACGCGGGGTGAAGGTGCCGCCGACCTCGACGCTGTGCAGCGCCTCGTAGCCGACGCCCTCGGGGAGGTCGTTGCCCATCCACTGGACCTGGCCGCTGGGCAGGGAGGACTCGCCCAGCACCCGGCCCTCGGCGTCACGGCAGACCGCGCGCAGCTCGAAACCCTTGTCGGCGATGGCCAGTTCCTCGCTGGGATCGGCGCCGACGGCGTACGTCAGCGCGCCTTCGGGCAGCGCGGCGGTCAGGCCGTCCAGCGGCGAGACGATGTGGTCGGGGAAGACCTGCGCGGAGCCGCCGCCGAGCACCCGGGCGTCCCGGGCGGCGGCCCCGATGAGGGCGACCGTGCCGGGTGCGGCCGGGTCCAGCGGCAGGGCCGCGCCCTCGTTGCGCACCAGGACGAAGGAGCGGCGGGCGATCTCGCGGGCCAGCGCGTCCCCGTCGATGCCGGACGGGCGGTCGGCCTCGGCGACGGCGGGCGGGGCGGTGCCGAGGATGCCGACCCGGGCGGCGAGCCGCAGGACGTTGCGCACGGCCCCGTCGACGACCGCCTCCTCCACCCGGCCCTCGCGGACGGCGGTGGCCAGCGCCTTGCCGTAGACGCTGTCGGGGCCGGGCATGGCGACGTCGAGGCCGCCGGTGATGGCGCCGACGGTGTCGCGCGCGGCCATCCAGTCGGAGACGATGCAGCCGTCGAAGCCCCACTCGCCGCGCAGCACCTCGTTCTGCAGGTAGCGGTGCTCGCTCATGGTGATGCCGTTGACTGAGTTGTAGGCCGCCATGATGCCCCAGGGATGGGCGTTCTTGACGATGGCCTCGAAGGGGGCGAGATACAGCTCGCGCAGCGCGCGGGCCCCGACGAGGTTGTTGACCGTGAAGCGGTCGGTCTCGGCGTCGTTGGCCACGAAGTGCTTGACGGTGGTGCCGACACCGCCCTCCTGGACACCGGCGACATAGCCGGTGCCGATCTCGCCGGTCAGGTACGGGTCCTCGGAGTAGGCCTCGAAGTGCCGTCCGCCCAGCGGCGAGCGGTGCAGGTTGACCGTCGGGGCGAGCAGCACATGGACGCCCTTGCGGCGGGCCTCCTGGGCCAGCAGGTTGCCGGCCCGGCGGGCCAGTTCCGGGTCCCAGGTGGCGGCGAGCGCGGTGGGGCTGGGCAGCGCGACGGAGGGGTCGTCGGCCGTCCAGCGCACACCGCGCACGCCGATCGGACCGTCCGACATCACCAGGGAACCGAGCCCGATCTCCGGCAGCGCGGGCAGGGACCACATGTCCTGCCCCGCCAGCAGCCGGGCCTTGGCGTCGAGGTCGAGTCTGCCGAGGGCCTGCTCCACCGCGAGAGCGCGAGCGTGGTCGGTCATGGGTTCAACTCCCTTGTGAGGATGGACGGTCGGCGATTCATCGGGTGTTACGGATCCGGGTCACGGACAGGGCGCCGAACAGGGTCACGACGGCCGCGAAGGCGAAGAACAGGGTGTAGTTCTCGCCGCCGCCGACCGCCAGCAGCAGGGTGGCGAGCAGCGGGGCCAGGGTCTGCGGCAGGGCGTTGGCGATGTTCATGACGCCGAGGTCCTTGGCGGGGTTCTGCCGGCTCGGCAGTACCTCGGTGACCAGCGCCATGTCGACGGCGTAGAACATGCCGCCGCCGATGCCGACCAGCACCTGCGAGAGCATCACCATGCCGAAACCGCCGGCGAAGGCCAGCACGACCAGGCCGGAGACGATCACCAGGCTGCTGCCGATGACGAAGGGCTTGCGGGCGCCGACCTTGTCGGACATCCAGCCGCTGGTGGCGGCCATCACCGCGTTGAAGGCGTAGCTGACCATCACCAGCAGGGCGACCTTGCCCGCGACCTCGGCCGCCGGGACGCCGAAGTCCGACATCAGGTAGTAGGCGAGGTAGGAGGTGGGGGCGACCATGCCGAACATGACCATGAACTTGGACAGCCAGGCCCAGCCGAAGTCCGGGTTGCGGACCGGGTTGGTCCAGAAGCTGCCCGCGAACTCCTTGACGGAGAACCGGCCGGGCTTCACGGTGAGCCGCTTGTCCGGCAGGGTCACCGCGAACCAGGTGACCAGCAGGATCGCCATCAGGGCCGGCACCAGGAACTGGATCCTGACGTCGGAGAAGAGCGCGGCGAGCTGCGCGCTGGCCACGATGGCCAGGGTGAGCGCCACACCGAGGGCGCCGGAGACCTGGCCGAGCCGGTGGGCCGGCACCTGGTCGGGGACGGTCGCCTGGAGCGCGGAGAGCGAGGAGTTGTATGCGGTCTGGGCGATGGCCCAGCCCAGGGCGATGACCGGGATCGACGGGACGAAGGCGATCAGCGCCAGCCCGAGGAAGCCGAGGAGGACTCCGCCGACGAGCCAGGGGCGGCGCCGGCCGAAGCGGGAGGCCGTGCGGTCGGACAGCCGGCCGACCAGCGGGTTGGCGATGAGCGCGAAGAACGCGCCGACCGTGAGTACCAGGCTGAGGCTTGACGTCCTGCTGTCCGGGGCCACCTGCGCCACACACAGGGCCAGGGTCACCAGCACCGGGGTCAGAAGGGCGCCGAAGAGACCGAACTCGGCGAGGGCGATCCTGGCGGTGAATCCGCGGGGGACGGACTGCGTCGTGCCGGCTGACGTTCTGCCGGCGTCGTCGGCGGTGGTGGCGTCGGGGACGATTGCCTGATCCACGGCCCGCCTCCTCTTCGAGGTGAAGGAACAAAGCGACTGAACGGGGACCGAGCGGAGAAACATCCCCGTTACGTGCCGCACATCCTGAACCCATTTACCTGATGATCGGTAGGGGTTGTTATCGCTTCGTAACATAAGAGCGTTCACAGGGTGAAGCCGCAGGCTAGGCTCGTCCGATGTGACAGCACACGACAGCAACCGCGGACGAGGACGGACCACGCGCAACGAGGACCGCAGAGCGGAAATCATCCAGGCCGCCCTGGAGGTCATCGCCGAACGCGGTTACCGGGGCGCCTCGCTGGCCGCCGTCGCCGAGCGGGTCGGCCTGACCCAGCAGGGGCTGCTGCACTACTTCCCCACCAAGGAAGCCCTGCTCATCGCGGTTCTCGAAGTGCGCGACCAGTGGGACATGGCCTCGGCCGCGCTGGCCGGCAGCGCCTGGCCGATGGAGATGATGGCCAGCCTGGTGGAGTACAACGCCACCCGCCCCGGCATCGTCCAGGTCTTCACCGTCCTGGCCGGCGACAGCGTCACCGAGGACCACCCGGCCCGCGCGTACTTCAAGGACCGCTACCACCGGGTGCGGCAGCACGCGGTCGAGTCGCTGCGCAGCGAGTACGGCGACGAACTCCGCGGCGGACTCACCCCCGAGCAGGCCGCGCCGCTGCTCATCGCCATCATGGACGGCCTCCAGGTCCAGTGGCTGCACGACCCCGAGGCCGTGGACATCCCGACGGCCTTCCGTGACTTCGTCAGACTGCTGACGGTGCCGGAAGGACCGCAGGGACCGACCGCAACGCCGTAAGGACCGCGCTCCAGGGAGCACGGTCCTTACGGGGTGACGCCTCGGCGCCCGGCGACGGGGCCAGGCTCAGAGCTTGACGATCATCTTGCCGGTGTTCTCGCCGCGCAGGAGGCCGAGGAACGCCTCCACGTTGTTCTCGATGCCCTCCACCACGGTCTCGCGGTAGTGCAGCTTGCCCTCGCGCACCCAGGTCCCGACCTCCTGCACGAACTGCGGCTGCAGGTCGTAGTGGTCGCCGACCAGGACACCCTCGACCCGGAGCCGGTTCTGGAGGATCTTGACCATGTTGCGCGGGCCCGGCGTGGGCTCGGTGGCGTTGTACTGGGCGATCATGCCGCAGATCACGGCCCGGCCGCCCAGGTTGAGCGCGCCGAGCGCCGCTTCGAGGTGCTCGCCGCCGACGTTGTCGAAGTAGACGTCGATGCCGTCCGGGGCCGCCTGCGCGAGCTGCTCGGCGACGGGGCCGTTCTTGTAGTTGAAGGCCGCGTCGAAGCCGTACTCCTCCACCAGGAGCTTGACCTTCTCGTCCGAGCCCGCGCTGCCGATCACCCGCGAGGCACCCTTGAGCTTGGCGATCTGGCCGACCTGGCCGCCCACCGCGCCGGCCGCGCCCGAGACGAAGACCGCGTCGCCCTCCTTGAAGGCACCGACGCGCAGCAGACCCGCGTACGCCGTGAGTCCCGTCATGCCGAGCACGCCGAGGTAGGTGCTGAGCGGCGCCACGGCGGGGTCGACCTTGACCGCGGCCTTCGCGTCGGCCAGGGCGTACTCGCGCCAGCCGCCGAAGTGCAGCACATGGTCGCCGACGGCGATGCCCTCGGCGCCGGAGGCGACGACCTCACCGACCGCGCCGCCCTGCATCGGCTGGTCGAGCCGGTACGGCTCCACATACGACTTCGCGTCGTTCATCCGGCCGCGCATGTACGGATCCACCGACACGTACGCGTTGCGCACCAGGACCTGGCCCGGGCCGGGCTCGCCGACCTCGGCCTCGCGCAGCGCGAAGTCCTCGTTCTTCGGCCACCCGTGGGGGCGGGCGACCAGGTGCCATTCGCGGCTCTTCGGCATGGACGGGAACCTTTCGAGAGAAGGAAAGCTTGAGGTTCTTAACTAACCATGGACCTTGATGTTTCATGATGTCAAATAAATCGTTACCCTCGTGGCATGTCCGACCCACTGACGCGCGAAGTCGTCGACCTCATCGCCACCGTGGTGGCCCGCTACCACGAGGAGTACGAGGAGGCCGCCGCGCAGCACCGGCTCACCGGCGCCCAGGCACGCGTACTGGCACTGCTTGCCCGTGAGCCCACGCCCATGCGAGGCATAGCCCGGCAGCTGAAGTGCGAGCCCTCCAACGTCACCGGCATCATCGACCGGCTGACCGCCCGGGGCCTGGCGGAACGCCGCCCCGACCCGGCCGACCGGCGGGTCAAGCTGGCCGCCGCGACCGACGAGGGCCGCCGGACCGCCGAGCGGCTGCGCGGATCACTGGACTTCGCACGCGAACCCCTGGCCGCGCTCAGCGAGCAGGAACGGACGTCCCTGCGGGACCTGCTCCGCCGGATGACCGGCTGACCGTGGCCGACCGTTCCGCCCTCGGCCGCCGGGCCCCACGCGCAGCCCGGTGAAGGGGGTGAGGCATGTCCCCTGGGCGTCCACCCCTTGACCCTCGTGTCTCAGCGGTCGGGTGGTGTCTGTGCTTCTACCGGCAGCTGACGACAAGGCGGCGGGACCGGGCGCAGCGCACTCGGTCCCACCGCCGATCCGGCCGCCGTCAGCGACGGCCGGCCGTGTCCTTCGCGGGTGCCCGCACTGTCAGCGAGACCGGCACGGTGTCGCTGACAAGGAACCCGTCGGTGCCGAGCCCGAGGGTCGCGGTCACCGTCCCTGGCTGGGCCGGCCTCACATCACACGCGTTCAACCGCACTCGTACGGTGGTGTGACGACCCGGCTGGATGGTCAGCGTCGTCCTGCTCTCGGCCACCCAGGCAACGTCGATCGGCTCGGCCTGACTGTATCCGGACAGCACCGAACCGGCCGTCAACGCGAATGCGTCGTCGCTCTTGCCGCCGATCGCGTAGAAGCCGCGCGCCCCGACGACGCCGATCGCGCTGTTGCGCGCCATGTCGGCGCTGGGCAGCGGTGTCCACCAGTTCATCGCCGGATCGTAGGCGTAGGCCTGGTCGGTCAACACCGAGGAGTTGTCCGTGAGACCGCCGGAGAGGAGCAGCCGTCCGTCGGCCACGCCGTACGCGGACTGATGCATGTCGATCGGGAGGTCGGCGACCCGCTTCCATGTGTCGCGAGCCGGGTCGTAGACGTAGGCCTCCTTGACCGACCGGCCCACCGGGCCGCCGTCGCGGCTGGTGAGACCACCAGCGCAGTAGAGCTTGCCGGAGATCGCGCCACACGAAGCGCCGTTGATCTCCCTGGGGTAGGGGTGGACGGTACGCCAGGTCTTCTTCTTCGCGTCGTAGGCGCTGACGGTGGAGTGGAAACTGTCGTCCGTGGACATCCCGCCGACGGCGTACAGCTTGCCGTCGAGCACCGCGGTACCGGCGCCTGCCAGCGCGTCGGGGTTGTCGGTTGTGGTGCTCCAGGTGTCGGTGGCGGGATCGTAGACCTGCGTCCTGGTCTCGATACCTATCGCCGAGTAGTCCGCCGCCACCCAGTAGCCGCCGCTGACATAGAACTTCCCGTCGATGAAGCCGCCGGACGCGGCCGCCACCGCGAACGGTGCATCGGCCTTCTGTCGCCAGGTGTTCGCGGCCGGATCGTAGGCGTAGAAAGCAGCCAGCGGTACGAAGGAGTCGACGCCCGAACCGAGTCCCGCGTACACCGTGCCGTGAGAGCTGCCGCCGACCATGAACGCGCCCGGGGCAGGCATGTCAGCGGTCGATGTCCATGCCGGACCGGAGGCGGCCGAGCCGGTGGACTCGTTGATCTTGACCTTGAGGGGCACGTCGCCGGTGTTGGTGAGCGTGAGGTCGCGGGTGGCCGAGCCTCCCCTCGGCACGGATGCGCTGATCGGCCCGCTGGTCTCAAGCCGGCCCGCGTGCAGTGTCAGGTCGACCGCGGTCGCCTTGTCGGCGGCCAGCTTCACCTTCTTGGTGGCCGAGTGGTACGGGTACTTCGCCGCGGTCACCGTCCGTTGGCCCGTCAGCGAGGAGAAGAACCAGTAGAAGCCGTCCGCCCGGCCGGGGATGCCGGCCATGGGCGCGCTGGTCACGTTCTGGTCCGGCAGGTCCGTGAGGGAGACTGCCGCGCCGTCCACCGGCTTCGAGGTGTTGCCGTCGGTGATGCTGCCGACGACGAGGCCACCGGGCTGCGGGGTCACCCACGCGCCGCCCAGCCGGACGTTGTCGACATACCAGCCTCCGCCAGGACCGGCGTCCGCTGTGTCGATCTGGCGCCGGAACCTGACCCGCCCGGAGACCGTCTTCCCGCTCGCGGGCAGAGCGACGGTCACGGACCCGGACGCCGCCGAGTCGTCCGACCACTCGGTCGTCCAGGTCCTGCCGCCGTCCGTGCTGTAGTCGACGCTCGACAGGCCGAAGTAGTAGTTCGTGTCGAAGGACACGAACGGCGTCCTGGAGGCAGCCACCGTGAACTCCGGGGAGACCAGCGACGAGTCGAGCGGCTTTCCACCCGTGTTGCCCATGACGTACGCGAATCCGCCGCTACCCGGGGTCAGGTTGGCCGACGTGTTGTCAGCGGTCCAGGAGTCTCCCACGGTGGTGTCGACCGTCCAGCCGGCCGGCATCGTGGCTGCGTCGAAGGGCTCGGTCCCGCCTTCGGATTGCTGGGTGTAGCCGGACGCCGAACCGAGCGCCGCCACCGGTGAAGCGGTGAGGCCGATGTCACGGACCACGCTGGTGGTCTTCGTCGTGACGCTGGTGTCGCGCTCCTGGTAACCGGGGTAACCGGAGGTGGCATGCAGCGTGTAGTGGCCGTTCACCGGCAGCCGGACCGAGTACTTGCCGGTGACCGGGTCGCTGTGGACCGGGCCGCCCGGAATGCCGTTGTCGACGACGATTCCTGCGGGCAGCGGCCAACTGTGGCCCGACGCGTCGGCGACAGTACCGCTGACCGTCACCAGAGGTACCGCGGCCAACTCGGCATCGGCCGTCGTGGTCGTGTCGGCGCTGACCTTGACATCGTGCGTGGTGTTGTCCGCGTAGGCGAAGGCACTCACGTCGACGTCGTACGTGCCGGCGGCCAGCCGTATCCGGTAGGTGCCGTCGGGGCCTGTGGTCGTGGTCGTCGTCGACGCGCCGGTGACGCCGACCTTGGCGCCGGAGACGGGCTTGCCGGTCGACGCCTCGGTGATGGTGCCGCTCAGTGTGCCGGCCGGTCCGCTGGAGAACGCAGCGGTCCCGTTCGGTGTGCCGAGTCCGGTGGGGCCGTCGTAACCCGCTTTCGCCGTGCACAGGTACGAGGGGTCGCACGTGCCGTTGGAACCCGAGGTCACGTCGTTGAGGCTGCCGGTGTGGGCGTAGGGATAACTGTTGGGATACGTGTCACCGAGCATCGCTCCGCCGAGCGCATAGGTCGCGGCGATGATCGGCGCCGAAGCGCTGGTGCCGCCGTACTGTCCCCAGCCGGTGCCGTAGGTGGAGCCGTACGTGTCGTACACCGCGACACCGGTGACGGGATCGGCGACCGCCGACACGTCGGCGACGGTGCGCTGGGCGCAGCCGGTGTCCTTCTGGAACGAGGGCTTCGGTTGGGCCAGCGAACAGCCGGACCCGGGACCGCCGCCGAGGCTGTTCCACACCGATTCGCTCCAGCCGCGCGCCGTGTCCGCATCGCGTACCAGTGACGTGCCACCGACGGGCGGTGACGTGGGGCGAGGCCGCGGGGAAGCTGACGCCGTAGTTCGAGTCGCCGCTGCTGGCGACGACCGCGACACCGGGATGGTCGTAGTACCGCTGCGCGTTCTGCAGGTCCGTCGGCCACTCACCGCTTTCGGGCGCGGCCGAGTACGCGGATCCGTAGCTGTTCGACACATAGCTCGCACCCAGCGCGACTGCTTCGTTCACTCCGGCACCAAGCTGGTTCATGGTGGCGCTGTCGGCCTCGACCAGGATGATGTCCGCGTTGGGAGCGACGGCCGACACCATGTCGAGATCGAGCGAGATCTCAGCCGCCCAGCCTTCCTGGGCCGGGGGGTAGTCGCCCTGGAGACCACGCTGATTGACCTTGATGAACTGACCGGGCCTCAGCGGCGGCAGGCCGAACTGCTCCCGGTACACCGCAAGGTCCGCGGCGGCGTTCGGATTGTCGTAGGCGTCGACGATGGCGATCGTCGCACCAGCGCCTCCGTCCTTCGGCAGGTTGTAGGCGCTGAGCAGGTCGGCGGGCGACTTGCCACGGGGCGTGGCAGCGGCCCGGACGCCCTTGCCACCCTCGACGCCGTTGACCCGCAGCGCGAAGCACCGCGCCTCGGACTTCGACTTGGGGGTATCGCACGTCGCGCTCACACGGTCGGTGTTCCCGGTCGGCTTCGTGGCGGGCCGGCCCTTGTGTGCCTGCGCGGACGCCAGTTGGGAGGACAGCGTGGCGCCCGGGCCTGAGGTCGCCGCGGAGCTCGGCGTGCCGCTCCGCTGCGCCGCAGCCGTCGGCGTGCCGGCGACGGCGGAGGTCTGCGCCCCGGTGAACGCGGCAAGGCAGGCGGCTATGAGGAACGAAACCGGAGCGCGCAAGCGCTCGCGTCTCATCATGGACAGGCAACCCTTCGTTCGGGGTGGGAGAAGTCAGAGCGGTACGTAGCCGGAAGGCTCCTCGCGGTCGGTGTCTTCTCCGCCCGTGCCCTCGGCCTCGTCGTGTTCGTCGCCGGGCCGCTCGTGCCCGCACGAGCTCCGTTCGTCTGCACCGCTCATGGACACCCTCCGCCGCTGCGCCACAGGTGGACGCAGTTCGCCCGACGAGTATGGGTCGCGTGAACAGGCGGTTTCGATTGGGCAGATGGGTTAAAGAATGGTCGGCCCGGGACGGACATGACCGGGCGTCTCAGTCGATTCCCGCCTGCGTGACGCACACCGCCAGCGCCGTCCGGGACCCCACCCCGTACTTGCGCATGGCCGACTTCAACTGCACCCCGACGGTGCTCGGGGACCTCGACAGCTCAACTGCGATCTGCCGGTTCGTCATTCCTCGCAGCACCAGTCGCACGACCTCCGACTCCCGTGGCGACAGCCGGCTCCCGTATCCGCGCCGGCCGCCGACCCCGCGCGCGGCGCGCGTGCAGCGCTCGACCCCCTCCCGTGCCCGCGCCTCCTCGTGAGGCCTCGGCAACTGCGCCCACGCCAGCGCCGCGAGATCCCAGGCGCGGGCCGCCGCCTCGAACTCCCCCCGCCCTTCGGCGCTCACCGCCCGGCACTCCTCCAGCGCCGACTGCGCCGCGGGGGCGCAGCGCCCGCGCAGCCCCTCCTCAAAGGCGGCGACGAGGCGCTCCGCCTCGGTCTGCCGGTCGGCCGCCGTCAGCGCTGCCACCCGCACTGGCGCGATCTCCGTCGCCCATATCCATATGTTCTTGTCCATGAGCAGCCGCACGGGATCACTGGTCAGCGCGAGCGCCTCCTCGGCGTCACCCGCGGCGAGCCGCAGGCGTGCGTGCGCCGCGGCGGACTCCAGCCACAGGGCGATGATGCCGCGACGCTTGCTCTCCTCCCGAAGCGTCCGCAGCAGTTCATCGAACTGCTCGTCGCCGCCCGCTGTCGCCAGTCTCAACTGGGCCCCCACCAGCAGCGCCTCCAGCCGGCACACGGGCATGTCGGCGGCGTCCGCACACTCCTCGGCCCTCTCGGCCAGCCCGTGCCCCGTGCCGGTGAGGTAGTCGAGACGCAGCAGCGTCACCGTCGCCATGTTCCGGATCACCTGGTAGCCGTGCCGTTCCGCGATGCCGACGGCCCTGTTCAGGCGGACCCGGGCCTCCGCGTACCGGCCCCAACGCATCGCCGCGTCGCCGATGTTCAGCTCGGTACGAGCGCGTTCGACCGCGAGTTGCGGCGTCGACTCGTCCTCACCGAGTTCCCCGGCGAGGGTCCAGCCCGACTCCTCCCCGAGTTCGAGCAGCGCGGTCACACGGTTGACCAGCAGGATCATCCGTTCGTGCGGGACGAGTTCGGAACCCGCGGCGAATCGCCGGGCACGCTCCAGCCAGCGCAGGTGGGTGGAGGCCGGCCACGTCCCGGCCCACGGCAGTCCGAGCACGGTCATCGCCCAGGCGTCGGCGAACGTACCCTCGCCGAGGTCGGGTATGGCCAGCTCCAATTCGGCTGCGGCAGCCGCGTAGTCACCGAGGCTGAACAGGACACGACCGAGCTGGCCGCGCACATCGGCACGGTCACGCGCACTGAGCCGGTCCGTCTCCAGGACGGCACGTAGAGCGACGATGACGTCCGCACGCCGGGCGTATCCGGTGAACGCCAGGAAGGGCATCTTCCGCACCAGCGGAGCGACCGCATCCGCGGAGAGCCGGGGTTCCGTGATCAGTTCGTGCAGAAGGGTGACGGCTGTGAGGTGGTCGCCGGAGACGAGGGCTACGTCTGCCGCCTGTTCGGTGTACTCGCACCACCGGGCTGTCTCGCCGCTCTCCCGGAAGTGATGGGCGAGTCTGCCGATCGGTCGGGGCCGCACGGTCTCCAGGAATGCGGCGGCGCGCCGATGGGCGGCGCGCCTTTCGGAGGGTGCCGCCCGGTCGGACACCGCTCGCGCGGCGAGAGCGTGCCGGAAGGCGATCCGGCCCGGGCCCGAGCTGTCCTCGACGAGCAGGCCGCTGCGCACCGCGTCGGAGACTGCGGCTTCGGCCACCGGGTCGATCACGGAACTCTCGGACCCGGTCAGTCCGCTGACCTCCCCAAGCGTTCGCTCGTCCGACGGATCGCCCAGGACGGCGGCTGCCAGCAGTACCCGCTGGGCGTCGGCCCCGAGCCGGGCCACCCGTTCGGTGACGGCGTCCCGGATCGTCGGAGGCACGGCGATCTCGTCGAGGGTACGCCGCACCCACTCGCCGTCCCGCTGGACGAGGTCTGCCCGGTCCCACATCAGGCGGACGCACTCCTCCAGTACGAGCGGCACTCCCGCGGTCCGTTCGTGCAGGAATGCGGCGAACTCGGTGGAGACATGCTCGTCGTCCAGCATCGAGGACACCAGCCCCGCGGTGTCTGCCACCGCGAGTCCCCCGAGGCTGATGCGCGTAGGGCTGCCCCCCGTGCCTGTCGGAACCCGGGAGGAGAGGCGGAGCAACAGGGAGTCGGCGCTCACCTCTTCAGGGCGGTACGTCAGCACCAGGCTGAGCACCAGTGGCTGCCGCGAGGCGAGGAACAGAAGCAGCTCCAGCGTCGCCTCGTCCGCCCAGTGCACGTCCTCGACCACCAGGATCTCGATGCCGAGGCGGTCGAGGAGTTCGGCGAAGGCCCGGATCAGGCGGTGCCGGGCGGCACCTGCGTCGGCCAGTGGTTGTGGGGCGGGCGGCAGGTCGTGGGTCCATTCGGGGAACAGCGGTCGCAGCGTGCCGGCCAGTGCCGAGAGCCCGAGACCGGCTACCCCGGTTCCACTCGACGCGGCCTGCCGGGCAGCGTCGACGATCGGCCCCAGGGTCAGTGCCTCACGGAACGGCGGGCAGACCGCCACCAGCGAACGCGATCCTTTGAGGGCGAGCGCCGACAGGGCCTCTCGCACCAATCGGCTCTTACCGAGTCCGGCTTCGCCCTCCACCATTATCAGCGTGGGCAGTTGTTCCAGCGCGTCCGTCAGGCGGCGCAGTTCGGCGTCCCGTCCGACAAGACGGGGACTGTCCACACCCGTGCTCCGCTGCACTCGACCGCCTTCCGCGTCGCCCCGTCCTTCCCCGAAGCCTCCTCCGACACCTCATCGTGCGGGAAAGGGCTGCTCGTCGACGGGTCGCCTGCGTAGACGCCAGGAGATCCAGGGGCCGGAGGGGCCCTGGCCACGACGACCGCCGGGGCACTGCCTGCAGCGCCCGCAGAAGAGGCAGATACTTCACCCGTCAACTAGATGATCGTCGGCCTGAAGTACACCCCGGAACGCCACGACCCGTCAAGGAGCCATGGTCTGAACAATCGAGATCCGAGGCGGATGCCCTGGAAGGAGCGCGGCGACCGGAACGCTTGACTGGTCAATTAAATTGATGTTGGATCCTTCGTGGCGCCGACATTCGCCCGACCACGCCTCACCTGCGACTTCCATGCAAGGGGCGGCGGGATCGGCTCCTGCCCCGCACACCG
Source organism: Streptomyces sp. RLA131 (assembly GCF_056270125.1). Taxonomy (NCBI): domain Bacteria; kingdom Bacillati; phylum Actinomycetota; class Actinomycetes; order Kitasatosporales; family Streptomycetaceae; genus Streptomyces; species Streptomyces sp. RLA131. The sequence goes on from NZ_JBWDOQ010000002.1 coordinate 2,592,208, forward strand.
CCGACGCGCGATTCCGGCTGCGGCCGAGGGGGCCGGGGCGTCTTCACGCTTATGTTCCATCTCTTCCTTGGAGCTCAACATGACCGAACAACCGACGCGCGGGTTCGTCGTGACGGACCGTGATGCCCGCTGTCCGTTCGATCCTTCCGAGCGACTCGCGGAGATGGCCCGGCGCGAGGAACCCACCCGGGTCACAGTGTTCGAGCGGGAGCACGGCGAGGTCGAGGTCCTGACGTTCCACCGTTACGCCGACGTACGGGCTCTGTACAACGACCCCCGCCTCGACCACAGCTTCATCCCCGTGCCGGATGGGGCCATGGCCTCGCAACCGGGCTTCTTCCCGCGCTTCCACGGCACGGAGCACGCCCGGCTGCGCCGTATGGTCGCGGGCTCCTTCACTCCCAAGCGCGTCGCGCAGCTGCGGCCCAGGATCGAGAGCGTCATCTCCGAGCTCCTGGACGAGGTGGAGGAAGCCGGGCCGGGTGTCGATCTGTTCAAGGCCTACGCCCTTCCTCTGCCCTCCATCGTGATCGGCGAGATTCTGGGCATCCCCAGTGCCGAGCACCGGGACTTCGACCGGCTGTGCGCGGGGATCGTCAACCTCTCGCTGCCGCCCGAGGAGGCGTTCAAGAACTTCATGCGGCTGAACGACTACGTCGGCGGCCTGGTGGCCCAGAACCACAAGAGCCCGACCGACGGCCTGATCGGCGCGCTGGTGGAACAGCGCCACGGCGAGGTCAGCGACGACGAGATCGTCGGCATGGTCGGCGCACTGGTCCTCGCGGGCCACGAGACGTCCGCGTCGACGATCGCACTGAGCGCTCTGGCACTGATGCAGCAGCCCGAGCAGCTCGCGGTCCTGCTCGACGACGCCAACTCCGTGGCTGACGCCGCGGAGGAGCTGCTCCGCTACATGAGCGTCGCGGGTGGCTTCCCGCGCATGGCGACCGAGGACGTCACCATCGGCGGATACACCGTGAAGGCCGGCGAGTGGGTCGTCGCCTCGCCGCTGAACGCGAACCGCGACCCGGAGGTCGTCTCAGGAGACCCGAACACCCTCGATCTGACCCGCGAGCCGATCCAGGTCATGACCTTCGGGTCCGGGATTCACCAGTGCCCGGGACAGCACCTGGCCCGCACGGAACTGCAGATGGCCCTGATCCCCCTCTTCCGCCGGTTCCCCGGCCTGCGCCTCGCGGTGCCGGCCGAGGAGCTGTCCTTCCACCGCTTCGGACCGAACGTCTACGCCCTGGATGCCCTGCCTGTCGCCTGGTGAACTCTCCGCGCGGCGGGCCCCGGGCAGATGCGGCGCGCCCGCCGCGCGTCACCCCCAGGCATTTCTCGACTCAAGTATTTCGGAGAACAGTTCATGATTGTCACGGTTGAGGAAGACAAGTGCGTTGCCGCCGGCCAGTGTGTCGTGGCGGCACCTGAGGTCTTCGACCAGCGGGACGACGACGGTGTCGTGATCCTGCTTCAGGAGAATCCTCCGGTTGCGGAGTTCGACCGGGTGCGCACGGCCGCGACGATCTGCCCCGCCGCCGCGATCCGGCTGGCAGAGTCGCTGCCCTCATGACGGCTGACGTTCTGGTGGTCGGTGCTTCGGTCGGCGGACTCACGACTGTGGAGGCGCTGCGCGCGAGGGGCTTCCGCGGCACTGTCCAGGTCGTGGGGGCGGAGACACACCTGCCCTACGACCGGCCTCCGCTCTCCAAGAAGGTCCTCTCCGGCGCCTGGGACGAGGAACGGATACGCCTTCGCGGTCAGCGGGAACTGGACGCGCTGGACGCCGAATTCCTGCTGGGCCGTCGAGCGGTGCGCCTCGATGTGGAAGCCCACACGGTCGCGCTCGACGACGGCCGAAGCCTCGGCTACCGCCGACTCGTGCTGGCTACGGGGCTGATGCCGCGCACGCTGCCCGGTGCGGACTCCCTGCGCGGAGTGAGGGTGCTGCGCACCCTGGAGGACTGCTTCGCGCTCCGCGCGGAACTGCTCACCGCCCGCAACGTCGTGGTCGTCGGTGCGGGTGTCCTGGGATGCGAGATCGCGGCGACGGCACGGCAGATGGGTCTGCACGTCTCGTTGATCGATCCGTCACCGGTTCCGATGCTCCGTCAGACGGGTGCGGATGTCGGCCGGTTGCTGTCCGGGCTCCACGCCGGACAGGGCGTCCGGATGATCATGGGAAGCGGCACCACCGGTCTGACCGACGACAACGGGCGGGTCACCGCGGTGGCCCTCGACGGAGGCGGGACCATTCCCGCGGACGTGGTCGTGGTGACCATCGGCTCCACCCCCGCGACCGAGTGGCTCATCGGCAGCGGACTGACCCTGAGCAACGGCATCGTCTGCGACGAACGCGGCCGTGCGGGGGCCGGCGTCCACGCGGTCGGAGACGTGGCCCGCTGGTCCAACGGCAGCACCGGCGACGGCATCCGTCTGGAGAACCGGACCAACGCCGTGCAGCAGGCCGGATTCGTGGCAGCCGACATCACCGGCACCCAGGACAGCTATCAGCCGGTTCCGTACTTCTGGACGGACCAGTACGACATCAGGATGCAGGTGTTCGGTTCGCTCCCCGCGGACGCCGATTTCCGGCTGATCGAGGGCACCGCCGAGTCTCGCAAGTTCGTCATGCTCGCCGAGAAGGACGGACAACCGGTGGGCGTGATCGGCTGGAACAGCGCCAAGGCGGTCATGGCCGCCAAGAACGCGTACCTGAGCTGAAAACGCAGGGGCACCGGGTCGGTGGTGACCTGGCGGCGGGCCCGGACGGTGCCGCTGTCCACGCAGGGCATGCCCGTGGCAAAGATCACCGGCTCCTCGTGGCTGAACCGCATCGAGGCCCGGTTCACCGCCCTGCGCTGCTTCACCCTCGACGGCACCGACCGCGCCGGCCACAAAGAGCGGGGCAGCATGATCCGCCGCTGCGTCATCTGGTGGAACAGGCACACGGCCGATATTCGCTTGCGCACCGTCGTCACGCGGGTCAACGTCGCCTGACACCTGACGAAGGCGGAGAAGATGACCACGCAGACCCACCACGTCGACCACGAACTCATCCAGGCCGCGGCCCACGTCGCGCGCACTCGCTGCCGGGGCGACAACCACACCATGGCGGCCGCGGCCCGTGCCCGGGACGGCCGGATCGTCACCGCCGTGAACGCCTACCACTTCACCGGCGGCCCCTGCGCCGAGCTGGTTCTCCTCGGTACGGCAGCCTCCCAGGGCGCCTACGAGCTGGACACGATCGTCGCCGTGGGCGACCGCGACCGGGGGGTCGTTCCCCCGTGCGGACGGTGTCGCCAGGTGCTTGTCGACTACTTCCCGGCCCTGAAGGTCATCGTCGGGGCAGGCGACCGCCTCCGGACCGTCTCCATCACCGGCCTGCTTCCCGAAAGCTACATCTGGGCCGACCACCAGCTCGACACTGAGCAGACCGAACCACTCGGCACGAGCTGACACCGCCGGACATAACAAGGCGAACGTTGCCTGATGCGGCGCTAGCTGCACCACCACAGGAACTGGGTGCAGCTCTCGGTCGGGTCCGGGGCGGCCGTGGACGCGGTCGGGGCGGCCGACGTGGGGTCGGAGGCCGCGCTGGAACCCGAGCCACCCGATCCCGCGGTGGCGGCCGGGCTGGTGGCGGGGTCGGCGCTGACGCCGCCCGAGACGGTGACCGTGGCCGAGGGGGAGGCCGGGGCGGAGGCCTCCGCGGAGGCCTTGGACTTCTTCTTACCGCCGCGGGCGAACGCCGAGGCCGACGCGTCGGCGACCGGGTCGGCCGACGTCCCGTGCCCGGCGGAGCCGGACGCGTCCGGCGAGGCGCCGTCGTCGCCGCCCGCGGCCGAGGCGCCGGAGTCGTTCGCCGCGGAATCGGTGTCGGCACCGCTGACATAACTGGCGATGGGCAGCTCCGCGACACTCACCCCGACCAGGACGATGCCCGCGCCGACGAGCGTGCCGACGATCAGCCGGGACCGGCTGCGGCCCTTGGCGCGGCGCGAGCCACGCGACGAACGGCCGCCGCCCCGCGACTGCTCGCCGCCCCGCTGCTGCTCGGCGCGGCGCCGGGCCGCCCGGCCCTCGGTCGCGTCGGCGGCCACGGCGGTGGTGCCGGCCGTAGGCAGGTCGCCGGCCGCCGCGCCGCCGAGTTCCTCGGCGGGCGTGCCGCAGCCCGGGCATGACAGGGCGCCGTTGATGTGCCGCTGGCAGGCGGAGCAGTAGTCGTCCATCGTCCGGGCAGACTATGGGACCGCCCGGCGGGGGATGACTGAGAGTTGCTCACGATCCGGTGAGGATGTCGTGTGGCCGCGACCAAAAGGGTCCTAGCCCCCGTCAGCCCGCAAATGGCACATCCGGCATGCCCTGTCCCGCGTCGGGCAGTACCAGCACCGAACCGGCGAGCGGTGCCCCGGCCAGGGCCGGGGCACCGAGTCCGATCGTCGCGGTCGTGATGTAGAGGTCGGTGAGCCGCGGCCCGCCGAAGGCGCACGCGGTCGGCCGGGCGGCCGGCACCGGTACGACCCGGTCGAGCCTGCCGTCGGGCGTGTAGCGGCGGACCGCCGAGCCGTCCCACAGGGCGACCCAGACGCAGCCCTCGGCGTCCACCGTGAGGCCGTCGGGGAAGCCGGCGCCGTCCTCGACAGTGGCGAAGGTGCGGCGCCGGCGTATGTCGCCGGTCGCGGGGTCCGCGTCGAAGACGTCGATACGCCGGGTGGGGCTGTCCACGTAGTACATCAGCGTGCCGTCGGGGCTCCAGTCGGTGCCGTTGCTGACGGCGACGTCGTCCAGCACCGGGACCACGGCGCCGTCCGGGGAGATCCGGCTGAGGCTGCCGCCGCCGGGGGCCTCGTCGTAACGCATGGTGCCGGCCCACAGGGTGCCGGTGGCGTCCACGGCCGCGTCGTTGGCCCGCCGCCCCGGGACCGGCTCGCGGTGCAGCCAGCGGAAGGCGCCGTCGGCGTCGTAGAGCCCGATGCCGTCGCGGAGGTTGGCCACGACGCCGCCGCCGGCCCGGGGCCTGGCGGCGCCGACGTGCTGTTCGGTGGCGAGCACGGACTCCCCGCCGGTGGCGGGGTCGTACCAGTGGATCCGCGCGCCGAGGATGTCCACCCAGATCAGCCGGGCGCTGACGGGGTCCCAGCCGGGACCCTCACCGAGCAGGGCATGGGCGCGGAAGGCCAGGTCGACCCGGGTCACAGCGCACGCCCCCGGTGTCCGAGCCGCTCGGAGAGCTCGGCGGCGCCCTTGGCCGCCAGCTCCTCCAGCTCGGTCTGCCGTTCCTGACTCCAGCGGATCATCGGTACGGAGATGCTGAGCGCGGCCACGACCTGGCCGCCCGAGTCCCTCACCGGCGCGGCGACACAGGTCACGTCGGGGTTGGACTCGCGCTGTTCGACCGCGATGCCGCGCTCGCGGATGCCGGCGAGCTGGCGGCGCAGCTCGTGCGGCGAGGTGATGCTGTGCGGGGTCATCGCGGCCAGCGGCCGGTCCTCGGGGAGCCGGGCGTCGAGGGCGTCGGGCCGCAGTGAGGCGAGCAGCATCTTGCCGACCGAGGTGCAGTGGGCGGGCAGCCGGCGTCCGGCGGCGGAGACCATGCGCACCGCGTGGGTGCTGTCGACCTTGGCGATGTAGATGACGTCGGTGCCTTCGAGGATCGCGACGTGCACGGTCTCGTCGCAGGTCTCGGCGACCGAGCGGGCCACCTGCTGCCCCTCGGCGGCGAGGTCGAGGTGCTCGGCGTAGCGGCTGCCGAGCTGGTACGGGCGCACTCCGAGCCGGTAGCGGCCGGGCTGTCCGGGCAGCGGCACGAGATAGTTGCGGGCGGCGAGCGTGGTGACGAGTTCGTGCACGGTGGTGCGCGGCAGATCGAGCTTGCGGGTGATCTCGGGCGCGGACAGGGTGCCGTCGCCTTCGAGAAAGAGCTCCAGGATGTCCAGGGCTCGGGTCACGGCGGGTACCAGGCGTCCCATCTCTGCTCTCTCCGACTACGTGTTCGAGTGATCCGGATGCTTGAAATGTTCGAGATCCCGGAAGTTGATCGGTATCGCGAACAAAGCGTAACCGCCGTCGGCTCCGCTCAGCAATGGTTCGGACACTCACACGCCACGCCGAAGATCTGCCTGTCCGTTACATAATAAGACCCTTTTGTTAGCTTCTGTACGCCGCTCAAGTAATCACCCCATTCTGTCAAATTCCAGAACTTTCCCATCACTACGCCTACGGGGGTGTCGTGACGATCACGCCGAGCAGCACCCGGCCGACCACCGACCACCAGCCCACGATCGTGCCGGCCCCCGCGTCGGCGGCCTCAAGCGCCGCCTGGACGGGGGCCGGTTCCGCGCCCTCGTACGACTACCAGCGGTTCAGCGAACTCGCGGGCCCACTGACCGAGTGTGAGCCCGGCGAGAACGGGACCTACCGCGTCCAGTACCGCAGCCTGCTCGCCGAGGGCCCGCACAAGGTCCGTACCGCGCTGCTGCTCTCGGCCGCCCCTCTGGTCTCCGTCGTCCTGCTGCTCTGGCTGATGCAGCCGCAACACTGGGTGCACCGCAGCTACGTGGCGCCCTGGGCGAACGTCGCCGACACGGTGATGCTGGTGTCCATCGGGCTCATCGAGCTCTTCCGGGTGGTCACCGTCGTCTCCAACGCGCACGCCACCCTGGTCGCGTGCGACCCGGTGCCGGTCATCCCCGAAGGCGGCACCCGGGTGGCCTTCCTGACCAGCTACGTCCCCCGCTCCGAGCCGCTGGAGATGGTCGCCCGCACCCTGGGGGGCGCGGTGGGCGTGCGGCACGACGGCCCGCTGGACATCTGGCTGCTCGACGAGGGCGACGACCCCGACGCCCGGCGGCTGTGCGAGGGCCTGGGAGTACGGCACTTCAGCCGCAAGGGCGTCGAGAAGTGGAACCAGCCCACCGGCGGGTTCCGGGCCCGGACCAAGCACGGCAACTACAACGCCTGGCTCGACGCCCACGGCGACGACTACGACTTCATGGCCTGCGTCGACACCGACCACGTCCCGCTCCCCAACTTCCTTGAACGCATGCTCGGTTACTTCCGCGACCCCGACATCGCCTTCGTCGTCGGCCCCCAGGTCTACGGCAACTACGACACCCCCGTCACCAAGGCCGCGGAGAGCCAGCAGTTCCTTTTCCACGCCCTCATCCAGCGGGCCGGGAACGCCTACGGCTCGCCCATGTTCGTCGGCACCAACAACGCCGTGCGGGTCAGCGTCCTCAAGCAGATCGGCGGCCTGTACGACTCCATCACCGAGGACATGGCCACCGGCCTGGAGATCCACGGCACCCGCAACCTCGCGACCGGCCGCAAATGGCGCTCGGTCTACACCCCGGACGTCCTGGCCGTCGGCGAGGGCCCCTCGTCCTGGACCGACTTCTTCACCCAGCAGCTGCGCTGGAGCCGCGGCACCTACGAGACCGTGCTCAAGCAGTTCTGGAAGGCCCCGTTCACCCTTTCCCCGGGCCCGCTGCTCAACTACTCGTTGCTGGTCACGTACTACCCGATGTCCGCCGTCAACTGGATGCTCGGAGCCCTGTCCTGCACCCTCTTCCTGGTCCTGGGGGCCTCGGGGGTGCACATCGAGTCGTCGGTCTGGCTGATGCTCTACAGCGACGCCGCCGCGCTCCAGATCGGCCTCTACCTGTGGAACCGGCGGCACAACGTCAGCCCGCACGAGCCAGAGGGCTCCTCCGGGGCGGCCGGCATGGTGATGTCGGCACTGTCGGCCCCGCTCTACACCCGCTCGTTCGCCGAGGCCGTGCTGCGCCGCCGCTCCGGCTTCGTGGTCACCCCGAAGGGCGACTCGGCCAGCCCGGACCGGCTCGCCACATTCAGGATCCACCTCTTCTGGGCCGCGGTCTTCGGCGGCTCCTTCGTCGCTTCCTTCTTCCTGGGCCACACCCATGTGGCGATGCGCAGCTGGGCGGCGCTGGCCCTGGCCATCGCCCTCGCCCCCGTCGTGGCATGGCAGGCCGGCGAGGTGCGCGAGCGGATCCGCGCCCGCCGCCGGGGGAAGCCGGCCTCCCCGTCCCATCCGCTCGACCAGCACCGCCCCGCGCAACGCCGTTAGAGGTCCGCAGAGGTCCGTAAAGGAAGCCCCCCGTGAGGTACCGCCCCAGTCCGCAGCTCCGCAAGACGGCGCTCGGCGCCACCGCACTCGTCGCCCTGGCCGGGCTGAACGCCCCGGCGGCGGTCGGATTCGCCGAGCGCGCCTACCACCACTACAAGATCAACCAGCCGGGTTACATGGCGGCCTACGGCCACTGGGACCTGGTCGACGTGCCCCGTCAGTTCCGGATCAACGCCATCCACGCCGCCCTGCTGCACACCGGCAAGGTGCTGCTGATCGCGGGCTCCGGCAACGACCAGCGCAACTTCAACGCGGGGAAGTTCCAGAGCGTCCTGTGGAACCCGGCCGACAACACCTTCAAGGAGATCGACACCCCCAAGGACATGTTCTGCTCCGGCCACGCCCAACTCCCCGACGGCAAGCTGCTGGTGGCCGGCGGAACCGCCCGCTACGAGAAGCTCACCGGCGACGTCACCCGGGCCGGCGGCGCCATGCTGATCAAGAACGAGGACCCCGACCGGCCCCACTTCTTCCCCAAGGGCACCGTCTTCCGGGGCGCGTCGGGCCTGAAGTACCGGTCGCTGTTCGACCTGCTGGTGCCGCGCGCCGCCAAGACGGTCACCACGACGGAGTTCAGGGTCAAGGTGAAGGTCAAGGTGAAGGTCAAGGTCAAGGTCAAGGCGAAGGCCGGGAAGGCCGCGGGCAGAAGGAAGACCAGGCACAGGGCCAGGCACCACCACGCCAGGACGCGGACCGTGACCCGGACGGTGACCCGCACCGTCGTCCGGTACCGGACCGACGTCAAGGTCACCGCCAGCCAGGCCCGGGTCTACGTCGAGTCGACCGTCCGGGGCGAGAAGGGCATCAGCAACACCGCCGACCAGTACGAGATCACCGGCCTCACCGGCAAGGACAAGGACAACCTGTACGGGCTGGCCACCAAACTCGGCCTGGACAAGAAGGACTTCCAGGGACTGCGCGAGGCCTATGAGTTCGATCCGGTCGCCGAGCGCTACATCCAGGTCGACGCCATGGCGGAGGCCCGCTGGTACCCGACGCTCGTCACGCTCAAGGACGGCCGGGTGCTCGCCGTCTCCGGCCTCGACGACATGGGCGAGATCATCCCCGGCAAGAACGAGATCTTCGACCCCCGGACCCGCACCTGGTCCAAGGGCCCCGACCGCTACTTCCCCACCTACCCGGCCCTGTTCCTCACCCAGGGCGGCGACCTGTTCTACTCCGGCGCCAACGCCGGCTACGGCCCCGCCGACCAGGGGCGTGTCCCCGGCATCTGGAACCTGGCGAAGAACACCTTCACCGCGGTCCCGGGCCTGACCAGGGCCGACCAGACCGAGACCGCCGCCTCCGTCCTGCTGCCCCCCGCCCAGCGCCAGCGCTTCATGCTGCTCGGCGGCGGCGGCGTCGGCGAGTCCCACCGGGCCACCCCCCGTACCGCCCTGGTCGACCTCAAGGCCGACAAGCCGCGCTACCGACCCGGCCCCGACCTCCCCGAGGGCACCCGCTACCTCAACGCCGTCCTCACCCCCGACGACAACGTCTTCACCACCGGCGGATCCGCCGACTACCGGGGCAAGCGCGCCAGCGACATCCTCAAGGCCCAGTTCTACGACCCCACCACCAACGCCTTCACGCCCGCCGCCGCCCCCACCGTCGGCCGCGACTACCACTCCGAGGCCCTGCTCCTGCCCGACGGGCGCATCGCCGTCTTCGGCTCCAACCCGCTGTTCGCCGACAAGGACGACACCCAGCCCGGCGTCTTCGAGCAGCGCATCGAGGTCTTCACGCCCCCGTATCTCTACGGCGACCAGTCCCACCGCCCGCGGCTCGCCGGCCGCCCCCTCGACCTGGCCCGCGGCGAGTCCGCCACCCTCGACGTCTCCGACCCGGCCCGTCCGGCCAGGATCCGCCTCATGCGGCCCAGCGCGGTCACCCACGCCACGGACGTCGAGCAGCGCTCCATCGAACTGACGCCGCACCGCAGGGCCGGCGCGGTGTCCGTGACCATCCCCGACGACCCCACCCTCGTGCCCAGCGGCTGGTACATGCTCTTCGTCACCGACGCGCACGGCACTCCGTCCAGGGCCCAGTGGGTCCACGTGCGCTGAGCCGGGCCCCCGTTACGGTGCGGCACGGCGCGGCTGCGGCGAAGCCCCGGTCCGGTGGACCGGGGCTTCGCCGTACCGCGGTACGGCGCGGGTGCGGTGCCCGGTTCGCTACTGACCGAGGCCCGCCAGGACCGCCTGCGTGGCGGTGCGGGCGAGGTCCAGGGCGTACGAGGACCACCAGTGGCCGGCGGCCGGGGCGCCTCGGCAGGCGCCGTCGGACTCGCCGGGGCGCTTGACCCAGAGGTAGGCGTCGACCAGGGGGCTGCCGGTGGCGGTGGTGGGGACCTGGCCGAGCGCCCGGTGGGGCGGGTTGCACCAGGTCTCGGAGTCGCCCTGGGCCTGCCATGGGCCGTTGCCGTTGCGGCTGGTGTCGATGATGTAGTGGACACCTCCCAGGCTCGCGGAGAGCTTGTCCCCGTAGGCCTTGCTGACCCGCGTGGTCTGGAAGTTGGAGACATTGAGCGCGAAGCCGTCCGCGTCCCAGACCCCGGCCTGCCAGAGGGCCTCGACCAGCCCCTTCTGGTCGGGGATCCATCCGGCGTTGCCGGCGTCGAGGTAGACCTTCGTACGCGGCAGCGCCTTGAGCGTCCTGATCGCCTCCCCGATGAGTTCGAGCCGGTTGCCTTCGAGCTCGGCGCCGGCGCAGCCGACGACGAGCTGGGCGACGGCGTCCGGTTCGAGCACGATCAGCGCCCTGCGGTCCTGGATGCCCGCGGCGAGCTGCCGGATCCACTGCCGGTAGGCGTACGAGCTGGGGGCACCGCCCGCCGAGTAGTAGCCGCAGTCGCGGTGCGGGATGTCGTACGCGGCGATGACCGGGACGCGGTCCTCGTAGGCGGCGGCGACGGTGATCCGGCGTACCTCGTCCTCGGGGTCCTGGTCCCCCACCCAGGTCGCCGACGGCTGGTCGGCGATCCGGCGCAGCAGCGCGGCGTCCTGCTCCCTGCCCCGCGACTCCCACGCCTCGGCCTGGCGGGCGGCCCGGGAGTCGGGATTGACCCAGAACGGCGAGGACCCGGCGGCCGTGGCCGCCGCGTCGGGTCCGCTGTCCGCGGCGGCCGGCGCCGTCGCAGGGCCGGACGTGAGCAGCACGACCGCTCCCGCCAGTCCGGTGATCGTTCCTTTCAGGGTTCGTTTGATACGCATGTGATTTACCGTCACACAGCCCGCAACTGACGGCACGTCAACAGCGGCTGTTCGGGTGAGGAGGCCCGGCGACCGGTGCCGGACCCAGGTGCCGGGCCAGGTGCCGGGCCCGGCGTCAGAGGCCGTTGGTGAAGGCGGACAGCCGGGCCGTGCCGTATCCGCCGTCGATGGGGACGTTGCGGGTGGCGTTGCCCGACAGCCAGGCGGACAGGGTGGCGAAGTCGGTGTCGCCGTGGGTGTCCTTGTAGAGCGCCGCGATTCCGGCCACGTGCGACGCGGCCTCCGCGGTGCCGTCCATGGTGCGGAAGGTGCCGTTGAGGTACGCCGAGGTGATGTCGGTGCCAGGCGCGTGGATGTCCACGCAGGGGCCCCAGTCGCTGAACCAGGCCCGGTGGTCGGTGTCGTCGATGGCGGCGACGGTGAACGCCCGCGGCGAACTGGCCGGGGAGACGAAGCAGGCGTTGACGTCGCCGTTGCCCGCCGCGACCACCGGGAAGACCCCGGCCCTGCTCAGTCCCTCGACCGCCCGGTTGCTCACCGGCGACCAGCGGCCGGACACCGAGATGTCGGCGACGGCCGGCTTCACCGCGTGCCCGGCCACCCAGTCGATGCCGGCCACGACCGCCGAGTTCGTGGTCCGGGCCGTACAGGGGAACACCCGGACGGAGACCAGCCGGGTCCTGCGGGCGACCCCGGTGTAGCCGCCGCCGACCACCCCCGCCACATGGGTGCCGTGCCCGTTGCAGTCGGCGCCGCGGTGGCCGTCGCGGATCGCGTCGTAGCCCGGGACGGCCCGCCCGCCGAAGTCCGGGTGCCCGTACTCGATGCCGGTGTCGACGATGTACGAGCTCACCTTCGCCCCGGTCGCCTTCACCGCGAAGCCGGTGCCGTCCAGGGCGCGGTGGTTGATCCGGGTCAGCCCCCACGGCACGAAGCCCCCCATCCGCGGGCCCTGCGGAGCGGGGGCGGCGGACGGCGAGGCGGCGGACGGCGAAGCCGGAGCGGGGGCGGCGGACAGCGGAGCACCGGACGGCGAGGCGGCCGACGGCGAAGCCGGAGCGGCGGACGCGGGGGCGGCGGACGGCGGAGCAGCGGACGGCGGGGCCGGGGCCGGGGCAGCCGACGGCGAGGCGGCGGACGGCGGGGCCGGGGCGGCGGACGGCGGGACGTGGGCGACGGACGGCGGGGCCGACGCCGGGGCCGGGGTGCTCGGGGTGCCCGCGTCGGGTGGGTCGCGGGGGTCCAGGTCGTCGTCCGAGGGAGCGCCCTCGTTCTCCGGGAGGGTGATCACCGTGTCCTGCTCCACCTCGTCGACGCCGGGTGTGGCGCGCAGCCGCGCAAGCTGGGCGGCGGTGAACTTCGCGGCGAAGCCGGTCAGCGCGCTGCCGTACACGTACAGCGGCTTGACGCCGATCCGGCGGGCGACGGCCGAGGGGGCCGTGCCGGCGGCGAGGGTGACGATGTACTGCCCGGGGACCGCTCCCGGGATCTCCTGGGGCGCCGGTGCCACCGCGTGGGCGGCACCGGGCAGCGCGGCGACCAGGGCGGCCGCGGCGGCCGCCCAGCGCGAGAACGTACGGGACTTGTGCATCGTCAAGGCTCCTGGTCAGGAAGGAATCTGATCGCCCCCCAGATTCTGGGTACCAGCCGCGGAGCCCGGCGGCGCGGCCCCGGGGGCCAACCGGGTGACGGCGCGCATCCGGCGAAAATCCCGGTCGTTGACCATCCCGATCCCCCGATCATGACCGACGAAAGGAAACGACTCGTGAAGCGTCTGTCCCAGGCCGCTGTGCTGACCCTCGCGGCGGGTGCCGCCGTGATGGGCAGCGCCGGTGGCGCCATGGCCCACGGCGGCCACAATGGCGGCGCGTCGGCCGACGCCAAGGCAGTCGGTTCCCCGGGTGTGGTGAGCGGCAACATCATCCAGGTCCCGGTCGACGTGCCGATCAACATCTGCGGCAACAGCATCAACGTGATCGCCCTGTTGAACCCCGCCATCGGCAACACCTGCGTCAACGCCTCCGGCGGCCACCACAAGTAGCCCCGTACCGACGTACCGCGGAAGGCCGCCGGGGCGATGCCCCGGCGGCCTTCCGTATGCTGACGTCCCGCCGGCCGGCCCCGCTCAGTCGGGGATCGCGTGCGACACCCTGCGCAGCGCGCCGCCGAGCACCCCGGTGGCCATCGCCCCCGGCTGGGTGTCCTGCGCCGACAGCATGCCGAACGGCCCGAAGTCCAGCCGCTGGTCCCCGGCCTTCCCGGACAGCCGCGGCGGCGGGGTGCGCACCGTGTTCGGCATCTGGACGATGTCACTGACCTGGTCCGGTACCGCACGCACCTGGGAGTCCAGCGCGGCCACGGCCGGCGACACCCGGTCCGCCGCGGCGGGATGCTCGGCAGCCGCCGCGCCCGAGGCCGACGCGGCCCCCGCGCACATCGCGAGGATGACCGCGCCCGCCCCTGTGGAGATCTTCACGGATCGCCTTCCTTTCCGAATTCTCGGGCATTGCGGTGCCAACGAACCGGGCCGCCCGCAGTGCACGCCCACCAGGGCCAACCGGGTGACGGCTCGCATCCCATGCGAAAAGTCGTCGTTGACCAGAGCGATCCAGGCACGGATCAGTCGTGATGGACGAAAGGAACAGCTAGTGAAGCGTCTTACGAAGGCCGCAGTGCTGACCGCCGCTGCGGGAGCCGCGGTACTCGGAACCGCCGGTGGCGCCGTCGCCCACGACGGTGGGCACGACGGTGGGCACGGCGCTTCGGCCCAGGCGATCGCCGCCGGCTCCCCCGGTATCGCCAGCGGCAACATCATCCAGGTCCCGGTCGACGTGCCGATCAACATCTGCGGCAACAGCATCAACGTGATCGCCCTGTTGAACCCCGCCATCGGCAACACCTGCGTCAACGCCTGATCCGGGCACCGAACACCACAGGAGACAAGCACCATGCTGAAGAAGGCACTCGCCATCGCCGCCGCCGCTGTCGCCGGCACCGGCGCTGCCGCGGCCATCGCCCCCGCCGCCCACGCCTCGGACACCTCCGGCGGCAACTACTCGCAGAACATCAACGTCATCCCGCACCCCTGCGTCGACGTCAAGAACGTCCTCAACGGCATTGGCCTCGTCGGCGCCAACGTGCCCATCGCCAACAGCTTCGAGGGCCAGCAGTGCAACGAGAAGTCCAAGATCAACGGTGACCACAAGGCGCCGCTGTCGGACTTCGCCGACATCGGCGCCTATCAGCACTGAGTACGGGAGTTCCCCGGCGGCCGTCCCGCAGCAGCGGGGCGGCCGCCTTGTCGCGGTCCGAGTGCCGCCGAGCGCGGCCGGAATTCGGCCGGAGCGGGGGCCGGAGCGCGGGCCGGGGGATCGATACGGATCCGCGCCACGACACACACAAACCCGGCCCTCACGGAATCGCCGTGGGGGCCGGGCTCGGGACCTGCGCCTGCGCCTGCGCCTGCGAACCTTCGCGGGAACGCGTCAGTGCTGGTAGGCGCCGGCATCGATGAAGTCCGACAGCGGGCCCTTGTGGTCGCCGTTGATCTTGGACTTCTCGTTGCACTCCTGGCCCTCGAAGCTGTTGAGGATCGGCACGTTGGCACCGACGCCGCCAATGCCGTCGGCGACGTTCTTGACGTCGAGGCAGAGGTGCGGAAGGAGGTTGGTGTTCGCCGAGTAGTTGCCACCCGAGGTGTCGGAAGCCTGAGCGGCCGGGGCGATGGCGCCCGCGGCACCGGTGGCGGCGACGGCGAGCGAAGCGCAGGCGAGAGCCTTCTTCAGCATGGGTTTTCTTCTCCTCTGAGTTCGACGGCGTCAGTTCCGGACGCCGACACCAGTTCAAACGCGTCAGAGGGAAGGACGTGACGGTTATCGATGCATGAGGTACTTTCTTTCACTCTCTGGGTGGATATAACCCGTTTTATACGAATGCGCCCAGGACAACAGCGCTGTTGAAGCCGCCCGTCCCCCGAGCCACCACCAGCGCCGTACGCAGCCGCTCGGGCCGCAGCCGGCGGGTGACCAGGCGGATCCCGTACCGCTCCAGGGCCGCTTCGGCGTCCGCCTCGGGGTCGGCACCGGCGGTGGGCGGCACCGAACCGGTGCGCAGCGCCAGCGCGGCGGCCGCCACATCCAGCGCACCGGCACCGGAGGTGAGCCGGCCGACCGCCGACTTCGGCACGGTGACCGGCAGTGCGGCCAGCCGGGACCCGAAGACCTTCCGCAGGGCGGCGGCCTCGGCGGCGTCCCCGTCGGGGTGGCCGGCGCCGTCGGCGAAGACCACGTCCACGTCCTCCGGGGCCCGTCCGGCCTGCGCGAGTGCCAGGGTGACCGCCCGGGCCAGCTGGACGCCGTCCGGGGCGGGCAGGGTGTGGTGGTGGGCGTCGTGCGTGGCGGCGTGGCCGAGCAGTTCGGCGTAGATCCGGGCGCCGCGCATGGCGGCGTGCGAACGCTCCTCCAGCACCATCAGCGCGCCGCCCTCCCCCGGCACGAACCCGGAGGCGTCCGGGCTGAACGGCCGGTAGGCGCGATCTGGATCCTGCCCGCGATATACCGTATGCAATGTTGACTGGCAGGTGAGCGCGAACGGCGACAGCGGGGCCTCGGTGCCGCCGACCAGCACCGCCTGGCTGCCGCGCCGCAACAGCCGCCAGGCCTGCTTGAGCGCGTCGAGACCGCCGGCGCCGTCCGACGAGACGACCCCGCAGCCGCCGGTCAGTCCGTGCCGGATGGAGAGCTGGCCGGTGCTGGCCGCGTAGAACCAGGCGATGGACTGGTACGTGCTCACCTTGCTGGGGTGGTCGGCCCACAGGGCCTGCTCCTCCTTCTGCCCGAACTCATTGCCACCCGAGCCCGCCGCGGTGACCACCGACAGCTGGAACGGCAGGTGGTCGGCGGGCTTGAGGGCCGCGTCGGCGAGCGCCATCTCCGCCGCGGCCATCGCGAACCAGCTCCAGCGGTCGGTCTGGACCCGGAGCTTGTTGGTCATCCACTCGGCCGGCTCGAAGCCGGTGATCTCCCCGGCCACCGCGATCGGCGATCGGGTGGCGTCGGGGCGGACGAGCCGGCGGAGGCCGCTGCGTCCGCCGAGCGTGGAACGCCAGTACGGTGCCGTGCCGATGCCGGTCGGGGCGACGACGCCGACGCCGGTGAGGACTGCCCCAGTGTTCATACGTCAGCCTCCGCAGCTGAGAGGACCGCCGAGAAGACCATCGCCGACTGGAAGCCCCCGAAGCCGCTGCCCACCGACAGGGCGTGCCGCACCGGCTGCTCCCGGGCGAAGACCGGCGTGTAGTCGAGGTCGCAGTCGGGATCGGGGTGGACGAGGTTGGCGGTGGGCGGGATGACGCCCCGGTCGACGGCCAGCGCGCAGGCGGCCATCTCCAGCGAGCCGATCGCGCCCAGGGAGTGCCCGATCACGGACTTGATGGAGCTGATCGCCACCTTGTGCGCGTGCTCGCCCAGGGCCCTCTTGTACGCGGCGGTCTCATGGCGGTCGTTCTGGGTGGTCCCGGAGCCGTGGGCGCTGATGTAGTCGAGCTGGTCGGGGCGGACCCCGGCCTCGCACATGGCGGAGATGATCGCCTCGCTCAACTCGTAGCCGTCGGGGCGCAGTCCGGTCATGTGGTACGCGTTGGCACGGTTGTCGAAGCCACGGACCTCGCAGTAGATGTGCGCCTCACGGGCGAGGGCGTGTTCCAGCTCCTCCAGGACCAGGACCGCTCCGCCCTCGCCGAGGACGAAGCCGCTGCGTTCCTTGTCGAAGGGGGTCGAGGCCTGTGCCGGGTCGTCGCCGCCGATGGTGGTGGCCCGGATCGCGTCGAAGCAGGCCACGGTGATGGGTGAGATGGGCGCGTCGGAGGCACCGGCGAGCATGATGTCCGCCTCGTCGTCCCGCATGGCCTGGAAGGCGTAGCCGATCGCGTCGATGCCGGAGGTGCAGCCGGTGGAGACCACACCGCAGGGTCCGTGCAGCCCGTGCCGCAGCGATATCTCGCTGGCGGCCGAGGACGGGTGCATGGCCCGGTAGAGGAAGGGCATGCCGTGCTCCGGGGCGACCTCCCAGTGACGGCCGGCGTCACTGGCGACGACGTACTCGTCCTCCAGCGTGACGGTGGCGCCCACCGCCGTGCCGAGGCTGACGCCGATGCGCTCGGTGTCCTCGTCCTGGACGCGCAGACCGCTGTCGGCCAGCGCCTCGGCCGAGGCGGCCAGGGCGAACTGGGCGAAGCGGTCGTTGCGCCGGATCTCCTGCGGGGTGAGGCCGGCCGCGACCGGGTCGAAGTCGCACTCGGCTGCGATCCGTGAGCGGTACCGCGAGGCGTCGAAGCGGCTGATCCGGCGAATGGCCGGGCGTCCGCCCACGATCCGGTTCCAGAACGCCTCCCGCCCCACCCCGCCCGGCGCGACCGCGCCCACACCCGTGACGACGACCCGGCGCCCCGCGGGAGGCGCCACCGACCGGCCTCCTGCGCTCACCGGTCGACCAGCTCGCGTACGACGCGTTCGGCCGCCTCTTCCCTGCTCTCGGTGTCCACATGGCCGAGGTCGGGGCGCGGCGCCAGCGGACTGAGGAAGAACACCCCACGGGCGGACGCCGCGGTCTCGTTGACGACCCGGTGCTTGACGTTGCGCGGGATCAGCAGCGCCTCGTCCTTGCGCACGATGTGCGGCACCCCGTCGAGGTCGAGCCGCAACTCGCCCTCCACGACGACCAGATACTCCTGGGAGTACGGGTGGTAGTGCTCGGCCACCGCCTCGCCGGGGCCCAGCAGCACGATGCCGCAGAACCCGTCGGTGCAGCCCACCGAGCCGGGGGTGAGCAGGGTGCGCAGGTCGCCGCCGCGGCGGTTGTCGGGCTTGACGTCGCTGATGTGGACGGCGCGGGTGCGGCGGGCTTCGAGGCGGTCCTTGATGAGCTGGAGCTGCACCTTGGAGTTGCCGTTGATGCGGTGCCGCATGCCCTCGTCGTCGACGGGGGCGTCGGGCTTCATCCTGAAGTCCTGGACCCACCGCATCCGGGTCTGCTCGGGCCCGATCTCCTCGTACTGCCAGAAGATGTTCATGAACTCGAAGGGACCGGTCTCCACCCGGCGGGCGCGGACGGTGCGGCCGGCCGGGTCGGTGGTGCGCTCGGAGACCCAGGACCACACGCGGCCCTTCTCGTCCGGGTGCATGGTCAGCCGGAAGGTGACCGTCTTGCCCTCCTGGCTCAGGATCTCCGCGGCGGCGTACTCGCTGAACAGGTCCGGCCAGCTCGCCACGTCGTTGGTACGGGTCCAGACATAGGTGAAGGGCGCGTCGATGACGATCTCGTTCTCGGTGTGCGCGGTCATCGTACGGTCACCGCCTCTTCGACCATGCGGCGCAGCTGCGTCGGGGTCGTCTCGGCGGTCAGGCATTCCTCCACGTCGACACCCCACCGGGCCACGACTCGCGCGGCGATCTCGGTGCGGCCCAGGGAATCGATGTCGAGCTCCCGGAAGGAGTCCTCGAAAATCCCCGGTCCCACGGGCGGCTCGGCGCCGACGGCGAGCAACAGCGTCGCCAGCTCGCTGTCGCTGAAGTGAGTATCGGTCACAGACGTCACGGGTACCTCCAACCACACGGCCGATTAATCAGACCAACGGTCCCCACAGTTGGGGAGCACGTCACGCGGCAGCCGTCGGGTCCACCCGGACGGGGGCATCACTCGGGGGAAACCTCGGGGTCGTGGGCGAAGACGTTGAGCAGGTCGCCCACGAAATGACTCGCCTCCGCCGGGTGGCGGAAGTGACCCCCCGGGTTGATGGTGTACTGGTTGCGTCGGCCGACCCGGGCCTTGGTCAGATACCCGCCGGCGACCAGGTCGGCGACGATTCCCTGCGCGGCCCGCTCGGTGATCCCGGCGTGCACCGCCACCTCCCGCAGCCGCGCGTCCGGCTTTCTGGCGAGTTCCAGCAGGACACGGGCGTGGTTCGTCAGGAACGTCCAGCGGCCGCCGGAGTCCTGGGACGCCGGGCCGGAGGCCGGTTCGGAGGCCTGTTCGGGGGTGGTCATGCTCTCCCTCGGGCAATCAGAGGAACCACTATTGACGAAATTTATTTCGTCTATTCATTGACACGCTACCCCTCCGGCGCCACGATCGAAAGGTGACTGCATCCGAGAGTGCCGAGGCGCGCGACCTGTCCAAGGTCATGTTCGCACGGCTGAGGGAGCTGGAAGAGGGCACGTACGAGTACCAGTACGTACGCAACACCCTGATCGACCTCAACCTCACCCTCGTGCGCTACGCGGCGCGCCGCTTCCGTTCCCGCCACGCCCAGCGCGACGACATCCTGCAGGTCGGCACGATCGGCCTGATCAAGGCCGTCGACCGCTTCGACATCCAGCGCGGGGTCGAGTTCACCACCTTCGCGCTGCCCACCATCGTCGGGGAGATGAAGCGCTTCTTCCGCGACACCAGCTGGGCCGCCCACGTACCGCGGCGCCTTCAGGAAGCCCGGATCGACATCGCCCGCGCCACCGAGGGACTCGGCAAGCAGCTCGGCCGCGATCCGACCACCGCCGAGCTGGCCGGCGAACTCCAGCTGACCGAGGCCGAGATCATCGAGGCCCAGGTGGCCGCCGACAGCGCGTACACCGCCTCGTCGCTGGACGCGACCACCGCCGACGACGACAGCGAGGGCGCCCTCGCCGCCCATCTGGGCCGTCTGGACCCGTCGTTGGAGCAGATCGACAACCTTGTCAGCCTCGGGCCGCTGATCGCCGCGCTCGACGAACGCGACCGCATGATCCTCTCGTTGCGCTTCGGCGCCGAACTCACCCAGGCCGAGATCGCCGATCGCATCGGCGTCTCCCAGATGCATGTCTGCCGGCTGCTCAAGCGGATACTGGCCACGCTGCGCGAAGGGCTCCTGGCGGAGGTGGCGGAGGCCCCGGCCGCCGGCTGACGGGCGGCGGGTGACGGCGGACCGCGACGGGTGACGGCGGACGGCGGACCGCGACGGGTGACGGCGGACAGGCCCTACAGCCAGCCGCGTTCACGGGCGATGCGCACCGCCGTATGCCGGTTCTCGGCCGAGAGTTTCGCGGCGGCGGCAGACAGGTAGTTGCGCACCGTGCCCGGGGACAGGCAGGCGCGCCGGGCGATCTCGGCGACCGGCGAGCCGTCGGCGGCGAGTTCCAGCACCTCGGCCTCGCGGGCGGTGAGCGGCGAGTCGCCGGCGCTGATGGCGTCGGCGGCCAGCTCGGGGTCGATGTAGCGGCCCCCGGCGTAGACGGTACGGATGATCTCGGCGAGCTGCCGCGCCGACACCGTCTTCGGCACGAAGCCCCGTACGCCCGCTGAAAGGGCCCGTTTGAGGTGGCCGGGCCGGCCGTGGCCGGTCACGATCATCGTCCGGCACCCGGCCAGCCTCGCCCGCAGCGCGGTGGCGACCGCCACGCCGTCGCCCCCTCCCGGCCCGCCCGGCATCTGCAGATCCAGTACGGCGACGTCCGGGCGGTGGGCCACGGCCATGGCGATCGCCTCGGCGCCGGTGGCCGCCTCGGCCACCACCAGCAGGTCGTCCTCGTACGACAGCAGCGCGGCGAACGCCCCCCGGATCAGATGCTCGTCGTCGGCGAGCAGTACCCTGATACGTCCGTCACCGGTGACGGACTCCGGTTCGGCACTCATACCGTCACCGTGAGGCGGAAGCCGCCCGGCCGCGGCTCGGCCGTGAGCGTGCCGTTGAGTGCGGCGAGCCGTTCGCGCAGCCCCGCCAGACCCGACCCGCCGCCCTCGTCGCCCCGGGGTTCGGGCACGCCGTCGTTCTCCACGGCGAGCACCACACCGTCGCCCACCGACAGCCGGATGGTGCAGCGCTGTGCCTCACTGTGCCGCAGCACATTGGTCGTGGCCTCCCGGATGACCCAGCCCAGCGCCGCCTGGATCCGGGGCGGCAGTGTGCTCCCGTCGTCCCCCTCGGCCCGCCCGTCGACGCCCGCCGCGCGCAGCACGGACAGCGCGCCGGCCAGTTCCACCGCCAGGTCGGCCTCGCGGTAGCCGCGTACGACATCGCGGACCTCGCGCTGCGACTCCCGGGCGATCCGCTGCACCTCCACCATCTGCTCGGCCGCCTCCGGGCGCCCCCGCCGGGCCAGTTGCACCGCCAGCTCGCTCTTCAGCGCGATCACCGCCAGGTTCCGTCCCATCACATCGTGCAGATCACGTCCGAACCGCAGCCGTTCCTCGGCGACCGCCAGCCTCGCCTGGAGCTCCCGGGTCGCGTCCAGCTCCCATACGGCGCCCAGCAGCCAGGCCGAGAAGCCGCAGGTGAAGACCCAGCCGCAGGCGGCGAGCAGCACCACGACGCCGATCGGGACGCTCTCGTCGCCCGGCAGTCCCAGCGCCGCCCCGACCGCGGCCGTCCCGGCGGCGGTGCCGAGCACGGCGTACAGCATGCGACGGGTCGTACGGATGCCCAGGACCAGCGCGCCCAGGCCGAAGCAGGTGAAGGCGACCACGGGCATCGGCATGTCGGCGGCGTTGCCGATGACCCCGGTCGCGCGCAGGGCCAGCGTCGCCACCGTGCCGGCCGCGGACAGCACGGCCACCGCGGCCAGCAGCCGGTCGGGCCGGCCGCGGCGGCCCAGGATCCAGTCCAGCGCCCGCGACGACAGCACCGCGCACAGCACGGCGTGGCCGACCACCAGCGCGGACAGCCCGGCCCTGAGCCAGGGCACGGTCTGCGACTGGAGGACCGTCAGGCCGATCAGGCCCACCTCGATCAGCGCGAAGAAGTGGAACGACCAGCGCGTGTACAGCTCGATCCGGGCGGGGTCGCTCCGCCGGTCCCACCAGCCCGTCAGCCTCGACATCCGGCTTCCGCCCTCTCCCACCGTCGCCCACCCCCTCGTTCCGTTCCCCGGCCGTCCGGCGAGGTCAGCGCCGCGGTTCCCAGCGGAACCACCGTCGTACAGCAAACACGGCCACCACCGTCCAGGCCAGTGCCGCACCCAGCGCCACCGGCACCCCGGCGGTCCCGGCGTCGCCGAACCAGCCCGCCCGGACCAGTTCCATCACCGGCGTCACCGGCAGCCACCGGCACGCCTCGCTCATCGGACCCGGCATCGAGTTCAGCGGCATCAGCAGCCCCGAACCCACCGTCGACACCAGCAGCAGCGGCGCCGTGGTCAGTTGGGCCAGCTCCACGCTTCGGGTGAAGACCGTGGACGCGGCCGCCAGCGCGGTCAGCAGCACCACCCCCAGGACCACCCCGGCCAGCAGCAGGTCCGGCCTGCGCGGCGGCCCCAGGTCCAGCAGCACGGACCCGGAGACCACCAGCAGCACGCACTGCGCCAGCGCCACGGCCACCGCCGGCAGCGCGGTGCCGGCCAGGATCGCCGGATCCGTCGGCTCGCCGGTCCGCAGCCGCTTCAGCACCAGCTCCTCGCGGCGCGCCACATAGGTGGTGACCAGGTTGTAGTAGACGACGAAGAGCAGTACGAACCCGATGCCGCCGCTCATCGCCAGCGCGTCGGTGTCCGGTGCCGCCGTGCCGGCCTGCTCGTACTGCCCGAACACCGGCCGCCAGGCCGCCACCATGCCGACCGGCAGCAGCAGCGCGGTGGCCAGCGCCGTACGGTTGCGCCACAGCAGGGTCAGTTCCGCGCGCCCCAGGGCGGCGATGGTGCCGGTCGTGGTGGCGGTCCTCGTGCCGGTCGTGGTGGCGGTCATCGCGCGGTACCCCCGACCGTTCCGTCCGTGCCGTCCGTGCCGTTCGTGCCGTTCGTGCCGTCCGGCCCGGCGGAGCCGGCGGAGTGCGCCGAGTCGGCGATCGCCAGGAACGCCTCCTCCAGGGACGCGGTGCGGGCGTCCAGCCCGTCCAGCGTCACGTTCCTGTCCTGCGCCCAGCGCAGCAGCGCCGTCAGCGACTCCTGCAGCCTGCCGGTGTCCAGTACGATCCGGCCCTGGCGGACCGTGTGCCCCAGGACGCCCGGCCCGTGCAGCGGCGGCAGATCGCCGGGAAACCATCCCGCCGGCAGGGCGAAGGAGATCCGGGCCGGTCTGGCCGCCGTGACCTCGGCCGGGGTGCCCGAGGCCACGATCCGGCCGTCCTTCATGATGGCCAGCCGGTCCGCGAGGGCCTCGGCCTCCTCCAGATAGTGCGTGGTCAGCAGCACGGTGACCCCGTCCGCCCGCAGTTGTCGCACCAACTCCCAGGTGTCGCGCCGCCCTTCGGCGTCCAGCCCGGTCGTCGGCTCGTCCAGGAACAGCACCTCGGGCCGGCCCAGCAACGCCAACGCCAGGTCCAGGCGCCGCCGTTCACCACCCGACAGCTGCTTGGTCCTTACCCGGGCCCGGGCCGCCAGTCCGACCATGCCCAGCGCCTGGTCCGGCGGCCGGGCCCCGCTCACGCAGCCCGCCCACATCCGCGCCGTCTCCGCCACGGTCAGGTCACCGGGGAAGCCGCCCTCCTGGAGCATCACGCCGATCCTGGGCCGGACCCGCGCCCGCTGGGCATACGAGTCGTACCCCAGGACCCGGACCGTCCCGCCGCTCGGCCGGGCCAGCCCCTCCAGCAGTTCCACGGTCGAGGTCTTCCCCGCCCCGTTCGTGCCGAGCAGCGCGAACACCTCCCCGCGCCCGACCCCGAACGACACTCCCCGTACGGCCTCGAACCCGCCCGCGTATCCACGGCGCAGCCCGGCGGCCTCGATCACGTTCTCCCCGGTATCCATGCGACAAGCCTCCGCCGCCGGGCCGCCGCCGGGCAGTGCGGGCTGTCACCGGCCGCCATGACGAATGTCATCCGGGGACGCGGCCGGGTGGACGCCGTGATCCGGGCCCACGGCGGGGATCGACGTCCTCCACGCCAACGCGGGCGCGGTCCGGTGCGGTGCCGTCGGCACCCGGCTGCGCGCCGAGCTGGACCCGGGGTGGCTGACGGCCCATCACGCCTGGCCCGGCCGCATCCGGTGCGCGGCCGAGCCGTCATCGTGACCGTGCCGAGCCGTCACTGGAAGAACTGGTGCCGGTCCGCGTGCCGCCTGCGGTTCGCCTCGTCGGCGGCCGCCTGCCGCTCCTGGGGTGATCCGGTCTCCCACACGTCCGCCGCGCGGCGGACCGTCTCGGCCACCGGGTTCATCAGCACGGCGAAGCTGACGAGCAGGACGACCAGGCTCAGCCCGATGACCAGCGGGACCACGAACGCCACTGCGCTGACCCCCTCGTCGACGCTGCCCCGGCCCACTCCCTCGGGGGTGACCGCGAGCATCCCGGTGTAGTGCATCCCGCTGACCGCCAGCCCCATCACCAGCGCGGCGCCGGTGATCGGCAGCGCGCCCGAGATCCGCAGGGTCGCCCACAGCGCGGCGGTGGCCGCCACGACGGCGATGACCACGGAGAGCGCCACCACCAGGGCGTCGTAGCTCACGCCGCCGGGCAGGCGTACGGCCGCCATCCCGATGTAGTGCATGCCGGCCACGCCGAGCCCGGCGAGCAGACCGCCCCCGAGCAGCGACGACCACGACGAGCCGCGCCCGGCGACCAGCATCCCGGCGCCCACCACCAGCACCGCGACCACCCAGCTCAGGACGGTGAGCGGTACGTCGTAGCGAAGCGACATGTCGTCGATGCTGTAGCCGAGCATCGCGACGAAGTGCATCCCCCAGATCCCGGTCCCCAGGGACACCGCCCCCGCGGTCAGCCAGCCCTTCCCCTTGTCGAGTCCGACCGCGTGCAGACGGCTCGCACAGGCGAGTCCCAGGGCCGAGCCGATACAGGCGATCGCGTACGCGAGGACCGGATAGACCGTGCTCGACCACAGATGGTGCTGATGTACCACTTGGCACTTCCCCTCACAGGCGCGGCACGACCGGGCCTGCCCCATGGATCCGAGCGATCATCCTCGGCGATTGTTCAAATTTCTACCACTGCCGGGGCACAGAAATCCCACCTCCGTCACCAAAACGTGATTCGCGACATTTGTGACGCACCGTCACATCGCAAGCCTGCCACCCCGATAGCCGCTCCGCATTCCACCCGATTCCCCCCCACCCGAATGGCTTTACCTTCTCTTTGCAACCTGGTCCGGGGCTGCCTCGTCTCTCCGCTCGATCCGTAACCCAGCCCGCCCCGAGCACCCTGGCGGGCCGACGAAAGAGAGCCATTCATGCGCCGAACTGTTCTGGCGGCCACGGCACTCGCCTGCACCGCCGTACTGGCGAGCGTGGCACCCGCCTTCGCCGCCGCGGCGAGCGCCAGCCCCACGACGGCCGCGACCCGCGCGGCCAGCGTGAGCGCCGTGCCGAGCACCGCGCCGAGCGCCACGGAGGACGGCACCCGCAGCCCGAGCGCCGCACCCAGCACCGCACCGACCCGGGCGACCGAGTCCCAGGTCGGCGTCGTCCCCTCAGGCGCGCCCGACACCGGCGTGCCGCCGCTGGCCGAACAGTCCGACACCAAGGGCGAGATGATCGGCGGCGCCGCCGCCGCGCTGCTCCTCGCCGGCGGCGCCGGGGTCCTTGTCGTACGGCGCCGGCGGACGACCGGGGCATGACCTCCCCCTCCCGGCGCGCCTTCGCCACCGCGGCGATGGCCTCCGTACTCGCGGGCTGCGGCGGCCCCCGCAGCAGCCCCGGGAGCGGCCGGGCCACCACCGCGACCTCACCCTCCGGCGGCACGCCGACGCCCGGGCCCGCCACAACGGCACCGCGCGCGCTGGGGCGTTCGGTCCCGGTCGGGCTGCGGATCCCGGCCATCGGGGTCGACACCCCCGTCATGCGGCTCGGGCTGGCCCCGGACGGCAGCGTGCAGGTGCCGCCGGTCGCGGCGCACGACCCCGCGGGCTGGTACCGGTACTCGCCGACACCCGGCCAGCTCGGCCCGTCGGTGATCCTCGGCCATGTCACCGTCGGCGCCTACGGGGACGGGGTCTTCCGCCACCTCGCGGAGCTGCGCCGGAACGACCGGATCGTGGCGCGGCTGAAGAACGGCACGGCGGCGGAGTTCACCGTCGGCGCCGTGCGGACGTACGCCAAGGCACACTTCCCGGCGCACACGGTCTACGGGGACGTGGACCGCCCCGAACTGCGGCTCATCACCTGCGGCGGCGCCCGTACCGGCGCCGGGTACCCCGACAACGTCGTCGTGTTCGCCGCGCTGACCTCCGGGAGCCATTGAACACCCCGCACGCCCCCGGGATCCCGGGCCGGTGGACCGTACGCCAACGGCCCGGGATCCTTCCCCACGAGTGCCATCACGACCATGGAGAGCGTTGAAACGGTCCCGCGAAACGGCAGCCTCCGAGCTGTTCGCCGCCCTCTACCCCCGCCTCGCCGGCTGGTGCCGCCGGTTGGTCGACGACGACGGCACGGCCCACGAGATCGCCTCGGAGGCGTTCACCCGGCTCTGGGCACGCTGGACGACGGTGAAGGAACCCCGCGGCTTCCTCTACGTCACCGCCGCCAACCTCGTCCGGGACCACTGGCGCAAGCTCGAACGCGAGCGCAGAGCCATGCGCCGCGCCACCATCGAAGCCGCCGTCCGCCCGCAGACCGAACAGCCCGACCCGTCGGTACGGCTGCTCGTACAGTCCCTCCCCGAACGGCTACGCGTCCCGATCCTGCTGCACTACTACGCTGACATGCCGATCCGGGAGGTGTCCGAACTGACCGGACGCAAGGAAGGGACCATCAAGGCCGACCTCCACGCGGCCCGAGAACTGCTCCGCGCCGACCTGAGGAGAAGCCTTGATCACACACTCTGACGACGGCTCCCACGACGGCCCCGACGACGGGCTCGGCCCGAAGCACGACGACCCCCTCGCCATCCTGCTGCGGCCCACCCCCACCCACCTCGGCCCGCCCCCCGGCCGGTACGGAGCCATCCGTCGCGCCGCCGCCCGCCGCCGGCTGCTGCGCACCGCCGCCGGGGTCGGCGCGGCCTGCGCCGTCGCCGTCCTCATCGCCGTACCGCTCCGCCTGACGGCCCCCCAGCCCTCCGCACCCCCGGCGATCCCCCTCGCCCCGCCGTCCGCGAACGTCCCCCCGGCGACCCCCACCCCCTCCGCCTCGCCCTCCCGGCCCGCCCGCCCCAGCCCCAGCACAGCCCCCGGCACCACCACTCCCACCACCCCGTCCACCGGCGCGACCGCTCGCTCCGCCGGCCCGTCACCGACCGAGACCTCACGAAGCGTCCACCCCTCGACAGCGGCCCGGGACAGCCCAGGCACGCAGACCGCGACCGACAACTGACGTCCGGCCGGTCCCCCCGCCCGCCCCCAGCCACCTTGCACCCGTCGGTGGTCGACGCGAAGAGATTCGTCACTCTGAGTGATTGGTTGGATGCGTAAAGTGAGGTACGTTCAAAGGGTCTCGGCTGGTTGTCAGTGCGGGACGCCGCGGCGTGTGGCCGACACGGCCGCGGGGCGATGCGTGCCGGCCACAAGGAGTCGAGTGTCTGAGCAGAGCACGGTCGAGGTCGAGACCGCCTACGGCCGGGTGTCGGGGCTGGTGAAGGACGGCATCGCCCGCTTCCTCGGCATGCCCTACGCACGTGCGCCGATCGGCGAGCTGCGCTTCGCGGCCCCCGTGGAGCCGCAGCCGTGGACGGGGGTGCGCACGGCACACGAGTGGGGTGCGACCGCGCCCAAGCCGCCCCTGGGCGGACGGCTGGGCGAGATCCTCTCCGATCCGAGCGTCGAGGGCGACGACTGGCTGAACCTCAACGTATGGACGCCCGACCCGGACGGATCTCCGCTGCCGGTGCTGGTGTGGATCCACGGCGGCGGGTTCACCACCGGTTCCTCCGCGGTGCCGGCCTACGACGGTGCCACCTTCGCCCGCGACGGCCTGGTGTGCGTCACCATCAACTACCGGCTCGGGGTGGACGGCTTCGGCTACATGCCCGACGCCCCGGCGCCGGCCAACCGCGGCCTGCTCGACCAGATCGCCGCTCTCACCTGGGTGCGCGAGAACATCGCCCGCTTCGGCGGCGACCCCGGCAATGTCACCGTGTGCGGGGAGTCGGCCGGCGCGATGAGCGTGCTGGCCCTGCTGTCGCGCGACGACGGCCTGTTCCACAAGGCGATCGTGCAGAGCGGCAACGCCCACATCGGCCAGACTCCCCAGGACGCCGCACTGATGATCGGCGCCGTGGCCGACCGCCTCGGCGTCGAGGCCACCGCCGAGGCGCTGGCCGGCGTCCAGATCGAGGAACTGGTCAAGGCGCAGAGCGACGTCAGCGCCGACGTCAGCACGACCGCGAACCCCACCACGTACGGGGCCAGCACCATCGCCTCCTGCGGCATGTCGTTCCTGCCGGTCATCGACGGAGACGTGCTGCCCCGGCTGCCGATCACCGCGATCGCCGACGGCGCCGGCAGCCGCGTCCCGCTGCTGATGGGCACCACCACCGAGGAGTTCCGGCTCTTCATCGTCACCAGCGCGCTGGTCTCGGTGCTCCTGCCCGGCCCGTTCAAGGAGCGCGTCAAGGCCTACGGCGCTCCCAACACCGCCTACGACGGCTACAAGGACAACGGCACCGCCGCCTACCCGCGCAACGCCCCCTCCGGCGTGGCCTCCGCGGTGCTGACCGACCGCATGTTCCGCATCCCCAGCTACCGGGTCGCCGAGGCCCGCACCGGCGGCGGCGCGGCGCCCACCTACCTGTACGAGTTCGGCTGGCGCTCCGCGGTCACCCCCAACGACGTCAACGTCCAGCTCGGCGCCTGCCACAGCCTCGATCTGCCCTTCGCCTGGGACACCCTGGCGCTGCCGGAGAACCGGAAGTTCACCGGCGCCAACCCGCCCCAGAATCTCGCCGACGCCCTCCACGGCGCCTGGGCCGACTTCGCCAGGACCGGCCAGGTGTCCTGGAAGAAGTACGACCTGGACGAGCGCCCGGTCATGACCTACCGCTACAACAACACCTCCGCCGACCAGGTCGTCAACGACCCCCGCAGTGGCGAACGCACCCTGTGGGACGGCCACCTCGACCCCAGCTGACCACCACCCGCACCCCGACCCCGGCCCCGGCACTCCTTGTGTGCCGGGGCCGGGGTCGTACGGGTGCGTTCGCGGCTCGCGCGGCTCAGCCGCGGTCGGTTCGACCGCGAAAAGCCCACCGTCAAAGCGCACGTCTCCCACACGCTGACCAGGCCGGTGTACCGCTCAGGAGGCATCTGAACGAACGAGCCACGAACTATGGTCATCCGATGACGAGTAGCAACACGGTGCGGGCCCAGGTCCTCGACGGCACCCGTCCGACGACGGAGCCCACGGCCTGGAGGCAACGGCTGCGCCGGTTCGGCTACGCCGGACGCCCCCGAACCGATATCCGCGAACGCCTGGTGCCGCCCTTCCCCGAGCCGGGGACCCGCGTCTGGGAACTCCTGGGCCTCAGCCCGGTCCTGGCGTACCGCGTCGCGAGGGCGACCGGCTGGCTGGGGCCGGTGCTCATCGCCGTCCTCGCCGGAGCGATCCGCTTCTGGCACCTCGGCCGGCCGCGGGCCGTCATCTTCGACGAGACCTACTACGCCAAGGACGCCTGGTCCATGCTGCGGCTCGGCTACGAGGGCACCTGGCCGGACCGCAAGATCGCCGACCCGCAGATCCTCGCGCACCCCCAGGTGGTCCCCCTCTCCGGCACCGGGCACTTTGTCGCGCACCCGCCACTGGGCAAGTGGGTGATCGCCGTCGGCGAGTGGATGTTCGGCCTCGACCCGTTCGGCTGGCGCTTCATGACGGCGGTGCTCGGGACGCTGTCGGTGCTGATGCTGTGCCGAATAGGACGGCGCCTGTTCCGGTCGACGGTGCTGGGCTGCCTGGCCGGAGCACTGATGGCGGTGGACGGTCTGCACTTCGTGATGAGCCGCTCCGCTCTGCTCGATCTCGTCGTCATGTTCTTCGTACTGGCGGCGTTCGGATGCCTGCTCCTCGACCGGGACGGTGCGCGGGCCCGGCTCGCGGCAGCCCTGCCGGTGGGCGGGGACGGCCGCGCGGGCCCGGACCAGGACACCGGCGACCACGCCGGAACGGGCGTACGTCCATGGCGGCTCGCGGCCGGCCTCTTCCTGGGACTGGCGGCCGCGAGCAAGTGGAACGGCCTGTACGTCCTGGCCTTCTTCATGATCCTCACCGTGCTGTGGGACGTCGGCTCCCGCCGCGTCGCGGGGGCACGCAGCCCGTTCCGGGCCGTGCTGCGCAAGGACCTCGGCCGGTCGGTGGTGTCCGTCGTTCCGGTGGCCGTGGTGACGTATCTGACGACCTGGACCGGCTGGTTCCTGTCCGACAACGGCTACGGGCGGCACTGGGCGGACGGCCGCGGCGGCCCCTGGTCGTGGATCCCGGCGCCTCTGCGCAGCCTGTGGCACTACGAGTACGGGGTCTACCGGTTCAATGTGGGACTGCACACCCCGCACCCGTACCAGTCCAACCCGTGGAGCTGGCCGGTCCTCGGCCGCCCGGTGGCGTTCTACTACGAGTCGCCGAAAGCCGGGCAGGCCGGCTGCCACGCGGCGGCCGGCTGCTCGCAGGAGGTCCTCGCCCTGGGCACGCCGCTGCTGTGGTGGTCGGCGTGCTGCGCGCTGGTGTATCTGCTCTACCGGTGGGCCCTGCGCCGCGACTGGCGCGCGGGCGCCGTCCTGTGTGCGGTGGGCGCCGGTTATCTGCCCTGGTTCCTGTACCAGGACCGTACGATCTTCTCCTTCTACGCGATCGTCCTCGTGCCGTATCTGTGCCTGGCCGTGGCGATGCTGGTGGGCGCGCTGCTGGGTCCGCCGGGCGCGGACGACAAGCGCCGCGCCCGGGGTGCGGTGGCCGCGGGCGTTCTCGTACTGCTCATCGCCTGGAACTTCGTCTACTTCTTCCCGGTCTACACCGGGCAGACGATCCCGTACTCGTCGTGGAACGCGAGGATGTGGCTCGACAGCTGGATCTGAACTCCGTATGTCCACCGCCTACGCGGTGGTGGCGCCGCCCTCCGGTGGTTCAGCCGGTCCTGCGGGCCACGCCCCCGTAGAAGCCGATCTCGCCGGACCGTGCCGGCGGCGGGGTGTCCGGACGCCAGAACGGGACCTGGGCCAGGCCGGGTTCGACCAGTTCGAAGCCGTCGAAGAACCGCTCGACCTCGGCGCGGGACCGCAGGTTCAGCGTGGCGGTGGCCTTGCTGTAGACCGCCTGGGCCGCCCTGCGATCAGCGAAGTCACCCGTGGCGTGCGAGAGCACCAGGAAGCTGCCGGGCGGCAGCACGTCGCGCAGGGTGGCGACGATCCGGCCGGGTTCCTCCGCGTCGGTGATGAAGTGGAGGACGGCGACGAGGAGCAGGGCGACCGGTTCGTCGAAGTCAATGACCCGGCGGACGTCGGGGTGATCCACGATGGCCCGCGGGTCGCGCAGGTCGGCGAGCACGACGCTGGTCGCGCCGGAGCGGCTGAGCAGCGCGTCGGCGTGCGCCTTCACGATCGGATCGTTGTCGACGTACGCGATGCGCACGTCAGGGGCCACCTCCTGCGCGGTCTCGTGCACGTTCGGCGAGGTGGGCAGCCCGGTGCCGACGTCGAGGATCTGACGGACGCCGCTGCTGACAGCGAAACGGACGGCGCGCCGCAGGAAGGCACGGTTGGCCCGCACACCGATCCGCACCTCGGGTGCCGCGGCGGCGAGTTGGTCGGCGGCCTGCTGGTCCACCTCGTAGTTGTCCTTGCCGCCCAGCAGGTAGTCGTAGATCCGCGCAGGGTGCGGCCTGCTGGTGTCCACCCTCCCGGTGCCGAAGCCGTCCTGAATCACGCCGCGCTCCCCTCGACGACCACCACGACCCCCTTGCCCGTGAGCCGCTGACGACAGCCTTCCATATCAACTGCCGCGCACAGAACGTCAGTTACCGGAGCCGTCGCCGCGAACCTCCTGGGACACCGGTTCCTGGCGAGGGCGCGCTGTGCACCACCCTCGCTTCCAGCGGCGGCTCGCAGTTGTGCCCGCAGCGGCCGCCCCGGCGAGATCACCCGATCCATCGTCCTGCCCGTCTCCTACGACCGGCCCGACGACACCCGCCACACCATCCGCGCGGCGCTCGACGGCGGGTTCAGCCACATCGTGCTCGGACTGGGCGCGCCCTACCCGGCCGAGGTCGCACGCCGGGTTGCCGGCACCTTCATCGGGCCCCTCTCCGACACCCCGACGTTCGTCTGACGAACCCGTCGCGAACAGGTCCGATCGTCACGACCGAGTCCGAGTCGTACAGGACGCGTCGGCACAGCCATGCCCAGCACCCCCCTGGGCCTCCCGATCGTACGAGTGACGGGAACCAACCCACCAACAACGTAAGGAGCTTCAGCAAGCCCGCGTGAGGAACGGGTCCGGCGCGACAGCGACCGGCCGCAGGGGGTGAACCGCCGCAGTGCTGCTGCTCATGGCTCTGGGACGTCGATGGTGTTGCCCGCGGTCGGCCGGGCCGGGCGGGTCCGTGAGCGGAAGGTGCGGCGGTAGGCGTCCGGAGGCACGCCGACCGTGCGGTTGAAGTGCCGGCGTAGCGTCGTGGCGGTGCCCATGCCGGCTGCGGCCGCGATGGTGTCGACGCTGTCGTCGGTGGTCTCCAGCAACTCCTGGGCGTGGCGTATCCGCTGGGTCAGCAGCCACTGCAGGGGGGTGGTGCCGGTCACCGATCCGAAGTGGCGGCCCAGGTTGCGCGAGCTCATCCGCGCCTGCCGGGCCAGGTCCTCCACGGTCAGCGGATGGTCCAGCCGTTCGATCACCCAGGGGAACAGTTCGGCGAGCGGGTGGTTGTCCGGGGCGGGTACCGGGGTGGTGACGAACTGGGCCTGGCCGCCGTCCCGGTGCGGCGGCACGACCAGGCGGCGGGCGACGGTGTTGGCGATCGACGAGCCGCGGTCGAGGCGGACCAGGTGCAGGCACAGGTCCATGGCGGCGGCTTTGCCGGCGGAGGTGAGAACGCTGCCGTTGTCCACGTAGAGGACGTCCGGGTCCACCTTCACCCGGGGGTATCGGGCGGCGAGGGCCCGGGTGTGCGCCCAGTGCGTGGTCGCGCGCCTCCCGTCCAGCAGGCCGGCGGCGGCCAGTACGAACGCGCCGGTGCAGAGGGAGGCCACGCGTGCGCCGGCATCGTGGGCCGCGCGCACCGCGTCGACCAGGTCGGCGGGTGGGGTCTGGTCGACGTCGGCCCAGCCCGGGACGATCACGGTGTCGGCGCGAGAGAGCTGGTCGAGGCCGTGGTCGGGCTCCAGCCGGAAGCGGCCGACCCGCACGGCGTCCGGCCCGCAGAGGGTGATGTCGTACCAGGGGACCGTAACGGCATCCGGGGCGGAGCCGAAGACCTCGTAGGCCAGGGCCAGTTCGAAGTGCAGCATCCCGTCGGTGACGGCCAGCGCGACAGTGTCCATGTCCGGAATTGTATGGGCCATGGCGTTCCGGACACTCGTGCGGAGCGCCGGCTCTCGCCAGGATGTTCGTAACGGATCACGGCAGAGCATGTGAGCACGGAGGAGAACCCATGGGGTCGGGGCAGGCAGTGGTGGTGTTCGGCGCGTACGGTCACACCGGACGTTTCGTGGTGGCACAGCTGCGGGAGCGCGGGTTCGTCCCGGTTCTTTCCGGCCGGGACGCCGACCAGCTGAAGGTACTGGCGGCGTCCCGGCCCGGACTGGACGTCCGCCCGGCGTCGGTCGACGTTCCGGCCTCGCTCGACCACGCGTTGGCCGGTGCGGCGGCTGTGATCAACTGCGCCGGGCCTTTCGCCACGACGGCCGCCCCCGTGATCGAGGCGGCCCTTCGCGCCGGGATCCCGTACGTGGACGTGGCGGCCGAGATCGAGGCCAACGTCGATACGTTCACGCACTTCACGGACCGCGCTCGCGCCGCAGGAGTGGTGATCGTCCCGGCGATGGCCTTCTACGGCGGCCTCGGCGACCTGCTGGCCACCGCCGCGATGGGCGACTGGACGGCCGCCGACGAGGCGCACATCGCGTACGGGCTGAGCAGTTGGCACCCCACCGCCGGGACGCGCGCGGCAGGCGCGATCTCCCGGGAGCGGCGGGGTGGCCGACGCGTCCGTTACACGAAGGGGCAGTTGGAGTACTCCCAGGACGCCCCGCCGACCCTCACGTGGCCCTTCCCCGACCCGATGGGCCCGCGGGCCGTCATCGGCGAGTACTCGATGGCTGACGTGGTCACCGTGCCCAGCCACCTCGCCGTCCCTGAGGTGCGCAGCTACATGACCGTCGAGGCGGCCAAGGACCTGTCGGCCCCGGACACACCGACGCCGAGTGCGGTCGACGAACGCGGGCGGTCCGCGCAGACCTTCCTCGTCGATGTCGTCGTGCGCTCCGGCGGCACCGAACGGCGAGCTGTGGCGAGGGGCCGGGACATCTACGCCGTCACCGCGCCGCTCGTGGTGGAAGCAGTCGACCGCATCCTCACGGGACGGACCAGGACGGTCGGTGTCGCCTCCGCCGGCGAGATCTTCGACGCGCCCGGCTTCCTCCGCGCGCTGTCCCCGCACATCTCCCTGGAACTGCGCCGCTAGCGGGCAGACCGCCCCGGCCGTCCCGCGTCGGCGGCCGCTGCGGTCAGGCCGCGGGTGGCGTGGCGTGGCGTCCGGCCGCGGCACGGCGACGACCACGGCCGCCGTCACCCGCACTCGCCCCGGTGCCGGCCCCGCCCCCCGACCCTTGCAAGGGCTCCGCGCCTTCCGCGGGCAGAGCACGCGGTGACGCCGACAGCGACGCGGCGGACTCCGGCACCGTGACGGTCGGTCCGGCCCGGTTCAGAGATCGTCCAGCTGGAGGTGATCCATCACCAGGTCGAATATCCGCCTGCCCTCGCCGGCCTGGACCGGCGAGGCAGGCGACTCCACCGTGAGCCAGTACCGCACGCCCTGGCCGCTGACGACCGCCATCTCGATCCGCTGGACCCGGTCCTTGGATCCGTCGTCGCTGTAGACGAACGCGCTGGTGAGCACCGCCGCGGATCTGCCCTGCACCGCGGTGTTCTTCACGGTCCCCGTGACGTCCCGCATCGTGGAGTCGGCTCCGTCCTTGTAGTACTCCAGCTGCCACTCGCACGCCTCCCGGCTGTCGCCCGTGAAGCCGGCGACGCGCTGCAGCTCGATGGAGAAGAGCTGGTCCGGGGCGGAGAACAGCACTTCCGTCTGGCCGTCCTTGTTCGAGTCCGGGTCCACGTTCCGCTTGTACTCCGCGGGAACCGCGAGCGACGCGTGCACCTGCCCGCTCTCGTCCTTCGTCGTCCAGCCCCGCGGGAGCCCGCCCCCGAACGGGTCCAGGATCGCGTACACCAGCACCAGTACCGCTGCCAGCGCGACAGCGCCGAGCCCGTACCGCGCCCGGCGGTTGGACCGAAGCCCGGTCAGGGCCCGGCGCGGCCAGGGCGCCGGACCGCCGTTGGCACCGCGCACGGCCTCCGTCGTCAACGGGGCGCGGCCCCCGGGATCCGGTTGGGCGACGTCGCGCAGCGCCTCGATGATCGCAGGCGCCCGCGGCCGCTCCCTGGGCTCCTTGCTCAGCAGTCCCGCGATGAGATCGGCCAGCGGGCCGGCATGGGCGGGCCGCTGCGGCTCGGCAAGGAGGATGGCCTGCATGGTCGACGGGGTGGTCTGGCGGCGGAACGGCGACATTCCCTCCACCGTCTGGTACAGCACCACACCCAGCGACCACAGGTCGGACTCCGGGCCGGGGCGCCGGCCCAACACCCGCTCGGGCGCGATGTATTCGAGCGAGCCGACAAAGGCGCCGGGCTCGGTGAGGCTCTCCTCGCCCTCGACCTGTGCGATGCCGAAATCCGTGAGCACGACCCGGTCGTGCCGCCCGAGCAGCACGTTCGCGGGCTTGACGTCCCGGTGCAGGATGCCTGCCTCGTGGGCCGCCGCCAGTGCGCCGACGACCGCGAGGCCGATCCGCACGGCCTCCTGCGGTGGCAGCGTGCCCTCCTCCAACACCTCGGCCAGCGAACGCCCGTGCACCAGCTCCATGACGATCCACGGTCGCCCGTCCTCGGTCACCACGTCGTGCACGGTGACGACCGACGGGTGGTCGATCCGGGCTGCCGCCCGCGCCTCGCGCTGCATCCGCAGATACACGGTGGTGCGCTCGGCTTCGCTCAACCGGTCCGGAACGCGGGGCTCCTTGATTGCCACATAGCGGTCCACGATCTCGTCGTGGGCCCGCCACACGGTGCCCATGCCACCGGATCCCAGCCGTTCCAGCAACCGGAAGCGACCGCCGACGAAGCGGCCGCTACCGGGCCCGGCAGCCTCCGCCGC
Organism: Streptomyces sp. RLA131; assembly: GCF_056270125.1. Classification (NCBI taxonomy): domain Bacteria; kingdom Bacillati; phylum Actinomycetota; class Actinomycetes; order Kitasatosporales; family Streptomycetaceae; genus Streptomyces; species Streptomyces sp. RLA131. The sequence goes on from NZ_JBWDOQ010000002.1 coordinate 2,628,838, forward strand.
CGGCGCCTCACCCCGTCCGTCTCCGGCTTCCCCACGAGGGGAAGGCAGGGGCGGCTGCAGCGCGTAGCTGGTCGGCTCGTCCCCAGGACCCCCATCGATCGCCATGAGCACATCATCTCAAGCGGTGCGGAGGGTGTCGCGCACCTTCCGGGCAACGGTCCGGCTCGTCGGCGACGACGACCTCGACGGCGCGCCGTCGCGGGCCCGTCGCTCGCCGAGGGCGGTGTCGGCCCTCACTCCGGGGGCGGGTGAGGCGGGTCTGCAGGTCGACGGACTCGTGCGGTTCCTCGGGCCGCACGGCGCCGCACCGGGTGGCGGCCCGTGCACGTCGTGGTCGGAGAGGGTCCAGGTGATGGCCGCTCCGGTCCGGCCACCACCTTGCGTGCCGGGCCGGAGCCCGGAGGTCCTGCAGACGGTGGAGAAGGTGCCGGGACGACGGTCCCTCTCGTGACGCGAGTCCGTCTCGGTTGCTGAAGCCTCGATGAAAGGAACCTGTCAACCACTTATGTACTTTTCCGCAATATGCGGCGTACGGCATCCAAATGGGACTCGCCCCGAGGCTCGCTCATTGAGCTGTAGACAATTTCGCTGATAGTTCTCTGCTCAATCGCGCGTGTCCTGGACGGTGCCGCCCGCCGAGTCGGCGCACCGTCCCCCACTCTTGCCTTGAGGGAGCTGTTCGTGAGCAAAGAGAGAACAAGTCGGGCGCGGAGCCGACGGACCTGGCGGAACATAGCCGGCCTGGCCGCCGGTGTGGTCCTCGTCGGTGGCGGATTCGTGGCAGCCAACGCCGCGACGACCACGGGCGACGCGAAGAAGGCGGCCGCGGGCGTCCACTACCCGGTCAACAAGAAGGCCTCCGGTGTCGCGGCCGTGGTCAGCGCCGCGAACACGTTTCTGAACACGCTGGACTCCGACCAGCAGGCGGAGACGCTGCTGGACCTCACCGAGGCGAACGCGACCGCCTGGTCGAACCTGCCGTGCGGCTCGTCCTGCCGGGTCGGCATCCAGACCGGCTCGCTGAGCGACGAGCAGCTGGCCGCCCTGAAGAACGTGCTGAAGGCGGCCCTGGGGACCGGCAAGGACACCGGCTACGAACACGTCCTGCAGACCCTCCTGGCCGACGACCAGCTGGCCTCGGCGCAGAGCTCCGGGTCCGGTTCCTCCGCGCCGTCGGGCAGTGCGTCGAGCGACCCCTCGGCCTCCGCCTCCGCCTCGGCCTCCGCCTCGGCCGACCCGAGCGCCACGGCCACCGACGCCCCGACGGGCACCCCGCCGTCCGGCGACCCCGGTGGCGGCGGCGCCGGTGGCGGGTACGGCAGTGGCATCTACTTCCTGGCGTTCCTCGGCACCCCGTCGGCGGACGGCACCTGGCAGCTGCACTTCGGCGGCCACCACCTCGCCGTGAACATCACCTACAAGGACGGCAAGGTGTCCGGTGCCAGCCCGTTCTTCACCGGCGTCGAGCCCTCCAGCTGGACCGCGGACGACGGCACCACGTACGAGCCGCTGGCCGATTTCCGCGACGGCATGCTCAAGCTGACCGGCAGCCTGAGCACGAAGCAGCTGGCCACGGCCAAGCTGTCCGAGTCGTTCAGCGACGTGCTGCTCGGCCCGGGCGAGGACGGCCAGTTCCCGGAGACCAAGGAGGGCATCAAGGCCAGCTCACTGTCACCCAAGCAGAAGACGCTGGTCCTGGAGGCGATCCACCCGTGGATCGCCGACGTGGACGACGCCACCGCCAAGCAGCTCATGAAGACGTACACGCGTGAGCTCGACCAGACCTACGTCGCCTACTCCGGCGGCACGGGTCTGGACACCCAGGGCGACTACGTCCGCATCGACGGCCCCAGCGTGTGGATCGAGTTCGTCTGCCAGAACGGCTTGGTCTACCAGGGCAAGGTCCACTACCACACCGTGTACCGGGACCACACCCGCGACTACGGCAGCGAGTTCTCCTTCTCATGACCCGACCGCGAAACTGGCTGACCACAGCACTGCGTCTGGTGGCCGGGGTCGCGATCGCGGTACCGGCGGCGCTCCTCGTAGGGGCGTCGCCGGCCGCCGCGCATCCGATGCCGCACTCGGTGGTGGAACTCGACGTGTACCAGACCCTGGTGAGTGCCCGTCTGGAACTGCCGGCCGACGACTTCTCCCGGGCCAGCGGGATAGATCTGGGCAACGCCACCCAGGCCACCCTGCCCGGGAAGGCCAAGGCCATCCGGACCTACCTCGGCAAGCACATCCGCCCGGCCACCACCCAGGGCAAGGCCTGGCAGGTCAGCATCGGCAGCCTGAGTCTCAGCAGCACCGAGCAGACCTCCACCGGCCCCTACCGCGAGCTGGTCGCCGAGGCCGTTCTCACCCCGCCGGCCGGCACCGACGTACGCCACTTCACGTTCGACTACGACGTCATCGTCCACCAGGTCATCACGCACACAGCGCTGGTGGCGGTACGTCAGGACTGGGCCGCCGGGCAGGTCGACGGCGAGCGCGCCACCCAGGTCGGCACCATCCGGATCAACACCAGGACCATGACCGTCCCGGCCCTGAAGGTAGACCTCGGCGACGGCAGCGCCTGGCGGGGTTTCCTCGCCATGGTGACGTTGGGCGGCGACCACATCCTCACCGGCACCGACCATCTGCTGTTCCTGCTGATCCTGCTCCTGCCCGCGCCGCTCGCGGCCACCAGGCGGCGCTGGGACGGCCTGGTCGGCGGCCGGTCCGCGCTCGGCCGGGTCGGCCTCATCACGTTCGCCTTCACCGCCGGGCACTCCGTCGCGCTGGCCGCCACCGCGCTCGGCCGTCTGGACATCCCCGCCTGGCCGGTCGAGGCGTTCATCGCCGCGAGCATCCTCGTCGGCGCGATCCACGCCATCCGGCCCCTCTTCCCGGGCAAGGAGGCGCTCGTGGCCGGGGTCTTCGGGCTCGGCCACGGCATGGCGTTCTCCTTCGTCCTGGCCGAGATGCATCTGTCCACCGGGCAGCTCGTGACCAGCCTCCTCGGCTTCAACCTCGGCATCGAGCTGGTCCAGCTCCTGCTGGTCTGCCTCGCCCTGCCCTCACTGCTGGTCCTCGCGCGCCTGCGTGTCCAGCCCGCGCTACGACTGGCCGGCGCCCTGCTCACCGGCACGGCGGCCCTCGGCTGGCTGGCCGACCGTCTCGGCCTGCCCAACCCGGTCGCCCGGGCGGCCGACAGGGCCGGATCCCACACCACGCTGATGCTGGCCGCCCTCACGGTGACCGCACTCGCCGCCGCCGCCTGGAGTCTGGCCACCCGCCGGAACCCACGGCCCGGACCGGCCGAGCCCTCCGCGGCGACAATGTGTGAGCCGTACGATCGGGACCAGTCGGCGGATACCGCCGAAGCGGCTGCGACGTAACGCCGTTGACCGGACCACTTCGCGGCTGTGCTTTCCGGCCCGGGTCTTCCCCTGCCGACGTCCGACGTCCCCTGCGGGAGCGTCGGGCGGCGCCTCCATCTCCGACGGCCGAAGCCCGGCCAAAACCGGCGGCAACCTTTCCGCCTCCAGCGGCTACTGAGGAGGGCAACACCGAATCGCTCTTTCGAACGGATGCACATGCTGGAAACAAGGCAGGCCGCGCTGCGTCGCAAGCGCAGGCGCAGGCTGATGACGGGCACTACCGCGGCGTTGATCGTCGCGGGTCTTCTGGCCTGGCTGGTCGTGGCCGTGCAACCCGGCAGCAAGACCGAGGCCGGCCGGGCCAGCGCCACGGCCACGCCCGTCGCCGCCTCCCAGAAGACGCGCCCGCCGGCATCGCCGGGGCAGAAGCCGTCCACCGCGTCCCCGTCCGCCGCCTCGCCGAGCGCCACGGCCTCCCCGACCGCCTCGAAGGCTTCCGCGACCCCGTCGAAGGGGGCGCGGTCATCGGCCGCCCCGCGGGAGGCTCCTGTCACGACATCCCTGGCCGGACGGATACGGCCCAAGGCCACCTACCAAGGGGTCGCCACTGTCTACAAGGCCGGGACCGGGGACGGCGCCTGCTCGTACGGTCCGAGCGCCGACATGATGATCGCGGCCATGAACACCACCGACTACGAGACGTCCAAGGCCTGCGGGGCGTACGTGCGCGTCCACGCGGCGAACGGCGCCTCCGTCACGGTCCGGATCACCAACGAATGCCCTCTGCCCTGTGCGCCCGGACAACTCGACCTCAGCGAACAGGCCTTCGCCAAACTGGTCCCGATCTCGACCGGCCGGATCGCGATCACCTGGAGCCTGTTGAGCCCCGGCACGTCGGGGACCGTCTCGATCCGCTACAAAACCGGATCCAGCCCCTACTGGTGCGGCATCCAGGCAATCGGCCACCGCAACCCGCTCGCCCGGCTGGAGATCCACACCAGCAGCGGCTGGAGCCAACTCGCCCGAACCGACTACAACTACTTCCTCTCCCCCAACGGCAGCGGGTGCGGCGGCGCGATCAGAATCACCGACATCTACGGAGAACGACTGACCATCAACGGGATCGCTCTGCGCCCGGAAGCCGTGCAGCCGACACGGGTGCAGTTCGCACAGCACTGACCCGCGCCCACCATGGCGCCCCTCCGAACGAAACGCCCGGAGGGGCGGCAGCAGCAGCCGGCTGATGGATCGGCGCGAGCACGGTCGTGCCCCTCGGGCACACCGCCGGGGTTTCAGCGGCTCCGCGATCCGGACCAGGACGCCGCAGGAGGGGACGGGCTCAGCTCTTTCCGGGCCGGGTCACCCACCGGCCGTCGACCCAGCCGCTGACGGTCTCGTAGCCGGAGCGGAACGAGCCGAGGTAGTCCACCTTCAGGTTCTGCTCGGCGGTGGACAGACGTGCCGTGTAGCTGTCGGCTTCATCCGCCGGGCCGCCGGTGGTGTTGACCGCGACGTACGGGTACGGATAGACGGGCCGTGAGGCGGTGACCTTGCCGCTGCTGTCGAGGTCCTGGCTGAGCAGGCTGCTCGGGGCGTCGCCCTCGGTGACCCAGTCGACGATCGCGGACAGCGCGTCGATGCTGTCCGGTCCCTGACCGCCCCCGCAGTGCGCCACGCCGGGGAGCAGGAACAGCCGGGCGAAGTCCTTGGTGGCGGCCTCGCCGCCCATCGCCTTCTCCACTGCCCGGTAGTAGGCCATGGAGGCGACGGAGGAGATGTTCGGGTCGGCCAGGCCGTGCCAGATGATCAGCTTGCCGCCGGCCGCCTTGAACGCGGACAGGTCCGGATCGGTGGCGTCCATCATCCCTTCGTTCAGCTTCATCAGCTTCTTGTAGTCGGCCGCGGTGAACTTCACGTCCTTCCACGACAGTTCGGGGTGGGCCTCGGGATAGAGCAGGTAGCGGACCCGCTCGTTGACGTTGGTCTGGTTCGTCGTCGAGCCGGTCGCGGTGGTCGGGACGGTGACGCCGGCCCAGTTCAGCTCGTTGCCACGCAACTGCCAGCCGGGATAGAGGAGTTCGCCGTGCTTGTCGCGCGGACCCGAGTACAGCTCGCGTACGGTGGTGACCTGGTGGGCGGTGAGGCAGAAGTCGGCGGCGGTGGAGGACTGGCCGCTCGCGCACGCGATGCCGCCCGGATCCCAGGTGCAGCTGAGCGGATCCTCGATGATGCCGTCGTCGGTGACGCCGCAGCCCTTGAGCACGGCGGCATGCAGCGGTGACAGGTCGGCCGTGGTGAGCGTGGCCTCGCCGTCGTCTCCGGCGAAGACGGCGTGAGCGTTCCAGGCGTGCTGGAAGGTGTGCGCGGTCCAGTTGTTCGCGGGGGCGCCCGCGACGATGCCGTCGAAGTCGGTGGGGTAGCGCTGGGCCTCGGTGAGCGCCTCGTGGCCGCCCTGCGAGCAGCCGTCGTAGTAGGCGCGGGTGGCGGACTGCCCGTAGAAGCGTTTGACGATGTCCTTCGCCGCCACGGCGAGTTGATGCTCGGACCTGTAGCCGAAGTCAGCCTTCAGTGTCGGGTCGGTGGCGAACAGGCCGGAGCTCATGCTGGTTCCGTAGTGGCCCTGGTTGTCCGTGGCGACGGCGAAGGCACCGCTGGTCAGCGGGGCGCAGCCGGTGGCGGCCGGGGCGCTGCCGGTTGTCACCACGCCGCAGTTGCCGCCGCAGCCGACCTGGAGGTAGTTGCCCTGCCAGGTCGTCATCGGCAGGCGCAGGTCGAACTGGAGCTGCGGGGCGATGAGGCCCTTCACCTCGCACGCGGCCCAGTGCCCGAGGTGTTGTCGCCGGCGGCCAGGACGGTCGCCGAGGCGATCTGCGTCGGTGCCCCGGAGATACCGTTCAGGTCGAGCTTCGCGATGGCGGCGCAGTCCATGACGGGGGCGGTGCTCACAGTGGCGGCGGCGTCGGCGGTGCCCGCCTCGGCGGGACCTCCGGTCAGTATCAGGCCTGTGCCGATGACCAGGGCGAGCGCCGCCGCCAGCGATGCGGCTGTGCGCCGGCCTCGTTGACGCGGGATACGTGGTTTCACAGGGTCTCCCAATGATCCGTGGCTCCCGCCGGGGTGTGGCAGGGAGTGAAGCAGCGTCTGGCGAGCGGCAGAAGTCCGCAGTCCCTGTGAACCGGGGTGCGGACGCCCACCGGCCCGTCAGGAGTGCCCCAATACCGCGCCACGTCCGATGAATCCGCTGGTGGAGGCGGCTCCCGCGAGCGGGAATCCGTCCGTCGTGCGCCGCCGGTGACGAGCCATGGCCGTCCGGGATACGAGCCATCACCCCGCCAGCCCGCCCACCCCGTTGACCGCGACGGTCAGACCGAGCGCGGTGACGACGGCCGCGGAGACCACCGGCAGCCATCGCAGGACGGGGCTGCTTCCGGGGCGGCGGAAGCGTTCCAGGCCGGTGCGGGCGCTCACCAGGATCAGTCCGAGGCCGACGAGGACACCGGCCAGGCCGACGCTGAAGGAGACGATCATGGTCAGGCCCAGGGCGGTACGGCCCAGACCGATGGCCAGCAGCAGGACGGTCAGCGCCTCGGGGCACGGGATGATCCCGCCGGAGACCCCCATGGTGGCGATGGCTCGGAACGTGGTGGGCATGACGGGCGGGTGATGGTGGAGCGCGCCATGGCCGTGATCGTGGGTGTGGGGGTGCGTGTGCTCGTGGTGGTGTCCATGGTCGGGTCCGTCCCCGTCGCGTTGCAGCCATCTCCGCCGCAGCAGCCTCGCACCCAGGACCAGCACCACCCCGCCGCTGGCGGTCTCCAGCACCGGCACCGGCACCAGCACCTCCGGCATGACGAACTGCCCCGCGAACAGCACCGCCGCGCCGAGGGCGATCACCGAGGCGGTGTGGGTGACGGTGATGACGGCGCCGAGGACCACCGCCTGCCTGGGCGTGCTGTGGGCGCCGACCAGGTAGGCGGCGAGCAGGGCCTTTCCGTGCCCCGGGGTCAGGGCGTGGAACGCGCCGAGCAGGGCGCAGGTGCCGATGAGCACCAGCAGGGCCCAGGGAGTGGACAACGGGGAGTGGAGGGCGTCGAGCATGGCGCCTCCGCTCGACTCCGTCCGTTCCGTCCGTTCCGTCCGTTCCGTCCGTTCCGTCTGTCCGGATGGGCGCGGTGAACTCGAAGCCGACACGCCGGCGGAGGGCGGCGCGAACGTGATCGCGCGCCCCTCGTCGGCCCGTTCGACGTTCGCCGGCGCCGCCGAGGCGCCGTTCGCCACCATCACGTTCGCCTGCACTCTGGTCCCGAAGTACCCGGCGGGTCGTATGCGTTGGTGAACGTGACGCTACGACTGCCGGACGGCAGGTCGGCGGTCAGGTCGAGCGTGACGGCGCCGGCGGCCGAGGCGAGCAGCGGGTAGTCGGCGTAGGTGCTCCTGGTGAGCGTCAGCGGGATGTCGCGCCCGTCAGCCCGCAGCTTGAGTGCGGACGTCACGCGCTCGGCGTGCGCGGCCGTCTCGTCGGTGTCGAGCTGCCGGTCGCCGTCGGTGTCGAGTGCTTTGGCGAAGGCGGGCGCCACCAACACGCCCGGGGTGATGACGAGTTGGATGCCGAGCTCGGATCCGTCGGGGGTCAGGTACGTCTGCTGCACGACCTCGTCGGTGGGGTGGGCCTGGGCCGGTGCGGCCAGGAGGCCCGACCCGGCGGCGGCCAGCACAAGTGCGGCCGTCCACCGGGCCAGGCGGCGTTTGAGGATCACGGATCAGTCCTCGGCGCCGTAGTCGTTGCCGGTCTCGCGGTAGATGGCGTGGATGTGGCTGGTGCCGCCCATCTTCCGCTGGTGGGCGAACTCGATGGTGAAGTCGGGGCTCTGGACGCGGTAGTAGATCGGCTGGTCACTCGACGTGGATCCGGACCAGGCGAAGTAGGTCGAGTCGAGGTTCTCCTCGGCCGACTCCAGTTTCGACGCGGACTGCTCGTCGTTGAGCGGGCTGATCCACTCCGTGATCAGGTCGAGCAGCAGCCCTTTCTGCTCGTCGGTGAAGGTGGACGCCTGGACGCCCTCGTAGGCCAGGGTCTTCCCGTCCTGTCCCGCCCCCAGGATGATCTCCGTGACCGCGGTGTCCAGAATCGCCGCGTCGAGCTGGTCGTCGTCCAGCGACTGCACTACGGCGAACGCCTTGTCGGTCTCGCCGCCGAGCGGTTCGTAGCTCACCCCGTTCAGGGTGTACGTGGCCGGCTGGACGCCGAAGAGGGTCGGCGCGAGGGTCATGGTGTCACCGGTCAGCGTGACGTTGACGGCGAGGTGGTGACCGCCGTACTGGACCGTCCACTGCCCGCTGGAGGACGGGGTGCCGAGGATCCGGATCCAGTAGTGGTCCGATCCGTAGTCGTCGCTGCCGGTGGTGGTGTGCAGGACGCCGTCGGCCGTGGTGATGCCGGTGACCTGCTCGTAGCCGTCGTCGCTGAGCGCCGCCCGCAGGATGGCGAGGACCGCTGCCTGCTGGGTGGAGGTCAGTGCGTCCATGCGCAGCCCGGCGCGGGTGTACAACCCGTCGGGCAGGTTCGACCACTGCGAGAGGTTGGACTGGGTGCGGGACGCCTGGACGGCCGACTTCTGGGAGGTGCTCAGGGTGGCCAGGAACGCGTTGACCGCGGTGAGGGTCTCCGAGGCCGCTGTGGCGTCCGCGGAGTAGGCGACCGTGGCGACGTCGCCGCCGGCGACGGACACGGCTCCGGCGTTGCCGGAGGTGAGAGCGGTCGCGAGCAGGACCGCGGCGGCCGCTCCGATCGCGATGCGGGTGATGCTCCGGGCGGGGTGGACCCGGGCGGAGTCGTTGCGGGGCGGTGACACCAGTAACACGAGGCCTCCTGAGCGGGGGGGACGGCGTGGCCGGACGCGGACACACCGATGGAGGTGAGCCGGCTTCGGGACGCCGGGTTCAAGGAAGCATGAGATCCGTCAACCATCTTGTTAACAAAGTGAGTTGACACGTTTCGCATGAAACTCACAGCAGGGCGCACTCACAGCAGGGCGCCCATACGCCCGGCACTCCCGCCGGAGGGTCGGCCGAACCCTTCCGCGCGGAAGAGGTCACCCGCTCTCCGCGTCTTCGTTCCGCGCAACCCATTGACACACCCCTTCCGATTGTCAACAATCTGGGCCATTAAATGGGCAACAGGGAGGCGGCCATGACCGACCGACCAGCCACACATCACCCGACGCCGTCGGATCACGCCCGCGCACTTGTCGCGGGGGCTTACGACATCCATCTGCACATCGCACCCGACCTGATGAAACGCCGCGTCGACGATCTGACCCTCGCGTCCCGCTTCGTCGAGGTCGGCCTCGCCGGATTCGTACTCAAGTCGCACTACGTCCCCACGACGGAACGGGCCGAGGTGGTGCGTAACGCCGTGCCCGGCTTCGGCGCGGTCGGGGCGATCACCCTGAACGCCTCGGTGGGCGGCATGAACCCGATCGCCGTGGAGATCGCCGGTCGCGGCGGCGCACAGTTCGTATGGCTGCCGACCGTGGACAGCTCCAACGAACGGGCCTGCACGGCGGCCGCTCCGGAAGGCGCGAACCCGCCCATGTGGGTTCAGCTCCAGAACGAACTGCGGGCCGCCGGCATGGCGGCCGACCCGGTGGAGGTGGTCGGGTCGGACGGCACGGCCCTGGAGACCACCCGCCAGGTACTCAGGGTGATCGCGGCCCACGACATGACGCTCGCCACCGGGCATCTCAGCTCCCACGAGATCGCCGTCGTCGTGGACGCCGCGGTCCAGGAGGGCGTACGCCGGATCGTGGTCACCCATCCGGAGTTCACCTCCCAGCGGGTGGGCGTGGAACGTCAGCGCGCACTCGCCGCCCGGGGCGCCCTGCTCGAACGCTGCTTCACCACCCCGTACACCGGGAAGGTCTCCTGGGATCTGTGGCTGGAGAACATCAGGGCGGTCGGCCCTGAGCACTCCGTGCTCTCCAGCGATCTCGGACAGCCCTTCAACCCTCCGGTGGAGGACGGCCTGGCTCTGCTCGCCGACCGGTTACTCGGCGCGGGCTTCACCGAGCAGGAGATACGGACCATGGCCGTGGACAACACCCGGCGGCTCGCGGGGGCGGTGAAGGACCGATGAGCGCCCGCCGGACGCCGACCGCCGGGAACACCGTCCTGGAAGTCCGCGGGCTGACCAAGCAGTTCGTCAAGGACGACCTGGGGATCGTGGCGTTACGCGATCTGAGTCTCGGCATCGAGGAGGGCTGCTTCGTCACCGTTCTCGGCCGGAGCGGCTGTGGCAAGTCGACCATGCTGAACCTGATGTCCGGGCTCACCTCCCCCACCTCGGGCGTCGTCACGCTCCGCGACGAGCCCGTGGCCGGTCCGCGTACCGAGGTCGGCTACATGACCCAGTCCGACACCCTCATGCCATGGCGCGACGTCCGCCGCAACGTCGAGATGCCGATGGAGATCAGGGGCGTACAGGCGAAGGTCCGCCGGGAACGCGCGAGCGACCTCATCGAGCGGGTCGGCCTCACCGGCTTCGAACGCCACTACCCGCGCGAACTGTCCGGCGGTATGCGGCGCCGGGCGAGCCTCGCCCGGATGCTCGCCGGCGACCCGGAGGTCCTGCTGCTCGACGAGCCGTTCGGCGCACTCGACGCGCAGCTCCGATCCGCGCTGCAGGCCGAGTTGCTGCGGCTGTGGCAGGGCAGCGGGCAGACCGTGGTGTTCGTGACGCACGACATCGAGGAGGCGTTGCTGCTCGGGGACCGGGTCGTGGTGCTCGGCCGGGTGGGACGGGTGGTCGTGGACAGGGCGATCGACCTGCCCAGGCCGCGTGACGCGGACGAGCTGCGGGTGGACCCGCACTTCGTCGGCCTCCACAGGGAAATGACCGCGGCGCTGAGGGAGGCGCGATGAGCACGCCGGAGGAGGAACCGGCGAGCGTCGAGCCGCCCACGAGTCAGGCGGTCACCATCGCGTTGAACCGCGGACGGTGGGCCAGGCACGGCGGCAAAGTGGTCATCTGGATCGGCCGTCTGGTCTTCGTCGTGGTGCTGCTGGTCGCCTGGGAGCTGTGCGCCGGCCGCCTCTTCGACATCACCTTCACCAGCCGACCGCCCGACGTCGTGCACCGGCTGATCGAATGGCACCGGGACGGCATCCTCTGGTCCAACACCTGGGTCACCCTCCAGGAGGTCATCCTCGGGTTCGCACTCGGCGCCGGGTCCGGCGCGGTCACGGGGTTCGTTCTCGCTTCCCTGCCGACCTTCTACCGGGTCGTCGACCCGTTCGTCGTGGCGCTCTACTCCTTGCCGAAGGTGGCACTCGCACCGTTGTTCATCGTCTGGTTCGGCATCGGTATCCAGATGAAGGTGCTGCTCGCCGCCGTCACCGTGTTCTTCCTGGTCTTCCTCAACACCGCCGTGGGCGTACGTGAGGTCGACCGGGGACTGATCGACGCGGTACGGCTGATGGGGGGCCGTCGCCGTGAAGTCGTATGGAAGGTCGTCCTTCCCGCTTCGATGACCGGTCTGCTCACCGGTCTCAAGGTCGCCGTCCCGTACTCGCTGATCGGCGCGGTGATCGGTGAACTGGTCGCGTCCAACCGGGGACTGGGCTACCTGATCAGCGACGCGGCGGCCAACTTCGACACAGCGGGCGTCTTCGCGACGCTCGTCGTACTCGGGACGATCGCCGCGATCCTGAACCTGATCGTCGGCCTGGTCGACCGCAGAGCCAACCGCTGGAAGCCTCTGGAGGTCCGGAAATGAACCGTCGGCAACTCGTCAAGAGCATGTTCGCGACCGGCGTGGTCACCCTGGCCGGCGCCGGCTGCGCCGGGTCCGGCGCCAAGACGCAGGTCGGCGAGGTGGCAGTGGGGCAGGTCAGCACATCGATCGCGTTCTTCCCGATGTTCATCGCGACCAGGAAAAACTACTTCAAGAAGGAGGGCGTCACCTTCGGGGACCCGCCGATACTCGGCAGCGGCTCCAAGGTCTCGGCCGCGTTGAAGTCCGGGAGCATCGAGCTCGCCGGTTCGGTGATGACCGACGTCTTCAAGCTGTCGGCGCTCGACGGCAACATCCGCCTCGTCGCCAACATGGTCGACAAGTACTACATCGACATCGTCACCGGCACGAAGTTCAGGGGCGCCTCGGCCGACGCCACGCTGGACAAGCGGATCGAGTCCCTGCGCGGCAGGAAGATCGGCATCACCGGGCCGGGCAGCGGCACCGAGGCACTGGTCATCTACCTCTTCACCAAGGGCGGGATGGATCCGAAGAAGGACGCCGAACTGGTCAACCTCGGCAGCGAGCCCGCCGCGGCGCTCGGGGCGCTCAAGAACGGCAACGTCGACGCCCTGTCCTTCGCCCAGCCGCTCGCCCAGCAGGCGGAAGGGACCGGGGTCGGTACCACCTACATCTCCCCGGCCCGAGGCGACATCCCCGGCCTGGTCAACGTGTCCCACGGCGTCATCTTCACCACGCAGGGCATCCTGAAGAAGAAGGCCGACGAGATCGCCGCCTTCCAGAGAGCGCTCCTACGGGCGAAAAAGGACATCCACGGCGGCGACACCGCGGAGCTCAGGAAACTGCTCGCCGAATACCGCAGCGGAATGCCCGACGCGACACTGGACGCGCTGCTCCCGCAACTGAAGGACGAGATCCCGGCGACCAACGGCTTCAAGCGCTCCTCCTTCGACGCCGCGGTCGCGTTCCACACCTTCTCCGGCCTCATCGACAAGAACCCCGACTACGACCAGCTGGTCCCGGCGAACCTGCGCGAGACGTGAACGCGGACATCGTGGTCCGCCGCGCCCTCCAGCCACCCCCCGGCGTGAAGGAGCTGCCATCGGCGCGATACTCACCAAAGGGGCGACCGCGAGACCTTCCCTCTCCCGGCCGGCCCCGGCCCCTCCCGCACGGTGACGCCCATGTCACCGCCCGCCCTCCGTCCCTCCCCGAGCCAGCGAAACGGAACCCACCATGAACGGCGCGCCCTCCCACCGCCCCGCACTGTCCACGGGCCCCGATCCCACCGACGGCGTCGTACACCTGACGGCCGCCGGAGTGAGCCTGGTCCTGGACCTCCGCGGCCCCGGACTCCCCGCCGTCCTGCACTGGGGGGGCGCTCTGGGGAATCTGCCGTCGGAGGAACTGCTCGCCCTGGACCGCGTGGCGACCATGCCCGAAGTCGTCGTCGGCGTCTTCGGGCCGGTCCCCCGCCCGGGCCTGCTGGCCGAGCACGGCGCGGGGTGGCACGGCACCCCCGGACTGACCGGGCACCACCAGGGCCGCGACTGGTCACCGCTGTTCGCCCCCGAGTCGGTCGACGTCGAGGGCGGCACGGTGCGGATCCGGGCGGCCGATCCCGCTGCCCGGCTGGAGCTGGTGCTGGAGGTGGAGCTGACGGAGTCGGGGCTCGTACGGCTGCGAGCGACGGTGCGCAACAACCACCCCGACCTCCCCTACAGCCTGGACGCCCTGCTGCCGTCGCTGCCCGTGCCGGGAACGGCGACGGAACTGTTCGATCTCACGGGGCGCTGGTGCCGGGAGCGTTCCCCGCAGCGGCAGCCGTTCACCGTCGGCGCGCGGCTGCGCGAGGCGCGGCGGGGGCGCACCGGCCACGACGCGTCCCTGCTGCTGGCCGCCGGGACCGACGGGTTCGGCTTCGGCTCCGGTGAGGTGTGGGCGCTGCACCTGGCCTGGAGCGGGAACCACCGGCTGCTGGCGGAGCGGCTGGCGACCGGCCAGGCGGTGCTGGCGGCCGGCGAACTGCTGCTGCCCGGTGAGATCGCGCTCGCGCCGGACGAGTCGTACACGAGCCCCTGGGTGTACGGCTCGTACAGCGATCAGGGCCTGGACGGGGTCTCCGCGCGCTTCCACGACGACCTGCGGGCGCGGCCGGCCCACCCCCGCGAGCCGCGGCCCGTGGTCCTCAACACCTGGGAGGCCGTCTACTTCGACCACGACCTGGCGAAGCTGACCGAGCTGGCCGACCTGGCGGCCGAGGCCGGCGTGGAGCGGTTCGTGCTGGACGACGGCTGGTTCCGGCACCGGCGTCACGACCGGGCCGGACTCGGTGACTGGTACGTGGACGAGACGGTCTGGCCCAAGGGCCTGCACCCACTGGTCGGCCACGTCCGCGGGCTCGGCATGGAGTTCGGGCTGTGGGTGGAGCCGGAGATGATCAACCCGGACTCCGACCTGGCCCGTGCACACCCGGAGTGGATCCTGGCCACCGGCGGCCGCAGGCCGGCCGACATCCGCTTCCAGCAGGTGCTGGACCTCACCCACTCCGGCGCCTACGACCACATCCTCGAGCGCCTGGACGCCCTGGTCGGCGAGTACGGCGTCGGCTACCTGAAGTGGGACCACAACCGGGACCTGATCGACGCCGGCCACCACCCGGGCGGCGAGCCGGCCGTGCACCGCCAGACCCTCGCCGTCTACGCCCTCATGGACGAGCTGCGCCGACGCCACCCGGGCCTGGAAATCGAGTCCTGCGCCAGCGGCGGCGGACGGGTCGACCTCGGCATCCTGGAGCGTACCGACCGAGTGTGGGCCAGCGACTGCATCGACGCCCTGGAACGGCAGGCCATCAACCGCTGGACCGGTCTCCTGCTGCCCCCCGAACTCGTCGGCTCCCACATCGGAGCCGACCGCTCCCACACCACCAGCCGCACCCACGACCTGGCCTTCCGTGCCGGTACCGCGCTCTTCCAGCACTTCGGCATCGAGTGGGACCTCACCGTCAAGACCCCCGCCGAACGGGCCGAACTGGCCCGCTGGGTCGCCCTGTACAAGCGACTGCGCGGTCTGCTGCACAGCGGCCGGGTGGTGCGGATCGACCACCCGGACCCGGCGCTGTGGGCGCACGGCGTCGTCGCCCACGACCGGTCCGAAGCCGTGTTCTCCCTGACCGCCGTGGCCACCCCGGTCACCTCCCTGCCCGGCACCGTACGGCTGCGCGGGCTGGACCCCGACACCGTCTACCGCCTGCGGCCGCTGCCGCCCGGCGACACGGCTCCCGGCATGGACCGGGGCCGCCCGGCATGGATGACCCCGCAGGGTGTCACCGTGCGCGGCAGCGTGCTGGAGCGGGTGGGAATCCAGGCGCCGAACCTCCACCCGGAGCAGCTCGTCCTCCTGCACCTGACGAAGGCCTGAGACGCCCCTGTCGTCCGCGACTCCGCGACTCCGCGACTCCGCGACTCCGCGACTCCGCGACTCCGCGCGGACGGTTCGGCGGGCGCCACGACGGACTCCGGCCTCCTTGCGGAACACCGCCCGTCCACGACGCGACGGCCTCGTGGACGGGCGGGCGTGAGGGTGAGCGGGGTTCGGGGCTGCCGACGGGCTACTGCACGGGGTTCCAGCCGTCGCTGCCGGCCAGGTACTTCTGTGAGGTGTAGTTCGCCGCGGTCGTGCTGCTCATCAGCGGGCGGTCGCTGGTGCCGGTGCTGGCTCCGGCGCCGCTGTTGTTGTACTCGTTGAACCGGCACGTCTTCCAGGAGAAGCCGCTCATGTCCTGCCAAGCTCCGGCCTGGCGGATGTGCGCGCCCAGCGTCGAGTCGCGGACCAGCACCTGACCGATCGCGTCGGCCGCGCCACCGGCGTGCCAGCAGCGGCCCAGGGCCACCGTCCCCGCCGCGGCCGAACTGAGCAGTGTCGATCGGGTGATCAGGATGCCGTACGGGTTCACGGAGTTCGTGGCCGCCGCGGTGATGTAGCCGTTGTTGCTGGTGCTGCCGCGGTCCAGCGAGCGGATGGTCGTGGAGTCGACGACCAGGGCGCCGTTGCCGTAGATGAAGTCGACGGCGCCTTCGATGTAGCTCTTGTAGACGTATTGGCGGACCTGCGAGCTTCCGGTACCGCCCCAGGACAGGAACGTGTCCTGGTAGCCCAGCAGGCGTACGTTGCGGTAGACCTGCCGGTCGCCGCCGGCGTACAGGGCCAGTGCCTGACTGTCGTGCGCGGCGTAGGTGTTGGCGATGGTCACTCCGTTGACCGTGGTGTCCTTGGCCATGTTGAGCACGGTCGCGCTGCCCGCGGTACCGGCGGTGGAGGCGGGAGCGTTCCCGGTGATCACCACGTCGGTCGCGGTCCCGGTCGTACCGTGCAGGGTGATGCCGGACTTGCCCGACGAGATGGACACCTGACCGTAGTAGGTGCCCGGCTTGATGTTGATGACCGTGCCGGACGAAGCCGCCGCGAGGGCGGCCTGAATGGTCGTGTAGTTTCCGGAACCGTCAGCCGCGACCGTGATGGTGGTGGCGGCCTGCGCTGGAATGGTCAGCGCGCCGGCGGTCAACTGCAGGACAGCGACGGCTGTGGCGCCGCCAACGACGATGGTCCGGCGCTTGCCGAGCGGGGGCATGTGTGAACCTCTCCTCGAACGTTGGGGTGGCCGGTGATCCTCAGTACGGCGCGGTCGTGGGCCAGACGATCGCGCTGGTGGGGATGGTGGCGGTGAGCTGCTGAAAATCGGCGGACGGCAGGACGCCCTGGTCGCGCAGGGCGGTCGCGACCAGTCGAGCGACCTCGATCGCACCGAATGCCTGGAAGTGTGTGTTGTCCGAGCTGCCGTCGGGGTAGTTGGGGTACTGACCGGCCGCCAGGATCATGAAGTACTTCTTCGTTCCCTCCACGCCGACGCGGTTCCACAACGCCGTGCTGGAAGCGGTCAGATCGATCAGCGGTACGCCCTTCGCCGCCGCGAGCTCACGCATCGCCGCGGGGTAATCGCCATGTGACGGGGAAATGACCCCCGCGCTGTTGAAGTGGCGCCGTTCCACCGGCGTGAGGAGAACCGGGATCGCGCCCTTGGCCCGGCTCTTGTCGATGTACTGGGAGAGATACGACTTGTACGTTGTCCACGGCTCGGTGTAGCGGGCCGGGTCGTCGGCCTTCTCATCGTTGTGCCCGAACGAGATGAGGAGATAGTCACCGGGGTTGATCAGAGCCAGGATGTGGTCGAGTCGGCCCAGATCGATGAAGCTCTTGGAGCTGGTCCCCGACTTGGCCACGTTCACCACCACGGCGTTGGAGGTGAGGAACACCGGCAGCGCCTGTCCCCAGCCGGTCCGGGGAGCCAACGAGGACACATACGTGGACGCGGTGGAGTCTCCGGCGATGTACACATGAACGGGGGTCGCCGCCGAGGCGGGCACCCCCGCGTCGACCATCGGAGCGACGAACAGGGCTGTCACGGCACCGATGAGCGCCGCGAGCCTGACGAGCCGTCGGCTCCTGAGGCATCGCCGTATCAGGCGTTCGAAGAGCATGCTCTCCTCCGGCCTCGGGCGGGGGGCGGCAGGGCCATGATCAGTCCTCATTTCCGCAGGCCGGCGCATGAGGTGCCGCGGCGGACCGACAGCTGGTGGGGGGATGTTTCCGGTTGCGCGGTGCAGCGAGTGGGGGTGGAACCCGAACGTGTGCGGAGGTGAACGCGTGCGGTGGGCCGCGACAGGAGACACCACGTGCCGATACCGCCGGGCTGATGCCGCCGAGGGCGCGATCGACCCTCGGCGCCCGTTGCTGTGAACGTTCACAGCAACTGGTGAAAAGCAGCCACGGTACGTTTCCCAACGGGATGTGAGGCTCATCACGCAGCTTCCCGAGCGGGGCTCCAGCTGTCAACCTCCAGTCACCAAGAATCCGCACGGCTTCCGGAGCCCGCGCCGGCAGATCCATGAGTTCCTTACGATCGACCGCCGAACCTCCGCACAGATAGACGCAGTTCAGTGCGTCATTGCCGCAGAATCGATCAATGCACCGGTGAACCGAAGGCATCCGCACTACTCGGATCCGCACCTGGCCAAACAATAATGGTGACAGCATCCCTGACGATCCATCAACAAGTACTTGACTTGGGGGTGCGTGGGAGCGTTCCCAGCCGTTGCCTGATTCACGCCGGTTCGCAGCGTTCGTTCCCGGCGTCGCGGGTCCGTTCCGCCTGCGGACCGGGGTCGTCCCGGCGGCCTCCGGCCCGCCTACCGGTGGACGTGGATCTCGGTCACGTCGGCCGCCGCCGGGTTCCTAGGCCTCGCCGGGCCTTATCAGGCCGCTCTCGTAGGCGAACACGACGGCCTGAGCCCGGTCCCGCAGCGAGACTTTGTCGAAGATTCGGCTGACGTGCGTCTTGACTGTCTGTTCAGCAAGGAACAGGTCTGCCGCGATCTCGGTGTTCGACCGCCCGCGGGCGACCAGGACGAGGACCTCGGTCTCCCGCGGAGTCAGCCCGTTGAGCCGGGCGGAGGCCGGAAGCGCGCGCGGGCGGCTGCGGACGAAGCCCTCGATGAGCCGCCGGGTGACCGACGGCGCGAGGAGCGCGTCGCCGGCAGCGACGACCCGCACCGCCGCGATCAGGTCGGCGGGCGGGGCATCCTTGAGCAGGAAGCCGCTGGCCCCGGCAGCCAGCGCCTCATAGACGTAGTCGTCGATATCGAAGGTCGTGAGCATCAGCACCCGAGGCCGGCGTTCGACGCCGCGTGGCGGGTTCATCAGGCGCCGGGTTGCCTCCAGACCGTCCAGGACCGGCATGCGCACGTCCATGAGCACGACATCGGGCTGTGAGCGAAGGGCGAACTCGACGCCCTCCTGACCGTTGGCTGCCTCGGCAACCACCTCGATGTCGGGCTGGGCGTTCAGCAATGCGGCGAAGCCCGCGCGGATCATGGCCTGGTCGTCCACAACCAGAACTCTGATGGTCATGGTGTTCCCGACAGGGGAAGGACGGCGGTGACATGGAAGCCGCCGTCGGGAAGAGCCCGGGCGGTCAGTTCGCCGTCGAGCATGGCGACGCGTTCCCGCATCCCGACCAGGCCGTGCCCGACCGCCCGGGTCTCCACGGCGGGCCGGGCGCCGGTCGCACCGGAGTTGACCACCCCGATCCGTACGGCGCCGTCGACGTAGTCGACTCTGACGTGCGCGCGGGCACCTGGAGCATGGCGCACCACGTTGCTCAACGCTTCCTGGACCAGGCGGTAGGCGGACAGCCCTACCACGGCAGGGAGTTCGGTACCGGTCGGCACATCATCAGCCACGACCAGACGGGCGTCGATGCCCGCGCGGCCGGTCGTCTCGATGAGAGCGGGGAGATCGGGCAGACCGGGCTGCGGGGTGTGCTCACCGTCGGGAGACTCCTCGCTACGCAGCACGTGGAGCAGTCGTCGCATCTCAGCCAGGGACCGTCGCGCCTGGTCGGCGATGGCCGCGAACTCCTCGGCGGCGGCCGCGGGCACATCGGGTATCCGATACGGCGCGCTGTCGGCCTGGACGGTGATCACCGACATGTGGTGCGCGACAACGTCGTGCAGTTCCCTGGCGATGCGCGCGCGCTCTGCCAGCAGTGTCGCCCGCGCCTGCTCGGCGGCACTGATCTGCTCGGCGGCCGCAAGCCGGGCCTGGGCCTCGCCACGGCCGCGAACGGCATCAGCCGTAACGGCCGCGACCGCGAGGAGCACACTCATCGGGAGCAGTGCGATCCACCCGTCGTGGGCCGGGAAAAGCGCGACGAGCAGTGCCCCCGCGGCCAGCGCCTCGAGCCACATCGCGAACGTGGCGCGACGCGAGGTCCGCAGGCCGACCACGGCGAGCACGACGGCAACGGTCAGCAGCGAGGTCACGGCCCATGGCCACGGTTCGGAACCCGAGTGCGGCCGGGTCAGCGCAGCCGTCGTAATCGCCGCCGTCAGCTCCGTCCACCAGGCGGTCCGGGGCCGAGTGGGCGCGAGGACCAGTGGGGTGGCCCGGGCGACGGTCAACGCCGTCGCCGGGCCCTAGCCGAGGTCGTAGTGCTGCGCCAGGTCCAGGGCGCCGACGAAGCAGACCGCGACGGCCAGCGCCCACAGGATTCGAAGTCCCCACCGACCACCCGGGACGGACACCGACGGCCGGGCCAGGTCGTCCCACGCCGCCCGCCGGCACAAGGCCGGCAGGGACCGGCGCCGGAGGCCAGGGATGTGGATCTTCATCGCGGGCCATGATACGACCGGCCTCACAACTGGTGAATCCAGGCGATGACCAACACGACCCCGCCGACGGACGCCGCCGCCATGGCGATGACGGGTCCGAGCCCGACCTTGCGGCCCCACATCCAGCCCGCCAGGCGGGAGTGCAGGCGCCCCAGCAGCCACAGGGCGCCCACCCCGGCGACCGCGAACGGCACGGCGACGCCGAAGTGCGCCAGCCAGGCGCCACCGACGCTCGGGCCGCCCCAGGAGTGGTCGTAGGGGCCGCGGTCAACCAGCGGGTAGAGGGCGCCGCGGAGAACGCACAAGATCTCCATGCCCACGGGGATCAGCGCCAGCAGCCCGAGCGGCACGCACAACAGGGCGTGCGTCAGCAGACGCGCCGCGCCAGGTCGATCATTCGACGTCTGCGCCACCGAGCCGTGCTCACCGGCCCGGGCCCACCACGCACGCGCCCTGTCCGAACGCCCGGCCACAACCGCACCGGCCGTCGCGACCGAGGCCGGAAGCAGCACTGCCGCGTACCCGGCCCGCCGCGCGAATCGCGAACACATGACCGCCGAACCGGACTCGGGAGCATTGTCGACGCGCTGCGAAGCCCTGAATGTCATTGTCCGTTCCTCCACTCTCCGGCCGGCCCTCTGCCGACGACCAGAAAGGTAGGGACAAGGCTCCGTCCACCACGTCACACCACAGCGCCACCCGACCCCCTACCCCCGTAGGGGGTCGGGGCATCGTCCGGGTGAGGCGATCGACCCTCCAGCAAGAGGCCAGCAGGCCGACACGTGGACTGGCCCGGAGGATCAGCCTCGTACGTCTCGCTGCTGAACTTCCTTGAGTACTCCGGCCACCGTGGCGAAGTCGTTGTCCACGTGGAGGACGGTGTGCCCGTGGTGGACCGCGGTCGCACACACCAACAGGTCGATCGGTCCTGCCGCGCGATGCTGGCCCCGCTGGGTCAGTTTGTACTGGGCGGTGTCGACCCAACGCCAGGCATTCTTCGGAACGGGAGAGAGCCGGCAGAGTGCGTCCAGCTCCTCCGCGAGCTCGTCCCGATGGGACCCGCTGGTTGCCGAGTAGAGGAACTCGGCACGTGTCGGCTCGCAGAGGGAGAACACCCCGGCGGCGATGTGCCCCTCCCACGGTGACAGTGCTCCGGGGGTGCGGAACAGGTGCCAGAGAGCGGAGGCGTCGAGCAAGTACGTGATCACTCGAAGGCCTCGCGTCGGGCACGCTTGCCTGCGTCATGCGCCGCCGCGGCCTGTTCGAACTCGCCACGCGCACCACGCGCGGCCAGCTTCTCGGCAGCATCGAGCCGCTTGATCCGTGCCACGTAGTCCCGCAGAGCCGCGTTAACCGTCTCCTTCTTCGTCGTGACCCCCATCAGCCGCATGGCCTCGGCGAGTGCCTCGTCATCGAGATCAATCTGTGTGACGGACATCGAGCACCTCCAGTATCCATGATGTATGTCATCAAGGTACATCGCCAACATTGCAGCGCGCCACCGCTCAGGACCACTCGCCGGAGAGGTGGCGGGGTGAGGTCTGGGCAGTTCCATGTACGGGCCGTTTCCCGGCCTGGCACTGGCACTCACGACAGCCGACCGCTGCGCCCGGTCCTCCAGCAGTTCGTCGACTCGGCACTGCGGCACTCGCCGAGGAAACGGGACGGGGGGCTGCAGGCTTTCCTGCCAGGGCAGGGTGCCGAGAGGGGTGTCTCTGTACCCGCGCCCGGAGTCACTGATGTCAGTGACGTCGGCGATCCCGCTCGGGCATGGTCACGCGGCCGGAACAACTCGGTAAACGATCGACCACGGGATGGTCGGCGACCTTCAGACCGCCGCATTGGTGTCCTCCGAGGGCACTAGGCCGTGTTTTAGAAGTAGCGCTGGCCGCCCGGAGGGCGGGTCCCGCGGCGTCTGGTGCGGTGCATCGCAAGGCGGAGAACTGTCCTCGTAGTGGGCTACTCGGACAATTCGACAACGCAGCGAGGTGCCGTGCCTGGGGGTACCACCCAGCCGCCAGGCTGGGGGAGGGTCGCGGGACAGGCGGGACTTCTAAAACACGGCCTAGGAGCAATGCCGTTGCGTTACGGGCTTGCGGGCTGGGGTCTTGTGATGAGGACCGCTTGAGGTCCGGTGCGGGTCGGCTGTGGCCAGGAACGGTGTTCAGTTCGCTTGAGGCGGTAGTTGGACATCTTGCGTTTCACCACGCGGGGCTGGCTGCGGAGGCGTCTGACGGGCAGGAGCCGTTCCAGGAGGTCCTGCTCGAGCATCACCAGTGCTCTGACCAGGAGGTCAGGGGGAAAAACTGCCCGGCGTGACGGTCACGCTGCGCCGGGCAGAGCGCAGCGTTTCGGTGAAGGAGACCCGGTCAGGGTCCAGGCCACGGGTGGCAGCCGTTCTCAGCATGAGTTCCCGCAGAGCGTGGTGGACCAGCAGGTGTGCCCAGATCTGCTGGTGAACACCGTCGGGTGTTTTACTGCTGAGCACGACGCGTGCGCCACGCTGATGGGTTTTGATCTCGGCGAAGACGGACTCGATCTCCCAGCGTTCGCGGTAGAGCGCGGCCAGCTGCCGGGCAGGATACCGTCGGGCGTCCAGCAGGCTGGTGACCAGGCGATAGTCGTCGGTCTCACCCTCACCGGCCCGGTCCTTGAGCCGGTAGGCCAGGACACGGACCACAACCGGCTCCTTGCGGGCCGGGCCGCCGCTCGCTCTGATGTGTGAGAGCCATGACCCGTCGCGGAACTGTTTGGTGACGGGCAGGACGCGGTTGGCGGGCACCCGCCACAGCAGGTCGGCGCCGGTGGCGGTGAACGCCTGCCACAACGGGACGCCAAGGAACCCACGGTCGGCCAGGACCAGCTGACCTGGGCCGGTCGAACGCGGCAGGCGGCCTACCAGAGTGACTTCCCCGGTGCGGCAGCCGGCCAGTTCCGCGTCCAGCACCGCATGGCTGCCGATCTCCACCAGAGCTGCCATCCGCACTTGCGGAAACGCGCTCCTGCCCGACCCGCGGCCACTGCCCGGACGTCCGAAGGCAGTCTCGTTGGCTTCACTGTCCGCGACGTCCCAGCACGTGCCGTCGACGGCGAGCAGCCGCAAGCCCCGCCAGAACGCGCCGGGCGTCGCCTCGGTCGCCATCGGCTTCGCGGTCGTGGCGAACAGCACCCGCAGCGGCTCGGAGCCCAGCCGCTGCCGGGCCCTGAACAGCGAGGACTTCGCCGGAACACGCCAGTTGCCCAGCAGCCCCGAGCCCCGCAAGCCCTCGACGAGATGGCGCATCACTTCCAGATACGGGGCAGGTGAGAACAGGGCCAACGCCAGCACGAAGTACACCACCAGCCGCGCGGGAAGCAGCCGCTGACGTCGCTCGGCACGGCCGCACGCCGTCACCACCCGGTCCACCAAGCCTGGCGGATACACCCAGGTCAACAGGCCGAGACCCGATAAGTCAGACACACTCGCAGCCATCCGAACCACCCCCGGGACGAACTGCCAAGCACAGTACGCCTACAGCAAAGGCAACGGCATTGCGCCTAGGAGTCGGCACGGCGCTGCTCATCCCACCCGTCTACATCCTCACGACGCTCCTCTTCACGGAAGTGACCTCACGCGCCCGCGCGTTCGGGGCCGTCATGGCGCTGGGAGGCATCGGCGCCGCCGCGGGGCCGCTTCTCGGAGGACTCATCACCTCCGCCGTCAGCTGGCGGGCGGCCTTCGTGTTCCAGACCCTGGTGATCGCGTTGATCATCGTCCTCAGCCGCCGGATCAAGGACCCCCTGCCACCGGATCCCACTCGCCCCTTCGACACCGCCGGAGCGATCCTCTCGGCCCTCGGCCTCATCCTCATCGTCATGGGGATCCTGGCGGCCGACAACAACATCTGGCTGATGGTCGGCCTGATCGTCCTCGGCGCACTCGTGCTGCTCTGGTTCTTCCGATCGGTACGCGCCAAGGAGCGGGCCGGACAAGAGCCGCTCCTGACGTCGTTCGTCGTCGCGACCTATCTCCAGGTGGTACGCGGATACGACGCCATCCAGACCGGCGTGATCTTCACGGCCGCCACGCTCGGCCTGCTCGCGTCGTCCCTGCCGGCCGAACGCCTGGCGAAGCGGTGGGCACAGCGCACCCTCATCGTGGCGGGCTTTGTCGTGGCGATCGCCGGGATCGGCGTCCTGCTGGCCCTGGCGAGCGGCTCTCCGAGTGCCTGGGCCTTCGCGCCAGGGCTGCTGCTGATCGGCCTGGGACTCGGCCTGAGCCTGACCCCGTCGGTCAACGTCGTGCAGTCGAGCTTCCCCGACGAGCGGCAGGGCGAGATCTCCGGGCTGTCCCGCAGTGTGTCCAACCTCGGTTCCTCGCTCGGCACGGCGATCGCCGGCACCATCCTCGTCGCAGGCCTCACCGCCCATGCCTACGGCGCTGCGATGATCACACTGACGGTCCTCGGGCTCGCCGGCCTCGTCGCAGCGGTGTTCCTCCCCCGGAGCCTGGACGCGAGCAGCACTCCTTCCTCCTCGCGCGAACCCAGGTGAGCTGTGCCGGGGCTTACGACACGCAGAAGCCAGGCCGCACCGCTCAGGCCGCACCGCGAGGCGGCGCGAGCCCGCGCCGGACGGGGCGCGGTCAGCCCGAGGTCCGCCGAAGGCCGCCGAGGTCCGCGGCACGGCTCAGGGCGTTTTCGTGGCGGCCCGCTTCCCGCTCTTGCTCCCGTTGCTGCCCGTGCTGCTTCGACCGGGCTCGGCGGGCACGGTCTTCCGCCTCATGGGCTTCGCTGTGCCCGCGACCGTTCGCGACGCTGTCCGGGTCGGTGCGGTGGGCCACTTGAACTCGATCTCCAGCTCGATCTCCCCGTCACCGATCTCGACCTCGATCTCGCTGCGGAGGTCGTCGGGAATCCGCAGGCTCAGCGTCCCGGCGCCGAGTTCCAGTTCGGCATGCCCGCCTTCCCTCAGCGCGGCTGCGAGTTCCGTGAGCCGGTCAGCGGCCTCCATGCGTGACAGCGAGCTCTTCTGCTCAAACTTGAGGTCCTTCATGGATGTCTCCGATCCTGAACAAACAGGCCCTAACGTCATTCTGCGGCCACGCATGCGATCGGACATCCTCATGCCCAGGCGGAAGAGCCGGCACCCGCACTGCCGGCGCCGCACCGGGCGAAGTCGGTCGACGCGGCCCACGGGCAGCGTCGACCCGGCTGACCAGGGCCTCCGTCAGGCCCGGGTCCCCCTCACCGGGCCTGACGCCCGCCGCCACGGCGCTGCACCTCCTGGCATCCCCAAGCGCGAAGCCCGGTTGAGCTCTACGGTTGAAAGGAGGCCCCACACCGCGGAACTCGGTTCCCTGCGCCTCGCCTCCCCCTCGGGCCCAGAACTCACCAGGAGGACCTACGCATGTCCACTGCATCCCAAACCCCTGTCCTGGACACCCTCGCCGCCATGACGGTCGACTCGATCGAGCGATGCGGGCTGGCTCCGGACCTGCTCATCCTCACGCGCATCGCGGCACTCGCCGCCTCGGACGCTCCGCCCATCTCGTACGTGGCCCACATCGACCCCGCCCTCAGGGCCGGTCTGACCGCCGAACAACTGCAGGACGTCCTGGTCGCCATCGCCCCCATCGTGGGCACCGCCCGCGTCATGACGGCAGCCGGCAACATCACCAAGGCACTCGGCGTCGCCATCGCCGTCGCCGATACCGAGATCGCGGGTGGCCAGGGCTGAGAGCAGACGCCCACCCGGCATGCGGCAGACGTCGATCACCCGGTGTCACGCCCCGCCGCGCCCCGGCCCACCGTCAGGGCCAGCCTGCGGACCCTGCGCAAGTTCATGCCCGGCGTGCCGCGCGGCACGCCGGGACGGTGGCTGGGCAGCCGTACGCGCAGGGCGCCCGGTTCGATCCGGCAGCGTACGGGGGTAGGCAGGGTTAGCGCCTCGCCGTCGACACCGACCGGGATGGCGGGTGCGTCAGCGTCGACGACGACCTCCCGGGCGGTGACCGAGGTCAGCCCGGGCGCACGTCTGCCGCGAAGCATCGAGGCCGCTTGGGCCGCGTTGTCGACCTTGACAGCGAGCACTCCCAGGACGCCGGAGTCCATCCGATCCCGGCGCCCCAACCCCGCCGGATCCCCCGTCCGGTAGGGGTTGTTGCTCACCAGGACGGATTGGGGCCCGTCGATGGTCACGGAATCAACGCGTGCCCTCAGCCGCGGGCCGCTGTGGCGGGTGAGCAGGTCCGGCAGCATCTGAAGGGTCGTACGGGCCTTGTCGCCGCGATAGGCCGGGCTCTGCACCACGGTCGCGTACGCGCCGAATGAGGCGTTGTTGACGAAGACGCGCTCCCGGCCTTCCGCCGGGGGCATCCCCGCACCTATGAAGCCCAGGTCGACGCAGAGCTCGACGCCGTCGGTGAGCGCCTGAAGGCACGCCGAGGGGTCCTCACGGTCGAGGCCGAGGTCCATGGCGAAATGGTTGCGGGTCCCGGCGCAGATGACGACGAACGGAACGCCGCGCTCCGCCGCCACGGCGGCGACCAGGGCCTGCGTACCGTCGCCGCCCGCGACACCGAGCAGGTCGGCGCCGTCGTCGACGGCCTGCCGCGCCAACTCGGCCACGTCCTGCGGATGTGCGGGGTCCAGCACGACGACCTCGGCGCCGAGAGCCCTGGCCTTGTCCGCCAGGTGGAACCTCCCGACCTTCCCGCCGCCCGAGCGCGGGTTCATGATGAGGAAGGGTCGCTCCGGCGGAGCGACAGCGCGTTCCGGTGCGCGCGCCGGGTCTGTGTCCTGCGCCAGTGCTGTTCTGCCGGCGGAGACGGCAAGCGTCCACAGGGCGAGTGAGACGAGCACCACCCACAGCAGCCCGGCGACCGCGTAGAGCACTACGACGGCCACCGGTGCGGCTGTCACCAGTACGAGGGCGAGGGCCCTGGCCGCACCTCGGCGGGCGAGCACCCACCACGCCCCGGCCACTGTGACGGCCAGCCCGGCCAGCCCCACTGCCACCAGCGCGACGCTCCGAAGCCCGGCGAACACCAGCAGGACCAGCAACGCCGCCGTTCCCGCCACCAGTGCCAGACGCGCTGTCCAACGGCTGTCCACGCGATCAGGCCTCCCGCCGATTCCACCCCCGCCTTCCATTCCACAGGCGCGATCCGCAAAGCGCATCCTGCGGCGCGGGCAGCCCGTCCCCGGGCGTCGCGTGGCGATCAACGGCTGAGCACATGACGATGGGAACACCAACTCCCCGATACGGCCCGGTTCCCTCGGTGGCGGGGCTCTACAGGAAGAACAGCACGCACGAAGGGAGATCGTGAGATGACCGAGCACGGGCCGACAGCAGGTGGCGTCGCAACACTCTCGTACAAGCCGACGCCCCCGTATTCGAAAAGATCGTCCAGATGACCCTCAACACCCTCGACGGTCGGGGCCGGACCCCGAAAACGTACCTCCTCGTACGCATCGGGACGCCGGTGGCCATGGGCGCCGCCCCCGCCCCCTACCTGCTCGAAATCGGTGCCGCCGAAGGCGCGCTCGTGGCCGTCGCCCCGGTGGGCGTCGTGTTGGCCGCCCGCGGCATCGCGGAGCGGTTCGGGCTGCCGCCGCAGGGCGAGACCGAGGGCTGACAACCCGAGAACTGCCGAAGTCTCACCCGCGCCGGGTGAGCACAGACTCGAACATGGCCGGGGACCGCATGGATGGGAGAAGGTAATGGAAAGTTCCGTGTTCATCGCGTACGACTATCCGCTTCTGGATGCGTTCTGGACCATGCTGTGGCTCTTCATCGGGGTCCTGTGGTTCGTCCTGCTCTTCCGGATCATCGCTGACATCTTCCGCGACGACACCATGAGCGGCTGGGCCAAGGCCGGGTGGCTCCTCGTCGTGATCGTGCTTCCCTTCCTCGGCGTCTTCGTATACGTCCTCGCCCGCGGCAATGGCATGGGCAGGCGCGAAATGGAGCATGCCCGGGCCAAGCAGCAGGCGCTCGACACGTACGTGCGTGAGACCGCCCGGGGTACAGGAGGAATCAGCGAGGTCGAGGAACTCGCGAAACTCTCGGAGATCCGCGCCCGGGGCGACCTCTCCGAGGAGGAGTTCCGCCGGGCAAAGGACAAGATCCTGCACTGACTGACCGCAGCAACTGCTACGACGGCGCTGCGGCGACCGGAGCCCGCCCAGCGGCGCCGCGCACCCGTAGGCGGCGCGTGCCTCAAGCCAGGAAGGGGTAGCCCATGTGCCGGTGGCTCGCCTATTCAGGAACGCCCATCCTGCTCGACACCATCCTCTACAAACCTGCCCACTCGCTGATCGACCAGAGCCTGCACTCCCGGCTGGGCGTCGAGACGACCAACGGCGACGGGGTCGGCGTCGGCTGGTACGCACCCGGCACCGAGACCCCCGCGATCGTCCGGAACACCGGCCCCGCATGGAGCAATCGCAACCTGCGCGAGATCGCCGACCACGTCCGCTCTCCACTGTTCTTCGCTCACATCCGGGCCTCGACCGGCACCGCGGTACAACAGACCAACTGCCACCCGTTCCGCCACGGCCGCTGGATATGGATGCACAACGGTGCGATCACCGACTTCCACCGGCTCCGGCGAGACCTTGCCATGGCCGTCGACCCGGAACTCTTCCCCGACATCGAGGGATCGACGGACTCCGAGCTGATGTTCTTCCTGGCACTCACCTTCGGTCTGGAGCAGGACCCGCCAGGCGCCGTCGCGCGGATGGCAGGCCTGGTGGAGCAGACCGGTCACGAGCACGGTGTGGAGTTCCCACTGCAGATGACGGTCGCTGTGGCCGACGGACAACGGCTGTGGGCCTTTCGCTACTCCAGCCAGGGAGCCTCCCGATCGCTCTTTTTCAGCACCCGGGTGGAGACACTGCGAGCACTCCACCCCGATGTGGCATTCCTGCGGGAGATATCCGACGAGACCCGCCTCATCGTGTCCGAGCCCCTGGGCGATCTGCCCGGCGCCTGGAACGAGGTCCCCGAGAGCAGCTACGGCGTTGTGCGGCCCGGACCGGACGAACTGCTCCCCTTCGCCCCACGATTCACCCCACGATCCGCGTAACGGCCGCCCCGGTCCGTGCAGGTCAGTGAGCGACAACCCCCATACGCGGAGCCGTTGTTGAAACGCCGAGCAGCGGATTCAGCCCGTTGGGCCCATGTTCTGAAGCAGCCTGACCGACAACCCCGACACCCTTCGGCCCCCGCGTCCCCCGGGCGGCCGCACTGCCCAGCCATCGGGCCTCCCCCTCGCCTCGCTCAGCCTGTACGCGGCCCGCATGACACGGGTGGGTGACACCTCCGGCACGTCACAGCCATTCGCCGATCGGGGCGACCAGGACGGTGGCCTCGAAGAGGACCGCGAGCGGTTTCAGGGCCCGATCTCGAACTCAGGCGACTTGAGGCTGTTCAGGCATCCGGTCCTCGGCGCGGCCGGGGTGTCGAAGAACGAGACGGTGATCTCCTGGGCGCACTTCGACGAGGCGAACACCACATGCGGCTCGTAGGGGACCGTGACGACCTTGGCCCGGCTCAGCGCACGGGCAACGTACGGCCCGTTGTCCGCCCCGGTCTGGGAATCGAACCCGCCCGACAGGGCGAGGGTGGGGATGTCGCCGCGCGTGACGTCCCGGATCGAGCGCGGCGCCGCGGGGACGTTCCAGACGTCGCAGTCCGGACGGAGGAAGGTGAGCTGCGGAGCCTGGGCCAGCACCGAGCGGGGGAACGACGGGAACGCTTCCCGTCCGCCGCGGAGCGCCTCGGCCTGGCTCTCGTACGGCGTCCACTCGCTGCAGAAGACGCCGTAGGCGAGACCGTGCGAAACCCTTCCCATGGCCTGGGGGCTGAGTTTGCCGCCCGCCCACTGCTGGGCGATCCGTTGCGGCTTGCCGTGCGCGAGCTCGTCGAGGGCGCGGGGTACCTGGGGCGCCACGTGGGTGGCGGAGGTCATCCAGTTCACCAGGGCCCCGCCGTCCAGTACGACCTTCACCGGCTTCGCGTTGCCGGGGAGCGAGACGGTGGTGGTGACCGGCTTGGCCTCAAGGTCACGGACGAGCCGGTCGAAGGTGGCCGCCAGGTTCGGGTAGCGCCGGTTGCACGCCGGCTGGTCCGCGCAGGCCTTGAACAGGCCGTCGAAGCCCTGCCGGGCGCTGCTCCAGGTCAGGGCAGACCCTGCCTTGGACGGTGGCAGTATGCCGTCGATGCCCACCGAGCGGAGCCCCTCGGGGTGCAGGCGCATGTAGACCAGCGCCAGGTGGGTGCCGTAGGAGATGCCGAACACGTTCCACTGCTCGATGTGCAGCGCGGTGCGCAGGTCCGCGTAGTCGGCGGCGCTCTCGGTGTCGTTGTAGGCACTGAGGTCGGCCCCGCGGCCCGCCAGCTGGTCGCGGCAGGCCTTCGTGGCCTCGACGTGCAGGCGCTCGGTGGACGGAGCGTCGTACACGAGGCCGACCGCGCGTGCGTTGAACTGGTCGACGTTGGGGCAGAGGAGCGCCGGGTCGGCCGAGTACGTACCGCGCTGGGACATGAGGATCACGTCGCGGTCGCGGTTCAGGCCTCCGTCGATCGCCATCTTCGCCTCGCCGACCGCGTCGTCTCCGGGTCCGCCCGCGAGCCACACGATGGGGTCGGGCTTCGGTGTGTCGGTCGCGGCGGGCACGATCGCGACACCGAGTCCGATCGTTCGACTGCTTGGTCTGGCGCGGTTCTCGGGCACGGTGAGCGTTCCGCAGCGGGCCCCTTCGAGCGCCTCGATCGGTTCCGGAGTCTTGGGGCAGGGGCCCGGTTCGAAGCCGGCGTGGCCCACCGTCCGGGCGGCCGTGCCGATCGGCGCTCCGGTGCCGGTGTCGGTGCGGGACTGCGCCTGAGCGGGCACTGCGAGCAGGCCGGTGACGAGGAGACCGGTCGCCATGCCGGCCGACGTGGCCAGGAGTCGTCGTGCCGTGCGGCGACGACGGGGTGCTTGCCGGAGTGTCATCTGCCCTCCCGGTCATTTCGGGATGATCGTGAACGGTCGGGGCTCCAGGCCGTCCACGCAACCGGTGTCGGGTGCCGTCGGTCGAGTGAGGAACGAGGCCAGCACGCGTTGCGCACAAGGCGACTGCGGGACCACCCAGTGGCCGATTCCGGGGACCTGCACGGCGGTCGAGCGGGACAGGTCACGGGCCACGTCCCGCGCCCAACTCGCCCCGGTCTTCGCGTCGAACGTGCCGGAGATGACGAGCGCCGGCACCGAGCCGACCGTGGCCACCCGCTGGACGGAGGTGCGGTCCGGAACGTTCCAGATCCGGCACGCCGGATACTGGAAGGGAAGTTGCGGCACCTGGGCCAGGACCGTGTCCGGCCACCCGGGGAAGGCCTTGCGCCCCGCCTTCAGCACGTCGGGTTCCGAGTAGCCCGGCGCCCACTCGCCGCACGCCACCGACTCCGTCAGGCCGTGCGCGAACGCGCCGACGTTCTGGACCGAGCCGGCCGCGCGGGCCTTCGCGAAGCGCTCCGGGTTTCCGTTGCTGAGTTCCTCCAGCGCCGCCGGGAGGTCCTCGGGCCGGACGGCGAAGGCGACGATCAGGTCCAGCAGCGCGCCTCCGTCGAGGACGACCTTGACCGGCTTCCCTCCGCTCGGCGGCGGGACGTTCAGCGTCAGGGGCTGTGCATCGAGCTTGCGCACCTGCTCGGTCAGCGTGCGGGGGAGGTTCGGATACCGGTCCCCGCAGGCGGGCTGCGCCGCGCACGCCGCGAAGATGTTGTCGATCCCCTCAGCGGCGCTGCTCCATCCCCACGGCAGGGTCGCGGTCCGGGGAGGTGCGATCGAGTCGATCGCCACCGCGCGGATTCCCTCGGGGTGCAGGCGCAGGTAGGTGAGGGCCAGGTCGCTGCCGTAGGAGTACCCGTAGACGTTCCACCGGGGGAGGCTCAGCGCCTTCCGCAGGTCGGCGAAGTCGGCGGCGTTCTCAGTGGTGTTGTAGGCGCTCAGGTCGACGCCGTCGGCCGCCAGGCGGTCCCGGCACTCCTTCACCGCCTTCAGCATGAGCTGTTCCGCCGGCTCTGCCCCATAGCGCAGGCCCACGGCCTGCGCGTTGAACCGGTCGATCTCCGGGCAGGCGAGGTTCGGGTGGTCGTAGAGGTTGCCGCGCTGGGCCATGATGATCAGTTCGCGGTCCTTGTTCAGGCCGGAGTCGACGAGGAACGGAATGTCGTCGATCGCGTCGCCACCGGGGCCGCCCGCCATGAACACCACCGGGTCCTGTGCAGGCTTCGCCAGGGTGACGGCCGGAATGATCGCCACGGCCTGCTTGATGGTCCGGCTGCCGGGGCGGGAGCGATTCTCGGGGACCTCGAGAAAGCCGCACCGTGCGCCCTTCAGCGCGGCGATGGGCTCGGGCGGCTTCGGACACGGGCCGGGCACGAACCGGGACGGGGCTGCCGGGCTGGGCCCGGCGGACTGGGCAGGTGGTGACGCGGCGCTGCTGGGTTTGGCGCCGAATGCCGCCGCCAGGCAGACCAGAGCGGCCGCGGCAGTCACCGCGTGCATGTGCTTTGGCATGTGATCTCGTTCCTCTGCCGACATCGGCGGCGGCCCTGCCGGGCATGGCCGCAGCGGTTTGGGCGGAACGCACCTTTTCGACGTTACCGGGTGGCGCATCCGCGCGCACGCGGAGCGGTTGCGACCCGTGACCCGGCGCGCATCCGCGCGCACGCGGAGCGGTTGCAACCCGTGACCCGGGCCGCCCCGGGCCCGGCATGGTGGGAGGCACGGCGTCCCGACGGGCCGCGGGCCTGCTCTCTGTCCGAGTGGCAGGTGACCAGGGTGGCGTCGAGGTCCAGGACCAGGCCGGACAGGTCGCGGCCGCCCGCGCGGGAGGGCGGTATCGCGTTGCGGGTCTCGGCGACCTGCAGCCAGGCGACCTCCCGGGCGACGGCGCGGGCCGCGCGCGGTACCGCGAGTGCGGCGGCGTCGATGCCGGCCAGCACGCGCCGGGCTGTTGGGGTGGAGAAGGCGACAGGCCGTCCACACCACAGGCAGCGGCCGGCGTCGTCCTGCCCCGGCCTGCGCACCGGATGTGCCGGCATCTGCGCCGCCTCCGCCGCTGGCCCGGTACTCCACTGGCCGCGCTGTGGTGAATCCCCGGATCAGCGGGAACGGGGATCGTTTCGGCAACGCGTCTTCCTGCCGTGGCGACCAGCAGATGGGACAACGGATCGACCCGAAGACAACCCACGACCGACGGATTATGAGTCCTTTGAGGGCCATTCCAACGCTCAGAAGCTCGCCGCCGCGACGATCAAGCCTCTGTGACTGCTGCCGATGGACAGAGGGAAAGACCCCGGCCGACGGCGGGGAGCCGCACAGCTACCGTCCGGATCCCCCCAATGTAGTAACATGTAGAACATGGAGACGACCGCCCGCGAGTTCAACCAGAAGTCCTCACAGATCCTCGCCGCGGCGGCACGCGGTGAGACCGTCACCGTCACCAAGAACGGCACCCCCGTCGCCCGGGTCGTACCGATCACCGAGAACGACATCCCCCCGTTTCGGACCGACCCCATGGGCGACATAGAGCTGCCTGACCTCGGCCTGCCGGATCTCAGCGATGACGAGATCGAGGACGTGCTCAAGGGGATGGGGTCGTGAGCCTGGTCGCGATCGCGGACACCAACGCCCTGTACCGTCTGCTCGACCCGAACCTCACCGGCCACCAGGAGCACAAGAAGGCCCTGGCGACGATCAGCCATCTCGTCATCTCCCCCATGGTCCTGGCCGAGTTGGACTACCTGATCACGGCAAGGGCGGGAACCCGCAAGGCCCTGACGGCAGCCCGTTTCGTCGAACGCAACACAGCCACCCGTCGCTTCGAGGTCCCCCCGATCAGCGCGCACTTGAGTGCCGCGATCGCCGTCGCCGAGGGATACGCGGACGCGGATGGCGGCGAGGGCATCGGGCTGGCCGACGCGATGAACGTGGCCCTGGCCGCCGCCTACCGCACCGACGCCATGTTCACCACCGACCGCCACTTCCGCATGGTCCGTCCACTGACCGGCCATCCAGCCTTTCGCCTTCTGCCCGACGATCTGTAGCCCTTTCCAGGTCGGGTGCGCCGGGAGTGCCGCACACGCCCCAATGGGCATCCCATGCGATACAGCGGACGACAGCGCGCCACCTGGAAGGCGTCGATGGCCTGCGGGGTGTCGCGGAGACCGCCCGCGCCGCGATCGCCCGCTCCCCGACGCGGGTGCGGGCGGCTCGTCGCCGAGAACGCCGTGACGGCGGCCCGGTCCGCGCCCTGGCGCCCTATCCGACGTGGTCCAGCCGTGCCACTTCCTCCTCCGTCAGTACCAGGGACGCCGACCGCGCCGAGGAGCGGACCGATTCCGGGCGGGTGGCGCCCGGGATGGGGATGACGTGCTTCGAGTGGGCCAGGTGCCAGGCCAGGCAGATCTGCTGGGGGGTGGTACCGCGTTCCTTGGCGACGGCGTGGAAAGGGGTCGGGCGTGGGGAGCGGCCCGGGCCGTCCAGGACGCTGCGGGTAATGCCGCCCAGGGGGCTCCACGGGAGGAAGGCGATGCCGAGGCGGTCGCACAGACGCAGTTCGGGGAGGCTGTCGCGGTACTGCGGGGAGTAGCGGTTCTGGACCGAGACGAGACGGTCGCCGAGGATGGCCCGGGCCGCCCGGATGTGGTCGCACGTCACATTGGAGATGCCCGCCGCGCGGATCAGGCCCGCGTCGAGGAGGTCACGCAGAGCGCCCACCGAGTCGGACCAGGGGACGTCCGGGGCGGGTTTGTGGAGCTGGTAGAGGCCGATCGCCTCCACGCCCAGGCGTCGCAGGGAT
Source organism: Streptomyces sp. RLA131 (assembly GCF_056270125.1). Classification (NCBI taxonomy): domain Bacteria; kingdom Bacillati; phylum Actinomycetota; class Actinomycetes; order Kitasatosporales; family Streptomycetaceae; genus Streptomyces; species Streptomyces sp. RLA131. The sequence continues at coordinate 2,664,018 of NZ_JBWDOQ010000002.1, forward strand.
CCCTCGCAGGCGCGTCTGATGTGGCCGGGAGTGCCGTTCACCGTCCAGGTGCCGTCGCCGGGACGGGTGCGTCCGCCCTTGGTCGCGATCAGGATGTCCGACGTGTCGCCCGGCCACGTGACGAGGGCCTGGGCGAGGAGTTCCTCGTTGTGGCCGCGTTCGTCCGCGTGCCAGTGGTAGGAGTCGGCCGTGTCGATGAGGGTGACGCCGGCGTCCAGGGCGGCGTGGACGGTGGCGACCGCGCGGGCACGGTCAGGGCGGCCCTCGATGGACAGTGGCATGGCGCCGAGGCCGATGGCGCCGACGTGGGTTGTTCCGATGCGGCGGGTGAGCATGCTTGTTCAGGACTTCCTCGTGATGTCGGCGGCAGTGTCGGTGACCGCGTTCGCCAGCCAGTCGGTGACCTTGGTGAACGAGAAGCCCAGCGCGGTGGCGCGGGCATTGCTCACGGCGTAGGGGCGGTCGAAGGAAAACGGGGAGGCAGGCCCGCCGTCGGCCACGATGCGGTATGCGGGGGTCGCTGAAGCGGTCGCGGCCGCGACCGCCGCGCACAGGTCAGTAACGGTGAGGTGGCCGTGGGAGGCGGCGTTGACCGGGCCGGTGACATCGGACCGCGTGGCCGTCCAGTGCAGGAACGCGGCGATCTCCTCGTAGTGCACGAACGATGTGGGGGCCGGGTGGCGGTGCACGGCGACCGGGCGGCCGGCGGTCACGCGTTCGACGTAGTGGCTTAGACGGCCCGTGAAGTCGTGAGAGCCACCACCAAGGACGTGGGCGCTGCGTACGGAGACGAACGGGAACACCGGGTCGCGGGAGAACACCGCCTCGGCCTGGCGTTTGCCCTCCGCGTACGCCGAGGCCTCGCCGATCAGCCGGGAGAGGGCGGCTGAGGACCGCCACGGCAGATCCCACCTCACCGGCCAGTGGGCCGGGTTCACGGTGGTCTCCGGGACTGGGGCGGGAGCCGCGGGCCGGAGTGACGAAGAGGTGGCCGGGTCGTAGACCTCCATCGTGGATGTCATCACATAGCGGGCGGTGCGGCCTGCGAACACGCGGCGGGAGGTGGCCGCCTGGAAGGGGGTGTAGCAGACCTGGTCGACGACGCTGTCGAAGGAACGGGTCCCCAGGGCGCGTCCGAGGGCCTCCTCGTCGTCCCGGTCGGCGATGACGTGGTCGGTTCCGGGCGGTGGCGGTGCCGAGCCCCGGTTGACAACGGTGACGTGGGCTCCCGCCCCCTGGAGCAGGCGGATCAGGTGGCGGCCGAAGTAGCGGCTGCCGCCGATGACGCAGATCTGTGGCATAAGGCCAAGACTGGCCGTGTAGCGTCCGAAGAAGTAGTGGCGACCTGCTGGTCTCGTATTAAGGAAAACTGTTGATCGATGCTCATCGGCTGCGGGTGCTGCGGGAGGTGGCCGCGCATGGCAGCTTCAACCGAGCGGCGGCCTCGATGCTGCTCACGCCCTCCGCCGTCTCGCAGCAGATTGCCGCGCTGGAACGGCAGCTCGGCACCTGTGTCGTCACCCGCAGCACCCGCGGTGTGGCCCTGACGGAAGCGGGACGGTTGCTCGTGGAGACGGCCGAGACGATCGCGGCCGAGCTGGTGCATGCCCGGGAGCGGATCGACGAGCTGACCTCCGGCCGGAGACGGCTGACCATCGCCACGTTCACCAGCGGCGGCCGCGTCCTGCTGCCCGGCGCACTCAGGCGGTTCGTCGCCGCCCATCCGCGGGTTGAGGTGAACGTGGTGGAGCGGGAGCCCGAGGACAGCCTGCCCCTGGTTCGGCAGGGCGCGGCGGACCTGGCCATCGCCTACCACTTCGACGGGCCGCTGCCGGTGCTGCCCGGGGACCGTACGGGACTGAGGTGGACGGCGCTGGCCGAGGATCCGCTGTCCGTGGCGATGCCGGCCGTCCATCCGCTGGCGGGCCGGGCGTCCGTCGACCTGTCCGACCTGGCCGCGCAGCCGTGGGTGATCGGCTGCTCCAAGACGGAGGCGTTCCTGCGGGACTACGCGGCCGCGGCCGGGTTCGAGCTGCGGGTCAGCGGTTCCACCAGCGACTACCACCTCGCCCAGGCCCTCACCGCGTCGGGTCTCGGTGTCAGCCTCGTCCCCCGCATCTGCCTGGCGCCCGCGACACCCGGCCTGGCCGTCGTTCCGCTGAACCCGCCCCGCCCCGCCCGCTACATCGGGATCGCCACCGGCAGGCGGCGGCATGACCACCCACTGGTCCGGACCCTGGTGGGGTGGCTGCGGGAGGAGGTGAAGGCGCTGCCTGCCGGGTGACCGGTCACCGGCCCCATGCAAGCTCCTCGCACCGGACGGATCCGGCCGCGACGGTGCGACACCTCACCAGGGGCGTTTTCGCAGGTGGTCCCTGGAAAGTGGGGCACCCGGAGAGCCGCGCGGAGGCCCACCCCTGGTGTCGGGGCAGACGTACTCTCGCCGGCCTGCCCGGCTGTGCTGAAACCACCACCGGAGGGTGACGCCGACAAGTTCTGGGGCGTGCCGAGCGAGATCGGCGACACCTTCAAGGGACTGAGCGGCGCCATCGGCAACCCCGGCCCGTTCCCTGCGTCCTGTCCACGTCGCGGATGTGGGCACAGCCGACCGGCCTTCCGCCATCAGGGCATCGCGGCGGCTTCCGCACGGGACACGGCGACTTCCAGTACGGCCAGCAGCGCGTCGCGGACCGAGCCCGTCTTCCGTGCGTCGAAGAGGATCAGTGGTACGTGCTCGGCGATGTCCAGTGCCCACCGCACCTCCTCGAGGTCGTGTTCGACCTCCCCGTCGAAAGTGTTGACGGCGACCGCGAAGGGGACGTCCTTGTGCTCGAAGTAGTCCACCGCCGCATAGCAGTCGTCGAGTCGGCGCGTGTCCACGATCACCAAGCTGCCGAGGGCGCCCTCCACCAGGTCGTCCCACATGAAGCCGAACCGGTCCTGGCCCGGGGTGCCGAACAGGTACAGCTTCAGTGTCGGGTCGATGGTGACGCGGCCGAAGTCCATGGCGACCGTGGTGGTGATTTTGCCCGGAGTGTGGGTGAGGTCATCCACTCCCGCCGCGACCTCGGTGATCGCGGCCTCCGTGGTCAGCGGTCGTATCTCGGATATCGAGGCCACGGTCGTGGTCTTGCCGACTCCGAAGCCGCCGGCGATGACCAGCTTGACCGGTGTCGGAGGCTGTTCAGCTGGTGTCACGGAGTGTGTCCCGTGAGTCGGGAACGGCACGGAGACCATCGATAACCCTTCGCAGTACGGAGAGATCCTGGGCGATCGCGGCGTTCGGCCGATGAACCGTGAGATGCCCGGCGTCACGCAGGTCCTCGACCAGCACGCGCACCACGTTGAGGTGCAGTCGCAGCCCGGCGGCCAGTTCCGCCACCGACAGCGGTCGCCGGCTGGCCGCGACGATCTCCTGGTGTTCGAAAGTGAGCGAGCGAAGGGCCAGGAGCCCGACCGAGGTCGACACCACCTGGGCCTCCGCCGGCATCGGCGGGCCGGTGCCGCCTGCCGATACCCGGCCGGTGGTCAGGAGGAACGGCCGAATCGCGGGGGCGCGGCGTCGCGGCTCCGGCGAGCCCTCGGCGTCCCCTGCTGCCTCGTGTGGTGGTCCAACGACGGACATCACGATCCCTTCACGATGTACCTGCACCCCTGCCCCGGACCGGGAAGGTCAGGGGGCCGACGCTGCGCCGACACTGTTCTTCAGCTCCAGCACCAGTTGGGGAGTGAGCGCGGCCCCTGCCCGTTTGGCGAAGAGAGTCATCGCGTAGGCGATGTTGCCCAGCTTCGCGGCCTCGGAGGTCACGATGCCGAGGACGGCGCCGGCTCCGATGGCCGACACCAGCACATGGCCGTGCTCCAGGTCGAGGATGACCTTGTTGAGGCGGCCGAGACCGTAGTTTCCGGATGCGCCCGCGGCAAGACTCGTCAGACCGGCCACGATCGCGGCGAGCCGTTCGGAGTCGGCCTGGTCTCGCAGCTGGGAGACGGCGATCAGCAGGCCGTCGGACGACACCGCGATGACGTCGGCCACGCCGGCGGTGTCTGTGGCGAACCGCTCCAGCAGCCAGGTGAAATCGGCCGCGGCGGCGCGCAGGTCGGTCGGTTCCGGCTTCTCGGAACTCATGTCAGTTGTCGACGTGGGCACTACCCGGCTCCTTCTGGGATTTCTGGTGCTGAGATGGTGCAGGCCCGGTCGGAGCATGGTCGTAGTCCTGCTCCGCCTGGAGTACCGCGGCTTCGAACGCGTCGAGTTCCGAACGGACGGCCTCGGCATCCAGGGGCTTCCGTACGGCCGACGATGTCCGGTCGGCCGGGGAAGCGGTCCGGGCGAGTGTCGCTCCCCGCTCCCGCCGACGCAGTGGCCGGGAGGTACGAGGTGATGGCGGTTGGTCCGCGGCGACGGTTCGCTCCGCGTCAGTCCGCGCGACGGTCCGTTCCGCGGTGGTCGGCCCCGCGTCGGCGGGGGGCGCGACGCGCTGCGGCAGCTCATCGCGCGGCGACGGAGCCCCCGGCCGCCGCAGGGGGACGGCGGAGGCAGCGGCCAGCAGGGGCGACGGTACCGGCCCGGTGGTCCCCTTCCCCGTCCTCGCCGGGAACGGCGTCACGTTCGCGACCGGGCCCGTGGTCACGGGCTCCGAGAGGTCCACGGGGCTCATGGCGGACAGGAGCGCGGCCGGGACCCACACGGTGGCGCTGACGCCGCCGCCCGGCGTACGGGTCAGGGTCACCCGCACATCCCAGCGCCGGGCCAGGCTCCCGACCACGAAGAGACCGAGCACCTCGGTCGGTGCGAGATCGAGTCGTTCCCGGCGGACCAGCCGGGCGTTCTCCTCGGCGAGGCGTTCGGCGTCCATGCCGAGCCCGTGGTCGATGATCTCGATCAGAGCCCCGCCGTCCTCGGTGACGTCGGCGCCGGGGCGGACCACCACCTCGACGGGCGTGTGGGAGGGGGAGAACGCGACCGCGTTCTCCAGCAGTTCGGCGAACATCAGTGTCAGGTCACCGATGATGTCGGGCACGACGGCGACCTCCGTCTCGGACCGCAGCGACACCCGCTCATAGCCCTCGATCTGGGCGAGCGACGCCCGGATGACGTTGGCCAGGGGGATCGGCCGGGGCTCGATGCCGCTCTCCCGGATGCCGGCGAGCAGCATCAGGCTGTCGGCGTTGCGCTGGAGGCGTACGGCGATGTGGTCGATGCGGTACAGCTGTTCGAGGAGTTCGAGGTCGGTCTCCTCGCGTTCCATCGCATCGATCAGAAGCAGCTGGCGGGTCGTCAGAATGCTTACTCTGCGGCCGACGTTGCCGAACATCTCGGCCACGTTGCGGCGGCTCAGTACCTGTCGTTCCAGCAACTGTGCGGCTGCCACCTGTACTTGGTTGAACACCTCGGCCAGTCCGCCGATCTCGTCGCGCACCGGGACAGGGATCGGCCGCGGCTGCAGCGGGGTGGTGTCATCGGACTCGTCGTCCGCGACCCGGGCCAGTTCCTCGCTCGCCACGTCGACCACCTGCTGGGCGGCGTCGGTCAGGGCCACCAGGGGACGTACGACCGAGCGCCGGACCAGGACACTGAAGGCCAGCCACACGACAAAGCCGAGAACGGCCAGACCGAGCAGGTACAGCGAGCCTCGCAGGGCGCCCGCGGAGGCGGTGTCGGCCTCGGCTGCGGTCTGCTCGATCAGCGACCGGGTGATGCCGAGGCGGGTCTCGGACTGGCGCGTTCCGTCCGCGATCGCACTGCGCAGTTGCGCCGGTGTCTTGCCCTGCAGGGCACCGGGATCGATCTGCAGCTGCGCGAACTGGGCCTTGACTCCGTTCTGCTCGGCGCTGCGCTCGATGCCGTCCATGGTCAGCACCTGGCCGGGTGTGGCGATCCGCTGGAACCGGCGCGACTGCTGGTCGTAGAGGGCATGGGAGTCGACCGCGCGGCTGTACTCGTTGAGGGCGTTGGCGTCACGGGTCTGCGCGGAGAACACCGCGCTCTCGAAGGACGCGTGGGCGGCGTCGGCGCGCAGCACCGTGTCGAGAAGTGCCGTGACCGTGGACGACGAAGTGCCGGAGTAACGGTCCAGACCGATGCCGTCGATCAGATAGTCGACCGCGGAAGCGTAAGCCGGGTCGACGTCGGCGACAGCGACGTAGCCCCGTTCGAGCCTGTCGCGCAGGACACCGAGGCGGCGGATGTAGTCGAGCGCCTGCACCTCCTCGGGCGGCAGGCCCGCGGCGAACGCCGTACGCACGGCGGCGACCTGCGCATCGGTGTTCCGCTGCGCCCGGCGGTACTCGGCGGTCGGCGGCAGCGAGGCTCCGGGGTGGGCCTCGTCGTACTGCACGGACAGCAGGAGCGCCTCCCGGTGTTCGGCCTGTACGTCGTTGATGAGCTTCGCGACCTGTTCACTGTCGCGCACCAGGTCCGCGATCCGGCCCGCGTCCTGGGCCTGCCGGGCCTGGCCGTAGGCCGCGATTCCGAGAAGCACGCCGACCGCCGCGATGGGCGCGATCACCAGGACGTTGAGCTTGCGGCGGAAGGGCCACCGGGCGAGGAAGCCCACCGCTGTCGGACGCGACTGCGGACTCCGGCCGGCTGTCCCCGGTGGCTCGGGGGCGAGCGGCGGGTTCCCTCTGTTCCCGGACACCCGGGCCTCCTTCGACATGTTGCTGAGCTGCGGCAGCCGTGTCTTGCTGGACCGCCGGTGGCCGGGAGCGGACGTGACGCATTCACGGCGTTCGCCACTGAGAGGAACGAACAGATCACGCCAGTGGCTGAATCCGACTGCGTGAGCGTAACCGCACTCTCAGGGACTTCACAGGTTTGGGATCATCAAAAATTGATCACGAAGTCCTTACCGGCGGCCGACAGACCGTGACGCCTCGGCCGCGGCGGCACGCGCCACATCGCAAGCCGCCGGCCGATGTAAGTTCTCGGGCGGGGGAATTGACGCGAACCGACCGGTTGAGCATGATCCTGGGCAGCAAGCGTGCTGCCGCCCCTGCCATCCCGAGCCACCGCTCGGGAATCGCCGTCACGCCGTAGTCGCCGCAGGCCTCTCCGTCCGAGGCACGGCGGGCCCTCGGACGGTGATCACACGCCGGAGCCGTCGCCCGACCCCGAAACTTCCTTCCCCACCCAGCCCTGCCTGCCCCTTCATGCCCCTTTTTGGAGACCTCGTGCACCCCACCTACAAGGCGGCCCTGACGGCGACCGCTCTCCTGGCCACCGCCGCTCTCGCCGCCGGCTGCGAGAGCGGCTCCAAGACCACCGGATCCGTCAGCGCCTCCTCCGGTGGCTCGTCCAGACCTGGCTGCCCCAGCGCCCTCTCCGGGGCCAAGCGGGACGTCAAGGCGGCCGAAAATGTCAACGCCCCTTGGTCCGGGCCGACCAGCGGGCCCGCGGTCGTCCCGGACCGGAGCATCGTCTACATCGCCCAGACGCTGACCAATCCCGGCGTCGAGGGCGTCGCCAAGGGCGCCCAGGAAGCCGCCGACGTCATTGGCTGGCGCGTCCGCACCATCAACGGCCAGGGCACATCGGCAGGGCTCAAGACCGCCTTCGACCAGGCTCTCGCCCTCAAACCCGACGGCATAGTCATCGGCGGCTTCGATCCCTCCTCCACCGCCAAGCAGGTGGCGCGGGCGGACGCCGCCGGCATCCCGCTGATCGGCTGGCACGCCGTCGGCACCCCCGGCCCCAGCGCGAACCCGAAGCTGTTCAGCAACATCACCACAAGGGTCGAGGACGTGGCGAGACTCAGCGCCGACTGGATCATCGCGCAGTCCGAGGGCCGTGCGGGCGTCGTGCTGTTCACCGACGCCACAATCCCGTTCGCCAAGCACAAGTCCGACCTGATCAAGAAGGAACTCGCCACCTGCTCCGGCGTGACGCTGCTGAGCTACGAGAACATCCCGATCTCCCAGGCCAACAGCCGCACCATCGGCAAGGTATCCTCCCTTGCCGCCCGCTTCGGCAACAGGTGGACCTACTCCGCCGCCATCAACGACCTGTACTTCGACTACGCGGGCTCCGCCCTGCGGGCCGCCGGAAAGAACGGTGCGGGGGCCCCGTTCAACATCGGTGCCGGTGACGGCGACCCGTCGGCCTTCCAGCGCATCAACGGCAAGGAGTTCCAGGCGGCCACCGTGCCCGAACCGCTGTCCGAACAGGGCTGGCAGATCATCGACGAGTTCAACCGCGCCTTCGCGGGCAAGCCGTCCAGCGGGTACGTCGCCCCCGTCCACATCACCACCGCGGCCAACAGCGGCGGCGCGCCGTCCTGGGACTCCGAGGGCTACCGCGAGGCCTACCGCAAGATGTGGGACAAGTAGCCACCTGACAGACCCTCGGCCGACCAGGGAAGAAGTCGATGTCGCGACCACCGACCGCGCCTGACAGGCGGCCGAGCCACACCTGGAACAACCTCGGCCAAGGGCCTCCGGCTGCACAGACATCACTTACGCCGTCCCCGTCGGCGACGATGGCTTGCCCCGTCCGGCCTTCTGCTCCGCGACGATGCCGCCGGGCAGGGAAGCGGAGCTTGCCCGCAGACCTGCTGGGCCGTTTCAGTACGGGCCGTTGACCCGCACAGCAGCCAGTCACGGCGAACGGCCCCGCGCTCCAGGTGTGGAGCATCTCAGTCTGCCGCCACCGGCGCCTTCCGCCGGCCGACGTCAACAGGCTGGGCCAGAGGCAGCCACTTCCGATTCCCTGCGTCCCATCAGCGTCCCGAATACCGCCCTCGCCCGCCGATCGGACCGTCCGCCCCAGCCCGCGAGAGCCACCGGGCGATCCACAACCGCAGGTCGACGGAGCCCCCGGCTACGGATCACCGCATCGCCGTTGAACTCACGAGCAGCGGATTCAGTCCGTTCGCCCAAAACTGAACCATGGCGCAGCGGATTCCGCTCCCAACGTGCAGAGGCTCCACCCGCTGTTCGAGGGCGGAGCCGCTGTGGCCGTTGCAGCAGGCCAGGAAATCCAGCAAGCGGGTGACCCGGCGGTGCCATCGACCGGCTGGCTGAAGGCGGCCGCGCGCACCCCCTCCTCGCGAACGTCCAGCAGCTCATGACCTCCCCCAGCACAAGGCCCCGCAGCAGGTACCCGGGCGCCGGGGCGCCGGCGACGCGATGTGGGGCGAACGCTCATGGTGAGTTCTTCAGGCGGAAAGATCCACGTGGCCGGGATCACGTCCGGCGCGCCGAGAACGTAGGTATGCGTGTCGCCATCGTCACCGAATCCTTCCCGCCCGATGTCAACGGGGTGGCCCACTGCACCTTGCGTACGGCCGAGTACCTGGCCAGGCATGGGCACGAGCCGCTGGTCATAGCGCCGGCCGGACCTCACGACGCGGTGGCCGGCCAGGAGCTGTGTCCCGTCGTCCGTGTCCCCTCTCTCCCGCTTCCCGGCTACCCGCAGGTCCGGGTGGCCCTGCCTGGCCGCAGGACGGCAGTGGCCATCGCCGCACACCGCCCCGACGTGGTGCACCTGGCCAGTCCCTTCGTTCTGGGAGTGCGGGGCATGACGGCGGCCGCCAGGCAGCACATCCCGGCCGTCGCCGTCTACCAGACCGATCTCGCGGGATACGCCCGCACCTACCTCAGCCGCGGGGAGGCCGCCGCCTGGCGGCGGATCCGCGCCGTGCACAGCGCCGCCGACCGTACCCTCGCCCCGTCCTCCGCCTCGCTGCGCGACCTGGAGCGGCACGGTGTCCCCCGGGTGCACCTGTGGCCGCGCGGGGTGGATTCCGTACGTTTCCAGCCGGACCGCCGGGACGACGCACTGCGCAGACGATTCGCCCCGGCCGGCGAGGTGATCGTGGGGTACGTGGGGCGGCTCGCCCCGGAAAAGCACGTCGAACTGCTCTCCGGGGTGTGCGGACTGCCAGGGGTACGAGTGGTCGTCACCGGCGACGGCCCCAGCGAACCATCGCTGCGCCAGGCGCTGCCCGGCGCGGTCTTTCTCGGCCGTCGTACCGGTGACGAACTGGCCCGGATCTTCGCCTCGCTCGATGTCTTCGCACACACCGGGCCGTTCGAGACGTTCTGCCAGACCATCCAAGAGGCCATGGCCAGCGGCCTGCCGGTGATCGCCCCGGCCGCCGGCGGCCCGCTGGATCTGGTCGGACACGGAGTGACCGGTCTGCTGGTCCCGCCCGGCGACGCGGACGCGCTCCGCGACGCGGCCGGGGTGCTGGCCGTGTCGCCCGCGCTGCGCGAGGAGTACGGTCGGGCCGGGCGCGCCGCCGTGGCCGCCCGCACCTGGGAGGCCGTAGGCGACCTGCTGCTCGACCACTACGACCAGGTCCTGGGCGCCCGTTCGGCGGTGGCGGCATGACGCTGACGGGCGGAGCGCTGCGGATCGTGCGTCTTGCCAACTTCGTCACCCCGGTCTCGGGCGGGTTGCGCACCGCGCTGACCCATCTGGGCGCCGGCTATCTCGCGGCCGGGCACGAGCCGGTGCTCGTCGTGCCCGGAGCGGCCGCGCGGGACGAACTCACCGCCCAGGGGAGGGTGATCACCCTCCCCGGTCCTGTCGTGCCCGGCACCGGCGGCTACCGCGTGCTGGCCGGACGTCGGCGCGTGGAGCGTCTACTCGACGAACTGGCCCCGGACCGGCTGGAGGTGTCCGATCGTACGACGCTGCGCTGGACCGGCGGCTGGGCACGCGGGCGGCGTGTTCCGGCGGTCATGGTCTCCCACGAGAGCGTCGACGGGGTCCTGCGCACCTGCGGCGTGCCGACCGGCGTGGCGCAGGCCACCGCCGACCGGCTCAACCTGCGTAGCGCCAGGGCCTTCTCGCGTGTCGTCTGCACTACGGACTGGGCGGCCGCGGAGTTCGAGCGGATCGGGGCGCGCAACATCGTCCGCGCGCCGCTCGGCGTCGACCTCGACCGCTGCGACCCCGCCTACCGCAGCACGGCGCTGCGCGCCCGGTACGCCGCCGACGGCCAGGTGCTCCTCGCCATGTGCACCCGGCTCTCCCCGGAGAAGCGCCCCGGCCGCGCGCTGGAGGCACTCGCGGTCCTGCGGGGCCGCGGGCTCGACGCGGTGCTCGTCGTCGCCGGGGAGGGGCCGATGCGGTACCGCCTCGAAACAGACGCGCGTACCGCTCGGCTGCCGGTCACCTTCCTCGGGCACGTCGCCGACCGGGCCACGCTCTCCGTCCTCCAGGCCACCGCCGATGTCGTCCTCGCCCCCGGCCCCGCCGAGACCTTCGGCCTCGCCGCCGTCGAAGCCCTGGCCTGTGGCACCCCGGTCGTTGTCAGTGCCCTCTCCGCCCTCCCCGGCATCGTCGGCCCCGCCGGCATGACCGCCGCTGACGACGGCCCCGCCTTCGCGACAGCCGTCGAAACCCTCCTCGCCCGCCCCGAACACCTCCGCCGCGCCGTCGCCCGCGCCCAGTCCGAACGCTACGGCTGGCCCGCGGCGGTCGACGCCTTCCTCGCCGCCCACGACGCGGTGGCGCGGACCGTCGTCCGGAGGGCGGCACCGTGACCGCCGTGGGCGCTCGTCCTCAGGTACCGCAGGAGCCGCAGGAGCCGACCGCGCGGCAGGTGTTGCGCTTCGCCGCGCTCGGCGACTCGCTGACCGCCGGCCTCGGCGATCCCCTGCCGGGCGGCGGGTGGCGCGGCTGGGCCGCGCTGCTCGCCGAGGGACTCACCGCACGAGCGCAGGACACGCGGCTGGTGAATGTCAGCGCCAGTGGCGCGCTGACCGCCGACGTCGCCGGGAGTCAGCTGGCGCGGGTGCGCCTCGTCCGGCCGCACCTGGCATCCGTACTGGTCGGGGTGAACGACACCCTGCGCGGCTCGTACGACATCCGGGGTATTGCGCAGCACCTGCACACTGTCCTCGGGGTGCTGCGTGAGGACGGGACGGTCGTTCTTACCGCGTGTTTGCCGGACCCTGGGCAGATGCTGGGGCTGCCGGAGGTGCTGGCACGCCCGCTCGCACGGCGGATGCGGGCGGTGAACACCGTGGTGCACGCACTGTCGGAACGGCACCGCGCGGTGCACGTCCATCTGGCGAAGCACAGCTGGGTAACGGACCGTGCCGTGTGGAGCGTGGACCGGTTGCATCCGAGCGAGCTGGGGCACCGGCTGATCGCCCGGGAAGTCCACAGCGTCCTGGTCGCGGGGGGTCACGCGACGGGTACGGCGCCCACACTCTCCCTGGACGGGCCGGGGCCCGGCCGGGCCGCCGGGGTCTGGTGGATGGCGACCCGCGGCACCAGATGGGTCGCGGACCGCTGTACGGATCTGCTGCCCGATCTCGCCCGGCTGGCGGTGCTGGAGGCCCGGCACAAGATGGCGGGCACCGACGGGCTGCTGGACCTTCGTGCCGGGAACGCCGCGGCGCAGGCGCTCGCCTCACTCGAAGCCGGGGCGGGGACCGAACCCGGGGCCGCCGAGGCGGTGGGTGCCGCCGGTCTGCCGCACCAGGTCGATGGTGGCAGCCGGCTTGTGAGGTGCCGGGGACTGCCCGGCCGACAGCCAACGGCCCCGCGCCTCGTCGGCACGGCACTTCCCCTGCTTCGGCCGGGAGAGGCTCCGCACCGCGTTGCCGAAACGCCATAGGAAGGGCGCCCCGAGGACGATCCGGCGCCCCTCGATGCTCCGACGCCGGCACCGTCGCGTATACGGTGCCGCGTCCCCTTCCGGTCACCACCCGTCCCGCCGGGCGTCGGCCGCACGACGCCGGGACGTCGTGCACGCCGGGGACACTGGCGGCGAGCGCGCTCCCGCCGGGCCCACGACAAGCAGGGACGACCGAGACCGAATGGCCATACCCCACATGCCGTTCCTGCGCCGGATCGCCTCTCTGGTCCCGATCACCGTCATCGGCGTCTGGGTGGTCCTGCACTGGCCACTCATCGCCTCCGGCGGCCGCGAACTCCTCACCGCCAACCGCTACTGGCTGCTGGCTGCGCTGGCGGTCACCGGCCTGGGCTGGGTCGCGGTGTCCTTCGCGCGCCAGGGCGCGGTGCTCGAACCGCTCCCCGCCGGACGGCTGTTCGCCACACAGTTCGCCGCAGGTGCCGCCAATCATCTCCTGCCGGCGGGATTCGGCGCGGGCGCGGTCAATCTGCGCCTCCTCAGGCGTTGCGGGATCCCGCTGACCCGGTCCTCGGCTGCACTCGCGTTGTACCTGCTGGCGGAGGCAGCGGGCAGAGTCCTGCTCCTGCTCGTGCTTCTGACCGCCTGCCCTGACGCGCTCCGGCTGGACGGCCTCGTCCCGGAAAGGGCCGTCCTCCCGCTCGCGTGGACGGCGGGAGGTCTGGTCTGTACGGCATTGCTCGCACTGGCCGCCATACGCCCGCTGCGCAGGAGCATCCGCGCCTTTCTGGGCACTGCTCTGGCCAACGCGCGTTCGGTGCATGCCAGACCCGCCCGGGCACTGGCCTTGTGGGGCGGTTCGCTGGCCTTCCCCGCCCTGCAGGCCGCCGGGCTGGTCACGGTCGCGCTTGCCCTCGACATGCAGGTGCCCGTGGTCCATGTCGCGATCGCGTATCTCGCCGCCAGCATCGCGGCCGCCGCCGTCCCGACCCCGGGCGGCATCGGCTCCGTCGACGCGGCGCTGGTCGTCGCTCTCGTCGCCGCCGGGGCCTCGGTCACCGCCGCCGGTTCGGCGGTCCTGGGCTACCGGATCATCACGGTATGGTTGCCGCTGGTCCCCGGGGCGCTGGTACTCGGCGCCCTGGTGCGCACGAAGCTGGTCTGAACCCGGTCCTGCAACGGTGGAGACCCGCGACGGGCGGAACGGCCAAGGGATCACCGGCAGCCTGATCAGCGGGACGCCGAGGAGCACGTGCAGCCCGAAGACGAACTGGCGCCCGGTCGGCTCCAAGCCCTGCATTCAGGCCCGGTTCCCCTGTGCGGGGCGAGTCCCCCCGGGGCACTCGCCCGGTCCTCGGACGGCAGGGGACGCTCTCCCGGACGGCACCTGGGAGGACCCTTGCGGCCACAGCACGAGCAGCCCCAGGCAGATCCATACGTATGTGCTCCCGCCGAGGAATCCGCCCACGACGGACGGATCATCACGCCACAGCCACACGACGCTGCTGCACAGCACCACGTACAGGGCCGCGGCGACCGCGCGATCGCCTGTTCTGGCGAGCCACGCGACGGCGGGCGCCGCCCACACCAGGTGGTGCACCCAGGTCACGGGACTGACCAGGCATGCCGCAAGGCCGGTGAGCGCCATCCCGGCCTCGTCGTCACCGACCGCCGCCGCCCGGCGAACGCGGTACGCCCAGAGGACGAGCACCGTGAGCACGGCCGCCACCCACACCGGGCGGGCCGCGCCCAGCCGGGCCAGCGCGCCCTGGAGCGACTGGTTGGACACGTAGTCCAGGGCGCCGACCCGGTGCGTGTCCCACATCGCCTGGGTCCAGAACACCCATGACGCGCGCGGCGCGGCCAGGACGCCGATCGCGGTCGCTGCCGCCGCCGTACCCGTGGCGACGGCGGCGGCCCAGCGGCGGCCGGTGAGCAGCAGGTACCCGATGAAGATGCCCGGCGTGAGCTTGACCGCCGTCGCCAGGCCGATGCCCACACCTGCGAAGCGGCCGCGCCCGCCGTCCGCGTACACCAGCGCCATCAGCAGCAGATTCACCTGGCCCAGGCTGAAGGTGTCCCGCACCGGCTCCAGCATCACGAACAGGCACCCCGCCACCACCAACCCGCCACGATTCAAGGGAAGTTCGCGCAGTGGACCGCGCAACAGCACCATCGACGCGGCCGCGTTGAGCAGTACGCTGCCCACCACGGCGCCGGTACGCCCGACCAGGAGCATGGGCACCATGCAGACGGCGGCGAAGGGCGGGTAGGTGAAGCCGTATCCGGTTCCCGGCAGCAGGTAGTCGTAGATCCGGCCGCCGTGCCGGATCCAGGCGTCGACGGTCCCGTAGTAGACGTACAGGTCGAACCAGCCCCGGTAGTACGGCACCGTGATCATGAAGAGCACCGCGCCGGCGACCGGGACCGCCGTGCCGAGCAGCTGCCGCGGCCGGGTCACGGCAGGGTTCCCGACTCGTCGGCGGCCGGCAGCCGGGACGCCGTCCGCCAGGCCAGCAGGGCCAGCGCCGCCAGTCCACCGCCGCTCACCGCGAACGCCAGTTGCCGTGCGTCCGGGGAGAATCCGTCCGGGAGTACGGCGAGGGCGAGGACGCCGCTGCCGGCGGCGGCCCAGCGGCGCACCCGGCCGGGCGGCGCGGCCGCCGCGATGGGAAACAACGCCCAGAGCACGTACCAGGGGCGGATCGCGGGGCCGAGCAGGGCGACGGCGGCCAGGCCGAGCCCGAGAGCGTACACCGGACCGAGACTGTGGCGGCGGCGCCAGACCAGGAGCAGTACGACGGCGATCGCGGCGGCACCGAGGAAGCGCCAGGCGGGCACCGCGCCGGTGAGGCGGCCGAGAGTGCCGGTGAGCGACCAGTTGTGGGCGGATACGGGGGTGCCGAGCGCCCCGATCCAGCCGTAGCCGGTGCCGGCGGCGGCGGTGGCGGCCACGGTGGTCACCGCCGCGACGGTGGCGGTGGCAAGCCCGGTCCTGACCAGCCTGGCGCGCCCGTGCAGCCGGTACGACCAGATCGACGCGACCGCCGCCAGCCCCAGCACGGCAGGTACCTTCACCAGCGCGGCCAGCGTGACCAGGATCGTGGCCGGCACCGGCCACCGCCCCGCCGCAGCCAGCCCCGCGCCGAGCAGCCCCAGCATCACCGCGTCGTTGTGCGCGCCCGCGACCAGGTGCAGCACGAGCAGCGGGTTGAGCGCGCCGAGCCAGAGCGCAGCCGACCGGTCGGTGCCGCACCGCCGGGCGAGGACGGGCAGGAAGACGATCATCAGGGCGACGCCGGACAGCGCCACCAGCCGCATGCCGGCGATTCCGAGCGGTACCGCAGCCCTGGCCACGGCCAGGAAGACCGGACCGTACGGCGTCGGCGTGTGCTGCCAGACCGGCGGCACCTCGGCAGCCAGCGGACCGCCGAGCCGGTCGGCACCGTACGTATACACGTCCATGTGCGCGGCGGCCATCGTGCCCTGCACCAAGTAGCTGTACACGTCCCGGCTGAACAACGGCGGCCCCAGCACCAGCGGCGCCGCCCAGACCCCCAGCGTCACCAACAGGAACCGCTCCCCCGGTGGTTCGGGCCCGCGCACCGCCCGCCCCAGCCACCACCACGCCGCGACCAGCAGCACAAGACCGAAGTACGCGCCGGCCAGCCCCAGCCGCCCGCCGCCCGGCCCCACCGCGTCCCGCGCCGACAGCGCCCCCGCGGTCAGCCCGCCCACCGCGACCGCGACCGAGCCCGCGAACCCGAGCCACCGGCAGCGGCGCGGGTCCGCCATCGCGTCCGGTACCGACATGCGCGCACCGTAGCCCCGCCCGGGCCACCGGCAACCGACCAGCAGGCGGACGGGAACCGGATGGCCGGTGAACCTCGACATCCAGGACCTTCAACCGGCAACGGCACTGCCGAGCAATCCGTCGGCGCCGGAGGTTCAGCCCGAGCCCATCGCGGGCTGGTGGCGTCCATCGGCGTGGGTACCGACGGCCCCCTCCTCGGAGGTGCGCAACAGCCGCTGGCCCACGGGTCCCAGGCGGAGCCGTCGATCGCCGGGATTACCGTGCCGTCGGTCTCCGTCGTGGCCAGCGGCTTCCCCGGTGCGCCCGGGCCCCTGGCCGTTACTGGTAGACCTTGTCGGTGCCCGGTCCACCGGAGAGCTTGTCCGTGCCGGCGCCGCCGTAGATCACGTCGTTGCCGCTGTTGCCGTAGATGACGTCCTTGCCGCCCCGGCCGAGGATCACGTCGTTGCCCGGCCCGCCGCGCAGTGAGTCACCGTCGTCCGATCCGACGACGGTGTCGTTGCCCGTACCGCCGTCGGCGCCGTAGTCCGGGGCGCTGAGCAGGTCGTCGCCGGCGCCTCCGTACTGGGTACCGCCGGTGACGGTGTCGTTGCCGTCGTCCCCATGGATGAAGTCGTGACCGGTGCCGGTGATGCTGTCGTTCCCGGCGCCGCCGTGGAGGACGTTCTCGTTGCCGGCCCGCATGACCAGGTCGTCCTTCTTGTCGCCGAGGTCGACGGAGACCCTCGTCCAGAAGTCACCGAACTCCGTGAGCGTACAGATCACCCGCGTCTGGTCCGTCTCGTCGACGTACGCACAGCCCGCGCCGGGCGTGATCGGCACGTCATCGTCGATGACGAACTTCGTCCCGCCCTGTCCGGTGATAATGACGTGGTTGAACTGACCTGTGGCCGCCTTGTAGTAGACAGCGTGCCCCCCGTCTTCGGTGTAGGCGCTCGCGTAGGTGGTCGCGGCCACCGCGCTGGTCGGCGCGGTGACAACGAGTGCGGCGCCGGCGACTACCAGCGCTCCCAGTGGTGCGGTCCAGCGTGACATCAGATCCCCCAAGGACGCGTGTGCGGCGATGCGTCGCCGTCCGACTTCTTGTGCCAGTACTGACCAACGGCCCCGCCGCATGGTTGCCCCCGGTGCCGCATCGGGCAGCGTTCGCTCCGACCCGGCCGTGACGTGGCGGCCCGGGCGCCCGTTGCCGGTAGCCGGTAGCCGGTAGCCGATGCGATGCTGGGGCAACGATCACTCCGCTCACCATGCGTTCCCCGCTTGCGGTAGCCGGATCCGGTAGCCACGACTACGGCCTTGCCGCGGTGGACCGTACCGGCGGTGTCGGTGACTTCCCTGATGTCGCCGGAGAGGTCGACGGAGGCGATGTCGTCCTCGACGATCTCAGCACCGGGACTTTCGGCCTGGGCTCGCATGTTGATCATCAAGTCCGGGCCGTCGATGCCCTGCGGGAAGCCAGGGAAGTCCTCGACCTCGGTGGTCGTGGTCAGCGCGAGCCCCCGACGAAAATCGCGCCGCCGAAGACGAGCGGCTTGAGTTCGGCGCGGGCGGTGCAGAGGGCGGCGGTGTATCCGGCGGGACCGGATCCGATGACGACGACCTCGCGCCCGGCGGTGTCCGCCACGGGCGTCACGCCTCCTGCTTCGCGTCGATCTCGGCGATCAGTGCCTCGATACGGGTCTTGATCTCGTCCCGGATCGGGCGTACGGACTCCACGCCCTTGCCCGCCGGGTCTTCGAGCGCCCAGTCGAGGTACGTCTTGCCGGGGAAGACGGGGCAGGCGTCGCCGCAGCCCATGGTGATGACGTAGTCGGACGCCTGGACGGCCTCGGTGGTGAGGATCTTCGGCTTGGCGCCGGCGATGTCGACGCCGACTTCCCTCATGGCCTCGACGGCGGCGGGGTTGACCTGGTCGCCCGGGATCGATCCTGCGGAGCGGACCTCGATCCGGTCGCCCCCGAGGTGGTTCAGGAATCCGGCGGCCATCTGCGAGCGCCCGGCGTTGTGGACACAGACGAAGAGCACGGAGGCGAGCGGGCTGGAGGACATCGGTTCTTCCTTCGTAAGTGATCGAGCGGGTTGTGCGGGTGAGACGGGATGGGAGGTTCAGGCGATCCGCATGGAGCTGAGCAGGTCGGTGATGTGCGTGTCGATCTCGTCGCGGATTCCTCGTACGACGCGATCGGTGCGCCTTCGGGATCCGTCACGGGCCAGTCCAGGTAGCGGCGGCCGGGCACGATCGGGCACGCGTCCCCGCATCCCATCGTGATGACGATGTCGGCCGCCTGCACCACCTCGTCGGTCAGCGGCTTGGGAAAGGCTCCTGCGACGTCCACTCCGGCCTCGGTCAGAACCTGCGTGACCACTGGCCCGACCTCGGCGGCAGGGTGCGTACCGGCTGAGGAGACGGCGACATGACCTCCGGCGCGGTGCGCGAGGAGGGCGGCAGCCATCTGTGAGCGGCCCGCGTCGTGGCCGCAGCGGAACAGCACACGGGGCAGGCCGACACCGGGCGCCCCCTGGACGTGCACGAGCGCGTCGAGCCGGGCGTGCTCGGCGAGGCGCTCGTAGGAGTCGACGACAAGGCGCTGGACAGTCTCGGGCGAGAAGCGCCCGCAGTGGCGGAGGGCAAGACCGGCAATGCCGGCCGCGAGACGCTCATCCGGCAGGACAGGGGCGGAGACGCGGTCATGGGAACCCCTTTCGGGGCCTGGGTCCCCACCTGTGTGGAGACGCGGGCCCCAGGAATCACTCCAAGCTGGTATCAGCTCGGAGTGATGTGAGAGTATCAGTCCATGATGACGTCAGTCGACACTGATCTGATGCGGGTTCTCGCCGACCCGCTCCGGCTCCAGATCGTCACCTTGCTCGCCAGGGAGACGCTCTGCAGCACACACCTGATCGAGGAGACGGGAGCCAGGCAGACCAACCTCTCCAACCATCTGAAGGTGCTGCGCGAGGCCGGGGTCGTGGAGACCGAGCCGTGCGGCCGGTTCACCTACTACCGGCTCAAGCCGGAGGTCATCGCCTCCCTCGCGGGCCAGTTCGCCGACCTGGCGGAGACCGCGCGCGCCACTGCCGAGAACAACGTCAAGCGGTCCTGCCCCTGATCCCCGCCCCGCGGCGACCTGCAATGAGGAGTCCTGTTGACCGCCACCGAGGCCACCGAGCGTGATGACGCCGAGAGAACCGCCATAGCCCCCGTCCCTGTCGCGCCGCAGCCCGCCCCGGGCGCCACTCCGCCTCAGGCACCCCCGCTGATCGCCAGGGCGGCAGCCGAACTGGTCGGTACCGCAGCCCTGGTCGCGATCGTCGTCGGCTCCGGCATCCAGGCCACCGAATTGACCAAGGACGTCGGCCTGCAACTGCTCGCGAACTCCACCGCGACCGTCTTCGGCCTCGGCGTCCTGATCCTTCTGCTGGGCCCGGTCTCCGGCGCGCACTTCAACCCGGCCGTCACCCTGGCCGAGTGGTGGACCGCTCGCCGCGGCGGTGCCGGAGTCACACTGCGCGAGATCGCGGTCTACGTCCCTGCTCAGATCGTCGGCGCTGCCGCGGGCGCTGTCCTGGCGGACGCGATGTTCGGCGAGCCGCTGGTCAAATGGTCCACGCACGACCGTTCCGCCGGGCATCTGCTGCTGGGCGAGGTCGTCGCGACGGCCGGACTGATCCTGCTGATCTTCGGGCTGGCCCGCACCGACCGGCTGCGCTTCGCGCCCGTCGCGGTCGCCTCATACATCGGCGCCGCCTACTGGTTCACCTCGTCCACGTCCTTCGCCAACCCAGCGGTCACGATCGGGCGCGCCTTCACCGACACCTTCGCCGGCATCGCACCCGGCTCGGTGCCCGGGTTCATCGCCATGCAGCTCACCGGCGTCGTGGTGGGGCTGGCGCTGGTGGCGCTCATCTTCATGCCCGGCCGGCGCGAGGCCGAGCAGCCCGCCGGATGACGCTGACAACCCAGGTCGTAGTGATCGTAGTGATCGGCGGCGCCAAGCCGGGCTCGCCGCCGGTTATCAGCTGCGCCGACTGGGCATCGAGTTCGCCATCCTCGACGCCCGCCGGATCCTGCTGCTGACTCCCGCCCGCAGAGGGCATCCAAGGCGCTCGGAAGCCTGGCCGCCCTGGCCTGTGTTGCCTGCTGCGCGCGCTGCCCGCCCTGATCAGGGCGGGCGTCGTCGGTACGGGCGCCGGAGCGGTGGTGGGCTGGCTGCCCTCGCCGTCGGAACCTGGTGGCTCGGCCGGCACCCGTTCTCGCTCTCGGCGCCATGGAAACGAGCCCGCATCGGCGGCCTGCCCCTCGCCTCGCTCAGCCTGTACGCGGCCCGCATGACACGGGTGGGTGACACCTCCGGCACGTCACAGCCATTCGCCGATCGGGGCGACCAGGACGGTGGCCTCGAAGAGGACCGCGAGCGGTTTCAGGGCCCGATCTCGAACTCAGGCGGCTTGAGGCTGTTCAGGCATCCGGTCCTCGGCGCGGCCGGGGTGTCGAAGAACGAGACGGTGATCTCCTGGGCGCACTTCGACGAGGCGAACACCACATGCGGCTCGTAGGGGACCGTGACGACCTTGGCCCGGCTCAGCGCACGGGCAACGTACGCTGTTGCGATGGTCGGCTGACGTAGCCAGTCGCAAGGGCGGCGAGTTCTACACTCCTCGCGGCGTCGTCCGATTGCTGACGGTGACACCCTTGATTACCTACTCCGTCGCAGGTCAGAGCCATCAAGGCAGTTCCGAACAGCGCGAGACCCACGAGATTCCAAACGAGATTCCAAACCCGCGAGCAGCGGATTCGGTCCGTACAGTCGAAGTTAACGGTCCGGCACCTCACGAGGAACGTTTCCGCAGATCACAGGCCTGCACAGTGGGGCGGGTGGGACTCGAACCCACGACCGACGGATTATGAGTCCTTTGGGGATCTTGGCGGTCCTTGCGGTTCCACGCCGATCCATGGCGTTCTTGCAGGTCAGACGCGCTCTTCAGCGTTGGGATCAGCTGATCTTTGTCGGTCTGTTCCTGTCCTTGTGTCCTCAACACGTCCTCAACACGGCCATTTAAGGGAGGTCTTCCCCGTGGGGTGCCTGCGGCCGGCGGTCCGCGCCATGCGACGAGCCCGTTCTCGCGAGCCGACCGGAGCCGAATGCGGGCGGCGGATTCCGGGAGCCGCACACGTGGGAACCGTGCGCAGTGGGCAGAACGCAGGGGCGGGCCCGATCAGTTGGCCGACGTGTTCCGTGTCATCTCGGCTACCTCGGTGATGGCGCGTTGTCTGAGATCGCCGAACAGCTGCATCGTGACGGCGGCCAGGACGTCGTCCCCGCCGACAGTCCGCCCGTCCCCGCGGCGGGTGGACAGGGCGAGGAGGGGGTCCTTGAGCAGCGGGGCCGGGGCTGGCTCACCCGGCACCACCAGACTGACCGTCCCGAACCGCTTGATCCCGGCCTCGCGGACGACCTTGGCCGCGTCCCGGGCCAGGGCCGTCAGGAACACGCTCGCGATTCCGTCCAGGTCGCGGACCATCGCCGGGACGGCCCTCACCCCCCGGCTCCCCAGCAGCCTTCTCACCCCGGCCTCGAACCGGTGGGCGCCAGCCACACCACTCGGCGTACGCGCCTCGCGGCGCTCACGAAGAGACACGAGCGCACCATCGGCGTTGCGCACCTCGCCCATCAGGCCGTGGAAGGTCGGGCTGTGCAGGTACCATGCCGATCCCACCTCCACCTCGACGTTCCGGTCGATCGCCGAGATGAGGTCCTTGGGAATCAGCCTCTTCCTGGCCTCCTCGGCCGCCGCGCTTCTCGCGCCGTCGATGATCTCCGTCAGCACGGTCCGCGTCACCGACGCGGCGGCCCACGCGGCCGGCCGGGAGACGTGCAACGAGGTCACGTCCCTGAACACCGCTTTGACGAGCTGAGGCTTGAACGGCAGGTCGGTCACGACGGAAGCGGTCTGCGGACCACTGCGCTCGGTGCGTAGGGGCTGTGTGGTGGTCATCGAAGAATGTGCTTTCTGCTGTCGGAGGTGTCAGTGGCCCATGCCGCACCGGGCGGCGAGACCACAGAGCTCTGCGGAGGGCGCCGAGCCAGCACAGGGCCTGCCGGGCGGGGCCGCCGGCACACAGAGGTGCAGGCGGCCCCGCCCGGATTCTCGGCGTTCGCGCGACCGGGCGTGCGGCAGGGGGTGCCGCCCGGGCGACGCGCTGTGGTGCGGCGCCGTGCCGGTCAGGCGACCTGGTGTCTGCCGACTTCCAGGAAGTGGCGCAGTGCTTCGGGTGTGTTGTCGTCGAGGGCTGCGTTGGCTGCCGCGCGCAGGGCCGGGCTGATGGACGGGTCGGCGAGGATGCGGGCGATGGCGACGCGGTCGTCCTCGGCCTGGGCTATCCGGTAGCCGGTCTCCAGCCAAGCGCGCATCGCCTCGGGGTCGTTGGCGTCCAGGAGGGCGTTGACCTCGGCGATGACGCGCCGGCCGCTGTCGGGGTCGGCGAGCAGGCGCGTGATGGCGACGCGGTCGTCCTCGGCCTGGGCTATCCGGTAGCCGGTCTCCAGCCAGGCGCGCATCGCCTCGGGGTCGTTGGCGTCCAGGAGGGCGTTGGCTTCTCGTGTCACACGCCGGCCGCTGTCCGGGTCGGCGAGGATCCCGACTATGGCCACCCTCAGGTCGTCGGCGTCCGGCTCGTCCGCGGGCGCCGACACCGCGGTCGGTGCCGCCATGGCGGCGAAGGACGGGGTGGCGAGCAGGAGGGCCGGGGCGAGGATGCCCGCGGCAATGCCGGGCGCTACGCGATGCAGTCGCAAGGGGAATGCTCCTCTTCGTTTGCTACGGAGGTGAGTTGAGGACGCCTCAGGGCGTTCACTTCGGTGATGCTGCCACCTGGGTCTGACAGTGGCAGTTGCCCCCTGCGGTCGCAGGGCACCGTCGCCGCGGACGTGGCCGGTGTTTCATGGCGGCGCGCCTTCGAGAAGGGCGGCCCTGAGCGCGGCTCGTGGCTGTCGGGGCATGATCGGGGCGAGACGATTCCTGGGGGCGGTCCGAGCGTGTGGTGGTGCGCGACGGGGTTCGGCTTGCCTGCCGGGACCGGGGCGGGCCGGGGGAGCCGGTCGTGCTGCTGCACGGCTTGGCCGGTCATGCGGGTGAGTGGGAGGTGGTGGCCACGCGGCTGATTGCCCGGTATCGGGTCGTCGCGGTCGATCAGCGCGGGCACGGCGCGAGCGAGCGTCATCGACGTGGGAGTGCCCGATCTGCTGTTCACCGGCTTCTACCCGACGATCACATGGATTCCGTTCGTGAGCGCCGGTATGGCGCTGGCCCGCCTCGACCTGTCCCAGACCGCCGTCCAGTGGCGCCGGGCCGCGCTCGGCGCCGCCCTCACCGTGGCCGCGTACCGCATGTCCTTGCTGCTGGCCGGCAAGGACGCGTTGAGGAGCACGGCGGAAGACCGGCCGTCGTCCGGCGGCTCCGGGTCGATGCCCCTCGACAGCGGGTCGCTGGAGCCCCATTTTCCGGCCTCGTCGCTCTTCACGGCCGCCGCCAAGCCGGCGAAGTACATCCGCTGGGACCCGACCGGGGTGGGACGCCTCCACATCCCACCCCGGCGGACGGCTCACAGACACCAGTTGCCACTGAGCCACCCGCGCCCTGCACCGAACGAGCGGATCCAGCGCCTTCCGAGTCGAAGCCTGCGAGGGAGCGGGCCCTCCCCGTACGGCACGGCAGCGAGGCCGGCTTTGAGGTTCAGGTCCCGCGCGAGCAGGCGTCTTCGTCACTGTGCCGGAGTGATCGACTTTCCGCTGTCCGTGGCCCGTCGGCAGCGGATCGACCTTCCAACCCGCTGAGGCCCGCCCCGCTGTCGGGGGGAGCCTCAGTAGCAGTCCTGACAAGCCAGGACCTCTGCTGCCTTCCACCGACGGACCATATACAAAAGATCTTGTATCTTGGTATACTCCAGTTGATATACACAGGAGGGCACCCATGAGTCGTACCGTGATCGACCTCGACGACGAGGCCTTGGAAGAAGCGGCCAAGGAACTCGGCACCACCACCAAGCGCGAGACCATCAACACCGCACTGCGGGAAGTAACGGCCCGTTACCGGCGTCTGCGCGCGCTCGACGAAGCCCGCGAGCTGGTGACCGACGGCGCGCTGGACATGGAACTTCTCCTGGACAAGAGCAAGTACCGGCCCACGAGCACAGCCGACGCCGCCTCCGACACCGGAGCGCATGAGTGACCGTCGCCGACTACCTCATCGACACCTCCGCGCTCGCCCGCGTCCTACTCCGCCAGAACACGGCCGACTGGGATGACAGGATCGGCGCCGGCCTCGTCGCGATCTGCGACATCACCGAACTCGAGGTCCTCTACTCAGCCCGTTCGGCCGCAGACCGTACGCGTTTGAAGGAGGCGCTCGACGCCCACTACGTCTGGTGCCCCATGCCAGAAGGTGTCTACCGCCGCTCCCGCGTCGTCCAGGAACAGCTGACCGCCAAGGGTGAGCACCGCAGCGCGGGCGCCGCCGACCTTCTAGTGGCTGCCGCCGCCGAGGAAGCGGGGCTCACACTGCTCCACTGCGACCACGACTTCGACACCATCGCCCGCACCACGGGACAGCCGGTCCGCACGATCGACCTCAGGCAGTGGAGCCTCCGCAGCCGCACAGTCGGCGATGAGGAACGGGGTGGCCCGTGGCAACGGCCTGTCGAGGACTCAATCGAAGCCCGGGCGCCCGAGCCACGGGAATGACTGGCCAACCAGGGAACTCACCCGCGGCCCGTACCGTTCGTCAACCTTGCTCGTGACCCCTTGCTTTCGGTCCCGGGTAGCCGAGGACGGGCACTTCGGATGGGTGCCAGGCACCCATGGCACTGGGCCCGCACCGTGCACGCCGCCCTTGAGGTGACCTCGAAGGCAGACTTCGCGGTACCTGCGTCCTCACAGCGTCCTCAATTACGCCTCCGGCTCCTCGCTGAGGCCGCTCCTGGGCTCCTCCCCCACCACGCTCCGGCGCATTCACGCAGGTCAACGCAATGCCTACCGCCGCCCGTCGCTCGCCGTCGAACTCGCGAGCAGCGGATTCAGTCCGCTGAGCGGTAGTTGACGCTCCGACACCTCACGAGGAACGTTTCCGCAGGTCAGGAGCCTGCACAGTGGGGCGGGTGGGACTCGAACCCACGACCGACGGATTATGAGTCCGCTGCTCTAACCGGCTGAGCTACCGCCCCGTACGGCGCGTCGTACACGCTGTCTGCCGCAGCATAGCCGCTCATACGATCTGTCGCCCTCGGGGGTCTCGGACGCATCACCTGGGGGACGTCGATCATCAGGTGACCGGTTCCGCCGGTACGAAAAAGGACCCCCGAGGGGGTCCTTCTCCGGCTGCTCCCCCGGCTGGACTCGAACCAGCAACCCTCCGGTTAACAGCCGAATGCTCTGCCAATTGAGCTACAGGGGACCGAGCTCCCCCGACTGGACTCGAACCAGTAACCTGCCGGTTAACAGCCGGCTGCTCTGCCAATTGAGCTACAGGGGATTGCTTGGCGTGCATCGAATGCACCCACTTCCGGCCTCCCGGACGGCGTGCGTTCGCTGCGACACATACATTAGCGCAAAGTAGGGGGTGCTCCGCCAACCGGTATGGCCGTGGTTGTCCTGCGGCTACGGCGGGTAGGCGAGCCTTGCGGTCCGAGGTCCAGGTCCGAGGGAAGGATGAGGAGCCATGCGCTACCGGCTGACGTTCATGGGTGGAGTGGTGGT
This sequence comes from Streptomyces sp. RLA131, assembly GCF_056270125.1. Classification (NCBI taxonomy): domain Bacteria; kingdom Bacillati; phylum Actinomycetota; class Actinomycetes; order Kitasatosporales; family Streptomycetaceae; genus Streptomyces; species Streptomyces sp. RLA131. The sequence goes on from NZ_JBWDOQ010000002.1 coordinate 2,690,141, forward strand.
CGGCTACGTGCTCGGCGCACGGGCCGGGCGGGAGCGGTACGAGCAACTGCGCAAGAGCGCGCAGCGGATCGCCCAGAACCCGGCGGTGCGCAACGCCGCGGAGAGCGCCGGCCAGGCCGGGCGCGGGGTGGCGCTGAAGGCCGCCGACGTGGTGGGCGCGAAGGTCGGTGACAAGCTGCCGCCGAAGCTCTCGGAGCAGCTGCGGCGACTGCGCGGGAACGGTGCGCGGGTCGAGGACGACTGGGGCACCAGTAATACGTGAGCGGTACGTGACGGTGTACGGCGGCCCGGAGGGCTCGCCCTTTTCGGCGTGTCGGCGGCGTGGGGCATGATTCCCGCATGGCGATAGTCGCGGGGATGGACAGCTCGGGCGCGGGGACCACCGTCGTCGTGTGTGACACCGACAGCGGACAGGTACTGCGGCAGAGCTATGCCCCGCATCCCGTGGAGGGGGAGGGGACGGCGTCGGAGGCCGATCCGCAGTCCTGGCTGCTGTCGCTCGGGGACGCCGCGAAGGACGGGATCCTGGAGGGCGTCCGGGCGATCGGGGTGTCGGGGCAGCAGCACGGGATGCTGGCGCTGGACGCGGGCGGGGCGCTGGTGCGGCCGGCGCTGCTGTGGAACGACAAGCGGGCGCAGATCCAGGCGGCGGACCTGACGGATGAGCTCGGCGGCCCCGCGGGGTGGGCCGAGGCGGTCGGGGCGGTGCCGCAGGCCGCGTACCCGGTGGCGAAGCTGCGCTGGATGGCGCAGCACGAGCCGCAGGCGGCGCAGCGGACGGCGGAGGTGCTGCTGCCGCACGACTGGCTGGTCTGGCAGCTGCTGGGCCGCCCGCAGCGGCGTACGACGGACCGGGGTGACGCGTCGGGCACCGGCTACTGGTCGGCGGCGACCGGGCAGTACCGCACCGATCTGGTCGAGCTGGCGCTCGGGCACCAGGTGGGGCTGCCGCAGGTGCTGGGCCCGGCGGAGCCGGCCGGGCAGACCCCGGAGGGATTGCTGATCTCGGCCGGGACCGGGGACAACATGGCGGCGGCGCTGGGGCTGGGGGTCGGGCCGGGCGACGCGGTGGTGTCGCTGGGGGCGGCCGGGACGATATTCGCGGTGCATCACCAGGCGCTGAGCGACCCGACGGGCACCATCACCTCCTTCGCGGACGCGACCGGGCGGCATCTGCCGATGGTGCACACCCGCAACGCCGTACGGGCGCTGCGCGGCACGGCCGACCTGCTGGGGACGGATCTGGCGGGGCTGTCCGGCCTGGCGCTGAAGTCGACGCCGGGTTCGCACGGGCTCGTCATGCTGCCCTATCTGGAGGGTGAGCGGACTCCGGACCTGCCGCACACCGCGGGGACGTTGGCGGGGCTGCGGCGCGAGAGCATGAAGCCGGAGCATCTGGCGCGGGCGGCGTTCGAGGGGATGCTGTGCGGGCTGGCCGACGCGCTGGACGTGCTGCGCGGGCGGGGTGTGGAGGTGCGGCGGATCTTTCTGCTGGGCCCGGCGGGCGAGCTGCCCGCGGTACAGCAGCTGGCGCCCGCGCTGTTCGGGGCGCGGATCGTGATCCCGCCGCCGGCGGAGTACGCGGCGCTGGGGGCGGCCCGGCAGGCGGCGTGGTCGCTCGGCGCGGTGACGGGGAGCGGTTCCGCGGAGCAGCCGCCGCCGGCGTGGCGGACCAGCGACCCGATGCGGTCGATCGAGCCGGGCGAGGACGATCTGCCGACCGGGCAGGCGGTGCGGCAGCAGTACGTCTCGGTGCGGGAGCAGACGCATCCCGGCGCCTTCGGCGGGGCTTCGTTCTCGCACTGAGAAACCGGGTGCCTTCGGCAACGGTCGGACCATAGGATCCTCTTTCGTGCTGATCCGACTCCTCCGTTCCCATCTGCGTCCCTACCGACAACCCGTCACCGTGCTCGTCCTGCTCCAGCTGGTGCAGACGATCGCCACGCTCTACCTGCCCACTCTCAACGCCGACATCATCGACAGCGGCGTGGTGAAGGGCGATACCGGCTACATCCTGAGGGTCGGCGGCGTCATGCTCGCGGTGACCGTGCTCCAGGTGGTCTGCGCCATCGGCGCGGTGTTCTACGGGGCCCGGACCGCGATGGCGGTCGGCCGGGACATCCGGGCGTCGGTCTTCGACCGGGTGCAGAGCTTCTCCGCGCGTGAGGTGGGTCACTTCGGGGCGCCTTCGCTGATCACCCGTACGACCAACGACGTCCAGCAGGTGCAGATGCTGGCGCTGATGACCTTCACGCTGATGGTCTCGGCGCCGATCATGTGCGTCGGCGGCATCATCATGGCGCTGGGCCAGGACGTGCCGTTGTCCTCGCTGCTGCTGGCGGTGGTGCCGGTGCTCGGTGTGATCGTCACCCTGCTGGTGCGGCGGCTGCGGCCGCTGTTCCGGAACATGCAGGAGCGGCTGGACACCGTGAACCAGGTGCTGCGTGAGCAGATCACCGGCATCCGGGTGATCCGCGCCTTCGTCAAGGACGAGTACGAGCGCGAGCGCTTCGGGCGGGCCAACGCCGAACTGACCGCCTACAGCCTGCGTACCGGGCAGCTGATGGCGCTGATGTTCCCGCTGGTGTTCGCGGTGGTGAACATGTCGAGCGTGGCGGTGATGTGGTTCGGCGCCCACCGGATCGACAGCGGGGGGATGCAGATCGGGGCGCTGACGGCGTTCCTCAGCTATCTGATGCAGATCCTGATGGCGGTCATGATGGCCACCTTCATGTTCATGATGGTGCCGCGGGCCGAGGTGTGCGCCGAGCGCATCGAGGAGGTGCTGGCGACCGAGTCCAGTGTCGTGCCGCCGCTGTCGCCGGTGCGGGAGCTGCGCCGGCACGGTCATCTGGAGCTGCGGGGCGCGGACTTCGCGTATCCGGGCGCCGAGGCGAAGGTGCTGCACGGCGTGGATCTGGTGGCCCGGCCGGGTGAGATCACGGCGGTGATCGGTTCGACCGGCAGCGGCAAGACCACCCTGCTGGGGATGGTTCCCCGGCTCTTCGACGCCACGGGCGGCGAGGTGCTGGTGGACGGGGTGAACGTCCGCGAGCTCGACCCGGCGCTGATGGCCCGCACGGTGGCCCTCGTACCTCAGCGGCCCTATCTGTTCTCCGGGACCGTCGCCTCCAACCTGCGCTACGGCAAGCCGGACGCCACCGAGGAGGAACTGTGGCACGCGCTGGAGGTCGCGCAGGCCAAGGGGTTCGTCGAGGCGCTGGAAGGCGGGCTGGACGCGCCGATCGCGCAGGGCGGCACCAATGTGTCGGGCGGGCAGCGGCAGCGGCTGGCGATCGCGCGGGCGCTGGTGCGGCGGCCGGAGATCTATCTGTTCGACGACTCCTTCTCGGCGCTGGACTACGCCACCGACGCCGCGCTGCGGCAGGCGCTGGCGCGTGAGACGGCCGAGGCGACCGTGGTGATCGTCGCGCAGCGGGTCAGCACCATCCGTGACGCCGACCGCATCGTCGTCCTCGACGAGGGCCGGGTCGTCGGCACCGGCACCCACCACGAGTTGATGGCCGGCAACGACACCTACCGGGAGATCGTGCTCTCCCAGCTCACCGAGCAGGAGGCGGCATGACCACCACCCCGACCCGGCGCGGTCCGGCCCCCGCCGCCGGTCCGATGCGTTTCATGGGCGGCCAGCCCACCGAACGTTCCATGGACTTCAAGGGCTCCGGCAAACGCCTGCTGAGGCTGATGCGCCCCGACCGGCTGTCCCTGTACGGGGTGCTGGTGTGCGCGGCCGTCAGCGTGTCCCTCAACGTGGCCGCCCCCAAGATCCTCGGCCGGGCCACCGACCTGATCTTCGCCGGCGTCATCGGCCGGTCCCTGGACGCCGGCACCAGCAAGGCGCAGGCGGTGGCGGCGCTGCGGCAGCAGGGCCGGGGCGGCCTCGCCGACGTGCTCGCCGCGCTGGACTTCACCCCCGGGCGGGGCATCGACTTCGACGCGGTGGGCTCGGTGCTGCTGACCGTGCTGGCGATCTACGCGGCGGCGGCGGTCTTCCACGTCGGCCAGGGCCGGTTGGCGACCCGGGTCATCCAGCGGGCCGTCTCCCGGCTGCGCGGGGACGTCGAGGCGAAGCTGGCACGGCTGCCGTTGTCGTACTTCGACAAGCAGCCGCGCGGTGAGGTGCTCAGCCGGGCGACCAACGACATCGACAACATCGGGCAGACCCTGCAGCAGACCATGGGCCAGATCGTCTTCTCACTGCTGTCGATCGTCGGCGTGCTCGGGATGATGTTCTGGATATCACCGCTGCTGGCGCTGATCGCGGTGGTGACGGTGCCCGTCTCGGTGCTGGTCGCCACCGTCATCGGCAAGCGCGCCCAGCCGCAGTTCGTCGCCCAGTGGAAGACCACGGGCAGGCTCAACGCGCACATCGAGGAGATGTACTCCGGTCACTCGCTGGTCAAGGTCTTCGGCCGCCAGGAGGAGTCCGCCGAGACCTTCCACGAGCAGAACGAGGCGCTGTACCGGTCGGGCTTCCGGGCCCAGCTCATCTCGGGCGTCATCCAGCCCGCGATGATGTTCATCGGCAACATCAACTATGTGCTGGTGGCGGTGGTCGGTGGTCTGCGGGTGGCCTCCGGGTCGCTGTCGATCGGCGACGTCCAGGCCTTCATCCAGTACTCCCGGCAGTTCAGCCAGCCCCTCACCCAGGTCGCCAGCATGTCGAACCTGGTGCAGTCCGGGGTGGCCTCGGCGGAGCGCATCTTCGAGCTGCTCGACGCCGTGGAACAGGGCGAGGAGCCGGTCTCCCCGGCCCGGCCGGCCGAGCTGAAGGGGCGGGTGGGCTTCGAGTCGGTGGCCTTCCGCTACGACCCCGACAAGCCGCTCATCGAGGACCTGTCGCTGGCCGTCGACCCCGGTCACACCGTCGCCATCGTCGGCCCCACCGGCGCCGGCAAGACCACCCTGGTCAATCTGCTGATGCGGTTCTACGAGGTGACCGGCGGCCGGATCACCCTGGACGGCACCGACATCGCCGCCATGTCCCGCGAGGAACTGCGGTCCGGCATCGGCATGGTGCTCCAGGACACCTGGCTCTTCGGCGGCAGCATCGCCGAGAACATCGCGTACGGGACCGAGGGCGCGGGCCGGCCGGAGATCGAGGCGGCCGCGCGGGCCGCGCACGCCGACCGCTTCATCCGTACGCTGCCCGACGGCTACGACACCGTCATCGACGACGAGGGGGCGGGGGTCAGCGCCGGCGAGAAGCAGCTCATCACGATCGCGCGGGCGTTCCTGTCCGACCCGGTGATCCTGGTGCTCGACGAGGCCACCAGCTCCGTCGACACCCGTACCGAGGTGCTCATCCAGCGGGCGATGGCCAAGCTGTCGCACGGCCGGACGAGCTTCGTGATCGCCCACCGCCTGTCCACCATCCGCGACGCCGACGTGATCCTGGTGATGGAGTCCGGCTCGATCGTCGAACAGGGCACGCACGAGGAGCTGTTGGCGGCGGGCGGTGCCTACGCGCGGCTGTACGCGGCGCAGTTCGCGCAGGCGGTGGCGGAGGTCGACTGAGGCCCGGGTCCGGGCCCGGGCCGGTCCGGGGCTCGGGTCCGGGGCTCGGGTCCGGGGTCAGTCCAGGTAGCCGCGGAGCTGGTCGGCGAAGGCGTGGTCGCGGAGCCGGCTGAGGGTCTTGGACTCGATCTGGCGGATGCGTTCGCGGGTGACGCCGAAGATGCGGCCGATCTCCTCCAGGGTGCGGGGCCGGCCGTCGTCGAGGCCGTAGCGCAGCTGGACGACCTTGCGTTCGCGTTCGCCCAGGGTCGACAGGACGGCTTCCAGATGCTCGCGCAGCAGCAGGAAGGCCGCGGACTCCACGGGTGAGGTGGCGTCGCCGTCCTCGATGAGGTCGCCGAGGGCGACGTCGTCCTCCTCGCCGACCGGGGCGTGCAGGGAGACGGGTTCCTGGGCCAGGCGCAGGACCTCGCTGACCCGCTCGGGGGGCAGGTCGAGCTGGGCGGCGACCTCGTCGGTGGTCGGTTCGTAGCCGCGTTCCTGGAGCAGACGGCGCTGGACCCGTACGACGCGGTTGATGAGCTCCACCACATGGACGGGGACCCGGATGGTGCGGGCCTGGTCGGCCAGCGCCCGGGACATGGCCTGGCGGATCCACCAGGTGGCGTAGGTGGAGAACTTGTAGCCGCGGGCGTAGTCGAACTTCTCGACGGCGCGGATCAGCCCGAGGTTGCCCTCCTGGACCAGGTCGAGCATGGTCAGGCCACGGCCGACGTAGCGTTTGGCGACGGAGACCACCAGGCGGAGGTTGGCCTCGATGAGGCGGCGCTTGGCCATCCGGCCGAGGACGACCAGACGGTCGAGGTCGACCGCGAGCTGGGAGTCGAGGGTGTCCAGGTCGGGAGCGTTGTTCAGGCGCTCCTCGGCGAACAGGCCGGCTTCGACACGGCGGGCGAGCTCGACCTCCTCGACGGCGGTGAGCAGCGGGATCCGCCCTATCTCGCGCAGATACTGACGGAACAGGTCGGAGGACGGGCCGGCGACCTCCTCGCGCAACGGTCGCTCGGGCTCGTCCGGTTCCTCGACGGTGCCGGGGGTCCCGGCAGCGGTGCCGGGGGTCCCGGCAGGGGGGTCGGGGGTCCCGGCTGTCCCGGGCCGGGGGTCCGCCACCGGCTGCGCGGCCGTCTCCGGGTGTACCGCCGGGTGGTTCTGCTCGGGGACCCTCTCCAGCGGGTCTGCGACGGCGGGCGGCACCATCGGCCCCGCCTCGGCCACGGTCGTCAGGGTCTGGGTCTGCACGGGAGCGACCTCCACGGTGAGCACAGTCACGGACTCGGAGACACGCGGCAGCGGAACGGTCGTCGCGGCGGCCTCGCCGCTGTCCGTCCAGGACTTCGCCGTGAGCGGATCCCCGGGAGCGTCTCCATCGACGCGACCCGGAATTCCGCGCTCCGAGGACTCAGGCACCGCCCACCAGTGTGGCCTACGGCACACCTTCGCCACGAGGGTCGTGCGAGGGCTTTTTCAGCGCCGGGTCACGGACCGCGTACGTCGTGTCACACGGCCCGGACTCCGGTGTCCCGCTACCCGCCCAGGCCCCGCAGCAACGCGGCCAGGCCGCCGAGGAACTCCCGGTCGGGGCCGACCTCGCGGGCCTGGCGGGCGGTCTGGCTCATGAACGGGAAGTCGTCCGGGGACAGTTGGGCGATGACGTCGGTGCCGGCACCGGCCAGCGGCCCGAGGTGTTCGAGCTGGATCGCCCCGATGACGTAACTGAGCAGCCCGCGCAGCGCGATGACCCGCCGCTCGCCCTCGATTCCGGCGTCGGTGAGGATCGCGAGGACCGCCTCGGACCAGCGCAGCACGCCCCGCGAGCGGTGCCGGTGGGTGACGGTGAGGGGGATGACCGCGGGATGGGCACCCACGGCGTCGCGCATCCGCCCGACCATGATCTCGATCCGCTCGCGCCAGGGGAGCTCCGGCGCCGGGAGCCCGGTGTCGACGGCGGAGAGCACGCGTTCGACGACGAGCGCTTCGAGTTCCTCACGGTCGTCCACGTAGCGGTAGAGCGCCATGGTGCTCATGCCGAGCTCCTCGGCCACCGCGCGCATCGACAGCCCGGCGAGGCCGTCGCGGTCGATGACGGCGAGGGCGGCCGAGGCCAGTCGGTCGGGGGTGAGGGAACGGGGGCGGGGCATGGCGGTTGACAGCGTACGGCATACGCGTACGCTCGTGAGCGTACGCCGTACACCTAAAAGGGGTGCCCAATGCGCATGTCACCAGGGTCGTCAGTCGTCACCGCCCGCAGCCTCACGCCCGTCTCCGGTCCGGCGGTCGCCGTGCCCGACCCCGGGCGGCTGGTCCATCTGCAGTTCCGGCGCTTCGCGGGGTGTCCTGTATGCAATATGCATCTGCGCTCGGTGGTGCGGCGGCACGCGGAGATCGAGGCGGCCGGGATCCGGGAGGTGGTGGTCTTCCACTCACCGGCGGAGGAACTGGCGCGGCACACCGCCGGGTTGCCGTTCGCCGTGGTGGCCGATCCGGACCGGCGGCTGTACGTCGAGTTCGGAGTGGAGGCGGCTCCGCGGGCGCTGCTCGACCCGCGCGCCTGGGGGCCGATCGTACGGGCCGTCCTGCGCGGCACCTGGGAGACCGCCCGGGGCCGGGAGCGGCTGCCCGCGGGCAGCCCGCACGGCGGGCGGCTCGGGCTGCCGGCCGACTTCCTGATCGCCGGTGACGGCCGGGTGATCGCCCGCAAGTACGGCGAGCACGCCTACGACCAGTGGCCGGTCGACGAGCTGCTGGAGCTGGCCGCCGCCGCTACAGCGCCTTCGCGCCCTGCTCCCGGAGCCGGTGGTCGTACTGCTGAAGGGCCCACAGCTCGTTCTGCACGGCCGTGAGCTGCTCGGGGTCGCCCTGGTCCATGAGGCGGGACTGGGCGGCGTGCACCTCCCCAATCCGGCGGGCGACGGCCTGACGCCGTACGCGGACGAGCACGTCACCCGCGTAGATGTCGGGGGTCTTGTGCATGACGGGCTCGACGGCGAGCTCGGTGATCATGCCCCGGACGGTGTCGTCGGGGGCGGTGTCGCGGACCCGGGTGAGGTAGTCGCCGTCCGCGAACTCCGCGCCGCCCGCCTCGGTGATGGCCCGGCGCACGGCGACGTAGGGCGGCGCGGTGAACTCGTCCTCGCCGTAGGCGTCGAAGGCGGGCGAGACCAGCTCCGGGAACTGCAGGGCAAGCTTGAGCAGCTCGCGTTCGACCCGGTGGGCGGGGCTGCGCAGGTCCAGGCGGGGGCCGCGCGGGGCGGCGGGAGCGGCGGGCCCCCCGGTCTGGCGCGCGGGGGCGTTGCGGGCGGCCGGGGCGCCGCCGGAGGACCGGCGTTCGCGCTGCCAGCGGGCGAGCTGGCCGACCCGGCGGACGACGAACTGCGAGTCCATGATGCCGAGCATGCCGGCGAGCTGGACGGCGTACTCGTGCTGGATCGCGGAGTTCTTGATCCCGGCCACGATGGGGGCGCCCGCCTCCAGGGCGGAGGCGCGGCCCTCGGCGGTGTCGAGGTTGTAGCCGGAGACCACCGAGCGCAGGGCGAAGGCGAAGAGCGGGGTGCGGTTCTCGACGAGGCGGGCCACGGCGGCGTCGCCCTCGGCGAGGCGGAGTTCGCAGGGGTCCATACCGCCGGGGGTGATGGCGATGGAGGTCTCGGCGGCGAACTTCTGGTCGTCCTCGAAGGCGCGCAGGGCGGCTTTCTGGCCGGCCGCGTCGCCGTCGAAGGTGAAGACGACCTCGGCGTTGGCGTTGTCCATCAGCAGCCGGCGGAGGATCTTGATGTGGTCCCCCGCGAAGGAGGTGCCGCAGGTGGCGATGGCGGTGGTGACCCCGGCCAGGTGGCAGGCCATGACGTCGGTGTACCCCTCGACGACCACGGCCCGGTTGGTCTTGGCGATGTCCTTCTTCGCGAGGTCGATGCCGTAGAGGACGTGGGACTTCTTGTAGAGCGGGGTCTCGGGGGTGTTGAGGTACTTGGGGCCCTGGTCGTCCTCGCGCAGCTTGCGCGCGCCGAAGCCGATGACCTCGCCGGTGATGTCGCGGATCGGCCAGGTCAGCCGGCCCCGGAAGCGGTCGATGGCACCCCGGCGGCCCTCGCTGGCCAGGCCGGAGGTGAGCAGTTCGCGGTCGGTGAAGCCCTTGCCGCGCAGATAGCGGATGAGGTGGTCCCAGCCGGCGGGCGCGTAGCCGACGCCGAAGTGCTCGGCGGCGGCCTGGTCGAAGCCCCGCTCGGCCAGGAACTTCCGGCCGATCTCGGCCTCGGCACTGCCCAGCTGCTCGGCGTAGAACTGGGCGGCGACCTTGTGCGCCTCGACGAGCCGGATCCGCTCGCCCTGCTGACGGCCGGGGGTGTAGCCGCCCTCGTCGTACCGGAGTGTGACTCCGGCCACACCGGCCAGGCGCTCGACGGCCTCGGAGAACGAGAGGTGGTCGAGCTTCATGACGAAGTCGAGGGTGTCGCCGCCCTGCTGGCAGCCGAAACAGTAGAAGAGCCCCTTGCTGGGACTCACCTGGAAGGACGGGGACTTCTCGTCGTGAAAGGGGCACAGCCCCTTGAGATTTCCACCGCCGGCGTTCTTGAGCTGCAGGTACTCCGAGACAACGGCGTCGATCGGGACCGCGTCCCGGACCGCCTTCACATCTTCGTCCCTGATCCTGCCTGCCACGGATGAAGTCTACGGCTGGGTCAGGACAGCTTGGCCACGAAGACGTGGTGCGGGCCCGCCGGCTCCAGGACGAACTCCTCGCCGACCGCGGTGAAGCCCTGGTGCTCGTAGAAGCCGCGCGCCGAGCTGCGGCCGTTGCACCACAGCACCTCGGCACCGCGCGCCCGCGCCTCGGCCATGCCGGCCCGCAGCACGGCCGCGCCGAATCCCCGGCCCCGGACCGCCGGCGAGCTGGCCATACCGCGCAGCCGGTGGGCGGGGGCGGCCTCGCCGGGCAGCGCCTCGGGGAAGAAGGTGGCGCAGCCGGCGACGGTGCCGTCGGTGTCGTAGGCGGCGACGTGGAAGACGCCGGGACGGGCGTCCTCCACGAACGCGGCGGTCTCCCGGGGCCGGCCGGGGCGCAGCACGCTCCACCTCAGCTCGAAGATCTCGTCGAGCGGTACGACGGCGGTGCGCATGCGGTCCCTCCGGCGAGGCGAACAGTCCGGAAACGAGCAGTCCGGGAACGATCAGTCCAGGAACGAGGCTAGCGGCACCGAGGGGTCGGCGAGCCGGTCGGGGTCGACGGGGGCGCCGGAGCGGATCAGCTTCTGGATGGTGTCGGTGACGTCCCAGGTGTTGACGTTCATACCGGCCAGGACCCGGCCCTGGCTGAGCCAGAAGGCGATGAACTGCCGCTTGCCCACGTCACCGCGCGCGATGACCTGGTCGTAGGTGCCGGGGGCGGCGTGCCCGGAGAACTCCATGCCCAGGTCGTACTGGTCGGAGAAGAAGTACGGCACCCGGTCGTAGGGCACGTCCTTGCCCAGCATGTTGCGAGCCGCGACCGGTCCGCTGTTGAGCGCGTTGGCCCAGTGCTCGACCCGCAACCGGCCGCCGAGCAGCGGGTGTTCGGCGTTGGCGACATCGCCCGCGGCGAAGATGTCCGGGTCGGACGTGCGCAGGCGGGCGTCGACGGCGATGCCGCCGCCGGCCGCCCGGTCGGCGAGGTCGATGCCGGCCGCCTCGGCCAGGGCGGTACGGGGCGCCGCGCCGATCGCGGCGAGGACGTCGTGGGCGGGGTGCTCCTCGCCGTCGTCGGTCAGTACCGACATGACCATGCCGTCCTGGCCGGTGATCCCGGTGAGCCGGGCGCCGAAGTGGAAGCGGACGCCGTGATCGCGGTGCAGCTCGGCGAAGACCTCCCCCAGCTCCGGGCCGAGCACGCTGTGCAGCGGCGTCGGCCCGGGTTCGACGATGGTGACCTCGGCGCCGTAACCGCGGGCCGCCGCCGCGACCTCCAGGCCGATCCAGCCGGCGCCGGCGATGACCAGCCGGCCGTTCTCCCGGCCGAGGGAGGCCAGGACGCCCTTGAGCCGCTCGGCGTGCGCGAGGCGCCGCAGATGGTGGACGCCGGCCAGGTCGGTGCCCGGGATGTCGAGGCGGCGCGGCTCGGCGCCGGTGGCCAGCAGCAGCTTGTCGTAGGGCAGGGAGCTGCCGTCGCCGAGAGTGACGGCCTTCGCCGCGCGGTCGACGCCGACGACGGGCTGGCCGAGGTGCAGCTCGACGTCGTGCTCGGCGTACCAGGCGGCGGGCTGCACGAAAACCGAGTCGCGGTCCTCGTTGCCGATCAGGAAGCCCTTGGACAGTGCTGGACGCTCGTACGGGTGGTCGCGCTCGTCACCGATCAGTATCACCCGGCCGGTGAAACCCTCGGAGCGCAGCGTCTCGGCCGCCTTCGCGCCCGCGAGTCCCGCCCCGACGATGACGAAGGTCTGATCTGCGTCCACCACTGTGCGCCTCCCTGGCGTCCCGGGCCCTGCCTGACGGCTGCCCCTGCGAGCGTCCCGCACGCCGGGGCCGGCGGGAAGGGCGCCGCGCCGACCACCTGGCGCCTGTCGCCGGCACAGCGCCGCCCGGCCCGCCGTCCGGCCCGCCGTCCACCTGCGAGGGGCCCGTGACGGGCGTACGGCGCTACGCCGGCGACAGGCCCCGGCGTGTCGCGGTGAGGCGGGCGTGCAGCGCGGTCGCGGAGGCGTCGGTGAGGGAGGCGATCTGGTCGACGACGGCCCGCTGCCGGGCGCGGTCGTCCGGGGCCGCGTCGAAGATGCCCCTGAACTGCGGGTCGAGCCCTTCGGGCGCACGCGCGAGGAGCGCTTCCGCCAGCTCGGCGATCACAACGCGCTGCTGCGCACGTCGCTTTTCCTGGGCCGCGCGCTGCATCACGTACCGGTCGGCGACCGCCTTGAGCACGGCGCACTCCAGCCGCTGTTCGCGGGGCACGACCAGCTCGGCGCGGTAGCGGGTGAGCCTGCCGGTGCCGTACGCGTCCCGGGTCGCGCGCTCGGCGGCGAGGCAGAAGCGGCCGATGAGCTGCGAGCCGGCGTCCTTCAGCCTGGCCTGGGCGACCGCGGAGCCGTCGTAGCCGTGCGGCCACCACTCCTGGCCGAGGAGCCGGTCCAGCGCCCCGGCCAGCTCGTGCTCGTCGGCGCCGGGCGCGTAGCGCGCCGCGGCCACCGCGAAGACCTCGCGGCGTTCGGGTTCGGCGAGCAGGAGGCCCGGGTCGAGATGGCCGGCGTGCAGGCCGTCCTCGACGTCGTGGACGGAATACGCCACGTCGTCGGCCCAGTCCATGACCTGTGCCTCGAAGCACTGCCGGTTCTCGGGGGCCTCCTTGCGCAGCCAGTCGAAGACCGGCAGGTCGTCCTCGTACGCGCCGAACTTGGGGCTGGCCGGATCGGTGGGGTGACCGCCGCGCGCCCAGGGGTACTTGGTCGCGGCGTCCAGGGCGGCCCGGGTCAGGTTGAGGCCGACGCTGACGCCGTCCGGCGAGAAGCGCTTGGGCTCCAGCCGGGTCAGCAGCCGCAGCGACTGGGCGTTGCCCTCGAAGCCGCCGCAGCCGGCCGCGAACTCGGCCAGCACCTGTTCGCCGTTGTGCCCGAACGGGGGGTGCCCGATGTCATGGGCCAGGCACGCGGTCTCCACCAGGTCCGGGTCGCAGCCGAGGGCCGCGCCCAGCTCCCGGCCGACCTGCGCGCACTCCAGGCTGTGGGTGAGCCGCGTGCGCGGGCTGGTGTCGATCTCCGGTGAGCTGTCCACCGGGTCCACCACCTGCGTCTTCCCGGCGAGCCTGCGCAGCCCCGCCGAGTGCAGCATCCTCGCCCTGTCCCGCTGGAACGCCGTCCGCCCGGGGCGCTTGTCCGGCTCCGGTACGTAGCGTTCCGTGTCGGCTTCGCGGTACGGGGCTCCGCCCGGGTCGTTCACGTCGTTCATGAGGCGACCGTACGCCGTCGCGGGTCCGCCCGGCGGCGAGGGTGGCGCGCCGGGCGTCAGGCGGTCGCCAGCTCCGTCCACGCCGGGCCGGCGGCGGCGGCCAGGGCCTGGTCGTAGCGGTGCAGCACGAGCCGGGCCATGGCGGGGTGGGGGCCGAGGGGCGCGGCGGCGATCCAGGGGGCGGCGGAGCCGGTCTGGGTGGCGAAGCGGCCGGGTGAGGCGAAGCAGGAGGCGACCACGACGCGGTGCCGGCCGCGGGCGGCCAGGGCGGCCACCGAGTCCGTGACGGACGGCCCGGCCGTGGCGTAGGCGGGGACGACGGGGATGCCGCCGAGCCGCCGGCGCAGCAGCGCCGCGGTGCGGGCGGTGTCGCGGGCGGAGTCGGGGTCGCGGGAGCCGGCCGCCGCCAGGACGACACCGGCCCGGGCCGCGCCGGCCCCCCGGGGCGTACGCCAGCCGGCCTCGGCCAGCCGGCCGTGCAGGGCCTCGGCCAGCAGCGGGTGCGGGCCCAGCGGTGCGGCGATCAGGCCGCGCAGGTGCGAGGCGCGGGCGAGGGCCTGCGGGATGTCCTGTTTGACGTGGTAGCCGCGGCTGAGCAGCAGCGGCACCAGGACGACGTCGCCGCGCAGCGCGGCCAGCGTGTCGTCGAGCAGCGGCTCGTTCAGCTCGATGTGGCCGAGCCGCACCGGCACGTCGGGCCGCAGGGCCCGGATCCGGTCCAGCAGGCTCTGCGCGGTGCGCAGCGCCCGCGGGTCACGACTGCCGTGCGCGACGGCCACCAGCGTGGCGGGCCGGTGACCGACGGCGCGCAGGGCGACCGCGGAGAGCTGGCTGCTGAGCTGGGCCGTTATCTGGGTCACGAGGTGCGCCGTACTGTCGAAACTGTCGGATGGGTCCGGTCCGGAGAACTCCAGTGCCGTCATACGACGAGTCTGGCGAGCCGCGGTTGCCTCGCCGTTGCACGGACATGACGCCTGGTTTCCGCCCTTTCACACAGCCGGCCGGCCGCTGTGAGGAGTCCGGCCGCTACCTCCGGTACCAGTCGCCGCTGGGGATGAGCAGGCCGGAGTCCAGCAGCCGCCGCTCCTCCACCGGGGCGGCGAGGTACACCCAGGCGAGCATGGGTTCGCCGTCCTCGGTGCGGGTGCCGCGGGCGACGCGTTCGAAGAGGTTGTCGTCGGCGCCGGGGACGTACTCCTCCAGCTGGTCGAGTTCGGCCAGGACGGCCGCGTAGAACTCGGGGAGGGGGAAGACGAGTTCCCCGAAGACGCGGCCTTCGGGGGCGTTGACGGCGTAGGGGAAGCCGGGTCCGTCGTAGAGGACCGCGCCGGTGAGGGCCGCGGGCGTGACGACCTTCGTGCGGCCGCGGAGCAGCCCGGCATGGTTGGCCTCGCCCTGGCGGAGCGTGCCGTAGACGAAGAAGGGCAACTGGGACTGGTCGAGGTCGAGCACGACGGAAATGGAACCGCATCGAAGGCCCGCGCGTCGAGTCGGGCGGGGGGTTGATCATCAAACATTCAAAGATGAGGGGGATCCATGAGGGTGCGGTTGCCCTTTCGTCCGCGTTTGCCCGAAGGGCGGCGCGAACGGCGCCGGCTGGTGCGGGCCGTGGTGCTGGGCGGCGTCCTGGCGCTGCTGCCCGCGACCTGGCTGCAGGCGTCGGCGACGGACCGCATCCGTACGCCGGCCGATGTACCGGCCGCCCCGGTGGCTGTGGTCTTCGGCGCCGGACTGTGGAACGGCGAGCCGTCACCGTACCTGGCACACCGCCTCGACGCGGCGGCCGAACTGTACGAAACGGGCAAGGTCCGCGTCATCCTGGTGACCGGCGACAACAGCCGTAAGGATTACGACGAACCGGGCGCGATGCGGCGCTACCTGAAGCGCGAGGGCGTGCCGGGGGCGCGCGTGGTGCTCGACTACGCCGGCTTCGACACCTGGGATTCGTGCACCCGCGCCAAGCGCGTCTTCGGCGTCGACCGCGCGGTGCTGGTCAGCCAGGCCTTCCACATCCGCCGCGCCCTCGCCCTGTGCTCCGCCGCCGGCATCGACGCCTACGGGATCGGGGTCGACGAGCACCACAACCTCACCTGGTACTACGGCGGCGCCCGGGAGATCGCCGGCGCCGGCAAGGCCGCCCTGGACGCCGCCCTCACCCCGGACCCGCAGTTCCTCGGCCCCCGCGAGCACGGGGTCACGAACGCGCTGCGGGGGCGCTGACAGGGCCCGGGCGAAGGCTCACAGGGCCTCACCGCCGGGCCGGCGGGCCGCTGAGGCCCCCGTACCGGACGCGTAACGCGGCCGCGCGACCGGCGAAACACGCCGGAAGCATGCTGGACGGCATGAGCGCGCCCGGCACCACCGACACCCCCACGCACTGTCCCTACTGCGCGTTGCAGTGCGGGATGGGCCTGCGGGCGAACGCCGCCGGCACGGTGGACGTCGTGGAGCGGGACTTCCCGGTCAACCGGGGCGCACTCTGCGGCAAGGGGCGCACCGCGCCCGACGTACTCTCCTCCCGGGTCCGGCTGACCGAGCCGCTGATCCGGAGCCGTGCCACAGGCAGGCTCGGACCGGCCTCCTGGGACGAGGCTCTCGACCGGGTCGCCGAAGGTCTCGTCCGGGTCCGGGCCGCGGGCGGGCCCGACGCGGTGGGGATCTTCGGCGGCGGCGGGCTGACCAACGAGAAGGCCTACGCGCTGGGCAAGTTCGCCCGCGTGGTGCTGCGGACCTCGCAGATCGACTACAACGGCCGTTTCTGCATGTCCTCGGCCGCCGCCGCCCACCACCGGGCGTTCGGGCTGGACCGGGGGCTGCCGTTCCCGATGGCGGACATCGCCCGCACCGGTTGCGTGATCCTGGTCGGGTCCAACCTGGCCGAGACGATGCCGCCCGCGCTGCGCTACCTCACCGAGCTGAAGGCGGCCGGCGGCAGGCTGATCGTCGTCGACCCGCGCCGCACCCGTACCGCCGAGCAGGCCGACCTGCACCTCCAGCCCCGGCCCGGCACCGACCTGGCGCTCGCGCTGGGGCTGCTGCACCTGATCGTGGCGGACGGGCACGTCGACGAGGAGTTCGTCGCCGCGCGTACGAGCGGCTGGCCCGAGGCCCGCGCCGCGGCCATGGCGCACTGGCCGGAGCTGGTGGAGCGGATCACCGGCGTACCGGTACCGGCGCTGCGCGAGGCGGTGGAGCTGTTCTGCGGCGCGACCGCCTCCGGCGGTGCCGGCACCGGCATGGTGCTGACCGCGCGCGGTCCCGAGCAGCAGGCCAAGGGCACCGACACCGTCGGCGCCTGGATCAACCTGTGCCTGGCCACCGGACGGGCCGGGCGCCCCCTGTCCGGCTACGGCTGCCTCACCGGCCAGGGCAACGGCCAGGGCGGCCGCGAGCACGGCCAGAAGGCCGACCAGCTGCCCGGCTACCGCAAGCTGGACGACCCGGCCGCCCGGCGGCACGTGGCCGGCGTGTGGGGCGTCGACCCCGACGACCTGCCCGCCCCCGGGCGGAGCGCGTACGAGCTGCTGGACGCCCTCGGACAGGACGTGAAGGGGCTGCTGCTGATGGGCTCCAACCCGGTGGTGTCCGCGCCGCACGCCGGGCACATCGAGAAGCGGATCGCGGCGCTGGACTTCCTGGCCGTGTGCGACGTCGTCCTGTCGGAGACCGCCGCCATGGCCGACGTGGTCCTGCCGGTCACCCAGTGGGCCGAGGAGACGGGCACGACCACCAACCTGGAGGGCCGGGTCCTGCTGCGGCGCAAGGCGCTCGACGCGCCGGAGGGCGTACGGAGCGACCTCTACGTCCTCAACGGCCTGGCGGCCAGGCTCGGTTGGGAGAAGGGCTTCCCGACGGACCCGGAGGAGGTCTTCGACGAGCTGCGCCGCGCCTCGGCGGGCGGCCCGGCGGACTACTCGGGCATCACCTACCGGCGGATCGCCGAGGAGGACGGGGTCTTCTGGCCCTGCCCGGACAGCACGGGCGCGGGCACCGGCACGGGCGCGGGCGCGGGTTCCGGCGCGGGCGCGGGCACCGGCGCGGGCTCCGGCACCGGGGCGGGCACCGGCTCCGGCACCGGAACCCCGCACCCCGGTACGCCCCGGCTCTTCCTCGACCGGTTCGCGACACCGGACGGGCGGGCCCGCTTCGTCCCCGTACAGCACCGGCCCTCGGCCGAGGAGCCGGACGCCGACTACCCTCTGTACCTGACGACCGGCCGGGTGCTGGCCCAGTACCAGTCGGGGGCCCAGACCCGGCGGGTCGCCGAGCTCAACGCGGCGGCGCCGGGGCCCTTCGTACAGCTGCACCCGCACCTCGCCGACCGGCTCGGGATCGCCGACGGGGACCCGGTGGCGGTGACGTCGCGGCGCGGCCGGGCGGTGGCACCGGCGCGGGTCAGCCGGGGGATCCGGCCGGACACGGTGTTCATGCCGTTCCACTGGCCGGGCGAGGGCCGGGCCAACACGCTGACCAACCCGGCCCTGGACCCGACCTCGCGGATGCCGGAGTTCAAGGTCTGCGCGGTACGGGTCGAACCGGCGTAGGGCCCACCGCGCGTGCGTGCGGGGTCGCCGGACGGGCCGAGCCGGGACACGCCGCCGCGAGGACCCCTGGGGCCGGGGCGACCAGCCGGCTCCCTCAGCCGGACGACGCCCCCGCGACCACGATCACGTCCACCGACTGCGTGGCGAATCCGTCCATGACGCAGGCGGCGAGCGGGACGCCGGCGGCGGACGTGGTGCCCCTGGAGACGAACGCGTCCGACAGCTCGGGGCCCACGTCGCACAGCACCGGGGCGTGTTCCCCGGCCACCGTGTTCGGCTCCGGTTCCGGCAGGTGGTTGGCGTCGAGGAAGCGCTGGAAGGCGGCGCCGGTCGTCTCGAAGCGCAGGCCGAGGCCGGAAGTGGTGTCGTAGCGCAGGTCGTCGGCGCCCTCCGGCAGGACGACGCCGAGTTCGGCCGCGCGCTCCCGCGCCGACACCGCACTCCCGGCGCAGGCGGTACCTACAAGGCCGGTCCGCCTGCCGCGCCCGGCATCGGACTCGCCGTCGGACTCGCCGTCGGACACCTCGTACGCCACACTCTCCGTCTCCCCCATGGCCAGGGATCGTACGGACGCGGGCGCGCTTGCGCAGCGGAATCCGACGGGCTCACGGTCCGTCGGGCTCACACCTCGCCCCGCCCCACGCTGAGGGCACTGTTCCTTTCGGGAAACGGCGGGGATGCCACCGGGTAACAGCGGCGCCGCAGGCTCATGGGCATGAGGATTGTGGTGGTCGGCGGCGGAATGGCGGGGGCGCGCCTCGTGCAGCGGCTGGCGCCGTACACCGGCGACGGCACCGGCACCGGCACCGGCATCGGTCTCGGCACCGGTCTTGAGGTCGCGCTGCTCGGCGAGGAGCCCCACGCGCCCTACAACCGGGTGCTGCTGGCGGAGGTGCTCGCCGGGCGGTATCCCGCCGAGGTGATCGCGCTGCCGGGCGGCGGGAACGGCCCGGTGCGGCGCGGGGTACGGGCGATGCGGATCGACCGGACCGAGCGGACCGTGGTCTGCGACGACGGAAGCGTCGTGCCGTACGACCGGCTGGTGCTGGCGACCGGGTCGAACCCGGTACTGCCGCCGCTGCACGGCCTGTTCACGCGAGGGCGCGGGGAGTTCCCCGACGGGGTGCACGCGTTCCGGACGATGGACGACTGCCTGGCGCTGTCGGCGGCCGTGCGGCCGGGGACGAGGGCCGTGGTGGTCGGCGGCGGGCTGCTCGGCGTGTCGGCGGCGCGGGCGCTGGCGGCCCGCGGGGCGCAGGTGGTGATCGCCACCCAGGGCGAGTATCTGATGGAACGTCATCTCGACGAGTCCGCCGCGGCGTTGCTCCGGTCCCACCTGGAGGAGTCGCTGGGCGTCGAGGTGCACACCGAGTGCCGGGTGCGCGGGCTGCTCACCGAGACCGACGGCGCACCGGCCCCGGCCACGACACCGCAACTGCGGCTGGCGATGGCGACCGCTGCTCCGACGGCGACGGCGGGCGCGACGGCCATGACGACGATGACGCTGCCGCGTGAGAGCGCGGCCGCCCAGCCCGCCGCCACCCGGACCGTGCAAGCCGTCGAACTCGCCGACGGATACCGGCTGGACGCCGACCTCGTCGTACTGGCCTGCGGGGTCCGCCCCCGGGTCGGGCTGGCGCAGGCGGCGGGGCTGGAGACCGCCAGGGGCATCGTGGTCGACGACGAGCTGCGCACCTCGGACCCGTACATCCACGCCGTCGGCGACTGCGCGCAGCACGACGGTGTCGTCTACGGCCTCGCGGGCCCGGCCACCGAACAGGCCGACGCGCTGGCCCGGATCCTCACCGGGGAGGCCGGCCGCTACCGCGGCACCCGGTCCCTGACCCGGCTGACCCTCAACGGCCCGCAGGCCATGGACATCGCCACCTTCGGCGATCCCGTACCGGCGCCCGGGGACGACGTACTGCACCTCGCGGACGCGACCCGGGGCACCTACCGCAAGGTCGTCACCCGTGGCGACCGCCTGGTCGGCGGGATTCTGCTCGGCGAACTCGCCACCGTCGGCGAACTGGCCCGCACCTGGGAGGGCGACGAGCCGCTGCCCGACCGCGTTTCACCGCTCCACCTGCTCACCGCGCTCACCGACAACGGAGGCTCTTGATATGACCACGCCTACGATCGTGCTGGTCGGCCACGGAATGGTCGGCCAGCGTTTCCTGGAGGCGCTGGCCGACCGGGGCATCACGAGGACCTCACGGGTCGTGGTGCTCTGCGAGGAGCCGCGCCCCGCCTACGACCGGGTCCAGCTCACCTCGTACTTCTCCGGGAAGACCCCGCAGGACCTGTCCATGGTCGAGGACGGCTTCATGGAACGGCACGGGATCGAGCTGCTCGTCGGCGACCCCGCGGTCGCCGTGGACCGGGAGAACCGCACCGTCACCGCCCGCTCCGGACTCACCGTCGGGTACGACACCCTGGTACTGGCCACCGGCTCGTACCCCTTCGTGCCGCCGGTCCCCGGCAAGGACTCCACCGGCTGCTTCGTCTACCGCACCATCGAGGACCTGCTCGCCATCGAGGAGTACGCGATGACCTCGCGCACCGGCGCGGTGGTCGGCGGCGGGCTGCTCGGGCTGGAGGCGGCGGGCGCCCTCAAGGGCCTGGGACTGGACACGCACGTCGTGGAGTTCGCTCCCCGACTGATGCCGGTGCAGGTCGACGAGGGCGGCGGCGACGCGCTGCGCCGCTCCATCGAGGGCATGGGCGTGACCGTGCACACGGGTGTGGGCACACAGGAGGTCACCGCGTCGGACAACGGCTCGGTGGCGGGGATGAAGCTGTCGGACGGCTCGGCGCTCGACGTCGACCTGGTGGTCTTCTCGGCCGGCGTACGGCCCCGGGACCAGCTGGCCCGTGAGTGCGGGCTGCCGGTGGGCGAGCGCGGCGGCATCGTGGTCGACGAGCGCTGCCGGACGGGGGACGAGGCGGTCTACGCGATCGGCGAGTGCGCGCTGGCCAGCGACGGCCGGGTGTACGGGCTGGTGGCGCCGGGCTACGAGATGGCCGAGACGGCGGCCTCGGCGATCGCGGCGGTCGCCGGGGAGGAGGCCAGGTCGTTCACCGGTGCGGATCTGTCCACCAAGCTCAAGCTGCTCGGCGTCGACGTCGCCTCCTTCGGTGACGCCCACGGAACTGCAGACGGTTGTCTGGATGTTGTATACAGCGACTCCCGGGCCGGTGTATACAAAAAACTGGTCGTCTCCCCCGACGGCGTCCTGCTCGGCGGCATCCTGGTCGGCGACGCGGAGCAGTACGGCACACTGCGCGCGTTCACCGGCACCGTACCGCCGGTCTCCGCCGAGCAGCTGGTGCTGCCGGCCGGCGCGGGCGCCCCGGTCGCGCTGGGCCCGTCCGCGCTGCCCGACGAGGCGGTGATCTGCTCCTGCCACAACGTCACCAAGGGCACCGTCCGCGCCGCGGTCACCGAGCACTCCTGCACCACTGTCCCCGAGGTCAAGAAGTGCACCAAGGCGGGCACGGGCTGCGGCAGCTGCGTCAAGGTGCTGGGCCAGCTGGTCACCGCCGAGCTGGAGGCCGGCGGCGTCGAGGTCGACAAGGGCCTGTGCGGCTGCTTCGGCCAGACCCGCCAGGAGCTGTACGAGATCGTGCTCGCCCTGCGTGTCTCGACGTTCGCCGACCTCCTCGACCGGTACGGCCGCGAGGCCGCCCGGGGCGGTGACGGCTGCGAGATCTGCAAGCCGACGGTCGCCTCGATCATCGCCTCGCTGGCGCCCACGATCGGCACCTCCGTGCACGTCCTGGACGGCGAGCAGGCCGCACTGCAGGACACCAACGACCACTTCCTGGCCAACCTGCAGAAGAACGGCTCCTACTCGATCGTGCCGCGCATCCCCGGCGGCGAGATCACCCCCGAGAAGCTCATCGTCATCGGCGAGGTGGCCCGCGACTTCGGGCTCTACACCAAGATCACCGGCGGCCAGCGGATCGACATGTTCGGCGCCCGCGTCGACCAGCTGCCGATGATCTGGACCCGGCTGGTCGACGCGGGCTTCGAGTCCGGGCACGCGTACGGCAAGTCGCTGCGGACCGTGAAGTCCTGCGTCGGGCAGACCTGGTGCCGCTACGGCGTCCAGGACAGCGTCCGGATGGCCATCGACCTGGAGCTGCGCTACCGGGGTCTGCGCTCCCCGCACAAGCTCAAGTCCGCCGTCTCCGGCTGCGCCCGCGAGTGCGCCGAGGCGCAGAGCAAGGACTTCGGCATCATCGCCACCGCCGGCGGCTGGAACCTGTACGTCGGCGGCAACGGCGGGGCCACCCCGCGCCACGCCGATCTGCTGGCCCAGGACCTGAGCGACGCCGAACTGGTCCGGCTCATCGACCGCTTCCTGATGTTCTACATCCGTACGGCCGACCGGCTGGAGCGCACCTCGGTGTGGCTGGACCGGATCGAGGGCGGCCTCGACCATGTGCGTGACGTCGTCGTCCACGACTCACTGGGCATCTGCGGCGAGCTGGAGTCGCTGATGGCCGACCACGTCGCCGGCTACCGCGACGAGTGGGCCGACACCATCAACGACCCCGAGCGCCTGTCCCGTTTCGTGTCCTTCGTCAACGCGCCCGACGTCCCGGACCCCTCCGTGAAGTTCGTCCCGGAGCGCGACCAGGTCAAGCCCGACCTCCAGCTCCTGGCCGGCCCCTCCCCCACAGCTTCGCGTGGGGGTACCCCCACCTCGCCAAGCTCGCCCGTCCGCACCCTCGAAGGGACCTCCGTCTCATGACCGTCGAACTCCTTGTCGACCAGGAGTGGTTCGCCGTGTGCGACCGGGACCGCCTGGCCCCCGGGCGCGGTGTCGCCGCGCTGCTCCCGGACGGCCGCCAGGCCGCGGTCTTCTCCGACCGCAACGGCACGCTCTACGCCGTCGACAACCGTGACCCCTTCACCGGCGCCTATGTGCTCTCGCGCGGCCTGATCGGCACGGTGGAAGGCCGGGCCTACGTCGCCTCGCCGCTGCTGAAGCAGCGCTTCGACCTGGCCGACGGCCGGTGTCTGGACGACGAGACGGTGTCGATCCCGGCCTTCACCGTGCGGGTGCGCTGACAGCGGGTGCCCTGACAGCTGGGGCGCTGATCAGGCCGTGCCGCAGGCGGTGCCGTTGAGCGTGAAGCCGGCCGGCGCCGGGTTCGAGCCCGACCAGGTGGCGTTGAAACCGAAGCTCTGGGTGCCGCCGGCGGCGATCGTGGCGTTGTAGGACAGGTTGGTCGCCGTCACGGCCGTCCCGGACTGGCTGACGGTGGCGTTCCAGCCCTGGGTGACCTTCTGGCCCGAGGGGTAACTCCAGGCCAGTGTCCAGCCGTTGACGGCGCTGCTGCCGGAGTTGCGGACGGTGACGGTCGCCGTGAAGCCGGTGTTCCACTGGTTCACGCCGTAGCTGACCGTGCAGCCGGCCGCCGGGACGGTGCCGGTCCAGCCCAGCGCCTCGGCGATGCCGTAGAACGCGGGTTTGGGCTGGTAGTTCTCGTCGTACGGGGTGGCCGCGCCCTGACCGCTGAAGACGTCGGGGATCCAGGACGTGGCGTCGGTCAGGCCCCAGACGGTGACGCCGACGCAGCGGGTCACCGCGACGCAGGCTCCGACCACCGACTTGAAGTCGGCCTTCTGCTGGGCCAGTTTGGCGTCGGTGGCGGGCAGCACCATCCGGATGTCGAGCTCGGTGACGGCGACATCGAGGCCGAGGTCGGCGAAGCGCTGGAGGTTGGCCTGCACGGTGGAGGGAACCGAGCCGACGATCAGATGGCCCTGGAAGCCGATGCCGTCCAGCGGGACGCCCTGGGCGAGCAGGGACTTCGCGAGGTTGTACATGCCGTCGGACTTCGCGCCGGTGCCGTCGGTGTTGTAGTCGTTGATGTAGAGCTTGGCGGCCGGGTCGGCGGCGCGGGCGGCGCGCAGCGCGTCGGCGATGTAGGACGAGCCGAGCTGGTTGTACCAGAGGTTGGCACGGAAGGTGCCGTCCTCGTTGAAGGGCTCGTTGACCACGTCCCAGTGGGTGATCTTGCCCTTGAAGTGGGTGACCTCGTCCGTGACGTGCTTGATCATCAGGGCGTGGAGCTCGTCGGCGGTGAAGGTGCCCGAGGTGAGCCAGCCGGGCAGCTGGCTGTGCCAGACCAGGGTGTGGCCGCGCACCTGCATGCCGTGCGCCTGGGCGAAGCTCACCAGGTTGTCGCCGCCGGTCCAGTTGTAGGTGCCGCGGGTGGACTCGACGGCGTCCCACTTCATCTCGTTGCCGGGTGTGGCCGAGTTGAACTGCGTCCCGGCGATGGCGGCGTAGGAACCGATGTTCAGCTCGCTCGCGGTCGCGGCGGTGCCGATGTACTTCCCCTTCGCGGTGGCGAGGTCGCGCAGCAGGGGGTCGGCGGCATGGCTGGTGCCGGCGAGGCCGAGGAGTAACGCGGCCGCGCCGGTCACGGCGACGGCGGCTCTGCGTAAGCGCTGGAGTTTCATGGGGGGAGCCCTCTTTTCCGGAAGATTGCCGCAAGGATTCCGAGGGTGCGGGGGAAACCGTAGAGCCGGCAGGGAAGGTCGTCAACGCCTGTGACAACGCTTTCCGGAGTACGCTCGGGCCGGGGCCAGTCCCTGAAAGGTTTCGGTACGAGGAGGGGCCATATGGCGGAGGAACAGGTGCCGGCGGCGGGCGGACGGAAGGTGACCATCACCGCGATCGCCGCAGCGGCGGGCGTCTCCGTGCCGACCGTCTCGCGGGTGGTCAACGGCCGCTCGGACGTGGCCCCGGAGACCCGGGCCAAGGTCGAGGACCTGCTGCGGCAGCACGGCTACCGGCGTCGCACGGCCGCGCCGGGCGACCGGGCCGCGCTGCTGGACCTGGTCTTCAACGACCTCGACAGCCCCTGGGCCGTGGAGATCATCCGGGGCGTCGAGGAGGTCGCGCACGCCGCCGGTTTCGGCACCGTGGTCTCCGCGATCCACGGGCGGGCCGGCTCGGCCCGGCAGTGGATGAAGAACCTGCGCGACCGGGCCTCGGACGGCGTGATCCTGGTGACCTCCGTCCTGGAACCGGTACTCCACGAGGAACTGCGGCGGCTCAACGTCCCGATCGTGGTGGTCGACCCGGCCGGCTCCCCCGCGCTGGACGCGCCGACCATCGGCGCCACCAACTGGGCCGGCGGGATGTCGGCCACCGAACACCTGCTGGGACTGGGCCACCACCGGATCGGCTTCATCGCCGGGCCGGCCCGGCTGCTGTGCAGCCGGGCCCGGCTCGACGGCTACCGCGCCGCCCTCGAAGCGGCCGGAGTGGCCGTCGACGACAGCCTGGTGGTGCAGGGCGACTTCTACCACGAGGGCGGCTTCACCGCGTGCGGCCGGCTGATGGACCTGGCCGCGCCGCCCACCGCGATCTTCGCCTCCAGCGACCAGATGGCGCTGGGTGCCATCGAGGCCCTGCGGCGGCGCGGGCTGCGGGTGCCGGAGGACGTCAGCGTGGTCGGTTTCGACGATCTCCCCGAAGTCCGCTGGTCCGCGCCCCCGTTGACAACGGTCCGTCAACCACTGGTGGAGATGGGCAAGCTGGCCGCCCGTACGGTGCTGCGTCAGGCGCGCGGCGAGGAAGTGGACTCACCCCGGCTGGAGTTGGCGACCGAGCTGGTGGTCCGGGCCAGCACGGCGGCGGTCCCGGCGGTCCCGGCGACCCGCGGTTGAGCCCGGCCGGCCCGCGGCCGGTCCCGGACCGCCCTCCACTGCGCCCGGACGGTTCCGGACGGTTCTGTCAGATCCGTTGACACGGGCGCGGCGCGTCCGTAACTTCCGGCTGCACACGTCCGATAATTATCGGCGAACTTCCGGAAGGTGCGCGATGCGAGCAGCTCTGGGCAACACTTCTGCTTCCCCCCGCCGCGGGCTCCCCCGCCAGGGGCTCTCCCGCCGCGGGTTCCTGTCCGTCTCCACGGCGGCCGGGCTGGGGGCGGCGGCCACTCTGAGCGGCTGCGGCGGCTCGTCGGACGGCGGGGGCTCGGGGAAGACCACCCTTGAGTGGTGGAACATCACCACCACCGACCCCGCCAAGAAGATATGGGCCCAGCGCGCCAAGGAGTTCGAGGCGAAGAACCCGGATGTGACGATCAAGATCGTCACGCTGGAGAACGAGGCCTACAAGTCGAAGATGACCGCGCTGACCGCCTCGGGCAAGCTGCCGGACATCTTCCACACCTGGGGCGGCGGCGTCCTCCACCAGCAGATCGACGCGGGCCTGGTCGAGGACGTCACCTCCGCCACCGCCTCCTGGACGAAGGGCTTCGTACCCGCCTCGCTGACCGCGTACAAGTTCGACGACAAGCTGTACGCGATCCCCTTCGACATCGGCGCGGTCGGCTTCTGGTACAACAAGGCGCTCTTCGCCGACGCCGGTCTCGACACCCCGCCCACCACCTGGTCCGGCTACCTCGACGCGGTCGACAAGCTCAAGTCGAAGGGCATCACCCCCATCGGCCTGGCCGGCAAGGAGAAGTGGCCCGGCATGTACTACTGGGCGTACCTGGCCATGCGCACCGCAGGACTCGACGCCCTGCAGAAGGCCGCCACCGACAACGACTTCACCGGCGATGGCTTCGTCAAGGCCGGGCAGCACCTGAAGGAACTGGTCGCCCTGCAGCCGTTCCAGAAGGGCTTCCTGGGCGCCGGCTACTCCACCCCCAGCGGCCAGGCGGCCAGCGTCGGCAACGGCAAGGCGGCCATGGAGCTGATGGGGCAGTGGGCGCCGAGCGTGGAGAAGTCCTCAGGCAAGGGACTCGGCGACGACCTGGGCTTCTTCTCCTTCCCCTCCGTCGAGGGCGGCGCGG
This sequence comes from Streptomyces sp. RLA131, assembly GCF_056270125.1. NCBI lineage: Bacteria > Bacillati > Actinomycetota > Actinomycetes > Kitasatosporales > Streptomycetaceae > Streptomyces > Streptomyces sp. RLA131. The sequence continues at coordinate 2,716,963 of NZ_JBWDOQ010000002.1, forward strand.
GCGCGCTCACCGAGGTCTTCGGGGGCGGCGGCGGGCACGCGGTACGCAAGGGCGCGCCCAAGGCCGCGCTGGACTTCCTGGAGTTCTTCGCCGCCCCCGCCTTCGACCGGAAACTGGTGACCGGCACCGGGGTGCTGCCGGTGGTCAAGGCCGCGTCCGGCGCGCTGACCGACCCCAACCTCAAGGCGGTGGCCACCGCGCTCGACCAGGCCACCGGCTTCCAGCTCTACCTCGACCAGGCGTACGCGCCCGCCGTCGGCCAGGAGGTCAACGACAGCGTCGCCGCACTCATCGCGGGCAGCAAGTCCCCCGAACAGGTGGCCCGGTCGATCACCCAGGTCGCGAAGAGCCAGTAGGCGGCGATGACTTCGACCCCGACTTACGTACGGCCCGCCGACCCGGACCCCCGGCTGCCGGCCGGCGGGCCGCCCGCGGCCACCGTGCGGCCACCGGCCCTGCGCCGGTTCCGCGACTGGCTGACGGCGGTGCTGTTCACGGTGCCGGCGCTGGTGCTGTTCGCGGCGTTCGTGCTGCTGCCGATCCTGTTCGCGCTCTACACCAGCCTGTTCACCTGGGGCGGCTTCGGGTGGCCGTCCGAGTTCAGCGGGCTGGACAACTTCAGCAAGCTGCTGGACGATCCGGTCTTCCTGGGCGACCTGTGGCGGGGCCTGGCACTGATCGCCTTCGGAATCGTCTTCCAACTGCCCTTCGCGCTGGCGATGGCGGTGCTGCTGAACCAGCGGCTGCGGGGGCGGGCTGTATACAGAATGCTGTTTTTCGCGCCGTATGTGCTGTCGGAGGTCATCACCGGCGTGCTGTTCAGCATGATCTTCGCCCCCGGGGACGGCCTTGCAGACAAAATACTGTCTACAATCGGCCTGGAGAGCCTCGGCGGCCGCTGGTTCGCCGACCAGTCGACCGTCCTGCCGACCCTCTTCATCGTCATGACCTGGAAGTACTTCGGCTTCCACATGATGCTCTACCTCGCCGGCCTCCAGGGCATCCCGCCCGAGCTCCACGAGGCCGCCAAGATCGACGGCGCCGGCGCCTGGCAGCGCTTCCGGCACATCACCCTCCCGCTGCTCGGCCCGACTCTGCGGATCAGCGTCTTCCTCTCCGTCATCGGCGCCATCCAGCTCTTCGACCTGGTGTGGGTGATCTCCGCCGGCGGCCCGGACCACTCCTCCGAAACCCTGGCGATCACCATGTTCCAGTACGGCTTCAAGCGCTACCAGGTGGGCTACGCCAGCGCCATCAGTGTCGCGATGTTCCTGATCAGCCTGGTCTTCGCCCTCGTCTATCAGCGCTTCGTCATGCGCCGGGACACCGAAGGAGCCCTCACCACCATGCGAGCGCGAGCATGAAACGCCTCCCCGTCTACATCATCGTCTGGCTGGTCGGCGCGGTCATGGTGACGCCACTGCTCTACGGCGTCATCTCCGGCTTCAAGTCCACCGACCAGCTCTCCCGCAACCCCTTCGGACTGCCCGACCCCTGGGTGACCGGCAACTACACCGACATCCTGGGCTCCGGCGTCTTCTGGCGCAGCCTCGGCAGCAGCACGCTCATCGCCGTGACGACCACCCTGCTGATGGTGGGCGTCTCGGCGCTGGCGGCCTTCGCGTTCGCCCGGTTCGCCTTCCGGGGGCGGGAGTTGCTGTTCACCCTGTTCACCGCCGGGCTGATGTTCCCGTTCGCCGCCGCGATCCTGCCGCTGTTCGTGCTGCTGCGCTCGGCGGACCTGCTGGACAACCCGCTCGGTGTGATCCTGCCGCAGGCCGCCTTCGGGCTGCCGCTGACCATCGTCATCCTGCGCGGCTTCTTCCGGGAGATCCCCGGTGAGCTGGAGGAGGCGGCGACCCTGGACGGCTGCGGTGCCTTCGGCTTCTTCTGGCGCATCCTGCTGCCGATGGCCCGGCCGGCGCTGGGCACGGTGTCCGTGCTGGCCATCGTCGGCAGCTGGAACAACTTCTTCCTGCCGCTGCTGGTCTTCAACGACCCCAAGTGGTGGACCATCCCGGTCGGCGTCCAGCAGTTCCAGGGCCAGTACGTCTCCGACACCGCACGCATCTTCGCCTATGTCGTGGTCGCCATGGTGCCCGCGCTCGCCTTCTACGCGGTCGCCGAGCGGCAGCTCATCGGCGGCATCACCCTCGGCGCGACCAAGGGCTGACGGCCGGCCCGCTTCCCCCCGGCCCGCTGGCCCCGGCTGCCCCCGGCCCGCTGGCCACGCCCAGCCTCCCGCCCCCGCCTCCCGCCCCCGCCCCCCGCCCCCGCCCCCCGCCCCCCGCCTTCCACGCGCCTTCCCCGGAGGAGTCCCATGACCCAGACCTGGCAGGACCCCGCGCTCCCCGCCGAGGTCCGCGCGGCGGATCTGCTCGCCCTGATGACCCTGGAGGAGAAACTCGCCCAGCTCTACGCGGTCTGGCCGGGCTCGGAGACCGCCGAGTCCGGCGAGGACGTCGCCCCGCTCCAGCACGAGGTCAGCGAGGCCGTCGACCTCGACGGCCTGCTGCCGCACGGGCTGGGCCAGTTGACCCGCCCCTTCGGTACGGCCCCGGTCGAACCGGCCGCCGGCGCCGCCGGGCTGGCCCGCACCCAGGCCCGTATCGCCGCCGCGAACCGCTTCGGCATCCCGGCGCTGGCCCACGAGGAGTGCCTCACCGGCTTCACCGCCTGGGGCGCCACCGTCTTCCCGACCCCGCTCGCCTGGGGCGCCTCCTTCGACCCGGCCCTGGTGGAGCGGGCGGCCGGGCTGATCGGCGGCAGCCTGCGGGCCGCGGGCATCCACCAGGGCCTCTCCCCGGTGCTGGACGTCGTACGCGACCCGCGCTGGGGACGTACGGAGGAGTCGGTCGGCGAGGACCCCTATCTGGTCGCCACCGTCGGCACCGCCTACGTACGGGGGCTGGAGTCGGCCGGCATCGTGGCGACCCTCAAGCACTTCGCGGGCTACTCCGCCTCGCGCGGCGCGCGCAACCACGCCCCGGTGTCCATCGGGCCCCGTGAGCTGGCCGATGTGATCCTGCCGCCCTTCGAGATGGCCCTGCGCGACGGCGGGGCCCGGTCGGTCATGGCCTCGTACACCGACACCGACGGTGTCCCCGCCCACGCCGACCCCTGGCTGCTGACCGGCCTGCTCCGCGACACCTGGGGCTTCACCGGCACCCTGGTCGCCGACTACTTCGGGGTGTCCTTCGTCGAGCTGGCCCACCGGATCGCCGCCTCCCCCGCCGAGGCCGCCGCCCTCGCCCTCGCGGCGGGCGTGGACGTCGAACTGCCGGGCGTCCGCTGCTACGGGACGCCGCTGCGGGACGCGGTGCGCGCCGGCACCGTCCCCGAGGCCCTGGTCGACCGGGCCGCGCTGCGGGTGCTGACGCAGAAGGCCGAACTGGGCCTGCTGGACGGCACCCTCGCGGAACCCCCGGCCACCCTGGACCTCGACCCGCCGCAGATGCGCGAGGTGGCCCGGCGGCTCGCCGAGGAGTCCGTGGTGCTGCTCTCCAACGACGGAACGCTCCCGCTGCGCCCCGCGGCCCGGATCGCGGTGGTCGGCCCGCTCGCCGACGACCCGGCTGCCATGCTCGGCTGCTACACCTTCCCCCGCCACGTCGGCATCGAGCACCCGGACCTGCCGATGGGCATCGACGTACCGACCCTGCTGGAGGCACTGCGCGCCGAGCTGCCCGACACCCCCATCAGCCACGCCCAGGGCTGCGAACCGCCCGCCGGGGCGGCGGCGCCGACCGCGGGCACGGAGATCTCGCAGGAGGCGGTCGCGCTCGCCGTCGGGGCCGACCTGTGCGTCGCCGTCGTCGGGGACCGCTCGGGGCTGTTCGGCCGGGGCACCTCCGGCGAGGGCTGCGACGCGGCCGACCTGACGCTGCCCGGCGCGCAGGGCGCACTCCTGGACGCGCTGCTCGCCACCGGCACCCCGGTCGTCGCGGTACTGCTCACCGGGCGCCCCTACGCGCTCGGCCGCTGGGCGGACCGGCTGGCGGCCGTCGTCCAGGCCTTCTTCCCCGGCCAGCAGGGCGGCCCCGCCGTCGCCGGGGTGCTGAGCGGCCGCGTCAATCCGTCCGGCCGGCTCCCGGTGAGCGTCCCGTACGGGCCCGCGGCGCAGCCCTGGACCTATCTGGCCCCGCCGCTCGGGCAGCACGGCGAGGCCAGCACCGTCGACCCGACACCGCTGCATCCCTTCGGGCACGGGCTGTCGTACACCGCCTTCGCCTGGGACCGGCCCGAGGCGGACGCCACGGAGCTGCCCACCGACGGGGAGACCACCGTGCGCCTCACCGTCCGCAACACCGGCACCCGGCCCGGTACCGAGGTCGTTCAGCTCTATCTCCACGACCCCGTCGCCCGGATCGTCCGCCCGGTCGAGCGGCTGGTCGGCTACGCCCGGGTCCCGCTGGACGCCGGGGCCTCGGCGGAGGTCCGCTTCACCTTCCACGCCGACCTGGCCTCCTACACCGTGGCCCCGGGCCGGCGGATCGTCGAGCCCGGCGCCCTGGAACTGCGGCTGGCGGCGTCCAGCGGCGAGTCCGCCGTACGGCACCGGGTACCGCTGACCCTGACCGGCGGGGAACGCGCCGTGGACCACCGGCGGCGGCTGGTGTGTGAGGTGCAGGTGAAGTAATAGCCGCTGCTCAGGGCCCTGCGGATGCGGACTGTCCGCGGTACGGCAATGCTGGGAACAGTGCCGTACCGCAACAAGGAGGGCATTTCATGTCCATGCTGGACAAGATCAAGGGCATGCTCAAGGGTCACCCCGACCAGGCCCGTCAGGGCGTCGAGAAGTCGGGTGACTTCGTCGACGACAGGACCGGCAGCAAGTACAAGAGCCAGGTCGACACGGGCCAGCGGAAGATCAACGATCAGCTGGGCACCGACGAGGACCGGCCGGACCGGCCCCACACCTGACGCGCGGCCTGACGCGGACCCGCACGCAGCGCCTGCCACCCCTGCGTCCCCTCGATCAGCCCCGGCCGCACCCGGCCGGGGCTGACGCGGACCCGTCCACGGCCTACCCTCGTACGACATGAGCTGGACCGCGAACGACATCCCCGACCAGACCGGCCGCACCGCCGTCGTCACCGGCGCCAACAGCGGTATCGGCTACGTCACCGCGCGCGAACTCGCGCGCCACGGCGCCCGCGTGGTGCTGGCGTGCCGCAGCGAACAGCGCGGCCGGGAGGCCCTCGACCGCCTCCGCGGCGAGGTGCCGGGCGCCGACGCCGCCTACCGCCACCTGGACCTGGCCGACCTGGCCTCCGTACGCGCCTTCGCCAAGGACCAGGCCGACGACCGTACGGGCCAGGGCCGCCTCGACCTGCTCGTCAACAACGCCGGTGTCATGGCCCTCCCCCACCGCCTCACCGCGGACGGCTTCGAGTCCCAGTTCGGCGTCAACCACCTCGGCCACTTCGCCCTGACCGGACTGCTGCTGCCGCACCTGCTCGCCGCCCCCGGCTCCCGCGTGGTCAGCGTCTCCAGCAGCCTGCACGCCCTGGCCAATGTGGACCTCGGCGACCTCAACAGCGAGCGCCGGTACCGCCGTTGGACGGCCTACGGACGCTCCAAGACCGCCAATCTGCTCTTCGTCCACGAACTCGCCCGCCGCCTCGCCGCCGCCGGCGCCGACACGGTGGCCGCCGCCGCGCAGCCCGGTTACGCCTCCACCAACCTCCAGGCCGCCGCCCCCCGTATGGAAGGCCGCCGTCTCACCGCCCGCGTCATGGAGCTCGGCAACCGCGTCGTCGCCCAGTCCGCCGAGGCCGGCGCCCTGCCCTCCCTCCACGCCGCCACCGCCCCCGGCGTCGCCCCCGACTCCTTCACCGGCCCCCGCATACCGAACTGGCGCGGCTCCCCCGCCCCTTCCTGGCGCGCCCCCTGGACCCGCGACGACCGCACCGGGGAACTGCTGTGGGCGGCCTCGGAACAGCTGACGGGCGTGACGTACGCGCTGCCGCGCGGCTGAGCGGTGCCGGATGGAACCCCGGGGACGCGACGAGGACCAGGACGGGCGGACCGCCATCACTTCGGGCACCCGGTACTCGACTCGACGCGGCCCGGCGCCGGCTCGCCCCGTACCGGCCGCCGACCGAGGGGACCGCGCCGCCCAGCTACTCGGCGGCGGTCGCGGCCTACGCCAAGCCGCCGATCAGCCAGGCCCCCGGCCCGAGCGGCAGCAGGCACGACGCCACCAGGCCGCCACCCCGGTCGCCCCGGCGGCCCACACAGCCGCGAGGGCCGCCCCCTCAACGGGGCGGCCCTCATGCGTCCGGGCTCCGAGCAGCCAGCAAGGAATGGGGACGTGTGCCACCGTACGCCCGGCCACTGACAGTGCCGTTACGGACGGGACTCCTCGAACTCTCGTAGCCGCCGACCGACCGGCTGCCGGTCACGAGAAGAAGCGCACCTCCGGGTGGCGTTCCGACGGCCGACGGTCCGTCGAGCAGCCCGTTGTCGCGATCACGCTGCCTGCCTCGCAGCGCGACCGCCGGGCGGACCCGCCGGTTCACGTTGACGCTCACCCACGCCGGATCGTCACCAGCGACACGAAAGCCCCGTGACCACCCCGCTCGGTCGGCGAGTCACCGGGCGCACACCGCCGCACAGAAAGCGGGGGCGGCGCCTCCGCACGAGGCGCCGCCCCCGGTGAGGGTGGGAGATGGTTCAGGTGCCGGGTTACCGGCTGTCGCTGCCGCTCTTGCCCAGGGCCGCGGCCCGGCCGGCCTCCAGGCGGGCGACGGGGATGCGGAAGGGCGAGCAGGAGACGTAGTCCAGGCCGACCTCGTGGAAGAAGTGGACGGACTCGGGGTCGCCGCCGTGCTCGCCGCAGACGCCGAGTTTGAGGTCGGGGCGGGTGGCGCGGCCCGCTTCGGCGGCGGAGCGCACCAGGGCGCCGACGCCGTCGCGGTCGATGGTCTCGAAGGGGGAGACGCCGAAGATGCCCTTCTCCAGGTAGGCGGTGAAGAAGCTCGCCTCGACGTCGTCGCGGCTGAAGCCCCACACCGTCTGGGTGAGGTCGTTGGTGCCGAAGGAGAAGAACTCGGCGGCCTCGGCGATCTGGCCGGCCGTGAGGGCCGCCCGGGGTAGTTCGATCATGGTGCCGAGGGTGAGCTTGAGGTCGGTGCCGGTGGCCGCCTGGACCTCGGCGATGACCTGCTCGGCCTCCTCGCGGACGATCTCCAGCTCCTGGACGGTGCCGACGAGGGGGATCATGATCTCGGGGCGCGGGTCGCCCTTGACGCTCTTGCGGTGGGCGGCGGCCTCGGCGATGGCGCGGACCTGCATGGCGAACAGGCCGGGGATGACGAGGCCGAGGCGGACGCCGCGCAGGCCGAGCATGGGGTTCTGCTCGTGGAGCTTGTGGACGGCCTGGAGGAGCCGCAGATCGTTCTCGTTGGCGTCGCGCCGGGATTCGGCCAGGGCGACGCGCACCGAGAGTTCGGTGATGTCGGGGAGGAACTCGTGGAGCGGCGGGTCGAGGAGCCGTACGGTCACCGGCAGGCCGTCCATCGACTCGAAGAGCTCGATGAAGTCGGCCTTCTGGAGCGGGAGAAGGGCACTGAGTGCCTCGTCCCGCTCGGTGTCGGTGTCGGCGAGGATGAGCCGCTCGACCAGTGCGCGGCGTTCGCCGAGGAACATGTGCTCGGTGCGGCACAGGCCGATGCCCTGGGCGCCGAAGCGGCGGGCCCGGTTGGCGTCCTCGGCGTTGTCGGCGTTGGCACGTACGCGCAGGCGGCGTACCCGGTCGGCGTAGGCCATGATCCGGTGGACGGCCTGGACCAGTTCGTCGGCGTCGTCGGCGCCGGCGTGCATGCGGCCCTCGAAGTACTCCACGACCGGGGACGGGACGACCGGGACCTCGCCCAGGTAGACCTTGCCGGTGGAGCCGTCGATGGAGACCAGGTCGCCCTCCTCGACGACCAGGCCGGCGGCCGTGGTCATCCGGCGCCGCTTGGTGTCGACCTCCAGCTCCTCGGCGCCGCAGACGCAGGTCTTGCCCATGCCGCGGGCGACGACGGCGGCGTGCGAGGTCTTGCCGCCGCGCGAGGTGAGGATGCCCTCGGAGGCGATCATGCCGTCGAGGTCGTCGGGGTTGGTCTCGCGGCGGATCAGGATGACCTTCTCGCCCGAGCGCGACCACTTGACGGCGGTGTACGAGTCGAAGACGGCCTTGCCGACCGCGGCGCCCGGGGAGGCGGCGATGCCCCAGCCGATCCGCCGGCTCTTCGCGTCCTCGGAGAAGCGCGGGAACATCAGCTGCGCGAGCTGCGCGCCGTTGACCCGCTGGAGCGCCTCGGCCTCGTCGATCAGGCCCTGGTCGACGAGCTGGGTGGCGATCCGGAACGCGGCGGCGGCGGTGCGCTTGCCGACCCGGGTCTGGAGCATCCACAGCTTGCCGCGCTCGATGGTGAACTCGATGTCGCACAGGTCCTTGTAGTGCGTCTCCAGGGTCTGCATGATCTGCATGAGCTGGTCGTACGAGGCCTTGTCCAGGCCCTCCAGGTCCGCGAGCGGCACGGTGTTGCGGATGCCGGCGACGACGTCCTCGCCCTGCGCGTTCTGCAGGTAGTCGCCGTAGACGCCCTGGTGGCCGCTGGCCGGGTCGCGGGTGAAGGCGACGCCGGTGCCGGAGTCGGGGCCGAGGTTGCCGAAGACCATGGAACAGACGTTCACCGCTGTGCCCAGGTCGCCGGGGATGCGCTCCTGGCGGCGGTAGAGCTTGGCGCGGTCGGTGTTCCACGAGTCGAAGACGGCCCGTACGGCGAGGTCCATCTGCTCGCGCGGGTCCTGCGGGAACTCGCGGCCCGCCTCCTTGGCGACGATGCCCTTGAACTCGTCGACCAGGTTGTGCAGGTCCTCCGCGCCCAGGTCCAGGTCGCTGCTCGCGCCCTTGGCGCGCTTGGCCTCGTCGAGCGCCTCCTCGAAGAGCTCGCCGTCGACGCCCAGCACGGTCTTGCCGAACATCTGGATGAGGCGGCGGTACGAGTCCCACGCGAAGCGCTCGTCGCCGGCCTGGGCGGCGAGGCCGGCGACCGAGGCGTCGGACAGGCCGATGTTGAGGACGGTGTCCATCATGCCCGGCATGGAGAACTTCGCCCCGGAGCGCACGGACACCAGCAGCGGGTCGTCCGGCTGGCCGAGCTTCTTGCCCATGTGCCGCTCCAGGGCGTCGAGGTGCGCACTCACCTCGTCGCACAGCTCGGCCGGCTCGGCGCCGGAGTCCAGGTAGACCTTGCAGGCCTCGGTGCTGATGGTGAAGCCCGGAGGGACGGGCAGACCGAGGTTGGTCATCTCGGCGAGGTTCGCTCCCTTGCCGCCGAGCAGATCCTTGAGGTCCTTGTTGCCCTCGGTGAAGTCGTAGACGAACTTCTGGTTTTCGTTTCGTTCCGACACGGGACTGCTCTCCTCGCGACCGGGGTGCCCTGACTGGCCGGGAGCGTACCCATCTCGAAGGCCCAGCAGAACGTCCACCATCACGTCACATGGCTGTAACCACCCGTCCGCCGTGTGATCGAAAGTGATCACAGGTACATGGGCATGCCACTCATCCCTTCACTTCCCGAACACATGATCGCGAGATGTGATCGGCGACGACCCCGGCAACTACGCTCCGTATGAACTTCCTTGACCAGGTGACACCGAAAACGATGGCACCGAGTGCCACGCCTTGGAGAGATAACTCCAGGCGTTAACTGCTCATATGAGCGATGCCCCTATCAGGCGTGGCGAGAATCACCCCTTCAGTCTCACTCCCCGGACGATCAGCCGGTACATCGCGCAAGGTTTGTCTGCCGCCGCGCCCACTGCTGTTATAGGTGCTGTGTCCTCACCTTCGAACGCGCCCGGTGAACCGTGGAACTCAGCGGACACCGATTCCGTGGGACTGCGCGCCGCCGCGTCCTCCGTACTCCTGGGTAACTGGGCGGGCGGCTCCACCGTCCCCTCCCGCACCCTCTACCCGCACCAGTGGAGCTGGGACTCCGCCTTCATCGCGATCGGCCTGCGGCATCTGTCCCCACGCCGGGCCCGCCGCGAGCTGGAGACCCTGTTCTCGGCACAGTGGCGGTCGGACGGCCGCGTCCCGCACATCGTCTTCAACGACTCCGTACCCGCCGACGCCTACTTTCCCGGCCCCGACTTCTGGCAGGTCGGAGTGCCCGGCGAGGCCGGTCTGACCGGCACCTCCGGCATCGTCCAGCCGCCCGTGCACGCGCTGGCGGCCTGGGAGGTGCACCGCACCGACCCCGGCGCGTCGCTGGAGGTGGGCTTCCTGCGCCGCCTGTACCCGCAGCTCGTCCAGTGGCACGAGTACCTGCGCGCCCACCGCGACCTCGGCGGCGCCGGGCTGGCCGCCATCGTCCACCCCTGGGAGTCCGGCTGGGACAACAGCCCCTGCTGGGACGGCCCGCTGGCCCGGATCACCCCGGCCGACCCGGCCGGCTACGTACGCCGCGACCTCACCCACTCCGACGCCGCCGACCGCCCCACCGACGACGACTACGGGCGCTACGTACGGCTGTGCACGGACTACCGGGAGGCGGACTACGACGACACCCGGCTGCGGCACACCTTCGCCGTCGAGGACCCCTGCTTCAACGCGCTGCTCATCATCTCCGAGTACGCCCTCGCCGACATCGCCGAGGCCATCGGCGCCTCCCCCGAGCCGCACCGCGACCGTGCCGAGCAGCTCACCGCCGTCCTGATCGACCGGCTCTACGACCCCGGCGCCGGGGTGTTCCGCTGCCGGGACCTGCGCGCCGAACCGGGCGCCGGGCTCATCGACGAGCTCAGCGCCGCCGGCCTCGTCCCGCTCGTCGTGCCCGGCCTGCCCGACCAGATCGTGCGCGCCCTGCTGCGCACCGCCACCGGCGACCGCTTCGGCCTGGGCCGGGTCCATCTGCTGCCCAGCTACGACCTGCTCTCCCCCGCCTTCGACCCGGGCCGTTACTGGCGCGGCCCGTCCTGGTTCAACATCGCCTGGCTCTTCCACCGCGGCCTGCGGCAGTACGGCGCCGAGGCCGACGCCAAGCAGCTCCGGGAGGGCGTGCTGGACGCCGCGGGGCGCTCGGGCTTCGCCGAGTACGTCAACCCGCACACCGGCGAGGGGCACGGCATCCGCGGTTTCAGCTGGACGGCGGCCACGACGCTGGACCTGATCGCGGGGTAGCGCCGACGACCTGGTGCGCGACAGGGGCCGGGCCCCGGCCTGTCGCGCATGGGGTCGTCAGCCGCCGGAGGTGTCGAGCTCCGCGTCGGCGGAGGCGACCGCGCGGTCGTACGGGTCGTTCAGCCAGCCGTCCGGCAGGACGACCCGCTTGGCGCCCGCGGTACGGCCGCGCGGCCCCTCGGCGCCCTGCGGCCAGGGCTGGGCGAGGTCGAGGCCTGCGAGGTGGTCGTCCAGCTCGGCCAGCGAGGACGCCATGGCGAGCTTGCGGCGCGCCTCGGAACCGACCGAGAAGCCCTTGGTGTACCAGGCGACGTGCTTGCGGAAGTCGATGACGCCGCGCTCCTCGCCGTCCAGCCACTCCCCCAGCAGCGCGGCGTGCCTGCGCATGACGGCCGCGACCTCGCCCAGCGGCGGGGCGGCCTGGGCGGTGGTGCCCTCGAAGGCCGCGACCAGGTCGCCGAAGAGCCACGGCCGGCCCAGGCAGCCGCGGCCGACGACCACGCCGTCGCAGCCGGTCTCGCGCATCATCCGGACCGCGTCGTCGGCGCACCAGATGTCGCCGTTGCCGAGCACCGGGATCTCCGGGACGGCCTCCTTGAGCCGGGCGATCGCCTCCCAGTCGGCGGTGCCGCCGTAGTGCTGGGAGGCGGTCCGGCCGTGCAGGGCGACGGCGGTCACACCCTCCTCGACGGCGATCCGGCCGGCGTCGAGGTAGGTCAGGTGGTCGTCGTCGATGCCCTTGCGCATCTTGATGGTGACCGGCAGGGCCCCGGCGTTGCCGACCGCCTCGCGCAGGATGGAGCGCAGCAGGTTCCGCTTGTACGGCAGCGCCGAGCCGCCGCCCTTGCGGGTCACCTTGGGCACCGGGCAGCCGAAGTTGAGGTCGATGTGGTCCGCGAGGTCCTCGTCGACGATCATCCGCACGGCCGCGCCGACGGTGGCCGGGTCGACCCCGTAGAGCTGGATGGAGCGGGGCTTCTCGGTGCCGTCGAAGTGGATCAGGTGCATGGTCTTGTCGTTCCGCTCGACCAGCGCCCGGGTGGTGATCATCTCGCTGACGAACAGGCCCCTGCCCCCGCTGAACTCGCGGCACAGGGTGCGGAAGGGGGCGTTGGTGATGCCGGCCATGGGTGCCAGGACCACCGGCGGCCACACGGCGTGCGGGCCGATCCGGAGCGGGGTGGCGGTGGCGGTGGCGGCAGTCGTCATGGGCCCATTCTCCCGTATCCGGCGGACCACATTGAATGTACGATAAAATGATTACACAGATACAACTAATCCGAGCCCCGAGGTCTCCACCCATGCCAGAAACGAACGACCGGCGGCGGATCCTCATCCTCGCGATCTGCTGCATGAGCCTGCTCATCGTCAGTCTCGACAACACGATCCTGAACGTCGCCCTGCCGTCCGTGCGCCGCGATCTGCACGCCTCCGTCTCCGGACTGCAGTGGACGATCGACGCCTACACCCTCGTGCTGGCCTCGCTGCTGATGCTGGCCGGCTCCACCGCCGACCGGATCGGCCGGCGCCGGGTCTTCCGGACGGGTCTGGTGCTCTTCACCACCGCGTCCGTGCTGTGCAGCCTCGCGCCGAGCCTGGAGTGGCTGATCGTCTTCCGGATGCTCCAGGCGGTCGGCGGCTCGATGCTCAACCCGGTCGCGATGTCGATCATCACCAACACCTTCACCGAGCCGCGCGAACGGGCCCGCGCGATCGGCGTCTGGGGCGGCGTCGTCGGCATCAGCATGGCCGCCGGGCCGATCATCGGCGGCGCGCTGGTCGAGTCGGCGGGCTGGCGGGCGATCTTCTGGATCAACGTCCCGGTCGGCCTCGCCGCGCTGTTGCTCACCGCGCGCTACATCCCCGAGTCCCGCGCCCCCAAGGCCCGCCGGGTCGACCCGGTCGGGCAGGTGCTGGTGATCACGCTGCTCGGCTCGCTGACCTACGCGATCATCGAGGCACCCGAGGCGGGCTGGACCTCACCGCTGATCCTGGGGTGCGTCGCGCTCGCGGTGGCGGCGCTGGCCGGGCTGGTCGGCTACGAGCGGCGGCGTGTGGAACCGCTCATCGAGCTGCGCTTCTTCCGCAGCGCGCCCTTCAGCGGGGCGACGGTGATAGCGGTGAGCGCCTTCGCCGCGCTGGCCGGCTTCCTGTTCCTCAACACCCTCTACCTCCAGGACACCCGGGGCATGTCCGCCCTGGACGCCGGGCTCCATCTGCTGCCGATGGCCGCCATGGCACTGGTCTGCGCGCCGCTGTCCGGCCGGATGGTGGGCAGCCGGGGCCCGCGGCTGCCGCTGATCCTGGCGGGCCTGACCACCACGGCGAGCGGCCTGCTGCTGACCAGGCTGGACGCGGACTCCCCGGACCTGCTGCTCTACACGGCGTACGTGCTGTTCGGCATCGGCTTCGGCTTCGTCAACGCCCCCATCACCAACACCGCCGTGTCCGGCATGCCGCGCTCGCAGGCGGGCGTCGCGGCGGCCGTCGCCTCCACCAGCCGCCAGGTCGGCCAGTCGCTGGGGGTCGCCGTGATCGGCGCCCTCGTCGCGGCGAGCCTGGACACCGCCGCCTGGGCCGTCATCGCGGGCTGCGGCGTGGTCGTACTGGTCCTGGGCCTGCTCACCACCGGCCGCTGGGCGGCCGGCACCGCCCAGCGGACGGCGGCCCGGCTCGGGTCACCGGAACGCGAGGCCGGCATGGTGGGCGCGCGATGACCCCGGCCACCGGCGACGCCGCCGGCCGGGCGTGGGCGGCCATGCGCGCCCTGGTCCTGGACAACGACCGCCGTCAGGAGGTCTGCGACGCCCTGGGCCTGAGCTTCTTCCGGGTCAAGGCACTGCGCCGGATAGCCGCCGCCCCGGTCGGGCTCGGCGATCTGGCCGCCGCGCTGCTGACCGACCGCCCGTACACCACCGTGGTCGTGGACGACCTGGCCAGGCGCGGGCTCGTGGAACGTACGCCGCATCCCACCGACCGCCGCTGCAAGATCGTCACCGTGACCGCGGCCGGGGCGACCGCCGCCGCCGAGGCCGAGCGCGTCCTCGGCACGCCGCCGGCCGCCCTGCGGGAGCTGGACGAGGAGGAACTGGCCCTTTTGGAGCGCCTCATGGCCAGGGCCGCCGGGCGCTAGCGCCGCGGCCGCGCCTGTCCCCGATCGCCGGACCGGGGGCGGTCGGGGGCGCCGCGTTCGCGCTCGCCGGTGAGGAACGCGGCCTGCCGGACGCCGAATTGGAAGGCGCGTTGTCGGACCCTCGTGCGACGATCTGAACATGACGGGGACACAGATCGCGGCGACAGACGTCCGCAGCAGTGAGGAGCTGGCCGCGCTGACGGCACGCGGGGTCCGGCCCAAGTACCTCTTTTTCTGGAAGCAGCAGCCGCAGCGTGACGGCAGTGTGGGCCAGGGCGCCCTGAGCCAGTGGTGGCCGTCGCCCTTCACCGTGGACGGCGTCACCTACGCCGGTGCCGAGCACTGGATGATGGCCGGCAAGGCGCGGCTGTTCGGGGACGACGCCGCCCTGGCGCGGATTCTGGAGACCCCGCATCCGCACGCCGTGCAGAAGCTCGGCCGCCAGGTGCGCGGCTTCGACGAGGCGGTGTGGACGCGTCACCGCTGGGAGCTGGTCGTCGAGGGGAGCCTGGCCAAGTTCGGCCAGGACGCGGCGCTGCGGGAGTATCTGCTGGGTACGGGCTCACGGGTGCTGGTCGAGGCCAGCCCGGTCGACCGGATATGGGGCATAGGGCTGGCCGCCGACGACGAGCGGTCCGCGGACCCGGAGCAGTGGCGGGGGATGAATCTGCTCGGCTTCGCCCTGATGGAGGCCAGGACGCGACTGCTCAGGCCGGCACGGGAACGGCAGCGGCAGCAGCAGCAGCGGCTTCCCGCGTGAGCACCAGGTCGTGGAGCCGGTCCAGGCGTTCGCGGGTGGCCGCGTCGGCCGGGGTGTAGGTGACCAGCCGGGGGCCCGGCCGGGGGCCGAGCCACAGATGGGTGAAGTCGAAGGTGAGCAGACCGACTTCGGGGTTGAGGAAGCGCTTGGTGCGGTTCTCGGGCTGGACGACCTCATGGCGGTCCCAGAGGGCGGCGAAATCGGGGGACGCCTGCTGGAGCCGCTTGACGAGCGCCTTCCAGGCGGGCTCGGCGAGGTGTTCGACCATGGCCGCGCGGTACTTGGCGACGCAGAGCCGGCTGGTCTCCGGCCAGTCGGGGAGTGCCTCGCGCCAGACCGGGTCGGTGAAGATCAGCCACAGGATGTTGCGGTCCTCGTAGGGCAGGGCGTCGAGGTCCGAGACCAGCCGTCCGTAGGTGCGGTTGTAGGCGATCACATCGGTGCGGCTGTTGACGACGGCGGCGGGCAGCGGCTCCAGCCTCCCGAGCATTTCGAGCATCTGCGGTGACATCCCGGGGCAGTCGGCGCGCGGGTTGGGATCCGGGACGCCGACCAGGACGAAGAGGTGGCCGCGCTCGTTGGGGTCGAGCATGAGGGCGCGGGCGACGGCGTCGGCGACCTGGGCGGAGATCTGGATGTCCCGGGCCTGCTCCAGCCACGTGTACCAGGTGACGCCCACGGCGGCGAGCGCGGCGACCTCCTCGCGGCGCAGGCCTGGCGTGCGCCGGCGGCGGCCGGGCGGCAGGCCGACCTGCTCGGGGGTGATGCGTTCGCGGCGGCTGCGCAGGAAGTGGGCGAGTTCGTGGCGGGCCGCGGCCGTGGTGGTCATGGTTCCAGGGTGCCGCAGGGCCGCGCCGGGCTCAAGCAGTTGCCAGGTGGTTCTGATACCTGGATAAACGCTCTCTGGTACCACCCTGAGAGTAGGGGCATGGTGGGTGCCGTGACTGAACCCATGGAACTCACCGCCGGTCTGAGGTCCCGCGCCGAGGTGCGGCCCCGGGTGACCCGGATCGCGCCCGGCCCGGCACCGGCCGCCGGCCCGGCCTCCTCTCCCCCGGCTCCACCGGCGCTCTCCGCCACCGGGCTGTTCACCGTGCTGCTCGGGGCCGCCCTGCCGCTGATCGACTTCTTCATCGTCAATGTCGCGCTGCCGGCCATCTCCTCCGATCTGCACGCCTCACCGTCCGTCCTGGAGCTGGTGGTCGCCGGCTACGGGGTCGCGTACGCGGTGCTGCTGGTGCTCGGCGGGCGGCTCGGCGACATCTTCGGGCGGCGCCGGCTCTTCCTGGCCGGGATGGCCGCCTTCGGCGTGACCTCGCTGGCCTGCGGGCTCGCCCCGACCGCCTGGACGCTGGTCGCGGCCCGGGTGGCGCAGGGCGCGGCGGCGGCGCTGATGCTGCCGCAGGTGCTGGCGACCATCCACTCCTCCACCAGCGGCCGGCGGCACGCCAGGGCGATGAGCCTGTACGGGGCGACGGCCGGCCTGTCGATGGTGGCGGGCCAGATCCTGGGCGGGGTGCTGGTGGCGGCCGACATCGCCGGGACCGACTGGCGGGCGGTCTTCCTGGTCAATGTGCCGGTGGTGGTGCTCGGGCTGGTGCTCGCGGTCCGCGCGGTGCCGGAGACCCGGTCGGCGCACCCGGCGCCGGTGGACGGCCCCGGCACGGTGCTGCTCGCGGTGGCGCTGGTGACGCTGCTGGCCCCGCTGACCGAGGGCCGGTCGGCCGGCTGGCCGCTGTGGACCTGGGTGTCGCTGGTCGTCTTCCCGGTGGCGGCCGCCGGGTTCTTCGCGGTCGAGCGGCGGGCGGACCGGGCCGGGCGGATCCCGCTGGTGCCGCCGAGCCTGTTCCGGCTGCCGGGGATGCGGCGGGCGCTGCCGATGATGCTGCCGTTCTCGATCGGCTTCGGCGGCTTCATGTTCGTGATCGCGGTGGCACTGCAGGAGGGGCTGCGGTACGGGCCGGTGAAGGCCGGGCTGGCCCTGGCCCCGATGGCGGCGGCCTTCTTCGTGGGGTCGCTGTTCGGCCCGCGTCTGCTCGGGCGGTTCGGCAGCCGGGTCGTCACGGCGGGCGGCGTGCTGCAGGGCGTGGGTATCGCGGTGCTCGCGGTCACCGTGGCCCGTGACTGGCCGGATCTGACGGTGGCGGCCCTGGCGCCCGGGGTGACGCTGGCGGGGCTGGGGCAGTCCCTGCAGCTGCCGGTGCTCATGCGGCTGGTGCTGACCGGCGTGCCGAGCGAGCGCGCGGGGGTGGGTGGCGGTGTCATGGTCACCACCCAGCAGTCGGCGCTGGCCCTGGGCGTGGCCACGCTGGGCACGCTGTTCCTGTCGCTGGCGCCCTCGCACGGGATGCGGGACGCGCTGGTGACGGTGCTGGCGGTGCAGCTGGTGGTGGTCGCGCTGACCACCACGATGAGCCTGCGGCTGAGGGCCATGGACCGGTGACGGGAGCCGGAAGCAGCGAGCCGACACATGGACTGACAGATATTGAAATCTGTCAGTCCATGTGCCACTCTCGGAGGTGTCAGCTGCTTTCCCCGGCCCGACGAAAACGGAGCACACCATGCTCGACCGCCCCCTCGGCACGACCGGCCCCCGGGTCTCCGCTCTCGGCCTCGGCTGCATGGGCATGTCGGCCCTCTACGGCGACACCGACCGCGCCGAGTCCGTCGCGACGATCCACGCCGCCCTCGACGCCGGGATCACCCTCCTCGACACCGGCGACTTCTACGGCATGGGCCACAACGAGATGCTGATCGGCGAGGCCCTGCGCTCGGCGAGCCCCGCGCACCGCGAAAAGGCGCTCACCAGCGTCAAGTTCGGCGCCCTGCGCGGCCCGGCCGGCGAGTGGTCCGGCTACGACGGCCGCCCGGCGGCGGTGAAGAACTTCGCCGCGTACTCGCTCCAGCGCCTGGGCCTGGACCACATCGACGTCTACCGGATCGCCCGCCTCGACCCCGCCGTCCCCATCGAGGAGACCGTCGGGGCCATCGCCGAACTGGTCGAGGCCGGTTACGTACGGCACATCGGCCTCAGCGAGGTCGGCGCCGAGACCGTCCGCCGCGCGGCCGCCGTCGCCCCCATCAGCGACCTGCAGATCGAGTACTCGCTCATCTCGCGGGGCATCGAGGACGAGATCCTGCCCACCCTGCGCGAGCTGGGTATCGGCGTGACGGCCTACGGGGTGCTCTCGCGCGGGCTCATCAGCGGCCACTTCACCCGCGACCGGCAGCTGGCCGCGAACGACTTCCGGGCGATGAGCCCCCGCTTCCAGGGCGCGAACCTCGACCACAACCTCCAGCTCGTGGACGCCCTGCGGAAGATCGCCGAGCAGAAGGGCGTGTCCGTCGCCCAGACCGCCATCGCCTGGGTCCTGGCCCAGGGCGAGGACATCGTGCCGCTCGTCGGCGCCCGCACCCGGCAGCGCCTGGACGAGGCCCTGGGCGCCACCGACGTCACGCTGGACGCGGACGACCTGGCGGCCGTCGAGCGCGCCGTCCCGCCCGGCGCGGCCTCCGGCGACCGCTACCCGGCCGCCCAGATGGCACATCTGGACAGCGAACGCCGCTGAGCTGGGAGACTGGAGCCCTCCCGACCCGAAAGGCCCGCGAAGCGATGCCGCCCGAGACGCTGACCCCCGAACGCATCCTCGAAGCCACCGAGGACGTGCTGCGGCGCTACGGCCCGGCGAAGGCCACCGTGGTGGATGTGGCGCGCGCGCTGGGCGTCAGCCACGGCAGCGTGTACCGGCACTTCCGTACCAAGGCGGCGCTGCGCGAGGCGGTGACGCAGCGCTGGCTGGACCAGTCGCACGCGAGGCTCGAAGCGATCGCGGAGGGCGGCGACGCCCCGGCGGCGGAGCGGCTGCGGGGCTGGCTGGCCGAGCTGTTCGCCGCGAAGCGGCGCAAGGCGGGGGGCGATCCCGAGCTGTTCGCCACGTACCAGGCACTGGTGGCGGAGCACAGCGGAGTGGTCGACGAGCACATCGTGAGCATGGTCGCGCAGCTCGCGGTGATCATCTGCCAGGGCGTCGCCGACGGGCAGTTCGACCCGGCCGCCGGGGCCGACGCACAGACCGCCGCCCGGACCGCGCGGGCCGTGTGGGACGCCTCGGCGCGCTTCCACGACCCCGCCCACGCCGCGGACTGGACGCAGCCCGGGATCGACGGGGACTTCACCGCCGTGTGCGACCTGGTCCTGCGTGGCCTGGCCCCCTGAGAGGGCCAGGCCACGGGTGGTTCCCCGGGTGCCCCGGGTGCGGTGCGGCGATCAGCAGCCGAGCAGACGGCTGCCCAGGTAGGACTGGACCTGGTCCAGCGAGACGCGCTCCTGCTTCATGGTGTCGCGCTCGCGCACCGTCACCGCGTTGTCGTCCAGGGTGTCGAAGTCGACGGTGACGCAGAACGGGGTGCCGATCTCGTCCTGGCGGCGGTAGCGGCGGCCGATGGCGCCCGCGTCGTCGAAGTCGATGTTCCAGTTGCGCCGCAGATCGGCCGCCAGGCCCTTGGCCTTGGGCGAGAGCTGCGGGTTGCGGGACAGCGGCAGGACGGCGACCTTGACCGGCGCCAGGCGCGGGTCGAGGCGCATCACGGTGCGCTTCTCCATGACGCCCTTGGCGTTGGGCGCCTCGTCCTCGTTGTACGCGTCGAGCATGAACGCGAGCATCGCCCGGTTCAGGCCCGCCGCGGGCTCGATGACGTACGGGAAGTAGCGCTCGCCGGCCTCCTGGTCGAAGTACGACAGGTCGGTGCCGGACGCCTCGGAGTGCGCCTTGAGGTCGAAGTCGGTCCGGTTGGCGATGCCCTCCAGCTCGGAGAACTCGGTGCCGCCGAAGTTGAAGCGGTACTCGATGTCGACGGTGCGCTTCGAGTAGTGGGAGAGCTTCTCCTTCGGGTGGTCGAACCAGCGGATGTTCTCCTCGCGGATGCCGAGGTCGCGGTACCAGTCCCAGCGCTGCTGCATCCAGTACTCGTGCCAGGTCTCGTCCTCGCCGGGCTTGACGAAGAACTCCATCTCCATCTGCTCGAACTCGCGGGTCCGGAAGATGAAGTTGCCCGGGGTGATCTCGTTGCGGAAGGACTTGCCGGTCTGGGCGATGCCGAACGGCGGCTTCTTGCGCGAGGTCTGCTGGACGGTGGCGAAGTTGATGAAGATGCCCTGGGCGGTCTCGGGGCGCAGGTACGCGGTGCCCGAGGCGTCCTGGGTGACGCCCAGCGTGGTCTTCAGCAGGCCGGAGAACTCCTTGGGCTCGGTGAAGGAGCCCTTGTTGCCGCAGTGCGGGCAGTTGATGTCGGCCAGGCCGTTGGCGGGCTCGCGGCCGTGCTTGGCCTCGTACGCCTCGGTCAGGTGGTCGGCGCGGAAGCGCTTGTGACAGGAGGTGCACTCGGTGAGCGGGTCGGTGAAGGTGGCGACATGGCCGGACGCCTCCCAGACCTCGCGGGCGAGGATCACCGACGAGTCGATCCCGACGACGTCGTCGCGCGAGGTGACCATGGAGCGCCACCACTGGCGCTTGATGTTCTCCTTGAGCTCGATGCCGAGCGGCCCGTAGTCCCAGGCGGCGCGCTGGCCGCCGTAGATCTCACTGCTGGGGAACGCGAAGCCACGGCGCTTGCTCAGGCTGACGATGGTCTCGATCTTGTCGGCGGCCACGGTGCTCTCTTCAGTACGACGAAGCGGATGTCTCAGATTACCGGCGGGTGAGGGTGCCGTATCAAATCGGTTCTGCGCCGGGGGGCGTGGGTGACAGTAGGACCTGGGTCACACAGAGGCCAATTGACAATCGTTTCCAGTTTTGTTGAAAATGGGAGTCATGAACATAGGTCGCCGCCTCCTCGTCCCCACGGCTGTCGCCGGAGCCGCCGCGCTCGGCCTCATATCCCTGTCGGCATGCTCCTCCAGCGGCGCCGGGAGCATGACCAGTGACGGAAAACTGAAGGTCACGGCCTCCTTCTACCCGATGGAGTTCCTGGTCGACCAGATCGGCGGCAGCCATGTCAGCGTCACCGAACTGACCAAGCCCGGCGTCGAACCGCACGACCTGGACCTCACCCCCCGGCAGACCGCGGCACTGGGCGAGTCCGGGGTCGTGGTCTACCTCAAGGGCCTGCAGCCCGCGGTCGACGACGCGATCGCCCAGTCCGGCGTGAAGTACATCGCCGACGCCTCGGCGCTGACCTCCCTGGAACAGCACGGCACCGAGGTCGACGGTCACGACCACACCACCTCCGACAACACCGGCGGCGGCAGCGAGGAGTCCGGCGCCGATCCGCACATCTGGCTGGACCCGGTGAAGTACGCCCAGGTCGCCAGGGGTGTCGAGAAGACCCTCGCCAAGGCCGACCCCGGCCACGCGACCGCGTACGCGAAGAACCTGAAGTCGCTGACCGGCAAACTGGACACGCTGAACACCGAGTTCGAGGACGGTCTGCGCGACCGCACCTCGGACACCTTCCTCACCACCCACGCCGCCTTCGGCTACCTCGCCGAGCGCTACGGCCTGGTCGAGGAGGCGGTCAACGGCATCGACCCGGAGTCCGAGCCCAGCGCGGCCAGGATCAAGGCACTGCACACCCTCGCCGGGAGCAAGCACGTCTCGACGGTCTTCTTCGAGACGCTGGTCAGCGACCACACCGCCAAGACCCTGGCGGGCGACCTCGGGCTGCGCACTGATGTACTCGACCCCATCGAGGGCATCACGGCGAAGTCCCGGGGCGGCGACTACATCGAGGTCCAGCGCAGCAACCTCAAGGCCCTCCAGACGGCACTCGGGGCCAAGTAAGTGATCACGGAGGCGGCATCCATGGCACCTGCACCCATCGCGTCCACGGAGCGCGAACACGTCATTTCCCTGCGGCAGGCGACGGCCTCGCTCGGCTCACGGCCGGTGCTGCGCGGCATAGACCTCACGGTGCGCCGCGGGGAGGTCGTCGCGCTGCTCGGGGCCAACGGCTCCGGCAAGTCCACGGCGGTGCGCGCCGTGGTCGGCCAGGTGCCGCTGTCCGGCGGTGAGCTGGAGCTGTTCGGCACGCCGCTGCGCGGCTTCCGCGACTGGGCCCGGATCGGCTACGTACCGCAGCGCACCACGGCGGCCAGCGGTGTCCCCGCCACCGTCCGCGAGGTCGTCTCGGCCGGGCGGCTGGCCCGCACCAGGCTGGGGCTGCCGCGCAAGGAGGACCGCGCGGCCGTGGACCGGGCGCTGGAGCTGGTCGGCATGGCCGACCGGGCCAGGGACTCGGTCAACGCGCTCTCCGGCGGCCAGCACCAGCGGGTGCTGATCGCCCGCGCCCTGGCCGGCGAACCCGAACTGCTCATCATGGACGAGCCGATGGCCGGGGTCGACCTGGCCAGCCAGGGCATCCTGGCCGGCACCCTGCGCGAGCAGGTCGCCGCCGGCACCAGCGTGCTGCTCGTACTCCATGAACTCGGCCCCCTGGAACCGCTGATCGACCGCGCGGTCGTGCTGCGCGACGGCTGTGTGGTCCACGACGGGCCGCCGCCCCAGGCCGTCGGCCAGCACGCGCTCCCCGGCCACGACCATGTGCACCCGCACGCGGACCCGGCCTCCGGACCGCTCCGTACCGGCCTGCTGACCTAAGGACCCAAGGACCCGAGATGGATCTCCTCACCTACGCCTTCATGCAGCGGGCCCTGCTCGCCGCGGTCCTGGTCGGCATCACCGCCCCCGCCATCGGCATCTACCTGGTGCAGCGCCGCCAGGCCCTGATGGGCGACGGCATCGGCCATGTCGCCCTCACCGGCGTCGGCCTCGGCTTCCTGCTCAACGCCAGCCCGGTGTGGATGGCGACCCTGGTCGCCGTGCTGGGCTCGGTGCTGATGGAGCTGATCCGCTGGTTCGGCAGGACCCGCGGCGACATCGCCCTGGCCATGCTCTTCTACGGCGGCATGGCGGCCGGTGTGATGCTGACCTCGCTGTCGAAGACCGGCACGACCGCCAACCTGACCACGTACCTGTTCGGTTCGATCACCACCGTCGCGCCCGAGGACATCCCGGTGATCTGCGTACTGGCCGGCTTTGTGCTGCTGGTCACCATCGGCCTGCGGCGGCAGCTCTTCGCCGTCAGCCAGGACGAGGAGTTCGCCCAGGTCACCGGCCTCCCGGTGCGGATGCTGAACCTGCTGGTCGCGATCACCGCGGCGGTCACCGTCACGGTGGCGATGCGCGTGGTGGGCCTGCTGCTGGTCAGCGCCCTGATGGTGATCCCGGTGGCCGCCTCGCAGCAGATCTCGCGCAGCTTCGCCATGACCTTCGCCATGTCGATCGCCATCGGCGTCGTGGTGACCCTGTCCGGGACCGTCACCTCCTTCTACGTGAACGTGCCCTCGGGCGCGACCATCGTGCTGATGGCCATCGGGCTGTTCGTCGTACTGACGGCCGTCGCCGGCCCGCTGGCCGCGAAACGCGCCCGGCAGGCCGCAGAGGCCGAGGCGCGGTGCACCCTTGAGGTACCCGTGACGCGCAGCCCCGGGGACGACGTGAAGGTATGAGCCGACGGGACGGCCTGGCAGAATGGCCCGTCGGACACAGTTACGGGACGACCGAGAAGGAGGCACCGGTGACGACCGCCAAGCAGCCCCCAGTGCGCGGCCGATCGACCCGCCAGCGCGCCGCCGTGGCCGCCGCGCTCGACGAGGTGGACGAGTTCCGCAGCGCCCAGGACCTGCACGACCTCCTCAAGCACCGCGGCGACTCCGTGGGACTGACCACGGTCTACCGCACCCTCCAGTCCCTCGCCGACGCCGGCGAGGTCGACGTCCTGCGCACCGGCGACGGCGAGTCGGTCTACCGCCGCTGCTCCAGCGGCCACCACCACCACCTGGTCTGCCGCGTCTGCGGCAAGGCGGTCGAGGTCGAGGGCCCGGCCGTCGAGAAGTGGGCCGACGCCATCGCCGCCGACCACGGCTTCGTCGACGTCGCCCACACGGTGGAGATCTTCGGCACCTGCGCGGAGTGCGCCGCCGCGGCCACCGCCGGCTGAACCGCGCCCCCCTGTCCTCGCACTGTCCTCCCGCTGTGCTCCCGCTACGCCTTCGGCTCGACCTCGTTGGGAAGCGCGCCGCCGAAGCGGCGGTCCCGGGACGCGTACTCCAGACATGCCCGCCACAGGTCACGGCGGTCGAAATCCGGCCACAGCACGTCCTGGAAGACCATCTCGGCGTAAGCGGACTGCCAGATCAGGAAGTTGGACGTACGCTGCTCGCCCGACGGGCGGATGAACAGGTCCACGTCCGGCATGTCGGGGTGGTACATGTACTTCGACAGCGTCTTCTCGTTGACCTTCGAGGGGTCGAGCCGCCCGGACCTTATGTCCTGCGCCATCGCCTGGGCGGCGTCGGCGATCTCGGCCCGGCCGCCGTAGTTGACGCACATGTAGAGGGTCATCGCCTTGTTGCCGCGGGTCTGTTCCTCGGCGACCTGGAGTTCGTTGACGACGCTCTTCCACAGCTTGGGCATCCGCCCCGCCCAGCGGATCCGGATGCCCATGGCGTCCATCTCGTCGCGGCGGCGCCGGATCACGTCGCGGTTGAAGTTCATCAGGAACTTGACCTCGTCGGGCGACCGCTTCCAGTTCTCCGTCGAGAACGCGTACAGCGAGAGGTTCTTGACGCCCAGTTCCAGGCAGCCCTTGAGCACGTCGAGGACGACGGACTCGCCGACCTTGTGGCCCTCGGTGCGCGGCAGTCCGCGCTCCTTCGCCCAGCGGCCGTTGCCGTCCATCACCACCGCCACATGCTGCGGCACCAGCTCACCGGGGATCTTCGGGGGCTGCGCGCCGGACGGGTGCGGGTCGGGGGCCCGGTACTCACGTCGGGAACGGGTCAGAATCCCGCGTACTGCCATTGCGCGTGCCTTCCTATTTCTCCACGAACCTGAGCGAGCGCAGGCCGCGCTCCAGATGCCACTGCAGATACGCCGCCACCAGCCCGCTGCCTTCCCGGCAGTGGCGAGGCTCGCACGCATCAGCCGTCTCCCAGTCCCCGCCCAGCAGGGCACCCAGGAGTTCCAGCGACTCCAGTGAGGGTACGACGCTTCCGGCCGGGCGGCACTCGCCGCATACGACTCCTCCCGCCGCGACCGAAAAGAACCGGTTCGGGCCGGTGAGTCCGCACTTCGCGCAGTCGTCGAAACTCGGCGCGTATCCGTTGACCGCGAGCGAACGCAGCAGGAACGCGTCCAGCACCAGCCGCGGGTCGTGCGAGCCCTCCGCGAGCGTCCGCAGCCCGCCGACCAGCAGCAGATACTGCTGGACCGCCGGCTCCCCCTCGTGGTCGGTGAACCGCTCCGCCGTCTCCAGCATCGCCGTGCCGGCCGTGTAGCGGGCGTAGTCGGTGACGATCCGGCTGCCGTACGCCGCGATCGTCTCCCCCTGGGTGCACAGCGGCAGCCCGCGGCCGATCAGCTCCCCGCCCCGCGCGAAGAACTGCACGTCCACATGGGAGAAGGGCTCAAGGCGGGCCCCGAACTTCGACTTGGTCCGCCGCACGCCCCGCGCCACGGCCCGCACCCGGCCACTGCGGCGGGTGAGCAGGGTGATGATCCGGTCCGCCTCACCCAGCTTCTGGGTGCGCAGCACGATGCCGTCGTCGCGGAACAGACTCATGGCATCCATTGTCCCGTACTACGGCGGTGCCCCTGCCCCGTACCCTGCATCCCATGTCGATCACCGCAACCGTGGCCGTGCTGGCCATAGCCGCCCTGCACGCCTACATCCTGGTCATGGAGATGTTCCTGTGGACCACCCCGAGAGTGAGAGCCTCCTTCGGCACGACGCCGGAGTTCGCCGAGGCCACCAGGGCGCTCGCCGCCAACCAGGGGCTCTACAACGGCTTCCTGGCCGCCGGCCTGGTGTGGGGCGCGGTCGCCGGTGACCCGGTGGGCTTCGCCGCGAAGGTGTTCTTCCTGGTGTGCGTGGCCGTGGCGGGGGTCTACGGGGCGGCGACGGCGTCGCGCCGGATCGTCTTCGTACAGACCGTGCCGGCGCTGATCGCGCTGGCCCTGGTGCTGGCCGCCCGCTGACGGCGGCCGGTCACGGCTACGACGGGGTACGGGCGGCCGCCTCCAGCAGCCGGTCGGTGTCCTCGCGGCTCAGGCCCAGACAGCGGCCGACGGCGGTGAGGACCTCCCGCTCGGGGGGCAGATAGGGGCCGTCGGCAAGGGCGATCCGGGCGCCCTGGAGCAGGACCCGCTCACGGCCCTGCGGGGCGAGGTGGCGGGCCAGCGGTTCCAGGGCCTCGTGCAGTTCGATCGACAACCAGCTGCCGCAGCCGTCGACGGCGTCGGCCAGACCGGCCGGGCCCCAGGCGTCCGCCGCCCCGGGGAAGCGGCCCTCGTCGGCCACTATCGCCGCGAGCAGCCCCAGCAGCTGGTCCTCGGTGCAGTCGGTGAAGCCGGCCGAGCGGACCGCCCCCACCGCCGCGCTGCGGGCCGCCCCGCCGCCCGCGCCGCCGGCCGTGAGGACCGCAAGGGCGACGGTGTGCACGGCGTCGCGCAGCATCGCGGAGAAGACGGTGGTGGTGGGACGGGCCAGCGCCTCCGGGCCGGACCGGCCCCGGCACAGCACGCACTCCACGACCGTCCCGGCGCTGCCGCGCGACCACAGCGGCAGCCCCAGCACGGTCAGCCGCCGGACCCCGGTACGCCGGCGGTACCCGCGGTCACCGCCGCAGTCCGCGCAGAAGAAGTCGCCGTCCCCCTCGGTGTGCCAGGTCGTCCGCACGCCCACGACGCACAAGCCCTTGATCTGGAGCACCTGGCACCCTCCGGCCACCGCATCGTCCCGGTTCGTCCCGGCACGGACCGTGGTGTGCGCGCATGCGCGTAGCGCCCCGGCACCGTTGCCGTGTTTCCGTGATGTTAGCCACAGCGATGACGTCGAGTCAGTACCGCGTAAGGGGGCAATTCAGAATCGGCCACGCGTCCGGGGCCGCGGGGCGGCCCCGGAGCCCCGGACACGGGGGTGCGAAGGTCAGCGCGCGGCGCGGTTGACGGCCGATACGACGGCCTTCAGGGAGGCGCGCGTGGTGTTGGGGTCGATGCCGATACCCCACAGGACCTGGCCGTCGATGGCGCACTCGATGTACGAGGCGGCCTGGGCGGACGCGCCCTCGCTCATGGTGTGCTCGGAGTAGTCCAGCAGGCGGGCGTCGACCCCGACGGCCGCCAGCGCCTCGAAGAAGGCCGAGATGGGGCCGTTGCCGGAGCCGGTGAGAACGGTCTCACGGCCGTCGACGACCGCCTCGACGGACAGCGTGTCGATGCCGTCCTTGTCGGTGGTGGACTGGCCGGCCCGCAGCTGGACGCGGCCCCAGGCGTTCTCCGGGTTGGGCAGGTACTCGTCCCGGAAGACCGACCAGATCTCGGCGGGGGTGATCTCGCCGCCCTCGGCGTCGGTCTTGGCCTGGATGATCCTGGAGAACTCGATCTGCATGCGGCGCGGCAGGTCCAGCTTGTGGTCGTTCTTCAGGACGTAGGCGATACCGCCCTTGCCGGACTGCGAGTTGACCCGGATGACGGCCTCGTAGGAGCGGCCGACGTCCTTGGGGTCGATGGGCAGGTACGGCACGGCCCACTCGATGTCGTCCACGGTCTTGCCGGCGGCGGCCGCGTCGGCCTCCATGGCGTCGAAGCCCTTCTTGATGGCGTCCTGGTGGGAGCCGGAGAAGGACGTGTAGACCAGGTCGCCCACATAGGGGTGGCGGGCGTGGACCTCCATCTGGTTGCAGTACTCGGCGGTACGGCGGATCTCGTCGATCTGGGAGAAGTCGATCTGCGGGTCGACGCCCTGGCTGAACAGGTTCATGCCCAGCGTGACCAGGTCGACGTTGCCGGTGCGCTCGCCCTGCCCGAACAGGCAGCCCTCGATGCGGTCGGCGCCGGCCATCAGGGCCAGCTCGGCGGCGGCCACCGCGGTGCCGCGGTCGTTGTGCGGGTGGACCGACAGGCAGACGTTCTCGCGGCGCGACAGGTTGCGGGACATCCACTCGAAGCGGTCGGCGTGCGTGGACGGCGTGGAGCGCTCCACGGTCGCCGGCAGGTTGAGGATGATCTCGCGGCCGGGCTCGGGCTGCCAGACGTCCATGACGGCCTCGCAGACCTCCAGGGCGAAGTCCAGCTCGGTGTCGGTGAAGATCTCGGGGCTGTACTGGTAGCCGAACGCCGTCTCGTCACCGAGGATCTTCTCGGCGTACTCCACGACCAGCCGCGTGCCGTCCGTGGCGATGGCCTTGATCTGCTCCTTCGAGCCGCGGAAGACCACCCGGCGGAAGGTGGGCGCGGTGGCGTTGTACAGGTGCACGGTGGCCCGGGCGGCGCCGCGCAGCGACTCCACGGTGCGCTCGATCAGGTCCTCGCGGGCCTGGGTCAGCACGGAGATGGTCACGTCGTCCGGGATCGCGCCCTCTTCGATGATGGAACGCACGAAGGCGAAGTCGGTCTCGCCGGAGGAGGGGAAGCCGACCTCGATCTCCTTGTAGCCCATCTTCACCAGCAGATCGAACATCGCGCGCTTGCGGGCCGGCGACATGGGGTCGATGAGCGCCTGGTTGCCGTCACGCAGGTCGGTGGACAGCCAGCGCGGGGCCTTGGTGATCCGGTTGTCGGGCCAGGTGCGGTCCGGGATGTCCACGGCGTCGTACGGCCGGTACTTGTGGATCGGCATCGCGGTGGGCCGCTGGCGTACGGTCGCGGCGGTGACGGGCGTGGGGCGGCCGACGGAACGGGGGCTGGTCATGTGCTGGGGCTCCTCTTGGGGTCCGGCTGGCGTACGGCCGACGGCGGCGAATTCGCAGCGCCAAACTCCGCGGGGAGGGGGTCGGCCTCGACTACAGGCCCTCGCCGCGGCAGCTAAGGAGAAGCAGCCCGAAACGCATGATGCTGACGACCCTAGCCCAGCCCGGCGGCCTCTCACAGCCGCAGAGCCGTTCTTCTCAGTATGCAAGATCCGGCGGGATACGCGTAAAAGCGCAGATCTTCCCCCCTTTTCATCAATCGTCGTCGCAAACAGTGACAACCCGCTTACTCCGTGCCAGATTGCCGGGCATGACCAAAACACCCGACACACCGGTTTTCTGCACGATCATCCCGCCGCACATCCTCGACAAGGTCGCCAGGAACGAGGACCAGGCCCTCGCCGAACCGGCCCGCCGCACCCTGGAAAGGGACGCCGCGCTGCGCACGCGGCGGCGCCTGGAAACCGTCAGCGCGATCGGCCCGGTGCCTGCGGGGGCGCCATCGGACCGACCCCGGCGCACGGTGTACGACGCCCGGCACCGCACCGACCTGCCGGGCCGCAAGGTCCGGGGCGAGAACGACAAGCCCAGCAAGGACATCACCGTCAACCGGGCCCACGACGGCCTCGGCGCGACCTTCGAGCTGTACCTGAAGGCGTACAACCGGCACTCCATCGACGACTCCGGGATGCAGCTGCTGGCCAGCGTCCACTTCGACGAGGGCTACAACAACGCCTTCTGGAACGGAGAGCAGATGGTCTTCGGCGACGGTGACGGTGAGATCTTCAACGACTTCACCGTCTCCGTCGACGTCATCGGTCACGAACTGACCCACGGTGTGACGTACCACACCGCCAACCTGGAGTACTTCGGCCAGTCCGGCGCTCTCAACGAGTCCCTCTCGGACGTCTTCGGGTCACTGGTCAAGCAGTACGCCCTCCAGCAGACCGCCGACCAGGCCGACTGGCTGATCGGCGCGGGGCTGCTCGCCGAGCGGGTCACCGGAGTCGCGCTGCGCTCCATGAAGGCCCCCGGCACCGCCTACGACGACGACGTCCTCGGCAGGGACCCGCAGCCCGCCACCATGGAGCACTACGTCCGCACCGGACGCGACAACGGCGGCGTGCACATCAACTCGGGCATCCCCAACCACGCCTTCTACCTGGTCGCCGAGGCGCTGGGCGGCCACGCCTGGGAGCGGGCCGGCCAGATCTGGTACGACACCCTCACCGGCGGCGAACTCTCCTCCACCGCCGACTTCGCCGCCTTCGCCCGCCTCACCGCGGCCTCGGCCCGCGCCCGCTACGGGGAGGCCGAGGAGTACCGGTCCGTGCTCAAGGCCTGGTCCCAGGTCGGCGTGCCCGCCAACGGCGGCGGCGCCGAACTCCCCCGGCAGACCCCGGCCCCGGCCCCGGAAGGTGCGCGGCCCCCGGTAGGGGGGTAGGCGCGGCACATGCGCATAAACGTCATCCGCTCCGGCGGCTTCGCCGGAATCGAGCGCCGGGCGGCCCTCGACACCACCGGCCGCCCCGACGCGTTCCATCTGCACGCCCTGGCCCGCGACACCCTCGCCGCGGGCCGGGGCCGGCCCTCGTCCGGTGTGCCCGACGGCTTCCACTACGAGATCACCGTCGACGGCCGGACCGTGCACTGCGCCGACCCGCACCTGA
Organism: Streptomyces sp. RLA131; assembly: GCF_056270125.1. Taxonomy (NCBI): domain Bacteria; kingdom Bacillati; phylum Actinomycetota; class Actinomycetes; order Kitasatosporales; family Streptomycetaceae; genus Streptomyces; species Streptomyces sp. RLA131. Next base: position 2,747,455 of record NZ_JBWDOQ010000002.1, read on the forward strand.
GCGACGCGCAGCGCGAACTGGTCCGCACCGTGCTGAAGGAGGGCGCGTAACGCCCGGCGCCGCGCGGTGCACCGGGCGGCCCGGTGCACCCGCCCCGGTGCACCCCCGCCCCGGTGAACCCGCCTAGAAACCGAGCTTGCGCAGCTGCTTGGGATCCCGCTGCCAGTCCTTCGCGACCTTCACATGAAGATCGAGGAAGACCGGGGTCCCGAGCAGCGCCTCGATGTGCCGGCGGGACTTCGTGCCGACCTCCTTGAGGCGGGCGCCCTTGGGGCCGATGATGATGCCCTTCTGGCTGGGCCGCTCGATGTAGATGTTGGCGTGGACGTCCAGCAGCGGCTTGCCCTCGGGGCGGTCCTCGCGGGGGATCATCTCCTCGACCACGACCGCGATGGAGTGCGGGAGTTCGTCACGTACGCCTTCGAGGGCTGCCTCGCGGATCAGCTCGGCGACCATGACCTGCTCGGGCTCGTCGGTGAGGTCGCCCTCGGGGTAGAGCGGGGGGCTCTCGGGGAGCAGCGGCACCAGCAGGTCGGCGAGGAGCGAGACCTGCCGGCCCGCGACGGCCGAGACGGGAATGATCTCGGCCCATTCGATGCCGAGTTCCCTGCCGAGCTGGTCGATGGCGATGAGCTGCTCGGCCAGGGCCTTGGAGTCGACGAGGTCGGTCTTGGTGACGATGGCGATCTTGGGCGTCTTGCGGACCTCGGCCAGTTCCTTGGCGATGTACTTGTCGCCGGGGCCGAGCTTCTGGTCGGCGGGGATGCAGAAGCCGATCACGTCGACCTCGGCCCAGGTGGTGCGTACGACGTCGTTGAGCCGCTCGCCGAGCAGTGTGCGGGGCTTGTGCAGCCCCGGGGTGTCGACGAGGACGAGCTGCGCCTCGGGGCGGTGGACGATGCCACGCACCGTGTGCCGGGTCGTCTGGGGCCGGTTGGAGGTGATGGCCACCTTCGTACCGACCAGAGCGTTCGTGAGGGTGGACTTGCCGGCGTTGGGACGGCCGACGAAGCAGGCGAAGCCCGCGCGATGGGTGGCTTCCGTTGCTTCCGATGACGGGTTACGAGCGCTCATGGCGTCCATTCTCCCTGATCCGCTCGGCCCGGCCGACCGTGAGCTTTCAGTAACCGACAGGCAATGAAACACGTACGAAACACAGGCGCCCACATCCGGAAACCCGCGGAGGCGACGCTCTCAGTCGCCTGCCCAGCGAAAGGTGCCCTTCGTGCTGTATCTGTCCGCCGCCGGGATCGACTCCGGCGACACCGCCTGGCTGCTCGCCAGCACCGCCCTGGTGCTGCTGATGACACCGGGCCTGGCCCTGTTCTACGGCGGCATGGTCCGCACGAAGAGCGTCCTGAACATGCTCATGATGAGCTTTGTGTCCATCGCCCTCGTCACGGTGGTCTGGCTGGTCGCGGGGTACTCGCTCGCCTTCGGCACGGACGCCGGGGGGCTCGGCCTCATAGGCTCCCTGGACCACCTGGGGATGAACGGCATCACCCCGGGAAGCCTGACCGGGCATGTGCCGACGCTGCTGTTCGCGACGTTCCAGCTGACCTTCGCGATCGTGACCGCGGCACTGATCAGCGGGGCCATCGCCGACCGCGCCAGGTTCGGGGCGTGGGTGGCCTTCGTCCTGGTCTGGACGCTTGCCGTATACGTTCCGGTGGCTCACTGGGTCTTCGGTACCGGTGGCTGGATCGTCAGCCGGCTCGGGGCCCTGGACTTCGCCGGCGGCACCGTCGTCGAGATCTGCTCCGGCGCCTCCGGACTGGCGCTCTGCCTGGTCCTCGGGCCCCGGCTGGGCTTCCGGAAGGAGGCCATGCGCCCGCACAACCTGCCGCTGGTGCTGCTGGGCGCCGGGCTGCTGTGGTTCGGCTGGTTCGGCTTCAACGCCGGGTCCGCGCTGGGCGCCAACGGTCTGGCGGCCGCCGCGTTCCTCAACACCCAGGCCGCCGGCTGCGCCGGGCTGCTCGGCTGGCTCATGGTGGAGAAGCGCCGCGACGGTCACGCCACGACGCTGGGCGCCGCCTCGGGCGCCGTGGCCGGCCTGGTCGCCATCACCCCGGCCTGCGGATCGGTGGACCTGCCGGGCGCCCTGGTCGTCGGCCTCACGGCGGGGCTGCTGTGCTCGTACGCCGTGAGCTGGAAGTTCCGGCTCGGCTTCGACGACTCCCTGGACGTGGTGGGCGTCCACCTCGTCGGCGGCGTCGTCGGCACCCTGCTCATCGGCCTGTTCGCGACGGCCACCATGACCGGCGGCCCGCAGGGGCTGCTGCACGGCGGCGGCCTCGGCCAGCTCGGCCGGCAGTTCGTCGCCGTGGCCGTGGTGGGCGCGTACGCCTTTGGAGTGAGTTACGGGATCGGCAAGGCCATCGACCGGCTGATGGGTTTCCGCGCCTCGGCCGAGGAGGAGCTGACCGGACTCGACCTCACCGTCCACGCGGAGACCGCGTACGACCACGGAGCGCTCGGTCACGGCGCCCCGCAGGCGGCCTCGGTCGGGGCGGCCGCAGCCCGCTGACCTTGGTCAAGAGTGGTTCCGGAGTTGGCCAAGTGCCCGGGGTGACGCGGGGATTCGGCTAGGCTGCCGCCCGCGCGGCGAGGTGCGCCGGTCGACACGGGGGAACGGTGGCGTGAACTATCTGAGTGATGCCTGGCATGACGGTGAGCAGTTGGTCGGCGACGCGGTACAGGTCGGCAAGGACATCGTCATGGCGCCGGTGGAGATCGCCCACTGGGCCCTGGAGGCGATGTTCGGCAGTACCGCCGACGTCGGCCGGATCGCGACCGAACTGGCCGCCCTGGGCAAGCAGATCGACCAGCTGAGCAAGGAGATGAACACCGCCGTCGGCCAGGTCGACTGGCACGGTGAGGCGGCCGACGCCTTCCACTCCCATGCCCAGGGCCGGATCCGGGAGTTGCGGAGCGCCGCCGACAACCTCGACGCGCTGAGCGAGTCGGTGAAGCGCCTCGCCGACGTGCTGTGACCTGACAACGGCAATCGGGAAGCGGACAACGGGTAACGGGTAACGGGGAGAAGACCGCATGGCCAAGGAACAGTTCGGCGTTCAGCTACAGCATCTCAGCGCACTCCAGAAGGACTGGCACACCGCGAGCGAGCGCGTCGAGGAGATCGCCGGGAAACTCGACGAGGCGAAGGCCGCCATCTCGCGGGCGGCCTCGACCGATCTCGCAGCCGGCGCCGCCGCCATGGGCCCGGCCCTGCTGGCCGGCCTCGCCACCGCCTACCAGGTCCTCCAGGACGTCCGGGAGATCGAGGCGCAGGCGCACACCCTCGCCGAGACACAGGCCAGACTGAAGACGGAACTCGCGGACGACGCCCAGAAGCTCAAGGCCGTCGTGGAGGAGTACGCCGCCGTCGAGCGCAGGAACCACGACGGCATGAAGAAGCGGGACTCCGACTCCGCTGACGACGCTGTCCCCACTGCCCCCCAGAGCGTCGGGCACACCGGCGGCGGGAGCGGAGGCGGCAGCGGCAGCGGAGGCGGCAGCGGCGGCCCCACCAAGTCCGACTCCTTCGACGGCAAGGGCACCGGCGACTGGAAGACGGAGGGCAGCTGGGACGCCTGGTCGCCGGGCAGGCACCACACGACCCGGGGCGCGGGCGTGGTCGACTCCCCGAACCTCACCGGGCTGCCGGAAGAACGCCGCGGCATCCTCGACCGGGCCCTGGAACGGATCAACCACCGGATCGGCTACAGCCAGTCGGCCACCACCAACGGCTACCGCGACGACTGCTCCGGCTTCGTCTCGGCCGCCTGGGGCCTGGACGGGCCGGGCGCCAACACCTACGGCCTGATGGGCAGTGGGATCTCCCACCAGATCACCAAGGACGACCTCCAGCCGGGCGACGCCCTGATCGCCGGCGACCACGTCGTGCTCTTCGGCGATCTCCCACCAGATCACCAAGGACGACCTCCAGCCGGGCGACGCCCTGATCGCCGGCGACCACGTCGTGCTCTTCGGCGGCTGGGCCGACTCGTCGCACACCACATACATCGCCCTGGAGGACAACGGCTCGCAGGGCACCGTGTCGCATGTGATCCCGTACCCGTACTACTCCGGGGACGCCGCGCACGAGAGGTCGATCGGCCACCCTTATGTGCCCTACCGCAGAAACGGCCTGTAGTACGCCCTCCCCCACTCACCCGAGGAAGCTCCGGTCACATGCCCGTCCGCCGTCTGCCCGCCGTGGTCGCACTGGCCGCTACGGCCCTGCTCGCCCTCACCTCCTGCACGGCCGGCGGCCCGGCCGCGGCCGCGGCCTCACCGCCCCGCAGCACGCCCGCCGTGGACCCCGAGCCGTCCGCCGACTGCGGGAAGGCCGAACTGCCCGCCGGGCACCGGATGGTGGAGCTCGTCAACCCGCCGGCCCAGGGCATCGTGCAGGCGCGGACCGCCGCCTTCAGCTGCGACCCGAACGGGGGCGGCTACGCGGGCAGGGGCACGGCCAGGGACTACACCTTCGCCCCGGACGTCGTGGCCCGGCTCGCCACCGGCGCCACCACCCACCGCACCGTCAGCTTCGACGCGCTGAGCGGGCACCTGCGCGCCTGCCTCGGCCAACAGGGCTCCGTACAGCAGCCGTTCTCCTGCTCGGGGAACATCTACGACATCACGCTGTCCGCGTCCGGCAGCGTCACGCGGATCAGCGAGGTCTGGCACTCTTGACTTCCTCCCCGGCCTAAAGGTCGGGGATTCCCGTCTGCTCCCACCGCGCGGGGGCTGTGGGCTGCTTCGGGTGGGTTGCTGCTTCGTCGCGCGGTGCCGGTACGAGTACCGGGCTTACCTGCGCTCCACAGCCGTTTACGGTCTCCGCCTGTCCGGCGGCGACCTTGCGTCCTTCGGTCCTGATGTTGAGCGCGGCGTTCACGTCGCGGTCGTGGACGGTCCCGCAGTTCCCGCAGGTCCACTCGCGGACCGTCAACGGTTTGGGGCCGTTCTTCACCCCGCAGGCGGAGCAGAGCTGCGAGGAGGGGAAGAACCGGTCCACGCGGGCGAAGGTCCGCCCGTACCGGGCGGCCTTGTACTCCAGCATGCTCACGAACGCGGACCATCCGGCGTCGTGCACGGACTTCGCCAGGCGGGTGCGGGCGAGGCCTTTCACCGCGAGGTCCTCGACGTACACCGCTTGGTTCTCGCGGATGATCGTCGTGGACAGCTTGTGGTGGAAGTCCCGCCGTGCGTCGGCCGTGCGGGCGTGAGCCCGTGCGACCTTGACCACGGCCTTCCTGCGGTTCGCCGAGCCCTTGGTCTTGCGGCTCAGGTTCTGCTGCGCCTTGCGGAGCTTCTTCTCCACGCGCCGGAAGAACTTCGGGGAGGAGATCTTGCGGCCGTCGGAGAGGACCGCGAAGTGGGTGAGGCCCAGGTCGATACCCACCTCGGGCATCGTCTGCGGCAACACCTCGGACCCGTCCGTCCCGACGACGAACGAGGCGAAGTACCGGCCCGCCGCGTCCTTGGTCACGGTCACCGTGGACGGGGTCGAGGGCAGGGCGCGCGACCACTTCACCGGCACGTCGCCGATCTTCGGCAGCGACAGCTTCCCGCCCGGCGTGATCCTCCAGCGGGCATTCGCGGTGAACCGTACCGACTGCCGGTTGTCGCGCTTGGACTTGAAGCGGGGCGCTCCCATGCGGGGGCGCTTGCCTTTGAGACCGTCGAAGAAGTTCCGGTAGGCGGTATCCAGGTCGCGGAGCGACTGCTGCAACACGACGGACGACACCTCGCCCAGCCACGCCCGCTGCGGAGTCTGCTTCGCCTGGGTGATGAGCAGCTTCGACAGGTCCCCGGTCTTCGGGAACGGAAGGCCCTCCGCACGGACGGCCTCCCGCGCCCTGAGGGCGTCGTTGTAGACCACCCGCACGCACCCGAACGCCCTGCCCAGCAGCACGCGCTGACCGGCCGTCGGGTTCAGGCGGAAGCTGTACCGAAGCTGCATACCGTGATCGTACTGAACTTGGTTTATGGCTGATATACAGAACATCCGTACTGGTAGGCACTGCACTTTCGCCCTTCATGCGCACTTGGTTTTTCGTGACGAAGTACCGGCATCGGGTCTTCAACGACGCCCACCTGAAACGGATGGAAGAGATCATGCGCGCGGTGTGCGCCGACTTCGAGTGCGAACTCGTCGAGTTCAACGGCGAGAACAACCACGTCCACCTCCTCATGAACTTCCCGCCCAAGGTCGCCCTGTCCAAGCTGGTCAACTCCCTGAAGGGCGTCAGCTCGCGCAGGCTCCGCCAGGAGTACCCGGAACTGGTCCGGCACTACTGGCGGGCGCAGCGCCTGTGGTCCGGCTCGTACTTCGCCGGATCGGCGGGCGGGGCTCCGCTGTCAATCGTCCGTCAGTACATCGAGCAGCAGAACCGTCCGCTTTGACCTGCGGCTCAGAGCACTTCCCAGAATCGCTTCACCACCGGGCCGAAGCCCGGCGCACTGCGATTCATCTCCGGTAGCGGCGGGTGCGGTGGCCGCTCGCGGTCACCACACCAGGCCTTGTCCCTCGGATCACGCCTGGGACGTGACGGTCCGGCACCCTCTGGTGAGGGAGGAGATCCAGCGGCATGATCATGGTGAAGGTCGGAGCCGGAGCCGGACCGGGGCAACGGTGACGGGGCCGGGGCTAGCCGGCGGCGATCGTGCCGCGCAGTGCCCCGTCGGGGCCGGCGAGCAGCACCGGGGTTCCGGGGCCGCCGAGGTCGTGTACGGCGGCGAGATCGACGGCGGCCACGACATCGGCGGCCGTCACGACCGCCGCGGCCTCCAGGGACTTCGCGCCGCTCGCCACGGCCATCGCGACCGCCGTCTGCAAGGCGCTGAGCCGCAGGGACTCCAGCGCCACCGTCCCGGCGACATAGGTCCGCCCGGTCTCGTCGCGCACCGCCGCGCCCTCGGCCACGCCGTTGCGGGCGCGGACCGAACGGGCCAGGGTGATGATCTTCCGGTCCTCGGGGGGCAGCTCGTCGCTCATGCGGAAAGCGTATCCGCCGGGGCGGCGTTACGAGCCGGTGCGGTCCGCGGCCTCGTCGGCGGGGGCGTCGGCGGTCTCCGGCCGGACCGGCTCGACCAGGACCGCGCCGATCCGGTTCCGCCGGCCCGCGACGGTCTCCGCGGTGAGCCGGAGCCCCAGCGGGCGGCCGGGGTAGGACAGGTCCTCGGGCAGCGGGACGACGGCCGAGGCGCCGGGGATGGGGACCCGGCCCAGGGTCTTGGCGAGGAGTCCGCCGACGGTCTCGACGTCCTCGTCGTCCAGGTCGATGTCGTACAGCTCGCCGAGGTCACCCAGGTCCAGGCGGGAGGTGACGCGGTAACTGCCCCCGCCCAGGTCCTCGATCGGGGGGAGTTCGCGGTCGTACTCGTCGGTGATCTCGCCGACGATCTCCTCCAGGATGTCCTCGATGGTGACGATGCCGGCCGTGCCGCCGTACTCGTCGATGGCGACCGCGACGTGGTTGCGCTGCTGCTGCATCTCGCGCAGCAGGTCACCGGCGTTCTTGGTGTCCGGGACGAAGGCGGCCGGGCGCATCACCGAGGAGACCGGGTCGGTCTCGGACTCGCGGTTGATGTGGACCCGCCGGGCGAGGTCCTTGAGGTAGACGATGCCGACGATGTCGTCCTCGGACTCGCCGGTGACCGGAATGCGGGAGAAGCCGGAGCGCAGGGCCAGCGTCATGGCCTGGCGGATGGTCTTGTAGCGCTCGATGGAGACCAGTTCGGTGCGCGGGACCATGACCTCGCGCACCAGGGTGTCGCCGAGCTCGAAGACGGAGTGGACCATGCGCCGCTCGTCGTCCTCGATGAGGGACTCCGACTCGGCGAGGTCGACCATGGCCCGCAGCTCGGCCTCGCTGGCGAACGGGCCCTGGCGGAAGCCCTTGCCGGGGGTGACCGCGTTGCCCAGGAGGATCAGCAGCTTGGGGACCGGGCCCATGATCCGGGCGAGCGGGAGCAGCACGTACGCGGCGGCCGTCGCGGTGTTCAGGGGGTGCTGGCGGCCGATGGTGCGCGGGGACACGCCGACGGCGACGTAGGAGACCAGGACCATGACGCCGATGGCGACGGCGAGGGCCTGCCAGGTGTGGTCGAAGTGGCGTACGCAGACGACGGTGACCAGGACCGCGGCGGCCATCTCGCAGGAGACCCGGACCAGCAGGGCGACGTTGAGATAGCGGGTCGGGTCGGCGGTGACGGCCAGCAGCTTGTCGCCGCCGCGCCGGCCGCCGCGCACGGCGGTCTCGGCACGGAAGCGGGAGACCCGGGCGAGGCCGGTCTCGGCGCAGGCGGCCAGCCAGGCCACCACGACCAGCAGGATCGCGTAGACGACCATCAGTGGGTGGTGGTGGGCGCCGGGGAGGGGCCGGTCAGGCCGCGCTCGGCGCGCCAGCCGTCGAGAATGGCCTTCTGGAGACCGAACATCTCGGTCTTCTCCCCGGCGTCCTCGTGGTCGTAGCCGAGCAGGTGGAGGACGCCGTGGACGGTGAGGAGCTGCAGCTCCTCGTCCATGGAGTGCCTGGTGGCGGCCTCCTCGCCCTGCCGTTTGGCCACTTCCGGGCAGAGCACGATGTCGCCGAGCAGTCCCTGCGGGGGCTCCTCGTCGTCCTTCCCGGGACGCAGTTCGTCCATCGGGAAGGACATGACATCGGTGGGGCCCGGCTCGTCCATCCACTGGATGTGGAGCTGCTCCATGGCGTCGGCGTCGACGGCGATGATGGAGAGCTCGGAGAGCGGGTGGATACGCATGTGCTGGACGGCGTAGCGCGCGATGTCGAGCACCGCCTGCTCGTCGAGCTCCCAGCCGGACTCGTTGTTGACGTCGATCGCCATGGTTGTTTCGCTGGCTACTTTCGGTGGTCTGCGTTGCCGTTTTGGTCGTCGTAGCGCTCGTAGGCGTCCACGATGCGCCCCACCAGCTTATGGCGTACGACATCGGTGCTCGTCAGGCGCGAGAAGTGGACGTCCTCGACGCCCTCCAGGATGTCCACGACCTGCCTGAGCCCGCTCTTGGTACCGCCGCCGGGCAGGTCGATCTGGGTGACGTCACCCGTGATGACGATCTTGGACTCGAACCCGAGCCGGGTCAGGAACATCTTCATCTGCTCGGCGCTGGTGTTCTGCGCCTCGTCGAGGATGATGAAGGCGTCGTTGAGGGTCCGGCCGCGCATGTACGCCAGCGGGGCGACCTCGATCGTGCCCGCGGCCATCAGCCGGGGGATGGAGTCGGGGTCGATCATGTCGTGCAGCGCGTCGTAGAGCGGGCGCAGATACGGGTCGATCTTCTCGTACAGCGTGCCCGGCAGGAAGCCGAGCCGCTCGCCGGCCTCGACCGCGGGGCGGGTGAGGATGATCCGGTTGACCTGCTTGGACTGCAGAGCCTGGACGGCCTTGGCCATGGCCAGGTAGGTCTTGCCGGTGCCGGCCGGGCCGATGCCGAAGACGATCGTGTGCTTGTCGATGGCGTCGACGTAGCGTTTCTGGTTGAGCGTCTTGGGGCGGATGGTGCGGCCCCGGTTGGACAGGATGTTCTGGGTCAGGACCTCCGACGGGGTCTCCTCGCCGGCTGCCCCGCCGTTCTCGCTCTGCCGGAGCATGGCGATCGAGCGCTCCACTGCGTCCTCCGTCATCGGCTGGCCGGTGCGGAGCACCAGCATCATCTCGTCGAAAAGCCGCTGGACCAGTGCGACGTCCGTCCGGTCGCCGGTCGCGCTGACCTCGTTGCCCCGGACGTGGATGTCGACGGCCGGGAACGACCTCTCGATCACGCGAAGGAGCGCGTCTCCCGATCCCAGTACCGTCACCATCGGGTGCTTGGCCGGTACGACGAAGTGGGCGCGCGCCTGCGGTTGCTGCGTTGTCGGTGTCTGAGTCATGGGCCGGCTCTAGGCCTGCTCATCCCGCCTTCTGCTGATCGGATCGCCCGTGAGGCCTGGGTACCAAGCGTACGACGGTGCGGGGCCGGGCCCGAGGGGTTTTACCGGGCGGGCCGTGTCGGGTAGGACGGCCTCATGCAGATCCGCACCGCGGCACCCGACGACGTACCCGCCACCATCGCCCTGCTGGACGGGGCCATCGCCTGGCTGACCGCCCGGGGCTACCCGGACCAGTGGGGCACCCGGCCGTGGTCCTCGCGGCCGGCGGCCGTGGAGCGCGCCCACGCCTACGCCCGGGAGTACCTGATGCGGGTCGCCGAGACCGACGACGGCGCGGTGATCGGGGCGAGCGTGGTGGCCGAGGAGCCGCCGGGGTCCGTGGCCCCGGCCGGGGAACGCGAGCTCTACCTACGGCTACTGGTGACCGACCGGGCCCGGTCCGGCACCGGGATCGGCGCCGCGCTGGTGGCCGACGCGGTCCAGGAGGCCCGGCGGCGCGGCATCACGCTGCTGCGGGTGGACTGCTACGCGGGCAACGAGGGCCGTCTGATCGCCCAGTACGAGGCCCTGGGCTTCACCCGGACCGAGCCCTTCCTGACGGTGGACGGCCAGGGCGCCCCCTGGGCCGGCCAGGTGCTTCAGCTGCGGCTCTGAGGGCGGAAGCCGATCGTCGGCACCGCCCGGCGCAGCGGCCAGCGGCGGGTGCCGGAGGGCAGCAGGTCGTCGAGGAAGGCGTAGCGGCGCAGGGCGGCGCGGTCCTGGTCGTCGTAGGCCTTGGCGTGCTGCCACCAGGCGGCGATCTCGATCCAGCCGGGGGCGGACAGCGAGCCGCCGAACTCCTTGACGGACAGGGCGGCGGTCAGACCCGCGAAGGCGAGCCGGTCGGTGAGCGGCCAGTCGGCGAGGGTGCCGGTGACGAACCCGGCGACGAAGACGTCACCGGCGCCGGTGGGGTCGAGGGCCTCCACCGACAGGGCCGGCACCTCGGCGGTCTCGCCGCGCGCGGAGTCCACCGCGTACGCGCCGTCCGGGCCGAGGGTGACCACGGCCAGCGGCACCAGTTCGGCGAGCTTGCGGGCGGCGGCGCGCGGGCAGTCCGTACGGGTGTAGTGCATGGCCTCGGTGGCGTTGGGCAGGAACGCCTCGCAGTGCTCCAGGTCGGCGAGGTCGGCCGGTTCCCAGCGGCCGGTGTCGTCCCAGCCGACGTCGGCGAAGACCCGGCTGCCGGCCCGCGCGGCGTGTCCCAGCCAGTCCTGGCGGGGCGCGCCCGGCTTGAGCGCGGCCACGCACGCCCGGGTCCGCGGCGGGCATTGCGGGGCCGGCTCCTCCGGCGGCGGGGCCTCGTGGCCGTGGCTGACCATGGTGCGTTCGCCCTCGTACGCCATGGAGACGGTGACCGGCGAGTGCCAGCCCGGGATCCTGCGGGACAGCTCCAGGTCGATGCCCTCGCCGTCGGCGAGGCTGTCCCAGCAGTAGTCGCCGTACATGTCGTCGCCGAAGGCGGCGGCCAGCGAGGTGTGCAGGCCGAGGCGGGCCAGGGCGGTGGCCATGTTGGCGACGCCGCCCGGGCTGGAGCCCATGCCGCGCGCCCAGGACTCGGTGCCGCGCACGGGCGCGCTGTCCAGACCGGTGAAGATGATGTCCAGGAAGACGGTTCCGGTCAGATACACGTCGGTCTGCGGATCGCCGGGTGCGCGGACGTCGGCGAGTGGATCGAGCACCGGTTGGTCGTCCACCCCGGGATTCCTCTCCGCTGGTCGGATTCTTCTGCCGGCCGGATGGCGCCGGCCGGACTCCGCTGCCCACTGTGCCAGGAGAATGGGACGCATGAGGCTCACGATCCTGGGTGGCGGCGGCTTCCGTGTCCCACTGGTGTACCGGGCGCTGCTCGACGGCGATGTCATCACCGAGCTGGTGCTGTACGACACCGACCGGCTGCGGGTCGGGGCCGTCGCCTCGGTCCTGGCCCACCAGGCCGGTACGCGCCGGGGGCCGGGGGCGGCGCCGCGGGTCCGGGTCGCCGGTGATCTGGACGACGCGCTGCGCGGCGCCGATTTCGTGTTCTCCGCGATCCGCGTCGGCGGCATGGCCGGCCGGGTGCGCGACGAGCGGGGGCCGCTGGCGGAGGGGCTGCTCGGGCAGGAGACGGTGGGCGCGGGCGGGGTGCTGTACGGGCTGCGCACGCTGCCGGTCGCGACGGCGATCGCCGAACGGGTGCGGGCGGTGGCGCCGGATGCCTGGGTCATCAACTTCACCAACCCGGCGGGCATGGTCACCGAGGCGATGGCGGCCGTGCTCGGCGCTCGGGTCATCGGGATCTGCGACTCGCCGGTCGGCCTGGTGCGCAGGGCGGCGCGGGCAGCCGGGGTCGATCCGGACGCCGTCGACTACGACTACGTGGGCCTGAACCACCTGGGCTGGCTGCGCGGGCTCGGCCACCGTGGCCGCGACCTGCTGCCGGGGCTGCTGGCCGACGACGAGGCGCTCGGCTCCTTCGAGGAGGGCCGGCTCTTCGGTGCGCGGTGGCTTCGGGCGCTGGGCAGCCTGCCCAACGAGTACCTGCACTACTACTACTTCCAGCGCGAGGCGACAGCGGCGGTCCGGGACGCCGGTACGACCCGGGGCGAGTTCCTCCAGCGGCAGCAGGCCGCCTTCTTCGAGGCGGCGGCGCGGGCGCGGCCCGACCGGGCCCACGACCTGTGGGACCGTACCCGGCTCGAACGCGAGGAGACGTACATGGCGGAGAACCGCGCCGCCACCGGGGGCTGGCAGCGCGACGCGCACGACCTGGACGGCGGCGGCTACGACCGGGTCGCGCTGGCGCTGATGCGGGCGATCGCGCGCGACGAGCGGTCGACGCTGATCCTCAACGTCCGCAACGGCGGCACCCTGGCGGCCCTGGACGCGAACGCCGTGATCGAAGTGCCCTGCGAGGTGGGCGCGTTCGGGGCACGGCCACGGGCGGTGGCCGCGCCGGACGCTCATCAGGCGGGGCTGATGCTCGCGCTGAAGGCCGTCGAACGGGCCGCCATCGAGGCCGCCGCCACCGGGTCGCGGGACGCCGCCCTGCGCGCGCTGGCGATGCACCCGCTGGTGGACTCGGTGGCGGCCGCCGCCCGGGTGCTGGACCGGGCGGCGGCCGGTTTCTGAGCGTGCGCGGCGCGGCGGTTTCCGAGCGTGCGCGGCGCGGCCCCCGGGGCTGTCGGGGCCCCAGGGCTCACCCGAAGTCGTGGGCGTCCACCTCGGCGAGGTACGCCTCGCGGGTCGCGTCGTCCAGGAAGGCGGCCCGGAAGGAGTTGCGGGCCAGGGTGCGCAGCGCGTCGGCGTCCAGCGGCAGCGCGTCCCGTACGGCGTCGAAGTTGTCGCCGGCGTAGCCGCCGAAGTAGGCGGGGTCGTCGGAGTTGACGGTGACGAGCAGGCCCGCTTCGAGCATGGCGGGCAGGGGGTGGTCGGCGAGGGTGTCGACGCAGCGGAGCCGGACGTTGGACAGCGGGCAGACGGTGAGCGGGACCTGCTCGCGGACCAGCCGGTCGACCAGGGCCGGGTCCTCCACGCAGCGGATGCCGTGGTCGACGCGCTCGACGCCCAGCACGTCCAGGGCCTCCCGGATGTACTCGGGCGGACCCTCCTCACCTGCGTGGGCGACCCGGCGCAGTCCGGCCTCGGCGGCGGCCGCGTAGACCTCGCGGAACTTCGACGGCGGGTTGCCGACCTCGGCGGAGTCCAGGCCGACGGCGGCGATACGGCCGAACCAGGGGCGGGCGGCCTCGAAGGTCTCCATGGCCGACTCGGCGGACTCGTCGCGCAGGAAGCACATGATCAGCCGGGTGCTGACGCCGTGCCGCTCCTGGCCGCGGTCCAGGGCGCGGCCCAGGCCTTCGATGACGGTGCCGATCTCGACCCCGCGCGCGGTGTGCGCCTGCGGATCGAAGAAGATCTCGGCGTGCCGGACGCCCTGGGCCGCGGCTCGGGCGAGGTACGCGTCCGCGAGGTCGGCGAAGTCCTGCTCGGTGCGCAGCACGGCCATCAGGGCGTAGTACAGGTCCAGGAAGGACTGCAGGTCCGAGAAGGAGTACGCGGTGCGCAGCTCCTCGGTACCGGCGTAGGGCAGTTCCACGCCGTTGCGCGCTGCGAGGGCGAAGGCGAGTTCGGGTTCGAGGGTGCCTTCGATGTGCAGGTGCAGTTCGGCCTTGGGGACGGGGGCCGGGGCCGGGGCCGGGGCCGGACGATGGGTTGACATCGGACAAAGGTACCGGTGGGCGGCAACCTTTCCGCGTGCGGCGACTACTGGTGGGTAAGAAGATCGCTCCACTCCCCCGTTAGGACGCAACTCCGTGGCATCCCCCACCCACCGCCGGTCTCTCCGCAGCCGGCGTACCGCTCTGGTCGCCACCGCAGCCGTGGCCGCCGCCGGACTCGGCGCGATCCCGTTCGTCATGCAGGCGAACGCCGCGACCGACCTCGCCCACCAGGTGCTGCCCGCCAAGGACGGCTGGGCGGCCAGCGGCACCGGCACGACCGGCGGCTCGACGGCCGACTCGGCGCATGTCTTCACGGTGTCGACCAGGGCCCAGCTGGTGGCCGCGCTCGGCAGCTCCACGAACACCACCGCGAAGATCATCCAGGTCAAGGGCACGATCACCGCGGACACCGGCAGTTGCGACAGCTACGCCTCGGGTACCGGATACAGCCTGGCGGCCTATCTCAAGGCCTACGACCCGTCGGTCTGGGGCCGTTCCAAGGTGCCGTCCGGCACCCAGGAGACCGCCCGCGCCGCCGCGCAGGCCAAGCAGGCGAAGAGCATCGCGTTCACCGTGCCGTCGAACACCACCATCGTGGGTGTGCCCGGCAGCGGCGCCACGATTCTCGGTGGCAGCCTGCTGCTGAAGAACGCCGACAACGTCATCGTCCGGAACCTGACGGTGAAGAGCCCCGAGGACTGCTTCCCGCAGTGGGACCCCACGGACGGCTCGACGGGCAACTGGAACTCCGCGTACGACGCGATCACCCTGCGCGGCGCGACCCATGTCTGGGCCGACCACAACACCTTCACCGACGGCCCGACGCTCGACAGCGCCGAGAAGACCTACTTCGACCGCGAGTACCAGGTGCACGACGGCGCGCTCGACATCACCCAGGGCTCGGATCTGGTGACGGTGGAGCGGAATCGTTTCACCAACCACGACAAGACGACGCTGATCGGCAGCAGCGACACCGACAACGCGAGCAAGCTGCGGGTCTCGATCCACCACAACGTGTACGCCGGGATCGTGCAGCGCGCCCCGCTGACCCGCGTCGGCCAGGTCAACATCTACAACAACTACTACGACACGACGAAGCTGAACGGCTACGCCCACAGCTACACCGTCAACTCCCGGGCAGGCGCCCAGGTCGTGCTGCAGAACAACTACTGGAAGCTCTCCGCCGACCGCAAGGCCTCGCAGCTCCTCAGCGGTGACGGCACCGGCACCGTCGCGGGCAGCGGCAACCTCGTCGACGGCACCACGACCGATCTGGCCGCCGTCTACAACGCCTCGGTGAGCTCCTCCAAGCGGGTCGGGACGACCGCCAACTGGACGCCGACCCTGCAGGCGGGCCTGGAGTCCTCGGCCAAGAACCTGCCGGCCACGCTGGCGACCACCACGGGCGCGGGCGTGCTCACCTCCTCCGGTACGACGTCCGCGACGTCCGCGACGTCCACGACAGCCACGACAGCCAGCGCCTCCGCCACGAAGGCGACGGCCACCACCACCGCCACCACCAAGGCCTCGGCCGGCAGCACCCTCACCGTCGGCACCTCCGGCACGTACAAGACCGTCCAGGCCGCGGTCGACGCCTCGGCCGCCGGGGACACGATCTCGATCGCCAAGGGCACGTACAAGGAGGTCGTCACCGTCCCGAGCGGCAAGAAGGGCCTGACGATCAAGGGCGCCACCGGCAACGCCGAGGACGTCGTCATCACCTACGACAGGGCCTCGGGGACGAAGAAGGCCGACGGGACGACCTACGGCACCACGGGCAGCGCCACCGCGACCTTCTCCGCCAACGACCTGACCGTCACCGGCGTCACCATCCAGAACACCTGGGAGAGGGCGGCGCACCCGGAGATCACCGACACCCAGGCCGTGGCGCTCTACGCCCAGGGCGACCGGCAGGTGTTCACCAACGACCGGTTCATCGGCCACCAGGACACGATCCTCAACTGGGCGCCGTCCGCGACCGGTCAGTACCGCCAGTACTTCTACAGCAGCTTCATCGCCGGTGACGTCGACTTCCTCTTCGGCAACGCCACCGCCGTCTACGACCGCGTCAACATCTCCCTGCGCGACCGCGGGGCGGCCGCCGGCGGCAACAACGGCTACCTGACGGCGCCGAACACGACCTCCGCCAAGAAGTACGGCATCCTGATCACCGGGAGCAAGATCTCCAGCTCCGCCCAGGCCAACACCTTCTCCCTCGGGCGTCCCTGGCACCCGACCTCCGACGCGGTCGGCCAGACCGTCATCCGCGACACCGTCCTGCCGGCCGCCGTCAGGATCGCCGCGCCCTGGACCGACATGAGCGGCTACTCCTGGAAGTCCGCGCGCTTCTTCGAGTACGCCAACACCGGCGACGGCGCCACGGTCAACGCCAACCGCCCGCAGCTCACCGCCTCGCAGGCGGCGGACTACACCGCGAAGAAGTTCCTGGCCGGCACCGACGGGTGGAACCCGGTCCACTGACGCCCGTCCACTGACGCCCGTCCACTGACGCTCAGCTCTTCGCACGCCGTGGCACAGGAACCCGTACGAGGTCCTGTGCCACGGTCAGTTCACCGGTGAACCCGGCCTCGCGGGCCTGGCGCCCGAAGTCGTCCGGGTCGGTGTAGCGCTGCGAGAAGTGCGTGAGGACCAGGTGCCGCACGCCCCCCTCGGCCGCGACCCGGGCGGCCTGACCTGCCGTCAGATGTCCGTGGTCGGCGGCGAGTCCGGCGTCCTGGTCGAGGAAGGTCGACTCGATGACGAGCAGGTCGGCACCCTCGGCGAGGGCATGCACCCCGTCGCACAGCCGGGTGTCCATCACGAAGGCGAACCGCTGCCCGGGGCGGGGCTCGCTGACCTCGTCCAGGGTGACGCCGTTCAGCGCGCCCTCGTGCCTGAGCCGGCCGACGTCCGGGCCGGCGATGCCGTGCGCGGCGAGCCGCTCCGGGATCATGCGCCGGCCGTCCGGTTCGGTCAGGCGGTAGCCGTAGGACTCCACCGGGTGCGACAGCCTGCGCGCCTCCAGCCGGAAGGCCGGAGTGTCCGCGAGGACCGTGCCTTCGCCGCTCACCGGTTCCTCGGCCAGCTCGACGGTCTCGCGGTAGGCGGTCGCGTAGCGCAGCCGGTCGAAGAAGTGCTGCCCGGAGGCCGGGTAGTGGGCGGCGACCGGGTGCGGGACCCGGTCGAGGTTGATCCGCTGGATCACCCCGGCCAGACCCAGGCTGTGGTCGCCGTGGAAGTGCGTGACGCACAGCCGCGTCAGGTCGTGCGCGGCCACCCCGGCCCGCAGCATCTGACGCTGGGTGCCCTCGCCGGGGTCGAAGAGGATGCCCTCGGCGTCCCAGCGCAGGAAGTACCCGTTGTGGTTGCGGTGCCGGGTGGGCACCTGGCTGGCCGTGCCGAGCACCACCAGTTCACGTGCGGACATCGGCGCGGTCTCCCGGTCCTATCCGGGCGGCCAGGAGAGGCCGCGGCCGCCCAGGACGTGCGCGTGCGCGTGGAAGACGGTCTGCCCGGCGCCGGAACCGGTGTTGAAGACCACCCGGTAGCCGGTCGCGTCGATCTTCTCCTGGGCGGCGACCTCACCCGTCTCGCGCAGCACGTCCGCCGTCAGCCGCGGATCGGCGGCGGCGAGGGCGGCCGCGTCCCGGTAGTGCGCCTTGGGAATGACCAGGACATGCGTCGGGGCCTGGGGGTTGATGTCGCGGAACGCCACCGTCGTGTCGGTCTCGCGCACGACGGTCGCGGGGATACCACCCTCCACGATCTTGCAGAACAGGCAGTCGGCCTGCGGTTCTCCCGCCATGGTGCCGCACCTTCCCTCGGCTGACTCGCTTTACGCAGCGCAGCCTAGACGAGTGCGTCCCGTGCCGCCTCGCCCGCCCCGCGGGCGCAGGGCGCCGTTCAGGACGGGGCCTGGGCCTTCTCCAGCTTCTTGATCTGCGCGGAGACCAGTGCGTCCGGTACGTCGGCCGAGGAGCCGGTGCCGCTCACGGTGCAGAACAGGACGACGGTGGCACCGCTGCGCACGACCACGAAGTCGTCCGCGCTGTCCCCCTCGGTCCGCAGCCGGAAGGCAACGGCGTCGTCGCCCGCGTCGGGGGCGGTGGCGGCCTTGGCGGTGGTGCGGGCCGGCACGCCGCCCTCCCAGGCGGTGCACTTCCCGAGGGCGGTGCGCAGGCCGTCGAGGACGCCCTCGGCGTCGGACTGCTCGTAGGCCATGAGGCCGACCGTGGTGGCGGAGCCGGCCGCGGGGCCCGAGGCGGCGTAGGCGAGGAGGCCGACGAACGTCTCGGGGTGCGGGGCGGGGGAGGCGGTGCGCATGTTCTCCAGCGGCTGGCAGGCCGCGGGCCGGGCGGTGCCGCCGCCGTCGGGCTTCGCGGGGAAGGCGGCGATTTGGAAGCCGTCCACGTCACCGCCCGACAGCGCGGCGGACTTCAGCCGGGCCGCGCCGAGCGGCTCGGCGGGCGCCCCTGACGCGGCCGCCGACCCGGAGGCCGTCGCCGACGGCAACGCCGACGCCGACGCCGACGATGAACCCGACGCCTTCGCATCGGAATCACCACCGCCGCCGCTCCCGCATCCGGCCGCCAGGACCGCCGTGAAGAGAACCGCCACTGTCAGCCTGATCCGCACGCGCTGACCCCCCGTTATCGGCACCGGTCGATTGGATCACTCCTCCCGGGAAGCCGTGGGCGGTATCGGTGAAACTACGTCAGTTGCTGCATACGTACGGTGATTACATGGTTTTACGGACACCTGATCACCGCACTGACCGAGCTGCGCCGGCCAGTCCGCGCCGTACTCGCGGTGGGCGAGCGGCAGCACCAGGCCTCCGTAGGCGCCCCGGACCAGGACCGACGCCGCCTCCAGGTCCGCGCACCGCGCGCCGCCGGGGAACAGCAGCTCGGCCTGCTCCGCCACGAACTCCCCGGGGAGGGCCGACAGCCGTGCCCACAGCAGCCGTTCGCCCCGGGAGCACAGCTCATGGCTCCAGCCGATCGCGGCCCGCAGCGTGCGGTGCCGCAGCGGCTCCACCGGTCCGTCGGTCAGCAGCGCGAAGCGCTCCCCCGGCACGCTCAGCCGCTCCGACAGCCGTTTCCCCGACATGTGCCGCAGCCGGCGCGCCGCCAGCTCGATGCTCAGCGGATCCCCGTCCAGGCAGGCGCAGACCCGCAGCGCCATGTACTCCGGCAGCACCGCCCCGTACGCCGCCGCCCTGCGCATCAGCAGCCGTACCGCGCGGTCCTGCCGCAGCGGGCGCAGCCGTACGACCCGCTCCCCCTCCAGACCGAGGGTGCGGCGGCCGGTGGTCAGGATCCGCAGCCCCGGGGCGGCGTCGAGCAGGTACTGCGCCAACTCGGCGCAGGCCAGTGGCAGATGATCGGTGGTGTCGAGCACCAGCAGGGCCTCGCGGCTGGTGAGCGCACGGACCAGGGCCTCGGCGGGGGGCAGATCCGTGTAGCGCGCGAGCCCCAGCACCCCTGCCACCGCCTGCGGCAGCAGGCCCGGCACCCGGCAGCCGGTCAGATCCCGCCCGAACACCGGCAGCCCGGTGTACCTGACGGCCTCCGCGGCCAGCCGTGACTTCCCGACCCCGGCCATGCCGGTGATCGTCAGCAGGCGGGTTTCCCGCAGCAGCTCCGCGACGTCGGTCGCTCGGTCGTGGTCCAGGTCCAGGGTGTCCGGCACCCCCCGAGTCTCCCTCCGCCCCACCGGGCTGCCGGGCGACCGGTCAAAGATCGGTATACCTAAAGCAGCCGGCAGCCCTTGCTAGGTACACCTCCTGGGCCTGATCCTCATTGCCGGGGCCGGCCCGCGAGGCACGGAGGGGGAGGCCGGCCCCGCCTCACGCCCGCGCCTCACGGCCCCGCCTCACGCCCGCGCCTCACGCCCGGCCGCGGGCCGCTTCTACGGCAGGGGCGGCGGCGTCTTCGCGGGCTGCTCCGCGAGGGCGTCCAGGGCGAGGGCGACGGCCGTGTCGAGCTGGGGATCGCGCCCGGCCACCCAGTCCTGCGGGGTGTGCGGAACCTCGACATCGGGGTCGACGCCGTGGTTCTCGACGTCCCATCCCTGGCCCTCCAGCCAGAAGGCGTACTTGGGCTGGGTGACCAGGGTGCCGTCCACCAGGTGGTAGCGGGAGTCGATGCCGATGACGCCGCCCCAGGTCCGGGTACCGACCACCGGGCCGATGCCCAGCGCCTTGATGGCCGCGTTGACGATGTCGCCGTCGGACCCGGAGTGCTCGTTGGCCACGGCCACCACCGGGCCGCGCGGCGCGTCCATCGGGTAGCTGAGGGCGGGCAGGCCGCGCGGCAGGTCCCAGCCCACGATGCGGCGGGCCAGCTTCTCCACCACGAGCTGCGAGGTGTGACCGCCGCGGTTCTCGCGCACGTCGACCACCAGGCCCTCGCGCGCCACCTCGACCCGCAGGTCACGGTGGAGCTGGGCCCAGCCGGAGCCGACCATGTCGGGGACGTGGAGGTAGCCCAGCCGGCCGCCCGAGCGCTCGTGGACGTACGCCCGGCGGTCGGCGACCCAGGCGTGGTAACGCAGCGGCTCCTCGTCGGCGACGGGCACCACCACCACGTGCCGTACGCCGCCAGGTTCCCGGCCGACGGTCAGCTCGACGGGCTTACGGGCGGTGCCCACCAGCAGCGGGCCGGGGCCGGTGACCGGGTCGACAGGGCGGCCGTCGACGGCGAGCAGGGCGTCTCCCGCCCGTACCGCCACCCCGGGCGCGGCGAGCGGGGAGCGGGCGCGGGGGTCGGAGGTCTCGGAGGGCAGGACCCGGTCGACGCGCCAGACTCCGTCCGCGTCACGGGAGATGTCGGCGCCGAGCAGCCCCTGCCGGTGCAGGGAGTCGCCGTGGCCGCCGGCGGGTGTGACATAGGCGTGCGAGGTGCCGAGTTCACCGGCGACCTCCCAGAGCAGGTCGACGAGGTCGTCGTGGGTGGCGACCCGGTCCAGGACGGGCCGGTAGCGCTCGCGCACCCCGTCCCAGTCGACGCCGCCCATGTCGGCGCGCCAGAAGTTGTCCCGCATCAGGCGGTGGGCCTCGTCGTACATCTGGCGCCACTCGGCCTGCGGCTGGACGGTCAGGCGGATCCGCGACAGGTCGACGGTGACGTTGGAGTCCGAATCGTCCTCGGACGGCGTGGACTTGTGGTCGGCGGAGGCGACCCGCAGCCGGTGCCCGGAGGTGATGAGCACCTTGTTGCCGTCGCCGCTGACGGAGAAGTCGTCGGCGTCGTCGGCGATCTCCTCCATCCGCAGCTGCTTGAGGTCGTAGCGCTCCAGCGTGGTGGCGGGCGGTTCGGCGTCGGGCGTGGCCAGGCCGGTGCCCAGGACGCCGCGCAGCGGGTGGCGCAGCCACAGCACGCCGTCCTTGGCGGTGCGCAGCGTCGAGTAGCGGGCCGCCTCGACGGGGAAGGGCACGATCCGGTCGGCGAGACCCTCGGCGTCGACCCTGGTGGCGGCCGGGGCGTCCTTCTTCGGGGTGTCCCCCTCCGGCTTGCTGTCGGCCCCCTCCTTGTTCTTGTCGTCGTCGGCGGACGGATCGACGGGCCGGCCGTGCCGCTGCGGACCGAAGGGCGAGGGCGTGGTGGCGGCCAGGGTGATCAGGTGCGGGCGGCAGGCACCGAGGAAGGCCAGGTCGAAGACGTGCTCGTCGTAGACCGGGTCGAAGGCCCGCTCGGACAAAAACGCAAGGTGCTTGCCGTCGGAGGTGAAGGCGGGCGAGAAGTCGTTGAAGCGCAGCGGGGTGGCGTCGATGGTGGTGAGGTCGGAGGTGGCGGCCAGCTTGAGGCCGCGCAGCGGCGACGGCCCGGGGTGCGACCAGGCGAGCCAGGCGGAGTCGGGCGAGAAGGCCAGGCCGGTGGCGTGTCCGTGCTCGCTGGTGGCGACCGTCCTGACCTCGCCGGTCTGGGTCTCCACGAGCAGGATCCGCCCGTCGTGCGAGGCCACGGCGATCCGGTGCCCGTCGGGCGAGACCGTCAGCCCCAGGACGCGGCCGAGCCGGCCCGCCGCCAGTCTGCGCGGCGCGGCGCCGGGCGCTCGCCCCGCCGCCGGTGCGATCTCCAGGGCGTCCTCGCCCTCCGCGTCGGTCACCCAGACCACCTGCTGGTCGCCCTCGCCGCCGAAGACCCGCGGCAGCCGAGTCCGCACGCCCGGCTCCGCCGCCAGGGCCCTCGCCGGGCCGCCGCGGTGCGTCACCCAGTGCGTCGTGCCCCGCACCTCGACGGCGCTGCCCCGCCCGGTGTGGTCCGGCCGCGCCCCGCCGAGGTGGTGCGCGGCGTGGACGGGGTGCGG
The DNA here is from genome assembly GCF_056270125.1 of Streptomyces sp. RLA131. Taxonomy (NCBI): domain Bacteria; kingdom Bacillati; phylum Actinomycetota; class Actinomycetes; order Kitasatosporales; family Streptomycetaceae; genus Streptomyces; species Streptomyces sp. RLA131. The sequence continues at coordinate 2,769,905 of NZ_JBWDOQ010000002.1, forward strand.
CTGGAGGTCGGTGCGCTGCCCGCCGAGCCGGACGTCGAGCCGCCGGGGCTCCGCGCCGTCCAGGTCGTCCAGCAGGTGGACCTCACCGGCCGAGGTGTACGCGACCCGGGTGCCGTCGGTCGCCGCGTGCCGGGCGTAGAAGCCGCCGACGGGTGTGTGGCGGCGCAGGTCGGTGCCGTCCGGGAGGCTGGAGTAGAGCGCCCCGACCCCTTCGTGGTCGGACAGGAAGGCGATCCGCCCGCCGACCCAGACCGGGCACTCCAGGTTGCCGTCCAGCCCGGCGTGCAGCCGCTCGAACTCGCCGTCCCCGGACCGGTCGATCCACAGTTTGCCGGCCGTCCCGCCCCGGTAGCGCTTCCACCAGGCGGCCTCCCGGTTCATGCCGGCCGAGAGCAGCACCACCGCGCGGTCCGGGCCGAACGCCACGTCCCCCACCGGGCCGTAGGGCAGTACCCGGCCCGGTCCGCCGTCCAGCGGCACCGCCCGCGCCCAGCTGCGCCGCAGCGACGCCTGCCCGTACGTGCTGATCGCCACGACCTCGCCGTCCGCGGTCCAGCCCCGCACCGAGGTCTTCCAACTCCCCCAGTGCGTCAGCCGTTTCGAGGGGCCGCCGTCGACGGGGGCCACATGCGCCTCCGGTGCGCCGTCGCGCAGCGAGGTCCAGGCGATCCACTGTCCGTCCGGTGAGATCCGTGGATGGTCGACCGGCACGTTGTCGGCACTGACCCGCCAGGCGCGGCCACCGCCGCCGAGCGGCGCCGCCCAGACGTCGTCCTCGGCCGTGAAGGTGATCAAATCGCCGTGGAGGTGCGGAAAGCGGAGGTACGAGGGCTGAAGCTGCGGCTGTGTCACGCCGTCACATTAACCACCCGCCGGGCACACCGGCGATGCCTTTGGATCACAATTCCCCTGAGGTGGGTGACTCCGTGCCGCCCGGCCGGAGCGCCGCCGCCACGGCCAGGGCCTTGAGTTCGGCCCACTGGATCCGGGGGCGGGGCAGGCCGCGGCGGTCCAGGTAGGACCGGGTGGCGCGGCGGGCGTCGCGCAGGGTGGCGATCATGTCGCGGGGGCGGCCGGAGCCGGCGGGCTCGACCACCTTGGCGGGGGTCAGCAGCCAGCGGCCGCCGTCGGCGTGGAGTTCGCCGCGCACGAGGGCGTTGCGCAGCCCGGCGAGACGGTCGTCGTGGCGGTGGACGAGAAGGCTGGCGGGGCCCGGCGCGACGAGGTGGCCCTCGGGGATGTCCACGGTGTGGCCGTCGGGGGTGGCGGTGGTGCGGGTGCGCATCAGCAGCGGGGCGCCGGAGGGGTCGCGGGCACCCAGGACCGCGCTGGGGAAGGCGGCCAGCAGTTCCGCTCCCAGGAGCGCGGCGGGCGCCGCGGCGGTGGCGGGCTCGGCGGCGGTGGCGGGCGCCGCGGCGGGCGGCAGCTGCGACAGCGGGGGCAGGGTGCGGACCTGGCCGGGGGTGACGGTGATGAGCAGCCGCATGTAGTACCAGTCCATGAGCCAGCGGGCCGGCGGGTCCACGTACTTGCGGCTGTCCGGCTGGCGTTCGAAGAGCATGGACCAGTACTCCTCGTCGCCCGCCGGGCCGGTGACGATCTCCTCGGGGCAGGTCGCGGTGCCCGTGACCAGGATCTGCGGCGGGTCGGTCAGACCACTGCCCGTCGGGTCGGAGAAGAGCAGGGCGACCCGCCCGTCCCGGCGGACGTTGAGCGCCTTGCGCGCGAACGCCAGGGAGGTGGTCACCAGCAGCGTGCCGTCCTCACGGCGGTGGAACGCGGTCGGCCAGGTCAGGGGGGTGCCGTCACGGCCCAGGGTGGTGAACTCGCACGTACGGTAGGCGTCGACGGCCGGTCGAAGGGCCGCCTCAAGGGTCTGCATGGCCGTGACACTGCCACGCGGGACGGCCCGACTCGGCCTCCCCGCCGCGGCGTTGCCCTTTTCAGCCCCGACTTCAGCCCCAACGTCCTGTCCGCCCGAGCAGCAGGGCCGTCGCCGCGACACCCGCCGTGGACGTACGCAGCACCGTGGCCCCCAGGCGGTACGGCTTGGCCCCGGCCGCCGCGAAGGCGTCCAGTTCGTCCGGGGCGACGCCGCCCTCGGGGCCGACGACGAGGACGAGGTCGCCCTCGTCCGGGAGGGGCGCGCAGGCCAGCGGCTGCGAACCCTCCTCGTGCAGCACGGCGGCGAAGGCGGCCGAGCCGAGCAGCACGGCGACCTGACGGGTCGTCATGAGCTCGGTCACCTCCGGAAAGCGGAGCCGACGGGACTGCTTGGCGGCCTCGCGGGCGGTGGAGCGCCACTTGGCGAGGGCCTTGGCACCGCGCTCGGCACGCCACTGGGTGACACAACGGGAGGCGGCCCAGGGGACGATCGCGTCGACGCCGGTCTCGGTCATGGTCTCGACGGCCAGTTCACCGCGGTCGCCCTTGGGGAGGGCCTGGACGACGGTGATCCGCGGCCGGGGCGCGGGCTCGGCCCGGATCTCCGTCACGTCGGCCTCCAGCCGGTCCTTGCCCTCGACCGCCACGACCCGGCCGTACCCGCCGATGCCCTCGCCGTCGGTCAGCACGATGTCCTCGCCGGCCCGCAGGCGGCGTACCGAGACGGCGTGCCGGCCCTCCGCCCCGGTGAGGACGGCCCGCCCGACCGCCAGCGGCCGGCCGGGGTCGGCGATGAAGACGGGGGCGGTCACAGGGCGGCCCGGGTGGCGTCGAGCTCGGCGGCCAGAATCCCGACGAGCTCACCGGCGGGCACCTGCCGGGCCAGCCGGTGGCCCTGTCCGGCCCACAGGGACATGGCCTGGGGGTCGCCGGCCGCGGCGGCGGCCTTGCGCAGCGGCGAGGTGAGGTGGTGGACCTGGGGGTAGGCGGCCGGGGCGTACGGGCCGTGCTCGCGCATGAAGCGGTTGACCAGGCCCCGGGCGGGCCGCCCGGAGAACGCCCGGGTGAGCTCGGTGTGGGTGAAGACGGGGTCGGTGACGGCCCGCTTGTGCAGGGCGTTGGCCCCCGACTCCGGGCAGACCAGGAACGCGGTGCCCAGCTGCGCCGCGTCCGCGCCCACCGCCAGGACCGAGGCGATCTGGTCTCCGCGCATCAGCCCGCCGGTCGCGATGACCGGCAGCCCCGGCACGGCCTCCCGCACCTGCGGAACGAGCGCCAGCAGGCCCACCCCGGCGCAGTCCAGCTCGGGGTCGTCACGGTGGGTGCCCTGGTGGCCGCCGGCCTCGATGCCCTGCACGCACACCGCGTCGGCGCCCGCCCGCTGCGCCGCCAGCGCCTCGGCGGCGGAGGTGACGGTGATCACGGTGACGGTGCCGACGGCGTTCAGCGCGGCCAGCGTCGCGCGCGCCGGACAGCCGAAGGTGAAGCTCACCACCGGCACCGGGTTGTCGATCAGGATCGAGACCTTGGCCTCGTACGCGTCGTCACTGCCCGAGTCCGGGTCGCCGAGCGGGGTGTCGTACCAGGCGGCCTCACCGGCCAGCTGCTCGGCGTAGCACTCGACGGCGGACGGATCGGCGGTCGCGGGCTGCGGCATGAACAGATTCATGCCGTACGCGTTTCTGGTGAGACTGCGGACCTGCTTGATCTCCTCGTACATCGCCACCGGCGTCTTGTAGCCGGCGGCGAGGAAGCCCAGCCCTCCGGCCTCGCTCACGGCGGCGGCGAGTCTGGGCGTGGACGCGCCACCGGCCATGGGCGCCTGGACGACGGGGTACCTGAAAAGATCGGTCAGGGCGGGCATGACGCCATCGTTTCACGACCCCCTGACAGCCGCTGGCCCGGGCAGCGGCTGTCAGGGGGTCGCGCGGCCCTGGCCGGCGGAACCGTCAGCGGCCGTTGAACGCGTCCTTCAGCCGGGAGAAGAGCCCCTGCTGGCCCGGCTGGAACTGGCCCAGCGGCCGCTCGTCGCCGCGCAGCTTCGCCAGCCGCCGCAGCAGCTCCTCCTGGTCCGGGTCCAGCTTGTCGGGGGTGCGGACCTCGACATGGACGATGAGATCCCCGCGGCCGCCGCCCCGCAGGTGGGTGATGCCGCGCTGGTGCAGCGGGATCGACTGGCCGGACTGGGTGCCGGGCCGGACGTCGATCTCCTCCAGCCCGTCGAGGGTCTCCAGCGGACACTTGGTGCCCAGCGCCGCGGCCGTCATCGGCAGGGTGACCGTGCAGTGCAGGTCGTCACCGCGCCGCTGGAAGACCGGGTGCGGCAACTCACGGATCTCGACGTACAGATCACCGGCCGGGCCGCCGCCCGGGCCGACCTCGCCCTCGCCCGCCAGCTGGATCCGCGTGCCGTTGTCGACACCGGCCGGGATCTTCACGGTGAGGGTGCGCCGGGACCGTACCCGCCCGTCGCCCGCGCACTCGGGGCAGGGGGTGGGCACCACGGTGCCGAAGCCCTGGCACTGCGGGCAGGGACGGGAGGTCATGACCTGGCCGAGGAAGGACCGCGTGACCTGGGACACCTCACCCCGGCCGCGGCACATGTCGCAGGTCTGGGCGGTGGTGCCCGGAGCCGCACCCTCGCCCGAACACGTGCCGCAGGTCACAGCCGTGTCGACCTGGATGTCCTTGGTGGTCCCGAAGGCCGCCTCGTCGAGCTCGATCTCCAGCCGGATCATCGCGTCCTGGCCGCGCCGGGTCCGCGAGCGCGGACCGCGCTGCGAGGCCTGCCCGAAGAACGCGTCCATGATGTCGCTGAAGTTGCCGAAGCCCGCGCCGAAGCCACCCGCGCCGCCACCGCCGCCGGCCGCCGACAGGGGGTCGCCGCCGAGGTCGTAGACCTGCTTCTTCTGCGGGTCCGAGAGCACCTCGTAAGCGGCGTTGATCTCCTTGAACCGCTCCTGGGTCTTCGGATCCGGATTCACGTCCGGGTGCAGTTCGCGCGCGAGCCGGCGGAATGCCTTCTTGATCTCGTCCTGGCCCGCGTCGCGGCGCACACCCAGGACGGCGTAGTAGTCCGTCGCCACTTACGACTCCGCCAGGATCTGTCCGACGTAACGTGCCACTGCGCGTACCGCTCCCATCGTTCCGGGGTAGTCCATGCGGGTCGGTCCGACCACGCCGAGTTTTGCCACCGCCTCGTCGCCCGAACCGTAGCCGACGGCGACGACCGATGTGGAGTTGAGGCCTTCATGGAAGTTCTCGTGACCGATTCGTACGGTCATGCCCGAGTCCTGTTCGCCGAGCAGTTTGAGAAGCACCATCTGCTCCTCCAGCGCCTCCAGCACGGGGCGGATGGTCAGCGGGAAGTCGTGGTTGAAGCGGGTCAGGTTCGCGGTGCCGCCGAGCATGATCCGCTCCTCGGTCTTCTCGACCAGCGTCTCCAGCAAGGTGGCCAGCACGATCGAGACCGCCGGCCGGTCGTCCTTCTCGAAGCTCTCCGGCAGGTCCGCCACCAGCTGCGGCACGTCCGCGAAGCGACGGCCCGCCGCCCGGCTGTTGAGCCGGGCCCGCAGGTCCGCCAGCACGGTCTCGCCGACCGGCACCGGACAGTCCACGAGCCGCTGCTCGACCCGCCCGGTGTCCGTGATCAGCACCAGCATGATGCGGGCCGGGGCCAGCGCCAGCAGCTCGACATGACGGACGGTGGAGCGGGTCAGCGACGGGTACTGCACCACCGCGACCTGCCGGGTCAGCTGCGCCAGCAGCCGCACCGTACGGGCCACGACGTCGTCGAGGTCGACCGCGCTGTCCAGGAAGTTCTGGATCGCGCGGCGCTCGGCCACCGACAGCGGCTTGACCCCCGCGAGCTTGTCGACGAAGAGCCGGTACCCCTTGTCGGTGGGCACCCGGCCGGCGCTGGTGTGGGGCTGGTGGATGTAACCCTCCTCCTCCAGCACCGCCATGTCGTTGCGGACCGTGGCCGGCGACACCCCGAGGCTGTGCCGCTCGGTCAGCGCCTTGGAGCCCACCGGCTCCTCGGTGCCGACGTAGTCCTGGACGATGGCGCGCAGTACTTCGAGCCGCCGTTCACTGAGCATCAGCGCGCACCTCCAGTCTCGGGTCCCTTGTGACGCCCTTGGCACTTTGGCACTCATGTCGGACGAGTGCCAGCTTCCCCGCAGCCAGTGTACGGCGCGGTAGCAAGACCCCGGCAAGGGCGGCCGCTCTCCGGGCCCGGTACGGTCATGGTGTGGACATGCCCGACGTGTGGGAACGGCTCGCCCCGGGGGTGGTCCGGCGGCGGCTTCCGTTCCTCGACGTGACCATCGGCGTCGTGATCGGTGACCGGGCCGTGCTCATGATCGACACCGGGTCCACCCTCGCCGAGGGGGCCGAACTGCGCGACCAGGCCACCGTCCTCACCGGCGGCCGGCCCGTCACCGACCTCGCGCTCACCCACGGCCATTTCGACCACGTCTTCGGGGCCGGCGCCTTCCCGGCCGGAGTCCGGGTCCACGGCGAACTCACCCTCGGCGCCCACCTCGCCCGCGAACGCCTCGCGCTGCGCGCCGACGCCGTGCGGCACGGCACCGACCCGGCCGCCGCCACCGAGGCCGCCGACGCCCTGGTACGCCCCGGCGTAGCGGTCGACAGCCGGCTGGAGCTCGACCTGGGCGGCGGCCGGTCCGCCGTCCTCGTCCACCCCGGACCCGCCCACACCACGCACGACCTGGTGGTCGTCGTCCCCGGCCGGCCCACCGTGGTCTTCTGCGGCGACCTCGTCGAGGAGTCCGGCGACCCCCAGTGCGGCCCCGACGCCGCCCCCGGCGCCTGGCCCGGCACCCTGGACGAACTGCTGGCGCTGGGCGGCGAGGACGCCCGGTACGTCCCCGGGCACGGCGCCGTGGTCGACGCACGTTTCGTACGCGCCCAGCGGGACGCGCTGGCCGCGCGCTTCGGCGTGTCGTAGATACGACTGGATACGATCTGACGCATGCGCAGCAGGAGTTACGGTCCCGACCTCACCCCGCCCTGGAAGAAGAGCGCCCCCGCGCCCGAGGCCGCCGCCGAGCCCGGCCTGGTCGTCGAGGAGGCCGCCACCGGCTTCTGCGGGGCCGTCGTGCGCTGCGAGAAGTCCGCCGAGGGGCCGACCGTGACCCTGGAGGACCGGTTCGGCAAGCACCGCGTCTTCCCCATGGTCCCGCGCGGCTTCCTGCTCGACGGCCAGGCCGTCACCCTCGTCCGCCCCTCCCCCGGCGCCCCGCGCACCCCGGCCCGTACCGCCTCGGGCTCGGTCGCCGTCCCCGGTGCGCGGGCCCGGGTCGCCCGCGCCGGGCGCATCTACGTCGAGGGCCGTCACGACGCCGAGCTGGTCGAGCGCGTCTGGGGCGACGACCTGCGCATCGAGGGCGTCGTCGTGGAGTACCTGGAGGGCGTCGACGACCTCCCCGCGATCGTGACCGGGTTCGCCCCCGCACCGGACGCCCGCCTCGGCGTCCTGGTCGACCACCTGGTCCCGGGCAGCAAGGAGTCCCGTATCGCGGACCGGGTCACGGGCGCCGACGTCCTGGTCGTCGGGCATCCCTACATCGACGTCTGGGAGGCCGTGAAGCCCTCCTCCGTCGGGATCCCGGCCTGGCCGTCGGTGCCGCGCGGCCAGGACTGGAAGACCGGCGTGTGCCGGGCCCTGGGCTGGCCGGAGAACACCGGCGCCGCCTGGCAGCGGATCCTCGGCTCGGTCCGCAGCTACAAGGACCTGGAGCCGGCCCTGCTGGGGCGGGTGGAGGAACTGATCGACTTCGTCACGGCCGGCGGTGCCTCTTGACGGGGGGCAGGGTCTGGAACCCGGCGGTCTCCAGCTTGACGCCGAGCAGGTCGAGCGGAACGGGAGCACCGAACTTGAACGTCCGCTCCGTCCGGTAGTCGGCGTCCTCCCCCTTGCCGATCGGATCCGTGAGCACCACGGAGTGGGCCGCCATCGGGTCGATGATCAGGTAGACGGGAACCTGGCCCGCCGCATAGATGGAACGCTTCTCGCCGTAGTCGCGGTCGACGCTGCTCTTGGAGACGACCTCCATCAGCAGCGTGACAGCAGGAGCCGGAATCAGCCGCCCGGGACCGTCGAACGCACCGAGTTCCATCACCACAAGATCCGGCTGCGGCTCGCTGCTCTCGCCCGGGATGGAGATGTCCTGGGTCTGAAGGCGCTCCCAGCGGTCGTGAGGGATCTGGTCCTGAACGGACCGGACGATCCGGTTGTGGACCACGTCGGGCCCCGCCATCATCACGATGTCCCCCCTGAGGAGCTCAGCCTTGAAACCCTCGGGAACCTCCAGGTTCTCGAAGATCTCGGCGACATCAGTGATCAGTCGGTCATCCACAGCGGTCATCTCCGTGGCCCTCCGCTTCCCGCCGCCGCAAGTACGGCAGCAGCCTACGAACAGCGTAGGCAGCCGCACCGCGGATCCGCACGGGTTCACTCCGGGGAGTGATCGCGGCGGGTCAGTCGACGAGATCCCGTACGACCGCGTCGGCGAGCAGCCTGCCGCGCAGGGTGAGGACGGCGCTGCCCCGGGCGTAAGGGGCACTCTCCAGGAGGCCGTCCCTTACGGCCCGCTGCGCGGCGGCCGCGCCGGCCGGCTTGAGGAGGTCCAGGGGGCACCCCTCCACGAGCCGCAGCTCCAGCAGGATGCGCTCGACCCGGCGGTCCTCGTCCGCCAGGACCTCGCGGCCGGCGCCGGGGGTGCGGCCCTCGGCCAGGGCCTGGGCGTAGGCACCGGGGTGCTTGACGTTCCACCACCGCACGCCGCCCACGTGGCTGTGGGCGCCGGGGCCCGCGCCCCACCAGTCGGCGCCGCGCCAGTAGAGCTCGTTGTGGCGGCAGCGGCCGGCCTCGGAGGCCGCCCAGTTGGAGACCTCGTACCAGGCGAGACCGGCGGCGGACAGCCGCTCGTCGGCGATGAGGTAGCGGTCGGCGTGGACGTCGTCGTCGGTCATGGGCACCTCGCCGCGCCGGATGCGCCGGGCGAGCTGGGTGCCCTCCTCCACGATGAGGGCGTACGCGGAGACATGGTCCGGGCCGGCGCCGATCGCGGCGTCCAGGGAGGCGCGCCAGTCGTCGTCGGTCTCCCCCGGGGTGCCGTAGATCAGGTCGAGGTTGACGTGGTCGAAGCCCGCCGCCCGCGCCTCGGCGACGCAGGCCTCGGGGCGGCCGGGGGTGTGCCGGCGGTCCAGGACCCGCAGGACGTGCTGCCGGGCGCTCTGCATGCCGAAGGAGACGCGGTTGAACCCGCCCTCGCGCAGCGCGGACAGATAGGCCGGGTCCACGGACTCCGGGTTGGCCTCGGTGGTGATCTCGGCGTCGTCGGCGAGCCCGAACTCGTCGCGGATCGCGGCCAGCATCCGCACCAGGTCGTCCGCGGCGAGCAGGGTCGGTGTGCCGCCGCCCACGAAGACGGTCCGCACGGCCCGCGGGTCGTCGCCGAGCACCTTGCGCGCGAGGCGGATCTCCTCGACCAGGGTGTCGGCGTAGTTGTCGCGGGAGGCCAGCACCCCGCCGCTGCCGCGCAGCTCGCTCGCGGTGTAGGTGTTGAAGTCGCAGTACCCGCACCGCGTCGCGCAGTAGGGGACGTGCAGATAGAACCCGAGCGGGCGGTCCCCGGCACCGGTGAGGGCGGCGGGCGGCAGCGCGCCGTTCTCGGGCAGGGGCTCGCCGTCAGGCAGTACGGAAGGCATGTCACCCATTGTCCGGCACGAGGCCGGTGATCATTGCGCCTGGAGGACGAGGAGTGCCAGGTCGTCGTCGGGCGGGCTGGCGTCGTAGTCGTGGACGGCCCGCCGGATCCGTTCGGCGACGGCGACCGCGCCCAGTCCCGCGCAGGCGGCGAGCGCGGCGGTGAGGCCGTCGTCGTCGTCGAACTGGCGGTTGCCGTTGCGCCGCTCGGTGACGCCGTCGGTGACGCACAGCAGGGTGTCGCCGGGGGCGAGGTCGAAGGACTCGCTGAGGTACCGGGCGTCGTCGGTGATGCCGAGGAGTATCTGCGGGGCCGCGACGGGCCGTACCGCGCCGTCGGCGGCCGACAGGACCAGCGGCAGCGGGTGCCCGGCGCTGGCGAGGGTGCAGCGGGCGCCCCGGCCGGCCTGGTACGGGACGATCTCGCCGTACAGCAGGGACAGGAACCGCGGTGGTTCGGCGCCGAGGGAGACGGCGGCCGCCGCGGCGGCCTCGTCGGCCAGGGCGCGGTTGAGGCGGTCCAGGACCTCGGCGACGTTGTAGCCCTCGCGTGCGAGCAACCGCATGACCGGACGGGCGAGCCCGGTGACGGCCGCCGCCTCGGGGCCGCTGCCCTGGACGTCGCCGAGGGCGAAGCACCAGCGGTCGCCGCCGGCCGGGAAGAGGTCGTAGAAGTCGCCGCCGACGACATCGGCGCCGGTGGGCTCGTAGACGATGGCGGTCTCCATGCCGGGGATGCGCGCGATGGTGGCGGGCAGCAGACCGCGCTGGAGCACCTGACTGATCATGGCCTGGCGGGCGTACTGCCGGGCGGTGCCGACGGCCAGCGCCACCCGCCGGGCGAAGTCCTCGATGAGGCCGATGACCTCGTCGGGGATGCGCATGAGGCCGGTACGCCCCAGCAGCAGGGTGCCGTGGCAGCGGCCGCCGACGATGAGCGGGCAGGCGAGCGCGGCGCCTCCGGGGTCGAAGGGGTCGTCGGTGGCGGGCCACGGCCAGGGCACCGCGCCGGCGCGGCCGGCGGTGGCGGGGAACGCCGGCGGGTTCTTCTCCAGAGCCGTGCGCAGGTTGTCGATGCGGTTCTCGGACAGGTGCCAGACGCGGGCAAGCCGGGGCTCGGTGGTGTCGGCGCCGGGGCCGGGGCCCCCGGGGTTGAGCCAGACCGCGCACCAGTCGGCCAGCCGGGGCACCAGGAGCTGGCCGGCGAGCGCGGCGACCAGGTCCTCGTCGAGCTGGCCGGCGAGCAGGTCGGAGGCCTCGGCGAGGAAGGACAGCGAGCCGCGGCTGATCCAGTCGCTGTCGTGCCGCCGGAAGGCGCGCTGCGGGGAGGGGGCGAGGATCTCGGCGGCGCGCAGGTCACGGGCGAAGCCGCGGTCGCCCCCCTTCCCGGCGGCGGCCGGATCCCCGCTCTCCCGGGCGTGGGCATGGGCATGGGCGTCCGCGTCGGCGTCCGCGTCCGCGTCGGGGAGGGCGAGCCGGCACCAGATGGTCTTGAGGTCGCGGCGGTAGGTGATCCCCCACTCCTGCGAGAAGGCCGCGACCAGCTGGAGCCCGCGCCCTCCCTCGCGCCCCTCACGCTCCATTTCGACGGGGTTGCGGACCATCCGCGCGGGGTGGTGGTCGGACACCTCGATGACCAGAGCCCGCGGCGCGTCCAGGCGGCACAGCACCTCGGCGGTCGTACCGGCGTGGATCACGGCGTTGGTCACCAGTTCGCTGACGAGCAGCACGGCGTCGTCCACGACCCGGTCGCCCGTGCCGTCGGTGGGCCATACCTCCCGCACGGCCCACTCGGCGAGCGCGGCCCGCACGAACCTGCGCGACGCGGAAGCCGCGAGCTGGTTCCCGGGCAGGCTGGTACGGGAAACGAACTCGCGCGGCATGCAGTCTGGCCCCACTGTGCGGCTCCTGAGCAGATCCGGCATTGCGCCCTTGGCGACAGGGCCAGCGTGACAGACTGAGCCCGCTCGTACGCACCGAGTCACCAAAGAAGGCCGTGATGGCTCTTAAATCGGCTGTTCCCGCCCCTAATTCCCCTTCTTCCGCACGAGTACGGCAACGGGGCGAAGCCGCAGCAGCACCGCAGGATCCCTCGGTCCCCGGGCTGAGACCGCTGCTGACCGCCATGCGGGCCCTGGCCGACGGGGACTTCCGGGCCCGGCTCGACGGCCCGCACGACGCCCCGTACGAGGGCCTGATGGCCGAAGTGGCCGAGGTCTTCCACCAGATCACGGCCCGGGAGCGGCACTTCGCCGGCGAACTGGCCCGGGTGCGGCGCGAGGTGGTGCGCCACGGCAGACTCGACGAACGCCTCTCCCCCAGCCCCGGCCAGGGCTCCTGGGCGATGAACGTGCAGGCCGCCAACACCCTGATGGACGCGCTGGTCATCCCGGCGGCCAACGCCACCCGGGTGCTCGACGCGGTCGCGGGCGGCGATCTGACCCAGCGCGTGGATCTGCACGACGGCAGCCGCCCGCTCCGCGGTGATCTGCGGCGGCTCGGGCGGGCGGTGAACCGGATGGTGGACCAGTTGTCGCTGTTCACCGGCGAGGTGACCCGGGTGGCCCGCGAGGTGGGCACCGAGGGACGGCTGGGCGGCCGGGCGAAGGTCCAGGGTCTGTCGGGCAGTTGGCGCGATGTCACCGAGGCCGTCAACACGATGGCAGCCCGGCTGACCGCCCAGGTGCGGGACATCGCCGTGGTGACGACGGCGGTGGCGCGCGGTGACCTGACCCGTCAGGTCACGGTGGAGGCGACCGGCGAGCTGCTGGAGCTGAAACTGACCGTCAACACGATGGTCGACCAGCTGTCGGCCTTCGCCGACGAGGTGACCCGGGTCGCCCGCGAGGTCGGCACCGAGGGCCAGTTGGGCGGCCGGGCACAGGTCCGGGGCGTCAGCGGGGTCTGGAAGGACCTCACCGACAACGTCAACTTCATGGCGTCCAACCTCACCTCCCAGGTCCGCAACATCGCCCAGGTCACCACCGCCGTCGCCAACGGCGACCTCAGTCAGAAGATCACGGTCGACGCGCAGGGCGAGATCCTCCAGCTCAAGTCGACCGTCAACACGATGGTCGACCAGCTGTCCGCGTTCGCCGACGAGGTGACCCGGGTCGCCCGCGAGGTCGGCACCGAGGGCCAGCTGGGCGGCCGGGCACAGGTCCGGGGCGTCAGCGGGGTCTGGAAGGACCTCACGGACAACGTCAACTTCATGGCCGACAACCTCACCTCCCAGGTCCGCAACATCGCCCAGGTCGCGACGGCGGTCGCGCAGGGCGATCTGGGCAAGACCATCACCGTCGAGGCCAAGGGCGAGATCCTGGAGCTGAAGTCCACCATCAACACCATGGTCGACCAGTTGTCGGCCTTCGCCGACGAGGTGACCCGGGTCGCCCGCGAGGTCGGCACCGAGGGCAATCTCGGTGGTCAGGCGCAGGTCCGGGGCGTCAGCGGGGTGTGGAAGGAGCTCACCGACAACGTCAACTTCATGGCGTCCGACCTCACCTCCCAGGTCCGCAACATCGCCCAGGTCACCACCGCCGTGGCCAAAGGTGACCTGTCGAAGAAGATCACGGTCGACGCGCGCGGCGAGATCCTGGAGCTCAAGGACACCGTCAACACCATGGTCGACCAGTTGCGCGCGTTCGCCGACGAGGTGACCCGGGTGGCCCGCGAGGTCGGCACCGAGGGCCGGCTCGGCGGCCGGGCGCAGGTGCTGGGCGTCAGCGGGGTCTGGAAGGACCTGACCGACAACGTCAACTTCATGGCCGACAACCTCACCTCCCAGGTCCGCAACATCGCCCAGGTCACCACCGCCGTCGCCAACGGCGACCTGTCGAAGAAGATCGACGTGGACGCGCGCGGGGAGATCCTGGAACTGAAGACGGCCATCAACACGATGGTCGACACCCTGTCCTCCTTCTCCTCCGAGGTGACCCGGGTGGCCCGTGAGGTCGGCAGCGAGGGCCGGCTCGGCGGCCAGGCCCGCGTCGAGGGCGTCTACGGCACCTGGAAGCGGCTCACCACCAACGTCAACGAGCTAGCGTCCAACCTCACCACCCAGGTCCGTGCCATCGCCGAGGTCGCCTCCGCCGTCGCGCAGGGCGACATGTCCCGCTCCATCAGCGTGGAGACCCAGGGAGAGGTGGCGGAGCTGAAGGACAACATCAACCTGATGGTGTCCAACCTCCGCGAGACCACCCGCGCCAAGGACTGGCTGGAGTCCAACCTCGCCCGCCTCGCCGGGCTGATGCAGGGCCACCGCGATCTGATGGAGGTCGCCGACCTGATCCTGCGCGAGCTGACCCCCCTGGTGAACGCCCAGTACGGCGCCTTCTTCCTGGCCGAGACCGAGCGGACCGAGGACAAGGGACTGGCGTTCATCGCCGGTTACGGCTCCGCGCAGAGCTCGACCGTCGACACCCCGGGCATGCCCGGCCACGGCCTCGTACGGCAGGCGGCGATCGAGAAGAAGCGGATCCTGGTGGAGGAGGCCCCGCCGGACTACATCACCATCGGCTCGGGGCTCGGCGAGGCCGCGCCGGCCAGCGTGGTCATCATCCCGATCCTCTTCGAGGACCAGCTGCTGGGCGTCATCGAACTGGCCTCCTTCTCCCGCTTCTCCGATGTCCATCTGGCCTTCTTCGACCAGTTCGTCAGCACCATCGGCGTCGCCATCAACACCATCATCGCCAACTCCCGTACCGAGTCACTGCTCGGCGAGTCCCAGCGGCTCGCGACGCAGCTCCAGGAACGCTCCGACGAACTCCAGCGCCAGCAGGCCGAGTTGCAGCGCAGCAACGCCGCGCTGGAGGAGAAGGCGGCCCTGCTGGCCATCTCCTCCCAGTACAAGTCGGAGTTCCTCGCCAACATGTCCCACGAGCTGCGCACCCCGCTGAACTCGCTGCTCATCCTGGCCCGGCTGCTGGGCGACAATCCCGACGGCCGGCTGTCGGACCAGGAGGTGCAGTTCGCGACCACCATCCACCGCTCCGGCTCCGACCTGCTCCAGCTGATCAACGACATCCTCGACCTGTCCAAGATCGAGGCCGGCCGGATGGACGTACGCCCCAAGAAGCTGCCGCTGATCAAGCTGCTGGACTACGTCCACGCCACCTTCCGCCCCATCACCCTCGACCGGGGGCTGGCCTTCGAGGTCTGCGTCGGGGAGGGGGTGCCGCGCGAGATGTACTCCGACGAGCAGCGGGTGCAGCAGATCCTGCGCAACCTGCTGTCGAACGCCATCAAGTTCACCTCCCAGGGCCTGGTGGAGCTGCGGGTCTCCCACTGCGAGGGCACCGCCGGCGGCACCGGTGACGAGGAGCAGCTGATCGCCTTCTCCGTCAGGGACACCGGCATCGGCATCGCGCCCGACAAGCTGCCGGTCGTCTTCGAGGCCTTCCAGCAGGCCGACGGCACCACCAACCGCAAGTACGGCGGCACCGGGCTCGGCCTGTCCATCAGCCGTGAGATCGCCGGGCTGCTCGGCGGCCGTATCGTCGCCGAGAGCGAGCCGGGCCGGGGCTCGACCTTCACCCTGTACGTCCCCGCGGTGTACTCGGCCGACCCCGACCGGGCCGGTGAGCACGAACCGGAGCAGGCCGCACAGCCGGCGGACGCCCTCCCCCACCAGGAGCCCGGCTGGCCCACCACCAGCAAGCTGGAGGAGTGGCGCGGCGGCCGGCCCGGCCGGGTCCTGCCCGGCCACCGGGTGCTGATCGTCGACGACGACATCCGCAACGTCTTCGCCCTGACCCATGTCCTCGGGCGGGTCGGCATGCCCGTCCTCTACGCCGAGAACGGCCGCGAGGGCATCGAGTCCCTGGAGCGCAACCCCGATGTCTCACTGGTCCTGATGGACATCATGATGCCCGAGATGGACGGCTACGAGACCATCGAGGCCATCCGCCGCACCACCTGCTGGGCCGGTCTGCCGATCATCGCCCTCACCGCCAAGGCCATGCCCGGCGACCGCGAGAAGTCCATCGCCTGCGGCGCCAACGACTACGTACCCAAACCGGTGGACGTCGACCGGCTGCTCAGCGTGGCCTGCGCTCTGCTCGACCCGGAGTCCGGCGACGGCACACCCACGGGGCCTGCGGGGCCCGCGTCATGATCGGATACGGCGACCCGGCGGGCATCCTGCTCGTCGACGACCGCGAGGACAACCTGATCGCCCTGGAGGCCGTGCTCGGCTCGCTCAACCAGCCCCTGGTACGCGCCCGTTCCGGCGAGGAGGCCATGAAGGCGCTGCTGCGCCAGGACTTCGCCGTCGTCCTGCTCGACGTCCTGATGCCCGGCATGGACGGCTTCGAGACCGCCGCCAACATCAAGCGGCTCGACCAGACCAAGGACATCCCGATCATCTTCCTGACCGGCAACGACCTGGACACCAGCTTCGCCTTCCGCGGTTACGCCACCGGCGCCGCCGACTACCTCACCAAGCCGTTCGACCCCTGGGTGCTGCGCGCCAAGGTCACCGTCTTCCTCGACCTGCACCGCAAGACCCGCCAGCTGCGCGAACTCCTCGCCGGGGACGCCGAGATCACCCGACGGCTGACGGCCGTGGAACGGCAGCTGTCCGGCGACGACCGTGCCGACGTCGCCGAACTCGGCCGCCGGGTGGCCGCCCTGGAACGGGCCTTCCGGTCCCTGTCGGCGGAACGCTCGGCGGGCGCGTGACGCCCGCGCGTGACGCCCGCGCACGCCCGCACGGGCCGCCGGCGGCCGGGGAGCCGCGCCCGGCGCCGCTCCCCGGCCGCCGCGCCGTCAGGCCTCCCGGGTACCCGCGTACATGTCGTCGATCAGCTCCTTGAACTCCCGCTCCACGACCGGCCGCTTGAGCTTGAGGCTGGGCGTCAGGTCGCCGTGCTCGACGTCGAGGTCGCGGGGCAGGACGCGGAAGGTCTTGATCTGCTCCCAGCGCTGGAGCCCGTCGTTGACCCGCCGCACATAGCCGCCGATCAGCTCACGGACCTGCTCGGAGGTGACGACGTCGGCGTAGGGCTTGCCGCCCAGGCCGTTCTCCTCGGCCCAGCCCAGGATGGCGGGCTCGTCCAGGGCGAGCAGCGCGCTGCAGAAGTTGCGGTCGGCTCCGATGACCAGGACGTTGCTGACGAACGGGCACACCGCCTTGAACTGGCCCTCGACCTCGGCGGGGGCGATGTACTTGCCGCCCGACGTCTTGATCAGGTCCTTCTTGCGGTCGGTGATCTTCAGATAGCCGTCGGCGGACAGCTCGCCGATGTCCTCGGTGTGGAACCAGCCGTCGGACTCCAGCACCTGTGCCGTCTTCTCCGGCAGCCCGTGGTAGCCCTCCATGACGCCGGGGCCGCGCAGCAGGATCTCGCCGTCCTCCGCGATCCGGACCTCGGTGCCCGGGAAGGGCTTGCCGACGGTACCGGTGCGGTAGGCCTCGCCGGGGTTGAGGAAGCTCGCGGCGCTGGTCTCGGTGAGACCGTAGCCCTCCAGGATGTGGATGCCGGCGCCGGAGAAGAAGTAGCCGATCTCGGGCGAGAGCGCGGCGGCGCCGGAGATGCAGGCGCGCAGCCGGCCGCCGAAGGCCTCGCGGATCTTGGCGTAGACCAGCTTGTCTGCGACCGCGTGCCTGGCCGCCAGGCCGAAGGGGGCGCTCGCCCGGCCGGTGCGCCGGAAGTTGTCCTGGGAGATCTTGCCGTACTCACGGGCGGTCTCGGCCGCCCACTTGAAGATCGAGTACTTCGCGCCGCCGGCCGCCCGGGCCTTGGCCGCGACCCCGTTGTAGACCTTCTCGAAGATCCGGGGCACGGCGGCCATGTACGTAGGCCGCACCACCGGCAGGTTCTCGATGATCTTGTCGACCCGGCCGTCCACCGCGACGACGCCGCCGACCGTGATGTGCCCGGCGATGAGCACCTTGCCGAAGACATGGGCCAGCGGCAGCCACAGGTACTGGACGTCGTCCTCGGCGAGCAGGTCGACGGCCTGGATCGCGCGTCCCATGTACGACCAGGCGTCCTGCCGCAGCCGCACACCCTTGGGGCGGCCGGTGGTGCCGGAGGTGTAGATCAGGGTCGCGAGCTGGTCCTTGGTGAGCGCGGCGACCGCGTCCGTCACGGCGTCCGGGTTCTTCTCCAGGTACGCCGCCCCGCGCTCCTCCAGGCCGTCCAGGGTGAGGGCCCAGCCGTCGTCGCCGAGCTCGGCGCCCTCGGGGTCGATCACCACCACATGGACCAGCTCGGCCAGCTCGGACCGCCGCTCACGGACCTTGGCCAGCTGCGTGGCGTCCTCGGCGATCAGTACCCGGCTGCCGGAGTCGGCCAGGATGAAGGCGGTCTCGGCGGCGCTGGTGGTCGGGTAGACGGTGGTGGTGGCCGCCCCCGCACACAGGATGCCCAGGTCGGAGAGGATCCATTCGAGCCGGGTCGCGGCGGCGATGGCCACCCGCTCCTCCGGCCGTACGCCCAGGTCCATCAGACCGGCCGCTATGGCGTGGATCCTGGTCGAGGCCTGCTTCCAGGTCAGCGCGTGCCACTCGTCCGGGCCGCCGTCCGCCGCCGGTACGGGGTAGCGGTACGCCTCGGTGTCGGGCGTCGCCGCGACTCGCTCCAGGAAGAGCGTCGCCACAGAGGGCGGCCGATTCTCGATCAACGTCTGCGTGTCCGTCACGACATCCTCCGGGAGCCCGCCTCTTTACTGAGTTAACTCGCGAGTAACCATCGAGTCGTGATCAGGGTAGAGAAAGGAAACCCGCTTGGTAAGAGGCTACGGGCGCCGCGATACAACCGTGACGAGTGAGGTGCGTGACATATACACACACCTCGCGGACCGGCAGGCGACCGGCAGGCCCGCCGCGACGCGCGGCGGACCCGCCGTCCCGGGCATCAGCGGCCGAGCGGCAGGCCACCGACCATCGGGGACGTGCCGCCGGTCTTGGAGACGCCGCCCAGCAGCTCGCCGGTCTTGCCGGAGACGACCTTCAGACCGTTCTTGGTGATCGCGTCCTTGGCGTCCAGGAGCTTGGTCGCGCCCTCGCCCAGCGGCACCGTGCCGCTGTCGGCGAACGCCGGCGCGGCGGCCGCCGCACCCAGCGCGATCATGGAACCGGCGACGATCGCGGCGGCCTTCGTGTACTTCACTTCAGTTCCCCTTCCGCAGCGGCGCCCGTCGCCACTGTCACCATGAGTAACGGTCGTGACAGCGCGCCAGAAACCGCGCCCGGCCGGGTTTTTCGCCATTCACCCGAATGCCGTACCGGATACCCGCTCATACGAAGGACGCCTGTCCGTTCATCGGACAGGCGTCCTTCGTGCGAGCCGGCTGATGGCCGGGAGCGGGCCGGGAGCGGGGCCGGGGCCTGCCCGGGGCCGCGCGCTACTTCTTCTTCGACGAACTCTCGTCGCTGGAGAGCACCGCGATGAAGGCCTCCTGCGGGACCTCCACCGAGCCGACCATCTTCATCCGCTTCTTGCCCTCCTTCTGCTTCTCCAGCAGCTTCCGCTTACGGGAGATGTCACCGCCGTAGCACTTGGCGAGGACGTCCTTGCGGATGGCGCGGATCGTCTCGCGGGCGATGACCCGGGAGCCGATGGCCGCCTGGATCGGCACCTCGAAGGCCTGCCGCGGAATGAGCTCGCGCAGCTTGGCGACGAGCCGCACGCCGTACGCGTACGCCGCGTCCTTGTGCGTGACGGCGGAGAAGGCGTCGACCTTGTCGCCGTGCAGCAGGATGTCGACCTTGACCAGGCTGGAGGCGTGCTCGCCGGTGGGCTCGTAGTCGAGCGACGCGTAACCGCGGGTCTTGGACTTCAGCTGGTCGAAGAAGTCGAAGACGATCTCGGCCAGCGGGAGGGTGTAGCGGATCTCGACCCGGTCCTCGGAGAGGTAGTCCATGCCCAGCAGCGTGCCGCGGCGGGTCTGGCACAGCTCCATGATCGAGCCGATGAACTCGGTGGGCGCGAGGATCGTGGCCCGTACGACCGGCTCGAAGACCTGGTCGATCTTGCCCTCGGGGAACTCGCTCGGGTTGGTGACCGTGTGCTCCTTGCCGTCCTCCATGATCACGCGGTAGACCACGTTGGGGGCGGTGGCGATCAGGTCGAGGCCGAACTCGCGCTCCAGGCGCTCGCGGATCACGTCGAGGTGCAGCAGGCCGAGGAAGCCCACCCGGAAGCCGAAGCCGAGGGCCGCGGAGGTCTCCGGCTCGTAGACCAGCGCGGCGTCGTTGAGCTGGAGCTTGTCCAGCGCCTCGCGCAGGTCCGGGTACTCCGAGCCGTCCAGCGGATACAGACCCGAGAACACCATCGGCTTGGGGTCCTTGTAGCCGCCGAGCGCCTCGGTCGCGCCGTTGACGAGGGAGGTGATCGTGTCACCGACCTTGGACTGGCGGACGTCCTTCACACCGGTGATGAGGTAGCCCACCTCGCCGACACCCAGGCCGTCGGCCGGGGTCATCTCGGGCGAGGAGACGCCGATCTCCAGCAGCTCGTGGGTGGCGCCGGTGGACATCATCCTGATGCGCTCGCGCTTGTTGAGCTGTCCGTCGATGACACGGACGTAGGTGACGACACCGCGGTAGGAGTCGTACACCGAGTCGAAGATCATCGCGCGGGCCGGGGCGTCCTTGACGCCGACCGGGGCCGGGACGTCCCGGACCACCCGGTCGAGCAGCGCGTCCACGCCGACACCGGTCTTCGCGGAGACCTTGAGCACGTCCTCGGGCCGGCATCCGATGAGGTTGGCCAGCTCCTCGGAGAACTTCTCCGGCTGCGCGGCCGGCAGGTCGATCTTGTTGAGGACCGGGATGATGGTGAGGTCGTTCTCCATCGCCAGGTAGAGGTTGGCCAGCGTCTGCGCCTCGATGCCCTGGGCCGCGTCGACCAGCAGCACCGTGCCCTCGCACGCGGCGAGGGAACGCGAGACCTCGTAGGTGAAGTCCACGTGGCCCGGGGTGTCGATCATGTTCAGGATGTGGGTCTTGCCCACGTCGTCACCGGTGTTCGGCGCCCAGGGCAGCCGGACCGCCTGCGACTTGATCGTGATACCGCGCTCACGCTCGATGTCCATCCGGTCCAGGTACTGGGCGCGCATCTGCCGCGAGTCCACCACACCGGTGAGCTGGAGCATCCGGTCGGCGAGCGTCGACTTGCCGTGGTCGATGTGCGCGATGATGCAGAAGTTGCGGATCAGCGCCGGGTCGGTACGGCTCGGCTCCGGCACGTTCGAAGGGGTCGCGGGCACGCAGGGTCCAGTCTTGGTCGGATCAACAAGCGGATCTCTTGGTCGGAGCAACGTCACCGATGTCCGAGTGTCGGCCTCCATAGTCCCATGTTCGCGGCCCGGCATGGGTTTGGGACGCCGACAGCGTGGCTGGTAGCCTGGAGCACTGTGTCCCGCGCCCTCCGACCCGGGACACTCACCCGGAACAATTGAAGGAAAAGGCTCTCTTCGTGGCGAACATCAAGTCCCAGATCAAGCGGAACAAGACCAACGAGAAGGCGCGCCTGCGCAACAAGGCCGTCAAGTCCGAGCTCAAGACCGCCATCCGCCGTACCCGTGAGGCCGTGGCCGCCGGTGACGTCGAGAAGGCCACCGAGGCCGCCCGTCTGGCCGCCCGGAAGCTCGACAAGGCCGTGAGCAAGGGCGTCATCCACAAGAACCAGGCCGCCAACAAGAAGTCGGCGATCGCCGGCCAGGTCTCCGGCATCAGCGCCTGACCTTCTCGCTCCGCTTCACCGCACGACCTGTTCCACCCGCACCACCAGTACCACCGCTTTGTACGCCGGAAACCGGAATCAGCGGCCCCTCTACCGCCCGGACCAGCACCCACAGCAGCACACGCCGCGCGCGGACGCGTTCGCCACGCGTGCGCGGCACAACCCGAAGGCCCTCGTACCTACCCGGTACGGGGGCCTTCGGCATGATCGGTCCACAGGGTGTGGACAGTAACGATCTGCGCCAAAGCAGTCCCGTGACCAACATCTGCTGCTTTATTGTCACGACATGTCCACGCCGCCTGAGCAGCCGCAGCCGTCCCAGTCACCGCCGCCGTCAGATCCCGTACCCCAGCCGCCCGCACCGCAGCCGCCCGCACCCCAGCCGGCCGCCGCCCTGCCGCCGGCGCCGGTAGCGCCCGTGCCCCAGGGGCCGGCACCGCAGGTACCGGCCCAGCCGAGCGCCTATCCGTACCCCAGCCCGCAGTCCCCGGGCGGCTACGGACCACCGCCGCCGTCCATACCGTCCCAGCAGAACCCGTACGCGCAGCCCCAGCCGGGCCCGTACGCGCCGCCGCCGCCCGCGGGGGCCGGCGGCGGAGCGGGCCGCGCCATCCTGTGGGCCGTGGTGGGAGCGGTGTTCGCCTCCGCGCTCTGGGCCGGCGGCGTCTTCCTCCTCGGTGGCGACGACAGCCCGTCGGCCGATCTGCGCGGCTACGAGACCAAGTCCGACCTGTGCGCGGTGGTCGACTACTCCTCCTTCGAGAACGAGTACCCGGAGGACGACACCGACCCCCTGCACAAGACCCTCAAGGCCGATGCCCTCGACGAGAGCTACTGCAGCATCGGTCTGAAGAAGTCCGGCTCGTCCTACTCCGACGCGTACTTCTCGGTCCAGGTCGACCTCCACAAGGCCACCGACCCCGCACCCGAGTTCAGCGCGCTGTGGGAGAACTACGGCGACCGGTACGAGGACTACAAGGTCGAGAAGATCAGCGGCTTCGGCGACGAGGCGTACCTCGTCACCGAGGACACCACGACCGGATCCAGCACCAGTGGCACCCGGGCGGCGACGCTGGCGGTGCGCGACGGCTGGATGACGTACCAGATGACGTACGACGCCTATCTGTCGTCGTACGACACCGACAAGGACCCGCCGGAGATCTCCGAGGTCACCGAGTGGCTCAAGACGGACAGCCGGTCCACCCTGGAGAAGCTCAAGACGGCCTGACGTCGGGCCCCGCCGGCGCCGTGCGGGCGCGGCCTCCCGGGCCAAGCCGGGCCACCCGCCCGGCTCAGCGCCGGCGGGCCGCCCGCGCGATCGTGACGACCGCCTTCTCCAGCGCGTACGCCGGGTCCGCGCTGCCGCCCTTGACGGCCGCGTCGGCCTCGGCGACCGCGCGCAGGGCGTCGGAGACCCCGTCGCCCGTCCAGCCGCGCATCTGCTGGCGTACCCGGTCGATCTTCCACGGGGGCATGCCCAGCTCCCGGGCCAGCACGCCGGGATTGGCCCCGCGCGGGGCCGACGCCAGCTTGCCGATCGCCCGCACACCGCTGGCCAGGGCGAAGGTGATGCCCGGCAGCGGCTGCCCGACCGCGAGCGCCCACCGCAGCCGCTCCAGCGCCTCCGCCGCCCGCCCGGTCACCGCCAGGTCGGCCACCTCGAAGCCGGTCGCCTCGGCCCGCCCGGTGTAGTACCGCGCCACGATCGCCGCGTCGATCGTGCCCTCCACATCGGCCACCAGCTGCGCGCAGGCGCTCGCCAGTTCCCGCAGATCGCTCCCGATCGAATCCACCAGCGACTGGCACGCCTCCGGCGTCGCCGACCGCCCCAGCGCCCTGAACTCCCCCCGTACGAAGGCCAGCCGGTCCGCCGGTTTCGTCATCTTCGGGCAGGCCACCTCGCGCGCCCCGGCCTTGCGCGCCGCGTCCAGCAGTCCCTTGCCCTTGGCTCCGCCGGCGTGCAGCAGCACCAGCGTGATCTCCTCGAAGGGCGCGACGAGATACGCCTTCACGTCCTTGACCGTGTCCGCCGACAGGTCCTGCGCGTTCCGCACGACCAGGACCTTGCGCTCGGCGAACAGCGAGGGGCTCGTCAGCTCCGCCAGCGTCCCCGGCTGCAGGGCCTCGGGCATCAGATCCCGGACATCGGTGTCCGCGTCGACGGCCCGCGCGGCCGCCACCACCTGCCGCACCGCACGGTCGAGCAGCAGATCCTCCTGCCCCACGGCGAGGGTGAGCGGGGCGAGCGGGTCGTCTGTCGCACTGTTCCTGGCCATCGCCGACCAGCATCGCACGAGCCTCGGACACCCCGGCACAATGTCCGCGTGCACCATGTCCTCGTACTCCCCGACCGCGACGCGGCGGAAGAGACCGCCGCGGAGGCGGTACAGCGCTTCGGCCTGCCCGGCACCCCCCGCCTGATCCGTGATGCCCTGGCCGGCGAGGACGACGCCGAGGACGCCCAGTGGCTCGTCGTCATCGAGGACGAGGACGGCCGCCTGGACCCCGCCGCGCTCGAAGCCCTGGCCGAGGAGCTCGACGGCTGGACCGAGAAGCCCTTCAGCCCGTCCGGCGACTGAGGACAAGCGCGGGCGTGGGGGACGGTGTCCGGGATGCGAGACCGGACCCGATGGCGGACGGGCCGTGGCTATTCTGATTCTGGAGTGAGCAGAACGGCATCCATGGCCGGTCTCCTCAAGGGTTTACGGGTATTAGCGGGAATTCAGCTTCGGATTTCGTTGCATGAGACCTCTTGACGGGTTGTTGACGCCCGGGGTTTCATGCCGGGACGGAAGCACATATTCCGCTCCATGTTTTCCTTGACCGGAGGCGGTAGCCCCCTCAGCCCGAGTCGATCGGACCCCGCATGACCGACACGCTCCAGCCCCCGCATTCGCCGTTGGCGCCGCCGATGGACGCGCCCAAGGCCCTGACCCGGTCGATCGGCGTGGTGGGCGGCACGTTGCTGACGCTCTCGTGCCTGACTCCGGCCTCGTCGCTCTTCGTGATCGTGCCGCCGCTCTTCGCCGACCTGGGCACCGGCACCGCGCTGACCATCGTCATCGCGGCGGTGCTGTGTGTCGCGGTGGCGTTCTGCTACTCGGAGCTGGGGACGCTGATCCCCAGTGCGGGCGGCGAGTACGCGATGGTGGGGACGCTGGTCGGGCGGCTGGCGGGGTGGATCGTCTTCGTACTGTCGCTGATCGTCGTGATGATCGTGCCGCCGATCATCGCCCTGGGCACCGGCGAGTACCTGGAACCGATCATGCACGTCAACGGCCAGCTCGCGGGCGCCGGGGTGATGCTGCTCGCGACGGTCATGGGCCTGCTCGACCTGCGGGCCAACGCCTGGATCACCGGCATCTTCCTGGTGCTGGAGGTCATCGCGGCCGGCCTGGTGGCCGTCCTGGGCTTCTCGCACAGCCAGCGTTCGGCGTCGGTGCTGCTGCACCCGGTGACGGACGCGGGACACGGCATGAGCTCGGCGGTGACGGCGGGCACGGTCGTCGCGGGACTGGCGATCGCACTGTTCGTGCTGCAGGGGTTCAGCACGGCGGTGTACCTGTCGGAGGAGATGGAGAACCCGAAGCGGACCGTGTCACGGACCGTGCTGTGGACGCTGGGCATCGGCGCGGCCGTCGTGATCGTCCCGACCATCGCGATCACCGTCGGCGCCCCCGATCTGCACAGCCTGGCGGAAGGCAACCTGTCGGCGCTCGTGCGGGGCTGGAGCAACTCGGCGGTCGGTACCTTCATCAGCCTGTGCATCGCGCTGGCGATCATCAACGCGGGCATCGTGATGGTGATCCAGAACTCGCGCGTGCTGTACGCGTCGGCGCGCGACCGCGCCTGGCCGCGGCCGGTCAACAAGGCCTTCGGCCGCCTCGGCGGCCGCTTCGCCTCGCCGTGGGTGGCGACCCTGGCGGTGGGCGTGCCGGGCGCGGTGCTGTGCTTCGTCCCGGTCGAGACGCTCAGCGGTGTCACGGGCGTGGCGGTGGCCGCGATGTACGTCGTGGTGGCGGTGGCGGCGCTGGCCTCACGGCGCGGCCCCCACGCGAAGCACCAGGCGTGGCGGATGCCGCTGTGGCCCGCGGTGCCGCTGCTGCTGATCGTGGTGCTGGTGTACGTGCTGACGCAGCAGACGACCCAGGACCTGCTGATCACCGGCGGGATCGTGGCGGTGTCGTGCCTGTACTGGCTGCTGTACCTGCGGCCGAGGCAGGACACCCGCTGGGTGATCTCGGTCCCGGAGGAGCAGTTGGGGCTGGACTGAGCCGGATCCCGCAACGGACCGGCCCGAACCGGACCGGCCCGGACCGGATCGGACCGGACCGGATCGGACCGGCAGGGCCTCAGCGCCGGCCGCTGAAGGTGCGGCGCAGGTCGTCGACCCAGCCGCCGTGGATCGGCACGGTCGCCGGCGAGCCGGCTCCGGATCCGCTGCTCGGGCGTGCTGACGCCGGGCGGGTCCTCTCCTCCTCGGGCTCCCGGGCCGGCGGCGGTGTGCCGCCGCCGGCCCGGGAGAGGCCCGGCTAGAAGACGGGAGTGCCGGCCTGCGTCAGCTTCCAGTTGTCGGTGAAGAAGACCGACGGGTCGATCTCGCCGGCCGTGACCGCGTAGTCGATCAGCAGCTGACGGATCTCCTGACCGCCGTTGTAGACGATCTCGGCCGAGGCGATGTGCGGGTAGCCGCTGCCGCCGGACGCCCGGTAGTTGTTGACGGCGACCACGAAGACCTGGGTCTCGTCGATGGCGGCGCCGTTGTACTGCAGGTTGGCGATCCGCGAGCCCGAGGGCTGCGCGATGTCGATGTCGTACGTGAGGCCGAGGGCGACGTCGTAGGTGTAGTCCCAGCGCGTCGTGCCGCCGGAGGTGCTGTTGGTGAGGGTCGCGGTGTCGACGGCGGTGCCGGCCGGGACCCGGTTGTAGTAGGCCGCGGCGAACTCCAGGTAGTCCTTGAGCTGGGCGCCGGTGAGCTTCTTGCCGTAGAGGGTGTTGTCGTAGATGTAGAGGCCCGCGATGTCGCGGATGGAGACATTGCCCGCCGGGATGTCGGCGGTGCGGCTGAAGGGGGCGGCGACGGAGACGACGGGCAGCGAGGCGTCGTCGCCGGTGAGGCCGGCCTTGACGGTCGCGGCCTGGACGTAGTTGATGAAGTCGATGATCGCCGTGTCCTTCCAGCACGAGTCGACCCCGGACATCTCCTGCGTACAGGTGCCGATCGTCTGGTTGACGTATGCCACGACCTTGTCGTGGTCCGCCGTCAGCAGCTTGACGATCTCCGGGTCCTCCTCGACCGCGTTGGCCTTGAGGACGTCGGAGGTGACGGAGGTGACGTGCCACCTGCCCTTGCTGAACTCCACCTCGAAGTCGAAGACCGACAGGCGCTTGCCCCAGCAGAAGGGCTCGGACAGCACGACGTCCTTGCCGGTGGTCTCGTTGGTCACCTTGTAGGTGGGGACCTCGACATGGGTGTGGCCGACCAGGATCGCGTCGATGCCGGGCACCTGCTGGGCGACCAGGTTCGAGGCGTTCTCCACGTACGGCAGGGCGTCACCGTAGGAGGTGGAGCCGTCGAGGCCGGAGTGGTCGGTCAGGAAGACCACGTCGGCGCCGAGCGCGCGCACCTTGGGGACGTACTTGGCCGCCTGCTCGACCAGGCCGGGGAAGACCATCTTCCCGGAGACGTTGTCCTTGTCCCAGATCGCGATACCGGGGTTGGTCAGGCCGATGATGCCGACCTTGACCGGCGGGCGGCCCGGGACCGGGATGCACTTGATGACGTAGGGCGGGAAGGCCGGCTTGAGCGTCTTCGCGTGCAGCGCGTTGGCGCCCAGCAGCGGGAACTTGCACTGCTCCTGGAAGGTGCGCAGCAGCGGGATGCCGTAGTTGAACTCGTGGTTGCCCAGCGCCGCCGCGTCGTAGTGCATGGCGTTCATGGCGGCGGCCATCGGGTGGATGGGGCCGCGCTTGCCCTTGCTGCCGGTGATCGGCTCGACCTTGGCGTAGTAGTACGCGAGCGAGGTGCCCTGGATGATGTCGCCGGCGTCGACCAGCAGCGTACGGTGGGCGCCCTTCTCCTCGCGGACCTGCTTGACCAGGCTGAAGACCTTGGCCAGCCCGATGTCGTCGTTCTTGGAGTCGGTGTACTCCGCGTTGGTGTAGTAGTCCCAGTTGAAGACGTGGCTGTGCAGATCCGTCGTCCCCAGGATCGAGAAGGAGTACGTCTTCGGGGCGTGCTCGCCCTTGCCGCCGTTCTTCTTCTCTGCGGCGGCCGCCTGCGGCGCGGCAACGACCGCGCCGGCCGTCCCGGCGAGCGCGACCCCCGCCCCGGTCGCGGCCGAGCGGTTGATGAAGTCTCTGCGGTTGATGGGCACTTGACGCCTCCGAAGGCCGGGTTCACTGCCGTTCACACGATGTAACGCGCGTAGACTTACATCCCGGCGGGTATCTGCGTAAGGCCTTTTACGTTTCTGGCAGGTCAAGGGAGCGTATACACGGCATCGGTGAGACCTCATGAGCCTTTCCCCTCCCGGGCGGCGCGCAGCTGATGCGGCGTTCCCGTGACCGCGATCGGGCCATCGGTGTCGGTGCGCAGGACGGTGGCGCCCAACGCCCGGAGCGCGTCCACGGTGCGGGGCGAGGGATGGCCGTAGGGGTTGCCGACGCCGCAGGAGATGAGCGCCAGCCGGGGGCGCAGCCGGGCGAGCAGGGCGGGGTCCTGGTAGGCGGAGCCGTGGTGGGCGACCTTGAGGACGTCGACGCGGGGCAGCCCGGGGGTGGCGGCGAGCAGCCTTTGCTGGGCGGCCGGTTCGAGGTCGCCCAGGAGCACAAGGGTGAGGCCCGCGGTGCGGACCAGCAGGGTGATGCTCGCGTCGTTGGGTCCGTCGTCCGGGAGGGCGCCTGGAGCGGGTGGGGGTGGCCAGAGCACCTGCCAGTCCAGGGTGCCCAGCCGACGGTGCTCACCGGCGGTGGCGCTGACGACCGGGATGCCCGCGACGGCGGCCCGGCGGCGCACGAAGGCGGCCTGGCCGGAGGGCTCGTAGAGGGTGGTGGTCTCGATCGCACCGACCCTGCGGCCCCGCAGCACCCCGGGGAGGCCGTCCACATGGTCGGCGTGGAAGTGCGTGAGAACCAGCAGCGGGATGGTCGTGATCCCCAGGGAGCGCAGACAGCGGTCGGCGAGTGCGGGATCGGGACCGGTGTCGATGACGACGGCGGTGCCGGTGCCCTCGCCCGCCGACAGGACCAGGGCGTCGCCCTGACCGACGTCGCAGGCGACCATGCGCCATCGGGGCGGCGGCCAGCCGGTGAGGGCGCCGGTCAGCGGAACCGGGCGCAGGACCGCCAGCAGGAGGAGCAGCGCGGCCGCGGCGCACAGCCAGGGATGCCGGGACAGCCGGCGGCCCAGGAGCACACCGGCCACGGTGAGCGCGGCGAGCAGGGCCGCGCCCGGCCAGGTGCCCGGCCAGTCGACGGTCGCTCCGGGCAGCCCCGCGCCGTGCCGGGCGACCACGACGATCCAGCCGGTGGGCAGGCCGGCCAGCCACGCCAGGGCCCGGGCGGCCGGCATCGCGACCGGCGCCACCACGAGAGCCGCGAAGCCGAGCACCGTGGCCGGGGCGACAGCAGGCTCCGCCAGCAGGTTGCAGGGCACCGCCACAAGGCTCACCCGGGCGGCCAGCACGGCCACCACCGGTGCGCACACCGCCTGTGCGGCCGCCGCCGCGGCGAGGAGCTCCGCCGGGCGGGGCGACACCCCTCGGCGCTGCAGAGCCGCGCTCCACCGCGGGGCGAGGACAAGCAGGGCGCCGGTGGCGAGGACGGAGAGCAGAAAGCCGTACGAGCGGGCGAGCCAGGGGTCGTTGAGCAGGAGCAGGAGCACAGCCGCCGACAGGGCCGGGAGAAGGGAACGCCTGCGACCGGTGCCGATGGCCAGCAGGGTGATCAGCCCGCAGGCGGCGGCGCGCAGCACACTCGGATCGGGGCGGCAGACGATCACGAAGCCGAGGGTGAGCGCACCGCCGAGCACGGCGGTGACCCGGAGCGGGATGCCCAGGCGGGGTGCCAGACCGCCGCGTTCGGCCAGGATGGCGGTGCCGGGCGGCCCGATGAGCAGCATGAGCAGAATGGCGAGGTTGGAACCCGAGACGGCGGTCAGATGCGTCAGGTCGGTGGCCTCGAAGGCATCGCGCAGCTCGGGCGTGAGGCGCGCGGTGTCGCCCACCACCAGCCCAGGCAGCAGGGCCCTGGCGCCGGGCGGCAGGCCCGCGGAGGCCGTGCGCAGGCCCGCGCGGAGGCGGCCCGCCATGCGCTGGACGGAGGTGGGCGGCCCGGTCACCCGGGGCGGCCCGCGCACCGACAGCAGCGCCGCCACACGGTCGCCCGGACGGGCCGACGGCGTGAGCCGGGCGTTGACGGTGACCCGGGTCGACGGCAGCAACCGCAGCCAGGGCCCGGCCGGTTGGTCGGCGATGACCAGCACCGGGGTGCGCACGGCGGTCGTACGGCCCCGGGCGGTGACGCGGACCGCCTCGGCGTCGACGATCGCGGTCGCGGGTGTACGGGCGGCTCCCCGCACCCGGGGTCGGAGGATGCGTGCGTCGCCGGTGAGCCTCAACTCGACCGTGGCGCGGGCCTGGTCGGCCGCCAGAGCGGGCAGGGGGCCCCGGTGCAGATCGGCCGCGTGCAGGGCGGCGGCACCGGCGGCTGCCGCCGCGCAGAGCAGAACGGTCACCGTGGCCGCCGTCAGCCCGGCAAGCGGGCGCCCTGAACCGCGTCCGGCCCCCGGGGCCACCCACGCGCCGGCCGGCCGCGACCTTCCGGGCGGTGGCGCTGAGCCAGGCGCCGGCGAGCCGGCTCCCGAGCGGCCCTCCGGAGCCACGACGCCGGCCCCACCGGAGGCGGGCCGCCCGGAACCGCGGGACGGGGTGACCCCACCACGAGGGCACATCCCGTCCAGGGCATCCCCCACACCCGGAACGGGCCGCCCAGGACCACCGGCCGGCGCCGCGACGCCGTCAAGCACAGCGCCGTCATCGCGGCACACCCCGTCCACGGCCTCCCCCGCACCCGGGACGGACCGCCCGGGGCCACCGGCCGGCGCGGCGGAGCCCGCGTGGGAGTGGCGGCGTCGGGAGAGTGCGAGCAGGAGGGCCGCTGTCGCCACGGCTGCCGCGCATGCCACCGCCACCGCTGTCCCGGGCACGGCCAGTGCCCAGGCCGCCGCGAGCCAGGCGGCGATGGCGGGCGGGACCAGGCGGTAGTCGGGTGGACCCTCCTGGTGGGGGTGGGACGCGCCACGCGGGGACGCGGCGGTGGCGTGGACGGCGGGCCGCGGGGCCGGGAGGGCGTCCGGCGCGGTCATGGGACGACCAGCGGCTTGAGATCGGCCAGGCGCCGGTCACCGATACCGGTGACCTCGTCGAGCTGGTCGACCGAGGTGAAACCGCCGTGCTGGGTGCGGTAGTCGACGATGTGCCGGGCCAGGACCGGGCCGACGCCCGGCAGCGTCTCCAGCTGCTCCGGGGTGGCCGCGCTCAGGCTGACCAACGCGCCGGTCGCCCCCGGCGCCGGTACCGGGACGCCGACGGCGACCTGTTCGCCGTCGGCCACGAGCCGGGCCAGGTTGAGCGCGCCGGTGTCGGCCCCCGGCAACGCGCCGCCGGCCGCCTTCACCGCGTCCGCGACCCGCGATCCCGTCGGGAGCCTGCGCACGCCCGGCCTGCGCACCTTGCCGGTGACATCGACGACGACTTCGCCCCGCCGCGCCCCGGCCGGCACCGGCGGCCCCTGCGAGGGCACCGGCCGCACGGCTTCCACCGCCGCCTCCGGGACCGTCACCGGCTCCGGCCGCCCCGACCAGAAGTGGTACGCCGCGAAGGCGACCGCCGCCACCAGCACCACGGTCAGGGCCGCGACGGTCCTCGGCTCGACCCCGCACCGTACGCACAGCCATGCCCGTAACCCGGCCGGGGGCGGGGCCGGGGGCGGTGTTCCGGCGGGACTGTCCCGGGGCAGGGGCGGGGACAAAGGCACGGGGTTCGCCGACTCGGGCTCAACCGGCGGAGCCTGCACGGGTGGTGGGTCGAAGAGCGCGGCGGCACGCTCGCGGAGCGCGGCCGGATCGGGGTGCCTGCGGAGCAGGGTTCGCGTGGGTGCCATGCCATCGACGGTAAGCAGAATCTCGCGTCAGAGATGATCATGGATCAGAGCCTGTGGACAACCTGCCCGAACCCCAGTCCCCGCCCCCGCCCCGCGCCCCGCGCCCCCGGCCGCCGGACCTCGGCGGGCCGGCCCGGCCCGGCCCGGTCCGGTCCGCACGGGCCGTCAGTGCGGCGACACGACCGCGCCCAGCAGCCCCGGCCCGGTGTGGGCGCCGATGACGGCGCCGACCTCGCTCACCACCAGGGTGTCGAGCCCGGGAACGCGCTCCCGCAGACGATCGGCGAGAGCGGAGGCCCGCTCGGCCGAGGCGAGGTGGTGGACCGCGATGTCGACCTGGCGGCTACCGGCGCGCTCGACGACGATCTCCTCCAGCCGGGCCAGCGCCTTGGACGCCGTACGGACCTTCTCCAGCAGCTGGATGCGGCCGTCCACGAGCTGGAGCAGCGGCTTGACCGCGAGAGCCGAGCCCAGCAGCGCCTGGGCGGCGCCGATACGGCCGCCCCGGCGCAGATAGTCGAGGGTGTCGACGTAGAAGTACGCCGAGGTGTCCGAGGCCCGCTTCTCCGCCGCGGCCACGATGTCGTCGGCGGAACCGCCCGCCTCGGCGGTCTCGGCCGCGCTCAGTACCGGAAAGCCCAGGGCCATCGCGACCATCGCCGTGTCGACGACCCGCACCGGTACGGGGGCGTCCCCGGCGGCGAGCAGAGCGGCGTCGTACGTGCCGGAGAACTCGGCCGACAGGTGGAGGGAGACGATGCTGTCGGCGCCGGCCTCCGCGGCGGCACGGTAGGCGGCGGCGAACTCCTCGGGGCTGGGCCGGGAGGTGGTCACCGGCTTGCGGCGCTGAAGGGCGCGCGCCACGGCGGGCGCGGAGACCTCGGTGCCCTCCTCCAGCGCCTCGTCGCCGATCACCACCGCGAGCGGCACCACGGTGATCCGGTGCCGGGTCAGGGCCTCCTGCGGCAGGTAGGCCGTGGAATCGGTGACGATAGCGACATGGGAGGACATGTGCGGGAGGTTACCCGTGGTCGGAGGCCGAGGACAGTACGGGGCCCTTCCGTGTGATCATCGGACCGGCGCCGGGCCGCCGGTCCGGGCGATCAGACGAGCCGCTTCCTCGCCGCCTGCCCCTTGGCTCCCTTGGCTCCCTTGGTTCCCTCGGTCCGCGCAGCCGGGCCGGCGGCCGGGACAGCGGTCGGGGCAGGGGCCGGGACCTCGGAGGGGGCCCAGTGCCGCAGGGCGCCCGCCTCCACCTCGATCTCCCGGCCCAGGGCCGCCAGGTCGTCGTCGGCGAACTGCCGGGCCCGGTCCTGGGCGGCCCAGCGCAGCGAGTCCGCGGAGTGGGTGATGCGCCTGGTGCGTTCCTCGAGTTCGGGGAGCCGGGCGGCGATACGGCCCCGGTCCGGCTCGCGCTCCAGCAGCTTCAGTTCGGCGTCGAGCTGCGCGGCGTGGTCGCGCAGCCGGCTCAGCAGTCCCAGGGCCTCGGTCAGCGAGGCATCCGCGGACGCGTCGGACTCCAGCGCCTCCCGGGTGCTGCTGATCGACGCGCGCAGGCCGAGCCGGAGCTCGGCGAGCCGCCCCACCGGTCCCGGCTGGGCGACGCTGCGCGCGCGGAGCGTGGTGTCCTCGACCATGCGCCTGGCCTGCAGTCCGGTCCGCTCGACACCTCGCTTGACCGCCCGCACCGTCTTCACCGCGGCCACGACACCGACGGTCACGAGCGATGCGAAGAGCAGCAGGATCACGGTGACGGCGATTTCCACGGCGGCTCCTCAGCTCGGTGGACTACGTCCACCGTAAACGCACAGGGTGGGTCGGGGGTTCCGGGGGAACCCCCGACCCGCCCCTAAGGGTTACGTCACGATGTTGACCAGCTTGGGCGCCCGCACGACGACCTTGCGGATGTCCGCCCCGCCCAGCGCCGCGACAACGGCCGGCTCACCCAGCGCCTGGGCCTCCAGGTCGGCGTCGGAAATGCCCGGCGGAACCTCCAGGCGGGCCTTGACCTTGCCCTTGATCTGGACGACGCAGGTGACGGTCTCGTCCTGGACCAGCGCCGGGTCGGCGACGGGCAGGTCCGTGTGGGCCAGCGAGCCGGAGTGCCCCAGCCGCCGCCACAGCTCCTCGGCGATGTGCGGGGCCAGCGGCGCGACCAGCAGCACCAGCGGCTCGGCGACCGAACGCGGGATCGGGCCGCCCGACTTGGTCAGGTGGTTGTTCAGCTCGGTGAGCTTGGCGATGGCGGTGTTGAAGCGCAGCCCGGCCAGATCCTGGGTGACGCCGTCGATCGCCTTGTGCAGCGCGCGCAGCGTCGCCTCGTCGGGCTCGGCCCCGGTCACCGTGATCTCGCCGGTCGCCTCGTCGACGACGTTGCGCCAGATCCGCTGCAGCAGCCGGTACTGGCCGACGACGGCCCGGGTGTCCCAGGGCCGGGACACGTCCAGCGGGCCCATCGCCATCTCGTACAGGCGCAGCGTGTCGGCACCGTACTCGGCACAGATCTCGTCGGGCGTGACGGCGTTCTTCAGGGACTTGCCCATCTTGCCCAGCTCGCGCCTGACGGCCCGGCCCTGCCAGAAGTACCCGCCGTCCCGCTCCTCGACCTCGGTGGCCGGGACCGGGAAGCCGCGGTCGTCGCGGTAGACGTAGGCCTGGATCATGCCCTGGTTGAACAGCTTGTGGAACGGTTCGACCGAGGACACATACCCCAGGTCGAACAGCACCTTGGACCAGAAGCGCGCGTACAGCAGGTGCAGTACGGCGTGCTCGGCGCCGCCGACGTACAGGTCGACGCCGCCGTGCGGCCGGCCCTCGCCCGGGCCCATCCAGTACTGCTCGATCCCGGGGTCGACCAGCTTCTCGCTGTTGTGCGGGTCCAGGTAGCGCAGCTCGTACCAGCAGGAACCGGCCCAGTTGGGCATGGTGTTGGTCTCCCGGCGGTACGCGCGCGTGCCGCGCCCGTCGCCCAGGTCCAGCTCGACGTTGACCCAGTCCTCGTTGCGCGACAGCGGGGTCTCGGGCTCGGTGTCCGCGTCGTCCGGGTCGAAGGTGCGCGGGGAGTAGTCCTCGACCTCGGGCAGCTCCAGCGGCAGCATCGACTCGGGCAGGGCGTGCGCGGTGCCGTCCTCGTCGTAGACGATCGGGAAGGGCTCGCCCCAGTAGCGCTGGCGGCTGAACAGCCAGTCGCGCAGGCGGAAGTTGACGGTGCCCTCGCCGATGCCGCGCTGCTCCACGTAGGCGATGGCACGGCGCTTGGCCTCGGCGACGTCCAGGCCGTTCAGGTCGATCTCGTCGTTGGCGGAGTTGATCGCCGGGCCCTGGCCGGTGTAGGCCTCGCCCTCCCAGCCCTCGGGCGGCTGCACGGTGCGGATGATGGGCAGTTCGAAGACGGTGGCGAACTCCCAGTCGCGCTCGTCCTGACCGGGGACGGCCATGATCGCGCCGGTGCCGTAGCCCATCAGGACGTAGTCGGCGACGAAGACCGGGATCTTCGCACCCGTGAGCGGGTTTACCGCGTGGGCGCCGCTGAAGACGCCGGTCTTGTTCTTGCCCTCGGTCTGCCGCTCGACGTCCGACTTGGAGGCGGCCTGCTTGCGGTACGCCTCGACGGCCTCCGCCGGGGTGCTCGCACCGCCCGTCCAGGCCTCGCGGGTGCCCTCGGGCCAGGTGGCCGGGACAACGGCGTCGACCAGCGGGTGCTCGGGGGCCAGCACCATGTAGGTGGCGCCGAACAGGGTGTCGGGGCGGGTGGTGAAGACGGTGATCTTCTCGGCGGAGCCGGCCGGGCCCTCGACCGCGAAGTCGACGCGCGCGCCCTCGCTGCGCCCGATCCAGTTGCGCTGCTGCAGCTTGATCGCCTCGGGCCAGTCCAGGGCGTCCAGATCGGACAGCAGGCGGTCGGCGTAGGCGGTGATGCGCATGTTCCACTGGCGCAGGTTGGCCTTGAAGACCGGGAAGTTCCCGCGCTCGGAACGGCCGTCGGCGGTGACCTCCTCGTTGGCCAGCACGGTGCCCAGGCCGGGGCACCAGTTGACCGGCGACTGGGAGGCGTACGCCAGCCGGTGGCCGCCCAGCACGTCCTCGCGCTCGGCGGGGCTCAGCGAGGCCCAGTCACGGCCGTCCGGGGTGGGGCGTGAGCCGTCGGCGAAGGCGGCGATCAGCTCGGCGATCGGGCGGGCCCGGCCGGCGGCCTCGTCGTACCAGGAGTTGTAGATCTGCAGGAAGATCCACTGGGTCCACCGGTAGTAGTCCGGGTCGATGGTGGCGAACGACCGGCGCTTGTCGTGGCCCAGGCCCAGCCTGCGCAGCTGGGCCTTCATGTTCTCCATGTTGGCCTCGGTGGACACCCTGGGGTGGGTGCCGGTCTGCACCGCGTACTGCTCGGCGGGCAGGCCGAAGGCGTCGAAGCCCAGGGTGTGCAGCACGTTGTGGCCGGTCATGCGCCGGAACCGGGCGAACACGTCGGTGGCGATGTAGCCCAGCGGGTGGCCGACATGCAGTCCGGCACCCGAGGGGTACGGGAACATGTCCATGATGAAGGCCTTGGGCTTGGCCAGCTCGCCGTCGCCCGCCAGGTCGCCGCTGGGGTTCGGGGCGGCGAAGGTCTGCTCCGCGTCCCAGAAGTCCTGCCAGCGGTTCTCGATCTCGGCGGCCAGCGCAGCCGTGTAGCGGTGGGGCGCAGCCGTCTCAGCGGCGGAGGTGGTCTCGCTCATCGTCCTCGGTACTCCATCGATGTGCCTGCGGAAATTCCTGCGGAAACGAAAAAACCCCTCGCACAGGAGGGGACGCCGCCACTGACTGGATCCTTGGCCGATCCTTGGCCGATCCTCGTCAGCGCGGCCCGCTAAGCAGAAGGCGTACGGCACGCATGGCCCCAGGTTACCGCAGAGCGGGAAGGGCCCGCACCGAGGTATGCACCTCGGTACGGGCCCGTGTCGCCCGGCGATCGCCCGGCGATCACCTGGCGATCACCTGGTGATCACCGGTGATCACCTAGTGCCGGTGGCCGTGCCCGTGGCGCACGAACGACTTGAGGTAGCCGCTCGCCGGGCTGCCGACGCCGGTGGCGTCGTCGTAGCCGACGACCGCGGACAGCGAGCTGTCCCGGCCGAGGCTGCGCAGCGAGGTGATGGTGCCGTCGGCGGCGTCGAGGCCGTTGGCGTAGTCGACCCGGACCACGGCCATCCGCTTGCCCGCGCCCAGCGGGAAGTCGGTGACGTCGTGGTAGGCCGAGGTGCCGTACTTGTTGTAGATCGACGGGTTGGCGAAGCCGATCGGCACGCCGCCCTGGGCCTGCTGGGCGAGCGCCTGGACGGCGGCGAAGACCGGCGAGGCGAGCGAGGTGCCGCCGATGCGGTACTCGCTGTACTGCACCGAGCCGTCCGGGAAGGTCTGGCTCTGGCCGACCAGGAAGCCGGTCTGCGGGTCACCGACGGCCGAGACGTCCGGGATGACACGCTGCTTGGTCGTGCCGCCGTTGGCCAGGGCCAGCGAGTCGGGGACCACACCGCGCTGGTAGAACGGCTGGTCGTAGATCTTGCTGGTGCCGCCACCGCCGCCGTACGAGTACGTGCCGGGCAGCGAGGCCCAGCTGGTGCCGTCGGCGGAGAGCAGCGACTTGGTGGTTCCCCAGCTGGTTTCCCACTTGTAGTTGTCGCTCTTGCCGACCGCCAGCGAGGTGCCGCCGACCGCCGTCACCCAGGGGGAGTTGGCGGGCGCGTCGGCCTGCACGGTACCGGTGTTGGCGAGTTCGTCGCCGTTGTCACCGGAGGAGAAGTAGAAGCCGATGCCCTCGACCGCGCCCTGCTGGAAGATCGCGTCGTAGAGCGGGGCCGCCGAGTCGTACTCCTCGGCCTCGCCCCACGAGTTGGAGACGATGTCGGCGAGCCGGTTGTCGACGATCTTGGTCAGCGAGTCGAGCAGGTCCTCGTCCGTGCAGGACGCGGCGCCGACGTAGGTGATGTCGGCCTTGGGCGCGACCCCGTGCACGGCCTCGACGTCGAGGGTCTCCTCGCCATACCAACCGGAGGCGTCGCACTCCTCGGTGTACTGGTACGAGTCCGGGTTGACCTGGGTGAGCTGGCCCTTGGCGTAGCCCGCGTCACCGTTCTTGGCCGCGTAGGTCTTCGCGTCCTTGGCGATGTACGGCGAGGCGTAGGCGTCGGTGATCGCGACGGTGACGCCCTTGCCGGTGTTGGCCTTCTTCGCGCCGTAGGCCCCGCGCAGCTGGGTGCCGGTGTAGCCCTTGACCGCGTACGGCTGCTTGGAACCGTAGGCGGACGGCAGGCTGCTCGCGGTCTTGGAGCCGTAGTACGAGGAGAACGGCCCGGAGTTCTTGAAGACCGCGCTCGGGCCGGGCAGCGTGTCGTCGTGCTTGACCACGTGCGGGGCGTTGTCCAGGCCGGTGACGGTCAGGACCGCGCCGTCCAGGGATGCGGGCGCGGAGGCCGTCTTCGAGGGCGCGCGGTAGGTCTTGCCGCCCTTGCTGTAGTTGTGGAGCGAGGTGCTGAACGCCTTCTCGGCGTCCGCCACCTCACCGGTCACCGTCACATAGCGCGAGGTGGTGCCGGTCACGGTCAGGCCGGAGGACTTGAGCCAGGCCTTGACCTCGGTGACCTGCGCCGCGGTCGTTCCGAAGCGGGCCTTGGCCTGCTTCGCCGTGAGGTACTTGCCGTACAGGCTCGAACTCGGGTCGGACACGGCCTTGGCGTAGGCCGCCAGGCCGTCGGCGTCGCGGCCTGCCAGGTAGACCCGGGCGGTGACCTTCTTGGAGTCGGCGGTGGTTCCCTTGTCGGCCTTGGCCGTTGCCCAGGCGGGCTTGGTGCCGCTGAGCGCGTCGCGGGTGTGGGCGGCGGTGTCGGCCTGGGCGCTGGGTATTCCCATCGCCAGCGCACCGGCGGCCAGCGGCAGCGAAGCCGCCAGGGCCAGTCCGGTACGCCGTTTTCTGGAGCGTGAAGAG
Organism: Streptomyces sp. RLA131; assembly: GCF_056270125.1. NCBI lineage: Bacteria > Bacillati > Actinomycetota > Actinomycetes > Kitasatosporales > Streptomycetaceae > Streptomyces > Streptomyces sp. RLA131. Next base: position 2,808,342 of record NZ_JBWDOQ010000002.1, read on the forward strand.
CTCATCAAACCCCCTGCGAGACGGATCGTCAGGGCGTCACTCTTACGGTGAACTGTTCATGCCAGAGGAATGGAATTGCCAAGAAAGCCCCAAGTGGCCACTTGGGAGCACATCTGAGGGAAAACCCTGCACCCCTCCCCCGGCCGGCGATCCCCTCGACCGGCCCCCGGTCGGCCGCCGGCACAGCCGCGGTTCACGACCGGTTCGACCCCCCGCCCAAACCGGCACGATTCCGCATGCTGATCCGACCAACGTTAGCAGTTCGTAATGACCCACACGCGAGGTTGTTTAAAACCCTCACACTCACGGGTGGTCCTGCATAGCGTCTTGCGCATGCGCCCCCTCCCTCAACGTTCGAACTCCCGCCGCGGGAGCCGCCCTCTTGCGCAAGAGCAAAGCGGCGACGCTCCCCGTCCCGAGGCTCTCCGTTCGTCCCCCTTGCCCCGCCTGCTCGCCGTCGGTGTCGTCGGCGCCCTGCTGATCGCCCTCGGCGCCACCGCGAGCGGGGAGTTCCTCGTCTTCCTCGACTTCGGTGTCGGCGTGCTCTGCCTGGTCTCACTGACCTCGACCGTCATCTGGGGCCTGGTCTCCACCGACGAGCTCATTCTCGGCCCGCGCCAGCGGATCATGACGCAGGGCATCCACCGGGGGTTGGGTGTCGCCGCTGTCTGCTTCCTCATCGTGCACATCTCGGTCAAGGTCTCCGAGGGCCATGCCACGCTGTTCCAGGCCTTCGCGCCGGCGGGCCTCACCGGACAGGCGTTCCTCATCTTCCTGGGCACCTTCGCCTCGTACACGATGATCCTCGCCGCCGTGACCGGCGCGCTGCGCAGCGCGTTCGCCGAGCGCCGCCACCCGGTGCGCTGGCGGATCCTGCACTGCACCTCGTACGCCTCCTGGTGCACGGCCCTGGTGCATGGGCTGAGCGCCGGACGCGCGGCCAAGACCCAGTTCGTGGTGATGTACGTCCTCGCTCTGGTGGCGGTCGCCATCGCGCTGATCATCCGCCTGCGCGCGACGCGCGGCCAGAACCTCTTCCAGTCCCGCCCCTCCGCGTCGGGCACCGGCGGCCTGAGCCCCCAGGGGAGCCGCAACCGGTCCCGCCGCGCCGAGCCCAACCGGCGCAACGACGGTGTCCCGCTGGCGTACACCGACCCGCTGCCCCCGCTGCCGAACTTCCCACCCGTCGCCCCGCCCGCGGACTCCCTGGCCGGCCTGCCGCCGGTCTACGCGCAGCCGCTGGCCTCCGACGCCACCGCGCAACTGCCTCCCATACCGGACCAAATGCCCCCTTATTACGAGACCCCGCCCTACGGAACGCAGATGCCGCCCCAGGTGCCGTACGGTGAGTCCGCTGATGTGAGTGCCGACCGGCTCCAGCCGGTCAACTGGCAGCAGCCTTCTCAGGCCCAGTCCCCGGGCCCGTACTACAACGGAGGCCAGCGATGAGTCCCCGCCCCGACAACCTGCCGGCCGTCCGCGGAGCCGCGACCGGCAGCGGCGACGTGCTGCCCGAGGTCCGCGCCGTCGGACTGCCGCGGGTCACCGCGGGATTCGACGAGGTCGAGCGCCTCGACCGGGTCACGCACTTGTCGGTGCACGGTTCCATGCCCTCCGGCATGACCGAGAGCGAACTGACCGATCTGGCCGAGCTGATGTGCCTGCGCGGCAAGGGCGGCGCGGGCTTCCCGTTCCACAAGAAGCTCAGCTCCGTCGCGGACAACGTGCGGCGCTCCGGCGTACGGCCGGTCGTCGTGGTCAACGGCTCCGAGGGCGAGCCCGCCTGCCGCAAGGACGCGACGATCCTGCGCAGGGCGCCCCATCTGATGCTGGACGGGGCCCTGCTGGCCGCCGAGGTGATCGGCGCCTCGCAGCTGATCGTCGCCGTCACCCGCGACACCAACGAGGCCTCGGTGCGCGACGCGATGGCCGAGCGCGGCCTCGGCGACCGGCGCGGCAAAGCGCTGCGGGCCCGTATCGTCCGGATGCCCGAGCGCTTCGTGTCCGGCGAGTCCTCCTCGATCATCTCCGCCGCCAACGGCGGCACCCCGCTGCCGCCCGGCCGCAAGGTGAGCGCCAGCGAGGCCGGCGTCGACGGCGCCCCCACACTCTTCTCCAACACCGAGACCTTCACCCAACTCGCCATCGGTGCCCGCCTCGGCGCGATCCGCTACGGCTCGACCGGCGTCGCCGGCGAGCCGGGCACCGCCATGCTCACGGTCTCCGGATCGGTGCCCCGCCAGATGGTCGTGGAGTGCCCGACCGGCGTGCCGATGTCGTACATCCTGCAGATGTGCGGCGCCGGAGTCGGCCAGGGTGTCCTGGTCGGCGGGTACCACGGCGGCTGGATCGACCCGTCGGTCGCCTCCATGGTCACCATCGCCCGCGAGAGCCTGGAGGCCCACAAGGCCACGCTCGGCGCGGGCGCGCTGCTGCCGCTCGACCCGGGACTGTGCCCGCTCGGCGAGTCCCTGAAGGTCGCCGAGTGGCTGGCCGGCGAGACGGCCGGCCAGTGCGGGCCGTGCAAGCTCGGACTGCCCGCGATGGCCTCGCTGCTGCGCGACGTCCTCAACGGCGGCGGCCAGGGCGCCCTGGAGGAGCTGCGCAAGGTCGCGATGGGCGTGAAGGGCCGTGGTGTGTGCAAGCACCCCGACGGCTCGATGCGCTTCGTCATGTCCTCGATCGGCGCCTTCACCGACGACCTGGCGGCACACGTACTCGGCGGCGGCTGCGGCCGCCCGGTCAAGGGCGTCATGCCGCTGCTCGGCTCCGAGCCCATCGGCGGCAAGGGCGGCGGCGCCGGCTCCGGCCCCTCCAACCAGAAGCTCGTCGTGGACTGGACCCTGTGCAAGGGTCACGGCCTCTGCGCGGGCATCCTTCCCGAGATCGTCCGCCTGGACCGCAACGGCTACCCCGACATCGCCGGCACCCGCGTCCCCAACCACCTCACCGGCCAGGCGCAGCGCGCCGTACGGCGGTGCCCGGCGCTCGCGCTGCGCGTGGAGGAGGCGGGCCGTCGGTAGCCCCCGCCGCGCACCGCGCGGAACAGACCGGAGCGAGCCCTGACCGCACTTCACGCGGTCGGGGCTCGTCGGCGTCCGGTGGCCCCGCGACCGAGTGATCCAGGAGCCCGGAAGTCCGGAAGTCCGGAAACCCGGAAACCCGGAAACGACGAGGCCGGTAGGTGTCCTCGGACACCTACCGGCCTCGTACTTGTGGAGCTACGGGGATTCGAACCCCGGACCTCTTGCATGCCATGCAAGCGCTCTACCAACTGAGCTATAGCCCCGCGCGCCGTCTGCCCGGGTCTCCCCGGCGACTCCGCATACATTACGGGCTGCTCCGGGGTTTGGCCAAATCCGTTTCCGGGGAGGCGCGCGAGGCGGCGACGCAACCTCTTCGTTCCCTGTGGGCGTCAGGGTGCTTGAAGGTAGTGTCGGGCACCTGTGCCCCTTACACCGTCCTCATCGCGCCATTCAACCGGACCACAGGAGCCGCGCACCGTGACCGCGACGCAGCCGATCGCCGACCCTCTTCTCCTCAGGGCGGCGCGGACCTTCATCGTGCGACGCCCCACCCTGGTCGCGGCCCTGGTGTGCGGGCTCTCCTTCACGGGGTTCTGGCTGGCGCAGCGCGCCGCGCACGTCACGATGCTCGACGTCATGGTCTACCGGGCCGAGGGCTGGACCGTGCGCACCGGCGCCGACCTGTACGACATGCGGGCCACCGCGGCCCGGCTGCCGACCACGTATCCGCCGTTCGCCGCGCTGCTGTTCATCCCGCTGACCTGGGTGGGCGTCGGCACCATGCGCACGGCGGCCACGCTGGGCAACCTCGGTCTGCTGGTGGCGCTGGTGCATCTGTCGCTGCGGCTGCTCGGCCGCCCGGCGCGGCTGCCGCGCGCGGCGGTGACCCTCGCGGTCTCCGCCGGCGCGGTGTGGTGCGAGCCGGTGTGGACGACGCTGCGGTACGGGCAGATCAATCTGCTGCTCGCCGTCCTGGTGCTGTGGGACCTGACCCGGAGGGCGGACCACCGCTGGGCGGGGGCCGGCATCGGGATCGCCGCCGGGATCAAGCTCACCCCCGCGCTGTTCGCGGTCTTCCTGGCGCTCGCGGGGACCGCCCTGGCCGTACGGCGCCTGCGGCGTGGCGGCCGTGGCTGGAACGTGCACCTGCGGCGGGCCGCCGTGGCGGCCGGCACCTTCACGGGCACGGTGGCGCTGGCCGCGGTGGCGGTGCCGCACGACTCCAGGCGCTTCTGGACCGAGATCATGTTCGCCGCCGACCGGGCCGGCAACGGCGAGGACACCGCCAACCAGTCGCTGCGCGGCGTCATGGCCCGCGCGCTGCACACCGGCGATCCGGCGAGCTGGTGGCTGCTGCCGGCCGCCGCGGTCGCCTGCGCGGGCCTCGCGGTGGCGGTCGGCGCGCTGCTGGCCGGTGACCGCCTGCCGCACAACGCCGCCTGGGCCGCCGTCTCCTGCGGGGTCACCGCGCTCATCGTCAGCCCGGTCTCCTGGTCCCACCACTGGGTCTGGGCCGTCCCGATGGTGCTGCTGCTCGCCACGGAGGCGGTACGCCGGCACGACCGGCGGTGGACGGCGGGGGCGGTCGTGGCCGGGCTGCTGTACTGCTCGTTCGCCCTGTGGCTGGTCCCGCACGCCACCGGGCACCGTGACGAACTTCACCAGTCCGTGGGCCAGATGGCGCTGTCCGCCCTCTACCCGGCCGGGGGCGCGGTGTTCCTGGTGGTCGCCGCCGTGGTCACCGTCCGGGCCTGGCGCCGACGGCCGCCCGCCCGGTACCCGGCGTCGCACCCGCGGTACGCCTACGCCGCCCGCTGACCACGGCGGCGGAGCCCGCCCACGACCGCGCCGGCCACCGCTGCCGCCGTGAGCGCGGCGGCCGTCACGGCCATCGCGTGCGCCGAGGGGTGCGGGCCGGCCACCGCCAGCCGGTTCAGGAACAGGGTGCCGAAGGTCGCGACGCCGATGAGCTGGCCGAGCTGGGTGACCGTGGCCAGCAGCCCGCTGGCGTCGGCCGCGTCGGCGGGGGCGACCTGGCCCAGCGCCTGTGTCAGCGGCGGGCCGAAGCCGCAGCCGAGACCGGCGCCCAGACCGGCCAGTGCCGTCAGCACCCCCGCCTCGTGCTGCCCGCCGTCGCGCAGGACCAGCCCCAGCCCGGCCAGCGAGACCGCCGCGAGCAGCAGCCCGGCGGGGGCCAGTACGCCGTGCAGGCGGTGCGGCAGCCGCCGCCAGTAGAGGCCGACCAGCCCGAAGGTCACCGCGGCGGCCGCGAACGTCAGGCCGGTGTGCAGGGCGCTCTCGCCGAGCCCGCTCTGCAGGTGCAGCGCGAAGGTGAACAGGAAACCCGCGTTGACCGCCATGGTGAGCCCGATGACGGTGGCGGCCCGCCCCATACCGGGCGCCCGCAGCACCCGCGGGGAGACCAGCGGGGCGCCCCCGCCACGGGCTAGCCGGGCCTCCAGCGCCACGAAGGCCGCGAGGAGCACCACGCTCGCCGCCAGGCAGATCCAGCCCCACAGCGGCCAGCCCTCCTCCTGCCCCAGCACGAGCGGCACGGTGAGCAGCGTGACGGCCGCGCCGAGCAGCACCAGCCCCGGCAGGTCAAGTCCGCGCCGCCGCTCCGGCTCCCCGGGCCGGTCGCGCGGGATCACGCGCGGGGCCAGCAGCAGCATCGCCAGCCCGATGGGCACATTGACCAGGAACACCGGCCGCCAGCCGGTCCCGAACAGGTCCGCGCTGACCAGCACCCCTCCCAGCGACTGCCCCAGCGCCGCGCCGGAGGCGAGGACCGCGGCGTACACGCTCAGCGCCCGCAGCCGCCGTTCGCCCGTGAAGTTGCGCTGGATGAGGCTCAGCACCTGCGGGATCATCAGCGCGGAACCGGCCCCCTGCACGACCCGGAAGCCGGTCAACTCCCCGGTGGACGAGGCGAGTCCGCAGGCCAGCGAGGAGGCCGTGAACAGTGCCAGCCCGGCGAGGAAGGCCCGGCGATGACCCAGGAGGTCGCCCAGCCGCGCGCCGGTGATGAGCAGCACGGCGTACGAGACGGTGTATCCGGCGACGACCAGTTGCAGCCCGGCGCCCGAGGCGTGCAGGTCGGTACGGATGGTCGGCGCGGCGACATTGACGATGAACACGTCGAGAAGGGCCATGAACTGGCCGGTGAGGATGATGCCGAGCAGCAGCCCGGCGGGTGGCCGGCGGACGGTGCCGGTCCGGCCGGAGGCCGTCGGGCTGAGAACGGAGTTCGTCATGCCGCCGAGCCTGACGGCGGCCCGGTACCCGTGCCGAGAGCCCCGTGACACTGGTACCGGCAGCACCTGGCGCGGGGTCCGGACCCGGGGCACGATGAACGCATGCCCGAGCGCCGCAACGAACTCGCCGCCTTCCTGCGCAGCCGCCGCGCCCGGATCACCCCTGCGGACGTGGGCATGCCGCCGGGCCTGCGGCGCCGTACGCCGGGGCTGCGCCGCGAGGAGGTCGCCACGCTGTCCGGGGTCGGCGTGACCTGGTACACCTGGCTGGAGCAGGGCCGCCCGATCAACGCCAGCGTCCAGGTCCTGGACGCCGTCGCGCGCACGCTGCGGCTGGACGTCACCGAGCGGCAGCACCTCTACCGGCTCGCCGGGGTGCCCTTCGTCGCGGACGACATCCCCGACGCCGAGCCGGTCGGCGCGGAGGTGCAGGGCATCATCGACTCCCTCGACCCGCTGTGCGCGGTGGTCTACAACGCGCGCTACGACGTCCGGGCCAGCAACGCCGCGTACCGGGACCTGTTCCCCGCGGTACGGATCGCCGGGCGCCGCGACTCCAACGTACTGCTGCGGCTCTTCACCGGGCCGCCCTGCTGCTCGGCGTTCCTCAACCGCGCCGAGGAACTGCCCCGCATGGTGGCCCAGTTGCGCGGCTCGTACGGGCGCCATGTGGGCGAGCCCGTCTGGGAGTCCTTCATCGAGCGCATGATCCGCGAGAGCCCGGAGTTCGACCGGATGTGGGCCAGCGGCGACGTGGCCCCGGCGGGGCGGCGGATGAAGCTCATCCAGCACGCCTCGGTGGGCCACATCCGGCTGACGTCCGTCTCGCTGGCCATCGACGGCATGCCCGAGCACCGCATCGTGGTCTACACCCCCATCGACGAGGAGAGCCGGCTGCGCGTCGCCCGACTGCGCGGCATGGACGACCCGTTGCTCGGATGCCCGGTACACGCCCGCCCGCTCTCGCAGATCGCCCGCGAGAACGCCCCCGCGGCAGACCCCGCGGCAGTCCCGGCGCTCTCCCGGCGGCTGGTCCCGCGGCTCCGTGCCCGGCCTGTCCAGCACCCTCCGGCACAACGACGAGGCCGGTAGCTCTCCGCGTTTCCCGCGGACACCTACCGGCCTCGTTCTCGTACTCGTGGAGCTACGGGGATTCGAACCCCGGACCTCTTGCATGCCATGCAAGCGCTCTACCAACTGAGCTATAGCCCCGCTGTTCCCAGGGCTTTCGGCCCGGTGAACGAGTAGAAGCTTAGCCGGTCACAGCCCGAATCCCGAAATCGAGGTCAGTCGTCGTCGCCGAGCACCGGCTCGGGCAGCGAGCCCGCGTTGTGCTCCTGAAGACGCCAGCCGCGCGCCCCCTCGGACAGCACCGACCAGCAGCAGTTCGACAGGCCGCCGAGCGCTTCCCAGGTGTACGGATCCAGGCCGAGCAGCCGCCCGATGGTGGTGCGGATCGCCCCGCCGTGGCTGACGACGACGAGGGTGCCGCCGTCCGGCAGCTTGTCGGCGGCGGCGAGGACGACCGGGGCGGCCCGGTCGGCGACCTCGGTCTCCAGCTCGCCGCCGCCGCGCCGCACGGGCTCGCCGCGCTTCCAGGCCGCGTACTCCTCGCCGAAGCGCCGCGTGATCTCGTCGTGCGTGAGGCCCTGCCACTCGCCCGCGTAGGTCTCCCGCAGGCCCTCGTAGTGCGCCACGTCAAGGCCGGTGAGGGCGGCCAGCTCGGCCGCGGTGTGCGCGGCGCGCCGCAGGTCGGAGGCGATGACCGCGTCCGGCTTGAGGGCGGCGAGCAGCCGGGCGGCACGCTTGGCCTGCGCGAGACCGGTCTCGGTGAGGGGAATGTCGGTAGTGCCCTGGAAGCGGCCTTCGAGATTCCACGCGGTCTGGCCGTGCCGCCACAGCACCAGCCGGCGGCCGCGGCCGCGGAGCTGCCCGTTCAGTTGAAGTCCCCGTCCTCGTCGGCCGCCGCCAGGGAGCGGGCGTGCTCGGTGGCCTTGCCACGGGTCGCCAGCGCGTCCTCGGGCAGGTCGAGCTCCGGGCAGTCCTTCCAGAGCCGCTCCAGGGCGTAGAAGACCCGCTCCTCGGAGTGCTGGACGTGGACGACGATGTCGACGTAGTCGAGCAGTACCCAGCGCGCGTCGCGGTCGCCCTCGCGGCGGACCGGCTTGGCGCCCAGCTCCTTGAGCAGCCGCTCCTCGACCTCGTCGACGATGGCCTTCACCTGGCGGTCGTTGGGCGCGGAGGCCAGCAGGAACGCGTCCGTGATGGAGAGGACGTCGCTGACGTCGTAGGCGATGATGTCGTGCGCGAGCTTGTCGGCGGCCGCCTGCGCGGCGTTCTTGATGAGCTCGATGGAGCGGTCCGTGGCGGTCACAGGTGAGGCTTTCGGATCGGGGACGTCTGTGTATCCAGGGTCTCACGGTCCACGGACAGTCTCCGACGGGTTATCGGCGGCGCGGCGGCGCCGGGTGCGGGTTCGCGGGGCTGTGCCGCCGCCCCGCACCCGGGGCGGCGGCACAGCGCGGGCGCACACTCAGCCCTTGTAGTCCGTGCCGAGTACCACGGTGATGTCGGCGTTGGACGCGCTCTTGCCCTTCTTGACCACCTTGGCGGCCAGGCCGAGGGTCTTGGCGACCTCCTGCGCGTCGGCCTTGCTTCCGGCGTCGGCGTACAGGACCTGCGAGGCGGCCTGGACGGTGCCGGTGCCGGCCGGTACGTAGGTGTAGCCGGCGTTGACCACGGCCGCCTGCGCAGTGAGCGTGGCGCCCTGGTCACCGGTGGCGTTCTTGACGCTGATCCGCGGTATGCCGGAGACGCTGTTGTTGGTGACCGTGCCGCCGAGGACGTCCTTGACCACGCTCTGCGTCGCCTTCGCGCTGAGCGTGCCGTCGGTCTGCACCGGCAGCGCGGCCGTGGAGTACGCCCCGGTCTTGGCCTGCTCGGCCAGGGCCGACAGGCTGGCTCCCAGCTCCTTCTCCTTCAGGGAGGGGTCCGGGATGGCGTTGAGCGTCTGGATCGTCTTCACGCCCAGGCTCGTGCTGCTGGGGAACTTCTTCAGCAGCCCCTCGATGACCTGCCCGAAGCGGATGAGCTGCTTGGCCTGCGCCTCGCCGCTGCCCCGGTAGGTGGCGTACGCGACCGCCGCCTTGCCGTTGAGCTCCTGGTCCTTGCCGGCCTTGACCAGGGTCTTGCCCTTGGACTTCACGGTGGCGTCGGTGTCCACGATGATGTCGCCGAGCGAGTCGACGAGGAGCTCCAGATACGGCGTGTCGAGCCGCCAGGTACCCGCGATACGGGTGCCGAGGAGGTTGTCCAGGCCTTCACGGGTGGGGGTGGCGCCGTCGTCCACGACGGACTTGGCGAGGGTGGTGGCGTCACCGTCATCGGTGCTGACGGCAAGGGAGTTGGGCAGCAGGACCGTCGTACCGCGCTTGGTCGTGGAGTTGCTCACCAGCAGCGCCGTCGAGGTCTCGTCGCTGTCGACCGGCCGCAGGTGGAGCACGATCACATCGCGCTTCTGGGCGCCGCTCGCCGTCGTGCCGGTGGTCTCGGTGGCGCCGAACCCGGGGAGTTTCCCGGCCTGCCAGAGGTAGCCGACGCCGCCGACCGCCACCAGCGCGAGCACCACGACCAGGCCGACCACGCGGTTACGGCCGCGGCGCTTGCGCTCGTCACGCCGCTCGGTGCGGGACTCGGTGAACTTCAGCCAGTCGATGACCTCTTCGGACTCCTCGTCGTCCTCGTCGACGAAGGCGAACTGCTCGGTCCCGTAGTCCTGACCGGGGCCGGGGCCGGGGGGTGCGGGGGGCGCCTCCCCGTAGTGCGGCGGGGCCGGGGCCGCCTGCGGCTGGGCCTGCGCGGGCTGCTGCTGCGGCTGCGGCGGCTGCTGCTGCTCGTACTGCGGGTACTGCTCGTACTGCTCGTACTGCGGCTGCTGGGGGATGTAGCCCTGGTACTGCTGCTCCTGCGGGTAGTACGGCTGCTCCGCATAGCCCTGCTCGGGCTGCTGGTACTGGTCCGGCTGCTGGGGCTGGGGCTGGGCGTACGGGTCGTAGCCGTACCCGCCGTCGCCGTAGGTGTACTGCTCCTGCTGCTCCTGCTGTTGCTGCTGTCCGTAAGCGTCCTGCGACGGGGAGTGCCGGGGCTGGGGGTAGGGGTCCTGCGGATACGGCTCCTGTCCCTCGGCGTACTGCCAACGAGGGTGTGCGTCGTTCACGTGGACCCCTCCACCGGTTACCGGTACAGCCTGCGTTTGTCGATGTAGCGCACGACGCCGTCGGGCACGAGATACCAGACCGGATCGCCCTTGCCCACCCGGCCCCGGCAGTCCGTCGAGGAGATCGCCAGCGCGGGGATCTCGACCAGCGAGACCCCGCCCTCGGGGAAGCCGGGGTCGGCCAGCGTGTGGCCGGGGCGCGTCACGCCGATGAAGTGCGCCAGCGAGAACAGCTCCTCGGCGTCGCGCCAGGAGAAGATCTGGGAGAGGGCGTCGGCACCCGTTATGAAGAAGAGGTCGGCCTCGCCGTGCTCGGCGGCCAGGTCCCGCAGGGTGTCGATGGTGTACGTACGCCCCGGCCGGTCGATGTCGATCCGGCTCACCGAGAACTGCGGGTTGGACGCGGTGGCGATCACCGTCATCAGGTAGCGGTCCTCGGCGGGCGAGACCACCTGGTCGCTCTTCTGCCACGGAGTGCCGGTCGGTACGAAGACCACCTCGTCGAGGTGGAACAGACTCGCGACCTCACTGGCGGCCACCAGGTGACCGTGATGGATGGGGTCGAACGTGCCACCCATCACGCCGAGCCGCTTCTTCACCGGCTGTGCCTGCTCTCCCATGCGTGCAGAGCCTACTTGCACTTGCCGGGGGCGCTACCCGCTTCAGCGGTCCCTGTTGAAACGCGTAGTAATCCAGAGCAGGAGAAGCAGGACGAACAGGGCGCCACCACCGGTCAGCAGCGGGTTGAGGCTCTCGTGGTTCACATTGCCGGACTCGCTCTCGGCGAGGGTGGCGAGGGCAGCGGCCGCGTATGAAGTCATGGGCGACATCGTACGGGCGGGCCCGGGGGAACTTCGCGCGGGCTTCGCGCGTCCTCAGTGTGTACCGATTGGCAATCAGGGGGTCAGGCCAATATGTCCGAGTCGAACGGTCCGAGCGGTTCGAACGAGCCGAACAATCTGCCGGGGCGCACCCGCCGCCGCTTCCCGGGCATCTCCTCACGGACGTACGAGCACCCCGCCGACCGTTCGGCCCTGGTGGCGCTGCGCAAGCTCACCGGTTTCGACACGGTCTTCAAGGCGCTCAGCGGCCTGCTCCCCGAGCGCAGCCTGAGACTGCTCTTCCTCTCCGACTCCGTCCGGGTGAGCGACCAGCAGTTCTCCCATCTCAACGACATGCTGCGGGACGCCTGCTACATCCTGGACCTGGAGAAGGTCCCCGCGATGTACGTGACGCAGGATCCGCAGCCCAACGCGATGTGCATCGGGCTCGACGCGCCGATCATCGTCGTCACCACCGGCCTGGTGGAGCTTCTCGACGAGGAGGAGATGCGGGCCGTCGTCGGGCACGAGGTGGGGCACGCCCTGTCCGGCCACGCGGTCTACCGCACGATCCTGCTCTTCCTGACCAACCTGGCGGTGCGGGTGGCGTGGATCCCGCTGGGCACGCTGGCGATCATGGCGATCGTCACCGGGCTGCGCGAGTGGTTCCGCAAGTCCGAGCTCTCCGCGGACCGGGCCGGACTGCTGGTCGGCCAGGATCTGCGGGCCTCGATGCGCGGTCTGATGAAGATCGCCGGTGGCAACCATCTGCACGAGATGAATGTCGACGCGTTCCTCAAGCAGGCCGAGGAGTACGAGTCCGCCGGCGACCTGCGCGACTCCGTACTCAAGATCCTCAACGTGCTGCCGCGCACCCACCCCTTCACCACGGTGCGGGCCGCCGAGCTGAAGAAGTGGGAGGCCGGCCGGGACTTCCAGCGCATCATGGACGGCCACTACCCGCGGCGCGACGACGACAAGGACGCCTCGGTCTCCGACGCCTGGAAGGAGTCGGCGAACCATTACGCCGAGACGGTGAAGAGCAGCAAGGACCCGCTGATGCGGCTGATCACCGACATATCCTCCGGTGCCGGGGATCTCGGCGGGAAGCTGCGCGACCGGTTCACCGGGGCGTCGTCCACGACGGGCTCCGGCTCCAGCCAGCAGGACTCGTCTTCGCCGGGCTCGCAGTCGTCCGACTCGCCGTCGTCCGACTCGCCGCCGCAGGACTCGCCGCCGTCGTCCGGGTCGTCCGGGACGCCTGAGGACTGATCCGGACCTCGGGAGCCAGCACCCCGCAGACCGAGGTCAGCTGGTGCTCGTGGTCGTACGGGTCGGTGCCCGGCTGGGGCTGCGGCCGGCGCCCGGCCAGCATCGGCTGGAAGTAGCCCGCGGCCGAGGTGGTGCAGGACAGCGGCCCGGCCTCGGTGGCGGACTGCACCACCTCCACATGGCGGTCCCGCAGGTCGTCCCGGTCGAAGCGGATCCGCAGCTCACGCCGGACGGTGAAGAGCGAGACCGGGGCGGTCGCCGTGTTGGCGTCGCGTACCGCGTAGACCAGGGTGTGGTCGGTGGCCACCTCCAGCAGGTCGTCACCGACCTCGGTCACAGCCATGCTGCCGCGCACCCGCACCTGCGGATCGGCGAGGCTGATCCGGGTCGGGTCGAAGCGCACCAGCCAGCCGGTCGCCGCGTACCGGCCGTCGTCGGCGGGCCGCTCCAGGCTGCGGTCGAACTGGTCCAGCTGCCCGGGAGTGAGCAGATTCCGTACGGTGCGGACATCGCCGCCGGTCAGCGCGCCGGGATCGATCATGGAGGCGACCAGGTAGTCCTTGGCGCCGTTCAGCGCCTCCATGACCTGGTCCTCGCTGAAATGCCCGGTGCGGTGTGCGGCCGGGAGGGTGATTCCCGCGGCGCCGGTGCGGTAGTCGGCGGAGCGGCTGCCGTCGAAGGGCTGCCCGCTGTCGACAGCGGACACCGTGCTGGTGGGGGCGAGCGGGATCAGGGTGATCCGCAGCGGGTCCGCGGCGGAGACGGCCGGCTGCTGGTACGGATTACGTATGCCCAGGTAGATGGCGGTGCCGAAGGCCATCGCGATCAGCAGGACCAGGATCAGGGCCTGGCGGGGCGCTCCGCCACGGGACCAGAAGCGGCGGATGCGCACGGCCCGGGCCGTGCCGTCGAGCCGTTCCCTGGCCGAGTACTCCTGTATCCGGGCAGCACGGACAAACGATTCGTCGAAGACGACGGATCGGTATTCGTCATCCCCACCTCCCCCCGGAACGCCTTCGGGGTTCCCCTCAGGTGGGTCTCCAGGACCGGCCATACCACAAGCGTAGGTCTCCGGGGCCACATATAAACGCCGTGGTACGAGACAACTTTGCCCGGACAGGGAGCGGTTGATCGGCGGGCGGGCCCCGGCCGACGGGCGGGCGGGCGGTTCAGTGGGTGGGGCCGACGGCCACCGGGGCCGAGGGCGGGGCTCCCACCCGGCCCGTCGGGGACGGCTGGATGGTCGGCTGGCGGCCACCACCGGCGCCCCGGTAGACCGCTGCGAACGTCAGTGCGACCACGCCGATGCCCATCAGCACGGCCAGCAGCCAGGCGATCGTCCGGTGCCAGCGGCCATGGCCCCGGTAGGGGCGGCGCTGGGCGTACAGCTCCTCGTACTCGGCGTCGTCGGGATCCAGCGCGCCTTCGCCGCCGTAGAGGGAGTCCCGGGTGTCGCCACCGGTGGGCTCGTCCTCGATGCCGCCGACCCGGGCGCGGGCCGCCATGCGCTCCTTGTGGCTGGGCTCGTGGAAGACGGCGGACCGCACGAAGGCCTCGTCGAACACCACGGACGCGAACTCGTCGTCCGCGCCACCGTGGTCGTCACCGTCCGGGAATGAACGGTCTGCCCCCACATCGTCCGGCACCCGTCCAGAATAGGGCCAGCGGCTCCGCTTGGGCAGTGAAATCAGCCGCGGATGTGCCCGTCCCCGGTGACGATGAACTTGGTGGAGGTCAGCTCCGGCAGCCCCATCGGACCGCGTGCGTGCAGCTTCTGGGTGGAAATCCCGATCTCCGCGCCGAAGCCGAACTGCCCGCCGTCGGTGAACCGCGTCGAGGCGTTCACAGCCACCGCCGCCGAATCCACCAACTGGGTGAACCGGCGGGCCTCGGACTGCGAGTCGGTGACGATGGCCTCCGTGTGGCCCGAGGACCACAGCCGGATGTGGCTCACGGCCCGGTCCAGCGACTCCACGACCGCCGCCGCGATGTCGTACGACAGGTACTCGGTCTCCCAGTCCTCGACGGTGGCCGCCACGACCTTCGCCCGGGTGCCCGACTTCTCGGCCAGCTCCAGCACCCGCTCGTCGCCGTGCACCGTCACCCCGGCCTCGGCCAGCGCGTCCAGCGCGCGCGGCAGGAACTCCTCGGCGATGTCCTGGTGGACCAGGAGCGTCTCGGCCGCGTTGCACACGCTGGGGCGCTGCGCCTTGGAGTTGATCAGCACGCTGACCGCCATGTCGAGGTCGGCCCGCGCGTCGACGTACACATGGCAGTTGCCGGTGCCGGTCTCGATCACCGGGACCGTGGACTGCTCGACGACCGTCTTGATCAGGGAGGCGCCGCCGCGCGGGATCAGCACGTCCACCAGGCCCCGGGCGCGCATCAGCTCGTGCACCGACTCCCGGCTCTCGCCCGGAACCAGCTGCACCGCGTCCGCCGGCAGGCCCGCCCCGCCGACGGCGTCCCGCAGGACGGTCACCAGCGCGGTGTTGGAGTGGTGGGCGGAGGAGGAGCCGCGCAGCAGCACCGCGTTGCCCGACTTAAGGCACAGGGCGGCCGCGTCCACCGTGACGTTGGGCCGGGCCTCGTAGATGATGCCGACCACGCCGAGCGGCACCCGCACCTGGCGCAGGTCCAGTCCGTTGGGCAGCGTCGAGCCGCGCACGACCTCGCCCACCGGGTCCGGCAGGCCCGCCACGTCCCGTACGTCGTTGGCGATGGCCCGCACCCGCTCCGGGGTGAGCGTCAGCCGGTCGATGACGGTCTCGCCGGTGCCGGCCTCGCGGGCCCGTGCGATGTCCAGCGCGTTGGCCTCGACGATCTCCCGCGTACGCACCTCCAGCGCGTCCGCGATCGCCAGCAGCGCGTCGTCCTTGGCGGCCCGGGGCAGCGGGGCCAGGTCCGTGGCGGCCGAGCGGGCGCGGTACGCGGCCTGCAGCACCGGGGACTGCGGCCACGGGTTCGGCAGGGAGAACGAGGCGGCTGACTCTTCGGGGTGGCGACTGTCGCTCATGTCCATCAGAGTACGGCGGCGCGCGGCCGGCCCGGCGCCGCTTTCACGGGCTGAGACCGGCTGGGCGCCTCCCGGGCGCCCGTGGCCGGGAGGCACCCCTCCCGGTCTCAGAACGGGTGGACGCCCACCGGGGTGGCCGGGGCGGGACCGTAGCCCTCGGCGATGCGGTGGTGGTACGTCTGGCGGTCGATCACTTCGAGGCCGACGATCTCCCAGGGCGGGAGGTTGGCGGTGGAGCGGTGCTCGCCCCACAGGCGCAGGGCTATCGCGGCGGCGTCGTGCAGGTCGCGGGCCTGCTCCCAGTAACGGATCTCGGCGTGGTCCGCGGCGTACCGGCTGGTGAGCAGAAAGGGGTGGTCGTGGGCGAGCCGCTCCAGCGCCCGCCGGATCTCCGGCAGCGGGGCCTCGGCCCCGGAGACGCTGAGGGTGACATGCCACAGACGCGGCCCGGGCACCTGCTGACCCTGCTGCTCCCGCATGACCGCGGCCGACCCGGCCGAGCCGGCCGATCCGGCTGCGTCGACGCTGACCAGGGTCCGCTCCGCCGTCCCCCGGGGCGGTGCCCCTGGACGCCCTCGTCTCACCGGTGGCCTCCCTGTCAGCGTTTCGGACTCCGCATCAAAGTTGACCAGCCCGCGGGCGGCCTTGGGGCCGTTTTCACCAAGTAACCACGGATGGGGGCCGTCAGGAGTGCAGGAGTACGAGGTCGTCGCGGTGCACGACCTCACGTTCGTACGCCGGGCCCAGCTCCCGGGCCAGCTCGTGCGTGGAGCGGCCGAGCAGCCGCGGCAGCTCGGCGGCGTCGAAGTTGACCAGCCCGCGGGCGACGGCGCGGCCCGCCGTGTCACGCAGCTCGACGGGGTCGCCGGCCACGAACTGCCCCTCCACGCCCGCGATTCCGGCCGGCAGCAGCGACTTGCGGCCCTTGACGACGGCCTGCACGGCGCCGTCGTCCAGGATCAGCGCGCCGTTGGGGGTGGAGGCGTGGGCGAGCCAGAGCAGCCGGTCGGCGGAGCGCTTGCCGGTGCGGCGGAACAGGGTGCCGGTGGGCCGTCCGGCGAGGGCGTCGGCGGCGCGGCTGGCGGAGGTGAGGACGACCGGGATGCCGGCCCCGGTGGCGATCCGGGCGGCCTCGACCTTGGTGACCATGCCGCCGGTGCCGACACCCGCCTTGCCGGCGCTGCCGATGGAGATGCCGTCCAGGTCCGCGGGGCCCGCGACCTCCTCGACGCGTGAGGCTCCGGGATTGCTGGGGTCGCCGTCGTACAGGCCGTCGACGTCGGAGAGCAGCACCAGCAGATCGGCCCGGACCAGATGTGCCACCAGCGCCGCGAGCCGGTCGTTGTCGCCGAAGCGGATCTCGTCCGTGGCGACGGTGTCGTTCTCGTTGACGACGGGCAGCGCGCCCATCGCCAGCAGCTGGTCCAGGGTGCGGTACGCGTTGCGGTAGTGCGAGCGGCGGCTGATGTCGTCGGAGGTGAGCAGCACCTGCCCGACCCGTACGCCGTAGCGGGCGAAGGAAGCGGTGTAGCGGGCGACCAGCAGCCCCTGGCCGACACTGGCGGCGGCCTGCTGGCGGGCCAGGTCGCGGGGGCGCCGGTCGAGGCCGAGCGGGGCGAGTCCGGCGGCGATGGCACCGGAGGAGACCAGGACGATGTCCTTGCCGGACCGGTCGCCCTCCCCACGGGTCTTGGCCAGGACGTCCACGAGCGCGTCGACCCGGTCGGCGTCCAGTCCCCCGGCCGCCGTGGTCAGCGACGACGAGCCGACCTTGACCACGATCCTGCGGGCCTCAACGACGTCCTGCCTCGCGCTTGCCACGTGCGTCCTCTCCTGCTCCCCTGCCACCGCCCGCCACCTGCCGCCGGTCCTCGCAATCTACGCGAACGGGCCGCGCGGGCGCCTTCGCGTATCGGTGGGCGGACGCGGCGGATCCCCCTGTGGATCCACTGTGGATCCGGCTGCGGATCCCGTAGCGGATCCCGTTGCTGATCCCCCTGTGGATCTCCCGGGACATCTTTTGGACACGGTTGAACCACGAGCGCCCCCGTAAACCCTCCATATGACAAGGAACACCACAAATGGTCATTGTCACCAACGCCGCGATCGTCATACCTTCAAGGCTTGGCATCTCTCTGCCGATCACCATCCGGACACCCCCTGCCAGGAGCCCCGCCCGTGCTTTCTGCTGGTTTCGCCTCCCGTCGCGTGGCGCAGCTGTCAGCGCTCTCCGCGCTGATGGCGGCCTTCGCCGTCCAGTTCCTGGGCGCGCTCGTGCCGAACGTGCCGACGTTGATCGCCGCCACCGCGGCGGGCCTCGGGCTCGACCTCTATCTGCACCAGCGTCAGCCCGGCCTCATCTCGGCCCTCGGCAAGGTCCGCCTCGACGTCACCGTAAGGCAGTTGCTCCGCGACATGCTGCTGGTCATCGGGCTGCTCCGGGCGACCGGCGACAACCCGCTGGACCACCACTTCTGGCTGGTCGCGCTGCTGCTGGGCTTCTACCTCGCGCACTTCCTGTGCCAGGGCCTCGCGGTGGCGGTGCGCCGGATCCGTACGCTCCCCGTCGTCACCCGCAACATCGACGCCTCCGCGCTGCGGCTGTCCGCCGCCCCGCCGCGGATCCTGGCCCGCCGCGCCGGCCACCGCCTGCTGCGTTTCTCGGTGCCCGGCACCGCCGGTCTGCTGGTGACCGCCGCCACCCGGGACGCCCTGTGGGGCGCCGCCGGGCTCGCCGTCTCGCTGCTCCTGGTCACCGCCGGCACCGGCTACCTGGCCACCTGGCTGCTCCCCCGCAAGCGCCCCGCCGACGAGGAGCAGACCCTGGCCTGGCTGGACGCCTGGCTGGCCGACTACCGGCCGACGGCCGGCATGTACTTCTCCGGCGGCACCACCTCGGCCTACCAGGCCAACATGTGGCTCTCCACCCTGGCCGACCTGGACGGCAACCCGGTCATCGTGCTCCGTGAGCGCTTCATGGTGCAGAAGATCGAGGCCACCGACATCCCGATCATCTGCATCCCCAAGGTCGCCCACCTGATGCGGCTGGAGCACTCCACGCTCAAGGTACTGCTGCACCCGGCCAACTCCGGCAAGACCTCGCAGATCCTGCGCATCCCGTCCATCAAGCACGCCTTCACCAACCACGGCGAGAGCGACAAGCTCTCCAGCTGCAACCCGTACGCCAAGGCCTACGACGAGGTCTGGGTGGCCGGCCCCGCCGCCCGCGACCGCTACCAGCTCGCCGACATCGGCGTCGAGGACAAGGACGTCGTCGAGGTCGGCCGCCCCCAGCTCGCCCCGATAACCCCTTACGCCGGCCCGCCCGCCGGCGAGTTCACCACCGTGCTCTACGCGCCGACCTGGGAGGGCTGGGACGGCCAGCCCGGCAACACCTCGGTCATCCTCGCGGGTGAGAACATCGTGCGGGAGCTGCTGGCCGACCCCGGCGTACGCCTCCTCTACAAGCCCCACCCGATGACCGGTTCCGTCGACCCCCGCGCGGGCGCCGCCAACATCCGTATCCAGGCGATGATCGCCGAGGCCGGCCGTCTGCGCGGCGGCTCGCGCCCCGGCGCCGAGGCGGTCGCCGAACTCGCCCGCCGCACGCGGGAGCTGGACCTGCTCACCACCTCCACGTTCCGCGACAGCGCGGACGAGATGGAGAAGATGCTCACCCAGGGCCGCCCCGCCGACGGGCGCGCCGCCGCGGTCGCCGCCGCCACCACGGCCTGGGAGGACGCCTACTGGGCTTCCGTACCGGCCTGGGAGCACCAGATCATCATCACCCCGCGCCCGTCGCTGTTCTCCTGCTTCAACAACTCCGACCTGCTCATCAGCGACGTCTCCAGCGTCGTCTCGGACTGGCTCAGCAGCGAGAAGCCCTACGCCGTCGCCAACACCACCGGGCTGTCCGAGTCGGACTTCCGCACCGGCTTCCCCACCGTCGGCGCCGCGGCCGTGCTCTCCCCCCGGGCCGACACCGTCCCGGCGCTCCTGGAGTCCGTCCGCCACCCCGAGAAGGACGCTTACGCCGAGGCCCGCGCCGAGCTCAAGGTCCAGCTCCTCGGCCCCTCGGACCCGCCCTCCCTGGTCCGCTTCAACGCCGCCGCCCTGTCCCTGGCCGCCGAGGCCGAGCAGCGCGCCGCCCGCGCCGCCGCCCGCGGCGAGATCGAACTGCCGGGCCAGCGCGAGGCCGTTGACGCGGCCGAGGAGACCGCCGCGCTGGCGGTCAGCGAGGACGAGACCGCGGACGTGTAGCCGGCTTCCACAGCAACGCGGAGTGGCCCCGGAAGGAAATCCTTCCGGGGCCACTCCGCGTTGACGCGCGATTCTTCAGAATGGACCGGTGTAGTACTGCTTCCGTTCTCCGACTTCGCTCCGCAGCAAAGGACCAGCGTATTTCTTGAACACGAGCCACGGCTCGACATAACCCAGCAGATAATCCGTGATTCGAATGCTCACCATCTCCCGCACACCCGGGCGATCACTACCCAGCAGGCATTCGATGGCATCGGCGCACCGCCGAGCCACTTCTTCATCCGGGTGCGCCTCGGTGAGCAGGGGACGCAGAACCGCGCCCACAAATGCCACGCTCGCCAGCGTGTATGCGCCTACCTCGGAAGCTTGGCCGTCGCTTTCCGGACCGAAGATCTCCAGCTCCTTCTGCTCCAAGGAGAGGATTTTTTCCCGGCTTTCCGGAAGAACGTCCCAAAGGACTTGACGCACGAACGCGTTATCCGTCTGCCCCGCACCACCCGCTGTAGCCGTCACTACGCAACCACTCCGTCGACACTGGTACTACATTTCCCGCTGCCTACAGTACAACAGGTCGGTGCCACCCGAACGAAGGGCGGCACCGACCCAGCCGACAGCACGGCTACGCTATGTCATTCGAACTGGGGCAGGAGTTGGGCCAGTCACAATACCCCCGCCCATGAACCCAGTCGTCCACGGTCAGCAAGATACCGATCACGCCAAGGATATTGCCCGCCGCTCCAAGGATGCGGGGAATCTTCGGCTCATTCACCAGACGTGGACCGCCGACCGGCTTCCCATTGTATGTCTTGATCTCATACTCGGCTCCCGTCACCGTGGCCATCGAGGGAGCCTTGATCGCTCTCGTCGCAGCAGCCCTTACGGTGCTCGCAACGCTTTTGTTCTCATTCAATATCTTGGTGATCGCGCCGCCCTTGTCCTTCGTGTCCAGCGCCGTCCAGAGCTCGTCGGCCTCTTGGAGCGCAACCTGCCGATCCGCCTCGGTCAGGACGGTACTACCCGCTTTACGGTCCTCTTCGAGCAGAGCTGTCAACCGGATAAGCTGGTCGGATGCGTCCGCAACGTGATAAAGATTCTTGGTCGGCTTCCCGGTCTCCAACTCATTGATCAGCGCGGAGCCAACCTTGCCGTCCTTCACTTCGGGGACGGAACCTGGCTTCGCGTAGATCTCGTCAAGAATGGCCTTGAGTTCCGCGCTCTCGACGACCGGTGCCACCGCAGCGACCACGCCCTGTGAAGGATGAACGACCTTCGACTTGCTGGTCGGCATGCCGTTGCGGCAGTTGTTGACCTCACCGGTCCCGCATTCGATGGACTGAAGGCCACTCGGGTCGCTGAAGGAAACCGGATTGTTCAGCGAATAGCTGTAGGCGCTGAGATTCTGCGGGCGATAGGGCGTGGACAACGGATCCGTGCTCAGGAAACGGCCGAGCGAGGGATCGTAGACACGGGCACCCAGGATCGACAATCCCGTTGAGTCATCCTCGGTCTTGCCGACGAAGCCTCGGTCCGTACTGCTCGTGAGATCACCGGAGCGCTGGCTGCCAAAGGGGTAATAGCGGCGCCGCGTGGCGACTCCGGTGGTCGCAGCGATCATGAGCTGCGTTGATGCCTGCCCGTCCGAGAGCAGCCAGTACAGGGTGCCGTTGCCGGATCCGGCGGCGACACGCATGGCGACAGCTGCGCTTCCGTCGCTGTAGTAGCGGGTGCCGACGGTGGCGGAGCTGGTCTTGTGGATCTCCTGACCGCCCAGGTAGAGGACGGTCTCCGTAGGAGCGACACGCTGCATCAGGGCGCCGTCGGCGTCGTAGACGTACGAGGTGCTGGTCGTACCTGCGACCTTCGTGAGCTGGTGGAGGGTGTTCCAGATATAGCCGGTGGTGGTGCTGCCGACGGTCTTCGTCTTCATCTGGCCGTCGGCGTCGTACCCATAGGTCTCGGTGCCTGTGCTGGTCTTGATGCTGGTGACGCCGTGCGGCTGGGCGGCGCCGGCGGTGTAGGTCGACTGGTCGGCGGAGTAGCCGGGGTAGACGTAGTCGCGGGCGGTGCTGCCGGTACTGGTGGTGCTGGTGACCTTCTGGAGGTTGCCGATGCCGTCGTAGGTGTAGTCCAGCTGGTAGGGGGCCAGGCTGCTGCTCGCGGTCAGGTCGGGCGTGAAGGGCCCGGCGCAGCCGCCGGACGCCTCGGTGGTCCAGGCACGGGAGAGGCGGTTGAGCTCGTCGTAGGTGAAGCACTCGCTCTGGCCGGTGAGGGTGTCCTTGATGTCCGTCGCCTGACCGGCGGCGTCGCGGGTGTAGGCGTCGTTCTGGACGGTGCCCTTGGCGCTGGTGGCCGTGGTGATGTTGGTGAGCCAGTTGGTGGCGTCGTCGTAGGTGTAGTTGCGGGCTGCCGTCGTCGTGGTGGTGGCCGCGGTGCCGTAGGTCCGCCCGGTGAGGCGGCCCACGGTGTCGAAGTCGGTGGCGGCGACATACGTGGCACCGAGCGAGCTGGTCACCTTGTCCGGCAGGCCGTAGGCGTCGTAGGTCGTGGTCACGGTCTCGGCGGGCAGGCCCGCGGTCATCGGGTAGGTGACGCTGGTCCGGTGATCGGCGGCGTCGTAACCGTAACTGACCGAGTAGGAGCCGTTCAGACCGTTGCCGTCAGTGGGGACAGTGACGGTGGTGCCGGTCGCGCGGCCGTCCGCGTCGTAACCGTTGACGGCGGTGGTGTAGGCGTAACCACCGGAGTAGGTCGTCGCCGACGCAAGCTGGCCGAGGCCGCCTGAAGCGGTGTCATAGGTACGCGAGGTCAGAACCGTGCTGCCGTTGCTGACGGTCAGGGGACGACCCAAGTTGTCGTACGCGTAGGTCAGCGTCTCGTTCTTCGCGTCTGTGGTGGTAGCGGTGCCGCCGTTCTTGTCATACGTCGTCGAGGACGTACCCGAGTCCGGGTCGACGGCGGAGACCCGTTCGCCGAGCCAGTTGTAGGTATAGGTGGTGATGTTGCCCTTGGAGTCGGTGATCTGCGCGAGTTCGCCGCTGCGCGTGTAGTCGTACGTGGTGCTGTACGTCGAGGGGCCGAACTCCACGACCCTGGAGGTCTGGCCGAAGACGTCGGTGTAGGTGTTGGTGCGTTCGCCGACCGCCGGGACGGTGGTGGTGTAGTCGCCGTGGTAATTGGTGATGGTCTGGCCCTGGAGCTGGACATCGCCCTTGGCCAGGATCCGGGACTGGGTGGTGCGGCCCGCGTAGTCGATCAGCAGATCGGTGTAGGACGGCAGGCTGTCCACGGTGGGCAGGACCATGCCGGAGCCGGCGGTGCCGGAGTTGTAGAACGCGGCCGAGGTGCCGGTGACGTTGCCGGAGGTGTCGTACCGGGTGGACACCACGGTCCGGCCGGTGCCGCCGGTAGCGGGAGCCTGGGTCTCGCGGGCATGGCCCAGCCCGTCGATGTACGTGTAGGACTTGGTGTACGTCGTCCCGGACTGGAGGGTCTCGGTGAGGGTCTTGGCCGGGTTGTCGGCGACCAGGTCCGGGACACCTTCGGAGTTGTCCTGCACCGGGATGTCATAGGTGAATCTGATCGACGGTGTGGTGCCGTCGGACCAGCCGCTGACCTCGGTCGGCTTCCACACCTTCCAGGTGCGGCCGACCGAGTCGTAGTCGACCCGGGTGTACTTGCTGTTGGCGTCCAGGACCTTGTAGGCGCTGCCCCACAGCCGGGAGTACCAGGTGGTGGTGCTCGTCGCGGTGGCCGAGCCGGTTCCGTCGGGGTCCGGGGTGGTGACCTTCACGCCGTCGGTGGGCCAGGACGTGGCGGGAGTGTAGGTGGTCGTGGTGGTGTGACTGGCCTTGACCGTGCTGCTGGTGCTGGCGCTGCCGATGCCGTCGGTCGAGGAGGTGATCCGACCGCCACCGTCGTACGTGCTGGTCACATCACGGTAGTTCGACGCGTCGGTGTATGTCCGCACCGTGGTGGCGTTGCCGTCGGAGGGCTCGTCGGCGGCCACCGTGGTGGCGCCGTCGTAGAGCGTCACCGTGTAGCTGTCCAGGTTGGCCGAGGCTCGGGCGGCGCAGTCGGCGGCGTAGTGCCGGTTCTCGTCGACCAGGACCATCCAGCGTTTGACGTCGGAGCTGGGGAAGTTGGCGGTGTTGTAGGCGCGGCCGTAGGTGGTGCAGCGGTTGTCGTCGGTGTCGACCAGGCCCCAGTCGTTGGTGCGCAGGGGCAGGCCGTAGGTGGTGCTGACGGCGTCGGTGTCGTCGTACTCGTCGTTGACGACATGCTCACGCCAGCCGGCCGAGGTCAGCTCGTCGGTCGTGGTCTTCGCGTCGCGCACGAAACGCGCGTCGGGCAGACCGTCGTACACAGCGGTGTCATGGACCCAGTACGTGTGCCACACCCGCTGGTGCGACTGCCCGGAACCATCACGCGTGGACTCCTCCAGCGACTTGCCATTCAGCCACGCGCTGTCGGTGACATCGGCGGTGGAGTCGTCACCGTCGGACACGGTCACGCTGCGGGTCGCGGACGAGTCCGACTTCGACGTGCGGTCGCCGTCCATGCCCCGGTACAGCCAGTAGTAGGTGGAGGCGGAGTTGTCCTTGGTGCCGGTGAAGACCTCCACCTGCTGGTAGCCGCGCCAGTCCGTCCACGACTCGTCGTCATCCGGGATCATCGGATCGTTCGGGAACGCCCAGGCCGGCTTGCCGTTGTACTCGTACGTGGTCGTCATCACCGGGTCGCCATCATGGCTGGCACCTGTGCCCACGCCCGGGTCGGATTCGACCTTGGTCACCACGTACTTCTTGAACCAGCCGGTGCGGGCGTCGGTCTCGCCTTCCGGGGTCCACTTCTGTTTGAAGCAGTCCTCGGTGTTGTTGGACTCCGAGGGCAGGTCGTCGATGTCGCAGGCGTCAGGCTGCGCGTAGGTGACGTTGGTGAAGGATCCCAGGTCGCCGTGGACCTGGTTGACCCGGCGGAAGTTCAGCAGGCTGGAGCCGACCTGGTTGTCCTTCCACTCACCGTTGAAGTTGATGGTCGGCAGCGTGATGTCGTCGCCGTCGCCATAACCCTTGCGCTGCACGTAGTCCAGCCACAGCGTCTCGCCGATCGTGCCGTCCGGGTTCGGCAGCCCGTACTTCATCTGGTACTGCATCGCCGGGTCCCAGGCCGAGGAGTCGGTGTCCCGGACGAAGGTCTTGATGTCCCACAGCATGTCCGTGGAGAAGAACGTCGGCGAATACGTCTCACCGGTAATGGACTTGCACGAGTCGTCGGCCGCCGTCCCGTCACAGATCAGGTCGGTGGGGACGTCGGGATACGAGTCGGGGTTGCCCGACAGACCCGGGCACGCCGCCGGCTCACTTCCCAGCGGATCCATGTCCGCCATCCGCTCCACACAGCGGCCGACGTGCGTCAGCTCGACCTTCGCGGGCAGCTGCGCGCCGGCGATGTCGGAGGCCCAGCCGTACTCGATCCGCACCAGATAGGAGGCCGCGTCGTAGGCGCGGGCCTTGTCGGTCAGGACGACCGAGCGGTAGTGGTTCTCCTGCTTGTCGTAGAAGTAGGCGTTCTCCACCTCGTTCGGGTCGACCACCCGGTCCAGACCCCAACGCCACGCCTGGTCACAGATCCCGATACCGCCGCTGTAGCAGGGCTCACCGGCATCATTGCCGACCACAGGGACGGTCAGCACGGAGTTCGTGGCGGTGCCGGTGCGCTCGCTGCGGCCCCAGCCGAAGTAGTACCGCATCCCGTCCTGGGAAGAGACCACCCAGTACTCGTCGTCCGCGCCATGCCCACCGGTCAGGTGCTGCACCCGCCAGCCCGGGTCATCCTGCACGTGATACGCGCCGGTACCGGTGTCGTCCTGCACCAGCTGGGACGTGACACCGTTGAGGTTGATGACATAGACCGCGCCGTCGATCTCCTTGGCACTGTTCGGCGAGTCCCAGCACAGATCACCGACATTGGCGATGCCGTCCTTCGCACAGGCACGGTAACGCCGCTCCACATAACCGACGTTCAGATCCCAGCCCATACCCGCCCACGACGCCTGCGTGTTCGACGCGGACGTCAGACCGTCCACCGACTGCGAGTTGTACGACAGCGACAGACTCGGCGTCGTACCCGTCGGAGCTTTCGGCACCTGGATCGGCAGATCGTAGGTGAAGGCACCCGAGCCGACGGAGACGTTCCACGACCCGGCAGGGCTCAGGGTCGACGCCCGATAGTCACCCTTGTCCGACGAGGACGTGGACGCGAGCGCGTACACCGTGCCCGAGTCGGAGGTGGCCGCCAGCGACATCGACGCATCGTCGGCGTCGGCGGCGGAGCCCAGGTCCAACTGGTCGGCCGGGACACCCGACGGGTCACCGTCAGCCTGGACCGTGGCCGTCAACGTGCCGAACTTCGTGTCGTTGTCCGCCTTCACGAACACCGGCTCCGCCGAACACCCCCGCGCATCCGGCGTGGTCAACGCACACGCCGGGAACTTCACCAACCGCAACCGCGACGCGAAATCCGCACCGTACGCGTACTTGAAACCGGAGTAGTCCAGGCTGACCTGCACCGGACCGGTGTCCGAGGTGCCGTCGGCACGGGTGAGCTGAACCCCGATCCCCACACCACCCGCCGGGGAGATCGCCTTACGGTCCAGAACCTTCACATCCACCGTGGCGGGAGCAGGCACCGCCACCGCACCGGACCTACCGTTCAAGCCCGTCAGCGACCTGGACGACTTCTTCAGAATGCTGTCCTTCGGCGCCGGGGCAACCGTCACCACCGCCGACTTGGCATCCCCGCCCGACGGCGCCACAGCGACCGCCTCACCCGACTTCAACCCCGCCAGATCAACCCGCGCCGCCGCCCTCTTCGGCCACCTCGGAGTAATCGGCTTCGTCGACGTCGACTCCGCGCGGTCCTTCGGCACCGAACCCGCGTCCTGGGCCGGCACGTTCGTTGTCTTCTTCGCCCCTGCCGCCAGCGGCGCCGCGACAGCGGCCGGCACCCCCGACAACGCGGCGACCATCAGCAGACTGGGCACAGCCACTGCCAGACGTCTCGAACGCGACAACATCACACGACCCCCACACCCCACGCAAAACGCCGGCACAGATCACGCCGACGACGGCAGACATTAACCCCGCCTTTAACTTTCCTGGTAGATCAACAAATCGGACGACTCGGCGCACATGATCATCAGTCACCCCGCAGCCCGCCCGTGACGCCCGTCACAAACCGCGTCGCACGCCCCTCTGACCAGCGCACTCGCGGCAACAACGGGGCTGGCGCGACAGGAACCTCAGATGATTCAATCCCCACGCATTGAGACAGAGGGGTGGGGGCTTCGTGAAGGACACGGCTTCGGCGTTCAACCGCCGGCAACTGATCAGATGGGCGGGTGGCGCACTCGGGGTGACCGCGCTCGGCTCGGCCGCCGTCGCGCTGTCCGGGGGTACGGCGAGCGCCGTCAGCACCTCCACGCGCTTCGATCTCACCGACGCGTCGGACGAGTTGTTCCGGGAGATCTGGCTCCAGGAGACCCGCGTACTGCAGTCGTTCTCGTTCGACAACACCAACAAGCACCTGTACGTCGTCGGTCTGGTCCAGGCCGGACGCCGACTCCCGGGCGAGACGCAGACCTACACCGGCACCGAACGCGAGGCCAACGGCGACCTGTGTGTCACCCGTCTGGACCTCACCGGGGCCGTCATCGGCCGCATGTATCTCAAGGGCTTCGGCCACGGCGTCTCGATAGCCGCCGAACCCTCGGGAAACAGTGCCTACTTGTGGACCGAGACCGACTCCGTACAGGCGCTGGACTCCAGCACCGGCAATTACATCGGCTGGGGCAGCAAGATCGCCCGCTTCAAGTTCGCCAACGGCACGGTGCTCACCCCGGACTCGTCCAAGGTCACCAAGTACGCCCCCGTCTCCGGCGCGGACCGCACCACCATCGCCGTCGACCCCGTCAACAGCCGGCTGGCCGTGCGGTACCGGCCCGGCAGCACCGGAAGCACCTTCAAGTACGGCCTGTACGACCTGGCCACCTTCAAGGCCGGCACCTTCACCGCTCTCGCCACCATCACCCAGCCGACCACGCTCGGCACCTTCCAGGGCTTCACCAGCCTCGGCCAGTACCTCTACCTGATCGACGGCACCGCGTACTCGACCAGCAACCCGTCACCCGGCAACACCTATGTGACGTCCGTCGACTGGAACACCGGCACCACCAACCAGCGTGAACTCACGCAGGCGGGCACCAGCCTGCGCTTCCGGGAACCGGAAGGCCTCGCCGTCCAGATCCCCGACACCGGCGACACCACCAAGACCCGCCTCGTCATGGGCTTCGCCTCCGAGGCGTCGGACACCGACACCAACAAGAAGGCCAGCTTCTACTACAAGGACAAGCTGGTCTGAGTACTCAACAGGCCGCCTCCCTAGGATGTTGCGACAATCCCAGGGAGGTACGTTCCATGTCAGAACACAGTCGCAGGGCACTCCTGCGCACCGCCGGCGGCCTCGGCCTGGCGGCGCTCGGTACCGGATACGGCGCGGGGGTCGCATCCGCATCCGTGCCGACGTCCGGACGCTTCGACCTGACGAAGCCCGCGTACGACCAGTTCCGGGGCAAGAAGCTCTACAACGCCACCGTCATGCAGGGCTTCGCCTTCGACGACACCAACGGCTGGCTCTTCGTCTCGCAGTTGCGCGACGGCACCTCCGACACGTCCGGCGACCTGTGTGTCACCCGGCTCAGCCTCACCGGCGCGCAGCACGGCCACATGTATCTGAAGGGCTTCGGCCACGGGGTGTCGATCGCCGCGCAGCCGTCGGGCAGCGCCACATACCTGTGGACCGAGGTCGACGCGAACTCCGGGGGTTACGGCAAGCGGCTGGCGCGCTTCAAGTTCGTCAGCGGCAGCACGCTCTCGAACACCTCGTCGTCGCTGAGGAAGTTCACGCCGGTCTCCGGCGCCAACGAGCACACGCCGGCCATCGACCCGGTGAACAAGCGGCTGATCGTCCGCTACAACGTCAGCGGAAGCGGAAAGCACATCGCCGTCCACAGCCTGGCCAAGGCCACGGACGGCGACTTCAGCAGCCCGCTCGTGAAGTTCGCGCAGCCGGGCATCTCCGGTACCCCGCAGGGCTACACGGCCTACGGCCAGTATCTGTACTACCTGACAGGAAACGCGTACTCGCGCCACAACTCGTCGCCGGGCAACACCTATCTGACCAGCGTCAACCTCAACACGGGCAAGATCAAGCAGGGGCCGGTCCTCAGCAAGGCCGGCTCCACGCTCAACTACCGCGAGCCGGAGGGCCTGGCGATCCACCGCACCAGCGGAGGCGAAGTCCGGCTGTACTTGGGCTTCGCCTCCGAGTGGGCGGGCGACCGGCGCGCCAACCTCTTCTACAAGAAGGCGCTTGCCTAGCCGGACCGCCGGTGCGGTGACCGCGTAGCTTCACCGGTTCCGTCCGGCGGCCGTTACGTCCTCGATCGCCGGACGGGTCGAGCAATCAGCCCGCGAACGGGTCGAAGTCGCGGTACTCCTCCGACGGATCGGTCCGCTCGGCGTCACGGTCACGGCGGCGCTGCGCGGCGGGCCGCGGCTCGTCGAACCGGTGGTCCTCGCCGCGGCGGCCGAGCATCTCGGCGCCGGCGGCGAGGGTGGGCTCCCAGTCGAAGACGACGGCGTTCTCGCCGGGGCCGATGGCGACGGGGTCGCCGGCCTTGGCGCCGGCCTTGGCGAGGCGCTCCTCGACACCGAGGCGGTTGAGGCGGTCGGCGAGGTAGCCGACGGCCTCGTCGTTGGAGAAGTCGGTCTGGCGGACCCAGCGTTCGGGCTTCTCGCCGCTGACGCGGAAGACGCCGTCCTCCTCGGTGATGGTGAAGCCGGCGTCGTCGACGGCCTTGGGCCGGATGACGATGCGGGTGGCCTCCTCGACCGGCTTGGCCGCGCGCGCGTCGGCGACGACCTTGGCGAGGGCGAAGGAGAGCTCCTTGAGGCCGTGGTGGGAGACGGCGGAGACCTCGAAGACCTGGTAGCCGCGGCCCTCCAGCTCGGGGCGGATGATGTCGGCGAGGTCCTGGCCGTCGGGGATGTCGACCTTGTTCAGGACGACGATCCGCGGCCGCTTCTCCAACCCGCCGCCGTAGGCGCGCAGTTCGGCCTCGATGACGTCGAGGTCGGTCACCGGGTCGCGGTCGGACTCCAGGGTGGCGGTGTCCAGGACGTGGACGAGCACCTCGCAGCGCTCGACGTGCCGCAGGAACTCCAGGCCGAGGCCCTTGCCCTGGCTGGCGCCCGGGATGAGGCCGGGGACGTCGGCGATGGTGTAGACGGTGCCGCCGGCGGTGACCACGCCCAGGTTGGGGACCAG
Source organism: Streptomyces sp. RLA131 (assembly GCF_056270125.1). NCBI lineage: Bacteria > Bacillati > Actinomycetota > Actinomycetes > Kitasatosporales > Streptomycetaceae > Streptomyces > Streptomyces sp. RLA131. Next base: position 2,838,593 of record NZ_JBWDOQ010000002.1, read on the forward strand.
GGTGGTGAAGGGGTAGTCCGCGATCTTCGGCTTCGCGGCCGACAGCACCGAGATCAGCGAGGACTTGCCGGCGCTGGGGTACCCGACCAGCGCCACGTCGGCGACGGTCTTGAGCTCCAGGACGATGTCGCGGGCCTCACCGGGCACGCCGAGCAGCGCGAAGCCGGGGGCCTTGCGGCGGGCGGAGGACAGCGCCGCGTTGCCCAGGCCGCCGCGGCCGCCCTGGCCGGCGATGAAGGTGGTGCCCTGGCCGACCAGGTCGGCCAGTACGGTGCCGTCGGCGTCCAGTACGACGGTGCCGTCCGGGACAGGCAGGATCAGGTCCGTACCGTCCTTGCCGGAGCGGTTGCCGCCCTCGCCGGGCTTGCCGTTGGTGGCCTTGCGGTGCGGGCTGTGGTGGTAGTCGAGCAGCGTGGTGACCTCCTGGTCGACGACCAGGATCACATCGCCGCCACGGCCGCCGTTGCCGCCGTCCGGGCCGCCGAGCGGCTTGAACTTCTCCCGGTGAACGGAGGCGCAGCCGTGGCCCCCGTTACCCGCGCCGACGTGCAGTTCGACGCGGTCCACGAAGGTGGTCATGGCAGGGGTTCCTCCAGATACATACGGGATTGTTCTCTTGCTAACGCGCCGAGGGCGGACCTGCTTCCCCAAACGGAGAAACAGGGTCCGCCCTCGGTACGTGCGTTACGTCGCAGTGGCTGAGGTAATTGCTTACTCAGCGACCGGAACGATGTTCACGACCCTGCGACCACGGCTGGTGCCGAACTGGACCGCGCCGGCGGCCAGGGCGAACAGCGTGTCGTCCTTGCCACGGCCGACGCTGGCGCCGGGGTGGAAGTGGGTGCCGCGCTGGCGGACGATGATTTCACCGGCGTTGACGACCTGGCCGCCGAAACGCTTCACGCCGAGAAACTGGGCGTTGGAGTCGCGACCGTTCCGGGTGGACGATGCGCCCTTCTTGTGTGCCATCTCTCCTCAGTCCCTTACTTCGCAGCCGTGGGGATACCGGTGATCTTGATCGCCGTGTACTGCTGACGGTGACCCTGACGACGGCGGTAGCCGGTCTTGTTCTTGTACCGAAGGATGTCGATCTTCTGGCCCTTGTGGTGGTCCACGATCTCGGCCTCGACCTTGATCCCGGCCAGGACCCACGGGTCGCTGGTGACCGCTTCGCCGTCGACAACGAGCAAGGTCGAGAGCTCGACCGCGTCGCCCACCTTGCCGGTGGGAATCTTGTCAACCTCGACGACATCGCCGACGGCCACCTTGTGCTGGCGACCGCCGCTGCGCACGATTGCGTACACGCGGAACTCACTCTCTAGCTCGATTCGGTACCCCTGATGCCAGCCGTCCCACAGGGTGCACGGGGGGCCTCTCCCGGCCCGAAGCCGGGAGGGATTTGCTCAGGAGTGGGCGCAGAAACGCCGAAGGTCAAGCTTACGGGTCCCCTCCGGCCCGGGTCAAACCGGGCCGGACCCGGGCCGGTCCGCGACCTGTCCCGGGGGTGCCCCGGCACGCCCGGGGGCCGGTCACCAGGCGGTGACCGGCCCCCGGGGTGCGGAGCGGTGTGACTCAGGCCTCGGCCGAGACCCCCGGCGCGGGGCTCTGCTCGGCGGTGGCCGTCTTCTTGGCCGTCGTCTTCTTGGCGGTGGTCTTCTTGGCCACCGTCTTCTTCGCGGCGGCCTTCTTCGCCGGGGCCTTCTTGGCGGCGGCCTTGCGCGGGGCCCGCTTCTTGGGCTCCGCGACGACCTCGGGCTCGGGCTCGGGCTCCGCGACCGTCTGCGCGTCCGCGACCGCGTCCGCGACCGTCTCGGCGGCGGCCTCGGCCTCGGCGGCCGGGACCACCACGACCCCGGCCTCGGCACCCGTGGGGGCGCCCGCAGGTGCGGTGGCCTTACGGGTGGCACGGCGCCGTACGGGGGCCGGGCTGGGCTCGGGGGCGGGCGCCGCCTCGGGCTCGGGCTCCGCCACGGCGGCGGGCTCGGCGGCCGGCGCGGGGACCACGACGACCTCCGCCTCGGCGGCGGCAGGCGCGCCGGCCGGAGTGGTCACCTTGCGGGTGGCACGGCGGCGCGCACGGGGCGCGGGCGCCGGCTCCGCGACCGGCTCGGCCACGGCGTCGGCGACCGGCTCGGGCACCGCGACGGCCACGGGCTCCGGCTCGGCGATGACGATCTCGGCAGCGGCCTCGGCCGCCGGCTCGGGCGAGCTCACCGGTGCGGTGGCCCGCCGCGAGGCGCGCCGGCGGGTGCGGCCGCGGGACGCGGCCGCCTCGGCCTCGGCCGGGCTGCCGAACCACTCCTCGTCGCCGCCGACGGTGGGCACCAGCTCCGCCTCGGTGACCGCGGCCGGCTCCAGCTCGGGGATCTCGTCGGCCTCGTCGGCGTCCAGGGGCTCCAGGGGCTCCAGTGCCTCCAGAGCCTCGGACTCCGCCTCGGTGCCGCGTCCGCGCCGCTTGCGCTTACCGCCACCGCCGATGACCGTCGCCTGGTCCATGTGGACGATGACGCCGCGCCCGTTGCAGTGCACGCAGGTCTCGGAGAACGACTCCAGCAGCCCCTGGCCGACCCGCTTGCGGGTCATCTGGACCAGGCCCAGCGAGGTGACCTCGGCCACCTGGTGCTTCGTACGGTCCCGGCCCAGGCACTCCAGCAGTCGCCGCATGACGAGATCCCGGTTGGACTCCAGGACCATGTCGATGAAGTCGATGACGACGATGCCGCCCAGGTCGCGCAGCCGCAGCTGGCGCACGATCTCCTCGGCCGCCTCCAGGTTGTTCCTGGTGACGGTCTCCTCCAGGTTTCCACCCTGGCCGGTGAACTTGCCGGTGTTGACGTCGACGACGATCATCGCCTCGGTCTTGTCGATCACCAGCGAACCGCCGCTGGGCAGCCAGACCTTGCGGTCCAGCGCCTTGAGCAGCTGCTCGTCGATCCGGTACGTGGCGAAGACGTCGACCTCCGACGTCCAGCGCTGGAGACGGTCGGTCAGGTCGGGCGCGACGTGCGAGACATATCCGTGGATGGTGTTCCACGCGGTCTCGCCGCTGACGATGACCTTGCCGAAGTCCTCGTTGAAGATGTCGCGGACGACCCGGACGGTCATGTCCGGCTCGCCGTACAGCAGCGCCGGGGCGTTGCCGGTCTTGGCCTTCTTCTGGATGTCCTCCCACTGCGCCTGCAGCCGCTCGACATCACGGGCCAGCTCGTCCTCGCTCGCGCCCTCGGCGGCCGTGCGCACGATGACGCCGGCGTCCTCGGGAACGATCTTCTTGAGGATGGTCTTCAGCCGGGCCCGCTCGGTGTCGGGCAGCTTGCGGCTGATGCCGGTCATCGAGCCCTCGGGCACGTAGACCAGGTAGCGGCCGGGCAGCGAGACCTGGCTGGTGAGCCGGGCGCCCTTGTGGCCGATCGGGTCCTTGGTGACCTGCACCAGGACCGGCTGGCCGGACTTCAGCGCGGACTCGATCCGGCGCGGGCCGTGGCCCATGCCGAGCGCCTCGAAGTTGACCTCACCGGCGTACAGGACCGCGTTGCGGCCCTTGCCGATGTCGACGAAGGCGGCCTCCATGGACGGCAGCACGTTCTGGACCTTGCCCAGGTAGACGTTGCCGACGTAGCTGCTGGCCTGCTCCTTGTTGACGTAGTGCTCGACGAGGACGTTGTCCTCCAGCACGCCGATCTGGGTGCGGTCGCCGTTCTCGCGGACCACCATCACCCGGTCGACGGCCTCACGGCGGGCCAGGAACTCGGCCTCGGTGATGATCGGCACCCGGCGGCGGCCCTGCTCGCGGCCCTCGCGGCGGCGCTGCTTCTTGGCCTCCATGCGGGTGGAGCCCTTGATGGACGTCACCTCGTCGAAGCCGGTGCCCGGCTCGGCCTTGGGGCGCGGCTCGCGCACCTTGACGACCGTACGCTCCGGGTCGTCGACGCCGGTGCCGTCCTCGGCGGGGCCCTCGCCGCTGCGGCGGCGACGGCGACGGCGACGGCGGCTGCTCGCCGAGCCGTGCTCGGCGTCGGCGCCGTCGTCCTCGGACTCGTCGTGCTCCTCGCCGGCGTCCTCGGACGCCTCGGCGTCCTCGTCCTCGGAGGCCTCCAGCTCGTCACCCTCCGGGGCCTCGCCACGGCGGCGGCGACGGCCACCACGGCGACGGCGACGGGACGGGCGGTCATCGTCGTCGTGCTGCTCGTGGTCGTGCTCGTGGTCGCCCTCGGCCTCCGCCGACTCGTCGGCGGCCTCCACCGCGTCGGGCACGGTCTCGGTCACGGCCTCGGTCACCGGGGCCGGGCCCGCCGGGGCCGACGCGCCACGGCGCCTGCGGCGGCGACGCGGGCCACCGGTCTCGAACTCCTCGTCCTCGCGGGCCTCGGGCTCCTCGCGCTCCTCGGCCTCCACCGCGGCGGGGGCGGGCGGGGCCACGACTGCGGCCGGGGCCTCAGGGGCCTGGAACACCGGCGGCTGGAAGACCGCCACCGGCGGCCGTACGACCCGGCGGCGGCCACGGCCGGAAGGCGCCGCAGCCTCCTCCGCCACGGCCGGCTCGGGCTGCGCGGCCTGTGCCGGCTGCGGGGCCTGTGCCGGCTGTGCGGCCCGGGGGGCCTCTTCGCTCGCGGCGACCTCGACGGTCACCGACGCGGCGGGCACGCCGAAGGCCTCGGCGACGGCCTCCACGGCCTTCGCCCGCGCCTCCTCGACCGTGGCGCCGTAGCCACGGATCTCGAACGCGTTCTCCACCTCGACGGCCCAGCCGTCACCGTCACGCACCGCCTTCGCCGGGTACGTCACCGGCTCCACTGCGGCAGCGGCCCGCTTACGGGTGCGCCTCGCGGGAGCCGCGACGGGAGCGGCGGCGGGCGCGGCAGCGGCAGCCGGAGCCGGCTCCTCGGCCGGGGCGGCAGCGGCGGCCGGGGCCGCGGCGGGAGCCGCGGGCTCGTCGTCCTTGGGGGCCAGCGCGCCGGGCTTCAGGCGCCGCGAGCCGGCGTCCTCGGACAGGAAGGACGCGGTCGGGGCGGCCGCCCGCTTCCGGCTGCGCTTGGCCGGGGCGGTCTTCTTGGCCGGCGCGGGCGCGGACTCCGCCCGCGGCTCCTGCAACGCCTTCGCGGGTGCGTCGGCGGCAGCGGCAGCGGCCTCCGGGACCTCGGGCGTGGCGGCGGCGGGAGCGGGCGCCGCGGCCTTGCGGGTGGCACGACGCCGCTTGGGCGCGGCGGGGGCCTCGGCGGCCTGCGCGGCAGGCTCGGCAGGCTCGGCAGGCTCGGCAGGCTCGGCAGGCTCGGCGGAGGGTGCCGGGGCGGCCGCCGCCGCTTCCGGCGCGGCCTCGGCCGGAGCCGCGGCCTTACGGGTGGCACGGCGGCGCTTCGGCGGCTCCACGGACTCCGCGGCCGCCGCTACGGGCTCCGGGGTGGCCGGTATGGCCGGAGCGGCGGCGCCGCTCTCCTCGGGCGCGGCCGCGGTCGCGGCCGGCGGACCGGCCGGCCGTGAGGCCGCGCGGCGACGGCGGCGCGGGGCAGCCGTCGGTTCGCTGTCGGTGGTGCCGTTCTGCGGCGCCTCGTTGGGCTCGTTCAGTTCGAGCATGCGGGCATATCTCCCGTCGTGCTCCCGGGCGCAAGCGCCACACGGGAGCTGTCGTGTAGCTCGTCGGCGCCGCCCTGACGGGCCGACGAAAGTCTCGTCAGTTGAGTGAGCGCGCTGGTCGCGCGCGTCACGTCGACGACAGTCCTACGCGGAATCCTCCGGCACCGTCACTGCGTCGCGATCAGGCGCGAGCGGATCGGTCACCGTGCCGGTCTCCTCGTCGAGCGGCCCCTGCGCCAGCCTGGTCACCGCTACGGGGACCGGCGGCGCGAGGTCGGCCGTCACACGGAGGCCGGACAGGACGTCGTCGGGTCGCACGGCAGGTGTCAAATGCCGAACAACCAGCCGCAGTATCGCACAAGCACCGGCCACTGGCCTATCGGCACCCTGTTCGACTGTGTCCCCGCCGGCCGTGACGACCTGCGGATCCACCACTTCGAGCCGGATCACGGCGCCGCGCGCGTCAAACACGCGGACACCGTTCTTCGTCATCCGCTCGACCTCGACGGCATCGGCGGCGAGGAACGCGGCGGCCGCCTTCTCGGCCTCCGCCGGCTCCACTCCCTCCAGCCTCAGCTCCCATACGGAAGCCTGCAACCGCTCGGCGAGCCCCGAGGTCCGGGCCTCCACCGCGTCGGTCACGTCCAGGCCGGCCGGCAACGACTCGTCCAGCAGCGCCCGGAGCTTCTCCGGATCGCGCGCCTCACTGAGCGCGATCTCCAGGAACTCCGCCTCACTGCCCACGCCGGTGGGTGCGGCGTTGGCGTACGACACCCTCGGGTGCGGCGTGAAGCCGGCCGAGTAGGCCATCGGCACCTCTGCGCGGCGCAGGGCCCGCTCAAAGGCACGCTGGAAGTCGCGGTGGCTGGTGAACCGGAGGCGGCCTCGCTTGGTGTAACGCAACCGAATGCGCTGCACCACAGGCGCGGGCGGTGGGCCTTCGGGCTGTCGCTTGCCCAGTGTCGTTCAGTCCTTTGAATGTGCGTGGGCCCCGCGTGGGGCTGTCGTGTCGGGTTCCAGGTTACTCGTCCGCGCCGTACCCGGGCGCGGCGGCGGCACCGGCGGCTCCGGCGGGCAGTGCCCGCGACGGCGGGCCCGCGGTCGCTCCGCACCGGCGGCCCGCCGGCACCACCCCCGTTCTGACTGTACGTCAGGTGCGAACCACCCACCGGGCTGGCCGACTTGGGCCAGCATGGCGCGGGCCCGGATGCTGGACCGCCACTACTTCCGGCAGGCCGAAGCGGCCGACCGCCAGCTGCGGTGGCTGGCGGGCATACCGGTGCCGGAGAGGTTCGAGGACCGGGCGGAGGCGCTGGCGTGGCCGGACGCGGAACGGGCCGGTCCGGTGGCCGCCGCCCAGTGGTCCGGCGACGACCGGCACGCCGTCGTCGCCGTGGATCTGGCGCTGCGGCCGGCCGAGTACCTGGACTGGCGGCGGCACTACGACGACCTGATCGCCGTGTGCCGCAGCGCGCGGACGGCCGCCCGCCGGTTCGGCGACCGGGTGGGCGAGGCCTGTGCGTGGACCAGCACGGGGGCCGCCCTGCGGGAGGTCGGCCGCGGGGCCGAGGCGATCGAGGCCCACACCCGGGCCCGTGACCTGTTCCGGGCCGTGGGCAGGCGCGGCAGCGAGGCGATGACGTGGAACAACCTCGGCCTGGCGCTGCGGGCCACCGGCGCGTTCGGCGAGGCCGCCGACGCCCATGTCCACGCCCGGGAGCTGTTCGAGCACACCGGCGACGTCAACGGCGAGGCCACCGCGTGGACCACCTGGGCACCGCCCTGCTGGAGGCGGGCCGCGCGGAGGAGATCATCGGCGCCCACACCCGGGCCCGGGACCTGTTCCAGGCCGTGGGCAACCGCGTGCGGGAGGCCAGGACGTGGAACAACCTCGGCATCGCCCTCCAGCACGCGGGCCGCGGAGCGGAGGCGGTCCAGGCACACCACGAGGCACTGGAGCTGTTCGCGCGGTTCGACGGGAGCTACGAGACGGGCCGGGTCCTGTACCGCCTCGCCCACGCCTACCGGATCTGCGGGGACCCGGACGCCGCCCGCGCCGCGCATCTCATGGCAGCCGAAGCCTTCGCCCTCGCGGGGGCCGTCGAGGAGGCCGCCGCATCCCTCGCGGCGGCCGGCGAGCCGCCGGAGCAGGTCAGCGGTCGGCACCCGTCGATCCGAACAGCGCCCGCCGCACATCGGCCCGCACCGCCCGCAGCGTCCTGCGCACCGGCCACCACAGCTCTCGCCGTACGAAGCGGCCCACCGGGCGCAGCAGTTCCCGCCACACCCAGCTCACCGGGGCCCCCACGAACACCCAGCCGAGCCACCGCAGGGCCCGGCCGACCGCCCGCGACACATACCCGGCGACCCGCCACGCGTATCCCAGAACGGCGGCCACCGCGCGGACGACGGGCCCGAGCACGTACCGCCACAGCGCCGTGAGCGGCGCGACGACCAGCACCTGCAGCGCCCAGGCCACGGCCCGGCCCACCGGCACGAGAACGTACCGCCACAGCAGGACCGCCAGCGGCGCCAGCACGGTGCGGCCGAGCCAGAGCAGCGCCGCCCCGACGGCCCGGCCCACCGGGGCCAGCACATACCGCCACAGCAGCGTGAGCGGCACCAGGACCAGCCAGTTCACCAGCCACGCCAGCGGCAGCACCAGCAGATACCGCACCAGCCATTCCAGCGCGGGGGCGAACACCCGGCGCCAGAGCCACCGCACCGGCGGTGTGACCAGGTCCCAGAGCATCCGGACCGGCAGTACGACGATCACGGCCACGATCCGTATGGGCAGCCGCACCGCCGCGACCAGGCAGCCGTCGCTCTCCCCGTACCTCTGGTCGTGCCCCCGTTCGCTCATGGCCGCACGCTACTCGACGGCCGTGGGCACCCAGAAGCGCAGTTTGACGTCCATCCGGTCCGCGAAGACACCGCCGCAGGCCTCGATGACCTTGCGGGAGGCGAGGTTGGTGGTGTCACAGGTGATGAGGGCGGGGTCGAGCCCCAGCGAGTTCGCGTACGGCAGCGCGGCGCGCAGCATCGCCGTGGCGTGGCCCGCGCGACGGTCGGTGGGACGGATGTCGTAGCCGATGTGGCCGATGAACTGACCCCATGGCGGAGTGAGTTGGTGGCGTATGGCGAGCCGGCCGAGGTAGTGGTCGCCGTCGACGTACCAGTAGGTGGTGCACAGGGCGATCGGGTCGGGGGTGAGGGTGCGGGCCCGGGACACGTACTCGGCGAAGACCGCGGGGTCGTGCCAGCGGTGGCCGTACTCGCGGATCGCGACCCCGATGGACGAGATCTCGCCGGGCGCACCGCGTCCCTCGGCACGGAACTCCTCCATCGCGGCGACGTAGGAGGCGTGGACGCGGACATCGGGGGCTATGAGTTCCGGCACGGACACCATTCCAGCACATCGCGCCCGGCCCGGAACCGGGCGGCGTGCGAGGGGAGTCGCGACCGCGGCGGCGTGACCGGCCGGGACGGGCGGGGCGGGCGGGGCGGGCGGGGCGGGCGGGGCGGGCGGGGCGGGCGGGGCGGGCGGGGCGGGCGGGGCGGGCGGGGCGGGCGGGGCGGGCGGGGCGGGCGGGGCGGGCGGGGCGGCACTACCCGCGCTGCCCGGGCTGCCGGCTCTCCGGCGAGGAGCCTGCCTCCATGTCCTTCGTCAACGCCCATCGCTCGTGATCGCGCCAGACCCCGCCGATCCTCACGAACCCGGGCGAGAGTCCCTCGCGCCGGAAGCCGAGTCTTCGCACCAGTTTGATCGAGGCGATGTTCTCCGGCTGGATATCGGCTTCCACGCGGTGCAGATCCAGTGAGTCGAACGCGTGACGAACCGCGAGCGCGAGACCTTCGGACATGAATCCCTGCCCGGCGAACGGCTGGAACACGGCATATCCCAGAACGCCCCGCTGATAGGGTCCGCGCACGATTTCATTGATGTTCAGTATTCCGGCCAGATCACCGCCGTCCTCCAGACAGAGCACCATACAGACGGCGTTGACGTGATCCGATCTCGCGAGATACGCCGAGAAAGCCGCAGGGGTACGCGGCAACACGACCCAGGGGCTGTGGGACTCGAAGCTGGACCGCGCCAACTCAAGGAACCGCTGCTCGTCGGCCGGACCAATCGCCCGCAGACTGACGCGTGACTTCGGTCCCGACCTGCGGTTCAATGGCCGAACCAATCTCATCAGCCCCCGGGACGGCGTCAGTTCCGACCGGTAACCTTTCCGCCCGGGAAAGAGGTTGTCAACAGGGCCGCGGAGAACAGCGCGGGTGTAGGCCGAGTTCCGCAGCACCGAATTCAACCCGGGCACCGGGGATGACGATTTCCCGCGTTTCCCGCGAACGCCTGCCGGACCACCGGGCGCCGCCGCGCTGATTGATCACCGTCAGCGGCAGCAACTTCTGGCCCGTCGGGCCGATCCGCATGTGGGTGTCCATTCAGGCGCCCGTACAGACCCCGGTTCCTCTCAGGTGCTGCCAGCGGGCGGTGCACCTGGCCCACGGCCTGTACTGATGACAGCCCACATGTCCCGGAGAAGGTTGACCTCGGATGTTCCCGACCGACACAACGCGAAGGGCGCCCAGGCCGTGACTGCCTGGGCGCCCTCGGTGCCTGCTCCGCCCACCGGGCGGGCCGCGCTACTTGACCACCGTCAGCGGCAGCAGCTTCTGGCCCGTCGGGCCGATCTGAATGTGGGTGTCCATCTGCGGGCACACGCCGCAGTCGAAGCACGGCGTCCAGCGGCAGTCCTCGACCTCGCTCTCGTCGAGCGCGTCCTGCCAGTCCTCCCAGAGCCAGTCCTTGTCCAGGCCGGAGTCCAGGTGGTCCCAGGGCAGGACCTCCTCGTAGGTGCGCTCGCGGGTGGTGTACCAGGCGAGGTCGACGCCCTGGCCGGGCAGCGCCTTGTGCACGGACCGCATCCAGCGGTCGTACGAGAAGTGCTCGCGCCAGCCGTCGAACCGGCCGCCGTCCTCGTAGACGGCGCGGATGACCGCGCCGACCCGCCGGTCGCCGCGCGAGAGCAGGCCCTCGATGATGCCGGGCTTGCCGTCGTGGTAGCGGTAGCCGATGTTGCGGCTGTACTTGCGGTCGCTGCGGATGGCGTCGCGCAGCTTCTCCAGGCGGGCGTCGGTCTCCTCGACACCGAGCTGCGGGGACCACTGGAAGGGGGTGTGCGGCTTGGGCACGAAGCCGCCGATCGACACCGTGCAGCGGATGTCGTTCTGGCCGGTGACCTCGCGGCCCTTCTGGATGACCTTCTTGGCCATCTCGGCGATCTGGAGGATGTCCTCGTCGGTCTCGGTGGGCAGGCCGGCCATGAAGTAGAGCTTCACCTGACGCCAGCCGTTGCCGTACGCGGTGGCGACGGTCCGGATCAGGTCGTCCTCCGAGACCATCTTGTTGATGACCTTGCGGATACGCTCGCTGCCGCCCTCGGGGGCGAAGGTCAGGCCGGACCTGCGGCCGTTGCGGGTCAGCTCGTTGGCCAGGTCGATGTTGAAGGCGTCGACGCGGGTCGACGGCAGCGACAGACCGATCTTGTCCTCGGTGTAACGGTCGGCCAGGCCCTTGGCGACCTCCGCGATCTCGCTGTGGTCGGCCGAGGACAGCGAGAGCAGGCCGACCTCCTCGAAGCCGGTCGCCTTCAGGCCCTTGTCCACCATCTCGCCGATGCCGGTGATGCTTCGCTCCCGTACGGGGCGCGTGATCATGCCGGCCTGGCAGAAGCGGCAGCCGCGGGTGCAGCCGCGGAAGATCTCCACGGACATCCGCTCGTGGACGGTCTCGGCGAGCGGCACCAGCGGCTGCTTGGGGTACGGCCACTCGTCGAGGTCCATCACGGTGTGCTTGGAGACCCGCCACGGCACGCCGGAGCGGTTGGGCACGACGCGGGCGATCCGGCCGTCCGGCAGGTACTCGACGTCGTAGAACTTCGGGACGTACACCCCGCCGGTGCGGGCCAGCCGGAAGAGCACCTCGTCGCGGCCGCCGGGGCGGCCCTCGGCCTTCCAGGCCCGGACGACCTCGGTGATGTCCAGGACGGCCTGCTCGCCGTCACCGATGACCGCGGCGTCCAGGAAGTCCGCGATCGGCTCCGGGTTGAACGCGGCATGGCCGCCGGCCAGCACGATCGGGTCGTCCAGCGTGCGGTCCTTCGCCTCCAGCGGGATGCCGGCCAGGTCGAGGGCGGTGAGCATGTTGGTGTAGCCGAGCTCGGTGGAGAAGCTCAGGCCGAAGACGTCGAAGGCCTTCACCGGGCGGTGGGCGTCCACCGTGAACTGCGGCACGCCGTGCTCGCGCATCAGCGCTTCCAGGTCCGGCCACACGCTGTAGGTGCGCTCGGCGAGCACGCCCTCGCGCTCGTTCAGCACCTCGTAGAGGATCATGACGCCCTGGTTGGGCAGCCCGACCTCGTAGGCGTCCGGGTACATCAGCGCCCAGCGCACGTCGCAGCTGTCCCACTCCTTGACGGTGGAGTTCAGCTCTCCGCCCACGTACTGAATGGGCTTCTGGACGTGCGGGAGAAGCGCTTCCAGGCGAGGGAAGACCGACTCGACAGGCATCAGAGGAGGTGTCTTTCGTCAGCGGCAGGGATTGACCATCCAGCGTAACGCGTCCACGCGGGCGATCACGCCGCGAGCCTGCCACGGTCCGACTTCCGCCAGACCTCGGGGAGCCGGGCCTCGGCCTCCAGCGCGAGGTCGCGCTCGCGCCGCGCGAGGGCGCCGAGGGCGGCGAGCTCCTGCTCGGCGGCGGCCTCGGCGCGTGCCTGCCCGGCGAGACGGTCGAGGGCCTCATGGGCGATGACGCTGTCCTGGTGCTCGCCCAGGAGTTGCTGGACGTGCTTCATGCGCCTGGTGTGCTTGACGGCGGGCTTGCCCAGCACCGGCCGGGCCGCCTCGCTGCTGTAGCGGGCGCGTTTGGCGGCCTTGCGGGCCTCGTGGAGGGCGAGGTCGCGCTCGTGGCCCGTGTCGAGGCCGAGGGCGTGATCGATGTCGCGGCGCAGCCGGCGGTGGTCACGGCGGACCGCCCTGGTGACGGCCTCGTGGGCGGGAGCGCCCGCGGCCTCCAGCAGCGGCGGGTCGGCGAGGAGCGCGTCGAGGGTGTCGAGGAGCGCGAAGTAGCGGGCGCCGTCCAACTCGCGCAGCAAGGTGGCGCGCGCGTCGGTGTGCGAGGGCCCGGAGCCCCCGCTCAACCGGGCGCGTACGGTCTCGGTGGCCTGCCCGGGGGGAAGCTCGGTGAGGCGCTGTACGAGCCGCTCGGCCAGGACCTCGCGGTCGCGTTCGGCGCCGAGGACCGCGGCGAGCCACTTCAGCTCGTCCCCGACGGGGTCGGTGACGGTACGGTCCAGTTCGCGCCGGAAGGACTTCAGGGCGCTGCGCAGGCGCCGGGTGGAGACGCGCATCTGGTGGACGGAGTCCTCCTCGTCGCGGCGCACGGCGGGGTCGTGGCCGGCGATGGCGCGTACCTGTTCGTGGAGATACGCCAGCACCGCGTCGCCGGCCGTGACCGGGGCGGCCGGCGGTTCGGCGGGCCGCGGCACGGCGGCCAGCCGGCCTCCCAGGGCCCGGGCGAGCTTGGAGGCGGAGGCGGAGCGGTGGATTCCGGCGGCCGCCAGCCGTTCCTCCACCGCGTCGAGCAGGTCGGTCCGGCCGGCGCCCATCAGCTCGACCTCGGTCTCGGTCCAGGTGACGTCCGGGGGCACCTCACGGGAGCCGGCCCGGGGGTGTCCGGCGGTGACACGGTCGTGGGCGATCTCGGCGAGCGGTTCCCCGTCCTCGTCGAGCAGATGGATCCGCCGCCGGGTGGTGCGCAGGCGTACCACCGGCTCCAGGGGACGTCCCCGGGTGTGGACGGCCACCTCGGCCGCCAGCTGCCGGGGGATGTGCCGGTCGTCCTGGCCCAGCGGGGCGTGCACCTCGGTGCGGGTGTCGGCCGCGGCGGTGGGGAGTTTGAGGTGCCAGCCGGCGTCGTCGCCGCCGGTGCGGCGGCGCAGGGTGGTGCGGTGGACGGCGAGCCGCAGGTCGGTGGTGTCGAAGTAGACGGCGTCCAGCTCGGCCGGGCCCAGGTCGCGGATCGCCGCCACCCCCGGCAGACCGCTCAGGTCGGGCTCGGTACTCTCCGTGACGGCTTCGTACTTGCGCTCGGTCTCCGGCATACGGTTCCCCATACAGGGAACGTAATCGGGGCCTTGGCCCACCGCAACGGGCCCGCCGGCCGCGGCCGGGCGTTCACGCAGACATGGGGCGCTGCATGCGCACGGCCTGCAGCAGCCCGACCGCGACCCACACGGCGAACATCGACGATCCGCCGTACGAGACAAAGGGCAGCGGCAGACCCGCGACCGGCATGATGCCCAGCGTCATGCCGATGTTCTCGAACGCCTGGAAGGAGAACCAGGCCACTATCCCGGCGGCGATGACCGTGCCGTACAGGTCGGTGGCGTCGCGGGCGATCCGGCAGGCGCGCCAGAGCACCACGCCCAGCAGGACGAGGATGAGGATGGCGCCGGCGAAGCCCAGCTCCTCCCCGGCCACGGTGAAGACGAAGTCGGTCTGCTGCTCGGGCACGAACTGGCCGGTGGTCTGGCTGCCGTGGAACAGGCCCTTGCCGAGCAGTCCGCCGGAACCGATCGCGATCCGCGCCTGGTTGGTGTTGTAGCCGACGCCGGCGGGGTCGAGCGCGGGGTTGGCGAAGGCGGCGAAGCGGTCGATCTGGTACTGGTCGAGAACGCCCAGCTGCCAGATGAGCACGGCGCCCGCCGTCCCGGTGCCGATCAGCCCCAGGACCCAGCGGTTGGAGGCGCCGGAGGCCAGCAGCACGCCCAGCACGATGACGGCCATGACCATCACGGAGCCCAGGTCGGGCATCAGCATGACGATGGCCATCGGGGCGATGGCGAAGCCCAGGGCCTGGGCGACGGTCCGGTGGTCGGGGTGCAGGCGGTCGCCGGCGTCCACCCGTGCGGCCAGCACCATCGCCATGCTCAGGATGATGGTCAGTTTGGTGAACTCCGACGGCTGGAGCGAGAAGCCGCCGCCGAGCACGATCCAGGCGTGCGCGCCGTTGACCGTGGAGCCCAGCGGCGTCAGCACCAGCAGCACCAAGACGACGGAGATGCCGTAGAGCACCGGCACCGCGCCGCGCAGCCTGCGGTGGCCCAGCACGATGGTGGCGGTCGCCAGGCAGAGGCCGATACCGGTGTTCATCAGGTGCCGCAGCAGGAAGTAGTACTGGTCGCCGTGGGTCAGTTCGGTGCGGTTGCGGGTCGCGGAGTACACCAGGGCGGTGCCGATCAGCGACAGGGCGACGGCGGCGGCCAGCAGCGGCCAGTCCAGCCGGCGCACCACCGAGTCACGGGCCAGCAGCCTGCCGACGGTGCCGCGCTGGGGGGTGAAGCGGCGGGTGCTGTAGCTGTGCGCGGAGGCGCCGGTCATCACCAGTACCTCCGTCCGAGCAGGTACTTCTCACTGCGGTCGGGGCTCAGCGCGGCCAGCGCCACGGTCCCGCCGCCGCCCGAGGGCACCCACGGGATGTCGTAGGACGCCTTCTGGGCCCGGCTGCCCTGTGCCGCCGTCACCGTGCCGTCGCCGTTGATCTTCGGCAGCCTGGTGACGGGGTGCGGCAGCAGCGCCTTCTTGTTGTCGATGGAGCCGTCCTTCTGGACGCCGTACATCGCCTCGTAGATCTTGCGCACGGCCGGGCCCGAACCGCCGGAGCCGGTACCGCCCTGGGAGATCGTCATGATGACCGCGTAGTCCTTGGAGTACGTGGTGAACCAGGAGGTGGTCTGCTTGCCGGCGACCTCGGCGGTACCGGTCTTGGCGTGCAGGGTGATCTTGTCCTGCGGCCAGCCGCCGAAGCGCCAGGCGGCGGTACCGCTGGTGACCACGCCCGCGAGCGCCTGGTTGATGTACTTCAGGGTCTTCTTGCTGTCCGGCGCCCGGCCGGTGACCTTCGGCTTGATCCGGGTGACCGTCCTGCCGTCGGCGCTGATCACGGCCTTGCCGATGCTGGGCTGGTAGAGGGTGCCGCCGTTGGCGATCGCGGAGTACACCCGGGCCATCTGGATCGGGGTGACGAGGGTGTCGCCCTGGCCGATGGCGTAGTTGACCGAGTCACCGGCACGCATCACATAGCCGTCGGTGCAGTTCTCGCGGGCGATCTCGCTGGCGTAGTCGTGCTTGTCGCTCTTGGCGACCTTGCACCAGTAGACCTTGTTGGCCTCGTAGTACGCCCGCTTCCACTGGCGGTCGGGGATCCGGCCCTCGACCTCGCCGGGCAGGTCGATGCCGGTCCGGGAGCCGAGACCGAACGCCTTGGCGGTCTTGTAGAACCAGTCCTTGGTGTGCTTCTTCGGCTTGGTGCCGCCGTCCTTGAGCCACTGGTCGTAGGACAGGCCGTAGAAGACCGTGTCGCAGGAGATCTCCAGGGCGTGGGCCAGGGTGATGGAGCCGGCGCTCTCGCCCTCGAAGTTCTTGAAGAGCCGGCCGCCGATGGTCATCGAGGACGGACAGGCGTAGCGGCCGTCGATGGAGTAGCCGGCGTTGACCGCGGCGGAGGTGGAGATCGGCTTGAAGGTGGAGCCGGGGGCGGACTGACCCTGTATGGCCCGGTTGAGCAACGGGTAGTTGGAGGACTTGCTCGTGAGCCTCTTGTAGTCCTTGGCGGAGATGCCGCCCACCCAGGCGTTGTTGTCGTACGTGGGCGCGCTGGCCATCGCGACGACCTGGCCGGTGTGCACGTCCATCACCACGACGGCACCGGAGTCCGCCTTGTAGTAGCTGCTGGTGACCTTGTCATAGGTCTTGCGGGCGTCCTTGATCGCCTGGGCGAGTTCCTTCTCGGCGACCGCCTGGACCCTGGAGTCGATGCTGGTGACCAGATTGCCGCCGGCCTGCGACTTGGTCTCGCCGGCCTTGCCGATGATCCGGCCGAGGTTGTCCACCTCGTAGCGGGTGACGCCGGCCGTGCCGCGCAGCTCGCTGTCGTACGTCTTCTCCAGGCCGGACCGGCCCACGGAGTCGGAGCGCAGCAGCGTCTTGCCCTTCTTCTCCGCGGTGGCGATCTCGTCGTCGGTGACGGGCGAGAGATAGCCGAGGACCTGGGCGGCCTTGGCGCCGCTGGGCGAGGAGTAGCGGCGTACGGCGGTGGGCTCGGCGGTGATGCCGGGGAAGTCCTCGCGGCGCTCCATGATCTGGAGGGCCTGCTGGGTGGTCGCCTCGTCGGTGATCGGGATCGGCTGGTAGGGCGATCCGTTCCAGCACGGCTTGGGCGTCTTGGAGTCGCAGAGCCGGACCTTGCTGCGGACGTCCTCGGTCTTCATGCCCAGGACGTCGGCGAGCCGGGTGAGGACGGCCTTGCCGTCGTCCTTCTGCTTCAGCAGGTCGGTACGGCTGGCGGAGACCACGAGGCGGGTCTCGTTGTCGGCGAGCGGCACGCCCTTGTCGTCCAGTATCGAGCCGCGCACGGCGGGGGTGACGACCTCCTGGACGTTGTTGCTGTTCGCCTGCTCGGTGTACTCGTCACCGTTGCGGATCTGGAGGTACCACAGGCGTCCGCCGAGGGTGAGGAGCAGCGACAGCACGATCATCTGGAGGATGACCAGCCGGATGGTGATCCGGGGCGTACGGCCCGTCTCGGGGATGTTGCTCACAGCCGGCGACCGCCCTTCGCGACTCCGGTGACCCGGCCGGCCCGGCCCAGCAGACCGGCGCGCTGGCCGCCGATACGGCTGGTGGTTCGCGAACCGCCGAAGCCGCCGAACCCGCCGGAGGCGTCCTCGGCCAGGGGATCGTTGTCGAGTCTGCGGGCCAGCGCCATGATCCAGGGAACGGTGAAGGGCGCGAGGAGCAGGTCGTACAGGGCCGCGGTGAACAGCAGTTGGCCGAGGCCGACGTGCTGGGCGGCGGTGTCGCCGACCAGGGCGCCGACGCAGGCGTAGAGCAGCGTGGAGCCGATCGCGGCGGCCACGACCACGAGCATGGGGCCGGCGGCGGTGCGCAACTGGCCGCTGTCGGGGCGGGCCAGGCCGGCGAGGTAGCCGATGATGCACAGCACCAGGGCGTAGCGGCCGGCCGCGTGGTCGGCGGGCGGGGCGAGGTCGGCGAGCAGACCGGCCCCGAAGCCGACGAGGGCGCCGCCCACGTGCCCGTAGGTGAGGGCGAGGCCGACGACGGTCAGCAGCAGCAGGTCCGGGACGGCGCCGGGTAGTTGGAGCCGGGCCAGGACGCACACCTGGACGACCAGGGCCACGACGACGAGTCCGGCGGACAGGAACACACGCCTCATGCGATCTCCCCTCCCGTGCGTACCGCGGACGCCGGGTGTACGGCTCGGCCGGTCGCGGTGTGGTCGGTGCGGGCGCTGTGGTCGGCGCGGTGCTGCACATGCGGCGAACGCATCGGGTCAGTTCCCCCCTGCCGGGCTGGAGCCCGCGGAACCGGTCGGTTCGGTGCTGGGCGTGACGGTGACCGTGACGGTCGGCGCCGGAGTGGGCTTGGCGGGGAGCACCGAGTCGCGCGGGTCCTTGCGCGGCGCCTGTACGACGACCCCGACGATGTCGAGCTTGCTGAAGCCCACGAACGGCCTGACCTCGATGGTCTTGGTGAGGTTGCCCGAGGACGGGTTGACCTTGGTGACGGTGCCGACCGGGACGCCCGGCACGAACGGCTTGTCGGCCTGCGAGCCGAAGGTGACCAGCCGGTCGCCCTTCCGGACGTCGGCCTTGCCGTTGAGCAGCGAGACCCGCATCGCGCGGCCGCCCTGGCCGGTGGCGAAGCCCAGCTCGGAGGTCTTCTCCAGCCGGGTGCCGACGGTGAAGTCCGGGTCGCAGGCGAGCAGCACGGTCGAGGTGGACGGGCCGACGGTGGTGACCCGGCCGACCAGGCCGTCGCCGTTGAGGACGGTCATGTCGCGCTCGATGCCGTCGCCGCTGCCGGCGTCGATGGTGACGGTCCAGGAAAAGCCCTGCGCGGCCCCTATGGCGATCACCTGGGCGCCCTTGACTCGGTACTGGCCGGACGCCGCCGTCTTCAGCAGCCTGTCGAGCTCCTTGGCCCGGGCCCGGGTGGTGTCCTTGCTGCCCAGTTCCTGCTTGAGCTGGGCGTTCTCCCGCTCCAGCTCGCCGATCTTGTCGCTGTTGGATCCGGAGTGCCGCACCGCCGCTATGGCGTTGCCCACCGGGTTGACGGCCGCGGCGACCCCGTTCTCGACCGGACCGAAGACGGTGGCCGCCGCCGAGCGGGCGCCGTCCAGCGGCGACGACTCGCCGCCTCGGATGTCCACGGTGATCAGCGCGAACGCGATCGCCACCAGCAGCACCAGCAGCAGCCGGCTCTCTCGTGTGTCCCTCACGGGGGCGAGTCCGTGCCTTCCTCGTCGGTTTGCGCGTGTGTGTGCCGGGGGTACAACGATCCGGCGTACGGACCGGCAGTCACCCGTCACCCGTACGAGGGATCTTACGAAGGCATTCGCGTCATCTGCGCGGTGAGGCGTCCAGCACCTGCTGGAGCGCCTCGAACTCCTCGACGCACTTGCCCGCGCCGAGCGCGACGGAGTTCAGCGGGTCCTCGGCGATGTGGATCGGCATGCCGGTCTCGTGGCGCAGCCGCTCGTCCAGACCGCGCAGCAGGGCGCCGCCGCCGGCCAGCACGATGCCGCGGTCCATGATGTCGCCGGACAGCTCGGGCGGGCACTTGTCGAGCGTGGTCTTCACCGCGTCGACGATGGCGTTGACCGGCTCCTCGATGGCCTTGCGGACCTCGGTGGCGGAGATCACCACCGTCTTGGGCAGTCCGGAGACGAGGTCGCGGCCGCGGATCTCGGTGTGCTCGTCCTTCTTCAGGTCGAACGCGGAGCCGATGGTCAGCTTGATGGACTCGGCGGTGCGCTCACCGAGGAGGAGCGAGTACTCCTTCTTGATGTGCTGGATGATCGCGTTGTCCAGCTCGTCGCCGGCCACCCTGATCGACTGGGCGGTGACGATCCCGCCGAGTGAGATCACCGCGACCTCGGTCGTGCCGCCGCCGATGTCGACCACCATGTTGCCGGTGGCCTCGTGCACCGGGAGTCCGGCGCCGATCGCGGCGGCCATCGGCTCCTCGATGATGTGCACCGTGCGGGCACCGGCCTGGGTCGCCGCCTCGATCACGGCGCGGCGCTCGACGCCGGTGATACCGGAGGGAACACAGACCACCACGCGCGGGCGGGCCAGATAGCGGCGCTTGTGGATGGTCACGATGAAGTGGCGCAGCATGCGTTCGGTGATCTCGAAGTCCGCGATCACGCCGTCCTTGAGAGGGCGGACCGCGACAATGTTGCCGGGGGTCCGGCCGATCATCTTCTTCGCCTCGGCGCCGACCGCGAGAATGCCGCCGGTGTTGGTGTTGATGGCGACCACGGATGGCTCGTTGAGAACGATCCCGCGACCCCTGACGTACACCAGCGTGTTGGCGGTCCCGAGGTCGACAGCCATGTCACGGCCGATGAACGACATGTTGTTCGCCATGAGGATACGTCTGGCCTTCCCGAGCTGGAGCGGTGTGGGGTGGGAGGTTGGAGCGGCGGGTTCCATCGTAGTCGCGCCCGCCGGGACACGGGTTTCCGGGTACCGCCGCCATTGTCATCAGAACACACAGCGCACCCCAGTAATGGTGACGCCGTGTCGGCGGAATTGGTTCCCGGTTGACCGCCGCATATGCAGGTGGGCGGCCGAAAAATATTTCCGGCCGCCCGTTGCGCTGATCGAGCGTCAGGAGTGGATCAGAAGTGGATCAGGCCTGGCCGGGGTGGAAGATCTTGATCTCGCGCTCGGCGGACTCCTCGGAGTCCGAGGCGTGGATCAGGTTCTCCCGCACGATCGTGCCGAAGTCGCCGCGGATGGAGCCCGGCGCCGCCGCGATCGGGTCGGTGGGGCCCGCCAGGGCCCGTACGCCCTCGATGACGCGCTCGCCCTCGACGACGGCGACCACGACCGGGCCGGAGAGCATGAAGTCCACCAGCGGCTCGTAGAACGGCTTGCCGACGTGCTCGGCGTAGTGCGACTCCAGGGTGGCCCGGTCCAGGGTGCGCAGCTCCAGCGCGGTGACACTCCAGCCGTCCTTGCGCTCGATACGGCCGATGATCTCGCCGATCAGGCCACGGCGGACGGCGTCCGGCTTGAGGATGACGAGGCTGCGCTGGGACACGGATCTGCTCCTAGATGCTGGGTGCAAGGTACGACGACATTACAAGGCGTGTCGCGGCCCGCTCAGGCGGCCTGTACCGCATGCCTGGCCTTGGCCTCGTCGATCCTGCGGCCGTAGTGGACCGAGGCCCACCACAGGGCGGCGAAGACCGCCCCCAGGAAGAACATCGTCGGCAGGACGAAGCCGCTCGCGACCAGGCCGGCCTGCAGCACCCAGCCGCCCGCCAGACCGCCCGGCCGGGTGAGCACCCCGCACAGCAGCACGCACAGCACCATCGCCACGCCGCTCACCGTCCACACGGTGGCGGCCGTCAGGCCGGGCTGCTTCATCGCGACGAGACCGGCGAAGCCGATCACGAAGAACTCACCGATCAGAGTGCTCGCGCACAGCGTCCGCATTGCTTTCCACCGCTCACTTCCGGCCCAGCAGCAGCCGGGCCTCTCCCACCGTGATCACCGAGCCGGTGACCAGTACGCCGGCCCCGGAGAACTGGCCCTCTTCCTCCGCGAGCGTGATCGCCGCCTCCAGCGCGTCGTCGAGCCGGGGCTCGACCTGCACCCGGTCGTCGCCGAAGACCTCGACCGCGATCGCCGCCAGCTCGTCCACGTCCATGGCGCGGAAGGTCGAGTTCTGCGTCACCACGACCTCGGAGAACACCGGCTCGAACGCCTCCAGCAGCCCGCGGACGTCCTTGTCACCGCTCGCCCCGACGACACCCACCAGATGGGTGAACCCGAAGGACTCCGCGACCGCCGACGCCGACGCCCGCGCGCCCGCCGGGTTGTGCGCCGCGTCCAGCACGACGGTCGGGCTGCGCCGTACGACCTCCAGCCGGCCCGGCGAGGTGACGTTGGCGAAGGCCGAACGGACCGTGTCGATGTCCAGGGTCCGGGCGTGCGAGGTGCCGATGCCGAAGAAGGCCTCGACGGCCGCCAGCGCCACCGCCGCGTTGTGGGCCTGGTGCTCGCCGTGCAGCGGCAGGAACACCTGCTCGTACTCGCCGCCCAGCCCACGCAGTGTCAGCATCTGCCCGCCGACCGCCACCTCGCGGTGCGCGATCCCGAACTCCATGCCCTCGCGGGCCACCGTGGCGTCCACCTCGACGGCCTTGCGCAGCAGCACCTGCGCCGCGTCCACGGGCTGCTGGGCCAGGACGACGGTGGCGTCCTTCTTGATGATCCCGGCCTTCTCCTGGGCGATCTCGGCCGGCGTCCCGCCGAGGCGGTCGGTGTGGTCCAGCGAGATCGGCATCACCACGGCCACCGAGCCGTCCACCACGTTGGTGGCGTCCCAGCTGCCGCCCATGCCGACCTCGACCACGGCCACATCCACCGGCGCGTCGGCGAACGCGGCATAGGCCATGCCCGTCAGCACCTCGAAGAACGACATCCGGTGCTGCTGCGCGGCGTCCACCATCTCGACGTACGGCTTGATGTCGCCGTAGGTCTCGATGAACTTCTCCGCCGCGATCGGCGCGCCGTCCAGGCTGATCCGCTCGGTGACGGACTGCACATGCGGGCTGGTGTACCGCCCGGTGCGCAGGTCGAAGGCGAGCAGCAGCTGCTCGATCATGCGGGCGGTGCTGGTCTTGCCGTTGGTGCCGGTGATGTGGATCGCCGGATACGAACGCTGCGGCTCGCCCAGGATGTCCGTCAGCGCCGTCATCCGGTCGAGTGACGGCTCAAGTTTCGTCTCGCCCCAGCGGTCGGCCAGCTCGGCCTCGACCGCGCGCAGGGCCTTGTCCAGTCCGGGGTCCTTGGGACGGGTCGGCACCCCGTCGTCCTGCGATGCGGTGCCGCCCGCACGGAGGGTGCGGCTGCCCGCCTCGATCACGGCCAGGTCCGCTTCGCGGTCGGGCGTCACGCCGTCGTCGTCGGTGGACAGGGCGTCGAGCAGGGAATCGTCATCCTCGGGGCGCGTACTCACGGTGCCCAGTCTACGGAGCCGCGCGCCGCGCGGTGCGCACGGCCTTCGGCCGCGCCTTGCCCCCGGTCGCCGGACGGGCCGGATTCCCGGCCCGCCCGGCGATTCGAGGTCAGGCCTGCGGCAGCGAGGCCAGCTGGGCGGTGATGCGGGCGATGTCGGCCTCGGCGGCGGCCAGGCGGGCACGGATCTTGCCGACGACCGGCTCGGGCGCCTTCGCCAGGAACGCCTCGTTGCCGAGCTTGGCGTTGGCCTGGGCCTTCTCCTTCTCGGCGGCGGCGAGGTCCTTGGCGAGGCGCTTGCGCTCCGCCGCGACATCGATCGTGCCGGACAGGTCGAGGGCGACCGTCGCGCCGGCCACCGGCAGGGTGGCGGTGGCGGTGAAGGTCTCCCCCTCCGGCTGGAGTCGGAGGATCTGGCGGACCGCCGGCTCGTGCGCGTCCAGACCGGTGCCGGCCAGGTCGAGGCGGGCCGGGACCTTCTGGCCGGGCTGGAGGCCCTGGTCGGCGCGGAAGCGGCGGACCTCGGTGATCAGGGACTGGACGGCGCCGATCTCGGCCTCGGCGGCCGGGTCACGGAAGCCGGAGTCGCCCGGCCAGGCGGCGACGACCACGGTCTCGCGACCGGTGAGCGTCGTCCACAGCGTCTCGGTGACGAACGGCACGACCGGGTGCAGCAGCCGCAGCAGCACGTCGAGCACCTCGCCCAGCACCCGCCCGGAGACCTCCGCCGGGCGGCCGCCGGCGATGAAGGTGGTCTTGGACAGCTCGACGTACCAGTCGAAGACCTCGTCCCACGCGAAGTGGAACAGGGCGTCGCTGAGCTTCGCGAACTGGTAGTCGTCGTAGAGCGCGTCGGCCTCGGCGACGGTGGCGTTGAGCCGGGACAGGATCCAGCGGTCGGCCGCCGACATCTCCTCGGCCGCCGGCAGGGCGCCTTCCACGGTCGCGCCGTTCATCAGCGCGAAGCGGGTCGCGTTCCAGATCTTGTTGGTGAAGTTACGGGAGCCCTGGACCCAGTCCTCGCCGATCGGCACGTCCGTGCCGGGGTTGGCGCCCCGCGCGAGCGTGAAACGCAGCGCGTCCGACCCGTACTTGTCCATCCAGTCCAGCGGGTCGACGACGTTGCCGAAGGACTTGGACATCTTCTTGCCGCGCTCGTCGCGCACCAGGCCGGTGAGGGCGATGGTGTGGAAGGGGGCGACCCCGTCCATCGCGTACAGGCCGAACATCATCATCCGGGCGACCCAGAAGAAGATGATGTCGTGGCCGGTCACCAGCACGTCGGTGGCGTAGAACTTCTCCAGGTCCGGGGTCCGCTCCGGCCAGCCGAGGGTCGAGAACGGCCACAGGCCGGAGGAGAACCAGGTGTCCAGGACGTCGGAGTCCTGCGTCCAGCCCTCGCCCGACGGCGGCTGCTCGTCGGGGCCGACGCAGACGACCTCACCGTCGGGGCCGTACCAGACGGGGATCCGGTGACCCCACCACAGCTGGCGCGAGATGCACCAGTCGTGCATGTTGTCGACCCACTGGAAGTAGCGGCCGGACATCTCCTGCGGGTGGATCCTCGTGCGCCCGTCGCGCACCGCGTCACCGGCGGCCTTCGCCAGCGGCTCGACCTTGACCCACCACTGCAGGGACAGCCGGGGCTCGATGATCGTCCTGCAGCGCGAGCAGTGGCCCACGGCATGGACGTACGGGCGCTTCTCGGCGACGATCCGGCCCTGCGAGCGCAGCGCGCCGACCACGGCGTCCCGGGCCTCCAGCCGGTCCAGGTCCTGGAACGGGCCGTGGACGGTGATGCGCGCGTGCTCGTCCATGATCGTCAGCGACGGCAGGTTGTGCCGCTGGCCGATCTCGAAGTCGTTGGGGTCGTGGGCCGGCGTCACCTTGACCGCGCCGGTGCCGAACTCCGGGTCCACGTGCTCGTCGGCGACGATCGGGATCCGGCGGCCGGTGAGCGGCAACTCGATCTCGGTGCCGACCAGATGGCGGTAGCGCTCGTCGTCGGGGTGGACGGCGACGGCGGTGTCGCCGAGCATCGTCTCGGCCCGGGTGGTGGCCACGACGATGGAGTTCTCGCCCTCGCCGTACCGGATGGAGACCAGTTCGCCGTCGCGGTCCTCGTGCTCGACCTCGATGTCGGAGATGGCCGTCAGACAGCGCGGGCACCAGTTGATGATGCGCTCGGCGCGGTAGATCAGCCCGTCGTCGTACAGCTTCTTGAAGATCGTCTGGACGGAGCGCGACAGCCCCTCGTCCATGGTGAAGCGCTCACGCGACCAGTCCACGCCGTCGCCGAGCCGGCGCATCTGGCCGAGGATCCTGCCGCCGTACTCCTCCTTCCACTGCCACACGCGGTCGACGAAGGCCTCGCGTCCCAGGTCGTGCCGGGACTTGCCCTCCTCGGCGAGCTGCTGCTCCACCTTGTTCTGGGTGGCGATGCCCGCGTGGTCCATGCCGGGCAGCCACAGCGCCTCGAAGCCCTGCATCCGCTTGCGGCGCGTGAGGGCGTCCATCAGCGTGTGCTGGAAGGCGTGGCCCAGGTGGAGGCTGCCCGTGACGTTCGGCGGCGGAATGACGATGGTGTACGGCTTCTTGTCGCTCTTCGCGTCGGCCTCGAAGTAACCGCGCTCCACCCAGCGCTCGTACAGCTGCCCCTCTACCTCGGCCGGCGCGTACTGGGTCGGCAGTTCGGTGGGGGTGGCTGCGGGCTGCTGAGGGTTCTCGGTCACAACGGTCAGTCTACGGGCGCACCGCGCCGCGTTACGAATCCGTTCCCGCCCCGCGGCGGGGGCGGGAACGGGGATCCGGGAGGATGACGCATCACACAGCGAGGGGAATCCGACGATGAGCTTCAACCAGCCTCCGCCACCGCCCGGTTACGGCTACGGCGGCCAGCCCGGTCCGTACGGGCAGCCGCAGCCGTATCCGCCGCAGCAGCAGCCGTATCCGCCGCAGCCCAACCCGTACGCGCAGCCGCAGCCACAGCAGCCACAGCCACAGCCCAATCCGTATGCGCAGCCGCAGCCGCAGTCGCCGCAGCCGCAGCCACAGCAGCCGTACGGCTACGGATACCCGCCGCCGCCCCCGCCACCGGCGGCGAAGGGCCGGGGGCGGACGGTCGGCATCGTGATCGGCGTGGTGGTGGCCGTGGCGGTGATCGGCGGTGGCGTCCTCGCCCTCACGGGCGGCGGGAGCAGCGGCGGCGACAGCGCCGACGACGGAAAGAAGTACAAGCTGACGACACCGGCGACGGTCGCCGGGACCTTCAAGCGCGACGGCGCGGGCCGGAACGACAGCGACCTGGACGCCGACGACAAGAAGGACCTCGACAAGGTCCCCGGTATCACCGACCCGCACCCGGTACAGGCCGACTACGAGGGCGGCAACAAGGCCGCGCTCCAGTTCACCGGCGTGTACGGCACGGTGGCGCAGCCGGAACAGGCCGTCGACGCGCTGTTCCTGGTCATCGCCGAGTCCATCAAGAGCGACGACGACAAGGCCGAGGCCATCGGCAGCCCCGGGACGGTTACCCCGGAGGGCCTGGACGGCGGGGCCGTGATGAAGTGCCAGGTCTTCAAGACCACCGTCGACTCCTCCGGCAGCAGCACCGCGATCAACATCCCGGTCTGCATATGGGGGGACACCAGCACGGTCGGCATGGTGCTGGACCTCGACCCGGTGGCCGCCGTCACCGGCAGCACCTCCACCGACGCGGCGGCGCTGCTGACCGCGAAGGTGCGCGGCGACACCCGCGTCGCGATCGGTTAGCACCGCGACCGGGGCACGGCCCCGACGTAAGGGCGGGTCAAGCGATCCGCGAGGATGTCTGTGAGACAGCTGTATCACGAGGGGAATCTCGCATGAGCTACAACCAGCCGCCGCCGCAGCCCGGTTACGGTGGCCAGCCCGGTCCGTACGGCCAGCCCGGTCACCCCCAGCAGCCCGCGCAGCCCGCACCGGGCTACGGCTACCCGCCCCAGCAGCCGGGCGGCTACCCGCAGCAGGCGCCGTACGGACAGCAGCCGCCCTACGGACAGCAGCCCCCGTACGGCCAGCAGCCCGCCCCCGGCGGCTGGGGTGCCCCTCCCCCGCCCCCGTCGGGCGGCGGCAAGGGCAAGGTCATCGGCATCGTCATCGGCGTGGTGGCCGTCCTGGGCATCGTCGGCGGCGGCATCGCCGTCCTGGTGAACAGCGGCGGCGGCAGCGGCGGCGACTACAAACTGACGACCCCGGCCACCGTGCTCGGCGGCACGTACTCCAAGGACGACAGCAAATCGCTCCCCGCCACCCAGTCCGGCAGCGACGAGTACATCAGCGGCGGGAAGTCCGTCACCTCCGTCTACAAGAGCGATGACGCCCAGCTGTCGTTCGGCGGTGCCTACGGCTCCATAGACGACCCCGAGGCCACCGCCGACAAGATGCTCTCGTCGGCCCTGTCGGACACTAGCGCGACCAAGCAGACGCCGTCCGGCCTGGACAGCGGCATCACCCTGAAGTGCGGCGAGAAGGACTACGGCGTCTTCAAGTCCCCGTTCTGCGTCTGGGCGGACAGCAGCACGACCGGCCTGCTGATGTACACGCCCAGTACGGAGGCGGCGGCCTCCGGCAAGATCCCGGACTCCCCGTCGGTCTCCGACTTCGCCGACACCACCGCGAAGTTCCTCGGCGAGGTGCGCGTCGCGAACTGAGCCGCCCGCCCCGGCCCGTCGCAGCACGAAGGGGGCGCCCGGAGATTTCCGGGCGCCCCCTTTCGCGTGCGCGCTGCGTGCTGCTCGCTGCGCGCTATGCGCTCTTCTGCTCGCCCTTGCCGACGATGCGCGGCTCGCGCGGCACCAGGGTCGGGTTGACGTTGGAGTGGACGACGTCCTCGGTGATGACGACCCGGGCGACGTCCTTGCGCGAGGGCACCTCGTACATCACGGACATCAGCACCTCCTCCATGATGGCCCGCAGCCCGCGCGCGCCGGTCTGGCGGAGGATCGCCTGGTCGGCGATGGCCTCAAGCGCGGCACGCTCGAACTCCAGCTCCACGCCGTCGAGTTCGAAGAGCCGCTCGTACTGCTTGACGAGCGCGTTGCGCGGCTCGATGAGGATCTGCAGCAGCGCCTCGCGGTCCAGGTTGTGGACGCTGGTGATGACCGGGAGGCGGCCGATGAACTCGGGGATCATGCCGAACTTGACCAGATCCTCGGGCATGACCTCCTGGAACTGGTCGGAGGCCTGGATCTCGCGCTTGGAGCGGATGGTGGCTCCGAAGCCGATGCCCTTGGCGCCGGCCCGCGACTCGATGATCTTCTCCAGGCCGGCGAAGGCGCCGCCGACGATGAAGAGGACATTGGTCGTGTCGATCTGGATGAACTCCTGGTGGGGGTGCTTGCGCCCGCCCTGCGGGGGCACCGACGCGGTGGTGCCCTCCAGGATCTTCAGCAGGGCCTGCTGCACGCCCTCGCCGGAGACATCCCGGGTGATCGAAGGATTTTCACTCTTCCGGGCGACCTTGTCGATCTCATCGATGTAGATGATCCCGGTCTCGGCCTTCTTGACGTCGTAGTCGGCCGCCTGGATCAGCTTCAGCAGGATGTTCTCGACGTCCTCGCCGACATACCCCGCCTCGGTCAGGGCGGTGGCGTCCGCGATGGCGAAGGGCACGTTCAGCATCCGGGCCAGGGTCTGGGCCAGCAGGGTCTTGCCGGAGCCGGTGGGGCCCAGCAGCAGGATGTTGGACTTGGCCAGTTCGATGGCGTCGTCGTGACCCCGCCCGCCGCTGTTCTCGCCGGCCTGGACGCGCTTGTAGTGGTTGTAGACCGCGACGGAGAGCGCCTTCTTCGCCGGCTCCTGGCCGACGACGTAGCTCTCCAGGAACTCGTAGATCTCGCGCGGCTTGGGAAGGTCTTCCCAGCGCACTTCGGAGGACTCCGCGAGCTCCTCCTCGATGATCTCGTTGCAGAGGTCGATGCACTCGTCGCAGATGTACACACCGGGCCCTGCGATGAGCTTCTTCACCTGCTTCTGGCTCTTTCCGCAGAATGAGCACTTCAGCAGGTCGCCGCCGTCACCGATGCGTGCCACGAGGTGTTTCCCCTTCGCCTGGGTCCCGTCGGCTACGACGAGTCCTGGTGCTTGCCTATCGACGGTACCTTGCCGGGACCCCGGTACGGGCCCCCCTTGCGGTGACTGGGTGGTGACCTGCACTACCCCAGCCACCGCGGAAGGGGTCCCCGCGCCTGCCTCAGACCGCTGCGGAGGACGTCTTGCGGGTCGAGACGATCTGGTCGATCAGCCCGTAGGTCAGGGCTTCCTCGGCCGTCAGGATCTTGTCGCGCTCGATGTCGTCGCGGATCTGCTCGATCGGCGTGCTGGAGTGCTTGGCCAGCATCTCCTCCAGCTGAGCCCGCATCCGCAGGATCTCGTTCGCGGCGATCTCCAGGTCGGAGACCTGGCCGCGGCCGGTCTCGCTGTACGGCTGGTGGATCAGGATACGGGCGTTCGGCAGCGCCATGCGCTTGCCGGGGGTGCCCGCCGCGAGCAGGATCGCGGCGGCGGAGGCCGCCTGGCCCATGCAGACCGTCTGGATGTCCGGCTTCACGAACTGCATGGTGTCGTAGATGGCCGTCAGCGCGGTGAAGGAGCCGCCGGGGCTGTTGATGTAGACCGAGATGTCACGGTCGGGGTCCATCGACTCCAGGCACAGCAGCTGCGCCATGACGTCGTTGGCGGACGCGTCGTCGATCTGCACGCCGAGGAAGATCACCCGCTCCTCGAAGAGCTTGGCGTACGGGTCGTACTCGCGGACGCCCTGCGAGGTGCGCTCCACGAAACGTGGAACGACATAGCGGGCCTCGGCCGGCGTCATACGGTCGTAGAGACTGCCGCCGGGGATGTGGTTGGGGTTCACGTTCACCGTCCTGGAAATGGGCTGTGGGCTGGGTGGCGGGTATGGGGCCGGTCTCAGGCCCCGGTGCCGCCGCCGCCCGGCACGTTGGCGGCGTGCGTGATGACGTCGTCGATCAGGCCGTACTGCTTGGCCGCCTCGGTGGAGAACCAGCGGTCGCGGTCCGAGTCGCGGGTGATCGCCTCGACGGACTGGCCGGAGTGCTGTGCGATCAGCTCGGCCATCCGCTTCTTCGTACGCAGCAGCTGCTCCGCGTGGATCTTGATGTCCGAGGCCGAACCGGCGAGGCCGGCCGACGGCTGGTGCATCAGGATGTCGGTGTTCGGCAGCGCGAAGCGCTTGCCGGGAGCGCCGGCGGTCAGCAGGAACTGGCCCATCGAAGCGGCGAGGCCCATGGCGATGGTGACTACCTGGTTCGGGATGAACTGCATGGTGTCGTAGATCGCCATGCCGGCCGTCACGGAACCGCCGGGGCTGTTGATGTAGAGGTAGATGTCCTTGTCCGGGTCGGCGGCAAGGAGGAGGAGCTGTGCGGTGATCTTGTTGGCGATATCGTCGTCGACCGCCTGGCCGAGAAAGATGATCCGCTCGTTGAGCAGTCGGTTGTAGACCTGGTCGCCGAGGCCACCGAAGGTCGGCTCGCCGGCGGCGGAAGGCATCGGAAGCGTCACGTATCCACCTGCTCGTTGTCGGACGGCCCTCAGCCGTCACAGGGACTTCTCGCGGTCCGAGTGCCATGGGGTACTTCTGCGTGTCGGCACTCTTCCCTACTACTTACGGACCCTAACGCGCAGGTCGGGCCCAGCAATCCCCTACGCGGAACTGTTCGCTGTCAGCGCAGGGTGTGCGGCGAACGCGACGGGCCCGGACGCACTTGCGGCGTCCGGGCCCGTCGTCACGTACTGGTGCGGGCGGCCAGATCAGGCCTTGTCCTCGGAGGACTCGGCGGACTCGGCGGACTCGTCCGCTGCGGCCTCGGCGTCGCCCTCGGAGAGCTCGGCGGCCTCGACCGTCTCGGCGGTCTCGTCCTCCTCGTCCTCCAGGTCGACGACCTCGCCGTTGGTGTCGACGACCTTGGCGGCCTCGACGACCACGGCCAGAGCCTTGCCGCGGGCGACCTCACCGACGAGCAGCGGCACCTGGCCGCCCTCGACGACGGCCTGGGCGAACTGGTCGGGGCTCATGCCGGAGGAGGCGGCGCGGCGCATGAGGTGCTCGGTGAGCTCCTCCTGGTTGACCGACAGCTTCTCCTTCGACACCAGCTCGTCGAGGACGAACTGGGTCCTGATGCCCTTCTTCGCCTGCTCCTCGACCTCGGCGTCGTACTCCTCGCGGGTCTTGCCCTCACGCTCCAGGTAGCTCTCCCAGGTCAGGCCGAGGGCCTCGAACTGGTGGTGCTCCAGGTTGTGCGTGCGGGTCTCGATCTCGTCCTTGAGGAGCTTCTCCGGCAGCGGAACCTCCACGAGCTCCAGGAGGGCGTCGAGCACCTTCTCCTGGGCCTGGGTGGCCTGGTCGTACTGCTTGATCCGCTTCAGGCGCTTGACGCTGTCCGCGCGCAGCTCCTCCAGCGTGTCGAACTCGCTGGCCAGCTGAGCGAAGTCGTCGTCCAGCTCGGGCAGTTCGCGGGCCTGCACGGCGGTGACGTCCACCTTGACCGAGGCCTCACGGCCGGCCGCGGAGCCGCCCTTGAGCTCGGAGGCGAAGGTGGCGGTGCCACCGGCCTCCAGGCCGGTCACGGCCTCGTCGATGCCGTCGAGGAGCTGGCCCGAGCCGATGGTGTAGCTGACGCCCTTGGCGATGCCGTCCTCCAGCACCTCACCGTCGACCGAGGCCTCCAGGTCAATGACGACGACGTCGCCCTCGGCGGCGGCGCGCTCGACCGGCGTGGTCGAGGCGAAACGCTCACGCAGCTGCTCCAGCGACGTGTCGACGTCCTCGTCCGACACCTCGATGGCGTCGACGGTGACCTCGACACCGGAGTAGTCCGGGATCTCGATCGTCGGGCGGATGTCCACCTCGGCGGTGAACTTGAGCTCGTCACCGTCGTTGAACTCGGTGATGTCGACATCAGGCTGACCGAGGACATTCAGCTCGCCCTCGTTGACCGCCTCCGTGTAGAACTTCGGCAGCGCGTCGTTGATGGCCTCTTCGAGGACCGCGCCACGGCCGAACCGCTGGTCGATGACGCGCGCAGGGATCTTGCCCTTGCGGAAGCCCGGCACCGTGACCTGCTGGTTGATCTTCTTGTACGCCGCGTCGAGGCTGGGCTTGAGCTCCTCGAAGGGCACCTCGACAGTGAGTCGAACCCGGGTCGGGTTCAGAGTCTCGACGGCGCTCTTCACGGTTGGGTCTCCTTGGGGGCTTTACGTTGATGGGGGCTGCCCGTCGATGGTCGATGGATCCGAACCGGGCGGCCGACGACCCATCCTACCGGTACCACAAACAAGCGGATCCGGTCCGTTGCCAGGACCGGGACTGATGGTCGGGGTGGCCGGATTCGAACCGACGACCTTCCGCTCCCAAAGCGGACGCGCTACCAAGCTGCGCCACACCCCGTCAGTGCGACACGTAGAGTACATGGCCCCGCACGCGCCGGCTGCCATATATCCGCGGCGCGGGGAACCTGGTCCATCAGCTACGATCTGATGTGCCAGAATGACAGGCCGTTGCGGGCGTAGCTCAATGGTAGAGCCCTAGTCTTCCAAACTAGCTACGCGGGTTCGATTCCCGTCGCCCGCTCTGCATGACGAAGGCCCAGGTCAGGGAGTCAATCCCACGACCTGGGCCTTTGTCGTTCCCGGGGCGCGGCGCGGCGCCGGGCGGGCGGGTCACGGGCTAGAACACGGACCATCCCGTCGCCGTCGTGAAGGCGTCCAGGGCCGCGACGGCGGCCACCGAGTTGCCGGCCTGGTCGAGGCCGGGGCTCCAGGCGCAGAGGGCGCCCTTGCCGGGGAGGATGGCGAGGATGGCGCCGCCGACGCCGGATTTGCCGGGCAGCCCCACCCGGTAGGCGAATTCGCCGGCCGCGTCGTAGGTGCCGCAGGTGAGGAGGATGGCGTTGACGCGCTTGGCGTTGCTGGGGGTGAGGAGGCGCGAGGCGTCGGCGCGGAGGCCGTGGCGGGCGAGGAAGGTCCCGGCGAGGGCGAGGTCACGGCAGCTCGCGGTGAGGGCGCAGTGGTCGTAGTAGTGGTGCAGGACGGTGTCGACGGGGTTGTGGAGGTTGCCGTAGCTGGCGATGAAGTGGGCCAGGGCGGCGTTGCGGTGGCCGTGGAGCGCTTCGGACGCGGCGACGGTGGGGTCGGCGCCGAGGCCGGGGTTGCCGGATTCGGCGCGGAGGAAGTCGCGGACGGCGCCGGAGGCGTCACCGGTGAGGGTCTGGAGGCGGTCGGTGACGACGATGGCCCCGGCGTTGATGAAGGGGTTGCGGGGGATGCCGTGTTCGGCCTCCAACTGGAGGAGCGAGTTGAAGGGGTTGCCCGACGGCTCGCGGCCGACGCGCTTCCAGACGTCGTCGGTGCGGGCGAGTACGAGGCAGAGCGTGAAGAGCTTGGAGATGCTCTGGACGGAGAAGGGCTGCTCCCAGTCGCCCACCCCGTGAACGCCGCCGTCCACGGTGGCCAGGGCCATGCCGAAGGCGGAGGGATCGGTCCCGGCGAGGGCCGGTATGTAGTCGGCGACCCGCCCCGCGCCGATGACCGGGCGGGCCGCTTCCATTGCCTCGTGCAGCGCTGCTTCGAAGTCCACGAGGGCCATTGTCACTCCTGGACGCACGGCTTTTAGGGTGCGGCTATGGAGATCTGGGTCAATCCCGCCTGCTCGAAGTGCCGGAGCGCCGTGAAGCTGCTGGACGAGGAGGGCGCCGAGTACACCGTGCGGCGCTATCTGGAGGATCCGCCGAGTGCCGAGGAGCTGCGGGTGGTGCTGGGGCGGCTGGGGCTGGAGCCGTGGGACATCGTGCGGACGCAGGAGCCGCAGGCGAAGGCGCTGGGGGTGGCGGACTGGGCGCGGGAGCCGGCCGGGCGTGACGGCTGGATCGAGGCGTTGGCCGCTCACCCCGGGCTGATCCAGCGGCCGATCATCACCGCGGATGACGGATCGGCCGTCGTCGGGCGCACCGACGAGGCCGTACGCGACGCGCTGCGGCGGGACGGTTAGCCGACCGGGACGCCTTCCGGGGACTTGATGCGCTTCATGATCATCTGCGAGTTGACGTCGCTGACGCCGGGGAGCGCGATGAGGTGGTCGGTCCAGAACCGCTCGTACGCGTCACTGTCGGCGACGGCGATGCGCAGCAGGGAGCCGGGCGCGCCGTAGAGGCGGTAGGCCTCGACGATGTCGGGGATGGCGCGGACCTGGGACTCGAAGGCGGCGACGGCGTCGCGGTCCCGGTGGACCTCGACGGAGGCGAAGACCTCGAAGCCGCGGCCGAGGGCGGTGGGGTCGACGACGGCCCGGTACGAGCGGATGACGCCGTCGTCCTCCAGTTGACGCACCCGGCGCAGGCAGGGTGAGGGGGTGAGGCCGACCCGGGCGGCGAGTTCCTGGTTGGTGAGCCGGCCGTCAGCCTGAAGTTCACGCAAGATACTTCTGTCAATGGCGTCCATTGCAGCAGTATTAACCAGCACCACCGGGTCTACGCGCTTAGATTGGCAGCACATGGCGCTCGATTCCACATATCCTTGCTGTATGAGCGAGGAGGGACACGTGAAGCGCGTCGTCGTGATAGGGACCGGCGGGACGATAGCCAGCCGCTGGCAGGGCACCGGCTACGCTGCGGAGGCCGCCGGCGGCGAGGTGATGGCGGCGACGGCGATCCCGGAGGGCGTCGAGGTGAGCGTGCGGGATCTGTTCACGGTGAACAGCTCGCGGCTGACCACGGCCCACCAGCTGGAGCTGCTGCGCACGGTCCACGAGGTGCTGGCGGACCCGGCGGTGGACGGCGTGGTGGTGACGCACGGCACGGACACCATGGAGGAGTCGGCGTTCCTGCTGGACCTGCACCATGACGACCGCCGGCCCGTGGTGTTCACCGGGGCGCAGCTCCCGCTGGACTCGGTGGACGGCGACGGGGCGGGCAATCTGTACGACGCGCTGCTGACGGCGGCGACGGGCCGGGACATCGGCGTGGTGATCACCTTCGGCGGCCTCGTGCACGCGGCGCGGGGCACCCTCAAGGCGCACACGCTGGACGCCCAGGCCTTCGCGGACCCGTCCGGGAAGCCGCTGGGGCTGGACGCCCAGGCCTTCGCGGACCCGTCCGGGAAGCCGCTGGGGCGGGTGAAGTTCGGGGAGATCGCCTGGGGGCCGCGACGCGGGCGCACGGCGGCCCTGGAGCTGCCGGAGGCGGCGGCGCGCATCCCCCGGGTGGACGTGGTGATGCACCACGTGGACGCGGACCCGGTGCTGTTCGAGGCCGCGTTGGGCGCGGGCGCGCGGGGCATCGTGCTGATCGGCACGGGCGCGGGCAACGCCACGCCGGAGTTCGCCGAGGCGGTACGGCGGGCGGTGGACTCGGGAGTGCTGGTCGCGCTGAGCACGCGGGTGGCGGCCGGACCGGTGGCCCCGATGTACACCGGCGGCGGAGCCGTCGACCTCGCGGAGGCGGGCGCGGTACTGGCCGGCACGCTGCGCGCGGGGCAGGCCCGGATCGCGGTGCTGTCGGCGCTGCTGGCGGCGGAGAGCCCGGAGGGACGCGCCGCCGCCCTGCGACGCATAGTCGGCGCCGCCGACGCGTGCCCGGCGGTCGCGGCGGCCTGACGCCGCCTCAGAGGTTGATCTGGTTGATGGTGTCGGCCAGCGAGTCCAGGAACTTCTGGATCGAGGGCGCCATTCCGGTGGAGGCGAGGAAGAAGCCGAACAGGATGGCCACGATGGCCGGCCCGACCTTGAGCGTCTTACCTCTTATCAGGACGATCATGATGATCGCCAACAACAGCACTACGGACAGCGAGATGGCCACAGCCGATCACATCCTCGGTCAGCATCCTCGGTCAGAACGCCTCAGCGTCGTCCATCGTCCCACCAAGCACTGACACGGCCACCCCCAGGGGCGGTTCCGTAATTGCGTGGCGCGTTTGGAATTGAGTATTTCCCAACCTATTGCCGAGCACACGTAGTTACTTCACATAGCCTCGGCCGGCGGACTGATATGCCCCCTTCAACCGTTATATGAGTGGACATTTGTCGCCCAAACGGACATGAGTGTAGGCCGGTCATGCCCGGGTAGCAGCGTTGTTATCCCTCTTCTCAGGAAGAATTTACGAACGCCGCGCTCGCTAGGTATGGTGCCTCAGATGTTCCAGCCCCCACGCACGAACACCCTCACCTCTTACCGGTACGAAGCCGCGGCCCTCCCCGCGGCGGCGGTACCGCGACAGCAGCCCGCAGCCGTCACCGGCGAGGACAGAGAGCCCCGCGACGGCCAGGGCAAGGGCAAGCAGCGCGACGCGTTCTTCGACAACGCGAAGTACCTGGCGATCGTTCTCGTGGCGATGGGCCACGCGTGGGAACCGCTGACCGACCACAACCGGGCCGCCGAGGCTCTGTACATGGTCGTCTACACCTTCCACATGCCGGCGTTCATCATCATCTCCGGCTACTTCTCCCGGAGTTTCGACAGCCGCCCCGACCGGCTGAAGCGGCTGGTCACCGGTGTCGCCGTGCCGTATGTCGTGTTCGAGGTGGCGTACAGCCTCTTCAAGCGCTGGGCGGACAACGATCCGGGGCAGCCGATCAGCCTGCTCGACCCGTGGTATCTGACCTGGTTCCTGGCCGCGTTGTTCGTGTGGCGGCTCACCGCCCCGATCTGGCGGATCGTGCGCCGGCCGGTGCCGCTCTCCCTGGCGATAGCGATGCTGGCCGTGACCTCGCCGAGCATCGGGGACGACCTGGACCTGCAACGGGTCCTGCAGTTCCTGCCGTTCTTCGTCGCCGGGCTGTGCATGAAGCCCGAGCACTTCCACATCATGCGGCGCCGCGAGGCGCGGATCCTGACGCTGCCGGTCTTCGCGGGGGCGATCGCGGCGGCGTACTGGGCCGCTCCGCTGATCAGCTCGGCGTGGTTCTACCACCGCGACAGCGCGCAGGAACTCAAGGCCCCGTGGTGGGTCGGCATGGTGAGCGTGCCGCTGCTGTTCGGCTGCTCGATGCTGCTCGCCGTCTGCTTCTTCGCCTGGGTGCCGCGCCGCCGTACGTGGTTCACGGCGCTGGGCGCGGGGACCCTGTACGGCTATCTGCTGCACGGCTTCCTGGCCAAGGGCTCGCGCTTCTGGGGCTGGTACGACACCTACGACTGGCTGCGCACGCCGTGGGGCCTGATGGTGGCCACGGCGACGGCCGGCGTGGTGATCACGCTGCTGTGCACGCCGCCGGTGCGGCGGGTGTTCCGGTTCGTGATGGAGCCGCGGATGGAGTGGGCGTTCCGCCGGGACACGTCGGGCGGCCGGCCGCGCGGCGCGAACACCGGTCCCGGCACCGGCCCCGGACCGGTGAACACCCTTACCGAGGACGCCTTCCCGCAGCGCGCCCCGCGCAAGGACGTCCTGAGCAAGACCGTCCTGCCCAAGGACTTCCCGCGCAAGGCCGTCCTGCGCAAGGACTTCCCGCGCAAGGCCGGCCTGGGTCAGGACGGTCCGCGTCAGGACGCCGTGCGCAAGGACCTCAGTCCCGGCACACGATGAGCAGCGCGCGGTCGTCGTTGACGTTCTTGGCGACGGCCTCGATCAGCTGCCAGGCGGCGCCCCGGAAGCCGTGCGCCACATAGCGGTCGGCCTCGCCGATGAGCCGGTCGATTCCCTCGGCGAGGTCACGTCCCGCCGCCTCGACCAGACCGTCGGTGAAGAGCAGCAGCACGTCGCCGGAGCGCAGGGTGCCCTTCACGCCGTTGAACTCGGCGCCGTCGTAGACCCCGAGCAGCGGGCCCTCGGCGGCCTTCTCCTCCCAGCGGCCGGTGCCGGCGCTGAGCTGCACGCCGGGCAGATGGCCGGCGGACAGCAGCTCGTAGTCGCCGGACTCCAGGTCGAGGACGAGGTGGACGGAGGTGGCGAAGCCCTCGTCCCAGTTCTGCCGGAGCAGATAGCCGTTGGCGGCGGTGAGGAAGGCGTGCGGCTGGAGTGAGCCCAGCAGGCCGCCGAAGGCACCGGAGAGCAGCAGCGCGCGGGAACCGGCGTCCATGCCCTTGCCGGAGACATCGGTCAGTACGGCTTCGAGGATCCGGCCCCCGGAGCTGCGGGTGGCGACCACGAAGTCACCGGAGAAGGACTGCCCGCCGGCCGGGCGCAGCGCCATCTCGGCGTGCCAGCCCGGGGGCAGTTCGGGCAGCCGGCTCTGTACCCGGATGCGTTCGCGCAGGTCGAACAGCATGGTGCCGCC
The DNA here is from genome assembly GCF_056270125.1 of Streptomyces sp. RLA131. Classification (NCBI taxonomy): domain Bacteria; kingdom Bacillati; phylum Actinomycetota; class Actinomycetes; order Kitasatosporales; family Streptomycetaceae; genus Streptomyces; species Streptomyces sp. RLA131. Next base: position 2,876,555 of record NZ_JBWDOQ010000002.1, read on the forward strand.
GCCGCGCCACGGTACGCCGACCCGGCTGCGGAACTGGGCGATGACCAGTCCGGCGAAGGCGACCGCGCTGACCACCAGCACGACGCCGGGGGTGACCGGGCCGAGCCCGTTGCGGTAAGGGGCGAAGTTGGCCGATTCCACCACCAGGGCGGTCGCCGAGGCCCCGTACAGCAGGAGCAGGCTGGAGGGGCGCAGCAGCAGGCCGCCGAGGATGATGGGCAGGACGAGGGCGGTTGGCGGGCACCACAGGGGGCCGGCCACGGTGCCCCAGGCGATGGCGGGCACGCTGAGCACCAGGACGGTCAGGATCAGCCAGTCCGAGCCCTCGCCGCGGAAGTAGTCGACCCCGGTTTTGCGCACGCCGACGCGGGCCCGGTGCAGCGTCTTGCGCCACCGGGCCACCGGGCTCTTCCCCGCAGCGCGTTGTGCCATGTCCGGCGACCTTATCCAGCGATTCCCCGGCGCGTCGATTCGCGTCCGGTACCTGACCGGTCGAAATACGTTCGCATGGCCGGATGCGGACTGCTAAGGAGGAGGAATGACGTTTGCATTGCGGGTACTTGAGGCCGGCCAGTGGCACGACTGGTTCGACCGGACGGACCGGGCCTTCGGCGGTGCCGTGCAGCCCGAGGAGCGGGCGTACGACGAGTCCGTGGCCGAGGACGGGCGGTCGCTGGCCGCCTGGGACGGCGACGAGATCGTCGGCGGCACCGGGGCCTACTCCTTCCGGATGTCGGTGCCGGGCGGCGCGCTGGTCCCGGCGGCCGGGGTGACCTGTGTGAGCGTGCAGCCCACCCACCGGCGGCGCGGGGTGCTCACCGCGATGATGCGGCGGCAGCTGGAGGACGTACGGGACCGGGGCGAGCCGGTCGCGGTGCTGACCGCGTCCGAGCCGGCGATCTACGGCCGGTTCGGGTACGGGGTGGCGACCGGGCAGCTGCGGGTCGAGATCGACACCACCCGGGTCCGGCTGGCGTTGCCGGCGGGGGCCGAGGACGTGAGGCTGCGCTTCGTCGGGCTGGAGGAGGGACTGGCGGCCTGCGAGGCGGTGTACGCGCGGGTGGTGCCGGGCCGCCCGGGGATGCTCGCGCGGCAGCCGGGCTGGGAGCGGCAGGGGCTGCTGGACCCGGCGGCGGGCCGGGACGGCGCGAGCGCGCGGCAGTGCGTGCTGGCCGAGGTGGACGGGGAGGTCCGGGGCTATGCGCGGTACGCGGTGAAGCCGGTCTGGACGGCGAAAGGGCCGGAAGGCGTGGTGGTGCTGCGGGAGGCCGAGGCGCTCGACCCGGTGACGTACGCGGCGCTGTGGCGGTTCCTGTTCGGCATCGACCTGACGTCGAAGGTGCACTCCTGGAACCGGCCGGTCGATGATCCGCTGCTGCACCTGGTGTCCGATGTACGGCGGTGCTCGGTCTCCACGGGGGAGGGGCTGTTCGTGCGGCCGGTGGAGGTGGGCGCGGCTCTGGCGGCGCGGACGTACGCGGCGCCGGTGGATGTGGTGCTGGACGTCGCCGACCCCTTCTGTCCCTGGAACGAGGGCCGGTGGCGGCTGACCGGGGACGCGAAGGGCGCGGTCTGCGAGCGCACCCGGGACGCGGCGGATCTGGCGCTGACCGTGCGGGAGGTGGGGGCGGCGTATCTGGGGGGCGTGTCGTTGTCGGCGCTCTCCCGGGCGGGCCGGGTGCGGGAGCTGCGCCCGGGCGCGCTCGGTGAGACGGCGGTCGCCTTCCGGAGCGAGGTCGCGCCCTGGCTGCCGCACGGGTTCTGACGGCCGCCCCGGCACTGTGGCAGGGCCGCTTCAGGGCTGCGGCGGCACGTCTTCAGGACTGCGGCGGCACGTCTTCAGGACTGCGGCTGGCAGGCGGGGCACCAGAAGAGGTTGCGGGCCGCCAGGTCCGCCGTGCGAACCGGTGTGCCGCACAGATGGCAGGGCATGGCGGCCCGGCGGTAGACGTAGACCTCGCCGCCGTGGTCGTCGACGCGGGGCGGGCGGCCCATGGCCTCGGGCAGGTGCTCGGGGCGGACGGTGTCGATCCGGTTGTTGCGGACCCCCTCGCGCATGAGGGCGACGAGGTCGGCCCAGACCGCGTCCCATTCGGCCCGGGTGAGGTCGCGCCCCGCCCGGTACGGGTCGATGCCGTGCCGGAAGAGGACCTCGGCGCGGTAGACGTTGCCCACGCCGGCGATGACCTTCTGGTCCATGAGCAGCGCGGCCACCGTGGTGCGGCTGCGGCTGATCCGGGCCCAGGCCCGGCCCGGGTCGTCCCCGGCACGCAGCGGGTCCGGGCCGAGGCGGTCGTGTATCGCCCGCTTCTCGGGGTCGGTGATCAGGGCGCAGGTGGTGGGGCCGCGCAGGTCGGCGTAGTGGTCGTCGTTGACGATCCGCAGCCGGACGGTGTCGGTGGCCGGCGGCACGGGCGCGGTGCCGAAGCCGAGCTTGCCGAACAGACCCAGGTGGACATGGACCCAGCCGGAGGCCTCGAAGCCGAGGAACAGGTGCTTGCCATGGGCGTCCACGCCGTCCAGGACCCGTCCGTCGAGCAGTGCCGCGCTGTCGGTGAACCGGCCCTGCGGGCTGCTGACACGTACCGGCCATCCGCCGAAGCGGACCAGATGGTCCTCGGCGAGACGGTGGATCGTATGCCCTTCGGGCACAGCGGTTCTCCTCGGCGGTACGCGTGGGTACGGGAGCGCCGCCGGGCGGCCGGGCCCGGCGGCGCGGGACAGCGGGCGGCTCAGCCCTGCTGGGGGTGGTGGGCCGGGACGGCGGGGAGTTCGCCGGTGGCCTCGTAGGCGCTGAGCATGTCGATGCGGCGGGTGTGGCGCGCCTCGCCCGAGTAGGGGGTGCCCAGGAAGATCTCGACGAACTTGGTGGCCTCGTCGAGGGTGTGCATGCGGCCGCCGATGCTGACGACGTTGGCGTTGTTGTGCTGGCGGCCGAGGGAGGCGGTCTCCTCGCTCCAGGCCAGCGCCGCCCGTACACCCCTGACCTTGTTGGCGGCGATGGCCTCGCCGTTGCCCGAGCCGCCGATGACGATGCCGAGGCTGTCGGGGTCGGCGGCGGTGCGCTCCGCGGCACGGAGGCAGAAGGGGGGGTAGTCGTCCTGGGCGTCGTAGATGTGCGGGCCGCAGTCGACGGCCTCGTGGCCGGCGGACTTGAGCCACTCGACGAGGTGGTTCTTGAGTTCGTAGCCGGCATGGTCGGAGCCGAGGTACACGCGCATAGGCAGGAGTGTGGCACGAGGGTGGGGTGACGCGAAATTTGAGCGTCATCTGAGGTCAATACAACGAAATGAACTCAAAGGTTCCCTATCCGTGCGCCATGCACTTTGATTCCGGCCCATGACCACTACTCCCCCCACTAAGACGAAGGACGCGCCCATCAGCGCCCCCGCCCCCGGCGGCGGCGGGGGTCTGCACGCGGGTCTCAAGAACCGCCATCTGTCCATGATCGCCATCGGCGGGGTGATCGGCGCCGGTCTCTTCGTCGGCTCCAGCACCGGTATCGCCACCGCGGGGCCCGGCATCCTGCTGTCGTACGCGCTGGTCGGCACGCTGGTGGTGCTGGTGATGCGGATGCTCGGCGAGATGTCCGCCGCGAACCCGACCTCCGGTTCGTTCTCCGCGCACGCCGACCGGGCGCTGGGACGCTGGGCCGGCTTCTCGATCGGCTGGCTGTACTGGTTCTTCTGGGTCGTGGTGCTGGCCGTCGAGGCGACCGCGGGCGCCAAGATCCTCGAAAGCTGGATCCCGGCGGTGCCGCAGTGGGGCTGGGCGCTGATCGTGATGGCGGTGCTGACCGCGACCAACCTGGTGTCCGTGGGCTCGTACGGGGAGTTCGAGTTCTGGTTCGCCGGCATCAAGGTGGTGGCGATCGGCGCGTTCATCGTGGTCGGTGCCCTGGCGGTCGCCGGGGTGCTGCCGGGCGCGGACACCAGCGGCGCCGGGCTGGGCAATCTCACCGGGCACGGCGGCTTCCTGCCGCACGGGCCGGGGGCGGTCCTGACCGGGGTGCTGCTGGTGGTGTTCTCCTTCATGGGCAGCGAGATCGCCACCCTGGCGGCCGGTGAGTCCGAGGACCCGCAGCGGGCGGTCACCAAGTCCACCAACAGCATCATCTGGCGGATCGCGGTCTTCTACCTGGGCTCGATCCTCGTCGTGGTGTCCCTGGTGCCGTGGGACTCCGCGTCCATCATCAAGGACGGCTCGTACGTCGCCGCGCTGAACTCGCTCGGGATCGCGCACGCCGGCCAGGTGATGAACTTCATCGTGCTGACCTCGGTGCTGTCCTGTCTGAACTCCGGCCTCTACACCGCGTCCCGGATGGCCTTCTCGCTCGGCGAGCGCGGCGACGCGCCCCGCGCCTTCGCCCGGACGACCTCGCGGGGCGTGCCGATGGCGGCGATCCTGGGCTCGGTGGTCTTCGGGTTCGTCACGGTCTTCTTCAACTACGAGTACCCGGACTCGGTCTTCCTCTTCCTGGTCAACTCCTCCGGTGCGATCGCGCTGTTCGTGTGGCTGGCGATCTGCTTCTCGCAGCTGCGCATGCGGAAGATCATCGAGCGGGAGAGCCCGGAGAAGCTGGTCGTCCGGATGTGGCTGTACCCGTATCTGACCTGGGCGACGATCGCGATGATCGTCTTCGTGCTCGGCTACATGCTGACGGACACCGAGCACGACGGCCGCGAGACGGTGGTGCTCTCGGTGCTGGTCGCGGCCGGTGTCCTGCTGATCGCGGCGGTACGGCACTTCCTTCAGCGCGGCAGGAAGGACTCCGTCACCGCCTCGTAACTCCGCAGCGCGGCGGCCCGGTTCGCGGCGGCGTACCAGATGTTGAGCTGGTACGTCTTGCCCCCGGAGGTGAAGCCGAGCTGCCGCGCCCGCCAGCGGACGCCGTCCTTGGTGAAGGCGTACTCCCAGATGACGGCGGGGCCGCCGCGGAAGGTGGTGCGCCCCAGGCGGATATTGCGGTAGCCGGGCACGTCGTGCGAACCGGCTTCGAACGTCCGCCACTGGGCGAGGAGATCGCCGCCTCCGGTGAGGGCGTAGGAGGCGGCGGTCTCCGCGTCACCGTCCGGGGAGTGGTAGTGGATGTTGGACGGGCTCTTGGCGGTACGGGTCCAGCCGGGCGGGGGGAGCCAGCTGAAGCCGGTCTCGTCGCGGGTGCCGGGGGCGAGCGGGGTGCCGGTCGCGGTGGCGGTGCTGGTCGCGGGCCTGGTCGCGGGCCCGGTGGCGGTGGCGGTGGCTGACACGGGCGGCCGGCCGGTGCCGGCGACGACGGTCTCGTGGCGCACGCTGCCGGGGGCGGCCAGTACGACGACGGTGGCGGTGACGGCGGCCACGGCCACGGTCGCGGCGGCGCCGAGCAGCAGGCGGCGGCGATGGCCGCGCCGGGGGCGGAAACCGGGCGGGACGGCGTCCTCGGGCTCGGGCCCTGATCCCTGCCCGGGTTCCTGCCCGGGCTCGGGCAGCGGCTGCGGCTGCGGCAGGAGCCGGAGGGCCTCATCCAGTTCGTCGAGGGTGAGCCGGCGCCTCGGGTCCTTGGCGAGCAGCCCGGCGAGGGTGCCGCGCAATGTGCCCGCGCCCGGCGGCAGCAGGGGCTCCTCGTGGAGCACGGCGTGCAGCGTGGCCAGGGTGGTGGGGCGGGCGAAGGGGGAGTGCCCGGCGAGGGCCGCGCACAGCGTCGCGCCCAGCGACCACAGGTCGGAGGGCGGCCCCTGGGGGCGGCCCTCGACGCGCTCGGGCGCCATGTAGTCCGGCGAACCGACCAGCATGCCGACCATGGTGAGCGCGGCGGCGTCCTGGATCGCGGCGATACCGAAGTCGGTGAGCACGACCCGGCCGCCGCAACCGGGCCCGGCGGCCGCTTCGACCAGTACGTTGCCGGGCTTGATGTCACGGTGCAGCACCCCGGCGGAGTGCACCTCGCGCAGCGCGGCGGCCAGGGCGAGGGCGATCCTGGTGGCCTCGGTGACGGTCACCGGGCCGGAGCCGGTGAGGATCTGCTCCAGCGAGCGGCCGCCGACCAGTTCCATGACGATCCACAGCCGGCCGTCCTGCTGCGCCACGTCGTAGACCCGCACCACGTTGGGGTGGTCGATCCGGGCCGTGGCACGCGCCTCCCGCAGGGCCCGCTCGTGCCGGACCCGGGCGTCCTCCTCCCCCAGGCCGTCCAGTCGCATCTCCTTGACCGCGACCTGCCGGTGCAGCATCTCGTCGACCGCACGCCACACCCGGCCCATGCCACCCTGGCCTATCGACTCCCCCAGCCGATAACGACCGGCCACCAAACAATCCCCAGCCTCACCGCTCGTGTATTCCATCCCCGGTTCCCATACCCCTCGCCATTACCAACGCGACCAGGACAGAAGTATGAACTTGTCACCATGACAGCATAGTTGTGGGGAATCCCGGGGTAACTCTTCTGAGGGTCATCATCAAGGGGGAGGGCGTTACATGCTGAACAATGCCGGGCGAATTCGAATTTCAGTTTTGGTGACCGCGGCCGGAGCCGTGCTGTCGCTGCTGCTCACCGGCACCGCCGGAGTCGTGAACGCGGCCGAACCGGCGCCCGGCAGCAGCCGGGGCGGCACCCCGGGACCGAGCGCCCCGGCGGGCGTGAAGGTCGGCACCGAACTGCCGTCGAGGATCTCGGTGGACAACAGCACCGGGGCCACCACCCTGACCGCGAGGATCACCAACAACGGGAAGAAGGCGACCCCCGCCGTCGTGCTCTCGGTCGTCGGCTTCGGGGCGTTGAAGGTGACCGCCGTCAGGGGCTGCTCCGCCGTACCGGCCGCCGGCCGCCCGGAGGGCTCCAACAGCGCGTACCGGTGCCGGACCGGCGTCCTGGCGGCGGGCCGGAGCCGGACGTACCGGGTGTCGGCCACCTACGACCTGCGGGGCAAGGGCAGGATCTGCCTGCCCGTCACCCTCGGGACGGGCGGGACACTGCTCTGGCAGCAGGGGCCGGTGCCCTTCGGTACGAACCGGCCGACGCCCAACGCCCCCGACACCCCACTGCTGCTGGGCACCGACAATGTGCCGGCCGGCCAGGACGCCTCGGTATCGCCCGCCCCCTCGGCCTCGTCCAGCCCCTCCGGCACCCTCCCCCGGACCGGCGGTCCCGGCGCCGCTGCCCCGGCGGTCCTGGCCGGCGGCGCGCTGCTGCTCGCAGCCGGGGCGGCGGGCCTGTGGCTGACCGCGCGAAGGCCGCGCCGCCACGCCTAGGAACAGGGCCGGCCGGCGCTTACGGCCTGGTGCGCGACCGGCGCCGGGTCGTTACCCGCGGCGGCCGGCCAGCTTCCACGCGGTGGGCAGGGCGCCCATCGCCAGGGCGGCCTTGAGCGCGTCACCGATCAGGTACGGGGTCAGGCCCAGGGCCACGGCCCGGCCCGCCGACAGGTGCGCCGCCACGGCGAGGTACGGCACGCCGACCGCGTAGACGACGGCACTGCCGGCCACCATGACGCCCGCCGTCCGCCACACCCCGCGGTCGGCGCCGCGTCGCGCGAGGGCGCCGACGAGGGCCGAGGCCAGGACCATGCCGAGGATGTAGCCGAAGCTCGCCGTCGAGGCGCCCGACGAACCGCCGGCGAACCAGGGCACTCCGGCCACGCCGGCCACCGCGTACAGGGCCAGCGCCAGGAAGCCGCGCCGGGCGCCCAGGGCGGTGCCGACCAGCAGGGCCGCGAAGGTCTGCCCGGTGACCGGCACCGGCGATCCGGGTACGGGGACGGAGAGTTGCGCGGCCAGTCCGGTCAGGACGGCGCCGCCCGCCACGAGGGCCACGTCGCGCACGCGGGAGGCGGGCAGCAGATCGGCCAGGACGGTGTTCGGCCGGACGGCGGCGGCGGTGCTCATGGGTACTCCCCGAGTGGTTCTGTGGGTTCGGCGGACGGCTTGGTCCTCCGCGACGCTATCCCAGCGTCTCCGGGCCGATCATCATCAGCTCTCCACAAAGGGGCGATCACCGGCTGGTGAGTTCCGAACAGTTTCAGCAGGTCACGTGACGCTCATCACCACGGGCACTGTGGGAATCTTCCAATCCCGCGCGAAGACCACCAGCCGCAGCACCACGAACCGCCCGAGCCCGGCCAGTGCCGACGCGCCCAGGTACACCGCCTGCTCCACCCACCGGCCGGCGTCCGGCCGCACGGTGTGCAGCACCAGCACCGCCCCCGTGGTGAAGGCGAAGGCGCCGGCCAGCGTCAGTCCTGACTTCAGGTGGACCCGCCAGCTCGCCCGCTCGCCGCCGCCGAAGGTGAACCGGCTGTGCAGTTCCGTGGCCAGCACCGTCGACACCACCGTCACCAACGCGTTGGCCGCCGCGAAGGGAATACGTCCGGTCAGCAGCAGCATCGCCGCGCTGGAGAGCAGTCCGACCCCGCCGCCGCACACGACGAAGCGGATGAACGATGTGAGCGGCCCCGCCTGCTTGGTGTCCATGCCCCGACAGTGCCGGGGGCCGCTGACAGCCCGCCTACCGCGCGCCTACAGCGCACCGACGCGGGCCGGTCAGCGGGCGGTCAGCGACCGGTCAGCGCCGCCGGCGGCCGCTCAGTCGAAGATCGGGCCGATCGTGCGGGTCCGCTTGATCTCGTAGAAGCCGGGGATGGAGGCGACCAGCAGGGTGCCGTCCCACAGCTTCGCCGCCGCCTCGCCCTTGGGGGCGGGGGTGACCACCGGGCCGAAGAAGGCGATCTGCTCGCCGTCGGGGCCGGGCACGGCGATGACGGGGGTGCCGACGTCCTGGCCGACCTTGTCGATGCCCTCCTGGTGGGAGGCGCGCAGCTCGGCGTCGTAGACGTCGGAGTGGGCGAAGTCGGCGAGGTCGGCGGGGAGGCCGACCTCCTCAAGGGCGGCCACGATGGTGTCGTGGTCCTTGTCCAGGCCCTGGTTGTGGAAGCGGGTGCCCAGCGCGGTGTAGAGCGCGCCGAGGACCTCGCTGCCGTGCTTCTGCTCGGCGGCGATGCAGACGCGGACCGGGCCCCACGCGGTCTTCATGAGCTCGCGGTACTGCTCGGGCATCTCGTCGAGGCGGTCCTCGTTCAGGACGGCCAGGCTCATGACGTGCCAGCGCACCTCGACCGGACGGACCTTCTCGACCTCCAGCATCCAGCGGGAGGTCATCCAGGCCCAGGGACACAGCGGGTCGAACCAGAAATCTGCGGGGGTCTTCTGCGTCTCGGGTGCAATCTCGGGCACGTCTACTCCTCGTCGGGGAACCGGTTTCCTCCAATGGACGGCAACACGGACCCGGGCCGCCCGCATTCCCGTGCGAAGATTCCAGCGTCCACAAGACACGCTGTACGACACCCCGAGGAGCGCCCGTGCCCGGCGAGAACCTGACCCGAGACGAGGCCCGTGAGCGGGCCGGCCTGCTGTCGGTGGACGGTTACGACGTGGCACTGGACCTGCGCTCGGCGGTGCGGCCCGGGGAGAGCACCTTCGGGTCGGTGACGACGATCCGCTTCCGGGCCGCCGAGGCCGGGGCGTCCGCCTTCGCCGACCTGGTCGCGCCGTCCGTGCGCTCGGTGGTCCTCAACGGACGGGAACTGGACCCGGCGGCGGTCTTCGACGGGACCCGGATCACCCTGGACGGGCTGCTCGGCCCGGACGAGGTCAACGAACTGGTCGTCGACGCGAGGTGCTCGTACAGCCGGACCGGCGAGGGGATGCACCGCTTCACCGACCCCGAGGACGGTGAGGTCTACCTGTACACGATGTACGAGCCGGCCGACGCCCGCCGGGTCTTCGCCAACTTCGAGCAGCCGGACCTCAAAGCTCCCTTCCGGTTCACCGTGACGGCCCCGGGCCACTGGACGGTGTGGAGCAACGGCGCCGAGGAGTCCCGTACCGCGACCCCCGCGGACGGCCCCGCCGGGGGACAGGTCTGGCGGTTCGCGCCGACGGCACCCCTGTCGACGTACATCACCTGCGTCGTCGCCGGCCCGTACCACTACGTCACCGACACCTACCGGCGCGGGGAACTGGAAATCCCGCTCGGCGCGATGTGCCGCAGGGGTCTGGCCAAGTATTTCGACACCGATGACATCTTCACCGTCACCAAGCAGGGTCTGGACTTCTTCCACGACAACTTCGACTTCCCCTATCCCTTCGGGAAGTACGACCAGGCCTTCGTCCCGGAATACAACATCGGCGCGATGGAGAATCCCGGACTGGTGACCTTCCGGGAGGAATTCGTCTTCCGCGGAAAGGTGACGCAGGCGTCGTACGAGGGCCGGGCCAATGTCATCCTGCACGAGATGGCGCACATGTGGTTCGGCGACCTGGTGACCATGCGGTGGTGGGACGACCTGTGGCTCAAGGAGTCCTTCGCGGACTTCATGGGGACCTTCTCCCTCGTCGAGGCCACCCGCTTCACCGACGGCTGGATCACCTTCGCCAACCGCCGCAAGGCCTGGGCCTACCGGGCCGACCAGCTGCCCTCCACCCACCCGGTCACCGCCGACATCCGTGACCTCCAGGACGCCAAGCTCAACTTCGACGGCATCACCTACGCCAAGGGCGCCTCGGTGCTCAAGCAGCTCGTCGCCTACGCCGGACGGGACGCCTTCATGGAGGGCGCCCGGCGCTACTTCAAGCGGCACGCGTACGGCAACACCGTCCTGGGCGACCTGCTGTCGGTCCTGGCCGAGACCTCGGGCCGGGACATGGCCGAGTGGTCGCGGTCCTGGCTCCAGACGGCGGGCGTCAACTCGCTGACGCCGGAGGTGACGTACGGCGCGGACGGCCGGATCGCCGAGCTGGCCGTACGCCAGGAAGCCACCGAGGCCTACCCCGAACTGCGGCCGCACCGGGTGGCCGTGGGCCTGTACGGGCTCGACGGCTCGGGCGCGCTGGAGCGTTACGCGCGGGCCGAGGCCGATGTCGCCGGGGCCCGTACGGTGATCGGGGAGCTGGCCGGCGCGCGGCGGCCCGACCTGGTGCTGGTCAACGACGACGACCTGACCTACTGCAAGGCCCGCTTCGACGCCGGGTCGCTGGAGACGGTCCTGGGGCACCTCGGCGAGCTCACCGACCCGCTGGCCCGCGCCCTGTGCTGGTCGGCCATGTGGAACATGACGCGCGACGCCGTGCTGCCCGCCCGTGACTACCTCGCCCTGGTGCTGCGTTTCGCCGGTGCCGAGACCGACATCGGCGTCCTGCAGTCGCTGCACCAGCAGGCGTACTCCGCCCTGCACCACTACACCGACCCCGGGCAGCGGACGAGCGGCCGCGCCGAGCTGGCCGAGGGGGCCCTGCGCGAACTGCGCGCCGCCGAGCCGGGCAGCGGACACCAGCTGGCCTGGGCGCGGTTCTTCGCCCAGGTCGCCGGCGGGCAGGACGAACTGCGGCTGCTGCGCGCGCTGTCGGACGGCACGGAGCGCATCGACGGGCTGGAGCTCGACCAGGAGCTGCGCTGGAGCTTCCTGGAGGCGCTCACCTCGGCCGGGGCCGCCGACGAGGCCGCCATCGCCGCCGAACTCACCCGCGACGACACCGCCTCGGGCAGGCGGCACCAGGTCCGCTGCCTGGCCTCCCGGCCCTCCGCGGCCGTCAAGGCCGCGACCTGGGCCTCGGTCGTCGAGTCGGACCTGCTGTCCAACGCCCTGGTGGAGGCCAGCATCGCCGGTTTCGACCAGCCCGGTCAGCGGGAGCTGCTGGCACCGTACGTGGACCAGTACTTCGCGGCGATCGAGCGGGTGTGGGCCCAGCGCAGCATCGAGATCGGCATGGCAGTCGTACGCGGCCTCTTCCCGATACTGCAGGACGGCCCCGGCACCGGCACCCTGGAGGCCGCCGACACCTGGCTCGCCGGGCACCCGGACGCGGCCCCGGCGCTGCGGCGCCTGGTCGCCGAGTCCCGCGACGACCTGGCGCGGGCGCTGCGCGCGCAGGCCCGGGACGCGGTGGCCAGGGACGCGGTGGCCCGGGACGCGCAGGCCAGGGACGCGCAGGCCTGAGCGGCCGCACAGCGCGAAGGGCCCGGGGCGATCACTCGCCCCGGGCCCTCACGCTGTCGTCGGATCACCCTCCGAAGGTCATCCTCCGACGACCTTGCTGATCAGGACGCTGCCGGTGCCCGCCCGGGTGCCCCTGGCGTCCAGCAGGCCGACCTCGCCGAAGAACTGGCGTCCTTCGGGCGCGGCGGCGGCTACCAGGACATCGGCGGTCAGGGCGGCCGAGGCGCCGTTGGCCAGGTCGACCTTCTTGGAGCTGTCGACCTTCACCGAGCCGAGGGACGTGGAGAAGAAGACGTCCCGGTAGTCGTACGCGGTGGAGCCGGACGGCACCGAGTAGCCGTCCACCGTGATGGTGTAGGTGCCGGCCGCCGGGTCGGCGAGGCTGACCGCCTCCTCCGAGTCGCCGTCGGCCGAGGAGCCGACCACCGCGCCGTCGAAGGACACGGACAGGTCGAGGTCGGCAGCGGTGTCGGAGGTGCTGCCGATCGCCACGTCCAGCCGGGTGGCTCCCGACGGGACCACGACCTCGGTGGTGACGCTCTCACCGTCGGCGATGGTCTTGCGCGAGCTCGCGGCGGAGCCGAGGGCGCCACCTTCGAGCGAACCGCCGCTGATCGGCGCGAAGTTGTTCGTGACCGTCCAGTTGACCGGGGCGGCCGTGCCGACCGTGGCCTCGTCCACGGTCAGGGTCTCCGGGTCGAAGGTCACCCCGAGCGCGGTCGCGGTGAGCGCGTACGGGTTGTTGAGCAGCGGTGACGTACGGCGGGCCTCGACCTCGATCTCCCACACGCCCGGCAGCGGGTCGGCGTAGGAACGCAGGTCGGGACGGCAGCCGTTGTCGGTGGTGTAGTTCGGGTAGCAGTACGTCGTCGTGGTCGTGTCGACCGGGACGCCGTACGGGTTGATCGCGATGAACCGGGTCTGGCTGCCGGGCGCGAGCTTGCCCAGGGCCACCTCAAGGGTCTTGGCGCCCTCGGGGACGGTGACGAAGTACGACGTGGTGCTGTCGCGCTGCACCGAGCTGGTGGCCTTGACCGCGTACGACGGTTCGGCCTGCGCCTTGGACACGACCACCGTGGCCAGGATCTGGGTGTCGGTGCCCGGGGTCTTCGGGTCGTCGACCTTCAGGCTCGCGCTGAACAGCCCGGAGGACGGCGCCTTCGCCGAGACCTTGACGGTGACCGGCGTGTTCAGGGGCAGCGAGACGGTGCTCGGGCCCTCGACGCGGAAGGTGCCGCCGCGGTTGTCCGCGAACTCCAGGTGGTGCTTGACCGGACCGGCCGGGCCGGTGGTCCGGGTGACGGTGATCTCGTACGAACGCCGCTGGCCCGCCTTGAGGCCGCCTTCGCGGTCGTAGAGGCCGGTGCCGAAGCCCGGGGTCGCCAGGTACTGGTCGAGCGCGGTGTCGACCGGGGCCTTGACGGTGTACTCGTGGGCGGTGGCGCCCTTCTTGATGAGCTTCCAGGCGTCGACGATGTCGATCAGGCCGGAGCCCTCCTCGTACGTCTGGGCGCCCGCGATGTGCTTGGCCGTGCTGGTCAGCGCGGTGCGCAGCTTCGCCGGCGTCAGGTCGACGCCGTAGGTCTGCTTGGCGGCGGACAGCAGCAGCGCGGCGGCGCCGGTGGCCTGCGGGGAGGCCATCGAGGTGCCCTGGAGCATGCCGTAGCCGGCCGGGAGGCTGTAGCCGGCCTCGGCGACCGGGGCGCCGGGCTCCCAGGTCGGGATGGTGTTGATGGAGGCGCCGGGGGCGGTGATGACCGGCGCGAAGCCGCCGTCCTCACGCGGGCCGCGCGAGGAGAAGGGGAAGAGGTTGTACTCGCGCTGCACCACGGAGCCGTAGTTGGCCGCCCAGGTCTCCTTGGAGACCGCCGCGCCGACGCTGATGACCTTGTCGGCCAGGCCCGGGTCGCCGATGGTGTTGGCACCGGGACCGCTGTTGCCGGCCGAGATGACCAGCTGGACGCCGTAGGTGTCGATCAGCTGTGTGTAGAGCTGGGAGCGGGCGTTGTTGCCGTCGTTGAGCGCGGGCAGGCCGCCGATGGACATGTTGACGATGTCCACACCGCGGTTGACGACCAGGTCGATCATGCCCTCGGTCAGCGCGACGTTGGTGCAGCCGCCGGACCAGGTGCAGGCGCGGGACGACACGATCTTCGCGCCGGGGGCGGCGCCGTTCATCTTTCCGCCGAACAGCCCGTTGGCGGAGGTGATGCCGGCGACGTGGGTGCCGTGCTCGGACTCGATGACGCCGATGTTGACGAAGTCGGCGGTCTTGCCGATGTAGTCGCCGCCGTAGGGGTCGAGCTTGACGTCCTTCTTGATCTGGATCACGAAGGGGATGCGCTCGGAGATCTGCGTGTCCGGGTTGTCGGTACCGAAGTAGCCGATCTGGAAGCCGTCCTTGTACGGCTTCATGGCCTCGTCGTCGGTGAAGTCACCGTTGTCGTTGAGGTCCACGCGCACGGTGCCGGCGGCCGGGTCGTAGAGCAGGCCCCAGATGTCGGTGGTGTCGCCGTCGCGGTTGAGGTCGCCGGCCATGTCGCCGCCGGTGGTGTAACTCTCCCGGAAGCGGCTGAAGTAGAACGAACCCGCGGGCGCGGTCCAGGTCCGGCCGGAGGAGGTGAAGCCCGGGCCCGAGACCCCGGTCAGCATCGGCCGCCAGGTGTTGTCGCTGTCGCTGATCGGGTCGGTCGAGGTGACCCAGTCCACGATCTTGCGCTCGCCGGTGCTGGTCTTCTGCAGCGCCGGGTGGCCGAGGTCGACACCGGAGTCCAGGATGCCGATGGTGACGCCGCGGCCGTCGGCCTTGGGGTTGGACTTCACGAAGTCCACCGCGCCGGTCTCGAAGGACGGCTGGTAGGGGTTCTTGGCCGGGGTGGAGGCGCTGGGGCCCGAGTACGTCGTCTGTGCGGTGGCCCCGGACGCGGCCTTCTCGGTGGTGTCGGCGGACGGCGCCGGGTCGTCGATCTGGATCTCCTGCTTGAGATCGATCGCCCTGACCGTGGACAGCTTGGCCGCCGCGCCGATCGCCGCGTCCGCCCTGCCGGTGGGCACGGTGGCGCGTACGTAGCCGAGCTTGTCGTAGGTCTGCCCCACCGACGCGCCCTTGACCGCGTCGAGCTGACCGGCGACCTGCTCGGTCCTGCCGGGGGCGGTCGCGATCATCAGGGTGACGTTCTTGTCCCCGTCGGCCTTGGCCTTGGCGAGGAGGTCGGCGTCGGCCGAACCGAGCTTGTCGTCGGCGGCCTTGGCCGGTGCGGAGCCGGTGCCGCCGCTGTCGACGCCGCCTCCGGCGGCGGTGGCGAGGGTCGCGGGACCCGCGGCGGAGAGCGCGGCCACGAGGCTCGCGGCCAGCGCGATCCGGGCCGCGCGTCTCTTCACGCGTATGTGCTGAAGGGTCATGGGCCATCCTTGTTCAAGATTTGGGCGCCGGTTGACAGTCACATTGCTGTACACAGCCTGTGGTTGGGGAGTGCTTCGACTGTCGTAAGCCGGACATGGCACAGATGCGCCAAACCCGGTCATCGCGTTCCACTCCTGATCACCCCTGCCCCACCTGCGGTTTCACCGCCGGGCCGAGCGCGACCGAGGGTTGTCCCGCACCCGGGTCCGGCCGAAATCCGAGGGCAACCCCTCTGGCCGCTCCTGGTCGCCGCCGGCGTTGGTGAACAGCCGGTGAGCGCCGGGCCGCCGGCGGACGAGGCCGCGGTGAGCAGCGGACGTGCCGGTGATCGATGTCCCGAGATCGGTGTCCGGTGTTCCGTTTCCGTTGCACGCCAGGTCATTCCCGATGTCAACGATCCAGGGGAACGCTTATCCGCCCTCGGGGGAGCTTCGTATGTCTGGTATGCCCGGTATCGACCGCCGCAACTTCCTACTAGCGTCCGGCGCCACCGCCTTCAGCGCCGGCCTCGGCATCGCCTTGGTGCCGGGTTCCGGTGACGCGACGGCATCACCGGCGGTCGCCCAGTCGGCGACCGGGAGCCTGCCCGTCGCACCCGCGAACCCCTCCCCGGCCGGTACGACGCTGCAGTCGGTCGCCACGCCGCGCGGCAGCGGCGGCTACCGGCGGCTCGGCGACGGCCCCGGCTGGGCCCGGGTCACCCGGTCCGAACTGGCGGCGGGCCGCAGCGGCCGTGCCGCCCGGCGTACTTCGCTCGCGTGCTTCGTCCAGTTCACGGACCTGCACATCACGGACGTACAGAATCCGCAGCGCTACGAGTTCCTGCGGGCCGACAACTCCGCGGCGTGGCGCCCCCAGGAGGCGCTGACCTCGGCCGGTGTGGTGTCCCTGGTGGAGCGGGTCAACTCGCTGCGCAAGGGCCCCGCGACCGGCGCCCCCATCAGCTTCGTGATGACCACCGGCGACAACACCGACAACAACTCGCGGATCGAGCTGGAGTGGTTCCTGACCGCCATGAGCGGCGGCCGTTTCACGCCCGACTCCGGTGACCCGGGCGGCTACGAGGGCGTCCAGGACTCGGGGCTGAAGCAGTACTGGCAGCCGGACGCCGCGCTGCGCGACGCCGACAAGCAGCTCGGCTTCCCCCACCTGCCCGGTTTCCTCGCCGCCGCGACCCGCGAGGTGACCAGCCCGGGTCTGTCGGTCCCGTGGTACTCGACCATCGGCAACCACGACCAGCTCTACGGCGGCGCCTACGCGGCGGCGTCCGGCAGTTCCTTCTTCCACGACCTGGCCACCGGTTCGCGCAAGCTCTTCTCACTGCCCGCCGCCGAGGCCTCCGCCGTCGAGAAGGCGCTGCGCGACGGCCCGGACCCGCACGGCACCCGCTTCCAGGAGGCCTGGCGCCGGTACCGGTCCACCGCGCGCACCGTCACCCCCGACGAGCGCCGCGCGCCCTTCACCGCGCACCAGTACATCGCCGCCCACCTCGACCCGGCGTACGCCGGCGCGGGGCCGGCCGGACACGGCTACACACAGGACAACCTGAGCGCCGACCGCCTCTACTACACGTTCCGGATCTCGCAGGACGTGGTCGGCATCAGCCTCGACACCACCGACCGCGGCGGCGACTACCGGGGCTCCCTGGGCACCGCACAGCTGAAGTGGCTGGAACGCACGCTCGCCGCCAACGCCGACGCGACGGTGCTGGTCTTCAGCCACCACCCCAGCTGGGCCATGACCAATCTGCTGCGCGACCCCGCCCACCCGGACGAGAAGCGGCACGGCGGGGACGAGCTGATCGCCACGCTGAAGAAGCACCGCAATGTCGCCGCCTGGATCAACGGGCACAGCCACAAGAACAAGATCGTGCCGCACGGCACCTTCTGGGAGGTCTCCACGGCCTCCCACGTCGACTACCCGCAGCTCGCCCGGATCGTCGAACTCACCGACAACCACGACGGGACCATCTCCCTGATCAGCACGCTCGTGGAGTCCGCCGCCCCGCACAGGACCGACTTCGACGATCTGTCCCAGACCGGTCTGGCCGCGCTCTACCGCGAACTGTCCTTCAACGCGCCGGGGGCGCGGACCACCCTCGCGGGCGCGCCGGGCGACCGGAATGTCGAACTGCTGCTGAAGAAGGCCTGAGTTCGGGGGTTCGGAAGTTCGGAAGTTCGGAAGTTCGGAAGTTCGGAAGTTCGGAAGTTCGGGGGTTCAGGCGGGGAGCACGACCACGTACGAGGCCGGGGTGCGGTCGGCGGAGGCCATCAGCGCCGTGCGCACCACGGCGGCCTGCTGTTCGAGGGACTCCCGCAGCTTCCTCGGGGTGATGTGGACGACGGTGATCCCGAGCCGCTCCAGCGCCTCGCGCTTGCGGGAGTACTCCGACCACAGCGCGTCGTCCTCCTGGCGCGGGGCGCGGGCGTCGATCTCCACCGCGACGGCGTGCTCCGGCCAGTAGGCGTCCACGCCGCCGAGGTGCGGACCGCCGGGCAGCCGCAGGTCGACGTTCCACATCGGGTCGGGCAGTCCCAAGCAGCGCACCATGTCGTAGAGCCGGCCCTCGGCGATGGCCCGGCCCTCGGCGACCAGGATGTCCACCGCCTCCACGACGTGCGGGCGGGACAGCAACCGCGCCTGGCTCAGCTCGCGTACGACGGCGCCGGCCTCGCAGTGCCCGCCGCGCACCGCCTCGGTGAGAAGCCGGCGTACGACCTCGGCGTCGTCCAGTTCCGCGACGGCGTCCGCGAGCGCCCGGGGAACCGGTGCGCAGGGCACTCCGGCCACCTGCTGCGGCCGGGGCAGGACATGGGCCCGGTGGATCATCACCTCGCCGCAGGCGCGCAGCCGCCGCTGCCGGGCGACCAGCAGGTCGATCCGGTCCAGGCCGATCAGCGGCGGCACCGAGGAGAAGCGGTGCAGGGCCAGGGCGGCGAGGCCGGTGACCATGACCTCGCCGCTGGGGACGTCGCACCCGTCGGCGTAGAGCAGTGCGGCCTCCAGCCGTTCCTCGCTGGTGGGAGGGCCCGAGTGGAGCAGGAAGACCTGCGGCAGCAGCTGCTGCCAGGGGCCGCCGGGGCGGCAGCGCTCGGCGAGGTCGCCGGCGGTGACGCCGTGCTCACGCAGTTGACTCATCGTCAGAACACTCCGCCGGGTGCGGAAGAGGTGGTCGAGGGGACGGGGGCTGAGGGGGAGGTTGTGGTTCATGCCGGGTCAATTCCTCACCCGGACGGGTCACTAACCGCTGTTACAGTCCCGTCGACAAACCGGGACATCCCCGTACTAAAGTTCATGCGTTCGGTTGCCGACGGGGGAATTTCACCTATCCGGGTGACAGTCGCCCGTACGGCCCCGTCCTCCCTTGCGGGGCGCGGGCGAACGGTGTCCGCAGGACCGGGGTGACTGGGGTCATCCCTTGAGGTGAGCGGCCCGCGAGGTTGTCCACAACCAGGGATATCCCTCGGGCGGCGACACCGTCCCACGTGCGAGGATGAGGGCAAAGACCGACGAAGGAGACGGATACGTGCCTGGCACGAACCTCACCCGCGAGGAGGCGCAGGAGCGCGCCCGCCTGCTCACGGTGAACTCTTACGAGATCGATCTCGACCTGAGCGGAGCGCAGGACGGGGGCACCTTCCGGTCGGTGACGACAGTGCGCTTCGACTCCGCCGAAGCGGGCGCCTCGACCTTCATCGACCTCGTGGCACCGGCCGTGCACGAGGTCGTTCTCAACGGGACCGCGCTGGACCCGGCCCGGGCCTACGACGCGACGGACGGCGGCAACGGCTCCCGGATCACACTGCCCTCACTGCTCGCCGGGCCGAACGAGCTGAAGGTCGTCGCCGACGCGGCGTACACCAACACCGGCGAGGGCCTGCACCGCTTCGTCGACCCGGTGGACAAGCAGGCGTATCTGTACACCCAGTTCGAGGTGCCGGACGCGCGCCGGGTCTTCGCCAGCTTCGAGCAGCCCGACCTGAAGGCGACGTTCCGCTTCACCGTGACGGCGCCCGCCGGGTGGACGGTGATCTCCAACTCCCCGACGCCCGAGCCGGTCGGCACCGTGTGGAGCTTCGAGGCGACCCCGCGTATCTCCACGTACATCACCGCCCTGATCGCCGGTCCCTACCACGCGGTGCACAGCAGCTGGCAGGGCGCGGGCCGTACGGTGCCGCTGGCCGTCTACTGCCGCCCCTCGCTGGCCGAGCACCTCGACGCGGACGCGATCTTCGAGGTCACCCGGCAGGGCTTCGACTGGTTCCAGGAGAAGTTCGACTTCGCCTACCCCTTCGAGAAGTACGACCAGCTCTTCGTCCCGGAGTTCAACGCCGGCGCGATGGAGAACGCGGGCGCGGTCACCATCCGCGACCAGTACGTCTTCCGCTCGAAGGTGACCGACGCGGCCTACCAGGTGCGGGCCGAGACGATCCTGCACGAGCTGGCCCACATGTGGTTCGGCGACCTGGTCACCATGGAGTGGTGGAACGACCTGTGGCTGAACGAGTCGTTCGCCACCTACACCTCGGTCGCCTGCCAGGCCTCCGCGCCGGGCAGCAAGTGGCCGGCCGCCTGGACCACCTTCGCCAACTCCGAGAAGACCTGGGCCTACCGGCAGGACCAGCTGCCGTCCACCCACCCGATCATGGCGGAGATCAACGACCTGGACGACGTCCTGGTCAACTTCGACGGCATCACCTACGCCAAGGGCGCCTCGGTGCTCAAGCAGCTGGTGGCCTATGTCGGCGAGGACGAGTTCTTCACCGGCGTGCAGGCCTACTTCAAGCAGCACGCCTGGGGGAACACCCGGCTCGCCGACCTGCTCGGCGCCCTGGAGGCGACCAGCGGCCGGGATCTGAAGACCTGGTCCAAGGCCTGGCTGGAGACGGCCGGCATCAACATCCTGCGCCCCGAGATCGAGGTCGACGCCGAGGGTGTCGTCACCGGGTTCGCCGTGCGGCAGGAGGCCCCGGCGCTCCCGGCCGGCGCGAAGGGCGAGGCCGTGCTGCGGCCGCACCGGATCGCGATCGGCGCCTACGAGCTCCAGGACGGCGCCCTGGTGCGTGTCCGCCGGGCCGAGCTGGACATCGACGGCGAACTCACCGAGGTCCCGGAGCTGACCGGCATCGCGCGGCCCGCCGTCGTACTCCTCAACGACGACGACCTGTCGTACGCGAAGGTGCGGCTCGACGAGGTCTCCCTGGCGACCGTCCGCGAGCACCTGGGCGACTTCACCGAGTCGCTGCCGCGCGCCCTGGTCTGGTCCGCGGCCTGGGACATGACACGGGACGGCGAACTGGCCGCCCGGGACTACCTGAAGCTGGTGCTGTCCGGCATCGCCAAGGAGTCCGACATCGGTGTCGTACAGTCCCTGCACCGCCAGGTGCGGCTGGCCATCGACCTGTACGCCGATCCGGCCTGGTCCGGCACCGGTCTGGCCCGCTGGACGGAGGCCACGCTGGAGCACCTGCGGGCCGCCGCCCCCGGCAGCGACCACCAGCTCGCCTGGGCCCGGGCGTTCGCCGCCACGGCCCGTACCGGCGAGCAGCTGGACCTGCTGGCCGGGCTGCTCGACGGCAGCGAGAGCATCGACGGCCTGGCCGTCGACACCGAGCTGCGCTGGGCGCTGCTCCAGCGGCTGGCCGCCACCGGCCGGGCCGACGAGCCGGAGATCGCCGCCGAGCTGGAGCGGGACGCCACGGCCGCGGGTGAGCGGCATGCCGCGACCGCGCGGGCCGCGCGTCCCACGGAGGCGGCCAAGGCCGAGGTCTGGGCGTCGGTCGTGGAGAGCGAGAAGTACCCGAACGCGGTGCAGGAGGCCGTCATCGCGGGCTTCGTCCAGATCGACCAGCGCGAGCTGCTCGCTCCGTACGCCGCGAAGTACTTCGAGTCGCTGCTGGAGGTCTGGGAGTCCCGCAGCCACGAGATGGCCCAGCAGATCGTGGTCGGGCTCTACCCGGCGCAGCAGGTCTCGCAGGCCACGCTGGACGCCACCGACGCATGGCTGGGCTCCGCCGACCCGGTCCCGGCCCTGCGCCGCCTGGTCACGGAGTCCCGCGCCGGGGTGGAGCGGGCGCTGAAGGCCCGCGCCGTGGACGCCGCGGCGGGCTGAGGCCCGCGGGCTGGTTCACCGGTTCACCGGGGTCACGCGTTCACGGCAGGTCCGTGGGCGCGTGACCCTTTTCCGGCCAACTCTCCTTGTATCGCAGCGGTGTTCGAGTTCGTCCCTCAGCATGGGTGCTTTCGCCGGGATCCGTGACGAGAGGAGCACCGCATGCGCTTCCTGCCCGGATCACCGCCGCAGGGATGGCTTCCGCAGGCGCTGACGGCCGACGACCCCCGGCCGGTCGCCTGGGCCACGGCGCCCAACGGCACCGGTCTGTGGGTCGTTCGCGACCACGCTCTCGCCCGTCGCGTCCTGTCCGACCGCCGGTTCGGCCGGGCGGCCGCCGTACGGCCGGACGTACCGAAGATCGGCATCTCCGAGCCGGCACCGGAGTCCATCGTCAGCGTGGACGGCGCCGAACACGCCCGGCTGCGCCGGCTGGTTGCCGGTGCCTTCACCGAACGCCGGGTGGCGGCCCTGCGGCCCTTCGTCGCCTCGCGGACCGCGGACCTGCTGGACAAGATGGCGGCCCAGGGCCCGCCCACCGATCTGATCACCGGCCTGGCCTCACCGCTGCCACTGGCGGTGCTGTGTCATCTGCTGGGCATCCCGCCGGAGGACCAGGACATCTTCCAGCCCCTGGTCGGGGTGTTCTTCGCGCTCAGCGGGGAGATCGCGGACAGCCGGGACAGCATCCGCGGCCTCACCCGCTACATGGCCGGACTCGTCGCCCGCAAGCGGCAGAAGCCCGGGGACGATCTGCTCAGCGCCCTGATCAGGGGGCGCGAGGAGGACGACGACCGGCTGGACGACCGCGAGCTGGTCACCCTCAGCCTCGCCCTGCTGATGGCCGGTTACGAGACCACCACCGACCAGATCGGCCTGTCGGTGCTCAGCCTGATGTACGAGCCCGCACTGGCCGGCGCGCTGCGCGACGGCGCCCCGGAACGGGCCGGGGAGGCCGTGGAGGAGCTGCTGCGGCTCAGCTCCACGGCGTATCTCAGCTTCCCCCGGATGACCACCGAGCCGGTCGTGATCGAGGAGGCCGGGGTCACCGTCGAGCCCGGCCAGCCGGTCGTGGTGTTCTTCAGTGGCGCCAACCGCCGCGTCCCGCCCGCCTCATCGCATCTGGCGTTCGGTCACGGCATCCACCGCTGTGTGGGCGCGCCGCTGGCCAGGCTCCAGCTCGCCGTCGTACTGCCGGCCCTGCTCACCCGTTTCCCGCGGCTGGACCTGGCCACCGCTCCCGGGGCCCTGGTCTGGAAGAGCGGCCAGGCGGTGCGGGGGCTGCGGGAGCTGCCCGTGGCGTGGTGAGGTCTGGCCGAGCAGTGTGCTGCCGAACGCCACCGCCATGCCCAGCAGTTGGAGCGCGACCAGGGACTGGCCGAGGACGGCCCAGCCGATGACGGCGGCGGACAGCGGGCTGAGCAGTCCGAGGAAGGCGACGGATGTGGCGGGCAGGCGCGCTATGCCCCGGAACCAGAGCCAGTACGCGACGGCCGTGTTGGCCACCGCGAGGTAGGCGTACCCGGCCAGCGCCCGGCCGTCGGGGGCGGGCGGCGCGCCCTCGGCCAGCAGCGCCACCGGGGCCAGCAGCAGTCCTCCGGCCGTGAGCTGCCAGCCGGTGAGAGTCAGCGCCCCGACGCCCTCCGGGCGTCCCCAGCGCTTGGTGAGTACGGTCCCGGCCGACATGGACGCGGCCCCCGTCAGGCCCGCGGCGATCCCTGCGGTGTCGAGCGTCGCACCCGCCCGCAGCACCACCAGGCTCACCCCGAGCACCCCGGCGCCCCCGGCCGACAGCGTCCGCAGGGTGGGCCGCTGGCTGAGCAGTGCCGCCGCGAACCCCGCCGCGAGCAGCGGCCCGACCGCGCCCAGTACGGCCGCGACGCCGCCCGGCAGGCGGTACGCGGCCAGGAACAGCAGCGGGAAGAACGCCCCGATGTTGAG
This sequence comes from Streptomyces sp. RLA131, assembly GCF_056270125.1. Classification (NCBI taxonomy): domain Bacteria; kingdom Bacillati; phylum Actinomycetota; class Actinomycetes; order Kitasatosporales; family Streptomycetaceae; genus Streptomyces; species Streptomyces sp. RLA131. The sequence continues at coordinate 2,899,977 of NZ_JBWDOQ010000002.1, forward strand.
CACCCCGAGCACCGCCGCCCGCCACCACCAGGCGCCGCGCGGCAGGGTGCGGGTGACCGCGAGCAGCGCCAGCCCGGCGGGCAGCGCCCGCACCAGACCGGCGAACAGCGGGCGGTCCGGCGGCAGGAGCTGGGTGGTCACGGCATAGGTCGACCCCCAGGCGAGCGGGGCGAGCCCGGTGAGGGCCACGGTGGCGGCGACGGCTGAGCGGGGTCCGGCGGCAGCAGGCATGCAAATAGCTTATCCCTAAGCTACTTACTTGCAAGCAAGCGAGGTACACTGACCCGGTGACACAGAACGCAGAGGGCGAAGCGCAGGACAGGACCCCGCTCGACCCGGCCGACCCGGCCGACCCCGCCGGAGCAGTGGACGCGGTCGACGCGATCGTGGGTCAGTGGAGGGACGTCCGGCCGGACCTCGACACCGCACCGATGGAGGTCTACGGCCGCGTCTACCGCATCGCACGCGCGATGGGCGACCGGGTGGAGAAGGTCTACGCCCGCTTCGGCGTCGGCCGGGGGGAGTTCGACGTGCTGGCGACACTGCGCAGGGCGGGCGAGCCGTACGAACTCTCGCCGCGCGAGCTGTCCGCGACGCTGATGGTGACGACCGGCGGCATGACCGGGCGCCTGGACAAGCTGGAACGGGCCGGACTGCTGCGGCGCGCACCCGACCCGAACGACCGGCGCGGCCTGCGGGTCACCCTCACCGAACCGGGCCTGGCGCTGGCCGACGAGGCGGTCACGGCCGGGCTGGACCTCCAGCACGGGGTCCTGGCGGACATGGACCCGGCGGAGCTGCGCCGGCTCGCGGACCTCCTGCGCACGCTGCTGGCGGCGACGGAGGCCGACGGTGCGCAGGACGGCGCCCAGGACACGCAGGACACGTAAGGCGTCACGCAGAACGACGTGACGGCACGCCGGTACGGCCGGGGGTCAGTCCTGCGGCTGCTTGCGGGACTTGTCGGTGACGATGACAAGACCGGCGATGATCGCGAAGAGGGCGAGCGGGGCGATCACGAAGAGACCGACCGTCTCGGCGACGCTCAGACCCTGGCCGGGGTCGTCACCGTCGTCGCGCATCGCCGCGAAGGCGGGCGACGTGATGAGCAGCATGAGCGCGGTGCCGGCAGCGATGGTGCCGGCGCGCAGGGCGTTCTTGTTGACCTTCTTGTCCACGTGCCTACCGTAGCCCCCGGCCCGGCGGCCCGCGCGTCCGGGGTGCCTATGGGATGACGGCCGCGCGCACCTCCTCCGCCAGCGCGTGCAGCCGGGGGGACACGGCGAGCTGCTCCAGGGTCACCGGACGGCCTTCGGCGTCGGCGATGGGCAGACGCCAGTTGGGGTACTGGTCCCAGGTGCCGGGGAGGTTCTGCGGACGGCGGTCACCGACGGCGTCCGGGAGCCAGATGCCGAGCATGCGGGCAGGGGTGGCGGCCAGGTACCGGTGGAGTGCCTTGACGACGGCCTCCTCGTCGCCGGTGCCCTCCGGAAGCAGCCCGAGCCGGCCGAGCAGGGCCAGCCACTCGGCCACCTCGACCGCGTCCTCGGCCTGCTCCTGGTCCAGGGGGCGGCCCAGCAGCCCGAGCCGGTGGCGCAGTTCGACGTGCTCGCCGGTGAGGCGGGCGGCGGTGCTGGGCAGATCGTGGGTGGTGACGGTGGCCAGGGAGGAGGTCCGCCACTCCCCCGGCCGCAGCGGACGGCCGCCGTGCGCGTAGTCGCGCTCGAACCACAGCACCGAGGTGCCGAGGATGCCCCGGTCCGCGAGCTCCTCCCGCACGCCGTCCTCGACGGTGCCCAGGTCCTCCCCTATCACCACGGCCCCGGCACGGTGCGCCTCCAGCGCCAGCACGCCGAGCATCGCCTCCGCGTCGTACCGCACATACGCGCCGTCGGTCGGCGGCCGCCCCTCCGGCACCCACCACAGCCGGAACAGGCCCATCACATGGTCGATGCGCAGGCCGCCCGCGTGCCGCAGCACCCCGCGCAGCAGATCGCGGTAGGGGGCGTAGCCCGTCGCGTCCAGGGCGTCGGGGCGCCACGGGGGCAGGCCCCAGTCCTGGCCGTGCGCGTTGAAGGCGTCCGGGGGCGCCCCGACGGACATCCCGCCGGCCAGCGCGTCCTGCAGGGCCCAGGCGTCCGAGCCGGACGGATGCACACCGACCGCGAGGTCGTGGACGATACCGACCGCCATACCCGCGTCCCGCGCCTGCCGCTGGGCCCCGGCGAGCTGGCTGTCGGTCAGCCAGGCCAGCCAGCAGTGGAAGTCGACCTGCTCCAGGTGCTCACCGCGGGTCCGGGCGACCTGCGCGGAACGCGGATCGCGCAGCCCGGCGGGCCAGGTCCGCCACTCGGGGCCGTGGATCCCGGCCAGCGTCGACCAGGTGGCGTGGTCGTCCAGCGCCTGGCCCTGCTCGGCCAGGAAGTCGACGTACGCCGCCCGGCGTCCCGGGCCGAGCGGCACCCCGCGCAGCAGCGTCAGCGCCTCGCGCTTGAGGTCCCACACCGCGTCCCGGTCGATCAGAGCCTCCTTGTGCAGCACGGAGTCGCGCAGCACGGCGGCCTTACGCAGCAGGTCGGCGGCCCGGTCGCGGTCCTCGGCGCCGAGGTGGGCGTACTCGGGGATGTCCTCGACCCGCAGATACACCGGGTCGGGGAAGCGCCGCGACGACGGCCGGTACGGGGACGGGTCGGTGGGCCGCCCCGGCACGGCCACATGCAGCGGGTTGACCTGGACGAAGCCCGCTCCCAGCGCCCGCCCCGCCCAGGCCGCGAGGTCCGCCAGGTCGCCGAGGTCGCCCATGCCCCAGGAGCGGCCGGACAGCACCGAGTAGAGCTGCGCCAGGAAGCCGTACGTGCGGCTCGGCGGGCCCGGCAGCCGCGCGGGGGCCACCACCAGCTGGGCGCTCGCGCTGCGGCCGTCCGGCGCGTGCGCGCGCAGCGCGTGCCGTCCGATCCCGACCCCGGCCGGCGGGGGGAACCTCTCCGGCCACGGCCAGTCGTACTCGGCGCCGTCCTCGGTCTCCACCCGCACGCTGGTGCCCGGGGGAAGATCGAGCCTCGGACTCCTGCCGTGCCTGACGACCACGGTGCGCGGCATCAGCCGTCCCACGGTGCGCCGTTCGTGTCCGGCCAGCGCGTCGTGCACCGCCGCCGGCGTCGAGGCGTCCACACCCAGCGAGGCGAGGACGGCGACCACCGTCTCCTCCGGAACCCGGATCTCGGTGTCCGGCGCCGGGCGGTAGGTCGTGTCCACGCCGTGCAGTGCCGCGAGCCGCGCCCGGTCCTGCTGCGCCACGGGAGTCTCCGGTTCGGTTCGGGAACAACGGACGACCTCAGCCATACCCACTGGGTACGCGGCCATGTTTGACCGTTTGTGCCGTTTGTGCCGCTGTGACGGTTGTGAGTCGTTGTGACCGCCCCGGCGGCAGCGGCCGCTCCGGCTGCTCCGCTTGTTCGGCCGGCCCGCACATCAGCCTGCCGCTGCCTCCAGTTGCGCGGCGAGCGCCAGCAGCGGCCCCTCGGCGGCGTGCGCGGCGCCCAGCATCATGCCGATCGGCAGCCCGGACGCCGTCTGTTCCACCGGCAGTGAGACGGCGGGCAGCCCGGCGATGTTCCACGGCGCGGTGAAGGGGGTGAACGCCACCTGCGCGGCGAAGTCCGCCGCCGGGTCGGCGTCGTCGCGCAGCGCGCCCACGCCGGTCACCGGCGCCGGGAGCCGCGCCAGGGTCGGCGTCAGGACCGCGTCGTACCCGGCGACCGCCCGCGCGTGCTTGCGGCCGACGGCCTGCATGGCGCCCAGCGCCCGGGTGTAGTCGGTGGCCGACACCCCGCGTGCCCGGTCGCGCAGCCAGCGGGTGAGCGGCATCAGCCCGGCCTCCCGCTCCGGGGGGACGGGGATTCCGGCCGCCATCACCGCCCACACCGGGGTGAACGCCTCCCGGTCCCCCGGGGCGAGCGGTTGCGGCACATCGACCACGTCGTGCCCGAGGCCGGCGAGCAGCTCCGACGTCCGTTCCCAGGCCTCCAGCACCTCCGGGTCCACCTCCACCCCGGGTACGTCGGGCCGGGCCCAGCGGGCGATGCGCAGCCTCGTGGGTTCGCGCCGGACCCACTCCCGGAACGGGCGTTCCGGCACCGGCAGCGAGTACGGGTCGCCGGGCGCCTGCACCGCCATCACGTCCAGCAGTTCGGCCGCGTCCGCCACCGTCCTGGCGATCGGGCCGTTCACCGCCAGCCCGTTGGAGTCCCCGTAGGGTGCCGGGCTCACCCTTCCCCGGCTCGGTTTGATCCCCACCAGCCCGCAGCAGCTCGCCGGGATCCGGATCGACCCTCCCCCGTCGCTGCCCTGGGCGGCGGACGCGAGGCCGGCCGCCACGGCCGCCGCGGCGCCCCCGCTGCTGCCGCCGGCGCCGCGCGTCAGGTCGTACGGCGTACGGGCCGGTGGCCCCAGGCGGTTCTCGGTGTAGGCGGGGAGCCCGAACTCGGGGGTGTTGGTCTTGCCGAGCAGCACGGCCCCGGCCCGGTCCCGCAGCAGGGTCACGACGTACGCGTCCTCGTCGGCGACCCGGTCCGCGAAGACGGCCGAGCCACCGGTGAAGCGCACGCCCCGGACCGGTGTCAGGTCCTTGACGGCGATGGGCACGCCGAGCAGCGGGGGGAGGCCGTCGGTGTCGCCCGAGTCCCGCTCCAGCCGCCGCTGCGCCCGTCGGGCGTCGGCCAGGGCCTGATCCGGCGTCACCGTCAGATAGGCGCCCACCTCGTCGTTCAGCCGGTCGATCCGCGCCAGGTAGTGCTCCGCCAGCTCCACCGGCGACAGCTCACCGGACCGGATCGCGGCCGCCTGCTCGGCCATGCTGAGCTCATGGGGTTCGGCCATGCCGTCAGGCTAGCCCCGTCGCCCGGGCAGGGCCCCGGGGCACACCCGCGCGTTGACAGCCCCGCGGCGAAGTGGTGGGCTAACGGCCCATGACCGGGCGCCGTACGAGATCAGCAGCAGCGGGCACGGCCGCCCTGGTGGCGACCGTGGTCGGGGGCATGCTCGCCGGGGCGCCCGCGGTGACGGCCGCGCCGCGCGCGGACGGCACCGGCACAGCGGCCTCCGTACCGGACTCCGCGGCGGGCGCGGCGTCGGTGTGGCCCAAGCCCCAGTCGCTGCGCGAGCAGGGCGGGTTCACGGCACTGACCGGCACCGTGACGCTGGTCGCGGGGCCGGAGGCGGACCCGTACGCGCTGGACGTGATCCGTGCCGCCCTGCGCGAGGCGGGGGCCCGCGACATCGTGGAACCGGCTGCGGGCCCGGCACCGGGCAGTGCCGGCGGCACCACGGTGTACGCCGACGGCCCGGCCGCCACGAGCGCGCTGCGCGCGATGGGCGCGGCGCGGACCGCCGACCTGCCCGCCGGCGGGTACCGGCTGGCGGTGGCCGGCGACCGTGTCGCCCTGGCGGGAACAGGCGAGGACGGGCTGTTCCACGCCGCCCAGACGCTGCGTCAGCTCGTCACTTCCAAGGGCCTGCCCCGGGTGATGATCCGGGACTGGCCCGCGACAGCGGTGCGCGGCGTGGCGGAGAGCTTCTACGGCGAACCGTGGAGCCAGGCGCAGCGGCTGGGCATGCTGGACTTCATGGGCCGGACCAAGCAGAACCGGTACCTCTACGCCCCGGGGGACGACGCGTACCGCCAGGAACGCTGGCGGGATCCTTACCCGGCGGCCCGGCGGACGGAGTTCCGGGAACTGGCGGACCGGGCTCGGCGCAACCATGTGACACCCGCGTGGGCGGTGGCCCCGGGACAGTCGCTGTGCTTCTCCTCGGCGGAGGACCGCAGGGCGCTGCTGCGCAAGATCGACGCGATGTGGGCGCTGGGGATGCGGGCCTTCCAGCTGCAGTTCCAGGACGTGAGCTACAGCGAGTGGCACTGCGACGCCGACGCGGACACCTACGGCAGCGGTGCGCGGGCGGCTGCCCGTGCGCAGGCGGACGTGGCCAACGCGGTCGCCGAACACCTCGCGGCGCGCCACGGCCGGTCCGCCGGCAGCACCGCCGCGCTGTCGCTGCTGCCCACCGAGTACTACCAGGACGGCCCCACCGCCTACCGCACGGCCCTGGCGACGGCGCTGCGCAAGGACGTGCAGGTGGCCTGGACCGGGGTCGGGGTGGTGCCGGAGAAGATCACCGGCGCGCAGGTGGCGGCCGCCGTCGCCGCGCTGGGGCACCCGCTGCTGACGATGGACAACTACCCGGTCAACGACTACGCCGAGGACCGGATCTTCCTCGGCCCCTACAGCGGCCGCGAGCCCGCCGTGGCAACGGCCTCGGCGGGGGTGCTGGCGGCGGCGATGCGGCAGTCGGCGGCGTCGCGCGTCCCGCTGTTCACCGCGGCGGACTACGCCTGGAATCCACGCGCCTACGACAGCGCCTCGTCCTGGCAGGCGGCCATCGACGACCTGGCGGGGACGGACCCGGGCAAGCGGGCGGCGCTGCGCGCGCTGGCGGGCAACGACGCGTCCTCCGCGCTCGACGGGGACGGCGAGTCCGCGTATCTGCGCCCGTTGCTGACGGCCTTCTGGACGGCCTACGAAGGCGGTGACGCCGCGGCGCTGGAGGCGGCGGCACGACGGCTGAAGAGCGCGTTCACCACCATGCGCGGCGCCCCGGAGAGCCTGGACGACCTGGCCGAGGGCGAGTTCGGGGCCGAGGTGCGGCCCTGGCTCAGCCAGCTCGCGCGGTACGGGAGCGCGGGCGTGAAGGCCGTCGACATGCTGCTCGCGCAGCGGCACGGGGACGGCGCGGCGGCATGGCGGGACCGGCTCGCGGTGGAGCGGGCCCGGGGGCGGACAGTGCGCAGCACCGCCACGGTCGGGGACGGCGTCCTCGGGCCGTTCCTGACCAGGGCGCTGAAGACGGCGGACGCCTGGAGTGGCGTCGGCACCGGCAGCCGCACCGCGACGGCGACACTGGGCTCGGCCCGCTCCACGCAGCTGTCGGCGATGACCGACGGCAGGCAGGGGACCGTCTGGACGAGCGACGCGCCGCCGCAGAAGGACGACACGTTCGGGGTGGACCTCGGCACCGCCAGGTCGGTGACCGGGGTGCGGGTGACCATGGGCGGGCAGGACCACCTGCGCGACGCGGTCCTGGAGTATTCGGCGGGCGACGGATCCGGCTGGCACGAGGCCGGGGTCTTCCACGACCTGCGGACCGTCACCGCGACCCTCCCGGCCGGTGCGCAGGCCCGCTATGTACGGCTGCGGTCGACGGGGGCGCAGGAAAGCGCCGTGTCGGTCAAGGAGTTCACGGTCACCACCACCGACGAGGAGCGGCCGGCCGACACCTCCCCGGTGACGGACGGTGATGTGACGACCACCTACCGGGGCACCGGCGGGGTGCTGACGGTGGAACTCGGCCCGGCGCGGGCTCTGGAGGCGCTGACGGTGCTCACCGACCCGGCGGGGGACGGGAGTTCACCGGCCTCGGTGGAGGTGCGGGTGCCGGGTGAGGGCTGGCGGCGGCTCGGCGGCCTGCGCGGCGGCTGGACCGAGCTGACGGCCGGCTCGGTGCGCGCCGACGCGGTACGCCTGGTGTGGGCGGACGACGCCGACGCGCCCGTCGTCCACGAGATCGTGCCCTGGTACGCGGACCGGCCCGCCGCCCGTATGACCCTCGACAGCACCGAGGCCGACGCCGAGATCGGCGGTGCCGCCGTGACCGTCTCGGCCGAACTGGCCGACACCTCACCGGACGCCGCCCGTGTCACGCTGACCGCGGACCCGCCGACCGGGGTGAAGGCGAAAGCCCCGGGCACCATACGCATCCCCCGAGGCGGCACTTTCACGGTGCCGGTCGAGTTCTCCGTGCCCGGGGGCACCGCCCCGGGCACGTACGACATCCCCGTCACGCTCACCGTCGACGGCCGCACGGTACGCCGGACGGTCACCCTGCACGCCTACCCGCGTACCGGCGGCCCGGACCTGGCCGCCGGCGCCGCGGCGGCCTCCTCCGCCGACGAGACCCCCGACTTCCCCGCCTCGGCGGTGACCGACGCCGACCCGGCGACCCGCTGGTCCTCCCCGGTCGACGACGACGCCTGGGTCCAGGTCGAGCTGCCCGGCCAGGCCACCATCGGCCGTGTCGACCTGGACTGGCAGGACGCCTACGCCTCCCGGTACGTCGTCCAGACCTCCACCGACGGCCTCACCTGGCAGACCGCCGCCACCGTCACCGACGGCGCGCCCGGCCCCCGTACCGTCCGGTTCGACTCCCCCGTCGCCGCGCGCTTCGTCCGCGTCCAGGGCGTCGAGCGTGGCACGAAGTACGGCTACTCGCTGTTCTCCGTCCGGGTGTACGCGGTGGCCGACGGCTCCTGACGGCTCCTGGCCCGCTCTGACGGCCGCCGCCAACTGCCGTGTTCCGCTTCGCGCTTGCCGGGAAGTCAGACACCTGCCACTATTCACTCACTACATGTACTCAGTGAATAGTGAGTTCCGTGAGCGAACGATCCGGAGGGAGCGGCACGCCATGAGCACCGCCCACATCCTCCTCGGCCTCCTGGCCTCCGAGCCCGGCCACGGCTACGACCTGAAGCGGCGCCACGACGACCGCTTCCCGCAGGCGCGGCCGCTGGCCTACGGGCAGGTCTACACAACCCTGCAGCGGCTGACCCGCGACGGCCTCGCCGAGGTCGCGGAGACGGAAGGAGGCGAGGGCGGTCCGGAGCGGACCACGTACCGCCTGACGGACGAGGGCGAGAAGACACTGCGCACCTGGCTGTCGGAGACCGTCCCGGCGGCTCCGGTGAGCGCGGCGAACGAGATCTTCGCGAAGGTGGTCGCCATCATGGCGTCCGGCTTCGGTGATCCGGCCGACTACCTGCGTGCGCAGCGCGCCGCGCACCTCGCGCGGATGCGTGAGCTGACGACGCAGAAGACCGCGCTCCGCACCAGCCTCTCGGCGGTGCTCTCCGCCGACTACGCCCTCAACCACCTCGACGCCGACCTGCGCTGGATGGACATCACCGCGCGGCGGCTCGACACACTGGCCCAGGAGATCGGAACCTCATGACACCCTCCCAACCCCTGATCGAGGCCCAGGACCTGGTGAAGTCCTACGGCACCGGGCAGCGGACCCGGGCGCTGCGCGGCGCGAGCCTGCATCTGGACCCCGGGGAGATCCTGGCGGTGACGGGACCGAGCGGAAGCGGCAAGTCGACGCTGCTGCACTGCCTTTCGGGCATCGCCCGGCCGGACGCCGGCTCGGTGCGGTACGGAAACGAGCGGCTGGACCAGGCCGGCGAGGCACGGCGTTCCGAGCTGCGCAGGACCGAGTTCGGCGTGGTCTTCCAGTTCGGGCAGCTGGTCGGCGAACTGACCGCGCTGGACAACGTGGCGTTGCCGCTGCTGCTGGCCGGGACGGCACGCCGGAAGGCCCAGGAGCGCGCCGGCGAGTGGCTGGAGCGTTTCGGAGTACGGGGGCAGGCCGCTCTGCGCCCCGGGGAGTTGTCCGGCGGCCAGGGGCAGCGGGTGGCGCTGGCCCGGGCGATGGTGACCGGGCCGAAGGCGGTGTTCGCGGACGAGCCGACAGGCGCGCTGGACTCGCTGGCCGGTGAGCAGGTGATGACCACCCTGGTGCACGCGGCCCGCGAATCGGGCACCGCCGTGCTGCTGATCACGCATGACGCCCAGGTCGCGGCGTACGCGGACCGCGAGGCGCGGGTCCGGGACGGCCTCGTGGCCGACGAGACCGCTGCGCGGGTGACCCCGTGAGCGCGCTGCGCGGGCTGCGCGCGGACGCCGCCCTGGCCTGGGCGCTGCTGCGGGGCTCGCCGCGCAGCGAGCGATGGCGACTGTCGCTGACCGCGCTGGGCGCGATGCTCGGCACGGGGTTCGCGCTGGCGGCACTGGTCGTGGCGGTGATCGGCACCCGTTTCGGCGGCGGCCCGCACTGGTACACCAACGACCTGCTGAACAGTGCGGGCCTGCGCACCGAGGTGACCGGCGCGCTGCTGCTGCTGGTCCTCCCGGTGCTGGCCTTCATCGGCCAGTGCACCCGCATCGGCGCCCTCCGGCGGGAGCGGCGGCTGGCCGCGCTGCGGCTGGCCGGGGCCACCCCGCGCCAGGTGCGGCGGATCTCGGCACTGGAGACCGGTGCGGTGTGCGGGCTCGGGTCGCTGGCCGGACTGGCGGGCTTTCTGGCACTGCGGGCCGTACTGTCGGCGACGGCGCGCCCGGCCGTCCCGGGCAGCTCCTTCCGGGTGGTGACCTGGCCGACCGACGTGCCGGTGCCGTGGGGTCCGGCGGTGCTCGTGGTGCTGGCGCTGCCGGTGCTGGCCGCGCTGGAGGCCCGGTTCACGCTGCGCAGGGCCGGGAGCGAGCCGCTGGAGCTCGTTGCGCAGGGCCGCCCGCCACGTCCCCGGACGGGCGGTGGGCGGCTGGCGCTGTGGGCCCTGGCACCGCTGGCGCTGCCGGCGGCGATCGGACTGCAACTGCTGAGCATGTTCGGGCCGGGCACCGCCGGTCCCTCCCGGCACTCCCCCTTCGGTTCGCCCCTGGTGACCCCGGCCGTCGTGCTGCTCAGCGCCGTCGGAGTGCTGTACGGCACCGCCGGGCTCGCGCTGGTCACCGGGCGGCTCGCTGTCCGCTCCGGCCGTCCGGAGCTGCTGATCGCCGGGGAGCGGCTGCAGGCAGACCCCTGGGCGGCGGCCCGGTCCCATGCTGCGGTGCTGCTGACCACGGTGGCCGGGGTGGGCTTCGTGGGCATCCGCCGTCTGCTGATCGAGGACCTGGCGGCCCCCCGCCGGTACCCGTACTCGGCCGCCGACCTCGGCTTCTACTCCGGCGGGATCAACCTGACCGGCGCCGGGATCCTGATCGGCCTCGCCGTCGCCGTCGGAGGGCTCGCGGTCGGCGCCGTCGAGTCGGTGATCACCCGGCGCCGGACGCTGGCCGCGCTGGCCGCCACCGGGGTGCCCCGGCGCGTGCTCAACCGGGCGGCACTGCTGGAGACCGCCCTGCCGCTGGTGCCCGCGGTGGCGCTGGCCGCCTCCTGCGGGCTGCTGATCACCGGCGTCTGGTGGGCGGCGGTGGTGCTCGACGAGGCGCCCGCGCTGCGGCTGCCCGTGCTCGAACCCCTCCTCGCCGCCGCCGCGCTGCTGGCCGCCGCGCTGCTGGCCACGGCCGCGTCCCTGCCGCTGCTGCGGCGCACCCTGCGCCCCGCCGAGCTGCGGTACGAGTAACCGGCGGGCAGACCGGGGCCCCGGACCGACCGCCGCAGGGGGGCGGCCGGCCCGGGGCCCTCGAACAACACGAAGGCCCGGATATCAGGCAGATATACCGTCTATCCGGGCCATGGCGTCGTCCGCGCCGAATGGCTGCAGGTATGGCAGCCAGCGCGGGTCCCTATGCCCTGTGCCGATGATCCGCCAGGCCAGGCCGGACGGCGGCGCGGGCTGATGGCGCATCCTCCAGCCGAGCTCGGCGACATGCCGGTCGGCCTTGACATGGTTACACCTGCGGCAGGCCGCGACCACGTTGTCCCACGTGTGCTGCCCTCCGCGGCTGCGCGGGATCACGTGGTCGACGCTGGTTGCGACGGCACCGCAGTACGCGCACCGGCCGCCGTCCCGGGCGAACAGGGCCCGCCGGGTCAGGGGCACGGGGCCGCGAAAGGGAACTCGTACGAACTTCGTGAGTTTGACAACACTGGGCGCGGGGAGAGCCCGGGTCGCGCTGTGCATATAGGCGCCGGATTCCTCGAGGCACACGGCCTTCTTGTTCAGCACGAGGATGAGCGCGCGTCGGAGCGGTACGACGCCGAGGGGCTCGTACGACGCGTTGAGTACCAGGACATGCGGCACAGGTGCCTCCTTATACGCCGGCGGCGCGTGGCTCGCGCCGGGACGATCTGCCCAACAGTCTCTCCGGAAGCCCGGCCGGAGCGCCACCATGACCGGGTAACGGAGCGAGGGTGTTTTAGACCACACCTGCTACATCCCCTTTATCAGTCCTGCTCGCGCTCGAACAACGCAACGGGGTGGCACGGATCGCCCGTTAGTGTGGTGAACCAGCCCTACCGGAGGTTCCCCTGCTGTGTCCGCATCCACGACGACCACGATCGACGACGCCCAGAAGTCCGCGACCAATGCCGCGGACTACGTGAGCCAGAACTGGGCCGACTGGCTCGCGGCAGGACTGCGCATCCTGCTGATCGTGGTGATAGCCGTGGTCCTGAGGGTCGCCGTACGGCGGATGATCACCAAGTTCATCGACAGGATGAACCGCGGCGCCGAGAACGCCTCCGGCACCACGCTGGGCGGCCTGCTGGTCAACGCGGAGCGGCGGCGGCAGCGCAGCGAGGCGATCGGATCGGTGCTGCGCAGCGTGGCATCCTTCGTGATCATGGGTACGGCGGCCCTGACGGTGCTGTCCGTGCTGCAGATCAACCTGGCTCCGCTGCTGGCCAGCGCGGGTGTCGCGGGTGTCGCGATCGGTTTCGGCGCGCGCAACCTGGTGACGGACTTCCTGTCCGGGGTCTTCATGATCCTGGAGGACCAGTACGGCGTCGGCGACGTCATCGACGCGGGCGTGGCGAGCGGCACCGTGGTGGAGGTCGGCCTGCGGGTCACCAAGCTGCGGGGCGACAACGGCGAGATCTGGTACGTCCGCAACGGCGAGGTCAAGCGGATCGGCAACCTCAGCCAGGGCTGGGCGACGGCCGTGGTGGACGTCCAGGTCGGCTACGGCGAGGACCTGGAGCGGGCGCGACGGGTGATCACCACGGTGGCGGAGGACATGGCCAAGAGCCGGCCCTGGGACGAGGCCCTGTGGGAGCCGGTCGAGGTGCTGGGTCTGGAGTCGGTCACCGCGGACTCGGTGGTGATACAGGCGCAGGCCAAGACCATGCCGGGCAAGGCTGCGGGGGTCGCGCGCGAGCTGCGCTGGCGGATCAAGCGGGCCTTCGACGATGCCGGTATCGCGATCGTCGGCGGTACGCCCACCGCGGCGGTCGAGGAGGAGACGGCTGATCCGGCCGATGCCGTCGCCGCGCCGTCGGCCCTGGCCAACCCGGACTCCGCACAGTCGGCGGCCGTCCAGCCGATCACCCCGGCGCGCGCGACGGGCAGGTAGCCCCCCGCCGCCACTACGGCACGCCCCCGGCACCGCAGGTGCCGGGGGCGTTTTCGTACGCCTCTTGACGGTTCGGCCCGGCGGGCCTACCTTCCCCTTCATCGACAGGAAAGTTTCCTAACTATCTTCCGGATGGGAGGATGGCGCGCATGGCAGCTGGCTCCCCCGGAACCCCCGGCACACCGCGCGTACTGCGCGCCATGAACGACCGCGCGGCCCTGGACCTCCTCCTCGCCCACGGTCCCCTGTCCCGCACCCGGATCGGCAAGCTGACCGGGCTGTCCAAGCCGACGGCCTCGCAGCTGCTGGCCCGCCTGGAGGCGGCCGGCCTGGTGGTCGCCACCGGCACCACCGAGGGCCGGCCGGGACCCAACGCCCAGCTGTACGCCGTGAACCCCACCGCCGCCCATGTGGCGGGCCTCGACGTCACCGCCGAACGGATCCGGGCGGCCGTCGCCGACATCACCGGCACCGTCGTCGGGGAGTACGAGCTGCCCACCCCCGGCCGGCGCGCCCGGAGCACCGTCGAACAGGTCCTGGAGGCCGTGGACGGCGCCGCGAAGGCCGCCGGGGTGGTCCGGGGCGACCTGCGCCGGATCGTGATCGGCACGCCGGGCGCCTTCGACCCCAGCACCGGGCGGCTGCGGTACGCCAGCCACCTCCCGGGCTGGCACTCGCCCGCGCTGCTGGAAGCGCTGGCGGCGGCCCTGCCCGTGCCCCTGGAGTACGACAACGACGTGAACCTCGCCGCCGTGGCCGAGCAGCGGCTCGGGGCGGCCAGGGACCACGAGGACTTCGTCCTGCTGTGGAACGAGGGCGGCATCGGCGCCGCCGTCGTCCTCGGCGGACGGCTGCACCGGGGCTGGACCGGCGGCGCCGGCGAGGTCGGTTTCATGCCGGTGCCGGGCACCCCGCTGGTGCGGCATGTGGCCAGGGCCAACGCCGGCGGCTTCCAGGAACTGGCCGGCTGCAACGCCGTCCTGCGCTACGCCCGCGAGCTGGGACTGCCCGAGCCCGAGGGCGCGCTCCCGGAGGCGGCGGCCACGCTGCTGGCCGAGGCCGCGCTGCGCGGCGCCGGGGCAGCCTCCGGCGCCGATGCGCAGGCCGGGCCGTACGCCGAGCTGCTGCACCGCTTCGCGACCGGCCTGGCGGTCGGGCTGGCCTCGCTGGTGACCGTGCTCGACCCCCAACTGATCGTCCTGTCCGGCGGAGTGATCGCCGCCGGCGGGGAACCGCTGCGTGCCCTGGTCCAGGCCGAACTCGCCGAACTGGCCGTGCCCCGGCCGCGCTTGGTGCTCGGCACGGTCCAGGAGCACCCCGTCCTGCGCGGGGCGCTGCAGAGCGCTCTCGCCACCACCCGCGACGAGGTGTTCGACACCTCCCGCTGACCCACCCGCACCACCCACCGACGGACCGGCGCCGAGGCCGGCCCGTGGGCCCCGCACACCCTTCACGCCCCTTCGCACATCTCCACACCCCTTCGCACACCCCCTTCGCCTCTCTTCGCCTCTCTTCGCCCCCTCTCCCACAGCCCCCGGAGGAAGCGCAGTGTCCGGTTCCACGAAGACCGCGGTGGTCGCCGCCGCGGCCGCCGCAGCGATATCCCTGCTCCTGAGCGCGTGTACGGGATCCAGCGACAACACCGCGAACGACGACCCCGGCAAGGACGTCACCATCACCTTCTGGCACGGCTGGTCCGCGCCCGGCGAGGTGAAGGCCATCAACGCCAACATCAAGGCCTTCGAGAAGCTGCACCCCAACATCCACGTCAAGGCGCAGGGCAACATCACCGACGACAAGATCAACCAGGCGCTGCGCGCGGGCGGTTCCAAGGCCCCGGACGTCGTCTCGTCCTTCACCACCGACAACGTCGGCAAGTTCTGCTCCTCGAACGCCTTCGCCGACCTCTCGCCCTTCCTGAAGAAGTCCGGCATCGACCCGGCCAAGACCTTCCCGAAGGCGATGCTGGAGTACACCCAGTTCCAGGGGGACCGCTGCGCACTGCCGCTGCTCGGCGACGCCTACGGCCTCTACTACAACAAGGACGCCTTCAAGGCCGCCGGGATCACCTCGCCGCCGAAGACCCTGTCGGAGTTCAAGGCCGACGCGGTCGAACTGACCAAGGCCAAGGGCGATTCGTACTCCCAGCTCGGCTTCATGCCGGACTTCCACGGCTACGAGTCCACCACCACGCACCTGGTCGCGCAGTGGAGCCCGACGTACTTCGACAGCAGCGGCAGGTCCAACGTGGCCAAGGACCCGGCCTTCACCTCCATGTTCACGTGGCAGCAGAGCATGGTGAAGGCGCTCGGCGGCTTCACGAGGCTGGAGAGGTACCGGACGACCTTCGGTGACGAGTGGGACGCCAAGAACCCCTTCCAGACCGGGCAGGTCGCCATGGCCATCGACGGCGAGTGGCGGGCCGGGATGGCCGAGGAGGCCGGGGTGAAATTCCAGGTCGGCGTGGCGCCCTTCCCGGTGCCGGACGACCAGGCGGACACCTACGGCAAGGGCTACACGACCGGCACGATCATCGGCATCGCCAACACCAGCGCCAAGAAGAACGCGGCCTGGGAACTGGTGAAGTACATGACCACGGACACCGACGCGGTCGTCGGCTTCGCCAACGCCATCCACAACGTGCCGTCCACCTTCGCCGCCCTGAAGTCCCCGAAGCTCAGCACCGATCCCGCCTTCCGGACCTTCGTCAGGATCGCGCAGAACGCGGGCAGCACCACCACCCCGCCCAGCGTCAACGGCGGCACCTACCAGCTGACGCTCCAGGACTTCGGCTACGCCTGGGAATCCGGCAAGCAGAACGACCTCGCGGCCGGCCTCAAGGGTGTCGACACGCAGGTCGACAAGGACATCGCGCAGGCCGGGTGATGAGCACCGTGACCGGCACCGTCCACCCCATGCTCAAGGCCAAGCGCCGCCGCGACGCGCTGCGCAACCTCGCCTTCCTGTCGCCCTGGCTGATCGGCTTCGCCGTCTTCTTCGCCTACCCGCTGATCTCGACCGTCTACTTCTCCTTCATGAAGTACGACGGCTTCGCCTCCCCCACCTGGAACGGCCTGAAGAACTGGTCGTACGTCTTCAACGACTACCCGTTCTTCTGGCCCGCGCTGCGCAACACGCTGTGGCTGGTCGTGGTCATGGTCAGCCTCCGGGTCGTCTTCGGTCTCGGCATCGGGCTGCTGATCACCCGGATCAGGACCGCCCCCGGTTTCTTCCGTACCGCCTTCTATCTTCCCTACCTCGCCCCGCCGGTGGCCGCGACCATGGCCTTCGCCTTCCTGCTCAACCCCGGCACCGGTCCGGTCGACCATCTCCTCGGCGACCTCGGCCTGCCGCAGCCCGGCTGGTTCAACGACCCGGACTGGTCCAAGCCCGCACTGACCCTGCTCGCGCTGTGGGGCATCGGCGACCTGATGGTCATCTTCATGGCCGCCCTGCTCGACGTGCCCAAGGAGCAGTACGAGGCCGCCGAGCTGGACGGGGCCGGCTCCTGGGCGCGGTTCCGGTACGTGACGCTGCCGAACATCTCGCCGATCCTGATGTTCGCCGTCGTCACCGGCGTGATCCAGACCATGCAGTTCTACACACAGCCCCTGGTCGCCGGGAAGGTCGCCAGCGGCGTCATCGGCGGCTCCGGCCAGCAGTTCGAGCCGGGCTACCCCGAGAAGTCCACCCTCACTCTCCCCCAGCTCGTCTACAACCTCGGTTTCCAGCGCTTCGACACCGGCTCCGCGTGCGTGATCGCCCTGGTGCTCTTCGCCCTCGCGATGGCCTTCACCGCGCTGCTCATGCGCCGCCGCAGCGGCTTCCTGTCGGCGGAGGACTGATCGCCATGACCATCGACACGACCATCGCGCCCCCGGCCCCGGCGGCGGCCCCCGCCGCCTCCCGCGACGCCCGGCGGGCGGCGTCCCGACGGGCCGCCCTGGAGTGGGTGGCGGTGCACGCCCTCGGCATCGCGGCCGCCCTCTTCTTCGTCCTGCCGTTCGTCTTCGTCCTGCTGACCGCCGTGATGACCGACAACCAGGCCCTCAGCGGTGACCTGTGGCCCAGGACCTGGGCCTGGGGCAACTTCGGCACCGTGTGGGAGACCCCCGGTTTCCTCACCTGGTGGCGCAACACGCTGCTGTACGCGGGGCTGGGGACGGTACTCGCCGTCGTGTCCAGCCTGCCGGTGGCGTACGCGCTGGCGAAGTTCCGCTTCCGGGGCCGCAATCTGGCGATGATGCTGGTCATCTCCACGATGATGCTGCCCCCTCAGGTGATCATCGTCCCGATGTACCTGTTCTGGGCCAAGCAGCTCGGTCTGTCCGGCACCCTGTGGCCGCTGATCATCCCGCTCGCCTTCGGTGACGCGTTCACCATCTTCCTGCTGCGGCAGTTCCTGCTGACGATCCCCAGGGAGTACACCGACGCCGCCAGGGTCGACGGCTGCGGCGAACTGCGCACGCTGCTGCGGGTCGTACTGCCGATGGCCAGGCCGGCCGTGGCCGCCGTCGCCCTCTTCCAGTTCTTCTGCTGCTGGAACGACTACTTCGGCCCGCAGATCTACGCCAGCGAGAACCCGGCCGCCTGGACACTGAGTTACGGCCTGGAGTCCTTCAAGGGCGCCCACCACACCAACTGGAATCTGACGATGGCCGCCACGGTGCTGGTGATGGCTCCGGTGATCGTCGTCTTCTTCTTCGCACAGAAGGCCTTCATCGAAGGCGTGACCCTGACAGGAGTCAAGGGATGAAGCTAGCGGTGGTGGGCGGCGGGTCCACCTACACGCCCGAACTGATCGACGGCTTCGCCCGGTTGCGGGCGAGCCTGCCGATCGAGGAGCTCACCCTCGTCGACCCCGCCGCCGAGCGCCTCGCGCTCGTCGGCGGGCTCGCCCGGCGGATCTTCCACCGCCAGGGCCACCCCGGCCGCATCACCACGACCTCGGACCTGGACGCGGGCGTGGCAGGCGCGGACGCCGTGCTGCTCCAGCTGCGCATCGGCGGACAGGCGGCGCGCGACCAGGACGAGACCTGGCCCCTGGAGTGCGGCTGCGTCGGCCAGGAGACCACCGGCGCGGGCGGACTGGCCAAGGCGCTGCGCACGGTGCCCGTCGTCCTGGACATCGCCGAACGCGTGCGCAGAGCGGCTCCCGACGCCTGGATCATCGACTTCACCAACCCGGTGGGGATCGTGACCCGCGCACTGCTCACGGCCGGACACCGCGCGGTGGGGCTGTGCAACGTCGCCATCGGCTTCCAGCGCCGCTTCGCCCGGCTGCTGGACGTCACCCCCGAACAGGTGCACCTGGACCATGTGGGGCTCAACCACCTCACCTGGGAACGCGGCGTGCGCATCGGCGGCCCGGACGGCGATGACGTCCTGCCCGGGCTGCTGGCCGAGCACGGCGACGCCATCGCCGCCGACCTGCGCCTGCCGCGCCCGTTGCTGGACCGGCTGGGCGTCGTGCCCTCGTACTACCTGCGCTACTACTACGACCACGACGAGGTCGTACAGGAGCTCCGCACCAAGCCCTCACGTGCTTCCGAGGTCGCGGAGATGGAGCGGCGGCTCCTGGCGATGTACGGCGATCCGGCGCTCGACGAGAAGCCGGAGCTGCTCGGCAGGCGCGGCGGCGCCTTCTACTCGGAGGCGGCGGTCGCCCTCGCGTCCTCCCTGCTCCGCGACAGCGGTGACGTCCAGGTCGTCAACACCTTCAACGACGGCACGCTTCCCTTCCTCCCCGACGACGCCGTCATCGAGGTGCCCGCGACCGTCGGCGCCGCCGGCGCCGTGCCGCTGCCCGTCCCGCCCCTCGACCCGCTGTACGGCGGCCTGGTCGCCGGTGTCACCGCCTACGAGGACCTGGCGCTGGACGCGGCCCTGCGCGGCGGCCGGGACCGGGTGTTCAGGGCGCTGCTGTCCCATCCCCTCGTCGGTCAGTACGCGCAGGCCGAGGCCCTGACCGACCGTCTCGTCGCACACAACCGGGAGCATCTCGCGTGGGCCTGACCCGACAGCCCCTGGTCCTCGCCGTCGACGCCGGCAACAGCAAGACCGACGTGGCGATCGTCGCCGCCGACGGATCGGTGCTGGGCGCCGCCCGCGGCGGCGGCTTCCAGCCCCACATCACAGGCTCGGCGGCGGCGGTCGGCACCCTCGGCCTGGTCGTCGCGCGGGCGGCGGAGGCGGCCGGGCTGTCCCCCGCGCCGGGCGCGCCACTGGTCGAACACGTCTCGGCCTGCCTGGCCAACGCCGACCTGCCCGCCGAGGAACGGGAGCTCGAACTCGCCGTCGCCGGGCAAGGGTGGGGCCGCGGCACCCGGATCGCCAACGACACCTTCGCCCTGCTGCGCGCGGGCGTCGACGAGCCGCGCGGGGTCGCCGTGGTGTGCGGGGCGGGCATCAACTGCGCCGGGATGCTGCCGGACGGCCGGACCGCCCGCTTCCCGGCGGTCGGCCGGATCTCCGGCGACTGGGGCGGCGGTTACGCCCTGGCCGAGGAGGCCCTGTGGTGGGCCGCCCGCGCCGAGGACGGCCGGGGCGGTCCGACCTCCCTGGCCGCCCTGCTGCCCGCCCACTTCGGGCTGCCGTCGATGTACGCCCTGATCGAGGCGCTGCACCTGGGGCACATCGCGTCCGCCCGCAGGCACGAACTGACCCCGCTGCTCTTCCGGGCCGCGCACGACGGTGACGCCGTCGCCCGGAGCGTCGTCGTCCGCCAGGCCGAGGAGGTGGTCGCCCTCGCCGCCGTCGCCCTGGAGCGGCTGGATCTGCTCGGGGAGGAGGCCGACGTGGTGCTCGGCGGCGGGGTCCTGGCCGCCCGCCCCGCGCTGCTGATGGACACCATCGCGGACCGGCTGGGGGCCCGCGCCCCCAAGGCCGTGATCAGCGTCGTCACCGCCCCGCCGGTGCTGGGCGCCGCCCTGCTCGGCCTGGACCGCACCGGTGCCGGGCACGAGGCACGGGCGCGGCTGCGGGCGCACTACGGGGCCGGGGAACCGGAGGGGCGTGCCGAGCGTGATGAGTGACGAGGAGCCTGGGGGCAGGAGCGCGCACGGAAGATCCACGTATTGCCTGTCGGATTGTCGGTGCCTGCGGCCATACTGCTGACCAGGAGATCGTTCCTCGCGAAGACGGGGAACGGTCCAGGGGGGAGGGTCAGTGACGCACACGCAGTATTCCGCTCATCCGGGCAGCGGCGGGGACGTGATCGTGTCCGCGTCCGCGGCGGGCCCGGACACCGGACGCCGCAGGCCCGCCTGGGCCGAACAGGCCTCCAGACTGCGGGAGTCGGCGACCACCGAGCCCGGCAGGCTGCGCGTCATCGGCCTGCTGCTCGCGGTGCTCGTGGTGGCCTTCGGGGCGATCACCGCCTGGCAGATCACCGACCGCGCCGCGGCCGCCGACGACGTGGTCAACCGCAGTGAGCCGCTGAGCTCCCGGGCCGCCGACATCTACCGCAAGCTGGCGGACGCCGACACCACCGCCGCCGGGGGCTTCCTCGCCGGCCGGCAGGATCCGGCGGACGCGCGCGAGCGCTACCAGGACGACATCAAGATCGCGTCCCGGTACATCGCCGAGGCCGCCGCCGCCACCGACGGCTCGGACGAGGCCGGCGCCCAGATCCAGCAGCTCAACGAGCAACTCCCGGTCTACACCGGCTACATCGAACGGGCCCGGGCCAACAACCGGCTGGGCTATCCGGTCGGCGGCGCCTATCTGCGCGCCGCCAACAAGAAGATGACCACGGAGATCCTGCCCGCCGCCAAGAAGCTGTACCAGATAGAGACCGCCCGCCTCGGCGCCGACTACGAGGACGCCAAGGCGCTGCCGTGGGCTGCCTGGGGGCTCGGGGTGCTGGCCCTGGGCGGCCTGGTGTGGGCGCAGCGCCGCAGCTACCGGCGTACGAACCGGGTGTTCAACCGGGGCCTGCTGGCCGGCACCGTGGCGACCGTCATCGTCCTGATGTGGCTGGTCGTCGGGCACAGCGTGGCCCGTGTCCGGCTCAGCGACTCGTACGACAACGGCGCGAGGTCGCTCCAGGTGCTCAACACCGCCCGGATCGAGACCCTGCAGGCCCGGGCGAACGAGAATCTGACCCTGGTGGCCCGGGGCAGCGGCGCGGACTACAACGACGCGTACCTGTCGGAGATCCAGGATCTCGCCGGCAAGGGGGCGGACGGCAGGACGGGCCTGCTGGCCCAGGCGCTGTCGATGGCCGACGACGCCCAGGGCCGGGAGCCGGTCAGGACGGCCATGGTGGACGCCAAGGCCTGGTGGGGACTGCACGCCAAGGCCCGGAAGTCCGACGACTCCGGTGAGTACCAGGACGCCCTCGCCCAGACCATCGGCGGCGAGTTCAAGAACCACACGAAGGCGAAGGAGTACACCGCCATCTGTTTCGGCGGTGTCGACGACGCCCTCGACAAGGCCGTCGGGCACGAGCACGCGGACTTCCTCCAGGCCGCCGACGACGGGCGGGGAGCACTGGACGGGCTGGCGGCGGGCGCCGCGCTGCTCGCGGTGCTCGGTGCGGCGGCCGCGCTCGTCGGAATCGGGCGCCGGCTGTCGGAGTACCGGTGAACAGCGGGAGGAGCGGAGGCGGGAAGATGCTGCGGACGAGCGTACGAGGCGGACTGCGCGGCTGGGGCGGGGTGGCCGGGATGGCCGCCGCGTGCGTGCTGGCGGTGGCCGCGAGCGCGCTGCCGCTGCACAGCCCCGCCTACGAGGCGAGCGGACGGGCCTGGAGGGACGGCCCGTTGTCCGTCAAGGCCGCCCCGGCCTCGGCCGACGACAGCTGCGGCAAGCACCCGGAGGCCAGCCTGTCTCCCTCCACGGCGAGCGGCGCCGCGGTCGAACGCATCCGGAAGGCGGGCAAGCTCGTCGTCGGCGTCGACCAGAACAGCTATCTGTGGGGATACCGCGATCCGGACAACAGCGACATCGTCGGCTTCGACATCGACCTGGTGAAGGCCATCGCCAAGGACATCCTCGGCGACGAGAACGCGGTGCAGTACAAGACGGTGCCGACCGCCAAGCGTTTCGAGGCGATACGCGACCGCCAGGTGGACATGGTGGTGCGCACCGTCACCATCAACTGCGACCGGATAGTCAACGAGAAGGTCGCCTTCTCCACCGCCTATTTCAAGGCCGGCCAGCAGCTTCTGGTGCCCCGTGAGGGCTCCGCCGTCAAGGGGCTCGACGACTCCCTGAAGGGGAAGAAGGTCTGCACGGCCGACGGTTCGACCGGCGCGGACAAGCTGAAGGAGGAGCCCCACGGTTCCCGGCGGGTCCTGGTCACCAGTCAGCTGGACTGCCTGGTGCTGCTCCAACTCGGCCAGGTGGACGCTGTGTTCACCGACAACGCACTGGCCGCCGGACAGGCCGCCCAGGACCCGTCCGTGACTCTCGTGGGCCACCCGGTCACCACGGAGTACTACGGCGTGGCCATGAACAACAAGGACACCGACCTGGTACGCCGGGTCAACCACGTCCTGGAGAACTATCGCAGCGGCGGTTCCGGCAGCGCGTGGGAAAAGGCGTACGGTACCTGGCTGAAGGCCGTACTCCCGGACATCGACGGGCCTCCCGAGCCCCTGTACAAGGACTGAACAGAGAACCAGGACACGGCGGCGATACCGATACGGAGAGAAGGTGCGATGGCGGTCGCTGGACCATCCGGACCGGCACTGAGCCGTGAGGAGGCGGACCGGGCGCTCACCCGGCTCGCCGAGGAGCACGAGGCCATCGAATCGTCCCTTCTCGCCCTCCAGGACCACTCGGGCCGGCGGCTGCTGGAGGGCGCCGCGCTCACCGGCACCACCAAGGACCGGTGGGCCGAGACCGAGCAGGCCATCTCGCTGCTGTGGGCGCACTTCGACGCGTACGCGGGCGCCCTGGCAGCCGCCCGCAAGCTGCGGTCCCGCCGCCGCTGGCCGACGCAGACCGAGCTCAACGAACTGACCGAGCTGCTGCGCGGCTCCGGGGTGACCGTGGCCGGCGGCACCGTGCCGGAGGCCGCACGAAGCCTCACCGGCCCGGCCAGGCTCAGCGAACGGCTCAGCCTGGAAGAGCTCCTGGAGCGGATGAACGCCTGGTACGCGGAGGCCATGGAGGTCATCGCGGCGGCCGACGGTGTCTGGTCCGCGCTGCCGGCCCGGATCGACCTGCTGGCCGCCGAGGCGCGGCGGGTGCGCTCGCTGGCCCACTCCGTCGGTGTCCGTCCGGGCGCCCATCCGTCCGGCGACGACCTGGAGGAGCTGCTGGAGGAACTCGCCGCGCTCCGCGCCCAGGTGGTCTCCGACCCGCTCGCCTTCTGGACCGCGGCACCGGCCGGCTCCAAAAATCCCGGGGGCCGGCCCGACACCTCCCGCTACGACCGCTCGGGCCGTGAACTGGAGGACATCCGCCGCGAGGTCGAGGCCGTCCTCCATGTGCGCGACGACGCCGACCAGCGGCTGATGCGCCTGCGCGACGTGCTGTCGCGCGCGGACCGCACCCTCGCCGAGGCACGCATCGCCCGCGGCGAGGTGCTCGCCAAGATCGCGGCCTCCGAGGTCCCGGCGGTCAGCGGCGCGCCCGCCGCGCTCCACGAGCAGCTGGCCGCCGCCGCCGAGTACCGGCGCACCGGCCAGTGGCACCGCCTGTCACCACTGCTGGACAGCCTGGAGGGCAGCGCCGACGAGGAGTTGCTGCGCGCCCGTGACTCCCTGACCGGCGTCACCGAGCCGCTGGCCGTCCGCGCCGAGCTGCGCGGCCGGCTGGACGCCTACCGGGCCAAGGTCGCCCGGCACGGCATGGCCGAGGACCCGCTGCTCATCGAGCGGTACGACCAGGCCCGCCGCCTGCTGTGGAGCGCGCCCTGCGACCTGCGGGCCGCGGAGCACGCGGTGCTGCGCTACCAGCAGGCCGTCGCTGAGACCGTACAGCCGGGTCCGCCGGGGCCCACGGACCGCCGGCGGGAACCATGACCATCGCGCCGGGCGTCTGCGAAGCAGACAGTACGAGGGGGACGTGGACATCGTGAGCAAGTGCCAGCGGCCGGGCTGCGACGGGACGATCGAGGACGTCGGCAGCGGTGACTTCTACTGCGACACCTGTGGCCTCGCACCGGTGGCCGCGCCGGCTGCCGGGGCCGGTTCGTCCCCCGGCTCGGCCGCGTCCTCCCGTACGTCGGGATCGGCGGGATCGGCGGCGTCCTCGGAGGCTGCGGGGTCTGCGGGGTCCGTGGGGTCCTCGCGTTCCACCCGTTCGTCCCGGGCCTCCCGGCGCTCGGTGTCGGGCCGGCTGTCGCGTTCGCTGAGCGGCAAGGCCTCGGGCCGTTCGGTCTCCGTGCGCAGTTCGCGCTCCAGCGGCAGCGGCCCCACCCGGGGCAAGCTCGGCGCCGGCCTGGTCACGGTACCGCCGATCCCGCGCCCCGACCCGGCGGCGGCGGTGCTGGACAACCCCCAGGTCCCCGAGCGCAAGCGCTACTGCAGCAAGAGCGACTGCGGCGCGCCGGTGGGCCGTTCGCGCGGTGACCGGCCCGGCCGCACCGAGGGCTTCTGCACCAAGTGCGGGCACCCGTACTCCTTCACCCCCAAGCTGCGGGCCGGCGACGTGGTGCACGGACAGTACGAGGTCGCGGGCTGCCTGGCGCACGGCGGCCTCGGCTGGATCTACCTCGCCGTGGACCGGGCGGTCTCCGACCGCTGGGTGGTCCTCAAGGGCCTGCTCGACACCGGCGACGAGGACGCACTCGCCGCCGCGGTCTCCGAGCGCCGGTTCCTCGCCGAGATCGAACACCCCAACATCGTCCGCATCTACAACTTCGTCGAACACCTCGACCAGCGCTCCGGCACCCTCGACGGCTACATCGTCATGGCGTACGTCGGCGGCAAGTCGCTCAAGGAGATCGCCAACGAGCGCCGCTCCCCCGACGGCAGACGTGAACCGCTCCCCGTCGAGCAGGCCATCGCCTACGCCGTGGAGGCGCTGGACGCCCTCGGTCATCTGCACAGCCGCAACCTGATCTACTGCGACTTCAAGGTCGACAACGCCATCCAGACCGAGGACCGGCTCGAACTCATCGACATGGGCGCGGTCCGGCGCACGGACGACCAGGACAGCGCGATCTACGGCACCGTCGGATACCAGGCCCCCGAGGTCGCCGAGGTCGGGCCGTCCGTGGCCTCCGACCTGTACACGGTGGCGCGCACCCTCGCCGTCCTCACCTTCGACTTCCAGGGCTACACCAACGTCTTCGTCGACTCCCTGCCCGACCCGGACAACATCGAGGTCTTCTCGACGTACGAGTCCTTCTACCGGCTGCTGGTCCGGGCCACCGACCCCGATCCGGGCCGGCGGTTCGCGTCCGCGCAGGAGATGTCCGACCAGCTGATGGGGGTGCTGCGCGAGGTCGTCGCGCTGCAGAGCGGCCGGCCCCGGCCCGCGATGTCCACCCTGTTCGGCCCGGAACTGCGGGTGGTGGACACCGAGCTGGTCGGCGCCCTGACCGAGGACACCTCGGCGCTCGGCGCCCGTACGCCCGGTTCGCCGGGCGCCTCGGGCCGGTTCCCGCTCGCGCTTCCGGCGCCCCGGCCGGCCGCCGCCCTCGCGTCGGTGCCCGCCGCGGGTCCCACCCCGGTGCCCGCCGCGGGACCGACTGCCGGGCCGGCCGCGGGGCCCGCTGCCGGGTCCGCGCCCGTCGCCGTGTCCGCCTACAGCCCCACCGTGCCGGTCGCCGCCTATGTGCCGTCGCAGGAGGCGAGTTCGGCGCTGCGGCCGCCCAGGACGGTGCGGCTGGACGTGCGCAGTGCCGCGCTGGCCCTGCCCGTGCCGCACGTCGACGCGGGCGACCCCAACGCGGGTTTCCTGGCGGGCCTGGCCGCGGCCGCGCCGGCCGAGCTGGTCACCGCGTTGCAGTCGGCGCCCGTCGACTCCGTGGAGAAGCAGCTGCGCGAGCTGCGCGCCTTCCTGGAACTGGACGACGCCGACGGTGCCCGCCGCGTGCTGCGCTCCCTGGCCGACGCCGAGGACGGCTCCGCCGACTGGCGGGTGGTGTGGCACCGCGGCCTGACCGCGCTGGCCGACGGTGACCACGAGACAGCCGCGCTGTCCTTCGACGCGGTCTACGACGCCTTCCCGGGCGAGCCCGCGCCCAAGCTGGCGCTGGGCATCTGCGCCGAGGTGCTGGGCCAGCTGGACAACGCAGCCGAGTACTACCGGCTGGTGTGGACCACCGACCAGAGCTATGTGAGCGCCGCGTTCGGTCTCGCCCGGGTACGGCTGGCGGCGGGCGACCGCTCCGGCGCCGTCAGCGCCCTGGAGTCGGTGCCGGAGTCGTCGAGCCACTTCGCGGCGGCCCGGGTCGCGGCGATACGTGCCCGGCTGCGCGAGCGTTCGCCGAGCGAGCAGCTCCACGACGACCTGCGGGCCGCCGCCGCGCAGGTCGAGGCACTGCGGCGGCTCGGCATCGACACGGACCTGCGCGAGCGGCTCACCACCGAGGTGCTGGGCAGCGCGCTGGACTGGGTGCTGCTCGGCCGGCCGGGCGCCCCCGCAGGAGGGGGCGGAGGGGAGCTGCTGGGCTCCCCGATGGACGAGCGGGGGCTGCGATTCGGGCTGGAGCGTTCGTACCGGGCGCTGGCCCGGCTCGCCCAGCAGGGCAGCACAAGGATCGAACTGGTGGAACGGGCCAACCGCTTCCGCCCCCGGACATGGGTGTGAACGCTATGCCGCAACCGACGGTGTGCCCCGAGTGCGCCGAGCCGCTCGACCCGGAGGACAAGTTCTGCGGCCTCTGCGGCGCCGACCTGAAGGCGGCCGGCCCCGACGGCGACTACGAGCTGGCGCCCCCCGCCGGGGACAACGACACCCTCACCTTCGGGCTGGACACCGCACAACTGCCGCAGACCCGGATCACCGACCGCCCGGACCCACGGGAGGAACCACCCGCGGTGGAGTCCGCCCGCGCGGTCTGTGTGGCCTGCGGCGTCGGCCATGTCGACGCCGACGGCTACTGCGAGCACTGCGGGCACGCCCAGCCCCGGCCCCGCGACCACCAGGAGCAGGAGCTGGAGGGCGTGGCCGCCGTCACCGACCGGGGCCTGCGGCACCACCGCAACGAGGACGCCTTCGCGCTGTCCGCGACCTCGCTGCCGGACGGCAGCCCGGCGGTCGTGGCCGTGGTGTGCGACGGGGTCTCCTCCGCGTACCGCCCCGACGACGCCTCCGCGGCCGCCGCCGCGACGGCCAACGAGGCGCTGCTCACCGCCCTGGAGCACGGCACCGGCCCCCAGGACGCGATGCGTCAGGCACTGCTGACCGCCGCCCAGGCGGTCACCGACCTCGCAGCCGAGGAGGGCGGCGCCGGAGGCGGCGGCCCGCACCACAACTCCCCCGCCTGCACCTGTGTCAGCGCCATCACCTGCGCCAAGACCTTCACCGTCGGCTGGATCGGGGACAGCCGCGCCTACTGGGTCCCCGACGACCGTTCCGTACCGGCGGCCCGCCTCACCGAGGACGACTCCTGGGCGGCCCGGATGGTCTCGGCCGGTCTCATGACCGAGGCGGAGGCGTACGCGGACGAACGCGCCCATGCCATCACCGGCTGGCTCGGCGCCGACGCGGTCGAACTCGACCCGCACACCGCTTCCTTCGAGCCCGACGGACCGGGTGTAGTGGTGGTGTGCACCGACGGACTGTGGAACTACGCGGAGTCCGCCGCCGAGCTGGCCTCCGCGGTGCCCGCCGACGCGCGGCTGCGCCCCCTGCACTGCGCGCAGGCCCTGGTCGGACTGGCCCTGGACGGCGGCGGCCACGACAACATCACGGTCGCGATCCTGCCCTTCCCCGTGCCCAAAGCCTGAACTGACGACCTGACGATCTGACGAGACCTGACGAGACCTGACAAGCAGGAGCACAAGCGATGGCCAACTTCTCCAAGTCCAACGTGCCGCGGTTCTCCGTCGATATCTACCAGAACGAGTACCTTCCGGAAGGCGGCCGTGAGGTCAACGCCATCGTCACGGTGACCTCCACCGGTGGCGGCACCACCGGCGGGGTGTCGCGGCCGGGCCTGCCCCGTCCTTCGGCCGGGGAAGGTACCGCCGGGCCGGGCGCCGCCGTGGTCATCATGGTCGACTGCTCCGGGTCGATGGACTACCCGCCGACCAAGATGCGCAACGCCCGGGACGCCACCGCCGCCGCCATCGACACAATCCGCGACGGCGTCGCCTTCGCCGTCGTCGCCGGCACCCACCAGGCCCGCGAGGTCTACCCGGCCGGAGGCGCCCTGGCGATCGCCGACTCCTCCACCCGGCACCAGGCGAAGCAGGCGCTGCGCAAGCTCAGCGCGGGCGGCGGCACCGCGATCAGCACCTGGCTCAAGCTCACCGACCGGCTGCTGGCCACCGCCGACGTGTCCATACGGCACGGCATCCTGCTCACCGACGGCCGCAACGAGCACGAGAAACCGGAGACGCTCAAGGCCGTCCTCGACACCTGTGCGGGCCGCTTCACCTGCGACGCGCGCGGAGTCGGCACCGACTGGGAGGTCAAGGAGCTGACCGGTGTCGCCTCGGCGCTGCTCGGCTCGGTCGACATCGTCGCCGACCCGTCCGGCCTGGAGGCGGACTTCCGGCAGATGATGGAGACCGCCATGGGCAAGGAGGTCGCCGACGTCTCGCTGCGGATGTGGACCCCGCAGGGCGCCGAGATCGGTTACGTCAAGCAGGTCGCACCGACCGTCGAGGACCTCAGCGCGCGGCGCACCGAGGCCGGTCCCCGGGCCGGCGACTACCCGACCGGTTCCTGGGGCGACGAGTCCCGCGACTACCACGTCTCCGTCCGGGTGCCGGCGGCCGGCGTCGGCCAGGAGATGCTGGCGGCCCGGATCTCCCTCGTACTCCCGCAGCCCGACGGCACCTCGCAGGTGCTGAGTCAGGGCCTGGTGCGGGCGGTGTGGACCGACGACATGGCCGCCTCCACCCGGATCAACCCGCAGGTCGCGCACTACACCGGCCAGGCCGAGCTGGCCCAGGTCATCCAGCAGGGCCTGGAGGCCCGCAAGCAGGGCGACATGGACTCCGCCACCGCCAAACTGGGCCGCGCGGTCCAGCTCGCCAGCGCCTCCGGCAACGAGGACACCGCGAAACTGCTGGCCAAGGTGGTCGACGTGGTCGACGCCGCGAACGGTACCGTACGGCTGAAGGCCAGGGTCGCCGACGCGGACGAGATGACCCTGGAGACGCGGTCCACGAAGACGGTACGCGTCAAGAAATAGCGCGAAATAGCGCGCGCGACAATCAGAGGGGTGGAGGGGGAACAGCGACATGTCGATCTGCCCGAACGGACACCAGTCCGGGACCGACGACTGGTGCGAGGTCTGCGGTATGCGCATGGGCTCGTCCCAGCCCCCGCCCGCCGGCTACGCGGCCCCGCCGCCCCCGCCGCCGTACTCCGGGGGCTACGCGTACGAGCCCGAGCCCACGGCGGCCCTGGAGCCCTGCCCGGTCTGCGGCACCCCTCGCGAGGGCATCGCCCAGTTCTGCGAGGAGTGCCGCTACAACTTCGTCACCCACGCCGGCGCCACCTTCGTGCCGCCCGGCCCCACCGTCGCGCCGCCGCCCTTCCCGCCCTACCAGCGCTACGAGTCCCAGCGCTCCCGCCCGTCCCAGATGAACCGCCCGGCCGAGCCCATCGCCCCCGAGTCCGTCACCTCCGGCTCCGGCGACTTCCTGCTGCCACCGCCCTCCCACCAGCAACAGGAGCAGCAACAGCAGCCGTACGAGTACGAATACGGGTACGAGGCCCCGCCGGCCGCCGGCTGGACCGCCGTCATCGCCGCCGACCGCGACTACTTCACCGCGATGATGGCCCGCAGCGGCCCCGACGCCCAGGGCCTGTACTTCCCCTCCTACTCCCCCGAGCAGCGCCTCCCCCTCGCCGGCGACCAGCTCACCATCGGCCGGCGCCGCCACTCCACCGGCGAGTCCCCCGACATCGACCTGTCGCGTGCCCCCGAGGACCCCGGCGTCTCCCACCAGCACGCCCTCCTGGCCCGCCAGCCCGACGGCACCTGGTCGGTCGTCGACCAGAACTCCACCAACGGCACCACCCTCAACGACGCCGAGGAGCCCCTCGACCCCTACGTCCCGGTGCCCCTGCAGGACGGCGACCGGGTGCACGTCGGGGCATGGACGACGATCACGATCGTGCGGGGCTGAGCTCCCACGCGTTCGGTCCGTCCGGGCCGTCCAGCCAGGTCCACTGGTGGTCGCCGTGGACCGTCATGCCGAAGCGCTCCCGCCCCGGACGGTTCTCCCGCTCCCACAGCCCGTAGGCCTCCTCCACCAGGGCCCACAGGTCGCGAGGGCCCGCCAGGAGCACCGCGCCGTCGCGGTCGGCGCGGGCGGCCGAGCCGTCGGCGGCGGTGAGCGCGACACCCCGCCCGCCGAACGCCCAGCGCATCTCCAGTTCACCGGCGACCAGTGTGAGCAGGAAGCGGAAGAGCTCGTCGTCGAGAACGCCCGGCGGCGTGGTGGTGGTCCGTACCCGCTCGCGCGGACCGATCGCCTCGGGCGCGGGATGGGCGACGGCATCCGCGCCGCGCAGCGAGACGAAGTAGGCGGGGGCGGGCAGGAAGGTGCCCTGCGCGTGGCCGTCGCCGGTGACCCTCAGCGCGATCAGACCGCCGTTGAAGGGCGCCAGGATCAGTCCGCCCGGCCGGCACTGGCGCAGCCACGGGGCGGGGACCCGTGGCAGTTCGCAGGTGGCCACGATCCGGTCGTACGGGCCGCCGGCGGCCCAGCCCAGCGCCCCGTCGCCGGTCACGACGGTGACGGCGGCGAAGCCGGTGCCGGCCAGCCGGGCGCGGGCGCCGTCGGTGAGGGCGGCGTCCAGGTCGACCGTGGTCACCGCCGAGGCGCCGAAGCGGTGGGCGAGCAGCGCGGCGTTGTAGCCGGTGCCGGCACCGATCTCCAGCACCTTGTGCCCCTCGCGCATCCGCAACGCCTCCAGCATCGCGGCCATCAGGGACGGCTGGCTGCTGGAGGAGAGCGGCCGGCCGCCCCGCAGGTGGGTGACCAGCGGCTGGTCCGCGTAGGCGCCGGCGAGCCAGCGGGCCCGGGAGCGCGGGTCCGCGGCGTCGGCGGACAGCCGCGAGAAGCCACCGCCGACCGGATTCGGCCGGTAGTAGACCGGCACGAAGACATGACGCGGAACCGCCGTGAACGCCGCCAGCCAGTCGCGGTCCGCGAGAGCGCCGGCGTTGACGATCCGGCGCACCAGCCGGGCCCTCAGCGGGACGGCCGCTTCGGCGTACGGATCGCCGGGCTCGACATCGGTCATGTCTCCACTGTGCGTCGGCCAAGGCCGTTGGTCCTAGGACCGGGGTCCTCGGTCCCGGCGTCTGAGAGCATGGAGGGGTGCTGCCATCTCCCGAACGACTCTCCCCCTGCCCCCGGCGGGGACACCCCCACGTATCCCCGCGTACGACCCGGCCACCGGGCTCGTCCGGCTCGTCCGGCGCGGCCGCACGAGGTGAGGGCCGGTGAACGAGATCCCGCGCGGCACCCTGTCGCAGCAGACGTTCTACGAGGCGGTCGGCGGCGAGCCCACCTTCCGCCGCCTGGTACACCGCTTCTACGAAGGCGTGGCACAGGATCCGGCGCTGCGCGCCATGTATCCCGAGGAGGACCTCGGCCCCGCCGAGGAACGCTTCACGCTGTTCCTGATGCAGTACTGGGGCGGCCCCCGCACCTACAGCGACAACCGGGGCCACCCGCGGCTGCGGATGCGGCACGCGCCGTTCCAGGTGGACCAGGCCGCCCATGACGCCTGGCTGGGTCACATGCGCGTCGCGGTGGACGAACTGGGCCTGGAGCCCGGTTACGAGCGGCAGTTGTGGGACTACCTGGTCTACGCGGCCGCGTCGATGGTGAACACGCCGGGTTAGCCCGGGTCGGGGCAGCTCGGGCGGAGTGACGGTCAGGCGGGCGTGACGCTCAGCCCGAGGCCGGACGAGCTCCGGCGGACGGCCACCGAGCCGTAGGGCGTACGGAGCCGGAGCCAGGGACCGGCGGCGAGCAGAACCGGCCCGTCGTCGGATGAGGCGCCGCGCGGCGTGGGCACCGGCAGCCGCACCGGCCGCAGAAAGCCCAGGGCATGGGCGGCGTGGACCGCCCGCAGGGGGAGCCCGGTGGCGCCCAGCTGCCGGGACCAGATGTCGTCGGCGATGGCGTCCAGGGCACCACGGGTGCGGGCCTGCGGCACCAACTGCTCGGTGCGGGAACGGAATTCGGCGACACCGGCGGCCGCGGCGGCACGGATGTCGCTGGTGCCGGGCAGCCCCTCCACCCGCTGCCAGCCGGTGCGCGGCGGCAGCAGCCCGGCCCAGGCGGGGCCGGTGACGGAGCCGGGGACGGAGACCGTGCCCGACGTCTCGTCGATGCCGTCGAGCAGCTGCCCGGCCGAAACCGTGGCATCCAGCTCGACGGGGGCGGCGAGTTCGGCGGTACGGATCGCCAGGACCCCGCCGAAGGGCGGCTGGCCGAAGACGGCGAGCACACCCCCGGCGGCCCGGAGCCGCACGACGGCGGCCTTGTCCCAGCGGAGCAACCGTGCCAGGAAGGCGGCGAACGCCCCCGCCTCCCTGGCCTCCGTCATGCGCAGGGCGGTCATGCCGCGACAGCTCCGTCGTCCTCGCCGGCGCCGGACTCGGCCGCGGCCTCTGACCCGGCCTCGGCCCGGGAGGCGTCGTCGTCCCGGTACTCCTCCAGGAACGCCCGCTCCTCCGCCGTGATCCGGCGCGGCCGCTGCGCCTCGAAGTCGAACGGCACGATGACCGTGGCGGCCCGGACATAGACCTGGTCCGGGTCCTTGACCTCGTAGGACACCGTGAACGACGCCGCGTTGATCTTCGTGACCCACAGCTCGACATCGACCGGTGTGTGCCGGTGCTTGAGCTGCCGCTTGTAGTCGATCTCGTGGCGCGCCACCACGGACCCCTGCTGGAAGTCCTTGTCCGGGCGGAACAGGAAGTCGATACGCGCCTCCTCCAGATAGCGGAGGAAGACCACGTTGTTGATGTGGCCGTACGCGTCCATGTCCGCCCAGCGCAGCGGGCAGCGGTAGATATGCCGCAAGATCAGCCCCGGGTCAGCTTCTTGTAGGTGGCACGGTGCGGGCGGGCCGCGTCAGGACCGAGCCGCTCGACCTTGTTCTTCTCGTACGACTCGAAGTTGCCCTCGAACCAGAACCACTTGCTCTCGCCCTCGTAGGCGAGGATGTGCGTGGCCACCCGGTCGAGGAACCACCGGTCGTGGGAGACGACCACGGCCGCGCCGGGGAATTCGAGCAGCGCGTTCTCCAGCGAGCCCAGCGTCTCGACGTCGAGGTCGTTGGTCGGCTCGTCGAGGAGCAGCAGGTTGCCGCCCTGCTTGAGGGTGAGCGCGAGGTTGAGGCGGTTGCGCTCACCGCCGGAGAGCACCCCGGCCGGCTTCTGCTGGTCCGGGCCCTTGAAGCCGAAGGCGCTGACGTAGGCGCGGGACGGCATCTCGACCTGGCCGACGTTGATGTAGTCCAGCTCGTCGGAGACGACCGCCCACAGCGTCTTCTTGGGGTCGATGTTGGCGCGGCTCTGGTCGACGTAGGAGATCTTGACGGTCTCGCCGACCTTGATCATGCCGGAGTCGGGCTCCTCCAGACCCTGGATCATCTTGAAGAGCGTGGTCTTGCCGGCGCCGTTGGGGCCGATGACACCGACGATGCCGTTGCGGGGCAGGGTGAAGGAGAGGTCGTCGATGAGCAGCTTCTCGCCGAAGCCCTTGGTGAGGTTCTGGACCTCGACGACGATGGAGCCCAGACGCGGGCCCGGCGGGATCTGGATCTCCTCGAAGTCCAGCTTCCGCATCTTGTCCGCCTCGGCGGCCATCTCCTCGTACCGGGCGAGCCGGGCCTTGGACTTGACCTGGCGGCCCTTGGCGTTGGAGCGGACCCACTCCAGCTCTTCCTTGAGGCGCTTGGCGCGCTTCGCGTCCTTCTGGCCCTCGACCTTCAGGCGCGAGGCCTTCTTCTCCAGGTACGTCGAGTAGTTGCCCTCGTACGGGTGGGCACGGCCGCGGTCCAGCTCCAGGATCCACTCGGCGACGTTGTCCAGGAAGTACCGGTCGTGGGTGACGGCGACGACGGTGCCGGCGTACTTGGCCAGGTGCTGCTCCAGCCACTGGACGGACTCGGCGTCCAGGTGGTTGGTGGGCTCGTCGAGAAGCAGCAGGTCGGGGGCTTCCAGCAGCAGCTTGCAGAGCGCGACGCGGCGCTTCTCACCACCGGAGAGGTTGACCACCGCCCAGTCGCCGGGCGGGCAGCCCAGGGCGTCCATGGCCTGCTCCAGCTGGGCGTCGAGGTCCCAGGCGTTGGCGTGGTCGAGCTGCTCCTGGAGCTTGCCCATCTCGTCCAGCAGCGCGTCGGAGTAGTCGGTCGCCATCAGCTCGGCGATCTCGTTGAACCGGTCGAGCTTGCCCTTGATCTCGGCAACGCCGTCCTCGACGTTCTCCAGGACGGTCTTGGTCTCGTCCAGCGGCGGCTCCTGCAGCAGCATGCCGACGCTGTAGCCGGGAGAGAGGTACGCCTCGCCGTTGGAGGGGTGCTCCAGGCCCGCCATGATCTTGAGCACGGTGGACTTGCCCGCGCCGTTCGGTCCCACGACGCCGATCTTGGCGCCGGGCAGGAAGTTCAGGGTGACGTCGTCCAGGATCACCTTGTCGCCGTGCGCCTTGCGCGTCTTGCGCATGGTGTAGATGAACTCAGCCAAGAGAAACCGTCCGGCATTCGATGATGGGCAGATAGCAGATACCCCCATCTTGCCGTACAGCCGCCCCCGGGCGGAAACGCGTGCGTTCGGCGGCCCTGGATCCGGGGCCCGGATCCAGGGTCCCGGCCGGCCGCCCCGGGCGCCGCGCGGCGGCGGCCGGGCCGCGGGCGGGCGGGCGCCGGGCGGCTGCCGCGCGGTCGGCTCGCGCCGGCACGCCGCACCGAATGAATGAGAATCATGAATTCCGGCATTTGGTCACTCATGTAGCGCAAATCCGAATGATCGGATGCCTCGTTGTGCAGCTGTGACAACAGGCCATGCGTCTCTCGCATCATCGGCTCACTCCGGCGCGACCTCCCGGGCGTCCCGCCTGGGGGAGTGGGTGCTGGTCCCCGGTTCCGCGAGCAGTTCCGGGCTGGGTCCGACCACGTACATCGAACGTGGCGCGGACCGGATCAGCCTGAACAACTGTTCTTCGGTGCTGGAGTCCTTCGCCCGGGCCATGGACCACATCGAGGCCGATTTCGCCCGCCGCTGCGGCTGTGCCCCGGCGGTCCTGCGGACATGAGGACCCGGCCGCTCCGCCCCCACCTTTCATCAACGGCTCCGGCAGGACCCTCCCCATGCATGACAGGTACGACCCCTTCGGCTCACACGGTGTTCAGACGCACATTGACGGTGAGATGTACTCATCCTCCTCAGGCGAGTGGCGTACCCATGAACCGGTTGCCGGGCAGGACCCGTTCTCGGCTCCGGACTTCGATGTCCTCAACGGACACTGGCAGTCCGAGGGCGACCTGACCCGGCTGCTCCAGGCATCCGGCCGTCTCGACGAGGACACCCAGCCGACGCTCGATCTGCCGTCCCACTCCGTCCGCCCACCGACCAGGCACCGCCGCAGCCGCATCCGTCTGCGCAGGACGCTGCCAAGAACATGGGCCAAGACACAGGTCCTCAGTCTGGCCATCGCGGCCCTGATCGCCGCTCTGGTCGCGATGGTCAGCGCCCTCAGCGGAATCGTCGCCCACGATCCCCTGCGCCATCTCGCCTCGCCCACGGGCCCCCAGCAGATCACGTCCTGGTGGCCGACCCTCATCTACGGCCCCTGGACCGTCGCCTCGCTGTCGGTCCTGCGCCACGCCGTGCACCAGCGGCGCGCGCCCCACTCCTGGGCCATCGTCCTGATGTTCTCCGCGTTCGCCGTCGTGCTGTGCATCGCCTACGCCCCCAAGACCATCAGCGGTGTGACCGTCGCCGCCCTTCCCTCCATCGCCGCGCTGTCCTGCTTCCACCAGCTGTCGCGCCAGATCACCCTGACCAAGCCCCCGCAGCGGCGCCTCCCGGGCCAGCGCCGAGCCCCCGACTTCGCCCACCGGCCCCGCCCGTGAGTGCGTGAGAGGGGCGGACCTGCGCGGTCCGCCCCTCTCGTGGCCGGGTCTCACGGCCGGGTCACTGCCTCGTCACTGCCTGATCGCTCACATCACTCGGCGGGGCTCGCCGGCTTCCTCCTGCGGAGGAGGAAGACCGCGCCGCCGCCGATCACGACCAGTGCGATGGCGATGCCCGCGATGACCGGGGTCGCGCTGCTGCTGCCGGTCTCGGCCAGGTTCTCACCGGTGGTGGTGACGCCGGTCGAGGCCGTGCTGGGCGAGGAAGAGGGGCTGGCGGAGGCCGTGGTGGTGGTGCCCCCGCCGGTGGAGGTCGCCGTCTTGCAGTCGAGGACGCCCTCGAAGGTCTTCTCGAAGTCGTCAGGACCGGTGATGGTGATCTTGTACGCCTGGTCCTCCTCCACCGGCACGGTGATGGTCTCGGACTTGCCGGGCGCCACCGTGTACTCCTTGCCGGAGAGCTGGAAGGTGAAGTCCTCGTCGCCCTCGTTGGCCGCGGTGACGTCCACGCCGCTCTTGGCGCAGTTCACCTCGGCCGACACGGCGGGTATCGCGCCCTTCTTCGCCCAGGTGCCGCCCGCGGTGGCGGTGACGGTGCTGTCGCTGGAGCCGGCCAGGATCTGCGTCTGGCTGGTGCTGTCGGTCGCGGTGAACGCCCGGCCGACGGGCACGGTGGTGGTCGCGGTGGCGGTCAGCGAGGCGGTGCCCTCGGTGCCTGCCGGAACGTCGAAGTAGATCTGCGAGCCGTCGGTGGCGGTGCTCACCTCCTTGCCGTTCTTGTCGACGAGCCTGACACCGGAGGGGGCGCTCGGCGCGAGGGCCACGTCGACGCTGTCGGCGTTGGTGTGCACGGTGACCGGGCCGAGCTTCTCGCCCGCCTTGCCGGAGACGGCCGTCGGGCCGAGGCTCAGCGAGGCGTCCGGCTCGGCGGCGTCCTGGGCGTGCTTCTGCAGGTAGTCGGCGAGCTTCTCGGCGGCCGGGTCCGAGGCGTCGACGTCGACACCGTCGGAGAAGCGCCAGATGGCGACCTGGGTGCCGGCCGCGGCGGTCTGCTCACTGAGGGTGCCGGCCCCGGCCGTGGCCGCGAGCGCGGCGAGGTCGTCCACCTGCGGGTAGGAGTGCTGCAGGATCCAGTTGATCTTGCCGGCCTCGTTGTTGTCGTGCAGCGACGAGGAGTCCCAGGGCACCTCCTTGTAGGTGGCGTCCTTCAGCGTGTGGTGGTTGATGTCGATGCAGTACGTCTGGATGGCGCCGCCACCGTCGACGGACATCTCGAAGAGTCCGGCGGAGACCTCGCGGTCGACGCCGTCCTCATGGATGACGGCATCGCCGTAGGTCTTGAGGCCGCCCAGCGTGGCCGTGGCACCGCCCGCGGAGGGGGTCTCTTCGTCAGCGGCAGCGGAACCGGCGCCGGCTATCGCCCCCGCGGCGATCAGGCCGGAGGCCAGAATCGTGGCGGCAAGGCGGGTAGTGCTCCGCCTCCGTACAGTGAACATGGATTTCCCCTCCGGGCGAGGCCGGTCAGTGGGGGGGTGCCTCGCCAGCAGTATGCGAACCGTGCGGTGTCCACGCATCCTAGGAACCGGCGGTATCGACGCCCCCACGATTCACCACACCGCCCACTTTCGAATCGGAATCGTTATCGGCCGACGTGAATAGAACCCGCATTGTCGATAAATCCCCGACCGACTGTCAGGACTATCCGGACACCCCCGCCGGAGTCGGAGATTCCGGAATGAGGAGTTCAGGGCGACCGACCTGGGATCCGCGCCGGAACGCCGACGTTCCGCGCGACAGGTCGTGCCCCACCGCCACCGCGTCGATCTCGGCGGAGATCCACTTCTTGCCGTCCCGCTCCTCGTCGCGGACCCGCAACCGGCCCTGCACGAGCAGTGGTTCACCGAGCCCGATCGAGGCCATGACGTTCGCGGCGAGCGACCGCCAGGCCCATACGGTGTAGAAGCTCGTGTGCCCGTCGCTCCAGGCACCGCTCTCCCGGTCCCAGCGGCGGGCGGTGGTGGCCAGCCGGAAGCGGGCCACCGGCACCTCCGACGGTGTCCTTCGGAATTCCGGCTGCGTCGCGACATTGCCGACGATGGTTACCAGCGTCTCGTTCATTCCCGGGTCCTCCCCCGTGCCGATCCTTGTCGAGTCGACTTCCGGGAACCATCGTGCCCCCTTCCGGACCGCTTTGGAGAAACCGTCTTCAACCTGTGGATAACCCGGTATTACTGGCTCGTTGCGGACAACTCCGTCACCCGGAAGCGGCTACCGGCGACGACTCCGTACTGCTCCCGCACCTCCCGGTACCGCAGCAGCTCGGCCGCGACCGGCTCCAGTACCCGCGCCCGGCCGCAGTCCGCGGCCGCGTCCCGCAGCCGCCGCTCGGCGGCCTGCCCGTGCCGCCGGGCCGGCCCCCGCGCGGCCAACCGGCCCGCCCGCGCCAGCAGCGGCCCGCCCAGGGCACCCACGGCCAGCAGCACCAGCGGCAGCCACCAGGGCAGCACCGGTGTGCCCGCCGCGACAGCCCCCGCGCCGGCCAGCCCCACCGCGGTCAGCAGCGCCAGCAGCCACTGGGCGGTGCCCACCGCCGACCACCAGCCCGGCCGCACCGGCGCACCCGGGGCCACCCGCAGCACCGCCGCGTCCAGCGCCCCGGGCAGCCGCTCCCCGCCCCGCCGGGCGGCCTCGCGCACCGCCTGCGCCCAGGGCCCCGGCAGCCCCACCGCCGCCTCGGCCGCCACGACACGTACCGCCTCGGCGACCACCGGGCGGGACGCGATCGGCGCCGGCACCGCATCGCCGCGGGTGCCAGGACCGGCCACCGCCGGGCCGGCGCCCGCGGCCGCCGCGCCGGACGCCGCCTCACCCCGCTGACGGCCCCTCACCAGCCGCTGCCACACCGTGCCGCAGGCGTCGGCCGCCGCCCATGCCCACTCCCGCTCGGCAGCCTGCCCGGCCGCCGTGGCGCCCACCGCCGAGGCCAGCAGCGAGGCGAAGTCCTTCCTGGCCTGGTCGTCCAGCCCACCGCCGGGGCAACCGCCGGCCGCCCCGTCCACGGCCACGTACACCGGCCGCAGCCGCGCCGCCGTACGGTCCACGTCCGCCGACAGCCGCCGGCTCGCGGCATCGCGCTCGGCGGCGACCTGCCCGATCGCGGCCCGCAGATCGGCCACCCCGTCCCCGGTGAGCGCGGAGGCGGCCAGCACCGTCGCCCCGGCCTCGCCGTGCTCGCCGACCGCGAGCCCGTCCTCGTCGAGCAGCCTGCGCAGGTCGTCGAGCACCTGGTCGGCGGTGTCGCCGGGCAGCCGGTCGACCTGGTTGAGGACGACCAGCATCACGTCCGCGTAACCGGCCAGCGGCCGCAGATAGCGCTCGTGCAGGGCCGCGTCCGCGTACTTCTCCGGGTCCAGGACCCAGACCACCACGTCCACCAGCTTCAGCAGCCGGTCGACCTGGTCGCGGTGCGCGGTCGCCGCCGAGTCGTGGTCCGGCAGATCGATCAGGACGAGACCGTCGGGAAGGCCGTCCGGCGCGGCCTCGGAGTCGTCCAGCGCGCTGCGCCGCGCGTAACGGGCCTTCGGCGCCACGCCGAGCCGGTCCAGCAGCCCTGCCGCGCCCTCCGGATCCCACGCGCAGGCCACCGGCGCCGAGGTGGTCGGCCTGCGCACGCCGGTTTCCGACAGTTCCAGTCCCGCCAGGGCGTTGAACAGGGTGGACTTGCCGCTGCCGGTCGCCCCGGCCAGCGCCACCACCGTGTGTTCAACCGACAGGCGCCGGCGCTGCGCGACCCGGTCCAGCAACTCGCCGGTCTCGGCCAGCGCGTCGGGACTGACCCGGGTGCGGGACAGCCCGAGCAGTTCGCCGAGCGCGTCCAGACGGACTCCCAGTGCGCCGTCGGCCGGTTCCGTGGTCGTCATGCGTATTCCTTCCGCAGTACGGGGTTCGGCTCTACCGCCTTGCGCAGTACGGACAACGTGGCGATCAGCTCCGACTGCTGCCGCGAACCCACATCCAGGGCGTCGACCGGGCCGAGCCGCCGCTCGCGCTCACCGCGCAGCAACCCCTCGACCGTCTCGTCCAGTTCCTCCCTGGCCCGGTCACGCAGCCTCAGCGCGACCTGCGCACCGAGGAGTTCGGCCAGCCGCTCCCCCGCGGAGCAGCCCCGCCGGCCGCCCAGGACCGCCACGGCCAGCAGCGCGGCCGCCTCCTGCCGATCCACGCCCTCGGTGCGCGAACACGCCTCGCGGGAAAGCCCGCTGAGCCCGCGCCGCCACTGCCGGACGGTTTCCCCGACCGCCTGACCCGCGACCTCCCCCGCCCCCTCGGCCAGCACGACCCCGGCCCGGTCCCGCCGCCACCCGCACACCGTGCGCTCCTCCGCCGCCGCGACCTCCGTACGCAGCAACGCCGCCAGTCCCTCAGAGAGCGCCGACTGCACGGCCTCCGGCCCGACCTGGGGATACCCCCGCCAGCACGCCAGGGCCTCCCCCGCCAGCGGTACGCCGTCACCGACGGCCGCCCGGATCCGTTCCCCCGCCACCTCGTACTCCTCGTCCACCCACCGGCCCAGCCGCTGTGCGGCCGCGTGCTGCGCCGCCGAAGCAGCCGCCAGCTCCGGCAGCCTCGTGCCCAGCGATTCCAGCACGCCCATCGCCGTCCGCCGGGCCGCCTGGTGCCGGGCCGCCGGGTCCTCCGCGCAGTGCGCCAGCCACCCGCCCAGCGCCGCCACCGCCGTGTGCGGCAACAGCCCGCCACCGCCCGCCGACTCCGGCAGTTCCGGCACCGTGAAGCGCGGCACGTCCCCGAGCCCCGCCTTGGCCAGCAGGGCCGCGTAGTGCAGCGACACCTCCTCCGCGATCTGGTGCGGCACCCGGTCCAGGACGGTGGCCAGCGTGACGTCGTACTCCCGCGCCGTGCGCAGCAGATGCCACGGCAGCGCGTCCGCGTACCGGGAGGCCGTGGTGACCAGGATCCAGATGTCGGCGGCGCAGATCAGCTGGGCGGCCACCTCACGGTTCCGGGTGACCAGCGAGTCGATGTCCGGCGCGTCCAGCAGTCCCAGCCCGCGCGGCAGCGTCTCGTCCGTCTCCAACCGCAGCCACAGCGCCGCGTCCTCCTGCGCGTCCCCCTCCCGCCGCGGCCTGGGCGTCCGCCCCAGCCCCGGCAGGATCCGCAGGTCCGCGAACCACGCCCGGTCCTCGGGATGGCACACCAGCACCGGCGTCCGGGTCGTCGGCCGCAACACCCCGGCCTCACTGACCCGCCGCCCGATCAGCGAGTTCACCAGCGTCGACTTCCCCGCCCCCGTCGACCCCCCGACCACCGCCAGCAGCGGTGCCTCGGGCGCTCTCAACCGGGGCACCAGATAGTCGTCCAGCTGCGCCAGCACCTCCTCCCGCGTCCGCCGCGCCCGGGCCGCACCCGGCAGCGGAAAGGGAAAGCAGGCCTCCTCGACGCGCTCACGCAGCGCGGACAGCGCATCCAGCAGCTCAGGCCGTACGTCCAAGATCGCCACGAGGGAAGAATGCCCCATTTTGGTGGGCTTTTGAAGCCTATTCCGCCCACTTCACGCCTTTTCGGCCCGGAAGGCAGCAGTAATGGGGACGGAAGCGCCGGATGAGACACCGGCATAACGAGTACACAACAGCCGCCCCTTGGGGCGCCAAAACCGGTGCGCCATTCGCACCTGCCTGCGATTATCAGACCGCTTCACCGAACCTACACATCGTGTTGACCAGGCGAAGCAACCGGCCTCGTCCCCGCATCGCCCTATCCTTGTCCCCGGCAAGGTCACGGCCGCGGGCGGCCACGTCCAGCCCCCGTAGCTCAGTGGATAGAGCAGGCGCCTTCTAAGCGCTTGGCCGCAGGTTCGAGTCCTGCCGGGGGCACCTCGTCACTGTCTGTTTCTCGACAGGTCAGGGTGACCGTCCGGCCTTCCTGCCGGACTTCCCGTGATGCGGCGTGGCGGCCGGTGGCCTCAGCGGACCGAGCGCCCGCCACGAAAAACCGTTTCAGGCGGGGCCGGTACGCCTGCCGAGGCTCCGGCCGAACGGGCTCCCCGTCCGCGGCCTTCCGGCAGGCCGCCGCATCCGGATTTCACTGGCTTCGCAGGCGGCAGAGGCACCCCCGGGGCGCCGCCCGTCACTGCGGCGACGCCCCCGGGCCCGGTGATCCCGGCGTGCCGTCAGTGGCCTCCCCCGCCGGAGTAGCCGGAGCCGAAGTGGCCGCCGTGCCCGTCGGCGTAGCAGGAGTACGAGCAGGCGGAGGAGTCCGGCCCCGTGCTGGAGGCCGACGACTGCGGGCCGGAGGAGTCGCCGGACGAGTCGCCGGAGGAGTCGCCGGACGAGTCGCCGGAGCCGGAGTCCGAGGCGTGCGGAGCGGTGGCCGTGCCGGAGGAGTCCTCGGAAACGGATGACCGGACGGTGGCGGCGACCTGCACCACGGAGTCGGCGGTGGCCGCCCCGGAGACGGAGTCGGTCTGCGGCGAGGCGCCTGAGGTGTCCGCCAGCCACTGCTGGAGCGCGCTGCCGTCGCGGGACTTGAGGGCCAGGGCGGCGCCGCTCTTCGACGACACCGGGGTCATGGCGAGTTCCTGGTTCCAGCGGGGGACCAGGGTGCCCTGGACGGTGAAGTCGTAGCGGACGTTCTTGGCGCCCGCCTTGCCGGCAGCCGTGCAGCTGTCCAGCTCGATCGAGAAGCTCCGGCGGGAGTTGAGGCAGAGGTCCCGGCCGGCGAGGCTGCGCAGCAGCCCGTCGGGCTCGTACGCCCACTGCTGGGTCGCCGAGGAGTTGCACTTCGACGCGACCAGCTCGGCACGCGCGACGGCCTTTCCGCCGTCGATGTCGATGCACAGGCCGGTCGCCGCGTCGCGCAGGCGGCCGTTCAGTCCCTCGGCCGACGGCTCACCGGCCGCGATCCACGACTGCAGCGACCCGGGGAGGGAGGCGCCCGTCCGGGAGCTGGTGGGGACACCGGTCTGGGCGGCGCTCTCCTTGTCGTCGGACCAGGGGCTGGACCACAGGGCCAGCGGCACGAGGACGCAGACGCTGATCCCCATGGCGACCAGGGCGAGCTGCCGGCCGAGCGGGAAGACCGGGCGCTGCCGGGCCCGGGCCCGGCTTCGGCTTCGGGTCGAATGACGGGGGCCGGTTCCCGGGGCCCGTACCTCGGACGGCAGCGGCACCGCCGTCGGCGACGGAGCCGGAACGTGAACCGGGGCCGGAGGCGGCAGCGGTACCGAGGCCCCCAGCTGCACCGGGACCGGGAAAGCGCCCGGGGCGGCCGCCGGCGCCGCGCCGGGGGCCGGTACCGGCCCGGCGGTCAGGTCGGCGTCGGCGATGGCGGCCCGACGGCCGCGCCTGGCGTCGAGGTAGTCCCGCGCTCCCCATCCGAGGAACGCCTCCGCCAGGAGGAGCGCCGCACGCCCGCGGGAGTGGTCCAGCTGGCCGGCGGCCAGACGGCAGTGTCCGCAGCGCGTCATGTGCCGGCGCAGATCAGGATCGAGTGCGGTGTTGCCGCGTCGTACGGAAACGTCGAGCAGCCGGCTGAACTGGCGGCACTCCTCCATCGGCGCGAGATCACTGTGGGCCCGCAGACAGCCTTCGCGGAAGAGTACGCGGGCCCGTTCCAACTCGACGGAGGCTTCCTCCGCGCCGAGGCCCAGCAGACCGGCCGGAATTACGATTCCCTCCGCCTCCACCGCTGTGTGCCACAGGAGGCAACAGGCGGATTCCGGAAGCGACTGGAAGGCGCGGAACACCAGGCGCCGGTCATCCGCGGGCGGAAGGCGCAAAGGGGAACGATCCCGCGCATGCGGCCGGGACCGCAGCTCCGAGTGGATCAGGTTCTGGCGTTCGCCGGTTTCCCACTCCCCGACGATGCCGCGTACGGTGGCCAGCAGATGTGGCCGCCAGGCCGAGGTCGGTCCGGTCTGCCGCAGCGCCTCGCCGAACACCCGGGTGAAGGTGGTGGCGGTCAGTATTCCCGCCGCTTGCGGACCGGTGGTGCACAGGCCCGCGTACCCGGAGACCGCCTCCCAGTGGCGGGTCAGCAACTCACTGACCGGATAGTGCGCGGGCCTCTTTCCGGAGGACTTCCGCAGTTCC
The DNA here is from genome assembly GCF_056270125.1 of Streptomyces sp. RLA131. NCBI lineage: Bacteria > Bacillati > Actinomycetota > Actinomycetes > Kitasatosporales > Streptomycetaceae > Streptomyces > Streptomyces sp. RLA131. Next base: position 2,944,393 of record NZ_JBWDOQ010000002.1, read on the forward strand.
ACTGTGAGCTGTTCATCCGTCGCATCGAACATTCGAGCTACATCCGGAGAATTCGACAGGACGGAATCTCTCACGTCTCCATTCCCTTCCAGGGGTCGAACAGGAAAAGGTACGAACCAATGCGCGGCTTTTCGGTGGCAAGGTGAGGAATGGGTCGAAACACTCACGCGAGGACAGCAATTGTCCGCGCACCGACAAGATGTGCACACTCTCGCACACGGCGAGGACGCAGAACAAGGGACACCGGCCCCCTTTCCCCGTCCCGCGCGGGGAGCGATGACGACAAAGCGCCGGTTGAAGTCAATTGACCCGACTCGGCCGTTCTCCTCCTGACCGGCGGGTCGTCGGGAAATTCACCGGTTACCCGGCTTACGCCCCCGATGCGGCCGTTCGGGAAATGCCGGGCACCTCAGCATGACAGTACTCGGTCATTTTGAGGCTGCCGCCACCGCACCCGTAGACTGCCCGGATGACTGCCGCGCTCGACGTACTGCACCGGGTCTTCGGCTACGACGCCTTCCGGGGTGAGCAGCAGGACATCATCGAACATGTGGTGTCGGGCGGCGACGCGCTCGTACTGATGCCGACCGGTGGCGGCAAGTCCCTGTGCTACCAGATCCCGGCCCTCGTACGGGACGGGGTCGGGGTCGTCGTGTCGCCGCTGATCGCGCTCATGCAGGACCAGGTGGACGCGCTGCGCGCCCTCGGCGTGCGGGCCGGGTTCCTGAACTCCACCCAGGACATGGACGAACGGCGGCTGGTGGAGGCCGAGTTCCTGGCGGGCGAGCTGGATCTGCTCTACCTGGCGCCGGAACGGCTGCGGGTCGAGACGACCCTGCGGCTGCTGGACCGGGGCAAGGTGTCGCTGTTCGCGATCGACGAGGCGCACTGCGTCGCCCAGTGGGGCCACGACTTCCGCCCCGACTACCTGGCCCTGTCCGAGCTGCACGAACGCTGGCCCGAGGTGCCCCGGATCGCGCTGACGGCGACCGCGACGGAGGCGACGCACGGGGAGATCGCGGCGCGGCTGAAGCTTCAGGACGCGCGGCACTTCGTGGCGAGCTTCGACCGCCCCAACATCCAGTACCGGATCGCGCCCAAGGACGAGCCCAGGCGGCAGCTGCTGCAGCTGCTGCGCACCGAGCACCCGGGCGACGCCGGCATCGTCTACTGCCTGTCCCGGGCCTCGGTGGACAAGACCGCGGAGTTCCTGGTGAAGAACGGCATCGAGGCGGTGCCGTACCACGCGGGGCTCGACGCGCGGACACGGGCCGCCAACCAGTCCCGCTTCCTGCGCGAGGACGGGCTGGTGGTCGTCGCCACCATCGCCTTCGGCATGGGCATCGACAAACCGGACGTCCGCTTCGTCGTCCACCTCGACCTCCCGAAGTCCATCGAGGGCTACTACCAGGAGACCGGCCGGGCCGGGCGCGACGGACTGCCGTCCACGGCCTGGCTGGCGTACGGACTCCAGGATGTCGTCCAGCAGCGCAAGATGATCGACACCTCGGAGGGTGACGAGGCCCACCGGCGGCGGCTCGCCGCGCATCTCGACGCCATGCTGGCCCTGTGCGAGACGGTGGAGTGCCGCCGGGTCCGGCTGCTGGCGTACTTCGGCCAGAAGTCGGAGCCCTGCGGCAACTGCGACACCTGCCTCACGCCTCCCGAGGCGTGGGACGGCACCGTACCCGCGCAGAAACTGCTGTCGACCGTGGTGCGGCTCAAGCGGGAGCGCGGCCAGAAGTTCGGGGCCGGCCAGATCATCGACATCCTGCTCGGGAAGAAGACGGCGAAGGTCATCCAGTTCGACCATGACGGCCTGTCGGTCTTCGGCATCGGCGAGGAGCTCAAGGAAGCCGAATGGCGGGGCGTGGTCCGTCAGTTGCTCGCTCAGGGCCTGATCGCCGTGGAAGGCGACTACGGAACCCTGGTGCTGACCGACGGCAGCGGCGAGGTGCTCGGCGGACACCGGCAGGTGCAGCTGCGCCGGGAACCGGAGAAGACCGCGAAGGCCGCCAAGGCAGGGCGGGCCGGCGGGGGCTCGCGGCGGGCCGCGCCCGTCGACCTGCCGGAGGAGGCGCTGCCGGTCTTCGAGCTGCTGCGGACCTGGCGGGCCGCGACAGCGAAGGAGCAGGGCGTGCCCGCGTATGTGATCTTCCACGACGCGACGCTGCGCGAGATCGCGACCGCCCCGCCGACGACGCTCGACCAGCTGGGCGCGGTGAACGGCGTCGGCGAGAACAAGCTCGCGAAGTACGGTCAGCAGATCCTGGAGGCGCTGACCGGCTCGGCCGAGGTGACCCTGGGCTGACCCCCGGGCTTCGGGGCCGGCGCCAGGGCTCACCGCGGGCTCAGCCGCAGGGTCCGCCTCTGGCTCAGCCGCGGGGTCAGTCTCTGGCTCAGCCGGCCAGGCCCCGGCGGTCGAGCAACGGCTCGATGCGCGGCGCGCGGCCCCGGAATGCCTCGAAGGCTGCCAGCGAGTCGACGCTGCCACCCTTGGAGAGCAGTTCGCGGCGGAAGGTGTCGCCGTTCTCGCGTCGCAGACCGCCGTTCTCCTTGAACCACTCGACGGTGTCGGCGTCCAGCACCTCGCTCCAGATGTAGGAGTAGTACCCGGCGCTGTAGCCGTGCGCGAAGATGTGCGCGAAGTACGTGGAGCGGTAGCGCGGCGGAATCGCGGGCAGCGCCACTCCGGCCGCCTGGAGCGCCGCGGCCTCGAACGCCTCGGCCTCGCCCGGGTCGGTACCGGCCGGGATGGTGTGCCAGGCCCAGTCGAGCAGGGCGGCGGCCAGATACTCGACCGTACGGAAACCCTGACCGAAGCGGTCGGCGGCCTCCATCCTGGCCACCAGTTCCTGCGGCATGGGCTCACCGGTCTCGTGGTGACGGGCGTAGTTGGCGAGGATCTCCGGCCACGCCGCCCACATCTCGTTGACCTGGGAGGGGTATTCGACGAAGTCGCGCGGGACGGCGGTGCCGGAGAAGAAGGGATGGCGGACGTCGGAGAACAGTCCGTGCAGGGCGTGGCCGAACTCGTGGAAGAGGGTGTTGACCTCGTCGAAGGCCAGCAGCGTCGGCTCACCCGGGGCGGGCCTGGCGATGTTGAGGTTGTTGACCACCACCGGGCGCTCACCGAGCAGCCCGGACTGGTCGACGAGGTTGTTCATCCAGGCGCCGCCACGCTTGGAGGCACGGGCGTGGAAGTCACCGAGGTAGAGGCCCAGCGGCGTGCCGTCCTCCTCGAACACCTCGAAGACGCGCACGTCGGGGTGGTATCCGGCCAGGTCGGAGCGCTCGGTGAAGCTGATCCCGTAGAGCAGGCCGGCGGCATGGAAAACGCCGTCGACGAGCACCCGGTCGAGCTCGAAGTACGGGCGCATGGCGGCGGAGTCGACGGCGTACTCGGTCTTGCGGACCTTCTCCGACCAGTACGCCCAGTCCCAGGCCGCGATCTCCTCCAGCCCGGAGGCCGCCGCCAGGGCCGCGGCCTCGCGCTCGGCGTTGGCGACGGCGGGCGGGACCAGGCGTGCCAGCAGGGAGGCGACGGCCTCTGTGGTCCCCGCGGTCTGGTCGGCGACGACATGGGCGGCGTGGCTCTCGTGGCCCAGCAGGGCGGCCCGTTCGGCGCGCAGCCGGGCGAGCCCGACCACCAGACCGCGGTTGCTGCTCAGGCCCCGCCCCAGGGAGGCGGCGAGCAGCCGTTCACGGACGTCTCGGCGGTCCAGCGAGGCCAGTTCCTGCTGGTTGGAGAAGTTCTTCAGGTTGATGACGAAGGCGCCGTCGCGGCCGAGGGCGCGGCCGTTCTCGGCCGCCGCGGCGATGGCGCCCGGGGAGAGCCCGGCGAGTTCCTCGGCGCTGTCGAGGACGAGGGCGGCGGCCCTGGTGTCGCTGAACAGATTCTGCTCGAAGGTGGTGGACGCGGCGGCGATCTCGGTGTTCAGCTCACGAAGCCGCTGCCGCCCCGCCTCCGGCAGCCGGGCACCGGCCCGTACGAAGCGGGTGCGGTAGCGCTCCAGCAGCCGTAGCGATTCGGCGTCCAGACCGAGCCCGTGCCGGGTGTCGTACAGCGCCTCGATGCGGGCGTACAGGGCCGGGTCGAGGTGAATCGCGTCGTCGTGGGCCGCGAGGCGGGTGCTGATCGCGGCCTCGATCTCCTGGACTGCGGCGTTGGTGTCCGACGCCGCCTGGTTGGAGAACACCTGGGAGACCCGGCGCAGCAGCACCCCGGAGCGCTCCAGGGCCACGATCGTGTTCTCGTACGTCGGCGGTTCGTCGCTGCCCGCCACGGCCGCGATCTCGGCGAGCTGCTCGGCCATGCCACGCTGGAAGGCCGGCTCGTAATGCTCCTCTCGGATCTCCGCGAAGGGCGGCAGACCGTACGGAAGCGTGCTCGGAGCGAAGAAGGGGTTCGTTGTGGCGTTCGTCGCGGGGTTCGTTGCGGTGTTCGTCGGCGTCACGTGATCGACCCTACGTCGGTGCCGACCGCGCGGTCGTGCCGTTTGCGTACGATGGCCGAGTGGCAGCTTCACATACGGACGGCCGGGTCGAGCGCGGGAACCAGACGCGGCGGCTGGTGCTGGGCCGGACGATGGAGATCGCCTCCGTGGAAGGTCTCGAAGGGCTTTCCCTGGGACGTCTGGCCACCGAGCTGGGGCTGAGCAAGAGCGGGGTCTTCGCGCTCTTCGGCTCCAAGGAGGGGCTGCAACTGGCGACGGTACGGGCGGCCCGCGAGGTGTACGTCGAGGAGGTCGTCGCTCCGTCGCGCGTACTGCCGGCCGGCCTGGCCCGGGTGTGGCGGCTCACCGACTCGTATCTGGCCTATTCCCGACGCCGGGTCTTCCCCGGGGGCTGCTTCTTTCTCGCGGTGTCGGCCGAGTTCGACGCCCGCAGCGGCCCGGTCCACGATCTGATCGCGACCGCGCGCGAGGAGTGGATCGGCTATGTGGAGTCCACGGTCGACAAGGCCCGGCAGGCCGGCGAACTCCAGGCGGAACTGGACGTGCCGCAGCTGACCTTCGAGATCATCGCGCTGCTCGAAGCGGCCAACGCGCAGTCCGTTCTCTTCGACGACGCGTCGGCCTACGGCAGGGCCGGCACCGCGGTCCTCAACCGGCTGCGGAGCGTGGCCCTCGATCCCTCCGCGCTGCCCGCCTCCTACCAGTCCGGGTCAGAGCCGGAGTCAGAGCCGGAGTCCGGGTCGGAGTCGGCGGCAGAGCCAGGGACCGGGTCCCGCGAGAGCTGACCGGGGCCGGCCACCTCCGGCCCCGGCGGGTCCAGGGCAACGAACTCCCGTACGGCGGCGATGACCTCCGGGGCGCCGAGGATCCGCCGGTGGCCCAGCCCCCGGGTGGTGACCAGCCGGGCCCGGCTGCCGTAGGCACCGGCCAGCAGTCGGGCCTGGCCCACCGGGATCAGATCGTCGTCCTCGTCATGGATCACCAGCAGCGGCACCTCGATCTGCCAGGGCCGGTACGTGGCCGTCCACAACTTCCACGGTTCGGGCTCGCCCGGTGACCACCGGCCCTCCAGCTCGCGCCGGAACTCCGCCCGGAGACGGCCCCGCAGGCCCAGGGTCGTGCAGAACTGGTCGATGAGCAGGTCCAGTTCGGCGACACCGGCTATCGCCACCAGGCGTCCCGTCCGAACCTCGCCGCGCAGGGCGTAGAAGGCCGCCATCACCCCGAACGAGTGGGCCACGATCGCTTCGAAGTCCCCCTGTTCCTGGTGCAGTTTCCGGATCACCTCCCGGTATTCCAGGATGGTGGTGGCCCGCCCCGCGGATGCGCCGTGTCCGGGGGCGTCGAAAGTGACCGGGCTGTACCCCTTCTCGCGGAGCGCGGTGATGACCCCCGCCAGCCGGGAGGCCCTGGACTGCCAGCCGTGAACCAGCAGCACCGGCCGCTCACCGCTCCCCCAGCGGTACGTCGCCACCTGTTTGCCGTTCACCGACAGCCGGTCCGTCCGCGCCTCGGCCATCAGCTCTTCTTCCGTAGGGCGCAGTCCGGCACGGATGACCGGACGGCTGAAGAGAGCCGTCGCCCCTCTCCCGGCCACCCTCGGGGCAACGACCGAGGTGGCGTTGAGGACCGTTCGAAGAAGCGCGGTGGTGGGGTTCTTCATAGGAAGATTTTAGCACGATCGTTCGCACAGTTTACTGGTGAAGAATTCGCTACTTTTGTCACTGTTGTGCGGGTTCCGCGTAACAGATGATCAACAGGCCCGTTCGGCCGGCGAGGCGTGTCGTTTGTCCCGGCGAAGCTGACGCTCCGACAGCCCTCAGGGAGGTACGCGAGGATGACCGATCGGACGCTGTGGTCATACGCCGAGATCGCCGCGCACATCAGGGTGCAGGTCGACACCGTGCGCTCCTACCGCAAGCACGGCCACCTGCCCCCGCCGGACGTGGTGGAGGGCGGCAAGCCGTTCTGGTACGCGGACACGATCAGGGCATGGAGCTCCCGGCGGCCGGGGAGCAACCGCAGCCGCCGGGATTCCGGTTGACGGCCGGTCAGGCAGTACTCACGGGCTCGGGGTCCCGCTCCACCTCGTGGGACGGGGCCTCCACCGGCTCCCCGCCATCGCTGAGCCCGAACCGGTCGTGCAGGGCCCGCAGCGGACGCGGTGCCCACCAGGTGGCCTGCCCGGTCAGCCGCATCACGGCCGGCACCAGCAGCGTGCGGATCACCATCGCGTCCATCAGCACGGCCAGCGCGATACCGAGCCCGAGCATCTTGGTGTTGGCGATCCTTGAGGTGCCGATGGCCACCATCACGACGGCGAGGATCACCGCGGCGGCCGTGATGAGCCCTCCGGTACGGCGCACCCCGAACACCACCGAACCCCGGTGGTCGCCGGTGCGGTCGTACTCCTCCTTTATCCGGGAGAGCAGGAAGACCCCGTAGTCCATGGACAGGCCGAAGGCCACGCAGAACATCAGCACGGGAAGCGTGGTCTCGATACTGCCGGTCGCGGTGAAGCCGAGCAGCCCGGACAGATGCCCCTCCTGGAACACCCACACCACCGCGCCGAACATCGCCGTCAGACTGAGCGCGTTGAGCAGCACGGCCTGGAGCGGGATCACCACGCTGCCGGTGAGCAGGAAGACCAGCAGCAGCGTGACCATCACGATCAGACCGGCCGCCCACGGCAACCGGTCGCCGATGACCTGCTTGGTGTCCACCAGGACCGCGGCCGTACCGGTGACCGAGACCCGGAACGGTGTGTCGACCGCCCGTATCTCGCCGACCAGGTCCTGGCTGGAGGCGTCCACGGCCTCCCCCTTGGGCAGCACGGTGAGGTACGCCGCGCCCTCCGCGCTGCTGCGGGCCGCTTCGGCCGGCCCCGGCGCTGCGGTCCGTCTGCCGTTCGCGTACTGGCCGGCCGGGCCGTCGACCGAGACGACCCCGTCGAGCCGGGAGAGCCTGGAGCTGTAGTCGGCGAGCCGGGAAGCGCTGGGAGCATCCTCGGCCAGGACGGTGATCTCGCCGCCAGGGTTGCCGGGGAACGCGTCGCGTATGTGCTGCTGGACGACATGGGCCTCCGCCGTGGCCGGCAGCTGCCGGTCGTCGGCCGTGCCGAACTCCACCCGCAGGAAGGGCAGCCCGAGCAGCACCAGGGCCGCGATGGTGCCTGCCGCGAACAGCGGCGCCCGGCGCATCACCAGCCCGGCCAGCCGCGCATAGCCGGCGCCCGCATTCTCAGGGCTCTGTTCGCGGCGCCGGAGCAGTTTGCGCAGGTCGAGTGCGTTGACCCGGTGCCCGAGCAGGACCAGGGCGGCGGGCAGGATGACCAGCGCGGCAGCGGCTGCGAGCAGCACCACCGCGATCCCGGCGTAGGCGAAGGAGCGCAGGAAGTACTGCGGGAAGAGGAACATCGCGGAGAGCGAGGCGGCCACGGTCAGAGCGGAGAAGAGCACCGTGCGTCCGGCTGTGCGCAGGGTGGCCGCGACGGCCTGCGGGGGTTCGGCGCCCGCCGCCAGTTCCTCGCGGAAGCGCCGCACGATGAACAGGGCGTAGTCGATGGCGAGTCCGAGACCGAGGGCGGTGGTCAGATTCTGCGCGAAGATCGAGACGTCGGCGAAGGCGGTGATGCCGCGCAGCACGGCATTGGTCCCCAGGATGGCGACGATGCCCACCCCCAGCGGCAGCAGGGCGGCCACCGCGCTGCCGAAGACCATGACCAGCAGCACCAGGGTGACGGGCAGAGCGATCAGCTCGGCGCGGGCGAGATCCTCCTTGATGGTGCTCTGCATCTCGTGCCGCATGGCGGCCTGCCCGCCCACCCTGACCTCCACGGGCCCGTGCACGCCGCGGAATTCGGGCATGAGGCGGTCGACGGCCCTGCCGATCGCATCGTCACTGCCGCCGATCCGGGCCGCGATCATGGCCTCGCCACCGTCCTCGGCCCGCAGCGCGGGGGCCGAGGTGCTCCAGTAGGAGGTGACTCCGGTGACGGCCTTGTCGGCGTCGAGTCTGCGGGCGAGAGCGCGCGCCTCGGCCGCGACCTCCGGATCGTCGACCCCGGCGCCACGGCTGTCGACCAGAAGGATCAGATTGGGCTGCGAGTCCGGGAAGTACCGCTCCAGCGCCTCGTTCGCATAGGACGACTGCGAGTCCGGGGCCTCCCAGCCGCCGCCGGCCAGCCGGTCCGCGACACCGCTTCCGGCGACCACGGCAAGAGCGGTGAAGAGCAGTGCGAGCAGCAGGGTGAGCCGCGGCCGGGCCGTTACGACTCTCGTCCAGCCCCCTACCGCACGCTCGCGGTTGACATCTGGCATGACAGAGGTGTCCCCTCCCCCTTGAGGCCGCCGTAGACTGGCGATGACGAACGCGAGCGGTCACTCGCGTTTCCAGAATGCGAGCGATGTCTCGCGTTTGTCAATGGTGATTGGGGATTACACGTGACCGTGTCCGAGGACGAGAGGCCGCGCCGCCGCCAGGCGCGCGGTGAGCGGCGCGCAGCGCAGCTGCTGGAGGCCGCGGCCGAGGTGTTCGGCAGGCTCGGCTACACCGCCGCCAGCACCAACGCGATCGCCCGCGAGGCTGGCGTCTCCCCCGGCACGCTCTACCAGTTCTTCCCGAACAAGGAGGCCATCGCGATCGAGCTCGGCGGCAACCTCGTCCACCGCATGCAGGAGACCTACGGCGAGCTGTTCACCGCCGAGAACGCCGCGCTGCCGCTGGACCGGATGATCGATGTCATCGTCGACCCCTTCATCGCCTTCAACTGCGAGAACCCCGTCTTCCTCGCCCTGGTGCACGACGGCGACGTGCCCGGCGTGATCGCCAAGGAGCACGACGCGCTGCACAGCACCCTGCTCCAGCGCGTGGACACCCTGATCGGCCTGCGCGCGCCCGGTCTGTCCGCGGTCGAGCGGGCCCGCGTCGCCGCGATGGCCTTCGGGATGTTCAAGGCAGGGCTCGTCCTGGTGCTCGCGAACGAGGACGAGGAGCAGGACGCCTACGTCGCCGAGCTGAAGAAGGCGCTGTACGGCTATCTCGCCCCGCGGGTGGGCACCGGCCCGATGGCCCTGGGCTGAGAAGGCTCGGCAAGGGCCGGGCCCGGCAGCGAGGGCGATTGCCCGGCCACCGAGGGGCCTGGCACGCGCGGGACCACGGCGCCGCCGCCGGCCGCCACCACCAGCTCCGGGCCGCCGTCGCGCCGCCGGGCGACCCACTGGACGGCGGTGCCCAGGCACGCCACCAGCACCGACACGCCGAGGCCGACCCCGACCGCGTAGAGCGCGTTGGAGGTGGCGAGTCCGCCGAAGTAGCCGAGCCCCACCGAGTAGGTCGCCCAGACCGCCTCGGCCACGCCGGCGCCGATCGCGTAACGACGGGCCGGATACCGTACGATTCCGGCCGCGAGGCCGCCGATCACCCGGCCACTGGGGAGAAAGCGCACGCCGATCACGAACGGAACGCCGTGCCGCTGGATCCGGGTGCTGGCCCATTCCAGAAGGGCGCGCCGACGGGGCCGCCGGTAGAGCCGGATGAGCACCCGGCCGCTGACGGCCCGGCCCGTACGGTGGATCAGCAGGTCCCCGGCCAGGGCGCTGCAGGCCACCACCAGCAGGACCAGCGCGATGCTCAGCCGCCCCTCGGCCGCCAGGACCCCGCCGGTGACCAGCAGGGCGGCGTTGGGCACCAGCGGCGGTGCGGTGGTGGCCACCAGCACCGCGTAGGCGAAGATCACGTGGCCGTCGCGCAGATACGCGTCCAGCCCGGCCGTGAAGTCGAAGGACGACACAAATGACCCAACGTCCACGCCGCCACCCTTCTTCCCGGCTCCCCGGAGGCCTCGCGTCCGGCCGGCGCTGTCAACGCTGGCAGGGGCCGGACGGGTCGGGCAATGGGGTTTCGCCGGAATAGGGGGCATTCCCAGGGGCTGCCCGAGAAGCGGTCGTCCTCAGGTGGCAGGGCGGCCGGCGCCTGTCCTGTGCCTGTCGTCCCCGGGGAGTGCTCCCCGGGGACGACGCGGTCAGCGGCCGAGCAGTTCGCCGCCGTTGCACTGGAGGATCTCGCCCGTGATGAAGCCGGCCTCCGGCGAAGCCAGGAACACCACCGCTGACGCGACGTCGGCCGGCCGCCCGACCCGGCCGATCAGCGTGCGCCCGGCCCGCCGGGTCAGCTCTGCGTCATTGAGCCTGGCGCCGAAGAACTCGGTGCCCGCGACAGTGCCGGGGGCGACGATGTTGCAGGTCACGCCCTGCGGGCCGAGCTGGGCGGCCAACGAGTGGTTCCAGGCGTGCAGAGCTGCCTTGGAGGCCCCGTACGATCCGCCGCCGCGCAGCGCGGCCACCGAGGTCACGGTGATCACCCGGCCGCCCTCGGGGAAGCGGTCGCGGGCGGACTCGGTGAGCAGTACGGCGGTCAGGACGTTGCGCTCGAAGTCACCCCGCCAGCGGGCGAGCACTCCGTGCGGACCGGCACCGACCGCGAGTTCGCGGCTGCCCGCGTTGTTGACCAGGACATCGATCCGGTCGGGCAGCCGGTCCAGCGCGGCCTCGACGTCGTCGGGGTCGGCGAGGTCACTGGCCACCGGTGTCACGTCAAGGTCGTATTTGGTACGTAGTTCTTCGGCCGTGGCCTGGAGCACCTCGCGGCGACGGCCGACGATGGTCACATGGTCGCCCGCCTCCGCGAACCGGGTGGCCACCGCCCGCCCGATGCCCGTACCTCCACCGGTGACAACGACGTTCCGGCCCGTACTCGCGTTCTCCGACATCACTCTCCGCCCCTCAAGGAGGGACAGCACGCTACGGGACGCTGTCCGGACACCTTCACCGGGGGTGGGTAACGGACCGAAATGACCGCAGAGACAGACATCACACTGGCTGGAACGTAACCTTTTGGTCTAGAGGCGGGTCTATCCGAGCGAAGACACCGGGCTCCCGGCGGACTCGGTGAGATGATGAGCGGGTTGTCTTTGGGGGACAGCCCGGTCGTGTTGCCGGGGCGAAGCGGACGGAGAGCTTTGAGCGGCCCTCCCGGACGACTTGGTCCAGGTCAAGGCGAGCGCACCCAAAGAACGCCCGGTACGGCCCCGTGGGGGGAGCCGCTCCGGGGAACGGGAACGCCCCGTGTCCAACCCGTGGGGGGATTGGGCGCGGGGCGCTTCTCTTGTCCGTGACCGGCGTTTCGCCGGCCTGCGCCTGCCTGCGGCGGCTCGTGCCTCGGTCAGCGGCCTTCGACCGGGACGTAGTCGCGGATCTCGACCCCGGTGTAGATCTGGCGCGGGCGGCCGATGCGGGAGCCGGGCTCCTTGATCATCTCGTGCCACTGGGCGATCCAGCCGGGAAGCCGGCCGAGCGCGAAGAGCACGGTGAACATGGTGCTCGGGAAGCCCATGGCCCGGTAGATCAGACCGGTGTAGAAGTCCACGTTCGGGTAGAGGTTGCGCTGGATGAAGTACTCGTCGCTCAGCGCGTGCTCTTCGAGCTTGAGCGCGATGTCCAGCAGCTCGTCGGACTTGCCGAGCGCGGAGAGGACATCGTGGGCCGCGGACTTGATGATCTTCGCCCGGGGGTCGAAGCTCTTGTAGACGCGGTGGCCGAAGCCCATCAGGCGGACGCCGTCCTCCTTGTTCTTCACCTTGCGGATGAAGGAGTCGACGTCGCCGCCGGCGGCCTGGATGCCTTCCAGCATCTCCAGCACGCTCTGGTTGGCGCCACCGTGCAGGGGGCCCCACAGCGCGTTGATGCCTGCCGAGATGGAGGCGAACAGGTTGGCCTGCGAGGATCCGACCAGACGCACCGTGGAGGTCGAACAGTTCTGCTCGTGGTCCGCGTGCAGGATCAGCAGCTTGTCCAGGGCGTCGACGACGACCGGGTTGAGCTCGTACTCCTCGGCCGGCACCGCGAACGTCATGCGCAGGAAGTTCTCGACGTAGCCGAGGTCGTTGCGCGGGTAGACGAAGGGGTGACCGATCGACTTCTTGTACGCGTAGGCCGCGATCGTAGGAAGCTTCGCGAGGAGGCGGATCGTCGAGAGGTAACGCTGCTTCTCGTCGAACGGGTTGTGGCTGTCCTGGTAGAAGGTGGACAGCGCGCTGACGACCGAGGACAGCATGGCCATCGGGTGGGCGTCGCGCGGGAATCCCTGGAAGAACCGTTTGACGTCCTCGTGCAGCAGCGTGTGCTGGGTGATGTCGCCACGGAAGGCGGAGAGCTCGTCCACGGTCGGGAGCTCGCCGTTGATCAGCAGGTAGGCGGTCTCCAGGAAGGAGCCCCGCTCGGCGATCTGCTCGATCGGGTAGCCCCGGTACCGCAGGATGCCCTGCTCGCCGTCGAGGTAGGTGATCGCGGACTTGTAGGCCGCGGTGTTGCCGTAGCCGCTGTCCAGGGTTACCAGACCGGTGTCGGCTCGCAGCTTGCCGATGTCGAAGCCGTTGTCGCCGACGGTTCCTTCGATCACCGGATAGCGGTGCTCGTTGTCCCCGTACCGCAGTACTACAGAGTTGTCGCTCACGTCATTCCCTCACCGACGTCGTGGCCTCTTCATCGAGGTTTCGAGGTGCCCTGACTACCCCTACTGTCCCCCATTTGGCGTGGCTCTGTGCACTCGGGGTCATCCATAGGGTCGGTAGCTGGCACCCGGTGCCTATTTTGCCGCGCCGGACAGCCGGTGGTCGAGAGCCGTGAAGCGCCGGCCCGCCGAGACCGTACGCACTGCCTGGCCTATCGCCCTGCGCGATCCGACCAGTACGACCAGGCGTTTCGCACGAGTGACCGCCGTGTAAAGCAGATTGCGCTGCAGCATCATCCACGCCCCCGTGGTGACCGGGATCACCACCGCCGGGTACTCGCTGCCCTGGGATCGGTGGATGGTCACGGCATAGGCGTGGGCCAGTTCGTCCAGTTCGTCGAAGTCGTATGCGATCTCCTCGTCCTCGTCGGTCAGTACGGTGAGCCGCTGCTCGACGGTGTCCAGCGACGTGACGACCCCAACGGTGCCGTTGAAGACGCCGTTGGCCCCCTTGTCATAGTTGTTTCTGATCTGGGTGACCTTGTCGCCCACCCGGAAGGTCCGGCCGCCGAAGCGCCGCTCGGGCAGATCGGGCCGGGCGGGCGTCACCGCCTGCTGGAGCAGACCGTTGAGCACGCCGGCGCCGGCCGGACCCCGGTGCATGGGGGCCAGCACCTGGACGTCCCGGCGCGGGTCGAGACCGAACTTCTGCGGGATGCGGCGGGCCACGACGTCGACCGTGAGCCGGCCGGCCTCCTCGGCGTCCTCCTCGGCGAAGAGGAAGAAGTCCGGCAGACCCTGGGTGACCGGGTGGAGCCCGGAATTGATCCGGTGGGCGTTGGTGACCACGCCGGACTGCTGGGCCTGGCGGAAGATCCGGGTGAGCCGGACCGCCGGGACCGGACCGCCCTCGGCCAGCAGATCCCGCAGCACCTCGCCCGCGCCGACACTGGGCAGCTGGTCCACATCGCCCACGAAGAGCAGATGGGCGCCCGGAGGGATCGCCTTCACCAGCTTGTTGGCGAGCAGCAGATCGAGCATCGAGGCCTCGTCGACCACCACCAGATCGGCGTCCAGCGGCCGGTCCCGGTCGTACGCGGCGTCCCCGCCCGGCTTCAGTTCCAGCAGCCGGTGCACCGTTGAGGCCTCGGCGCCGGTCAGCTCCGCCAGCCGCTTGGCGGCCCGGCCGGTGGGTGCGGCGAGCACCACCTTGGCCTTCTTGGCCTGCGCCAGCGTCACCACCGACTTCACGGTGAAGGACTTGCCGCAGCCCGGGCCACCGGTCAGCACGGCGACCTTCTCCGTCAGGGCCAGCCGCACCGCCTGCTGCTGCTCGGGCGCCAGGTCGGCCCCTGTGCGCTCCGCGAGCCAGACAAGTGCCTTGTCCCACTCGACGTCCCGGAAGGCGGGCATACGGTCCTCCGGGCCGTGCAGCAGCCGCCGCAGTGACGCCGCCAGCGACAGCTCGGCCCGGTGGAACGGCACCAGGTAGACCGCCTGGACCGGATCGCCGCCGTCCGGAGCGGGGACGGCTTCGCGGACCACGCCCTCCTCCGCCGCCAGCTCGCGCAGACAGTCGATGACCAGCCCGGTGTCCACCTGCAGCAGCTTCACGGCGTCCGCCAGCAGACGCTCCTCGGGCAGGAAGCAGTTGCCGTTGTCCGTCGCCTGCGAGAGGGCGTACTGCAGACCGGCCTTCACTCTTTCGGGGCTGTCGTGCGGTATGCCGACCGCCTGGGCGATCCGGTCGGCGGTGAGGAAGCCGATGCCCCAGACGTCGGCGGCCAGCCGGTAGGGCTGGTTGCGGACCACGGAGATCGACGCGTCGCCGTAGTTCTTGTAGATCCGGACCGCGATGGAGGTGGAGACCCCCACACCCTGGAGGAAGACCATGACCTCCTTGATGGCCTTCTGCTCCTCCCACGCCGCCCCGATGAGCTTGGTCCGCTTGGGGCCGAGCCCGGGCACCTCGACCAGGCGCCGGGGCTCGCCCTCGATCACATCGAGGGTGTCGGTGCCGAAGTGCTCCACGATCCGGTCGGCGATGCGGGGGCCGATGCCCTTGATGAGCCCCGAGCCGAGATAGCGCCGGATGCCCTGGATCGTGGCGGGCAGGACGGTGGTGTAGTTCTCGACGGTGAACTGCTTGCCGTACTGCGGATGGGACCCCCAGCGTCCCTCCATGCGCAGGGACTCGCCCGGCTGCGCGCCCAGCAGCGAGCCGACGACGGTCAGCAGATCGCCGCTGCCCCGCCCGGTGTCGACCCTGGCGACGGTGTAGCCGTTGTCCTCGTTCGCGTACGTGATCCGTTCCAGGACGCCCTCGACGACGGCAAGTCTCAACTCCCCCACGGCCCGGGCCTCCTCCCTCGTGCTCCCTCGTGCGAAGAACTGATCCGAAGGTACCGCCGACCACCGACATCCCGCCGAGGCCTGTGGACAACCTCGGGACCATGCACGAATTCCAGGTGCTGTCGTCGGGTCGGCCAACGCCGACCTCGTGGTCCGGGTCGTCCGGCGGCCGGCGGCCGGTGAGACGGTCCTCGGCTCCGACCTGGTGACCCAACCCCGGCGGCAAGGCCGCCGACCAGGCCATGGCCGCCACCCGCCCCGGCGCCCGTACGGCGCTCCTGGCCGGGGTCGGCGACGACGACGCTCGGCCGGCTGGTCGTCGACTCGTGCGGGCTGCTGGGGTCGACACCGATGCCCTCCTGAGCGGCGACGCGCCGACCGGCGTCGCTCTGATCACCGTCGACCCCGGCGGTGACAACAGCATCGTGGTCTCGCCGGGCGCCAACGCCCGGCTGTCGCCGGAGGGCATCGGTGCCGCCGGGACGCTGTTCGCCCGCGCCCGGGCGCCCTCCCTGCAGCTGGAGATCCCGCTCGGGGCCGTCCGGGCCGGAGTGGCCGCCGTGGAGGCCTCACGGGGCCGTCTGGTGCTCAACCCCTGGCCGCCCGGCCCGCTGCCGCGCGAGGTGCCGGCCGCCTGGGATCCGCTCGCGTCAACGGGCACGAAGCCCGTGCCGGGATCGGCCGTGGACCCGCCGCGCACCCTCCCGTACATCCTTACGGAGCCGGTCAGCAGGACGCGTGGGGGTTTCGCGCGTACCGTCCGGAACATGACCGACCGACCGCTGAACGACGAGGTGCTGGCCGAGCTGGGTGACGACCGGATCCAGGAGATCGCCGGCCTCCTCCATACCGACACCGACGCCGCGCGGAACGTCGTGAGCGGCTCGGTCGCCTCGCTGACCGGGGTGCTGACGGACGACTCCCTCACCCCGGGCGGCACGGCCGAGCTGTGCCAGGCCATCGCGCAGGCAGCCGTGGAGCCCGAGCCGCGGGCGGGAGCGGTCGCGCGTGGGAGCGGTCTGGTCGCCGGGGTGCTGGAAAAGGCGGCCGAACCGGCGGCGCGGGCGGTGGCACGGAAGCAGGGACTGCCGCTGGAGGCGGTGGCCGGGGCCCTGGAGATCGTCGTCCCGGTGACAGCAGCGGTGCTGGCCAGACGGGCACGCGCCTGAAAGGCGGACGGCAGAGGCCGGAGGCCGGAGGCCGGGAGTCGGCGTGGCCAAGGCGAAAGGGGTCCGGCCTGAGCCGGACCCCTTCGGCGTTCCCTCCCCTGCACGATGTCCCGAGCCCCCCTCCGGACGCCGTGCTTTCCCCCATGCATCAGGCCCCTGCGAGCCCCCTCCGGGGCCTGATGACAAGTACGACCCCCGTCTGCGCCAAAAGGTTGCACAGCTGTCCGAAGAAATTTGAAAAATTTCTCAGAGCACGTGTGCGCGATACCGGTCGGCGATCTCGGCGAGCACCTCGGCGCCGTCCCTGGCCCACAGGGAGGGGTTGAAGATCTCCACCTCGATCGGCCCGTCGAAGCCCGTGGCATCCACCCTCTCGCGGAACCAGCGCAGGTCGATGCTGCCGTCGCCGAGCTGGCCCCGGCCGAGCAGCACCCCTTCGGGAAGGGGAGTGATCCAGTCCGCGAGCTGGAAGGACGCGATCCGGCCACCGGCACCCGCACGGTCGATCAGCTCGCCCACCTGGTCGTCCCACCAGATGTGGTAGGTGTCCACGACCACACCGACCTGCTCCGCCGGGAAGCGCTCGGCGATGTCGAGCGCCTGCCCGAGCGTGGAGATCACGCACCGGTCGGAGGCGTACATCGGGTGCAGCGCTTCGATCGCCAGCCGCACTCCCTGCCCGGCGGCGTACGGAGCGAGTTCGGCAATGGCGTCGGCGACGCGCTCACGGGCCCCGGCGATGTCCCGGTCGCCGGCCGGCAGGCCGCCCGAGACCAGGACCAGGGTGTCGGTGCCCAGGGTCGCGGCCTCGTCGACGGCGGCCCGGTTGTCGGCGAGGGCAGCCCTGCGTTCGCCGGAGTCGGACGCGGTGAAGAAGCCGCCCCGGCAGAGCGAGGTGACGGTCAGGCCGGCGTCCCGGACGAGCTTGGCGGCGGCCTCGACCCCGTACTCCTGGACGGGGGCCCGCCACAGGCCGATGCCGGTGATGCCGAGGGCCGTGACGCCGTCCAGGAGCTCCGGAAGGGAGAGCTGGCGGACGGTCTCCTGGTTGATGCTGAGCCGGGACGGGCCGGCGTTGTCAGTGGTCACTGTCACACTCCGTACACGGAGAGAAGATCGCGGACACGGGACTCGGCGAGCGCCGGATCGGGGAACAGCCCGATGCGGTCCGCCAGCTCGTAGGCCCGGGCCAGGTGCGGGAGGGAGCGTGCCGAGTGCAGACCACCGACCATTGTGAAGTGCGACTGGTGGCCGGACAGCCAGGCGAGGAACACCACGCCCGTCTTGTAGTAGCGGGTCGGGGTGCCGAACAGGTGCCGGGACAGCTCGACGGTGGGGTCGAGCAGGGCGCGGAAGCCGTCCCTGTCCCCGGTGTCGAGGGTGCGGACCGCCGTGGCGGCGACCGGGGCGAGGGGGTCGAAGATGCCGAGCAGGGCATGGCTGAACCCCTGCTCGTCGCCGGCGATCAGCTCGGGGTAGTTGAAGTCGTCCCCGGTGTAGCACCGCACGCCCTTGGGGAGGCGGCGGCGGACGTCGATCTCGCGGCCCGCGTCGAGAAGGGACATCTTGATGCCGTCGACCTTGTCCGGGTGCGCGGCGATGACGTCGAGGAAGGTACCGGTGGCGGCGTCCAGGTCCTCGCTGCCCCAGTAACCGGTCAGCGCCGGGTCGAACATCGGGCCCAGCCAGTGCAGCACGACCGGCTCGGCGGACTGCCGCAGGAGGTGACCGTAGACCTCCAGATAGTCGTCGGGACCCTTGGCGTACGCGGCGAGGGCACGGCTCGCCATCAGAATCGCCTGCGAGCCGGACTCCTCGACGACGGCGAGCTGCTCCTCGTACGCCTTGATGACCTCGGTCAGGGTGGTGGCGGGCGCCGTCAGCTGGTCCGTGCCCACACCGCAGGCGATGCGGCCGGCGACCGCCTTCGCCTCGGCGGAGGAGCGGCGGATCAGCTCCGCGGCGCCGGCCCAGTCCAGGCCCATGCCGCGCTGGGCGGTGTCCATCGCCTCGGCCACGCCGAGGCCGTGCGACCACAGGTGGCGGCGGAAGGCGAGTGTGGCGTCCCAGTCCACGGCCGCCGGCTCGTCCGGGGCACTGCGGAAGGGGTCGGCGACGACATGGGCGGCCGAATAGACGATGCGGCTGCGCAGCGCGCCCTCGGCGGCGTACGACACGGGCTCGGTGCGCGGCTCGTACGCGCGTAGCGTTCCGCTCTCATCGGGCAGCAGGATGCTCACAGGCTCAGCTCCGGTACGTCGAAGCGGCGGCCCTCGGCAGAGGACTTCAGGCCCAGTTCGGCGAGCTGCACACCGCGGGCTCCGGCCATGAGGTCCCAGGTGTAGGGCTCGTCGAGGTAGACGTGGCGCAGGAAGAGCTCCCACTGCGCCTTGAAGCCGTTCTCGAAGTCGGCGTTGTCCGGGACCTCCTGCCACTGGTCGCGGAAGACCTCGGTGGCCGGGATGTCCGGGTTCCAGACCGGCTTGGGGGTGGCGGAGCGGTGCTGCACACGGCAGTTGCGCAGCCCGGCGACGGCCGAGCCGTGGGTGCCGTCGACCTGGAACTCCACGAGCTCGTCGCGGTTGACGCGAACGGCCCAGGAGGAGTTGATCTGGGCGATCGCGCCGCCGTCGAGTTCGAAGATGCCGTAGGCGGCGTCGTCGGCGGTCGCGTCGTAGGGCTTGCCCTGCTCGTCCCAGCGCTGCGGGACGTGGGTGGCGGTGAGCGCCTGGACGGTGCGGATCCGGCCGAACAGCTCGTGGAGCACGTACTCCCAGTGCGGGAACATGTCCACGACGATGCCGCCGCCGTCCTCGGAGCGGTAGTTCCAGGAGGGGCGCTGGGCGGACTGCCAGTCGCCCTCGAAGACCCAGTACCCGAACTCGCCGCGGATGGAGAGGATCTGGCCGAAGAATCCGCCGTCGATCAGCCGCTTCAGCTTGAGCAGGCCGGGGAGGAAGAGCTTGTCCTGGACGACGCCGTGCTTGATGCCCGCGGCGATGGCGAGGCGGGCGAGGTCGAGGGCGCCGTCGAGCCCGGTGGCGGTGGGCTTCTCGGTGTAGATGTGCTTGCCGGCGGCGATCGCCTTCTTGATCGCCTCCTCACGGGCCGCGGTGACCTGTGCGTCGAAGTAGATGTCGACGGTGGGGTCGGCGAGAACGGCCTCCACGTCGGTGGAGATCAGGGACGGGTCGAGGGCGTGCTTGTCCGCGAGGGCGCGCAGCGCCCCCTCCCGGCGGCCCACGAGGATCGGCTCCGGCCACAGGGTGGTGCCGTCGCCCAGCTCAAGGCCCCCCTG
The DNA here is from genome assembly GCF_056270125.1 of Streptomyces sp. RLA131. Lineage (NCBI taxonomy): Bacteria > Bacillati > Actinomycetota > Actinomycetes > Kitasatosporales > Streptomycetaceae > Streptomyces > Streptomyces sp. RLA131. The sequence goes on from NZ_JBWDOQ010000002.1 coordinate 2,964,177, forward strand.
CTCGCGGATCGCGAGGATCGACCGGACGAGGTGCTGGCGGTAGCCCATGCGGCCGGTGACGCCGTTCATGGCGATCCGCACTGTCTTGCGTGTCACGTGGGGTTCCTCTCGATCGACCGGCCCCGGGCCGAACAGTAAGCGCTTTCTCGCTGTTGAGCGTAGCCGGAATCGAATGATTTCGACAAGAGGCAGCAAGTGCCACAAGCGCTTTCCGCCACAGCGGCGGCACCCCGGACATGCCGGGCACGGCCGCCGGACCCCGCACCGGCGCGTGGCCGGGCGCGGGGTCGGCGGCCAGTAGGCCCTGCCGCAGGCCCTACTGGCCGCCGTACTCGTCGCGGCGGCCGCACATGCCGTAACCGCCCCGGCGGGAAGGGCCGGTGCTGACGACGGCCGCCCGGGCCAGATGGGCGGGGTCTCCCGCGACGAGTGCGGCCAGCTGCTCGCCGGTGCGGTGGGCGGCGGCGAGCGGACCGGCACGCCACGGCGCCTGCCAGGAACCGGCCTTGGGGGCGACGAGGCGAACCGCCGCGCGGTGGAACTCCAGCAGCGGTCCGGGGTCACCGGACGTGACCGCCTCACGAAGGCCGAGGTAGCCCTCGACGGCCAGATCGCGGCGGCGGCGGGCGGCCTCGGCGCCGTCCGGGGGCGCGGCCTCGCGGGCGTAGACGCCGGGGTCGGCGAGCACACCGGGCGGGAAGGTGAAGACGGCGTCGCCGGCCTCCGGGAGGCCGGAGTTCTCCATCAGGACGGTGACGCGCAGGTCGTCGCCCTGGACCATGCGGTGGACGGTGCCGGGGGTGAACCACACCAGCGAGCCCGGTTCCAGCGGGGTGCTGCGGTAGCCGTCGGCGGCGGTGAGGGTCTCGACGGCGCCCCGGCCGCCGGTCACGACATACGCCTCCGTGCACGCCAGATGCATATGGGGGCTGCCACCGCAGACGCCGTCGGCGGCCTCCCAGTCATAGGGCCGCAGATGGGAGAGGCCAATGGCGCCGGGGAGCGGCGGGGAGGCGGCCGGGGTCACCACGGAATGCCCTTGAGGTAATGCCCGGTGCGCTCGGCGTCCCAGCTGCCGTCGGCGACGATCACCCGGTAGCGGTAGGCGAAGGACTCGCCGGGCGCAAGCTCGAACTCCTCGTGGAACGCCCAGGAGACGGCGACGGTGGGCGTGGGCTGCTCGCGTACGAACCAGTGCGACGCGTGGATGGCGTCGGTGTTCTCGGGGGCATGGGCGAAGACGAGGGTCGAGGAGGCGTCGACCTCGTCGTGGAGTGCGCCGAAGGAGAGCCAGGGCGCCTGCTGCCCCATGGTGGCCGCCTCCCCGGCGAGCCCGCCACCGGCCAGGACGGTGCCCTCGTTGAAGTCACGGGGGCCGCGCCAGTGCAGGCCGGTGTACCCGGCCATCTCACGGCCCGCGGTGGTGGGGCTGCCGAAGCGGAGCGGCTCCTGACGGGCGTTGGTGAGGTGGATGGCCCAGTCCAGTACCCAGGCGCCCTCGGCGGCGTCTACCGAGTGGACGGTGATGTCCCGGCGTTCGTCGCACCAGCGCTCCGTGGTGTGCGAGAGCCAGCTGAGCCGCTCGGTGAAGGCCAGGCTGTCCGCGCCCGCGTCGAAGGCCTCGAAGGCGTCATGGCGCATGGAACCGACCCGCTCCGGCACCCGCTGGTAGCCCCGGTCGGGGCCGAGGTAGGAGTTGCCGCCCCAGAAGTTCTGGCCGGACAGATGGCTGGCGGTCATCTGCAGACCCTTGTGCCAGCGGTGGTCGTTGGGGCGGTAGCCGGTGACGACGTGTCCGGCGAGGGTGCGTACGGGGTGGGCGTACGGCTTGCGCGACTCGTAGGGCTCCGGGTCGGGCCGGTAGACGTACGACAGCAGCTCGGTGCCGCCCGAGGAGACGGAGACGCGCTCGCCGTGGGTGTGCGTGACGCTGATCGGGTCGCCCATCAGGACTCCTTCCGGAACGACTGCGGAGCCCACTGCGGATGGCCGCCGTGCAAGTGGCTGTAGTACGGGTCGCCGGGGCCGATCTCGCCCGCGAACACCGGCTGTCCGGTGAACGCCGACTTGTAGAGCGCGGCCACGAACTCCAGGCTTGTCCGGCCGTCGGGGCCGGACGCACGCGGGCGGCGGCCCTCCGCCATGGCGTCCAGAAGTTCACCTGTCTGGGCGATATGAGAGCTCGGGACGTCGACGGCGGGATGCCGCCAGCCCTCGACGCGATCGTGGTCGGCGGCCACATGCGGAGCCGGGGTGTAGCGCCAGTTGTCGTTGCGGTGGCCGTAGAGGTGGACGAGTTCGACCGTGGCGTCCGCGCAGTCGATACGGATACGGCTCACCTCATCCGGTGAGTGGACGCTGTTGACGACCGTGCCGAGGGCCCCGCCGGGGAAGCGGACGGTGGCGACGGAGACGTCCTCGGTCTCGACGTCGTGGACGAGGCGGGCGGCCATGGCGCGGATCTCGGACCAGCCGCCGAGCAGGTCCAGCATCAGGTCGATCTGGTGGATTCCGTGGCCCATGGCCGGGCCGCCGCCCTCGCTGGCCCAGGTGCCGCGCCAGGGCACGGAGTAGTAGGCGGTGTCGCGGTGCCAGGTCGTCTGGCAGTGGACGACCCGGGGGGCGCCGAGTTCGCCGGCGGCGAGCAGCTCGCGGGCATGGGTGGCGCCGGAACCGAAGCGGTGCTGGAAGACGATGGCTGCGTACGGGCCCGATTCGGCACCCTCGGCCGCGGTGATCTCGTCGTACTCCTGGAGGGAGAGACAGGGCGGCTTCTCGCAGAGCACCCAGGCCCCGGCGCGCAGCGCGGCCACCGTCTGGTCGCGGTGAAAGGCGGGCGGTGTGCCGATCAGGACGAGGCCGGGGCGCTCGGCCGCCAGCATGGCGTCGAGGTCGGTGTAGCCGGTGACAGCGGGACCGGCCGTCTCACAGAAGGCCTTGAGCCGGTCGGCGTCGATGTCGACGGCCGCGACGAGTTCGACGCGGTCGCCGAAGGCCCGGAGGGCGGGAAGATGGGATCCGGTGACGATGGCGCCGGTGCCGACAACGGCGGCACGGATGCGGGGAGCAGGGTCGTCGGTGGGCACGGGCGGCTCCTCGGCCTCGTCAGTAAGCGCTTGCACGTAGGCTGACACTAGGCGGGTTGCGGGCCCTCGGACAAGGGCCCGTGACGCCGCGGAGATCGACCGGGCCTGCACCAAGGGCTGTCCCGTAATCCCCGGGTGGATCAGCTGGTGGATCAGCGAGCGGCGTCGGAGGCGGCCAGCCGCAAGGCGGCGGAACATCCCCATAGTGGTTCTATTGGGATTTTTCCGCCAACGCCGCGAGTGGCTGTGGCCTGTCAGGAGGCCGTCGGGGATTGCGGGACAGCCCTTAGGGCTTGCAGATGATTAATGTGTTGCTTTGATCTTCAGGTGGGTGGGTTGCTCTGCGCGAGTACACGCGCGTGGAGGGTGGCCAGTTCGGCGGGTGGGGTCGTCGCGGGTGGGATGACGGTTCCGTGCTGGTGGAGCAAGCGCCTGATCTTGTGGAAGGTGCGGTGCACTGCGGCCCGGCTGCTGCCGAACAGCACAGCCAGGGGCTCTGCGGGCAGCCCGAGACGCAGGTGGAGCACGGCGGCCAGGACCTGTTCGGTGAAGGGCAGTTTGGGCGGACGCCCCATTCCGGCACCGGGCTGGGCGTCATGAAGGGCGGCCAGCGCGAGGGTCAGCACATCCAGTTGTTGCCGGAGCATCCCGGTCAGCGCGGGATCGGACAAGAAGTCTGGGTTCCACCCGCTGGTCGGCGCCTGCTCTTCGATGGCTTGGCAGGTGTCGGCGAGCCTGGGGTGCAGGACGTAGTTCCAGTCGCCGTGGAAGGCATGCCGGGTCAGTGGCAAGCCAGCCATGTCCGCGTCGCCGATCCGGACACCGGTCGGATACGTTCCGGTGTCGAGTTCCGCGTGGACGCGCAGGCCGCTGCGGCTGGTGGTCGCGGCGATGGTCTGCACGATGACTTCATGGCTGGTCAGGGGCCTGCCGCGCCAGTTCATGGTGATGTGGGAGAACAGCCGGTGCTCGATCTTGTTCCACTTGGACGTGCCCGGCGGCAGGTGACAGACGGTGATCGTCAGCCCGGTCTCGGCGGCCAGGGCTGCCAGCTCGATCTTCCAGGCTCGTGTCCGGTAGCCGTTGGAACCTCCGGCATCAGCGGTGATCAGCAACCGTGACGCCCGCGGGTAGGTGTCCTGACCCAGGCCGTGCCACCAGCGTCGGATCGAGGCGACCGCGAAGGCGGCGGTGTCGTGGTCACAGCCCACGTTCACCCAGCCGGCATTCGCCGCGAGGTCATAGATTCCATAGGGGACAGCCTTGCCCAGCTCAGGATCGGCGAAGTCGTGCACGCTCACCCGCACCGCCTCGCCGGCAGGCTGCCACTCACGGCCGCTGTTCTTGAACTCGCCGACCAGTTCCTTCTTCTTCGTGTCCACGCTGATCACAGGCTCGCCCACGTCCCGGTGCTCGCGGACCTGCTCGTTGAGGTAGTGGAACTGTGCGTCCCGGTCAGGGTGCTGCTTCCCCTCCAGGGTCTTGACGTTCCCCTGCAGACTGAAGCCCTCCTCCCGCAGCAGGTCACCGACGGTGTCAGCCGACACCCGGTGCCCTTGCCGGGTGAGCTCGTCCGCCAGCCGACGGGTGGACTTCGTCGTCCACCGCAACGGCGACATCGGGTCCCCCGCTCGTCCGGTTCGACCAGGGCCATCAGCGCAGGCCGCAGCCCAGGGTCCAGATCAGCGAGCTTCTTGCGGCCGCCACCCGACCGGCGCACCCGCCCCAGCGGGGCGCGGCCCGACTCCAAATCGGCCACACCCTTCGAGACGGTCACCTCACTGACCCCCGCCGCCAAGGCCACGGCCCGGACCCCGCCATGACCCAGAGCCTGGGCTTCAGCTCCTATCGCCAGACGGCGCTGCCGCTCGTCCAGATGCGGAAGCAACACCGCGAACTTCCCAGCGAGTTGAGACCGCGTCCCCTCCGATACGCCCATGCCACACCAACGAGCACCGCAACAAGAAGCAACACGTTAATCATCTGCAAGCCCTTAGGTGAGAGCATGTGCCGCGACGGGCGGAGGGCCCGGGGGGAGAACGACCCGAAGGATGCAGAAAAGATGGCAGTGACCCTGGCCGACGTCGCGGCGCGTGCCGGAGTGTCCGCCGCGACCGTGTCCCGTGTACTGAACGGCAACTACCCCGTCGCAGGCAGCACCAAGGAACGGGTGCTGCGGGCCGTCGAGGACCTCGACTACGTGGTGAACGGGCATGCCCGTGCCCTGGCCGCCGCCACCTCCGACCTGGTGGGCGTGCTGGTCAACGATGTCGCCGACCCCTTCTTCGGACTGATCGCGAGCGCCGTGCAGGGCGAGATCAGCGAGACGGACGTGCCGGGGGGCGGCAAGCTCGCCGTGGTCTGCAACACCGGCGGCTCCGCCGAGGCCGAGCTGAACTATCTGACGCTGCTGGAGCGGCAGCGCGCGGCCGGCGTCGTCCTGACCGGCGGCGCCGTCGAGGGCACCGAGCACACCGACGCGGTGGCCGGCCGGCTGGCCCGGCTCGCGGCCTCCGGCACCCGGATCGTGCTGTGCGGAAGGCCGCCCCTGCAGCCGCTGCCCGCCCCGCTCGCGGAGTCGACGGCCGAGCCCGTGATAACCGTGGCCTTCGACAACCGCGGGGGCGCGCAGCGACTCACCGAGCATCTCCTGGCACTCGGCCACCGCACGATCGGGTACGTGGCCGGTCCCGCCGAGCGGACCACCACCCGGCACCGCCTCGAAGGCCACCGTGCCGCGCTGGCCGCGGCGGGCGTCGGCGGTTCCCCCGCCGAGCTGGAGCGGCTCACCGTGCACGGCTACTACGACCGGTCCTCCGGCTACGACGCCGCGCTCGAACTGCTGCGCCGGGAGCCCGGACTCACCGCGGTGGTCGCCGCCAACGACACGGTCGCGCTCGGTGTCTGCGCCGCGCTGCGCGACCAGGGGCTGCGGATCCCCGAGGACGTGTCCGTCGCGGGCTTCGACGACCTGCCGTTCAGCGTCGACGCCGTGCCAGCGCTGACGACCGTACGGATCCCCCTCCAGGAGGCCGGGGCCCGGGCCGGGCGGCTGGTCATGGGACGCCAGTCACCCCCGCCGGGCGGAGTGGCCACCGTCCGCACCGAGTTGATGGTGCGGGCCTCCACCGGCGCGCCGCGCACGCAGCGCTGACGGCTGCGCGCGCGACGCTGACGGCCGGAACCGGTCCGGCTCCGACCCGGGCCCGGCGCGGAGCCTCGCGCAACGCCGGGCCGGGGCGGGTGTTGTACCGTCCGAAGGATGAAACTCGCATTCTCGACCCTCGGTGTGCCCGCTCTTCCCGTCCGCGATGTGCTCCAACTCGCCGCCGACCACGGCTTCCACGGCGTGGAACTGCGTGCGGCGGCGGACGAGGAACCGGTGCACACCGGGCTGACGGCCGCTCAACGGGCCGAGGTGGCTACCACTTTCCGTACAGCCGGCGTCGAGGTCACGGGCATCGCCTCGTACACGAAGGCCGCGGCATCGGGTGACGACGAGCCGGTACTCGTTTCGCTGCGTGCGCATGCGGACCTCGCCGCCGATCTCGGCTCCTCCTATGTGCGGGTCTTTCCCGGAGCCGACGGTCCCGACGGCGACGCGATCGCCGCCCGGCGGCTCGCCGCGGTGGCTCCGTACGCCGCCGACCGGGGCGTACGGCTGCTCCTGGAGACGCACGACTCGCACCGTACGGGTGGCGACGTGGCCCGGATCCTCGGCCTGGTGGGACACCACGGGGCGGGAGCGCTGTGGGACGTGATGCACACCTGGCTGGGCGGAGAGCAGCCTGCGGCTTCGTACAAGGCACTGGCCCCGTACCTCGGATACGTGCAGGTCAAGGACATCACATCGGCCGAGGACACCACTCCGCTGCCGCTGGGCGCGGGGGTGCTGCCGCTGGCGGAGACCGTGGAGCAGCTCAGCCGCGAGGGGTGGGACGGCTGGCTGTGCTGGGAGTACGAGAAGCGGTGGTATCCGCAGGCAGCGGAGCTTCCGGATCTGCTGGGGCCGGCCCGGGAGTATCTGATGCGGCTGCTCGACGACTCGGCCTGACCGTCGTCGCCGCGACACCACCGACCAGCAGTACGGCCGCGGCCCAGCGCAGCGGGCCGATGCCCTCACCGAGCAGGAACGCGGCCGACGACATGCCGAACACCGGCACGAGCAGCGAGAACGGGGCGACCGCGGAGGCGTCGTACGTACGCAGCAGAAAGCCCCACACGCCGAAGCCGAAGACCGTGGTGACCCAGGCGACGTAGACGATGGCTCCGGCGCCGCTCCAGTCCAGGCCGCTCAGGGCTTCGAGGTCGGCGCCGGGGCCCTCGAAGAGCAGGGAGAGGACCAACAGCGGCAGCGGGGGCACCATGCTGACCCACACCATCCAGCTGAGGGCGTCGGGCGGGGCGGCCTTGCGGGTGAGGACGTTGGACACACCCCAGAAGGCGGCGGCCGCGATGACCAGGGCGAAGGCGCCGAGCGGGCCGGAGGCTCCTTCGTCGACGGCCGCCAGCACGATGCCGCCGAAGGCCACGGCCATACCGGCCAGGCGGGCCCGGCCGGGGCGTTCGCCCAGCAGCGTGATGGCCAGCAACGCGGTGAAGACGGCCTGGATCTGGAGAACGAGGGAGGACAGGCCGGCCGGCATGCCCTGGTTCATCCCGATGAAGAGCAGGCCGAACTTGGCGACACCGAGGGTGAGTCCGACGGAGACGATCCAGCGCAGGGCGACCTTGGGGCGGGGAACGAAGAAGACGGCCGGTACGGCGGCGACCAGGAAGCGCAGTGCGCAGAAGAGCAGCGGCGGGAAGTGGTCGAGCCCGACGTCGATGACGACGAAGTTGATGCCCCACAGGGCCGCCACGAGGACGGCGAGCGCGAGGTGGGCGGGGCGCATCGCGGCAGGGCCGGCGGCGGGACGGTCGGGGCGGCGGGCGGCTGGGCGCGGGACGGCGGACGATCTCATGGGACCCAGCTTCGCCGTGGCGTAGTGTTCAGCACCAGCGATGATTTCTGCACCGTTGGATTTACGTCTGCTACATGGTGGTGATGAGCCGATGCTCGATCTGGCCCGCCTGCGCGCCCTGCACGCGGTGCACGCGCACGGCTCGGTGGGCGCCGCCGCGACGGCGCTGGGATACACGCCGTCCGCGGTGTCGCAGCAGATCTCCAAGCTGGAGCGGGAGACCAGGACGCGGCTGCTGGAGCGGCGTGGGCGCGGGGTCGCGCTGACCGACGCCGCACAGTTGCTGGTCGCGACCGCGCAGCAGCTGATGTCGATCGTGGAGGAGGCGGAGGTCGCGCTGGAGGAACAGCGCGGGCGGCCCGCCGGACGTCTGACGATGGCAGCCTTCCCGACCGCCGCCTGCGGGCTGCTGCCCGGGGTGCTGGCCGAGCTCACCGCGGCCCATCCGTCCCTGGAACTGCGCCTGATGGAGGTCGACCCTCATCTCTCGGTGGACCTGGTGGCGCGGGGCGTGGTGGATCTGGCGGTGGCCCACGACTGGGACATCGCGCCGCTTCCCTCTCCCGATGGGCTGGAGCGGGCGGTGATCGGCGACGACCGCTGCGACGTGCTGGTACCGGCCGGGCACCGGCTGGCGTCGCGCGGTCACGTCGTACGCGAGGACCTGGCCGACGAGCGGTGGATCTGCCAGCCGCCGGGGACGGTCTGCCACGACTGGCTGGTGCGGACGCTGCGCGAGTCGGGCACCGAGCCGGAGCTGGCCTTCCAGGTGGCCGAGTACCGCACGCAGTTGGCGCTGCTCGCGGCCGGCATCGGCATCGCACTGGTGCCCCGGCTCGGACGCGGGCCGCTGCCCGACGGCGTGGTGGTGGTCCCGCTGGAGCCGATGCCGGTGCGGCGACTGTACGCCGTGTGGCGTACGGGTGCGGCGAGGCGCCCGGCGATCACCGAGGCGGTGCGCGTGTTGCGGGCGCATTGGAGGCCGGAGGGCGGCTGATGGCCGACCATGGGGCCATGGGCCGCATGGAACCGACAGCGAGTCGTCCCCGTCCAACCCGCATGCTGCTGGTGAGCCTTCGCAGAGCGGTGTCGGTGGCGCTGCTGGCCGCGTCGCTGACAACCCTCTCCGCCGCCTGCGGCCGGCAGCAGCCCGCAGCGGGCGCGCCCCCCTCCGACAGCGCCGGTGGCGGTCCGTCCTCCTCCCCGGCCGCTGCGGGATTCCGCCGGATCGAGTTCGCGACGACCGTGCACGGCGTCCCCGACGTGCACACCGTGCTCGACAGCGAGAGCGACCTGGCACGGTTCCCGGGCTACTTCGCGCAAACGGCGCCGGAGATCGCCGAGGAGATCGCCACTCGGGCGGCGAAGACCGACTTCTCGCGCACGGTGCTGGTGGGCTGGTCGAGGACGACGGGCTGCAGCGCGGCCACCGACGCCGTACTCGCTCTTGACGCCTCGAAGCGGCTGGCCCTCGGGGTCGACCAGCCGAGGCCGCCCACGGAGTGTTTCGCGGCCAACCATGTGGTGACGGTCTTCGAAGTGCCGCGCGGGCAGCTGCCGGACCGTCCGCGCTTCGCGCAGGAGGCCGACGAGCGGGCCGATCCCCCGGGTCCCGGGAAAACCATGGCCTTCACCCGGCTGGACACGGCCCCGGGCCGGACCGCCGGTGACGACGCCGGCACCGACGTCACCGGGGCGGGTGACCTCGACAGGTTCCTGAGCCAATTGCCGCGGCGTGGCGCCGCCACCGTGCGCAAGCAGCTCGCCGCCCGCCCCCCGGTGCGCAGCGGCGAACGGCGCATGGCCTACCTGCTGTCCGGCTGCAGGCCCACCGGCGCGGCTCTGCTGATCGGCCCCGGACGGGGGGCGGTGAGCGCGGTGCCGACCGGGGACGAGGGCATCCGCTGCATCCGGGCACAGCACTACGCGGCCGTGATCGCCGTCGCCGGACGTCTGCTGTCCACCTGACCTCATGAGCGTGACCTCGGGAACGCCCTGACGCGGTCCGGCCCGAAGCCCTATCCTCACGAAAGGGGTGCTGCCGCGCATATGCCCCCGGGGGACGCATTGAGGGGCGGTCATGCGCATTTATGCATTTTCCGGTCGGACGCGGCGGGCGGCCCTGCCGCTGACCGTGCTGTTGCTGTGCGGGCCGCTGGTGTCCGGCTGCACGGCGAGTGCCGACGGCGCCGACCCCCCGCCCCGAAAGGCTTCCGGCAGTCCTTCGCGGACCGCGCGGGACGACGGGGTCTTCCTCTCCAAGGGCGAGTGCGCGACCGCCGACCCGGTCGGCGCGTTCCGCGAGGACGACTGCTCCGACCCGGCGGCGACCGCCCGCGTCCTGTACCGGCTGTACGGGCTGCTGCCGGCCTCGCCCACTCCGTCCGTCCCGGCGCTCCCGTCCGCCGTCTCCCGCGCCGGCGACCGCTGCCCCGGGAGTACGGACTTCGTCCTTACCGTCTCGGCCGGCCGTCCCCGGGGCTACGCCTGTATGCGCAACCTCGACCCGCCCCACCCCGGTGACCCGGGCGAGGGCGGCGGCCCCCGCACCGTCACCGGCGACTGCGTCTACACCTCCCGCGAGGGCGAGGTGCGCGAGACGCCCTGTGACGGCTCGCGCAAGCGCAAGCCGCAGTACCGGATCGACTCCGTGGCCGGTAAGCGCCCCGGCTGCCCGGCCGGGACGGCGCTCTACGTGGGCCTGGGGTCGGCGGGGGTCGGCTGCGGCCGCCGGCTGTGACCCGCCGGACGGTGACCTCGTGGCCGGCGGCGTCTCCGGCGGCCGCTAGGCCACCGCCTCCTTGTTCTCGTCCTCGCCGACGAAGGTCCGCCACAGGGAGGCGTAGCGACCGTCCCGCGCCAGCAGTTCGTCATGTGTGCCGTCCTCCACGACCCGGCCGTGGTCGAGGACGACCACGCGGTCGGCCCGGGCGGCCGTGGTGAGCCGGTGGGCGACCACCAGCGTGGTGCGACGCGCCGCGAGGCGGTCGGCGGCCTGGTTGACCAACGCCTCGGTCGCGAGGTCGAGGGCGGCGGTGGCCTCGTCGAGCAGCAGGATGTCGGGGTCGACCAGCTCGGCGCGGGCCAGGGCGATCAACTGCCGCTGACCGGCGGAGAGATTGCGCCCGCGCTCGGCCACGGTGTGCAGAAAGCCACCGTCGAGCGTCGCGATCATCTCGTGCGCGCCGACCGCCCTCGCGGCGGCCTCGACCTCGGCGTCGGTGGCGTCCATCCGCCCGTACGCGATGGCGTCGCGCACCGTCCCGGCGAACAGATACGGCTCCTGCGGTACGACGCCGAGCCTGCGCCGGAAGCCGGTGAGGTCGAGGTCGCGGATGTCGTGCCCGTCGACCAGGACCGTGCCGCCGGTCGGGTCGTAGAAGCGGGCGACCAGCTTGACGAGTGTCGACTTGCCCGCGCCCGTCTCCCCGACGAAGGCGACGCTCTGCCCGGCGGGTATGTGCACGGAGACCCCGGTCAGAGCCTCCGCGGAGTCCTGCGCGTAACGGAAGTGGACGTCGTCGAAGGTGATCTCGCCTCGGAACTCGCCGACCTCGCGCGGGGTGTCGGCGACCGGGGTCGCCGTCGGGGTGTGCAGCAGCTCGCGTATCCGGCCGAGGGAGACCGACGCCTGCTGGTAGCCGTCGAAGACCTGGGACAGCTGCTGGACCGGCGAGAAGAACAGGTCGATGTAGAGCAGATAGGCGACGAGGGCGCCCGCGCTCAGCGTGCCCGCGGTGACCCGGTTGGCGCCGACGATCAGCACCAGGGCGGCTGCCACGCTGGACAGGAACTGGACGAACGGGAAGTAGACGGAGATCAGGAACTGCCCGCGCAGCCGGGCCTGCCGGTAGGCGTCGCTGCGGTCGGAGAAGCGCTCGGCGCCGCCCTCCTCGCGGCGGAACGCCTGCACGATGCGCAGTCCGGCGACATGCTCCTGGAGGTCGGCGTTGACCACGCTGACCCGTTCACGGGCCAGTTCGTAGGCCTTGACGGACTTGCGGCGGAAGACCCAGGTGGTGACGGCGAGGACAGGCAGTGTCGCGAACACCATCAGCGCGAGCTGTACGTCGATGGCGAGCAGCGCGACGAGGATCCCGAAGAAGGTCAGCAGGCTGACGAGCGCGGTGACCAGACCGGTCTGCAGGAAGGTCGACAGGGCGTCGACATCGGTGGTCATCCGGGTCATGATGCGGCCGCTCAGCTCACGCTCGTAGTAGTCGAGTCCGAGCCGGTGCAGGTGCGCGAAGATCTTGACGCGGAGGGTGTAGAGGATGCGTTCGCCGGTGCGGCCGGTGAGCCGGGTGGAGCCCCACTGGGCGGCCCACTGGCCGATGACGATCAGCAGACCCAGCAACGAGGCGGCCCAGACCGCGCCCAGCGCTGCCTGCCGGACGCCGGAGTCGATGCCGTGCCGGATCAGGATCGGCAGCAGCAGCCCCGCGATCGCGTCGACGGCGACCAGGAACAGGCTGAACAGCAGCGGTCGGCGGAAGCCGCGGAGCAGGCTGCGCAGACCGAAGTCCTGTTCGGCGGTACGGGCCTCGGCCTCGTCGACCTCCGGGACGTCGTCGGCGGGCGGCAGCGCGGCGACCTTGGCCAGCAGATCGGGGGTGGCGGGCATCCCGGCCATGGCAGCGGCCATGCTGCCGGGGCCGCCGCGTGCGGCGGTCGCCGCCGCTGCCCCGGCGCCGCTGTCGGTGGCCCGTCCGGCCGCCGTCTCGCGGCGGTCCTCGGGCCACAGCTCCGCGGTGATGCCGCCCTCGGTGGGGGCAGGTGCCTGCCGGAGGGCGACGACCCCGGCCGGGTCGTGGGTGACCACATCCGCGCCGAGCTCGTCCGGGTCGGTGAGCAGCCGCCGGTAGAGCGGACAGCGCGCCTGGAGTTCGTCGTGGGTGCCGAAGTCCTCCAGCCGTCCGGCCTCCAGGACGGCGATGCGGTCGGCCAGGGCGAGGGTGGAGCGGCGGTGGGCGATCAGAAGGGTGGTGCGGCCGGCCATGACCTCGCGCAGTGCGTCATGGATGTCCGCCTCGACCTGGGCATCGACGGCGGAGGTGGCGTCGTCCAGGAGGAGCAGGCGCGGGTCGGTGAGGATGGCCCTGGCGAGGGCGATCCGCTGCCGCTGGCCGCCGGAGAGGGTGAGTCCCTGCTCGCCGACGACGGTGTCGTAGCCGTTGGGCAGGTTGGCGATGAACTCGTGGGCCTGCGCATGCCGGGTGGCGGTGAGGACCTGCTCGTCCGTGGCGTCCGGGTGGCCGTAGGCGATGTTGGCACGGACGGTGTCGGAGAAGAGGAAGCTGTCCTCGGGCACCAGCCCTATGGCGTCGCGCAGTGAGTCGAAGGTGAGGTCGCGGACATCCTCGCCGCCGACCTTCACCGCGCCGCCGGTGGCGTCGTAGAAGCGGGGCAGCAGCAGCGACACCGTCGACTTGCCGCTGCCGGAGGCCCCGACGACGGCGACGGTCTCGCCCGGCTCGATCCGCAGCGACAGGTCGTCGAGCACCGGGCGTTCGGGGTCGTAGCCGAAGCTGACATGGTCGAACTCCACCGTCGCCGGGGCCTCGCGCGGCAGCGCTCGCGAGCCCTCGGCGAGCGTGGGTTCGGTGTCGATGAGCTCCAGCACCCGTTCCACGCCGGCGCGGGCCTGCTGGCCGACGGTGAGCATCATGGTGAGCATCCGGACGGGCCCGGTGAGCTGGGCCAGGTAGGTCGAGAAAGCCACGAAGGTGCCCAGGCTGATCTGGCCGCGGGTGGCCATCCAGCCTCCCAGGGCCAGCATGCCGACCTGGCCGAACGCGGGCACGGCCTGGAGGGCGGGGCTGTAGCGGGCGTTCAGTCTGATGGTGCGCAGCCGGCCGGCGAACAGCTTTCCGCTGACGCTCTCCAGCTTGGCCATCTCCTGCTGTTCCTGCCCGAAGCCCTTGACGACCCGGACCCCGGTGACCGACCCCTCCACGATCCCGGCGACGGCCGCCGCCTGTCCCTGCGCGTACCAGGTGGCGGGGAAGAGCTTGCCGCGGCTGCGGTCGGCCAGGAACCACAGGGCGGGGGCGACTGCCAGCGCTATGACGGTGAGCAGAGGCGACAGGACCAGCATCACGACCAGCGACATCACGAACAGCAGCAGATTGCCCAGCATCATGGGCCACATCCACAGCAGTCCCTGGATCAGCTGGAGATCGCTCGTCGCCCGCCCGACCACCTGCCCGGTGTTCAGCTCGTCCTGCCGGGCACCGTCCAGCCGGGTCAGCGACCGGAACATGTCGGTTCGCAGGTCGTGCTGCACGTCGAGGGCGAGCCGCCCTCCGTAGAAGCGGCGGACATACGTCAGCCCGTAGACGACGAGGGCGGCCGTGATCAGCAGGACCGCCCATGGCGCGAGCGGGCGGTCGTGCGCCACGATCACGTCGTCGATGATCACCTTCGGCACCAGGGGCACCAGCGCCGTGACAGCCATGCCGCCGAGCGACGCGCCCAGCGCCAGCAGCACATTGCGGCGGTACCGCCAGCTGTACGCGATCAGCCTCCGCAGCCAGCCCTGGCTGCCGCCCTCGTCACTGCCCTTCGCCGCCACCCGGATCCTCCCGCTCTGTAAGCCCGTCACCGCAGCATGTGGCAACGCCCTGGCGTGCGGATTTCATCCTGCTGCAACAAAACTAGGGCAGAGGTCCGACATCGGCCGGTCCATGGACCTAGGCCTGTGGATAACTGTGGATTGCCGCGGACAGCTGTGGACAGCTGTGGACGCCAGGCCCTGTCTCACCAATAGCGCCGGCCGCCCGGAGGGCGGGTCCCGCGGCTCCCCCGGCCACCGCCGGGTGGGGGGAGCGTCGCGGGACAGGCGGGATTTGTCGGACAGGGCCTAGGGCAGGCGGCGGGGCAGCCGGACGGTCAGCGAGTACAGCCGGGTGGTCTGGGCGGTGCTCTGGTTGTCGTCGCTGACCAGGAGCAGCCGCAGTGCGCCGCCGGACGAGCGGCCGGTGACGGCGAGGCCCTCGATGTTGTCGAGCAGGGGGTTGGGCTGGGGCTGTTGGGCGGTGGCGCCCAGCGACGGGCAGTCCGCGATGTCGGCGAGGAGGGTCTTGCGGACCAGTCGGACGTCGTCCTGTCCGGTGAGGTCCTCGGTGCCGCCGGTGTCGGTGGCGTGACGGGGGTCGGCGAGGTAGAGGCGGACGGTGTTGCCGACGCCGGAGGTGTAGCCCCGTTCCAGGACGAGCAGGCGGCCGTCCCCGGCCGCGGCGATCTCGGAGATGCCCAGTCCGGTGCCGACGCGGTATCCGTACTGCTCGGCGGGCCGGAAAGCGCTCTTGGAACTGTGCCGCCGCCAGGTCTGGAGGCGCACGATGTCGCTGCTGTCGCCGGAGAGCGCACCCTCCATCGAGGCGATCAGGGTGCGGCCGCCGGGCTGGAGGGCAAGACCTTCGAAGGTGAGGTTCTTGGTGGCGCGGCCGGCGGGGGCGACCAGCAGGGCGGCGGGGACGGGCAGCCGGCCGACGAGCGTGCCGGAGCGGTCGTAGCGGCGGACGGCGGGGGCGGTCTCGTCGGTGACGAGCCGGGTGCCGTCCTGGTCGACGACCAGCGCCTCGGAGTCCAGCGCGGTCCCGGTCTCGTCGGCCAGCTGCACGACACGTACGGGCCGGTGGGTCCTGGCGTCCAGGCCGAAGAGCGAGGACCGGTCGGACAGTGCCGCTGTCGTGCCGTCGGTGTCGACTGCGAGCGCGGACAGATTGCCCACGTAGGTGTCTTCGAAGGTCGTCTTGTCGAGTGCGTCGGAGAAGCCGCTGATGCTCACCGCCGACGAGCAGGCGTTTGTCGCGGCCGGGTGGGCCTCGACCCGGGCTGTGGTGGTACAGCTGATCACCGCGAGTCCGGCGGTGACACACACAAGTGCGGTCCGCATGCGCATGACGGACACCGTAGGCCCCTGCGCATGCGGCCCGCTTGCGTGGCGGCGACCTACCGGTGAACGTGCGTGGGCGCGAACATCCGCAGCAGCGCCGGGAGTACGACGACCGACGGGCCCGGGGCCGCGAGTGCCTCGGCCAGGTCCTCGCGCAGCGACTCCGGTGTCGTACGGACCGCCGGGACCCCGAAGGACCCGGCGAGTGCGACGAAGTCGGGCCGGGCCAGTTCGGTGGCGGTGGCCTCGCCGAAGGCGTCGGTCATGTACTCGCGCAGGATGCCGTAGCCGCCGTCGTCGACGATCAGCCAGGTGACGGGCAGTCCGTACTGCCGGGCCGTGGCGAGCTCCGCTATCGAGTACATGGCGCCGCCGTCTCCCGAGACGGCGAGCACGGGCTTCGCGGGGTCGGCGGCGGCGGCGCCCAGGGCGGCGGGAAAGCCGTAGCCCAGGCCGCCGGCACCCTGGGCGGAGTGCATCGGTCCGGGCCACGCGGACCAGGCCCAGTAGGCGAGGATCGTCATGTCCCAGAAGCTGGGGCTGTCCTGCGGGAGTGCCTCGCGCACATCGGCGAGTATCCGCTGCTCCAGGCCGAGGTCCTGGCCGTCGATACGGTCCCGTACCCGGGCCAGCAGCTCGGCGGCGTCCTTGACCGCGCCGCCGGGGGTACGGGGGCCGGTGAGGTCGCGGAGCGCGGCCAGCGCCGTTCGGGCGTCGGCGTGGATGCCGAGTGCGGGGTGGTTGGACTCCAGCTTGCCGAGGTCGGCCTCGATCTGGACGACCCGGCCGCGCGGGCGGAAGGAGTGGTAGTTCGAGCTCAGCTCGCCGAGGCCGGAGCCGACAACGAGCAGGACGTCGGCCTCTTCGAGGAACTCGGTGGTGTGCCGGTCCTCCAGCCAGGACCGCAGCGACAGCGGGTGCTCCCAGGGGAACGCGCCCTTGCCGCCGAAGGTCGAGGCCACCGGCGCGTCCAGCCTCTCGGCCAGCGCCAGGAGCTCCGCTTCGGCCCCGGACCGTACGACGCCGCCACCGGCCAGGATCACCGGCCGACGGGCCCCCGACAGCAGCCTCGCGGCCTCGGCGAGCAGCTCGGGGCGCGGCTCCAGCGGACGGGGCTCGGCGCGCAGCGCGGTGACCGGCGGGACGGTGACCGGGGCCAGCAGGACGTCCTGGGGGATCTCGACCCAGACCGGCCCGTACGGCACGGTGGCCGCGGACTCCCAGGCGGCGGCGATGGCCGACGGGATCTGGGACGCGGTACGTACGGTGTGCACGGACTTGACGATGTCGCGGAACGACGCCTTCTGGTCGGCCAGTTCGTGCAGATAGCCGTGCCGGCCGCCGCCCAGGCCCGCCACCGGGACCTGGCTGCCGATGGCCAGCACCGGGGCCGACGCGGCGGCCGACTCCTGGAGCGCGGCCAGCGTCATCAGGGCTCCGGGCCCGGTCGACACCAGCAGCGGCGCGGGCCGGCCGGTGACGCGGGCGAAGGCATCGGCGGCGAAGCCCGCGTTGTTCTCCACCCGGAGCCCGACATAGGTCAGCTCCGAGCGGCGCAGCGCGTCGAAGGCGCCCAGCGCGTGCTGTCCGGGCAGGCCGAAGACGGTCGACGCGCCGAGCGCCGTCAGCGATTCGACGACCAGGTCGCCGCCGTTGCGCTCGTGGCCGGGGTTCACGCGCGGCCCGCCGCGATCTGGCGGGACATGATCGTGGTCAGCTCGTACGCGGTGTGGGACGCCGCCACCGAGGTGATCTCGGCGTGGTCGTACGCCGGGGCGACCTCGACGACATCGGCGGAGACCAGGTTGCAGGAGGCGAGCCCGCGCAGGATCTCCAGCAGTTCGCGGGAGGTCAGCCCGCCGGCCTCGGGGGTGCCGGTGCCGGGGGCGTGGGCGGGGTCGAGGACGTCGATGTCGATGGAGATGTAGAGCGGCCGGTCCCCGACACGCTCGCGCAGCTGCTGGGCCACCTCGTCGACGCCGCGCCGCATGACGTCGGCGGAGGTGACGATGCCGAAGCCCATCTTCTCGTCGTCGGTGAGGTCCTGCTTGCCGTACAGCGGGCCGCGGGTGCCGACGTGGGACAGGGCGGAGGTGTCGAGGATGCCCTCCTCGACGGCCCGGCGGAACGGCGTGCCGTGGGTGTACTCGGCGCCGAAGTAGGTGTCCCAGGTGTCCAGGTGGGCGTCGAAGTGCAGCAGGGCGACCGGGCCGTGCCGGCGGGCGACGGCGCGCAGCAGCGGCAGGGCGATGGTGTGGTCGCCGCCCAGCGTCATGAGGCGGGCGCCGGTGCCGAGCAGATCGTCGGCCGCGGCCTGGACCGTCTCGACGGCCTCGTTGATGTTGAACGGGTTGGCCGCGATGTCACCGGCGTCCGCGACCTGGGCGAGCGCGAAGGGCGAGGCGTCCTGCGCGGGGTTGTACGGGCGCAGCAGCCGGCTGGCCTCCCGGATGGCGTTGCCGCCGAAGCGGGCGCCGGGCCGGTAGGACACGCCGCTGTCGAACGGCACCCCGACCACCGCCACGTCGGCGCTGCCGACCTCGTCGAGGCGGGGCAGCCGGGCGAACGTGGCGGGCCCGGCGTACCGCGGGATACGGGACGAGTCGACGGGGCCGCGCGGCTGCTCGGTGCTGCTCATGGTGACTGCCTTCCTTCGTGCGCCTCGTTGCGCCTGGGTGGTTGACGGATTCAGATCTGGGCCGGGGCCGGGGCTTCCGCCGGGGCGGCGGCACGTCCGGCGAGCCGCTCACGCCAGACGGCGAGGACGGCGGCGTCGGTGGGCCGGGTCGCCAGGCTCACGGCGACGTACGCGGCGAGCGAGGCCAGCAGGCCGTAGTAGACGGGCTCATTGGCCAGGATGCCCTTCCAGACCATCAGTCCGACGACGGCGGCGCCGCCGACCACGACCGACGACAGGGCGCCGGACGCAGTGCCGCGCTTCCACAGCAGACCTCCGAGGATCGGCACCAGCAGTCCGCCGACGAGAAGGTTGTACGCGACCGTCAGGGCCTCGACCACGTTGTTCAGGGCGATGGCGGTACAGATGACGGCGATGCCCATGAGCAGGATGAAGACGCGGTTGCCCCGCACCTCGTCGTGGTCCTCGCGCTCGCCGGTGCCGGCGCCGCGCAACCGCGCCCAGATGTCGTTGTTCGCGACCGTCGCGCAGGCGATCAGCGCACCGGACGAGGTCGACATGACCGCTGACAGCGCCGCGGCCAGCACCAGCCCGCGGACGCCCACGGGCAGCGCGTCCTTGACGATCGTCGCGAAGGCGTCGTCGGCCGCGCCCAGCTTCGGGTAGAGGACCCTGGCCGCCGAGCCGATGACCGCGCCGGCCAGCGCGTAGACCAGGCAGTAGACGCCGGCGACCGTGCCGCCGAGCTTGGCGACCTTGTCGCTGCGGGCGGTGAAGACCCGCTGCCAGATGTCCTGTCCGATCAGCATGCCGAAGGTGTAGATCAGCACATAGGTGAAGATCGTCTGGCCGCCGATGCCGAGCGGCGCGAAGTACTCGGCCGGCAGCTGCGCCTTCATCTCGGCGAAGCCGCCCGCCCTGACCACCGCGATCGGCAGCAGGAGCAGCAGCACACCGATCGTCTTGACCACGAACTGCACCATGTCGGTGAGCGTGATCGACCACATCCCGCCGAGTGCGGAGTAGGCGACCACGATGGCCCCACCGAGGATGATCGCGAGTGTGCGGTCCATGCCGAAGAGGACGTCGAAGATGGTCGCGTACGCGATCGTCGAGGTCACCGCGAGCATCAGCGTGTATGCCCACATGACCACGCCGGATATGACCCCGGCGGAGCCGCCGTAGCGCAGATCGAGCATCTCCGAGACGGTGTAGACCCTCAGGCGGGCGATCCACGCCGAGAAGAAGACGCTCAGGGCCAGCAGTCCGAGGCCGATGGAGAACACCATCCAGGCGCCGGACAGGCCGTACCGGTACCCCAGGCCCACACCACCGATGGTGGAGGCGCCGCCGAGGACGATCGCCGCCATCGTGCCGGAGTACATGGCCGGGCCGAGGCGGCGGCCCGCGACCAGGAAGTCGCTCTTGGACCTGGCGCGGCGCATACCCCACCAGCCCATGGCCAGCATGCCGGCCAGGTAGACCACGATCACCGCGTAGTCGACAGCCATGGGCCGTCCTCCGTCCGCTCGCCCGAATCGCATCCGTTCCGTTTGTTGACCATAAGTTGCCGGAAGAGGTCACTGAAGCGTACGTTCCATCCACCCGTAGCAGGCAGAGTGGATGGAACGCACATGCCTCACGCCCAGTCTCCCGGGCCGCCGACCCCGGCCGTACCGCTGTCCGGACTGCTGGCCCGCGCCGACCTCGGCCTGCGCCAGGTGGCCGGGCCGGACGAGGACGTCCCCGTCCGCTGGGTGCACACCAGCGAGATGGAGGATCCGGTCCCCTATCTGCTGGGCGGCGAACTGCTGCTCACCGCGGGGGTCCACTTCCCTTCGGCGGCGGATTCCGGCGCCTACCTCGACCGCTATGTCGCGCGGACGGTCGAGGCGGGTGCGGCGGCGCTCGGCTTCGGCCTCGCCCCCGTGCACGACGAGACGCCCCGTGCGCTGATCGCCGCCTGTGACCGCCACGGGCTGCCCCTGGTGGAGGTCCCGCCCCGCACTCCCTTCACCGCTGTGGCCCGCGCGGTCTGGCAGGCCATGGCCGAGGCCCGGCATCACGAACTGCGCCGCGTCACCGAGGCCCAGCAGTCTCTGGCCGCCGCTGCCGCCCGCCCCGATCCGGTGCCTGCCGTGCTGCGCAGGCTCGCCCGGCGGGTGGCCGGCTGGGCGGCCCTGATCTCACCGGGGGGCGAGGAGCTGTACGCCGCCGGCACCACCCCCGCCGCCGAGGTCCGCGACGCCGCGAGCCGGCTGGCCGGTGCACTCAGCCCGGCCCCGGCGACCGCCACCGACACGGTCGCCGGTATGCAGCTGGCGGCCTACGCCCTCGTGGGCGGCGCCCCCAGCGAGCGGCCGACGCTCGTGGTCGTCACCGAGCGGCGCGATCCCTCCGACCACACCATCGCGAACGTCGCCGCTGTCCTGCTCTCGCTGCTCACCGGTCCGCATCTGGGGACGGCGGAGGCCGGGCGGTCGGCCGCCCTGGTCAGGCTGCTCCTCGGCGGGTCGGCCGAGGAGGCGGCCCCGCTCCTGGGGCCGCAAGCGGGATGGACGGTCGTCCACGCCCTGCGCCGCGGTTCGGCCGCCGAGCCACTGGCGGCGGCCGCGCTCGGCGCCGCGCTGGGCACCGCCCTGATCGACACGCAGCCATGCGCAGGCGCAGGCCCAGACACCGAAACCGAAACCGAAACCGGCACCGGCACCGGCACCGGCACCGGCACCGTGAGGCTGCTCCTGCCCGCCGGGCGCGAGGTGCCGGCCCAGCCCGGGTGGACACTCGGGGTGAGCGGCACGGTGAACCCGTCCGAGCTGCCGGCCGGCGACGCCCAGGCCGCGGGCGCGCTGCGCAGGGCGGTGGCCAAGCGCTCCGCCCTGGCCCGGCACGGCGGGGGTGGGACGGGGGTGGCCGGGCTGGTCTCCCCCGACGAGGCCCGCGAGCACGCCCGGACGGTGCTCGCACCGATCGCGGGCTCGGCGGCCCTCCTGGAGACCCTGCGCACCTGGCTCTCCCTGCACGGCAGCTGGGACCGCACGGCCGTGGCCCTCCAGGTGCACCGCAACACGGTGCGCCAGCGGATCGCCCGGGCGGCGGCGCTCCTGGAGACCGATCTGGACGATCCCGACACCCGTATGGAGTTGTGGTTCGCGCTGCGCTGGTTCTGACGGCGCGGCAGCAGGTCACACCTCGGCGTCGATCGGATGCTCCCCGCACGCCCGTCCGGGGGCACGGGACAATGGACGTATGTCCTTCGTCACCGCACCGTCCCGCCAGTCCCTCGTCGAGCATCTCGTGCGCACCCGCATAGCCGGCGATGTCGCCACTCCCCGCGAGAACAACCTGTCGCACTACCGCAAGCTCGCCCAGGGGGACAGATACTTCTGGTTCGGGCTGGAGCTGGGTGACCGGTGGACGGACGAGCAGGACGTACTCGCGGTGATGGCCGAGCGCTGCGGGGTCGATGACGATCCGGCGCGGCGCGCGGGGCAGGACACGATCGACCCGGAGCTGACCATCGACGGACTGGACCGCGCGGCCACCCGGCTGCGCAAGGCCGTGGACGGGGGACAGCGCGTGCTCTTCGCGACCGGCCACCCCGGCGGGCTGCTCGATGTCCACCGCAAGACAGCCGCCGCCATGCGCGCGGCCGGCTGCGAGATCGTCCGGATCCCGGGCGGCCTGAGCGCGGACGAGGGCGGGGTCTTCCAGTTCTGCGACGTCGCGATGCTGGAACGCGGCGCCACACTCTGGCACACCCACTCCCCGGCGCCCATGGCGGCCATTCTGAACGCCCTCCAGGAGCGCGGAGAGCCCCTGCCGGACCTCGTCGTCGCCGACCACGGCTGGGCCGGATGCGCGGGCCAGCGCGGTATCGACACGATCGGTTACGCCGACTGCAACGACCCCGCGCTCTTCGTCGGCGAGGCGGAAGGCACGCTCTCCGTCACCATCCCGCTCGACGATCACGTCGTCGATCCGCGGTTCTACGACCCGATGACCGCCTACCTCCTGGACGCGGCGGGCCTCGAACCGCAGTCCTGAGCCCGGCGGGGTGCCGGCGCCGCCCTCAGCCGCGTATGAGATGCCAGGCGGTGAACACCGGCCCGGCGCCCGCGCACCGGCCCGGCCGGCCGACGTGGGCCCGCCGTCGGACCGCCCGCGCGTGGGTGCTGTCGGCAGACGTCATGGCTCCCCCGTGGTCTCCCCGTAAGTCCCCTGTCCCCCGTGCGGACCGCGACATGCGACGCTTCACGCCGCTCGTTACGATCACGATCGATTCTGCCGGTCCGACGCCGCCCGCGGAATCGTCCCAGGGGCGGAGATGGGTCTCCTCCCACGAGTGGAGACCAGGCACATCCGGAGAGAGGCGCGACTACGGTGGTACGAGTGGCAATCGTCGATGACGAAGCGCTGGTCAGGACTGCTTTGCGACAGATCCTGGAGTCCGCGGGCGACATCAGCGTGGTCGTCGACTGCGACAGCCGGGCCGCCGTCACGGCAATCCGCGACGCCGCGCCGGACCTGGTGCTCCTGGACGCCGTCATGCCAGACCCGGACGGTCTCACCGTGCTGCGGGCCGTACGGGCGCTGCCGGACCCTCCGGCGGTGGCGATGCTCACCGCCTTCGACACCAGCGGCCACATCTCCGCCGCGATGCGCGGGGGCGCGACCGGTTTCCTGCTCAAGGACACGGCCGCCGGCACACTCATCGACGCCGTTCGGGTGCTGGCCCGCGGCGGCACCGTTCTCACGCCGACCGTCGGTCGCGCCGTCGTCGACGGCTACCTCGACACCTCACGGCCCGCGGTGCCGGCCGAGGACGCGGCGGCGCTGGCCCGGCTCACCGACCGCGAGCGGGAGGTGCTGCGGCTGGTCGCCGCCGGGCTGCCGAACGCGGAGATCGCCGGGCGGCTGCACATCACCCTGGCGACGGTGAAGGACCACGTACAGGCGCTGCTGCGCAAGCTCGATGTGCCCAACCGGGTGCGCGCGGCCCTGCTGGCACACCGCGCCGGCCTGGTCGCGGAGGACACCGGGTGAAGTGGCGGTGGCGGCCGGTCGCCCTGGACAGCGCGCTGGTCGCCCTCACGGCGGTCGAGGCATGGGCCACCCGCTCCATGGGCGGGCCCTACGCGCTCACCGCCGGCTGCGTCGCCGCGGGCGCGCTCGCGCTGCGCCGCCGGCTGCCGCTGCCGGTGTTCGCGGTCACCCTGCCGGCCCTGTCGCTGGGCTACATGTGGCTGGCGCCCATGGCGGCGCTCTACACCGTCGCGGCCGGTGAGCGGCGGCGCGCGATCGTCGCCGGATGCGCGGCCGCCGTCGCCGTCGTGTCCTTCTTCCCGTGGCCCTGGCTGGGCCACGTCGACTGGGAACCGGCCGCCACGGTCCTGGCCGGCCTGCTGTCGTTGCTGCTGGCGACCGCGCCGACGACACTGGGGCTGCTGGCCCAGTCCCGGCGGGAGCTGACCGGGCGGCTTGCCGAGCTGGCGGCCGGCCGGGAGCGGGAGCGGCAGCTCGCGGCCGCGCAGGCGGTCGTACAGGAACGGACCCGGCTGGCCCGGGAGATGCACGACACGGTCGCGCACCACATCAGTCTGATCGCGGTGCAGTCCGGAGCCCTTGAGGTGACCGCCCGGGGGGACGACGCGCGCGCGGCGGCCGGCGCGGTCCGGCAGCTGAGCCGCGACGCGCTGGACGAGCTGCGGCGGATGGTCGGGCTCCTGCGGCTCCCCGTGGACATCCGGCAGCCGCAGGACGGGCTCGGTCTGGCCGACCTGCCGGCGTTGCTCGAGGCGGCCGGGCCCGAGGCGCGCGGCGACCTCGCAGCGGCCGGGGAGGAGATCTGCCCGCCCGCGGTGCAGCACGCGGCGTACCGCACGGTGCAGGAGGCGCTCACGAACGTGCGCAAGCACGCGCCCGGCGCGCATGCGCAGGTCACCGTACGGCTCGTCGCGGACGAGTTGCTGGTAGACGTGCGCAACGGGCCGGGTGCCGGGGCACCGGGTCCGGCTCTGCCTTCCGGCGGCCACGGCCTCACCGGTCTGCGGGAGCGTGCCGCCCAGCTCGGCGGCACGCTCCACGCCGGACCGGAGCCGGGCGGCGGCTTCCTGGTACGGGCGGTCCTGCCGCTGCACGGGGCGGCCATGCCCTAGCCACCACACGGCACGGCACGGCGCCCGCCACGCTTGTCCTCGATCGCCGGACGGGCTGACCGAACCAACCCGGCCACCGCGCTAGCGGCTGCGCGGCACGCGCACCACGCCTTCCTGGATGACGGAGACGGCCAGACCGCCTTCCCGGGTGTAGATACGGGCCGTGCCGAGCCCACGCCCTCCCGAGGCGGAGGGGCTCTGCTGGTCGTAGAGCAGCCATTCGTCCGCCCGGAAGGGGCGGTGGAACCACATGGCGTGGTCGAGGCTGGCGCCGACCACGTCGCCGACCGCCCAGCCGCCACGGCCGTGGGCGAGCAGCACCGAGTCGAGCAGCGTCATGTCGGAGACGTATGTGGCGAGGCAGACGTGCAGCAGCGGGTCGTCGGCCAGCTTGCCGCGGGTGCGGAACCACACCTGGGAGCGGGCTTCGCGCGGGCCCTGGCCCGCGGTGAGGAACGGCGGGTCCTCGACGTAGCGCAGGTCGACGGCGGCCCGTGCCTCAAGCAGCCGGTCCACGATGCCGGGGTCGGGGAATCTGTCCGCATGCGCGGGCAGCAGTTCCTCGGCGGTGGGCAGCGTCTCGGGGTCGGGGGCCGGCGGCATCGGCTCCTGGTGGTCGAGGCCCTCCTCGTACGTCTGGAAGGACGCGGAGAGATGGAAGATCGGCTGACCGTGCTGTACCGCCACCACTCTGCGCGTGGTGAAGGAACGGCCGTCGCGGATCCGGTCGACCTCGTAGACGATGGGCGCCCCCGGGTCGCCGGGCCGCAGGAAGTACGCGTGCAGGGAATGCGCCGCGCGGTCCTCGGGCACCGTACGGCCCGCCGCGACCAGGGCCTGGGCGGCGACCTGGCCGCCGAAGACCCGGGGTACGACGGCGGAGCGGCTGGTGCCGCGGAAGATGTCCCGCTCGATCCGCTCCAGGTCGAGCAGATCGAGCAGGGACGTCAGCGCTTCATCGGCCTTGCCGGCTCTGCCGGTCCTGTCGGCTATGTCGTTCACCGCGGTCGGGTCCCTGTCACAGACCCAGCGACTTGGCGATGATCGAGCGCATGACCTCGCTCGTGCCACCGTAGATGCGGTGGACGCGGTTGTCCGCGTAGAGCCGGGCGATGGGGTATTCGAGCATGTAGCCGTAGCCGCCGTGCAGCTGGAGGCACTTGTCGATCACCTTGGCGGCGGTCTCGGTGCAGAAGAGCTTGGCGCGGGCGGCGTCGGCGGCGGTGAAGTCGCCGGTCTCGTGGGCCTCCAGTGCGCGGTCGACGACGGCCTGCATGGCGTCGACGTCCGATGCGCAGTCGGCGAGTACGAACTTGGTGTTCTGGAACTCGGCGACGGCCTTGCCGAAGACCTTGCGGTCGCGCACGTACTGGGTCGCGAAGCGGACGGCCGCGTCGGCCTGGGCGTACGAGCCGACGGCGATGGCCAGGCGCTCGACGGGCAGGTTGTGGGCGAGGTAGGAGAACGCCTTGCCCTCGTCACCGAGCAGGTCCTCGACCGGGACCTTGACGTCGCTGAAGGACAGCTCGGCGGTGTCGGAGGTGCGCAGGCCTATCTTGTCCAGCTTGCGCCCGACGGCGTAGCCCTCGCTCGCGGTGTCGACGGCGAGGATGGACAGACCGGCGCGGCGGTCCTCCGGGGTGGCGGGCGAGGTGCGGCAGACGACCAGGACGCGGTCGGCGACCACGCCGCCGGTGATGAAGGTCTTGGCGCCGTTGAGGACGTAGTGGCTGCCGTCCTCGGAGAGCTTGGCGTTGGTGGTCATACCCGCCAGGTCGGAGCCGGTGCCGGGCTCGGTCATGGCGATGGCGGTCATCATCTCGCCGCTGATGAAGGGCGGCAGCCAGCGCTTCTTCTGCTCCTCGTTGGCGAATTCGAGGATGTACGGCAGGACGAGACCGGTGTGCACGCCGCTGCTGCCGAAGCTGACGCCGGCCCGGGCGCTCTCCTCGGTGACGACCGCGCTGAACTTCCAGCCGGTCACGCCGGCGCCGCCGTACTCCTCCGGGACCTCGATGCCGAAGATGCCCAGCTCGCCGAGCTTGAGGTAGAAGTCACGCGGCGGGTAACCGGCCTGCTCCCACTCGGGGTACACGGGCACGACCTCGGAGGCGATGAAGTCCCGGATGGTCTCCCGGAACGCCTCGTGGTCCTCGTTGAATACCGTGCGACGCACTGGGCGCCCTCCAATGCCGGTCGAAGGTGAGCGGGCAAGCTAGTAAGCAAGCGCTCAGTAAGTTACTTCCCGGTCGGCCGGAATGTCCAGAGCGGCAAAAGCGCCGATGGCGAGGCGGTGCAGGACGGCGGCCGTCACCGCCCGGCCCGGAAGGCCGGTGTGCGCGCCCAGATGCGGGGTGGAGTTGAGCAGGCCGAAGACCGCGTGCACGGCGGCCCGGGCCTCGGGTTCCGGTGCGGCGGGATGGACCTGGCGGACCACCCCGACCCACTGCTCGACGTACTGCCGCTGCAGCTGGCGCACCAGCTTGCGGTCGGAGTCGCGGAGCCGGTCGAGCTCGCGGTCGTGGAGGGTGATCAGCGGCCGGTCGTCGAGCGCGAAGTCGATGTGGCCCCGGATCAGGGCGTCCAGCGCCTCGGCGGGCCCGGCGGCCTCGGCGACCCGCAGCTTCCCGGCCGCCATCAGCCGGCCGCTGATGCCGACGAGCAGCTCGGCGAGCATCGCGTCCTTGCCCGCGAAGTGCCGGTAGAGGCCGGGGCCGCTGATGCCGACCGCCGCACCTATCTCGTCCACCCCGACGCCGTGGAAGCCCCGCTCGGCGAAGAGCCGGGCGGCCTCCCTGAGGATCTGCTCGCGCCGACTGGGGGCCTTCGTGGAGGTCATGCAATTAATTCTAGACAATGCGGTTAGCGGGCGTTAACGTGGTGGAGAACACGTTAACGATCGCTAACCGGCCTGGCCGCACACGACGCGGAGAACAGGCTGACACCGGGGGGCCGAGACATGGAAGCACCCGTGCTGCGTACCGCAGCCGACCCCACGAGCGACGCGTACCGTGCCAACACCGAGGCACACGCGGAGCTCAACGCCCGGCTGCGGGAGAAGCTCGCCGCGGCCCGGCTGGGCGGTGGCGAGAAGGCCCGCGCCCGTCACACCGCGCGCGGCAAGCTGCTCCCCCGTGACCGCGTCGACGGCCTGCTGGACCCCGGTTCCCCCTTCCTCGAACTGGCGCCGCTGGCAGCCGACGGCATGTACGAGGGGCAGGCCCCGGCCGCCGGAGTCGTCGCCGGGATCGGGCGGGTGTCCGGGCGTGAGGTGGTGGTCGTCGCCAACGACGCCACGGTCAAGGGCGGTACGTACTACCCGGTCACGGTCAAGAAGCATCTGCGCGCCCAGGAGGTCGCCCTCGACAACCGGCTGCCGTGCGTCTATCTGGTCGACTCGGGCGGCGCCTTCCTGCCCAGGCAGGACGAGGTCTTCCCGGACCGTGAGCACTTCGGGCGGATCTTCTTCAACCAGGCCACGATGTCGGCCCGCGGCATCCCGCAGATCGCCGCCGTCATGGGGTCCTGCACAGCGGGCGGGGCCTATGTGCCGGCGATGAGCGACGAGGCGGTCATCGTCCGGAACCAGGGCACGATCTTCCTCGGTGGGCCGCCGCTGGTGAAGGCCGCCACGGGCGAGGTCGTCACCGCCGAGGAACTGGGGGGCGGCGAGGTCCACTCCCGGACCTCCGGCGTCACCGACCATCTCGCCGAGGACGACGCCCACGCACTGCGCATCGTGCGCGACATCGTCTCCACCCTGCCCGCGCGCGGCCCGCTGCCCTGGTCCGTCGAGCCCGCCGACGAACCCGCCCTCGACCCCGCGGGGCTCTACGGGGCGGTTCCTGCGGACTCCCGCACTCCGTACGACGTGCGCGAGGTGATCGCACGGCTTGTCGACGGCAGCCGGTTCGCCGAGTTCAAGCCCGAGTACGGCACGACACTCGTCACCGGTTTCGCCCGCGTTCACGGCCATCCGGTCGGCGTCATCGCCAACAACGGCATTCTGTTCTCAGAATCGGCCCAGAAAGGCGCGCATTTCATCGAGCTCTGCGACCAGCGCGGCATCCCGCTGCTCTTCCTGCAGAACATCTCCGGCTTCATGGTGGGCCGCCAGTACGAGGCGGGCGGCATCGCCAAGCACGGCGCGAAGATGGTCACGGCCGTCGCCACGACGCGGGTTCCGAAGCTGACCGTGGTCATCGGAGGCTCATACGGCGCCGGGAACTACTCGATGTGCGGACGCGCCTATTCACCGCGCTTCCTGTGGATGTGGCCCAACGCCAAGATCTCCGTCATGGGCGGGGAGCAGGCGGCCTCGGTCCTGGCCACCGTCAAGCGCGACCAGCTGGCGGCTGCGGGCGAGAAGTGGTCCGAGGAGGCGGAGGAGGAGTTCAAGGCCCCCATCCGCACCCAGTACGAGACCCAGGGCAACGCCTACTACGCCACCGCCCGGCTCTGGGACGACGGCGTCATCGACCCGCTGGAGACCCGCACCGTGCTGGGGCTCGCACTCACCGCCTGCGCCAACGCGCCCATTCCACAACGCGATCCGGCGGCGCCCGGCTTCGGCGTCTTCCGGATGTAGGGGGACCTCCACCATGTTCGACACCGTCCTGGTCGCCAACCGAGGCGAGATCGCGGTCCGGGTCATCCGCACCCTGCGCAGACTCGGCGTGCGCTCGGTCGCCGTCCACAGCGACGCCGACGCCGGCGCCCGGCATGTGCGGGAGGCCGACACGGCCGTACGGATCGGGCCGACGGCCGCCGCCGAGAGCTATCTGTCCATCGGCCGGCTTCTCGACGCCGCCGCCCGCACCGGAGCACAGGCCGTGCACCCCGGTTACGGCTTCCTCGCCGAGAACGCGGCCTTCGCGCGGGCCTGCGCGGACGCGGGCCTGGTCTTCCTCGGTCCCCCGGCCGGCGCGATCGACCTCATGGGCGACAAGATCCGGGCCAAGGAGACGGTCCAGGCGGCCGGGGTCCCGGTCGTCCCGGGCAGCAGCGGCAGCGGACTGGACGACGCGCAGCTGATCGCCGCGGCCCTCGGCATCGGCACGCCCGTGCTGCTCAAACCGTCGGCGGGGGGTGGCGGCAAGGGCATGCGGCTGGTCCGGGACGAGGCGCTGCTGGCCGAGGAGATCGCCGCGGCCCGGCGTGAGGCACGCGGCTCCTTCGGCGACGACACACTGCTGGTGGAGCGCTGGATCGACCGCCCGCGGCACATCGAGATCCAGATCCTGGCCGACGCCCACGGGCACGTCGTGCACCTCGGCGAGCGTGAGTGCTCGCTGCAACGGCGGCACCAGAAGGTGATCGAGGAGGCGCCCTCCGTCCTGCTGGACCCCGCCACCCGCGCTGCGATGGGCTCGGCCGCCGTCCAGGCCGCCCGCTCCTGCGGGTACACCGGGGCCGGCACGGTGGAGTTCATCGTCCCGGGGAGCGATCCCTCGGCGTACTACTTCATGGAGATGAACACCCGGCTGCAGGTGGAGCACCCGGTGACGGAGCTGGTCACCGGCCTGGACCTGGTGGAGTGGCAGCTGCGCGTCGGGGCGGGCGAGCCGCTGTCCTTCGAGCAGCGGGACATCGAGCTGACCGGGCACGCGGTGGAGGCCCGGATCTGCGCGGAGGTCCCCTCCCGGGGCTTCCTGCCATCGGCCGGGACGGTGCGCTCGCTGCGTGAGCCCCGGGGCGAGGGCGTCCGTGTCGACTCCGGGCTCGCCCAGGGCACCGAGGTCGGCACGGCGTACGACCCGATGCTCGCGAAGGTCATCGCCCACGGCCCCGACCGGGCGACGGCCCTGCGCCGGCTGAGGGCGGCCCTCGCGGACACATCGGTCCTGGGCCTGGAGACCAACACCGGTTTCCTGCGGCGGCTGCTGGCCCACCCGGATGTCGTCTCCGGCGACCTGGACACGGGGCTGATCGACCGTGAGCTCGGCGAACTGCTGCCCTCCGGGATCCCGGACGAGGTCTACGGCGCCGCCGCGCTGCTGCGGCAGGCCGCGCTGGAGCCGTCGGCCGACTGGACGGATCCCTTCTCGGTGCCCAGCGGCTGGCGGCTGGGCGGTGAGGCGGCGTGGGCCGTGCATCCGCTGCGGGTGCCTGGGCTCGAACCCGTGACGGTCCGGATCCGGGGCCGGGCAGACGGGGCCGAGGTGCGCCTGGGCGACTCCCCGCCGGTGCGGGCACGGCTGACCACCGCGGCGGTGGACCGGGTCGGCGTCGAGTGGGCCGGTGTCACCCACACCTTCCACCACGCCGGGGACTGGCTCGGGCGGGACGGCGACAGCTGGCATGTGCAGCCGTACGACCCCGTCGAGGCGGCGCTGCGCGGCGGAGGCGGCCAGGGCGGCCTCGACACCCTCGCGGCGCCCATGCCGGGGACGGTGACCGTGGTCAAGGTCGGCAAGGGCGACACGGTCACCGCCGGGCAGAGCCTGCTGGTGGTGGAGGCCATGAAGATGGAGCACGTGATCACCGCCCCGCACGACGGCATCGTCGCCGAAGTCGCCGTCGCACCGGGCGCCACCGTGGCCATGGACCAGGTGCTGGCCGTGGTCGATCCCCATGAGGACACCGAGGGCACAGGTTCTCCGACTGCCGCGAGCAGTGCCTCGCCGGAAGCCGGGACCGCAACAGCCAGGACCGGGACGCGCCCGGCCGCCGGCCTGCACGGAGGCACGCGATGATCACCGGTCTTCCCATGTCGGTGCCCCTCCCCGGGCTCCCGCGAAGCGTCCGCATCCATGAGGTCGGCGCCCGCGACGGGCTGCAGAACGAGAAGGCGACCGTGCCGACGGCCGTCAAGGCGGAGTTCATCCACCGCCTGGCCGGGGCGGGGCTGAACACTGTCGAGGCGACCAGCTTCGTCCACCCGAAGTGGGTGCCCCAACTCGCCGACGCAGAACAGCTGATGCCGCTCCTGGACGATCTCCCGGGCGTACGGCTCCCGGTTCTGGTGCCGAACGAACGCGGACTGGACCGTGCGCTGGCATTGGGAGTGCGCGAGATCGCCGTGTTCGGCAGCGCGACGGAGTCGTTCGCCAAGGCCAATCTCAACCGGACCGTCGACGAGTCCCTGGCGATGTTCGAGCCGGTGGTGGCCAAGGCCCGCGCGGCCGGGGCGACGGTGCGCGGCTATCTCTCGATGTGTTTCGGGGATCCCTGGGAAGGGCCGGTGGAGATCGGGCAGGTCGCGGCGGTCGCCCGCCGGCTGGTCGACCTGGGGTGCGACGAGCTGAGCCTGGGCGACACGATCGGGGTCGCCACGCCGGGCCATGTCGTGGCGCTGCTGCGGGCGGTCGGGGATCTCGGCGTTCCCGTCGAGCGGATCGCGATGCACTTCCACGACACCTATGGCCAGGCCCTGTCCAACAGCCTGGCAGCCGTTCAGCACGGGGTCCGCGTCCTGGACGCCTCCGCCGGAGGTCTCGGCGGCTGCCCGTACGCCAGAAGCGCGACCGGCAACCTCGCGACCGAGGACCTTGTCTGGATGCTCCACGGCCTCGGTATCGACACCGGGGTCGATCTCACCCGCCTCACCGCCACCAGCGTGTGGATGGCGGAACACCTGGGCCGACCCAGCCCTTCCCGAACCGTCCGCGCCCTCTCCCACGAGGACTCCCACGAGGAGTGAGTACAGCCATGACGACCACCACCACGACGCCCGCCCACCGGCTGCCGGCCGAGTACGAGGAACTGCGCCGGACCGTGGAGCAGTTCGCCCACGACGTCGTCGCCCCCAAGATCGGCGAGTTCTACGAACACGACGAGTTCCCCTACGAGATCGTCCGCGAGATGGGCCGGATGGGCCTGTTCGGGCTGCCCTTCCCGGAGGAGTACGGAGGGATGGGCGGCGACTACTTCGCCCTCTGTCTCGCCCTTGAGGAACTGGCCCGGGTCGACTCCTCGATGGCGATCACCCTGGAGGCCGGGGTGTCGCTGGGGGCCATGCCGGTCTACCGGTTCGGCACGGAGGAGCAGAAGCGCGAGTGGCTGCCGCGTCTGACCTCAGGCGAGTCACTGGGCGCGTTCGGCCTGACGGAGCCGGACTGCGGCTCGGACGCGGGCGGGACGCGCACCACCGCCCGGCTGGACGAGGCCACCGGTGAGTGGGTCGTCAACGGCACCAAGTGCTTCATCACCAACTCCGGCACGGACATCACCGC
Organism: Streptomyces sp. RLA131; assembly: GCF_056270125.1. NCBI lineage: Bacteria > Bacillati > Actinomycetota > Actinomycetes > Kitasatosporales > Streptomycetaceae > Streptomyces > Streptomyces sp. RLA131. The sequence continues at coordinate 2,997,097 of NZ_JBWDOQ010000002.1, forward strand.
CCTGGTCACGGTCACCGCCGTCACCGGCCGCAAGGCCGACGGGCGCCCGGAGATCTCGTCGATCATCGTGCCGTCCGGCACCCCCGGTTTCACGGTGTCCAAGAAGTACAGCAAGGTGGGCTGGAACGCCTCGGACACCCGTGAGCTGTCGTTCGCCGACTGCCGGGTACCGGCGGCGAATCTGCTGGGCGGCGAGGGCCGGGGCTATGCCCAGTTCCTGCGGATCCTGGACGAGGGGCGGATCGCGATCTCGGCGCTCGCCACCGGACTGGCGCAGGGATGTGTGGACGAGTCGCTCGCGTATGCCAAGGCCCGCAGCGCCTTCGGCCGGCCGATCGGCGCCAACCAGGCGATCCAGTTCAAGATCGCCGACATGGAGATGCGGGCCCATACCGCGCGGCTGACCTGGCGGGACGCGGCGTCGCGGCTGCTCGCGGGCGAGCCGTTCAAGAAGGAGGCGGCCCTCGCGAAGCTGTACTCCTCGGAGATCGCGGTCACCAATGCCCGGGAGGCCACCCAGATCCACGGGGGCTACGGCTTCATGAACGAGTACCCGGTGGCCCGTATGTGGCGGGACTCCAAGATTCTGGAGATCGGGGAGGGCACCAGCGAGGTCCAGCGCATGCTGATCGCCCGCGAGCTGGGCCTTCCGGCTTAGGGGTCGGCACTGGAAGTCCTTCGGGGGGCTGATGCCGTGAGCCCCGCTCTCTCTTCACGACGTGACGCGGGTCACATCTGCCCCACGTCACGAACGGAAGGGCAGCTTGCGTCTGGTGGTCGTCCGCACAGCGGGAACGACCGACACGAAAGAGATGCCAGAGCGATGAACGCGACAGCAGCGCAGCATCACGAGGTCCTGGTCCTGGGCGCCGGCTACGCCGGGCTCTCCGCAGCGATCCAGCTCGCGGCCCGCACCAGGAAGCGTGGGAACCTGCGAGTGACGCTGGTCAACCCCTACGTCAACTTCACCGAGCGGCTCCGATTGCACATGACCGCCACCGGCCAGGAGACGGCCGAGATGAACATCCCGGAGCTGCTGGACGGCACCGGCGCCGCCTTCGTCCGCGGCTGGGTCACAGCCGTGGACGCCGAGGCGAAGACCGTCCGCATCAACGACGACCGGGTCCTGCGCTACGACACCCTGGTCTACGGCCTGGGCAGCATCGCGGACACCGTCGCCGTCCCCGGCGCGGACGACCATGCTTACACCCTCAACAGCCTGGAGGACGCCGCTCTCCTCGCCGACCGGCTGACCCGGCTCGACGGCGGGACTGTCGTGGTCGGCGGCGGCGGCCTCACCGGCGTCGAGGCCGCCGCGGAGATCGCCGAGCGGCACCCGGAACTCCAGGTGGTGCTGCTGGGCCGGCAGGAGCCGGGCGCGAGCATGCACCCGAAGGCCAGGGCATACCTGAACGCGGCGCTCGCCCGGCTCGGCGTGCGGGTGCGCAGCGGCGTCGAGGTGGTCAAGGTGCTGCCGGACAGCGTCGAGCTCGCGGACGGCTCCGGCATCCCGGCGGCCGCGGTGCTGTGGACCAGCGGCACCCGCGTCTCGCCGCTGGCTGCCGCCGCGGGCCTGACCGCCGACGAGCGCGGCCGCGTGGTCACGGACAGTGCGCTGCGCTCGGTTTCCCACCCGGATGTCTACGCCGTGGGCGACGCGGCGGCGATCCGTCAGGGCTGCGGCGTGATGCACGGGACCTGCCAGGGCGGTATGCCCACCGGCGTGCACGCGGCCCTCTCGATCCTGCGGGTGCTGGCCGGCAAGGAGCCCAGGCCCTTCCGCTTCGGCTACTACCACACACCCGTCAGCCTGGGCCGGAACGACGCCGTCGTGCAGTTCACCCACCCCGACGACAGCCCGCGCCGGCTCGTGCTCACCGGCAAGCGGGCCGCGAAGTACAAGGAGACGGTCACCGCCGCGCCGTGGCCGACCTTCGCCCGCATGAAGAAGATGCCCGTCTCGGGCGCGTTCTGGCCGCACGGCGGCCGCTCCACACGGACCGGGAGCGCCAAGTGACCCAGCCGCAGCAGGCCGGCCCCGAACAGCTCGCCTTCCAGCAGTACCGCAACCTGCTCTTCTCCGTCGCCTACCGCCTCCTGGGCACCGCCGCCGACGCCGAGGACGTGGTCCAGGACGCCTGGCTCAAGTGGTCGGCCGCCGACCGTTCCCAGGTCGCCGACCCCAAGGCCTATCTGACCCGGATCGTCTCCAACCTGGCGGTGGAGCGGCTTCGTTCGACCCGTCGCCAGCGCGAGACCTACGTGGGGCCATGGCTCCCCGAGCCGATCCTCACCGGCCCGGACACCGCCGACGGCGTCGCCATGGCGGACTCGGTCTCCATGGCCCTGCTGGTCGTCCTGGAGACGCTGAGCCCCCTGGAGCGCGCGGTCTTCGTACTGAAGGAGGTCTTCGCCTTCAGCTACGCGGAGATCGCGGAAGCGATAGAACGCTCGGAGACGGCGGTCCGGCAGGCCGCGCACCGCGCCCGCGAGCACATCGAGGCCCGGCGGCCCCGTTTCACCGCGGACCGCGCCCGCCAACGCGACGTCACCGAGCGCTTCTTCGTGGCGACGACGGGCGGCGACATCAACACCCTCATGGAGCTGCTCTCCCCGGACGTGACGCTGTGGACCGATGGCGGCGGCAAGGTCCGCCAGGCCCTCAAGCCGGTCGTCGGTCCGGAGACCGTGGCCCGGTGGTTCGCCGCGCTCGGCACCGTGACCTACCAGGGCATCGAGCCCGGGCAGATGCGGGCAGAGCTCACCTGGATCAACGGCGGGCCGGGCGTGGTCTTCCGCGGCCCGGACCGCGTGGTCGCCACGCTGACCTTCGACTTCGACCCGGAAGGCCGCATCTCGACCATCCACAACGTGGCCAACCCGGACAAGCTCCACGCCGTTGCCGGCGGTACTCGGCACGAGCTCCACTGAGCTGCCCGATCGCCCCGGATGGCGACGGATCCCAGGTGGGCCAGGCAGGCGCATGAGCTTGCGGGCTTCGCCGGGAAGAATCCTCCGTCGCGTCGGCAGCATGATCAACGCCCGAGGGACTTCCGGAGCGGACCGCTTGGGTTTTCTCAGCCACTGCCCGATATCGGGCAGGATTCTTGCAAAAGAGGCCCTCCCTGCCGCAGGATCATCCGGTGCTCGAACGCCGTGCGTCCCATGACGACCTCATCGACCACCTGGTCCGGACCACGCCGCTGCAACGCGGCGAGGCCGCCAGGGTGGTCCTTGACGTCCTGGCGTACTTCGACGAGACAGCCGAGGCATTTATCAGGCGACGTCATCGCGAGCTGCAGGCGAAGGGGCTGCTGAACGCGGAGATCTTCGACCTGATCACCGCCGAGCTGCCCGGCCGCGCGGTGACGCCGCCGGAGTACTCGCTACGGCAGCTGCGGCGCATCGTCTACGGCTGAGCACGCCATGCACCTGATCGGGAGGGACACCTAAAGCCATGTGCGGAATCGTCGGATACATCGGTAAGCGTGATGTGGCCCCGCTGCTGCTGGAGGGCCTGCAGCGGCTGGAGTACCGGGGCTACGACTCGGCCGGCATCGCCATCGCGGGCAAGTCCGGTGGACTCAGGACCGTCAAGGCCAAGGGCCGGGTACGCGAGCTGGAGTCGCGGGTGCCCAAACGCTTCGCCGGCACCACCGGGATCGCCCACACCCGCTGGGCCACCCACGGCGCGCCGAGCGACGAGAACGCGCACCCGCACCTGGACGCCGAGGGCAAGGTCGCCGTCGTCCACAACGGCATCATCGACAACGCCACGGAGCTGCGCGCCAAGCTCACCGCCGACGGCGTGGTCTTCACCTCGGAGACCGACACCGAGGTGCTGACCCACCTCGTCGGCCGCTCCCAGGCGGACACCCTGGAGGACAAGGTCCGGCAGTCGCTGGCCATGATCGAGGGCACCTACGGGATCGCCGTGCTGCACGCCGACTTCCCGGACCGGATCGTCGTCGCCCGCAACGGCTCGCCGGTGGTGCTGGGCATCGGGGAGAAGGAGATGTTCGTCGCCTCCGACGTCGCCGCCCTGGTGACCCACACCCGCCAGGTCGTCACCCTCGATGACGGCGAGATGGCCACCCTCAAGGCCGACGACTTCCGCACCTACACCACGGACGGCGCCCGCACCACCGCCTCGCCGACCACCGTGGAGTGGGAGGCCGAGTCCTACGACATGGGCGGCCACGACACGTACATGCACAAGGAGATCACCGAGCAGGTCGAGGCCGTGGACCGGGTGCTGCGCGGGCGGATCGACGACCGCTTCTCCACCGTGCACCTGGGCGGCCTCAACCTGGACGCCCGCGAGGCGCGTGCCGTGCGACGGGTGAAGATCCTGGGCTGCGGCACCTCGTACCACGCGGGTCTGATCGGTGCCGGGCTGATCGAGGAGCTGGCCCGGATCCCCGCCGACGCCGAGCCGGCCTCGGAGTTCCGCTACCGCAACCCGGTCGTGGACCCGGACACGCTCTACGTGGCGGTCTCGCAGTCCGGTGAGACCTACGACGTGCTGGCGGCGGTCCAGGAGCTCAAGCGCAAGGGCGCCCGGGTCCTCGGTGTGGTCAATGTCGTCGGTTCGGCGATCGCCCGCGAGACGGACGGCGGCGTGTACGTCCACGCGGGCCCGGAGGTCTGCGTGGTCTCCACCAAGTGCTTCACCAACACGGTGGTCGCCTTCGCCCTGCTCGCCCTGCACCTGGGCCGTATCCGGGACCTGTCGGTCGCGGACGGCAAGCGGCTGATCGCGGGACTGCGCAGGCTGCCCGGGCAGATCTCCGAGATCCTGGAGCAGGAGACGGAGATCAAGAAGCTCGCCGAGGAGTACGCGAACGCGAAGTCGATGATGTTCATCGGCCGGGTGCGCGGTTACCCGGTGGCGCTGGAGGCCTCGCTGAAGCTCAAGGAGATCAGCTACATCCACGCCGAGGCGTATCCGGCCTCCGAGCTCAAGCACGGTCCGCTCGCCCTGATCGAGCCGGCCATGCCGACGGTCGCGATCGTGCCGGACGACGACCTGCTGGAGAAGAACCGGGCCGCCCTGGAGGAGATCAAGGCCCGCAGCGGGCCGATCCTGGCGGTCGCGCACCGCGAGCAGGAAAAGGCCGACCACACCATCGTGGTGCCCAAGAGCGAGCACGAGCTGGACCCGATCCTGATGGGCATCCCGCTGCAGCTGCTGGCCTACCACACGGCACTGGCGCTGGGCCGGGACATCGACAAGCCGCGCAACCTGGCGAAGTCCGTCACCGTCGAATAACCCGCACCCCCAGCCGGCCCCGGGCCGGCGCCCCGAGTCCGGCCCCGAGTCCTCCGCGGGTCCCCGGCGCACACCGCGCCGGGGGCCCGCGGAGGTTCCGTCACGGGATGACCACGACGGGCCGCTGGGCGCGGCGGGCGAGGCGCCCGGCCACCGAGCCGAAGATCTTGCCGATGATGCCGTGGGTGCCGCCGACCACGATGGCGTCGGCCTCGTACTCCCGGCCGACCTCCTCCAGCTCGTGGCAGATGTCGCCGCCGCGCTCGACCAGGATCCAGGGCACCTCGGCCAGGTGGTCGGCACAGGCCAGTTCCAGGCCGAGCACCTCGGTGCGGTGGTCCGGGACGTCCACGAAGACCGGTGGCTCGCAGCCCGCCCACACCGTGGCGGGGAGCCGGTTGGCGACATGGACGATGATCAGCGCGGAGCCCGAGCGCCGGGCCATGCCGATGGCGTACGCGAGGGCGCGTTCGCTCGACAGGGAGCCGTCGAAGCCGACCACCACTCCGTGCCGGAACGCGGGATCGCAGGATGCGCGCAGCTCTGCTGCCGCCTCGGGCACCGACGCCGGGTTGGCGAGCGGTTTGCCTTCGGCGGGCTCGGGGAGCTCGTAACCGGCCATGATGGGATTCTCGGGCGGGGTCGGGCGCCTGGGGGCACCAGTGGGCGGACAAGAATGCTTGCGGGGGCCGCGGGACCGGCCGATATGACCGGTAAGGGGCTGCCCTTCCCGCTGACTCCAGAGTACGGCGGAGAAGCACCCCTGCACAGATGCGCCGGGTCCTTCACAGCCACGGCCTACCCCGAAGTTTCCAGGAGAATGCCGCAGCCGGGCGCCGAGCGCAACGCCCCCTCACCAACCGGACAACTCGCCCCGCAGCCCCCCTTCCCGCCCTGTCCGCCTCCGGCCATATCCGGAATCGTCCTCTGGGCTCCCAAAAGGGGCGGGGGCGCATAGGCGCGTTGGCCACGCCCCGTACGTGCGCCGGTGCGCTGACCTGGGGTGCGTGCGGTACTGCCAACATTTTTCAGCCAACTTCTCACCACCGTACGCCCGTTGTCCACACAACGCCTTTACACCGCCGTCACCAGCACGGAAGCCCCGGAAGGGGGCGCACAACCACTGTGCGCCCGCACATGGGGTTCGAGGCACACTTCCCACCAGGCCTGGCGAGTGGAACGCTTCGTGATCGAATGCTTCACGCCAAGTTGCCATGTCGACATACAGCCAGGTGGTGAACTTGCCACTGGAGCCCCAGTGGACACAGTAGATTCGATCTTGAGCAAAACGGCGGGGGAACAGTGCAGGACCGAGAGGACGAGACGACCGAGGGGGGCTTGAGCTCCATGAGCCAGGAGTCCAGGACCGGAACGACGGCGGACGCCCCGCCGGCCGCCGGCACGGCCACCGCCACCGCCGCGCCTTCGGCGCCACCGGCGGCCGCCTCGTCGTCGCAGGCCTCGCCCCGCACCGGCGCGGTCGCAGGCACGGGCACAGGCACAAGCACGGGCACAGGCACGGGCACCATCGGGAGCACCGGCACCAGCGCCGGAGTCGGGGCCGCAGCACGCAAGCTCTCCGCGCGCCGCCGCCAGGAGGTCGTCGCGGTGCTGCTCTTCAGCGGCGGGCCGATCTTCGAGAGCTCCATCCCGCTGTCGGTCTTCGGCATCGACCGCCAGGACGCCGGCGTGCCCCGCTACCGCCTGCTGGTCGCCGCCGGCGAGGACGGCCCGCTGCGCACCACCGGCGGCCTGGAACTCACCGCCCCGTACGGCCTCGAAGCGCTGTCGCGGGCCGGCACCGTCGTCGTGCCCGCCTGGCGCTCCATCTCGCAGCCGCCGCCCCTGGAGGCCCTGGAGGCCCTGCGCCGGGCCCACGAGGAGGGCGCCAGGATCATCGGCCTGTGCACCGGCGCCTTCGTACTGGCAGCCGCCGGCCTGCTGGACGGCCGCCCCGCGACCACGCACTGGATGTACGCGCCGACCCTCGCCAAGCGCTACCCGTCGGTCCACGTGGATCCCCGGGAGCTCTTCGTGGACGACGGGGACGTCCTGACCTCGGCCGGCACCGCCGCCGGCATCGACCTGTGCCTGCACGTCGTGCGCACCGACCACGGCGCGGAGGCCGCCAACACCCTGGCCCGCCGCCTGGTGGTCTCCCCGCGCCGCGGCAGCGACTGGAACGGTGGCCAGCAGCGTCATCTGGACCGCTCTTTACCGGAGGAGATCGGCGGCGACCCGCTGGCCGAGGTCGTCGCCTGGGCACTGGAGCACCTCCACGAGCAGTTCGACGTGGAGACCCTCGCCGCCCGCGCCTACATGAGCCGCCGCACCTTCGACCGCCGCTTCCGCACCCTGACCGGCAGCGCCCCCCTCCAGTGGCTGATCACCCAGCGCGTGCTGCAGGCCCAGCGCCTCCTGGAGACCTCCGACTACTCCGTGGACGAGGTCGCGGGCCGCTGCGGGTTCAGGTCACCGGTCGCCCTGCGCGGCCACTTCCGCCGCCAGCTCGGCTCCTCCCCCGCCTCCTACCGGGCCGCCTACCGCGCCCGGCGCCCGCAGGACGAGGCCGAGCCGGCGGCCCAGCATGCCGCCACGCACCCGGCGGGCAAGGAACACCGCCCGCTCAGCGCGCCCCCGGTACTGTCCCTCCCCTCACCTCTCAAGGACGGGAACGACACCTTCACCTCCCGCATCCCCGAACAGGCCGGACGGCTGCGCGGGGACCGCGACATGCGCGGTGACGCACGGGGCGACATACGTGGACGCAACCCGGCTGTGCCGGGACCGAGGGATCGCCCCGTAGGCTGATACGCATGAACGACCGGATGGTGTGGATCGACTGCGAGATGACCGGCCTCTCCCTGGCGCACGACGCCCTGATCGAGGTGGCCGCCCTCGTGACCGACTCGGAGCTGAACATCCTCGGCGACGGAGTGGACATCGTGATCCGCCCGCCCGCCGAGGCGCTGGAGACGATGCCCGAGGTCGTACGCGCCATGCACACCTCCTCCGGTCTGCTCGACGAGCTCGACGACGGCGTGACCCTCGCCGAGGCCGAGAAGCTCGTCCTGGACCATGTGCGCGAGCATGTCGCCGAGCCGCGCAAGGCGCCGCTGTGCGGCAACTCCGTCTCCACCGACCGCGGCTTCCTCGCCCGCGACATGCAGTCCCTGGAGCAGCACCTCCACTACCGCATCGTGGATGTGTCCTCCATCAAGGAGCTGGCCCGGCGCTGGTACCCGCGGGCGTACTTCAACAGCCCCGAGAAGAACGGCAACCACCGCGCGCTCGCCGACATCCGCGAGTCCATCGCCGAGCTCCGCTACTACCGCGAGGCCGTCTTCGTGCCCCAGCCGGGCCCCGACACCGACACCGCCCGCACCATCGCCGCGAAGCACGTCCTGCCCGGCTGACAGCAGGGCTGACCACGCGGCGCACAACGCGGCGGACAACCCGGCGGACAACCCGGCGAATAAGGCGTGCGCGAGCACCCCGCCAAAGCCTGTACACTTCTTCTGGCCGGAGCGGAACAGCCCCGGTCATGGTGGGTGTAGCTCAGCTGGTAGAGCACCTGGTTGTGGTCCAGGATGCCGCGGGTTCGAGTCCCGTCACTCACCCCAGGTGATCGAAGGCCCGGCCTGTACACACAGGCCGGGCCTTCGGTCGTTCAGGGGGTGGGCTCGTATGGACACGGGGTCGGCGAGGACAGCACGGACGGCGGCGGCGTCAGCGGCCTCATCGGCGGTGCCGGGCGGCTGGCAGGCCGTCACCGCGCACGGTGCGAAGGGCGACGGTGCCGCCGACGACGCGCCCGCCGTGCAGGCCGCGTTGAACTGGGCGCGGGACAACGGCGGCGGGTGGATCGTCGTACCGCCCGGGGTCTATCTGCTCGCCACCCTCCCGCTGCGGATCTACCGCGACACGCGGCTCACCCTCATGCCGGGCGCCGAGTTCCGCCGCGGCACGGCCGCCACGATGCTCCTCAACGGAGACGCCGGCCAGGACCACCCGGCGTACACCGGGCACTCCCGGATCACCGTCGAGGGCGGTGTGTGGGACATGCGCGGCACGACGGCGGGGCTGACCGGCTCCGCGATGTGTGTCTCGCTGGGCCACGCGACCGACATCGCCGTCCGCGACCTCGAAATCCGCGACCTGCCCGGCTTCCACGCCATCGAGCTGAACGCCGTCAGGCGGGCCAGCGTCCGCGACTGCGCCTTCCTGGGCTACACCGACCCCGGCGGACGGGACTTCTCCGAGGCGCTGCAGCTCGACCTCGCCAAGTCCCCCGAGGTCTTCGGCGGTTTCGGCCCGTACGACCACACGCCGTGCGAGGACGTCCTCGTCGAGGGCTGCCACTTCGGCGCGAGCGGCACCCCGGGGACGACCGCCTGGCCGCGCGGCATCGGCAGCCACAGCGCGACGATCGGCCGGTACCACCGCCGGATCCGGCTGCTCGGCAACACCTTCGAGGGGGTCCTCCAGTACGGCGTGAGCGCCTACAACTGGGAGGACGTCACGATCACCGGCAACACCTTCACCGAGTGCGGTTCGGGGGTCCGGGTCCGCTCCGTCATCTCCGCCGACACCGATGACACCAGGCTCCCGGACGGCACCGCGACCGGCGCCTCCCAGCCGGTGCGGAACATCACCGTCACCGGCAACACCTTCCGCTCCGGGGGCGCCCACGACGAGCCGGTGGTCGCGCTCGGCGAGCCAACCGGGCAGATCCGGTCGCTGGTCGTCAGCGGCAACGTCGTCGACGGCTCGGCCGGGGCCCAGCACGGGATCCGGCTGGAGCAGGTCGCGTCCTACACCGTCACCGGCAACATCATCAGCGATGTCGCCGGCCATGCCGTCGGCCAGGACACCTGCACCGGCGGCACCGTCAGCGGCAACCAGATCTCCGGGCCGGGCGGGTGCGGCATCACCGCCACCGGCTGCACCCACACCGGCATCCTGGGCAACACCGTGCTCGACGCCGGAGCCAGCGGCATCCATCTGCAGGGCGGCACCGGCCTGCGGGTGCGCGACAACCACATCGCCGCGCCCGGCCGGGCCTCCGGCGCCGGCAGCCCCGCTTACGGCATCCGGATCTCCACCTCCGCCACGTCGTTGAGTCTGTCCGGGAACACGACCAGCGCCGGGAGCGGCGGTCCGCGGATGGCCAACAGCCTCTCCGTCAGCGGCACCTGCTCCGGCATCCGGCGTTACGGCAACGACTGGCGCGGGGCCGCCGTCGACGACCGCTCGGCGTCCCCCAGGACCTCGGCGGCCGACCTCACCGGCTGATCACGCACGGCGTACGGTCCGCACCGGCCGTCCCGGACGCCACTGCTCCACCACCAGTTCGTCGTCCTCGACCCGGACCCGTACGACCTCGGTGAGCTCGGTCCTGAACAGGTGGAAGGGCTCCGGCGGCGCCGCCTCGTCGACGTACGCCGCGATCCCGGCGGGGTCGGTGATCTCGACGGCCCGGCCGGCGACGCGGACGTCACCGCCGTCCATGGAGGTGTCGGGGCCCGGATTGGCGTGGAGGGCGAAGCGGGGATCGCGGCGCAGGTCCAGGGCCTTGCGGGAGCCGGCCATCATGCCGAGCCACAGCTCTGTGGAGCGGAAGTCCGCTTCGATGCCGGTGACGCGCGGCGAGCCGTCCTCCCGCAAGGTGGCGAGTACATGGTGCTTGTACTTCGCGAAGCGGGCCCGCACGGCGCTCGCGAATGCGGGTTCGGCGGCCTCGAAGGCCGCCCAGTTGGTGATCGCGTCGGTCATGGACAGCAGACTGCCCGGGATACCCGACACCCTCTGTCGTACTTAGGCGCGCCGCTCCTGAGCGGTACGCCAAATGCCACGCAGGCGGTCGAGCTCGGCCAGTTCGGCCTGCGACCACGTGCGCCGGTCCGCCACATACCGCCGTATCGCCTCGTTGGCGGCCTCGGCGGACGGGGTGGTGGGACGTTCTAACACGGTTGGAGACATGGTGAAGATTGTATTCGGGGGGTGTGACACCAGCCCCCGGCAAATGCCGCCGGGGGCCCATGTCACACGTGAGGCTCCTCACTCACCGGGTCACTCGCCGAACAGATCCCCGTAGGAGGCCATGGCCAGGGCGATGTCCGCCTGGGCCCAGAAGCGGTGGTACGTGAAGCTGGGTGCCGCTCCGCCGTTCAGATAGCCGCTCACCTTCGAGTAGGCCGGGTCGTCCTGGTAGAAGGACCGGATCGACCCGAACGTGGACGAGGAGTTGATCGCGTCACCGTCGGGCATCGTGCCGGTCCAGCCGCTGGGGACGTACACGGGGTCGTCGAAGCGGTTGTAGTCGGTGCGGGTCTCGGGGACGGCGATGCCCAGGCTGTCCTGGTAGTTGGTCCACATGCCGTCGAGCAGCGCCTTGGCCATGGTCTTGGCGGCCGTGGAGCCGGACTTCTTGGCGTAGTAGGACAGGGTCTTGGCGTACGCGGCCGTGACGCCGACGTCGTTGGTGTAGTCGGCGACCGTGACGTGGAGGGAGGCGTTGCTGCCCGGGCTGGAGGCGTTCCAGGTGTCGGGCTGGCCGGACCAGGTCAGGGTCGAGGGGATCAGATACGTACCGTCGGGGTTGACGGTGGTCTTGGACATGGCCCAGGTGACCCACTTGTCCAGGACCGTCTTGGCGGTGGCGTCGCCGGTCTGCTGGTAGTACTCGGCGACCCGCTCCATCGACCAGGCCTGCATGCCGAACCACTGGTTGGACGGCGGGTCGTGGTAGACGGGCGCCGGGTCGTAGTACATCCCGTAGAAGGTCGAGGTGCCGCTCGGCGGGGTGCCGTAGTCGCCCTCCCAGCTGTTGGTGGCACCGCCGGCGATGGCTCCCTCGCTGGACTGCAGCCACCGGTAGAACTCCAGCTGGCGGCTGAGGCTGGTGGTCCAGTCGGACTTGCCGGTGGTGGACTTCGGGGCCATCGCCGAGTCGTTGGTCAGGGCGTACGCGGCCATCGGGTTCTGGTAGCCGGCGTGCGCGGCACTGTCCCCGATCCGCCAGGCCCAGCCGCCCGAGGTCGAGTTGGAGCCGCCCCAGGCGTAGTACCAGGACAGCAGGTAGTGCTCGCTGTCCTTGCCGGTGCCGGCCGCGCAGCTGCTCGCGCCGACGCAGTTGCCGATCTTCTTGAAGTACTTGTCGAAGAAGGAGTAGCGCAGGTAGTCGCCCATCTTGCCCGCCTTGGCGACGGTCGTGGCGACGTCGCTCGCCTTGCCCTGCGCCTTGGCCCAGGTGTCGGCCCAGTACGCGGCCTGGATGGCGCGGGCGTCCGCGTCCGGGGCGTCGGTGTACTTCCACTGCTTGGCGTAGCTGGAGTCCTTGATGAACAGGTCCAGGTATCCGTTGCTGCCGCCGTAGGTGAAGTTGTCGCAGGTCGGCTGGGGCACGGTCTCCCAGACCGACTCCTGGGAGCCGCGCTGGAAGGTGTTGATGTACGAGGGGCCGGTGGCGTTGGGGCCGGCCTCGCAGCCGCCGCCCGGGGTGTCGCCGTAGCCGTAGGTGTTGTCCACGTCCTGCAGCCAGTGCATGCCGTAGATGTCGGTGGTGCCGTACGCGGACGACAGCTCGCTCGCGATGGGGTCGGCCCCGACCGGCACACTCGTCTCGATCTGCGACGGGTAGTCCGACGGCAGCGGATGCTCGGCGGCGTAGGTGGCCGGCTTGCTCGCGCTGTAGGAGCTGTTGGTCGGCTGGTCCGCGTGGGTGGGGATCATGTACTTCTCCATGGTCGCCCACGCGGCGTTGAACTTGGTCCAGTCCTGGGTGACCTTGCCGTACATGGCCTGCAGCCAGATCAGGTACGAGTAGGCCTCCGAGGTCGTCTCGTGCCCGTAGTCAGGGGCCTCGACGATCAGGGTCTCCACCGAGTGGTACGGGATGCCCTCGGGTGAGAAGTAGCCCGAGGCCGGCGCGGTGATCTTCGCGTAGAGATCCAGGAAGCGGGCGTCGTAGGTGCTGGAGCCGGCCAGCTCGGTGACGGTGACGTCGGCCTTGAGATAGCCGGCGGCGGTCGCGCTGAAGACGGCCGCGCCGGTGCCGGAGGCGTCGGCGGTGACGGTCACGTTCTGCGCGGTGGACCAGTTGGCGGTGGTGAAGGTGAGGGAGGCCCCGCCGGTCACCGACAGACCCGTGTTGCCGGAGCCGCGCGCGACGGCGACCGTCACGTTCCCGGCGGGCTTGGTGGACAGCGCGACCGCGAAGGTGCCGGTCTTGCCCTGCTGGACGCCGAGTTGGGTGGGGGTGGCGACCAGTGACGGTCCGGTGGCGACATGGATGCCGACCGGGGTGGACTCCGCCGAGGCGCCCTGGCTGTCGTACGCCTTGGCGTAGAGCGAGTAGTCACCGGCCGCGACGCCGGCCCAGCTGTAGGCGTACGGCGAGGTGGTGTCGGTCCCCAGCAGGGTGGTGTCGCTGTAGAACTCGACCTTGGAGACCGTCGCCCCGTCCGAGGCCGAGGCGGAGGCGGCCAGCGGCACGGTGTCGCCCGCGGTGTACGTGGCACCGGCGGCGGGGCTGGTCAGGGTGGCCACAGGCGGGGTGTGGGCACCGGTGCAGGTGGTGCCGTTGACGGCGTACGAGGTGGGAGCGGTGTTCGTGCCGCTGTAGTTGAAGTTGGCGCCCGCGCTGACGGCGGCGCCGGCGGCGATGGTCTTGTTCCAGTCGAGGTTGGTGACGGTGACGTTCTTGCCGGACTGCGACCAGTTGCCGCTCCAGCCGCTGGTCAGCGTCTGGTTGCCGGTGTAGGCGTACGCCAGCGACCAGCCGGAGATGGCGTCGGCGCCCCGGTTGGTGATGGTGACGTTCGCGGTGAAGCCGGAGCCCCAGTCGTTGGTCGTGTAGTCGACGCTGCACTGTACGGTCGCGGCCTGGGCGGGGGTGCCACCTCCCGCGGTGGTGGTGGCCAGCGGCAGCGCGAGCGCGGCCGCTCCCACCACCAAGAGTCTTCCCGGTCGTCCTCTGGGCATACGAAAGCTCCTCGTGACCTAGGCGGGTGCGTGAACCAGTGGGAGCGCTCCCAAGCGTCGATCCGGCCTGACGCGGTGTCAAGAGACGAAGCAGAAGCCCTGTCGGCGGCCACAACTCCCGAACTCGCGCCGACTCCCTTTCCGCACCGGCCACTTGGCGCTATGGTCTGCCGCGAACCAGTGGGAGCGCGCTCATCCCGACCCCCACCATTGAGGAGTCGCACATGCGACGACCACCGCGCCCTGCGGCACTGGCCTGTGCCGCTGTTCTCGTCGCGGCCGGCGGCAGTGCCCTGCTGCCCTCCGTCACGGCCTCTGCCGCGACGGCCTGTTCCGTCGCCTACTCCGTCACCAGCCAGTGGAGCGACGGCTTCCAGGGCAACGTTGTCATCACCAACGGCAGCGCCCCCACCACGGCCTGGACGCTCGGCTTCGACTTCCCCGGCACCCAGAAGGTCACCCAGGGCTGGAACGGCAAGTGGTCCCAGTCCGGGAAGACCGTCACCGTCACCAACGAGAGCTGGAACGGCGCGATCGCCACCGGCGGCAGCGTCACGGCGGGCTTCATCGCCGGCTGGTCGGGCTCGAACCCCGCCCCGTCCGCCTTCACTCTCAACGGGACCACCTGCAACGTGGACGCGAACCCCACCCCCACCACCAGCCCCACCACGACTCCGACCAGCGGCCCGAGCAGCCCCGCCACCGCCGCGCCGAAGCTGCACGTCTCCGGCGACAAGATCGTCGACGCCTCCGGCAGCACGCACCTCCTGCACGGGGTGAACCGTTCCGGCACCGAGTTCATGTGCGTCCAGGGACGAGGGATCTTCGACGGCACCGTGGACGACGCCGCCATCGACGCCATGCTGACCTGGAACATCGACGCCGTACGGATCCCCCTCAACGAGGAGTGCTGGCTCGGCCTGTCCAACATCGCCAGCGCCTACCGGGGCAGCACGTACATCGACGCGATCAAGGACTACGCCACCCGGCTGGAGGCCCACGGCATCACACCGATCCTGGAACTCCACTGGAGCCACGGCCAGTACACCGGCAACTCCGCCGGCTGCTCCGACCTCTACGCCTCCTGCCAGAAGCCGATGCCGGACACCGAGTACACCCCGTCCTTCTGGCGCTCGGTCGCCACCACCTTCAAGTCCGACCAGGCCGCCGTCTTCGACCTGTTCAACGAGCCCTATCCCGACCGCGCCACCTCCACACTCGACCAGGCCTGGACCTGCTGGCGCGACGGCGGCACGTGCCCCGGCATCGGCTATCCGGTGGCCGGCATGCAGACCCTGGTCGACTCCGTACGAGCCACCGGGGCGCAGAACGTGATCCTGCTCGGCGGCGTCGCGTACTCCAACGACCTGGGCCAGTGGCTCGCCCACCGGCCCACCGACTCCACCGGCAACCTCGCCGCCGCCGTCCACGTCTACAACTTCAACACATGCGCCTCCAGCTCGTGCTGGGACAGCACCCTGGCCCCCGTCGCCGCCCAGGTCCCGCTCGTCGCCGGCGAGATCGGCGAGAACACCTGCGGCCACGGCTTCATCGACTCGTTCATGGCCTGGCTCGACACCCACGGCTCCTCGTACCTCGGCTGGACCTGGAACACCTGGGACTGCTCCTCCGGACCGTCCCTGATCACCGCGTACGACGGCACACCGACGGCGTACGGAGCAGGCCTGAAGGCCCATCTGCTGGCCCTCGACGGCTGACGGGGCAGCGGAACGTGCGCGAGGACGTGGCCCGCGAGCCGGGGGAGGCGGCGCGCGGGTCCGGCCACACCGGGCCCCGCCACACCGGGCCCCGCTACACCGAGTCCCGCTTCACCAGCTCGGTGGCGAGCACGACGTGCCGCCGGCTGACGGTCCGGGCCGCGATCTCCTCCAGCAGCACCCGGGCCATGGTCCGGCCCATCTCCTCCGTGGGCTGCCGCACCGAGGTCAGCGGCGGATCCGTGTGCCGGCAGATCGCCGAGTCCTCGAAGCCCACCAGCGCCACGCCGTCCGGCACCCGACGGCCCGTCTCGCGGAGCACCTGGAGGGCTCCGGAGGCCATCACGTCCGAGGCCGCGAAGACCCCGTCCACATCCGGCCGCCGCTCCAGCAGCGCCCGCATCGCGGCCCGCGCGCCGTCCTCGGTGAAGTCGGCCCGCGCCACGAGCGCCTCGTCGGCGTCCGCGCCGGCCGCCTCCACGGCCTGCCGGTAGCCGTCCAGCCGGCAGCGGGCGACGTACATGTCCAGCGGTCCTGTGATGGTCGCGACCGCGCGCCGTCCCCGGCCGAGCAGGTGCGTGACGGCGGACCGGGCACCACCCACATTGTCGGCGTCGACGTACGACACCGACTCCAGATCGGACCGCCGGCCGTTCAGCACGGCCGGCATCTCCAGCTGCTCCAGGAGGTCGGGCAGCGGGTCGTTCTCGTGCACCGACACCAGCAGAACGCCGTCCACCCGGTGCGCCGCGAGGTACTGCGCGAAGCGCTGCCGCTCCTTGGGCGTCCGTATCAGGGTCAGCAGCAGCTGCATGTCGGTGTCGGCCAGCTCGGCACTCACACCCCGGATGATGTCGGAGAAGTAGGGTTCGGCGAAAAGCCTGGTCTCCGGTTCCGGGATGACCAGCGCGATGGCATCCGTGCGATTTCCGGCCAGAGCCCGGGCGGCCCGGTTCGGCACATATCCCAGCTCCGCGACGGCGGCCTCGACGGCCGTCCTGGCCCGGTCGCTGACCCGCGGCGAGCCGTTGATGACCCTGGACACCGTGCCACGGCCGACACCGGCCCGTGCGGCGACCTCCTCCAGGGTCGGCCTACCGCTGTGCCGTCCGCTCACCGCCATTGCGGCCTCCCAATCGATGCCACCAACGTAGCCAACTGCGCCAACTTAGAACGTCTGCTCCCTTGACACTCCACCGGGGAACAGCCAACCTTCAACACATCACGCATGGGAGCGCTCCCACAGTACCGAATGCATACACATCCCGCACGTATCCCGTCCCGGAGGAACGAATGGGCACGACAACGAAGTCGCACCGAGACCGAAGCAGAACCGCAGCAGTCGCCCTGACCGCAGTGGCCGCACTGGGGGCGAGCCTGCTGGCCGGGTGCTCCAGTGACGGCGACTCCAGCGGCGGATCCGACGACAACGCCGGAACGATCACTCTGAAGGTCGGTGACTTCGGCACCTTCGGCTACAACGAGAAGGGTGCGGGGCTCTACGCGGAGTACATGAAGGCGCACCCCAACATCAAGATCGTCGAGGACAACAACGCCAACGAGCAGAACTACTGGAACGCCACCCGGACCCACCTCGCGGCCGGCTCCGGCGCCGCCGACATCCAGGGCTTCGACGTGTCCCGGATGGGCCAGGTGACCACGACGCTGGCCGGCAAGTTCGTGGACCTCTCCAAGGCCAAGGGTGTCTCCGAGGCCAACTGGGCGCCGTTCAAGTGGGCCCAGGGGAAGTCCAAGGACGGCAAGGTCATCGGGCTCGGCACCGACATCGGCCCGGAAGCGGTCTGCTACAACACCAAGCTGTTCAAGGCGGCCGGCCTGCCGACGGACCCGACGGCCGTCGCCGCCCTGTGGGCCGGCAGCTGGGACAAGTTCGTCAACACGGTGGGCAAGCAGTACCAGAAGAAGGCCCCCAAGGGCACCCACTTCCTGGACAGTGGCGAGGGCCTGTTCAACAGTGTCGTCGGCAGCGGCGCGCAGCAGTACTACGACGACAGCGGCAACCCGATCTACGAGACCAACCCCGCGGTGAAGGCGGCCTGGAAGCTGGCCGGCCAGGCGGTCGCCGGCGGGCAGACCAACGGCATCACCCAGTTCTCGACGCAGTGGGCCTCGGGCTTCGCGAACAACAAGTTCGCGACCACCATCTGCCCCGCGTGGCAGATGGCCAACATCGTCAACAACTCGGGCCCCAAGAACAAGGGTGTGTGGAACATCGCCACCGCCCCGCAGGCCTCCGACTGGGGAGGCTCCTACCTGGCCGTCCCGGCGCAGGGCAAGCACGTCAAGGAGGCCACGGCGCTCGCCGTGTGGCTGACCTCGGCCGCCCAGGAAGCGAAGATCTTCACCACGCCCAACGTCGGCAACTTCCCGTCGAACGTCAAGGCGTACGATCTGCCGGCCGTGTCCGGCGCGAAGAACGAGTTCCTCTCCGACGCCCCGATCGGAAAGATCTTCTCCGAGGCGGCGAAGAGCATCCCGGCCGCGCCGATCGGCCAGTACGACGGCGTGATCCGCAATGACATGGGCAACGGTGTGCTGCTGATGGAGCAGAAGCACAAGAGCGCCGCCGACGCCTGGGAGGCCACGATCAAGCAGATCAAGACGGACATCACCGGCTGATGCCGGCTGCCGGAGCCGCCGCCCGGCCGGCGGCTCCGGCGCTCGTCCCGTGGGGCCGGGAACCCGGCCCCACGCACACCCGTGGGGCCGGCGGACCCGGCCCCGCAACCCGCACCGTCAACCGCACCCGCACCCGCACCCGCACCGCCAGATGCCATAACACCTGGGAAGGACGCCGCTCGTGGCCACCTCCACCACCGCGACGGGGAGCCGCCCCCCCTCTCCACCGCCGCCGACCGAGGAGGCCAAAGCCTCCGACCGGGCCCGCCGGGCGCGGCAGGGTCGCCTGTACCGGTGGGACGTCAAAGCCTCGCCGTACCTGTTCATCGCGCCGTTCTTCCTGCTCTTCGCGGCCTTCGGGCTCTTCCCGCTGATCTACACGGGCTGGGTCTCGCTGCACGCGGTGAGCACGCTCGAACCGAACAAGATGACGTGGAACAGCTTCGACAACTACTCGATGCTGTGGGACGACGAGTTCTTCTGGAAGTCGTTGCGGAACACGCTGACCATAGGGCTGATGTCCGCCGTCCCCCAGTTGCTGGGCGCGCTGGGGCTGGCCCACCTGCTGAACTACAAGCTCCGTGCCCGGGGCTTCTTCCGAGTGGCCCTGCTCGCCCCCTACGCGACCTCGGTCGCCGCGGCGGCACTGATCTTCCAGTTCATCTTCCAGCAGGACGACGCCGGTTTCGCCAACTGGGCACTGCACCTGTTCGGCTTCCAGCCCATCGCCTGGCAGGCCGGCAACTGGTCGTCGCAGTTCGCGGTGTCGTTCATCGTGATGTGGCGGTGGACCGGCTACAACACGTTGATATACCTGGCGGCGATGCAGGCGATCCCCGGCGAGCTGTACGAGGCCGCGGAGCTGGACGGCGCCAGCCGCTGGCAGCAGTTCCGCAATGTGACCATCCCGTCGCTGCGGCCGACCATCCTGTTCACGGTCATCATCTCGGCGATCGGCTCGCTCCAGCTCTTCGGTGAGCCCTTCCTCTTCGGCGGGAGCGGGCAGGGCATCAACGGCGGTGCCGACAGCCAGTACTCGACCCTCGCCCTCTACGTGTACCGGCTCGCCTTCAGCGCCGAGCACCTGGGACGGGCCGCCGCCGTGGCCTGGGTCATCTTCTTCATCGCCGTGATCGTGGGCGGTATCAACGCCCTGATCGTCCGACGCCTTCGCAAGTCCGCGTGACGGGGAGCCGAGCCATCATGACGACCATGTCCACCGTGACCCCGGCCCCGGCCGATCAGAGCACAACCGGCCGAGGGCCGCGCAGGAACCCCTTCAAGAGCCGCGCCGGCCGTCAGGGGCACGGCGGCCCGCTGACCTACGTGATCCTGTCCGTCGTCGCGGTCGCGTCACTCTTTCCGCTCTATTTCGCCATCGTGGCCGCGTCCACCTCGCAGACCCGCATCGTGCAGACCCCGCCGCCTCTCCTGCCGGGCGGGAACCTCCTGTCGAACCTGCGCGACGTGTGGAACTACAACGGGGAGGGCGGCCACTCCCTCGGCCTGGCGATGGTCAACTCGGTGATCGTGGCCGGGGCCATCACCGTGTCGACGGTGCTGTTCTGCACCTTCGCCGGTTTCGCCTTCGCCAAGCTGCGCTTCACCGGGCGCAACGCCATGCTGGTCCTGGTCATCGCGACCATCGCCGTACCCCCGCAGCTCAGCGTGCTGCCGCTGTTCCAGGTCATCGCGGGCCTGCACTGGACGGACCATCTCCAGGCGGTGATCCTGCCGGGTCTGATCAGCGCGTTCGGCGTCTTCTTCATGCGGCAGTACCTGTCCGAGGCACTGCCCTTCGAGCTGCTGGAGGCGGCCCGGATCGACGGGGCGAACTCACTGCAGATCGTGTGGCACGTGGTCTTCCCCGTGGCCAGGCCCGCCATGGCGGTGCTGGGCATGCTGACCTTCGTCCAGGCCTGGAACGACTTCCTGTGGCCGCTGATCGCGCTGACGCCCTCCGGCAACCCGACCCTGCAGGTGGCTCTCGCCAGCATCGGCGGCGGGTACAACATCAACGAATCGGTCATCATGGCAGGTGCCGTGATCGCCACCGTGCCCCTGCTGATCGCTTTCGCGGTCTTCGGCAAGCAGATCGTCGGCGGTGTCATGCAGGGAGCGCTGAAGGGCTGACCCCCGTCCGGCGCCGTCCTGTCCGGCCTTTTCTCCCTTTCCCTCCACCCCCCTCGCACCACCACTAGAGACGGGAGCGCTCCCACATGACCGCGTCCGATATCCGGCCCACCCCCACCGCGACCACCAGCCGCCAGTTCCCGCCGGGCTTCCTCTGGGGCGCGGCCACCGCCGCCTACCAGATCGAGGGCGCCGCGGCCGAGGACGGGCGCACCCCGTCGATCTGGGACACCTTCAGCCGCACGCCGGGGAAGGTCTTCGAGGGCCATACCGGCGATGTGGCCGCCGACCACTACCACCGTTTCCGTGACGACGTGCGGCTGATGGCCGACCTCGGTCTGAGCTCCTACCGGTTCTCGGTCTCCTGGTCCCGGGTGCAGCCGACCGGCCGCGGTCCGGCCGTCCAGCGGGGGCTGGACTTCTACCGGGAACTGGTCGACGAGCTGCTCAAGCACGGCATCGAGCCCGCGGTGACGCTCTACCACTGGGACCTCCCGCAGGAGCTGGAGGACGCCGGCGGCTGGCCGGAGCGGGACACCGCGGAGCGCTTCGGTGACTACGCCCGGCTGGTCGGCGAGGCCCTGGGGGACCGTGTCCAGCGGTGGATCACCCTCAACGAGCCCTGGTGCAGCGCCTTCCTGGGCTACGGATCCGGAGTGCACGCACCCGGCCGTACGGACCCCGTGGCGGCGCTGCGCGCCGCTCACCACCTCAACCTCGCCCATGGCCGGGCGGCGACCGTCCTGCGCGAGACGCTGCCCGCCCGCGCGCAGGTGGCGGCCACCCTCAACCTGCACCAGATCCGCCCGCTGACCGACTCCCCCGAGGACCGGGACGCGGCGCGCCGGATCGACGCGGTCGGCAACCGGGTCTTCACCGGCCCGCTGATCCAGGGCGCGTACCCGCAGGATCTGCTCCGCGACACCGAACGGCTCACGGACTGGTCCTTCGTACGCGAGGGCGACCTCGCCGCCATCCGCCGTCACCCCCTCGACTTCCTCGGCATCAACTACTACTCACCCACAGTGGTATCAGCCACCACTGACAGTGACCCCGTCAACGCCCGCAACGACAACCACGGCGCCAGCGACCACTCCCCGTGGCCCGGCGCCGACAACGTCGCCTTCCACCAGGCCGACGGCCCGCGCACCGCGATGGGCTGGCCCGTGGACGCCACCGCCCTGTCCGACCTGCTGCTGCGCTGCACCCGGGACTTCCCCGGCCTGCCGCTGGTCATCACCGAGAACGGCGCCGCCTACGACGACGCGCCGGGCCCGGACGGCTCGGTCCACGACCCGGAGCGGATCGCCTATCTGCACAGCCACCTCGACGCCGTCCTCAAGGCCGTCGACAACGGCGCCGATGTGCGGGGCTACTTCCTGTGGTCCCTGATGGACAACTACGAGTGGGCCTACGGCTACAGCAAACGCTTCGGCGCGGTCTACATCGACTACGAGACCCAGGCCCGGATCCCCAAGTCCAGCGCCCACTGGTACGCCCAGGTCGCCCGTACGGGTGAACTTCCGGCGCCGCCGGAATCGGGCGCGTAAAGCGCGGTCCGGCGCGGTGGAACGAGGGTGCTGCCGCGCCGGACCGTCACCACGGGCCGTGCCGCAGGAAGTCGGCGACCCCGGCTTCCCTGTGGTGCGGCCGCAGGCTGCGGGCGGCGGTGTCGAGCATGGAGCGGATCCGGGTGGAGCACACCCGGCCCCGGCCGCCGGTCCGGCTGTCGGTCCGGCCCCGGCCGCCCAGCAGGTCCAGGACCCGCGTTCCGACGGCGGCGGCCTCGTCGGGCCGGCCGGCCGCGGCCAGGTCACAGGCGAGTTCGGCTCCGTACAGGGCGGTGTTGCGGGTGAAGTGCGGGTCCTGGAGGCCGACCGCCCGGCGGGCCTGTTCGACGGCGCGCCGGTGGTCGCCCAGGGCGGCCCAGGACTGGGCCTCCAGGCCGGCGAGTTCGGCCTCGCCGTAGAAGGACATCCACTCGGGGTCGGCGTCACGGGTGCCCCGCCCGAAGAGCGACTGGGCCCGGAGCAGGGCGCGTTCGCAGGACGCCCGGTCGCCCAGCCCGGCCCAGCCACCGGCCTCGCGCAGCGCCAGCAGGGACAGCAGCCGGGGTGAGCCGAGCCGCCGGGCCGCGTGCTGGGCGGCCTGGGCGGCGCGCAGCGCCTCGCGGGGCCGGCCGGCGTCCCGGGCGAGGAAGGCGGCGTTGCAGAAGGCGTGCGCCTCCAGGGCCGGGTCGCCCCGGCCGTCACCCGCCGTACGGGCGGTGGCCAGCGCCTCGGCGTAGGAGGAGCGGGCGTCGGTGAAGCGGCCCGAGTCGTGTGCCAGCCAGCCGACGGAGATGGCCAGTTCGCCCGCGCCGGAATGCAGGGCGTCGGCGACGGACTGGCTGTAGCTGCCCTCGTCGAGCAGCCGGTAGGCGCTACGGAGGGACTGCCCGGCCTGCCGGTGCAGACCGTCGGCGCCGTGCCGGTCGTCGTGCAAGCGGATGCTCCGGACGGCCTCCTCGACGGCCCGTACCTCGGATCCGCCGACCCGGTGGCCGCTCGGGGCGGCCCCGAGGGCCAGGGCCGATGCCACCGCGGCCGCGGGGCCGGCCGTCATGAACGCGCGACGCCGCACGTCGCTCTCCTCGTCGGTCTCGTGTGCGGGTGGGACACCGCGCCGCCCCCGGACCGCCTCCCTGCGCTCGAAGCCCAGGTCGCCGAGCGCGTACCCGGGGAACATGTGCCGGAACACCCGCTCGTAGGCGTAGTTGGGGCATCTGATCTCCCCGGACTCCACCCGCCCGATGTAGCGGGCGTCGCAGCTGACCTGCTCGCCGATCTCGCGAGCCGCCCGCCGGACGGCCGCGGCGAACTCTCCGGGCGAGAGGCCGCCGCGCAGGTGCCGGAAGACCCTGTTGGGACTGGAAGGTGACGACGCCATGGCCGAACTCCCGTTGCGCGGTGCGGTGCTGCTGTGCTTGCCGGTGTGCTTGCTGCGGTGTTGGCAGACCGTACTCGCTGTCACCGGTGGACTACCGGTCGATCATCGGTAATTCAGTTACAAAAGGGATATCTCACCTCTCATTCGCCATGAAACGCCACCCCTGACGGCGTCACGGGGGCGTAGCCGTTGACGCTCCGGCGCGTTGAACAGGGTGCAACGGGAACGGTGACCGGTGGTCCGGATCCGAGGAGGATGTGCCGTGTGGGACACCAGTGCGTCGCAGAGGTCGGCCCTCGCGGGCCGGCGCACCCCAGGCGAGGAGCGGAGCGTGCTGCCACCGGGCGAGCCGGAACCGTGCGACCTGGTCACCGTCCCCACCCGGCAGGGCCTGGAGGCGGTGGACATCCTGCGCCTGCGGACCGCCGTCGGCCCGGTGCTGCACGACAGCTCCGGCAACAGCCTCGGCTTCCTCGTGCCGCCCGGCACCGCCGACGGCTGGGACATGCCGGGCAGCGCCTGTACGCAGACCAACGGGCGCGGGCTGACGCTGGCGGGCGAGCCCCCGGTCGCCGGGACGGGATGGCTGGTACCCCCGCACACGGACACCCCGGTCACCGATCCCGCCGTGCTGCGCGCCGCGCTGGGCGAGGCGGCCCGGACGATCGAACTGGTCGACGGATTGTGACCGCCGCCCCCTGATACTGGTGGGGTGGCAGGGAGAAGCAAACGGCAGCGCACCCCCGACAGCGTCAGCGTCCCGGTGGACGGCGGTGTCGCCGAACTCGTACCGGACCGGGAGCGGGCCCGGGCGTGGTCCCTGCTGATCGACGGGGCCCCGCAGTCCCATGTGGACCTGGACGACCCGGAGTACCTGGACTTCGCCTACCAGCGCAGGCTGGGGCATGTCATCGATCTGGCGGCGCCGCCCGGACGGCCGCTCCAGGTGCTGCACCTGGGCGGCGGCGCGATGACCCTCGCCCGGTACGTGGCGGCGACCAGGCCCCGCTCGACGCAGCAGGTCGTGGAGGTGGACGCGGCCCTGGTGGAGCTGGTCCGGCGGGAGCTGCCGTGGGACCGCACCTGGCGGATCAGGGTGCGCGGCGGGGACGCGCGGGCGGGTCTGGCGAAGACACCGGAGGGCTGGGCGGACCTGGTGATCGCCGACGTGTTCAGCGGGGCGCGCACCCCGGCCCATCTGACCAGCACGGAGTTCCTGGCCGAGGTGCGGCGCGCGCTGCGCCCCGGCGGCCGGTACGCGGCGAACCTCACGGACGGGGCGCCCCTGGCGTTTCTGCGGTCGCAGATCGCCACGGTCCGGTCGGCCTTCCCGTACGCCTGCGCGGCGGCCGATCCCGCGGTGCTGCGCGGGCGGCGCTTCGGCAATGTGATCCTGCTGGCCGGTGACACCGCGCTGCCGGTCGCGGAACTGACCCGGCGGGTGGCGTCGGACCCGCATCCGGGACGGGTCGAACACGGCCGCGGGCTGGACGACTTCACGGGCGGCGCGGCGCCGGTCACCGACGCGTCCGCGGCGGCGTCACCGGCACCGCCGGAGGGCGTCTTCGGTCAGCCCCCGGCGACATAGGTCTGGACCGTGGGCGGATGGCCGTTCCAGGTGCAGAAGACCGAGGACGTGGTCGCGTTGTCGGTGGAGGTGAAGTCGACCCGGATCCAACCGTCCTGGGTCCAGACCTTCATCTCCCAGCCCGGCTCCGGGGTCGCGGACACCAGGGTCGCCGCGCTCTCGCCGAGATCCAGTGTGACCCGGCCGCCCTCGACCGGATAGCTGTGCACCTGGCCCGTCGTACCGGCCGCGTAGGTGGCCGCCGCCGAACCGCTGCCCCGGGGGCGCTCCGGGGTGCTCGACGCGGAGACCGGCCCCGATGGAGACGCCGACGCCGAGGGCGAGGCGGAGGACGGCGAGGCCGACGGCGGGGCGGTCGTCCGCTTCGCCGGGCCGTCCGGGACTGCGGTCGCCGCCACCTGTTCGGTGATCGGCAGCGCGCGCGGCGGGTCGTAGACGGTGCCCGCGAGTACGTGATGCACCCCGAACCACGACATCGCCATTGCGGCGCCCGTGGCCATCGTCCACGCGCCGGCGTGCGCCAGTCCCTTCCACATTCGACCTATGGTGCCGTACGCGCCCCCGTTCATGTCCCCCGGATGGGCTACCGTGCGGCCATGGCAAGTGTGCTCGTCGTCGAGGACGACCAGTTTGTGCGGTCCGCGCTGATACGGCATCTCACGGAGGCGGCGCACTCGGTACGCAGTGTGGGCACCGCCCTCGAAGCACTGCGGGAGGTGGCCCAGGTCGGCTTCGACGTGGTGATCCTGGATCTCGGCCTGCCGGATCTGGACGGTGCGGAGGCGCTGAAGATGCTGCGCGGCATCACCGACGTCCCGGTGATCATCGCCACCGCGCGGGACGACGAGACCGAGGTCGTACGGCTGCTCAACGCCGGTGCCGACGACTACCTGATCAAGCCCTTCTCGGTGGAACACCTCTCGGCCCGAATGTCGGCCGTGCTGCGGCGCTCGCGCGCCCGCGAGGACACGCAGGTGATGCGGGTCGGGGGCCTGCAGATCGACACCCTGCGGCGGCAGGCCGCACTGGACGGCACCCGACTGGACCTGACGCGGCGGGAGTTCGACCTGCTGTCCTTCCTGGCCGCGCGGCCGGGTGTGGTGGTCGCGAGGCGCGAACTGCTCGCCGAGGTGTGGCAGCAGTCGTACGGGGACGACCAGACGATCGACGTCCATCTGTCCTGGCTGCGCAGAAAGCTGGGCGAGACCGCCGCCCGGCCCCGCTATCTGCACACCCTGCGCGGGGTGGGCGTCAAGCTCGAACCACCGGAGCCGCCGGCATGAGATGGGCACTGGTCAAGGTGTGCGTGGCGGTGACCGCCATGGTCGTGCTGGCGTTCGCGGTGCCGCTCGCGCTGGTGGTGAAGGAGATGGCCCGCGACCGGGCCTTCACCAACGCCGAGCGCCAGGCGGCGGCGATCGGCCCGGCGCTGGCCATCACCACGGACCGTACGGAACTGGAGAAGGCCGTCGCCTCCACCCAGGCGGGGGCCGACGGGCGGATCGCCGTCCGGATCCCCGCCACCGAGGACGCCGCCGGGGTGGGGATCGGCGACACCCACACCACCGAGGCCGCCCTGGACACCGCGTCCGAACTCGGCCGGGCCTCGACGGTGCCGGTGCCCGGCGGCTTCGCGCTGCTGCAACCGACCGCCGTCTCCTCCGGCTCGGTGGCGGTGGTCGAGGTCTTCGTGCCCGACACCGACGTCACCCGGGGCGTGACCGCCTCCTGGCTGGTGCTCGGGGCCGTGGGCATCGGGCTGATCATCGGCTCGGTGGCGGTGGCCGACCGGCTCGGCACCCGCATGGTCCGCCCGGCCAAACGGCTCGCCGGGGCCGCGCACGACCTGGGGCGCGGGGATCTGGCGGTACGGGTACCGGAGGAGGGGCCGACCGAACTGCGGTCGGCGGCGGCCGCGTTCAACGCCATGGCCGCCCAGGTCGACCAGCTCCTCGCCAACGAACGCGAGCTGGCCGCCGACCTCTCGCACCGGCTGCGCACCCCGCTGACCGTGCTCCGGCTGAACGCCGCCTCCCTGGGCGACGGCCCGGCCGGTGAGCAGACCCGGCAGGCGGTGGCCCAACTGGAGCGCGAGGTCGACCAGATCATCCGTACGGCACGCGCCCAGCAGTCCGCGTCGGGCGGCCCGCTGGCCGTGGGCTGCGACGCGGCCGAGGTCATCCGCGAACGCATGGCCTTCTGGTCCGCGCTCGCCGAGGACCAGGGCCGTACGGCCCGTACGGCGGGCGTCGAACACCCGGTACGGGTCCCGGTCGCCCGGGCGGAACTGGTCGCGGCGCTCGACTCCATGCTCGGCAACGTCTTCCGCCACACCCCGGAGGGCTCCGCCTTCGCCGTCGACGTCCACAGCAGCGACGACGCGGTGATCGTGCTCGTCTCCGACGCCGGGCCCGGCATCAAGGACCCGGCCACCGCGCTGCGCCGGGGCCAGGGCGCCGGCGGTGACGGCTCCACGGGGCTGGGCCTGGACATCGTGCGGCGGGTCGCCGAGTCGACCGGCGGTGACGTACGGGTCGGGCCCTCCGTCCTCGGCGGCGCCGAGATCCGGGTCTGGCTGGCCCTGCGGGCCCCCACCGGGGGCACCCGGCGCGGCCACAAGCTGGCGCGCGGACGCAAGGCCCGGCCGGTCCGGTCCGGAGCAAACGTGGTCTGAACCTTTAACCGGTTCCGATGCGTTGCTCAAGCGCGGCATAAGTCCGTCAACCCCCGCCCTGAACAGGGGGTTTGTCCGAATCGGCCACGCTAGCGTCCCGCTTCATGAGGAATTCGCACCGCAGCCGTAACACCAGCCGCAGGACAAGGCTCCTCGCCGGGCTCGCCGCGGGCGCCGCTGTCGCCGGCGGGGGGTTCGTGCTCGCGGGGACCGCGCAGGCCGCCACGGTGGGCGCCGCGTACAGCAAGACCAGTGACTGGACCAGCGGGTACACGGGCCAGTACGAGATCACCAACTCCGGCGGCGCGCCCCTGTCGGGCTGGACGCTGCGGTTCGATCTGCCGGCGGGTACGACGCTCAGCTCGCTGTGGAACGGGACGTTCACGACGTCCGGCCGGCATGTCACCGTGACGGCGGAGGACTGGAACAAGGACATAGCCGTCGGCAGGTCGGTCAGCGTCGGCTTTGTCGCCTCGTCGTCGTCGAGGGCGGCCGATCCGGTCAACTGCCTGATCAACGGCGTGGCATGCTCGGTCGACGACGGCGCGACCGCGACCCCGAGCAGCCGTCCCTCGGCCTCGGCGTCGGCCTCGGCGTCCGTGTCCGTGTCCGTGTCCGCCTCGGCGTCGGCGTCCGCGTCCGCGTCGCCCTCGGCGTCCACGACGGCGAGTGCCACCCCCACCGCCACCGCGAGCGCGACCTCCACCTCCGGTTCCGGTACCGGTTCCGGCTCGTCGTCGAGCGCCGGCTTCGCCCCCTACGTCGACACCTCGCTCTACCCGGCGTTCGACCTGCTCGCCGCCTCGCGGGCGACCGGTGTGAAGCAGTACAACCTGGCCTTCGTGGTGGACGGCGGCGGCTGCACCCCGAAGTGGGGCGGGGTGACGGACCTGGCGAGCGACGCGGTCGCGGCGCGGATCGGCTCGCTGCGGGCGGCCGGCGGCGATGTGCGGGTCTCGTTCGGCGGCGCGTCGGGCTCGGAGCTGGCGACCACGTGTTCGTCGGCCTCCGCGCTGGCGGCGGCGTACGGGAAGGTGATCGACACGTACGGCCTGACGAAGGCCGACTTCGACGTCGAGGGCGGCGCCATCACGAACTCCGCCGCCAACACCCTGCGGGCGAAGGCCATCGCGCGGCTCCAGGCGAGCCACAGCGGTCTGGACGTGTCGTACACGCTGCCCGCCATGCCGACCGGGCTGACCCAGGACGGGATCGACCTGCTCGCCGACGCCGCCTCCAACGGGGTCGGCATCTCGGCGGTGAACATCATGGCGATGGACTACGGGGCCTCGTTCAGCGGCGACATGGGCGGCTACGCGATCGACGCGGCCACCGCGACGCAGGCGCAGGTCAAGAGCGTGCTGGGGCTGTCGGACGCGGCGGCGTGGCGGACCGTGGCGGTGACGCCGATGATCGGGGTCAACGACGTGGCGACGGAGATCTTCACGGTGGGCGACGCGTCGCAGCTGGTGGAGTTCGCCGAGTCCAAGGGGCTGGGGTGGCTGTCGATGTGGTCGGCGGCCCGCGACAAGCAGTGCGCGGGCGGCGCGAAGTCCTCAGCGGACGCGACGTGCAGTTCGGTCGTGCAGGACGCGGACGCCTTCTCCAAGGCCTTCGCGGCGTACAACTGACACCGGCCCCGCCGAACCGGTCAGTCCAGGTGCCCCGTGTCGTTCCACCGCTCGACGGCCGGGGCACCGTAGGCCCATCCCAGCACCGACAGCGAGGCCGGCTCCAGCCGGAAGAGCGCGCCGCCCGAGGCGGGGAGGCCAAGCCAGCGGGCGGCGAGCATCCGCAGGAAGTGGCCGTGGGCGAAGACCAGGACGTCCCGGTCGGCGGAACGGGCCCAGGCGACGGCCTCGTCGGCGCGGGCCGCGAGTCCGTCGGGGGTCTCGCCGCCGGGGACGCCGTCGTGCCAGATGTTCCACTCCGGCCGTTCGGCGCGGATCCGCTCCGGGGGGAGGCCCTCGTAGGCGCCGTAGTCCCACTCCATGAGGGTGTCCCACTCCTTGGCCCGGTCGCCGAACCCGGCCAGCGCGCAGGTCTCGCTGGCCCGCACCAGCGGGCTGGTGCGGACCTCGACGTGCGGCAGGCCGTTCCAGGGCGCGCGGTGCAGCCGCTCGCCGAGCCGTCGCACGGTGTCCCGGCCGGCGTCGGTGAGCGGGATGTCCGTACGGCCGGTGTGGCGGCCGGTTACCGACCACTGCGTCTGGCCGTGCCGGACGAGCAGGATGCGCGGAGCCATGCGGGAGAGGACCTTCCAGGAGGGCGGGGCGATGCCCTCCCATCATCCCTCACGTCTTCGGCGGACCGGTCGGCGGACCGGTCGACAGGCCGGTCGACAGGCCGGTCAGCAGGCCGCTCAGCAGGCCGTTCAGCCCGTGCTCGTAGCTGTCGGCGCACTCGTCCTGGGCGGCGGTCAGCTCCGGCACCAGGCAGGTGAGGGACGGATAGCGGTCCGGGGGCAGATGGGCGAGCCGTTCACGGATCCGCTCGCGCACCCCGGTCCCCTCGCAGACGCCCTGTTCCGCCTGGCGGCGCCGGACCGCCCACAGCGCGGCGCCCACGGTGTACTGCATGACCGCCACCTGGGCGCGGGCCGCGCCGGCCCGGTCGAGCCCGCACTCCAGCAGCAGCCCGAGCTGGCGGTCGATGACGGCGATGGCCTCGTCACCGCGCATGGGGCGGCTGGTGAGCAGGGGCAGGGCGGCCGGGTGTTCGCTGAAAAGCCGGTATACGCCGCAGCACAGTTCCGTAAGCTGCCTGCGGGGGTTGCCGCCGGTGGGGGCGGGGAGTTCGATCTCGCCGAGCAGGCGTTCGTTCACCGCGTCGTTGATCTCGTCCTTGTTGCGGAAGTGCGAGTAGACGGCCATCGTGCCGACGCCGAGTTCGCCCGCGAGGGCACGCATGGTGAAGGCCTCGGGGCCGTCGCGGTCGAGCAGGGTGACGGCGGCGTCGAGAATGCGGTCGGGGTTCAGCGAGTTGCGGGGCGCACGGTGGCGCCGGGGTGTGCGGGCCGGTTCGGTGACAGTCATGGGGGGATGTCCGGTCGGGGGCGATGGGGGCGTGGACGGTGGGCGGTCGTAGTTCGATTCTCCCGCTTCGGGGAGCAACCCGGGGAATCTCCCCGGCGTCCTTCTGCTCACATGCCCAAGCCAACAGCTTGTTGAACTTGGCACGAATGGTGGGTTTCCAGCAATAACCGGGGCGCCTCTGCGATTGCCTAGCGTACGACGTACGGTAGAGCCTATGACACCGCCGAGCAGCTTCCGCTCAGGAAGAACGGGGAGAACGCTCGCATGACGATCACCGCCACCGCGCCTCGCGCCTCGGCGTACCGGGGCCGGCTCCGCTGGTGGACCGAACTGCCGCTGATCGCGGTCGTCTACGGTCTCTACACCTCGGGCCGGCTCCTCGTACGCGGCGACGTGGACGACGCCCTCGGCCACGGCATCGACGTCCTGCGGGTCGAGCAGGCCTTCGACCTCGATCCCGAACGGTGGCTCAACTCCCTCTTCACCAGGTACCAGGCGCTCGGCATACCGGCGGACTTCTGGTACGCCTCCCTGCACTACCTGGTCACCCCGCTGGTACTGGTCTGGCTCTGGAAGCGCCGCCCCACGGCGTACCGCTTCGCCCGCACCTGGCTGATGATCTCCACCCTCATCGGGCTGATCGGCTTCACCCTGATGCCGACCGCCCCGCCCCGGCTGCTCTCCGCCGGGCACGGCTTCATCGACACCATGGCCCAGTACGGCTCGTACGGCTGGTGGGGCGCCGAAGCCAGCGCCCCGCGCGGCCTCGGCGGCCTCACCAACCAGTACGCGGCCATGCCCAGCCTGCACGTCGGATGGGCGCTGTGGTGCGGCATCATGCTCTGGCGGTACGGGCGTTCACCGCTGGTCCGGGCGCTGGGCGTGGTCTACCCGACCGGCACCGCCCTGGTCGTCATGGGCACCGCCAACCACTATCTGCTCGACGCCGTCGCCGGGATCGCCGTGATGGGCATCGCGTACGCGCTCGCCCGGCCCGCCCTGCGGCTGGTCGACGAGGCGCGGGACGCGCTGCGCCGGCGCCGTCCGGCCACCGGGACGACGGTCTCCGGCTCGGTGGTCGTCGCCACCTCCCGGGACGTCGCCCCCGCCGGCCCTGGCCCTAGGGCCGCCAGCTCACCCGGTGCTCGGCCAGGTGCGCCAGCACCGCATGGTTCGCCTCCCAGCCGTCCGGGAACTTGACGGTGACGCCGAGCTGCACCGGCTCGGTGGACGGATGCTCGTCCAGCAGCTCGGCCACGCCCGCCCGGCAGACCACCACGCACGCGTGACGGTGCCGCGAGGCGAGCACGCACAGCCGCCCGGTCTCCAGATGGAAGGCCGTCGCGTCGGGCCGCCCGGACAGCGGATGCAGGACGACGGTGACGTCGAACTCCCGCCCCTGGAGCCGGTTCGCGGTGTCCACGGCGACACCGGGGACCCCCATCCCGGCCAGCGCGGCCCGCACCGCCGCCGCCTGGTCGCGGTGGGCGGTCCCGACGGCCACCCGGTCCGCGGTCAGCGGTGACGTACCCCGTTCCGAGACGGCGACGCCGCCCCGGTCCAGCAGCCTGCGCACGACGAGGGCGACCGCCCGCACCGCCTCCGGGTCGGTACGCGGGGTGTGCCGGGCCGGGAGCTCCAGCAGCCCCCAGCCGGACGCGGCGGCCTCGTCGAGCACCCGGTCGGGCCCGGAACCGTCCCCGGGGACACCGAAGGAGAGCCGGCGGTCACCGGGACCGGTGCCGCTGCGGAAGGACGTGTACGGATAGAAGGCGTCGGAGACCAGCGGCGCGGCGGAGGCGGGGAGCCGCCACGAGACCGGCAGCCGGTGCTGGGGAAGACCGGGGTTGTGGGCGAGCAGGGTGACCACGGCGCTGGCCGACGGGTCGTAACTGAGCCCGGCCCACTGGTCGGCGCCGACCACGCTGAAGGGGTCGAGCTGGCCGGGGTCGCCGACGAACAACGCCCGCTCGAAGAGCCCCGCGACCTGCAACAGGGCGTCGGAGCGCATCTGGTAGGCCTCGTCGACGATGGCGTGCCGCCATGGCTCGACGTCCTTGACGAAGGCCCACTTGGCGGCGGTGGCGATCACCACCTTCTGCTGGACCAGGTCACCGGCCTTGGCCGACTTCATGATCGACGGATGGCGGTCCAGCACCGGATCCGGGAGCGAGTCGCTGCCGTGCAGCCGCCCGACCGGCAGGCCCGGGTCGGCGGTGGCGAGGCGGTCCGCGAGGTCGTCGACCTGGGCGTTGGTCTGGGCGACGACCATGATCGACTCCCCCGCCGCGACCAGCTCCTGGGCCGCGCGCACCACGAGCGTGGACTTGCCGGCGCCGGGCGGCGAGTCCACCACGACGCCGCGCGCGGTGCCGTGGAGGGTGTCATGGAGGATGCGCTCGGTCGCCCGGGCGGCCGCCGCGGCCGGATCCGGGCTGTCGCGGCCCTCGCGGGACTCGTACGCCTGGCTCACAGATAGTCCTCCGGGGTCACGGGATCGGGGGCGCCGGAAGCCGGCGCGGCGCCGGGGGCTCCGGGGGCGCCGGCTGCGTCACCGGCGGCACCGGCGGCACCGGCGGCACCGGCGGCTGCGTCGGCGGCCGAAACCGGCGGGCCGCCGTGGGTCCACGGCGTGTCCTCCGGGTCGGGCAGCTCGGCGCCGCCGCGCGGAGCGTGCTCGAAGAGAGTCCAGCAGATCCGGTCGCCCTTGTCCGGAACCGACCCGGGCTCGGGCTCCCTGCCGCGCCCCATCCCGTTGACGATCCGCACCACCACCGCCCCGGCGCCGGGGGACGTACCGGGAATCCACTCCACGAACTGCCCCTGCTGCGTCCGGCCCCCGGGCAGCACACGGAACACCTTCACCCCGGGGTCGAGATGCGGCCGGTCCCCGGTGAGCAGCGTCACCAGCGGCCGGGGCTTGGGGATCTTCCCCTCGCTCCAGGCCGCCTCCACCTCGGTGACCTCACCCGCGAACGCCTCCCCGGCCAGCCGCCGGCCGGCCATCACCAGCGGATCGTCCAGCGCCTCGCCGGCCTCCAGCCGGACCTGCGCCGTCTCCCGCCCGGCGAGCTTCTGCGCCGCCGCGACGGCGTCGTCACGGCGCGGCTGCGGCGGCTCCCCGGCCCGCACCCGGTCCCGGTGGCCGGTGTACGACCAGCGGTCCCGCTTCCAGCGCTCCTCGACCCGGCCGCCCGCCGGAAGCGCCCGCAGCAGGTCCAGGCCCTGCCAGACGGCGTCCCAGGACGGGCGGAGCTGGGAGGCGACCAGATCCCGTATCTCCCGCTCGGCACCGGTCAGCCCGGCGTCGTAGCGCTTCATGGCGGGGGCCAGCCGGATGTTGTCGAACACCGGGTCGGTGGCGGGACCGGCCGGCGGACACAGCAGCAGCCCGTCAGGACCGCGCTCGGACTCCGCCCGGCGCGCGGCCGCCGCCCCGGTCAGCCCCCCGGACGGCTCGATCCAGGCCAGCAGGGCACCCAGGTGCTGGTCCTCCAGATTGCTCTGGCCGGTCGCCCAGTGCCGGGTCAGCAGCTCGGTCATGGCCAGCAGCAGCGACGAGCCGGGGGTACGGGCCCGCTCGCCGTAGTGCGTCAGCCAGCGCCCGAGCAGCGGCACCCGGGCCGGGACCGGGAAGGGCGTTTCGGGGTCCTCCTCGGCGGTGCGGCGGAAGCGCGTGGAGCGGCCGAGCAGCCGTACGTACTCCACGGCCGCCGCGTTCGGCACGATCAGCTGCGGGGCGTCCGCACAGACCTCGGTCTCCGCCCGGTTGCGCGTGGCGGGCTCGGTCTCGACCTCGTCCGCGTACGACTCCAGGTACGGCAGCACCATCCGCGCCAGCTCGGCCAGGAACGCGAACCGCAGATCCCGGTCGCGCGGCTGGGGCACCACCAGCAGCCGCGGCTCGTCCCGCTCGGTGCCGAGCAGGGCCCCGAGCGGGGCACCGACCTCGCCGGCGGTGGTGAGCGGGACGAGGACCAGCGGCCGGGGCGACAGATGTCGGTGCCGGACGGTCGCCAGCGGCGTGGCCCGGCCGGCCGCCACCGCCTCCGCGCGGGCCAGCGTCGTGATCAGCGACATCCCTGGACCTCCTGGACCTCGTGGGCCTCCTGGACCTCGTGGGCCTCGTGGAGGGCCTCCGTACGCAGCGCGGCCGCCCGGCGCAGCGCGTCCACCGCCGGATCGGCCGGGTCGCCGTCCCTGCCCAGGGCGGCCGCCAGCACCTGCTCGACCGTGGTCAGGGTGCCCAGCTCGCCGCGCACCCCGCGGCCCAGCGTCTCCACGGAACCGCAGGAGCGGGCCCGGTCCCGGCAGTGGAAGGCCAGCTCACAGGCGGCCAGGCACTCCGGGGCGTACGCCGCCGGGACCGCGTCCACCGCGTCGTGCAGCCGGCTCCCGCCGGCGCCCGGGTCGAAGGTGGCGCCCTCGGGCAGAACGGCGGCGATCTCCTCGATGCGGGTCAGCCGGGTCAGCTGGCGGCGGGTGACGGAGAGCTGCTTGCGTACGTCGACGAGCTGGGCGGTCGGCAGGTTGGAGAAGTCCTTCGGGCAGACCAGCAGGATGTCGTGCGAGGGCTTCGCCGCCCCGCCGACGCCCAGCGCCTCCAGCGCCAGCACGTACACCGCCGCCTGCCGGGCGGCCGCGCCGACCTTCACCGAGTCCGCCGAACCGTCCAGGATCGGGAAGGACTTGATCTCCACCACCGTCCAGGTGCCGTCCGGCCGCACGGCGACCGCGTCCGGCTCCAGATAGGCCGGCGAGCCCGCGACGTCCAGCTTGAGCAGCGGGTGGTCCAGCAGCGCCCAGCCGCCCGCCGCGGTGGCCTCCTCCAGCGCCGCCCTGGTGCGGGCCACCCGGCCCTCCGGGCCCGGCGCCGTCAGCTCGGGCAGCGCCGCGTCGGCCTCCTCGGCACCCAGCAGCCGCAGCAGCTCGGCGTACCCCTCGGCCTTGACCCTGGCCTCGAAGGCGTGGCCGCGGGCGAAGGCGAACTGCGACTGCCCGAACGGCGCCGGACTGCCCAGCGCCTGCGCGACCGCGCCCTTGTCCACACCGGCCGCGTCCAGCAGCGCGCGCCGCCGGCACCCCGGATTCGCCGCCAGTGCCGCCAGGGCCCGCGCGTCCATCGCGCGCGGCGGCACGGCGGGGCCCCGCAGCTCGGCCAGCCGTTCCCGAAGATCCCGCGTATTGCTCACCCGGAAGAGTCTCGCATCCCCCTGTGACAAATCCCCGTCCCCACCGACACTCTGGTTGTCCCCTGCCCGACGCGGGACAATGGAGGGCGCTGACGAACCTGGAGGTACGTACATGTCAGAGCCGAACTCGGCTCACAGCACCGGTGACGGCGCCGCACGGCGGCTCAAACCGGCCCAGCTGCTCTTCGAGCCCGCGGCCGAAACCGAGGAGGAGGAGCACTTCTTCAACCTGGAGACGCTGGACGATCCCCGCCAACTGCTGGCCCGTTCCACCGAACTGGCCGTCGCCTTCAGAGCGGCGGCGGACCGCGCGACCGAGTACCAGGCGATAGCGGCGGCACAACTCGCCGACCCCAAGCGCTTCGACCGCCTCACCGCGGAGGCGATCGGCGAGGGCGCCGGATGGACCGAGGACTACGCCCGCAGGATGGTCGAGTTCGGCCAGGACCTGCTGCGAGGCGGCGGCACGGCGCAGGGATAGCCGCGGGGCCGGCAGCGTGCCGGCTTGCGGGGCGGATTGCGGGGCGGCCGCGGGCGCCCGGCACGCAGGCGAACTCCGGTGGCATACGCGTTCGGGTCAAGATACCCGCGTCTCCACCGGCGTGTACCGGATTCGCCCGATTCACCGTAACGACGCGTACACGCCAGGTAATCGTATATGTCATGAGTGATTGGCAATGGCACCCGCGGCCCGGCGGCATATCCGACTCCGACGCCCACCACACGCAGCACGTCACCCCCGCGGGCGCGGCCTGGCTGGCCTCCGCCAGCGCGTTCCCGCGCAGCGTCCAGGCCCTGTGGTCGGCCCGCCCCGCCGCGCCCAGCGTCCTGCCGTGCGGGACGGCCTTCGACGTGGTCAACCTGCCCCTGCTCTTCGGGCGCCGGGTCCTGGAACAGCTCTGGACCGCCGGCCCCGGTACCGGGCCGGCCGCCGTGCACCGCGGCCGGCTGCTGCTGCTCGTCGCCCCCGGCACCGCCCGTCGGCTCCCCTACCTGCTCTCCTGGGAGGAATGGGGCGACCGTGTGCCCGCCCTCATGTGTCACGGGGCCGGCGACGCCGTGACCATTCCGCCCCTCCAGGGCGCCGGGCGCTCGCGCTGGATCGTGGCCCCCGACACCCGCCGCCCCTGGCTGCCGGGAACGGACGCGCTGCTCTGGGCCTGCGTACGGGCCGCCAGGGCGGACGCGGAATCCGCGTGCGAAACCGATTTTTCCCCGGCCCGGACCGGGTGCTAATCTCTGTCACGTCAGCGAGCGCCGCTAGCTCAACTGGCAGAGCAGCTGACTCTTAATCAGCGGGTTGGGGGTTCAAGTCCCTCGCGGCGCACATGCAGGCAAGGGCGCTCTCCTCGGCGAGGAGAGCGCCCTTCGTCATGCATGCGTCGCACCTCATGCGCCCTACGTCATATCTCATATGCCATATCTCGTATGGCATACCTCGCGCGTCGTATCTCGTGTCTCGTATCTCATATCTCGCATTGGCTCCGGCCCGGCCCTCAGGCGATGGCGCCGTCGGGTTTCCGGGCGATCGCCGAGGCGAGGTCGTCGAACAGCTCGAAATGGCCGGTGAGCCCGGTGAGCCTCAGCAGCCGGCGCAGGGCCGGGTCGGGGCTGACCAGCCGCAGCCGGCCGTCGTTCCTGGTGACGCGGGAGCGGACCTGGCAGAGGATGGCCAGGCCGCAGCAGTCGATGAAGGTGACCTGGCGCAGGTCCAGCAGCAGGTCGGGGCGCGGCAGCCGGGCGAGGGCTTCGAGGCGGTCCGTGATCCGGTTCTTGGCGACGATGTCCAGCTCACCGCGGAGTTCGACCACGGTGATGGCGCCGACGAACCTCTCGGCGGTGACGAACCCGGGCGCGGCCTCGGGTACGAACCCGGGGACGAATCCCGGCTGGACATCGGACATGGCGGCCCCCACTCACGGCGCTGCGCGTATGTACCTGGCATACCCACTTGTCGCCGAACGAGTCAACGTCCGCCCATTGAGAGGCAATTCACATTCACCGGCGGTGTATTCGCACCGCCCACCGGCCGGCCGCGTCGCGGCCGGTCACCTCGACGGTGAGCTGTGCGTCCGGGGCGCGGAAGCGTTCGCCCGCCCGGAAGGGCGCGTCGTTGAGGGAGTTGAAGGATCCGCTGCTGAACTCGCAGGCGCCGGAGCCAGGATGGGCGTCCCGGACGGTGACCGGGCCGTCGCCGGTGCCGATGTCGGTACGGACCTCGTAGATCAGGACGCCCTCGCGGCAGGCCGTGCCGTCGTTGCCGCGGGCGGTGCGCGCCTCCACGACGTAGGCGCGGGTGCGGCCGAGGGGCACGACGAC
Source organism: Streptomyces sp. RLA131 (assembly GCF_056270125.1). NCBI lineage: Bacteria > Bacillati > Actinomycetota > Actinomycetes > Kitasatosporales > Streptomycetaceae > Streptomyces > Streptomyces sp. RLA131. Next base: position 3,035,581 of record NZ_JBWDOQ010000002.1, read on the forward strand.
GGCCTTGTGCCCGCCGCCGGGGAGCTCTATCGGGCTGAGGGCGTACGTCCCCCCGCGCACCCCCGGCCGCAGGCAGGCGACCTGGCGGTCGCGCAGCCAGCCCAGGCGCCACTTGTGCCAGGCCAGGAGGTCACCCTGCAGCCCCCAGTCCAGGGACATGCTGTCCCACTGGCCGGCCAGGTGGTCGGTGCGGCCGAAGTCGTCGCGGCCGGCCGCGTAGAGGTCGGGCAGCCCGAAGGCGTGGCCGTTCTCGTGGCTGAGGACCCGGGGGCCGGAGCGGTCGTGGCCGTAGACCAGCGAGACCCGGTCGAGCCGGGCTCCCTCGTCGGTGACGGCGGCGGCAGCGCCGGTCCAGGTGACGGAGAGCACCGCCTGGTCGGCGGAGGGCCCCGCGTTGGGGGTGACGAGGATGTTGACGAGGTCGTACCCCCGGAAGTCGATCTTCCGGTCGGCGGCGTGCAGCAGGTCCCGCATCATCGCGGTGTGCGCGCCCCAGGTGTAGCCGCGCCCGGTCCCGTACGAGGAGAAGGGGCGCGGCATCCGTATCCAGCGCAGCACGGGTGTGGAGGCGTACCGCATCCGACCGTAGCTGGCCCGGGCGAACCAGTCCCGGACGGCGGGGAAGAACTCGCCGTACCGTTCGCGGGCGCTGTACGGGGCCTTGGCGTCGGGGAAGTCGACCATCAGCGTCAGGGCGCGGACCACGCCGGTGGCGCGGGCGTACTCGCGCTGGCGGTGCCCGGGGAATCCCTCCGACATCGGTATGCCGGGCGCGGCCCGCAGCGCGCAGGGCCGGGAGGCGGGCGGCGGGGCGGCGGCGGGGGCGCCGGAGCCCCCGGCGCCGTAAAGGCCGCCGGTCGCCACGAGCGTGGCGGTGACCAGCGCGGCGGCCTTGAGCCGTATGGAGACGGCGGAGGCCGTCACCGGAGGACCGTGACCTTCACGGTCCAGGTACCGGCCGCCGGGTCGTGGTCGGTGACCGTGACGGTGACGGTGCGGCCGGGTCCGGCGTAGCCGTCGTAGGAGAAGCTGTCGCCGACCCTGAGCGGGGCGTCGGCCAGCGGCGGGTAGACGGAGGTGTAGGGGCAGGCCTGGGTGCGCGGGTGGCCGTCGAGGACGTCGACCGGGCCGTCGCCGGAGTCGACGTCGGAGCGGACCCGGTAGAGCAGGACGCCGCTGGTGCAGGCGTCCGTGTCGTTGCCCAGTCCGGCCTGGCGGGCCTCGACGGCGAGGGCCGAGTCGCCCCCGGCCGGGACGACCAGCAGCCGGGTGCCGCCGACGGGGGCCTCCACCGGGGTGAGTTCGTGCCAGCTGGTGCCGACGCGGGGCAGGCATCGCACCTGGCGGGCGCGGAGCCAGCCCAGGCGCCACTTGTGCCAGGCGAAGGGGTCCGGTGCCAGGCCGAACTGACTGCCCATCAGGTCCCAGTCGCCGACGTGGGTGTCCCAGTCGGCGGCGCTGCCGGCGGACGGCCGGTAGTAGAGGTCGGGCAGGTCGAAGGCGTGGCCGGTCTCGTGGGCCAGGACGTTGTGGTCGGGCGGGTGGCGTTCGAAGACGGTGACCAGGCGCCGCAGTTCCACTCCGTCGGCGTGCAGCGGCGAGGCGAGGTTGACGACCTTGGTGGCGTCGGAGTCGACACCGGGCGCGTCCGGGTCGGCGACCAGGTAGACGACCCGGTATGCGGCGAAGTCCACGGTGCCGTCGGCCACCGCCACCGCGTCCCGCAGATAGCGGGCGCGGTCGGCGTCGCCCCAGTCGCGGCTTATCCCGTACGCGGTCGAGGCCTTCGGCATGGTCAGCCAGCGGCGGACGGTGTGCACCCGCAGCCGGAACCTGCCGTACGAGGCCCGGTCGAAGAAGCGCGTGGTGGCCGGGAAGTGGTCGGCCGCCACCTCGGCGGGGGTCAGCAGCGGCCGTGCGTCGGGGAAGGAGAGGAAGACCATCACGGCGTCGAGATCGCCGGCCGGGCGCGGATAGCCGGGGTTCCAGGTGTCCAGGCCCTCGGAGTGGTGTGCCCGGGTGCGGGTCAGTCCGCAGGCGCCGGTGGTGCCGGGTGCGGCGGCGGCCGGTCCGGTGACCAGGGTCCACGCCACGACGGCGGCGAAGACACTCGTCGCGGCGGCCGCCGCCCGCAGGGGGTGTCGATGTGCACGTACGGGTGCGTCTGGTCGTCGCATGTGGACCTCCCGGCCGTCTGTCGGGACACCCACATCACGTTGCTATGGTTCACGGCGGTTTGCCCTGCTGTGATGCTCCGGGCGGGTTACTCTCTGATCACACTCCGATCACTACTGTGCGTTATGAGTAAGCAAGGACGCCCCCTTGGATTCGGCGTCGGCGCGAATCCGATCACGGGAGATCCCACGTGCCGAGAATCACCACCACGGCGGTGGTACCGGCATTCCCCGAACCTCTATGATCGGCGCATTTCCGGTATGAATACCGCCCGTTGGGCGGCCATTCGTTCCCACGACGACCAGGTGTACGAGACGACTGCGATGCGGGAGCCAGCTATGGGCGGAGCTATGGGCGGCCCTGGCATGGGCCCCGACATGCCGACACCGACCGTGACTCATCGTAATCCCACGGCCTCGGACCGGACCGAGCTGCGCGACTACCGCGCCGCCTTCGCCATCGCCCGGCTGCCGATGGCCCTGGTCAGCAGCGACGGCCGGGTCCTGGAGGCCAACCGGGCGCTCGGCGCGCTGCTCGGCGCCGATCCGGTACGGCTCACCGCGCTGGCCGCCGCCGAGCTGGTCGGGCTCAGCGGCGACGAGAGGCTCCGGACGGAGTACGCGGACGTGCTGGACGGACGGAGCGAGCAGCTGCGCTGCGTCCGGCCCGTCCTGGGCCGGGAGGGCCGGACGCTGCGCGCCGAGGTGACCGTCACCCGGGTGCCCGGCGCCGCCGGCCGGACCGTACTGCTGTCGGTGGAGGATCTCGGCGAGCGCCACGAACTGCGCGAACAGCTGCGGCACCTGCGGATGCACGACCCGGTGACCAGGCTGCCCAACCGGGCACTGTTCTTCGAGCGGCTGGCCGCCGCCCTGGAGCGGGCCCGCGAGGGCACCGGCCGGGTCGGGCTGTGCTACCTGGACCTCGACGGCTTCAAGGCCATCAACGACACCCTCGGCCACCGCATCGGCGACCGGCTGCTGGGCGCCGTCGCCGACCGGCTGGGCGACTGCGCGGCCCGGCTCGGCCGCGGCCGGCCGTATCTGGTGGCGCGGCTCGGCGGCGACGAGTTCGCCGTCCTGGTCGAGGGCTCCACCGGCACCGGCCAGGCGACCGCGCTGGCCGAGTCGGTGCTCGCCGCGCTGCAACGCCCCTTCGACCTCGTCGGCCAGCGGCTGGCGGTCTCCGCCAGCATCGGCGTGGTGGAACGCGAGGCGTCCGGCACCACGGCCACCGGCCTGATGCAGGCCGCCGACACCACCCTGTACTGGGCCAAGGCCGACGGAAAGGCCCGCTGGACCCTCTTCGACCCCGAGCGCAACGCCCACCGGATGACCCGTCAGGCCCTGTCCAGCACCCTGCGACAGGCCGTCGAGCGGGGCGAGTTCGTGCTGGAGTACCAGCCGCTCGTCGCGATGGGCAGCGGCAGCGTACGGGGGGTGGAGGCCCTCGTACGGTGGGAGCACCCGCACTTCGGACGGCTGGGGCCGAATCGGTTCATCTCCCTGGCCGAGGAGAACGGTTCGATCGTCCAGCTCGGCCGCTGGGTGCTCGCCGAGTCGTGCCGCCAGGCCCGCCAGTGGCAGAAGGACTACCCCGACGACCCGCTGTTCGTCAGCGTCAACGTGGCCGTCCGCCAGGTCTGGGACTCCGACCTGGTGGCCGATGTCGCCGAGATCCTCGACGACACCGGGCTGCCGCCCGAACTGCTCCAGCTGGAGCTGACCGAGTCCGCCGTGATGGGCTCGGCCGGGCGGCCGTTGCAGGCGCTGCACGCGCTGCACGAGATGGGGGTGCGGATCGCCATCGACGACTTCGGCACCGGGTACTCCAACCTGGCCTATCTGTCCCGGCTGCCGGTCTCCACACTGAAGCTCGACGGCTCCTTCGTGCGCGGCTTCCGCGCCGACCAGCACCCCAACCCGGCCGACGAGACCATCGTCGAGGCGCTGGTCCAGCTCGCCCACCGGCTGGGGCTCACGGTCACCGCGGAGTGCGTCGAGAACGCCGAGCAGGCCGAGCGGCTGCGCCGCATCGGCTGCGACACGGGCCAGGGATGGCTGTACTCCCGCCCGGTCGCAGCCGAACTCATCGCCGCCCTGCGGCGCCCGCGCTAGCGCGGTGACCGCCGGTTCACCGGGTCGGCCCGGTTGCCGGTCCGTCCTGCTCCGCGCCAACACGGCCTAGCCGCAGGTGCCGAGGTCCTGCCAGACGCCCCACTCACCGGTGGTGCCGGGGGTCTCGTTGGTGGTCCACCACTTCGCCTTCCAGTTGTGGCCGCCGTACGAGACGGTGTTGCCGGCCACATAGACGGCGGAGCTGCTCCAGGCGGTGGCGCAGGTGCCTCCGGTCGGTGTGGCGGTGGCGGTCGGGGTCGGGGTGGCGGTGGCCGTGGGAGTGGGGGTGGGGGTCGCGGTGGCCGTGGGGGTGGCCGTGGAAGTGGGGGTGGAGCCCGAGCAGCCGGCCGCCGAGCCGTCGACGGCCGTGGTGATCTCGTTGAGCAGGGTCGTGCCGGTGTCGAGGTCGAGCAGGGAGTACATCATGGCGCCGCCGAGCCCGTGGCAGTGCGCGTAGTCGGCGCGTGCCTGGACGGACCTGGCGTCGAGCCCGGTCCAGAACTCGGTGCCGTTGTAGAAGTACGAGGCCTTGGCGGCGTCGTCCCAGTAGGTGTACGAGGCGTTGTCGACGAGGCCGGTGAGCTCCTTGTAGTAGGCGACGCCGGCGGTCTGGCTGAGGCCGCGCGCGGACGCCGCGCCGGTCGCGGCCTGGGCGAGGCCGTGGTTGCCGCCGGCCGTGACGCCGGTCCAGCCCCGGTAGTAGAGCTCGTAGCCGAGGGTGATCTTGTTCGCCGGGAATCCGCCGGCGATGCCGTACTGGCTGTCGCCCGAGGTCCAGGCGGTCACGGCCTCGTCGATGCTGTACTTCTTCGTGCCGGGGGCGATGACGTCGGTCGGGTCACCGGCCGAGGCGTACAGCGGGGACTGGTGGTAGACCGGGCCGTCGGGGTCCCAGGCGCCGTGCATGTCGTACGTCATGAGGTTCGCGTAGTCGAGGTACTGGCCGACCTTGTCGGTCTCGATGTTCGCGATCTTGTCCTGGCCGGCCGGGAGGGCGGCGGTGAGCAGCATCTTGCGGCTGTTGGCGGAGCCGTAGGCGTCGAGCTGCTTTCTGAACTCGGCCAGCAGGAGCGTGAAGTCGGCCTTGTCGGCGGTGCTGTAGTGGTTGCCGGCGTGGCCCGAGGCGGAGCCGGGGTACTCCCAGTCGAGGTCGATGCCGTCGAAGACGCCGGCGGCCGCGCCGGTGCCGCCGAAGCCGTCGGCGACCGGGAGGTTGCCCTTGATGAAGGTGTCGACGCAGGAGGTCACGAACTTGGTGCGGGAGGCGGCGCTCGCCGCGACGTCCGAGAAGTACTTGGAGTAGGTCCAGCCGCCGATCGAGATGTTGATCTTCAGGTTCGGGTACTTGGCCTTGAGCTTCCTGAGCTGGTTGAAGTTGCCCACGAGCGGCTGGTTCCAGGTGTCGGCGACCCCGTCGACACTGTCGGCGGCGGCGAAGCTCTTGCCGTAGTCGGCGTAGGCGTCGCCGGCACCGTCACCTGCACCGGTGTTGGACTCGTCCTGCGAGGCGGCCTTGTTGACGCCCTCCAGGCAGGTGAGGTTGACCGGGTCGATGTTCGCGAACGAGTAGTTGAGGACATCGAGCTTGCCCGCGATGCCCCGGGTGTCGAGGTGCTTGGGGTAGAAGGCGTTGCCGTACACGCTCCACTGGTCGTAGTACGCGATGTTGACACCGCCGGTGGATGTGGCGGCCGCGGCCTCGGCCGGGCCGCCGAGTCCGGCCAGTCCGGCGAACGCGCCGACGGCCAGGGCGGCGCTGGTGAACGCCGCGACGAGTGGTCTCTTGCTGAACCGCACGCGAACCTCCGGGGGGAGCTCAGGGGGGAGCGGGACGAGGGGGTCGCTGCATGAATAGCGCCGTGATCATGGGCAGGTCAATGGTCTGTACCAAAATCAGGACTAGACCAATTCGGACCGCCGTCACCCTTCCGCCCGCACCCCGCGCGCAGCGCAAAGCCGCTCGTCACGGAGGTGACGAGCGGCTTTAGGACTGCCTTAAGGCGCGGCCCCGGCGCACCGGCGCGGATGGACCAGGCGCGGTCCGGTAACCGGGTTTTAACCGCTTCAGACGGCAGGCGCCAGTCCGTACGCGTCGGCGATCAGCTCGTAGGAACGCAGCCGCGCCTGCGGGGTGTGCCCGTTGGCGGTCAGCATCAGCTCGTCCGCGCCGGTGCGGCGGGCCAGCGCGTCCAGCCCCTCCCGTACGGCGTCAGGCGTGCCATGTACGACATTGGTCATCCACGAGTCCGCGAACTCCCGCTCCGCCGGGCTGAACGGGTAGGCCTCCGCCTCCTCCGGCGAGGGGACCAGCCCCGGCCGTCCGGAACGCAGCCGCATCATCGCCAGTGCCCCGGACAGCACCTGGCGGCGCGCGTCCTTCTCCTCGTCGGCCGCCAGCGCGGAGACCCCGATGAGCGCGTACGGCTCCTCCAGCACCGCGGACGGGCGGAACGACTCCCGGTACAGGTCCAGCGCCGGGACGGTGTTCGCCGCCGAGAAGTGGTGCGCGAAGGCGAACGGCAGGCCCAGCACCCCGGCCAGGCGGGCACTGAAGCCGCTCGACCCGAGCAGCCACACGTCCGGCCGGGCGGCGCTCTGCACCCCGCCCGGCACACTGCCCTGCACCGGTCCCGGCACCGCGTGGATCCGGGCATACGGGTGCCCGTCGGGGAAGTCGTCGTCCAGGAACCGGGTCAGCTCGGCGAGTTGCCTGGGAAAGTCGTCCGCGCCCTCGGCCCGGTCGCCGCGGCGCAGCGCGGCCGCCGTGGCCCCGTCCGTGCCCGGCGCACGCCCCAGGCCCAGGTCGATCCGGCCCGGCGCGAGCGCTTCGAGGGTGCCGAACTGCTCCGCGATCACCAGCGGGGCGTGGTTGGGCAGCATCACCCCGCCCGAGCCCAGCCGGATCCGGTCCGTGTGCGCCGCTATGTGCGCCAGGATCACGGCGGGCGAGGAACTCGCCACGCCGGGCATGGAGTGGTGCTCCGCCACCCAGTAGCGGCGGTATCCCCGCGCCTCCGCGAGCCGTGCCAGCGCCACGCTCGCCCGCAGGGCGTCGCCGGCCGTCAGACCGCTTCCCACCTGCGCCAGGTCCAGCACGGACAGCGGCGGCGTTGTGGTCTCGTTGCCCACTCGGGTTCCTCCTCGGGGTTCGTTCTCCTCCGCGGAAGGTCAACCGGAGCAAGTCTCCGGTTATTCCCGGTGCACGGCATTGTGCGGGATCGCGCGGACTCAGACGTCGAGTGCCACGTACTTGGTCTCCAGGTACTCGTCGATGCCGACGGTTCCGCCCTCCCGGCCGAGCCCGGACTGCTTGACGCCGCCGAAGGGGGCCGCGGGGGTCGAGACGACGCCCTTGTTGAGGCCGATCATGCCCGCTTCGAGCTGCTCCGCGTAGCGGACGGACCGCCGCAGGCTCTCGGTGAAGACATACGCCACGAGTCCGTACTCGGTGTCGTTGGCCAGCGCGATCGCCCGGTCGTCGTCCTCGAAGGTGACGACCGGGGCCACCGGCCCGAAGATCTCCTCGCTGAGCAGACGCGCGTCCGCCGGGACGTCCGCCAGCACGGTCGGCGGGTAGAAGTACCCGGGTCGGTCGTCCAGCGGCGCGCCCCCCACGACCGCGTGGGCGCCCGACGCGACGGCGTCCCGCACCAGCTCGTCGACCTTGTCCCGCCCGGCGGCGTCGATCAGCGGCCCGACCTGGACACCGTCCTCGCAGCCGCGCCCGACGACCATGGAACCGAGCCGCCGCGCGAGCCGCCCGGTGAAGTCCTCGGCCAGGGAGGCGTGCGCGTAGACGCGGTTGGCGGCCGTGCAGGCCTCCCCCACGTTGCGCATCTTGGCGGTGACGGCACCCTCGACCGCCTTGTCCAGGTCCGCGTCCTCGCAGACGATCAGCGGGGCGTTGCCGCCCAGTTCCATGGAGGTGCGCAGCACCTGCGCCGAGCTCTGCCCGATGAGCCGGCGGCCGACCGGCGTGGACCCGGTGAAGGACAGCTTGCGCAGCCGGGGGTCGGCCAGCAGGGGGCCGCAGACCTCGCCCGGCCGGGTGGTGGGCAGCACCCCCAGGACACCGTCCGGCAGCCCGGCCTGGCCCAGGATCTCGCCGAGGGCCAGCATGGACAGCGGGGTCTGGTGGGCCGGTTTGACGATCATGGCGCAGCCGGCGGCGACCGCCGGCCCGATCTTGCGGGTGCCCATCGCCATGGGGAAGTTCCACGGGGTGATCAGCAGCGCGGGCCCGACCGGCTGCCGCATGACCCAGATCCGCCCGTTGCCGTCGGGCGAGGTCTTCCAGCCGCCGTCGATCCGTACGGCCTCCTCCGCGAACCAGCGGAAGAACTCGGCGGCGTACAGGATCTCCCCGCGCGACTCGGCGACCGGCTTGCCCATCTCCAGGGTCATCAGCAGCGCGAGGTCGTCCTGCCGCTCGACCAAGAGTTCGTAGGCGCGGCGCAGGATCTCCCCGCGCTCGCGCGGGGCGGTGGCGGCCCAGGACGCCTGCGCGCCGGCCGCCGTGTCCATCGCGGCGCGGGCGTCCTCGGCGCCGGCGTCCGCCACGGCGCACAGCGCGCGGGCGGTCGAGGGGTCCTCGACCTCGAACTCCCCGCCCCCGGCGGCCCGCCGCCACCTCCCGCCGATCAGCAGACCCTTGGGGACGCGCTCGACGACCAGTTGCTCCCGCTTGTCGGGCATGCCGCTGAAATCGCTGACACCACTCATGGTGGCTCCTCGCCTGTCGGCCCTGCCGGTAACGGACGGTCCGCCTTCCAGATTCGCACGAACGACCCCGGAACGCCGGAGCGCGGGACCCCCGGAGCGGGGCACGGCCCTGGTAGGCGGGACACCCCCGGCCACATACTGGTGTTCGACCACGGCCCTGCCGGAATCCGGTCCCGCCCGAGCGGCGGCGCTCCCATGACAACCGGGCCGTGCCACCGGCATATGCCAGTGTGGCGCGTTCCTGCGTATCCGCCTGAGGGCCGCCACTTAAGTGCTCAACTGGCTCTACCGGAAACCGTATTCGGGCTATCGTGGACAACGGCCCTGCTGCCGGGCCCGGTCGGCTGCCCTCAGCGTCCGTGACCAGCAGCTACAGCAAGGACGCAAACGGTCACACCTGTAGGGGGACACCGTGGCGCTTGAGCACCGACAGATCGCGCCGGTCTACGCGGTCCAGTACGCCCTGCGCGTGCTGGAAGCCGTCGACAGCCATCGGCACGGCGTCACCGCCCAGCAGTTAGCCCGCGAGATCGGCGTACCGATCGAATATCTCACCCAGCTCCTGGCCATGCTCAAGCGCGAGCGCTATCTGCACGCCCTTCCCGGCGGCGGATACGCGGTGGGCGAATCCCTGGTGCTGCTCGGCAGCGCCAGCCGGGACCGGGCACTCGGCGAGAAGATCAAGAGCGTGCTGATGGCGCTGCGCGACGAGGTGGGCGCGGCGGTCTACTTCAGCCGTTACGACGACGGCGAGGTCAGGATCGTCGACTTCGCCGACGGGCCCAGCGCCCCGAAGGTCAACGAGTGGGTCGACTTCCGTTCCGCCGCCCACGCCAGCGCGGTCGGCAAGTGCCTGCTCACGCAGCTCGACCACAACGGCCGCCGCGACCACCTGTCCCGGCACAAGGTGGTGCGGCTCACCTCCCGTACGACCACCAACGAACGGGTGCTCCTCACCAAGCTGGAGAGCCAGCCGGCCAGCTCGCCCACCCTGGATCTCCAGGAGTACGCGGTCGGCACGGTCTGCGCCGCCATCCCCATCACCCTCGGCAAGACGGTCGGCTGCCTGGCCCTGTCCCTGCCGGTCACCGAGGCGCACCGGCTGCGCCCCGCGGCCGACACCCTCAACGAGCGGGCGGCGCCGGTGCTGCTGTCGCTCGCGCTCTAGGGAACGCACGAGTGGCCCCGCGCCGAAGCGAAGGGCCACTCGTTGTCTGTGCGCCGCGAGGGACTTGAACCCCCAACCCGCTGATTAAGAGTCAGCTGCTCTGCCAGTTGAGCTAGCGGCGCTCACTGACGGGAATCATCCTACCTGACCAGTGGAGTGCTCCCGACCACGTCATCGTCGAACGAGGTCCGATCATCGTCCAGCCAGCCGAGTCGCACCATCTTCACCCCCGCCTGGAAGCGGCTCTCCGCGCCTATCTGCTGCATCAGCTCCGCCACGATGCGGCGGACCGTGCGGTCGGAGAGCCCGAGCTTGCGGGCGATCGCCTCGTCGGTCAGACCGGAGGCGAGCAGCCGGACGACCTCGCGGTGGCGGGTGCCCGACACCCCGCCGACCGAGCCCTCCTCCGATATCAGGTCGGTGGACGAGGCCCAGAAGTACTCGAAGAACTGGCGCAGCACCGCGACCATGGCGGGGCTGCGGAGCACCATCGCCGGAGGTGTGGCCTCCTCCTCCGAGGTGGACTTGGAGTCGAGGGAGGGAACCACGGCCACGTCCTGGTCGATGATGATCAGCCGCATCGGAAGAGTCGTGGCGACGCGCACCTCCGCACCGTCGCCGACCAGTTGCTTGAGGTGCGACCGCATGTGCGGCGCCGCGGCCGAGGTCGCGAGGTGGATGGTGCGCATGGCCACCCCGCGCTGCAGCGTCTCGCGGTTGCGGTCGTTGGCCTGGGACAGCCGTCCGGCCGGCAGCGGCCGTCCGGGGTGCAGCGAGAGGATCTCCGACCGGGAGCTGCGCGAGGCCTCGTCCAGGATCGCCGCGATCTGTGCGGGCTGGACCGCCACCTCGATCCGGCCCTCCGCGAGCTGCTGGAAGTGCACCGGCTGGAATTCGGTCACGACCTGGGCCAGCGCGGTGTGCGCGCGGCTGACCGCCGTCACCAGTTCCTCGGCGGTACGCTGGCCGGCCGCCAGCATCTGCGCCATGGACGTGGCGGGCGAGTGCATCGACCAGCCGCTGCTCACCCCGGGGAACGGCGCCGCCAGCCCCAGTTCGGCCAGCGCGTCGAGGACCTCGGCGAGCTGTTCGCGCGTCCAGCCGAAGCCGGCGCAGACACCGTCCGGAGTCCAGTCGGCGTCACGGAGTGCCAGTGCGTAGAGCTCCCGCGCCCGTGCCCGCACAACGTCATCGGCCACAGCCCACACCCCCACAGCTCGTCAGTACACCCCCGGCCCCGCTCAGACTAAACGGCGGAGCCGCCAGTTGGCCCTATTGGGGGCGAGCCGGTCCTATGTGTCCGCATAGGGCCATGTCCGTTTCCGGACCTCGGAAAACAGGGACCGACCCCCGGATCGTCCGACAGAATTCAGTCAGCCGTACGGTTCCTAGGATCACCACGGCGAACACCAGATCTGTCGCTTCCCCGCTCACACCCCCGGGACAGGTAATCATGACCTCGATACGCCGTACTGCCCTTCGCGCCCTGGCCGGCCTCGCTGCCGCCCTGGTCGTGGGCCTCGTCGGCGCGGCCACGGTTTCACAGTCTGCCGCCCCGACCTCAACACAGGCCGCAGTGGCCGCACCGGGCGACATCCTCTGGTAACACCCCAAAGCCACACCCCTCCCCCCACGCTGATGGGCCCGGCATCCTCCCCCCCTCTTGCCGGGCCCCTCAGCATGCCCGCGTACCGGCGGGCGATCACCGGCCGATCGCCGCCGCACCGCGTCATGGCACGCTGTGACGCGGGCCGCGGCGCACGGCGCGGCAGGCGGTCCGAGGTCCCGGCACCGGGCAGCGGGACCACCGGCCGGCCGGCCCGCCGGTATGCGGGTCAACGCAGGTCACAGGGGTGCGGACCACCACGCGTGGCCGCATCCGGCCGACTGCTCCACGGTCACGTCCGGGCCGGCGGGAGCCGCCGGGCGCCCGGCGGGGCGGTCATGGGGTGGTCAGGGGCACCCCGTCCGGCCACGTATGATGGTCTCGTTGGTGAGCGCCGTTAGCTCAATTGGCAGAGCAGCTGACTCTTAATCAGCGGGTTCGGGGTTCAAGTCCCTGACGGCGCACCTTCACGAGGCGCCCCTCCTCCGGGAGGGGCGCTTCTGCGTTTCCCCGTCTCTTTGCCGTCCCCGTGCGAAAATAGGGCGAATGGCACCTGTCTTCATCGGTGGCCCGCGCGAAGGGGCGGGCGGCGGCTACGCTCCCGTACACCTTTCGGGGGTAGGCGGCAGGAAAGAGGACCACTATGCGGGCGCACGACCTCGGGGCCAGGGTCGGCGAGGCAGAAGCGGCACGGGCCGATGCCGCCGCCGCGCCTGGCGGCCTGCTGGACCTGTTGCGGATGGCCGCGTTCGTACTGGACTTCGAGGGCCGGATCACCCTGTGGAGCCCCGAGGCCGAAACACTGTTCGGTTACCCGGCGGACGAGGTGCTGGGACGCAGCGGCGCGATGCTGGTCGCCCCGGAGAACCTCCCCCGGGTCATGGAGCTGTTCGAGCAGGTCAGGGCGGGTGAGTCCTGGGCGGGAGTATTCCCGGTACAGCTCAGGGACGGCACCACCCGGCAGGTGGAGTTCCGCAATATGCGGATGGACGACGCCGACGGACGGATCTACGCACTGGGCATGGGCGCCGACGTCGCCGCCGTACGGAGCGTGGAGACCGACCTGGCCGTCTCCAACAGCCTGGTCGAGCAGTCGCCGATCGGAATAGCGGTCTTCGACACCGATCTGCGGATGGTCCGGGCCAACCGGGCCGAGGAGCAGATCACCGGGATACCGGTCGCCGCGATGCTCGGCCTGCGCGCCGGGGAGATCGCACCCGACGTGGACTCCGGCGCGGTGGAGGCCGCCCTGCGGCAGGTCCTGGAGACCGGAAAGCCGCTGATCGACCTCCAGCTCACCGGCCGGACCGTGGCCGACCCGGACCACGAGCACGCCTGGTCGGTCTCGTACTACCGGATCGAGGACTCGCTGGGAAAGGTGCTCGGCCTGGCCGCCTCCGCCGTCGACGTCACCGAACGCGTACGGCAGACCAACGAGATCGCCCAGGCGCGCGGCCGCCTCGCGGTGATCGCCGAGGCCGGTACGCGGATCGGCACCACCCTGGACCTCCACCAGACCGCCCGGGAGCTGGCCGACGTGGCCGTGCCCGGGCTCGCCGACATGGCGGCCGTGGACGTCCTGGACTCCGTGCTCAACGGGCTCACGTCGGCGGACCCGGTCCTGGACGACGACGGCTCCGCGCAGTTCCGGGCGCTGGCGGTGGCCGCCGGCAGCCCCGGCGACGCCATCGGCGCCGCCGACCCGGTGGGCGAGCTGGCCTCCTACGGGCCGACCCGGCTGATCACCAAGTCGGTACGGCTGGGCAAGGCCCTCCTGGTCCGGCGGGTGGACCCCCGGATGATGCGGCGCATCGCCCGCAACGACGAGGCGGCGGCCGTGCTGCTGGCCTGCGGCGCCCACTCGTACCTGGCGGCGCCGCTGATCGCCCGCGGCGACGTCCTGGGCACGCTCAGCCTCTTCCGCACCGGCAACGATCAGCCCTTCGACGACGAGGACCGCACCCTGGCCTGCGAGCTGGCCGCACGCGCCGCCATCTCCATCGACAACGCCCGGCTCTACGCCGCCGAGCGCGAGACCGCCCTCGCCCTCCAGCGCAGCCTGCTGCCGCAGGCACCGCCGGAGATCGACGGCATGGAGATCGCCTTCCGCTATCTGCCGGCCGTCAGGGACATCGGCGGCGACTGGTTCGACGTGCTGCCGCTCAAGGACGGCAAGGTCGGGCTGATCGTCGGCGACGTCATGGGCAAGGGCGTGCAGGCCGCCGCGATCATGGGCCAGCTGCGCACCGCGACCCGCGCCTTCGCCCAGCTCGGCCTGGCCCCCGACGAGCTGCTGCGGCACCTCGACGACATCCCGGTCAACCTGGGCGGCGAATCCATCGCCACCTGCGTCTACGCGGTCTGCGACCCGGCCACCGGGCGCTGCGTCCTGTCCAGCGCGGGGCATCTGCCCCCGGTGATGATCCCGCCGGACGGCCGGGCCGAACTGCTGGACGTCCCGGTCGGTGTGCCGCTGGGAGTGGGGGGCGTGCCGTTCCGGGCGGTCGAGTACACGTTGCAGGAGGGCGCACTGCTCGCGCTCTTCACGGACGGCCTCGTCGAGGACCGGCGGCGGGACATCGACGTCGGGCTGCGGACGCTGCTGGCTCTGCTGGAGGGTGAGCGGCGGCCCCTGGAGCAGGCCTGCGACGTGGTGCTGGACGCCCTGCACCACGGCCCCGACGACGATGTCGCGCTGCTGCTGGCGCGGTTGGGGCCGCGGGGTTCGGGGCGTCACGGGGTTCGGGGAGTCGCGGGGGTTCGGGGAGTCGCGGGAGTGGCGGGGGTTCGTAAGGTAACTGACTAACGAACCCCCCGATGCGGGGCGCGGCGGCAGGACTTCGTAAGGAAACTTACTAACGAACCTCGACGGTCCGGCTCAGCCGCAGATCGCCCGCCGACGCGCCCAGATGCACCGCGCGCCGGCCCGTCCCCAGCACCCAGCGACGCACCGCCGGGTCCCAGGACGACAGCACCCGGTCCGGGACCCGCAGGGTCAGGGTGCGCGACCGCCCCGGGCCGAGTTCGACCCGCCGGTACGCGGCCAGCACCTTCCGCGCCTGCGGCAGCCGCGGCTCGGGGGACGGCCCGACGTACACCTGGGGCACGTCATGGCCCCGCCGGCGTCCGGTGTTACGCACGGTGAAGCGCACCCGCAGCCCGTGGCCGCCGCGTCCCTCGGGCTCGACGGCCAGGTCCGTGTAGGCGAACGTCGTGTACGACAGCCCGTGCCCGAAGGGGAACAGGGGCAGGACGCCCTCCTGGTCGTACCAGCGGTAGCCGATGTGGATGCCCTCGGCGTACCGCTCGCGGCCGTCGGCCCCCGGGTAGCGGTGCGGGTCGCCGGCGACCGGGTGCCGGTGGTCGGAGACCGGGAAGGTCTGGCTGAGCCGGCCCCCGGGGTTGGCGTCGCCGAAGAGCAGCGCGGTGGTGGCGGCGGCGCCCTCCTGGCCCGGGTAGTACATCTGGAGGACGGCGGGCGTACGGGTCAGCCACGGCATGGCGGTGCAGGAGGAGGTGTTCAGGACCACGATCGTCCGGGGGTTCGCGGCGGCGACGGCCTCGATCAGCGCGTCCTGGTGGCCCGGCAGCCCGATCGTCGTACGGTCCTGGCCCTCGGTGGCGTCCTCGTAGGCGAAGACCACCGCCGCCTCGGCCTGCCGGGCGGCCCGCACCGCCGCCGCGACGTCCTCGGCGCGTGAGCCGGGGGTGACGCGGGCCAGCCGGAAGGCCGTGGCGGCGGTACCGGTGACGGTCAGCCGGTGGGTGCCGGCGGTGAGGGTGAGCGTCCGGCGGCGGACGGAGAGCCCGTCCGGGGTCGTGGAGACCAGGCCCGCGCCGAAGTACTCGCCGTAGCCGGCCGCCCGGGGGAACAGCTCGGTCGCGCCGTCGAGGACGACCCGGGGGCGGGCGGTGGGGGCACCGCTGTAGTGGATCAGCAGCGTCCACTCGCCGTCCTGGGCGGCGGTCAGCCCGACCTCGTGGCGGTAGGGGGCACCGGTGGCGCCGGCGGTGATCGTGTCCTCGAAGAAGACCCGGCCGTAGAGGTCCTCCCCCAGGGCGTACGTGACGCTCCCGGGGCTCCCCGGGCTCCCGGAACTCCCGGCTCTCGCGCGGATCGCGTCCAGCGGGCCGGGTGCCGCGTCCGGGACGACATGCGCGCTGCCCCCGCCGCTCACGAAGGGGAACCGCCCGGTGGGGCCGATCACCGCGATGCTGCGGGCCGCCGCCCCGGTCAGCGGCAGGGCGCGGTCCTCGTTGCGGAGCAGCACCCCGCCCCGGGTGGCCACCTTCAGCGCCGTCCGGGCCCCGGCGGCGGCGTCCCGGGCCGGGCGGGGCGGGGCGCCGCCGTCGAGCAGCCCGAAACGGTCCATGACGGTGAGGACGCGGCGTACGGAGCGGTCGACCAGTGCCAGGGGCACCGTCCCGTCGGCGACCGCCCGGCCGAGCGCGGCCCCGAAGTAGCTGCCGTCCGGCATCTCCATGTCCAGCCCCGCGCTGATGGCGGCGGCCGTGCTGTGGGCGGCGGACCAGTCCGTCATCACCCAGCCCGTGAACCCCCACCTTTCCCGCAGCACGGTGCCGAGCAGATAGCGGCTCTCGCAGGCGTACACCCCGTTGACCTTGTTGTACGCCCCCATCACGGCTCCGGCGCCGGCCCGTACGGCGGCCTCGAAGCCGCGCAGCTCGGTCTCGTGCATCGTCTGCTCGTCCACGACGACGTCGACCGACTCCCGCTCGTACTCCTGGTTGTTGAACGCGAGGTGCTTCACCGTCGCGATCAGCCCCTGCCCCTGGATGCCGTCCACCTCGGCGGCCACCAGGTCCGAGGCCAGCAGCGGGTCCTCGCTGAAGGTCTCGAAGTTCCGGCCCGCGTACGGGGTCCGGATCAGGTTGACCATGGGCGACAGCAGGACGTCCTGGCCCAGCGCGCGGCCCTCGCGGCCGATCACCCGGCCGTACTCCCGGGCCAGCGCCGGGTCGAACGCCGAGGCCAGCAGCGCGGGCGCGGGCAGCGCCGTGGCGTGCGCGGTCACCCGCACGCCGGCCGGGCCGTCGGACAGCCGCAGCGGCGGAATGCCGAGCCGGGCCACTCCGGGGAGGTAACCCGCCTGGCCCAGTGGTGCCGGATCGGTGGCCCCGTGCAGGAAGGTGAGCTTCTCGTCGAGTGTGAGGCGTGCGAGCAGCCGCTCCACATGTGCGGGGTCCGCCGCCCGGACCCCGGGCACCGCACCCGTGAAGGCGCTGGCGGTGGCGGTGGCAGTGGCGGTGGCGACGGCCGCGCCGAACAGACGCAGGGCGGTACGGCGGGATACGGACGGGGGTGTGGCGGCGGGCACTGGTGCGGGCGGGCGTGGGGGCATGCCGGTGCTCCTTCCCTGAAGCTGACCGACCATCAGCTATCAGGGAAGGAGCCCGAAGTCACGTCAACAGGCCCGCGTCACCGGCCCCGCGTCAGCCGGCCCGCACCACCGGCCCCGCGTCACCGGCCCCGCGTCAACCGGCCCGCGTCACCGGTGTCACGACCCGTGGACGTCGTCGGTGGCCTGGATCCGCTGCCACGAACGGGGCTGCTCCGTCCGCGTCGTGCGCACCCCCAGGGCGTGGGCCGCCGGTGCCGCCGGCTTGGCGGTGTCGTAGAGCCAGGTCTTGAACAGTCCGCCCAGTTCCTGCCCGGAGATCCGCTCCGCCAGCGCCCGGAAGTCGGCGATGGTGCCGTTGCCGTACCGCCGCTCGGTCTGCCAGGCCTTGAGGATCCGGAAGAAGGCGTCGTCGCCGACCTGGTTGCGCAGTGCCTGGATGGCCAGCGCGCCCCGGTCGTACACGGCGATGTCGAACTGGTTGTCGGCGCCGGGGTCGCCGGGGGCCACGTTCCAGAAGGCGTCGTCCGCCGGGTGCGCGGCGTAGACGTAGTCGGCGAGTTCCTGCGCGGTGCCCTCGTCCTCGTGCTCGGACCACAGCCACTGGGCGTAGCGGGCGAAGCCCTCGTTCAGCCAGATGTCGGACCAGCGCTCCAGCGAGACGCTGTCGCCCCACCACTGGTGCGCCAGCTCATGGACGACGACCGAGGTGTTGGCGCCGGCCGCGAACTGCCGGGGGCTGTAGAAGACCCGCGTCTGGGCCTCCAGCGCGAAGCCGCTCGGCACGTTCGGGACATAGCCCCCGGCGGTGGCGAAGGGGTAGGGACCGAAGTAGCCGGCCAGCCAGTCGACGATCTCACCGGTGCGTTCGACGCTCGCGCGGGCGGCGCCGTCGTTGTCGCCGAGGTCGGTGGAGTAGGCGTTGATCACGGGGATCCCGCCGTCGCTGGTGCCGGTGGTGATGTCGAAGTGCCCGAGGGCCAGCGTCGCGAGATACGTCGCCTGCGGCTTGTTCTGCCGCCAGTTCCAGCGTGTCCAGCCCAGCTTCGAACTCGTGGACACCAGAGCCCCGTTGCTGATGGCCTGGGTCCCGTCGGGCACCAGCACCGACACGTCGTACGTGGCCTTGTCCAGCGGGTGGTCGTTGCTGGGGAACCACCACCAGGCCGCCTCCGGCTCGTTGGCGTGGACGCCCCCGTCGGCCGTGCGCTGGTAGGACGTGAAGCCGTACCGCTGCACCGCCGAGGGCACCCCGTGGTAGCGGACCACCACCGTCACCTGCTTGCCGGCGGTGAGCGTCCTGGCCGGCGTGATCTCCAGCTCCTGCTCCCCGCTCGCCGCGAACACCGCCGTGTTGCCGTCGACCCTGACCTCGTCCACGTCGAGGGCGAAGTCCAGGTCGAAGCGGGTCAGGTCCTGCGTCGGCGTGGCCAGAATCGTCGCGGTGCCCTCCAACTGGTCGGTGTCGGGCCGGTACTTCAGCCGCAGGTCGTAGTGCGAGACGTCGTAGCCGCCGTTCCCGTACGTCGGGTAGTAGGGATCGCCGATCCCGGCGGCCCCGGGCCCGGCGTCGGCCGCCGAGGCCGGGATCGCCAGTAACAGGGCTGCGGAGGCGGCCGCGAACGTGATCATTCTCTTGCGCACAGGGGTCCTCCAGTGCGGTGGGGAGAAAGGACACTCGGACCCTAGGCAGTCCCACCCGCCCCGGGAACCACATTCCCGGCCGTTGCCACAGCGAGTTCACAGCGGGCAACACGCCTGACGTCAGGCCGGGTTCGGTCCGGCTCAGTTCAGGGCCGCCCGCATCATCGACTTCGCGATCGGTGCCGCCAGCCCGTTGCCGCTGACCTCCGACCGCGCGGCGCCGGACTCCTCGACGACGACGGCGACCGCGACCTGTCTGCCGTCGTCCGCCGTGGCGTAGGAGACGAACCAGGCGTACGGGGTGCCGCTGTTGTTCTCGCCGTGCTGGGCGGTGCCGGTCTTGCCGCCGACCTCGACGCCGCTGATACGGGCGTTGGTGCCGGTGCCGTTCCGCACCACGTTGACCATGGCCTTCCGCAGCTGTTCCGCGGTGTCCTTGCCGACCACCCGGGTGGTGTGGCCGTCGGAGTAGGAGGCGATGGTCCCGCCGTCGCCGTCGGTGACCTTGGAGACCATGTGCGGGCTCGCCAGTTCCCCGCCGTTGGCGATGGCCGCGACGACCATGGCCATCTGGAGCGCGGTGGCGGTGTCGTCGAACTGGCCGATGCCGGACAGCGCGGTCTGCGGCTCGTCCATCCCTGAGGGACAGACGCTCTCGGCGGCGCGGACCGGGATGTCGAGGTCGTCGGTGTTGAAGCCGAACTTCTCGGCGGCGGCCCTGACTTTCGCCTGGCCCAGGTCGACGGCGAGCTTGGCGAAGACGGTGTTGCAGCTGTACTGCAGGGCGGTCTCGATACTGGCGTTCTCGCAGGGCGCCGCGGTGTTCTCGTTGGTGATCGCGGTGGTGGTGCCGGGGGCGGTGTACGGGTCGGGCGAGTCGGTGGCCTCGGTGACGGAGTCGTACAGGCCGTTCTCCAGCGCCGCCGCGGCGACGACCAGCTTGAAGGTCGAGCCGGGGGGATAGGTCTGGCGCAGGGCGCGGTTGAGCAGCGGGCTGTCGCTGTCGGCCTGGAGCTCGGCGAAGGTCCTGCCCTCGGCGTACGTGTTGCCGCTGAAGGAGGACGGGTCGTACGAGGGGGTGGAGGCCACCGCCAGGATCTCCCCGGTCGACGGGTCGATGGCGACGGCCGCGCCCTTCTTGGAACCCAGACCCCGGGAGGCCGCCTTCTGGACGGCGGGGTCGATGGTGGTGACGACGTCCCCGGGGGTGGGCGAGGCGCCGGTGAGGGTGTCCTAGAAGACTGCTGAAAATCTTGTCGAGGGGCTGTCCGGCCGCAGGCCGGGCGGCCCTTTTGCTATGCGGTGGCTGGGGTGAGATGCCAGGTGTTGCTCGTCCGGGTGAGTCCCAGGTTGATCAGTCGGCGGAGGTTGAGGGCGGCGGCGCGGTGGTGGAGCCAGATGTTGTTGGCGATGACGCCGCGGTAGGGAACCCGGCGGTTGCCCTTGGCGACGAGCCAGGCGATGGCGCGTTCGACGGGTGGCCGCCATCGGCGGTATTCGTCCTTCCAGACGGGGTCGGTGGCGGCCTGGGCCCGGGCGGCGGCCAGCAGTTCGTACTGGGGGTGGACGTTGAGGGTGCGTCCGGTCTTGGAGGTGGTGCAACGCGTCCGCAGCGGGCAGTCGGCGCACACACCCTTGAACTGGGCGGTGCGGGCGCCGTCGGGTTTGATCTGGCCGAGGTTGGCGGTGTTTCCGGCCGGGCAGGTCGCGGTGCCTGCGGTCAGGCCGATACGGAAGTCGTCGACGGTGAACCCGCCGGGGACTGCCTGCCGCAACGGCGGCGGCTTGATCACCAGGGTGTGGCCGTCGGCCTGCAGTTGCGCGCGCAGGTCGCCGGTGCCGTAGGCGGAATCGCCGAGCACGGTTAACTCCGCGCCCTCTTCCTCGTCGGCCAGCAGACCGGCGGCGACGGCGGCCTCGTGGTTGTCGGGGCCGTAGCCGCTGGTCAGGGCGACGGCGGTGAACAGCCCGGTCTCCGGCTCGAAGGACGCATGCCCTTTGAAGCCGTCCTGGTGACGGGTGCGGTTTTTGTGGATGTGCCGCGCGTCGGGGTCAACGGTGGACACCGTCCGGTCCGCCACCGTGCGCTTGGCGATGCGCCAGCGCCCGTCGCGTCCGTCGGAGTCCTCGGCGGGTTCCACGTCCTGCCCGGCGACCAGGGCCAGCAGGCCGACCGCGTTCGCCGCCTTCTCCCCCAGGTTCTGCTCGGGCAGGTGCCCGAGCAGGTTGAGGGCGTCGGTGACCAGCGCGTCGACCAGCGCGGCGCGGGCCCTCTCGTCGTCCCAGGCGATCCTCGGCTTGCCCGGGTCGGTGTAGTCGTGTGCCCGGCAGTGCCCCGCGGCCACCTCGTCGGCGCCGGGGACCTCGCGGATCACCCGGCGGATCGCGGAGATGATCTGGGTGACGGTGTCCTGGGTGGCCACCGCGTCATCGAGCACGGTGGAGTCCAGCGCGCGCCGCTGTTTGCCCTTGAGCACGCCGGTCGCGGCCACGACTTCCCTGACCTTGGTGAAGATCCGCATCGGATCGGCCGAATGACGCAAGCGGCGCCGGAAGTACGTCAGCAGCGACGGATCGAACGCGGTGTCGTACAGCCCGAGCCCGCAAGCCGCCTTCCACCGCAGGTCACACCGCAGTTCCTGGACCGTCTCGAAGTCCGACAGCCCCTGCAGGCTCTGCAGCACCACCGTCGCGGCCAGCACCTGCGGCGGCAGACTCGGACGGCCATTGGACGACGGATACATGTCCGCGAACATCCCCGGCGGGAACAGCACCTCACGATGCTCGGCCAGGAACGCGAACACACTCCCCACCGGGATCAACTCCCGGCACGTCTCCCACACATCCGGCCCGACCATCTCCCCGGCCCACTCACCCTGCATGCCTACAAGACTGGCCCCGACTCCACCGAGCCGGGGCCAGAACATGAGATTTTCAGCAGTCTTCTAGACGGTGACCAGACGGCTGTCGGTGCCGTCCAGGACGTCCTGGTAGATGCCTTCCAGCTGCGTCGCGCCGTAGACCTGCGAGCTGTAGCCGGTGACGGGGGCGTAGAGGGCGCCGGCCGGGTAGGTGCGCCGGTACTTCAGCGGGGAGCCGCTGGTGGCCTTGGAGCCGGTGACGGGCTTTCCGGCCACGATGATGTCGCCCAGCGGGTTCGCGTGGCGCGCGATCGCGTTGCGCTGGTTGTGCTTGTCGTCCGCGAGGGCCTGGGACTCCACGGCCTGCGGCCAGCTGACGCGCACCAGCAGCGCGAGCACCAGGAGCAGGCAGAAGACCGAGGCGCGCCTGATCGTCGTATTCATGCCGCTGGGGAAACGGCCGGACGCGATGCGATGGTTCCGCCCGGTGCGCACAGGTTTCCCACAGTTGCTTTTGTCCGCCTATATTCATTAAGTGAAATTTGCCCGGCTGTTCACGCGGCCGCTGCGGCCCGGCATGACCCTGCCGCTGCTCGCGGTCGTCGCGATCTCCGCCACCGACCTCGTGGCGGGCCGGGACCGTTTCGTCACCCCGATGATGGTGATCGCGCCCGCGCTGGCCGCGATCACCACCACCTGGCGCCGCACCCTGGTGGTCGGCCTGATCGGGCTGCTGGCCCAGGCGGCGCTGGCCCCGTTCGACGGGGTACTGGACCCGGAGGACCGGCGGCTGCTCCAGGGTCAGGTCGTCAGCTATCTGACGGTGACCGCCTTCAGCGCGTACATCGCCTGGCGGTACGAGCAGGGCCGCAAGGCCTACGCGGCGGTCCACTCCGTCGCCGAGGCCGCCCAGCACGCCCTGCTGCGGCCGCCCGGGCCCCGGGTCGGCGGGGTGCGGCTGGCCGTCCGGTACGTCTCGGCGTCCGACGCCGCCCAGATCGGCGGCGACCTGTACGCGGTGCTCGACACCCCGCACGGCGTAAGGGCCCTGGTCGGCGATGTACGGGGCAAGGGTCTGGGCGCGGTCCAGACGGCGTCGGTCGTGCTGGGCGCCTTCCGGGAGGCCGCGTACGACGAGGGCGGGCTCGGGCGGGTCGCCGAGCGGGTCGACACCAGCGTCTGCCGCCATCTGGACACCGAGCTGACCGGGGAGTTCACCACCGCGCTCTTCGCCCAGTTCCGCGGCTCCCGGCACGTCGAACTGCTGCACTACGGCCATGTCGCGCCGCTGCGGGTCTCCGCCGACGGGGCCGTGAGCACCCTCGACCCGCCCGACCCCTGGCTGCCCCTCGGGCTCGGCGACCTCACCCCCGCCGGCGCCCCGAAGCCGTGGACCGTGGCCCTGGGCTCCGCCGACGTCCTGGTGCTGTGCACCGACGGCGTCATCGAGGCCCGCTCCCCCGACACCGGCGGCTTCTACCCGCTCGCCGAGCGCGCCGCCGGCATCGTCGCCGGCACGGCGGACGACCTGGAGCCCGCGGTCGACCGGCTCTACGCCGACCTCGTCCGGCACGCGGGCGGCGCGCTCACCGACGACGCCGTGCTGTTGCTGCTGGCCCGGCCGTGACGAAGGCGGGGCGGAGGCGGGGCGGGGCGGGGTGGCCGGGGGCGGGGTTTGCGGCCGGAGGACGGCGTTGATTGGGTGAACCCATGAGTACCCCCCACAGCTCGCGCACCCCCCGCACCCCCTTGCGTGCCGGTCTGGTCGGTTACGGCCTGGCCGGCTCCGTCTTCCACGCCCCGCTGATCGCCACCGCCGACGGTCTGACCCTGGACACCGTGGTCACCGCCAACCCGGACCGCCAGGAACAGGCCCGCGCCGAGCACCCTGGGGTACGGATCGCGGCGGCCCCGCAGGAGCTGTGGGACCGCGCCGGCGAACTGGACCTGATCGTGCTGGCGTCGCCGAATCGTACGCATGTGCCGCTGGCGGAGGCCGCGCTGAAAGCCGGGCTGCCCGTGGTGGTCGACAAGCCGATCGCGGGCACCGCGGCCGAGGCCCGCGCGCTGGCCGCACTGGCCGAGGAGCGCGGGCTGCTCCTGTCGGTGTTCCAGAACCGCCGCTGGGACAACGACTTCCTGACCCTGGCCGCCCTGCTCGCCGCCGGTGAACTCGGCACCGTCTCCCGGTTCGAGTCCCGCTTCGAGCGGTGGCGGCCGCAGCCCAAGGGCGGCTGGCGCGAGTCCGGCGACCCGGCGGAGATCGGCGGCCTGCTGTACGACCTGGGCAGCCATCTGGTCGACCAGGCGCTCACCCTCTTCGGCCCGGCGGCGACCGTGTACGCCGAGTCCGACGTACGCCGGCCGGGCGCCCACGTCGACGACGACACCTTCATCGCCATCGGCCACACCGGCGGGGTCCGCTCACACCTGTGGATGAGCGCCACCACCGCCCGGCTCGGCCCCCGCTTCCGGGTGCTGGGCAGCAGCGCCGGTTACGTCGTCCACGGCCTCGACCCGCAGGAGGCGGCGCTGCGCGACGGCCTGCGGCCCGGCCCCGGCTGGGGCACCGTGCCCGAGTCGGCCCGGGGCACGATCGGCGCGGGCGACGACACCCGCCCGGTGCCCACCCTGCCGGGCGACTACCCGGCGTACTACGCGGCCGTCGCCACCGCCCTGCGTGACGGTACGCCCCCGCCGGTCACCGCGGCCCAGGCGGCCGACGCGCTGGACGTGCTGGAGGCGGCCCGGCTGTCGGCCCGGGAGGGCCGTACGGTGCGGCTCGCCCGGTAGCGGGGGCCGCGTCCGGCCTCGGCCCCCAACAGCGCGGAACAGCACCGAACCGGGCGGAACAGCGCAGAACAGCCAATCGCCGCCGAATCAGCGCGAGTTGGCGCCACGACGCGTCGGTCCGGCGGGTCGCCCTCAGGCGCCGGGCCCCGCGCAGCCATGCACCTGACGGTGCGTTCGTCCCGCGAGGAGCGCCCGGTGGGCCGCCCGACTTGTCACCTTTCAGTGGCATCCACACCGCATTCTGACGGTGCGGTATGTCAGGATTGATGCTGACCGGTCTCGTCCCGCCATCCAAGGGGGAGTGGATGCACGGCACCAACACCGGCCCGGTGCGCAGGGCCGCCTGCGCCGTCTCCGTACTCGGCCTGCTGGCCGCCGCGCTCGCCGGCTGCTCCGGCCCCGGCCGGCCCACCGGCGGGGCGACCCGCGCGCCCACCGCCGCCATGGCCGGCGCGCCCTTCTGGGTCAACCCCGACAGCGCGGCCGCCCGACAGGTCTCGCTGTGGCGGAAGAGCGGCCGGACCCAGGACGCCCGGCTCCTGGAACGCATCGCCTCCGAACCGGTCGCCGAGTGGATCGGCGCCGACGACCCGTCCGGCCAGGCCCGCGGCTTCACCGAGGCGGCCACCGCCGCCGGCCGCCGCGCGCTGCTGGTCGTCTACAACATCCCGCACCGCGACTGCGGCCAGTACTCCCGGGGCGGGGCCGCCGACGGCGACACGTACCGGGCCTGGCTCAACGAGGTGGCCGACGGTATCGGCGACCGCCGGGCCACCGTGATGCTGGAGCCGGACGCGCTGACGCACGTCGTGGACGGCTGCACCCCGGCCGCCTTCCACGAGGAGCGGTACGCGCTGCTGACCTACGCCGTCGAGACCCTCAAGTCGCTCCCTCGGACCCGGGTCTACCTCGACGCGGGCAACGCCGGCTGGGTCCGCGACCCCGGCAGCCTCGTCGCACCGCTGTGGCGGGCCGGCATCGAGCAGGCGGACGGCTTCGCCCTCAACACGTCCAACTTCTACACGACGCAGGCCAACACGGCGTACGGCAAGGAGCTCTCGGCCGAGCTCGGCGGCAAGCACTTCGTCATCGACACCAGCCGCAACGGCCGGGGACCGCTGTCCGGCGGCCATGACGAGGCCTGGTGCAACCCGCCCGGCCGGGCCCTCGGCGAACCGCCCACCACCCGCACCGGCGACCCCCTCATCGACGCCTACCTCTGGATCAAGCGTCCCGGCGACTCCGACGGCCCCTGCAAGGGCGGGCCCTCCGCCGGCACCTGGTGGCCCGAGTACGCACTGGGCCTGGCCCGCAACGCGAACCGCCCGGGCAGCGCCTGACACCTCGTTACGGCAGACGGGTGGCGGGCCGGGGCACGCCGCCCGATCGGCGCCGGATCGGCCGTGCGGCGTGAAAGGTTCCGGTCCTATGAGATGCCGGATGATGCTGCTGTGCGGAGCCGCGGTGCTCGGCGCCGCCGTGCCCCGGCCCGCGGCGGCGGAGGACTTCCCGGTCCGGGCCCGGCTGACCGGGGGCGCCGCGACCTACCGGCCCGGGGCGGCGCCGCGCCCCTTCACCGTGGAACTGCGGAACACCGGCCGTACCGCACGCCACGACGTGCATCCGGTGATCGTGCTGGTGGACCGGGAACGGGCACTGGTCCCGGCCCGGATCCGGCTGGAGTACCGGGAGGCGGCGACGGGCGCCTGGCGGCCGGTGCGGCTGGAGCGGACCGACAACGACGAGAACGTCGGGGTGGTCGGCGGCGACTCCGGGCCCGGGGCGACGATCCCGGCCCGGCGGAGCCTGGAGGTGCCCCTGCGGCTGGGCTTCGTACCGGGGACGGCGCCCGGCCATGTCGCGTTGTCGGCGACCGTCATGGAGCGCCGGGGCCAGGACGGCGACTGGGTGGGCGAGTCGGCACCGTACGCGTTCACGATCGCGCCGGCGGCGAAGGCCCCCGGGAAGCCGCCGGCGAAGCCGTACGCCGAGCTGCCCGCCGGGCCGCGTCCGGACCGGCCCGCGGATCCGCCCGCCCGGTCCGCCGGTCCCGCCCGTCCCGCCCGTCCGGCCCGTCCGGCCCGTCCGGCCCGTCCGGCCGGTCCTGCCGGTCCCGCCGCGAGGCCGCACACCGACCGGCCCGCCCGGCCCGGACCGGAAACCGCCACCCCGTCGGGTCTCCCGGCCCCGCCGCCCGCGCGACAGCTCGCCGCGACCGGCGTGACGGCCCACGAGACCTCCCGCGACCGGCGCGGTCCGGCGCTCGCCCGGCTCGCCCGGCTCGCCGGGCTCACCGCGCCGGCGCTGGTCGCCGTGGGGACAGCCCTGATGATGGCCGCCCGGCGCCGCGATTAGGCTGAACCCATGTCGACACGCAAGCCGATCGAATCGTGGCTCACCGACATGGACGGAGTGCTGATCCACGAAGGCATTCCGATCCCTGGCGCCGACGCCTTCATCAAGCGGCTCAAGGATTCCGGGAAGCCCTTCCTGGTCCTGACCAACAACTCCATCTACACACCCCGTGACCTGCACGCCCGCCTCACCCGGATGGGCCTGCACGTGCCGGTCGAGAACATCTGGACCTCCGCCCTGGCCACCGCCAAGTTCCTGGACGACCAGCGTCCCGGCGGCACCGCGTATGTCATCGGCGAGGCCGGGCTGACCACCGCGCTGCACGACATCGGCTACGTCCTGACCGATGCCGAGCCCGACTACGTGGTGCTCGGCGAGACCCGTACGTACAGCTTCGAGGCGCTGACCAAGGCCATCCGCCTCATCAACGGGGGCGCCCGCTTCATCGCCACCAACCCGGACGAGACCGGCCCCTCGGCCGAGGGCGCGCTGCCCGCCACCGGTTCGGTCGCGGCGCTGATCACCAAGGCGACCGGCAAGGAGCCGTACTTCGTGGGCAAGCCCAACCCGCTGATGATGCGGGCCGGGCTCAACGGTATCGAGGCGCACTCCGAGACCAGCGCCATGATCGGCGACCGGATGGACACCGACGTCCTGGCGGGGCTGGAGGCCGGTATGGAGACGGTGCTGGTGCTGACCGGGCTGACCACCCCGGCCGACATCGACCGGTACCCCTTCCGGCCCTCACGGGTCGTCAACTCGATCGCGGACCTCGTCGACGAGATCTGACCGCTCCACCGGCACGGGTGTACTCGTACGGAGCATCACGGCGTGCGGCGGCGCGCCGCTGGACGGACCTTCGAATCACCGGGTGATGACGCGAGCCCGGATGACTGGAGGTCTGTCCGCCGTGTTCACCTTGGGTTCGCTCCGATTGCCGTTGTTCGCCGCCACCGGTGCGGCCGCCACGCTGTTCGCCATCTGCGGCCCGGCGATAGCCGCCTATCCCGGGCCGGGATCCGGCCCGGGATCCGGCGCCGGGTCCGGGGGCGGTCAGGGCGTCCGGCTCACCCCGTCCTCCGCCACGCCCGGCGGTGACGTGGACATCCGTACCGAGGCCTGCGGGCGGGCGGTGGCCGGCACGGTCAGCTCGCAGGCCTTCGTCTCCACCGTCAGGCTCGCCCCGGCCGCCGACGGCGGGCTGTTCGCGGAGGCGGTCATCAGCTCCTCCGCCACCGTCGGTTCGTACCCGGTCTACGTCAACTGCGACGGACTGCCGCGCGCCGCACAGGGCACGCTGGGCATCTCCCGCTCGGGCGGCAGGCAGTGGGCCGGCGGCGGAGGCGGGGGTACGGGCGGCGCGGGCGGCAGCCAGGAAAGCCAGTGGGGCGGTGGCGGTGGCGGTGCCGCTCCCGGAGGTGCCGCTCCCGGCGGCGGCGCTCCCGGCGGCGGTGCCATTGCCGGTGCCGCCGGCGGTCAGGAGAAGCAGTGGGGGAACGACACCGGGCACGGCGACAAGCAGTGGGCTGATCAGCCGTCCACGCCGATCGCGCCCGTCCCGGCCGGCGGCGGCGGCGCGGCGAAGCTGCTCGCCGCGCGGCAGAAGCCGCACGAGACCGGGGTACCGGTCTCCGTGGCCGCCGGCGTGGTCGCCGTGGCCGGGCTGGCGGGACTGGCCGTGCACCGACGCCGGCGCGGACGCGGCCGGGACTGAGCGCCGTGGACCGAGGTCGGCGCCTCGCGGGTTTCGCCGCCGCGCTGGTGCTGCTCGCGGCCTGGTGCCGGGGCTATCTGCACCTGGACGAGACCGGCCCGCCCGCTGCCGCGCCCGCCGTCGCCGCGGCGGGCGCGGGCTCGGCGGCAGCGGCGGACGAGGGGCGCCCGGCCGCCGTCTACGCCCCGCACCTGCCGCTGTCAGCGGCTCGGCCGTTGCGGGTGGACATCCCCTCGGTCGGGGTCCACGCCCCGGTCGTCGTACGCGGCCTCACCCGGGCCGGCGCGGTCGACCCGCCCCCGTACACGACGCCAGGCGTGGCCGGCTGGTACGGGGCGGGGCCGGCCCCCGGGGCCGAGGGGGCCGCCCTGATCGTCGGCCATGTGGACACCGCGACCAGACCGGCCGTCTTCTACCCGCTGAGCACGGTCGCCCCGGGGGCGCTCGTCGAGGTGACCCGGTCCGACGGCATCGTCGCCGAGTTCACCGTCGAGGCGGTCCAGGTGGTACCCAAGGCGGGCTTCCGCCCCGCGCGGGTGTACGGCTCCGGCGGCCGCCCGGAGCTGCGCCTGATCACCTGCGGCGGCACCTTCGACCGGACCGGGAAGAGCTACTCGGCCAATGTCGTGGTCTACGCCGCCCTCACCGGTACGCATCCGGCGTAGGCCGTGCCGCGATCCAGGACGGACCACGACCCGGCGGCCGCACGGTCCGGCGGATGCCCGGGGCCAGCCGCGCTACGCGTCCCGCAGGAGCTGCCGCTGCCGGCCGAGCCCGTCGATCTCCAGCTCCACCACGTCCCCGGCCCGCAGATACGGCTTGGGCTCGGGACGGCCCAGAGCCACCCCGGCCGGCGTACCGGTGTTGATGACGTCGCCGGGGTAGAGGGTCATGAACTGACTCAGGTACCGGACGACTTCGGCCACCGGGAAGATCTGGTCCGCGGTGCTGCCGTTCTGCTTCAGCTCGCCGTTGACCCAGAGCCGCAGGCCCAGCGCCTGCGGGTCCGGCACCTCGTCGGCGGTGACGAGCCAGGGCCCGAGGGGGTTGAAGGTCTCGCAGTTCTTGCCCTTGTCCCACTGGCCGCCGCGCTCGATCTGGAAGGCGCGCTCGGAGACGTCGTGGGCGACGGCGTAGCCCGCGACGGCGGCCAGCGCCTCGTCGGCGGAGGCCGCGTAACGCAGTTCGCGGCCGATGACGACGGCGAGCTCGACCTCCCAGTCGGTCTTGCGGCTGCCGCGCGGCACCAGCACCGTGTCCTCGGGCCCGACCACCGTGTCGGGAGCCTTCATGAACAGGATCGGTTCGGCCGGCACCGGGCTGCCGGTCTCGGCGGCGTGGTCGTGGTAGTTGAGCCCGATGCAGACGATCTTGCCGATCCGTCCCAGCGGCGGCCCGGCCCGCAGTCCGGGCTCCAGCGCGGGCAGCGTGCCGGCGGCCCCGGCCACCCGGATCCGCGCGAGCGCGGCGTCGTCGGCCAGCAGTGCCCCGTCGACCTCCGTCACCAGGGCCGACAGGTCACGCAGGATCCCGTCACCGTCCAGCAGCGCGGGGCGCTCCGCCCCGGCGGCTCCCACTCGCAGCAGCTTCACAGGACACTCCTTCGCCCGACGCGGTCCCGTCCGACGCGGAAGATCATCGGAGGTCTGGTCAGATCCTCCGGTGCCGCTCCGGCCGTCGCAAGCCCCTGCCCACGGACTGGACGGTACGGTCACGATCCCCGTCGGCGCGGCTCGGCCGCCGTCAGCCGCCCCCAGACCACCAGCCGGTAGCGGGAGGTGAACTCGGGGGTGCAGGTGGTGAGGGTGAGGTAGTGGCCCCGCCCCTTCAGCCGCGCCGAACGGTGGACGGCGCTGTACGGGACGGGGGCGACCACGGTGCCGTCGTGCGGGGAGGTCTGCCGGAGAGTGCGCAGGACGACGTAGGTGTAGCGGGCGGTGGCGGTCTCGACGACCACCGGGTCGCCGGCCCGCAGCCGGTCGAGGTGGCGGAACGGCTCGCCGTGGGTGTTGCGGTGCCCGGCGACCGCGAAGTTGCCGGCCTGGCCGGGCTCGGCGGTGCGGGGGTAGTGACCGACGTAGCCGTGGTTGAGGACCTCGGCCTTGCCGGTGCCCTCGGCGACGGGGACGGTGACGCCGATACGGGGGATGCGCAGGACGGCGTACGCCCGGGGAGCGGAGGGCGAGGCCGCGGATCGACCGGAGGCCCCGGAATGGTCGGATGTCTCGCCGGTGGACGCGCCGGAGTCCGCCGTGGCCGAGGGTGCCGCCCAGCCCGTACCGGCCGCCCAGTCCCGTTCCAGCCGCCGCACCTGCCGGCCGGCGTCGGCGTGGGCCACCAGATTGGTCCACCACAGCTGGTGGACGACCAGCAGCAGGACGACGGCCCCGAAGGTCACCGCCGCCTCGCCGAACCCCCACAGCACCCGTCCGGGCCACCTCACGCGAAGCACCCTAAATGACGCTCCGTCAGATTACTATCCCGCGAAGAACCTGGACACGGAGTAGATCACCAGCCCGGCCAGCGACCCGACGACCGTGCCGTTGATCCGGATGAACTGCAGGTCACGCCCGATGTTGGCCTCGATCTTCCGGGTGGTCTGATCGGCGTCCCAGCCGGCGACGGTGTCGGTGATCAGGGAGGTGATCTCACCCCGGTAGGTCGTCACGACATACGTGGCCGCGTCCTCCAGCCAGCCGTCGACCTTGGCGGTCAGCGCCGGGTCCTGCGCCATCCGCGCCCCCAGCGACAGCAGCGACGCCCGCGCCCGCAGCCGCAGTTCACTGCGGTCGTCGCCGGCCGCGGCGACGACCATGGCCCGCACGGCACCCCAGGCGGACTCGATGAGGTCCTGAACCTCACCCCTGGCCAGCAGGTCCTTCTTGAGCCGCTCGACCCGGGCCCGGGTGTCCTGGTCGGACTGCAGCTCGGTGGCGAAGTCCCGCAGAAAGCGGTCGACGGCACCGCGCGCCGGGTGCCGCGGCATGTCCCGCATCTCGGCGGTGAAGCGCACCAGTTCCTTGTAGACCCGCTCGCCGACCTTGCGGTCCACGAAACGCGGCGTCCAGCCGGGGGCTCCGCCCTGCACCGCGTCCATCACCGAGTCGCCGTGCTCGACCAGCCAGTCGTGCGCCCGCACGCACACCAGGTCCACCACCCGCCGGTGACCGCCGTCCGCGACCACCCGCTCCAGCATCTTGCCTATCCCCGGCCCGACCTCCTGCGCCTCCGCCCGCCGGGTGATGGCCTCACCGACCACCGCCTGCACATCGGAGTCCCGCAGCACGGTCAGCGCCCCGCGCAGCGCCGCGGCGGCCTGCTCGGTCACCCGGTCCGCGTGCTCCGGCTGCTCCAGCCACCGCCCCAGCCGCGCCCCGATCCCGACGGCCCGCAGCCGGGTGCGTACCACGTGCTCGGACAGGAAGTTCTCGCCGACGAAGTCACCCAGCGACCTGCCCAGCGCGTCCTTCTTCGTCGGGATGATCGCCGTGTGCGGGATCGGCAGCCCCAGCGGCCGCCGGAACAGCGCGGTCACCGCGAACCAGTCCGCCATGGCGCCCACCATGCCCGCCTCGGCCGCCGCCGCCACATACCCGGCCCAGGCCCCCGCCCCCGCCGAGTCCGCCCACTTGGCGAGCCCGTAGACCAGCGTCGCCGCCAGCAGCAGCCCCGTCGCCAGCGCCTTCATGCGCAGGACGCCGCGCCGCTTCGCCTCGTCCGAAGCGCTGTACGAAAACCCACCCGCGCCCGAGCCCTCACCCGAGCCCGCAGACGCCGTCTCCGACCCGCTCATCGCCGTCCCGCCTCCGCCCCGGCCCACGCCGGCATCCGCCACCGGGCCGCCGCACCACCCGAGTCCGAGCCCGAGTCCGAGCCCGAGTCCGAGCCCGAGCCGGAGCCCGCGGCCGCCGTCACTTCCGGTCCGGTCATTTTCACCGCTTTCGTCCGGGCCACGGGGGCCTTCCGCGTATTGTCCACGCCACACCGCTTACATTCATGGAACGAACATCGAGTTCCCGGCGTCCGAAAGAACAGACGTCCTCACCCTGAGACCAGGAGACAGCACCGCGTGACCAGATCCATCGGTTATGCCCTGCTCGCCGCCCTCACCGCGCTGGTCGCCATCGTGTCGACCGTCATCCTCAGCGGTGCGGGCCGAAGCGACGTGGCGGCACACGTCGACACCCCCGTCGGGCGGCCGTCCGCTCCGGCGGCGCCGGCCGCCGCCGGGAGCTGGGTGGGGACCTGGGCGACGGCACCGGCCGGGGGTGAACCCGGCACGGACAACGGGTACCCGGGCATGTCGATCCGGAACGTGGTGCACAGCAGCATCGGGGGCACCTCCACCCGGATCCGGCTGTCGAACGCCTTCGGCACGGCGCCCCTGGTGATCGGCCGGGCCACGATCGCCGTGGCGGCCGGCAGCGGCGGCCCCGCCGCCCTGGCGGGGACGATGCGGGTGCTGACCTTCGGCGGCAGCGACACGGTGACGATCCCGGCCGGCGGCAGCGTGGTCAGCGACTCCGCGCAGCTGCGGGTGCCCGCCACCACGGACCTGCTGGTGACGACGTACTCCCCGACCGCGTCGGGCCCGGTGACGTACCACCCGCACGCCCGCGAGATCTCGTACACCGCGACCGGCGAGCACACCAACCAGACCAGCGGGGCGTCCTTCACCGGGCAGAGCCCGTACTGGCGGTACGTCACCGCCGTGGACGTCTTCACCACCGGGGCCGACGGCGCCGTGGTGGCCCTCGGCGACTCCATCACCGACGGCGTCACCTCCACCATCGGCGCCGACCACCGCTGGCCCGACCGGCTCGCCGCCCGCCTCCAGGCCGCCTCCGGGGGCCGGATCCGGATGGGCGTCCTCAACGAGGGCATCAGCGGCAACCGCGTCCTGCGCGACGCCGCCGACGGGCTCAACCCCAGCGCCCTCAACCGCCTGGACCGGGACGTCCTGGCCAGGACGGGCGCCGTGACCGTCGTCGTCGAGCTCGGCATCAACGACATCCTGCGCACGCACGGCCGGATCGACCCCGACCAGATCACCGACGGCCTGCGCCTGATCGTCAGCCGCGCCCACGCACGCGGACTGCGGGTCGTCGGCTCCACCCTGACACCCATGAAGGGCCACCCCGGCTACAGCGAACTCGCCGAGTCCGTACGCCGGCAGGTCAACGCGCAGATCCGGGCCGGAGAGGTCTACGACGCCGTCGTCGACCTCGACCGCGCCCTGCGCGACCCGGCGCAGCAGTACCGGCTGCTGCCCGCGTACGACTCCGGCGACCACCTGCACCCCAGCGACGCCGGATACCTGGCCATGGCCGAAGCGCTCCCGCTGAGCATGCTCCGCCCCAGCACGGTGAGTTCGGCATGACGGCCGCCCCGTCCGGCCTGCCGGGATACGCCGGGCACTTCGGCGAACCCGAGGGCTATCTGGACTTCGCCCGCTACGGACCGCCCTCACACGACGTGCTCGACGCCACCGCCGCCGCGCTCACCGCCTCGGCCCACGCCGGCCACACCACCGTCAACGACCTCATGCTGGCCGAGCCGCGGGCCCGCGCCGCCGCGGCCCGGCTGGCCGGCACGGACCCCGGCCATGTCGCGCTGCTGCCGAACGCCTCCACCGGACTGTTCCACGCCGCCTTCGGCATCGCCTCCGGTGCCGTCCTCGTGCCCGCCGCCGACTTCCCCGCCAACCACTACCCCTGGCGCCGCACGGCCGCCCTGGGCCGCGCCGAACCGCGCTGGCTCGGCTCCCGCCCCACCCCGGACGCCGTACGGGCCGCACTCACCGACGACGTGGTGGCGGTGTCCCTGAGCGCCGTGGACTTCCGCACCGGCTACCGCGCCGACCTCGCCGCCCTGCGCGAGGTCATCGGTCCCGACCGGCTGCTGATCGTCGACGCCATGCAGGCCTTCGGCGTCGCCGAACTGCCCTGGGACGCGGCCGACGTGGTCGTCACGGGCGGCCAGAAGTGGCTGCGCGCCAGCTGGGGCACCGGCTTCGCCGCACTGTCGGACCGGGCCCTGGAACGGCTGGAACCCACCCTCACCGGCTGGACCGGCATCCAGGACGTCGCGGTCTTCGACGACGCCGAACACCCGGCCGCCCAGGACGCGCTGCGCTGGAGCATCACCAACCTCAGCCCGGTCACCGCCGCCGCCCTGGCCGCCGCCCTCGAACTCGTCGAACGGGTCACCGTCCCCGCCATCGCCGCCCATGTCCACGACCGCGTCGGTGAACTCCTCGACACCGTAGAGGAGTCCGGCGGCGAGATCCTGTCACCGCGGGCCCCGCACGAACGCGCCGGCATCGTCTCCTTCCACATCCCCGGCACCGACCCGGCCACCACCGCCAAGGCCCTGCACGCGGAGGGCGTCACCCCCTCGGTACGCGCCGACTCGGTCCGGCTGTCGGCCCACGCCTCCACCACCTCCGGCGCCGTCGCCCGCGTACGGGCCGCCCTCGGCCACCGGGCCAGCCGATAGGCTCCGTGCCATGTCTCGTATCGACGGCCGAACCCCCGACCAGCTCCGCCCAGTCACCATCGAGCGGGCCTGGAGCAAGCACGCCGAAGGCTCCGTCCTCGTCTCCTTCGGCGACACGCGCGTCCTGTGCACCGCCAGCGCCACCCAGGGCGTGCCCCGCTGGCGCAAGGGCAGCGGCGAGGGCTGGGTCACCGCCGAGTACTCCATGCTGCCGCGCGCCACCAACACCCGCGGCGACCGCGAGTCCGTACGCGGCAAGATCGGCGGCCGGACCCATGAGATCTCCCGCCTCATCGGCCGCTCGCTGCGCGCCGTCATCGACTACAAGCAGCTCGGCGAGAACACCGTCGTCCTGGACTGCGACGTCCTCCAGGCCGACGGCGGCACCCGCACCGCCGCCATCACCGGCGCCTACGTCGCCCTCGTCGACGCGGTCGCCTGGATGCAGCGCAACCACCTCGTGCGCCTCAAGGCCCGCCCCATCACCGGCACCGTCAGCGCCGTCTCGGTCGGCATCGTCGACGGCGTCCCGCTGCTCGACCTCGCCTACGAGGAGGACGTCCGCGCCGAGACCGACATGAACGTCGTCTGCACCGGCGACGGCCGCTTCGTCGAGGTCCAGGGCACCGCCGAGGGCGCCCCGTTCGACCGCAAGGAACTCAACGCGCTGCTCGACCTCGCGGTCGCCGGCTGCGCCGAACTCGACACCGCGCAGCGGCTGGTGCTGGAGGACGTCCTCAAGGTCTGAGTTTTTACGCAACCTTGGGGCGGCGCGGCGCGTATACACAGGTATGCACTCACGCGCCCGCCGCCTCGCCCTCGCCGTCGCCCTCCCGGTCGTCGCCGCCACAGCCCTCGCCGGCTGCGCGGCCGTCGACAAGGCCCTCGACTGCGCCCAGACCGCCGCCACCGTCGCCTCCGACGTCCAGAACCTCCAGGACGCCGTGAGCGGCGCCGGGGACAATCCGCAGGCCGCGGTGAACGCCCTGGACCAGATCTCCAGCGACCTCAAGGCCGTCGACACCGACACCGGCGACGCCGACGTCAGCAAGGCGGTCAAGGACCTCACCAAGGCCGTCGACAACGCCCGGGCCGCCGCCGACAAGGGCGACGTCCCCGATGTCTCCCCCGTCCTCGACGCGGCCGGCGAACTGTCCAAGGTCTGCACGACGGGATAATCGGCGCCATGACCCGCCTCATCCTCGCCACCCGCAACGCGGGAAAGATCACCGAGCTGCACGCCATCCTCGCCGACGCGGGACTGACGCACGAGCTCGTCGGAGCCGACGCCTACCCCGACATCCCGGACGTGAAGGAAACCGGGGTGACGTTCGCCGAGAACGCCCTGCTCAAGGCACACGCCCTCGCCCGGGCCACCGGCCACCCCGCCATCGCCGACGACTCGGGCCTGTGCGTGGACGTCCTGGGCGGAGCCCCCGGCATCTTCTCCGCCCGCTGGTCCGGCACCCACGGCGACGACCGCGCCAACCTGGAACTGCTGCTGGCCCAGCTGGCCGACATCGACGCCGCCCACCGGGGCGCGCACTTCGCGTGCGCCGCCGCGCTGGCGTTGCCGGACGGCACGGAGCGAGTCGTGGAAGGCCGCCTCCCGGGCACCCTGCGCCACTCCCCCGCCGGCGACGGCGGCTTCGGCTACGACCCGGTCCTCCAGCCCCTCGGCGAGACCCGGACCTGCGCCCAGCTCACCGCCGCCGAGAAGAACGCCATCAGCCACCGCGGCCAGGCCTTCCGGGCCCTGGTACCGGTGGTACGCGAACTGGTGGGATGACCTTGAGCTGAAGGGCCGCCCGTAACTCCCGGGCGGCCCTTCGTCGTTGTGCGGCGGAAGGGATTCGAACCCTCAAGCCCGTTCAAGGGCCACAGATCCTAAGTCTGCTGTGTCGCCATTGCACCACCGCCGCAGGCCGCCAGCTATGGTACCGGCCTGGCAGCCGCACCGGCATTCCGGTTTACCCACGTCGCGACGCTCCTCCCGCTCCGCCCGCCCCGGCACCAGGTGTCGGTGACCGCGTGGCAGTTCGGACACAGCAGCCGCAGGTTCTCCGGCCGGTTGTCCGACCAGTCGCCGTTGACGTGGTCGACCTCCAGCGTCATCGGTTTGCCGAGCCACCGGGGTCCGGTGCCGCACTCGGCACACCGTTCCGGTACTCCGACCTGCGACAGGGCGCGGCGCAGCACCACTGATCTGGTCCGATTCCGTCCGTCGTTCCTGACAAGCACCTCCCCCGGCGGACGCGGCCGCGCGGGGCCGGGTCTCCCACGCCCGTGCGCCCGCCCCAGAAAGTGCGACGTACCGGTACCGTCCTCCGCCAGCCACTGGTGGAGGAGGGCGCGGTTCCGCGCGTTGTCGGCCCGCCCCAGTTCCCGCAGCGCGCCGGCGACGGAGACCGACGCGGCGACGACCTCCCGCAACGCATCGGGAGCGGGGCGCGCGACCCCGTACGGGCGAGGTCCGGCGATGTGGGAGATGTCGATCCCGAAGTGGGCCAACCGCTTCCTGAGATACCGTTCCTGGTTCTCGTAGGGCGTCCGGCCCAGATATGCCAGGACCTCCCGCATGGTCGAAGACCGGGAAGCCGCTTCCTCAAGGAGTTCACGGGTGTACGGGGCGCCGGAATTCGTCACGGCGTGTCCGCGCGCGAAGCCCGGCGGCGTCGACAGGTGTCCGTCGTCGAATGGCAGTTCGGACACAGCAGCCGGAGGTTCTCGAGACGGTTGTCGCGCCAGTTTCCGTTGACATGATCCACCTCAAGACACAGGGGGCGGTCCCTCCACACCGGTCCGGTCCCGCACAGGGCGCAGCGGTCCTCGACGCCGGATTCACGCATGGCCCGCTTCAGCCGGTCACCCTGGACACGCCGGGCCCCGGCGGGATCCTGAACCGCCAGCAACTCCTGGGCGACGGTGCGACGGCCCGGACGCGCCCTCGTCCCGAAGTGCGATGTGTCGATACCGAAGACTCGTATGCGACGGCTGATGTGGGTGTGCTGACCTCCGACAACCTCGACGCCCAGGTGGCGCAGGACATCGTTCATCGTCGTACAGGCAGCGACGGCCTCGGCGAGTATCTCCCTGGTCCAGCGGCCGCCCTCGCGCTCGAAATGGGACGTGTCGACTCCCAGTCGCCTCATGCGCTCGCGGATGTATCCGCGCGTCGAACTCCTCGGATCGATGTCGAGCTTGCACAGGGCCTCGGTCAGGCTGCGCGACGAGGCCGCAGCGTCGCTGAGACGTTCCCGGGTGTACGGGCTGGCGGCCATGCGTTCCCCCTCCGGAATCGGCTGTGCGTAGCAGCCTCGTACGTGTCAACGAACCGACGGCCGGAAGGGCACGTCCGGGATCCGGCGGAGGGAGGACGGGAGAGGTCCCGCACCGGCGGGGTGCGGGACCTCTCGCGGTGAAGGGGGTTCTCAGATCCGCAGGTCCTTGATGATCTTGGCGACATGCCCGGTGGCCTTGACGTTGTACCAGGCGTGCTCGACGTTGCCCTCCTCGTCGACGACGACCGTCGACCGGATGACGCCCACGACCGTCTTGCCGTAGAGCTTCTTCTCGCCGAAGGCGCCGTACGCCTCCAGGACGGACTTCTCCGGGTCGCCGACGAGCGTCACCTTCAGCGACTCCTTGTCGCGGAACCTGGCCAGCTTCTCGGGCTTGTCGGGCGAGACGCCGATGACGTCGTAGCCGGCGCCGGCGAGCAGCTCCAGGTTGTCGGTGAAGTCGCAGGCCTGCTTGGTGCAGCCGGGGGTCAGCGCGGCCGGGTAGAAGTAGACGATGACCTTGCGGCCCTTGTGGCCGGAGAGGGAGACCGGTGCGCCGTCGGCGTCGGGGAGGGTGAAGTCCGGGGCGGGGTCGCCGGGAGTGAGGCGGTCGGCCATGGGTAGCAGCTCCTCGTAAGCGGGGTGCCGACGGGCGTCGGGACGTGCGGACTGACAGACTGTCGGTCACGGTACCCGGCTAGATGATGGAGGCAGTGCGGTGTCGGAGGCGGCGGAGTCGAGGACCCCTGCGCAGATCGAGGCGGATATTGTCCGCAGGCGGCAGGATCTCGCCGCGGCCCTGGACGAGATCGCGGTGCGCGTGCACCCCAGGACCATC
Organism: Streptomyces sp. RLA131; assembly: GCF_056270125.1. Taxonomy (NCBI): domain Bacteria; kingdom Bacillati; phylum Actinomycetota; class Actinomycetes; order Kitasatosporales; family Streptomycetaceae; genus Streptomyces; species Streptomyces sp. RLA131. The sequence goes on from NZ_JBWDOQ010000002.1 coordinate 3,074,713, forward strand.
GCGGCGGACACGAAGGCGAAGGCGGCGGCCGCGGTGGACCGCACCGCCGGGCGGGCCTATGTGGCGGTGAACCGGGCGGTGACGCAGGCGCGCGGGCACTTCACGTCGGAGGACGGCAGCCCGCGGATGGAGCGGATACTGCCGGTGGCGATCGGCGTACTGGTGGTGGCGGTGACGGTGGGCGGGCTCTCGTACCGCAGGCGGCGCCGGTAACGTCGTAGCTGTGAGTTCGAACAAGACCGATACGGCGACATTGCCCTCCACCCATGACAAGCTCCCGATCCGGATGCTGCACGACCGCGTGCTCGTGCGCAGTGACTCGCCCGAGGGCGAGCGCCGCTCGGGCGGCGGCATCCTGATCCCGGCCACGGCGGCCGTCGGGAAGCGGCTGGCCTGGGCGGAGGTGGTCGCCGTAGGGCAGAACGTCCGGACGGTCGAGGTCGGGGACCGGGTGCTGTTCGACCCGGAGGACCGGGCCGAGGTCGAGGTGCGGGGCACGGCGTACGTGCTGATGCGCGAGCGCGACCTGCACGCGGTGGCGGCCGAGCGGCTCCAGGGGGCCAAGGACTCCACCGGGCTGTATCTGTAGGCCCGGATCTGCAGGCCCGGATCTGCAGGCCCGATCAGCGGGTCCGGCCTGCAGGCCCGGCCTGTGGTGCCGGCCGGCGGCTCCTGCATCCGTACCGCTTCGGGGTTCCGGGCGCGACCGCACTGCCGCGGCGCGCCCGGAACCCCTTCCGCTACGCGCTACTCGAAGCCGTCGATGCCCTGGGTGGCTCCGCCCAGGTCCCCGATGCCTCCGGTGGTCTCGCCGCCGGTGCCGGTGTCACCGCCGGTCGTGCCGTCGCTCGGTGCCACGGTGCTGGGTGGCGCCGCCGAGGTGGGTGGTGCCGCCGTGGTGGGGGCGGTGGTGGTGGGCGGGGCGCTGGTGGCCGGGGTTGTGGTGGCGGGGGTGCGGGTGACCGGCGGGACCGAGGTGGCGGGGGCGGTGGCGCCCTTCTCCAGGGTGAGGTCGAAGTTCCGTACGGGGGTGCCCCGGAGGGCGTCCGCGGTGTAGGCCGCCCAGATCTGCGTGGGGTAGCCGCCGCCGTTGACCCGGGCCAGGCCGGTCGCGCCGTAGAGCGGTTCCTGCCCGCCGGTCCTGGAGTCCTGGCCCATCACGGCGACCACGGTGGCCAGGTCGGGTGTGTAGCCGGCGAACCAGGCCGCCTTGTCCTCCTCCATCGTGCCGGTCTTGCCCGCGGCGGGGCGGTTGGCGGCCTGGGCGGCGGTGGCGGTGCCTCCGTTGACCACCGAGCGCAGGATCGAGGTGGTGGTGTCGGCGGCGGCGCGCGGCACGGCCTGCTCGGCCTTCCGCTCGGGGAGGGTGACGTCCGAGCCGTCCTTGCTGACCTTGGTCACCAGCGTGTACGGGATGTACTTGCCGTGGTTGGCCAGGGTGGCGTAGGCGGAGGCCATGTCGAGCGGGCTGGCGGTGGCGGTGCCCAGGGCCATCGACGGGTTGGTGGTCAGCGAGGGCGTGTCGGCCGGCAGTCCGAGCGCCACGGCGGTGGCCTTCACCTTGGCGGGTCCGACGTCCTGGGCCATCTGGGCGAAGACGGCGTTGACGGACTTGTCCATCGCACGGGTGACGGTGACGGGCCCGTACGAGACGTTGTCCTCGTTGGCCGGGGCGTAGCCGGTGGGGCCGTCGGGGCCGATGACCTGGCGCTTGTTGGTGCCGTTGTAGACGGTGTACGGGGTGATCAGGGCGCCGCCCTGGGTGCGGGAGCGGTTCTGGACGGCGGAGGCGAAGATGATCGGCTTGAAGGTGGAGCCGACCTGGTAGTCACGTCGCGTCGCGTTGTTGACGAACTGCTTGGTGAAGTCGATGCCGCCGTACATCGCGACGAGGTTGCCGGTTCCGGGGTCGATGGAGGCGCCGCCGGCCCGGACGTACTTGTCGGTCTTGTGGGCCTTGGGGTCGAGCCGGTCCAGGAGCTGGTTCTCCGCCGCGGCGACGAAGGCCTCCTCCTTCTTGCGGTCGATGGTGGTGGTGATGCGGTAGCCGCCGGTGCGCAGGGTGTCCTCGTCGATGATCCGGTTGTCCTTGAGGTAGTCCTTGACGGCCTCGACGAGGTAGCCGCGCTGACCGGACAAGCTGGTGGAGGACCGGATCTTGCCGGGGGTGGGGAACTTCAGGGCCCGGCGGTCGCTCCGGCCGAGCCAGTCCTCCTTGACCATGCCGTCCAGGACGTAGTTCCAGCGGGCGACGGCCTTGGCCTTGTTCTCGGGGTGGGCGACGACGTCGTACTCGCTGGGGGCGTTGAGGAGGGTGGCCAGGTAGGCGCCCTGGGCGACGTCCAGCCGGTCGGCGTCCTTGCCGAAGTAGGCCTGGGAGGCGGCCTGGATGCCGTAGGCGTTGCGGCCGTAGTAGCTGGTGTTGAGGTACCCCTCCAGGATCTCGTCCTTGGACTTCTCGCGGTCGAGTTTGATCGCGATGAAGAACTCCTTGACCTTGCGGATCGCGGTCTGCTGCTGGGTCAGGTAGTAGTTCTTGACGTACTGCTGGGTGATCGTGGAGCCGGACTGCTTGCCCTTGCCGGTGGCGCTGTTCCAGGCGGCGCGGACCATGGCCTTCGGGCTGACCGCGGACTCGTGGTAGAACCGGCGGTCCTCGGCGGCGAGGGTGGCGCGCTGGGCCGACTTGGCGATCTGGGCGAGCGTGACGTTCTCGCGGTTGACCTGGCCGTCGCGGGCCAGTTGGGAGCCGTCGGAGTACAGGTAGACGTTGGACTGGGCGACGGCGCCGGCGTTGGCCCTGGGGATGTCCACCAGCATGTAGCCGGCGATGAAGGCGCCGGCCAGCGCCAGTACCAGCAGCAGGAACGAGCCGACGAACGTGCGCCAGGTCGGGATCAGCCTGCGCGGACCGGTGCGCTGGGGCTTGGCGGCCTTGCCGTTGCTGCTGCTCATGCTCTGTTGGACTCCTCCGCCGCCGCCGAAGGTTGTGCCGCGGCGGAACATCTTGGGTCAATCGTGGCCTACGCCCCGTAAAACACTGTCGCACCACCGGACGGAATCCGGACATCAGCACACACTTGTGACAGCCCTGTGACGGACCGGATGACCGAATTCGCCTCACTCGGACGAGTGAAAAGCCGTTGCGGGGCCCGGCGGGTCCACCGGTAGGCTCGTGCGCTTGCGCGTGATTCGGGGAGGGGCGCATGGAGCGGTGCACGAGCCCGCACTCGGGGCTGTACCCGGCGGTCGCCCTGAGCGGGTTCCGGCGGTACTCCACCTACCGCGCGGCGACGGCGGCGGGGGTGTTCACCAATGTCGTGTTCGGCTTCATCATGGCGTACGCGTACACCGCGCTGTGGGACCAGCGGCCGCACCTGGGCGGCTACGACGAGTCCATGATGCTCACCTACGTCTGGATCGGCCAGGGGCTCTTCGCGACCGTCGCGCTCATGGGCGGCGGCTTCCAGGACGAGCTGATCGAGCGGATCCGCAGCGGTGACGTGGCCATCGACCTCTACCGGCCGGCTGACCTCCAGGCGTGGTGGCTGGCGGCCGATCTGGGGCGGGCCGCCTTCCAGTTGCTGGGCCGCGGACTGGCGCCCATGGCGCTGGGCGCGCTGTTCTTCCGGCTGGCCCTGCCCGCGAACCCGGTGACCTGGCTGCTCTTCCTGGTGTCGGTGACGCTCAGCGTCGTGGTCAGCTTCGGGCTGCGCTACCTCGTGGTGCTCAGCGCCTTCTGGCTGCTGGACGGCGGCGGGGTGACCACGGTCTCCGGGCTGGCGACGGTGTTCTTCTCCGGGATGACGCTGCCGCTCAACGTCTTCCCCGGCACGCTGGGCGAGGTGGCACGGGTGCTGCCCTGGTCGGCGCTGCTCCAGGTGCCGGCCGACATCTTCCTGGGCGTGCACACCGGGGCGGCCGGGCTCGCCGGGGCCCTGGGTTTCCAGGCCGGGTGGGCGGTGGTCCTGCTGGGCGCGGGACGGGCCCTGCAGTCGGTGGCGACGAGGAAGCTGGTGGTGCAGGGTGGGTGAGGCACGGCTGCTGGGCGGCCTGCGGGCGTACGCACTGATCGTCGCCATGTGGACGCGGTCGACGATGACCTACCGGGTGTCCTTCGCGATGACCACCCTGGGCAACTTCGCCGCCACCGGCCTGGACTTCCTGGCGATCCTGCTGATGTTCTCCCGGGTGCCCTCCCTCGGCGGTTTCTCGCTGCCCGAGGTGGCGTTCCTGTACGGGACCACCAGCACCGCCTTCGGCATCGCGGACCTGCTGCTGGGCAGCATGGACCGGCTGGGACGGCGGGTCCGGGACGGCACCCTGGACACGCTGCTGGTGCGACCGGTGCCGGTGCTGGCGCAGGTCGCCGCCGACCGGTTCGCGCTGCGGCGGCTGGGCCGGATCAGCCAGGGCCTGCTGGTGCTGGGCTGGTCGCTGTCCCGCCTCGACCTGGACTGGACGCCGCTGAAGGTGCTGCTGATGCCGGTGATGCTGGCGGCCGGGGCGGGCATCTTCGGCGCGGTCTTCGTGGCGGGCGCCGCGTTCCAGTTCGTGGCCTCCGACGCCTCCGAGGTCCAGAACTCGTTCACGTACGGCGGCAACACGCTGCTGCAGTACCCGCCCACCGTCTTCGCCAGGGAACTGGTGCGCGGGGTGACCTTCGTGGTGCCGCTGTCCTTCGTCAACTGGCTGCCCGCGCTGCGGATCCTGGGCCGTGACGATCCGCTGGGGCTGCCGGGCTGGGTGGACTTCGCCGGGCCGCTGGTGGCCGTGGCGTGCTGTGCGGTGGCGGGGCTGGCGTGGCGGGCGGGACTGCGTTCGTACCGGAGTACGGGGAGCTGACAGGAGGCGATGTGGACGCTGTGGACACGCTGATCGAGCTGGACGGGGTCGAGAAGGTCTTCGACGTGAAGCGGCGGGCCGGGGGCACCGACGGGAGGAAGCCCTGGGGGAGCATGCTGCGGCGTGAGCGGCGGCAGGTGCGGGCGGTGGACGGGATCTCCTTCGCCGTGCGGCGGGGTGAGATGGTCGGCTACATCGGGCCCAACGGCGCCGGGAAGTCGACCACCATCAAGATGCTGACCGGCATCCTGACCCCCAGCGGCGGCCGGCTGCGGGTGGCGGGCATCGATCCCTCACGGCAGCGGACCCGGCTGGCCCGGCGGATCGGTGTGGTCTTCGGGCAGCGGACCACCCTGTGGTGGGATCTGCCGCTGCGGGACTCCTACCAGCTCGTCCGGCGGATGTACCGGATCCCCGACGACCGCTACCGGGCGAACCTGGAGCGGTGTGTCGACCTGCTGGACCTGGGTGAGCTGCTGGAGGTCCCGGTACGTCAGCTCTCGCTCGGCCAGCGGATGCGCGGCGACATCGCGGCGGCGCTGCTGCACGATCCCGAGGTGCTGTACCTGGACGAGCCGACGATCGGGCTCGACGTGATCAGCAAGGCGAAGGTGCGGGAGTTCCTGCGGAGCGTCAACACCGAGCAGGGGATGACGGTTCTGCTGACCACGCACGACCTGACCGACATCGAGCAGCTGTGCCGCCGGGTCATGGTCATCGACCACGGGCGGCTGATGTACGACGGCGGGCTGGACGGGCTGCACGCGGTGGGCGAGAGCGAGCGCACGCTGGTCGTCGACTTCGACCGGGAGCTGCCGCCGGTCCGGCTGCCGGGCGCGCGCTGCGAACGGGTGGAGGGGCCGCGGCAGTGGCTGGCGTTCCCGGCGGGCGCGAGCGCGGCGCCGCTGGTGGCCGAACTGGCGGCGCGCCACCCGGTGGTGGACCTGTCGCTGCGGGAGCCGGCCATCGAGGACGTCATCGCGCGGATGTACGGGGAGCGCGGCGCGGCGGTGTGACGCGCCGACCGCGGCGGGCGGGCTGACCGGGCGGACCGGCCGGCGGGCGGACGGACCGGCGGACGGACCGGCGGGCGGGCCGGTGTGAGCCGCGCGGGGCTGCCGCCCGGCCACGACCCGCCCGCCGGAGGCGTCACATCATGTCCTCGATGTCCGCGGCGATCGGGTCGGCGTCGGTGCCGATGACGACCTGGATGGCGTTGCCCATCCGGACGACGCCATGGGCGCCGGCGGCCTTGAGCGCGACTTCGTCGACCTTGGACGCGTCCTCGACCTCGGTGCGCAGCCGGGTGATGCAGCCCTCGACCTCGACGATGTTCTCGATGCCGCCGAGCCCGGCGACGATCTTCTCAGCCTTGCTGGCCATCTCTTACTCCTGGTGTTTCGGCGTCTCGGCCGTTCGGTCCGAATTCACACGGTAATGCACGGTTACTCAGCTTTTGCGGGCATACACAGTGCGTCGCGTAGGCCACTGGTCTACACCACTTTACCGTCCAGGAGTAAGCCCCCATGAGTTCGGATGCCGCCACCGCGCCGTCGCCGCGCAAGCGCTGGACCGACGTCGCGTTCCAGGGCATGCAGAAGATGGGCCGCAGCCTCCAGTTGCCCATCGCCGTGCTGCCCGCGGCCGGCATCCTCAACCGGCTCGGCCAGCCCGACGTCTTCGGCGCCGACGGCCTGGGCTGGGACCGGCTGTCGAAGGTCTTCGGCGGGGCGGGCGGCGCACTGCTGGACGGCTCGCTGGGGCTGCCGCTGCTCTTCGCGGTGGGCGTCGCCATCGGCATGGCCCGCAAGTCGGACGGCTCCACGGCCCTGGCGGCGGTCGCGGGCTTCCTCGTCTACTACGGCGTACTCCACCAGTTCCCCTCCGACTGCCCGCCCGGCTCGGTCTTCACCTCGATCAGCACCGTCAGCGGCGCCTGCATCCCCCGGGACACCCCGGGCGACGCGGCCGCCGCGGCCTACCAGAACCCCGGCGTCTTCGGCGGCATCGTCATCGGCCTGCTGACCGCCTTCTTCTGGCAGCGTTTCCACCGCACCCGGCTGGTCGACTGGCTGGGCTTCTTCAACGGCCGGCGCCTGGTCCCGATCATCATGTCGTTCGTCGCCCTCGTCTTCGCCGTGCTGTGCGTGTGGGTCTGGCCGCCCATCGGCGACGGGCTCACCGCCTTCAGCCAGTGGCTCACCGACCTGGGATCGGCCGGCTCCGGCATCTTCGGGGTCGCCAACCGCGCCCTGCTGACGGTCGGCCTGCACCAGTTCCTGAACGTCTTCGTCTGGTTCCAGTTCGGCGACTACACCGGGCCCGGCGGCACGGTCGTCCACGGCGACATCACCCGCTTCCTGGCCGGCGACCCGACAGCCGGCCAGTTCACCTCGGGTTTCTTCCCGGTCATGATGTTCGCCCTCCCCGCCGCCGCCCTGGCGATCACCCACTGCGCCCGCCCCGGGCGGCGCAAGGAGGTCGGCGGGCTGATGCTCTCGGTCGCCCTGACCTCGCTGGTCACCGGCATCACCGAGCCCATCGAGTACTCGTTCCTGTTCGTCGCGCCCGCCCTGTACGCGATCCACGCGCTGCTGACCGGCGTCTCGATGGCGGTCACCTGGGGGCTCGGGGTGCACGACGGCTTCAGCTTCTCGGCCGGGCTCATCGACTACGCCCTCAACTGGCACCTGGCGACCAGACCCTGGCTGATCGTCCCGATCGGGCTGGCCCTCGCCCTCGTCTACTACGCGCTCTTCCGGTTCGTGATCACCAGATTCGACCTGGCCACACCGGGCCGCGAGCCGGAGGAGGTGGCGGAGGAGATGGAGAGGTCGGTGACGAAGGAGTGACGGGGTGTCGATGTGACCCAGACCACAGGGAGGGAGGCGTTCCGCCGTCAGGACCATTCGTGCTAAACACTGGTCTACACCACTGAGTGGTATAGACCGGGAGGCACCTCATGACAACCGCCAGCGCAACGGCGGCCCCCGCGGAAAAGAAGCGGGGCTCCGGCCTGTTCCAGGGCCTGCAGAAGATCGGCCGCAGCCTGCAGCTGCCGATCGCCGTACTGCCGGCGGCGGGCATTCTGCTCCGCTTCGGCCAGCCGGACGTGTTCGGCGCCGACGGCCTCGGCTGGGACAAGGTCGCGTCCGTGTTCGCCACGGCGGGCGGCGCTGTCTTCGACAACCTGCCGCTGCTGTTCTGTATCGGCGTCGCGATCGGCTTCGCCCGGAAGGCGGACGGCTCCACGGCCCTGGCCGCCCTGGTCGGCTTCCTGGTCTACAAGAACGTCCTGACCGCGTTCCCGGTCACCGACGCGAAGATCCAGAAGGGCGCCGACATAGCGGCGACCTACAACAACCCCGGGGTCTTCGGCGGCATCATCGTGGGCCTGCTGTCGGCGATCGTCTGGCAGCGCTTCCACCGCACCAGACTGGTCGACTGGCTCGGCTTCTTCAACGGACGCCGGCTCGTCCCGATCCTGATGGCCTTCGTCGGCACCGCCGTCGGCGTCTTCTTCGGCCTGGTCTGGGAGCCCATAGGTGACGTGATCAGCAACTTCGGCGAGTGGATGACGGGCCTCGGCTCGGTCGGCGCCGGGCTGTTCGGCCTGATCAACCGCGCGCTGATCCCGGTCGGCATGCACCAGTTCGTGAACTCCGTCGCCTGGTTCCAGCTCGGTGACTTCACCAACTCCGCCCACCAGGTCGTGCACGGCGACCTGACCCGCTTCTTCGCCGGTGACCCGACCGCCGGACAGTTCATGACCGGCTTCTTCCCGATCATGATGTTCGGCCTGCCGGCCGCCGCGCTCGCCATGGCGCACACCGCCCGCCCGGAACGCCGCAAGGCCGTCCTCGGCATGATGATCTCGCTCGCCCTGACCTCGTTCGTCACCGGCATCACCGAGCCGATCGAGTTCTCGTTCATGTTCATCGCGCCGCTGCTCTACGCGGTCCACGCGGTCCTGACCGCCGTCTCGATGGCGGTCACCTGGGGGCTCGGGGTGCACGCCGGCTTCACCTTCTCCGCCGGCTTCATCGACTACGCGCTGAACTGGAACCTGTCCACCAAGCCGTGGCTGATCATTCCGGTCGGGCTGGTGTTCGGGGCGATCTACTATGTCGTCTTCCGCTTCGCGATCATCCGCTTCGACCTCAAGACGCCGGGCCGCGAACCCGAGGAGGAGGTCGAGGACCTCACCAAGGCATAGCCCCGCGCGGCACGACGCCCCGGGACCCGCGCGGTTCCGGGGCGTCGCCCGCGTTCCGGGGCGTCGCCCGGCGCTGCGCGGCGGCGGTGGCTACAGCTCGTACACCGCGCCCGGCCGGGCCACCTCCACCGGGCCGTCGAAGACCGCCCGGGCGTCCGCGGCGTTCACGGAGGGGTCGGTCCACGGCGGGATGTGGGTGAGGACCAGACGGCGGGCCCCGGCCCGCCGCGCGTGCTCGCCCGCCTGGCGGCCGGTGAGGTGCACATCGGCGACGTCCTCCTTGCCGTCCGTGAAGGACGCCTCGCACAGGAAGAGGTCCGTCCGGTCGGCGAGCCCGAGCAGGGCGTCACTGGGACCGGTGTCCCCGGAGTACGTCAGCGTGCTGCCCTCGTGCTCGATCCGGAAGCCGAAGGCCTCGACCGGATGGCTGACCCGGTCCGCGACGACCGAGAACGGGCCGATCCGGAAGGCGCCGGGTTCGAGCGTGCGGAAGTCGAAGACCTCGCTCATGCACTTCTCGTCGGGCACGTCGCCGTACGCGGTGTTCAGCCGGCGTTCGGTGCCCTCCGGGCCGTGGACCGGGATGGCGTGCGCGGGGCCGCCCCCGTGGCGGTAGTAGCGGGCGACGAAGTACGCGCACATGTCGATGCAGTGGTCGGCGTGCAGATGGCTGAGGAGGATCGCGTCCAGGTCGTACAGGCCGCAGTGGCGCTGCAGCTCGCCCAGGGCACCGTTGCCCATGTCGAGCAGCAGCCGGAAGCCGTCGGCCTCTACGAGGTAGCTCGAACAGGCCGATTCCGCGGAAGGGAACGACCCTGAGCAGCCGACGACGGTGAGCTTCATGTGCAGAAACCTCCGTGGGATGGTCCGGGGGTCTTGCGGTGGCGCGCCACGGTACCCCGATCCCGCCGAAGGGGAGGGGGCGGGCGGGAGCGACCCGCCTCGTGTTCTTGAGCGTAAGGCGCACGGCCCGCCCCCGCGCCTCCCCGGGCCGCCGTTGTGGGCGGAATCACCAGTCCGGCGGCCCTCCCACGGCCGTCCCGCAGCCCCTTCCGCACGGCACCGCCCGGCGGAGCCGGGGCCCGGCTCAGGCCCAGAGCTGGCCGTGCAGCGCGGCGACGGCCGCTTCCGTGGAGGGCGCGGTGTAGACGCCCGTCGACAGGTACTTCCAGCCACCGTCGGCGACGACGAAGACGATGTCGGCGGTCTCGCCCGCCCGGTCGGCCTTGCGGGCGACACCGAGGGCGGCGTGCAGCGCGGCCCCGGTGGAGACGCCGGCGAAGATGCCTTCCAGCTGGAGCAGTTCGCGGGTGCGCCTGACGGCGTCGGCGGAGCCGACGGAGAAGCGGGTGGTGAGGACGGACTCGTCGTAGAGCTCGGGGATGAAGCCCTCGTCGAGGTTGCGCAGCCCGTAGACGAGGTCGTCGTAGCGCGGCTCGGCGGCGACGATCTGGATGCCGGGGACCTTCTCCCGCAGGAAGCGGCCGACGCCCATCAGGGTGCCCGTCGTGCCCAGACCGGCCACGAAGTGGGTGACGGTGGGGAGGTCGGCCAGGATCTCGGGGCCGGTGGTGGCGTAGTGGGCACCCGCGTTGTCCGGGTTGCCGTACTGGTAGAGCATCACCCAGTCGGGGTGCTCGGCGGCGAGGTCCTTGGCGATGCGCACGGCGGTGTTGGAGCCGCCGGCCGCCGGGGAGCCGATGATCTTGGCGCCCCACATGGCGAGGAGCTCCCGGCGTTCGCGCGAGGTGTTCTCGGGCATCACGCAGATGATCTCGTAGCCCTTGAGGCGGGCGGCCATCGCCAGCGAGATGCCGGTGTTGCCCGAGGTGGGCTCCAGGATGGTGCAGCCGGGGGTCAGCCGGCCGGCGCGCTCGGCCTGCTCGATCATGTGCAGCGCCGGACGGTCCTTGACGGAGCCGGTGGGATTGCGGTCCTCCAGCTTGGCCCAGACGCTCACCCGGTCGGAGGGCGACAGGCGCGGCAGCCGCACGAGCGGGGTGTTGCCGACGGCTGCCAGCGGGCTGTCGTAACGCATCAGACCATGCCGCCGGCGACGGCCGGGAGGATGGTGACGCTGTCGCCGTCGGTCAGTTTGGTGGCGATGCCGTCGAGGAAGCGGACGTCCTCGTCGTTGAGGTAGACGTTGACGAAGCGGCGCAGTCCGCCGTCCTGGACGATGCGCTCACGGATGCCGGCGTGCCGGGCGTCGAGGTCGGCGAAGAGCTCGTCGAGCGTGGTCCCGCTGCCCTCGACGGCCTTCTGGCCGTCGGTGTAGGTGCGGAGGATGGTGGGGATGCGGACCTCGATGGCCATGCGTCGGCTCCTGTGACGTGAGGAAAAGTGCGGCTGGGGTGGGCGTCAGGCGCAGGTTTGGGCCGCGCTGGCGAGGCGGCACAGGTCGACGTGCAGCCGCGCCACGAGCAGGGTGCCCGGCGCCTTGTCGCTCACGTCGTGGAAAACCATGCGGTCATCGTATCGATTCCCCTGCCGGATCCGAGACCGTCGTCCCATCATCCGGACCGGCCCGTCTCAGATGTACGTGTCCACGACCGTCACCGGCTCCTCGGTGACCTCGCCGTCCACGATCCGGAACGAGCGGAACTGGAACGGGCCGGCGTCGTCGGTGTCGGCGGTGGAGATCAGGACGTAGTGCGCGCCGGGCTCGTTGGCGTACGAGATGTCGGTGCGGGAGGGGTAGGCCTCGGTCGCGGTGTGGGAGTGGTAGACGACCACCGGCTCCTCGTCGCGGTCGTCGAGTTCGCGGTAGAGCCTGAGCAGGTCCGTGGAGTCGAACTCGTAGAACGTGGGCGAGCGGGCCGCGTTGAGCATCGGGATGTGCCGCTCGGGCCGGTCGGTGCCCGCCGGACCGGCGATGACTCCGCAGGCCTCGTCCGGGTGGTCGGCACGGGCGTGGGCGACGAGGGCGTCCTGGAGGGCCCGGGTGATGGTCAGCATGACGGTCAGGATAAGCAGGTGGCCTCCGTACGGGTGTACGGAGGCCACCTGCCGGGACGTACGTCCTACGCCTTGACGTCCACCGGCACCGCGCGCCGCTTGGCGAACTGGTGACCGACGCCGAGCGCCGCGAACCACACGGCCCACACGTACAGGCCCAGCCGGGTGTCGGCGTCCGTCGCCATCAGGACGACGACGGCGCCCAGGGCCGCGATGCCGATCCAGTTGGTGACCGGCGCGCCGGGCATCCGGAAGTCGGCGGCGGGCAGCAGGCCGGCGCGGACCCGGGCCCGGTAGCGCAGATGGGCGGCCAGGATCATGATCCAGGTCCACAGTCCGGCGCAGGTGGCGACCGAGGTGATGTAGACGAAGGCCTTGCCGGGCGAGACGACGTCGACGATCACGCCGATGCCCATGACCAGCGTGGACAGTACGAGGGCGGGCAGCGGGAGCTGACGGCCGCTGAGCCTGGCCATGGCCTCCGGGGCCTCGCCGTTGGCGGCCAGACCGCGCAGCATCCGGCCGGTGGAGTAGATGCCGGAGTTGCAGGAGGACAGGGCGGCGGTGAGGACCACGAAGTTCATGATCCCGGCCGCGCCCGGGATGCCGACCTGGGCGAAGACCTGCACGAAGGGGCTGACGCCCGGCTTGTACTGGGTCCAGGAGAAGACCGACAGCAGCACGATCAGCGCGCCGACGTAGAAGACGCCGATACGGACCGGCAGGGTGTTGATCGCCTTGCGCAGGGTCTGCTCGGGGTTCTCGGCCTCGCCCGCGGTGATGCCGACCAGCTCGACGCCGAGGTAGGCGAAGATCACACCCTGCATGGCGAGCATGGCCTGCCAGGCGCCGTGCGGGGCGAAGCCGCCGTCGGCCCACAGATGGCTGACGGAGGCGGTGTCACCGGCGGCGGAGAAACCGAAGGTGAGGACCCCGACCCCGATCACGATCATGGCGATGATCGCCACCACCTTGATGGTGGAGAACCAGAACTCCAGCTCGCCGAAGAGCTTGACCGACACCAGGTTCGCCACGAAGAGCGCGACCAGGGCGGCCGCGGCCGTCGACCAGACCGGGATCGCGGGCCACCAGTAGTTGATGTACGCGCCCGCCGCCGTGACCTCGGACATGCAGGCGGTGACCCACAGCGCCCAGTACGACCAGCCGGTGGCGAAGCCGGCGAAGGGGCCGAAGAACTCGCGTGCGTAGTCGGCGAAGCTGCCGGAGGTGGGGCGGTAGGTGAGCAGTTCGCCCAGGGCCCGCATGATGAAGAAGATCACGACCCCGGCGACCGCGTAGCAGGCGATCAGGCTGGGGCCGATCCGGGCGATTCCGGTACTGGATCCGTAGAACAGGCCGGTGCCGATGGCTCCGCCGATGGCGATCATCTGGACCTGGCGGGATCCGAGTCCGCGCTTGTAGCCCTCCTCGGGGGGCGTTCCCGGCGCCCGGGTGCCGGGCGTTCCGCCTGTTTCGTCCGTCTCGTTCCGGTCCGGCTGGACCCGCGTCGAGGCCATGGTCGTGGTGCGCCTTTCGCTCCGTGCCGATCCCCCCGGATGGTGGAGTCGCGCGCCGACGGTCGGCCGGCGCGGCGCTGCGACCGCGGCATGGGTGGCGCCGCGGCCGGCATTCGTGGATTCCTATCACGGGAGATATCGCCGGCAACCGGTGCGAATGTGGCGGGCGCCACAGAAAGAAGCGGACATAGCGCGCCCGAACGGAGAAACCACTCGATCGAGTTGACGGGATCGTTATCCGGAATTGAGCGTCCGCTGAGCGAACGCGGTCACACCATGAGGGTCTCGACCAGGGTCTCCTGGAGGCCGCCCAGCCAGAGGTAGGCCATCACCATGGGCTTGCGGGGGTCGGAGTCGGGGAGCCGGTACAGCTCGGACTCCTCCTCGCCGACCTCCAGCCGGGTGCCTATGGTCAGCCGCAGGTCGTTGAGCGCGCCCAGCCACTGCCGGGACTCGTCGGGGCCGAGCCTGATCACCGGGTTGCCGGTGCCGGCGTCCAGCGTGCGCACGATCGCGAGGGCGTCGTCACGCTTGCGGGCCCGCAGGTCGTTCTCGGTGAAGCGGCGGAAGTCGGAGGACTCGGTGTCGTCGTCGTAGGCGTCGGGGAAGAGCCGGGCCAGCGCGGGGTCCTCGGGGGGCTCACTGGGGCCCTCGGCGAACAGTTCGGCGAGCGGGTCGGCGTCGGGGCCGGTGGCCGGCTCGTCGCCGGGGCCGAGCAGTTCCAGGAACTGCACGCTGAGGCTGCGGAGGATGGAGATCTCGACCTCGTCGAGGGCGATGGCGGCGCCGCCGCCGGGGACCGCCTCGAAGTAACCCGTCATCCGCGCCGTCACCGGTCCTGCTGCAGGGTGGCCCACAGTCCGTAGCCGTGCATCGCCTGCACGTCGCGTTCCATCTCCTCGCGGGTGCCGCTGGAGACCACCGCCCGGCCCTTGTGGTGGACGTCCTTCATGAGCTTGGTCGCCTTGTCCTTGGAATAGCCGAAGTACGCCTGGAAGACGTACGTCACATAGCTCATCAGATTGACCGGGTCGTTGTGGACGATCGTCACCCACGGAACGTCCGGTTCCGGCACCAGGTGCGGGGCTTCTGATTCCGCTTCACGTTCGATCTCGACTGGGGTGGCGACACTCACGCCCCCATGGTGTCACCCCAAGTGGGGGCCATGGCAAACGGGGCCGACACTAATCGTCAAACTGACGAGAGGATGCGCTAGCATCGCGGTCATGAGCACTGCAGACGTGGGGCTGCCCGTGAAGGTCCCGTCCACCGCGCTGTTCACCGACCGGTACGAGCTGACGATGCTGCAGGCCGCGCTGGCCAGCGGCGCCGCGCACCGCCGGTCGGTGTTCGAGGTCTTCACCCGCCGGCTGCCCGAGGGACGGCGCTACGGCGTCGTGGCGGGCACCGGCCGGGTCCTGGACGCGGTGGAGAACTTCCGCTTCGACGAGGACGTACTCGGTTTCCTGGAACGCGAGCGGGTGGTGGACGCGCCGACCCTGGAGTGGCTGGCCGGCTACCGCTTCCGCGGCGACATCACCGGCTACCCGGAGGGCGAGATCTACTTCCCCGGCTCGCCGATCCTGCGGGTCGAGGGCAGCTTCGCGGAGGCGGTGCTGCTGGAGACGGTGATCCTGTCCATCCTCAACCACGACAGCGCCATCGCCGCCGCCGCGTCCCGGATGGCCGTCGCGGCCGCCGGGCGTCCGCTGATGGAGATGGGGGCCCGCCGCACCCACGAACTGTCCGCCGTGGCCGCCTCCCGGGCCGCGTACGTCGGCGGCTTCGTGTCGACCTCGAACCTGGCCGCCGGCTTCCGCTACGGCCTGCCCACCATCGGCACCAGCGCGCACGCCTTCACCCTCCTGCACGACAACGAGCGCGACGCGTTCACCGCCCAGGTGGAGTCGCTGGGCCGGGGCACCACCCTGCTGGTGGACACCTACGACGTGGCCGCCGCGGTCCGCGCCGCCGTCGAGATCGCCGGTACCGGCCTCGGCTCGGTCCGGATCGACTCGGGCGACCTGCTGCTGCTCGCGCACCGGGTCCGGCAGCAGCTGGACGGCCTGGGCGCGAAGGCCACCAGGATCGTGGTGACCAGCGATCTGGACGAGTACGCCATCGCCTCGCTCGCGGCGGCGCCGGTGGACGCGTACGGGGTCGGCACCTCGCTGGTCACCGGCAGCGGACACCCGACCTGCTCCATGGTCTACAAACTGGTCGCCCGGGCGGTGACGGACGAGGCCGACGCGCCCCTGGTGCCGGTCGCCAAGAAGTCGATGGGCGCCAAGACCAGCGTCGGCGGCCGCAAGTGGGCCGCCCGCCGGACGGACCAGGACGGTGTCCCCGAGGCCGAGGTCATCGGCACCGGCCCGATGCCGGACGCGCTGCGCGAGCGGGACCTCCAGGTGCCGCTGGTCCGCGCCGGCGCGGTCGTGGGCCGCGAGCCCATGGCCGCCGCCCGCGCCCGCCACATCGCGGCCCGCGACGGGCTCCCGCTGTCCGCCACCCAGCTGTCGCGGGGCGAGCCCGTGCTGCCGACGGTGTACGTCTGAGCGGGGCCCGGCCCGATGCGATGGCCGGGGGCGCCCGAATCTGCAATACCGTGAACGCCCGGAGCCATCGAAGCCAACGGAGCCATCGGAGGGATGCGCCATGCACCGCGCACTGATCGTCGTGGACGTCCAGAACGACTTCTGCGAGGGCGGCAGCCTGCCGGTCGCCGGCGGGGCGGACGTCGCCGCCGCGATCACCGACCTGGTCGGCCAGTCGGCCATCGTCGGCTACCGCCATGTCGTC
This sequence comes from Streptomyces sp. RLA131, assembly GCF_056270125.1. Classification (NCBI taxonomy): domain Bacteria; kingdom Bacillati; phylum Actinomycetota; class Actinomycetes; order Kitasatosporales; family Streptomycetaceae; genus Streptomyces; species Streptomyces sp. RLA131. Next base: position 3,091,048 of record NZ_JBWDOQ010000002.1, read on the forward strand.
GCCACCCGTGACCACCATGTCGCCCCGGGCGGCCACTTCTCCGACCGGCCGGACTTCGTCCACTCCTGGCCCGTCCACTGCGTGGCCGGCACCGAGGGCGTCGGCTTCCACCCGAACTTCGCACCCGCGGTCGCCTCCGGCGCGATCGACGCCGTCTTCGACAAGGGGTCGCACGCCGCCGCCTACAGCGGCTTCGAGGGCCACGACGAGAACGGCGTCGCCCTGGCGCAGTGGCTGCGGGCGCGCGGGGTCACCGAGGTGGACGTGGTGGGGATCGCCACCGACCACTGCGTACGGGCCACCGCGCTGGACGCGGTGCGGGAGGGCTTCGCGACCCGGGTGCTGCTGGACCTGACGGCCGGAGTGGCCCCGGGCACCACGGAGCGGGCCGTGGAGGAGCTGCGGGAGGCCGGGGCCGAGCTGACCGGCAAGCCGGTCGTGGCCGGGGCCTGAGGGCCGCTGAGGGCCACCGGGGGCCACCGGGGGGCGCCTGAGGGCCGTGAGGCCGCTGGGGCCGCCGCTGAGTGCTGCTGGGGCGGCGGGGGCGGGCGAAGCGGGCGGGGGGCTCAGCGCAGTGCGGAGAAGGACTGCCAGCCCACCGCGTCGGCCGCCGCGACGTCCCGCCAGACCAGGCCGTCGGGGTGGTGCAGCACCGCTGCGACCTCGTCCGGGGTGGGCGGGGAGGCGTTGCCGGTCAGCCGGACCGGGCGGAAGCCGAGGTTGCGCAGCCGGGTCAGGGCGCGCTGCCGGTTGGCCGCCAGGACGATGACCCGGATCTCCTCGCCGGGGGCGCCGCCGGGGCGCGGGAGAAGGAGGGCGACGACGACCTCGCCGCTTAAGAGCCTGAAGAATCCGCCGGTGGCCATACGCACATGATCAGCTGATCGGCCCCCGTCCACCAGGGGCGGGGGCCGATCAGGTCCGTTCGGGTGAAGCTACTTCTTCGACGGACCGACGGCGACGGTCATGGTGCTGCCGCCCTTGGTCTGCCACAGGATCCTGATGCTGGTGTTGGTGTTCGGCACCTGCACGCCGCTGTACGGGTTGCTGGCGTAGTAGTAGGTGCCCTTGCGGTCGTCGAAGACCGCGGTGCCCTTCTGGCTCTTGACCTTGGTCGCCACGCTCAGCCTGTGCAGGGTGAGCGCGTCCGTCTTCTCCAGCGAGAAGGTGGAGTCGTAGGCCTGGATACGGCTGCGCATCAGCGTGCCGTCCGACCACTTCAACGGCTTGGCGTGGGCGTCGACCGGCAGGATCAGACCCGCGCCCGGGTGCGCGCTGACGTTGTTGTCGGACTGGGAGGTGTCCCAGAGCCAGATCAGCAGACCGTTCTGGTACGGGAAGTGCTCGACCCAGTCCGCCTTGGTGTCCGCGAAGCCGAAGTTGTACGGGCCGACCTTGAGGGTCTTGTCGTACGAGACGTACTGGCGGTTCTCGGCGACGTAGTACTGCGGGTACTCGCCGGAGAAGGACGCGCCCTTGACGGTGAAGCCGTCGACGGTCCAGTCGCCCTCGCCGTTCTCGGCGCCGTCGGTGAAGACGGTGGCGCCGTCGGCGGTGACGGCCAGGTCGTCGGCCGCGAAGCCCTTCTGGGCGACGCCGCCGTCGGTGGCGTACCGGAAGCGCAGCTTGACGGCCTGCCCGGCGTAGGCGTCGAGCGGGTAGACGAGGTCCTGGTAGCCGTCGACGGTGCCGGTCAGGGCCGGCTGGTCGCTGGCGTCACGCGGGATGGCCGCGTCGCCGACGGTGCCGTCGATCGGGGTCCAGGTGCTGCCGCCGTCCGTGGACACCTCGGTGTAGAGGTAGTCGTAGGAGGTCTCGATGTCGTAGTAGCCCTTGAGCGACAGCGTCGCCGACGACTTCCCGGTGAGGTCGATGTCCCGGGTCAGGGTGTTGTTGAGGCTGTTGCCGCTGCCGCTCCACCACTGGTACGAGCCGGAGGCCGGGGTGACCAGTTCGGTGGTGACGGTCTTCTCGGGCAGCGAGACGATCAGCGCCTGCTTGTCCTTGGTGTTGTACTCGGAGACCCCGAGCTTGGTGACCGACTTCTTGGCCGCCTTGGCGGTGCCGTAGTTCAGCCAGCCGAGCTGGAGCTTGTCCCAGGCGCTGAAGTCACCGGGCAGGTCGCCGATGGCGTTCTTGCCGGTGCCGAGCCAGGAGCCCGAGGACATCAGGTCCCAGAAGCCCGTGGAGTTCTCGGCCGCGCCGGAGGTGTCGTAGTTGTCCGGCAGACCGAGGTCGTGGCCGTACTCGTGCGCGAAGACGCCGAGGCCGCCGTTCTCGGGCTGGATGGTGTAGTCGCCGACCCAGATGCCGGTGTCGCCGATCTCGGCGCCGCCGAGCTTGTTGTTGTCCGGGCCGGTGCTGCCGGCGTCGGTGCCGTAGGCGTACCAGCGGTGCGCCCAGATCGCGTCGGTGCCCTGGGCGCCGCCACCGGCGGACTCGTCCTCACCGGCGTGCACGATCTGGAAGTGGTCGAGGTAGCCGTCGGGCTCGTTGAAGTCGCCGTCGCCGTCGTAGTCGTAGCGGTCGTACTTGTCGTACTCGGCCAGCTGCGCCTTGATCTCGGCGTCGGTGTCACCGGCGGCCTCGCGGTCGGCGACCCACTGGGTGACGGCGTCGCTGACCAGGTTCCAGGCGCAGGTGTCGCAGAGGTTGGAACCGTAACGGGCCTCGTTGTAGTCGACCTTGACCCAGTCCTGGACCTGGCCGTCGACGGAGTAGCGGCCGGAGGAGGCCTTCTCGTAGAACTTCTTCAGGGACTCCTTGTTCTTCGCGGTGGAGAAGTAGAGGTCCTGGTAGTGGTCGACGTTGTAGTCCGCCTGCCACGCGGTGCTGTTGTTGGTGGCGGCGTCGGGCTCCGCGATCTCGTTGTGCGCGGGGCCGGCCGTGCCGCCGTAGGTGGAGTCGACCTTGTCCCCGAACTCGGCGAGGATCGTGAAGATCTTGTCGGTCTTCTCGCGGGCCAGCTCGACGTACTTGCCGCCGCTGAGCTTCACGACCTTGGAGCCGTCGCGGTCCCTGACCGTCGACTTGCCGGCGATGACCTGCTGCAACGCCTGCTGCTTCTGCGCCTGCTGACTGTCCGTCAGTGGACCCTTGAGGTCGTCCTCACGCTGGGACGCGCGTGCCGGGTCCTTGCGTTCGACCTTCGTGGAACCCGATCCGGTGGCCGCCGAGGCCGCCGTGGTGGGTATCACGGCGGCGGCGCCTATCGCGGCGATCGCCACCGCCAGAGCGGCGGATCTGATGGTCCGTCGTTGGCTATTCACGATGTCTTGACCTCCCTATTGTGAGGCCATTGCATCGAAATGATGAGCGAAAAAACAGATCTTGACTTGTGCATGACTGCCCAAGTACGTTAGCCGGTCGGCCGGTTACGGATAGCGGACGAAAGCGCCCCGCACCCGATGGGCATGCGACCCCGTGCGCCCCCCTGTGCTTCCGCACCGTGGGTTAGGTCACGCTTACCAGCTGTTCCGCGAGGGCATGTCGGAACGTAGAGTCTGTGGTCGGCGCGCCACGCATCAAAGCCACACAAGTCGTGCAGAACCGCCCCAACCGACGCTTCGAGTGCCCAACTCATCGACGACATGAGGACGGACCCCCGCCATGCCACGTCCTACCACTGCCCAAATCGCTTACGGTTCCGCGACCGTGGTCCTCTCCACCCTCGCGATGCTCCTGCTCTCCGAGGCGCGATCGGGTATCGGCGTCGTCGTCATAGCGGCAGCCGGCCTCGTGCTCGGCGTACTCGTCGCCATGACGGTGCCCGTCCCGCCGACCGCCCGCGCCAGGTCCCGTACGGCCGGCGCCGCGGCCGCCACCACCAGGGCCGCCGCCGCGACCGCCGCGTCCGCGACCTCGATCCCGCGGATGCGCGTCTCCGCCGAGCACGAGTCGCGGGTACCCGAGGAATCGTTTCACCGCTGATCCGGCACGCACAACGGCGTGCAGGCCCCGGGGAGTCGGGGCCTGCACGCCGTTGTGCGTGCCGTCGCGCTCTGGTCAGCCGGCCCGAACCACCACGGTCTTGGCCGCCTTGTCGTGCAGGCACTGCTGATAGGGCTTGTCCCAGGTGCACCACAGCACGTTCAGCAGCCAGAACAGCACGCCCACGCACGCCGACGACAGGATGCCGGGCAGCGAGTAGACCGCCGCCCGCAGCCAGCCGGCGTTGCCGGGGACGGAACCGTCGGCCAGTCGCGCGACACGGATCCTCAGAGCGGACTTGCCCAGCGTCTGACCGCTGCGCGAGAGCATGAAGCCCTCGTAGACGAAGTAGATGGCATAGGTGAGGACGCCCGCCAGGAGCTGCTTCGCGAAACCGACGCCCTGCGGGTCGTTCCAGTGGCCGCCGTAGATGACGACGGCGAAGACCAGGCCGAGCACGACGAGCAGAGCCGTGTCGATGAGCCTGGCCAGGACGCGCTGGCCCAGCGTCGCCAGCGGCGGCATGCCCTCTGGAGCGGGTGCCGCGCCGGCGGGTTGAGTGCCGTAGACATTCTGACCGTACGGATCCTTATCACTCATACCGCGAGTGAAGCAGTCAATCTTATGGTCGTACAGATGCCCGGCAGAGGTCAGGCCGCGGAAACCACCACGGTCTTACCGGCCTTGTCGTGCAGGCACTGCTGGTACGGCTTGTCCCAGGTGCACCACAGCACGTTGACGAGCCAGAAGATCGAGCCGCAGCACGGGATGATCGGCACCAGCGCGTAGACCGACTCCCGTTTCAGGGCCGCCTCGGTGGTCGGGAGCGTGCCGTCCGCGAGCATGCCCACCCGCACCTTCAGCAGCTTCTTGCCCAGACTCTGGCCGTAACGGGGCAGCATGAAGACCTGGTAGGCGAGATAGACCACCGCGTAGATCACCGACTCGCCGTAGGAGGCACCGGTGTTGGCGTAGTCGAAGTTGCGGAAGGCCGCGCCCGCGACGACGTACACCGGGATGCCGACGATCAGGGCGTCCACGATCCGGGCCAGCAGCCGCCGGCCGCGGTTCGCCAGCGGCGGCATGTTCAGCAGCGGGTCGGGGCCGGGGTCGTTGCCGTACGGGCTGGACGACGGCGGAGGCGGCGGGGCCTGGTCGTACGGCGAACGGTCGTACGGCGAACGGTCGTACGGCGAGCCGCTCGGCGGCGGCCGCGGGGGCTGCTGCGGCCCGGGCTGAGGCTGTCCCGGCTGTGGCTGCCCCGGCTGAGACTGCCCCGGCTGCCACGGCTGCTCCGGCTGCTCCGGCTTGGCGAACGGGTCGTCGGTGCTCATGCACCGAGTGAAACCCGGGGGCCACCCACCCGCCTCCGGCGGCGTCCGTTCGGGTGTCACCGCCGGGCCGGCGGAGGCGCCGGTCAGTCGGCCGCCACGAAGGTCCTCGCCGCCTTGTCGTGCCAGCACTGCCGCCACGGCCGGTCGAACAGGCACCACGCGAGCCCGACGAACCCGATGACGGCCGCGTCCAGGACCGTGTGCGTCAGCCATCTGCGCAACGCGGCCCCGAAACCGGGCTCGTACTGCGACTCGATGTCCAGCACCTTGATCCTGAGCAGCTTCTTGCCGAGCGTACGGCCCCACTTGACGGTCGGCAGCACCTCGTAGAGCAGGCCGGTGACCAGGACGAGGCCCGCGATGATGCCGAACTGCACGCCCGTGGTGCCGTCGATCAGCCACACCGTCACCGTCTCGCCGGTCTGCCTGGCGGCGTCGATCTTGTGCTGGATGTGGTCGTACGCCGCCGAGCCCAGCGGCACCGCCGCCACGGCCGCCACCGCCCCCACGACCAGCGAGTCCAGCAGCCGGGCCACCAGCCGCCGGCCGAGCGACGCCGGCCGCGCCTGCTCCTGCGCCGCCAGCAGGAACGGATCGCTCACCACCGGCTTCCACGGCTGCGGCGCCGCCTCCTCGGACTGCGTCCGGGCCAGTTCCTGCACCTGCTGCGCCCAGGGCGCGGGCTGCGGGGCGGACCGGTCGGCGGGGCGGTCGGCGGCACGGTCGCCGGGCCGCTCGCCGGACCGTTCGGCGGGCTCGGGGCGGCGCTGCGGGCGGGGCGTCTCGCGCACCGCGGCCTCGCGGGCGGCCTGGGCCGGCACGGCCGGCTGAACCGGTCCCCCGGCGGCCCCGGGCGCCTCGGCGGCCGCCCGGTCCGGGGTCTGGGCGACCGGCGCGTCCGGGTCCTCGTCGAGGAACATCGGCCCGGACTCCTGCATCGCCGGCATGCGCGGCGCGGACGGGCCCGCGGGGCCCGCCGGGGCCGCCACCGAGGGAGCCGCCGGAGCCCCCACCGCCGCGGCGGGCGGTGCCACGTCCTCCCCGGGCAGCGGCGCGGGCCGGCTCGTACCGGGGACCCAGGCGGAACCGTTCCAGTACCGGATGTAGCCAGGAATGGACGGGTCCGGATAGTAGCCCGGAGTGGGGGAGGTCATCGTCCGTACGTCCCGTATCTGCTCGGCCGTGTGGGTGCGGGGTCCACATCTATCAGAGACGCAGGCCGCCCGGGCCCCGGCCGACCGTGGAACCACCCCCACGTACCTACCCCATGGGCCCTGCCGCCGCGCCTCGTTCGGGAAAAATCCTCCCGACCGCGCGAAGTCGCGTAATGGTGGGAGTTGTATGCGCTCTCTCCTGGTGCGGGCCCCACGCAGCACCCGCTGCGCTACGACTCCGCAAGGGGTCGCCGCGCCGAGGAAAGGACGACGTCTTCATGCACACCGTGGTCGAACGCGAACTGGAAATGCATCTGGTGCTGTCGCCCGAGCGCAGCATCGCCGTGCCCGCCCGGCTCGGCTACCGCTCGGGCGATCCCTTCGCCGTGCACATCACCTTCCATGTGGGCTCGGACGCGCCCGTCAACTGGACCTTCGCCCGTGAGCTGCTCGTCGAGGGGGTCTTCCGCCCCTGCGGTCACGGCGACGTACGGATCTGGCCCGCCAAGGCCGACGGGCGCAGCGTCATCTGTATGGCGCTCAGCTCACCCGACGGCAGCGCCCTGCTGGAGGCGGCCTCCTCGCCGGTCACCGCCTGGCTGGAGCGCACGCTCCGCGCCGTGCCGCCGGGCACCGAGCAGGACCGGATCTCCATGGACGACGGGCTCAACCAGCTGCTCGCCCCCAGCACCCAGCACGACGAGCTGTGGCTGAGCGATCCCTGGAGCCGGAAGGACGAGACGACGCCTGATTCCTGAAGCAGGCCTGAATCACGCCTGAGTCACGAGCGCCGGGGCGGGCGCCGGGGCGGGCGCCGGCCCGGCACGAGAGCGGCCGGTGCTCAGAAGAGTTTGCCCGGATTGAGGATGCCGAGCGGATCGAAGACCTGCTTGATCCCGCGCTGCATCTCCACCCCCACCGGGCCCAGTTCTCGGGCCAGCCACTCCTTCTTCAGGACACCGACCCCGTGCTCGCCGGTGATCGTGCCGCCCAGCTCCAGGCCGAGCCCCATGATCTCGTCGAAGGACTCCCGTGCGCGCCGGGACTCGTCCGGGTCGGCCGGGTCGAAACAGACCACCGGATGGGTGTTGCCGTCGCCCGCGTGCGCGCACACCCCGATGGTCAGCCGGTACTTTCCGGCGATGGCCGCGACCCCCTCGATCATCGCCCCCAGCGCGCTGCGCGGTACGCACACATCGTCGATCATCGTCGCCGACGAGACCCGCTCCAGCGCCGGCAGCGCCATCCGCCGCGCCTGCAGCAGCAGTTCCGACTCCGCCGCGTCCTCGGCGGGGACCACCTGCGTCGCCCCCGCCGCGGCGCACAGCTCCCCGACGGCCCGGAGGTCGCCGGACGGATCGTGGGTGTCGAAGGCGGCCAGCAGCAGGGCCCCGGTGCCGGCCGGCAGGCCCATCCTGGCGAGGTCGTTGACGGCCCGGACCGTCGTGGCGTCCATCAGCTCCAGCAGCGACGGTACGTGGCCTCCGGCCATGATCGCGCACACCGCCTCGCAGGCCGCGGCCGCCGACGGGAACTCCGCCACCAGCGCGAGCTGCACGGGCGGCGCCGGCCGCAGGGCCAGTACGGCCTTGACGGTGATCCCGAGGCTGCCCTCGGAGCCCACGAACAGCCGGGTCATGTCGTAGCCGGCGACGCCCTTGGCCGTCCGGCGGCCCGTTCGCAGCAGCCGGCCGTCGGCGAGGACGACCTCCAGGCCGAGCACGTACTCGGCCGTCACGCCGTACTTCACGCAGCACAGGCCTCCCGAGCCGGTGCCGATGTTGCCGCCGATCGTGCACTGCTCCCAGCTGGAGGGGTCGGGCGGGTAGTACAGCCCCTGTTCGACGACGGCCCGCGACAGCACCGCGTTCACCACCCCGGGCTCCACCACCGCCACCCGGTCGACCGGGTTGATCTCCAGGATCCGGTCCATCCTGGTGAGCGAGAGGATGACGCAGCCCTCGGACGCGTTCGCCGCCCCCGACAGGCCGGTGCGGGCGCCCTGCGGCACCACGGGCACCCGCAGTGCGGTGGCGGTGCGCATCACGTGCCGCACCTGCTCCGTGGTCCGGGGCAGCACCACGACGGCCGGCGCGCCGGAGGGGCAGAAGCTCGCCATGTCGTTGGCGTAGGACGCCGTGACATCGGGGTCGGTGAGGATCGCGTCGTCCGGGAGCCCGGCACGGAGCCGGTCGATGAGGTCGCTCATGCGTCCAGCCTCGCACCGGGCCGCGCGGCGCGGAAGATCCCGATCCCAACCCCGCCGCCGTGTTGGGGCAAGCGCCCATGTGCCCCCGTTGCCGTAGCCTGGTCTCCGCTGTGAGACCGACGAGCCGCAAGTGAGTCATGAGCACACAGCCAGTGCACTACGGGCCGCACGATGAGCCGATCATCGCGATGCCGGAGCTCACTCTCGCTTCGCTGCGGGCAGCTGTGGCTACGATCAGTCCCTCGGATCTGTCCGTCTTCAAGCGTGAGCGTGACGAGGCGTTCATGCACGCTGCCGCTGAGGGTGCCGTCCCGGTCCGCATGTTTCTTCTGCGCTGGGCCGTCTTCGTGGCGATTGAGCGTCGGCCGGACGTCTCCGCGAGATTCCACGCTGCCGAGCGGGTCGTCCGGGAAACCAGGGATGCCGACCGGTGGCAGGCAGCCGCCGAGGAAATCGCTGCCATCCAGCAAGCCGCGCACCTCGAAGTCGAACATGTCCGACTGGGCGGTTGACTCGATCCCCGAGTGGGATCTCCTGACCGCGCGGCGCGGAAGATCCGCGACGGGCAGGCCCGGCCGTGCCGGGACGGCTCCACGCGGGCCAGGTCCTGCGATTCAGAAGGGGAAGATCCGCGTGAGGACCACGCGGTGCCCCTCTTCGTCGATCACATACTCGGCGATGCCGCCACCGTCCGGGATGGGCACAGTGCGCCAATGACCGCCCTGGGCAGCCTCGGCGCTGCTCTCCATCCATGGATCCTCGGCGATGGCGACCGTAAGGGCCACAATCTTCGAAAACAGCGCGACAGCAAGCCCGGGGTCTGCGAGGGCGTCGGCCACGGCCGCTGACGGTTCCACCGGCCAGAGGTCGTCGTCACTCACCAGGCATCGCTCCGCCACGGGCGATCCGTCGCCGCATCACCTCGTCCATGGTGACCGTCTGCAGCGTGCCGGCTTCTGCCGCGGCGGTGATCCGCTCCCGTTCCGGGTCGGTGTCCAGCATCGCCTGCCCCCACCAGGTGGCGAGGACATGCTGCAGTTCGGGGCCGGCCTGTGCCTCGCCGATCTCGCGGTAGAACTCCATGCGACGGGCACCACTCAGCGCATCGGCTATCCCGTTGATCGTGCGAGGGACCCGGGGGCCGGGGTGGTGCGGATGTACGGGCTGCGCGCTCATGTGTCCATCCTGCCATCGCGGGCTCCGGACTCCGCCGGATTTCACCCGAAAGGGGACCGCGCACCGCCCGCCCGGATGCAGCGGCGCCGGGCCGTGCTTCTCCCCCGTGGAGGCATGGTCCGGCGCCGGAACGGCGACTGAAGCGCTCAGAGATTGCCGCGGAGCGCCTGCTCACGCTCGATCGCTTCGAAGAGGGCTTTGAAATTGCCCTTGCCGAAACCCATCGAACCGTGTCGCTCGATCATTTCGAAGAAGACCGTCGGGCGATCCTGAACAGGCTTGGTGAAGATCTGGAGCAGATAGCCGTCCTCGTCCCGGTCTGCGAGGATTCGGAGTTCACGCAGCGTCTCCACCGGGACCCGGGTGTCGCCGACCCACTCCCCCAGCGTGTCGTAGTACGAGTCGGGGGTGTCGAGGAATTCGACGCCGGCCGCGCGCATGGCGCGTACGGTCGCGACGATGTCGTTGGTGGCGAGTGCGATGTGCTGGACGCCCGGGCCGCCGTAGAACTCCAGGTACTCGTCGATCTGGGACTTGCGCTTGGCGAGGGCGGGCTCGTTGAGGGGGAACTTCACCTTCCGCGTGCCGTCGGCGACGACCTTGGACATCAGGGCGGAGTACTCGGTGGCGATGTCGTCGCCGACGAACTCCTTCATGTTGGTGAAGCCCATGACGCGGTTGTAGAAGGCGACCCACTCGTCCATCCTGCCGAGCTGCACATTGCCGACGCAGTGGTCGACGGCCTGGAAGAAGCGCTTCGCGGGCGGCTCGACGACGGGGGCGGCGGCCTCGTAGCCGGGCAGGTAGGGGCCGTCGTAGTCGGTGCGCTCGACGAGGGTGTGGCGGGTCTGTCCGTAGGTGGCGATGGTGGCGAGCACGACGACGCCGTGGCCCTGCTCGTCCTTGAGTTCGTGCGGCTCGACCAGCCCGGTCGCGCCGTGCGCGACGGCGTAGGCGTAGGCGGCCCGCGCGTCGGGGACCTCGATGGCGAGGTCGATGACGCCGTCGCCGTGGGTGGCGACGTGGTCGGCGAGGAAGCGGCCCCACTCCGTCGACGGCTTGATGACGGAGGTGAGGACGAAGCGGGCGCCGCCGGACTCCAGGACATAGGAAGCCGTCTCGCGGCTGCCGTTCTCGGGGCCGGAGTAGGCGACGCGCTTCATGCCGAAGGCCGTCGAGTAGTAGTGGGCCGCCTGCTTGGCGTTGCCGACGGCGAAGACGACCGCGTCCATCCCCTTGACGGGGAAGGGGTCCCGGAGCTCAGTCTCAGTCTCAGTCATGGCAGCAGGGTCGCCCCGTGGCTCAGGATGCGCAACAGTTCGCCGAATCACTGGACACTCTGTACGGCGAACGGCGAATCCAGCCGTGCATTATGGGCAACGGAGGCAGCGACATGGGAATCGACCGGCTGGACGGGCGGCTGATCAAGCTGCTCGCCGAGGAGCCGCGGATCGGCGTCCTGGAGGCATCCCGACGGCTCGGGGTCGCCCGGGGCACGGTGCAGGCCCGGCTGGACCGGCTGCGGGCCAATGGGGTGATCCGCGGGTTCGGGCCGCAGGTGGATCCGGCCGCGCTGGGGTATCCGGTGACGGCGTTCGCGACGCTGGAGATCAAGCAGGGCCAAGGCGCCGACGTACGGGCACATTTGGCCACCGTGCCGGAGGTGCTGGAGCTGCACACGACCACCGGGCACGGGGACATGCTGTGCCGGCTGGTGGCGCGGTCGAACGCGGATCTTCAACGTGTGATCGACCGGGTTCTGGGTTTTGATGGCATCGTGCGGGCCTCCACCGCGATCGTCATGGAGAACCCGGTCCCCTTGCGGATCATCCCGCTGGTGGAGCAGGCGGCGGAGGACTGAGGACGACTGGGGACGGCAACCCGTGAACTTCTGGGAGTATCTCCGCAGCCGGCACCAGCAGCTGCTGATCGACGCGTATCAGCACGCCAGCGCCGTCCTCCAGTGCATGGTCGTCGCCACCGTCATCGGTGTGCTGCTCGGTGTCGCGACCTACCGCCGCGACTGGGCCGGCAATCTGGCCATCACCTCCACCGCGACCATCCTCACCATCCCCTCCCTCGCCCTGATCGGTCTGCTGGTCCCGGTGCTCGGGCTCGGTGTGCCGCCGACCGTGACGGCACTGGTGCTGTACGGGCTGCTGCCGATCGTCCGCAACTCGGTCGTCGGGCTGCGCGGGGTCGACCCGGGCCTGGTGGACGCGGCGAAGGGGATCGGGATGTCACGGCTCATCCGGCTGCTGCGGGTGGAACTGCCGCTGGCGTGGCCGCCGATCCTGACCGGGATCCGGGTGTCGACGCAGATGCTGATGGGCATCGCGGCCATCGCGGCGTACGCCTCCGGGCCGGGGCTCGGCAACGAGATCTTCCGCGGGATCGCCTCGCTGGGCAGCGCGAACGCGCTCAACCAGGTGCTCGCCGGGACGCTCGGCATCATCGTCCTCGCGCTGATGTTCGACGCCGTGTACATCGCGATCGGACGGCTGACCATTCCGAGGGGGATCAGTGGCTGAGACCGCGGGCGCCGCCATCGTGCTGGAGAACCTGACCAAACGCTATCCGGGCAGCCCGGAGCCGGCGGTGGACAGCGTCAGCATGGAGATCAAGGCCGGCGAGACCGTGATCTTCGTCGGGCCGTCGGGCTGCGGGAAGTCCACCACGCTGAAGATGATCAACCGGCTGATCGAGCCGACGTCCGGACGGATCCGGATCAACGACGAGGACGTCACCGACATCGACCCGGTGAAGCTGCGCCGCAAGGTCGGGTACGCGATCCAGTCCTCGGGGCTGTTCCCGCACATGACGGTGGCCGAGAACATCGCCCTGGTGCCGAAGATGGTGGGCTGGTCGAAGTCCCGGGTCCGGGACCGGGTCGAGGAGATGCTCGACCTGGTGGGGCTGGACCCCCGGGAGTTCCACGGGCGCTACCCGCGGCAGCTGTCGGGCGGCCAGCAGCAGCGGGTGGGCGTGGCGCGGGCGCTGGCGGCGGACCCGCCGGTGCTGCTGATGGACGAGCCGTTCGGGGCGGTGGACCCGATCACCCGGGACCATCTGCAGGACGAGCTGATCCGGCTCCAGCACGAGCTGCACAAGACGATCGTCTTCGTCACCCACGACTTCGACGAGGCGATCAAGCTCGGCGACCGGATCGCGGTACTGCGGGAGCGTTCGCACATCGCCCAGTTCGACACCCCCGAGGCGATCCTCACCAACCCCGTCGACGACTTCGTCTCCGGCTTCGTGGGGGCCGGGGCCGCGCTGAAGCGGCTCAACCTGACCCGGGTACGGGACGTGGGCATCGCCGACTTCCCCACGGTGGGCGTCGACGATCCGCTGCAGCTCGTCTTCGACCGGCTGCGGGGCTCCACCACGACCAGCGAACTCCTCCTGCTCGACCGGCGGGGGCGCCCGTACAAGTGGCTGCGGCGCGGCGACCTGATGCGCGCCAAGGGCTCGCTCGCGCGCGCGGGCACGCTGGTGCAGGACACCGTGACCATGGACGCCACGCTGCGCGACGCGCTGGAGGCGGTGCTCATCGACAGCAGCGGGCGGGTGGCGGTGACCGGGCGGCGCGGGGAGTACATCGGTGTCGTGGACATGGAGACCCTGATGAACTCGGTGCACGAGATGCTGGAGGCCGACCGCCTCAACGCCATCGAGCACCAGCACGGCCTGGAGGAGTCCCGGTCGCAGACCACCCGGGCCGAGCAGGAAGGCACGGTGTGAGCACGACGGCCCGGCCCGAGCCCGAACCGGGGTTCGAACCGGAGGCCGGCTTCGTCGCCGACAAGCCGCCCCGGCGGCTGACCTGGCAGCGGCTGGTGACCACCCCGGTGGTGCTGGGGCTGGTGCTGCTGGCGACCTTCCTGTGGTTCACCAGCATCAGCCTGGACAGCATCGCCGAGAACTCCGTGGCCGGCGGCATCGTACGGCTGCGCCTGTGGCAGCACATCAGGCTCACCGCCATCTCCACCTTCTGGGTGCTGGTCATCGCCATCCCGCTGGGCATCGCCCTCACCCGCCGCCGGCTGCGCCGCGCCGCGCCCGCGGTCACCGCGCTGGCCAACATCGGCCAGGCCACGCCCGCCATCGGCCTGCTGGCGCTGCTGGTCATCTGGCTCGGCATCGGCGCCCGTACCGCCATCGTCGGCATGGTCGCCTACGCGGTGCTGCCGGTGCTGTCCAACACCGTCGCCGGGCTCAGGGCGATCGACCCGACCCTGGTCGAGGCGGCCCGCGGCATCGGCATGTCGGCCCTCGGGACGCTGGGCCGGGTCGAAATCCCGCTGGCCGTCCCGCTGATCCTCGCCGGGGTGCGGACCGCCCTGGTGCTCAACGTCGGCACGGCGACCCTGGCCACCTTCGGCGGAGGCGGCGGGCTCGGCGACATCATCACCTCCGGGATCGTCACCCAGCGCACGCCGGTGCTGGTGCTGGGCTCCGTACTGACCGTCGTCCTCGCCCTGTTCGTGGACTGGCTGGCCTCCCTGGTCGAGACCGTCATGCGCCCGCACGGCCTGGAGGTGGGCTGATGCGCCGGGTACGGGCACGAGCGCGCGTACGGGCAGGAGCACGAGCGCGCGTACGGGCACGGGTGCGGCTGTCCGTCCTGCTGGGCACCGCCGCGGCCCTGGCCGCCTGCGGCCTCAAGAGCGGCAGCCCCATGACCGACGACGTCACCCCCGGCTCGATCGGCCGGGGCCTGCCGCTGAGGGGCGCCTCGCTGACCGTCACGTCCAAGAGCTTCAGCGAGAACATCATCCTGGGCCAGATGATCGGCCTGGCCTTCAGGGCGGCCGGCGCCGAGGTGCTGGACCGCACCAGCATCCAGGGTTCCATCGGCGCCCGCGAGGCGGTCCGCAAGGGGCAGGCCGACGCGATGTACGAGTACACCGGCACCGCCTGGATCACGTATCTCGGCCACACCGAGCCGATCACCGACCCGCAGAAGCAGTGGCAGGCCGTGCACGACGAGGACCTGCGCAACGGGCTGACCTGGCTGCCGCAGTCCACCCTCGACAACACCTACGCCCTGGCCATCAGCCGGGCCAACAACAGGAAGTACCGGCTCAGGACGCTCTCGGACGTCGCCGCCCTGTCGCAGAAGGACCCCGGGGCCGTGACGCTGTGCGTGGAGAACGAGTTCGCGGCCCGCGAGGACGGGCTGCCCGGCATGGAGAAGGCGTACGGGATGGACATCCCCGCCTCGCAGGTCCAGAAGATGGACACCGGGATCATCTACACGCAGGTGGCGAAGAGCGGCTCCTGTCTGCTGGGCGAGGTCTTCACCACGGACGGCCGGATCGCCTCCCTGCACCTGGACGTGCTCGACGACGACCGGCACTTCTTCCCGAACTACAACGCGGCCCCGGTGGTCAACACCAAGGCGCTGAAGCGCTGGCCGGCGATCCGCGGGCTGCTGGACCCGATCACCAGGAAGCTGACGACCCGGGTCGCCCAGCAGCTCAACGGCCAGGTGGACGTCGACGGCGACGACCCGCACGAGGTCGCCAAGCGATGGCTGGTGAAGGAGGGCTTCATCAAGGAGCCCTGAGCGGGCGGCCGTTGGGCCGGGGTATCGCCATGAACCAAGTGCAAATACTCCGTTGCAAAGAAGTCTTTGCACCCTTACGGTTCTGCCATGGCCGAACCAGACCCCCACGTCCATGTCGTCGACCCCCGTTCGCTGCGGGCCCTCGCCCACCCATTGCGGCTCAGCCTGCTGGGCGCGCTCCGCGAGTTCGGGCCCGCCACCGCCTCCGGGCTCGCCGCCCGCCTCGGCGAGTCCAGCGGCGCCACCAGCTACCACCTGCGGCAACTGGCCGCGCACGGCTTCGTCGAGGACGACCCCGGACGCGGCACGGCACGCGAGCGGTGGTGGAAGGCGGTGCACCGCGGCACCCGCTTCGACAGCATCGAGGAGTTCCTGAAGCACCCGGACCCCACTGTGCGCGGCGCGATGGACCTCGTGATGCACCAGATCGCCACCACCCACACCCGGGAGCTGAACACCTGGCTCGGCACCATGCGCGACTGGCCCGAGGCCTGGCAACGCGGCTGGGACATGAGCGACTTCACCCTCCGGCTGACCCCCGAGGACGCCGAGGAGCTGCGCGAGAAGCTCCAGGAGGTCATCGAGGGCTACGGGACGCGGGCCCCCGAGGACGACGAGGCGGCCGCCGCCTACCGGCTGCATGTGCACGGCTTCCCCCGCTCCATCGACTGACAAGGACCGACCATGCATTCCGACATACATCTGAGCCTCCACCGGCTGCGGGTCGCGGAGTTGCGCGAGCGGGCCCGGACCCGGACGCTCGTCCGTTCCGCCCGGGAGCCCGGGCCCCGCCGCCGCCCGGCACTACGGGCCCGGCTGGGCTGGGGACTGGTCGAACTGGGGCTGCGCCTGGTGCAGCCCGTACCGCGTCGCGTCGTGCGGCCGTGACCGCCGAGGGGGGCGTGGACGCGTGCGCCGGCGCGGTGGCCCAGCCCGCACCGCCGGTGCGCGACCGGCGGCCGCTGTGGCTGGTGCTGACGGCGAACGTGATCTCGGTGAGCGGGAGTTCGCTGAGCCTGATGGCCGTGCCGTGGTTCGTGCTGCAGACCACCGGCAGCGCCGCCCGGGCGGGCGTGGTGGCGTTCTGCGGGATGCTGCCGATGGTGGGGGCGGCGCTGTTCGGCGGGCCGGTGATCGACCGGATGGGCCGGCGCCGGGCCAGCGTGGTCACCGACGTCATGTGCGCGGTGGCGGTCGCGGCCGTTCCGCTGCTGCACTTCGCCGGAGCGCTGCGGTTCTGGGAGCTGTGCGCGCTGATGGCGGTGAGCGGCCTGTTCGGCGCCCCCGGACAGACGGCGCGCACGGTGCTGCTGCCGGCCCTGGCCGAACGCGCGGGCGTGGGCATGAC
Source organism: Streptomyces sp. RLA131 (assembly GCF_056270125.1). Lineage (NCBI taxonomy): Bacteria > Bacillati > Actinomycetota > Actinomycetes > Kitasatosporales > Streptomycetaceae > Streptomyces > Streptomyces sp. RLA131. The sequence goes on from NZ_JBWDOQ010000002.1 coordinate 3,107,771, forward strand.
CCGGGCCGCCGGGTTCTTCGACGGGGCCTCGCGCGGGGCGCGGATGGCGGGCGCGGCGGTGGGCGGCGTCCTGATCGCGTTCTTCGGCCCGGTGAACGTCCTGCTGCTCGACGCGGGGACGTTCGCGGTGTCGGCGCTGCTGATCGGCGTCGGCCTGCGCGGCATGGCGGCGGCCGGCCCCCGCTCCGCCCCCGCGGGCGGCCCGCGGCAGACGTACCGGGCCGAACTGCGGGAGGGCGTGCGGGCGTTGACACGGTCACGGCTGCTGCTGGGCATCACCTTGATGGTGATGGTGACCAACGGCCTCGACCAGGGCTGGAACTCGGTGCTGCTGCCCGTCCTGGCCGACCGCCGGCTGGGCGGCGCCGTCGATCTGGGGCTGCTGACCGGGCTGTTCGCCGGCTCCGCCCTGGCCGGGGCACTGCTGTACGGGGCGGTGGGCCACCGCTTCTCCCGCTGGGCGGTCTACACGGGGGCCTTCATCGTCTGCGGCCTGCCGCGGTTCGCGATGGCCGCGTACGCGCCGCACTTCCCGCAACTGGCCGCCGTGATGGTGCTCGACGGCCTGGCGGCGGGCATGCTGAACCCGGTGCTGATCGTCGTCATCTACGACATCGTGCCCGAGGAACTGCGCAGCCGCGTCCTGGGCGTGACCAACGGCGGCGTCATGGCCTTCACCCCGCTGGGCGGCCTGGTGTGCGGCTTCCTGGCCGACGCGATCGGCCTCACCGCCACCCTTCTGGCGGCCGGCGGCCTGTATCTGCTGGCCACGCTCTGCCCGCTGGTCTTCCCCTCGTGGCGCACGATGGACCGGCCGGCGTCGAGCGGCGCCTGAGGTGACGAGGGCCTAGCAGGAGGGGACCTTGCCGCCGCCGTTGAGGGCGGCCAGGGCGCTGATCGCGGTCTTCAGGGTGGTGACGGGGACCAGCCGGAGGCCGGAGGGGAGTCCGGCGCGGGCGTCGGCGCACTCGGCGCGCGGTACGAGGAAGACGGTGGCGCCGTCGCGCCGGGCGGCCCGGGTCTTGAGGGGGACGCCGCCGACCGCGCCGACCGTACCGTCGGCGGTGATGGTGCCGGTGCCGGCGACCCGGCGGCCGCCGGTGAGGTCGCCGCCGGTGCCGTTGCCGTCGATCTTGTCGATGATGCCGAGGGTGAACATCAGCCCGGCGCTGGGGCCGCCGACGTCGGCGAGGTGGAGGCTGACCTTGACCTGCGAGGAGGACCGGCCGAGGTACTTCAGCGCGGCGGCGGTCGCGGCGTCCTGGGACTCGGTCATCTGGGCCTGGTTGTGCTTCTCGATCTCCTGGACGGTGCCGCCGGTGGGGTAGACGGCGGCACGCGGCATCGCGGCCTCGTCCTCGGCGAACCAGGCCTTGACGACGTCCGACAGGTGCACACTCGCGTCGGGCTGGGTCGCGGCGATGGTGGTCATCCGCAGCTGCCCGCTGGTCCTGCGGGTCGCGGTGCCGCTGACGGTGATCACCTGCTTGCCCTTGCTGGCGCCGAGCACGTTGGCCGTCAGCCCCGGGACGACGATCGACACGGGCAGCGGGGCCAGGGCGGCCACCGCGAGCAGGGCGAGGACCAGGGCGGCGCAGACGGCGAGGGTGCGGCTCCGGGGGCTCCAGGGCTTCCGGGACACGGCGGCGGCGAAGGGCATGGGGGTGAATCTAGTTCACGCGCTCCTCAGCGCAGCGCGTCGGCCACCTCGATGGCCGCCTCGACCACCCGGGGCCCCACCCGCTCGGGTATCGAGTCGGCGAGCATGACGACCCCGACGCTGCCCTCGATGCCGGTCACGCCGAGCAGGGGCGCCGCCGCGCCGCTGGCACCGGCCTCCAGCTCGCCGTGGGCCAGGACGAAGCCGGGCCGGCCCTCGGTGCGCCGCTGCTCGGGTACGTAGGGGTGCACGCCGCGCCCGGCGAGGATCGCCAGGCCCGCGGCGCCACGCTCCAGGGTGTGGCGGAACCCGGTGCGGTAGGCGACGTGGTAGTCGGTCCAGCTGGGCTCGACCACCGCGACGGCGAGCGCCTCGGTGCCGTCGACCAGGGTGAGGTGGGCGGTGGCGCCGATCTCCTCGGCGAGGGAGCGCAGGGCCGGCAGGGCGGCCTCGCGCAGCAAGGGGTGCACCTGGTGGGCGAGGCGGAGGACTCCGAGGCCCACGCGGGCGCGACCGCCGAGGTCGCGTCGTACGAGGGCGTGCTGCTCCAGGGTCGCCAGCAGACGGTAGACGACCGTCCGGTTGACGCCGAGCTTGCCGGCGAGTTCGGTGACGGTGAGGCCGTGATCGGTGTCGGCGAGCAGCTTGAGGACTCGCAGGCCCCGGTCGAGCGTCTGAGAGGTCTCCGCGGTCACGACGCCCCCTTCTCGTGAGTGGCGGCGTCCCCGGTGCCCGTCTGCCGGTCCCGCGGCAGGGCGCGGAGAGCCGCCGGTCTGGCGGTGGTTACCGGCTGCGCTCCGGGGCGGCACTGACACGGAGCGCGTTGCGTGACCGGCACGGTATCCACTCGGTACCGCTCAGCGGAAGACTCCGTCCACAATCCGGTCAGGTTTTATGCGAATCCCCGCATACCTCACCGTGTACCTCATATGCCGGTGCGTCCCCTCCGCACGTCGGCGCACGTTCAGCGCAAGCTCACCGCATCCGGGTGGCCCACTCCTGGACCTTCTTGATGCGCTCGGTCAGCTGCCCGGCCGTGGCCTCCGCGCTCGGCGGACCGCCGCACACCCGGCGCAGCTCGTTGTGGATGACGCCGTGCGGCTTGCCGCTCTGGTGGTTGTAGGCGGCGACCAGGGTGTTGAGCTGCTTGCGCAGTTCGAGCAGCTGCTTGTGGGTGACGATGGGACGCCGCTCGGCCGGCATTTCGAGCAGGTCGGCCTCCCCGTCGGGCTTCCGGCGGCTGTGCGCGATCTGCCGGGCCTGCCGCTTCTGCAGCAGCATCTGCACCTGGTCCGGCTCCAGCAGGCCCGGGATGCCCAGGTAGTCCTGCTCCTCCTCGCTGCCCGGGTGCGCCTGCATGCCGAACTCGGCGCCGTCGTAGAGGACCCGGTCGAAGACGGCGTCGGACTCCAGCGCCTCGAAGGGCAGCTGCTCCTCGTCGCCGGTGTCCTCGTCCTGCTCGCGCTCGGCCTCCGCGAGGAGCTTGTCCTCCTCGGCGTAGATGTCCTCGTCGCCGCCGTCCTTCCTGGGCTTGTCGAGGACGTGGTCGCGCTCGACCTCCATCTCGTTGGCGAACTCCAGCAGCATCGGGATCGTCGGCACGAAGACGGACGCCGTCTCGCCCCGGCGGCGGGACCGTACGAAGCGGCCCACGGCCTGGGCGAAGAACAGCGGGGTGGAGATGGTGGTGGCGTAGACCCCGACCGCCAGGCGCGGGACGTCGACGCCCTCGGACACCATGCGGACGGCCACCATCCAGCGGGCGTCGCCGCCGGCGAAGTCCTCGATCCGCTTGGACGCGCCCGTGTCGTCGGACAGCACCACCGTCGCCTTGTGCCCGGTGATCTCCTTGATCAGCTTCGCGTACGCCCTGGCGCTGTCCTGGTCGGTCGCGATGACGAGCGCGCCCGCGTCCGGGATGCCCTTGCGGACCTCGGTCAGCCGCTGGTCGGCGGCGCGCAGCACGTTGGGGATCCAGTCGCCGGTGGGCGCCAGCGCCGTCCGCCACGCCTGGCCGATCGCGTCCCTGGTCATCGGCTCGCCCAGGCGGGCGGCGACCTCGTCGCCCGCCTTGGTGCGCCAGCGCATGTTGCCGCTGTAGGAGAGGAAGATGACCGGGCGCACGACGCCGTCGGCGAGCGCGTTGCCGTAGCCGTAGGTGTAGTCGGCGGAGGAGCGGCGGATGCCGTCGTTGCCCTCCTCGTACGTCACGAAGGGGATCGGGTTGGTGTCCGAGCGGAACGGGGTGCCCGTCAGCGCGAGGCGGCGGGTGGCCGGCTCGAAGGCCTCCAGGCAGGCCTCGCCCCAGGACTTGCTGTCGCCCGCGTGGTGGATCTCGTCCAGGATCACCAGGGTCTTGCGGCTCTCGCAGCGGTTGCGGTGCAGCATCGGGCGTACGCCGACACCCGCGTAGGTCACCACCACGCCGTGGTACTCCCGGCTCACCGGGCCCGCGCTGTACTCCGGGTCCAGCTTGATCCCTATCCGCGCCGCCGCCTCCGCCCACTGCTTCTTCAGGTGCTCGGTCGGCGCGACGACCGTGATCTGCCGCACCAGATGGTTGTGCAGCAGGTACGAGGCGAGGGTGAGCGCGAAGGTCGTCTTGCCGGCGCCGGGGGTCGCCACCGCCAGGAAGTCACGGGGCTGCAACTCGACATAGCGGTCGATCGCGCCCTGCTGCCAGGCGCGCAGTTTCCCGGCCGTGCCCCACGGGGCGCGGCCGGGAAAGGCCGGCGACAGATGGTGCGAGTGCGGGTGGGAGCTGGTGGCTGCGGTGGTAGTCACGGTCTCCGGGCGGGGTCGGGGCTTGCGTTGTGAAAACCCGGCCAGCCTACCGGCGCCCCGGCCGCCCCTCCGGCAGAACGGCACCGCGTCCGCCGCTTGTGCGACATGAGTCACACGGGACCGCCGTCCTCCCGGAGCCGTCCCGCCACCCAGACCCCGGTCAGGGCGATCGCGGCCATGGGCAGCAGGACCGCGGTGAAGGCGGCCGCGTGGGTGGCGCCGCCCAGAGCGGCGAAGGCGGTACCGGCGGCGCTGACCAGGACGACGTTGGCCAGGGCGTCGCCGACCTGGAGGGCGGCGGAGTTGGCGCCGGCCTCCTCGGGCCGGGACAGCCGCAGGAGCAGGACGGCGAGCGAGGCCATGACCATGCCGATGCCGAGGCCGCCGACGGCCCAGGCCAGCGCCGCGGTCCAGGCGGGGGCGCCGGGCGCCAGGGTGAGGGCCGCGCCGGCCACGGCGAGGGCGGACAGCACCATCCCGGCGCGGGCCAGCCGGATCCGGTGGGGTTCCAGGCGGGGGCGGGACTGGAGGTAGGAGCCGAGGCCCCAGGTGACGCCGCCGCCGGCCAGCGACAGCCCGGCCAGCGTCGGGGACAGGCCGCGCTGGGTGACGAGCATGAGCGGGACGAAGCTCTCCGCCCCGATGAAGGTGCCGGCCGCCACGCCCCGCAGCAGCACCACCGACGGCAGCCCGCGCGCGGCCCGGAACGTGCCGCGCGGCAGCAGCCGCAGGGCCGACGGGACCAGCAGGGCGGCGCCCGCGGCGGCGGGCAGCAGGGAGAGCGGGCGCAGGTCCTGGCCGGCGTACTGGAGCAGCGCCGCGCCCAGCGCGACACCGCCCGCCAGGCGCAGCCGGCGCCGGTCCGGCCGGGCCCCGTCTCCCCCGCCGGTCGTACGGCGCAGCGCCGGGAGCGCGGTGAGCAGGGGGACGACGACGAGCACGGGGATCGCCAGGAAGACCCAGCGCCAGCCGAGGTTCTCGGTGACCGTCCCCGACACCAGCGGGCCCACGATGGACGGCACCACCCACGACGCGGCGAAGGCCGCCATCACGGTCGGCCGCAGCCGTTCCGGGTAGGCCCGGCCCACGACCACGTACAGCGCCACGATGACCAGTCCGCCGCCCGTCCCCTGCACGGCCCGGCCCAGCACGAAGGGCCACATGGACTGGGCGGTGCCGGATATCAGCAGCCCGGCCGCGAAGCCGCCGATGCCGGTGGTGAGCGGGGGCAGCGGTCCGCCGCGGTCGCACCACTGGCCGCTGACCACCATCGCGAACAGCGAGGTGGTGAAGTAGGCGGAGAACGCGAACGCGTACAGCGCCAGTCCGTCCAGTTCGCGGGCCGCGACCGGCATCGCCGTCCCGATCGCCGTCGCCTCGAAGGCGATCAGCAGGACGACGCTCACGATGCCGAGGGTCAGCGCCCGGTAGGGGCGGGACCACACGGTGGTGGTGATGTCGTCCGCCGGCAGGGACGGCAGGGGCTCCACAGACCCCAGGGGCTCCACAGACCCCAGGGGCTCCACAGACCCCAGGGACTCCAGGGACGGGAGGGGCTCCAGGGGCTGCTGCCCGGTCGGGGATTGCGGCTCTGCGGCTGTCACCCGAACAGCGTAAGGGGCGTAGTGGCGTTTCACCCCTGCCGTTCGACTGACCCCGGCTCCGTCCCTGGACTTACGACCTCCGCGCAGGGAAGGCGTACGGCATGCCGCACTTCATCTCGTACGACGGAACCGAGATCTCCTACCGCGTCCTGGGCGACGGCCCGGCACTGGTCTGCCTGGCCGGGGGCCCGGGGCGGGACGCCGGCTATCTGGGTGACCTGGGCGGGCTGGACGCGGACCGCTCCCTGGTCGTCCCGGACAGCCGCGGCACCGGGGAGACTCCCCCGGCGGAGGACCCGGCCGCGTACGCCTTCCCGGGCCTGGCGGCGGACGTGGAGGCGCTGCGCGAGCACCTGGGGCTGGAGCGGATCGCCCTGCTCGCCCACGACGCGGCCGCGGCCACGGCCCAGGCCTACGCGGCGGAGCACCCCGACCGGCTGACGCACCTGGTCCTGGTGGCCCCCGGCTCACGCCTGCAGGGCGAGCTGCCGGACGACGCCCGGGAGCTCTTCCAGGCGCGGGCGGCCGAGCCCTGGTGGCCGGACGCGATGGTGGCGCTGCACGACCTGGAGGACGCCGCCGACCTCGACGAGGTCAGGGAGCTGCTGCTGAGGATCGCCCCGATGGCGTACGGCCGCTGGGACGAGCCGCAGCGTGAGCACGCCGCGGGCGAGGCGGTCCAGCTGCACCCGGTGCCCCGGGCGGGCTTCTGGCAGGGCGTGGACGAGGCGGCCCGGCTGGCGATTGCGCGGGGGCTCCGGAAGGTGGCCTGCCCGGTGCTGGTGATCACCGGCGACCGGGACGCGGTGAGCGGGATGCGGGCGGGAAAGGTGGTGGCCGAGTCGTTCCCCGCCGGCCGCTGGCAGCCGCTGCACGAGGTGGGGCACTACCCGTGGGTCGACGAGCCGGACCTCTTCCGGCCGGTTGTCGAGGAGTTCCTGCGGGAAGAATCGCCGGCCTGACCCGCATCACTCGCCCATTAGTGGGCATACAGTCCGATATGGGGCATGAAAAGAGTTATGAGCTGACTTTCCCGGAGTCCGGCGACACGGTCGTGGTGAAGGCGACCGAGCGCAAGGGCGCCGGGGGTTATCCCGTCTACGCCGACGACACGGGCATCGTCCAGGCCGAGATCAGCGACATGGGCGAGGTACGGATGCTCGCCAGCGGCGGCCACCAGAGCCACGACCTGCCGTCGCGCGCCGTCGCCCATTCGTGAACGCCCGTGAACATCGCGTTGCGGAGCCGCCCCGGCCGTTGACCTCCCCCCGGCCACCCCGCCTATGGTCGACCTACGTGGTCACCATGGCGGTGTGCCCGAGTGGTTGAGGGACTCGCCTGCAAAGCGAGTTACGCCGGTTCGATTCCGGTCACCGCCTCCAGCGCCCTTCACCGGGGCGTACAAGCAGGGCGGTCTTCCCCAGGGAGGACCGCCCTGCTGCCGTTCGCCTCGGATTCCGTCTCAGTCGGCCCGTACGAGCGCGCCGGCGGCGGCCGCGTCAGGCCTGCTGGGGCTTGGCCACCGCGTGCTGGGGGCGGATGGGCAGGCGGGTGACCGGGCGGCCGGTGGCGGCCCGGACGGCGGCGGCCACGGCGGCCGGCGAGGTCACGACGGGGACGGCGCTGACCGCCTTGGCGCCGAAGGGGGCCACGACGTCGCGTTCCTCGACGAGCTTGACGATGCGGATGTCGGGGGCGTCCAGGGCGGTGGGCAGGGCGTAGCCGGTCAGGTTGGGACGCTTGATGATGCCGCGGGGGGCCCGCAGGTCCTCCATGAGGGCCATGCCGACGCCCTGGGTGACGCCGGCCTCGACACGGGCGGCGAGCTGCCGGGGGTTGAGGATCCGGCCGACGTCCTGCGCCACGGCCATCTCGACGACCCGGACCGAGCCGAGCTCGATGTCGACGTCGACCACGGCCCGTACGGCGCAGAAGGCGATGCTGACGAAGGCGTCGCCCTGGCCGCTGTCGTCGAGCGGGTCGGTGGGGTGCGGGCGGCACTGGGCGGTGGCCCAGAGCTCCTTGCCGGCGAGCTCCTCGTCGACGGTGGTGGACAGCACGCCGTCGTACGAGGTGATCTTGCCGTCGGCGATGGTCAGCAGCTCGACGGACATGCCGAACTTGGCCGCCAGCGGCTGGAGGAGCTGGGTGCGGACCATCTTGGCGGCCCGCTCCACGGCGCCGGCGGAGACCCAGGTGTGGCGGCCCCGCGCGGAGGCGCCGGAGGGCGGCTGGTCGGTGTCGGAGGGCAGCACCCGGACCTCTTCGACGCCCAGCACCTCCTGGACGACCTGGCGGGCCAGGGTGGTGAAGCCCTGGCCGGTCTCGACGGCGGCGCAGATGACGGTGGCCTGGCCGTCGTGGATGCGGACGGTGGCGGTGGACACCTCGTCGGTGCCCTCGGCGCCGAGCATGTGCACCATGCCCAGCGCGTAGCCCACGCCGCGCCGGACGGCGCCCGGCTCACCCGCGCCCTCGGGGCCGCCGGGCAGCAGCCACTGCGACTCGTCGTCCTCCAGCGGCAGCGGCGGCAGGTCGGCGTCGCGGACGGCCTTGAGGAGCTCACCGACCGGCGCCGGGCAGGTCACCGTCTGGCCGGTGGGCAGCAGGTCGCCGGTGGCCATGACGTTGCGCATCCGGATCTCGGCCGGGTCCAGGCCGAGTTTGGCGGCGAGCTTGTCCATCTGGCCCTCGTAGGCCGCGCAGACCTGCATCGCGCCCTCGCCCCGGACATGGCCGGACGGCGGGTTGTTGGTGCGTACCGCCCAGCCCTCGACGAAGACGTGCGGGACGACGTAGGGCCCGGCCGCGAAGGCCACGGCGGCGGCGAGGGCGTCGGAGGAGGTGTCGGCGTAGGCGCCCGCGTCCAGCAGCACCTGGGCCTCCACCTTGACCAGGCGGCCCTCGGCGTCGGCGTGGTGGCGGTAGCGCAGAAGCGTGGGGTGGCGGTGGGAGTGGCTCAGGAACGACTCCTCGCGGGTCGCCACGAACTTCACCGGGCAGCCGGTCCGCAGCGCCAGCAGCCCCAGCGGGATCTGCACGCCGGAGTCCTCACGGTCGCCCATGGCGCCGGGGACGCCGGTCACGACCACCTTGACGCGGTCGGCCTCCAGGCCGAAGCAGGCGGCGGCCAGGTCACGGTCGGTGTGCGGGTCGGTGGAGGCCACGTACAGCTCGACCCCGCCGTCGGGTCTGGGGACGGCCAGGCCCGCCTCGGCCCCGATCGGGGCCGGGTCCTGGCGGCCGACCCGGTACAGGCCCTCGACGACGACGGCGCCCATGGCGTCGGGGTCGCCGAAGCGCAGCGGGATGTGGCGGATGAGATTGCCGTCGGGGTGCAGCGGTTCGGCCGAGAAGGCCCGTTCCGGGTCGGTGACCGGCTCCAGCACCTCGTACTCGACCTGGATGGCGGCGGCGGCCAGCCGGGCGGTGTCCGGGTGGTCGGCGGCCACGGCGGCGATGGCCTCGCCGTGGTGCCGGACGGTGTCCGCGGCGAAGACCGGCCGGTCGGCGACCCGGCGGCCGTGGGCCGCGTCGCCGGGGACGTCCTCGTGGGTGACGACGGCCCGGACGCCGGGCATGGCGGCGGCCTCGGTGGTGTCGACGGAGATGATCCGCGCGTGCGGGTGCGGGGAGCGCAGCACGGACGCCCACAGCAGGCCCTCGGCCCACAGGTCGGCGGCGTACGGATAGGTGCCCTGCGCCTTCGCGAGCGCGTCGGTGGGCGGGAGCGAGGCGCCCAGGCCGTGCGGCGTCTCCTGCTCGGGAGCGGGGGTCGCGGCCGGGGTGCCCACGGCGGGCGTCGCGGTCGCCGCGTCGGGGCCGGTCATGCGGATTCCCTCTCGGTGCGCCATGGGCGTCGTCGTCGCGCCGGTGTCCGGTGAGTGGTCGCGGGCCCGACGTCGGGCCGGAGCCGGCGACCGGTGTCGCGGGTTCTCACTCCGCGCCTCCCCGGCCGGTCTGGTGCGGGATGCGGGCGGCGGAGGCCTCGGTCCCGTCCGTCTCGGTGTCGGCGACGGCCTCGCGGGCGGCGACGACATCGCGGACCGCGTCCAGGACGCCCCGGTAGCCGGAGCAGCGGCACAGGTTGCCGCAGATGGCCTGGCGGGTCTCCAGCTCGGTGGGGCTGTGGTTGCCTTCGAGCAGGTCGTGGACGGTCATGGCGAGCCCGGGGACGCAGAAGCCGCACTGGACGGCACCGCAGTCGGCCAGCGCGCGCTGGACGTCGGAGGGTTCGCCGTTCTCGCTGAGGCCCTCGACCGTACGTACCTCGGAACCGGCGGCGGTGGCGGCCGGGACGAGGCAGGAGGCGACCAGCCGGCCGTCGACCTGGACCGAGCAGGCACCGCACTCGCCCTGCTCGCAGCCGTCCTTGGCGCCGGCCAGGCCGAGCCGCTCCCGCAGGACGTAGAGCAGGGACTCGCCGAGCCACGCGTCGGTGACGGGGCGGTCGGCGCCGTTGACCCGCAGTACGTAGGAGGCCAGCGGATGGTCGCTGTGGGCCGCTTCCAGGGCTTCGAGGACCTCCGGGGCCTGCGGCACCGGGCCGGCCTCCCCGAAGGCGTCCGTGCCGTCCGCGGCGTCCGCCGCGGGGTCGGTCCCGGGTTCGTGGGAGGGCTCGTGGAACGGCTCGTGGAACGGCTCGTGGAACGGCTCGGGCTCGGGCCGGTACTCCGGCTCCACCACGGGCGGGAGCACGGTCCCGGGCCGGTACTCGCCGGTCTCCTCGGGGCCGCCCTCGGTGAAGGGCAGCACCCACTCGCCGGCCGGCTCCGCGGACCTGGGCACCGGCACGGTGCCCGCGTACGAGCCGACCGAGTACTCGCCGGACTCGTCGGCGGTGTCGCTGACGGTGGGGATGGCCCAGGTGGGCTGGTCCTCGACCGGGACGGGCTCGGTCTGGGGCAGCGGGAGCTGGGCGGCGAAGGAGACATGCATCGTCTGGTCGGCGTCGTACTCGGCGCCGTGCGGCAGTGGCTGCCACACTCCCTCGGTCATCCGCCCGTCCATCGTCCCGTCGCCGTTGTCGTGCTGGTCGCTCATGCCAGGGCCCTCCCCAGTGCGCGGCGGGCCAGTGCCGCCACCGTACGCCGGAGCTGGATCGCGGCGGGCGGCAGTTCGGGGGCTGGGGGTACCCCCATGCCCCCTTGGGCGTGGGGGAGGGTGCCGTCCCCGGCCGGGAGGGGGTCGGGGATGCAGGCAGCGGCGACGTACTCACCGAAGGCCGTGCAGGCCTCGGGGGCGAGGGTGCGCTGGCCGTCCCAGTCGATCAGGGAGGCGACCCACCGCTCGGCCTCCAGCGGCCGCAGCGGCACCGGCGCGACCGCGCCCACCGCGCAGCGTACGCCCCTGCGCTGGGGGTCCAGCACCAGGGCGACCGAACACACCGCGCGGCCGGGGCCGGTGCGATGGGTGGCCTTGAGGAAGGTCTGCGGGGCGTGCAGCAGCGGGATGCGCACGAACGCCAGCACCTCGCCGGTGCGCAGCGGGTCCATGCCGGTGAGCAGGTGGCCGACCGGCAGCTCGCGGTTGCCGGACGGGCCGGCCAGCAGTACGGACGCCTCCAGGGCGGCCAGGACGGGCAGCGCGTCCCCGGTGGGTGCGGCGGTGACGATGTTGCCGCCCAGGGTGCCCGCGTTGCGGATCTGCGGGGGGCCGGCGGCGCGGGCCGCGGCGGCCAGCGCGGGGATCAGCGCGGCGAAGTCGGGTCGGCCCATCCGGGCGTGGGTGAGGCCGGCGCCGAGCAGCGCCGCTCCGTCGGCGTACTGCCAGCCCCGGATCTCGTTGATCCGGCCGAGTCCGACCAGCGCGGAGGGGCGCAGCATGCCGGAGTTCACACCCGCCATGAGGTCGGTGCCCCCGGCGACGGGCACGGCGGTGGGCGTGGCGGCCAGTGCCTCCACGGCCTCGTCGAGCGAGGACGGCAGCGCGACGTTGCGCGTGTGCGCTGTCTGCGCCGTCTGCCGTGCGTACGTGCTCACGCAGCTGCCCCTTCCCGGCCGTCCGCGATGCGGTAGCCGTACGGTACGTGCTGACAGCCCGGACGTGGCAACTCTGGCACATCTTCGCCGCCGATCAGCGCGAGGGTCACAAAGGAGCTCCGGCTTTCCCGGGGCATCCCCGTATGAAAAGCATCCCTTTCTGGCTTTTTGTACCCGGCCGGGCATTTTGCCGATCTTCACGTGTGTTGTGGTGTTTGGGCCAACCCACCCTGCCAGGAGCGCGCTTGCGCCGGGCGGAGCTCGCCCGGTGCCTCACACGATCGGGGGCGGTCCGTCGCTCGGGCGTCCGATCACCCCGGGGCGGCGCTGCCACGGCAGCGGGCCGCCGGGCGGCCGGTACTCGACGCCCAGCGCGTCAAGCCGGGCGTAGTGCTCCGTCATCCGCGCGGCGAAGCCGGCGTAGTCCCGCTCGGCGGGTGCCGGGAGCGGCGACCAGACCACCTCGGCGAAGGCTGCCAGGCGCGGGAAGGCCATGTAGTCCACGGCGCGGGCCGAGTCCATCGTCTCGGTCCAGATGTTGGCCTGCGCGCCGAGGACGTGTGCGGCCCGCGGTCCGGTCAGCTCCGGCGGCACCGGCTCGAAGCGGTAGACGTCCTCCAGGGTGCGTACGTGGGCGATCGGGACCGGCTCGTCGTCACGGTCCGACTGCCGCCAGTCGAGGTAGACATGGCTCTGCGGGCACATCACCACATCGTGGCCGGCCCTGGCGGCCTCGATGCCGCCGGCGTATCCGCGCCAGGACGACACGACGGCGCCGGGCGGCAGGCCCGCGCCCGGCCGGCCGCCTTCGAGGATCTCGTCCCAGCCGACGAGGCGCCGGCCGCGGTCGGCCAGCCAGCGGCCGAAGTGCCGGATGATCCAGCTCTGCAGCTCGTCCTCGCCGGCCAGGCCCAGTTCCCCGATCCGGGCCTGGGCGGTCGCCGAGGCCCGCCACTGGTCCTTGGGGCACTCGTCGCCGCCGACGTGGAAGAAGGGGCCGGGGAAGAGGTCCAGGAGTTCGGCGAAGACGTGCTCGTAGAAGCGCAGGGTGTGCTCGGTGGGGGCGAGCACATGGGGACTGATGCCCCAACCGGTCAGCACGGGCAGGCCGGTGGTGTCGACGACGTCGGTGTTGCCCAGCTCCGGGTAGGCGGCGACGGCCGCCTGGGAGTGCCCGGGGATGTCGATCTCGGGGACGACGGTGACCTGCCGTTCGGCGGCGTAGGCGACGATCTCGCGGATGTCGTCCTGGGTGTAGAAGCCGCCGTGCGGCCGCTCGTCCCACAGCGCCGACCCGCGCAGCCCGACCTTGGTGCGGTCGCGCCAGGCGCCGACCTCGGTCAGCCGGGGGTAGCGCCTGATCTGCACCCGCCAGCCCTGGTCGTCGGTCAGGTGGAGGTGCAGGACGTTGAGTTTGTGCGCGGCCAGCAGGTCGACGTAGCGCAGCACGGCATCCTTGGGCAGGAAGTGCCGGGCCACGTCGAGCATCGCGCCGCGCCAGCCGAAGCGGGGGGCGTCCTCGATCACGCAGCGCGGCACGGAGCGCGAGGCCCCGGGCAGGGGCGCCTTGCGGTACGCCGCCGGGCCGAGCAGCTGACGCAGCGTCTGGGCGCCCCAGAAGACCCCCGCCGGGCCGCCGCCGGTGATCGCGACCCCGTCGGCGTCCACGGTGAGCCGGTACGCCTCCGGGGCCAGGGAGTTGTCGACCGCCAGGACCACCCCGCCCTTGCCCGGCGGCAGTTCCAGGCCGGTCGCCGCCCCGAGCGTGGCGCGCAGCCAGCGGGCGGTGCCCCCGGTCCCCGGGCCCGCGTCGAGGGTGGTCGCGCCGGTCAGTTCGTACGACGGAAGGCCCGGCGCGACGTCATGGACACGGCGCGGGGCGGGGATCAGCTCCATGGGTCCATGGTGCCGCGCGGACCACGATTGGTCCAGACCACTCGCCTCAGCCGGGTATCCGCCGGCGGCGGTCCCGTACGTCCAGGTCCACGGCGACGGCCGATCCGGCGAAGAACCAGCCCACATGCGCGAGGAACAGGGCCAGCCACCAGCCGGTCCGGACCGTCCCGGCCAGCGACAGCGCCAGCGCGCCGCCCACCAGAGCGGCCACCGCGCCCAGTTGCAGCGCGGCGACCCGGCTGGGCAGCAGGTCACCGCGGAGGAACGCCTCGCCGTACCACCAGCTCACGGCACGGGCACCGGCGAGCAGCACCACAACGGCGCCACCCGCGGCGAAGCCGACCGACCAGGTGGACCAGGGGTCGCCGTCGGCACCGTCGGCGGCGGCCAGACCGGTCGTGACGAACGGGAGCAGCGGCAGCAAGGCCGTGCAGTGGTTCGCCGCCACACCGGCCCTGGAGGGGTCGGCCGCGATCTCGGCCCGGGCCAGGGAGCGCATGGACAGCACCCGGCCGGAGGCGCTGGTGCCCGAGCGGCGGGCCTGGGCGACCCAGAGGCCGGTGGCCAGCACCGCGCCCACGGCCAGGACGGCGGCCAGGCTCCAGTCGTCGAAAAGGCAGACCAGCGCGGCCGAAGCCAGCGGGGGTATCACTTTCAGCCACAGGAACGGCTTCCTGAACCGCGCCGGGTCCGCCCCCAGTTCCACCGCCCGGCGGGCCACCGCGTCCAGCTCCGCCCGGCGGCCGCGGCGCCCAGAACCGGCCAGGGCACGCCAGAGCGCCACCTGCGCCTCCGCCTCACCGGGCGCCAGCGCGACCGCGCGGCGGGCTGCGGCGACGGCGTCGGGGGTGCGTTCCAGCATGCCGTACGCGTCCGCGGCCAGGGCCTGCGGTTCCCAGCCGTCGGGCTCCGCCTCGGCGGCCCTCAGCGCGACGGAGAGCGCGGCGTGCGCGTCACCGAGCACCAGCAGGACGATCCCGGCCAGGATCAGGACCTCGGTGTCGTCGGACCCGGCGTGCGCCAGGGCCCAGCCGACGGCCTCACGGGCCTCGGTGGGGCGCCGCTCGTCCGCGAGGGCCTTGGCGCGCACCAGATAGTCGTAACTGTCGGGCACCACGAAAGACCGTTCCGGCTACTTCTTGCCACTCTTGTCCTTGTCGCCGCCACCACCGGCCGGCATCGACTCGAAGATCTCCTTGCACATCGGACAGACCGGGTACTTCTTGGGATCGCGGCCCGGCACCCAGACCTTGCCGCACAGCGCGACGACCGGGGATCCGGAGAGCGCGCTCTCCATGATCTTGTCCTTCTGGACATAGTGCGCGAAGCGCTCGTGGTCGCCATCGCCGTTCGACACCTGCGGGGTCGGCTCGACGAGGGTGCCGGTGCCCGCCCCGCGCTCGGGCTCAAGAGTGCTCATGACGGACAAGCCTAATTCAGAGACGGATCGTCGGGATACGTAGCCACCATCGCCAGTTCGCTGCGTTGCCGGCGCAGCACGGAGCGCCACAGCTGCTCGGGATCCGGGGCCGACACATCACCGGGCTCGGACTCCACCACGTACCAGGCGCCCTCGACCAGCTCGTCCTCCAGCTGGCCGGGGCCCCAGCCGGCGTAACCGGCGAAGATCCGCAAAGATCCCAGCTCGGAGGCGAGCAGTTCGGGCGGTGCCTCCAGGTCGACCAGGCCGATGGCGCCGTGCACCCGCCGCCAGCCCAGCGGATCGCCGGCGTCACGGTCGCGGGAGCGGGCCTCGCCGGGGACGACCGCCAGGGCCAGGGCGGAGTCCAGCGACACCGGGCCGCCCTGGAAGACCACCGGCGGCGCACCCGCCAGGGTGGCCCAGGACTCCAGTACGTCGCCGACGCCGACCGGCGTGGGGCGGTTGAGGACAACACCGAGCGTCCCCTCCTCGTCGTGGTCGAGAAGGAGCACCACCGCCCGGTCGAAATTCGGGTCCGCGAGCGCGGGCGTCGCCACGAGAAGACGCCCGGTGAGCGAGGACACCTCGGTCATGGTCAACATGATCCCGCATCCGGGGCCTTCGCGTATGGGCAATACCCGGGGCAAACGGTCCGGGGTGCCGGGCGGCGGTCAATACCGGCCACCCTCCGCTGTCACGCGTGCGCGGACCGTGCTGTAGCGAAGATATGACATGAGCAGTGCCTCACAGGGCTCTCTCAGGCGCTCCCGTGGCCATTACCCTTGCATCTTGGCTTCACAGCTCCACTGCCCCTCTCCAGGAACGAGAGCAATGACCGGCTCAGACGACGTACTGCTTGTCCACGGCGGCACCCCGCTGGAGGGCGAGATCCGCGTCCGCGGCGCGAAGAACCTCGTGCCCAAGGCCATGGTGGCCGCGCTGCTCGGCAGCGGACCGAGCCGCCTGCGCAACGTCCCCGACATCCGCGACGTGCGCGTCGTACGGGGCCTGCTGCAGCTGCACGGGGTGACCGTGCAGGCGGGCGAGGAGTCCGGCGAGCTGGTGCTCGACCCGTCGAAGGTCGAGAGTGCCAACGTCGCCGACATCGACGCGCACGCGGGCTCGTCGCGGATCCCGATCCTCTTCTGCGGCCCGCTGCTGCACCGCCTCGGCCACGCCTTCATCCCGGGCCTGGGCGGCTGCGACATCGGCGGCCGGCCCATCGACTTCCACTTCGACGTGCTGCGGCGCTTCGGCGCCGTCATCGAGAAGCGGCCCGAGGGCCAGTACCTGGAGGCCCCGCAGCGGCTGCGCGGCTGCAAGATCGAGCTGCCCTACCCGTCGGTCGGCGCGACCGAGCAGGTGCTGCTGACGGCCGTGCTGGCCGAGGGCGTCACCGAGCTGCGCAACGCCGCCGTCGAGCCCGAGATCGAGGACCTCATCTGCGTACTGCAGAAGATGGGCGCGATCATCACCATGGGCCTGGACCGCACGATCCTCATCACCGGCGTCGACAAGCTCGGCGGCTACAACCACCGCGCCCTCCCGGACCGCCTCGAAGCCGCCTCCTGGGCCTGCGCCGCGCTGGCGACCGAGGGCAACGTCTACGTACGCGGCGCCAGCCAGCGCGAGATGATGACCTTCCTCAATGTCTTCCGCAAGGTCGGCGGCGCCTTCGAGGTCGACGACCACGGCATCCGCTTCTGGCACCCCGGCGGCCCGCTGAACGCCATCGCGCTGGAGACCGACGTACACCCCGGTTTCCAGACCGACTGGCAGCAGCCGCTCGTCGTCGCCCTGACGCAGGCCTCGGGGCTGTCCATCATCCACGAGACGGTCTACGAGTCCCGGCTGGGCTTCACCTCCGCCCTGAACCAGATGGGCGCCCACATCCAGCTCTACAGGGAGTGCCTCGGGGGCACCCCCTGCCGCTTCGGCCAGCGCAACTTCCTCCACTCGGCGGTCGTCAGCGGCCCGACGAAGCTCCAGGGCTCCGACCTGGTCATCCCGGACCTGCGGGGCGGCTTCTCCTACCTGATCGCGGCGCTGGCCGCCCAGGGCACGTCCCGGGTGCACGGCATCGACCTGATCAACCGCGGCTACGAGAACTTCATGAGCAAGCTCGCGGAGCTCGGCGCGAAGGTGGAGCTCCCCTCCCCCGTACACACCTGATCCCCGCGCCCGCCCCGACCGGCGGGCGGACGGGCTCAGCACCAAGGGCGGCCACCCCGGTCCGGGGTGGCCGCCCTTGTGGATGCTGCCGCTTACTTGCCCTTGGCGGCTTCCTTGAGCTTCGAGCCCGCGGAGACCTTGACGCTGTAGCCGGCCGGGATCTGGATCGGGTCACCGGTCTGCGGGTTCCGGGCGGTGCGAGCGGCACGGTGGGTGCGCTCGAAGGTCAGGAAACCGGGGATGGTGACCTTCTCGTCGCCCTTGGAGACGATCTCGCCGACGATCTCGGCGAAGGCGCCGAGAACGGCGTCGGCGTCCTTGCGGGTCACCTCGGCGCGCTCGGACAGAGCAGCAACCAGCTCACTGCGGTTCATCTGAATCTCCTTGCATGGAAACCCCGGCGTTCACTGCCGGGGAAGACGCGTTGAAGACGCTTCTCGCGCTTCTTGCGGTGCGGCCCTCACCGCCACAGGAACGCATCCTGCCCCCATTTCTGGGGGAAAAGCCAATCCGCGCCCAGGTGAGTCACACAAAAAGCGGGTGACGCTCGGCACTATGACGCTGCGTTGTCACCAATGATCATCCCGCGACCGTGGAAGCCTGAGCCTTGGCCGCGTCCCGTACCGCGCCGGCCACCGCGCCGGCCACCTTGTCGTTGAAGACGCTGGGAATGATGTAGTTCGGGTTGAGTTCGTCCTCGCCCACGACACCCGCCAGGGCGCGCGCGGCGGCCAGCATCATCTCGGTGTTGACGGTGCGGCTCTGAGCGTCGAGCAGGCCCCGGAATACGCCGGGGAAGACCAGCACGTTGTTGATCTGGTTCGGGAAGTCGGAGCGGCCGGTGGCGACCACCGCGGCCGTCTCGCGGGCGATGCCGGGCTCGACCTCGGGGTCGGGGTTGGCGAGGGCGAAGACGATCGCGCCGTCGGCCATCGCGGCCACGTCCTCACCGTTGAGGACGTTCGGGGCGGAGACGCCGATGAAGACGTCCGCGCCGCGCACGGCCTCCTTGAGGGTGCCCGTCATGCCCTCGGGGTTGGTGTTGTCGGCGATCCAGCACAGCGGCGACTCCGGGTCGGCGTCGACCAGGTCCTTGCGCTCGCTGTGCACGACGCCGTGGATGTCGGCGACCACCGCGTGCTTGACTCCGGCGGCGATCAGCAGCTTCAGGATGGCCGTACCGGCCGCGCCCGCGCCGGACATGACGACCCGTACGTCGCCGACCTGCTTGCCGACCACGCGCAGCGCGTTGGTCAGCGCGGCGAGCACGACGATGGCGGTGCCGTGCTGGTCGTCGTGGAAGACCGGGATGTCCAGGGCCTCGCGCAGCCGTGCCTCGATCTCGAAGCAGCGGGGGGCGGAGATGTCCTCCAGGTTGATGCCCGCGAAGCCCGGGGCGATCGCACGGACGATCTCAACGATTTTGTCGGTGTCCTGGGTGTCCAGGCAGATCGGCCACGCGTCGATGCCGGCGAAGCGCTTGAAGAGCGCCGCCTTGCCCTCCATGACGGGCAGCGCGGCCTGCGGGCCGATGTTGCCCAGGCCGAGCACGGCGGAGCCGTCGGTGACCACCGCGACGCTGTTGCGCTTGATGGTGAGGCGGCGGGCGTCCTCGGGGTTGTTGGCGATCGCCATGCACACACGGGCCACACCCGGCGTGTAGATCATGGAGAGGTCGTCACGGTTGCGGATCGGGTGCTTCGACGCCATCTCGATCTTGCCGCCGAGGTGCATCAGGAACGTACGGTCCGAGACCTTGTCGACGACGACGTCCTCGATGCCGCGCAGCTTCTCGACGATCTCGGCCGCGTGCTCGGTGCTGCTGGCCGCGATGGTCACGTCGATACGGAGCTTCTCGTGGCCCGAGGCGGTCACGTCGAGGCCGTGCACCGCCCCGCCGGAGGACTCCACGGCGTGGGTGAGCTGGCTGACCGCGGATCCGCTCGCGGGCACCTCCAGCCGTACGGTGATCGAGTACGAGACGCTGGGCGCCGTTGCCATTCCGGTCTTCCTCCGCTGTAGCTGCTGTCGCGTCCCCGATGCTCCCACCTACCGGTGAGTACGGGTAACCCGGGCCGCTTTGCGTACTTAACGTTCATCGCGGCGTCCCCCATGGCGTCCCCGCGGCGTCCCCGCGGGGACGCCATGGGGACGAACGACGACGGGGCGCCCTTCGTGAGAAGGGCGCCCCGTCGGACGCTGTGACACCGGCCCGCCATGCTCGCCTCGCGGCAAGTGGGCGCTCGAAGCGCCTAAGGTTGGGCCCGGGGGCTTGGATCGAGCCGGTGCCTCACCCAGGCTAACAAACGTTCCCGGGATTCGTCGGCGAGTGCGCCGCCCGTCATGCCCGCAAGAGGTCGGGAACCCCTTCGGGGTCGGGCCGGTCGCGGTCGCCGGACAGGACGGTGAGCCGTTGCGTGGCGCGGGTGAGGGCCACGTACAGCACACGCAGACCGGCGGGCGACTCGTCGGCGATCTCGGCCGGGGACACGACCACGGTGGCGTCGTACTCCAGCCCCTTCGCCTCAAGGCTGCCCAGGGCGACGACCCGGTCACCGAGTCCGGCGAGCCAGCGCCGGGCCTCGGCGCGGCGGCCCATCGCCACCACGACGCCGACGGTGCCGTCGACCTCGGCCAGCATCCGTTCGGCCTCGGCCCGGACCGCCCTGCCGAGGTCGCCCCGGTCCGCCGCGGCGAAGCGCGGCACGACCCCGGTGGAACGGACCGCGCTGGGCGACTCCATCCCCGGCATGGCCAGGGCCAGCACCTTCGCCGCGAGGTCGGCGATCTCGGCGGGGTTGCGGTAGTTGACGGTGAGGGTGAAGCGGCGGCGGGCCCGCGCGCCCAGCGCCTCGTCACGGGCGGCTGCTGCCTCGTCGGGGTCGGTCCAGGAGGACTGCGCGGGGTCGCCGACGATGGTCCAGGTGGCGGTCCGGCCGCGGCGGCCGACCATCCGCCACTGCATCGGCGTGAGGTCCTGCGCCTCGTCGACGATGACGTGGGCGTACTCCGTGCGCTCCGCGTCGAGCCGGTCCTGACGCGACCGGCGGCCCGAGGCCATCCGGTCGGCGAAGGTGGTGACCTCCTCCAGGCCGGTGAGCTGGTCGAGCGGATCGGCGTCCCGGGCCCGCACCTTCGGGGGCGGGCCGAGCAGCGCCTCCAGTTCGTCGAGCACGGCGACGTCGTGGACCGACAGCGGCCCCTTGCCGGTCTCCGCGTCGACCCGGCGCAGCGAGCGGGCGACCCGCCGGACCTCGGGCGGGGTGAGGACCCGCCGGGCCCAGCGGCCGAGCCGCTTCTCGTCGGCCAGCGCGGCCAGCACACCGCGCGGGGTGAGGACCGGCCACCAGTCCGCCAGGAAGCCGGTGAAGGCGTCCTCGGTGGCGACGTCCTCGTCGAAGCCCTGGCGCTCCTCGGCGGCCAGCTGCTGGTCGTCGGGCAGGCTGCGGCCGGTCTTGCGCCACAGCGCGTCCAGCAGCAGCCGCCGGGCGCGCGGCCGCAGCAGGTTGACGGGGGCGGTGCCGCCGAGCACGGCGTGCCGGATGGCCGACAGCTCCTGCTCGTCGAGCTCCAGGCGCCGCCCGTAGGCCACCACGCGCAGCCGGTCGGGGGCGGCGGGGCCGTCCAGGACGCCACGGGCGGCGTTGCGGAGCACCTTGAGCATGCGCAGGGAGCCCTTGATGCGGGCGACGGCCGGGTCGTCGTAGGTGTCGGCCTCGGCGCCGTCGACGAGGGAGCCGACGGCGCGGATGGCGACCTGGCCCTCCTCGCCGAGGGACGGCAGCACGCCCTCGGTGTAGGCGACGAGCAGCGGGGTGGGGCTGACGACGAGGATGCCGCCGGCGTAGCGGCGGCGGTCCTGGTAGAGCAGATACGCGGCGCGGTGCAGCGCGACGGCGGTCTTGCCGGTGCCGGGGCCGCCGGTGACCTCGGTCACGGAGGCCGCGGGAGCGCGGATGACCAGATCCTGCTCCGCCTGGATACTGGATACAATATCCCGCATGGTGTGGCTTCGGGCCTGTCCGAGCGCCGCCATCAGCGCTCCGTCGCCGACCACCGGCAGGCCGGTGACCAGCTCCGGACGCAGCAGATCGTCCTCGACGCCCAGCACCCTGCGGCCCCGGGAGCGGATGACCCGGCGGCGTACCACCCGCCCCGGCGCGACCGGGGTGGAACGGTAGAAGGGCGCGGCGGCCGGCGCCCGCCAGTCGATGACCAGCGGCGCGTAGTCGGCGTCCAGGACCCCGATGCGGCCGATGTGCAGCGTCTCGGCGATCGCGGCGCGGTTGTCGCCGCCGATGGCGTCCTCGGCGGGCTCGACGGAGATGTACGCCCCGTCCGGGCCCTTCTTGCCGTCCATGCCACGCAGCAGATCGATCCGGCCGAAGAGGAAGTCCTCGAACTCGGCGTTGAGCCGGTTGAGGTGTATCCCGGCCTGGAACACCTGCGCGTCACGCTCGGCGAGCGCGCCGGGCGTGCCGACCTGCCCCCGCTTGGCGGCGTCGCTCACGAGGAACTCCGCCTCGTGGATCTTCTCCTCCAACCGGTCGTAGACGCGGTCCAGATGCGTCTGCTCGACCGCGATCTCCTGGTCCCGGACGCCAGCCCCCACCCCACCGGGTGCTGTGGTCTGCGCTGCCAACGCGAGACCCCCTTCTTCCTGGTGCTCGTACGCTCCGCGCGCGGCGCGGGGCAGCCTGCAACCGTACGCGAGTCGGAGGGGTTCCGCCCAGCCGACCGTCAGGCTCACGCCTCGCCGCCCCCCGCCAGGCCCGCGTCCGGCCCCCGTCAGGCCCGCGCCAAACCCGCGCCAAACCCGCGCCCGGCCCGCGTCAAACCCGCGTCCGGCCCGCGCCAAACCCGCGCCCGGCCCCGCGTCAGGTCTGTGCCAGGGTCCGGCGGCGGTGCCGGGCGACGCGTTCGCGGTTGCCGCAGATCTCGCTGCTGCACCAGCGGCGTCGGCGCCCCCGGGAGGTGTCGAGGTAGACCAGGGAGCAGTTCTCGCCCTCGCAGTGGCGCAGCCGCGTCCGGGCGTTCGCGTCGGTGAGCAGGTCGACGGCGTCGCGGGCGACGACCGCCAGCAGGCTTTCGCAGGTGGGCGGGCCGGCCAGGGCCCGGGTGAGCGTGCCGTCGGGGCCTCGGTGCGCGCGGGGCGCGGGCGGGGGTGCGAGCGCGGTGGCGTTGAGGGCGTCGAGGTCGGCGGGGGCCACCGGACGGGCGGCGAGTTCGGCGTCGACCAGGCGCCCCAGGACGGCCCGCAGCCCGTGGAAGCCGGT
Organism: Streptomyces sp. RLA131; assembly: GCF_056270125.1. NCBI lineage: Bacteria > Bacillati > Actinomycetota > Actinomycetes > Kitasatosporales > Streptomycetaceae > Streptomyces > Streptomyces sp. RLA131. The sequence goes on from NZ_JBWDOQ010000002.1 coordinate 3,130,567, forward strand.
GAGCCAGGCCGGGTCCGGCGCCGGCGGGGTGCCGGGCGGTACGAGCCCGCTGCCGCTGAGCCACTCGGCGAGCCGGCCGGGACTGCCGAGCCGGTCCGCGACCGGCGCCTCGGGCCCGTCGGGCGCGGACACCGTCGCGACCAGGTCCAGGCTGATCCGCCCGGTGTCGTACCGGAGGTCGGCCGCCGATCCCGACATTGCCATGCCCCTGTCACCTCTTCACCGCGCCTGGTGAACCCGCCGGCCCACGGTTCCAGGGTGCCCTGCGGCCGGGCCCGCCCTCAACAGTGCGGCCCGGGGCTACGCGGGAGGCGCGTACTTGGCGTCGGCGGCCGAGGGGTCCAGGGCCAGCCGGTAGCCGCGCTTGACGACGGTGTGGATGAGCTTGGGGGCGCCCAGGGCGCTGCGCAGCCGGGCCATCGCGGTCTCGACGGCGTGTTCGTCGCGCCCGGCGCCGGGCAGCACGCGGAGCAGGTCGGCGCGGGGGACGACCCAGCCGGGGCGGCGGGCCAGGGCCCGGAGCAGGGCCATCCCGGCGGGCGGGACGGCGCGCAGCTCGCCGTCGACGAGCACGGCGTGGCCGCGGATCTCGACGCGGTGCCCGGCGACGGGCAGCGGGCGCACCCGGCCGGGCAGCTCGGCGGCGAGGAGCTGGACCAGCGGGCCGAGCCGGAAGCGTTCGGGCTGGAAGGTGGGCACGTCGTGGGCCTCCAGCGGCAGGGCGGTGACCGGACCGACGCAGGCGGGCAGGACGTCGTGCCGCAGCGCGTCGAGGACCTCGGCCCGCATGCCCCGCCGCTCGGCCCGGTCCAGCAGGGACGCGGCGGCGGGGGCGCTGGTGAAGCTGACGGCGTCCAGCGCGCGGGCCACGATGGCGTCGAGCATGCGGTCGACGGGCGCGATGTCCTCGGGCGGCATCCAGCGGTAGACCGGGACGCCGACGACCTCGGCACCCGACTCGCGCAGCGCCTCGATGAAGCCGGGCAGCGGCTCGCCGTGCAGCTGGATCGCCACCCGGCGGCCCTCGACCCCCTCGTCGAGGAGCCGCTCCAGGACCTCGGCCATCGACTCGGACGCCGGTGACCAGGCGTCCGTCAGGCCGGCGGCGCGGATGGCGCCGCGCACCTTGGGCCCCCGGGCGAGCAGTTCGACGCCCCGCAGCCGCTCCAGCAGGGCTTCGCCCAGACCCCAGCCGTCGGCCGCCTCGATCCAGCCGCGGAAGCCGATCGCGGTGGTGGCGATCACCACGTCGGGCCGCAGGTCGATCAACTGCTTGGTCGCGTCGAGCAGTTCGGTGTCGTCGGGCAGCGGCACGATGCGCAGGGCGGGCGCGCGCAGCACGGCCGCACCGCGCCGTTCCAGCAGCGCGGCCAGCTCGTCGGCCCGCCGGGCGGCCGTCACCCCGACCGTGAATCCGGCCAGCGGCAGCACGGTTCGCTGCTCAGGTGTCTGCGCTTGCGCCTGCATGGCTCTGCCTCGTTCCGGTGGAGGTACACGTGCATTCGCGGAGAGGAGCCGTCCCAGGGCTCCTCTCCGCGCCGGTTTTGCCGCATGTTGTCAACCCCGCGTGACGTACGCGGTTCGCCCGGATTTCACCCTTGTTACGCGACCGGGGGCGGCTACACCTCCGCGTAGCTCAGCTGCGGCTTCGGCTCGGCCTGCGCGGCCGGGGCCGGCGCCGCGGACCGGCCGCGCAGGTATACGGACCAGGTCAGGGCGAAGCACACCGCGTAGAAGGCCAGGAAGGAGACGAAGGCGGGGGTGCCGCTGCCCTGCGTCATGAAGGACTGCCGGAAGGCGAAGTTGATGCCGACCCCGCCGAGTGCGCCGACCGCGCCGATCAGTCCCATGGAGGCGCCGGACAGCCGCCGCCCGTAGGAGGCCGCCTCCTCGCCCTCCAGGCCCTTGGCGAGCGCCTTGGCGGCGTAGATGCCGGGGATCATCTTGTACGTCGAGCCGTTGCCGAGCCCGGTGAGGACGAACAGGGCGATGAAGGCCGCCGTGAACAGCGGCAGCGACTTCTGGCTGGAGGCGATCACGATGACGCCGGTGGCGACCGCCATGGCGAGGAAGTTCCACAGGGTGATCCTCGCGCCGCCGAAGCGGTCGGCCAGCCGGCCGCCGACCGGGCGGATGAGGGAACCCAGGAGCGGGCCGATGAAGGTGATGGAGGCCGCCTGCAGCGGGGTGCGGGCGAACTGGTTCTGCAGGACCAGCCCGAAGGCGAAGCTGTAGCCGATGAAGGAGCCGAAGGTGCCGATGTAGAGGAAGGACATGATCCAGGTGTGGGGGTCCCTGACGGCCTCCTTCGCGGCACCGGTGTCGTTGCGCACGGGGGCGAGGTTGTCCATGAAGAGCGCGGACAGGGTCGCGGCGACGACGACCAGCGGGATGTACACACCGAGCAGGATCCGGGGGTGGGTGGCGCCGGCCGTGCCGATGATCAGCAGTCCGACCAGCTGGACCACGGGCACACCGATGTTGCCGCCGCCCGCGTTGAGGCCGAGCGCCCAGCCCTTCCTGCGCAGCGGGAAGAAGGAGTTGATGTTGGTCATGGAGGAGGCGAAGTTGCCGCCGCCGACCCCGGTCAGCGCGGCGACCAGCATGAAGGTGCCGTAGGACGTGCCGGGCTTCATCACCAGGGCGGCGGCGATCGTCGGCAGCAGCAGCATCAGCGCGCTGAAGACCGTCCAGTTGCGGCCGCCGAAGCGGGCCACCGCGAAGGTGTACGGGACGCGGACGAGGGCGCCGACCGCGGTCGCCGTGGCCACCAGGAAGAACTTGCCGGCCGGGTCGACGCCGTACTCCGGGCCCATGAACAGGACCATGACCGACCACAGGCTCCAGACCGAGAAGCCGATGTGCTCGGAGAGAACGGAGAAGAGCAGATTGCGGTTGGCGGTCCTGCGTCCGCCGTTCTCCCAGAACTCGGTGTCCTCCGGGTCCCACTGCTCGATCCAGCGGCCCCCCTTGCGTGCGGTGGTCGTGCTAGCGGCAGTCATCACGCCTCGCCTCCAGGTACCTGGCCCTACTGAGCCCTGCTGACAGATGTCGGGGTCGTCGCTCACGACAGTAGGAACAGTGCGTTTCGCCCCGATGGCACGAGGTGACCGGTACGCAACCTTGCTCTCACCCCGGGCCGGGGCCCGCTGTGAGCCGCGCGTCCGGCTCGGGCAGCCACGCGCCCGGCGGCCGGGCCAGCCAGTGGCGGTCGGCCGAGAGCCGGGAGGCGGCACGTCGCAGCGCCGTGAGGCCGTCGTGCCGCAGGCCCCGGCGCCAGACGATGGAGACCGGCGACAGGGGGACGGGGTCGGTGAGCGGGCGCAGTACGAAGCCGCCGTCGGGCAGTTCGATGAACTCGGTACTGGCGAGAACCGGCCAGCGGTGCTTGGTGACCAGGCGGATGAACTCGTCCGGGCCGTCGATCTCCGGGAACGGGGCGGCGACCTCGATCCCGCGCCCCGCGAAGAGCCGCTCGGCCAGGTCGGTCCACTCGGCGGTGGCGGGGTTGCCGGCCGCCGCGTACAGCGCCTCACCGGCCAGCGCGTCCAGCGGTACCGCGGCGAGCGGGGCGAGCCGGTGGTCCTGCGGCAGCAGTACGGCCATCCGCTCGTACCGTACGGGCCGGTGCTCCAGGGCGGCCAGGACGGCCGGGGAGAGACCGGCGACCCGGCCGAAGGACACATCGAGCCGCCCGGCGAGGATGTCGGCCGCGGCACCGGTCAGGCCGCTGTGGAAACGGGCCGTCATCTCGATCGCCGGCGCGGCCTCCCGGGCGGCCGCCAGCACCTGGTGGGCGGTGCCGACCGGGGCGCCGATGTCGACCAGCAGTGGCCGTCCGGAGGCGGTGAACGCCGCGCCCAGCTCGTCATGGGCGGCCAGCACCCGGCGGGCGTACGGCAGCAGCCGCTCCCCGTCGGCCGTCAACTCCACCCTGCGGGTGCTGCGGAGCAGCAGTTCGGTACCCAACTCCCTTTCCAGACGGCGTACATCACGGCTGAGGGCCTGCTGCGCCACATAGAGCCGGGCCGCCGCCCGGGTGAAGTGCAGCTCCTCGGCGACGGCGACGAAGGCACGGAGCAGACGGGGGTCGGTGGAGGTCGGGGGCACCCGGTCATTGAACAGCAGCCCGCCACCGCGCTCCACGGGCGGCCCCGGCACGGCCCCGGCACCGGCCCGGCACGGCCCGGCACGGCCCGGCACCGGCCGGCCCTGAGCTGCCCCCGAACCGACAACACAGGTGCGTCAATCGGCGCCCGTCAGGTGTTGGACCGCGGCCGGCCGCCCACCCGATCGTGGGACCCGTGACCAACACCCGCGGCCGCACCCGTTTCCGGGTCCCTTCCGGCCGTCCCAGGAACCCGTACCGCCGTATCTTCGAGGCCCCGGGCAGCGTCGCGTTCACGGCGGGCGGGGTGCTGGCGAGGCTGCCGTCGGCGATGGCGGGGGTGAGCCTGATCGTGATGATCTCCTCGGCCCGCGGCTCGTACGCGCTCGCCGGTGCCGTCTCCGCGACCGGCCTGGCGGCCGGGGCGGTCGGGGCCCCGCTGGTGGCCCGGCTCGTCGACCGGCACGGACAGGCCCGGGTGGCGGTACCCGCGACTGCGGTGTCGGTGGCGGCGGCGCTGCTGCTGGTACTGCTGGTCCGCTGCCAGGCACCGGCGTGGACGCTGTTCGCCGCGTACGCGGGCACGGCGGCGACCCCCAACACCGGTGGCATGGCCCGCGCCCGCTGGGCGCACCTGTACCGGGACGATCCGGGCCGGCTCCATGTGGCGAACTCCTTCGAGCAGGTCGCCGACGAGGTCTGCTTCATGGCCGGCCCGGTGCTCGCGGCCCTGCTCTGCGCGGCCCTGTTCCCGGAGGCCGGCACGCTGGTCACGGCGGTGCTGCTGCTCGCCGGGGTGCTGCTCTTCACGGCGCAGCGGCGCACCGAGCCACCGGTGGCGCCGCGCCGGTCCGGCGCGGCGCCGGGCATGCCGGGGCTGGCCGCCGTGGTCGCCGCCTTCGCGTGCACCGGTGTCGTGTTCGGGGCCCTGGAGGTCACCACGATCGCCTTCACCGACGCGCACGGGCATGCCCCGGCGGCCGGCGTGGCCCTGGGTCTGGAGGCCGCCGGGTCGTGCGTGGCGGGCCTGGCCTACGGGCTGGCCCGGCCCGGCGGGACGGCCGGCGGCCGGTTCGTCACCGGGGTGGGGGCGATGGCCGCGCTGATGACACTGCCGCTGCCGGCCGCGGCGTCCGGGAGTGTCGCGGTGCTGTCCGCGGCCCTGTTCGCGGCGGGCCTGGCGACCGCGCCGACCATGGTCAACGGCGTGGCCCTGGTCCAGGAACGGGTGCCGGCCGCCCGGCTGAACGAGGGCATGACGCTGGCCGTCACCGGCATCCTGGCCGGCATCGCCGCCGGGGCGGCCCTGGGCGGCGTGGTGGCCCAGCGCCTCGGTCCCGGCACGGGGTACGGCTACGCGATACCGGTGGTGGCGGCCGTCCTGGCCCTAGCCCCGGCCACCGCGGCGCCCGGTGCGCGTGGACGGCGCGGCTCTCAGTCCTCGTAGACGGTGAGGACGGCGCCGTCCACCTCGATCCGCCGGGGGGCCGGGCCCTCGCCCCGGCACAGGTCGGTCAGACAGCGGCGGAAGAGCTCCATCTCCTCGCCGTCCAGTACGGCGGCGGCGAGGTCGAGCAGCGCGCTGATGCTGTCGTCGGTGAGTACCTCGGGCAGTTCCCCGGAGAGCAGGACGACGGATTCGCCGGTACGGCCCCGGACGACCGCTGTGGTGGTTCCACCGTGTACGAACAGCACTCATTCCCCCTCGCACCGGAGGGGTCGTGCGGCTCACGCGCCTCGGGCGGAATGAGACGATAGCCGGGGATCCCGGGCCGTTCCGGAGGTTCCGGATTCTTTACGGGTATTCGCCCGTTCCGGGAACCGAAGTGCGCGACGGCGCGTCCGAAGTACCTTCAGTCCGCTTTGGGGGTGCGGTCCAGCAAGGACTCCACGAGCGCGGCGACATGGCGCCGGTCGTCGGACGACAGCCGTTGGACACTGGCGATGAGCAGGTCCACCTCGGGGTCGGCGGGGGATGACGCGGACTCGCCGGCGTCGGCGTAGACATGGATGCCGCAGGCCTCGGCGGCGGCCCGGCGCACGGCGTCCAGCGGCAGTTCCAGCCCCTTGGCCAGGCCTTCCAGGGTGGTCGGCTGGGGCATCCGCACCAGGCGTTCACTGGTGGCCAGGTGATGGACGGTGGAGCGCGGGATGCCGCCGCGGCGCGCCACTTCCCCGTAGGACCAGCCCTGCCGGTCCAGCCGCTCTCTCATGATCTGCTGCAGTGCGTTGGCCACTGATGGTCGCTTCCCGCTCGCGGCCGGGCGGAACCCGTCCGAGTGGGACCGATTCTACGGAACCCCCTTGCGCGAGGTGTCCGACGGCTACTACTGTCCAATCTCGTTGGACAGAACGTCCGACCAAGTTGGACAGAGTTCGGGGGGAACCTGACTTCGTCCGACCGGAAACGCCCATCCCTGAGGGGGAATTGCCATGCTCGACCCGCGTGAGCTCGACGCCGAGTCCGCCGAACTGCTGCCCGGCCGCGAGGCCCTGGGCCGTCTGAAGTTCAGCTTCGGCAAGAGCGTCAACGTCTCCAAGCACATCGCCACCGTGCACGCCCACAACGAGTCGGCCGCGCTGAACGACCACTCGTTCGCCTCCGCGGCGGCGTCCCAGGCCAACCAGGCCATCGGCGTCAGCCAGTAGTTCACGGCGGCGCCCGCGCCACCACCCGAAGTACCCGAAGCATCCACGGCACCCGCGGTGCCGCACTGACAGCACCTCACCCGAAAGGCAGACCCATCATGAGCATGGACCCCCGCGAGCTCGACGCCGAGGCCGCCGAACTGCTCCCCGGCCGCGAGGCCCTGGGCCGGCTGAAGTTCTCCTTCGCCAAGAGCGTCAACGTCACCAAGCACATCGCGAACGTGCACGCCCACAACGAGTCGGCCGCGCTGAACGACCACTCGTCGTACTCCGTGGCGGAGTCGCAGGCCAACCAGGCCATCACCGTCACCCAGTAGTGACCGCCGGCAGGGCCGCGCCAGGGGAGGGCGCGGCCCTGCGGCCCGCACCATCGCCGTACCCGCAGCACCCGCACGACCCGTAATCCGGGGGGAGAGAGCAGATGACGGTGCTCGGCAACGACGAGCGCGAACGCAGTCCAGGTGCTCACCGCCGCCACCGCGCGCAGGGCGGCGACGAGCACCAGGGACATCCGGCCCAGACGCTCGCGTACGACACCGGCACGCTGCCGGTACCCGGTCCGGGCGGCTTCGCCGTGGCCTGCCAGGACCCGACGGAGAAGCCGACCCAACGGCTCGGCGCTGAACCCGGGGCCGTCGTCCCCCGGCTCAGCGCCGGGCTGCGGCTGCACGGCGAGTACCAGGGGTCGGGCTTCAACGAGCCCAAGTACATCGCCCGCCGGGGGGACGGGCAGGTCGTGCAGCTCACCCGGCTGCTGCACCTCGTCGCGGACGCCATCGACGGGATCCGGGACGCCGAGACCATCTCCTACCGGGTCAGCGCCCGCTACGGCCGCGAGGTCAGTGCCGAGAACATCACCTACCTCGTCGAGAACAAGCTCCAGCCGCTCGGTGTGACGGTGCCGTTCGGGCAGGAGGACGACGAGGTCGACGCCCCGCGCTCGGACCTGCTGCTGGCGCTCAAGGGCCACCGGGTGCTCTTCGACGAGCGCCGGGTGGCCCGCATCGCGGGTTCGCTGGCCTGGCTGCACCGGCCGCTGGTGGTGGCCGCCGTGCTGCTGTCGGCGGTCGCGCTCGACGTCTGGCTGTTCGGCGTCTTCGGCGCCATGGACCCGGTGCTCCAGGTGCTCGACCAGCCGGTGCTGCTCCTGGTCGTCTTCGGACTGACCGTGGCGTCACTGGTCTTCCACGAGTTCGGCCACGCCTCGGCCTGCAGATACGGCGGCGCCCATCCGGGGTGCATCGGCTGCGGGCTGTTCCTGATCTGGCCGTCCATGTACACCGACGTCACCGATGTCTACCGGATCGGCCGCGGCGGCCGGCTGCGCACCGACCTCGGTGGCGTCTACTTCAACGTCGTCTTCATGCTCGGGATGGCCGGCTGCTACTTCGCCACCGGCCAGGAGTTCTTCCTCGCCGCCGTCTATCTCGCCCACTTCGAGATCCTCGAACAGCTGATGCCCGCCGTCCGGCTCGACGGCTACTACATCCTCGGCGACCTGGCCGGGGTGCCGGACCTCTACGGCAAGATCAAACCGATCCTGCTCAGCATGATCCCGCGCCGCGCCATGCCGCCCGAGGTCGCCGACCTCAAGCGCTCGGCCCGGGTCATCGTCACCGTCTGGGTGGTGACGATGGTCCCCCTGCTGCTGGCCGAACTGGGCTACGCCCTGTGGAACCTGCCACGGATCATCAGCACCGGCGCCCGGTCCCTGACCGAGCAGCTCACCGGCACCTGGGCCGCCTTCGCCGACGGACAGATCGCCGCCGGCCTGGCCGGCACCGTCGGCAGCACCATGCTGGTCTTCCCGCTGGCCGGCATGGTCTACCTGACCATCCGGCTCGGCGGCCGGCTGATCCGGACCACCGTACGGTCCACCCACGGCAAGCCGCGACTGCGGGCCGTTGTGTGCGTCCTGGCGTTCGCCGCGCTGAGCGGCCTGAGCTACGCCTGGGTCAGCGGGGTGACCCCCAAGCCGCTGCCGCCGAAGCCACCGATCGCGCCGATCCTGCAGCCCGGGGTCTCCGCCGCCCCGGACCCGGCCAGGGACGCCGACGCCGTACGGCCCTCGGCGTCCGCCTCCCCGGCCTCGGTGCCGGGCACCGGGCCCGGCGCGGACGGCACCCCCGTCCCCGGGCTCAGCCCCTCCGACGGCGCCTCGGGCTCCGCGTCCGCCTCGGCCTCCGGCAGCCCCGACGCCGGCCGGACGCCCCGGCGCAGCGCCTCCGCGGCCGCGCCGGACGAGCCGACGCCGCAGTCCACGGCCTCGGCCGAGCCCAGCAGCGCGGCACCGTCCGAGCCGGTCGGCCCCACCACCTCCGGCTCGGCGACTCCCCCGCCGGACACGGAGACCGCGGCGCCCTCCGGGACCGCCAGCGACGCCGGGCCCGGCCCGGCGGCCACCTGACGACAAGAAGCGACACCTGACATCCGACCGCACAGGAGAACCACGCATGAGCCACCGCAAACCACGGACCGGCCGGAACCCGCTGTCCCGTAAGGCCATCCAGTTCGGCCTGCTCACCGCCGGCATCGCCGCCGCGGCGACCGCCGCCCCCGCGCAGGCGGCCCCCGTCGCGCAGGGCCACCACGGGGTGGCCGTCGCCAGCGACCACGCCGACTCGCACGCCAACCGCCGCCACCACACGCAGTTCCGGGACTCCTTCACCGTCCACCAGTTCGGCTCGGTGCAGGCCGCCGGGGTGCGCAACCAGGCCAACGCGGTCTCCGCCGGCTGCTCGGTCGACGCCCCCTGCCGCTCGGTCGCGCTGTCCTTCCAGATCGTCACCCTGGCGGGCGCCCGGACCCATCTGAACGCGGTCAACCTCAGCGACGCCGTCAACAAGCACTGTGACGGCTGCCAGACCCTCGCCGGGGCCTACCAGTTCGTGGTCAGCACCCCGCGTCCGTTCACCCTGAACGACAGCGCGCAGCACCAACTCACCGACATCCACCGCCGGCTGGACGCCCTGTCCCGCTCCAAGGACTCCGCGGCCGACCTCAAGGCCCAGGCCGACCAGCTCGCCGCCGAGGTCAACGCCGTCCTCAAGGACGCCGTGGCGCACGCCGACTTCACCCCCGAGGTCACCATGCACCGCCACTACGACGGCGGCTGGCACTGAGCCTGAGACGCCCTGAAAAACGAAGAGGGGCCCCGCCGTCACCGGCGGGGCCCCTCTTCGCACATGGGATGAGTGGAGATGGCGGGAATCGAACCCGCGTCCTGTGGTGCAGAACCAGAGCTTCTCCGAGCGCAGTCCGCTGTGCTTTTCTCGGCCCCGGCAGTCACGCGGACAAGCCGCCGACGGGCCCAGTCACTGTTTGGTTTCCCACCGTGCCCCGTGACCGGGCTCAGTGGTTTAGTTCCCTAGTTGACGCCAGGATCCGGGCCGGGAACACTCCCGGGCTGACGCTCCTTAGAGCTTTGCCTTAGCTGCTAATTAGGCAGCGAGGGCGAAAGCGGAGTTATCGCTGTTGGAATTGGCGATTATTTTTTTGCGACATATGGTTAACGAGATCATTGCCGCTTCCTCGGCTCGCTTCCTCTGCCTCGACATCCCCAGTCGAAACCGATCATCCCCATGTTGTTTTTTCAAGGTGCCACCACCCTCGCGGGTGGCTGCTGGGTCCATCATACGTTGGCAACCCGTTCAGGTGCCAACGCATTCCTCAGTGCCCGCGCTCGCGCCGCTTCACCGCGGAGATCGCGCGGTCGGTCTCACGGCGGTCCTGCTTCTCGCGCAGGGTCTGCCGCTTGTCGTACTCCTTCTTGCCCCGGGCGAGGGCGATCTCGACCTTCGCCCGCCCGTCCTTGAAGTACAGGGCCAGCGGCACGATGGTGTGCCCGCTCTCCTGTGTCTTCTGGACGAGCTTGTCGATCTCCTCGCGGTGCAGCAGCATCTTGCGCCTGCGGCGCGCGGAGTGGTTGGTCCAGGTCCCCTGGGTGTACTCGGGGATGTGCACGTTGTGCAGCCAGGCCTCGCCGCCGTCGAGCTGCGCGAAGCCGTCCACCAGGGAGGCACGTCCCTGGCGCAGCGACTTGACCTCGGTGCCGGTCAGCACGAGGCCCGCCTCGTAGGTGTCGAGGATGTGGTAATCGTGTCGCGCCTTCTTGTTCTGCGCGATCAGCTTGCGACCCGTCTCTTTAGCCATAGCGTGGTCATTCTCGCACTACGGAGGGGTGCCCAGGCCACCCAATACTTCACGGGCCTTCGCCGGGGCGTCCGCGTCCGGCCCGACCTCCACGTCGGGCTCGACACCCACCCCGTCCACGCTGCGCCCGCCGGGGAGCCGGTAGTGGCCGACGGTGAGCTCGGCGACCGATCCGTCGGACAGCCGGCTGGGCATCTGGACCGAACCCTTGCCGAAGGTCCGGGCGCCGATGACGACCGCGCGGCCCCGGTCCTGGAGGGCGCCGCTGAGCAGTTCGGCGGCGCTCATGGTGCCACCGTCGACCAGTACCACCAGCGGGATCCTGGTGTCGCCGCCGGTGTCCGCGTACAGGGAGCGCTGCTTGCCGTGGACGTCGTACGTGGCCACCAGGCCGCCGTCCAGGAAGTCGGAGGCGACGGAGACGGCCTCGGTGACCAGGCCGCCGGAGTTGCCGCGCAAATCCAGGAGTAAGCCGGTGGGCGCCGGCGTGCCGGCCTTGCCGCTGTCGCGGATCGCCTCGCGCACCCGGGTTCCGACGCCCTTGGTGAAGGCGTCGATCTTGACGGAGGTGACGCCGTGCGCGAGGCGGCGGACGGTGACCGTCTCGGCCGGCAGCAGGGCGCGGTGCAGCGCCGCGTCCCAGGAGCGGCCGTCGCGCCGCAGACCGAGCCGTACGGAGGTGCCCGCCCTGCCGCTGCCGCGCAGTCTGGCGACGACCTGGGTCACGGCGCGGCCGGTGACCTCGACCCCGTCGATGGTCTGGATCCGGTCGCCGGCCCGGATGCCGGCGCCGGCCGCGGGGCTGTCGTCCTGTACCCGGGCGATCACTATCCGGCCGTCGCCCTTGCGCCGCACCCACAGGCCGACGCCCACGTACCGGCCGTCCAGGGACTGCTGGAAGCCCTCGTACTCCTGTGCGGTGTAGAAGGCCGACCAGCGGTCGCCACTACGGCTGACCAGGGCCTGCGCCGCCTGCGGGCCGACCTTGCCGTTGTCGATGGCCTTGGCGATCTCGTCGGTGCCGGCCGCCCGGGCCGTGACGACGCGGGTGGTCTCACCGAAGGAGCCGGTCGCGGCCCCGGTGGCCAGCACCGCCCCGAAGACCAACGTCAGGGCCGCCCCGCGGCGGAAGCCGCGGGGCCGGGCTGACAGGCACGGTCCGAACACGACGGGCAGTCTAGGCCAGAAGCGGTCGGTATACGGCACGTTGGGAAGTTGGCCGTAATTCGCTCTTGGCGGGAATCAGACCTTGAGGTACTTGCGCAGCGCGATGAACGCCGCGAAGGCCGGGATCAGGACACCCGCCACGAAGACCAGCGGCAGCACCGCGATGACGTCGCCCCAGCCGAGGAAGTCGATCAGGGTGATCTTCTCCGAGAGGGCCAGGCCGTGGTCGATCAGGAAGTACCGGCCGACCAGCAGCATGACGCTGGCGAGCCCGGCGCCGACCACACCCGCGAAGGCCGCCTCCATGATGAACGGCATCTGGATATAGAAGCTGGACGCGCCGACCAGCCGCATGATGCCGGTCTCACGGCGGCGGCTGAAGGCCGAGATGCGGACCGTGTTGACGATCAGCAGCAGCGCGATCAGCAGCATGAACACCACGACCGCCCAGGCGACGTACGTCATGCCGTTGAGCAGGTTGAACAGGTTGTTCAGCAGCTTGCGCTGGTCCTGGACCTCCTGGACGCCGTCACGGCCGTTGAAGGCGCTCGCGACGACCTCGAACTTCGTCGGGTCCTTCAGCTTGACCCGGTAGGACTCCTGCATCTGGTCCGGGGTGAGCGAGTCGACCAGCGGGGAGTCCTTGAACTGCTCCTTGTAGTGCTTGTACGCGTCCTCGGACGACTCGTAGAAGACCGTATCGACCACGGCGAGCTTCTTCAGGTCCACCTTGATCTGCTTCTTCTGCTCCTCCGTGACGGCGCCCTTGGTGCAGTTGGGGTCGCTCTTCGCGTCGTTCTTGTTGCAGAGGAAGATCGATACCTGGACCTTGTCGTACCAGTAGCCCTTCATCGAGCCCACCTGCTTGTTGGCGAGCAGCGCGCTGCCGGCCAGGGCGAGCGAAAGGGCCACGGAGATGATCACCGCGAAGGTCATGGTGAGGTTGCGCCGGAGACCGACGCGGATCTCCGAGAGCACGAACTGGGCGCGCATGATGTCCCTTTACTGGTCGGTCAGTGCTGGTAGCCGTAGACGCCGCGCGACTGGTCGCGCACCAGTCGGCCCTTCTCCAGCTCGATGACGCGCTTGCGCATCTGGTCGACGATGTTCTGGTCGTGGGTGGCCATCACCACGGTGGTGCCGGTGCGGTTGATCCGGTCCAGGAGCCGCATGATGCCGACCGAGGTCTGCGGGTCGAGGTTTCCGGTCGGCTCGTCCGCGATCAGCAGCATCGGGCGGTTGACGAAGGCCCGGGCGATCGCGACACGCTGCTGCTCACCGCCGGACAGCTCGCCCGGCATCCGGTCCTCCTTGCCGCCGAGGCCGACCAGGTCGAGCACCTCGGGGACCGTCTTGCGGATCGTGCCGCGCGGCTTGCCGATGACTTCCAGCGCGAACGCCACGTTCTCGGCGACGGTCTTGTTGGGCAGCAGACGGAAGTCCTGGAACACGGTGCCCAGTTGGCGGCGCATCTGGGGCACCTTCCAGTTGGACAGCCGGGCCAGGTCCTTGCCGAGCACATGGACGGCGCCGGTGTCCGTGCGCTCCTCGCGCAGGATCAGCCGCAGGAAGGTCGACTTCCCGGAGCCCGAGGAGCCCACCAGGAAGACGAACTCACCCTTCTCGATCTCCAGCGAAACGTCCCGAAGTGCAGGACGGTTCTGCTTGGGGTAGGTCTTGGTGACGTTGTCGAATCGGATCACGTTCGCACTCCGGTTACAGGGGAACGGAGGCGACCTTACGCGAACGGCGTTGTCACGCGCAGTCCGCGTCCGGGGTTGGCCGGTTTATTCACCGGCCACAGGGGGACGAAACAGGCATTGGCCTCATCTGTCACCGTGCGGAGTCGGGTGGATTCCCGTGGGCCGCGCCGAACGACCCGGAACCTGGCACAGTGGAAGGCGGACCCGAAGGAACCTCCAAGGTCCCTGACGCGTTGGACGGACGAAGGAGGAGCCGCATGACCTGCGATCATCTGGTGTGCGCCAACTGCGCCGGCCCCGTCAGCGAGGGTCGCTGCGCGGTGTGCCGCGCCGAGCGCGCCCGCCTCCACCAGGACAATCCGTTCGCGTCCCTGACGCCGGCGACGCTGATAGCCCTGCTCGTGGCGCTACTGGCCGTGGTCTGGGCCGTCCACGAGGCCGCTGCGGTCTGACCGGCCCGACAACCCGGCGACCGACGGAACACCGAAGCCCCCGTACGTACACGGAGGGCCCGGAAGCGCTTGCAAGCGCCCCGGGCCCTCCGTGTACGTACTACCGCTGCCGCGAGCCGTACCGCTGTCGCGGTCAGGCGGCGATGTTGCCCCGGCCGCCGACCATGCGCGGCATGAGACGGAAGCCGACACCGCCGGCGATCATGGTGGCGGCGCCGACCAGCAGGAACAGGGTCTCGCCCGCACCGGTCTCGGCGAGCTCCTCCTTGGTGTCACCCTGGGTGACGACCTCGTTGGAGCCGACGTTGTCGGTGCCGGTGTTGTCCGCGCAGCTCACACTGTCCCCGTCGAGGGTGCAGGTGCCGCTGTCGTCGCCGCCGGTGGTGGAACCGGAGGAGCTCGACGAGCCGGACGTGCCGGAGGACGAGGAACCGCCGGTGGTGGAACCGGAGGAGCTCGACGAGCCGGACGTGCCGGAGGACGAGGAACCACTGGTCGACGAACCGGAGGTGGAGTCGCCACCACCGCTGGTGGAGTCGTCACCGCCCGTGGTGCTGGTGTCACCGGTCGTGCTGGTGTCACCCGTGGTGGACGTGTCACCGGTGGTGCTGGTGTCGCCCGTGGTGGACGTGTCGCCCGTGGTGCTGGTGTCACCGGTCGTGCTGGTGTCACCCGTGGTGGACGTGTCACCGGTGGTGCTGGTGTCGCCCGTGGTGGACGTGTCGCCCGTGGTGCTGGTGTCACCGGTCGTGCTGGTGTCACCCGTGGTGGACGTGTCACCCGTGGTGGACGTGTCACCGGTCGTACCCTCGGTCGTGCCCGCGGTGACGCCCGTCGTCGTACCGTCCGAGTCGCCGTCCACGTCGACGGAGGCACTGACGCCACCGAGTCCGACATTGATACCCACAGCCTGCGCGGCACCTGCGGCCGTCAGCGAGGCCCCTGCCGCGATCACGGCGGCGGCGGCTATTCGCGCCACACGCAGCCGGGTGTTCTTCTTGCTCATCTGGCAACTACCCCCAGTAGCTGATTAGTCATACGGAGCAGCGTGCACAGGGGAGCATCCATCACGGGGCGTGCGAGTACCCGGACCTTTGACGGTCCGCTCGCCCCCGTTCGCTCACGCCCCAGTCATACGCATGCCGGGGCCCACCCTTCCCATTTTTCACAGCCGAGTCAAGGTCATTGCACACGTAATGCCTGAATTGGCGCGCTATGCCGCCCACTTACTTATGGGGCTGTGACCTAAAACGGCAACTGCCGCCCAATGGGCGGCAGTTGCCGATGGCGATATGGGCCGGTTCAGTCCCGTGCGGCCTGTTCCTGCTGCTTGCGCCAGCGAATGCCCGCTTCCAGGAAACCGTCGATGTCGCCGTCCAGGACGCCCTGGGGGTTGCCGACCTCGTGATCGGTGCGCAGGTCCTTGACCATCTGGTACGGGTGCAGGACGTAGGAACGCATCTGGTTGCCCCAGGAGTTGCCGCCGTCGCCCTTGAGGGAGTCCATCAGTGCCTGCTCCTCCTGGCGGCGGCGCTCAAGGAGCTTGGCCTGCAGGACGTTCATGGCGCTGGCCTTGTTCTGGATCTGGGAGCGCTCGTTCTGGCAGGAGACCACGATGCCAGTGGGCAGGTGGGTGATGCGGACCGCGGAGTCGGTGGTGTTGACGCCCTGGCCGCCGGGGCCGGAGGCGCGGTAGACGTCGATGCGCAGCTCGGTCTCGTCGATGTCGACGTGGTCGCTGGACTCGACGACGGGGAGCACCTCGACGCCCGCGAAGGAGGTCTGGCGGCGGCCCTGGTTGTCGAAGGGCGAGATGCGCACCAGGCGGTGGGTGCCCTGCTCGACGGAGAGGGTGCCGTAGGCGTAGGGCGCCTTGATCACGAAGGTGGTCGACTTGATGCCGGCCTCTTCGGCGTAGGAGGTCTCGTAGACCTCGGTGGAGTAGTTGTGACGCTCGGCCCAGCGCAGGTACATGCGCTGCAGCTGCTCGGCGAAGTCCGCGGCGTCCACACCGCCCGCCTCGGCACGGATGTTGACCAGGGCCTCACGGGCGTCGTACTCGCCGGACAGGAGGGTGCGGACCTCCATCTCGTCCAGCGCCTTCTTCACCGACTCCAGCTCGGCCTCGGCCTCGGCCAGGGTGTCCGGGTCGTCCTCGCCCTCGGCGAGCTCGAAGAGGACTTCGAGGTCGTCGATCCGGGAACGCAGGGCCTCGGTCTTGCGCACCTCCGCCTGGAGGTGCGAGAGCTTGCTGGTGATCTTCTGCGCCGCCTCCGGGTCGTCCCACAGGGACGGGACCGCGGCCTGCTCCTCGAGCACGGCGATGTCGGCCCTCAGTTTGTCGAGGTCCAGGACGGCCTCGATCGACCCCATGGTCGATGAGAGGGACTTCAGCTCTTCGGATACATCCACGACTGCCACGCCCCCCAGGGTACCGGTCCGCCGCCGTTCGGCTCCCTCGGCGGGTACCGCACCGTCCCGGCCGGGATCTCACAGCAGGGGCGGGGCGGTCTCCGCGCCCGCGGATTCCGCGGCGCGCTGCAAGGCACTGGCGAGCAGGGCCAGATCGGTCGGACCATTGCCCAGTTCCCGGACCGGACGCCGGGTCGGGGGGTCGCCCATCCGTTCCCATTCCAGGGGGACGACGGTGGGCCGCAGGGTGGCGGTGCGCGGGATGCGGGCACTGATGCGGCCCGTCTGGAAGGTGGTCACACCGCCGCCGGGGCGCAGCAGATAGCCGCGGCCGGGGACGGATTCGTCCAGGCCCGCCGGGTCGTCCACATGGACGAGCAGGGTCGCGGACTCGGCCTCCTCCGTGCGAAGGGCGATCCGCAGCCGGGCGGCGTCGTCCGCGTCCGTACCGGTGGTGCGCTCGGGGCGGCCGGTGGCGGCGACGAGGTGGACGCCGAGGCGTCCGCCGTCGCGGGCGACGGCCTCCAGGGCCCGTACGACGGAGCCGGCGGCGGGCCGCCCGGTGCTGCCGAGGGCGGGGGCGACCAGGGCGTCGAAGTCGTCGACGACCACGACGAGGCGGGGCAGCGGGGTGGCGGTGCGGGTCTGCACCTTCAGCGCGCCCTGGGCGGAGGGCTTGCGTCCGCCGTCGGCCTGGCGCGGGACGACGGCGCGGCGGGCGGCGTGCCACTGGCCGAAGTCGGCCCCGGCGAGCAGGGCGTCCCGGCGCTTGAGCTCGGCGGACAGGGCCTGGGCGAACTCCCGCATCCGCACCGGGTCCGAGGCGGACAGATACGTCGACACATGGGGCAGGTCGGTGCAGGCCCGCAGCCCCTCGCCGCGTTCGGTGCCGGCGCCGTCGACCAGAACCAGCCCCAGCCGGTCGGGGCGTTCGGCGGCGGCCAGGGCGGCGGCCAGCGAACGGAGCAGCTCGGTCTTGCCGGAGCCGGCGGCCCCGCCCGCCATCAGGTGCGGGCCCTCGGCGACCAGGTCGATGGTGACCCGGCCCTCGGGCCCCGCGCCCAGGACGGCCGTGGCGGTGCCGGCGGCGGCCGCGGGGCCGGAGACGGCGGCAGCCCAGCGGGCGGAGATCTTGGCCGGTGTGGCCAGGGCGAGATCCAGCTCGTCCAGCAGCCGGGCGGCCGTTGGCAGCACGGGACGTGTCGCCCGGGGCAGGGCCGCGTCCCCCTCCCGCAGCGGCGCCAGGGCGCGGGCGAACCGCTCGGCCCAGGCGGAGGACACCGCGTCCAGCGTGAGCCGGTCCGGGCCGTGCGGCTCGATGCGCAGGGTGGTGGCCACCTCGCCGTCGAGGATGGCCAGCACACCGCACTCGGCGGCCAGCCGGTCCGAGGTCTCGGCGAGACAGAGCACATGGACGCCCACCGAGGGGCCGGCGGCCGCGATCCGCTCGACCGCCTCGCGCAGATACGCCGAGCCGGGGTCGCCGTCCACCACGAGCAGGGTGTACGGACCCTCGCGCCGGGCGGCCGCGGCGGCGACGGCGGCCGGTTCCGCCGAGGCCCAGCCGGAACCGAGCGGTCCCTCCTCGCACCGCCTGACCAGCTCGGCGGTACGGGCCTCGGCCTGTTCGCGGTCGAGCGCGGTGAGCAGCCGGCAGTCCTGTCCATGGGCGGGGAGCAGATGCGGCAGCCAGTTGAGCCAGGCCCACTCGTCGGCCCGCTGTTCGGCGGGGCGGGCCCGGTCGGCGCTGACGAGGACGACTTCCAGGACCGAGGGCGCGTGCAGCGCGGCAAGCTGGGCCAGGACCGACCGGGCCAGGCCGGACAGCCGGGGGCGGGGGCCGGCCAGGCCGAGTACATAGGTGTGCGGATCGCGCAGGTCGATGGTGAAGGGCACGGCCGGGAGCATGCCGAAGCCGTCCTCGGCGGGCAGGTCGGCGGTGCCGAGCCGGACCGTCAGCGCGTCCGGATGGCCAGGGGCGCGCTCCCACAGACGCGGTCCGGGGCCGAGGGCGGTCAGCAGGACGGTCGCGGGGTCGGGCCAGCGCTCGCGCAGCGCGGCTGCTTCGGCGGCCGGCCTCGCGGGGTCCTGGGCCGGGGCCGGGCCGTCCGCGACGGGCGGCCGGGCGGCGGTCAGCTTCCGGGCCCAGGCGCCTATGGCTCCGGCCATGGCGCGCGGCGAGCGCTGCTGCTGCGACTGCGACTGCTGCTGTGACTGCTGCTGGGGCAGCCGTACGACCCGGGTCCGATCCGCGTCGTCGCTCCCGGCAGGGCCGGCGGGGCCGGAAGGCGCGGGCTGCGCGGGCTGCCAGTGGGCCGCGTCCGGCGGGCCGGGCGGCACCGGCGGCGCGGACGGTGCGGCGGGCGCCGCGCCCGGGGCCAGGGCCCGGGCCACCGGGGCGCCGCCCGTCGCCGGCCCGGCGGACCGCTCCACCGCGGGCGGTACCCGCTCGGCCCAGGCCGTCGGGGGCAGCGAGACCCGCAGGTACCCCTCGCCGTCGGGGATGGCCGGGACGGAGGCGGGCGGGGGCGGCACGGGGGAGCCGGGAGGGGAGGGCTCCAGCCGCAGCGAGGACTCGCCGACGCGCAGCAGCGCCCCCGGCGGGAAGGGCGCCGGGTGGACGTCGACCGGGCGGTCGTCCACCCGGGTGCCGTTCGTGGAGCCGAGGTCGGCGACGGTGACCCGGCCCTCGGGGTCAACCGTCACGACGCAGTGCAGCCGGGAGACGTCGGGGTCGTCCAGCGCGACATCGGCGTCGGCCGACCGGCCCACCCGGGCCCGGCCGCCCTGGAGCAGGTGCACCCCGCCCGCGTCCGGGCCGCCGACGACGTGCAGCCGGGCGGCCGACGGGGTGCCGGGGCGCGGGCCGGCGTGCTGGTCGGCGGGGGCGTGCAGGGACAGCACCGCGCCGTCGACCAGCGGCGGCACGCCCAGTACGGCGGTGGCCGGGTCGAGCCGGTCGGTGCCGGCGTAGAGCGCGGGCGTGGAACCGGAGGCGCGCGCGGGCTGCCCGGATCCGGAGCCGGAGGCGAGCGCGCCTGCCACGGCCCCGAGCGGCGTGCCCGCGGGGGCGGTGACGAGCACGTCGTAGGAGCGTGCTGCGCGGCCGCTGCGCGGCCCGAGAACGGTCAGCCGGATCCGCATCGGCGTTCGCGTCCCTTCTGCTCGGGAGCGGTGTCCCGAGGACACCGCGCTACCGCATACTCCCACTAGCCACCGACAAGCCGCCGCCGGTCTCCATAAAAATGATCTTGGATGATCGGTTCCTGGCCGGAACGGGCAACCAGGCGACCGTACCCCGCGTCCCAATCCCCGGGGCCGTGCCGCGTGAGAAGCCGGGTACCTCTCAGGTCGCGGCACTACAGTGGGCCGGAAAGGCCACGGACCAGGGAGCGCAGATCGTGCGGCCGGTAGGCAGCAAATACGTACTGGAGGAACCGCTCGGGCGCGGTGCCACGGGCACCGTGTGGCGGTCCCAGGTGTGCGAACCCGGGGAGAACTTCGGCAAGGCTGTCGCGATCAAGGTGCTCAAGGAAGAGCTCGCGAGCGACCCGGACATCGTGATGCGGTTCCTGCGCGAGCGCGCGGTGCTGGTCCGGCTCACGCATCCGCACATCGTCAAGGTCCGCGACCTCGTCGTCGAGGGCGATCTGCTCGCCCTGGTGATGGATCTGGTCGACGGCCCCGACCTCTACCGCTACGTGCGCGAGAACGGCCCGTTCAGCCCGGTCGGCGCCGCGCTGCTCACCGCCGCCGTCGCCGACGCGCTCGCCGCCAGCCACGCGGACGGGGTGGTGCACCGCGACCTCAAGCCCGCGAACGTCCTGCTCGCCACGGTCACCGGCGCCGACGGCAGCCCGCAGATGCACCCGATGCTCACCGACTTCGGCATCGCCCGGCTCGCCGACTCCCCCGGCGTCACGCGCACGCACGAGTTCGTCGGCACGCCCGCCTATGTGGCCCCCGAGGCCGCGCAGGGCCGGCCGCAGACCTCGGCCGTCGACATCTACGGTGCCGGCATCCTGATGTACGAGCTGCTGACCGGCCGGGCGCCGTTCCGCGGCGACAGCGCGATCGAGGTGCTGCACCAGCACCTGACCGAGGAGCCGCGCCGCCCCTCGACCGTGCCCGAGCCGCTGTGGACGGTCATCGCACGCTGCCTGCGCAAGGAGCCCGAGGAGCGCCCCAGCGCCGAGAGCCTGGCCCGCGCCCTGCGGGTCGTGGCGGCCGGCATCGGGGTGCACGCGAGTCCGGACGCAGCCGAGGCCGCGTTCGCGGTCGGCGCGCTGCTCGGGCCCGACCTGTCGCCTGCCACCGTCCCGGACAGCCGGCTCGTTCCGCCGGGGTCCGCGGACCCCACGCAGGTGCTCTCCCATCAGCAGCCCTCGTCGTACGACATGAACGACATGCACGACATGAACGCGGCCACCAGCGTGCTGCCCGCGGCCGCCCCCGACGGGACGCGGGTCATGCCGCCGATGCCGGACGGTCCTCCACAGCAGGCCGGGCAGCAGCCGCCGCAGGGCCCGCACCCCTGGGAGTCCCAGCTCAACGCCGCCCGGAACCGGGCCGAGCAGACCGAGGTCCAGTACCTCGATCCCAGCCAGGACCCGCTGCGCCGCCGTCCCCGCCGTCAGGCCGCGCCGCAGCAGCCGCCGCAGCAGCAGCCACCCCAGCAGAGTGCCCAGCCGCAGGGGTACGCCCAGCAGCAGCCGCAACACCAGCCCCAGCCCCAACCGCAGCACCAACCGCAGCACCAGCCCCCGCCGCAGTACCAGCAGCAGCCCCAGCGGCGGCAGCAGCCACCCCAGCAGCCCCGCTACCAGCAGCCGCCGCCCCAGCAGCAGCAGCCCCGCTACCAGCAGCCCCAGCCCCAGCGGTACGAGCCGCAGCGCCCGGCCGCCCCCGAACCGGCCCCGCGCAGGGAGCCGCGGCAGCGCGGCGCGAACCCGATGAAGATCCCTGGTCTGGGCTGCCTCAAGGGCTGCTTCACCATGATCCTGGTGCTGGCCGCCATCTTCCTGCTGGCCTGGTACGTCGGCCCGCTGCAGGGCTGGTTCAACACCGGCAAGGGGCTCTGGGACAGCGTGAGCCACTGGGTCCACCAGGCCTGGGACTGGGCGTCCTCGATCGGTGACGCGGCCGGCGGCGGCCCCGGCGGAGGGCCGTAGAGCACCCGAGGTTGGAGATTTGTCGACTTCCAGAGGGTGATTTCTCCCGCAGAAGCCACAGTCGCCCCCGACTCGTTCCCCCAATCGGCTCTCATCCGCGTAGCTTTGTCGCCAACACGACGGATCGTCGGAGGAGTCGAAGCAGCCTTGGCACGGAAGATCGGCAGCCGGTACACCGCCCACCAGGTGCTGGGGCGGGGTTCCGCCGGGACGGTATGGCTGGGCGAGGGTCCCGACGGGCCCGTCGCGATCAAGCTGCTGCGCGAGGACCTCGCCTCCGACCAGGACCTCGTCGGCCGCTTCGTGCAGGAGCGCACCGCCCTGCTGTCGCTGGACCACCCGCACATCGTCGGCATCCGCGACCTGGTCGTCGACGGCAGCGACCTCGCCCTGGTGATGGACCTGGTCCGGGGTACGGACCTGCGCTCGCGGCTGGAGCGTGAGCACCGGCTGACCCCCGAGGCGGCCGTGGCCATCGCCGCCGACGTCGCCGACGGGCTGGCCGCCGCGCACGCCGCCGGGGTCGTGCACCGCGACGTCAAGCCCGAGAACGTACTCCTGGACTCGGCCGCGCCGCCCGGACCGGGCGGCGCCCCGCCCGCCCTCCTCACCGACTTCGGCATCGCGCGGCTGGTGGACTCCCCGCGCCGCACCCGCGCGACCCGCATCATCGGCACGCCCGACTACCTCGCCCCCGAGATCATCGAGGGCCTGCCGCCCCGCGCCTCCGTCGACATCTACGCCCTCGCCACCGTCCTGTACGAACTCATCGCGGGGTTCACGCCCTTCGGCGGCGGCCACCCCGGCGCCGTACTGCGCCGCCATGTCACCGAGTCCGTGGCGCCGCTGCCCGATCTGCCGGACGAGCTGTGGCAGCTGCTCGCCCAGTGCCTGGCCAAGGCCCCGGCCTCGCGGCTCAAGGCGAGCGAACTGGCTGCCCAGTTGCGCGAGTTGCTGCCCCAGCTGGCCGGGCTGCCGGTGATCGACGTCGACGCGCCGCACGACGCGCCCGAGCCGGTGGGCGGCGACCTGTACGAGGTCGACTTCGACGCGGAGCCCTACGAGCCGCCCGGCCGGCGCGGCGCCGTGCCCCTGGTCCGGGGGGCCGCGCCCGACTCCACCCGCGACACCCACACCAGCATCAAGCTCCCCACCGCGCAGGAGCTGGCCGCAGGCCGGGCCCCCGCACCCCCGGGCGCCCCCCGGCACCGGCACCGCGCCGGAGCGCAGGACAGCCTGCGCCGGCGCCGGGTCAAGCTCGGGGCCGCCGCCGCTGCCGCGCTGGTCGCCGCCGGGATCGGCGGCTGGGCCGCCGCCTCCGGTGGCAGCGACGACAACGGCTCCGGCTCCACCAGCCGCGAGGACCGGCCCAGCGGCACCCCCACGGCGCCGGCCGCCGGCGCGGCCTCGCCGCAGGGCGCGGTCGACTCGGCGCAGACCACCACGACCACCGATACCGCGGCCGTGGTGTCGAAGTGGTCCGGCTTCCGCGCCCTGCCGTCACCGGGGGTCAGGCTGACCGGCGGACCACGGGCGGTGAACCACGCCGGGACCACGTATGTCTTCGCCCGGGGCGCGGACCGCAGCGTCTGGTACTACGACGGCGGCTGGCACCGGCTCACCGGGATAAGCGTGTCCGACGACCCGGCCGTGGTCTCCGCGAGCAGCGGCAGCCTGGACCTGTTCGCGCTGGGCACCGACCACCTGCTGTACCGCCGTACGCTCACCGCCGCCGGCTGGGGCGGCTGGTACCAGGTCGACCAGCGCACCGAGTTCGACTCCGCTCCCGCCGCCGCCTCCTCCGAGCCCGGCCGTATCGACCTCGTCGGCCGGGTCGGCGGCGACCTCGTCACCGCCTCCCTGGTCGACGGCCGCTGGAACGCCTGGGCCCTGGTGCCCACGGCGGGCAGGATCACCTCCGCCCCCGGGCTGGTCTCGCTGCGCAAGGGCTCGCTGGACGCCTTCGTCGTCCGCAAGGCCGACGGCGCCGTGCTGCGGCTGTCCTACGTCAACGGCGCGTGGCGCCCGTCGGAGGTGGTCGAGGGGCTCGACACCACCGGCCGCCCCGAACCGGCCGCCGTGGGCTCCGCCCTCCATGTCTACGCCCCCGCCTCCGACGGCTCCGGCCTGACCGAGGCCGTCCGTACCGCCGGTGACTGGTCCCTGGCGCAGCTGCCGTCCGGCACCGCCTCGGCCGCCGGGGTGGCCGCGTCCGGCGACCGGCTGACGGTCTATGTGCTCCGCTCCGACGGCACGCTCGCGCAGGCCCGGCAGAGCTGACGGGTCACATCCGGGTCACGATCCAACACCCCCGCGCGGACGCGCTATTGCGGCGCTCAAGAGCCAGGGCGTAGGACTGACGCGGAACGCGAAGCGGACAACGCGGGGACGGGACGCCCGGCGCAGCTGACACCGCCGGGACCGGGGCTGCCGTCGCGTGGGGCGCTGATCCGCGCTGAGGGGATGGCAAGGCACATGCACACATCCAGCAGGCGCACGCGCACAGTGATCATCGGTGTCGTGGCAGCTGCCACGCTGACAGCGGGAGCCGCGGGCTGCGGCGGAGGTGACGACAGGACACCCGCGAAGAACGGCGGTTCGAGCGCGGGCGGACTCGAACTGCCCAGCCTCACGGGGCAGAAGCTCGAAGTGGCGGCCGTGTGGACGGGGCCGGAGCAGAAGAACTTCGTCAAGGTGCTCGACGAGTTCGAGAAGCGGACGGGCGCGACCGTGAAGTTCGTGCCGACCGGCGACAACACCTCCACCTTCCTCGGTACGAAGATCCAGGGCGGTCAGCCGCCGGACGTGGCGTTCCTCCCCCAGGTGGGCGTGCTGCGGCAGTTCGCGGCGAAGGGCTGGCTCAAGGAGGCCGGCAGCGCCGCGCAGGCACAGCTGTCCAAGAACTTCTCCCAGGGCTGGCAGGACCTCGGCGCCTACAAGGGCAAGCAGTACGGCGTCTACGCCAAGGCCGCGAACAAGTCGCTGGTCTGGTACAACACGGCGGCGTTCGACACCGCGGGGATCAAGAGCACCCCCACGAGCTGGGACGAGTTCCTCACGACCGCCGACACGCTCTACGCCTCCGGCACCGGCCCGGTGTCGGTCGGCGGGGCCAACGGCTGGACGCTCACCGACTGGTTCGAGAACGTGTACCTGTCGCAGGCCGGCCCGCAGAAGTACGACCAGCTCGCCGAGCACAAGATCAAGTGGACCGATCCCTCGGTCAAGCAGGCGCTGACCACTCTCGGCAAGCTCTTCGGCAACAAGAACCTGGTGGTGGGCGGCGCCCGCGGCGCGCTGCAGACCGACTTCCCCAAGTCGGTGACGCAGACCTTCACCGGCAGCCCCGCCAAGGCGGCGATGGTCTACGAGGGCGACTTCGTGTCGGCGTTCATCTCGGCGAACACCAAGGCCAAGGTCGGTACGGACGCCAAGGTGTTCCCCTTCCCGGCCGTGGACGACGGGAAGGCGCCGGTGGTCAGCGGCGGTGACGTCGCGGTGGCGCTGAAGGACTCCAAGGGGGCGCAGGCCCTGCTGACCTTCCTGGCCTCGGCCGACGCGGCGAGGATCTGGGCGTCGTCGGGCGGCTTCCTGTCCCCCAACAAGTCGCTGGAGCTGTCCGCCTATCCGGACGACGTGTCGCGGGCCATCGCCAAGTCGCTGATCGCGGCGGGCGACGACTTCCGCTTCGACATGTCCGACCAGGCGCCGGCCGCGTTCGGCGGCACCGACGGCAAGGGCGAGTGGAAGGATCTGCAGGACTTCCTGAAGAACCCGAAGGACATCGCGGGCACCCAGTCCTCGCTGGAAGCGGACGCCGCCAAGGCGTACGCGAACAGCTGAGGCGGGCGCAGATGGCCACCACGGCTGCGAGCGCACCCGTACCGAAGAGCCGCAGGAGCGTCACCCGCACCCGCCTGTGGGTGGCGGCGCTGTTCCTGCTGCCCGCCCTCGTGCTGCTGGGCGCGCTGGTGGTGTACCCGATCGGGTACACCGTCCGGCGCAGCCTGTACGACGCCGCGGGCGGCGGCTTCGTCGGGCTGGACAACTACGGCTCGGTCTTCAGCGACGACAGCACCCTGACCGCCCTGAAGAACACCGCGGTCTGGGTGGTGGTGGCCCCGGTGCTGGCCACCGCGCTCGGGCTGGTCTTCGCGGTGCTGACCGAACGGGTCAGCTGGGGCACCGCGTTCAAGCTGGTCGTCTTCATGCCGATGGCGATCTCGATGCTGGCGGCCGGGATCATCTTCCGGCTGGTGTACGAGCAGGACCCGGCCCGGGGCGTGGCCAACGCGGTGGTGGTCGGCGTGCACGACACCTTCTCCGGGTCCTCGGCCTATCCGGGGGCCGGGGCGCGCGACGGCGGGCCGCTGACGAAGTCGGCGGGCGGCTCGTTCACCACCGGGGCCACCGTGCGGGCCGGGACCCCGGTCGCCCTGCCGCTGATCGGCATCGCGGCCGCCAAGCTGCCGGCCGGGACGCGGGACGCCCGCGCCGCCGACCCGGGCCCGGGGGTGACCGGCACCGTGTGGCTGGACTTCACCCCGGGCCAGGCCGGCGGCTTCGGGAAGATCGGCGCGGGTGAGAAGGCCCTCAGGGGTGTCCGGGTGGAGGCGGTCCGGGACGGCCGGGTCGTGGCCACCGCCACCTCCGGCGCGGACGGCACCTTCTCGCTCCCGGAGTCCGCCGACGGGGCCCGGCTGCGGCTGCCCGCCTCGAACTTCGCACAGCCGTACAACGGCATCGACTGGCTGGGCCCGTCCCTGGTCACCCCGGCCATCATCGGCTCGTACCTGTGGATGTGGGCGGGCTTCGCGATGGTGCTGATCGCGGCCGGGCTGGCGGGGCTGCCGCGCGAACTGCTCGAAGCGGCCCGGGTGGACGGCGCCAACGAGTGGCAGGTCTTCCGCAGGGTGACGGTGCCGCTGCTGGCGCCGGTGCTCGTGGTGGTGCTGGTCACGTTGATGATCAACGTACTGAAGATCTTCGACCTGGTCTTCATCATCGCGCCCGAGCCGTCCCAGCCGGACGCCAACGTGCTGGCGCTGCAGCTGTATCTGTCCTCCTTCGGCGGGGGCAACGACCAGGGGGCGGCCAGTGCGATCGGCGTGGTCCTGCTGCTGCTCGTGGTGCCCGTGATGGTGGTCAACATCCGCCGTATCCGCAGGGAGAGGAAGGGCAGATGACGATGACTTCGCCACCGGCGCCGTCCGCACCGCTTTCACCGCCGGCGCCGCCGTCCGCGAAAGGCGGCGCCGCCGCACGGCTGGCCGGCCGCGCCGGCGGCGGGGTGATGCGGGTCTTCCTGATCCTGGTCGCGCTGTTCTGGCTGATGCCGACGATCGGCCTGCTGGTCTCGTCCTTCCGGGGCCCGTCGGACATCGGGGCGACCGGCTGGTGGACGGTGTTCACCGAACCGGCGCAGCTGACCTTCGCCAACTACCACCAGCTGCTGGGCAATGACGCCGTCACCTCGTCACTGCTCAACACCATCCTGATCACCGTCCCGGCGACCCTGCTGGTGGTGGTGATCGGCTCGCTCGCCGGCTACGCCTTCGCCTGGCTGGACTTCCCCGGCCGGGACTGGTGGTTCCTGCTGGTGGTGGGGCTGCTGGTGGTGCCGGTCCAGATCGCGCTGATCCCCATCGTGAGCCTGTTCCGCGACCTCGGGATCTTCGGCAGCATCGTCGGGGTGGTGATCTTCCACGTCGGCTTCGGGCTGCCGTTCGCGATCTTCCTGCTGCGGAACTTCTTCGCGGAGATCCCCCGCGAACTGCTGGAGGCGGCACGCCTGGACGGGGCGGGCGAGCTGCGGCTGTTCGCCACCGTGGTGATGCCGCTGGGCGGGCCGGCCATCGCCTCGCTGGGCATCTTCCAGTTCCTGTGGGTGTGGAACGACATGCTGGTGGCGCTGATCTTCACCAACGGCGACTCCCAGCCGCTGACGGTCGCACTCCAGCAGCAGGTACGCCAGTTCGGCAACAACATCGACGTCCTCGCGCCGGGCGCGTTCGTGTCGATGGTTGTTCCGCTGATCGTATTCTTCGCCTTCCAAAGGCAGTTCGTCTCCGGGGTGATGGCCGGAGCCGTGAAGTAGCCGTAACCAGATCACCGTTCGCGGCGTTGCCCGGAATATAACGGGCACACGCCGCGTACGTCGCAGCTCATCCTATAACCGGCGCAGCCCGCTCCGTGCCCGCTGCCGACGTTACGGATGTGCCTTGACCCGCTTCAGCGTCATCGTGCCCGCCTACAAGGTGCAGGCATACCTGCACGAGTGCATGGAGTCGGTCCTCGGACAGAGCTTCTCCGACTTCGAGCTGCTCGCCGTCGACGACTGCTCGCCCGACGCGAGCGGCGGCATCCTCGACGAGTTCGCGGTCCGTGACGCGCGGGTGACGGTGCTGCACCTGCCCGAGAACGTCGGCCTCGGCCGGGCCCGCAACGCCGCGATCTCCCGCGCCACCGGCGACTACCTGCTCTTCCTCGACAGCGACGACACCCTCACCCCCGGCTCCCTCCAGGCCGTCGCCGACCGGCTCAAGGAGACCGACGAGCCCGACGTACTGGTCTACGACTACGCCCGCACCTACTGGGACGGCCGCAGCACCCGCAACCAGCGCGCCGACCTGCTCGCCCACCGCCCCGGCGAACCCCCCACCTTCACCCTCGCCGACCGGCCCGGCCTGCTGCGGCTGCTCCAGGTCGCCTGGAACAAGGCGTACCGGCGGGAGTTCGTCGAACGGCGCGGCTTCACCTTCCCGCCGGGCTACTACGAGGACACACCCTGGACCTACCCGGTACTGCTCAACGCCCGCAGCATCGCCGTACTGGACCGGGTCTGCGTCAACTACCGGCAGCGGCGGCAGGGCAACATCCTCAGCACCACCAGCCGCAGACACTTCGACATCTTCGACCAGTACGACCGGGTCTTCGGCCACATCGACCGCGACCCCTCCCTGGACCGCTGGCGCCCCGCCGTCTTCGCCCGGATGACCTCCCACCTCGCCACCGTCTACGGCTCCCCCGGACGGCTGCCGCGCTCCGCGCGCGCCGCCTTCTTCACCCGCTGCCGGCAGTACCACAAGCGCTACCGCCCGGCCGGCGGCGGCGCGCGCACCCAGGCCCGGCACCTGCTCCTCGGCCTGGGCGCCCGCCGCACCTTCGACGTGCTGCGCGCAGCCGGCCGGCTGCGGCGCGTCCTGCGCCGCCGGGCGGCCGCGGCCCACCGCACGCTGCGCGACGCCGCCCTCCGGCTCCACTACGCCGTACAGCGCCGCCGCCCCCTCGACCCGGAACTGGCCGTCTTCAGCGCCTACTGGGACCGCGGCTACGCCTGCAACCCGGCCGCCATCGAAACCGCCGTGCGCGCCCTGGCCCCGCACATCCGCACCGCCTGGATCACCACCGCCCGGCACGCCCACACCCTCCCCCCGGGCGTACACCGGCTGCACCCCGGCTCCGCCGCCTACTGGACGGCCCTGGCCCGCGCCACGTACGTGGTCAGCAACGTCAACCTGCCCGACCGCTACGCCAAACGGCCCGGCCAGATCAACGTCCAGACCCACCACGGCACCCCGCTCAAGCGCATGGGCGTGGACCTGATGGACCGCCCGGCGGCCGCCCGCGACACGGACTTCGGGCGGCTGCTGCGGCACGCCGACCGCTGGGACTTCAGCGTCTCCGCCAACCGACACTCGACCCTGACCTGGGAACGCGCCTACCCGTCCGGCTTCACCACCCTCGAATACGGCTACCCGCGCAACGACGTCCTCCAGCGGGCCACCGCCGAGGACGTACTGCACATCCGCGCCGGCCTGGGCATCCCCCCCGACGCCACCGCCGTGCTGTACGCCCCCACCCACCGCGACTACCGGCGCGGCTCGCACACCCCCGCCGACCTGCGGCGCCTCGCCCGCGAACTGGGGCCCGGCTTCGTGATCCTGCTGCGCACGCACCACCTGACCGAGGGCGGCCCGCCGACGGCCCCGCCCGAGGGCGTCATCGACGTCTCCGCGCACCCCTCGGTGGAGGAGCTGTGCCTGGCGGCCGACGTACTGCTCACCGACTACTCGTCGATCATGTTCGACTACGCCAACCTCGACCGCCCGATCGTGCTGCACACCGAGGACTGGGCGGCCTACCGGGCCGCCCGGGGCACCTACTTCAACATCGTCGCCGAGCCGCCCGGACCGGTCGCCCGCACCGAGGACGAACTGATCGGCATCCTCACCGGCGACGCCTGGCGCGGCCCCCGCTCCGCCGAACTGCGGGCCGCCTTCCGAGCCCGCTTCTGCCCGTACGACGACGGGCACGCCGCCGAACGCGTCGTACGCCGGGTCTTCCTCGGCGAGGACGGCGGCCTGCCCGCCGTCATCCCGCTGCCGCACCGCCGCCCCGCCCCCGCGCCCAACCGGGCCCGCGCCCTGACCCCGCGCCCGCCC
Source organism: Streptomyces sp. RLA131 (assembly GCF_056270125.1). NCBI lineage: Bacteria > Bacillati > Actinomycetota > Actinomycetes > Kitasatosporales > Streptomycetaceae > Streptomyces > Streptomyces sp. RLA131. The sequence continues at coordinate 3,160,825 of NZ_JBWDOQ010000002.1, forward strand.
AGCGGTGTGCCCGCACCCACGCTCAGCCCCTTCGAGGTCCATCCGCAGGCATGACCTCGCGAGGTGAATCCCGGTGAACCATCTGTCCCCGGCACAACAGGAACCCCCCATGCCCCGCTTCAGCATCATCGTCCCGGTCCACAAGGTGCAGGGCTACCTGCGGGAATGCCTCGACTCGGTCCTGTCGCAGTCGTTCCCCGACACCGAACTGATCGCCGTCGACGACGCCTCGCCCGACAACTCCGGCCGCATCCTGGACGAGTACGCCGCCCGCGACACCCGCGTCATCGCCGTCCATCACGACACCAACCGCGGTGTCGGCGCCTCCCGCAACACCGGGGCGGCCGCCGCCACCGGCGACTACCTGCTCTTCCTCGACGGCGACGACACCCTCGCCGCCGGCTCCCTGGACGCCGTCGCCGACCGGCTCAAACAGAACGAGGACCCGGACATCCTCTACTTCGACCACGTCCGCACCTACTGGTGGGACTCCGCCGAGAAGAGCCTGTTCGGCGAACTGCTGGCCTCGGCAGGCACCGACGTCTTCCGCATCACCGAACGGCCCGAGTTCCTCAAGCTCTTCGCGATGACCTCCAACCGCGTCTACCGCCGCGACTTCTACCGGGGCGACCCCGGGTTCGCCTTCAGCGACGGCATCTACGAGGACGCGCTGGTCTCGTACAAGACCATGCTCACCGCAGAACGCATCGCCTGCCTCAACCGGGTCGTCCTGGAGTACCGGCAGCGCCGCAACGGCGCCAGCACCCGCAGCCCCGGCCGCAATCACTTCGTCATCTTCGACCAGTACACCCGGCTCTTCGCCTTCCTCGACGGCAAGGACCACCTGGACGCGCTGCGCCCCCAGCTCTTCGAACGGGCCCTGGCCCACTTCCTGTTCTGCCTCAACAACCCCGACCGCATCCCGCCCGCGCTGCGCCGCGAGTTCTTCCGGCTGGCCGTGGCCTGGTACCGCCGGCACCGGCCCGCCGGGTTCGTCCCGCCCGCCGAGCTGCGGCCCTTCGCCCGCGGCGGCTACGCCCGGCTGCGCGCCCGGGAACGGGCCGCGCGCGCGCACCGCGACCTGACCAGACGCCGCCGCAAGGCGCGGCGCACCGCCGCCACCCGCTTCAAGTCGGCGCTGTACCGCTTCCACCTGCGGCGGCCCGTCGAGCCCGACCTCGCGGTCTACGCGGCCTACTGGGACCGGGGAGTGCTCTGCAACCCGGCGGCGATCTTCCACAAACAGCAGGAACTGGCCCCGCACATCCGCGCGGTGTGGGTGATCCGCAAGGCCGACACCGGCCAGGTGCCCCAGGACGTGGACTACGTGGTGCCGGGCACCAGGCGCTACTGGCGGACCATGGCCCGCGCCCGGTACCTCATCAACAACGTCAACTTCGCCAACGCCGTCGTCAAGCGCCCGGGCACCGTGCATGTGCAGACCCACCACGGCACCCCGCTCAAGAAGATGGGCATCGACCAGCAGCGCTACCCCGCCTCCGCCAACGGCATGAGCTTCCGCCGGCTGCTGGACCGCGTCGACCGCTGGGACCTCAGCCTCTCCTCCAACCCGCACTCGACGGAGGTCTGGGAGCGGGTCTACCCCTCCTCCTTCCGCCAGCTCGAATCGGGCTACCCGCGCAACGACGTCTACTTCACGGCCGGCGCCGCCGAGGTCGAGGCGGCCCGCACCGCGCTGGGCATCCCGGCCGGCCGCACCGCCGTCCTGTACGCCCCCACCATGCGCGACTACCAGAAGGGCTACGTCCCCCGCCTGGACCTCGCCCGGGTCTGCCGCGAACTCGGCCCGGACTTCGTACTGCTGGCCCGCACCCACTACTTCCACGCCGGCGACGAGACCCTGACCGAACTCCACGACCGGGGCCTGGTCATCGACGTGTCCCGGCACCCGTCGGTCGAGCAGCTCTGCCTGGCCGCCGACGCCCTGGTCACCGACTACTCGTCCATCATGTTCGACTACGCGAACCTGGACCGGCCCATCGTCATCCACGCCGACGACTGGCCGGTCTACCGGGCCTCCCGCGGCGTCTACTTCGACCTGCTGTCCGGCGAGCCCGGCGAGACCCCCGGCGCGGTCTCCACCTGCGACGAGGAGTTCGTCCGGGTCTTCCGCGACGGCGCGTGGAACAGCGAGCGCTCCGCCGAACTGCGGGCCGCGTTCCGGGCCCGCTTCTGCGCCTTCGACGACGGCCGGGCCGCCGAGCGCGTCGTCCGCCATGTCTTCCTCGGCGAGGACCCCCTCCTGCCCCACATCCCGCCGGCCGACCGCACCCTGCCCCCGCCGCCCTCCGCGATCACCGACCGCACTCCGGTGCCCGCCCCCTGAACGGCCGGCGCCGTGGCCGCAGGCGTTCACCGGGTCGCGCAGCCCTCGGCCGCGCTTGTCCTCAATCGCCGGACGCGACCCGGGGAACCGACCCGGTCACAACGCCGGCGCCGGCGATGTCCCTAGCCCGTACGGCCCAGCCGCTGTGGCAACCCGCCGGAACGCCCGGAAAGCTCGTGCGTGACCGTGACGAGAGGGGCCGCAGTGGCTGGGGTGCTGACCACGATCCAAGAGAGTCCGCAGGTCATCGGGTACCGGGCGGGACAGGCAAGGCAGGCGGGACGGGGAGGACAGCCGGGACTGGGCACGGACCCCGGCCGCCGGCTCACCTCCTACCGGCTGGCCGGAGGCCTGTTCTGGCTGCTCGTGTCCGTCCGGGCCTGGCACAGCACCGTGGCCGCCGACTTCGGGCAGCACGCCGCCGCCGTGGAACGCGTCAGGGCCGACTGGCTCCACCCGGCCAACCCGCTGCTGGACCTGCCTGCCCACAGCAGCCCGTACTTCACGCCCTACACCGTCGCCCTGGGGCTGATCGCCAAAGCCACCGGCCTGGCCGGCTGGGAGATCCTCAAGGCCTGCGGCCCGCTCAACCTCGCCGTCGTCGTCACCGGCATCGGCGCCTTCACCCGCACCCTCAGCAACCGCCGCCGGGCCCCCGTACTGGCGCTGGCCGCGTACGTACTGCTCTGGGGGCCGGTGTACGCGCAGTGGAGCGGCTTCCTCGGCCTGCAGTCGCTGACCAGGGGCGTGTCCTACCCCAGCGCGCTGGCCGTCGGCCTGACCTTCCACGTGTGGGCGCTCACCCGGCGCTTCACCTGCGACGGCGCCGGGCCCTGGGCCCATGTCGGGCTCGGCGTGCTCACCGGGCTGGTGCTGCTCGTCCACCCCTTCACGGCCATGGGCGCCCTGGTCGGCATGGTGGCCCTGATCATCGGCGGCCAGCGCCGCTGGGCCCGGGCCCCGATCGCCGGGCGGTGGGCGCTGACCGGCGCCGTGGCCTTCGCCGTGGCCGCCTGGTGGCCGTACTTCAGCGTGTTCGCCCTGGCCGGCGACCCCACCGTGGACCCGGTCCACCGGCTGCTCTACCAGCACCTGTGGGCCTGGTACGGGCTCGCCCTCGCCGGGCTGCCCGCGCTCGTCCGGCGGGCCCGGCGGGACCTGTTCGACCCGCTGGCCGTCATGTTCGCGCTGGGCTGTGCCATCGCCGCGTACGGCTGGTTCAGCGGGCACTACGCCTACGGGCGGATCTTCGGGCTGCTGCTGGTGCCGCTGCAGTTCTCGCTGGCCGTCGAACTCGCCGAGGCCCCGCCCTGGACCTGGCGGCACCGGCTGCTCGGCCTGCTGGCCGCCGTCGCCGCCTGCTCGGGGCTGGTGGCCCAGGCCGGTGCCCTGGTCCCGCGGCGCTACGAGCCCGTCGTGCTCCAGCGCCTGCCGCAGTGGCCGAGCTACCGCTGGGCCGCCGGGGCCGTCCGCCCCGGCGACACCGTCCTGGCCCACGGCTACCACGCCACCCGTGCGCTGCCCGCCTACGGTGTCTTCCTGGTGGCCCCGACCTGGCCCGACCCGTCGGTGCCCGCCGCGCTGCGGGCCCGCCGCGCGGCGGCCGTACGGGCCTACTTCGCGGCGGGCACCGGCCCGGACGAGCAGTCACGCCTCGCCCGGGACTACCACGTGCGCTGGGTCCTCACCGAGCCCGGCGACCGGGCCCCGGCGGACGGGGTCCTGGCGGCCACCGGGCGGGCGACGGGTGAGCGGCTCTACCAGCTGTCCCCGCGCGCCCCTAGCGATGCGTTCGCAGCAGCGTACGGATCGTGCGCATCGCCACCGACAGATTCGCCAGGTCGTACGACTCCGACGTCTGGATCTCCTCCAGTGTCGTGCGGGCCCGCCCGATGAGCGCCCCGTTCGACTCCTCCCAGGCCTCGAACCGCTGCTCGGGCGTGGAGGTGCCGTTGCCCACCGACAGCACGTCGGCGGTGAGGGCCGCGTGGGCCGCGAAGAGGTCCTCGCGGATGGCGGCCCGCGCCATGGACTGCCAGCGGTCGGCGCGGGGCAGTTCGATGATGCGATCGAGCAGCCCGGTGATGCCCAGCCGGTCGGCGATGTCGTAGTAGACCTCGGCGACGTCCAGCGGGTCCTCGTCGGTGCGGTCGGCGACATCGACGATGTCCAGGGCCGGGAAGGCGGAGGAGAACCCGGCGACCCGCGTCGCCAGTTCCTCCGGCACGCCCGCGCCGGTCAGCTCGTCGTGGATGGACTGGTACCACTCCAGGTCGGCGCCGCGCAGCAGCTTGGGCAGGGCGGCCCACACCGTGGCGACGCGATCGCCGAAGAAGTCGATGGTGCCGGCGATCTCCAGCGGCTGCGGGCGGTTGTTGAGCAGCCAGCGGGTGCCGCGCTCGACGAGCCGCCGCGAGTGCAGCCGGACGCGGGTCTGGACGGCGGCGGGCACCGCCCCGTCCAGCGCCTCGACCTCGTCCCAGATGCGGCCCAGGCCGAAGATGGCGCGGGCCGCGGTGTGGGCGCGGACGATCTCCTCGGTGGTGGCGCCGCTCTCCTCCTTGAAGCGGTGGAGGAAGGTCGTACCGGCCGTGTTGACGGTGTCGTTGACCAGGATGGTGGTGACGATCTCGCGGTGCAGGGCGTGCTGCTCGATCTGCGCCTCGAAGCTCTCGCGCAGCGGGAGCGGGAAGTACTCGTGCAGCAGGGCCCGCAGGTACGGGTCGTCGGGCAGCCCGGTGCCGATGAGCTCGGCGGCGACGGTGATCTTCGTATAGGCCAGCAGTACGGCCAGTTCGGGCTGGGTCAGGCCCCGTCCGGAGGCGAGGCGTTCGCGGATCTGGCGGTCGGTGGGCAGGAACTCCAGGGCCCGGTCCAGGTCGCCGTCGCGCACGAGGCGGCGCAGATAGCGCTGGTGGGCGTGGAGCAGACTGCCGGACTGGGCCATGCCGTTGCCCAGCGCCACGTTCTGGGCGTAGTTGTTGCGCAGTACGAGGGCGCCGACCTCGTCCGTCATCCCGGCGAGCAGCTTGTTGCGCTGCTTGACCGTCATGTCGCCGTCGGCGACGACCGCGTTGAGCAGGATCTTGATGTTGACCTCGTGGTCGGAGGCGTCGACACCGGCGCTGTTGTCGATCGCGTCACTGTTGATCCGCCCGCCGGCGAGGGCGAACTCGATCCGCCCCAGCTGGGTCAGGCCCAGGTTGCCGCCCTCGCCGACGACCTTGGCGCGCAGCTCGTTGCCGTCGACCCGGATGGGGTCGTTGGCCTTGTCGCCGACGTCGGCGTGGGACTCCGTGGAGGCCTTGACGTAGGTGCCGATGCCGCCGTTCCACAGCAGGTCCACCGGGGCCTGGAGGATGGCCTTCATCAGCTCGGCCGGGGTGAGCTTGGCGACGGCCTGGTCGATGCCCAGCGCCTTGCGGATGTGCGAGGTGATGGTGATCGACTTGGCGGTACGGGGGAAGATGCCGCCGCCGGCCGAGATCAGCGAGGTGTCGTAGTCGGCCCAGCTCGACCTGGGCAGTTCGAACATGCGGCGCCGCTCGGCGTACGACGAGGCCGCGTCCGGGTTGGGGTCGAGGAAGATGTGCCGGTGGTCGAAGGCGGCGACCAGCCGGATGTGCTCCGACAGCAGCATGCCGTTGCCGAAGACGTCGCCGGACATGTCGCCGACGCCGACGACGGTGAAGTCCTCGGTCTGGGTGTTGTGGTCCATCTCGCGGAAGTGCCGCTTGACGGACTCCCAGGCGCCCTTGGCGGTGATGCCCATCTTCTTGTGGTCGTAGCCGACCGACCCGCCGGAGGCGAAGGCGTCGCCGAGCCAGAAGCCGTAGGAGACGGCGACCTCGTTGGCGATGTCGGAGAAGGCCGCGGTGCCCTTGTCGGCGGCGACCACCAGGTAGGTGTCGTCGCCGTCGTGCCGTACGACGTCGGTGGGCGGCACGACCTGGCCGCCGACGAGGTTGTCGGTGATGTCGAGCAGACCGGAGATGAAGGTCTTGTACGAGGCGATGCCCTCGGCCAGCCAGGCGTCGCGGTCCACCGACGGGTCGGGCAGCCGCTTGCCGACGAAGCCGCCCTTGGCGCCGACCGGCACGATCACGGTGTTCTTGACCATCTGGGCCTTGACCAGGCCGAGGACCTCGGTACGGAAGTCCTCGCGGCGGTCGGACCAGCGCAGCCCGCCGCGCGCGACCTTACCGAAGCGCAGGTGGACGCCCTCCACGCGCGGCGAGTACACCCAGATCTCGTACGCCGGGCGGGGCGCGGGCAGGTCGGGGATCGCCTGCGGGTCGAACTTCACCGACAGGTAGTCGTGGGGGTGGCCGTCCTCGCGGCGCTGGAAGTAGTTGGTGCGCAGCGTCGCCTTGATGAGGGTCAGGAAGGCCCGCAGGATGCGGTCCTCGTCGAGGCTGGCGACCTGGTCGAGGGCGGCGTCCAGCTCCTCCATCAGCGCGTCGGTCAGCTCACTGCCCGCGCGCTGGTGGTCCGGGGACATCCGGGCCTGGAAGAGGTTGACCAGCAGCCGGGTGGTGTGGACGTTGGAGTGGAGGGTGTCCTCCATGTAGTCCTGGCTGAAGGTGGAGCCGGCCTGCCGCAGGTACTTGGCGTACGAGCGCAGCACCACGGCCTGACGCCAGGTCAGTCCGGCGCGCAGCACCAGCGAGTTGAAGCCGTCGTTCTCGGCCTGGCCGGTCCAGACGGCGGCGAAGGCCTCCTGGAACCGCTCGCGGGCGTCGTCGCCGAGGTCGCCCAGCGAGCGGTCGACGCGCAGCCCGAAGTCGTAGATCCAGGCGCGGCTGCCGTCCCCCCGGCGCAGCTCGTACGGGCGTTCGTCGACGACCTCGACGCCCAGCCGCTGGAGGATCGGCAGCACGGCGGAGAGGGAGACGGGCGCACCGGTGCGGTAGATCTTGAAGCGGCGCTCGTCGGGCGCGGCGCTGACCGGCTCGTACAGGCTGAGGGTGAAGCTCGAACCGTCGGGGGTGTCGCCGGGCGTGAGCCGCTCGATGTGCTGGAGGTCGGCGACGGCGGTACGCGGGGTGAAGTCGGCCTTGTAGCCCTCGGGGAAGGCCTGGCCGTAGCGGCGGCCCAGGCCGGCCGCGCGCTCCTCGCCGCACTCGGCGACCAGGGCCTCGGCGAAGCCGTCGGCCCAGGAGCGGGTGGCCTCGGAGAGCCGGTGCTCGATCCGCTCGACGTCGGCGTCGGTGAGGTGGACCAGCTCGGTGCCGGGCTCGACCCGCACCACGAAGTGCAGCCGGGACAGCACGGATTCGGTGTGCAGGGCGGTGAAGTCCACCGGGTGCCGGCCGTTGAGCTCCTCGACGAGGATGTCGGTGAGCTTGAGCCGTACGTCGGTGGTGAAGCGGTCGCGCGGCAGGTACACCAGGGCCGAGTAGTAGCGCCCGTACTCCTCCTGACGCAGGAACAGCCGCAGCCGGCGGCGCTCCTGGAGGTACAGCACGCTGGTCGCCACCGACAGCAGCTGCCCGACCGGGGTCTGGAACAGCTCGTCGCGGGGGTAGGTCTCCAGGATCTGCAGCAGGTCCCGGCCGTCGTGGCTCTCCGGGCCGAAGCCCGCGTCGGCCAGCACCTCGGCGACCTTGCGGCGCACGACCGGCACCCGGCGCACCGACTCGGTGTACGCGGCCGAGGAGAACAGTCCGAGGAAGCGGCGTTCGCCGACGACGTTGCCCTGCTCGTCGAACTTCTTGACGCCCACGTAGTCCAGGTAGGAGCGGCGGTGCACAGTGGCACGGCTGTTGGCCTTGGTGAGGACGAGCAGCTTGTGCTCGCGGGCCTTGGCCCGCACATCGCGCGGCAGCCGGTGGAAGGACGGCGACACGGGGTGCGGGTCGTTGTCCCGGTGCGACGGGTCGGAGCGCAGGATGCCCAGGCCGGTACCGGGGACGGGCGCCAGCACGTCCTCCTCGTCGCCCTCCGGACCGGTCTCGGTGACCAGCTGGTACTCGCGGTAGCCGAGGAAGGTGAAGTGGTCCTCGGAGAGCCAGATCAGCAGCTCCTCCGCCTCGGCGATCTCCTGCCCGGACAGCCCCTTGGGCGGGGCCGCCGCCAGCTCGCCGGCCACGAAGAGCGCGCGCTCGTGCATCTTCGTCCAGTCCTCGACCGCCTCGCGGACGTCGGACAGGACACGGCGCAGGTCGGAGGTGATCTGCTTGAGGTCGGCGCGGTCGGTCTCGCGGTCGATCTCCACATGGATCCACGACTCGACGCTCGCGTCGTGCGGCAGTTCACTCACGTCGGCGGGCCGGTCGCTGCCCAGGACTTCGAGCAGCTTGCCGGTCACGTCGCGGCGGACCACGACCTGCGGGTGGATCACCACATGGATCGCGCGGTCCTGCCGGGACAGCTCGTTGGTGACCGAGTCGACCAGGAACGGCATGTCGTCGGTGACCACCTCGACGACGGTGTGGCTGCACGTCCAGCCGTTCTCCTCGACCGTCGGGGTGTGCACCCGGACGTTCGCGGTGCCCTGGGGGCGGGTCTCGGCGAGGCGGTAGTGCGACTGCGCGGTACCGAACACGTCCACCGGGTCCCGGGAGACCAGGTCCTCGGCGGCGGTGTGGAGGTAATAGCGCTGAAGGAACGCGCGGAGCGTCTCCTCGTCGAACCCCTGGCCAGGTGGTCCCCCCGCCGGGCTGTTCTCAGCTACGCGGGCCGCCCGTGCGAGCAGGTCGGCCTTGGCTTCGTCCAGCTTGGTCTGCATGTCCTCATGCTCCTGTCGCGCGCCGTTGCGTGACGTAGGTGACGGTGTTCCGATGATCAGCGCTGATCACGCTGTAAGGCTATCGCCCCGGCAGGGGGAGCTGTCAGCGGCTCTTTGTGTACAAAACCACGAACCAATCTTTGACGAACTGGACAGTGCGGGCCGCCGGGTGCAGGTTGTTGTAAAGAACTGTTAGCGGGCGGTATCGAGAGTTTTCACAGGAGTTACAGGAACAGTCGGAAACAGCAGGAGGAGGGCGGAAGCCGCCATGACTGCCAAGATCCTGATCGTCACCGGCGACGCGGCCGAGTCGCTGGAAGTGCTCTACCCGTACCAGCGGCTGCTGGAGGAGGGCTACGACGTGCATATCGCGGCCCCCCGGAAGAAGACGCTCCGTTTCGTCGTCCACGACTTCGAGGACGGCTTCGACACCTACACTGAGAAGCCCGGCTACACCTGGCCCGCCGACCTCGCCTTCGCGGACGTCGATCCCGGCGCGTACGCCGCCGTGGTGATCCCCGGCGGCCGCGCCCCCGAGTACCTGCGCAACGACGCCGAACTGCGCAAGATCCTCAAGGCCTTCTTCGACGCCGACAAGCCCGTCGCCCAGATCTGCCACGGCCCGCTGATGACGGCCGCCGCCGACGGCCTCGCCGGCCGCCGGGTGACCGCCTACCCGGCACTCGAACCCGACATGCAGGCCGCCGGAGCCGTCTTCCAGGACTCCGAGGCCGTCGTGGACGGGGTCCTGGTCTCGGCCCGGGCCTGGCCCGACCATCCCGCCTGGATGCGGGAGTTCCTCAAGGTGCTGCGCGAGAAGGCACCGGTGGACTGACCGCCGGCGGTCCGCCGCGCGGTCGGGGCGCCGGCGGTCAGTCGCCGGCCAGCGCGGCGATCTCGGTGCGGGACGACGCCCCGAGCTTGGCGAGGATGTGCTCGACATGCGCGTCGGCGGTCCGCTTGGAGATCACCAGCTGCTCGGCGACCTCCCGGTTGGACAGCCCCTGCGAGACGAGCGCCGCGACCTCCCGCTCCCGGGGCGTCAGCCCGTCCGCCCCCGACCGGCGCTCGGAGGCCTGCGCGGGCACCCGTAACGGCGAGTCCGCGTCGGCCAGCACCAGCTCCACCGCCCGCTCCAGCGGGAGCAGGGCGCCGCGCTCGAAGAGGCGGTCGTAGGTCCGGCGGCCGAGCGCCTCACGGGCGGCCAGCTCGGAGCGGGCGTGCCGCTGCAGAAGGATGTCGACCCCGAACATGGGGGTGCCGATCCGCCGCCAGAGGGTGTGGGCCGCGCCGAGCATCCAGGCGGTGCGGGCATGCCGTCCGTCCTGTGCCGCGACCCAGGCCAGCGCCTCCGTGCAGTGGGCCAGACCCCACACCTCGCCCAGCTCGCGCTTCTTGACCAGGGCCGCCCGGATCAGCCGGGCGCACTCCTCGCGGTCGTCGGCCTCCCAGGCGACGATGCCCTTGATCAGCATGATGTTGGACCGGATCATGCACTCGCCGGCCGCCCCCTCGCCCAGATAGCCGGCCGCCAGGTCGCACATCTCGATCGCGCCGGGGATGTCGTTCATGACGGCCCGCAGGAAGCCCTCCTGGTAGTGGGACATCACCAGGCCCAGCCGGTCGTCCAGGGCCCGCAGCCGGGCCCTGGCGTCGTCGGTGAGCTCACGGGAGCGCTCCCGGTCGCCGTACAGCCCGTGGACGCCGCCGATGAAGCCGATGGCGTACGCCAGGGCCCTGGCCTCGCCGGCCCGCTCGGCGGCGGCACGGGCCTGGTCGAACCGGGCCAGCGCCGGGTCGAGGTCGCCCTGCATGAGGGCCAGCATCCCCGAGACGACCAGGGCGTGGGCCCGCTCGGCCCCCGGGTCCGCGTCCGCGGTCAGCGACAGACCCTTGTCGAGCCAGTACCGGCCCTCGGTGGGCAGCCCGGCGGTCAGCCAGTACGCCCAGAGCCTGGCGGCCAGCACCAGGCCGTGGAGGTGGCCCTGCGGCTCGGCGAAGGCGTACTCCAGGGCCGCCCGGACGTTGGCCTGGTCCCGGACGAGTGCCTGGTAGAGGCTGACCTGGTCGTCGGTGAGCAGCCGGTCGTAGAAACGCTCCGCCAGCAGGACGTGGTGGTCGCGGTGGCGGCGCCGGCAGGCCGGCACACCACCGGACTCCGCCAGCCGCTCGGCACCGTACTCCCGGATGGTGTCCAGCAGCCGGTAGCGGGCGCCGCCCCCGGACCCGGCCGCGTCGTCGACCCGCAGCACCACGGACTTGTCGACCAGGGCGATCAGATGCTCCACGACGGCGGCCGGCGGCAGGTCCCCGCCGGAGCACACCTGCTCGGCGGTGGTGAGGTCGAAGGTGCCGGCGAAGACCGACAGCCGGGCCCACAGCAGCCGCTCCGGCGCCGAGCACAGCTCGTGCGACCAGCCGATGGCGGTCCGCAGCGTCTGGTGCCGGGGCAGGCCGGTGCGCCGGCCACGGCCGCCGTTGAGCACCCGGTAACGGTCCTCCAGGCGGGCGGTGAGCTGGTCCAGCGGTATGGCCCGCAGCCGCACGGCTGCCAGCTCGATGGCGAGCGGGATACCGTCCAGCCGGCGGCAGAGCACCAGCACGTCCGCCCGGTTGGCGTCGGTGACCGCGAAACCGGGGACGACCGCCGCCGCCCGCCGCCCGAACAGCGCCACGGCGTCCTGCACCGGCAGCGGCGGGATCTGCAGGGTGTGCTCCCCCGGCACGTCCAGCGGCTGACGGCTGGTGGTGAGCACGGTGACCTTCGGCGCCTCGCGCAGCAGCACGTCGGCGAGCATCGCGCAGGCGTCGACCAGATGCTCGCAGGTGTCCAGGACGACGAGGACCTGGCGGTCCCGCAGATACTCCACCAGCAGGTCCAGCGGCGCCCTGGCGGGCTGCGCGGGCAGCCCGAACAGGGCCGCCAGGGTCTGCGGCAGCAGCTCCGGGTCCGTCAGCTCGGACAGCTCGGCCAGACACACCCCGTCCGCGAAGCCCGGCCCCGCCTCGGCCGCGCCGCGCAGCGCCACCCGGCTCTTGCCGACCCCGCCGGGACCGGTCAGCGTCACCAGCCGGGCCCGGCCCAGAAGCCTGCGCACCTTGCCGAGCTCCGCACTCCTGCCGACCAACTCGGTCACTTCAACCGGGAGTTCCCCGCCACGCCGCCCACCGAAGCCGAGTGCCATACGTCACAGCGTACTGAGACCACTACATCGGGTGAGTCCTTTCACCCGACCAGGGCCTCCGCGACCTCGACCGCGTCCGCCAGACTGTCGACCACCGGGACACCGGCCACCGCCAGGCTGGCCCGGCTGTGGGAGCCCCCGGTGTAGAGCACGGCCCGCGCGCCGACATGCGCGGCGGCCACGGCGTCGTCCACCGCGTCCCCGATCACGACGACCCGGCGGGGCTCGATGTCGATGCCCTCGATCGCCGCGAGATGCCGCGCCATCTGCTGGGACTTGCCGGTGTGGCTGCCGTCGACCCGGCCGTCCACCCGGATGAAGTGGTCCTCGATGCCGTGCGTACGGATGATCGGCAGCAGCTGCTCGTGCGGCGCGAGCGAGCACAGCGACTGTGTCAGGCCCTCGTACCGCCGGCGGGCCAGGATCTCGGCCGCGCCCTCGGCGAGACCGCAGGTGCCGGCGAGCGTCCAGTAGTGGCGGTGGAATATCTCGTCCATCACCTCCCACTCGTCGTCGGTGGGCAGCCGGCCCATCAGCCGCTCGTAGAACTTCGGGACCGGTACGCAGTACAGCTCCCGGTAGCGCTCCAGGGTGATCCGGGGCAGCCCGATCTCGGCGAAGGAGGCATTGGTCGCCTCGATCACCGCGTCGATGTCATGGAGCAGCGTGCCGTTCCAGTCCCACACGAGATGCGCGTTCACATCGAGCACCGTACCCAGAGGTACCGACAAACGGTCAAGAGCCCAGGTCAGGAAGGACCACCCCGAGACCCTCCGGCGTTACGGGGTGCTACCTGTTCCTACCTGCCGCTACCGAACCGGGTGGCGGCCTTCGGCCGTACTCCGGCCCCGTTCATCCTCGTTCATCCCTGTTCATCCCTGTTCATCGCGGTCTCCTCGCGGTCTCCTCGCGTCAGCCGAGGAGACCGGGGATCTCCTGCGCCGCGAACCACAGCAGTTCGTGGTCCTCGGCGCCGTCCACGACGAAGCGGGCGTCGTCGTCCCCGGCGTCGGCGGCGCCCAGCGCGTCGGCGGCGGCCGCCACGTCGGCCCGCGCGTCGTCGGCGTCGGCGTGCACCGCCGCGACCCCGGCCATCGGCACCGCGCCGGTCAGCCGCACCTCGCCCAGCACGGCCGGGTCCAGGGTCCGGGACGGGTCGTAGGAGACCGCATGGTCGTCGATGTCCACCGCGACGACCACCCGGCGGCGGGGGGCGTCGGGCGCCAGCGCGACCAGGCGCAGCGAGGCCTGCGCGGCGCGGGTCAGCGCGGCGTACTCCAGCTCCTCGATGTCGTCCGAGACGTACCACTCGCGCAGCGCGGGTGTGACGGCGTGGGCGTCCAGCGGAGCGGGACCCAGCTCACCCGCCTTGTGGGCCTCGGCGAGGCCGGGAAGGGTCGTGGGGATGTAGACGCGCATGGCGTCAGCATACGTGCGGCCGCCCGCGCCACCCACTGATAGGTGAACCGTCCGCACGGCCGCCGGCCGCACCGGCCGGGCTCCCGCCGGACCGCCCGGCCCCGCTACAACCCGGTTACCGGCCAGTAAGGCCGGGACGCCGACCTGCCACGGGGGCACCGCCATGACCGTCACCAGCACCACCGGACGCCACCCCGCCGCCCCGCACCGCCCACCCGGGGCCCGGACCGCCCGGACCACCCCTCGCCCGCCCGTCCCCCCGCCGCCCCACCTGTGGTTCGCCGACCGGCTGCTGGGCATCCTCACCGGCCGCCGGCCCCTCGTCAGCCTGGCCGGCCTCATCACCGACGAGGACTACGACCGCCTCTGGGACCTCACCAACGCCCGCGCCGACTGGCGCCACCGCGCCCGCGGCCACCTGCCCGCCCTGCGCCGCTGCCGCTGGGCCGCCACCGACGGCGGCGCCGTCGAGGTCACCGCCGTCGTCGCCCTCACCCGCGACTGCGTCCGGGCCATCGCCTTCCGCCTGGAACGCGCCGCCGCCTCCGCCCACGGGCCGCACAGCGTGCGCGGCTGGACCTGCACCGCGATCGAGGCCGTCGAGGCGGGCTGACACACGGCCGGGGCCGGCCCCCCTTGAGGGAGCCGGCCCCGGCCGGAAGGACCCGTACGACTACTTCTTGCGGCGCCGGCCGCCACGCGCCGCCTTACGGCGCTCCGCGCGGGTCAGACCGTCCGACCCGGAGTCGCCGTCGCCGGCGTCACCGCTGTCGAAGTCACCCTCGACGACACCGCCCTCACCGTCCACCGTCGGCGCGGAGAAGTGCAGCCGGTCCGCCCGCTTCGGGGCCTCCAGGCCCTTGGCCCGGATCTCGGGACGGGCGTCCTGCCTGACCGGCGCCGGGACCTCGTCCTCGACGGCGTCGGTCACCGGGACCTCCTCGACCTGCTGCTCGACCTGGACCTCCAGGTTGAACAGGTAGCCGACGGACTCCTCCTTGATGCCGTCCATCATCTGCGTGAACATGTCGTAGCCCTCGCGCTGGTACTCCACCAGCGGGTCGCGCTGCGCCATCGCCCGCAGACCGATGCCCTCCTGGAGGTAGTCCATCTCGTAGAGGTGCTCACGCCACTTTCGGTCCAGCACCGACAGCACGACCCGGCGCTCCAGCTCGCGGGTGATCTCCTCACCCAGCGACTTCTCGCGCTCCTCGTAGCACTCGTGGATGTCGTCCTTGACCATCTCGGCGATGAACTCGGCGGTGACCCCGGCCCGGTCGCCGGCGGCCTCCTCCAGCTCGTCGACCGTCACCGTGATCGGGTAGAGCTGCTTGAAGGCACCCCACAGCCGCTCCAGGTCCCAGTCCTCGGCGAAGCCCTCGGCGGTCTCGATCGCGATGTAGTCGTCGATCGTGTCGTCCATGAAGTGCCGCACCTGCTCGTGCAGGTCCTCGCCCTCCAGGACGCGGCGGCGCTCGCCGTAGATGACCTCGCGCTGGCGGTTGAGGACCTCGTCGTACTTCAGGACGTTCTTGCGGATCTCGAAGTTCTGCTGCTCGACCTGCGACTGCGCGGAGGCGATGGCACGGGTGACCATCTTGTTCTCGATCGGCACGTCGTCCGGCACATTGGCCATGGACATCACACGCTCGACCATCTGCGCCTTGAACAGCCGCATCAGGTCGTCGCCCAGCGAGAGGTAGAAGCGGGACTCGCCCGGGTCGCCCTGACGGCCGGAGCGGCCGCGCAGCTGATTGTCGATCCGGCGCGACTCGTGCCGCTCGGTGCCCAGCACATACAGCCCGCCGAGCTCCTTGACCTCCTCGAACTCGGCCTTGACCGCCGCCTCCGCGCGCTCCAGCGCCGCCGGCAGCTCGTGCGCCCACTCCTCGACGTGCTCCACCGGGTCCAGACCGCGCTGGCGCAGCTCCGCCTCGGCGAGGTCGTCGGGGTTGCCGCCCAGCTTGATGTCGGTACCACGGCCGGCCATGTTGGTGGCGACGGTGACGGCACCCTTGCGGCCCGCCTGCGCGACGATCGAGGCCTCACGGTCGTGCTGCTTGGCGTTGAGCACCTCGTGCGGCACCCCGCGCTTGGCGAGCTGCTGCGACAGGTACTCGGACTTCTCGACCGAGACGGTGCCGACCAGGACCGGCTGGCCCTTCTCGTGCTTCTCGACGATGTCCTCGACCACCGCCGCGAACTTCGCCTCCTCGGTGCGGTAGATCAGGTCCGCCCGGTCCAGCCGCTGCGCGGGGCGGTTCGTCGGGATCGGGACGACACCCAGCTTGTAGATCTGGTGGAACTCGGCCGCCTCGGTCATGGCCGTACCGGTCATGCCGGAGAGCTTGCCGTAGAGGCGGAAGAAGTTCTGCAGGGTGATCGTGGCGAGGGTCTGGTTCTCGTCCTTGATGTCCACCCCCTCCTTCGCCTCGATCGCCTGGTGCATGCCCTCGTTGTAGCGGCGGCCGGCGAGGATACGGCCGGTGTGCTCGTCGACGATCATGACTTCGCCGTCCATGACGACGTAGTCCTTGTCCTTCTTGTAGAGCTCCTTCGCCTTCAGGGCGTTGTTCAGGTAGCCCACCAGAGGGGTGTTGACCGACTCGTAGAGATTGTCGATACCCAGCCAGTCCTCGACCTTGGCGACACCGGGCTCGTGGATCGAGACCGTGCGCTTCTTCTCGTCGAAGTCGTAGTCGCCGGTCTCCTGCTGCGGCTTGCCGCTCTGGTCGCGCTTCATCGGGTTGGCGGCCTCACCGGCCTTCAGACGCCTGACGAGTTTGGCGAAATCCGAGTACCACTTGGTGGCCTGGTCGGCCGGACCCGAGATGATCAGCGGCGTACGGGCCTCGTCGACCAGGATCGAGTCGACCTCGTCGACGATGGCGAAGTTGTGACCGCGCTGCACCAGTTCGTCCTGCGACCACGCCATGTTGTCGCGCAGGTAGTCGAAGCCGAACTCGTTGTTGGTGCCGTAGGTGATGTCGCACGCGTACATCTCACGGCGCTGCGCCGGGTTCATGTTGCCCAGGATGCAGCCGACCTCCAGGCCGAGGAACTTGTGCACCCGGCCCATCCACTCCGAGTCGCGCTCGGCGAGATAGTCGTTGACCGTGATCAGGTGCACGCCCTTGCCGGAGAGCGCGTTGAGATACGCGGGCAGCGTACCGACCAGCGTCTTGCCCTCGCCGGTGCGCATCTCGGCGACATAGCCCAGGTGCAGGGCCGCGCCGCCCATCAGCTGTACGTCGTAGTGGCGCTGCCCGAGCACACGCTTGGCGGCCTCACGGACCGTGGCGAACGCCTCGGGGAGCAGGTCGTCCAGACTCTCACCGTCCGCGTACCGCTCCTTGTACTCGTCCGTGAGAGCCCGCAGCTCGGCGTCGGAGAGGTTGATGAAATCCTCTTCGATGGAATTGACCTGGTCCGCGATGCGGTGCAGCTTGCGCAGGATCTTGCCTTCGCCTGCACGCAGGATCTTGTTGAGGACGGACACGTAGGTTGGCTCCTTGCCGGTCGGGCCTGGCACACACTTCGCGCTGGGCACAGCAGGCTATGCGCCGCTGCAACGGCCATCGTAAGCGAGGACACCAATGGCCTGGGAGGTCCGTCGCCACACCGGGCGGTTCTGAGTCACCTTTTCTGCGATTCCGGTGACGCTGCGGCGATACTGCCAAGCATGGATCCGATAACCCTCACGACGGAACGCCTGGTGCTCCGTCCCTTCACCCCCGGTGACGCCGGGGCGGTGCACGCCGCCTGCCAGGACCGCGAGATCCCGCGCTGGACGTCGGTGCCGTCCCCCTACACCCACGAGCACGCCGAGGGGTTCGTCGGCCGGATCTGCCCGGACGGCTGGCGCGACGAGACCATGTACAACTTCGCCGTCACCGCCAAGGACACCGGGCAGCTGGTGGGGGCCATGGGGCTGGTGCGACTGGAGTTGGGGGCACCGCAACGACTGGCCGAACTCGGCTACTGGACGGTCAAGGAACTGCGCGGCCAGGGCTACACCGCCGAGGCGGCCCGCGCCGTGGTGCGCTGGGCCTTCGAGGATCTCGCCGTCGAACGCCTGGAATGGTACGCCGAGGCCGGCAACGAGGGCTCCCGCGCCGTCGCCCTCAAAGCAGGCTTCCGCATGGAAGGCACCCTGCGCGCCAGGATCACCCACGAGGACACCCGCCGCGACGCCTGGGTGGGCTCACTCCTCCCGCACGACGTCGGCATGCCCTCCGCCACCCCCTACCTGCCCTACCCGAAAGACTGACAGCCCTCGTTGTCGGTGCCGCGCCCTAGGCTGACGGTCATGACGAAGCCCGTGCCGCTCTCCGCCGACGACGCCCGACGGATCGCGCTGCGCGCCCAGGGATTCCTGGGCGCGCCGGACCGGCGCTCAGGCGTCCGGGGAGTGCTCCGGCACCTGGGCGCTGTCCAGCTCGACACCATCTCGGTGCTCGCCCGCTCCCACGAACTGATCCCGTACGCCCGCCTGGGCGCCGTCGGCCGCCCGGCCGTGGAGGCCGCGTACTGGACGGGCAGCACCGCCGACGCGCCGCCGGCCCAGCCCCACGCCTTCGAGTACTGGTCGCACGCCGCCTGCATCCTGCCCATCGAGGAGTGGCCGCACTTCGCCTTCCGCCGCCGGGCCCGGCGGGCCCGCGGCCACCGCTGGCACGTGATGCAGGACGCCGACCGCTCCTGCGCCGCCGTCCTGGACCGGCTGAAGAACGACGGCCCGCTCACCTCAACGGAGTTGGGCGGCGCGAAGAACGGCGGCCCCTGGTGGGACTGGTCCGAGACCAAGATCGCCGTGGAGTGGCTGCTCGACACCGGTGAGGTCGTCTGCACCCGGCGGCGCGGCTGGAAGCGGATCTACGACCTCGCCGAGCGTGCCGTCCCGGACACACTGCTCCACGACGACCTCGACGACACCGAGTGCACCCGCCGCCTCGTCGCCCAGGCCGGCGCCGCGATGGGCGTAGCGACCCGCGCCGATCTCGCCGACTACCACCGCCTCAAGGGCGAACAGGTCGACGCGGTGGTGGCCGACGCGGGCCTGGTACGGGTCGAGGTGGAAGGCTGGGGCAAGCCCGCCTGGGCCGACCCCGCCGCCCTCACCACCCCGCCGCGCGGCCGCCACCGCACCACCCTGCTGTCCCCCTTCGACTCCCTGATCTGGGACCGCCCCCGCACCCAGCGCGTCTTCGGCTTCACCCACCGCCTGGAGGCGTACGTCCCCAAGCCCCGGCGCATACACGGCTACTTCGCGATGCCGCTGCTCTCCGGCGGCAAGCTGATCGGCCGCGCCGACCCGGCCCGCGAGGGCTCCACCCTCGTCGCCCGCCAGGTCTCCCTGGACGGCCCCGCAGCGGTCGAGCCCATGGCCACCGCCCTGCGCGAAGCCGCCCAGTGGGTCGGCTGCGACACCGTACGCGTGGACCGCCTCGACGACCCCAAGCTCGCCGCCGCCCTGGCCGCCGCACTCACCTGACCGCCGGGGCCGCCGGCCCGAGCCGGACCGGCCCCACCCTCAGCGGATCTCCAGGATCTTCTCCCGCATCGCGTACACCACCGCCTCCATCCGGGAATGAAGCTGCAGCTTCTCCAGGATGTTCCGCACATGGTTCTTCACGGTGTTCTCGCTGATACTGCGGTCCCTCGGGGGATAACCCCCGAACCCCCAGCATCACCCGCCCCCGGCCCGAGCCGGACCGGCCCCACCCTCACCGGATCTCCAGGATCTTCTCCCGCATCGCGTACACCACCGCCTCCATCCGGGAATGAAGCTGCAGCTTCTCCAGGATGTTCCGCACATGGTTCTTCACGGTGTTCTCGCTGATGAAGAGTTCCTTCGCGATGTCCCGGTTGTTCATCCCCGTGGCCACCAGCTTGAGAACCTCCAGCTCACGGTCGGTGAGCTTGGGCGCGGGGACCAGCCGTCGGTCGTCGCCGCGCTGGATCATCGACTTGAACTCGGTGAGCAGCTTGGACGCCATCGACGGGCTGATCTGCGACTGCCCGTCGGCGACCGCGCGGATCGCGGTCGCGACCTCGTCCGTGGAGATCTCCTTGAGCAGGTAGCCGGTGGCACCCGCCTTGATCGCCTCGTAGAGGTCGGCCTCCTCGTCGCTGATCGTCAGCATGATGATCTTCGCGCTGGGCGCCACCTCCTTGATGGAGGTGCACGCCTCGATGCCTCCGCGCTTGGGCATCCGTACATCCATCAGCACGATGTCCGGCAGCAGATCCGCCGCCTTGTCCACCGCCTCCGCCCCGTCGCCGGCCTCGCCGACGACCTGGATGTCCTCCTCCGTGGCCAGCACGATCTCCAGGCCCCGCCGGAAGAGGGCGTGGTCGTCCACGACCAGGACTCGAATCGGCTCCTGCCGGGCCGGGCCCCGGTCCGACTCACCGACCGGTGCGGGCTCGAAGCTGTCCGCCATCGGTTCCTCCCCCTCGGGTCGGCGCCCGTGGTAGCTGCACTCTTGCGTGCGACGCCAACCACGGCACGCGGCCCGTATGTTGGCTGCGTGCCCATGATTTCATGCCCGGACACGGCGGCGCCCCCGAGCGAGGTCGTGTCAGGCCCGGGGGCGCCGCCGTCAGCCGCCATCAGCTTTCCGGGCCCCGCCAGGTCAGGCGGGGCCGCTGGCCCGGTTCACCGGCGCAGGGCACCGCCGGCGCCGGAGGGAGCCTCCTCGGCGGACGGGTCCGCCTTGATGTGGATGACGCCGTAGTCGTATCCGTGCCGCCGGTAGACGACACTCGGTACTCCCGTGTCGGAGTCGATGAACAGATAGAAATCGTGCCCGACCAGTTCCATTTCATAGAGCGCCTGGTCGAGCGCCATGGGTGCTGCCGCATGCGTCTTCTCCCGCACCACCAGCGGGCCTTCGCCCTGTACCTCCAGAGGTCCCATCCTGGTGGTGGGCACCCCGCCGTGCTTCTCCTCGGCGGGACGGCCGCCGTTGAGCTGCGGCGGAGCGGCAAGCCCGGCCGTCGCCTCGGCGACACTCGTCGGCGTACGGCTGCCGCCACGGTGCACCCTGCGCTTGTCAGCCGCCTTGCGCAGCCGTGCCTCGAGCTTGCTCACGGCGAGGTCGAGCGCCGCGTACGGGTCCGCCGCCGCAGCCTCGGCCCGGACAACAGGGCCGCGCGTGAGCAATGTGATCTCCACCCGGTCGGAACGGTCCGCCTGCCGGGGGTTGGGCTCCCTGGACACCTCGACGTCGAGGCTGATCACCTTGCCGTCGAGCTTCTGGATCTTCTCCAGCTTCTCGGTCACGTGCTTACGGAACCGCTCGGGCACCTCGGTCTTGCGGCCCTTGACGACGATGTCCACGCAGAACTCCGTTCCGGACCGCCCCGGTCGGACGGGGCGCGTCCCTTGCGCTGAGGCCGGCGGGCACCAGGTCCCACCCGGCGCTGTGCTAGCTGCCGCTCCGCGCGCTCCGGAGGCTTCCGGGCGGCGAAGCCGCGACTTTCACCTCCTCCTCCCCCGCAGAGAAGATCGACACCCCCTGAATTCGGGGTGAACCTCTTCTTGCGGTCGGCGGAACGGCAGTGCTCGCCGTCCCTCACAACCGAACATAGACCCGCAGGACGGGAGTCGGCACCCCCAGCGGCGCTATACCTCCGCCAGGGTGAACTTCCACCCTCACTACCTGCAACGATGAGTCTGACCACAGAGTTCCGCCTTACACCTGGCCGAGGCGGGCGCCGCCACCACCGCCGCGCCGGCGACCGTTCCCCCGCAGGTCCGCACGGCCGCGGCCGCCGCCGCCAGGGAGGCCCCGGTCGTCATCAGGTCGTCCACCAGGACCACCCGCCCGGCCGCCAGCAGCCCCCGGGCGCCGGGTACGGCCACCAGCGCCCCGGCGAGATTCGACACCCGCTCGCGGGCACCGAGCCCCGCCTGGTCGGCCACCTCCCGGCCCTGCCGCAGCACCGCCGCCACCCTCACCGGACTCCCGCCTTCCCGCCGCAGCCGACGCGCGGCGGCCCGGGCGATCCGCCGGGTGGAGTCATGGCCCCGGGCGGCGACAGCCCGGCGGGAGGAGGGCACGGGGACGAGCAGCAGCAGCGCCGCAGTGGGGGAAGGGGCCCCACCCCCACCCCCACCCCCACCCCCACCCGCCACCCCTCCCCCGCCCCCGGCATCGGGCCCGTCCGCCGCCGCGGCCCGCACCGCCGCCGCCAGCGCGGCGCCCAGCGGCCGGGCAAGCCCCAGCACACCGCGCTCCTTGTGCGCGATCAGCACCGCCCGCACCGCGTCGCCGTAAGCCGCCGCCGCGTACACCCGCGGCAGCCCCTCCGGTTCCGGATCCGGCCGCGCCCGCCAGACCCGGCGCTCACCACCCAGCGCGCCCCGGCACGGCTCGCACAGCCCGGCACCCGGCGCCCCGCACCCCGCGCACTCCCCCGGCAGCACCAGGTCCGTCAGTTCCTGCCACAGCCCCCGCATGGATCCAGACTCCCCGGTTCCGTGCCCGGGCGCCAGGGCCGCCGGCTCAGCCTGTGGATAACTCCGGCCGGCCCCGGCGGAGGGCGGCCCACACACCCGGCACGGGCTCCCGGAACCAACATCCGGCGCCCGCATCCGGCACCGGCATCCCGCACCGGCATCCGGGCCGCGTACCGGCCTCAGCCCGGGTAGACCGGCGAGCTCCCCTTGGGGCTGACTTCCTTCCAGTTCGCGTCCGTCGGCAGCCGGAAGATCCCGTCGCCCAGCTCCGCGAGAAGCGGCTCGTCCTGGTTCTCGGACGCGGCGACCGACGAGACACCGCTGATGCCCGGCAGCGACGTGGTGTCGGAGGCGGAACCGTCCACGTCCACGTACTGGATCTGCTGCACACCGCCGGACTCCTGGCCGACGACCACCAGCCGGCTCACCCCGGCCCAGGAGGCCGCCTTGACGTCCTCCAGATAGGGGGTGACCAGCCGCAGCGCGGTCACCGTGAGCTTCGGGTGCTCGTGTGTGCCGCCGCGCTCGATACGTCCCAGCCGCAGCTTGGTGTGGCCCTTCTCGGTGACGAGCATGGCTATCCGTACGCCGTCGGCGGCCACCCGCAGCGATTCGATCCGGCCGTCGCCGAGGTCCGGCACCGACACCTCGACGGCGGTTCTGGTGCCGACCGCGGCTTCGGGAAGCATCAGCAGCCGGGGGTTCGCGGGGTTACGGTCGGCGACCCACAGGCCGCCGTAGCCGTCCCAGCTGGGAGCGCTGAGGCCGTTGGTCCTGCTGCCGGAGCTCCTGAGCACCGGCTGCCCCAGCTCGGCGTCGGTCGCGAGCCCGGTGACGTACAGGGCGCTGCCGTCGGCCTTCACTCCGGCGGCGTACGTCTCGTCGCGCTGTACGGCGACCGAGCCCAGGTTGACCTGCCCCTCGCCGAGCGGGCCGGGGACGCGGTCGGCGTTCGTGCTGTTGCCGGACAGGCCGACGAGCCGGTGGCCGGTGTCGATGAAGTACTGCTGGGACGGCGAGCCGGCGACCTGGCCGGGCGCGTACTCGGCGGCCTGCTGCCCGGTCAGCGAGCATGCCGCGCCGCCGTCCGGCCGCCGCAGTTCCACCGACTCCACCGGGGAGGACGCCACGCCCTGCACGGTGTTGATGAGCTGGGCGGCCATCCGCCGGCAGGTGTCGTCGTCGCCGTCGACGGCCTTGCTGAGCCTGACCGTCAGATGCTGCGAGTCGTCGAGGGAGACGTCCTTGGCCCTGATGCCGGCCGGGAAGGCCGAACCCACCACCGGATCCAGCCAGTCGGTGGGCCCCGACAGCAGCGAGTTGACGGTGTTCTGCAGCACGTTGATCTGCGTCCGCAGATAGATCGGGTCCGCGACCAGCACGTCACGGCGCTTGCCGGACAGCTCGGCGTCCGGTCCGAGCGCGGCGTAGTAGTAGATGTTCACGGAGTTGTAGAGCCGCGTGAAGTCGGCCTCGCTGAGGACCAGCCCGTCGGGCACGTCGTCGATCCGCCACTCGCCGTGCTCCTTGGAGAGGTGGATCTCCTTGCGGAATCCCGTGTGGACGGGCCGGTAGGCATGCTTGCGGTCCACGGCGGCCACGGCGGTCCCGCTGAGCCTGACCGTGGCGTAGCGCCCGGCGCTGTCGGCCCGGTCGTCGCGGCCGGACTCCAGGGTCTGCAGGGGGCCGCCGGACAGGACGGTGATGCGCGCGTTGGGTTTCCAGGACTTCTTCAGTCCGTCGGCCAGGTACTCGCGGGCGGTGTCGTAGTTGACCTCGCTGCTGGTCGAGGCCTCCAGGAACCCGCTGACGATCTGGGTGGGGCCCTCGCCCTTCTGCGGCTTCACGCCGTAGACCTGCACCTGGGTGTCGGCGTCGCCGTGCAGTTCGCCGTCGACCTTGCGCACCTCGCCGCTGCTGGGCATGGAGGCGCAGCCCGTGAGCAGCGCGAGGCACCCCAGTACGGTCAGGGCCCTGGCCGGTCCGGCCGCACCGCGAAGGCCGCGTGGGCCGCCCCCCATCGCCGGCATCAGTGTCGGTCCTCCTGCGCGTCGTCGGCCGTGCTCGTACTGGTGGTGGTGCTCGCGCCGGTACCCGTGGCCGGGCCCGGGTTGCGCGGGCCGGTACTGCTGCCGCCGCCGTGCCCCACGACCCGGGCGCCGCTGCCCGGGAGCGCGGCGGGGTCGGCAGCGGGCGGGCGCTGCGGGGCGACCGGCATCGGCGGGATGGACGGGATGGCGGGGGCGATACGGGGGCCGGGCAGCGCCGGCGCGGACTCGGTCGCCGATGCCCAGGTCCCCGCCCGGGTGACGGCCGCCGGCGGGGTGGCCGCGGGGACGGGGGTGCGCAGGACACGGCCGCGGCGCGAGTCCTCCGGCTCCAGGGCGATGGGCGAGCCGCGCAGGCTGTCCCCGGCGGTACGCGGCAGGGTCAGCCGGAACTGCGAGCCGCCGCCCGGTTCGCCCCAGGCCTGGAGCCGGCCGCCGTGCAGCCGGGCGTCCTCGACGGCGATGGACAGGCCGAGGCCGGTACCGCCGGTGGTGCGGGCGCGGGCGGGGTCGGCGCGCCAGAAGCGGTTGAAGACCCGGGTGGCCTCGCCGGGCTTGAGCCCCACCCCGTAGTCGCGTACGGCGACGGCGACCGCGCCGCCCGCCGACGCCAGCCGTACGACCACGTCCCTGCCCTCGCCGTGCTCGACGGCGTTGACCACGAGGTTGCGCAGCACGCGCTCGACCCGTCGGGCGTCCGCCTCGGCGATCACCGGCTGCTCGTCGCCGCGTATGACGACCCGGCTGCCCTTGCGCTCGGACAGCGGTTCGGCCGCCTCGACCACCCTGCGCACGACGTCCCTCAGGTCGATGGGTTCGGCGGCCAGGTCGGCCGCTCCGGCGTCGAAGCGGCTGATCTCCAGCAGGTCGGACAGCAGTGACTCGAAGCGGTCGAGCTGGGTCTGCAGCAGTTCGGCGGACCGGGAGGTCGCCGGGTCGAAGTCCTCGCGGGCGTCATGGATGACGTCGGCGGCCATCCGGACCGTGGTGAGGGGGGTGCGCAGTTCGTGGGAGACGTCGGACACGAAGCGGCGCTGCATCCGGGACAGGTCCTCCAGCTGCTGGATCTTGACCTGGAGGGTCTGCGCCATCTTGTTGAAGGACTCGCCGAGCCGCGCGATGTCGTCCTCGCCGCTGACCTTCATCCGTTCCTGGAGCCGCCCGGCCGCGAGCCGCTCGGAGATTTCGGCGGCCATCCGGACAGGCGTGACCACCTGTCGTACGACCATCCACGCGATGGCGCCGAGCAGCACCACCACGAAGATCCCGGCGGTCGCCAGTGTGCCCTTGACCAGGTTGAGGGTCTTCTCCTCCTGGTCGAAGGGGAAGAGGTAGTAGAGCTGGTACGAGTGGCCGTTGGGGTCTTCCATGCGCTGGCCGACGGCGAGCGCGGCCTGCCCCTCGGTGCTGTTCTTGCGCAGCAGGGTCGTGTACTGCCACTGCACCTTGGTGCTGCTGTCCAGGGCCGAGCGCAGTTGCGCGGGGACGCTGTCCTCGGGCAGCACCAGTCCGGTGGCCCGGGGGCCGCGGGTGCCGGCGCTGTCGCTGCTGGCCTGGGCGTCGGAGCTGAGCGCGACCACCGAGTACGAGCCCCGGCCGCCGCTGGCGAGCTGTCCGACCAGTGCGGTCAGCCAGGCGCCCGCGTCGGTCTGGCCGCGGCTGGCGGTGCCGGTTCCGGTGGAGTCGGAGGTGTTGCCCGCCTCCTCCTTGGCGACGCTGAACCCGCCGATGGCCTGGCTCTGGGCGGCCTGCCGTTTGGCGTCCAGCAGGCCGTTCTTGACCTGGCCGATGACGACCACGCCGAGCAGCAGCACCACACCCAGCGACATCAGCAGGGTGGTGGCCACCACCCTGAGCTGGATGCTGCGCCGCCACAGCCGCAGTCCCGGTTCCAGTGGTCGGCGTGCCCAGCGCGCGCACGAGCGGAGCACCGGAAGCAGCCCTCGCCAGGGGCTCCCGACACCGAGGCCCTCCGGTCGCTCCCGCTCGTACGGCACCGCCATGTCAGCCCGGTCCCGCCTTGTAGCCGACGCCTCGGACCGTCACGACGATCTCGGGACGCTCGGGGTCCTTCTCGACCTTGGAGCGCAGCCGCTGCACGTGCACGTTGACCAGGCGGGTGTCGGCGGCGTGCCGATAGCCCCAGACCTGCTCCAGCAGCACCTCACGGGTGAAGACCTGCCACGGTTTGCGGGCGAGTGCCACCAGCAGGTCGAACTCCAGCGGGGTCAGCGCGATGGGCTGGCCCTCGCGCTTGACCGAGTGGCCCGCGACATCGATGACCAGGTCACCGATGGTGAGCTGCTCGGGTGTGGGTTCTTCGGCACGGCGCAGCCGTGCACGTACCCGGGCCACCAGCTCCTTAGGCTTGAACGGCTTGATGACGTAGTCATCAGCCCCGGATTCCAGGCCCACCACGACATCGACCGTGTCGCTCTTGGCGGTGAGCATGACGATGGGCACCCCTGACTCGGCCCGGATCTGACGGCATACGTCGATGCCGTCCCTCCCGGGGAGCATGAGGTCGAGGAGGACCAGATCAGGCTTGGTCTCCCTGAATGCGGCCAGGGCTTTGTCACCGTCGGCCACGAACGACGGCTCAAAACCTTCGCCGCGCAGCACGATGCCAAGCATCTCTGCCAGTGCGGTGTCGTCGTCGACGACCAGGACACGTCCCTTCATACGCACCATCATCCCATTACCTGATCGTGACCTGGAGCCCGAGGTGGGCACAAAGCTGCGAGGTGACCGGGCGTAACAGGCGAAACCACGCCGTTTTCGGTAACAATCGCCGTTATCAAACCC
Organism: Streptomyces sp. RLA131; assembly: GCF_056270125.1. Lineage (NCBI taxonomy): Bacteria > Bacillati > Actinomycetota > Actinomycetes > Kitasatosporales > Streptomycetaceae > Streptomyces > Streptomyces sp. RLA131. The sequence continues at coordinate 3,187,826 of NZ_JBWDOQ010000002.1, forward strand.
GCCGGTGTGACATCGAACGCAGGGTTGTATGCCTGGGTGCCGAGGGGGGCCACAGGTTTTCCGGCCGATTCGGTCACTTCCTGCCCGGGCCGCTGCTCGACCTCGATCGATGCACCGTCGGGCGTGTCCAGGTCAACGGTGGTCGTCGGGGCCACCACGATGAAGGGCACGTTGTGATAGCGGGCGAGCACCGCCAGCGGATAGCTGCCGACCTTGTTGGCCACCGAGCCGTCGGCGGCGATCCGGTCCGCGCCGACGAGGACGGCGTGCACCTCCCCGGCGGCGAAGAGCGAGCCTGCCGCGTTGTCGGTGAGCAGGGTGCAGGCCATGCCGGTGCGGGCGGCCTCGTACGCGGTCAGCCGGGCACCCTGGAGCAGGGGCCTGGTCTCGTCCACCCACAGGCGGCGCAGCTCGCCCGCCCGGTGGGCGGCCAGCGCCACGGCCAGCGCGGTGCCCTCGCCGCCGGAGACCAGGGCGCCGGTGTTGCAGTGCGTGAGCAGTTGGTAGCCGCCGCCGGGCAGTAGTTCCTCCAGCAGTGCCAGGCCGCGCCGGGCCATGGCGGCGCTGGCCTCGGCGTCCTGCGCGTGCAGCCCGCGGGCCTCGGCGAGGGCGGCCGCCGCGGCCCGCTCGACGCCGGCGCCGTCGGCGAGCGCCGCGTGATAGGCGGCCGAGGCCCGCCGCACCCCGTAGGCCAGGTTGACCGCGGTCGGCCGGGCGTACGCCAGCGTCTCGGCGGCGTCGTCCACGTCGTAGCCGCGTACGGCCGCCAGCGCGACGCCGTAGGCCCCCGCTATGCCGAGCAGCGGCGCACCCCGCACCGCGAGGGTGCGGATCGCCTCGACGAGGGCGGGCACATCGGTGCAGACCAGCTCGATCTCCTCGGCGGGCAGCCGGGTCTGGTCGAGCAGCACGAGCACGGGGCCTTCCGGAGGCTCCTCCCAACGCAGAGCCGGCAACGGATCGTTGGATACAGATTCCACGAACTGATCACCCATCTCCTCAGTCTGCCGCGAACGCGGCGGCCATTGAACCCTTCCTGTCCGGCACATCCCCGGGTACGCGCGTCCGCACCCCATGGCACGATGGCCACCGTCCCACCGTTAAGGGTCCGGGAAGCGCAGTAACAAAGGAGCGACGATGAACGACTCTCCGGGCTGGGCCTCGCCCGGATCCTCTCCCTCCGGCGAGCCCGACCGTGACAACGGTTCCGGCACGCCCCAGGATGCTGCGCCCCCGAACTGGTCCAAGCAACAACCGCCGGCGGGCCAGTGGTCCGCGCCCGGCCAGGGCAGCGCCCCTGCGCAAGGTACGCCGGCTCCGCCGCCCCCGCCGCCCGCGGCGGGCACCGGCTGGGGTCAGCCGCAGGGCTGGGGCCAGCCGAACTGGGGCCGTCCCGCTTCGCCCAAGCCCGGCGTCATCCCGCTGCGCCCGCTGGGGGTCGGCGAGATCCTGGACGGCGCTGTCTCCACGATGCGTGCCCACTGGCGCACCGTGCTCGGTGTCTCCCTCGTGGTCGCCCTGGTCACGGAGACCGCGGCGATCCTGCTGCAGGGCTTCGTCCTCAACGACGGCTCCAGTCTGAGCGCCCTGGAGCACAACCCCGATCCCACCGGCGACGAGATCACCAGCGCCCTGAGCGGCGCCCTCGCCGGCAGCGCCCTCACCCTGGTCATCACGCTGCTCGGCATCGTGGTCGCGACCGCCATGCTCACCATGGTGATCAGCCGCGCGGTGCTGGGCCGCCCGGTGACCACCCGCGAGGCCTGGACGGACGCCCGTCCCCAGTTGCTGCGGCTGCTCGGTCTGACCGTTCTGCTGGGTCTGATCGCCCTCGGCATCATGGCCGTGGGCATCGCTCCCGGTATCGCCGTCGCTGTCGCCGGCTCCACCGGGGGCGGCATCGCCCTCGGCTTCCTCGGCGGCCTGGCCGCGTTCGTCGTCACCGTCTGGCTGCTGATCCGCTTCACCCTGTCCTCACCGGCGCTGATGCTGGAGAAGCAGGGTGTGGTCAAATCCATGGCCCGTTCCGCCAAGCTGGTGCGCGGCTCCTGGTGGCGGATGTTCGGCATCCAGCTGCTGGCCGCCTTCATCGTCTACATGGTCTCGTCGATCATCCAGGTTCCCTTCGTCCTGATCGCCGGGGTCACCGGTGACGGTGGCATGTCCGCCCTGATCTCCGGTGACTCCACCTACAGCTGGGCCTCTCTCGTCATCATCGGGATCGGCGGCGTGATCGGTTCGACCATCACCTTCCCGATCAGCGCCGGCGTCACCGCGCTGCTCTACATGGACCAGCGCATCCGCCGCGAGGCCCTGGACATCGAACTCGCCCGCGCCGCCGGAGTCCCCGGCTACGGCGACGCCACCGACAGCACCGACACCCCCGCCGACGGAAGCTGACACCGGTGACGGGGGACGTACCGGTCACGATCCCGAGCGGCCCGGCCCGCGAGGCCGCTCGGGACGAGCTGTCCAAGCAGATCTACCACCAGAACGACCCGAGCCTGCTGCAGCGAGCCCTGAACTGGCTCTGGGACAGGATCGACGACCTGTTCTCCGCCGCCTCCGGTGTCTCTCCCGGCGGCACCGTCGGACTGATCGTCATCGCGGCCGTGGTCATCGGGCTGCTGGTCGCCCTGCGGCTGCGCCTCGGCCGGTTCCGTACCCCGACCAGCGCCGCCGACGGACTGTTCGGCGACGCCCCGCGTACGGCGGCCCAGCACCGCTCCGCCGCCGAGCACTTCGCCCGCCTGGGGCAGTGGACGCCGGCCGTCCAGGAACGTATGCGCGCCATCGTGCGCTCCCTCGAGGAACGCACCGTGCTCGACCCGCGCCCCGGCCGCACCGCCGACGAGGCCGCAGCCGAGGCCGGCCGGTTCCTCCCCGCCCACGCCGCGGCGCTGCGTGACGCGGCCCGCACCTTCGACGACGTGACCTACGGGGGCCGCAGCGCCAACCAGCAGGCCTACACCGCCCTGCGCGACCTCGACACCGAACTGGAGCACAGCAAGCCGCAGTTCGCCACGGCCACCCCCACGACCTGGGGCGGCCCCTCATGACCACCGGTTCCCTCCCCGATACCGGCACCGCCGGCCCGGCCGCGCAGGCCTCCGCCGGAACCGCGTCCTCCCCCACCGCACGCCAACTGTGGACACGCTCCCGCGCCCTGCTGGCGGCTCTGCTCGCCCTCCTCGTCTTCGGTGCCGTCTACGCCGTCCTGCGGACCGATGAGAACCACGACGCCCTCGATCCCCGCTCCCCCGATCCCTGGGGCAGCCGCGCCGTCAGTGAACTCCTCGCCGACCAGGGTGTTTCCGTCAGAGTCGTCACCACCGCCGGTCAGGCCGCAGCCGCGGCCGGACCCGACACCACGCTCCTGGTCGCCGTCCCCGATCTGCTGACCGACCGGCAGCAACACGCCCTCCACAGGGCCACCGAACGCTCCGGCGGCCGCACCGTCCTCCTCTCCCCGACCCCGGACTCGACCAGCATCCTCACCCCCGGTGTGGATGCCGTCAGCACCACCTCCGTACGCGTCCTCAGTCCTGACTGCGACCTGCCCGCCGCCCGCCGGGCCGGCCCGGCCACCACCGGCGGCATCTCCTACACCGTCACCGACCCGGACGCCGCCGCCTGTTACCTCAGCGGCAGTCACCCCACCCTGCTGCGCATTCCGGCCGGCCACGGCGGTGACACCGTCGTCCTGGGCGCCTACGACCTGCTCCAGAACGGGAATCTGAACAAGGACGGCAACGCCTCCCTGGCACTCCAGCTTCTCGGCGCCCACCCGGAACTCGTCTGGTACCTCCCCTCGCTCGATGACTCCAGCGCGCTCGACGGCGGGCAGCAGACCTTCTTCGACCTCGTCCCCGAAGGCTGGACCTGGGCACTGCGCCAGCTCTTCATCGCCGCGCTGATCGCCGCCGCGTGGCGGGCCCGAAGGCTCGGACCCGTCGTCGCCGAACGCCTGCCCGTCGTCGTGCGCGCCGCCGAAGCCACCGAGGGCCGCGCCCGTCTCTACCGCCGGGCCCGGGCCCGTGGCCGCGCCGCCGAATCCCTGCGGACCGCGACCCGGCACCGGCTGGCCCCGCTCCTCGGCATCCCGCTGTCACAGGCCGACGAACCCGGCACACTGGCGACCGCCATCACCACCCGCATGCCCGACCCGGCGTCCGGCGCCCGCGCGATCGACGTACGCACTCTCCTCCACGGCCCTCCGCCGCCGGACGACGCCGCCCTGCTGCGCCTCGCCGACGACCTCGACGCCCTAGAACGCTCGATCCTTGCCAAAGAGAGGTACGCCAACCCGTGAGCGCCCCGACCGCCGACAGCGCCCGCGCCTCCCTGGAGGCACTGCGCACCGAAATCGCCAAGGCCGTGGTCGGCCAGGACCCGGCTGTCACCGGCCTGGTCGTGGCCCTGCTCTGCCGAGGACACGTACTTCTCGAAGGCGTCCCCGGGGTCGCCAAGACCCTCCTGGTCCGTGCGCTGGCCGCCTCGCTCCGGCTGGAGACCAAGCGCGTGCAGTTCACCCCCGATCTGATGCCCGGCGACATCACCGGTTCACTGGTCTACGACGCCCGCACCGCCGAGTTCTCCTTCCAGCCCGGCCCCGTCTTCACCAACCTCTTCCTCGCGGACGAGATCAACCGCACCCCGCCCAAGACCCAGGCCTCCCTCCTCGAAGCGATGGAAGAACGCCAGGTCTCGGTCGACGGCACACCACGCCCGCTGCCCGACCCGTTCCTCGTCGCCGCCACCCAGAACCCCGTCGAGTACGAAGGCACCTATCCGCTGCCCGAGGCCCAGCTCGACCGCTTCCTGCTCAAGCTGGTCCTGCCGCTGCCCTCCCGCGAGACCGAGATCGACGTACTCACCCGCCACGCGGAGGGCTTCAACCCCCGCGACCTGCACGCCGCCGGCCTGCGCCCGATCGCCGGGCCGGCCGACCTGGAAGCCGCCCGGGCCGCCGTCGCCAAGACCGCCGTCTCCTCCGACATCACCGGCTACATCGTCGATATCTGCCGCGCCACCCGTGAATCCCCCTCCCTCAGTCTCGGTGTCTCCCCCCGAGGAGCCACCGCCCTGCTGGCCACTTCCCGTGCCTGGGCCTGGCTCACCGGCCGCGACTACGTCATCCCCGACGACGTCAAGGCCCTCGCCCTGCCCACCCTCCGCCACCGCGTCCAGCTGCGGCCCGAGGCAGAGATGGAGGGCGTGACGACGGACTCCGTCATCACATCCGTCCTGTCCCGCGTCCCCGTCCCCCGCTGAGGCGGCAGACCACCCATGGCTCTCACCGGACGCACCGCCGCTCTCGCCGCACTCGGCGCCCTCGTCGTCGGACTGCTGCTGCCGGGCTGGAGCGGCATTCTCGTCGTCGAAGGAATCCTGCTATTCGGAATTCTGTACGACCTCGCGCTCGCCGCGCCAGTACGAAAGCTCCTTATCACCCGAAGTGGTGACACATCCGTGCGCCAGGGTGACACCGCCGATATCCGGCTGACGATCCACAACCCTGCCAGGCGCCCGCTGCGTGCCCGTGTCCGGGACGCCTGGCCTCCCAGCAGCTGGCAGCCCGGTACCGAGGTCGCCGCCTCCCGCCACCGGCTCACCGTCCCCGCGGGCGAACGCCGCCGTGTCACCACCCGGCTGCACCCCACGCGCCGTGGCGACCGCAGCGCCGACCGCGTCACCATCCGCTCCCACGGCCCGCTCGGCCTGGCCGCCCGCCAGGGCTCGCACCGCCTGCCCTGGACCGTACGCGTCCTGCCGCCCTTCACCAGCCGCAAGCACCTGCCATCCCGGCTGGCCCGTCTCCGCGAACTCGACGGCCGCACCTCACTCCTCGTCCGCGGGCAGGGCACCGAATTCGACTCCCTCAGGGAGTACACCCCCGGTGACGACACCCGCTCGATCGACTGGCGGGCCACCGCCCGCAGAGGCTCCGTCGCCGTCCGCACCTGGCGTCCCGAACGCGACCGCCGCATCCTCGTCGTCCTCGACACCGGCCGCACCTCCGCCGGCCGCGTCGGCGACGCCCCCCGGCTGGACGCCGCGATGGACGCCGCCCTCCTGCTGGCAGTCCTCGCCACCCGAGCCGGTGACCGCGTCGACCTGCTCGCCTACGACCGCCGCGTCCGCGCCTCGGTCCAGGGCCGCCACGCCAACGACATGCTCCCCGCGCTGGTCAACGCGATGGCGCCTCTCGAACCCGAGCTCGTCGAATCCGATGCCCGCGGCCTCGTGGCCACCGTCCTCCAACGCGCACCACGCCGCTCCCTCGTCGTACTCCTCACGGGCCTCGACGCCGCCCCCATCGAGGAAGGCCTGCTCCCGGTCCTTCCTCAACTCACGCACCGGCACGAGGTCGTCATCGCCTCCGTCGCCGATCCCCGCATCCAGGAACTCGCCGAGGGCCGGGGCACCGTCGACGCGGTCTACGCGGCCGCAGCAGCCGAACAGGCCCGCAACGAACGCCGCGACACCGCCCAGCGCCTCACCCGGCACGGCGTCACCGTCGTCGACGCCCCTCCCGCCGACATCGCCCCCGCTCTGGCGGACGCCTACCTCGCACTCAAGGCCGCCGGCCGGCTCTGAATCTCACGGCCTGAATCTCACGGCATTGCTCACCGTGAGGCGGTGCGCTCAAACTGCGGTGAAACGCAAAGAAGCCCCCAGGCTCAGCCTGGGGGCTTCTTTCAAAGATTGTTCGGCGGTGTCCTACTCTCCCACAGGGTCCCCCCTGCAGTACCATCGGCGCTGAAAGGCTTAGCTTCCGGGTTCGAAATGTAACCGGGCGTTTCCCTAACGCTATGACCACCGAAACACTATGAAGTTAACGACCACCGGAAAACAACACGGTTCGTTACTTCAGAACTACACAGTGGACGCGAGCAACTGAGGACAAGCCCTCGGCCTATTAGTACCGGTCAGCTCCACCCCTTACAGGGCTTCCACATCCGGCCTATCAACCCAGTCGTCTACTGGGAGCCTTAACCAATCAAGTTGGTGGGAATACTCATCTCGAAGCAGGCTTCCCGCTTAGATGCTTTCAGCGGTTATCCCTCCCGAACGTAGCCAACCAGCCATGCCCTTGGCAGGACAACTGGCACACCAGAGGTTCGTCCGTCCCGGTCCTCTCGTACTAGGGACAGCCCTTCTCAATATTCCTACGCGCACAGCGGATAGGGACCGAACTGTCTCACGACGTTCTAAACCCAGCTCGCGTACCGCTTTAATGGGCGAACAGCCCAACCCTTGGGACCGACTCCAGCCCCAGGATGCGACGAGCCGACATCGAGGTGCCAAACCATCCCGTCGATATGGACTCTTGGGGAAGATCAGCCTGTTATCCCCGGGGTACCTTTTATCCGTTGAGCGACGGCGCTTCCACAAGCCACCGCCGGATCACTAGTCCCGACTTTCGTCCCTGCTCGACCCGTCAGTCTCACAGTCAAGCTCCCTTGTGCACTTACACTCAACACCTGATTGCCAACCAGGCTGAGGGAACCTTTGGGCGCCTCCGTTACATTTTAGGAGGCAACCGCCCCAGTTAAACTACCCACCAGACACTGTCCCTGATCCGGATCACGGACCGAGGTTAGACATCCAGCACGACCAGAGTGGTATTTCAACGACGACTCCACCATGGCTGGCGCCATGACTTCACAGTCTCCCACCTATCCTACACAAGCCGAACCGAACACCAATATCAAGCTATAGTAAAGGTCCCGGGGTCTTTCCGTCCTGCTGCGCGAAACGAGCATCTTTACTCGTAGTGCAATTTCACCGGGCCTATGGTTGAGACAGTCGAGAAGTCGTTACGCCATTCGTGCAGGTCGGAACTTACCCGACAAGGAATTTCGCTACCTTAGGATGGTTATAGTTACCACCGCCGTTTACTGGCGCTTAAGTTCTCAGCTTCGCCACACCGAAATGTGACTAACCGGTCCCCTTAACGTTCCAGCACCGGGCAGGCGTCAGTCCGTATACATCGCCTTACGGCTTCGCACGGACCTGTGTTTTTAGTAAACAGTCGCTTCTCGCTGGTCTCTGCGGCCACCCCCAGCTCACCGAGTAAATCGGATCACCAGTGATGGCCCCCCTTCTCCCGAAGTTACGGGGGCATTTTGCCGAGTTCCTTAACCATAGTTCACCCGAACGCCTCGGTATTCTCTACCTGACCACCTGAGTCGGTTTAGGGTACGGGCCGCCATGAAACTCGCTAGAGGCTTTTCTCGACAGCATAGGATCATCCACTTCACCACAATCGGCTCGGCATCAGGTCTCAGCCTCAATGTGTGACGGATTTGCCTATCACACGGCCTACACCCTTACCCCGGGACAACCACCGCCCGGGCTGGACTACCTTCCTGCGTCACCCCATCGCTTACCTACTACAGGTCTGGTCCGTCGGCTCCACCACTCCCCTCAACTCCGAAGAGATCAGGGCGGCTTCACGGACTTAGCATCGCCTGGTTCGATACTGGGCGTTTCAAAGCGGGTACCGGAATATCAACCGGTTGTCCATCGACTACGCCTGTCGGCCTCGCCTTAGGTCCCGACTTACCCTGGGCAGATCAGCTTGACCCAGGAACCCTTAGTCAATCGGCGCACACGTTTCCCACGTGTGTATCGCTACTCATGCCTGCATTCTCACTCGTGAACCGTCCACCACTGCCTTCCGGCGCGGCTTCACCCGGCACACGACGCTCCCCTACCCATCACAGCCTCCGTTGGGAGTACATGCTGCAATGACACGACTTCGGCGGTACGCTTGAGCCCCGCTACATTGTCGGCGCGGAATCACTTGACCAGTGAGCTATTACGCACTCTTTCAAGGGTGGCTGCTTCTAAGCCAACCTCCTGGTTGTCTCTGCGACTCCACATCCTTTCCCACTTAGCGTACGCTTAGGGGCCTTAGTCGATGCTCTGGGCTGTTTCCCTCTCGACCATGGAGCTTATCCCCCACAGTCTCACTGCCACGCTCTCACTTACCGGCATTCGGAGTTTGGCTAAGGTCAGTAACCCGGTAGGGCCCATCGCCTATCCAGTGCTCTACCTCCGGCAAGAAACACGTGACGCTGCACCTAAATGCATTTCGGGGAGAACCAGCTATCACGGAGTTTGATTGGCCTTTCACCCCTAACCACAGGTCATCCCCCAGGTTTTCAACCCTGGTGGGTTCGGTCCTCCACGCGGTCTTACCCACGCTTCAACCTGCCCATGGCTAGATCACTCCGCTTCGGGTCTTGGGCGCGCTACTCAATCGCCCTATTCGGACTCGCTTTCGCTACGGCTTCCCCACACGGGTTAACCTCGCAACACACCGCAAACTCGCAGGCTCATTCTTCAAAAGGCACGCAGTCACGACGCACCGAGTAAACTCGATGCGCGACGCTCCCACGGCTTGTAGGCACACGGTTTCAGGTACTATTTCACTCCGCTCCTCGGTACTTTTCACCATTCCCTCACGGTACTATCCGCTATCGGTCACCAGGGAATATTTAGGCTTAACGGGTGGTCCCGCCAGATTCACACGGGATTTCTCGGGCCCCGTGCTACTTGGGTGTCGTACAAGCAAGCCGTACAGATTTCAGCTACGGGGGTCTTACCCTCTACGCCGGACCTTTCGCATGTCCTTCGCCTATCCATACGGTTTCTGACTCGCCC
>NZ_JBWDOQ010000002.1:3200000-4752500 GCF_056270125.1 Streptomyces sp. RLA131
AGAGTCGCTCCGGCCGACCTAATCGGCTTTCGCATACTCCATAGAATTCGGAGTTCTTCCAGGAAATGACGACACGGAGTTCCACCGGGAGAATTAACTCCGAGTGGGAGAACGTGATCGGACTTCAAGGAAGAGGGCTAGATAGTAGCCGCAGGCCTCGAACGTGTCTAGTTCGTGGCAACCGTTCTAATCTACCTCCCCGCTCCACCCGTGTCAACAGGTGTCCTGGGGCGAAGAGGAGATTAGCAGGCCAGGGGACCGAGATGCACATCGGCGACGTGGTCCGGCCGGGTGATCCGGTCAGGCGGCGACAGGCAGGGCATCGCTGCGGTCGGATTCTTCTAGATCACCGGTCTCGCCGGCGAGGGCGGCTCGGCGGCCGATGACGTAGACGTACGTCAGGAAGAGCAGCTCTACGACCACACCGATGGAGATGCGGGCCCAGGTGGGCAGGCCGGAAGGAGTGACGAAGCCTTCGATGGCACCGGAGACGAAGAGGACCGCGGTGAGGCCGATGGCCATGCCGATGGCGGAGCGGCCCTCCTCGGCGAGGGCGAGCCGACGGGTGCGGGGGCCTGGGTCGATGACGGTCCAGCCGAGACGCAGTCCGGTGCCGGCGGCGACGAAGACGGCGGTGAGTTCGAGGAGACCGTGCGGCAGGATCAGGCCGAGGAAGGTGTCGAGGCGGCCGGCGGATCCCATGAGGCCGATACCGGCACCGAGGTTGAGCATGTTGGTGGCGAGGACGTAGAGGACGGGGATACCGAGGAAGACGCCGAACACCAGGCAGATGCCGGTGGCCATGGCGTTGTTCGTCCAGACCTGGGCGGCGAAGGAGGCCGCGGGGTGGCTGGAGTAGTACGTCTCGTACTCGCCACCGGGTCGGGTCATCTCACGCAGGTTGGCAGGGGTGCCGATGGCCGACTGGACGTGCGGGTCGGCGGCGATCCACCAGCCGATGCCGGCGGCGACCACCAGGGAGACCAGGGCGGTGGGCACCCACCAGTGGCGTGACCGGTAGACGGCGGCGGGGAAGGCACTGGTGAAGAAGCGGGCGGCGTCCCGCCAGCCGGCCGTGCGGGCGCCGGTGACGGCGCTGCGGGCGCGGGCGACGAGGGTGGTGAGGCGGCCGACCAGGGCGGGGTCGGGGGCGCTGGACTGAACGCGGGAGAGGTGGGTGGTGGTGCGCTGGTACAGGACCACCAGTTCATCGGCTTCCTCCCCGGTGAGGCGGCGACGGCGGCGCAGCAGGGCTTCGAGCCGGTCCCATTCGTAGCGGTGGGCTGCGACGAAGACATCGAGGTCCATGGACTGCCGCTCCTCGCGGATGAGGACTGTGCTGCCGGGGCGGTCCCAGCTTGGCAGACGGGGCAGACTTGTCGGACGGGGGTTCGGGGGACGGCGCTGAGGAGGGGTCGCGAGTGAGCGAACTGGTGACGGGCGAGGCGGTGGCGCTGGGCTTGCAGCCCGCGAGGCTGCCGAGCCGGGTGCTGGCGATGGTGCTGGATGCCGTTGTGTACTGGGGTGGGTATCTCGTTCTGTCGTTCGGGCTGTTCGCGGCGACTCTCTCGCTGGACGAGGCGGCTCAGGCGGCGGTGTCGGTCGCGGCTCTGGTGCTGGTGCTGATCGGTGTGCCGATCGCCGTGGAGACGCTGAGTCGCGGGCGGTCGCTGGGGAAGCTGGCCTGCGGGCTGCGGGTGGTGCGGGACGACGGCGGGCCGATCCGTTTCCGGCATGCGCTGGTGCGCGGCCTGGTGGGTCTGGTCGAGATCCAGATGACGCTGGGGGTCGTGGCGTGCATCGCGTCGCTGGTGTCGGCGCGTGGTCGGCGGGTGGGGGATGTGTTCGCGGGGACCCTGGTCGTACGGGAGCGGATCCCCGGTCAGCGGATGGAGCTGATGCCGCCACCGCCGCCTTGGCTGGCCGCGCGGGTGGCGGGGGTGGACCTGTCGGGGGTGCCGGACGGGCTGTGGCTGGCGGTGCGGCAGTACCTGTCACGGATGCGGCAGTTGGATCCGCAGGTGGGCTGGGCGATGGCGCAGCGGCTGGCTGAGGATGTGACGGCTCGTACGGGGGCGCCGGTGCCGGTGGGGACTCCGCCGGCGGCGTTTCTGGCGGCCGTGGTGGCGGAGCGGCAGGCCCGGGACACGCGGAAGGCCTTCGGTGCACGGCCTTACTCCTCCCCGCCGCCCCAGGGGTGGCGGGATGCGACGCCGTCTTCGTCGCCGGTGCCCTCGCCGCTGCCGCCGGTGGTGCCGCCGGTGCCGGAGCAGCCGGTGCCGGAGCAGCCGCTTCTGCCGGTGGCGCGGGTGCCCGGGCCTTCGACGGGGTTTGTTCCGCCTGCCTGATCAGGTGAAGGCGGACGGGGGCGACTCGAGGTCTTCGAGCTCGATACCGGGGGCGGAGAGTACGACGTCGCCGGCGAGGTGAACGGTGTACTGCTCCCCCGTGTCCAGGGCGCTGACCTGGTACTCCTGCACGGTCAGGGGGCCGTTGTCAGTGGGGTGTGCTTCTGTTTTGATCAGAGCCCAGGCCTGGTCGACGGTGCGGGGCGCGAGTACGGGGGGTTCGAATGCGACGAGGCGTACGCGGGTGGCGGGGCCGCCGGGTTCCAGGCGCAGCAGCCGAGCAGTCGATACGTAGAACGCGGGAGACGCGCCGCTGAAGGTGTGGGCGGCGGTGTTGCCCTCCTGGGCGTGTTCGCCGGTGGGGTCGGTGCGGACCCAGGTGACGCCGTCGAGGGCGGCGCCGCGTACCTGCCAGCTCGCGGCGTGGAGTTCGAGGCGGATGGGGCGGCCGAGGTCGTCGGTGGTGAGGTCGACGGAGCCGGCGTGTGTGCCGTCGGGGCGGGTGGTCTGTGCGGTGTAGCGCCAGCCGGAGGGGCCGGTGGCGCAGTGGAAGTGTTCTTCTCCGAGGGGGGTGTGGTCGTGCGTGTCGTGGAGGGAGTATCGGCCGCGGGGCATGGGTCGACCTTACGGGGGCCGGTAGACGGCGCAGGCCCCCGCCGGGGGCGGGGGCCTGCGGGGTGGGACAGGTGGTTACTGCTGCTGGTGGGATCAGTAGCGGTAGTGGTCGGACTTGTACGGGCCCTCGACCGGGACGCCGATGTAGGCGGCCTGCTCCGGGCGGAGGGTGGTGAGCTTGACGCCCAGCGCGCCGAGGTGGAGGCGGGCGACCTTCTCGTCCAGGTGCTTGGGCAGGACGTAGACGCCGGTGGGGTACTCGGCCTGCTTGGTGAACAGCTCGATCTGGGCCAGGGTCTGGTCCGCGAAGGAGTTGGACATCACGAAGGACGGGTGGCCGGTGGCGTTGCCCAGGTTGAGCAGGCGGCCCTCGGACAGCACGATGAGGACCTTGCCGTCGGGGAAGGTCCAGGTGTGGACCTGGGGCTTGACCTCGTCCTTGACGATGCCGGAGATCTTGGCGAGGCCGGCCATGTCGATCTCGTTGTCGAAGTGGCCGATGTTGCCGACGATGGCCTGGTGCTTCATCCGTGCCATGTCGGCGGCCAGGATGATGTCCTTGTTGCCGGTCGTGGTGACGAAGATGTCGGCGATTTCGACGACCTCGTCCAGTGTGGTGACCTGGTAGCCGTCCATCGCGGCCTGGAGGGCGTTGATCGGGTCGATCTCGGTGACGATGACCCGGGCGCCCTGGCCGCGCAGCGACTCGGCGCAGCCCTTGCCGACGTCACCGTAGCCGCAGACGACGGCGACCTTGCCGCCGATGAGGACGTCGGTCGCGCGGTTGATGCCGTCGATCAGGGAGTGGCGGCAGCCGTACTTGTTGTCGAACTTGGACTTGGTGACCGCGTCGTTGACGTTGATCGCGGGGAAGAGCAGGGTGCCGTCGCGCTGCATCTCGTACAGGCGGTGGACACCGGTGGTGGTTTCCTCGGTGACGCCGCGGATCTCGGAGGAGAGCTGGGTCCACTTCTGGGGGTTCTCGTCCAGGGTGCGGTTGAGGAGGGTGAGGATGTAGGCGTATTCCTCACTGTCCGCGGTGGAGGGGTCGGGCGCGGCGCCGGCCTTTTCGAACTCGACGCCCTTGTGCACCAGGAGGGTGGCGTCGCCGCCGTCGTCGAGGATCATGTTGGGGCCGCCGGTGGGCGAGTCGGGCCAGGTCAGGGCCTGCTCCGTGCACCACCAGTACTCCTCCAGGCTCTCGCCCTTCCAGGCGAAGACCGGGACGCCCTGCGGGTTGTCCGGGGTGCCGTGGGGGCCGACCGCGATGGCGGCGGCGGCGTGGTCCTGGGTGGAGAAGATGTTGCAGGAGGCCCAGCGGACCTGGGCGCCGAGCGCGACCAGGGTCTCGATGAGGACGGCGGTCTGCACGGTCATGTGCAGGGAGCCGGTGACGCGGGCGCCGGCCAGCGGCTGGGTGGCGGCGTACTCGGCGCGGATCGCCATCAGGCCCGGCATCTCGTGCTCGGCCAGGGTGATCTCCTTGCGGCCGAAGGCGGCAAGAGAGAGGTCGGCGACCTTGAAGTCGCTGTGGACGGAGGGCATGCGGTCTCCTCGCGTGAGGTGGTGAGAGCGTTCATCGGGTTGTCTGCCGGGTCGGTCGGCAGGCATGCGGACATACCTGTCCCGCGACCACGGCTCAGCCCGTCGGAGGCCCTCTCTCCCTCGGACGGCACGCGGTGCGTGTCGCCCGACCGCCATCAGCAGCGACGTCTGGCCAGGTACGAATCTACACCGACCGGCAGAACGGCACGGCGCTTACCGGCCACCGGGGGTGGCGACGGGGTCGGGGCCGGCGGCCGCGGCGGCCTCGCTGTAGACGTCGGGTTCGAGGTAGATGACGCGGGCGATGGGGACGGCTTCGCGGATGCGGGCCTCGGCGGCGTCGATGGCGCGGGCGACCTCGGCGGCGGTGTCGTCGTGCTGGACGGCGATCTTGGCGGCGACGAGCAGTTCGTCGGGGCCGAGGTGGAGGGTCCGCATGTGGATCACGGAGGTGACGGTCTCGCCGTCGACGGCGGCGGCGCGGATCTTGACCAGGGATTCGGGGCTGGCGGCTTCGCCGAGCAGCAGGGACTTGGTCTCGGCGGCCAGTACCAGCGCGATGACGACGAGGAGGATGCCGATGCACAGGGTGCCGATGCCGTCCCAGACGCCGTCGCCGGTGGCGAGGGCGATGCCGACGCCGCCGAGGGCGAGCACCAGGCCGACGAGGGCGCCGAAGTCCTCAAGGAGGACGACCGGCAGCTCGGGGGCCTTGGCGGTGCGGATGAAGGAGGCCCAGCTCTGTTCGCCGCGGAGTCCGTTCGACTCGTTGATGGCGGTCCGGAAGGAGAAGCCCTCGGCGATGACGGCGAAGAGGAGGACGCCGACCGGCCAGTACCAGTGCTCGATCTCGTGGGGCTCGCGGATCTTCTCGTAGCCCTCGTAGAGGGCGAAGACGCCACCGATGGTGAACAGCACGATCGAGACGAGGAAGCCGAAGATGTAGCGCTCACGGCCGTAGCCGAAGGGGTGTTCCTCGTCGGCGGCCTTGGTGGCCTTCTTGCCGCCGAGCAGGAGGAGCGCCTGGTTGCCGGAGTCGGCGACCGAGTGAACGCCTTCGGCGAGCATCGACGAAGACCCGCTGAAGGCGAAAGCCACGAACTTGGCCACCGCGATGGCGAGGTTGGCTCCCAGTGCGGCGACGATCGCCTTGGTTCCGCCTGACGCGCTCATAGGTGCGGGTTGTCCCTTCCGTCGGCTTGCGTGCTGCCCCTTGCGTACGGCGGGACATTCTTGCAGGCCGACGCGCGGGGGCTGCGTCAGGCCACCGGTTCAGGCCACGACGGTGGCGCGGAACAGGGTGCCTTCGCCGGTGGCCTGAACCCGCTCGCCGGCTGGGACGAACGCGGAGCCGCCACGCGGGAGGGTGAGCTCGGCGCCGTCGGTGACGGACCGCAGAAGGGCGGTGCCTTCGGTGCAGAGCAGGATCTGCGGGGTGCGGTCGTCGAGGGTGTGGGGGGCGCCGCCGGCGGCGAGGGCGTAGCGGGAGAGGCGGAACTCGTCGATGGGGGTGTCGTAGAGCTCTTCGCCGTCGGGGGACGCCTCGGGGCGCAGGACGCCGGGGTCGCCCGGCTCGAAGCGCACGATGCGGAGCAGTTCGGGGACGTCGACATGTTTGGGGGTGAGGCCGCAGCGCAGCACGTTGTCGGAGTTGGCCATGATCTCGACGCCGAGGCCGTCGAGGTAGGCGTGCGGGATGCCTGCTCCGAGGTAGAGGGCTTCGCCGGGCTGGAGCCGTACGTGGTTGAGCAGCATGGCGGCGATGACGCCGGGGTCGCCGGGGTAGTGGTGGGCGAGGGAGGCGTAGGCGGTGTACGCGTCGGCGTGCGGGCCGGGTTCGGTGCCCAGGCGGGTGGCGGCGGCCACGGCTTCGGTGACGGTGGCGGCCATGCTCGCGCGGTCGGCGGTGAGGACGGCGGCGAGGGTCTCGCGGAGTGCGGCGTCCTCGGGGTGGGCGCGGAGGATGTCGACGTAGGGCTTGAGGGAATCGACGCCGAGGGCCTCGATGAGGTCGGCCGCTTCGGTGGGGCGGCGGAAGCCGCAGAGTCCGTCGAAGGGGACGAGGGCGACGATCATCTCGGGCTTGTGGTTGGCGTCCCGGTAGTTGCGGTGGGGTGCGTCGACAGGTATGCCCCGGGTTTCCTCGTCGGCGAAACCGGCCTTGGCCTGTGCGAGGTCGGGGTGGACCTGCAGGGAGAGGGGGGCTCCGGCGGCCAGGAGCTTGAGGAGGAAGGGCAGCCGGGGGCCGAAGCGGTCGGCTGCGGGGGTGCCGAGGGTGGCGGCCGGGTCGGCGTCGATGAACTCGTTGAGCGGTATTCGGGCGACACCGTCACCATCGCCGTCGCCGTCGCCGTGGCCGTCACCGGAGCCGGGGCCTTCGGGGCGCTCGATGCGGGAGGGCGCGCCTGGGTGGGCGCCCATCCACAGTTCGGCCTGAGGTTCACCGGTGGGTTCGGTGCCCAGCAGCTCGGGGATGGCGGTGGTGGATCCCCAGGCGTAGGGGCGCACGGTGTTCGTCAGGCGGTACATGGGGCTCATGATCTCCCGCTGGAGGTGAGCGCCAGGTAAACAGCGGCGAAATCCGTGACGGCGAGGAGGTCGGCCGCGGCTTCGAGGACGCTGCCCTCGGCGGGGGCGAGCTCGCTGAGCGGGGTGTCGTGGGTCATGGCCAGTTCCCGGGCGGCGGGGGCGGCGCCGGCCGCGTGGGCGTCCGGTTGCTGGAGGAGGACGAGCCGCAGCCGGAGTCCTTCCGGGTCCTCGACGCGGTCGCGGAAGAAGTCGTCGGGGTCGAGGGAGCCGGCCAGGGTGCCGGCGAGCAGCGCCTCGTGTGCGGTGAGGGCTTCCGGCAGCTCGGCGGTGATCGCGGGGCGGCCTGCGCGGGCGGTGATCAGGGCGGCGAGGCGGCGGGCGGCGAGGGCGGCGATGTCGCCGTCGCTCCACAGCACCGGCAGGGCCTCGCTGAGTTCGGCGGCGAGGGTCTTGGCCGGGTTGGTGTAGGTGGCGATGGCGGGTCCGCACTTCGCGGCCACCTGGTCGAGCCGGTCGGCGACGGCCTCGATCGACTCGCGGGGGGCGTGCAGCAGGCCGATGCGGTCGGCGAGCATCAGGAGGGGGGTGAGCAGGGCCCAGAAGGAGCCGGGGTCCTCGATGAGGGTGCTCGGTTCCTCGGGGGCGGGGTGCCTGGCGTACGGGATGGCGATGCCCCGGGCCTGTTCCAGGGCCTCGGCGATCGGGGATTTCGCGGGTACGACGCCCGCGGGGGCGCAGCCGCGACGGTAGGCCTGTTCGAGGAGGGTGGCGAGGCCTGCTTCGGTGCCGACGGGGCTGGCGACCAGGAGCAGGTCGAGGGGGCCGGCCCAGCCGGGGAGGTTCCAGCGCAGGTCGTAGGCGGCCGGGCCGGAGGGGGGCAGTGTGATGACCGGGCAGGTGCCGGCGCCGAGCGCGCCGAGCAGGTCCGCCACGGTGGCCGCGGCGGAGGGGCCCGGGCCGGCGACGAGGACGCTGCGCGGGCGCCCGTCGGGTTTGAGGGTGGCGATGCCGGCCTCGTCGGCGAGGCGGGCGGCGGTGCGGACGCGGGCGCCTGCGGCGGCGACGCCCAGAAGGAGGTCGCGGGTGTCCACACGGGCCAGGGCGTCGGGATCGTCCAGCAGCGACTCGTCCAGCATCCTCAGGTGACCTCCGGTCCGTTCCGGGTTCTGTTTTGGGCGTGCCTGAGCCGAGTGGGCCCTACGCGGGGCGGCGGGCCTCGTCGATGAGGAGCACGGGGATCTCGTCGCGCACGGGGTAGGCGAGGCCGCAGTCCTGGGCGGTGCAGGTGAGCTCGCTCTCGGCGGTGTCCTCCCGGAGGGGGGCGTGGCAGGCCGGGCAGGCGAGGATTTCCAGGAGGGTGGCTTCGACGAGCGGCATGGTGTCGCGTCCTTCGCGTGGAGTACGTACGGCGGTACGAGCCTATCGCCGCCGTGGGGCGTGGGCCCCCCGGCGGTTGGATCTGCCTGCGCCGCCGGGTGTCCTTCGGGCCGTGGTTCAGCCCCGGATGATGGCCAGGACCTCGTCGCGGACGCGGGTGACGGTGTCGGCGTCGCGGGCCTCGACGTTGAGGCGCAGGAGGGGCTCGGTGTTGGAGGCGCGGAGGTTGAACCACCAGTCGGTGGCGGTGAGGGTGAGCCCGTCGAGCTCGTCGACCTGAACGTCGTCGGGGGCGGAGGCCGAGGTGAAGGCGGCCCTGACGGCGGCGGTGCGGGCGGCCTGGTCGCCGACGGTGCTGTTGATCTCGCCGGAGGCGGCGTAGCGGTCGTACTCGGCGACGAGGGCGGAGAGGGTGCCCTGCTGGCCGCCGAGTGCGGCCAGGACGTGGAGGGCGGCGAGCATGCCGGTGTCGGCGTTCCAGAAGTCGCGGAAGTAGTAGTGCGCGGAGTGCTCGCCGCCGAAGACGGCGCCGGTGCGGGCCATCTCCTGCTTGATGAAGGAGTGGCCGACGCGGGTGCGGACGGGGTTGCCGCCGTGCTCCTTGACGACCTCGGGGACGGACCAGGAGGTGATCAGGTTGTGGATGACGGTGGCGCCGGGGTGCTTGGCCAGCTCGCGGGCGGCGACCAGGGCGGTGATCGCGGAGGGGGAGACGGGCTCGCCGCGTTCGTCGACGGCGAAGCAGCGGTCGGCGTCGCCGTCGAAGGCGAGGCCGATGTCGGCGCCGGTCTCGCGGACGCGGGCCTGGAGGTCGACGAGGTTCTTGGGGTCGAGGGGGTTGGCCTCGTGGTTGGGGAAGGTGCCGTCGAGCTCGAAGTACATGGGTACGAGATCGACGGGCAGGCCGTCGAGGACGGTGGGGACGGTGTGGCCGCCCATGCCGTTGCCGGCGTCGACCACGACCTTGAGCGGCCGGATCGTGCGGAGGTCGACGAGGTTGCGCAGGTGGGTGGCGTAGTCGGCGAGGACGTCGTGGCGGGCGACGGTGCCGGGGGCCGCGGTGGTGGCCGGGGGGCCGCCGGCTTCGGTCCACTGTTCGACGAGGGCGCGGATGTCTGCGAGTCCGGTGTCCTGGCCGACGGGTGCGGCGCCCTTGCGGCACATCTTGATGCCGTTGTACTGCGCCGGGTTGTGGCTGGCCGTGAACATCGCGCCGGGGAGGTCGAGGCTGCCGCTGGCGAAGTACAGCTCGTCGGTGGAGCACAGGCCGATCTCGGTGACGTCGGCGCCGCGCGAGGCCGCGCCGCGGGCGAAGGCCCGGGACAGGGCGGGGGACGAGGGGCGCATGTCGTGGCCGACGACGACCGCGTCGGCCTCGGTGACGGTGGCGAAGGCGGCGCCGAAGAGCTCGGCCAGTGCCTCGTCCAGCTGGTCGGGGACGACTCCTCGGACGTCGTACGCCTTCACGAGCTGGGAGAGGTCGGCCACGGCGTGCTCCAGTCTGATGTTCTGATCGGTCCTGCTGCTCCGCCAACCTACCTGGCCCCGGCGAGGGGACGGATGAGGGATATCAGGCCGTCCGGGCGGCGCTCAGGATTCCGGTGAGCGCAGTACGCGCAGGTGGCCGCGGCGCGCGATCTCCATCGGGTCGGTGTTCCGGCCGGCGCCGGGCCCCGCCGGGTCGGGCCTGCTCGGCGGGCGGGCGGCCTCGCGGACCGCGTTGGCGAGCGCTTCGAGGTCGTCGCTGCTGTGCCGGGCCGGGCCGGTGTCGATGGCGAGGCGGACGACCTCCCAGCCCCGGGGGGCGGTGAGGCGCTCGGAGTGCTCCGAGCATAGGTCGTAGCAGTGGGGCTCGGCGTAGGTCGCGAGCGGGCCGAGTACGGCGGTGGAGTCCGCGTAGACGTACGTCAGCGTCGCGACGGCGGGACGGCCACACGCGGTGCGCGAACAGCGACGTACAAGGCTCACGACGTTGGACGGTACCGCACTCTTGAACGGGCCGCGACGGATCTCCCGGACCTCACCCTGTCGTGTCGTCCCGGTTCGCCGGGATCGTCTGACCTGTGGCTGAGCACTTCTACCTGCGGCGGGCCGGAAACCGCGGGAACCGGTACCGGACAGGAGGGAACACAATCATTGCAAATAGTGTCAATTGTGATCGAACCGGCGGTCAGGAAGGGGAGGTTGTGTGCAGGGACTCGGCCAGGGGGCATGCATTCTGCGACAACTCCGCCGATGTGGTGGCAGGCCGTCCGGTAACGCGTGGGCGGGGGCCGCGGCGGATACGCTCTGAGGTGATGGAGACCCCTATGCCCTCGACGCCCCAGACGCCGCCCACTCCCCCGACGCCTGCCCACCGACAGCGCCGCCGCGACCGCCACGGCCGCGGGATGCGCGGCCCGATCGCGCCACCGCAGGTGCCACTGGCGCTGAGCCGTGCGGACGCCTTCGACGACCTCGTACGGGACGCGGCGGACCGCCTGGAGCGGCGGTGGCCGCAGCTCGCGGATGTGGAGTTCGCGGTGCAGGAGGTTCCGTGGCCGCTGGACGCCGTCGCCGAGGGGGACCGGATCTCCGACGACAGTGTGCCGCTGGGCCGGCTCATGGGCGCGCGCAAGGGCGCGCCGAACCGGATCGTGGTCTACCGCAGGCCGGTGGAGATCCGGGCCAAGAGCCGGGACGAGCGGGCCCTGCTGGTCCACGAGGTCGTGGTGGAACAGGTCGCCGAGCTGCTGGGGCTGTCGCCGGAGAACGTGGACCCGCGCTACGGCGAGGAGTAGCCGGCCCTGCCCCGGCCGGGGGAGGGCCGGGGCTCAGGCGGGCGGGGCGGGGCTGCGTCAGTTGTGCAGGATCGACAGGTCCTGTTCCGCGTCCGGGACCGCGACCAGGCCGTGGTCGTCGGGCAGCGTCTGGATGGTGAACATCGGAATGCCGTCCAGCGGCAGGGCCAGCATGCGCGAGGCGTGGACGGGGCCGCCGGAGACGGGTTCGACGGTGACGGCGTAGGTGCCCTTGCCGCCGGTGGGGGCGGCGAGGGTGACGGCGCTGGTGGTGCCGGCCTTGACGGTGACGGTCTTGGTGACGGCGGTGCCGCCGCCGGTGCCCGCCGAGCTGGTGATCTTGACGGTGGCGGCGGCCGAGGGGGCCGCGACAAAGAGCGTGGAGCCCTTGGCCCGGTTGTCGGCGACGGTGGCCCGGTCGCCGATACTGCCGGTGGCGGGGATGAAGGCGGTCTCCTGGGCAGCGCCCTTGCCGCGGGTGATGCGCAGGGCCGCGACCACGGGCGCTGCGCCCTCGGCCGCGGTGGGGCTGAGGACCAGGGACCCGGCGTCGCCCTTGGTGAGGTCGGCGAGGTCGACGGAGGTGGTCATACCGCTCTTGACGTGCACGGTCTCGTGCCCGGCGGGGGTGATGGCGCCGCTGGAGGACAGCAGCCTGACCTTGAGGTCGGCGTCGTCGTCGCCGGTGGCGTAGGCGATCAGGCGTACGTCGGTGGCGTCGGCCGGGATACCGGGCAGGACGACGCTGTCGGCGGGGTCGCCCGCCGCCGGCAGCCAGTCGCCGCCGGCCGTGGCCGTGGAGGCGAGCACGGAGGCGCCGACCCGGCCGGTGCGGACGGAGACATGCAGGGTCAGGTCGTCCGACTTGGTGGTGGTGAGGGTGGAGAGCAGGACGGGGACGCTGGAACCGGCCGGGACGGTGATGCCGTCGGGAGTCTCGCTGCTGAGGGCGCCGTTCTTGCCGTAGAGCTCCAGGTCGACCACGGCGGTGGTGTCGTCGGGGTTGGTGAGGTGGACGTAGTCGCTGCGGTCGGCGGCCGTGCTGGTGCCGGGGAACCAGAACTCGCTGTCGGGCTGGGTGCAGTCGGTGCCCAGGACGCCGCGTTCGGGTCCGGCGTCGATGACGGTGGTCTGCTGCACCGTCCAGCCGGGGGCCAGTTTGCCGTCGGCGGTCCCGATGAGGGCGGGGGCGTCGGCGTCCTGGGTTTTGGCCGTGGCGGGCTTGCCGGGCGCGGTCAGCGGGGCGATCGCCTTCGCCGTGGACTTCGCCGTGGGCTTCGCCGTGCTTGAGGTGCCGGACCCGCCGGACGCCGCGAGCAGCTTGGCGCTGCCGGCACCGCTGCCCGACGCCGTCGTCCCGGTCGGGGTGAAGGCGGTGTAGGTGGTCGAGGCGAAGTCGGAGTCGGAGGGCGCCGGGCAGGTCAGCGACGACCGCTCGACCGGCAGGGACGCGGCCTTGACGGGGGGCGCGGCCGCCGGCGACCCGGCGCCGGTCAGCACCGCCGCGCCGGTGAGGGCAGCGAGGGCGGCCGTGACGCCGAAGAGGGAGAGGGTGCTGCGGTTCACTGCTGGTCGCTCCCGTCACGGCGGTAGCCGTCCGCGTCGTACGACGCCGGGTCGTAGGCCGGGTCGTAGGGGTCGTAGGGCTGCTGCTGGTAGTACTGCGGCGGCTCCGGCTGCTGTTGCCGGTCCTGCTGCCCCTCGTGGTCCTGCTGGCCCTGCTGCTGGCCCTGCTGCTGGCCGTAGGGGTCGTAGCCCTGCTGGCCGGCGCCGTAGGCGTAGGGATCGGCGTAGGTGTCCTGCTGGTACTCGCCGTCCTGCTGGTACGTGGCGGGGTCGGCGGCCGCGTACTGGTAGCCGTCCTGCTGGTAGCCGTCCTGCTGGTAATCGCCCCACTGCTGCTGCGGTACGGCGGCGTAGGGGTCGGCGACCGGCTCGTACTCCGGCTCGGGGGCGGGAGCGTGGAATTCCCCGCCGGCTTCGCCCCCGGCCCCGTCTTCGGCGCCTTCGCCTTCGGCCCCGCCTTCGTCTTCGGTCCCGCCTTCGGACTCGGCCTCGGACTCGGCTGCGGCGCGCAGGCGGCGGGCGCGGCGGCCGTCGCCGGTGGCCTGCTCGGGGATGTCGACGGCGAGGGCGCCCTCGGCGTCGGGGAGGTCGTCGTCGAGCTCGCGCCGTCGGCCGGGCAGGGCCATGACGACCAGGACCACGGCCAGGAAGCCCTGGATCCACAGCCACAGGGTGTGGGTGAAGGGGTTCTGGTAGGTGAGGTCGAGCCGGCCGCCCGTGGTGGGCAGCTCGAAGCCCTGCGCCCAGCCGTCGACGGTGGTGGCGGTCAGGGCGACGCCGTCGAGGGTCGCGGTCCAGCCGGGGGCGGCGGAATCCGCGATGCGCAGGACGCGGTTCGAGGTGCCCGCCGGGATGGTGGTGTGGGCCTCGACCTTGCCGGAGGCGACCGGGGTGGAGGTCTTCGTACCGCTGCCCGCGCCGGTGACGATCGTGACGCGCGAGACGTCGTCGTCGACCTGCCACAGGGCGCTGCCGTCGGCCTGGCTGAGCCGGGACAGGCCCGGGGTGCTGTCGAGGGTGCGGCTCATCGTGCGGGTGGCGCTGCCGTGCACGAGGACGTACCGGACGGCGTAGCCGCCGAGCTGGTCGGCCTGGTCGGCGCCGGAGCCTGCGACCAGGTTGGCGACGATCTTGCTGAGCGCGGCGCTGTCACCCGCCGAGGCGGCGAGTTCGGCGTCGCCCAGGCGGACGCCCGCGCCGCGCACCAGGGAGTACGAGACCCGGGCGGCGGTGCCGTCGAGGACGAGGGTGCGGGGCTGGTCGGCGGTGTCGGCCTCCTCGGCGACGAAGGCCGGCACCTGGATGGGGTCGCGCCGTTCCACGGGGCCGTCCGCGCCGCCGACCATCCAGCCGAAGGCGGCGTACAGCGGGGCCAGGACGGCGGCCAGGGCGACCAGGGCCGCCACCGGCTGCCGCCAGCCGAAGCCGGAGGCGGCGATGCGCTCGTTGGCGCCCTCGGCGCCGACCGTGGCCGCGGCCAGCAGCGCGAGGCCGTAGACCAGGGTGGCCGGGCCCGCCCAGGAGCTGCCGTTCTCGACGATGGCGAAGAGCAGCCCGGCCAGGGCACCGGCCCAGGCACTGAGGATCGCGAGCCGGCGTTCGCCGCGCAGCAGGGCGGCCAGCGCGGCCAGTACCAGTCCGACGAGCAGCACCCCGCCCGCCGCGTTGGGTCCGCCGGGGCTGAGCAGCAGCAGGTCGGTCGCGGAGGCGGCCTCGGCGCCGTAGGGCAGTCCGGCCTCGGACAGGAACCGCGAGGGGTGCGTGAGCAGCGTCAGCGACCAGGGGGCCAGCACCAGCAGCGGGGCGCCGAGCAGGGCCACGCTGCGCAGCAGCTGCGGGACGAGGAGCCGGGACTCCTTGCGCACGACGCGCAGCACCATCACGGCCACGGACAGCAGCAGCGCGATCAGCCAGGTGATCGGGGTGAAGGCGGTGGTGATCGCCAGCAGGAGTGTGAAGGTCCAGGTGGCGCGCCAGCCGGGCCGGGCGCCGCGTTCGACGGCGTCGGCGGTGAGCTGGAGCCCGGCGGCGGAGATCGCGGACCGGGCCATCAGCGGCAGCAGGATCGCCAGGACCGCGGTGCCCAGCCGGCCGCCCGCGAGCGCGCCGGTGGCGGCGGGCAGGAAGGCGTACGCGACGGCCGCCCAGGCCCGCAGCAGGCGGGAGTCGACCAGCGGGCGGGCGGCGAAGTAGGCGGTGAGGCCGGCCAGCGGGACGGAGGCCACGAGCAGCAGGGTCAGGGCGACCGCGGTGCTGCCGAACAGCAGGCCCGCGAAGGCCGCGACGACGGCGAGGTACGGCGGGGCCGCCACGGTCGAGCCGGTGCCCAGGGCGTGCCAGGCGCCGAGGTAGGACCCCCACAGGTCGTGGGCCCGCTCGGGGGCGGGCAGCAGGGCGCCGCCGGCCAGCGAGCCGGTGCCGAGCAGCTGCCGGCAGGCGACGAGGGAGACCAGCAGCAGCACGGCGAAGAGCACCGGTGCCGGTTTGCGGGCGATCTTCTTGAGCAGCGCGAACTGCTCGACCTCCAGGTAGTCGCCCGAGCCGTCGTCGTCGCCGGGTCCGGACTCGATGCCGCCGCCGTGCCGGCCCGCCGAGGAGGCGCTGTCCTCGGCCCGGCCCGAGATGTTGCTGACGACCTGCTCGACGGTGGCGCGTACGGTCGCGCCGGGCGGCGGGAAGAGCGGACGGAGTTCGGCGGCGTCGACGGCGGGTTTGCTGCGCCGCCTGCGCGCGCCGAGGATCCGTCCCGGGCGCAGCAGCACGGACAGCAGGCCGGTGATCTCGTCGACGGCCTGGCCGGGCACCTTGCCGACCAGGTAGGCGAGGGTGCGCAGCACGGTGCCGACGACCAGTCGCAGCAGGACGTACGGCAGCATCGCGCCGCGGGTGTTGGCGAGCAGGGTGTAGACGGCGCCGGCCTTGTCGACCCGGTGGGGGTTGACGGCGGAGCGGCCCACGCAGTCGACGGGGCGGCGTTCGCGGGAGGCGGCCTCGGCGTGCCGGAGCACGGCGTCGGGGGCGATCAGGACGGTGTGGCCGGCGGACTGGGCACGCCAGCAGAAGTCGACGTCGTCGCGCATGAGGGGCAGCCGGCGGTCGAAGCCGCCGAGTTCCTCCCACACGTCGCGGCGGACCAGCATGCCGGCGCTGGAGACCGAGAGCACCTGGCGGACCTGGTCGTGCTGGCCCTGGTCCTGTTCCTTGCGCTCCAGGCCGGTCCAGCGGCGGCCGCTGCGGGCGATGGAGACGCCGACTTCGAGCAGCGCGCGGCGGTCGTACCAGCTGCGCAGTTTGGGGCCGATGATCGCGGCGGAGGGCGAGTTGTCGGCGACGCGCAGCAGTTCGGCCAGGGCGTCGGGGGCGGGCTCGCAGTCGTCGTGGAGCAGCCAGAGCCACTGCACGGGCTCGCCGTGCGGGTGTTCGGGCTGGTCGTAGACGTCGTCGTTCCAGCTGCGGCTGACCGGGTCCCAGCCGCTTCGCCGCTGCAGGTAGGGCAGTTGCTCGGCGGTCAGGGGGGCGGCGGCGCGCACGCACTCGTCGACGGCGGCGCCGAAGCCGTTGCGGCGGGCGAGGTGCAGGACCCGGTCGTCGCCGAGGGATTCGGCCAGGAGGCGGGCCGAGTCGTCGCCGCTGCCGGTGTCGGCGGCGACGACGTCCTGGACCGGGCGGTCCTGGGAGAGCAGGCCCGACAGTGCGTTGGGCAGCCAGCGGGCGCCGTCGTGTGCGACGAGCACCGCGGTGACGACATGACGCGGGAACTCGGGTGCGGCGGCGGGAACGAACCCCGCTGTCTGCGCGGGGTACTGGGCCCCGGCGGCCCCGGCTGAGCTGTTCACGGACATCGAGGTTCGGGCCCCGGTTCGCTGGGTGCGGAGGACGCCTGTGGCGTCTCGGTCGGGGCCCCACACTAACGGCTCACGGTCAGCGGACTTCCGCGTACCGTCCCAGCGCCGCCTCCTCCGTCAGACGACGCCCTTCTTCAGGCGGCGGCGTTCGCGCTCGGACAGCCCGCCCCAGATCCCGAAGCGCTCGTCGTTGTTGAGTGCGTAGTCAAGGCAGTCGGAACGGACTTCGCAGGCGAGGCAGACCTTCTTGGCCTCGCGGGTGGAGCCACCCTTCTCGGGGAAGAACGACTCGGGATCGGTCTGCGCGCACAGTGCGCGCTCCTGCCACCCGAGCTCCTCTTCGGCTTCGCCCTCCTCGGCCAGCAACAGCTGGAACAGCTCGGTCATGCGCGCCCCTCGTCTGTTTTTCGCGTCCCCGTGATGTGGTCTGCCGCTACGGATGGCGGCCGAACGACACGAGTGAAATTACAAGTGTGCCGATACGGGCCAGTCAAGCCGGGATCTGCTATTGGGCCCGTTATTCACCCTGCGGAACCAAGCGCTGACAGAAAGTGTTCAAATCAGCTCAAAGGACCACATACGTCAACCGCCCGACAACGCCTCGACGACCGACTCCGAGGGGGCGTGATCACGGAGTGATCACAAAAGCACAACGACGTTTCCCGAGGAGACGTTCCTGCGTACCCGTGCGGTTGCAGCACCGCCTATCCGCGCACGTCTACGCACAAACCTTTCACCACACCAAATAGCCGGATCAGGTGAAACATTCGCGACATCGCGGACAGGACCCAGGAGCCGAGTTGACAGCCGCACCCTTGACCCGGTCTGCTAGGGAACATGCCAGTGACCCACGTGCCCGCCCGGACTCGCCTCGCCGAGTTCCGCTGCGCCGTGGAAGCCCACTGTCGCTGTTCCAGCTGTGCCAGCTGTTGTCGCTGAGGCCCGACTCTCCGTCCCTGCCCGGCTCCGCACAGCCATATGCATCCACGACGCTCCTCTTCTACGAATCGTAGGAACGCCCCGCATGAACAGCGATGTCGAGATCGCCGGCGACCCGCTCGCCGTCCCCCACCTCCTGCCGCCCGTGCCCCGGCACCCGGTCACCGTCGCCGGTTTCGCGGGCCTGGCCCGTACGATCGCCGCCGACCGCGAGCGCTGGGCCCCGCTGGTGGAGTACGACGCCACCACCCGCTGGTACGCCCGCCTGGAGACCGGCCCCGGCTACGAGGTCTGGCTGCTCAGCTGGCTCCCCGGCCAGAGCAGCGGTCTGCACGACCACGGCCGCTCCTCCGGCGTGCTCACCGTGCTCCAGGGCGAGCTGAGCGAACGCGCCCTGGGCGGCACCGGCGAGACCCGGCGCGCGCTGAGCGCGGACGACCAGCGGGTCTTCGCCCCCGGATACGTCCACGAGGTCGTCAACGACTCGCTGGAGCCGGCCGTCAGCCTGCACGTGTACTTCCCCGGCCTCACCGAGATGACCCCGTACGCCTGCACCGGCACCACGCCCGCCGCTTCGGAGCAGGTCGCGGGCTGACACACTTGGCCACATGCGAATCGTGGTTCTGGCCGGAGGCATCGGGGGTGCCCGCTTCCTGCGCGGCCTCAAGGCAGCGGCACCGGAGGCGGACATCACCGTCATCGGCAACACCGGCGACGACATCCACCTGTTCGGCCTCAAGGTCTGCCCCGACCTCGACACCGTCATGTACACCCTCGGCGGCGGCATCCACGAGGAACAGGGCTGGGGCCGCGCCGAGGAGACCTTCACCGTCAAGGAGGAACTCGCGGCGTACGGCGTCGGGCCCGAGTGGTTCGGTCTGGGCGACCGCGACTTCGCCACCCACATCGTGCGCACGCAGATGATCGGCGCGGGCTATCCGCTCAGCGCGGTCACCGAGGCGCTCTGCGCACGCTGGCAGCCCGGTGTACGGCTCATCCCGATGACGGACGACCGGGTCGAGACCCACGTCCTGGTCGACGCCGACGGCGAGCGCAAGGCCGTCCACTTCCAGGAGTACTGGGTGCGGCTGCGGGCGTCCGTCGACGCGCACGCCGTGCTTCCGGTCGGGGCGGAGGGCGCGAAGCCCGCGCCGGGGGTGCTGGAGGCCATCGGCGAGGCGGACGTGATCGTCTTCCCGCCGTCCAACCCGGTGGTGTCGGTGGGCACGATCCTCGCCGTGCCGGGCATCCGGGAGGCCATCGCGGAGGCGGGCGTTCCGGTGGTCGGGCTCTCGCCGATCGTCGGTGACGCGCCGGTGCGGGGCATGGCCGACAAGGTGCTGGCCGCGGTCGGCGTCGAGTCCACGGCGGCGGCCGTCGCCGCGCACTACGGCTCGGGACTGCTCGACGGCTGGCTGGTCGACACGGTCGACGCCGGCGTGGTGGAGGAGGTCGAGTCGGCGGGCATCCGCTGCCGCGCGGTGCCGCTGATGATGACCGACCTCCAGGCCACGGCCGAGATGGCCCGGGCCGCGCTGGCCCTGGCCGAGGAGGTCCGGGCGTGAGCACGTACCGCGTGTGGGCGGTCGCCGGACTGCCCGAGATCCAGCCGGGCGACGACCTCGCCAAACTCATCACCGCCGCGGCCCCCGAACTGGCCGACGGCGACGTGCTCGTGATCACCTCGAAGATCGTCAGCAAGGCGGAGGGGCGGATCGTCGCGGCCGACGACCGCGAGGCCGCCATCGACGCCGAGACGGTCCGGCTCGTCGCCCGCCGCGGGCCCACCCGCATCGTCGAGACCCGCCACGGCTTCGTCATGGCGGCGGCCGGCGTCGACGCGTCCAACACCGCCGCCGGGACGGTGCTGCTGCTGCCGGAGGACCCCGACGCCTCGGCGCGGGCCGTACGGGACGGCCTGCGCGACGCGCTCGGCGTCAACGTCGGCGTCGTCGTCACGGACACCTTCGGCCGGCCCTGGCGCGAGGGGCTGACGGACGTCGCCATCGGCGCCGCCGGGCTCCACGTCCTGGACGACCTGCGCGGCGCCACCGACTCCCACGGCAACGAACTCGCCGTCACCGTCACCGCCACCGCCGATGAACTCGCCGGCGCCGGCGACCTCGTCAAGGGCAAGGCCAACGGCCTCCCCGTCGCCGTCGTGCGCGGGCTGGACCACCTCGTCGCCGGTCCGCACGACGACGGCCCCGGCGCCCGCGCCCTGGTCCGCTCGTCGGTCAACGACATGTTCCGGCTCGGCACCTCGGAGGCGGTGCGCGAGGCGGTCTCGCTCCGGCGCACCGTCCGGGACTTCACCGCCGAGCCGGTGGACGGCGCCGCGGTCCGGCGGGCCGTGGCCCTGGCGGTCACGGCTCCGGCCCCGCACCACACCACGCCGTGGCGGTTCGTGCTGCTGGAGACGGAGGAAGCGCGCGTCCGGCTCCTCGACGCCATGCGGGACGCCTGGGCGGCAGACCTGCGCGGGGACGGCTTCAGCGAGTCCTCGGTCGACAAGCGCCTGCGGCGCGGGGACGTGCTGCGCAAGGCGCCCTACCTGATCGTGCCCTGCCTGGTCGCCGACGGTGCGCACACCTATCCGGACGCCCGTCGCAACGCCGCGGAACGCGAGATGTTCGTGGTCGCGGCCGGCGCGGGCGTACAGAACCTGCTGGTGGCCCTGGCGGGCGAACAGCTCGGGTCGGCCTGGGTGTCGTCCACGATGTTCTGCCGCGACGTCGTACGCGACGTGCTGGGCCTGCCCGGCGACTGGGACCCGATGGGCGCGGTCGCGGTGGGGCGCCCGGCGTCACCGCCGCCCGCGCGGGCCGCACGGGGCGCGGAGGGCTTCATCGCGGTGCGCTAGCCGGATGAGCGGTGACCTTGCTGACTCCCTCGCCGCCGGCGCCCTCGCCCACGTGGCTGACGCCTTCCAGGACATGGCCGCCCACCCGGACGAGGCTCGGTGCGACCGCCATTGCGGCAGCGCTGAAGAGCTCGCGTTGCTCAAGATCCCGGACGCGCCCCTCTCACCGGCCTGCTCCGCCGCACCTGGGAGGCCACGGACCGGAGCGACCGGGGGCAGTCGCGTCGCATCCTGCGTCGCCGCGCTCCCCTGGGTGCCTGAAGCAGGCGACGGGGGTGATGATTCCGGGTTTCGCACCGCCGGGCGTGTCCGGTCGGCCCTACCCTGACGCGGAGCGACTTCGGCACGCAAAGTGCCCGAACGGATACCGAAAGCGACCTTCCGGAGGTGACGGGGGATGGCGGACACCGAACGAGGAGAGCGCCCGGAGCCGGCGGAGGACGCGAACGCCGCTTCCGATCTCTTCCGGGCGCTGGGGCGGCAGATCAAGCTGCTCCGGGAGCGTGCGGGGCTCACGCAAAGGGAGTTGGGCGAGCGGCTGGGCTACGGCGAGGAGCAGATCTCCTCGCTCGAACGGGGGCGGCGGATCCCGCAGCCGGAGTATCTGGTCGCGGCGGACGACCTGTTGGGCGCGGGCGGGCTGCTGAAAGTGGCGGTGGAGGATGTCGTACGGGCGAAGGCGAAGGCCCGCGTGCGGCATCCGGCGTGGTTCCGGGACTACGCGCGGATGGAGCAGGAAGCGGTCGAATTGCACGACTACAGCAACCAGATCGTTCCTGGGCTGCTCCAGACCGAGGATTACGCGCGGGCCATCTTCTCCATGCGCAGGCCACTGCTGGACGAGACGACGGTCGAGCGCCGGGTCGCCGACCGCCTTGCCCGCCAGGCGATGTTC
This sequence comes from Streptomyces sp. RLA131, assembly GCF_056270125.1. NCBI lineage: Bacteria > Bacillati > Actinomycetota > Actinomycetes > Kitasatosporales > Streptomycetaceae > Streptomyces > Streptomyces sp. RLA131. Next base: position 3,221,303 of record NZ_JBWDOQ010000002.1, read on the forward strand.
GACAACTGGCCGGGGCCGACTGCCAGCTTCATCCTGGAGGAGGTGATCCTGCACCGACCGCTCGGTGGAAGGGTTGCGCTGGCGGGCCAGCTGAAGCAACTGCTGCGTATCGGCGGTCTGCGGAACGTCGAACTTCAGGTGATGCCGACGGGACGCGAGGAACACCCGAACACTGCCGGCGCGTTCACGCTGGTGACGCCCAACGGGAGGTCACAGGTGGCGTACACGGAGGTCCAGGGCTACAACCGCTTGATCACCGATTCGGAAGAGGTACGCGTCATCGCCTCGCGATATGGCATTCTGCGGGCGCAGGCTCTCACCCCGCGTGAGTCTCTGGCCCTGATCGAGAAGTTGCTGGGAGCGCTATGAACACCGACGAACTCACCTGGTTCAAGAGCAGCTACAGCGACGGTGAAGGCGGCAACTGCGTCGAGGTCGCCGCCTGCCCCGGCGCCGTCCACGTACGGGACTCCAAGGACACGCATGGCCCCCGGCTCGCCTTCTCCCCCGCCGGGTGGGCGGCGTTCGTCTCCTTCGCCGGGAGCGTCAGCCGCTGAGTGGAGGGCGGCAGGAGAGGGGCTTGACAGCGTCGATGATGCGCTTGACGGCGGGCAGTTGACTGGACCTCCCCGACGACTGGGACCCCGCGCGGTCGCGTTGGACGTCCGGAGTTCCACCGCGCGGTCGTAGCGCACCAGACGTCCTGGAGTCGCTCCGCATCATTGGAGGTGTCCATCACTCCGAAGGACGCTCTTGACAACTGTCCTTTGTGGCGAGCAGGGCGACGAAGCCATGTGTGGAAGGCGAAAGCTTGGCCGCATAGTCGCGGACGTGGAGAGACCACCCCATCTTGGCCAGGCCAACCGGCGCATCCCTTTGTCTCCCCCCGCTGCCGCACGCTCCAGCCGCCGTCCTCAAGCCGGTCGACTGCGGCTTTCACCGGATCGTCTACTTGGCCGGAAGAGCGCTGGAGCATCTGGCCTACGAGGCAGCCGTTCTCGTCCCGGTTGGGATCGTCCAGGAGGGACAGACCGCCCGCCTGAGCGGCGGCCTTCAGATCCTTCTCCATCGCTGATGCCATGGCCGGCCGGTCCGTGACCGCGGCGGCGGGGGCTGGGATCGGGTCCCGGTGCCGCAGGCAACGAGCAGCACGGAGAAGTCAGCGACGGTCATGGCTGCCGGCATACGGACCTCAGGCCTCAAGGAGCTTGGCAACGCCCTCTCCCGCTCGTTCGGCCGCGGCATACAGGTCACGGATCTTGTGCAGGTATCGGCCGAGAATCTCCAGATGGCCGTCCGGACTGCCGCCGTCACTAAGGGTGTCGGCGACGCAATCGGCCTGGTCGACTACGGCTCGGCCGAGATCGACCGAGGACAGGAAACGGGCCGCGATCGACACCTCGTCCGGGGGAAGGAAGAAGCAGGCAGTGCCGAGATCGTCGTCCCCGAGCAGGTCTCCCATGGTGACGGGTAGTTCGCTGATCCGCTCGGGCCCCTGGGACAGGAGGATCTGTTCCAGCGTTTGCCATTCGCGGCCGAGGTAACACTCCCCGTCCACGCCGCTCCGATCTCCTGAGAAGCCGGAGACTACGTGGCGGAAGCCCTTTTCCGCCTCACCGGCGGAAATCCTTCGCAGCGTCATTTCCATGACCGGGTCACAGAGCCGCGATGTTGCCCGGTGTCAGGCGCGGGCCGCGGCGTGGGGCGTGGCGGCCGGTGAGGAGGATGAGGCGGGCGGCGCGGTGGCGCTGGCCGGCGTAGGGCTCCAGGAGGCCGACCATGGTGGCGTCGGTGGTGCGGTGGGCGCCGGTGAGGGCGTAGCCGACGGTGTTGGGGAGGTGGAGGTCGCCGAGGGTGAGGGCGTCGGGGTCGCCGTTGCTGCGCTGGAGTGTCTCGGCGGCGGTCCAGGGGCCGATGCCGGGGACGAGCTGGAGGCGGGCGAAGGCCTCGGCGGACGGCATGGTGACGGCTTCCTGGAGGCGGGGGGCGACCCGGGCGGCGCGTACGGCGGTGGAGGCGCGCTTGTTGTCGACGCCGGCGCGGTGCCACTCCCAGGAGGGGATGAGGGCCCAGCCGCGGGCGTCCGGGGGTACGTGCATCCGGTCCATGGGGCCGGGGGCGGGTTCGCCGTGGCGGCCCAGGAGGAGGCGCCAGGCGCGGTACGCCTCGTCGGAGGTGACCTTCTGTTCCAGGATCGACGGGATCAGGGATTCCAGGACCAGCCCGGTGCGGGTCAGGCGCAGGCCCGGGTTGCGGCGGTGGGCCTCGTGGACGACGCGGTGGCGGGCGGTGAAGGCGCCGGGGTCGTCGTCGGCGCCGAGGAGGGCGGGCAGGCCGTCGAGCAGCCAGTCGGCGCCGGGGCCCCAGGCCTCGGCCTCCACGGTGCCGGAGGCCGGGGCCGCGGCGATCCGGATGGTGCCGGGGCCGGCCGGGGTGCGCGAGGCGCGCCAGACCGCCCCGTCGGGGGTGACCTGGAAGGCGGGGTCGCCGGGGCCTCGGCGCAGCGGGCCGAGGGTGAGGGCGAGGTCGAGCGGGCCGTCCGGGGCCCAGCACCGGGTCCGGCCGCGCTGCGCGGGTACGCGCGCGTCGGCCGTCGGGGTCCGGGTGAGGCCGGGCTGCTCGGGGTGCACGGGTCCGAGCCTACGCGCGCCGCCGGACGGGCCGGGCTACTGGTCGGACGAGAAGCGGATCGCCCCGTCCGGGATGACCGCGTCGCACCACACCCGCACTCCGTGCCGGAGTTCGTTGCCGGCGCCGACGCGGGCGCCGTCCCCGATGACGGCGCCGTCCAGGACCGTACCGGCGCCGATGACCGCACCGGCGCCGATGAGGGAGTGGGAGACCGTGGCGCCGGGTTCGATGACGGCGCCGGCCAGGACCGTGCTGCCGTCGACCACCGCGCCGGAGCCGATGACGGCGCCCTCCGAGACCGCCGTGCCGCCGGTGAGTTTGGCGTCGTCGGCGACGCGGGCGCCGGGCAGGACCAGCCGGTCGCCGCAGCGGCCGGGTACGGCCGGGGAGGGGGCGCGGCCCTGGACGAGGTCGGCGGAGCCGCGTACGAAGGCCTGCGGGGTGCCGAGGTCGAGCCAGTAGGTGGAGTCGACCATGCCCTGGAGGTGGGCGCCGGCGGCGAGCAGGCCGGGGAAGGTCTCGCGCTCGACCGAGACCGGGCGGTCGGCCGGGATGGAGTCGATGACGGAGCGGTTGAAGACGTAGGCCCCGGCGTTGATCTGGTCGGTGACGATGTCCTCGGGGCTCTCGGGCTTTTCGAGGAAGGCGGTAACGCGGCCGTCGGCGTCGGTGGGGACCAGGCCGAAGGCGCGGGGGTCCTCGACCCGGGTCAGGTGCAGTGAGACGTCGGCGCCGCTGGAGCGGTGGGTGGCGACGAGGCCGGCGATGTCGAGGCCGGTGAGGATGTCGCCGTTGAAGATGAGCACCGGGTCGCCGGGGGCGGAGTGCAGGCGGTCCGCGACGTTGCGGATGGCGCCGCCGGTGCCGAGGGGCTCCCGCTCGGTGACGTACTCCAGCCGCAGGCCGAGGGCCGATCCGTCGCCGAAGTACGGCTCGAAGACCTCGGCGAGATAGGAGGTGGCCAGGACGACGTGTTCGACTCCGGCGGCGCGGGCCCGGGCGAGCTGGTGGGTGAGGAAGGGCACGCCGGCGGCCGGCACCATCGGCTTGGGGGTGTTGACCGTCAGCGGTCGCAGCCGTGTTCCCTTGCCACCGACCAGGAGGATCGCTTCAGTCAACGGGGTTGCTCTCTTCCTGGCGGGGCGGATGGTGTCACAGGCGGCCAATCTTATGCAGATCGGTTCTGGGCACCAGGACGGCCGGTCGACCGGATGGCCGGACGGCCGGTCGGCCGACCGGCGGCCGGTCCCGTCCGGCGCCCGCCCCTAGCGTCCCTGGAAGCCGGCGGCCGAGCGGCGGGCGGCGCCGAGGTCCTCGTAGAGCTGCTCTCCGGGACACTCCGTACGGAAACCGTCGCGGTGGCCGGAGATCACCTGGAAACGGACGGTGGCGCCCTTGCGGTACTTGTCACTTCCTCCTGACAGGAGGGTGGTCGTGCCCGCGGGGTTGCGTCCGAACATACCGAGTTTCCAGGCCGCGAGTTGGGAGACGGCGCGCAGCGCGGCCTCGGAGGGCTGTTCCTCGCTGTAGGTGCCGAGGACGGCGATGCCCATGCTGTTGCTGTTGAAGCCGAGGGTGTGGGCCCCGTAGACGGCCTTGGTGATGCCGCCGGCCCGGCCCTCGTAGATGTTTCCGCACCGGTCGACGAGGAAGTTGTAGCCGATGTCGCGCCAGTGGCTGCTCATGACGTGGTAGCGGTAGATCCCCCGGACGACGGAAGCGGCCTCGTCGCAGCTGTAGTTGTTGCCGGTGGCGCTGTGGTGGACGAAGGCGACCTTGACGGTCTTGGTGTAGACCAGCTTGCGCTCGCGCAGGCTCTCGTCGGCGCCCCAGCCCGCTCGGGTGATGATCCTCGGACGGGCACCGATGTAGGGGCCCCGGCCGGTCTCGGCCACCGTCTCCTCCTTGCTGACCGGGGGGAGGACGGCGGGTTCGGCGGGTTCGGCGGCCTCGGCGGGCTGGTCGGTGCGGCCGCCGGCGCCGGTGTTCTCGTGGGGGGCGTACTCCTCGTCGTAGCCGTCGTATCGGTCGTAGCCGTCATAGCCGTCGTACCCGTCGGACCCGTCGTAGCCGTCCGACCTGCCGTAGCCGTCGTGGCCGTCGGACCCGCCGTACGCGTCGGAGCTGCCGTACGCGTCGGAGCTGCCGTGCCCGTCGGACCGGCCTCCCCCGTCATGGCCGGCGGACCTGCCGCGGCCGGGGCTCTGGGCGGTGCCGGGGTCGACCATGTCCAGCCGCAGACCGGCCGGGAGGGGGCCGCGGTCCCGGGGGAGCACCCGGACCCGTACGCCGTCGGAGTCGCCCACCCACAGCGGGCTGGTGGCGCCGCGCACCCCGGATGCGGCCTCCTCGGACGATCCGGCGTCGGGGGTGTCGTCGGTGTGGGCCTGGACGTTCTGCCAGTCCGACCAGACGCCGGTGCGGGCCGAGCGGGTGCGTACCTGCACGGCGCCGTGCAGTTCGGCGGCGGCGTTGTCCCAGGTGACGCCGAGCAGGGAGAACCGCTTGACGGCCGGCGCGTCCAGGGCCCGCACGGCCGACCGGGTGCGCGGGGACAGCGGCAGGGTCCGGGTGCTCCCGGCCACCGCATCGGGGGCGGCGCCCGGGGAGCCGTGGTGGGCGGTCGCGGCCGGGCCGTCGGGGATGACGAACGGGGCGGCGAGCGCGGTCAGACAGGCGACACCGAAGGCGACACCGACAGCAGGGGCGATAAAGGCACGCATGAGAAAAACAGTTACATAAGCCGCAAAGATGTGCAGCTGGGGATCTGACGGGCAGTCGCTTCTGCCGAGCCCTCGGACACCGCTCTCGGACACCTCTCTCGGGTACCGCCCTCGGGTGCCGCCCTCGGGTGCCGCCCTCGGATGCCGCCGCCGCTTCCGTCCGCTCCGCCCGGCCGCCGACCGGGGGCCCCGGTAGCCTGTGCCGGGTGACATCGACTGCCCGTACCCCGGCCGGCCTGCTGGATCGCGCGCTCCTGGAGCCCGCCCGCCCCCTGGTCACCTTCTACGACGACGCCACCGGCGAACGCGTCGAACTGTCCGTGGCCACCTTCGCCAACTGGGTGGCCAAGACGGCCAATCTGCTCCAGGGCGACCTGGACGCCCAGCCGGGTGACCGGCTCGCCCTGCTGCTGCCGTCCCACTGGCAGTCCGCCGTCTGGCTCCAGGCCTGCTTCGCCGCCGGCGTGGTCGCCGTCCCCGGCGGTGACCCGGGCGGCGCCGACCTCGTCGTCAGCGGGCCCGACGCCCAGGACCTGGACGCCGCCCGCGCCTGCCGGGGCGAGCGGATCGCGCTGGCGCTGCGCCCGCTCGGCGGCCGCTTCCCGCAGCCGCCGCAGGGGTTCGCGGACTACGCCGTCGAGGTCCCCTCGCAGGGGGACCGCTTCGTGCCGTACGCCCCGGTGGATCCGGACGCGCCCGCGCTGGAGCTGCCGGGCGTCATCGGCGGCGCGGAGCCGGCCCGCACGGTGCTGACGGGCGCGGAGGTGACCGAGCGGGCCCGCGCCTCGGCCGCCGCGCTGGGGCTGACAGCCGGTTCGCGGCTGCTGTCGGGACTGCCGTTCGACGGCTGGGACGGGCTGGCGGCGGGACTGCTGGCGCCGCTGGCCGCCGACGGCTCGGTCGTACTGTGCCGCCATCTGGACCGGCTGCCGGCGGCTGACCTGGTGAAGCGGCAGGAGAGCGAGCGGGTCACCCACACCGTCACCCACACGGGGTAACAACAGCGGAAACGGGTGGAATAGCCGCCACCGCTGCCGCGTCCTGCGACGAAATCGCACACGCTCGCACAACCTGATGCCGGGAACAGAGGTCTCTACAGGCATGAGGAACGGGGGCGTAGATGTGACCATGCCAGTGGAGTCATCGGGGCGGCGGAGGCGGCTGCTGAGAATCGCCGCTTTCTGCCTGGCCTTCGCGGTGCTGGCCGCCTCCGGGGCCGCCTGGTATCTGTACCGGCAGCTGGACGGCAACATCCGTACGGACACCGCCACCGGCCAGGAGCTGCGGCGCGTCCAGTCGCAGCGCCCGGCGCCGGCCAGCGCCGCGCCCGGTACCGGTACCGGCACCGCCGAGAACATCCTGCTGATCGGCAGCGACAACCGCGGTGACGGCAACGGCAAGTACGGCCGGGACAGCGGCACCCAGCGTTCGGACACCACGATCCTGCTGCACCTGTCGGCGGACCGGGGCAGCGTCACCGCCGTCAGCATCCCGCGTGACCTGATGGCCCATATCCCCTCCTGCCGCCGCTCCGACGGCGGCAAGACCCGGGCGCAGTTCGCCCAGTTCAACTGGGCCTTCCAGTTCGGCGGGGCCGCCTGCACGATCCGTACGGTGGAGAACCTGACCGGTATCCGCGTGGACCACCACCTGATAGTGGACTTCACCGGCTTCAAGAAGATGGTGGACGCGGTGGGCGGGGTCGAGGTCTGCGTGCCGCAGGCCGTGCACGACCAGGACGCCCATCTCGATCTGCCGGCCGGCCGCCAGGTGCTCCACGGCGAGCAGGCGCTCGGCTACGTACGCGCCCGGCACGCCATCGGGGACGGCAGCGACACCCAGCGGATGGGGCGCCAGCAGGAGTTCCTGGCCTCCCTGGTCAACAAGGTCACCGGGTCCGGCGTGCTGCTCAACCCGGTCAAGCTCTATCCGCTGCTGGACGCGGCCACTTCCTCGCTCACCGCCGACCCGGGGCTGGACTCGCTGAGCGAGTTGTACGACCTCGTGCGCGGCCTGCAGAAGACCCCCACGGACCAGGTCCGGTTCCTCACGGTGCCGCGCGAGCAGTACGTACAGGACCCGAACCGCGACCAGTTGGCGCAGCCGGCGGCGAACCGGCTCTTCAGCACGCTGCGTCACGACGGCGCCGTCGCGGTGACCACGGACACCACGGACAACAGCACCAGGAGCGGAATCTCCTCCGCCCCGTCCGCATCTCCTTCCACGACGGCCTCGACGGCCTCACCGGCCACACCCGCGCCGACATATCGGGGCACCACCGCCGATCGGGATGGTTTGTCCGGTTGTGAGTGACAGGAATTTGTCTTCGGCGTCCGTGGACGCTGAACTGTGAGGCTAGTGTGAGCGATCGGTCTGAGGCAGCGGCCGAGACGGAGGGCACAGGCGACCGTGGACACGCAAGGCCGTAGGCACGTCGATCCAGCGGATCAGTGGGTGTTCGACCCGGAGACGGGCAGTTACCAGCTGCGGCTGGAGCCCGAGGAGCCGCCGGCCGCGGCCGCCGTGCCCAGCCAGGGCAACCGGCGCCGCGCGCCGCAGCAGCCGCCCGCCGACACCGGCCGGCGGGCAGCCGGGCAGGGGCGGGGCGGGCCGCCGGCCAGCCGGCGCAAGCCCAAGCCGAAGAAGTCCGGCAAGCGCAAGGCACTGATCTGGACGGCCGGTTCGGTCGGCTTCGTCCTGGTGGCGGTCAGCGTCGGCGGCTATCTGGTGTACGAGCACTTCAACAACAACATCAACACCGTCGACACCGGCAGCATCGGCTCGGACAGCGCCACCTCCGAAGGCCCGGTCAACATCCTGGTGATCGGCACCGACAGCCGTGAGGGCCTGGGCAAGAAGTACGGGGACGTGGGCAGCGTCGGCCATGCCGACACCACCATCCTGTTCCATGTGTCGGCGGACCGTACCAACGCCACCGCGCTGAGCATCCCGCGCGACATAATCACCGACGTCCCGGACTGCCCGACCACGCAGAAGGACGGCAGCACCAAGACCGTTCCCGGCACCGAGAACGTCCGCTTCAACACCAGCCTCGGCCAGGACGGCCGCGACCCCGGCTGCACGATGCGCACCGTCAAGGCGCTGACCGGGATCACCCCGGACCACTTCATGATGGCCAACTTCGACGCGGTCAAGGACCTGTCGACCGCGGTCGGCGGGGTCGAGGTCTGTCTCGCCAAGGACATCAACGACCCGGACTCGCACCTGAAGCTGAGCAAGGGCCGGCACATCGTCAAGGGCGAGGAGGCGCTGGCCTTCGTCCGTACCCGGCACAGTGTCGGTCTCGGCGGCGACCTGAGCCGGATCGAGCTGCAGCAGCAGTTCCTCAGCTCGATGATCCGCACGATGAAGTCCGGCGGCACACTGACCAGTCCCGGCAAGCTGTTCAAGCTGGCCGATGTCGCCACCAGGGCGCTGACGGTCGACACCGGCATCGGGTCCGTCAAGAAGCTCAGCTCGCTGGCCAAGGACCTGAGCGCGGTCAACACCAAGAACATCACCTTCGCCACCGTGCCCGTGATCGACAATCCGGCCGAGAAGGTGCACGCCACCGTCGTCCTGGACCAGACCCGGGCCCCGCAGTTGTTCACCATGGTGAAGAAGGACGTCTCGCTCACCGAGGTGAAGAAAAAGAAGAAGGCCGCGGAGTCGAGCAAGCTCAAGGGCACGATGGCCGATCCCGCCTACGTCCGGGTCGAGGTCTACAACGGCAGCGGGGTCTTCGGCGCGGCCCAGGACACCGTGGACTGGCTGCAGAACACCAAGGGTGACCCGCGTTCCACCAACGGCGGCAACGCGCCCGAGAACATCGCGAAGACGACGCTGAAGTACGCCCCCAACCAGGCCGACCAGGCCCGCCGGCTGGCCGACTGGATGGGGCTGCCCGCCTCGGCCCTGAAGGAGGGCACCAAGAAGGCCGCGGCGCTGGCCAACATGACGCTGACCCTCGGCAAGGACTTCACCGCGGCCGGTACGCCGATCACCGCTCCGACCAAGGCGCCCGAGGGCATCCAGAAGGTCGAAGCCAGCGACAAGAGCGTGTGCGCCAAGTGAGCCGCGAACCGATCTGACACACGGCGCATCACACCAGGCGTCATAACAACGGGGACACCGGACCAGGGGTGGGGACATGAGTGACAGCAGCGTGCGCGATTTCGGCTGGGACGAGGGCCTGTACGAGCCCCGGCCACCCACCGCGGTCCCGGACAGGAGCACCGGAGCCACCGGGGGCGGGGGCGTTACCGGGAGCGTTGGCAGCAGCGGCAGCGGGAGCGGCACGGACGAGACCGGCGGCACGGGCGGGGCGGGCGGCGCCGGCGGGGGCGGCGGGCGGCGGCGGACCGGCCGCCGCCCGCGCCGCAGCCGCCGGAGCCGGATAGTCCGCTGGACCGCGATATCCCTCGCGGTGGCCGTCCTGGGCACGGCCGGGGCCGGCTGGGCGTACTACCGGCACCTCAACGGCCAGATCGGCAAGGGTCAGCGCGCCAGCGGCCGGTCCGACGTCAAGAAGGGCAAGGCCAACGCGGCCGGCCAGAGCGCGCTCAACGTCCTGCTGCTGGGCTCCGACAGCCGTAACTCGGCGGCCAATCTCAAGCTCGGCGGCGCCAAGTACACCCAGGGCGACAAGCCCCGGGCCGACGTCATCATGCTGATGCACGTGTCGGCCGACCGTAAGAACATGTCGGTGGTCAGCATCCCGCGCGACACCCGCGTGAAGATCCCGGAGTGCACCGACCCGGACACCGGCCGGAAGTACGCGGCGACCACCACCACGATCATCAACGAGTCCCTGGCGCGTGGCGGCCCCGGCTGCACCCTGGCGACCGTGCAGAACCTCACCGGTGTGTACATCGACCACTGGATGATGATCGACTTCGCGGGCGTGGTGAAGATGGCCGACGCCGTCGGCGGAGTCAGGGTCTGCGTCAAGCAGAACGTCTGGGACCGTTCGACCCCGGCCCAGCGCGGCGGGTCCGGCCTCAAGCTCACGGCGGGCAGCCACGACATCACGGGCAAGCAGGCCCTGCAGTGGCTGCGTACCCGGCATGCCTGGGGCAGTGACATCCTGCGCGCGAAGGCGCAGCACATGTACATGAACTCGATGATGCGCACGCTGCGCGAGCAGAACGTCTTCACCGACACCGGCCACCTCATGGACCTGGCCGAGGCGGCGACCAGCTCGATCAAGGTCTCCGAGGAGATCGGCAGCATCAAGAAGCTCTACAACCTCGCGATGCAGCTCAAGGCCGTACCGACCAACCGGACCACCATGCTGACCATGCCCTCGAAGGAGGACCCGCTGGACCCGGACGCCCATGTCGTGCCGAGCAATCCCGATGCCACGGGCATCTGGGCCATGCTCCGCAACGACATCGCGTTCGACGCCAACGGCAAGGCGAAGAGCAGCGGCAAGAAGGACGGCGCCACCGGCACCGCGTCGGCGGGCCCCTCCGCCGCGCCCGCCGCGTCCATCGCCGTCCACGTCGTCAACGGCACCGCGGGCGACAGCACCGGCAGCCCCGTCAACGGGCGGGCCGCCGACCTGGCGACCGCGCTCACCGACGCCGGCTTCGGCAAGGCCACCGCCGACGTCACCGCGCAGCCGAGCGAGGCGACCACGCTCAGCTACCCGGCCGCAGGGGGCGACCAGGGCCTGGCCAACGCGCTGTCGGTCGCGAAGGCGCTGGACATCCCCAAGGCATCGGTGAAGAAATCGTCACAGGTGTCGTCCGTCACGCTCGTCGTCGGATCGGACTGGCTCAAGGGCACCGACTACGGAAAAACCCTGCCCAGCGCGGGTTCCGCGCCTGACACCGCCGATGCGATCAACGGTTCCGAGACCGATGCCTGCATGCCCGTTTATGCCCCATATCAGTGGTCATAAAGATCGACTCCGGTCGGCTCTTTACATATCCGAAAGGAATAGCGCGCCTGGTCGCCACAAGCATTTATGTATCGTGACCCCCAGCATTGCTGCCACGCGGACGTCACCACGTCGCAGGCGGTGCCCCACAGCACTTTGACAGTCACGTAGCTGAGAATCACCCAGGATCAGCGGCGCTGCGGCGCGGCAGGTGACCGTAGTGGACAGCGCGTCATGGGAGGGCCCAAATGCGCCAGAGCGGCGTCCGGGGGGACGAGTGGAACACCCCTTCCGAATCCGGTGATCACGGGTGGGACGACAGTCTGTACACGACTGATAACAGGGTGGCATACGTCCCCCAGCAGCCGTCCCACGCGGACGGCGGCACGGCCTACGACCCGGACGGGCACGCGGACGGGCACCCGGCAGCCGACGGCGGCCACGACGGCGCCGGCGACGAGCGGCTGTCCGACCTGGGCGGCGGTTCCGACGACGGCGGCGGCAGACGCGCCCGCCGGAGCGGCGGTGACGGCAACGGCGGTGGCCGTTCGGCCTCCCGCCGCCGCAAGAAACCGAAGAAGCGAATATGGCGCTGGGTGGCGATCATCACCTCGGTCGCGATCCTCGGCACCGCCGGCGGCGCCTACGCCTATCTGCAGCACCTCAACGCCAACATCACCAAGGACAAGCTCAACCTCGGTGGCAAGACCAACGCCGAGAAGACCAAGGCGAACGCGGCCGGCCAGACCCCGGTGAACATCCTGCTGCTCGGTTCGGACAGCCGCTCCGGCGCGTCCAACGCCAAGCTGGGCGGCGCCAAGGGCACGGTGGGCGCCCGCGCGGACGTACAGATGCTGCTGCACGTCTCCGCCGACCGCAGCAACATGACCGTGGTCAGCATCCCGCGCGACACCCGCGTGGACATCCCCAAGTGCACCGACGCCGACGGCAAGATCTACCAGGCGACGACCAACGAGACGATCAACGCGAGCCTGACCCACGGCGGTCCGGGCTGCACGGTCGCCACCTGGGAGAACCTCACCGGGATCTCCATCGACCACTTCATGATGATCGACTTCGCGGGCGTGGTGAGCATGGCCGACGCGGTCGGCGGTGTACCGGTCTGCGTCAAGGCCAACATCTACGACCCGAAGTCGCACCTGAAGCTCACCAAGGGCAGCCACACCATCAAGGGCGTCCAGGCGCTGCAGTGGCTGCGCACCCGGCACGGCTTCGAGGACGGCAGCGACATCGGCCGTACGCACGCCCAGCACATGTACATGAACTCGATGATCCGCCAGCTCAAGTCGGGCTCGAAGCTCACGGACCCGCCCAAGCTGCTGAACCTGGCCGAGTCCGCCACCAAGGCGCTCACCGTGGACGACGGCCTGGGCTCGGTCACCAAGCTGGTGTCGCTGGCCAACGACATCAAGAAGGTGCCGACCAAGCGGATCACCATGACCACCATGCCGTGGGGTGCCGACCCGCTGAACCCGACCGCGCACGTCGTGCCGACCAGCGCGGCCACCAAGCTCTTCACGCTGCTGCGCAACGACGAGGCCGTCGACGGCGAGACCAGCAAGAAGAAGACCAAGACCAGCACCGCCACGGCCACCGCCAGCGCGTCGCCGAAGGCCGACATCACCGTCTCCGTACGGAACGGCACCGGCAGCACCACCGCGGCCGCCGTCTCCGGCCGGGCCTCGGCGATCGTCGGGAAGCTCAGCACCCTGGGCTACACCAAGGCGGCCGTGGACACCACGGCGGCGTCCGCGACCGGCACCACCGTCACCTACCCGGCGGACGGCGACAAGGCCAACGCCCTGGCGGTGGCGAAGTCGCTGAACATCTCGACCGGCTCGGTGAAGAAGTCGACCAAGGTCTCCGCGATCACGCTCACCATCGGCTCCGACTGGACGACGGGGACCACCTACCCCAAGGCGAGCAAGAGCGACACCAAGGCGGTGCTGGACCAGTCCGCGGCGCTCAACGCCGCGGACACCTCGGCCTGCATGTCGGTGTACTCGCCCTACACCTGGTAGAAGCGGGAGGGCCCGGACTCGGGCTCTCAGACGTCGGCCGCCGCCCGCACCGCCGGGCGGCGGCTGGCGATCACCTTGCGGGCCAGGGAGCGCGGGCTGGTGAGGAAGCCCCAGCCCCACGACATGTGCATGGTCGCCAGCGCCACCGGGATCAGCAACCGGGCCTTCACCGGCAGCCCGCGGCCCGCCGGCACGGAGCCCAGCGCGATGGCGGCGGCGTAACCGGCCGGCACGACCAGGCCCAGCGGGGTGAGCACGGCGCCCACCACCACCCCCGCCGCGATGGCCAGGACGGCGCCGGGCGCGGCCAGGTAGCGCAGATTGACCGACCCCTGGTGGTAGCGGGTGACCACGCGGCGCCAGCGCCCGTAGTCCTTGTACTGCTTGGCCAGCGCGCGCACGGTCGGCCGCGGCCGGTACGAGACCCTCAGCTCGGGCGAGAACCAGATCAGGCCGCCCGCCTCGCGGATGCGGTAGTTCAGCTCCCAGTCCTGGGCGCGGATGAACTCCTCGTTGTAGCCGCCCTGCTGCTCCAGCACCTCGCGCCGGAAGACACCGAGGTAGACGGTGTCGGCGGGGGCGGCGGCGCCACCGGTGTGGAAGGCCGCGTTGCCGACGCCGATCTTCGAGGTCATGGCGGCGGCGACGGCCCGCTCCCAGTCGTTCTCGCCCTCGGCGTGCATGATGCCGCCGACGTTGACCGCGCCGGTCTCGCCGAGGAGCCGTACGGCGGTGGCGATGTAGTCCGGCGAGAGCATTCCGTGGCCGTCCACACGGACGACCACCGGGTGCCGGGAGGCCCTGATGGCGGCGTTCAGCGCGGCGGGGGTGCGCCCGGTGGGGTTGGGGACGGTGTGGACGCGCGGATCCTCGCGTACGAGCTCCGCGGCGATCTCGTCCGTACGGTCGGAGGACGGGCCGAGGGCGATGACCACTTCCAGCTCGCCCGCGTAGTCCTGTTCGAGGATGTGCCGGACCGAGTTGCGCAGATGACGCTCCTCGTCGAGCACGGGCATGATCACGGAGACGGCGGACAGCTCACGGTGCGAGGAGGCGTTCACGGTCGGACACGTTACCGCGAACGGATGACGCGGGCGCGCGCGGCCGGGCGGCCTCCGCCGGTACGACCGTATGACTCCTTAACGTGCCGATATGAGCGCTCCCCGTCACCCGAACGACCGTGCCAGCAGGCAGCCCGTACGGCCCGTCCGCCGGGGCATGCGCGTCTTCGGCGGGATCTCGCTGGCCATGCTGACGATCAGCGGCATCGGGCACGCCGTGGTGGACCGGACGGACGGCGGCATCCGGCGGGTCGACGCCTTCGGTGACATGAAGGGCCGCCCCGCGCGGACCGCGGGCACCAACTTCCTGCTCGTCGGCTCGGACCGCGGCGGCCGGGCCAGGGCCGGCACCATCATGCTGGCCCATGTGTCCCGGGACGGCGGGCGGCTCAGCATGGTCAGCATCCCGCCGGACACCTACGCCGAGTTCCCCCGGCCCGCCAAGCTCGGCGCCGCCTCGGCGAAGGGCGGCCCGGCACTCACCGTACGGCTGGTCGAGAGCATGACCGGCGTGCGAATCGACCACTACCTGGAGATGGGCTTCGACGGGTTCGCGAAGGCGGTGGACGCGCTCGGCGGCGTCCAGGTGTGCTCCCCGCTGCCGCTGAAGGACCCGCGCACCGGCCTCGACCTGCCCATCGGCACCACCCGGCTGGACGGGGCACGGGCCCTGCAGTACGTGCGCTCCCGCCATCTCGACGGCAGCACGGACTACCAGCGGATGGCCCGCCAGCAGCGGCTGGTCGCCGAGGTCATCCGGCGGACGGCCACCACCGGGCTGCTCGGCGACGCCCGCGGGCTCGGCAGGCTCGCCGGTACGGCGTTCGGGACGGTACGGGCCGACCAGGACCTGAAACCGGCCGACCTGGTCGCCCTGGTCCGCGGGCTGCGGCGGGGCTTCGGCCCGGGGTCGGCGGAGTTCGCGACGGTGCCGGTGGCCGAGACCAACGGTTCCGCGCTGAAGTGGAACGAGACCGGGGCCGCCAGCATCTGGGCCGCGATCCGCGCCGACCGGCCGCTCGCGGCCCGGTCGGCGGCCTCCCCGTCGGGCTCGGCCCGACCGCATGTGCAGGTCAAGGTCGCCCCCGGCAAGATCAAGGTCCAGGTGGAGAACGGCACGCCGTACGTCGGTCTGGGCGGCCAGGCCGACAAAGCCCTGAAGGCCACCGGCTTCGCCGCGAACGGCACCCCCGTCAACGCCACCCGCAAGGACTGGCGCTACACCGTCATCCGCTACGACCCCAGCTGGGACCGCTCGGTGATGGCGCTCTACGCCGCGCTGCCCTACGCCGAACTGCAGCCGGTGCCGGGACAGGGCGAGATCATGAAGGTGATCGTGGGTGCGGACTACCGGGGCGTACGGCCGGTGGGGCTCGGGCACTCGGTATCCGACGGCGCGCCCCGGGCGGTCACCGGCGACTCGGTCCTCTGCGCGGACCCGCCCCCGGCCCCGGCCCCGGCCCCGGTCCCGTCGGCGGCCGCCCCGGCGGCTCCTGCGGCTCCTGCGGCTCCTGCGGCTCCGGCGGTACCGCCGGAGCCCGTGGCCCCGGCGGTGGTCGCGCTGACGCCCGCGTAGTCCTCAGTCACCGGCCGTCAGTCGTCCAGCCCGTCGGCAGCCCGCTTCTCGCGCAGCTCCTTGATGGCGCGGCGCCGGGCCAGCCGGTGGGCGCGCCGGATCTGGGCCTCCTGGCAGCGGCGCTCGTCGCGCTCGGTCTCGGGCAGCACGGGCGGCACGGTGCGGGGCCGGCCGGCCTCGTCGACGCCCGCGAAGACCAGGTAGGCGCTGCCGACGTGGGTGGCGGGGGTGGACTCGTTCCAGCGCTCGGCCAGGACGCGGACGCCGATCTCCATCGAGGAGCGGCCGGTCCAGTTGACCTGTGCCCGTACGTGGACGAGGTCCCCGACCCGTACCGGCTCCAGGAACACCATCTCGTCCATGGAGGCAGTGACGGCGGGCCCGCCCGAGTGGCGGCCGGCCACCGCGCCGGCGGCGTCGTCGACGAGCTTCATGATCACGCCGCCGTGGACGGTGCCGAGCAGGTTGGTGTCGGCTGCGGTCATGATGTGGCTGAGGGTGGTGCGGGAGGCCGACGTCGGCTTGCCGGGGGGCTCGGTGGTCATGGGCCCAGCCTAGGTGTGGTGAAAGTGCTACAGATCCGCTACCGGCCGGTACCGGAGCCGTACCGGAAGCCGGGATTCCAAGATCGCGGTGGCAGCATGTCCGGCATGACCCTCATCAGCTGGATCGTACTGGGCCTGGTGGCCGGAGCCATAGCGAAACTGCTGCTCCCCGGGAAGGACCCCGGCGGACTCATCGGGACCACACTCATCGGTGTCGCCGGCGCGGTCGTCGGCGGCTGGCTGTCCGCCCATTTTCTGGACAAGCCGATCTCCAAGGACTTCTACGACCTCCCGACCTGGGGCGCGGCGATCGCCGGCTCCCTGGTGCTGCTGATCATCTACCGCGTCCTGTTCGGGGACTCCCGCCGGTAGACCGGCGCCTATCCTGAGGGTGGGCTTCCTCGGCACCCGAGAGGTGAACCACCATGGAGAAGCACTGGAAGATCGACATCACGCTCGAAGAGGACGGCAACCGCACGGCCTGTACGGCCTCGCTGACCGGTGAGGGCGCCCCGGGCCTGAGCGGCCACGGCTACTCACGGCGCAGCCCGGCCGACGAGCCGGACTCGCGCATCGGCGACGAGGTGGCGGCGTCCCGGGCCTGTTCCAACCTCGCCCACGAGCTGCTGGAGCAGGCGGCGGGCGTGATCGAACAGCACACCGCCGGCCCCACCCGCCTCACGGGGTGACCTGGTCCGGTGACGGCGGTGACGGCACTGTGAGAATTGCATCAGCTCTGCTGCGGAAGTGATACGACGGGTCCTTTCGGCCCGCCGACCGGGCAGACTGCAGGGCATGAACGCATGGCCCAACGGCTGGACCGAGAACACGAACCCGGCACCGCGCGCTCAGCGAACCTCCGAGCCGCCGCTGCCGCCCGAGCTGTCCCCGCGTCGCGCCGCGGCGTCCGCCGGGGCCGTGCCGCGCCAGCAGGCGTACCAGCCCGCCGGCCCCGGCCCGGGCCCCGGTGGCCCGGGCGGCTTCGACGGCGGTGGCGGTGCCTCCCGGCCCCGCGTGCCCGGCAGCCGGGCCCGCAAGGTCAAGGTGTCGCTGCTGGCCCTGGCGGTCGTGGTGCTGGCCTGGTCCGTCGGCACGTACTTCTGGGCCGACGGCAAGGTCCGCCGTGAGGTGGACCTGTCCAAGGTCATAGACCGCCCCGCCGAGGGCGAGGGCACCAACTACCTGATCGTGGGTTCCGACAGCCGCGAGGGCATGACGGCCGCGCAGAAGAAGGCCCTGCACACCGGCTCCGCCGACGGCAAGCGCACCGACTCGATGATGATCCTGCACGTCGGTGACAACGGGAACTCGCTGATCTCGCTGCCCCGTGACTCCTACGTCACCATCCCGAACTTCAAGGGCTCGGAGTCCGGGAAGCTGTACAGCTCCCCCGGCTCCGACAAGCTCAACGCCGCGTACTCCATGGACGGCGCCACCCTGCTCGTGCGCACCATCGAGTACAACACCGGCCTGCACATCGACCACTACGCGGAGATCGGCTTCTCCGGCTTCGCCAACATCGTGGACGCGGTCGGCGGCGTGGAGATCAACATCCCGCAGGACATCAAGGACTCCAAGTCCGGCGCCGACTTCAAGAAGGGCAAGCAGACCCTCGACGGCAAGCAGGCCCTGGAGTTCGTCCGGACCCGTTACGCCCTAGCCGGCAGTGACCTGGACCGCACCAAGAACCAGCAGAAGTTCCTGGCCGCCCTCTCCAGCCAGGTCGCCACCCCGAGCACCGTCCTGAACCCCTTCAGGCTCTACCCGACGATGGGCGCGGGCCTGGACACCCTCATCGTCGACAAGGACATGAGCCTGTGGAACCTGGCCTCGATGTTCTGGGCGATGAAGAGCGTGCAGGGCGGCGAGGGCACCTCGATGAACATGCCGACCTCGGGTTCGGTGACCACGTCCTCCGGCGGCAGCGCCATCAAGTGGGACCCGGCGAAGTCCAAGCAGCTCCTGGCGGAGCTGAAGAACGACGAGAAGGTGACCGTCTCGGGCTCCTGACGGACGACTTCGTCGCTCCGCAACAGGAAGCAATCCCCCCGCCGGGGCTCGGGTGTCACCACCCGCCCGCATCATGGAGAACCTCTTCCCAGAGCCCCCGGGACGGCTCGGAGGCACCCCCGCGCGGGGGTGCCTCCGAGCCACGACGCCTCTGCCAGGGCTAGGGAAGGTTCCTTGCCATGACGATGCGCTGGACCTGGTTCGTGCCTTCGTAAATCTGGGTGATCTTGGCGTCGCGCATCATGCGCTCGACCGGGTAGTCGCGGGTGTAGCCGTAACCGCCCAGCAGCTGCACCGCGTCGGTGGTGACCTCCATGGCGACATCGGAGGCGAAGCACTTGGCTGCGGCGCCGAAGAACGTCAGATCGGAGTCGACGCGCTCGGACCTGGCCGCGGCGGCGTAGGTGAGCTGACGGGCGGCTTCGAGCTTCATGGCCATGTCGGCGAGCATGAACTGGATGCCCTGGAACTCGGCGATGGCCTTGCCGAACTGCTTGCGCTCCTTGACGTACCCGGCGGCGTAGTCGAGGGCGCCCTGCGCGATGCCGATGGCCTGGGCCGCGATGGTGACCCGGGTGTGGTCCAGGGTCTTCATGGCCGTGGCGAAGCCGGTGCCCTCGGCGCCGATGATGCGGTCGGCGGGGATCCGGACGTTGTCGAGGTAGACCTCGCGGGTCGGCGAGCCCTTGATGCCGAGCTTCTTCTCCGGGGCGCCGAAGGACACGCCCTCGTCGGACTTCTCGACGACGAAGGCCGAGATGCCCTTGGAGCGCTTCTCCGGGTCGGTGACCGCCATCACCGTGTAGAAGTCGGAGACGCCGGCGTTGGTGATCCACCGCTTCACGCCGTTGAGGACCCAGAAGTCCCCGTCGCGCACGGCCCTGGTCTTCATGCCGGCCGCGTCGGAACCCGCGTCGGGCTCGGAGAGGCAGTACGAGAACATGCCCTCCCCGCGGGCGAGGGCGCCGAGGTACTTGTGCTTGAGCTCCTCGGAACCGGAGAGCTGGACGGGCAGCGAGCCGAGCTTGTTGACCGCCGGGATGAGGGACGAGGAGGCGCAGACACGGGCGACCTCCTCGATGACGATCACCGTGGAGAGCGCGTCGGCCCCGGCGCCGCCGTAGGTCTCGGGGACATGGACGGCGTGGAGGTCGTTGGCCTCCAGCGCGTCCCGGGCCTCCTGCGGGAAGCGGCCCTGCTCGTCCACCTCGGCGGCGAAGGGCGCGATCTTCGCCTCGGAGAGCGAGCGCACGGCATCGCGGAGCATGTCGTGCTCCTCGGACGTCCGGAAGAGGTCGAAATCGGTCGAACCCGCCAAGGCTGCTCACTCCCTTGAGTGCTAACTACCGTTAAGTAACCATGTGATTTTATGCGTCCCCGAAGGCATCGGCACACGTGATGTTGCTTACGGAGTGGTGGCGCCCAGCTTGTCCACGGAATGGGTCGCGATGTAGTCGGCCATGGTGTCGTTGGTCATCGCCTCCCAGAGCTGGGAGGTGCCGTTCTCGTCGAGGAGGACGACCGACTGGCCCTTGATCATGTCGGTTCCGGTGACGGGGGCGTTCATGAAGACCATGTCCCCGGCGCGGACGCCCTTCATGCTCCACAGCAGCCCGCGCAGGTCGCTGTCGGAGAGCTGGTCGTCGACGCTGACGGTCGCGGTGACGTCGTCCAGCAGCCGCTTGGCCTTGAGCGGGCTGGAGAAGGTGCTCTTCGTCATCGTCCTGGAGATCACCGCGCGCAGGAAGGCCTGCTGGCGGTGGGTGCGGTCGAAGTCGCCACGGGGCAGGTGGTAGCGCTCGCGTACATAGGTCAGGGCCTGCTCGCCGTTCATCCGCTCGCCGCCCAGGGTGACGCCGCCGACCGCGTCGGTGAGGGACTTGAAGCCGCTCCAGTCGATGACGGCGAGGTGGTCGACCTTGACGTCGGTGAGCCGCTGGACGGTGTCGATGAGCAGCGGGGAACCGCCCCAGGAGAACGCGGCGTTCAGCTTGGCCTTGCCGTGGCCGGGGATGGAGACCCAGCTGTCACGCGGGAGCGAGACGACGTAGGCGTTCTTGTGGTCGGCGGGGATGTGCACCAGCATCATCGTGTCGCTGCGCTGGGCCCCGTACTTCCAGTCCGAGACCTTGGCGTCCTTGCCGGTGGTGGGCAGGTCGGAACGCCGGTCCACACCGACCAGCAGGAAGGTCTGACCGCCCTTGCCGTCCTTGGGCCGGGCGCTCTCAGGGACATTGGTCGGGAAGGCGTTCGGGATCCGGCTGACCTTGCCGGTGTAGTGCTCGACCGCCCACCAGCCGGTGCCGGCGATCGCGCCGACCCCGACCAGCAGCAGCGTCAGGGCGCCGACGAGCACGCGCCGGGTGCGGCGCCGGCTCCTGCGGCTTCTGACGGCGGCGCCGTCCGCCGCCGGTTCCGTCGCCGGTTCCGTCGCCGGTTCCGGCTGGGTCGCCGGCTCCGGTGGCGCTGCTGCGCTCGTCTCCCCTGCGTCGGCCTGTGACATGGCCCCCCACCCCTTCTTGGTGCTGCTGCCGCGGTGCTGCGGCGGTCAGTCGGTCAGTGGACGCGCTCGTCCCGCTGCTCGTACTGCTCACGCGACTGCTCGTACGGCTGCGGCTCGTACGGCTGTTGCCCGTACGGCTGCGGCTCGTACGGCTGAGGCTCGTACGGCTGAGGCTCGTACGGCTGCTCGTCGTAGGCCCACTCCTGGATGTACGCCGCGCGGCCGGATCCGGTCGGGCCGTACATCTGGTCGGCGTCGCCGTACTCGATCGGGTCGGTCGTGTAGACCGGCCGCGGCTGCGGCAGCGGCTCCGCCACCGGGGCCACGACGGGAGGGGCGGGCGGAACGGGCGGAGCGGCCACCGGCGGGACGAAGGGCGGCGGGGCGTACGGCGGCGGGGCGGGAACGGTGACCGCAGCGGCCGCCGGCATGATCGCCGCGGGCCGCGGAGCCGGCGCGAGGGCAGGACGTGCGGCACTGCGCTCGGCGCGGCGGCGGGGCTGAGGGGCCGGGGGCCACGCCAGCCTGACGATCACGGCGAGGACCACCAGCAGGCCGTACGGCCGCATGCCGCCGCCGATCACCGCCCACCCGACGGCCCCGCCCACCAGGGAGGCCACAAAGGATGGTTGCAGGAGTCCTTGCAGCCGTGCCGTACCGATCCTGGCGGCCCTGCCGACACTGTCGGCCTTCGCGGCCCTGCCGGCCCTGTTCACCCTGTTCACCGCGTGACGGCCGGTGCCGTCGTTCACACGGTCGCCGTAGGACATTGCCCTCCCAGGCGCCTCACACGAAGCACTGATACCAAACGTTCAAATGAGAAATGATTCTTTCATGATCGCAATAAACCGTAAAGATGCGTTCGGACTTGTGAGTGTTTTGTGATGCATCGCGTCAGGATCCGCGCACACCCGCGGCGGACGGAGCCGCGCCGCACTCACGTAGGATCTGGCCCGGACAGGCCCACCTCAGGGGGAAGGACGCCAGCATGGCACTCAAGCTCACCGTGATCGGCACCGGATATCTCGGTGCCACACACGCCGCCGCCATGGCCGAGCTGGGGTTCGAGGTGCTGGGTCTGGACATCGACCCGCGCAAGATCGAGATGCTGTCGGCGGGGCGGGTCCCGATGTACGAGCCGGGACTGGAGGAACTGCTGGCGCGGCATGTCGCCGGCATCGAGGGATCGAGCGGCCGGCTGCGGTTCACCACCTCGTACGAGGAGGTCGCGGGGTTCGGCGACATCCACTTCGTCTGCGTCAACACCCCGCAGAAGCACGGCGAGTACGCGTGCGACATGAGCTATGTCGACAGTGCCTTCGAGTCGCTTGCCCCGCATCTGACCCGGCCCGCGCTGGTGGTCGGCAAGTCGACCGTCCCGGTCGGCAGCGCGGCCCGGCTGGCGGCCCGGCTGGCCGAACTGGCCCCGGCCGGGGAGCAGGCGGAGCTGGCGTGGAACCCCGAGTTCCTGCGCGAGGGCTACGCGGTGCAGGACACCCTGCACCCGGACCGGCTGGTGGTCGGTGTGGCGTCGGAGCGGTCGGAGAAGCTGCTGCGGGAGGTTTACGCGACGCCCGTCGCCGAAGGCACGCCGTTCGTGGTGGCCGACTACCCGACCGCCGAACTGGTGAAGACCGCCGCCAACGCCTTCCTCGCCACCAAGATCTCCTTCATCAACGCCATGGCCGAGGTCAGCGAGGCGGCCGGCGGCGACGTCGTGAAGCTCGCCGAGGCGATCGGGCACGACGAGCGGATCGGCCACAAGTTCCTGCGGGCCGGCATCGGCTTCGGCGGCGGCTGCCTGCCCAAGGACATCCGGGCCTTCATGGCCAGGGCCGGTGAACTGGGCGCCGACCAGGCGCTGACCTTCCTGCGCGAGGTCGACTCCATCAACATGCGGCGCCGCGGCCACATGGTCGAGCTGGCCCGTGAGGCGCTGGGCCAGGGCGGCTTCCTGGGCCGGCGGATCGCGGTGCTCGGCGCCACCTTCAAGCCGGACTCCGACGACGTACGGGACTCCCCCGCGCTGAACGTCGCAGGGCAGATACACCTCCAGGGCGGCCAGGTCACGGTCTACGACCCCAAGGGGATGGACAACGCCCGCAAGCTCTTCCCGACCCTCGGCTACGCCCCGACCGCGCTGGACGCGGTGCGCGGCGCCGAGGTCGTCCTGCACCTCACCGAATGGCGGGAGTTCAGGGAGCTGGACCCGGTGGCCCTGGGCGAGGTCGCGGGCCGCCGCCATGTCATCGACGGCCGCAACGCCCTGGACCCGGTGCTGTGGCGCAAGGCCGGCTGGACCTACCGGGCGATGGGCCGGCCCAACGCGTAGGCGTAGGCCCCGTCCGTCCCGGCCCGGCGCTCAGCCGCCACGGCTGCGATAGGCACGCATCTTGGCGCGGCTGCCACAGACGGCCATCGTGCACCAGCGGCTGCGGCCGGCCGGGCTGCGGTCGTAGAAGACCCAGCGGCAGTCATGGGCGGCGCATGCCTTGAGCCGCGGCCAGCTCCCGTCGGCGACGGCGGTGACGATCCCGGCGGCGATCCGCGCGGTGAGCGCGGCGGCGCCGGTCAGCCCGGGGGCCGGGCGCAGCGTCGCGGCGCCGTGCGGGTCGACGGCGAGCAGCAGGGGCGCGCGGGCCAGCAGCCGTTCCAGGGTGGCCGCGGACGCGTCCGGGAGGTCGGTGCCCGCATGGGCCTGGCAGGCGTCGCGCAGCGCCTCGCGCAGCTCTCGGACACCGGCGAGGTCGGCGTCCGTGAAGGCCGGGCCTTCGAGGCCGTGAGCGCGGGCGAAACCATCCAGTTCGGCCACGGTCCGCAGCCGGTCGTCGCCGGACTCCAGGTCGACGGTGTTCGCCAGGTCCTGCACCGGCCGCAGGGCTTCGGGGGCAGGGGCGCGTACACCGGGTTCCGACACGCTTGCCAGGTTACCGACAGAGCGGCATCATGAGGTAACCGTTACCGGCTGCACGCCTTAAGCGGTAACGCCGAACGTGATCGCCCGTCGTCAGAGAGGCAGACATCGTGATCGGCAAGCTGAGCAGCGTCGTCCTGGACTGTCCCGACCCGCGCGCACTCGCCGGGTTCTACGCCGCCGTACTGGGCGGCAAGCCGGAGGCCGACGACGACACCTGGGTGGACCTGGTCCCCGAGGACGCCGGGGACGGACCCCGGCTGGCCTTCCAGCAGGCACCGGCCCTGCGGGCACCGCGCTGGCCCGACCCGGAACGGCCCCAGCAGTACCACCTCGACCTCCGGGTGGATGATCTGGACGCCGCGCAGCGGGAGGTACTGGCGCTGGGCGCGACCCTGCTGGACGACGGCGCCGGCACCCGGAACTGGCGGGTCTTCGCCGACCCCGCCGGGCACCCCTTCTGCCTCTGCGCGGGCTGAGGGCGTGTTCGTTCAGCGGGTCGGGCTGGGAACTAGCGCAGCGCCGCCGCGCGGGTCTCCGCTTCGCGCAGCACGCGCACCGCGTTCTGCCAGGTGAGCTTGGCCAGGTCCGCCGTGGACCAGCCCCGGCGCAGCAGTTCGGCCACCAGGTTGGGGTAGCCGGAGACGTCGGACAGGCCCTCGGGGACGAAGGCGGTGCCGTCGAAGTCACCGCCGATGCCGAGGTGGTCGACGCCGGCCACCTCGCGCATGTGGTCGAGGTGGTCGGCGACGGTCGACACGGTGGCGACGGGCCGCGGGTGGGCGGCCTCGAAGGCGGCATGGACCTTCATGGCCTCGGGCGTGGTGTCGAGGTGGTGGAAGCCGTTGGCCTCCATGTTCTCGTCGGCCCGCCGGGTCCACTCGATGGCGGCCGGGAGGATGAACTTGGGGACGAAGGTGGCCATCGCCACGCCGCCGTTGCGCGGCAGCAGTTCCAGTACGTCGTCCGGGATGTTGCGGACGTGGTCGCAGACCGCGCGGGACGAGGAGTGGGAGAAGATCACCGGCGCCCCGGTCACCCGCAGGGCGTCGCGCATGGTGTCGGGCGAGACATGGGAGAGGTCGACGAGCATGCCGAGCCGGTTCATCTCCCGTACGACCTCCTCGCCGAAGGCGGTGAGGCCCCCGTGCCGGGGCTCGTCCGTGGCGGAGTCCGCCCAGTCGATGGTGTCGTTGTGGGTGAGGGTCATGTAGCGCACGCCGAGCGCGTACAGCATGCGCAGCACGCCGAGGGAGTTGTCGATGCTGTGGCCGCCCTCGGCGCCCATCAGCGAGGCGATACGGCCCTCGGCGCGGGCGGTCTCCATGGCGTCCGCGGTGAGGGCCAGCCGCAGGTCCGCGGGGTGGCGGTCGACGAGCCGCAGGACGCAGTCGATCTGCTCCAGGACCCCGGTGACCGCGTCGCCGCCCGCCAGGTCGGTGCGTACGTACACCGACCAGAACTGCGCGCCGACGCCGCCGGACCGCAGGCGCGGGATGTCGGTGTGCAGGTGCGCGGACTGGTCGGTGGCGATGTCGCGGGCGTCGAGGTCGTAGCGGACCTGCTCGCGCAATGCCCAGGGCAGATCGTTGTGACCGTCCACCACGGGGTGTTCGGCCAGGAGTTCACGGGCACGGGCGAGCAGATCCATCGAGCGCCTACTTTCCGAAGCCGAATCCGTTGCTGCCCTCCACCTTGGCACGCAGCCGCTTGCCCTTCTCGGTCGCCTGCTCGTTCAGCTCGTCCTGGAAGGCCCGCATGCGCGTGAGGAGTTCGGCGTCGTGCGCGGCGAGGATACGGACCGCCAGCAGCCCCGCGTTGCGCGCACCGGCCACCGAGACGGTGGCCACCGGCACCCCGGCCGGCATCTGGACGATGGACAGCAGCGAGTCCATCCCGTCGAGGTACTTCAACGGCACCGGCACGCCGATCACCGGCAGCGGGGTGACCGAGGCGAGCATGCCGGGCAGGTGCGCGGCGCCGCCCGCACCGGCGATGACGGCCTTGAGGCCCCGCTCGGCGGCGTTCTCGCCGTAGGCGATCATCTCGCGCGGCATGCGGTGGGCGGAGACCACGTCGACCTCGAAGGGCACCTCGAACTCGTCCAGGGCCTCGGCGGCGGCCTCCATGACGGGCCAGTCGGAGTCGGAGCCCATCACGATGCCGACAAGTGGGGTCACAGCGTTACTCAACGATCGTCCCTCGCAGGTAGTCGGCGGCGTGCCGGGCACGCTCACGCACCTCGTCGAGGTCGTCGCCGTAGGTGTTGACATGGCCGACCTTACGGCCCGGCTTCACGTCCTTGCCGTACATGTGGATCTTGAGCTTGGGGTCGCGGGCCATGCAGTGCAGGAAGCCCTGGTACATGTCCGGGAAGTCGCCGCCCAGCACGTTGGCCATGACCGTCCAGCGGGAGCGGGGGCGCGGATCGCCGAGCGGCAGGTCCAGCACGGCCCGCAGATGGTTGGCGAACTGGGAGGTGACGGCGCCGTCCTGGGTCCAGTGGCCGCTGTTGTGGGGCCGCATGGCCAGCTCGTTGACCAGGATGCCGGCGGTCCCGTCGGCGTTACGCGTCTCGAACAGCTCGACCGCCAGATGGCCGGTGACGTCCAGCTCCTTGGCGATGGTCAGGGCGAGCCGCTGGGCCCGCGCCGACAGTTCCTCGGACAGGCCGGGCGCGGGCGCGATCACCGTGTCGCACACCCCGTCCACCTGCACGGACTCCACCACCGGGTAGGCGACGGCCTGCCCGTGCGGGGACCGTACGACATTGGCCGCCAGCTCCCGTACGAAGTCGACCTTCTCCTCGGCCAGCACCGGCACGCCCGCCCGGAAGGGCTCGGCCGCGTCCGCCTCGCCGCGCACGACCCAGACGCCCTTGCCGTCGTAGCCGCCGCGCACGGTCTTGAGGATGACGGGATAGCCGTCGCCCTCCTGCGCGAAGCGCGTCACGTCGGCCGGGCCGTCCACGATCCGGTGCCGGGGGCAGGGCACCCCGATCTCGTCGAGGCGCGCCCGCATCACGCCCTTGTCCTGGGCGTGCACCAGCGCGCCGGGCCCCGGGCGCACCGCGATGCCGTCCGCCTCCAGGGCCCGCAGATGCTCGGCGGGGACGTGCTCGTGGTCGAAGGTGATCACGTCACAGCCCGCCGCGAAGGCACGCAGCGTCTCCAGGTCGCGGTAGTCGCCGATGACGACCTCACCCGCCACCAGAGCCGCCGAATCGAGCGGGGTGTCGCTGAGGAGCTTGAATCTGATGCCGAGCGGAATGCCAGCCTCGTGGGTCATACGGGCGAGCTGGCCGCCGCCGATCATGCCGACTACCGGAAATGTCACAGTCCCAAGGATATCGGCGCACGATTACCCCACGGACCCTCGGGTACCCGGGCCCCCGGTTAGCATGAAGTGCACCGATGACAGCGGACTACTGACGGGACCCAACGATCACCATGGGCGGATCGACCGGGCTGCACACACGCCCGTCAGGGCTGCGGGAACGGCTGCGGCACATATTCCGCGAGGTCGCCAAGTTCGGCGCCGTCGGTGGCGCCGGCGTCCTCGTCAATATCGCGGTCTTCAACCTGGTCCGTCACCTCACCGATCTTCAGGTGGTGCGGGCCAGCATCGTCGCGACGGTGGTCTCGATCGCCTTCAACTACGTCGGCTTCCGCTATTTCACGTACCGGGACCGCGACAAGGGCGGCCGGACCAAGGAACTCGGGCTCTTCCTCTTCTTCAGCGCGATCGGGCTCGTCATCGAGAACGGCGTGCTCTACGCGGCGACATACGGAATGGGCTGGGACAGCCCGCTGCAGAGCAACATCTCCAAGTTCGCCGGCATCGGCATCGCCACGCTCTTCCGCTTCTGGTCCTACCGCAGCTGGGTCTTCAAGGCGCTCCCGGCGCACCCCGCCCTGGAGCAAGCAGAATCGTTCCTCGCCGAGCAGCCCGGCCCCCGCGAGACCGCGGACCGGTAGAGCCCGCCCCTGCGGCGGCGGCGCTCTACGGCGCGTCGCCCTGCGGCGCGATGCCCTGCGGCGCGTCGCCCTCGCTGGCCAGGAAGAGGGCGAAGACCGGCGGGAGCTGCTGGAGCAGTTCGAGGCGGCCGCCGTCCGCCTCGGCGAGGTCACGGGCCACGGCCAGGCCGATGCCGGTGGAGTTGCGGCCGCTGACGGTCCGCTCGAAGACCCTCGACCCCAGCTCGGGCGGCACGCCCTGGCCCTCGTCGGTGACCTCCACCACGGCCTGGTTGCCGGTGACCCGGGTGGAGATGGTGACGGTGCCGTCGCCGTGCATCAGACCGTTCTCGATCAGGGTGGCCAGCACCTGGGCCACGGCCCCCGGGGTGCCGACGGCGCGCAGCCCCTTGGTGTCGGTGGTGGTGATGGTGCGGCGCTCGTTGCGGTAGGCCGGGCGCCACTCCTCGACCTGCTGCTTGATGACCTCGTCGAGGTCGAAGTCGACGGCCGACCCGGTGCGCGGGTCACGGGCGTTGGTCAGCAGCCGTTGTACGACGTCGGTGAGCCGCTCGACCTGGCCGAGGGCGATGGTCGCCTCCTCCTTGACCGTCTCCTGGTCGTCGGCGGTGGCGATGATCTCCTCCAGCCGCATGCTGAGCGCGGTCAGCGGCGTACGGAGCTGGTGCGAGGCGTCCGCGGCGAGCCGTCGCTCGGCGGTGAGCATGCGGGCGATCCGCTCGGCACTGGAGTCGAGCACATCGGCGACCCGGTCGAGTTCGGGCACCCCGTAGCGGCGGTGCCGGGGCCTGGGGTCGCCGGAGCCGAGCCGCTCGGCGGTCTCGGCGAGGTCGGTGAGCGGGCTGCCGAGCCGGCGGGCCTGCCGTACCGCCAGGACCACGGCGGCCAGTACGGCGAGCAGCGCGACGGCCAGGATGACCAGCAGGGTGCGGCCGATCTCGTCGCTGACATGGCGCCGGGACTCCTCGACGGTGACGCTCTCGCCCTGTTCGCCCTTCTGGGTGGAGGCGATCACCTTGCCGGTGGGCCGGGTGCCGATCTCGACCGGGTCGTTCCCGGGGACCTTCACCAGGGCGTAGCGGTCCGGGGCGATCTGCTGGGCCAGGGCCTGCGTGTTGACCTTCTCGCCGCCGAGCAGACGGTTCTCCACGATGCCGACCATGCGGACGGCCTCGGAGTCCACGCTCTCCCGGGCACTGTTCTCGATCGTCCGGGCCTCGACGATGACGAGCGAGACCCCGAAGACCGCGATGACGACGAGCACCACGGCGAGCGTGGAGGTGATGAGACGGCGGCGCACTGTGCCCTCCGGGCGGGGACGACGGGATCCAGGATGCCGCACACCGGCGCCGGGGCGCCGGTGTGCGGTGTGGGCGAGCCCCCCTGCCCGGCCGGCCTCAGTTCTTCTCGAAGCGGAAGCCGACGCCGCGGACGGTGGAGATGTAGCGCGGGGCGGCGGCGTCGTCGCCGAGCTTCTTGCGGAGCCAGGAGATGTGCATGTCGAGGGTCTTGGTCGACGACCACCAGGTGGTGTCCCAGACCTCGCGCATCAGCTGCTCGCGGGTGACCACCCGGCCGGCGTCGCGGACCAGCACCCGCAGGAGGTCGAACTCCTTGGCGGTGAGCTGGAGTTCCTCGTCGCCCATCCAGGCGCGGTGCGACTCGACGTCGATCCGGACGCCCTGGGTGGACGGCGGGGCTGCGCCCGCCGCCTCCGTCGAGCCGCGCCGTAGCAGGGCCCGCACCCGGGCCAGCAGCTCGGCCAGCCGGAAGGGCTTGGTGACGTAGTCGTCGGCCCCGGCGTCGAGGCCGACCACTGTGTCCACCTCGTCGGCGCGGGCGGTGAGCACCAGCACCGGGAAGCCGTGGCCCTCGGTGCGCAGCCTTCTGCACACCTCCAGGCCGTCGATACCGGGCAACCCCAGGTCGAGCACCAACAGGTCGAAGGCGCCCAGCAGGCCGGCTTCCAGCGCGGTGGGGCCGTCCTCGCGCACCTCGACCTCGTACCCCTCGCGGCGCAGAGCGCGTGCGAGCGGTTCCGAGATGGATGCGTCGTCCTCGGCGAGCAGTACGCGGGTCATGGGCTGATGGTAGACCGCGCCGGGGTCGCGCAGGGCTGGCAGCCCTTTCACCTGCTACAGGACGCTGTGAGGTAGCTCTCAAGACGGCACATACCACACTTCGAGCTGCCATACAGTACCTAAAAGCCCGTAAACAGCTCCCCGGGCCCTTCCACGCCCACGAAGCGCGGGGGGCCTCGCCTGTGGACGGGGCCGTTCAAATCTCCCCCCGCAAGCAAGGATCGACTCATGGCGTCCAGCCTGACGAGGAACGCCACCGGTACGCAGGACACCCCCGCGTCCGGCGGCAGCTTCCTCGGCCACCCCCGTGGCCTGGCCACTCTCTTCATGACCGAGACGTGGGAACGCTTCAGCTACTACGGCATGAGGGCCCTGCTGGTCCTCTATCTGACGGCCTCGGTCGCGGACGGCGGCCTCGGTATGAAGGCCGCCACCGCCGGTGCCATCTACAGCGTCTACACCGCGACGGTGTATCTGCTGGCCATGCCGGGCGGCTGGTTCGCCGACCGGCTGTGGGGCCCGCGCCGGACGGTCGCCATCGGCGGCGCGATCATCATGAGCGGCCACTTCCTGCTGGCGGTGCCGGTCAAGGCCTCGTTCTTCGTCGGTCTGGTGCTGATCGCGGTCGGCTCCGGCCTGCTGAAGTCCAACATCTCCACGATGGTCGGCCAGCTCTACCCGGACCGCAACGACCCGCGCCGGGACGGCGGCTTCACGATCTTCTACATGGGCATCAACCTCGGTGCCTTCCTGGCCCCGCTGGTCATCGGCACCGTCGGCCAGACCGTCGACTGGCACCTGGGATTCGCTCTCGCCGGCGTCGGCATGGCGCTGGGCCTGGGCCAGTTCCTGCTGGGCACCCGTCACCTCGCGCCGGTCAGCAGTGTCGTCCCGACCCCGCTGGCGGCCACCGAGCGCGCCGCGCTGCTGAAGAAGGCGGTGCTGTGGCTGGCCGCCGCCGTCGCCTTCTACGGTGTCATCACCTTCACCGGGCACTTCACCATCAACTGGGTGCTGTGGCCGCTGTCACTGGTGGGCCTGGCCCTGCCGGTGTTCTACTTCGCCCGGATCCGCCGCGACAGCGAGCTGAGCGGCGACGAGAAGTCCAAGGTCACCGGCTTCATCTGGTTCTTCGTCGTGGCCGCGCTGTTCTGGATGATCTACGACCAGTCGGGGTCGACGCTGACGGTCTTCGCCTCCGACCACACGGCGTCGAAGCTGTTCGGCTTCACCTTCCCGGAGAGCTGGTTCCAGTCGCTGAACCCGCTGTTCGTGATGGCGATGGCCCCGGTCTTCGCCGCGCTGTGGATGAGGCTCGGCCGCCGCAACCCCAGCACGACGGTGAAGTTCGCGTACGGCCTGATCGGCATCGGCGCGTCCTTCGTGGTCATGATGCTGGCCCAGGCCGCCGCCACCGGTGACACCAAGGTCTCCCCGCTGTGGCTGACGGTGGTCTACTTCATCCAGACCGTCGCCGAGCTGTGCCTGTCCCCGGTCGGCCTGTCGGTCACGACCAAGCTGGCCCCGGCCAAGTACGCCAGCCAGATGATGGGCCTGTTCTTCCTCGCCGTGACGGCGGGCGACTGCGTGGCGGCCATCCTCCAACTGCTCATCGGCGACGCCTTCCTGTCGGAGGCCGCGTTCGCGATCCAGGGCGGCGTGGCGCTCGTGGCCGGTGTCGCCTTCGTGATGTACCGCAGGAACGTCGTCAGGCTGATGGGCGACGTCCACTGAGTCGGGCGTCCCACCGGGGCGCCGCCGAAGACCGCCGAGGGCCCCGGAGCGACACCGCTCCGGGGCCCTCGGCGCCGTGTGGACCGCTCAGCGGCGGAGCCGCTGCCACGGGGTGAAGGTGAAGACGGCGCCGCCCAGGAGCAGGACGGTGCCCGCGACGAGGGCCAGGGCGTGCAGGGCGCCGGTGGCCCCCGCGCCGGTCTCGGCGAGGTCACCGGAGGTACCGGCGGACCCTGACGAACCGGAGGACGAGGAGCCGCCGGAGGTCGTGCCGCCCTGGTCGGTGACGTCGAGGGTGAGGGAGGCGGCGGTGTCGTCGGCCGGGGTGCAGGTGGTCGTGGTGCCGAGGGCGTTGATGGTGATCACGCCGGGGGTGAGGGTGGCGCTGCCCTGGGCGCCGGGGGTGTACGTGCCGGTGAGGTCGGGGAGTTCGATCGGGTCGCCGGACTTGATGGGATCGGCGTTGGCCGGGCCCGCGACGTCCACGTAGCCGGAGTCGTCGCCGCCGACCTTGACCTTCATGGACGGTTTCACCGAGTCGGCGGGGATGTCGGCCGGGCTGTCCATCACGGACTTGCCGAACTTCACGGTGAGGTCGTAACTCCCGTCGTTCTCCTTGGCGTTGATCGTGACGGGGTTGATGACATTGTCCGTGCCGATCGGGGAGACGCAGGTGTAGGAGACGTCGATCTCCTTGCCGGTGAAGGACTCTCCGGCGCCCGAGCTCTGCGACGCGGAGGCGGAGGCGGAGGCCGACGCCGAGGCGCTCGCCGACTGCGTCGGGGTGGCGCTCGGGGTCGTACTGGACGAGCCGCCGGAGCCGCCGCCCGCCGTCACCGTGATCGTCGCCGCGACGGGGACGTCCTGCGTCGGGACGCACTCGGTGTCCGTGGAGTACGCGTTGATCGTGTAGTCGCCGGGGGTCAGCGTCACCTCGCCGGCCGCCGTGAGGGTGAGGGTGCCGGTCATGTCGGACAGCACCATGTCACCGCCCTTGGGGAT
The DNA here is from genome assembly GCF_056270125.1 of Streptomyces sp. RLA131. Lineage (NCBI taxonomy): Bacteria > Bacillati > Actinomycetota > Actinomycetes > Kitasatosporales > Streptomycetaceae > Streptomyces > Streptomyces sp. RLA131. The sequence goes on from NZ_JBWDOQ010000002.1 coordinate 3,253,986, forward strand.
GACGGGGTTCTCCCGGGGCCCCTCGACGTCGAGAGAGCCGCTCTGGGCGCCGCCCAGGGTGAGCTTCCCGGAGGGTTTGACGGTGTCCGCCCCCAGGTCGATGAGGTCGGGGTTCTTGGCGGCGGCCTGGACGAACTTCCAGGTGACGGTGATCTTGTCGCCCACCTGGGCGGTGGCCGGGGCGGTGACGGCGGCCTTGGTGGTGCCGTCGACCGGGTCGAGGCCGGAGGCGGCGGGCGGGGTGCACCGGGTCGCGAAGGAGACCTCGGCGGCCAGGGCCGGGGCGGCGGTCGCCAGGACCGTGGCGCCGCCGAGCATGAGGATCGCGCCGACGGCCCGCGCGGCCCGCGTTCGTCGATTCGTCACGAGCGGGGTTCCTTTCCGTAAATGCCGTGTACGTCGTCGCTCGGCGTCGTCGGCTGCGGCAGGACACCTTGCGTGAACCAGGGAAGAGTCGGGGTGCCGGACGGGGTGCCGGACGGGGTGCCGGACGGGACGTTGGACGTGGTGCCGTTCGGCGCGGCGGCGGCGCGGTGGGTGTTGCGCCGCTTCGGCGCCCCCGGGCGGTGGTGGTTGACGGCGGCCATGCCGATCCGGAACAGCGCCGAGGGGACGACGAGGCAGAGCAGGATCCAGAAGAGCGTCACCCCCCAGGGGCGGGAGACGGCCCAGGGCTGGCTGGTGAGCACCTTGCCGCCGTAGCGGAGGGAGACCGTGTAGTCGCCGTGGGCACCGGCCGCCAGCTCCACCGGCAGCTTGATCTGCTGCTTGGCGCCGGAGGCCACGGTGCCGTGCCAGGCCTGCTCCTCCCACTGCGGGGCGAACACGCCGTGCGCGGTGCCGACCTGGAACACCGGGTTCTTGGCGGGGTCGGCGCCGAGATTGCCGACGGTGATGACGAGCCGGCGCTCCGGCGGGGCCCCGAAGAAGGTGAGGAGCCCGCTCGATCCTTCGAGGCGGGCGGTGAGGACCGCCAGCCGGCCGCCGGTGGTCTGCTGGGGCAGCGGGGCCACCGGATGCCCGGCCACCACGAAGGCGGCGTCGACCGCGACGGAGCCGCCGGTGACGGTGGCGACATGGACGACGCAGGGGCAGGGTTTGGGCGGCTCGGCCACCGGCAGCTTCCGCTTGAAGGCCCCGTGGGCGTCGGTGGTGGCGGCCCGGCCGTGGGAGTTGGCGCAGGCGTTGGTACCGCCGATCGCGTTCTGGCCGCAGATCAGCAGCGTCAGCAGGGTGCCGGGCCGCCAGCCCCGGCCGGTGACGGTGATGTCGCCGCCCGCGCCGGCCTGCTTCGGGGAGACCGTGACGGTGGGCGCCGCCGTGGTCGACGAGGCCGTGGCCGTGGCGGTGGCCGTGGCCGACGAGGCCGTGGCGGGGCCGGCGGGCAGCAGCAGGGCCATCACCAGGAACGGGGCCACGGCCGGCAGCAGGGCTCGTACGTACCTCACGCCTTACCGCTCCCCCATGACGGCCGCGAGGGTGGCTGTCTCCTCGGCGCCGGCGGCCGGGGGCGCGGGCCGCCCGCCGTGCCCCGCACGGCGGTCCCGGCGGATCCGGCGGGTCCGGCGGGTGAGCCACCAGCCCAGCCCGGCGAGGAGCAGCAGCACCACGCCCAGCGGAAGCCAGGCGACGGCGACGAAGGTGGCGGAGCCGGACTCGCTGAGGTTGCCGCGCGGGGAGGTGGCGTGGACGCGGAAGGTCACCCGGTCCAGCTGTGGGGCACCGGTCCACTTCTCCGTCAGCTCCACGCTCTGGCCGGGCAGCAGCTCCAGCGGCAGGGTCCTGGCGGCGCGGTCGAGCAGCGTACGGCCGAAGAGGCCCTTGGCGGTGAAGGCGACGCGCGGGGTGAGGGTGACGTTGCCGCGGTTGACGAGGGTGTAGCGGATGGTGGCGGTGGAGTCGCCGGTGCCGGGGATCAGCGGCTGACCGTGGCTGACCGCGATGTGCTCGACCGACAGCGACGGGAGCGTGGGGCCGCTGACCTTGAGGTAGACGCGGGCCCCGACGGCCCTGCGTACGCCGACGGCGACGTCGCCCTTCGCCTTGTCCACCTGGGTGTCCAGGGCGACGATCGCGCCGGGGTGGTCCCCGGGGGTGGCGCCCTGCGGGATGGTGATGGTGAAGGGGATGTCGGCGCGGGTGCGGGCCGGGATCCTGATCGTGGACCGGGCGAGGGTGACCCAGGCGCCGAGGCCGGTCATCTTCTCGTCGGTGCCGCGTACGGCGAAGCCGCCGTCGCGCGGGGTGTTGTAGGCGTCGGCGCCGTAGAGGGTGAAGGTCATCGGACCGGCGGAGAGATTGGAGACCGAGACCTTGTCCTTCAGTACGGTGCCGGGAGCGCCCTCCAGGGTGAAGAAGGAACGTTCCTGGGCGGTGGGGCTCTTGTCCTTCTTGCCGGCGGCGGGGGCCGGGAAGACGGACCAGCGGCCGTTGTCGGCCTGCGGGGCGGTGCGGGGGGCCGTGCGGGGGGCCGTGGCCGTGGCTGCCGTGGCGGGGGCGGTGCCCGGTCCGAGGAGGGCGGCCACGGTGAGCAGTGCCGCGTACACCGTCGCTCTGGCTCTTCTCATCGCCCGGCTCCCTTGTCGGTCTGGTGCCGGGTGGGCCGGTCCGCAGCGACCGGCCCACCCGAGCTATCTGACTGTGCGTCAGGTCAGGGTCAGGGTCAAGACCGAGGAGTAGGTTCCTGCGGCGGAGAACGCCGGGACCGCGAGATCCAGGCCCGCCTCCACGGTGAACTCGCCACCGGTGAGCGTGCCGTCGGCCGCCGAGGCCAGGGTGGCACCCGCCGTACCCACGACACCGGGGGAACCGGCGACACAGGTGCTGGGACTGCCGGACCCGGTGGTGCAGGACGGCGTCCAGCTCAGGGCGTCGGCGCTGATGACCGCACTGCCGGGGCCGTCGAAGTCGGTGGCCTTGGCGGTGAGGGACCAGCCGGTGGAACCGGCCCGGTAGTCCTTGACGGTGACGGCGTTGAGGTCACCCGTGGAGTGCTCGACGCCCCCGCTCGCGTCGACGGCCGTCATGTCGACGGTGTCGCCGGCCTGGGTCATGGACAGGGTGCCGGACTTCACCGTCGTGGTGAGCTTCTGACTGCCCGGCGGCGGCGGGGTGTTGTCGATGACGTAGTACCCGACCGGACCGGCCGCCGTCGAGGCGTCGTACGTGGTGCCCTCGAAGGCCAGGATGCCGGTGGTGTCCAGGTCGCTGACGGCCAGGGTCGCCGAGAAGGCGCCCGAGGCGTCGGTGGTGGCCGCCGTGTACTCACCCGTCGGATCCGAGCCCTGGACACCGACGACGGTGACGGCGGTGCTCGGCGTGAAGCCACTGCCGTTGACGGTGACCGAGGCGCCCACCACGCCGGATCCGGAACTCAGCGACAGGGAACGGCTGCTGGGCGCGGTGGCGGTGATGGTGGTGGCCACCGGCGCGGGCGGACTGTTGACGGTGCAGGGCGTGTCGGCCGAGATTCCGTAGTCGGAATGGACGACGTAGTCGGAGGGGGTCAGGGTGATGGAGCCGGGTGCGGTCACCGTGAAGGTGCCGGTGATGGTGAGGTTCGGGAAGTCCGCCCCGGCGGGGATCTCCGGGTTCTCCTTCGGACCGACGAAGGTCAGCAGGCCGGTCTGCGCGCCGCCGAGCTGGACCTTCACGGTGGGCGTGATCTGGTCCTCGGGGATGGCCAGGTTGAAGACACTGGTGTTGGCCATCGGCGTGTCCAGTACATAGGTCACCGTGACGGTGTCACCGACCTGAGGAGTGGTGTCACTCACGGAGATGTCGGCCACCGTGGTGCCGTCGAACGCGGGGATCCCCGAGATGGACGGCGGGATGCAGTGCACCGAGAACGAGGAGGTCGTCGCTGCCGCCGCCGCGGGATCCGCGAGGACGGCCCCGCCGCCGAAGGCGAGCGCCGCAGCACCGAGTACGGCGGCCGCCCTTCGTCTCAGTACTGCTCTTCGTGCGCTTGCGATCATCATCTACCCCTTGATCACACTCTGGGCGCAGAGTCCCGTTTCCACGCCATGCGTGGGCCATTGATGGCCCGGAGCTCAAAAGAAGTCAATGCGTACGGTTGACCGAATTTGACGCATCGTCAGATTAGGAGCGGCGGACTCGCCTGGTCAGCCACAGGACGCCGCCCGCGCCGAGCAGCAGTACGGTGCCGCCGAAGGTGCCGAGCGCGACCACGTTGTCCTCCGGCCCGGTCTGCGGCAGCGCGTCGTCGTCCGAGGACGAGGAACCGGAAGAACCGGAAGAACCGGAAGAACCCGAGGTCCCCGCGGACGAACCGGTGACGGCGAGCGAGAGGGAGACCAGCGTGCTGCCCGGCGTACAGGTCGTGGTCGTCCCCAGCGCCTTGATGGTCAGCACCCCGGGCGCGAAGGTGACCGTGCCGGACTTCTTGGGCGTGTAGGTCGCCGAGAGGTCACTGATCCTGATCGGCGTGTTGGCCTTGATCTCGGACGCGTTGGCCGGCCCGCTGACCTGGAGCGACCCCGAGTCGGCGCCACCGAGGGTGATCAGCGCGCTCGGCTTCATCGTCCCCTTGCCCAGGGGCGCCGGACTGGAGGAGACCCCCGCCTTGAAGGACATGACGACCTTGTACGCCGAACCCGACCTGGTGGCCGTGATGTCGATCGGGTCGACCGCGGTCTTCTTGCCGATCGGCGTATCGCAGGTGTACTTCACGCTCACGGTCTTGGCGTACGCGGCCGGACCGCTGAGCACGACGGCCGTGACCGCCACGACGGTCACCACGGCGGCGCCGGCGATGGAATGCCGCACGGGAGTCTCCCTTCCCCCAGAACCTTACTGACGGTGTATCAGATTCGGCCGACGGTACGCCTGTCGGCAGAAGACAGGAAGGGAACGGGACCGGCGGCAAGCGCCCGGCACGGCGGCCCGCCCGCCGAGCCCCGCGCGGGCGGCGCGCCAACTGCGCGTGCGCAGCGCCCTCGTCCGGATCCGCGGGCACCCAGCGGTGTGCGGCGAGCCGCGACAGCGGGGGGTGCGGACAGGCGACCGGCACGGCGGCTCGGCGACCGCGCACCGGCTGCGCAGCGCCCCCGTCCGGATCCCGGGGGTGCCGATCCACGATGGGCGGCAGGCCGCGGCAGCGGGACAAGCGCGGCAACGGGGCGCGGGCAAGCAGCAGGCACGGCGACTCACCCACCGAGCCCCGCACGGGCGGCAGCCGCCAACTGCGCGTGCGCCGACCCGGCGGTCAGCGGCAAGCCGCGACATAGGGGGTGCCCGCAGGCGGCAGGCGCGGCGGCTCGCCGGCCCGGGGCCTGGGCCGGCAGCGGTAAGCGGTCAGCGGTCAGCGGTCAGCGGTCAGCGGCAGCGATACCGCACGCGGCGTCGCTAGGCCGGGGCGGCCAGTTCGGCCCAGACCATCTTGCCGGGGTGGCCGTCCTGCTGACGCACCACGCCCCAGTCCTGGCAGAGCCGCTGCACGATGAACATCCCGTGGCCGCCGGGCCGTCCTGCCCGGTGCGGGGTGCGCGGGGCCGGTTCGCCGGTGCCGCCGTCGATCACCTCCAGGCGCAGCGCCTTGGAGGTGTAGTGGACCCGCAGTTCCTCCGGGCCGCCCGCGTGCAGGCAGGCGTTGGTCACCAGCTCGGACACCACGAGCAGTACGTCCTCGGCGGCGGCTCTGCGGTCGGCCGTCTCGGCCGGCAGCCAGCCCCAGTCGTAGAGCGCCTGGCGCGTGAAGTCACGGGCACGCGGAACGACCCCGGCGACGTCGACCAGCCGAAGCCGGCGCGTACGGAGCGCTGAGGGCACGCCCGCGTCGCCCGGGTCGCCCGGGTCGGAGCCGCGGTCGTCGGCCGCGTAGGGCCGGGTGGTGCTCATCAGCGCTTCACCTCACCGATGTCTGGCAGTCCTGGCAGTTCTGGCGGTTGTGACGGTTCTGGCGGTTGTGACGGTTCTGGCGGTTCTGGCGGTTCTTTTGCTGTCCGAAGGTCTTCCCACCGCCCATCTCCTGCCCGTAGCTCCGCAGGAGACACCTCCTGGGCGGCACGGAAACGACGGGACGAGCGATCACTCCTTCAGCGCGTCGTCCAGGGTCTCGTGAACGGTGAAGACCGCGTCGGCCCCGGTGATCTCGAAGACCCGGGCGACGGTGGGCTTCATTCCGGCCAGATGTACCCCGCCACCTGCCGCCTCGGCCTTCAGCCGGGCGCCGAGCAGCACATTGAGACCGGTGGAGTCACAGAACTCCAGTTCGGAACAGTCGATCACCACGGTCGGGATGCCGTCGGCGGCGAGCTCGTCGAGCGGCTCACGCAGCAGATCGGCGGTGTAATGATCAAGCTCTCCCGAGGGCGTGACAACCGCGCTCATGGCATAGCGGTGTACCGCGACCTCAAGCCGGTCACGTCCGGCGGTGCCAACCACCTCGCGGTCCATCTCACGCCCCTCCTGGGTTCTTGGCGATGCGCTGCTCGAACATTACGCGTTTCCGCCGTCCGGAGCGAGGTTGCAACATCACCGTGAAACAGGGTAGGGGTGGTAGGGAGGATACGTCTCACCCCAGGGAGGACCACATGGCACCCCGGCTCGACGTGAAACACACGTCGGCGACACCCGCGGCCACCGGAACCGAGCAGGAGACGTGGGTGGGCCTGGAGGGCCTGCCCGAGATCCCCCCGTACGACGAGGTGAGCCCGGTTGACGCACGGGCCCTTTCCAAAACACTGTTCCGGCGCCTGCAGTCGCTGGAAGAAGGCTCAGCCGAGTACTCGTACGTCCGCAACACCCTGGTCGAGCTCAATCTCGCCCTGGTGAAGTTCGCGGCCTCCCGGTTCCGCTCCCGCAGCGAGCCCATGGAGGACATCATCCAGGTCGGCACGATCGGCCTGATCAAGGCCATCGACCGCTTCGAACTGAGCCGCGGTGTGGAGTTCCCCACTTTCGCGATGCCCACCATCGTCGGTGAGATCAAGCGTTTCTTCCGTGACACCTCCTGGTCGGTGCGCGTCCCGCGCCGGCTCCAGGAGCTGCGGCTCGACCTGGCCAAGGCCGGTGACGAGCTCGCCCAGAAGCTGGACCGCGCGCCCACGGCCGCCGAACTGGCCGAGAGGCTGCAGATCCGCGAGGCGGAGGTCGTCGAGGGGATGGGCGCCAGCAACGCCTACACCGCCAGCTCCCTGGACGCCCAGCCCGACGAGGACGACTCCGAGGGCTCCCTGTCCGACCGAATCGGCTACGAGGACCACGGCCTGGAGGGGATCGAGTACGTCGAGTCCCTCAAGCCGCTGATCGCGGAGCTTCCGCAGCGCGACCGGCAGATCCTGTCGCTGCGCTTCGTCGGCAACATGACGCAGTCGGAGATCGGCGAGGAGCTGGGCATCTCCCAGATGCACGTCTCCCGGCTGCTCACCCGCACCCTGGGCCGGCTGCGCCGCGGCCTGCTCGTCGAGGAGTGAGCGCCCGCCCCGGGCCGTTACGGACCGCACGCGCGGGAGCCCCCGGTGCACCACCGGGGGCTCTCGCGCGTCCGGGGCCCGGACCGTTCGGGCTTCAGTACGCGGCCGGCCACGGCACCTGGGGGGACGCGTAGTACTCCATGCCCATGGCCGTCCAGCGCGGGCCCTGGGCGGCCAGGCGCTGCCGGAAGGAGTCCCAGCCGTGCCTGGCGGCCGGGGACCAGCCGACCTCGGCGACGGCCGGCAGCCGGGGGAAGGCCAGGTACTCGATCTCCGCGCTGTTGCCGACCGTCTCCGACCACAGCGGGGCCTCGACACCCATCACGGCGGAGGCCGGCGCGGCAGGCACCGTGGTCGCCGGATTCCAGTCGTAGGCCTTGCGCACCTCCGTGTAGCCCGCCCAGTTGTGGCCGATCGGTGTCGCCTCGGTGTATTTCATGTCCAGATACGCGTGGTTCGCCGGGGACATGATCAGCCTGGTACCGCCCCGGGCGGCGGCCGCGACCGTCTCCTCGTCGCCCTTGGTGCCCCAGTACTGCGCGACGGCGCCGGGGGCCATGGCGGCGGCGGTGATCTGGTGCCAGCCGATCACCGTCTTGCCGTAACGGAGCACCGCCGCCTGGGCGCGTTCCATGAAGGTGATGTAGTCGGCGCGGCTGGTCACGCGCGCCTCGTCGCCGCCGATGTGCAGATACGCGCCCGGGGTCATGGCCGCGACCTCGCGGATCACGTCGTCGACGAAGCCGCCGACCTCGGCCCTGGGCACGCACAGCGAGCTGAAGCCGACGGCGGTGCCGGTGTAGGGCGGGCGGGCGACGCCGCCGCAGTTCAGCTCCGCGTACGAGGCCAGGGCGGCGTTGGTGTGGCCCGGCATGTCGATCTCGGGGACGACGGTCATGAAGCGGGCGGCGGCGTGCCGGACGATCTCCTGGTAGTCCGCCTTGGTGTAGAAGCCGCCCCGGCCGCCGCCGACCTGGGTGGCCGCGCCCTGGGCGGTCAGGCGGGGACGGGAGGCGATGGCGATCCGCCAGCCCTGGTCGTCGGTGAGGTGCAGATGCAGGTGGTTGATCTTGTACAGGGCGAGCTGGTCGATGTAGCGCTCGACCCGCTCCACGGTGTGGAAGTGCCGGGCCACATCCAGCATCGCCCCCCGATAGGCGTAACGCGGCCGGTCGGTGATCGTGCCCCCGGCGACGGTCCAGGGGCCGAACTGGCCGTACCGCCGCTCCACCGACGCGGGCAGCAACTGCCGCAGCGTCTGCACGCCGTGGAACAGGCCGGCGGCCGTCGCGGCCCGGATCACCACCGCCCGCGGGGTCGCCTGCAGCCGGTAGCCCTCGGTGCCGGTGTCCGGGCTGTTGCCCAGGGCCAGCACGATGCCCTCGCGCCGGGTGCCGGTGGTGAGCGGCAGGTCGTACCCGGTCGACGGGCGCAGCAGATCGGCCAGATAGCGGCCGACGGCGGCGCCCGCCGGACCGGGCGGTACGTGGATGGCGGCGTCCTCCCCCAGGGTGAAGGCGCCGCCGCCCGGCCTGACGTCGGCGGGCACCGGGACGACCTGCGTGAGCGGGCGTGGCACGGTGGCCGCGAGGGCCGCGACGGGAGCCGCTGTGGCCGCTGTGGCCGCTGTGGCCGCGAAGGGGGCCGCGGCGCCCGCACCCGGCGCCTGGGCCACCGCCCCGGCGCCGAGGGAGAGCAGCAGCGCGGACACCACACTTCGTCGTCTCATACTGGAGACCTACCACCCGATTAGGCGTGAAACGCCCAAGAGCGCTCAGATCTCCATCGATTCGGGCACTCCGCCCCGCCATACGGCTGACACCAGCGGCACCCCGGGCCGATAGGCCAGATGCACGTGTGACGGTGCGTCAAGCAGCGCCAGGTCCGCCCGCGCACCCGGCCCGATGCGGCCGACATCCGTCCTGCGCAGGGCTTTCGCGCCGCCCATGGTGGCCGCCCACAGCGCCTCGTCCGGGGTCATCCCCATGTCCCGTACGGCCACGGCCACGCAGAACGGCATCGACGTGGTGAAGGACGACCCCGGGTTGCAGTCCGTCGACAGGGCCACCGTCGCGCCCGCGTCGAGCAGGCGCCGGGCGTCCGGGTACACCGCCCGCGTGGAGAACTCGGCGCCGGGCAGCAGGGTCGCCACGGTGCCGCCCGACGCGAGGGCGTCCACGTCGGCGTCGGTGAGGTGCGTGCAGTGGTCCGCCGAGGCGGCGTCCAGTTCGACGGCGAGCTGCACCCCGGGGCCGTGACCCAGCTGGTTGGCGTGCACCCGAGGGACCAGCCCGTGCCTGCGGCCCGCCGTCAGGACGGCCCGCGCCTGGTCGCCGTCGAACGCCCCGCGCTCGCAGAAGACGTCCACCCACCGGGCGTACGGCGCGCACGCGTCCAGCATGGGGCCGGTCACCAGGTCGACGTATCCGGCCGGGTCGTCGGCGTACTCCGGGGCCACGATGTGCGCGCCGAGGTACGTGGTCTCGGGGGTGTGCGCGGCCGCGATGCGCAGCGCGCGGGCCTCGTCGTGCGGGGTCAGGCCGTAGCCCGACTTCGTCTCGATGGTGGTGGTGCCCTGGCGCAGCGCCTCCCCGACGTAGCGCCGGACGTTGGCCTCCAGGTCGGCGTCGCTCGCCGCGCGGGTGGCGGCGACGGTGGTCCGAATGCCGCCGGCGGTGTACGCCCGGCCCGACATACGGGCGTTGAACTCCTGCGTGCGGTCGCCGGCGAAGACCAGGTGCGAGTGGGAGTCGACGAAGCCCGGGATCGCGGCCCGGCCGCGCGCGTCGTACGACGTGTCGGCGGCCGGTGCGTCGCCGGCCGGGCCGACCCAGGCGACGGTGCCGGTGCTGTCGTCCAGGACCACGGCGGCGTCCGTGAGCAGGCCGAGCGGGCCTTCCCCGAGTGCGGGGTCGTTGGTGACCAGGCCGGCGATGTTGGTGACGACCGTGGTGGTCATACGTCTCTTCCTTCTCGGGTCGGTTGGGGGTGGGCCGCTCGCCCGTTGCCGTGTGCGGGCCGGGCCGGCCGGCCCGCACACGGCAACGGGCCGCACCCCGACGGAGCTGGTCCGTGGGCCTGATCGTCTCGTGGCCGGGGGCTTCGCCCCCGGCTAGCCGCCGAGCGCCCGGGCGACCGCGGAGGCGAGTTCGGCGGCGGTGTGCGGGACGAGCTGGTGGTGGCCGTCGCGGACGATGTGGCGGCCGCCGACGACGGTGTGCCGTACGTCGGCGTTCGTGGCGGCGAAGACGGCCGTCTCGGCGGCCAGCCGCGCCGGGGCGCCGGCTGTGCGGACGGAGTCCAGGGCGATGGTGGCGAAGTCGGCGAGGGCGCCGGGTTCGAGGCGGCCGGCGTCGGGCCAGCCGAGGCCGGCGTGGCCGTCGGCGGTGGCGGCCCGCAGCAGCCGGGCGGCGGTCCAGTGGCCCCGGGTGCGGGTGTGGAGGCGTTCGTCGAGCTCCATGGCCCGGGCCTCCTCCAGCAGGTCGATGACGGCGTGGCTGTCGCTGCCGAGGGTGAGCGGGCTGCCGGCCAGCTCCAGGGACTTGGCGGGGCCGATGCCGTCCGCGAGGTCCCGCTCGGTCGTCGGGCACATGCACACGGCCGTACCGGAGGTGCCCAGCAGCGCGATGTCGTCGGGCGTCAGGTGGGTGGCGTGGACGGCGGTCGTGCGCGGCCCGAGCACCCCGTGCTCGGCGAGCAGCCCGGCCGGGGTGAGGCCGTACGCGGCCAGGCAGGCGTCGTTCTCGGCGGTCTGCTCGGAGAGGTGGACGTGCAGCGGGGCCTCGCGCTCGTGGGCCCATTCGGCGACGGTGGCCAGCTGGTCGGCCGGGACGGCCCGTACGGAGTGGATCGCGGCGCCGATCCGGGCGTGCGGGCGGCTCCTGAGGGCGCCGGCCCGTACCGCCCAGGCCTGGGCGTCGCCGTCGCTGAAGCGGCGCTGGTGGGGGTCGGGGGCGGCGCCGAACCCGGAGGAGAGGTAGGCGGTGTCGAGGAGGGTGATCCGGATGCCGGCCTCGCCCGCGGCGGCGATCAGGGCCTCACCCATGGCGTTGGGGTCGTCGTAGGGGGTGCCGTCGGGCCGGTGGTGGAGGTAGTGGAACTCCCCCACACAGGTGATGCCGGCGAGTGCCATCTCGGCGTACACGGCCCGCGCCAGCGCGTGGTACGTCTCCGGGGTGAGCCGGGCGGCCACCGCGTACATCACCTCGCGCCAGGTCCAGAACGTGCCGGAGCCCACCTGGACGGTGCCGCGCAGCGCGCGGTGGAAGGCGTGGCTGTGGGCGTTGGCCAGCCCCGGGATCGTCAGCCCGCGCAGCGAGATGGCACCGGCCGGCGGGATCTCGGTGCGCGGGCGTACGGCGGTGATGCGGCCGTCGGCGGCGGTGTCGACGACCACGCCCGGCTCCACGGTGTCGTTGAGCCAGGCGTGTTCCGCCCAGTAGGTCTGCGGCGTCAGCGACACGCCAGGCCCTCCAGTACGTCGGCGAGTGCGACGACCCCGGCGAGGCAGTCGTCCTCGGCGGCGTGTTCGGCCGGCGAGTGCGAGACCCCGGTGGGGTTCCGTACGAACAGCATGGCGGTCGGGACGGCGTCGGACAGGATTCCCGCGTCGTGTCCGGCGCCGGTCGGCAGCACCGGGACGCCGCCGAGCAGCTTGGCGAGCTCGTCGCGCAGCCCGTGGGCGAATTCGACCACCGGAGTGAAGGACTCCCGGGTGACCCGGACCCGGACCCCGTCGCGGGTGCCGCGTTCGACCGCCGCCCGCTCGATCTCGGCGACCACCTCGTCCAGGGTCGCCTCGTCGGCGGCCCGGGAGTCCAGCCAGCCCCGGACCAGGGAGGCGATGGCGTTGACGCCGTTGGGCTCGACGGCGACCTTCCCGAAGGTGGCCAGCGCCCCGGCGAGGCGGGCCTTCTTGCGGGCGGTCAGGACGGTGTTGGCGTACGTCAGCATCGGGTCCCGGCGGTCCTCCAGCCGGGTGGTGCCGGCGTGGTTCGCCTCGCCGTGGAAGTCGAACCGCCAGCGGCCGTGCGGCCAGATCGCGGAGGCGACACCGACGGCGTGCGGGGTCTCCGCCAGCGCCCGGCCCTGCTCGACGTGCAGCTCCACGAAGGCGCCGATCCGGGCCAGCCGCTCCGGGTCCGGGCCGATCGCGTCCGGGTCGTACCCGGCGGCCTCCATGGCCTGCGGGAGGGTGACGCCGTCCGCGTCGCGCAGCTCCCGTGCCTTCCCGGGGGTGAGCCGGCCGGCCGCGAGCCGGGAGCCCACGCAGGCCAGGCCGAAGCGGGCGCCCTCCTCGTCGCCGAAGTTGACGACGGCCAGCGGCCTGGTGGGCGTGGCGCCGCGGCCGCGCAGCTCGTCCAGCGCGGCCAGCGACGACACCACGCCCAGCGGCCCGTCGAAGGCCCCGCCGTCGGGCACCGAGTCCAGGTGCGAGCCGGTGACCACCGCGTCCCCGGCGCCGGGGTCGCCGAGCCAGGCCCACTGGTTGCCGTTGCGGTCGACCTCGTAGCCCAGGCCGCGGCTCTCGGCCTGGGCGCGGAACCAGGCCCGGCAGTCGGCGTCGGCACCGGTCCAGGCGTAGCGGCGGTAGCCCCCGCTGCCTGCGTGCCGGCCGACGGGCGCCAGGTCCCGCCACATCTCGTGGAACGAGGAGGTCACGCGTCGCCGCCCTCGCGCCCGGACGGGCCCTCGTGTCCCGGGCCGCCCTCGCGCATCGGCACCCGCACGCCGCGCTCGTCGGCGATCTCCTCCGCGCGGTCGTAGCCGGCGTCCACGTGCCGGATGACGCCCATCCCCGGGTCGTTGGTCAGGACGCGGCGGATCTTCTCGCCCGCGAGCTTCGTACCGTCGGCGACCGTGACCTGCCCGGCGTGGATGGAGCGGCCGATGCCGACACCGCCGCCGTGGTGGATGGAGACCCAGGAGGCGCCGGAGGCGACGTTCACCATCGCGTTGAGCAGCGGCCAGTCGGCGATCGCGTCCGAGCCGTCGAGCATGGCCTCGGTCTCGCGGTACGGGGACGCCACGGAGCCGCAGTCCAGGTGGTCGCGGCCGATGACCAGCGGCGCGGCCAGGGTGCCGTCGGCGACCATCTCGTTGAAGCGTTCGCCGGCCTTGTCGCGCTCGCCGTAGCCGAGCCAGCAGATACGCGCGGGCAGGCCCTGGAAGTGGACCTTGTCCTGCGCGAGCCTGATCCAGCGGGCCAGCGACTCGTTCTCCGGGAAGAGCTCCAGGATCGCCTTGTCGGTCTTGTGGATGTCGGAGGCCTCGCCGGACAGCGCCGCCCAGCGGAAGGGGCCCTTGCCCTCGCAGAACAGCGGCCGGATGTAGGCGGGCACGAAGCCGGGGAAGGCGAACGCCCGCTCGTAGCCGGCGAGCTGCGCCTCGCCCCGGATCGAGTTGCCGTAGTCGAAGACCTCGGCGCCGGCGTCCATGAAGCCCACCATCGCCTCGACGTGCTTCGCCATGGACTCACGGGCCCGCTGGGTGAAGTCGGCGGGCTTCTCGGCCGCGTACGAGGCCATGTCGGCGAAGTCGACACCGACGGGGAGGTACGCGAGCGGGTCGTGGGCGCTCGTCTGGTCGGTGACGATGTCGATCGGCGCGCCCTCGGCGAGCATCCGCGGAAGCAGTTCGGCCGCGTTGCCGAGCAGGCCGATGGAGAGCGGCTGCCGCTGGTCGCGGGCCTCGGTGGCCAGTCGCAGCGCGTGCGCGAGGTCATTGGCCCGTACGTCCAGGTAGTGGTGCTCGATCCGGCGCGCGATGGCCCGCGGGTCGACGTCGACACAGATCGCGACGCCGCCGTTCATCGTCACGGCCAGCGGCTGGGCGCCGCCCATGCCGCCGAGCCCGGCGGTCAGCGTGATCGTCCCGGCGAGTGTGCCGCCGAACTTCTTCTCGGCGACGGCGGCGAAGGTCTCGTACGTGCCCTGCAGGATGCCCTGGGTGCCGATGTAGATCCACGACCCGGCGGTCATCTGCCCGTACATGGTCAGGCCCAGGGCCTCCAGCCGCCGGAACTCCTCCCAGGTGGCCCAGTCGCCGACCAGGTTGGAGTTGGCGATCAGCACGCGCGGCGCCCACTCGTGCGTCTGCATCACGCCGACCGGCCGCCCGGACTGCACGAGCATCGTCTCGTCCTGCTTCAGCCCCTGGAGCGTGCGCACCATGGCGTCGAAGGAGCGCCAGTCGCGGGCCGCCTTGCCGGTGCCGCCGTAGACGACCAGCTTGTCCGGGTGCTCGGCGACCTCGGGGTCGAGGTTGTTCTGCAGCATGCGCAGCGCGGCTTCCTGCTGCCATCCCTGCGCGCTGAGCGTGGTGCCGCGCGGTGCGCGCACGGTCCTCGGGCCGGTGGGTCCGGTGCCGGTCATGGGCGGGGCCTCCTCGCGACTGGATTGATTCATTCAGATAATCGCAATCTGAATAGTCCTAGTCAACACCACGGGTGCGCGGCCTGGCGGGCCGCCGGACCGGATGCTTGGCTGGTGCACATGACTGCGGATCGTGCGGATCATGCGGAACGGCGGGCCCTGGCGGTGCGGGCGGCGGCCGAACAGGGCCTGGTCGGGCCGGAGGAGCCCGTCGTGGGGCTGCTGGACCTGGAGGGCGTCCGGGAGGCCGTGGCGGCGCTGCGTACGGCGTTCACGGTACCGGGGGTGGAGGTGCTGCACACCTTCGCGGTGAAGGCCACCTCCCTGGTGCCGGTCCTGCGGCTGCTGAACGCCGAGGGGATCGGGGCGGAGGTCGCCAGTCGAGGAGAGCTGGCGATCGCGCGGGCGGCCGCGGTGCCGGTGGGACGGATCGTGCTGGACTCGCCGGCGAAGACCGAGGCGGAGCTGCGCGAGGCGCTGGCGCTGGGGATCGCGGTCAACGCGGACGGTCCGCAGGAGCTGGCCCGGCTGGACGCGCTCACCCGGGCGGGCAGCCGGTCGTCACTGGGGCTGCGGGTCAATCCGCAGGTGGGCGGGGGCGCGATCGGGGCGACAAGCACCGCGACGGCCACCTCCAAGTTCGGCTTCGCGCTGCGCGACGAGGGCGCGCGGGACGCGGTCGTACGGGCGTATCTGGACCGCCCGTGGCTCACCCGGCTGCACACGCACACCGGCTCGCAGGGCGTGCCGCTCGACCTCATGGCGGCGGGCGTACGGGCCGCGTACGAGCTGGCGGAGCGCATCAACACCGCTGCCGGCCGGCGGCAGATCACGGTGTTCGACATCGGCGGCGGACTGCCGGTGAACTTCGCCTCGGACGAGATCCGGCCGTCCTTCGAGGAGTACGCGGACCTGCTGCGGGCCACCGTGCCCGGACTGTTCGACGGGCGGTACGCCCTGGTGACGGAGTTCGGGCGGGCGCTGCTGGCCAAGGCCGGGACGGTACTGGCCCGGGTGGAGTACGCGAAGTCCGCGGGCGGCCGGCCCATCGCGATCACCCACGCGGGCGCCCAGGTCGCGACCCGTACGGTCTTCGCGCCGGAGGCATGGCCGCTGCGCGTGCTGGCTCTGGACCCCAAGGGGCGGGCCAAGGGCGGTCCGGAGGTGGTGCAGGACGTGGCGGGGCCGTGCTGCTTCGCGGGCGACCTGCTGGCCCGGGAACGGGCGCTGCCGCTGCTCGCCGGAGGCGACCTGGTGGCGGTCCCGGACACCGGGGCGTACTACTTCTCCAACCACTTCGCGTACAACTCGCTGCCCCGGCCCGGGATCCACGGGTTCACCGTCAGTGCCGGCGGGGCGGTGCGGTTCGAAACCGTACGGCGGCCCCAGACGCTGGCGGAGCTGGTCCGGGAGAGCGGCGGCTGACGCCTCCCGCGTCCCGGACGGCCTCAGCGGCCGGCTCGCGGGCCGGTGGTCTCGTAGCCGGCGTCCTCCTTGCGGACGTCGGGGCGCACCCACAGCAGGAGGTCACGGGAGCGTTCGAGGCGGCCGAGCCACAGGGCCTTGGCCCACAGGCCGAAGCCGAGACCGGCCAGCGCCAGCCCGGCCGTCGCGGGGGCCACCGCCGAGGAGGCGACCGCGACGACGAAGGCGAGCAGCAGCCACCAGCGGCGGGAGCGGACCCAGGCCCGCGCGGTGACCCGGCGGTCCTGGAGGAAGACGGACTTGGGTGCCCGGTCGGCGGCGTCGGCCAGCGTGACGTAGCGCCCGCGGCGCAGCGCGAAGGCGAGGCCGGCGGCTATGACGAACAGCGCGGCACCGGCGAGGACACCGATCCGGCGGCCGAGCAGACTGGGGACGAAGACGCCGACCAGCGCCGAGACGATCCCGAGCCACCACAGCCAGCGCGCGGGCACCCGGACCATGACCGCGACTCTGGCAAGGACATACGCTCCGCGAACCACCGCTGACCTCCTGTTCGACCCGACCTGTCTGGGAGGGGAGGTTACTCAGCGGACCTCAAGATTTCGTTAAGACCGCCCTACTCCGCGAAAAGACCCCGCTCGGCGGCCCGGGCGTCGAACGCCTCCAGCCGGGCCTGCGCCTGCGGCAGCCCGTCGCACATCGCCTCCAGCAGCACCCGGCCCAGCAGCATCGGCGCACACGCCGTGTCGAAGGCCAGCCCGGTGCCGACGGCCGCCGGGAGCAGCAGGTCGGAGTGGGCCGCGACCGGGGCGAAGGCACTGTCGGCGACCGTGACCACGGTCAGCCCGAGGCCCCGGGCATGACCGAGGGCGTCGACGACCTCCCGCGGGTGGCGGGGCAGCGCGAAGCAGAGCAGGGCGGTGGCCCCGGCCCGTACGGCGGCGTCGAGGCGGTCGGCGAGCATCGTGCCGCCCTCGGTGAGCAGCCGGACGTCGGGGTGGACCTTGGCGGCGAAGTACGCGAAACCCCCGGCCTGGGCGGAGGCGGCCCGCAGACCGAGCACGGGCAGCGGCCGCGAGGCAGCCAGCAGGGCGCCGGCGCGGGCGACGGGGGCGGGGTCGGCGAGCAGCGCGGCGAGGTGCCGGAGGTTCTCGATCTCGGCGTGCACGGCCTCCTGGTACTCGTTGTACGAGTCCTCCTCCCGCCCGGCCGCCCCGGCGGCCGGTGCGACCTCGCGCAGATGGCGGCGCAGCGCCGGATAGCCGTCGAAGCCCAGGGCGACCGCGAAGCGGGTCACCGAGGGCTGGCTGACGCCGGCCAGTTCGGCGACCTCCACGCTGGACAGAAAGGGCGCGTCGGCGGCCCGCCGGACGAGGCTGTGCGCGATACGGCGCTGCGTGGGCGTGAGGCGGTGGGCCTCGAAGAGCTTCATCAGCCGTGCCGGGGCACCGTCGTGCCCGTCGTTGCCGTGGTCGGTCCCCATCACGCTCTCCCCGTGTCTCTTCCTCACGCAAAGAGTGCCATGCGCGGCGCGGCCGCGACGGTCGTCCCCCTGGCCCTAGGCGGGCGGCAGCAGCCGTTTCTGCGGCTTGCCCATGGCGTTGCGCGGGAGCGCGTCGAGGAAGCGCACCTTGCGCGGCCGTTTGTGGACGGACAGGTGCCCGGCGACGAAGTCGATCAGCTCGCGCTCGCCCACACCGCCGCCCTCGACCACCACATAGGCGACGATCTCCTGCCCCAGGTCGGAGTGCGGGGCGCCGACCACGGCGGCCTCCCGTACCGCCGGGTGGTCCAGGAGCGCGTTCTCCACCTCGCCGGCGCCGATGCGGTAGCCGCCGGACTTGATGAGGTCGGTGGAGGCCCGCCCCACGATCCGGTGCATCCCGTCCGGCTCGATCGCCGCGATGTCGCCGGTACGGAACCAGCCGTCGGTGGTGAAGGACGCCGCGGTGGCCTCCGGCCGGCCGAGGTAGCCGTCGAAGAGCGTGGGCCCGGTGATCTGCAGTTCGCCGATCTCGGCGCCCGGCTCGGCGGCGACGCGGGTACGGATCCCGGCGAGCGGGAGGCCGACCGAGCCGGGGCGGCGCTCACCGTCGGCGCGCGTGCTGACGGTGATGAGGGTCTCGGTCATGCCGTAGCGCTCGACGGGGCGCCGGCCGGTCAGGGCCGCCAGGTCCCGGAAGACCGGGGCGGGCAGCGGCGCGCTGCCGGAGACCAGCAGCCGCGCGCCGCGCAACGCGCGGGCCGCGGAGGGGTCCTGGGTGACCCGGCCCCACACCGTGGGCACCCCGAAGTAGAGGGAGCCGCCGGCCGAGGCGTAGGCCTCGGGGGTGGGGCGGCCGGTGTGCACCAGACGGCTGCCGGTCCGCAGGGCGCCCAGGACCCCGAGGACGAGGCCGTGCACATGGAACAGCGGCAGGCCGTGCACCAGCACGTCGTCGGCCGTCCAGTCCCAGGCGTCCGCGAGGGCGTCCAGGTCGGCGGCGACGGCGCGCCGGGGGATCACCACGCCCTTGGGCGGCCCGGTGGTGCCGGAGGTGTAGAGGACCAGGGCCGTCGTACCGGGGGCGGGCTCGGGGCCCGTCCGGTCCGCGCGCTCGGCGAAGTCGACCGGGGGCAGCGGCGCGGCGCCGGAGTCGCGCAGGATGTGGTCGCGTTCGGCCGGCCCGGCGTCCGGGGGCACCGGCACCACGGGCACACCGGCGAGCAGGCCGCCGACGACGGCGGCGACGGTCTCCAGGGTCGCCGTGGCGTCCACGGCGACGGCCGGGGCGCCGGCGATCCGGGCGGCGACCGCGCCGGCCGCGCCGAGCAGGTCCTCACGGGAGCAGGCTCGGCCGGCGACGGTGACGGCGTCACCGCGATCGGCCGTGGCGGGGGCCGAGGCCGGGTCCGTCAGGGCGGGCAGCAGGTGCACGTTCGGCTCCCGGGTTCCCAGGTCGAAGGGATGAAGGCTCGCGACCGACTGTACGCATCCACCCGCCGCATCCCGAGCGGGGAGGGGCCGGTCCCCCACAGGGTTAGGGGGATAACCCCAGTGTCAAGCGCCGCCCGGCTTCGTACGGTGTCGTCATGGACGCCCGCGACCAAGAGCTGAAGAAGGAACTCGCCGCCACCATTCAGGCGCGCAAGGATCTCGGTGAGGAGTACGAGTCCGCGCTGGTCGACTCCTTCATGGAGAAGATCGACCAGCGTCTCGACGGCCATGTCGAGCGCCGGGTCCGCCGTGAACTCGCGCAGCACCAGACCTCGTTCGCCCGCGCCGGCCGTCAGGCCGGCCCCCGTACGAACCCGGCCGCGCACCCGGGCGGCGGCCGTTTCGCCGCCCGCTACGGCCTGGCCGGCTTCTCGCTGATCTTCGCGATACCGCTCTCGGCCATCGCCTCCGGGAACGCCGGACTCCCGGGGCTGCTGGTCACCTGGCTCGGCATCGTCGGCGTCAACACCGCCCAGTCCGTAGGGGCGTTCGTCAGCGAACGCGCCCTCGACCGGCAGCACCGCCCCAAGGACGACGACACCTGGGAGGACTAGGGCGGGCGATTGACAACAAAGCCGGCAAAGCGCGTCCGAGGACCGGCGCAACCCGGTGAACCGGCCGGGCCACAGCACCAGCTGAGGCCCGGTCAGGCCTAGGACTCGGCCGCGGCCGCCTCGACGCCGATCGTCTCGGTGCCCGTCAGGCGCCGCCGCCGGCGCCGCATGAGCAGGGCCCAGCGGCCCCGGGGCCCG
The DNA here is from genome assembly GCF_056270125.1 of Streptomyces sp. RLA131. Lineage (NCBI taxonomy): Bacteria > Bacillati > Actinomycetota > Actinomycetes > Kitasatosporales > Streptomycetaceae > Streptomyces > Streptomyces sp. RLA131. The sequence continues at coordinate 3,273,949 of NZ_JBWDOQ010000002.1, forward strand.
GAGAGCGAGCCGGCCGCCGCGGCGACCTCGGTGCCGCCCTCGCCGGCGGCCGCCGCCGCGGCCTGGGCGACCGGGAGGACGCCCTCGCCGCGCCGGACGTCGGGGCGGTCCTCCTCGGGCCACAGCCCGAGCGTCGCGCACACGGTGGGAAGCATCGCCATGGCGGCGGTCGCGTACCCCTCGGCGGAGGGGTGGTAGTTGTCGGGGCCGAACATCTCCCGGGGCCGGGCCTCGAACTCGGGGCCGAGCAGCGCGCCCAGCGACACCGTACGACCGCCCAGTCCCACCACGGCGATGGTCTGGGCGGCGGCGAGCTGGCGGCTGAGTCTGCGGCCCACCCACCGCAGGGGCTGGTACACCAGTTCCACACTGCCCAGGTCGGGGCAGGTCGCGACGACCACCTCGGCGCCGGCCTCGCGCAGCCTGCGTACGGCGTCGGAAAGATGGCGGACGGACTCCGCGAGCGGCATCCGGCCGGTGACGTCGTTGGCGCCGATCATGATGACGCAGACGTCGGGCACCGGGGTCAGGTCCCCGTCGAGCAGCAGGGTGGCCTGCCGGGCCAGGTCGTCGGACTGGGCACCGGGGCAGGCGACGTTCATCAGCCTCACGGGGCGTTCCGCGACCGCCGCGAGGCCGGAGGCCAGCAGGGCGCCGGGGGTCTCACGGGCCCGGTGCACGCCCTGCCCGGCGGCGGTGGAGTCGCCGAGGAAACCCAGTACGAGCAACCCCTCCAGCTGGGCGAACGCCGAGCCGTACCGGCCGTCGGCACGCGGCGGGACGGCCTCCGAGCCCCCGACGGTCCGTCTGGCCAGGGCGACCTCGGTGAACAGCAGACCGATCGCCGCGCCGCCGAGAAGGCCGATACCGCCGCCACCGTAGGCGGCGGCCTGTGCGATGCGCCGTGCGACCCGTGCCCTGGACATTGTGCGCGTCCACCTCCCGTTGCGAAGTGCGGGCCGCTGCGGCCCGCACTCCCTCACACACTCACACCGTCACTACGTATTGACTCAACAACTCAATGCCCCGTCGTGTGCCCGGCGCAACGTGCCGGACCGGTCAGGCCATCCGTTGCTGGGCGACGTACCAGGCGAGCTGGGTGCGGTTGGCCGTGCCGGTGGATTCCATCAGCGCCCGGATGCGGCGCTGGAGGGTGCGCAGCGAGACACCGAGCTGGGTGGCGACGGCCTTGTCGGGCAGACCGGACATCAGCAGCGAGAGGAGCTGTTCGTCGAGGGCGGGCGAGGCGGGGACATCGGACCCGGAAGCGGTGGTGGCGGCGAAGCGCAGTGGGGTGGCGCGCAGCCAGCGGTCCTCGAACAGCTCCAGCAGCGCGTCGACCAGCAGCGACGGGTGCAGGAGCAGCAGCCCGGCGGAGGCCAGCCCGCCGCGCTCGCCGGCACCGTGCAGGGGCAGCAGCGCGCGCTCCCCGTCGACGATCATCAGTTTCATGGGCACCCGGGGCGTGGCGCGGGCCTGCTCGCCGCGCGGGATGAAGCCGGGGAGGTCGGAGGAGCCGGGGAAGGCGAGGGCGCTGGCCTCGTAGAGTGACCGATAAACGACCCCGGCCGCGAGCCGCTCGGCCTGCACCGGGTTGCTCTGGTCGACGTAGGGCGGACGGACGAAGCCGAGCACCTCCTTGCGCGCCTCCCGCTGCAGCCGCTGCACACAGGCACGCTGCTCGGACTCCCCGTAGACCACCTCGGCGATACCGTTGAGCTGGGCCGTCACCGGTGTGGCGGGATCCGGTGCCGGGTTCTGCGCGAGGGCGGAGAGCCGGTCCCGTACGGCGTCGAGCTCGGCGGCGAGGCCGTACAGCGTGTCGGTCAACGGCTCGGCGGACGGCTCGCCCGGCATGTGCCACCCCCCAGTGACGTAAGTGCGACGTGTCGTGAACGCGCCACAGCGCGACTCTACCGCCGCATCATGCCGGGGATACGTAACAGCAGCGTGAAGCGGCACGGAGAGCGTGCGTTCGCGTGGTGCGCGGAAGCGCATACGCTGGCCTGACAATCTCGGAGAACCCGGAGACAATGGTGCAGTTCCACGACTCGATGATCAGCCTCGTCGGCAACACCCCGCTGGTGCGGCTCAACAGCGTGACCGCAGGGCTCCAGGCGACCGTCCTGGCCAAGGTCGAGTACTTCAATCCCGGCGGCTCGGTCAAGGACCGCATCGCGCTGCGCATGATCGAGGCGGCGGAGAAGAGCGGCGAGCTCAAGCCCGGCGGCACGATCGTCGAGCCGACCTCGGGCAACACGGGCGTCGGGCTGGCCATCGTGGCCCAGCAGCGCGGCTACAAGTGCGTCTTCGTCTGCCCGGACAAGGTGTCCATGGACAAGATCAACGTCATGCGCGCCTACGGCGCCGAGGTCGTGGTCTGCCCCACCGCCGTGGACCCGTCCCACCCGGACTCGTACTACAACGTCTCCGACCGGCTGGTGCGCGAGACCCCGAACGCCTGGAAGCCGGACCAGTACAGCAACCCCAACAACCCGGCCTCGCACTACGCCTCCACCGGCCCCGAGCTCTGGGAGCAGACGGAGGGGAAGATCACCCACTTCGTGGCGGGCGTCGGCACCGGCGGCACCATCTCGGGCACCGGCCGCTACCTCAAGGACGCCAGCGACGGCCGGGTCAAGGTCATCGGCGCCGACCCCGAGGGCTCGGTCTACAGCGGCGGCTCGGGCCGCCCGTACCTGGTCGAGGGCGTCGGCGAGGACTTCTGGCCCACCGCCTACGACCGTGAGGTCGCCGACGGGATCATCGCGGTCTCCGACAAGGACTCCTTCCAGATGACCCGCCGCCTGGCCAAGGAGGAGGGCCTGCTGGTGGGCGGCTCCTGCGGCATGGCGGTCGTGGCGGCGCTGCGCACGGCGGAGGGCCTGGGCCCGGACGACGTGGTGGTCGTACTGCTGCCGGACTCCGGCCGCGGCTACCTCACCAAGATCTTCAGCGACGAGTGGATGGCCTCCCACGGCTTCCTCGACGAGAGCGACGGCCAGGCCCGGGTCGGCGACGTCCTCAAGCGCAAGGACGGCGGTATCCCGCACCTGGTGCACATGCACCCGGAGGAGACCGTCGGCCAGGCCATCGACGTGCTGCGCGAGTACGGCGTGTCGCAGATGCCCATCGTCAAGCCGGGCGCCGGCCACCCGGACGTCATGGCCGCCGAGGTCGTCGGCTCGGTGGTGGAACGGGAACTGCTCGACGCCCTGTTCACCAAGCGCGCCACCCTCGACGACCCGCTGGAGCGCCATATGAGCGCCCCGCTGCCGCAGGTCGGCTCGGGCGAGCCGATCGCCGACCTGATGACGGTGCTGGGCTCGGCGGACGCCGCGATCGTGCTGGTCGAGGGCAAGCCCACCGGCGTCGTGAGCCGTCAGGACCTGCTGGCCTTCCTGGCCGAAGAGGCCCGCTAGGCCCGGTCCGAGGGAGGACGTTCCCCGAAGTGGTACAGGGGCGTCACGTGCACGCAGCACGGACTTAACAAGGATCCGGCACATTAGTGGGTGTCAGCAGGACAACAGCCCGGTTGACACCCACAGATGTGGCGCCAAGGACCTCCGGAGCGGCTCCCGGACCTCCATGGTGACGCTAGGACGCGAAGCCCGGCCCTGACCCGGCGCGCGTCCCTCGCGGGGACCGCCGTCGTCCCGCCCCCCGGCAACGGGGGTGCGGCGGTCCCCGCGCCAAGCCTTTCCTGCCTTTCGGCCCGCCCGGCGATCGAGGACGAAACGGCCACCGGGCCGCACCCGGGCAGCGAAGCCGCAGGCGCCCCCGCACCGGGGCCACAGCCCCGTCTGCTTCCATGGCCCGCATGATCCGAGCCGCCGTCACCGACAACCTCACCGCCGTCGAGGCCCTCATACGTGAGATAGCCGCCGAAGAGGCATCGTCCCGCTTCGGGAAGCTCTCCGACGCCGACATCACGGAGAAGAAGGGCCCCCAGGACCTGGTCACGGTGGCCGACCGCCTCGTCGAGGAGCGGCTGACGCGGGCCCTGACCGCCCTGCTGCCCGGGTCCGTGGTGATCGGCGAGGAGGCCGTGCACGCCGACCCGTCGCTGCTGGACGCACTGCTGGGCGACGACCCGGTGTGGATCATCGACCCCATCGACGGCACGTCGAACTTCGTCCGGGGCGAGCCCTCCTTCGTCACGCTGGTCGCCCTCGCGCAGGGCGGCGAACTGCTCGCCTCCTGGATCCACCACCCGGTCTCCGGCCGCACCGCGGTCGCCCGGCGCGGCGCGGGCGCCCTGCTGGACGGCGAGCCGCTGCGCACCCGCCCCGGGGACCCGCTCCCGGGCGCGCCGCTGCTGATGGCCTCGGCCCGGCCCGAACATCTGACCGCCGAGCAGTACGACCGCTTCTACGGGCTCGGCCCGGCGCACGGCGTCAAGGCCTGCGCGAGCGGTTCGGCGGGCTGCGACTACCTGGATGTGGCCCGCGGTCAGCTCGACGCGGTGTCGTACGTCTACGACAACCCCTGGGACCACTCAGCCGGGATCCTGCTGGTCGCCGAGGCCGGCGGCACGGTGCTGGGCGCCGACGGCGGCCCGTGGCGGATGGCGGACGGGGCGCGGGCCTTCGCCGCGGGGCGCGACACGGTGGCCGCGCGACGGGTGGCGGGACTACTGTCGGCACCGTGACTAAGCGGGCGCTCAGAAAGAGGCCCGTGTCACAGCCCGCATCGCGTGACGGACAGCGCTACGTGCGGGTAACTTCCCAGAGAGTCCAGCCGCCTCGACGAGGAGTGTCGCGATGCCCGAAGCCGTGATCGTCTCTACAGCCCGTTCGCCGATCGGGCGGGCGTTCAAGGGGTCCTTGAAGGACCTGCGCCCGGACGACCTCACCGCGACGATCGTGCGCGCCGCCCTGGACAAGATCCCGGAGCTCGACCCGCGCGAGATCGACGACCTCATGCTGGGCTGCGGCCTGCCCGGTGGCGAGATGGGCTACAACATGGGCCGCATCGTCGCCGTACAGCTCGGAATGGACCACCTGCCCGGCTGTACGATCACGCGCTACTGCAGCTCCTCGCTCCAGACGACCCGGATGGCGCTGCACGCCATCAAGGCCGGCGAGGGCGACGTCTTCATCTCGGCCGGCGTCGAGACCGTCTCCCGCACGGTCAAGGGCAGCTCCGACGGCCTGCCCGACACCATGAACCCGCTCTTCGCCGAGGCCGAGGCCCGTACGAAGCACCGCGCGGAGCACGGCGGCGGCGAGTGGCACGACCCGCGCGAGGACGGCCTCGTCCCCGACGCGTACATCGCGATGGGGCAGACCGCCGAGAACCTGGCCGCCCTGAAGGGCATCAGCCGCGCCGAGCAGGACGCGTTCGGCGTGCGGTCCCAGAACCTGGCCGAGGAGGCCATCAAGAAGGGCTTCTGGGAGCGCGAGATCACCCCGGTGACCCTCCCCGACGGCACCGTGGTCTCCAAGGACGACGGTCCGCGCGCCGGCGTGACCCTGGAGGCCGTCCAGGGCCTCAAGCCGGTCTTCCGCCCCGACGGCACGGTCAACGCGGGCAACTGCTGCCCGCTCAACGACGGCGCCGCCGCCCTGGTGATCATGAGCGACACCAAGGCCCGCGAGCTGGGTCTGACCCCGCTGGCCCGGATCGTGTCGACCGGCGTGTCCGGCCTGTCCCCCGAGATCATGGGCTACGGCCCGGTCGAGGCGTCGAAGCAGGCGCTGAGCCGGGCGGGGCTGTCGGTCTCCGACATCGACCTGGTCGAGATCAACGAGGCCTTCGCCGCCCAGGTGATCCCCTCCTACCAGGACCTCGGCATCGACCTGGACCGGCTCAACGTCAACGGCGGCGCGATCGCCGTCGGCCACCCCTTCGGCATGACCGGCGCCCGCATCACCACCACGCTGATCAACTCGCTGCAGTGGCACGACAAGCAGTTCGGCCTGGAGACGATGTGCGTCGGCGGCGGCCAGGGCATGGCCATGGTCATCGAGCGGCTGAGCTGAGCTGCAGCGGAGGGTGGCGGTCGTCCGAGGAACGAGGACGGCGGGCGCCCGCAGCGCAAGCGAAGCGCAGCGCGACCACGAACACCGAGCGGCTGAGCTGAGCTGCAGCGGAGGGTGGCGGTCGTCCGAGGAACGAGGACGGCGGGCGCCCGCAGCACAAGCGAAGCGCAGCGCGACCACGAACACCGAGCGGCTCAGTTGAGCGTGAGCTAAGTCGCAATCTAACCGCCCCCAGGACGTGACCTTGTCCTGGGGGCGGCTCATTTGCGCAGCTCACAGGGCGCATCACCCATTCGGGCCAGGACTGAAGACCTACTCAATTCGTGACGTTCCGCACTGCAGAGGCCAAGGATCGCGGTGCACAGTGGTGGAGTACGTCGAGTACTTCGAGTACGAAGGACAAGGCTCGGGACAGACAGTCGGGAGTACATCAGTGAGCGCCATGATCCTCATTCCGCTTACGGTCGCGGCAGCAGCCGTAGCCGTGGGGTCCGCCGCGCTGCTCACCGCGCGTGGCCTTCGCCGCGACGTCGCCGGACTGCGCGAGGACCTGCTGGCCGCCCACGCCGCCGCCGCGCTTCCGGTGCCGGCCGCCCGCACCGCCTCTCCCGACGGCGAGGCGATACGCACCGCGGTCGCCGACGCCCTCGCAGACGAGCGGGAGCGCGAGCTGGCCGAGGCCCGGGCGTTCTGGGCCGCCCAGGAGGCCCGGGAGTCCGCCGACGCCCCGCTGTTCGGCGGCGGCCCCCCGCTGCCCGGCGCCGAGCACTCCGACTACGAGGTGCTGCCCTACGGACCGTACGGGCCCTTCCTGCCCCGGCAGGCCGACCTGGCGGGGCAGGGCCTGGACAGCGGGTTCGGCACCGGGTTCGACACCGACCTGGACACCGGCCTGGAGCCGGTGAGCGACCCGGGCATCCCCTTCCGGCACCCCTCGGACGTGGACTTCTCCGTCCCCACCCCGGTCGTGGCCGACCAGGAGCAGACCGCCGAGCGGCTCACCGACCTCGCCGACGCCCGCATCCCGCTGGCCGACGTGCGCCCGGGCCCGCTGGGCACCCTCGACGTCTATGTCTTCGCGGACGGCACCACGCTGTGCATGACCCCGGGCCACCGCGAGACCGCCCTCCAGCTCTCCGACGCCCTCGACCGCGGCGAGCTGCCGGTGCTGCTCGGGGGCTCCGCCATCGCGGGCGCCTACGCCCTCACCTTCACGTACGGCGAGGAGAGCGTCTACATCCTCGCGGACCGCGTCGTGGCGTCGCTCTGAACCGGAGCGGAAGGTACGGAAGGTAAAAATTACCCCTGCGGCTCAGAGCCCGCAGCGCTTCGCGGCGGCCTCGATGCGGCCCAGTGCCGCGTCCCTCTCGGGCGCCAGTTCCGGCCGCTGCTCCAGTGCCGCGGCCAGCTCGTGACCGGCCACGGCGATCTGGTCGCCGATGACGAAGATCCCGTCGTCCGGTATCAACCGCGCCTCGGCGTCAGGGAATTCGAGCCGCTGCGCGACGGCCGCCAGGTCACGCGCCAGCGCCAGGCCCTCCTGCGCGACCGGGCCGCGCAGCCGGCTCTGCGGCAGTGCGCGAAAGCGTCCGGCGAGCCGGTCCGCGGCGTTGCGTAGATCCTTCACGTCGAGCACGTCGGCGAGCCTACCGGTGCGTACACACAAACGATCGCCTGGGACTGTTGCCAACAACCAACCTCTCAGGCACCGTGGGGTGACCGGAACGCATACCGGAGGCGCCGATGTCCCAGACCTTCTCCGAAGAAACCCACCGGAACCTGCTCTCCCGCATCCCCCATTGCACTGGTCGCGAAATCCGCGACTGGCTGCGTGCCGTCGACGACGGCCCAGCCTTCCTCCGCTTCGACGAGAAAGTCAGCTGGCTCCGCAGCGAGCACGACCTGTCCTACGGACACGCCAAGGCGATCGTCCACGAATACGACCTGCGGCGGGCCGCCCGCAACCTCCTCTGACACCTCGGCGGGCCCGGGAAGACCATGGTCTTCCCGGGCCCGCCGACGTTGATTGCGCGGGACGTGGTGCGTCAGTCGCGCAGGATCGAGATCAGCCGCAGCATCTCCAGGTAGATCCACACCAGGGAGAGCGTCAGCCCGAAGGCCGCCAGCCAGGACTCCCGCTGCGGGGCGCCGTGGGCGATGCCGTCCTCGATCTGCTTGAAGTCCAGCGACAGGAAGAACGCGCCGAGCAGCACGCCGACGATCCCGACGGCGATGCCCAGCGGGCCGCTGCGCAGGCCGAGGTCGACGCCGAAGGCCACCAGCACCAGATTGACGACCAGCAGCAGCACGAAGCCGATCGCGATCGCCAGGCCGATCCGCTGGTAGCGGGCGGTGACCCGGATCAGCCGCGTCCGGTACGCCACCAGCATGCCGCCGGAGACCGCCATCGTGCCCAGCACGGCCTGGAGCGGGGCGCCCGACCACTGCTGGTTGTACGCCTCGCTGAGCACGCCCAGGAAGATGCCCTCGAAGGCCGCGTAGGCCAGGATCAGCGCGGGCACCGGCTCGCGCTTGAAGGCCTGGATCATGCCGAGCACGAAGGCGATGAACATGGCGCCGAAGGCGACCGCGAGGTTGCCCGCCAGCGCGACCCAGCCGACCAGCGCGCCGACCGCCACCGTGCCCAGCGTCATCCCGGTCCGCATGACGACGTCGTCGATCGTCATGCGCCCGGTCTGGAGCGGTCCGGCCGGCGGGGCCTGGTACATCTCCTGGAGCTGCTCGGGCGTGCCGTTGTTGGTGTTGTAGGGGTTCGTACCGGCGTAGGGGTTGCCGCCCTGGGGCTGCTGCTGGCCGCCGAAGCCCGCGTAGCCGCCGTCCCCACGGGTGAATCCCCGTCGGGAGAAGACCGGGTTGCTGCTCCTCATCCTTCACTCCTCCATGGCCGCGCGATACGGCGTCTCGCTAAGAGTAATGGCTTGGCAAAGTAGACGTACTAATCCTTGAGGAGGATCTTTGCCGCCGCCTGCCGCTTCATACCCTGCCGCAGCCGTCTGCCCAGCGGTTTCTCCACCAGGTAGTGGATGGCCGCGGCCAGCAGCAGCATCGACACCACCGTCGCGGCCAGCGACTCGCGGGCGGTCAGGTCCAGCCGCTGCCGGAAGACCTGGAGCGCCAGGTACCCCAGGTGTTCGTGGACGAGGTAGAAGGGGTAGGTCAGCGCCCCGGCGAAGGTGAGCCAGCGCCAGTTCATCCACTCCAGCTTCCGGAGCGCGACCAGTCCGACCAGCACATAGCCGAGGGTGAGCCCGAGCATGATCACCACCGGTGTGCGGGTGAGGAACGGATGCGCGGCGTGCGGCTGGTAGATGATGTCGATCACGTACTTCTGGCCGAGCAGATAGCTCGCGATCAGGATGCTCCACAGGGTCAGGTCGCTGCCGAAGCGGTACATCAGATAGAGCGCGAGCCCCCCGATGAAGAACGGCGCGTGGTTGCGCACCATCACCATGTCGATCAGCGGGCTGCCCAGGTTCGCCGTCAGGGCCCCCGCCACCAGCCACAGGATGCAGAAGGTCACCACCCGCCGGTACGTCGCGCCCTTCCAGAGCACGAAGAGCGCGAACAGCAGGTAGAAGCGGGCCTCCACCCACAGCGTCCAGTCCACGCCCAGCACCCGGTGCACACCCATCGGCGACTGCAGCATCGTCAGGTTGACCAGCAGGTCACCGAAGGCCGGCCGCTTCTCCAGCACCGGCCACAGCGCCGTGGCGCCGGCGAGCAGCAGCAGCGCCACCCAGTACGCCGGATACAGCCGCGACACCCGGGAGCGGAAGAAGTCGCCCAGCGTCCGTCCCCAGCCGCTCATGCAGATCACGAAGCCGCTGATGACGAAGAAGATCTGCACCCCGAGATTGCCGTAGATCGCGGCCTGCGCGAGGTTGGGGAACAGCAGCCGCGGAGACTGGCCGAACGCGTGCGTGGGGAGCCCGCCGTGTCCCACGTAGTGGAAGAAGCACACCAGCAGCGCGGCCAGCAGCCGCATCCCGTCCAGCGCCCTCAGCCGCCCCCCGGCACCCTCGGCCCGCGCCGTGGGCGTCGTGCGCAGCGGCGCCGGTGTCGGAGTCGGCGCCGGAGTTGGAGTCGGAGTCGGTGTCGGAGGCGGCTCCCCGGCTCCGTCGGACGGTGTGGCGGTCGCGCTTCCCAGCGCCATGTGGAGCCCCCAAGGGTCGGACGCCACGGCTCTCGCGGCGCGCAGGAATGACCTGCCGAAGACACCAAAGGTTGCACAGAGAAAACGCACAGACTCGGAGCGTTAACCCCTGGAGAACAGCGAATGAACACCCGCCTCCGGGTCGACGACAAGTCCGGAACCCACAGGAATGCCCGAACGGGGCCGGGGTAGTGGGGCATCCGGGTGCGGTGCGCCCTTTTTTCGGCGGAGCCGCCAGACGAGGGAGTGCCCGGAACCGGACTCGAACCGGTACGCCCCCGAGGGGCAGCGAGGTTTAAGCTCGCCGTGTCTGCATTCCACCATCCGGGCAGGGCGGCACTTGAGCGCTGTACGAGCCTATCCGGGAAGGGAGGTGGAACAGGGGGTCATCGGGGTCATGTTGTCTGATTTTAAGGGTAACTGACGGAACATCAGGGGTGCTTCAGGGGCCGGAAACCTACAGGCCCGGGGGTGTCCGAGGGCCGGACAGCGCCCGCAGCATATGACGTGAAATCGCTTACCCCCCGGGGGGTGACTCGGGGACGACGTCATACCCAGGGAGTACGGCGGACCGGCCGTGTACCTCTGCGGCACACCATGAGAACACCATCACAGGCTGATCCCCCGAGCGGATCGCACCGGAAGGATGGGGGGAGTCCGAATCCTCACGTCCCCCGACAGGAGCACCTGCCGTGACCACCACCGCACCCGCCGACCTCGCCACCACGGCCGCCCGAGCGACTGATCTGAGCAAGGTCTACGGCGAGGGCGAGACCAAGGTCGTCGCGCTCGACTCGGTGTCCGTCGAGTTCCGCACCGCGCAGTTCACCGCGATCATGGGACCGTCGGGCTCCGGCAAGTCCACGCTGATGCACTGCATGGCGGGCCTGGACACCGTCTCCTCGGGATCGGCGACCATAGGCGGGACCGAGCTGTCCTCGCTGAAGGACAAGCAGCTGACGCAGCTGCGCCGGGACAAGATCGGCTTCATCTTCCAGGCGTTCAACCTGCTCCCCACGCTCAACGCGATAGAGAACATCACCCTCCCCATGGACATCGCGGGCCGCAAGCACGACAAGGAGTGGCTGGAGCGGATCGTGGAGACGGTCGGCCTGGCCGACCGTCTCAAGCACCGGCCGAGCCAGCTGTCCGGCGGCCAGCAGCAGCGGGTGGCGGTGGCCCGCGCACTGGCGAGCAAGCCCGAGATCATCTTCGCCGACGAGCCGACCGGCAACCTGGACTCCCGGTCCGGGGCCGAGATCCTCGGCTTCCTGCGCAACTCGGTTCGTGAGCTGGGCCAGACCGTCGTCATGGTGACGCACGACCCGGGCGCCGCGTCCTACGCCGACCGCGTGATCTTCCTCGCCGACGGCCGGATCGTCGACGAGCTGCAGGACCCGACGGCGGAGGGCGTCCTGGAGCGCATGAAGCGTTTCGACGCCAAGGTCCGCACCAGCTGAACCGGCGTCACCGCCCCGCGCCCCCGCCCCGTTTCTCCGCCCAGCCCCACCCAGGACGTCCACATGTTCCGTACCGCCCTGCGCAACGTGCTCGCGCACAAGGCCAGACTGCTGATGACCGTACTCGCCGTGATGCTCGGCGTGTCCTTCGTCTCCGGCACCCTGGTCTTCACCGACACCATCGGCGACGCCTTCAAGAAGAGCTCGGCCAAGAGCTACGAGAACGTCTCCGTGGCCATCACCCCCGACAGCGACTCGCCCTACCTGAGCGAAAAGCTGCTCACCGCCGTCCGCGGCCTCCCCGGGGCCGGGAGCGCCACCGGCGCCGTCTCCGGCTTCACCGCCGTCGCCGACAAGAAGGGCAAGCTGATCGGCGACGGCTGGTCCACCAACGGCGCCAACTACGCCGGGGCCGCCAAGTACCCCCTGGTCCACGGCCGGGCGCCGCGCACGGCCTCCGAGGTCGCCCTGGACACCAGGACGGCCGAGCGCGCCGGGTACGCGGTCGGCGACAACGTACGGATGTCGGTGGACGGCCCGGTGCTGAAGCAGAAGGTCACCGGGATCTTCACCACCGACGACGGCAACGTGGCGGCCGGCGGCAGCCTGGTGCTCTTCGACACCGCGACCGCGCAGAAGCTGTTCGCCAAGCCCGGTCGGTACAGCGAGATCGACGTCAAGGCGGCGGCGGGCACCGGCCAGGCCGCGCTCAAGGCGCGGATCGACACGCTGCTGCCGTCGTACGCCAAGGGCGCGGAGGCGGTCACCGGCAAGAAGCTCGCCGCTGACGAGGCCGAGCAGATCTCGTCCGGCCTGAGCGGCTTCAACAACACCCTGCTGGCCTTCGCGGGCATCGCGCTCTTCGTCGGCGTCTTCATCATCGCCAACACCTTCACCATGCTGGTCGCCCAGCGCACCAAGGAGCTGGCGCTGCTGCGCGCGGTCGGCGCGAGCCGCCGCCAGGTGACCCGTTCGGTGCTGATCGAGGCCCTGGTCGTGGGGCTGGTGGCCGGCGTCTCCGGCCTCCTGGTCGGCATCGGTATCGCCGCCGGCATGCGCACGCTGCTCGGCAGCACCGGCGCGACCCTGCCCGACGGCTCCCTCGTCCTGCAGTCCGGCACGGTGATCGCCGCGCTCGCCGTCGGTGTCGGGGTGACCATGCTCGCCGCCTGGCTGCCGGCCCGCCGCGCCGCCAGGATCCCCCCGGTCGCCGCCATGGGCAGCGTGCACGCTCCGCCCACCACCAAGGGCCTGGTCGTGCGCAACACCATCGGCGCGGTCGTCTCCGGCGCCGGTGCCGCCCTGGTGCTGGTCGCCACCGGCATGAAGGACGGCGGCAACGCGATCATGGGCGGCGGTGCGGGCCTGCTGCTCATCGGCGTCTTCATCCTCACGCCGCTGCTGTCCCGGCCCGTCATCGCCGCCGCCGGCCCGCTGCTGCGGCCCTTCGGCATCACCGGCAAGCTCGCCCGGCAGAACTCGGTGCGCAACCCGCGGCGCACGGCGGCCACCGCCTCCGCGCTGATGATCGGACTGACGCTGATCACCGGGCTCACCGTGGTCGCCACCTCCATGCAGTCCGCCATCGACAAGATGGCGACCGCCTCGCTCAAAGCCGACTACCAGATCGCCATGGCCAACGGCACCCTGCTCTCTCCCGACGTGGAGAAGAAGCTCAGCCGCATGGACCAGGTCACCGCCAGCAGCGGCCTGCGCGACTCCCGCTCCGAGCTGGGCACGGGCGGCAACACCGCCTACCTCACCGGCGTCGACACCGGCGCCATCGACAAGCTCATCGCGTTCGACTTCTCCAGCGGCTCGATCGGCGCACTCGGCGGCCGTACGGTCGTCATCGACACCGACACCGCCGAGCGGACGGGCTGGAGGACCGGCGACACCGTACCCGTCGTCTACGACGACGGGCAGAAGAGCACCCTGCGGATCGGCGGTGTCTACCAGGGCAACGAGCTGCTGGGCGGTGTCCTGGTGGACGAGGACACCCTCGCCCCGCACAGCGCCAGGGTCACCGACATGCAGGTCCTGGTGAAGACCGCCGGCGGCCCGAGCGCGGCGGCCAAGGACGCGATCGAGAAGGCGCTCGGCAGCAACCCGGCGATCAAGGTCCAGGACAAGGCCGGTATCTCCGAGGAGATCAGCTCCTTCATCGGCCTGCTGCTCAACATCCTCTACGGGCTCCTCGCCATGGCCGTCCTGGTCGCGGTGCTCGGGGTGATCAACACCCTGGCGATGTCCGTCTTCGAGCGCTCCCACGAGATCGGCATGCTGCGGGCCATCGGTCTGGACCGCCGCGCCGTCAAGCGGATGGTGCGGCTGGAGTCCCTGGTCATCTCCCTGTTCGGCGCGGTGCTGGGCATCGGGCTCGGCGTCTTCTTCGGCTGGGCCGCAGGCCGGCTCATCTCCGGCAGCATCGCCTCCTACACGCTGGTCCTTCCCTGGGGCCGTATCGCCGTGTTCCTGGCCCTGTCGGCCGCGGTGGGTGTCCTCGCCGCCCTGTGGCCCGCACGGCGGGCGGCGAGGCTCAACATGCTGGCCTCCATCAAGGCCGAATAGCGGTTCCGGTTCCGGTTCCCGGGCGGCGGGGCGACCCGGGCGTCCGGGCGTCCCGGCTCAGCCGAGCCAGGCCGCCCGGGTCGGCGGCAGGAACGCCTCGCCGTCCGCCGTCGTGCGGACGGCGAGGACCTGGTTGACGCCGATCCGGTTGCGCTCGAAGGAGAGCGCGGAGGCCGCCATGTACAGGCGCCAGACCCTGGCCCGGCCGCCCGAGGTGAGACGTACCGCCTCGGGCCAGCGGGCCTCCAGGTTGGCGACCCAGTGCCGCAGGGTGAGCGCGTAGTGCTCGCGCAGGGCCTCCACGTCCCGTACCTCGAAGCCGGCCTCCTCCAGGCGGGAGACGGTGGAACCGACGGGCGCCAGCTCCCCGTCGGGGAAGACGTAGCGGTCCATGAAGTCGTCGAGGCGGTACGTCTCCTCGTCGCCCGTGGGGCGGCGGGCGATCTGGTGGTTGAGCAGCCGCCCGCCGGGCCGCAGCAGGCCGTGCAGGACGGTCGCGTATTCGCGGTAGCGGTCGCGGCCGACATGTTCGGCCATGCCGATGGAGGAGATGGCGTCGTAGGGCCCGTCGGGCACGGCCCGGTAGTCCTGCACGCGGATCTCGACGCGGTCGGACAGCCCGGCCCCGGCGACCCGCTTACGGGCGTGCGCGGCCTGTTCGGTGGACAGGGTGATCCCGGTGGCGTGCACACCGTAGTGCTGCGCGGCGTGCAGGACCATCGAGCCCCAGCCGCAGCCGACGTCGAGCAGCCGCTGCCCCGGCCGCAGGCCCAGCTTGCGGCAGACGAGGTCCAGCTTGGCGGTCTGGGCGTCCTCCAGGGTGACGTCGGGGCTCTCCCAGAAGGCGCACGAGTAGACCATGGACGGGCCGAGCACCAGCTCGTAGAAGTCGTTGCCGACGTCGTAGTGGTGGCTGATGGCGGCGCGGTCGCGGTGCGGGCTGTGCAGGAGGCCGGTGCGGCGGCGCACCTCCTCCGGCGGGGGCGGCGGGGGCAGTCCGGGGCCGGCGAGGGCCAGCGCCTCGCGGCCGAGCCGGTAGGTCGCCGGGTCGCGCAGGAGATCGGTCAGCGACCGTGCGGGCCCGCTGTCGGAGCGCTCCCAGAACAGGCCGGTGAGCAGGTCGAGGGCCTCGTACAGATCCCCCTCGAGGTCGAGTTCGCCGGCCACCCAGGCCCGGGCCAGGCCCAGCTCGCCGGGCTTGTAGAGCACCCGCCGCAGGGCCCGGCGGTTGCGCACCACCAGCATGGGGGCGTCGGCCGGCCCAGCCTCGCTGCCGTCCCACGCGCGCACGCGCAGGGGCAGGGGCGTACCGAGGATCTGTTCGGCGAGTGCGGTCAGCCGTCCGGCCGCGTCGGTCATGTCGGGCACCTCCGTCGTGACAGGTTCACGGTTCCTCTCATCACGTAAACATGTGCACGTTACGGCGGTAATCCCCCTGACGCAGGAACGCCGAAGGGCGTCCGCACCACGGATGGCGGACGCCCTTCGGCTCAGGTCTGCGGTACTGCCGCGGGTCAGGCCTTGGCCTTCTCCCCGTCCTTGACGGCGGCCGGCGCCGGAGCGGTGGCCTGGGCCGGCACGGCCGGGCGGGCGGCCTCGTAGAACTCCTCGCGGGGGTGCTCGATGGCGCCCAGCGAGACGACCTCGCGCTTGAGGAACATCGCCAGCGTCCAGTCGGCCAGCACCCGGAACTTGCGGTTGAAGGTCGGGACCGCCATGCCGTGGTAGCCACGGTGGAAGTACCAGGCCAGGCGGCCCTTGAACTTCAGCTTGACCTTGCCGATGCGGATCAGCGCGACGCCCTTGTGCAGGCCCAGGCCCGCGACGGCGCCCTTGTTGCCGTGCTTGTACTCGGCCTGCGGGAAGCCGCGCATGCCGGAGATGACGTTGTCGCCGAGGACCTTGGCCTGGCGCAGCGCGTGCTGGGCGTTGGGCGGGCACCAGGCGCCGGGGCCGGAGGCGAGGTCGGGGACCTGGGCGTTGTCGCCGGCCGACCAGATGTAGTCGGTGCCCTGGACCTGGAGGGTCGGGGCGGTGTCGACATGGCCGCGCGGGCCGAGCGGGAGGCCGAACCTGGCCAGCGCCGGGTTGGGCTTGACGCCCGCGGTCCACACCAGCGTCGAGGCGTCGACCTCCAGGCCGTTGTCGAGCACGACGTGCTTGTCGACGCAGGACTTCATGGAGGTCTTGAGGTAGATCTCGATACCGCGCTCGCGCAGGTGCTCAAGGCCCCACGCGCCGAGCTCGGGGCCGACCTCGGGGAGGATCTTGTCGGCCACGTCGACGAGGATGAAACGCATGTCCTCGCGCTTGACGTTCGGGTAGTACTTCGCGGCGTCCCGCGCCATGTCCTCGATCTCGCCGATCGCCTCGGCGCCCGCGAAGCCGCCGCCGACGAAGACGAAGGTGAGGGCCTGGCGGCGGATCTCCTCGTCGGTCGTGGACTCGGCCTTGTCGAGCTGCTCAAGGACGTGGTTGCGCAGGCCGATGGCCTCCTCGACACCCTTGAGACCGATGCCGTTCTCGGCGAGGCCGGGGATCGGGAAGGTCCGGGAGACCGCGCCGAGCGCCACGACCAGGTAGTCGAAGGGCAGCTCGTAGGAGTCGCCCACGAGCGGCTCGACCACGGCGACCTTGCGGTCCTGGTCGATGGTGGTGACCCGGCCGGTGAGGACCTCCGCCTTGGGGAGCACGCGGCGAAGCGGCACCACGACGTGGCGGGGGGAGATGTTGCCGGCGGCGGCTTCCGGCAGGAAGGGCTGGTACGTCATGTACGAACGCGGGTCGACGACCGTGACGGTCGCCTCCGCGTAGCGCATCTTCTTCAGGATGCGTCGGGCCGCGTACAGGCCGACGTACCCACCGCCTACTACGAGGATCCTGGGACGCTCCGTGGTGCTCATGGCTTCGAGTATTCACCACACCCCGGGGGGTAGCTCGTGAGCCCCTTCACAAGCTAACCGCACCCTTCTGCTACACTGCCCCGCTTCGTGACCAGGGCCACAGTGCTCATGGGGAACCCGGTGCGGGGCGCGGGCGTTGAGCAACCCCTGTGAAGTGCGGAAATCCCGGCCTGGGTGGCCTCTGCGGCCGGTCGCGCAATACGGCCGAAACACGCACCCGCAAAGGGTTTTGGGGGCGCCCGGAGCCTGCGGCCTTCGAAAACCGGGCCACAGGACCGGAACTTCATGTGAAGAGTTTCACAAACAATCTCGGGCGCCGGATCAGGCGACGCTCCAGGCGATGCCGTCGAGGATGTCGTGCTCGCTGACCACCACTTCCTCCGCCCCGATCCGCTCCATGATCTCCAGCAGGACCAGCGCCCCCGCGCCGATGACGTCAACCCGGCCGGGATGGATCACCGGGACCTCGGCGCGCTGCGCGTGCGTGGTGGTGAGCAGCTCCCCGGCGATCTCCCGGACCCGGGCCACCGGGATACGGGAGTGATGGGTCGCCGTCGAGTCGTACTCCGGCAGGCCCAGCGCGATCGCGGCCACCGTGGTGACCGAGCCGGCCAGGCCGACCAGCGTGCCGGCCCGGGTGAGGGGCACCGCCTCGGCGGCCAGGTCGAGCGCGGCCTCGATGTCGGTCTTCATCGCGGTGATCGCGCCCAGCGTCGGCGGGTCGACGACCTTGCCGGTGTCCTTGCGGACCAGGTGCCGCTCGGTCAGCCGTACGCAGCCGATGTCGACCGAGCGGGCCGCGTCGACACCGCGGTCGCCGACCACGAACTCCGTCGAGCCGCCGCCGATGTCCACCACCAGGAACGGCCTGGCCAGGTCGGAGCGGCCGGCCAGCTCCTTGGTGGCCCCGACGAAGGAGAACTCCGCCTCCTGGGCACCCGTGATCACCTCGGGCTCCACACCCAGGATGTCCACCACCCCGCGTACGAAGTCCTCGCGGTTCGAGGCGTCCCGGGAGGCCGAGGTCGCCACGAAGCGCAGCCGCTGCGCGCCCAGCTTCTCGATCACCGCCGCGTACTCGCGGCAGGCGTCGAAGGTCCGCTCCAGCGCCTCGGGGGCCAGCCGGCCGGTGCGGTCCACGTCCTGGCCGAGCCGGACGATGGTCATCCGGCGGTCCAGGTCCTCGATCACGCCGGTCGCGAGGTCGGCGTCGGCCACCAGGAGCCGGATGGAGTTCGTACCGCAGTCGATGGCCGCGACCCGGGTCATTCGGCGTCTCCTTCAGCAGCGGCCGCGACGGCCGTCCCGGCCGTCCCGGCCGGCGGGCCGCACGGCGTCACACACGGGCCCTTGCGCCACCATTCCGGCAGCATCGCGATCGCCTCGTCGCCCAGCGGGTTCACACCCGGTCCGGCCGCCAGCGAGTGGCCGACCAGCACATGCAGGCACTTCACCCGGTCCGGCATCCCGCCGGCGCTGGGGAAGCCCTCCAGGACCTCGATGGCGTCGCGCCGCGCGATGTAGTCCTCGTGCGCGGCGCGGTAGGCGGCGGCCAGCTCCGGGTCCTCGGCGAGACGGGCCGTCATCTCCTTCATGACGCCGTCCGCCTCCAGCGTGCCGATCGCGGAGGCCGCACGCGGGCAGGTCAGGTAGTAGAGGGTCGGGAACGGCGTCCCGTCCTCCAGCCGCGGCTGGGTCTCCACGACGTCCGGATTGCCGCACGGGCACCGGTGGGCGATGGCCCGCAGGCCGCGCGGCGGGCGGCCCAACTGCTCCTTGAACGCGGCGATGTCCGTCTCGGTGGGCGGAGTGCGCGGGGTGACGGCGGGGGGCGTATCCATGCGGAGTGTCTTCTCGTACCGTTCGTCGGTCGTCGGTCGTCGGGAGGTCGGTGGTCGGTCAGTGACGGGCGGCCGCGGAGGCGTCGGCGTGGTCCACGCCGTCCCAGAGGTTGGCGTACCAGGCGCGGCGGGCGGCCGCCCCGCTCGCTTCGTGGCGGTCCGCCTCGTCCGCGCTGCGCTGCGCCGTGGAGCCCGGCTGGACCACGGTGAAGCCCGTCTCGCCGGGCATCACGTAGTTCAGGCGCTGCCGTGCCTGGCTCCTGACGTACGCCGGGTCCTGCCAGCGGGCCTTCTCCTCCCGCAGCTCCTTCACCCGGCGCTCCGTCTCCTGCGCCTGGCGGCGCTGGTCGGCGATGGCGCTGCGCTGGGCGATGTACTGCCGCATCGGGTACGCGAGCGCCACGACGAGCGCGCACACGACCAGCGCCAGTACGGCGGCCCGGCCCGTGAGGCGGTTACGGCGCGGTGCGACGGGGCCCCGGCCCGCGGCGCGGTACACCCTCGCCTGCGCCTGGGCGCCCAGCGCGCGGATCCGCGTCGCGGTGGAGAAGCGGTCCGGCACGTGCACCTCCGGTGAGGGTTCGCGTTGGGTCGGCGGCTGCGCCTGCCGGTCACCCTACGCGGCCGGGGGCCGCACACACCGGCACGCCGGTACGCCGGCTGCGGTTTCGTACCCGGCCCCCGGCCGGGAGCCGGGCTGTGGCCGGGTTGTGGCCGGGTTGTGGCCGGGCCACAACCCGGCGGGGCCGGAGATCAGCCCTTGAAGCGCGGGAACGCCGAGCGGCCCGCGTACACCGCGGCGTCGTCGAGGATCTCCTCGATGCGCAGCAGCTGGTTGTACTTGGCGACGCGCTCGGAGCGGGCCGGGGCGCCGGTCTTGATCTGGCCGCAGTTGGTGGCGACGGCCAGGTCGGCGATGGTGACGTCCTCGGTCTCACCGGAGCGGTGGGACATCATGCACTTGTAGCCGCTGCGCTGCGCGAGCTCGACGGCGTCGAGGGTCTCGGTGAGGGAGCCGATCTGGTTGACCTTCACCAGGAGCGCGTTGGCGGTGTTGTTGTCGATGCCCTTCTGCAGGCGCTCGGGGTTGGTGACGAACAGGTCGTCGCCGACGATCTGGACCTTGTCGCCGAGCTGGTCGGTGAGGGTCTTCCAGCCGTCCCAGTCGTCCTCGAACAGCGGGTCCTCGATGGAGACCAGCGGGTACGCGGCCACGAGCTCGGCGTAGTACGCGGTGAGTTCGGCGGCGGACAGCGCCTTGCCCTCGAACGAGTAGCTGCCGTCCTTGTAGAACTCGGAGGCGGCGACGTCGAGCGCCAGCGCGATGTCCTGGCCCGGGGTGTAACCGGCCTTCTTGATGGCCTCGACGATGAGGTCGAGAGCGGCGCGGTTGGAGTCGAGGTTGGGCGCGAAGCCGCCCTCGTCACCCAGACCGGTGGACAGGCCGCGCTCCTTCAGGACCGCCTTGAGGGTGTGGTAGACCTCGGCACCCCAGCGCAGGGCCTCGGAGAAGGACTCCGCGCCGATGGGCGCGATCATGAACTCCTGGATGTCCACGTTGGAGTCGGCGTGCGAGCCGCCGTTGAGGATGTTCATCATCGGGACCGGCAGCACGTGGGCGTTCGGGCCGCCCAGGTACCTGAACAGCGGCAGGTCCGAGGCCTCGGAGGCGGCGTGCGCGACGGCGAGCGACACGCCGAGGATGGCGTTGGCGCCGAGCGATGACTTGTCGGGGGTGGCGTCCAGGTCGAACATCGCCTGGTCGATCAGGCGCTGCTCGGTGGCGTCGTAGCCGACCAGCTCGGGGCCGATCTGCTCGATGACGGCGAGGACGGCCTTCTCCACGCCCTTGCCGAGGTAACGGCTCTTGTCGCCGTCCCGGAGTTCGAGGGCCTCGAAGGCGCCGGTGGAGGCACCGGACGGAACGGCGGCACGACCGGTGCTGCCGTCGTCGAGGCCGACCTCGACCTCGACGGTGGGGTTGCCTCGCGAGTCGAGGATTTCCCGGGCTACGACGACGTCGATGGACGGCACGTGAGTCTCCTTCTGGATGTCTCTATCTTTTTCGTGCTGAGCCTAACCGACCCGAAAAGCCCCGGCCGGGCACGCTTGGGGGAGAAGCGTGCCCGGCCGGGGAGCCGTGGGGGGTGGCGTCGCGGTGGACGCCCCCGGTCAGAGGTGCTTGCCGCAGATCGGCCAGGCGCCCTTGCCCTGGCTGGCCAGGACCTTCTCGGCGACGGCCATCTGCTGGCCCGAGGTCGCCAGGTCGGCGCGGGCGGCGTACTTGGTGCCGCCGTAAGCGGCCCAGGTCGAATTGGTGAACTGCAGGCCGCCGTAGAAGCCGTTGCCGGAGTTGATGTGCCAGTTTCCGGTGGACTCGCACATGGCGACCTTGGTCCACGCGGTGGCCGGAGCGGCGGAGGCGGAGGAGGCGGTCATCATCGGAACCGCGATCGCACCGGTGGCGACGGCACCGAGAGCGGCGAGACGGATCGACTTCGAGACACGACGGATCATGATCTGGGTTCCTCACCGGCGCCTGCGAGGTCAGCTGTCGGGTTCGGGCCGAGTGAGTGCCCGGCGCGGCGCGACGTGCGCGCAGCGCTTAACCCCGAGCCGCACGGAGCGGCGGACGACGGGCGTCCGGATCCGTACGGCGGCGAACCTGTGGGTCCCCCGCTCCTGCCTTCGGCGCTTTCGCGTCGACTGTTCCCGTCGGTCGGCGGCAGGACTCGGCGTTCCTGACCGGCGGGGCCCGCGGCGGCGAGCGATGTCGACCGTAAGCAAAGGCCGGGGGTGAGGACAATCCCCCCAAGATCGCCCATCGTTCGCTTTTTCACCCACCAGGAATGCGTGTCATTCCTGGTGGGAGCGGGTGAATCGGACAAGGAGGGACACCGCGGGCACAGACCTCCGGGAGAGGCTTGTCACAGGTGCTACTCCAGGTTCAGATACTCCCCGGGGTGGATCACACTCGGATCGTCACCGATCGCGCTCTTGTTGGCCTCGTACAGCGCGCGCCATCCGCCCGCCACGTCCTCCTCGGCCGCGATCCCGCAGAGCGAGTCGCCGTCACGTACGAGGTAGCGCCGGGCGGCCTCGGTGGTGGCGCCCTCGGTGGCGGCGGACTTCGTGCGGGCGACGACCTTGACGCTGTTGCGGGACAGCTCGCCCCAGGCGGCCAGGCCCGTGGGGCCGGTGGTCTCGGGCCGGGCGTGCCGGCCCTGGTTCCGGGAGGTGGCCGAGCCGGCCCGGGTGGCGGACGGATCGGGGCTCGTCGAGGACGCCGAGCCGGATGTCCCGTCGCTGTCGCCGGTGTCCGAGGCGTCGGCGGAGTCGCTGCCGGAATCGGTGTCGGAGCCCGTGCCACCGGAGTCCGTGCCGGAGGTGGTGGAGTCGTCGGTGGCGTCATCGGACGGCGTGGCGGTCGTGTCGCCCGTCGTGTCGTCCGTCGCGTCGTCGGTGGGGTCGGCGGAGGCCGAGGAGTCGTCACCGGTGACGGCGTCGGTCAGACCCGAGAGGTCGGCGCAGGTCGGCCACGCCTCGGGGCCGAGGGCGTCGAGGATCTCGTCGGCGACGGATATCTGCTCGTTCTGGCTGGCGAGGTCGGGGCGCTTGGCGTAGTCCTGGCCGCCGTACTGGTCCCAGGTCTCCTGGGTGATCTGCAGCCCGCCGTAGAACCCGTTGCCGGTGTTGGAGCTCCACAGGCCGCCGCTCTCGCAGACGGCGACCGCGTTCCAGGTCGAGTCGGAGACGGAGGTGTCGGCGGCCTGGGCTCCGCTCGCGGCGAAGAGCGGGAGCGCCATTCCGGCTCCGGTCGCCGCGACCACCACCACAGCGGTGGGTGCCTGGCGCGGTTTGCGGTGTCGGCCGTTCCCGGACTTCAGCATGCGATCGCCTTTCCTTTTCAAAGACTGCGACGACCGCAGAACGTAGCGGCGTTGGCCATGGCATCACAAGTCGATGTATCGGAGATCACGCCAAGATCACGACGGTGACGGAGCGTCAACTCCCTTATCCCTCCTGCTCAGGGCTCGACTACCGCTCCGGCGTGAAATTCACCGGTAGAGTTCGCAGTCCGCGCATGATCAGGCCACCCCGCCAGCGCAGCTCAGAGGGCTCGACGGCGAGATCGAGATCGGGCAGCCGGGTCAGCAGGGTGGCCAGTGCGCTCTGCGCCTCCAGGCGCGCCAACGGGGCGCCCAGGCAGTAGTGGATGCCGTGTCCGTAACCGAGGTGCTGGTTGTCGCGGCGGGTCAGATCGAGGGTGTCCGGGCTGTCGAAACGGGCCGGATCCCGGTCGGCGGCGGCCAGCACGACCAGCACCGGATCGCCGGCGGCGATCACCCGGCCGCCGATCGTCAGCGGCTCGGTCGCGAAGCGCCAGGTGGCCAGCTCCACCGGCCCGTCGTAGCGCAGCAGTTCCTCGACACCGGTGGCCAGCAGCTCCGTGTCGCCGTGGGCCAGGGCCTGTTGCAGCCGCGCGCGCTGCGCGGGGTGGCGCAGCAGTGTGTGCATGCCGTTGCCGATGAGGTTGACCGTTGTCTCGAATCCGGCGAAGAGGAGGATGAAGGCCATGGCCGCCGCCTCGTTCTCGGTGAGGTGCTCGCCGTGGTCGCTCGCCCTGATCAGGCCGGAGATCAGGTCGTCGTCGCCTCCCTGCCCCAGGCCCTCGCGTTTGCGGTGGATCAGCTCCAGCAGGTACCCCCGCATCTTCTTCACCGCCCGGCCGACGCCGCCGCGCGGGCCGCCGCCGTGGCGGATCATGAGTCCGGCCCAGTCGCGGAAGTCGTCCTGGTCCTCGGCCGGGACGCCCAGCAGGTCACAGATCGCGTAGATCGGCAGCGGGAAGGCGAAGTCATGGATGAGGTCCGCCTCGCCCGCGCCCGAGAAGCCGTCGATCAGGCGGTCGGTGAGCTGCTGCACGCGCGGCGCGAACTCCGCCACCCGGCGCGGGGTGAACGCCTTGGAGACCAGCCGGCGCAGCCGGGTGTGGTCCGGAGGGTCGATGTTCAGCAGATGCGTCATCAGGTCGGCGCTGCGCTCGCCGGGAATGCCGACCCGGCCCTTGGCGTGCGCGCGCTCGCTGTGGTGCACCGGGTTCTTGCTCAGCCGGGCGTCGGCCAGCGCCTGCCGCGCGTCCGCGTACCGGGTGACCAGCCAGGCGTCGACCCCGCTGGGCAGGGTGGTGCGGTGCACGGGCGAGTGCTCGCGCAGCCAGCCGTACGCCGGGTAGGGGTCGGTCGCGAACTCCCAGCTGAACAGGGTCGGGGCGGGGCCGGGGCCGGAAGTCGGGCCGGGGGTCGGCGACGGGGTCGGGGCGGAGGCCTCAGGCACGGGGACGGTCACGGTACGACGCTAGCGCGTCCCTGCTGAGGCGGTCCGCGAGCCTGGTCGTCTCCGGCAGCCGGTAGGCCGCCGCCATCGCCAGGACGTGACGGCAAGCCGTGTCCAGGTCGATCCGGTGCCCCGTCGACACATAGACCGGCTTCACGCCGTCCTGGGTGCGCAGGGCCCGGCCGAGCCGCTCGGTACCGCTCATGAGGTCGGCGTACGAGCCGCGCTCACGTCCCGGCGAGCCGTCCCCGTACGTCCCCGTGAACGGGGTCTTGGCCACCCCCGCCGTCGCGATCCCTGTGATGACGCCCAGGTGGCAGGCGAGCCCGAAGCGGCGCGGGTGCGCCAGCCCCTGACCGTCGCAGAGCAGCAGGTCGGGGGCGGTACGGAGGCGGCGCAGCGCCTCGATCAGCACCGGCAGCTCACGGAAGGCGAAGAGCCCCGGGACGTACGGAAAGGTGGCCCGGCCCACCGCGGTCGCCCGCTCGACCGGGGCGAGGGTCTGCGCGTCGACGACCACCACCGCGGCCGCGAGCTCGTCGTCCGCTCCCCCGCTGCCGCCGTAGGCCACGTCCAGGCCCGCTATCAGACGCGGCCGCTGCGGCCCCGGGCCGGCATGGTCGGCAAGGGGCCGCAGCTCGTTCTGGAGGGCCACCGCTTCGGCCTCGTCCCGCGGCCAGGCGTGGGGTACGTCGATACGCATGGGGCGAGGCTACGGGCCGGGCGTGGTCCGTCCTCGAACCAGGTCCTGTCCGGCCCGGCCTAGGGGTGGCGGGCCGAGTGGGAGCCCCAGTTCCCGAAGCCCTTCATCGAGTGCGGCAGGCGGCGCGCACCGTTGGGCTCGGGTTCCCACTCGTCGACCTCCCGTGGCTCGGTGAGCGGGTGCCGCTCGCCGTCCTGATGGCCCGGTCCGTGGTCGGCGGGCACCTCGCCCCGCTCATGCTCCTCACGCTTCTGCCAGGCCCCCGCACGGGGCTGGGGCTCCTGCTGCGGCGGCGGCTCCTTGGAACGGGCCCACAGGCCCAGCGACACGGCGCCGATCAGGACGCCGACCAGGAGGACGCCCACCACCAGTGGCACGATCCCGACGAGGTAGTCGTGCGGGATGGCCAGCTGCACCTGTTCCACTGCACTCATACTCATGTCCCATTTGTACCCCTTTCGGGGCCAGGGCAACATATTCGTGCCGGATCAGCCCGCGGCCTCCGCCGAGCGGATCGCCTCGCGGTAGCGCCGGGCCGCCGCGCGCAGCGCGGATTCGGGGTCGACGCCGGCCGCCTGCGCGGCGGCGGCGAGTGCGAGCAGCCGCTCCCCGAACTCGTCCCCCGCGGGCACCGCGACGTCGAGCCCGGCCGCCCGGGCCCGTCCGGCGAGCTTGGCGGCGAGCGCCAGCGCCGGCTGGCCGAGCGGAATCCCCTCGGTGACGGACTCCCGCTGCTTCTCCACGGCCTTCGTGCGCTGCCAGTGCGCCTGGACCTCCTCAGGGGTCTCGGCGGTCTCGTCGCCGAACACATGCGGATGCCGGTGGATGAGCTTGTCGACGATCGTCCCGGCGACGTCGTCGATGGAGAACGGTTCCTCCTCGTCGTCCTGCGCGATCCGCGCATGGAAGATCACCTGCAGCAGCACGTCGCCCAGCTCCTCGCGCAGGGCCTCGCGGTCGTCCTCCTCGATCGCCTCGACGAGTTCGTAGACCTCCTCGACCCCGTACTTGGCCAGCTCGGCGCTGGTCTGCTCGCTGCTCCACGGGCACTCGCGACGGATCCGGTCCATCACCTGCACCAGGTCCAGCAGCCGCGCCCCCGGCAGGTCGTACGAACCGGGCAGCAGCTCCAGATCGGGCATCGCGACCCGCCCCGAGCCGCCCAGCCGGGCCAGTTCGTCGGTGACGGCCCGATCGCCCTCGCCGCCGGCGACATAGACGACAGTGCGGCCGCCGGCCGTCAGCTCGACCAGCTCACGGCCGCCGGGCGCGACCACCTCGACGGCCACGCCCGCCTCGCGCAGATACGGCAGCAGCGGGTGGCCGCCGTCGGGGCAGACCACCTGGTCCGCGCCGCGCAGGGCCTCCCAGGCCGGCCAGGAGAGCAGGCCGGGCGCCACCCGGTGCGTCGTGGTGAGCAGCAGGAGGCGCCCGGGGGCCCGGGGGGCTTCGTTCGTCGGGTTCTCGTCCACCCGACGAAACTACCTCCCTACGCGGTCGTCGAAGTCGTCGCGGTGACCTGGCTGAGCCAGGGGTCCTTGGCGGTGTCGAGGGTCAGCTTCTTCGAGTTCCACGTCCCGTAGCGCGGGTTGACGTCGATGCCCAGCTCGTCGGAGGTCCGGCGGAGCACCTTGACCAGTTCCGCCTGGCCGGCCGCGGTCTGCACATCGGCGCCGTAGTGCCGGGCGACCTTCTGCATGGTCAGGTCGGTGCGGATGCTCTCGTCGATGTCGGCGGGCACCATCGCGTAGGTCTGCAGCACCTGCGACTCCAGGTTCGTCCTGCCGCCGGCCTGCTTCTCCGCCGCCGCCCTGGCCTGCTGTACCTCGCGCCGCGTCACGGACACCCCGGCGTCCTCGGCCGCCCGGTCGATGACCCTGGCCTGCACCAGGCTGTGCACGGTGTTGCGGCTGAGGTCGCTGCTCGCCTCGATCAGCTGTGCGGCCTGCGGTGACTTCTCCTGCGCGGCCCGTACCGCGTCGACCCTCGCCTGCACCGCCGATACCGTGATCCGCTGGCCCCCGACCACCGCGGCCGCCCCCGGGTGCGGTGTCCCGCACGAGGTCAGCAGGGGTGTCGCGGCGAGCATGGCAGCGGCGGTGAAGGAGAGCGCAGTCCTGCGGCGGAGCATTTTGCCTCCCGGCAAGGGATCGAGCGACGGTGCACGACCTGGCGATGATCGAGGATATTGACTCGCGCACCGTGAGACCAGCACTCGTTACAAACGAGACCGCGCCTCTCAGGTGTCGCAGGCGACTCCGTCGCCGTCCCGGTCGAGCGAACGCGAGTACCCGGGGTCGCCCTTGCGCAGCGGCGCCGCGCCCGCCTTGCGTACGGCGTCGCAGTTGGCGTAGCGCGTGCCCGTCGCCGCGGACGACGTCTCCACGTCGGGCGTCCCGGAGGCCACCGGCTTGCCGGAGTCCGGGAGCTTCTCGCCGGGGCAGGTGTTGAGCACCTTCACCATCGCCGTCTTCTCGGCGCCGGTCACCCACACCCCGTACTTCTTCTTCACCGCCGCCTGCCGGGCCACGTACGCGCACCGGAAGCTCTTGTTCGACGGCAGCCAGGTCGCGGCATCCGCGTCACCCTTGACGCGGTTCGAGGAGTAGTCGACGGCCAGCAGATTCAGCGGGTCGTTGGCGAGCTGCTCGCGCTTGTCCTCCGACCACTTCTGCGCCCCCTTCTGCCAGGCGTCGGACAGCGCGACGACATGGTCGATGTCGACGGTGCTCTTGCCGCGCGTGAAGTGGATCGTCCTACCCGTGTAGGGATCGTCCAGGGTGCCTGAGGCGATGACGCAGTCGCCGCCCTGGTCCGAGCGGAACGACTCGGCGGTCATGTCGCGCTTGAGTATGTCGTCGCGCGTGTCACAGGAGTTGTGGTCCGTGTCCACCCACGACTTCCCGAACTCGGCCCGGGAATAACCGGTCTTCGGCGCCCGGCCCTTCACCGTCAGGTCGTTGACCGCCTCCATCGCGCTGCCCTTGGGCGCGGCATTGCTGCCCGTGCCCGTCTCGTCCGTCGTCCCCTTGCAGCCCGCGACGCCGGCCACCCCGACCAGCGCCGCGACCGCCAGCACCGTACCCGCCCTTGATATGCCCACGAACGGCACTTTACGGCCTCGGGCCGCACCCGAGGAGACGGCGTGTCAACCGAGCTTGTTCTGCTGCGCCCTGACGACGGCGGCGGGGAAGGCGAAGTCCTTGCCGGAGACGAGCGAGGCCAGGTTCAGCGCGGTGAAGTAACCCACCGTCGCGCCCTGACGGATCACCACGAGCTTCATCGGCCCCTGGGACGCCTCCTGGACGGCTGTGACGGTGAACGCCACCGCCTCGTCGGCCCCCTTGGGCGCCGACGTCCCGGCGACCTTGGTGATCTTCTGCTTCTCGCCGCCCGCCGTCCCCGAGAAGCCGCCCGCGCAGGCGTCGCCCGCGTCGGTGAGGGACTTCAGGACTTTCCGGGCGGTGCTCCCGTCCGCGTACGAGGCCAGCGACAGCAGCGTCGTCGTCACGTCGAACGCCGAGGTCAGGTCGGTCTCGGAGGTGCCCGTGGGCTTGGTCGCCCTGCTGGTCACCTGCCGCACCTCGGTCGCCGACGGCTTCCCCAGCGGAACCCCCGCCAGCGCGTGCGCCAGCGGCACGCACTCCGTCTGTGCCGTGCTCACATCGGAGGCGGCGACGAGATCTCCCTTGCCCGGGGTGCTGACGGTGAACCCGTCGACATCCGCGGTGACGAGCGCGGCCTTCTTCAACTCCGCCGCCGTCAGGGGTTGCGCCGCCGGCCCGGAGGACTGCGACCCCGCCGCGCCCGACTGCTTCGCCTGGTCCGCCTTGCCGTCGGCTCCCCCGTCCGACCCGTCGCACCCGGCGACCAGCGCCAGGGACAACGCCGAGGCCGCTACAAGATATCGGCGCACACCTGTGTTCTTCATACGTTCAGTCTCCCGTTCGGCCGGCGCGGAACCAGTCATCCAACACCACTTCCGTCAGCCGGCGGGGCGGCGGAGCCGCTCTACCAGGGCGAGGAAGAGGAAGAAGTTGGGGATGTCCTTGACCGCCTTGGTCGACCAGGAGCGGGACTTGCCGCCCTTGCGCAGGAAGAGGGCGCCGTTCTTGATCTGGACCTGCTCGATCTCGGTCCAGCCCGCCGAGCCGGACCTGGGCGTCGCGATGCCGCCCCGGCTGACGGACAGGTCGCCGAAGCGCAGGGTCTCGCCCTGGTCCAGGCGGGCGAGCAGGCCGGGCAGCTGGAAGCCGGTGATCTCCTGCTGGATGAAGGGGCCCCAGCGCTCGGGCTCGGCGTAGAACTGGGTGAGCTTGCGTACGGTGCCGTCCTTGGCGTGCAGGGTGTACGCGTAGGTGGTGCCGACGTAGACGCCGTTGGCGTAGCGCTCGGTGATCTCCTGGAGGGCCATCATCGAGTCCCAGCGGAAGGCCGCGGGGGTGCCGTCGGCGGCGACCTCGACGAGGCCGTACTCGAAGAAGTGGAGGCGGCGGGCGGCCTGGGTGCGGGAGAGGTTGGGCGTCCGGGAGGCGAGCCAGAGGAAGTACAGCCCCGGGAGGACGAGGGCGACCAGGCCGAACACCCCGAAGAACAGCAGGCCGCCGAGGCGCAGGGCCCCGAGGCGCTGGGGGTGGATGGTGAAGCGGTGGGCGCCCAGGTCCTCGGCGGCGGCCAGCGCCGTGAGTTCGGGCGCCAGGGGTTCGCCGGGGACGGGTGAGGCTTCGACTGCCATGGTGGGTTTCTTCTTCGCCGTTCGCTGTGTCCGGGCTGTGCGCCCCTGAGCCTGTGAGCCCTTGAGCTTAGATCAGCTGCCGAGCTTGTCGAGGTCCACGGTGTCCTTGGCCGCGGGGGCCTTGGCGGCGACGGGCTCGTTGTAGCCGGAGAGGGTCACGGTGCCGGGCTCCTTGCCGCCCTTGGTGACGAGCTTGAGGATGTACGGCTTGCCCTTGGTGGCGACGTAGATGGTGTAGTGCTCGGCGCCTTCGCTCTCGGTCAGGGTGATGGCGGGGGTGCCGTCGACCGTGGTGACGGCGCCCTTCTTGGCGGCGGTGTCGTCACCCTCGAAGCCGGCGAGGACTTCGGCCAGGCTGCAGGAGCTGACGAGGTCCTTGGCGTCGGCGCCGGTGGCCTTGGTCTTCATCCACCTGCCGCCGATGAGCGACTTGGCGGCCGCGCCGTCCTTGCCCTGGGACTTCCAGTAGGCGTCGTCGAACTTGAGGTAGGCGGTGTCGCCGGCCTTGAGCAGCTGGATGCCGCCGTCGGGGGTCCGGAAACGGCCGGTGCAGTCGCCCTTCTTGTCCAGGGACATACGGAAGGTCATGTCGTCGCCGTCGACCTTGCCGTCGAGGTCCATGGTGAGGGAACTCGCGGACTTGGTGGCCTTGAGCGCCTTGTTGGCGATCTGGGGGCCGGTGAGGTCCGCGGTGGTCTTCTTCCCGGGCTCGGTGGAGTCGGCGGACAGGGTGCCGCAGGCGGCCAGGCCGACGGCGGCGGCGGTGGCGGCGAGCGCCAGAACGGCGCGCTTGGCGTACGGGGTGGCGTTCGCGTTCATGGGATTTCCTCTCGGCGATGCCGGTGGCGTGGTGTTCTCACTGCCGCCGCCGGCGCCCGAAGGCACCGGCGGCGTGGATCGCTCCGGGGCGCACAGACCCCCCTCGGGCTTCGTAGTGCGCCGTGAAGCGATGGATCAATCACAGCATGAGCTGTGAACCGAGTCAACACGGTTCACAAGATTGAGTGAGTTCACGCCGTGAAGCGATGTCTCGCGTATTTCGTCGGTATGATCAGGCACACAGCGAAGGGAGCCGCCAGGTGCAGGAGAACGCAGCAGAGGTGACCGCCGCCGGGATCGCGCGGCTCGCCGGGGTGGGCCGCGCCGCCGTCAGTAACTGGCGGCGCCGGCATGCGGACTTCCCCCGGCCGGTCGGCGGTACCGACAGCAGCCCGACGTTCCCGCTCGCCGAGGTGGAGAGCTGGCTGCGCGATCAGGGCAAGCTCGCCGAGGTCCCGTTGCGGGAGCGCGTCTGGCAGCAGGTGGAGAGCCATCCGGCGGGCGCGCTCACCGCGCTGCGACAGGCCGGGGTTCTCCTGCTCCTCGTGAGGGCCCGCCCGGAGGACTGGCGGGATCTGAGCGGCCGCGCCCTCACCGGGGCGCTGGAGGACCTGTGCGTGCTGCGCTTCGAGGGGCAGTTCCGGATCGGGCGGCCGGTCGACACGGAGCTGCTGCCGGCGGTGGCCGATCTGGGCCAGGAGCTCGGGCTGCGGCAGGCCTACGAATTCCTGCTGGGCCGGTATCTGGACGCCAACCCCAGGCAGTACACGCTCACTCCGCCCGATCTGGCCGACCTGATGGCCGCGCTGGCCGGCCCGGCCCGCACCGTGTTCGACCCCGCGTGCGGCACGGGGACGCTGCTGCGGGCGGCCGAGGCACCCGAGCACGTCGCCGGGCAGGACGCCGACCCCGACCTGGCCGCACTGGCCGCCCTGCGGCTCGCGCTGTACGCCCATCCGGCCACCGACGAGCTGCGGGTGCGGGCCGGTGACAGCCTGCGCGCCGACGCCTTCCCGGACCTCGCGGCGGATGCCGTGCTGTGCCATCCGCCGTTCAACGAACGCAACTGGGGCCATGACGAACTGGCCTACGACGCGCGCTGGGAGTACGGCTTCCCGGCCCGTACCGAATCGGAACTGGCCTGGGTGCAGCACGCCCTGGCCCGGGTACGGGAGGGGGGCACCGTCGTCCTGCTGATGCCGCCCGCCGCCGCGTCCCGCCGGTCGGGGCGGCGGATCAGGGCCGACCTGCTGCGCCGGGGCGCGCTGCGCGCGGTGATCGCGCTGCCGGCCGGCACCGCGCCCCCGTACGGCATCCCGCTGCACCTGTGGGTGCTGCGCAGACCGGCCGACGGGGCGGGCGGCCGGGCACCGTCCCCGCACCTGCTGCTGGTGAACACCGCCGAACTGGCCGTCCCCGGTGGTGAGAAGCTGCCCTGGCAGAGCGTACGGAGCACGGTCCTGGACGCCTGGCGCTCCTTCGACCGGCACGGCACCACCGAGGAACGCCCCGGGATCCGGCGGGCCCTGAAAGTCATCGACCTGCTCGACGACGACGTGGACCTGGCCCCGGCCCGTCATCTTCCGCCGCCCGTGGCCCCGGGCGGCCCGGGCGGACTCGCGGGGGTGCGCGACCGGCTGGCGGCGACCCTGCGCCGTACGTCCGAGCTGGCCCCCGCCCCGGCCGTGCCCGGCGAACCGGCCCGCTGGCCGGCCACCACGGTGGGCGAACTGGCCCGCGCCGGAGCCCTGTTGCTGCGGGCCGGCGGCCCCGGCACCGCCCCCGGCGAGGCATCCGGGCCCGCGGTGCTCACCGAGCACGACGTGCTGGCCGGGTCGGCGCCCTCCGGATCGCTGCCCGAAGGGCCGGGGCCGACGGAGGAGCCGGTGCTGCTGGAGCAGGGGGACGTGGTCGTCCCCGTCCTGGGGCGCGGCTCGGTGGCCCGGGTGGTCGACGCGGCGACGGCGGGCGCGGCGCTGGGCCGCAGCCTGTATCTGCTGCGCCCCGACCCGGCCGCCCTGGACCCGTGGTTCCTCGCCGGTTTCCTGCGCGGCACCGCCAACAACCGTCAGGCCAGCAGCTACGCCTCGACCTCCACCCGGCTCGACGTACGACGGCTCCAGCTGCCCCGGCTGCCGCTGGCCGACCAGCGGCGCTACGGTGAGCGCTTCCGTACGCTGGCCGCCTTCGAGGAGACTCTGCGGCTGGCCGGGCAGTTGGGCGAACAGCTGGTGCAGGGGCTCTACGACGGGCTGACGGACGGGACCGTACGGCCCGAGCCGTAAGCGCCGCAGTTCGGTAACGCCGGGTCGGTTGTCGGCCGTGACGGATAGTCTTCGGCTGTCACCCGGACTTATGTTTTGCCCAGGGAGCAAGTGATGAACGGCCCCGGCACCGCACCGCCGCCGTACCCCCGCCCGCCGGGCGACGGGTCCGTGATCCCGCTGCGCGTGCTCTTCGTCGCGCTGGGCTATCTGGGCTTCACCTTCCTCAACTTCGTCCTGCTGCTGCGGATCGCGCTGCTGCGCCGGCGGCCGCTGGACTGGGCGGTGTTCGGGGTCGTCGGGTTCGTGCTGCCGGGCGTCTTCCTCAGCATGGTCAGCGACAGCGAGGACATCACCGGTCCCGTCGACGCGACGGGCACCTTCGGCTTCTTCTTCCTGTGGCTCTGCACGCCCGTGTACTTCCTGATCATGGACATCCAGCACCGCCGGGTGGTGCCGCCGCCCTACGCCACCCCGTATCCGTACCTCCCCGCGCAACCGCCGGTCCAGCCCCAGCCCCAGCCCCAGCCGTACGACTACAACCCGTACCGCGGCAGCCAGGCCCCGGCGCCCACGCCGGCCCCGACCCCCGCCCCCGCCCCGGCCCCGGCCCCGGCCCCGGCCCCCGCGCACACGCCCGTTCCGCCGCCGCCGCGCATCAGCCAGGTGCGGGCCGAACTGGACGAGCTCAGTGACCTGCTGCGCAAGCAGGAGGACGGTCAGTGAACGGACGGATCGTCGCCGGCCGTTACGAGCTGGCCACGGTCATCGGCCAGGGCGGCATGGGCCAGGTCTGGACCGCGTACGACCGCCGGCTCGACCGCCGGGTCGCCGTCAAGCTGCTGCGCCCCGACAAGGTCGCCGGCTCGGAGGACGCCTCGGAGCTGCGCAGCCGCTTCGAGCGCGAGTGCCGGGTGACGGCCCAGGTCGACCACCCGGGCCTGGTCACCGTCCATGACGCGGGCAGCGACGCCGACGAGCTGTACCTCGTCATGCAGTACGTGGAGGGCGCCGACCTCGCCGACCATCTCGCCGAGCACGATCCGTACCCCTGGCCGTGGGCGGTCGCCGTCGCCGCGCAGTTGTGCGCGGTGCTGTCGGCCGTGCACGCGGTGCCGATCATCCACCGGGACCTCAAGCCCCGCAATGTGATGGTCCGGCCGGACGGCAGCGTCACCGTCCTGGACCTCGGGGTCGCCTCGGTGCTGGACACCGACACGACCCGGCTCACCCACACCGGCACCCCCATCGGCACGCCCGCGTACATGGCGCCCGAGCAGGCCATGGGCGGTGCCGTGGGCCCCCGTACGGACCTGTACGCGCTCGGTGTGCTGCTGCACGAACTGGTCAGCGGCAACGTCCCCTTCGCGGGCTCCACGGCGCTGGGCGTCCTGCACCGGCATCTGTACGAGGCCCCGGTGCCGCTGCGGCAGGTGCGGCCGGAGGTGCCCGAGCCGCTGGAGACTCTGGTGCTGCAACTGCTGGCCAAGGACCCCCAGCACCGGCTGCCCGACGCCCAGGAGACCTACCGCAGGCTCGCCTCCCTGCTTCCGGTGCCCGGCCCGCACCAGCGCCCGAGCGGGCCGATGGACCCCAGCCGACCCTTTCTGCGCCCGCACGCCCCCTGGCCCGACCACCCGGTCGCGCCGCGCAGCGACGCCCCGGCGCCGACCCCGGTCCCGACGAGCGGCGGCGGCGCCCCCGGTATCGCCGAGGCCGTCGACGAGGTCAAGCGGCTGCTCGACGCCGGCCGCATCACCCAGGCCGTCGACATCCTCGGCGGTGTGCTGCCGGCGGCCGAGGCCAGGCACGGCGAACGCTCCCCCGTCGTGCGCATGCTGCGCAAGCAGTACGCCGCCACGCTCATGGAGGACGGCCAGTACCGCCGCGCGCTGCCCGAGCTGCGGCGCCTCGCCGACGAGCACGCCGCCGAGTCCGGCCCCGCCGGCCGCGCGTCCCTGCAGTACCGCTACGAGGCCGCCCAGTGCCTGGAGCAGCTCGGGGAGGCCGCGCTCGCCCTCACCGAATACCGCACCCTGCTGCCCTACTTCGAGCAGTACCGGGCCACCGATCCCGTCCTGCCCCTCGAAGTGCGGCGCCGGATCGGCCATCTGCTGCTGTCGGTCGGTGACCGCGCCGCCGCGCACGACGTCCTGTCCCGGCTGGTGTACGACGCCGACCGCGTCCACGGCCCGCACCACCCCTTCTCGGCCGAGGTGCGCCGCACCCTCGCCTGGCTGGGCCAGGTCCGCCGCTGACCGCCGCCGCTGCCGCTGGCCGCCGCTGTCAGATACCGCTGTCAGATACCGCTGACAGCTGCCGCCGAGCCCCCGGACGGGATGCTCACAGTCGGGCTTCGCATACTTGAGCGACGATGCTCGATTTCACAGCCACGGCCAGAACCGCCACCGCCGCACCGCGCGCCACCGCGGTGCGGCGGCGTGCGCGGTTCGCCGGACCCCGGCTGGACCCGTACTGGCTGGCCGCGCTCCTGTTCGCGGCGTATGCGTCGCTCTCCGTGTGCCGGTTCCGCCGGATGGACACCATGTCCTGGGACCTGGGCATATTCGAGCAGGCGGTACGGGGCTACGCGCATCTGCGGGCGCCGGTCACGGACATCAAGGCGCCGGGCTTCAACATCCTGGGCGACCACTTCAGCCCGGTGACGGCGCTGATCGCCCCCGCGTACCGCCTGTGGCCGAGCGCGGTGACCCTGCTGGTGGCACAGGCCGCGCTGTTCGCGCTGTCGGCGGTGCCGGTGACCCGGGCGGCCGCGCGGGTGCTGGGGAGGCGCGGCGGGCTCGCGCTGGGGGCCGCGTACGGGCTGTCGTGGGGCATCCAGCGGGCCGTGGACTTCGACTTCCACGAGGTGTGCTTCGCGGTGCCGCTGATCGCGTTCGCGCTGGAGGCGGTACTGCGGCACCGCTGGTACGCGGCGCTGTGGTGGGCCGCGCCCCTGGTGCTGGTGAAGGAGGATCTGGGCGTCACTGCGGCGGCGATCGGCCTGGTCGTGGCCCTGCGGGCGCGACGCGAGGACCCGAGGGCGGTGCTGTACGCGGTCGGCCTGGCGGCCTTCGGGGTGGTGGCCTGCGAGGTGGAGCTGACGTACGTCATACCGGCGTTCAACTCCGCCGGGCACTACGACTACTGGGTCAAGATGAGCGGCGACACCTCCGGCAGCGTGCTCGCGCATCTGCTGGCCGGCGCGGGTCAGAAGCTGCGGACCCTGCTGTGGGTGCTGCTGCCGACGGGTGGCCTGCTGGCGCTGCGGTCACCGCTGCTGCTGGCCGCGCTGCCCACCCTGGCCTGGCGGTTCGCCTCGGGCGACGACCACTACTGGAGCACGGCCTGGCACTACAACGCGGTGCTGATGCCCGTCGTCGCGCTCGCCCTCACCGACGCCCTCGGCCCCGCGCGGCGCAGCGGGCGCCCGTGGCTGCGCGCATACGCCGTGCACGCCCCGGCGGCGTCGCTGGCGGCCGCGCTGGCGCTGAGCACCTCGCTGCCGCTGGCCGACCTGACGCACCCGGCCGGCTACGAACCCGGTACCCGCGCGGCGGCCGCGGCCCGGGTCCTGTCGGCGGTCCCGGACCGGGCGACGGTGGAGGCCAACGTCGGGACGCTGGCGCATCTCACCAACCGCTGCCGGGTGCTGTGGGTGACCAACACCCGGGGCATCCTGCCGCGCTGGATCGCACTGGAGGAGACCGGGAAGTCGGCCTCGCAGGTGCTGACCTACGTCGGCCAGCTGCACCCCGGCGCGACGTACCGGATCGTGTCGGGCGAGTCCGGCTACTGGGTGCTGCGGCGGTTCTGATCCGCGGGGCGCGGTCGTGGCCGGTGCGGGCCGGTGCGGGCCGGTGCGGGCCGGTGCGGGCCGGTGCGGCAGGGCGCCCCGTCACCGGTCCGCGTGTCACGGATGCGCCTGCGTACCGGACCCACCGGCCGCATCAGTTGTCCAGGACGGTGGTCAGGAACTCCGCCGTCCAGGTGAGCAGTTCGCGCCCGACGACCGGCTTGCCACCGATCCGCGCCGTGGTGGGGCGCGGCACCAGCACCTGGCGGGTGGCGTGCTTGATGACCGTACGCGGGTAGAGCCGGCCGAGCCGCAGCTCCTGCGACTCGCGCAACTCCACCGGTCCGAAGCGGACGTTGGCGCCCTGGAGGGTGATGTCGCCGACCCCGACCTTGCGGGCGAGCAGCCGCAGTCCGGCCACCAGGAGCAGATTCTCCACGGGCTCGGGCAGCTTGCCGTAGCGGTCGGACAGCTCGTCGCGGACGGCCGTGATGTCCTCAGTGGAGTTCGCCGCCGCGATGGCCCGGTAGGCCTGGAGGCGCAGCCGCTCGCCGGGGGCGTAGTCGTGCGGGACGTGCGCGTCGACCGGCAGCTCGATCTTGACGTCGAGCAGGGTCTCCTCGGGCTCGCCGCCCTCCTCCAGCGCGCTGCGGTAGTCGGCGACGGCCTCGCCGACCATCCGGATGTACAGGTCGAAGCCGACGCCCGCGATGTGCCCGGACTGCTCGCCGCCGAGCAGGTTGCCCGCGCCGCGGATCTCCAGGTCCTTCATGGCGACGTACATACCGGCGCCCATCTCGGTGTGCTGGGCGATGGTCGCCAGCCGTTCGTGGGCGGTCTCGGTGAGCGGCTTCTCCGGCGGGTAGAGGAAGTACGCGTAGCCGCGCTCACGGCTGCGGCCGACCCGCCCGCGCAGCTGGTGGAGTTGCGAGAGGCCGAAGTTGTCGCCGCGCTCGACGATCAGGGTGTTGGCGTTGGAGATGTCGATCCCGGACTCGACGATCGTCGTGGAGACCAGGACGTCGAACCGCTTCTCCCAGAAGTCGACGACGACCTGCTCCAGCTGTGTCTCGCCCATCTGCCCGTGCGCGGTCGCGATCCTCGCCTCGGGGACGAGGGCGCGCAGCCGCGCCGCCGCCCGGTCGATGGACTCGACCCGGTTGTGGATGTAGAACGCCTGGCCCTCACGCAGCAGTTCGCGGCGGATGGCGGCGGCGATCTGCCGCTCCTCGTACGGGCCGACGAAGGTCAGGACCGGGTGCCGCTCCTCGGGCGGGGTGGTGATCGTCGACATCTCGCGGATGCCGGTCACCGCCATCTCCAGGGTGCGGGGGATGGGGGTGGCGGACATGGTCAGTACGTCGACGTTGGCGCGGAGCTTCTTCAGCTGCTCCTTGTGCTCGACGCCGAAGCGCTGCTCCTCGTCGACGATGACCAGGCCCAGGTCCTTGAACTTCGTCTCCGAGGAGAACAGCCGGTGGGTGCCGATGACGACGTCGACCGAGCCCTCGCGCAGCCCCTCCAGGACCGCCTTGGCCTCGCTGTCGCTCTGGAAGCGGGACAGCGCCTTCACGATGACCGGGAACTGGGCGTAGCGCTCGGAGAAGGTCGAGAAGTGCTGCTGCACCAGCAGCGTGGTGGGGACCAGGACCGCGACCTGCTTGCCGTCCTGGACGGCCTTGAAGGCGGCTCGCACGGCGATCTCGGTCTTGCCGTAGCCGACGTCGCCGCAGATCAGGCGGTCCATGGGGACGGACTTCTCCATGTCCTCCTTGACCTCGGCGATGGTGGTGAGCTGGTCCGGGGTCTCGACGTACGGGAAGGCGTCCTCCAGCTCGCGCTGCCACGGGGTGTCGGGGCCGAAGGTGTGGCCGGGGGCGGCCATGCGGGCGGAGTACAGCCGGATCAGGTCGGCGGCGATCTCCTTGACGGCCTTCTTGGCGCGCGCCTTGGTCTTCGTCCAGTCGGCACCGCCGAGCCGGTGCAGGGACGGGGCCTCCCCGCCGACGTACTTGGTGACCTGCTCCAGCTGGTCGGTGGGGACGAACAGCCGGTCGCCGGGCTGGCCCTTCTTGGCGGGGGCGTACTCGACCAGAAGGTACTCGCGGGTGGCCCCCTGGACGGTGCGCTGGACCATCTCGACGTACCGGCCGACGCCGTGCTGCTCGTGGACGATGTAGTCGCCGGGCTGCAGGGTGAGCGGGTCGATGGTCTTGCGGCGCCGCGACGGCATGCGGCCCATGTCCTTGGTGGAGGACTTCTGGCCGGACAGGTCGGTCTCGGTGAGGACGGCGAGCTTGAGGCCGGTGTCGATGAAGCCGTTCTCGATGGAGCCGGTCGCCACCTGCACCACGGACGGCTCGATCGCGGAGGCGGGCAGGGTGGTGTCCAGCCGGGCGGCGATGCCCTCGTTGCCCAGGACCTCGACGATCCGGGCGGCCGGGCCGTGGCCCTCGGTGACGTAGACCGTGCGCCAGCCGTCGGCCAGCCAGCCCTTGGTGTCGGCCAGCGCGCGGGCGGTGTCGCCCCGGTAGACCTCGGGGGCGTGCATGCCGAGCTTGATCGTGGCCCCGTCGTCCTCCGGGTCCTCCTCGCCGGCGGCGAAGGGGCTGACGCTCCACCACGGCATGCCGAGGTCCCGGGCGTGATCGCGGACGTCGGCGATGCCCCAGAGGCTGGCCGCCCCCAGGTCGACGGGTGCCTCGCCGCCGCCGGCCGAGGCGGCCCAGGAGGCCTCCAGGAACTCCCGGCTGGTCGCGACGAGGTCGGCGGCCCTGGTCCGTACCCGTTCCGGGTCGCAGACCACCGTCATGCTGCGGGCGGGCAGCACGTCGAGCAGCAGCTCCATGTCGTCCACCAGCACCGGGGCCAGCGACTCCATGCCCTCGACCGCGATGCCCTCCGCGATCCTGTCCAGCAGCTCGTGAAGTTCGGGGTGGAGCCGCAGGAGGGCGGCGGCCTTGTTCCGTACGTCCTCGGTCAGCAGCAGTTCACGGCAGGGCGGCGCCCACAGGCCGTGCTCGGCCACCTCCAGGCTGCGCTGGTCCGCGACCTTGAAGTAGCGGATCTCCTCGACGTCGTCGCCCCAGAACTCGACGCGGAGCGGATGCTCCTCGGTCGGCGGGAAGACATCCAGGATCCCGCCGCGCACGGCGAACTCCCCGCGCTTCTCGACGAGCTCCACCCGGGCGTACGCCGCTGCCGCCAGCGCGTCCACGACCGCGCCGAGGTCGGCGTTCTGCCCGCTGCGCAGGGCCACCGGGACCAGGTCCCCCAGCCCCTTGACCTGCGGCTGGAGCACGGAACGGATCGGGGCCACGACCACCTTGACCGGCCCCGCCGCCGGATCGTCCGCCCGGGGGTGCGCCAGCCTGCGCAGCACCGCCAGACGACGGCCCACGGTGTCCGAGCGCGGCGACAGCCGCTCGTGCGGCAGGGTCTCCCAGGCCGGGTACTCCACCACGGTGTCCTCCTGGCCGGCCGGCATCAGCGACCGCAGCGCCGCCGCCAGGTCCTCCGCCTCCCGGCCGGTGGCCGTCACGGCGAGGACCGTACGGTCGGTACGGGCCGCGAGCGCGCCGATGGCGAAGGTCCGCGCGGCGGGCGGACCCACGATGTCCACCTGCGGACGACGGCCGTCAGCGGCGGCCTTCACCGCCTCGCTGAGGGCCGGATCGCCGACAACAGCATCGAGCAGACCGTTCAGGCTCATGAAGGCTTTCCGTCCCAGGGGCTTGCGGCTTGTACCACGCGAACCACCCGACGCGTGGAACGAGCCGGGGTGTCCCAGCCTACGACGCCCCACCGACAACACGTGTCCGGCGGTCCCGGTGCGCGCCAGGCGCACCGGGACCGCCGGGTCTCCCCCCGTACTCCCCCGTTACTCGGTGGCGATGGCGCTCAGGACGTTCATCCGGCCGGCCCGGAAGGCCGGGAAGAGCGCCGCCGCGAGCCCCACGAAGGCGGAGCCGACGAAGACGGTCACGATGGTCGACCAGGGGATGTCCAGGACGCCGAGGCCCTGCAGGGCCAGCAGCTGCTGGGCGCTGGCGCCCCAGCCCATGCCCAGGCCGAGCCCCAGGACCGCGCCGAAGAGGGCGATGACGATCGACTCCAGGCGGATCATGCGGCGCAGCTGCCGGCGCGACATCCCGATCGCCCTCATGAGGCCGATCTCGCGGGTGCGTTCGACGACGGAGAGGGCCAGGGTGTTCACCACGCCCAGGACGGCCACGATGATCGCCAGGGCCAGCAGCCCGTAGATCAGGTTCAGCAGCTGGCCGATCTGGTCCTTGAG
Organism: Streptomyces sp. RLA131; assembly: GCF_056270125.1. Lineage (NCBI taxonomy): Bacteria > Bacillati > Actinomycetota > Actinomycetes > Kitasatosporales > Streptomycetaceae > Streptomyces > Streptomyces sp. RLA131. The sequence continues at coordinate 3,314,833 of NZ_JBWDOQ010000002.1, forward strand.
TGCCTGCTTGTAGTCGGCCTGGTCGCGGACCTGGATCTGCGGGAAGTCCGCCAGCTTCTTCTTGAGGGCGGTGTACGCCGCGTCCTGGCCGCCGTTCCCGGCGGCCGCGAACATGATCGTGTTCATCGGCATCCGGTCGGCCGGCAGGTAGCGGGCCACGGTGGTGATGTTGATGTACATCGCGCCGTTGTCCAGGGCGGTGTCCTTGGACGTGATGGCGGCGACCTTCAGCTTCGCCGTCCGGCCGTCCTTGAACGCGACGTCCAGCCGGCTGCCGACCTTGATGCCGCGCTTGTCCGCGAACTTCTCGCCGACCGAGAGGGCGTTCGTGCCGTAGGCGTCGGCGAGCTTGCCGCTGACCGTCTTGACCTGGAGATCCTGGGCGTACGTCGGGTCGGCCGCGGACAGCGTGACCTTCTCGGGCTTGCCGGCGCCGGTGCCGATCGTGGCGTCGATCATCTTGTAGTCGGTGACATGGGCGAGGCCGGGCACCGACTTGACGGCTTTCTCGACCTCCGGCGGGATCGGGTTCTGGGCGTCGCCGGCCTGGATGATGAAGTCCGCGCCGACCGACTTGTCGAGTTCGGAGCTCGCGGAGGCCACCATGGACGAACCGACCACCGACAGGCCCGCGACCAGCGCGAGGCCGATCATGAGGGCGGCGGCCGTGGCACCGGTACGACGCGGGTTGCGCAGCGCGTTGCGCTCGGCCAGGCGGCCGACCGGACCGAAGATCCGCAGGACGCCGGCGCTGATGGCCCGGACCACCACACCCGCCAGCAGCGGGCCGATGACCACGAAGCCGAGGAGGGACAGGACCACCCCGGCGGCCAGCAGCCACCCGCCGTCGCCGGCCTTGGTGGCCTGGCTGGTGGCGTACAGGGCGATGGCGCCCGCGGCGGTCAGCAGCAGGCCGGTCGAGGCACGTACCTTGCCGGCCCGGCCGTCGGCGGGGGTGCCCGCGTCGCGCAGGGCGGCCATCGGCGAGACCTTCCCGGCCCGGCGGGCCGGGAGGTAGGCGGCGAGGACGGTGACGACGACCCCGACGGCCAGCCCGATGACCGGGGTGGTGGCCTTGACGGTCAGCTCGGAGGTGTCGAGGTTCATGCCGGCGCTGCTCATGAACTTCATCAGGCCGATCGCCAGTCCGACGCCCGCCCCGATGCCGAGGATCGAGCCGAGGACGCCCAGCAGGCTCGCCTCGACCAGCACCGAGCGGTTGACCTGCCGGCGGCTGGCGCCGATGGCGCGCATGAGGCCGATCTCCCGGGTGCGCTGCGCGACCAGCATCGAGAAGGTGTTGACGATGAGGAAGATGCCGACGAGCACGGCGATCCCCGCGAAGCCCAGCATCGCGGTCTTGATGACGCCCAGGAAGGAGTCGATGCCCTTCTTGTTCTCCGCGGTGTACTCGGCCTTGGTCTGGATCTTGTAACCGGAGCCGAGGTCGGCCGCCACCGTCTTCTTCAGCCGCGCGTCGCCGACGCCCGGGTCGGCGGTGAGCATGATGTTGGAGTAGACGCCGGGCGCGCCGAGCAGCTTGGTCTGGGCGGTCGCGGTGTCGAAGTAGAAGACGGCCGCGCCGGGGTTGGTGGTCTTGAAGGTGGTGATACCGGTGATCTTCGCCCTGAACTCACCGGGGGTGGCCAGCACCCGCAGTTCGTCACCGAGCTTGAGGTGGTGCTTGTCGGCGGTGTCCTTGTCGACCATCAGCTCGGTCGGTCCGCGCGGGGCGTGACCGGAGGTGAGCTCGACCGTACGCAGTTCGGTGGAGTCCCAGTTGGTGCCGATGGTGGGGGCGCCGGACGACGGGCTCAGGTTGTCGTTGCCGCTGGTGACCACGGTCAGCGCCATGTTGCTGGCGTCGCCCACGGCGGCCTTGACCCCGTCCGCCGCGCGCAGCCGGGCGACCAGCGACGCGGGGACGGTCGCCGCCTTGCTGGTGGTCTGCTGCTCGTTGCCGGCGGGGGCGTCCCCGGAACTGACGGTGACGTCGGCGGCGGTGGCCGCGAAGAGCTTGTCGAAGGTCGCGGTCATGGTGTCGGTGAAGACCAGCGTCCCGCAGACGAAGCCCACCGAGAGCAGGACGGCTATGGCGGACAGCGCCATCCGTCCCTTGTGCGCGAGGAAGTTGCGCAGGGAGGTCTTGACGACGGTCACGACGTCCTCCCGCGGGCGTCGAAGTCACGCATCCGGTCGAGGACGGACTCGGCGGTCGGGTCCGCCATGTCGTCGACGATCCGGCCGTCGGCGAGGTAGAGCACCCGGTCGGCGTACGAGGCCGCCACCGGGTCGTGGGTGACCATGACGATGGTCTGGCCCAGCTCGTCGACCGACTTGCGCAGGAAGCCCAGCACCTCGGCGCCGGCCCGCGAGTCGAGGTTTCCGGTCGGCTCGTCGCCGAAGATGATGTCGGGCCGCGCGGCGAGCGCCCGGGCCACGGCGACGCGCTGCTGCTGGCCGCCGGAGAGCTGGTTGGGGCGGTGCTTGAGACGGTCGGCGAGACCGACGGTCTCGACGACCCGCTCCAGCCAGGGACGGTCGGGCTTACGGCCCGCGATGTCCATGGGGAGGGTGATGTTCTCTATCGCGTTGAGCGTGGGGAGCAGGTTGAACGCCTGGAAGATGAAGCCGATGTGGTCCCGGCGCAGCTGGGTGAGCTTCTTGTCCTTGAGCGTGGTGATCTCCACCTCGCCGATCCGGATCTGCCCGCTGGTGACCGTGTCCAGACCCGCCAGGCAGTGCATCAGGGTCGACTTGCCGGAACCGGAGGGCCCCATGATCGCGGTGAAGCGGCTGCGCTCGATGTCGACGTCGACAGCGTCGAGGGCGACGACCCGGGTCTCCCCGGAGCCGTACGCCTTGGTCACCTGACGGGCACTTGCGGCAACGGCCGAACGCTCTCCGCTGCCCCCGGACTTGGGAATCGTTACTGCCGTTGTCACGGTTCTTCTCCTGGTGTGATGGGTGCTGCCGGCGCTGTCTGCGTGTGTCATCAGCTTGGCCGCGGTGGGGAGGTCGGGGCGATGGTGCGGGTCTCCGTACCGACCCGGGGGTTAGCCCCACCCAGAAGGCTAGGGAGCGCGGCCGTGCCGCGGCTCCTCCCCTGGGTGGAATCACGGGGAGGAGAAAACCGGGTGCGTCCCCTAGGGGATCTCGCACCCCTCGGTCACGTCAGGCCCAGGCGGCGCGGCCGCAGGCCCAGGACCAGCGCGGACAGCGCGGTGTCGATGGTGGGGCCGATGTACCAGTCGCCCGTGTGGTCGACGGCGTAGACGCGGCCGGCGGCGTCGATGGCGAGCTGGGCCTGGCCGGAGGCCTCCTCGCCCAGCGGGCACACCTCGGTGTCGAGGGCGTGGCCGAGGTCGCCGAAGGTGCGCGCGAGGTGCAGCCCGTACAGCGGGTCGATACGGGCGGCGACGGGCGCGACATGACGCCCGGGGCCGACGGCGGGCGGCACGGTGAGGCCGCCGAACTCCGCCCAGGCCTCGACGGCCGCCGGGAAGACGGTGTGCCGGTGACCGCCGGGCGAGGTGTACGCGCGTAGCGTGTCGGCCCAGATCTCGGCCTGCCGGATGTCCCAGCGGCCGGGCTGCCAGCCGCCGGCGCGCAGCGCGGCGTCGACTCCCGCGGCGAAGCGGGTGCTCGTGCTCACTTGGCTCCCGCCCCGGGGTCGAAGGGCCGCACCCCGAAGTGCGAGAGCAGCGGCTGGCAGCTCCGGCACGGCGGCGCGTAGGAGCCGTGCGACGGATCGCCGTCCTCGCGGATGCGGCGGGCGGTCAGCTTGGCGCCCTTGAGGGCCTTTCTGGCCTCGCCGTTGGAGAGCGGCTTGCGCGCGGCGCGCTTGCTGCGGGCGGCGTCGACGGCGGTGAGGAAGCGGGAGAGCAGCACGGGTTCCGGGCAGCGCCCCGCGAAACGCTCACGCTGTGCCACCGGCAGTGCGTCCAGCACGTCCCGCACCAGCGGATGCAGTTCGGGCGGCTGCTCGGCCTTGCTTCCGGTGCAGGTCAGAACCTCGTCGTGAACGGACAGCGCGGCTGCCACGGCCGGCAGGATGCCGTCCCTGCGGTGTCGCAGCACAGGTGGCGGTGCGGCGTCGGCCGCGCGCCAGTCGAGCCGCGGATCCGACCTCTCCGCGGGGTCCTTCGTGTCCATGTTGGTGCGTCCCTCCCGTGCTCACCATGCCAAACGGATCAGGTGATGCGGAAGTCGGTTGTGGGAAGAGAGACAGCATTTGTGCGGGATGTCACGAAGCGCTGTCACTGAGTGACCGGCCAACTCGTCGCCGGATGAACCTACTTGGGGCGATACGTTCGGTGACCGCGTCGGGGTCCCGCCGGCCGCTTCACCGGAAAGAGTGTCCCGCCGGACAGACGCTCTGACCTGAACATACGGTTGCCGCACACCATAGGCTGTGCCCAACAGCCAGATTCAGCATGGGGGCATCCGCAATGACGACAGGTCGGTCCGTGGGGCGGGCCGTGCCGCCGAACGCGGCCTACGCCGGACAGGTGGTGCGCTTCCCGGACCCGGTCCGCGCCGCCCGGCATCCGCACGGCGTACGGGTGGACGAGGACGGATACCCGGACTTCTCCGCGTACGCGCGCGCGGCGGCGGAGATCGCCGAGCCCCCGGAGGGCTTCGGCATCGACGAACTACGGCTGACCGACTACGTGTCGGCCAACGCCGCGCTGCACGCCGCGGGGCACGAGCTGTGGGGCAGTCTGCCGCCGGTGGCCACCCCGCACGGCTGGACCTGGCACCACGTCTTCGGCACCCGCCGTCTCGAACTGGTGCCGGTCGAGATCAAGGCGCTGCTGCGGCACCACGGCGGCCTAGCCGCCTCGGACGCCGACCACACCAAGCGCGGCACCCGCCCCCTCCAGGACACCCGGCCCGTCCACTTCGGGCTGCCCAAGGACCCGGTCGCGGTGACGGAGGATCAGATCCTCGACGTTGAGGAGGAGCTGGGCTACCGGCTGCCCGGCGCCTACCGCACCTTCCTCAAGGCCGCGGCCGGCTGCGCGCCGCGCGGTGTCGCCCTGGACCCGCACCTGGGGCTGCTGATCGACCAGCCGTTCTTCACCCTGCGCGACGAGGCCGCGCTCAACGACCTCGTCTACGTCAACAAGTGCCTGCGCGACCACCTGACCAAGGACTATCTCGCGGTCGGCTACGTCCAGGGCGGCGTCCTCGCGCTGCGGGTGCGCGGCGAGGCCGCCGGGTCGATGTGGTTCTGCCCGTACGACGACGTGCGGGACGGCGACGAGGCCCGCTGGCCGTCGGCGGGTGAGCGGGTCGAGGCGCTGCTGCTGCCCTGCGGCGAGGACTTCGACGCCTTCCTGCTGCGGCTGGCCGGCAACCCGCCGGAGCTGGAGACAGTGGCGAACCTGATGGTGGACGGCGGCTTCGCCCACGCCGTCCCGGTGGAGGGGTGAAGCGGGAGATGGTCACGTTCGCGGAGGCGCAGGAACGCGCCGAACAGTGGATCAACGGCGACGTCCCGGCCTACCAGGCCCGCGAGGTGCGGGTGCGGGAGTTCGAGCTGGGCTTCGTGGCCTGGAGCGAGCCCCGCGAGGACGGCCCCACGACGGACGACGGCGCGGTGCGGCTCGTCATCGCCCGGGACAGCGGCGACGCCACGCTGTGGCCGGCACTGCCGGTCGGGGAGATCGTGCGGCGTTACGAGGAGGAGTACGGCGCCGTGCCGCAGGACGCGGCCCCGCCGGCCGACGCGCCGCCCGAGCGGCTCGACCTGGAGGCCACGTCCTTCCTGCTGAGCCCCCCTCAGTGGCTTCAGGACGCCGCCGACCGGATCGGCATCCCGGACCGCCGGGGCGGACCCTCCGGGGGTGTCCCCACGCCCTGGCGGGACGCCAACACCAGCACCGCCGCCGACGCCGAGTCCGTCGCCCCTCCCGCCACCGTCTTCGCCCCGCCCGCGCAGGAGGCGCCCGCGCCCCCGCCGCCGACGCCCGCCCCGACGCCGGTCCCCGGGCCCGTCGCGGCGCCGCCGGCGTATCCGCCGCCGTCGGGCCCGGGAGTGCCGCTGCCGCCGCCCGGGGTGTCGCGGGGCGCGCCTCAGGGCCCGCCGCCCGGCCCGGCCCGGCCCGCTCCGGCGCGGCCCGCTCCGGCGCGCGGGGCCTCGGACATCGCGGACGCCGAGACGTCCAAGGCCGGGCGGGGCAGCGTGCCCCCGCCGCCGCCACCCCCGCCCGGCGTGCCGGGAGCGGGCGGCGGTGCGCCCGCCGCCCCCGTCCCCGCGCCCGGCGCTCCCGGCGCTCCCGGCGCTCCCGGCGCTCCCGGCGCTCCCGGCATGGGATACGTACCGACCCAGATGGTGCCGCAGCTGGACCTCAGCGGCCCCCGTGGCCAGGACGTGCCGCCGCCCCCGCCACCGCCCGGGGTGCCGCGCGGGGCGGGGCCCGGCGACGTCCACCACGCGGCGACCATGCTGGCGACGCCCGGTGGCCCGCCCCCGCCGCCGCCCCCGCCGGTGCTGCGGCAGCCGATGGCGCAGCACCAGCACCAGCCGCCGGTACCGCAACCGCCCGCGCCCCAGCCGCAGTCCCAGCCGCAGGGCGGTGGCTACGGCTATCCGCAGCCGCCCGCCGGGGTGCCCACCGTGGGTCCCGGTTACATGGCCGTGCTGCGCTATCGCGCCCAGGACGGTTCCGAGCAGCAGCTGATCCGGCGCTCGGCGCCCGGCACGCCGCACCCGGAGTGGCAGATCCTGCACGAGCTGCGCGCCCTGGGCGTGCCGCCGCAGCAGGTGCTGGAACTCCACACCGAGCTGGAGTCCTGCGATCTGCCCGGCGGCTACTGCGCGCGCATGGTCCGCGAGACCTGGCCGCAGGTGCGGATCAGCCACACCGCCCCGTACGGCAAGGACCACGCCGGACGCCAGCAGGGCGTGCAGCATCTGCTCACCCATCTCGGCGAGCTGCACCAGGTGGCCGGAGCTCCCGCGATCACCCACCCGCAGCGGGTGCCGCTGCCGCATCCGGCACAGGTGCAGCGGGTGCCGCCGATCCCGCTGGACGGGATCGGCCACGAGCTGGCCCAGGCCTTCGGTCCGCAGGGCGTGTTCCGCTTCGACCAGCGGGCGGTCTCCCGTCAGGGCGTGCCGGACATCGTGGCGCAGACCCTGACCTGGTCCGGGCTGCCGGTGGACTTCGGGCCGTTCTTCTGGGCGCAGGCCCAGCCGGGCCGTCCGGTACCGACGCTGGCAGAGCTGGCCGCCGAGCGCGGGGTGCAGGCGGGGCCGGACGCGGGCTCGTACCTGGTGATGGGCAATGACTACGGCCGCCAGCTGTGCGTCCAGTACGGCACCGCGCACATCGTCGCCGTACCGCTGGAGGCGGCGCCGGGCGGGCAGCCGGCCGTTCCGCAGTTCGTCAACACCAGCCTGCCGGAGTTCGCCCGCTGTCTGGCCCTGCTGGGCCGGATGTGGCGGCTGCGGCTCGGACTGACGCCCGATCAGGCCGGACGCTGGACGGTCGACTTCCAGAACCAGCTGGCCGCTCTGGACCCGGCGGCGGTCTCCTCGCCCGACCACTGGTGGGCTGTGCTGATCGAGCAGATGTGGGACGGGATGCTGTAGGCGCATGCGTGTCCGGCCCCCGTCGGAGTGTTGCGTTATGGACAAATAGGGCAAATAACCAAAAATGGAGGCATGAACTTCGGCTTTGGCACCGCCCGCGGCCGCGGATACCGCCCCGACCAGGTCGACCGCTTCCTGGACGAGCTGTCCGAGGACCGGGACGCCGCCTGGGAGCGGGCCGCCCGGCTCACCGTCCTGGCCAACGAGATGGACGCCGAGTGCAGCGCGCTGCGCGAGGTGGTCGCGACCCTGGCGCCACCGTCCTTCGAGTCCCTGGGCCCCGGCGCCCAGGAGCTGCTGCGGCTCGTCGAGGACGAGGCCGCCGCCGTACGGAGCCGGGCGGAGGCCGAGGCGCAACATGCGCACGACACCGCCGAGGCCGCCCGCCTGACCCTCCTCGACGAGGCCCGTGCCGCCGCCCAGGCCCGCCTGGCCGTCGCCGAGGAACACGTCCAGCACGTCATCGGCGAGGCCAGGGCCGGCGCCACCGCGCTGCTGAACGAGGCCGGGCAGGAGGCCGCCCGCGTCCTCGACGAGGCCCACCGCACCCTGGAGGCGGCCCGGCAGGACGCCGACCGCGCCCTCACCGAACTGGGCGCCGAGCACCGCGTACTGCTCGACAACGGGCATCACGAACTGGCCGAACGCGAGGCCGGCATCGACAGCCGCATGGGCGAACTCACCGCCTACGCCGAGACCCTCGCGGCCGAGGCCGAACGCTCCTTCGCCGACGCCCGCGCCGACGCGCGCCGCCGCCAGGAGGAGGCAGAGGCCGCGGCCTCGCAGCTCATCGTCCAGGCCCGCGCCCGGGAGGAACGTATCCACCGCGAGGCCGAACGCGAACTGCGCGAGCACGAGATCCGCCGGGAGGAGATCCGCGAGCACCTCGCCCACGTCCGCTCCAGCCTCGCCACCCTCACCGGCCGCGAACCCGGCGAGGAAGAAGAAGGAAAGGACGGAGAAGAGGAAGAGGAAGAGGAAGGGGAAACGCGGCCCTGAGCGACCGGGTCCCGACCGGGCGGACCCGACAGGGTTCAGGCCCGACAGGGTTCAGGCCCGACCGGCTCCAGGCCCGACCGGCTCCAGGCCCGGTCGGCTTCAGGCCCGGTCGGGCAGCAGGGCCGAGACGCGGAACCCGCCGTCGCGGGTGGCGCCGGCCGCGAAGCCGCCGCCGAGGGCGGAGACCCGCTCCTTCATACCGAGAAGGCCGTTGCCCCCGCTGGGCAGGCGCAGCCCGGTACCGGACTCGGCGGCGTCGGAGGGCCCGTTGAGGACCAGGACGGCCACCTCCTCCTCGCGGTAGGCGAGCCGGACCTCGGCCTTGGCGCCGGGAGCGTGCTTGTGGACGTTGGTGAGGGCCTCCTGCACCACGCGGTAGACGGTCGCCTCGATCCGGGCGGTGACGCTCCGCCGGGCGCCCTCGACCTGGAAGACGACGCACATGCCGACCGCCCGGGACTCCTCCATGAGCGCGTCGAGCTCGTCCAGGCAGGGCCCGTCGCCCTCGCCCAGGCCTTCGGCATCCCCCTGGGCGCCGCCACCGTCACCGCCGGCGTGCGCGTCGGCGGCCCGCACGGCCGGCGCCGGCTCGGCGCGCAGCACGCCCAGCATCTGCCGCAGTTCGTTGAGCGCCTGACGGCCCATGTCCCCCAGCAGCTCCGCGTTGGCCGACGCCTTCTGCGGGTCCCGCAGCGCCACCGCCTTCAGCGCGGAGGCATGGACGACCATCAGGCTCACCCGGTGCGCCACCACGTCGTGCATGTCGCGGGCGATACGCGTCCGCTCCTCCATGCGGGCCCGCTCGGCCCGTTCGGAGGCCTTCTCCGCCAGCAGCGACAGCTCCCGCTCCAGACCGTCCGCCCGCTCCCGCAGGCTCTCGACCAGCCGGCGCCGGGCCCCGACGTACAGACCGAGCAGTACCGGCGGCGCGTTGAGGCCGACGGCGGTGAGTACGGAGGTGAAGACGGCCGCCGCGTAGGGACCGTCGAAGCCCTGGGTGGTCTTGAGGAGGCTGACGATCAGGGTGCCGGCCGCGGACATCCCGGCCAGGACGGCGGTGATGCGGCGCGGCACGTCGGACGCGGCCAGCGTGTAGAGGCCGGCCATGCCCAGCAGCAGGATGCCCATCTGGGCGGGGGCCACCGCGATGGCGACCAGTACGACCGCCACCGGCCAGCGGCGCCGGAACAGCAGCGCCGAGCCGACGGCCAGCCCGAACAGGCCCGCGACGGTCACCGACACCCCGGTGCGCTGGGCGAAGGCCACACCCTCCAGCAGGCACTCCACGGACGACACCGCGGCCAGCATCACATCGAGCACCAGACTGCGCCGTCTGGGCCACCCCCACAACACTCCCCCGGCCCACCGGCCGGGTCTGTCTGGTACGTACTCCCCCGTCGTACTCATGTCCAACAGGGTAGGCGTTGTCCGTCTGGCGGGCGGCACGAGTCCCGCGCAAGCCGCCGACCTATCCTGGTGCCGTCGGACAGCGCGGTCCGCACACATTTGCCCACCGCCGTCTTCCACTGCACTAGGAGCCGCACCTGTGAGCAGCGCCGACATCACGACCGAGAGCGCCCCCCTGCGCGCGGACATCCGCCGCCTGGGCGACCTGCTCGGAGGGACGCTCGTCCGGCAGGAGGGCAGGGAACTCCTCGACCTGGTCGAGAAGGTCCGCGCCCTGACCCGGACCGACGGTGAGGCAGCCGCCGAACTGCTCGGCGAGACCGACCTGCAGACGGCCGCCAAGCTCGTGCGGGCCTTCTCCACCTACTTCAACCTCGCCAACGTCACCGAGCAGGTGCACCGGGGCCGCGAGCTGCGCGCCCGCCGGGCCGCCGACGGCGGGCTGCTCGCGCAGACCGCCGACCTGCTCAAGGACGCCGACCCCGAGCATGTGCGCGAGACCGTCAAGAACCTCAACGTACGACCGGTCTTCACCGCGCACCCCACCGAGGCCGCCCGCCGCAGCGTCCTCAACAAGCTGCGCCGGATCGCCGCCCTGCTCGACAAGCTCCCCCAGCCTTCGGCGGGGGCACCCCCATCCGACTCCGGTGACCGCCGGCGCGCCGACACGCGCCTGGCCGAGAACATCGACCTGCTCTGGCAGACCGACGAGCTGCGGGTCGTCCGCCCCGAGCCCGCCGACGAGGCCCGCAACGCCATCTACTACCTGGACGAGCTGCACAGCGGGGCTGTCGGCTACGTCCTGGAGGACCTGTCCGCCGAGCTGGAGCGGGTCGGCGTGCCGCTGCCGGCCGAGACCCGCCCGCTGACCTTCGGCACCTGGATCGGCGGCGACCGCGACGGCAACCCCAATGTCACCCCGGCGGTGACCTGGGACGTGCTGCTGCTCCAGCACGAGCACGGCATCAACGACGCGCTCGTGCTCGTCGACGACCTGCGCGCCGCCCTGTCGAACTCCATCCGCAACGCCGGCGCGAGCCAGGAGCTGCTGGACTCCCTCGACCGCGACCTGACCCTCCTGCCGGAGATCAGCCCCCGCTACAAGCGGCTCAACGCCGAGGAGCCGTACCGCCTCAAGGCGACCTGCGTCCGCCAGAAGCTGGTCAACACCCGCGAGCGGCTCGCCAAGGGCACCCCGCACGTCGACGGCCGCGACTACCTCGGCACCGCCGGACTGCTGGCGGACCTGCGGCTGCTCCAGGACTCGCTGCGCGCGCACCGGGGCGGACTCATCGCCGACGGCCGCCTGGACCGCGCGATCCGCACCCTGGCCGCGTTCGGCCTCCAGCTCGCCACCATGGACGTACGCGAGCACGCCGACGCCCATCACCACGCCCTGGGCCAGCTCTTCGACCGGCTGGGCGAGGAGTCCTGGCGGTACGCCGACATGCCGCGCGACTACCGCCGCAAGCTGCTCACCAAGGAGCTGCGCTCGCGCCGCCCGCTGGCCGGCACCCCGGCCCCGCTGGACGCCGAGGGCACCAGGACGCTCGGGGTCTTCCACACCGTCCGCGAGGCCTTCGAGCGCTTCGGGCCCGAGGTGGTGGAGTCGTACATCATCTCGATGTGCCTGGGCTCCGACGACGTCTTCGCCGCCGCCGTACTGGCCCGCGAGGCCGGGCTGATCGATCTGCACGCGGGTGTCGCCAAGATCGGCATCGTGCCGCTGCTGGAGACCACCGACGAGCTCAAGATCGCCGACCAGCTGCTCGACGAGATGCTCTCCGACCCCTCCTACCGCAAGCTCGTCTCGCTCCGGGGCGACGTGCAGGAGGTCATGCTCGGGTACTCCGACTCGTCGAAGTTCGGCGGTATCACCACCTCCCAGTGGGAGATCCACCGTGCGCAGCGCCGCCTTCGCGACGTCGCCCACCGGCACGGCGTACGGCTGCGTCTCTTCCACGGCCGGGGCGGCACCGTCGGCCGGGGCGGTGGCCCCTCGCACGACGCGATCCTCGCCCAGCCCTGGGGCACCCTGGAGGGCGAGATCAAGGTGACCGAGCAGGGCGAGGTCATCTCCGACAAGTACCTGATCCCGTCGCTGGCCCGGGAGAACCTCGAACTGACCGTCGCGGCCACCCTCCAGGCCTCCGCCCTGCACACCGCTCCCCGGCAGTCCGACGAGGCCCTGGCCCGCTGGGACGCCGCCATGGACGTCGTTTCCGACGCCGCGCACGCCGCCTACCGGCGGTTGGTCGAGGACCCGGACCTGCCCGCGTACTTCTTCGCCTCGACACCGGTCGACCAGCTCGCCGAGCTGCACCTCGGTTCGCGGCCGTCCCGCCGCCCGGACTCGGGCGCGGGCCTGGACGGGCTGCGGGCGATCCCGTGGGTGTTCGGCTGGACGCAGTCGCGGCAGATCGTGCCGGGCTGGTTCGGTGTCGGCTCGGGTCTGAGGGCCGCCCGCGAGGCGGGCCTGGGCGAGGAGCTCTCCGAGGCGCAGGAGCGGTGGCACTTCTTCCGCAACTTCCTGTCCAACGTCGAGATGACGCTGGCCAAGACCGATCTGCGGATCGCCGAGCACTACGTGGGCACCCTGGTGCCGGACGAGCTCAAGCACATCTTCGACGTCATCAAGGCCGAGCACGCGCTCACCGTCGAGGAGGTCCTGCGGCTCACCGGGGAGAGCCGGCTGCTGGACGCGCAGCCCGCCCTGCGGCAGACCTTCCACATCCGTGACGCCTATCTGGACCCGATCTCCTACCTCCAGGTCGCCCTGCTGCACCGCCAGCGCGAGGCGGCCGCCCGGGGTGAGGAGCCGGACCCGCTGCTGGCCCGTGCCCTGCTGCTGACGGTCAACGGCGTGGCCGCCGGCCTGCGCAACACGGGGTGAGCCGCTGACGCGGGCCACAGCCCGCAGGCCACAACACTCAGGCACAGCACTCAGGCCACAGCACTCAGGTCACAGCACTCAGGTCACAGCACAGCCCGCGGCCGCCCGTCCTGTCCGGACACACCGGCGGCCGCGGGCCGGCTCGCTCACAGCGCCAGGAACGCCGCCACCAGCAGTGCCCCGCCGGCCAGCCCCGCGGCCCAGGCCGTACGGGGCAGCCGCAGGCCGCCCGCCAGTACCAGCGCCACCAGCAACAGCGCCCCGCCCAGCGGGATCCAGGCGTGCAGCACCCCGGCCGTACCGGTGCGCACCACCGTGGAGGTGCCCGGTTCGACCGCGACCGGGATCCGCTCCCCGGTGCGGTGGGTGACCGTCCGGTCGATGGTCACCCTGGCCCGGACCTCACCGCCCCGGTCGTCCGGGAGGAACGGTCCGGTGCAGGTCTTCTCGCCGCACGCCGAGACCGTCATGGTGCCCTGCTCCCGCCCCTTGGTCAGCATCACGTGCTGGGCGGTCTTCCAGGACGTCCGGACTCCCGCGGCGAGGATCAGCAGGACCAGGGCGGACAGCAGCAGGATCCTGCCGACGAGGAGCAGCCCGTAGGCGCCCTCGGCGGTACGGCGGGTACGGCTCCGTTTGACCATGCGGGCGATCCTTGGCCAAAAGCTGCCCCTCGGTCAACCTCCGGGGGCCGGGGCCGCCCGCGTCAGCTGTTGTAGGTGCCCTGCGCCCGCTCCAGGCCCTCCGAGATCAGCGCCTCGACGGCGTCCGCCGCCCGGTCCACGAACCAGTCCAGTTCCTTGCGCTCCGCCGATCCGAAGTCCTTGAGCACGAACGCCGCCACGTCCATCCGCCCGGGCGGCCGGCCGATTCCGCAGCGCACCCGCAGATAGTCCGGGCCCAGCGACTTGGTGATCGACTTCAGGCCGTTGTGGCCGTTGTCCCCGCCGCCCATCTTCAGGCGCAGCGTCGCGAAGTCGATGTCCAGCTCGTCGTGGACGGCGATGATGCCGGCGACCGGCACCTTGTAGAAGTCGCGCAGCGCCGTCACCGGACCGCCGGACAGGTTCATGTACGTCATCGGCTTGGCCAGGATCACCCGCCGGCCACCGATCCGCCCCTCCACGACCTGGGCCCGGCTCTTGTGCGTCTTGAAGCGGCCGCTGATCCGCTCGGCGAGCAGGTCGGCCACCATGAAGCCGATGTTGTGCCGGTTACCGGCGTACTCGGGCCCGGGGTTGCCCAGTCCGGCCACCAGCCAGGGCCCCTCCGGGGCGCTTTCCGCTGCGCTCATGCTCATGCAGTCCATTCAACAGGACCGCCGCCCCGCTCCTGACGGAGCGGGGCGGCGGTCAGAGGCGATGCCGGGAGGGTTACGCCTCGGCGCCGGAGGTCTCGCCCTCGGCACCCTCTTCGCCCTCGGAGACCTCGGCCTGGGCGGCGAGGACCTGGATGACGACCGCGTCCTCGTCGACGGCGAGCGTGGTGCCCTTGGGGAGCGAGATGTCCTTGGCGAGGATGGAGGCACCGGCCTCCAGGCCCTCGATGGAGACCGTGACGGACTCGGGGATGTGGGTGGCCTCGGCCTCGACCGGCAGCGCGTTGAGCACGTGCTCCAGCAGGTTGCCGCCGGGGGCCAGCTCGCCCTCGGTCACGACCTGGATCTCGACGTTGACCTTCTCGCCCTGGCGGACCGCGAGCAGGTCGACGTGCTTGATGAAGCCCTTGAGCGCGTCACGCTGCACGGCCTTGGGGATGACCAGCTGGGACTTGCCCTCGAACTCCACGCTGATGAGCACGTTCTTGGCGCGCAGCGCGAGCAGCAGCTCGTGGCCCGGCAGGTTGACGTGCTGCGGCTCGGCACCGTGGCCGTAGATCACGGCCGGCACCAGGCTGGCGCGACGGGCACGGCGGGCGGCGCCCTTGCCGAACTCGGTACGGGTCTCGCCGGCGATCTTGATCTCGGACATGGGATTCGCTCCTTGTGACAGTGGACGGATTCTTCACGTCACCCGGCCCGCGACGGGCCGTTCCCCTTACAAGGAGCGCGTCGATAACGGAGGCGGGCCTCCCTCGCCGAGCAACTCCCGAAGGGTACCCGGCGGGAAGGCCCGCCACGAAATCGATCTTCTGCCGGATCCCGGGATCAGCGGGGGGAGTGCGAGTCCTCGAACAGGCTCGTCACGGAACCGTCCTCGAACACCTCGCGCACCGCGTTGGCGATGGTCGGGGCGATCGACAGCACGGTGATCTTGTCCAACTCCAGCTCACCCGGGGTCGGGAGGGTGTCGGTGAAGATGAACTCGCTCACCTTGGAGTTCTTCAGGCGGTCCGCCGCCGGGCCCGAGAGCACACCGTGCGTCGCCGTCACGATGACGTCCTCGGCGCCGTTGGCGAACAGCGCGTCGGCGGCGGCGCAGATGGTGCCACCGGTGTCGATCATGTCGTCGACCAGGACGCAGATACGGCCCTTCACATCACCGACGACCTCGTGGACGGTGACCTGGTTGGCCACGTCCGGGTCGCGCCGCTTGTGCACGATGGCCAGCGGGGCGCCGAGCCGGTCGCACCAGCGGTCGGCGACGCGCACCCGGCCGGCGTCCGGGGAGACGACCGTGAGCTTGTCGCGGTCCACCTTGGCGCCGACGTAGTCCGCCAGCAGCGGCAGCGCGAACAGGTGGTCCACCGGGCCGTCGAAGAAGCCCTGGATCTGGTCCGTGTGCAGATCCACGGTGAGGATGCGGTCCGCGCCGGCGGTCTTGAGCAGGTCCGCGATCAGCCGGGCCGAGATCGGCTCGCGGCCGCGGTGCTTCTTGTCCTGACGGGCGTAGCCGTAGAAGGGCACGACCACGGTGATGCGCTTGGCGGAGGCCCGCTTCAGCGCGTCGATCATGATCAGCTGCTCCATGATCCACTTGTTGATGGGAGCGGTGTGGCTCTGGATGACAAACGCGTCAGAGCCACGCGCGGACTCCTGGAAGCGGACGTAGATCTCACCGTTCGCGAAGTCGAACGCCTTGGTCGGTACGAGGCTCACACCCAGCTGGTGCGCCACCTCCTCCGCGAGCTCGGGGTGTGCGCGGCCGGAGAAGAGCATCAGCTTCTTCTCACCGGTCGTCTTGATCCCGGTCACTGCACGTCTCCTTGGAATTCGACTGGCGGCGGAAATGCGTGCCCCTCACACGGTACGCGCTGTTCAAGCCACCCGTGCACGCGGGGGAACGCCCCGAACCGTCCCCTTACTCACCCCTGGTGGCCCGCTCGGCGGCCTGCGCGGGGGCACTGCTCGGACGCTTTCTGGCCACCCAGCCCTCGATATTCCTTTGCTGGCCACGGGCGACGGCCAGCGAACCTGGCGGCACGTCCTTGGTGATCACCGACCCGGCGGCGGTGTAGGCCCCGTCCCCCACTGTGACAGGCGCCACGAACATATTGTCCGCCCCGGTACGGCAGTGACTGCCGACCGTGGTGTGGTGCTTGGCCTGCCCGTCGTAGTTCACGAACACACTGGCCGCGCCGATGTTGGTGTACTCGCCGATCGTCGCGTCCCCCACGTACGACAGGTGCGGCACCTTGGTGCCCTCGCCGATCGTGGCGTTCTTGATCTCGACGTAGGTGCCCGCCTTGGCCCTGGTCCCGAGCCTGGTGCCGGGGCGCAGATACGCGAACGGACCCACGGTCGCCTCCTCGCCGATCTCGGCGCCGTCGGCGACGGTGTTGCTGACCCGGGCCCCCGGGCCGACCGTGGTGTCGGTGAGGGTCGAGTTCGGCCCCACCTCGGCGCCGGTGGCGATCCGGGTCGCCCCGTACAGCTGGGTGTTGGGCAGCACGACGGTGTCCGGCTCGAACTCCACGCTCACGTCCACCCAGGTCGAGGCCGGGTCGACGATGGTCGCGCCCTGGAGCATCGCGCGCTCCAGCAGGCGGTCGTTGAGGGTGCGGCGGGCCTCGGCGAGCTGGACGCGGTTGTTGATGCCGGCGATCTCGCGGTGGTCGGCGGCGATCGCGGCGCCCACCCGGTGGCCGGCCTCGCGCAGGATCTCCAGGGTGTCGGTGAGGTACTCCTCGCCCTGGGCGTTGTCGGTGGTGACCTTGGCGAGCGCGTCGGCGAGCAGCCCCGCGTCGAAGGCGAAGACCCCGGAGTTGATCTCCCGGATCGCCCGCTGCTGGTCGTCGGCGTCCTTCTGCTCGACGATCGCCAGGACGGCGCCGTCGGCGGACCGCACGATCCGACCGTAGCCGGTGGGGTCGGGCACCTCGGCGGAGAGCACGGTCACGGCGTTGCCGTCGGCGTCGTGGGCGGCCACCAGGGCGCGCAGGGTGTCGGCGGTCAGCAGCGGGGTGTCCCCCGCGGTGATCACCACCGTCCCGGTCAGGGCGGGCAGGCCCTCCAGGGCGACCCTGACCGCGTGGCCGGTGCCGTTCTGCTCGTGCTGGACGGCGGTACGGATCTGCGGGCCGGCGTCGGCCAGATGGGCCGTCACCTGCTCGCGGGCGTGACCGACGACGACCACCAGGTGCTCGGGCTCCAGGGCACCGGCGGCCGCCACGACGTGGCCGACCAGGCTGCGGCCGCTGATCTCGTGCAGGACTTTGGGCGTGGCCGACTTCATGCGGGTGCCCTCACCCGCGGCGAGAACGACGACAGCGGCCGGGCGATGGGCGCTCACAGGAGGGACTCCTCGGCTTCGGGTCAGGGACACCCGCAGAATACCGGCGCGTTTCGGAGCGGAAACGCCGGTGACCGCCGAAGACCGGGAGAGACCGGTACTGAGTGCCTGTGTCCGCACCCCGTCCGAGCTCCGCCGCCAGGATTCGAACCCGGACCTAAGGGACCAAAACCCTCAGTGCTGCCATTACACCACGGCGGATCATCGTGCGTGCGGCACCACTATGCCGCACTCGGGTATGTGGACGCGACGATGTTCCTGGGTACCCGTAGCCCATGGACGGCCATCCGGCCGACACGTGCCCCTCTGCTTCGCGAAGACTTCGCACTGCCATACTTACGACGCCGTAGGTTACGGTTCCGTAGAAGAGGCAAAGTGGCACAAACCCCCGCATTCCCGAGTTCATCGAGGGACCACCATGACCACACGGAACGACGTGATCACCGAGTCCCGGGACCCCGGGGCCGGAACCGGAACCGGAACACAGCTCCCGACAGCCACCCTGGGCGGCGACAAGAAGGGCTCGATCGAGCAGATCACGCTCGGGCTCTTCATCGGCGTCCCCTTCATCGCCCTGCTCGCGGCCATCCCCTTCGCCTGGGGCTGGGGGATGAGCTGGCTGGACCTGGGCCTGATGGTGGGGATGTACTACCTCGGCTGCCACGGCATCACCATCGGCTTCCACCGCTATTTCACCCACGGATCGTTCAAGGCCAACCGCCCCCTGCAGATCGCCCTGGCGGTCGCCGGCTCCATGGCGGTCGAGGGACCGGTCGTGCGCTGGGTCGCGGATCACCGCAAGCACCACAGGTTCAGCGACGCCGAGGGCGACCCGCACAGCCCGTGGAAGTACGGGGAGACCCTCCCGGCGCTGCTCAAGGGCCTGTGGTGGGCGCACATGGGGTGGATGTTCGACGAGGAGCAGACCCCGCAGCACAAGTACGCCCCGGACTTGATCAAGGACCCGGTGATCCGCCGGGTGAGCCGCGACTTCTGGTTCTGGACGACCCTGTCGCTGGCCATTCCGCCGCTGGTCGGCGGTCTGGTCACCATGTCGTGGACGGGGGCCGCGACGGCCTTCTTCTGGGGCTCGCTGGTCCGGGTGGCCCTGCTGCACCACGTGACCTGGTCGATCAACTCGATCTGCCACGCGGTGGGCAAGCGGCCGTTCCGCTCCCGCGACAAGTCGGGCAACGTGTGGTGGCTGGCCGTGCTGTCCTGCGGCGAGTCCTGGCACAACCTGCACCACGCCGACCCCACCTCGGCCCGCCACGGCGTGCTGCGCGGGCAGATCGATTCCAGCGCCCGGATCATCCGCTGGTTCGAACAGCTGGGCTGGGCGACGGATGTGCGCTGGCCGACCGCTGACCGTATCGCGGGCCGCCGCAAGGAAAGTGTCAGTGAAGCGGCATGATTGACGCGTGAGCGACGGCAGTAGCAGAAGCAGTGAGGGTACCGGGGCTCGTCGTGCCCGGCGCGTGCGGATGACGGGCAAGGAACGCCGGGAGCAGCTTCTGGACATCGGCCGGACGCTTTTCGCCGAACGCGGGTTCGAGGCCACGTCGGTGGAGGAGATCGCGCACAAGGCGGGGGTCTCCAAGCCCGTGGTGTACGAGCATTTCGGCGGCAAGGAAGGCCTCTACGCGGTCGTGGTGGACCGCGAGATGCGACGTCTGCTGGACATGGTCACCAGCGCGCTCACCGGCGGCCATCCGCGCGAGCTGCTGGAGCAGGCGGCCTTCGCGCTGCTGGACTACATCGAGCAGTACACCGACGGTTTCCGGATCCTGGTCCGGGACTCCCCGGTGGCACAGTCGACGGGCACCTTCGCATCGCTGATCAGCGACATCGCGACCCAGGTCGAGGACATCCTCGGCATGGAGTTCAAGCAGCGGGGCTTCGACCCCAAGCTGGCACCGATGTACGCGCAGGCGCTGGTCGGCATGGTGGCGCTGACCGGGCAGTGGTGGCTGGAGACCCAGAAGCCCAAGAAGTCCGAGGTCGCGGCCCACCTGGTCAACCTGTCCTGGAACGGGCTGTCGGGACTGGAGCCCCGGCCGCGGCTCATAGGCCACCGAAAGACATGAGGGCCGGTCTCGGACGAGACCGGCCCTCTGGCGTTTCCGCTGCCCCCTGTCAGCTGCCCCCTGTCAGCTCTCCGGGGCGGCCGGTTCGAGGAATTCCAGCCGGTTGCCGACCGGGTCCTCGGAGAAGAAGCGTTCATGTCCCGGCAGGTCGTGGTCCCACACGACCTCGGCCCCGCGCACCCGAAGCCGTTCGGCGAAGTCGTGGATGCCGGTCACCCGCAGGCCCGGGTGGGCCTTCCTCGCGGGCCGGAAGGCCTCCTCGATCCCCAGGTGCAGCTGGACGCGGCCGTCGGCCGTGACGAACCAGCAGCCGCCACGGGCGGCCAGGACGGGCGGCTTGGGCAGTTCGGTGAGGCCCAGGACGCCGGCGTAGTACGTACGCAGGACGTCCTCACTGCCGGGCGGGGCGGCGAGCTGGACATGGTCGACGGCTGATATCCCCGGGGTCCGGGTCACTGGTCGGCAGCCTTTCGTACGACGGCGAAGATGCGGCGGAAGGGGAAGACGGTGCCGCGCGGGCCCGCCGGATAGGCCTTGCGGAGCAGGTCGCGGTACTGGGCGAGGAACTCACGGCGGGCGGCGGGATCGTCGGCCAGTTCGGTGAGGACGGGCCGCAGGGCGGTGCCCTTGGTCCATTCGAGGACGGGGTCCTCGCCCTGGAGGAGCTGGACGTAGGTGGTCTCCCACACGTCGGGCTCACCGGCCAGGCCGGGCAGCTCCGAGAGGCGTTCGAGATAGCCGGCGGGTTCGAGGATGTGCACATAGCGCCGCCCGTGGCCGTCGCCGAGGCGGTCGCGCCACTGGGGGGCGTCACAGAGCTCACCGAGCAGGGCGTGACTGGGCGAGGTGAAGTTGCCCGGCACCTGAAAGGCGAGGGTGCCGCCGGGGGCGAGGTGGTCGTACCAGACCGGGAACCGGTCGGCGTGGCCCTCGACCCACTGGAGCGCGGCATTGGAGACCACGAGGTCGAAGGTCTCCCCGGGGGTCCAGTGGGCGGCGTCGGCAGGGGCGAAGTCCAGGCTGCCGCCGCCGGGGGTCGGCCCCTGGTAGGACCGCGCGGCCTCCAGCATGTCCGGGGAGCTGTCGTAGCCGGTCACCCGGGCGTCGGGCCAGCGGTCGGTGAGCAGGACGGTGACATTGCCCGGACCGCAGCCGACGTCGGCGATGCGGGGCCCGGCGCCGGGCAGCTCGGATATGCGGGCGAGGAGATCATGGAAAGGTCGGGTGCGGTGGGTGGCATGGCGGAGATACTGCTCAGGATCCCAACGCGCTGCTGCTTGCATGTTCGAACTCCCTCGTCAAGACAGAATCTGGTCCTGCGCCCGACATTGCCCACACGCTCCCGCAATTAATCTCTTGATGTCAAGAGACTTCATGTCAACAGAACCACTACACTGATCTCCATGGAGGACGAGGTCGACCGTCTGGTCGCTGCATGGCGCCGAGAGCGCCCCGACCTCGACGTTGAACCGCTTGAGGTACTGAGCCGGGTGAGCCGGCTGGCCCGGCATCTGGACCGGGCCCGGCGACTGGCGTTCTCCGAGCACAGCCTGGAGCCGTGGGAGTTCGACGTACTGACCTCGCTGCGCCGCGCCGGGGCCCCGTACCAGCTCTCGCCAGGTCAGCTGCTGACCCAGACCCTGGTCACATCGGGCACGATGACCAACCGCATCGACCGGCTGGCGAAAAAAAGACTCGTGGAGCGGTTGCCGGACCCCACCGACAGGCGCGGGGTACTGGTGCGGCTGACCCCCGAGGGCCAGGACCGGGCCGATCAGGCACTGGCCGGACTGCTGGCTCAGGAGCGGGCGATCCTGGCCGAGCTCTCCGATCGGCAGCGCGACGAACTGGCAGGCCTGCTGCGGCAGTTGACGGCCCCCTTCGACAACCTGCCGGGCTGATTCCCGATCTTGGTGGGTGTGTACACAACGCCACCGTTTGCACACTCACAGTACCCGACCTAGCGTAAGCGGTGTGAAGGCCACATAAGGACCAACCGGTCACTTTTGCGGCACCCGGCGCGCTACTGAGCTCAATCCGGCGCCGGTTTCCATTGCGGACCCTCGCCGGGTCCCTCTCCAACATTGGAGATGCAGATGACTCTGCAGATGAGCCTGACCAAGATAGCCAGCGCGACCGCCACCGGCGTTCTGGCCACGGCGCTCGCATTCGGCAGCACGGGCGCCGCGTTCGCGGACGACGGGCCCCAGGGCAACGGTCCCGAGGTCACGTCCCCCGACCTCTCCGACGACGGCGTCGCGCCGGACTTCAATGACGAAGTGTCGCTGCCCGGCGGCGTCGACGCCCCGGACGCCTCCGACGCCGGTAGCCCCGACCTCTCCGGCGCGATGTCCTCCGCGTCCTCGGTGGCCTACTCGCAGCGGACGTACTACCAGGGCCGGGTCATCTCCCGCATCGGCCTGCGGATCCGCTCCGCCCCCAGCACCGACTCCCGCATCCTCGGCACGCTGCCGCGCGGTGCGAACGTCTGGATCCAGTGCAAGGTGTACGGGGAGGAAGTCGACGGCAACTCGCAGTGGTACAAGCTGGCCAACGGTTACTGGGCCTGGTCCTCGGCGCGCTACATCAGCAACATCGGTCCGTCGCCGCGCTACTGCCGCTTCCGGGACCAGCACGACGACCACGACGGGCGCGACAACGGCCGGGACCACGGCCGCGACCACGGCCGCGACAACGGGCGTGACCACGGCCGGGACAACGGGCGTGACAACGGCCGGGACAACGGGCGCGGGAACGGCCGGGACAACGGGCGCGGGAACGGTCGGGACAACGGCCGCGAGAACGGTCGTGACAACGGCCGGGACAACGGCAACGGCAACGGCCGCGAGAACGGTCGTGAGAACGGCAACGGCAACGGCCGCGAAAACGGCAACAGCAACAGCCGCGAGAACGGCCGTGAGAACGGCAACGGCAACGGCCGCGAAAACGGCAACAGCAACAGCCGCGAGAACGGCCGTGAGAACGGCAACAGCAACAGCCGCGAGAACGGTCGTGAGAGCGGCAACAGCAACAGCAACAGCAGCGAGACCAGTTGGAAGAGCGACAACTCCAGCTGGGACGCCAGCAGCTACAACAGTGCCGAGGGTGGCAACTGAGCACCGGTTCCATCGGTGACCCGGCGGCTCGCTCTCCCCGTTCGCGGGGAGAGCGGGCCGCCGCCCCGCGTCATGTCACGCGCCGGACGCGCCCGCCTTCACCGCCAGATCGGCCGGCCCGACCCCGGCCCGGCGGGCCAGGGCCACGGCGGCGAGGGTGGAGTGCACGCCGAGCTTTCCCAGCACGTTCTGCATGTGGGTACGGACGGTGTGCGGGGAGAGATAGAGCCGTTCCGCCACCGCCTTGCGTCCGAGTCCCGCGACCATGCAGCGCAGTACCTCCTGCTCGCGCGGGGTGAGCGACTCCACCAGCCGTTCGCTCTCGGTGCGATGACGCCGGGCCGCGGTCAACTCCCGCAGTACGCCGGTGAGCAGGGCGGGCGGCAGATGCGTCTCGTCGCGCAGCACCCCGCGCATGACGGCCAGCAGCCGGGACAGCGAGCAGTCCTTGGCGACCCAGCCGGAGGCCCCGGCCTGGAGGGCGCGGGCGGCACGGCGGGCGTCGTCGCGTTCGGCGAGGACCACGGTACGGGTGGCCGGATGGTCGACGCGGATGCGCTCGACCAGGGCTATGCCGTCGACCATGGGGACCTGCCCGTCGGCGCCCACCGCCCGGAGCGGCTCGGGCTGCCGGGGCTCCGGCACCCTGGCGGCGGCTCCGAGGTCGGCGTCGACCAGCAGTACGTCGTAACGGCGGCCTTCGGCCGCACCGCGCTCCAGGCACCGCTGGGCCGCCGGGCCGCTGCCTGCGGCCGATACGTCCACATCGGGCTCGGCCGCGAGGGCCGCGGCGAGCGATTCGGCGAAGATACGGTGGTCGTCGACGACGAGAACGCGAATCCGTCCCACGGGCCCCACTCCCGGCATTTGCCATTCCCCCCACGGTGGCGGCGGGGTCCACGGAGGATCCGGCACCCGGAGCGGGGGGTCGTGCACCGCAACCTCCGTACGACCGCCGCCGTACCGGGCTGCCTACCCCGTTCCAGGTGCCGAACCCTTGTGTCTCGCCCCCTGATGCAAGCGTCGGCCCCCACCGACGCTGTGAAAAAGCGTAGAGGCAGGGGCCGACAAAGGCTCCTCAATGGCAAAACTTGCTTGATGGAGTTGCCTTTTGTTGCTAATGGCGATCGGTTCAGGTCAGTCGGTGCGCACCCTCGTCCGGAACTGCACTGAAAACACGGGGAGTACGGAATCCGGCCGTGGCGAAGGCCGCGAGCACCGCCTCCGTCACCTTCTCCGCCGCGTCGTCCTCGACCAGCACGATCGCGGAGCCGCCGAAACCGCCGCCGGTCATCCGGGAGCCGAGCGCGCCGGACTCGTTGGCCGCCGAGACCACGAGGTCCAGTTCGGGGCAGGAGACCCGGAAGTCGTCGCGCAGCGAGGCGTGGCCCGCGGTGAGGACCGGGCCGATGGCGCGGTAGCCGGCGGGGCTGCCGTCCACCGCGAGGCGTACGACCTCCTCGACCCGGTGGTTCTCGGTGACGACATGCCGGGCCAGCCGGCGCTGCTCCTCGTCGTCCAGCCTGGCGAGGGCGGCGTCCAGGCCCTCGTAGGGGACGTCGCGCAGCGCCTCGACCTCCAGGGCCGCCGCGGCGGCCTCGCAGCCGGCCCGCCGCTTGCCGTACTCGCCCTCGCTGTGGGAGTGCTTGACCCGGGTGTCGACCACCAGCAGCCGCAGGCCCTGCGCGGCCAGGTCGAAGGGGATCTGCCGCTGTGCCAGGTCCCGGGTGTCCAGGTGCAGCGCGTGGCCGGCGGTGCAGCACGCGGAGGCGGTCTGGTCCATGATGCCGGTGGGGGCGCCGACATAGACGTTCTCGGCCCGCTGGCAGAGCCGGGCGAGCCGCCAGGGCTCCAGGCCGAGTCCGAACAGGTCGCTCAACGCCAGGGCGGTGACGACCTCCAGGGCGGCGGAGGACGACAGTCCGGCGCCGACCGGCACCGTGGACTCGAAGTGGATGTCCGCGCCGGTGACGGCGTGCCCGGCGTCGCGCAGCACCCACACCACACCCGCCGGATAGGCGGCCCAGCCCTCGACGGGCGCGTCCGGCGTCAGCGTGCCGAGGTCCAG
Organism: Streptomyces sp. RLA131; assembly: GCF_056270125.1. Taxonomy (NCBI): domain Bacteria; kingdom Bacillati; phylum Actinomycetota; class Actinomycetes; order Kitasatosporales; family Streptomycetaceae; genus Streptomyces; species Streptomyces sp. RLA131. Next base: position 3,339,676 of record NZ_JBWDOQ010000002.1, read on the forward strand.
CTCGACGATGCCCGCGCTCACGTCACCGGAGGCGGAGTGCAGCCGCAGCCGCCCGTCGGTGCGCCGGGCCACCGCCGCGACGGTGGTGTGCGGCAGCGCGAACGGCATGACGAAGCCGTCGTTGTAGTCGGTGTGCTCGCCGATCAGGTTCACCCGGCCGGGCGCCGCCCAGACGCCCTCGGGCTCGGCTCCGTACACCTCACGGAAGGTCTCCGCTGTCGTCATCGGTTGTTCTCCAGCTTCTGCGTGAACTCCCAGGCGTCGCGCACGATACCGGCCAGATCGGCCCGTGACGGCTTCCAGCCCAGCCGCTGCCTCGCACGCTCGGCGGAGGCCACCAGCACCGCCGGGTCGCCGGCGCGGCGCGGGGCGGCGACCTCGGGGACGGGGTGGCCGGTGACCTGGCGGACCGTCTCGACGACCTCGCGCACGGAGAAGCCGTTGCCGTTGCCCAGGTTGCAGATCAGGTGCTCACCGGCGGTCGCGTGGTCCAGGGCCAGCAGGTGGGCCTCGGCGAGGTCGGCGACATGGATGTAGTCACGGACGCAGGTGCCGTCGGGCGTGGGGTAGTCGTCGCCGTAGACCGAGATGGCCGCGCGGCGGCCCTGGGCCACCTGCAGGACGAGCGGGATGAGGTGCGACTCGGGGTCGTGGCGCTCGCCTGAACCCTTGTACGCGCCCGCGACGTTGAAGTAGCGCAGCGAGACCGCGGCCAGGCCGTGGGCGGCCGCCTCGCCGGTGATCATGTGGTCGACGGCGAGCTTGGTGGCACCGTACGGGTTGGTGGGCAGCGTCGGCTCGTCCTCGGTGATCGGGACGGTCTTCGGCTCGCCGTAGGTGGCCGCGGTGGAGGAGAAGACCAGTGTGCGCACGCCCGCCCCGCGCATCGCGGTGAGCAGCTCCAGCGTCCCGGCGACGTTGTTGCGCCAGTACTTCTCGGGGTCGGTCACGGACTCGCCGACCTGGGAGGAGGCCGCGAAGTGCAGCACGGCGTCGTAGGGGTCGTCCGGGGTGTCCAGGACGCGCGCGGCGTCGGTCTGGATGCGGCCCTCGACGAATACGGCGCCCTCGGGCACACCGGCCCGGAAGCCGGTGGACAGGTCGTCCAGCACGGTGACCCGGTGGCCCGCCTCCAGCAGGTGCCGGGCGACGACGCTGCCGACATAACCGGCGCCGCCGGTGACCAGGACCTTCTTCGTACCCGGGGTGTCGCTCACTGGGCCGCTGCCTCTCTGCTGTTTCCGCTGCCGGTGTCCCGCCGACCGTAACCGGGGGATCTGAGGTGCCGCTGAGAGCCTTCCATGAACGCGCTCATACGGGTCGTACGGCTCATCCGGACGCGACCTCCCGCAGCCGGGCGGCGGCGGCCTCCGGCGGCACGTCGTTGATGAACGCGCTCATCCCGGACTCCGAGCCGGCCAGGAACTTCAGCTTGTCCGCGGTGCGGCGGATGGTGAACAGCTCCAGGTGGAGGGCGAACTCGCGGCGCAGCTCGCTGCTGAAGGGCGCCTGGTGCCAGCCGGCGATGTACGGGGTCCCGGACTCGGCCCCGAAGAGCCGGTCGAAGCGGCGCAGCAGTTCCAGGTAGACGGCCGGGAACTCGGCGCGGGCCTCCTCGTCGAGGCCGAGCAGGTCGGGCACCCGGCGCTTGGGGTAGAGGTGGACCTCGTAGGGCCAGTGGGCGGCGTAGGGGACGAAGGCCGTCCAGTGCGCGGTGTCCATGACTATGCGGGAGCCGTCGGCGCGCTCGGCCTCGACCGTGTCGTCGAAGAGGTTGCGGCCGCCGGTGGCCTCGCGGTGCTGCTCCAGGGAGCGGAGCATCAGCTCGGTGCGCGGGGTGACGAAGGGATAGCCGTAGATCTGGCCGTGCGGGTGGCCGAGGGTGACGCCGATCTCCTTGCCGCGGTTCTCGAAGCAGTAGACCTGCTCGACGGCGGGGAGCTGGGAGAGCTCGGCGGTGCGGTCGGTCCAGGCGTCCAGGACCAGGCGGGCCTGGCCGGGGCTGAGGTCGGCGAAGGACTTGTCGTGGTCGGAGGTGAAGCACACCACCTCGCAGCGGCCCGCGTCGCCGCTGAGTGAGGGGAAGCGGTTCTCGAAGACCGCGACGTCGTAGTCCGTGTCGGGAATTTCACTGAGCCGCCCGTTGCGGGAGGGGCAGAGCGGGCACTCGTCGGCGGGCGGGAGATAGGTCCTGCCCTGGCGATGGGAGGCAACCGCCACGGAGTCACCGAGCAGGGGGTCCCGGCGGACCTCGGAGGCCGTGGAGACCGGGTCGAGCGGTCGGTGGTCCACCGCTTCGCGTACGGCGTCGTCCCGGCGGTCGTAATAGATCAGCTCACGACCGTCGGCGAGCCGGGTCGTCGTCTTCTTCACCGCGAGAGCTCCTTGCCCGTGTTGCCGACCACACTCATCCAACATAAACAAACACAATTAACCACAAGGCAACAGTTGCGTCAATCACTCAACATTTCGGGGAGGGATTTGCCCATGCACTACCTGGCCGACGAGCTGCGGCTGCCCACCAACGCGCTGGACTACTCGATCCTGGCGATCTACTTCGTCGTCGTCCTCGGCATCGGCTTCGCCGCCAGACGCAGCGTCAAAACCAGCCTGGACTTCTTCCTGTCCGGCCGCTCGCTGCCCGCCTGGGTCACAGGTCTGGCCTTCGTCGCCGCCAACCTGGGCGCCACCGAGATCCTCGGCATGGCCGCCAACGGGGCGCAGTACGGGGTCTACACCGTCCACTGGTACTGGATCGGCGCGATCCCGGCGATGGTGTTCCTGGGCCTGGTGATGATGCCGTTCTACTACGGCTCCAAGGTCCGGTCCGTACCCGAGTTCCTGCTGCACCGCTTCGACCGGCGCGCGCACCTGCTCAGTTCGGTGCTCTTCGCCTGCGCCGCCGTCCTGATCGCGGGGGTCAACCTCTACGCCCTGGCCATCGTGGTCGAGGCGCTGCTCGGCTGGCCGCAGTGGGTGGCCATCGTCGTCGCCGGGTTCTTCGTCCTCGTCTACATCAGCATCGGCGGCCTGTCCTCGGCGATCTACAACGAGGTGCTGCAGTTCTTCGTCATCCTGGCGGCGCTCATCCCGCTGACGGTGGTCGGCCTGGAACGCGTCGGCGGCTGGGGCGGGCTGACGGACAAACTGGACGCCTCGCACGGCAGCGACTTCACCAGCGCCTGGGGCGGCACCGGCATCGGCGATCCCAACCCGCTGGGCGCCAACTGGCTCACCATCGTGCTGGGTCTGGGCTTCGTCCTCAGCTTCGGCTACTGGACCACCAACTTCGCCGAGGTGCAGCGCGCGCTGTCCGCGAAGAACCTGTCCGCCGCCCAGCGCACCCCGCTCATCGCCGCCTTCCCCAAGATCTTCATCCCGTTCATCGTCATGGTCCCCGGTCTGATCGCGGCCGTGCTCGCGCCGGAGATCGGCACCGGCAGGTCCGACCTGACGTACAACGACGCGATCCCGCTGCTCATGCAGGACCTGCTGCCCAACGGCGTCCTGGGGATCGCGGTGACGGGCCTGCTGGCGGCCTTCATGGCGGGCATGGCGGCGAACGTGTCGTCCTTCAACACCGTCTTCACCAACGACATCTGGGGCGCGTACATCAGGAAGGACCGCCCCGACGCGTACTACGTGCGCTTCGGCCGGATCATCACCGTGGTCGGCGTGCTGGCCAGCATCGGCACCGCGTTCCTGGCGTCCAGCTTCAGCAACATCATGGCCTACCTCCAGACGCTGTTCTCGTTCTTCAACGTGCCGATGTTCGTGGTCTTCATCATCGGCATGTTCTGGAAGCGGACCACCCCGGCCTCCGGCTTCTGGGGGCTGCTCAGCGGCACCGTGGCGGCGATGATCAACTACTTCTGGCTCTACAAGCAGGGCGTCATCGGCATCCCGAGCGACCAGGGCGCCAACTTCGTCTCGGCGATCGTGGCCTTCGTCGTCGGCGCGGTGGTGATGGTGATCGTCAGCGCCTTCACCCGGCCCAAGCCCGCCGAGGAACTGGCCGGCCTGGTCTACGGCACCACCTCGCCCGGCATGGCCGAGCCCGCCGCCAAGGGCGACGACGCCTGGTACCGCAGGCCCGCACTGCTCGGCTGGTCCGCGCTGGTGCTCGCCGCCGTGTGCTACATCCCGTTCTCCTTCTGAGGCAGGCCGACATGAGCGAACACAGCGAACACAGCGAGTTCGACTACCAGCACCAAGTCGAGGAACTGGAGCACAGGTCCGCCACCGCGGCCCGGCTCTTCGACATCCGCCGCATCATCGGCGGTCTGTTCACGGTGTACGGCGTGATCGTCACCATCGCCGGCATCACCGCCTCCGACGCCGACATCGACAAGGCCCAGGGCATCAACATCAACCTGTGGACGGGCCTGGGCATGCTGCTGCTCGGCCTGCTCTTCCTGCTCTGGGTCAGGCTCAGCCCGCCGCCCCCGCCGCCCTCGGCGGAGGCGCTTCAGGAGGGCTCCGGCCCCGGGAACGCTCCCGGCCCGGAGGCGGGACCCGCCACCGGGCCGGCCGCCGGACCCGCAGCCGGACCCGGTTCCGTCCCCGGCGCGTGATCCGCGCGCGCGCCGCCCGCCCGGTCCAGCAGGCCGGTGCGGGCGGCGAGCGCCGCGGCCTCCAGCCGGGAGCCGACGCCGAGCTTCATCAGGACGCGCTGGACATGGGTCCTGGCGGTGCTGGGCGCGATGCGCATCCCCGCCGCGATCAGCCGGGTGTCCTCCCCCTCGGCGACCCGGACCAGCACCTCGATCTCCCGGGGGGTGAGCATCTGGAGCAGCCGGGTGCCCTCGTCGTCGGGCTCCACGACCGGGTTGAGCAGCTCCGCGAAGGCCGCCTGGAGCAGTCCCGGGGCCACCGCCACCTCGCCCGCCCGGGCCTTGGCCATGGCGCGCTCGACGCCCTCGATGCGCTCGTCGTGCCGTACGTAGCCGGAGGCGCCGGAGGCGAAGGCCGCCGCGATGCCCCGCGGGTTCGGCACCGGCCCGAGCACGATCACCGCGACCCCCGGCCGCTCCTTCTTGATCCGTACGATCGGGTCGAAGACGCCCGGCTCGCCCGGCGCGGCGGTGCCGATCAGGCAGACCTCCGGGGACCGCGACAGCACCAGCTCGGCCGCCCCGGACGCGGGTGCGGCCGCCGCCAGCACCCGGTGCCCGCGCAGTTTCAGTGCCGAGGCGAGCGCCTCCGCCAGCAGCCGGTGATCGTCCACCACAACAAGCCGTACGCCCATGTGGCGTTCCCCTCATCCCCCCCAGGGAGCGGCGAGGCCCGGCCTCGCCCGACTCCACGCCGGTCCCCCCTCGTGCCGTAGCGCGGCCCTCCCCGGCGCCCCAGCTGTGCCCTCCGTCCGGGCCCGGGTACAGGCCCGCAAGCTACACGCTTGTTCGACTTTCTGCGCCCCCTACTGGTCAGAACCTTCACTCATTACCGAAATTCCCGTATTTCTTGGCTGGTTCACCCACGAATCGGTTCGTTTCCGTCCGATCATGATCACCCGAATGCCGCGACCGACTTCTGGGTGGAACCGTCGGCTCCGCTGGAGCCCAGGGCCCGGACGGTGGCCGCCGTCATGAAGAAGTGCTTCTTGTACATCCACAGGTAGTCGCTGGAGTAGAACAGGTCCTCCAGGTCCTTCCCACTGTCCGGTAGCTCCATGTATGGCGTGACTTGATGCGTCGAGGTGTCGACGGCGATCAGCCGGCCCGGCTTGTCGTACGTGGCCTCCTGATAGCCGATCACCCGGTCCCCGCCGTCGTCGAGGCCCACGATGGTGACCTCCCGCTCCTCGTCCGGCTTGGCGAGCCACTTGGGCTTGCCGGTGCTCAGGTCCAAGGCGGCGATCTCGTTGGTACGGCCGTAGGAGTCGCTGCCGCTCCCGGAGTGCGACTTGGTGGTGAAGTAGATGGTGTCGTCGTCCAGCGCGTAGTCCTGGCAGCGGCCCTCACCGACCACATGGCAGTCGATGCGGTACTTCGCCTCGGCGCCCGCGTTGCCCAGCGAGATACGGGACTTCATCTTCCCGCCCTCCAGATGAACCACGTCGGACAGCAGCGAGCTCGACCCGGCGGCCAGCCCGACCACCACCGGGTCGGTGGAGACGATGCTGTTGACCTCGTTGTGCGAGGGCACCGGCCAGGTCCACTGCTTCTTGCCGGAGCCGTCGATCCCCTGGACGTAGTACGAGCGGTCGCTGTACGTGCCGCACTGGATGACCGCGACCAGCTTCGCGCCGCCCTTGTAACCGATGTCGCTGCACTCGGCGTTGTCCTTGGGCGTCCACAGCAGCTTGCCGGTGCTGATCCGGTACGCGGCGTTGCTGCCGCCGATCCAGGCCACCGCCGCGGTGTCGCCGGAGACCGCGATCTGCCCGTAGCTGAAGGACGTACGGCCGTTCTCCACCGGCAGTTCGTGGTCCCACAGCTTCTTGCCGCCGGCGATGTCGATCGCCATCACCCGGGAGCACCCGGTGCCGTACTGCACCACGATCCGGTCGGCCGACGACTCCCTGGAGCCGGGACAGGACGGACCGGACAGGGGTATCGACCAGTTCCGGTGGCCGCTGTCGATGTCGAAGGAGGTCACCGAGTCCGGCATGGTCTTCACGATCGCCCGGGCCGTGAACCACACGTCGGGCAGCGCGGCACCGTACTCGGACTTGGGCGGCCGGTCGGCCTCGGCGGTCCACAGGGTCGAGGCCTTGATCCCGGCGCCGGAGGAACCTGATGAGGATGCCCGGGAACTCGCCCTGGAGTCCGAGGGGTCCGTGCCGTCGTCCCCGCCCGAGGTCGCGATCCACACCCCGGCGACGACGACGAGGGCGGCGGCGGCCGTTCCCGCGACGATACCGATCACCTTGCCGCCGCCACTGCCGCCCCGCGGCGGCTGCGGCGGCAGCGGGGGCGGGTAGTAGGGCTGCTGGTACGGCTGTTGCTGGTACGGCGGTTGCTGCTGGTACGGCGCCGGCGGCGGCTGGGGATACGGCTGTTGCTGCTGAGGGTACGGCTGTTGCTGCTGGGGGTAAGGCGGGAACTCGGGCCGACCGTAGGGGCCCTGCGGCGGAGGGGGCGGGGGCGGCTGCGACATGCGGCATTTGTATCACCGGAAACTCACAGACCGGCCCGTCACCCCGGCACCGTTACCCCACTGCTACGCGTCCTCGGCCAGCTCCAGCCAGCGCATCTCCAGCTCGTCGCGCTCACCGCTGAGCGCGCGCAGCTCGGCGTCCAGCCGCCCGACCCGCCCGAAGTCGGTGGCGTTCTCGGCGATTTCGCCGTGCAGCCTGGCCTCCTTCTCGCCGATCCGGTCGAGCTGACGCTCGATCTTCTGCAGCTCCTTCTTCGCCGCCCGGCTGTCCCCGCCGCCCTTGGGCCTGGCGGCGGCGGCCGGCGCCGGGGCGGGAACGGCCGCCTCGGCGATCCGCCGGCGGCGCTCCAGGTACTCGTCGACGCCGCGCGGCAGCATGCGCAGCGTCGCGTCGCCGAGCAGGGCGTGGATGTGGTCGGTGGTGCGCTCCAGGAAGTACCGGTCGTGGGAGATCACCACCATCGAGCCGGGCCAGCCGTCGAGGAGGTCCTCCAGCTGGGTCAGGGTCTCGATGTCCAGGTCGTTGGTGGGCTCGTCCAGGAACAGCACGTTCGGCTCGTCCATCAGCAGCCGCAGGATCTGGAGCCGCCGGCGCTCACCACCGGACAGGTCGCCGACCGGCGTCCACTGCTTCTCCTTGGTGAAGCCGAACTTCTCGCACAGCTGCCCGGCGGTCATCTCCCGGCCCTTGCCGAGGTCGACGCGCTGGCGCACCTGCTCCACCGCCTGCAGCACCCGCCAGGTCGGGTCCAGCTCACCGACCTCCTGCGAGAGGTAGGCCAGCTTCACGGTGCGGCCCACCGTGATCCGTCCGGCCGCCGGCTGCTGGTCCCCGTCGCTGTACGCGGCCTCCGCCAGGGCCCGCAGCAGCGAGGTCTTCCCGGCACCGTTGACCCCCACCAGCCCGATCCGGTCGCCGGGGCCGAGCTGCCAGGTGAGGTGCTTGAGCAGCACCTTGGGGCCCGCCTGGACGGTGACGTCCTTGAGGTCGAAGACCGTCTTCCCCAGCCGCGAGTTGGCGAACTTCATCAGCTCGGCGCTGTCGCGCGGCGGCGGCACGTCGGCGATCAGCTCGTTGGCGGCCTCGATGCGGAAGCGGGGCTTGCTGGTCCGGGCCGGTGCCCCGCGCCGCAGCCACGCCAGCTCCTTGCGCATCAGGTTCTGCCGCTTGACCTCCTCGGTGGCGGCGATCCGCTCCCGCTCGGCCCGCGCGAAGACGTAGTCGCTGTAGCCGCCCTCGTACTCGTGGATGTCGCCGCGCTGCACATCCCACATCCGGGTGCAGACCTGGTCCAGGAACCACCGGTCGTGGGTGACGCAGACCAGGGCGGAACGGCGCACCTGGAGGTGGGCGGCGAGCCAGGAGATGCCCTCGACGTCCAGATGGTTGGTCGGCTCGTCGAGCACGATCAGGTCCTGCTCGTCGATCAGCAGCTTGGCGAGCGCGATCCGGCGCCGCTCACCGCCGGACAGCGGCCCGATGACGGTGTCCAGCCCCTGCGGGAAGCCCGGCAGGTCCAGCCCCCCGAAGAGCCCGGTGAGCACATCGCGGATCTTCGCGTCGCCGGCCCACTCGTGGTCGGCCTTGTCGCCCACCACCTCGTGCCGGACCGTCGCCTCCGGGTCCAGGCTGTCGTGCTGCGTCAGCACGCCCAGCCGCAGGTCACCCAGGTGGGTGACACGGCCGGTGTCCGGGTCCTCCAGCTTCGCCAGCATCCGGATGAGGGTCGTCTTGCCGTCGCCGTTGCGGCCGACGATGCCGATCCGGTCGCCCTCCGAGACGCCGAGCGAGACTCCGTCCAGAAGGGTACGGGTGCCGTACACCTTGCCGACGGACTCGACGTTGACCAGGTTGACGGCCATTTTTCTCCATGCGCGCGGGGGAGGGACAGTCCTACCAGCCTAATGCGGGCGGGTACCTGCCCGAGTACGCCGACGGACGCCGGCGCCTCCGCAGACCTCGACCAGGGCCCAGCCGCCGAGCGCCATGGCGATCGCGGCGGGCGCGGTGATCCGTACCGCGATCAGGACGGCGGAGTGCCCCTCCAGGAGGCCGCCGAAGCCCACCGCCGACAGGCCCAGGACACCGAGCAGCGCCAGGGTGACGCCGAGGGCCGCGCCGGGGCCGCCCAGCCGGGCGGCGGGGACAGCGGCACGGGACACGGGCGGGCGCTCGGCGGGCGGGCGCTCGGCGGGAGGCCGTTCGGCGGGAGGCCGTTCAGCGGGAGGGTGCTCGGCGGGAGGCCGTTCGGCGGGCGAGCGCTCGGCGGACCGGAAGACGGCGACCAGCACCGCGGTGACCACCACGGCCGCGGCGATCCGGACCGGCACCTGCGCCCACCACGCGGCGCCGCCGGGAGCCGGGAGCGGGAGACCGAGGGCGAGGACGGCCGCGTACACGGCGAGCATCGCCGTCAGGTGCCACAGGAAGGCCGTCATGGCGATGCCGTTGGCCACCACCACACCCCGCCAGACCCGCGGCCGCTCCAGCAGCCGCCCGGCCGGCCCCCGCAGCAGCTCGACGGCGCCCACCAGCCACAGCCCGTGGCAGAGCAGCGCGAAGGTGGGCGGCGCCATGTTCGATATCCGCTCCCCCGGCATCCCCACCATCGACAGCGGATACGGGCCGAACGCCACCAGCGCCGCCGCCCCCGCCAGCCCGGTCACCGCCAGCGCGGCGGGGACGCGCGGCCCGCGCAGCCGCCCGTCCGCCCGCAGGAAGCCCAGTTGGTGCACCGCCAGCCACACGAACCCGAAGTTGAGGAACGGTATGTACGGCACCCCGCCGACGAAGCGCAGCACGTCCACCACCGCCGCACCGCCGGCCAGCCCCGCGAAGGCGCCCCAGCCGTACCGCTCGTGCAGGCGCAGCAGCGGCGGTGTGAAGGCCACCATCGCCAGATAGATCCCGATGAACCACAGCGGCTGCGCGACCAGCCGGGCCGCGACCTCCCCCAACGCCCCGCCCGTACCGAGCAGTTGCAGCGCCAGAGCCCCGGCACCCCATACGGCCGTGAATACCGCCGTAGGCCGCAGCAGCCGCTGCAACCGGGCCCGCAGGAAGGCCGCGTAAACGCCCTGGCCACCCGCCCGCCGCGCCTGCGACCGGTAGGACAGCGCGTGCGAGAACCCGCCCACGAAGAAGAACACCGGCATGATCTGGAGCAGCCAGGTGAGCGGTTGCAGCGCCGGGCGGATCGCCAGCAGGTTCCCCACCCCGGCCGTGCCGTCCGGCCCGACGGACACCGCCGCCATCAGCCAGTGGCCGAGCACCACCGTGGCCAGCGAGGCCACCCGCAGCAGATCGACGTACCGGTCCCGCCCGGCGGGAGTGGCGGCGGCGACCGCCCGTGCGTCCATGTTCGGCGTCATGCCCGAACGATCCCGCCACCGGCCGCCCCGGCATCAGGTCCGGCCTACTCAACTCGGCTGCCCGGCAGCTGAGTACGGCTACTCAGCTAGCCGACGACCGTCGCGCCCGGCGCGGGCCCCGAGGTCACCCGCACCGCCCGGCAGGTGCCGGAGGCGGTGAGGGCGGCGGCCACGCCCGCGGCCGCCTCGGCGTCCTTGGCGAGGAACGCGCAGGTGGGGCCGGAGCCGGAGACCAGGGCGGCGAGGGCGCCGCCGTCGGTGCCGGCGGAGAGGGTGGCGGCGAGGGCGGGGCGCAGGGACAGGGCGGCGGCCTGGAGGTCGTTGGTGAGCGCGCCGGCGAGGGCGGCCGGGTCGCCGCCGCGGAGGGCTTCCAGGAGCGCGGGGGACGGCTCGGGTTCGGGAACCGCCGCGTCGGCGCGCAGCCGGTCGCACTCCCGGTAGACGGCCGGGGTGGACAGGCCGCCGTCGGCGACCGCGAAGACCCAGGAGAAGTCGCCGCCGGTCTCCAGGGGCGTCAGGATCTCGCCCCGGCCCCGGCCGAGGGCGGCGCCGCCCAGGAGGCTGAAGGGGACGTCGCTGCCGAGGTCGGCGCAGATGCCGAGGAGTACGTCACGGGGGGTGTCCAGGCCCCAGAGGGTGTCGCAGGCCAGCAGTGCGCCGGCGGCGTCGGCGCTGCCGCCCGCCATGCCGCCGGCCACCGGGATGTCCTTGGCGATGTGGATGTGCACGGCGGGCGAGCCGAGGCCGTGGTGCCGGGCGAGGGCGACAGCGGCGCGGGCGGCCAGGTTGTCGCCGTCCAGCGGTACGTGCTCCGCGTCCGGGCCCTCGACCGTGATCCGGAGGCCGTCGGCCGTGGGGGCTCCCGTCGGGTCCCCCGCGCCGGGGGCGCCGGCTGCCAGGGGGGTGACCGTGACGTGGTCGTACAGGCCGACGGCGAGGAAGACATTGGCCAGGTCGTGGAAGCCGTCCGGGCGGAGCGGGCCCACGGCGAGCTGGACGTTGACCTTCGCGGGGACGCGGACGGTGACCACGGGGCGTGCTCCTAGCGTGGTGGTGGCGGTGACGGTGGGCGCGAGCGCGGGGCGGGTGCGGTGCGGGTGCGAGCGCGGGGCGGGTGCGGGGCGGGTGCGCGGGGCGATCAGCCCGCCGCGGCGGGCCTGTTCTCGGCGATCGCCACGAACTCCTCCACCGTCAGCGCCTCGCCCCGCGCCTGCGGGGAGACGCCGGCCGCCACAAGGGCCGCCTCGGCGGCCGGAGCGGACCCGGCCCATCCGGCGAGCGCGGCCCGCAGGGTCTTCCGCCGCTGCGCGAAGGCGGCGTCCACGACCGCGAAGACCTCCTCCCGCCGTGCCGTGGTCTTCAGCGGCTCGGCCCGCCGCACCAGCGACACCAGTCCGGAGTCGACGTTCGGCGCGGGCCAGAAGACATTGCGCCCGATGGAGCCGGCGCGCTTGACCTCCGCGTACCAGGCGGCCTTGACCGAGGGCACCCCGTAGACCTTGGAGCCCGGCCCGGCCGCGAGGCGGTCGGCCACCTCGGCCTGGACCATCACCAGCGTGCGCTCGATCGACGGGAACGTCTCCAGCATGTGCAGCAGGACCGGCACGGCGACGTTGTACGGAAGGTTGGCGACCAGGGCGGTCGGCGCCGGCCCGGGCAGCTCGCGCACCCGCATGGCGTCGGAGTGGACGAGAGTGAAGCGCTCGGCCCGCTCCGGCATCCGCGCGGCGACGGTGGCGGGCAGCGCGGCGGCCAGGACGTCGTCGATCTCGACGGCGACGACCCGGTCGGCGGCCTCCAGTAGGGCCAGGGTCAGCGAACCCAGCCCGGGGCCGACCTCGACGACCACGTCCTGCGGCCGCACCCCGGCCGTGCGGACGATCCGCCGCACCGTGTTGGCGTCGATGACGAAGTTCTGGCCGCGCTGCTTGGTGGGGCGTACGCCAAGCGCTGCGGCCAGCTCGCGGATGTCGGTGGGGCCGAGGAGATGATCCGAGTCGGTGCTGCTCACCGGTAAAGCTTACGGCCGCAGACCGGCCACGGGCTCGCTCCCCTCGTGACGTAGAGCTTCTTGGCCCGGTAGGTCTGCTCGGCGGCGGGCGCGTCCTGCGGCCGGCCGCTGCCGCCGATGGAGTGCCAGGTGCCGACGTCGAACTGGTAGAGCCCGCCGTACGTCCCCGACGCGTCCACCGCGTTCGGCCGGCCGCCCGCCTCGCACTGGGCCAGGCCGCCCCAGTTGAGGCCGTCGGCTCCGGCCACCGACGCCGGCAGGGCCCTGGTGCCGACCCGGACGACCTGGGTGACGGGCGTCCGGACGACCTCCTCGGCGATCCGGCGGGGCCGCTGCCGCACTCCGTTGACGGTCCGGTAGGCGTACGTGACCCGGCGGACCCCGGGCCGGCCGGGGGTGTCGACAGCGGTGGTGCCCTGGAAGAGCGAGCCGTCCTCATGGCGCTCGGTCGCGTACGGGACGGGCTCCTCGTGCACCTCCTCGGTGCCGCGGATCCGCATCACCGAGACCGTCTGGCCCTCGCGCGGGAAGGAGTCCGCGGCGACCGAGGTGGTGTCCTGGCCGTACAGGGCGATCCCGGCCTCGCGCAGCGCGTCGCCGACGGTGGCGGCGTTGGTGCGGATGCTGCGCTCGTGGCCGTCGACGAGGAAGGTGAGGGTGCGCTCGGTCCGAACGTCCAGGTCCAGGCCGTGCCGGCCGATCGGCTCGCTGCGCGAGGCGGACAGATACGCCCCGTCCGCGCGGACACCGAGCTGGCGCAGGGCCTCGTCCACCGTGCGGGCGGTGGTCCACACCCGGCGGCTGCGGCCGTCGAGGGTGAGGGAGACCGGGCGGCCGTAGCGGACGGCGACCTCGTCACCGTCGTCGAGGTCCGCGTCACGGCCCGGGGCGACGATGTCGTGTTCGGCGACCTCGACGCCCTGCCGTTCCAGGAGCTCCTCCACGTCGCCGGCGAAGGTCGCCAGGGTGCGCGGCTCCCCGTCCACGCTGAGCTGGACCGTCTTCTCGCCGGCGAGGAAGGCGGTGGTGCCGCCCGCCAGGAAGGCCACCACCAGCGCCCGCGGCAGCAACTGCCGCAGCGGGTCCGGCTTCTGCTGCCGCCGCCGCTGCCGTCCCCGGCGGCCCGCCGCCCGGCCGCCGTCGGCACGCCCCGCCGGATCGGCCGGGACCGCCTGCGCAGGGACCGCCTGGGCCGGGACCGCCTGCGCAGGGACCCCTTGCGCCGGGACCGCCTGCGCAGGGGCCGCCTGCGCAGGGGCCGCCTGCGCAGGGGCCGCCTGCCGGGGCACGTCGACAACGGCCTCGGGCCGGTCGGCGACCGGTGCCGGGGGCGGCCAGTGAGTGCCGCGCCAACTGTTCACGACGGGGGACCCTAGCGGAGGGACCGTCACTCTCCAAAGTGGTACGACTACTCAGCGTGTCGCCCGGTGCGACCCGGTTTCCGCCTGTTCCCGCCGATTCGGACCGGATCGGCGCTCAGTAGCCGAACGCCCGCGCGGTGTTGGCGCCCAGCGCCGCCGCCAGTGCGTCCTCGTCCGCCCCGCGGACGGCGGCCATCGCGCGGACCGTCACCGGGATCAGATAGGGCGCGTTGGGGCGGCCCCGGTACGGCACCGGGGTGAGGAAGGGCGCGTCGGTCTCGACGAGGAGCAGCTCCGGCGGGGCCACGGCGACCGCGTCGCGCAGGTCCTGGGCCGACTTGTAGGTGACATTGCCGGCGAAGGACATGTAGTAGCCCTTGTCCGCGCACAGCCGGGCCATGGCGGCGTCGCCGGAGTAGCAGTGGAAGACCACGGTGCCGGGCGCGCCCTCCTCGTCCAGGATGCGCAGTACGTCGGCGTGTGCCTCGCGGTCGTGGATGACCAGGGCCTTGCCGTGCCGCTTGGCGATGTCGATGTGGCGCCGGAAGGACAGCTGCTGGTCCGCCACGCCCTCGGGGCCGGTACGGAAATAGTCCAGGCCCGTCTCCCCGACCCCCCGCACCTGCGGCAGGGCGGCCAGGGTGTCGATCTCGGCGAGCGCCGCCTCCAGGGCCTTAGCCCCGCCGGCCGGCCGCGCGCCCTGCCGGGACCACTGGTCCGGGTCGCCGTGCACGATGCGGGGCGCCTCGTTGGGGTGCAGGGCGACGGCGGCCCACACGTTGTCGTACCGCCCCGCCGTGTCGGCGGCCCAGCGTGAGCCGCCGACGTCGCAGCCCACCTGGACGACGGTGGTCACACCGACCGAGGCGGCCTTGGCCAGCGCCGCCCCGACGTCCTGCGGAGTGTCCCCCTGCATGTCCAGATGGGTGTGCGAGTCCGCCACCGGCACCGCGAGCGGCTCCGGCAGCGGCGGGGCTGCGGACGTGTCGTCCTTCTTGCGCGACTGCGAATGCGACTGCGACTGCGACTTGGGCATGCCCCGATCTTAGGAACCCGCTCTCACGCGGACTCGGGCTCCTCCCTGCTGCGGCGATGCAGCAGGTGCAGCGGCGACCAGTGCCGGTTCCGGTTCCGTTTCGGGGGCACGGCCCGCCCGCCGGCCGCCCGCTCCCCGAGGGAGGCCAGACCGGACACCTGCCCGGCCCGCATGATGCGGACCCGGTGCCCCTCGCAGTTCGCGCACGCCGGCCGGGTCAGCGGGGACGGGACGCGCTTGCCGTCGGCGATGTAGGTGACGTAGGGGTGGTTGTGGAGGTCGACGTGGTGCTCGATCTCGTACGACTGCTCCCAGCCGTGGCCGCAGCTGACACAGACGAAGGCGTACGCCTCCCACACCGCACGGGGGGTGTGCGGGGTGTACCCGGTGTCGCGGGTGTGCCCGGTGCCGACGATCTCGCTCATGGCAGCTCCTGATGCCCCCCGGACGGCGCGTCCGGAACGGGACTTCCCACCACCAGCAAACGCCCCGTAACCGGGCCCGCGCAGCAGTGGTTCCGCTGTTTTGGCCCAGTTTTGGGCTGTATGTGGGATGTGGGCCCCAGGGCCACAACAGCCCTTTGCCGTGCGCCCGGTTTAGACCGGATACGCGCCCCGCCACGCCCCCTCAGCCGTGCTCAGGCACCCGGAGCGGCCTCACGCTTGGCCGCCACCACCGCGTCGAAGACCTCGCGCTTCGGCAGCCCCGCCTCCGCCGCGACCGCCGCGATGGCCTCCTTGCGGCGCTCCCCCGCGTCCTCCCGGTCCCGTACCCGCCGCACCAGCTCCGCCTGGTCCAGATCGGCCGGCCCCGGCTCCGGGGCGCCCTCGACGACGACCGTGATCTCACCGCGTACGCCTTCGGCCGCCCACGCGGCCAGCTCCTTCAGGGGGCCGCGCCTGACCTCCTCGTACGTCTTCGTCAGCTCCCGGCACACCGCGGCACGCCGGTCCGCGCCGAAGACCTCGGCCATCGCGGCCAGCGTGTCGTCCAGCCGGTGCGGGGCCTCGAAGTACACCAGGGTGCGCCGCTCCGCCACGAGCTCCGCCAGACGGGCCCGGCGCTCACCCGCCTTGCGGGGCAGGAATCCCTCGAAGCAGAACCGGTCCACCGGCAGCCCCGACAGCGCGAGTGCCGTCAGCACGGCGGACGGACCGGGCACCGCCGTCACCCTGATGTCCCGCTCCACCGCCGCCGCCACCAGCCGGTACCCGGGGTCGGACACCGACGGCATCCCGGCGTCCGTCACCAGCACCACCCGGGCGCCGCCCACCAGGGCCTCCACCAGCTCCGGGGTGCGCGCCGACTCGTTGCCCTCGAAGTACGACACCACCCGGCCGGTCGTATGGACGCCCAGCGCCTGGGTGAGGCGCCGCAGCCGCCGGGTGTCCTCCGCCGCGATCACATCCGCCGCCAGCAGCTCCTGGGCGAGGCGCGGCGGTGCGTCCGCCACGTCGCCGATGGGGGTCCCCGCCAGGACGAGGACGCCTGCGGCTGCGGCTGGGGCTTCGGCTGCGCTGTTCACGGCCCCAGTCTGGCACCCCCGGCACGCGGCCGGTCCGCCGGGGAAAATCCCGGCCCCTGAGACACGGCTTCGCACCGTACTCAGCGCACACACATCCGGCTTCCCTACGATGGCCCGGTGACGAGTGACACCGCAGACACCGCGACGCAGCCGCAGCACGCCCCGGCCGCGGCCGGGGACGCCGAGTGGGCCGAGGGCTCCGCCCCGCCGGAGAGCGCCCAGACGCCCTGGCTGCGGCGCCTGCGGCGCTTCGGCCATGTGGCCCGCCCCCGGTCCGACGTACGCGACCGCCTGGTCCAGCCGTACCCGGAACCGGGTACCCGTCTGTGGTCCGCGCTCGGCCTGAGTCCGGTACTGGCCGACCGGCTGGCCCGCTGGTCGGGCTGGGGCGCCCCCCTGCTCGTCGCGCTCTTCGCGGGCCTGATCCGCTTCTGGAACCTCGGCAGCCCGCACGCGGTGATATTCGACGAGACGTACTACGCCAAGGACGCCTGGTCACTCCTGCAGTACGGCTACGAGGGCTCCTGGCCCGACAAGGCCAACGACCAGATCCTCGCCGCCCACCAGACCGTCCCGCTCTCCCCTGCCGCCTCCTACGTCGTCCACCCGCCGGTGGGCAAGTGGGTGATCGCCGCCGGTGAGTGGATGTTCGGCCTGAACCCCTTCGGCTGGCGGTTCATGACGGCCGTCCTCGGCACGCTCTCCGTCCTCATGCTCTGCCGCATCGGCCGCCGGCTGTTCCGCTCCACCGCGCTGGGCTGCCTGGCCGGCGGCCTGATGGCGGTCGACGGCCTGCACTACGTCATGAGCCGCACGGCCCTGCTCGACCTCGTCGTGATGTTCTTCGTGCTCGCCGCCTTCGGCTGCCTGCTCATCGACCGCGACAAGGCCCGCGCCCGGCTGGCTGCGGCACTGCCCGACGACCGCCCCAACGCCCTCGCCGCGGGCCGGACCGGCCTCGGTGCGCGGCCCTGGCGCATCGCCGCCGGCGTCAGCCTCGGCCTCGCCTGCGGCACCAAGTGGAACGGCCTGTACATCCTGCTGGCCTTCCTCGTCATGACCGTCCTGTGGGACATCTCCGCCCGCCGCCTGGCCGGTGCCCGCCAGCCCTGGGTCTCGGTGCTGTTCAAGGACGCCGGCTGGGCCTTCCTGGCGCTGCTGCCGGTCGCCGTCGTCACGTACCTGTTGAGCTGGACCGGCTGGTTCTTCACCAAGGGCGGTTACGACCGCACCTGGGCCCATGGCCGTGCCGGCCTCTCCCCCGACCACTTCACCCTGCCGTTCGTGGGCCTGCGGATCCCGCTCCACCAGTTCTCCATGAGCTGGGTCCCCGAGGTCATGCGCAGCCTGTGGCACTACGAGTCCCAGGTCTACGACTTCCACGTCAATCTCGTCTCGCCGCACACCTACCAGTCCAACCCGTGGTCCTGGCTGGTCCTCGGCCGCCCCGTCTCGTACTTCTACGAATCCCCCAAGTACGGCGTCGACGGCTGCACCGCCACCGCCGGCTGCGCCCGCGAGGTCCTCGGCATCGGCACCCCGCTGCTGTGGTGGTCCGCCTGCTTCGCCCTGCTCTACGTCCTCTACCGCTGGGCATTCCGCCGCGACTGGCGCGCCGGCGCCATCCTCTGCGGCGTCGCCGCGGGCTACCTGCCCTGGTTCATGTACCAGCAGCGCACGATCTTCCTCTTCTACGCGGTCGTCTTCCTCCCCTTCCTCTGCCTCGCCCTCGCCATGATGCTCGGCGCGATCCTCGGCCCCCCCGCCGCGACCGAACGCCGCCGCATGTGGGGCGCGGTGGGCGCCGGCACCCTGGTGCTGCTCATCGTCTGGAACTTCATCTACTTCTTCCCGCTCTACACCGGCATGACGATCCCGATGGATTCCTGGCGGGCGAGAATGTGGCTCGACACCTGGATCTAGCAGGGGAACCCCGGTTCTGCCGGGGTTCCCCTGACCGCTCCGCAACGGTCGTCCTTGGCTCTCCTTGGTCGTCTTCGGTCGCCGACCGACGATCGACGACCGACGACTCCTACCTGTGGGCCAGGGCTTCGGCCTCCGCACGTGCCAGCAACGCCTCCAGTGAGGCAGATTCCGCCTCCATGATGGTGGCGGCGGCGTAGTCGATCGCGAACGACGCATAGTGCTCCGCATCGTTTGCGTTGTGCTCGGCGCGCTTCACGTCATGCTCGGCTTTCCGTTCCTGAACGCGGCCCTTGGCCGTCGCTACATGCTCCTGCCATTTGCTCCTTGCCTCGTCCAGTGACGCAGCGGCAGCGGCCTTCTGTTCGGCTGTCTCACGGCGGAGCTGCTGTGCCTGGTGTTCCGCCTCCCGCTGAGCCTGTTCGACCGCAGTCGACAGCTGCTCCCGGTTCTTGGCGATGGCACTCTCCACCTGCTCCTGTGCGTGCTTCGCCCGATCCGTCAATTGGGTCATGCGGTCCGTCGTCTCCGTCATGGGTCCTACCTTTCCGATTGCTCGCAAGAAATGAGGCCCTCGTCAAGGGGAACACACACGGCAGGGGCCCGCCATTCGAGTGATCGCACAAGCCCCCATGCTGGGCGCGTTCCTGGAAGACCTCACCGCCGCCCGCAGCGGCCACTGCGCAAGCCCCATCTCCGCCGGGCGAAACGCGAGCGGGCGGGCGATGATGGAGCGGCACTGTCCGGCGACACCATTCGAGCAGGAGGAGTCGACATGACATCTCCCTCCGATTCCTCAGGCGCCGGCCGTCCGCGCGCTACCGAGCCACAGGACGCCTCGTTGGCCGAAGGCCTGGGCGCCTTGACGAATATGGGCTGGCAGATCCTGCTCACCGTGGGCTTGGCCACGATCGCCCTGGGCGTCGTGGTCTTCGCCTGGCCGGAGGAAACGCTGCGGGTCGTCGGCGTACTCTTCGGCATCTACCTGCTGGTCACCGGCGTCTTTCAGCTGCTCGGCGCCTTTGGCGCGCATGTGCCTGGCCATCTTCGAGTGCTGCATTTCATCACGGGTGCGCTCTCCATCCTGCTGGGGCTGATCTGCTTCCGAGGCGCACTGCAATCGATTCTGCTGCTCGCTCTGTGGATCGGCTTCAGTTGGCTGCTACGCGGCATTATGGTGACGGCCGCAGCAGCCTCCACCCCAGATGTACCGGCCCGCAGCTGGCAGCTGTTCCTCGGGATCATCACCACCCTGGCAGGCATCGTTCTGATCGTCTCGCCGTTCACCTCGATTGCCTCACTCACTCTGACATTGGGCGTCATCGCCATTGTTCTAGGAGTGGTCGAGGTATCCCACGCCATCAAAGTGCGCATCGAATTCGGCCGCCTCACTCACCCCCAGCACTGATCGGCTGCACCACCGGTGGGGGCTGCGCGAAGGCACAGCAGAGGGTGGACAAGAAGCGTGAGAGCGACAGACCGGATGTTGTCAGAATTCCGATTGAATTGATTTATAAGTGAGGGACGGTGGCCCGTGACCGGTATATGTGCGTGTTCGCATCGGATGACCGTGTGGGCTCGTGAGCCGAGGTCCCACGGCAGGCGGATGGTCTGTGCGTCTGCTCGCAAGCCCATGTGCGAGGGGTCACGCAGACGCTCCGGGCGGGATTCTCTCCGCACGGGGCGATTGATGTCCGCCGAACAGTGCGCGTGGCGCTCGGCATCCGCTTCGACGGTCTATGACGACGGTCGATGACGCAGCCGGACCCCGGCCAGGAGCCACAGCCGTCCGAATCCCCGCCCAGCGGGGCGGGGGGCACCGACCGGATGCCGAGGTGGCTGCCGCGTGCCATGGTGCTTGCGCTCGCCATGGTGGCCGCATTCCAGCTTGGCAGCTGGGCGTTCCAGAGGCTCACCGTTCTGCTGCTCAGCATTGTGATCGCGCTCTTCCTGGCGCTGGGGATCGAGCCGGGCGTCGACCGGATGACATCCCGAGGGATCCGCCGGAGCCTGGCCGCGTTCCTGGTGTGTCTCGCCGTGATCCTCGGGGCGGTTGGGCTCCTCGTGCTGTTCGGTTCGATGCTGGCGGGTCAGATCCGTGGCATGGCCGAGAACTTCCCGGGGTACTTCGACTCGGTCATCGGCTGGATCAACAGGACGTTCCACACGGATCTGTCGCAGGTCGACGTCCCGGGCCGATTGTTGCGCTCCGACTGGCTCCGGACGTACGTACAGAAGCACGCGGGCGGGGTGTTCGACTTCTCGGCTTCCGTGCTGGGCGGTCTGTTTCGACTGCTGATGATCTTCCTGTTCACGTTCTACTTCGCTGCGGACGGCCCCCGGCTGCGCCGCGCGCTGTGCGCGCTGCTGCCACCGGCCAAGCAGACAAAGGCACTCAGGGCCTTCGAGATCGCGGTCGACAAGACGGCAGGCTATCTCTACTCCCGGGGGCTGATGGCCCTGATCTCCACGGTCGCCCACTACATCATGCTGGCAGTACTGGGCGTACCGTACGCCCCCGTGCTCGCCCTATGGGTGGGCGTGGTGTCGCAGTTCATCCCGGTCATCGGCACCTATCTGGCCGGTGCCGTGCCCATGCTGGTCGCGTTCACCGTCGACCCCTGGTACGCGGTGTGGGTGCTGATGTTCGTCGTGGCCTATCAGCAGGTCGAGAACTACCTGATTCAGCCGAAGCTCACGTCCAAGACCGTGGACATCCATCCGGCGGTGGCCTTCGGTTCCGTGGTCGCGGGCACCGCGCTGCTCGGTGCGGCCGGCACCCTCATCGCCATTCCTGCTGTGGCCACGTTGCAGGCGTTCCTCGGTGAATACGGGAAGCGGTACGCCGTGGCGGATGATCCGCGGGCGGAGGGCGGCCCACGTCACCCGCGCAGGGACGGTCCTCGGCCGCTCAAGCGTCTGCGCGAGCTGCTGCACCGCCACGGCCGGTCCTGACCAGGCCGGCGAGAGCCTGCGCGCGAAGCCATTTCGATGACCGCTTGTGGAAGCCCGTTCTCGTGACGACGGGGCTCATCCCGCTCGCCCCGGCCGGGGCGAGCGGCACGGAGGCTCAACCGAGATTCGGTCTTTACCGGGGCTCGACACTGTGGCCGCGCTGTGCGGCTAGAGTGCGCTTGCTATCTCACGGGGGAGGGGTGGGCGGCATGCGCCGTAGTGCGAAGACGGCCATTGTGAGCGGGGTGTTCGCCGCGATGGTGGGGACAGCGGGATTCGGGGTCTACAACCTCTACAACGGGCTGGCCGGGAGTACGACGGCGGCCGCGCCGGTCCGGACGGGGCCGCCGACCTCGGACGAGGTGCGCGACACCGCGAAGGCGTTCCTGGCGGCCTGGTCGAAGGGGAAGGACACAGCGGCGGCCGGGCTGACCAACGACTCGACGACGGCCGCGGCGGCCCTGAAGGACTACCGCCGCCAGACGCACGTGACGTCGGTACGGCTGACGCCGGGGCGGGCGGCGGGCGAGAAGGTCCCGTTCACCGTGAAGGCGACGCTGTCGTACCAGGGCAAGCGGTCCACCTGGACGTACGACTCCTCGCTGATCGTCACCCGCGGGCTGACCACCGGCAAGGCCCTGGTGGACTGGACGGCGTCCGTGGTGCATCCGAAGCTGACCCGGGGCGAGTACCTGGAGACGGGGAAGGCCGCGGCGCCGCCGGTGACGATCCTGGACCGCAAGGACAGAGCCATGGACCCCGCCGACTACCCGTCGCTGGCCGCGGTGTTCACGCAGTTGCGGGAGCGGTACGGGAACCGGCTGGGCGGCACGGCGGGAATCGAGACATGGGTGAATCCCAACGACGGTTCCGGGGACGCCGGGCAGACCCTGCACGTCCTGAGCAAGGGCAGGGGCGGCCGGCTGCGGACGACGCTGGACTCGGGAATCCAGACGGCGGCCGAGAAGGCGGTGACGCAGCGGCCGAACGCGTCGGTGGTGGCGTTGCAGGCCAGTACCGGCAGGATCCTGGCGGTGGCCAACAACCCGGCGACGGGCTTCAACACCGCGCTCCAAGGCAAGCTGGCGCCCGGCTCGACGTTCAAGATCGTGACGGCGTCGACGCTGCTGGAGAAGGGCGTCGCGAGCCCGGACAAACCACTGCCGTGCCCCGCGCAGGCCAACTACGCCCAGGGTCAGCTCTTCCACAACGTGGAGTACGAGTCGGACCTGGCCGCGACCTTCGCGGGTGACTTCGCCTCGTCCTGCAACACGGCCTTCGTCTCCCTCACCGGTACGATCTCCGACTCCGCGCTCACCACCGAGGCACGCGACGTCTTCGGCATCGGCCCGGAGTGGCACACCGGCGTCTCCACCTTCGACGGCCGCGTGCCGGGTGGCAGCGGCGACGAGAAGGCCGCCGAGATGATCGGGCAGGGCCAGATAGAGATGAACCCGCTCAACATGGCCTCCATCGCGGCGACCGCCCGCACCGGGTACTTCCATCAGCCGGTGATCGTCGACCCGAAGCTGATCAAGGGCACGATCGCGAAGTCCGCACGCGGGCTCCAGCCCGTCGCCGCGCAGCAGTTGCGGTCCATGATGCACCTCACGGCCACCAGCGGGACCGCGAGTACCGCGATGCGCGGCGTGTACGGCACATACGTCGGGGCCAAGACCGGCTCGGCGGAGGTCGGCGGCCAGGACAAACCGAACGGATGGTTCACGGCCTACCGCGACGACGTAGCCGCGGCCGGAGTGGTCCAGGAGGGCGGCCACGGCGGCGATTCGGCCGGCCCCATGGTCGCGGCCCTGCTGAAAGCGTCCTGAGCGCAGGCCCGGCGCGCGGCGCGGCGCGGCGTGCACCGTGCGGCACGCGTCCGGCTCGGCGCGGGACGAGCCGGCGCGTCAGCACGGCCCGAGGGCGGCGCGGCGCAAGCCGGTGCGGCACGGCGTCAGCCCAACACCGCTTGCGGGCGACGTAGTCAGCCGGGCTCGGCGGCAGCCGGGCTCGGCGCGTGCCGACGCCGCACGCGCACGGCCCGGCGTCAGCCGGACGCGCCGTGAAGGCGACGCCGTCAGCCCGGCTCGGCGCAAGCCGGGCCCGGCCTGTGCCCGGCTCGGCGCAAGCCCGGCGCCGCGCGCGCACGGCCCGGCGGCGGTGTGCTGCGGGTGGGGTGAGTCGTTGGCGGGGGTGGGTAGCGTCGGGGGCATGGTGCCGCATCCGTTTCCGCGTCCGCGTCCGCGTCCTTGTCCGCGGTTCGGCTGTGTGCTGGGCGTGGCAGGGGGCGGGGAGTGACGCCGGTGGTGGTCGTGGCGGTGCTGGTGGCGGCGATCACGCATGCCAGTTGGAACGCGATCGCGCACGGCATCAAGGACCAGGTGCTTGCCTTCACGCTGGTGGGCGGGGGCGGGGCGGTCTGTGCGGCGGTGCTGGCGCCGTTCGCGCCGCTGCCGGCGGGCGGGGCGTGGCCGTATCTGCTGACGTCGGTGGTGATCCACATGGCGTACCAGTACCTGCTGATGAAGTCGTTCAGCCTCGGTGACTTCGGCCAGGTCTACCCGATCGCGCGCGGTATCGCCCCGCTGGTGGTCACCGTGCTGGCCGCCGTTCTGCTGGGCGAGGTGCCGGACGCCGGGCAGACGGCCGGTGTGCTGGTGGCCTCCGTGGGTCTGGCCGGGGCGGCCCTGTGGGGGATGCGCGGCGGGCGGCAGCAGTTGCCGGCTGTCGCCGCCGCGGTCGGCACCGGGCTGACCATCGCCTCGTACACGGTGGTGGACGGCGTCGGCGTCCGGGCCTCCGGTTCCGCCCTGGGGTACGTCTCCTGGCTGCTGCTCCTGCAGGGCGCGCTGATCCCGCTCGCCGCGTTCGCCGTCCGGCGCGGTGAACTGCTGGGGCAGCTGCGGCCGGTGGCGCTGCGCGGGCTGCTCGGCGGCGGGCTGTCGGTGCTGGCGTACGGGTTGGTGCTGTGGGCGCAGACCCGTGCCGAGCTGGCGCCGGTCGCGGCGCTGCGCGAGACGTCGATCATCGCGGGGGCGGTGATCGGGGCCGTCCTGTTCAAGGAGCGGCTGGGACGGCCCCGGATCGTGGCGGCGGCGCTGGTCGTGGCGGGTATCGGCCTGATGCTCTTCGCGGGCGCCTAACCCGAACTCGCCCTACGCCACGCTCTCCTGGACCACGGACAGCGGGGCGCGCTCGACGACCTCGAAGGCGGTCTCGGTGATGGCGACGCGGCCGCCGAGCCAGGGTTCGGCCAGCGGGCCGGCCGAGCCGGACAGGATGAGGCGGACGGCGGCCCAGGGAAGGTTGACGCCGGTGTACGCGGTCTGGAATATCCCGGCGGAGGGACGGGGGTTGGCCTCCAGCAGGACGGGGCGGCCCCTCCAGTGCCGGAGCTGGACGTTCGACAGGTAGGCGAGCCCGAAGTGCTCGACGACCAGCCGTGCGATGTCCACGTACGCGGGATCGTCGAGGAGCAGCCGGTAACGGCCCTGCTTGGCGCGGGCGATGCCGGTGAGCAGGCCGCCGCCGGGGGCGGACAGACAGTCGACGCTGACCTCGGGGCCGTCGAGGTACGGCATCACCATCAGCTGGGGCACCTTCTCGCCCTCGTCCTCCGCCCGGGTGAGGGCGTCGGCGACCGCGGCGACCGAGGCGACGGGCCGGGGCGCGGCCAGCAGGTCCTGGAGGCTGAGCGGCCGGTCGTCGAGGATGCGGAAGCCGAAGGCGGAGAACTCGCCGGCGGGCTTGACGCACACCGTGTCGCCGTCGGCGGACAGTTCGGCGACGGCCTGCCGCAGTCCGGCCGCGTCGCGTACGACCCGCCAGTCGGGCACCGGGATGCCGGCGGCGCGGGCCGCCTCGTAGGTCCGGGCCTTGCTGGTCAGCACGTCGATCGCGGAGGCCGGGGAGCACATCAGCTTGGTGCCGACGGCGGCGAAGTCCTCGGCCCGGGAGGCGAGGGCGTCGAGGCGGCGGGGCGGGATGAGCACGTCGATGGCGTGCCGCCGGGCGAAATCCAGGGCGAAGTCCGCGTATTCGTCGGTGCCGACGCGCCGGGGTTCGACCTCACCGGTGTCGGCGGCCATGAGGGCGGGGGCGGCCGGGTCGACGTTGCTGCCGTAGATGCGGACGGGCGCGGCTTCGGGGTTGTCGCGCAGCATGCGCATGACCTCGGTGGTGGCTACTCCAGCACTGCTGAGCCAGATGCGTATGGCGATCGCGGGCTCCCCTCAGGTCGCGGCCCCTCGGCCTCCCGGCCGGGCAAGATCAGGTGTGTGGCGTGATGTTAGCGGTATTTCGTTGCGGTGACGTTTCACCAGTGGCGCCACTGGGAAAGGACGGCCTCCATGCGGACCCTCGCCTGATTACCGGCCGGTACCGTACCGTTCTCGCACACACGTCGGAGTTGACGAGAAGGGCGGCACATCCCATGGCGCAGGACGCGGACGTCATCGTCGTCGGGGCAGGTCTGGCCGGGCTTGCCGCCACCGCCGAGCTGGCCGACGCAGGGCGCAAGGTGATCCTCCTGGACCAGGAGCCCGAGGCGTCGATGGGCGGGCAGGCCTTCTGGTCGTTCGGCGGACTGTTCCTGGTCGACTCGCCCGAGCAGCGCCGGATGCGGATCAAGGACAGCCGCGAACTGGCCCTCCAGGACTGGGCGGGCACGGCCGGCTTCGACCGCGAGGAGGACCACTGGCCGCGCAAGTGGGCCGAGGCGTACGTCGACTTCGCCGCCGGCGAGAAGCGCAGCTGGCTGCACGCCCAGGGCATCCGGTTCTTCCCGGTGGTCGGCTGGGCCGAACGCGGCGGCTTCCTCGCCACCGGCCCCGGCAACTCGGTGCCCCGCTTCCACATCACCTGGGGCACCGGCCCCGGCGTGATCGCCCCCTTCGTCCGGCGGGTGCGCGAGGCGGTGGCCCGCGGCCGGGTCGAGCTGCGGTTCCGTCACCGGGTCACCGCGCTGGCCACGACGGACGGCACGGTGACCGGTGTCAGCGGCGAGGTGCTCGTGCCCAGCGGCGTGGGCCGCGGTGAGGCGAGCTCCCGGGAGGTGGCGGCCGACTTCGCGCTGTCCGCGCAGGCCGTCGTCATCACCTCGGGCGGCATCGGCGGCAACCACGACCTCGTACGGGCCAACTGGCCGGCCCGGCTCGGCACGCCGCCCGAGAAGCTGCTCTCCGGGGTCCCCGCGCACGTCGACGGCCTGATGCTGGGCATCGCCGAGGAGGCGGGCGCCCACCACATCAACCGCGACCGCATGTGGCACTACACCGAGGGCATCGAGAACTGGAACCCCATCTGGGCCAGGCACGGCATCCGTGTCCTGCCCGGTCCCTCCTCCCTGTGGCTGGACGCCACCGGCAAGCGGCTGCCGGTGCCGCTCTTCCCGGGCTTCGACACCCTCGGGACGCTGGAGCACATCATGGGGACGGGGCACGAGTACACGTGGTTCGTGCTCACCCAGAAGATCATCGAGAAGGAGTTCGCGCTCTCCGGCTCCGAGCAGAACCCCGATCTCACCGGCAAGAGCGTGCGCGACGTCCTCAAGCGGGCCCTTCCGGGCGCCGCCGGCCCCGTCGAGGCCTTCAAGCAGCACGGCGTCGACTTCGTGGTCGAGAAGGATCTCGGCGCCCTGGTGCGCGGCATGAACGCCATCACCAAGGACGACCTGATCGACGAGAGCGCGCTGCGCCGCGAGATCGAGGCCCGCGACCGCGAGATCGCCAACACCTTCACCAAGGACCTGCAGGTCACGGCGATCCGGGGGGCCCGGAACTACATCGGCGACAAGCTGATCCGCACCGCCACCCCGCACCGGCTGCTCGACCCCAAGGCCGGTCCACTGATCGCCGTGCGCCTCAACATCCTGACCCGCAAGTCCCTCGGCGGCCTCGAAACCGACCTCGCCGCCCGGGTCCTCACCGCCGACGGCCAGCCCCTTCCCGGCCTGTACGCCGCCGGTGAGGCCGCCGGCTTCGGCGGCGGCGGCGTCCACGGCTACCGCTCCCTGGAGGGCACGTTCCTCGGCGGCTGCCTGTTCTCCGGCCGTACGGCGGGCCGGGCGGCGGCGAAGGCGACGGCGTAGGCGGCGGCGTAGGCAGCGGCGACCGGCCTGCCGGCAGGAGCGCCGGTAGGCTGGCCGCCGTAGCACCAGCTCGACCACGCCAGGAGCGTGCCCCATGGACTACGCCCGGATCCGAGCCATCGCCGACCAGCTCACCGAGCTTTTTCCCGATGACATAAGGGGCATCGAGATCAGCGGTGACGAGATCGTCATGATGATCAGCCCGGCCAACCGGCACGAGAAGATCGCCTGGCTGATCCAGGACCAACTGGCCGATCAGCTCCGGGGCACCAGCGGGCCCAGGCTCATCGCCCACTGCGGCGTCGAGATCGAGCGGGTGGATATCGGCACGTTGCGGCGGCCCGACGTCACGGTCCTGCCCATCGACGCCCTCGACGACGACCGGGACGCGGTCGACCCGAGCGTGGTCGAGGCCGTGGTCGAGGTCGTGTCCAAGAGCAACCACAGCAACGACTACGACCAGAAGATGCGCGACTACCCCGCCATGGGCATCCCCCGCTACCTCCTGGTCGACCCCCGCAAGGGCACCGGCGTGGTCGTGTCCGATGTGCGCCCGTCCTCCGACGGGGCTCGTTACGCGACCCGTACGGAGTTCGTCTTCGGGGAGACCGTCCGGTTCGGTTCCTGGACGGTGGACACCTCGGACTTCCCGACGTACTGAGGCCGGTACGGGCCAGGCCCGTACCGGTCCTCGGAGTCATCCTGCGACAACCATTGACATGGGCGGGACACACCTTAACCATGGGAGCGCTCCCATCATTAAGGGCATGTAACTGAATCACGCACTCCGGCACAACTCCCTTCACCGCACGGAGGCAGTCACATGAGAAGCGCTCCCCCACCTCGCCGTCGCTCGGCGGCATTAGCAGCCGGTGCGATGCTGGTCGCCGCAGCGGGTATCGGCACCAGCGCGGCGCTCACCGGGACCGCGGCGGCCGCGGATCCCGGCTGCACGGTTTCGTACACGGTTCAGAATCAGTGGAACACCGGCTTCACCACCGCCGTCACGGTCACCAACACCGGCCCCGCCGTCACGTCGTGGGAGCTGAAGTGGTCGTTCGCGGGCGACCAGAGCGTGACCAACTCCTGGAGCACGGCTCTCACGCAGAGCGGCAAGGCCGTCTCCGCCAAGAACGTGTCCTGGAACGGCGCGCTGGCCACCGGCGGTTCGGCGAACTTCGGCTTCAACGCGTCGTACAGCGGGACGAACACCTCACCGACGGCGTTCACCCTCAACGGGGTCGCCTGCAACGGCGGCGGAAGCACGTCGTCGCCGACCACCTCGCCGACGAGCTCCCCGACGACCACCCCGCCGACCGGCTCGAAGGCCGACAACCCCTACGCGGGCGCCAATGTCTACGTGAACCCGGAGTGGTCCGCGAAGGCCGCCGCCGAGCCGGGCGGGAGCGCGATCTCCAAACAGCCGACCGCGGTCTGGCTCGACCGCATCGCGGCCATCGCGGGCACGAGCAGCAGCATGGGCCTGCGGGCGCATCTGGACGCCGCGCTGGCGCAGAAGGTGAGCGGCAAGGACGAGGTCGTCCAGCTGGTCATCTACGACCTGCCCGGCCGGGACTGTGCCGCACTCGCCTCCAACGGAGAGCTCGGCGCGACGGAACTGCCGCGCTACAAGAGTGAGTTCATCGACCCGATCGCCACGATCCTGGGCGACTCGAAGTACTCCTCGCTGCGGATCGTGACCATCGTCGAGATCGACTCGATCCCGAACCTGGTCACCAACATCAGCGGCCGGCCGACCGACGTCCCGGCCTGCGACACGATGAAGGCCAACGGCAACTACGTCAACGGCGTCGGCTACGCGCTCGCCAAGCTGGGCGCGCTGTCCAACGTCTACAACTACCTCGACGTCGGCCACCACGGCTGGCTCGGCTGGGACGACAACTTCGGCGCGGCGGCCGACCTGCTCTACCAGACGGCGAACGCCTCGGGTGCCACCGTCGACGACGTCACCGGCTTCATCTCCAACACCGCCAACTACGGTGCGCTGACCGAGCCGTACTTCACCATCAACGACACGGTGGGCGGCACCTCGGTCCGCCTGTCCAAGTGGGTGGACTACAACCGCTACGTCGACGAGTTGTCGTACGCCCAGGCGTTCCGCCAACGATTGATCACGGCGGGCTTCAACTCCAACATCGGCATGCTGATCGACACCTCCCGCAACGGCTGGGGCGGTTCCGCCCGGCCCACCGCGGCGGGCCCGACGACCAGCGTGGACGCCTATGTCAACGGTGGCCGCATCGACCGCCGTATCCACCTCGGCAACTGGTGCAACCAGTCCGGTGCCGGTCTCGGTGAGCGTCCCAAGGCCGCTCCGGCCAGCGGGATCGACGCCTATGTGTGGGCCAAGCCGCCGGGTGAGTCGGACGGCTCCAGCACCGCCATCGCCAACGACGAGGGCAAGGGCTTCGACCGGATGTGCGACCCGACGTACACCGGCAACGCCCGCAACGGCAACAGCATGTCCGGGGCACTGGCCAACGCCCCGCTCTCCGGGCACTGGTTCTCCGCCCAGTTCCAGGAACTGCTGAAGAACGCGTACCCGGCGCTGTAACCGGCCGGTGCGGCGAGGGGGCGGGCCCGGGACGGGACCCGCCCCCTTTCGTGCGCGTCCCACGTGCGCGTCCCACGTTCTCGCCGTTCACGTCTCCCGTTCGTGTCCGCCGTTCACATCACTGTCACCGCCCCCGCTGCGATGCCCGCGGGCGGCCCGTGCACCATGGGGGGAGTCGGCGAGGGCAGGAGCGCGGGACATGGTGGACGTCCACGGAACGGTGGAGGACGGCTTCGAGCCGGTCCGGGATGCGTTCGTCAGGAATTTCGAGGCCCTGGGCGAGCGGGGCGCCGCCGTGACGGTCTACCGGGACGGCCGCGCGGTGGCCGACCTGTGGGCCGGGGTGAGCGACCCGGAGGGCACCCGGCCGTGGGAGCGGGACACCGCGCAGGTGGTCCGGTCGGCCACGAAAGGCGTGGCGGCGGCCTGTCTGCTGCTGCTGCACCAGCGTGGGCAGCTCGACCTGGACGCCCCGGTGGGCACGTACTGGCCCGAGTTCAAGGCGCACGGCAAGGACCGGGTCACCGTACGGGACGCGCTGGCGCACCGGGCGGCCGTGCCGGCGCTGGACCGTCCGCTGACGCCGGCCGAGGCGGTGGACGGCACCAGCGGTCCGCGGGCGCTGGCGGCGCAGGCCCCGCAGTGGGCGCCAGGGACGGACCACGGCTACCACGCGATGACGTACAGCTGGCTGGTCGGCGAGCTGGTGCTGCGGGCCACGGGCCGCACCCTCGGGCGGTACGTGGAGCAGGAGATCGCCCGTCCGCTCGGGCTGGACCTGTGGGTGGGCCTGCCCGCGGCGCAGGCCCACCGGGTGGGCCGGCTGGCCCCGGTGGAGCCGCCGGCCCCGGCCGCCGCGGGGCTGCGGGCCCGGCCCAGGCGCGCGGTCGCGGACGCCTGGGCGGATCCGGGCTCGCTGACCCGGCGGGCCTTCGGCGTCATCGACCCGCTGCCGGACGAGAACGACCCGGCGTACCGCGCGGCGGAGCTGGCCGCCTCCTCCGGTGTCGCGACGGCCCGTTCCCTGGCCCGGTTCTACGCGGCCCTGGTCGGCGACGTCGACCAGCGGGGCCACAAGCTCTTCGCCCCGGCGACCCTGACCGCCGCCCGTACTCTCGAATCGGACGGCCCGGACCGCGTGCTGATCGTCAACACCCGCTTCGGCCTGGGCTACATGCTGCACGGCCCCGCCTCGCCCTTCCTCGCCCCCGGCTCCTTCGGCCACCCGGGACGCGGCGGTTCCCTGGCCTTCGCCGACCCCGGCTCCGGGATCGGCTTCGGCTATGTCACCAACGGCATGCAGCGCAACGTCACGGCCGATCCCCGTGCCCAGTCGCTGGTCCGGGCGGTACGGGAGTGCCTCCGGTAGCCGGCGACGGACGGCGGCGCTCCGGGCCGCGCTCCAGGCGGCGCTCCGGGCCGCGCTCCGGGCCGCGCCGCGGCTGAAAAGTTGCCCGGGCACCGCGGGCCGCGAACCATGGGTGGAGTGAGCGACGGCGCGTACCTCCGGTTCCCGCACATCCACGGCGATCTGCTGTGCTTCGCCGCCGAGGACGACGTCTGGGTCGCCCCGCTCGGGCCGCCCGGCGCGTCTCCGGGGCGGGCCTGGCGGATCACGGCCGACCGGACCCGGGTGGGGCACCCCCGGTTCTCGCCGGACGGGACACGGATCGCGTTCACGAACTGGCGCAGCCTCGACCCGGAGATCCATCTCGCCCCGGTGGAGGGCGGGCCGGCGCGCCGGCTGACCTACTGGGGCAGCTTCGACACGCGGGTACGCGGCTGGACCCCGGACGGGCAGATCCTCGCCGTCTCCTCCCACGGCCAGCCCTTCTCGTACTTCTCCTGGGCCTACGACGTGCCGGTCGACGGCGGTCCCGGCGGGCGCCTGCCGTGGGGGCCGGTCACCGACATCGCCGTCCGGGACGTCGAGGGGGAGCACCGCACGCTCCTGCTCACCGGTACCCCGCCGCACGAGCCCGCCGCCTGGAAGCGCTACCGGGGCGGGGCCACCGGGCGGCTGTGGCTGCACGGCAAGCGAAGCGAGGTGGGGGTCGCCCCTCAGCCCGGCGGCTGGGAGGTGCCCCCACCGGGCGAAGCCTGCGGGCGGCTCGTGCCGGACCTGGGGGGCCATCTGGAGTCCCCGATGTTCGTCGGTGACCGGATCGCCTTCCTCTCCGACCACGAGGGCGTGGGGAACCTGTACTCCTGCCGCACCGACGGCACCGACCTGGCCCGCCACACCGACCACGGCGACTTCTACGCCCGCAGCGCCGCCACCGACGGCTCCCGTGTCGTCTACCAGTGCGCGGGCGGGCTGTGGCTGGTGGACGACCTCGCCGACCGGACCGCCGGGCCCCGCCGGCTCGACGTACGGCTGGGCGGCCCGCGGGCGGGGCGGCGTCCCTACCAGGTCCCGGCCGCCTCCCACCTGGACTCCGTCGCCTGCGACCGTACCGGCCGGGCCAGCGCCGTCTGCGTACGCGGCAGCCTCTACTGGCTCACCCACCGCGACGGCCCCGCCCGGACCATCGCCGACGAGCCCGGGGCGCGCGTCCGGCTCCCCGAGATGCTGGGCGAGACCGGGCGGATCGCCTTCGTCACGGACGCCGAGGGCGAGGACGCCATCGAGATCGCCGATCTGCCGGGGCGGGCGGCTCCCGCGCCGGCGGAGGCCCCCGAGCCCGCCCCGGCCGGCTCCGCCACCCGGCCGCCGTGCGGCAGCGGCGGGCGGCGCCTGGCGACCGGGCGGGTGGGCCGGGTCCACGAGCTGGTCTCCTCCCCGGACGGCGGGACGCTGGCGGTCGCCGCCGACGACGGGCGGCTGCTGCTGGTCGACACCGCCGTGGAGGACGGCACCGGCGAGGTCACCGAACTGACCCGGTCCGCCAACGGCCCGGTCCGTGACCTGGCGTTCTCCCCGGGCTCGGCGTGGCTGGCCTGGTCGCACCCGGGCATCGGCCGCTCGCTGCGCCAGATCAGGATCGCCAAGCTCGCGGACCGGACCGTCATCGACGTCACCAACGGCCGTTTCGAGGACGAGCAGCCCGTCTTCACCCGCGACGGCCGCTACCTCGCCTTCCTGTCCTGGCGCGGCTTCGACCCGGTCTACGACGTGCACACCGGCGACCTGTCCTTCCCGCTGGGCTGCCGCCCCTATCTCGTCCCGCTCAACTCGGCCACCCCGTCCCCCTTCGCGCTGCCCGTCGAGGGGCGCCCCGCCGTCGGCGGCATGGACCCGGTCGACGGCGGCAACGGGCCGGTCGCGGTGGAGGCGCAGGGCCTGCCGAGCCGGGTGACCCCGTTCCCGGTGCCGGCGTCGAAGTACAGCTCGCTGGAGCCCGTACGCGGTGGCCTGGCCTGGCTGCGCTGGCCGATCTCGGGGGCGCTCGGCGAGACCTTCACCAATCCCACCGACCCCTCGGCCCGGCCCACCCTGGAGTACTTCGACCTGGCCAAGTCCAAGCGGACCGAGCTGGTGCAGCACATGGACTGGTACCGGGTCAGCGGCGACGGCACCCGCCTGGTGGTGTACGACGAGGGCGAACTCACCGCGCTGCCCGCCAACGAGCTCGGCGACCGCGACTCGACGGTCTACATCGACATGCGCCGGATCCTGCACGACGCCGACCCGGCCGCCGAGTGGCGGCAGTCCTTCGACGAGGCCGGCCGCATCATCCGTGACTACTTCTGGGCCCCCGACATGTGCGGCATCGACTGGCCCGCCGTCCTGGACCAGTACCGCCCGCTCGTCGAACAGGTCGCCTCGCCCGACGAGTTCGCCGACCTGCTGCGCGAACTCCTCGGCGAACTCGGCACGTCGCACGCGTACGTCTCGCCGGCCCGCCGCAACGAGGGCCCGCCCCACTACCAGCGGCCCATCGGGCTGCTCGGCGCCAACTTCAGCCTCCGGGACGGCGCGTGGGTGCTCTCGCGGATCCTGCCCGGCGAGTCCTCCGACTCCAAGGCCCGTTCGCCGCTGGCCGGCACCGGCATCCGTGAGGGCGCCGCGCTGACCCATGTCGACGGCCGCCCCGTCGACCCGGTCGCCGGGCCCACGCCGCTGCTCGCCGCCGCCGGCGGCACGACCGTGGAGCTGACCTTCACCTCCCCGGACGGCAACGGCGGGCCCCCGCGCCGGGTCGCCGTCGTCCCCCTGATCGACGAACGGCCGCTGCGCTACCACGACTGGGTCGCCAAACGCCGCGAGGTCGTCCGCGAGATGAGCGGCGACCGGTGCGGCTACCTCCACATCCCCGACATGGGCGGCTCGGGCTGGGCTCAGTTCAACCGCGACCTGCGCATGGAGGTCGCCCTGCCCGCGCTGATCGTCGATGTACGCGGCAACGCCGGCGGCCACATCAGCGAACTGGTCGTCGAGAAGCTGACCCGCACCATCCTCGGCTGGGACCACACCCGCAACGCCGAGCCCGTCTCGTACGCGGGCAACGCCCCGCGCGGCCCGATCGTCGCCCTCTGCGACGAGGCGACCTCCAGCGACGGCGACATGATCACCGCGGCCTTCCGGCTGCTCGGCCTCGGGCCGGTCGTCGGCACCCGCACCTGGGGCGGGGTGGTCGGCATGACCGGCCGCCACAAGCTCGGCGACGGCACGGTGATCACGGTGCCGATGAACGCGGCCTGGTTCGACGCCTACGGCTGGTCCGTCGAGAACTACGGCGTCGAGCCCGACATCCCCTCCCTGCGCACCCCGCTGGACTGGGCCGAGGGCCGTCACATCGAGATGGACGTCGCCGTCCGTACCGCCCTCGACCTGCTGGAGAAGCACCCGGCCTCCACCCCGCCCGACCTGTCGGAACGCCCCGACCGGCGGCGGCCCCCGCTCCCCCCGAGGTCCTGAGCCCCCCGAGGTGCTGAGCGCGGCCGAGGTGCTGAGCGCGGCCGCGCTCAGCACGGCGGAAGGGGCGCGCCCCGTCGGGCGCGCCCCTTCGTCAGCCTGACGGCTCAGCTGTCCCAGCGGTCCTCGCCGGACACGCCCTCGTCGGGCATGTCCTTCTGCGACGACTTACGCCCGCGCTGCTGCTCGGACGGCCGACCGGAGCGCTGCGGGTCCTGCGGCCGCTGCGGGTCCTGCGGCATGACGCCCTGGTCCATGTCCATGTCGTCGAGGTCGCTCAGCGGGTCCTGCACGCCACGCCTCTGCTGCGCCTTCTTGGCGTGGTCGCCGGCGTTGCCCTTCATCGGGTCGTTCTTGCCCATGATCACTCCTTTGGGATGTGCGGGATGGGCCCCGACCAGAGTGACACGGCGTGGCCGCGCGCGCACTTTCTGCGACTACACGCAGCTCAGCGGCTTACGGAGGCGCTGTCTCCGCCGCCGCTACCGCCGGCGCGACTGCGCTCGTCCGCCTCACCGCCCCGTCCGACCAGTCCGCGCCGTACGCCGCCCGCGACGGCCACCCTCCGCTCCAGCCGCCGGACCTCCCGCTGCCCGAGCGCGCCGCCGATGATCCCGGGCAGATATCCCCGCACGGACTGCATGCCGCGCAGCCACCTCTGGGCGTAGACGTGCGCCGACCGCCGCTCCACACCGGCGGCGATCCGTTCGACGGCCGGGTCCAGCGGATACGTACGGTTCGCGGGCCACGGCAGCCGCCGCCGCGCCTCCCGCATGACGTCGTCCTCGTCGGCGCCTCGCACCATGTCGGTGTCGGTCCAACTGAGGTAGCCGACACCGACCTTGACGCCCTTGTGCCCGACCTCGGCCCGCAGGCAGTGGGCGAAGCTCTCGACGCCGGCCTTGCTCGCGCAGTACGCCGACATCATGGGCGCCGGGGCGATCGCGGCCAGCGAGGCGATCTGCAGCAGATAGCCCTTCGACTCCAGCAGCGCGGGCAGGAAGGCACGGGCGGTGGTGACACTGCCCAGCAGGTTGACCTGCACGACCCGTTCGAAGTCCCGGGCGTCGACCTCCAGGAAGGGGCCGCCGGTGGCGACTCCGGCGTTGGCGACGACCACGTCCACCGCCCCGAAGCGCTCGACGACCTCGCGGGCCACGCCCGCCATCGCCTCGTGGTCGGTGACATCGGCCGTCCAGTACGCCGCCTCCGGCCCGAGGCCCTCGGCCACCGCCTTCAGCTCGTCCGGCTCCAGCCCGACGAGGGCCAGCCGGGCGCCCCGGGCCGCGAGTTTGCGCGCCAGCAGCTCGCCGACACCACGGGCCGCGCCGGTCACCACGACGACCTGGCCCCGCAACGACGTACGGCTCATGCCGTGGTCTCCTCTGCTTCTGCTCCTGCTCCTGCTCCTGCTCCTGCTTCCGCTCCGGTCCCGGTTCCGGCGGACGCCAGGTGGTCCCGGACCAGGGCGCGGACGGCGCCGGCGACGGCGGCCGGGTCCTCGACGGGGGTCATGTGGCCCAGGCCCGGAAGTTCGGTCAGCCCGACGCAGTTGGCCAGCCGGGCCACCATGGCGTGGGAGTGGACGGGCGGGGTGAGCTTGTCGGCGCCGCCGACCAGGACGGCGGTGGGCGCCTGGATGGCCGCGATACCGGCGTCGAGGTTCAGCTCGGCCAGCACCCGGCCCCAGGCGGCCCGTGGCCGGCGCCCGCAGGCGTGCACGACCCGCGCGGTCGCGGCGACCTGCTCCCTGGTGGATCCGGGCGCCATCACGCCGTACTTCAGGGCGGCCCGGGTCAGCGCGGTCCGCGGCCCCAGCGGGGCCGTCGAGATCAGCAGGAACCGGTGGAAGGCCCGGCGCAGCCGCGCCGACCGCACCCCGGGCGGCAGTACGGCCGTCTCGGCGAGCAGCCTCCCGCTGCCGGTACTGACCAGCAGCACGGCCGCCGTCCGGGCCTGTACGCCGGGCCGGTCGCCGGCCGCCATCACCGTCATACCGCCCATGGAGTGCCCCACCAGCACGGCGCGTTCGTCCGCGGCCAGGAAGGCGTCGAGCACCGCCGCCAGGTCGTCGGCCAGCGCCTCGGTGCTGTATCCGCCCTTGCCGGGGGTGTCGCTGCCGCCGTGCCCGCGCTGGTCGTAGGCCACCACCCGGAAGTCCCCGGCCAGCCGGCGGATCACCGGGGCCCAGAAGAGCGTCCCGCAGGTCCAGCCGTGGATGAGCACCACGGCCGGCGCGCCGTGCGGGCCGTACTCCTCCACATGGATCCGGGTGCCGTCCGCCGAACGTACCGAGCCGGTACGGCGGGCCTCGGGAAGGTCGTACTCGCCGGCGGTCGTGGTGGCGGTCATGAGGCCACCTCCACCGGGGTCGCCGAAGTGCCGGCGGTCGTGGGTTCCTTGCGCAGCACCGCGTACTCCTCCAGTTTCAACCGCCGGGTCGCACGCCGGAATTGGGCCGTCGTGCCGGGCCAGGCGGTGGTGTTGCGGCCCTCGGAGTCCAGATACCAGCTCTTGCAGCCGCCGGTCGTCCACACCGTCCGCGCCATCCGGCGCCGCATCTCGGTGTTCCAGGACCGCACCGCCCCGGGCCTGGCGTCCAGGGCCGCCGCGCCCGTCTCGCCCAGGGCCCGCAG
This sequence comes from Streptomyces sp. RLA131, assembly GCF_056270125.1. Classification (NCBI taxonomy): domain Bacteria; kingdom Bacillati; phylum Actinomycetota; class Actinomycetes; order Kitasatosporales; family Streptomycetaceae; genus Streptomyces; species Streptomyces sp. RLA131. The sequence goes on from NZ_JBWDOQ010000002.1 coordinate 3,377,117, forward strand.
ATACGCGGAGACGTAGTTCAGCGAGGACTCGATCATCAGGATCATCGAGCTGTTGCCCAGCCCGGTGTTGGGGCCGATGATCAGCAGCAGATTGGGGAAGCCGTCGACCGTGCAGCCACGCAGCGCGGCCATGCCGTCCTTCCAGTGCTCGGCCAGGGTGAGCCCGTCGGCGCCCACGACGCGGTCGCCGATCGGCATGTCCGTCACATGGAAGCCGGTGCCGAAGACGATCGCGTCGACCTCGCGTTCGGTGCCGTCGGCCATCACCAGGGTCGAGCCGCGCACCTCCTTGAGGCCGGAGGCGACCAGTTCGGTGTTGGGCCGGACGAGCGCCGGATAGTAGCTGTTGGACAGCAGGATCCGCTTGCACCCGATGGTGTAGTCGGGGGTGAGCTTCGCCCGCAGCTCCGGGTCCTTGACGGCCCGGCGGATGTTGTTCTTCGCGAGCTGCTCCACCGCCTTCATCAGCTTCGGCCGCTTGACGAACGCCCCGACCTGGAACTCCCGCACGAGCCAGAGCAGTCCGCGCCGCGCCCTGGCGGTCGCCGGGATCTGCCGGTGCAGCCACTGCTCGGCCCGGTTGATGCCCCGGTCCATACGCGGCATCACCCAGGGCGGGGTGCGCTGCACAACGGTCAGCGACTTCACCCGGGGCTGGATCGCCGGGACGATCTGGATCGCCGAAGCCCCGGTGCCGACGACCGCGACCCGCTTGCCGGCGAGGTCGTAGTCGTGGTCCCAGCGGGAGGAGTGGAAGACGGCACCGGGGAAGCCGTCCAGGCCCGGCGCGTCGGGCAGTTTCGGGTCCGACAGCGGGCCGGTGGCGGAGACGACGAGGTCGGCGGTCAGCTCGCCCTTCGTCGTACGCAGCCGCCAGTGCCGTGCCTCGTTGTCCCAGCGGGCTTCGAGGAGTTCGGAGCCGAAGCGGATGTGCGGCCGCAGCCCGAAGGTGTCGGTGACCCGCTCCAGGTACTCGCGGATGTGCGGCTGGCCCGAGAAGGCGCGCGGCCACTCGGCGTTCGGCGCGAAGGAGAAGGAGTACAGATGTGACGGCACGTCACAGGCGCAGCCGGGATAGCTGTTGTCCCGCCACGTCCCCCCGACGGACTCCGCCCGCTCCAGCACGACGAAGTCCGTCACGCCCTCACGCCGCAGGCGTACCGCCGCCCCGAGCCCTCCGAAGCCCGAACCGATCACCGCCACCCGCACATGCGTGCCGCCGCTGCGCTCAGCCATCCCGCCTCCGTCCCAACACCCCAACGATCGCGCCAGCAATCACTGGCATGGTTGGAGGGTAGGCCAATCCCGTTACCAGCGGTAGAGGGCTGTACCCGTCCTCGTCCTGGTGATCGCACGGCCCACGTAGGCTGCAGGCGTGGCGAAGGACGACAACGACGGAACGCACAACGACGGAACGCGGCAGCCGCCGGCAGGCGAATACCGCATGGACGAGCTGGCCCGGGCCGCCGGCGTACCCGTCCGCACGGTCCGCTTCTACCGCGAGCGCAAGCTCCTGCCGCCGCCCCGCCGGGAGGGCCGCATCGCCTGGTACAACGAGCACCACCTCGCCCGCCTCCGCACCATCACCGGCCTGCTCGACCGCGGGCACACCCTCGGCGGCATCGCCGAACTGCTGGCCGCCGCCGAGAGCGGCCGCGACGTCGCCGAGGTGCTGGGGCTGGACGCCGTCCTGGCCACCCCCTGGTCCGAGGAGAACCCCGTCCGGCTGCCCCCCGAGTCCCTCGCCGACTACTTCGCCGGCCAGGCCACCGCCGACAACCTCGCCACCGCCCTGGAGATCGGCTACATCGCGGTCGACGGCGACGACGTGGTCCATGTCAGCCGCCGCCTCCTCGAAGCGTCCTCCGCCCTCGTCGAGGAGGGCATCCCGCTCGCCGACGTACTGGCCGCCGGCCGCGACATGCGCGGCCGGCTCGACTCCCTGGCCGACCTGTTCGTCGAGCTGGCCCGCACCCACATCCGCAGCTTCCCCGAGGCCGAGGCGGGCCTCCAGGCCGGCGACCCCACGGCCCTGACCGACGCCATAGCCCGGCTCCGCCCGCTGGTGAAGAACATCGTCGAAGCGGAACTGGCGCTCGCCATGGACCGCCGTATGCGCCACGAACTCGACAAGGCGCTGCGCGAGCCCGGCGCTTGACCTGACCCTGCCGGTGATCTTGGTTCCTGGTGCGGCAGCGATCTCGCGCCGGGGACCGGGGACACCGATACGGCCGTCCGGTCCGCCTGGGCAAGAACCCCCCGGCCCGAGACCAGGACCAACACCACCGGCAACGACGCCGTCCGGCTGCTGGAGCACCTCCACCAAGCGTACGCAGGCGATCAGTTCATCCCGCCGACTGAGAACACGTCAGCCCTGCGCCTCGGCCACTGCCCTGCGGGCCGCCTGTAGGAAGATTGGCACAGCGCCCACATGGACCACGGCGACGTCCGTACCGAACACGAGCACCACAGGATGGCGTCGAAGCAATGAATATGAGGGGATCGGAGAGTGATGAACACTACTGGAGCGCAGGCCGACGGCGCGCGCGGGGGGTTCTCGGTGGACTCGACCGCCCCGGGCGCCGCACCGCGGGGACTCGACGCCTTCCGGAGCGGGTGGGAGGCGCAGATCGGCGACGATGTCTTCCAACTGCCGGCCTTCAGCCCGGACACGATCGGTGACTTCCGGGTCAAGGGCCGCGTGGCCAAGGTGCACGGCACGGCGATCGCCGATCTTCACGCCGCTTCGGCCACCCGGACCACGGACGCCCCGGGCGGCGATCAGGATCTGGTGGAAATGTACGTGGTGCGGCGCGGCGCATGGACTTTGGGCGGCCCGCCCGATCGCGGCGAACAGACCGTATCGGCCGGGCAGTTCCTCCTCCGGCACGCCGGGCGCCAGTCGGCCTTCGAGACGACGGCGCACCTCACGGCGCAGTTCTTCGTCCTGCCCTCCGCGGAGCTCAAACCCCTGCTCGGGAACCGGACCCTCACAGGGTCGGCGGACTCGGCCGAGATACGCCTGCTGACGGCCCTCACGGACATGATCCACTTAACCGTGGCCGACCTCGGCCCGGCCGGTGTGGAAGCCACCCACGGCGCCCTGATCGAGCTGGCCAAGGCGGTGGCGAAGGGCCGGTTCGACGACGTGGAACCCCGGCTGGCTCCCGCGCTCACCCAGGCGGCCAAGGACCTCGCGAACCGCAGGCTCGCTGATCCCGAACTTTCTCCTGCGATGCTCGCGCGTGAGCTCAACGTCTCCGTCCGTACCCTGCACCGGGCATTCGCCGCGGTGGGAGAGCAGGTGACCACCTACATCCGCCACCGGCGACTGCAAGAGGCCCGGCTCGCCCTCACCGCGCCGTCAGGTCGCCTGAGCATCTCGGAACTCGCCGCACACTGGCAGTTCGCGGACAGCAGCCACTTCACCCGGACCTTCAAGAAGCACTACGGTCAGACTCCCACCGCGTACGCCCGCTCGACCGGAGCAGCCTCGCTCTCGCCGAACCGCCACCCGCCGGGCCAGGGGCCGGCCGAAAGCGCGTGACCAGGGGTACGACCGCAGTCCAGCGGATGCCGCCTACGCGGCGTTTGACCGCGGCGGGATGCTGTCGACGAGGGCGCGGGGTCTCATTGGGGTCTCGCTCACGCGAGGCCCCACGACGGGATCAGACGGTGAGGACGAGATTGCCCTGGAGGTGACCGCCGTCGAGCAGCCGGTGCGCGTCCGCGACGCGCTCGAACGGGAACGTCTCCTGCACGTGGACCCGGAGCTTGCCCTGTTCGACGAGTTCGACGAGACCTCGCAGGGCGACCGGATCGGGGTCGACCGCGATGCCGCTGAACCGCATGCCGGCCGCCTCGTACTTGGCGATGAGCTTCGAATCCTCCTCGGCGACCGCCGTCACCAGGTGACCGCCTGGCCGGAGCACTTCGAGCGACCGCTCGACGGTGTCGCCGCCGATCGTGTCGAGCACGACGTCGATGTCGCGGACCGCCTCGGTGAAGTCGACCGCCGTGTAGTCGATCACCTCGTCGGCGCCGAACCCCTCGACGAACTTCCGCTTGCTCCCGCCGGCGGTCGCGATCACGTGCGCGCCGAGCGCTTTCGCGATCTGGATCGCGACGTGGCCGACCCCGCCACCACCGCCGTGGACCAGGACGCGGTCGCCCTCGGTCACGCCGCCGAGGTCGACGAGGCCCTGCCACGCCGTCAGCCCCACGACCGGCAGTGCCGACGCCTCGACGTGCGAGAGCGACACCGGCTTGCGTACCAGGTGCAACGCCGGCGCCGACACGACCTCGGCGTACGCGTTCGCCGCCCGCGGGAACAGCGGCATCCCGAACACCTCGTCGCCGGGGCTGAACCGCCACGTCTGCGACGCCTCCTCGACCACGCCGCTGATGTCCCAGCCGAGGATGAACGGCGGCCGGCCGATCAGCGGGAACTCACCGGCGCGCAGGCGCGCATCCAGCGGGTTCAGCCCGATCGCCTTGACGCGGACGAGAACCTCGGTCGGGAGGGGCCGGGGCTCGGGCGCGTCCACGACGGTGAGCACCTCGGGACCGCCGAGCGACTGCTGGGTGATGACTCGCATGACTCTCCTGGCTTTGGAAGGGGGGAGAGAACCCAGGCTAGGTTTCCGATAGGAACCAGCAGGTACCTTTGGCGCCATGAGCGGTTTCGGTCCCGGTGATCCCTTCCTCGCCGACTGTCCGGCGCGTCTGGCCGTCGAGCTCATCGCCGACAAGTGGACGGCGGTCGTGCTCTACGGCCTCAGCAAGGGCCCGGTGCGCCATGGCGAGCTGATCGAGCTGATCGGCGGCATCTCCCGCAAGATGCTCACCCAGACGCTCCGACGGCTCCAGGCGCACGGACTCATCCGCCGCCACGCCTACGCCGAGGTGCCGCCCCGCGTCGAGTACGAACTCACCCCGCTCGGGGCGACGCTGATCGATCCGATCCACATGCTGACCGAGTGGGCGAGGGCGAACGGCGACGCAGTGCTCGATGCGCTCGACGCCGATCCCGAGCCGGTCGCCCATAACGACTGAGGCCCCCGCCAGGGCACTGAGTGTTTTCTCGGTCGCTACCCGGTATCGGCCCGGCCATGCTCGGTCCGCAGGCTCTCGACGCGTTGGACGCTCTGCCACATCGGGGTGGTGGCTCCTGGCGCGCCCTTCCGCGTTCTCACGGCGGGCCGACCTGCTGACGGATCGTAGGCGGGGGCCGGTCGCGGGCGCAGCCGAACCCGGCATCCCGCCGGAGCCGGACCTGCCCGATGATCTACGCCGTGGTCATCGGCCGCCGACCGGCACGAGTACCCGACTCGCCATCCACACCAGACCCGTGACCTGCGACTTCAGGATGCCGGCAGCTGGTCGAAGACTTCGACCAGCTGCCGGCGGTCCGGGCGTCGGGGATGAGCGCGTTGTGGAAGCGCCGTGGGCGCTGCCGAAGGCTCAGTCGATCAGTTCGGCGGCCCGTTCGGCGATGGCGTAGACGGTCGCGTTGGTGTTGGCCGAGGGGATGGACGGCATCACCGAGGCATCCGCGACCCGCAGTCCGGCTATTCCGTGCACGCGAAGGTTCGCGGGGTCGACGACGGCATCGGCGTCGGTTCCCATGCGGCAGGTGCCGGTGAAGTGGAAGTAGGGGCCGGTGGCCTTGCGGATGAACTCGTCCACGGATTCGCCGCTTGTCCCGGAGCCCGGCACCGCTTCCTGCTTGCGCCAGTCGGCGAACGCGTCGGCCTCCCCGATGCGGCGTGCCAGGGCCAGGCCCTTGCGCATGACCTCCAGGTCACGGTCGTCGCTCAGGTAGCCGGGGTCGACGACGGGAGCGCTCCCGGGATCGGCGTCCGCCAGGCGCACGGTGCCACTGCTGTGCGGAGCCATCGCGGAGAAGGCGATGGAGTAGCCGTTGGCCGGCGGCTGGCCCCATGCCGACGGGAGCGGTGCCGCGACGATGTAGACCTGAAGGTCCGGCCGGGCCGCGTCGGGGTCGCTGTACAGCAGGCCCATCATTTCGGCCGGCGGGTTGGCAGGAACGAACGGTACGGGCTGGATGGCCTCGTACACCACGCCCGCCATCGGATGGTCCTGCAGATGGGAGCCGACTCCCGGCAGGTCGGCGACGACGTCGATGCCGTGTTCCTCAAGGTGTTGTGCCGGGCCGATCCCCGACAGCATCAGGAGGTGTGCGGAACCGATGGCTCCCGCGGTCAGTACCACCTCGGCGCTGTCGACGGACAGGTGCTCCCCACCGATGGTGTACTCGACGCCGGTGCAGCGGCCCGCGGTGGTGCGCAGCCGCTGCACGGTCGCGTCCGTGACGACGTCCAGGTTCGGCCGGTCGAGGAACGGACGGATGTAGGCGTCGGCCGCGCTCTGGCGGGCGCCGCCGGGCAGATTCATGTCACTCCACCCGAACCCGGTCTCCAGCCCGCTGCCGATGTCATCGGCGCGTGCGAACCCGGCCTCCACCGCGGCGTCGACACCCGCCGTGGCCAGGGGATGGGGTTCCGGGACCGGGGCCACCACGACCGGGCCGTCCGTGCCCCGCACGGAGGCATCACGGCTGCGAGTGCTCTCGCTGCGGCGGAAATAGGGCAGCAGATCGTCGAAACCCCAGCCCGCAGCACCGAGGCCGGGCCATTCGTCGTAACCGGAGCGGTGCCCCCGCAGGTGGTAGAGGCCGTTGATGCTCGACGATCCTCCGAGCGCCTTGCCGCGCAGCACGTCAGCGGCCCTGCCTGTACCGGCCTGCACGGTCGAGGCGCCCAGCCAGAGGGATGACGGGTCGAACCCCAGGAAGCCCCAGGGAGCTGCCATCGTCTCGGTCGCGTCCCGGGCTCCCGCCTCCAGCAGCAGCACCCGCACGCCGGGGCGTTCCGAAAGCCGGGAGGCAATCACGCATCCCGCTGTCCCCGCTCCCACCACGACATAGTCATAAGGACTCTTGCCCATCATGTCTCCGCTTTCCACGGCAGCCTTGTCCGACCACCGGATTTCAGATAATCAGCTCCTCGACGATCAAGGAGCTGATTATGCTTATGTACTAAAAGGGCCTGAAGTTGGGATGGTTGTCTTCGCGTCAGCCCTGCGGGTCGCCCAGCCGCGTCCGGGCTCGGCGCGCAGGAGGCGTGGAACCGGCTGATCAGCAGCGAGCGGGCTCCGGTGGAGCACGGTTGTCCGACTGGAGGCCCGCCACGCGCCCCTGCTGGTGTGGGCGTTGCTGGTGCTGACGGACACCGAGGTGACCCGGTGGTGAGCGATCACCTTGATCCGGCGGGCCTGGGGACGCCCGATCCGCACACTGCCGATCACCCCGTTGGGGATGTCCATCTCGGCGCCGGTGCCTGCGATGACGGCCACGCGGCCGGAATTCTCTTGGTTCACGAGTTTCTCGTCTTTGGTGTGTACCCGTCCAGGAACAGCCCGGGTGTTCCCTCTGCCGTCGAAGCTTAGGAAAACCGACACAGCACGCACTTGAACCACCGCGACGTCCGTTCGGAACCTGAGCGCCACAGGACAACGCGGGCAGGGTGGCGAGAGCGCCGGCGTCGCACAGCACCGCGGCAGACTGCTCGTACGCGCCGGCCAAGTTCTTGCCCTGCCACCGCGTCAACCTGGGCCGGCTCTTCCAGAGCCTCATCCGGACGGACGTGCGGGCGGGCGGGGCGCGCCCGTGGGGGTGAGGGTGGACGCATGGCCGACCTGCCGTCCCGCCCTCCGTACGGTGTCTACGGGATCCACCTGGCCCGGAGCACGTACTGGCTGTTCGCCGCGGCCCTGATCACCGCCGCGCCGGCGGCGGCACTCGGCCTGGGCCTGTCCCGGCAGACCGCCGGCAACGCGGTGGGCCTGGCCGCCCTCTGCTGCGGAATGCTGGTCTGGCCGGCCAGGAAGGCCGCCGCCCAGCTCGGCCCGGCCGGGCCGCTGCGGCTGGCGCAGGCCGGCCTGGGGGTGTTCGTCGTGGGCGCCCTGCTGGCCGCCGTCGCCCCGGACGGGGCGACGCTGCTGGCCGGGCGGGCGCTGCAGGGCGTGTCGGGGGCGATGGTGCTCCCGTACGCGGCGCTGCCGGGCCTGCCCGCGCTGGCGGGCCTGCCGGGCCTGCCCGCGCCCGCGCTGCCCGCGCTGCCCGCGCTGTTCACGATCTGGGCCGTCGCCGCCCCGGCGGCCGTACTGCTGGGCGGGCTGCTGACCTCGGCGCTGGGCTGGCAGTGGGTGTTCTGGCTGTCGCTGCCGGTCGCGGTGGCGGCGCTCGCCGCGATCACCCTGGACCCGGCGTCCGGGACCCCACCGGACGGGCGGGCCATACGCAACGAGCACTACACGCCCCTGGTCCTGCTCGTCCCGGGTCTGCTCGCCGCCTACGCCGTCCTGACCCAGGGCAGTGCCTGGCACTGGGGTTCCGCCCGCACCCTCGTGCTGATCGCGGTCGCCGTCTTCGCGCTCGCCCTGTTCGCCCGCTGGGAGCGCGAGCACGCCGAGGACCCCCAGCTGGACCTCTCGCCCCGCCCCGCCGCCGTCTTCCTGCTGCACTTCGCGGTCGTCGCCGCGCTCTATGTACTGCTCGGCTATCTCCAGGCCCCGCGCGACGGACACGGCCTCCCCGCGCTCACCGCCGCCCTGTTCGGCCTCCCGCTCGCCGCCGGCGCGTACGCGGCCCGCGCCGCCCGCTTCCCGGCCGCCGTGCCGCCCATGGCCGGCGCCGCCCTGGCCGCGCTCGGCCTGGTGCTCACCGCCCTGACCGGGCTCGGCCCGGCCGCGTACTACCCGCTGGTCCTGATCGGCACGGCCCTGACCGGCGCCGGGCTGGCCCTGGGCGTACCGGCCGGGGACCCGCATCCGGCCGCCGGCCGGCTCGGGGCGGCGGCCGGGATCGCGGTCGCCGTCGCGGTCACCACCACGATCCTCGCCCCGGACCCCACCGCCCTGGGCCGTGCCACCGCCTGCGCCCTGCTGGTGTGCGCCGCTTTCGCGGCCCTGTCCGTGTTCACCGCCGTGCACGCGACGCACACGGCCGACGGGGGGAGCGACCCCGCATGACCACAGTCACGAAGCCGAACCCGAACCCGCCGGCCACGCCCCCGTCCCTCACCCGCCGCCAGACCAACATCGTCTTCGTCACGATCGTCCTGGGCATGCTGCTGGCCGCCCTGGACCAGACCATCGTCTCCACCGCCCTGCCGACGATCGTCGCCGACCTCGGCGGCGCCGGGCACATGGCCTGGGTGGTCACCGCGTATCTGCTCGCCGAGACCGTCTCGACCGTCCTGGTCGGCAAGTTCGGCGACCTCTTCGGCCGCAAGATCGTCTTCCAGCTCAGCGCCGTGGTCTTCATCGTCGGCTCGGTCATCGCGGGCGCCTCCAACAGCATGCTCGTACTGATCGTGGCCCGTGCCGTGCAGGGCCTCGGCGGCGGCGGTCTCATGGTCACCGCGATGGCGCTGATCGCCGACGTCATCCCGCTGCGCGAACGCGGCAAGTACCAGGGCGCGCTGGGTGCCGTCTTCGGCGTCACGACCGTCGTCGGCCCCACCCTGGGCGGGCTGTTCACCGACCACGCCACCTGGCGCTGGTGCTTCTACGTCAACGTGCCCATCGCCATCGTCATGGTCGCGATGGCCGCCCGTACGATCCCCTCCGTCAAGGCCGCCGTGAAGCCGCTGATCGACTACGCGGGCATCGTCCTGGTCGCGCTGGGGGCCTCCGGGCTCGTCCTCGCCCTGGAGTGGGGCGGTAACGAGTACGCCTGGGGATCGGCCGTCATCATCGGCCTGTTCGCCGTCTCGGTCGCGCTGCTGGTCGCCTTCGTCCTGGTGGAACTGCGGGCCGCCGAACCGATGCTGCCGATGCACCTGTTCCGCAACCCGGTCTTCAGCGTCTGCTCGGCCCTCTCCTTCATCGTGGGCTTCGCGATGCTCGGCGCGATCACGTATCTGCCCACGTACCTCCAGTTCGTCGACGGGGTCTCCGCCACCGCCTCCGGCCTCCGTACCCTGCCGTTGATGGCCGGCCTCCTCGGCACCTCCATCCTGTCCGGCGTCGTCGTCAGCCGCACCGGCCGCTACAAGGTCTTCCCCATCGTGGGCACCGCCGTCATGGCCCTCGGGCTCTACCTGATGTCGACCATGAACCGTTCGTCGGGCGTGTGGCTGGAGTCCCTCTACATGTTCGTCCTCGGCCTCGGCATCGGCCTCGCCATGCAGGTCCTGACCATCGCCGTCCAGAACACCGTCTCGTACGCCGAACTCGGCTCCGCCACCTCCGGGGTGACCTTCTTCCGCACCCTCGGCAGCGCCTTCGGCACCGCCATCTTCGGCACCCTGTACAACAACCGGCTCGGCCCCAACCTGGAACACGCCCTGGCCCAGGTACCCGGCGTCCCCGCCACCGCCGCCGAATCCCCCGCCGCCCTCCGGCAACTCCCCGCGGCCCAGGCGGCGCCCATCATCGACGCCTACGCCGACACCATCAACCACGTCTTCCAGTGGGTCGTCCCGGTGGCCGTCGTCGGCTTCGTCATCGCCTGGTTCCTCAAGGAGGTCCCGCTGCGCGACTCCGCCCGTGCCGGGGCCGCCGACATGGGCGAGGGCTTCGCCGCCCCCGACTCCCCCGACGCCGTCAAGCAGCTCGAACGCGCCATCGCCGGCGTCATGCGCCACGCCAAGGCCGACGCCCCCGTCTCCGGCCAGATCCTCGCCGACTCCGGCTCCCTCCTCAGCCCCGCCCAGGCCTGGGCCCTCGGCCAGATCCACTGGCGCACCCGGCTCCAGGGCGGCGCCTCGCTCCCCGACATCGCCGTCGCCCACCGCATGCCCCCCGAGGTCCTGCACCCCGTCTTCGCCGACACCGCCGCCGCCGGCTACTCCACCCTCTCCCCCAGCGGCGACCACCTCGACCTCACCCCCTCCGGCCAGGCCGAACTCAACCACCTCCACGCCGCCTGGGCCCGCTGGCTCGACTCCCGCCTCGACGACTGGACGGTGACGGACCCCGCCGACCGCGCGCTGCTCGACCGGGCCATCAACAACATCGCCGCGAAGCTCCTGGAGGAGGAGCAGACCAACCGCGAGCGCACGGCGGTGTGATCACACCGGTCACGGGCGCCGACCCCTGCGGTCGGCAACTTCCCTGACGGCATGGGTCTTTGTGGGGACCATCGCATAGAGTGACCGGAGCCGCACACCCTGATCCGGAAGGACAGCCGCGATGGCCGAAGGCATACAGGGCACCGACGACGCCGGGATTCCCGGGGTCGACCCGACCAGGCCGAGCATCGCACGCACCTACGACTACCTGCTGGGCGGCAAGGACAACTACGCCGTCGACCGGGCGCTGGCGGACCACTTCATCAAGGACCTGCCGGGCTCGCGGGCCATCGCCTTCGACAACCGCGCCGTTCTGGTCCGCGCCGTGCGCGAGATCGTGGTCAACACCCCGGTGCGGCAGTTCATCGACCTCGGCAGCGGCCTGCCCACCTCGGACAACGTCCACCAGGTCGCCCAGCGCCACGCGCCCGACGCCAAGGTGGTGTACGTCGACAACGACCCCGTCGTCCTCGCCCACGGCCGCGCCCTGCTCGCCGAGAACGAGAACACGACCGTCTTCCAGGCCGATCTGCGCGACCCCAAGGCCATATACGACAGCCCGGACACCCGGGCGCTCATCGACTTCGACCAGCCGGTCGCCATCATCCTCAGCGCGATCCTGCACCACCTCAACGACGACGAGGACCCGGCCGCCCTCGTGCGCTTCTGGTACAACCGCGTCCCGTCCGGCAGTTACGTCTTCATCAGCCACTTCCGCAGCGAGAACGACCCCCGCAGCGCCCATATGCAGGAGCTGCTGCAGGCCTCCCTCGGCCGTGGCCGCTGGCGCACCGACGAGGAGATCCTCGCCCTCTTCGGCGACGGCCTCGACGTCCTGCCCCCGGGCATCGTGCCCGCCGCGGAGTGGCGTCCCGCCGGCCAACCCCACGAACTCACCGTCTGGGAACGCCTGATCGCCGCCGGCCTGGCCGTCAAGCCGTAGGGCCCGCGTCACGCCGCGAGGCGCAGAATCACCCACACCCGTTTGCCGTCCGCCACCAGCTCGGTGCCCCAGCGGTGCGCGAGGCCGCCGACCAGCAGCATCCCGCGCCCGTTCTCCGCGTACGGACACGGCGGCACCACGCCGGGCCGGAGCGGCGAACGGTCGCTGACGGCCGCCCGCACGCCGCCCTCCGGCAGCCGTTCCAGGGTGAGTTCGCACTCCGGGGACTCCACATGCCGGTGGACATTGGCCAGTATCTCCGTCACGCACAGCTCGGCGGCCTCGGCCAGCCCCTCGCTCCCCCAGGCCCGGAGCTGCGTACGCACCTCCCGCCGCACGCCCGCGAACTCCTTCGGGTCGGCGGTCAGCCGCCGCGTGTACCGCTCGGGTGGGATCTCCTTCTGCATACCCATACGGTCCCGGGTCGGAGCCGGGGCGGCCAGCACCGGCCTGACCACACGTCAGTCTGTGCACGGCACCCCAGCCCGCTGTGAACACCCTGTGCCCGGCGGGAGTTCGGCTGTGCCGGCCCCGGACCGGCGCGCGCCGACGCCCGGCGTGGTCACCCTGGGCCCCCACGGGGCAGCGGAGTTCCGTCCGGCCCTGCACAAAAGTACCGATACAGTAGTCACTCAATCACGCTTCGCGCACGACGAAGCGGCCCCCAGTGGTGCGCCAACACCGGTCTGAGGGCCTTCACCGCCAGGACCCCCAGAAAGGCCCCGGAGATGCTTCAGCACTCTATCCCGCCCACCCGTTTCTTCTCCCAGACGCCGAACGACATCATCCGGCACCCCCGTCTGAACGGCCTCGCGGTGCGCCTTCTCCAGTGGGCGCTGTCCCTCCCTCCCGGCTCGCGGGAGACGGTCCAGTCGATCGGCACGAAGATGCCCGAGGGCCGCGTCGCCCTCCGCAACGCCCGCCGGCAGCTCGAAGCCGAGGGCTTTGTCCACACACAGCGCAGCCAGGACCCGGCCAGCGGCCAGTGGTCGACGCAAGTGCTGGTCTCCAACGTCCCGTTGCGCACCCCGGAGGAGATCGCCGCCGCCTTCTCGGCACCCCCGGCCGACAGGATCCCGCCGGTCGGTGAGCCGACCGGGCAGGCCGTCGGCGCATCCCCCAAGGGGGAGAACACGGAATCGGAGAACACCCCCCACCCGGAGTTCGGCCGGGCCGCCACCTTCCTGGCCGGACTGGGCACGCACGAACCCCGCCTGAGGCTCAGCCTCCCCGAGGCGTTCCGGCTGGCGCCCCTCGCCGCCGAACACCTCGGCGACGGGGTGGGCGAGCGCCGGCTCCGCGGCGTCCTGACCGCCGATCTGCCCGCCGCCCCCATCCACTCCCCGGCGGGCTTCCTGACCCGGCGGCTGCGCCTGGCCCGCTTCGCGCCCGCACCCGTTCCCGTTCCCGTTCCCCTCCCCGCCGTGCCACCCCGGGCCGAGTGCGGGATCTGCCGTGACCCGCTGCCCCTCGGGCGGAGTACCGGCATCTGCACACCCTGCTCGGGGCTGGGCCCGGCGCCGTCCGGGGCGCCCGCTCCGCCGCTGCGGGGCGCGGCGCTCGTCCGGGCGGCGCTCGGGTCCGGGTTTCAGCAGCGGCGGTGACGGCCGCGCGCGACGCCGCGAGGGCGGCGGACGAAGGACACCGCCGCGGCGGCCGTGGCGGCGAAGAGGCCGGCGCCCGCCAGGACTTCGGTGGAGTCGAGGCGGCCGGAGATGCCGTCGAAGCCACCGGCGACGGCCGCGGTCGGGGCCGTGGTGAGACCCGGGGTGGCGGCCGCGTAGGCGGGCTCCGGGGCGGGGGTGCCGACGATGGTGAGGGCGGCGGTGCCCTCCTCGCCCTTGCAGGTGAAGGCGACGGCGTACTGTGCGCCGGGCCTCGCGTGGGGGTCGACACGGGCCAGCCGCGGGTGGCCCGCGGTCAGCCGTACGGTGCCCAGGACACCGGAGGAGACGGTGACGGAGGGGACGCCGCAACCGTCGGAGCTGAGTTTGACCAGGCCACCGGGTCTGATGGTGCCGGGGGCGACGGAGAAGCCGAAGGAGGTGCCGCCGCTCGGACCGGTGCCGGCGGCGGAGGCGGAGGCCGACCCGGCGGTGAGCCCGAGCGCGGCCATGGCTATGGCCGCGGCTATGAGGGCGGTCGGGGCGGGGCGGGGCGAGCGCGGTCGCATGCGGGACCTCCGTGGACGCGGGCGGGGTGCCGGGCACTTGCGACGTTATGTCCGGTTCGGCGAGGTCGCGATCGATCGCCGGTCAGACGGGTGAGAACGGGGGAACTCCGTAAAGTTACCGGCCAGTTAATCAATGTTCGGTCAGCGATCACCCGCAAGGGCCAAGGTGTCCTCATGAACACATCACGTTGGAGACGAGGTATCGCGGCTGCGGCCGTGGTCGCGGCCGTCGGTTTCGGAGGAGTCGCGCTCCCGGCGGTGCCCGCCATGGCGGCCACGGCGACCGCGACGGCGACGGCGAGCACGCCGTCGTACGACACCTGGGTGCAGGAGGTCGCAGCCGTGACCGACGCCGCGCAGGCGGATGTCGCCGAGCGGGTCGCGCACAAGGCGAGCGGCGAGAAACCGGCCATCGTGCTCGACATCGACAACACCTCGCTGGCGTCGTACTACAAGGGCGGCTACCCGACCCCGGCGACACCGGGCACCCTGGCCCTGGCCCAGCAGGCGCACCGGCTGGGCGTGAAGGTGTTCTTCGTGACCGCGCGGCCGGACTTCATCTACCTGGTCAGCTCCTACAACCTGACGCACGTCGGCTACACCGTGGACGGGCTCTACGGGCGATCGCTGACCGACCTCTTCGGCGAGGTCGGCGCCTTCAAGACCGCGCAGCGCGAGAAGATCGAGGCCGCCGGCTACACGATCATCGCCAACGTCGGCAACAACACGACCGACCTGACCGGCGGCCATGCCGAGAAGACGTACAAGCTGCCCGACTACGACGGCACCCTGGACTAGGCCGGCAAGCACGCCCGCAAGCGCGCAAGCGCGCAAGCGCGCAAGCGCGCAAGCGCGCAAGCGCGCAAGCGCGGCGCCGCGCTAGATGTTCTGTCCCGGGAGGTTGTGGACGGTGAGCAGGATCTCGGTTGGGGGATCTTGAAATGGGTGAGGGCCTTCCGGTTCGGTGTGGATTGCGACGTCTACACCAACAGAAAGGCCCTCGTGTCCCACCGTAATGCACCCCTGACCGAGACCGGACGCCTGCGCCTGGCCCGCTGCGTGGTCGAGGACGGCTGGCCCCTGCGCCGGGCCGCCGAACGCTTCCAGGTCTCGCCCACCACCGCGCAGCGCTGGGCCGACCGCTACCGGCGACTCGGCGAGGCCGGGATGCGGGATCTGTCCTCCCGCCCGCACACGAGCCCGCGCCGCACCCCGACCCGCATCGAACGCCGGATCATCAAGGTCCGCATCCTGCGCCGCTGGGGCCCGGCCCGCATCGCACACCTGCTGCACCTGGTGCCCTCGACCGTGCACCGCGTCCTGACCCGCTACGGCCTGGCCCGCCTCACCCACCTGGACCGGGCCACCGGCCGTGTCATACGCCGCTACGAACGCGAGCGGCCCGGCGAACTCGTGCACGTCGACATCAAGAAGCTCGGCAACATCCCCGACGGCGGCGGACACAAGGTCCTGGGCCGCCAGGCCGGCCGCAAGAACCGCAAGAACGCCGGCTACAGCTACCTCCACACCGCCGTCGACGACCACTCCCGCCTCGCCTACAGCGAGATCCTCTCGGACGAGAAGAAGGAGACCGCCACCGGCTTCTGGACCCGCGCCCACGCGTTCTTCGCCCAGGCCGGGATCACCGTCGAGCGGGTCCTGACCGACAACGGCTCCTGCTACCGCTCACGCGACTGGCGCGACCTGCTGGCAGCAGCCCAGATCACCCACAAACGCACCCGGCCCTACCGGCCACAGACCAACGGCAAGGTCGAACGCTTCAACCGCACCCTGCTCGACGAATGGGCCTACGCCCGCCCCTACCGCTCGGAGACCGAACGCCGCGAGGCGTTCCCCGGGTGGCTGCACACCTACAATCACCACCGCGGACACACCGCGCTGAAAGGCCAACCACCCGCCAGCCGCGTCCCCAACCTCTCAGGGCAATACAGCTAGAGCGCGGCGCGGTCGCCCGTGTCGACGGCACGGGTGGCCGTGGCGGCGCGCGCGGCGTCGTCGGTGACCTCGTCGGCGGTCAGCGCGTAGCCGGTCGTGGCGTCGGTGGTCGAACGGGCGAAGACCACGCCGTAGACCTCACCGCTCGTGGTCAGCAGGGGGCCGCCGGAGTTGCCGGGGCGGACGGTGGAGCGGATCTGGTAGATGTCGCGGGTGACGGTGCCGTCGCCGTAGATGTCCTGGCCGTTGGCGCGGATACGGCCGGCGACGGTGGCGGCGCGCAGATCCAGGCCGCCGTTCTCGGGGTAGCCGGCGACAACGCCGCCGTCCCCGCGGCCGGCCTCGCCGGCGAAGCTGAGGACGGGGGCGTCCAGACCGGGGACGTCCAGGACGGCGAGGTCCTTGGCGGGGTCGAAGAGGACGACCCGGGCGGTGTAGGTGCGGCCGGTGCCGCCGATCCGGACGGTGGGGGAATCGACTCCCGCGACCACGTGGGCGTTGGTCATGACGTGTTCGTCCGCGTAGACGAAGCCGCTGCCCTCCTGGCCCTGGTGGCGGCCCTCGACGTCGGCGATGCCCTCGATCTTGACGGTGCTGCGCTTGGCGCCCGAGGTGGCGACGGCGGTGACGTTGTCGCCGGACGGCTCCGGGACGCCGTTGACGGGCTCGGACTCGAAGGGGTTGAAGACCTGCGGGAAGCCCGCCGCCGCGAGGGCCCCGGAGGCCCGGCTGAACCAGGTGGGCGCCTGTGAGGGCATCGTGTCCTGGACGGCACCGAGAACCACCGAGCCGCGGATGGCCTGGTTGAGGGCCATCGAGGCCGAGGAGACCAGGACGCTGGCGGCGACCCAGGAGACCAGCAGTACGGCCAGGACGTTGGCCGCCGCCCCGCCCGCGCCGTCGATCCAGCGGGCCGGGCCCCACTGCAGTCCGGCCCGCAGTTTCCAGGCGAGCCCGGAGGCGACGGCATGCCCCGCGGCGGCCGGGAGCAGGACGGTCAGCAGTGCGAAGAAGGTGGCCTGCGAGGTGCCGGCCTCGACGTGTTCGAGGACGTACGGAAGCAGCCACACGCCCAGCACCGCGCCACCCACGAAGCCGGCCAGCGAGACGAAGGCCGCGACGAGGCCGCGACGGTAACCGGCGACGGCGTAGGCCAGCACCGCCAGCAGAAGCAGCAGGTCGAGCAGGTTCAACAGAAGACCCTTTCCGGCATGTACGCCCCGCTACAGGAAACGCACATTAACCGACAATCAGTTCCGTTCTGTGACCTATGGCACGCGACACGACGGCGGGCCCGGTGCTCGAAAGCACCGGGCCCGCCGTCCGCGCCCGCCCCGTCCCCACAGGTGGGCGCGGTCACCACATGCCGCTCACATGTGGACTGTGGGGGCGGCGTCGGCGTCGACCGCCGGGACACCGCGCCGGTAGAGCAGCACCGTGATCAGCGCCCCGGCCGCGAAGAAGCCGGCCGACCACCAGTAGGCGGTGGAGTAGGACTCCAGCGCGGCCTGGGCCTGGACGACCTTGTTGGTGGGGTCCTTGCCGACCAGGTACGAGGTGGCGGCGCTGGCGGCGAGGGTGTTGAGCAGGGCGGTGCCGATGGAGCCGCCGATCTGCTGCATGGTGTTGACGGCGGCCGAGGCGACTCCGGCGTCGTCGGGGCCCACGCCGGCCGTGGCCAGGCTCATCCCGGGGGCCATGATCAGGCCGATGCCGAGGCCGATGACCAGCAGCGGGGGCAGCACGTTCGCGGCGTAGGTGCTGTCCAGGCCGAGGCTGGTGATCCAGGCCAGACCGGCCGCCCCGAGGAGCATGCCCAGCGGGACCACGATCTTCGGCCCGATCCGCGGGATCAGGAAGTTGGTGGAGGCCGTGGCGCCGACCATGAGGGCGGCGACCATCGGGAGGAAGGCCAGGCCCGTCCTGACGGCGCTGAAGCCGAGGCTGAGCTGCAGGTAGTAGGTGAGGAAAAGGAACACACCGAACATTCCGGCGCTGGCGATCAGCATGGCGGCGAAGGACGCGCCACGGGTCCGGTCCAGGAGCACACGCAGCGGCAGCAGTGGGTGCGAGGCCCTGGTCTGCCACCAGGTGAAGCCGGTCAGCAGCACCGCGCCGGCGGCGAGGAAGCCCCAGGACAGCGGGGAGCTCCAGTCGTGGGACTCGGCGTTGGAGAAGCCGTAGACGATGCCGAAGAGGCCGGTGGTGACCAGGACGGTGCCGGGGATGTCGAGCTTGGCGCTGCGGTCGCGGGCCGTGCGCTGGAGCAGCATCACGCCGCCGATGATGGCGAAGACGGCCAGGAACAGGTTGACGTAGAGGGTCCAGCGCCAGTTCAGGTACTCGGTGAGGACCCCGCCGAGCAGCAGGCCGACGGCCGCGCCGGAGCCGGCGATGGCGCCGAAGATACCGAAGGCCTTGGCGCGTTCCCTGGCGTCGGTGAAGGTGGTGGTCAGCAGGGAGAGCGCGGCGGGCGCGAGCAGGGCGCCGAACAGGCCCTGCAGGGCGCGGCCCGCGACCAGCATCTCGAAGTTGGTGGCGGCGCCGGCCACGGCCGAGGCGACCGCGAAGCCG
Organism: Streptomyces sp. RLA131; assembly: GCF_056270125.1. Classification (NCBI taxonomy): domain Bacteria; kingdom Bacillati; phylum Actinomycetota; class Actinomycetes; order Kitasatosporales; family Streptomycetaceae; genus Streptomyces; species Streptomyces sp. RLA131. Next base: position 3,395,862 of record NZ_JBWDOQ010000002.1, read on the forward strand.
CTCACGCCCACCAGGAAGGCGGGCTTGCGGCCGAAGAGGTCCGCTATCCGGCCGCCGAGCAGTAGCAGGCTGCCGAAGGCGAGCGAGTAGGCGGTGACGATCCAGGTCCGGTTGCCGTCGGAGAAGCCGAGGTCGGCCTGGGCGGACGGCAGGGCGATGTTCACAATGGTCGCGTCGAGCACGACCATGAGCTGGGCGAGCCCGATGACGGCGAGGATCCACCAGCGGTGGCGGGGTCCGGCGCCGGATTCGGGGGCGGGGCTGTGACCGGTCTGCGCGGTCTGACCCGTCGGCCGGGTCTTCCCGAGGGGCACCGCGGCCTCGTCGGCAGCTGTCTGGGGCATGGGGGACGTACTCCAGTCGTCGGCTGAGTTACGAACATGTGAAACGAAACCGTTTCGTACGTTCGCCAGCCTAGGCCAGTCCTCTGCGAAACGCAACCGTTTCGATCGCGGGGGCCCTCAGGGCTGCCTAGAGTGGGCCGTGAAGCTTGCGACAACCGTGGGAGAAGACGTGGCACAGCAGCACGGCGACAGCCCGGAACACGCGATCCTGGCCCGGATCAGCGCGATGGTCACCGACGAGAAGACCCTGCGCGACCTGCTTTCCGCCGGCGACATCGACGGCGGCACCGAGCAGCAGCGGCTCGTCGCCCTGGAGCGCGAACTCGACCAGTGCTGGGACCTGTTGCGGCAGCGCCGCGCCAAGTCCGAGGCCGGCGAGGACCCAGGCGAGGCACAGGTGCGGCCGTCCTCGACGGTGGAGGGCTACCAGTCGTGAACCCGGAAGTGACCGACGTCCCCGGCCAGAAGCGCTTCGTGGCCCGGGTGGACGGCGGGCAGGCCGGCTACGCCACGTACATCCGCACCCCGGAGCTGGTCGCCTTCCTGCACACCGAGGTGGAGCCGGAGTTCGAGGGCCGGGGCATCGGCTCCGCCCTCGCCCGCGCCGCACTGGACGACGCCCGGTCACGGGGACAGCAGGTGCTGGCGGCGTGCCCCTTCATCGCGGGCTGGATCGCGCACCACCCGGACTACCAGGACCTGGAGTACCGGCCGCGCAGCACGGTCAGCGACTGAGCCGTCAGCGACTGAGCGGTCAACGACCGAGCGGCCGCATCCGAAGCTGCGACACACCCAGCGCCGGCAGGACGACGGCGTCGATGTACCCGGCCAGGAAGGGACCGTCGACGCTGCGGCCGTCGATCAGGGGCCGGCCCAGGAACGCGCCGATCATCATGTAGGTCAGGAAGCCGAGCGCCTCGCGGTCGGCGGCGATCTCACCGCGCTCCACGGCCCGCTCCAGCATGGTGCGCAGCGCGGCGGCCTCCGGCTCGATCAGGGCCTCGCGCAGCGCTTCTCCGAGGTCCGGGTTCTGGACGGCGGCGTGGGCGAGGGCGCGCATCACGGCGGTGTCCGGATCGCCCTTGTCCGCGATCTTCCGGGCCAGCTCGTACAGATCCGTCGCGACGGAGCCAGTGTCGACGGTGTCGGCGTGCACCGCCTTGCAGGCGCGCAGGGCGGTGGCGACCAGCTCCGGCTTGCCGTTCCACTGACGGTAGAGGGTGGCCTTGCTGGACCGCGTACGGGCCGCGACGGCGTCCATGGTCAGTGCCTCGTACCCGACCTCGCGCAGGAGGTCGACGACCGCGGTGTAGAGCTCCAGCTCCCGCTCGGGGGTGAGCCGGGTGCGGCGTGGGGCGGCCGGCGGGTGGGTGGTCATGCTCACCCCTTCCTCATTGTCATCGACAGGCACCAGCATCGAAACGGTTCCGTACACCACGAGGATAGACCGCCGCCTGCCGGAACCCAAGCGGTCCGGCAGGCGGCGTCCGGCCCGTGCTCAGCCCAGTTTGGCGGTCAGCGTGATCGTGGTTCCCGAAAGCGCCTGGCTCACCGGGCAGTTCGCCTTGGCGTCCTCGGCCGCCTTGACGAAGGCCGCCTCGTCCAGACCCGGCACCTTGGCCTCCACCGACAGGTGGATGCCGGTGATGCCCTCGCCGGGCTGGAAGGTCACCTCGGCATCGGTGCGCAGGGTGGTCGGCGGGGTGCCCGCCTGGGCCAGGCCGTGCGAGAGCGCCATCGAGAAGCAGCTGGAATGAGCGGCCGCGATCAGCTCCTCAGGGCTGGTCTTGCCGTTGGCCTCCTGGGAACGGGCCGCCCAGGTCACCGGATACTCCCCGACCCCGGACGAGTCCAGGGTGACGACCCCCTTGCCTTCGAGCAGACTGCCTTCCCATGCGGTGTGGGCAATGCGCTTGGTAGCCATGTCGGTTGACTCCTCTAGATCGGGATCCCTGGTCCGGGAACCACGCTACGCGTCCCGCGCCCACCGCACCCGTTACCGCCCGCGGTAGACCTGTGTCACTCACACGGGTGGCCGTTGACGGGGATCGCCACACCAGGGCCCCGCCCCGCTTACGTTCGAGACTCCGGACGGCGTCACGCACGCGTCTACGGCGGCGAGGGCGGCAAACGGTCGACGCAACGGTCAACACAAGGATGTGAGCCAGGTGGTGGAGGTCGTGCGGACACCCATCCGCGCCTCGTGGCAGCGATGTCCGGCCCACGGCCTCACCCCCGAACGGCTGGAACCCCGGTACACCACGGATCCGGACCTCACCGGCGAGTTCGTCCGCACCGCCCGCGAGCCGATGGACCGGCTGGAGGCCGCGCTCCGCGGCTCCGGGGTCCGTGTCGCCCTCACCGACGACGCGGGCGTAGTCCTGGACCGCCGGCCGGCCGGCCGGTCCCTGCTCCACGCCCTGGAGGAGATCGGCCTCGCACCCGGCTTCAGCCTCCACGAACACGACGCGGCCACCAGCGGCATGAGCACCCCTCCGGAGGAGCGGCGCCCGGTGCGGGTCGTGGGCGAATACCTCTGCACCGCGCTGAGCCATCCGGCCTGCGTCGGCGTCCCCGTACGCCACCCGGTCAGCGGCCGGGTACTGGGCGTACTGGACCTGACCGGCCGGACCGGTCAGGTCCACCCCCTGATGGGCGGCCTGGCCCGCGAGGCCGCCCTCGCCATCGAGCAGTCGCTCCTCGACAGCTGCTCGGAACGCGAACGCGCCCTGCTGGACGCCTTCCTGCGCGCCGGCCACCGCTTCCGCCGGCCCTCCCTGCTGCTCACCGGCGAGGGCACCGTCCAGCCCCTGGGCGGGCCCGGCGGCCGTGCCGTCACCGGGCGCGACGAGACCCTGCTCACCGACGCCGCCACCGCGCTGATCTCGGCCGGCCGCCGCGCCGCCCTCGAAGTGCCGCTGTCCTACGGCCGTACCGCGACCCTGCTGTGCCGCCCGGTCACCAGCGCGTACGGCGACTCCGGCGCCGTCGTCGAGGTCAGCCTGCCCGAGCCGTACGACCACGCCGGGCCGCACAGCGTCGCGGCGGCCCCCGGGTACGGCACGGTCCCCGGACCCACCCCGCTGCTGGTCGGCGAGGCCGGGGTCAGCAGGCTCGCGACGGCCGCCCGGCACCGGCTGGAGCTGCTGTGCGACGCGGGCGCCCTGATCGGCACCACCCTCGACATCGCCCGCACCGTCGAGGAGCTGGCCGAGGTCGCCGTGCCGCGCTTCGCCGACCGGGTGGGCGTGGAACTGGACGAGCCGGTGCCGCACGGCGAGGCACCCGCCCCCGGCCCGGTGGCCGTCGTACCGGCCGACCGGGACCGGCTGATCACCGCCCCGCTGCGGGCCCGCGGCACCCGGCTGGGCGTCGCCGTCTTCGAACGGGCCCAGGACAGCCCGCCGTACGCGGAGGACGACCTCGTCCTGGCCCAGGAGCTGGCCGCCCGCGCCGCCGTGGCCATCGACAACGCCCGGCTCTTCACCCGCGAGCACCACCTCGCCCTGGAGCTGCAGCGCAGCCTGCTGCCGCAGACGCTGCCCCGGCAGCACGCCGTCGAGGCCGCCTACCGCTACCAGCCGGCCCGGGGGCAGGTCGGCGGCGACTGGTTCGACGTCATCCCGCTGTCCGGCGCGCGGGTGGCCCTGGTGGTGGGGGACGTCGCCGGACACGGGCTGCACGCCGCCGCCGCGATGGGGCGGCTGCGCACCGCCGTCCACACCTTCTCCGCCCTCGACCTGCCACCCGACGAACTCCTCGGCCATCTCGACGACCTGGCCGGCCAGGACGCGGCGGCGGGCCCCGGCGCGGGCCCCGGCGCGCGCCCCGGACTGATGGGCTCCACCTGCCTGTACGCGGTCTACGACCCGGTCTCGCGGCGCTGCGTCATGTCCGGCGCCGGGCATCCGCCACCGTTCCTGGTCCGCCCCGACGGCCGGGCGGAGATCCTGGAACTCCCGGTCGGGCCGCCGCTGGGCACCGGCGGACCGCCCTTCGAGACGGCCGAGTTCGACATCCCCGAAGGCAGCGACCTGGTGCTCCACACCGACGGCCTGACCAGCGGAGCCGACCTCGACCCCCGGACCGGGATCCGCGTACTGCGCCAGGTGCTGACCGAGCGCGCCCACCGCACCCCCGAGGAGGTGTGCGCGGCCGTCGAGGAGGCGCTGCTGCCCTCCTCGGCCGCCGGGTCCTCCGACGACGCCGTACTCCTGGTGGCCCGCACCCGCGCCCTCGACAGCGGCCGGGTCGCCTCCTGGGACGTGCCCGACGACCCGGCCGCCGTCTCCGAGCTACGCGCCGCCATCATCGGCCGGCTCACCGACTGGGGCCTGGCGGAGCTGGCGTTCACCACGGAGCTCATCGCCAGCGAGCTCATCACCAACGCCATCCGGCACGCCGCGGGCCCCGTCCAGGCCCGCCTGCTGCGCGACCGGGCGCTGGTCTTCGAGGTCTCCGACGGCAGCGGCACCTCACCCCGGCTGCGCCGCGCCGCCAGCACCGACGAGGGCGGCCGCGGCATCTTCCTGGTCGCCCGGCTCAGCGCCCGCTGGGGCACCCGGCACACCGCGCGGGGCAAGGTCATCTGGACGGAGCAGCCCATTCCGGGCGGCGCGACATGACAGACGGAGTCGCGCCGCCCGGCCAGCCAGCCTCAGTGCTGGTGGTGCGGAGACGTCGCGTAGTGCCGGGACGTACCGGTGGTGCTCGCGCCCGACGGGCAGGCGCCGGCCAGGGGCCCGGGCGCCCGGCAGCCGAACTCGCTCCAGCTGACCGGGCTGTACACACGGAAGGCACCCGCCAGGGAGACGTCCCCGGCCTTGGTGGCGGAGGTGTCGGCGACCGCCGTGCGGCTGACCGCCTCGCCCGCCGCCCGGTTGATCCTGCGGATCCTCTCCGTGGCCTCCAGGCCGTCCGTGCTCGGACCGTCCTTCAACAGGGCTGCGCCAAGGGCGATCCGATCGTCCGAAACACCATCACGGCGGACGGTGAACAGGTCCTCGACCCGTTTGCCGTCCGTGGCCGGCCCGAAGAACTCCTCGGCCTCGGTCGTCATCGAAGGCCCCCTTCATCATGAGCACGTCCATCCGGACGGCCCGTCCCGACCTTCATCCCTCAACCTGAGCCTCGGCTGAATCCCAGCTGAGGGTTGCCGTCAGCGAAGGAAAGCCGGTTCCGTGACCGGGACGATCGCCGGCCGGACCGGGAACCGCACCGTGAACAGGGTGCGGCCGGGGACGCTCTCGACGGAGATGGAGCCGCCATGGGCCTCGACGATGGCGGAGACGATGGCCAGACCGAGCCCGGAACCGCCCGGGGAGCCCGCGCCACGCGAGCGGGAGGCGCCGGCCCGGCTGAAGCGGTCGAAGACGGTGGGCAGCAGGGCGGCCTCGATACCGGGGCCGTCGTCCTGCACCCGTACGACGCAGTCGGCGCCGGCCTGCGCGACCTCGGCCACCACGGCGGTCCCCACCGGGGTGTGGGCTCGGGCGTTGGCCAGCAGATTCGTCACGACCTGGCGGATCCGCGCCTCGTCCCCCGGGACGACCACCGGCCGGGACGGCAGCCGTACCTGCCAGCGGTGGCTGTCGCCGGCCGCCGCCCGCGCGTCCCAGACCGCCTCGGCGACCAGCGAGGTCAGATCGACCTCGCCGGACTCCAGCGGACGGCCCTCGTCGAGCCGGGCGAGCAGCAGCAGGTCCTCGACCAGCCCCGTCATCCGGGACGCCTCCGACGACACCCGCTGCCAGGCCCGCGTCAGGTCGACGGCGGTGGCGCCCCGGTTGGCCAGTTCCGCGTATCCGGCGATCGAGGCGAGCGGTGTGCGCAGCTCATGGCTGGCGTCGGCGAGAAAGCGCCGCATCCGGGCCTCGCTCTCCTGGCGGACCGCGAGCGACGCCTCGACGTGGTCGATCATGCGGTTGAGCGCGGCCCCGACCTGGCCGGCCTCGCTGCCCGGATCCGTATCGGGCTCGGGCACCCGCGTGAGAACCGCGACCTCGCCGTGGCCCAGCGGGGACCGGGACACCTCGACGGCGGTGGCGGCGACCCGGCCCAGGGGGCGCAGCTGGCGCCGGATGACGACGGCGCAGGCGACGCCCGCGACGACCAGGACGGCCAGGGCGACGACGGCCTCGGCGACGACGAGCTTGTTGATCAGCCGCTGCTCGGCGTCGAACGGCAGACCCGCCAGCACGCCCGGCCCGCCGGCGGCGAGCCGGGTCACCCGGTAGTCGCCCAGCGAGGGGATCGTACGGGTGTGGACGGCGCCGTCGGCCCGCACATCGGCGAGGACGGCGAACTGCTCGGCGCCGAGCCTGCGCAGGCCGCCCTCGGTGACGACGCCGGCCGCGCTGATCGTGCCGTCGGAGCCATAGCGGGCGGCAAGCGTGCCGACGGCCTGGCCGCGTTCGTAGAGGAAGCTGAGGTTGGTCTCGTCACCGGGGACGATCTGCAGACCGCCCTGGCTGCGCGCGGCGGCGTTGCCGACGCGCGTGTCGAGCCCGTGCATCAGGAAGAGCCGCTCGGTCAGTACCGTGGTCAGCGCCATCGCCGCGCACACCACCACCAGCGTCCCGCTGATCAGCACCAGCAGCCTGACCCGCAGCGACCTGCGGCCCGGCGGGAGCGCGATCCTCACGACGGCTCCTCGGGGCAGCGCAGCGCGTAACCGACCCCGCGCACGGTGTGGATCATGGGGGCGCGTCCCTTGTCGATCTTTCTGCGCAGGGAGGAGATGTAGACCTCCACGAGATTGCCCCCGGCGTCGAAGGAGTCGCCACCGCCGCTCCACACCGCGCCCAGGATCTGCGCCTTGCTCAGTACCTGCCTCGGGTTGCCGATCAGATACGCGAGCAGGTCGAACTCCTTGGCCGTCAACCGCACCGGCTCACCGTCCCGGTGCACCTCACGGGTGTCCTCGTCCAGCAGCAGCCCGCCCAGCGCCAGCACCGGCCCGGCGGCCTGCTGCGGAGCGGCCCCGCAACGGCGCAGCAGGCCGCGCAGCCGCAGCACGACCTCCTCCAGGCTGAACGGCTTCGTCACATAGTCGTCGGCCCCCGCCGCCAGGCCGTCGATGCGGTACTCGATCGAGTCCCGGGCGGTGAGGAAGAGCACCGGCAGCTCCGGATGCTCCGCGCGCAGCCCGCGCAGCACCTGCAGACCGTCCATGTCGGGCAGCATCCAGTCCAGGACGACGGCATGCGGGGCACACCGCCGCGCGGTGCGCAGCGCGGTGAGACCGTCGCCCGCGCGGAACGGCTGCCAGCCCGCCTCGGTGACGGCCAGGGACAACAACTCCGCGATTCCGTCCTCGTCATCGACGACCAGAACGCGTACGGACTCAGCAAGTACGGCCATTTCACCATCTTGGATGAGGAGTTTGGGCGTGCACTTCGCGTCCGCTGTGTGTTTGCTGAGCACATGGAGACTTATGACGTCATCGTGATCGGCGGCGGACCCACCGGCGAGAACCTCGCCGACCGGACCCGGGCCGCCGGACTGACCACGGCCGTGGTGGAGAGCGAACTGGTCGGCGGCGAATGCTCGTACTGGGCGTGCATGCCCAGCAAGGCGCTGCTGAGGCCGGCCGTCGCCCTGGCCGAGGCGGCCGCGGTGGCCGGTTCACGCGAGGCGGTCGCCACGGCGAAGCTCGATGTGGCCGCCGTCCTGGCCAGGCGCGACGCCTTCGCCTCCCAGTGGAAGGACGACGGCCAGGTGGCCTGGCTGGACTCCGTCGGCATCGACCTCGTACGCGGGGTGGGGCGCCTCGACGGCCCGCGCCGCGTCGCCGTGGAGACCCCCGACGGCGGGGCACCGGCTGCTCACCGCCCGCCATGCCGTCGCCGTCTGCACCGGCAGCCGGGCCGTCCTCCCCGACCTTCCCGGGCTCGACACCGCCCACCCCTGGACCAGCCGCGACGCCACCAGCTCCCCCGAGGTGCCGGGCCGGCTGCTGGTGGTCGGCGGCGGCGTCGTCGGCGTCGAGATGGCCACCGCCTGGCGTGCTCTCGGCTCCGAGGTCACCCTCCTGGTCCGGGGCGACCGGCTGCTCCCCCACTGGGAGCCCTTCGCCGGCGAACTGATCGCCGAGGGCATGCGGGCCGCCGGCGTCGACATCCGTACCGGCGTCTCGGTCACCGGCGTCACCCGCCCCTCCGAGTTCGACCCGGTGACGGCCGAGCTCTCCGACGGCTCCCGGCTCACCGCCGACGAGATCCTCTTCGCCACCGGGCGCGCCCCGCGCACGGACGACCTCGGCCTGGAGAGTGTGGGCCTGCGGCCCGGGGCATGGCTCGACGTCGACGACACCCTGCTCGTCCAGGGCGTGGCGGACGACGGCTGGCTCTACTGCGCGGGCGACACCAACCACCGCGCCCTCCTGACCCACCAGGGCAAGTACCAGGGCCGTATCGCCGGCGCCGCCATCGCCGCCCGTGCCGCCGACGGGCCCGTCACCGACGGCGCCACCGGGCCCGCCCCGCAGGTCGTCTTCACCCACCCCGAAGCCGCGTCCGTCGGCCTCACCGCCGACGCGGCGGCCCGCGCCGGCCGCCGTGTCGACATCGTCGACTACGACCTCGGCAACGTCGCCGGCGCGTCCCTCTTCGCCGACGGCTACCGCGGCCGCGCCCGCGCCCTCATCGACCCCGACCGCCAGATCATCCTGGGCCTCACCTTCGTCGGCCCCGGCGTGGGCGAACTCCTCCACGCCGCCACCATCGCCGTGGCCTGCGAAGTCCCGCTCTCCCGCCTCTGGCACGCCGTCCCCGCGTACCCCACCCTCAGCGAGATCTGGCTCCGCCTCCTGGAGACCCACCGAGGCTGACCCCCACGGGGCCGCGCCCCGGACCCCCTACGCCCTGACGGGCGTGGGGGCGTGGGCCTGGCGCAACCGCGGCCACCGGCCCGCGGGTACCGACGAGAGCGCAACCACCCGCCGCGCACGCGGCGCGCGGACGGCGCAGGAGAAAAGCGGCACCGACCGGCCGGCGCCACGCAGTAGCCTGTGGCACCCCGAGGGGGCCAGGGGGCGGGGGCGGCGCACCCGCCCGGGGTGAGGGAGGGGGCGGGGTCCGGAGATGCGGGTACGGCTGTTGGGCCCGGTGGAGCTGACGGACGTCCGCGGCGCGCCGACCACGATCGCGGCGCCGAAGCGGCGCGCCGTGCTGGCCGCCCTCGCGCTGGAGCTCAACCAGGTGGTGCCGGTGGACCGGCTGCTGGACCTGGTCTGGGACGGGGATCCGCCACCGCGTGCCCGCACCGCCCTGCAGGGGCACATCTCGGCCCTGCGCCGCCTGGGCCTGGACCTGGTCACCAGGGATCCGGGCTACGCCCTGCTCGGCACCGCCGACGACGTCGACCTGCATCTGTTCCGCGGCCTGACCACCCAGGCCCGCACGGCCCCCGACGACCGCGCCGCCGCCGTCCTGCTGGGCCGCGCCCTGGGCCTGTGGCGCGGCACGCCCCTCGCCGACGTGCCGAGCGCCGCCCTGCGGGAGGAGGCCGCGAGCCGCATCACCCAGGACCGGCTGGCCGCGCTGGAAGCGTGGGCGGAACGCAAGGTACGCCTCGGCGAGGGCCAGGACGTGGTGCCCGCGCTGAGCGAGGCCGTGGAGTCGGAGCCGTACCGGGAGCCGCTGATACGTATCCTCGTCCTCGCCCTGTACGGGGCGGACCGGCGGAGCGAGGCGCTGGACCTGTACCACCGCACCCGTGAGCTGCTGGACAGCGAGCTGGGGGTGTCCCCCGGGCCGCCCCTCCAGGCGGCGTACGAGACCGTGCTGCGCGGGCCCGGCGGCCAGGCGCGGGCCCCGGCGCCGGCCGCTCCGGCACAGCTCCCCCGGGAGAGCGCCGGTTTCGTGGGCCGCGACGACGAGCTGGCCGCGCTGGACGGCGCCGCCGACGGGCCGGGTATCGCCCTGGTCGTGGGCCCGGCGGGGGTGGGCAAGACGGCGCTCGCCCTGCGCTGGGCGCATGCGCATGCGGCCGTTTTCCCGGACGGGCAGCTCTTCGCGGATCTGCGCGGCTTCTCCGAGGCCGGTTCGCCCGTCTCGCCGGCCTCGGTCCTGGCGGGGTTCCTGCGGGCGATGGGACCCGCCGACCGTCCGGTCCCGGCGGATCTCGACGAGCGCACCGCGCTGTACCGCTCGCTGCTCGCCGACCGCCGCGTGCTGGTGGTCCTGGACAACGTGCGCAGCGTCGGTGACGTCCTCCCGCTGCTTCCCTCCGGGCCGGGCTGCGCGACCGTGGTGACGACCCGTAATCTGCTGGGTGGTCTGGTGGCCCGCGAGGGCGCGGCCGTGCTGCGCGTCGAGGCGTTGCCGGCCCAGGAGTCGCACGCCCTGCTGGCGCACACCGTCGGCCCGGACCGGATGGCGGCCGAGGCCGGGGCGGCGGCCGAGCTGGTCCGGCTCTGCGAGGGGTTGCCGCTGGCCCTGCGGGTGGCGGGGGCCCGGCTGGCGATGCGCCCGGCGTGGTCGGTGTCCGGGCTGGTGACCGACCTGTCCGACGAGCAGGCCCGGCTGTCGGTGCTGACCACGGACGACGCCGACGCCGGTGTCGAGGCCGCGCTCCGGCTCTCGTACCGCGTGCTGCCCGGCCCCGCCGCCGTACTGCTGCGCCTGCTGGGCCTGCATCCGGGCACAGACGTGGACGCCTGGACGGCCGCCGCACTGTCCGGGCTGTCGCTGGCGGAGGCCTCCCGAGCGCTCACCGCCCTGGTGGCGGCGCATCTGCTCCAGGAGACCTCCCCGGGCCGGTTCGCCCGCCACGACCTGGTACGGCTCTACACCGTGCGCCTCGCCGAGCAGGAGGTGACCGCCGCCGAGCGCGACGCCGCGTACGACCGGCTGCTGGACTACTACCTGGCGGTGACGGCGGTGGCCGCCGGGCCGGTCGTCTCGCGCAAGGAACTGCTGTACACACCCGCGGCCGGCCCGGCCGCCGGGATACCGGCGGCGGCCTTGGACGCCGACGCCTCGCCGGGCTGGTTCCGCGGCGAGGTGCCGGCCGTCCGGGCCCTGATCGACGCCTGCGCGCAGGGCCCCCGGGCGGGCCGGGCCTGGCGGCTGGCCTCCAACACCATGCCGATGTACTTCCGTACCGAGCATGTCGACGACTGGGTCAGCACCAGCCTGGCGGGGCTGCGTGCCGCCGAGCACTCCGGGGAACCGGCCGGGCGGGCGCGCCTGCTCACCGATGTCGGGATGGCGCTGTGCGAGCGCGGTGACGTCGACGAGGCCATGCCGTATCTGCTGCGGGCCGTCGAACTCGCCGACGCACAGCCGGACGGCGGTCACGAGATCCGCTACCTGGCCGTCAGCCGGCTCGCCATCGGCCGGATGGAGGCCGGGCAGCACGAACAGGCCCGCGAGACCATGCAGGACGCCCTCGGCATCGCGCGTGCCATGGGCGACCTCCCGTCGCAGGCCGCGGTGCTCAACAACCTCGGGCATGTCCTCAATCTCCTCGGCCGCCCTGACCAGGCCCTCGAATCCGCCGATCGGGCCCGGCAGTTGACCGCCGGTATGCCCTCGTCGCACACGCATCTGGCGGCTCTGGCCACCACCGCGGAGGCCCTGCACGCGCTCGGCCGGCCCGCCGAGGCCATCGCGCGGGCCCGGGAGGCCGGCCGGCTCTCCCACCGTTACGGCAATCCCGCGTACGAGGCGCTCGCGCTGCGGCTGATCGGCCAGATCCAGCGTGATCTCGGCCAGGAGGCCGAGTCGGCCGAGTCGTTCCGCCGGTCGCTGGGCGTCCTGGCCCCGCTCGGGGACCGTACGGAGGCGGACGCCGTCGCCGCTCTCCTCGACGACGGCACCACCGAGGGCGGTCACGCGACGCGTTGAGCCGGTGCCTTCACCACCGCGGGCGCCGGTCCGCACCGTGGACACGGTCTGCACCTGGGTCCGCCCGACCCCGGCACCAGCCGTCCGTCATCCAGCTCGATGACCTCTCCCCAGCCACGGCACACCGGGCATCCGTGCTCCTCGCGAAACGCGCATGCTCGGCACATGACGGCACCTCCGTCTCCTGGAGGTGCGGCCGGGCAACCCAGGTGCGTGGGGGGAAGGATGCCCGGCCGCGTGAACTCCCTGTGCTCACCCTTCCGTGTCCCGCTAACGCGCCGCCGACGCCGCGCTAACGCCCCGCGCCCCGACCGCCCCGGCCGCCACGACGCCCCCGCCTCCTACGCCCCCGACGCCGCCGTCCGGCTCACGCCTCCGCGTCGACCCGCGGCAGAATCCGGTCGAGCCAGCGCGGGATCCACCACGCCTCGCGCCCGAGCAGCGTCATCACCGCCGGCACCAGCAGCAGCCGGACGATCGTCGCGTCGATCAGCACACTGACCGCCAGCCCCAGGCCCAGCATCTTCACCACGATGTTGTCGCTGACGACGAACGCGGCGAAGACGCTGACCATGATGAGCGCCGCGCAGCTGATGACCCGGGCCGTGATCTCCAGCGCGTGCGCGACGCTGGCCTTGCTGTCGTGGGTCCGCAGCCACGCCTCGTGCACCCGCGCCAGCAGGAAGACCTCGTAGTCCATGCTCAGTCCGAAGACGATGGCGAACATCATCATCGGTACGTAGCTCTCGATCGGCACCTTGTCCGACACCCCCAGCGCGGGACCGCCCCACCCCCACTGGAAGACGGCGACGACGACCCCGTAGGACGCCCCGATCGACAGCAGGTTGAGCACCGCCGCCTTCACCGCGACGAGCAGGCCCCGGAAGACGATCAGGATGATGACGAAGGCCAGCCCCACCACGACGGCGATGATGGCGGGCAGCCGGCCGGCGACGATGTCCAGGAAGTCGACCTGCGCGGCCGTCGTGCCGGTGACATAGCCCTTGGCGGCGGTGCCCCGTAAGGCCTGCGGCAGCGCGTCGTCGGTGAGCCGGTTGACCAGGTCGGTGGTGCTCGCGTCCTGCGGGGCGCCCTTGGGGATCACCGTGGAGATCAGTACGTCGCCGTCGCCGGTGCTCTTCGGGGGGCTGACGCCCGCCACGTCCGGCAGCCCGGTCAGTGCCTTGCCCACGCTCGCCGACAGCGCGGCCCGGTCGGCGGACGGCACGCCGGTCTGGTCGACGACCACGGTCAGCGGCCCGTTGGAGCCCGGCCCGAAGGCCTGCGACATCAGGTCGTACGCCTTGCGGTCGGTGAAGCTCTTAGGGTCGGCGCCGTCCCCGATGTGCCCCAGCCGCATGGAGAACAGCGGGATGGTCAGCACCACCAGCACCAGCACCCCGGCCGCCAGGAACCACCACGGCCGGCGCTCCACCCGCAGCGCGTACCGGTGCCAGGTGCCCTGCTCCGGCCTGCCCGGTCCGGCGTCGGTCTCCGCGACGGGCCCGCGTACGTGCCAGCGGTCGATGTGCCGGCCGATCAGGCCCAGCAGCGCCGGGGTCAGGGTCAGCGCGCCCGCCACGGCGGTGACCACGGTGACGGCGGCGGCGACCCCGAGCTTGCTGATGAACGACACGCCCGACACCGACAGCCCGGCCAGCGCGATGATGACCGTGCAGCCCGACACCACCACCGCCCGCCCGCTGGTCGACACCGACCGGCCGGCCGCCGCCGCCGGTTCCACGCCGTCCATCAGCAACTGGCGGTGCCGGGTGAGCAGGAACAGGCAGTAGTCGATGCCGACGCCGACGCCGATCATCGTGGCCAGCGTCGGCGACACACTGGCGAACGTCAGCAGCGCCGCCAGCAGGCTCAGCAGACTCACCCCGATGACCACGCTGACCAGCGCCGTCACCAGCGGCAGCAGCGCCGCGACGACGCTGCCGAAGCCCACCAGCAGCACCACGACCGCCACCGCGAAGCCGATCGTCTCGCTCGTCCGGTCCGCCGGTTTCGGCCGGGCCAGTTCGCCCAGCGGCCCGCCGTACTCCACCTGTACCCCGGCCTTGCGCAGCGGTTCGACCGCGTCGTCCACCTGGTCCAGGTAGGCGTCGCCGAGCGAGGTCGGATTGGCGTCGAACCGCACGGTGATGTAGCCGGTCCGCCCGTCCGCCGACAGCGCCCCGGAGCCCTGCGCCAGCGGATCGGTCGCGCTCAGCACATGCGGCAGCTTCCGCACCGACCCGACGACCTGGCCGACCTGGTCCTGAACCCCCGTCAGCGGCTCCTTGGCGTCGTGCAGCACGACCTGCGCGCTCTGCCCGCCCACGCTCGGCTCGTGCTCCCGCAGCACGTTCAGCCCCTGGTTCGACTGGGTGCCGGGCAGCGAGAAGTCGTCGGAGTACGTGCCGCCGAAGGTGTGCTGCGCCACCTGGAGCCCGGCCAGTGCCACCACCCACAGCACGGTCACCAGCGCACCGTGCCGCGCGCACCACTCACCGAGGCGCCGGAGCAGCCCGGCCTTCTCTTCGGAGTTCACTTTTCCGACGATATGTTCGCGACGGTCCCCGCCCCCGCCGGACCAGGGCCGTCCAGGTGAACGGTGGACCAGTAGGGTGCCGACCCATGGCGACCTGGCAGCGCACCCTCGACCGTGCGGGCATCACCGATCCCCGGCTGCGCGCCGACTACACCGGCGTGCGCCGGCTCGTCGCCGCCTTCGAACGCGGCCCCTATACCGCCGTACGCCTGCTGCTGCCCGACTCCGCCGTGCCGCACGTCATAGCCGCCACCGGCTTCATGCACCATAGCGACACCATCCTGGACCGGGGCCCGCTGGACGGGCGGGTGGCCGGCTTCACCGAGTGGGAGAAGCGGGTCCGTACCGCCCTGGAGACCGGTGAGGCCTCCGGCGATCCGGTGCTGGGCCCGTTCCTGCACACCGCCGGCGTCCACCCGAGGCTGCGTCACCAGGCCGAGGAGTACCTCGCGGCCGCGCCCCGGGAGCTGCACTTCGACGGCTTCGCCACCGAGGCCGACTACCAGGCCTACGTGGACGGCTACTCGCTGCCCGGCTTCCTGCTCGTCGCCTGCCTGCTCGGCCCCGGGACGGACTCCGGCGGGTACGAGGAGTTCGTCACCGGCGCCCGGACCTTCGTCGAGGCCTGGCAGCGCCTGGACTTCCTCGACGACCTCGCCGAGGACCTGCGGGAGGAGAACCGCCTCGGCCTCCCCGCCGACGCCCTCGCCCGCCACGGCGTCACCCGCTCCGACCTGGCAGCCGGCCGCGCCACCGACGGTTTCCGCGGCCTCGTCCAGGACGTCGCCGACCGGATCCGCCCCGGCCTGCGCGCGTCGCACACCCTGCTCGGCCTCGTCCCGGAGGGCAGCCGGCCCTTCGTCCGGGCGCTGGTCACGCTCCAGGAAATACGTCTCCGGGCCGTGGAGAAGAGGGGTACCGCCCTTCTCCACGGCCCCGCGCCGACGGCCTCCCCCGCCGCCCTGCGCGTCCTCGCCCGCGAGTACCGCCGGGCGAGGGCTCTACGCCGCCGTCACTGATACGTGATGGCGGACGTGCTGTAGAGGCAGTTCGTACTGTCCGGACCGCTGCCCAGTTCGGTCGGCTCGGCGCCCGTGCTGTTGCCCTTGAAGCGCTCGCAGACGACGATCTTCCGCTTGGTGTCGCCGACGATCGTCACGCCCGAGATCTTCGCCGTGTCACCGAGGTTGGAGTTGATCCCGGCCAGCACCTTGCCCGGGCTGGTGGCCTTCACACCGCTGATCACGACGTGCCGGGTGAACTGCGTCTTGCAGTTGCCGCACGAGCGGTACAGCTTGCCGAAGTCCTCGACCTGGAAGTTTCGGATCGTCAGCGTGCCGGCGCCGTTGTGCTGGAAGACCTTGTCGTCCGCCTTCCTCGCGCCGCCGCCGTCGACCAGGTACGTCGCCGAGGCCGACTTGCTCTTGAAGGTGGCCGCGTCCTCGCCGACGTCCTCCCACCACACGTTCTGCAGCGTGCAACTGCCCAGGCAGTGCACGCCGTCGGCCGCCGGGGCGCCCAGGATGACGTTCTTGAGCGTGGCCCCGTCGGCGAGCTCGAAAACCGGCCCCTGGTCCTCGGACTGGCTCGCGCTGCCCAGATCCCCCGAACCGAAGAACCGCTTCAGCCCGCCGTCGTAGCTCCCCGACACCTCGATGGTGGCGGTCACCGCCTTCTCGGCGGTCGCGGTGGGCCAGGCGGCGAAGGTGGTGGAGGAGGACGCGGAAGCGGAGGCCGACTTGGTGGCCGTGGCCGACGCGGAGGCCGAAGCGGAGGCCGACTTCGTCGCCGTGGCCGACGCCGTGGCCGACGCGGACGCCGAAGCGGAGGCCGACTTGGTCGCCGTCGCCGACGCCGACGCGGACGCCGAGGAGACGGATCCCGTCACCACCGTGAGTGCCCAGCTCTTGCTGCTCGCCGAGTCACAGGAGTTCTGCTGGGCCAGTCCGGCCTTCACATTCAGGCACTTGCCACTGCCGGCGTTGACCAGGTGGTACTTCTCGCCCACCTCGCTGAGCTTCCACACCTGCGACGACTCACCGCCGGCGCAGGTCTGCTGCTGCACCGCCTTGCCGTTCGACGCCGACGCGTCCTTCACCCCGGCGCACAGCCCGCTGTGCGCGGCCTTCACGGTGAAACCGGCGCCCGAAGCGGCCAGCGTCCAGGTCAGGTTTGCCGCGTTGGCGCACCCCGCGCCGGCCAGCTGCACACCGCTCGCCCGGCTCGCCGACGGCACCCCGAGGCAGCTGCCGTCGGCCCCGTTCACCAGCCGGTACGTACCCGCGCCGGGCCCGGAGGCGTTCGCCGTCATCAGTACACCGCCGGCCACTGCGCCGCCCGTCAAAGCGGTGGCCAGGGCGCCGATCAGCACGGTCCGGCGACGATTCGTTCTCCTGCGGCGAAGCTTGCGCAGGGCTGCTCGTGTGCTCACGTGGTGTCTTTCGTTCAGGTATTCGAGGGTTCCCTCACCCCGCCAGTCGTCACCACTCACGCAAAGGTTGCCGTCGGCCTCGTACGTTCTGTCCGCCGAGGCCCGGTCGGAGTCCCGCCGGGGTCGGTCCCGCTACGCGAAGAGCGCCCGCACCGCGTCCCCCTGTGCCGACGCGGGCCCCGCGGCTCCCGGTCCGTCCCGGTACCGGAAGTACTCCGTTCCGAGCGCCGTCTCCCGCAGCTCGGGGTGCCGGTCCAGTGCGGCGACCCGGGCCCCGCGGGCGAACTCCGACTCGTGGGAGCGCAGCGCCCGCCACTTGACGTCCAGCCACTTCCGTACGTCCACCGCCACATCCGGCCGTCCGCCCGCGCCGACCAGGGCCCGGGCCTCACCGGTCGCGTCCGTCAGCTGGTCGGCCCGCTCCTGCGGCACCGTGGCAAGCCACACCTGTCCGACCGCCCAGCCGTCGGCCGCCGCCTCGACCGCCGCCGGCGTCGCCTCGTGGACCCGGATGTGGTCCGGGTGGCCCGACACCCCGAACGCGTCGTACGTCACCACCGCCACCGGCCTCAAGCTCCGGATGTACGAAGCGAGTTGCTCGGCCAGCGCGTCGAGCGGCACATCGCTCAGCCCTCCGTCCGGGTACCCCAGGACGTGCGGCCCCCGCGCCCGCAGTTCGGCGAGCGCCCTGGTCAGCTCCGCCGTCCGCGTTCCCGGCGCCGCGAACGAACTGCCGTTCTGGAGCTCCCCGTTCGTGCAGGTCACCACGGCCGAGGGGATCCCGGCGTCGGCCGCCCGGGCCAGCACGCCGCCGGTCCACAGGGATTCGTCGTCCGGATGGGCGTGGACCGCCAGCACCGGCACCTGGGTCACAGTGCCTCCAGCACGTCACGCACCTGGCCGGTGGGGTCCGCCCCGACCGGCCGGAGGACCACCGTCGTGGCCCCGGCGTCCCACAGGCCACGGATCCGCTCGGCGGCCGTCGCAACGGGCCCGGCGGCCAGGAACACGTCCTCGGCGGGGATCCGCAGCCAGTCCGTGTACTCCTCGACGACGGGCGCCGTGAGCTTCGCGATCCGCTCGGCGTCGTCCCCCACGCACAGGTGTGTGAAGACCACCGTCTCGTGCGGCCCGGCCGTACCGCCCCCGCCGGCCTCGGCTGCCGCCCGGCCCCTGCCGATGTGCGCCAGCGCCGCCAGGACCTCGCGCGGCCCCTGCCCCTCGGCGATGACCGTGCCGTCGGCCACCCGGCCGGACAGCTCCAGGGACTTCGGCCGTACGACGCCGGCGACCACCGGCGGCGCCTGGGCGGGCGGGTGCTCCAGCCGTACGGCGTCAAGGTGCACGACGCGGCCGTCCAGCGTCACGGTCTCCCCGCGCAGCAGGGCCCGTACCGCCGTGACGGTCTCCTCCAGCAGGGCCAGCTTGTGCGGGGTGGCCGCACCGACCTGGGCCATCCACTGCGGCGAACCGTGCCCGACACCGGCGACCAGCCGACCGGGGAACACCCGCTCCAGCATGGCCAGTTCCATCGCCAGCAGCGCAGGATTGCGCAGCGGCGCGGGGGCGATGCCGATGCCCACCCGGAGCCGGCGCGTGGCGGCCAGGGCGAGTGCCGCCGAGGACATCGCCCCGGCCCAGCCCAGATCCTCGACCACCCACAGGTCGTCCACCCCGAGGTCCTCCATCTCCCGCGCGAACGCGGTGAGTTCCTCCGGCTGCCGGTCCCTGTCGAACATCACGCCCGTGCGGCGGCTCTGCCGCGAACCATCGGTCACCATGCCGTCACCCTAGTGCGGTGACCGCTTCCGTTCCGGCCGGTGGCCGGTTCGTCCTCAATCGCCGGACCGGCTGATTTCCAGCCCCCCCGCGACCCGTCACGCGAGTGGGATCGAACGGTTCTCCTCGACCACCTGATAGCCGGCGCTCGTGTAGAGGCTCATCGCCACATCGTTGCCCCCGAAGACGTTGAACATCAGCGCGGCGTCGCCCGCGGCGAGCGTGGCCCGTTCACCGACCGCCATCGCCGCCCGCCCGAAACCGCGGCCGCGGTGCCGCTCGTGCACCTCCAGGGAGTAGCCGAAGGTGACCCCCGGCAGGAAGCCGTGCCGCAGCCAGCCGGTGCCGATCGGGGCCCCGGCCGCCTCCAGCACCAGGAAGGAGTGGTCCGGTGTGGCCAGGCCCTCCGGCAGCAGCCGTGCGAAGTCGCGGTCGGACTTGAGCCGGGCCTCCTCCGGCGTCAGTGCCCCGGCTCTGACGATGTCCGCGACGTAGGCGTCCTCCTCCCCGGCCAGCCACCGCGGGTACTCGTCCGGGGTGAGCGGCCGCGCCGTGACGCCGTCGGGCAGCGGCGCCGGCCCGTCGCCCGGGGCGAGCGCGCGCATCCGGGTCTGGCCGCGCACCGGAAAGCCGGCGAACGGCCCGCCGCCCCGCGTGGCCGCCCCGACCAGGCGTACGTCCACCCGCGACGCACCGCGCTCCGCGCACCAGCGTTCCGCCCAGCCCCGGGCGTGCTCCTCGCACCCCCGGCCGCCGTACGCCGGGTCGACCCACAGGTCCCCGATCCGGCCGGCCGGAGTGCCGTTGTCGTCGGCCACCGTCACCACGACGTACCCCGCCCCGGCCCCGTCCGCCGTGATCCCCGCCATGGTCCAGTCACCCACGTCCTCAAGGATCTGGCCGAGTCGCACTTCGACCGCCGCCTCCGAGAGCCCCGCGGCCCGGTAGGAGGCGCGCAACCGCTCCTCGAAGCCTGCCCGCCAAGTCCCGCTTTCGGCCTGGATGTTGATGTCCACCGCACTCGATTCCCGCATCCGGCAACCCTAAGTGCGGGACAGCGGACGTGGTGCGGAGCCGGCGGCCGGCTCAGCAGTCGCCGGTCTCGGGGTGTCCCGCGAAGCGCTCGCCGAGCCAGCCGACCACGTCGTCCACCGCCTGGTTGTCGGCCAGCAGGTGATCGCCCGGGTAGAGCTTCCACGCCGTGGGCACACCGGCCGCGCAGTACGCCTGGTGCGTGGCGTCCTCCGTCGAGATGGCGATGACCTCCTCGAACGCGCCCCGGTACTGCAGCACCGGGAAGCCGATCCGGTACGCCGTCCCGGCCGGGGCGACACCGACGCCGACGCCGAGCTTCTGCGCGTCGAGCACCTCGCCCCAGGTCCGGCCGTCGCTGCCGGCCTGCGCGTAGAACCGGTCCAGGGTGAGCCCGGCCGTCGTGTAGTCGCCGATGTCGGCGAACGCGAAGCCGGCGAGCGTGTCGACGAGACAGCCGCTGCGGGCCCTGGCGACCGCCGCGCGCCCGTCGTCGTTGAGCAGCGCGTCGAACGGGAGCTTCGGATACGCCGCGGAGATACCGAGTGCCGCGTCCATCAGGAAGCCCGCGAACGCCTGGCCGTTGAGCCCCTCGGCCGTCACCCGCAGGTCACCGGGCACCCCGCCCGAGGCGTCACCCGCCACCTTCAGCCCGGGCGCGTAACCCGCCGCGAGCTGCGCTGCCCACAGGCTCGCCGCCCCGCCCTCCGAGTAGCCCCACAGGCCCACCGGGGCCTGGCCGCTCAGCCCGCTGCCCGGCACCCTGGAGGCGGCCCGGGCGATGTCCAGCAGCGCGTGTCCGGCGTCCGCCCCGGAGACGTAGCGGTGGGTCTGCCCGTCCAGATAGCCCGCGCCGTCGGTCGCGGCCACCGCGTAGCCCGCCTTGAGCAGCGCCGCGATGTTGTCGCCCTCGTACTCGTCCTGGTACGCCCCCGCCAGCTGCTTGGAGAACGCGCACTTGGCGCCCAGCCCCAGCGTTCCCGGGCTGAAGGCGACCACCGGCCGCGCCCCGGTCCCCGTCCACGGGGCCACCGGCACCGCGACCGTCCCGGAGACCGCCACCGGTGTGCCCCGGTTGTCCGTCGAGCCGTACTGGACCTGCCAGCCGGTCATCGCGATGTTCCCCGGCACCTGGCCGAGCGTCACCTGCCGGCAGGCCAGTACGGAGCCGGGGCCGCCCGGGACCGTCGCCGGCGGCGTGTAGACCGCCTCGGCCGACGCGGAACAGGCGGCAGCCGTGGCACCCGCCGCCGTGCCGGACATCATGAAGGTCCCGGCCAGCAGGGCCAGAGCGGCGGACAGGGCGGCGGGCAGGGCGGCGTGTCGTGTCCTCATGGCGGCGCGTCCCTTCGCAGCACGGAAGTGGACGGCCGGCCGTCTCCGCGGCAGCCGTCCACCATGTCACGGGGACAGTAAGGAGCCCGGCGTCCCGGCAGATAGCCACCGGCCGCGCGATCTCGCGCCGCCGGCTGTCCTTCAGTGAGTGATGACGCCCGCGGCACGTGCCGCCACGAGCCACTGCGGGAACTCGCTCGTCAGCGCCTCGTACAGCCCGGCGTCCGACACCGCCGACGGATCGCTGCCGGCCGGGAAGAACCCGGCGTTGTCGACGACCCGCTTCGCCGGGACCGGCAGCTCGTCCAGCTTGCGCAGGAAGTCGAACTGCTTGTCCTCCGGGTCGCCGAAGCCCACGAACTGCCAGAAGAGCGGCAGCCGCGCCGCCGCGCACAACTCCCTTTCGGCGGCGGCCCTGGACGTCGGCCCGCCGTCGGTCTGGAAGACCACCAGCGCCGGATCGTTCGCACCGGACGCGGCGTAGTGGTCGGTGACCGCGCGCATGGCCAGGTGGTAGTTGGTGCGGCCCATCCGGCCGTATCCGCCGTGCAGGGCGTCGATCCGGCCCTCGTACGACTCCAGGCCGATCTCGGCGACGCCGTCCACATCGGTGGAGAAGAACACCACCGGCACCGTGCCGTCGTCGTCGAGATTCACCGCCAGCCCCAGCACCTGTTCCGCCAGCCGCTGGACGCTGCCGTCCCTGTAGTACCGCCGCATGCTCCCCGAGCGGTCCAGCACCAGGTACACCGCGGCCCGCTGCCCGGCGACCCCGGCCTTCTCCAGCGAGACCTTCGCCGCCCCGTACCGGCCGACCAGACCCGGGGCGGTGGCCCGCACCTTCTCCAGGCTGATTGCCGGTGTGCCCGCGTCCAAAGCCATGCGGTCACCGTACGCGGCAGCGCACTCGTCGGACACACGCGGCACGGCACGCGGCACGGCACGGCACGGCACGGCACGCGGCACCGTACGCGGCGCAAATCCGGATGTGCGAGGGCCGGGAGGCTGATAGTTTCCGGTTCGTGCCGAAGCTCAATCAGATAATCGCCGTGGAAAAGGGCGTCAAGTCCAAGTCCCTCCAGGAGCTGACCCAGGCTCACCATGACGTCCAGAAGCCCGCGTTGCTCGCGGGTATCTCCCGGACGTACCAGCCCAAGGACGAGGAGGGCGAGCAGCTGCCGCCCGAGTCGACCCGGGTCCAGGTCAAGGCCGAGGACATCCTGCGGAGCACCGCGGCGACCCTCACCAGGCTCTTCGACGTCACCGCGACCAAGGACTGGGCGAACCGCAGCGCCGCGGCCGACATCGTCGTCGACGGCACCGTGCTGCTGGCCCGGGTGCCGGTCCCGTATCTGCTCTTCCTGGAGAAGCAGCTCACCGATCTGCACACCTTCGTGCGCAAGCTGCCGGTGCTGGACGCCTCGGAGTCCTGGAACCTCGACCCCTCCACGGACTCCTGGAAGACCGAGGCCGTGCGCACCATCCGTACCAAGAAGGTGCCGCGCAACCACGTCAAGGCCGAGGCCACCGAGAAGCACCCGGCCCAGGTCGAGGTGTACTACGAGGACGTCCCGGTCGGGTACTGGACGACGGTGAAGTTCTCCGGTGCCCTTCCCGCCCGGCGCGTCAACGAACTGCTGGACCGGGTCGAGAAGCTCCAGCAGGCGGTCAAGTACGCCCGCGAGGAGGCCAACAGCACCGATGTCACCGACCAGCGCGTCGGCGACGCGGTGTTCGGCTACCTGTTCCGGTAGCCTCATGATCGCCCCTTGCGTGAGCAGGGGGTGCGCGAAGAGCGCAAGCTGAAACAGAAGTTGAAGCTGAACCAGGGGTATCAGTTGGGGGTTCGAATCCCTCCCCCGGCACACGAGCCGGGGTGGCCCAAGCCAGGCAGAGGCGGCCCCCTGAATCTCAGACTCTCGCTCAAGTCTCAGCATTCGCCACCGAACGCCGGATCGACCGAGTGCGGACGATCATCGACGGATGGGGGTTCAAGTCCCTCCTGTGCCTCTCTCGTGGCACGGTAGTTCAAAGGCAGAACACGTCGATCTCAGAATGATCCGCGACTCTTAAACGCCGTCGGCGTGCGCAATTGGGTGGCACCTCAGGGGCCCGGGACGCTGGATACCGCGCCCGGGTCCCGTCACCCGACTCTCGTCCCCGCTCTCGCCGGCCCGGGGAGACTCAGTCCGATGCGGGCCGCGCCGGTATCTCGAACCACATGGTCTTGCCGGTGGCCGTACGGGTGCAGCCCCAGGCCTCGCTGAGCAGGTCGAGCAGTTCGGTACCGCGTCCGCCTTCCGCGTCCACGTCGGCGACCTGCCGTACGGGGCCGGCGGGGTCGGTGTCCTCGACCTCGCACCGCAGGCGGGAGCCGCGCACATGCAGGTTGAGCCGCAGAGGCCCGCGCGTGTGGCGCAGGGCGTTGGTGACCATTTCGCTGACCAGGAGCTCGGCGGTGTCGGCCAGGCCCTCCGGACCCTCCGGATCCCAGTCGTCCAGCTGCGCGGTCACCAGCCGCCGGGCCTGGCGGACCGAGGTCAGTTCCCGCCGCAGGGGCCAGGAGGCGTCCCAGGCGTGGACAGGGGCGCGGGGCGCGTCAAGCGGTCGCAGGGGCTCCAGGACGCGCGCCCACAGAGCCCGGTTCCGGGCGACCCACGACATGGGGGCGGCCTCCGGGGACCGGGACGGCCGCTTCCCCCGGTCGCCGTCCCCGGCGCCCTGGCGGCACCCGGGAACGTATCCCTCGTGAGAGCTCGTGCTGCGGTCGATGGCCGGGGAGGCCATGGGAATCAGTCCCTTCTGAACCGCTGGCGACCATGCCATGACTGCCGGGGCGGTGGAGATCCGTCTGACCGGGCCGGGCAGACGCCAGGTCCCGCATTCACGTAGCACTCGCTACACCTAAAATATACATGTAGCGGGTGCTACGGTAAATACCAGAGCGAACATCACTAAACCAGACATACGGGATTCGTTCCAGCCCGCCCGCGCAGCACAGCCGCCACCGGGAGCCTCCATGCCGCGCCCGCCCGACCCGGCCAAACGACACGACCTGCTGGACCGGGTCCGTGAGTACATGATCCGCAACGGCCTCGCCGACCTGTCCCTTCGCCCGCTGGCCCGGGCACTGGGCACCAGCGACCGCATGCTGCTGTACTACTTCGGGACCAAGGAACGCATGGTCGCCGAGGCACTCGCCCTGGACGAGAGGCGACCGCTGCTGCGGGCCCGTGGCCTGCTCGTCGCCACCGGCCCGGCCAGGGACCCGGCGTGGCTCCGCCGCTTCATGGAGGAGACCTGGCAGCAGCTCAACACCCCCGGCCTGCGCGCCGCGCTCCCCCTCTACCTGGAGATCACGACCGCCAGCGTGCTCCACCCCGGCCGGTACGGTCCCGCCATGCGCGACATGCTCACCGAGTGGACCGGCCTGCTCGTCTCCGTCTTCCGCGGCCTGGGCATGCCCGAGGCCCGAGCCGGAACGGAGGCGGCCCTGCTGATCGGCGCGTCCTTCGGCCTGCTCATCGCACCCCTGGCCGACGGCGACTGGGACCGTGCCGACGCCGCCTTCCACGCCCTCCTCGACCGCCTCGAACCCGGCTGGCACGCCACCTGACCGAGCACTCAGGCCAGCAGCCTGGTCTTGGCCCGATCGAACTCCTCCTGGCTGATGTCGCCCTTGTCCCTGAGCGCCGAGAGCTTGCCCAGCTCATCCACCGGGCTCCCGCCCCCCGCCGTCTCCTGGATGTACTGACGGACAGCCGCCTCGTGGTCCTGGACCTGCTTGACGTCCCTCTCCCCCATGCCCTTGCCGCGGGCGATGAGGTACACGAGGACACCGAGGTAGGGCAGCACGAGCACGAAGATCAGCCACCCCGCTTTGGCCCATCCGCTGAGCTTGTGGTCACGGAAGACATCCGTGATGACCTTGAACAGCAGGAAGAACCACATGGCCCACAGGAAGAGCCACAGCATCGTCCAGAACACGTCGAGGAGGGGGTAGTCGTCCATGGTTCACTCCGATCATGGATGCGCTACTCCATTCATACAGTCGGTCCGATGAGGCCGCATGTGCAGAGCACGCCGGCGCGGCTCGTTCCCCGGGGTCGATTCGACGGCCGGCCCGCTCTACGGCTCCGCCGAGCGGGGCTGGGCCGTCGGAATCCGGTGGGTGAAGAACAGCGCGAGGACCGCGGCGAGGGCGAGAACGGCGAGCGCGGCGCGCAGACCGTCGAGCCTGGCCTCGGCGTTCGCGTCCAGCGCGGCAGTGGTGACCTCCGCACTGGTGCCGGCCTCGTCGAGGGCGGTCCTGAGCTGAGCGTCCGACAGGAAGGGCGCACCGCTCTGGAGTGCGACGGTCGTCCGGTTCTTGACCTCGTCCGGGACCGCCGGATTCGCCACGACGCCGGTCAGGAACGAAGACGTGAGCGTGGCGATCATGATCGACCCGGCAAGCGCCGTACCGATCGAGGCGCCGAGGTTGGTGACGGCGTTCTGGACGCCTCCGACTTCCGCGCTCTGCTCCTCCGGCACCGCGGACACGGTGACCGACCCGAGCTGGGACGCCAGCGAGCCCATGCCGAGCCCGATCAGCAGAAGCGGGAGGGTGACGATTTCCGCGCCGGCGTCCGCGTCGAGCGCGGCCATCAGAACCACCGCGCCCGCGAGCAACGCCAGGATCCCCAGCCGTACCACGCGCCGCGGGGAGACATCCGGGAACAACCGCGGGATCAGGACCGCGGCCGCCAGCAGCGTGAGCGAGAGCGGCAGGAGGCGGGCACCGGTCACGAGCGCCGACAGGCCCAGAGCGACCGACAGATAGAGCGGTACGACGAAGAACACGCCCATCTGGACGAGGTACTGGAAGAAGAACATCGTCAGCCCGCCGGTGAGCTGCTTGTTCCGCAACATGGCCGGGTCGACGAGCGGCTCCCTGCCCCGCTCCACGAGGCGGGCCTCCCAGCGGAGGAAGAGCCAGACCAGAAGCAGACCTGCCAGCATCAGCCACACGACCAGCGAAACCCCGAGCCACGAAGGCGCGTCGGGCTTCGGCCGGAACCAGCCCCACTCGTCCGAGCGGAGCACCCCGTAGACGAAGACCCCGAGCCCGAGCGCGGACAGCACGGCACCGACAAGATCGAGGCGGGGCCGCCCGGCACTCGCGGCGTCAGCGATGCGACGCGCGAGCACCAGGATGCCGAGCACCACCACGACCTCACCGGCGAATACCCACCGCCAGGAGAAGTACGTCGTCGCGACACCCCCGATGAGCGGCCCGAGCGCGATCGCCACGGCCCCCGCGGCCGCGACGAGCCCGTAGGCGGCGGGACGGCGCTCAGCGGTGAAGTTGCCGGCCACGAGCGCCACGATCGCGGGCAGGATGAGCGCCGCGCCGACTCCCTCGAGGAATGCCCAGCCGAGCAGCAGCACGGGCAGGTTCGGCGCGAGCGACGTCGTGAGCGACCCGCACCCGTAGATGACGCAGCCGATCATGAACGCCCGCCTGCGGCCGATCAGCGCCCCCACCTTGCCGCCGGGGATCATGAACATCGCCATCACGAGGGTGTAGGCCGTGATGGCCCCCTGGATGCCCGTCACCGTCGTACCCACGTCCTCGGCCACCGTCGCGATGGCGACGTTCATGACCGAGCTGTCCAGCGCCATCAGGAACTGACCGGCCGCGAGCGTCAGCAGGACGAGTCGCGCCGTCGCCGAACCCTGCGCGGTGCCTGCCCTGGATGCCATGGGCGGATCGTCCCAGCCACCCCGGAGAGCGCATCCGCGACCCGCCACGACATCAACCGGTTGGCCTACCGCCGCACTGACCGCGGACCACGACGCGGACCACGCCCCGGCGCCCGGTCCCCGAGCCCTCGCACGACCGCGGGCCGCGGCGACCGGCCGCACCCCCAGACCTCTCGCCCAGCCCGAAAACGAGTAGACCCCCGCCCGATCGAAGCGATCGGACGGAATCTCGCGGACCGCTCCCGAGCTGACTCGAGAACAGCCCTGTTGTGCTGTGCTGTGGACCTGAGGGGATTCGAACCCCTGACCCCCTCGATGCGAACTACGGGCGGGGCGGTCGCTGAGGTCTGCTGGGCTGGTCAGCCGGTTGGTGGGGGTTGCTGAGGGCCGGCGGCGGTTGCTGGGGTTGCTGTACTTCCCTGCTGTACAGCTTCGGCTTCTCGGCGGGCGTACGCGAGGTTGTGGCGGCTGCCCAGGGTGGAGGGGTGGGTGTCACCCAGCACCCGTTCGCGCTGCGCGAGGGTGGCCTCGTACAGCCGGATGGCCCGCTCCAGATCCCCCGCCTCCTGGTAGGCGCCCGCGAGGTTGTTACGGCTGGTCAGGGTGTCGGGGTGGGTCTCGCCCAGCGCCCGTTCGCGCTGGGTGAGCGTGGCCTCGTACAGCCGGATCGCCCGCCCCACATCCCCCGCCGACTGGTAGGCGCCCGCGAGGTTGTTACGGCTGGCCAGGGTGAAGGGATGGGTGTCCCCCAGCACCTGTTCGTCCTGGGCGAGGGTGGCGGTGCGCAGGGTGATGGTGTGGGCGTCGCGGCCTTGCCGGTACAGGTACTGGGCGGCCTGGTAGTAGGTGTCGGCGGTGTCGGCTGAGGCGGGTGTGTCCGGTGGTGTGGACTCGGCCAGGGCCAGGACGTGCGGGAGCAGGCGTTCCCACGGGGCGGTGGGTTCGGGCAGGGGGCCGTCCGGCGGTGTGGGCAGGGCCTGCCTGACGGTCTGTTCGGCCTCCGCGCGGCCCGGGGCGTAGGCGTCGGGCTCTGAGTCGGCAGGCGGGCGGGTGCGGAGGACGGTCTGTACGAGTCGGTGGACGCTGACGCCCTGGCGGTCGTCGGTGAAGGCGATCATGTTGTAGGCGTGGAGGTCTCCGAGGGCGTTGTCCAACGCGATCGGGCTGGGGGCGAGCGGGGCCAGGAGGGTGCGGGGGATGTCGTTGGGGGCCAGCCAGGCCATGGTGTGCAGGAGCGTGACGGCCAGCGGGTCGTGGCCGGTGAGGGTGGTGAGTGTCTGGTCCCAGATCCGGGCGATGGTCCGCTCCGGGTCGACGACGTCCCGACCCTCGTCCAGGACCAGTCCCAGGGACCGGCGGTAGGTGTCCAGGTCGATGCCGGTCCGGTACACGTAGGCGCCGGCCTGTTCCAGGGCCAGCGGCAGACACCCCAAAACCTCGGCCAGCTCCCCCGCCGCGTCCCGCTGCCCTTCGGTGGGGATGAGGCCAGGGAAAGCGATGGTGCACAGCAGGTCGGCGGCCTCGTCCAGGAGGAGCAGGCCAAGCGACATGGTAGGGGCCAGGGCGTGCCATCCGGTGGCCCTGCGGCTGGTGGCCAGATGGTGCCCGCCGGCCAGCGTGCCCAGGTAGGGGCGCAGGTGGGCCGGGTCCTCGACGTTGTCGAAGACCAGGAGCCAGCCCGGGTGCGCCTGCAACCAGGTGATCGCCCACGCCGCCCGCTCGTCCGGACCGACCGTCCCAGCCCACTGCGGACACAGCCTCATCGCCAGCCCCGCCATACTGGTCACGATCGACTCGGGGGACTCGGCGGTGATCCACCACACCAGCGTGTACGCGCTGCGGTAGCGGTCGGCGTAGTGCAGGGCCAGGGTGCTCTTGCCCACTCCGCCGAGCCCGTGAATCGCCCGCACCCGCGACTGCACCACCGCCGCCGAGCCCCCGCCCGCCAGCATCCCCCGCAGGTCGGTCAGTTCCTCCTCCCGGCCGACGAAGATCCCCGACACCGACTCCGGCAAGAACCCCGCCCCTGGCGGCGCCTGAATGGTCAGGGCCCAGTGCACGGCCTCAGCCGGCAGCATCACGACCCGCGCGTTGTCCCCGCTGATCGCGACCCCTATCGACTCCGCTCCGATCGGCCGCTCCCCGGACACCTCCACCCGCACCGGCTCCCCCGGAACCGCCGCGCTCACCGCTGTGGCGGGTGGACGGTGGCGTGGTCGCCGGAGACCGCGATACCGATGTGCTGCGCGCCGATAGCCCGCGTCCCCGACACGTTCACCGTCACCTCACCCGCCGCCGGCAGCAACCCGGCCACTTCAGCCGCCAGCTCCGCGTCCTCGCGCAACGCCCGCTTGATCTGCTGCCGCAGCGCACCCGCCGCATCCGGATCCTCCGGCTCCTCTACGGCCTCCCGCACCGCAGCCTCCAACTCGGCGCGGCCCTGGTCGTCCCGTCGGTGCCACACCGCCCGCAGAATCCGCTGCCCCAGGCTCGCCGTCGCATCGGCCGCAGCGTCCTCGGCCCGGCTGAACACCGCCGCCCCATACGCACCCACCGCCGCCGACAGATACGGCCCGGCCTGCTCCACCAGCTGAACAATCTCCGCACTCATGCCCGCCCCTGACCAACCATCACCCAACCGCATTGGCGACTCAGCGTAGGAATACACAACGCTCCGTGAGTACAAAACGCCAAACCACCCGCCGTGGTTCCGCGACACGACCCCGCGACCCGTACACCTGGCCACGGCCCACCGGCAGAGGGACACGGCCGCTGCCCGCTCTCACCAAGGACCGGGGTGCGCGTGGAGGCCCACATCTGCTTGCGCACGCTTTCCAACTGTGTTGGCGGGCCCTGAGGCGGCAAACAGGCCGTTCACCTGCGTTCACGGAAGGACGACCCGGGGAGCGGCTACCGGCTTTGGTCTCGTCTGAACGACCATGAACGACGCTGAATGAGACGGAAACTGAGACGGGGGCCGGCGGCGCGCTGAGTGCGGGTGTCGTGGCTGGGCGCCAAGGGATCGAAGGTCAATGGAGGGATGCCGAGTTCTTGGCGCATGGCGGATGCGGTGGCCTGAACGGCCTTGAAATAGGTGTGCTGTGCGGTCTGGAAGGTGCCGTCCGTAACGTGCGCACCGTCCGCGAGTAGATCGCGCAGGGTGCGCACGGTGCGGAACGCTTCGACGCCCAGCTCGGCCACGCGAGGCGGGGCGAGCATCGTCAGGCTGAACCGTTGCTCGAACAGACCGGACTCTGAGAAGGCGGCACGGACTACCCGCCTGCGCTCTTCAGGTCTGTCGTAGGCAGCCTCTGAGGCGAAGCGCATACTCTCTGTCGCGCGGGCCAGGTGAGAGAGGTAGATCACGAAGGCCTCGCGCAGAACGGTCTGCGCGTCCGCCTGTTGGGCACGCTTCCAGCGGTCTCGGTCCACAACGAACGTCGCGACGATGCCAGCGAGTGCGCCGGCTATGGCGCTCAGAGGTGCAGTCCAGTCCATAAGACGGACTGTATTCAGTACACGCTGTTGCGCGTTGTGAAGGAAGGCAACCCAAGCGCTGATGCTCTCAGCTTGGGCAGCTTGAATCCTTCAGGAACGATTGCTCCACTGACCTGCGGCGGAACGGTGCACTAGCCTCCCGGGACCGCAGTTGAGTTCCCGCTGGGCGGGCCTCCGCCTCGGACTCGGGCATCTCTTACCTGCCTCGATGGGTCCGCCGGCGTTCGCGCCTTGGAGAGCGCGCTTGCCCGCAACCTGTACCGTCCTTCACCCGGATCGTCCAGCTGGCCGGCCTCCGGGTCGTCCGGCTGCACGACACCCGGCACACCTGCGGGTCGCTGCTCGCCGCGCTCGAAGTGCATCCCCGGATCACGATGCAGATCCTCCGGCACGGCAAGATCGCGGTGACGATGGAGGTCTACACGCACGTGCCGTCCAAGGCGACGCGTAAGGCGCTGCGCAAGCAAGCTCGGGAAGCACCTGGGGCAGCAAGATCAGAAGTGGTTGCTGTACTTCGCTGCTGTACGGCACCAGAAAGCCCCTGGCGGATTACCCCGCCAGGGGCTTTGAGCTGCTGTGGACCTGAGGGGATTCGAACCCCTGACCCCCTCGATGCGAACGAGGTGCGCTACCGGACTGCGCCACAGGCCCTTGCAACGAGGAAAACTTTAGCATCCCCGGTGCCGTGGTCCGGTCACTCGTTGGCGGCGCGGGGGCGGTCGGGGTCGGAGTACTGGTCGAAGAGGGGGGTGCCGCGGGAGGCGGAGGAGCGGTCGCGGGGGCGGCGGGGGGTTACCGGGGCGGTGGCGAAGGTCGGGCGGGGGGCGGGGACTTCCCAGGTGTCCTCGGACGGGGCGCGCTGCTGGTCGACCCATTCGGCGTGGTCGGTCTGCTCGACGAGGGCGCGGCGGTCGGCCGCGGCGGGCTGCTCCGGGACGGGGACGGGCTCGGGGGCCGGTTCCTCGCGGGCGGGGCGGTCGCGGAGGCGCTGGGCGGCGTCGGCGGCGCGGCGCTGGTCGATCTTGACCTCGAAGCGGCGGCGTTCCTGGGCGCGCAGGTGGGCGATGTAGAGGGTGAGCAGTACGGCGGGGACGGCGGGGGCCCAGAGCAGGGCAAGGCCGCCGACGGCCGCGACGATGGCGCCGGAGGTGAAGGCGAGGAAGAGCAGGGTGGTGGTGCGGCGGCGGCGGGCCAGGACCTTCGCGCGGGGGTTGACCGCGGGCTTCCTGGGTTTCTTCGCCTTCGGTTTCGGGTTCGGCTTCACCCCCGGCGCCGGCGTGGACGCGGACCCGGACCCGGACGCCGTCGCGGGCTGGATCTGGGTCGCGGGCACGGCGAGGGACCGGACGTCGACCGGTTCCGGTTCGGCGTGCTCCGGTTCGTCCGGCTCGGCGTGCTCCGGTTCGTCTTCCTCGTCCAGCGCCTTGGCGATCTTGCGCTCCATCGCCGCCCGTCCGGACAGGAGCCGGATGGCGGTGCTGAAGCGTTCCGTCGGACGGGCCTCGTTGAGCTCGTCCTGCCTACGGAGCCACATCGGCACCAGATAGGCAGCCCAGGCCCCGACAATGACTGCGTAGATGAGGCCGCTACTGCTCACGCTTCACACGGTAGGGGGACATGGCCAGGGCCATACGCAATTTGGCCCGGTGTGTCGCACGATCTGGTTGATACGCCGAAAGTTTTTTGTGATTGTGGTCGCGGATGCCAGAAATTTCGAACAGACATTTTATTTGTGAGGTGTTCCGGGTCTCGCCTGGTGCCAGCGGGTGAGCAACCCCCCGGGGACCTCCTCGGCGGTGAGGGCGAAGACGAGATGGTCGCGCCAGGCACCGTCGATATGCAGATAGCGGGGGCGCACTCCCTCGTCGCGGAATCCGAGTTTCTCCACGACGCGGCGGCTGGGGCGGTTCTCGGGCCGGATGCAGATCTCGATGCGGTGCAGGCCGACGTGGCGGAAGCTGTGATCGGTGGCGAGGGCGACCGCGGTGGGCATGACGCCGCGCCCGGCGACGGCCTGGTCGACCCAGTAGCCGATGTGGGCGGAGCACATCGAGCCCCAGGTGATGCCGGCGATGGTCAGCTGGCCGGCCAGCCGGCCCTGGTACTCGATGACGAAGGGGAGCATCCGTCCGGCGTTGGCCTCGGAGCGCAGGTGGCGCACCATCTGGCGGTACGTGGGCCGCTGGGCGAGGTGGCCGGGCGGGGCGGGGGGCACGCTGGCCTCCCAGGGGCGCAGCCAGTCGCGGTTGCGGCGGTTGACCTCGCGCCAGGCTCGCTGGTCGCGCAGCTTTATCGGGCGGAGGAGCACGTCCCCGTCCGCCAGTTCGGCCGGCCAGGACGCGTTCAGCTTGGTCTCCCTGAGGTTGCCCCGGACGACGGGTGGTCGCCGCCGTGGATCTGGTCGACGGCGTGGATCAGGATCGGGGCGACCACGGCGAGGCCGTCCTTGACGCCGCCGGTCGATCCGGGGAGGTTCACCACCAGGGTGCGCCCGGCGACGCCCGCCATGCCACGCGAGAGAACGGCGGTCGGGACCTTCTGGCGTCCGTAGGCCCGGATGGCCTCGGCGATGCCGGGGATCTCGTAGTCCAGGACGCCCCGGGTGACCTCGGGGGTGCGGTCGGTCGGCGAGATGCCGGTGCCGCCGGTGGTGATGACGACGTCGTACTCCTCGGCCACCGCCGTCTGGAGGGCGAGCGCCACCGGCTCGCCGTCGGGGACGACCTTGGGGCCGTCGACGGCGAAGCCGAGCTCCCGCAGGGCGCTGACGATCAGGGGTCCGCCGCGGTCCTCGTAGGTACCGGCGGAGGCGCGGTTGGACGCGGTGACCGCGAGCGCGCGATAGGTCCTGGGGGATGTCATGCGGCACCTCCGGCCGACGTGGGGCGCAGCCAGTCGCCGGACTTGCCGCCGGTCTTGTGCTCGACCCGTACGTCGGTGATGACGGCGGCCTTGTCGACGGCCTTGACCATGTCGACCACGGTCAGGGCGGCGACGCTGACAGCGGTCAGGGCCTCCATCTCGACGCCCGTACGGTCGGTGGTCCGCACGGTCGCCGTGATCTCCACGGCGTCGTCGGCGACCGCCAGGTCGAGCTTGACGCCGGACAGGGCCAGCGGGTGGCAGAGCGGGATCAGGTCGGGGGTGCGTTTGGCGCCCATGATGCCGGCGATACGGGCGGTGGCGAGGGCGTCGCCCTTGGGCAGCCCCTCGCCGGGGGCGTCCCCGCGCAGCAGCTCGACGACGCGGGGGGAGACAAGGACCCGGCCGGTGGCGCGGGCGGTGCGGGCGGTGACGTCCTTGGCGGAGACGTCGACCATGCGGGCCGCGCCGGCCTCGTCGATGTGGGTGAGATGTGGTTGCTGCTCGGTCACCGGGCCACCGTACCGGCTCAGTCGAGCAGTACCACGTCGACCTCGGCGCCGTCGGGGACGTCGGTGGTGTCCTCGGGGACGACGATCAGGGCGTTGGCGTGGGCCAGCGCTTTGACCAGGTGTGATCCGGCGCCGCCGACCGGGGCGACCCGTCCGGTGCTCGCGTCGTACCAGCCGCGCAGGAACTGCCGCTTGCCCTTGGGCGACTCGGTGACGCCGCCGGCGCAGACCGCACGCGCGGAGTACCGGAGGACCGGCTCGACGCCCATCAGGGTGCGGATGGCGGGGCGGACGAAGAGCTCGAAGGAGACGTATGCGCTGACCGGGTTGCCCGGCAGGGCCAGAAGGGGGACGCGGGCGGTGCCGGGCTCGCCCTCGACCTCGCTCTCGCCGCCCATGAAGCCGAAGCCCTGCGGCTTGCCGGGCTGCATGGCGAGCCGGCGGAAGTCGATCCCGTCGCCCAGCGCCTCCTTGACGACGTCGTACGCGCCGACGCTGACGCCGCCGGTGGTGACGATGAGGTCGGCGCGGATCAGCTGGTCCTCGACGGTGGTCCGGAAGGTCTCCGCCTCGTCGACGACGGCGCCGACCCGGTACGCGATGGCACCGGCGTCCCGCGCGGCGGCGGTGATCATGAAGCTGTTGGAGTCGTGGATGGTGCCCGGGGCCAGCTCCTCGCCGGGCGGGACCAGCTCGCTGCCGGTGGACAGGACCACGACGCGGGGCCGGGGCCGGACCCGTACCGCCGCCCGGCCGACGGCGGCGAGCAGCGCGATCTGCGGCGGCCCGAGGACCGTGCCGGCCGCCAGGGCCAGCTCGCCGGCGGCGATATCGCTGCCCCGGGCCCGTACGTACTGCCCGGGGTCGACGGGGCGGTGGACCCGGACCTCGGCGCCGGGCGCGAGCGGGGCGGCGCTGGCCGCGCGCATGGCGTCGGCGGGGCCCGCGGAGCCCGTACCGCCGTCCGTCCACTCCACCGGGACCACGGCCTCGGCGCCCGGCGGCAGGGGCGCGCCGGTCATGATGCGGGCGGCCTCGCCGGGGCCGACGGTGGGCAGCTCGCCCGCCCCGGCCGCGACATCACCGACGACGGTGAGGACCGCGGGGTGCTCGTCGGTCGCGCCCAGGGTGTCGGTGGTGCGGACCGCGTAGCCGTCCATCGAGCTGTTCTCGA
This sequence comes from Streptomyces sp. RLA131, assembly GCF_056270125.1. Lineage (NCBI taxonomy): Bacteria > Bacillati > Actinomycetota > Actinomycetes > Kitasatosporales > Streptomycetaceae > Streptomyces > Streptomyces sp. RLA131. The sequence goes on from NZ_JBWDOQ010000002.1 coordinate 3,430,965, forward strand.
AGGGCGGCAGCGCGACCGGCACGGTCACGTCCTCGACCAGGACACAGCCCTGGGCGTCGAGGAGTTGCAGCTCGATCGGTTCCAGCGGCTTGAGCTGCCGGAGGATGTTGTCGAGGTGGTCGGACACGGACCAGACGCGGTCGCCCGCCGCGCTGCTCGCGGTACTGCTCAATCTTGCATCTCCTCGTTGACATACTCGCGAAGCCAGGACCGGAACTCCGGTCCCAGGTCATCACGTTCGCATGCCAGTCGGACAATCGCACGCAGGTAGTCGGCGCGGTCCCCGGTGTCGTAGCGGCGGCCGTGGAAGACCACGCCGTGCACCGGGCCGTCGGGGCCGCCTTCCTGGGCGAGTTCGCGCAGCGCGTCGGTGAGCTGGATCTCGTTGCTACGGCCCGGCTTGGTCTTGTTGAGAGCCGCGAAGATCGCCGGGTCGAGCACATAACGGCCGATCACGGCGTACGAGGACGGGGCCTCGCCCGCGGCGGGCTTCTCGACCAGGTCGGTGATGCGGACGACGTCCTGGTCACCGGTGGGCAGTATGGCGGCGGAGCCGTAGAGGTGGATCTGGGCCGGGTCGACCTCCATGAGGGCGATGACGCTGCCGCCGTGCTCCTCCTGGACCTCGATCATGCGCGAGAGCAGGGGGTCGCGCGGGTCGATCAGGTCGTCGCCGAGGAGGACCGCGAAGGGCTGGTCGCCGACGTGCGGCTCGGCGCACAGCACGGCGTGGCCGAGGCCGCGCGGGTCGCCCTGGCGGACGTAGTGCATGGTGGCGAGGTCGCTGGACTCCTGCACCTTGGCGAGCCGGGACTCGTCACCCTTGCGGGTGAGGGCCTCTTCGAGCTCGTAATTGCGGTCGAAGTGGTCCTCAAGGGGGCGCTTGTTGCGGCCGGTGATCATCAGGACGTCGGAGAGACCGGCCGAGACCGCCTCCTCGACGACGTACTGGATCGCGGGCTTGTCGACGACCGGCAGCATCTCCTTGGGCGTCGCCTTCGTGGCGGGCAGGAAGCGGGTACCGAGGCCCGCGGCGGGGATGACAGCCTTGCTGATCCGAGTACGCGCGTGAGTCATGTTCTGCACCATAACCGCTGACTATGAGGGGAAGATGAAGTTCCGGACGTTTAATGGCGATAGGCGGCTATTGTGCGCCAAATAGGCGAGGGTCAGGGTAACGGTAACAAGTCCGTGTTGCGGGCAGATCTCCTAGGGGTCAGACGCTCGTTGACGGCTGCGGCACGGGCGGCGGCCGAGCGCGCCATCGCCGAACACGCCCTTGAGCTGGAGGAATTGACGGGAGCGCGGACCGTGGCCGGCTACGTGTCGGTCGGCGCCGAACCGGGGACCCGGGCCCTGCTGGAGGCGCTGCGGGGGCGCGGGAAGCGGGTGCTGCTGCCGGTGCTGATGGCAGACAACGACCTGGACTGGGCGGCCTACGAGGGCCCGCGGCGGCTGGAGCGGGCCGCCCGGGGGCTGTACGAGCCGGCCGGGCCCCGGCTGGGGTCCGCGGCGGTCCTGGGCGCCGACGTGGTCCTGCTGCCCGGGCTCGCCGTGGACGGCCGGGGGCTGCGGCTGGGGCGGGGCGGCGGTTCGTACGACCGCGTACTGGCGCGGCTGGAGGCGGCCGGGGCGAACCCGGCGCGGGCGGTGCTGCTCTACGCGCACGAGCTGATCGGCGCCGTCCCCGCCGAGCCGCACGACCGGCCGGTGGACGCGGTGGTGACACCGGAAGGGGTGACGCGCTTCGCGGCCGGGGGGTGACGCGCCGCGGGGGCGGGGGCGGCCGTCTCCGGCCGTTTCCCCCGCCCCCGCCCCCGCCCCTACGGCTACAGCTACAGCTACAGCTACGGCTCGGCTACGGCGTCAGCGCGAGCGTGTCGGACGTCGTGGCGTCGACCTTCTTGCTGGAGAACGCCCAGGGCAGCAGCTCGCCCTTGGCCCACTTCGTCGTCTGATCGGAGTAGTGGGCGCTGTAGGCGTGGCCCGAGGCGCCCGTCAGGTTGATCCAGCGGGACTTGTCGAAGTCGGCCAGCGAGACGACCATCCGCATGGACGGCACCCAGACCACGTCGTAACCGCCGGCCGCGTTCCAGCCGGTGGCGTTGACCGCCGCCTCGCCACCACTGAGCTGCCAGGGACCCCGGTTGAGGAGCCACTTGACGATGCCGGGGCCGGAGGTGCCCAGGGTCTGGTTCCTCAGCGTCAGCGTGTGGAGCCGGCCCCAGCTCCAGGTGTCGACGTCCTTGCCGAGCTTGGCGGTGAGCTCGAAGCGGGCGTCCTTCATGGCCTCGGCGAGGAGTTCGTCGCGCGTCGTGCGCTTCTTGTCGCTGTTGACGTCGTAGAAGGCCGTCGGCGAGGAGATCCACCACTTGTTGGTCTTGTCGCTCAGGATCGACCGGACCACCTCGAACCAGCGGTCGCCGCCGTCGGGCTGCGCCTGGTCGGAGGCGCGCTCACCGCATTCGCGTACGAGCTTCGACTTGCCGTTGAGATCGTCGACAGGCCCGGAGGAGTCGGTGGCGGGGACGGTGAGGCACTGGCCCTCGGGGCGCAGTTCCTTGGGCAGCTTGTTGCCGAAGGCCAGCTTGAGGGTGTTGCGCCACACGGCGTTGAAGTAGGCCGCGGCGGCGGAGTCGGAGTCCTGGTTGTAGTCCCAGGTCTCCAGCAGCTTCTGGGCCTCGCGTACGTAGTCGTTCTTGTCGTTCTTGATGTCGATCTTGGTCAGGATCGGGACGAGCAGCTTGGCGATCTCGCTGCTGCTGTCGCTCTGCATCTCCTGCATGTCGTCCATGGAGATGACGCCGCTGTCCTTGATCTTGGACTTGATGAGGTTGTTGATCCGCTGGCTGCGGGTGCCGTACCCCCAGTCCGAGGTGATCAGGTACGGGTACTTGTCCTCGTCCACCACGGCCTGGTTGGCGGTGACGATGTAGCCGCGCTCGGGGTTGTACTCGGTGGGCATCTCGTCGTACGGGATGTAGCTCTTCCAGCGGTAGGCGGAGTCCCAGCCCGGAGCCGGGTAACGGCCGTCGCCGGTGGCGCGGACCGGGACCCGGCCGGGGGCCTGGTAGCCGATGTTGCCGTCGGTGTCGGCGTAGATGAGGTTCTGGGAGGGAACGGCGAAGTTCTTCGCCGCGGCCCGGAACCCGGTCCAGTCGGTGGCGGTGTCGATCTCGAAGACCGCGTCCATGGTCCTGGAGGGCGTGAGCGCGGTCCACTTGAGCGAGACCGCGTAGCCGTCGCCGCGGTCCGGGGCGGAGGCGGTGACCGGGGCCTCGTCGCCGACGTCGCGCAGTTCGGAGTCGCGGTCGGAGATCACCGGGCCGTTGTTGGTGCTCCGTACGGTGATGGTGCGGTCGGCGCCGCCGGCGACCTTGATGGTCTCCTTGCGGGTGGTGAACTTCTTCTGCTTGCCGTCGTAGAGATAGCTGTCACTGGTGACCTTCTCCAGGTAGAGATCGGTCACGTCGGCGCCCAGATTGGTCATGCCCCAGGCGATGTCCTGGTTGTGGCCGATGACGACACCCGGCATGCCGGAGAAGGTGTAACCGGCGACGTCGAAGGGGCAGGCCGCGCTGACCGTGGTGCAGTGCAGGCCCATCTGGTACCAGAGCGACGGCATCTGGGGCGCCAGGTGCGGGTCGTTGGCGAGCATGGGCTTGCCCGTGGTGGTGTATTTGCCGGAGACGACCCAGGAGTTGGACCCGATGCCGTTGCCGGACGGGCCGAGCAGTGACGGGATCTCGTCGAGGGTGTCGGAGAGCGCGGACAGCTGCGACTCCACGTTCGTGGCGGCGGTGGCGGCGGTCGTGGTCGCCGTCGCCGTGGTCGCCGTCGCCGTGGTCGCCGTCGCCGTGGTGCCGGAGGTGGTGGTGCCGGAGGTGGTGGTGCCGGAGGTGGTGGTGCCGGTGCTGCCGGTGCTCGTGCTCGTGCTGCTGCCGGTGCCGGTGCCGGTGCCGGTGCTTTCGACGACGGTGTCGTTCCGGCTGTACGGGTAGTCCGGGTACAGGTCCGAGATCTGCTTGGCGCTCAGCCGGCTGGTGAGCAGCGAACGGTCGATCTCGTCCTGCATATTGCCGCGCAGGTCCCAGGCCATCGCCTTGAGCCAGGCCACCGAGTCGACGGGCGTCCACTTCTCGGGCTTGTAGTCGTTGACGAACCCCAGCGCGGCGTACTCGACGGAGAGTTCGGATCCGCTGTGGTCGGCCAGATAGGCGTTGACGCCGGCCGCGTAGGCGCGCAGGTACTTCTTGGTGGTCGCCGACAGCTTGGTGTCGTACTCCTTCTGCGCGACCTTGCGCCAGCCGAGGGTGCGCAGGAAGGCGTCGGTCTCGACCTGGCCGCTGCCGAACATCTCCGACAGGCGCCCGGAGGTCATGTGCCGGCGCACGTCCATCTCGTAGAAACGGTCCTGCGCCTGGACGAAGCCCTGGGCGCGGAACAGGTCCTCGGCGTTGCCTGCGTAGATCTGCGGGACGCCACTGCTGTCGCGTTTGACCTGGACGGGTTTGGTCAGCCCGTCCAGCTTGAGTGAACCGGTGGTCTGCGGGAAGGACGCGCGGACGGTGTCGACGCTCCAGTACGACCCGTAGCCGATGCCCGCCACGAGGAGGACCACGAGCCCGAGAACGAGCAGGCGCGTGCGGCGGGACTTCTTCTTGGCGGGCATCGATGTCCTTCGAGGGGCAGGGTGGACCGATTGCTGGGTCACACCTTAGGCGTAGCGCCTGGGCGGCCCCTACGCGGAGTCACTGAGATCGTCACGAGATCGCCCAAGTCTCAAGTACAGGTAAAATATTAGGCGCGGCGATGAACTTCCCGGTGGGCTTCCCGTGAGGCTTCCCGCCCTGTTCCGCCAAGCCCTGCCCTGCCACCGGCCCAGAGGAAGGACCCTCTCCTGACTGTCGACCGGCTCAACGAACTCCTGTTGGTGTGTGCGGCCGTACTGCTCGTCGCTGTCGTCGCGGTACGCCTGTCGTCGCGCAGCGGACTGCCCAGCCTGCTCATCTACCTCGGCATCGGGGTGGCACTGGGGCAGGACGGGCTCGGCATGCGCTTCGACAACGCCGAACTGACCCAAGTGCTGGGATATGCCGCTCTTGTGGTGATTCTGGCGGAGGGCGGACTCGGCACCAACTGGCGGGACATCAGGCCGGCGGTGCCGGCCGCGGCCGTGCTGGCGACGCTCGGGGTCGCGGTCAGTGTGGGCATCACGGCGACGGCCGCGCACCTGCTGGTGGGCCTGGACTGGCGGCAGGCGCTGATCATCGGCGCCGTGGTGTCCTCCACGGACGCTGCCGCGGTCTTCTCGGTGCTGCGGCGGGTGCCGCTGCCGTCCCGGCTGACGGGTGTGCTGGAGGCGGAGTCGGGCTTCAACGACGCACCGGTGGTCATCCTCGTCGTCGCCTTCTCCACCGCCGGGACGGTCGAGCACTGGTATCTGCTGATCGGCGAGATAGCCCTGGAGCTGGCGATCGGCGCCGCCGTCGGGCTGGCGCTGGGCCTGCTGGGCTCGTACGCGATGCGGCATCTGGCCCTGCCGGCCTCCGGCCTGTACCCGATCGCGGTCATGGCGATCGCGGTGCTGGCCTACGCGGGAGGCGCACTGGCGCACGGCTCGGGCTTCCTCGCGGTCTATGTGGCCTCGCTGGTGCTCGGCAACACCAAACTGCCGCACGGCCCGGCGACCCGGGGCTTCGCCGAGGGGCTCGCCTGGATCGCGCAGATCGGGCTGTTCGTGCTGCTGGGTCTGCTGGTGACCCCGCACGAACTGGGCGACGACGTCTGGCCGGCGCTGGTGGTCGGCCTGGTGCTGACTGCGGTGGCGCGGCCGGTGTCGGTGCTGCTGAGCATGGCGCCGTTCCGTACGCCGTGGCGGGAGCAGGCACTGCTGTCGTGGGCGGGGCTGCGCGGGGCGGTGCCGATCGTGCTGGCGACGATCCCGATGGTGTCGGGGATCCAGGAGAGCCGGCGGATCTTCAACATCGTCTTTGTGCTGGTGATCGTATACACCTTGCTCCAGGGCCCCACGCTGCCGTGGCTGGCGCGACGGCTGCGGCTCGCCAACGCGGAGGCGGCGGCGGACCTGGGGATCGAGTCGGCGCCGCTGGAGCGGCTGCGGGGGCATCTGCTGTCGGTCAGCATCCCGGAGGCCTCGCTGATGCACGGCGTGGAGGTGAGCGAGCTGCGGCTGCCGGCCGGGGCCGCGGTGACCCTGATCGTCCGTGACGGCAAGAGCTTCGTACCGCTTCCGATGACGGTTCTGCGGCGCGGGGACGAGCTGCTCGTGGTCGCGACCGACCCGGTCCGGGACCGGGCCGAGGCACGCCTGCGGGCGATCGGGCGCGGCGGAAAGCTCGCCGGCTGGCTGGGCACCGGCGGCAGCAGCCGGAGCTCGGGGTAGCCGGAGTTCCGGGTAGTCGGAGTTCCGGGTAGCCGGAGCCGGGAGCCGGGGTGCCGGAGGGCGCGGGGCGATCGTGGGCACACGATAGGATGAGCCGTTGTTGTAACGTGATGGAAACTTGTAATCACCAACTCTGCCTGATGTAGAGCTGGCGCGACCGCATGGCGGCCAGGGTCGATGAACCGACCCGGTATCTACCCCGGTACGGCGCGAGAGGACAGCTCTCGGCGCACCCCGCGATCGACGGGGCTCGCTACCAGGCGGCAGAAAGGCCCGGCCGTGGCATCCACGGTCACTCGTCGTCCCGGATACGGTCAGCTGCTGCGCACCCCCGGTGCCTGGAGCTTCCTGCTGCCCGGCTTCGCGGCCCGGCAGCCCTTCGCGATGCTGACGATCAGCATCGTGCTGCTGGTCGAACACACCACCGGCTCCTACGGCACGGCGGGCGCGGTCGCCGCCGCCACGGGCGTGTCCATGGCGCTGTTCGCCCCGCAGAGCGGCAAGCTCGCCGACCGCCACGGGCAGGGCGCCGTACTGTTGCCGGGCGTGCTGGTGCACGCCGCGTCGGTGGTGCTGCTGGCCGCGCTGGCTCTGGCGCACGCCCCGCTGTGGGCGCTGTTCGCCGCCGCCGTACCGGCCGGCGCCTCGGTGCCCCAGGTCGGGCCGATGGTGCGGGCCCGATGGGCGGCGGCTCTGGACTCCGGTTCGCCGCTGATGCCGACGGCGGCCGCCTTCGAGTCGGTGACGGACGAGTTCACGTTCGTCATCGGCCCGGTCCTGGCCACGGCACTGTGCGCCGGTGTTCACCCGGCGGCCGGGCTGGCCGCCGAGGCCACGCTGACTCTGGCCGGCGGGCTGCTGTTCGCCGCCCGGCGCCGTACACAGCCCGTACCGGGCCGCCTGGCCGGGGCGACCCGTGAGCCGAGCACCTCGGCGCTGGCCATTCCGGGCGTACGCGTGCTGGCCGTGGCCTTCCTGGGCATCGGCGCCGTCTTCGGCGGTATGCAGGTCTCGCTGACCGCCTTCGCGCAGGAGGCGGGGCAGCCCGGCATCAACGGCGTGCTCTACGGCGTCTTCGCGGCCGGCAACATGCTCGCCGGCATAGCCTGCGGCGCCGTCGCCTGGAAGGCCGCGCCGCGCCGCCGCCTCCTCGTCGGCTACGCGGCCCTCACCCTGGCCGCGTCCACCCTGTGGGCCGTGCACTCGGTGCCTCTCATGGCGGCCGCCGGGCTGCTGGTCGGACTGTGCATCGCCCCGTCCCTGATCACCGGCTTCACCCTCGTCGAGGGCCTGGTCCCGGCCACCGCTCGCACCGAGGCCTTCACCTGGCTCACCGGGTCGGTCGCCCTGGGCCAGGCCGCCGCCGTCACGGTCGCCGGCCGGCTGGCCGACGGTTTCGGCGCCAGTGCGGGATTCGTGGTGCCGCTGGCCGGTACCGCACTGGCCCTGGTCACACTGCTCGCCCTGCGCCGCAGGCTCTCCACCCGGACTTCGGGCCGGGTCGTGGCTCGTGGGATCGGTCACCAAGTGCCGGTCGCAGTGGACTGACGCCGCGGAATGCTGCACTATTGACCGTCGTTAGCACTCAATGAGTGAGAGTGCCAGGAGGACACGTGCCGACGTACCAGTACCAGTGCACCGCTTGTGGCAATGGCCTTGAGGTGGTGCAGAAGTTCACCGACGACGCGCTCACCGAGTGCCCGGCGTGCGACGGACGCCTGCGCAAGGTGTTCTCCGCCGTCGGCGTCGTCTTCAAGGGCTCCGGCTTCTACCGGACCGACAGCCGTAGCTCGTCGTCGAGCAGCGCGCCGGCCTCGAAGGCCGCCGCCGCCAGCAGCGACACGTCGTCGTCGAGCACCTCGAAGACATCGAGTGCCTCCTCCTCCGGCTCGTCCGGTTCTGGTTCTTCCGGCTCTGGTTCTTCCGGTTCTGGTTCCTCCGGCTCGTCGAGCAGCAGCTCGGCCGCCTGAGGCCACTGCGCCCGGGGTTGCTGAGGGCCGCTGCCTGAATCTTCGTTGGGCCCCGCCGATTCGTCCGGCGGGGCCCGAAGCATGCCCGCTCCCGTCCGGGCGGCCGCGTTACGCCGTGGCCCATTCGCCGTCGCGGTCGCAGACTGGATACATGCTGAGCGGGTGGGTCGTGGACCGGCCCGGGCCAATGGTGACGGAGCCGCTGGTGAGAGTCCGGCGTCCGGTGCCCGAGCCGGGGCCGGGTGAGCTGCTGCTGCGGGTCGAGGCCTGCGGGGTGTGCCGGACCGACCTGCACCTGGCCGAGGGCGACCTCGCGCCACGGCGCCGCGAGACCGTCCCCGGCCACGAGGTGGTCGGCCGGGTGATCGGCACCGGGCCGGGGGTGACGGCCTTCCGCGAGGGCGACCGGGCCGGGGTGGCCTGGCTGCGCGGCACCTGCGGGTCCTGCCGCTACTGCACGGCCGGCCGCGAGAACCTGTGCCCCGCCTCCCTCTACACCGGCTGGGACGCCGACGGAGGCTTCGCCGACTTCACCCTGGCGCCCGAGGCGTACGCCTACGAGCTGCCGGAGGGCCCCGACGCGGCTCAGCTCGCACCGCTGCTCTGTGCGGGCATCATCGGCTTCCGCGCCCTGCGCCGCAGCGCCCTGCCGCCGGGCGGCCGGCTCGGCGTCTACGGCTTCGGGGCATCCGCTCACCTGGCGGCCCAGGTCGCCATGGCCGAGGGTGCCACCGTCCATGTGCTGACCCGGTCCGCGGCGGCCCGGCAACTCGCCCTGTCGCTGGGTGCGGCCTCAGCCGGCGGCGCGTACGACAGGCCACCGGAACCCCTGGACTCGGCGATCCTCTTCGCCCCGGTGGGGGACCTGGTGCCGGTGGCGATGGCCGCCCTGGACCGTGGCGGGACTCTCGCCGTCGCCGGGATCCACCTCACCGACATCCCCGTACTGAACTACCAGCGCCACCTCTTCCAGGAGCGCGAGCTGCGCAGCGTCACCTCCAACACCCGCCGGGACGGAAGGGACTTCCTCGACCTGGCCACCCGGATCGGGATCCGGGCCACCGTCACCACCTACCCGCTGGACCGGGCCGACCAGGCGCTCGCCGATCTCGCCGGAGACCGGGTCAACGGCGCGGCCGTGCTCATTCCCGGTCCTGCCGCTCCGCCGCTTCGTCACGTATGAGGCAACCGCTGATCCGGTCGGGGACGATGCGTATCCACAGATCCCGCTTGCCCTCGGCCTCCTCCTCGGGCGGCGTGACCCGCTCCGCCGTGCCGACCGCGAGCACGCTCCACCCCGCGGCGATGGCCTCGTCGACCTGATCGACCTCGAATGCCACCTCGCAGCCGGCGGCGGCGGCCGGGGCGCCGCCGGACACCGCCCGGTAGACGATCGCCCCGTCGATGACGGCATAACCGAGGGGGAGGACCGCCGGGCCCTCGTCCGTGGCCAGCGCGAGCCGGCCGACGCCGTGCTCGGCCAGCCGATTCCAGCACTCCTCCGCGGCGAGCTCCTGCAGGACGGTCCTCGGCGGGGGCGCCAGTGCCTCCGCGGGATGCTCGGGACCCACGCCGAGCAGCTGTCTGCCGGTTGTGCGAAGGGCCGCGGCGAGCCGCAACAGGGCACTGGATCCGATCGTGTCCGACTGCTCCTCCACGTACTGCACATAGCTCGGTGCCATGCCGGCCCGCGCCGCCACCTCCTCCAGCGTGAGTCCCAGCTGCTCCCGCCGCAGTGCCACCCGGCGGCCGACGTCGCCCTGCTGGTGCGCCGCCCGGTGAGGCACGGTCTTGTGGGGCACGGTCACCACCTCCAGCTCGCGTATCGAACGAATATCTGTTACCAGCAGAGCACCCGGTGGGCTTCTTGACCAGGCTTGTCCATGAATGACCCTCGAACGGGTGATCGAGTTATCCACAACCGGCGAGTAATCCACAGGCTGGGGACGGCCGTCGGCGGGATGTCGCCGATGTGGTGCATGGTGGAGAGCAGTCAGCGAGCGGAGTGACAGGGGGTGGTCGCGTTGCCCGAGAGCAGCGTGAGTCGATGTGGTGTGGAAGGGACTCTTCCCCGGCCTGAGGGCTGGGCGGTGCCTCCACCGCCGAGCGGGGTGCCGGCCTTCGGGCCGATCCGGGTGGGCGGCGGCCGGCACCGGATCCGCCGGGCGGTGCGGGCCCGGCGCAGGACCATGGCAGCGGGTCTCGCGGTGAGCGCCGCGGCCCTGGCGGCCTCCGCGTCCCGTGGTGACACCGGTGCGGTGCGAACGTCCGCCCGTGCCACCGCCGCGCCGGTCGCGGCCCGGGACGTGGTGCGGGCACCGGTACGGATCGCCGACGCGGGCGTGGTCGCACTGCTCAGACCGGGCGACCGGGTGGATGTACTGGCCGGGACCCGGGTCGTCGCCCGGTCGGTGTCCGTGGTGGGTGTCCCCCGGGCCCCGGCCGGCCGGCCGGGGGAAGGCCCGCCCCCGGAGGCCGGCGCCACCGATGCCGTCGGCGGCGGGGCGCTCGTGGTCCTGGCGGTGCCGCGCCCGACGGCAGCCGCCCTGAGCGGGGCGGCGACGGGCTCACCTCTGGGGGTGGTGCTGTGCTGAACGCGGTCCACGACCACGACTTGCAGTCAACATCCATACAGGTGCCGCCCGTTGGCGGCCCCCGCCCCTGAAGTGAACGCCTCGGCTTCCGTGATCGGAGCTGTGATCATCTTCACACCGGCCGCCACAGCCGTCTGCTTCGTGGTGGTGCTCCCGCTCAATGCGTACAACCGGCGAGAGACGCCGGAGGGCGAGCCCGTACCCTCAGAGGCCGAGCTGCTCACCTATCCGTGACCTGCCGGCCGAGCAGCGCCGCTAGGCGGTCCCGGCCGCTGTCCGGACAAGAAAGGACCTGTCTGTTGAAGGGCTTCAAGGCCTTCCTCCTGCGTGGCAACGTCGTCGAACTGGCTGTCGCGGTCGTCATCGGCGCGGCATTCAGCAAGATCGTTGACGCGTTCGTGAAGGGCATCATCAACCCGGTCGTCGGTCTCATCGGCACACAGAACCTCGACGGCTACACGTGGTGCCTCAAGGCCCAGTGCCAGGTCAGCGCGACGGGCGAGATCAAGTCGGGCGTCGTCATCGCCTACGGCTCGGTGCTCGGCTCCGCGCTGACGTTCACGATCACCGCCGCGGTGGTGTACTTCGGGCTGATCCTGCCGATGACCAAGTTCAACGAGCGGCGCAAGGCCGGCAAGGACGAGGCACCCGCGGTGGTGACCGAGGTGGAGTTGCTGGCCGAGATCCGCGATCTGCTGGCGCGTGAGAGTGCGGGGCGGAACGCCAGGGTGCCCGCACCGATCGATCACGACGGGATGAAGCGGCTCGGCTGAGCCCGGCGGGCCCCGGGGCTCAGATGTGGTGCGGGGGCTTCTCGTCGAGGAAGCGGGCGAGGTCGGCGGCGCTGCCACCGCTCTGAGCCGGGCGGTCGCCCCATCCGGCGTCGGTGTCGTCCGAAGACGGCCGGTCCAGGGGATCGTCGAAGACAAGGGCTGCGGCGGGGTCGCGGGGCTCGGGGGCCGGGGTGGTCATGCCATCCAGGGTACGTGCGGGCCGCTCACGCCGAAGGCCCGGCCGCGCGTCGGGGGAGCTGACGCGCGGCCGGGCCGGTCGGGGCCGTGTCACACGGCGACGGGGGCCTTCGCCGGAACAGGTGCCTCGGCGGGAGCCGGGGCGGTGTCGGCGGAGACGGTCTCCGGGGTCTTGCGCAGACCCTTGAGCAGGATCACCAGACCCGCGGTGACCGCGGTACCGGCGGCGATGGCGATCAGGTAGAGGAACGGCTTGCCGATCAGCGGGACCACGAAGATGCCGCCGTGCGGTGCGCGCAGGGTGTTGCCGAACAGCATGGCCAGGGCGCCGGTGACCGCGCCGCCCACCATCGAGGACGGGATGACCCGCAGCGGGTCGGCCGCCGCGAAGGGGATCGCGCCCTCGGAGATGAAGGACGCTCCGAGAACCCAGGCGGCCTTGCCGTTCTCCCGTTCCTCCTCGGTGAACAGCCGGCCCCGCACCGTCGTCGCCAGGGCCATCGCCAGCGGCGGGACCATACCGGCGGCCATGACGGCAGCCATGATCTTCAGGGATCCGGGCGTGGGGTTGGTGACGGCGATACCACCGGTGGCGAAGGCGTAGGCCACCTTGTTGACCGGCCCACCGAGGTCGAAGCACATCATCAGGCCGAGGATGACGCCCAGGATGATCGCGTTGGCACCGGACAGGCTGCTCAGCCAGTCGGTCATCGCCTTCTGGGCCGAGGCGATCGGCTTGCCGATCACGACGAACATCAGGAATCCGACGACGATGGAGGACAGGAGAGGGATGACCACCACCGGCATGATGCCGCGCAACGTCTTGTGGACGTGGACCCTCTGGATGGCGAGGACCACCGCACCGGCGATCAGACCGGCGATCAGGCCGCCGAGGAATCCCGCCTTGATGACGACGGAGATATAGCCGCCGACGAAGCCGGGGACGAGACCGGGGCGGTCCGCCATGCCGTAGGCGATGTAGCCGGCCAGGACCGGGATCAGGAAGCTGAAGGCCCCTGCGCCGATCTGGAACATCAGGGCGGCCCAGCTCGCCTTGTCCGCCCAGTCGAAGTGGTCGACGACGGACTTGGCGTTGACGATCTCGTAGCCGCCGACGGCGAAGGACAGCGCGATCAGCAGACCACCGGCCGCGACGAACGGCACCATGTAACTGACGCCGGTCATGAGCCACTTGCGCAACTTCGTGCCGAAGTGGTCGCCGTCCCTGACACCCTTGTCCATCGGGACGCCACCGGCTGCGGCGGGGGCGGTGGCCTCACCGCGTGCCGCCTTGCCGCGGACCTCGTCGATCAGTTCGCCGGGGCGGTTGATGCCGGCCTTGACGCCGACGTCGACCGTGGGCTTGCCCGCGAAGCGCTCCTTCTCGCGGACCTCCACGTCGTGGGCGAAGATCACCGCGTCGGCGGAGGCGATGAGGGCCGGGTCGAGCCGGTTGAAGCCGGCCGAGCCCTGGGTCTCGACGGTCAGTTCGACGCCCTTGTCGGCGGCGGCCCGCTGGAGCTTCTCGGCCGCCATGTAGGTGTGGGCGATGCCGGTCGGGCAGGAGGTCACCGCGACGATCCGGAAGGGCTCGTCGGAGGTGGTAGCCGTCGCGCCCTCGGAGGAGGCCACTCCCGTAGGTCGGGGCGCGACGGCAGTCGTGGGATCCGCGTCACCGCGGATGAGGGCGGCCGCGTAGGACGCGTCGTCCGTGGAGCGCAGCGCGCCGGTGAACTCACCGTCCATCAGGCGGCGGGCCAGCGACGACAGGATCGTCAGGTGGTCGCTGTCCGCGCCGGCCGGGGCGGCGATGAGGAAGACCAGGTCGGCGGGGCCGTCAGCGGCGCCGAAGTCGATCCCACCGGTGCTGCGGCCGAAGGCCAGGGACGGCTCGGTGACGTGCTCACTGCGGCAGTGCGGGATGCCGATGCCGCCGTCGAGGCCGGTCGGCATCTGCTCCTCGCGGGCGGCCACATCGGCAAGGAAGCCGTCCAGGTCGGTGACCCGACCGGCACTGACCAGGCGTTCAGCCAGTGAACGCGTCGCTGCTTCCTTGGACTCGGCGGTCAGGTCGAGATCGACCAGATCCGCGGTGATCATGTCGCTCATCTCGCGGCTCCATTACGGGAGGTGGGGACGGTGTTCCTCACGCCGGCTCCCGCAGGAGACGGTCGGTCGGGACATCGGTGGTCGTGATGACCGCCGAGGGTTCGAGGTCCTCGGGCGTCGGCATGACGCTTCCGGGGAGCTGGACGGCGGCCGCACCGTGCGCGACCGCCGAGGCGAGGGCGGCGGCGCCGGTGCCGCCCGCCGCGAGGAAGCCGGCCAGGGAGGCGTCGCCGGCGCCGACGTTGCTGCGCACGGCGCCCGGGGCGACCTCGGCGCGGCCGTAGTACGTGCCGGTTCCGTCGACCAGCAGCTGGCCGTCGGCCCCGAGGCTGGCGAGGACGGCGACGGCGCCCATCTCACGCAGCTCGTCGGCGGCCTTCACCGCGTCGCCGATGGTGCTGAGCGGGCGGCCGACGGCCTGGGCCAGTTCCTCGGCGTTGGGCTTGACGACGTCGGGGCGCTCGCGCAGGGCGGCCAGCAGCGACGGGCCCGAGGTGTCCAGGGCGATCCGGGCGCCGGCCCGATGGGCGCGGGCGACCAGCTCGGCGTACCAGGACGGCGCCAGGCCTCGCGGCAGGCTGCCGCAGCAGGCGACCCAGTCGGCGCCGGCCGAGCGGGTGCGCACCGCGTCGAGCAGCGCCTCGGACTCGGCGGGGGTCAGGTGCGGGCCGGCCGCGTTGATCTTGGTGAGGGTCCCGTCGGGCTCGGCGACCGAGATGTTGACCCGGGTCCGTCCGCCGATCTCCACACCCGCCGCCTCGATGCCCTGCTCGGCCAGGATGCGGCGGAGCAGAGCGCCTTCCGGCCCGCCCAGGGGCAGTACGGCGACGGTGCGGCGCCCGGCCGCGGCAACCGCCCGGGACACGTTGACGCCCTTGCCGCCGGGGTCCACCCGGTCGCCGGTGGCGCGCAGCACCTCGCCGCGGTCCAGCGAGGGCACCTCGTAGGTGCGGTCGAGGCTGGGATTGGGGGTGACGGTGACGATCATGCGCGTACGACCTCCGTGCCGGCGCGCTCGATCGCGCGTGCGTCCTCGGGACTGAGCCCCTCGTCGGTGATCAGCACGTCCACGTCGGCCAGTTCACCGAAGCGGGCGAAGTGGGCCTGGCCGAACTTCGCCGAGTCGGCGAGCAGGACGACGCGGCGGGCGGCGCGGATCATGGCCCGCTTCACGGCGGCCTCGGCGAGGTCGGGGGTGGTCAGACCGCCCTTGCCTCCGTCGGCGAGGGAGAAACCATTGGCGGCGATGAAGGCGACGTCCGCGTTGATGTCCTCGTACGCGCGCAGCGCCCAGTCGCCCACCGCGGCACGGGTGCGGTGCCGGAGCCGGCCGCCGACCAGGTGGAGGGTGAGGTCCGGGTATTCGGCGAGGCGGGCGGCGATGGGGAGCGCGTGGGTGACGACGGTGAAGCCGGCGTCCAGCGGCAGGCAGGCCGCGAGGCGGGCGGTGGTGGTGCCGGCGTCGATGACCAGGCTCCCCTGGCCGCCACCGGGCAGCTCCGCGAGGGCCGCCCTGGCGATGCGGTCCTTCTCGTCGGCGGCGGTCGCCTCACGCTCGGTCAGATCCGGTTCGAAGTCCAGGCCGCCGGAGGGGATCGCGCCGCCGTGCACGCGCCGGATGAGGCCGGCCCGGTCCAGCGCCTTGAGATCCCGGCGGACGGTCTCCGGCGTCACGTCGAACTCCTCCGCGAGGGAGGGGACATCGACGCGGCCGCGTTCGCGGGCGAAGCGCAGGATTTCCTGCTGGCGCTCGGGAGCGTACATGTCTGGGTGAGTCCGTTTCATGTCCGAACCTGTGGTTTCGGCACACGCTACGCCCACATTGCGGGAAAGTAAACAGATCCGGGCAATATTCGGGCCCGCCCGGACATCGACGCTCACACCGCCCACAGCGCCCCGGAGTCCGACCCTGAGTCCGGGGCGGGACAGCAGAGAGCCCCCGGCGCCAGGGGGGAGGGCACCGGGGGCTCGACCAGGGGGGCCGGAACGGACGCGGTCCGCTAGGCGGCCTCGTACGCGAGGCCGGAGGCGCGGGCCATGCGCTTGAGATCGGCCAGGGCGTGCTTCTCGATCTGGCGGATCCGCTCACGGGTGAGGCCGTGCTGCTTGCCGACCTCGGTGAGGGTGCGCTCGCGGCCGTCCACGATGCCGTAGCGGGCACGGATGATGGAGGCGGTGCGGTCGTCGAGACGGCCGATCAGATCCTCCAGCTCCTCGCGGCGCAGCATGACCAGCACCGAGTCCTCCGGGGAAGCCGCGGAGGTGTCCTCGACGAGGTCGCCGAACTGGGTCTCGCCCTCGTCGTCGACCGCCATGTTGAGGCTGACCGGGTCACGGGCCCAGTCCAGCACGTCGGCGACGCGCTCGGGGGTGGAGTCCAGCTCCGAGGCGATCTCGGCGGGCTCGGGGTCGCGCCCGTGCTCACGGTTGAACTCCCGCTGCACGCGCCGGACCCGGCCCAGCTCCTCCACCAGGTGGACGGGGAGCCGGATGGTGCGGGACTGGTCCGCGATGGAGCGGGTGATCGCCTGCCGGATCCACCATGTCGCGTAGGTGGAGAACTTGAAGCCCTTGGCGTAGTCGAACTTCTCGACGGCGCGCACCAGGCCTGCGTTGCCCTCCTGGATCAGGTCGAGGAGCGGCAGGCCGCTGCGCGGGTAGCGCCGGGCGACCGCGACGACGAGGCGCAGGTTGGAACGTATGAACACGTCCTTGGCCCGGGCTCCGTCGGCCGCTATCGCTTCCAGCTCCTCCCGGCTCACGTCTTTGCCCGGCCCCGGCTCCCCGCCCGCGAGGAGCTGCTCGGCGTAGACGCCGGCCTCGACCGCCCTGGAAAGCTCGACCTCCTGCGCGGCGTCGAGCAGCGGCGTACGCGCGATCTCGTCCAGGTACATCCCGACGAGGTCGCGGTCCGCGATCTCGCCGTGTCCTGCGCGAGTGCTGCTGTTCCCGCCTGCGGTACGACGGGCGACGGCACGGGTTGCCATGCGTGCTCCCTTGCGAAGGTTCGGTCGGGTGTCGATTGAGTCAGCTACCTTGCGGCTGCCCACTCGAATAGGGATAACGACTGGAATCCGGACACAATTCCCACTCGGCGCGCCGATTTTTACGATCTTGCAGTACCCTGTCCCGCCACACAGGGAGGTTGCGCGTTGCCGGAGCGTACGGAAGTCCAGGTCAGGTCCGGTCGGAACGAGGACCTCGACGCTCTCACCGACCTCTACAACCACTACGTCCGCGAGACCCCGATCACCTTCGACCTGGAGCCGTTGACGCCCGAGCAGCGGCGTCCGTGGCTGCTCTCCCACCCGGAAGACGGCCCGTACCGGCTTCTGGTTGCCTGCGAGTCGGCCGCGGCCTCCGGGGGTAGCCGGATCCTGGGCTACGCCACCAGCAGCCCCTTCCGGCCCAAGGCCGCGTACGCCACATCCGTCGAGGTCTCCGTCTACTGCGCGCCCGACGCGGTCGGCCTGGGCGTCGGCACCCTCCTCTACAAGGCACTCTTCGAGGCACTGGAGGGCGAGGACCTGCACCGCGCCTACGCCGGCATCGCCCAGCCCAACGAGGTCTCGGGGCGGCTGCACGAGCGCTTCGGCTTCCGGCCGGTCGGGGTGTACCGGGAGGTGGGGCGGAAGTTCGGGCGCTACTGGGACGTCGCCTGGTACGAGAAGGAGTTCGGCCCTCACCCTTCCGCGTGAGCCGCGCCGGGGCCGCCCTGCGCGCGGCGGGGTGCGCGGGCCCGCCGCGCCCGCGCACCCCGGCTCGCGCTTAGCGCATCGGCCTCCCCCGGCGCCGGACAACGCGCAATCCCGTCCGCCCGGGCCCGGGCGGCGCCTAGCCTCACGAGGCAGTAGGCAGGAGAGGCCAGGGAGGCTGCTGTGGCTACCGAATCCAGGCGTACGGTGATCGAACCGACCCGGGTGATCGGACCGCTCCGAACGGCCCGTCAGCTGGACGACGACGAGCTGTTCCGCCCCGCGCACGCCGTGTTGACGCCGGCCGGTGACGACCCGGCCGACGACCCGGCGGGGGCCGACGCGACCAGTCCCGCCCCCGACGGCTGCGGGATCGCCGGCGACGACACCCAGGTACTGCCCCGCGCGACGGCCCGCCGACGCGGGTGGCGACGGGCCCGGCTGCCGGTGATCATCGCGGCGAGCATCGGGCTCGGCTTCCTGCTGGCGCTCGCACTGACCGCGCGGATCGTCGTACCGGCCGGAGGAACAGGCACCCAGGCCGGCGGTCAGAGCCCGTCCGCGAGCACCAACCCGTCCGCCACGGCCACCTCGGCCGGGCAGAACGCCGTTGCCGTGCTGCGGCTCGGGGACAGCGGCGCCGCCGTCACCGACCTCCAGAGCCGCCTGCTCAAGATCCCGGACGTCTATCCCGACGGCGCGACCAACGGCCGGTACGACGCCGTCCTCGCCGCCGCCGTGGCCCGCTTCCAGCTCTGGTACGGGATCCGGGGCGACGAGGAGGGCGAGTACGGGGATGCGACGCGCCTCGACCTGGAATCGCGTACGCAGGGCTGACGCGGTGACCGCGTCGGGCCACCGAGGCGGCTAGCGCAGCCAGGGCAGGTCGGCCGTGCCGCCGACCTGCGGCTGGAGGCCTTCGGCGATCACCCGGTGGATCTCGCCGAGTTGCTGGACCTGTTCGGGGCTGAGCCGGTCGAAGATGGCGTTGCGGACCGCCTCGACATGTCCGGGGGCGGCCTCGGCCAGCGCCGCGAAGCCCTCGTCGGTGAGGACGGCGAGCTGGCCGCGCCGGTCACTGGGGCAGTTCTCGCGGCGGACCCAGCCGTTCTGCTCCAGCCGTGAGATGGCATGGGACAGGCGGCTGCGCGTAATCTTCGAGCGTTCGGCCAGTTCGGTCATGCGCATGCGGCGCTCGGGGGTCTCCGAGAGCCACACCAGCAGGCTGTAGTAGGCGTGGGGCATCCCCGCGTCGCGCTGGAGCTGCCGGTCCAGGGCGTCGGAGACCAGCTGCGCCGATGCCATGTAGGCGCGCCAGGCGAGCTGCTCCTCCTCGCTCAGCCAGCGGGGTTCGGTCGTCGTCATGTGTCCAGCTTATTGACATCTCTTGAAATTTCAATAATTTCGCCGTACCGTCACCCCTAAGAGCTTGAAACTTCAAGCTACTCAGGGAGTGAGCGAGCGATGACGACCCAGACCAGCGGCGCGAGCACCGGTGCCTTCGCGGCCGCGGATGCGGACGCCCACACGCCGGCGTACGCGGGGCGCATGCCGGCGATCTACCTCTCGCACGGCGCCCCGCCGCTCGCCGACGACCCCGTCTGGCCGGGCCAGCTCGCCGCCTGGTCCGCGGACCTCCCCCGCCCCAAGGCGATCCTGATGGTCTCGGCCCACTGGGAAGAGGCCCCGCTCGCCCTGGGCGCGACCACCGCCGTGCCGCTGGTGTACGACTTCTGGGGCTTCCCCCAGCACTACTACCAGGTCCGGTACGCCGCCCCCGGCACCCCCGCCCTCGCCGACTCCGTGCGCAAGCTGCTTCGCGGCGCCGGCACGCCGGTCCAGGACATCCCGGACCGCGGCCTCGACCACGGGGCGTACGTCCCCCTGGTGGAGATGTTCCCCGAGGCGGACATCCCGGTCCTGCAGATCTCGATGCCCACCCTCGACCCGGTGCGGCTCCTGGAGATCGGCCGCAAGCTCGCCCCGCTGCGCGACGAGGGCGTGCTGATAGTCGGCAGCGGCTTCTTCACCCACAACCTGCGCGCCATCAGCCCGGACAACCAGGTCAGTTCGGTGATGGCCGAGTTCGACGACTGGGGCCGCCGCGCGCTGGACGCCCAGGACATCGACGCCCTGCTCGACTTCGAGCACAAGGCCCCCGCCGGACGGATGGCGCACCCGCGCACCGAGCATTTCGCGCCGCTCTTCGTCACCCTCGGGGCCGCCGGGGACCAACTCGGCGAGCAGCGCAGCGTCATCGACGGCTTCTGGCTGGGGCTGGCCAAACGTTCCATCCAGATCGGCTGAACCTGAACCATGAGCACCAACAGCAAGCCCCAGGCTGCCAAGGCCGCCAGGGCGGCCAAGCCCACCGAGCCCGCCAAGGCCGCTGCCGAGCGCCGCGCGCGGGTCGCCGCCCAGCGCGAGGAGGCGAGGCGCGCCGCGGCCCGCCGCACCCTGATCCGCCGGATATCCATCACCGCCGGCGTCCTCGTACTGGCCGGCGGCGTGGTCGGCGGCGCGATAGCGGTCCACGACGCGGGCACGGGCGGCGCCCCGACCGCCGCCTCCGGCAACGGCACCGCCTCCGGCAACGGCATCGCCTCCGTCCCCTCCACACCGCTGACCACCGTCAAGGGCGCCGCCACCGCCCCGCCGTGGCCCGCCCCCGCCGACGCCTCCGCCCGCGCGAGGACCGCGGGCCTGCCGATGCTCGGCACCGAGGGCCAGGTGCTGCACATCCACGCCCACCTGGACGTCATCGTCGACGGCAAGGCTGTGACCGTACCGGCCGACATCGGCATCGACGAGGCGAAGCAGCAGCTCAGCCCGCTGCACACGCATGACACGACGGGCGTCATCCACATCGAGTCGCCGAAGAAGGCGGACTTCACCCTCGGCCAGGTCATGTCCGAGTGGGACGTGGCGCTGAACGCCAGGGGCATCGGCGGCCTCAGGACCGGCGACGGCGACGAACTGCACGTCTACGTCAACGGCAAGGAGCGGACCGGCGACCCCGGGGCCGTCAAGCTCGCCGCGCACGAGGAGATCGCCGTCGTGTACGGCAGGTTCCCCCAGGGCACACCTCAGGTGAAGGTGCCGGGTTCGTACACCTTCCCGGACGGCGAATAGCCTCGGCACACACGAAGGGCCCCGCCTCCTTGCCCGAGGCTGGGCCCTTCGTGTGTTCCTGCGCCTAAGCGCCGGCCGGGATACGGCATTCGGGATCTGGTATCTGGTATCCGATATCAGATACCAGATATTCGATATCTGGTATGCAGGACCAGGTGTATGCAATATCCCGTAGCCGGTATCCAGCTCCGGCTCCGGATCAGTGCGCGATGACCGGTATCGCGAGCTCGTCCACGACACCGTCGACGTCGCCGGAGGACGCGACCGGGCCGCTGTCACCGTGCCCGGTGTTGATCAGGACGGCCGAGATGAGCGCCGACACCACCAGGATGCCGACCGCCCACCAGATGGCGGCGGAGTAGCCGTGCACGGCCGCGGCGTTGGCGAAGCCCTGCTTGCCGAGCGTGCCGGCCTGCGTGGCGTGCGAGGTGGCCCAGGCGGTGGTGGCGCTGGCGGCGATGGTGTTGAGCAGGGCGGTACCGATGGCGCCGCCGACCTGCTGCGAGGTGTTGACCATCGCGGAGGCGACACCGGCGTCGCGCGGCTGGACGCCGTGCGTGGCCAGGCTCATGGCGGGCATGAAGGCGGTGCCCATGCCGAGACCGAGCAGGATCTCCGCGGGGAGGATCACCCCGGCGTACGAACTGCCCACCTCCAGCCGGGTCAGCAGCAGCATGCCGATGCCTGCGGTCAGGAAGCCGGGGGTCATCAGCAGGCGCGGCGGGACCCGGGTCATCAGCCGGGCGCCGATCTGGGTCGAGCCGGCGATCATGCCACCGACCATCGGCAGGAAGGCGAAGCCGGTCTTGAGCGCCGAGTACTCCTTGACGCCCTGGAGGTAGTAGGTGAGGAAGAGGAACAGGCCGAACATCGCGATGACGGCGAGGCCGAGCGAGAGGTAGACGCCGCCGCGGTTGCGGTCGATGACGACCCGCAGGGGCAGCAGCGGTGCCTTGACCCGGGACTCGACGAAGACGAAGGCGCCCAGCAGCACGACGGTGGCGACGAACAGGCCGATCGTCACACCGGAGTCCCAGCCGTCGGACTCGGCGCGCGTGAAGCCGTAGACCAGCGAGACCAGGCCGCTGGTGGCCAGCAGGACGCCGGGGATGTCGAGGCTGCTGCTGTTGCGCGCGCCGGCCGGCTCACGGACGACGAGCACCGCACCGATCGCCGCGACGGCGGCGAAGGGGATGTTGACGAACATGGTCCAGCGCCAGCTCAGGTAGTTGGTGAGCACACCGCCGAGCAGCAGGCCGACGGCGCCGCCACCGCCCGCGATGGCACCGTAGATACCGAACGCCTTGGCGCGCTCCTTGGCCTCGGTGAACATCACCGCGAGCAGGGACAGGGCCGCGGGCGCGAGCAGCGCGCCGAACGCGCCCTGGAGTGCCCGGGCGCCGAAGAGCATGGCGTCGTTGGCCGCCGCGCCGCCGAGCGCCGAGGCGCCGGCGAAGCCGATGAGGCCGGTGATGAACGTACGGCGGCGGCCCCACAGGTCCGCGATACGGCCGCCGAAGAGCAGGAGCCCGCCGAAGGCGAGGGCGTAAGCGGTGATGACCCACTGCTTGTTGGCCTCGGAGATGCCGAGGTCGACCTGGGCGTGCGGCAGGGCGATGTTCACGATGGTCGCGTCGAGTACGACCATCAACTGGGCTATGGCGATGAAGGCCAGGGCCTTCCAGCGCCGGGGATCCGGCTGCAGGGCTTGAGCCGCTTGCGACATGGATTAACTCACTAACTGGTCTGCGGAGTGGTGAAAACGCGACGTGATCCGACGCGTGAGATGTGTAAGACGTATGAGACGTATGAGATGTGTGAGACGCATATCGCGCATATGACGTGTGAGATGTCTGTGATGTGACATGTGCATAAGAGCCGCCAGGTCAGACGCGTTGGAGCTCCTCCAACGTGACCGCCGTTCCGGGCAGTTCGGAGCGCGCCGGGGCGTGCAGCCCGTCGATGAAGAGCAGGAGGTGCCGCCGCATGAAGCGATCACCGTCCACGCACGCCGAACCGGGCAGCGGTCGGGTGAGCTGGGTGATCGCCACCATGAGGTCACCCATGGCGACATCGGGGCGCAGTTGGCCGGAGCGGCGCGCCCGGCCCATGAGGTCCGCGATCGTCCGCTCGAGACGGTCACGGGCCTGCAGGATTTCGGGGTGGGCCCGGTCGAACGCCTCCGAGAGCATCGCGCACATGGCGCCGACGCGCTCCTCGGCCGCCGCGAGCATGAAGCGCCGCAGTGCCTGGAAGGCGTCCGGCTCCTCGGCCAGGGCCGTGTCGGCCGCCACCTGGATCCGCTCCATGACCTGGAGCGTCACCTCCAGCACCAGCTGCCCCCGGTCGGCGAAGTGCCGGTAGACCGTGGCGTTGCCGACGCCCGCCCGCCGCGCGATCTCGTCCAGCGGCACATCCGCGCCGTGCTCGACGAGGAGTTCGCGTGCCGCCGCGACAATGCGGTCCCGGTTGCGCGAGGCGTCGGCCCGCATCCGGGTGACGGGGCACTTGCGGTCCACGGCTGGCCCTCCCTCTCACTGGCTCGTTCGTAGGCTTCGTATACGGGGATGGAGTCCCCGTTTCGCAATGACGTAGATGCAAACGGGGAGGGAGTCCCCGGATATTTCAGCGCCCGATGTGACCTGCGTCACACAAAAGCCGGCAGGCCGCACCGCGCGATCGCGGTACGGCCTGCCGGGTGTCGCCGCCTGGACTACTCGACGATGAGCTCGACCGGGATGTTGCCCCGGGTGGCCTTGGAGTAGGGGCAGACCTCGTGAGCCTGCTTGACCAGCAGCTCGCCCTTCTCGCCCTCCAGCTCGGCCGGGAGCTCGACGCGCAGTACGGCGGAGATCGCGAAGCCGGAGTCGTCCGGGCCGATGCTGACCTCGGCGGTCACGGAGATGTCCTTGGTGTCGATCTTCGCCTGACGGCCGACCAGGCCGAGCGCACTGGCGAAGCAGGCCGCGTAGCCGGCGGCGAAGAGCTGCTCGGGGTTGGTGCCCTGGCCGTTGCCGCCCAGCGCCGGGGGCATCGCCAGGGGGAGGTCCAGCTGGCCGTCGGAGCTGACGGCACGGCCCTCACGGCCGTTGGCGGTGGCGACGGCGGTGTACAGCGCGCTCATGGAAACCATCCCTCTCGTCGAATGACGCTTCGAACTCGATGAGGAAAGTAGAGCACACGATTCAGTTGTGCACAACTGAACGGCGGGCGGCCGAGCTATTCTGGGTCCATGACAACGAACACGCCCGTCGCGCAGACCGGGCCGGCGGGGCAGACCGGGCCGGCGGGGCAACCGGAACAGGCGCAGCCGGAACAGGCAGTGCAATCAGGGGGCGAGGACTGGCTCCGCCTCGACCACATGGTCTGCTTCTCCCTGCACGCCGCCTCCCGGGCCTTCGACAGCGTGTACCGCGGCATCCTCCGGGACCTCGGCCTCACCTACCCCCAGTACCTGGCGATGCTCGTCCTGTGGGAGCACGGCGAGCTGCCGGTGAAGAGGATCGGCGAACACCTGCGGCTGGAGTCCGGCACCCTGTCCCCGCTCCTCAAGCGGCTCGAATCCGCCGGTCTCGTACGGCGCGAGCGCAGCGCCGCCGACGAGCGCTCGGTCACCGTCCGCCTCACCGACGAGGGCGCCGCGCTGCGCGAGCAGGCACTGCTCGTCCCGCACCGCATCTACGACGCCACCGGAATCGAACTCGACGAACTGCACGAGCTGCACACCCGGCTCGACCGGCTCACCTCGGCGCTCGACGCGGCCCTACTGGACCAATAGCGCCTCTGCAAAGGGCGCTTGTCACCCTGTGGAGGTTGTGAAAAGATCCGGGGCCATCAACGATGAACCGTTGAACCACCGTTGCACGTGAGCCAGGAAAGTGCCGCCAATGGCTTCTGACACGGCTGGTGACCGCCCGAATCTCGAAGCAGCTCTGCTGTCCGAGCACTGGGATTCGGTCCTGACCTACGCCGAACTGTGCACCATCACCTCCGAGGAAGCCACAACGCTCGCCTCGCAGGCCTTCACCCGCACCCTCCGCGAAGCGCCGCCCTGGAGCGCGCCCCACTTCGCCTGGCTGCCCCGACTGCTCATTGGCGTACGCAACACCGCCGCCGACTGGCAAGCGGAAGGCCACGCCCACCTGTTGGCCCCCGGCCTCCAGCGCTGGCTCCGGACGGACGAGGCGGACTCCCCCTCCACCGCCCTGCACGGCTTCCAGGACATGCCCGAGCCCGACAAGTCGCTGCTCTGGCACGCCGAGATAGAGGCACGGCCGACAGCCGAGAGCGCCGCTGCCCTCGGCATAACCGCCGACCGCGCGGCGGAGGAGATCGTACGGACCCGGGAACTCTTCCGGGAGTCCTGTCTCCGGCTACGCCTCCACAGCCTCGTCGACGACGCGTCCCTCGAATGCCGGGGCTACGCCAAGCTCCTCGACGTGGCCACCCGCGACCCCGACCCGACCTACCCCCCGGACCTGCGCCTCCACCTCGCGCGCTGCTCCGACTGCGCCATCACCGCCGACGACTACGCCCTCCACGGCCAACACCTCGCCCACACCCTCGCCGACGGTGTCCTCGGCTGGGCCGGCGTCGCCTACCTGGTACGACGTCACGCCGCCGCCCCGGCGGCCCCCGGCACCCCCGCACCGCCGCCCACCCCGCACGCCGCCCGGCGCCGGGTGGGCCTCACCGCGGCAGCGCTCGCCGTACCGGCCCTCGTGATCGCCGCCATCCTCGCGCCGTCCAGCAACGCCCCCACCAGCAATGCCGGAGCCCCCGCCCCCATCCCCACCGCCTTCCCCACCATCCCCGACGGCGCCACGCCCTCCGCCTCGCCGTCGCGCTCCGCCACCGCCGCGGGCCCCGGCCACGTCACCGACGACGCGACCCGCCTCACGGCCGCGCCCTCGCAGGCCGCGACCAAGAGCAAGGCCCCGCACGCGTCCGCGTCCCCCTCGCACACCCACGTCAACGCCCCCGCGAACTGCACCGCCCACTACCGCGTCGTCAACGAGTGGAACGACGGCTTCGAAGCCTCCGTCGAGCTCACCTCGCGCACCGCCCTCAACGGCTGGCGCGTCGAATGGAACTACCCCGACGGCCAGCACCTCACCCAGGTCTGGAACGGCACCCTCGGCCAGTCCGGTGCCCACGTCACCATCACCGAAGCCTCGTACAACGCCTCCATCCCCTCCGGCCAGACCCTCTCCTTCGGCTTCCTCGGCACCTGGTCCGGCTCCAACGGCGCCCCCTCCTCCCTCACCCTCAACGGCGCCGCCTGCGCCACCTGACCCAATACCCGCCCCACCCCACCCCGCAGACCCGGTAGGCTGACCCCCGACCGGCCGCTGAGCCGGTCTTGCCTCAGTAGCTCAGGGGATAGAGCACCGCTCTCCTAAAGCGGGTGTCGCAGGTTCGAATCCTGCCTGGGGCACAAGCGCAAAGGCCCCGGACCGATCATGGTCCGGGGCCTTCCGGTACCTCATTGCGCTGACCGAGGCTGAAGCCGCATTACAAACACTCGCGTTGAGTCGCCCCACGCCGATCTCACGTAGCGATGTGGTGGAGGCATTTCGCTCGACAGGCGTAGTAGCGGCCAGGTACGAACTGTTTCTCGTGGCATCACCTAGCGTCCACGACGCCACACGCGCGGCCTACGACCTCCTGAGAACGCTGCGAGTCGCGATCGCCACGACTGACGTGGAGGTAGGTGATGACTCCGCCGATTGGCAGGCGCTCCGCTCCCCGTGCGACACCGCCTTGCGACATCTCCGCGCCGCCGTGCGGGACTCACCAGGACCTGGCTTCACACACAGCCCACCACCCCACCACCACGGTTGGAAAGGGTGCAGGTCGGTGTGAGTGTCAGAGGTCGGGCGTACGGTCCGGGGTATGGGGATCAGACCATCTGAGAACTGGCGTGCCCGGGTAGTCGAGGAGCCACGCGAGGTTGCGGCCGGGACGCTGGACCCGGCGTGCGCCTATATGGCGCAGCTCTTTCCGGAGTCGTTGTTGAAGGCCACGGACACCGCGTTGCAGTCGTTCGAGGCGGAGGTAGGGGCGCTGGGTGCACCCACGGACGAGCAGGTCTTCCAGTCAATCAAACGTGTCGTTCTGATACTCAACGTGATCAACGAGGATCACGGCGGCGCGGGATACGAGACCGGTGAGCGGGAGGAGCTATGCGAGTACCGAAGCCGGATGGCCGTGGACGAGACCACCGTGCGGGCCCGCGCGGTCGATGCCGTAGTCGTCCACCACGCTGTACGGGCTGCCGTAGACGGCGTCGCCGTTGTCGGAGGTGCGGGGAGCATGTCGCCACCGACAATGCGGGGCGGGGACTGTACTCCATTCCCGGTGCCGCAGGTTCGATCTTCGGGGATTCGGTCACGCGGCGGCTGAACTGGGCCACGGTGACTGCATGCTGATGACGCCGAGCCCCTCCACGACGAAACCGCCGGTGAGGGTGGTGCTGTTCACGGCGGGTGCCGTGGTCCTGCTCGGGGCCACGGTCCTTGCGGCTGTCGCGTCCGGTACGTCGGGCAGCAGTACGCCGGCCAGTTCCTCGGCGAGCCCGGCCGCGGCGGCATTCCCCGAGGTCGACCTGCATTTCGACACCGGTTCGCCGGGCGGGACGGGCACGGTCAACGTCACCATCGATCCCGGCCTGATCGGCCGCAACGGTGTGCAGGCGGTCGTGTTCGACGCGCGGGGCGGTATCGCGACCGTCCCGGAGATGCGGATGACCCTCGCCCTGCCGAGCAAGGGCATCGGACCCCTCGACGCGAAGCTGAAGAACAAGGGCGGCTACTTCAGCTCGGACGCCCTGAATCTGCCGGTCCCCGGTACATGGACGATGACCGTGACGATGCGGACCTCGGACACCGACCGGAAGACGACGACCGCGACCGCGAAGGTGGTCATCGGCCGCAGCAGACCGGCGTCCTGACCCGGCGCGGCCCGCTGCCCCTTTCCTCATTCGCTCCGCCGCAGGTCGCGGCGGCGTTATCGGTGTTGACAACGGTCACCGATGCAGCCTTTGGCGATCTGTTGCCGCCTGTGTTTCCCTGCGGGGGAGGGACACCGCCGACGGGGAGGAAACGCGGCCATGAGCACTCACGACCACGCCCACGACCACGCCCACGGGGTGAGCGCGGACGCCGACCGCCACTGGCTGGGCATCGCCCTCGGCCTGATCGTCTCCTTCATGGCCGTCGAGGTCGTCATCGGCGTCGTCGCGGGCTCCCTGGCGCTGCTCTCCGACGCCGCGCACATGCTCACCGACGCGGCCTCCATCGTCCTCGCCCTCGTCGCCATGCGGCTGGCCGCCCGCCCCGCGCGCGGCGGCTTCACCTACGGCCTCAAGCGCGCGGAGATCCTCTCCGCCCAGGCCAACGGTCTGACGCTGCTGCTGCTCGCGGCCTGGCTGGCGTACGAAGCCGTCCGCCGTCTGATCAGCCCGCCGCAGGTGGAGGGCGGACTCGTCCTGGTGACCGCGCTGGCCGGGATCGTGGTCAACATCGCGGCGGCCTGGTCCCTCTCCAGGGCCAACCGCTCCTCGCTCAATGTCGAGGGCGCCTACCAGCACATCCTCAATGACCTGTTCGGTTTCGTCGCGACCGCCGTCGCCGGCCTGATCGTCCTGCTCACCGGCTTCAACCGGGCTGACGCCATCGTCTCCCTGATCGTCGTGGCGCTGATGCTCAAGGCCGGTTACGGACTCGTCCGCGAATCCGGCCGGATCTTCCTCGAAGCCGCCCCCGCCGGTCTCGACCCCGATGTCATCGGCGACCGGCTGGTCGCCCAGCCCTCGGTCACGGAAGTCCACGACCTGCACATCTGGGCCATCACCTCAGGGCAGCCCGCCCTGTCCGCCCACGTTCTGGTCGCTCCCGACGGCGACTGCCACGCCGTACGCCGGGACCTGGAGCACCTCCTCGGTCACGACTACGACCTCACCCACACCACCCTCCAGGTCGACCACGTCCCCGACCCGGTTCTCACCCTCACCCGCCCCGGCGCTCACGGCACCGGCGCCCCCTCGCACTGCGGCGACGCCCACGGCCCGGTCCACCGCGACGGACCCCACGACCACTGAGGGACGCGGACGGCAGCGGACGGTCAGGGGGCGGTCAGGGGGCGGGGGCGATCTCGGCGATCAGGCTCTCGATGCGCGCCCTGATCTCGTCGCGGATCGGGCGAACCGCCTTCACGCCCTGGCCCGCCGGGTCGTCCAGCTTCCAGTCCAGGTAGCGCTTGCCGGGAAAGACGGGGCAGGTGTCACCACACCCCAT
This sequence comes from Streptomyces sp. RLA131, assembly GCF_056270125.1. NCBI lineage: Bacteria > Bacillati > Actinomycetota > Actinomycetes > Kitasatosporales > Streptomycetaceae > Streptomyces > Streptomyces sp. RLA131. The sequence continues at coordinate 3,460,139 of NZ_JBWDOQ010000002.1, forward strand.
CGTGACGCACACGTCGGACGCCCGGACGGCCTCGACCGTGAGGATCTTGGGGGTTTCGGCCGACATGTCGATGCCGACCTCCCTCATGGCCTCGACGGCCGCCGGGTTGACCGTGTCCGCCGGAGCCGAACCCGCCGAACGGACCTCGACGCGGTCGCCCGCGAGGTGGGTCAGCCAGGCCGCGGCCATTTGCGAGCGGCCCGCGTTGTGGACGCAGACGAAGAGCACGGAGGGCTTGTCGGACATCAGGTTCTCTCTTGCTCTTTCTTGTACTTTCTTGTTTCTTTTTCTGTCCTGCTCGCTTGTCCCATGACGGACGGACCGGGATTGACGTACTACCGGTCGACGCCCGCCAGCAGTCCGGCCATGACGGCCAGTACGCCCGGCGCGACCCGGTAGTAGACCCAGGTGCCGCGCCGTTCGGACTCCAGCAGCCCGACCTCGCGCAGCTTCTTCAGGTGATGGCTGACGGTCGGCTGGGACACCCCTACGTCGGAGATGTCGCACACGCAGGCCTCACCGCCCGGGTGCGAGGCGACCCGGGAGAACAGCCGCAGTCGCACCGGGTCGCCGAGCGCCTTGAACATCGCCGCCATCCGCACGGAGTCCTGCTCCGACAGGGCCGCCGAGGTCAGCGGCGGACAGCACGGCGTGACCGTGGTGAGGACCGGCAGTTCAACCACCCTTGGATTCGACATGCGTCTATGTTGACACTTGCCGATACAAAGTGCCAGGCCCGGGCCGGCAACGGCTGCCGCCGCTGCTGGTTCAATGGCGGTGGGATGACAGAGGACGAGGCGGTCAAGCAGCTGAGGACGCTGGCGCAGTCGCAGGGGTTCGGGCGGCCGGTGGGGGCGGACCAGCTGATCCGGGCGGGGCTCGACGCGCTTCTGGCCGAGGCCGACGCGCCGTCGCTCGCCCTGTTGGCCGGTCTGGCGCGGCGCGAGGAGCCAGAGGCTCACGAGTTGTTCGCCCGGGTGGTGGAGGAGCTGGGGCTCGGGTTCGAGGCGCCGGCGGATCCGGTCGACGCCCGATGGGCCCTGGCCTACTGGCTGGCCGGCCGGATCGCGGACGGGTCCCTCGATCCCGCGACGGGGGCCGACCAGATCTGGATCGAGGCGGCCATGGACCTCGGCTGTCCCGCCGAGCTGGAGCCGATCGTCTCGTGCGCCGTCCAGCTGGACGACTGGGACGAGCGATGGAGCCCGCCGCTGGACGAGATCAGCGAGGACATCCTCCGCGCCGCCCGCGCCCTCAGGCTTTCCGGTCCCCCTGGTCCTTCTGGTCCTCCTGGCCCCCCTGGTCCCCCTGGTCCCCCTGGTCCTTCTGGAGCCCGAAGCGCGAGTGCTGGTCCTGCGGGACGAGGTCGGCGTACATGGGGTGCCTGGCGATCCAGCCGCGGATGAAGGGGCAGTAGGGGAGGACGGCGAGCCCCCGGTCGCGGGCGGAGTCGAGGACGGCGCGGGCGAGCTCGCCGGCCAGGCCGCGGCCTTCGAAACGGGGGTCGATCTCGGTGTGGATGAAGGCGATCTCGTCCTCGTAGCGGTGGTACTCGGCGAAGCCGGCCAGTTCGTCACCGTCGAAGATCTCGAAACGCGACCGCTCCGGGCTGTCCGCCACACGATGCGGGTTCCGGTCCTGCTCCTGCTGCATTGGTCCTCCGGTGAGTACTGGGCGTGGGGAATAGACCCGCCGCCCTCGACGCTTCGCATGATAGTTGAATCGTAAACGAAATGAGGAGATGGCCTCGATGCAGTTCGGGATCTTCACCGTCGGCGATGTCACCCCCGACCCCACCAACGGCCGGACGCCGACCGAGCACGAGCGGATCAAGGCGATGGTGGCCATCGCGCTGAAGGCCGAAGAGGTCGGGCTGGACGTGTTCGCGACCGGTGAGCACCACAACCCGCCGTTCGTGCCCTCCTCCCCGACCACCATGCTCGGCCACATCGCGGCCCGCACCGAGCGGCTGATCCTGTCCACGTCCACCACGCTGATCACCACCAACGACCCGGTGAAGATCGCCGAGGACTACGCGATGCTCCAGCACCTCGCCGACGGCCGCGTCGACCTCATGATGGGCCGGGGCAACACCGGGCCGGTCTACCCGTGGTTCGGCCAGGACATCCGGCAGGGTATCCCGCTCGCCGTCGAGAACTACGCGCTGCTGCACAAGCTGTGGCGCGAGGACGTCGTCGACTGGGCCGGCCGGTTCCGCACCCCGCTGCAGGGCTTCACCTCCACCCCCCGGCCGCTGGACGGCGTACCGCCGTTCGTCTGGCACGGCTCCATCCGCAGCCCGGAGATCGCCGAGCAGGCCGCGTACTACGGCGACGGGTTCTTCGCCAACAACATCTTCTGGCCCAAGGAGCACTTCAAGAAGCTCGTCAACCTCTACCGCGAGCGGTACGCGCACTACGGCCACGGCACCGCCGAGCAGGCGATCGTCGGACTGGGCGGCCAGATATTCATGCGCCGCAACTCCCAGGACGCGGTACGCGAGTTCCGGCCGTACTTCGACAACGCGCCGGTGTACGGACACGGGCCGTCGCTGGAGGAGTTCACCGAGCAGACCCCGCTGACCGTGGGCAGCCCGCAGGAGGTCGTCGACAAGACCCTGGCCTTCCGCGAGTCCTTCGGCGACTACCAGCGCCAGCTGTTCCTGGTCGACCACGCCGGGCTGCCCCTCAAGACCGTGCTGGAGCAGCTCGACCTCCTCGGCGAGGAGGTCGTCCCGGTGCTCCGGAAGGAGTTCGCCAAGGGCCGTCCCGCCGAGGTGCCCGACGCCCCCACGCACGCGTCGCTGCTCGCCGCCCGCAACCACGACACCGTTGAGGAGATGACCCGATGACTGTCCGTCAGCCCCTGCGGCTCACCGTCGTGTCGGCCGGACTGAGTGTGCCGTCCTCCACCCGGCTGCTCGCCGACCGGCTCACCGAGGCCGTCCGGCGGCAGCTGGCCGAGGGCGGGCCGGGCACGGTGGGTGAGATACGCGAGGTACGCGAGGTCGAGGTGCACATGGTCGAACTGCGCGACCTGGCCGTCGACATCGCCAACAACCTGGTGACCGGATTCCCGTCGCGGCCCCTGGCCGAGGCCGTCGAAGCGGTCACCGGGGCGGACGGCGTCATCGCCATCACCCCCATCTTCTCGGCCTCGTACAGCGGCCTGTTCAAGTCCTTCTTCGACATCATCGACAACGACGCCCTGACCGGCACACCCGTGCTGGCCGGGGCGACCGGCGGCACCGCCCGCCACTCGCTGGCGCTGGAGCACGCGGTGCGCCCGCTCTTCGCCTATCTGCGGGCGGTCGTCGTACCCACCGCCGTGTACGCCGCCTCCGAGGACTGGGGCGGCAGCGGCGACCCGCTCACCGACACCCTGCCCGACCGGATCGTACGCGCGGCGGGCGAGCTGGCCGAGCTGATGCGTCACCGCGCCGGCAGTGCCGTACGGCCCGCACGGGCGGCCGCCGAGACCGACGGTTTTGTGCCGTTCGAGCAGCAACTCGCCGCGCTGCGAACCGAGTAGTACGAGTAGCACGAGTAGCACGAGTAGCACGAGAGGAGTCGCCATGACCGACAGGTTCGACACCTACCGCCCCGACGGCGAGCCCACCGCCGACCGCTGGGTGGGCGCCCTTCGCCTCTTCGAGGAGGAGACCACGGCGGACCGCTGGGAGCGCGCCGGGCTGCTCTTCGAGGACAGGAAGTACATCGAGGCGGCGAAGCTGCTGGCCGGCGTCGTCGACGAGTTCCCCGGGCACACGGCCGCCCGGCTGCTGCTGGCCCGCGCCTACTACCACTCGGCGCAACTGCGGCGTGCCGAGGAGCAGTTGCGGGCGGTCATCGAGGCCGACCCGGTCGAGCACTACGCCCATCTGATGCTCGGCCGCACCCTGGAACGCCAGGACCGTGGCGCCGAGGCCGCGCCCTGGCTGCGCATGGCGGACGCCTTCTCCGGCGGCTTCGACGAGACCGGGGGTTTCAGCTCCCCGCGGCCCGGGACAGGTCGAGCTGGTACGTGATCGTGCGGTGCGTCGGCAGGTAGCCGAGGGCGTCGTTGATCCGGCGCATGTACGGGTTGCTGTCGGCGGTGTCCGTCAGCAACCCGCTCAGGGCGGGGTGGCGGGTGTGGGCCTGGAGTACGGCGGCGGCCTTCATCCAGCGGGCGAGGCCGTGGCCCCGGTGGGCGGGGAGTACGGCGGTGCCGTAGTGCTGGGCGTCGCCGTGGCCGTCGGAGGGGACGACGAGTTCGGTGAAGGCGACGACGGCGCCGGTGGCGGAGTCGAGGGCGGCCACCGTGTGGAGGTGCTCGCCGCGCTTGGCGATGACGGCGGCGGCCGAGCGGACGCGGTCGACGTCCCAGGTGACGGTGCCGTAATCGGTGTCGTCCATGGGCATGTCGTCCATCGCGTGCCGCGAGTCGGCGTAGCTGCGGGCGAGGTGGTCGGGGACGGTGCCGTCCCAGGAGAGCAGACGGTAACCGGGGTGCGGCAGTTCGGCGAGGGCGGTCAGGGCGGCGTGGTCGGCGTCGGCGAGGGCGAGCCGGGCGTAGGTGAGGGTGAGCACCTCGCGCAGACCGCGGGCGGCGAGGAAGGCGGCGCCGGGTGAGCCGGCGTCGGCCTGGGTGACGAGGGTGCGTCGGCCGGCGTCCCGGGCGGCGGCCGCGGCGGCGTCCAGGAGGAGGGTGCCGGTGCCGTGGCGGCGGTCGGCGGGGTGGACGTCGATCCGCAGTTCGGCGAGGTGGTCCTGACCGGGGCGGGTGAAGAGCCGGAGGTAGGCCGAGCCGACGGGGTGTCCCGCGGCCCGGTCGTGGGCCACCCAGGCGAGGCGCCGGGCGGAGGGCGTGGAGTCGGGGTCGGTCAGCGGGGTGAGGCGGACGGGCAAGGTGGCTCCATGGGGGTGGCGGGGGCGGGGGCGGGTCGGCGGCGAGGGCGAGTCGTGGCGCGAGTCGTGGGCGGGGGCGGGGCGCGAGTCGTGGGCGGTTCGGTGGGTCGGTGCAGGTCACCGGGCCGGCGGCGGGCAGGTCCCGGTGGTGCCGGACGCTCCCCCTCGCGTGCCCCCGCGACCGGGGCGGGCCGGCCCGGCCCGGTTGCAGGGGCATGACCCCGGTGCTCGTATGGAAGAACGGAGATCGTGCGTCAGAGAGGCTCATCATGACGCCGGGCACGGCACAGCGGAAGCGATTTGATCCCACGCGCGTCGCCCACCTGTCGGGGCTGTTCGCCCCGGTCACGGACGAGGTGGATCTCGTGGAGCTGCAGGTCACGGGCGTGCTGCCGGCGGATCTGGACGGGGTGTACCTGCGCAACGGGCCGAATCCGCGCTTCGGTCCCATCGGGTCGTACCTGTATCCGCTCGACGGGGACGGCATGGTCCACGGGGTGTGGATCTCGCAGGGCCGCGCCCGGTACCGCAACCGTTTCGTGAGGACCCCGGCGGTCGTGGCGGAGGAGCGGGCGGGCCGGGCCCTGTGGGGCGGCCTGGAGTCGATGATCATGCCGGGGCCGGAGGAGGTCGGGCCGGCCCTGGCGAACACCTTCAAGGATCTGCCGGACATCAATGTGGTGCGGCACGCGGGCCGGTTGCTGGCGCTGGCCGAGGCGGCGTGCCCGTTCCGGCTGACGGACGATCTGGAGACGGTGGGCCCGGAGACGTTCGGGGGCGTCCTGCCGGCCGGGATGACGGCACATCCCAAGATCGATCCGGTGACCGGCGAGATGGTGGTCTTCTGCTACGCCTTCGAGGCGCCGTTCCTGACCTGGTCGGTGATCGGGCCGACCGGCGAGGTCCGGCGCGGGCCGACACCGGTCGACGGCGCCGGCGAGCCGATGATGATCCACGACATGGCGCTGACCAGCCGGTACGTGGTGCTGGTGCTCGCGCCCGCGTTCTTCGACCTCGCGGCCGCCATGAACGGCGGCTCGATGATCGCCTGGCGCCCGGAGGAGGGCTGCCGGGTCGCGCTGATCCCCCGGGACGGGTCGGCCGTGCGCTGGGCGTCCGACGAGGCGTTCTGGCTGTGGCACACCGTCAACGCCTACGACAGGCAGGACGGCGCGGTGGTCCTGGAGTACGCCCAGTGGCCGCGGCTGACGCTCGGCGGCCACGGAGACGAGGACGGGGACGGGCACGGGCACGAGTACGGGCACGAGTACGAGAACGGGCACGTCGCCGCGGCGGGATCCGGGACCGGTGCCGTCGGCGGCCTGGTGCGGGCGGTCGTCGACCCGGTGGCCGGGACGATGCGGCGGACCGTGCTCGACGACACGCGGCTGGAGTTCCCCAGGGTGGACGACCGGTCGCTGGGGCGGCGGCACCGGCGGGTGGCGATGGCCTCCGGGAGCGGTGACGCCGCGGATCTGCTGCCGGGCGAGTACAACAGCCTCCGGTTCTTCGACACCTCCGCCGACGACGGCAGCGTGCGCCACACGGAGTGGCGGGCCGGAAACCTGTCCGTGGGCGAGGCGGCCTTCGCGCCGGTCCCCGGGGACCCCTCGGACGAGCGCGGCTACTGGCTGACCTTCGCCACCGACCGTACGGACGCCACGAGCTGGCTGCTCGTCATCCCCGCGCAGGATCCGGCGTCCGGGCCGGTGGCCCGGGTCCGTATCCCGGTGCGGGTGCCGCTCGGGCTGCACGGGGCCTGGCTCCCCACCGGGGAGTGATCCGCCGGATGAACGCGCACACCGTCGCCGGGACAGCGCCGGGCAGGCGGCTGGCCGGCCTGCTGGACCATCCGTTCGTGGGGATGGCCCCCTGGATCGTCTTCTCGGTCCTGGTCGGGCCGGGGCGCTACGAACCCGCCGTGGGCGTCTCGCTCGCTCTGGCGGTCTTCGTCCTGGTGGCCGGGCGGGTGCTGCACCCCGGTACGTCGATGAAGATCCTCGAAGTGTCGGACGTCGTCTTCTTCACGGTCCTGGCCGTCCTCGGGGCGCTGTCGTCGGCCGGGACGCACCGATGGCTGGAGACCTACGCCGGCGAGATCTCCAACATCGCGCTGGCGCTCATCGCCTTCGGGTCGATGGCGGTCAAGGTGCCCTTCACCCTCCAGTACGCGCGGGAGCGGGTGGAACCCCAGTACTGGGACTCCCCCGCGTTCCTGCGGACGAACCACGCGATCACAGGGGTCTGGGGGCTGGCCTTCCTGGTGGCGGCGGTGGCGGGCGGTTACGGCGATCTCGTACTGAGGAACCCGAACAACATCTGGACCGGCTGGATCATCCAGATCGCGGCGATCGTCGCCGCCCTGCGCTTCACCGAGTGGTACCCGCGCAGGGTGCGCGCACGGGCCCGCGCCGACCGGCCCGCACCGAGGCCGCGGCTCAGCGGGCTGCTGGCCCCGCTGGCCGGGCTGCTCATCCCGGTCGGCATCCTCGTGCTGGCCTTCGACGGCGGGCCGGTCTGGCTCGGCGTGGCCCTGATCGTGGCGGGGATCGTGGGGGTGCGGGCCCTGCGGTCGGCCGGCGGCCGGGAGGGGCAGGAGGGCTAGCAGGGACCGGGGAGGCGAGAGGGTCCGGGCAGGCCGGAGAGGCTGGAAGGCGGCCTACGCACGACCTGGGGGTTTCGGTTCCATGAATCATCGAATTCCAGCATATTGAGTGTGTTTAACGGAATGGCGCACCATTTCGGGCATGCCAGGGCGGAGGCTTGCCCTGTCCAACTCGTGCAGGCGCTGGGACGGCGCCTGCGGTGACAGGAGATCGCATGCGTGTTTCCCGCTTTGCGGCTGCGCTCGGTGTAGCAGCTGCCATGGTGCTCGGCGGCGCGGTGAGCGCCGGGGCTGTCACGCCGGAGACGGCGGCAGCAACAACGGCCGGTGCGCAGGTGGCGCACGACCACGACGGACGGCACGGCGACGACCGTGACGACCGTTGGAACGGCGACCGCCGTGACGGCCGCTGGAACGGCGACCACGACAGGCGCTGGGGGCACCACGGCCGGCACCACCACTGGTGGCACGGCCGCCACCACCACAACCGCTGGGACGGGCACCACCACGGCCGCTGATGTACGACGCAGTCTCTGAGGGGCGTCCTCCCGGTGCGGGAGGGCGCCCCTCGTCGTGACCCCGGACAGGCCCTAAGGTCGGAAGCATGGCTGCAGACGAGGGAACCGTACGGGTCGACAGCTGGATCTGGTCCGTGCGCCTGACCAAGACCCGATCGCTGGCCGCCGCCGCGTGCCGGGCCGGCCATGTGCGGGTCAACGGGGAACGGGTGAAGCCGGCGCAGGCGGTGCGCTCAGGGGACGAGGTGCGGCTGTACCACGCGGGGCGCGAGCGGATCGTGGTGGTGAAGGACGTCGTACGCAAGCGGGTCGGCGCGCCGGTCGCGGCGGAGGCGTACACGGACAACACCCCGCCACCTCCGCCCCGGGAGGAGCGCGTGGTGATGGCCGTACGGGAGCGAGGGGCCGGACGCCCCACGAAGCGGGAACGGCGCGACCTGGAACGGCTGCGCGGGCGGGGCCGGGAGGAGCCGCAGCCGTAGGGGCGGTTGGCCGACGGCCACCGGCCACCGGCCACCGGCCCGCGACCGTGGCCGCACGGGCCGCGCGGTGGGAAAGTGGTAGCGACAGCCTGATTTGCCCCGCTTTCCCATGAAAGGTAACGATCACCATGGCTGAGCATCCGCACGTCACACTGGTACGCGAGGGCTACGCGGCCTTCTCACGCGGCGACATGGAGGCCCTGCGCTCCATGATGACCGGTGACTGCACGCACCACGTCCCGGGCAACCACCCGCTGGCCGGTGACTACAAGGGCATCGACAACGTCCTGCGCTTCTACGCGCAGCTCGGCGCCGACAGCGACGGCACACTGCGCGTCGAGCTGCGCAGCCTGTTCGCCGACGGGCGCGGGCACGTGGTGGCGGTCCACCGCGCCACCGCCGCGCGGTCCGGAAGGACGATCGACCAGGACAACTGCATCGTCTTCCGGATCATCGGCGACAAGATCACGGACCTGGACGAGTGCTCGTCGGACCTGGACGCGGAGAACGCCTTCTGGGCCTGATCACGGGCCTGGTCACGGGCCTGGTCACGGGCCTGATCAGCGCGGGTACCAGCGCAGCTCGACGGTGTTGCCGTCGGGATCACGGACGTAGACGGACTGGGCGGTGCCCTGCGCGCCGAAGCGGTTGCCGGGACCGTCCAGGACGGTGAACTCGCCGGACTCGATCACCTGTTGCCAGTCCAGGGGCTCGACGACCAGACAGATGTGGTCGACGTTGGCACCCCGGGGCTCATCGGCCGGGGCCCGTACGAGGTCGATGATGGTTGTGGGGCTCACCCGCACCGACGGGAAGGGCGCCTCGCCCGCGCGCCACGCGTCGACGCGGACCGGCTCCAGGCCCAGCGGGCCGCAGTAGAAGTCGAGCGAGCGCTCGATGTCGGCGACGTTGAGGACGAGGTGGTCGAACCCGATCACACGCATGCTCACATCCTAGGCTCGGCGAATTCGGCGGGTTCGGCGGGTTCGGCGGGTTCGGCGGTCACCGGGAACACCCGGACGCTGTTGCTGACGATCGACGGCAGCGGCTCCAGCTCCTCCGGGGCCGCGGCGGCCGTCAGCCCCGGGAAGCGCGCGAAGAGCGCGGGCAGGGCGATCTCGGCTTCGAGGCGGGCCAGGGGCGCGCCGAGGCAGAAGTGGGCGCCGTGCCCGAAGGAGAGGTGGCGGGTGGCCGGCCGGGTGATGTCGAAGCGGCCGGCGTCGGGGCCGTGCCGGCCGGGGTCGCGGCCGACGGCGGCGTAGGAGGCGAGGATGGCGTCACCCCGGGGGATGCGGGTGCCGGCGATGTCGATGTCCTCGATGGCGTAGCGCAGCGGGAACTGGCCGACGGGCGAGTCCCAGCGCAGGGTCTCCTCGATGACGGCCGCCCAGGGGACCGTGCCGGCGGTGACGAGCGCGAGCTGCTCGGGGTGGGCGAGCAGGGCGCGTACGGCGTTGGTGATGAGGTTGAGCGTGGTCTCGTGGCCGGCCACGAGCATCAGCAGCAGGGTGCCGGCGATCTCCTGCTCGGCGAGCCGGTCGCCGTCCTCGTCGGCGGCGATCAGGTCGCTGGTGAGGTCGTCGCCGGGGGTGGCCCGGTGGTCGGCGACGATGCCGCCGAGGAGGGCGTAGAGGGCGCGCTGATCGGCGAGTACGTCCGCCGGCGCGGTGGCGCTGCCGACCACGCTGCCGCAGAGCCGGTGCAGTTCGTCGCGCAGGTGCTCGGGGACGCCGAGGAGTTCGCAGATCACCCGCATCGGGAGCGGGTACGCGAAGTGGGCGCGCAGATCGGCCGTCCCGCCGTCGGCGAGGGCGGCGGCCAGGCGGTCGAGCAGTTCGGCGACCATCGCCTCGACGCGGGGGCGCAGCGCGGCGACCCGGCGGGGCGTGAAGGCCTGGGTGACCAGAGCGCGCAACCGGCGGTGGTCGTCGCCGTCGGCGGTGGTCATACCGGGGACGGTGACGAAGTTGATCAGCGGCCAGCCGTCCGGGACCCGGCCGTCGGCGAGGGCCCGCCAGTGGCGGTGGTCCTTGCCGACCCGGGGGTCGGCCAGCAGTTCCTGGAGGAGGTCATGGCGGGTCACCGACCAGGCCGGAACGCCTCCGGGCAGCTCGACGGGGACCACGGGGCCGAGGGCGCGGAGCCCTTCGTTCTGGCCGTGCTGGTCGCGCCCCAGCGGGTCGAGCCGGACGGGCGCGGGCGATGCGGCGGTCATACGGACGCTCCTGGGGCGGCGGGTGACGGACTGCGGCAGCCGGCGGCGGGTAGCGGGCCGTCGGGGAGGGCGAGTTGGACCTGTGCGCATCATCGGGCCCTCGGGGCTCGTGCGCCACCCCTCCTCGATACCCCTGGGGGGTATACTCTGGAGGCATCATGAACGAGGTACCCCACGCAAGGAGCGCACCATGACCGTCACCTACACCGTCACCGGCATGAGCTGCGGCCACTGCGAGTCCGCCGTCACCAAGGAGGTCTCCGCCCTCCCCGGCGTGACGGACATCAGCGCCGACGCCGCGACCGGCCTGCTGACCGTCACCGTCGCCCCCGAGCAGCCGCTGGACGACGAGGCCGTCCGCGCCGCCGTCGACGAGGCCGGTTACGAGTTGGTCGGCAGGACGGTCTGATGAGTTCCGTCGATCTGGAGATCGGCGGGATGACCTGCGCCTCGTGCGCCGCCCGCATCGAGAAGAAGCTCAACCGGATGGACGGCGTCACGGCCACCGTCAACTACGCCACCGAGAAGGCCCGGGTCGCGTACGAGGACGGCTCCGGGGTCGGCATCGGCGACATCGTCGCCACGGTCGAGGCCACCGGCTACACGGCGGCGCTGCCGGCGCCCCGGGCCGGCGGGGAGGACCTGCTGCCGCTGGAGCAGCGGCTGCTGACCGCCGTCGTGCTCGCGATACCCGTGATCGCCATGGCCATGGTCCCGGCGCTCCAGCTCTGCGGCTGGCAGTGGCTGTCGCTGATCCTGACCACACCGGTGGTCGGCTACGCGGCCTGGCCCTTCCACCGGGCGACCTGGGCCAATCTGCGGCACGGCACGGCCACCATGGACACCCTGATCTCGGTGGGCACCCTGGCCGCCTACGGGTGGTCGGTGTGGGCCCTGTTCCTCGGCGACGCGGGGACCCTCGGCATGAAACACCCCTTCGAGCTGACCGTGGAGCACGGAGCCGGCAGCACCGGGCTCTACTTCGAGGTCGCCGCCGGGGTCACCGCCTTCATCCTCGCCGGGCGCTTCTTCGAGGCCCGCAGCAAGCGCCGGGCGGGCGCGGCACTGCGCGCCCTGATGGAACTGGGCGCCAAGGACGTGGCCGTACTGCGCGACGGGCGGGAGATCCGGGTACCGACCGGCGAACTCGCGGTCGGTGACCTCTTCGTCGTACGGCCGGGCGAGAAGATCGCCACCGACGGCGTCGTACGGGAAGGGGTCTCGGCCGTCGACGCGTCCATGCTGACCGGCGAGTCGTTGCCGGTCGAGACCGGGCCCGGCGACACCGTCACCGGGGCCACGGTCAACGCGGGCGGACGGATCGTCGTCGAGGCGACCCGGATCGGCGCGGACACCCAGCTCGCCCGGATGGCCCGGCTGGTCGAGGACGCGCAGAACGGCAAGGCGGCCGCACAGCGCCTGGCCGACCGGGTCGCGGCGGTCTTCGTCCCCGTGGTGATCGCGCTCGCGCTCGCCACCCTCGCCGGCTGGCTCCTCGCGGGCGGCGGTACGGCCGCCGCCTTCACCGCGGCCGTCGCCGTACTGATCATCGCGTGCCCGTGCGCGCTGGGCCTGGCGACACCGACCGCGCTCATGGTCGGCACCGGGCGCGGCGCGCAGCTCGGCATCCTCATCAAGGGCCCGGAGGTCCTTGAAACCACCCGCGAGGTGGACACGATCGTGCTCGACAAGACCGGCACGGTCACCGAGGGCGCCATGGCACTCACCTCCGTCCACCTCGGCGACGGCGAGGACGAGACCGAGGTGCTGCGGCTCGCCGGAGCCCTGGAACACGCCTCCGAGCACCCGATCGCCCGGGCGGTCGTGGCCGCGGCGGGCACGCCGCTCCCGGCCCCGGCGGAGTTCACCGCCGTGCCGGGGCTGGGCGTACAGGGCGTGGTGGACGGCCACCAGGTCGTCGTGGGACGCGAACGGCTGCTGCCCGAACCGCTGTCCGGCAAGCTCGCGCTGGCCCGGACCGAGGCGGAGGAAGCCGGCGGCACCGCGATCACCGTCGCCTGGGACGGGCGGGCGCGGGCCGTGCTCGTCGTCTCCGACACGGTCAAGCCGAGCAGCGCCGAAGCGGTACGGACGCTGCGCGGGCTGGGGCTGAGGCCGCTGCTGCTCACCGGGGACAACGCCGCCGTCGCGCACGCCGTCGCCGCCGAGGTCGGGATCGGCCCGGCCGACGTCATCGCCGAGGTCATGCCCGAGGAGAAGGTCGCCGTCATCCGGCGGCTCCAGGCCGAAGGCCACCGCGTGGCCATGGTCGGCGACGGGGTCAACGACGCCGCGGCGCTCGCCCAGGCCGACCTGGGCCTCGCCATGGGCACCGGCACCGACGCGGCCATCGAGGCCGGCGACCTCACCCTGGTCCGGGGCGACCTGCGCGTCGCGGCCGACGCGATCCGGCTCTCCCGCCAGACCCTCACCACCATTCGGGGCAACCTGTTCTGGGCCTTCGGCTACAACGTCGCGGCGCTGCCGCTCGCCGCGGCGGGGCTGCTCAACCCGATGATCGCCGGGGCCGCCATGGCCTTCTCCTCGGTCTTCGTCGTCGCCAACTCCCTGCGGCTGCGGCGGTTCCGCCCGCTGGCGGGGTAGTGGGCGCGCCTTGTCGTTCTTGCGCGTGATGTGCCCGGTGGACGGTTGCGCACACGGGCCGGTGGCCCGGGTGCCCGTCCCCTCCGCGCCCCTCGCGGCCCCGCACGGACGCACGCCGCCCGCGCGGCGGGCGGTTGCGCACGCGACCGTACCCGGTGGGTGGTTGAGATCTCTGGCGCCTGCGGGCCGCCGGCCGGTTGTGCCGTCCTCCCCCGGCTGGACGCTGGGAGGTGCGGCCCTGCCGGAGGGCGGGAGGCGTCAGTCCGTGGTCAGGAGGGCGGCGAGGGCGGCTTCCAGGTCGAGGAAGTGGGCTTCCCGGCCCGGGGGGACCGCCTGGTGGGTGCGGGTGAGGAACGTGCGGATGTCGCGGGTGGGGACCTCCACGAGGGCGACGCCTTCACGGGCGCGGAGCTCGATCATGGTGTGGTGGGGGCCGTAGGCCCAGATGTGGACGTCGCCGTCGCCGGAGGGGGTGCGCAGGCCGGCGTCGAGGAGGCCGCGGGCGAAGGCCCAGGTGACCTCGGTGTTGTCGAGGGAGACGGCCGCCGGGAAGGTCAGGTGGACGGCTAGCGGGTCCTCGCGGTGGTATCGGAACGTCGCGTCGACGGCCTGGTCCCATGCGCCGGGCGAACAGATGCGGACCTGCGCGATGTGGTCGATGTCGGTGAGCACGGGCGTTTCCCTCCGGTGTGGCGGCGTGGTGCGTCCCCCCTTAGACCGGGAACCGTGGGGCCTCATTACGCGACTTGGGCACGGGAAAATGTGACCTGCGCCACAGTCGACCGCCAGGTTCGACAAGTTGCCGACCTATAGTGCCCAATGCCCGGACTTCTACGAAGGGTTGACCAAGACCATGACCGAGGGCCCTGCCGAAACCCACAGACCGCCCACCGCCGTCGAGGCGGGGGACACCGAGGCCTATGCCCTGGTCTACGCGGAGCAGCATCCGCGTCTGGTCGGTTACGCGCACACCCTGACCGGCAACTCCTGGCAGGCCGAGGACCTGGTCGCGGAGGCCCACTTCCGGGTCTGGCGACGGCTGTCGGCCGGGCACCGGATCGAGAACGTACCGGCCTATCTGACCACGACGGTACGGAATCTGGCCGCGACCGTCGGGCCCGCGGCGGCCCGCGAGATCCCGCAGGACCCGGGTACAGGCATCGGCATCGGTATCGGTATCGGCAGGCAGCGGGCGACGGACGACGAGGGCGCGGGCGACCCGGCGCAGCGGATCGCCTACGTGGGGCTGCTCGGTGACGTACTGAAGCAGCTTCCGGAGCGATGGGTGCGGGCGCTGTGGCTGGCGGAGGCCGAGGACCAGCCGCTGGAGGCGGTCGGCCGGGAACTGGGCACCAGCCGCAACGCCACGGCGGTGCTGCTGAGCCGGGCGCGGGAGGGGCTGCGGCAGGCGTTCCTGCGCGCGCTGCCCGGGGAGCCGGAGAAGGCGGGGTGCCGGGAGTTCTGGGACCGGATGCCGGCGTATGTGCGGGACGTCGACTCGCCCCGGCACGCGGCGGCGCTGCGCACGCACACCGAAGCGTGCGAGGACTGCCGCACGCGCATGCTGGCCCTGGTGCAGGCCAACCACCGGCTGCCGGCGCTGGTCGGTCCGGCACTGCTGGTGCTGGCCGGCGGAGGCGCCCTGCGCTTCCTGGCGGCGGGCGCGGGGGCCGGGGCGGGTGCCTCGGCGGCGGCAACGGCCGCGTCCGGGAAGGCGGCCGCGGGAGCGGGCGCCGGGGCCGGCGGCGGGATCGGCGGAGGTGTGGTGGCCGCCGCGGTGGCGGGCATCGCGGTGGTCGCGGCGGCGGTCGCCGTCGCGGCGGCCGTGGCCGGCGGCAGCCACGGCAGGCCGGTGACCGCGGAGCGGGCCGCCGCCGACCGGTCGACCCCGACGGCGGGGCCGGTCCGCGGGACGCCGGGGTCCGGAAGCACCTCGCCGGACCCGACCGGGACGGCGACCGGGACGGCCACGGCGACGGCGAAGAGCAGCGCCATGACGACCACGACCTCGCCGTCGGTCCTCACCGACCTGACGAACCCGGCGGCGGTGCCCGTCTCGCCCACCACGTCGGGGACGCCCTCGCCGGCCGTGACGGACCCTGCTTCGGCGACCCCCACGGCGGAGAGCTCCAGCCCGGCAGCCTCCCCGACCCCGACCCAGACCCAGACCCAGACCGCGACTCCGACCTCGACTCCTTCGCAGACGCAGCCCCCGACCGAGAGCCCGACCCAGACGGCCGAGCCCGAACCCACCGGCACCGACGACGGGGGCCACCACTGCGGGCGCTGCGTCATCCATCCGCCGCACCGGCGGGACTGATGGGCGCGGCCCCCCGCCACGTCACCGCCGCCGAGCGCCGCTCCCGGCTCGGTGCGCGGCACCGGCTCGCCGCCGCCCACCGTGCCGGGAGCGCCGAGGAGGTCGCCGACTCGCTGGTGGCCCTGCACGGCACGGACCCGGCGACGGTCTACCTCGCGGTGGCGGCCCGGCTGCGCGGCCCCGGTACGGAGGACCTCGACCGGGCGCTGCACGAGGAGGGCACGCTGCTGCGGCTGCTGGCGATGCGCCGCACGATGTTCGTGGTCACCCGGGCCTCTGCCCCGGTGGTCCACGCGGCCGCCGCGCGGGCCGTCGCGGCCGACGAGCGCCGGAAGCTGCTCACGTATCTCGCCGACGGCGGCGGCTGGGACGCCGCCTGGCTGGCCGACGTCGAGGCGGCCGCGCTCGCGGTCCTGGCCGCGCGCGGTGAGGCCACCGCGGCCGACCTCGGGGCCGCCGAGCCCCGGTTGCGCTCCCAGGTCGTCGTGGCGCGCGGCAAGCCCTACGAGACGACCCAGAACGTCGCCAGCCGGATCCTGCGCGTGATGGCCGCCGAGGGCCGCATCGTCCGGCGCCGCCCGGTCGGCGGCTGGACCAGCAGCCAGTACCGCTGGGCGGCCGGCCGGCCGCTGCCCGAACTGCCGGTCGCCGAGGCCCAGGCGGAGCTCGTACGCCGCTGGCTGACCGCCTACGGGCCGGGTACCGAGGCCGACCTCAAGTGGTGGACGGGCTGGACCCTCACCGCTGTCCGCAAGGCGCTCAAGGCCGTCGGGGCGGAGCCGGTCACCCTGGACGAGGGCCCCGGCCACGTGCTGCCCGGGGATGCCGGGGGCGCCGGGGATGCCCCGGCCGGTGAACCCTGGGCGGCGCTGCTCCCCGCCCTCGACCCGACGGCGATGGGCTGGCAGCAGCGTGACTGGTATCTGCCCGGGGGCGCGGACCGGGCGGCGCTCTTCGACCGCTCCGGCAACATCGGGCCGACGGTGTGGTGGAACGGGGACGTCGTCGGCGGCTGGGCGCAGCGCGCGGACGGGAGCATCGGGTACCGCCTCTTCGGCGACCACGGCGCGGAGGCGGTGGCCGCCGTCGAGGGCGAAGTGGCCCGGTTGGCGGGCTGGTTGGGGCAGGTGCGGGTCACCCCGCGTTTCCGGACGCCGCTGGAGCGCGAGCTGTCCGGCTGACCGCTCACGGCCGACGGTGGGCGGGGTCCGGGGCCGGCAGGCGCCCCCGGACCCCGCCGACGTCAGGCGACCCGGGTGAGCTTGCTGTCGAAGCCCGGTTCGGTGAGGGCGGACCGCAGGGCGACCGGGACCTTGATGGTGCTGTCGCCGTTCCCGACGGTGAGGGTGCCGACCTTGGTGCCGGACGGCGCCTCGTGGGCGATGCCGGACCTGGACGCCTTCAGCGAGATGCTGACCTTGAGGCCGGACCAGCCGACCGCCGTGACGTTCTCGGTGGCGACGACGGCGGTGTGGCCGCCCAGCCCGTCGTCGACGTAGCCGACGACATCGCCCTTGCGGACGATGGTGTCCGAGCTCAGCGCGGCCTGGGTGGCCTGGATGAGCTCCTTGCTGCGGGCCAGCACCGTGTCGATGATCGGCGACTTGTACTGGCCGAGCATCGCGCCGATGATCAGCTGCTTGGTGCCGTCGACCTCACGGGTGGCGGCGAACAGCAGATTGCCGCCGGCGGCGGTGCTGGTGCCGGTCTTGATGCCGACGATGTGGTTGAACCCGGCGAGGCGGTTGTAGTTGCTCTGGACGGTGCCGTCGCTGTCCGTGTACTTGATCGTGGTGGCGATCGCGGCGAAGACGTCGTCCTTCATCGCCTGCCGGCCCAGCTTCACCTGGTCCTTGGCGGTGCTGACCGTGGTGGACTCCAGCCCGCTGGGGTCCGTGTAGGTGGTGTTGGTCATGCCGAGGGACTTGGCGGCGGCGTTCATCTTCTTCACGAAGGCGGACTCCGAGCCGGCGTCCCAACGGGCCAGCAGCCGGGCCACGTTGTTCGCCGAGGGGAGCAGTACGTGCTCCAGCGCCTCGTACTCGCTGAGCTTCTGGCCCTTCGTCACCTTGACGACGGACTCCTGCTCCTCCTGACCGCTCGTGTACTGGTCGGCGGCCTTCTGGTCGACCGTGATGGTCGCGCCCTTGGTACCGGCCTTGATCGGGTGGTCGCGCAGGATCACGTACGCCGTCATCACCTTGGCGACGCTGGCGATCGGCACCGGCTTCTCCTTGCCGGACGACCCCAGGGTGCCCAGGCCCTCGACCTCGACGACGGCCTGGCCCTCGGTGGGCCACGGCAGTGAGGGCTCGTCGCCGTCGAAGGTGTGGGAGGCGGCGGCGGTGAGGCGGAGCTGCGGATCGGGCAGCGGACGGAACGTCTGCACGAGGGCGAAGACCAGGACCAGCAGCAGGACCAGCGGGGTCCAGATCTTGAACCGCCGGGCCACGGTCCGCAGCGGGGTCTCCCGCGGCGGGGGCGTGTTGGTCAGCTCGGCGAGCAGCTTCAGCGGCTCCCCGGGCACCGGCGGCAGCGGCATCTGCTTGGTGCGCTCGCGCGGCACGGCGGGCTCGTCGTCGGTCACCAGCGGTACGAAGGTGCCGACCGGCACGGGGGGTGCCGTGGGCTTGGCATCGGGCAGCGCGACGCTCGCCCGGGCCTCCGCGACGGTGCGGCCCGCCAGCACGAGCGTGCCCTCACGGGGGCGCGGCCCGGGCTCCGGCTCCGGCTCGGGTCCGGCCTTCACGGACCCGGACCCACCCCGGGACTCCTTCTCCGGCCCGGACTTGGCCGCCCCGGACCCACCCTGCTCGGGCTCGGGCTCGCGCTCGTCTTCGGGCTCGCGCTCGTCTTCGGGCTCGGCATCGGCGTCGGGCTCGGCATCGGCGGGCTCGGCGTCGGCGTCGGGCTCGGCATCGGCGTCGGGCTCGGCATCGGCGGGCTCGGCGTCAGCCGGTTCCGCGCTCGCCCGTGCGTCCGCGAGGGCGCGGCCCGTCAGCATGAGGGTGCCCTCGCGGGGACGGGGCTCCGACTCCGGCTCCGACTCCGACTCCGGCTCGGATTCCGGTTCCGGTTCGACTTCCGCTTCCGTCTCCCGCCCGTCGGGATCCGTATCTTCGACGGGTTCCGCGTCTACCTCGGCTCCCTCATCCTCCGCAGCCGGAATACGCTCCTCGGAAGCCGCCTCATCGGGCTCCTCCGAGGCACTGGAGGAAACCGTGTCCGGATCGTTACGATCAGCGTCGGAGGAACCTTCCGCCTCTCCTGGCCCACGGAATACCGCGAGCCTCGGATCCTCCGTCCTGCGCCCGGTCACCTCCCCCGACGACTCCTGCTGCTCCGCACTGCCGGGGGACTCGCCCGCCACGCAGACCTCCTCCACACGTCAGGCGGACCACCGTCACGGCGGCCCGCTCCACCCTTACACCAGTGTCCTGCCCCAGGCTGAGAAGCCTCTGAGAGACCCGCCGAAGCGCTTTACGACATGTCCTCGACACCCCCGCACCAGGGGGAGACGAGAACGACATATGAGTCGGTTCCCGCACGAACGGGCAAGGCGCTCTCGACAGGTCCCTGTGAGAGGCGTCACCCTGTCTTCATCCACGCGGGGAGGCATGGATGGGCAGGAGCCGCAGAAGTATTCCGGAGGAGCTACTGCTTCTCGCCCTGGACCCGACCACGGGTACCACGGCGCAGCCGCAGTCGCTCGACCTAGGCCTTGCCGGGGCACAGCTAGTGGAGCTGGCTCTGGCAGGGCGAATAGCCCCTGATGGGGATCGTATCGCCGTGGTGCACCCACGGCCGACAGGAGATCCGACCCTGGACTCCGCGCTCGAACTGCTGCGGCGACGCGGCAGCCCCGTGCGTGCCGTCCACTGGATCGGCGGGCCCCGCCTGGGGCTGCGCCAGACATATCTCGCGCATCTCGAACGGTGCGGCATGGTGCATGCCGTGGCGGGGCAGATGTGCGGGGTGCTGCCGACCACCCGCTATCAGGCGACCGACAGCGAAGTCAGCCGGGAGATCAGGGCCCGTCTGGACAACGCGATCCGCACCGGCGTGCCGCCGGACCCGCGGACCGCGGCGCTGGCCGCGCTCGCCCACGCGGTGGGCCTCGGCAAGCACCTCTACCCGGGTAACGAGGGCCGGTCGTCACGTTCGCGCCTGAGGGACCTGATCCGGTACGACCCCATGGGCGGCCTCGTCGCGCACGCGGTCATGGACGTACAGAACGGCGTTGCCGCTCAGCCGAAACGGGCACCCGCGCAGGGGCGACCCCAGGCGGGGCACGGCATGGCCAGGGCCGGCGTCCGATGAGTGAGGAGAGCGTCCCCCACGTGCACAGCTCCGCGTAGTTCAGGCAGTTGAGGCAGTTCACGCACCGCACGCACTTCCGACACGTAGTAACCAGGACGGGAATCGGAGTCCGGAGGCAGGGCCCGGACACCGAAACACCGCACCCGTCCCCAGCGACCCGGTCACGGGAGCCGCTGTGACGCGCGGGGCACGGACCGGTCGACGGTCCGCGCCCCGCGCGTCGCTGTGTGTCCGGCCGGGGCCGAAGACCGGACCATACGACCATTTCCCAGCGCGCCGGTGACCGGTAGTGGCAGGCTGCTGACCAGCAGTACACACAGCGCGGAAGAATGCAGAAACCATTCTGAACCGGAGGTGCGCATCCCGTGGCCGCCAACGTCAATCCCACCGTCAGGCGACGGCGTCTTGGATCCGAACTGCGCAAACTGCGCGAGTTGAAGGGGCTGACGGCGGAAGCGGTAGCGGCAGAGCTGCTCGTCTCCCAGTCGAAGATCAGCCGCCTGGAGAACGGCCGCCGCAGTATCAGCCAGCGCGATGTCCGTGATCTGTGCGGGGTGTACGGGGTCGAGGATCCGCGCATTGTCGACTCCTTGATGCAGATGGCCAAGGAGTCCCGTCAGCAGGGCTGGTGGCACGCTTTCGGCGATATCCCGTACAGCGTCTACATCGGCCTGGAGACCGAGGCGGCCTCACTGCGGACCTACGAGTCGCTGATCGTTCCGGGGCTGCTGCAGACGCGTACGTACGCCGAGGCGGTCATCTTCGGCATGGGGCCCGAGGCGACGCCCGCCGACATCCAGAAGCGGGTCGAGGTGCGGCTCAAGAGGCAGGACCGGATCGCCGATCAGGAACATCCGCTCCGGCTGTGGGTGGTGGTCGACGAGTCGGCGCTGCGGCGGGTGGTGGGCGGCCCGCAGGTGATGTGCGAGCAGTTGGAGCACCTGGCGGACATGAGCACCCTGCCGCACGTCACGGTGCAGATCCTGCCGCACGAGGTGGGCGCCCACCCGGGCATGTACGGCTCCTTCAGCGTGCTGGAGTTCGAGGACAGTTCTGACTCCACCGTGGTCTACCTGGAAGGCGTGACCAGCGATCTCTACCTGGAAAAGCACGCCGATGTGCAGAAGTACGTGATGATGTACGAGTACCTTCGCGCCCAGGCGCTGAATCCGGAGAAGTCGAAGGAGTTCATCCTCGACGTCGCGAAGGAATACGCGCCCTGAATCAACCAGTCGGGGCTCAGGGCGGCACGGTACACCTGAGTTCGCACCGTGGAAGGCGCAAGTGGAATATGCCATCCGGTCGAGTGAATGCCTCTCCTCAGACAGTGATGTCGGCGCGTAGCGTTTCGGAACGTGCCTACCTGCACAGGCACATCACGTCAGTTCACAGACGATCGGAGTGACGATCATGCAGCGGGAAGACACCTTCCTCTCTTGGCGAAAGTCCTCGTATTCCGGGAACAACGGCGCGTGCGTCGAAGTCGCGGTCCCGGGGCAGGACAGCATCGCCGTACGCGACTCCAAGGACCCTGAGGGGCCGAGGCTGAGCTTCCCCTCCCAGGTCTGGTCGGCCTTCGTGACCGGAGTCGGTCAGGGAACGTTCGACCTCTCCTAGCCGGCGCCGGCAGGAGTCATATGCCCTCTCGACCGGCATCGCCGTCCTGGCCGAGGGGGCTTCCGCCTGTTCAGCGTGATCCAGCGAGGAACCTCCGGCGCTCACGCCCGAGAGGCATCGCTTCTCCGGACTGCCCTGACGCGCGCCTCACAGCGGACATGTGCTGCTTGATGACGCACAACGGAGCCCTGCCACGGCCGGGTGGTGCCCCTTGCCGGAGGCTGTGGGCGGACACGCCTTGAGGGACCGGCCGGCCGGGACAGCGCCGCCTCGGGCGGGTTGTGCGTGTGATCGAGTTCGCCGTTGAACTCGATCGGTTCACTTTCTCCAAGCCCGGTCCTTCACGGCCGGATCAGGTTGACCGCAGTTGGTCCACATAGGTGTCGGTGCCCGGGACGGTCGGGATGAAGGGCGCCACCAGCTCGACCCGGCCCAGCCCGGAGGCGGCGATCTCCTCGTCCAGGCCCGTGAAGTGCCTCCCCCAGTCCTCGCGCGGGTCCCGCTCCAGGAACCAGAGCAGGGTGAGCCGGGTGTCGGTGCCCTCGACCTGCTTGACGTACGACATCCGGTCCAGCGGCAGCGGGGTGGGCCGGAAGACGGTGACCATGGCGGCCGGTGATCCGGCGGCGAGCCGCCTCGGCAGGTGCCGGGCCCGCAGCCACTCCAGCAACTCCGCCCGCTGCGCCGCCGACTCGGCGTCTACGACCTGGAGGACGAGCCCGGCGTAGGGGTGGTCGAGGGCGTGGATGTCGCGGGGGCCGGCGGCGCCGTCGCGGTAGACGGTGGCGGCGTGGTCCTGGAAGGCCGTGAAGACATGGGTGCGGGCGTGGTGGACCCGGCCGTCGCGGTTGAGGCGCTTGTTGATGCCGACGGTCCACTTCATGTGGTCGGCGTAGCGGCCGGCGGTGATCCAGTAGACGGTGAGGTAGCAGCCGGCGCCGACGGGCTCGGCGACGGCGGACTTCTCGGGGTAGCGGAGCCCCTGGAGGTCCCGGGTGGCGACCCAGCGCCGGCCGGCGTACATCCAGGGCATGGCCATGGCACCGGCGATGAAGTGGTCGTCCTCGTACCAGCGGTTGTACGCGTACTCGTGGCCGGGCCGGGGCTCGACCATGGTGATGAGGGCGTGGCCGAAGGCCGGTCCGTAGGGGCCGAGGGCGGCCAGTTCGGCGTAGGTGTCGCTGCGGGTGTCCTGGGGGGCGTCGTCGGATGTCATGACACCGGTTTAGCTGACTGAGTGTCAGATTTGGAAGGGTGTGGCGGCCCCGGCCGGATTAGATGTAGCTTCCAGCCACTTCCGCACGGCAGACGAGCCCAGGAGATAGATCAGTCATGCGCGCCCCCGTTCCCGGTCTCGCCGCCCGCGCCGCCTCGGTCGCAGCCTCGCCGGTACGCGAGATCCTGGCGCTGACCGCCCGGCCCGAGGTCATCTCCTTCGCCGGCGGGCTGCCCGCCCCCGATTTCTTCGACGCCGAGGGGATCCGGGCCGCGTACGACCGCGTGCTCGCCGAGGACCCGGAGCGCGTCCTGCAGTACTCCACCACCGAGGGCGACCCGGCGCTGCGCACGGCCGTGGCGGCCCGGCTCACCGCCCGGGGGCTGCCCAGCGGGCCGGACGAGCTCCTGGTCACCGGCGGCTCGCAGCAGGCCCTGTCGCTGCTGGCGACCGCCCTGCTGGAGCCCGGCGACGTGGTGCTGGTCGAGGACCCGACCTATCTGGCGGCCCTGCAGAGCTTCGGCTTCGCCGGGGCCCGGATCGTCCCGGTGCCCGGCGACGGCTCCGCCGACGGGGGCATCGATCCGGCCGCACTGGAGGAACTGGTCGTCCGGGAGCGCCCCAAGCTGCTCTACCTCATCCCGACCTTCCAGAACCCGACCGGGCGCACCCTGCCGGCGGCCCGCCGCGAGGCCGTCGCCGCGATCGCCGAACGGCACGGCCTGTGGATCATCGAGGACGATCCGTACGGGGAGCTGCGCTACGAGGGCGAGGCCGCGCCGTGGATCGCCTCCCTCCCGACCGCCGCCGGCCGCACGGTGCTGCTCGGCAGCTTCTCCAAGATCATGTCGCCCGGAATGCGGCTCGGCTGGCTGCGCGCCCCGGCCGCGCTGCGGCGGGCCTGCGTCGTCGCCAAGCAGGCCGGCGATCTGCACACCTCGACCGTCGACCAGGCCGCCGCGGCCCGCTATCTCGCCGACTCCGACCTCGACGCCCACCTCACGCGGGTCCGCGGCGCCTACCGCGAACGCCGGGACGCCCTGCTCGGCGGCCTGGCCGACGCCCTGCCGCCGGGCAGTTCCTGGAACCGCCCAGAGGGCGGCATGTTCGTCTGGGCCCGGCTCCCGGAGGGCTACGACGCGACCGCCCTGCTGCCGACGGCGGTCGCCCACGGCGTGGCGTACGTCCCCGGCGCCCCCTTCTTCACCGGCGAGCCCGACCCGGCGGCGCTGCGGCTGTCGTTCGTCACCCACACCCCGGCCGAGATCCGGGAGGGACTGCTGCGACTCGGCAAGGCCCTGGCGATCCCCGGCGAGCGCATCTAAACTGACGGTCCGTCAGCATTGCGGCACCGGTTCCCCGTCGGCGAGTGAGCCGAAGTGGAGCGGTCGCTGTCGAAAAGGAGAACGCGCGCAGGTCGTGAGGAACGAGCGACCGAGCACGATCGACCGTCGACAGCGACTGAGCGAAACGGAGGCGAACCGAGCCGCCCAAAAAAAGGGGGGAGCCCCCGTCATGCTGCTCCAGGGCAAGACCGTCGTGGTTTCCGGCGTAGGCGCCGGTCTGGGGCACCAGGTCGCGGCCGCCGTCGTGCGGGACGGCGGCCGCGCGGTGCTCGGCGCGCGGACCGGGGAGTACCTCGCCAAGGCCGCCGAGGCGATCGACCCGGAGGGCCGCAGCACGGCCTGGCGGGAGACGGACATCGCGGACGAGCGGCAGTGCGAGGCGCTGGCCGCGCTCGCGGCCGAACGCTTCGGCGGGATCGACGCGGTCGTCAACGTGGCCGCCCTGGACGCCCACTTCGGCGGCCTGGAGGACGCGGACTTCGCCACCTGGCACAAGGTCGTCGACGTGAACCTCTTCGGCACCCTGCGGATGACCCGGGCCTGCCTGCCCGCCCTGAAGGAGCGCGGCGGCTCGGTGGTCCTGATCGGCACCCAGTCCGCCGTCGCGGCGCCCACCCAGGTCCGGCAGGCCGCGTACGCCGCCTCGAAGGGCGCCCTCACCTCGGCGATGTACTCGCTGGCGCGGGAGCTGGGCCCGTACCGGATCCGGGTCAACACGGTGCTGCCGGGCTGGATGTGGGGACCGCCGGTGCAGGCGTTCGTGCAGTACACGGCGCACGTCGAGAGCGTGCCCGAGCAGGAGGTGCTGGCCCGGCTCACCGAGCGCATGGCACTGCCCGAGCTGGCCACCGACAGCGATGTGGCGGAGGCCGTGACGTTCCTGGCCTCCGACCGGGCGCGGGCGATCACCGGGCAGTCGCTGCTGGTGAACGCCGGTGAGCTGATGAGGTAGTTCGGGACGGGGCGTTCCGGCGAAGTACCCGCTCATGGTGGGGCGTCGCGCGGGCCGCCAACAACGCCGAGGTGGGTCAAGAACAGGCAAAATCGTTCTGCTTGCTGACCTATGTTCACGTCCTTGAACTTGTGCGGTCTTGACCACCCCTTGAACAGGCGGTTCAATCTGGGGCGCCGCCCCATGACGGACGTACCGGCGAAGTACGTACCCGTTCACAAGGCGGACCCCTGGAGGGGGTGTCAAGACATGAACAGTCTCGACTGGGCCGTGCTCATCACGTACTTCGGCGTGATGGTCGCCATCGGCCTGTGGTCCCACAAGCGTGTCGACAACGTCAGCGACTTCTTCACCGCCGGCGGCAGAATGCCCTGGTGGCTGTCCGGCATCTCGCACCACATGTCGGGCTACAGCGCCGTGATGTTCACCGGCTACGCGGGCATCGCGTACACCTACGGCATCACCTCGTACGTCACCTGGTCCCTGCCGATCGCGATCGGCGTGGCGGTCGGCGCCAACCTCTTCGCGCCCCGGATCAACCGGCTGCGCTCGCGGCTGCACGTCGCCTCGCCGCTGGAGTACCTCAAGAACCGCTACAACGTGCCCACGCAGCAGGCGCTGGCCCTGTCCGGTGTCCTGCTCAAGATCGTGGACGTCGGCGCGAAATGGGCCGCCATCGCGACCCTGCTGTCGGTCTTCACCGGCGCCTCGCTCAACCAGGGCATCCTGATCACCGGCGCGGTCACCGCGGTCTACTGCACGGTCGGCGGGCTGTGGGCGGACGCGCTGACCGAACTGGGGCAGTTCGTCATCCAGTTACTGGCCGGGCTGGCCATGCTGATCGCCGTGCTCGGCAAGATCGGCGGCTTCAGCGGGCTGTGGACCGTGTGGGACCGGCTGCCGGACGTGCACACGCATCCGACCGCCGGGCCCTACACGGTGACCTTCCTGCTCGCGTACCTGTTCATCAAGACCTTCGAGTACAACGGCGGTATGTGGAACCAGGCCCAGCGCTACATGGCCACCGGCTCCGCCCGCGAGGCCACCCGGTCGGCCCGGCTGTCCTCGGCACTGTGGTTCGTCTGGCCACTGGTGCTCTTCTTCCCGATGTGGGTGGCCCCGCTGCTGGTCAAGGCGCAGAAGCCGGACGCCTCCGACTCCTACGGCCTGCTCACCGAACAGCTCCTGCCGCACGGCCTGCTCGGGCTGGTCGTCGTCGGCTTCTTCTCGCACACCATGGCCATGTGCTCCTCCGACGCCAACGCCATCGCCGCCGTCTTCACCCGCGACATCGCCCCGGTCGTCTCCCGGGCCGCCCGCGAGTGGGACACCCGGGCCGGGCTGCTGGCGGCCCGGATCTCGACCATCGCCTTCCTGGCGCTGTCGATGACGGTGGCGACGCAGGTCAACTCCCCCACCTTCAAGGACATCATCACCATCGTCATCAAGTGGGTGGCGGGGCTCATGGGCCCGATCGCGATCCCGTTCATGCTCGGCCTGCTGCGGCCCTTCCGCAGGTCCGGCCCGACCGCCGCCCTGATCTCCTGGGCCGCCGGTCTGTTCGCCTTCTGGCTGACCAACTACGGCCTGGACGGCGTGCAGTTGCAGATCCAGATCGTCACACCGCTCACCACGTCGCTCGTGCTGTACATCCTCATCGGTTTCGTCAAGCCCGAGGACACCCCCGAGCGCGACGCGGTCCTGGCCCGCATCAACTCCGACGACGACGGTTCCACGGCCGCGGAGGCCGTCCCGGCGGCGACCGGGGCGGAGTGAGGGGGCGTACACCGCCCCGGCCGGGGGCCGGGCTCCGTCCGGCCTAGGGCCAATGCCGTTGCGTTACGGGCTTGCGGGCTGGGGTCTTGTGATGAGGACCGCTTGAGGTCCGGTGCGGGTCGGCTGTGGCCAGGAACGGTGTTCAGTTCGCTTGAGGCGGTAGTTGGACATCTTGCGTTTCACCACGCGGGGCTGGCTGCGGAGGCGTCTGACGGGCAGGAGCCGTTCCAGGAGGTCCTGCTCGAGCATCACCAGTGCTCTGACCAGGAGGTCAGGGGGAAAAACTGCCCGGCGTGACGGTCACGCTGCGCCGGGCAGAGCGCAGCGTTTCGGTGAAGGAGACCCGGTCAGGGCCCAGGCCACGGGTGGCAGCCGTTCTCAGCATGAGTTCCCGCAGAGCGTGGTGGACCAGCAGGTGTGCCCAGATCTGCTGGTGAACACCGTCGGGTGTTTTACTGCTGAGCACGACGCGTGCGCCACGCTGATGGGTTTTGATCTCGGCGAAGACGGACTCGATCTCCCAGCGTTCGCGGTAGAGCGCGGCCAGCTGCCGGGCAGGATACCGTCGGGCGTCCAGCAGGCTGGTGACCAGGCGATAGTCGTCGGTCTCACCCTCACCGGCCCGGTCCTTGAGCCGGTAGGCCAGGACACGGACCACAACCGGCTCCTTGCGGGCCGGGCCGCCGCTCGCTCTGATGTGTGAGAGCCATGACCCGTCGCGGAACTGTTTGGTGACGGGCAGGACGCGGTTGGCGGGCACCCGCCACAGCAGGTCGGCGCCGGTGGCGGTGAACGCCTGCCACAACGGGACGCCAAGGAACCCACGGTCGGCCAGGACCAGCTGACCTGGGCCGGTCGAACGCGGCAGGCGGCCTACCAGAGTGACTTCCCCGGTGCGGCAGCCGGCCAGTTCCGCGTCCAGCACCGCATGGCTGCCGATCTCCACCAGAGCTGCCATCCGCACTTGCGGAAACGCGCTCCTGCCCGACCCGCGGCCACTGCCCGGACGTCCGAAGGCAGTCTCGTTGGCTTCACTGTCCGCGACGTCCCAGCACGTGCCGTCGACGGCGAGCAGCCGCAAGCCCCGCCAGAACGCGCCGGGCGTCGCCTCGGTCGCCATCGGCTTCGCGGTCGTGGCGAACAGCACCCGCAGCGGCTCGGAGCCCAGCCGCTGCCGGGCCCTGAACAGCGAGGACTTCGCCGGAACACGCCAGTTGCCCAGCAGCCCCGAGCCCCGCAAGCCCTCGACGAGATGGCGCATCACTTCCAGATACGGGGCAGGTGAGAACAGGGCCAACGCCAGCACGAAGTACACCACCAGCCGCGCGGGAAGCAGCCGCTGACGTCGCTCGGCACGGCCGCACGCCGTCACCACCCGGTCCACCAAGCCTGGCGGATACACCCAGGTCAACAGGCCGAGACCCGATAAGTCAGACACACTCGCAGCCATCCGAACCACCCCCGGGACGAACTGCCAAGCACAGTACGCCTACAGCAAAGGCAACGGCATTGGGCCTAGGGCGTGTTGCGAAAGTAGCGCCGTCCGCCCGCAGGGCGGGCTCCGCGGCGTCTGGTGCGTGCGATCGCAAGGCGGAGGGTCGTCCTCGTACTGGACGTACTTGGATGATCCCGACAACGCGGCGAGCGTGCGTGCCAGGCGTCGTGGAGCAGGCGGGACTTTCGCAACACGCCCTAGATCACGTCGGCCAGTTCCTGGAGCAACCGGCGCTTGGGCCGGGCGCCCACCATGGACTTGACGGGCTCACCGCCCCGGAACACCATCAGCGTCGGCATCGACAGCACGCCGTACGCGGACTGGGTTTCCGGGTTGGTGTCCACATCCAGCCGCACCACCTTCAGCCGGCCCTCCTCCTCCCGGGCCACTTCCTTCAGCACGGGCTCGATCTGCCGGCACGGCCCGCACCAGTCGGCCGTGAACTCCACCAGGACCGGCAGGTCGGCCCGCAGGACCTCCTCGGCGAAGGTCTCGTCGGTCACCGTCTTCATCGCGTACTCCCATCCCCATCCCCGTCACTGTCACTGTCACTGTCACTGCCGCTGTCGCTGTCACTGCCGCTGCCGCTGCCGCTGCCGCTGTCGCAGCTGAACTCGCACCGCGGTCCGGCCTTCGCCATCCGCGCCTCGATCCCGGCCCGCACCTCGCTCAGGCGGGCGATGCAGTCGTCCAGCTCGGCCAGCTTGCGCCGGTAGACCTCGATCGAGGCCGGGCAGGAGTCGCCCTCCGGATGGCCCGCCCGCAGGCAGTCCACGAACGGCCGGGTCTCCTCCAGTTCGAAGCCGAAGTCCCGCAGCAGCTGGATCTGGCGCAGCAGCCGCAGGTCGGACTCGTCGTAGGCGCGGTAGCCGTTGCCCGTGCGCCGCGCGCGCAGCAGTCCGCGCGACTCGTAGTAGCGCAGGGCACGTGTCGTGGTCCCCGCCCGTTCGGCCAGCTCTCCGATCCGCATGGTCACGACCGTAGACCCTGACGCCGACGTCAAGGCCAGCGCCGGAGCCCGGGCCGGGGCCGTAGCCGGGCCTACGCGGCGGGGTAGCGGTTCAGCCAGACCTGGGAGACGCCGTTCGCGCCGTGCAGCGCGGGGGCCTGGGTCATCTCCATGGCGAAGTCGTCGGCGAGCTGCAGGATGGTGCCGCGGCCTTCGAGCTCGGCGACCCAGGCCGGCGGCAGGGCGGTCTCGCCGTGCTGGACGCCAAGGAGGTTGCCGCAGATCGAGCCGGTGGAGTCGCTGTCGCCGGAGTGGTTGACCGCGAGCAGCAGACCGTGGCGTACGTCCTCGGCGACGAGGGCGCAGTAGACGCCGATGGCGAGGGCCTCCTCGGCGGTCCAGCCCTCGCCGAGGGACTCGACCCGGGACGCGGTGGGCAGGCCCTGGCGTACGGCCCCGAGGGCGGACTTGAGAGCTTCGGTGGTCTCCTCGTGGCCGGCGTGGCCGGCCAGCAGCGCCAGCGCGTGCTGTACGGAGCCGTCCAGGGCGTCGCCGCGCGCCAGGCCGTGCACGATGACCGCGAACGCCCCGGCGGCGAGCATGCCGGTGGGGTGGCCGTGGGTCTGGGCGGCGCACTCGATGGAGAGCTGGAAGACCAGCTCCGGCTCCCAGCCGACCAGCAGCCCGAAGGGCGCGGAGCGCATGACGGTGCCGCAGCCCTTGGAGCCGGGGTTCTTGGGCTTGTCGAGGGTGCCCATGACGTCGTCGCCGAGGCCGGTGAGGCAGGCCCGGCCGGGTGCGCGGCGGGAGTAGAGCCACTCCTCACGGGCGAGCCAGCCGGCGTCCTCGCGGCGCTCGTCGGGGCCCCAGTCGTTCTGCGTGGCGGCCCAGCGCAGATAGGCGCGGTGGATGTCGGTGGGCGGGTGCCAGGCGCCGCTGTCGCGGCGGACCTGGGCGCGGATGAGTCCCTCGGCGGTGAACAGGGTCATCTGCGTGTCGTCGGTGACGGCGCCGCGTCGGCCGAAGGCGGTGACGTAGTCGGTCACGCCTACCTGGCCGTGCGCCTGCCGGATCGCCTCCAGTGAGTCGAACTCCACACCCGCGCCCAACGCGTCGCCGATCGCGCCGCCCAGCAGACAGCCACGCACCCGGCTGCGGAAACCCTGCTGTTCGGCGCGCCCCCATACGGCTGCGCACATGCCCGCACCTCCCAGATCGTCGCCCAGTACTGTAATCGACCAGGAACGGTCAGCTCCCGGTCAAGTACGGAATGTGATCAGTCACCCACGGGCCCACGAGGTTTTTGCCGCTGGTTTTCCGACGCTACTGCCCCAGTACCGGCAGCAGTTCCGGGAGGTGGCCGTCCGAGGCGCGGCCGGCCGCGACGCGTTCGGCGGTGACCTCCCCGTACGTCGTGGACCGCTGCCGGTGCGGACGGCCCGCCGCCTCGGCGATGGCGATCAGGTCCTGGATGGACTTGTACGAGCCGTAGGCCGAGCCGGCCATCCGGGAGATGGTCTCCTCCATCAGCGTGCCGCCCAGGTCGTTCGCGCCGGAGCGCAGCATCGCGGCGGCGCCCTCGGTGCCCAGCTTCACCCA
Organism: Streptomyces sp. RLA131; assembly: GCF_056270125.1. Taxonomy (NCBI): domain Bacteria; kingdom Bacillati; phylum Actinomycetota; class Actinomycetes; order Kitasatosporales; family Streptomycetaceae; genus Streptomyces; species Streptomyces sp. RLA131. The sequence continues at coordinate 3,491,042 of NZ_JBWDOQ010000002.1, forward strand.
GCTGGTCTGGATGTTGGGGATGTACGGGTGGAGCAGGAGGCGGGCCATCGCCGTCACCGCCCGGTTGTCGCGCTGGGTCGGGCCCGGACGGGCGATGCCGGCCAGGTAGACGGGGGCGTTGGTGTGGATGAAGGGCAGTGTCACGAACTCCGTGAAGCCCCCGGTCTCCTGCTGGAGCCGGGCCAGCAGCCGGAGGTGGCCCAGCCAGTGGTGGGGCTGGTCCACGTGCCCGTACATCATCGTGGAGGAGGAGCGGATGCCCAGCCGGTGGGCGGTGGTGACGACCTCCACCCAGGTGGCGGTGGGCAGTTTGCCCTTGGTGAGGATCCAGCGGACCTCGTCGTCGAGGATCTCGGCGGCGGTGCCGGGGATCGAGTCGAGCCCGGCCTCCTTGGCGGCGGAGAGCCAGTCGCCGATGGACATCCCGGTGCGGGTCGCGCCGTTGACGACCTCCATCGGCGAGAAGGCGTGCACATGCATGTCCGGCACGCGCTCCTTCACCGCCCGCGCGATGTCGAAGTACGCCGTGCCGGGCAGGTCGGGGTGGATGCCGCCCTGCATGCAGACCTCGGTCGCGCCGACCTCCCAGGCCTGCTCGGCGCGGTCGGCGACCTGGGACAGCGACAGGGTGTAGGCGTCGGCGTCGGTGCGGCGCTGGGCGAAGGCACAGAACCGGCAGCCGGTGTAACAGACGTTGGTGAAGTTGATGTTGCGCGTGACGACATACGTCACCTCGTCGCCGACCGCGTCCCGGCGTACGTCGTCGGCGATCGCGCACAGGGCGTCCAGCGCCGGGCCGTCGGCGTGGAACAGGGCGAGGGCTTCGGCGTCGGTGAGCCTGGTGGGGTCGTCGGCGGCGACCCGCAGGGCGGCCTTGACGTCGGCGTCCACCCGGTCCGGGACCAGGCCGGGCGCCGCCTGCTCGCGCAGGGCCTCCCAGTCGCCGTAGACGGCGTCGAAGTCGTCGCGGCGGTCGCCGGTGCGGCCCGTGGTTGTCGATGGTGGCGTGCAGGTCGGTGCGGCCGGTGGCCGTGAAGGCCTCCTCGGGCTCCTGCCACGGCAGGCCCTTCGGCAGGACCTCCGCCACGGCGAGCCCGGTCGCGGGGTCCGCCAGCGCCCGTACGTGCGGGAGCAGCCGAGGGTCCAGCCACGGCTCGCCGCGCTGGACGAACTCCGGGTAGATGGCCAGGCGTTCACGCAGGGAGAAGCCGGCGGCGGCCGAGTGCTCGGCGAGTTCGTCGATCCGGGGCCAGGGACGCTCGGGGTTGACGTGGTCCGGGGTGAGCGGGGAGACGCCGCCCCAGTCGTCGATGCCGGCCCCGATGAGCCTGGCGTACTCGGCGTCCACCAGGTTGGGCGGCGCCTGGAGGCAGGCGGACGGGCCCATGATGTGCCGGGCCACGGCGACGGTGGCGAGGAGGTCGTCCAGTTCCGCGTCCGGCATGCCGCGCATCGCGGTGTCCGGCTTGGCGCGGAAGTTCTGGATGATGAGTTCCTGGATGCCGTGGTAGGCGCGGGCGACCCTGCGCAGCGCGAACAGCGACTCGGCGCGCTCGTCGTACGTCTCGCCGATCCCGATCAGCAGCCCGCTGGTGAAGGGCACATTGCTGCGTCCGGCGTCCTCCAGGACGCGCAGCCTGACGGCGGGCTCCTTGTCCGGGGAGCCGTGGTGCGGGCCGCCGGGCTCGCTCCACAGCCGGGTCGCGGTGGTCTCCAGCATCATGCCCATCGACGGGGCGACCGGCTTGAGCCGCTGGAAGTCGGTCCAGCTCATCACACCGGGGTTGAGGTGCGGGAGCAGCCCGGTCTCCTCCAGGATGCGGATCGAGATGGCCCGTACGTAGGCGATCGTGTCGTCGTACCCCTCGGCCTCCAGCCACTCACGCGCTTCGGGCCAGCGGTCCTCGGGCTTGTCGCCGAGGGTGATCAGTGCCTCCTTGCAGCCCATTTCGGCACCGCGCCGGGCGATGTCCAGAACCTCGTCGGGGGACATGAACATCCCGTGGCCCGCGCGGCGCAGCTTGCCGGGGACGGTGACGAAGGTGCAGTAGTGGCAGGTGTCCCGGCACAGCCGGGTGAGGGGGATGAAGACGCTCTTGGAGTACGTGATGACACCCGGCCGTCCGGCGGCCTCCAGCCCCGCGTCCCGGACCCGGGCGGCGCCCGCGGTGAGGTCCGCGAGATCGGCCCCCCGGGCCTGCAGGAGGACGGCGGCCTCCGCCGTGTCGAGGGCGACGCCGTCACGGGCCCGCTTGAGCGCGCGGCGCATGCTGTTGGCGGTGGGCGGCGTGTTCGGCGCCTCCGGGCGCGGCATGCGTTGCGTCATCCTCAGAGCATAGGTGGGGGGCCTGAGGGGTGCGCTGTCACCTTGATCACGCCCCTTGTTCCGGTGGCTCGGTTCGCCTCCGTTTCGCCCCGCCGCCGTGGGGCTCAGGCGACGGCCAGGGGGGCCGAGCGGAGCTCTACGACGAGCTGGGGGGTGAGGAGTTCTCCGGGCCCGGTCGGCCAGTACGGCCATCTCGTAGCCGACCAGGCCGACGTCGCAGCCCTCGGCGGCGAGGACGCCCAGGCAGGAGCCGTCGCGGATGCGGCCGACCATCAGGAAGCCGCCCAGCATCTCGATCATGACGAGTTTCATGCCGCGGAAGCCGTGCGTGCCGGCGGCGTTCTGGGCCAGGGAGGTGATGCCGGAGACCACGGCGGCGAGGTGGTCGGCCCGGTCGCGGCCGAGGCCGTCGGAGGCGGCCATGAGCAGGCCGTCCGAGGACACGGCGACGGCGTCGGTGACCCCGTCGGCCGTGCGGACGAACTCGGAGATGAGCCAGCCGAAGCTCTGGACGGCGGTGGTCACGGCACGGGGTCCAATCTGTCGTGTCCGGCTTCGGCGCGGGCGATGCCGGCGCGGAAGCCGTTGAGCATGGAGGAGACGTTCTCCGGGGTACGCGGGGGCTTGCGGGCGGCCGGGGCCGGGGTCTCTGACGCGGGGGCCAGGAGCCGCGCCGGGAGGGTGACGAGGGCGGAGACGCCGCCGCCCGGGGTGTCGAAGAGCCGGACCTCGACGTCGAGGCGGCGGGCGAGGCGGCCGACGACGTAGTGGCCGAGGAAGCGGGTCGGGGCCACGAGGAAGGCCTCGTCACCGGAGAGCCGGGCGTTGGAGCGTTCCAGGTCGGGGCCGGGCATGCCGACGCCGTGGTCGACGACGGCGAGGCAGTACTCCTCGCCGTCGGCCCAGCCGTGGACCTCGACGGGCTCGGAGGGCGGGGAGAAGGTGAGCGCGTTCTCGACGATCTCGGCGAGGAGGTGGGCCAGGTCGGCGACGGCGTGCCCGCGCAGCGAGCAGCGTTCGACGGTGGCGACCACGACACGGCGGTACTGCTCGACCTCGGCGACGGCGGACTGCACCAGCTCCAGGCTGGTCGCCGTGCCGTGGGACGTACGGGGGGTGTGCTGGCCGACGAGGACGAGCAGACTCTCGGCGTTGCGCCGCATGCGCGTGGCGAGGTGGTCGAGTTCGAAGAGCTCGGCGAGGGCGTCGGGGTCGAGTTCCTGGTTCTCCAGGCGGGTGATGAGGCCGAGCTGGCGCCGGATGAGGCCCTGGTTGCGGCGGCCGAGGTTGGCCAGGGACTCGGTGGTGTTGCGGCGCAGCACGGCCTGCTCGGCGGCGAGGCCGACGGCTGTGCGCTCGACGCCGCGCAGCGCGGCGGCGACCTTGGTGACCTCCTCGGCGCCGCGCAGTCGCCGTCCCCGGGCGCGCGCCGCTGCCTGGCGACATCGGCGGCGTCGCGGGCGAGCGCGTCCAGGGGACGGGTGATGGAGCGGGAGGCCAGCAGCCAGGACGCGGTCACCAGGGCGACGGCGAGCAGGCCGGCGGCAAGATATTCGAGGAGCTTGGTGGTGGCGTCGTCGCTGAGCTGCGACGTGCGCGTGCGCAGGTCGGCCCCGACCTGCTGCTGCACCTCGTAGAGCGCGTCGACGAGCACGGTCATGTCGTCCCACCACGCGTTGGCGTCGATGCGCAGGGCCGATCCGTCGGCGCCGCGTTCGGCCAGCTGCTCGTACGACTCGGCGCTGTGGGCCGCGACGGAGCTGAAGGCGTTGTCGAGTGCCGCCCGCTGCGCCGCGGTCGCGACCTGCCGGTAGCGCGCGAGGGCGGCGACACGGGTCGCCCGCTGCTCGGTGAATTCCAGGAACTGGCCGCGGGTGAAGGAGCCGGCGGCGAACACGCCGTTCAGTGAGCCGCGTTCGAGGGCGATGGCCTCCTTGGCCGCCGCGAGGGCCTGGAGCGCGGCGAGGCCCTCGCGCAGTCTGCGGTCGCCGCGGGTGGTGGTGTCGGCGGCGGGGTCCTCGGCGTTGAGGGTGGTGATGGCGGCGGTGTAGAAGCGCAGGGTGGTGGCGCTGTCGGCGACATGGATGTCGACGTCGCCCCGTACCGGGGTGAGCCGGGCCAGCCGGTCCTGGACGGCGGTGGCGACGACCGGCTCGTTGCGCAGGTCGTACAGGGCGGTGTCCACCCGCTTGCGCTGCTTGCGCAGTTCAGGGGCGTAGGACTCCTCGCCGCCGAGCAGGCCGTTGGTCAGGCCTCGTTCCCGTTGCAGCTCGTGGACGAGTCCCTGGACGCGCAGCGAGAGGTCGACCTCGGTGCGGGTCTCGCGGGCGTCGTCGAACTGCGCGACCCTCGTCCCGAAGGCCGACCCGGCCATCGCCAGGAGCAGGCAGGTGGGCACGGCCAGTACGACGGCGACCCGGCCGCGGATGGTGCGCCAGCCGGGCAGCGGCCGGTGGCGCGGGACCCGCCGGGCGCGCGGCCGCGCCGGTACGACGGCCGGGCCCGGCGCGGGGAGGGCGGGTCCGGGTGCCGGGTCCGGTGGTCTCCGTGCCCGCGTTCGCTTCGTACGGCCCTTCATGCCGCGAACCTAGTGGCCGCGGGGCGATGGCCGGTTTCCGCCATGTTAGGGATGAGTTGCGCGCCGCTCACAGTGGCTGACGGTGCATCAGGTAACAGTGCCCGCGGCGCTCCGTGCGTGCGCCGTCTCCCCCGCGGGTCCGGGCTTCCGGGCTTCCGGGCTTCCGGGGATCACCCCTTCGTGCTGACCGTCCCGGTGTCCCGGCCCGAGCGCAGTACGGTCCCGGGGATCGCCCCGGTGATCCCGTCGTCCCGGATCGTCTCCACGCCGTTCACCCGCACGCTGACGATCCCCTGGGCCCGCGAGTCCAGGCGCGGGCTGTCGCCGGGCAGGTCGTGCACGAGCGTGGCGACCCCGGCGTCGATCCGCTCCGGGTCGAACAGGACCAGGTCCGCGTGGTAGCCCTGCGCGATCCGGCCGCGCCCGCGCAGCCCGAACAGCCGGGCCGGGTCGTCCGTCAGCATGCGCACCGCGCGGTTCAGCGGGAGGAGCCGGCGCCCGCGCAGGCAGTCTCCCAGGAAGCGGGTCGTGTACGGCGCCCCGCACATCCGGTCCAGGTGCGCCCCCGCGTCGGAGCCGCCGAGCATCACGTCCTCGTGCTCCCAGGTGCGGCGGCGCAGTTCCCAGCTGTCCGGGTCGTTGTCGGTCGGCATCGGCCACAGCACCGTGCGCAGCTCGTCGTTGGCGCAGATCTCCACCAGGGTGTGGAAGGGGTCCTGGCCGCGTTCGGCCGCGACGTCCCTGACCACGCGCCCGCTGACGCCCGCGTTGGCCTCGGTGTACGTGTCCCCGATGACGTACCGCCCGAAGTCGGCCAGCCGCCGGAAGACGCCGGCCTCCGGGCTGTCCGCGCGGCGCAGCATCTCGGCGCGTACGGCGGGGTCGCGCAGCCTCGCGATGCGGTCCGGGAGGGGGAGGGACAGGATCTCGCCCCAGCCGGGGATCAGGTTGAGCGCGCAGAAGGTGCCGAGCGACATGTTCATGGGGGTGAGGATCGGCATGGTGAGGGCGACGATCCGGCCGCCGGCCTCGCGGGCCCGTTCGGAGGCCAGCAGCTGGCGGGGGACGCGTTGCGGGACGGCGGCGTCGATGGTGAGGACGTTCCAGTTGAGCGGCCGGCCGGCGGCGGCGCTCATCTCGACGAAGAGGTCGATCTCGGCGTCCGCGAACTGGTCCAGGCAGCCGGCGACGATCGCCTCGATCTGGGTGCCCTCGTGTTCGCCGACCGCCCGCGAGAGGGCGAGCAGTTCGTCGGGGAGGGCGTGCCGGGAGGCGACGGGGTTGCCGTCACCGTCGGAGTGGGTGGAGGACTGGGTGGTCGACAGTCCCCAGCCGCCCGCCTCCATGGAGCTGTGGAACAGCCGGAGCATCGCGTCCAGCTGGGCCGGGCTCGGCCGGCCGCCGACCGCGTCCGGGCCCATCACATGGCGGCGCAGCGCGCAGTGGCCCACCATGAAGCCCGCGTTGACCGCGATCCGGCCCTCCAGGGCGTCGAGGTACTCCCCGAAGGACTCCCAGCCCCAGTCGACGCCGTCCTCCAGGGCCCGCAGCGACATCCCCTCGACCTTGGACATCATCCGGCGGGTGTAGTCCGCGTCCTGCGGTCGGAGCGGGGCCAGGGTGAAGCCGCAGTTGCCGCCCGCGACGGTCGTCACCCCGTGGTTCATGGACGGGGTCGCGAACGGGTCCCAGAAGAGCTGGGCGTCGTAGTGGGTGTGCGGGTCGACGAATCCGGGGGTGAGGACCAGGCCGGTCGCGTCCCGCGTGGAGCGGGCCGGTTCGGTGGTGGTGCCGGGCGCGGCGATCACGGCGATCCGGTCGTCCCGGATCCCCACGTCGGCGACCTGCGAGGGCGCGCCGGTGCCGTCCACCACGGTGGCGCCGCGTATCAAGTGGTCGAGCATCACGTGTCCCTCTCTGTGTCGGTCGGCCCCGTCGGCGCCCCGTCGGGCGGCCGGAAGCAGGGCGTGGCCGCCGGCCGGGGGCGGACGGCAGGCCGCTGCCGCGCCGCGCCCGGGCCGGCGGCCGGGCGGCGGTCCGGGAAGACGCCGCCCCGTCGGGTGTCACGAACCGGCGGCGTCCCGGAATCGGGTGGTCCGGTGGACCGGGTCCGTGTCGATCTTGGGAATGACGTGCTCGCCGACCAGCCGGATGGTGCGCAGGGTGTCCTCGTAGGGCACGCCCACCGGAAGCCCGAACGAGAGCTGGTCGGCCCCGGCCGCCTCCCACCGCTTGCACTGCGCGAGCGCGTCGTCCGGGTCGCCGCAGATGATGAGTTCCTCGTCGAGCAGCAGCTCGATCAGTTCCTCGGTGTACTGGGGGAGCAGTTCGGGCCACTGCGGGATGTACTCGGGCCGGGGGAAGGTGTCGTGGTAGCGGAAGAGCAGCGACTGCAGATAGTTCAGATTGCTGGTCGCGGCGACCCGCACCGCTTCCTTGCGGGTCTCGGCGACGATCGCGGTCGTCGTCACCATCACGTTGTCGTTGACGTAGTCCCCGACCGGCTCGGCGTCGCGGACGGCGGTCTTGTAGGAGTCGACGACCCACTCCATGTCGGAGACCTTCTGCACGCTGAAGCCCAGCACGCCCAGCCCCTTGCGGGCGGCCATGGCGTACGAGGGCGGCGAGCCGGCGGCGTACCACATGGCCGGGTGCGAGGCACCGTACGGCTTGGGCAGGACCTTGCGCGGCGGGAGGGACCAGTGCTTGCCCTGGAAGCCGGCGTACTCGTCCTGGAGCCACATCTTGGGGAACTCGCCGATCGTCTCCTCCCAGATCTCCTTGGTGGCGCTCATGTCGGTGATGCCGGGCAGGAAGCCGAGGATCTCGTGGCTGCCGGCGCCCCGGCCGCTGCCGAACTCGAAGCGGCGGCCGGAGAGGTGGTCGAGCATGGCGACCCGTTCGGCGACCTTGACGGGATGGTTGACCTGCGGGAGCGGGTTGAAGATCCCCGAGCCCAGGTGGATGCGCTCGGTGGCGTGGGTGAGGTAGCCGATGTAGACGTCGTTGGCCGAGAGGTGCGAGTACTCCTCCAGGAAGTGGTGCTCGCTGAACCAGGCGTACTTGAAGCCGGACTTGTCGGCCTGGATGACGTACTCGGTCTCCTCCATGAGGGCGTGGTGCTCGGCCTCAGGATCGACCTCGGCACGAAATTTGGGTACGTATCCCTGTACGAAGATGCCGAATTCCAAGGGGTCACCATCCCTAGCTTTTCTGACGCATCGTCAGATCTGAACTGACTCTCGCACTGAGCTGACACACCGTCAAGTAGTTGTCGCGTGCTCTCAGAAGACCGAGACCCCGGCCAGCCAGCCGCCGTCGATCACGAACGGCTGCCCGGTGATGTACGAGGAGTCGTCGCTGGTCAGGAAGAGCGCGAGGCGGGCCACCTCCTCCGGGCGGCCGATCCGGGCGAGCGGCACGAGCTTCCCGTACAGCTGGTCCAGCGCCTCCGCCGGAACCCCCTCGCCCGGGTTGGACATCGGGGTGTCGATCGCCCCCGGGCACATCGCGTTGACCCGGATGCCCCGGCCGCCGAGCTCCATCGCGGCGACCCGGGTCATGCCCACGATCGCGGCCTTGGTCGCCGCGTAGGAGGTCACGCCCGCCATGCCGCTCAGCGCCACGTACGAGGCCGTGTTGACGATCGTGCCGCCACCGGCCGCCTCCAGGGCGGGGATCGCGGCACGCATGCCGAGGAAGGCGCCGACCTGGTTGACCTGGACGACCTGGAGGAACTCCTCCAGCGGGGTCGCAGCCAGCTCGTTGAAGCGCAGGATCCCCGCGTTGTTGACCAGTCCGTCGAGCCGCCCGAACGCCTCGGTGGCGGCGGCGGTCGCGGCCGCCCAGTCCTCCTCCCGGCCCACGTCGAGGTGGACGTACCGCACCCGGTCCGCGCCGGACTCCGCGCCGATCGCCGCCGCCACCGCCGCGCCCCGCTCGTCCAGCACGTCCCCGAGCACGACCCTCGCGCCCTCGGCCGCGAACAGCCGCGCCTCCTGCTCGCCCTGCCCGCGCGCGGCCCCGCTGATCAGTACCACCCGGCCGTCCAGCCTGCCCATACCCGTCACTCCCCTACCCGTCGAGCCCCGGCGCCACCTGGACGGCGAACGCCTCCATCTGGTCCAGCAGTTCCGCCGTGCCGCGGCTGCGGAACCGCACCTGGATCTGGTCCACGCCCATGGCGCCGTACTCCCGCAGCGACTCCGCCAGCACCTCCGGCTTGCCGCTCAGCGTCCGCCGCCCCACCCGCCACTCCGGGTCCCCCACGTAGAGCGGCTCCGCGATCGCCCCCACCGTGACCGGGTCCGTACGGCCGGCCCGCTCCCGCAGCTCCCGCAGGCGCGCGATCTGCCCCGGCATCCGGTCCCTGGAATCCCCCTGCGGCAGCCACCCGTCACCCTTCAGCGCGGCCCGCCGCACCGCCGCCGGGGACGAACCGCCCACCCACACCGGGACCGGCCGCCGCACGGGCCCCGGCCGCTGCTCCCCCGCCGCGAACTCCGCCCGTACGGCGTCGATGGCCTCGTCCAGCAGCGGCCCGCGGCGGTCGAAGTCCACCCCGAGGGCCTCGAACTCCTCCCGTACGTGCCCGGCGCCGACGCCCAGGACGAGCCGCCCGGCGGAGAGGTGGTCCACGGTCGCGTACTGCTTGGCGGTGAGCAGCGGGTGGCGCAGGCCGATGACCGCCACATGGCTCAGCAGCCGCACCCGCGTCGTCACGGCGGCGAGATAGGCCAGTGTCGCCACCGGGTCGTACCAGGTCGCGCTCATCGCCGGCGCGAGGCGGGGCGGGATCAGCACGTGGTCGCAGCACCCGACGTACGCGAACCCCAGCCGGTCCGCCGCCCGCGCGACCTCGGCGAGGTCCTCGGGGCCCGCGTCCGCCTCCCACGGTTCGGCGTACATGGTGCTCAGGGACTGCACCGGCAACTGCATACCGTAGACAATCGGGGTCCGGGTCATTCCGCCATCGTCATACCTGACGCACCGTCAGACAAGAGCCGGGGCGGACTCCGGTGACCGGTTCCGCGGCGGCGGCCGCCGCCGCGGTCGCGGAACCGAACCCGGGATCACCCCGGGTTCGCCGCGCCGGACCACAGGCCGTCGGGGGTGAGCCCGAGCAGTTCGATGGCGTTCGTCCGCACGATCCGCTCGACGACATCCGGCGCCAGGTGCCCCATCTGGCTCTCGCCGACCTCGCGGGACTTGGGCCAGGTGGAGTCCGAGTGCGGGTAGTCCGTCTCGTACAGGACGTTGCCGACGCCGATGGAGTCCAGGTTGCGCAGCCCGACCGCGTCGTCGAAGAAGCAGCCGTAGACATGCTCGGCGAACAGCTCGCTCGGCGGGCGCAGCACCTTGTCGGCGACGCCGCCCCAGCCGCGGTTCTCCTCCCACACCACGTCGGCGCGTTCCAGGATGTAGGGGATCCAGCCGATCTGGCCCTCCGCGTACATGATCTTCAGCCCCGGGAACCGGTCGAACTTCCCGGACATCAGCCAGTCGACCATCGAGAAGCAGCAGTTGGCGAAGGTGATGGTGGACCCGACCGCGGCGGGCGCGTCGGCCGAGGTCGACGGCATCCGACTGGACGAGCCGATGTGCATGGCGATGACGGTCCCGGTCTCCTCGCACGCCCGCAGGAAGGGGTCCCAGTCGTCCGAGTGGATGGAGGGCAGGCCGAGCGCCGGGGGGATCTCGGAGAAGCAGACGGCCCGGACGCCGCGGGCGGCGTTGCGGCGCACCTCGGCCGCCGCCAGTTCGGCGTCCCAGAGCGGGATGATGGTCAGCGGTATCAGCCGGCCCCGGGCATCCGGGCCGCACCACTCCTCCACCATCCAGTCGTTGTAGGCGCGTACGCACAGCAGCCCGAGGTCGTGGTCCTTGGCCTCGGTGAAGGTCTGGCCGCAGAAGCGCGGGAAGGTCGGGAAGCACAGCGCGGACTGGACGTGGTTGACGTCCATGTCCGCCAGCCGCTCCGGCACGCTGTAAGAGCCGGGCCGCATCTGCTCGTACGTGATGGCTTCGAGCCGCACCTCGTCCCTGCTGTAGCCGACGGCCGTGTCGAGCCGGGTCAGCGGCCGGCGCAGCCCCTCGTACAGCCACCAGTCGGCGAGCGGGCCGTCGTCGCCGGGCTCGCCCATCTTCGGGGCGAACCGGCCGCCGACGAAGCTGATGGACTTCAGGGGGGCGCGGACGATGCGGGGGGCGGTGTCATGACAGGCCGACGGGAGCCTGTCCCGCCAGACGTTGGGAGGCTCGACCGTGTGGTCGTCCACCGAAATGATCCTCGGGAAGGTCTCCATGAGGACCACGGTAGCGCGAATCTGACGGTCCGTCAGTAACGTACCTCGGTGACGTCCTCGGTAACGTCCGCCGGCGACGTCACCGGTGACGTCCGCCCGTGACGTCCGCCCGTAACGTCCGCCGGCGACCTGTCGTGGCGGCGCCGGTCAGGAGACCAGCGGCAGCAGCATCCGCCAGACCGCCTCCTCCAGGCCGTGGACCGAGGCGGCCCAGCCCACACCCTCCTCCGACGTCCCGGTCCGCGCCGCCCGCTCCAGCTCCCCCAGCGCCTCGCCCAGGTCGCAGTGGCGCAGCGGCGCCTCCAGCCGCCCGCCGCCGATCCCCACGGCCCCGCCCGCGACATACCGCTCGTACGCCACGGCCGAGCGCAGCACGCCGACCGGCTGCCAGGCCGCCGCCAGCCGGTCCACCCGCTCGCCGCCGACCCGGCCGCCGTCGGCCTCGATCACCCGGGTACGCGACCGGTCCACCGCGAGCGAGGTCCAGGCGTCGCCGCCGGTGAGCACCACCGCCGGGCGGCACCGTTCGGCGGCCCGCGCCACGCCGTCCGTGTCACCGGGCCCGGCGGCAACCACCGGCACCGCCGCCATACCCGCGTACAGGCAGCCGAAGAACGCCCCCGCCAGATCCGGTCCCTGCGGGTAGGCCAGCAGGACGCGGCTGCCCGGCGGCACCGCGGGCCCCAGCCCGGCGGCGACCGCCCGGGCCCGCCGGTCCAGGTCTGCGAAGTCGCAGTCCAGGCGCGGCACTCCGACCGGCTGACGCGCCGCCAGGCGCCGCAGCATCGGCCCCGGCAGCATGCGTACGCTGACCGGTGCCGCCTTCCGGTCCTGGTCGTCCGGGCCGGTCACGGCCTCCGGCGCACATCGTGAGCACATGGGTAGCCCGTCACTCCCCCCGACAGATGCATATGAATCGAATTGGCCCGCGGTGACACAGATGGAACCTCAAATTCCCGGTAACACTTGATGCGGTGTCTCCCCCCAGGCACCCCCCGTAGGTGACCCAAACCGGTTGACACGGCAAACTGGCACGGCGACCACTGTTCCGGCTCGCGATGAACGATCGATAAACGCGCCCGTCGCGCCCGGCACCGCCAGGCACGGCAGGCACAGGGGGCAAGGAATGGGGAACGAGACAGGAACGGAGCCCGGTGGCGGGGCCGGTGGCACACCCGGCCCGGCCGGCGCGCCACACCCACCGGCGGCGGGCACGGGCGAACAGGACGGCACCGCCCTGCGCTTCACCGTGCTCGGCCCCGTCCGCGCCTGGCGGGGCGACCAGCCGATCACCGGCATGCCACCACAGCAACGCGCTCTGCTCGCCGCCCTGTTGCTGCGCGGCGGCCGCGCCGCCACCGCCGCCGAACTCCTCGACGCGCTCTGGGGCGAGGAACCACCTCCCACCGCCCTGGCCGCCCTGCGCGGCTACGCCTTCCGGCTCCGCAAGGCCCTCGGCAGCGACGCCCTCACCACCGTCGACGGCGGCTACGCCCTGCACTGCAAACCGGGCGCCCTCGACCTCGGCATCGCCGAGGCCCATGTCTCCGACGGCGAGAAGGCCCGGGGCGCCTCCGATCCCGCCCGGGCCCGCGAGGGGTTCGGCCGCGCCCTCGACCTGTGGGACGGCGAACCACTGGCCGGTATCCCCGGGCCCTACGCCGAGGCCCAGCGCCACCGCCTCACCGAATGGCGGCTCCAGCTCACCGAGACCCGCCTCGACCTCGACCTGCAGGTCGGCTGCCACGCCGAGGCCGTCTCCGAACTCACCGCCCTGTCCGCCGAACACCCGCTGCGCGAGCGGCTCCGCGCCCTGCTGATGCTCGCGCTGTACCGCAGCGGCCGGCAGGCCGAGGCCCTCGGCGTCTACGCCGACACCCGCCGGCTGCTCGCCGACGAACTCGGCGTCGACCCCGGCGCCGAACTCACCGACCTCCACCAGCGCATCCTGGAGGTCGACCCCGCCCTGCTGGCCGCCCCCGCCGCCCGGACCGAGGCCGCCCCCGAACCGGTCCGGCCCGCCCAACTCCCGGCGACGGTCGCCGACTTCACCGGCCGGGCCGCCTTCGTACGGGAGCTGGGCGAGCGGCTGACCACCGACCTGGGCGTCATGTCCGTCTCCGCCGTCGCCGGTATCGGCGGCGTCGGCAAGACCACCCTGGCCGTCCATGTCGCCCACACCGCCCGGGACGCCTTCCCCGACGGCCAGTTGTACGTCGACCTCCAGGGCACCGACGCCCGCCCCGCCGAACCCGAGGTCGTCCTCGGCTCGTTCCTGCGCGCGCTGGGCGTCACCGACGCCTCCATCCCCGACTCGCTCGCCGACCGCGCCGCCCTCTACCGCTCCACCCTGGCCGGCCGCCGCGTACTGGCCCTGCTGGACAACGCCCACGACACCGCCCAGGTCCGCGACCTGCTGCCCGGCACCCCCGGCTGCGCCGCCCTCATCACCAGCCGGGTCCGCATGGTCGACCTGGCCGGCGCGTATCTGGTGGACCTGGACGTGATGAGCCCGGAGGAGGCACTCCAGCTCTTCACCCGCATCGTCGGCCGTGAACGCGTCTCCAGTGAACGCCAGGCGGCCCTCGACGTGGTCGCCGCCTGCGGCTTCCTGCCGCTGGCCATCCGCATCGCCGCCTCCCGCCTCGCCACCCGCCGCACCTGGACCGTCTCCTTCCTCGCCCGCAAGCTCAGCGACGAACGCCGCCGCCTCGACGAGCTCAAGGCCGGCGACCTCGCCGTCAAGGCCACCTTCGAACTCGGCTACGGCCAGCTCACCCCCGCCCAGGCCCGTGCCTTCCGCCTGCTGGCCCTGCCCGACGGCCCCGACATCTCGCTGGACTCGGCCGCCGCCGTCCTCGACATGGACCCGTACGACGCCGAAGAGCTCCTCGAAGCCTTGGTCGACATCAGCCTGATCGAATCCGCCGCCCCCGCCCGCTACCGCTTCCACGACCTGCTCCGGCTCTTCGCCCGCGACTGCGCCGAGCGCCACGAGACCGACGCGTCACGCTGCGCCGCCCTGTCCCGGCTGCTGGACTTCTACCTGGCGTCGGCCGCCCACGCCTACGAGCTGGAGAACCCCGGCGACCGGGTCCTGGACCACCTGGTGCCCAGCACCCGTTCCGGACTGGCCTTCCCGGGCCGCGAAGCCGGCCTGGACTGGCTCTTCTCCGAGGCCCCCAGCCTCCTGGCCGCCGTCCAGCAGGCCGCCGCCGGCGGGTGCGAGGGACCACTGCGGCGCGCCGTCGACCTGCTGCTCGTCAGCCAGGACCTGATGGAGTCCGGCGTCTACGCCCGCCAGTACGAGCAGGCCACCCGGGCCGTGGTCACCACCGCCGCCGACTGCGGCGACACCCTGGTGGAGGCCCGCGCCCGGATCTGGCTCGGCCATCTCAGCGGCCTGTCCGGCCGCTTCGAGGACGCCGAACGCGAGGCCCGGCGCGCCCTGGTCCTCGGGCTGGCCGCCGGCGACCCGATGGCCGGCAGCTACGCCCCCAACCTGCGGGGCAACGCCGCGTTCCCGCTGCGCCGCTTCGAGGAGTGCGCCGCCCACCACACCACGGCCCTGGAGGCCTTCCGCGCGGACGGTAACCGGCACGGTGAGGCCGCCGCCCTCAGCAACCTTGCCCGCGCCCAGATCGAGCTGGGGCAGCTCCCCGCCGCCATCGCCTCCGCCGAGCGATCCCTGCAGATCTACCGCGACCTCGGCGCCGGATTCCGGCTCGCCAACGGCCTCTACGCGCTGGCCGTCGCCCTCACCGCCGACGGCCGGACCGACGAGGCCGTCGCCTGCCTCACCGAGGCCCTGCCCGTCTTCCGGGAGGCCCGGCAGCAGTTCTGGGAGGCCATGGCCCTGTTCCGGATGGCCGAGGCCCAGCTCTCCGCCGCCCGGTACCGGCAGGCGGCGGCGCTGGCCGAGCAGTCCCTCACCCTGCTGCGCGACATCGGCGGAGAGTACCGCTCGGCCAACGCGCTCACCCTGCTGGGCAAGGCCCTGCAGGGCGTCGGCCACGCCGACCGCGCCCGCGCCTGCTGGCGGGACGCCCTGGCCTCGCTGACCGCGCTGGGCGCCGCCGAGGCCGATGACGTACGCAGGCTGCTGGGTGATCCGTCGGCTCCGGCCGTGGCCGTCTGACCGTCAAACCTCCTGCGCCGGCGCCTCGACGCCGCCGTTTATCAGTTGATTATCGGCGGCTGCCAGGATTCCATCACTGCGAGAGCTGCCCGCCTGGTGGCGCACGGGGGTCGTTGCCAGGCGGGTCTCGCACCCGGCACGGACGACAACAACCAGGGGAGACAGTATGAGCGAGGCCACGCAGGAGACCACGGAGGCCGAGGAGACCACGACGGTCACCACTTCCGACGAGGACACCACCGACGAGCCCACCGTCAAGGCCGACGACACCACCGTCAAGCCTGACAACTTCCACACCCCCTGACCGGCGTCGTCGCCGACGGCGACGACGCCACGGGGGGCGCGGGGGACCAGCGGGGGGACACGGGGAGCACGGGGGACCAGCGGGGGGCACGGGGGACCAGCGGGGGGAACGGGGGGCACGGGGGAACGGGGGGAGCACGGGGGAACACGGGAGAACGGGGGGGGAAGCACGGGGGCAGGGGGCACAACCGGGGGATGAGGACCGACCGTGGCGCGGAGGGGGCGCCGCGGCCGGTCCTTTCAACGTGTGCGCGGCTACCGCTTGACGCACGTGTAGGCGCCGTAGACCGAACCCGCGTACGCGACATCCGTGATCTCGAATCCGGCGGCGGTGAGCATCGGCTCCAGAAGCCAGCGGTAGGTGCTGAATTCGGTGCGCAGGTGCTCCGCGTAGTCCTCGCGGGTGTAGCCCTGCGCGGAGTCCTTCACCGCGCCGTCCATCCAGCGCTCCAGGACGGTGTCGGCCTCGGACGGCTGGAAGTCGAAGACAAGGTCACGCAGGCGCAGGACGCCGCCGGGGCGCAGCATGCGCGCGACGCGGTCGAGGGCGACGGCCTTCCAGAAGTCGGGCAACTGGTGCAGGGCGTTGCGGGTGTGGACGGCGTCGGCGGGCGGCCCGGAGTGCTCGTACGAGAGAAATCCGGCATGCGCGAAGCTGACGTTCGACAGCCCGGCCCCGGCGACCCGCTCGCGCAGGGCGTCCTGCATGGCCGGGGAGACGTCGACCGCCACCACCCGACCGAAGCGGCGGGCAGCGGCCAGGGTGAACTGGCCGGTGCCCGCGGCGAGGTCGACGACCGTGGCCGTACCGCCGATGCCGTGTGCGGCGAGGGCGGCGAGGTCGGGGGCGGGGTCGGGACGGCCCTGCTTGCGGTCGTAGCCGGCGACGAAGGCCTTGTCGAGGTGCTCATGGCCCGCGTATGCGAGTTCGTCGAGGTGCCAGGGCTTGGTCATGCCGCGCATTGTGGCCCGGCCGGGGTCCGCGCCGCCTCCGGATTTCAGGGCCTCGCACGCAGCTGGGTCTTGACCACCTTGCCCGCGGCGTTGCGCGGCAGCTCGGCCAGGAACTCCACCTGCCGGGGCACCTTGTAGTTGGCCATTTCCCGCCGTGACCAGGCGATGACCTCGTCCGCCGTGAGCGACGCGCCCTCGCGCCGGACGACATACGCCTTGCCGACCTCGCCGAGCCGCCCGTCCGGGATACCGACGACCGCCGCTTCGACGACGTCCGGGTGGCGGGCCAGCGACTGCTCGATCTCGGCCGGGTAGGCGTTGAAGCCGCCGACGATGAACATGTCCTTGATGCGGTCGGTGATCCGCAGGTTGCCGCCCGCGTCCATCACGCCGACGTCCCCGGTGTGCAGCCAGCCCTCGGGGTCGACGGCGGCGGCGGTGGCCGCGGGGTCCTCCCAGTAGCCCGACATGACGTTGTAGCCGCGGACCAGCACCTCCCCGGGCAGCCCGGGGCCGTCGGACAGCACCCGGACCTCGGTTCCGGGTATGGCGCGGCCGGAGGTGGCGGCGATGACCCCGGCGGGGTCGCCGCGGCGGCACATGGTGGCCATGCCGGTGGTCTCGCTCATGCCGTAGGCGGTCAGTACGGTGGCCACCCCCAGTTCGCCGCGCAGCCGTTCGACGAGGCTCAGGGGCACCACCGCCGCGCCGGTGACGACCAGGCGCAGGGTGCCGAGGTCGTGGGCGCCCCGGGCGGGGTGGTCCAGGATCGACTGGTGAAGGGTGGGCGGGCCGGGCAGCACGGTGACGTGTTCGGCGGCGATGTTGGCGAGCACGGTGTCGATGTCGAAGACCGGCTGCGGGATCATCACGGCGCCGCGCATGAGGCAGGCGATGATGCCGGCCTTGTAGCCGAAGGTGTGGAAGAAGGGGTTGACGATCAGATAGCGGTCGCCCTCCTCCAGTCCGGCCAGTTCGCTCCAGGTGGCGAAGGCGCGCAGGGTCTGGGCGTGGGTGATCATGGCGCCCTTGGGGCGGCCGGTGGTGCCGGAGGTGAAGACGATGTCGCAGATGTCGCCGGTCCGGACGGCCTCGGCCCGCTGCCGTACGGTGGCCGCCGGCACGGTGTCGCCGGCGGCCAGGAACTCCTTCCAGGTGCGGTAACCCTCGGGCGCGGTGTCGGACAGGACGACGACCTGTTCCAGGTCCGGCAGTGCGTGCTCGGCCTGCGCGCGGCGCAGCGAGGCGACGTACGAGGTCTCCAGGAAGGTGCCGGTGACGAAGAGCAGCCGGGCGCGGGTGCGGGCCAGGACGTGGGCCGCCTCGGTGCCCTTGAAGCGGGTGTTGAGCGGCACCAGTACGCCGCCGGCCGTGACGGCGCCGAGGGCGGCGGCGATCCAGTCGGCGGTGTTGGGTGCCCAGACGGCGACCCGGTCGCCGGGCCGGACGCCGGCGGCGATCGAGGCGGCGGCGGCCCGCTCGACGCGCTCGCCGAGTTCGGCGTACGTGATGCGCTGCCGTCCGTCGACCACCGCCTCGCGTCCGGCGTACCGCTCGGCGGCGTACCGCACGAGCCGGGGGATGGTGCCCCACTCCAGGTCACCGCGCACGATACCTCCCGGGTTCCGGGTTGCCGCCTCGTAGCCGACCCCTAGCTGACTATCCGTCAGATTAGCGATAGCCTGACGGAATGTCAGCCGTGAGGGACCTCAAGGACGCGACAGCGATAGCCGGTATCGGCCAGACACCCTTCGCCAAGCACCTCCCCGAGTCCGAGAAGACACTCGCCTGCCGGGCGATCCTCGCCGCCCTCGACGACGCGGGGATCGACCCGTCGGAGGTGGACGCCTTCGCCTCCTACACGATGGAGGAGACCGACGAGGTCGAGATCGCCAAGGCCGTCGGCGCGGGCGATGTGACCTTCTTCTCCAAGGTCGGCTACGGAGGCGGCGGTTCCTGTGCGACCGTCGCCCACCTCGCCGCCGCCATCGCCACCGGCCAGGCCACCGTCGGGATCGCCTGGCGCTCCCGCAAACGCGGCAGCGGCCCCCGCCCCTGGACCAACACCGCCGCCCAGCTGCCCACCCCCGCCCAGTGGACCCGTCCCTTCGGCCTGCTGCGCCCGGCGGACGAGATCGCGATGCTGGCCCGCCGCCACATGCACGAGTACGGAACGACCCGCGACCACCTCTTCAACGTCGCCCTGGCCTGCCGCAACCGCGCCAACTGCAACCCCGCCGCGATGATGTACGACCGCCCGCTCACCCGCGAGATGTACATGACCGCCCGCTGGATCAGCGAGCCGCTCTGCCTCTACGACAACTGCCTGGAGACCGACGGGGCGCTGGCCTGCGTCGTGGTCGGCGCCGAGCGCGCCCGCGACTGCCGGCAGCGCGCGGTCTACGTCCACTCCGCCGCCCAGGGCCTGCCCGCCCAGCACCACGGCATGGTCAACTACTGGACCGACGACCCGCTGACCGGGCCCGCCTGGACCGCCGCCCGCCATCTGTGGAAGCACGCCGACCTCACCCCCGAGGACATCGACGTCGCCCAGATCTACGACGCCTTCACCGCCCTCATACCGCTGTCCCTGGAGGGCTACGGCTTCTGCGCCCGCGGCGAGGGCGGCTCCTTCACCGAGGGCGGCGCCCTGGAGATCGGCGGCCGGCTCCCCCTCAACACCGCCGGCGGCGGACTGAGCGAGGCGTACGTCCACGGCTTCAACCTGATCACCGAGGGCGTCAGACAGCTGCGCGGCACCTCCACCGCCCAGGTCCCCGGCGCCGCCACCTGCCTGGTCACGGCGGGCGAGGGCGTACCGACATCCGCCCTGCTGCTGAGGAGTTGACCACGCATGCTGCGACCCGTCCCCGACGACGACGGCGCGCCCTTCTGGGAGTACGCCCGCCGCGGCGAACTCCGCGTCCAGGCCTGCGGCTCCTGCGGCCGGCTGCGCTTCCCGCCCCGCCCCTGCTGCCCGCACTGCCGGTCGTTCTCCTGCGAGTGGCGCCCGGTGAGCGGCCGGGGCCGGATCTGGTCGTACGTGGTCCCCCACCCGCCGCTGCTGCCGGCCTACGCCGCCCAGGCCCCGTACAACGTCATCCTGGTCGAACTCGCCGAGGACCCCCGCATCCGTCTGGCCGGCAACCTCGTCACCGCCCCGGACGCGGCCCTGAACTCCTTCGACCCGGCCCGCATCCGCATCGGCGCACCCGTGAAGGCGGTCTTCCATGACGGCATCCCCCGCTGGCTTGCGCTCTGAGACGGTGCGGGACGGCGTCGCGCTGGTCACCCTCGACCGCCCCGCCCGCCACAACGCCATCGACCTGGCCATGGCCGCCGGACTCGGCGCCCTGTGGCGGGAGTTCAGGCAGGCGCCGGACATCCGCGCCGTCGTCCTCACCGGCGCCGGCGACCAGGCCTTCTGCACCGGCTTCGACCGCTCCGCCGAGGTGCCCCAGCCCTCGTCGCCCTTCTCCGCCGACGACCCCCTGCTCACCATCGGCCCCAAGGCCAACGACCTGTGGAAACCGGTCATCGCCGCCGTCAACGGCATGGCCTGCGGGGGCGCCTTCTACCTGCTCGGCGAGAGCGAGTTCGTCATCGCCGCCGACCACGCCACCTTCTTCGACCCGCACACCACCTACGGCATGGTCAGCGCCTACGAGTCCATCGCCATGGCCCAGCGCATGCCCTACGGCGAGGTCATGCGGATGTCCCTGATGGGCACCGCCGAGCGGGTCTCCGCCCAACGCGCCCACACGACCGGCCTGGTCAGCGAGGTCGTCCCCGGCCCCGGACTGCTCGACGCCGCACTGCGCGCCGCCGCCGTCATCGCCGCCTGCCCCACCGACGCCGTCCAGGGCACCGTCCGCGCCGTCTGGTCCGCCCGCGAGGCCGCCCGGTCGCACGCCTTCGGCCAGGCCCCGCACCTCATCGCGCTGGGCAACCTCCCGCCGGAACGGCAGGCGGAGCTCTTCACCGGCCGCCGCGGCGGCTTCCGGATCCGCTGAGCCGGTCAGCGCACGGCGGTGACCCGGCAGGTCAGCTTCCCGTCGTCCAGCGACGGATCGGCCATCGCGACCTTGGTCGTCACCCGCTTGCCGGCACGGACGGTGACCGTCTTCGTACCGGTGCCGACCTCGGTCCCCACGGTGTCGTAGAAGGCCATCTCGATCACGTAACCACCGGTGCTGCCACGGCTGTTGTCGAGCTCGACCTGCGAGATCCCGTCGCCGTCGGCACAGGAGACGACGGTCGCCGTCGGGGTGGTGCTGCTGTAAGTGCTGCCGGTACTGCTGGTGGTGCTGCCGGTGCTGTACGTGCTCCCGGTGCTCCCGGTGCCGTACGTGCTGCCGGTACTGCTGCTGGTCGTACCGGAGTAGTCGTCGTCGGAGTCGGAGTCGGAGTCGGAGTCGGACTTGTACGAGTGCGACGTGGAATGGCTGCTGCTGCAACCGCCGCCACCACTGCTGCTGCTGTGCCCACGGCTGACGCTGTGCCCGTGCCCCCGGGTCTGGAACCCGGTCAACGACACGACCACCACGGCCAGTACGCATACCAGCCGCAACCTGCCCGGACGACGCCGCATGATACGAACCCCCGTTGAACCCGACAAACGGCGTTCACCCTAACAGCAGCCCGGTCCGGGCCCCCGGCTCAACCGCGTCTGGCCGCCGCCCCCGTGCCCTTGACCGCGTCCAGGGCGTAGACACAGCGGTCCTTGCTGCTCGCGTAGACGACGCCACCGCTGACGACCGGCGAACCGGTGATCTCACCGCCCGTCTCCAGCTTCCAGCGCAGCTGGCCGCCGCCCGCGTCCACGGTGTAGAGGCAGTGGTCCTTGGAGCCGAAGTGCACCCGGCCGTCCGCCGCCACCGGGGAGCCGACGATCTCGGCCTGGGCGGCGAAGCGCCACTTGGGGGTGCCCGAGACCGCGTCCAGGGTGTACAGCGCGCTGCCGGCCCCCAGCATCACCGAGCCGCCGGCCACCAGCACCGGCTCCACCGACTGCCGCTGCTCGGTCGCGACCCGCCACCGGTCCCGGCCGTCCACCGGGTCCAGGGCGTAGACCGTCCCGAGGTAGTCCGCGACATACACCCCGCCGCCGGTGACGCCGGCCCCGGGGACGTACGTCGGCGGCCCGAACATCACGGCGGGTGCGTCGAAGCGCCAGCGCTCCCCTCCCGTACGGGCGTCGAGGGCCAGGACGCGGGCGCCCGCCGTGACATAGACGGCGCCGTCCACGACGACCGGCCGGGTGGGCATGCTGCCCGGGGCCCCGGAGCCGGCGCCGACCGGGAAGTTCCAGATCTCCGCGCCGGACGCCGCGTCCAGCGCGTGCAGCCGTCCGCCGCCGTGGAAGTAGACGACACCGCCGACCACGCACGGCCCTGACTCCGGCGACTCGAACTCGGTCTGCGCGCCGCCGCGCTCCCAGCGCAGCCGCCCGCCGGCGGCGTCCCAGGCCTGGACGCCCCCGCCTCGCGTGCCGGTGACGACGGTGCCGCCCTCGGCCCGCAGCGAGTAGATCCAGCCGTCGACACCGGTACGCCAGCGCTCGGCGCCGTCGGCCGCGTCCAGCGCGTACAGGCTCGGGCCGTCCGAGCCGTGGATACGACCCCCGTCGACGGCCATGGTCCAGGCGACGTCACGGGTCTTGAACTGGCGCCGCCCGGTGGCCACGTCCAGGGCGTGCACCTCGAAGGAGGTCACATACAGCCGGCCGGAGGAGACCACCGGGGTGCCCCACACATCGTTGGACATCCGGAACCGCCACGGCCGCCACTCCCCGGGGGGCGGCGCCTGCACCGGCACCGGCGCGGCAGCGGGCAGCGGACCCGGCCCGGCGGCCTGCCCCGGACCACCGGCCCGGCCCGGACCACCGGCCTGCGCACCGCCGCCACCGCGGCCGACCCACCCCGGAACCGGGGGCTGCGCCTGCTGGTCCTTGCGGTCGGCGACCCGGAGCCCGGGGCCGATGGGCGCCGACCCGGCGAGCTGCACCGGCCCGGGGGCGGCCGCCGCGTGCCGTCCGGCGGGCTGCGGCTCGACCGGAGGAGCAGGCACCGGCTGCGCCTGCGGGGCCGCCGCGGGCCTGGGCGGCACCGGCTGAACCCCGGGCCGCCCGCCACTGCGCCGCTGCTCTATCAACGCGACGGCGTCCGTGGGCAGCCACGCCGACGCCGTCCCGGTGTCGTCACCGCCCGCCGACGAGAACAGATGCGGCGCCAGCTGCGCCTGAAGATCGGCCGGGCTCGGCCGCTTGTCCGCCTCCATGCGCATGCACGACTCGATCAGCGGCCGCAGCTCAGCGGGCAGACCCTTGAGGTCGGGCCCCTCCCGCAGCAGCATGAACACGGTCTCGACCGGATTGGCCCCGTGGAAGGGCGCGTGCCCGGTGGCCGCGAAGACCAGCGTCGACCCGAGCGAGAAGACATCACTGGCGCCCGTCACGCTGCGTGAGTCCTTGGCCTGTTCCGGCGACATGTACGCGGGCGTACCCACGGCCACATTGGTCATGGTCAGCCGGGTGTTGGAGACCCCGCTGGCGATCCCGAAGTCGATCACACGCGGCCCGTCCTCCACGACGAGCACATTGGACGGCTTCATGTCCCGGTGGACCAGCCCCGCCCCGTGGATGGACTGCAACGCCTCGGCGACGCCGGCCGCCAGCCACCGTACGGCCTGGGCCGGCAGCGGTCCGGACTCGTTGACGATCTCCTCCAGGGAGGGCGCCGGTACGAAGGCCGTGGCCAGCCAGGGCACCGCGGCCCGCGGGTCGGCGTCGACGACCGCGGCCGTGTAGAAGCCGCTGACCGCCCGGGCCGCCTCGACCTCGCGCGCGAAGCGGACCCGGAAGAGCTGGTCCTCCGCGAGTTCCGCACGTACCGTCTTGATCGCCACCCGCCGGCCCGAAGCCGATCGTGCCAGATAGACCAGACCCATGCCGCCGGCGCCGAGCCGGCCCAGCACCTCGAAAGGGCCGATCCGTCTCGGGTCGTGCTGCGTCAGCTGCTGCACCACTGCCCTGTCACCTCCCCGTGGGTTCCCCCCGTCCCGGGGTCCGGTAACTGATTCTTCCTGGGATGAGTATCAGTTGCGAACCCGGGGCGGTGTCGACACGGCGATTATTGAGACGCTCTGCCGTTACCCAGGGGTACGTCCGGCGTGCGCACACGGTTCACCGGCTACCCCGGCAGCTGCCCGACGGCGGCCTTGGCGTCGATGATCGCGAAGTTGGCGCCCTGGTCGTCGGTGACCGCCGCCCAGCGCCCGAAGGGCGAGTCCGCCGGGCCCCGGGTCACCCGGCCGTGTAGTCGCCGAATCGCTTCCACGGCCCGGTCGGTGTCCTCGACTGCGAAGTAGACGTTGACGTGGGGCGGCAGTTCGACGGGGAACTCCGGGCCCATCAGGCAGCGCCCCAGCACCGCGTTGGCCGGTGTCGCCTCCTTGCCCTCCGGCGCGAAGATCCGGTAGTCGAAGCCCCCGGCGCCGCCGCGCTCTCCGGGCTCCTCGCGCTCTCCGGGCTCTCCGGACTCTTCGGGCTCTTCGGGCTCTTCGGGCTCTCCGGGCTCTTCCGGCGCTTCGACTTTCGTGGGCGCTTCGGCCTTCGTGGGCGCTTCGGCCTTCGCGGGGGCTTCGGCCTTCGCGGCCTCCTCCGGCTCCGCGCCGGTGGAGATCTGCTTGCCCGCGTAGCCGAACACGGCCTCGTAGAAGGCGTCCACGCGCTTCGTCTCGCGCGTGTAGATCTCCGCCCAGGCGTACGAGCCGGGTTCACCGCTCTTCTCGAAGCCGGTGTGCGTACCGCCCTGCCACACGGCGAAGACCGCGCCACCCGGATCGGCGGCCATCAGCATCGTGCCGTACGAACCGACCAGCACCGGGTCAGTGACGAGCTGTCCGCCCTGCTCGACGATCCGGCGGGCGGTGGCCCGGGCGTCGGACGAGGCGAGGTGGAGGTTCCAGACGGTCGGCATCCGACCGTCGGGCTTGGGGGCCAGCGCCGCGACATTGCGGCCGTCGGCCGCGAACGCCTGGGTGTAGTAGCCGTACTCCTTCTCGCCCTCCTGGAAGGTCCAGCCGAACAGCTCCCCGTAGAACCGCTTACCGGCTTCCAGGTCGGGCAGCATGGCGTCCGTCCAGCAGGGGACACCATCGGCGTAACCGGCCATGGACTGATCCTCTCGATCCGCGTCGATTCGTCACTTCAGACGGAGTGTCTGACTTGACACGCTATCGGGGGATCTCCAACCCCGCCCGGGGAAGATTCGAACACACGCTCCCTTGGCGGGCCTCCCCATTTGCAGGCACCGAATCGCGCGCTGATCACCGACCCGTAAACTGACGGCATGACAGGACAAGTTCGCACCGTCGACGGCCGTGTGGCAGGGCGCCGGGGACAGGCGACGCGGCAGAAGCTGCTCGACTGCCTCGGTGAAATGCTCAGCACGTCACCGTACCGGGACGTCAAGGTCATCGACGTCGCCCGGATGGCGGGTACCTCCCCCGCAACGTTCTACCAGTACTTCCCCGATGTCGAGGGCGCCGTCCTCGAACTCGCCGAGGAGATGGCCAAGGAGGGCGCCGGCCTCACCGAACTCGTCGCCGGACGAACCTGGGTCGGCAAATCCGGCGCGGCCGCCGCCGACGAACTGGTCGACGGCTTCCTCTCCTTCTGGCGCCGCAACGACGCGATCCTGCGTGTCGTCGACCTCGGCGCCGCCGAAGGGGACAAGCGCTTCTACAAGATCCGTATGAAGATCCTCAACGCCGTCACCAACTCCCTTACCGACGCGGTCAAGGAGCTCCAGGCGAAGGGCCGGGTCGACAAGGACGTCAGCCCCGCCGCCATCGCCGGCTCCCTGGTGGCCATGCTCGCCGCGGTCGCCGCCCATCAGAAGGGCTTCCAGAGCTGGGGCGTCAAGCAGGCAGAGCTGAAGCCCAATCTCGCCCTGCTCGTCCATCTCGGCATCACCGGCAAGAAGCCGACGCGCTGATCACCACCATGGCCGTCCATTGCGCCGCTTACGCCGGTCCACATCGATTACGAAGTCCTGCCCGCCACAACGCGGGCGCCGAAGCACCGGTCCTCGGGGGAGGTTGCCGGTCGTCGGCGCCCGCGTTCGACTGTCCGGCGGGCGATGACCGGGGACTTGAGGGATTTACGGTTTCGCGGTGCCGGGCAGTCGCGGGGTCAGCCGGAAGAGCCTGATCTCCCGTTCGACCCGGGCCGCATACGTCCCGTAGGGCGGCCAGAAGCGCAGCAGCGCCGCCCACGCGGCCTCCCGCTCCTCACCCCGCAGCAGCGCGGCCCGTACCGGGATGTCCTGCCCCTTCCAGTTCACCTCGGCCTCCGGGTTCCGGAGCAGGTTCACCGTCCAGGCCGGATGACCGGGCCGCCCGAAATTGCTTCCGATCAGCACGAACGTGCCGCCGTCCTCGGGCATGCAGGCCAGCGGCGTACTGCGGGGCAGCCCGCTCCTGGCCCCTACGGCCGTCAGCACGACCCCGGGCAGCATGCGCGCGCTCAGCAGCACCCGGCCGCCGCTCAGCCGGTGCACGGCCTTGTCCAACGCCGGTATGACGTGCGGCGCGACCTTGGCGAAGCCCCGCGTGGACGAGACCCGCTGAACGAGCGGCGTCATACGCCGGATGAGACTCACGCCGCCACCTCCCTCTCGTATCCCTCGAAGATGCCGGCCAGCTCCGCCGCGTACCGGCGCAGCGCGTGCACGGGCCCGAACAGCAGCTCGTCGGAGGCCGCCCGCTTGAAGTACAGATGCGCGTGGTGCTCCCAGGTGAAGCCGATGCCCCCGTGCAGCTGGATCGCCTCGCCGGCCGCCGCCCGCAGCGCCTCCAGCCCCTGCGCCAGCGCCAGCCGCGCGCTCACCGGGCCCAGCTCCCACGCGGCGTAGTACGCGGCCGAGCGCGCCGCCTCCACCCGTACGTACAGGTCGGCGAGCCGGTGCTTGACGGCCTGGAAGGAACCGACCGGCCGCCCGAACTGCTCCCTGACCTGTACGTACTCCACGGTCAGGGCCAGCGCCTGGCCTGCCGCGCCGACCGCTTCGGCCGCGAGCGCGGCGGCGGCGGATACACCCGTACGGGTGAGCGCGGGTCCGGGGTCGGCCGCCTCCGCGCCGCCCAGCGGCTCGGCGGGTACGTCCCGGAGCTGGACGCGGGCCTGCGGCCGGGTCTCGTCCAGCACCGTGAGCCGGGTCCGTACCAGGCCCGGGGCGCCCGCCCGTACGAGGAACAGACGGGTGCCGCCGCGGGCGTAGCCGCCGACGTGCGCGGCCACCAGCAGGACCCCGGCGCTGTGGCCGCCGTGCACCTGGTCGACCTGCCCGTAGAGCCGCCAGCCGCCCTCAGGGGCGCCGTCCGGGGCGTGGGTGGCGCCGGCGCCGCCCGGAGCGCCGGTGCGCCGTGCCTGGACGCCGCCGGTCCGGCCGCCGCCCGCCCACTCGGGGCCGGCCGCGCCGGTGAGGCCGAGCCCGGCCTGCGGGGCGGCGAGCGCGGCGGTGAGGGTGCCGTCGGCGAAGGCCGGGAGCAGGGCGCGCCGCTGGGCCCCGGTGCCGAGTCCGGCCACCAGCGGCGCGGCCAGCAGCGCGGTGCCGAGCAGCGGTGACGGGAGCAGTGCGCGCCCGGTCTCCTCGCAGGCCAGGGCGAGTTCGGTGGGCCCGAAGCCGGCGCCGCCGTACTGCGGCGCGAGGGCGAGGCCGGGCAGCCCGAGGTGCGCGGCGAGCCGTTGCCGCCACAGGTCCTCGTCGTATCCGGCGGTGGTCCGGACAGCGGCCTTGACGTCGTCCGGACCGCACCGCTTGTGCAGCAACTCCCGCAGGGTGCGCCTGATCTCACCCTGTTCCGTCGTGAACTCCGCATCCATGGCGAGCGGCTCCCGTCTCCCGTCCCATCAAATCTGATGTACCGTCAGATTCATGTCGCTTCAGGGTACTGGCAGCAGCCGGAAAGTCGCCGTCCTCGGTATCGCCCTTTCCGACTGCGGGCGCGTCGACGACGCCACCTCGTACGCCCTCCACGCCCAGGCCGCCCGGCGCGCCCTCGCCGACTCCGGGCTGCCGCGCACCGTCGTCGACGGCTTCGCCTCGGCCGGGCTGGGCACCCTCGCCCCCGCCGAGGTCGCCGAGTACCTGGGCCTGCGCCCCACCTGGGTCGACTCCACCGCCGTCGGCGGCTCCACCTGGGAGGTCATGGCCGCGCACGCCGCCGACGCCATCGCCGCCGGACACGCGAACGCCGTCCTCCTGGTCTACGGCTCCACCGCCCGCGCCGACCTCAAGGCCGGCCGCCGGACCGCCAACCTCTCCTTCGGCAACCGCGGTCCGCTCCAGTTCGAGGTCCCGTACGGCCACACCCTCGTCGCCAAGTACGCGATGGCCGCCCGCCGTCATATGCACCAGTACGGCACCACGCTCGCCCAGCTCGCCGAGGTCGCCGTCCAGGCACGGGCCAACGCCGCCCGCAACCCCGACGCGATGTACCGAGCCCCGATCACCGTCGACGACGTGCTCTCCGGCCCGCTGATCGCCGACCCGTTCACCAAACTGCACTGCTGCATACGCTCCGACGGGGGCTGCGCGGTGCTGCTGGCCGCCGAGGAGTACGTCGCGGACGCCGTGAAGCCGCCGGTGTGGGTGCTGGGTTCCGGCACCGCCGTCTCCCACACCTCGATGTCCGAGTGGGACGACTTCACCGTCTCCCCGGCCGCCGTCTCCGGCCGGCTCGCCTTCCAGCGGGCCGGGGTCACCCCCGCCGACATCGATCTCGCCGAGCTCTACGACGCCTTCACCTACATGACCCTGGTGACCCTCGAAGACCTCGGCTTCTGCGCCAAGGGCGAGGGCGGCCCGTATGTCACCGACGGCAAGGGCCGGCTGACCATCGACGGCGACCTGCCCGTCAACACCGACGGGGGCGGCCTCTCCGCCTGCCATCCCGGCATGCGCGGGCTGTTCCTGCTCGTCGAGGCCGTCCGCCAGCTGCGCGGCGAGGCCGGCGACCGCCAGGTCAGGCGCCCGGACGGCGGCCTCCCCCGGCTCGCCGTCGCCTCCGGGACCGGCGGCTGGTTCTGCTCGTCCGGAACGGTCGTGCTGGGGCGGGACTGACCGGCGCCCGGCCAGCGGGCTGCGGGTACGGGCTGCGGGCTGCGGGGTACGGGGTACGGGCTGCGGGGTACGGGGTACGGGGTACGGGCTGCGGGGTACGGGGTACGGGCTGCGGGCTGCGGGCTGCGGGCTGCGGGCTGCGGGCTGCGGGCTGCGGGCTGCGGGCTTATGCCGGTCCGGCCTGTTCCTCGTACCGGACCCGCACCAGGCCGCCGTACGCGGCGCGCAGCAGTCGCTCGGCGGTCCGCGGGTCGTCCACGCCGCACACCACATGGCCCCGCTCATCGGCCCCGACCGAGCGGAGGCCGAATCTGCCGTCCCAGCGGTCCCATTCGCCGCTGATCCGCCCGGCCGGCGCCTCGGCCCTCGTACGGGAGGCGCGGGTGTCGTGCAGTCGCACGACGACCCGGCCCGGAACGCCCCTGCACAGCGCGGCGTCGAACGCGGCGGAGGGCACCCGGTACACGTCCACCCGCTGGGTCTCCACCTCCGGCTCCACGCCGGAGTAGTACCTCGCGTACCGGCTCCGGGCCGCCAGCTCCCCGATGTACGCGACCGCCTGCTCGACCGCCGACCCGTCCACCCAGGGCGAGCCCATGTCCGCCGTCTCCTCCGGGGCCGGCGTGCTCACGGACGCCGTGACGCCCGCCCCCGGCCCGGTGCAGTCGGAGCCCCGCCCCGCCGCCCCGATCTGCGAGCCGCACCCCGCCGCGGCCACGGCGGCCACCGCGATCTCGGCCCGGGTGAGCCGCTCCCTGGTTCTCATGCCCCTTGGATGCCGGAGAGGGCGATCAGGTTCCACCGGACGGGCGAGGTGAAGGTACGGGCCCCGGGTCCGTGGCGAGGCGGGCATGGAGGTGGATGTCGCGGGGCCGGCCGGCGGTGTCGATCATGGCGCCGCGCAGCAGGCCCTCCAGTGCGTACCCGCAGCGCCGGGCGACCCCGCAGGAGGCGTGGTTGCCGATGGCGTGGCCGAGTTCGAGCCGGTGCAGGCCGAGGTCGCGGAAGGCCCAGCGGGTGCCCGCTTCCAGGGCCCGGGACGCGATGCCGCGCCCCCGGCCCTCGGGGAGGACCCAGTACGCGACGCGGGCGCTGCGCATCGTGCGGTCGATCATGCCGATACCGAGCTGCCCGAGGGTGATCCCGCCCTCGGTGACCGCGAAGTTCGCCGAGGTGCCGCTCCGCCAGCCCTCGGCCCGGCTCCGGATGAAGCCCCGGGCGCCCCGCTCTCCGGGTTCGGGGGCGTTCGCGGTGTTCCAGCGGCGGTACTCCGGGTCGGCCAGGCCTCGTACCGCCACGGCCAGGTC
Organism: Streptomyces sp. RLA131; assembly: GCF_056270125.1. Lineage (NCBI taxonomy): Bacteria > Bacillati > Actinomycetota > Actinomycetes > Kitasatosporales > Streptomycetaceae > Streptomyces > Streptomyces sp. RLA131. The sequence goes on from NZ_JBWDOQ010000002.1 coordinate 3,521,081, forward strand.
GTTCTCCTCCCAGGGCCGCAGCAGCAGTCCGTACGCCTCCAGTTCGACTGGCTCCAGCTCTACGGGTTCCGGCATGCGGTCATTCAAACAGCCGGGCGGAAGACCGGGACGGCGGGCGCCCCCCGCTCCGGGACGGGCGGCCGGAAGTGCGCCCGCAGCGGCATCCCGATCCGCAGCGCGCTCTCCTCGCAGTCCGTGACCTCGGTCATCATGCGCGGCCCCTCCGCCAGATCGACGACGGCGGCGACATACGGGACGCGGTCGCGGTAGGGCGGCAGGTCGTTGCGGTGGACCACGGACCAGGTGTAGAGCGTGGCGAGCCCGGACGCCTGCTCCCACAGGACGTCCTCGCTCCAGCAGCTCGGGCAGAACTCGCGCGGATAGTGATGGGCGGCGCCGCACGCCGAACAGCGCCTGACGAGCAGCCGTCCGGTGGCGGCGGCGTCCCAGTAGTGGCGGGGTGAAGGCGTCAACCTCGGGAACGTCGGTCATCAGAAGATCCCGAGGGCACTGTCGAGCGACCACGTCTGCCAGCTCATCGCGAACAGGGCGACCAGCGAGATCAGCGCCATCATCGCGTTCTGCCCCTGCTCGGCCCAGTCGTGGATCATGAGCACCAGGTAGAGCAGATTGAGCAACAGCCCGCCGACCAGGGCCACCGGGGTCAGGAAGCCCGCCGTGAGGCCGAGGCCGAGCGCGAGTTCGGCGTAGACGACGACATGGGCCATCACCTTGGGGCGCGGCGAGACCACGGCCGCGAACCCGCCCTGGACCACGCTCCAGCGGTGCTTGGCCGCGACATCGGAGGCCCAGGCGATGCCGGTGCCGCGTTCGAACCAGCCCTTCTTGTCCTTGTGCCGCCAGCTCTCCAGCCACCACAGGCCGAGGCCGATGCGCAGCACGGCGAGCCATTCGGGGCCGGTGAGCCAGATCGTCCGCATGGCGAGCCCTCCTGGAGCACATTTTCTGACGACACGTCAGTTGACCGGATGAGGGGCTCCCCGCGCAAGGCCCCGGGACCGGACCGCGCTACCTTCCGGTAGGACAATTCACACGACCTGCACGTCCCCCGCCCGTCCCCCGCCCGTCCCCCGCCTGTCCCAACTCCCGCCCTCACACCCGTCCCCGCACCTTCTCGCGGGCTTACACACTCCCCCGCTCGTCCCCGCGGGGCCGCTCCACCCGAAGCGGCCCGCGCCGCACTCCCGGAGGCCGCCATGACCGACACCCCCGCATCCGCCGCATCCGCCGCCGCCCCCGACGCCATCGTCATCGGCGCCGGCCCCGGCGGACTCGCCGCCGCGGCGGCCCTGCAGAGGCGTGGCATACGCACCCTGGTCCTTGAGCGGTCGGAAGCCGTCGGGGCCTCCTGGCGGCAGCACTACGACCGCCTCCATCTACACACCACCAGACGCCTGTCCGGCCTGCCCGGCTTCGCCATCCCCCGGGCGTACGGACGCTGGGTGGGCCGGGACAACGTGGTCCGCTACCTGGAGCAGTACTCCGAGTTCCACGACCTGGACGTGGCCACCGGCATCGAGGTCGCCCGCGTCGAACCCGTCGCCGACGGCCCGAACGGCGCCATCACCGGCTGGGCCCTGCCGGCCACCGGAGGCCGCCGGCTGACCGCCCCCAACATCGTGATCGCCACCGGCCACAACCACACCCCGCGGATACCGCAATGGTCCGGCCGCGAAGGCTGGAGCGGCGAGCTGCTGCACGCCTCCCGCTACCGCAACGGCGAGCCCTACCAGGGCCGCGACGTACTGGTCGTGGGCGTCGGCAACACCGGCGCCGAGATCGCCGTGGACCTGGTCGAGGCGGGCGCCGCCCGTGTACGCCTGGCGGTGCGCACACCCCCGCACATCATGCGGCGCTCCACGGCAGGCTGGCCCGCCCAGGCCACCGGCATCATGGTGCGCCGACTGCCGACCCGGCTGGTGGACCGGATCGCCCCGTACGTGGAGCGGATCAGCACGCCCGACCTGGCCGGGTTCGGACTGCCGCGCCCGGACAACGGCCTGTACTCCCGCGTCCTGGACGGCTCCATCCCGGTGCAGGACGTCGGCCTGATCGCCGCCGTCCGCGCCGGCACGGTCCAGCCGGTCGCCGCCGTCGAGGGTTTCGACGGTGACGACGTGCTGCTCGCCGACGGCACCCGCCTCGCCCCGGACGTGGTGATCGCCGCGACCGGCTACCGCAACGGCCTGGAGCCGCTGGTCGGCCACCTCGGCGTCCTCAACGAGCGCGGCCGCCCCCGGGTGCACGGCTCACGGACCCCCAAGGAAGCACCCGGTCTGTACTTCACCGGCTACACCAACCCCATCAGCGGCATGTTCCGCGAGATGGCCATCGACGCGGAACGGATCGCCAAGGCCGTGGCCGGACGGCGATAGGGCACCTCCTTTCCCGGGTATCACGTCAGCGAACGAGTGCGGACGCCGGGCGGCCCGCACCCCGCATCGCCGCGGTCCGGCGGGCCGGCCGGCCCTCTCCCCCTCAGCCGGCCGGCCCGTCCCCGGCCCGCGCCCGGCCCGTGTTCGGCCCGTGTTCGGCCCACCCTTGGCGGCACCCCGCAGCTTTCCCCCTCCCCCGACCATTCCTGACGGTCCGTCAGTTCAGTTAACCTGACAGTACGTCAGTTCTGTGGACCTTCGAGCAGGAGCGGGCGAGACCATGCTTGGATCGACATACAGCACCCGCGACCCCGACCCCGCCGGCCCCGGTCGCATCGCTCCACGCCCGGACGACGTGGACGTCGGCGGCCGCCCGCTGCACTCCGCCGTCCCCGACCTGGACCGGTTCTTCCGGCCCGAGGCCGTGGCCGTCGTCGGGGCGTCCGACACCGAGGGCCGCCCCAACACCGGCATCACGCGGCAGTTGATCGCCTGGGCCGAGCGGGTCGGCGCCCGGCTCCACCCGGTCAACCCCGGCCGCGCGACCGTCTTCGGGCTGCCCTGCCACCCTTCCGTGGCGGAACTGCCCGAGCACGTCGACCTCGCGGTGCTCCTGGTCGCCGACCCCCTTCCCGTCATCGAGCAGCTCGGCGAGGCCAAGGCCAGGTTCGCCGTCGTCTTCGCCTCCGGCTTCGCCGAGACCGGTGAGCAGGGCGCCGCCGCCCAGGCCCTGCTGGCCCGGGCCGCCGCCCGCGCCGGACTGCGGCTGCTCGGCCCCAACACCAACCTCAACGCCTTCGAGACCTTCCGCGAGGACCTCACCGGACCCGCCATCGCCCTGATCACCCAGTCAGGCCACCAGGGCCGCCCCGTTCACACCCTCCAGGAACTCGGCATCCGGCTCAGCCACTGGGCCCCCACCGGCAACGAGGCCGACCTCGAAACCGCCGACTTCATCTCCTACTTCGCCCAGCAGCCGGACACCGGTGCCATCGCCGTCTACGCCGAAGGACTCAAGGACGGCCGCTCCTTCACCCTCGCCGCCGACCACGCCGCCCGCAACAAGGTTCCGGTGGTCATGGTCAAGGTCGGCCGCACCGAGGCCGGGGCCCGTACCGCCGCCTCCCACACCGGCAAACTGACCGGCGCCGACGACGTGATCGACGCCGCCTTCCGGCAGTTCGGCGTCATCCGGGTCGACGGCCTGGACGAGCTGCAGGACACCGCCACGCTGCTGGCCCGGGCCAGGCCGCCGACCGCCGAGGGCGTCGTCGTGTATTCGATATCCGGCGGCACCGGCGCCCATTTCGCCGACCTCGCCACAGCGGCCGGGCTTCCGCTGCCGGCCCTCTCGCAGGAAAGGCAGGCCGAACTGCACCAGTGGATCCCGGAGTATCTGAACGTGGCCAACCCGGTCGACAACGGCGGCCACCCGGTGGGCGACTGGCGCGGCCGCAGAATCATCGACGCGATCCTCGCCGACCCCGATGTCGGCGTCCTCATCTGCCCGATCACCGGCCCCTTCCCGCCGATGAGCGACAAGCTGGCCCAGGACCTGGCCGACGCGGCGGAGACGACCGACAAGCTGATCTGCGTGATCTGGGGCTCCCCCGTCGGCACCGAGGACGCCTACCGCCACACCCTGCTGGGCTCCTCCCGGGTCGCCACCTTCCGCACCTTCGGCAACTGCATCACCGCCGTACGGGCCTACCTCGGCCACCACCGCTTCACCGCCGCCTACCACTCCCCCTTCACCGATGCCCCGCGCACGCCCTCGTCCTCGGCACGCAAGGCGCGCGGCCTGCTCCACCCGGGCACACAGCTCAGCGAGCACGCGGCGAAGCAGCTGCTGCGGGCGTACGGCATCCGCGTCCCGCGCGAGCAACTCGTCACCAGCGCCGCCGGATCCGTCCGGGCGGCCGGTCTCGTGGGCTACCCCGTCGTCATGAAGGCCTCGGGGGCGCGCATCGCCCACAAGAGCGAACTCGGCCTGGTCAAGGTCGGCCTCACCTCCGCCAGCCAGGTCCGCGACTCCTATCGCGAACTCACCGACATCGCCCGCTACGAGGACGTCGAACTCGACGGCATTCTCGTCTGCCAGATGATCGAGCGCGGCGTCGAGATGGTCATCGGCGTCACCCACGACCCCCTCTTCGGCCCCACCGTGACCGCCGGCCTCGGCGGCGTGCTCGTCGAAGTCCTCCGCGACAGCGCCGTCCGCGTGCCGCCCTTCGGTGAGGCCACCGCCCGCGACATGCTGCGCGAACTGCGCGGCGCACGCCTGCTCGACGGCGTACGCGGCGCGCCGCCCGCCGATGTCGACGCGCTCGTCGACGTCATCCTCCGCGTCCAGCGCATGGCCATGGAACTCGGCGACAGCCTCGCCGAACTCGACATCAACCCGCTGCTGGTCCTGCCACGCGGCCAGGGCGCGGTGGCGCTCGACGCACTCGCCGTCTGCCGTCAGGAGCTGCTCCCCCATGACTGATTCCCCCCGTGAAGAACCGGTTGGTCCTGTTGATCCCGTTGATTCAGTTGTACGGCACGCCACTGACAACGGGGTCCTGTGGATCACCCTCGACCGCCCCGAGGCCATGAACGCCCTGACCTGGGAGCACCGTGAGCGCCTCATCGGCCTGCTCGAAAGCGCCTCCGCAGACCACGCCGTTCGGGCCGTGGTCCTCACCGCCACCGGCCGGGCCTTCTGCGCCGGTGCGGACCTGCGGGCCGCGACCGCCGGCACCGGCGAACCGCTGCCCGGCGACACGGCGCGCACGATCCGGCGCGGGGCCCAGCGCCTGGTCGCGGCGGTTCTGGACTGCGAGAAGCCGGTGCTGGCCGCCGTCAACGGGATCGCGGCCGGGATCGGCGCCCATCTCGCCCTGGCCTGCGACCTCGTGATCGCCGCCGACACCGCCCGGTTCGCCGAGGTCTTCGTCCGCCGCGGTCTCGTCCCGGACGGCGGCGGTGCCTATCTGCTGCCGCGCCTGGTCGGCCCGCAGCGTGCCAAGGAACTGCTCTTCTTCGGTGACGACCTCCCGGCCCCGGCCGCCGAACGCCTGGGCCTGGTCAACCGCGTCGTCCCCGCCGACGACCTCGACAAGACCGCCCGCGCCTGGGCCGAACGCCTTGCCTGCGGCCCCACCCGGGCCCTCACCCTCACCAAACAGCTCGTCAACGCCTCCCTGGACACCGACCGTACGACCGCCTTCGCCGCCGAAGCCGCCGCCCAGGAACTGAACATGGTCACGGCCGACGCCCAGGAAGGCGTGCGCAGTTTCGTCGAGCGGCGCTCACCGCGCTTCCGGGGTCATTAACGCGGCCGGGTGCGGAGGGACGGCGGGCGGCAGGACGGCGGGCGGCAGGACGGCGGGGCAGCAGGACAGCGGGGCAGCAGGACAGCGGGGCAGCAGGACGGCGGGGCGGCAGCCCTTCCTATCTGATGGAACGTCAGCTCTAATGGATACTGTGATGGGACACGCAGGCATGGCGGCGACCGCCGTGCGCTATCTCCGCTCGGTCGGCGCCCTGACGGTCACGGAGCCACCGAATCCACTGCCACGCCCCGAACTGCGGGCCGTACGGGCGGACGAACGGGCACCGGTCGATCCCGGCGCGTTCCGGCGCGTGCTGGGCACCTTCGCGAGCGGCGTCACCGTCGTCACCTCGCCGGGCGATGACGGCGAGGGCCCCGCGGGCTTCGCCTGCCAGTCGTTCGCGTCGCTGTCCCTCGACCCGCCCATGGTGGTCTTCATGGTGGCCCGTACATCCACCACCTGGCCGCGCATCGCCCGCGCGGGTGTCTTCTGCGTCAACATCCTCGGGGCGGACCAGGCGTCGCTGTGCCGGGGCTTCGCGGTGAGCGGCGCGGACAAGTTCGCCGGCGTGGCATGGGATCCGTCCCCCGCGACCCGCTCACCGCGGCTGCGCGACGCGCCCGCGTGGGTCGACTGCACGATCCACGCGGTACACACCGGCGGCGACCATCTGATCGTCGTCGGCCGGGTGGAGGACCTGGGCTGCGCCCCCGGCGACGCCGACCCGCTGCTGTTCCACCAGGGCCGCTTCGGGAGCTACGTGCGCGCGTAGACCACGATCCTCCGCGTGTTGCCGGACTCCTCGGCGACGAAGAGCCCCCGGTCGCCGTAGACCGCCACGGGTATCTCCAGCCCCTTGGTGAGCGCCTTGGCCGAGCCCGAGGTGAGCGACACCGAGACCGGCGTCCCCGCTTCGTCGTCGAACGCCGACTCGCCCGTCATCCCGTACGCGATGCCGTCGTCCCCGACGGTGACGAGCCGGACGGCCTCTCGGTCCTCGCTCTCCGCGAAGCAGCGCCCCTTCCCGGTCTTCAGGTCGAAGGCGACCACGTCGTAGACCAGGTATCGGCCGCTCGGCGACAGTCTCACCGGCGTCCGGTCGTCGTTCAGGAGCTTCTCGTCGGCGCAGGCCACCTGGGCTCGCACCTTGCCGGTGGCCGCGTCATGGACCGCCCACAGGTCCGCACCGTCGTCCTGGGCCGTCCACGTGGCGATGACGTCGCCCGCGGCGCCGGTCACCACATGGCCGTTCACCCCCGAGGTGACCTCGGTCGCGGCGCCCGCCGGGGCTACGTCACGGCTGTACCAGCGGCCTTCCACACCGAAGCCCCCGTTGCTGTTGGAGATCACGGGGCCGTACGCGGAGGCAGCCACGAAGTTTCCCTCCACACAGCCCGTGTACTCGCATCCGACCTCGACTTCCCCCGGGTCGTCGTAGCGGCCGACCTTGCCGGAGACCATGTCGACCACGGCTGCGAAGTCATCGCCGTCCCACGTGATCAGCAGACCGGCGCCACCGTCCCGGACCTTCAGGTCGGCCCGATGGTCGTCCACGTCCTTCACCGGGACCCTCACCGTGCGCGCGGGCGCCACCGGGTCGCCCTTGGCGTCGGCGGGGTAGATCAGGACCTCGACGATCTCCTTGCCCTTGTTCAGGTCGTCCTTGCCGACCGTCCCGTGCGCCCAGGCCACCACGTAGTCGCGGCCGCCCTGGCGGACCACGACCACGCCCGGGATCTCCACCGCGTCGCCGTTCCCGGCGGACGGGTCGTCCACACTCGCCGGCGGCTGCCAGGGCTTCCCGCGCCAGCGGATCCCGCCCGTGCCGACATCCCGGACCACCGGCACGTAGCCGTCCTCGGAGGAGTCGAGATACGCGACGCCGTCCGACCCCTGGGAAGCGGCCACCGGTACGCTCCGGACCTCCTCCGGCATCCAGGTCAGAGCCTGTTCCCAGCCCTTCGTACGGTCGTAACCGGCCGGAACGGCGATCCTGGTCAACGGCGAGGCCGACGTCCCGTGCCCGGGCTGGTCCTTCCCACCCGCGCCTTTGCCGGCTCCCCCGCCGCAGGCCGTCAGGGACACCGCAACCACCGCGATCACCAGCGCACTTGTCGGAAAACGCACCTGGGCCCTCCCTCCGTGCCGGAAGGAGGGCCCGGCCAACGCGGTCGTCCCCCGGCGACACGATCAATGTGCCGCCAGGCTATCAACCGCCTCGGACAGCCAGTGGTGTTGCCGTCACCGCCACACTGCCCCGCCGCCGGATCACCAGCGCCATCAGGGCCGCCACCGCGCACAGCGCGCCGGAGCTGTACCAGACCACGTCGTACGAGCCGAGGGTGTCACGCGCAACGCCGCCGAGGTAGGCGACAAGAGCGGCGCCGACCTGGTGCGAGGCGAGGACCCAGCCGAAGACGATGGCGCCGTCCTCGCCGTAGTGCTCACGGCACAGCGCGATCGTGGGCGGGACGGTGGCGACCCAGTCCAGGCCGTAGAAGACGATGAAGAGCACCATGGGCGGATGCACGGTGCCGGCCATCAGCATCGGCAGGAACATCAGCGACAGCCCGCGGAGTCCGTAGTAGACCGCCAGCAGCCGGCGCGGGCTGAAGCGGTCGGTGAACCACCCCGAGGCGACGGTCCCGGCGATGTCGAAGACACCGATGACCGCGAGCAGCGAGGCGGCGGCCGTCACCGGCATGCCGTGGTCGTGGGCGGCGGGCACGAAGTGGGTTTTGACCAGACCGTTCGTAGAAGCGCCGCAGATCGCGAACGTCCCCGCCAGCAGCCAGAACGTTCCTGTACGGGCCGCCGCGAACAGCGCCCCGACCGCCCGCCTGGCGGCGCCCGGAACGGGCAGCGGCTTCGGCGTGAAGGCCTCCGCGCCGTACGCCGCCACACCGACGTCGGCCGGGTGGTCGCGCAGCAGCAGCCACACGAAGGGCACGACAGCCAGCGCCGCGCAGGCGACGGTGAGGGCGGCCGGGCGCCAGCCGGAGTGCTCCACGATGACCGACAGCAGGGGCAGGAAGACCAGCTGGCCCGCCGCACCGGCCGCCGTGAGGATGCCGGTGACCAGGCCGCGCCGTGCGACGAACCAGCGGTTGGTGACGGTCGCCGCGAAGGCCAGCGCCATGGAGCCGCTGCCCAGGCCCACCAGCACCCCCCAGCACAGCACGAGTTGCCAGCTCTGGGTCATGAAGACGGTCAGGCCCGCCCCGACCGCGATCGTGGTGAGGGCGCAGGCCACCACCCGGCGGATGCCGAACCGGTCCATCAGCGCTGCGGCGAAGGGTGCCGTGAGCCCGTACAGGGCGAGGTTGACCGAGACGGCGAAGCCGATCATGCCGCGTGACCAGCCGAACTCGGTGTGCAGCGGGTCTATGAGCAACGAGGGGAGCGAGGCGAATCCGGCGGCCCCGATCAGCGTCACAAACGCCACCGCCGCTACCGGCCAGGCGCGGTGGACGCGGGGTTTCCGGGGCCTGCCGCGCAGCGGCGGCCCCGCGTCCTGGACGACGCTCTGCGCAGGGGACTGAACGAGAGGCTGAGCGGCTGGTTGCGGTGTCTGCGTCACCGGAACAGCTTCCGCCCCCGGATCGCACAAAACGAGTGGCCCGATGGCCATGATCTGCAAGGATCGAGCCATGGCCGCCAGCAGTGTGAAGCGCGTACAGCCCCACCGCGTCGCCGTCCTTGTGCAGAACGGCGTCATCCCCTTCGAGCTGGGGATTCCCTTCCGGATCTTCCCCAAGGCGAGGACCCCGGAGGGCGAGCCGCTGTACGAGGTGCTGACCTGCACCCCGGGCGGCCCGGGCGCGGTGCGCGCCGAAGCCGACTTCGAGATCTCCGTGCCTCATGGGCCCGAGGCTCTGGAGAGCGCCGACACCGTGATCGTCCCCGCCGCGCACGAACAGTCCAGCGCTCATACGGAGGGCCGCAACCCGGAGCCGCTCGCCGCCGCCTTCGAACGTGTCCGGCCCGGCACCCGGCTCGTCTCCATCTGCACGGGCGCGTACTTCCTGGCCGCCGCCGGACACCTCGACGGCCTGCGCGCCACGACCCACTGGAGCAGCGCCGAGCACTTCCAGCAGCTCTTCCCGAAGGTCAAGGTCGAGCCGGAGGTCCTCTACGTCGACAACGGCGACATCCTCACCTCCGCGGGCGTCGCCTCCGGCATCGACGTGTGCCTGCACATCGTGCGCCGCGACCACGGCACCGCCGTCGCCAACGCCAGTGCCCGCGCCAGCGTCGTACCGCCGCACCGCGAGGGCGGCCAGGCCCAGTACGTCCAGCGGCCGGTGCCCGAACCCCAGCTCGCCACCACCGCCGCCGCCCGCGCCTGGGCGCTCTCCCGCCTCGACCGGCCGCTGACCCTGCGCGAGCTGGCCGACCGCGAGTCGATGAGCGTACGGACCTTCACCCGGCGCTTCCGCGAGGAGGTCGGAATCAGCCCCGGGCAATGGCTCGTCGCGCAACGCGTCGAACGCGCCCGCGGACTCCTGGAGTCCAGCGACCTGTCCGTGGACCAGGTCTCCCGGGAGGCCGGCTTCGGTACCTCCGCCTCCATGCGGCAGCACCTGCAGTCGGCACTCGGCGTCTCGCCGACCGCCTACCGTCGGACCTTCAGAAGGTGAGCACGCCACGCGCGACGCGGCCGTGGTGGGCGTCGTCGGCCGCCTTGGCGAAGTCCTCGACCGGATAGGTCCTGGTGACCAGTTCGTCGAGCAGCAGCCGGCCCTGCCGGTAGAGCTCGGCGTACAGGGCGATGTCGCGCTGCGGGCGCGAGGATCCGTAACGGCAGCCGAGGATCGCCTTGTCCAGGTACATGGAGGAGACCAGGAAGGACGCCTCGGCGTCGGAGGGCGGCACCCCCAGCAGGACGGCCTGGCCGTGGCGGTCCAGCAGATCGACGGCCTGCCGGACGAGGGCGGTGCGCCCGACGCATTCGAAGACGTGGTCCGCGCCGGTGGGGAGCAGACCTCGCACCTCCTGCGCGGAGGGCACGAAGTCCGTGGCACCGAACTGCCGCGCCACCGCCTCCTTGCCGGGATTGGTCTCGACGGCGACGATCCGGACCGCCCCCGCGAGCCGCGCCCCCTGCAGGACGTTGAGGCCGATGCCCCCGGTGCCGATGACGACCACCGTGTCTCCCCGGTCGACCCTGGCCCGGTTGAGGACGGCGCCGACGCCGGTGAGCACCCCGCAGCCGATCAGGGCGGCGGAGGTGAAGGGGATGTCGTCGGGGATGCGCACGGCCTGCACGGCCCGGACGACGGTGCGCTCGGCGAAGGCCGAGTTGGAGGCGAAGTTGAACAACGGCTCGCCCCGCCGGGTGAACGGCCTTACGGGGCGGCCGATCGCCTTGCGGCACATGGTCGGGCGGCCCCGGTCGCAGTCGGCGCACGTACCGCAGTTGGCCAGGGTGGAGAGTGCGACATGGTCCCCGGCGCGGACATGGGTGACCCCGGCGCCGACCGCGTCCACGGTCCCGGCGCCCTCGTGGCCGAGCACCACGGGAACGGGGAAGGGAATCGTGCCGTCGATCACCGACAGGTCGCTGTGGCACAGGCCGGCGGCCCGGATGCGTACCAGGACCTCACCGGGGCCGGGGTCGCGTACTCCGAGGTCGTCGACGACCTCGGCGGCCGTCCCGTCGAAGATCACGCCTCTCATGCCGCTCGTCGGACTCATGACCACACCACCGACTGGAGTTCGCTGTACGCGTGCAGGCCGAAGGAGCCGCCGTCCCGGCCGACCCCGCTCTCCTTGAAGCCTCCGAAGGGCGTCTCGGGGTGTCGCTGGGCGGTGTTGATACCGATGTTGCCGCTGCGCAGGCGGGCGGCGACGGCCCAGGCGTGGCCGGGGTCGGCGGAGAAGACGTAGTCGTAGAGGCCGTAGGCGGTGCCGTTCGCGATGGCGACGGCCTCGTCCTCGCTGTCGTAGGCGATGGCGACGACGACAGGACCGAAGATCTCCTCCTGGGCGACCGTCATGTCCGGGGTCACGTCGGCGATGAGGGTGGGGGCGGCATAGAAGCCGGGTTTGAGGTCGGGCCGTTCACCGCCGGTGACGACGCGGGCGCCCTGCTCGCGGGCGCCGGCCACATAGGCCTCGACCCGATCGCGCTGAGCCGCGCTGATGAGGGGGCCGACGACGGTGGACTTGTCCACAGGGTCCCCGATTGTCAGTGACCGAGCGTATTGTTCAAGTGTGGTGATCACCAGTTCGTACTGATCACGGTGTACCAGCACGCGTGTTGGCGCCGTGCAGATCTGACCGGAGTGGAATGCCCATGTCGAACCGACAGCTGATATCGCCGCGCTGAGGGCCCGGCCCTCCTTCGCGGCCGCGTCCTGAAGGACCAGCGCCGCGCCCTTGCCGCCCAGTTCCAGCAACGTCCGCTTCATGGCGGCTCCCGCCGACCGCGCGATCGCCTTCCCGACCGCCGTCGATCCGGTGAAGCTGATCATGTCGATGTCCTCGTGCGCGACGAGCGCCTCACCGGCCCGGCTGCCCGATCCGGTGACGACGTTGAACACCCCGTCGGGCAGGCCTGCTTCCTTCATGACCTCTCCCAGGAGCAGGCAGGTCAGCGGATCCTGCTGGGCCGGTTTGGCGACGACCGTGTTCCCCATCGCCAGCGCGGGGGCGACCTTGCCCGCGAGATTGACCACCGGGAAGTTGTAGGAGGTGATGCAACCGACGACACCCACCGAACGACGCACGGCGGCGGCGCCGACGAGTCCGCCCGCGGCGAGCGGCGTGGCCCTGACAGGCTGCGGTGCCAGCGGGATCGTGTCCGGCTCCACGGCACCGCGCGCATAGCGCCGGAAGCGCTCGACCGCCTGAGGAATCTGCATGCTCGACGCGACCCGGATCGTCGCCCCCGTCTCCGACTGGAGCAGCGGTACGAGATCCGCCGACCGCGAGGCCAGGACGTCCGCGATCCGCTCCAGGACCGCGGCGCGCTCCCGAGGGCTCGTACGGGACCAGTTCCCGTACGCCTCCCGGGCCGCGCGCACCGCGGCGTCCACCTCCGCCGGGCCCGCCTCGGGGGCCTGCCCGACGGTCTCCTCCGTGGCCGGATTGACAACTGCATAGTGTGCCTGCGCCTGTTGCCACCGGCCGCCGATCCAGTGCCCGTATCTCTTCGAGCTCATCCTCGGGGCTCCTTCGGGAGGCCGAGCACCCGCTCGGCGATGATGGTGCGCTGGATTTCGTCCGAGCCGCCGTAGATCGTGTCGGCACGGCTGAAGAGCAGAAGCCGCTGCGCCTCGCCGGGTCCGTACGGCGCCTCCGGCGACCACGCGGCCGTCCCGGCGGCCGAGGCCGCCCCGCCCACCGCCACGGCCAGTTCACCGAGCCGCTGGTGCCAGCCGCCCCACAGCAGTTTGGCCACGCTGGGCGCGCCGGCCGCCCGCAGATCATCGGTGCCGGTGCCCAGCGTGCGCAGGGCGTTCCACCGCATGGTCTTCAGCTCGGCCCACTGGCGGATGACACGGTCGCGCAGGACGGGGTCGTCAGCGGCACCGGAGGCGACGGCCTCGGTGATCACCTTGTGCAGTTCGAGCCCGAAGCCGATCTGCTGGACCAGCGTCGAGACCCCCCGCTCGTAGCCGAGCAGCGCCATGGCCACCTGCCAGCCGTTGCCCGCGCCGCCCACGACGTGCCCGGAGGCGGCCCGGGCACCGTCGAACCAGACCTCGTTGAAGTCGGCCTCGCCGGTCAGCTGACGGATCGGTCTGACCTCGATCAGGCCGGGCTGGTCCATGGGCACCAGCAGCAGGCTCAGCCCGTGGTGGCGCCGCGTCTCCGGGTCGGTCCTGGCCAGCACGAAGCACCAGTCCGCCTCGTGCGCCAGGGAGGTCCAGATCTTCTGCCCGGTGATCCGGTAGCCGCCGTCGCCGTCAAGGACGGCCGCCGTGCGGATTCCGGCGAGGTCCGAGCCCGCACCCGGCTCGCTGTAGCCCTGGCACCACAGTTCCTCGCCGCGCGCGATCGCCGGGAGGAAGCGGTCCCGCTGCTCCTGGCTGCCGTGCGCCTCCAGGGTCGGGGCGAGCAGGTTCTCGCCGATGTGCCCCGACCGGCCGGGGGCGCCCGCCCGGGCGTACTCCTCGCCCCAGGCGACCTGTTGGGCCAGGTCGGCACGGCGGTTGCCGTAGTCGCCCCGCCAGCCGAGCCCGATCCATCCGTCGGCACCCAGCTGCTGTTCCCAGGCCCGGCCTCCGGACCGCTCCGGGTGCGCGGCGAGCCACGCGCGGGCCTCCGCTCGGAAGGTCTCGGCCTCCGGGCCGAGGGCGAAGTCCACCTCAGGCCTCCGGCGCGCCGGAGGCACGGGACGCGGCGGCCGCCCGCATCGCTTCGAGCTGCGCCAGCATCGGCATGGGGTCGACGCCCACGGTGCCGGGCAGGCAGTCCGCGATCCGCTCCGGCGTCCAGCCCCCGCCCTCCGCGTACGCGGAGCGCAGTTCACGCGGCTGGGCCCATACCGCGATCTTCGGTCCGGCCACGGTGTAGACCTGCCCGGTGATACCGGCCGCGCGGTCGCTGAGCAGGAACACCACCATGGCGGCCACGTCCTCGGGCTCGCCGATCTCCGTCAGCTCCATGGGCACATTGGCCGACATCCGGGTCCGTGCCACCGGGGCCACGCAGTTGGCGGTGATCCCGTAGCGGTTCAGACCGAGTGCGGCGCTGCGCACCAGGGAGATGATGCCGCCCTTGGCCGCCGAGTAGTTGGCCTGGGAGACGCTGCCCTGGTGATTGCCGCTGGTGAAGCCCACCAGCGTCCCGGCGCCCTGGCGGCGCATGACGGCGCCGGCCGCGCGGAAGACGGTGAAGGTGCCCTTGAGATGCGTGGCTATGACGGGATCCCACTCCGCCTCGGCCATGTTGAAGAGCATGCGCTCCCGCAGAATGCCCGCGACGCACACGGCTCCGTCGATCCGCCCGTAGGTCTCGACGGCCGTCGAGACGATCCGTTCGCCGCCCGCCATCGTGGACACGTCGTCCGCCACGGCGACGGCCTCACCGCCCGCCGCCTCGATCTCCTTCACGACGGCGGCGGCGACCTCGCTGGCCGGCTCGCTGCCGTCGATGGCGACGCCGTAGTCGTTGACGACGACTTTCGCACCCTCGGCGGCACAGGCCAGAGCCACCGCCCGTCCGATGCCACGCCCGGCGCCGGTGACCGCCACGACTTTGCCCGCAAGGAAATTACCCACGTCCCGTCCCGCCCCTTCTCAGAGTTTCTGACGGACCGTTAGATTTTAGGTGCACAGAGGACACCCAGCACAAGACCCGGACCGGAGGCATCCGTGACACTCCCCGCCGAGTTCCACGACATCGCCAAGCGCGTCAACAACTGGGGCCGCTGGGGCGAGGACGACGAGATCGGCACCCTCAACCTGATCACCGACGACGTGGTCCGGCAGGCGGCGGCCACCGTCCGCACCGGCCGCCGGATCCCGCTGGCACTCCCCCTGCAACAGGACGGCGTGCAGACCGGCATGATCCCCGGCCGGGTCAATCCACTGCGCACGATGGTGATGCTGAACTGGGAGATGTTCGGCCCCGGCACCGTCGCCACCAGCGACGACGTCGTCACCATGGGGCTGCAGGCGGCAACGCACTGGGACGCCCTCACCCACGTCTCGCACTCCGGGCGGATCTACAACGGCCGCCCCGCCGACTCCATCACCGCGCACGGCGGTGCCGCCTTCAGCGGTATCGAGAAGGTGACCACCCTGGTCTCCCGCGGCGTCCTGCTCGACGTGGCCCGCGCCCGGGACCTGATCAGACTGCCGGGCGACCACGCCGTGACTCCCGAGGATCTGGAGGCCGCCGAGGAACTGGCCGGTGTCACGGTCCGGTCCGGCGACATCGTGCTGGTCCGCACCGGACAGATCCAGCTCTGCCTCGCCGGGGACAAGCACGCGTACGCCTTCCCGTCACCGGGGCTGTCGGTACGCACGCCCGAGTGGTTCCACGCGCGCGACGTGGCGGCCGTCGCCAACGACACGCTGACCTTCGAGATCTTCCCGCCGGAGGTCGAGAACCTCTGGCTGCCCGTCCACGCGCTCGACCTGGTCGAGATGGGCATGCTCCAAGGTCAGAACTGGAATCTGGAGGCCCTGTCCACAGCCTGCGCCGAGGCCGGGCGGTACGAGTTCCTGCTCGACGCCACACCCGAGCCCTTCGTCGGGGGCACCGGCAGTCCGGTCGCACCGGTGGCGGTCCTGTGAGCCGTCGGCGCCGACCGGCCTAGGCGGAGCGGCCGAGCAGCCCGCCGGCCCGCATGGGCACGGTGACCGACGACAGCGCGGCGGCGCGGTCGATCTCGCACCAGATCTGCTTGCCCTCGCCCTCGCGCTCCCAGCCCCAGCGGTCGGCGAGGCCGTCCACGAGTTCAAGCCCGCGGCCACCGGTCTCGTCGTTGTCGGCATGTCGCGGCCGGGGCGGGCAGCCACTCGAATCGGCGACCTCGACCCGCACGGTGTCGCGCTCCGGGCACTGGTCCGAACCGAAGAGCATGCGCAGAACAGCCGGGCAGCCGGTGTGCACGACAGCGTTGGTGACGAGTTCGGAGATCAACAGGACCAGCGTCTCGGCGAGCGGCTCGTCGGCCCCTATTCCGGAGCCCAGGAGCCGGGAGCGCGCCCACCGACGGGCCCGCCCCACCTCGGCAGGGTCGGGACCGACCTCAAGCTGAACCTGAAGGACCTGCACCGCTCACACCATCCGAACCGGCGGACACATCGCCTCGCGCCTCGCCATGGTCACCGAACGTGACCTCGACACAACACAGCATGATTTACCTGCGGTCACCCCAACAAGCGCTTCCGGCATATTCCAGCGCAAAGGGGTGCGAGTGCTGCATACTGTGCGGGGTTCATTACGGGACGAAATCGAACAGGACGACATGAGCGGCACCCTCACTCGCAGGGTCACAACGCTCTCATCCCTCTCGCGCCTCTTCACCACACGCACCCGACGGAGCGTACCCGAGCCGGGCCGCGACTCCACCGCGTGACGAGTCACACCTCGGACACAACCCGATATCGGCACTCGGTCGCCCTTTATTCCCGGCATATAAGACAAAGACCAATAAAGGCCTCATATGGTTCCATTCACCAACCCGTCCGCCACGGCCTCCTCGTAGACACCGGCGGGCAGCCCGCGGGTCGCGAGCACCCAGGCCCGCTTGATGTGGAGATGCACCTCGGCCTCCCAGGTGAAACCCATCCCGCCGAAGACCTGCAGACAGTCACGGGCGTTGCCGGCCGCGGCCTCACGAGCCAGCACAATCGCCGCCAGGTGGTCCCCGGCCAGCTCGGTCACCGCCGCCGCATAGACGGCCGTACGGGCCATCTCCAGCCGCACCAGCATCTCCGCGCACAGGTGCTTGATGGCCTGGAACGCCCCTATGGGCCGCCCGAACTGCTCTCGGGTCCGGGCGTGTTGCACCGCCAGGTCGAGCGTCCGCGCCGCGCTCCCGATCTGCTGCGCGCAGGTCAGCAACTCGGCCTCGGATCCGGTCCGGTCCGCGGCGTCGCGCACCACCCGGTGCAGTGGAGTGAGCGGATCGACCGACCGGACCGGCTCGACCACGGTGAGGGGGCCGAGCACCTCTCCGGCTCCGAAGCCCTCAAGGACGCGGTCCGCCTCCTCCAGCCACTCGACCACGTCCCCGTCCGCCGCGGTGACCACCACCTCACCGGTGGCCGCGCCCGGCACGATCCCGGCGGCCAGGTGCGAGGCGACCAGCGGTCCCGGCAACAGCGCCCGGCCCGCCTCCTCGAAGACCAGGACCGCGTCCACCAGCCCGAGCCCCACCCCGCCCCGCGCCTCCGGCAGCCGCAACGCGAACAGGCCCGCGTCACCCAGCGCCCGCCAGAGCGCCCGGTCCAGACGGGGCGGCCCGGAGCCGGCCGCGTCCTCCCGCAGCCGCTGGGGCGGATAGAGCCGCCCCAGCAGTTCCCGGGTCCCCGTCCGGAGCGCCGCCTGGTCCTCGGTGAGCCTGAAGTCCACGGCCGCTCACGTCCCCTTGGGCAGGCCGAGGATCCGCTCGGCGACGATGTTCCGCTGGATCTGCGAGGTGCCGGCCGCGATGGTGTACGACAGCGAGGACAACCGGTCGGCGATCCAGGGGTGGTCCCTGTCCAGCGTGCCGGCCCCGGGCCCGAGGACCTCGGCCGCCGCGTCGTACAACTCCTGCCTGGCCTGCGAGTAGCGCAGCTTGAACACCGAGCCGCCCACGCCCGGCGCACCCGCGCTGACGTTCCACTGGATCAGGCGCCACAGCACCGAGAACTCCAGCGCGAGGCGGGCGAGGCGCCTGCGCAGCACCGCGTCCTCGTCCCACACGCCCCGCTTCCGCGCCTCGCGCGCCAGTTCCCCGAGGACCCGGCGGCAGGCGACCACCTCACCGACGAAGGCCGTGCCGCGCTCGAAGGAGAGGGTCACCATGCTGACCCGCCAGCCGTCGTTCTCGGCCCCGACCCGGTTCGCGACGGGCACCCGCACCTCGTCGAGGAAGACCTCGGCGAACTCCGCCGTCCCGGCGAGCGTGCGCACCGGGCGGACGGTGATCCCGGGGGCGTCCATGGGCATCGCCAGCCAGGTGATGCCGCGGTGTCTGGGCGCCGAGGGATCGGTGCGCACAAGCAGTTCGCACCAGTCGGCGACCTCGGCGTGCGAGGTCCAGATCTTGCTGCCGCTGACCACGTAGTCCTCGCCGTCGCGCACCGCGCGGGTGCGCAGGGAGGCCAGATCCGAGCCCGCCTCGGGCTCGCTGAAGCCCTGGCACCACACCTCGTCCCCGCGCAGCACGGCGGGCAGCCAGCGCTCGCGCTGCGCGGGTGTGCCCTCGGCGGCCACCGTCGGCCCGGCATGCAGCAGTCCGACGAAGTTCGCTCCCACATAGGGGGCCCCGGCCCGCTCGGTCTCCTCCAGGAAGATCAGCCGCCGGGTCGGCGGGGCGTTCCAGTGCAGGTCGGCATATCCGGCGTCGTACAGCGTGCGCTGCCAGTGGGTGTCGTACGCCCGCCGGGCGGTCCAGTCCGACGGGTCGGGCGCGGCCGGCTGCGTGGGCAGGGTCCTGGCCAGCCAGTCGCGCAGCTCGCGCCGGAAGGCCTCCTCGGCATCCGTGTATCCCAGGTCCATCCCGGCTACCAACGGTCCGGATCCAGCCCGAGCATCCGGATGGCGTTACCGCGCATGAGCTTGTGGACGGTCTCGTCGTCCAGGCCCTTCACATGGTCGAGGGCGACCTCCTTGGTGTGCGGGAAGGTCGAGTCGACGTGCGGGTAGTCGGTCTCGAAGGTCGCGTTGTCACGGCCCACGACGTCCAGTGACGCCACCCCGTGCTTGTCGCGGAAGAAGCAGCAGAAGATCTGCCGGTAGTAGTACGTCGACGGGGGCTCGGGGATCAGGTCCCGTACCCCGCCCCAGGCGCGGTGCTCCTCCCACACGTCGTCCGCACGCTCCAGGGCATAGGGGATCCAGCCCATCTGGCCCTCGCTGTAGGCGAGCTTGAGCCGGGGGAACTTCACCAGCACCCCGCTGAAGAGGAAGTCCATCATCGAGGCCATCGCGTTGTTGAAGCTCAGCGAGGCCTGGACGGCGGGCGGGGCGTCCGGGGAGGCGGCGGGCATCTGGGAGGAGGAGCCGATGTGCATGTTGACGACCGTGCCGGTCTCCTCGCAGACGGCGAAGAAGGGGTCCCAGTAGCCGGAGTGGATGCTGGGCAGACCGAGGTGGGTGGGGATCTCGCTGAAGGTCACCGCCCGGACCCCTCGCGCGGCGTTGCGGCGGATCTCCGCCACCGCGAGGCCGATGTCCCACAGCGGGATGAGGCACAGCGGGATCAGCCGGCCGCCGCTGTCGCCGCACCACTCCTCCACCATCCAGTCGTTGTAGGCGCGCACGCAGGCCAGCGCCACCTCCTTGTCCCTGGCCTCGGCGAAGGTCTGCCCGCAGAACCGCGGAAAGGTCGGAAAGCACAGGGAACCCTCGACGTGGTTGAGGTCCATGTCCGCCAGGCGCGCCTTGGGGTCCCAGCAGCCGCGCCGCATCTCGGCGCGGGTGATGCCCTCCAGGGTCATCTCGTCGCGGTCGAAGCCGACGGCCGCGATGTTGCGCTTGTACGGGAACTTCAGGTCCTCGTAGATCCACCAGTCGGTCGGTGGCCCGTCCGGGTCCATGGTGATCTGGTACTTCCCTCCCACATAGGCGAGTTCCCCGATTCCGGCGGTGAGCGGCTGCGGGCCCCGATCCCGGAATTTGGCGGGCAGCCAGGTCTCGAAGAGGTGCGCGGGCTCGATCACATGATCGTCGACACTGATGATCCGGGGCAGTTCCATCGGCCTCTCCCACGTATCTGACTATCCGTCAGATCCAAGGTACGCCCCGCCAGGACGGCCGTCCATGCGCGAAGTGGCCGCCCCGCCTCTGGACCCGCACACCGGGCGGTCCTACGCTCCGGACGAAGCAGATCTGACTGACCGTCAGCAAATAGCCGGGGAGGCAAGCCGTGGACGACACCGTCAGGGCCCTCAGTGACTCGCCCACCTTCTGGGCACTCGTCGCGGGCCGCGCGGCCGCGAGCCCGCAGGCACCCGTACTGATCGACACCGAGGACCGGCAGCTGACCTTCGGCGAACTGGCCGACCGCGCCGAGCGGGTGGCGGCCGGCCTGTACGAGCTGGGCGTGCGGCCCGGCAGCAGGTTCGCCTGGCAGCTGCCGACCCGCATCGAGAGCGTCGTACTGTCCCTTGCCCTCGCCCGGCTCGGCGCCGTCCAGACCCCCGTGATCCCCATCTACCGGGACCGCGAGGTCACCCACATCCTCCGCCGGACCCAGGCCGGCTTCTTCGCCGTGCCCGGCCAGTGGCGCGGGTTCGACTTCACCGCGATGGCCCACCGCGTCTTCCGGGAACTCCCCGAGCCGCCACAGCTGATCACGGCCTACGACCGGCTCCCCGAGGGGGACCCGGCGCTGCTGCCCGACCCGCCCACCGGGCAGACCTCCCGCACCGACGGCCCCGGGGAGAGCGACGCCGTCCGCTGGATCTACTGGACCTCGGGCACCACCTCGGAGCCCAAAGGCGTGCTGCACACCGACCGCAGCCTGATCGCGGGCGGCTCCTGCCTCGCCCACGCCCTGGAGATGCGCCCCGACGACGTCGGCTCGATCGCTTTCCCCTACGCCCACATCGGCGGCCCCGACTACCTCGTCATGCTGCTGCTCTACGGCTTCCCGGCGCTGCTCCTGGAGAAGTTCGCGCTGCCCGACTGCCTCGACGCCTATCGGCGGCACGGCGTCACCATGGCCGGCGGCAGCACCGCCTTCTACTCCCTCTTCCTCGCCGAGCAGCGCAGACTGCCCCCCGGCGAGAAGCTGATCCCCACCCTGCGGCTGCTCTCCGGCGGCGGCGCCCCCAAGCCGCCCGAGCTCCACCACGAGATCGTCCGCGAACTCGGCTGCCGGCTCACCCACGGCTACGGCATGACCGAGGCCCCGATGATCACCATGGGCTCGCCGCACGACCCCGAGGAACGGCTGGCCACCACCGAGGGCCGCCCCCCGGCGTCCATGCGCATCCGCATCGTCGACGGCGAGGTCCGGCTGCGCGGGGAAGCCGTCTGTCAGGGGTACACCGATCCACTGCTCACCGCCGAGGCCTTCGACGCCGACGGCTGGTTCCGCACCGGCGACCTGGGCCGGCTCACCGACGACGGCTACCTCGTCCTCACCGGCCGGCTGAAGGACATCATCATCCGCAAGGGCGAGAACATCTCCGCCCGGGAGATCGAGGAACTGCTCTACGCACACCCCGGCGTCGCCGACGCCGCCGTCATCGGTCTGCCCGACCCCGAACGCGGGGAGCGCGTCTGCGCGGTCGTCGAACAGCCCGTCGGCGCCGGGCCGGTCGGCCTCGGCGAGATCACGGCGTATCTGCGCGAGGCGGGTCTCGCCACCCACAAACTGCCCGAACAGCTGGAGATCGTGGAGGCCCTGCCGCGCAACGAAACCCTGCGCAAAGTACTCAAATACAAGCTGCGCGAACGCTTTGCGAAAAGCTGACACAGCCAGGGGTTTCAACCGGTGCCCACGCGCAACACGGCGGCTGTACCCTCCTGCGCATGACGGAGATATCCGCGGCGGAGGCCGACGCGGAACAACCTCTCGCCCGGCTACGGCTCGGCGAAGCAGCCCTGGACGCCGGGGAACTCAACCAGGCACGCGAGCACTTCGCCGCCGCCGAGGAGCACTTCGCGGACGGCCCCGCCGCGCAGCTCGCCGCGGCGGTACGCGGAAGGGCGGTCTCCCACCTGCTCGCAGGGGAGGTCCGCTACGCCTCCCACCTGTTAGAGCAGGCCATCGCCCGGCTGGAGCTCGACGAGTACCCCGACCCCGGCGCACTGCTGCTGCTCCACGTCGCGGCCATCGGCCCCTACACCGATCTCGGCGCCTACGCCCGCGCCGCCCGCGCCGCCGAGCAGGCACTCAACCTCGCGCCCGCCGCCACCGACCCCGCGCTCGTCGCCCTGATGCACCGCAGCATCGCTCGCACCCTGATAGTCGCCGGCCGCACCGGCGAGGCGGAGACCTCGCTGGCCAAGGCCCAGGAGATCTTCCAGCGGCTGGAACTCCACACCGACCTGGCCCACTGCCACTGGATGCGCGGATACGTCCACGCGCAGGACAGCGACCTCGAACAGGCCGAACGCGAACTGCGCACCGCCCGCGACATGCTCGCCGCGGGCAACGCGGTGCTCTTCACCGTCCAGGTGGAGGTCGAACTCGCCGACGTACTGCGGCGCCGTGGCAAGGGCCCGGAGGCCGAGCGCCTGCTGCAGGCGCTGCTGAACGAACTCACCCCGTGGCGCGGCGCCGTCCACGCGGGTGGCGCGCACCGCCTGCTCGGCCTGCTGGCGGACGAGCGCGGCGACCACGAGACGGCCGAGGAGCACTACGTCTCCGCCCTGGCCCTGCTCGAACGGGCCGGCGCCGCCGGGGACCTGGCCGACATCTGCCGGCTCCTGGGCGATCTCTTCCGCCGTACGGGCCGTGTCGAGGCGGCGCTCGACGCCTACCGCACCGGACTCGGCCACCGGGCCGCGATCGGCACCACCACTCTGGGCCCGGCGCCGGCCGGCCCCGATTCCTGACCCGGGGGCGGCTGCCCGCACCGACGGCCGGGCGTTCGGGAGCCTAGGCCGACAGCGGGCTGGCCGCGTCGTCTGTGGCCGCGGCGAGGTCGGGGAAGACCTCGAAGAGGCGGCGCACCCCCAGCGCCGACAGGACCCGGTTGACGTGCGAGCCGTCCAGACCCCCGTCGGGCGGCAGGATCAGCCGCAGCCGGCCCGCGCAGGAGCGCATCAGACGGCGGGCGGCGATCAGGACGCCGACCCCGCTGGAGTCGCAGAACCGTACATCCGCGAGGTCGAGAACGATGTCCCGGCGGCCGTCCGCCACCGCGTCGTGCACATGCTGGCGGACCGCGGGCGAGGTCACGAGGTCCATCTCGCCCGCTACGGAAACCACCGCCCAGCCGCCGTGTTCGGCCTGCGTTACCTTCAGCGCCACTGTCCTGCCTTTCGTCCGGCAGTGGGTCCAACGACTTTATGCCCTGCCTGCAGGCCGTTGGCGCAAGCATCCGGTCACACCCGCATAACGCATTATCAAAACCGGTCTGTTCTGGCAGCAGGTTGCCGCAAAGGGGCGTACGCCGTCGGAACCGGCGGTTACATTCGATCTGAGGACAAGGCCGATGAGGGGGATCAGGGGGACAGCCGCATGGTGACACCCGCACCACCTCGATGGGACCGCAAGATGCAGCAGCGGCTGGCCCGGGGCGAGGAGGCCGCCCTCGGCGAGCTGTACGACCGGTTCGCCTCGCTCGTGCACAGCCTCGCGCACCGCGTGATGGACGACGAGGACGCCGCCGCCCAGATCACCCGCGAGGTCTTCGGCTACGTCTGGGAGAATCCGGACGCCTACGATCCCAAGCACGGCTCGCTGCGCTCCTGGATCGCCGGTCTCACCCAGCGGCAGGCGGTGCACCGCCTGCGGCAGTCCGAGAACACCGGCGAGGGCACACCGGAGGAGGTCGAGGCCAGGGTGCGTGAAGCGACCGCGGCGGCCCGCGCCGACTACATCGTGACCTCCATGCCGGCCCCGCTGCGAGAAGCCCTCGACCGGGCCTACCGCCATCGCCTGGACTACCGGCAGACCGCCGCCGACCTGGGCGTCACCGAGGACGAGGCCCGGCGCAGACTGCGGCTCGGGCTGCAGCTGCTGTCCACGGCCATGGACCAGCCCGCACAACTCAACGGGCCGCACGGCCGAGGACGGGGAAGGCTGCTGTGAACGGCCCGGCCGACAACGGCGACACGCCCTCCCACGGCGGCACCCCGCTGCCCCGGGTGCCACAGCCGCGCGAGGCAGCCGAGGACGCGGGCACACTCCCCGCCGTACCGGAACCGGCCGGGCCGCCCCGCCGGCAGTCGCCCGGTTCGTCCGGTCCGCCGGACAGACCTGACAGACCTGACGAACCTGACGGGCCGGGCGGGCCGGGCGGGCCGGATGTCCACCATCCCGCAGTGTCCGGCCCCGGCTTCTCCGAACCGTTCGCCCCGCCCCTCATGCCGGCGTACGACCACAACACTCTGCGGTCCCTGCTCGGCGCCTGGGCACTCTCGGCCTGCTCGCGCGACGAGGCCAACGCCGTCGAGGCACACCTCACCGACTGCGCCGCCTGCGCGGAGGAAGCGCTCCGCCTTCGGGACGCGGTGGGGCTGCTGCACCAGGAGGAGTCCCTGGACCTCGACCCGCTGCTGCGCGCCCGGGTCCTGGAGAACTGCCTCGGCCGCCGCCCGGCCCGGATCCCGGTCCCCGAGTGGGCCGCGCCCTACGACGCCGAGACCGCCCGGCTCGACGCCTTCCTCGGGGATCTGGGCGAGCCTGAGTGGAATGTGCCGATCAGGCTGTTCTGGGCGCACGGCGAGCGGGTGCTGACCCTCTGCGGCGTGCTGGCCCACCTCGGCTCGGTCGACGGCATCGTCGCCACCTCCCTCGGCCTGGACGACCCGCTCGGCCCCGGCGACCAGCCCCGCACCATGCTGGCCCGCACCGAGCTGGCCGGCGAGCGCTGCAAGCACCACCCGCCGTCGTTCGTGCGCGACAAGTGGCGTAACCAGACCCGCACCATCGTGCGCACCCTGTCCTTCGCGGGCTCCGGCACCGGCGGACTGCCCGTCGACTACGAGGACTTCACGATGCCGATGCGTGACGCCCTGATAGACCGGGCCTTCGAGTGCTGGATCCACGCCGAGGACATCGCCACGGCCCTGGACTATCCGTACAAGCCTCCGGCCCCGCGCCATCTCAACCGGATGATCGACCTCGCCGCCCGCATGCTCCCCACCGCGATAGCCGAACGGCGCAGGGCGGGACTGGCCGTCTCCGCGGCCAGGCTGGTCGCCGCGGGCTCACCGGGACGCGCGCTGCACCTGCATGTCGAGGGTCCCGGCGGCGGCCGGTGGAACATCTCGCTGGACTCCCCGGGCGCGGTGGCCTCCGAGAACAACATCGTCGCCGAGATCGCCGTCGACCAGATCGACTTCTGCCAGCTCACCGCGGGCCACCTCGAACCCGAACGGATCGCCACCGGCGCGAAGGGCGACCTGGCGGCGATCCGGGACGTGCTGTTCGCGGCGGCGAGCCTGTCGCGACTCTAGGACCGGACCGCGGCGGGGCCGGGGCCCGGGGAGGGGGCCCGGGTTCAGGCGAAGACGACCGTACGGCGGCCGTTGAGCAGCACCCGGCGCTCGCTGTGCCACTTCACCGCGCGCGCCAGTGCCTGGCACTCGACGTCACGGCCGATGGCGACCAGCTGCTCGGGGGTCACCTCGTGCCCGACCCGCTCGACCTCCTGCTCGATGATCGGCCCCTCGTCGAGGTCGGCGGTGACGTAGTGCGCGGTGGCACCGATCAGCTTCACACCGCGCGCGTGCGCCTGGTGGTAGGGCTTGGCGCCCTTGAAGCTCGGCAGGAAGGAGTGGTGGATGTTGATGATCTTGCCGGACAGCTCCTTGCAGAGGTGGTCCGAGAGCACCTGCATGTAGCGGGCGAGCACGACCAGTTCGACGCGCTCCTTCTCCACCAGCGCGAGAAGCTCCGCCTCCGCCTCCGCCTTGTTGTCCTTCGTCACCGGGATGTGGTGGAAGGGCACGCCGTAGGAGCCGACCAGTTCCTGGAAGTCGGTGTGGTTGGAGACCACCGCGGCGATCTCCACCGGCAGGGCGCCGATCCGGGTGCGGAACAGCAGGTCGTTCAGGCAGTGCCCGAACTTGCTGACCATGAGGACGATCCGCATCCGCTCCTCGGCCTGATGGATCTGCCACTCCATGTGATAGGCGTCACCGATCGCCGCGAAACTGGCCCGCAGCTTGTCCGCGGTGACCGGCGCGTCGGCCGAGAAGTGCACCCGCATGAAGAACAGACCGGTGTCGTGGTCGCCGAACTGCTGGCTGTCCTCGATGTTGCACCCGGTCATGAACAGGTAGCTCGACACGGCGTGCACAATGCCCTGTTTGTCGGGGCACGACAGGGTCAGGACGTACTGCTCGGGCTTCGACTTCGACTCGTTCACGGGGCTAGCGTCGCATATGGCCCTTGTGCCGGGCCAAAGCCGTCCGCCAGGCGGTACGGCCTCAGGCGCTGCGGGTGTAGATCTTCAGCAGCTCCAGCGAGCGCGGCGGGGTGTCCGGGTCGTCCCCGTCGGCCTCGGCGAGGCGCACATGGGCCTCACGCGCGGCCCGTACCGCCTCCGGCCAGGCGTGATGCTCCAGATAGGTGGCGATCGGGGCGTCGGCGCCGACCTGGTGCAGGATCTTCAGCACGCGCAGCACCGTGACATCGACCATCGCGGCCTCCTGCGAGTCGCGGAAGATCGTCCCGACGTACTTCTCGGCGGACCAGTTGTCGAGCCAGGTGTCCTCGACGAGCCGGTACACGGCATCCGTGACGTCGCCATACCCCGGCCGTCCGGCCAGCCAGCACTCCTGCTGGAAGACCGGATCGCTGATCATGTGCAACGCCGAGCGCACATTGGCCCGCCAGCGCCACCAGGGCATGTCATTGAGCGGCATGCCACCCATCGTGGATGAGCGGGTACCTCGGCGGGAAGACTTTTGCTGACTCTGCACGATGCACGATCGTACGGGTCTCCGGTTTCGCCCCGGTTCTGCCCCGGTTCCGCCCGGGTTCCGCCCCGGTGAGCACAGGCTGTTCATGTGATGATTACTCTCTGTTTCCCAGCGTTCACCCCTGCGTTGGGACCGAGGCGGAATCTTCACGTTCATGCCGTCCAGGACCGTACTGCTGAGCACCGCCATGTCCAGTGCCCTGCTGCTCGCCGGCTGTGGCGTGATCCCGGGGAGCGCGGGGGACTCCCCGAGGACCGTCCTTGTCATGACCTGGGCTCCGGAGAAGACGGACGCCTCCAACATGCCGGGGATGCCCGCGATGGCGAAGGCGTACGCCAAGTACGTCAACGCCAAGGGCGGCATCAACGGCCGCACCCTGAAGGTCATCACCTGCAACGAGCACAACAGCAGCTCCGGTGCCGCCGCCTGCGCGCAGCGCGCCGTGGACGAGCGGGTGGCGGCGGTCGTCGGCTCGTACAGCCAGTACAGCTCCACCTATCTGTCCGCGCTGGAGGCCGAGGGCATCCCGTACCTCGGCGGATTCGGCGTCACCGACGACGAGTTCGACAGCCCGTTGTCCTATCCGGTCAACGGCGGCCTGACCACACTGCTCGCGGGCAACGGCCGCCAGCTGGCCCCCAAGTGCTCCTCGGTCGTTCTCGTACGGCCCGACACCGCGGCCGGCGACCAGTTCCCGGCGTTCCTGGACGCCGGGCTGCACGCGGGCGGCCGCCCGGACGCCACCGATGTGCGCGCCGCCGAGAACTCCACGGACTACACCGCGACCGCCGAGCAGGCGATCGGCGACGGCAAGGACGGGGCCGACCGGTGCGTCACCGCCGTGCTCGGCGAGAAGACCCCGACCTTCTTCGACTCCTTCCGCCGCGTGACCGTCACCGATCCCGGCACGGGCCAGAAGAGCGCGCCCAAGGCCCGGATCGCCTCCGTTCTCGGCAGCGTGCAGCAGTCGACGGTCGACGGCAGCGGCGGCGCCACCGGCCCCCTGGAGGGCGCCTACGTCACCGGCTGGTACCCGCCGGCGTCCGACGCGCGCTGGGCCCCGATGAAGAAGGCCGTCACCACCTATGCCTTCGGCGACAACCGGATCGACGCCGACGACCCCGGCGCGCAGACCACGTGGATCGCCTACACCGTCCTGACCAGCGTCATCGAGTCCATGGGCGCCGACCGCAGCGTGGACGCCACCTCGCTCAAGCACGCCCTGGACAACGCCCACGGCATCTCCACCGGCGGCCTGACGCCCAGCCTCGGCTGGCGGGACAAGGACATGGTCGCCGTGCAGGACCATCCCCGGATGTCCAACGGCAAGGTCACCTACCAGGTGGTCTCCGACGGACGCCTGGTCGCGGTGCGCAAGGGCTTCACCGATGTGACCGGGACGCTGGAGGACGCACCGCGCGACTGAGCGGCCTCAGAGCTGGGTGGCCGAGCGCTGCGTCAGGCCGTACTGCTTGGCGATGGCGTTCCACAGCTTGACGGCGGTGTTCTTGTTCTGCGAGGCGGTGCCGCTGGACCGGGCGCCGGCGGCGCTCTGGCCGCTGTTGCGGGCCGAGCCGTGCTTGCAGAACTTGCCGCTGTTGCCGGCCACCTGGTCGCCCCAGGACGCGTAGTGGTTGTCCGCCTCGGCGGAGGCGTTCCAGGCCTTGGTGAGGGCGGCGGTGAGCTTCTGGTGGTCCGGGAGCTTGTCGACCGAGAGGCCGCCGAGCTGGGTGACCAGGTTCTTGCGCTGGGTCGCGGCCGCGCGCAGGTCGGAGGCGGCCGAGGTCACGTTCTGGCAGGACTGGATGTTCGACACGGCCCTGACCACCGAGCTGCGGCTGCTGCCGCTGGTCTTGAGCAGCGCGTCCAGCTTCTTCGCCTGCTGCTCCGCCGCGCTCTCGCCGCCGCCCGAGCCCGGCGACGCGGACGCGGAGGTGCCGGCCGAGGCCGACGGCGACCCCGCCGACGCCTGCTCGTCGTCCCCGCCGCCGCTGAAGACGGCTCCCGCCGCCAGGCCCACCACCGCGCAGCCGACCACCACGATGCCGATCAGCACCGCGGGGGACAGCTTCTTGCGGCCGGCGGGCGGCGGCTCGTAGGACTGCTGCTGCTGTTGCTGCGGGGGCTGCTGGTACGGCTGCTGCTGATAAGGCTGTTGCGGCTGAAAGGCCGGCTGGGCGGCGGGCGGGGGGCCGTCCTGCCGGTAGAGGTGCGCGAAGTCGTCCTGCGGCGGCGGCTGTTCGGCCTGGGCCTGCGCCGGGTAGCCGTACTCGTCGAACCGCGGCAGATGCTGGGTCGGCTCGAAGACGACCTCGGGCTGCGGCTGCGCGGGTACCGGCCGCAGCACCTGCGTGGCGTCCGTCACGGGCGGCATGGCCTGCGGATACGGAGGCAGCATCTGCGTCGCGTCCGCCGGTCCGGGAGCCGGCGCAGGGGCGGCCGGGGCCTGCGGGTAGGGCGGGAACATCTGGGTGGCGTCGCCGTCGGACTGGGGCATGAACTGCTGCGGCTGCTGCTGCGGCATGTACCCGTCGAACGGCGAGTAGGTGCCCTGGGGAATCTGCGGCGTCTGGGCAGCCTGTGGGGCGACGCGTGGGTCCTGTGGGTCCTGTGGGGCCTGCTGCGGCTGGCCCCAGGGCTGACCGCCGACCGGCGCCACGTCCCACGGCTCACTGTGCGGGGGCAGCACAACGCCCTCACGCACCTCCGGCGTATCCTCACCGCGCCCGCTGTGCCTCACCGGAACTCCTGCCTCCACGCACGTACGGAATCGTCGGCTCACGCTACCGGGTCGCGTTCGCGGCCCACCACGCCTCCGGGCGGAGGAATCCGGCCGGGCGCCCCGATCGCACTCCATATCCGCCCAATTGGGCTGGCCGGGGCCCTCCGGCCGACCGGTGTCGGTCCCGTAACGATTCCGTACGAGGACGGCTAGGCGGCCATCTCCTGCTCCTCCAGCCGCGCGCCGAACTCACGGACCACGGCCTCCTGGGCGTACGGCTCCAGCCGTTGGCGCAGGTCGTCGAGGTATTCGGCGCCACGGGTGGACCGCAGGCCGCCGAGGAGTTCGACGGCCTGGGTGCCGGTGTGGCAGGCCTGCTCGATCTCGCGCTGCTGGACCTGGGCCTGGGCCAGGACCAGCAGACCGATCGCCCGGCGCCGGACCTTGCCGGAGCCGTGACCGGCCAGGGCCTCCTCGGCGCGGCGCACGGCCAGGACGGGCTGGGCGAGATCGCGGTGGCAGTGGGCGAGTTCGTCGGCGAGATAGGCCTGGCTGTAGTGGGCGATCCAGTCGGGGTCGTCGTCCGGATCGCTGCGCTCCAGAGCCTCGACCGCCTGGCCGGCGACCGCCGCGCAGGCCCGGGCGTCGCCCAGCAGCGCGTGCCCCCGGGCCTCGGCGGCGTAGAACATCGCCTGGGCGGTGGGAGTGACCTGACCCCGGGTGCCTTCCTGCGCGGCACGGGCGAGTTGGGCGATCTCGCGCGGGTTGCCGAGCTGGGCGGCGAGATGGCTCATCCCGGCGGCGAGCACATAGCCGCCGTACGCACGGTCCCCGGCGGCCTGGGCCAGGCGCAGGGCCTGGATGTAGTAGCGCTGGGCCAGGCCCGGTTGGCCGGTGTCGACGGCCATGTACCCGGCCAGCTCGGTCAGTCTGGCGACCGCCGCGAAGAGCAGCCGGCCGGTCGACTCCCGGTAGGAGCCCGCGAGCAGCCCGGAGACGACGCTGTTGAGGTAGTGCACGACGATCGGGCGGACGTGCCCGCTGCCGAACCGGTGGTCGAGATCGGTGAGGGCCCGGGTGGTGGCCCGCACCGCCTCCACGTCGGACATGCCGACCCGGGGCCCGCCCGCGCGGGCGACGGCGCCGTCGGCGCGGGTGATCAGCCAGTCGCGGCTGGGCTCGACGAGGGCGGAGGCCGCGACCGTGGAGCCGGTCAGGAAGTCGCGGCGGCCGACGTCGCTGCGCCACAGCTCGCAGGCCTGCTCGATGGCGCCCGGCACCGTGGGCGAGAAGTGCAGACCGACCCCGGTCGCCAGGTTCTTGCCGTTGGCCATGCCGATCTCGTCGATGGTGACCGTACGGCCGAGCTTGCGGCCGATGGCCTCGGCGATGACGGCCGGGGCGCGTCCGCGCGGCTGCTGTCCACGCAGCCAACGGGCCACCGAGGTCTTGTCGTAGCGCAGGTCGAGGCCGTGTTCGGCACCGCACATGTTGACCCGGCGGGCCAACCCGGCGTTGGAACAGCCTGCTTCCTGGATCAGCGCCTGCAACCGTTCGTTCGGCTGCCGCGCCACGAGCGGACGTGCGGCCATGGGGTCCCCCTCATTCACTGCCGCGGCTCCGGCATCGTCAAGATCCATGCCCGGGGCACGGCCTCCGAATTCGCCGCAATCTCGTTTATTTGCGTCGTGATGCATGTCTACGCACCCAAGGGTGATTACCCGGATCATGGGGACGTCTCTCCTGCGCGCCCCCGCCCGTGCACCCGTGCGCCCGTTATGAGACCGCTTCGGTGCCCTACGCGCGTAACTGCCCGTAACCCATGTACAGCGGCACAGTTGTGAAGGTCGTGGAAGACACCATCACGACCGACGGCCAACTGCTCGAAGCGGCGGTGCGATACGTCGAGGAGCGGCACTGGGACGTACTCCCCGGCGCCTGGCTCCGGGACGACCCCCGCTCCGGCGCACGCTGCTCGTGCGGGGAGCCGCGCTGCGGAGCGCCCGGCGCACACCCCAACCGCCCCGACTGGGCGGCGCAGACGGGCGGCACCGTGACCGTACGGCGGATGTGGACGGAGGAACCGCGCTCCTCGGTCCTGCTGCCGACGGGACGGACCTTCGACGCCATCGACGTCACCGAGTCGGCCGGCTGCCTGGCCCTGGCCCGGATGGAGCGGATGGACCTGCCGCCCGGCCCGGTGCTGTCCACCCCCACCCGCCGGCTGGTCTTCCTCGTGCTGCCCGGCGCCGCCGCCAAGGTCCCCGACCTGCTGCGCCGCCTCGGCTGGCCGCCCGAGTCCCTCGACCTCACGGTGCACGGCGAGGGCGGCTACGTGCCGGCGCCACCGACCCGGCTCGCCGGCGGGTCGTCCGTGCAGTGGGCCCGCCGGCCGACCGCTCTCAACCGCTGGCTGCCGGACGCGGCGGAGCTGCTGAGCCCGCTGGCGTACGCGTGCGGGCGCGAGGCGGCGGCATCGCGCGGCCGCTGACGGCACACGGGACGGCGGGTCTCGCGCGGGCGGCCGTACGCTGGGCCCGTGCCGAATGATGTTGTGACGCGAGGGCTGTGGAAGCGGTTCGGTCAGCAGGTGGCGGTGGCCGGCGTCGATCTGACGCTGCCGGCCGGGCGCTTCATCGGCCTGGTCGGGCCCAACGGCGCCGGGAAGACCACCACGTTGTCCATGATCACCGGGCTGCTGCGCCCCGACGGCGGCACCGTGGAGATCGGCGGCGCGGACGTCTGGCGGGATCCGGTCGCCGTCAAGGCGCGGATCGGTGTACTGCCCGAGGGGCTGCGGCTGTTCGAGCGGCTCAGCGGGCGCGAGCTGCTGGCTTACACGGGCAGGCTGCGCGGCATCCCCGGCGCCGAGACCGACCGCCGCGCCGCCCAACTGCTCGACGTGCTGGATCTGACGGCGGCCCAGCACAAGCTGGTGGTCGACTACTCCACCGGCATGCGCAAGAAGATCGGCCTCGCGGCGTCGCTGCTGCACAACCCCGAAGTGCTGTTCCTGGACGAGCCGTTCGAGGGCGTCGACCCGGTGTCGGCCCAGGTCATCCGGGGCGTACTGGAGCGCTACACGCGGTCCGGGGCGACGGTGGTGTTCTCCTCGCACGTCATGGAGCTGGTGGAGAGCCTGTGCGACTGGGTCGCGGTGATGGCCGCCGGCCGGATCGTCGCGCAGGGACCGCTCGCCGACGTGCGCGGCGAGGCACCCACCCTGCAGGACGCCTTCCTCGCCCTGGTCGGGGCGACCGGGCGGATCAGCGGCGAGGATCTCGACTGGCTGGGCGGACCGGGCGGCTCCGAAAGCTCCGGCGACTCCGGCGACTCCGGCGACGCGGGTGGACCGGGCGGCTCGGGCGGCTCGGGCGGCTCCGCGGCACCGGAGCGTCGGGGGTGACCGGCCTGACCGGCACCTTCGTCCGGCTGAAGCTGGCGGTCATCCGCAACGGCCTGCGCCAGTCGACCGGCCGCACCGTCGGCTGGGTCCTCGGCACGCTCTTCTCCCTGCTCTACGCCCTCGCCACGACTGCCGGGCTCATCCTGCTGCACGGCAACGAGCACGCGCCGACGGCCGCCGCCGCGCTCGCCGTCGCCCTCGCCCTGGGCTGGGCCGTCATGCCGCTGTTCCTCTTCGGCGGCGACGACACCCTCGACCCGACCCGGCTGGCGATGCTGCCGCTGCGCCCTCGCCCGCTGGTCACGGCCCTGCTGGTGTCGTCGCTGGTCGGCGTCGGCCCGCTGGCCACCCTGCTGGTCACCGTGGGTGCGGCCGTCGCCCTCACGGACGGCGCGGCGTCGGTGGTGGCCGCCGCCGTGGCCGTACCGCTGGTGCTGCTGCTGTGCGTCGCGCTGTCGCGGGCCGTGGCGGCGGGCAACACCCGGCTGCTCACCAGCCGCAAGGGCCGCGACCTGGCCGTGCTCAGCGGGCTGTTCGTCGCGGTCGGCGTGCAACTGGTCAACCTCGCGGTGTCCTCGCTGTCCTCCTCCGGCGGCCTGCGCCGGATCGCCTCGATCGACTCCGTCCTGCGCTGGATCCCGCCCGCCCCGGCGCTGGACGCCGTACGGTCGGCGGCGCACGGCTCGTACGGGCAGGCGGTGGGCCAGCTCGTGTATGTGGCCGCGGTGCTGGGCGCCGTCCTGGTGTGGTGGCACCGCAGCCTGCACCGGCTGATGGTCACCCCGGACGCCTCCACGCTGGCCGCCGCCACCGTCAGCAGCCGTCCGACCGGGCTGCACCGGCTGCTGCCCGCCGGACGCACCGGCACCGTCATGGAGCGTCAGTTCCGCTACGCCTGGCGCGATCCCCGGGCCAAGGCCGCCTGGGCCACGGCCCTGGCCGTGGGCCTGCTGCTGCCGGCTGTCGCGGCCGTGCAGCACGGCAGCGTCTACACCACCTGCTGGGCCGCCGCGCTGCTCGGCCTGCAGATGTACAACCAGTTCGGTGGTGACGGCTCCGCCTTCTGGACGGTGGCCGCGACGATCGCATCGCCCGACGACGCCCGCGCCGAGCTGCGCGGACGGGCGGCCGTCATCGCGGGCGTCACGATCCCGTACGTCGTCCTGGTGACGGTGGGCGCGGCGCTACTCCTGCACCGCGCGGACGCCGTCCCCGAGGTCCTCGGGCTGTCGCTGGCGCTGCTCGGCGCGCTCATCGCCACCGGTGCCTGCACCAGCGTCCGCTTCCCCTACTCCATGCCTCAGGAGACCCGCTTCGGTGGCGGCAACGCCGCCCCGGGCCAGGGCGGACTGGCCACCCTCAGCCTGCTGGCCGGTGGTGCGGCCGGCGCCCTCCTGGCCGCGCCCGAACTCGCCCTCGTCATCACCCTGCACCTGTCCGGGCAGCACGGCCTGCTGTGGCTCGCCCTCCCCGCCGGCGCTCTCTACGGAGCCGGGCTGGCCGTCGCCGGGCTGCGCTTCGCCGCGCCCCGGCTGGCGCGGCGGCTGCCGGAGATCCTGGCCGCGGTCGGCAGGGGCTGAGCCCGGTCCGGCGCCGCCGGGGCGGCCCGCGGCCGCGTCGGACCCGGCCGCGTCAGACCCGGGCCGTCCCGGCGCTGCCGGCGGCCCCGGCCACCTCCGCGAGGAAGCTTTCGACGGCCTCGTACCAGGGACCGGGCTGATCCCAGGGCAGGAGATAGCCGGCGTCCGGTATCTCGGCGTAGGACCCGCGGGGAAGGACGCGGACCATCTCCTGGGCCTCGGCGCGGCCCAGTTCACCGTCCCAGCCGCGCACCACGAGGGCGGGGCAGCGCACCTGGGACAGCTCCTCCCAGTGCGAGTCCGACACCCAGGGCTCACGGGAGCTGAGCATGTGGCGGCGGGCGAAGACGGGCCACCAGCCGTCGGCGCGCTGTTCCATCAGCTCGGCGAAGAACTCGCCGCGGGTGGGCCGGGGTGCCTCCACCCAGGGGTCGTCCTCGGCGAACCAGCGGCGGGCGGCGTCGAGCGAGACGAAGGGCAGCGGCCAGCTCTCGAACCACTCCTCCCAGGCGTGCTGGCTCTCCTCGCCCAGGGCTGAGGCGCGCATGTCGCAGATGATCACCGCGCTCACCAGGTCCGGACGGCGGGCGGCGAGCTGCCAGGCGGTGAGGGCGCCCATGGAGTGGCCGATGAGAACGGCGGGGCCGAGCCCGAGCTGTTCGATCGCCGCCTCGGCATCCGAGACGTACGCCTCCCGCGAATACGGCCCCTCGGGCTTGCCGCTGCTGCCGTGGCCGCGCTGGTCGAGCGCGACGGCTCGATACCGGGGGGTGAGCCGGCGGGCGGTACCGGACCAGTGCGAGGCGCGGCCCATCAGGCCGTGCAGAAGCAGCACCCCGGGGCGGCCCCGAATGCCGGAAGGCAGGTCGGCGACCGGGGCGGCGGCCGGGTCAGGAAGCGGGGTGGAGCCCGGGGCAGCGGGGAGGCCTGCGGTGCCTTCGGGGGGCGAGGGCGCGGGGACGGGATGTGCGGCGTACTCCCACGCGGACAGCGGGACGGAGTCCGCTCCGCTGATCTCGATGCGCCTGGCCATGTGCCGCACCCCCTTCGTGACTGGACTGAACAATCACGCTATCGAACTCAGGTTCGAAACGCCTCTTCACGCGCGCAACACCGCTCTTTCGAGTGACAACGCTCAAGGATTGGGGGCTCACGCCGAGGGGAGGACTCCAGCGGGACGCGGTACGGAGGGGAAGACGGACCGCGGGGACCCACCCGGGAAGCTCGGGGTTCCGGGTGGCTCCAGGGGAGCCCCAGGGGAGGGACAGGGGAGGAGGGGCCCCGGCGCCGCAAAGCGCCGGGGCCCCCGAACCGTCCAGGCCCCCTCCAGGCCCCCGTCCAGGATCCCGTCCAGGACGCCGTCCAGGCCCCCTTGACCGACACCCCGGCCCCCGCACCGCCCGTCGCCCCGCTCGGCCGGCGGCTCGGCTACCGCTTGGCCACGAAGACGTGCGAGGCGACCTCCGAGGTCAGCTCGGCCGCCTCTCCCCCGCTGCCGACCAGCACACCGCCCGCCGACTGCGTCACACTCACCACGGCGCCCGGCTGCACACCGGCCCGCCGCAGTGTGTACATCAGCTGCGCGTCCGTCTGGATCGGCTCGCCGATCCGCCGTACGACCACACTGGAGCCGGCCGGCCCCGGGTCGAGCTCGGCCAGGCTGACCATGCCCTCGTCCAGGAAGGGGTCGGCGCCGTCCTTCTCGCCCAGTTCCTCCAGGCCCGGGATGGGGTTGCCGTACGGCGACTCCGTCGGGTGCCGCAGCAGCTCCAGGACGCGGCGCTCGACCGCCTCGCTCATCACGTGCTCCCAGCGGCACGCCTCCGCGTGCACGTGCTCCCACTCCAGGCCGATCACGTCGACCAGCAGGCACTCGGCCAGCCGGTGCTTGCGCATCACCCGGGTCGCGATCCGGCGGCCCTCCGCCGTCAGCTCCAGGTGCCGGTCCCCCGCGACGTGCACGAGCCCGTCCCGCTCCATCCGCGCCACTGTCTGGCTGACGGTGGGACCGCTCTGATCCAGCCGCTCGGCGATTCGGGCGCGCATGGGGACCACACCCTCCTCCTCCAGCTCCAGGATGGTGCGGAGATACATCTCCGTAGTGTCAATGAGTCCTGACATGCGTGCCCCTCGATGGCTGGTGCGTGGCCCTGCACCAATTCTGACGCATCGCGCCGACAACCGGCCCCGGCATGGTTGACACCGGCCCCGGCAGCGCTGGAGGGTCCTCGGCATGAGTGATCCGGACGGACAGTACGCAGAGCGGTATTTCGACGCCGCCATCGCTTTGCTCCAGCGCGTGCGCGACGGCGAGAGCGGACCGATCGCCGCCGCAGGCACCGCCCTGGCCGACACCGTCGCGGCCGGTGGCCGGATCTTCGCCTTCGGCGCCGGCCACTCCTCGCTGGCCGCCCAGGACCTGGTCTACCGGGCCGGCGGACTCGCTCTGGTCAATCTGCTCGCGGTCCCCGGCACGGTCGGTGTCGACGTCATGCCCGCGACCCTCGGCTCGGCCCTGGAACAGGTCGAGGGGCTCGCCAGGGTCGCCCTCGACACCTCCCCGGCCCGGGCCGGGGATCTGCTCGTCGTCGTCTCCCTCTCGGGGCGCAACGCGCTGCCGGTGGAGATGGCCCGGCACGCCCGCTCGCTCGGGCTCACGGTCATCGGCGTCACATCGGTCGCATACGCGAAGGAGACCACCCCGCGCAACGCGTCCGGGACCTTCCTCAAGGACCACTGCGACGTGGTCCTGGACTCCAGGATCGCCGTCGGCGACGCGGAACTGACGGCGCCGGGCATCCCGGCGCCGTTCGCCCCCGCCTCGACGGTCGTGACGAGCGCCCTGCTCCAGGCCGTGGTGGCGACGGCCGCTGTCACGCTCGCGCGGCGCGGCATCACGCCGCCCATGCTGCGCTCTGGCAACGTGGACGGCGGACACGAGTGGAACGCGGCGCTCATCGAGACATACGGCGACCGCATTTTCTGGCAGCGCTGACGGCGCCCACCGCCATGGCGCCGCCTGCGCGCGGCCGCCCGCGCGCGGCCGTCAGTGCGCGGCCATCAGTGCGCGGCCATCAGTGCTTGATGTCGCCGTACCCGATCACGTCGCGCGGGTCGCGCGGCCCCGGACCCAGGTAGCGCGCCGAGGGACGTACGAGACGCCCGGTGCGCTTCTGCTCCAGGATGTGCGCCGACCAGCCCGCGGTGCGCGCGCAGGTGAACATCGAGGTGAACATGTGTGCCGGGACCTCGGCGAAGTCCAGCACGATGGCCGCCCAGAACTCGACGTTCGTGGCCAGCACCCGGTCCGGGCGCCGGGCGTGCAACTCTTCCAGAGCCGCCTTCTCCAGGGCCTCCGCCACCTCGAAACGCGGGGCGCCCAGTTCCTTGGCCGTCCTGCGCAGCACGCGCGCCCGCGGGTCCTCGGCGCGGTAGACGCGGTGCCCGAAGCCCATCAGCCGCTCGCCCTTGTCCAGGGCCTGCTTGACGTACGCGACGGCGTCGCCGGTGCGCTCGATGTCCTCGATCATGCCGAGCACGCGCGACGGCGCCCCGCCGTGCAGCGGTCCCGACATGGCGCCGACCGCGCCCGACAGCGCCGCGGCGACATCGGCGCCCGTCGAGGCGATGACGCGGGCGGTGAAGGTGGAGGCGTTCATCCCGTGCTCGGCCGCCGACGTCCAGTAGGCGTCGACCGCCGCGACATGCTTGGGGTCGGGCTCGCCGCGCCACCGCACCATGAAGCGCTCGACGACCGAGTGGGCCTTGTCGATCTCCCGCTGCGGCACCATCGGCAGGCCCTGCCCGCGCGCCGACTGGGCGACGTACGACAGCGCCATCACGGCGGCCCGGGCCAGGTCGTCACGGGCCTCCTCGACGTCGATGTCGAGCAGCGGCTTCAGCCCCCACACCGGCGCGAGCATCGCGAGCGCGGACTGCACGTCCACCCTGATGTCCCCCGAGTGCACCGGGATCGGGAACGGCTCGGCGGGCGGCAGCCCGGGGTTGAAGGCGCCGTCCACCAGCAGGCCCCATACGTTCCCGAAGGAGACATGCCCCACGAGGTCCTCGATGTCGACGCCTCGGTAGCGCAGGGAACCGCCTTCCTTGTCAGGTTCGGCGATCTCCGTTTCGAACGCGACGACTCCTTCGAGTCCGGGTACGAAGTCGGACATCAGGCGGCTCCTCTTGATGCGGTCGACAGGCTTGGTACTGACGTGTGGGTAATGCCCCGCCCGTCCAGGGGAAGAAACGATATCTCTTGATGTCAAGAGGCCATAGGGCAAGATGTGCGCGTGCAGCACCTCCATGACCAAGCTCACGATCCGGCCGCCATGCGCAGGCAGTACCGCGCCCAGGGCCTGGCCGAGGACGCCCTCGCCGCCGATCCGTACACCCAGTTCGCCCGCTGGTTCGCCGACGCGGTCAACAGCGGCCTCACCGAGCCCAACGCCATGGTCGTCTCCACCGCCGACCCCGAGGGGCGGCCCGGCTCCCGCACCGTGCTCCTCAAGAGCTACGACCACCGCGGCTTCGTCTTCTACACCAACTACGAATCGCGCAAGGGCCTGGAACTCGCCGCCAACCCGCACGCCTCCCTGGTCTTCCCCTGGTATCCGCTGGCCCGCCAGGTCATCGCCTCCGGACCGGTCGAGCGCGTCTCCCGGGAGGAGACGGCCCTTTACTTCCGCAGCCGCCCGCACGGCTCCCAACTCGGCGCCTGGGCCTCCGCGCAGTCCCGCCCCGTCACACGCGAGGAGCTGGAGCGGCGGTACGACGAACTCGCCGCCCGCCACCCCGAGGGCACCGAAGTCCCGGTCCCGCCGCACTGGGGCGGCTTCCGGGTGCGCGCGGACCGCGTCGAGTTCTGGCAGGGACGGGAGAACCGGCTGCACGACCGGCTGCGTTACGACAACGGCGACGGCACGTGGAGCGTCGTACGGCTGGCCCCGTAGAGCCCGTAGAGCCCGTAGAGCCACCGCTCCCGAAAGCGCGGCGGAAAAGCAGGCGACCCGCGGGCTGCTCCCCGGAGCGCATGCGCTCCGGGCACCGGCCGGACCTATCCGGCGAGCCCGCGGGTCGGGTGACTGCGTGGTTCTGGCCCGGCGCGCGCTACGCGCTGGGCGTGGTGCGCGGCCTCAGCCCGCAGCCACCTCACGCGTCCGAGTGCTACTCATTCTCGGGACCACCTCCCTTCGTGTGTGCTCGCAACCTTAGGAAGCGGTCCGCGGCGTCACAAGTGATTTATGCAAAACGGGTGTGTCCTGGGTCACATCGGAGTTGAATGATTCGACGTGCAGTCATTCGATGCGACGCCGCTCAGTGACGGGGACGAGCAACTGCTCGCCGCCCTCCTCGACGGTATGGAGGCGGGTCTGTGCGCCTTCGACCGCGACGGGACCATCACGCACTGGAACTCCGAGGCCGCCCGCATCCTGGGCTGGACCCCCGAGGAGGCCGTCGGCCGCCACGGCTTCTCCGGGTGGGCGGCCCGCAACGCCGACGCCGACGAGGTGCTGGCGCGGCTGCTGGGCGTCATGGAGGGGCCGGGACGGCAGGTCCATGAGTTCGCCCTGCTGACCAAGGACGGGCACCGGGTGCTCGTGCGGACCCAGTCCGCGGCCGTCCAGTCGGCCGGTGGCCGGCCCGTCGGCGTCTACTGCGCCTTCTCCGAGGTCCACGCGCAGATCGACATGGAGCGCTCCATCGCCCTCAGCGAGGCGCTTTTCGACGACGCGTCATCCGGTGTCGTCCTCATCGACGCCGACCTGCGGCCCGCCGTTGTCAACGCCTACGCCGCGCGCGTGCTGCACAGCAGCCGCGACGCCATTCTCGGGCGGCCGCTCGGCGACCTCCTCGACCAGGGCGTCGAGGAACTGGAGACCGCCCTCCAGCACGTGCTGGCCGAGGGCGCCCCGCCCGCCCCCTCCGATCTGTGGGTCAGCCTGCGCGGCGGCGACGACGGCGGCCGACGGCACTGCTGGCGCAGCGGCTTCGTACGCCTGGGCTCCCCGCTCGGCGAGGAGCCCGTGCCGTTGGGCGTCGGATGGCTCTTCCACGACATCACCGACGCGAAGCTCGCCGAGCAGGAGGCCTCGCTGCTGCGCTTCCGTACGAACCAGATGCAGCGGGCGGCGCGGGCCGCCGCCGAGTGCGAGGTGCCACTCGAAGCCGCCACGACCTACGTCGACTTCGCGCTGGCCGGGTTCGGCGAGCACGCCTACGTCGACCTGCTCGCAGAATCCGGCTCGGGCCGGCTCGTGCGCATCGCGGCCACCCCCTCGGGCGGGGCGGCCGGCCCCTGTCTCCCCGTCACCGGGGCGATCCCCGTCCGGTACGGCGAGGGACACCCGGCGCTCCAGGCGGTGGAGCGCTGCGGCGCCATCAGGGCCGGCTTCGGCCCCGAGCCGGCGCCCGCGGCCGACCGGCTCAACAGCTGGGCCGCCGCCCGACGCTGGCCCGACGGCACGATGCACGCGCTGTGCGTCGTCCTGCGCAGCCGGGGCCGCACCCTGGGCGTCCTGACCTTCCTGCGCGGCACCGGGCGGCGGCAGTTCGACCGTACCGACGCCGCCTTCGCCGAGGATGTCGCCCTGCGGGTCGCCGCCGCGCTGGACATGGCGCCGCCGGCGGTGCGTTAGCCGGGGCGGTGCGCCGGCCGGGCCGCGCGTCAGGCCGATCGGCGCCCGGCCAGGGCGTCCGCCAGCAGCTCCGCGAGGTGGCGGGCGCGTACGCCGCCGAGCTGGTCGAGCTGGGTGCGGCAGGAGAAGCCGTCGGCCAGGACGGCCGCGTCCGGCGGGGCGTCCCGGACGGCGGGCAGCAGCCGCTCCTCCGCGCAGGCGACGGAGACCTCGTAGTGGCCGCGTTCGAAGCCGAAGTTGCCTGCCAGGCCGCAGCAGCCGCCGACCAGGGTGCCCGTGAGGCCGGCCCGCTCGCGGAGCCTGCGCTCGGCGGCATCGCCCAGCACGGCGTGCTGATGGCAGTGGGTCTGACCGGTGACGGGACGGTCCAGGCGGGGCGGCGCCCAGTCGGGCGCGTACCGCTCCAGGGCCTGCGCGAAGGTGACCACCGAGGTGCTGAGCGCGTTGGGGCCGAGCAGTTCCCGCAGGTCGGCCGTGAGCGCCGCCGCGCAGCTCGGTTCCAGTACGACGACCGGCAGCCCCTGCGCGAGGAGCGGAGCCATCCGGTCGAGCGTGTCGCGCATGACGCGGCGGGCACGGTCGAGCTGGCCGGTGGAGACCAGGGTGAGCCCGCAGCAGACGTCGTCCGGCGGGAGCAGGACCCGCAGTCCGGCGGCCTCCAGGACGGCGACGGCCGCCCGGCCGACCTCAGGGGAGAGGTGCTCGGTGAAGGTGTCGGGCCAGAGCACGACCGTGGTGACCCCGCCGGCTCCCCCGGCCTCGGGAGCCCGCGGAGCGTCCGGGGCCCCGGCGGGCCGCCGTCGCCACCAGCGGGTCAGGCGCTGCGCGGCGAGTTCGGGAATCGCGCGCTCGGGCGCGACCCCGGCCAGCCGCCTGCCGAGCGCGGCCAGCGGCCCGACCCGGGCCAGCGCGTTGGCCGGCCGCCGCAGAAAGGACGGCAGCGCTCCCAGCCACAACGGCAGCCGGCCCATCGAGTAGTGCGCGGCGGGCCGCAGCCGCCCCGCGTAGTGGTGGTGCAGGAACTCCGCCTTGTAGGTGGCCATGTCGACGCCGACCGGGCAGTCGGAGCGGCAGCCCTTGCAGGACAGGCACAGGTCGAGCGCGTCCCGCACCTCCTCCGAGCGCCAGCCGTCCCGGACCACCTCGCCGGCGAGCATCTCGTGCAGGAGCCGTGCCCGCCCCCGCGTGGAGTGCCGCTCCTCGCCCGTTACCCGGAACGAGGGGCACATCACGCCCACCGGAGCGGCCGTGTCGCGGCACTTGGCCACGCCCACACAGCGCCGTACGGCCGCCGAGAAATCGCCTCCATCACCCGGATAGGTGAACTTCACGTCGACCGGTTCGCGGGGCAGGACCTCGAAGCGGAGATTCGCGTCGAGTGCGTACGGTCGTACGAGCATGCCGGGATTCAGCCCGCCCGCCGGGTCCCACAGGTCCTTGAAACGTCCAAAGAGTGCGACCATCTCGCTGCCGTACATCCGCGGCAGCAGCTCGGCCCGTGCCTGGCCGTCGCCATGCTCCCCGGACAGGGAGCCACCGTGCGCGACGACCAGGCCGGCCGCCTCCTGCGAGAAGCGCCGGAAGCGGGCGACCCCGGTCTCCCGCACCAGATCGAAGTCGATCCGCACATGGATGCAGCCGTCCCCGAAGTGGCCGTACGGCGCTCCTCGCAGACCGTGCTCGGCCAGCAGCGCGCGGAAGTCCCGCAGATACGCCCCCAGGCGGGCCGGCGGCACCGCGCAGTCCTCCCAGCCCGGCCAGGCCTCGCTGCCGTCGGGCATCCGGGTCGCCGTCCCGGCGGCATCCTCACGGATCCGCCACAACGCCCGCTGCGCGGCCGGGTCGGTGACCACGACGCCGCCGTCCGCCCCGGCGGCGCGCAGCAGGGCCCGCGCCTCCCCCACGTCCGGCATCTCCACGAACAGCCACGCGCCCCCGGCGGGGAGCAGCTCGCGGGCAGCCGCCCCTCCCACCAGGTCGGCGGCCATCCCCTCCACCGTCAGCGGCCGGTACCGCAGCAGCCCGGCCGCGGCGTCGGCGGCCGCGCTCTCGTCGGTGTGGCCCAGCACCACGAGCACCGGTGCGGCCGGCACCGGAACCAGCCGCACCACCGCCTCCGTAAGGACCGCGAGGGTGCCCTCGCTGCCGATCAGGGCCCGGGTCAGGTCGCGACCGCGCTCCGGCAGCAGTGCGTCCAGGGCATAGCCGGAGATCCTGCGCGGCAGTTCGGGGAAGCCGGTGCGCAGCAGCGCGAGATTCGCGTCGACCAGCTCCCGTACGTCCGCCCGCAGCGGCTGCCGGCCGCCGCCCGTGCGGAGCGTCCCGCCCCCGTACGTCAGGGCGTCCAGCGCCAGCACGTTGTCGGCCGTCGTCCCCCAGGCCACCGAGTGCGAGCCGCACGCGTTGTTGCCGATCATCCCGCCGAGCGTGCACCGGGAGTGCGTCGACGGGTCCGGCCCGAAGGTCAGCCCGTACGCGCCCGCCTCGCGCCGGAGATCGTCCAGCACGACGCCGGGCTGCACGCGGGCCGTACGGGCCTGAGCGTCCAGTTCCACGATCCGGGTCATGTGGCGGGTGAAGTCCAGCACCACGCCGACGCCCGTCGCCTGGCCCGCGATCGACGTTCCGCCGCCCCGGGCCACGACCGGTGTGCCGTGCTCACGGCACACCGCCAGGGCGGCCGCCACGTCGTCGGCGTCGCGCGGGGCGACGACCCCGTCGGGGACACGGCGGTAGTTGGAGGCGTCCATCGTCATCAGGGCCCTGCTCTGCGCGTCGAAGGCCACCTCGCCGCGTACCGCCCGGCGCAGCGCCCGCTCCAGCTCCTCGCGATCAGCCATGGCCCCAGACTGCCCCCTATGAACACGTCTCATCGGGTGGACCCCGCCCCGAAACCAGCCTGTAACGGATTAGGCTGCGGCCGTGGCCGATATCCAGATTCCCGCTGACATCAAGCCCGCCGACGGTCGCTTCGGCTCGGGTCCCTCCAAGGTTCGGCCGGAGGCGCTGACCGCGCTCGCCGCGACCGGCACGTCCCTGCTCGGCACGTCCCACCGCCAGGCCCCGGTGAAGAACCTGGTGGGCCAGCTCCGGGAGGGCGTCCGGCAGCTCTTCTCCCTCCCCGAGGGATACGAGGTGGTGCTCGGCAACGGTGGCTCGACCGCGTTCTGGGACATCGCGACCCACGGACTGATCCGTCAGAAGTCCCAGCACCTCAACTTCGGT
Organism: Streptomyces sp. RLA131; assembly: GCF_056270125.1. NCBI lineage: Bacteria > Bacillati > Actinomycetota > Actinomycetes > Kitasatosporales > Streptomycetaceae > Streptomyces > Streptomyces sp. RLA131. The sequence continues at coordinate 3,565,590 of NZ_JBWDOQ010000002.1, forward strand.
GAGTTCTCGTCGAAGTTCGCCAAGGCGGCCAAGCTCGCGCCGTGGCTCGACGAGCCGACCGTGATCTCCTCCGACCCGGGTACGCACCCCGAGGCGGTCGCCGAGGCGGGTGTGGACGTCTACGGCCTCACCCACAACGAGACCTCGACCGGTGTCGCACTGCCCGTCAAGCGTGTCGCGGGAGCCGACGAGGGCTCCCTCGTCCTGGTGGACGCCACCTCCGGCGCGGGCGGCCTGCCGGTCGACATCACCGAGACCGACGTCTACTACTTCGCTCCGCAGAAGTCCTTCGCGGCCGACGGCGGCCTGTGGCTGGCCGTCTTCTCCCCGGCCGCCCTGGAGCGGGCGGAGGCGATCTCCGCGTCCGGCCGCCACATCCCGGCGTTCTTCGACCTGCCTACGGCGATCGACAACTCCCGCAAGAACCAGACGTACAACACCCCGGCGCTGGCGACCCTCTTCCTGCTCAACGACCAGCTGGAGTGGATCAACAGCCAGGGCGGTCTGGACTGGGCGGTCGCGCGTACCGCCGACTCCTCCTCGCGCCTGTACAACTGGGCCGAGAAGTCCTCTCACGCCACCCCGTTCGTCACCGACCCGGCGAAGCGCTCGCAGGTCGTCGGCACGATCGACTTCGCCGAGGGCATCGACGCCGCCGCGATCGCCAAGGTGCTGCGCGCCAACGGCATCGTCGACACCGAGCCGTACCGCAAGCTGGGCCGTAACCAGCTGCGCGTCGCGATGTTCCCGGCCGTCGACCCGGCGGACGTGGAGGCGCTGACGGCGTCGATCGACTACGTCATCGACCACCTCTGATCCCTGCTGATCTCCGGTGCTCCCCGCGGGGGCACTGATCAGCGTCCGGTGGGGCGGCGCCGCATGCGCCGCCCCACCGCCATCACCGCCGCGACACCGGCCAGGGTGATCAGCCCGACCGTGAGGCGGGAGTGGCGGCCGAAGGGGCCGTCCGCACCGGTCGGGTCCGCGGCCGAGGCACCGGGCGCGCCGGAATCCGAGGCGGACGCCGACGCCGATGTGACCGAGTCCGGCAGGTCGTCCCCGCTCAGTCCCACCCGCGTCACATCGCTGCCCGCGCCCTCACTGCCGTACATCAGCGCCCGCCCGTCCGGGGTGAAGGTCACCGACTCGCCCTGCCGCTGCAGCGGTACGTCGACATCGCCGATCTCGTGCGGGGCACCGGCCGACCAGCGGTACATCCGCGCGTCGAAGTAACCGCGCACCACCAGCCGGGTCCCGTCCGGCGAGAACGCCGCGTCCGTCGCCCACAGCGGGACGGCGGCGATCCGGTGGAAGAGGTTGACGCCGCTCGCGCCGAGGGTCTTCGGGCCCTCGTACAGCCCGCCGCCGTCCTCGTTCTTGCTGACGATGTAGGCGCGGCCGGTCTTCGGGTGGATCACCAGGGACTCGGCGTTGCGGGCGCCGCCCTGGTAGCGGACGACGTACTGGGTCGCGGTGACGGTCGTGTCCTTGAGCCGGGCGGGCTCGGGGAAGCGGTAGATCCACACGTGGTCCCAGCTGCCGCCGAGGTTGTCGCCGATGTCGCCGACGTAGATCTGGTTGCCGGGGCCGATCGAGATGGCCTCGACGTCGCGCGGGCTGCCGATGCCGCGGAGGGTGACGGTGGCGACGGTCTTCCCGGTGGCGGAGTCCACGGCGTAGACGTAGGGCCCGTCGTCGCTGTCGTTGTGGGTCCAGTAGATGCCCGGGTGGAGGTGGCTGGCGGCGAGCCCGCTGGACTCGGTGATCCGTGGGTCGGTGAGGGTGAAGGAACCGGGCGAACCGTCGTCGGCCGAGGCCGGGGCGGTGCCGGCGGTGAGGCCGAGCAGGACGCAGACGATGGCGATGAGCGGTGCGTTACGACGGCGCATGCGCCAAGCCTGCCATTGCCGGGCCCGGCGCCGTGGCGGACCTCACTCCGCCGCGCGTGGCCCGGCGGCGATCACATCCGCGATGATGCAACGTGCTCCGGGCACCGGTCCCGGCGGATGGTCGGACCGACCCGGACCCGGACCCGGAGGCAACACCGTGCGTTTCATGTTTGTCGGCGACAGCATGACGATCGGCGCGGCCGGTGACTACACCTGGCGCTTCCGAATGTGGCAGCACCTGCGCGGTCTCGGCGAGCCCTTCGCGATCGTCGGCCCGCACACCGCGCTGCACGACATGGCGGCGGACGCCCCGCTCTCGTACGACTACGGCGACCCGTCCTTCCCCGAGCGGGCCCGGCGCCATCTCGCCGGCTGGGGCGAGGGCTGGGTGCACATGGCGCCGGTGATAGCGGACGAGGTCAGGACCCACCGGCCGGACGTGCTGCTGATCTCCCTCGGCCTGATCGACCTCGGCTTCTACACCAACGCCGAGCAGACCGAGGCGAATCTGCGCCTCTTCGTCGAACAGGCACGGACCGCCAACCGCGAGATCGCGGCCGTCCTGCTCCCGGTCATCCCCAACACCCGTGCGGAGCTCGACCCGGACTTCGCCGGGCAGTGCGAGGAGCTCAACACCCGGATGGCCAAGGCCGTCGCCGACCTGGACTCGACCGCCTCACCACTGCTGATGGCCTCCCGGCCGGCCAACTACGACATCCTGCTCGACACCTACGACGGCACCCATCCCAACGCCTCCGGCGAGCACCGCCTCGCCGCCGCCTTCGCGGACGCCATGCACCAGGCGTGGGGGGTCGGTTCTCCGTACGAAGGAGCCCCTTGATTGGAGCGCACTCCAAGCGATTGGCTAGTCGTTCATGGAGTACACACAGCTCGGACGCACCGGTCTCAAGGTCAGCCGACTGGTCCTCGGCACAATGAACTTCGGTCCTCAGACGGATGAGGCCGACAGTCACGCGATCATGGATTCGGCGCTCGACGCGGGCGTCAACTTCTTCGACACCGCCAATGTCTACGGCTGGGGCGAGAACAAGGGCCGCACCGAGGAGATCATCGGCAGCTGGTTCGCCAAGGGCGGCGGCCGGCGGGAGAAGACGATCCTGGCGACCAAGGTCTACGGGAACATGTCCGCGACGGACAGCCCCTGGCCCAACGAGGACAAACTGTCCGCCCTCAACATCCGCCGTGCCTGCGACGCCTCGCTCAAGCGGCTCGGCACCGACTACATCGACCTCTACCAGTTCCACCACATCGACCGGGCGACACCCTGGGACGAGATCTGGCAGGCGATCGACCTGCTGGTCCAGCAGGGCAAGATCCTCTATGTGGGATCCTCCAACTTCAACGGCTGGGGCATCGCCCGCGCCAACGAGGCGGCCGCCCGCCGCAACTCGCTGGGCCTGGTCAGCGAGCAGTGCCTCTACAACCTCGTCGAACGGCGGGTCGAGATGGAGGTCCTTCCGGCGGCCCAGGTCTACGGTCTCGGCGTCATCCCCTGGTCCCCGCTGCACGGCGGTCTTCTCGGCGGCGCGCTGCGCAAGGAGCGCGAGGGCGGGGGTGCCCGCTCCACCTCCGGCCGCAGCGCCGACGCCCTGAAGAACTCGTCCCTGCGCGAGCAGGTCCAGGCGTACGAGGACCTGGTCGACAAGCACGACCTGCAGCCCGGTGACGTGGCACTCGCCTGGCTGCTGACCCGGCCCGGGGTGACCGGCCCGATCGTCGGCCCGCGCACCCAGGAGCAGCTGGACTCCGCGCTGCGGGCGGTCGAGCTCAAGCTGTCGGACGAGTTCCTGGCCGCCCTGGACGAGGTCTTCCCGGGCACGGGCCCGGCACCGGAAGCCTTCGCCTGGTGACACCGGTGACACCAGCGACACCAGCGACACGGGTGGCACCGGGCACGGCAGCGGCCTGAGGGGCGCCTGAACGGCCCAGGGGCCGGATCGGCGGAAGAATGGGCGGGGAGGGCGACCTCCCCGCCCGATTCTTGTGGAGCCGCGTCCGGTATGTGGTCTTGACGTGGTGCACAGAGAAACCACAGCATCATGTCCACGTCAAACAGACGGCACGTTCCCCCACACGTACCGGAGTCTTCAGTGTCCTCAGCAGACCGCACCCGCCTACGCCTCCTGTGCCGCGCGGCCGCCGCAGCGGTGACGGCCACCGTCCTGGTCGCCATAGCCCCGGCCTCGGCCGCGCCCGCCACCCCGGCCGCCGTCGGGACCCTGGCGGCACCCGACATCTCCGTGACCAACGTCAAGGCCCACCTCACCCAGCTCCAGTCGATCGCCACCGCCAACGGCGGCAACCGCGCCCACGGCCGGACCGGCTACAAGGCCTCGGTCGACTACGTGAAGGCCAAGCTGGACGCGGCCGGCTTCACCACCACGCTGCAGACCTTCACCTCCAGCGGGTCCACGGGCTACAACCTCATCGCGGACTGGCCCGGCGGCGACACCGACAACGTGATCATGGCGGGCGCCCACCTCGACTCCGTCACCGCCGGCCCCGGCATCAACGACAACGGCTCCGGCTCGGCGGCCATCCTGGAGACCGCGCTGGCCGTCGCCAGCACCGCCTACCAGCCCACCAAGCACCTGAGATTCGCCTGGTGGGGCGCCGAGGAGCTGGGCATGATCGGCTCGAAGTACTACGTCAACAACCTCTCCACCACCAACCTGGCGAAGATCGACGGCTACCTGAACTTCGACATGATCGGCTCCCCCAACCCCGGCTACTTCGTCTATGACGACGACGCCACGCTGGAGGCCGTGTTCAAGGACTGGTTCACCGCCAAGGGCATCGCCACCGAGGCCGAGACCGAGGGTGACGGCCGCTCCGACCACGCGCCGTTCGACAGCGCCGGCATACCCGTCGGCGGCCTGTTCAGCGGCGCCGACTACATCAAGACCACCGCCCAGGCCACGAAGTGGGGCGGCACCTCCGGCAAGGCCTTCGACGCCTGCTACCACGCCTCCTGCGACACCTCGTCGAACATCGACACCACCGCGCTGGACAACAACAGTGACGCCATCGCCAACGCGATCTGGACCCTGAGCGGCACGACCACCACCCCGCCGACCGGCACCAGCTTCGAGAACACCGCCGACGTCACCATCGGCGACAACAGCACCGCCGTCGAGTCCCCGATCACCGTCACCGGCATCTCCGGCAACGCCCCCGCGGCACTCGCGGTCGCCGTCGACATCAAGCACACCTGGCGCGGCGACCTGGTCATCGACCTGGTGGCACCCGACAGCAGTACCTACCGCCTGAAGAGCTCCAGCAGCAGCGACTCGGCGGACAACGTCATCACGACGTACACCGTCAACGCCTCGACCGAGACGGCCAACGGCACCTGGAAGCTGCGTGTGCAGGACGTCGCGTCCCAGGACACCGGCTACATCGACAGCTGGAAGCTCACCTTCTGAGTGCGGCGGTGACGACCACCACGGCCACCAGCAGCACCAGCGCGACGGCCATCACTCGGCTACGGGTCTTGGGATCCACGTACCGAGACTAACGGGCCCGCCTCGCGCCCCAGCGGGCAGGTCCTGAGCACCTCGTAACGCGGCTGCGCCCCCGGCACCCCGGTGGCGGGGGCGTGGCTGCGTACGAGGGCGACGGCGTCCACCGTCCAGGGCGTACCCGCGAAGCCGGCCAGCGCCTGCGCGAAGGGCCGCAGCCGCACCTGGCCGTGGGTACGCTGCCGGGCCAGCGTGAGGTGGGCGTGGAAACGGTGCTCGGCGGCGACCGCCACCCCGGCCCTGCGGGCCGCCGCCTCCACGGAGCCGGCCAGCCGCGCCGGATCGGCCCCGGCCACCGCGGCCCACAGCGTACGGTCCCCGAAGTGCCCGCCCCCGGCCAGCGCGGACCGGTACGGCTCGTGCCGGCGGGCGGCGCGGTCCAGCCGCTCCCCCAGCGCCGGGAGCAGTTCCCCGGCCACCTCGCCGAGGAAGGCCAGCGTGAGGTGCCATCCCGCCCGCTCGGTCCAGCGCAGCGCGTCGGCGTCCGGCAGCCCGTGCAGCTCCCGGACGGCGTGGTCCAGCTCCCGCATCACCCGCTCCGGCGGCATCACCGCCGCGAAGAGCCGCACCCGGCCGTCCTGTCCCGACACCTACGCCGCCGGCGCGAGCTCGGGCTCTGAGACGGGTTCAGCCGGTTCCCGGGGGACGAAGGCGATCAGCCTTCGGTCTTTTCCCCGGCCGCCGTGCAGGTCGATCTTGAGGCGCAGCCCGCCGACGCGAGCCAGGACCAGGCCGACGGCGACCGCCGCGGCGGCCGCGATCAGGCCGCCGGACAGGAAGCCGACGCGGGCTCCGTAGGTGTCGGTGACCCAGCCCATGACGGGTCCGCCGATGGGGGTGCCGCCGACGAAGACCATCATGAACAGGCTCATGACGCGGCCGCGCATGACGGGGTCGGTGGCGAGCTGGACGCTGGCGTTGGCCGTCGTGTTGAAGGTCAGCCCGAAGATCCCGATCGGGGCCAGCAGCAGGACGAACATCCAGTACTCCGGCGCCATCGCGGCCACCGCCTCCAGGATGCCGAAGCCGAAGGCCGCGGCGACCAGCAGCCGCATCCGGGTCTTGCCGCGCCGGGCGGCGAGCAGCGCGCCGACGACCGATCCGACGGCCATCAGAGTGTTGAACAGCCCGTACATTCCGGCGTCGCCGTGGAAGACGTCGTCCACGAAGGCGGAGAGCCAGATGGGGAAGTTGAAGGCGAAGGTGCCGATGAAGCCCACCAGCACGATCGGCCAGATCAGCTCGGGCCGGCCGGCGACATAGCGCAGGCCCTCTCTCAGCTGGCCCTTGCCGCGCGGGGCCCGCTCGACCACATGCAGCTCGGAGGCGCGCATGAGCAGCAGGCCGGCCAGCGGGGCCAGGAAGGACAGGCCGTTGAAGAGGAAGGCCCAGCCGCTGCCGACCGCGGTGATCAGCGCACCGGCGACGGCGGGGCCGATCAGCCGGGCGGACTGGAAGTTGGCGGAGTTCAGCGACACCGCGTTGCGCACGTCGGCCGGGCCCACCATCTCGACGACGAAGGCCTGACGGGTGGGGTTGTCGACGACGGTGACCATGCCGAGGCCGAAGGCGATGGCGTAGACGTGCCAGACCTGGACATGGCCGCTGAGGGTGAGCGCGGCCAGGGTGAGCCCGAGGGCGCCCATGGCGGCCTGGGTGGCGAGGAGGATCTTCCGCTTGGAGCAGCGGTCGGCGATGACGCCGCCGTAGAGTCCGAAGAGCAGCATCGGCAGGAACTGCAGGGCGGTGGTGATACCGACCGCGAAGGAGGAGCCTGTGAGGCTGAGCACCAGCCAGTCCTGGGCGATGCGGGACATCCAGGTACCGGTGTTGGAGACGATGCCGCCGGCGGCGAAGAGCCGGTAGTTACGGTTTCTCAGGGAGCTGAACGTTCCACCACGGCTGCCGGCGGCCGTGACGGTGTTCGGTTCGGGTGCGGCGTCTGATGCGGCTGCCGAACTCAATCGGGGTTCGCCTCCTCGTTCACAGGTCACAGCTGACAGGTGACAACGTGTTGGTTGCTGTTCGTCAGGAAACTTCCTTACAGATGCGCGAGCTTCTCCAGGACGGGTGCGGCCTCGCGCAGCACCGCGCGCTCCTCATCGGTGAGGCGCTCGGTGAGCTGCGACAGCCACACGTTCCGCTTGCGACGGCTCTCGACCAGCATGGCCTCGGCCTGCTCGGTCTGCCTGACGACGACCTGGCGGCGGTCGTCCGGATGGGGGTCCCGGCGGACCAGGCCCTTGCCTTCGAGCATCGCGACGATGCGGGTCATCGACGGCGGCTGCACGTGCTCCTTGCGGGCCAGCTCCCCCGGCGTGGCGGAGCCGCAGCGGGCGAGCGTACCCAGCACCGACATCTCGGTCGGGCTGAGCGATTCGTCCACATGCTGGTGGCGCAGCCGCCGCGACAGCCGCATCACGGCGGAGCGCAGCGAGTTGACCGCGGCGCGGTCGTCCTCGGACAGTTCGGTCACGATAGTTAGGTTAGCTCATTACCTACGCTAAGGAAACTTCGGCGTGGCACCCAAACGCATCTGTGCCCGAACTCACCCGTCCGAGTGAGTTCGCCCCGGAAAGAGCCACACGGTGGGGTATGGGGGCCGGACCCTGACTCCATGACTACGAGGGTGCTCAGCATGCGCATAGACGGGGAGCTGCTGGACCGGCTCCGCACACACGCCGCCAAACACGGAATGAGCGTCCAGGACTACATAGTCCGGACGCTCATCCGCGATGACTTCGACGAGCGGCTCAAGGCCTCCGTCGACGAGACCGAGCGCTTCTACGACGCCAGACCCAGCGCCGGCATCAGGTAGTAGAAGGCGAAGACGCCCGCCACCACGTACAGCGCCGCCGGCACCTCACGGCCCCGCCCGACGGCGAGCCGCAGCACACAGAAGACGATGAAGCCGATACCGATGCCGTTGGTGATCGAGTACGTGAAGGGCATCAGCAGCATGGTCAGGAACGCCGGGACGGCGATCGTGTAGTCGCTCCAGTCGATGTCCCGGATGCCGCCCGCCAGGATCAGGAAGCCGACCGCGACCAGCGCCGGTGTCGCCGCCTGGGCCGGGACCATGGTGGCGATCGGCGTGAGGAACAGCGCGACCACGAACAGCAGGCCCGTGACGATCGAGGCCAGGCCGGTACGGGCGCCCTCACCTGCCCCGGCCGTCGACTCGGCGAAGCAGGTGTTGGCGGAGCTGGAGGAGAAGCCGCCGGCGGCGGTGGCGATGCCGTCGACCATCAGCACCTTGTTCATGCCGGGCAGGTCACCCCGGGAGTCCAGCAGGCCCGCCTCGTCGCTGACACCGAGGATCGTGCCCATCGCGTCGAAGAAGCAGCTCAGCAGCACGGTGAAGACGAACAGCACTCCCGTGACGATGCCGACCTCGTGGAAGCCGCCGAAGAGGCTGACCTTCCCGATGAGCCCGAAGTCGGGCGACGAGACCGGGTTGCCCGGCCACTGCGGCACGGTCAGGCCCCACGCGCCGGCCTTGACGTCCACGGCCGCGTTGACGATCAGTGCCAGCCCGGTCATCGCCACGATGCTGATCAGGATCGCGCCCGCCACCTTGCGGATGATCAGGACCAGGGTGAGCAGCACGCCCAGGATGAAGATCAGCACCGGCCAGCCGTCGAGGTGGCCGTCGCCGCCGAGCTGGAGCGGGACGGTGGTGTGCGCCGCGTCGGGCATCCGGGTGACGAATCCGCCGTCGACCAGGCCGATCAGCATGATGAACAGGCCGATACCGATCGCGATCGCCTTGCGCAGACCGATCGGAACGGCGCTCATCACGCGCTCCCGCAGTCCGGTGGCCACCAGGAGCATGATCGCGAAGCCGGCCAGTACGACCATGCCCATCGCGTCCGGCCAGCTCATCCGCGGGGCGAGCTGGAGCGCGACCACGCTGTTGACGCCGAGCCCGGCGGCGAGCGCGATCGGCACATTGCCGACCACACCCATCAGCAGCGTGGTGAAGGCGGCGGTGATCACCGTGGCGGTGACCAGCTGGCCGTTGTCCAGGTGGTGACCGAACTTGTCGGTGCCCGAGCTGAGGATGATCGGGTTCAGCACGATGATGTAGGCCATCGCGAAGAAGGTGGCCAGGCCCCCGCGAACCTCGCGGGAGATGGACGATCCCCGTTCGGAGATCCGGAAGAAGCGGTCGAGCCCGCCGTTGGGAGGCTCGGAAGGCAGCTGGGCGGCGTCGACAGACGCCGTGGCCGAGGGGGACATGCGGGTCCTTGCGGGGTGCGGGTGCCGAGGTTGATCCGAGCCGGTCAGAGATCCGTCAGAGATCAGTCAGAAGTACGTTAGGAGCTTCGTACGAATGAATCCGGTCAGACCCGGACCGTTTCAGTATGAACATATATACGGCGTGAGCGCTATCTCCGCGCGTAGATGAGCGGCTGGAGCGCATACGCTGTGCGCATGCGCATGAGCAAGTGGACGACGCCGGAGCGCGAGGCTCCCGAGCCCCTGGAGGCGAACGACGTCGCGACCGTGACGATCGGCACGATCGTCTGGTTCGCTCTCTTCGTCGTCCAGCTGCCCTTCTACGGCTGGTACGCCGACCACGGCCACGCCTGGATGATCTGGACCTGCCTGGCCGGTGCAGGCCTGGGTCTGATCGGCCTGACCTACGTACGCGCCCGGCGGGCCGCGCTGCTGCGCGAGGCGCTGCGGCGGCCGGCCGACGGGGGCGCCGGCGAGGACGACACCACCGCCGGCCCGGGTCAGCCTCAGGGATGACGCCGACCCCTGGATGACCCGCAGGACGCGGGACTCGGGGGGTGGCGGAGCCGTTCCGCACGTACCGTCGAATTCATGACGGATCGCGTGGAGACCGAGGCCGTGCCCGGAGCGGTCGGCACCCGTGGCCTCACGACGGCCGAGGTCGCCGAACGGGTCGCGCGCGGAGAGGTCAACGACGTACCCGTGCGCTCCTCCCGCTCGTTCGGGGAGATCGTCCGGGCGAACGTCTTCACGCGGTTCAACGCGATCATCGGCGTGCTGTTCCTGATCATCCTGGCGGTCGGCCCGATCCAGGACGGGCTGTTCGGCTTCGTCATCGTCGCGAACACCGCGATCGGCATCGTCCAGGAGTGGCGCGCCAAGCAGACCCTCGACAGCCTGGCCGTCATCGGCGAGGCGAAACCCACCGTGCGCCGCGACGGCGTGGCCGCGCCCGTGCCGACCTACGGGATCGTCCTGGACGACGTCATCGAACTCGGCCCCGGCGACAAGGTGGTGGTCGACGGCGAGATCGTGGAGTCCGACAGCCTGGAGATCGACGAGTCCCTGCTCACCGGCGAGGCCGACCCGGTCGTCAAGCAGCCCGGGGCCGAGGTCATGTCGGGCAGCTTCGTGGTCGCGGGCGGCGGCGCGTTCCGGGCCACCAGGGTGGGCCGGGAGGCGTACGCCGCGCAGCTCGCGGAGGAGGCCAGCCGGTTCACGCTGGTCCACTCCGAGCTGCGCAGCGGCATCAGCCGGATCCTGAAGTACGTGACCTGGATGATGGTCCCGACCGCGATCGGGCTCATCATCAGCCAGCTGCTGGTCGAACGGCACGACTGGCGCGAGGCCGTGCTCCGCATGGTCGGCGGCATCGTGCCGATGGTCCCCGAGGGGCTGGTCCTGCTCACCTCGGTGGCCTTCGCCATCGGCGTCGTCCGGCTCGGCCGCAAGCAGTGCCTGGTGCAGGAACTGCCCGCGATCGAGGGGCTGGCCCGCGTCGACGTGGTCTGCCTCGACAAGACCGGCACCCTCACCGAGGGCGGCATGGACGTCACCGAGCTGCGGCCGCTGGCCGGATCCGACCAGGCCTACGTCAAGCGGGTCCTCGGCGCCCTCGGAGCCGCCGACCCGCGCCCCAACGCCAGCCTGGAAGCGGTCATCGCCGCCTTCCCGGAGCCGGAGCCGCCCTGGCGGTGCACCGAGTCGCTGCCCTTCTCCTCGGCCCGCAAGTTCAGCGCCGCCGCCTTCAACGAGCCCGACGGCGTCAGCAGTACGTGGCTGCTGGGCGCCCCCGACGTCCTGCTGGCGCCAGGTGACCCGGCGCTGGCCGAGGTCGACCGGCTCAACGACGGCGGCCTGCGCGTCCTGCTGCTGGCCCGCGCCCACACCGACCCGGACACCCACAAGGACCTCGACGACCCGGCGGTGACCGCGGCGGTCGGCCCGGCCGCGCTCGTCGTCCTGGAGCAGCGGCTGCGTCCCGACGCCGGCGACACCCTGCGCTACTTCGCCGAGCAGCAGGTCCACACCAAGGTGATCTCCGGCGACAACGCGGTCTCCGTCGGCGCCGTCGCCGGAAAACTGGGCGTCCCCGGCGCGGAACGGACCGTCGACGCCCGCCGGCTGCCCGCCGAACAGCACGCGATGGCCGCCGAGATGGACCGGGCCACCGTGTTCGGCCGGGTCAGCCCGCAGCAGAAGCGGGAGATGGTCGGCGCGTTGCAGTCCCGCGGCCACACCGTCGCGATGACGGGCGACGGCGTCAACGACGTGCTGGCCCTCAAGGACGCCGACATCGGCGTCGCGATGGGCTCGGGCAGCGAGGCGACCAGGGCGGTCGCCCAGATCGTGCTGCTCGACAACAGCTTCGCCACCCTGCCCTCGATCGTCGCCGAGGGCCGCCGGGTCATCGGCAACATCACCCGGGTGGCGACCCTCTTCCTGACCAAGACCGTCTACTCGGTGCTGCTGGCGGTGCTGGTGGCCGTCTGGCAGGTGCCCTATCCCTTCCTGCCCCGGCATCTGACGCTGCTGTCCACGCTCACCATCGGCGTGCCGGCCTTCTTCCTGGCCCTCGCCCCCAACAAGGAGCGCGCCCGGCCGCACTTCGTACGCCGCGTGATGCGCTACTCGCTGCCCGCCGGGCTCATCGCGGGCTTCGCGACCTTCGTGACGTATCTGCTGGCCCGGCACCACTATCAGGGCGCGGGCGCCCTGGAAGCCGAGACCAGCGCGGCGACGCTGACCCTCTTCCTGGTCTCGATGTGGGTGCTGGCCATCGTCGCCCGCCCCTACACCTGGTGGCGCGTGCTGCTCGTGCTGGCCATGGCCGTCGCCTTCCTCGTCGTCCTCGCCGTCCCCTGGCTCCAGGACTTCTTCGCCCTCAGGCTGGTCGGCACCCAGGGCCCCTGGACCGCGGTGGCCGTGGCCGCCGTGGCCGGCCTGGTCCTGGAAACAGTGTGGCGCCGGGTCGCCGTACTGGACGGTGACCCGGCGCCGGGGTAGAGCCAGGGGTGAGAGCTACTTGACGTCGACGAAGTCGCCGGTCGCCTTGACGGCGCCGGTGGTGCCGTTGCCCGCGTAGACGAAGCGGTAGTAGCCGTCGGACTTGGCCGTGGTGGTGGCCTTCAGAGCGCCGGCGGTGCCGCTGGTGACGCTCTTGAGGGTGGTGTAGGTGTCGCTGCCCTTCTTGCGGAACTGCAGCTGCACCGACTGGCCCTTGTAGGTCGAGTAGGCGCCGGTGTTCCAGTTGGCGCGGGTGAGCTTGCCGGTGACCGTGATGGTCTTGCCCTTCTTGACCGGCTCGGGCGCGGCGTTGGCCGTCAGCTTGGCGTTGCGCTTGATCTTGGCGGAGCCGGCCGCGTCGTCGTACGCCTGAGCGACGTCGTCGCTGTCGGTGGTGGCGGCGAACAGCTTCCAGGTGCCGGCCACACCGTTCTCGTACAGGCTGTACGAGGCGTCGATCGCCACGGTGGCCTTGCAGTTGTAGACGGTCGCGTCAGCGGCCGTCGCGGTGCAGGTGGAGTTGCCCGGAGCGTCGATCTCGCCCGTGATCGTCTCCGTGTCGGTGCCCTGCCACAGCGCGACCCAGGAGTTGAGGAAGCCGTCCGGGCTGGTGACGGTGTACGTGACGCTGACGGACTTCTTGGTGGTGGTGCCGAGGACGATGTCCTTGCCGCTGTTGATGACACCGTTCGAGAAGGTGTCGTTACCGACCGCGACCTGAGCCCGCATGGACTTCGAGGTGACGGAGCCGAGCGTCCTCGTTCCCGGGCGCACATCGGCCTGAGCGACGGCCGGAAGCGCGAGGGCGGACAGGATGACGGCGCCGGAAACAGCGGCGACGGTGGCGCGTACGCGCATATTGCGATCCCCCACAGTGAATGATCGGGCCCCGCCGAATTCCCCCCGGCAGGGGCCCCTTGACCATCGCATCGTACATATCTACGAGACCGGCGGGCACCGGATATCAGCCATCCCGGATGACCGGATCACGCCGGAAAGCCGCCCCTGGGGGTGGCCGGCGCGGTGATCTCGTTGGCTCACCGGGTCCGTCCGGTGCCCGCTTCGTCCCCGAGCGCCGGGGCCGGCCGATGTCCGGCCGGCCCGGCGATCGACGGACCGACGGCGCTACTTGACGTTCACGTAGTCCGTGGCGGAGCTGACCGCGGAGGTGCCGGTGGTGCCGGCGTAGGACCAGCGGTAGTAACCGTCGGACTTCGCCTTGGTGGTGGCCTTGAGGGCACCCTTGCTCGTCGTCGTGACGGTCTTGAGCGTGGTGTAGGTGCTGGTGCCCTTCTTGCGGAACTGGAGCTTCACCGAGCGGTTGGCGTAGCCCGTGGAGCCGCCCGAGGCCCAGTTGGCGAAGGTGAGCTTGCCGGTGACGGTCAGGGTCTTGCCCTTCTTGACCGGCTCCGGGGTGGCGTTGGCCGTGGCCAGCTTGGACTTGCGCTGGACCTTGGTCTTGGCGGCCTTGTCCTTGAAGACCACGCCGTCGCCGGTGTCCTCGTTGTAGTCGTTCGGGATCACCGCGACCGCGGCGTACCAGGTGCCGGCCAGCGCGTTGTCCTTGATGTCGTCGACGGCCTTCACCTTGAAGGTGACCGTGCAGGTCGACGTGGTGCTGCTGACGACGACGCACGACGGGTCGTCGCTGGTGGTCGCGATCTCGTCGCCGGCGGAGTTGTGCAGATAGGCGACACCCGCGAGCTCGATGCCGGAGTCGTCACTCGCGGTGACGGTGGCCTTGAACGTCTTGGTGCTGGAGGCGTCGAGCACGATGGCCTTGCCGCCGTTGACGGCAGCGCTCTTGACCGTGGCCGGGCTGTCGGTGTCGGCGTGCGCCGCCGGTACGGCGAAGGCGGAGAGGGCCAGAGCGCCGGTGACGGCGGCTGCGGCGGTACGTATACGCATGTTTCCCCACATGACTCAGGACGTCACGCGGCGCCCGACGGGCGCAGCACATGAACGTCAACTGGCCGAAACCTTAGTCCCCCACCGGATCTTCACAACAGCTCCCCGTGTCTTCCCACCGGCTTCCAGGTGAAGATTTTGAACTGCTCAGTCGAACCAGCGGTCACGGGCCAGTTCCTCGGTGCGGGTCGGGTCCTCCAGGAGTGCCGCGACCTCGAAGCGCCGCTGCCACTGTCCGGCGGCCCAGGCCAGGCCGGCGGCGACGCCTTCGACGGTGGCGGCGTGCAGGGTGCCGTCGGCCCAGCGCCAGTCGAGTTCGAGGCGGCCGCCGTCGCCGTCGTCGACCAGCAGCTCCTCGTGCTCGACGTACGACAGGGGGGCGCCCGGCAGGAGTTCGCGGACGGCGTCCGGGACGGCGTGCGGTTCGCCGCGGGAGACGACGGGGGCCGGGCAGGCCTCACTGAGCCGGCGGACCTGGAGGAGCTCTGCGAGGTCGGCGGCGCGGGAGGGCGGGACGGGGAGCAGGGCGCGGCCGGTGGCCAGCGGGAGGAGGTCGGGGGCGTCGGCGACCAGGGTGTCGGCGGCGTCGACGACCGTCACCCGGTGGCCGTCGACGACGGCGCGGAGCTCGTCGGGGAGGGTGACCTGCTCGGGGTCGAGGGCGGCCAGCTCGGCGTAGAGCCGGTGGAGCCGGCCGGGGGTGACGGTTCGGGCGGGGTCGGCGAGGCGGGCCAGCAGCTCGGCCGCGCCGCCGGGTTCGTCCAGGAGGGCGGCGGCGGTGGTGCGTACCCCCAGGGCGCGCAGCACCTGCTCGTCGGCGGCGCCGGCCTCGACCTCGTCGTAGAGCCCGGCGAGCAGCGGGTCCGATCCGGCGGCGCGCAGGCCCACCGGGCGGCGGCCGTCCAGCACCGGGTGGTCGCGGAGCCACCAGGCCGCGTAGGGGCGGACGGACTCGGTGGTGCCGTCGGGGAGGAGGACACGGACGGGCTGGGTGATGGCGTCCCGGAGCGGGGGCCGGGAGAGCATGGCGAGGGCTTCGGGCCAGGCGTCGTCGTCGACCAGGTCGAGGTCCCGGACGGCGATGATCTCGGTGGCGACGGGCGGGACGTCGCTCTCGGGGAGGTGGTCGAGTACGTCCTCGCACCACACGTCGACCGCGTCGAGCAGGCCGGCGTCGTCCGGCTCGGCCCAGTCGCTCTCGCGGGGCTCCAGCTCGTCCGGGTCCAGGACCACGTCGGCGGCGCGGACCAGCGCGAAGGTGGCCAGGACGCCGACGGCGGTCAGCGGCTGCTCGCCCCAGCGGGCGGCCAGGTCGGCGTCGACGGCGCCGAGTTCGCCGTCCCGGACGACCCTCTCGAAGGCACTGCCCGGCAGGACCAGCTCGCCGGCGGGGGCCGGCTCGCCCTCGTCGTCGGTCAGGGCGAGCGCGGCCAGCCAGGGTTCGTCGCCGGGGGCGAGCCGGGCGGCCCGGACCAGGCCGAGGACGACCTCGGCCAGTTCCTCGGAGTCCAGCGCCTCGTCGTCCCAGGACTCGCCCGCGTCCAGCGAACCGGCCACGGCCGCCCGCACCTGCGGGGTCGTCAGGACCGCCCGGGGGGTGGCAGGGGTGGCGCCCAGCTTCTCCAGCAGGGGGTGGGCGGCGTCGGGGTGGGCCACCTTCAGGCCGAGCCGGGCCAGTTCGGCGGCGGCGGGCAGGGCGTCGCGCTCGGCCGGCGCGGTGTCCCCGTACAGGCTGTCCATCTCGGGGAGGGGGAGCAGGATCTGCCGGGGCCCGATCGCGGTCCGCCCGTCCGCCAGCGGCACCGGCAGGCCGCTGAGCCGGTCCGGGTCGGTGCCGGTGAGGGAGTCGTAGAGCCGCCGCCACCAGGGCGCGGGGCGCTCGGCGCCGGCGAGGCGGTCGATGGCGTCGCCCAGCGGGAGGCGGGCCACGCCCAGGACGCGCAGTTCGGGGCGCCGTTCCAGGCCGGCGGGCAGCAGGCTGGGGAAGACCTCGGCCAGGACGGCCACCGTCGCCGCGCCCGCGCCTTCCAGGACCTCGGCCTCGACGGGGCGCAGCGCCACCGGGAGGGCTTCCGGGTCGTCCTTCTCCACCGCGACGGCGCGGGGCAGGAAGGCCGTGCGGGGCAGTGCGGCGAGGATGTGCCGGCGCAGTTCCGCGTCGAGTTCGCCCTTGCCGAGCGGGCCGGGCACCAGGTCCACGATGCCGGCGGTGACCGGCTGCCAGGCGCTGAGCAGCCGGACGTACGCCTGCGCGGCCCGGTCGATCAGGAAGTCGGTGAGCGGGCCCGGTGCGGCGTGCCGGCGCGTCGGGTCCAGGGGCAGCGAGGCGACCAGCAGGGCGGGCAGGCCCAGCGGCTCGTCGGTGGGGGTCGGGGCGTGCACGAAGCCCGCCGTACGGGGGCGGGCGGGCGCGCCGTCCGCGTCGACCGGGACCGCCCAGGTCAGCGACCACACGGGCCGCAGCCGCTCCTCGACGGGGCGGTCGGCCAGCAGTGCGGCGTCCAGCCGTCCGCCGTCGCTCACGGTGCGCCACCGGGTGCTGCGGGCCGCGCCGTCCGCGCTGTCCTCGACCAGGACGGTGCCGTCGTCCTGCTGACGGCGCGTCAGGGTGCGTACGCCCTCCGGCGTGTCGACGACGACCTCGTCCAGGCCGGTGAGGGTGAGCAGCAGCGCGTCGTCGATCCCGGCGAGCAGCCGCTCGGCCAGGTCCTCGGCGGCGCCGTCGCGCAGCGGCAGCACGACGACCGTGTCGTACTCCTCGGGCGCGGTGCCCTCGGCCGGGAACGGGAGCCGGAGCAGCGGTACGTGGCCGTCCCTGCGGCGCAGTTCGTCGGCGAGCGCCGGGGTGCCGGCCACCAGGTCGCGGGCCTCGGCGAGGGACCAGCGGACGCCGCCGCTGCGGCTGACGACGGCCGGCTCGTCACTCACCGCGAGCACGGCGGAGAAGCCGACGCCGAAGCGGCCGACGGTGCCGCTGTCGTCGGCGTCCTCGCGCTTGGCGCTCGCGCGCAGCGTCGACAGCGACTCGACACCGGCGACATCGAGATGGGCGCCGGTGTTGGCGGCGGCGAGCACGCCCTCGCGCAGCGTCAGACGGAGCCGGCCGCGGGTCCCGGCCCGTACGGCGGCGTCCGCCGCGTTCTGGGCCAGTTCGATGACCAGGCGGTCCCGGTACCCGCCGAGCGCGAGGTCCTCCTCGGCGTTGGCGTCCTCCCTGAACCGCGCCGCCGAGGCCGCCCACGCGTCCAGCACGCTGCGGCGCAGCCCGCCGGTCCCGAACGGATCCGCCCCGCCGTCCGGCTCCCGCCGCACCACTCCCGTGCCGCTCACGTCGTCATCTCCCTCAGCGATCTTCTGGCGGAGCGAAGCCCTGCCCGGGGTGCAAGGTATCGCGCCGGGCGCGGTGCAGGGTTCCACGGCCGGTGCGCGGGCGTGAACGCCTCGTCGCGAGGTGCGGCCCGGTGGCCGTTCGTCCTCGATCGCCGGGCGGGCTGGATTTTCAGCCCGCCCGGCGATCGAGGACACCGGGCCGGATCAGGAGTGGCCGAGTTCCTCGGCGGGGCCGTTGTCCTCCACGGAGCCGTGGCGGTCGGGATGCAGCGGCATCGGCTCGATCGCGGTCTCGTCCAGCACCGGGGCCGGCGGCTGCGGCGGCCGCGGCATGACGGCGGCTTCGGAGTGGCCGCCGCAGCCGTAGGTCAGGGCGACGACGCGCCCGTCGGCCGGGGAGAACTCGTTGGCGCAGACACCGAAGGCCTGGCGGAGCGAGCCCGCCATGGGGACCAGGAAGCCGCAGCTGACGCAGGGGGCGGGGGCGGCCTGGGCCATCGGGGTCTTCGGGCCGTAGTTCTCGTCCCAGCGGTCGGCGGCGGTGTAGAGCCCGAACCGGGACAGGACGCGGGGGCGGCCCATGCCGAGCTGTTCGGCGACGGCGCCGATGGTGCCGACGGCGGGCGGCCCGGCGGGTTCCAGGGCCACGTCGTCCTCGCCGGCGGCCTCCGCGACCTCGGCCACCACGGAGTTCGGCGGGGGGGTGTCCTCGCCGGACCAGCCGGGTTCCAGCCGGAGGTCCTCGGCATCGGTCGGCAGCAGGTCGCCGGGGCCCATGTCACCCGGACGGAGTCGTTCGCTCCAGGGAACCCACTCGGGGGCGAGCACCGCGTCCGGACCGGGCAGCAGCACGGCCTCGTCCAGGGTGATGGTCTTGGCGCGCGAGGCGCGGGTCAGCGTCACCGCCCATCGCCAGCCCCGATAGGCGGGTTCGCGACAGTCGAAAAGGTGCGTGACGACACGGTCGCCCTCGGCCACCGCCCCGAGGTGGTCCCCGACCGAGTCGGGCCCGAATGCCTCTTCGGCAGCCGAGAGAGCGACATCGACCGCCTCGACGCACAGGCGGTCAGGGGTACGGCTTCGCATCGCAGCACTCACAAGAATCGATTCTCTCCTACGCCGTTTCACGCGTACGCCGACCGGAGGGCGGGTGATGGCGGAGCGGACCTGGGGACCGCGTCGACGCCACCTTCCGGACAACCTCGGGCGCACCTGTTGACACCATTCTGCGGGATCGCACGCTATCGGTGCGCACCGCATGCGCAAAGGATGGGGTACGGAACAGGTGATGATGGCGTCCGGTGGGGCAGTATGACCAGCGTGGCACGCACGGTGACGTCCGGACCCGGACCGATTCGCAAGGCGGGAAACGCCCTCGCGCGCGCCGCGCACCGTTCGGGGAGCGCGACGCGGCGTCGCGTCCGCCGTCATACGCATGCGGGCGGCGCGGGCGAGTCCGGCCTGGCGAAACTCATCGAACTGCACGCCGTCAACTCGGCCGGCGACATGCTGATCACGATCGCGCTCGCCAGCACGATCTTCTTCTCCGTCCCGACCGGCGAGGCCCGCGGCCGCGTCGCGCTCTACCTGCTGGTGACGATGGCGCCCTTCGCGCTGCTCGCCCCGGTGGTCGGCCCGCTGCTGGACCGCATCCCGCACGGCCGCCGCGCCGCGATGGCGATGTCGATGCTGGCCCGCGCGATTCTCGCCTGGACGATGGCCGGCGTGGTGACCACCGCGGGGCTGGAGCTGTATCCGGCAGCGCTGGGCGTCCTGGTCTGCTCCAAGGCGTACGGGGTGGTGCGCAGCGCGGTCGTGCCCCGGCTGCTCCCGGGCCGTACGACGCTGGTGAAGGCCAACTCACGGGTGACCCTGGCCGGGCTGCTGGCGACGGCCGTCGCGGCCCCGGTCGGCGGGCTGCTGCACCTGCTCTCGCCGGGCGCGCCGCTCTACGGCGCCTTCGTGATCTTCGTGGGCGGCACGCTGCTGTCCTTCTCGCTCCCGCACAAGGTGGACTCCGCCAAGGGCGAGGCCCGCGCCCAGCTGACCGCCGGTGACCATCCGCACCTGCACAAACACGGTCAGGCGCCCGCCCAGGAGCCGGGGCCGGGGCCGGGGCCGGATCCGAGGCCGGATCCGGGTGCCCGGCCCGGGCTGCGCACGGTCGGGCCCGCCGTGCTCAACGCGCTCGGCGCGAACGCCGCGCTGCGCTTCCTGTCCGGCTTCCTGACGCTGTTCCTGGCGTTCCTGCTGCGGGAGCATCCGCTGGGCGGCCTGAGCGCCGCCCTGTCGCTGTCGGTGGTCGCCGTGGCGGCGGGCGTCGGCAACGCCTTCGGCACGGCGCTGGGGTCGTGGCTGCGGGCCCGGGCGCCCGAGAAGATCATCGCGACGGCGCTGCTGGGCGCGCTGGTCGCCGTCGCCTCGGCCGCCGCCTGGTACGGGACGCCGACCATCACCCTGCTGGCGGCCGTGGCGGGTATCTGCCAGGCCCTGAGCAAGCTCTCCCTGGACGCGACGATCCAGCGCGACGTGCCCGAGCAGTTCCGTACGTCCGCCTTCGCCCGCTCCGAGACCGCGCTGCAACTCGCCTGGGTGATCGGCGGCGCCCTGGGCATCGTGCTGCCCCTCAACGGCACCGTCGGTATGGCGGTGGCCTCCGTCGTGGTGGCCCTGGGCTTCGCGGTGGCCCTGCGGGGGCTGAGCGGCCCGTCGCGGGCGCCCCGGACCAGGGCGGCCTGACGGAGGCGGGAGGGCGGCCGGGAGAGGGAACACGGCGTACCCCGTGGCGGCGCGGCGGCGACCGCCCGGTAGCCTCACCCCCATGAGCATTCGCCGCCGTGCCGCCGCCATCGGTGTCGTGTCCCTCGGGCTGGTCGCCCTCTCCGCCTGCGAGAAGCCGACCCCGCTGGCGACCGTCACCGTGGGCGACAAGACCGTGACCACCGAGGCCAACGCCAAGTGCTACTCCGATGGCAACAACCTCACCAGCGCGGCCTTCACCGCCTGCCTGAACAAGGTCAAGCCCACCAAGACGATCACCGTCCAGGCGGGTGACCAGGTGCGTATCGGTGTCGACCCGAAGGTCGCCGACAAGGGCTGGCTGGTGGCGGCGGGGCTGTCGCAGAAGACCGACGTGCTGACCGGCAAGACGTACTGGTCGCTCGGTGAGAAGGACTCGCTCTTCACC
The DNA here is from genome assembly GCF_056270125.1 of Streptomyces sp. RLA131. Lineage (NCBI taxonomy): Bacteria > Bacillati > Actinomycetota > Actinomycetes > Kitasatosporales > Streptomycetaceae > Streptomyces > Streptomyces sp. RLA131. The sequence goes on from NZ_JBWDOQ010000002.1 coordinate 3,586,694, forward strand.
GACGCCTCGACCGGCACCAGCGCCGACTCGGTCACCCTGAACATCATCGAGACGGCCGGCAAGAACGCCAAGAACTACCTTGGCGTCTGGAAGGTCAAGCTCGTCAAGAAGAGCTAGAAGGCACCCGTGGCTGTCCGTCTGCTCGTCGTGACCGCCGTGGCGGCCGAGGCCGACGCCGTGGCTCTCGCCCTCGCCGGCACGGGCCACGACGTGCTCGCCGCCGGGGTGGGTCCGGCGGCCGCCGCGGCCGGTACGGCCACCGCGCTGGCCACCGCCCCGGGCGGCGCCCGGTACGACCTGGTGGTCTCGGCCGGTATCGGCGGCGGGTTCCAACCGCTGGCCCCGGTCGGGTCGCTGGTCGTCGCGGACGCGATCGTCGCGGCCGACCTGGGCGCGCAGACCCCCGGCGCCCCGGACTCCCCCGACGCCCCGGACGGATTCACCCCGGTCGACCGGCTCGGGTTCGGCCGCACCGTCCATGTGCCCCCGGAGGGGCTGTCGCGGGCGGTCGCCGAGGCGCTCGGCGCGGCCCACGGCCCCGTACTCACCGTCTCGACGGTCACCGGCAGCGCCGCCCGCGCCGCCGAACTGGCCGCCCGTCACCCCGGGGCCGCCGCCGAGGCCATGGAGGGCTTCGGGGTGGCGGAGGCGGCGGCCCTGCACCGCACGCCCGTCCTGGAGATCCGCGCGATCTCCAACCCGGTCGGCCCGCGTGACCGCGCCGCCTGGCAGATCGGCCGGGCGCTGTCCGAGCTGACGCACGCGTTCCGCGTCGCCGCTCCCGTACTCGACGCCTGGGAGGCCCGACCGTGACCACGGACGACGCACTGCGGATCTCGTACTCGCCCTGCCCCAACGACACCTTCGTCTTCCACGGCTGGGCCCACGGCCTGGTACCGGGCGCGCCGCCGGTCGACGTGTCCTTCGCCGACATCGACATCACCAACGGCATGGCCGAGCGCGGCGAGTCCGACATCCTCAAGGTCTCGTACGCGGTGCTGCCCTACGTCCTCGACCGTTACGCCCTGCTGCCCTGCGGCGGCGCGCTCGGCCGTGGCTGCGGGCCGCTGGTGCTCACCCGGGAGCCGGGGGCGTCGGCGGACCTGGCCGGAAAGACGGTCGCGGTGCCGAGCGAGCGGTCCACGGCGTATCTGCTGTTCCGGCTGTGGGCGGCGGCCGAAGTGCCGGGCGGGGTCGGCAAGATCGAGGTCCTGCCGTTCCACGAGATCATGCCGGCCGTGCGTGACGGCCTGGTTGACGCCGGTCTGGTCATCCACGAGGCCCGCTTCACGTACCAGAACTACGGGCTCCACAAGCTCGCCGACATGGGCGAGCACTGGGAGGCCACCACCGGCCTGCCCATCCCGCTCGGCGCGATCATCGCCAGGCGGTCCCTGGGGCAGGCCCGGCTGCGCGGGATCGCGGACGCCATCCGGCAGTCCGTGGCGATGGCCTGGGACGAGCCCGAGGCCTCGCGCGGGTATGTCCTGGAGCACTCCCAGGAGATGGACCCGCGCGTCGCCGACCAGCACATCGGGCTGTACGTCAACGAGTTCACCGCCGCCCTCGGCGAGGACGGCTACGCGGCGGTACGGGGGCTGCTGACCCGCGCGGCGGCCGAGGGACTGGTGCCGCCCCTCGGCCCGGGCGCGCTGGAGTTCTGAGCCGGCCGGCGAACAGGCGGGCCCGGCCGGCGGCTAGACGTCGAGCTGGTCGGCCACGACGCGCAGTACGGAAGCGATCTTGTGGCCGTGGGCCTTGTCCGGATAGCGGCCGCGCTGAAGGGAACGCGCGACGTCCTCCAGCAGCGTCGTCAAATCCTGCACGATGGGCAGCAGTTCGTCCGGCTTGCGGCGCTGGGCGGCGGCGACCGAGGGCGCCGGGTCGAGGAGGATCACCGAGAGTGCCTGGTCACCGCGTTGACCGGCGACGACGCCGAACTCCACGCGCTGGCCCGGCTTGAGCGTGGCCACCTCGTCCGGGAGTACGGAGGAGTGCACGAAGACGTCGCCGCCGTCGTCGCGGGAGAGGAAGCCGAAGCCCTTCTCGCTGTTGAACCACTTGACCTTGCCGGTAGGCACGTCCGACCTCGTCATCGATGTAGTGAAACGGGGAACTACTGACATTGAAGGCGGACCGTCCGAAGACCCGCCGGACCATAGGCTAGTGGCACCGGGGCATGTGTCCAGACGCCGTGGTGCCGCTCGTCCGGCCAACGACCTACCCTTGTCGGGTGACGCATGAAACCAAGAACGCGGGCGATGTCCTGGTACGTACCGGTGCGGTCGTCTTCCTCGTCGGCGCCCTCGGCACACTGGCCACGGTGGCCCCGCTCTTCCTCGGCTCCGACCCGCTCCCGACCGCCGCCTATCTGGTGTCGATGCTGATGGCCGTCGGCTTCGCGCTCGCCCTGGCCGGGCTGCTGCGCTCCGCGCTGTCCCAGCGCCGCCCGAGGACTCAGGCCACCTCCGCCAGGTAGCCGGCGAACCACTCCGGGAACTCCGTCAGGTCCCCCAGCACCACGTCCGCGCCCGCCGCGCGCAGACCGGCCGCGTCGACCGGCCCGGTGGCCACCCCGACGGACAGCGCGCCCGCCGTACGGGCCCCGCGCACATCGCCTGTGTGGTCGCCGACGTACACCGTGGCGCCGTGCTCGATCAGCGCGGCCCCCTTGCCCTCCGCCCACAGGTCGCCCACCACCACGTCCGCCGCGATGCCCAGGTGCTCCAGGTGCCGTACGGCGTTCCGCCCGTACTTGGCCGTGACGACCACGGCGCGGCCGCCCGCCTGCCGGATCGCCGCGACGGACTCCCGGGCGCCGGGCATGGCCAGGGTGGCGGTGATGGCGTGCACGGGGTAGATCTCGTTCCGGTACGTCTCCGCCACGGCCGGGATGTCCCGCTCCGGGAACCAGTGGGCCAGCTCGTCCACCAGCGGCGGCCCGAGCCGGGTGATGGCCAGATCGGCGTCCACGTAGACGCCGGTCGCGGCGGACAGGGCCTCGAAGGCGGCCTTGATGCCGGGGCGGGAGTCGATCAGGGTCATGTCGAGGTCGAAGCCGACCGTGACAGCGCTCGCGGGCCGGGGGGCGTCGGGTCGGTGATCCATACCGGAAATTCTCGCAGACCGCCGCGGACGCGCCTCGGCCCCTCTGCGCCCCTGCGCCTCAACGCCTCAGCGCCGTACGCTGCCGCGCCAGAGCAGGAACGCCGCCGAGGCGCCCGCCGCGACCCGCACCACCACCGGGAACGCGTCGACGATCGCGGTGTCCAGCTGGCCCTTGGCGATCGGCTCCCCCCAGCGGCCGTCCGTCCGGCCCCACAGCCACACCAGGGTGCCTGCCGCCACCAGCCCCGGCAGGGTCAGTGCGGCGAACTTGGCCTGGCGTCGGGACAGCCCCGGCACGTAGTACGCGAGCAGCCAGCCCAGTCCCAGCGGGAGCCACGAGCCCAGCACCGCACCGGCGACCAGCAGGAGCGCGGCCAGCGTCGGGAGCAGCGCGGGCCGCCTGCGCGCCGTGACGGCCGCCACCGTCACGTCGGCCGGCCGGCGCCGGCGGAGAAGCCGCCGCCGGCGCGCCGACCGCGATGTGCCCGTGCCGCCCGCCCGGTCCGTCCCGGCCGTCTCCTCCGCCTCGGCCGCGTCCTTTCCGGCGGCGGGCGGGGGCTCCAGCGGGATCGTCAGGCCACCGGTCATCCCCGGGAGGCCGGACAGCTCCTCCCCCGGCCGCATGGGCCGGTCGTCCGGGCCGGCGGGTCCCAGCGGGATCGTCAGACCACCGGTCGTTCCGGGCAGACCTGACGGCCGCGCCGGCCCGTCCCGCCGCGCGGGTGCGTCCCCGAGCGCCGGCCCGTCCCGCCGCGCCGGTTCGTCCCCGCGCCTGCGCTCGTCCCCGCGCGGCGGCTCGTCCCGCTGCGGCGGCACCCCGGCCGCCGCCTCCACCACCGCGTCCGGCGACCCCAGTCTGCCCAGGATCCGCCGCACCGCGGCCGGGCTGTCGCCCGCACCGCGCTGCCGGTCGATGTCCTTGCGCAGCTCCGTCACCAGCCGCACCCTGCGGTCGGCGGTCAGCTCTGTCTGAGCCAGGTCGCCGACCCGGCTCAGGTAGTCGAATATCAGGTGATCGCTCTCGGCACCCACGCCCCCGATTCTCACCCACCGGGGGCCGGTCCGGGGCCGGAACCGGGTTCGTGAGCACGCGCGGGCCGGTGACCCCGGAGCCGTCGCGGCTAATGTTGATGGGATGAGCAGCATGCAACGGCCCAGGACGCTCGCGGAGGCACTCCGTGCCCGGGGGGACGACGCCCTGCGGGAGCTCCTGCGGGCGCGCCCCGACCTGCTCAACCCGGTGCCGAACGACCTGACGCAGCTGGCGACCCGGGCCGGCACCCGGGCCTCCGTCGTACGGGCCCTGGAGCGGCTGGACCGGTTCACGTTGCAGACCGCGGAGGCCCTGGCCGTCGCGCCCGACGGCTGCGACTACGAAACCCTGCGCGGGCTGATGCGGGGCCACGAGGCCGTGGACGCCACCCTGCCCGGGGCCGTGGAGACCCTGCGTGCGCTGGCACTGGCCTGGGGCGACGAGGACACGCTGCGGCTGGTCCGTACCGCCCGTGACCTGCTCGCGCCCATCGCCGGGGCGCCCTCGCCCACCGGCCTGGGGCCGACGACGGCGGAGGCCACGGCCGGCGTGCCCCATGCCGCGGTGCAGAGCCGGATGTCGCCGGGCCGGCTCCAGCAGATCCTGGCGAACGCGGGGCTGGAGCCGACCCACGACCCGGTGAGCGCGGTGGCGTCGCTGACGGAGCTGTTCGCGGACCGGCCCCGGATGGCGGCGCTGCTCGCCGGGGCCCCGGAGGCGGCCACCGGCGTCCTGGACCGGCTCGCCTGGGGGCCGCCGTTCGGCGAGGTCACCGATGTGACGGCGACGCAGGCGCACATCCGCTGGCTGCTGGACCGGGCGCTGCTGCTGCCCTGGGGGCCGAGGAACGTGGTGCTGCCGCGCGAGGTGGCCCTGTATCTGCGCGACGGCCGGGCCCACCGCTCACCGGAGCCGGTGCCGCCCGGGGTCGAGCCCACCGCGCACGATCCACAGGCTGTGGACGGCACCGCCGCCGGCCAGGCCTTCGCCGCCGTGCGGACCGTCGAGGAGCTGCTCAAGCACCTGGAGCTCAACCGGGCGCCGGTGCTGCGCGCCGGAGGTCTGAGCGTGCGCGAACTGAAGCGCACGGCGACGGTCCTCGACGTTCCCGAGAACCTCGCCGCCTTCTGGCTGGAACTCAGCTACGCGGCCGGGCTGCTGGCCTCCGACGGTGAGCTCGACGAGGCGTACGCGCCCACCCCGGCCTACGACGACTGGCTGAGGCTGTCCGCGCAGGACCGCTGGACGGTGCTGGCCACGGCCTGGCTGACGGCCACCCGCACCGCCGGACTGGTCGGCGGCCGCGACGCCAAGGGCCGGGCGCTCAGCGCCCTCGGCCCGGAACTGGACCGCTCACTCGCCCCCGAGGTGCGGCGCCGGCTCCTGGAGCTGCTCGCCGGGCTGCCGCCGGGCGCCTCCGCCACGCCCGACGCACTGCTGGCGCGGCTGCGCTGGGAGCGGCCGCTGCGCGGCAACCCGGGACCGGACACCCTGCGAGCGGACCTGGTGCGCTGGACGGTGGCCGAGGCGGAGCTGCTGGGGCTGACCGGCCGGGGCGCGCTGGCCGCGCATGCCCGCGAGCTGCTGGCGGGCGCCGACGCCGCGGCGGCCCTGGCCCCGCTGCTGCCCCGGCCCCTGGACCACATACTGCTCCAGGCCGACCTGACCGCGATCGCCCCCGGCCCGCTCCAGCCGCACCTCGCCGAGACGCTGAACGTACTGGCCGACATCGAGTCCAAGGGCGGCGCGACGGTCTACCGCTTCACGCCCGGCTCGGTGCGCCGCGCCCTGGACGCCGGCCGGACCGCCGCCGAACTGCACGCCTTCCTGGCCGCGCACTCCCGCACGCCCGTCCCGCAGCCGCTGACCTACCTCGTCGACGACGTCGCCCGCCGGCACGGCCGGCTCCGGGTCGGCGCGGCCTCGGCGTATGTACGGTGCGACGACGACACCCTGCTCAGCGAGCTGCTGGCGGACCGCCGGGCGGCCGGTCTGGGCCTGCGACGGCTGGCGCCGACCGTGCTGGCCGCCCAGAGCGACCCGTCGGCCCTGCTGGAGCGGCTGCGGGCGATGGGGTTCGCCCCGGCCGCCGAGTCAGCCGACGGCGATGTCCTGATCACCCGCGCCGACGCGCACCGCACCCCGTCCCGCTCGGCGCCGGTCCCGGTCGCCGACGGGCCGCCGGTCCCCGACGGCACGCTGCTCGGCGCGGCCGTCAAGGCGATCCGGGCCGGCGACCGGGCCTCGACCGCCGTACGCAGGGACACCGTCCCGGCGCCGGGTGGCGGCCGCGGCGGCGCGGCCGGGGGGCTGCCGCGCAGCGCCGCCGCCGAGACCCTGGCCACCATGCAGGCGGCGGTGCTCACCGGCGAGTCGGTGTGGATCGGTTACGTCAACGCGGACGGTGCCGCCAGCCAGCGGGTGATCGGCCCGGTGCGGGTCGAGGGCGGCTTTGTGACCGCGTACGACCACACCAGCGACGAGGTCCGCACCTTCGCCCTGCACCGCATCACGGGCGTCGCGGAGCTGGCCGACGACCCCGCCTGAACGCGGCGATCCGACCGCCCAGGCCCGTGCCGGCGCCCGTACCGGCAGCGGCCGGCGCGGGCTTGGGGGTCTTCGCGGGCCGCACCGGCTTCGCCGTCGTCGTCGGCTTGCGGGTCCTGACGGCCCGCGAAGACTCCTCCTCGGCCCTGCGCGCCGCCGGGGCCGGCCTGCGCCGGTGCACCGCCCGGCCGAGCCGCCGGCCCAGCAGCAGATAGCCCAGCAGGGCGCCGGAGGTGTTGAGGATGACGTCGTCGATGTCGAAGGCCCGGCCCGGTACGACCGCGCCCTGGACCAGCTCGACCAGCACCATCACCGTGGCCGTGGCCAGCACCACCCGCAGCGCCCCGCGGGCCTTGGGCGCGATCACCGGCAGCAGCAGCCCGAAGGGCACCCCGAGCGCCAGGTTCCCGCCGACCTGGCGGACGGCGCCGGCCGCCGTGTAGCGCTCGAAGTACTGGCGCAGCGAAGCGCCGGGCCGCAGGTTGGAATGCGCGATGCCCACGGAGGCGTTGGACGGTTCGAGGGTGGCCTTGGCGAGCAGCGCCGCGAAGATCACCATCAGTACGAAGCCCACCGCCATGGCCAGCCACCTGACCAGTGCGGCCGCGAAGGAGCGCCTGGGTTCCGCGGGGGCGGGGGTGTCCTTCTCCCGCTGGTTCCGCGTGAACGGCCGGAAAGTCCTGCGGCTGTCTCCGCTCTCCGTGCCGGCTCTGCTGTCTGTGCTGTCTGTGCTGGCTCTGCGTGCCACTGGGTCCCCCCACGGGATCGGCTGACGGGCGACGGCCTTCGAGCGCCTACCCACTGCCGTCGCCCGTACGCACTCCGCGCCCGGACGGCGATGGTGGACACTGGAAGCTTGCCCCGACCACCAACCGGAAAGGCGGCGGCGTTGAACAACGGCCAAGGGCCTCTCATCGTCCAGAGCGACAAAACGCTCCTCCTGGAGGTCGACCACCCCGACGCGGACGCGTGCCGCCGGGTCATCGCGCCCTTCGCGGAGCTGGAGCGGGCCCCCGAGCACATCCACACCTACCGGGTCACCCCGCTCGGCCTGTGGAACGCCCGCGCCGCGGGCCACGACGCCGAGCAGGTCATCGACGCGCTGGTCTCGCACTCCCGCTACCCGGTGCCGCACGCCCTGCTGGTCGACATCGCCGAGACGATGTCCCGCTACGGCCGGCTCACCATCGCCAAGCACCCGGTGCACGGGCTGGTGCTGACCACGACCGACCGCCCGGTCCTGGAGGAGATCCTCCGCTCCAAGAAGATCATTCCGCTGGTCGGCACCCGCCTCGACCAGGACACCGTCGCCGTCCACCCCTCCGAGCGCGGCCAGATCAAGCAGGTCCTGCTCAAGCTCGGCTGGCCCGCCGAGGACCTGGCCGGTTACGTCGACGGGGAGGCCCACCCGATCGAGCTGGCCGAGGACGGCTGGTCGCTGCGCCCCTATCAGAAGCAGGCCGTCGAGGGCTTCTGGCACGGGGGCTCCGGCGTGGTCGTGCTGCCCTGCGGCGCCGGCAAGACGCTGGTCGGGGCGGGCGCGATGGCCACCGCCAAGGCGACCACCCTGATCCTGGTCACCAACACCGTCTCCGCCCGCCAGTGGAAGCACGAGCTGGTCAAGCGGACCTCCCTCACCGAGGAGGAGATCGGCGAGTACAGCGGTACGAGGAAGGAGATCCGCCCGGTCACCATCGCCACGTACCAGGTGCTCACCACCAAGCGGAAGGGCGTCTACTCCCACCTGGAGCTGTTCGACTCCCGCGACTGGGGGCTGATCGTGTACGACGAGGTCCACCTCCTGCCCGCACCGGTCTTCAAGTTCACCGCCGACCTGCAGGCCCGCCGGCGGCTCGGCCTGACCGCGACCCTGGTCCGCGAGGACGGCCGCGAGTCGGACGTCTTCTCGCTCATCGGGCCCAAGCGCTTCGACGCGCCCTGGAAGGAGATCGAGGCGCAGGGTTACATCGCGCCGGCCGACTGTGTCGAGGTCCGGGTCAATCTCACCGACTCCGAGCGGCTGGCCTACGCCACCGCCGAGACGGAGGAGAAGTACCGCTTCTGCGCGACGACGGCGAGCAAGCGGAGGGTGACCGAGGCCCTGGTCGCCAAGCACATGGGCGAGCAGACGCTGGTCATCGGCCAGTACATCGACCAGCTCGACGAGCTGGGCGAGCATCTGAACGCGCCGGTCATCAAGGGCGAGACCTCCAACGCCCAGCGCGAGAAGCTCTTCGAGGCCTTCCGGCAGGGCGAGATCTCCGTCCTGGTGGTCTCCAAGGTGGCCAACTTCTCGATCGACCTGCCCGAGGCGACCGTGGCCATCCAGGTCTCCGGCACGTTCGGCTCCCGGCAGGAGGAGGCGCAGCGGCTCGGCCGCGTCCTGCGTCCCAAGGCCGACGGCCACGAGGCGCGCTTCTACTCGGTCGTCGCCCGCGACACCGTCGACCAGGACTTCGCCGCCCACCGGCAGCGCTTCCTGGCGGAACAGGGCTACGCCTACCGGATCGTCGACGCGGACGACATCTGACCACTCCGGGATATCCCGGGACACCCCGGGACACCCCGGGCCGGGCCGGACGGTTCGCGGCGCCCGGCCCGGGGGACAACAACGCGCATGCGCGAGGAACCACACACGATGACGGACGGCCCGGACGACGCGGACGGGCCTGACGGGCCGGACGGGCCTGACGGGCCGGACATGCCTGGGGATGACACCTTCGCCGCCCTGGCCACGGAGGCCCACCGCCCCGAACTGGCCGAGGTCGACCGGCAGTCCACGGTGGAGATCGCCCGCCTGATGAACGCCGGGGACGCCACCGTCCCGGCCGCCGTCGCGGCGGCGCTGCCCGCCATCGCGGCCGCCGTCGACGCGATCGCCGAACGGATGGCCCGTGGCGGCAGGCTGATCTACGCGGGCGCCGGCACCGCCGGCCGGCTCGGGGTCCTGGACGCCAGCGAGTGCCCGCCCACCTTCAACACCGCCCCCGAGCAGGTGGTCGGGCTGATCGCGGGCGGGCCCGCCGCGCTGGTCACCTCCGTCGAGGGTGCCGAGGACAGCAAGGCGCTGGCGGCGGCCGAGCTGGACGAGCTGGAACTGACCGCCCAGGACACCGTCGTGGGCGTCGCCGCCTCCGGCCGTACGCCCTACGCCGTCGGCGCCGTGGAGCACGCCCGCGCCCTCGGCGCCCTGACCGTCGGGCTGTCCTGCAACGCGGGTTCCCCGCTCGCCGCCGCCGCCGAGCACGGCATCGAGGTCGTCGTGGGGCCCGAATTCCTCACCGGCTCCACCCGGTTGAAGGCCGGCACCGCGCAGAAGCTGGTCCTCAACATGATCTCGACCATCACCATGATCCGGCTCGGCAAGACCTACGGGAACCTGATGGTCGACGTCCGCGCCTCCAACCGGAAGCTACGGGCCCGGGCCCGGCGCATCGTCGCCCTCGCGACCGGGGCGGACGCCGCCGGGACGGAGGCCGCGCTCAGCGCGACCGGCGGCGAGGTCAAGGCGGCGATCCTGGTGATCCTGGCCGGAGTCGACGGGCCCACCGCCACCCGTCTCCTGACCGGCGCGCACGGCGACCTGCGTGCGGCGCTGGCCGCCGTGGGCAGTTGACCGGGGCCCCGGGTCCGGGCGGGCGGGCGGGCGGCGGTCGGTTCAGTCCGCGTCGCCGGGCGGTACGACCCATCGGACCGGCTGGTCGGTGACTGCTGCGATCGTGTCGAAGTCGCCGTCGTAGTGAAGGACCGTGACGCCGTACCGCTCCGCGGTGGCGGCGATCAGGCCGCGCTCCAGCAGGGGGAGCAGGACCGCTCTCACCTCCGGGTGCCTGCCCCGCGCCCAGACGCTGTTGTCGACCGGGTACTTCGTCACCGCCACGCGCTCGCCGCCACTTCTGGATCGGCAAGGTCCGCCAAGGCACCCTCGTCCAGCATTTCCATGAAGCGGCGCCGCTCGGCGGCGGCGACGAACTCCTCCAGGGCGCCGTTGACCGTCGCACGCTTGCCGCTGGTGCCCAGTATGTCGGCAGCCTCCTGAACAAGTGCGTCATCGAGGTCGATCATGGTCCGCGACATCCGACAACCTCCATGCATAAAGTTGGCGCACTTTCATATGCCGGCGTACGGCGATATCAGGCATACGTTATTCGGCGAGGGCCGCCGGCAGCGGCGCCGAGTGGACGACCGCCAGCCCGGAGACGGCCCGGGTGAGTGCCACGTAGAGCCGCCGCAGGCCGGTACGTTCGTCGGGCTCGCCGTCGACCACGGCGGCGGGCTCGTCCAGGACGACGTAGTCGTACTCCAGGCCCTTGGCCAGGGTGGCCGGGACGAGGGTGAGCCGGGCCTGCGCGGTGGTCTCGTCGCCCGGGGCCAGGTGGCCGAGCCCCGCGTCGGCCAGGGCCGCGGCCAGCACGGGGACGCGGGCGTCGGCGGTGATGAGGCCGACGGAGCCCTCGTGGTCCAGCGCCTCGCGGCAGGCGGCGACGACGGCTTCGGCCAGGCCGTCGGCAGGGACCGGGCGTACCGAGAAGTCGCCGGGGCTGTCCCGGACCGAGGTCGCCTCGGTCAGGCCGGGGGCGATGGCGGGCAGCAGCCGGGAGGCGTAGGCGATGACCGAGCGCGGTACGCGGAAGCCCCGGGTCAGCTCCTCGACCGGGGCGCCGGACTTGCCGAGGTGGGCGAGGGCCTCCTCCCAGGTGGCGGTGGCCCACGGGGTGGTGCCCTGCGCGATGTCGCCCAGGACGGTGGCCGAGCCGGTGGAGCAGCGGCGGCCGACCGCCCGGTACTGCATCGGGGACAGGTCCTGGGCCTCGTCGAGCACGACATGGCCCAGCGAGTGGGTGCGCTGCACCAGGTCCGCGGCCTCGTCGACCAGGACCGCGTCGGCGGCGGAGAAACGCGCGGAGGCCGGGCCGCGGGCCGGCCTGGTCCACAGGATCTCCTTCTGCTCCTCCTCGGTGAGGAGGCCGTCGGCGCACTCCGCGAGGAACCCGGGGTCGGAGAGCAGCCGCATGACCGTCTTCGCCGGGTCGACGGCCGGCCAGGCCCGTTTCACGGCCGCCTTCACGGCGGCGTTGCGGGCCACCGCGTCCTGGACCCGGTCGTCGGGCGCCTCGCCGGACTGCTCCATCCGTACCAGCACGGAGTGTGCGATCCGCTGCGGCAGCGCCTCGCGGGCGGCGCCGTAGCGGATGTCACGTTCCATCAGCTCCCGCACCAACTCCTCGACCTCGTAGGCCGGGACGCGCCAGCGCCGCGAACCGCGGACCACCACGACCGGCTCGACGGGCATCGTGATCCCGGAGCGGACGGCCCTGCGCAGCACCTCCGCCATACGGGCGTCGCCCTTGATACGGCCCGCGGCGGCGGTGTCGGTGCCCCGGACCGGGACATGGGCGACCAGGTCGTCGACGGTGGCCTGCTTGATGCCGATCTCGCCGAGGGCGGGCAGGACCTGCTCGATGTACTGGAGGAAGCTCGCGTTGGGGCCGATGACCAGCGTGCCGGTGCGCGCCAGCCGCTCGCGGTGGGCGAAGAGCAGGTACGCCACCCGGTGCAGGCCCACCGCCGTCTTGCCGGTGCCGGGGGCGCCCTGGACGCAGACCGTGCCGCCGATCCCGGCCCGCACGATCTCGTCCTGCTCGGGCTGGATCGTCGCCACGATGTCGCGCATCGGGCCGACGCGCGGCCGCTCGATCTCCGCCTGGAGCAGCGCGCTGGTGGCCGGGGCCTCCTCCGCCGGATCGGTGAGGTGCTCGTCCTCGTACGCGCTCAGCTCGCCGCCGGTGTAGCCGAAGCGGCGGCGCAGCGCGACCTCCTGCGGGTCGGTGCGCGAGGCCCGGTAGAAGGGCTGCGAGACGGGGGCCCGCCAGTCGACGACCATCGGGTCGCCCCCGGCGTCGTGGACATGCCGGCGGCCGATGTAGAAGCGGGTCATACCGGCCTCGTGGCGCAGATAGTCCAGGCGGCCGAAGAACAGCGGGGTGTGGGACAGGTCGGCCAGCGCCTTGATGCGCAGCCCGATCTGGTGGTGCAGGATCTCGGCGGTGACCCAGCTGGCGGCCACGTCCCGGATGTCGAGTGCCTCGACGTCCTCACGCATCGCACGCAGTGCGGAACGGGACGCGGCGAGATGTGCGCGCTCGCGCTCAAGGGGGTTCTCGGGATGCACGAACTGCCTCCGACGGCGCGTAGGGCATGGCTCAGCGGACCCCTGGGGCGGGGTGGCGCTGTCCTGATACGGGCGGGATGGCCGACCGGTTTCCGAACGGTCGACGGCGCTTCCGGCACGGCTGGGCGGAAGGCGGCAAGACGCAGGATCCTACGCGGCTCCCCGGGCACGGGTCGAATTCTTATCGGCGGGCGGGCGGACGGGCGGATGACGGCACCGGGAGCGGAGACAATGGCGGTATGCCACACGACGCACCCGGGGGCACCCTCGAAGCCGCCCTGCACACCGCACGCGCCCTGATCCTGGCCGACCTCGCGGCGGCCGGCGTGGCCGACGCCGAGGTGGTCTCGCTGGTCGAGGAGGCGGTGGCCCAGCGCCGCTGGTGGGTCGGGCAGTGGCCGGAGGGCGCCGGGTTCGTCGCCGGGCTGATAGCCCAGGACGTGCAGGACGCCCTGCTGGAGCGTTACGGCCGCTGGCCGCTGTGCCCCCGCTGCGAGGAGGCCGACCCGCACGCCCTGGCCGTCGAACCCGAACTGGGGCCGGACCCGCACTGGGTCTGCGAGGCCGCCGGGGTGGCCGTCGCCCCCCTGGGCTCCCTGCGGGGAGCGCTGTAGCCGTGGCCGTCTACATAGACCCGCCGACCTGGCCCGGCCACGGGCGCATGTGGTCGCACCTGGTCAGCGATGTGTCGTACGAGGAACTGCACGCCTTCGCCGCCCGCATCGGCGCGCCCCGCCGGGGTTTCGAGCGCGATCACTACGACATCCCGAGCGAGCTCTACGACGCCGCCGTCGCGGAGGGCGCGGCCGAGGTCGGCAGCAAGGAGCTGCTGCGCAGGCTCACCGGAGCGGGCCTGCGGCGCCCGAAGCACCGAGCGGCCCCGGGCCGCCCCGGCAGCGCCTAGCCGCGGCGCGGCGCCGCGCAGACTCACCGACGTTCATGGCCGATGAGGCGGCGCGACAGGCCGGTGGGTGGCGCAGACAACGGCGGTCGCGCGGACCCCGCCGCCGAGCAGCCCGGTCAACGCTCGCCCCAAGCCGCGCCGCGCCGGCTCACCGAGGTTCATGGGCGATGACACCCCGGTTCAAGGCGGCGCGGCAGGCCGGTGGGCGGCGCAGACGAAGGCGGTCGCGCGGGCCCGCGGCGCGCGGACACGCCACCGAGCGGTCCCGCAGCGCCGAGTAGCCCGACCAACGCTCGCCCCAAGCCGCGCCGCGCCGGAGCGGGCCCGCAGCGCCCGACGCACCGAACGGCCCCGGGCCGCGCTCAGCCGCTCAGCGGGCCCGCGGTGCGCCGACGCACCGCCGGGCGGCCCGGTCAGCGCTCGCCCCGAGCCGCGCCGCGCCGGCTCACCGGGGCGGGTCTGCGGCGCCCGACGCACCGCTGAGCAGCTCCGCCTCGGTGGCGATGTTGTGGCGGGCGACGCGCTCCCAGCGCTCGTACGCCACCGGGGTACGGAAGAGCCGGGGCAGGGCGAGCAGCTGGCGCAGGACGTCGGCGCGGCCCGCGCGGAAGAGCTCGTCGGGTACGAAGCCGTACTCCTCGCGGACGGCCGCCGCGTAGGCCGCGTACTCGGCCGGGGCCCCGGCCAGGACCGCGAGGTCGGCGTCGCACAGGACCTCGCCGTTGTGGTCGCCGGCCGCCGGGTCGTGGGTGACGGTCAGCCGGACCAGGCGGGCGGCCTCCGCGGTGACCGCCGCCGGCACCCCGGCCTCGGGAAGGGCCCGTTCGGCCAGGCGGGCGCTGCGCTCCTCGTTCTCGTCGCGGTCGGGGCGGTAGACGGCGTCGTGGAACCAGGCGGCGAGCCGCACGGCGTCCGGGTCGTCGGCGTACCCGGCCAGCTCGTCGATCCGGTCCAGGACCGCGACCAGGTGCTCGGTGGTGTGGTAGCGGCGCTGCGGTTCCGCCCAGCGGGCGAGCAGGTCCCGGCCGTACGGGGCGGGGTCGACGTCCGTCGTCCGTACCCGGCGCAGCAGCTCGGACCAACGGGTTTCAGGGGTGGCAGCCATGCGGTCATTGTGACAGGGTGACTACATGTCTAGACCAATTTTCGAAGTGATCGCTCTCGGCGCGGACGACGCCGTCGCGGCGGCGGCGGGCGGGGCCGACCGCCTGGAGCTGGTCACCGACATGGCGGCCGACGGTCTCACCCCCGCCCGGCGGACCTTCGCCGCCGTACGGGCGGCCGTCCGGATCCCGGTCCGCGTGATGCTCCGCGCCGACGCGGGTTTCACCGCCGGCGGCCCCCGCGAGCTGGACGCGCTGTGCGTCGCCGCCGCCGGGCTCCGCTCCGAGGGCGCCGAGGAGTTCGTGTTCGGCTTCCTCGGCGCGGACGGCGGCCCCGACCTCCCCGCCGTCCGGACGCTGGTCGACGCCATCGGCCCCGGCGCCCGCTGGACCTTCCACCGTGCCGTCGACCACAGCGCCGACCGGGCCGCCCTCAGGTCCGCGCTGCACGGCCTTCCCGGCCTGGACACCTACCTCACGGCGGGCTCGGCGGCGGGCGTCGACGCGGGCCTGCCGGTGCTGCTGGCCGAGGTCGGCCGGTACGCCGCCGAACCGCAGCTCATGGTCGGCGGCGGCCTGCGCACCGACCACCTTCCGGCGCTGCTGGCGGGCGGCCTGTCCGCCTTCCACGTCGGGGGCGCCGTCCGCCCGGCCGGCTGGTCCGGCCCGGTCGACCCGGCCTCGGTCCGCGCCTGGCGCGACCTCCTGGACGCCCCGGTGGCCGTCCACTGACCGGTGTCCTCAAGCGCCGGCGGCCCGCGCCGTCAGCTCAGGGCGCGAAACGCCTGGGGGGTGAAGGGGACGATGTCGTCGGTGCGGCCGGCGAGGACCTTGGCGGCCCAGGCGGGGTCACCGAGCAGGGCCCGGCCCACCGCGACGAGGTCGAACTCGTCGCGCTCCAGGCGGTCGATCAGCCTTTCGATGTCCGCGACCCCGGGCGCCTCGCCGGAGAAGCCGCGGATGAAGTCGTTGTCCAGCCCGACCGAGCCGACGGTGATCGCCGGCCTGCCGGTCAGCTTCTTCGCCCAGCCCGCCAGATTCAGGTCCGAGCCCTCGAACTCGGGCAGCCAGTAACGCCGGGTGGAGGCGTGGAACGCGTCCGCGCCGGCCTCGGCCAGCGGGGCGAGGACCGCCTCGAACTCCTCCGGGGTGTGGGCGATCCGGGCGTCGTAGTTCTCGGCCTTCCACTGCGAGAGCCGGAAGATCACCGGGAACTCCGGTGACACGGCGGCCCGCACGGCGGCCGTGATCTCGGCGGCGAAGCGGGTACGGGAGGCGGTGTCGCCGCCGTAGCCGTCGGCGCGGCGGTTCGTGCCGGACCACAGGAACTGGTCGATCAGATAGCCGTGGGCGCCGTGCAGTTCGACCCCGTCGAAACCGATCCGCTCGGCCGCGGCGGCCGCCTCCGCGAAGCCGCGCACCACGTCGTCCAGGTCGGACAGGGTCATCGCCCGGCCCGCGCTCTCCGTGCCGTCCAGCGCGATCCCGGACGGGCCGACCGGCGGGGCGTCCACGACCGGCGGGGAGCCGGCCTTGCGGGCCATCCCGACGTGCCACAGCTGCGGCACGATCCTGCCGCCCGCCGTGTGGACGGCCTCGGCGACCCGGGCCCATCCGGCGAGCGCGTCCTCGCCGTGGAAGCGGGGCACCCGGTCGCTCTGCCCGGCCGACGGGTGGTCTATGTACGTGCCCTCGGTGATGATCAGGCCGACCTCGCCGGCCGCCCGGCGGGCGTAGTACGCCGCGACGTCCTCGCCGGGCACACCACCCGGGGAGAACTCGCGGGTCATCGGCGCCATCACTGTCCGGTTCCGTACGGTCAGCCCGTTCAGGGCGAACGGGCGGGACAGCGTCTCGGTGATACGGGTCGACACGGCGGGGTCTCCTCGGTCGGGGCAGGCAGGGGCGTATGCGGGCGGGGTGGCCCGACCTGGTCAACCTCCGCCGCAGGAACGGAAATTCCGGGAACGCCCGAGGGCGGCACCCCCGCGCTGGGGATGCCGCCCTCGGTCAGGCACTGCCGATCCGCGAACGGATCAGAAGTCCATGTCACCGCCCGGCATGCCGCCGCCGGCCGGGGCCGCACCGGCCTTCTCGGGCTTGTCGGCGATGACGGCCTCGGTGGTGAGGAAGAGCGCGGCGATGGAGGCCGCGTTCTGCAGCGCGGAGCGCGTGACCTTCGCCGGGTCGATGATGCCCTCGGCGATCATGTCGACGTACTCGCCGGTCGCGGCGTTGAGGCCGTGACCCACCGTCAGGTTGCGCACCTTCTCCACGACGACGCCGCCTTCGAGGCCGGCGTTGACCGCGATCTGCTTCAGCGGGGCCTCAAGGGCGATGCGCACGGCATTGGCACCGGTCGCCTCGTCACCCTCCAGCTCCAGCTTCTCGAAGACCGAGGACGCCTGGATGAGAGCGACGCCACCACCGGCGACGATGCCCTCCTCGACGGCGGCCTTGGCGTTGCGCACCGCGTCCTCGATGCGGTGCTTGCGCTCCTTGAGCTCGACCTCGGTGGCGGCACCGGCCTTGATGACGGCCACGCCGCCGGCCAGCTTCGCCAGACGCTCCTGGAGCTTCTCGCGGTCGTAGTCGCTGTCCGAGTTCTCGATCTCGGCGCGGATCTGGTTGACACGGCCCGCGACCTGGTCGCTGTCGCCGCCGCCGTCCACGATCGTGGTCTCGTCCTTGGTGATGACGACCTTGCGGGCGGTGCCGAGCAGGTCGACGCCGGCGTTCTCCAGCTTGAGGCCGACCTCCTCGGAGACGACGGTGCCACCGGTGAGGATGGCGATGTCGCCGAGCATGGCCTTGCGGCGGTCACCGAAGCCCGGGGCCTTGACGGCGACGGACTTGAAGGTGCCACGGATCTTGTTGACGACGAGGGTGGACAGCGCCTCGCCCTCCACGTCCTCCGCGATGATCAGCAGCGGCTTGCCCGACTGCATGACCTTCTCCAGCAGCGGGAGCAGGTCCTTCACCGAGGAGATCTTGGAGTTGACGATCAGGATGTACGGGTCGTCGAAGGACGCCTCCATACGCTCCAGGTCGGTCGCGAAGTACGCGGAGATGTAGCCCTTGTCGAAGCGCATGCCCTCGGTGAGCTCAAGCTCCAGACCGAAGGTCTGCGACTCCTCGACGGTGATGACGCCTTCCTTGCCGACCTTGTCCATGGCCTCGGCGATGAGCTCGCCGATCTGGGGGTCGGCGGCGGAGATGGAGGCCGTCGAAGCGATCTGCTCCTTGGTCTCCACGTCCTTGGCCTGCTCCAGCAGGGCACCGGAGACGGCCTCGACGGCCTTCTCGATACCGCGCTTGAGGGCCATCGGGTTGGCACCCGCGGCTACGTTGCGCAGGCCCTCGCGGACCAGCGCCTGGGCCAGGACGGTCGCGGTCGTCGTACCGTCACCGGCGACGTCGTCGGTCTTCTTCGCGACTTCCTTGACCAGCTCGGCGCCGATCTTCTCGTACGGGTCCTCGAGCTCGATCTCCTTGGCGATGGAAACACCATCGTTGGTGATCGTGGGGGCGCCCCACTTCTTCTCGAGGACGACGTTACGGCCCTTGGGGCCGAGGGTGACCTTGACGGCGTCTGCGAGCTGGTTCATCCCGCGCTCGAGACCGCGCCGTGCCTCCTCGTTGAACGCGATGATCTTGGCCATGTGAAGTGGTCCTCCCGGACGGGGTGGATTGCTCCGGACCGCGCTGGCGCCCGCGACGGACGGCCTGCCGACCACCGGCCTCTTGCCGGCACTCGGACGGGCCTCGCCGACCCGGTCCTTCTGTTGTTCTGGGTAGCACTCTCACCATCAGAGTGCTAACGCTAATGATTAGCACTCGACCCCCGAGAGTGCAAGCGACCGCGGCCGAGCCTGTGGACCCACGGGCGCACTCATCACACCCCGGGCGCACGCACGAGGGCCCGCACCCCGGACGGGATGCGGGCCCTCGTACTGAGCGTGAGCGTTGAGCGTGTCTGGTGGCCGATGCCGCGCCGGTCTAGACGGCGAGCCGGACCATGTCCGCCTGCGGCCCCTTCTGACCCTGCGAGATCTCGAACTCGACCCGCTGGCCTTCTTCGAGGGTGCGGTAGCCGTCCATCTGAATCGCGCTGTAGTGCACGAAGACGTCCGCACCACCGTCGACCGCGATGAAGCCGTACCCCTTCTCCGCGTTGAACCACTTGACGGTGCCCTGAGCCATTCCTAACTCCCCTATTACTGGCCCTTCGCAGATCCGCACCTCGCGAACCCGGGTCAGACCTCACCCCCTACAGCCCAGGGGGCGTGCGCCGGAACGCGTCGACCGCCGCTGAATGTATCTGCCCGGATGCCCTCTGCAACAGGTCAATCGGACGAGAATTCTGGGCACAACAGAACGACAAAAAGGGGGAATTGAAACATAATCCGGGGCAACTCGGACCGGACATAACTGACCAACACGACATTCAACGCGTGAATTTGGCGATAAATCGCCGCTCGCGGAAAGGAATTGTCAGGGTCTCTGCGGCCACTGTACCGCCATTCAACTACCGCTCAGCACACAGGTGCCCCGCCCTCACCACCGAGGACGGGGCACCTGTGCGCACCTTCTGAGCGGGCTCAGCGCGGGCTCAGCGCGGGCTCAGCGCGGGCTCAGCGCGGGCTCAGCGCGGGCTCAGCGCGGGCTCAGCGCCCGGCTCAGCAGCCGCCGGCGACCGCCGGGATGATCGAGACGCTCGCGCCGTCCGCCACGGACGTCTGCAGCCCCTCGGAGAAACGGACGTCGTCGTCGTTGACGTACACGTTGACGAAGCGGCGCAGCTTGCCCGTGTCGTCGAGCACCCGCGCGGAGATGCCCGGGTGGTTCGCCTCCAGGGACGCGATGACCTCGGCCAGCGTCGTGCCCTCGGCGGGCACCTCGGACTGTCCGCCGGTGTAGGTGCGAAGGATGGTCGGGATGCGGACGGAAGCGCTCATGATTCGGGATTCACCTTCAGTCGGGCAGACGGGAGTCGGGGTCAGCCGGACAGGCCGGCGGCACGGAACGCGTCGAGGCTGGGCTTGATCGTGGCCGTCGGCCCGGTGGTGTCGGCCACGGCGTCCAGGGTCTTCAGGCCATCGCCGGTGTTGAGGACGACCGTCTCCTCGGCCGGGTCGAGCAGGCCGCTGTCGATCAGCTTCTTCAGGACACCGACCGTCACCCCGCCCGCCGTCTCGGCGAAGATGCCCTCGGTACGGGCCAGCAGCTTGATCGCGGCCACGCACTCCTCGTCGGTGACGTCCTCCACCGCGCCGCCGGTGCGGCGCGCGATGTCCAGGACGTACGGGCCGTCGGCCGGGTTGCCGATCGCCAGCGACTTGGCGATCGTCTTCGGCTTCTGCGGGCGTACGACGTCGTGGCCGGCCTTGAAGGCGGTGGAGACCGGCGAGCAGCCCTCGGCCTGGGCGCCGTAGATCCGGTAGGGCCTGTCCGCCACCAGGCCGAGCTTGATCAGCTCCTGGAGACCCTTGTCGATCTTGGTGAGCTGCGAGCCCGAGGCGATCGGGATGACGATGTTGTCCGGCAGCCGCCAGCCGAGCTGCTCGCAGATCTCGTACGCCAGGGTCTTGGAGCCCTCGCCGTAGTAGGGGCGCAGATTGACGTTGACGAAGCCCCAGCCCTCGCCGATCGGGTCGCCGATCAGCTCGCTGCAGAAGCGGTTGACGTCGTCGTAGTTGCCCTCGATGCCGACCAGTTGGCCGCCGTAGACCGCGGCCATCACGACCTTGCCGGCCTCCAGGTCGTGCGGGATGAACACGCAGGAGCGGAAGCCGGCGCGGGCGGCGGCGGCACCGACGGCGCCGGCCAGGTTGCCGGTGGAGGAGCAGGACAAGGTGGTGAGGCCGAAGGTGCGGGCGGCCTCCAGGGCGATGGCGACGACCCGGTCCTTGAACGAGTGGGTCGGGTTGCCGGAGTCGTCCTTGATGTGCAGGCCGCCGGTGATGCCCAGCTCGCGGGCGAGGTTGTCGGCCTTGACGAGCTTGGTGAAGCCGGGGTTCAGGTTCGGCTTGGTGGTCACGTCGGCCGGGACCGGGAGCAGCGGCGCGTAGCGCCAGATGTTGTCCGGGCCGGCCTCGATCTGCTTGCGCAGCCGCTCCGGGTCACCGGTGGGGAGGTCGTAGGCCACTTCGAGCGGCCCGAAACACTCCTGGCAGGCGAAGATCGGCGTCAGCGGGAAGCGCGTGCCGCATTCGCGGCAGGACAGCGCGACAGCGGGGCCGAAAGCGGCGGAAACAGAGGTGTGATCTGCGGAAATGGTCTGCGCAGCCATGGAGGCGAGGCCCTTTCTCCTCATCTTCCCCGCGGCGCATTTCGCCGCGAGACGGAATTGGCACCTTCCCCACCTGGACCTCGCGGTCGGCGGGAGGGTTGCCGGGGCTTCAACGGGCCGTTCCCTCTGCCCCTCTGGATGAGCGGTATGGCGGTGACGCACTGGCACAGGGCCACCGCATTTGTCGTCCGAAGACGTAACAAGCCCAGATCATCGTGGACATACGATGGTCATGTCTCGTGTTCAAGACTGTAACCGACGACCCCGAACCTGGTCATAGGCAGTCCGTCCATCGAGACAGATGCGACAGACCGCCCTGCCGGAGGGGGGACAACTCCGACAGAACGGAGCCGCACGTGCTTGACGAGGTAGCCGACTGGCTGGAGCGCCGGTCGTGGTCCGCGGACCGCAGGCCGCTCTCGACCCTGCTCGCCGCGAAACGGTCGGCGGGCCCGAGCGGGACGGTGAGCGTGGTGCTGCCCGCGCTCAACGAGGAGTCCACGGTCGGGACGATCGTGGAGACCATCCGCCGTGAGCTGATGAGTGACGCCGTACCGCTCGTCGACGAGCTGGTGGTGATGGACTCCGGTTCGACGGACCGTACCGCCGCCGTCGCCGAGGCCGCCGGCGCGACCGTCGTGCACCGCGACGCGGTGCTGCCCCGGCTGCCGGCCCTGCCCGGCAAGGGCGAGGTGCTGTGGCGGTCCCTGCTCGCCACCAGCGGGGAGATCGTCGCCTTCGTCGACGCCGACCTGCGGGACTTCGACGCGCGCTTCGTGTCCGGGATCATCGGCCCGCTGCTGACCGACCCCGGCGTGCAGCTGGTCAAGGCCATGTACGACCGCCCCCTCGAAACGGGCGGCACCGTCGTCCCGGCGGGCGGCGGCCGGGTCACCGAGCTCGTCGCCCGGCCCCTGCTCAACCTGCACTGGCCGCAGCTGGCCGGCTTCGTCCAGCCGCTGGGCGGCGAGTACGCGGCCCGGCGCTCGCTGCTGGAGCAGCTGCCGTTCCCGGTGGGCTACGGCGTCGAGCTCGGCATGCTCATCGACTCCCTCAACACGGTGGGCCTGGACGCCCTCGCCCAGGTCGACGTCGGTGTCCGCCACCACCGTCACCAGGACGGGCAGGCGCTCGGCCGGATGGCCGCGACGATCTATCGCACGGCGCAGCTCAGGCTCGCCCGGGGCCACCTCGTACGGCCCGTCCTGACCCAGTTCGACCGCGCCGAGGGCGGCTTCACGCCCCGCGTCCACGACGTCGCGACGGAGGAGCGGCCCCCGATGCTCACGGTCCCCGAATACGCGGCGCGCAGAGCGGCGTAGCCGCGAGGGCGGGGCGGCGCTCGACGTTTGGGTTCGGGCCGGCGCGGCTAGGCTGGTCAGCATGGTCGCCAAGCACTCCGCCCGAGTACTGGTCGCGTCCAACCGCGGCCCCGTTTCGTACGCCCTCCGCAAGGAGGACGGCTCGCTGACCGCCAAGCGCGGCGGCGGGGGGCTGGTGTCGGGGCTGAGCGCGATCGGGCCCGACGCGGACGCCGTGTGGGTGTGTGCCGCCCTGGGCGACGGGGACCGGACGGCGGTCGCGCGGGCGCAGGGCGGACGGCTGGACCCGGCGGACAGCGGCGGCCAGCAGGTACGGATGCTCGACATCGAGCCCCGGACCTTCGCCGCCGCCTACAACGGCATCGCGAACTCCGTGCTCTGGTTCGTCCACCACCTCCTGTTCCAGACTCCGCTGGAGCCGGTCTTCGACGAGGACTTCCGAGGTGACTGGGCGGCCTACCAGGCCTACAACACCGCCTTCGCCGACGGGCTCGCGGAGGAGGCCGCCCAGGGCGCCTCGGTGCTGGTGCAGGACTACCACCTGGCCCTGGTGCCCAAGCTGCTGCGGGCCCGCCGGCCCGATCTGCGCGTGGGGCACTTCTCGCACACGCCCTGGGCCCCGCCGGACTACTTCCGGCTGCTGCCCGACGACGTGGCCGCCGAGGTGCTGACCGGCATCCTCGGCTCGGACCGCGCCGCCTTCCTGACCAGGCGCTGGGCGAACGCCTTCGCGGACTGCTGCGCCACCGTGCTCGGCGCCTCCGTGATCCGCGACGAGGGCGCCCTGACGGTGACGTACCAGGGCCGCACCACCCGGATCGGCGTGCACGGCCTCGGTGCCGACGCCGACTTCCTGCGTGAGCGCTCCCACCGGGCGGATGTCGAGGAGCGGCTGGCCGGGCTGCGTGAGGCCGTGGGCGGCCCGGACCGCAAGGTCATCGTCCGGGTGGACCGCACCGAGCTGTCGAAGAACATCGTGCGCGGGCTGCTCGCCTACGGTCAGCTGCTGCGCGACCACCCCGAGTGGCAGGGCCGCGTCGTGCACATCGCGTTCGCGTACCCCTCGCGGCAGGATCTGCCGGTGTACGTCGAGTACACCGACGACGTACGCCAGGTCGCCGAGGAGATCAACGAGGAGTTCGGCACCCCCGGGTGGGAGCCGGTCATGCTGCACGTCAAGGACGACTTCGCCCGCTCCCTGGCCGCCTACCGGCTCGCCGACGTGGCCCTGGTCAACCCCATCCGCGACGGCATGAACCTGGTCGCCAAGGAGGTGCCCGTCGTCTCCGACGAGGGCGTCGCCCTGGTGCTGTCGCGCGAGGCGGGGGCGTACGAGGAGCTGGGCGAGGACTCCTTCGTCATCAACCCGTACGACCTGCGGGCGACCGCGCAGGCCCTGCACGACGCGCTGAGCCTGCCGGTGCACGAGCGGGCCGAGCGCAGCAAGCGGCTGGCCGCCGCCGCCACCGCGCTGCCGCCGCAGCAGTGGTTCCTGGACCAGCTGGCGGCCCTGGGCTGACGGCCCGGATCGCGGTGGCACCGCCGGTGGCCGGTGCGTCGCGTGGCCGCATGGCTGCTGAGAAGCTCTCGATCTCGTTCGACCCCGAAACGGTCGGTCGCGCACGCCGCGCGGCGGAGCACGAAGGGCTCTCGCTGTCCACCTGGACAGACCGTGCGGCACGCAGAGAGGCCGACCTCGCCGAGGGACGGGCAGCGCTGGCGGAGCAGTTCGCCGCGTTCGGGGAGCCCGAGGACGAGGCCCGCGCATGGGTCAGGGCCCGGCCGGCCGAGACGGGCACGGGGCTCCCGGCGTCCGCCGACGACGCCGCGAGGCGGCAGGACGCCCTGACCGCGCTCGACGCCCTGTCGACGGAGGGCACGGAAGGGGCCGGGCGAAAATGACGATCCTTCATCCGCGCCGGGCGCTCCTTGACGCAGGCGCCCTGCGGGAAGCCGAACAGAGCCCCGGAGGCCGGGTCCGGGCCCTTGGCGAAGCCGAACTCGCCGAGGGCCGGCGGCCGCTGCTCCCCGACGTCGTCCTGGCCCGGATGTGGCGCGGCGAGGGCGGGAAGCAGGCGGGCCTGGCCCGTGTGGTCAAGATCTGCGAGCCGGTCGCCCTCGATACGCGGACGGCCCGCCGGGGGGGTGTCCTCCTCGGCCTGTCGGCGACGTCGGATGTGGTCGACGCCGCTGTCGTCCTGAGCGCCGTGGCTGTCGGCGCCACGGTCTGGACATCGGACCCCGGCGACATGCGGCACCTGGCCGACGCCATGAAGGCCCCACTGGAGATCGTCGCCGTCTGACCCGGATGCCGCCCGCGCTCCGGCTGGGACTACTGACGGGACCCCGCGCGCGACGGCCCGCCGGATTCCGGTGGGCCGTCGCCGCCGGCGCTGACCCCCAGCCGCAGCCGGCCCGTCAGGGTTTTGGCGGCGACGTACGCCTCCACCTCCGGGCGCTCCGCGCCGGAGGGCAGCGGGTCCAGGCCGACCAGGAGTGCCACCGGTCCGCCGGAGTCGACGAAGGAGGTCCACTTCGGCCCGACCGGGATGCCGATGCCCTGCACGGAGACCCGTTCCGGGCCCAGGACGGTGACGCGGTCGCTGATGTCGGGCAGCCGGGCGCCTGGTTCGGCGAGGCCCAGGGCGGCGGCGAGCCCTTCACCCCGGCCGTCGGGCGGGACGAGCAGCAGGAAGGCCACCGGCCCGAAGGCGGTGTCGTCCAGCCAGGACCAGGCGGCCGTCCCGGGAGCGGTCCCGGGAGCGGTCTCGGGGGCCGTCACCGCACCACCGCCTTCACTGCCGAGAGTGGAGTTTCCGATGTCATGGCCTCAACGCTCCCCCGGGATGGCTAGCCTGACCAGGTACGACCTGAATACGCGTCAGATGGGCCCGCTGACTCAGGCCCTGTGTACGCGATGTGCGACGGGGAGGTGGGCCCGTGCCGGACAGCAGGGGTGGCGGCGAGGGTTCGGCGAGCATGCGGGTGTTCGGCACGGTGCTGCGCGCGATGCGGGAGCACGCGGGGGTCTCGGCGGAGGAAGTGGCCGCGCACGCCGGGTACTCCAGATCGCTGGTCGCCAAGATCGAGCGTGGGGAGCGCATGCCGCCGCCGGACTTCGTCGACCGGGCCGCCACGCTGCTGGGCGCGGCGGACGTGCTGGCGCGGGCCGCCCGGCATCTGGAGCGGGGTGACTTCCCGTCCTGGTTCGAGGAGTACGCGGAGCTGGAGGCGAAGGCCGTCAGCCTGTACAAGTACGACTCGCTGGTGATCAACGGCCTGTTGCAGACCGAGGAGTACGCCCGGGTGGTGCTCGGCATCCGCTGCCCGGTGCTGGACAGCGGGGAGATCGAGCGCCGCGTCCAGGCCCGGCTGGCCCGGCAGACGGTGCTGACCAGGTTCCCAGCCACCCAGGCCGCGTTCGTCATCGAGGAGTGGGTGCTGCGCCGGCCGGTCGGCGGACGGGCTGTGCACACCTGCCAGTTGGAACATCTGCTGGCGGTCGGCCGGGAGCGCAACGTCACGGTCCAGGTGATGCCGACCGCGTACGAACACGCCGGGTTCGACGGCCCGATGACGCTCCTGGAGACCCCGGAACGGCGCCTGCTCGCCTATCTGGAGGTCCAGGGGCGGAGCATGCTCATCGACGTTCGCGACGAGGTCAGCGAACTGCACATGCGCTATAGCATGATCCGGTCGCAGGCCCTCACCCCGGGGGATTCCGCGAGGTTGATCGAGCAGATTGCGGGAGAGACATGACCTCCGAACTCGCATGGTTCAAGAGCAGCTACAGCGGCAGCGAGGGCGGCGACTGCCTCGAAGTCGCCCTCGTATGGCACAAGTCCAGCCACAGCGGCAGCGAAGGCGGCGAATGCGTCGAGGTCGCCACCTGCCCCGACGCCGTCCATGTGCGGGACTCCAAGGACCCGCGGGGGCCGGTGCTGGCCTTCGGGACGGCCGCCTGGTCCGCGTTCACCGCCTACGCGGCGGGCCACCGGAAGTGAACGCGGGCCCCGGCGGGATCTCTCCCGCCGGGGCCGCGTGACCGTACGCGTCGGATCAGACGGTCGGACACCCGTCGTAGGCGCGCAGCGCGCTCCAGGTGTGCGCCCCGACCTTTCCGTCGACGAGCAGCTTTATGCCGCACCCCCGGCCGTTGTCCCAGGTCTGGAAGGCCTTCACGGCGGCCAGGGTATTGCTGCCGAAGTCACCGTCCACGCCGCTGGAGCCGACGCTGAACCCCCAGAAGAGCAGCAGGCACTGGATTTCCCGGACCCGGTCGCCGGTGTTGCCGTACACCGTCTCGGTGGTGCCGCTGTAGTAGCCGCAGGACCAGTACTGGGCGTGCACGGCGGCGGTACCGACGGTCGCCCGCGCCGGGGCGGCGGACGCGCTCCCGGCGGCGGTCAGGCCGAAGCCGGCCGCGAGCGCCACGGCGGCGAAAGCGGCGGCGAGTTTAGTGCGAAAGCGCATCTGATCTCCTTGTTTCATCTGCCACGGACCGGCCATGAAATCCCCCGAACGCATTGCGTCCCCGGCCCGGGATCAATGGCCGGATTCCTTACCCGCGAGATGTTGCCAGCGGCGGCGCGGGCTGGCCATGATGTGTCGTGTGGCCTTAAAGGCCCAGGCAGTACGGGGGGAATCAGATGCTCCGCATCCATTTCACCGATGCCGATTTAGCGCGTACGCGAGTGGCCGCCGACCCGGACCCGCTGTGGGAGATCGCGCTCAGCCTGCACCGGTTCCAGACCCGCGAGGGCCGCTGGGCGTACGCCGACTGGTACCGGGGCACCCGGCGGAGGCTCGGCGAGCGGGGGCTCGACCGGGTACTGCCGACGATGCTGCTGCCGCTCTTCCCCCGGGCCGCCTACTACCCGGACTTCCTCAATCCCGCCGAGGCCTCGGCGGGGCTCGACGCCGGACTGACGGCGATCAACGACACCCCGGCCGGCCGGGTCCGCGGCGAACTGCGGCGCCTGGAGCGGGTCACGACGAGCGCGTCGTCATGGATCACCGGCCTGGCGGACAAGGAGCGGCGGCGGGAACTGACGGAGACGCTCAGGGAGTACCACCACACCGCGATCGCCCCCTACGACGACCAGGTACGGGCCCGCCTGGACGCCGAGCGCTCCGTGCGCTGCCGGGCGCTGCTCCAGGGCGGCGTGGAGGGGCTGCTGAGCGGGTTCGGGCCCGTGATGCGCTGGCGGGCCCCGGTCCTGACCGTCGACTACCGGGTCGACGACCGCGATCTGCACCTGGGCGGGCGGGGGCTGCTGCTGGTCCCCTCGTACTTCTGCTGGCGGACGCCGATCGCGCTCGCCGATCCCGGACTGCCCCCGGTGCTGGTGTACCCGCTGCACCACGAGGCGACCCCCGAGGCCCCGCCCGCCGTGCCGGAGAACTGCCGGCGCCCGCTGACCGTACTGCTGGGCCGGACCCGCGCGGTCGTCCTGCGCGCCACGGCCGCCGGGGCCACCACCTCGGAACTGGCCCGCGCCGCCGGGGTCTCGGCGTCGGCTGCCAGCCAGCACACCACCGCGCTGCGCGACGCGGGGTTGATCAGCAGCCACCGCGACGCCGCGACCGTGCTGCACACCCTCACACCGCTCGGGGCCTCCCTGCTGCGGGCCACCGGTGCCGTCGCCGCGGACGTCCACCGCGTCGCGCGGCCCCCGGCCGCGCGGACCCCTAACCGCCGCTGAGCCCCAGCGCGTCCGCGAGGGCGTCCAGCAGCGCCACGACACCCGCGGGGCCGTCGACGACCAGGTCGGCGCGGGCGGCCAGCTCCGCGACCTCCTCGCTGCCGCTGCACACCAGGACCCCCGGCAATCCGTCCGCCCGGCGCTTCTCGACGGCGCCGAAGGCCGCGAGATCACCCAGGTCGTCGCCCGCGTAGAGGACGGGCCCGGCATCCGTCCTGCGCAGGTGGTCGTTGAGGGCGACGCCCTTGTCCATGCCCGGGGGCCGCAGCTCCAGCACGAGACGGCCGGGCTCGACGATCAGGCCGTTGCCGGCGGCCAGTTCGGCGACGGGCACGCGCAGGGCCTCGAAGGTGCCCTGCGGGTCCTCGGCGCGGCGGGTGTGGAGCGCCAGGGCACGCCCCTTGTCCTCCACCCAGGTACCGGGACCGGCGCCGAGCCGGTCCAGGAAGGCGGGCAGTTCGGCCCGTACGGCCGCGACACCGGGGTGCGGGGCGGGGGCGTGGACCCGGCCGTCGGCGGCGTCCCAGCGCTCGGCTCCGTAGTGGCCCAGGACGGTGAGGCGCTCCAGGCCGGGGACACCGGCGAAGCCGCCGTAACGTACCGCGACCTCTGCGGGGCGGCCGGTGACGATGACGACCGAGCGGACCCCCGGCGCCAGCCGGGCCAGGGCGGGCACCACGCCGGGATGGGCGCGGGCGCTGTCGGGGTCCGGGACGATCGGGGCGAGGGTGCCGTCGAAGTCGAGGCCGATCACGGCCTGGCCCGGGTCGGCGAGGAGAGCGGCGAGGCCCTCCTCGCCCTCGGTGGTGGTGGGGGTGGGGAGGTGGCGCGGAATACCGGTGTCGCTCGCGTTGCTGCCCATGCTTTCGACCTTACCGGCCACCCCGCATCTCATGCCTCGGGCCGGCCCTCGGGCTCGGATCCGGCCTTGGACTCGGGCTCGGATCCGGCCTTGGACTCGGGCTCGGACTCGGACTCGGACTCGGACTCGACGAGCAGCCGGGCGTAGTTCGCCATCGACCGCTGATAGCGGGGCAGGTGCGGGGACAGGGCCCCCACGGCGATCCCGACCGCCTCCCGGGCGCGGCCGATCTCGGCCAGGCCGAGCGCGAGGACCGCGCTGACCGCGTCGTCGAGATGGTCTGAGCCGGCGGCACGTTCCTCGGTCAGCAGCGCGACGCTCTCCTCGGGGTGGCCGAGGCCACGCAGGGAACTGGCCAGCTGGATCACCGCCCGGCGGCGGCGCTCGCCGGGCAGCTCGCCCCTGAGCGCCTCCCGGTAGAGCGGGACCGCCCGGTCGGTGTGCCCCAACGAGTCGGCGGCCGCGGCCCGCTCGAACAGGCCCACCGGATGGTCCGGCGGCAGCTCGGCGGTCAGCCGGTCCATCCGGTCCAGGAACTCCTGCTCGGGCAGCTCGTCCAGCGACGCCCAGAGCTCGCCGTTGCGCTTCTCCCAGTCCTGGGCCGGTGCGTGTGCCTGTGCCTGTGCGTGTGCGGTCATGGCAGGTGTTTCCCCTCGTCCCGCCGGGCCGGTGCGTCCCGGGTCCCGGGCATCGTGCGAGCGCCCGTACACTCCCCACCACTCATTCGGTCACCGCCGAATCACGCCGGATCACGCCGGACCACACCGGATCGCCGCTGGAGGTGCCCTCATCGCCGTCACCCTCCGCTTCGGCCCCGCCGACCTGCGCCGCTGCCGGTTCGCCTACTCCCCCGCCTTCGAGACGCTCGCCGCCGTGCGGGTGGCCACCGGCCCGCAGCCCCCCGGCCACCACCGGCACTGGCTCGACACCGTACGGCCGCGCCTGGACGCCCTGGACCTGCGCCCGCTCACGCTCCTCCAGCCGCGCCGGGGCTACACCCCCGACTTCCTCTCCCCGCCCCGGCAGGGGCCGCCCGGCCGCTTCGAGGACGACCTCGCCCTGATCGCCGCCACCGCGCCGGAGCAGGTCCGTGACGAGATCGCGCGGTCGGTCCACGACACCCCGGGAGCGGCGCGCACCGCGACCGGACGGCTGCTGCTGGGCGACCCGGCCCCGGCCCTCGCCCTGCTCACCCGGCTGATCGGCGAGGTGTGGCAGGCGGCCGTCGCCCCGTACTGGCCCCGGATCCGCGCGCTGCTGGAGGCCGACGTCGGCTTCCAGAGCAGGCGGCTGGCCGAGGGCGGTCTCGACCGGCTCTTCGCCGAACTGCACCCCTCCGTGCGCTGGCACGACAACGTACTGACCCGCGCGCACGGCGACGACGACCACCGTGACCTCGACGGCGAGGGCCTGCTCCTGATGCCCAGCGCCTTCAAGTGGGACCAGGTCGTCGTCGTCACGGACCGGCCCTGGCACCCCACCCTGGTCTATCCGGCCCGGGGCGTCGGCAACCTGTGGCAGGCGGCCGGCGGCGCGCGGACCGCCGCCGGGGGCGCCGCCGGAGACGCTGCCGCCGCCCTGGCCCGGCTGATCGGGAGGACCCGCGCCCAGCTCCTGGACGGTCTGGGCGAACCCGCCGCGACCAGCACCCTGGCACACCGTCACGCGCTCGCCCCGGCCACCGTGTCGGAGCATCTGTCGGTGCTGCGCGCCTCCGGTCTCGTCACGGGCGAACGCCACCGCCACGAGATCCGCTACCGCCGTACGCCGCTCGGCGACACCCTGCTCAGCGGTGGCCGCGCCGCTCCTCCCGGGCCCGGCGCAGCCGGTTGACGGTGACCGGGTCGTGGACGAGGGCGCGGGGATCGTCCAGGAGCGCGTTGAGCAGCTGGAAGTACCGGGTCGGCGACATGCCGAGGCGTTCCCTGACGGCCCGCTCCCGCGCGCCGGGGCCCGCCCAGGGGCGGCGGGCGATGTCGAGAACCGCGCGGTCCTGGTCGCTCAGCTCTCCCGGCCCGCTCGGCGGCCCGCTCGGCGGCTCGGTGGAATCGGTCACCCGGTCACCATAGCGCGGCCACAACTGGACTAGACCTCTGACGGGGTAAGGCGCCAGACTGTCCCCGTGAGACATGTCATCGCCCTCGACGTGGGCGGCACCGGGATGAAGGCGGCGCTGGTCGCGGATGACGGCACACTGCTCCACCAGGCGCGCCGCCCGACCGACCGCGAGCGCGGCCCCGAGGCGGTGACCGCCGCCGTACTCGCCTTCGCCGGGGAGCTGCGGGCCCACGGGCTCCGGGCGTACGGCGAGCCGGCCGCCGCCGCCGGGGTAGCGGTCCCGGGAGTGGTCGACGAGGCGCGGGGCGTCGCGGTCTGGTCCGCCAACATCGGCTGGCGGGACGCGCCGCTGCGGGCCCTGCTGTCCGAACGGCTGGAGGGCGTGCCGGTGGCCCTGGGCCACGACGTGCGCGCCGGTGGCCTGGCCGAGGGCCGGATCGGCGCGGGCCGGGGCGCCGACCGCTTCCTGTTCGTGGCGCTGGGCACCGGCATCTCGGGAGCCTCCGGCGTCACCTGCGGTGACCACAGCCGGGTCGAGGCGATCGAGCTCGGCCACATCGTCGTACGGCGCAAGGGCCCGGAGTGCGGCTGCGGGCAGCGCGGCTGCGTCGAGGCGCTCGCCTCGGCAGCGGCGGTCGGCCGGGCCTGGGTCGGCGACGCCGCCGACTGCGCACGGGCCGTCGGGACGGGCGACCCGCGCGCGCTGGCGGTCTGGGACGACGCGCTGGCCGCACTCGCCGACGGACTGCTCACCGGGCTCACCCTGCTCACCCCCGACCTGCTGATCATCGGCGGCGGCCTGGCCGGGGCGGGCGAAACGCTCCTCACGCCGCTGCGCGCGGCCCTGGCGGCCCGGGTGACCTTCCAGAAGCTCCCCCTGATCGTTCCGGCGGCCCTCGGGGACACCGCCGGCTGCCTGGGCGCAGGGCTCCTCGCCTGGGATCTTCTCTCTGTGGACGTGGAGGTGACCGCCTGATGGCGGAAGCAAGCGTGCTGGCCGGCGCCACCGTGGTGCTGCCGGACGGCGTCGTCGAGAACGGCCGGATCACCGTCGAGGGCCGGACGATCGCCCCCGACCGGGCCGTCCCGGCCGGACCCTCCGGACCCTCCGGGCCGTCCGGGACCGCGGCCACTGTCGACCTGACCGGGCACTGGATCGTGCCCGGCTTCATCGACATCCACGTCCACGGCGGCGGCGGCGCGTCCTTCTCCTCCGACCGTACGGAGGAGATCCTCACCGTCGTCGACACCCACCGCCGGCACGGCACGACCACCATGGTCGCCTCCACCGTCACCGGGGATCTGGACGACCTCGCCCGCCAGGCGGGCCTGCTGTCCGAACTGGTCGAACAGGGCGACCTGGCCGGCATCCACTTCGAGGGCCCCTTCATCTCCCCGCACCGCTGCGGCGCCCACAAGCCCGCGCTGCTGCGCGACCCCGATCCGGCCGACGTGCGCAAGCTCCTCGACGCCTCCCGGGGCACCGCGCGCATGGTCACCCTCGCCCCCGAACTGCCGGGCGGGCTCGACTCCGTACGCCTGCTGGCCGAGCAGGGCGTCATCGCCGCCGTCGGCCACACCGACGCCTCGTACGAGGCGACCCTGCGGGCCGTCGAGGCGGGCGCCACCGTGGCCACCCACCTGTTCAACGCGATGCCGTCGCTGCTGCACCGCGAGCCGGGACCGGTCGCGGCGCTGCTGGAGGACGAGCGGATCACCGTCGAGCTGGTCAATGACGGCGTCCACCTGCACCCGGCCGTCCTGGAACTGGCGTTCAGGAGCGCGGGAGCGGGCCGGGTCGCGCTGATCACCGACGCGATGGACGCGGCCGGCTTCGGCGACGGACGCTATCTGCTCGGCCCGATGGAGGTCGAGGTCACCGACGGCGTCGCCCGGCTGGTGGACGGCGGCGCCATCGCGGGCTCCACCCTCACCCTGGACACCGTCTTCAAGCGGTCCGTCACCGTCGACCGCCTCCCGGTCACCGACGTCGTCCAGGCCCTGTCCGCCACCCCGGCCCGCCTGCTGGGCGCCTACGACCGCGTCGGCTCCCTGGAACCGGGCAAGGACGCCGACCTGGTCGTCCTGAACGCCTCCTGGGACCTGGTGGGCGTCATGCGCAAGGGCCGATGGCTGGTGCCGCCCCCGGGGCGGTGAGCGTGCGGAGACGCCGCTGCCCCCGTGTCGGGGTGACACGGGGGCAGCGGGTGGCCTGCGGTCCTACCAGCCGTCAGGGGCGGTGGTGCCTGTCACCAGGGCCAGCTGGTCCAGGTTGACGTGACAGGCGTCGCCGGTCCCGCAGGTCAGGGCGATGGTGTTGGAACCCTTCTTCAGGCTCACCGTCTGGTACGACTTGAACCAGGAGTCCCAGTTGCCTTCCTTGCCGTAGTTCTTCAGGTCCATCTTGAAGCTCATAGCCTGGCCGTTGACGACGGTCGTGAGGCTCGCCGCGTCCTTCTCGGCGTTGGCGTAGCGCAGGTACAGCGTGTACGAGTCCGCCTTGGCGATGTCGACGGTCCAGGTCACGGTCGCGCCGGCCGTCGTCATGTGGTCGACGTAGACACCCCCGGCGGCAAGCGCCTTGCCGTGCTCGGTGCTCTTCGCGGCGCCGCCCGTGAGGCTCTGCGTCGCGGCGTCCACCGTGCCGAGGCCGGTCGACGCGCTGGCCGACGCCGACTCCGAGGGCTTGCCGGAGGCGGACGAGGAACCGTTGCCGTCGTTGCCCGCGCCTGCCGAGGCGGAGGGGGAGGTGCCGGCCGTGTCCTCGTCGCCGGAGCCGTTGGCCATGGCGACGCCGATGCCGATGGAGACCGCGGCGACGACCGCCACGGCGCCGATGAGCAGACCCTTGCTGTTGGGGCCGCGTCCCGGGCCGCCGGTGCGACCGCCGCCGCCGTGCCCGCCGCCGTGCCCCGAGGCGCGGCCGGTCTGCGGCTGCTGGGGAAGCTGCTGGGTGGCCCCGTACGGCTGCTGCTGCTGGTACGAGGCCTGCTGCTGCGGCTGCTGCGGCGGGTAGCCGTAGGAGGGCTGCTGGGCGGGCGCGGGGCGGCGCTCGCCGACCGCGCGGACATGGTTGTACGAGGTGCGGGGCACGCCGGGCTGGGGCGCGGTGGCAGCCGCCGGACCGTCCCCGGGCTCCGCACCCTCCTGGCGGTACAGATACGCGAAGGGGTCGTCGTTCCCGGGGTCGGGCGTGCCGTTGGTACCGGCCGTCATCCGCTGTTCACCTTCCACTGCATTTGGCCTTCGCGGCGCGTACGCGCCTGTACAGCACTTACCAGTGCCGGGGCTCCCCAGTACAGGGAAGCAGCCGCTCCGATGGTCAAAGTTCATGATCGATTAATCCACGGCAGCCCATAGCAGCCTACCTGGAATCACTGCCCCTACGGTGGGAACGTGAGTGACATCGACTCCTGGACCAGTTGGCGGTACGCCACTGAGCAGGCGCTTTACGGTCCCGAAGGCTTCTACCGCCGCCCCGAGGGCCCCGCCGGGCATTTCCGGACCTCCGTGCACGCCTCCCCCCATTTCGGCGGTGCCGTCGCCGCTCTCCTGGCCCGTGTGGACGCCGGCCTCGGCCATCCGGCGGAGATCGACTTCGTCGACGTGGGCGCCGGACGCGGCGAACTGACCGCCGCCGTGCTGCGGGCGGCCCCGCCCGGCCTGGCCCGGCGGCTGCGCCCGTACGCCGTGGAGAAGGCGGCCCGCCCGGCCGGTCTCGACGCCCGCGTCACCTGGACCGACGAGATCCCGGACGGCGTGCGCGGGCTGCTGTTCGCCAACGAATGGCTCGACAACGTCCCCGTCGACCTCGCCGGGACCGGGCCCGACGGCATCCCCCGCCAGATCCTCGTCCGCCCCCGGGACGGCGCCGAACGCCTCGGCGAGCCGGTCGGCGCCGAGGACGCCGGATGGCTCGCCCGCTGGTGGCCGCTGGCCGGCTCGCCGCCCGGCAGCCGGGCCGAGATCGGCCGCCCCCGGGACGCCGCCTGGGCCGGGGCGGTGGAACGCGTCGCGCAGGGGCTCGCCGTAGCCGTCGACTACGCGCACACACGGGACGCCAGACCGCCGCACGGCACCCTCACGGGCTTCCGGGAGGGCCGCGAGGTCCCGCCCGTCCCGGACGGCTCCTGCGACATCACCGCCCACGTCGCCCTGGACGCCTGCGCGGCCGCCGCGGGCGGGGGCACCCTGCGCACCCAGCGCGAGGCGCTCACCGACCTGGGCGTCAACGGACGCCGACCCCCGCTGGCCCGGGCGTCCGCCGACCCGGCCGGCTACGTACGGGCCCTGGCGGCCGCCTCCCAGGCCGCCGAACTGACGGATCCGGCGGGGCTGGGCGCGTTCGTCTGGCTGAGCCACAGGCTCTGAGCCACCCGGGTGGGAGACTGTGCGCATGACGGAGACCACGATCGGCATCGGCGGCGCGGCCGAGAGCACCGACATGGTGCTGAACATCGGCCCGCAGCATCCCTCGACCCACGGCGTGCTGCGCCTGCGGCTGCGGCTGGACGGGGAGCGGATCAGCGAGGCCGAGCCGGTCATCGGCTATATGCACCGGGGCGCGGAGAAGCTCTTCGAGGCCCGGGACTACCGGCAGATCATCATGCTGGCCAACCGGCACGACTGGCTGTCGGCGTTCTCCAACGAGCTCGGGGTGGTGCTGGGCGTCGAGCGGATGCTCGGGATGGAGGTCCCCGAGCGCGCGGTGTGGACCCGCACCCTCCTCGCCGAGCTGAACCGGGTGCTGAACCACCTGATGTTCCTCGGCTCGTACCCCCTGGAGCTCGGCGGCATCACGCCGATCTTCTACGCCTTCGACGAGCGCGAGAACCTCCAGCACGTCATGGAGGAGGTCTCCGGCGGCCGTATGCACTACATGTTCAACCGGGTCGGCGGCCTCAAGGAGGACCTGCCCAACGGCTGGTACGACCGGGCCCGCCGGGCCGTCGCCGGGGTGCGGGCCAGGATGCGGACCTTCGACGACCTCGTCCTGGGCAACGAGATCTTCCGGGGCCGCACGCGCGGCGTCGGCGTGCTCTCCCAG
The DNA here is from genome assembly GCF_056270125.1 of Streptomyces sp. RLA131. NCBI lineage: Bacteria > Bacillati > Actinomycetota > Actinomycetes > Kitasatosporales > Streptomycetaceae > Streptomyces > Streptomyces sp. RLA131. Next base: position 3,622,847 of record NZ_JBWDOQ010000002.1, read on the forward strand.
GAGACCGTGCACGCCTACGGGGTGAGCGGGCCGATCGCCCGCGCCTCGGGCGTGGACTTCGACCTGCGGCGCGACGAACCGTACCTGGCCTACGGGGAGTTGCAGGACACCCTCAAGGTCGTCACCCGCACCGAGGGCGACTGCCTGGCCCGCTTCGAGATACTGCTCGACCAGACGCACAACGCGCTGGACCTGGCCGACGCCTGCCTGGACCGGCTGGCGCAGCTCCCGCCGGGGCCGATCAACCAGCGGCTGCCCAAGGTCCTCAAGGCCCCCGAGGGGCACACCTACGCCTGGACCGAGAACCCGCTCGGCCTGAACGGCTACTACCTGGTGTCGAAGGGCGAGAAGACCCCGTACCGGCTGAAGCTGCGCTCGGCGTCGTACAACAACATCCAGGCGCTCACGGTGCTGCTGCCGGGCACCCTGGTCGCCGACATGGTGGCGATCCTCGGCTCGATGTTCTTCGTCGTCGGCGACGTCGACAAGTAGCGGGAACCCGGCGGGCGTTACCGCTCTACGACGAGTGGACGCGCAGCCCGCTCAGATCGAGCTGCTCGGTCTCGTCGTGCGCGGTCAGGTCGATGACCTCGGCGTCGGCCAGGAGCGCCTCGTCACCCACCACGTCGTCGATGTCCCGTCCCTGTTCCAGGGAGCCCTGCTCCAGGGCTCCCTGCTCCAGGGCTCCCTGCTCCCCCTGCGTGCCGAAGAAGTCGAACCCGCCCTGCGCACGGCTGGCGGCGCGCGCCGGCTTCGCGTACGGCAGCACGGCGGCGGCCACGGCCGGCACCAGCCGGTGCTCGCGCACCGGGAGGGCGACGACCGGCCGGGGACCGGCGTGACGGCCCTGGGGCTCGTCGGGGGCGGTGTGCTCGGCGGCGTCGCGCCGACGGGCCTCCTCGACGGTGCGCAGGGCCTGCTGGCGGGCGGCGTTGCGGCTGAGGTCCCGCAGCGCCTCGCCGGCCCTGGCGTACACGTCCGGGGTGAGCGGCGATCCGGCCGACCCGGAACCGGCGGACGTCGCGGCGGTCTCCAGGGCCAGCTGGCGGCGCCTCTCCAGAGCGGTGGCCCGCTCGGACTCGGCGGTGGCGTAGCGGCGCAGGAGACCGGCGTGCTCGCTGCGCAGGCGGGCCAGTTCGGCCCGCTTGGCGCGAAGCTTGTTCTCCAGCCGGCCGCGCAGCTCGCGGGAGTCGTCGAGGTCGACCTCCAGCTCGGCGATCCGCTCGTCCGTGCGCCACTCGTCGCGCACCCGGGCCGCTTCGAGTTCGGAGACCCGCTTGCCCGCGGCCCGGTCCCAGTGCCGCAGCAGCACCGCGCCCGCGCACGCCGTGGCGGCGGCGGCCGCGACTATCGAGCGGAGCAGCACCGGATCACTCGCGGCCCAGGCGCCGGCCGCGATCAGCGCGGCGGAACCCGCGACGGTCAGCGGCGGCAGAAGCCTGTGCAGGGGCTGGGAATGACGGTGGCGTCCACGTGACATGAACGAAAACCTAGCGTGCGAAAGAGGCGCGTGGGGCCACCCCATCTGATTTCTCACTCAACATACAACGACTAATACGCAGGGCATCCGAGTGGATACGATGCGTTGTCGATCAGGTGTTCCCAAGGCCCCCATCAGGCATTCTGTGATCTTGCTCTGAGACCCGGCGCCCAGGCCCGCGGATTGCCGCCACCGGACCGCATTCGCGGATCATTCCTCTTCGCGAAGTCCCGTGATCACGAATGCGTATTCGGCGTCAGCGGGGTTGGGCGACCGTGCTGTCGTCCTCGTCCTCGGGGAGTTTGCAGACCCGCTCCAGGAAGATCGCGGCGACGACCACCGCGATACCCGCCAGGACCGCCGCACCGGCGTAGATGGCCTGGTCACGGCGGGGAGGGTTGTCCAGCTCCTGGATGACCAGGAAGAGCCCCGTACCCCCGTACATCCCGGCGACCAGCGCCGCGACCAGCGCACTGGCCTGGCCGAAGACGACCGCGCGGGCGGCCAGCAGCGGATCGACGCCCTTGGCCCCCGGCCGGCGCTCGCGCTGCGCGCGCAGCCGGGACCGGATCCCCAGGGCCGTGGCGGCCAGCACGGCGGCGATCAGCCCGAGCACGACCGGAGCGGCCACCGGCACGCTCGGCAGCGTGCCGACGGAGTCCCAGAGCCTGGCACCGGCCCATGACAGCACCCCGGCCACGGCGAACAGCCCGACCAGTGTCCTGATTCGCAGCTGCTTCACCGAGAAATCGCCCTCCGCCGTGATGTGTCCCGTCCCGGGACCCCTGCTCGTAACGATTATTCAGGCAACCGGAGTTCCACATCGGCACGGACCCTTACGGTGTCGCGCCCCACGGCGTCGAGCAGCTGCCCGACCGCGCCGAAACCGGGCAGCTCGGCAGCCGGGTCGATGTCGTGCCAGGGCGCGAGCACAAAGGCGCGCTGATGGGCCCTGGGGTGCGGAAGCGTGAGCTCCGGATCGTCCGAGACCACACCCTGGTACGCCACGATGTCCACGTCGATGGTGCGGGGGCCCCAACGCTCGGTGCGCGTGCGGGCGTACGCGTCCTCGATGGCGCGGCCCCGCTCCAGCAGCGACGACGGCGGCAGGGTGGTCTTCACCAGCACCACCGCGTTGTAGTAGTTGGGCTGACTGCCGGGCGCGACGCCCCACGGCTCCGTCTCGTAGACCGGGGAGATCTTCTTGACCCTGACCCCCGGGGTGTCCTCCAGGGCGTCGACGGCGCCCTGGAGGGTGTCCAGGCGGTTGCCGAGGTTGCCGCCGAGCGAGAGCACGGCGACCTTCGGGTTCTGCAAGGTGGTGTCGGCGGCGTCGACCTGCGCGACGACGGAGGCCGGAACCGGCTGCACGGTGGGGTCGTAACTCACGGGCGCCTCCGGATGATGGTGACGGTCACGTCGTCGAAGGGAACGGTGATCGGGGCGTCCGGCTTGTGCACGGTCACCTCGACCTCCTCGACCAGGTCGTGCTTGAGGACCCGGTCGGCGATGCGCTGCGCCAGCGTCTCCACGAGGTCGACCGGCTCGCCGCGCACGACGTCCACGACCTCCTCGGCCACGATGCCGTAGTGCACCGTCAGGGCCAGGTCGTCCGAGGCCGCGGCGGGAGCGGTGTCCAGGCCCAGCACGAGGTCCACGACGAAGGTCTGGCCCTCCTCGCGCTCCCGGGGGAACACGCCGTGGTGCCCGCGCGCCTTGAGGCCACGAAGCGCGACACGATCCACGAGATCACTCCTGCAGGTTGTCGACAGGTTGTCGGACAGGTTTGTCGGCCGGATTGTCGGACAGGCCGTCGGATGTCGGGAATCCGCCCTCGGTCGAATCTACCCGCGACCACCGACAGGGCTCGCCGCAGGAGTGGCCGGAGGCAACCGCTCCGCCCTTACCCCGCTCTCCCCGCGGCTACTCCCGCGCCGGCGCGGGAGTAGCCCGGACGCGTGGTCAGATCCCCTCAGGCCGAGCCTTCTCCGGGCACGTCGTCGTCCTCGCCGATGCCGTCGGCCATCACCGGCGAGCCGTGGTGCACCCACAGCCGCCAGCCCTCCGGTGTGCGCCGAAACACATTGGTGGCCACCACCAGCCCGCCCACGAGGGAGCCCATGCCCTCCTCGCCGTCCTCGTCGGCCGGACCGCCGGTGAGGATGTTCTCGGTGCAGGTCACCAGGGCGGTGTCACCGTCGACCGCCACCTCGACATCGGTCAGGAAGAACTGGATGTACTCGGTGTTCGCCATGATCAGCGCATACGACCGCATCACCTCGCGCCGCCCGCGCAGCACCGGCCACCCCGGGTGCACCACCGACACGGTCTCCGCGAGCGGGCCGGTCAGCACCAGCACCTCCAGCGCGTCCAGGTCCGAGCGCTCCACGGCGTCGTAGAACTCCTGGTTGGCCTGCTCGACCTTCGCGGCCTCCGCCGTACGGGGGGTCACAGCGCTCCCTCGATCGCGCGGGCCACCCGGACCGCGTCCGCGCTGTCGTGCACCTCGTGCACCCGGACCGCCCAGGCGCCCTCGCGGGCCGCGATCGCCGTCACGGCCGCCGTCGCCGCGTCGCGCTCGCGCGCGGGCGGCGGATCGCCGCCCTCGCCCGCCAGCACCCGGCCCAGGAACCGTTTGCGGGAGGCCGCCACCAGGACCGGCCGGCCCAGCGCCCGGATCTCGGCCAGGTGCGCGACCAGCGTCAGGTCGTGCTCGGCGTTCTTGGCGAAGCCCAGCCCCGGGTCCAGCACCACCCGCCCGGGGTCCACACCGCCGGCCACCGCACGCTCCAGGCTCTGCCGGAGTTCCGCGACCACCTCCGGGACCACGTCCGCGTAGACCGCCCGGTTGTTCATGTCGATGCTCTGGCCACGCCAGTGCATCACCACGAACGGCACCCCCGCCGCCGCCACCACCGGGATCATCGCCGGGTCCGCGGCGCCACCGCTCACATCGTTGACCAGCACCGCCCCCGCCTCGACCGCCCGCTCGGCGACCCGGGCGCGCATCGTGTCCACGCTCACCACGGCCCCGGCCCCGCTCAGCTCGCGCACCACCGGGATCACCCGGCGCAGCTCCTCGGCCTCGTCGACGCGCTTCGCCCCGGGGCGGGTCGACTCACCGCCCACGTCCACCAGATCCGCCCCGGCGGCCACCAGGTCCATGCCGTGCTTCACCGCCGTCGCCGTGTCGAACCACCGGCCGCCGTCCGAGAACGAGTCCGGCGTGACGTTCACCACGCCCATCACCGCGCACCGGTCCCACTCCGGCAGACCGTCCACCCGTCCTCGCAACGTACCCATGCCCTCAGCCTATGGTGTGGTCCGGCCTCACGCGGACGGCCTGCGCCCGAGCCACCGGTTCCGCGCCCAGCCCGGCAGCGCGAGGGTCACGAAGCCCTCGGCCTGCATGGCGGCGAAGCCGATCCGCGGCAGCTCTCCGGTGCGGCGGAAGACCACGAAGCGCGGCACCCACTCCGGCTGGAACTTGGCGTTGAACTTGTACAGGGACTCGATCTGGAACCAGCGGGACGCGAAGACCAGGACGCCCCGCCAGCCCCTCAGTACCGGCCCGGCGCCGAGCCGTTCGCCCCGCGCCAGCGCCGCCCGGAACATGGCGAAGTTCAGCGAGACCCGCTTGATGCCCAGGTCCGGCCCGGCCTCCAGCGCGGCCACGATGAGCAGCTCGTTGAGCCCCGGGTCCGCGGCGCGGTCCCGCCGCATGAGCTCCAGGGACATCCCGTCGCTGCCCCAGGGGACGTAGTGCTGGACGGCCCGCAGCTCACCGTCCGCGTCATGCGCGGTGGCCACCACGCAGTCGTCGTCCGCGCGGTCCCCGAAGCGGCCCAGGGCCATGGAGAAGCCGCGCTCGGTCTCGGTGCCCCGCCAGGCGTCGGCGGCGCGGCGGATCCGGGCGCGCTCGTCGTCGCAGAGCTCCGCGACCCGCCGCACCCGGCAGGTGTAGCCCGCGCGCTCGATCCGCTTGACCATCTGCCGTACGTTGCGCATCGCCCGCCCCGACAGGGTGAAGGCGGCGGTCTCCACGATCGCCTCGTCGCCCAGCTCCAGGGCGTCCAGGCCGGTCTCCCGGGTCCAGACCTCGCCACCGGTCTCGCTGCACCCCATGACCGCCGGAATCCACGCGTGCGCCCGCGCCTCGGCCATGAAGCAGTCGATGGCGCCGGGCCAGGCCTCCACGTCGCCGATGGGGTCGCCGCTGGCGAGCATCACACCGGACACCACGCGGTAGCAGACGGCGGCCTTGCCGCTGGGCGAGAAGACGACGCTCTTGTCCCGGCGCAGCGCGAAGTGGCCCAGCGAGTCGCGGGCGCCGTGCCGGGCCAGCAGCTCCCGCAGGCGGCCCTCGTCCCGCGGGGTGAGCTCGGCGACCGGCCTGGCGGGGCGCAGGACCAGGTAGACGGTGGTGAAGGCGGTGAGGAAGCCCAGGCCGCCCAGGGTGTACGCGACGACGTCCGATGCCTGGTCGGTGGCGTACGAGACAGGGCCCTGGAGGCCGAACAGGCCGTACAGGGCCTCCCGCAGACGCGCGCCCCAGCCCGGGTCGCCCATCACGGACTCCGGGTGGGCGCTGACGATGACCAGGCCGAGGCCGAGGCCGAGCGCGCTGAGCCCGAGAAGGGCGGCGAGGCCCTGCCAGCGGGTCCGGGGATCGGCCTTGGCGGTGAACTCACGGCGGTGGGTCACCAGCAGCGCCAGCAGGCCCAGTGCGAGCAGCGCGCCGCCCACCGAGTGCCGGTGCAGCACCGCGGCGCCCGCGCTGACCGGCAGCAGCACCACCGTGGCGCGCCAGGCACGCCGCTTGCCGCGCTTGAGGGCGTGCGCCAGCATCAGTATCAGGATGCCGGTCACCACCGACGCGGCGGCGGCCAGCGAGGTGACCGCGCCGGGGAAGACCCCGGCCACGACATGCATACGGCTGTGCCGGAAGCCCGGGAAGACCCCGGCCGCGACATCGACCAGGCCGACCAGGGCACAGGCCGTCCCGATGATCCTGGGTACGGTCCGGGGGTGAACGAGACGGCGGCGAGGCAGCCGTACGGCGACGGCGTGGTCTGCGGACACGTGCGCTCCAGCATTGCGGATCCCGGTGTGGCGTCCCCTAGGAGGGACATTCCGGCCGACCGGTTCCAGGGGAGCGAGCCCAGTATTGGCAGCAGTACGCCGCGGTGCCAGCTCACCGCAGAGGTTTCACCCTGCCGCGCCCGCGTGCCCCGGGTCAGCGCGCCATGATCAGGCTCATCGCCTCGGCCCGGGTCGCGGAGTCGCGCAGCTGCCCGCGCACCGCCGAGGTGATGGTCTTGGCCCCGGGCTTGCGCACGCCGCGCATGGTCATGCACATGTGCTCGCACTCGACGACGACGATCACACCGCGCGGCTCCAGGATCCGCATCAGCGAGTCCGCGATCTGGGTGGTCAGCCGCTCCTGCACCTGCGGGCGGCGGGCGTAGACGTCCACCAGGCGGGCGAGCTTGGACAGGCCGGTGATCTTCCCCTCGGCCGACGGGATGTAGCCGACGTGCGCGACCCCGACGAACGGCACCAGGTGGTGCTCGCAGGAGGACATCACCTCGATGTCCTTGACCAGCACCATCTCGTCGTGCCCGAGGTCGAAGGTGGTCGTCAGGACGTCCTCCGGCTCCTGCCACAGCCCGGCGAATATCTCCCGGTACGCCCGCGCCACGCGGGCCGGCGTCTCCCGCAGGCCCTCACGATCGGGGTCCTCACCGACGGCGAGGAGGAGTTCCCGCACCGCGTCCTCGGCCCGCTTCTCATCGAACTCGCCGATGCGGTGGTAGCCGTCCAGCGCCGTGATCGGGTCGGTCATGGGTGCCTCGTTCCTCGTCCGTCGCTGCGGCGACATTCAGCCAAAAAAACAGAGCCGCGCCCCCAAGGCTACAAACCTTGGGGGCGCGGCTCACATTCCGCTGTGACCGGTCAGGCCTCGGGGCGGGGCTCCTCGGGGAGCTCGACCGTGTCACTGGTCTTGCTCAGCGAGGCCGGGGCTCCGTTGGAGGCCTGGGCGCCGTTGGCGAGGGTGAGCTCCTTGGGAGAGAGCACCGGCGGGCGGGTGGAGGGCGTACGGCGCGAGGACCCCGTCCAGGCCGGACGCGGCGGGCGCTTGACGATCGGCTTGAAGACCTCGGCGATCTCCTCCTTGTTCAGGGTCTCCTTCTCCAGAAGAGCCATCACAAGGCTGTCGAGAACGTCGCGGTTCTCGACCAGGATCTCCCACGCCTCGTTGTGCGCGGTCTCGATGAGCTTCTTGACCTCTTCGTCCACCAGCCCGGCGACCTCTTCCGAGTAGTCGCGCTGGTGAGCCATCTCACGTCCGAGGAACGGCTCGGAGTCGCTCGTACCGAACTTGATCGCACCGAGCCGCTCGGTCATGCCGTACTGCGTGACCATGGCACGGGCGGTCGCCGTGGCCTTCTCGATGTCGTTCGCGGCGCCGGTGGTCGGGTCGTGGAAGACCAGTTCCTCGGCGGCGCGCCCGCCCAGCATGTACGCGAGCTGGTCCAGCATCTCGTTGCGCGTGGTCGAGTACTTGTCCTCGTCCGGCAGGACCATGGTGTAGCCGAGGGCACGGCCCCGCGAGAGGATCGTGACCTTGTGCACCGGGTCGCTGTTCGGAGAAGCCGCCGCGACCAGGGCGTGTCCGCCCTCGTGGTACGCGGTGATCTTCTTCTCCTTCTCGGACATGATCCGGGTCCGCTTCTGCGGGCCCGCCACGACGCGGTCGATCGCCTCGTCCAGCGTGTGGTTGTCCAGCAGCTTCTTGTCGCTGCGGGCGGTGAGCAGCGCGGCCTCGTTGAGGACGTTGGCCAGGTCGGCACCGGTGAAGCCGGGGGTGCGGCGGGCGACGGCCCGCAGGTCGACGTCCGGGGCGACCGGCTTGCCCTTCTGGTGGACCTGGAGGATCTCCAGGCGCCCCTGGAGGTCCGGGCGGTCCACGGCGATCTGACGGTCGAAGCGGCCCGGGCGCAGCAGCGCCGGGTCGAGGATGTCCGGCCGGTTGGTGGCGGCGATCAGGATGACGCCGCCCTTCACGTCGAAGCCGTCCATCTCGACGAGCAGCTGGTTGAGCGTCTGCTCGCGCTCGTCGTGACCGCCGCCGAGACCCGCACCGCGGTGCCGGCCGACGGCGTCGATCTCGTCGACGAAGACGATGGCCGGGGCGTTGGCCTTGGCCTGCTCGAACAGGTCACGGACACGCGAGGCGCCGACACCCACGAACATCTCGACGAAGTCGGAGCCGGAGATCGAGTAGAACGGCACACCCGCCTCACCCGCGACAGCGCGGGCCAGCAGGGTCTTGCCGGTCCCGGGCGGGCCGTAGAGCAGCACACCCTTGGGGATCTTGGCGCCGACGGCCTGGAACTTGGCGGGCTCCTGGAGGAACTCCTTGATCTCCTGGAGCTCCTCGACGGCCTCGTCGGAACCCGCGACGTCCGAGAACGTGGTCTTCGGGGTGTCCTTGGTGATCAGCTTGGCCTTGGACTTCCCGAACTGCATGACCCGGGAGCCGCCGCCCTGCATCTGATTCATCAGGAACAGGAAGACCACCACGATGAGCACGAACGGCAGCAGCGAGAGCAGGATGCTCACGAACGCGTTCTGCGACTGCGGCGAGACGGTGTACCCGTCGGGCAGCGTGCTCTTGTCCTGGTCGTCGACCTTCGACTGGAGAATCTTGGCCACGTCGACGCCCTGGTCGCCGATGTAGCTCGCCTTGATCTTGGTGCCGAGGTCCTTGCCACCGACCTTGGCACCGCTCTTGAGTTCGACCTTGATCGAATTCTCGTCGCCGGTGGTCAGCTCGGCTGACTTGGCCTGGTTGCTGTTGATCGCCTCAATGGCCTGGCCGGTGTCCACTGTCTTGTACCCGCCGGACGAGCCGACGACCTGCATCAGTACGACCACGGCGAGGACAGCCAGCACGATCCACATAACTGGCCCACGGAAATAGCGCTTGACGTCCATCCATGCGGGGCGGCTTAAGCCCCGTCCCTCCTGCCACAGTGAGGCACCCCGGCCGGCTGGCCGCTGTGCATCCGGTGTATGAACCGACCTTCGGACGGTACCCCAGCATTGTCACTCGAAGATGCCGGAGACCGTTAACAAACCTTCGTTCCCAGTCTCCAACGCCGGAAAACGGGGTGAAGTTCCCCGGCGTTCCCCCGGTGCCCGCCGCGGCCGGCCCTCAGCCCCCGTAGACGTGCGGGGCGAGCGTCCCGACGAACGGGAGATTGCGGTACTTCTCCGCGAAGTCCAGGCCGTAGCCGACCACGAACTCGTTGGGGATGTCGAAGCCGGTGTACTTCACGTCGATCTTGACCTTGGCCGCCTCCGGCTTGCGCAGCAGCGTGCAGACCTCCAGCGAGGCCGGGCGGCGCGAGCCGAGGTTGCTGATCAGCCAGGACAGCGTCAGACCGGAGTCGATGATGTCCTCGACGATCAGGACGTCGCGGCCGGCGATGTCGGTGTCCAGGTCCTTGAGGATCCGTACGACCCCCGAGGACTTGGTGCCGGCGCCGTAGGAGGACACCGCCATCCAGTCCATCGTGACGTTGCTGGACAGCGCCCTCGCCAGGTCCGCCATGACCATCACCGCGCCCTTGAGCACACCGACGATCAGCAGGTCCCGGCCCGCGTAGTCCTTGTCGATCTGCGCTGCCAGTTCGACCAGTTTGGCGTCGATCTCGGCCTTGGTGATGAGCACCTTCTCAAGGTCGGTGCCCATGTCCTTCTCGTTCACCTGTGGTACTTCCTCAAGGTCTACGACGGTGAGAAGAACAGTCTGCCATTGCGCCGCCCGGCCAGGACGCCGCCGGGGAGGTTGAGGGGCTTCTGACCACGCCAGTCGGTGAGCAGACGGTCGGTCTCCTCGATGTGCCGGGCGAAGAGCGAGCCGGCCGGCGAACCGGCCGCGATGGCGGCCCGGCGCAGCACGCGGCGGCGCACGGCGGCCGGCAGCGCGAGCAGCCGGCCGGCCGCGAGGCCGCCGTCACTGTCGATCGCGTCACGTTCGGCGGAGGCGGCCCACTGGTCGAGCGCGTCGGCGTCGTCACGGGAGAGCTGGGCGGTACGGGCCAGGGCCTCGACCACGCCCTTGCCCAGGGACTTCTCCAGCACCGGGAGCGCCTCGTGCCGGACCCGGGAGCGGGCGTAGGCCGGGTCGTGGTTGTGCGGGTCCTCCCACACGTCGATGCCCTGCACCAGGCAGGCCTTGCGCACGGTGTCGCGGTCCAGCAGGAGGAAGGGGCGGCGGTACCGGCCGTTGACCCCCGAGACGGCGGCCATCCCCGACAGCGAGCGGGTGCCCGAGCCGCGGGCCAGGCCCAGCAGGACGGTCTCCGCCTGGTCGTCCCGGGTGTGGCCGAGCAGCACGGCGGCGGCCCCGCGGTCCCGCGCGGCGGCGTCCAGCGCGCCGTACCGCGCCTCCCGGGCGGCCGCCTCCGGGCCGCCCTGGCGGCCGACGGTGACGCCGATCGCGTCCACCGGGTCCAGGCCGAGGTCGCGCAGGCGGGCGGCGACCTCGCGGGCCCGGATGTCGGAACCGCTCTGGAGGCCGTGGTCGACGGTGACACCCCCGGCGCGCATGCCGAGCTTGGGGGCTTCGAAGGCGAGGGCGGTGGCGAGGGCCATCGAGTCGGCTCCGCCGCTGCAGGCGGCGAGCACGAGCGGGCTGCCGTCCGGCTGGGCCGGAAGCCGCCCGGGGGTGCCGCCCGGCGCGATCCGGCCGGCGCCGGTACGCGCCCGGCCCGCGGCCGGAGCGGTGGCGGTGGTGAAGGAGTCGGTGGAGGTGGTGGTCGAGATGTCGCCGAGGATGTCCTGGAGTACGCGGCGGACCGCCAGGCGTATCGCTGCGACCGCGGGGTGGGGACCCATGTCCGGTTCCCTCCTAGGGAGGCTGTGGGGCTGATGACGCAGGGTAGCTAGATGGTGACAGAAGCCGGCCCATACCCGAGCATCGCACGCCACACCCTGCGGTTACGGTCCCTCGGACGGGTGAACCGGGTGCTGTCGCAGCGCCGCTTCGTCACATTTCGCTACGCCGGTGCACCCGCGCCACCCAGTCCGCGGGTTTGGCGATCTCCAGCTTGGTGGGGAGGGTGTTGGGCGACGTCCAGATCCGGTTGAAGCCGGCCATGCCCGCCTGCTCCACCGCGGCCCGCACGAACCGCTCGCCGTCCCGGTACTGGCGCAGTTTCGCGTCCAGGCCGAGCAGCTTGCGCAGCGCGAGGTCCAGCCGGCCGGCCCCGCTCTGCCGGCGCTGCTGGAACTTCTCCCTGATCTCGGCGACCGACGGCACCACCTCGGGGCCGACGCCGTCCATCACGTAGTCGGCGTGCCCTTCGAGCAGCGACATCACGGCGGTGAGCCGGGCCAGGATCTCCCGCTGGTTGGGGGTCTGGACGAGGTCGATCAGGCTGCGGTCGGCGCTCTCGTCGGACTCGGCGTCGGCCGAGGCCTCGTCGGAGTCGGGGCGGCCGGAGGCGAAGGCCTGGAAGGCCTCCCTGACCCGCTCGATCAGGGTCGACGGGTCGATGTCGGTCTCGGCCAGGAAGTCCTGGATCTCCGACTCGATGTGGTCGCGCAGCCAGGGCACGGCCGTGAACTGGGTGCGGTGCGTCTCCTCGTGGAGGCACACCCACATCCGGAAGTCGTGCGGGTCCACGTCGAGTTCACGCTCGACATGCACGATGTTCGGCGCCACGAGCAGCAGCCGGCCCGCCTTGCGCTCCCCGGGGCCCGGTGTCGCCGGACCGGCCGGCATCAGGCGGGTGGCCGGGGCGAAGGTCTCGTACTGCCCCAGGACCCGCGAGGACAGGAAGCTGAGCAGCATCCCCACCTCGACGCCGGTCACCTTGCCGCCCACGGTGCCCAGGACGGCCCCGCCGGGGCCGCCGGGGCGGCGGGACTCCATCTTGGCCAGCAGGGGCCTCAGGACCTCGCGGAAGCCCTCCACGTTGGCCTTGATCCACCCCGGGCGGTCCACGATCAGTACGGGCGTGCCGTGCTCGTCCGGCTCGTCGTCGCCGAACATCCCGGTGAAGGAACGGACGTGCGCCTCCGAGGACTTCGCGTGCCGCCGCAGCTCGGCGACGACCTCCCTGGCCTCGTCCCGCGACACCTCCGGGCCCGGGCGTACGAATCGGGTCGCGGTAGCCACCGCGAGCTTCCAGTCGACCATCTCCGCGCCACCGATGCTCATCCCCTCACCGTACGTGCTGCGTCCGCCGGGCGGGAGGCGGACGCAGCCGGGGTGTCCGCGATTCAGCGGCAGCCGCAGTTCGCCACCGCCGAGGCCAGCCGGTCCAGGGCGGAGACAGCGGCCGTGGGGTCCGTGGTGCCCGAGGTGAGGAAGGCGAAGGTGAGCAGCCGGCCGTCGGCGTCCACGACCGTTCCGGCGAGGGCGTTGACGCCGGTGAGGGTGCCGGTCTTGGCGCGGACGAAGCCGGCGGCGGCCTCGCGGCGCACCCCGGTGGAGAAACGGTGCCGCAGCGAGCCGGAGAAGGCGGCGACGGGCAGACCGGTGAGCACGGAACGGAGTTCGGGGTGCGCGTCGGAGCCGGCCAGGACCAGCAGCCGGGCGAGCTGGGCGGCGGTGAGGGCGTCGCGGTGGTCGAGGCCGCTGCCGTCGTGGAAACTCGCCCCGGTCAGGTCCAGGCCCAGCGACCTGAGCGTCCGGGCGATGGCCCGGGATCCACCGGCGAAGGACGCGGGCCGGCCGACGGCCACCGCGGCCTGGCGGGCGAGGGCCTCGGCGATGTCGTTGTCACTGTTGGTCAGCATGCGTTCGACCAGGTCGGACAGGGGCACCGACTCGACCTGGGCCAGCACGCCGCCGGACGACCCGCGCTTGTCGGGCGTGCCGCTGACCGTGATGCCCCGGTCCTCCAGCAGGTCCGCGAAGGTGTTGGCGGCCGACTGGGCCGGGTCCCAGGCACGGGCGGCCGGACCCTTGTACGTGGAGCCGTCGTCGCGGCCCTCGTCGGCCATCAGGGCCGTGACCGGGGCCAGGTTGTCGTTGCGGCCGAGGCGGTGGAGGGTGGTGCCGCTGTAGAGCGAGGTGTCGTACGACAGCCGGACCTTCTTCTCGCCCTTGCGCAGCAGCGCCCTGGCCGTGTCGTCGGCCAGCTTGCGCAGCGAGGCCGCGTCGTAGCCGCCGCCCGCCGCCGCGCGGGCGGTGAGGGTGGGGTCGCCGCCGCCGACGAGGGTGATGCGGGAGCCGTGGGCGGCGCCGGTCACCTCGGTGGTGAAGGTGTGGTCGGCGCCGAGCAGGGACAGGACCGCGACCGCCGTGGCGATCTTCGTGGTGGAGGCTGGGGTGCCCGCGGTGCCGGCGCCGAGGCCGTAGACGGTCCGGCCGGTGGCGGCGTCCACGACGGCCGCCGTACGGACCGGGCCGAGCCCGGAGGCCTCCAGCAGCGGGGCGAGGGCCTCGGCCAGACCGCTGCCGGTGGGCAGCGGCACACCGGAGGTGCCGGTCGCGGCGGTCAGCACGTCGGAGGCGAGCGGCGCCCGGTCCTGGGCGCCGGACGACCCGGCGGGCCCGGCCCGCTTCGCGCGCGCCACGGCGTCCTGGGAGGCGGCAAACCCCCGTTCGGCCGTACGCTGACCTGACTCCCACGGGCCGGACGCGGCGACCGCCACCAGCGCCACCGCCAGGCCGACTGCGGCAGACACCGCTGTGACCTGCCAATTCTTGGTGAGCCGCACCCCGGACCAGCCCCTTTCGCGCCCACACACATGCGTGGGAGACACTTAATCACCAGAAGTATGTGCTGATCATGGAGGAGTGGAGTCTTGGAGTTCGACGTCACGATCGAGATCCCGAAGGGTTCGCGGAACAAGTACGAGGTGGACCACGAGACCGGTCGTATCCGCCTGGACCGCCGGCTCTTCACCTCGACCAGCTACCCGGCCGACTACGGCTTCGTCGAGAACACCCTCGGGGAGGACGGCGACCCGCTGGACGCCCTGGTCATCCTGGACGAGCCGACGTTCCCCGGGTGTCTCATCAAGTGCCGTGCCATCGGCATGTTCCGGATGACGGACGAGGCGGGCGGCGACGACAAGCTGCTCTGCGTGCCCGCCTCCGACCCGCGTGTGGAGCACCTGCGTGACATCCACCACGTGAGCGAGTTCGACCGCCTGGAGATCCAGCACTTCTTCGAGGTCTACAAGGACCTGGAGCCCGGCAAGTCCGTCGAGGGCGCCAACTGGGTCGGCCGCGCCGAGGCCGAGGCCGAGGTCGAGGCGTCGGTCAAGCGCCTCAAGGAGTCCGGTCACGCGCACTGACGCGGCGGCGTGCGCATGCGTACGCGGTACGGCTGCGGGCGGCACCCCTGAGCGCGGGGGTGCCGCCCGCAGCCGTACCCGCTCCCTGACGCTCCCCGGCGCGGTGACCGCGTTGGTTCACCGGGTAGCGCGGCCCCACCCAGCGGTAGCTGGGGGCGCTGGAATTCAGAAGCCGCGGGTGCGCTTGGCCGCGCGGCGCTGCGCCGGGTCGCCGGCGCCCGGTACCTGGAGGAACATCCGGGCGATCTCACCACCGAGGTTGACCCCGATCGCGACGGCCAGCGCCAGGGCCGCCGCCTTGGTGAGCGAGGCGAGACCCTGGCTCAGATGGCCCTGGGTCAGGCCCAGCAGACCGAAGTAGGTCGCCGAGCCCGGCAGCAGCGGCCCGATGGCGGCGGTGACATAGGGCAGCGCCGAGGCGTGCCGGTGCCGCGAGAGCATCTGCCCGAACAGACCGACCAGGCCCGCCGCGACCGCCGTCGCCGCGACCGGGGACATCCCGACCCCGGCCGCCTTCTGGTGCAGCACGCCGTAGACCGTCCACGCCACGCCGCCGTTGAGGGTGGCGATCAGCAGCACCCCGCGCTCGCACTGGAGCAGCACCGCGAAGGCGAGGCTGAGCGCCATGGCCGCGACCAGCTGCACCGGAGGGTTCTCGTAGGTGCGCAGGGTCTGCTGCGGGTCCAGTTCCGCGCCCAGGCTGACGCCCGCGTACAGCACGAGGGTGACGCCGACGACGATGCCGGTGAACAGGTACATCACTTCGAGCAGGCGGGCCGAGGCGGTGATGTAGAAGCCGGTCAGGCCGTCCTGGACGGCGGCGACCAGCGCCCGCCCCGGGATCAGCGCGAAGAGCCCACCGGTGATCACCGCGGAGGCCTGGATGGTCGACGTACCGGGCAGATGGTGGCCGAAGCGGTCGACCAGGACGCCCAGCACGGCCGCCGGCATCGCGGCCGCGGTGAACTGGTAGAACTCCGGCAGCCCGCGCCCCGCGCAGAGCCAGGCCAGCCGGTCGCCCAGCATCGCGCCGATCGCCGCGATCAGGAACACCACCGGGCCGCCGCCGCCCACCAGCATGCTCGCCGCGCCCGCGAGCAGCCCGGCGGCGGCCGTCAGCAGCCGGCCCGGGTAGGGGTGCCGGTTACGGCGGATCTCCGCCAGACGGCGGTAGGCGTCCTCCAGGGTGAGCGCCTCGGTCGTGATGTCGTCGACCAGGCGGAAGACGGCCGCCAGCCGAGTGTAGTCGGTGCCCCGGCGGCGTACCGTCCGGTTCGCCGTGACGGGCGGGTCGATCAGGGACGGCTGGTGCGAGATGCCGAGCAGGGTGAAGGTGACGGTCGGCTCGACCCGGGCCAGCCCGTAGGCGTGTGCCACGCCCAGCATCGCCGCCTCGACGTCCTCGGCGCCCTCGCCGCCCGCGAGCAGCAACTCCCCGATACGCAGGGTCAGGTCCAGCACCCGGGGGACCGGCGGGCCGGACTCGGCCCGCTCGGCGGCCTGCTCCGGCGCGGGCCGCTCGGTCACCGACATCCGGAGCATCGCCCGCATCCGGTCCGGCCAGGGCGTCTCCTTCGACAGGTTCACCATCGGTATCCCGAGCGGCGGCGTGTACGCGGGATACCCCGGATACCCCCCGTGCGGAGCCGGGACCGGGGCGGCCGGCTGCCGGCCCCCGGGCGGCGCGAAGGCCGAGCCCTGCGGTCCGGGCTCGGCGGGGACGTCCACCCCGGTCGGGGCCGCGAACTCCGAGGTCGGCGCGTCGTCGGAGGACGACTCCGGCGGCGCCGGCACGCCCAGCGGCGGTGTGAACTCCGAGCGGGCCTCGTCGGACCTCGGCTTGCCCTCGTCCACCACTTCCGTGCCCTTCGCCGTGCTGTGCTGCCGTACGGGCCTCACCTTGCCGGATCGGCGCCCGGCATGCGCGACGGGGGGGCGCCGGGTCAGCGGCGGGCCCGGTGCCGGCCGCCGCCGCGCTGCGCGGGCGTCTCGGCGGAGGGATCGTCGGAGCCCGCGGACGGGACGGCGGTGGACGCGGCTCGTCCGGACTTGCCGCGGGCCCGCAGGAACTCGATGGCGATGGGAATGACGGAGATGGCGACGATGGCGATGAGGATCAGCTCGATGTGCTTGTTGACGAACTCGATCTTGCCGAGCCAGAAGCCGAGCAGCGTGACGCCGCCGCCCCACAGGGTGCCGCCGATGATGTTGTACGTGAAGAAGGTGCGGTAGTTCATGCGGCTGACGCCCGCGATGATCGGCGTGAAGGTCCGGATCACCGGGACGAACCGGGCCAGGACGATCGACTTGCCGCCGTACCGCTCGAAGAACTCGTGCGCCTTCTCGACGTTCTCCTGCTTGAAGAGCCTGGAGTCCGGCCGCCGGAAGAGGGTCGGCCCCACCTTGCGCCCGAAGAGGTATCCGACCTGGTCACCGGCGATCGCCGCCACCACCACCAGCAGGGCCACCACCCAGATCGGCCAGTCCAGCTTGCCGCCGGCGACCAGCAGGCCACCGGTGAACAGCAGCGAGTCGCCCGGTAGGAAGAAGCCGATGAGCAGCCCCGACTCGGCGAAGACGATCGCCAGCAGGCCGATCAGGCCGGCCGACGAGATGAGGTAATCGGGGTCGAGCCATTGCGGGCCCAGGGCGAGAGTCGTCACTCGCACAAAGTATCAACGGTGTCCTGCCCGAACCGTTCCCAGGCCGGGAACAGTGGACTACCTTCGGCGCAAGCGTTTCCCCGTGCACCACCGCGCACCACCGCAAGTCGCCCGTCCCACCCGATTCCCCGGCGGAACCACATGACTCGCGCCATCGCACTGCACGACGTAACGAAGGTCTACGGACGGGATGTCCGGGCCGTGGACCGTTTAACGCTCGACATCTCCCCCGGGGAGTTCCTGGTCCTGCTCGGCCCGTCGGGCTGCGGGAAGTCGACGCTCCTGCGCATGATCGCGGGGCTGGAGGAGATCAGCAGCGGCGAACTGCTGCTGGACGGCGAGTACGCCAACGACCTGGCGCCCGGTGACCGCCGGATGGCGATGGTCTTCCAGAACTTCGCGCTGTACCCGAGTATGACCAGCCGCCAGAACATCGGCTTTCCGCTGCGCTTCGAGATGCCCGGCGAGGAGACGGAGCCGCGTGTCGTCGAGACCGCCCGCACCCTGGGCATCGAGGACATCCTGGACCGCTATCCCGGGCAGCTGTCGGGCGGCGAGCGGCAGCGGGTCGCGATGGGCCGGGCGATCTCCCGGCATCCGTCGGTCTTCCTGATGGACGAGCCGCTGTCGAACCTGGACGCCAAGCTCCGCTCCCACCTGCGGGCGGAGATCTCACGGCTGACCCGCGGCATGGGCGTCACCACGGTCTACGTCACGCACGACCAGGCCGAGGCGATGTCGCTCGGCGACCGGGTGGCGATCATGCGAAGCGGGGTGCTGCAACAGGTCAGTACGCCACGTGAGGCATATCACCTCCCCGAGAACGTCTTCGTGGCCGCCTTCATCGGCACTCCCCGCATCAACCTCCTCCAGGCGACCGTGCTGGCCCCGCTGGGCGGCGGGATCTGGATCGACTTCGGGCGGCAGCGGCTCGGGCTCCAGGAGCCGCTGAGCCGGGACCACCAACTGCTGCGGATCCAGCAGGGCCGCAAGATCATCGTCGGGCTGCGCTCGGAGGCGGTACGGATCGACCGGCCGAGCGCCGCGCACGCGGGCGAGGTCGTGCTGAGCGGCGTCGTCGAGCATGTGGAGTACCAGGGCCACGAGTCGCTGGTGCACCTCAACACCGGGGCGCTGCCGGCCGTCGTGCCCGAGCTGGAGGCCCCCAAGCCGGCGCCGGGCGCCCGGACCAGGGCCCAGGCCAGGCGCGGGGCCGGGGGCGGGGGCGCCGACGGCGGCGGGGGCGGAGCGGTGGGCCTGGGACGCCGGCTGGTGCAGCGCGCGGCCGGGCGCGGCAGCACCGCGGTCATGGAGTCGCGTCCCCCGGACCAGCCCCGCGTCGTCCCCGGCGACCTGGTCGTCCGTACCGGCCCCGACCTCCAGTTCCGCCCGGGCGACCGGGTCCCGCTGCTGGTGGACCTCGCCCACCTCTATGTCTTCGACCAGGAGGGCCACCGCATCTGCCCGGCCCCCCAGGAGGCGCCGCGGCTGTAGCGGGGGCACGATGGCGCCATGCCCGATAACCGGATCGACGAGTACGGCGGCGGTCAGTCGCAGCAGTCCGACGTCCTGGTGGTCACCACCAACGACGTTCCCGGGCACCGGGTCGAGCGGGTGATCGGCGAGGTCTTCGGCCTCACCGTCCGCTCCCGGCACCTGGGCAGTCAGATCGGCGCGGGGCTGAAGTCGCTGGTCGGCGGCGAGTTGAAGGGGCTCACCAAGACCCTGGTGGAGACCCGCAACCAGGCCATGGAGCGGCTGGTGGAGCAGGCCCGGGCGCGCGGCGCGAACGCGGTGCTGATGATGCGGTTCGACGTCAGCGAGGCGGCGGACGTCGGCACCGAGGTCTGCGCCTACGGCACGGCGGCGGTCATCGCGCCGAACGCGTAGGGCGCGCCGGCCGCGGACGGCCACCGGACGGCTACCGGGCCGTGCCGGCTCCGGCGGCGTTCGCCAGGATCGCGTCGTGGAGGTAGCGGGCGGCGCCGGGGTGGATCTCCTCGTAGTGGCGGGTGAAGCGCTCGTCCGTGACGTACATCTCGGCGAGCGCTGTGTGGATGGCGTGGGTGCAGTCGTAGAACCACCGGCTGATCCGCTGCCGGTGCTCCTCGGCGAGATCCGTCGCGGGCTCGCTGTCCGGGGCGGCGCCGCCGGCGATCAGGGCGGCCAGCCGGACGCCCCATTCGCGGTTCTCCTCGTGGTGGCGCAGCCAGTCCCGCTTGCCGTACGAGGAGGTGCGGCGCTGTGACTCGGCGTACTCGCCGGTGCCGCCCCAGCGGCGTCCGGCCTCCTCGCCGAAGACCTCGAACCGCTCCTCGGGTGTCAGGTCGATGCCCATCGTGTGTGCCTCCATGGCTCGTTGGACGGCGGCGGCCATCTCGTTCAGCCTGCCGATGCGGGCCGTCAGCAGACCGTGCCGGTGGCGCAGACGCTCCAGCGGGTCCGCGTCGGGGTCGTCCAGCAGGACCGCCACCTCGTCGAGGGGAAAGCCGAGCTCCCGGTAGAACAGGATCCGCTGCAGCCGGTCGAGGTCGGCGTCGTCGTACCGCCGGTGGCCGGCGTGGCTGCGGCCGCCGGGCGACAGCAGGCCGATCTCGTCGTAGTGGTGCAGGGTCCGTACGGTCACGCCCGCGAAGGCGGCGACCTGCCCGACCGGATAACTCGCGCTCATGGGCATCACTCTCCCGCCTCACGCCACGTGAGGAGCAAGTGCGATATTGGTCCACATGCTGGGGATAACCGATCTGCCGACCTATGTCCTGGGCACCGTCCTGATCGTTCTGCTGCCGGGCCCGAACTCGCTCTACACGCTCTCCGTCGCCACCCGCCGGGGCATCCGTACGGCGTACCGCGCCGCGCTCGGTGTCTTCCTCGGCGACACGGTGCTGATGACCGCGTCGGCGGCCGGGGTGGCCGGGCTGCTCAGGACGAACGCCGTGCTGTTCGGCTTCGTGAAGTACGCGGGCGCCGCCTATCTGGCGTGGATCGCCTTCGGGATGGCCCGCGCGGCCCGGGACATGTGGCGCTCCCGTGGCGGGCGCGCGGCGGGGGCCGCCGCGGAACCGGTGCCGGGAACCACCGCGGAGTCCGCGACGGGCGAGCAGCCCTTCCGGCGGGCGCTGATGATCAGCCTGCTCAACCCGAAGGCGATCCTGTTCTTCATCTCCTTCTTCGTGCAGTTCGTGGACCCGGGCTACGCCCACCCCGCCGTGTCCTTCCTGGCCCTCGGTGCCATCGCCCAGACCTTCAGCCTCTGCTACCTGACGGCGCTGATCCTGGGCGGCACGTATCTGGCCGCCCAGTTCCGCCGCCGCAAGCGGCTGTCCGCCGGGCTCACCTCGGGCGCGGCCGCGCTCTTCCTCGGTTTCGCGGCGAAGCTGTCACTTGCGAGTGCGGGCTGAGCGGCGCCCGCCTATGGTCCGTTGCATGGCCCTCCACAAAGGCGACAACGACGAGCGGGAACTGCCCGTCAACCCGTTCTACGGCGAGACGGACCCCACCAGCGGCATGCGCGCCGCGCCGCCGAAGCACCGGCTGGCGGACGGCCCGATGGCGCCCGCCACGGCCTATCAGCTGGTCCATGACGAGCTGATGCTGGACGGCAACTCCCGGCTGAACCTGGCGACCTTCGTCACCACCTGGATGGAGCCGCAGGCCGATGTCCTGATGGCGGAGTGCCGCGACAAGAACATGATCGACAAGGACGAGTACCCGCGCACCGCCGAACTGGAGCGGCGCTGTGTGGCGATGCTCGCCGACCTGTGGAACGCGCCCGACCCCGCCGGGGCGGTGGGCTGCTCCACCACGGGGTCGAGCGAGGCGTGCATGCTCGCCGGGATGGCGTTCAAGCGGCGCTGGATGAAGCGGACCGGCGACCGCTACCCGGGGAGCGCCCGGCCGAATCTGGTGATGGGCGCGAACGTGCAGGTGTGCTGGGAGAAGTTCTGCACCTTCTGGGAGGTGGAGGCCCGGCTGGTGCCGGTGCGGGGCGACCGGCTGCACATGGACGCCGAGTCCGCGCTCGCGCTGTGCGACGAGAACACCATCGGGGTCGTCGCGGTGCTCGGTTCGACCTTCGACGGGTCCTACGAGCCGGTGGCGGACATCTGCGCCGCCCTCGACGACTTCCAGGCCCGTACCGGCACCGACATCCCGGTGCACGTGGACGGCGCCTCCGGCGCGATGATCGCGCCCTTCGTGGACCCCGGGCTGGTCTGGGACTTCCGGCTGCCGCGCGTGGCGTCGATCAACACCTCCGGGCACAAGTACGGGCTGGTCTACCCCGGGGTGGGCTGGGCCCTGTGGCGGGACTCCGGCGCCCTGCCGGAGGAACTGGTCTTCCGGGTCAACTACCTCGGCGGCGACATGCCGACCTTCGCGCTGAACTTCTCCCGCCCCGGCGCCCAGGTCGTCGCCCAGTACTACACCTTCCTGCGGCTGGGCCGGGAGGGCTTCCGGGCCGTGCAGCAGACCTCCCGGGACGTCGCCACCGCGCTGGCCTCGCGTATCGAGGCGATGGGCGACTTCCGGCTGATCACCCGCGGTGACCAGCTGCCGGTGTTCGCCTTCACCACGGCCGACGGCGTCACGGCCTACGACGTGTTCGACGTCTCCCGGCGGCTGCGCGAGCGCGGCTGGCTGGTGCCCGCGTACACCTTCCCCGCCGACCGCGAGGACCTGGCGGTGCTGCGCGTGGTGTGCCGCAACGGCTTCTCGGAGGACCTGGCCGACCTGCTGGCGGGCGAGCTGGAACGGCTGCTGCCGGAGCTGCGGGCGCAGTCGGGGCCGCTGGACCGGCCCGCTTCGGCCGCCACCGCGTTCCATCACTGAGCGGCCTGCTTCTGGGCACTCGCAGCGTATGGCCAAGGATCAGGAAACCCGGGGGACCGTTGTCGTCGCGCTCGTCGCGAATCTGGTGATCGCGGCGGCGAAGGCGGTCGGCGGACTGGTGACGGGCTCGCCGGCACTGCTGTCGGAGGGCGCGCACTCGGTCGCGGACAGCCTCAACGAGGTGTTCCTGCTGGCCTCGCTGAAGCGCAGCAGGAAGGAACCGGACGCGCAACATCCGTTCGGCTACGGCAAGGAACGGTTCTTCTGGTCGCTGCTCGCGGCCGTCGGGATCTTCGTGATGGGCGGCTGCTTCTCGTTCTACGAGGGGCTCATGGCCTTCCGGGAGACCGAGACCCAGACCACCCGCGCCTTCGTGGTGGCGGCCGTCGTACTGGTGGTGGCGCTGCTGGCGGAGGGCGCCTCGCTGGCCCGGGCGGTGCGGCAGAGCATGCGGGAGGGAGGCGGGCTGCGCGGCGGCTCGGACCCGACCCTGCGCACGGTGCTGGCCGAGGACAGCACGGCGGTGCTGGGTGTGCTGCTGGCCCTGGCGGGCGTGACGCTGCACTGGATGACCGGGAGCCCGGCGTACGAGGGGGGCGCGTCGCTGGGGATCGCGCTGCTGCTGATGTACGTGGCGTACCGGCTGGGCAAGGACTGCCGGGACAGCCTGATCGGCGAGGCGGCCGACCCCGTACTGCGGGAGCACGTGTACGAACTGCTCATGCGGCAGCCGGAGATCGACACCGTGACGTCGGTGCTGACGATGCGGCTCGGTATGGACGCCACGCTGCTGGCCGCCCGGGTGGACCTGGTCGGGGGCATCGACAGCGAGACGCTGGAGGACTCCCTCGTACGGATCAAGCGGCACATCGCGGAGCAGTACCCGGAGCTCGACGCCGGGCACGTCTTCCTCGACATCCTCGACGCCTCCCCCGGCGACCGGCGGCACGCGACCCGGATGCGCCACGCGCTCCGTGAGGCCGCCGGCGCGCAGCGGGCCCGCGAGGAGTGACGCCTCCGGCTACGCCCGCAGATAGGCCAGGACGGCGAGTACCCGGCGGTGGCTGTCCTCGGCGGGCGGCAGGCCCAGCTTCATGAGGATGTTGCCGATGTGCTTGCCCACCGCGGCCTCGGAGACGGTCAGTTCACGGCAGATCGCGGCGTTGGACCGGCCCTCGGCCATCAGCCCCAGCACCTCGCGTTCGCGCGGGGTCAGCCGGGCCAGCGGGTCGCGGCGGCGGCGCAGCAACTGCCGTACCACCTCCGGGTCGACGACGGTGCCGCCGGACGCCACCGTGTGCAGCGCGTCGGCGAACTCGGTGACCCGGCCGACACGGTCCTTGAGCAGGTAGCCGACGGCCGATCCGTCCCCGGAGTCGAGGAGTTCGGCGGCGTACGAGCGCTGCACGTACTGGCTCAGGACGAGCACCGGCAGGCCCGGCCGGGCGGCCCGCAGGGCGACGGCGGCGCGCAGCCCCTCGTCGGACAGGCCCGGCGGCATCCGGACGTCGGTGACGACGATGTCGGGGTCGTGCTCGGTCACCGCGGCGGCGAGCGCGTCCGCGTCACCGACCGCGGCCACGGTGTGGTGGCCGAAGCGGGCGAGCAGTCCGACGAGCCCCTCGCGGAGCAGGACACTGTCCTCGGCCAGGACTACGCGCACGGGAACTCCATCCGCAGCAGGGTCGGGCCGCCGGGCGGGCTGGCCAGGGTCAGGGCGCCTTCCAGTACGGCGACCCGGTCGGCGAGCCCGGTCAGGCCGGTGCCATGGGCCGGGTCGGCGCCACCGCGGCCGTCGTCGCGGACCTCGACCAGCAGCCGCCGGCCGTCGTGGCGGGCGGCCAGGGCGGCCCGGCCCGCGCCGCTGTGCTTGGCGACGTTGGCCAGCGCCTCGCAGACGGCGAAGTACGCGCCCGCCTCCACGGCCTCCGGCAGCCGGGCGGCCGGCAGGTCGACAGCCAGGTCGACCGGGACCGGGCAGCGGTCGGCGGCGTCCGCGAGGGCGTCGGACAGCCCGCGGTCGGTCAGCACCCGGGGGTGGATGCCGTTGACCAGGTCCCGCAGCTCGGCCAGGGCCCGGCCGGCCTCGTCCTGGGCCTCGGCCAGCCGGGCGGCGAGCGGGCTGCCGGGCTCCGCGTCCAGCCGCGCCAGGCCGAGGCTGATGGTCAGCGCGACCAGCCGCTGCTGGGCCCCGTCGTGCAGATCCCGTTCGATCCGGCGCCGCTCCGCCTCGAAGGAATCCGCCAACCGGCGCCGGGAGCTGGTCAGTTCACCGATCCGCTCGTCCTCGCCCGGCCGCGCGGCCAGCAGCGCGCGGGCCAGGGCGCCCCGGGCTCCGGCGAGCGCGGTCAGCGCGTACGCCGCCACCGGCAGCAGCACCAGGCCCACGGCGGCCGCCCCGACGGCCACCGGGTACGACGTGGCCGGCCACGCCTTGAGGATGTTCACCTGCTCGCCGTCGGCCGCCAGCATCACCGGCGCCGCGATCAGCTGCAGCGGCAGGACCAGCGCGAACACCACCGCCAGCAGCTCCAGCGGCCACAGTACGAACGCGGTGAGCAGCCCGTATGCCAGCTCGCGCCAGGTGGCCGGCTCGGCGAGCCGGGTACGCGCCCACGGGCCGAGGCCCGGCGCGCCGGGAGGCCGGTGCGCGCCGGCCGCCGGGACCGGGTCCACGACCCGCAGCCGGCGGCGCTCGGCCGACGGCAGCAGCGGCAGCGCGAGCGGGAGCAGGACCAGCGTCACGGCGCCGGTGAGCGCGCCGGTGAGCAGATAGGCCGCCGCGCGCCACGGCCATGAGGTCCGCAGGAACCGGCGGTCCGCCAGTGCCTGCCACGCGGTTGTCTGTGCCACCCGGCCACCGTAGAGGGCGTGCCCCGGGTGCGCGGTAGGGCAGGCCATACCCCCGACTGTCGGGCCAGGGCTGCCGACAGGCGCGCCGCGGTGGGATGGAGTTGGCCGCATGGTGAGAATCGCGCTGAGATCGTTGAGGACGCGCTGGACGGGGCTGCTGGGCGCGGCCGTCGCCCTGGCGCTGGGGGTGGCGCTGGTCGCCGTCATGGGCCTGGGCATCGCGGCGGCCGTCGCCGTGCCGGGGGGCGGGGAGCAGGCGGTGACCGTCAACGCGCTGCTGGGAACGGCGGGCGGGGTGGCGGCCTTCGTGTCGGTGTTCGTGGTCGCGTCGACCTTCTCGTACGCGGTGGCCGCCCGGCAGCGGGAACTGGGGCTGCTGCGGCTGTCCGGGGCGACCGGCGCGCAGGTGCGGACGGTGGTGGTGACGGAGGCCGCCGTGGTGGGGGTGGTGGCGTCGGCCGCGGGGGTCCTGCTCGGGCGGGCGGCGGCACCGTGGCTGGGGCGGGCGCTCCTCGACGGGGGCGTCGCACCGGCCGGGTACGCCATCGGCGGCCAGACATGGCCCCTGCACCTCGCGTTCTGGACCGGCGTCACGACCGCGCTGGCGGGTGCCGGGGCGGCGGCGTGGCGGGCGGGCCGGCTCGGGCCGCTGGACGCGCTGCGGGAAGCCGACGCCGAGGCGGGCGCGATGACGGCGGGCCGCTGGGTGTGGGGCGCCGGGCTGCTGCTCTTCGCCGTGGGCCTGACGGCGTGGCGGCTGGGCACCGACCCGGGGGATCTGCTGAAGCGCAAGACGTACACCGTCCAGCCGATGCTGCTGACCGGGGCCTGCGGGCTGCTGGCGCCGGTGCTCGTACGGCCCCTGGTACGCACCCTGGGGCGGCTCGGCACCGGCTGGTCGGGGCGGCTGGTCCGGGCGAACGCCATGGCCGCCGGCCGCCGTACCGCCGCGGTGGCGGCGCCGGTGCTGATGACCGTGGCGCTGGCGGGCTCGCTGCCCGGGGCCGCCGCCATGATCGGCGCCGCCAAGACCGCGGAGCTGCGGGCGCACACGTCCGCCGACTACGTCATCACCGGCGACGCCCTGCCGGACCGGCTGGCCGACGCCGTGCGCCGGCTCCCCGGCGTGACCTCGGCGAGCAGCGCGACCACCGAACTGCGCGTCCCCGAGGACGGCCGGGCGGTGATCGACACCGGGGCACGGGCCGTCGAACCGGCCGCCTTCGCCCGCCTGGCACGGCTGCCCGTGGTGGCCGGGTCGCTCACCGCCCTCGACGACCACGGCATCGTGGTGAACCAGGAATGGGAACGCCACACCGTCGGCGACCGGGTCACCGTCCACCTCGCCGACGGCACCCGGACCACCCTGCGCGTCACCGCCGTCCTGCGCACCGGCACCGGCGACAACGGGGCCTACGTCACCGCGCACAACGCGCCCGGCGCCCGTACCGACCGGATCGAACTGCGCACCGGACGCCCGAGCCGCCCACTGCTACGGCAACTGCGTTCGCTGGCACGGGAGTACGGAGCCACCCTGGCCACCCGGGACGCCTGGGCGGCGGCCCGCCACCCCGGCGGCGGGCCCACCCGGCTGGGGTTCGCCGTCGTCCTGGGCATCGCCCTGCTGTACGCGGTGATCTCGCTGGCCAACACCGCCGTCATGGCGACCTCCGCCCGCCGCCGCGAGGTGGGACTACTGCGCCTCGCCGGCGCGAACCGGCGCCAGGTACTGGCCCTGTTCACCGCCGAGTCACTGCTCGCGGTGGCCGCCGGCGCGGTCCTCGGCACGGCCGTCGCGGCGCTCGGACTGGCCGCGATGCGCAGTGCGCTGGGCCTGCTGTCGGTCGACGCCCCCACCCTTTTCCCCTGGACCGCGACCGCCGCCCCCGCAGCGATCTGCGCCCTGGCAGCCGCCCTCGCCACCGCCCTCAGCACCCCCCGCCCCGCCACGGGTTGACCGCCCCCGACACGACGCCCGTTGGAACGGCCGGCGACCGGCGAAGCCGCAGACCCCCCAGCCGGTGGCCGGTGGCCGGTGGCCGATGGTCGGCAGGCCTCAACCGGCCACGCCGCGATGCCTGTTGGTACGGCAGGGGCCCCACCGCCCACCACCGCCTCAGCCGCACGGCGCCCGGGCACGGGGCGCGTCGCGGCGACGCAACCGGCCATGACGCGGCACACGTTGGACGACCGGCAGGGGGCACCGCGCGGGCCGTCGGCACGACCGCTGCGAGGCATGTCGGAGCGGCCGGCGGAGCCGTGGGGGTCACGGGGTGTCGCGTAGTGGGGCGCCGTGTTCGGCCATCCAGGGAACGGGGTCCACGCCGGAGCCCAGGAGGGGGGTGACGCGTACCTCGAAGTGCAGGTGCGGGCCGGTGGAGTTGCCGGTGCTGCCCGACAGGCCGATGAGGTCGCCGGTGCGGACCCGGTCGCCGGGGACCACGTCGAGACGGGAGAGATGGGCGTACTGCGTGTAGTAGCCGCACGCGTGCCGGATGACGATCTGGTTGCCGAAGCCGTCGCCGCACCCGGCGGCGACGACCGTGCCGGTGCCCGCGGCCCATACGGGGGTGCCGACCGGAACCGCGAAGTCCTGGCCGGTGTGGCGGTGGGACCAGTGCGCGCCGCTGCGGGCGAAACCGGCGCTGAGCCGGTAGTGGCCGACGGGGCTGACCCAGGCCGTGGACGCCGACGCCGTCCCGGCGGCCCGCAGGGCCGGGAGGTCCGGGCGGTGACTGAACTGCCGCGACCGTGCGTTCGGGCAGTCCTGGCTCAGGGCGCCGACGCCGGCCTGCCCCTGTCCCTGCCGCCCGCGCGCACGCTCACGCTCGCGGCGCAGCATCTCGCGGGCGCGGCTCAGTCCGGCCTCGATCCGGCGCCGGATGGCGGCCTGCCGCCGGGCGTCCGAGGCGAGCCGGTCCACCACGCGGTCGGCGGCCGACGTGGCGGTGTCCAGGCGGCGTTCCGACCGGGCGGTGGCGTCCAGCAGCGCGGCCGTCGCGTGGTCGCCCTCGCGCAGCAGCGTCGTCAGTTCCAGCAGCTCGTCCGGGGTGTCCGACAGGAACAGCCGCGCCGGGGCGGCGAGTCCTCCGTCCCGGTACTGCTTGGCGGCCATGTCCCCGACCTGTTCCCGCAGTTCGCCCAGGTGCCCGCGCTCCCGCCGGGCGGCCCGCCGCAGGACGTCCAGCTCGTGCCGTTTGCGGTCCACGGCCCTGCGTACGGTCTCGTACGACCGGACCGCGCGGGCCGCCTCGCCGTACAGCCGGTCCACGGTGGCCGCCGTGTTCTCCCCGGGGCGGTGGCCGTCGGCGTGGACCGGGGCGGCGGCCGGGGACAGCCACACGGTGGCGGCGATCACGGTGACGACGGCGGTGCGGACGGCTCGGCGCATCGACCGATCCTCACCAGGGGCGCCACGGGCGCCCCGCCGACACGCCCCCGGGTCACCCGACCGGGTGGCTCAGCAGGGGATCACCCGGGCGGCCAGCAGCGCGACGTCGTCCTCCGCCTCCTCCGTGACCAGCAGGGACAGCACCAGGTCGACGAGCGGCCCGACGCCGAGGTCGGTGGGCAGCCGCAGCGCGGCGAGCCGGGCGAGGGACACGTCGATGTCCTCACCGCGCCGCTCCACCAGGCCGTCGGTGTAGAGCAGCAGGAACTGGCCGGCGGCGCAGTCACGGGAGAGCAGTTCGTAGCCTCCCTGGCCGGTGCCCAACGGGGGGCCGACGGGCAGCGAGACGATCTCGATGCGCCCGTCGGCGTGCAGCACGACGGGCGGCAGATGTCCCGCGCTGGCGAACGAGCAGCGCCCCCTGTCCGGGTCCATCAGCGCCAGCAGACACGTGGCCGGGCGGCCGTCCTCGGTGTCGGCGATCAGCGTGTCGAGGCGCCGCAGTATCCGGTGCGGCGGCAGGTCGGCGCAGGCCACGAAACGCAGCATCGAGCGGTACTGGCTCATGTCCACCGAGGCCTCGACGCCGTGGCCCATGACATCGCCCATCGCCAGCAGCGTCCGCCCCAGGGGCAGCCGTACGGTGTCGTACCAGTCGCCGCCGACCAGGGCGCTGCTGCCGGCCGGCTCGTAACGGAACGCCACCTCCACGGTGGGGTGCGGGATGCCCGGCTCGGACAGCAGCGCGCGCTGCAACTCCAGCGCGATGCCGTGCTCGCGGCTGTAGCGGCGGGCGTTGTCCAGGCTGATCGCCGCCCTGGTGGCGAGGTCCTGGGCGATGACCACGTCCTCGTCGGTGAAGGCGGGCGACTCCCCGGCCCGGACCAGGGTGACGGTGCCGATCGGATGGCCCCGGGCGGTGATCGGCGCGACCAGCGCGGAGTGGATGCCGACCGCGCGGTAGGCGGCCACCCGCTCGCTGTTGGGGGCCATGCCGCCGAGTTCGCTGTCGGAGGGCAGGTTCTCCAGGATCGGCTTGCCGGACTGCAGACAGCGGGGAATGGAGGAGTGCGACTGGTAGTCGACGAACGCCCCCGGCACCCCGAAGACCCGGACCTGCTCGCGGAGGTTGGGCAGCGCCGCCATCCCGGCCCGGCGCAGCCGCAGTACGCCGTGCGGCGGAGGGCGCACCGCGGCCCCGTGCGGATGTTCCGGGGGCAGGACCTCCACGGTGGCGATGTCCGCGAGCAGCGGGACGAGGAAGGTGGCCAGCTCAGCGCATGTGGTGTCCATGTCCAGGGTGGTGCCGATCTTGGTCGCCGCCCGGTCGAGCAGCGCCAGCCGTTCCCGGGCCCGTTCGAGGTCCCGCTGCTCGGCCCGCGAGGCGCTGACCTCCAGGACGATGCCCACGATCCCGGCGACCGTGCCCCCGGCGTCCAGCAGCCGGTGGTAGGCCCCCTGCCAGTAGCGGCGCTCCAGCCCGGAGGCGCCCCGAGTCTGGCCGCTCGACGTCAGCTCGCGCGCATGGCCGTCCGCCAGGACCTGGCGCAGAGCGCCCCCCTCCGGGTTGTCCAGGTCCGGCAGCACCTCGGCGATGGTGCGGCCGATGTGGTCGGCGGCGGGCACGCCGTTCATCTCGGCCAGGGCCGGGTTGACGTACACGTAGCGCAGGGCGGTGTCGAGGATGGCGATGCCCGCCGGCGTCCCGTCCAGAACCTGCCGCAGGGCCTGCTCGCCCAGCGGTGACCACGCGCCGCCGCCGTCGCTCACTGTTCCATGGTCACCCGTCGCGGCCTCCTCGGCATCCTGGCGCGTCCCCTTCCCCCGGAGGGAGTAGCCCCCCGCTTCCCCCGGAGGGAGTAGCCCCCCGCGCGCCGGAACGCGGGGGCGCCGACGATGACAGAGAGGGCCGCCGTCCGAAGCGGTCCGCAGGCCGTTGGGGAGGACCCGCTGTGACAGTCAGCCTCGCGCAGTTGCGCCGTTGCTCCGTTGCCGTGGACATGGGCGCCGCACGGACCCGCGTCTATGTGAAGGGCTCGGGGCTCGTGGTGGACGAACCCAGCGTGGCCGCGGTGGACGCGCGCTCGGGCGCGCTGATCGCGGTGGGGGCACTGGCCGAGCAGATGACGGGCCGGACGCCTGCCCACATCCGGGTGGTGCGGCCGGTGCAGGGCGGCATGGTGGTGGACATCGACATGGCGCAGCGGATGCTGCGCCATCTGCTGGGCGGGCAGCTGCGCAAGGCGTGGCGGCGCAAGCCGATGCTGCGCGCGGCGGTGTGCACGCCGCACGCCAGTGAGCCGCTGGCGCAGCGCGCGGCGACGGAGACGATGTACGGGCTGGGCGCGCGCCGGGTGGAGCTGGTGGACGCGCTGATCGCCGCCGCCGTGGGGTGCGGGCTGCCGGTGGAGCAGCCCGAAGCCACGATGATCATGGTGAGCGGGGCGTCGACGACGCAGATCGCCGTACTGTCGCTGGGCGCGATCGTGGCGGCGGAGACCGTCGCCGTGGGCGGTGACGCGATCGACCGCGCGGTGGTCCAGCACCTGCGCAACAAGCACGAGCTGATGCTGCCCAGCCAGTCCGTGCGCCCGCTGCACCTGTTTCTCTCCGAGCCGGGTTCGACGGCGCTCAGCGCCGAGGTGCAGGGGCGGGACGTGGCGAGCGGCCTGGCCCGCACGGTGAGCGTCGACACCGAGAGCGTGCGCCGCGCGATCCGTACGCCCTTGGCGTCGGTGGTGGACGGCATCAGCATGGTGCTGCGGCGCTGCCCGCCCGACCTGGTCGCGGATCTCACGGACCGCGGGATCATGCTGGCCGGGGGCAGCGCGCTGATGCCGGGGCTCGACACGATGCTGCGGCAGGCGACCGGGATGCCCGTCGTCATCGCCGAAAGTCCGGGCGGGTGCGCGGTGCGCGGACTCGGGGCGATGATGGAGGGCCGGATCGCGCCGATGGTGGTGGACCCGCTCTCCGTATGAGCTCCTGCTTGTTGCTTGTTGCTTGTTGCTTGCTGCTTGCTGCTTCCGGGTGACTTGTGTGATGCGACGGCCTTCCGACTCGTTCCTGCTGGTGCGGGAAGTGCTACCGATCAGGAACGAGAGACCCATATGAGGCTTTCCTTCGGGGCCACCACCGTTCTGGCAGCGTGCGCGGCAGCAGCCGCCGCTGCGGCCGTGGTGCCGGCGGTCGCAGGAGTGGCCACCGCCGCGGAGCGGTCCGGCAGCCTCCCCACGGCCCCCGCGGCGACGCTGCCGGCGACCCCCGAGGTGAAGCCGCCGGCCGCGCCCGAGCGGGCGCCGGGCGCCGTCCTGCCCGAACCGCTGATCCCCCCGCTGCCCGCCCGGGCCCGGATCCCGGAGACCGACCTCACCGCCCCGCTGCCCGACCTGCTGGGCAAGGGCACGCCCCGGCCGGCCACGCCCGCGGTGCCGGTCAGGGCGACCACCCCCGCCCTCAGCCTCGGGCTGCCGTTCGACGCCCCCGAGCCCGGCGAGCAGCGTCTGGTCCAGGCCCTGCTTCCGGGGCCCCGGACCCGTACGGCAGAGTGGCGGCCATGACTTCCGTGATCAGGCACGTCACCGTCGACTGTTCCGACGCGTACCGGCTCGCCGGTTTCTGGGCCGCCGTACTGGACGCGCCCCTGCACGAGGACGACCAACCCGGCGACGAGGAGGCCCTGGTCCTGGCCCCGGGCGCCGGGCTGCTGTTCGTCACCGTGCCCGAGGGCAAGACCGCGAAGAACCGGGTCCATCTGGATGTGCGGCCGCAGGACCGCACCCGGGACGAGGAGGTCGAACGGCTCCTCGGCCTGGGCGCGACCCTCGTCGCCGACCACCGCAGGCCGGACGGCACCGGCTGGGCCACGCTGGCCGACATCGAGGGCAACGAGTTCTGCGTCGAGCGCAGCGCGGCGGAACGCGGCGGCGCGTAGGCGCGCGGGCGCGCAGCGGCGGGGGTCAACCTCTGCCGCGGCCACGGCCTAGGCCCAATGCCGTTGCGTTACGGGCTTGCGGGCTGGGGTCTTGTGATGAGGACCGCTTGAGGTCCGGTGCGGGTCGGCTGTGGCCAGGAACGGTGTTCAGTTCGCTTGAGGCGGTAGTTGGACATCTTGCGTTTCACCACGCGGGGCTGGCTGCGGAGGCGTCTGACGGGCAGGAGCCGTTCCAGGAGGTCCTGCTCGAGCATCACCAGTGCTCTGACCAGGAGGTCAGGGGGAAAAACTGCCCGGCGTGACGGTCACGCTGCGCCGGGCAGAGCGCAGCGTTTCGGTGAAGGAGACCCGGTCAGGGCCCAGGCCACGGGTGGCAGCCGTTCTCAGCATGAGTTCCCGCAGAGCGTGGTGGACCAGCAGGTGTGCCCAGATCTGCTGGTGAACACCGTCGGGTGTTTTACTGCTGAGCACGACGCGTGCGCCACGCTGATGGGTTTTGATCTCGGCGAAGACGGACTCGATCTCCCAGCGTTCGCGGTAGAGCGCGGCCAGCTGCCGGGCAGGATACCGTCGGGCGTCCAGCAGGCTGGTGACCAGGCGATAGTCGTCGGTCTCACCCTCACCGGCCCGGTCCTTGAGCCGGTAGGCCAGGACACGGACCACAACCGGCTCCTTGCGGGCCGGGCCGCCGCTCGCTCTGATGTGTGAGAGCCATGACCCGTCGCGGAACTGTTTGGTGACGGGCAGGACGCGGTTGGCGGGCACCCGCCACAGCAGGTCGGCGCCGGTGGCGGTGAACGCCTGCCACAACGGGACGCCAAGGAACCCACGGTCGGCCAGGACCAGCTGACCTGGGCCGGTCGAACGCGGCAGGCGGCCTACCAGAGTGACTTCCCCGGTGCGGCAGCCGGCCAGTTCCGCGTCCAGCACCGCATGGCTGCCGATCTCCACCAGAGCTGCCATCCGCACTTGCGGAAACGCGCTCCTGCCCGACCCGCGGCCACTGCCCGGACGTCCGAAGGCAGTCTCGTTGGCTTCACTGTCCGCGACGTCCCAGCACGTGCCGTCGACGGCGAGCAGCCGCAAGCCCCGCCAGAACGCGCCGGGCGTCGCCTCGGTCGCCATCGGCTTCGCGGTCGTGGCGAACAGCACCCGCAGCGGCTCGGAGCCCAGCCGCTGCCGGGCCCTGAACAGCGAGGACTTCGCCGGAACACGCCAGTTGCCCAGCAGCCCCGAGCCCCGCAAGCCCTCGACGAGATGGCGCATCACTTCCAGATACGGGGCAGGTGAGAACAGGGCCAACGCCAGCACGAAGTACACCACCAGCCGCGCGGGAAGCAGCCGCTGACGTCGCTCGGCACGGCCGCACGCCGTCACCACCCGGTCCACCAAGCCTGGCGGATACACCCAGGTCAACAGGCCGAGACCCGATAAGTCAGACACACTCGCAGCCATCCGAACCACCCCCGGGACGAACTGCCAAGCACAGTACGCCTACAGCAAAGGCAACGGCATTGGGCCTAGGGCGTGTTGCGAAAGTAGCGCCGTCCGCCCGCAGGGCGGGTCCCGCGGCGTCTGGTGCGGTGCATCGCAAGGCGGAGAACTGTCCTCGTAGTGGGCTACTCGGACAATTCGACAACGCAGCGAGGTGCCGTGCCTGGGGGTACCACCCAGCCGCCTGGCTGGGGGAGGGTCGCGGGACAGGCGGGACTTCTAAAACACGGCCTAGCAGTCGAGGGTGAGACGGGCGCCCGGGTGCGCGGCGCGGGAGACGCAGATCAGCATGGCGTCCTCCGTACGGCGGGCCGCCGGGCTGCCGTGGTGGGTGACCTCGCCGTCGAGGACCCGGAGGCGGCAGGTGCCGCAGAAGCCCCGGCGGCAGGAGTAGGCGGTGCCGGGGCGGGCCTCGGCGATGACGGAGAGCGCGGAGCGGTCGGCCGGGACGCTCAGTACGGTGCCGCCGGGCCCGAGCTGGACCTCGAAGGGGGCGCCGTCGAGGACCGGCGGGGTGGCGAAGCGCTCGACGTGCAGGCCGGTGGCGTCCCGCCCGGCCAGGGCCTGGCGTACGCCGGTGACGAGCGCGGGCGGCCCGCACAGGTAGACCGCCGCCGCCGCCCCGGCACCGGCCAGCAGTTCGGCCGCCCCGGGGACACCGTCGCAGTCGTCGGTCCTCACGGTCAGCCGGGCCCCGGTGGGGTCGAGGGCGGCCAGCTCGTCGAGGAAGGGCATGCGGGCGTGGCTGCGGCCGGTGTAGACCAGCCGCCAGTCGGCGCCCGCTGCGGCCGCGGCCCGGGCCATCGGCAGGATGGGCGTGATGCCGATGCCGCCGGCGACGAAGAGCAGCGGTCCGCCGGTCAGGGCCAGCGGGAAGGCGTTGCGCGGACCCTGGGTGTGCAGGGTCGCGCCGGGGCGCAGGGTGTGCAGTTCCCGGGAGCCGCCCTCACCGCCGGCGTCTCGCGGGATGCGGCGGACCGCGATCCGGTAGGACGTGGCGTCGGCCGGGTCGCCGCACAGCGAGTACTGGCGGCGCCGGCCGGACGGCAGGTCCAGGTCGAGGTGCGCGCCGGGCCGCCACGGGGGCAGCGGCCCGCCGTCGGCGGTGGCCAGCCGGAGGCTGACGACCTCCTCGGCCTCGGGCCTGACCTCCCGTACGACCAGGGCCAGGGAACGGTCGACGGCCCGTGGCTCCCGTATCCGGGTGTGCGCGCTGCGGCGTACGAGCAGCGGGGCGGCCCGGTCCAGCAGCCGCAGGAACGCGGGGAGGGGCTGACGGGGCGCCGTCGTCACAGCGCCGCCCGGGCGGCCGGGGAGGAGGCGAGGTAGGCGACGGCCTGGCTGGTGGAGCCGTACCGGGCGGGGTGGTAGCCGGGTCGCAGATAGGCGAAGAACAGCCGCAGCACATGGCGTGGCCTGGGCAGCAGCCCGCGCCGGGCGCCCCGGTACCAGTCGCGCCAGCGCGGCTTGCCGCTGCGGACCGGGTCCGCGGCCATGAGGCGGCGCAGCCCGCGGATCCACCAGTACAGCAGGACCGGGAAGGCCACCAGGTGGGCGCGGACCCGGGTGCGGTAGCGGCCGTCGAGGTGGGTGAACAGGTCGTAGGCGACCGCCCGGTGTTCGACCTCCTCGGCGCCGTGCCAGCGGTAGAGGTCCAGGACGGCGGGCGCCGCGCTCACCTCGTCGATCGCGTCGGCGTTGAGGATCCAGTCGCCGAGGAAGGACGTGACGTGCTCGATGGCCGCGATGATCGCGACCCGCTCGATCAGCCAGCCGCGGGCCGCCGGGCCGGTCAGTTCCCGGTCTCCGAGCATGTCCTGGAAGAACCAGCGCAGTTGGCCGACGAAGGTGCCGGTGTCCAGCCCGTCGGAGGCGAGGTGGGCCAGCAGGCTCTGATGGGCGGTGGCGTGGGTGGCCTCCTGGCCGATGAAACCGATGACGTCCTCGCGCAGCAGGTCGTCCCTGATCAGCGGGACGGCCTGCTGGAAGACGGTCAGGAACCACTCCTCGCCCTCGGGGAGCAGGATGTTGAGGACATTGGCGAAGTGGGTGAGGAAGGGGTCGTCGTCCAGGTGGTGCATGGGCAGCCCGGTCCAGTCCCATTGGACGTCGCGCGGCTTGAGGACGATGTGCTCGGGGTCGCGGACGTGGTCACGGCCGCGGTCGTGGCGGTGGCGGCGGTCGTGGCGGTGGCGGCGGTCGTGGTCGTGGCGGCGGTCGTGGTCGTGGTCGTGGCCGGCGTTCATGCGGCGTTCCTCACGCTCTCGGTGCGTTCCACCAGCGCGGCCGTGAGCTCCGCCACCAGCTCCGGGCGGTGGCTCGGCAGCCAGTGCCCGCCGTCGACGTGGTGCACCTGGGCCGCCGGTGCCCACCGGGTGATCTCCGTCGCCCACGGGGCCAGCACGAACACGTCCTTGCGCGGGGCCAGCACCTGCGCCGGTACCGACGTCGCGCGCTCACGGGGCCGGAACATCCGCGGCAGCACATTGGCCCGGTACAGCTTCAGTCCCGCCCGGTTGCGGGCCGCCAGCCCCGGACCGTACCCCGGTGGACCCTCGCCGGTCTCCAGCCGCCGGCGCAGGGTGCCGGCCACGGCGTCCAGGAGGCCGCTGCGGCAGACGAGTTCGGCGATTCCGGGAAGGTGGAACAGGCCCACGTACTGCGAGGCCAGGCTCTGCCGGGCCAGCTTCGCGAGCCGGGCGGGCGTGGGCCGGCGCAGCTGGGCCCGGTACCAGTGGCCGGTGTGGTCCAGGTCCGGGCCCGAGATCGAGGTGAGCGAGGCGTAGCGGTGTGCCAGCCCCGGGGTGGTCACGGTGTGCCAGCTCTGTACGGAGCCCCAGTCGTGGGTGAGCAGATGGACGGGGGCGTCCGGGCTGACCGCGTCCGCCACCGCCGTGGTGTCCGCCGCGAGCTGCTCCAGCCGGTACGCCCGGGTCCGGCGCGGTACGCCGGAGGCACCCGAGCCGCGTACGTCGTAGGTCACCACCCGGAACCGGCCGCCGCCGGTGAGCCGGGCCGCCACGCCGTCCCACACCCTGTGGTCGTCGGGGAAGCCGTGCACACACAGCACCGTCGGTACCGTCGGCACCCTCGCGGCGCCCGGCCCCGCGTGGCCGCCGTGCTCGTACACCGCGAGGCGCACCCCGTCTGACGCCGTGACCCAGCGCTGCGCCATGGCTCGGCCCCGCCCTTCGCTCTCTCGGGAAGTCTGCGGACCCATGGCACCACCTTGTTGACGCCTTGTCTAGCAGCGCGGGTGGATTTACCGGCCGAGCCTGGCCCGGTCCGCGGCGTCCGCGCCACGCTGCCAGCCCTCGTGGTCGCGGCCCCGGAGGCGATGGGTCGTCGTCGCCGGGAACATCCGGTCGGCGGCCTCACCGACGGCGACCTCACGGGCCGCCAGCACCGGCAGCACCTCGGGGGCGCCGGCCTCCTCGGTGGCGGCGGCGGTCTCCGCGGCGAGACGGTCACTGATCCGGCCCGCGTACGCGATCAGGAACGACTCACGGAAGTTCCTGGACCGGGAGCCGCCGCGCTGCATGGCCGTGTCGGCCTGGACCAGGAGCGAGGTGTAGAGCAGTTCCACCGCCTCCAGGTCGGCCTCGTAGCCGACGACGGTGGAGAACCCGAAGTCGCCGGACCAGACCGACCGGCAGCGGTTGGCGGCGGCGACGGCGTCCAGCAGCAGCGCCTTGGCACCCTCGTAGGGGCGGTCCACGCCGATACGGCGGGCGGTGGGACCGTCGGCGGGGCCGGCCGCGCCGGCCGGCAGCAGGGCTTCGTCGATGCTGTAACGGGCCATCAGGTGCTGGGCCTTGGCACTGAGGGCCTCCGCCTCCTCGGGGAAGGCGGTGGACTCGGCCTTGGCCAGCAGCGCCCGGACCCGCCCGAGCATCCGGTGGGCCGGACGCCCGGAGCGGACCGGCGCCGCGAGGGGCGTGATCGCGGGCAGCCGCCCGTACAGCCGGAGCAGTTCCAGGACGACGGTGGCGGTACCGAAGCGGTCGAGCCGCTCGCTGCGGCCGAACCCGGCGAGCAGCTCACCGGGCCGCTCACCGGCCGCCTCCAGCGCCTCGGCCAGCCGTACGTGCTCGGGGCGCAGCTCGCGCCGGGCCATCCGCACCAGGTCGGCGTCCAGCCAGCCCCGGGCACGGCAGCCACGGCGCAGGCCGTCCGCGAGCGCGGCCACCTCGCGCCCGGCCGCCGCCCAGTCCCCGGCCGCCGCCAGTATCGACGCCCCGGCGTCTGTGTCGGGCGCGGCGTAGGCCGCCGCGGCGACTCCGGCACCCCCGGACATGGTTTCGTCTTCTCGCACGCCAGCAATGGTCACACGCCCACCAACCGCCCCCGGCGGGGCTGCTTGGCGTGATCACGCCCATGACCCCGCCCCGGCCGGGCCCGACGGCGGCTCGGCAGCGGCCCCGCCGGGGTGGCCGGCCCGGTGAGGGGGGTTCACCCTGGCGGCGGATCACCGCGCGCCCGGCGGTGATCTTCGCTGATAGGCAGGGATGGCCGAGTAGCAACGATCCGAGGAGCTCACCGTATGCGCGTGTACCTGCGTCGGACGTTCGCCGCCGCCCTGATAGCCGCCGTGCCGGTGCTCACCGCCGCCGTGGCCGTGCCCTCGCCGCATGCCAGGAGCCGTCCGGCGCCGCTGCACGCGATGCGCGACGTCATCCCCGGCGACTACATCGTGAGCCTCACCGCGGGCACCGACCCGGCCGGTGTCGCCGACCGTCTCGGGGTGCGGCCCCGGCACGTCTACCGCGCCGCGATGGTCGGGTTCGCGGCGGCGCTGACCGGGCCGCAGCTGGCCCAGGTGCGGGCGCTGCCGTCGGTGACCGGGGTGGAGGAGGACTCGACGGTGACCGTGTCGCCGGTGGAGCGGACGGCGATCCACCGGCGCGCGGCCGGCACCGGCATCCCGTGGGGGCTGGAGCGGATCAACGAACGGGCCCCGGGTGGCCACGGCTTCACCGTGAGGTCGACCGGTGCCAAGGTCACGGCGTACGTCATCGACAGCGGCATCGACTTCACGCACCCGGAGTTCGGCGGCCGGGCCACCCTCGGCATCGACCAGATGAACGACGGCCGCGACGGCGTGGACTGCGCGGGCCACGGCACCCATGTGGCCGGCACCATCGGCGGCGAGCACGTCGGGGTGGCCCGGCGGATCGGCCTGGTCGCCGTGCGGGTGCTCAACTGCGATGCGCGCGGCCCGAACTCGGGCATCATCGCGGGCATCAACTGGGTGGCGGCCAACGCCCACAAGCCCGCCGTCGCCAACCTCTCGCTCGGCGGCAACTACTCCTCGTCCATGAACGCCAGCCTCAACGGGCTGGCCGCCGCCGGCGTCTTCCCGGTCGTCGCGGCCGGCAACGGCAACACCAACGCCTGCGTCGTCTCGCCCGCCAGCGCCGCGCAGGCGTTCAGCGTCGCCGCCATCGACGAGTACGACCGCAAGGCCGACTTCAGCAACTACGGCTCCTGCGTCAACCTCAACGCCCCCGGCACCGGCATCACCTCGTCCTCGCTGGGCGGCACGTACGCCGAGATGAGCGGCACCTCCATGGCGGCCCCGCACGTGACCGGCGTGGCCGCCCTCTACAAGGACACCTACGGCGACGCGCCCTTCACCAAGGTCGCCGGCTGGCTCACCGACAACGCGACCCCGAACGTGCCGATCAGCGCCCCCTGGGGGACGCCGAGGCTGCTGGTCTACACGAACGGCCTCTGAGGCCCGTCCGCCGGCGGGCCCGTGCGGCGGCGTTCCACGACCATCGGCATCCGGTCGGGGTGCGGCATCGCGGAGATGGCCTCCCTCGGCGGCTCGCCGGGCGCCGGCCGCAGCTTCCAGTGGGCCAGGACGGTGGCGATCAGGATCGGTACCTCCGTCCAGGCGAAGGCGTCCCCGATGCACTTGCGGGCGCCGCTGCCGAACGGGACGAACGCCTCCCGCGGGATGTCGCCCGAGCGCTCCGGCAGCCAGCGGTCGGGGTCGAAGCGCTGGGGCTCCGGGAACCAGCGGGGGTCCTGGTGGAGGGCGTAGAGGCTGAAGGCCACCTCGGTGCTGGGGGGCAGGGTGACGCCGCCCAGTTCCACGTACTCGGTGCTGCGGCGCATCAGCAGGGTGACGCTGTGCAGCCGGACCACCTCGTCGATGACGCGCCGGATGTACTCCAGCTTCGGGACGTCCTCGAAGGTGACGGGCCGGTCGCCGATGACGGTGTCGATCTCGGCGAGCACCGCCTCCTCGACCTCCGGGCGCCGGGCGATCTCGTAGAAGGCCCAGGCCAGCGTGGAGACCGCGGTCTCGGCACCGGCGAACAGGATGGTGCCGAGCTCGTCGCGGATCTCGATGTCGGTGAGCGCCTCACCGGTGTCGGCGTCCCGCGCGGCCAGCAGCGTGGACAGCAGGTCCGGCTGATCGGTGTCGCCCTCCTCGCGGGCCGCGGCGATCACCCCGTCGATGACCTCGTGCAGCTCGTGCTGGGCCGCGTCGAAGCGGCGGTTGGGGCGGATCGGCACCCGGTCCAGCAGCTTGGGCGACGCCGACCGCAGCAGCAGGGTCTCGATGATGACCGGTACGTTCCGGCGGACCGCCTCCTCGGCGGGGCGGCCGAGTTCGCCGGAGAACATGGTGCGGGCCAGGGTGCTGATGACGAAGTCCGCCACCGCCTCGTCCACCGCGACCGTCCGCCCGGGCTGCCAGTCCTCGGTCATCCGCTGCGCCTGCTCGGTCATGATCCGCGCGTAACCGGCGATCCGGGCCCGGTGGAACATCGGCTGGACCAGCCGGCGGTGCCTGCGGTGGGTCACGCTGTCGGCGGTGACCAGGCCGTTGCCGACCAGGCTCCGCAGCCGGTCGAAGAACCGGCCCTTCTCGAAGCTGCGGGCCTTGGTGACCATGACCTCGTGGGCCAGTGCCGCGTCGTTCACGAAGTAGACCGGCAGGGTGCCGAGGTCTATCCGGACCAGGTCACCGGCTTTCCGGAGGGATTTGACGAATCCGTACGGCTCGCGCCACAGCGACCAGGCGTGGCCCAGCAGGGGTATTCGGCCCGGGGCGCGTGGAACGGTGCGCAGACCTGCGCTCATTTCTGACTCCAGCCCTCGAAGGAATTCATACGGATCGCGCTGCCGACACTCGTGACATCTCACGCATTTCAGGATTTCCGGGCGTTTTTATATTTTCTGGCCACATCGCCATAAACGCGCATCAGGGTGTGGTCGTCGGCCGGCCGCGGCATACGCGGTGATCCGTCGGCGCAGACCCGCGGTAACCGGGAGAGGACGCCGCCGAGTTCGCCGGGATTCCTGCCGAATTCATCTTCCTCGCGATGCCGTCGCCGACCCCGGATAACCGGACGGTGAAATCCGCGAGAAAGGGGACGACGGAACCGAAGCCGAATTCCTGCGCCCAGGCGGCCGTCCGCCGGTCAGTAATTTCGTGACGGGGGTTGATGGCTGATGAAATCGGCGAAAATACAGGGGGAACTCTCAGCCCGTGCGCCACTATCGTTCACCTTCAATTGCCTGCGTGCGCTGAACCGATCAAACAACGACAAGATCAATATTCAGTCAGTCGGTCGGCGCATCGCAAGGGCGCACCCTTGAAGCACGACGGCGCACGCCCGTGGCACGGGGCGCACGAAAGGGCGCGCGACGAAAAGGTCGTCGCGCGCCGGGTGTTGAAATCACGTCATATCGGACGTGTCGTCACAGACGTTGCTTGAGCCACCCCTTGAACGCCCCCCACCATGTCACCGACGTCACATCCGTACGCGGTGAGGCGGCGGTGTCCGCCGGGACCGGGTCGGGGAGGGTAGCGCTCTGCGGCGGGAGCGGAGCGGAGGCGCGTACGGTCGAGCCGGTGTCCTCGTCGTGCCGGGGCTTGCGCGGGGTGAACTGCACCGGCAGCGCGTCCAGATGCCGGGACATCCAGGTCGAGCTCCAGGAGATCTCGTCCTCGGCGACGGCGAGGTCCAGGTCGGGCAGCCGCGCCAGCAGCACGTCGATGCCGGTGTCCGCGATGGCACGGCCGATGTCCTGACCGGGGCACTCGTGCGGACCCGCACCGAAGGCGAGGTGGGAACCGTTGCCGTGCATGGGGGTCGCCAGGTCGGGGCGGATGGCCGGATCGGAGTTGCCGGGCCGGATCCCCACCAGGATCATGTCGCCCTTCCTGATCCGCTTGCCGCCCAGCTCGGTGTCACCGGTGGCATAGCGGGCGGGCATCACCGACAGCGGCGGCTCCGTCCACAGCACGTGCTCCAGCGAGTTGGACAGCGTCATCTGCCCGCCGTTGAGGGTGCCGCGGAAACGCGGGTCGGTGAGCACCATGTGCAGCATGTTGGCGATCAGGTTGGACGTGGTCTCGTGGGCCGCGATCAGGAAGTGCCGCAGCAGCTCGACCACCTCCTCGTCGCTCAGCTCGGAGTGGTGCTCCAGCAGCCAGGAGGCAAAGTCGTACCCGGACTCGCGGTGCTTGACGGCGACCAGCTCACGCAGCAGCCCGGTGATGACGCCGTTGCTGGCGACCGCGGTCTCGGTGCCCTTGATGAGGTCGCGTACCGCCTCCACCAGGCGGGGGCCGTGCTCCTCGGGCATGCCGAGCAGCTGGGTGACCACGAGCATGGGCAGGTGCTCGGCGAACTGGCTCACCAGGTCGGCGCGGCCGGCACCGGCGAAGTCGTCGGTCAGCAGGTGGGCGAAGCGCGTCACATAGCGGCGGATGCCGTGCCGGTTGAAGCGTCCCAGGCTGTCGGTGATCGATCCGCGCAGCCGCTTGTGCTCCTCGCCGTCGGAGAAGTTGGCCAGCGGCTGGTAGGCCACGATCGGGGCCAGCGGGTGCGCCGGGCCGATCGTCCCGTCGGCCACCGCGCTGGAGCGGCGCGGGTCGGAGGAGAACCGGGAGGGAGTGCGCAGCACGTCCAGGTTCTCCCGGTAGCCCAGCACCAGCCAGGCGGGGAGGTCCCCGTGCAGCAGGACCGGGGCGACCGAGCCGTGTTCGGCGCGCAGCCGCTCGTACAGGCCGCTCGCGTCGGCCTCGGCCTCGGGTCCGTGCAGCCGGCGGGTTCCGTCCGCGCCGGCGTTGTGGGCGGGGCACTGCGGGGGTGGGGTGGTCACGATGCCTCCGTTTTCACGGCAAGGGAGTGCAGATAGCGCATCAGGGTCATCAGAACGTCGCGGCTGGAGTCGCGCTTACGGGCGTCGCAGTCCAGGATCGGCACCTCGTCGGGCAGGTCCAGCGCGGTCCGGAGCTCCTCCAGCGGGTATCCGGGGGCCTCGGGGAAGGTGTTTATCGCGACGACGAAGGGCACCCCGCGCTCCTCCAGCCGTCCGATCACGTCGAAGCTGACTTCGAGCCGGCGGGTGTCGACCAGCACCACCGCGCCGAGCGCGCCCTCGAAGAGGCCGTTCCACAGGAACCAGAAGCGCTGCTGGCCCGGTGTGCCGAACAGGTACAGCACCAACTCCTCGTTGATGGTGATCCGTCCGAAGTCCATGGCGACCGTGGTCTCGGACTTGCGCTCGATCCCGTTGATGTCGTCCACGCCGACGCCGGCCTGGGTCATCGTCTCTTCGGTCGTCAGGGGCCGGATCTCGCTCACGGATCCGACCAGGGTCGTCTTGCCGACCCCGAAGCCACCCACGATCACCACTTTGACGGCGGTGGTTGCGGATGACGGCAATATGTCCTCGCTCCGCGGCCCGACGACCGCGTCAGAGCTTTTGAAGTCCATGCATCACCGCCTCGATAAGTGCGCGTTCGGGAAGGAGAGCCCTGGGGACGGGGGCTCGCGCCTCCACCAGTTCCTCGGCCAGGAGATCGCTGAGCAGTACGTTCACCACGCTGACCGGGGCGCTGAGATAGGCGGAGATCTCGGCCACCGACAGGGGTGAGGAACACAGCCGGAGCACCACAGCCGCCTCAGGCGCCGTGGTGGGCAGCGGCCCCGACCTCGCCACGATCAGCGTGACCAGATCGATGATCTTCTTGCGGCCGTCCCCGGTACGGCCGCCAGTGACCACGTAGAGCCGTTCGGGATCGGGGCCGTCCGGGGACGGCCCCTGGTCCGGTCCACTCATGCGGTCGATCCGTCGGTGCGGGGCGGACTGCTCAAGTGCTCGCCGATACGCGCGACAAGGTCACGCATCCGCTGTCCCATCAGGCCGGCATCCACCCCCTCGTCGGCCAGGACCGCGAGGTACGCGCCCACACCTGCCGCCATGAGGTAGAAGAAGCCGCCGGACATCTCGATCACGACCAGCCGCATCCGTCCGTCGCCGTGCGGGAACTCGCTCCCGACGGCCGCCGCGAGGCTCTGCAGCCCCGCACAGGCGGCGGCCAGACGGTCGGCCGCGTCAGGGTCTCCGCCGTACTGGGCGATACGCAGACCGTCGGAGGACAACACCACGACGTGTCGGGTCCCCGGAACACTCTCCGCGAGATCCTTGAGCATCCAGTCCATGTTGGCCCGCTGCTGAATCACGGCTTCTCACTCTCATCTAACGGCGCGTCACTGTTCGGGCTGCCGGGAGCCGGTGCCGGCGTCTCGCCGTTCACCCCGCTCGTGAACGCGGCCAACCACAGACCTGGCTGCACCGGCTCTTCGCCCTGTGCGCGGTCG
Organism: Streptomyces sp. RLA131; assembly: GCF_056270125.1. Lineage (NCBI taxonomy): Bacteria > Bacillati > Actinomycetota > Actinomycetes > Kitasatosporales > Streptomycetaceae > Streptomyces > Streptomyces sp. RLA131. The sequence continues at coordinate 3,667,452 of NZ_JBWDOQ010000002.1, forward strand.
GAGGAAGCAGTGACGGCGGCGGCTGACTGCCGCGCCTCGCCTGCGGCGGCGACCGCGCTGCGGCGTCGTCGCTGCGGCAGACCGCTGGCGGTCCGTTCGGTCACCACGGGGACCTCGTCGTCGTCCATGGAGACGGGGGGCGTCGCCTTGGGCGACGTGAGCTGGGCGGGCAACGAGACCGTCCTGATCGGCGCGGACCCCCGGGTGGGGTCGGGCTTCTCGGCCGGCTGCGAGGTGGACTGGGCACCGATGCCGTGCGCGATACCGGTGGCGGGGGCGGTGGTGATCAGTTCCTGGGGAATGATCAGCACGGCCCGTACGCCGCCGTAGGCGGAGGAGCGCAGCGAGATCTGGAAGCCGTAGTCGCGGGCGAGCCGCCCGACGACCGCGAGGCCCAGGCGAGGGGTCTCGCCGAGGTCCTTGAGGTCGATACCGGCCTGCGCCTCGGCGAGCGCCCGCTCGGCACGCTCCCGGGCCTCCTCGCTGAGGCCGACGCCGCCGTCCTCGATCTCGATCGCGATACCGGTCTGCACCTCGACCGCGGTCAGGTGCACGCGGGTCTGCGGCGGGGAGTAGCGGGTCGCGTTGTCCAGCAGCTCGGACACCGCGTGGATCAGCGGCTCGACACCGGGGCCGACGACGCCGACCTGGGTGACCGAGTGCAGATCGACCCGCTGGTAGTCGGTGATCCGGGACATCGCGCCCCGCAGCACGCTGTACAGCGCGACGACCCTGCTCCACTGACGGCCGGGACGGGCGCCGCCCAGCACCGCGATGCTGTCGGCGAGGCGGCCGATGAGCGCGGTGCCGTGGTCGATCTTGAGGAGGTCACCGAAGACGGCGGGCGAGCTGCCGTGCCGGTCCTCCATCCGCCGCAGGTCGGTGGCCTGCTGGTGGGTGATGGCCTGGACGCGGCGGGCGATGTTGACGAACGCGCGCTGCGAGGACTCGCGGATGTCCTCCTCCGCGGAGACCGCCTCCAGCGCCGAACGGAGCAGCGCCGTCTTCGCGGTCCTGAACTCGGGGGTCAGCCCCTCGTCGAAGTGCTCGATGCCCTTGAGCACGTCCTCGACGAAGTCACCGCGCTGGAGCCGGGCCACGGCGAGCGGCAACTGCTGCCGCGCGAGCCGTATGGTCTCCTCCTCCTGGCGGGCCAGGCTGTGCCGCAGCTCCGCGACCTGGCGCGCGGCCTGCTCGCGCAGCGCCCGCAGCGCACGGCCCCGGCGGGCCGCCTCGGCGGCGACCAGGGCCACCGCCAGCGCGGCGACCGCCCCGCACCACGCGACCGGGGTACGGGCCCCGTGCGGGGCGAGTACGACCGCGGTGACGGCGGCGCCCGCGGTCACGACGGAAGGAAGTAACCACGCCAGAACGGGGGTGGGTCGCCGGTCTCCGGGTGGCGAGCCTGCACGAACCATCAGCATCCTCATACGATCGCGGGATTACGGAACGACTGTGGGATCGGCCCCAGCGGAACTGAGCACGCAGGGCACGCAGCGCACCCGAGGGCATGCGGGGCTGACCTGGCGTAATTGCGACAACACGCTGAGCCGCAAGTAGCATAGCCGCTTCCGGGAGCCCCCGAAGCCGCGGCGAGCATATGCCAGGGTCCCCAAAACGCTTTCTATGAACGATAGTTCGGGCGTTGTTCCGGCCGCGCTTTCGCGCCACCCCGATCGCCACCCGTACCGCGGGTAAGTCGAACTCAGGCTCCGGGCACCGTCTGCCGCAATTGTCGTACGAACGCCGCATTGCTCGGCGTCTGCCGGATGCGTTCCAGCAGCACTTCCAGCGTCGCCCGGGAATCGCGGTCCTGAAGGAGCCTGCGCAGTCCGCGCACCGCCGACAGCTCGGCCGACGGCAGCAGCAGCTCCTCGCGCCGGGTGCCGGAGGGGGTGACGTCGACGGCGGGGAAGACGCGCTGGTCGGCGAGGGCGCGGTCGAGCCGCAGCTCCATGTTGCCGGTGCTCTTGAGCTCCTCGAAGTAGTAGTCGTCGGCCCGGGACCCGGTGTCCACCAGGGCGGTGGCCAGGATGGTCAGCGAACCGCCCTCCTCGGCGAGCCGGGCCGAGCCGAACAGCCTCTTGGGGCCGAGCAGGGCCGCCGCGTCGACCCCGCCGGTGAGGGTGCGGCTGTTGCGCGGCGCCGCGTTGTTGTACGCCCGGCACAGCCGGGTGATGGAGTCCAGGAGCACGACGACGTCCTGGCCCAGTTCGACCAGGCGCTTGGCGCGTTCGAGGGCGAGTTCGGCCAGCGCGATGTGCTCCGCGGCCGGCCGGTCGAAGGTCGACGCCAGCACCTCGCCCCGTACCGAGCGGCGCATGTCGGTGACCTCCTCGGGACGTTCGTCCAGGAGCACCACCATCAGATGGCAGTCGGGGTGGTTGTCCGCGACGGCGTTCGCGAGGGCCTTGAGAATGACGGTCTTGCCGGTCTTGGGCGGCGCCACGATCAGCCCCCGCTGCCCCTTGCCGACCGGGGCGACCAGGTCGACCAGCCGGGTGGCCAGCGCGGCCGGTGTCGTCTCCAGGCGCAGGCGCTCCCGGGGGTGCAGGGGCGTCAGTTCGGCGAAGTGCGGCCTGCCGCGCAGCGCTCGCGCCTCCGGTGGACGGCCGTTGACCCGGTCGATGCGGGTCAGGTCCGGCGAGCCCTCGACGAAGTCGCCCTTGCGCAGGCCGTACTGACGGATCCGGGCCGCCGGTACGGCCACGTCCCGCGGGGCGGGCAGATAGCCGTCCGCCCGCAGGAAACCGTGGGTGCCGTTGACGATGTCAAGGACACCGGATGTTTGTTCGATTACTTCGGTAGTGCTGGACATGGGGGGCCTTTCACGGACGCGACGCCGCCGGACATGCGGGACGTGGCGCACCAGGAGGAGAGGGAGAGGAACCACGGCCGCACCGCCGGATCGCCGGTCCCGGGAAGGGACGGCCCATCAGCGGCGCGGGAGGGAATGGCATCGGCGCCACGGCTATCCGACGAATGTTCAGCGGACAGCCAGACCTACACGAGTGCCATGAAGAGGTTAGCACGCCCGACCCGGTTCCGGACAGCCCCGCTACTGGACCCGGCCGGAACGATGACATATACCGAAGAAACGTTCCCCGTAGACCCGCCCACATGAACATGGCTTATGGTTCTCGATTGGCGTTCCCAAGATCTTCTGCCAACTCCCTCTCTCCCAGGCCGACTTCGCAAGTGCGCAACCTTCACCCCCACCCCGTGCCAGCGGTCGTCGCCGTGCCGGTGCCTCCTGGCCCCGGCCTGCCTGCGAGGGCAGACGCGCTGCCCGTGCGGCCTCGTTCGAGGAGGAAAGCACCGTGCCGTTGCTGCCCCGTCTGGACCAGCCCCTGCGCGTCCCGCCCCCGTTCTGCCCGTTCCCCCCGGCCGTCCATCCGAGGGTCCTGGAGATGGACGCCCGGACCAACGCGTGGATGACCGAGAGCGGGCTGTTCATCGACAACGCTCATCAGCAGAAGCTGCTGCGGGTCGGCGCGGCCGAACTGACCGCGCGCGGCATCCCGTTCGGTGAGGACGAACGCACCCAGGACGTGAGCGACGTCGGCATGTGGCTCTTCGCCGTCGACGACTACTGCGACGAGACCGGGTTCAGCCACGACCCCGGCGGCTACGCCATGGTCGCGTCCCGTATCCAGCGGGCGGTGGAGGCCCCGGAGGTGGACGTCTTCGACGACAACCCGTACGCCGCCGCCGTGCGGCACCTGCGGCGGCGGCTGGAGGCGAACGGGGCCAGCCCCATGCAGCTGACCCGGTGGGCGTACGCCGTCCGGACGTTCCTGTTCGGCCAGATCAACGAGGCCCACCACCGCGCCACCGGCACCATCCCCAACCTCAGCGACTTCATGGTCATGCGGCTGGACACCGTCGGCACACTGCCGGTCTTCCTCCTCAGCGACTACGCCGCCGGGTTCGAACTGCCACCCGCCGAGATGGACAACCGCGCGGTCCGCGCCCTCACCGAGATGGCATCGATGCTGTTCGGGCTGGACAACGAGATCGTCTCCTTCCACAAGGAGAGCCGGCGCAGCCCGGACGACATCAACCTCATCGCGGTCCTCGCCCACCAGCACCGCATATCGTTGCCGGAGGCACAACTCCAGACCGTCGACCTCCGCAACCGGGTGATGGCCCGCTTCGCCCGGCTCGGCGACGAGGTCATCCGGCACGGCAGCCCCGAACTCGCCACCTACGTCGGCTCGTTGCGCACCTGGGTCCGGGGCCACTGCGACTGGACCTACGACAGCGACCGCTACATCAACCCCGACGACGCCGAGGACAGCCAGGACCTCGCCGACCTGACCAGCGGCTGCACCGACGTCTGGCCGGCCGGCTGCTCCGAGCCCGCCGCCATCGCCTCGATCGCCTGGTGGTGGGACCCGGCCCACTGCGAGGCGCAGCTCACGGCGCTGGGCTGAGGCCCCACCGCATGGTGTGCCGGGCGCCCGGTTCGAGGCACACCAGGTCGGTGCCGCTGCGGAAGGCGTCCGGCGGGCAGCTCATCGGCTCCACGGCCACACTCCGCCGCCGCCACGGCTCCGGGAGGGTGTCGCCGGTGTAGAGCTGCACGCAGGCGGTGCCCTCACCGAGCCACAGTTCGGTGCCGTGCCCGTGGTCCGGCCCGGCGAGCCGGACCACGGTCCGGCCGTCGGCGTCCGGCTCCAGGTCAGCGAAGGCGGTGTCCAGACGCAGCGCCCCGATGGGCCGGGGGGAACGGAAGTCGTACGCGGTGCCCTCGACCGGCTCGCTCGCGACCGGCAGCGCCCGGTCGTCGGTACGGAGCCGGCTGCGGGCCGGCACCGTCAGCAGCAGGTCGTCGACCCGCCCGCCGCCGACCGCGAGGTACGGGTGCTGGCCCACGCCGTACGGGGCCGCGGTGCCGCCCTCGTTCCTCGCGGTCACGGTGACGGTCAGCCCGCCGGGGCCGAGCGCGTACTCCACGGCGGCCACCAGGTGGAAGGGGTAGCCGGGCTGCGGCCAGAGCGCGCACTCCAGCACGACACGGCTGTCGGAGCGGTCGGCGCGGAGGGCCGGCCGCCAGGACGACCAGCGGAGCAGGCCGTGGATGGCGTTGCCGTACGCGGTCTCGTTGACGGGCAGCTGCTCGTCCTGCCCCTGCCAGCGGTAACGGCCGTCGCCGATCCGGTTGGGCCACGGCAGCAGGAGCTGGCCGCGGCCGCCGGTGATCACGTCGTCGGCGCCGAAGCCGTCGACCACCTGCCGTTCACCGACCGCGTACCGGCGCAGCGCCCCGCCCAGCTCGACGACCACGGCCGTCTGCTCCCCGTGGCTCAGCCGGAACTGCTCCCCTGTGCGATGCATACGGACCGTCCTGTTCGGAGGGGACCGGGGGCCGGGACCGCGGGCCGTGGTCAGGAGCCGAGGATCCGGCGCTTCTGCTCCTCGAACTCCGCCTCGGTGAGCACCCCTTGGGCCTTGAGGTCCCCGAGCTGCTTCAGCTGGTCGATCTTCCTGTCCATGTCGTCGCCCGGCGGCGCGGACGAGGCGGCCGAGGCGGGCGCGGCCGGCGAGGCGGGCGGCGCGGACTGCGGGGCCGCCTGCGGATGGTCCTGCTCGGCCCACCGGCCCTGCTGGCGGCGGCTCACCCGGTTCGACACCGCGGTCGCCGTCCCGGCCACCACGGCGGTCCGCGCGACCCCGCGAAGAAGACCTGGCATGGCGCTCTCCCTTCGTCCCTCCCGTTCGTCCCTCCCGTTCCGTCCCTGTCCATTGCAGCACCGGGTGGATCCCGTCGCACATCGGCCGGCCACCCCGACGGCCCAGCACACCGGGCCGCGGCGGCCCTCCGGTGCTTTCGTGGTGGGGCGGATTCCGCCGGTTTCCGCCGTCGGCACCCCCCTCGGGAGACACTCGTGCAGACCAGCGGCAGTGACCGTCCTCAGCCCCTTGCCCTTCCCCTGCTCAAGGGGCAGAAGGCCCTGGTGACAGGCGCGAACTCCGGCATCGGCAAGGCCACCGCCATCGGTCTGGGGCGGGTCGGCGCGGACGTGGTGGTCAACTACGTCGCCGGGCGGGAGTCCGCCGAGGAGGTGGTGCGCGAGATCGAGGGCTTCGGGGTCCGCGCCTACGCCCACGAGGCGGACGTGTCGCAGGAGGACCAGGTCGCCGGCATGGTCTCCCGGATGGTCGAGGAGTTCGGGACCATCGACGTCATGGTGGCCAACGCCGGGCTCCAGCGCGACGCCGCCGTCACCGACATGACCCTGGCGCAGTGGCAGAAGGTGCTGGACGTCAACCTGACCGGCCAGTTCCTGTGCGCCCGCGAGGCGGCCAAGGAGTTCGTGCGGCGGGGCGTCGTGCCCGAGGTCTCCCGTTCCGCCGGGAAGATCATCTGCATGAGCTCGGTCCACCAGCTCATCCCCTGGGCCGGCCACGTCAACTACGCGTCGTCCAAGGGCGGTGTGCAGATGCTGATGGCGACCCTCGCCCAGGAACTGGCGCCGCAGGGGATCAGGGTCAACGCCGTCGCCCCGGGGGCCATCCGCACGCCGATCAACCGCAGCGCCTGGGACACCCCGGAGGCCGAGTCGGAGCTGCTCCGCCTGGTCCCCTACCACCGCGTCGGCGACCCGGACGACATCGCGAACGTGGTCGCCGTGCTGGCCTCCGACCTGTTCGACTACGTCGTCGGGACCACGGTCTACGTGGACGGCGGCATGACGCTGTTCCCCGGCTTCGCCACCGGCGGCTGACCCCTTCCGCCGGCCCTCCGGCCCCCCTCAGCCTCACCCGCCCTCCCGCCGTCCGGTACGAGCCACCGAGGCCCATGTGAACAGCGCGATCGAATTCCTGGCGGACGCCCCACCCCAGCTGCTGCCGGCGCGGGAGCTGATGGCCTTCACCCTGGCCTGCCACATCCTGCTCGTGCCCTTCGGCGTGGCGCTGCCCGCCATCACCCTGCTGATGCACCACCGCGGGCTGCGCCGGGGCGACCCCGTCGCCCTGCGGCTCGCCCGGCGCTGGTCGGCCGTGATGGCGGTGCAGTTCGCCATCGGGATCGTCACCGGCACCGTGCTCTCCTTCGAGTTCGGTCTGCTCTGGCCGGGCATGATGGGCCGCTGGGGCGATGTCTTCGGGCTCGGCTTCGGCATCGAGGCCTGGGCGTTCTTCCTCGAAGCGGTCCTCATCGCGATCTACCTGTACGGCTGGCGCAGGCTCAAGCCGTGGACGCACTTCTGGCTCGGCCTGCCGCTGCCGCTGGCCGCGCTGATGGGGGCCTTCGGGATCGTTGCCGCCAACTCCTGGATGAACACCCCGCGGGGCTTCACCGTCGACGCGTCCGGCAGGCCCGGGAACGTCAACGTCCAGCAGGCGGTCTTCACCCCGATGTTCGGGCCCGAGTACTGGCACTTCGTGGCCGGCGTGGTCCTGACCGCGGGATACGTGGTGGCCGGGGTGTACGCGGTCGGCTGGCTCCGGGGCCGCCGGGACCGCTACCACCGGCTCGGCTTCACCGTGCCGTTCACCGTCGCCGCGATCCTCACCCCGGTGCAGTTCATGCTCGGGGACTCCATCGCCCGCTCGGTGTTCCACAAACAGCCGGTGAAGTTCGCGGCCACCGAGATCGTCTGGAAGACCGACACCCACGTACCGGAGTACATGTTCGGCCGGCTGCACCCCGACGGGACGATCTCCGGTGGGCTCAGGATCCCCCAACTGGACTCCATCCTGGCCGGGTTCAGCCCCGACACCAAGGTGACGGGCCTGTCGTCGGTCCCCGCGGCCGACCGCCCGACGGCGACCCAGGCCACCATCGCGCACTGGGCGTTCGACATCATGGTGACCGTCGGCAGCCTGCTCGTCCTGCTCGCGCTCTGGTACGGCTGGTGCTGGCTGCGCCACCGTGACCTGCCCCGGTCGCCGTGGTTCTTCCGGTGCGCCGCCGTCGCCGGCGCCGCCTGCCTGCTGACCGTGGAGTGCGGCTGGATCACCACCGAGGTGGGCCGGCAGCCCTGGATCGTCTACCAGCACATGCGGGTCTCCGAGGCCGTCACGCACACCCGTGCCGCCGCGCTGTGGACCATGCTCGGCATCGTCGTGGTGGTCTACGTCCTGGTGCTGGGCTCCTTCCTGGCCATCGTCACGCGGATGAGCCGCCGCTGGCGGCTGGCCGACGAGGGCCGGTCCCCCGGGACCGTGAACGGGGAAGGGACCGGCGGCGGGACCGGCGGCGGAAGCGACGACGACCTGGAGGACGCCACCCCCTACGGCCCGCGCCCGTTGTCCCCCACCAAGGACGGAGCCCGCGAATGATCGAGGACATCGTCGCCTGGGTGCTGCTCGCAGCGGTGGCCGCCTACGCGTGCGCCGGCGGCGCGGACTACGGAGCCGGCTTCTGGGACCTCTTCGCGGGCGGCCCGGAACGCGGCAGACGACCCCGGTGGCTGATCGACCACGCCATGGAACCGGTGTGGGAGACCAACAACGTCTGGCTCATCTTCGTCCTGGTCATCATGTGGACCGGCTTCCCCGTCCTGTTCCAGACCGTCTTCACCGCCATGTGGCTCCCCCTGGCCCTCGCGGCCGTCGGACTGGTGCTGCGCGGTGCCGGGTTCGCCCTGCGCAAGCCCACCCGGCAGCTCGCCCGCCGCCGGATCTACGGCGCCGTGTTCGCCGTCTCCTCGCTGCTGACGCCCTTCTTCCTCGGCGCGGCCGTCGGAGGACTGGCCACCGGCCGGGTGGCCCCGGGCACCGAGGCGTCCGCCGACGCCTGGTCCAACGGGACGTCCGTACTCGCGGGGCTGCTCACCATCGCCGCGACCGCCTTCCTCGGGGCGGTGTTCCTCACCGCCGACGCCCGCCGCTTCGACGCCCCCGACCTCGTCGGCTACTTCCGGCTGCGGGCCTGGTGCAGCCTCGGCGTCATCGCCGTACTGGCGGTCGTCGGCCTCGTGGTGACCCGGGACGACGCGCGCTACGTCCACGACGGGCTCACCAGCGGCATCGGGCTCGCCCTGGTCCTGGTGGCCGCCGTCAGCGCGCTGGCCACCGCCGCGCTGCTGTACCGCGCCGCGACCGGATGGGCGCGGGTCACCGCGGCCGGCAGCGTGGCCCTGGTCGTCGTCGCCTGGGGGCTGGCCCAGCGGCCGTACCTGATCCCCACCTCACTGACCGTCTCCGACGCGGCCGGCGCCTCGACCACGCTGCGCTGGCTGATGCTGGTCACGGTCATCGCGGTGGTGCTGGTCGGCCCGCCGCTCGTCCTGCTCTACCGGCTGGACACCCGCGGCGTCCTCCAGCCCCTCACCGAGTCCGACCTGCGGCAGACCGCGCCCGGCCGGGACCCCGGGCCCGGGGACGGCTGACCCCGCGGTCAGTGCTCCGTGGCGTCGAGCGCGGCCAGGACGGCCTGGACCGGAATCCGCCCGGAGGCGACCAGTTGCGCACCGCCGCGCCGCAGGGCGGCGGCGAAGGGCGCGGCCCAGGTGTTCTCGTAGACCAGGATGCCCGCGGAACTGCCGGGTTCCAGGGCGGCGCCCGCCTCGTCGATGTCGTCCTGGCACAGCAGCCCGGAGGACGCGCCCTCGAAGACGGCCAGGTCGAGGGCGCCGTCCCCGGTGAGGTCGGCGATCGCCAGGCCCACCACGGTCCCGTCGGGCTCCTTGTGCACGAAGGTCAGGTCGAGGATACGGATCAGGCCCCGGTCCACCAGATCGACCAGCAACGGGAAGCCCTCGCCCGTCATCCGGCTGCCGGGGAACTCGACGACCACGTAGTCGATCGGTCCCATGTCCTGGAGTTCATCGCTCACGGCTCGCCCCTGTGGTCGCGGCTGTCCCCGTCTGCCATTGCATCACCGCGGCCGGGCCCCCGCACCTCGGTACGGCGTTCACCCGCCGGGCCCCGTCCGGGTCGCGTGATCGCCGGCGGCCGGATCTCCTGTAACGGCGTAGGGCCTGCCTTCCCGGGCGGCCGCCGTGCTGACGAAGGAGAGCGCCATGACCGACAGCGCGCCCCCGCCGGAACCGTGGCGGCCTTCCGCGGGGGCGTCCCGTGACGACGCGCCGCCGGCCCGGGAGCGCGGTGAACTGGACGAGCTGCGGCACCGGGTGAGCGCCCTGGAGGGCGCCGGGCCGCCGCGCGAGCCGAGGCACTGGTTCCGGTCCACCGGCTCGTTCCTGCTGATCCTGCTCGCCTCGCTGCTGTCGCTGCTGTCCGTCGTCGCGGTCTGGGCGAACAGCATCGTGCGCGACACCGACCGCTATGTGGCCACCGTGGGGCCGCTGGCGAGCAACCCGGACGTGCAGAAGGCGATCACCAACCGGGTCACCACCGTGGTCCTGGCGCAGATCGACGTGAAGGCGCTGGTCGACCAGCTGTCCAGGGCGGCGACGGGGCGGGGCGCCCCGCCGGAGGCGGCCAAGCTGCTCGGCACGCTGAGCGGCCCGATCACCAGCGGCCTGAAGTCCCTGGTCAGCAGCACCGTCGAACGGGTGGTGTCCAGCAAGACCTTCGACACCGTCTGGGTGAACGCCAACCGCGCGGTCCACAACTCCCTGGACAAGGCCCTCACCGGGGAGGCGGGCGGGGCGGTGTCCCTGAAGAACGACCAGGTCGCCATCGACGTCGGACCCGTCGTGGCCAAGGTCAAGGACCAGCTGGTCGGTGCCGGGTTCGGGCCGGCCGCGCGGATCCCGGCCGTCCACACCGACTTCGTGGTGTTCGCGTCGAAGGACATCGGCACGATCAAGACGTATCTGAGGCTGCTGGAGATCCTCGGCGGCTGGCTGCCCGTCATCGCCGTGCTGATCGCCGCCGTGGGGGTGTACCTGGCCGCCGACCGCCGCCGGGCCCTGATCGGAACCGCGCTGGGCGTGTTCGCGGCCATGGTGGTGCTCGGCGTCTCGCTCACCGTGGCCCGGGCCGTCTACATCGACCACCTGCCCGTGGGTTCCTCCGAGGCCGCCGCCGGCGCGGTGTACGACGCGCTGGTGAGGTTCCTGCGCGCCGGGGTGCGGGCGGTCGGCGCGCTCGCGCTCGCCACGGCGGCCGGCGCTTTCCTCGTCGGCCCGTCCCGGGTCGCCGTCCTCACCCGTACGGTCTGCCGCAGCGGCATCGGCGCGGTCCGCGGAGTGGCCGTGGGGGCGGGGCTGCCGCTGAACGCGGTGGGCCGGTTCGTACACCGCTTCAAGGAGTGGATCGGCTGGCTGATCCTGGTGGTCGCCGCGATCGTCCTGTTGACCTGGAACTATCCGACGACGGCGGTCGTGGTGTGGACGGCGGTGATCGTGCTGCTGGCCTTCGCGATCCGCGAGTTCCTGGACGCCGCGCCGGACGCCACGACCGGCGCCACGACCGGCGCCACGCCGGGAGCGTCCGCCGGGCCGCCCGCCGTCACGTCGCCCGGCGCGCGCTGACCCGGCGCCAGATCGCCCGCTGGCACTTGAGCGTGCCGGTCCCGACCAGGATCAGGACGACGATGTTGAGCAGCAGCTGCAGCAGCGAACCCCACGCCTCGCTCCAGCTGCCGAAGGCGCAGGACACCCCGATGTCGGCCCCCGCCGGAATGGTGGTGACCGAGATGAAGACGCCGAGCAGCGCGCTGGTGCGGGCCTCGGTCAGCGAGACGATGCCGACGACCCCGGCCAGCAGCGCCACCACCACCGAGAAGAAGTTCGGGGTGTTGATCAGATTCGAGACGGGCCGCAACCCCAGTTCGAAGGCCTGCGGCTGAAGTCCGAAACCGCGGACCAGCAGACCGAACAGCAGGGTGGCCACCACGGCCAGCGTGAAGCCGGTCAGCAGGGCCGTCAGCCCGCGCCGCACCCGGCTGCCGGAGCGGCGGTCGATGCCGAGGGCGACGCTGGTGATGGCCCCGTACTCCGGTCCGACCACCATGGCCGCCACGATGAGGATCTGGGAGTTGGTGAGGATGCCGACCGCGCCGATGAGCCCGGCGACGACAAGGAAGAGGTAGAAGCTCGGCGGGTACCGGCCCTCGGCCCGGATCCGGGCCTCCACCTGCTCCCACACCGGCGCGCGCAGCCGGGCCCCGAGCTCCTCGGCCCCCGCCCTGGCCGCGCGTTCGGAGAAGACCATGTCGACCGGGTCGAGGACGATGGAGCCGCGCTGCTCCAGCCCGAGGTCGCGCAGGCCGCGCAGTACGTCGTTCGCGGCTCCGGTCAGCACGTCACAGTCGACGGCGTCACCGTCGGGATTGCGTACGGTGCCCCGTCCCAGGACGAGGTTGAGTACGCACGGCTCGGCACCCAGCAGGGCCATGGTGCGCTCCGTGAGGTCCGGGGGGCACACCGCCCGGACATGGATCATGTCCATTGCCTTCATTAACCCGGCGGTTCCCCGGCCCCGCAACCCGGCGGCGGCCGGGCGGCTGACCGGGGCCGCCCGGCGCGCGGAATCGCGGCGGCTGCCGGAGGGTGGGGGCATGCCGACGCCCGACGAGCTGAGCGAGGCCGAGTTCCGGTCGCTGTACCGGCACCTGCGCGCCCGGTCCCCCGGCGGCGCGGCGCCCCGGGGTGCCCTGGACACCATCGGCCCGGAACAGGTGCTGGCCGCCGTCCGCGAGGTGCGGACGGGACGGACGATCACGCTCGCCGCCCCGGTCAGCACCCGTTCCGGACCCGACAACGCCCAGCCGGCCGAGCACCGGCTGACCGCCCCGGCCGGCGGCGAGCCGGGCCCGGACGGGCTGGACTTCGCCCGGGACCGCTTCGCGATGAACATCCACGGCGACGTGGACAGCCACATCGACGCACTGTGCCACGTCATCTACGACGGCACCCTGCACGGCGGCGTACCGGCCGCGGAGGCACTGTCACCGGACGGGTCGAGCGCGCTGTCCATCGACCTGGCCCGCGACGGCATCGTCGGACGCGGTGTGCTGCTGGACATCCCGCGGGTGCTCGGCCTCCCGTGGCTCGAACCCGGGACGCGGGTGACGGCCGAGGACCTCAGCGCCGCCGAGGCACGCCAGGGGATCCGGGCCGGGCGGGGCGACATCCTCCTCGTACGGGTGGGACACCGGCGGCGGCGCGAGGAACTGGGGCCCTGGGACAGCGCCGTCGCACGGGCCGGGCTGCATCCGACGGCGATGGAGTTCCTGGCCGAGCGGCAGGTCGCGGTGCTCGGCAGCGACGGCAACAGCGACCCGGCCCCCAGCCCGGTGCGGGGCGTGGCGTTCCCGGTGCATGTGCTCGCCGTCCACGCGATGGGCCTGCACCTGCTCGACTACCTGCGCTTCGAGGACCTCGTGCCGGTCTGCGCGCGCGAGGGCCGCTGGTCGTTCCTCTGCGTGATCGCCCCGCTGCGGCTGCCCGCGGCCACCGGCTCGCCCGTCAATCCGCTCGCCGTCCTGTGACCGGCCCGAGTCGCCGGACCGGTCCGCCGGGGATACGTTGAAGTACCAGAACGGATGCCCAATTCCCCCGGCAGGACCGGAGCGTGCTCCGAGAACGGTGGGCGGTATGGCCGACGCGCACTACGACGTCATCATCATCGGTACCGGGGCGGGCGGTGGCACTCTTGCCCACCGGCTGGCGCCCACCGGAAAACGGGTTCTGCTCCTCGAACGCGGTGACTACCTCCCGCGTGAACGTGACAACTGGGACTCCAGGGCGGTCTTCGTCAAGGGCAAGTACCGGGCACCGGAGTTCTGGTTCGACAAGCACGGGAACAGCTTCCCGCCCGAGGTCAACTACTACGTGGGCGGCAACACCAAGTTCTACGGCGCCGCCCTGTTCCGTATGCGGCCCGAGGACTTCGGCGAACTCCGGCACCACGACGGCCTCTCCCCCGCCTGGCCGCTGGACTACCAGGACCTGGAGCCGTACTACACACAGGCCGAGCACCTCTATCTCGTCCACGGCCGGCACGGCGAGGATCCCACCGAGGGAGCCGCCGGCGCCCAGTACGCGTACCCCCCGGTGGAACACGAGCCGCGGATCCAGCAGCTCAGCGACGACCTGGAGAAGCAGGGGCTGCACCCCTTCCACCTCCCGATCGGCGTGAACCTCACCCAGGACGAGCACGGCCGGGCCACGCACAGCAGCGTCTGCATCCGCTGCGACCGGGTCGACGGCTTCCCGTGCCTGGTCGGCGCCAAGTCCGACGCCCAGGTCATCTGCGTGGACCCGGCCCTGCGCCACCCCAACGTCGAACTGGTCACCAACGCCGACGTCACCCGGCTGGAGACGGACCCGGCCGGGCGCAGCGTCACCTCGGTCGTCGCGACCCTGGGGGACGGCTCCACCGCGCGGTTCGGCGCGGCCGTGGTGGTCGTCGCCTGCGGTGCCGTCAACTCCGCGGTGCTGCTGCTGCGTTCGGCGTCCGACCGGCATCCGAACGGCCTGGCCAACAGCTCGGACGTGGTGGGCCGGCACTACATGCGGCACAACAACACCGCTCTGATGGCCGTGTCCAGGGAACCGAACGGCACCCGCTTCCAGAAGACCCTGGCGCTGCACGACTGGTACCTGGGGGCCGACGACTGGGACTACCCCCTCGGCGGGATCCAGATGCTCGGCAAGTCCGACTCCGAGCAGATCCACGGCGAAGCACCCCGCTGGGCCGGAGCCATCGCCCCCGACATGCCGTTCGAGGTACTCGCCCACCACGCCGTCGACTTCTGGCTGTGCGGGGAGGACCTGCCCGACCCGGACAACCGCGTCACCCTGGACGGCGACGGCGGCATCCATCTGGCCCTCGACGAGAAGAACAACACCGCCGGGCTCAAGCGCCTCCAGCACAAACTCCGCGGCATGCTCGGCCGGCTGGGCATGCACCCGGACCATCTGCTGCCGCACAGCATCTATCTGCACAAGGGCATGCCCATCGGGGCCACCGCCCACCAGGCGGGCACCGTCCGCTTCGGCCGGGACCCGGCCGACTCCGCCCTCGACGTCAACTGCAGGGCCCACGACCTGGACAACCTCTACGTCGTCGACACGAGCTTCTTCCCGAGCATCGGGGCGGTCAATCCCTCCCTCACCGCCATCGCCAACGCGCTGCGCGTCGGCGACCACCTCGCGGAACGGCTGCGCTGACCACCGGCGTTCGGAAAGGGCCGGGCCAGGGACGGACAGGGACAGGGACAGGGAAACGGACAGGCAGGCGAAGGAGAGCACCATGCACCGCTACCCGCCCATCGCCGATCACGGGCTCATCGGGGACCTGCAGACCGCGGCCCTGGTGTCGTCCCAGGGTGTGATCGACTGGTTCGCGGCGCCCCGCTTCGACTCCCCCAGTATCTTCGCCTCCCTGCTCGACCACGACGGCGGCGGCCACTTCCTGCTCGCCCCCGACCACCCCGAGGGGAGCTGGCGGCAGCTGTACTACCCGGACACCGCGGTGGTCGTGACCCGCTTCATGTCACCCGACGGGGTCGGCGAGATCATCGACCACATGCCGGTCCTGCCCGGCCCCACCGCGACCGACCGGCACCGCGTGGTGCGCGTCGTACGGGCGGTGCGCGGCACCGTGCGCTTCCGGCTCGAATGCCGGCCGCGCTTCGACTACGGGCGGGCCGTCCACGAACTCGACGTCACGACCCACACGGCGACGTTCCGGACCGCCGGGATGACCGCCCACCTCCAGGGCACGATCCCGCTCGACCGCGAGGAGCAGGACGTCCGGGGCGCCGTCACGCTCAACGCCGGCGAGTCGGCGGCCGTGGTGTTCACCGTGTGCGCGCCGGACGGGGAGGTCCCGGAGCCGCCCGACACCCAGCAGATCACCGAGGAGCTGTGGGAGAACGTCGACTTCTGGCAGCGGTGGGTGCGCACCTCGAACTACCGGGGCCGCTGGCCCGACATGGTGCACCGGTCGGCCATCACTCTCAAGCTCCTCACCTACGCCCCGTCGGGCGCGCCGGTGGCCGCCGCCACCATGGGTCTGCCGGAGCAGGTGGGCGGCGAACGCAACTGGGACTACCGCTACACCTGGGTGCGCGACGGGTCCCTGTCGGTGCGGGCGCTGCTCGACCTCGGCTTCGTCGAGGAGGCGGCCCGCTTCACGCACTGGCTCGGCGACCGCCTGGCCGCCCACGACGGGCCGGGCGGCGAACCCCTGCAGATCATGTACCGGGTGGACGGCGACCCCCATCTGACGGAGGAGATCCTGGAGCACTTCGAGGGCTACCGGGGCTCCTACCCGGTACGGGCCGGCAACGCCGCGTCCGACCAGCTCCAGCTCGACATCTACGGCGAGGCCCTCTACGCCCTGGCCGAGGGCCGCGCCATCGGCGAGCAGGCGGGCTACCACGGGTGGAAGGGCCTGGCCGCGATGCTGGACTGGCTCGCCGACTCCTGGGACCGGCCCGACGAGGGCATCTGGGAGACCCGCGGCGGCCGCAAGGACTTCACGTACAGCCGGGTGATGTGCTGGGCCGCCTTCGACCGCGGCCTGAAGCTGGCCGCCGAGTTCAGCCGGCCGGCCGACACCGTCCGCTGGACGCAGGCCCGCGACGCCATCCTCGAACAGGTCATGGAACGCGGCTGGAACGAGAAGGAACAGGCGCTGGTCCAGCACTACGGCGGCGACGTCCTGGACGCCTCGCTGCTGCTCGCCCCCCGGGTCGGGTTCCTGTCCTCGCGCAGTCCGGGCTGGCTCAACACCCTGGACGCCATGGACCGCGTCCTGGTCTCCGACAGCCTGGTCTACCGCTACGACCCCCAGGCCTCCCCCGACGGTCTGCGCGGCTCCGAGGGAACGTTCAGCCTGTGCACCTTCCTGTACGTCGACGCCCTCGCCCGGGCCGGCCGGCTCCCCCAGGCCCGCTACACCTTCGAGAAGATGCACACGTACGCCAACCATGTCGGCCTCTTCGCCGAGGAGATCGGCCCCAGCGGCGAGCAACTGGGCAACTTCCCGCAGGCCTTCACCCATCTGTCGCTCATCATGGCCGCGACGACACTGGACGAGGCCCTCGACGGGGCCCGCGACCAGGCCCTCCACGGGGTCGCGGCAGGCACCGGGGCCACCCGCGGACCTCTTCGCTGAACGGGGGGATCCCCGGTCCCTGCGGCAGCAGCTCCGTCACCACGAACGCCACCACCGCGGCGATCGCGATCACCGGCACCGTTTCCGAGTTGCCCACCATCAGCACGACCAGCACCACACAGCTGACCGGCAGCCGCAGCGCCGCGGCGGACGCCGCCGCCATGCCCGCCGCCATGGCCGGCACCACGCCGAAGCCCGGCAGCGGCGCGAGCAGCGCCCCCGTCGCCCCGCCCAGGAACAGCGCGGGGAAGACCGGGCCGCCGCGGAGGCTGCCCAGGCAGAGCCCGTACGCGACGGCCTTGAACACCAGCACCGCCACCAGTGCGCCGACCGGCCAGCTGTGCGGGTGCGCGGCCAGATCGCCCAGGGTGGCCTGTCCGGACAGCGCCACCTCCCCCGGCGAACGGCCGGTGACGAGCGCGTAGAGGGTGGCGCAGCAGGCCGCCGCGAGCGCGCAGAGCACGGTGTTGCGCAGCGGGTGCGCGACCACGAAGCGGGCCGCGATCCGGCCGCCGACCAGGATCCAGTGCACGGCCGCCCCGATCACCACCGCCATCAGGACCGACCACACCACGTCCCCGGTGTCGATCAGGGGCGGGGCCGGCAGCCCGACGGCCAGACTGCCGGTCCGCAGCCCCGTCCAGTGGCCGAACCCGGTGAAGACGATGGCCCCGACCCCGCTGGACAGCAGGGCCGGGAGCATGACCGCGAACAGCTGCGGGCCGCCCACCCCCGCCACCTCCATCAGCAGCACCGCCGCCACCAGCGGACTCCCGAAGATCGCCGAAATGGCCGAGGCGGCTCCCGCCGCCGCGAGCACCGCCGTACCGGCCTCCGTCACCGGGGCCCGTACGAGGTCGCGGAAGGCCAGCGCCAGCCCGCCGCCCAGCGCGATCAGCGGCGCCTCCGGGCCCAGCACCGCGCCCAGCGGCAGGCTCGCCAGCGCCGCGAGCACCACGCCCGGGACCGCGGCGCTGGTCGCCCCGCCCGAGTGCAGGCCCGCCGCCGGGACATGGCCGCCCCGGCCCGGGAACCACAGCACGACCGCGGTCACCAGCACGCCCGACAGCAGCGCCGGCGGCAGCGGCCACCACCAGGGCGGATCGGCCCAGCCCAGATGGTGCGGCCAGTCCACCCACACCAGCCGCTCCAGCTCATGGAGCAGCACGAGGAACCAGAACGCCACCAACGACACCGGAATGCCGATCAGCCCGCTGAACAACAGCCCCCGGCGGTAGGCGGACTGCCGCAGCATCGCCCGCAACTGGTCCGCCTCCTGCGGCTGGTTCCCCGGCCCGGCACCGCGCTTCGACTCGCTGATGGCACCTCTCCCGTCCTGCCTCCGACCCCTCCCGCCCACGGCCGCCACCCCGGCAGCGCGACCCTACCCACCCCCTCCCGCACCGCCCCCACGAGCCACGCCCCCAGACCCGGAAACCCTCTGTGTGGCCGAGCCGCCCGCCCGGGCTCGGACAGGGTTGGTTCACCGGGTCCGTCCGGTGGCCGTTTCGTCCTCGATCGCCGCCCGGACAGCGGCCCAGTCAGCGGACGCGGGCTCCCCGGCGCCGGCCCCGGCGTCGGTGCGGGTACCGGTGGCGGTGTCCTTGAAGCCGCTGGAGGTGGCCACGCACACCACCGGCCCCCTGGTGGCCCGCGGGCGGGCGGCGAGATGACCGGCGAGACCGGCGGCGGCGGAGAGTTCCGTCCACATCCCCTGGGTGGCCAGCCGCGACCGGGCCTCCGCCAACTGCCCGTCGGTGACGGTCAGAGCGGCGCCGCCGCTCTCCCGCACGGCGACCCGGCCCCGGTAGCCGCTGACCGCGCAGGCGATGCCATAGGCATCGGTCGGAACGTAAGGGACCTGCGCGGTGGGGCGGCCGGTACGGAACGCGGCGGCAAGCGCACCGGTGGCGGCCGGGCACCCGCTCGTAGGCGTACTCCACCTCCAGCGGGTACGCCGTCGCGTCGGTGGAGGTACGCGGGCACCCGGCGGTGAGGGGTGGCCACAGTGGGTAACGGATGCGGGGGTCTCCCAGGGACCGCCGGGCGGTGGCAAGTGACGCCGTTTCGGGCGTGGTTGGCCGATCCATGGCCGGAATCACGGCAGACCTTCCGGTGCGCGTGGTCCGTCCCCGCCGCCGGGTGCGCGGCCCGCGCCACACCCTCGACGCCAGGGCCGGGTCACCGCCGTCACCGCCCGCGACCGGACCGAGAGCTACGCCTACCACGCCGCCGGAACCAGTCGGCCGCCCAGTGGCCCGCCCAGTGGCCCGACACCCTCCGGCCGGCCGGCACCCGGGGCGAACGCCGTTACGAAGGCCCCCGGATCACCACCGCCGGAAACATCCGCCACAAGCACGACGCGCTCGGCCGCACCGCCCTCCGGCGGCGCAACGGCTGTCACTACGGCCGCCGAGCCCCCTACTGGGCCCCCGAGGCCGACCTCTCCCCCTGGCAGCCCCTCCCGCCGCCGCCCCCGGGCTCGCCGGCCTGGACCCTCTGACCCGGCGCGGCGAGCGACAGGGCGCCCGGGGACAGGCGCGCTCACTCGGTGCGCAGCGCGGTGGCGGTGCCGGTTCCGGCGGCCCAGCCGGCCGGGAGGAGGGCGCCGGCCACCGCGATGAGCAGCCCGCCGAGGGTGAGCAGGGCGAGTTGCGGGGCGTGGTAGACGGCGACGAAGGAGGCGGGCAGGGTCATGCCGACGGCGTCGCCCATGAACGGCATGACGTAGGCGTGCAGGGCCACCCCGGCCGGGACGGCGACCAGTCCGGCGAACAGGCCGATTCCGGCGACCGAGGTGATGACCATGGTGACGGTCTGGCGGGGTGTCATCCCCAGGGCCTTGAAGACGCCGAGGTCGTGGATCCGGTCGCGGGTGTCGAGGACGACGGTGTTGAGGACACCCAGGCCCGCGACCGCGACGAGCATCAGGGTGAGCGTCCCGATCAGCGCGTCCATGGCCGCGATCACGCTGGAGGTGCCGCCGGTGTTGGCGCGGGCCACGGCCCCGGCCGGGTCCAGCCGGGCGTTGAGCGAGGCGAGATAGCCCGCGAGGTCCGTGCCGGGGTCGGTCTCGACGTTGAACCGGGACGGTTTCGCGTCGAGTCCCAGGCCGGCGAGGGTCGAGGTCCGGGTCAGCAGTTCCATGCCCTCGCCCTCGGTGAAGAACGCCTCGCCGACGATCCGTACGGAGGCCCGCCGGCCGTGCTCGGTCAGGGTCACGGTGTCCCCGACGTGGATGCCGGCGGCCCGCAGGAACCGGGTGGTCACCACCGCCTGGCCGGGGCCGGTGAGCCAGCTGCCCGACACCATCCGGGGCGCGCCCCAGGACGCATCACCCTGGTAGGCCACGACAGTTGTCGGGCCGGTGATGCCGGACGCGTTCACCTGGGTGTGGGTGGTGCCGTAGAAGCGGCCGGTCCCCCGCTGCGCGCGGAGGGCGGCGGTGACCTCGGCCGGGTCGGCCGTCGGCGTGTCCGCCTCACCGGCGGCGTGGACGACCTCGGCGCCGGGCGGTCCCTGCCCGCCGCCGGTCTCCACCACGACCGAGCCGGCCGAGTCGAGCATGCGGCCCGACTGGACGGCCCCGAGCGTCAGCGCCAGCCCCACCCCGAAGGTGACGGTGACGGCGCCGAAGGCGACCGCGGCGGCCATCGCCGACGAACGCCCCGGGCGGGCGAGCGGGTACGCCAGCCCGAGTCCGACCGCGCGCGGCAACGGCAGCCGTGCGGTCAGCCGCCCCACCCGGCGCCCGCGCCCGCGCCCGGCGTCGGAGTCGGCCGTACGCCCCACGGTGATCGCCTCGACGGTACGCAGCCGGCCGGCGTGCGACGCGGGCGCCAGGGCGGTGCCGGCGACCAGCGCGAGAGCGGCGGCGGGCACCACGGCGTCGATCCACCAGGGAATCGACGAGGACGCGGCCCCGTAGGCGGTATCGACGTCGCTGAGCACCGGAACGGCCAGCAGATTGCCCAGGACCACCCCCAGGGCGCAGCCGATCGCCGCCGGGATCAGCGCCTGCCCGACGTAGGCACGGACGACCTGGGCCGGGGTGAAGCCGAGGGACTTGAGGATGCCGATCCGCCGGGTCGCGGCGCCGACCGCGCCGCTGACCACGATGCCGATGACCAGCATCGACATGAGCAGCCCGAGGACACCGAACGCGGCCACGAAGGGCACGAACACCATCGTGTTGGAGGTCGCCCGGAGTCTGACGGTGAGGAAGGACCGCGATCCGGTCATCGAGCCCCTGGGCACGGCCGCCGTGATCGCGGCACGGCCGGCCGCCACCCGGGCGTTCGTATCCGCGTGGCGGAAGCGGTAGAGCATCTCGTACGCGGGTGTGCTGCCCTTCGCGGTCAGTGCCTCGGCCTGCGCGGGGGTCACCCAGGCCTCGGCGGTGCCGGTGACCGACCGGGCCAGCCCGACCACGGTCAGCGTCGGACTGCCCGGCAGGTCGGGGAAGTCCAGCCGCGCGCCCGGCTGCAGGGGGAGCCCGTCGTAGGCCAGCACGATCTGGCCGGGCCGGGTGGCCCAGGTGCCCGCGACAAGGCTGAGAGCGTCGACCTGCCCTCCGGCATCCGCCCGGCCGGCCACGGTCAGCGGCGGCAGCTCGGTGCCGGCCGGGAGCGCGTCGGAGTCCGTGGCCGTACGCGGGCGCAGTGACAGGGTCCGGAAGGGTCCGGCCGCTGCGGTCACGCCGGACGCGTGCGCGGTGGCCGCGAGTTCCCGGGCGGTGACCTTCGCCCCGTCGAACTGCCCGGTCAGATGGGCGCCGTTCTGCTTGGCGAAGGCGTGGTCGAAGGGCGCCTGTGACGCCACGAGCAGCCCGGCGGCCAGGACCGACGCGGTGACGGCCATGAGCGTGGTCAGGATCATGACTGCGGTCTGCACGCGCCGCCGCCCGACTCCGGCGCGTACCACCCGGCCCAGGGCGCTCATCGGGTCACCGCCGCCGGGTGCCGGACGTGCTGGACGTCCCGGACGATCCGGCCGTCGACCAGCTCGACGGTGCGCGTCGCGCTGGACTCGGCCAGGCCCAGATCATGGGTGACCAGCACGATCGTCTGGCCGTCCGCGTTGAGTTCGGCCAGCAGCCGCCGGACGTCCTCGCCGGAGGCGGTGTCCAGCGCGCCCGTCGGCTCGTCGGCCAGCAGCAGCGCCGGGCGGTTCATCAGCGCCCGGGCGACCGCGACCCGCTGGCGCTCCCCGCCGGACAGCCTGCCGGGGTGGGCGCGGGCGTGCCGGCCGATGCCGAGGGACTCCAGCAGGCCGGCGGCGCGGGTACGGGCCGCGGCCCGGGGCATTCCGGCCAGCTGGGCCGGCAGCAGCACGTTGTCGGTGACGGTCAGGTCGTCCAGGAGGTTGAAGAACTGGAAGACCATGCCGATCCTGGCCCGCCGGTACTTCGCCGACGCGGCCTCCCCCAGCTCGTCCACCCGCAGCCCGTCGACGGTGACACTGCCCGTGCTCGGCCGGTCCAGTCCGGCGATCAGGTTGAGCAGCGTCGACTTGCCGCTGCCCGACGGCCCGAGCACGGCCAGCGCCTCCCCGGCGCGCACGCTCAGCGTCACGCCGTCGAGAGCGGGTGGCCCCTCCCCGTACGTCCTGCTCACCTCGCGGATGTCGATGAGGGGTGCTGCCGTTGCCGTTGCCGTTGTCGCTGTCACGGGGCCTCCACAGGCGGGTGGTCGACGATGCGGCCCGACGCTAGGCCCGGGCCGGTGCCCGGGGCGTCACCCGTGGTGGCCAAGTCGGCTACCGCGCCGGGACGACCCGTCGGGCATGTCATCCCCGCGATGTACGCGGACGGTGTAGCGCCCGTCCGCACCGGGAGGGATGTGGCCGGGCCCGAAGGCTTGCGACACTGGGCGCATGGGCGGGGCCGAGATCGTTCAGCGGTGGCGGGGCAGCGTGGTGGCGCTGCTGCGCGAGACGAGCCCGCCGCCACGCCCGTCCCCGTGGGCCTGGGCGGCCGACGCCATCCTCGCCTTCGTCCTGGGCGTCTGCACGGCGACCGCCGCCCTGCGGCAGGGTGACGCCGGCGTCGAGATGGTGCCCTTCCCGGCGGGCGGGGTGCCGGCGCCGCCGGAGCCGCCCCTGCCGGGCGACCTCGCACCGCAGTTGGCGGCCGTCCAGCCCTGGCAGGTGATGCTGGCCGTGCTGACCGCGCTTCCCCTGGTCGTACGCCGGCGGTGTCCCCTGACGGCGTTCTGGATGGTGATCGGCGCGACGCTGCTGTTCCATCAGCGCACGGCTCCCGGCAGCAACACCTCGCTGTACACGTTCGTCTCCTGCGTGATCGCCGCGTACAGCGCCGCCGTGTACAGCCCGTACCGGGTGCGCGCGATAGCGAGTCTGGTGGTGGGCGCCGCCCTGGTCGCCGACGCCCATGACACGAACGTCCCCTACATCACGTCCGGTTTCGTCCCCTTCCTCGCGCTGCTCGGGGGCGGGCTGGCGGCCAACACGATCCACACCTGGAAACTGCGCGTACGTACCCTCGAAGCGCAGCACAAGGCCGAGACCCGGCTCGCGGTCGACAGTGAACGCGCCCGGATCGCACGCGAGTTGCACGATGTCGTCACCCACAACGTCAGCGTGATGGTGATCCAGGCGGGCGCGGCCCGCAAGGTGATGGACGCCGCGCCCGACCGGGCCCGCGAGGCGCTGCTGGCCGTCGAGGCGGGCGGGCGCACCGCGATGGCCGAACTGCGCCATGTCATGGGCCTGCTCACCATGACCGGTGACGGCCCCGACCCGGCCGGCACCGCCGACCTGGCCCCGCAGCCGGGCCTGGGCCAACTGGCGGCCCTCACCGACCGGATACGCGACACCGGCGTCCCCGTCGAACTGACCGTCACCGGCACCCCGGCACCGCTTCCGGCCGGCGCCGACCTGGCCGCGTACCGCGTGGTGCAGGAGGCGCTGACCAACACCGTCAAGCACGCGGCGGGCGCCCTGGTGCAGGTCACCGTCGGCTACACCCCCGGCGCGGTACACGTCGAGGTGGCCGACACCGGCGGCACCCCGGCGGCCCCGGCCGGTTCCGGCGACGGCCGCGGCCTGATCGGCCTGCGCGAACGCCTCGCCGTCTACGGGGGCAGCCTCCAGGCCGGCAGGCGCCCCACCGGCGGCTATCGTGTCCGAGCCGTCATACCGGTCGAGGAGCAGTGATGAGCGGGAGCCGTACGGCCGAGCCGCCGCGCGTGGTGATCGCCGACGACCAGGCACTGGTCCGTACCGGCTTCGGCATGATCCTCGCCGCCGACGGAATCGAGGTGGTCGGCGAGGCCGCCGACGGCGACCAGGCCATTGACGCGGTCCGCCGCACCCGCCCCGACCTGGTGCTCATGGACATCCGGATGCCCGGCACCGACGGCCTCGAAGCCACCCGGCGCATTCTCTCCGGCACCGTGCCCGACCCGCCCCGCGTCATCATCCTGACCACCTTCGACCTCGACCGTTACGTCTACGCCGCCCTCACCGCCGGCGCCAGCGGCTTCCTCCTCAAGGACGTCACCCCCGAACACCTCGTGGCCGCCGTGCGCCTCGCCCGCTCCGGCGACGCCCTGCTCGCACCGGCCATCACCCGCCGCCTCATCGAACGCTTCGCCTCCCGCGACGACCGGGCCACCACCCTGCACCGCGACCTGTCCGCCCTCACCCCCCGCGAACTCGAAGTCCTCCAGTCCCTCGCCAAAGGCCTGAGCAACGCCGAACTCGCCGCGGGCTTCGGGCTGAGCGAGGCGACCGTGAAGACGCATGTGGCCCGCATCCTGGCCAAACTCCACCTGCGCGACCGCGCACAGGCCGTCGTCGTCGCCTACGAGACCGGCCTGATCACCCCCGGCGCGGGCACCCCACCCACCAGCCCCTGAGACCCCGCGCCCACGGACGGTCAGGGCACCAGGACGGTGCGCACGCCCGGGATTTCGGGCGTGGTCCACGCGGTTCCGGTGTCGGCGAGGGGTACCGCACGGGTGGTGACCGCGATGCCGCCGCCCTCGATCTCGTCGATGAGTGACGGCAGTTCGGCAAGGTACGCCCCGGTGGACACCGCGCCCTGGCCGTTGCCCTGCAGACGGAAGTTGGCCGAGCGCAGCGCCACCGACGGCAGTTCGACGGTCGGACCGGCCATGGAGCCGATCTGGATCCAGTTCAGGGCTCGGCCGCGGTCGGCGCGGGCCCGCAGCAGCGCCATGATCGCGTCACCGGCGGGCCTGCCCCACAGGTAGTCGACGACCAGGTCGACCTCGGCGGCGGCCTCGGCCAGCGACGCGGCGGTGGCGTCGGCGTCGTCGGTGAGCGCGACGGTCGCGTCGGCGCCGAGCCCCGGCAGGGTCGCGAGGCGGGTCAGGTCACGGCCGGCGCCGACGACCCGGCCGGCGCCCAGCCGCTTGGCGACCTGGACGGCCATCCGGCCGGCGTTGCCGGTCGCGCCGAGGATCAGCACCGACTGCCCGGACTCGATCGGGACGCGGCGGCGCAGCGCCACCCACGCCGACATGGCCGGGTTCATCGCCGCGGCGATCTTCACCACGTCCGCGCCGTCGGGCAGCACGACGCTGCGGCGGGTGTCGATGACGGTCCGGGTGGCCATCGGGCCGACGAGGTCGTCATCGGCGACGAAGTACACCAGCCGCCCGTCCTCGCGCCGGCCGACCCCGTCGACGCCGGGGACCATCGGCAGCTTGCCGGTGCTGGTGTAGTGGCTGCCCGACGCACCCGTACGCACCCGTGGATGCAGGCCCGTCGCGAGGACGTCGACGAGCGCCTGATCGGGGCCGGAGGGGGCCGGCAGGTCGAAGGGTCCGTAGCGGGGCGGGGCGTCGAACGAGCTGACCACGGCGGCGTGGATGTCCATGTGAAGGCTCCTCACAAATTGGTTCGTGCCACGTATTAATTTAGTTGGTGCCACGTACCTTCGCAAGTAGAATCGGGATATGACGTCGACCAACGGCACGCCACCCCCGCAGACACCGTCACCCGCCGGCGGGGACCACGACATGGTGGACGCCCTCGCCCAGCTGTCGTTCCTGGTGCACAACGCCCTGGCCGGGATCGCGGGGCGGCACGACCTGTCGATCATCCAGACGCGACTGCTCGGAGTGCTCCGGGACCGGGAGCCGACGATGAACGAACTCGGCCGGCATCTCGGCCTGGACAAGTCCTCGGTCAGCGGCCTGGTCGACCGCGCGCAGCGCCGCGGTCTGGTCACGCGCACCGTCAGCGCGACCGACCGCCGCGTGTTCCAGGTGTCCATCACCGACAGCGGCCGGCAGCTCGCCCAAGAGGTCGCCACCCGGTTCGGCGAGCGGATCGAGCTGGCCGTCGCGCCGCTGCCCGAGTCCGACCGGCAGCTGCTGACCCGGCTGGCGGCCCGGATAGTGGCCACCGACGCCCACCCCCACGGCATCGACCTGCGCACCACCACCCGCGACTGACCGGACCGCGTCCGGCACGGGACTCGGACCCGACGCACCTCGGAGGCCCTTCCGCCGATCACGACGGGAGGGCCTCCGGCATGCGCTGACCACAGGGCTTTGACAGGTTCGCGATCCGTACTCCATCATCAATCCACTAGTCGACTAGCTAAAGGGTGGTGATGGAGGTTGGAGTTCCGCATTGACCGGCGGGGCGGCGTCGCCGCCTATCAGCAGATCGTTCAGCAGACCAAGCAGGCGCTGCGGCTGGGCGTACTCATGCCCGGGGACCAGCTGCCGACGGCCAAGGAGGTCGCCGAGACCTGCGCGGTCAACCCGAACACGACGCTCAAGGCGTACCGCGAGCTGGAGCGGGAGGGCCTGGTCGAACCGCGACCGGGGCTGGGCACCTTCGTGCGCCAGTCGCTGGCCCGTCCGCAGACGGCGGCGGATTCACCGCTGCGCGGCGAGCTGGAGACATGGATGGACCGGGCCCGCGAAGCAGGTCTGGAGCAGGAGGACGTGACCGCGCTGGTCACGTCGGTGATGGAGGAGCGGTACGCCGGGACCAAGGCGGCCGCCGGGAACGAGGGACAGCGATGACGAGCAACAGGACGGGCCACGGCGACCCGGCGGACGAGTCCGCGATAGAAGCCCACGGGGTCGGCAGGAAGTACCGCCGGGGCTGGGCACTGCGGGACTGCTCCTTCCGGCTGCCGGCCGGGCGGATCTGCGGCCTGGTGGGCCCCAACGGCGCCGGCAAGACCACGCTGATGGCCATCGCCGCCAACCTGCTGGAGCCGACCACCGGCACCCTGCGGGTGTTCGGCGCGGCCCCGCAGTCCGCGCAGGCCAGCCGGCGCACCGCGTTCCTCGCCCAGGAGAAGCCGCTGTTCCGGCGCTTCACCGTCGCCGAGACCCTGCGCCTGGGCCGCGAACTGAACCCCGGCTGGGACCAGAAGGCCGCCGAGAACATCGTCCGCGCGGGCAATGTGCCCTTCGAGGCGAAGATCGGCACCCTCTCCGGCGGCCAGCGCACCCGGGTGGCCTTCGCCGTCGCCTTCGGCAAGCGTCCCGACCTGCTGCTCCTCGACGAGCCGATGTCCGACCTCGACCCGCTGGTGCGCCACGAGCTGATGGGCACCCTGCTGGCCGAGGCCGCCGAGCACGGCACCACCGTGCTGATGTCCACCCACATGCTCGCCGAGCTGGAGAACACCTGCGACTACCTGCTGGTCATCGCCGACGGCGGGCTGCGCATGGCCGGTGAGGTCGACGAACTCCTCACCGCCCACACCCTGCTCACCGGAGTCTGCTCCGACGGGCAGGCGCCCCCGGACCTCGCGCGCCACACCGTGATCGAAACCCGCACCAGCGGAAGGCAGTTCACGGCACTGATCCGCCCCGACGGACCGGTCAGCGGTCCCTGGCAGGCGGACTCCCCGAACCTGGAGGAACTCTTGCTCGCCTATCTGCGCTCCCCCCAGGCGCCGTCCCTGATCAGTCCCACCTCCCAGGTCGGCCCCCAGGCGGTGGCGGCATGAGCACCATGACCAGCACCGGCAGCCCCGCCCCCGCCGGCTCCGCCTCCGATTCCGGCCCCGCCTCCGCCGAACGCGGCCGCGGCCGCGGCCTGCGGCTCAGCGGCATGAACTGGCTCGTCTGGCGCCAGCACCGCGCCGCCTACTGGACCCTCCTGGCCGCCACCGCGGTGAGCGTCGCGGTGATCGTCTACGAACGCCACCAGATGCTGACGTACCTCGACGGATACGGCTGGCCTCACCTGAAGTCCGGCTGGGAGGAGAGGTTCAACCAGCGGCCGCTCGACACGGCCGCCCTGGCGCTCGGGTTCGCGCCCATCCTGCTCGGTGTCTTCCTGGGAGCGCCGCTGCTCGCCGGCGACCTGGAGACCGGCACCGCCAAACTGGTCAACGCCCAGTCCGCCAGCCGCGTCCGATGGCTCACCACCAAGCTCGGCGTGACCGCGCTCATGGTCGTGGTGTGCACCACGGCGGTCTCCGTCGCGTTCGCCTGGTGGTGGTCGCCGATCAGGACCTCGTCGTACATCCTCAGCTGGAACGAGGGCCCCGCCTTCGACAGCACCGGGCCCGTGCCCGCGGCGCTCTCCCTGCTCACCGTCGTCGGTGGCGTGGCGATCGGCATGCTGCTGCGCCGCACCCTGATGTCCATGGTCGTCACCTTCGGCTTCGCCGTCGCCGTGCAGCTGGTCTGGTCGCACTTCCGGATGTCGCTCGGGCACGTCCTGACCATCACCACCCACCACGGTGTCGGGTCCGAAGCCTTCCCGGCCCTGCCCGACGGCGCCTACGCCGTGGACCAGTCCTACCTCACCTCCTCCGGCGACCTCATCGGCTGGGGCAGCTGCGCCGAGGCGACGGACAAGGCCACGAACGCCTGCCTGGACAAGGCACACGTCGTCGGCTGGGCGGTCGACTACATCCCCATCTCCCAGATGTCCTCCATGCAGTGGTTCGGCGCCTCGGTGCTGCTCGCCCTGACCGCCGCCATCGCGGCGTTCGTCATCCTGTGGGGCCGTAAGCGCCTCGTGTGACCCGGACCGCCCACCGCACCGCACCGGGCGGACCCGTCCCGGGGCCGGAGTGGACAATGGCCGGAGTCCGACATCTTCCGTGGCCTTCTAGGAGTCCGGTCCGTGGGCGTACCCCTGCTGCAACTGAACGGCGTCAGCCGTACCTACGACCGGCGGGAGGTACTGCACCGCGTCGACCTCTCGCTCGACGCGGGCGAATGCGTCGCGCTGCTCGGCCACAACGGATCCGGCAAGTCCACGCTGCTGCGGATCGCCGCCGCCCGGGACACTCCGACCACCGGCACCGTCGTCTTCGACGGCCTGCCGATGAACGAGAACGATCCCCGGGTCCGTGCCCGGGTGGCCGTCGTCGGGGACACCGCCGCCTGCTACCCGGACCTGACCGTCCGGGAGCACCTCCAGCTGGTGGCGGTCGCGCACGGGGTGGCCGACGCCGAGGAGTGGATCGATCACGTACTCGCCGAGCGGCTGCTCGGCGAGCATGCCGGGGCGCTGCCCTCCGCACTGTCGTCGGGGCAGCTGCAGTCGCTGCTGCTCGCCTCCGCCCTCGTACGTCCGCGGGACCTGCTGCTGCTCGACGAGCCCGAACAGCGTCTTGACCCCGGAGCCCGGCAGCGGCTGGCCGAGCTGATCGGCTCGGAGACCGAGCAGGGGGTGGGCGTGCTGCTCGTCACCCACCACGCGGAACTCGCCCGCGCGGTCGCGGACCGGGCGCTGGTGCTGCGCGACGGCCGGCTCATCGCGGACGGCACGCCCGCCGAGGTGCTGACCGACACGGACTCCGCACACGTGTCCTGGCTCACCGGCTCCGACGGCGAGGCCAGGTGAGCACCGCCGGTCAGCCCGCCGGGGAACGGGCGGCCGACTGGTCCGTGGAGGAGGACGACTGGACCGACGAGGCGCTGCGGCTGCTGCGCGACCTGCGCGCACCGCACCGGCGCAGACGTGCCGGCCAGATCGGCTATGTCGTCTACTGCGTGCTGATCATCGCCGTCGTATGGGGAGTCCTGCCCACCATGGGCATGTTCCTGGAGACGTCGATGGGCGCCGACTACACCGGTCACGGCCCGGCGATCCTGTCGGCGATGCCCGCCGGGATCTGCGCGCTCGCGACGGGGTGCCTGCTGGTCGGCGCCCGTGACAGCCTGTGGCGCGGTCCCGTGGTGCCGCCGCGCGAAAGCATCGACTGGCTGCTCGCCCAACCGGTACGTGTCGGACGGATTCTGCGGCCGTGGTTCTGGCTGTCCTGCTCGGCCGCGCTGGGCCTGGGGGTGCTGACCGCCGCGATCGGCATGGCCACGCTGGGACTCACCGCCCGGGTCGGCCTGGTGGCGGGATTCGCCTGGTGCCTCACGGGCGCGGCCTGCCTGCCGCTGCTCGCGACGGCGCTCGGCGTCGCCGTCGAGAACAGCACCCGGGTGGCCGGGTGGGCGCGCTCGCTGACCCCGTACCTGTCCGTGGTGGTCCTCGCGCTCGCCGGACAGACCGCACTGGCCGCCGACGGCCACACCGTGCCCTGGCTGGAGCGGGCCGAGCTGTGGTCGGGCCCGTGGGGCTGGGCGGGGATCGCGGCGCTGTCCCCCACACCCGCCGCGGTGCCCGGCGGTCCTGTCGCCGCCGGTCTGCTGCTGGCGCTGACCTTCGGCTCCCTGACGCTCGCCCACCGCGCCGTGCGCCGCGGCCTCCCGCTCGACGCGGTACGGCAGCGGTCGCGTACCTCGTCCGGGGTCATGAACGCGCTGCTGACGGTCGAGCTGCGTACCGCGCGCCAGGTCGCGGCCGGGGCGACGGGCAGCGGCCGCCCCGCCCGGTTCCGCCTCCGGGCGCCGCGCCGGGCCGGCCTGGCGGTGCCGTGGCGTGACTGCCTGGCACTGCTGCGGACCCCCGTCCGTACGGTCAAGTGCGTGCTGCTCGCCGCGCTCTCCGTCCTGGGGGCGGCGCTGGCGGCCAACGCGCACGGGGGAACCGCGGTCGCCGCCACCCTCGCGGCGCTGGGCCTCGGATACCTGGCGGTCGCCCAACTCCTGGAATCCGCGCGCCTGGAGACCGACGACACCCGCCGCGGCTCGTGGGCGCCGTACCCCTTCGCGAACCTGATGATGCGTCATGCGATAGCACCGGGGGCGGTCGCCCTGCTGATCTCGTGCGCCGCCGCCGCGGTGGTCCTTCCGCTCGGCGGCGGCGCGCGGGCCGCACTCGCACCGCTGGCCGTACCCGTCCTGGTCGCGGCGGGCCTGGTCAACGCCTGCAGGGGGGCGACCAAACACCATCTGCTGATGTCCCCGGCGGCCCAGTCCCCCACCGGCAGCGCAGGCCCCGTGCTGTTCCTGGTCTGGTACGCGGCCGGGCCACTCGCCGCGATCGTACTGCTCACCGTCCCGTACCTACTGGCGCTGCACGCCGCGAACGCGGCGGCGACGACAGCGATGGCCTTCACCAGCGCGGTGGTCACCGGCGGGCTGCTGGGCTGGGCGTACGCCCGCGCCCGGCAGCTCACCGGCTGAGCGACCACCGGGTGAAGACAGGACGGAGGCTGTGACCGCCTCGTCCCGGCTCGACACGAACCGGTGCACACGTTCGACCTCTGAACCGTTTCGGACCCCGGTACGATCGGCGACTCGGCGCCGCCGGATATGTTCGGCAGCGCTCTCCTGAAAGGGCGCCAAACAGTGCAGGCTCCGCTGCCACGCCGGTCAAAGGGACCGTCGGCGATCGCCGCGGCGTCCGCCGGCGTCGCCGGGCCGGGTTCCAGGTCCCAGGACGGCTCCGGGCCCGCGCCGGAGCCCGAGGCCA
The DNA here is from genome assembly GCF_056270125.1 of Streptomyces sp. RLA131. Classification (NCBI taxonomy): domain Bacteria; kingdom Bacillati; phylum Actinomycetota; class Actinomycetes; order Kitasatosporales; family Streptomycetaceae; genus Streptomyces; species Streptomyces sp. RLA131. The sequence continues at coordinate 3,699,237 of NZ_JBWDOQ010000002.1, forward strand.
CGGCGCCGCCGATGTCCGCGGCGGCGGCCACGTTCGTGGCGGAGCTCGCCGTCGCCCCGCCGGACCGGGCGGCCGACGACACGGCCGAAGCCGCCCTTCACCCCCCGGCGGAACGGCGGTTACCCCGGGCAGCGCTGCTGGCCGGCGCCGCCGTGGCCGGGGCCGTGCTGATCGGCGGCGCCTTCCTCGTGGCCGGCGCCGGTGACACCCGGCCGTCGGCGTCGTTGCCGGGCACCGAACCGCACACCACCCGTGGTGACGGCCCGTACGAGAGCACACCGAGCCGACTCGGCCCGCCCCCGCCGTCCACCTCACCGTCGGCGGACAGCACGAGCGCGTCGCCGCAGTCACCGACCACGGGATCCGCCACGGACGGCGGTACCCGCACAGCCGCACCGGCCCAGCCGTCCGCCACCCCGGCCGTCGGCATCGGCGCCGACGCCGACGCCGACGGTACCCAGCGTGCCCACGCCGGGTCGGGCGGCAGCGATGACGGCACCTCCTGCACCGCCACCGCGGGCTCCGGCGCCATCACCGGCTACTCGGCCTGCAGGCCCTCCGGAACCGTCACCTTCCGGGCGACCTTCAAGACCCCGCAGAGCTACTATCACGTCTTCATCAACACCGACGGCGACACCACGACCGGTTACCAGCTCCCCTATCCGTCGCCCTCGGCCCTGGGCGCCGATTACATGATCGAGAACGGCTCCCTCTACCGGAGCAGGTCGACCGGCTGGAGCTGGACCGCGGCCGCGGCCGGTCCCACGATGACGGTCAGCGGCTCCACGCGGACCTGGACGCTGCCGCTGAGCGGCATCGGAGCACCGAGCGGCACCCAACGGGTGGAATTCAACGCCGGAAGCGACTACACCCCGGTGATCACCTTCAGCCCGAAGTAGCCGACCGCCCCGAACCGGCGGCGACCAGCCCTCGTCCTTTCGGCCGAGGACGGGGCTCGCAACCGGCCGTTGTGCCGAGGCGGCGGGGCGGGCACGGGAGGAGGCTCTGAGTACGACGGCCGGCAGGGACCGGCCGCAACGCGACCCGAGGAGCACCGCATGAAGCGCATCGTCATTGCCCTGGCCGTGGCCGCAGTACTGGCGGGAGGCGTCGTGGTGGCGTGGAACGCGATGGACAACTCGTCGGTCGCCACCGCGGGCGGAGCGGATCGCATGGTGTCGCGCACCGAGGTCGAGAAGCTGGCCAGGGAGAACTACGCCATCCCCTTCGTCCAGGACGGGCCGCAGTCCGTGAGCTGCCCGCGGGGGTTGCGCCCGAAGATGGACGACACCGTGGAGTGCACCGCTGTCTTCAAGGGTGAGAGCAGGACGATGCTGATCTCCGTGACCGGAGTGACGGGCGACAGGGTGAGCTTCGACTACGGCCTTACGAAGTAGGCCGGGGCGGCAAGAGACCGGGAAGTGGCGGGGAAGGGCGAGCAGCAGCCGGCCATCCGCCGGGCGGTGTGGTCGGCGACCGGATCAGCGGTCGCCGACCACACCGCAGCGCCACGCCCAGGCGGCGATCTCCACGCGGTTCCGGAGCTTCAACTTGGCCTGTACGGACGCCATATGGGTCTTGACGGTGGAGAGCGAGACAAAAAGCTCGCCGCAGATCTCCTGGTTGGTCCGCCCGTCGGCGACCAGCCGGACCACATCGAGTTCCCGTGCCGTCAGCGGACTGTCGGACGCCTCGGCCCGGGCGGCGGGCCGCTGTTCGCCGATCCGCTCCAGCAGCCGTACGGTCACGGCGGGTGAGACCAGCGCGTCGCCGCGCGCCGCCGCGCGTACGGCCTCCACCAGCAGCGCGGGGCCGGCGTCCTTCAGCAGGAACCCGCAGGCGCCGCCGTGCAGCGCCCCGTAGACGTAGTCGTCCTGGTCGAAGGTGGTCACGACCACCACGCGCAGCGGGTCGACGGCCTTCGGGCCCGCGAGCAGCCGGGTCACCTCCAGCCCGTCGAGTTTCGGCATCCGGATGTCGACCAGGCACACGTCGGGGCGCAGCTTCCTGGCCAGTTCCACGCACTCCGCGCCGTCGGCGGCCTCGCCCACGACCTCGATGCCGGGCTGGGTATGGAGAATCAACCGGAAGCCCGTGCGCACCATTTCCTGGTCGTCGGCGATCAGGACCCGGATACGTCTCGCTGATCCGCCGGCGTCGGTCATGCGGGTGATCCTGTCACAGCGCCGCGCAGCGGGAACTCCGCCGTCAGCCTCCAACCGCCGTCCTCGGCCCGGCTCGCGTGCAGAGTGCCGCCGACGGCTTCGGTGCGTTCGGTCAGCCCGACGAGGCCGAGGCCGCCACGTCCGCCGAGAGGTTCGGCGTTCTGCGCCGGCTGCCCCGGCGGTGGCGCGTTGTGCACCTCCACCCGAAGCCGCCGGGCATCCGCGTCCGGGCCCTCGTCCGACAGGCCGACCCGCACGGAGACGGACGGTGAACCCGACGCGTGGCGGCGTACGTTCGTCAGCCCCTCGCGCACGATGTTCCGCACGGAGGTCTCCACCTCGGGGTCGGGCCGCGCCTGCCGGGCCCCGGCCCCGACCAGGAGGGTGGCGGGGGCGTCGCGTTCGGAGAACGCGGCGACCAGTTCGCCCAGTTCGGCGAAGAGCTCCCCCGGCCGCACCGTCCGTGCGTCGTCCTCGCGCAGCACGCGGACCAGCTTGCGCATCGACTGGAGGGTCTCGGACCCGGCCTGCTCGATGCGGCGCAGCAGCGGGTCCACCTGCTCGGGCGCGCTTTCACGGATCGCCCGGGCGGCCTGGGCCTGGACCACGATGCCCGTGACGTGGTGGGCGACGAAGTCGTGCAGCTCGCGGGCGAGTTCGAGGCGTTCGCTCTGGCGGGTGTCGGCGACGGCGCGCCTTCTGCGGTCGTCGAGGCTGCGCAGATAGCAGCCGAGGGCGACGGCGCCGCCCGTGGGGAAGGTCAGGAGGAAGGAGAAGACGACGTTGCCGTCCTCGTTCAGCCGCATCGGTGCCGCGATCACGGCGACGCCCAGTGCGGTGCCGAGCATGGCGGCCTGCCAGGGCTCGGACACGTCCTTCGCCGTACGTACCAGCAGGAGCAGCAGACACAGCGTCTCCAGCAGGCCCCAGCCGGCGAACGTCGGTGCCACGGACGTGAGAAGGGCCAGCGTGATCGCCCAGGATACGAGCACCGCGGCGCCCGCGCCCCAGGTCAGTGCGGGAGGTCTGCCCGGCAGCAGCAACACGACGGCGGCCACGAGACCCGGGGCCGCCCTCCACCACACGCCGTTGCCTTCGAGTCCGGAGGTGGACTGGATGCCGGCCACATCGAGCACCCACAGCAGCGCCATGACCACCGCCAGCGCGGTGAGGGCGGTGCGGCGGGACAGCCGGGAAAGGGGAGTCTGATCATCTCGGTCTCGCACAACTGGCAGCGTAGGGGCGGCCCTTGTCGCACGGCCTCGGCCGAAAGAACGACGCGGTGGACATCTCCGTGCGGGCGGGCGAGTCCGTGGCCGTGAGGGGCCCCTCGGGGTCGGGCAAGTCGACGCTGCCGCACTGCCCGGCGGACAGGGCGCCCGGACAGCGGCCACCTACTGCTGGACGGTGGAGGCCTCGGCAACGGGCCCGGCGTCCGCGCGTCCGCGCGGCCGCCGGGCCCGTTCTCAGCAGGAGGTCAGGCTCTCGATGCCGACCGCGTCGGCCATCGCCTGCATCCCCTTGTCGTTGGGGTGCAGGTGATCTCCGTTGTCGAAGAGCGGAGAGATCCTTTCGTGGTCGTAGGGGTTCCGCAGGATCCCGTCGAAGTCGGTCACCGCGTCCAGCTCGCCGCTGTCCCGGACGAACCGGTTGACCTCAAGGCGTACGGACTCCGCTGCCGCGTCCCATTCGTACCAGCCCTTGAAGGGGGCGATGGTCGAGCCGACGACGCACTTGCCCGCCGCGTGTGCCTGCTCGATGATCTCCCGGTAGCCGTCGATCAGGTCCTGGGCCGTGACACCCGAGTGCGCCTTGATGTCGTTGACGCCCTCGAAGAGGAACACCGTGCGCACACCGGGATGGGAGAGCACATCGCGGCCAAGACGGTTCAGCGCGCTCTGCCCGGCGCCGTCCGCGAGCACCTTGTTCCCGGAGATTCCCTCGTTCGCGACACCCTTGACGGGGGTGTCCGCCCGCTGGAGCCGGCGGGAGAGGTAGTCGGGCCAGCGGCGGTCCAGGTCGGTGCTCGACTGCCAGCCGTCGGTGATGGAGTCGCCGAGGGCCACCAGCGAGCCGATCGCCGTGGACGTCTCCACATCGACGGCGTCCAGCCAGTACCAGGACCCCATCGGATCGGTCCAGTTGGCCGCCCCCTCCTCGGCGGCGTGGTCGCCCGCGGTCGCGTAGTTGGTCTGCATGGCCATGCTGTGACCGGTCGTCGGTCCCTGGGCGCCCGTCACGTACAGGCTGATGACCAGATCGCTCTGGGCGGCCAGCTTCCCGGGCAGTCGGTCGCTGAGCACGGTCTCGCCGGCCGGGACGGTGACGGACGCGGCACCTCCGAACGTCAGCCGCCGGTTGGAGCCCCGGACCAGCTCCGCACCCTGCTCGCGCAGCCCGGCGTACGCGCTCGCGAAGGTCACCGGGTGGTCGCCGAAGGCGTTGGACAGCCGGATACGCATGTTCGTGCCGCCCACGCTGGTGCGCACGATCAGCCGGTAGCTGCGATCGGCGGGGCCGGCGCCCTGCCGGTCGGCGCTCGCGCCCCAGGTGACCACGGAGTGCTTTGCCTTCGCGGCGACCGGGGTCGCCACGGTGCCGCCCGCCGGGGCCTGTGTCTGGGCCGCCGACGAGACCGTCATGGGCCCGCAGATCGCCATGAGCAGCATCGGGACGACGCCCACCGCGCGGCGCCGGTACGAGGCGGCGCTCATCCGAAGTTCCTCAGCGTGACGGACTCGCCGGGCTTGAGGCTGATCTTCCGCGAGGCGCCGCCCGCGACGACGGTCGTGTCACGGCCGCCGACGCTCTTCAGCGTCGCCCGGGTGACCTTGCCGTTCTTCCAGCCGACGTCGGCGACGAAGCCGCCCCGGACGCCCACGCCGGACACCGAGCCGGACGCCGCCCAGGCGGCGGGCAGCGCGGGCAGCAGCTCGACCCGTCCCGGCCGCGAGTAGACCAGCATCTCGATCATCGCCGCGGGGGTACCGAGGTTCGCGTCGATCTGGAAGATGCCCCGGCCCTGCTCCACCTGGTAGATGTCGAAGAGGTTGAACGCGGTGCCGTTGCTGCCGCCCTCCGACGGCTTCAGGTTGTTGACGACGAGCCGGTACGCCTTCTCCGCGTTCTTCAGCCTCGCCCAGCACAGGCTGCGCCATGCGTTGGCCCAGCCGAAGCTGTTCATGCCGCGCGCGGTGAGGAGGGCGGTCGCACCGTCGACGATGTCCTTGGGCGTGGAGTCGTCCGGACGGATCCGGTCGCCCGGGAAGAGCCCGATGAGCGGGGAGAGGTGGCGGTGCGTGGTCTCGCCGAGGTTGTCGGGGGACATCCACTCCTCCAGCCAGCCGGTCGTGGGGCTGACCACGGGCAGGTACAGCCGTTCACGCAGGCCGTCGACGGTCTTGCGGTAGGCGGTGTCCCTGCCGAGCACCTCGGTCGCGGTGCGGTAGTCGCCGAAGAGGTTCCACACCAGTTCCTGGGCGTACGTGATGCCCTTGGCGTCGAGCGGGCCCTGCTCCGGCGACCAGTCGCTGTCCGCGACCAGGACCTCGCGCTCGGCCCCGGACGCGTCGGTGACGGTCGTGGTGACGAGGCGGGCCTCCCAGAACTCCACGGCCCCCTTGAGCAGGGGGTAGATCTTCTTGAGGTAGGCGCGGTCCTGGGTGTACTCGTAGTGCCCGAACAGGCTCTGGCAGAGCCAGGCGTTGCCGGCCGGGTGCCACCACCAGCCGCCTCCGCCATAGGGGTTGGTGGAGACGGCCACGGTCCAGCCGGCGATCCTGCCGCTGGAGTTGCGGTACCTGTTGGCCGGGTCGTTGAACAGCCGCCGGGTGATGTCGGTCCAAGCGGGCAGCTGCGCGAGGCAGTAGTCCGTATAGGCGTCGAAGCAGTCGGACAGACCTGCCCGGTCGGCCATCCAGTAGTTCATCTGGATGTTGATGTCGGTGTGGTAGTCGGCCATCCAGTCCGGGTCGTTGCCGTCCAGCCACGGGCCCTGGAGGCCCATCGGCAGGCTGCCCCGCGATCCGGAGATCATCAGATAGCGGCCGAACTGCAGGTAGGCGGCTTCGAGTTCCGGGTCGGGGACATCGTCCCGGTGGCGCGCCCGCACCCGCTCCCAGGTGTCCAGTTCGCGCTGCGCGGCGGACGACGTGCCGAGGTCGATGTCCAGCTGTCCGAACACGGCACGGAAGTCGGCGACATGCGTGTGCAGCAGTGTGCGCTGCGATTGCCCGGCCGCGTCGAGGACCTTGGTCCTGGCGAGGCGCTGCGGGTCCAGGGACGGATCGCGGAACCCGGCGGCGGCGTCCGGCGCGTAGTCGGTGCCGCCGCTGACCACGACGGTGAGGTCCTCGCAGCCGCTGAACGATATCGACGTACCGTCGACACGGACCCTGCCGGTGCCGCTGCGGGCGGTGACGGCGGCGCCGTACTTCAGACCGTTCGCGAACGAGGCACCGAACGACGCGTACCGGCCGGCGCTGTTGGCGGTGGTGGACTCGCCGTGAGTGCCGGCGAGGGAGACGGTGCCGGTGTAGGAGCCGCCGCCCTGCTGGGAGAAGTACAGGACGATGACGTCGTCGGGGCGGCTGGCGAAGACCTGCCGCCGGTAGGTCACGCCGGAGATGTCGTACGAGGTGCTGACCAGCCCCTGGGCCAGGTCGAGGGTGCGGCGGTAGTCGTTGACGTTGCCCAGGTCGTGGTCGGGGATGGCGACGGTGAGCTCGGCCAGCAGGGTCAGGGAGCCGAAGTCGTCGCGGCCGTAGGGGAACTGGCCGTCGCTCTGCGGCTTGTCGTTGCGACCGCCGGTCCACAGGGTGGCGTCGGTGATCATCAGAAGCTCGTTGGAGGGATCGTTGCCCGCGAGTGCCCCGAGGCGCCCGTTGCCGACCGGCAGTCCCTGCTCGATCATCGAGCGGGAGGAGCCGGGAGCCTGCCACCACAACTGGTTCCTCGCGGCCTCGGCCGCGGACAGCATGGGCGACCCGGTGGGGCGCGCGGGGGCCGCCGAGGCGGTGAAGGCGGGCAGCCCGCCGAGCGCGGTGGCCGCGCCGACAGCGGAGGCGAGAGCGAGGAAGCCCCTTCGGCTGGGTCTGTCGCCGGGTGGTTCGGTGTGCTCGGTGTGCTCGGTGTGCTCGGTGTGCTGGATGTCCACGGTTGTGCACTCCCAATCCGGGGGAACGGCTCGTGCGGGGACGGCTCGTGCCGGTCAGACGGACTGCGGAACGACGATCCTGTCGATGTCGGGTGCGTATCCGCTGCCGCTGTCGAAGGTGATGGTGTTGGAGCCCGCCTTCAGCGCCAGCTGCACGCTGACGGTCTCGGCCGTGCCCCAGTCGCCCGTGGAGGGGAACTTCTGGCTGCTGCCGTTGCCGCTGTTGGAGGAGACCGTCACCGAGCGCGGGTCGCCGCTGACGTAGGCGATCCCGACGGTGTAGATCCCGTCCTTCCTCACCGTGACGTCGTTGATCCGCAGCTTGCCGCCGGAGTAGAGGTTGCCGACCTTCTTGCCGCCCGAGCAGGCGTCGCATCCGGCGACGGAGGCGTTGCCCGACAGGGTGTTGGCCGCGGCCTCGGCCTCGTAGCTCGTGGTCGCCAGGGTGCTGCCGCCGGGCGCGATCGTGAACAGCCGCGAGCCATGTGCGGGCAGCGCCTCGGTGATCTTGTCCTTGTGGGTCCCGAGGCTCGCCTTGTTCCACAGGTCGCGCACGGCGGCGTTGCCGGCGAAGCCCAGGGAGGCCCAGTGGGCGGTGACGGAGGCCGGCGAGTCGCCGAGGTTGAACAGGGCGACGGTGTAGCCGCCGTCGGAGTTCTTGGCGGCCCAGACCTGCTGGTCGCCGACCGTGGTGACCGGACGCGCCACGGGCGAGTCGCTCTGGTCGACCGCGATGACTTCCTTGTTGGTGAGCAGGGAGACGCCGTAACTGTCCAGCCTGGTGAGGTCGTCACCGGTGAACAGGGGCGACTTGTTGATGGCCCACAGCGTCAGGTAGCTCTGCCGCTCGGCCTTGGTGAGGCCGTCCATCTCTCCGTTGCCGACGTCGATGGCGTCGAGGTCGTTCCAGCCGCCGGGGCCTGCCTTGCTGCTCCACGCCGGGGCGTCGTCCCACCGGTCCTCGACCGAGTTCTCCCAGCTGACGAGGGTGTTGCAGTAGCACTCGACGTCGGTGTCGATGCGCCAGCCGTTGGAGTACCGCTTCCAGTCGGCGGCGTGGCCGATGTCGAGCGACCAGGAGAGTTCGAGGTGGATCGGGCGGCCGGCGGTGGCGATGGCCTGCTGCCAGGCGGCGACGTCGGCGACGTTGTCGTACTGGTCCCCGCTCTTGAAGGAGCCCGGGCCCACGCCGTCGAGCTTGAGGAAGTCGTAGCCCCAGTCGGCGAACTGCTGCGCCTGGGAGTCGATGTACTTCTGCGCGCAGGGGTTCGAGAAGTCGATCTTGTAGGCGCTGTCCCAGCCGTTGGTGGTGCGCAGGTCCGAGTAGACGATGTCGGCGGTGGTGCAGCCGGCGGCGCTCCGGACGGGCACCTTGCCGTCGCCGTACGCCCCCTTCTCCAGGCCGACGGGCAGGTAGATGCCGGCCTTGAGGCCCTTGGAGTGGATGTGGTCGACGACCGGCTTCATGCCGTGGGGGAACCGGACCGGGTCGGGCGTCTGCCGGCCGTACTCGTCGAAGCCGGGCTTCCAGTTCTTGTCCATCCACCAGCCGGCATCGATGTTGACGTACTCGTAGCCGTAGTTCTTGAGCTTGGCGGCGAGGGCGTCCGTCTGCTTCAGGACGTTCGCCTCGGTCAGATAGCTGTAGTCGCCGTCCGGGTTGAGGCCCGGGTACTTCGACGACTGCATGCTCCAGCTCGACCAGCCCATGTACGGCTTGGCGGCGATCGGAGCGGCCGCGGCGGGCGTGGCGGGCGTGGCGCTGCCGGCCTGGGCGGCCGGAACAGCTGTCGCGACGCCCGCGGTGAGGGCGAGGACGACCACGGCTCTGAGTGTGCGCCGGCCGGAGCGCAGGGCGGCTTCGGGCATGGTGGAGTACGAGGATGACCACATGGGTCGGACCTCCAGGGAAGGTGTCAGCGGGGACGGTCGGGACACGGGCGGAATCGGTACGGATGGCCGCGCATCGCTGCGTGACGGTCACGGATGGGGGCGTCTGTCAGCACTCGTCCGCCCGGATGAAGGACTGGATGGCGGTGGCCGCGGCCCCGCGCGCCCACTCCTCGAAGGGCAGGGGGCGGGTCTGTACGTCGCACCGCGCGGCCGAGCCGAAGGCGGCCTGGGCGAAGGCGCCGCGGATCTGCTCGGCGAAGAGGTCGTAGGCCGCCAGTCCCTCGCCGGAGATGATCACCCGCTCGGGACCGAGCAGATTGGCCACGGTCGCGATGCCGCGGCCGATCGCCTCCCCCGCCCGCGCGTACACCTCCCGGGCTCCGGGATCACCGTCATGGGCCAGGTCCAGGGCCTGGGCGGCATCGGCGACCGGTACGCCGGTCACCTCCCGGACCCTGCTGACGATCGCCGAGTCCCCGGCGATCGCCTCCACACAGCCCCGGTTGCCGCAGTGGCACAGGGGGCCGGCCGGGTCGATGGGGACGTGCCCGATCTCGCCGGCCACGCCGTGCGCTCCCGACACCACCTGCCCGTGCACCACGAGACCGCAGCCGATGCCGGCGCCGACGGTCACCACGGCGAAGTCGGACAGACCGACCCCGGCGCCGAACCACTGCTCGGCGACGGTCAGCGCCCGGACATCGTTGTCGACGGTGACGGGCAGCCCGGTCGTCATGCGGGCCAGTTCGGCGAGCGGTACGTCACGCCATTCGAGGAAGGGTGAGTAGCGCACCACGCCCGCCGCCGGGTCCACGTCACCGGAGACCGCGATGCCCAGCCCCTGGACCCGCACCCCGAAGCCGTCGGCCTCCGTCAGCAGCTCCTGCACCAGCCCCGCGGTCGAGGCCAGCACCGCCCTGGGGTCGCGTGCGGTGAGTGGCACATGCCGGGCGACCCTGATGCGGCAGCACAAGTCCGTGAGTACGCCGATGAGTTCGTCGCCCGTCATCTTGATCCCGATGAACAGCGCCCGTCCGCCGTCGACCAGCACCGGGTTGGCCGGCCTGCCGAGGGACGGCTGCCGCGCGTCCTCGTCGACGTCCTCCAGGAGGTAGCCGGCCTCGATCAGGGGCCGGACCGCCTTGGTGACCGCCGCGGCGGACAGCCGGGTCCGCCGCGCTATCTCCGACCGCGTGAGCGGGCCGTGGGACAGCACGGTGGTGAAGATCTGGGAAGCGGCCGGCGTGTGGGCGGGGAAGGCCTCGGTTCGGCTGGTCGAGCGCATGGCCGGAACCTAAGTCCCTTATTTTCCGCTGTCAATGAAAGAAGCAGAATTATCTTCAGGACCTCCTCCAGTGGGCCAGCAGCCTACGAAAGACAGACAGACAGCGGGTGTTGACACCTGATCAGAGGCTGGGGTTGGCTGTCGCTCGTCTCGCCGCGCCACCGGAACGGGAGGATCACCGTGCTCCGATCGACGGTTGCGTGGGCTCATGGCCGCGATCGTCGCCGGACCCGGGCCGGATGTGAGACCCGTAGGGGCCCGGACGGGGACGTGCATGCCCGAGCACGGCGCGCGTAGCACCCGTCGCCCTGGGCAACCGGCCTGTGCAAAAACGTTTCTTGCGAAAACTTTGCCCTCTCCTTGTCCCCCGCAGTCCGCCCACGCGCAACTCTGACGGGAGCCAAGACTTGACGGCGGCATGCACTTTGGCGATCGAACTGCCTGACGAAGTCGTCTTGTTACTCCAGTTCATCGGCATCAACTGGCCGAACGTGAACGAGGACAAGGTCCGCGAATTCGCCACGCACGTACGCGACTTCGCCTCCAAGGTGGACGGGACCCACCAGGACTCCACGGCCACCATCACGAAGATGGCCGACGTCTACCAGGGCGCCTCCTACGACGCCCTGCTGACCACGTGGGGGCAGATGTCCTCCACCCACATGTCCGATCTGGTCACCGCATGCGGCACGGTGGCCACCGCACTGGACGCCGCCGCCGATGTCATCGTCGCCATGAAGGGCGCCGCCATCGCCGAACTCATCGTCCTGGCAGCCTCGTTCGTGGCCGACCAGGCGGCCGCCGTCGCCACCCTCGGACTGGCCGAGGCCGCCGAGGCGCTGATCGTGGAGGCGGCCGAGAAGGCCGTCGACTACCTCGAACAGCAGCTGGAGCAGTACATCATCGGCGAGGTCATCGAAGCCGCCGTCAACCCGCTGGTCGAGGTCGTAGGCCGAACGGTGAACGGCCTGATGTTCCAGGCCGCCCGGTCCGCGCTCGGCGTCCCCGCCGACGGCGGCGCGGACGCAGCCGGGTTCGGGACCGGCTTCTCCATCCACCCTGCGGAGATCCATGCCCGCGCGGAGCTGATGCACGGCCACGCCGAGACGGTCGCCGCCCACGCCGCGGAGTTCCACGCCAAGGCATCGGGGTTGAGCTTCGAATGACCAACAAGATCACCCAGGCGCTGGAGCACGGCGCGGGCAAACTGGCCAAAGCCCTCGGCAAGGACGCCGGAGAGGCCGTCAAGGGCCTCTACCACGACACGGGCAAGCGGCTGAAGCGGGTCGCCGACAATCATGTGGAGAATGACGCCAAGCACGCGGCGGAACTGGAGAACATCGCCAAGCGTCCCCGGCTCCAGGAACAGCACGTTTACCACATGGCCGATGACGGCACCATTCGGCGGCTGAACCCCGACCGCTCCCACTCCGACCTGACGGACGAGGACAGGGCGAGGCTCGGACTCGACAGTACGTCGCTGGGACGCCCGGTCAGAGGCGAACAGAACGCCAAACTCAAGAACAAGCAGGAAGGGCGGACCGATCCACGGCCGCAGGCGTCGTCCCAGGAGGTTCCCCTGGGCAGCAACGACCTTTCCCGCGCCACCCAGCTCGCCCGTCACGCGGACAACAGTTACGGGACTCGGAACGCTGACGGGACATTTACGAGCAACAACTACGCGGCCGCGAGAGTCCGCAGCGCCGACGGTAGCGGAGACTTCGTTCTCGTGGCCCGCAGCAACGGACGCCGGCATTCGGAACGAATGATCGGAACACCTTTTCTGAGAGAGGGGGAGCCGAGCCGAATACGTGAACTCTATACAGAACGAGAACCCTGCAGCGACGGAGCGAACTGTAGTTCCTGGATGGCGGAGAGATTCCCGGAAACACAGGTGAGCCATAGCATCGAGTACGGCGACAAAGAATCAAGGGAGCGCGGGAACGCCGCCATGAGATCTTACCTTGACCAGCTTCAACTGAGTAGATAAAATGCCGCAGATTATCTGACCATGACAGGACCGGAGCGTATGAGCAGCCCCCTCAACCGCGACATGCTCGAGAGCGTATTCGAGCCGAATGAACTGGTCACATCGCCGGAGAGCATTCTCGGACCTGTGACGAACGCAGATGCCAGGGAAGTGCTGCGAGCGCTGGGAATTCCGGTCTGGGAAAACCCGTGGTTCGACTTGGACGCCGGGATCGGCGAGCGACTGGAACCGGCCGAGGAATGGGCCGGGGAACTCTCCGACCGTTTCGACCATGTCCCGCCCGGATCGGACGGCTGGATCGGCCTTGGGCTCTTCCCCTACGACGATATCGCGTTCGACCCGGACAGCGGGAAGGTCTACTGCCTGCCTCAGGATGATGAGATCTACCTGGTGAACAGCAGCCTGCGATCCTTTGTCCACTTCCTGTACCTTCTCAAGGCCGAGAGCCCGAACTACGATTGGGAATCCAACGGAACGGCCGAACTCGAAGCCACACGTCTGCGTATTCGGGAGACGATGGCCTCCGTTGATCCGGACGCCCTGGAAAACCAGAATTCCTGCTGGACCGAGGTTCTCACGTATATCGTGGATCCCGAACACCACTATTGAACTTGAACTCGTGATGTCGGCCTGACCTCGGGTGTCGGCCGACATCAATCAACTTGCAGTAGCTGACTCGGGTTACCAGGCGGGGCGCTTGTCCTGACGGTCCGTCGAGAAGCCGGTGGGCACGGTCGCTTCGGTCCGCAACAGCAGGCCCGGGTCGGGCGGAAATTCATCGGTTGTCGGCGCTGGGCCGTGCAGGCGCCTATGGCCCGGGACCGGCAATTCGACCAGCACACCGTCGCGCATCATCCACAGCCCGAAGCAGTCATCTTCCTCGTCATGGATCAGCACCTGCACGCTCGCCGGATACGGCCACGCCAGGGATTCCAAGTGCCGCAGCAGACCTGACCGCGGACGCACGCGGTTGAACTCGATCATCCACCCGTCAACAAACATGTCCAGCCGCTCGAAGTGGCCCCGCCAGCTGCGCGAGTCATCCGGCCGTGTCAGTGGCTCCATCACATCGTCCGCGTACGGCGCCAGCACGATGACCTGCGCAATTCTGCTCATGCCGAAGTATCAGCGCACTCCATGGGCCGGTGGCAATCGAATTCCGAGGCGACGGGCGAGGGAGAAGACCCGCCTGGGCAGCGGCAGCACCCAGTAAGCCGACGGGACCACATCCGCGAAGCCGATCACTTGCTGAGGGTCAGGCCCGTGCCGGCCAGGCAGCCGTCGATGACCTCCGGCCGGTACTGAAGCATCTTGAGCTTGCGTTTCACGGCGCGGGTGATCTGACTGAGGTCCGCAGCGGCAAGGTTGCCGATGTCGCGTTTGACCAGCGACCAGATGCCCTCCTGCGGGTTCAGGTCCGGGGCATACGTCGGCAGCTGGAAGACGGTGAGCCAGTCGGCATTGGCCTCGAAGAACTCCCGCAACGGCGCGACCAGATGCATGCGCAGGTTGTCCCACACGAGGACGATCGGGCCGCCCAACTGCGTGCGGGCGCGGAGAATCAGGTCGCGGTAGTCCTTCCAGCCGAAGCCCTTCGGTTCGTCCTTGCGGCCCCGGTACTCACGGATCGCGTAGATCAGCCGGGACCGCTCACCGGGCTTGTAGCAGGTCATGCCCGCCATCGACACCCGGCCCGAGCCACGTCCACGCACGCGGACAACTGGGGTACTGCCTTGGCGGCCCCAGGTCCTGGCACGCGGCGGCGTCATCGACTGGCCGGCTTCGTCCTCGAAGACCACCCAGGCGCTGTTCGCCGCCGCGGTGCTCTTACCCGCGGCCAGACCTCCCGCTTCCACAGCTCCACCGCGTCGCCATCGCGCTCGATCGCGCGCCGAGCAGGCTGCTGCCAGGACCAGCCGTGCCTCCTCAGCAGCCGCCACGTGCCCTCCACGGTGTACGAGACGTGGAACAGCCGGCCGATCATCGTCTTCACCCGGGCCAGCGTCCACCGCTGATCGGTCCACCCATGGGCCAGCGGGCCACGCTCCAACTCCCGCTCCAGCCTGGCCATCTGCGTCTCCGACAGGCGAGGCCGCCCCGGCGATCCCTTCGACGCCACACCGGCCAGGCCCTCCTCGCGCCACTGGCGCCGCCAGCGTTCCACCGACCGCTCCGAGACCCGCAACGCGGCAGCAATCTCCCGATTCTTCTCCCTGCCCTCGAAGCACGCCACGGCCTGGACCCGGACCCGCTCCCGCGCGGCCCTCTCGGCGTCGGTCAAGCCACCACCCTGCGGATATCTCACCTCACCAGGGCTACCGAGCCCACCTGCACGCTGTCCGGCGAACAGCCCGACATCACCCGATCAAGTTCAGTACTGACAGGAAGAGCACATGGGCACCTCTTTCGATCTCAGTCACGAAATGATGGAGGCCGTATTCGCGCCGGATGAACTGGTCACCGTCCCCGAGCGCGACCTCGTGGCCGTGCCGGATGATCGCCTACGACAGCATCGTGCTCGACCCGTACACCGGCAGGGTCCACTGCCTGCCGCAGGACGGGGAGATCTACCTGTTCAACAGCAAGCTCCGGTACTTCGTGCACTTCCTGTACGTACTCCAGGCCGAGCGCCCGCATTTCGACGTCGAATGGGAAGGCGACGACGACCTCTTCGACCCCGAGGGCGCCCGGGCCCGTACCGAGGCGGCGATGCGGGCCGTCGACCCGGCCGCGCTGGAAAACCCGGGATCCCGCTGGTTCGATGTCCTCACATCCATCGTGGACCCTGAGTCCGACTACTGATCCCCGCCCCTGATCCCCGCCAAGGAGAGACGCCCCGGTGACTGAAGACGGAGCCCTGCGGACCTTCGGACCGACCGGCCCGGAGGATCCCGCCGGTACGCCCGCGCACCGCCTGGCCGGGATATCCGTACCGTGGCGGGCCGGTCCTTATTTCGCCACCGGTGACCAGGATCCGGTGCCGCTCGGCGAGTACGCCGCCGCGACCGGCCACCGTGTCGGGCGCGAGGAGTGCGCGGCCTGGGCGCGGCTGGGCGGCGACAACGGCTTCGAGCTCGCCGCCGACGCCGAGGGCACCGTATGGGCGGTACTGCTGGACTTCGACGAGGCCGACCGCTTCGTCAACTCCTCCCCCGAAGCCTTCGCCTACGGCCTCGCGGAGTTGCGCGAGGCCCTGCGCGTGATCCTCACCACCGACCAGCCGCATACCGCCTCCGCGGCCTTCGACGGGCTGGCGGAGCGGCTCCGGGCGGGTGATCCGCAGGCGTTCGCGGAGCGGGAGAACTGGTGGCCCCTGGTGCTGGACGACATCCGGGACACCGCGAGCGTCGAGAACTACGCGGCCTTCGAATACGTCGACGCCGGCGGCGACAAGCGGATCGTCACCCAGTCCGGCGCCGTCGCCCTGCACCCCGAGGAACGGCTGTGGGACAGGCTGAACGGGGCCGGAGTCGAGCCGGAGCAGATCCTGCGCGTCCACACCGACCTGGCGCCCTGCTTCATGCCCGGCCACTACTGCTCCATGTGGCTGGCCCAGGCCCTCCCGCACGCCGCGATGACGCACAACTTCCCCTACGGCGAGTCCGCCGAGTCACGCGCCGAAGGAATCCGGCGACTTCGCGAGAGCGCCGACGGACCGGCGGCCGGCCAGTGAGTACCGCGCCCACGGGGCTCGCCCCGGACATCACCGTCTGGCCGCCGCTGAGCGGAGTCACGGCGGCCCACGGGCCGGCACTGCTGAACTGGGCGGCCGACACCTCCCCGGGCCGCCCCAGGCTCTGCCTGGTCCGTGGCGCCAGAAGCAGCGGCAAGAGCCAGTTGCTGGCCTGGTTCCTGATGGGTTCGGCCGCCCATCCGCGTACCACCGTTCACGCGGCGGTCCTTTCGGCAGGACTGTTCGCGGACGCGTTCGCCTGGGACCTGGGGCGGCAACTCGGCTACGGCCCGCTGTCGCCGGCCCGGCTGCTGGGCCGCCTCGTGGCCGATCAGCGGCCCCTGCTGCTGCTTGCGCCGGACCTCCACCGCTCCGGGCGCGGTCCCGCCGACCGCCCGGCGGCCCGCCCGGCGACCCTGGTCCAGGAGCTTCTCGTCCCCCTCCTGGAGCTTCCGCAGACCCGGGCCGTCGTCGAGGTCGGGAACACCGGTCTCCTCGACGGCTGGGGAAACGCCGAATCCGTCGAGACTGTCGACGTCGGCGACACACCGTACGGAACCTACGCCGAGCCCGTGCCACCGGCCCGGCTTCCCCGCACCCCCGACGGCCGCCCGCTCTGGGACCAGGCCCCGCAGTCGCTCCGTGAACACGCCCTCGACCAGGCGCTGCTCGCCCCCGACGCCGAGCACGCCGTGCGTGCGCTGCTCACCGATCCCGGGTTCCTGCTCCACGGCTCGGCCGTGTCCATCGCGGCCTGCCTGGCCGACGAGCGCATCGCGGCCCCGCCGGGACTGCGGCGCACCTGGCGACCGGCCGCTCCACAGCTGTCGGACACCGAGCACAGCGACACCGAGCGCGCCGCCCTCCTCCACGCCGCCGCGCTGGGCGCAAGTCCCGCCCTCGCCGGCTATCTGCTGCCGCTGGCCGAAGGTCATGTGTTCACGGCCGTCTGGGCCCGGCCGGACGCGACCGTGACCGCCCTGGCACCGATACCGGGCGGACAAGGGGAGTTGCTCGCCACCGACCCGCTGGGCGGCGCCACCCTGCTCGACGCGGACACCGGCCGGAGCACCGCCCCCGTCCCGTCGCCGGGCACGGCCCGCCCTCAGGGCATCGCCGTACGCCACGACCACGCCCTGTCTCTGCTCCTGCTCGACGACAGCGGCGCGCTGCTTCCCGCCGGGGTGGATTTCACCGGCGTCCTCGGCCGCATCGCGGCCCACCACGGGCAGGCCTCCCTCAGGAACCCGGACCACAGGCCGACCGCCCTCGGCCAGTGCCCGCACAGCGGGATCACGGTCGTCGGCGACGAACAGGGAAACGTCCACGTCTGGGACCCGGGAGCCCCCCGGGACGCCCCGCTCTCCCGCGCCCTGCACCCGTCCCCCGTCACCGCCGTGGCCTGCCTGGCCCTCCCCGGTGACGGCGACGACGGGGGGCACACCCTCGTGATGAGCGCGGCCATGGATGGCACGGTCCGGCTCTGGGAGACCTCCGCCGACCCCATGCCGGCCCCCGTCGAACAGCGCCCCGCCCTCGTCACCGCCATGACCGCCGCCCGGACCGCCGACGGCCCCGTCCTCGCCGTCGCCTGGAACGACGCGACCCTCCACCTCTGGCACCTCCTGACCAGCCGCGTTCGCCCCGTCCCCCTTCTCGTCCCGTGCCAGGCGCTCGCCCTCTCCCCCGCCTCCCGCCTCACCGTCGGCGGCCCCGAAGGCGCCTACGCCCTCAGGCTCGACACCGCGCGGCTCTGGGACTGACGGCCCGACGGCTCGTCGAAGCGAACGGATCACGGTCAACCCGACCCGTCGGACCCGTCGGCGGCCCCGCACAGACCGGCAAGCCGCTCCAGGCGTACACCCCGGACCTTCTCTCCCGGGAAGCCGCCGAGCCCACCCTCGCGGAGACGGCCACACGAGAGGAACGTGAAACCCGCACCGAGCTCGATACGACCGGCATCGGCGTAAGCCGCACAGGCGGCGGGGGCCGCTCAGGCCTTGAGGTAGGCGAGCACCGCGAGCACCCGTCGGTGGCCCGCGTCCGTGGTGGGCAGTCCGAGCTTGCTGAAGATGTTGCCGATGTGCTTGTGGACCGCGCCGTCGCTGATGGTCAGCAGGCTGCCGATCGTGGCGTTGGAGTGGCCCTCGGCCATCAGGCCCAGCACCTCGCGCTCGCGCGGGGTCAGGCCTCGCAGCGGGTCGTCGGCGTGGCGGCGTACGAGCAGTTGGGCGACGACCTCCGGGTCCATGGCGGTGCCGCCGGCCGCCACCCGGTGCAGTGCGTCGAGGAAGTCGGCGACCTTGCCCACGCGTTCCTTGAGCAGGTACCCCACACCGCCGGTGCCATCGGCGAGCAGGGCGGTCGCGTAGCTCTCCTCGACGTGCGCCGAGAGGACGAGCACCGCCAGGCCCGGCAACCGTCTGCGTGCCTCGACGGCGGCGCGCAGCCCCTCGTCGCGGTAGGTCGGTGGCATCCGGACGTCCACCAGGGCGATGTCCGGGCGGTCCGCCGCGAGGGCGGCCAGCAGGTCATCGGGGTTGTCGACGGCGCAGGTGACCTCCAGGCCCTCGGCACGCAGCAGGTGTGTGAGGCCCTCCCGCAGGAGGGCGTCGTCCTCGGCGATCGCTATGCGCACGGCTCAGGATCCCACAGGGATTCCGACCCGCATGACGGTGGGTCCGCCGGGAGGACTGTCGATCCTGGTGGTGCCGTCGAACGCGGCGACCCGCCCCTGGATGCCCACGAGTCCGGTGCCGAGCGCCTCGTCGGCGCCGCCGTGGCCGTCGTCGGTGACCTCGACGACGAGCAGGCCGCTCTCGTCGCGCAGACTCACGGTGATCCGCTCGGCTCCGCTGTGCTTGACGGCGTTGGTGAGCGCTTCGGCCACCACGAAGTAGGCCGCCGCCTCCACGGCCGCCGGGGCGCGCGGCATGGGGTGTTCGTCGAGGGTGCACGGGATCGCGCAGTGCGCCACCAGCGAGGCCACAGCGCCCGGCAGGCCCAGGTCGGCCAGGACCGGCGGGTAGATCCGCCGCACCACCTCGCGCAGTTCGGCGAGGGCGTCGGTGGCCGCGTTCTGCGCGGTGAGCACCATGGGCAACGCCGAGTCGGGGTCGCGGCGCAGGGCCCGTTCCACCATACCGAGGTGCATGACCACCGCGACGAGGCGGTTCTGCGTGCCGTCGTGAAGGTTGCGTTCGATGCGCCGCAGTTCGGTGCCGTGTGCCTCCAGCGCGGCCGCCCGGGTCGCCGTGACCTCGGCGAGCCGTTCGGCGAGCGACGGCTTCGGTGGCGCGAGGCGTGCCGCGCTGACTTTCGCGTACCAGCGGGCCAGCCGTGGCACGAGGAGGACGCCCGCCAGGCCGTACCCGGCGGCGGTGGCCAGCGCCAGGGCCGCGTCGCCCCACGACCGCACCGGGACGGCAAACGTCGTACTGGCGTTGGGAATGAGCGGCCAGAACCCGGTCACCACCAGGTTCTGCAGCGCGCCGGCCACGGATCCGACGGCGACGGCTCCCACCCCCAGGCCGACGGTGGCCTGCAGCGCGAGCCAGTTGGCGTCACGGCGGGCGTGGCGGCTGGCCGCCACGCCCGCGACACCCTGCTCCGTGGCCGGTGGTGACGGAGGGATCGGGGTGCCCAGGAAGCGACCGGTTCGGTCGCGTTCGCCCGCCGCGAGCCGGCGGGCGATCCGTGTGACGCCGGGGAGCAACGGCAGTGTGACGACCAGCGCCGTGCTCAGGACCATCCCGATCAGCACGAACAGGGCCTGGAGCCCGACGACCGCGCCGAAGGCGAGGAACCGCCATGCCTTCGGCCACGGCCGGTCCGCGGCACGGTCTGTCATGGTGACTGCTCCTCGGTCGACGGCGCAGGGGATGCGGGCCATGGTGGCATGCGCGGCGACCGGTCCTGCGCGACGGACCCCCGGCCTTCGGCCGGGCTCGTCCTCAAGCGCCGCACGGACCCGGTGAACGTGCCCGGCCACCGCGCTACGCACCCGAGCCGACGGCGTCGACAGGGCGGCCGCGCATGGCCGCGCGGGCGGCGAGCACGATCGAGGAGAACCCGATCACCCCGGTCGCCAGCACGATCGCCCCGTACACGAGCGGTTCCACGGCGGGCAGCGCGCGCCCGGTCGTGGCGATGCTGATCCCGGTCAGCGGCACGATCGCGACCGCGGTACCGATCGCCGTGGCCGCGGCGACCACGATCGCGGCTTCCAGCGCCATCATGCGCCGTACGTGCCGGCGCTTCGTGCCGATCAGCCTCAGCATGGCGAACTCGCGCCTTCTCGCGCCGGTCGCCATCACCAGCGTGTTCACCACGCCGATGACCAGGTACAGCAGCAGCAGGCCGTTGCCGATGAGGTTCGTCGAGGACTGCTGCCTCTGCTGCTTCTGCTGGGCGGTGGAGAACGCGGACCTGTCGAGCACGGTCAGGCCGGGAAACCGCGCCGACAACCCGCGCAGGGCGACACCGGTCCGGGTGAGGTCCGCGCCGTCGGCGGCGGAGACCAGGACCGAGTCGTCGAGCCCGCTCGTGGTGTGCTCGGCGAGCAGGTCGTGCGGGGCTGTGACGTCGCCGAACCCGAGCCCGTTGGCGTAGAGCGCCACCACCCGCAGACTCCGCTTCGTGCCGTCCCCGAGGTAGAGGTGCACGGTGTCGCCGACCTCGGCTCCGGCGGTCCCGGCGGCCGTCCTGCTCAGCGCGACCGTGTCGCCGCGCAACCCGTCCAGGGAGCCCGGCCCCACCGCGAGATCCATCGTCGTCCCCACGTCCTCCGGTGCGATTCCCTGCGCGGCGAAGGACTCGGTCTCGACGTCCTGGAACATCCGGTACTCCAGCAGGACTTGGCTCCGGACCACCGGCAGCGCGGACCGTACTCCCGGCACTTTCCGTACGGCGTCGACGACGTCGGGGGACAGACCGGACGGGCCGCCCGACAGGACGAAGCCGGCGGTCACCCCGGACTTGACCTGGTCGGCCGCGGCGGCCTCGGCGGTGGTGATGCTGAAGATCTGTACCGCCGCCATGGCCAGGGCGAGCGCGAGCGGCACGACGGCTCCGCTGAGCCGCCGGGCGTTCGCCCTGGTGTTGGCCACCGCGAGGTATCCGCTGATCCGCCCGCGGTTGAGCAGCGGGGCGGCGAAGGCGGTGGCGATCCGCATGAGGTACGGGCCGAGCAGCGCGGTGCCGGTCATCAGCAGCAGTACCGACCCGGCGGCGCTGCCGACGGCGGCCATGCCGGGCACCACCCTGGGCAGCACCGTGCCCGCGACCACGCCGAGCGCGAGGAGGATCACGCCGAACGCCTTCCGTACGGACCCGGGCTCCGCGCGGTCCACCGCCGCCTCGCCCAGCGCGTCGACGGGGTTGGCCCGGGCGATGCGCCGTACCGTGAAGTAGCCCGCCGCCCACCCGCCGAGCACGCACAACAGCAGTGCGGCCACCGCGGGGAGCGGGCTGTACGCGAGTTCGAGGTCGGGCGGCAGTACGCCCGCGTCGGCGAAGGCGTCCCGCAGCAGCCCCGCCGCGGCAAAACCGGGCAGGCTCCCCAGCAGGCCCCCGGCCACTGAGACCAGGAGCAGCTCGGCGCCGATCATCCGGTGGATCTGCCGCGGGGTGGCCGCGATCGCCCGCAACACGGCCAGTTCCCGGCGCCGCTGCTGGATGGACAGGCCCAGGGTGGCGGCGACCACGAACAGGACGACCATGGTGACGGTCCCCATGAGCGAGGCCGACAACGCGGTGAGGACCCCCCGTGCCTGGCCCACGTCGAGGAATTCGACGTCTCCGAGGCTGTGTCCGGTGTAGGTGGTCACGGGGACGTCGCCGCGCAGCGTCCCGCTGATCCGGGCCGCCAGTTCGTCCGCGTTCACTCCCGGTGCGGCGAGCACCCCGACAGCGGTGATCCGATCCGGCCGACCGGACAGCTCGGCGGCCAGGGCGTCCGTGACGAACACCGCGGACTGCCGGTGCAGTACGGGGGCCGAGACGAGCCCGACCACGCGGTAGTCCGCCGGAACGGAACCGACCGCGATCCGAGTCGTGTCCCCCGTGGACACTCCGGCCCTCGCGGCGAGCCCCACGTCGAGCACGGCTTCGCCCGGTCCCCGCGGCTGCCGGCCGGCGGTCAGCGTGAACGGCGCCAGCTGGGCCGACGACCAGCCGTGTGCGTACACCGGGACGCCGGCGCTCACGACACCCCCGCCGCGGGACGACACCGTCACCTCGACGCTGCGCTCGGGCACCGCTTTCCTGACTCCGGGCACCCGCGCCACCTGGTCCGCCGTTCCGGTGGGCAGCAGGACCCGTTCGGCGAACGGGACGGACGGGTTGTCCGGGACGTCGAGGGACTGTCCGCCGCCGGCCACCACCGCGGCGGCCGCGTAGCGTTCCGCGGGGACACCGGACCGGAGGCCGGATTCCAGCAGGACACCACTGGCGGTGATCACCGCGGCGCCGAAGAACAGCGCGACGAACGCGGCGACGAACCCGCCACGACGAGCCCTGATCGTGCTCCAGGCAAGGGAGAACATGGCTCACACCTCCCCGAGGTGGGTCATCCGGTCGGACACCTGCGCGGCCGTGGGGTGGTGCAGCTCCCCGGCGATCCGGCCGTCGGCGAGGAAGACGACCGAGTCGGCGTACGAGGCGGCGACCGGATCGTGGGTCACCATCAGGACGGTCTGCCCGAGCTCCGCGACCAACTGCCGGAAGAGTTCCAGCACGTGGCGGCCGGTGCGGGTGTCGAGCGCGCCGGTGGGTTCGTCGGCGAGCACCACCTCGGGCCGGTTCACCAGAGCGCGGGCTATCGCGACCCGCTGCTGCTGGCCGCCGGACAGCTGGGAGGGACGCCGGTCGAGCCGGTCGCCCATACCGACCCGGTCGAGCAGCTCCAGCAGCCACGCGCGGTCGGCCCGGCGCCCCGACAGGCGCGGTACGAGCCCGACGTTCTGCTCGACGGTCAACGCCGCCATCAGGTTGTAGGCCTGGAAGACGAACCCGACCCGCTCGCGCCGGACTGCCGTGAGCGCGGCCTCCTTCAGCCCGGACAGCTCGACGTCACCGAGCCGGACACTTCCGGACGTCGGCCGGTCGAGCCCCGCGGCGCAGTGCAGAAACGTGCTCTTGCCCGATCCCGACGGGCCCATGACCGCGGTGAACGTGCCCCGGGCGAGCCCGATGGACACCTCGCGCAGCGCGGTCACCGCACTCTCCCCGCTGCCGTACGTCTTGGTCACGCGGTCCAGGCGCAGTGCGCAAGTACCGGCCTGTTTCGTGGTCAGGGTGCTGTTCATACGAGGTTCCCTCCGCTGTGGACAGACAGTTGCTCTACGGTCCGGTGACCGCCGCCGCCGACGAAGGCGTCCGGTCAGCCGGGGAGGAACTTCGGATGCCGGTGTGCCGCATCCCCTGCTCGGCGGTGCCGGTGAACCCGAGCCTGCCGCGGGTGGCCGCGATCGCCAGAAGGGAGAGCACGCCGAACCCGACAACGGAGCCCCAGGCCCAGCGGGGATCGTCTCCGGGGAAGATGTCGGACCACGCGACCGACTGGAAGTTGTTGACCGTCGAGTGCAGCAGCATGATGAGCGGCACGCTCTGGCGCCCCTTGTTGAAGACCAGGGTGATCACGACGCTGATCTCGACCGCCATCACGACGAACCGCCCGACCACCACGGGATCGAACCCGCCACCGCCCCAAGGGGTGAAGAACAGGGGCAGGTGCCAGCCCGCCCACAGGACGCCGAGGATCAGCGTCCCCACCAGCGGGTGGTGGCGGTTCTGAAGCCGCGTCAGCGCGAAGTCACGCCAGCCGGGCTCCTCGGCGAGACCGGTGGTGAAGAACTGGACCACCAGCATCGGCAGGTAGGCCGCCAGCACGATGAGCGACGGAAACCGCAGCGCTTCCGCGGCGCCGGGCATTGCCAGCGTGCCGAACACGACGGTCAGGGGGACCCCGACCAGGGCCAGTGCGTACCACCGCAGACCGGCACGGACCTGGAACAGCCGCTTGCGCCACCGCCTGAGTCCCTCCCGGCCCTCGGTGAGGGCGGTGACCGTGAACGCCGCGGCCAGTGGGCCGAGATACGCCCCGGGCAGCACCGCCGTCAGCTGGTTGGCGATGTCGGAGCCCGGATACCGGAAGTCCAGGACACCGAGCCCGTCGAGCGACAGTACGTACGGCGCCCAGGCGAGCCAGCTGATCCCGTAGGCGAGCCCGAAGAACGAGATCAGGGGGTAGTGGAGGACCAGGGTCTGCCAGCGGTTCGAGTGGGCGCGGGCGGCGTCCGCGGGCGGCGTTGAAGTCATGCCCCAAGGCTAGGAATCGATCTCGCGGAAGGCATTGCAGCGCAGGGGCGTCCTGGTGGTAGAGCCTGCTCTACCACCGCCGCTTACCGGGGTGCACGATGGTGGTCACGAACGTGACCACGCGAAGCCGGCGGCCGTGCCGCGGGTGCGCTGTTCGAGCAGGGCGCCGTTCGCGGTCGAGGCTCCGGCGACGCTGACGCACTTGCCGCTGTGGCGGGCTACGGGCTGGTGGTACCCGTCGCCCATGTCGACCCACTGGAAAATCTGGTTGGCGCCGGAGGAGCAGGGGTACTGGATGAGGGCGGCGCCGTCGGCGGTGGACCTGCCGGCCACATCCAGGCACTTGCCGCTGTTGAGGCTCTCGATATGGAAGTAGCCGTTGCCCATGTCGGCGAAGCGCCACTGCTGCCAGGGCCTGCCGTTCGAGGTGTACTGGCCGATCTGCGCGCCGTCGTCGGTGTTGGGGAGCTGGACGTCCATGACCTTGCCGCTGTCGCGGTTGGTCACCCGGTAGTACGTGCGCACTTCAGCACCAACGCACAGCGTTCCACGACCCGTGAACGGCTGGGCGGTTCCGGTGCTCAGGAGGGAGGCGGCGCTCAGAGTCCGCGCCCGGTCGGAGGTCTTGTCGGCGAAGGCGTCCAGGAGCAGGGCACCGACACGACGCGGTCCGTCGAGGGCGCCGATACCGAAATCGGTGCCTCGCCCCGCTGTACGGGCGAGTGCACGTGCGGCGCCTCTGCAGGGCAGGTACCTGTCTGATCCTGAAGCAAGAGGATCTTCCGCATTCCAGGGGTTCCTGATGTGAGGAGTACGTAGGCTGCCGTGCAACGGCGAGTGCGGGCATCACCGCACCTCATGCGCCTCACGGACAGTATTTGATCGCGGGGGACGGAGAGTTCGCGGTGCGCGGAGAAGTACTTGAGGGTCGCTACCGGCTGGTGGAGAAACTCGGGGCCGGTGGGATGGGTGAGGTCTGGCGGGCCGTCGACTCGCGTCTCGACCGGGAAGTCGCGGTCAAGACCATCACCCAGGGTGGGGACGCCGACAGGCAATTGACCGAACGGTTTCGCAGAGAGGCCCGCACTGCGGCGCGTCTGGCGCACCCGCATATCGTGACCGTTCATGACCATGGCGAAGCCGAGCTTGGTGGTCGTCTCGTACTCTTCCTGGTGATGGAGCTGGTCCAGGGGCGCTCCATGGCCTTCCGCACCACGGAAGAACTGAGTGTGGCTGCGGTGGTGGCCTGGGGCCTCCAGATCTGTGACGGTCTCGCGGAAGCACACCGGATCGGCATCGTTCACCGGGACATCAAGCCGGCGAACATCATGGTGTTCGGTGAGGGGGAGCTCAACGTCAAGATCTGCGACTTCGGTATCGCCCGGCTGGTCGAGGATTCCGGGCCGGGGCTGACCGGAACCGGCGCGGCGATCGGGACCCCGGCGTACATGTCGCCGGAACAGGCTCGCGGAGAACTCAGCATCGATGGACGCAGCGATCTGTACTCGCTGGGCTGCCTGCTGTACGAGCTCCTCTCCGGAGTCCCGCCGTTCAAGGGAGCCGGGTGGTCACTGCTGGCTCAGCACATCAGCCAAAGGCCGGAGCCGGTGAGCACGCTGCGTCCTGCGGTGCCCGACGATCTCGACCGGCTGATCCTGGATCTGCTGCACAAGGATCCGGACCGGCGGCCGAGCACCGCCGATGAGGTCAGCCGTCGGCTGTCCGGTGTGCTGGAACATCTCGGCAGCGCTCCCCGAGAAGCGGTGGAGTTCGCCCAGGCCCCAACCGCCGACGCCACCCGCGCACAGCATCCGGAGCACGCGCCTTCACGGCCGGCTCCGCGGCTCACCGAGCCGGATTCACCGAGGGCCGATCGTGTACAGACGATTCCGAGGACCGGGCAGATCATATTCCGGAGTGGGCTGCTCGCTGCCGGACTCCTCTATGCCCAGTTCGCCCTGCTGACCGACTGGACTCCGGTCTGGACCGCGGTGCTGTGCGTGCTGGCCTTCGCGACGGTCATGATAGCGGCGTATCTCGGGGCGCCCGTCAAGGACAGCGAGAGCGAGGTGGATCCAGCCGTATCCTCCACCTGCATGGCACTGTTGTGCGCGTTGCTCACGGCAGTGTTCCTCCTCATATGGCCCCCGGCACCGTGGTGGACGGCGCTGCTGGCCGGCGTGCTTGCCGGGCCATTGTTCATCTTCAGCGCTGCCGGGATACGAAGGGCCGTCGAGTCAGCAGTCCGCCGCGGCAGGTGGCAGGCCGAGGTCGGCACGACGTGCGGTCTCATCAACGGGGTCGTACTGGCAGGGCTGTTGGCCGCAGGACCGGAGCTTCCTGTTCTCATCGCGATCCTGTCCGGCATCGCGGCATGGGCGGTTGTCGCACTTCTGATCGCGTTCCTCCTTCCTCGCGCGGCGGGTCAGGTCGCTCAGGAAGGGTAAGCGTGGCTCCGCCAACGGTTCTGACCACGCTGCCAGGCCGGCAGCAAGCCGGACGCCCGGATCAGGAGTCCCAGGCCACTGTCCTGGCAACCCACTCGGGTACTGCTGCCCTCCCGAGAAGCAATGGCCGCAGCTCGGGCCTCTTGGAGTCCCGAACGGCCACGCACGTTCCAAGGCCAGCCAGCTCGACGCAGTCGTTCGCCCCCCCCGCTGCAGGAGCTCTTCCGCCAACGCGGGGAGAGTGCCGCAACACGCCCCTCTCCGGCTCGGCCTGGACCCGGACCTCGCAGGAATCCCGGTCGATCAGCAAGTAGACCGAAAACCCGGTCTCCGCGTAAGCGCGCGGCTTCCCCTCCCGATCCCGCTTGTCAGTGACGGTGTGAAGGGCCCCTCACAGGCACTCAGGCGTACGGGAGAAGCGTTGCTGTGTCCAGGTCGAAGTCGAACGGTTGGGGGATGTGGAGGGTTTCGCCGAAGTCCACGTCCTCGCGGCGGTGGTACTTCTTGCGGTCAGGGTGGCTGAAGAGGGTGACGGTCTTCAGTCTGGCATCGACCACGAGGTACAGCGGGATTCCCATCAGCGGGTAGTCTCTGACCTTGCCCACCCAGTCGTTTTCGGGGTTGGAGGGCGAGACCAACTCGACGGTGATCGCTGCGGCTTCGGCGGGGACCTGGTTGTCGGTGGTCTCCAGGACTTCGGCCGGCAGGTACGTCAGATCGGGGTTGCGGCTCTTGCCGACACCGGGCGAGATCAGGTCCGTGTTCTCGCTCGGCAGCAGGTCGGCCGGGGCGTGCGCGTCGAACTGGCGCCGCACTACCAGGAGATTGCGCTGGTGGATGCCGGAGGGGCTGACTATCATGACAATGATGTCGCCGGAGATCTCGGCCTTGAACCCGTCCGGCAGACTCCTGCGGGCCTCGTCAAGGAGTGCGAAGTGCTGCGGGTCCATGCTGCTGCGCCTCCTTGGAGCGTTCCCACCACCCTTCGAGGATAGCGGGAACTCGCGGCCTTTCCCCACCGCAGCCGGTCGGAACGTGCGAGTGGCCGACGAAGCGGATCGCCGCCGACGGCTCCTCCCCTTGACGGGCTTCACCCCCGAGGGGCTGCCGTGCTTCGGCGCAGCACCGACTCCGGCGCCACCGGCACCCTGCCCGCGCTCGGCCGGGAGCACTTCGTCCTCGAAGGCGGCCGGGTGCCCGCCTGAAGCTTCCTTTTGACCGTGGACACGGCCGGCAACCCCGGCCACCCGCATCGGTCGCGCCACCCGCGCGCGGTTCACCGCCGGCCCGTTCTCCCGCAGCTCACGGGTAATGCGCGGGACCCCGTACGCGCCCTTCGTGCCGGCGTGGATGGCCCGGATCTGCTCGGTCAGCTCCGCCTCACGCTCGACCCGCTCCCGGCGGGCCGGCGCAGCGAAGCGCCAGCGGTAAGCGGCGATGTGGATCTCCCCGGGCACACGCTCACGGTCACTACGCAGCTCGTCCAGGACGGCTGAAAAGTCGCGGAGTCGGACCCCAAGACGGACAGCGGCTTCCGCGTGATCGCCCTCGATGACAACACCGTCGGCGTCCTGGAGCGGGCACCGCAAGCAGCAGCATGCGGACGGGGCGGAGTGGGGCACTGCCTGGGTGGAGACCGGCCGGCTCTTCACCCAGGAGGACGGTTCCCTCCTCCATCCCGGCAAGATCACGGACTACCTCGAGCGCCTGGTCGCATCGTCCGATCTGCCGCCGATCCGGCTGCACGACCTCCGCCACGTGGCGGCGACGCTGATGCTCGCCGCCCGGGTGGACGTCAAGGTCGCGTCCGACACGCTCGGGCACAGCGACACCGGGATCACGCGGGACATCTACCAGAACGTCTTCCCACATGTGGCCAATAACGCCACCAAGGCGACCGCCCAACTGGTCCCCCTCAACGGAAGACCGATGTCGATGTCCGCTGACCGTGATCCGTCAGTACATCGAGGGCCAGCAGCGGCCTGTCTGACCGTCAAGACGGAGGCGCAGAGCACTCCGGCGACGCTGCGCGCCTCCGCGCCAAGGATGCGTTTCCCTCCCCGGCTCAAGCCGGGGATACCCACGCAAGATCAGGGATGGCCTCTCCAGCCATGCAGGGGACCTGGGCGAGGGCTACTGGGGGTCACCGGACCGGCAGCATTCCTGCGCCACCGAGACGAAGGCCAGCTTCGCGCGCGTGAGTTCGTCGGGTCTCTCATGGCGTCGCAGGCAGTCGACGAGGTGTTGCGCTGCGGCGGCGGCATCCGGCGGGCCTTCCAGGAGTACTCCGCCCAAGGTGCGTTGCAGCAGGACGTCGTCGTCGGCTTGGCCCCGCCCGTTCCGTTCGGTGAGGATCTTGGCGTCCGCGGCTCCGAGGAAGTCCGCGTAGGTCTGGCGGCGGAGGGCGAACTCGCGGTGGCCGGACTCGGCGCGGAGCGTCATGCGAACCGATTCGAGCAGCGCGTCCGCCTGGCGGTCGCCGGCGTGCCGTGCCGCAGTGGCCTGCCGGATGCCGGCGCTGCGGGCGTACCAGCCGGTGACGACGCTGCCCGCGATCGCCGATCCCGCGGCGATCAATGCGATTCCCCAGTCACTCATGCGGCCATCCTCGCGATCAGCCACGGCATGCCACACCACCCTTGCCGAATGTGCGGCGTGGATCACTCCCGACAGCCGTCGGACGCCGAGCGATAGGATCAGGTCATGTCGCCCGACGACGCGGACAAAACCGCCCCGACCTGCGGAAACAGCTGTTGTCGCGCGCCGGTTCCCGATACAATGGAATACTTTCGGGCGACGGGCGACGGGCGACGGGCGACGGGCGACGGGCGACGGGCGACGGGCGACGGGCGACGGGCGACGGGCGACGGGCGACGGGCGACGGGCGAGCGGTTCTGTTCGCGGCCAGGTCGGCGGTGGCCCTGTATCGCCTGCTCGATGTTCTCCCCATATTTTCCGGTGACGACCGGATCACCCGTCTGTTCACCCTCGTCCCCGGGTCCGACTTCGGAGCCGACGCGCTCTCCGCGTTCGACGCCCTAGGCGGCCACACGGTGCCATGGAGCGAAGCGTGCGCTCGCACGCACGACCTGGTCGTCGCCACGAGTCCGAAGGGCGACCTGAGGCTGCTGCGCGGCCCGCACGTCCTCCTGCCGCACGGCGCGGGCTTCAACAAGTCGATCCCGGGCGAAGGTTCGGCAGACTCGGCATCCGGACTGGACCCGGCGTATCTGCGACGAACCGGCCACGACGACGCGCCGATAGCGCTGCACGCCCTGGCCCATCCCGATCAGGTCGCCAGGGTGACCGCCATGGACCCGCAGGCCGCCCGGCACGCGAAGGTGATCGGCGATCTCACTCTGGAACGCGTCCTCGCCTCGACGTCCCTGCGCGACCGCTACCGGGCCGCGTTGGGCACCGGGGCCCGCAAGCTGCTGGTCCTGGTCTCCACCTGGGGGCCCGAGTCCCTCATCCGGCGACACCCCGGACTGCCCGCC
Source organism: Streptomyces sp. RLA131 (assembly GCF_056270125.1). Classification (NCBI taxonomy): domain Bacteria; kingdom Bacillati; phylum Actinomycetota; class Actinomycetes; order Kitasatosporales; family Streptomycetaceae; genus Streptomyces; species Streptomyces sp. RLA131. The sequence continues at coordinate 3,729,661 of NZ_JBWDOQ010000002.1, forward strand.
CTGCTCGCGACCCAACTACCGCATGATGAACACCAGTTGGCATTCGTGATCCATCCCAACGAGCGCGACCTGCTCGGCACGTACGAGCTGACCGAACGCCTGGCGCCAGCTCTGGACGCGGGGATGATCCTGCCCGATTCACACGAGGAGTGGGCCTCCGTCCTGATAGCCGCCGACGCCCTGGTGACCGACCACGGATCTGCCGCCCTGTACTACTGCGCCGCCCAGGACCGCCCCGTCGTGGGCGTCCACCGGGGCGGTGGCGAACTGATCCCCGACAGCCCGATGGCCGTACTCCTCAACCGGATACCGCAGTTGGGACGCGCCGAGGACATCATCGACGCACTGCGGGCGTACCGGCCGGGCCCTGGGCACGCCGCTGCCCAGGCCGCGTTCGCACCCCCCGGCGACGCCATTGACCGCCTGCGCACCGAGGTCTACATCCTGCTCGGTCTCACGCCACCCGCTCACGGCGTCACTCCCCGGCCACTGCCCCTGCCCGCTCCCGCCGGGCGTGTCCCCGCAGCGTTCGACGTCCACGTGGAGACCACCGCGGCCGGTGTCCGGCTCACCCGGCACCCGGCCGGCACGGGGCTGCCCGGCCACCACCTGGCCGTGGAGCACGGCGCCGCCGGCGAACAACTCGCCCGTTCCGCAGGCCTGTTGTACCGGCGACCGCTCCCCGTGTCCGCCATCCCCGTGGACCTGGCCTGGACCGCCGACGGATGGACCCGGCACGCACTGGCCGCCTACCCGGGCTGCCGTTCCGCCGCGGCCCTGCTGCCGTCCGGCGAGTGCCTGCTCAGAGTCCGCGGCCATGAACGTGCGTACGCCGTCCAGGCCGAACCGCGCTCCGAGGAAGGCCGGGTCGTACGGATCGACCCGGCCGTCGCGCTGTCGGCCGTACACGCCCGGCTGGTCTCCACCCGGCCCGCCCCGGACAGCCGCACCGTGCTGAACTGCCTCGTCGGAGAACGGACTTACCGCATCATCCTCCGCCCGGCCACGGACACCGAAGCAACGCAGGTGATCTAGACCAGACCGTTGCGCCGCCGGAGGGTCCGGGCCGTCGTACGGTGCGCCTCGGCCTCCGTCAGGCGCCCTTCGGCGGTGTCCAGGTCCGCGAGCGCGTCGTGGACGCGGGCCAGGTCGAAGCCGGAGCGCCGCCTGTCGGCCCGCCCGAGCGACTCCTCGTACAGCGCACGGGCCTCGTCCGGCCGGCCGAGCTGATGCAGGACGCCGGCGAGGGCGAACGCCGAGCGTCCGATCAGCCTCTCGCGTTTCTTCGCCACGAACCCCGCGTGTGCCTCGGAGAGCAGACGACGCGCCGCCTCAAGATCGCCCGCCTTCGCGTTCGCCTCGCCCATCCGATAGGTCTGGAGCAGGATGCCGTAGGGGTTGGGGATCGCCTGGTGCAGGTCGCGGGAGCCGGTGAAGTCGTCCAAGGCGGAACTCCACTGACCCAACGCGCCCTTGAGCATGCCGCGGTGCTCGACGGCCGACGCGGCGAGCTTGCGGTCACGTTCGGAGTCACCCAGCAGCCGGGCGGCGGACATCGCGCCGTCGATCTGGACCTGGGCCTCGCTCAGCTCCCCCGACTCCCATAGCGGCCTGGCCAGTTGGCAGCGCGTGCGCACCAGCCATCCCGCGTTCCCTCCGTGCCGGACCGCCGAGTCGACGGCCCGCCGGAAGGCCTCGATCACCTCGGACTGGTGGGGGTGATCCAAGGCATGCGTCCACACGGGCTCGGACAGGGCCACGACCTCGGCGTCCATCCCACGCGCGTGAGCCAGGCGCGAGCATGCGAACAGGACTTGGCGCTCCTCGTACAGCCAGCGCGCCGCGCGTTCGGCGCGTTCACCCCCGACCCGCTCGTCCTCGGTCGCCCCCGGATCCTCCAACGGAACGTCCGGCACACCGGGAACGGGATCGAAGAGACCCACGACGGTCAGCCGACGGCCGGCTGCGAACCGGTCGGCAAGCTGAGCCTGCCGTACGAACCAGCGCAGCAGCCTGACCTGCGCCTCAGCCACCTCACCGTCCGCCGTCTCCCGGCGGGACCGGCGCAGGGCGTGTGCGCGCAGCGGTCCCAGCAGTTTCATCTGGCCGGCCTCCGTCAGCGACAGCAGACGCAGGTCCAGTAATCCGGCCCGGTGCAGCTCCTCCAGGGCGTCCCGACAGACCTCCGGTCCCAGTCCCGAGAGCGCGGTGGCGGAGGGGAGCGTGAACGTCCCGCCGGGATGGTGCGGAAGCAACCGGTAGAGCAGGGCCGCCAGCCGGGACAGACCGGCGTAGGCCATGTCCCAGACGGGCTCCACGCCGGACACGCCCTTCTCGTCCAACTCCGCCCGGAGATCGGCGAGAAGACGGGAAAGCGGACGCAACTGGTGCGCACGGACCCACTGGCCCGCCACATGCAGCGCCGCGGGCAGACCGTCGCACAGACGGACCACCGCCCGTGCCGCTTCCGGATCGGCGGCCAACCGGTTGTCACGGACGATCAGTTCCAGCAGGTCTGTCGCCGGCCGCTCGTCCAGTGGCAGCAGTGCCAGATCCTCCACGGCGCCGGCTTCGAACTCGTGGAGCGGACCGTGGCTCGTGACGATCACCACGCTGCCGCCCGACGCCGGAAGGAGGGGGACGACCTCCGAGGCGTAGCGCGCATTGTCCAGCAGGAGGATGAATTTCGCCTCGGATGTCCTGTTCCAGTACTGTGTGCACCGGGCCGCGTACTGAGCCTCCACCTTGTCCGGCTCCACCTCGAGGGATCTCAGCAACCGGGAGAGCACATCACCGGGGTCCAGCCTCCCGTCCACCCGGAAGTCGTCGAGGTCGACGGACAACACGCCATCGGTATAAGCTAAACGGTCGCACAGAGTACGAGCGATCCGGTTGGCCAGCTCGGTCTTTCCCAGGCCGGTCGGCGCGCGCAGCACGATGACCGGCGGGCGGGACCGGTTCCGCCAATCCGTCACCGCACGCACGGCACGTTCCTGCTCCTCGTCACGGTTGACGAAGTTCAGCGGCTCCGGCGGAAGTTCGACCCTCACACAGCCCCCTCGATCATCCACAGTGCCCTGCACGCACTACCCGACGATCATGCACTCTAAAGACTTTCACCGCTTGGTGTCCGGCACCAGGCGGGTCAGGTGCGGGTGAGGTCGGACAGGAGCGCCGGGAGGAGGCGTTCCTCCATGACCGTGCTGCCCGACTCCTCCATGGCACGGGCCAGTGCGGGGTCCCAGGGGCTGCCTGCCGGCGGTCCCACGAGCGGTGTGGACTCGCCCTTGCTGAGGGCCGCCGTGTAGTCGGCGGCGGTCATCCGCCAGGGGCGGGCGCCGTGGCGGGCCACGGCGTCCGCAGTGATACGCAGGCCGGCCCAGTCGAAGTCGGCGCGCCAGTGCAGCCGGGCTCCCGCGCGCACAGCGTCGCCGAGCAGTTTGTGGCAGGCGGCGGACGGGACGCCCTCGGTGCAGACGAGGGCGGCGCCGGTGTCCTCAAGTTCACCGGCCGCGGCGCGCAGTACGGCCGGGTTCTCGCAGACGAAGATGGTACTGGCGGCGGGGACCACGGGATCGGTCGCGAGCTGGTGGAGGGTGAGCCGGAAGGGGATGCCGAAGTCGGCGGCGTCGCGCAGCCAGTCGCAGACCACCGTGTCGCCCCGGGCGCCGATGTTGAGGACGAGCACCTGGCTGGCGAGGTCGTCGGCGATGGCTCCGGCGCTCTCCCACAGGGAGCGCCGCCCGGCCCGCTCGCGCGGTACGACCGAACTGTCTCCGCCGCGCTGGGCAAGGGCGCGCAGGACGAGCTGTTCGAGCGGGGTGCCGGGAACGAGGGCCTTGGTGTCGCCGGTGGCCCACTCCGCGAGGACCGGAAGCGGCAGGAGGCCGGTTGAGTGCGCGGGGAGCCGGCTCTGGTCACCGGGGAGGCGGTCCCGGTCACCCAGGAGCCTCTCCAGGACACGTACCGCCGCGTCGAGGAGGGGCGCGTCCCCGCGGCGTACGAGACGGGTGAGGGTGCCGTCGGCGGCGATCCGCTCCAGCCAGGCGGCGAACCATCCGTGTCCGGCGAGCCGGCTGGAGTAGACGGATTTCAGGGCCCGTTCGCGGTGCGCGTCCTCGTCGGCCCGTTCGGCCGGCCGGTCGCGCAGCGGGCCGTGGAGCCGGCCGAGGGTCTGGAGGAGACCCGTGCCGTAGCGGTCGTGCAGATACGCGTCCAGGTCGCGCAGGGGTACGGCGAGGCGCTGGGCGGTCTCGGGCCGGTAGCGGCCGGTGATGCCGATGACGGTACGGCGTTCGGCCTCGTTGGGCCGCGCGAGCCCGATGTCTCCGTCGAGCACACCGCCGGTGCGCTCCAGCCTGCGGCGGGCGGCGGCGAGCAGCCGGGGCCATCCCCCGCCCCGCAACTCGTCGTACGCACCGTGCTCATGGTGCTCATGGTGCTGAGGCGGCTCAGCCGGCAACCTCGGCCTCCTCGGGCGTCGGGACGCGCCGGGTGCCCGGCGAGCCGAGGGCGGCGGTGAGATCGCCGGTGTCGTCGGCGAGGAGCCGGTCGCCGTCCCAGACGAGCAGCAGCGCGGAGACGGTGTGGTCGACGGCGGTGTGCGCGAGATCGTAGTGGGCGGCGGCGGACACGGAGGCGTGGGCGGCCCACAGGTCGTAGCCGGTCATGAACAGGTCGAGGTCGAACTGGGCTGCCAGCGACATGAGCTCGCCCCGCCCGGTGTCGTCCACGCCCGCGAAGGCCTCGTCGAGGGCGAGCAGGCGCGGGGCGTGCGGGTCGGCGGAGTTGAGCATGGCGTGCGCGGCGGCGAACAGCGGAAGGTGCAGCGACACGGACTGCTCACCGCCCGACAGACGGCTGTGCCGGGCACGGGTCAGCCGCTCCTCCGTCTTTCCGGACTCGCCGGGCCGTACCAGCTGGAACGCGAACTGCCGCCAGTGCCGGTAGTCGAGGACCTCGGCGAGCAACTCCCGGTAGGGCTGGTCGCGGTGGCGGGCGCGGGCGGTCTTGATCTGCGCGGCGAAGTGGACGCGCACCCGGGCGAGGCCGTCGGGGCCGAGGCGGGCGGCGTCGGCGTCGAGGAGGGCGCAGACGGCGCGCTGCTCGTCGTCGAGATGGTCGGCGAGCAGCCAGTTCACGCCGACCGTCGTCCCCGAGGACATCGTGCGTGCCCGCATGTCGGTGTTCATCCGCCGGATCAGGTCGCGGGCGTCGACGGTGCGGTCGTGGATCTGCTGGGCGAGCCGGGTCAGCAGGGCATCCTCCAGGATGCGCTGCTCGGAGTCGGAGAGCAGTTCGGCCTGGTCACGGCGGTGGGAGGAGATCTTCTGGGCGAAGGCAGCGACGGGCAGGGGGCCCTCCTCGTCGGCCACGCGGACGAGGATGACCCCGTCGGAGCCGTCCCACTCGGGCCGGTAGTCCTGTCCGGCGGCGGCGAGCTGCGCCTGCAGGTCGTCCAGCGCCTTGGTGAGACGGGTGACGGACTGCTTGAGGCTGGTCTCGGTGGGGGTGAGGTCGCGGGTCGCGGAGAGGATCGCCTCGTGTACGGCGATCACGGCGGGCGGGAGTGCTTCGCCTGCCCAGTCGGCCTCCTGGGCGGGCCAGGTGAGTGAGGGCGCACAGCGCAGGATGTCGAGGAGTTCGCGGGCGGCGTACGGGCGCAAGCCGCGGGCGGTGTCCTTCTCCTCCGCCGCGGCGACCGACCCGGCCTCGGCGGCGGCCGTACGGCGGGCCTCGGCCGCGGCGGTGCCCGCGATCGCGGTGTGCTGGGCCGTGCGAGCCGCCTCGGCCTCCCCTGCCAGGGCGTCGATCCCGTCCTCGGCCTCCTGGACCTGGCGCATCACGTCCTGCGCCTCGGCTCCGACGGCCGCCTGGAGCGCCTCAAGACCCGCGGCCTCCTCGGTGTGCCGGCGGCGCGCCGCGCGCTCGGTGTCCAGCGCCGCCTCCTCGTCCTCGGCGGCGGCGGTGAGCCGGTCGGCGCCTGCCTGGGCGGCCTCGGTCTGGCGGGCGTGTTCGCGGCGGCGGGCGGCGAGTTCGCGTACCGCCGTCTCGAAGGCGCGGGTGGCGGTCTCGACGGCGTCGACGCGCTCGATCTCGATGGCGTGTTCGGCCGCGGTGCGGCGCAGGGCGCGCTCGGCGACCGAGCAGGCGGCCACCGACTCGTCGTACGAGGCCTGGGCGGCGTCGGCGGCGTCGCGGGTGGCGCGCAGCCTCGCCGAGGCCTTGTCGAGTTCGCGCAGGGCCTGCGTGATGCCAGTGGTGCGGGGCAGGGCGGCGCGGGCGGCGGCGTACGCGTCGAGAGCGGCGTCCGCACGGGTCTGTGCGTGCGCCAACTCGTCGAGCTGGGCGGAGAGGTCGGCCAACAGCGTGTCGCAGGCGGCGATCCGGGCGGCACGCCTGCGCGCGCGGGCGGTGGCGCCGACGTACTCGGCGTGCTCCTTGGTGTGGGCACCGACCAGGACACCGGCCGCGTACCGGCCGTCGGGGCTGATCTGCGGTGTCCCGGTGTCGAGGTCGCCGGTGACGGTGACGGAGCGCAGTACGGCGGTGATCCGCGCGGCCGGGATCGCGGCATTGCGCTCAGGGTTCTCGGGGGCCTCGGGTCGTAGGAGATCGGCGAGGCTCGGACCGCTCACCGGGGCGCCGGCACGGAGGTGGCCCTCGCTGTGCCCGGCCGCCACGGGAGTGTCCTCCGCGGTGAGGAGGGCGTCGAGGAGGCCCGACGCCTCCAGAGCCGCTTCCAGGTCCGCCCGCTGACGATCGGTCAGTTCATCGTCGAAGTCGACGAGTTGCCACAGCGGCACGCCGTCGCCGGGCGCCCGGTCTGCGCTGCGTCCGCGGGCCGGGGGTGGGGCGTCGTCGTGTTCGGCGGCGATCCGGTCGCGTTCGGCCCGCGTCTCGGCGCGGCGGCGCTCGACGTCGGTGCGCCGTGCGCGCAGGGAGGCAAGGGTGTCGCGCAGTTCCTGCACTGCGGGAGCGGTGGCCTCGGTGAAGGCGTCGGCGAGCGTGAACGCCTCGGCCTCGCCGGTGAGTTCGAGGGCTTCGGCGAGTCGCTCGGCACCTTCCCCGGCGAGGAGCGCGCCGTGTGTCTCCGTCCACTGGCCCAGTGCCGTACAGGCCTCTTCACGGGCGGATTCGAGGGCCGCCTCGGCGACCGTTTCGGCGGTTTCGGCCGCGCCGACGGCCTCCTGCGCGCGGTCGAGGGAGACCCGGGCGAGGTCACGGGTCTGCTCGGCACCGCGTGCCGCCTGCTGGGCGCCGCGCACGGCCCGGACGCCCTCGTGGCGGGCCGCGGCCAGCGCGGCGGAACGGTCGGCGAGACGGGCGGGCTCGGCGTCCGCCGGGGTCCAGGGGAGGCCGGCGGTGTGGGCGTGGTCGGCGACGGTGGCGGCGTCCCGGGAGACCGCGGCGTCGAGTTCGGCGGCCAGCCGGGCGGCGCGTTCGGCCTCGGCGCGGGCGCGGCCGGTGGCGGCCGTACGGCGTTCGCGTTCGGCGCTCGCCTGCCGGGCGGTGTGCTCGCAGGTGCGCACCAGGCGTTCCAGGTCGGCCAGTTGCTCGACGGCCTGATAGGCGGCGGAGGAGCGCAGCTGGTCGAGACGGGCGCGTTGGGCGGCGAGCGAGGCGTCTGCCGACTCGGCGCGTGTCTCGGCGACGGCCTGCTGTTCGCGGGCCGCCGCCAGGTCCGCGGCGGCGGCGCGGAGGGCGGCGGCGCGCCCGGCGGTTTCGGCGCGGCGGGCGGTGAGCCGGTCCGCGGCGGTGCGGGCGTGGACCCGCAGATACGTGGAGTAGCTCGCGAGGAAGACACGGGTGGCGTCGTCGGCGGCGACCAGCCCCTCCAGGGTGCGCTGCACGGACTCCATGTCGTCGAAGGAGCGGGCCGCCTCGGCGATCAGGTCGTCGTCGAGCGGGCGCAGGCCCGCGGTGAGGGTGTCGGAGAGCTTGGCCGGGTCGAGGTTCTTGGCGAGCTGTGGGCGGCGCAACGTGAGGATCAGGGTGAGCAGTTGCTCGTACCGCTCCCGGCCGAGGCCGAACAGTCGCTGGTCGACTGCGGCGCGGTAGTCCGCCGTGGAGGCGATCAGCTCGCGTCCGAGCTCGGCGGCGAGCTGCTTCCTCGTCATCGGCCGGTCGTCGTCCGTCAGCAGCGAGAAGTCCTCGCCGACGCGGCCCTCGGCGACGAAGTGCCAACGCGCCGGCGTGTCACGGTGCCGCTGGGCGTGCAGCCCGATGCCACAGGTGACGGCCTCACCCGTCTCCCGGTGGGTGAACTCCATCCAGACGTAGCCGAGGGCGCTGTCCTGCCCGCGGAAGAGCAGGTTGGACTTCATCGTGCGGTCCTCGGCGGCGAACGGGTTGAGCCGCTTGGGGTCGATACGGCCGTCGAGGACGAACGGGAAGAGGACCTCCAGGGCCTTGGTCTTGCCTGACCCGTTGGGGCCACGCAGCACCAGCCAGCCACCGGCGAAGGAGAACTCCTCGTCCCGGTAGTCCCACAGGTTGATGATCCCGGCGCGGGTGGGGACGTAGCGGGGGGCCGGGGTGGGAGCGGGGGTGCTCACGGAGTCGGGTCCTTGGCGGTGTCGTCGGCGAACAGGGCGGTCTGGGCGGGCAGCTGGGCCGACGTGCGGGCCGCGGTACGCGTCTTCACCCGGGCGGTAACCCCGCGGTAGCGGGCGAGCAGGGGGAGCGCGAGGGCGCCGCCGTCGACCCGGGTGATCAGCGACATGGCACCCAGCAGGTCGAGCGCCTGGTCGAGCAGCCGGTCCGGGTCGCCACGCAGCTCGGCCGCGAAGCCCGCACCGTACTCGTCGGTGATCTCCTTGAGCCTGCCCCGGAGCCAGGAGTCCGTGACGAAGGGATACCGGGCCTCCCCCGGTTCCTGACCCGCGTCGCCGGACATTTCGTACACCTCGTACACCTCGTACACCAACTCATCGTCTGTCTCCGCGAGTTGGGCGACCAGCCCGCGCGACGGCAGGGCGCCGTCGATCCGCCGGGCGCGGGCCACGAGGCGTTCGGCGGCGGTGGGGGCGGGCAGCAGTTCGAGGGCGTGCCGTCCGGTGCGCTGCACGGCGGCGCTGATCCGGGCGGCGAGGAGCAGCGCGGCCTGCGCGACAGTGCCGCCGCCGGGGAAGCGGATGTCGGACAGCCTGCCGGAGGTGTCGATGAGCGCGACGCCCTCGGCCCGTCGCTCCACCGTCAGCCCGGTCAGACGCTCCAGGTCCTCGGCGAGGGCGGGGGCCCGCAGCTGGCCCAGGAGTTCGGTGTCGGCGTCGGCGTAGTACGCGACCGGGTTCTCCAGCACCAGGCGTCGGGCGCGGCGGGCCTGGTCGCGGCGCCGGCCGGCGCGGCCGGCGGACATGCCGAGCGCGCTGCCCGTGTCGAGGAGCACGGTGACGGAGGTCAGGTGCTGCAGAACCCGGGTCGGGTGGTGGACGGCGAGGAGGATCTCGCGGTCGATGTCGTACAGGGCCTCGGCGCGCTCGGGATCCCCGGCCCAGGCGGTGGCGGAGCCGTCGGCGAGAGTGAGCGCGCCGCGTTCGGTGAGCCAGGTGACGGCGTCGACGAAGGCGTCCCGGTCGGGTTTGCGCGCGGTGTCGAGCCCGAGTCCATCGATGCGTACGGCGTCGGCGGCGACCGCGTCGGCCAGCTCGCCCAGCGCCACCTGCGCGCCGTGGCGGCCCAGGGCGGCGAGGGTGAGGACGAGGTAGGCGTAACGGCGTCGGTCGAAGGGGCGTCCCGCGCGGGTGAGGGCCGGGCGGGTGGTGTCCAGGCCGTCCTGGGCGCGCTGGAGCCGGGCGGTGTCGGCAGTGGTGACGAGCCGGTGGCCGAGCGCCTCCATCAAGTCGGTGCGCAGCTGCCCGGCCCAGCGGCGCACGGTCGCCAGCGCCGCCCTGTCCGGATACCCGGGCGTGATCAGCGGATGCCGCAGTACGAGCCGTACCGCCTTCTGGTAGTCGGCGAGTTCGAGCGGGGAGACGCCCTCGGCGACGCGGCTCATGCGGTCCTGCCTTGCTGGTGCTGGTGCTGGTGGTGACTGACCTCCAGGCGCAGCCCGTCGAGGTGGAGGCGTCCGCGCACGGTGTCGACGGTGGTGGAGCCCTCGGCGGGGGTGAGGGTGAGCCGTACCCCGTGGGCGGATCCGGAGGCCGCGGTGACCAGGCGGCTGGCGGGGACGCGGGCGGCGAGCGCCACGTCCAGCAGGGCGAGCAGGGCCCGCGTCTCGGGCTCGTCGAGCGTCCGGCCGTACACGCCGTCCGACGCGAGGGCGTTCGAGGCACCTCGGCGCTCGGCCTGCTCCTTGAGCTGCCCGGCGCGGAGCAGGGCCCGCCGGTCGTCGTCGCGCTCGATGCGGCCGGGACCGTGCAGGGCGGGGGTGCGGCCGGACTGGACCAGGGTGCGGGCCAGCTCGACCGGCTCGGCCTCCCACCAGGACGTACGCCCCGGGATCTGCTCCGGATCGGCGTACGGGACGGCGATGTGGCGGGGCGCGCCGAGCCCGAAGACCGCCTGGAACAGGGCGTGCGCGTCCTCGTCGCTCTCACAGGAGGTGAACCACTGGGCGAGATGGCGCAGCTGGCTCTCCCGGCTCACCCCGCCACGGCGCGCCTCGGTGACGCGGCGCAGCAGCGCGAGGACGGAGCGGATCGCGGTGACGGTGGCGTCCTGCAGCCGCTCGGTCTCGCTGTGCTCGCGCTCCGCGAACCAGTGGACGATGCCGTCCCACCGGTGCCGCCAGTCCGCCAGGCGCTCGGCGGGGCTGCGGAAGAGCCGCTCGTCCGCCTCGGCCGCGTACTCGATCATGCGGTCCACACCGGTGGCCGCGGCCTTCTCGACGGCCTCGGCGAGCAGCGGGGCGTAGCGCCCGAGCTCGGCGGTGAACTCCCGCATGTGGGCGAGGAGCGTGTCCTTGTGGGTGAGGAACACCTCGGGCCGGGTGTCGTTGGTGCGCGCCAGGTCGCCCAGCATGAGGTAGAAGCGGGCGGCACGCTGCGCCATCTCGTTCAGCACGGAGTCGAGCCGGCCGAGCTTGCGGTACACCTCCTCGCCGTCGCCCGCGGTGTTGGCCTCGGCCAGCGCGTGCAGGTCGCCGAGGATGTCGGGGAAGACGAGGCGGGAGAGCTGGGCGTCCTCCAGGCTCGCCCCGAGTACGTCCTCCACGGCCCGGTAGGCCCGGTATCCGGCCTGGGTGAACTGGTAGACGTAGTGGCGATTGCGGTACTCGGCCAGGTTCGCGGCGCGTGTCCCGTCGTACGACCGGTCCAGGATCTGCCACTCCGCGAGCGCGTCGAGCAGCGGCTGAACGCCGGCCAGCCCGCTGACGGCTCCCGCGGCGGGATGGTCGGCGGCGAGCCGCTCCAGCAGTCCAACCGCGTCCGAAGCGTGCAGCAGCACCTGGTAGTTGGCGCGTCCGCGGTCGAAGGCTCGCAGCAGCCACAGGTACTCGTGGCGCTTCTCGGCGGCGGCGAAGTGGAACAGCCGCAGCCGGTCGTCGAGGGAGAACGCGTCGATGCCGAACGCGCCCTCGTCGACGGGGTCCGGAACATCGGGGTGCGAGGCGTGGGGCTCGTCACTCACGGATCTGGCGGCTTTCCTCGCTGCGGCTGGTACGCGGCGCCTACAGCGACCGGTACACGCTCTCGTCCCCGGCCGGGCAGCCGGGGTTCCGCACCAGTCTGCCGCACTTGTACCAGTGGCGGTAACTCGCTCTCCGGCCCGCACTCCCTGTGCTATTTGCCCCTCCGCGCGCCCCGTGGGGCGCGGAGGGCGGGCCTCCCGATCCCCGATGCCCCACCTTGCCCTCGTCCTCCCGAAGGTCCGGGCGGACGCAGGTGGCGCGCTCCGCGAGCAGGGCGTGGTAGCGGTCCGGGGGCAGGGCGTAGTCGCCCGGTGGGGTGATGCCGGGTGCAGTCAAGGGCGTCGATGCCACGGGCACGGGCCGCCTCCCCACATGCGCGGGACAAGGCAGGGCACGTGCGGCGCGGTGGCCATCCGCTCACACATCCACAGCAGCCGTCCGGCGCCCCGGCGCGGCCCGAGCACGCGCCAGCGGATGGGCAGCGCGTGGTCGCCGGCGACCACGGCCGCCCAGGGGTGAACCGTGCCGATGTGTCCCTGTGCGCCGAGCCAGGCCAGGTAGCGCCGGGCCTCCTCCAGGATGCCGGTCATGGAGTCGACGGCGGACAGACACCAGACGATGTTTGTCAAAAGACTACAAAAGTACCGCCGGTGTCCTTCGGGGTGTCGCTCACCGGGCTGACGGCGCGGTGGCTGGATCCGCGGTCGGGGGCCGGTTGCGACCCGCGCCCCCGGGCGGTTCTGACGGGGCGGGTGCACCAGCGTGGACGTCGGGGTGGCTGGCCGATCAACGGTCCGGGCCCGTGGCGGCGACGGTCCATCGGGGGCGGGCCGGGCGGATCGGCCACGGCCATAGGTAGCTGCGTACCGCGGCCCCGCGGGTTCGTCAGCCGGTTCGGCGGGGTTCTGCGCGTTCTTCGACGAGGGTCAGGCCGTGGCCGGGCGCGCCGCCGATGCCGGGGGTGATGCTGCCGCCCGTGGGGTCGAGGGTGCCGTCGAAGAGCAGGTCAGCGGCGCCGTACGAGCATGACGATGGCCACGATTACCACAATGATCACTACTGTTCCGAGACCTATGTACATGCGAGGTTCTTGTTCTTTGTCATTTTCTGGTCAGCGCGGCCAAGCCGTACCGACAGGGACGCGTCATGATTTTCTGGAGCCCCGTCTTGTGATTACTCCTACCCGCCACGGCTGGGTCAAACTGCGAGATCCAGTCAGCGTGGCATCACGAGCTTGACGATGAACAGCATTTCCCGAACAGGGCTGCCATTTGAGCGGACCCCGGGATGGAAGGAACTTCGTGATCTACAAGGAGGGGACCCCGCGGACCGAGCGGATCGTGTCGCGGAGCAACGCCGTAACCTCGCCCAGCGGAATCGCCGCCAGCCGCCCACAACGGAAACTACCTGCAGGCGTGGCACCTTCCGCAGCCCCTCGGCTTGCCGGCGGGTCAGCCGGCGGGGGCTCATCGGGTGCGAGGCGGGTGGCTCGTGGCCTTCGGGGCTGAGGCCGCGCGGTTGCCCCGGCTCGGGCGTCACAGCACACCACCTGCCAGGCCGATGGGCACGACCTGGGGCAGCAGGCGCGCTACCTCGTGTGCGGGTGAGGGCTGCAGCGCTGGCGGGCTCCCGGCGAGGGCGTCGGGGAGGGTGAGGAAGAGGGACTCGGAGCCGGTGAGGGCGACGAGCCGCTCCAACGCCGGGCTCGGGTAGTGCAGGTGCAGGGATCCGCCGACCGCGGCGGTGTGCAGGAGAGCGTGGAGGAAGGTGTTGAGGCCGCTGCAGTCGCAGAAGGTCACCGTGGTGACATCGACGTCGATGGTACGGATGCCGTCGCGCAGGCACTGCCCCAGTGACTCGCGCACCAGGGGCGCCGAGTCCATGTCGATCTCACCGGTCAGGGTGACCAGCGCCTGGTTGTCCGTGTCGTGCCGGAAGACGTTCAGCATGGGTGGGATGTTCAGGGTCATGGCGCCTCGGTTCACGAGACCGTGCCGGGCTCCCGGTACGGTCGTACGGTCGGGCAAGCAGGCGAATGACCGATCCAGCAGCCGGTGTTCCGGGGCCAAGGACCCAGCCGGTTCCCCTCGGGGATGCGCTGGGCGACGGGACGAACGATCCGCTCCCACAGGCATCTGAGCAAAGCAAGAATGTGCCGCCGGAGTCTGGGGCGTCCGTGCAGCAGTGTAGCTCTCAAATGGGCCCAACGGACGGGCAGAGCCACCCCGTCCACCAATGCTTGTAAACCCGCAGGAATTCGATCCCGGCACGTCGCTTCCCGCCACGTCTACGGCGCCCGTGACGCTCGCCCCTTTGATGTCTTACCAAGCTCGGGCATCTGCGGGCCGGGGCGCTCACGCAGATGTCTCCCGCCGGACGCTGATCGACGCAGCCACATATGCGAATCGTGACTCAGATGCGAGCAACTGGTGGTCCGTGGTCGGACATCAGGGCGGTGCTTGACCGGGTGCGCAGAGATGTGCGGGCGAGCCGAGCGGTGGGGACGCACGCAGCGAGGAATAGGGCAGCCAGTACGGCCCACCCGATCTGGTGCCATCCGGTGACCAGGAGGGTGACCACGGCGGGGCCGATAGCCTGCACGGCTGCCTCGGTGGTGGCGACGACCCCTTGGTACTGGCCGGCGGCGTCCTTGCGCATGAGTCGTAGCGACAGCCCCCAACGAGAAGCCATGTAGTACAACTCGCCGATGACGTGCGCGATCACTCCCGCGAAGAGGATGGCCAGGGCCCACAGGGGACTGGGTGTCCATGGGGCGGCGGCAAACAGCAGACAGCACGTGCTGAGTGCGATACCCGAGACTGTGATGGCGCGTACGGCGCCGCGCAGCCGTTCCGTCTGCCGGGTTACCGGTAGTTGGAAGGCCGCGATGCCCGCAGAACTGACCACGACTGCCGCTGCCGAGGCCCAGGCTGGTGCGGCTGTGTTCTCGCTGGCCCACAGAGGCAGGCCACTGGACAGCAGGGCCCAGCACAGCGCGAGGATGGCGGTAGTGGCCATCAAGGCGAGGAAGGGGGTGTCACGGAGCGCGAGGGTACCGGATGGCCGGGCATGCGAGGCGGGTGGACGGACGCTGGGCACTGCCAGCGTGAGGGCGGCGGTAATGAGGAAGGTGACGGCGTTGAGGAGCACGGCGCCCACGTAGACATTCCGCTGGTTGGAGGCCAGCACAGCTGCGCCGAGTGCGGCGCCCCCCGCGTAGGCGATGTGCTGGACGACGCGCGAACGGGCCAGGACGCGCAGCCGGCGATCAGCGGGGATGAGGTTGTAGATCAGGGTGATCCGTAGTCCCACCCCCGCGCTCTGAGCGGCAGCAGAGAGCGCCGCTACGGCCAGGAGCGGCCAAAAAGATCCAACCCACAGGTAGCACACCAAGATGCCCGCTCGCGCAGCGGTGAGTGCGGTCAGGATTCCGCGGGGGCCATGGTGGTCGGCGTACACACCGCATGGGACTGAGGCGAGCAGTCCGAGGGCACCGCCGAGTCCGACGGCCACCCCCATCTCGCCTGCCGGGATGCCCTGCTCGCGGGTGAGGAAAAGAGCCCAGATGGTGAACCACAGGCCGTCGCCGACAGCGGTGACCGCCTGGGCGTACATCAGCCGTCGTACCGTGCGCCGCTCGCCGGCATGAGGTGGACTCACGCCTCGGCCACCGCTGCGTTCTCCAAAGCGCCGTACCCTTCCCTGCTCACGATGCCGGCCGCGCCGGTGGTGAAGAACCGTGCCCACACCCCGCCGGGACGGCCGCCGAACAGGAACGGACTGAAGACGGGCGCGACGTCGATCTCTTGGAGCGGCTCGCCCGGACCCATACTGATCGGCAAGGGACACGACTGGGCCGGCACGTATTCCTGGACGATGCTGCCGCCCTGGGTGGCAGCCTGTTCCACCAGTGCCTGCCACTTCGCGGGAGGGGTGTCCCGGCCCAGGACGACCTGCAGGCCCTGCATGCCGATGCCTTGCTTGAGGACCATCCGCTCTTGCTGACGCAACACATGGGGCAGGAGCTCCACGGTCTTTCCGGCGTAGGTGGTGTGCCGGTCGGTCACGATGCGGGTCCACGGCAGGTATTGCTCGATGAGCGAACGTTCGGCGTTGGTCATCCAGGGGCGGCCCTCAGACACCAGGCCCAGGGTTTGTTTGTTGGCGAGGAAAGCCGACGTCTGGGGGGACAGCAGCCGGCAGCCGTTTTTCAGGGCCCGGCGGACGGGGGCGGTATCAATCCCCAGCTCTTCCCATTCGGGGATGGTGAAGTGGCGCAGTCCTAACGGGTAGCGCTGGTGCTGGGGGGCATTCCACGTCTCCTCCAAGTCCTCTGGTTCGAAGTGGCGGGCGGTGAAGCCCCTGCTCTTCAGATAGTCCGTCTCCAGGTCGAAGTAGCGGGTGGAGTTGGTGTGTTTCAGGTCACGGACGCTGCCCACCCAGGCCAATCTACGGGGTAGCGCCAGTTCCTCGCAGACGTCGGCAAAGAGGCTGGCGCGCGCGGCGAAGGGATCGTGGAAGGTGAACGGGGTCGGGGAGTACTGCCGGTACAGCGTTTGCCATGCCTGCTGGAGACAGTGGAGTTCCACCGGGCCGCCGATGGCGCCGCTCACGTTGAATTCAAGGAAGCGGGGACCTTCGGGGCCGATCGCCACGTCAGGGCGGGCCATGCAGTGCGCATAGCGCTCCTCGGTCCAGAGGTCGTCCGTAAACAGCGGGTAGTCGTGGTCGGTGGTTCCGTAAGCTGCCATCCGACCTTCGTTCGTCGGTGCAATCTCCAGAACGGTGCGGTGCAACAGGTCCAGTAGGGCGCGGCCGACACGGAACAGCTCCGCGTAGGAGGACCGCGGCAGAACGAAGGGAGCGGCGGGGACCGCAGAGCGGGGCGGGATACCGGTATCGCGTATCTCGGACAGCAGGACCTCGCGGACACGTTCGGCCGAGGCGGCCGGCGCGGGGCAGCGGCTGGCGAACCATGCATGCGGAGGGGGCACGGCGGTGTCCTTTGGTGGTCATGAAAACCTGGGCTAGGCGCAATGCCGTTGCGTTACGGGCTTGCGGGCTGGGGTCTTGTGATGAGGACCGCTTGAGGTCCGGTGCGGGTCGGCTGTGGCCAGGAACGGTGTTCAGTTCGCTTGAGGCGGTAGTTGGACATCTTGCGTTTCACCACGCGGGGCTGGCTGCGGAGGCGTCTGACGGGCAGGAGCCGTTCCAGGAGGTCCTGCTCGAGCATCACCAGTGCTCTGACCAGGAGGTCAGGGGGAAAAACTGCCCGGCGTGACGGTCACGCTGCGCCGGGCAGAGCGCAGCGTTTCGGTGAAGGAGACCCGGTCAGGGCCCAGGCCACGGGTGGCAGCCGTTCTCAGCATGAGTTCCCGCAGAGCGTGGTGGACCAGCAGGTGTGCCCAGATCTGCTGGTGAACACCGTCGGGTGTTTTACTGCTGAGCACGACGCGTGCGCCACGCTGATGGGTTTTGATCTCGGCGAAGACGGACTCGATCTCCCAGCGTTCGCGGTAGAGCGCGGCCAGCTGCCGGGCAGGATACCGTCGGGCGTCCAGCAGGCTGGTGACCAGGCGATAGTCGTCGGTCTCACCCTCACCGGCCCGGTCCTTGAGCCGGTAGGCCAGGACACGGACCACAACCGGCTCCTTGCGGGCCGGGCCGCCGCTCGCTCTGATGTGTGAGAGCCATGACCCGTCGCGGAACTGTTTGGTGACGGGCAGGACGCGGTTGGCGGGCACCCGCCACAGCAGGTCGGCGCCGGTGGCGGTGAACGCCTGCCACAACGGGACGCCAAGGAACCCACGGTCGGCCAGGACCAGCTGACCTGGGCCGGTCGAACGCGGCAGGCGGCCTACCAGAGTGACTTCCCCGGTGCGGCAGCCGGCCAGTTCCGCGTCCAGCACCGCATGGCTGCCGATCTCCACCAGAGCTGCCATCCGCACTTGCGGAAACGCGCTCCTGCCCGACCCGCGGCCACTGCCCGGACGTCCGAAGGCAGTCTCGTTGGCTTCACTGTCCGCGACGTCCCAGCACGTGCCGTCGACGGCGAGCAGCCGCAAGCCCCGCCAGAACGCGCCGGGCGTCGCCTCGGTCGCCATCGGCTTCGCGGTCGTGGCGAACAGCACCCGCAGCGGCTCGGAGCCCAGCCGCTGCCGGGCCCTGAACAGCGAGGACTTCGCCGGAACACGCCAGTTGCCCAGCAGCCCCGAGCCCCGCAAGCCCTCGACGAGATGGCGCATCACTTCCAGATACGGGGCAGGTGAGAACAGGGCCAACGCCAGCACGAAGTACACCACCAGCCGCGCGGGAAGCAGCCGCTGACGTCGCTCGGCACGGCCGCACGCCGTCACCACCCGGTCCACCAAGCCTGGCGGATACACCCAGGTCAACAGGCCGAGACCCGATAAGTCAGACACACTCGCAGCCATCCGAACCACCCCCGGGACGAACTGCCAAGCACAGTACGCCTACAGCAAAGGCAACGGCATTGGGGCTAGGCGTTCTCGGGAGTTGTGCCTGGGGGAAAGCCGCTGGTCATCTTCCGCCGCCCGGCGTTGGGCTTGGTGCGGTGGCGTGCTCCAGGATCCGCAGGGCCTCGTCGGACTCTGATGCGGTCACAGTGAGTGGAGGAGCGATACGCAGGGTGCTGCCATCAGCGCCGCCCAACCCAAGGAGGAGACCGGCTGCGCGGGTGTCCTCAAGGATCAGACGGGCACGATCAGGATCGGCTGCACGGGTGAGGGGGTCGATGATGTCGACGGCCAGCATCAGTCCGTATCCCCGTACCGCACCGACGAAGGCGACGTCAGTGGCAAGTCGACGCAGCCCTCGCAGCATGCGGTCGCCGATCGTGGCGGCGTTGCGTTGGAGATCATGGTCGCGCAGGTAGTCGAGGGTGGCCAGGGCGGCAGTGCACGCGAGAGGATTGCCGCCGAAAGTCGAGATGGACTTCCCGGGGATGCTGTCCAGGATGTCGCGCCGGGCGATGACGCCGCCCATCGCCATCCCGTTGGCCACTCCCTTGGCGAAAGTCAACATGTCGGGTTGCAGGTCGTGCAGTTGGTGTCCCCAGAAGTGCTGGCCGGTACGGCCCCAGGCGGTCTGCACCTCATCGCAGATCAGCACAGCGCCGCGGTCTGCGGTGATGTCGTGATAGCGGCGCAGCAGTCCGGTGGGAGGGATGTGGAAGCCGGCAAGGCCTTGGACGGGTTCGACGACCAAGGCGGCGAGCGGCGGCCCGTCGGCGAGTTGGGCCTGCAGGTCGGCGGCGGGATCGGATCCGGCGGGCGGTGCGGCGTCGGGTTTCGGGGTGTTGCCATTGGCGGCCCAGGTGACCTTCAGCGCGCTGTAGGGACTGGGCTGCCATCCGGCGAGCCCGGAAACGGCAGTGGAGGTAAGAGACCTGCCGTGATAGCTGTCAGTGAGAGCGACAACATGGTTGCTCTGTGTGTGGCAAGTGGCGGCGAGCAGGGCGGTGTCGTTGGCCTCGGTGCCGGAGTTCGTGAAATACACGGCTGGGTTGTTGATACCGGAGAGTTCGGCAAGGCGTTCGGCAAGGCGTACCTGGGCGTCGATGAGATAAAGGGTGGAAGTGTGCACAACGCCGGTGTCGAGTTGGCGGTTCAGGGCGTCGCGGATCTCCGGGATGTTGTAGCCGATGCTGTTGGTGAGGATGCCGGCGAAGAAGTCCAGGTAGCGTCGGCCAGTGGTATCGGTGACCGTGCGATCCACGGCGCGTGAGATGGACAGTGGCTCGTCGTAGTAGGGGGTGACCCAGCGGGGGAGCACCCGGCGGTGGCGGGTGAGCAGACTGTCAGGCATGGGCGGACTCCTCGGCAGGGGAAGGCGTGGGCAGTCGGCGCAGGTCGTCGCGCAGACGTAGTTGCCGGGCGGCCAGGTCGGCGAGGTCCTGCGGGCCGAACGCGATGGGGGCATCGGGCCAGTGCTGGTGCAGGGCCTGGGCTGCGGACGGGGTGAATTCCGCCTTGCCGTGGGGGTCGACGGTGATGCCGTCGAGGGGGGCTCGGGACGCGTTCCAGGCAATGGCCTGCCGCTCCGACATACCAGGCGGCAGGCGTAGGGCGATGCTGCGCCCGGTGATGACGACCGGATAGCCGCCAGGGAGGCCGTGGGGTCCGGGGACGTGGCCCACGTAGGAGTGGTCCTCGTCCGTGAGGGCCCGCAGGACGGACGCACCGGCGGCGGCACCGATTTCGTTGAGGTCCTCGCGCGGATGTCCGCGGACGTGCGCTAGTAGTTGCGGAAGCCGACCCAGCGGCCGGTCATCGAGCCAGGCGGCGGCATCCTCGCTGGGGTCGGCGGGAGCGTGCAGGTGCGCATGGTGGGCGAGCAGCTTGAGCCGGCTCTCGTCGCGCACCCCCAATTGGGCCCGTATAGCAGTGGCGAGCGTGGCGACATTTCCCAGGCCGCACTGGGCCGGTGCATCGGCTGCCCGCAGGAGAGTGTTGACAGCGTCGGGGAAACAGGCGTTGACCACGGCAGTGGCTGGGCATACCTCGGCGCAGGCGCGGGAGGCACGGAGCGCGAGTGCGGCCTGCAGGGGCAATGTCACGCCGAACCCGGCCTGACGCAGGAGGTGGGTCCATGCCGAGGAACCGTTGCGGGTCTCGGAAGGCGACTGGTCGGACGCGCAGATCACCAGGACGCCGGGGCGGAGGCGGGTGAGCAGGGGGCGCAGGTCGCCCGTTTCGGAGAGGTCCGCGGCCAGGGCGGCGAATGAGATCGCGGTGTCGGCCAGGGTGGCGTGGGCATTGCCGAGTTCGGCCAGCCTGGTGCTCCGGGCGAGGCTGCGGCCGATCACATGGACGGTGAGGGCAGGTCCCGGGTGGCCGGCGAGCGAGCGGACCAGGCCCGTGGCGAAGGCTCCGGTGCCGAGAATCGTGATGTTCCGGGATGCCTCCATCACACATTCCGGAACAGAACGTGGGCCGGAGCGGCATCAGGGGCCAAGAAGGTGTCGAGGTCGACCGTGCGAGGTTCGGGCATTTCACTGCACTGAGAGCTGATGTCCAAGCGGGGCTGCCGCTGAGCGTCGGTGAAGTAGACCGGCTGCAGGACGCCGGAGGCATCCAGGCACAGCAGGGGGTTGGCGACCAGGAAGTCACGGACCGCCGCGGTGTCGCGGCGGACGTACAAGCGGACGCGCTTGGTGGCGAAGTGATTGGGCGGGAGTTCCACTCGGGGGGAGAACTTGCGCTTCCACTGGAAGATGCCCTTGCTGAAAAACGCCTCGGTGCCGAAGAAGTCCACTCTGGGGACGCCGTGCTCACACGCCCACTGAAGAAGCAGGTGGTAGACGGCCTTGAAGGCTCCTGCCTCGTAGTGCTCGTCACGGCCGTCGAGGACACCGAGCAGGCGAGTGGTCAGGGTACGGCGGTCGGCCGACCAGTGGCACAGCACGCCCGCGACGCGCTCCCCGGATCGAGTGACGAAGAAGAGGGTGCCGTGACGAAGAATGGCGTCGTAGGCGATGCTGAACGATTCGGTCCGGCTGCGGTCGCCATGCCGGCGCTCCATGGTGGGGGCGTGCATACGTGTGTAGAAGAAGGCGAATCCCTCCGGTGAGGCGTCCTCTTCGATCACCCACTGCTGCTGCTTCTGATTGCGGCGGAACTGCCACCGCTCACGTTTGGAGACCTGTTGTTGAAGCTGCTCGAACGTGGCGGGGAGGTCGACGACCAGATGGACGCGGAAGGGGGCGGTCAGGCTCCGGCCCTCGGGCAGGTGAGCGACTCGGCGGGCTTCGGCGCCGACGACGATCAGGTCGGCGTCCGGCCAGTGGCCGGCGTTCAGGTCCCGCCAGCGGGCAGTGGTGCGCTCGCGGTGGCGAGTAGGGCCTCCCTGAAGGGCGCGTTGGTGTTCCAGGAACTGCAGGATGTTGACCTCGCCGATCGGCAGCCCCAGGTAGGCGAAGCTCACCTGGTCGGGATCGGCACGGGAGACGATGACCTGGACTGGGCCGCCCCGCCCGTCGCGGATACGACGGGCGGCACGCCAGGCTGAGTGGGGACTGTTGTTCCAGGTGTAGGTGAGCCAGGACCGGGCGTCCCTGAGCCGATTGGGATGGCGACCTGGGGGACGGCGACCGGAGGGCGGCGGGGCGGTCGGGGTCGCGGGCGGGACGGAGGTCACGGGCACGACGGGGCTCCCAGTCTGGCGGACGGATCGCGGGGTCAGGAAGCCGCGGTGTGCAGGACGTGCCGCAGGTCCTCAAGCGTGCTGATCTGCTGGAGTTGGTCGCCTTCAGGCGGCAGATAGTCTTCGGCGTCGTAGGAGCCGGAGGCGTGGATGAGGACGTCCGGCGAAGTGATCAGGCCACGGTCCAGGCCGTTCAGGACCCCGGTGACGGCCATCACCAGCGACCATTCCCGCAGGCTGCGTGGATCTGCCGGCAGCCGGACGTCCACGGCCGCGAGAAGACGGCGAACGCGCGGATATCGCTCAAGGCACTCGGGCAGCGAGACCACGATGCCTCCCCCGCCCTGGCGGCGGATGATCTCGTTCATCCGGGGCGATGTGGCGGGAGTCTTGGTGTAGAAGGTCGGTTCGAGCTGCTCGTCAGGGGCGTAAGCCATCTGGGGGAAGTGCGGGTCGGAATCCTGGACGAACGATCCTTCATGCTCTGTCCAGGCGGGTCGGTGGTCAAAGCGCTGATGGTAGAGACTCGCCACCATGTCCGGGGTGCCGAGATGCTGGACCAAGAAGTATCCAGCTCCCGTGTCCGGCCATTCCTGACCGCTGTGCTGCTGCTGACCGTAGTGGTGGCCCAGGAGGCCGAACGCGCTGGAGCTGCGTGGGCATGCATACGAGGGCCCGGCGGCAAATGGTCGCGTTCGAAAAGAGCCCGGACGGCGTCAGCCACCACGTAGTTGGCCAGTTCGAGCGAGTGCCACACCCGTATGCCCTGTTGTGTGTGGAGGGTCTCGGCCTCCTGGTCGGCCACGGCTCGCGCGAGCTGTTTGACCTCCCCCGGTTCGCGGCTGTCCAAGACGGCCAGGGGGTTGACGCGGCGCAGTTGGGGATCATCGGTGAGCTGGGAGCGCCAGAGCTTGTAGCGAGAGGTGGACGGCACGACGCACACGACGCGCAACTGGTCCGGGCCGGCAAGGCCGGTCTCGTAGGCTCGCAGGACCGCATCCCGCAGCGCAGTGGCTTTGTTCGCGCTGGAGGGGGTGACGATGAGGATGGACTCACCGGTCCGCTGGATGTGGGCGACCGCTCTCGCCACGATCATCAGTGAGGCGAAGGTCTTGGTGGTTCTGGTGCGGGGGTTGTGCATCAGGTTGAGCAGAGTGAGCTGTGCGCCACCGTAGGGTTCCAGAACCGGGGCACTGATACCGCTCGGCTCCAGGAAGACGTCAAGCGCGGCGCTGGGAGACGGCAGTTCCCATCCCGGGGAGAATCGCTTCGCGTCCTGGTCCAGGGTCGCGGCGTGGGCAAGGATGTCCTGCAGTTCCGGGCGGTAGCGACTCAGAGCGCCCGCGCAATGGGTGGGGCGGATGGTGACTGGCTGAGGCGCGGCTGTGGCTGCGGTGGTGGGCATCGACTGTCCTGGTGCGCCAGTAGATCGCCACGGACGAGGTCGTCGTATGGGTCCGGGGCCGACGGGGCGTGAGCAAGGTCGTTCCCGGTTTCGAGTAACCGGTTGTCCCGGTCAACGAAGGCGACCTGGGGCTGCAACTCCCGGGCCTCCTCGTCGGTGACGGTCACGTAGCCGATGATGATGACCAGGTCACCGGGGGAAATCAGCCGGGCCGCGGCACGGTTGATGCCGATGATCCCGCTGCCTCGCTCACCTTCGATCACGTATGTGCTGAGTCGGCTGCCGTTGTCGATGTCGACGACGTCAACCTGTTCGCCCGGCAGCAGACCAGCAGCCTCGATCAGGTCCTGATCGATGGTCACGGAGCCCACGTAGTGCAGGTTGGCCTGAGTCACCGTGGCCCTGTGGATCTTGCTGTGCAGCATGGTGCGTTGCATGCGGAACTCGCTTCCCGGGGGCGTGCGTCAGGCCGCGATCTGGATGCGGCGCAGGTGTCGGCTGCGGTCACTGAAGGCATTGCGGGCGTGAAGCAGCCGCCAGTTGTCCCACACGAGTACGTCGTTCTTGTGGTAGTCGATAGCCACATGATCGGCGTCGAAGGCTGCGCGCCAGTGCTCCTGCAGCTGTGCCGAAGGGTCGTCGTCCTCCCGGAGCAGGTTGTTGCAACTGAAGCGGACGATGAGCCCTTGGTCGTGTTGTTCGAGAATGGGGTGACGGGTCTTCAGGTCCAATCCCTGCCGCTGCACGCCTTCCGTGGTCTTCCAGGTGTACTCGGAGCGCTCCAGGGTCTTGCGCTCGTCCTCGGGCAGGGCCTCCACCCACGGGCGGGTGTCGGCCAGTGTGGTCTCCCCGCCGGGGCCGGCGGCAGGCGTGACGCACCACAGGGCGATGTAGCGGGGCGGGGTCACAGCGAAGTCGTAGCCCTCGGAATGCGGGGTCAGAGGCCTGGTGTTGCCGGCGTGGTAGACGTCGTCCATCCCCGGCTCCGGCCGCACGTCGCCGATTACGGCGCCCGTGTAGTTGGGGACGAAGCTCCCGAGGCTGCGGCAGAAGCGCACCTGATCGAAAGCATCAGGCACGTTACACATGAGGACGTAACCGTGCTCATCCATGAGCTGGTGAAATGTTTTCATGAGTAACTGGTCACTCAGCGGCTGATTATTGAAGTCGACCTGAGACAGGATGCTCATCGGTGAATGAGTCATAATTTCCTCCTTGGAGAAGGATTGGATTATCGATGGGCGAAATAGTGCCAATGGACCGCATTCCGTTCTTGCTGAAGAATTACGCGATGGAGTTGACGACATTGGAGGGAACCGCTGGAATGACCTCTGCAACAACTCGTTTCCGCTGTTCAGTCGTCCTGCGGCGGCACCTAGACCGCCTTAAGCCGTGGCCATTGATTGCCGGCTAGTGATCCCACGTCACTTCGTAGCCTCATAATTTTTCTGTCAGGAAAGATCCTTCTCTGCGAGATGCGATATTCGCGAAACCCTGCCAGCTATTTTGGTGGCCGTCCCTCCGTAAGGTGGCTGCCCCTCATTCCCTGCCGCAAACTATTGGAGCTTCGTTCAGAAAAACGGCGGCGTCCGGGAAGGCCGACCGCAAACGAAATCCGCGATTCCGATTGACGCTCGGCCGGTGCTGGCAGGGCATGTCGCCTCGGTCGTGCTTTTGCTCTCATTGGCTTCCTACCAGCGATAACAGCGTCCTTAGCCTCGATTCTTCAGCGGGATTCGGTCGCTGATCGGTCCGACGGTTCGCCCGTAATGTCCTCTGCCGGTAGATGGTGGGCCCTCGCGTGACGCCGCGGCTGCGCCGGGTTCCACGGGCCCGGAGACCGCGGGTCTCTCCTTCCTGGTCCTCGTCGGGGCGGTGCCGGCCGTCAGGTGACGGCCGGAACCTGGGTGAGTCGCCTCCAACTGGTGGTGAACGCCGACGCCCAGGCCCAGGTCCGCTCGATGCGCAGGTAGCGGCGGCGGGCGTGACAGGCCAGGCGTGCGGGCAGGTGGTAAAGACGGAAACGCATGGTGTCCGGCTCGGTGTTGGCCAGTTCCTCGCTGTCGTGCAGGGTCAGCAGACGGAGCCAGGCGTCGAGATCGACCGCGAGGTTCGCGGTGAGCATCCATTCCGCGTTGATCTGCCAGGACTGTGTGAGGGCAGATTGCGCAGGCCCATCGCCTTGTTCGTGCGCACCCGGTCCTCCACTTCGGCATGGTCGGGGTGCAGAGCGTCGAGGAACTGGATCTGGTGGGAACCGGCGATGCCCCACGTGTGCCTGATGTTCGTGGCAGCGACCGAGTACCGCGAGCCGGTTTTCTTCTCGAAGTCGGTCAGCTTCTTCAGTCGCCGCCGTGACGGCCGCACCCTGCGGACGACGAACCAGTCGCAGCCATAGATGTGCGGCGCCGGGAGGCTACGTTCGGTACACAGCCGAACCATGGTCGCGCGCTTCGTTGCGTCAACGGTTGCGAGCAGGCCATCACCACCAGATCGACGTGCACGTTCTTCGCGCATTCGGCGTAGGCCCGTACGCAGGTTCGCCACCGGATCCCCGGTGGCGACAAGCAGATGCCCGCGAGCGTTCACATCCTCGGAGCCCCACGGAAAGTAGATATCGGCATGGCGACCGAAGTCGTGCCCGCCCTCAATCGCGGACAGACCCGGGTACTGCGATTGCAGGAGCGCACAGGCACAGCGTTCGAACTCCGTTGGGTGGACGGCCTGTTCGCACAAAGCCCGGAGTACGCGTGCCACCGAGATCCGTTTACATCCATGAACGGATCTCTCTCTGAAATGGGACGGCGCTCCCGCATACACCGACGCAGCCGCTCCTTCGAGGCCGAGCCCCGATCGGCTACTGCAGGTGCTCACGGCCAATCATCGCCAGGACCCGAGTCGGACGTGAGATCTGTCGGCACCGGACAATCCCGATGACACCGACCGTCCCATCGGCGACCGGTGGATTTCACCCTCGGCCCAGAGGGAGCGAGAGTCCTCTGACGGAGTGTCACGCACGCCTGTCCACCGGTTGTCCACCGGGGCCCTTTGCGTCAGCATGATCCATTCCCAACGAGCAAGGAAAATACCAGGCCACAGCGTTGGATCGTCCATCTCGTCACAGAAACCAAACCTCCGACCTACGCATCACGATGCGCAGACCACGAGTGCCCGATTAGTCCGAATTCCAAGGTCAAACGAAAACAAGAAACCCCAGGCGGCCAAAGGCTTGACCTGGGGTTCACCATGGAGCCGCCTTCGGGATTCGAACCCGAGACCTACGCATTACGAGGGCTGGCGGGATCGTGATGCAGGGTCGTCGGCGGTGCCACCGAATCCGGTTTCTGCTGGTCAGCGGCGTTCAGCCTGGGGGTCAGGTCCGGTGTCGGGGGCTTGGTGTTGCGTCGTCCGCTCACGCATCGCTCACGCGGCTCGGGCGGATCGGGCCGGCCTGCACCAGTTCAGTCCACGGCGTTCGGATCACGGGGAAGGCAGCAAGCACGAGGTGCAGCGCGCCCGGTCCAGCGTCATCCGTGGTCGGTTCGCACAGCGAAGCGGGGTCGATCCGCTCTCCTGATCGACCCCTGTCCCTCAAATGCCGTAAATGACGACATGGTCGCCGCAGAGCAGCCTCATGTCCTCCTCGTCCGAGGTGAAGATCGAGACATCGCCGCGCTGGCGCAGGGCTACGGCGGCGAGTGCGGCGTCGATCGCATACTTGTGCCCGTGCAGCCCAGCGGTCTCCAGCAGGCCGATCGCCTCGCCCGCGACTTCCTGGGTGACCGGCTCGACGGCGATCTTGGAGAGGGTCCACTTCCACGCGGCCTGCTTGACACGCTTGTGATACGCCTCGATGAGTGTCATGGACGTGGTCACCACCCGAATCCCGGAGCGATCCGCGTCCTTGAGACGGGCACCCATCGCGCGGTGGCCCAGGACCGCCTGGGAGAGACCCTCGCTGTCGAGGAGATAGACGAGTGCGGACATCAACTCGCCCTGCGGTCCGACACAGAGCGGGCCTTGCGTTCCGCATGCTGCCGCTGGAGCACCAGGCGCTCCGCCTCCGCGCGCGCCAGTTCCTCGTCGGTGACCTCTCCGTGCTCACCCTCCCACCAGCCCACGAACTCATGGAGGTGATCCCGCTCGCGCTGGCGCTCTATGGCTTGTGCGACGTACCGGCTGAACCCTCCGGAACCCACCTCCGCGCGGATCTCCTCCGCCAGCTCCTCGGGCAGCGTCACCGTGTACTTCTTCGTTGCCATACCAGTCATCATACCGTCGATCCGTCGACGCGCAGCGAGCGTCTCAGATACGCGGACGCCTGCCTCCGCCGAACCCCGCCAGATGTTCGACCAACGGTAGAAGTCCCGGATGCGCGCTCCAGGTATCGGCTGTACCGGCATGATGAACTGCTGTGGAGGACTTCGTGATTGCTCTCGTTGTCGCAGTGATCGGGCTGGCTGCAACCGGGCCGGGCGCCGTTGTGGGAGCACGAGCATCCAGATTCGGCGCCGAGAAGAACGCCGAAACCGTACGGCGACAGGTGCAGGACCAGGGCGCCGTGGAGCATGGCCATTGGCTGAGGCAGCAGCGGCTCAGTACATACGAGAGCTTCCTCGAAGCCTGGGACGAGTGCCTGCGTATCACCCAAACATCCGGAGATGCGCACGACCCCGACTCAACGGGCCTCGACGAACTCAGAGGGGCCGCAAATCGCATGGCAGAGCGTGCACGGCGCATCGCGCTCTTGGGGCCCGAGGAAGTCACGCATGCGGCTGAGAACCTGACCGAGACGATGCAGGAAGACGTCGAAGTCTCCACCCGGTTCATCGAGGTATCCCAAGCCGCCATAGCAGCGATCGACGGCCGGCCTGTTCGCGCTGAGGCTATGGCCGAGGCAACAGAGGAGTACAGGCAGCGCACGGAACAGCTTGTGGAGCTCGTAAATGCCTACGGTGATCAGGGGCGGGACCTACGAGACCTTGATGGTCACCCCCTGTTGAGGGAGGTAATGAAGACCATCGAGCAGTACCGGCAGGTGTCCGGAGATGCGCGGGGCGCACTGTTGGAGAACGTCGAGCGACTGTCCGCGACCGTGGGCGAGGCAGCAGCGATGGTGGATGTACTCAAGCGCAACAAGGAATCACGGGAACTCAGTCGGGAACGTTTCACGGGCGCGGCACGGAAGGCACCCGGCACGCCGCCAATGCCCGAGTAGCAATCCGATCGGGGGTGAGGGATGGCTGTATCGCCTCGCCGCCGGCCTGGACATCGAGATCGTCTCCGACACGCTTGAGCACAGCCACACTCGGAACATGCAGGGCATCTACCAGAGCCTCTTTCTCACGTCGGCAAGCACGCCGCTGAGACAGCTGCAAAGCCCTCCAGGGCAGGGCGGGCGCAGGCCGAAAGCAAAGAAGAAGGGCCAGAAGGCCAAGCGCAAGAAGCTTGAGCACGGCGCTCCCACCTGTCCGCTCACGTAAGCCATTGCGTGGCACTCAGGGCGAACGACGCCACACCCCTACTAGCAACAAAAAGGCCAGGTCACGGGTAGTGTGACCTGGCCTCCACTGGAGCCGCCTTCGGGATTCGAACCCGAGACCTACGCATTACGAGTGCGTTGCTCTGGCCAACTGAGCTAAGGCGGCAAGCTGCCGGGCACAGTCAGACTGGCAGCGGCAGCGCGGCCAAGTCTACACAGTTTCGAGGGGTGCTCCGGACAGCGGCGGGAGGGGGTGGCGGGGGGCGCTAGCTGCACTTCTTGTCGTCGGGGGGGACGTCGCCTTCGAGGAGGTAGCGGTTGACGGCGGTGTCGATGCAGTCGGATCCGCGGCCGTAGGCGGTGTGGCCGTCGCCGTCGTAGGTGAGGAGGGTGCCGGAGTCGAGTTGGCCGGCGAGGGACTTGGCCCAGGCGTAGGGGGTGGCGGGGTCGCGGGTGGTGCCGACCACGAGGATGGGGGCGGCGCCGGGGGCGGTGATGCGGTGGGGGGTGCCGGTGGGGGCGACGGGCCAGTAGCCGCAGATGAGGCTGGACCAGGCGAGGTTGGCGCCGAAGTGGGGGGAGACCCGGGTGAAGGAGGGGAGGGCGCGGGTGACGGCGGCGGGGTTCTTGAGGGCGGCGGGGAGGTCGAGGCAGTTGACGGCGGCGTTGGCGTACATGAGGTTGGCGTAACGGCCATTGGGGGAGCGCTCGTAGTAGGAGTCGGAGAGGGCCAGGAGGGCGCTGCCGTCTCCCTTCTCGGCCTTGGTGAGGGCCTGGCGCAGGACGCCCCACTGGGACTCGTCGTACATGGCGGAGATGACGCCGGTGGCGCCGAGGGCCTCGGTGAGTTTGCGGCTGGTGCCGGTTTTCAGGGGGTGGGCGTCGAGCTGCTTGAGGAAGGCGTCGAGCTTGTGGCCGGCGTCGGCGGCGCTGACCCGGCCGAGGGGGCAGCCGGTGCGGCGCACGCAGTCCTTGGCGAAGGCGTTGAAGGCGGTCTCGAAGCCGCCTGCCTGGGCGCGGGCGGACTCCAGGGCGGAGACGGAGGGGTCGACGGCGCCGTCGAGGACGAGGCGGCCGACGCGGGAGGGGAAGAGGCCGGCGTAGGTGGCGCCGAGGAGGGTGCCGTACGACTTGCCGACGTAGTTGAGCTTCCGGTCGCCGAGGAGGGCCCGGAAGATGTCCATGTCACGGGCCGACTCGACGGTGGAGATGTGCTTGAGGATCTTGCCCGCGCGCTGCTCGCAGCCGGCGGCGAAGGCCTTGTCGGCCTTGACGAGGGCGGCCTGCTCGGCGGCGTCGTCCGGGGTGACGTCGGTGGCCGAGTAGGCGTCCATCTGCTTGTCGGTGAGGCACTTCACGGGCTCGCTGCGGGCGACGCCGCGCGGGTCCACGGCGGCCATGTCGTAGCGGGCGGTGACGGGGGCGGGGTAGCCCACGGCCGCGTACTGCAGGTAGTCGATGGCCGAGCCGCCGGGGCCGCCGGGGTTGACCAGGAGGGAGCCGAGGCGGCTGCCGGGGCCGGTGGCCTTCTTACGGGCGACGGCGAGCTTGAGGTCGGTCGCGGTGGAGGGGGCGTCGTAGTCGAGCGGCACCTTCATGGCCGCGCACTGGAAGGCGGCGTTGTTGCAGTCCTTCCAGTTCAGCTTCTGCTCGTAGTACGGCTTGAGCGCGGCGGAGTCCGAGGTGCCGGACGAGGGGAGCGCGGTCAGTGAAGAGGGTGAGGAGGGTGAGGAGGCGGCGGCGCTGTGACCGTCGCTCCCGGTGGAGCAGGCGGTGAGCAGCAGGCCGGCGACCGCGATAACGGTGCCGGAGGTGCGGAGCAGGCGCGGGGTGTGCATCAAGGTGCCTCGGTTCCTCCCGTCGGGTGTTTGGGAGCGTATCCGTCCTGGTGGGGCGGAATACGTCTTCCGCCGCCCCCTTATGGGTGATTCGGTCCGTCCAGGATCTCGGTGAAGTAGCCGGCGACGAGGGCGAGCAGCCGGCCAGGCGGGCCGGCGCCGTCGAGGATGCGCACCCCGTCGGGGTGGCCGAGGGTGTCGCGCAGGCGCAGGGCGGAGGCGGCGTGCGCCTCCTCTCCGGAGGGGGTGGCCAGGAGCAGTTCGGTGCCGTCCGCGGGGGGCGGGGTGAGCCGGTCGTACGTGCCCGAGACGGCGGCGGTGGCGCCGTAGCGGTCGGGGTGGGCGAGGGCTTCGCGTACGGCGCAGGGCGCGTCGGCGCCGAGGCCGAGCAGGCCGCGGGCGGAGCGGGCCGGGGCGACGCGGTAGCGGGCGGTGACGGCGGCCGGGACCGGGGTGCCGCAGTGGACGGGCAGGACGATCACGAAGGGGTCGGCCAGGCCGCGGCGGGTGTGGGCGGCGAAGGCGTCGATCAGGTCGGCGGGGTCCTGGGTG
Organism: Streptomyces sp. RLA131; assembly: GCF_056270125.1. Lineage (NCBI taxonomy): Bacteria > Bacillati > Actinomycetota > Actinomycetes > Kitasatosporales > Streptomycetaceae > Streptomyces > Streptomyces sp. RLA131. The sequence continues at coordinate 3,760,680 of NZ_JBWDOQ010000002.1, forward strand.
GGCGCCGCGTAGGCCACGACGACGGGGAAGTCGAGGTCGGCGGCGCCGGGGTAGCGGTACTGGGGCGGGAGCCAGACCCGGGTGCCGTCGGCGTAGCGCTGGAGGGTGCCGTCGGCGGGGTGGGCGATGGTGCGGGGCGGGCGCGCGGCGGGGTCCGCCGGGGGGCCTACGGGATGTGGGTGGTGCGAGGGATGCGAGGGGGCGCGTTCAGCGGCGCGTGGTGGTGAACTGTGCGCCGGTTGTGCGCCGGCGCCCCCTGCGGCTTCCCACGAGCCGCCGGAGGCCGTCGTCCACAGGGCGACCGCCAGCACGGCCCCCGCCAGCGCCGCGCCGCTCGCGCGCAGCACGGTGCCCGCGTACGCGACCGGCAGTTCGTACGGTCTGCCCGCACGCTGCGCCCACCAGTGCCGCAGCGCCGAGCGGGCGAGGGCCGCCATGGTGACAGCGGCCGCCAGGGCCAGTAGTGCGAGGGCGCCGGGGAGCAGCGGGAGGGCGTGGGCCACGGTGACGTACCACCTCGAAGACAGCGGTGGGGGCAAGGCAGCAGCCTGCGCCACGCGCCGCCGTACGCCCGGCGCCGACGCGGTTCGTCCCGCCCGCCGGGCACGATGATCACCCGAAGGGGGGAGCGGGCGGCGCCGTCAGCCCGCCCGCAGCGCCAGGGCCATCGCCTCGACGGCCAGCAGCGGCGCGACATTGCGGTCGAGGGCCTCGCGGCAGGCGAGGATCGCCTCGATGCGGCGCAGGGTGTGCTCGGGGCGGCACTCGGCGGCGATGCGGTCGATGGCGTCGCGGAACTCGACGTTGGCGATGGCGACACCGGTGCCGAGCTGGACGGCGAGCACATCGCGGTAGAAGCCGGCGAGGTCGGTGAGGGCGAGGTCGAGGGTGTCGCGCTGGGTGCGGGTGGAGCGGCGCTTCTGGCGGTCGGCCAGGTCCTTCATCACGCCGGCCGTGCCGCGCGGCATTCGGCTGCCGGCTCCGGCGGAGGCCCCCAGGGCGGCGCGCATCTCCTCGGTCTCCTTGGCGTCGGCCCCCTCGGCGACCTGCTTGGCGTCGTCCGAGGCGGAGTCGACCAGCTCCTGGGCGGCCTTGAGGCAGCCGCCGACGTCGGCCACCCGCAGCGGCATCCTCAGCACCGCGGCCCGCCGGGACCTGGCCTGCTCGTCGGTGGCGAGGCGGCGGGCGCGGCCGATGTGCCCCTGGGTGGCCCGGGCGGCGGCCTCGGCGGCGGCGGGTTCGATGCCGTCGCGGCGGATCAGCACATCCCGTACCGCCTCGACGGGCGGCGTGCGCAGGCCGAGGTGCCGGCAGCGGGACCGGATCGTCGGCAGCGCGTCCTCCACGGAGGGGGCGCACAGCAGCCACACGGTGCGGGGCGCGGGCTCCTCGACGGCCTTGAGCAGCACATTGCCGGCGCCCTCGGTGAGGCGGTCGGCGTCCTCCAGGACGATCACCTGCCAGCGGCCGCCGGCCGGGGAGAGGGCGGCGCGGCGCACCAGGTCCCGGGTGTCCTTGACGCCGATGGAGAGCAGGTCGGTACGGACGAACTCCACATCGGCGTGGGTGCCGATCATCGTGGTGTGGCAGCCGTCGCAGAAGCCGCAGCCCGGCGCGCCGCCCAGGGCCCGGTCCGGGCTGACGCACTGCAGCGCCGCCGCGAACGCGCGGGCCGCGGTCGACCGCCCGGAGCCCGGGGGGCCGGTGAACAGCCAGGCGTGCGTCATCTTCGACGCGGCCGGCCGCGGCTCCCCCGCCATCGCCGCGGTGACATAGGCATCCGCGTCCCGCGCGGCCGCCGACAGCTGCGCCGTCACCCGGTCCTGCCCGACCAGGTCGTCCCATACCGCCATGGAGCCGCTCCTCTGCCGCGTTACGTCCTCCCCATTGTCGGGTACGCCACCGACACTTCCGGCCCCGGGACGCCCCCTACCCCACCACGGGGCCGACCCCGTCTCGCATACGCTCGCCCTATGCGCCCCGCCCGTCCCGTCGGCGCCGTCACCCGCGGCACGACCAACCCGAACCGGCTGCGCCGGATGGACCGGTGGATCGCCGCCACCTGCGGCCCGGCCCTGCGCAGCGCGGCCGATCCGATCGCCGTGGACCTGGGCTACGGGGCGGCACCCTGGACCGCCGTCGAACTGCTCGGCCGCCTGCGCAGGGACGTACGCCCGGACCTGCGCCTGGTCGGCGTCGAGATCGACCCGGCCCGGGTCGAGGCGGCGCGGCGTTACGAGGGCGACGGGCTGAGCTTCGTCCACGGGGGGTTCGAGATCCCGCTCCCGGACCGCGCCCGCCCCGCCCTGATCCGGGCCGCGAACGTGCTGCGCCAGTACGACGAGGCCGAGGTGGCGGCGGTCTGGGCACGGCTGACGGCCCGCCTCGCGCCCGGCGGGACGCTGGTCGAGGGCACGTGCGACGAGATCGGGCGGCGCCATGTGTGGGTGGCGCTGGGCCCGGAAGGCCCCCGGACGGTGACCTTCGCGACCCGGCTGGGCTCGCTCGGCCGCCCGTCGGACCTGGCGGAACGGCTGCCGAAGGCGCTGATCCACCGCAATGTGCCGGGCGAGCCGGTGCACGCCTTCCTCACCGGATTCGACCGGGCCTGGGCCGCGGCGGCGCCGTTCGCTTCGCTGGGGGCCCGGCAGCGCTGGATCCGGGCGGTACGGACCCTGGCGGAGACGGACGGCTGGCCGGTCGTGGACGGCCCGGCCCGCTGGCGGCAGGGCGAAGTGACCGTCCGCTGGGACGCGTTGGCGCCCCGCGCCTGACCCGGTCGGCCGGCTCGGCGCCGGTCTGCCCGCGCAGGCCGGCCCGCGCAGGCCGGCCCGGTGCCGCCTGCCCGGTGCCGCCTGCCCGGTGCCGCCTGCCCGGTGCCGCCTGCCCCGGTGCCGCGACCGCGGTCGCGCACCGGCTTGCGCGGCCCCGGAACGAACCGGGCGGACCGGTACGTTCCGGAGGCCTCGCGGCGGGCGTGACCCACGCCACCCGCACTCAGTTTCCAAACGTGACCTTGGTCATGTCCAGTTCGTCCCCTGCGAGGCGAAATCCCCTGCTCGGAGCCGCATATGACACAGGCGGTTTACCGTCAGCTCTCCCACCGCGGCGCCCGCTGCCGCTATGGTCGCCACTCAGCACAGCACCCTCGGGGGGAGGGAAGGAACATCCGATGTCCGCAACAGAGGTCCCCCAGGCCTCCGTACCGGGGCCGCGCCAGGAGCACATGGCCGACGGCCGGAGCTCCCCTGCCCTCACGCTGCTGGCCATCGGTGACGACCCCACCGGTGCCTTCACCGTCCCGGACCTGCTCGACGTCTCCGGCACCCGGGTCCGCATCCGCCGGGCCCGCAACCTCACCGAGGCCGAACGGCTGCTGAAGGACGACGTCAACTGCATCCTGCTGGACCTGGCCGGCCAGACCGAGCTGCTCGACAGCCTGCGCCATGTGCTGCGTCTGGCGCCCCGTACCGCCGTGCTGGTGCTGACCAGCACCGGCGAGACCAGTGCCGAGCGCGCCGCCGAGGCGGTCCGGATCGGCGCGCAGGACTACCTCACCACGGACGAGCTCGACCCGTCCCACCTCACCCGCGCCATCCGCTACGCCGTGGAGCGCAAGCGCGCCGACATCGCCCAGCGCAAGCTGGCCGAGACCCGTCTGCTCGCCCAGGAGAACTCCCGCCTGGAACGCGGCCTGCTGCCCGTGCCGCTGCTGGCCGGCGCCGAGGAGTGGCTGGGCTTCGCCTCCCACTACCGCCCCGGCCGCAGCCGCGCCCTGCTCGGCGGCGACTTCTACGACACGGTACGGACCCCCGACGGCACCGTTCACGCGATGATCGGCGACGTCTGCGGCCACGGCCCGGACGAGGCGGCGCTCGGGGTGGAACTGCGCATCGCCTGGCGCGCGCTGATCCTCGCCGGGCTGACCGGCAGCCGTCTGCTCGCCACCCTGCAGCAGGTCCTGGAGCACGAGCGGGCGGACGACGAGATCTTCGCGACGCTGTGCGCCCTGGACATCGCCCCCGACGGCCGCACCGCCGACCTCTATCTGGCCGGTCACCCCTCGCCGCTGGTCTCCCGCCCCGGCGAGGTGCCGCACCTGCTGCCGTACGAGCACGGGGGCGCCGCACTCGGACTGCTGCCGGACGCGGACTGGGAACCGGCCCGCATCGAGCTGGGTGAGGCATGGAGCCTGATGCTCTACACCGACGGCCTGATCGAGGGCCGCATCGGCCAGGGCACGCAGCGGCTCGGCCAGGACGGCATGGTGCGGCTGATCGCCGCCCGGCTGGCGGCCGGCCTGCGTGGCGAGGACCTGCTCGACGCGGCGGTCACCGAGGTGCGCGAGCTCAACGGCGGAGAGCTGACGGACGACGTGGCGCTGGTACTGCTGGACCGGACCAGCCGGCCGGCCTGAGGCCGGGGCCAACGAGACCGGGTCAGCGGTTGAAGGGCCCGTACGGCCCGTCACTGCTGCTGCCGCCGCGCGGCCGGCGCGGGCCGCCCTTGCCGGAGACCTCACGGAGCTTGGGGCGCACGTCGACCGTGTAGACGATCACCGCGATCAGGCCGATGATCGGCAGGAACGACAGGATCGAGAAGATCTTCATCACCACGGCGGCGATACCGAGGATGATCAGCCAGAAGGCCTTGGTGTTCTTGTCGGCCGCGCGATAGGCGTCCTCGCGGTGGATGGCCGCGTCGATGAACGCGAACAGCGCGAACGCCAAGAGCGCCCAGGAAACCAGCCCCAGGAGACTGAAGAACCCCGCCACCAGCATGCTGCCCACCTCGTCGTCCGTCGTGTCCGGTCCACCGTACCCAGAGAACGGGCCGGGCACGTGGTGTGTGCCCGGCCCCGTGTCACGGTCTCGTTACTGCACCGGCCTGCCGCCGGTGGGCTTCTTCGCCTGGGTCTTCTTGGCGCCGCTGGAGGCGGAGGCAGGAGCGGAGGCCGGAGCGGAGGCGGGGGCCGGAGCCGGATCCGGCTTCTTCGCCTCGGCCGGGGCGGGGGCCGGGACCGCGGCCGGACCGGGCTTCGGCAGGGGGTCGGGCTCGATCGCGATCGCGACCTCCTCGACCTGCTCGGCGGCCTCGCCGCGCCAGGTCGCCACGGCACCCTTGCCGCGCTCGGCCAGCTCGTCGTACGTCTCCCGGGCCTTGACCGCGTACTCCGCGGCCCGGCCGACCTGCTGCAGCGCGAAGTCCTGCGCGGCGTCGCGCAGCTTCTTCACGTCGCCGTCGATCGTGCCCAGCAGCTCGCTGACCTTGGCCTGAGCCTTGGTCTGGGCCTCCTTGGCCTGCGCGGTGACCTTCTCCTGCACGGCCTTGGGGTCGGCGCCACGCACCTTCTCGATCCGCTGCGGCGCCTCCGCCTTCAGCTTCTCGATCAGCGGCGGGACCTCCTTGAGCTTCTCCGCGGCCAGGTCGGCGGTGCCGGCCAGCGCGTAGAGCGGGGTCGGGTCCTTGAAGGTCTTCACGATGTCTTCGGTGATCGCCATGAGGGTTCTCCCGTATGAGGGTTGGGGGTTCTGGCGTTATCCGGCGGCCGCGGCGTCGTCGCCACCGCCACCCGTCGTCCTCGGCTTCAGCACGGTGACAGCCTTCTTGGCCGCCTTCCTCGCCGCCCGCTTGCGCGGTGGCGCCGGCGGCTTCGTCTGATCCTCGTCCACGACGCCGTTCTCCTTGCGGAACGACTCGTAGATCTGCAGCAGTACCTGCTTCTGCTTCTCGTTGATCGTGGTGTCCGCCAGGATCGCGGCCCGCAGCTCGATGCCCTCCTGGTCACGCTCGTCCAGGATCCCCGCCTGCACGTACAGGGTCTCGGCCGAGATGCGCAGTGCCTTGGCGAGCTGCTGCAGGATGTCCGCGCTCGGTTTGCGCAGCCCGCGCTCGATCTGGCTGAGGTAGGGGTTCGACACCCCTGCGGCGTCGGCGAGCTGACGCAGCGACAGCTGCGCGTTGCGGCGTTGCTCCCGCAGGTACTCACCGAGGTTGCCGACATTGAGTGAAGCCATGCCTCGATACTGCCGGGTAGCGCTAACTTTTGCAAGCGCACTGCTTGCAAAAGGATAATGCGGCGCCGCCTGGCCCCGCCGCCTCCGGGGCTCAGCGTCCGGACGCGTGCTCCGGGCGATCACCGATCTGCTCCGCGCAGCGGGCGGGTGAGACCGGGGAGTCGGGCCGGCCGTCCTTCCTCGCTCCTTGACCTTCACCCTGGGGAAAGCCACAGCATCGGTGGAGCCGGGCGACGGGCCCGGCGCGAGGAGGAACAGGCATGGGGCTGCTGACCATCGGGGCGTTCGCGAGGGCCTCCCGGCTGTCACCGAAGGCGCTGCGTCTCTACGACGAACTCGGGCTGCTGCCCCCGGCCCGCGTCGACCCGGTGACCGGCTACCGCCACTACGCCCCCGAGCAGCTGGAGCGGGCCCGGCTGGTGGCGTGGCTCCGCAGGCTCGGCATGCCGCTGGCCCGGATCCAGCAGGTCTGCCTGCTTCCGGCGTCCGGGGCGGCGCGCGAGATCAGCGCGTTCTGGGCCCGGATCGAGGCCGACACCGCCACCCGGCGCGACCTGGCCGCCTTCCTCGTCGACCACCTGTCCCAGAAGGACTCCGCCATGTCCCCGACCGTCAAGCCCCTGGAACTGCGCTACGCCGCCCTGTCCGATGCCGGTCTGGTCCGCCCGAGCAACCAGGACACGGCCTACGCCGGATCCCGTCTGCTGGCCGTCGCGGACGGCTGCGGCAGCCAAGGAGGCGCTGCCGGCGCGGCCGCCGTCAACGCGCTCAAGCACCTCGAAACCGACAGCATCCCGGCCGGCAGTCTCCTCGACGTCCTCGGAGACGTCATCGAACAGGCCAAGCAGGCCGTGCACGACATCGCCAGGAGCGGCTCTTCAGAAGACACCGGCACGACGCTCACCGCGATGCTCTGGACCGGATCACAGCTGGCGCTCGTCCACATCGGCGACTCCCGCGTCTACCTCATGCGCGACGGAGAGCTGTTCCAGATCACCCACGACCACACCATGGTGCAGTCGATGGTCGACGAAGGACGCCTCAGCCCGGAAGAAGCCGCCTCCCACCCTCAGCGGTCGCTGCTGGTCCGGGCCCTGGGCCCAGGAGCCGACACCACCCCCGACATGCGCCTCCACGACGCCCGGCGGGGAGACCGGTACCTGCTCTGCTCCGACGGTCTGTCGACCGTCGTGTCGACCGGAGAGATCCACCGGGTGCTCTCCGGGATCGGGGAGCCCGAGCAGGCGGTCCGCGATCTCGTGGCCCTGGCCAACGGCTCCGGGGGCCCCGACAACGTCAGCTGTGTGGTCGCCGACGTACGGGAGGCGGGGGAATCGCGGACAGAAGCTGACCGCATGGCCTTCTAGCGTGGGAACACCGAAAGCGACAGGGGCCGACCGCCCCGCGACGAGAGGTGGACCCCATGCCGACCCTGGTGCGTGCCGAGACGGACGAGCGTGACGGACTGCTGGCCTTCCTGGCCGCGCAGCGCGGCGCCCTGCGGCGCTCGGTGCGCGGGCTCACCGAGGAGCAGGCCACGACCCGGTCCAGTACGAGCGAACTGACACTGGCCGGGCTGGTCAAGCATGTCGCCCGCACCGAGGAGGTGTGGGTGCAGGGCACACTGCTGGGCCGCCCGGAGTTCGCCGGCACCGAGGCGGACTACGTCAGCGGCTTCCGGCTGCTGACCGAACAGGGCGAGACGCTCGCCTCCGTCCTCGCCGGTTACGCGGAGGTGGCCCGCGCCACCGAGGAGGCCGTCAACGGCCTGCCCGACCTGGAGGTGACGGTCGCCCTCCCGTCCGCCCCGTGGTTCCCGCCCGGCATGAAGGTCACCGCCCGGTGGATCCTGCTGCACCTGATCGAGGAGGTCGCCCGGCACGCCGGGCACGCGGACATCGTGCGCGAGTCGCTCGACGGGAGGACCGCCTTCGAGCTGGTCGCCGAGGAGTCGGCGGACGACCGGTGAGTTCCGCGGCGCCGGGCCGCGCGCCTGTCCCCGATCGCCGCACGGCTGGATATTCGGCCTGCCCGTGCGGCGATCGGGGACGAGGGGCCCGAGGGGCCCTGCCTCACAGCTGTGCGGCGACGAGCTCCGCGATCTGGACGGCGTTGAGCGCCGCGCCCTTGCGCAGGTTGTCGTTGGACAGGAAGAGCGCCAGACCGTTCTCCACGGTCTCGTCGACGCGGATCCGGCCCACGTAACTGGCGTCCTTGCCGGCCGCCTGGAGCGGGTTCGGGATCTCCGACAGCTCGACGCCGGGGGCCTGCGCCAGCAGCTCGTAGGCCCGCTCGACGCTGATCGGGCGCTCGAAGCGCACGTTGACCTGGAGGGAGTGGCCCGAGAAGACGGGCACGCGCACGCAGGTGCCGGAGACCTTGAGGCCGGGGATCTCCAGAATCTTGCGCGACTCGTTGCGGAGCTTCTGCTCCTCGTCGGTCTCGAAGGAGCCGTCGTCCACGATCGAGCCGGCCAGCGGCAGCACATTGAAGGCGATGGGGCGCTTGTAGACGGCGGGCTCGGGGAATTCGACGGCCTCGCCGTCGAAGGTCAGCTCGGCGGCGCGGTCGGCGACCTTGCGCACCTGCCCGTCCAGTTCGGCGACGCCTGCCAGCCCCGAGCCGGAGACGGCCTGGTAGGTCGTGGCGACCAGGGCGGTCAGCCCGGCCTCGTCGTGCAGCGGGCGCAGCACGGGCATGGCGGCCATGGTCGTGCAGTTCGGGTTGGCGATGATGCCCTTGGGGCGGTCGGCGATCGCGTGCGGGTTGACCTCGGAGACCACCAGCGGCACCTCGGGGTCGCGCCGCCAGGCCGAGGAGTTGTCGATGACGACGGCACCCTGCCCGGCGACCTTCTCGGCGAGCGCCTTCGATGTCGCGCCGCCGGCCGAGAACAGCACGATGTCCAGGCCGCTGTAGTCGGCGGTCGCCGCGTCCTCGATCACCACGTCGCGGACCTCGCCGCCGAAGTTCCACGGCAGCGTCCGTCCGGCCGAGCGGGCCGACGCGAACAGCCGCAGCTGCTCCACCGGGAAGTCGCGCTCGGCCAGCACCTTGCGCATGACCCCGCCGACCTGGCCGGTGGCTCCGACGATTCCGATCCTCATCGCGTCTGTCCCGTCTCTCCGGTGTTTCCGGTTGTCGCATTCGCGTACGCCGCGGGCGTACTGTCCCGGTCCCGAGTATCCCCCGACCCGGCGAGTACCCGGAGAGCCGTCTCACGCGCTGAGCGGCCGGCCGGCAGCAGCGGCAGCCGTACCGCCGGGGTCGGGATCCGGCCCCGGGCGTGCAGCACCGCCTTGATCACGGCCGGGCTGGGCTCCGCGAAGAGGGTGGCGGCCAGCGCCGACAGTTCGTGGCCGAGCCGTGGGTCGTAGGCCCTGAAGAGCTCCACCCAGCGCCGCGTGCCGAGGTGGGCCGACGCCAGGATCGCGCCGGGGGCGCCCAGCGCGAGCAGCGCCGGGGCGAAGAGGTCGTCGCCCGCGTACAGCGGGACCTCGCGCACCAGCGCCACGGTGTCGGCGTCGATGCCGCCCACCGCGTGCTTGAAGCCGATGATCCCGGGGACGGCGGCGAGCCTGCGGATGGTGGCCGCGCTCAGGGTCAGCCCGGTGCGATACGGGATATTGTAGACAATCAATGGTACGGCGGACTCCGCAGCCACCCGCTCGAAGTGCGCGATCACCCCGTCCTGCGACGGCCGGGTGAACGGCGGCACCGGCACCAGCGCGGCATCCGCCTCCAGCCCGGCCAGCTCCCGCCCGGTCGCGGCCGTGTCGTTCGACCCCGCGCCCACCGTGAACCACGCCCCGAAACCCCGGCAGACCCGCCCCACCACCGCCCTGACCCGGTCCTTCTCCCCCGCGTCCAGCGTCGCCGCCTCCGCCGTCGTCCCCAGCGCGACCAGCCCCGCCGCCCCCTCGGACAACACCTCGTGCGCCAGTCGCTCCAGCGCCTCCGCGTCGATCCGGCCGTCCTCGCCGAACGGCGTGATCAGCGGTACGTGAATCCCGTGCATGCTCCGCAAGCCCATGCCCCCGACCCTGCGGCATCCCCACCCTCAAGGTCTATTTAATTGTCCTGCACCGAACCGGTAAGCACCGCTACCCTGACGCCCCATGACCGACGCTTCGGCCCTCACCCCGGCCCTCACCCCGCCCCACCCGCCGGCCCCCGCGCCGACCCACGCCCCGGCCCACGCCCCGGCCCCGTACGAGATCTCCACCGACCCCGGCCGCCTCGACCGCGACCTCATCCACCACTGGCTCTCCACCGACGCCTACTGGGCCCTCGGCCGCGCCCGCCCCACCACCGAGGCCGCCATCTCCGCCTCCCTCAACTTCGGCGCCTACGACTCCCGCTCCGGCGCCCAGCTCGGCTACGCCCGCGTCGTCACCGACCACGCCACCTTCGCCTGGCTCTGCGACGTCTACGTCTCCCCCGCCGCCCGCGGCCGGGGCCTGGGCACCGCCCTCGCCACCGCCGCCCGCGACCACCTCCGGTCATGCGGCGTGCGCCGCATCCTGCTGGCCACGCACGACGCGCACGGCGTCTACGCCAAGGTCGGCTTCGAGCCGCTGGCGGAGCCGGAGCGGTGGATGGCGCTGGTGCTGCCGTCAGCCGGTGGGCCACAGCCATCGGCCGGCTGAGCCGGCCCTCCCCCGGCCACCCCTGGGCGCCACCCAGTCGGCCAACCGCCCGCGGATGCCCTCGGCGTCCGGAACCCGCAGCCGCAAGGGCCTGCGGGCGGCTTCCAGGGCGCTCCGGACCTGCCGGACCGCCGCCCGTTCCGCCGCCTCTCCGGAATCCGCCTCGTACCGCAGCGCGGCCCGGATGATGTCGGGGTAGATCGACTGCGCGTACTCGTAGTCGAGGTACCAGCGCAGATCGGACTTCACGTCCCGGACCGCCTCGCCGGACACATCACTCATCGCGGTCATCCACTGGGCGACGACGGAGCGCCGGGCGTGCCTGCCGGGATATCTCATCCGCACCAGGTGCGTGGCGAGTTCGTGGAGGGGATCGCCCACCATGGCCAGCTCCCAGTCGAGGAGAAACAGGGTTCCTCCCGGCCGCATGACCAGATTGTCCCGGTGCATATCGGTGTGCAGCAGGAAGAAGGGCCGCTTGCCGAGTCTCGGTATCCGCTGACCGAACTCCTTCATCGCGTCGGGCGGCACACCGAACTCCTGGAAGAGCGTGCCGAACTCGTCGCGGTTGCGGGCATGGACCTCGTCCTCGGTGAGGTCCACCAACCGCCGTAAGAAACCTGTGGAGTCCCCGTCGGAGGGCCATCCGACTGGCCGGTCCGGCAGCGAGCCGATGTCCACCCGCGCCATCCGGCGGAAGAACGTCATGAGTTGCCGCATGCAGTGCCGGCTCGGCATGACCCACGACGGCCGCCTCAACGCGGACACGGCCCGGCCCGGTACGTAGGTGTGCACGGCATAGCCCCTCCACTCCCCCAGGTGCCTGGGCGTGTTGGGCACGCACCGGTGGACCGCGGCGAGGATGTCCGCCTCCCTGGGCCACACGCGGCAGACCACCGAGGGAACGCCGGGAATGGTGCGCCGCAGCTTCACCAGCGCGTCCTGGGCGATCCCCCAGCGGCGCGCCAGTTCGGCGTCGACGACCCTGCCGAGGTGATGCTCATGGTGGTGTCCGCACATGCGGGGCGCACCCCTGACCGGCACGATGCCGTCCCCCGGCGACCGCCGGGGCACCGGCGCCCACGGCTCCAGGCACCCTTCCGAGAGCCCAGGTTGGCGAGTCACAACTCTCCCTCAACAGTCGACAGAGCACCCAGAGGACACGTGGCTGACGAGAGGCACAGGAAAGGCGGCTCGTTACCGGCCTGTCAGTCCAAACCGGATGGCTCATTCCCCGGCGGGCAGTCCGCCAAGCGGCCGCCGGCGGAGTTCACGAATCGAACGCGTCATGGAGCTGGTCCATCGAACCGGCGAGCACGAGCGCCCCGGCGTCACGGAGAATCCTCGCCTTTCGCCTGTTGCGCGCGTATCCGATGAATCCCACCGGCTCGTCGCGGATCTCCTTGATGGCGGCGGCGGCCCGCACATCGGCGCCGGAGTCCCCGATCATCACGCACTGCCCGGGCCAGGCACCCAGCGCGTCCAGAGCCCGCAGGAGGCAGTCGGGGTCGGGCTTCATCAGGCCCGGATCGGGCTGCCGGCCGTAGACGTGTCCGCCGAACATCGACGTCAGCCCGTGCAGACGCAGGTAGTGGTTGATGGCCGAACTCGAGTTGTTGCTGACGACGGCCAGCATCATGCCCCGCTCGTGCAGGGTACGGATCAGCCCGGCCGCCCCGGAAGTCGGCTCGGCCGAATCCGCGGCCCGCAGCTCACCGGCGGACAGGACGCTCTCCGCCAGTCCGACCGCCTTGTCCGCGAGCGGACGGTCGGCCGCCAGCACGCCGGGCAGCCGCCAGAGGATGCCATGGGGATCCCTCGACCGGGCCAGCCTCCTCGGCAGCGCCACACCCTCGGCCTTGCAGGCACGCTTGACCTGCCGGGCGATCCGGGGGGCCGAATAACCGGCGAACAGCCGGCAGATCGGCCCGTCGAAATCGAACAGGACACACTTGGCCTGTTCGAGGGACACCAGGGCGCCGCTCGGCTCGCTCGACTCGTTCCGCTCGCGCTGCTCGCGCTGCTCGCGGTGCTCAGGCGAACGCAGGGACAGCAGGTCCACTGGACACGCCTTCCATACTCGTCGACACGGGCCTCCCGGACCTCCCAGTCTTCCACCACGGCCTTGTGGCGGAACTGACCGAACTGCGGTAGGTCAGGACCACCTCGTCGTACGTGGGCAGCCGGTCGAAGGCGAGTTCCTTCGACGCCTCACGCATCAGACGCACGACGGCGCGGGCGTCCTGCTCCAGCGAGGCTTCGCCCCGCTCCAGCCGCTCCGCCCCGCGGATGACATCCGTGATCAGCGACTGGACCCGCTTGTAGCCCTCGTAGACCGGGAGATCGGAGTCGGCGCCCCTGGCGAATTCACGGTTGACGCCGGACACGGCACGCTTCCAGCGTCTGATCACCTCGGGCCGCTGGGCGTCGGGGTAGTCCATGAGCCACAGATGCGTGGCCAGCTCGTACAGCGGGTCGGCGAACCGCGCCAGCTCCCAGTCCAGCAGGACAAGCCCTCTGCCGCCGGGCTTCACCACGATGTTGGCCCGGTGCAGATCCCCGTGGACGAAGGCGAGCGGCCGGTCGTGCAGTTCGGGCAGCCGCCGGACATAGTCGTGAAGAAGTTCCGGGACAATGCCGAACCGCTGGAAAAGGGGACGATAGCGCAAGAATCGTTCGCCTTCGTACACTTCACGAAGAGTGAAGTCCGCCTGGCTCCGGAGGAACTCGGTCGCCGACGAAGGCACGACCCCGCACGGGTCGGGGAGTTCGTCCCGGCGGACCGACACGATCAGCGCGAAGAGGCGTTCCACGCCGTCCAGTTGACGCCGGTACAGACGTTCACCGCCGGGGCGCCGGTCACCGAGAACACACCCCTCGGCGAACTCGTGCACCGACCTCGAACGGGTGTCGAACAGCAACTGGGCGATATGTCCTTGCATGCGGGGCAAACACCCCAGGGCCTTCAGCAGACGTTCTTCCGACGTCCAGTCCTGCCGGTCGAACCTGATGGCGCCCTCAATGGGGACGCGAATCTTTACGGTCTCGGCCTGATCCAAGCGCAGGATTTTCCTGATGAGCCGGCCTTTTGCCACAGTCTTCCGGTTGACGTTGTGGTTACCCGACAGCATCGGGGCGCTGCCATTGGGCCGCCCGGCGTAAAGCATCCACCCCGTCATCAGGGCTTTCGCTACCAGGGCCGTCACAACGCGGATCATGGTTCCTCGGAATGATCAAGGGGCAATGCAAGGCAGACTACAGCCGGGCACCGGCCGCCGCCCGCCTTGTCTCAAAAGCCAGACTCAACTCCGGAAGCGACTCGATCAGATGCTCGACGTCCAGCGCTTCGAGGCCGGTTCGGTTCTCGCTCGATTTACCGGCGATTCCCACGAACAGCACACCGGCGCGGGCGGCAGCCATCGCGTCGGCCGGTGAGTCCCCGAGCATGAGCACCCGATCGCCCGCTACGTCCAATTTGCGCATCGCGCGGAACAGACAGTCCGGATCGGGCTTCATCAGGGCGGGTCTCTTCCGTCCGTAGACAAATCCCTGAAAAGATTCCGCGAGCCCGTTCCTGTCCAAAAAGATATGGACGGCCTGCGGGGCATTATTGGTCGCTATCGCCACCCCGCACCCACCCTTTGCCAGTTCTTTAAGTAATGGGCCGAGATCATCCGTGGGATTCGCAAGCCGCGCGGCTTCGCTCTCCTCACGCGTGGCCAACCTCACCAGACTCTTCGCGACAGCCGGATCGCGGCGCGCGAAATAACCGAAGCCGTCCTGCAGAACATGGGCAGGGCTGTCCAGAAAACGCAGCTCACCCGGCGGAAGTCCGTGCTTCACAAGGAAACGGACCATCCGGTCGGCCACCTCCGGAGCCCTCCTTTTCGCGAACAGGTCGCAGATGGGACCGTCGAAGTCGAACAGGACGCATTCGACGGATCCCAGGAAGCCGGCCAGGCGATCAGGGTCAGAGGCGATGGAAGTCACCCCGCCAGTGTCGACCCGCGGACAAGATCTCTTGAACACTGCCTCCTGAGCCCCTCTATTCGGCCAGGCGCTCCCACAAGGAGTCGAACCAGCGCTGGGCCTCGTCGACGAATACCGAGTCGCGGGACTTCGGATCCTCGTCCCTGACATGCCGGAAGAGCGTTGCCCCCATCCCCAGCACATCGAATATTTCGGTCATTTCACCATCAAGCTCCACCGGGCGTTCCACCACCCGGTACAGCCCGAAGAGCGCCTCCCGGCCATTGAGCAGGTAGAGCTTCATGCTGGGCGTGAAATTCACGGTTCTGATCTCGACCGACACCGCCGGCACCAGACCGAGGAGCTGCAACTCGGTCAGGGCGTAGCGGAGCGACTCGATGGACCGCCTGCTGATCTTCCGCAGCCGCTCCAGCGGGCGCTGGTCGTCCGGATCGTCCTTGGCGCGGGGCAGCGCGAGCTGGATGTCGAGACTGGGCAGCAGGAGCCGCATAGCGATGCTCTGTGGCCGGATCTCACCGCTGTGGATACGAAGCGCCTGGGTGCGCACATGCGCGTCCATCGACTCCGCCGTCAGGGTGAACAGATCCAGCGTCACGTCCGGACTTTCGAACGCCGCTTGGATGTACGGCCCGAGAACGACCATCGGCGAGTGGCCGGTGGTCACCGCCGGCGAGCGGCCGTTCTCCCGGGGCAGCACGGTCGCGCCGCTGCCCTGCCGGGATTCGATCAGCCCCTCGTCCTGCAGCTCCGCGAGCGCCTTCTGGACGGTGGCCCGCGAGACGCCGAACCGCTTGACCAGGTCCTGCTGGGTGGGGATCCGCTGTCCGACCCCGTACTTGCCCTCGATGATGTCCATCCTCAGCACATCCGCGATGTGCTGGAACTTCATCTCACCGGTGGCTGCACGGTCAGGGCTCACTTGACCACCATACAACTACGCGACTGCTGTGCGTAATTGACTTACCAAAACAAGCGGCTTTCGAGCCGGACGACGCTGACCAGCCCGGACGACCCGACGCCTGGAGCGGGCGCTGCACAGGGATGCTGGCCGACGCATACAAAATCGGCCGGTTCAGGACAACAAGTTGGACCGGTCGTCTGGTCGGTGTGAGACCAATCAAGCGAGGGGACAAGACAAGTAGGTCAACCAGTCTTATTTGAGGGCCAGTTGATCGGTCCGTCTGAGCTCCGGCTCAGAGAAGGAGGGATCCACATGCCCGTTCTGACTCTGTGCACCTTCGCCTTCGAGCAGATCGTCCAGTACCGCTACGGGGCCGCCGGTGCCATCGCCTTCGGGGTGTTCACCGTGGGCCACAAGGCCCGGAACACCACGGTCACCTGCGTCGGGCTCGTGGTGATCGCCCTGCTGCTGGCCGCCCGGTAGGACCGTACCGCCCCGGCCGTCAGCACCCGGAAAGAGGTGGGCTCATGCTGTGGAACGAACTCGCGCTCGCACTCCTGGGCCGGCTGCTGGAGCAGGCGTACGGGCCGCTCATGGCGGTCGGACTGTTCGTCCTGGCGGTGGGCTGGAAGGGACGGTCCCCCAAGGTGTTCTGTGCCGGGGGCCTGCTGGTGCTGATAGCGATCCGGTCGGTTTGGTGGGTGACCTGAGGAACCGCACCATACAACTTGGCCGCTGCCGGACAGGGTTGACTGCACGCGCCGCTCGCCCCTCAGAAGATGTCGGGGCACCACGGTCGGCGTGGAGTGCGGAATCGCAGGTCGAGGCGGGCGGCGGCGCCCGGAGTGTGTTCGGTGAGGTGGCCGAGGGCGGAGAACCGGACCGCTGACGCGTCGCCGAGGTAGAGGGCGCCCAGGGTGCCGACGGGCAGGGTCAGGTCGGGGGCGGCGTCCGTGGCGACGCAGGTGGCGGTGGAGTCGGCCCGGACGTCGAGGGCGAAGCGGCCGGTCGCATGGCCGGCGGGGTCCTCGACGTCGAGGACGAGGGTGCCCGGGGCGGCGTAGGTGCGGGCGGTGAGGGCGGCGGGGGTGTCGAGGACGCGGAGCCACATGAAGTCGGTGGAGTGGTCGACGCGGGCGGAGCGGGGGTCGCCGAGGAGGTCGGGCAGGAGATCGTCCGGGGCGCGGAAGCCGGTGCTGACCCGGGTGACCCAGTCCACGGACAGGACGTGGTGCCACAGCGCGCGTTCGGCCTCGGGGGTGGTGGCGACGAGGTTGCTGACGGTCAGCGGGCAGTCGGGGTACATGCCGTGCCACTTGTCGTCGACCCTGTAGGTGGCGAGGCCCTGGGGGCGGCCGGTGGAGTCCCGGTAGACGACATGGAACCGATCCTTCCAGTCGGCGGAGGGTATCCGGACGGTGCCGGTCTCCAACTCCCACCACAGGTCGGTGCGGTTGATGGCGCCGGGGGTGCGGCGGCGGAAGCGGTCGTGGAGCTCGGGACCGAGGACGAGCACCTCGGCGGGGTCGGCGAAGTCGACGCGGGCGCCGGCGGGGAGAGTGCGGGGGCCGAGCCCGGCACGGGGGACGTCGATCCGCCACTCGGTGATGGTGGTGGCGGGGCCGAAGCCGAAGCGGCCGTAGATGGGGTGCTCGGCGGCGATCAGGATCGCGAGGGCCTCGCCGCGCCCGCGGGCGGCGGTGAGCTCGGCGGCCATCATGCGGCTCGCGAGGCCGCGGCGGCGGTGGGTGGCGCTCACCGAGACGTTGGTGACGGCGCTGGCGGCGACCAGCGCCCCGCCGGGGACGGTCAGCTCGCGGGGCATGCTGCGGAAGGTGGCCACGCAGCGGCCGGCGTCGTACGCGCCCAGGGTCCGGGCCGGGTCGATGCCGCGGCCTCGGACATCGGCCTCCTCGTCGGTGACGGGGTCGGCATGCAGAAAGCCGAAGTTGGCGGCCGTGAGCCATTGCGGCAGGTCGGAGGCGGTCAGGGTGCGCACGTCGGGGCTCATCCCCGCACGCTATGCGGCCGCGCGGCGCGGCGCCTCCCGTTTTCGGCAGGCTCCCGGGCTCGGGGCCTCACGGGCTCCCGGGCTCGCCGGCTCACGGGCTCATGGGCTCCCGGGCGGCCCGGTCAGTCCCCGGCCAGCAGGTCGTCGATGCTGGCCTCACCGGCCCGGTAGCGACGGGCGATCTCCCGGCTGCAGCCGTCGACCGTACGTTGCAGGGTCTGGCGGCGACGGGAGACCTGCTGTTCGTGGCGGACCAGCCGGCCCATGGCGTCGTGGAGTTCGTCGTCGGTGCGGGCCGTCAGGTCGGAGAGCGCGACCTCGTCGAGGATGTCCTCGGCGACCCGGCGGTAGCGCTCGCTGACCGGGATGCCGAGGGTGACATGGCGGGCGGAGGAGCGGTGCCGGGACGGGGTGTCGGTGAGGATCTCCGGGAGGCGGTCGAGCACCGGCGAGTCCGGCCGCGTACGGCGGTTCGTCTCGGCGCGCAGGATGTCGATGCGGCCCTGGAGGAGCCGGCGCAGATAGGACAGGTCGGCCTCCTCCTGCTGGGCGTCGCGGCGCAGCGTGCGCAGCCCGTCCAGGCCCAGGGCGGTCAGGTCCGGTCCGGGCCCGGTGTCCGCGAACGGGCTGCGGGGGTTGGGTGCCTTGAGCATGGGCTCGCCGCCTGTCTGGTTCGTACGGTTGGTCATGCCTGTCGTCCCCTCGTGCCCTCTTCCCCGCCTTACGGCGGATTTCGATCGTGCCACCTCGGTGTGGTGGGGCGCAGCGACTCTGCACCCGAACGGCCGCTGCGTACTGGTGCGCGGGGTTCGGGCCGCGCGCCCCCTGGGACGGGCAGAATGGCCCCATGCGTGCGGTGGCCCAGCGGGTGAGCGAAGCGAGTGTGGTGGTCGACGGCGCGACGGTCGGGGAGATCGTCGGGCCGGGGCTGTGTGTGCTGGTGGGGGTGACACACGGGGACACCCCGGAGAAGGCGGCGCTGCTGGCCCGCAAGCTGTGGAGCCTGCGGATCCTGCCGGGCGAGAAGTCCTGCTCGGACGTGGCGGGGCCGCTTCTCGTCATCAGCCAGTTCACGCTTTACGGTGACGTTCGCAAGGGGCGGCGGCCCACCTGGCACGCGGCGGCGCCGGGGGATGTGGCCGAGCCGCTGGTCGACGAGGTCGTCGCGCAGCTGCGGGCGCTGGGCGCGCAGGTGGAGACGGGGCGGTTCGGGGCCGAGATGAAGGTGTCGCTGACGAACGACGGGCCGTTCACGGTGATCGTCGATCTCTAGCCGCCCGCCGGTGCGCGTCTCGTCCTCGATCGCGGGGCCGATCCCGGCGGGTCCGGCGATCGAGGACGGAACGGGCGGAGCCTACGGCTCGACGATCACTTCCTGTGCGGCCGGCGTGCCGTCGGCCAGCAGCGTCGCGTCGGCCGGGACGTTGCGCTTGACGACGGCGAGGGCGATCGGGCCCAGCTCCCAGTGACGGGCCGACGAGGTGATCGTGCCGATGGGGCGGTCGTCCTCGGTGAGGCGGAGCGGGGTGCCGTGGCCGGGGAGGGTGACATTGCTGCCGTCGAGGTGCAGGAAGACCAGGCGGCGCGGGGGCCGGCCCAGGTTGTGGACCCGGGCGACGGTCTCCTGGCCGCGGTAGCAGCCCTTTTCGAGGTGGACGGCGGTGGTGAGCCAGCCCAGCTCGTGGGGGATGGTGCGGTGGTCGGTCTCCAGGCCCAGGCGCGGGCGGTGCGCCTCGATGCGCAGCGCCTCCAGGGCCAGGGTGCCGATGGGGTTGCCGACGGTCTTGGCGTACGCCTCCAGCTCGTCGCGCGGGACGAAGACGTCACGGCCGTACGAGGCCTCGCGTACCGTCCAGCCCTCCGGTACCGGGGCGATGCTGCCCGCCGGGAGGTGGACCAGGGCGTAGCGGTCGGTCGCGTCGGCGATCTCCACCCGGTAGAAGAACTTCATGCTCTCCAGGTAGGCGACGAGCGCGCCGGCCGTGCCCGGCTCGACATGGATCCAGGTGGTGACGCCGTCGTCGACGAGGTACAGCGCGTGCTCGATATGGCCGTGGGCGGAGAGGATCAGGGCCTCGGTCGCCTGGTGCGGCGGCAGCTCGCTGACGTGCTGGGTGAGCAGCAGATGGAGCCACGAGAGGCGGTCCTCGCCGACGACGGTGACGACGCCCCGGTGGGAGAGGTCGACGAAGCCCGTGCCGTCCGCGAGGGCGCGCTGCTCACGGAACAGGTCCCCGTAATGGGCGGCGACGCCTTCGTCGGGGCCCTCCGCGGGGACGGCGCCGGGGAGCGACAGCAAAGGGCTGGTCGTTGATTGTCGCTTCATGGGCTCAAGACTACGGGCCGGTAGTTGAATTCCCGGCCTTGGCCGAGCAGTCGGCACAGCGACCGAAGATCGCGAAGTGCTTCATGTCGGTCTCGAAGCCGAAGCCGGACCGCAACTGGTCGGTGAGCGCGCCGGCGAACGACACGTCGGCCTCGATGACCGTGCCGCAGTCCCGGCAGACCAGGTGCAGGTGGTGGTGCCGGTCCGCGAGGTGGTACGTGGGCGCGCCGTGGCCCAGGTGGGCGTGGCTGACCAGGCCCAGTTCCTCCAGCAGCTCCAGGGTGCGGTAGACGGTGGAGATGTTGACCCCGGAGGCGGTCTTGCGGACCTCGGTGAGGATCTCGTCCGGGGAGGCGTGTTCGAGGGTGTCGACGGCCTCCAGGACAAGCTGGCGCTGCGGTGTCAGCCGGTACCCGCGCTGCCTGAGGTCGCTCTTCCAGTCCGTGGTCGCCACCGCTCCAGTGTATTCAGCCGCGCCCCGGAAGGAGGTACTCCGTCGCGGCGTCCCGCAGCCACTGGGTGAGGTAGCCGGTGAAGGAGGAGCGGACCAGGATCCGGAAGCCGTCCTCCCGGGCCACCAGGACGACCTGGGCGCGGGCCAGCATGGTCTGGGCGCAGCGGCCGGGGCCGAAGACGCGTGGGTGCAGGTCCAGGGCGCAGCCGTGGGCCAGCAGGTCGCGGGCCCGGGGGCCGGTGAGGCGCAGGACGGTGCGGGCCGCGGAGACGTCGGTGACGGCCTCGGCCCCGGCGCCGGTGATCCGCTCCTCCAGGCCGGCCGCGCTGCCGGGCGGGCCGGTGAGCAGCCACTCGTCGGGGCCGAGCCAGAGGGCGGTGAGGTCGCCGTGGGTGGTGGCGGTGTTGGCCTCCCGGGGGAGGTCCAGGCCGACGGCGAGGCCCACGGCGTCGGCGGCCGGGCTCTTGGGGTCCAGCCGGATGTTCAGCTGGGCGACGTGGGGCAGCTCCACGAGGCGGAGGGCGGCGGAGTCGATGTGGACGGCGCCGGAGGCGTGGGTGGTGCCTGGGGCGTGGGTGGCGTCAGCCATCGCGGCGGGCTCCCTCGGGGTCGTAGAGGACGGGGCCGGCGACGGTCACCGGGACCAGCCGGTCGCCGACGGGGGCGTACAGGCGCTCGCCGACGCGGTCCCGGCCGCCCTTGATCAGGGCGAGGGCGAAGGTCCGGCCGAGGGCCGCGCTGCGGTAGCTGGAGGTGACATGGCCGAGCATCGGGACGGGGGGTGCCGGGAGCACCTCGGAGGCGACCAGCTGGGTGCCCTCGGGGAGCAGGTCGGCCGGGTCGTCGGGGAGCAGCCCGACGAGGTGCTTGCGGTCGGGGCGGACGGCGTCGGCGCGGGCGTACGAGCGCTTGCCGACGAAGTCGGGCTTCTTCTTCGACACGACCCAGCCCATGCCGAGGTCCTGGGGGGTGACCGTGCCGTCGGTGTCCTGGCCGATGATCGGGTAGCCCTTCTCGGCCCGCAGGACGTGCATGGTCTCGGTGCCGTACGGGGTGGCTCCGGCCGCGTGGACGGCCTCCCAGACGGTCAGTGCCTGCCACGGCGAGATGTTGATCTCGTACGCCAGCTCGCCGGAGAAGCTGATCCGGCAGACGCGGGCGGCGACACCGGCCACGGTCGTGTCGCGCCAGGCCATGAAGGGGAAGTCGGCGTTGCCGGTGGCGAGGTCCGGGGCGAGCCCGGCCAGCACCTCGCGGGAGCGGGGGCCGACGAGGGCGACGGTGGCCCACTGCTCGGTGACGGAGGTGCAGTGGACGCGCAGGCCGGGCCATTCGGTCTGGAGCCACTCCTCCATCCAGTCCAGGACGGCGGCGGCGTTGCCGGTGGTGGTGGTGACGAGGAAGCGGTCCTCGGCGAGGCGGATGACGGTGCCGTCGTCGAAGATCATTCCGTCGAGGCGGGCCATGGCGCCGTAGCGGATCATGCCGGTCCGCAGGGTGCTGATCAGGTTGGTGTAGATCCGGTCGAGGAAGACCCCGGCGTCCGGTCCCCGGACGTCGATCTTGCCGAGGGTGGAGGCGTCCATGAAGGCCACGTCCTCGCGGGCGGCCCGGCACTCGCGCAGCACGGCGGTCTCCATGTCCTCGCCGCCGCGCGGGTAGTACCAGGGGCGCTTCCACTGGCCGACGTTCTCGAAGAGCGCGCCGTGGGCGGCGTGCCAGGGGTGGAGCGCGGTCGTGCGGATCGGGTCGAGGAGGGCGCCGCGGTGGCGGCCGGCCAGGGTCGCGAAGGAGACGGGGGTGTACGGGGGCCGGAAGGTGGTGGTGCCGAGGGCGGACACGTCGACGCCGAGGAGGTGGGCGACGGTGCCGGAGGCCAGCACGCCGGAGGTCTTGCCCTGGTCGTTGGCGGTACCCGCGGTCGTGTAGCGCTTGGTGTGCTCGACCGAACGCATCCCGGCGGCGGTGGCACGGCCGAGGTCGGCGACGGTGACGTCACGCTGGAGGTCGACGAAGGCGGTCCGGCCGGCGCCGGTGCCGGGGACGACGAAGACCGTCTCCGGGGCGGCCTGCGGTTCGGCCTCGGCGGGCGGCAGTTGGGGCTGCTCCGGTACGAAGCCCTCGGCCTCCAGCGCGCGGGCGGCGGCGGCCGCGCCCTCGGCGGCGGAGCGCACGAACTCCACGGCCTGGCGTGCGGAGTCCGGTACGGGGACGAAGGTGCCCTCCGTCTCGTCGTACCGGAGCTTGCCGCCCGCCTGGCTGAACAGGTGGCCGACGGGGTTCCAGCCGCCCGAGACCAGGAGGAGGTCGGCGTCGAAGCGGCGGTCGCCGACGAGGACGGCGGTGAGACGGCCGTCGGCCGCGGCGCCCTCCGTACCGGTCACGTACTCGCCCCGGCGGGTGTCGACGACGGCTGCCACCTCCACGCCCGCCGCGGCCAGGTCGCGGGCGGCGGCGTGGGCGCTGTCGTTGGTCGTGAAGACCACCGCCCGGCGGCCGGGGGCGACCCCGTAGCGGTTGACGTAGGTACGGGCGGACCCGGCCAGCATCACGCCGGGGCGGTCGTTGCCGGGGAAGGCGAGGGAGCGTTCGTGGGCGCCGGTGGCCAGGATGACGCGGCGGGCGCGGATGCGGTGGACGCGCTCGCGGGAGACCTCCGGCCGGGCGGCGGCGCCGAGGTGGTTGGTGCGGCGCTCGACGGCGAGGAGGTGGTTGTCGTCGTAGTAGCCGAAGACGGTGGTGCGGCGCAGGACGCGTACGTCGGGGGCCGAGGCGAGGAGTGCCTCGACGTCCGCTGCCCACTCCAGGTGCCGGCCGGTACCCAGCAGGCTGCCGCCGGGCTCGGGCTGGTCGTCGGCGAGGATGACGCGGGCGCCGCTGCGGGCGGCGGCGGCCGCCGCGGCCAGCCCGGCCGGGCCGGCGCCGACGATCAGCAGGTCGCAGTGGGCGTGCACGGCGTCGTAGCGGGCCGGGTCGGGGGTGGTGGCGAGGCGGCCCTGACCGGGCAGGCCGGTCGCTACGAGACCGTCGTACAGCTCGACGGTCGTGGCGGGCAGCATCGGCTCGGGGAAGGGCTCCTCGATCTGGATGAGGGCGTTGGGTTCCTCGACGCCGGCGGAGAAGATGCCGCGGGGGCGGCCGAGCTTGATGCTGGTGCCGGTGCGGATGACGCCGTTGGCGAGGAGGGCGGAGGCGAGGGTGTCGCCCCTGAGGCCTTCGTACCGCGTGCCGTCGAAGGTGAACGTCAGGGGTTCGTGCCGGGACACCCGGCCGCCCTCGGTGAGCCGGAACGGCTGGCCGGCGTTCCCCACCCCGCCCCTTCCCGGAACCGGGGCCGCCGCCGCGGATCCCGCCGCTTCCGTTGCCGGCCGGCCGCCGGTGGGTGGGTTGTGGCCGTCCGTTCCGCCATGCGGAACGGCTGTCTGCCCGCAACTCGGGTCGACGAACGTGTTGGTGGATGTGTCGCGGACCGCGTCGAACCAGCGGCGGCAGCCGGCCGCGTGCGTCCAGCGTTCCGCGAAGGGGCCCTTGGGGTTGTCGCGGAAGAACAGGTAGCGGGCCCATTCGTCGTCCGTGAGGGCGGCCGGGTCCTCGGGGTAGGCGATGTGTGCCTGGCCCCCGTAGTGGAACTCGGACTCGTCGCGGGGTCCGCACCAGGGGCATGGGATGAGCAGCATGTCGTGAGATCACCTCGCGCAGTCGAGCGGGGCCGCCGCGGGGGCGGCGGCCGGGGCGTTCCGGGGCGGCGGCACGGGTCCGGGGCGAAGCCGCATCAGTGGGCCACCGCGGCCGCGCCGTGCTCGTCGACGAGCGCGCCGGTGGTGAAACGGTCGAGGGAGAAGGGGGCGTTGAGGTGGTGCGGGGTGCCGTGGGCGATGGTGTGGGCGTAGACCCAGCCGACGCCGGGGGTGGCCTTGAAGCCGCCGGTGCCCCAGCCGCAGTTGAGGTAGAGGTTGTCGACGGGGGTCAGGCCCACGATCGGGGAGGCGTCGGGGCTGACGTCGACGATGCCGCCCCAGGTGCGCAGCACATGGGCGCGGGCGAAGACCGGGAAGAGTTCGAGCGCGGCGGACATCTGCTCCTCGATGATGTGGAAGGCGCCGCGCTGGGTGTAGGAGTTGTACGAGTCGATGCCGGCGCCCATGACCAGCTCGCCCTTGTGGGCCTGGCTGACGTACACATGGACGGCGTTGGACATCACGACGGTGGGGTGGACGGGCTCCAGCAGTTCGCTGACCAGGGCCTGCAAGGGGTGGCTCTGCAGCGGCAGTTCGAAGCCGGCCATCGCGGCGAGCACGGACGAGTGGCCCGCCGAGCAGAGCGCGACCTTGCCGGCCGCGATCGGGCCCAGGGTGGTCTGTACGCCGACGACCCGGCCGCCGGCGATGTCGATGCCCGTCACTTCGCAGTTCTGGATGATGTCGATGCCGGCGGCGTCCGCCGAGCGGGCCAGGCCCCATGCCACGTGGTCGTGCTTGGCGATGCCGGCCCGCGGCTGGTACGTGGCGCCCAGCACGGGATAGCGCACGTCGGGCGAGATGTTGACGATCGGGCAGACCTCGCGGACGCCCTCCGCGTCGAGCCATTCCGCGTCGACGCCGTTGAGGCGGTTGGCCTCGACGCGCCGGACGCTGTCGCGGACGTCCTGGAGGGAGTGGGCGAGGTTCAGCACCCCGCGCTGGGAGAAGAGGATGGGGTAGTCCAGCTCCTCCTCCAGGCCCTCCCAGAGCCGCAGGGAGTGCTCGTAGATGCCGGCGCTCTCGTCCCAGAGGTAGTTGGAACGGATGATGGTGGTGTTGCGGGCCATGTTGCCGCCCGCGAGCCAGCCCTTCTCCAGGACGGCGACATTGGTGATGCCGTGGTTCTTCGCCAGGTAGTGGGCGGTGGCGAGACCGTGTCCGCCGCCGCCGACGATGACGACGTCGTACGACTTCCGGGGTTCGGGCGTACGCCAGAGCCAGTCGGGGTGCTCGGGGAGGTCGGCGCCGGGGGTGCGGGGGGTCATCGGGCGTCTCCTGACTGGTGCGGGGACCGGGTTGGTTCACCGGGTCCGTCCGGTGGCCGCGCGGTGCGGTGAACGGTCGCGGCCACGGCGCTAGCCGCGGAGGCGGGACATGGACGGGTCGAACAGCGGCTCCGCGGCGACGACGGCCTCGATGCGCTGGTCGAAGTACCCGATGTGCAGCCGCCTTCCCGGCTCGGCCAGTCCGGCCGGGAGCCAGGCGTAGGCGATGCCCTTGCCGATGGTGTGGCCGTACGCGGCGCTGGTGACGTAGCCGACCGCCCGCGCGCCGTCGTAGACGGGCTCCTTGCCCATCACCACGGCCGCCGGGTCGTCGATGGTGAGGCAGGTCAGGCGGCGCTTCACGTCGGCCTTGCGGCGGGCCAGCGCGGCCCGGCCGATGAAGTCGGTCTCCTTGTCCTCCTTCACCGCGAAGGCGAGCCCGGCCTCGTAGGGGTCGTGCTCGTACGTCATGTCGGTGCCGAAGGAGCGGTAGCCCTTCTCCAGGCGGAGGGAGTTGAACGCGCCGCGACCGGCGACGATCCCGCCCAGCGGCCGGGCGGCCGCGTACAGGGTGTCCCAGAGTTTCAGGCCCTGGTCGGCGGTGGTGTAGAGCTCCCAGCCGAGCTCGCCGACGTAGCTCAGGCGCATGGCGGTGACGGGCACCGAACCGATGTACGCGTGCTTGGCGCGGAAGTACTTCAGGCCGGCGCCCGAGAAGTCGGAGTCGGTGAGCGGCTGGAGCACCTGGCGGGCCAGCGGGCCCCACAGACCGATGCAGCAGGTGCCGGGGGTGATGTCGCTGACGGCCACCGATCCGTCGTCCGGGAGGTGCCGGGTGAACCAGTCGAGGTCGAGGTTGCCGTTGGCGCCGACCTGGAAGCGGTCGCGGGCGAGCCGGGCGACGGTGATGTCGCTGCGGATGCCGCCGTCGTGGTCCAGCAGCAGGGTGTACGTGACCGAGCCGACGGACTTGTCGACCTTGCCGGTGGACAGCCGCTCCAGGAACGCGGCGGCCCCCCGCCCGCTGACTTCGAGCCGCTTGAGGGCCGTCATGTCGTACATGGCGACGGTCTCGCGGGTGGTCTGGGCCTCGGCGCCGACGACCGGGGACCAGTAACGCGCGGCCCAGTCGTTGGGGGTCGGGATGGAACGGCCTTCGAGCAGGCCCTCGTTGGCCTCGTACCACTGGGGGCGCTCCCAGCCGTTCGCCTCCAGGAAGAAGGCGCCGGCCTCCTGCTGGCGGGCGTAGAAGGGGCTGGTGCGGATCGGGCGCGGGGTGCCGGAGGGCTGGAGGGGGTGGAGGATGTCGTAGACCTCGGCGAAGTTCTGGCAGTCGCGGGCGAGGACGTACTCCGGGGAGAGCTGGTGCGGCTCGAAGCGGTTGAGGTCGCACTCGTGGAGGTCGAAGGACGAACAGTGGCCGTCCACCAGCCACTCGGAGACCGCGCGGGCGACGCCGGCGGAGTGGGTGACCCAGACCGCCTCGGCGACCCAGAAGCCCTTCAGGTCCGGTGACTCGCCCAGCAGCGGGAGGCCGTCGGTGGTGAAGGAGAAGAGACCGTTGATGCCCTCCTCGATCTTGGCCTCGCGGGTGGCGGGGAGCAGGGCCCGCGTCTCGGTCCAGGCGTCGGCGAAGTCGTCCTCGGTGAAGGTCATGACGGACGGCATCCCGTCGGCCGCGTCGAAGGCCAGGATGTCGTCCGCGCAGACCGGCATCGGGCGGTGGCCGTAGGAACCGATGCCGATCCGGTCGAAGCGGTCGCGGTAGTAGAGGTCGGCGTCCTGGTGGCGCAGGATCGGGCGGACCGCCTCCTGCGTCTGGCCCTCCAGGGCGGGCACCGGGCCGGTCCAGGCGAGCTGGTGGGCGAGCGGGGTCAGCGGGAGGTTCAGGCCGGCCATACGGGCGATCCTCGGGCCCCAGATCCCGGCGCAGCACACCACGATGTCGGCGGGGAGGTCGACGGGGAGGTCACTGCCGGCGTCGGTGCGGACGCCGGTGCGGACGCCGGTGACGCGGCCGTCCTCCTGGAGGATGTCGAGGACCTCGTGGCGGGCCAGGAAGCGGACGCCGCGCCCGGTGGCCCGCCGGATCTGCGCCTCGACGGCGAGGACGGCCTTGGCGAGGCCGTCCGTCGGGACCAGGAGGCCGCCCAGGACCTTCGTACGGTCCACGAGCGGGTGCAGTTCGACGCACTCGTCGGGGCCGACCAGGCGGGCCGGTACGCCCCAGGCGGTGATCCAGCCGTGGCGGCGCCGCAGTTCGGCGAGGCGCTCCGGGGTCGTGGCCACTTCGAGGCCGCCGACCTGGAGGAAGCAGGGCTCTCCGTCCACGTCGAGGGAGCAGAACTTCTCGACGGTGTAGCGGGCCATCTCGGTCATGGTCTTGGACGAGTTGGTCTGGAAGACCAGGCCGGGCGCGTGCGAGGACGAGCCGCCGGTGGCGGGGAGCGGGCCCTGGTCGACGACGGTGACCTCGGTCCAGCCGGCGGCGGACAGTTCGTCCGCCAGCGCCGCGCCGACCACACCCGCTCCGATGATGACCACTCGGGGTCCCGCCATCGCCGCACCTCCGCTTGAGTTGCTGTGAGCGCAACAGGATTCAGGTTGCGCAACTCAATGTGCCGTGCCCTCCGGGAGGTGTCAAGAGGGTGGAACACACCTGGCCAAGAGGGCGGAACGCAGGTGCCCGGCGGGCTGCCTGAGCAGCCCGCCGGGCACATGTCGCCGGGGTCGCTCCGGTGGCTCACTTCAGCCAGGCGGCGACCTTGCCCGGGTTGGCGTCGACCCACTTCTTCGCCGCGGCCTCGTCCGACAGCTTGTCCACGGCGATGTACTTCGCCACCAGGTTCTGGTCGTCGTTCGTCCAGTTGAAGTTCTTGACCAGGTCGTAGGCGGGGCTGCCGGACTTGGCGAACTTCGTGCTGACGATCTTGTCCAGGTCGTATACGGGATAGTCACACGCGACCTTGGCCGCGTCCGCGTCACAACCCGTCTTCCAGGCCGGCAGATCGACCTTCACCAGGGGCACCTCCGACAGGAACCACTGCGGCTCGTAGAAGTAGCCGATGACCCACTGCTTCTTCTTCTCGGCCTGCCGGAAGGCCTGGATGAGCGCGGTCTCGCTGCCCGCGTACACGACCTTGAAGTCCAGGTCCAGGTTCTTCACCAGCGCCGCGTCATTGGTGACGTACGACGGGTCGCCGTCGAGCAACTGGCCCTTGCCGCCGGACTCGGAGGTCTTGAATTTCGCGGCGTACTCGTCGAGGTTCTTCCAGTTGGTGATGTCGGGGTACTTCTTGGCCAGCCACGGCGGTACGTACCAGCCGATGACCCCCTTGTTCCCGGTCTGGCCGGCCGAGACGGCGGTCTTCTGCTGGGTGATGTACTTCTTCCTCAGGTCGTCGTGGCCCCAGTTCTCCAGGACCGCGTCGACCTCGCCGGTCCCGAAGCCCTGCCAGGCGACCTGCTCCTTGAGGTCCTTCTTCTTGACCGTGCAGCCGAGCTTCTTCTCCGCGACGTACGCCACGACCGCCGCGTCCGCCTCGTAGCCGACCCACGGGTTCACCGCGAGATTGAAGGTGCCGCACTTGCCGGAGCTGCTGCCGCCGGCGTCGGAGGTGGTGTCGCCGATCTTCGCCCCGCCGCAAGCGGTGAGGGTGAGGCCGAGGGCGGCCGTCCCGGCGATGCCGGTGAGCCAGTGCCCCGGGTACCGCGCCTGCCTTGTCTGTCCTGCCTGTCTAGCCATGATTCCGTGCTCCGTTCATGCCCTGGTGCGTCGCGCCGCAGCCTGTGTGATCCGGTCGAACATGACTCCGAGCAGTACGATGGCCAGTCCCGCCGCCAGCCCCTTGCCGTACAGCTCTCCCTGCGAGAAACCGGCCACGACGTCGTAGCCGAGGGCGCCCGCACCGACCAGGCCGCCCACAACAACCATCGACAGCACGTAGATCAGGCCCTGGTTGGTCGCGAGGGTCAGGGCGCCGCGTGCCATCGGCAGTTGAACCTTGGTGATGATCTGCCAGGGGCTGGACCCGGCAGCCGTGGCCGCCTCGACGGTGGTCTCCGGCACGGCCCGTACTCCGTCGGCGACGATCTTCATCGTGACGGGGGCGGCGTAGACGACGGCGGCGACGATCGCGGTGAAGCGCGTCGCCCCGAACAGCGCGAGGAACGGCACCAGATAGACGAACGGCGGCATGACCTGGGCCGCGTCCAGGCCGGGCCGGATGAGGCGGTCGGCCATCGGGCTGCGGCCCATCCACACCCCGACGGTGACGCCCAGCAGCATCACCAGCGCCGTCGCCACCACCGTCGAGGCCAGCGTGGTCATGCTGTCCGACCAGACGCCCGTGCCGACCAGCAGCCCGACGCAGACCCCCGCGGTGACCCCGGCCCGCCAGCCGCCGAGCACCGCGCCGACGGAGACCAGGACGGCGCCGACCAGCCACCAGGGCGAGTCGGTCAGCAGGGTCTGGAAGGGGTTGAGCAGGCCGTTGGTGATGACGTCACGGATGGCGTTGGTGACCCCCGACAGGTTGTCCTGCGCCCAGGTGGTCACGCTGTCCGCGGCCTTGGCGATCGTGCTGCCGGTGCCGCCCTCCCCGGGGAACCCGGCCGCCCATACGTAGGTGTGGGAGACGTACACGGCGACCGCCGCCACGACCCCGCCCGCCGTCAGCAACGGCCGCCGCCACGTGGCGAAACGATTCCCCGAGCGCCGGGCCGCCTCGGCCCTCGCGCTCGCCGCGGTCGTGACGCGGTCCAGGACGATCGCCATCACGACGATGGCCAGGCCCGCGTTGAAGGCCGTGCCGACATCCAGCGACTGCAGGGCGTTCATGACGGTCTTGCCGAGGCCGGGGGCGTCGATCAGGGCGGCGATGGTGACCATGGCCAGGGCGGCCATGATGGTCTGGTTGACGCCCATCACCACCGTCCGCCTGGACATCGGCAGCAGGACCTTCAGCAGCGTCTGCCGCCGGGTCGAGCCCAGCGACTCGGCCGCCTCGACCGTCGTCCCGGGGACCGAGCGGATGCCGTGCGCGGTGATCCGGATCGCCGGCGGAGCCGCGTAGATCGCCGTGGCGATCACCGCCGAGGCCGGGCCGATCAGGAAGAACAGGGTGAGCGGGGCCAGATAGACGAAGGTGGGCATCGTCTGCATGAAGTCCAGGAAGGGCGTCAGCACCCGGTTCACCCGGTCGGACATGCCCGCCCACACCCCGAGCGGGATGCCGATGAGCAGGGAGACGAAGACCGCCGACAGCGTCAGCGCCAACGTGTCCATGCTCTCCTGCCACAGGCCCTGGAGCCCGAAGAAGGTGAAGCCGGCCACGGCCAGCAGCGCGACCCGCCAGTTGCCGAAGGCCCACGAGAGGTAGCCGGCGACGCCGACCACGCCGAGCCAGCCGACGGTGGGGACGGGGCGGGAGCCGGACGGCTGGGAGATCAGCGACTGGATGAAGGTCACCAGGTTGTCGATGACCAGCCGGATCTCGTTGAAGAAGTAGAGGAAGAGCGGATTGCTGTTCCGGTCGGCGCCGATCGAGTCGTTGAGGTCGTTGAACCAGCGGTGCAGCCCGGTCAGGTCGGCCGCCGCCAGCGTCAGCGTCTGCTGCCCGCGCAGCACGGCGAAGAGCACCAGCCAGGCCGCCACGATCCCGGCGACGACCACCCGGCGGCTGACGACGGTACGTATCGATCCCGGTTTCGCGGGTGCCTCGGCGACGGTGGCCATCACGCACCGCCCGCGGCGGCACCCGCTATGACGGACAGGATCTCCTCGTCGCCGACGACGCCGAGCAGCTCACCGTTGTCGACGACCTTCACCGGCCGGTCGGACGACAGCACCGCCCGGGTCGCCTCCCGCACCACCACGCCGGGGCCCAGCTCCGGCCCGTCCAGGGCGTCACCGGGCCCGGCCGGGCGCATGATCCAGCGCAGGGTCAGCACATCGGCGCGCGGCACGTCCTTGACGAACTCGCGTACGTAGTCGTCGGCGGGGGCGCCGACCAGTTCGTCACCGGTCCCGCACTGCACCGTCTTCCCGTCGCGCATGATCAGGATGCGGTCGCCGAGCTTGAGCGCCTCGGACAGGTCGTGGGTGATGAAGACCATGGTCTTGCCGACCTCGTGGTGCAGCCGGATGACCTCGTTCTGCATGTCCCGGCGGATCAGCGGGTCCAGGGCCGAGAACGGCTCGTCGAAGAGCAGGACGTCCGGGTCGCCGGCCAGGGCGCGGGCCAGGCCGACGCGCTGCTGCATACCGCCGGAGAGCTGGTCGGGGTAGGAGTTCTCGTAGCCGGACAGGCCGACCAGTTCGACCACCTCCAGGGCCCGCTTCGTCCGCTCGGCGCGGCTCATGCCGCGGATCTCCAGGCCGTACGAGACGTTGTCGACGACCCGGCGGTGCGGCAGCAGGCCGAAGTGCTGGAAGACCATCGAGAACTTGCGGCGGCGCAGGTCGCGCAGGCGGGCGGCGTCGGCCCGGCGGATGTCCTCGCCCTCGAAGACGATCTCGCCGGCGGTCGGTTCGATCAGCCGGGTCAGACATCGCACCAGCGTGGACTTACCGGATCCGGACAGGCCCATGACGACGAACACCTCGCCGGGCCAGACGTCGAAGTGCACGTCGCGCACCGCCGCCGTACAGCCGGTACGGTCCATCAGCTCGCGGCGGGTCAGGCCGCACAGCTCCTCGTCGCCCGGCACCTTGTCGGCCTTCGGCCCGAACACCTTCCACAGCCCGCGCACGGAGATGACCGGGGTGGTCCCGCCCTTGTCCTGCCGCGGAACGGCAGCTTCGTCTGTGACGGTTGGGGTCGTAGGGGGCACGCTCGACCTCTCTTCGGGCTTCAGCCGCTGAACCAGCGCTGCGGCCGGGGATGAATGTTCTGCCAGATGTGCTTGGGCTCGCGGTACTCGTCCAGGCCGGCAGGTCCCAACTCCCGGCCCACACCCGAGTGCCCGAAACCACCCCATTCCGCTTGCGGCACATAGGGGTGGTAGTCGTTGATCCACACGGTTCCGTGGCGCAGCCGCCGGGCGACCCGCTGCGCCCGGCCCGCGTCCTGCGTCCACACGGCACCCGCGAGGCCGTACTCCGTGTCGTTGGCGATGCGTACGGCGTCGTCCTCGCCGGTGAAGCGCTCCACCGTCAGCACCGGGCCGAAGGACTCCTCGTGCACGACCCTCATGTCCTGCGTGCACCCGTCCAGGACGGTCGGCGGGTAGTAGAACCCGTCCGCCAGCGCCGGGTCGTCCGGCCGGGCGCCGCCGCAGCGCAGCACGGCACCCTCGGCCAGCCCGGCGGCGACGTACGCCTCGACCTTGTCGCGGTGGGCGGCGGAGATCAGGGGGCCGGTCTCGGCGGCGGGGTCGAAGGGGCCGCCGAGGCGGATCAGCCGGGCGCGGCGGACCACTTCGTCGACGAAGGCGTCGGCGACCGGCTCCTCGACGATCAGCCGGGCCCCGGCCGAGCAGACCTGGCCCGAGTGCAGGAAGACGGCCGTGAGGGCGAAGTCCACTGCCGTCTCGAAGTCCGCGTCGGCGAACACGACGTTGGGGTTCTTGCCGCCCAGTTCCAGGGCCACCTTCTTCACCCCGGCCGCCGCCGTGGCCATGATCCGCTTGCCGGTCTCCAGGCCGCCGGTGAAGGAGACCATGTCCACGTCCGGATGCTCGGACAGCGGCGCCCCGGCCTCCGGGCCGGCGCCCAGGACCAGGTTGGCGGCCCCGGCGGGCAGCCCGGCCTCCTCCAGGGCCCGCATGAGCAGGATCGAGGTGGAGGGGGTCAGTTCACTGGGCTTGAGAACGACGGTGTTGCCGGCGAGCAGAGCCGGCGCGACCTTCCAGGAGGCCTGCAGGAGCGGGTAGTTCCAGGGGGTGATGAGGCCGCAGACCCCGACCGGCTCGTAGACGACCCGGCTGACGGCGTCGTCCCGGCCGGTGTCGATGACCCGGCCCGCGGCGGTGCCGGCGATCCCGCCGTAGTAGCGGAAGCAGGAGATGACGTCCGCGATGTCGTACTCGGCCTCCGCCAGCCGCTTGCCGGTGTCCAGGGACTCGGCCCGGGCGAACTCCTTGAGGTCCCGCTCCAGGATGCCGGCGACCCTCAGCAGCAGCGCCCCGCGCTCGCGCTCGGGGGTACGGGGCCAGGCCCCCTGGTCGAAGGCGCGGCGGGCTGCCATGATCGCGGCCTCGGTGTCGGCCCTGGTCGCCTCGGCCACCGTGGCGACCGGCGTCCCGTCCGCGGGGCAGCGGATCTCGCGGCTGCCACCCGCCACCGGGTCGCGCCACTCTCCGCCCACATACAGGTCTGCCACGCCCGGAGCCCTTCGCTTCGTTGCGCATAGCGCATCGAATTGCTTGTGGTGGAACACCCTGGCCGAATGGGTGACTTACGTCAAGAGCTTGGGATGCACCGGTTTCATCTCTTGACCTCAACCCGCGCCTGCCCGGAATATGTTGCGTATCACTCACCCCGTTGCTCATTACGCACCAGCGGAGGCCGTTCGATGTCCCCTCGCCCCCAGCTCGGCCACGAGTACGTGCTGACCCTGTCCTGTTCCGACCGGACCGGTCTGGTCCATGCCGTGAGCGGCTTCCTCGTCCGCAACGGCGGCAACATCCTGCAGAGCCAGCAGTTCGACGACCGGCTCAAGGGCCGCTTCTTCATGAGGGTTCACTTCGACGTTTCCGACGCGAGCACCGGCCTGGAAACCCTGCGTTACCGATTCGGGCCGGTCGCCGCGTCCTACGGCATCACCTGGACCCTCCGCGACGCCGCCACCCCGACCCGCACCCTGCTCATGGTGTCGAGGTTCGGCCACTGCCTGAACGACCTGCTCTTCCGGCAGCGCACCGGCGCGCTCAACATCGAGATCCCGGCGATCGTCTCCAACCACCGCGAGTTCGAGGGACTCGCCGCGACCTACGGCATCCCCTTCCACCATGTCCCGGTCACCCGCGACACCAAGGACGAGGCCGAGGCACGGCTGCTGGAACTGGTCGGCGAGCTGGACGTCGAACTCGTCGTACTGGCCCGGTACATGCAGATCCTCTCGGACGACCTGTGCAAGGCGCTGGAGGGGCGGGCCATCAATATCCACCACTCCTTCCTCCCGAGCTTCAAGGGCGCCCGCCCCTACAACCAGGCCTACGACCGGGGCGTGAAGCTGGTCGGCGCGACCGCGCACTACGTCACCCCGGAGCTCGACGAGGGCCAGATCATCGAGCAGGACGTGGTCCGGGTGGACCACTCCCTGGACCCGGACGAGCTCGTCACCGTGGGCCGGGACGTCGAGGCCCAGGTGCTCGCCCACGCCGTGAAGTGGCACAGCGAGAGCCGGGTCATGGTCGACGGCAACCGCACGGTCGTCTTCCGCTGACGGTGCGCCCTGTGCCACCGGGTGGCACTCCGGCATGCCGTGGCCGATATGACAGCGCAGCCGGAGATCACCCAGCGGGACCTGCGCGACAGGTCGAAAGAGACCATGGACGCCGTCCAGAACGCGTTCGACGCCGAAGCGGCCCGTGTCCACGGGAGAGTCCGCGCAGCCGTGATCAGCGCCGGTCGCAAGCCCCGGCGGCGGGTGGCCGACCTGATGATCGCGGCTGTCGCGATCGCTCAGGAGCTACCGCTGTTCACGACCAGCCCTGACGACTTCAGGGGACTGCAGGAAGTTCTCACCGTCGTGCCGGTGACCCGGCCGCCGGTGCTGTCATGAGGAGACGCGTTCCAGCAGCTCCCGCCGCCAGCGCTCGGTCTCCGCGATCTGGTTGAACGTGAAGATGTGCAGACCGGCCACCCCGGCCGTGGGCGCGGTCAGGGCCGCCCCGGTGCGGGCCAGCAGGCGTTCGGGGGCGTAGCCGCCGGGGGCGGCCAGGCGGAGGAACCAGGCGGGGTGCCGGGCCAGGAAGCGGGTGGACTCGCCGACGCCGATCCGGGTGGCCATGGCGAGCAGCTTCGTCCGCTCCACCGGCCCGGCCACCCCGACATGGACCGGCAGCGCGACCTCCCGCGCGCGGACCCGCGCCAGCCATCCGGCGAGCACGCGCGGGTCGAAGCAGAGATTGCTGACGATGTACGTGGCGTGGGCGCGCTTGTCCCACATGGCCTGGACGGTGACGTCGTCGGCGATGAGCGGATGGCTCTCGGGATAGCCGGTGATGCCGAGCTGGCCGAAGGGATCGCCCAGGTCGCCGAGCCGGCGCAGCACCGGCAGGGCGCCCTCGTACTCACCGGCCGGCGGGTCGGCGTCCCCGGCCGGGACGAAGACGTCGTCCACCCCGGCCGCCCGCAGGCGCCCGGCGACCTCCGCGACGTGCGCGCCGTCCCGCAGCAGCCGGGCGGGCAGGTGCGGCACGACGCGGTAGCCGTGGGCGGCCAGCCGCAGGGTGAGGTCCAGGGTCGGCTCCAGGCCCCTGACCGGCGACGCGGTGACGGTGACCACCACGTCGCGCGGCACATGGGCGAGGACCTTGTCCTCGGTGGACGCGGCCGGGAGCACCTCGTAGCGGACCCGGCCCAGCAGTTGCCCGAGCTGCTTCAACGCGGGTCGCGGTGGCGGTAGTACTCCGCCTTGGAGGGCGGCAGGGGGTCCTTGCCGAGGATGAGGTCGGCGGCCTTCTCGGCGATCATCATGACGGGGGCGTAGATGTTGCCGTTGGTGACGTAGGGCATCACCGAGGCGTCGACGACCCGCAGCCCCTCGACCCCGTGGACCCGCAGGCTGTCGGGGTCGACGACGGCCATCTCGTCGGTGCCCATCCTGCAGGTGCAGGAGGGGTGCAGGGCCGTCTCGCCCTCCTTGGCGACCCAGTCCAGGATCTGCTCGTCGGTCGCCACCTCCGGGCCCGGGGAGACCTCACCGCCGTTGTAGGGCTCCATGGCGGGCTGGTTGAGCAGCCTGCGGGCGACCCGGATGGCCTCGACCCACTCACGGCGGTCCTGCTCCGTGGACAGGTAGTTGAAGCGCAGCGCGGGATGTTCGAGCGGGTCCCGGCTCTTGATCTTCACCGAGCCGATCGCGTCGGAGTACATGGGCCCGACGTGCACCTGGTAGCCGTGGCCGCCGGCCGGGGAGGAGCCGTCGTAGCGGACCGCGATCGGCAGGAAGTGGAACATCAGGTTGGGGTAGTCGACGTCCTCGTTGCTGCGGGCGAAGCCGCCGGCCTCGAAGTGGTTGGTGGCGGCCGGGCCCTTTCTGAACAGCCACTGCAGGCCGATGAAGGGGGCCCGCCACTTGGCCATGTGCGGCTGCATGGAGACCGGCTGCTTGCAGGCGTACTGGACGTAGACCTCCAGGTGGTCCTGCATGTTCTCGCCGACGCCGGGCAGGTCGTGGACGACGGGCACGCCCAGCGCGCTCAGCTCCCCGGCGTTGCCGATCCCGGAAAGCTGCAGCAGCTGGGGGGAGTTGATGGCGCCGCCGCACAGGATGACCTCGCGGGCGCGGACCTGCTGCGGCTTCCCGCGGCCGTGCCGGTACTCCACGCCGACCGCTCGCTTGCCCTCGAAGAGCACCCGGTCGACCATCGCCCGGGTACGCACCGTCAGGTTGGGCCGCTTCATGACCGGGTGGAGGTAGGCCTTGGATGCGGAGAGCCGGCGGCCCCGGTGGACGTTGCGGTCGAAGCGCGCGAAGCCCTCCTGGCGGTAGCCGTTGACGTCGTCGGTGAGGGGGTAGCCGGCCTCCTGGGCCGATTTCAGGAAGGCGGGGAAGAGCGGGCTGGTGGCCGGACCGCGTTCGAGCACCAGCGGGCCGTCGTGGCCGCGGAAGGCGTCGTCCGGGGCGGCGGCGAGGCAGTTCTCCATGCGCTGGAAGTACGGCAGGCAGTGGTGGTAGTCCCACTTCTCCATGCCGGGGTCGGCGGCCCAGCGCTCGTAGTCCATGGGGTTGCCGCGCTGGAAGATCATGCCGTTGATGCTGCTGGAGCCGCCGAGGACCTTGCCCCGGGCGTGGTAGACGCGCCGGCCGCCCATGTGGGGCTCGGGCTCGGACTCGTACTTCCAGTCGTAGAAGCGGCTGCCGATGGGGAAGGTGAGCGCCGCGGGCATCTGGATGAAGACGTCCCACCGGCGGTCGGGGCGGCCGGCTTCCAGGACCAGCACCTGGTTGGCCGGATCGGCGGAGAGCCGGTTGGCCAGCGCGCTGCCGGCCGAGCCGCCGCCGACGATGACGAAGTCGTACTGCAAGGGAGCCATGGGCCTCTCGCTTCCCGCTCGCGCCGTCTGTGTCAGGCATGCTAATACGAGTATCGCAATACGCACCAGGTTGCGCGCCGCGCAACTTGACGGCTCAGGTTTCCTTTTCGTTTCCTACCGGGCCGTTGTTTACCGCGCGTATAGTTTCGCTGTGAGCAACTTCAGCGCGGATAACGAAACGGCGGGGTCGCAGGCGACCGGCGGAGTGCAGTCCGTCGACCGGGCGATCAGCGTCCTGGAGATCCTCGCCCGGCGCGGCGAGGCCGGTGTCAGCGAGGTCGCGGGGGAGATCGACGTTCACAAGTCGACGGCCTTCCGGCTGCTGGGCGCCCTGGAGGCGCGCGGCCTGGTGGAGCAGGCCGGCGAGCGCGGCAAGTACCGGCTCGGCTTCGGGATCGTACGGCTGGCCGGCGCGGTCACCGGGCGTATCGACATTACGCAGCAGGGCCGCCCGGTGTGCGAACGCCTCGCCGAGGAGATCGAGGAGACCGTGAACATCGCGGTCATGGAGAAGCAGTTCGCGATCAACCTCTTCCAGGTACGGGGCCCCGGGGCCGTCACCGCCCACAACTGGGTCGGCCAGCTCACCCCGCTGCACGCCACCTCCAGCGGCAAGATCATGCTGGCCCACCTGCCCGTCAAGGAGCGTGCCGAGCTGCTGTCGGACGCCGGCCTGGAGAAGATCACCCCGCGCACCCTGACCTCGAAGACCAAGCTGGAGAAGAACCTCGCCGAGGCCAGGGAGCGCGGCTACGCCTGGACCCTGGAGGAGCTGGAGATCGGGCTGCACGCCATGGCCGCCCCGATCCGCTCCCGGGACGGCGAGGTCATCGCGGCGGTCAGCGCCAGCGGGCCCTCCTACCGCTTCACCGAGGAGCGGATGCACGAGCTGGCGCCGGTGCTGGTCAGGGGCGCGGCGGAGATCAGCCACCGTATGGGCCACCTGGGCTGACCGGCCGGACGGGCTGAACGGCCAGGCCACGGCCTAACCGGGCCGGCCCGTGCCCAGGCGCTCGTGGATCCAGTCGTGGAAGGCGCCGATGTGGTGCTCGCTGGGCACCAGCACACCGCCCTTGGCGTACAGACGGGAACTCATGGCCGGCTGGCAGCGCTCGCAGGCGTCGAAGTCCTGGCGGTTGACCCGGTCGAACAGCTCCACGGAGCGGCTGACGTCCCGGCCGGACTCCACCACACCGGGCAGGTACAGCCAGTCGCACTCGACGATCGTGCGGTCCGCGGCGACCGGGTACATCCGGTGGAAGATGACATGGTCGGGCACGAGGTTGATGAAGACCTGCGGCTGCACGGTGATCGCGTAGTAGCGGCGGTCCTGGTCCTCGCTGACGCCGGGTATGCGCTCCAGGCCCTCGGAGCCGTCGACCGTGAAGCCCTGGACGTCCGAGCCGAACTCCGCGCCGTGGCCGACGTAGTACTGGGCGGCGTAGCCGTCGGCGAACTCCGGCAGCACCTCGGTGAGTTCGGGGTGGATCGTGGCGCAGTGGTAGCACTCCATGAAGTTCTCGATGATGAGCTTCCAGTTGGCCTTCACGTCGTAGACGATGCGCCGGCCGACTTCGAGGTTGTCGATGTCGTAGTGCTCGATCGACTCCACGTCGCCCAGCCGGGTCACCACCGCGCCGATGACCTGCTCCTCGAACGAGGGCGGCTCCTCGGCCAGGCAGACCCAGACATAGCCGAGCCACTCGCGGACGTGCACACTCGCCAGGCCGTACTCGGTGCGGCCGACGTCCGGCATCTTCGTCAGGTTGGGGGCGGCGATCAGCCTGCCCGTCAGGTCGTACGTCCAGGCGTGGTACGGGCACTGGAAGGCGCGCTTGACCTCGCCGGTCTCCTCGGTGCAGAGCTTGGCGCCGCGGTGCCGGCAGACGTTGAAGAAGGCGCGGACGGCGTTGTCGCGGGAGCGGGTGACCAGGATGGACTCACGGCCGACCTCGACGGTCCGGAAGGCGCCCGGCCTGGCCAGCTCCGAGGCCCGCGCGACGCAGAACCACATCGTCTCGAAGATGTGCTCCTGCTCCTGGGCGAAGACTGCGGGATCGGTGTAGTAGGAGCCGGGGAGGGTGGCGATCAGGCTGTCCGGCAGGCTGGTCGATGTCACGTGGGCACTCCTCGTGGCGTTGTGCGATAGGCAACGCGATGTGCAGTACGCAACTGCTTTCACGCAGAATGTGGTGCGGGAAGGCCGCTGTCAAGACCTGACGGCCGTCGCGGACGCCGTCACCGACGCGGCGGCGGGACGGCGGCGGGACGGCCCAACTGCTTGCGCAGGCGCATGAACTGCCGGGGCAGGTCCATACCGAGCACCGCGACCGGTTCCCCGGCACGGCGGTAGACCGCGAGGAAGCTGCGGTCGCCCACCGCTCCCTCCTCGACCGTGACGCTGTCCGCCGCCGCCGCGTGGCCCGCGAACTGGATGCGCACCCCGTACTGGTCCGACCAGAAGTACGGCGGCCTCACCGGGCCCGGCGCGGCCGCGCCCCCGGAGAGCAGGGTGGCCACGGCGACCGCCGGGCGCTCCTGGGCACCGCTCCAGTGCTCGACGCGGCGGTGGACGCCGGAGGGTGGGTCGTACCAGCTGGCGCAGTCGCCGGCCGCGACCACGGCGGCCAGGCTGGTGCGGCCGTCGGCCCCGCAGATGATCCCGTTGTCCAGCGCGACCCCGGAGCCCTCCAGCCAGCGGGTGTTCGGCAGGGCGCCCACGCCGACCACCACCGTGTCGGCGGGCAGGCTCCGCCCGTCCGCCAGCAGCACCGACTCCACCCTGGCGCCGCCGCGCAGTTCGCTCACCCCCACGCCGCAGAGCAGCCGTACCCCGTGGTCCGCGTGGAGGGAGGACACGACGCCGCCCATCTGCTCACCCAGCGGCCCGGCCAGCGGGACCGGCGCGACCTCGACGACGGTGACGTCCAGCCCGAGTGCGTACGCGGTCGAGGCGACCTCGGCACCGATGAAGCCGCCGCCGATGACGACCAGCCGGCCGCCCCGGGCGAGGTCGGCGCGGAGCGCGCGGGCGTCGTCCAGGGTGCGCAGGGTGTGGACGCCCGCCAGCCCGGCACTGCCCGGCAGGGTGCGGGCGGCGGCGCCGGTGGCGATCACGAAACCGTCGGCCCGGACGGCGCTGCCGTCGGCCAGCCGCACCAGCCGCTCGTTGCGGTCCAGCCCGGTGGCGCGTACGCCGAGCAGCCACTCGGCGGCCAGGTCCTCGCCGTCGGCCTCCAGGGTGAGGCCGTCCTCGCCGACCGTCCCGGCCAGGAACTCCTTGGACAGCGGGGGCCGGTCGTACGGCCGGTGGGGTTCGTCGCCGATGACGACCAGCCGCCCGTCGAACCCCTGGCTCCGCAGGGCGCGGGCGGCCGACAGGCCGGCGAGCGAGGCCCCGACGACGGCCACCGTCCTCACGTGACGCCCCCGGCGGCCCCGGCCGCCGGCCTGGCGCCGACGCAGGGCGGGAGGTTGGGCGCCGCCGTGGACAGCTCGACCCAGACCGTCCCGTCCTCGATCAGCACGGCGTGCGTACGGACGGGGCGTTTGGCCGGCGGGGCGTCCACGGCTCCGGTGCGCAGGTCGAACTTCGACGCGTGCAGCGGGCATTCGACCTCGCACCCCTCCAGCCAGCCGTCCGCCAGCGAGGCGTCCTGGTGGGTACAGGTGTCGTCGATGGCGAAGACCTCTCCGTCGTCGGTGTGGAACACCGAGACAGGCGGGTCGACTTCGAGCCGGTAGGCCTCGCCTCGCGGCAGATCCGCGAGCTGGCACACGGGAA
Source organism: Streptomyces sp. RLA131 (assembly GCF_056270125.1). NCBI lineage: Bacteria > Bacillati > Actinomycetota > Actinomycetes > Kitasatosporales > Streptomycetaceae > Streptomyces > Streptomyces sp. RLA131. The sequence goes on from NZ_JBWDOQ010000002.1 coordinate 3,802,025, forward strand.
TCTTCATGACACCTCGGTGCGTATGACGAAACGGATTGCGGTAAGCGCAACAACAGTTTGGAGGCGCCCCCAGCCCCTGTCAAGACACGAAAACCGCCCCGTGGAACGGGGCGGTTGACGTACCGAACGGCCAGGTCAAGCAGGTTCAGTGGCCGCGCTTGATCCATTCGTCGAGCTGCGGCGCCTCGGCACCCACGGTCGTGCCGTCGCCGTGCCCGGTCCGCACGGCCGTCGAGGGCGGCAGCGTGAGCAGCCGCTCCCGGATCGAGTCGATGATCGTCGGGAAGTGCGAGAACGAACGCCCGGTGGCCCCCGGCCCGCCCGCGAACAGCGTGTCCCCGGTGAAGACGGTGCCCAGCGCGGGCGCGTACAGGCAGACCGCGCCCGGCGCGTGCCCGGGGGTGTGCAGCACCGTCAGCTCGATGCCGGCCACCGACAGGGTCTGCCCGTCGGCGAGTTCACCGTCCGGGGCGCGATCGGGGTGGGTCTGCTTCCACAGCGGGAGGTCGTCCGGGTGCAGCAGGACCGGCGCGCCGGTCCGCGCGGCGAGCGCGGGGGCGGCGTCGATGTGGTCGTTGTGGGCGTGCGTGCACACGATGGCGACCAGCCGCCGGTCCCCCACCGCCGCCGCGATGGCGTCGGCGTCATGGGCGGCGTCGATGACGACCGCCTCGGTGTCGTCGCCCACGATCCAGACGTTGTTGTCGACGTCCCAGGTGCCGCCGTCCAGGCTGAACGTCCCCGAGGTGACGAGATGGTCGATGCGCGCGGCCATCAGAAGACCACCACCGAGCGCAGCACGTCGCCGTGGTGCATCCGCTCGAAGGCCTTCTCGACCTCGTCCAGGGCGATCGTCTCGGTGACGAAGGCCTCCAGATCCAGCCGACCCTGCAGATACAGGTCGATGAGCATCGGGAAGTCCCGGCTGGGCAGGCAGTCCCCGTACCAGGACGACTTGAGCGCGCCACCGCGTCCGAAGACGTCCAGCAGCGGCAGTTCCAGCTTCATCTCCGGGGTCGGCACACCCACCAGGACCACGGTCCCGGCCAGGTCACGGGCGTAGAACGCCTGCTTGTACGTCTCCGGGCGGCCGACCGCCTCGATGACGACGTCGGCGCCGTTGCCGTCGGTCAGCGCCCGGATGGCCTCGACGGGGTCGCCCTCCTTGGAGTTGACCGTGTGCGTGGCACCGATCTTCCGGGCGGTCTCCAGCTTGCGGTCGTCGATGTCGACCGCGATGATCTTCGCCGCGCCGGCCAGGCGGGCGCCGGCGATGGCCGCGTCGCCGACACCGCCGCAGCCGATGACGGCGACGGAGTCGCCACGGCCGACGTTGCCGGTGTTGATGGCGGCGCCGATGCCCGCCATCACGCCGCAGCCCAGCAGCCCGGCGACGGCCGGGGAGGCGGCCGGGTCGACTTTGGTGCACTGGCCGGCGTGGACGAGGGTCTTCTCGGCGAAGGCGCCGATGCCCAGCGCCGGGGACAGCTCGGTCCCGTCGAGCAGGGTCATCTTCTGCTTGGCGTTGTGGGTGTTGAAGCAGTACCACGGACGGCCCCGCCGGCAGGCGCGGCACTGGCCGCACACCGCACGCCAGTTGAGGATCACGAAGTCGCCGGGGGCGACGTCGGTCACCCCCTCGCCGACCGACTCGACCACACCCGCCGCCTCATGGCCGAGCAGGAAGGGGAAGTCGTCGTTGATGCCGCCCTCGCGGTAGTGCAGGTCGGTGTGACACACCCCGCAGGCCTGGATCTTCACCAGGGCTTCGCCCGGCCCCGGGTCCGGCACGATGATCGTTTCGAGGCTGACCGGGGCGCCCTTGGCACGGGCGACTACAGCACGGACCTGGTGAGCCATGAATGCTCCTCCGCTGGTTGCTTATCGCGGCACGCAGCGCGCGTGCCGCAACGAAAGCATCGAGCAGCGGACCAGCCAGGTCAAGGATCCCGACCTGTCCGCAAATGCCATGAGTCGGATGACCCGGATGCCTCAGCGGAAGAACGCGATCCCGTCGTCCGGGAGGTCCTTGAGGTCCTTCGCCCACTCCCGCGGGTCGACGACCTTCTTCAGGTGCGCCGACATGTACGGACGCAGCGGCACACTCGGCGTCGCCTTCTCGGCGACCCACATCAGGTCGCTGTTGACGTAACCGTAGAGCCGCTTGCCACCGCTGTAGTCCGGGGCCGACGGAATCCGCGCCACGGCGTCGGTGACCAGGTCGACCTGCGGCTTGCCCTCGGCCAGCTCCCCGTACCAGATCTCCACGACACCCGAGTCGCGGGTGGTGGTGACCTCGATCCGGCGGTCCTTGTCGATCCGCCAGAAGCCGGCCTCGTTCTCCAGCGGGCGGACCTTCCCGCCCTCGCCGTCCAGCACCCAGGTCCTGGACACGTACTCCAGGAAGGGCCGGCCGTCGTGGGTGAAGGTCACCTCCTGGCCGAAGTTGCACTTCTCGTCGCCGGGGAAGTCGAAGACTCCCGCGCCTTCCCAGTTGCCCAGCAGGAAGGAGAGCGGCACGAGCTCGGGGTGCAGGTCGGAGGGGATCTCGATCATGTTCAGCGCTGTCCCTGGTAGAGCTTCTTCACCGCGAGCACGGAGAACGCGGCGACGCCGACACAGACCAGGACGAGCAGGGCGTCGTAGAAGTACTCAATCGTCACGAGCGGAGCTCCTCGGGCAAGCGGGTTCGCGGGGCGGCCGTGGCCCGGGCTGCGGCCCCGGCCATGGACCGCCTACGAGTCTAGTCGCCGCGAGCGGGGGCGGCGCAGTGAGGTGCGCCGCTCCCGCTCACGCGCGTGTCACGCGGCTGACGCGGGTGACGCGGGTCCCGCGCGCGTCAGCCGAGCAGCTGCGACTGCAGCGTCACCGTCTGGCGGAACGGTACGGCGGGCTGGTGGCCCTCCTTGGACAGGTACACCAGCGCCACCGTGTCACCCGCGATGAGGTAGGCGAAGCGGACGTGCTGGTCGCCGCGCGGCTTCACCTCGTCGTAGACGTAGCTGCTGATGCCGCGCGGCACGCCCTTCTCCTTGAAGTCGTCGTCGTAGGTCACGTTCGGCGCCTGCCCGAGGACCGCGTTCGTCGACAGGTCGCCCTGCGCGTCCGTCGCGTACGGCTCGCTGTTGAACTGGAGCAGATAGATCTCCGTGCGGGTGCCGTCCGGCATCGTCCACGCCCGCGCCGCGATGTGCCGCAACGTGTTCTGCCCCAGCCGCGCCGCGACCGCCTTGCGGTCGGCGGTGTCGCGGTACAGCTTGAGGAAGGTGCTGGTCGGCAGCCAGCCGCCGGCCCCCGGGAACGCCGCGTCGGCCTTGGCGCCCTTCGGCGCCGGGAGCAGCAGCTGCCGCAGATCCGCGTAGTGCCGCCCGGCGGGATTGCCGTCGTCGTCGCGCGCGCCCGGCTTGCCGGCCGGAAGCTTCGGCAGCTTCAGCGTCCGGTACGTCCAGCGCCCGTCGTCCGGCGTCCTGAGCCCCGGGACGTCGGTACGCCTCGGCTGCGTCACCTCGTACGCCGCGACGCCGCCGAGCGCGGCGAACACCAGCACCGCCGCGGTCCACCGGGCCACCGCGCGGAGCACCCGGCGGTCCTTCGGCCCGGGCTCAGGCTGCGGCTGCGACTGCGACTGCGACTGCTGAAGCTGCGGCCAGGGGCCGGCCGCGCCCCACGCCGGCGGGGGCGGAGGCGGGGGAGGTGGCGGCGGGGTCGGGGTCGGGGTCGGGGTCGGGGTCGGGGGGATGTTGTCGGAGGTCATGCGGCCTCTCCCGGGTCCTGGACGCGGTCGAGCTGCTGCTTGAGCAGATCCGCGGCACTGTTCTTGTTCAACGGCGACGTGCCGGTGGCCGTCAGGGTGACGAGCAGGTCTCCCTCGGTCGCCTGGCAGCTCATCCAGTCGAGCTTGGAGCCGGGCGTCTTGGGCGGCAGGACACAGCGGGCCTTGTCGTGCCCCGGGATCCGCGGGCCGTTGCGGTAGATGCCCAGCGCCTTGGTGACGGCCGAGTAGAACTCGGTCATGCTGCGCGCCGCCCGCTTGTTCTTCATCTGCACGATCTGCATCTCGACGACGAGTTCACCGCCGCTCTCGGTGTACGTCCGCATGCCGACGCCCTCGATGTGGAGCCGGTCGACCGCCTTGCGCGCGGCCTTGCGCTGCTTCGCGGACAGATCGCGGTACGAGTCCTTCATCAGGGCGACCGCGCGCTTGCCGGTCAGCTCGCTGTCATTGCCGTACTCGGCGATGTCCGGACCCGCGGAGTAGCCGTCCGGCACGGGAAGCAGCAGCTTGCCGAGGGCACCGTAGTGGCTGCCGCCGGACTGGGCCCCGTACTCGCCGGTCTTCTGCGGCTTCGGCGCCTTCCACGGCTGCGCCGCCGACCGGTCCTTCGCGTCCTGCCGGTGCTTCAGCACGGTGTAGCCGATACCGCCCCCCGCCCCGACCCCCACCAGCACCAACGTCAACGCCAGAGCGAGCCCCTTCCGGCTCCTCCCCCGCGGCGAAGCGACCCCCGGCGCAGCCCCGTACCCGTCACCGGCATACGCCTGCCCCCCGCCGTACGCGGCCAGGGACTCGGCCTCCGCCTTGTTGTTGGGCTCGGCCCCGGCCTCCGGCCCGGGCTGGACCAGGGCCCCCGGCTCCGGGACGACCGTGCCCTCGGGCCCGGCCTCGGCCGCAAGGGCGGCCTCGTCTTCCGGCGCAAGCTCAGGCGCAGCCCCGGGCACAGCATCCGCCGCAGGCGTGACGCCGGCCGCAGAACCGCCTTCCGGGTCCGCCGCGACCTCGGGCTCCGGGCGCGGCCCGGGCACAGCCTCGGCCTCGGCCTTCGTGAGCGCGACCGTAGGCTCACGCCGCCCGGCCTCCGGCTTGGCATCGGCTTCCAACTCGGGCTCGGCATCCGCTTCGGACACGGTCTCCGGGTCCGCCGCAACTTCGGGCGCAAGCTCGGTGGCGGCCACGGGGCCGCCCTCCGGCACGGACTGCGGCGCAGCCGCAGGCGCGGGCTCCGCCTCGGCGTCCACGGGCTCACGCCCAACCTCGGGCGCGGCCTCCAACTCCGGCGCAGCCGCGGGCACGGGTTCCGCCTCGGCGTCCACAGGCTCACGCTCAACCTCGGGCGCGGCCTCCGGCTCCGAGCCGGCACCGGCCGCGGGCACGGTCGCAGCCACGGGCCCGCCGTCCACCACGGACTCAGCCGCAGGCGCGGGCTCACGCCCAGCCCCGGGCGCGGCCGCCGGCTCCGAGCCGGCACCGGCCGCAGGCCCGGTCGCGGCCACGGGGCCACCGTCCGACACGGACTCAGCCGCGGGCTCCGCCTTGGCGTCCACAGACTCAGGCGCAGCCGCAGGCCCAGTCGCGGCCACGGGGCCTCCCTCGGGCACAGCCTGCGGCGCAGCCGCGGGCGCAGCCGCGGGCGTGGGGGTCGGGAGGGGGGTGGTGTCGTCGGTCACAGCCGCTCCAACTGCCGCTTGGCCAGGGACTGGATGGTCTTCATGGTGATCGGCTTCGACGAGTAGACCCAGACGTCCATCATGACCGTGCCCCGGCGGGCCATCGCGCGGGCCGTGTAGAGCGGCAGGTAGCCCGCCTTGGTCTCGGGCTTGGAGTAGACCCAGGCCCGGCCGTCGACGGAGCCGGGGATGGCCTTGCCGCTGTTGTCGGCGTAGTCGTGGTCGTCCATGTAGCTCTGCTGCTCGTCGAGCAGGGTCGGGGTGTAGGCGTCCGTCTCGTCACGGAACTGGATGAGGCTGATCTCGGTGGCCGCGTAGCTGGAGTAACTGCCGGTGGACCAGCCGATGGAGGCGGCCCGCCGGAAGGCGTTCTCGGACAGGATCCGGAACATGTTGTCCGGCTTCTTGTACGTCTCGGCGTAGTCGTACTGCGACATCCAGTTGTCGTCGGCGTACGTGTCCGTGTAGTCCTTCGCGCCCTTGGGCTTCTTGAGCAGCAGCTTGCGCAGGTCGCCGTCGTACGTCACGAGGGTGTCCTCGGCGGCGGTCAGCGGCTTGGTGGAGGGGGCCGCGCCCTTGGGCTGCTTGGGCGCGCTCTGGGCGAGCGGCGGCAGCGGGGTGGGCGGGCGGTCGTACTGGATCTTGTAGCCGGCGCCGGCTCCCGCGAGGACGCCGAGGACGGCCGCGGCGGCGATGATCAGCGTCGTGCGGCCCCGCCGCCGGGGCCGGCGGGGCGGTGGGGCCGCGGGCGGCTCTGGGGGGACGGGGACAGGGCTGTCCTGGGACAAGGGGTTCTCCGGGTGAATCGGGATGGAGGGAGTTCAGGGGGCTGCGGCGAGGTCAGCGGCCGGTCTCCAGGCGGTCGTACTGCCGGTCGACGAGGCGTCGCAGCTGCGCGCTGCCGGGGACCCTGGCCCCGGTCACGGTGAGGGTGATGTGGACGTCGCCCTGGTGGGAGACGACGATCACGGTCTTCGCGTGGCGGTAGGCCTTGGCGGGGTGGCTGCCGCCGATGGTGACGCCGGTGCCGCTGAAGTAGAAGCGGCTGTAGAACGCGGTGGCGCCGGCCGGGGCGGAGAAGCGGACGAGGTCGGCCACGACCTGGGTGTCGCCGTCGGCGGTGAGGTATGTGCGGGTGGCGCCGGACTTGAAGCCGTAGGTGGCGAGGGCGCTCCTGACGGAGGCGGAGCCGTCCGCGATCTGGGAGCGGGTCAGCTCGGAGCCGTCCTCGTCGCCGTAGATCTCGGCGTCCTCCGGGGGCGTGAGCAGGAAGTACCGCAGGTCGCCGGTGTGGGTGCCGCCGCTCTTCACCGCGCCGGTGACCGTGCTGGACGGGGTGGGCGCGGCGGTGGTCGGGGCCTCCGCGGAGGGCTCGGCGGTGGCCGGCCCGGTGGACACGCTCGCGCGGGGCGCGGCCGCGGCCGTCGGTCCGGGCGACGAGGAGCCCAGGGCGACCACGGCTCCGGCGGTGACTCCGACGACCAGCAGCATGCCGGCCACCACTGCGGCGATCACCGGGCCTCGGCGGGATCCGGTCGGCGGTGCGCCCACCGGCGCATACGTTGGCATGGCCGGAACAATCGGCATATCGGACTGCGGCTCCACAAGGCCCCCCCGGGCGTGTCACTCAAGGCCCCCGCGCCACACGCGCAACAAGCAAGATCGCATTATGCCGAGTACACACAGCCTCTTGACAGTCTTTTTTGTGTGAGACGGGCCACGCGTAGGGTGATGACCATGGCGAAGAAGCTCGTGATCAAGGTGACGGCGGGCGCGGACGCCCCCGAGCGCTGCTCCCAGGCCTTCACGGTGGCGGCCGTGGCCGTGGCCAGCGGCGTGGAGGTCTCGCTCTGGCTGACCGGCGAATCCGCCTGGTTCGCGCTCCCGGGCCGGGCCGCGGAGTTCGAGCTGCCGCATGCCGCGCCACTGCCGGAACTCATCGACGGCATCATGGCGGGCGGCGGGCGGATCACGCTGTGCACGCAGTGCGCGGCCCGCCGCGAGATCGCGGAACGGGACGTGCTGGAGGGCGTGCGCATCGCGGGGGCCCAGGTCTTCGTCAGCGAGATCATGCCGGAGGGCGTGCAGGCCCTGGTCTACTGACGGTCCCCTGACCGCCTGCCGACGGTCTACCGGCGGCGCCGGTCGTCGAGTTCACGCCACCAGCGGTCGGACTCGGAGTCCCCCGACTCGTCCCACCAGCGCTCCCCCGGCTCCCTGCGGTTGGCGACGATCGCGGCGAAGGGCGGGATGACCATCGCCACCGCGCACATCGCCACGGCGGCCGGGACCGACCACAGGCGCACGACGGCTCCCGCCAGGACGAACAGCCCGATGCAGGTGCCCATCATGACGAAGTAGAGCCGGTGCCGCCGTCGTGCTCCCACCCTCCTACGGTACGCCGCAGGGCCGCGCCCCGGGTGGGGCGCGGCCCTGCGTACGTACCGCGCCGCGACTGCCGTCAGACGGCGATCGCGACCTCGGTGAGGTTGCCCTGCTGGGCGACCACGGCGCGGTCCACGGTCGCACCCGGGACCAATGCGCGCAGCGTCCAGGTGCCGGGGGCCGCGAAGAAGCGGAACTGTCCGGTCGCCGAGGTCGGGACCTCGGCGGTGAACTCGCCGCCGCCGTCGAGCAGACGGACATAGCCGGTGACCGGCTCGCCGTCGCGGGTCACCGAACCCTGGATGATCGTCTCGCTCGCCACGTCAACTCCTGCCAGGTCCGGGCCGCCGGCCTTTGCTCCACACATACGTCTGCCTTCCCTTACTTCGCCGCGCCGAGTTCGATCGGCACGCCGACGAGCGAGCCGTACTCGGTCCAGGAACCGTCGTAGTTCTTGACGTTCGGCTGGCCGAGGATCTCGTGCAGCACGAACCAGCTGTGAGCGGAGCGCTCACCGATCCGGCAGTAGGCGATGGTGTCCTTGGACAGGTCCACGCCCTCACCCTCGTAGAGCTCCTTGAGCTCGTCGTCGGACTTGAAGGTGCCGTCGTCGTTGGCCGACTTCGACCACGGGATGTTGCGCGCGGTCGGGATGTGGCCCGGACGCTGCGACTGCTCCTGCGGAAGGTGCGCCGGGGCGAGCAGCTTGCCGGAGAACTCGTCGGGCGAGCGGACGTCGACCAGGTTGAGGCTGCCGATGGCCGCCACGGCGTCGTCGCGGAAGGCGCGGATCGAGGAGTCCTGGGCCTTCGCCTTGTACTCGGTGGCCGCGCGGGCCGGGACCTCGGCGCCGTCCACCAGGTCGCGGGAGTCCAGCTCCCACTTCTTGCGGCCGCCGTCGAGGAGCTTCACGTCCTGGTGACCGTAGAGCTTGAAGTACCAGTAGGCGTAGGACGCGAACCAGTTGTTGTTGCCGCCGTAGAGGACGACGGTGTCGTCGTTGGCGATGCCCTTCTCCGACAGCAGCTTCTCGAAGCCGGCCTGGTCGACGAAGTCACGGCGCACCGGGTCCTGGAGGTCCTGCTTCCAGTCGATGCGGATGGCGTTCTTGATGTGGTTCTTGTCGTACGCCGACGTGTCCTCGTCGACCTCGACGATGACCACCTTGGGGTCGTCGATGCGGGCCTGGACCCACTCGGCGTCCACCAGGACGTCACTGCGGCTCATGCTGTTCTCCTCCGGGGCAGTTGGCGGGGTACTTGGCGGCGTTTTCGTTTCGGGCGCACCGCGCACGGACGGGCGCGTGGCGCGCTGCGGCACGTGATCGCTCACGCGGCGGGGAAGGACGGCCCGGGCCCGGAAAGGGCTACGCGTCAGGCCTGGCGCGTACGACAGAGCATGGCGGCGACGCGGCACAGGTCAACTGCCCGCCGCTTCGTGAGGTCCGCCTGTCGCTTCATGGCTCGATCGTAGGGACCGTTTCGGGCAGTGTCACCGCCCGTCCGCCATTCGGGACGTCAGTGTCCGCATTATGGTACGGATCCGGGGCGGCCACCGGCCCGCAGGCGCGCGGGGCGAGACGGCATGTGTCGTACGCCTACGGGCTGGACACCTCCGTCTCACCCTGCGGACACAGGGTTCAGCCTCCGGCGAGCACGACCTCGGTCCCGGTGGCGGCGACGGTGATCCCGTCCGAGCCGGTCCGCACCGACTTCAGCTCGATGCCCTCCGGCAGTCCCAGCAGCTCGCGCGAGAAGTCGATCCGCTTCCTGATCGCGGTCTCCACGGACGACGGCAGCCCGTCCACGTCAGGTATCGAGTCCGCGCGCAGCGTGATCGTGTCGCCCCCGGTGACGCTCACCTGGCTCACCACCGACCGCTTGACCTTGCCCACCACCGGCAGCGACACACTCACCGTGAGCTTCACCTTGCCCTTGCCGTCGGCGGCCGCGCCCCCGTACGCCACGGAGACCCCGTCCGGCGCCGCCTTCGTCAGGTCCTCGTAGGTGATCAGCGCCGAGCCGTCCGCCGAGTCCGCCACCGCGTCGCCGAAGCCGTTGCTCAGGCGCACGTCGTGCAGATCCGCCGTGAACCGGTCGATGCGCAGCGCGGTGTCGCCGGCGCCCGCCGTGATGTCCTTCGCGGTCACCGTCACATCGTCCAGTTTCTGCGACGCCACCTGCGTCAGGAACGGGAACCCGTGGATCGCCACGTCCGGTTTCTCGCTCAGGCTCTGGCGCTGCTGCGCCTTGTCCGCCGCCTCCGACTCCGCCAAATGGACCGCGAAGCGGTCGGCGGCCACGAACAGGCCGCCGAGAATCACGAGAAGGACCAGTAGGACTTTTACGGCTCGCATCGGTTACCCCCGGGTTGGAATCCGTAGCACGCTAGCCCACGAGTACCCGGCCCAGGACGTAAACCACAGGCGCGGCCGCGGTGAGCGGAAGGGCCACGCCCGCCGTGAAGTGGACGAAACGGGACGGGAAGTCATAGCTCGCCACCCGAAGCCCGACCAGGGCCGCCGCGCCGGCGGCGGCGCCGATCACCGCGCCGTGCGGGGTGCTCAGACCGGTCACCTGGGCGAGCGCCAGCCCTGCGCCGCAGGCCGCCAGCAGGGCGACGACCAGTGTGGCGACACCCCGGCCGTGCAGACCGCGGGCCACCGTGGCCACCGCGACCGCGACGGCGCCGGTGACGGCCACATCGCCGCCGTGCGGCTCGGCGACGGTGGCCAGCCAGCCGCCGGCCAGCACCGTCAGCAGCGTCGACGCGGAGGTCGCGGTCAGCGAGGACAGCCGTTCCTCGGAGCTGCCGCGGTGCCGAAGCTGGAGGACCAGGACGAGCAGCAGCCACACCCCCAGGGTGCCGACCAGCGCCGTGGGCCCGTTGCCGCCGTCGGCGTCGGTGGCCAGCAGCGCGACATCCGCCGTCACGCCGGCCAGGAAGGCCAGCACGATGCCCTGCCGGGCCGGCCACATCCCGTTCAGCCGGAACCAGCCGGCCGCGGTCACCGCCTGGAGCAGCAGCAACGGCACCGTCAGCCCCGGCCGCCCGAGCACCGCGCCCCCGGCCAGCAGCAGCGCCAGCACGGCGGTGAGCGCCGCCGGCTGCGGCCCCGGCGGGATGATCGGCGAGCCCGTACGCAGTTCGGGCGGCACAGTGCCCTTGCGGCGGGCCGCCCGGCCGCCGGCCCCGGCCTCGGCCTCGGCCTGCGACGGAACGTTCTCCACCGGCGGCATCACGGCGGTCTGCTCGGCCTCCTGCGGCATGGCGCCGCCATACGGTTCGTAAGTCACGCGGCTCATCCTCCCGCGAACGGCGGCAGCACTTCGACCGTCCCGCCCTGCCGGAGTTCGACCGTCGTGTGGTCCCGGGTCCCCACCGGGTCACCGTCGACCAGGAACGAGCAGCCGGTGAGCACCCGCCCGAACTGCGGCCGCCCCTCGTGCCGGGCCCGCGCCCCGGCGAGCGCCTCGGCGAGGGTCACCGCCTCGTACGGCTCCTCCGCCACTCCGGCGGCGGCCTTCGCGGCGGCCCAGTACCGGATCGTCCCGGCTCGTCCGGCCATCACGGCTCCCTCGTTCGCGTTGCTCGCGTCGTTCTCGCGTCGTTCCCGCTTCCTGCCTGCCGCCCAGGGTACGCAGCGCCCGGCTCAGCCCGTCCGCGCGGCCACCCAGGCGCCGATCCGGCGGACGAGCTCGGGGCCGGCCGCGTTCTCGGCGTGCCCGAATCCCGGCTCCAGCCACAGCTCGGCGGCCCCGCCCGACGCGGCGGCCAGCGAGCGGGGGTGGTCGAGGGGGAAGTAGCCGTCCCGGTCGCCGTGGACGATCAGCAGCGGGGTGGGGGCGATCAGCGGCACCGCCTCCACCGGCGAGCGGGGCACCGGGTCCCAGTCCCGCGGGTGGATCCGGGTGCGCAGCCCGACCCGGGACACCAGGCGCCCGGCCGGCCGGGTGATCGCCCAGTGCACCCGCCGCATCGGCGCGGTGCCCCGGTAGTACCAGCGGGCGGGGGCGCTCACGGAGACGACCGCGTCCACCGGGCCGACGGCGCCGTGCCGCAGCACCACGGAACCGCCCATCGAGAAGCCGACGGTGACCACCCGTGCGAATCCCAGCCGCCGGGCCCACTCCACGGCCGCCGCGAGGTCGAGGATCTCGCGGTCCCCGACGGTGGAGCGGCCCCCGGAGCGCCCGTGGCCCCGGAAGGAGAACGTGACGACACCGCCGAACTCCGTCAGGACCCCGGCCGCCCGCCGCACGGCGGGGCGTTCGAGGGCTCCGGTGAAACCGTGGGCGATCACGAAGGCAACATCCCGTTCACCTGTGCTCAATCCCGCAGGGGGGTCGTAGGCCGCGTCGATCCGCACCCCGTCCTCGGTCGGCAGCACCGCACGGCGGCCGACGCGGATGATCGGCGAAACACACGAACGCGCGGGTCCGGTCTCTTCAAACGACGCCATGTGGGCTATTCTCTTAGGTCAAGAGGATCCGGGCAGCGTCGCCCCCGGGTCCTTTCGTGCTTTCCGGAGCACCGGACAGCACGAAAGTACGTCCTCGCATGGGACCGAGGAGGGTTCGCAATGGGCAAGCGAAGCGCGCATGACCGGATGATGAACAAACTCACGACCGTGAACAACGACGACGGGAGCAGCCGGTGAGCTCACTTCTCCTGCTGACGAACGCGCTCCAGCCGTCGACCGAGGTGCTTCCCGCACTCGGACTGCTGCTGCACAGCGTCCGAGTAGCCCCCGCCGAGGGGCCCGCGCTGGTGGACACCCCCGGCGCCGACGTGATCCTGATCGACGGCCGCCGGGACCTCCCGCAGGTGCGCAGCCTGTGCCAGCTGCTGCGCTCCACCGGGCCCGGCTGCCCGCTGGTGCTCGTCGTCACGGAGGGCGGCCTGGCCGCCGTCACCGCCGACTGGGGCATCGACGACGTCCTCCTGGACACCGCGGGCCCCGCCGAGGTCGAGGCACGGCTGCGGCTGGCCATGGGCCGCCAGCAGATCACCGTCGACGACTCGCCGATGGAGATCCGCAACGGTGACCTGTCGGTCGACGAGGCCACGTACAGCGCCAAGCTCAAGGGCCGGGTCCTGGACCTGACCTTCAAGGAGTTCGAGCTGCTCAAGTACCTCGCGCAGCACCCCGGCCGGGTCTTCACCCGCGCCCAGCTGCTCCAGGAGGTCTGGGGCTACGACTACTTCGGCGGCACCCGCACCGTGGACGTCCACGTACGGCGGCTGCGCGCGAAGCTCGGTCCCGAGCACGAGTCGCTGATCGGCACCGTCCGCAACGTCGGCTACCGCTTCGTGACGCCCGAGAAGGTCGAGCGGGCGGCCGAGGAGGCGCTGAAGGCGCAGCAGCGCTCCGAGGCGGAAGCCGCGGCGAACACGGCTGACACGGCTGACACAGCCACCGCGCAGCAGGGCTGATCCGCGCTGATGGCGCCGCTGATCACACCCTGGTCACGCTCCCGCTCGCACAGTGTTATCCGGCCGGTGGACCCGCGTAGACTCGGCCCGTGGCAAAGGTGACGCGGGACGATGTGGCCAGGCTTGCGGGAACGTCGACCGCAGTCGTCAGCTATGTCATCAACAACGGACCCCGGCCGGTCGCACCGGCCACCCGCGAGCGGGTGCTCGCGGCCATCAAGCAGCTCGGCTACCGCCCGGACCGTGTGGCCCAGGCGATGGCCAGCCGCCGGACGGACCTGATAGGCCTGATCGTTCCCGACGCCCGGCAGCCCTTCTTCGGCGAGATGTCGCACGCCGTCGAACAGGCGGCTGCCGAGCGCGGGAAGATGGTCCTGGTCGGGAACTCGGACTATCTGCACGAGCGCGAGATCCACTATCTGCGCGCCTTCCTCGGTATGCGGGTCTCCGGCCTGATCCTGGTCAGCCAGGGCCTGGGCGAGACCGCCGCCGCCGAGATCGAGGCCTGGGACGCCCGGATCGTGCTGCTCCACGAACGCACCGAGAGCGTCAACGAGTTCGCCGTCGTCACCGACGACATAGGTGGCGCCCAGCTCGCCGTCCGCCACCTCCTGGAGCACGGGTATCCCTACGTCGCCTGCGTCGGCGGCACCGATGCCACACCGATCGTCGGGGACCCGGTGACCGACCACGTCGAAGGCTGGCGCCGCGCCATGCGCGAAGCCGGCCTGGAGACCGAGGGCCGGCTCTTCAAGGCCCCCTACAACCGCTACGACGCCTACCAGGTCGGCCTGGAACTGCTGGCAGGACCCGACCGGCCGCCGGCTCTGTTCTGCGCCACCGACGACCAGGCGATCGGCATACTGCGGGCGGCGCGCGAGCTGCGGATCGACGTACCCGGCGAGCTGGCGGTGGCCGGCTTCGACGACGTCAAGGAAGCCGGGCTCACCGACCCGCCGCTGACCACGGTCGCCTCCGACCGCCAGGCGATGGCACGGGCGGCGGTCGACCTCGTGCTCGACGAGGGGCTGCGGGTCCCGGGTACCCGGCGCGAGCGGCTGCGGCAGTTCCCGTCCCGGCTGGTGGTCCGCAGGTCCTGCGGCTGCGCCTGACCGTCGCAGGGCTCTGGCCTGCGGTTGTTCGTGGCATGTAAAGGACAGCGCTGACCTGCGGTTTCTCTTCTTATATCGGTCATACGGACTTCTGCTGGGCTTCTCAGCGGGCGCTCAGGAACCTCTCATATTCGAGGTCCAGAGTCAGAGCCATGAACGAGAGCACCCATCGCAGCAGCAGCGCTTCCGACCCGCAGCAGCCGTACGGCAGCGGTGGGTACGACTCTTCCGGCAGCGGTACGCAGGCGCCGTACGCCCACGCCGCCGCCTCCTACCCGGCCCCGCCCCCGTACGAGCCCGCACAGCCGGTGGCCGCCGCCCCCGGTATGACGGTCTGGCCCGGCGGCCCCGTCCCGCCGGCCGCTGACGCACCCGACCCGGCGCCCCGGCGCAAGTCGCGCCGGCCGATCGCGCTGGTCGCCGCGGTGGCCCTGGTCTCCGCCCTCATCGGCGGCGGTTCCGCGGCCCTGATCGGGAAGGCGACCGCCCAGACCACCGCCGCCACGACCACCACCAAGGTCATCAACGCCAGCTCCTCCAGCTCCGGCGTCGCGGCCGTCGCCAAGGCCGTCAGCCCCAGCATCGTGGAGATCAGCGCCACCTCGTCCTCCGGCGAGGCCACCGGCTCGGGTGTGATCATCACCAGCGGCGGCGAGATCATCACCAACAACCACGTGATCTCCGGCGCCACCACCATCAAGGTGACCTTCAGCAACGGCAAGACCGCCACCGCCAAGGTCGTCGGCACCGACAAGAACAAGGACCTGGCCCTGATCAAGGCCGAGAACGTCAGCGGCCTCAGCGCCGCGACCCTCGGCGACTCCTCCAACGTCGCCGTCGGCGACGAGGTGGTGGCCATCGGCTCCCCCGAGGGCCTGACCGGCACCGTCACCAGCGGCATCGTCTCCGCCCTCAACCGGGACGTCACCGTCTCCACCGAGGACTCCGACAGCAGCAGCCAGAGCCAGGGCGGCCAGAGCGGCGGCAGCGGCCAGTGGCCCTTCTCCTTCGGCGGCGAGGACTACAACGGCAGCACCGGCTCCAACACCACCACGTACAAGGCCCTCCAGACCGACGCCTCGCTCAACCCCGGCAACTCCGGCGGCGCGCTGATCAACATGAACGGCGAGATCGTCGGCATCAACTCCGCCATGTACTCGGCGTCTTCGTCCTCCTCCGGTTCCAGCTCCGGCAGCGCCGGTTCCATCGGCCTCGGCTTCGCCATCCCCGTCAACACGGTCAAGGCCGACCTCGACACCCTCCGTAACGGCGGAAGCGACAGCTGAACCTTTCCTCCGCCCCTTCCGTCTTCCAGGGAGAACAACCCCATGAGCCTCACCGTGAACATCACCGTCCACCGCGGCGAGCACCCCGCCGGTATCGCGACCGGCCCCGCCGACCTGGCGCTGCCCTTCGCCGCCGTGGCGCTCGCCCCCGGCACCCGCGCCCCCGAGCTCGCCACCCGCACCCGCCCCACCCGCAACCGCCGCAGGTCCGGTTCCGCCACCCGCCGCCCCACCGCGGCGTGAGACGCTGATAGCGAAAACCGGAAACACCAGCGGTACCCCCGTCCCCATCCCTCTGCGAGGTACACGAGCATGAGTCCCGGCGAGAACGGCGAGGCCCCCGCCCGCATCCTTATCGTGGACGACGAGCCGGCCGTCCGTGAGGCACTCAAGCGCAGCCTCGCCTTCGAGGGGTACGACACCTCCCTCGCCGAGGACGGCCTCGCCGCCATCGACCAGGTCGGCTCCTACCAGCCCGACGCCATCGTGCTGGACGTGCTCATGCCGCGGATGGACGGCCTCACCACGGCCCGCCGCCTGCGCGCCGGCGGGGTCACCGTTCCCATCCTCATGCTCACCGCCCGTGACACCGTGGGCGACCGCGTCACCGGCCTCGACGCCGGCGCCGACGACTACCTCGTCAAGCCCTTCGAGCTCGACGAACTCCTCGCCCGGCTCCGCGCCCTGCTGCGCCGCAGCTCCTACGCCGCCACGGCCGGCGTCGCCGAGGACGACAGCGTGCTGTCCTTCGCCGACCTGCGGATGGACACCACCACCCGCGAGGTCAGCCGCGGCGGGACCCCCGTCGAGCTGACCCGCACCGAGTACACGCTGCTGGAGATGTTCCTGGCGCACCCGCGCCAGGTCCTCACCCGCGAGCAGATCCTCAAGGCCGTGTGGGGCTTCGACTTCGAGCCGAGCTCCAACTCCCTCGACGTCTACGTCATGTACCTGCGCCGCAAGACCGAGGTCGGCGGCCTCCCCCGTCTCGTCCACACCGTCCGCGGTGTCGGTTACGTACTCCGCTCCACCGAAGGCAAGGGCTGACCGTTCCATGGCATCACCCCACCGTCGCCACAACCGCGTCCTGCGGTTCCGGTCGCTGCCGCTCCGCTCACGGCTGGCCATCCTCACGGCTGCCGCGGTCGCGGTGGCGGTGGCAGCGGTGGCGGTGACGGCGTGGTTCATCGTGCGGGGTCAGCTGATGAATCAGCTCGACCAGTCGCTGCGCTCCTCGGACACGGTGCGGGTGGTCGGCCCCACCCTCGGCAAGTACGGCTGTCTGGCCAAGTCCTCGGCCGTCCCCACCGACCGCCAGCCCGGCTGGCTCAACCTGAACAAGGCGACCGTGCGCGTGGTGCTGTCGAACGGCGACACCTGCGCGATCATGGGCAGCGAGTCGCTCCCCCTCTCCAGCGCCGAGACCGACGCCGCCGCCCAGTCCGCCGCCACCAGCGACTCGGACACGCGCGGGGGCGGCGACATCCCTCCCCCACCCGGAGCCGAACCCCGCACCGTCACGTCCGCGGACGGAACGGAACTGCGGGTCTACACCCAGCAGATCTCGAAGGTCAAAAACGCGACAGGCGAGACCTACGGCGCCGCGGTGACCGTCGCCCGTCCCCTCAGCGACGTCACCGACCCGCTCAACACCCTCGCCCTCATTCTGCTGATCGTCTCCGGCATCGGGGTCGTCGGCGCGACCGCAGCCGGCCTGTGGGTCGCCCGGGCCGGGCTCAAGCCCGTCGACCGGCTCACGGACACCGTGGAGCACATCGCCCGTACCGAGGACCTGAGCGTCCGTATCCCCGTCGACGGGGAGGACGAGATCGCGCGGCTGTCGACCTCGTTCAACTCCATGACCTCCCGACTCGCCGCGTCCCGCGAACTCCAGCAGCAGCTGATCGCCGACGCCGGGCACGAGCTGCGCACGCCGCTGACCTCGCTGCGTACCAACATCGAGCTGCTGGAGCGCAGTGAGGCGACCGGCCGGGCGCTGCCGCCCGAGGACCGGCGGGCGCTGCTCACCTCGGTGAAGGCTCAGATGACGGAGCTGGCCTCGCTCATCGGCGACCTGCAGGAACTGTCCCGGCCGGACACCACGCCCGGCGGCAGCCCCTTGCAGACGGTGGCCTTCCACGAGGTCGCGGAGAACGCCCTGCACCGCGCCCGGCTCCGGGCCCAGGACATAAAGATCCTGTCCCAGCTCGCGCCCTGGTACGTACGGGCGGAGCCCGCCGCGCTGGAGCGGGCGATCGTCAACCTGCTGGACAACGCGGTGAAGTTCAGCCCGCCTCTCAGCAGCGTCGAGGTGATGCTGCACGGCGGCGAGCTGACCGTCCGCGACCACGGCCCGGGGATCGCCCCCGAGGACCTGCCGCATGTCTTCGAACGCTTCTGGCGGGCGACCGCCTCGCGTGCTCTCCCCGGCAGCGGCCTCGGCCTGTCGATCGTCGCCCGTACGGTCCAGCAGGCCGGCGGCTCGGTGGGCCTGCACGCGGCACAGGGCGGGGGCACCATCGCGTTGATGCGCCTGCCGGGTACCCCGACGCCGCCGTCGTCCTCCCTGGCCAACGGCTACAGCGAGACCGGTTACAGCGGGGCGATCAACGAGGTCTTCGAGCACTGAGCCCGCCCCTGGCGCCAGGGCGGCATGGGCGGCACTGCCGCGGGGGGATCGTTTCCGCGCCGTGACGAGTCGGTGACCATCTCCCCCGTTCGTGTTTCCACCGGCGAGCCGGAGCCCCGGGCCCGATACGGTCCCGGGGTATGGCCATGCTGAACCTGATGGACGCGTTCGCCCCCGCCGCCGCCACCTCTGTCAAGGTGATGCGGATGAACGGCCTACCCCTGCGGCAGGAGACCCACCCGGCGACCGAGGCGCTGCTCGTCCTCGACGGCCGCCTCGAACTCGACGTCAGCGGCAGCCGGGTGTCCCTCTCCAAGGGCGAGCTGTACGTCCTGCCCGCCGGCACCCCGCACGCCGCCAGGCGCGGCAGCCACGGCACGCTGGCCATCGTCGAACTGGCGGCGGCCGAGCGCGGCTGAGGGCTGTCCCGTAGGGCTGTCCGACGCGGTGGCCGTCTCGTCCTCGACCGCCGGCCGAAGGCAGCACAGATACGTGATCTGGCATCTGCTCCTCGGGAGGGGCAGATGAATCAGCACGGATTCGAACATACGTACCGGATGCGGAAGCGGCCGTCGTGGCACAGGCTCGCGGGACCGGCCGTCTGGGTGTTCCTGGTGCTCCTGCGGGTCACCTCTCCCGGCCCGGCCGGCCGGACCGACGCGGCGGTGCTGGTGCTCCTGACCGGGATCGTCCTGGTCACCGTGGTCCAGGCCCTGCGCGGCGCAACGGTGGTCGGGCCGGACGGCATCACCACCCGAGGGGCGATACGCCAACACCGCCTCGCCTGGGCCGAGATATACGACATCCGGCTGGAGTCCCCCGCCGGCGGACCCGTGCGGTACCCGGCGCCGTGGGTCGTCCGGATCTACGACCGTACCGGCCGCCGGTATCGGCTCCCGAACGTGGACGGCGAGCAGTTGGACAGCCCCGCGGACGCCGAGGCCATCCGTATCGCCTGGACGGCGGAGCGCGGCCCCGAGTGGGTGGCCTCGCCCGAGTCCGAAGCCGGCATCCTCTGGTGGGCCGCACGCCGAAAGGCATGGGAGCGGGCGGCTTTCGCCGCCCTGTTCTGCGCCCTCGGCCTCTTCGTCGCGTCCATCGCTCTGATCTTCAAGGACATGGTCGTCCCGACCTGTCTGCTGCTGCTCGTCCCGGGAGCGGTCTTCGCCGTCACCGGCGCCGTGCTCGACCCGCGGGCACGGGTAAGGGCGGGCCGCCGGGGAGGGGGAGAGAACCCGGCGACCCGCCCTGATCGGGGGGACTGAGGTCGACGTCGGAGAGTCAGCCGACGTCGGAGGCGTCCAGGCGGTAGAGGCCGCTGCTGGAACTCGTGCTGGTGCTGGAGCTGGTGCTGGAGCTCGAAGAGCTGGTGTAGGCGGAGGACTTGACCTCGGTGCCGTGCTTCTTGATCCAGGCGGTGACCTCGGAGTTGGTGGACTGGCCACCACCGCTGCTGACCATGACGTAGTGCAGCTTTCCGGCCTTGACCAGGGCCTTGAGCTTGGCCACCGTCATGGACTTGTCGTTGCCGCTCCAGCCGCCCATGGACATCACGGGCTGTCCGGAGGACAGGATGATCGACGAGGCGCTCTGGTCGGAGGCGACCGCGACCAGCCAGGTCGCGCCGTCCTGGTGCTTCTTGAGGTAGGCGATCATGTCGGAGCTGACGCTGCCGCCCATGCCGCCTCCGCCGCCCATGGCGCCGCCGGGCTGGGAGTTGCCGGAGCCGGACGAGCTGGACGAGCCGGACGACGAGCTGGAGCTGCCGCCGCCGGGCATGCCGCCGGTGGGCGGGTTGCCGCTGGGCCGCGTACCGCCGGGCATCGAACCGGACCCGGCACCACCGGGGGCCGAGCCGCCGCCCATGCCACCGCCGCCCATGCCGCCGCCCGTGGAGGGCCCCGCGGTGGGGTTGGTGCCGTTGGTGGAGGAGGTGGCCGCCGCCAGGGAGTACGTGGTGGGGCCGGCCAGGAGGGCGACGATGGCCGCGATGGTGGCGAGGCCGATCAGGCGGCCCCGGGCCAGGAAGCGGCCGGCCAGCAGGCCGATGACGGCCAGGGCGGAGCCGGCGCCGGCGACGATCTCGGCGACGGTGTACGCGGTGCCGGAGCCGCTGACGCGCTGGAGGAGCACGACGGCCCAGATACCGGAGGCGGCCACGGCGACCGGGAGCACCCAGGCCCACTTGGCGGCGGCGCCCTCACGGAATGCCTGGTGGAGCATGACGCCGCCGGCCCCGCACAGGGCGGCCACGGCCGGGGCCATCGCGGTGACGTAGTAGGGGTGGAAGGTGCCCTCGGCGAGGGCGAAGGTCAGGTAGTGGATGACGGCCCAGCCGCCCCAGAGCATCAGGGAGGCGCGCCGGGCGTCGGTGCGCGGGGCACGGCCGACCAGGATCAGGCCGCCGGCCAGGGCGATGGCGGCGAACGGGATGAGCCAGGAGATCTGGCCGCCCATGATGCTGTTGAACAGGCGGCCGATGCCCGCGGTGCCGCCGAAGCTGCCGCCCTGGCCGGCGCCGCTGCTGCCGGCGCTGGCGCCGAAGATCCGGCCGAAGCCGTTGTAGCCGATGACCAGGTCCCACACGGTGCCGTCGGTCGAGCCGCCGATGTAGGGGCGGGACGAGGCCGGGATGGCGTCGACGACGACCATCCACCAGGCGGAGCTGACGACCAGGGCGACGGTGCCGGCCGCCAGGTTGCGCAGGCGCCTGCCGATCGAGCCCTCGGCGGCCCACAGGTAGACCAGGAAGAAGGCGGGCAGCACCACGAAGGCCTGCATCATCTTGGTGTTGAAGGCGAAGCCGATCCACACGCCGGTCCACACCAGCGGCATCGCGCGGCCGGTACGGACGGCCTTCATCAGGGAGGCCGCGCCGAGCAGCATCAGCAGGACGAGGACCGGGTCCGGGTTGGTGTCGCGGGTGATGGCGACGGTGATCGGGGTGAGGGTCATCACCAGGCCGGCGACGGTGGCGGCCACATGGCCGAAGTCGCGCCGCACCATGCGGCAGGTGATGGCCACCGAGCCGACGCCCGCCGCGACCATCGGCAGCATCAGCTGCCAGGTGCCGTAGCCGAAGATCCGGGCGGAGATGCCCATCGTCCACAGCGCGAACGGCGGCTTGTCGACGGTGCTCCAGTTGCCCGCGTCCAGGGAGCCGAAGAAGAAGGCCTTCCAGGACTTGGTGCCGGAGTAGACGGCCGCGTTGTAGAAGGAGTTGCCGCTGATCGTGGTGAGGTTCCAGGCGTACAGCGCCGTGGCCAGCAGCAGGATCGCCCAGAGGGCGGGCCGGGCCCAGCGGGGGTCCTCGGGGCGGCCGGTGAACAGGGTTCTGGCGCGGGCGGCGAGGCCGCCGTCGGCGGGCGGGGCGGCCCGGTGGGAGCTCCGGCTCTCCTCGACGGGAGGCGGTGGTGCCAGTGCAGTCATGACGCGTACTCCGGGGAGGGGGACGGGCGGCGCCGCGGGTTGAAGACCCAGAGCCGCATGAGGACGAAGCGGATGACGGTGGCGGCGGCGTTGGCGCCGACCAGCACGGCGAGCTCGGTGCCGTGCGAAGCGTTGGGGGCCAGCAGGTGCAGTCCGGCGACGGCGCCGGTGGTGAGTCCCAGCCCGATGACGAAGGCCATGCCGCCTTCGAGCTGGTGGCGGACGGCGTCCGCCGAGCCCTTCACCCCGAAGGTGAAGCGGCGGTTGGCGGCGGTGTTGGCGACCGCCGTGACCAGCAGGGCCAGGGCGTTGGCCCAGAGCGCCGGCATCAGCTGCCGGGCGCCGAGGTACAGGGCCATGTACGCGGCGGTGCTGGTGGCGCCGATGATCCCGAACGCCGCCAACTGGCGCAGTCCGCGCCCGCGTCGGCCCTGACGTCGGCCCTGGTCCCGGCCCTGGCCGGTGCTCAACGGGAACCGGCGCCGGTGAGCGCCTTCTCGGAGGAGGGTGCGGGGGCCGCGGCGCCGGCGGGGCTCTGGCCGACGACGTACGACCGGTTCTGGCGGCGCGGAACCGCGATCCTCGCCTCGCCGCGCAGGGTGCGCCGGGCGATCCGCCACATGCCCCTGAGGTCGTCCAGGGCGGTGCGGACGACGTCGACCCGGCTGTCGGGGTCGTCGGTCCAGTCGACCGGGACCTCGTGGATCCGCAGCTTGTTGCGTTCGGCGAGGACCAGCAGTTCGGTGTCGAAGAACCAGGCGTTGTCCTCGATGTGCGGGGCCATCGCCTGGAACACCTCGGTGCGTACCGCCTTGAAACCGCACTGGGCGTCGGAGAAGCGGGCCGCCAGGCCCAGCTTCAGCAGGATGTTGTAGCAGCGGGAGATGAACTCGCGCTTCGGTCCGCGCACGACCGCCGCGTGGCGGTGCAGGCGGCTGCCGATGGCCACGTCGCTGTGGCCGGACAGCAGGGGGGCGACGAGCGGAAGGAAGCCTTCGAGGCCGGTGGACAGGTCGACGTCCATGTACGCGACCACGTCCGCCGTACTCCGGCTCCAGACGGCCTTGAGCGCGCGGCCCCGGCCCTTGAGCTCCAGGTGGACGGCGTGCACATGCGGCAGCCGGTAGGTCAGGTCGGTCGCGACCTGCCAGGTGGCATCCGTGCTCGCGTTGTCCGCGACGGTGATCCGGAAGGGGAAGGGGAAGGAGGATTCGAGGTAGGCGTGGAGGCGGCCGATGCTGTCCGCGAGGACATGCGCCTCGTTGTACACCGGCACCACGACCTCGACCGATCGTTGCCGGGTTCCCCCCTTGATCCCTGCTGTCGTCTCGTTCATGACCCCAACTTTCCCGGCGGGATCTGGGGCCTCAGTAAGACCGCAATGAGCACCGGATGAGAAACAGCGTTCTCATAGACCACTCACAATGTGTGCGACGCCGCCCGCCCCGACGGGGGTCCCGGGCAGGCGCAGACAGGCCACGGTGCCGCCCCCGTAGGCGGGTTGCAGGCTCACCTGACCGCCGGAGCGCTGCACGGTGTGGGCGACGATCGACAGGCCGAGACCGCTGCCGGGCAGGGCGCGGGCCTGCGGGGAGCGCCAGAAGCGCTCGAAGACATGCGGCAGGTCGTCGGCCGGGATGCCCATCCCGTGGTCGCGTACGGTCAGTTCGCCCGCGTGCAGCCGGACCTCGATCCGGCCGTCCCGCGGGGAGAACTTCACCGCGTTGTCCAGCAGGTTGACCACGGCGCGTTCCAGTGAGGCCGGGTCGGCCAGGACGTGCCAGGACTCGATGTCGGTACGGAACTCGATGCCGGGCCCGCGCAACCGGGCCCGCTCCAGGGCGCGTTGGACCACCGCGTGGAAGGGCGTGGGTACCGCGGCGGCCTGGGCCGCGTCGGGGCGCGAGAGTTCCAGCAGGTCGCCGATGAGGCTGGTCAGCTCCTGCGTCTGCGCCTGGAGGCTGCCGAGCAGGGCGTCCCGTTTGCCCGGCGGAATGGGCCGGCCGGTCTCGTTGCTGCGGACCAGCAGATCCACGTTGGCGCGCAGCGAGGTCAGCGGGGTGCGCAGCTCGTGGCCGGCGTCGGCGATGAGGCGCTGCTGATGGTCGCGGGAGCTCTCCAGGGCCGCCGTCATGGAGTTGAAGGAGGCGCCCAGGCGGGCGATCTCGTCATGCCCCTCGATGGGGATGCGCACCTTCAGGTCCTCGGTACGGGCGATGTGCTCGACGGCGGCGGTGAAGCGGTGCACGGGTCTGAGCGCGGTACGGGCGATGAGCAGCCCTGCGCCCAGCGCCAGCAGCACCCCGCAGCCGCTGACGATGGTCAGCAGCGCGGCGAGCTTGCTGAGCGGCTCCGCCACGTCGCTGATCTCGCGGGCGATCATGATCGTGTCGCCGTTGCGCATCGTGCGGGTGAAGACCTGGACCGTGGTGCCGTCGTCCCGCCGGCCGACGTACAGCGCGGACTGGCTCTTGCCGGCGGCCACCGCCAGGTCGGCCGCGGTGACCTCGATCGCGGTGTCGGCGTAGTCGACGCACCGGGTGCCGTCGGCCCTGATCAGCTGACCGGTGATGCGGGAGGGCGGCCCGGACTTGTTGGTCCTGGCCGGGGACTTCCCGCACTTGCTCTCCAGGATCTTCACCCAGCCCGGATTGATGTCCGCGGTGATGAGCGAGTCGTTGAGATTGTTGCGGAGCTGGTTGGCGGTGATGTACCAGCAGGCTGCCGCCGCCACCCCGATCGCCACGGCGAACGCCGCCGCCGTGAGGAGGGCCAGACGGGAGCGGAGCGGCAGTCTGCGCATCATGGGATCACTCAGGCGGCGAGCCCGCCCGCCTTCCTGGTCGGGGGTGGGATCGGGGGTGGGGCCGGGGGTGAGGTCGAGGTCGAGGGTGGCGACGAACTCCTTGAGCCAGGCCCGGAACTCCGGCCCCAGGTCGGGCCGGTCGCAGGCCACCCGGACGACGGTCCGCAGATAGTCGGCCTTGTCGCCGGTGTCGTAACGGCGGCCCCGGAAGACCACGCCGCGCACCTCGCCCTTGGCCGCCAGTTCCTCGATGGCGTCGGTCAGCTGGATCTCGCCGCCCCGCCCGGGTGCGGTGCGTTCCAGGACCTCGAAGACGCCCGGGTCCAGCACATAGCGGCCGATGACGGCGTAGTTGCTGGGGGCCGACTCGGCGGACGGCTTCTCCACCAGGCCGGTGACACGTACGACCCCGTCCTGCCCCGCGTCCCCGGCACACGCCGCGGACTCGACGGGGGCGACGGCCGCGCAGCCGTACAGGTGGATCTGCGCCGGGTCGACCTCCATGAGGGCGACGACGCTGCCGCCGTGGCGGGCGCGGACCTCCAGCATGTCCTTGAGCAGGGTCTCGCGCTCGTCGATCAGGTCGTCGCCGAGCAGTACGGCGAAGGGCTCGTCGCCCACATGGCTGCGGGCGCACAGCACCGCATGGCCCAGGCCCAGCGGGTCGCCCTGCCTGATGTGGTGGACGCGGGCCAGCCGTGAGGCGCTGCGTACGGCGTCGAGACGGGCCAGGTCGCCCTTGGCCTCCAGTACGCGCTCCAGTTCGGAGGCGGCGTCGAAGTGGTCCTCGATCGCCCGCTTGTGCCGCCCGGTGACCATCAGTACGTCGTCCAGGCCTGCCGCGGACGCCTCTTCGACGACGTACTGGATGGCCGGCTTGTCGACGACCGGGAGCATCTCCTTGGGCGTCGCCTTGGTCGCGGGCAGGAAACGGGTGCCGAGGCCGGCGGCCGGCACGACCGCCTTCCTGACACCGTGGGTGGGGTGAGAGGTGTGGGGGGTCATGGAAGTCATGCTGTATCACCGGGATGAGAGAGCTCTGAGATCGCGGTGAGGTGGATCGCAGAAGACGAATTCACAGCATTCGTGCCGACTTGGGAAGCTACCGGGCGTCCGCTTGCCGCACCGTCCGGTCGCCCCCGGCGCCCCGGGCGCGCAGCGCCTCGAAGACCGCCGGGGCGACCGACAGGACCACGATCGCCACCAGCACCACGTCCACATGGTCGCGGATGAAGCCGATCCGGCCGAGGAAGAAGCCGGCCGCGGTGACCCCGGCGCCCCACAGGACACCGCCGAGGACGTTGAAGACGGTGAAGGAGCGGTGCGCCATGCCGCTCACCCCGGCGAGAACCGGGGTGAAGGTCCGCACGACCGGGATGAAGCGGGCCAGAACCAGCGCGCGGGCGCCGTGCCGCCCGAAGAAGTCGCCGGCCCTGGTGACGTACTCCTGCCGGAACAGCCGGGAGTCCGGCCGCCGCAGGAGCGCGGGCCCGGCCTTGCGGCCGAGGACATAGCCGACCTCGTTCCCCGCGATCGACGCGGCGGCGATGAGGAGGCAGACCAGCCACAGTTGCTGATGGATCACCTGGTGCTGGGAGATCAGCAGACCCGCGGTGAACAGCACGGAGTCACCGGGCAGGAAGAAGCCGATGAGCAGACCGGACTCGGCGAAGACGATCGCGAGTACGCCGAGCAGCCCGAAGGCCGAGACGAGATGACTGGCGTCCAGCATGCTCAGCGGGCCTCGCGCTTCTTGGCCGGCCGCAGCACGTAACCGGTGCCACGTTCGGTGTGCAGGAGCCGGGGCAGGCCGCCGGCCTCGGTCTTGCGGCGCAGGTACATCACGTACACATCAAGGGTGTTGGAGCTCGGCTCGAAGTCGAAGCCCCAGACCTCGCGCAGGATCGCGGCCCGGCTGAGCACCTGGCGCGGGTGCGCCATGAAGAGCTTCAGCAGCGCGTACTCGGTCTTGGTGAGGTCCAGCCGCGTGCCGGCCCGGGTGACCTCGCGGGTACGCAGGTCCATCGAGACGTCCTCGAACGTCAGCTGCTGCCTGCCCGCGGCGGCCTGCGGAGCGCGGCCGCCGCCCTCGCGCTGCGGCGGTATCACCGGGACGGGCGCGCTGCGCCGCAGCAGGGCGCGTACCCGGGCCAGCAGTTCGTCGCCGGCGAAGGGCTTGGGGAGGTAGTCGTCGGCGCCGTTGTCCAGGCCTACGATGCGGTCGCCGACGGCGTCGCGGGCGGTGAGCATGAGGATCGGCACGGTGTCGCCCTTGGCCCGGATCCGGCGCGCGGCGGCGAGGCCGTCGAGAACGGGCATCATCACGTCGAGCAGGATGAGGTCCGGGTGTTCGATCTCGATGTGCTGGAGGGCGTCCATGCCGTCCTTGGCGGTGTCGACCTCGTAGCCCTCGAACTCCAGGCTCCTGGTCAGTGCCTCACGGACGGCGGGCTCGTCGTCAACGATGAGGATCCGCGCCGGGTTCACCGCGTTCTCGATCTGCGTCGTCTCGTACATGGCGTCCACGGTTGCCCGTGAATCTGTGAAATCGCTGAGAGCAGGATGTGTGGAGCCGTAGAATCCGCTGTCGGTCATGCCACGGCTTCCAGGTCGGTGTCGAGTACGTAGCCGACCCCCCGGACCGTACGGATCAGCCGGGGCAGGCCGCCGGCCTCGGTCTTGCGGCGCAGGTACATCACGTACACATCAAGGGTGTTGGCGGTGGGCAGGCCCTGGTCGCCCCACAGCGCCTTGAGCAGCCATTCGCGCTCCAGGACCTGGCGGGGGCGGGCCAGGAAGAGTTCCAGAAGGGCGAACTCGGTGCGGGTGAGGCGCAGGTCACGGCCGTCGCGGGTGACCTCGCGGCCGATGGTGTCCATCCGCAGGCCGGCGAAGCTGTGGACGGGGTCCGCGGTCCTGGTGGCGCTGCCCCGGCGCAGGAGGGCGCGGATCCGGGCCACGAGCTCGTCGGTGGCGAAGGGTTTGGCCAGGTAGTCGTCGGCCCCGGTCTCCAGGCCCGTGACGCGGTCGCCGATGGTGTCGCGGGCGGTGAGCATCATCACCGGCACCTCGTCACCGCGGGCGCGCAGCCGGCGGCAGGCGGTGAGGCCGTCCATGTAGGGCAGCAGGACGTCCATGATCACGAGGTCGGGGTGGAGGGACTCCACCATGGCGAGGGCCTCCTCGCCGTCGCCGGCGAGCAGCACCTCGTAACCGCGTCTGCTGAGGATCATCTGCAGGGCGTCCCGGATGGCCCGCTCGTCGTCGACCACCAGGATGCGCGGGGTGCCGGAGACTCCCGCGGCCGCGCTCGGATCGGTCATGGTCATGGTCATGGTCATGGTCATCGTCATCGCCTTCGGTTCTCCTTACCGGTAATCCGTCGCGAATCCGGACGGGACGCGGAACTGGCCGGTGTCGAACTGCCCGGTGCCGTCCGCGGGCCCGCTGTTCTGCGAGTGGTGCAGGTGGGCGTAGGCGCCACCGTGGGCCAGCAGTTGCTGGTGGGTGCCGACCTCGACCAGGCGGCCGTTGTCCAGGACGAGGATCCGGTCGGCGTCGGGCGCGAGGTTCAGATCGTGGGTGATCATGATCGTGGTGCGGCCGTTCATCAGGCGGCGCAGCGGCTTGATCACCCGGCGGGCGGCGAGCGCGTCCAGCCCGGTGGTGGGCTCGTCCAGCACCAGTACGGGCGAGTCGCGCAGCATGGCGCGGGCGATGGCGATGCGCTGCAGCTGGCCGCCGGACAGCTGGGCGGTGTGGGCGTCGATCAGGGTGTCGTAGCCCTGCGGCAGGGCCGCGATGAAGTCGTGGGCCTGGGCGTCCCGGGCGGCGGCGCCGATCTCGGCGTCGGTGGCACCGGGGCGGCCGCAGGCGATGTTCTCGCGGATGGTGTCGTGCAGGATGAGGGTCTTCTGCGGCAGCAGGGTGACGTTCTCCCGCAGGTGGTCCACCGGGTAGTCGGACAGCGCGATGCCGTCCAGGCTCACGCTGCCGGCCGACGGGTCGTAGAAGCGCAGCAGCAGTTTGGAGATGGTCGACTTGCCGGCGCCGCTGGCCCCGGTGACCAGGACCAGTTCGCTGGGGTGGGCGGAGAAGGAGACCCCTCGTACGGAGTCCTTCTCGGCGCCGGGGTAGCGGAAGCCGGTGTGGCGGAACTCGACGTGGCCCTGCACCCGGCGCGGGACGGGGACGGCGCGCTCGGGGTCGCGGACGGAGGGCTCGGCGTCCATGATCTCCAGGATCCGCTCGGCGCCGGCGGTGGCCGCGTTGAGGGTGAGACCCAGGGTGCCGAGCTGGCGGATCGGCGGGTAGAGGTAGCCGAGAAAGGCGGCGAAGGCCAGCAGCTTGCCGATGGTCATCCGGTCCTGGGAGATCTCCCAGGCGCCGAGGCCGATGACGACCAGGACGCAGACGGTCTCGACGACCTCGACCAGCTGGCTGTACCGCTCGCTGAGCCGGCCGCTGGTCACCGAGGCCTTCATCCAGGCCCTGGCCTCCAGCCGCAGCTTCTTCTCCTCGGCCCGCTTACGGTTGTAGGCCTGGGTGAGCAGGATGTTGCCGAGCGACTCCTCGACGACCGAGGTGATCGCGCCGTCCGCGACCCGCTCGTCCCGCGAGACGTCCTTGAGCTTGCTGGAGAACAGCTTCGCGGACAGCCAGAACAGCGGCGCCAGGACGAAGGTCGCCAGCGCCAGGTCCCAGCGGATCCACAGGGAGGCGGCGGAGAAGAAGACCACGCTGAACAGCGCGGAGATGGTGCCCACCACCCCGGAGACCACCATGTGCTCGATGGCCTCCACGTCCCCGGTGAGCCGTTCGACCAGGTCGCCGAGGCGGTGCCGCTGGAAGAAGTCGGGCGGCAGGTCCTGGATGTGGGAGAAGACCTTGGCGCGCAGCCGCAGCACGAAGCGCTCCGCCGTCCACACCGCGAGCGAGTTGCCGACGTAGCCGACGATCGCGCCGAGCACGGTGACGGCGAACCACTTGCCGGCCGGCGCCCAGAAGGCGGAGAGCGAGCCGGCCTGCAGGGCGTTGTCGGTGAGGTCGGAGAAGAGCAGGATGGCGGCGGTCTCGCCGAGGGCGGCGATGACCACGCAGACACAGATGACGACCAGCCACAGCCGGTCGCCCTTGGTCAGCGGCCAGAAGCGCTTGAAGGCGTCACGGACCGGGAGGTGGGGGGTGCGCTCCTCCGCCTCCTCCTCGGTCTCGGCCTCGGGGGTGTGGCCGCCCTCGTAGATGATCTCGAACTCGCCGGTGTGGCGGTGACGTCCGTACGGGCGGGCACGCCGGGGCTGCTGCCGGTGGCGGCCGGTGGCACCTGCTGCGGCTTCGTCCGGGTCGAGGACGCGCAGCTGCATCGTCGCCTGGTCTTGATACGCGGACAAGGTCTCTCCCACCTCGATACGGACATGGCCGAGGCGGGCCTGCGGCTCTGTGCCGCGGCCCGCCTCCGGTACCTGAAGGGTCAGCCGCCGATGGGGCGACGACGCTGGGGCTTCTTGCGCTTCGGGGCCGGCTTCGCGGGAGCGGGCCTGACCGGCTCGGCCTTCTTGGCGGCGGGCTTGACCGGGAGGATCTTCTGGAAGCTCATGCGGGTGTCTCTTCCGTTCCGTGCGGGGTGTCGAGGAGGTGGCTGCTTGCTCCGGCGTGGGGCGCCGGGGTCAGTTGCCGACCGGACGCGGGCGGGCCTTGCGCACGACCTTCCGGGCGACCGGCTTCACCGGGGCGGGCTTCTTGTGCAGCTCGTGCTTGGGGGCCGGCTTGGCGAGGGGGGCAACCTTGCGGAAGCTCATGGGGATTCTCCTTTTACGCGTTTTCTTCGGTCTTTCCGTCGTCGCCCTTTCGGCTTCGACATGGAAAACATTACGCGAGGAAAAGCGCTGCGGAAGCCGATTGCGGTGAGATGCCTATGAAATGAATGTGAGGCCGGTTCTCACAGTCGGGAGGGAACCGGGAGGCCCCGCGCGAGCGTCCCGACCCAAGGCCCTCGAACGCGAACAGGAACGCGAAGAGGGCCGGTGGTCACTCCACCGGCCCTCTTTCGGGCTGTTAACTACCTGGCCGCCAGGCTCAGTTGGCCGCCGAGCCGTCCGGGTTGACCGGGCGCGGGGCCGGGGCGGGCTTCTTCTTCGCCTTCGGCTTCGGCGGCGGGGGAACGATCTTCTTCTTCTTGGGCAGCGGCAGGGGAGCCTTGAAAGCCATCTCGATTACCTCTTCGTTGTGTGCTGTTGGCGTCGTCCGTTCGACGCCGACAGAGAGGACAGTACAGAGATCGACTCCGGCGATCATCCGAATTCGATTAAGCCTTTGTGAGCTGTCGATTAGAATCACTCATCATGGTTTGAGAATCCTCAGGGTCGATCCTCAGGAGCGGCGGACACGCCGGAGGAGGCGGCCCCTGGGCGGACCGCCCCCTCCGGTCGTGCTGGCTCCGGTCGTGCTGGCTCCGGCTACTGCACCACCGTGATGCGGTCGGCCGCTGTCGGCGCGTACGGCGCCGACGCCGAGGAGTTGGCGGTCAGGTAGTCCACCAGGGCGGCCAGGTCGTCCCCGCCGATCACCTTGTCCGTGCCCGCGCCCAGCGCCGCGAACCCGTCGCCGCCGCCGGACAGGAAGGAGTTCATCGCGACGCGGTAGGTGGCGGCGGGGTCGACGGCCGCGCCGTCGAGCCGGACCGAGTCCGCGACGACGCGGTCGGCGCCGGACCTGGTCGGATCCAGGGTGTAGGTGAGCCCCGAGGACACCTGAAGGATCTTCGGCACCGCCTCGTTGGCGCCGCTGACCTGCTGCCGCAACGCGGTCACCAGCTGCGCGCCGGTGAGGCTCACCAGCGTCACCGTGTTGCTGAACGGCTGCACCGCGAAGCCCTCGCCGTAGGTCACCACCCCGTCGCCCTCGCTGCCGGAGGCGGTCCGCACGAGGTCGGCGCGGATACCGCCGGGATTCATGAGCGCCAGGTCCGCCCCGCTGTCCAGGGTCCTGGCGTAGGCGAGCTGGGCGTCCGCGATCAGGTCACCGAGCGGCGACTCGTTGCCGTCGGCGTCGTTGCGCGTGATGTCCGAGGAGATGTAGCCGATGGTCCGGTTGGCGACCGGCGCGGCCAGCGCGTTCCAGTACGACAGCAGGCCGGTGAGGTCGGCCGCCTTGTCCTGGGTGCGGTTCACCACGTGGTTGGAGCCGGAGACCGAGGTCCGCACGATGTCGTGGGTGTAGCGGTCGTACTTCATGTCCAGCTCGGTGAAGAGCCGGCCGTACGAGGCCGCGCTGGTGACCAGGCGGTCGTTGCCGCTGGGGTCCGGGACGGTGCAGACGTACGCGTTGTGGGTGTGGCCGGTGATCAGCGCGTCCACGTCCGCCGAGGTGTTCTTGGCGATGTCGACGATCGGGCCCGACAGACCGGAGCCGGAACCGCCGGCGTCGCAGTCGTAGTTGTACGCGGAGGAGGCGGGGTAGCCGCCCTCGTGGACCAGCGCCACGATCGCGTTGACGCCCTGCCGCTTGAGCACCTTGGTGTACTTGTTGATCGTCTCGACCTCGTCGAGGAACTTCAGCCCCTTCACACCGTCCGCGGAGACGATGTCCGGCGTCCCTTCGAGGGTGACGCCGATGAAGCCGACCTTCACGCCCTTGACGTTCTTGACGACATAGGGCTTGAGCAGCGGCTTTCCGGTCTTCTCGTTGATGACGTTCGCGGACAGGACCGGGTAGTCCGCGCCCTCGAAGGTGCGGCCGTCCGCGTAGCAGCCGTCGGTGGGGTGGCAGCCGCCCTTCTGCAGGCGCAGCAGTTCCTTCCCGCCCTCGTCGAACTCGTGGTTGCCGACACCGGTCACGTCCAGGCCGATCGCGTTCATCGCCTCGACGGTCGGTTCGTCGTGGAACAGCCCGGACAGCAGCGGGCTCGCGCCCACGAGGTCCCCCGCCGCCACGGTCAGCGAACGCTGCTGCCCGGTACGGGCGGTGCGCAGGCTGCTCGCCAGATACTCCACGCCGCCCGCGTCGACGGTCTTCGTGGTGCCGTCCGCCTGGAGCTCCGTCACCCGCCCCGAAGAGCCCGCCGGCGGTTCCAGGTTGCCGTGGAAGTCGTTGATCGCCAGCAACTGCAGGTCCACCGTGCGGCTGCCGTGGCCGCCGTGGCCGCCGGGCTTTCCGTACGGCGTCGACTGCGCCTGGGCCGTGGGCATCCCGGCCGCGAGCACGCCGACCACGGCGAACCCGGCCGCGGCGGCCGCCGCCGCGCGCGCGGCCCTGCGCCGCCGGGGGCGGGGGCGGGGGTTTCCAGTCATGAGGTCCCCTTACAAGACATAAGTGCCGGATAAAGAGGGGAGAGCGGGCGCAGCCTATGGTCAACGCGCGTAGTTGTCATGTCCTTTGCGGTTACCATCCCGTTTCCCCACTCCCGCACCGGTGACGCCGGCTCCTCCGTCTCGTATAGCGATACGAACTGTCTCGCCATACGAACACCCGGCATAGTTGTGCCCACCACCCACCAAGGAGGTGCACGCCATGCCACGCCGCTGGCTGATGCTGGCCCTGGGCACCGCGGCACAGACCGCCGCCTGCGCCTTCGTCTACGGAATCCCTTACCTGGCAACGGAGTTGAGAAGCCAGGCGCACCTCTCCCTCGCCCAGGTCGGCCTCCTGGTGGCCTGCCCGACCGTCGGCCTCGTACTGGCCCTGGTGGCATGGGGGGCCGCCGCCGACCGCTACGGCGAGCGCGTGGTGATCTCCGCCGGGCTGGGCCTGGCGGCCGTCCTGCTGGCCGTCGCCCACACCGCCGACGGCATGGGGACCCTGGGCGTCCTGCTGGCCCTGGCCGGCGCGGCCGGGGCCTCGGTGTACTCGGCCAGCGGCCGGCTGGTGATGGGCTGGTTCGGCGCCGGCGAACGCGGCCTGGCGATGGGCATCCGGCAGACCTCGACCCCGCTGGGGATGGGCGTGGCCGCACTGTCCATGCCGCCGCTGGCCGCCGCGTACGGCGTGGCCGGCGCCATGGTCTTCCTCGCCGCCGTCTGCGGGGTGATCGCCCTGCTGATCGCCCTGTACGCGGCCGACCCCCCACGGGCCGCCGCGCCGGCCGGGGACCACGCCGTGCCCGCCGCCAACCCCTACCGGGGCACCGGCACCCTGTGGCGGATCCACGGCGCCGGGGCCCTGCTGGTCGTACCGCAGTTCACCGCCGGGGCGTTCGCCCTGGTACTGCTCGTGGACGTACGCGGCTGGACGGCCGTCCACGCCGGGCAACTGCTCGCCGGGGCACAGGTGCTGGGCGCGGCGAGCCGGGTCGCCGCCGGGCGCTGGTCGGACCGGGTCGGCAGCCGGCTCCGGCCGATGCGCCAACTCGCCCTGGTCACCGCCGCCGTGGTCGCCGCCTGCGCGCTCACCGCCGCCTTCCCCTCCCCGCTCACCGACCTCGCCCTGGTCGTCGCCGTCGGCATCACCGCCAGCACCAACGGCCTGTCCTTCACCGCCACCGCCGAACGCGCCGGCCCCGCCTGGTCCGGCCGGGCCCTCGGCGTCCACAACACCGGGCAGAACCTGGCAGCCGCCCTCGCCCCGCCGCTCGTCGGCGCGCTGATAACGGCGACCGGCTACTGGCCGGCGTTCGCCGCCGCCGCCGGGATCGCCTGCGCGGCAGCGGCGGTCGTACCCGTACGACCGGTCGTAAGCTCAGGGGCATGACGGACATCGCTGACCCGCGCCGCATCGACGTACTCGACGGACTGACGCCCGACCAGGCACGGTCGGTACTCACCCTCATCGAGCAGGCCGCCGCCGTCGACGGCCAGCCCGCGGTGTCCGAACAGGGCCGGATCAACCTGCGCGGCGGCGAACGGCCCGGCGTACGGCACCTGCTGGTGCACACCGACCGCGGACTCGTCGGCTACGCGCAACTGGAGGACACCGACCCCGTCGAGGCCCCGGCCGCCGAACTGGTCGTCCACCCCGTGCACCGCGCCAAGGGCCACGGCCGGGCCCTGGGCCACGCCCTCCTGTCCGCCTCCGGCCGCCGGCTCCGCGTCTGGGCCCACGGCGGCCACCCCGCCGCCCGCCACCTCGCCGGGCTCCTCGGCCTCGCCCTCTTCCGCGAACTCCGCCAGATGCGGCGGCCGCTGCACGAGGAGGCCGGCGGCCCGCCCCTGCCCGAGCCGGTCCTGCCGGAGGGCGTCACCGTACGCACTTTCGTCCCCGGCCAGGACGACGCCGCCTGGCTCGCCGTCAACGCGGCCGCCTTCGCCCACCACCCCGAGCAGGGCTCCCTCACCCAGCGCGACCTCGACGACCGCGAGGCCGAGTCCTGGTTCGACCCCGCCGGCTTCTTCCTCGCCTTCCGCGGCGACCGCCTCACCGGCTTCCACTGGACGAAGGTCCACCCCGCCCAGTCCCTCGGCGAGGTCTACGTCCTCGGCATCCACCCCGAAGCCCAGGGATCGGGCCTCGGCAAGGCCCTCACCGCGATCGGCCTCCGCCACCTCGCCCACGACCGCGGCCTGCCCACCGCCATGCTCTACGTCGACGCCGACAACCTCGCCGCCGTCGCCGTCTACGAACGCCTCGGCTTCCGCACCCACGAGGTCGACCTCATGTACCGCACCGAGGCATAGCGCGCCCCCGTCGCCCGGTGAGGGGTGCCGGTCTCGCAGGCGCCCGCAGCCCGGTGACCCGGTCCCCTCCCTCACGTGTGCCGCGCCCCGGGACGCGTCGGCGAAGGGGGCAACCGCCTGCCCGCCCGCAGGCGCCCCACCTCGCTTCGCTCGCCCGCAACCGGAGCTGGGTTGCCCCCACGCCCGCCAGAGCGTAGGGGCCCCGGCCGCAGCCGCCCGAGGCTGCGCCCCGCGCGGGTTCCGAGGCACAACCCGCCCGGGTCGGGGCCGCAGCCCCGCCCGGGACGTCCGGGGCACCACCCCGCCCGAGTTACGGGCCGCAACCCCGCCCGGGTCCGAGGCACAACCCCGCCCGGGTTCCGGGGCGCAGCCCCGCCAGGGTCCGGGCTGCAGTCCCGTGCGGGTCGTCCGGGGCACAACCCCGCCCGAGTTCCGGGCCGCAACCCCGCCCGGGTCCGAGGCACAACCCCGCCCGGGTCCGGGCCGCAGCCCCGCCAGGGTCGAGGCACAACCCCGCCCGGGTTCCGGGCCGCAGCCCCGCCCGGGTCCGAGGCACAACCCCGCCCGGGTTCCGGGGCGCAGCCCCGCCAGGGTCCGGGCTGCAGTCCCGTGCGGGTCGTCCGGGGCACAACCCCGCCCGGGTTCCGGGCCGCAACCCCGCCCGGGTCCGAGGCACAACCCCGCCCGGGTCCGGGCCGCAGCCCCGCCCGGGTCGAGGCACAACCCCGCCCGGGTTCCGGGCCGCAGCCCCGCCAGGGTCGAGGCACAACCCCGCCCGGGTTCCGGGCCGCAGCCCCGCCCGGGTCGAGGCACAACCCCGCCCGGGTTCCGGGCCGCAGCCCCGTGCGGGTCGTCCGGGCCGCAGCCCCGCCAGGGGTCCAAGGCACAACCAACCCCGTGCGGGTCCGGGGCACAACTCCGCCCGCGAGTCCGGGCCGCAGCCGCATGCGGGCTTCCGGGCCGCGGCCCCCGCCCGGGTCCGGGGCACCACCCCGCCAGGGGTCCGGGGCACAACCCCACCGGGGTCCAAGGCGCAGCCCCACCGGGGTCCAAGGCACAACCCCGGCGGGGTTTCGGGCCGCAGCCCCGTGCGGGGTTCCGAGGCGCAGCCGCCGCAGGCCTGGGGCGGAGCCCCGCCGCGGGTCCGGGGCGGAGCCCCGCCAGGGGTCCGGGCCGCAGCCCCGCAGGGGTTCGGGGCACAACGGGGCGCGGTCCCGGGCCGCTTGGGGCCGCAGGCGTAGGCCTTGGGGATTCCTGGTCGCCATCTGCTCGTTACCGGCGATTCAACGTCGCTTGCGAGCATCACAGGATGCAGCCCGCCATCCGCACCACCCTCCAGCGGCCCGACCTGCCGGAACGGCATCGCGCACGGGAGAATGGAAGACGGAATGCCGTGCCGGATCCGGAGAAGGGCTCGCTCCCATGGCCTCGATGAATTTTCCCGCAGAAGCCGCCGCCAGCGCGGGGGACGGTGCCGTGGCTGCCTACCGCCCCCGCGTCGTGCCCGACCTGGTGTCGGACATTCCTGATGTGCCGGAGGGCGCCGGTGGCGGCGCCGGGGCCGACGAGGACACCGCCGAGCTGCCGCAGGGCCGGTTCCTGGACCGTGAGCAGAGCTGGCTGGCCTTCAACGAACGGGTGCTGGAACTCGCCGAGGACCCGGCGACCCCGCTCCTCGAACGCGCCAACTTCCTGGCGATCTTCGCGAGCAACCTGGACGAGTTCTTCATGGTCCGCGTGGCCGGCCTGAAGCGCCGGATCGCGACCGGGGTGGCGACCCGCTCGGCGTCCGGCCTGCAGCCGCGCGAGGTGCTGGCGAACATCCTGTCCCGGTCCCGGGAGCTCATGGCCCGCCATGCCGCCACCTTCCAGAACGACGTGGCGCCGCAGCTGGCGGAGGCGGGCATCCACATCATCCGGTGGGCCGAGCTCACCGACAAGGAGCAGGCCCGGCTCTTCACGCTGTTCCGGCACCAGATCTTCCCGGTGCTGACCCCGCTGGCGGTCGATCCGGCCCACCCGTTCCCGTACATCTCCGGTCTGTCGCTGAATCTCGCCGTGACCGTACGCAACCCGGTCTCCGGCCACGACCACTTCGCCCGGGTCAAGGTGCCGCCGATCCTGTCCCGTTTCCTCGAAGCGAGCCCGCAGCGGTTCGTGCCCCTCGAAGACGTCATAGCGGCGCATCTGGAGGAGCTGTTCCCGGGGATGGAGGTCATGGACCACCACATGTTCCGGGTCACCCGCAACGAGGACCTGGAGGTGGAGGAGGACGACACCGAGAACCTGCTCCAGGCCCTGGAGAAGGAGCTGCTGCGGCGTCGTTTCGGCCCGCCGGTCCGGCTGGAGGTCGAGGAGTCGATCTCGCCGAGGGCGCTGGACACGCTGGTCCACGAGCTGAAGATCGAGGACGCCGAGGTCTACCCGCTGCCGGGCCCGCTGGACCTGACCGGGCTGTTCTCGATGGCCGGGCAGGACCGGCCGGAGCTGAAGTACACCAAGTTCGTGGCGGGCACCCACCGCGATCTGGCCGAGGTGGAGTCGGCGCACGCGCCGGACGTCTTCGCGGCCCTGCGGGAGCGCGACGTCCTGCTCCACCACCCGTACGACAGTTTCTCGACGTCCGTACAGGCCTTCCTGGACCAGGCCGCCGCCGACCCGGACGTGCTGGCGATCAAGCAGACCCTGTACCGCACCTCCGGCGACTCCCCGATCGTCGACGCGCTGATCGACGCCGCCGACGCGGGCAAGCAGGTGCTGGTCCTGGTGGAGATCAAGGCCCGCTTCGACGAGCAGGCCAACATCAAGTGGGCCCGCAAGCTGGAAGAGGCCGGCTGCCATGTGGTGTACGGCCTGGTCGGGCTCAAGACGCACTGCAAGCTGTCGCTGGTCGTCCGCCAGGAGGGCGACACGCTGCGCCGCTACAGCCACGTCGGCACCGGCAACTACCACCCCAAGACCGCCCGGCTGTACGAGGACCTCGGCCTGCTGACCGCCGACCCGCAGGTCGGCGCGGACCTGTCACACCTGTTCAACCGGCTGTCGGGCTACTCGCGCCGGGAGACGTACAACCGGCTGCTGGTCGCCCCGCGCAGTCTGCGGGACGGGCTGATCGCCCGGATCATGAAGGAGATCGACCACCAGCGGGCGGGCCGCCCGGCCTCCATCCGGATCAAGGTCAACTCGATCGTCGACGAGGCGCTCATCGACGCGCTCTACCGGGCCTCGCAGGCCGGCGTGCCCGTGGACATCTGGGTGCGCGGCATCTGCGCCGTACGGCCGGGTGTGGCAGGGCTGTCGGAGAACATCCGGGTGCGCAGTGTGCTCGGCCGGTTCCTGGAGCACTCCCGGGTGTTCGTCTTCGGCAACGGCGGCGAGCCCGAGGTCTGGTTCGGCAGCGCCGACATGATGCACCGCAACCTCGACCGCCGTATCGAGGCGATGGTGCGGGTCGCCGACCCGGCCCACCGTACGACGCTCAACCGCCTGCTGGAGATCGGGACTTCGGACACCACCTCGTCCTGGCACCTCGGCCCGGACGGGAACTGGACGCGGCACAGCACCGATGCCGACGGACGTCCGCTGCGCAACGTCCAGGAGATGCTCATCGACGCCCGGAGGCGCCGGCGTGGCCCAGCGACACCATGACACCGCGTTGGCCGGCCCGCTCGCCGGGCCGGCCGGCACGCCCGCCGCGGGCGACGTGCTCACCGGCTATCTGCGGGAGCAGGCCACCGCCTTCCTGCGCGCCCTCAACGAGGAGGGGGACGACGCCACCGGACGGCAGCTGCGCCGCGCGGCCCGGCGGATCGGCGGCGCCCTGCACACCTACGGGCCGCTCGCCGATCCGGCCTGGGCCGAACCGCTGCGTGCCGAGCTCGGCTGGCTGACCACCACTCTGGGCCGCGAACACCAGCATGCCGCCCGGCTGGCCCGGCTGGTCTCCGCCCTGCACCGGCTGGCCGCCTCCGAGGAGCCCGGGGACGGGGCCCTGGCGATCGGCGCGGCCCGCGCCGGGGCGCTGCTGGAGCGCCGGCTGACGCTGGCCAGGACCCGGGCCCACTCGGCGGCCCTGCAGGCGATGGGGTCGTCGCGGTTCCACGCGGTGGCCGACGCGGTGGCCGTGATGGCCTCCGACGTGCCGCTGGCCCCGGCCGCCCGCGCCCCCGCGCCCGAGGTGCTGCCCGCGCTGACCGGCCAGGCCCACGCCCGCCTCGCCGACGCGGCCGAGGCCCTGCCGCTGACCCGGGCCGCACAGCCGTACAACGGCGGCCCGCTGTGCGCCGCCCTCGCCGCCGAGCCCCCGGCCGACCGGCAGGACGCCCCCTGGCACCGGGTCCGTACCCTGCTGCGGCTGAGCCGCTACGCCC
The DNA here is from genome assembly GCF_056270125.1 of Streptomyces sp. RLA131. Taxonomy (NCBI): domain Bacteria; kingdom Bacillati; phylum Actinomycetota; class Actinomycetes; order Kitasatosporales; family Streptomycetaceae; genus Streptomyces; species Streptomyces sp. RLA131. The sequence goes on from NZ_JBWDOQ010000002.1 coordinate 3,841,530, forward strand.
GCGAGGTGTGCCCCCACGACGACGGGGAGCCCGAGGCACGACCGTCCGCGCTCGCCCGGATACTGCAGCAGCACCACGAAGCCGCGGAGGCCGCCGCCGCCGTGACCGCCGCGGCCCAGACCCCCCGGATAGCGCCGGCGACGGCGTACGCGCTCGGCGTCCTGCACGCGGACCAGCGGCAGGAGACCGAGCAGGCCCGTTTCGCCTTCGCGCATCTGTGGCTGGGTACCGGTTCCGCCTGAAGGGAGCACTGCCATGGACACCGCACGTAACAGGGCGGGCGACACCGCGACCGCCCCCGTTCTCGCCGCGGGCGCGGTCCTGTGGCGCCGCTCCCCGGTAGACGGCGGCCTGGAGATCGCCCTGGTCCACCGGCCCCGCTACGACGACTGGTCCCACCCCAAGGGCAAGCTCAAGCCCGGCGAGAGCGCGGCCGCGGCCGCGCTGCGCGAGGTCAAGGAGGAAACCGGTCAGGACTGCCTGCTCGGCGACCCGCTGCCGTCCGCCTACTACCTGGTGGCCGGGCGGCCCAAGCATGTGCGGTACTGGGCGGCCGAGGCGACCGGCGGCGGTTTCACGCCGAACCACGAGGTCGACCGGGTCGTCTGGCTGCCCCCGGTGGCCGCCCGACACCGGCTGACCCACGAGCGGGATCGTCCGCTCATCGACGCCTTCATGCGTCATTCTGGACAAAACGCCCACTGATCGGAATCCACAGGCTGGGCTACCGCACTGATATGCGAGGTTCACCCCCCGTTCACCCTGTCCCATCGGGCGCTTCATCTGATCTGCCTAATTTCGGCCTTACCGGTGAACAGCAACGGACACCGGAGACGCAGGACCCCTACATCTCTGCTTCGCCGTCCCGGCGGGCTCTTGGGAAGGAAACACCGAAGGTGAAGCTTCAGCGTAAGAGCGGCGTGCGCGCCCTGACCGTCGGCACGGTCATGATTTCCGGTGCGCTGCTCCTCACGGCGTGCGGCTCGGACGACAACAACAACGCGAGCGACGGCGCCAGCAAGTCGTCCTCGTCGTCCAGCAGCATCAAGTGCGCGGACAAGGGCGGTCAGATCCTCGCCTCCGGCTCCTCCGCCCAGCAGAACGCCATGGACCTGTGGGTCAAGAACTACCAGGCGGCCTGTTCCGGCGCGACGGTCAACTACAAGGCCTCGTCCTCCGGTGAGGGCATCATCGACTTCAACCAGGGCACCGACGCCTTCGCCGGCTCCGACTCCCCGCTGAAGCCCGAAGAGGTCACCGCCTCCAAGGCCATCTGCAAGACCGGCACCGGCATCAGCATCCCGCTGGTCGGCGGCCCGATCGCGATCGGCTACAACCTCTCCGGTGTCGACAACCTGGTCCTGGACGCGACCACGATCGGCGAGATCTTCAACTCGAAGATCACCTACTGGGACGACGCGGCCATCAAGAAGCTGAACGACAGCGCCACCCTGCCGCACACCAAGATCCAGGCCTTCCACCGCCAGGACGAGTCCGGCACCACGGACAACCTCACCAAGTACCTGAGCACCGCCGCCCCCAAGGCCTGGCCGTACGAGCACGCCAAGGCCTTCGCCGGCAAGGGCGGCCAGTCCGCCGCCAAGTCGGCCGGCGTCGCCGCCCAGGTCAAGCAGACCAACGGCGGAATCGGCTACTTCGAGGTCTCCTACGCGACCGCGAACAGCATCAAGACCGCCAAGGTCGACACCGGCGCCTCCGCCCCGGTCGAGGCCACCGCCGCCAACGCCTCCACCGCGATCGCGCAGGCCAAGGTCGTCGGCACCGGCTCGGACCTCTCCCTGGACCTGGCCTCGGCGTACACCACCAAGACCGACAACGCGTACCCGATCACCCTGGTGACGTACGAGATCGCCTGCGACAAGGGCAACAAGGCGGCCACCCTGCCGCTGACCAAGTCCTTCCTGACCTACATCGCCAGCGAGGATGGCCAGAAGGTCCTGCCCGACGCCGGCTACGCCCCGCTGCCGGACGAGCTGGCCACCAAGGTCCGCTCCACCATCTCCTCGCTCTCCTGAACCACCGGCCGGCCCGCGGTCCTCACCGACCGCGGGCCGGCCACCCATCCGGTGCACCGCCGCCGGGGGAGCCATCCCCCACCCAGACCGGAGAAATCCCCCAATGGACATAACCGCACAGCCCTCAGCCCCTCCACCCCTGGCGGAGAAGAACACCAGGGGCGGTGACCGCACGGTCACCCGCGCGGGCGACCGGATCTTCTCGGGCCTGTCCCGGGGATCCGGCATCCTGCTGCTGGTGATCATGGCCGCCATCGCGGTCTTCCTCACCTACCGCGCCGTCGGCGCCATCGCCAAGGACCACGGCAACTTCCTGACCACCTTCGAGTGGAACGCGAGCGCCACCCCGCCGGTCTTCGGCATCGCGGTCCTGGCCTACGGCACCGTGGTCAGCTCGGTCATCGCCCTCGCGCTGGCGGTCCCGATCTCGGTGGGCATCGCGCTGTTCATCTCGCACTACGCGCCGCGCCGGCTCGCCACCCCGATCAGCTATGTGATCGACCTGCTGGCCGCCGTCCCGAGCATCATCTACGGCCTGTGGGGCGCCCTCTTCCTGGTGCCGCACCTCATCGGCCTCAACGAGTGGCTCGACACATACTTCGGCTGGACCGTGATCTTCGACTCCAGCAACCCGCAGGCCGCCCGCTCGCTGTTCACCGTCGGCATCCTGCTGGCGATCATGATCCTGCCGATCGTCACCAACGTCAGCCGCGAGGTGTTCAACCAGGTCCCGAGGATGCACGAGGAAGCCGCCCTGGCCCTCGGCGCGACCCGCTGGGAGACCATCCGCCTGTCGGTGCTGCCCTTTGCCCGTTCCGGCATCATCTCCGCCTCGATGCTCGGCCTCGGCCGCGCCCTCGGCGAGACGATGGCCGTGGCCACCGTGCTGTCCGCGTCACCGCAGCTGACCGCGCACATCCTGGACCCGGCCGGCGGCACCTTCTCGCAGAACATCGTCGCCAAGTTCGGCGAGGCCGACCAGTTCGGCCGTGACGCGCTGATCGCCTCCGGCCTGGTGCTCTTCGTCATCACCCTGCTGGTGAACGGAGCCGCCCGGATGATCATCGCCCGCCGCAAGGAGTACTCGGGGGCCAACGCATGAGCGACACCGTGATCGACCAGGCCCCCGCGGCGGCCGTGCCGCAGGGCTCCCTCTCCCACCGGCGCCTCCCGCGCTGGGCACCGGCCGCGATCGCCGCAGGCTCGATCGCGCTGGGCATCGGCATCGGCCTGGGCGCCGGGCTGAACAGCAGGATCCAGTGGGGCCTGATCGCCCTGGCCCTCTTCGTCGGCGGTACGTACGCGATCACCGCCCGCGTCGAAGGCGGCCGCCAGGCCAAGGACCGGGTCGCCACCAGCATGGTGTGGGCCTGCTTCGTGCTGGCCGCCCTGCCGCTGTACTCGCTGCTCCAGACCACCATCAGCAAGGGCGTCAAGATCCTCGACGGCGCCTTCCTCGGCCACTCCATGAACGGTGTGCTGACCCTCTACCCCGGCGGCGGCGTCTACCACGCCATCATCGGGACGCTGGAGCAGGTCGCCATCGCCACCCTCATCGCCGCCCCGATCGGCCTGCTCACCGCGATCTACCTGGTCGAGTACGGCAAGGGCAAGCTCGCCAAGGCGGTCACCTTCTTCGTCGACGTCATGACGGGTGTCCCGTCCATCGTCGCCGGTCTGTTCGTCCTGTCGTTCTGGATCCTGGGACTCGGCTTCGGCTACTCGGGCTTCGCCGGCGCGCTGGCACTCGCGATCCTGATGATGCCGGTCGTCGTACGCTCCACCGAGGAGATGCTCAAGCTCGTCCCCAACGAGCTGCGCGAGGCATCGCTGGCGCTGGGCGTCCCGAAGTGGCGCACCATCATGAAGGTCGTCGTGCCCACCGCGATCGGCGGCATCACCACGGGCATCATGCTCGCCGTCGCCCGTATCGCCGGCGAGAGCGCGCCGATCGCGCTGCTGGTCTTCGGCAGCAACCTGATCAACAGCAACCCCTTCAGCGGCCCGCAGGCCTCGCTGCCGTTCTACATCTTCCAGCAGTACCAGAACGGCAACGAGCCCAGCTACGACCGGGCCTGGGCGGCGGCACTCGTACTGATCGCCTTCGTGATGATCCTGAACATGGTGGCCCGCGGCATCGCCCGCTGGAAGGCCCCCAAGACCGGTCGCTGACGCGACCACCCAGACAGCGACCGGATTGAGAGCAACACCATGGCCAAGCGAATCGACGTGAGCGGTCTCTCCGCTTACTACGGCACCCACAAGGCGATCGACGACATCTCCATGACCGTCGAGCCGCGCACCGTCACCGCCTTCATCGGCCCCTCCGGCTGCGGCAAGTCGACGTTCCTGCGCACCCTGAACCGTATGCACGAGGTCACCCCCGGCGGCCGCGTGGAGGGCAAGGTGCTCCTGGACGACGAGAACCTCTACGCCTCCGGCGTCGACCCGGTCGCCGTGCGCCGCACCGTCGGCATGGTCTTCCAGCGCCCGAACCCGTTCCCCACCATGTCGATCTACGACAACGTGGCGGCCGGCCTCAAGCTCAACGGCGTCAAGAAGAAGCGCGACCTCGACATCATCGTCGAGAAGTCCCTCAAGGGCGCCAACCTCTGGAACGAGGTCAAGGACCGCCTCAACAAGCCCGGCTCGGGCCTGTCCGGCGGCCAGCAGCAGCGCCTGTGCATCGCGCGCGCCATCGCCGTCGAGCCCGAGGTGCTGCTGATGGACGAGCCGTGCTCCGCGCTCGACCCGATCTCCACCCTCGCCATCGAGGACCTGATCGGCGAGCTCAAGGAGAAGTTCACGATCGTCATCGTCACGCACAACATGCAGCAGGCCGCGCGGGTCTCCGACCGCACCGCCTTCTTCAACCTCGCCGCCGTCGGCCAGCCCGGCAAGCTCATCGAGATCGACGACACCGAGCGGATCTTCTCCAACCCCTCCGTGCAGGCCACCGAGGACTACATCTCCGGCCGCTTCGGCTAGGCCGGCCCCGTACTCGTCCTGCGGTGCTGCATGGCGGTGCCACCGCACGGCGAAAGGCCCGCCCCCTGTGCAGGGGGCGGGCCCGTTTGCTGTCCGGCGGAGCCGGCCCCGGCCGGAAGCCGGCTCAGCCGGAAGCGGCCTCAGCCAGTGGCTGCCTCAGCCGAAGACCAGATGCGTGACCCCGTACACCAGCGCGGCCACACACCCGGCGGCCGGCATGGTGATGAACCAGCCCATGACGATGTTCTTGGCGACACCCCAGCGGACCGCCTTGACCCGCTTGGTCGCGCCGACGCCCATGATGGCCGAGGTGATCACATGGGTCGTGGAGATCGGCGCCTTGAAGACGTACGACGTCACATAGAGGATCGACGAGGCCGTGGCCTCCGCCGCGAAGCCCTGCGGCGGATCCAGCTCGATGATCTTCCGGCCCAGCGTGCGCATGATGCGCCAGCCACCGGCGTACGTACCGAGCGACAGCATCGCCGCACAGGCGAACTTGACCCAGACCGGAATGCCGTCGCCCTGCTGGGCCCCGCCGATGGTCAGCGCCATGACCACGATGCCCATGGTCTTCTGCGCGTCCTGCAGACCGTGGCCGAGCGCCATCGCCGCGGCCGAGACGGTCTGGGCGATCCGGAAACCGCGCTTGGCCTTGTGCGGATTGGAACGGCGGAAGAGCCACATCACGCCGACCATCACCAGATAGCCGACCACCAGACCGACCACGGGCGAAATGATCATCGGAAGGATGATCTTGTCCAGGACGCCGTTCCAGTAGACCGTGCTGGAGCCGGCCAGCGCCGCGCCCACCATGCCGCCGAAGAGCGCGTGACTGGAGGACGACGGCAGACCGAAGTACCAGGTGCTGAGATTCCAGACGATCGCCCCGACCAGGGCGGCGAACAGGATGATCATGCCCTGCTTGCCGGTGGGGGTGTCGATGATGCCCTTGCTGACCGTGTGGGCGACGCCACTGCCCGCGAAGGCACCGATCAGGTTCATCACCGCCGCCATCGCCAGCGCGGCACGCGGGGTGAGGGCCCGGGTGGACACCGAGGTCGCGATGGCGTTCGCGGAGTCGTGGAAGCCGTTGGTGTATGTGAAGAAGAGCGCGACGCCGATGACGACGACGAGTGCGAAGGTGTCCACGCCGGTCAGGACTCCTTGACCGCGATGGTCTCCACCGTGTTGGCCACGTGCTCGAAGGCGTCCGCCGCCTCTTCCAGGACGTCCACGATCTGCTTGAGCTTGAGCACGTCCATGGCGTCGTACTTGCCGTTGAACAGGTGCGCCAGCAGCTTGCGGTGGATCTGGTCCGCCTGGTTCTCCAGCCGGTTGACCTCGATCCAGTACTCGGTGAGGTCGGTCATCGTGCGCAGGTTGGGCATGGCCTCGGCAGTCAGCTCCGCCGCCCGCGCCAGCACCTCGATCTGCTGCTCGACACCCTTGGGCAGTTCCTCGACCTGGTAGAGGACGACCAGGTCGACGGCCTCCTCCATGAAGTCCATGATGTCGTCGAGCTGCGAGGCCAGGGAGTAGATGTCCTCCCGGTCGAACGGCGTGATGAAGGACGAGTTCAACTGGTGGAAGATCGCGTGGGTCGCGTCGTCACCGGCGTGCTCCGCCGCGCGCATGCGCTCGGCGATCTCGGTACGCGTGGCCGCATCGGCTCCGAGCAGTTCCATGAGGAGCTTCGATCCTGTGACGATGTTGTCCGCTGACGCGGCGAACATGTCGTAGAAGCTCGTCTCCCTGGGGGTCAGACGAAAGCGCACGTGAAGTCCTCGGCTACTGGCTGCTGGCTACATCGGGGGTCGGTCGCAATTGATGCTAGGTGCATCATCCGGCCACTGCTGACCGGCGCCATACAGTGTCGCTCATCGTCCGACGTGCTCCCCACAGGGGGCACCTCGCACAATGGGCCGAATTCGGTACGATATATCCTGGCTATACCCTGGAGGGGTATACCGGGGCAGGAGGGACGGGTTATATGACCGCCACCGAGGTCGGCGCCGAACACCACGGCTCACACGAAACTCATGAGTCTCACGGGTCCCATGGGTCTCATGGGTACAGCAAACAGAAGGACCAGCACCTCAAACGGCTGCGCCGCATCGAGGGGCAGGTCCGCGGCCTCCAGCGCATGGTCGAGGAGGACGTCTACTGCATTGACATCCTTACCCAGGTATCGGCGGGCACAAAGGCCCTGCAGGCCTTCGCTCTCCAACTCCTGGAGGAGCACCTGCGGCACTGCGTCGCCGACGCCGCCGTACGAGGCGGCCCCGAGGCCGACGACAAGGTGGCGGAGGCCACCGCCGCGATAGCCCGGCTGCTGCGGACCTAAAGGCTGTCCCTGTCGTACGGATCCCCGCGGCGCTCGACATTGAGCACCTCGTCGATCCGGGCGGCGCTGAGCCGCTCCTCGGCGGCGGCGGACGCCGCGATCATCAGCTCACCGCACAGCTCGATCTCCGCGAGAGCCACATGGTCCTGCCCCAGAACCGTCCGGGATCCGGTCGACAACCCCACGCGCACCACCTCCTCCCCACCCCAGCGTAGGGAAGGACCCACACTCCGTGCATGACACGGACGGGCCATTCGGGGTGGCCTACTTTGTCGCGGCCGTGCTCGCCGCGGCCCCGGTCGCCGCGGCCGTGCCCGCCGCGGAAACGATCTTTCCCCGGTAGATGGCGCCCCGGTCCGGCAGTACGACCCGCACCGGCGACCCGAACGCGGAGAAACGGGTGGTGGAGACCACCTCGGCACCGTTGGTGAAGGTGAACCGCTGCCGCAGTTTGCGCAGCCGCCCCCGCTCGTCCAGATACGCGTCGAAGGGCACCACGGTCACCGTGAACCCGCGCGCCGCCGCGCGCAGCGGCCCCCGCGAGCCCGCCGAGGCGTCCCGCGCCGCCCGCGCGATGTCCGTCACCCCCCGGAAGTGCCGCACCCGCGCCCCGTCGAGGGTCTCCTCCCCGAGGTAGGAGACCCGGCGCGCCCCACGGCACAGCTCGGCGGCGGCGAGCGGCTCGGTGGCCCCACCGGTGACCAGGTTCCCGTCGGACAGCCGCGTGGTGTCCACCCGCACCCACTTGCCGTCGGGCACACCCTCGCCGCGGTTCTTCATGTAGAGGGCGCCCGAGACCATCAGCTCGGTGATCGGCGGGTGCTCCGGGTCCCCCGCGGCGTCCACCGGCAGCACCACCGTGAGGCTGCCGCGATGCCGGGCGAAGTCGAAGCCCCCGCTGCCGGTGACCGAGACCCTCGTACCGCCGCTGGCCATCTCCATGGACGTGGCGACGCGGGCGCTGCCCGACCGGACCAGTACATCGGCGGCCCGCCGCACAGCCTCCGTACGATCCGGCTCGGCGGCCTGGCCGGGGGCGGAGCAACCGCAGAGCGCCACCGCGCCCAGACCCAGACCGAGCCCGAGACCCGCAGCCGCGGCGGTCCCGCGCGTCCGCTGCCCCATCTCCGCCAACTCCCTGCAACTTCCGGCACCTCGGACCTCGTTCGGCATAACGACGACCGGGGTCCGTCGTCACGGCCTGGCCGGTACCGTTGATTGCGTGCTCAACCAGCCTTCCGCAGCCCATCGCACGACCACCGTCGAAAAGGGCCACTTCACCCACGCCACCTGCGCCTGCGGCTGGCGCGGGCCCGCCCGCCGTGCCCGCGACCGGGCCCGGCGGGACGCGGCGGAGCACACCGGAAACTGACCGGGGCACACGGCGGCGCACGGGGCGGACCGCCTCAGGCCGCCAGATCCTTGTCGTACGCGGTGGGCTCCGGATACGGCTCGCCCTCGGGCTGCCGCACCCGCCGGGGCGAGCACACGAGCCAGCCCGCCCGGGACGACCGGGCGACCGCCGTGGTCAACGGGGTGAGCAGCGCCATCGCCGGCGGGGCGAGCAGCAGCGCCACGGCCGTGCCCAGCGCGAAGCCGCCGATGACGTCGGTCGGGTAGTGGACGCCCATGTAGACGCGGCAGAAGCCCTCCGCCAGCGCCACCCCGATCGCGACCAGTCCGAGCCCGCGGCTGACCAGAAACAGCCCCACCGCGACCGCCATCGTCAGGGTCGCGTGATCGCTGACGAACGAGAAGTCCGTCTTGCCCTTGATCAGGACATCCAGCCCGTCATGGTCGACGAAGGGCCGGGGCCGCTCCACGAACCCCCGCAGCGGAATGTTGAGCAGCAGCGCGATACCGGCCGCCAGGCCGGACCACAGCACACCCGCCACCGCCACCGGGGCCTCCGGGGCACGCCGGGCCACCCGCCACCAGCACCAGCCCCCGAGCAGCACCATCAGCAGGATCAGCCCGTACTCGCCGACGAACTCCATGCCCCGGTCGAACCACGCGGGGGTGCCCTTCGCCAGGCCGTTGATGTCACGCAGCAGACCGACATCGGGGTTCGAGCCGTCAAGCGTGAGCTCTGCCATCGGTGATGCCCCTCACTGTCCGTACCGCCGTCGCGCTGCAACCCCCGTCGCGTCCCGCTCCTCACGCATACACATGCGTCCGGGGCCATTCTCCCCGGACAACGGCGCACACGGTACGTGGCGTTCCGGTCTCCACCGGATGATCACCAGGAAGTTACCGAAGGGAGACCGGCGTCACGCGCTCGCGTCCGCATCGGCCGACGGCAGCGCCGCCGCCCCCTCCTGGGTCACCCGGGTCGCACCGATGTAGTCCGCTGTGTCGATCTTGTCGAAGCGAATGACCGCGCCGGTGTGCGGGGCGTTGATCATATAGCCACCGCCGACGTAGATCCCGACATGGTGGATGGTCCGCGGATCGTCCAGGTCGTACGCGAAGAACACCAGATCCCCCGGGGCCAGCTCGTCCCGGCTCGGATGCGGCCCCGCGTTCCACTGGTCGTTCGCCACCCGCGGCAGCTCTATGCCCACCGAGCGGTACGAGGCCTGCGTGAGCCCCGAGCAGTCGAACCGCCCGTTCTGCGCGGCCGTGCCGGTGCCGCCCCACAAGTACAGGGTGCCCAGCTTCTTCTGCGCGTAGTAGATGGCCCCGGCCGCCTGCCGCGACGCCGCGACCGTGGCCTTCGGCGCCTCGAAGCTCTTCGCCAGGGTCATGATGCTCTTTACGTAGTTCCTGGTCTCGGCGATGTCCGGCACCCCGCCCGCCCTGATCACCCGGTACGCGCCCGCGTTGTAAGCGGCCAGCATGTTCTCGGTCGGATCGCCGGGCACGTCCTTGACGTACTGCGCCAGTTCGCAGTCGTACGACGCCGCCGAGGGGATCGCGTCGGCCGGGTCCCACACGTCCTTGTCGCCGTCACCGTCACCGTCGATGCCGTGCGTCGCCCAGGTGCCGGGGATGAACTGCGCTATGCCCTGCGCCGAGGCGGCACTGCGGGCCTTCGCGTTCCACCCGCTCTCCTGGTAGAGCTGCGCCGCGAGCAACGGGGGACTGATGGCCGAACACAGACTCCCCCACTGCTGCACCATGCCCGAGTACGCCGCCGGCACCGCGCCCTTGGCCAGGGAGTGCACACCACCGGTCAGGCTCGCCGCCGCCGAGTACGTGCCGACGACCAGCAGCGCGAGGAAGGAGAAGAACACCCCACCGGCCACGCCGGTGGCGACCCAGGCCTTGCGCGCGGCCTTCATCATCCGGTCCCCTTCTGTGCGTACTGGGTGTACAGACACGGGTGGTGACGGCGAGTCGGCCCCCGGAAAGCGCCCGGTAAAGCATCACCACTCATCGCCGCCCCCAATCGTTGCCCTGCGGTCACGCGCGTGATACACAGAGTAGTCATCCAAGTCCCATCGAACACCGGTCCGTGCGACAGTCCGACCAGTCTGACGTCTGCGGCGGTAATCACACGAGGTAATCGGCTGAGAAAGTCGCCGAGTCGACATCCGACGGCGGCATCCTCCGCCAAGATAGACCTTGGCTCCTTGCGCCCCGGCGAGGAGACCAACTGATCTAGCGTGGTGGTGAGTTCTCATGTTCCTGGCAGCCGAGAAGGGCGACATCAACACCATCATCGGTGGTATCGCCCCGGACTGGGGTCCCTTCGGTTCCCTCGGGAACGAAGCGCGCGTGATGATCGAGGTGGTGATGGCAGTGGCGATCCTGCTCTGTCTGGCCATCGCGATCTGGGGCGCGGCAAAGCAGCGGATCGGCGCGACGGCGCTCCGCGACACCTTCAGCGCCGAGCAGGGCAAGGGGTTGATCATCGCCGGACTGACCGGCGTGTTCATCATCGGTTCCCTCGGCACGCTGTTCACCATCGTCTACGGGATGGCGGTCTAGCCAGGCCCCGACACGACACAGCGTCTCCCAGCCACTGTCCCCTACCTTGGTTATGTCCCCAGGGCCCGTCCCGGCCCACATCCCCACCCGAGGCTGCGTGCTGATGCCCACTCACCCGAGCAGCGATACCGGACCCGACCGCGGTTCCGCCCTGCCCTTCTCGCGTGAGGGGGCGACAGCGCGATGAGCCCCGGCCACGACGGGCCGCCGACCACCCGCACCCGGTTCCCCGAGGGCCAGGCCGGCCCCGGCGGCACCGCCGCCCGCCGCCCCGCCCGCCCGGGCCGCAGCCTGATCGCCGTCGTCGGTGTCATCGTGCTGCTCTTCGCCGCCATCGCCTTCGTCAACCGCGGCGACAGCTCGGACAACACCTCAGGCGGCAACGACTCGGGCAGCGGCGGCAAGGGGACCACCCAGTCCCAGCCCACCTCCGCCACCGGCCAGAAGCCCGTCTCCGGCTCCGACCAGGGCATCGCATCCGGCTTCGCCCGCACCTCCCAGGGCGCCCAGTCCGCCGCGGCCAACTACGCGGTGGCCCTCGGCGGCGACGGCATGTTCGACGCCCAGCGCCGGCACGCCATCGTCACCGCCATCCACGACCCGGCCGTGGTGGACCGGCTGCAGAGCAAGCTCGACAAGGCGTACTCCGCCGCCTTCCTGGAAAAGGTCGGCCTGGACCAGGACGGCTCGACTCCCAGCGGCTACACCTTCGTATCGCGCACGATCCCCGTAGGCACCAGGACCACCGGCCACAGCGGCACCACCGCCACCGTCGAGGTCTGGTGCACCGGACTCGTCGGACTGGCCGGCGAGGGCTCCACCAAGCCGGTCAGTCAGAGCTGGTTCACCATCACCGAGAAGCTGAAGTGGATCGACGGCGACTGGAAGATCGAGTCGTCCAGCCAGAAGCAGGGACCCGCGCCGGTCGCCGGCGACGAACGGGCCGCGGGCGCGGACGAGATCGCGAACGCGGTCGAGGGATACGGAGGTTTCACCTATGCCAGGTAGCCGCCATCACCACCGTGTGCTGTCGCTCGCCGCGCTTCTCGCCGGAGCACAGACCGCCTTCCTCCTGGCCGCCTCACGGGCGGTCGCCGCCCCCTCACCGTCGCCCAGTCCCAGCGCTTCCGCCGACTGCAGCCAGTTCATCGGCGTCGCCAAGGACTACTGCGAGAGCGGCAACGGCAGCAGCGGCGACACCAACAGCCTCACCGACTCCCTCGACCCGCTGGCCTCGCTCGCCCGGGGCTGCGCCGACGCCGCGTCCTGGGTCATCGGGCAGCTCTCGAAGGCGGTCACCAAGACCACCCAGGTCGACTTCACCAACGCCTCCTTCCTGCGCCAGTACGCGGTCGTCTTCGCCGCCTCCACCATCCTGACCCTGGTCCTGTGGCTGCTGGCGGTCGCCAAGCGCGCCGTGCGCGGCGTGCCGCTGACCGAGGCCCTCACCGAGGCCGTCGGCTTCCTGTGGCTGACCGTCATCGCCTCGGCCTTCACCCCGCTGATCCTCTACACCGTGGTGTCCGCCACCGACGGGGTCACCGAGGTGATCTCCTCCGGCACGTCCTCCAACACCGATGTCTTCTTCGGCTCCTTCGCCGACGCGCTGTCCGGCGAGACCGACATCGGCGGCGGCCCGATCATGCTGATCGTCGTCTCCCTCATCTCGGTGCTCGCCGCAGGCGTCCTGTGGCTGGAACTCGTCATCCGCGCCGCGCTGCTGTACGTCGGCGCGCTGCTCGGCACCGCCGTGTACTCCGGCCTGGTCGACAAGAACATGTGGCACCACGTCCGCCGCTGGGCGGGCATCATGATCGCGGTCATCCTCGTCAAACCGGTCATCGTCATCGTTCTCGGCCTGGCCGGCGCGCTCTCCTCCGACGACGGGCCGAACGCCTTCGGGGCCGTGGTCTCCGGCCTCGCGATCATCCTGCTGGCGATCTTCGCCAGCGCCATGATCTACCGCTTCGTGCCCGGCTTCGGCGACGACGTGCAGAGCCTGCGCAACGGCCGCAAGGCCAGCGGTGAGAGCCAGGCCGCCGCCGTGATCTCCTCCCCGGCGGCGCTGGTGAAGCAGGGCATCAAGACGCACAGTTCGCGCGGCGGAGCCCAGGAACAGGCCGCCTCCGGAGGTTCCGCCCAGCCCGCCAACAGCGTGGCCGGCGGCGTGGCCGCCCACAGCACCCGCGGCGGCGCCGCCGCGGCCCCCGCCGCCCCCGCACCGCGCACCACGCCGGACCGCGGCGGCAACGGCACCAGCAGCAGTAGCAAGTCCGGAGGTGACAACAGGTGACGTCCCAGCCCTACGCCGCCCCCCAGCCACGCCGTACGTATCTGATCGGCAAGGCCCGGCCGAACGCCATCGTCGGCAAGAACCGCGAGACCGGCGAGATCACCCTCATCATCGCCGGGGCCTTCCTCGGCATGATGTGCGGGCTTCTCGTCCCGATCCTCCCCCTGCGGATCCTGGGACTGACCGGCTGGCCCCTGCTGGCCTTCGCCGCGGTCTACATGCCGTACAAACGCCGCACCTTCTACCGGTGGTTCGAGATCAACCGCACCTACCGCCGCACCCTGCGCAACGCGGCCACCTACCGCTCCGGCGCCGCCGAGGCCGGCATCCGCCTCGACGGCCGCGAGATCGAGATCGGGCCGCCGCCCGGCATCGGACGCATCACCTGGCTGTCCGCACCCTTCGGCCCCGACGAGATCGCCGTGCTGCTGCACGTCGACCGCCGCACCGTCACCGCCGCCATCGAGATCGAGGGCCCCGGCGTCGGCCTGCGCGACAGCGAGGACCAGGAGGCCCTGGTCGAACGCTTCGGCACCCTCCTCAAGCACGTGGCCAACGGCGACGGTTTCGTCACCCGCCTCCAGATGCTCGCCCGCACCCTCCCCGCCGACCCCGACGCCCACGCCAAGGACGTCGCCGTACGCGGGGACGAGGGCGCCGAACGGTGGCTCAAGGACTCCTACGACCAGCTCCAGTCGATGGTGTCCACCTCCAGCGAGCAGCACCGCGCCTACCTGGTCGCCTGTATGCACTACGGCCGCGAACTCGCCGCCGAGGGCGCCGCCATCGCCCGCGCCACCGGCCTGCGCGGCAAGAACGTCGACAAGGACGCCGGGATCGCCGCCGTCATGGCCCGCGAACTCACCGACATCTGCGCCCGCCTGGCCGAGGCCGACATCCGGGTCCGCCAGCCGCTGGGCCAGGCGCGGCTGTCCTCCCTCGTGCACTCCATGTACGACCCGGACCACCCCATGGACCACATCCAGGCGATGACCCGCCGTAACGCCTGGCCCGCCGAACTCGACGCCACCGAGCCGACGTTCCTCCAGGCCAAGACCCGCGAGTCGTCCACGCGCGCCCCCTGGTGCCACTCCACCGCCTGGGTCAAGGAGTGGCCGATGACCCCCGTCGGTGTCAACTTCCTCGCGCCGCTGCTGGTCCACACCCCGGACGTCATCCGCACCGTCGCCGTCTGCATGGACCTCGAACCGACCGACGTCGCCATCGAGCGCATGCTCACCGAGAAGACCAACGACGACGCCGACGCCAGCCGCGCCGCCAAGATGAACCGCGTCATCGACCCCCGCGACGTGGCCCACCACGGCCGTATCGACCAGCGCGGCGAGGACCTCGCCTCCGGCGCCGCGGGCGTCAACCTGGTCGGCTACATCACCGTCTCGTCCCGCTCCCCCGAGGCGCTGGCCCGCGACAAGCGCACCATCCGCGCCTCGGCCGGCAAGTCGTACCTCAAGCTGGAGTGGTGCGACCGCGAGCACCACCGGGCCTTCGTCAACACCCTCCCGTTCGCGACGGGAATCCGCCGATGAACGCCCCGCAGCAGGACACCGCGCGTCAGGGCCGCCGCGATGCGCCCCTCACGCCCCCTCCCCACGGACCCACCGCCACCCGGCACCATAAGAACCACCAGAGCCCGTGCCCCCGGCGCGGGACTCGCTGACGGCCGAGGAGGCAACCCCATGGCCATGCTCGACCCCCTCGCCGCCCTCACCGACGCCTTCACCAGCTTCCTCTTCGGCAAGGTCGAGTCCACCCGCCTCCCCGTGCGTACGTCCACCGGCCAGGCGCAGGCCGTCTACCTCCCCACCGCCGCCCCCGGCCTCGGCGACTCCGGTGTGATCATCGGCCGCGAGGTCTACTCCGGCAAGGGGTACATCTACGACCCGTTCCAGCTCTACGGCCAGCAGCTGCCCGCCCCCCACTGGCTGGTCCTGGGTGAGTCCGGCAACGGAAAGTCAGCCCTCGAAAAGACCTACGTACTGCGCCAGCTCCGCTTCCGCGACCGCCAGGTCGTCGTGCTCGACGCGCAGGGCGAGGACGGCGTCGGCGAGTGGAACCTCATCGCCAAGGCCCTCGGAATACAGCCCATCCGGCTGGACCCGATGGCCGCCCTCGACGGCGGCATCAAGCTCAACCCCCTCGACCCGGCGATCACCCTCACCGGCCAGCTGGCCCTGCTCCGTACGATCATCGAGGTCGCCATGGGGCGCGGCCTGGACGAGCGTTCCGGCTTCGCCCTCAAGGTGGCGCACGCCTACGTCATCGAGACCATCACCGAGCGCCAGCCCATCCTCACCGACATCGTGGAACGCCTCCGCCACCCCATGGAGGACTCCGCCGAGTCGATGAACGTCCAGCTCGACGACGTACGCGCCTGGGGCCTGGACGTCGCCCTCGTCCTGGACCGGCTCGTCGACGGCGACCTGCGCGGGATGTTCGACGGCCCGACGACCGTCGGGATCGACCTCGACGCCCCGCTCATCGTCTTCGACCTCTCGCACATCGACCGCAACTCCATCGCCATGCCGATCCTGATGGCGATCGTCGGCGTCTGGCTGGAGCACACCTGGATCCGGCCCGACCGCAAGAAGCGCATCTTCCTGGTCGAAGAGGCCTGGCACATCATCAACTCACCCTTCGTCGCCCAGCTCTTCCAGCGCCTGCTGAAGTTCGGCCGACGGCTCGGCCTGTCCTTCGTGGCCGTCGTCCACCACCTCTCCGACGTCGTGGACGGCGCGGCGGCGAAGGAGGCGGCCGCGATCCTCAAGATGGCATCGACCCGGACCATCTACGCCCAGAAGGCCGACGAGGCACGGGCCACCGGAAGGGTCCTCGGCCTGCCCCGGTGGGCGGTGGAGATCATCCCCACCCTCACCCCCGGCATCGCGGTCTGGGACGTCAACGGCAACGTCCAGGTGGTCAAACACCTGATCACCGAGACCGAACGCCCACTGGTCTACACCGACCGGGCGATGACCCAGTCGTCGGCCGAGGCGGACGCCGAGGCCGTGGCGGAAGCGGAAGCGGAAGCCGGAGCGGTCTCGCTCAACAAACAGTTGGCCGACGACGCGGTGGCGTGATGACGACTCAGGGCCCAGGACAGCAGCAGCGCGAGGGCGGCGTCCCCGACGGCCTGATCCTGGGCGTCATCGGCTTTCTGCTCGGCATGACCGTCCTGCTGTGGACCGCCACCGGCATAGCCGGCCTGCTCTCCCACGGCTCCTGGCCCGCCAGGCTGCACTTCACCCGCACCCCGCCGGCCATGCGCCATCTCATGGGCCACCCCCACGACATCCCGGGCGCGTGGCCGGACTCCCCGCCGGACGGTCTGCCCAGCTCGGGCCTGTTCTGGGGCATCTTCATCGGACAGCTGATGGTGCTGTTCGTGGTGACCGTCTTCGCGATCGGCGTGACGACCCGCTACCGGCTGGTACGCGCCCGGCGCCGCGAAGCCACCGCGATGGCCGACGCCGCGGCAACCGCGGACGCCGGACCCGTGACGGTGCCCGTGGAACAGCCGCCCGCCACTGTGCCGTTGGCTGCGCCGCCGCCCCCGCGGGGGCCGGAAGAACCCCCGTCCCGTGCCGTCCATGCCGCCCCTGCCGCGCACGTCCCACACGTCGCACACACCCCGCAGGACCGCCTCGCGGACGCCGAACTGACGTCCACGTACGTCCTGTTCGCGGCTCCGGGCAGTGACAAGGGCAAGCGCCTTGTCCAGCCGGCCATCCTCAACGCCGGCGGCCCGGTCGTCGTCACCACAGCCGACCCCGACACCTTCCACCAGACCGTCGGCAACCGCGCCAAGCTCGGCCCCGTCCACATCTACGATCCGGCCCACCTCGTCGACACCCCCGGCCGGCTCCGCTGGGCACCGCACACCGGCTGCGACGACGTGCCCACCGCCCTGGCGGCCGCCCGGGCCCTGCTCTTCCCGTGCCGCCCGCACGCGACCGCCGACGCCGCCATGTTCGACGCCGCCGAGACCCTGCTGCGCTGCTGGCTGCACGCCGCCGCCGTCGACGGCCTCCCCTTCCGCCAGGTCCACCGCTGGGCGGGCGGCAACGGCGGCCAGGACGCCGTACGGATCCTGCGTACGCACCCCAGGGCCGCCTCCGGCTGGAGCGGCGAGCTGGAGTCCGTACTGCACGCCCACACCGACCGCCGCGACGCCGCCCAGGCCCACATCCACCGGACCCTGGAATCCCTCAACTCCGTCCACATCCGCGACGCCTGCAATCCCGGCCGTGCCGATGCCCTCGATCTGGAGTCGTTCGTACGCGAACGGGGAACGCTTTATGTCGTGGGCGAGCTCAACGAGGATCCGCGGAGCCGCCCGGGTGCGATGCCACTGCTCACCGCACTCGTCTCCAGCGTGGTCGAGCACGGCCGGCGCATGGCCGCACGGTCACCCGCCGGTCGGCTCGACCCACCAATGACCCTCGTCCTGGACGACATCGCGGCCCTCGCCCCGGTCCCCGGCCTCCCGGACCTCCTGGCCTCAGGCACCGCCCTCGGCCTGCCCACCCTGGCCGTCCTGCGCTCCCCCGAACAGGCCCGCGCCCACTGGCGTACGCCCCTGTGGCGCAGGGCCGACGCCCGGCTGATCCTCGGCCCTGCCTCCGCCCCCGCGCTCCTGGACGAGGTCCCGGACGCGATCCGGCTGCTCTGACGGCCCGGCTCCTACTGGCGTGGCAGCACCATCTCGTACTCGGTCTGTGTCTCGTCCAGCGGAAACGCCATCGTCTGCCCGGTCCGGGTGAACCCCAGCCGGCTGTAGAACGCCTGAGCCCGCGGGTTCTCGCCGTGCACCCACAGCCGCACCCGTTCGGTCTTCTGCGGCAGCTCCCACGACCAGTCGACGGCCGCTCTCAGCAACTCCTCCGCCAGCCCCGTGCCCCGGTGCTCCGGCCTCACGAACACCCCGACCAGATGTGTCTGCCGCTCTTCCTCCTCGACCAGCACCGTCACGGTCCCCACCCACTCCCCGGAACCGTCCACCGCGACGAACGCCGGGGTCTCCGCCCGGTGCCGCCACACGTCCTCGGTGAAGGCCGCCTCGGTCTCATAGGTGTTGACGAATGCCACACTGCTGGCCGGATCCTTGAGCCCGGTCAGTCGCAGATCCCTGGCGGCTTCCCAATCGTCGGGGCGCCGAGCACGTATTTCATATCCCATGCGGTGATGGTGGCAGCCGCCCGAGCCGCACCGCAACGCAAAAAAGCCTCAGCCCCCGAGCACAAGGCTCGGGGGCTGAGGCGAATGATTGTTCGGCGGTGTCCTACTCTCCCACAGGGTCCCCCCTGCAGTACCATCGGCGCTGAAAGGCTTAGCTTCCGGGTTCGAAATGTAACCGGGCGTTTCCCTAACGCTATGACCACCGAAACACTATGAAGTTAACGACCACCGGAAAACAACACGGTTCGTTACTTCAGAACTACACAGTGGACGCGAGCAACTGAGGACAAGCCCTCGGCCTATTAGTACCGGTCAGCTCCACCCCTTACAGGGCTTCCACATCCGGCCTATCAACCCAGTCGTCTACTGGGAGCCTTAACCAATCAAGTTGGTGGGAATACTCATCTCGAAGCAGGCTTCCCGCTTAGATGCTTTCAGCGGTTATCCCTCCCGAACGTAGCCAACCAGCCATGCCCTTGGCAGGACAACTGGCACACCAGAGGTTCGTCCGTCCCGGTCCTCTCGTACTAGGGACAGCCCTTCTCAATATTCCTACGCGCACAGCGGATAGGGACCGAACTGTCTCACGACGTTCTAAACCCAGCTCGCGTACCGCTTTAATGGGCGAACAGCCCAACCCTTGGGACCGACTCCAGCCCCAGGATGCGACGAGCCGACATCGAGGTGCCAAACCATCCCGTCGATATGGACTCTTGGGGAAGATCAGCCTGTTATCCCCGGGGTACCTTTTATCCGTTGAGCGACGGCGCTTCCACAAGCCACCGCCGGATCACTAGTCCCGACTTTCGTCCCTGCTCGACCCGTCAGTCTCACAGTCAAGCTCCCTTGTGCACTTACACTCAACACCTGATTGCCAACCAGGCTGAGGGAACCTTTGGGCGCCTCCGTTACATTTTAGGAGGCAACCGCCCCAGTTAAACTACCCACCAGACACTGTCCCTGATCCGGATCACGGACCGAGGTTAGACATCCAGCACGACCAGAGTGGTATTTCAACGACGACTCCACCATGGCTGGCGCCATGACTTCACAGTCTCCCACCTATCCTACACAAGCCGAACCGAACACCAATATCAAGCTATAGTAAAGGTCCCGGGGTCTTTCCGTCCTGCTGCGCGAAACGAGCATCTTTACTCGTAGTGCAATTTCACCGGGCCTATGGTTGAGACAGTCGAGAAGTCGTTACGCCATTCGTGCAGGTCGGAACTTACCCGACAAGGAATTTCGCTACCTTAGGATGGTTATAGTTACCACCGCCGTTTACTGGCGCTTAAGTTCTCAGCTTCGCCACACCGAAATGTGACTAACCGGTCCCCTTAACGTTCCAGCACCGGGCAGGCGTCAGTCCGTATACATCGCCTTACGGCTTCGCACGGACCTGTGTTTTTAGTAAACAGTCGCTTCTCGCTGGTCTCTGCGGCCACCCCCAGCTCAAGCAGCAAGTGCTATCACCGGTGATGGCCCCCCTTCTCCCGAAGTTACGGGGGCATTTTGCCGAGTTCCTTAACCATAGTTCACCCGAACGCCTCGGTATTCTCTACCTGACCACCTGAGTCGGTTTAGGGTACGGGCCGCCATGAAACTCGCTAGAGGCTTTTCTCGACAGCATAGGATCATCCACTTCACCACAATCGGCTCGGCATCAGGTCTCAGCCTCAATGTGTGACGGATTTGCCTATCACACGGCCTACACCCTTACCCCGGGACAACCACCGCCCGGGCTGGACTACCTTCCTGCGTCACCCCATCGCTTACCTACTACAGGTCTGGTCCGTCGGCTCCACCACTCCCCTCAACTCCGAAGAGATCAGGGCGGCTTCACGGACTTAGCATCGCCTGGTTCGATACTGGGCGTTTCAAAGCGGGTATCGGAATATCAACCGGTTGTCCATCGACTACGCCTGTCGGCCTCGCCTTAGGTCCCGACTTACCCTGGGCAGATCAGCTTGACCCAGGAACCCTTAGTCAATCGGCGCACACGTTTCCCACGTGTGTATCGCTACTCATGCCTGCATTCTCACTCGTGAACCGTCCACCACTGCCTTCCGGCGCGGCTTCACCCGGCACACGACGCTCCCCTACCCATCACAGCCTCCGTTGGGAGTACATGCTGCAATGACACGACTTCGGCGGTACGCTTGAGCCCCGCTACATTGTCGGCGCGGAATCACTTGACCAGTGAGCTATTACGCACTCTTTCAAGGGTGGCTGCTTCTAAGCCAACCTCCTGGTTGTCTCTGCGACTCCACATCCTTTCCCACTTAGCGTACGCTTAGGGGCCTTAGTCGATGCTCTGGGCTGTTTCCCTCTCGACCATGGAGCTTATCCCCCACAGTCTCACTGCCACGCTCTCACTTACCGGCATTCGGAGTTTGGCTAAGGTCAGTAACCCGGTAGGGCCCATCGCCTATCCAGTGCTCTACCTCCGGCAAGAAACACGTGACGCTGCACCTAAATGCATTTCGGGGAGAACCAGCTATCACGGAGTTTGATTGGCCTTTCACCCCTAACCACAGGTCATCCCCCAGGTTTTCAACCCTGGTGGGTTCGGTCCTCCACGCGGTCTTACCCACGCTTCAACCTGCCCATGGCTAGATCACTCCGCTTCGGGTCTTGGGCGCGCTACTCAATCGCCCTATTCGGACTCGCTTTCGCTACGGCTTCCCCACACGGGTTAACCTCGCAACACACCGCAAACTCGCAGGCTCATTCTTCAAAAGGCACGCAGTCACGACGCACCGAGTAAACTCGATGCGCGACGCTCCCACGGCTTGTAGGCACACGGTTTCAGGTACTATTTCACTCCGCTCCCGCGGTACTTTTCACCATTCCCTCACGGTACTATCCGCTATCGGTCACCAGGGAATATTTAGGCTTAACGGGTGGTCCCGCCAGATTCACACGGGATTTCTCGGGCCCCGTGCTACTTGGGTGTCGTACAAGCAAGCCGTACAGATTTCAGCTACGGGGGTCTTACCCTCTACGCCGGACCTTTCGCATGTCCTTCGCCTATCCATACGGTTTCTGACTCGCCCGACGGCCGGCAGACCATCGAAGTACGATCCCACAACCCCGTATACGCAACCCCTGCCGGGTATCACACGCATACGGTTTGGCCTCATCCGGTTTCGCTCGCCACTACTCCCGGAATCACGGTTGTTTTCTCTTCCTGCGGGTACTGAGATGTTTCACTTCCCCGCGTTCCCTCCACATACCCTATGTGTTCAGGTATGGGTGACAGCCCATGACGACTGCCGGGTTTCCCCATTCGGACACCCCCGGATCAAAGCTCAGTTGACAGCTCCCCGGGGCCTATCGCGGCCTCTCGCGTCCTTCATCGGTTCCTGGTGCCAAGGCATCCACCGTGCGCCCTTAAAAACTTGCCCACAGATGCTCGCGTCCACTATGTAGTTCTCAAGCAACGAACCCTCCCCCACTCCCCCCACCCAAACGGTGAGCTTCATGAGGCCGGTCTACGTTGAGGCAACTCTCGTTCCCTCAGGACCCAACAGCGTGCCCGACCCGACTCATTGATCATGTGTTCCACGCCGAAGCAGTACTAACACTCACAACCAGCCGTGCCGAATAGTCAACGTTCCACCCATGAGCAACCAGCACCGGACATTCGCCGATGAACTGGCCCCTTGGACCGCCGAAACGGTCAAGAAGTGCTCCTTAGAAAGGAGGTGATCCAGCCGCACCTTCCGGTACGGCTACCTTGTTACGACTTCGTCCCAATCGCCAGTCCCACCTTCGACGACTCCCTCCCTTACGGGTTGGGCCATCGGCTTCGGGTGTTACCGACTTTCGTGACGTGACGGGCGGTGTGTACAAGGCCCGGGAACGTATTCACCGCAGCAATGCTGATCTGCGATTACTAGCAACTCCGACTTCATGGGGTCGAGTTGCAGACCCCAATCCGAACTGAGGCCGGCTTTTTGAGATTCGCTCCACCTTGCGGTATCGCAGCTCATTGTACCGACCATTGTAGCACGTGTGCAGCCCAAGACATAAGGGGCATGATGACTTGACGTCGTCCCCACCTTCCTCCGAGTTGACCCCGGCGGTCTCCTGTGAGTCCCCATCACCCCGAAGGGCATGCTGGCAACACAGAACAGGGGTTGCGCTCGTTGCGGGACTTAACCCAACATCTCACGACACGAGCTGACGACAGCCATGCACCACCTGTCACCCGACCACAAGGGGCGCACCATCTCTGATGCTTTCCGGGTGATGTCAAGCCTTGGTAAGGTTCTTCGCGTTGCGTCGAATTAAGCCACATGCTCCGCTGCTTGTGCGGGCCCCCGTCAATTCCTTTGAGTTTTAGCCTTGCGGCCGTACTCCCCAGGCGGGGAACTTAATGCGTTAGCTGCGGCACCGACGACGTGGAATGTCGCCAACACCTAGTTCCCAACGTTTACGGCGTGGACTACCAGGGTATCTAATCCTGTTCGCTCCCCACGCTTTCGCTCCTCAGCGTCAGTAATGGCCCAGAGATCCGCCTTCGCCACCGGTGTTCCTCCTGATATCTGCGCATTTCACCGCTACACCAGGAATTCCGATCTCCCCTACCACACTCTAGTCTGCCCGTATCGAATGCAGACCCGGGGTTAAGCCCCGGGCTTTCACATCCGACGTGACAGACCGCCTACGAGCTCTTTACGCCCAATAATTCCGGACAACGCTCGCACCCTACGTATTACCGCGGCTGCTGGCACGTAGTTAGCCGGTGCTTCTTCTGCAGGTACCGTCACTTGCGCTTCTTCCCTGCTGAAAGAGGTTTACAACCCGAAGGCCGTCATCCCTCACGCGGCGTCGCTGCATCAGGCTTTCGCCCATTGTGCAATATTCCCCACTGCTGCCTCCCGTAGGAGTCTGGGCCGTGTCTCAGTCCCAGTGTGGCCGGTCGCCCTCTCAGGCCGGCTACCCGTCGTCGCCTTGGTAGGCCATTACCCCACCAACAAGCTGATAGGCCGCGGGCTCATCCTGCACCGCCGGAGCTTTCAACCCCCTCCCATGCAGGAGAAGGTATTATCCGGTATTAGACCCCGTTTCCAGGGCTTGTCCCAGAGTGCAGGGCAGATTGCCCACGTGTTACTCACCCGTTCGCCACTGATCCACCCCGAAAGGCTTCACCGTTCGACTTGCATGTGTTAAGCACGCCGCCAGCGTTCGTCCTGAGCCAGGATCAAACTCTCCGTGAATGTTTACCCGTAATCGGGTTCGACACTCGCGTTGAGCGGAACCACCGGAGGAATAATCCGATGGTTCACAGCGTCCTCGCTGTGTTTTTCTTCAAAGGAACCACAACTCACCGAAGTGAGCCGGGGTTATCAACATATCTGGCGTTGACTTTTGGCACGCTGTTGAGTTCTCAAGGAACGGAAGCTTCCTTCGAGACCGTTTCACCGGCCCCTCCGGGCTTTCCCTTCGTTGTCCCCAGCTTAGCAGACCCGATTTCTCGTTTCCGCCACCCTCTGGAGGGGGCTTACCGTCCGGCTTTCGCTTTTCGGTGATTCCGACTCTACCAGACCCTTTCGGCCCTGATTTCCGGTCAGCTCCACCCCGCCTGAGCAGGGTATTCGCTGCTTGTCTTCGCGGCTGTTGGGCCGTTCCGACGAGTGAAACTTAGCGGATCTGCGCTGCCCGATCCAAATCGAGCAATTTCCGATCCTCATTCCGAAAACACGCACGAAAACGAGACGACATGCAGTCGTTCGTTCGAGTACCTGCTCTGGGATGGCTGCCTCGGGACCGACCTGGGTCGGCGTCCACCGCTGGGCAACTCGGAGAACACTACGGATCGACCTGACCGCTGTCAAACCACCTCAGTCGAGGTTCTGGAGCCGGCCGCCGGCGTCGGGCTGGGCGGCTTCGACACGACGGAGGAGCCGGGTGAGCATCTCGCCGAGCTGGGTGCGTTCGTCGGTCGAGAGGTCCTGGAGGAGGTCGTCCTCGAAGGCGGAGGCCATGCGCATGGTCTGGAGCCACTTGCTGCGGCCCTCGTCGGTGAGTTCGACGATGACGCGGACGCGGTTGGACTCGTCGCGCTCCCGGGTGACCAGACCCTCGGCGACCATGCGGTCGATGCGGTGGGTCATGGCCGCCGGGGTGAGGCCGAGGCGCTTGGCGAGGTCGCCGGGGCCGAGCCGGTAGGGGCGGCCGACGAGGACCAGGGCCTTGAGGACCTCCCACTCGGCGCTGCTGATGCCGACGGCGGACAGATGGCGGCCGTAGCCGACGTACATCCGGCGGTTCAGGCGGCCGAGAGCGGTGACGACCTTCTCGACCTGGGTGTCGACCTCCGGGTACTCGCGCTGGTAGATCGCGATCTGCTCGTCGAGATCCAGCTCGTGGGGGCTGCTGGAGGGGCCGTCCGCTGCGGTGGTCATGGGTCGAGTCTCCCACGTAAACCATTGGCACTAAAGACTTCCGGCATGTACAGTTTAGCTTCGAACTTTAACTTTGAAGTCTTCGAGATCGAGGACTACCAACCTAAGGGGTGAGTGTGACCACCGCGATGGGCGCAGCACTGCGCCGGATCCAGCTGGGGAACGCGCTGAGCGCGTTCGGCAACGGCTTCACCGTCCCGTATCTGTTCGTCTATGTGGCGCAGGTGCGGGGTCTGGGGGCGAGTACGGCGGGCGTGGTCCTGTCGGCGTTCGCCGTGGCCGCGCTTGCCGTGCTGCCGTTCACCGGCCGGACGATCGACCGGCGGGGGCCGCTGCCCGTGCTGCTGGCCGGTTCGTTGACGGCCGCGGTGGGCGTGATGGGCTTCGGGCTGGCGACGACCGCCCCGCTGGTGATCGCGGCGTCCGCGGTGATGGGCGCGGGGATCGCGGTCATGCAGCCTGCGCTGGCGACGCTCATCGTGTGGTGCTCCACACCGGGCACCCGCTCGCGCGCGTTCGCCATGCAGTTCTTCCTGGCCAACCTGGGTCTGGGCATCGGCGGGCTGATCGGCGGGCTGATGGTGGACACCTCGCACCCGGGGTCCTTCACGCTGCTGTTCACGATCGAGGCCGTGATGTTCCTGGTGCTGGGCGCGGTGGTGGCCACGGTGCGGCTGCCGAGGGTCGCCAGGATCGGCGACGCGCCGGTGGAGCGGACCGGCAACGGCTGGCGCGCGCTGTTCGCCGACCGGTCGATGGTGCAGCTGTGTGTGCTGGGCGCGGTGATGTTCTTCGCCTGTTACGGACAGTTCGAGTCCGGCCTGGCGGCCTTCGCGACCGAGGTCACGCGGGTCTCGACGTCGACGCTGGGCATCGCGCTGGCCGCGAACACCGCGGTCATCGTCATGGCGCAGTTCCTGATCCTGAGGACCGTGGAACGGCGGCGGCGCAGCCGGGTCATCGCAGCGGTCGGCCTGCTGTGGGCCGGCGCGTGGGTGGTGGCGGGCCTGTCGGGGCTGGTGCACGGGGCTCAGACGGTGGCCACGGCCCTGCTGGTCTCGACGTACGCGATCTTCGGGCTCGGTGAGGCGATGCTGTCGCCGACGGTGGCGCCGCTGGTGGCCGACCTGGCGCCGGCGCGGCTGGTCGGGCAGTACAACTCGGCCTTCGCCCTGGTCAAGCAGCTCGCGCTGGCGATCGGTCCGGCGGTGGGCGGCCTGATGGCGGGCGCCGGGCTGTACGGGGCGTACATCGTGATGCTGGTCGTGTGCTCGCTGGGCATCACCTGGCTGGCGCTGCGCATGGGGCGCAGCCTCGCCACCGCGCAGGACACGCCGCATCGTTCGGTGGTGGTCGCCTCGGGCGGGATGCCCGAGCCGGTCGCTGTCTGACGTCCGTGTCCGACGTTCGTGTCCGACGTTCCTGTCTTACGTTCCCGCCCGGGTTTCCGGCGGGAACGGGTCAGTTCTGCGGCAGCGCGAACTCGCACCAGACCGCCTTGCCACCGCCCGGTGTGCGCCGTGAGCCCCAGGCCGAGGCGATGGTGGCGATGATGGAGATGCCGCGCCCCGCCTCGTCGACCGGTTCCGCGCGCCTGCGCCGCGGCAGGTGGTCGTCGCCGTCGGTGACCTCGATGATGAGGCGGCGGTCGGTGCGGCGCAGTCGCAGCCGCATCGGCGGGACGCCGTGCTGCAGGGAGTTGGCGACCAGCTCGCTCGCGGCGAGGACGCCGAGGTCGACCAGCTCGACGGGGAATCGCCACGAGGCCAGGACGCCGGAGGCGAAGGCACGGGCGCGCGGGGCCGCCTCGATGCCGCCCAGCAGGTCGAGGGAGGCGTTGCGGAAGAGCTCCGCGTCGACGCCTTCGTGGTCGGGGTACTGCAGGACCAGCACGGCCACGTCGTCGTCGTGCTCGGAGGTGACGCCCAGGGCGCGCAGCAGCCGGTCGCAGATGACCGAGGGGGTGCCGGTGGCGCCCGCGAGGGCGTTGGTGAGGGCGGCGACGCCTTCGTCGATGTCCTCACCGCGGCGCTCGATGAGGCCGTCGGTGTAGAGCACGGCGGTCGATCCGGGGCCGAGGGGGATGGAGCCGGAGGTGTGCGTCCAGCCGCCGGTGCCCAACGGGGGGCCGGTGGGCTCGTCGGCCCGGTGGACGGTGCCCTCGGCGTCGCGCACGAGGATCGGCAGGTGGCCCGCGGTGGCGTACGAGAGCCGGGACTCGGTGGGGTCGTGGACGGCGTAGACGCAGGTCGCGATCTGGGTGGGGTCGATCTCGGCGGCGAGGCCGTCGAGGAGCTGGATGACCTCGTGCGGGGGCAGGTCGAGCCGGGCGTAGGCGCGTACCGCGGTGCGGAGCTGGCCCATGACTGCGGCGGCGCGGACGCCACGGCCCATGACGTCGCCGATGACCAGGGCGGTGCGGCCGGCGCCCAGGGTGATGACGTCGTACCAGTCGCCGCCGACCGCGGCGTCGGTGCCGCCGGGCTGGTAGGTGGCGGCCACCCGCAGGTCGTCGGGCTGTTCGAGCTCCTGGGGGAGCAGGCTGCGCTGGAGGGTCACCGCCGTGTCGTGGACGCGGCGCTCGCTCTCGCGCAGCCGCTCGGCGTACTGCACCTGGTCCGTGACGTCGGCGGCGAAGACCAGTACGCCGCCGTCGCCCGCGGCCGCCTGGACGGGGGTGCAGGTGAAGGTGAAGTAGCCCTGGCGGGTGTCGGTGGCGACGCGGCGGGCCTTGACGGTGCGGGGCTTGCCGCTCCGGTAGACCTGGTCCATCAGCGGGAGCAGGCCCAGTTCGGCGAGTTCGGGGAGGGCCTCGCGGGCGGGCTCGCCGGGGGTGCGGGGGCCGAAGACGTCGGCGTAGGCGTCGTTGACGTAGCCGATCCGGTGGGCGGGACCGTAGGTGACGGCGATCAGCGCGGGGACCTGGCCGAGCATGTCGTGAACGGACAGCGCGGCGAGGCCGTGGGCCGCCTCGTCGGCGCGGTCGGGGTGCGCGGCGTGCTCGGCGGGGCCGCCGTTTCTGCCGCGCGCGGCCGGGACCGCGCCGCCGGTGGCGGACAGCGGTCCGGTGGCGGTGGCGGTGGCGGCGTTGCGTCGCTGTGTTCCGGGGAGCCGGGCGCTCCAGCGTGTGAGGTTCACAGCCGGTCGCCTCGCGGACGCTCGCCTCGCGATGTCATGGCCTGGGCTTCGATTGAGTGCAGCAAACGTCCGATTCCTCGCAATTGTCACTCTTTGCAGATGCTGACGCACGCATGGTCACCCGCCCAGTGTGGCCGACCCGTCGCTCCGGGGGAATCGGCGGCCGTGTCCGCACTGCTTGTCAGGGCGCGTCGGGTTTGCGGCCCAGGCCCGCGGCGAGCTCGAACTCGGCGCGCGGGTGCTCCAGGGAGCCGAGCGAGACGATCTCACGCTTGAAGAGCCCGGAGAGGATCCATTCGGCCAGGACGCGGGCCTTGCGGTTGAAGGTCGGCACCCGGCTGAGGTGGTAGGCGCGGTGCATGAACCAGGCGGGATAGCCCTTGACCTTGCGGCCGTAGAGGTACGCCACGCCCTTGTGCAGCCCGAGCGAGGCGACCGAGCCGACGTACCTGTGCCGGTACCGGGTCAACGGCTCGCCGCGCAGCGTGGCGGTGATGTTGTCGGCGAGGACCCTGGCCTGGCGTACGGCGTGCTGCGCGTTGGGCGCGGTGACGGCGTCCGGATCGGACGAGGTCAGGTCCGGGACGGCTGCGGCGTCACCGGCCGCCCAGGCGCCCTCGGTTCCCTCGATGCGCAGCTCGGCGGTGCACTTCAGCCGGCCGCGTTCGTTGACGGGCAGGTCGGTGCGGCCGAGGACGGGATGCGGCTTGACGCCGGCGGTCCACACCAGCGTCCGGGTGGGGAAGCGCGAGCCGTCGCTGAGGGCGGCGACGCGGTTGTCGACGGACTCCAGCCGGGTGCCGAGGCGGATGTCGACGTTGCGGCCGCGCAGCTCGCTGACGGCGTAGCGGCCCATCTCCTCACCGACCTCGGGGAGGATCCGGTCGGTGGCCTCGACCAGGATCCACTTCAGGTCCTCGGGGACCAGGTTGTGGTAGTAGCGGACGGCGTAGCGGGCCATGTCCTCCAGCTCGCCGAGGGCTTCCACGCCCGCGTAGCCGCCGCCGACGAAGACGAAGGTCAGGGCCGCGTCACGGACCTCGACGTCGCGGGTGGCCGAGGCGATGTCGAGCTGTTCCAGGACGTGGTTGCGCAGCCCGATGGCCTCCTCGACGGTCTTGAAGCCAATGCCGTGCTCGGCCAGGCCCGGGACGGGCAGGGTGCGCGAGACCGAGCCGGGGGCGAGGACCAGTTGGTCGTAGCCGATCTCGATGTCGCCGGAACCCTTTTCCTCGGTGGCGAGGGTGGAGACGGTCGCGACGCGCTTGGCGTGGTCGATGCCGTGGGCCTCGCCGATGACGAGTCTGCAGCGGTCCAGGACCCTGCGCAGCGGGACGACGACATGCCGCGGTGAGATGGACCCGGCGGCCGCTTCGGGGAGGAAGGGCTGATAGGTCATGTAGGGCTGCGGCTCGACGACGACGATCTCCGCCTCGCCCCGGGCGATCTTGAGCTGCTTCTGCAGGCGCAGCGCGGTGTACATCCCGACGTATCCGCCGCCGACGACCAGGATCCGGGGAGTCTCCGGCTCTTTGAGTGGGCCCATCGCTCCATGAGGCATGCGGTGGCAGGGGTTTGTCCACAGGGCGGACGCCCCGGGATTGCCTGATGTCGGTGCGACGGCCCATGCTGGACAGGTGGGAGAGAGGCATAGGGGGGCAAGGCCAACCAGTCGGGCGGATACTCCGATCGTGGGGCGACGACCCTCTTCTTTCTTGACCAATGCTCAACTATGTTCGTAACTCGTCGGGGTGCGTTCGTCGTGCGCCGGCGATCATGGGGTGGGGAAGTCTCCGGGGGGAGACGTCATTACCGGGGGATACACATATGCGCATTCAGGACCCTCATTGGGCGACGGCGGCGGCAGTGGACACGATGGCGGGCGCGAACGGCGGCGGGGGCGGCAGGCCCGCTCCACTGCGGGTGGACGCCCAGCGGAATCTGGAACACGTGCTGCGCGCCGCGCGCGAGGTATTCGGTGAGCTCGGCTACGGGGCTCCGATGGAGGACGTGGCACGCCGCGCCCGGGTCGGGGTCGGCACCGTCTACCGGCGGTTCCCGAGCAAGGACGTACTGGTCAGGCGGATCGCCGAGGAGGAGACCGCGCGGCTGACCGAGCAGGCGCGGACCGCGCTCGGACAGGAGCACGAGGCCTGGCCCGCGCTGTCGCGTTTTCTGCGGACGTCGGTGGCCTCGGGTGCCGGACGGCTGCTGCCGCCGCAGGTGCTGCGGCCGATGCCGGCCACCGACGAGACCCGGGTGCCCCAGCAGCGTGGGGCGGCCGAGGAGGCCGGCGCTTCCTCGGGTTCGGGTGTCACGGCACTGCTGGAGGTGGTCGGGCAGTTGGTGGACCGGGCCCGGGCGGCGGGTGAGCTGCGTGGTGACGTGTCGGTGGCGGATGTGCTGCTGGTGATAGCCACCGCCGCGCCCGCGCTGCCGGATCCGGTGCACCAGGCGGCGGCTTCGGCGCGGTTGCTGGACATCCTGCTGGACGGCCTGCGGTCCCGGCCGGCGGCATAAGGCGGCATAAAGGCGTTCCGTATTCACTGCTCCGTTCGAGTGGTGGGCAGCGTCCGGGGTGGCGAAACCCCCCGGACGAGTGGTTCCGCGTCACACGGGGCGGTCGGCCGGAATGGCTGTGCCAGGCTGTGCGCCGTGGACGAGGGAATCGGCGGGCCCCAACAGCCCCGGGAGCCCGGACAGTTCGGGCAGCCGGGGCCCGGGGCCGCCGCCGAGGCGGGCGAGGGCCTGCCGGCGCGGGGGCGCGTACCGGGGCAGCGTGAGCCGGGCCGGTGCGAGCCGGGCCGGTGCGAGCCGGGCCGGCAGCCGCTGGGGACCGATCCGGCCCGGGTGCCGGCGCAGGACTGCGGCGGCGAGGGGTTGGACACCGCGCCGCTGCCGGACGCCGAGCTCGTCACACGGGTGCGCGGCGGTGACGGCACCGCGTACGAGGAGCTGTACCGACGGCACGCCGACGCCGTACGGCGCTATGCGCGAAGCTGTTGCCGCGACGGGTACACCGCCGAGGACCTCACCGGCGAGGTCTTCGCACGCACCCTGCAGGCGATCCGGGGCGGCAGCGGGCCCGATGTGGCGGTGCGGGCGTATCTGCTGACGACGGTGCGGCGGGTCGCCGCGGCCTGGGGCAACACCGCCAGGCGCGAGCAACTGGTCGACGACTTCGCGCTCTTCGCGGTGTCGGCGGCCGGGTCGTCCACGAACGAGGGCTCGCGTTACGGGTCCGGGTCCGGGCTGGATGTGGGCGCGGACGTACGTGCCCTGCACGAGGCCGAGCAGTCGCTGGCCATCCGGGCCTTCCGTACGCTGCCCGAGCGCTGGCAGGCGGTGCTCTGGCACACGGCGGTGGAGGAGGAGTCGCCCAGCGAGATCGCCCCGCTGCTGGGGCTGACCGCGAACGCCACGGCGGTCCTCGCGCACCGGGCGCGGGAGGGGCTGCGGCAGGCGTATCTGCAGGCACATGTCTCCGCGACGCTGACAGCGGAGGCCTCCTGCGCCCGGTACGCCGACCGGTTGGGCGCGTACGCGCGCGGCGGCCTGCGGATGCGGGCCGACCGGGAGCTGCGCAAGCACCTGGAGGAATGCCCGAAGTGCCGGCTGGCGGCCGCCGAGCTGGCCGACGTCAACGCGGCGCTGAAGGGGCTGCTGCCGGTCGCGGTCATCGGGTGGTTCGCGACCGCGTACGCGGCCAAGGCCGCCGGGATCGTGGCAGGTGGTGCCACCGCCGCAGGCGCGGGGGCGGTCGCGGGGGCCGCCGGGGCCGCCGCGGCCAAGGGCGGTGGCGCGGCCGCCGCCGAGGGCGCCGGCGCTCCGGTGAAGGCCGGGCTCGCGGCGGGGATCGTCGTGACGGCGGCCGGGGTGGCACTGGCCCTCGCGCTGACCGGCGCGGGGGACAGGGCGCCGGCGAAGGCGCCACCCGCGGCGGCCCCGGCCGCCGACGCGCCGTCCGCCGACGTCCCGTCGAGGACGCCGAAGCCCCCGGCAGGACCGGCGCCGGTCCGGGAGGCGGCGGCGCCTTCCCCCGCACCCGCCCCGAGCCCCGCCCCGGCCAGGAAGGCGTCGCCGGCGCCGCCGCCCTCCGGGCCCCCGTCCGTACAGCCCGAGCCCACCCCGACGCCATCGCCCATGCCCACTCCGACGCCCAGCCCGGCGCCGGAGGTCTACCGGGTCGGCCGGCTCGGCTACGACCCCCTCGGCAACGCCTCCGAGCCCACGATCCGTACCGGGGACCGGGTCTGGCAGCGCCGGGGCCCGGGTATCGGCGGCACCCGGTACGACCACGGCGTCACCGTCACCACGCCGTCGTCGGTCACCATCGACCTCAACCGTTCCTGCACCTCGTACGACGCCCTCGCCGGGATCGACGACCTGGCGCCGGGCCTGGGCGCGGCCCGCTTCTCGGTCTACGGCGACGGCACCCGCCTCTGGCGGTCCGGCGTCGTCCGGGGCGGTGACGCGGCGGTGCCGGTGCATGTGCCGCTGGCCGGGCGCGGCACGCTCCGGCTGGTGGTGGAGGCGGTGGACGTTCCCCAGCCGGTGAATGTGGCGGACTGGGCGATGTCCCGGATCAGCTGCGGCCCGGGGTAGGGACCTCGCAGGCGGCGTCGGCGGCGCAGGCCTCGGCTTCGGCGGCGGCTTCGGTTTCGGTTTCGGTTTCGGTTTCGGGGGCTTCGGGGGCGGCGGCTTCGGTGTCCGCGTCCGCGCCGGTGTCCCTCGCCACCTGCTCCAGGACGCGGAGGAAGGTCTCGGAGTCCTGCCCGCCCTGGACCGCCCACCGGCCCTCGA
The DNA here is from genome assembly GCF_056270125.1 of Streptomyces sp. RLA131. Classification (NCBI taxonomy): domain Bacteria; kingdom Bacillati; phylum Actinomycetota; class Actinomycetes; order Kitasatosporales; family Streptomycetaceae; genus Streptomyces; species Streptomyces sp. RLA131. The sequence continues at coordinate 3,874,677 of NZ_JBWDOQ010000002.1, forward strand.
AGACGAAGGTGGGCACGGCGGTGATGCCCAGCTCGCGCGCCTCGTCGAGCTGGGCGAGGACCTCGTCGAGCCCTTCCTCGCCGGCCAGGAAGACCGCGGCGCGCTCCCGGTCGAGCCCGGACTCGGCGGCCAGCGAGGCGAGGGCGGCGCGGTCACCGATGTCGGCGCCCTCCGCGAAGTGGGCGGTGAGCAGGCGGTCCTTGAGGCGGCCCTGCACGGCGGGACCGTAGGCGGTCAGGGCGTGCCACAGCAGCCGGTGGGCGAGGAGGGTGTTGTTCTCCAGGACACGGTCGAAGTCGAAGGGGAGGCCTTCGGCGCGGCCGAGTTCGACCAGGCGGGCGTCCATGGCCTCGGACTGGGGGCCGTAGCGGGCGGTGAGGTAGGCGCGGTGCGGCTCGGGCTGCTCGCTCTTGTCGGGGACCAGCTGGTAGGGCCGGTAGACCACCTCGACGGAGTCGGCCTGCGGGAAGGCGGCGAGCGCCCGCTCGAAGCGGCGCTTGCCGACGTAGCACCAGGGGCAGGCGATGTCGCTGTAGATCTCGACCTTCACGGCTGGCTCACTCATTCCTCGACGATTGAAAGCTCAAGGACACGGTACGCCCCCGCCGCGTCCAGCGCCCGGCCCTCCTCACGGGCCGCCTCGTACCCCGCATCGCCCAGCGCGCCGCGCGCCGCGGCCTCGGCGACGGCGAGCTCCCGTACCTCCGGCACCGAACGGGGCAGGGGGCCCCGCAGAGCGTCGGCCGCGCCGTGCAGCCGCGCGGCCCGCGCCGGGTGGCCGAGGCCGACCAGGACGGCGGCGGCAGGTTCGATGATCGCGGCGAGAGAGGCCTCCGAGATGACGACGCTGCCGAGGCTGGAGTGCAGCGCCGCGGTGAAACCGGCCAGGGCGCCGTGCGGATCCCCCTCGGCGGCCACGACGGCGGCGTTCAGGACAGCCAGCAGGACGTCGAACATCGGCGGCGGTGTCCCCAGCGTGGCCTGGCCGTGGGCGAGTTCGCACAGCTCGCGGGCCCGGGTGGGGTCGCCGTCGTCGAGGGCGAGCTGCGCGAAGAGGTAGTGGATGTAGGTGCGGGCGTCGTGGACGCCGTAGCGCTCGGCCTCGTCCATGGCCTCCCGGAGCAGTTTGGCCGCGCCGTCGCGGTCGCCCGCCCGGCGGGCCACCTCGCCCATCCGGGCGACCAGGAGCGGCCCTTCACCGTGCGCCCCCAGCTCCTCCCCCAGCCGCCGCGCGGCCTCCAGGTCGGCCTGGGCCCGGGCGTACTGACCACGTGTGAACTGGATCTCGGCGCTCACCCCGTGCACCTGCGCACGCAGCCAGCGGTCGCCGACGCCCTCGCTGAGGGCCAGCAGCTCGGGCCAGTCGGCGTCGGCGTGCGCCATACCGCCGGGGGTGTCGATGGCGATGTGGGTACGGAACAGCAGCGCGGCGGCGACCTCCCAGTCACCGCCGTGCGAACGGCAGTTGGCCACCAGCTCCTCCGGTTGACCAGGCATCAGGGAGTAGTCGCCGAGGATGAAGGCGCAGAAGGGCCAGAGCAGTCCGGGGAAGCGGGCGCCGTGCGCGCCGGGGGAGCGGTAGACCTCGAGGAGGCGACGGGCCATGACGCGGATTCGCTCGCCGGAGGACGCGTCCTGGAGGAGGTTGTCGCTCTTGACGAACACATCGAGCAGCCGCAGATCCATCCGGGGCCAGAAGCCGGGGTCGTCCGGGTCGTCGGGGACGTCGCCGAGCGCGATGACCCGGTCGAGCCACACCGTGGCATCGTCGCGGTAGCTGCGCAGCCACCAGAACCAGCCCATGGCCAGGACGATGGCGATCGCGTCGTCCTCCTCGTGCCGCTCGACCGTACGCTGCAGCGCGGCACGGATGTTGTCGAGGTCGGCCTCCACGCGTTCCGCCCACAGGAGCTGGTCGGGGCCGCGCAGCAGCCGGTCGGCGGTGCGGGCGAACTCGCGGTAGTGGGCGGTGTGCCGGGCGGCGGCGCGGGCGAGGTCGTCGGGGGTGGCCGCGGCCTGCTCGGCGGCGTACTCGTGGATGGTCTCCAGCATCCGGTAGCGGACCTCGGCCGGATCCGGTGAACGGACCGGGACGATGAGCGACTTGTCGATGAGCCTGCCCAGCAGCGTCAGCGTGTCGGGCTCGCCGATCACCTCCTCGGCGGCGGCGAGCGTGCAGCCGCCGGCGAAGACGCTGAAACGGCGCAGCACGGTGCGTTCGTCCTTGTCCAGCAGGTCCCAGCTCCAGTCGACGACCGCGCGCAGCGTCTGCTGGCGCGGCAGGAGCGTACGGCTGCCGCCGGCCAGCAGGCGGAAGCGGTTGTCCAGGCGGTCGGCGATCTGGTGCGGGGTGAGCATCCGCAGCCGGGCCGCGGCCAGTTCGATGGCGAGCGGCAGACCGTCCAGGCGGCGGCAGATCTCGTCGACGGCCTGCGCATGCGGCGCCAGGTCGAAGCCGGGCCGCGCGGCGGCCGCCCGGTCGGCGAAGAGCCGCCGCGCGGTGGGCGGGGTGAGCGGCTCGACCGGGCGTACGGCTTCGCCGGGCACGCCCAGCGGTTCGCGGCTGGTGGCGAGGATGGTCAGGCCGGGGCAGGCGGCGAGAAGGGCGTCCGCGAGGGTGGCCGCCGCGCCGATGACGTGCTCGCAGTTGTCCAGCACCAGCAGCAGGCTGCGCCGCCGGCAGTGCTCGATGATGCGGGCGGTGGCGTCGGCCGGCTCGTGGGACGTGCCCGTACGGGCCTCCATCCCGGCCGCGAAGACATTGGTGTCCCGGCGGCCCAGCGCGGTGAGCACGGCGCCGGGGACGGCGGCGGGGTGGTCCAGCGGGGCGAGTTCGGCGAGCCAGGTGCCGTCCGGGAAGGCGGGGGCGGCTTCGGGGGCGGCCACGGACACGGATGGGGATGGAGATGGAGATGCGGCGCCCCGCGCGGCCTCGTAGGCCAGCCGGGTCTTGCCGGAGCCGCCGGGACCGGTCAGCGTGATCAGCCGGGAGCCGGCCATACCGGCCCGCAGCGCGCGCAGTTCGCTCTCCCGGCCGACGAAGGTGGTGAGCCGGGCCCGCAGATTGCCGGGCGCGGCGGGCGGTGCCGCCGATGGGCGCGGCGAAGGCGGCTCCGGCGGCTCTGCCGCCCGCAGCAACTCGCCGTACAGGGAACGCAGTTCCGGGCCCGGATCGGTGCCCAGACGGTCGGCGAGGGCCTCCCGGGCCTCTTCGTAGGCCATCAGCGCGTCCGCCGCCCGGCCCGTCGCGCGCAGCGCGCGTATCAACTGCGCCCGGAACGGCTCGTGCAGCGGGTGCTCCGCGACCAGCCCGCGCAGCTGCGGCAGTACGTCGGCGGCTCTGCCGAGCGCGAGTTCGGCGTCGATCCGGCGCTGGGTGGCCGTCATGCGCAGCGCTTCGGGGCGGGCGGCCGCGGCGCCCCGGTCCGGCAGGTCCGCCAGCGCCGGGCCGCGCCACAGAGCGAGAGCCGTACGGAGGACGGCGGCGGCGGTCTGCGGGTCGCGGTGGGTGTCGAGGGCGGCGACGCCCTCCCGGACGAGGCGTTCGAAGCTGTGCAGGTCGATGTCGTCCGGCACGGCCAGCAGCCGGTACCCGGCGGGCGTCGAGGCGATCGTCTCCTTGCCGAGGGCACGGCGCAGCCGGGACACCAGCGCCTGGAGCGCGCCCGGCGCGTCAGCGGGCGGTTCGTCGTCCGGGCCGCCCCACACATCGCCGATCAACGCCTCGACGGACACCGCGTGCGGCGTGCGCAGCGCGAGCGCGGTCAGCAGCGCGCGCAGCCGGCTCCCCCTGAGGGGGACCGGACCGCCGTCGGGACTTCGCACCTCGGTCGCGCCGAGGATCAGATACCGCACGTCGCCCATTCTCGCGGGCGGCCACGGACCGCGCCGGGAATTGTCCGCCCGGCGGCAGCGGTCACCGGGGCGGCTGGCCGCGGCCGCGACGGCGGCGGTCGGAGGGGTCGTCGTCCTCGTGGGGGCCGAGAAGTTCGTCGGCGAGCGAGGGCAGGTCGTCGAGGGGGGTCTCCTCGGCCCAGGAGGGGCGGGGACGGCGGGCGGGAGGCTCGGGGACGGCGGGAAGCTCGCGGGTGCGGTCGTCGCCGGAACCGGGGTGGAAGAAGTCGGAGGGGATCCGGTCCGTGGGGGCCTCGCCCGTGCGCGGCAGGACGGCGGTCTCGTCGGCGTCCCGCGCAGCGCCACCTTCGCGTACCGACGGCAGCACGGCGGTCTCGTCGGTCGGCGCGGCCGGGGGCACCGACGGCAGCACGGCGGTCTCGGCCGCGTCGGCCACGTCGGGCGCGGGCCGGCGCCGGGGCTCGGGCTCCGGCTTCCGCAGCCGGTCGGGCTCGGGCTTCCGCAGCCGCTCCGGCTCCGGCTCGGACTTCCGCAGCCGGTCAGGCTCGGATTCCGGCCGGACCGGCGGGAGGACTGCGGTCTCGGCCACATCCGGTGCCGGGACCTCGACGGTCTCGCCGGCATCCTCAGGGCCGCCCTCGGCGGGGTCGACGCGCGGCACCTCGACGGTCCGCGTCGCCTCGGCGGCCGCCAGCCGGGCCTGCTCGGCGCGCAGCAGCGCCTCCTCGGCCTTGCGCTGCTTCTCCAGGCGGCGTTCCTGCGCCTCGGCGCGCAGGCGGCTCTCCTCCTCGGCCTGACGACGGAGCCGTTCCTGTTCCTGGCGGTGGACTCGTTCCTGCTCCTCGCGGCGCAGGCGCTCCTCCTCGGCGAGCAGCCGGGCCTCCTCGGCGCGCAGCCGGGCGGCCTCGGCCTCGCGCTCCTCCGCCTCGCGCAGCGCGGCCTCCTCGACGAGCCGCTTGCGCTCCGCCTCCTCCGCCCGGAGCTTCACCAGCTGGGCCTCGCGTTCGCGCTCCAGCCGCTCCTGTTCGGCCTTGCGGGCGGCTTCCTCCTCGGCCTGGCGGCGGATCTCCGCCTCGGCCGCCCGGCGGGCCTCCTCGCGGGCCTCGATCTCCTTCTCCGACATCGGCAGGACCTGGTCGAGCCGGTGCCGTACGACGGTGGTCACCGCCTCCGGCTCCTGGCCGGCGTCGACGACGAGATAACGGGCCGGGTCGGCGGCGGCGAGCGTCAGGAATCCGGACCGTACGCGCTGGTGGAACTCGGCGGGCTCGGACTCCAGGCGGTCCGGGGCCTCGGTGAAGCGCTCACGGGCGGTCTCCGGGGAGACGTCGAGCAGGACCGTCAGATGCGGTACGAGACCGTCGGTGGCCCAGCGCGAGATGCGGGCGACCTCGGTCGGGGCGAGATCGCGGCCGGCGCCCTGGTAGGCCACGGAGGAGTCGATGTAGCGGTCGGAGATGACGACGGCACCGCGTTCGAGGGCGGGGCGTACGACGGAGTCGATGTGCTCGGCGCGGTCGGCCGCGTACAGCAGGGCCTCGGCGCGGTGCGAGAGCCCGGCGGAGGAGACGTCGAGCAGGATCGAACGCAGCCGCTTGCCGACGGCGGTCGCGCCGGGCTCTCGGGTGACGACGACCTCGTGGCCCTTGTCCCGTATCCAGTCGGCGAGCGCCTCGACCTGGGTGGACTTGCCGGCGCCGTCGCCGCCCTCGACGGCGATGAAGAAGCCGCCGGCGGCCGGGGCCTGGAGCGGGTCGCCGCCGCGCAGCGCCTCGCGCAGGTCGCGGCGGAGCGGAACGCCCTGGCGGTCGTCGGTCTTGCCGAGGACCACCGCGGCGACCGGCAGCAGCAGCGCGCCGACCAGCATCAGCGCGTACGCGGCTCCGCCGTGGTCGAAGGTGAAGGAACCGTTCGCCACCCGGTGCCGCCCGATCACCCCGGCGAGCAGGGGCGCGACGACGGCGGCCAGCGCCAGGAAGACCCGCACGACGGCGTGCAGATGCTCGGTGGTGCGGGCCCGGCCGGACTCCTCGGCCTCCTGGTCGACAAGGGTGTGGCCGGTGTTGGCGGTGATGCCGGCGGCGGTGCCCGCGAGCAGCGACAGCAGCAGGACCGTCGTGGGATCCGGGACGATGCCGCAGAGCAGCACCGCCAGCCCGGTCGCCGCGATGGCCAGCGCGAACAGCCGGCGCCGCGACAGCGCCGGGAGGGTACGCGGCGCGAGCCGGATGCCCAGCACCGGTCCCGCGGTCAGGGCCAGTACGAGCAGCCCGTAGCCGACCGGGCCGCCACCGAGGTCGGCGGCGTGCAGCACGGCCAGCGCCACCGCCGCGGCGATGGCCCCGGCGACCGCGGCCGTGGCCAGGACCAGCAGCGGGATGGCCCCGGTACGGCCGCGCTGCTCGGGCAGCCGCAGGCCCTCCAGGGGCGACCGGGGGCGAATGCTCTTCGACCCGGGCAGTTCGAGGAAGTACAGGACGGCGATCGAGGACGAGAACAGCCCCGCGGCGGCATAGGAGGCCAGCGCCACCTGGTGGGCGCCGAACCAGCTCACGCCGACCGCCAGCAGATTGCCGACCAGCGTGATCGTGACCAGCGCGGCGGCCGCGATCGGCAGGGCGGCGAATCCGGTCCGCAGGTCGAGGCGGCGCAGGGCGTCCAGGTGGTCAGGGACCGGCCGCACCACGCCGTCACCGGGCGCGGGCGCCGGCAGCAGGGCGGGGGCGGCGCCGTCCTTGGCGACCGTCCATACGCGTTCCCCGACGCCCGTGACGAACACGGTGGCCAGCAGCCAGACGACGGCGGAGGCGCCCACCCAGTCGATCCACAGCGGCGCGACGATCAGCAGCGCGAGGCGGATCCCGTCGGCGCCGATCATCGTCCACCGGCGGTCGAGGGGGCCCTGCGGAGCGGTCATCGAGCTGAGCGGGCCCAGCAGGACCGCGCCGAAGAGCAGGGTGGCGAGCAGCCGGGCGCCGAACACGGCGGCGACGGCGAACGCCGCTCCGCGGTATCCGCCGCCGAAGGACTGCGCCACGACCGCGGCCTGCACGGTCAGCACGACCAGCGCGAGCATTCCCAGGCGGTCGGCGATCGCTCCGGTGAAGTGCGCCCCCCACAACTTCCGCAGTTGCGGGATCTTCAGCAGCGCCCCCACCGCACGCTCCCGTGAGTCCGCGGCGAGGTCGCCCGCGAAGCCCTCGGGCACGTCAGTCGTCGACTGGTGGTGCTGCTGGTGCTGGTCGTGTTCGGCCGGCTGCTCCGATCGCGTCATTGCGCCAGCCTATCCGGACCCGGCACACTCCCGACGCCCCGCCCGAACATGCGGACGGGAGCGGGTTACTGCGGCCACCGGACGGACCCCGGTGAACCGCACGCGTTCAGCCCGCTAGTCGACGGGCTTCGCAGCGGCCGTCTTCCGGGCCGGAGCCTTCGTCGCCGCGGTGGCCGTCTTCTTGGCGGCCGTCTTCTTCGCGACCGTGCCCGTCGCCTTCTTGGCGGGCGCCTTCTTCGCCGCGGTGGCCGTCGCCTTCTTGGCGGGCGCCTTCTTCGCCGCGGTGGCCGTCTTCTTGGCCGCCGTCTTCTTCACCGGCGCCTTGGTCCGCTTCTCCGCGAGGAGCTCGTAACCGCGCTCGGGCGTGATCGTCTCGACGTCGTCGTCCCTGCGCAGCGTGGCATTGGTCTCGCCGTCCGTCACGTAGGGGCCGAAGCGGCCGTCCTTGACGACGACGGGGCGCTCGCTGACCGGGTCCGTGCCGAGTTCCTTGAGCGGCGGCTTGGCGGCCGCCCGGCCGCGCTGCTTGGGCTGGGCGTAGATGGCCAGCGCCTGTTCGAGGGTGATGCTGAAGAGCTGGTCCTCGGTCTCGATGGAACGCGAGTCGGTGCCCTTCTTCAGATACGGGCCGTAGCGGCCGTTCTGGGCGGTGATCTCGGTGCCGGACTCGGGGTCGACGCCCACGACGCGGGGCAGCGACATCAGCCGGAGCGCGTCCTCAAGGGTCACCGTGTCCAGGGTCATGGACTTGAAGAGGGAGGCGGTGCGCGGCTTGACCGCGTTCTTGCCGGTCTTCGGCGTGCCCTCGGGGAGGATCTCGGTGACGTACGGGCCGTAGCGGCCGTCCTTGGCGACGATCTGCCGGCCGGTGCCGGGGTCGGTGCCGAGTTCGAAGTCACCACTGGGCTTGGCGAGGTACTCCTCGGCGACCTCGACGGTGAGCTCGTCCGGCGGAAGGTCGTCGGGGACGTCGGCGCGCTGGCCCGGCTCGCCCTCGACCTCGCTGGGCTTCTCGACGTACGGGCCGTAGCGGCCGACGCGCAGCATGATGCCGTTGCCGACGGGGAACGAGGAGACCTCGCGGGCGTCGATGGCGCCGAGGTCCTCGACCAGTTCCTTGAGGCCGCCGAGGTGGTCGCCGTCGCCGTTTCCGGCCTCGGCGGCCGTGCCCGCGGCGCCGGCGCCCTCGGTGCTCTCCGCGCCGAAGTAGAAGCGGCGCAGCCACGGCACGGCCCGCGCCTCACCGCGGGCGATGCGGTCGAGGTCGTCCTCCATCTTGGCGGTGAAGTCGTAGTCGACCAGGCGGCCGAAGTGCTTCTCCAGCAGGCCGACCACGGCGAAGGACAGGAAGGACGGGACGAGGGCCGTGCCCTTCTTGAAGACGTAGCCGCGGTCGAGGATCGTGCCGATGATCGACGCGTAGGTCGACGGGCGGCCGATCTCGCGCTCCTCCAGCTCCTTGACCAGCGAGGCCTCGGTGTAGCGGGCGGGCGGCTTGGTGGAGTGGCCGTCGGCGGTGATCTCCTGCGCGGTGAGCGCGTCGCCCTCGCTGACCTGCGGCAGGCGGCGCTCGGAGCTGTCCAGCTCGGCGTTGGGGTCGTCGGCGCCCTCGACGTAGGCCTTCATGAAGCCGTGGAAGGTGATGATCTTGCCGGAGGCGGAGAACTCCGCGTCCCGGCCGTCGGCCGAACGCCCGCCGACCTTGACGGTCACCGACTGGCCGACGGCGTCCTTCATCTGGCTGGCGACCGTACGCATCCAGATCAGCTCGTAGAGCCGGTACTGGTCGCCGGTGAGGCCGGTCTCGGCGGGGGTGCGGAAGCGGTCGCCGGAGGGGCGGATCGCCTCGTGCGCCTCCTGCGCGTTCTTGACCTTGCCGGTGTAGACGCGCGGCTTGTCGGGCAGGTATTCGGCGCCGTACAGCTGGGTGACCTGCGCACGCGCGGCGGCGATGGCGGTCTCCGACAGCGTCGTGGAGTCGGTACGCATGTAGGTGATGAAGCCGTTCTCGTACAGCTTCTGGGCGACCTGCATGGTGGCCTTGGCGCCGAAGCCCAGCTTGCGCGACGCCTCCTGCTGGAGGGTGGTCGTGCGGAAGGGCGCGTACGGCGAGCGGCGGTACGGCTTGGACTCGACGGACCGGACGGCGAAGGACGTGTCGGCCAGGGCGCCGGCCAGGGCGCGGGCGGCGGACTCGTCGAGGTGCAGGACGGTGGCGTTGTCCTTGAGCTGCCCGGTCGACGCGTCGAAGTCGCGGCCCTGGGCGACCCGGCGGCCGTCGACGGTGGTCAGCCTGGCGGCGAAGGTGCCGGGGTCGGAGGTGTCACCGGCACGGCCGGTGGCGAAGGTGCCGGACAGGTCCCAGTACTCGGCGGTACGGAAGGCGATGCGCTCGCGCTCACGCTGGACGACCAGGCGGGTCGCCACGGACTGGACGCGGCCTGCCGACAGCCGCGGCATGACCTTCTTCCACAGGACCGGCGAGACCTCGTAGCCGTAGAGACGGTCGAGGATCCGGCGGGTCTCCTGGGCGTCGACCAGCGGCTGGTTCAGCTCGCGCGGATTGCGCACGGCCTCCTGGATGGCGTCCTTGGTGATCTCGTGGAAGACCATCCGGCGGACCGGGACCTTGGGCTTGAGGACTTCCTGCAGGTGCCAGGCGATGGCCTCGCCCTCGCGGTCCTCATCGGTGGCGAGGAGGAGTTCGTCGGAGTCCTTGAGCAGGTCCTTGAGCTTCTTGACCTGCGCCTTCTTGTCGGCATTGACGACATAGATGGGCTGGAACTCGCTGTCGACGTTGACGCCGAGCCGCGCCCACGGCTGGCCCTTGAACTCGGCCGGCACCTCGGCGGCCCCGTTGGGGAGGTCGCGGATGTGCCCGACGCTGGCCTCGACCACGTATCCAGGGCCGAGGTAGCCCTTGATCGTCTTCGCCTTGGCAGGCGACTCGACAATGACGAGTCGACGGCCGCCCTGTGCGGTTTCGCGGGTCGGGGACAACTTCGCTCTTCTCTCCGGGTCGAAGGTGGTCTCGCTGCGGAGTGTGACCGTACATCCCGGTCCCGTGTCAAACGGGAAAAGTCCGCAACGCCACTCGAACGGTAACCCGACTTCCATCGTGTCTGCCGCACGGACCGCAACCCATGTCCGATTCATCCTGGTGGCATTACGTGTCATGGACGCGACTCGACGTGATCGATCTGCGCTCAGATACGTAGAAAGGACCAGACACCCGCGAGGAGCGAGGCCGCTCCGAACATCATGGCGAGCACGGTCGCGGCCGGTCCGCCGCCCTCGGTCACCGGGGCGTGCCGGGTGACACGGGTCACCGTCCACAGCAGCAGAGCGGCCCCGAAGAGCGCGAAGACCGTCCCGGCGAAGACGGCGGGTGCGGTGTCCATGGCGTCCCCTCTCTCAGCGCGCGTCCCCGTGCGTCCGGCGGCGCGCGCCGCACGCTGTCACGCTCGGACGAACGCCCGGTGAACCCGGGGGGACGGGAGGGAACGCCGTGGAACGCGGTGGCGCGATTTCGACGGTCGTACCGTTGTTCGCGCAGGCGTTCGTACCGTCCCCAAGGCCCCTCTCCCACACCTTGACCGGCCTGACAATATGTCCGAGAACGACGACCGGATTTCCACAACACGGGGGAGCACCCGAGATGTCCGACCCGAACAACCCCTACGGCCCTCCGCCCGCCGAGGGTTACGGCTACCCGCAGCAGCCGGCCGGCCAGCCCGGCTACGGCCAGCCCGAGTACGGCCAGCCCGGCCAGCCCGGCCAGCCCGGTTACGGCTACCCGCAGCAGGGCGGCTACCCGCCGCCTCCCGGGGGCGGCTACGGCTACGGCGTCGACCCCAACGCGCCGCACGGCTACGACCAGTACGGCCGCCCGCTGTCGGACAAGTCCAAGGTCGTGGCGGGCGTTCTGCAGCTCCTGGTCGGAGGCCTGGGCATCGGCCGCTTCTACACCGGCGACATCGGCATCGGCCTGGCCCAGCTGTTCACCTGCGGCGGCTGCGGCATCTGGTCGCTGATCGACGGCATCCTCTACCTCACCAGCAACGACCGCACCGACTCCGAGGGCCGGATCCTGCGTGGCTGAAGCGCTGACGCGGCTGCGGGCCGTGGCCGCACGACCGGCCACGGCCTCTCTGGCGTCCGCGGTCGCGGGCCTCGGCGCGGCCGCGTATCTCTACGGCACCGATCCGCACCAGCCCGGCCACTGGCTGCCCCGCTGCCCCTTCAACTGGGTGACCGGGCTGCTGTGTCCGGCCTGCGGCGGCACCCGCATGGTCTACGACCTCATGCACGGGAATCCGGCGGCGGCCTTCCACGACAACATGGTGCTGCTGGTCGCCGCGCCGGCCGGGCTGTACCTGTATCTGCGGTGGTTCGCCGAGGGTCTGCGCGGCCGGGTCTACCGGCCGTCGCTCAGGCCGCGTGCGCAGGCGGCCGTGCTGGCAGTGGCCGTACTGTGGGCCGTCGTGCGCAATGTGCACTGACCGGGCTTTGGCAACGCGGCGATCACGGTTGCGTGACAAGACGTAACTAACAGGCCGAAGGCCGGCTTCTGATGCAAAGATCTCGTCAATCCGCGGCGGGGGGCCGGATTTTCTTTCATGCGCTCCTGCCGCCGTCCCCAGATGATCGCGCTAGGAGCAACACCCATGGCTACGCCCACACCTGACGCCCCGTTCGGCTTCGACGCCCAGGGCCGTCCGCTGTCCGACAAGAGCCGGACCACCGCCGGTCTGCTCACCCTCTTCCTGGGCGGCTTCGGTGTCGGCCGCTTCTACACCGGCCACACCGGCATGGCGCTGGGTCAGCTCTTCACCTGTGGCGGCTGTGGCATCTGGTCGCTGATCGACGCGATCATCTTCTTCACCAACGAGGAGCGCACCGACGCCCAGGGTCGCGTGCTGCAGAAGTAGTTCACGTACGGCATGACGAGAGCCCGTCCGACCGGTCCTGCCGGCGGACGGGCTTCGTCATGCCGTCAGCCCGTGACCGGCTCCAGGAAGCCCTGCTCGACCAGCACCCGGATCGCCTCCGGCGTACGGTCCCGCAGCACGACCGGATCCTCGCCCAGCAGCTGGGCGATCGCGTCCAGGATGGCGCCGGCGGTGAGGCTGCCGTCGCAGACCCCGGCGAAGCCCGCGCCGACCGTGTCGGCCTTGGTGGCCCTGCGCATACCGCGGTTGGCGCGCAGCACCACGTGCTCGGGGTCCTCGGCGCCGGGGAGGCCCACCTGCTCCTGGACGACCTCGTCGGCGAGCCGGAAGCGGGCGGCCAGCAGCGCGGCGTCGTCGTGCGCGCGCAGGAAGTCCTGGCGGTCGAACCAGGCGGCGATGTGCGGGCCGAGCGGCTGTTCCACCGGGTGCGGCCATTCCTCCGCGACGACGGACGGGCGGTCCGAGCCGGTCCTGCGCAAGGTGATCCACCCGAAGCCGACACCCTTGACCTTGCGCTGCTCGAAGGCGTCGAGCCAGGCGTCGTAACGTTCGGCGTACGCGGCCGGGTCGGCCAGATGGTCACCGCCGTCGCGCAGCCACAACTCGGCGTACTGGGTGATGTCCTGGACCTCGCGCTGCACGATCCAGGCGTCGCAGCCCTGCGGGATCCAGGAGCTGATCCGCTCCCGCCAGTCCTCGCCCGCCGTGTGCTGCCAGTTGGCGAGCAGCTGGCAGTAACCGCCCTCGTTGAGATGGCCGGCCGCCTGCTGGACGAGTGTGCGGCACAGGTCGTCGCCCGTCATGCCGCCGTCCCGGTACGTGAAGCGGCTTCCCGGCGAGATGACGAAGGGCGGGTTGGACACGATCAGGTCGAAGCGTTCGTCCCCGACCGGCTCGTACAGGCTGCCCTGCCGCAGCACGGGCTCGCGGGCGCCGGACAGGGCGAGCGTGAGGCGGGTGAAGTGCAGCGCGCGCGGGTTGAGGTCGGTCGCGGTGACCCGGGTGGCGTGCCGGGAGGCGTGCAGCGCCTGTACGCCCGATCCGGTGCCGAGGTCCAGCGCGCTGCCCACCGGCCGGCGCACAGTGATGCCCGCCAGTGTCATGGACGCCCCGCCGAGCCCGAGGACGAGATCGGCCCGGTCCACCCCCGGTGTCGTGCGGATGCCGTTGGCACCGCCGACCGCGCATCCGAGATCGGAGACGATCCACCAGTCCTCGCCGGCCCCGTCCCCCGCGTACGGACGGACGTCGACCGTCGCCCGGACCTCGTCGCCGTCGCGCAGCAGCCAGCCGTCCGCGAGCGCCTCCTCCAGCGGAAGCGCTTCGCGCAGCGCGGCGTACGGCACCGCCTGCTGGAGCAGGAAGAGCCGCACCAGGCTTTCCAGCGGGCCGCCGCCACGCGTCGCGCGCAGCGCGGGCACGGTCTCGGCCCGCGAGAGCGCGGCGTAGGCACTCGCACCGAGCAGATCGAGGCAGCCGTCGGCGGTGAAGGCCGCCGCGCGCAGCGCGTCTCGCAGCCGCGCCGTACGGGCGGTGGTGGGGAGGGCGTCCGTGGTACTCACGGTGTCATTGTGCTGCACCGGGACCGTCACCGTGCGGTGGGCGGACCCGCCGCACGGCGGACGGCGTACCCACCACCCGAGTGCTCACCCCGCCGAGGCGCTCGGGGACACACTGCCGCCCTCCTGACAGCCCGGCTGGTTGGCCATGGCGGTGCCGACCTCGCCCTTGCGCAGGGTGTCGAGGGCCTGTTCGCCGCTCTTGCTGACCTTGCCGAGGTTGTCCGAGACGGTCTTGAGGCCGTCGGCGAACTTCGCCTGGTCCTTGGTGTTGAGAGCGTCGACCTGCTTCTTGAGGTCGGCGTAGGAGGTGGAGAGCTTGGTGAGGTCGGAGACCGCGTCCTTCTGCAGCGTGGCGCCCTTGTCCACGGGCGGGTCACCGGCCTTGTCGACAATGCTCGCAAGGGATCTGTAGGCGTCCGAGATCTGCTGGAAGGCCGCGGCGTCCGCCTTCTGCACATCGGCCGGCTTGCCCGCGCTGTCGACCTTGGTGATCGCCGTGTTGGCGTCGTTGATCTTCTTGACCTGGGTGGCGGCCTGGTCGCAGACCGTCTTCGCCCAGGTGTCGAGTTCCTTGTTGCCGTCGTCGCCGCACGCGGACAGCGATCCCACGGCAAGTACCAGAGCCGCACCGGACAGCGCAGCCGCGAATTTGTTCGTCACCGGTTGTCGTTCCTTCCCTGGCTCTACGGCCCCGGAACCTACACGGAGTACAGGCTCCGGGCCTCACCCGGCCGCGCTTTTAGTACTGTATTAAATACATTTGTACCAAGCAACCAGTGACAAACCTGACGCGGAAGCAGATGGCGGGCGCCACCCCAAAGGGTGACGCCCGCCATACAGCTGACGGTCCGACGCTAGGAGACGACCGCCGGGTCGGCTGATCGTGACGCCGTCTCGGTGTTGCTCTCGTCGTCGCCCATCGCGATACCGCGCCGCTTGGAGATGTAGACCGCGCCGACGATCACGACGATGGAGACCGCCGCGACCCCGATGCGCACGCCGAGATTGGCGTCCTTGCCGTACGAGAACTGCACCACCGCCGGGGCGATCAGCAGCGCCACCAGGTTCATCACCTTGAGCAGCGGGTTGATCGCGGGACCGGCGGTGTCCTTGAACGGGTCGCCGACCGTGTCCCCGATGACGGTGGCGGCATGCGCCTCGCTGCCCTTGCCGCCGTAATGGCCGTCCTCGACCAGCTTCTTGGCGTTGTCCCAGGCGCCACCGGAGTTGGCCAGGAACACCGCCATCAGCGTGCCGGTACCGATCGCCCCGGCCAGGTACGAGCCCAGCGAGCCGACCCCGAAGGTGAAGCCGACCGCGATGGGCGCCAGGACCGCGAGCAGACCGGGGGTGGCCAGTTCGCGCAGCGCGTCCTTGGTGCAGATGTCGACCACCCGGCCGTACTCCGGCGTCTCGGAGTAGTCCATGATCCCGGGGTGCTCGCGGAACTGCCGGCGCACCTCGTAGACAACCGCGCCCGCCGACCGCGAGACGGCGCTGATGGCGAGCCCGGAGAACAGGAACACCACCGCCGCGCCGAGCAGCAGCCCGACCAGGTTGTTCGGCTGGGAGATGTCCAGGGTGAGCCAGCGGGCGTCCGAGGCGGGGATGTCCGCCTTGGCGACCGCCGTGTCGATGGCCTCCTTGAACGAGCCGAACAACGCGGTCGCCGCGAGGACGGCGGTGGCGATGGCGATGCCCTTGGTGATGGCCTTGGTGGTGTTGCCGACCGCGTCCAGGTCGGTGAGCACCTGCGCGCCCTCGCCATGGACGTCGCCGGACATCTCGGCGATGCCCTGGGCGTTGTCCGAGACGGGGCCGAAGGTGTCCATGGCCACGATCACGCCGACCGTGGTCAGCAGCCCGGTGCCGGCCAGCGCGACCGCGAACAGGGCCAGCCACACCGACGTACCGCCCAGCAGGAACGCGCCGTAGACCGACAGGCCGATCAGGACCGCCGAGTAGACCGCGGACTCCAGCCCGAGGGAGATACCGGCGAGGACGACGGTGGCCGGACCGGTGAGCGAGGTCTTGCCGATGTCCTGGACCGGGCGGCGGCTGGTCTCCGTGAAGTAGCCGGTCAGCTGCTGGATCAGCGCCGCGAGCACGATGCCGATGGCCACCGCGATCAGGGCGAGGATCCGCGGGTCACCCGGGTGCGCGGCGATGGCCGCCGGTACACCCTTGAGGTCCGCGTACGAGGACGGCAGATAGACGAAGGTCGCGACGGCGACCAGCACCAGCGAGATCACGGCGGAGATGAAGAAGCCGCGGTTGATGGCGGTCATGCCGCTGCGGTCGGAACGGCGGGGCGCCACCGCGAAGATGCCGATCATCGCGGTCAGCACCCCGATCGCCGGGATGAGCAGCGGGAAGGCCAGACCGGCGTCGCCGAAGGTCACCTTGCCGAGAATCAGCGCGGCGACCAGGGTGACGGCGTACGACTCGAAGAGGTCGGCGGCCATACCCGCGCAGTCACCGACGTTGTCGCCCACGTTGTCCGCGATGGTCGCGGCGTTGCGCGGATCGTCCTCGGGGATGCCCTGCTCGACCTTGCCGACCAGGTCCGCGCCCACGTCGGCGGCCTTGGTGAAGATGCCGCCGCCGACACGCATGAACATCGCGAGCAGCGCCGCCCCGAAGCCGAATCCCTCCAGCACCTTGGGCGCGTCCTGCTTGTAGATCAGGACGACCACGGAGGCGCCGAGCAGGCCCAGGCCGACGGTGAACATCCCGACCACACCACCGGTGCGGAAGGCGATCTTCATCGCCCGATGGGAAACCGTCGTGAGGTCCGCCTTCGGCTCACCGGGCCCCGGCGTCGCGGCGCGCGCGGCCGCCGCCACCCGGACGTTGCTGCGCACCGCCAGCCACATGCCGATGTAACCGGTGATCGCCGAGAAACCGGCGCCGACCAGAAAGAACGCGCTGCGGCCGATCCGCTGCGAGGTCGTGTCGGCGGGCAGCAGCATCAGCAGGAAGAACGCCGCGACCGCGAAAACGCCCAGCGTACGGAACTGCCGTGCGAGATAGGCGTTGGCGCCTTCCTGCACGGCAGCGGCGATCTTCTTCATGCTGTCGGTGCCCTCGTCGGCAGCGAGCACTTGACGTACCAGTACCGCCGCGAGCGCCAGTGCGGCGAGCGCGACGACCCCGATGACGAGTACGAGATTGCGGTTGCCTTCGGTCAGCACCGGTGAGGCCGCCAGAGATGAAGCGATGTCCTGCGTGTGAGGGGTGATTTGCCCCGCCATTCGTCCTCCTTGACGCTTGGCACATGGGCGCGCGGCTCCGCGAGACGTGCGACTGCGACAGCCGCTGCGCTCAGGCGAACTGAGCAAAGATGTGGACGGATTGTAGGGAGCCGAACTAGATCAAAACAGGGCGCAGGAGCCTGTTTGAGCCCCGAACGGGGCTATAGCAAAGCGCCCGCACCATAAATTTCACCGTAAACGGTGAATGGGGCAGGCGCTACAGGTGACACGGAAGCGGCTCGCGGCCGACGTGAGGCACCGGGTTCACCGGGGTCGCCGGGGGCGCCGGGGGCGTCAGGGGCGCAGGGGTCGCCGGGGCACGCAGGGATCGCCGGGGCACGGAGAACATCGGGCACAGCGTCGCTCAGGACACCGGCCGGCCCACCGGGCGCGTCACGGGGTGGGCCACCGGGTGGTTCACAGGGCCGTCGTCGGCCAGGTCATCCGGATCAGACCGCCGTTGTCGCCCTCGAAGACCTCGACGTCGTCGACCAGTCCGCTGATCACGGCCAGGCCCATCTGACCCTCGTCATCGGCCTCGGAATCCTCCGGAGCCGGCTCGTCCGAGCGCGCCGAGGGCACGGCGGAGGTGGCGGAACCGCCGGGGGCCGTGCCGTTGACCGGCGTCGCGGGCACCTCGTCGCCGACCTCGATGGAGAACTTCTTGTCGTCCTCGGTCAGCAGCACCCGCACCGGCTTGTCCACACCGCTGCTCCGGTGCAGGCCCACCGCACGGCTGCACGCCTCGCCCACGGCGAGCCGGACCTCGTCGAGGACGGCCTCGTCCACCCCCGCCCTGCGGGCTACCGCGGCCGCGACAAGACGTGCGGTGCGGACGTGCTCCGGCAGAGCGCTGAAGAGCAGTTCTACGGTGGGCATGGCGGCCTCCCCCTCGTACCTGTGGGCGGGCATCGCGGGGGCCCGGGCGTCACTGCGCCCGGCACCCCGCGTACGTACAGCGAACAGCCGGTCAGTCGGTCGCCGCGACGGCCTCGTCGACCGAGGTGTGGATGGGGAACACCTTGGTCAGGCCGGTAATCCTGAAAATCTTAAGAATGCGCTCCTGGTTGCACACCAGGCGAAGCGAGCCTTCATGCGCACGCACCCGCTTGAGCCCGCCGACGAGCACACCCAGGCCGGTGGAGTCGAGGAAGTCAACGCCTTCCATGTCCACCACCAGGTGGTAATTGCCGTCGTTCACGAGCTCGACCAGCTGCTCGCGCAGCTTGGGCGCGGTGTACACATCAATCTCGCCGCCGACCTCGACGACCGTACGGTCGCCAACGGTTCGAGTCGACAGGGACAGGTCCACGGATCCTCCAGCACCTTGCATCGAGCGGTCGCCCCCCATGGATCGGCAGCCGCGTTGGCATTCAATCACTTACCAGCGGGCGTGTACGACGCCTTACGGCGATTGTCCGTCATGCCAGTGACACACTGAGTGCCGATGGCCCAGGATCTTCCGCAGTCGGCGCACAGCCGCCCGTCCCCCCGCGTCCTTCTTGAGCGGCTCGCCACGGGGGCAGGCAGGGCCGCGCGCATCACCCATACGGAGCACTTGCCCGCAAGGGTCGGTCGCCATGCCGATTGGCCTGATCAGATCCGTAGTGAAGTGATCGAAGCCATACGGCAGACGGGTATTGAGCGCCCCTGGGAGCACCAGGCGCGCGTCGCCACCCACGCTATCGGCAACACGTCGGTCGTGGTCGCCACCGGCACCGCTTCCGGCAAGTCGCTCGCTTATCTGGTGCCGGTGCTCAGCGCCCTCCTCGACGGCTCCGAGGCCCCGAACGGCCGGGGGGCCACCGCCCTGTACCTGGCGCCCACCAAGGCCCTGGCGGCCGATCAGCGGCGCGCCGTGGCCGCACTGGCCGCCCCGGTGGGCACGGCGGTGCGCCCGGCGGTCTACGACGGCGACACGCCCTTCGAGGAGCGGGAGTGGGTACGCCAGTACGCCACGTACGTACTGACCAATCCCGACATGCTGCACCGGGGCATCCTGCCGGGCCACGCGCGCTGGGCCTCCTTCCTGAAGGCGCTCCGGTATGTCGTGATCGACGAATGCCACACCTACCGCGGGGTATTCGGGTCGCATGTCGCCCAGGTGCTGCGCAGGCTGCGGCGGCTGTGCGCCCGCTACGGCTCCGACCCGGTCTTCCTGCTGGCCTCGGCGACGTCCGCCGACCCGGCGGAGGCCGCGGCCCGGCTCACCGGGGTGCCGGTGGCCGAGGTCACCGACGACGCCTCGCCGCGCGGAGAGCTGGCCTTCGCGCTGTGGGAGCCGCCGCTGACCGAGCTCAGCGGCGAGCGGGGCGCACCGGTACGGCGCACCGCCGTGGCCGAGGCCGCGGACCTGCTGACGGACCTGGTGGTCCAGGGCACCCGCACGGTCGCCTTCGTACGGTCCCGGCGGGGCGCCGAGCTGGTCTCCGTGATCGCCAAGGAGCGGCTGGCCGAGGTCGACGCCTCGCTGCCGCGCCGGGTCGGCGCCTATCGCGGGGGCTACCTGCCGGAGGAACGGCGCGCCATCGAGCGCGATCTGCACGACGGCCGGCTGCTCGGCCTCGCCTCCACCACCGCCCTGGAGCTGGGCGTCGACGTCTCCGGGCTCGACGCCGTCCTGCTGGCCGGCTATCCCGGTACGCGGGCCTCCCTGTGGCAGCAGGCCGGGCGGGCGGGCCGCGGCGGCCAGGGCGCGCTGGCGATCCTCATCGCCCGGGACGACCCGCTGGACACCTATCTGGTCCACCACCCCGAGGCGCTCTTCCGGCGGCCGGTGGAGTCCACCGTGCTCGATCCCGACAACCCCTATGTGCTCGCCCCGCATCTGTGCGCCGCGGCGGCCGAGCTTCCGCTCGGCGAGGCCGACCTGAAGCTCTTCGGCCCGGAGGCCGCCGGTCTCGTCGGTCAGCTGGAGGAACGGGGGCTGCTCCGGCGGCGCACCGGCGGCTGGTACTGGACCCGTCGCGAGCGTGCCGCCGACCTCACCGACATCCGGGGCGGCGGCGGCCGTCCGGTGCAGATCGTCGAGGCCGGTACCGGACGGCTGCTGGGGACGGTGGACGCGGGCGCGGCGCACACCACGGTGCACGAGGGCGCGGTCCATCTGCACCAGGGCCGCACCTATCTGGTCCGGCGGCTGGAGCTGGAGGACGCGGTGGCCCTGGTCGAGGAGGCCGATCCGTCCTACTCGACCATGGCCCGGGACGTGGTCACGGTCGCCGTCCTCGACGTCGAGCAGGAGGAGGCCTGGGGCGAGGCCCGCCTCTGCTTCGGCTCGGTGGAGGTCACCAACCAGGTTGTCTCCTTCCTGCGCCGGCGCCTGATGACCGGCGAGATCCTGGGCGAGACCAAGCTCGACCTGCCGCCCCGCACCCTGCGCACCCGTGCCGTCTGGTGGACCATGACCGACGGCCAGCTGGACGCCGCCCAGGTGCACCCCGAGGAGCTGCCCGGCGCCCTGCACGCCGCCGAGCACGCCTCCATCGGCCTGCTGCCGCTCTTCGCCACCTGCGACCGCTGGGACATCGGCGGCGTCTCCGTCGCCCTCCATCCCGACACCGGGCTGCCCACCGTCTTCGTCTACGACGGCCACCCCGGCGGTGCCGGCTTCGCCGAGCGTGCCTTCCGAACCGCCCGCCGCTGGCTGACCGCCACGCGTGAGGCGATCGCCGCCTGCGAGTGCGACTTCGGCTGCCCCTCCTGTGTGCAGTCCCCCAAGTGCGGCAACGGCAACGACCCCCTGGACAAGGCGGCGGCGGTACGGGTACTGGACGCCCTGCTGGCCCCCGTCAGGGTCCCGCCCGGGAGCGGACCCGGGCCGGACCCACGGACACCGTGAGGTCGGCGACCTCGCCCACCACGGCGCAGCGCAGCAGCCGCGCGCCCTGCGCCGCCGCGACCCGGTCGGCGAATGCGCAGGCGGCGGTCCGGCCGTCGAGGGCGTGGTCGGCGGCGGCCAGCGCCGCCAGGTCGGCCGCCGCACCGGCCCGATGGCGGGCGGTGAGCGCGTGCCCCACGGCGAGGAGGACACCGGCGGACACGCAGAGGAGGGCCACGATCAGGACGGCCCAGACGGTGGCGGAGCCCCGGTCCCGGTCCCGGTCCCGCTCTCGGTCACAGTCACGGTCACGGCGGGCGGCGGCGGTCATGGCGCCTCCGCGAGAGCCGTGGCGTCGCCCCGCACGGTGAGAACGGCGACCCGGGCGGTGACGCGGACCCGGACGAGGTCTCCCATGTGGTCGAGCGCCACCGCCGCGCCGCTGGGGGCGGCGGACCGTGCCGCGTCCAGCGCGGCTGCGTCGCTCTCGCCCCGGGCCGCGGCCCGTGCTCCGGCGCGTGCGGCGTCGACGCAGCGGATCTGGGCGCCGACGGCCGCCAGGCCCCAGAGCAGCACGGCGGCCACGAGGAGCAGGGACGGGATGGCGGTCGCCGCCTCGGCGGTGACATACCCACGGTCAGACCCGCGGTCAGACCCGCGGTCAGACCCGCTGCCGGGCCCATGGTCAGAACCCGGCATTGAGGGCTCGCTCGATCAGGCCGCTCAACGCCGAGCTGACGGCTCCACTGGTCACGACCTTGTACAGGACGGCCGCGAAGCCGCAGGCGGCGAGTGTGCCGACCGCGTACTCGGCGGTGGTCATCCCCGCTTCGCCGACGGCGCGGCCGAGCCTGCGGCAGCGGGTCCGGCCGGGAGTGCGGGAGCCCTTGAAAACGTTCTTCCTGGTGTTCCTGAGGACGCGTACGGACATGACGATCTCTCCTTACGGTGCATGGGAGTTCAGCGGGTGGTGGCGGCGAGGATCGGGCCGGCCAGGCCCATCACCACCGGGGCCACCCCGACGAGCAGGAAGGCGGGCAGGAAGCAGAGGCCGAGCGGGGCGGTGGCCAGGACACCGGCCCGGCGGGCACGGGCCACGGCGGCGCGCGAGCGCTCGGCGCGGTAGGCGGCAGCCAGCCGGGAGACCTCGCCGACCGGCGGGATGCCGGTGGAGGAGGCCCTTTCCAGGCAGCGCCCCAGGTCGTGGGAGCCGAGCCGGGCCCAGCAGGCGGCCGGGTCGGCACCGAGCCGCAGTTCGGCCGCGATCCGGGTGAGCGCGTCGCCGAGCGGTCCGCCGAGCGAACGGCCCACCGCGTCGGCGGCCTCACGCGGCCCCGCCCCGGCAGCCAGGCACGCGGCTATGAGGTCGGCGGCGAGCGGGAGTTGACTTGCCTCGCCGGCGCGCGACGCTGGACCGGCCGCCGGGCGGGGGCGGCGCTGGAAGCGTCGTATCCCGTAGGCGGCAGCGGCTCCCGCCAGGCCGCCCGGGACCCCGCCCAGCAGCACGGCCACCCCCAGCCCGGCTCCGGCCACCGGCAGCCAGGGGCGCAGCACTTGGGGCCGCCAAGGCAGGACGGGCAGTCCCGAGGCCTCGGGCGGTGTGCCCAGCAGCGCCCTCAGCCGCCGTCCGGCGGCGCGTTCACGCCGGGCACCGATCACTCCGCCGGCCGCGCAGGCCGCCGCCGCGAGGACGGAAAGAATTATCCCCAGGCTGTGGACAACCTCGCCGCTCATGGCGCACCCCGCTCCGCCGACCGGACGATGCGGCCGGTCCACGCCAGTCCCGCCCACTCCAGCAGGCCACCCGACACGAGGCAGGCCAGCCCGGCGGGGGTGTGCAGGAGCACCCGCAGGGGGTCGGCGCCGAAGCCCGTGCCCAGCAGGACGCCGAGCAGCGGGAGCAGGGCCAGCAGGACGGCCGTGGAGCGAGGGCCGGCGAGCTGGGCGCGCAGGTCCTCACGCTCGGCGTGCTCGGCGCGCTGGACGGCGGCGATGCGGTCGAGGCCGTCGGCGAGCCCGGCGCCGCCGTCCACGGCGACCTGCCAGCACGCGGCGGCCCCGGCCAGGCCGTCGGCGCCGGCCTGGTTCGCGGCGGACCGCAGGGCGGCGGGAACGTCGCCCCCGAACCGGGCCGCGGCCAGCAGCAGCACGGCGGCGTCGGCCAGTTCGGCCCGCTCCGGCCACCCTTCACGGCCCAGGGCACCGGCGAGGGCGGTGTGCGGGGCCAGCCCGGCGCGCAGGTCGCCCGCCACGGCCGAGCAGAGCGCGGTCACCGCCCCGGCCCGCCGCTCGACCGCCGCCGCGCGGTCACGGGCCCGCAGCCACCGCCCGATCAGCGGTACGGCGGCCGCCCCGGCCAGCGCGGGCAGTACGGAGTGCGCGGCCAGGCACGCCAGCAACCCGGCGGGGAGACAAAGGACTTCACGGCCCAACCGCCATCCGAACCGGGCCCGGAAGGGAGCGAGCAGGGCCCGGCACCGGGTTTCCCAGGGCACGGGTGGCGGCGCCCCGCCGGCGAACAGCAGCCGTGCCCGGCGCAGCGCGTCGTCCCGCCCGCCGAACGCCCAGGCGGCCCCGCCGGCGCACAGCGCCGCCGCGAACGCCAACTGCGCCGCCGTCGCGCTCACCGTCCGGCCCCCCGCTCGCACAGCGCCGTCAACCGGGCCCGGCCCGGGCCGCTTCCGGCGCCCAGGACGGCCGGCACGGTTCGGACCAGGCCGTCCCGGCCCCGTTCCAGTACATGGATCTCGGCGACCCGGCGCCG
The DNA here is from genome assembly GCF_056270125.1 of Streptomyces sp. RLA131. Lineage (NCBI taxonomy): Bacteria > Bacillati > Actinomycetota > Actinomycetes > Kitasatosporales > Streptomycetaceae > Streptomyces > Streptomyces sp. RLA131. Next base: position 3,898,158 of record NZ_JBWDOQ010000002.1, read on the forward strand.
CCCGGTCCGGTCCCTCGCGAGGTGGACGACGACGGACAGGGCGGCCGCCAACTGGCTGTGCAGCGCCGCCCGGTCGAGCCCGGCGGTGGATCCCAGCGCCTCCAGCCGGGCCGGGACATCGGACGCCGCGTTGGCGTGCACGGTGCCGCAGCCACCTTCGTGGCCGGTGTTCAACGCGGCCAGCAGATCGAGGACTTCGGGCCCCCTGACCTCGCCCACCACCAGCCGGTCCGGCCGCATCCGCAGGGCCTGCCGGACCAGGTCCCGCAGGGTCACCAGGCCCATGCCCTCCTGGTTGGCAGGCCGGGTCTCCAGTCGTACGACATGCGGGTGGTGCGGGCGCAGTTCGGCCGAGTCCTCTGCCAGGACGATCCGTTCGGCCGGGGCCACCAGCCCCAGCAGGCTGCTCAGCAGCGTGGTCTTGCCGGTTCCGGTGCCACCCGAGACCAGGAAGCCGAGCCTGGCGTCGAGCACGGACCGCAGCACCGCGGCGGTCCCACGGTCCATGCTGCCCGCCGCGATCAGCTCGTCGAGGGTGAAGGCCCTGGTGCGCACCACGCGCAGCGACAGGCACGGCGCGTCGCCCACCACCACCGGCGGCAGCACGGCGTGCAGCCGCGTGCCGTCCGGCAGCCGGGCGTCCACCCAGGGGCGAGCGTCGTCGAGTCTGCGGCCGGCGGAGGTGGCGAGGCGCTGGGCCAGCCGTCGTACGGCGGCGGCGTCCCGGAAGCGGATGCCGCTGCGTTCGAGGCCGGCGCCCCGGTCGACCCAGACCTCGTCCGGGCCGTTGACCAGGACGTCGGTCACCTCGGGCTCGGCGAGCAGCGGTTCCAGCGGGCCGGCTCCGACGATCTCGGACCGCAGGGCGGTGACGACCCCGAGGACCTCGGTGTCGCCGAGCAGCCGCCCCTGGGCCCGCAGCGCGGCTGCGACACCGGCCGGTGTGGGCTCGTCGCCGGAGGCGGCCAGGCGCATCCGTACGGCGTCGAGGACGTCGAGCGGTTCGGCGTTCATGCGGCCACGCTCCCGCCGGTGCCGGTGCCGGGGACGGCCTCGGCCAGGAAGGCGGAGCAGAAGCGGCCCAGGGGGCCGCGGGGGTCGGTGCCGGGCGCCTCGCCCCGGTCGAGGGTGGCGGGCAGGCCTGGTTCCGGCGGCAGTTCGCCGGCGAGCGGGAGGCCGATGAGCTTCGCGATCGCCTCGTCCCCGAGGGCGCCGGAGCCGAACGGGCCCCGTGCGACGACCCGGACGTCCTTGAGCATCATGCCGATCCGTGCGGCGACCCGCCCCGCGGCGGCGACGGCCCGCAGTTCGGCGGGAACCACCAGGAGCCCGACGTCGATCTGGGCCAGTGCCTCGGTGGCGGCCTCGTCGATCCGGCGCGGCAGGTCGACCACGACCAGCCCGCCGCGCCGCCGGGCGGCGCCCATGACCGACCGCATGGCCTGCGGCGGGATGACGACGGCGTCGCCCCGGTCCCAGCTCAGCACGCTCAGCGCGTGCGCCCGCGGCAGGGACTCCTCCAGGGCAGCGCTGTTGACCCGGCCACGGGAGGCCGCGAGGTCGGGCCAGCGCAGCCCGCCGGCCCGTTCGGCCCCGAGCAGGACATCCAGCCCGCCGCCGAGCGGATCGGCGTCGACCAGTACGGTGCGCCGTCCGGAGCGGGCGGCGGTGACCGCCAGGGCGCAGGCGAGGGTGCTGGCCCCGGCGCCGCCCCGGCCGCCGATCACGCCGACGGTGAGGGCGGGCGCGCCGACGCCCTCCGCCGCGTCGGCGATCCGGTCGACCAGCCAGCTCTCGGCGTCGGGCAGGAAGAGCACATGGTCGGCTCCGATGTCGACGGCCTGCCGCCACACGTCCGGGTCGTCCAGATCCCGCCCGATGAGCAGGACACCGCCACGCCTGCCGGTGCCCCGCAGCCGCCGGGCACCGGCTCCCCGGTCCGCCCCGACCAGCACCAGCGGCGCCTTCTCCCAGCTGGCGGCGGGCGGCGGGGCGGCGAAGGCCACCTCCGGCTGCGCGCCGGCCGCCGCACACAGTCTCAGCAGGTCGTCGAGGAGCGCCTCGTCCTCGGTGACGATCAGCGGACCGGCCGGAATATCGGCTGCCGCCGCGCCTCGCTCATCCGTGATTGATTCAGCCACAGTCCCATCCCCCTCGTTCGTCCCCTAAGCACCGGATGCAGCGCTTGTGCAACATCCACGGCCAGGATCGGGGGATTCGGGAAATATTGTTGATCTTGAATGGGATCTGTGGATAACCCAGCGATTGTGGATATCTCCGTCGACAGTTCTGGCGACTTACTTCGAACAGCGCATTGATTACACGATGTCACGCACAGTAGTCGCTGGAGAGGGTTCAGAGCCCGGACGATGCCGGGCGCACAAGTCATGGGAGGGAGCGGAAAGGCCGCTCCGGGGCCCCCTGAAACGCATGCGGACATGCGACGACCCCCGCCGGGGGGGAGAGCGGGGGTCGTCCCCACGGTCCGACTCGGGGGGGGAGGAGCCAGACCGGGTTAGCACGGTCGCGAACGATCCGTGACTTCCATGGTGTACCCGAAGCCTCTCTCAGGCAAACCCACGCGCCTCAGCTTACGCCGAATGGTGGGTGACTAGGCTTCGTGATTGTGGAAAACCACCCAGCCCCGCGCACCGCAGCCTTCTTCGACCTCGACAAGACTGTCATCGCCAAGTCGAGCGCACTCGCCTTTGGCCGGTCCTTCTATCAGGGCGGCCTGATCAACCGGCGCGCCGTCCTGCGTACCGCGTACGCCCAGTTCGTCTTCCTCGCAGGCGGGGCGGACCACGATCAGATGGAGGGGATGCGCAAGTACCTCTCCGAGCTCTGTCGTGGCTGGAATGTGCAGCAGGTGCGGGAGATCGTCGCCGAGACCCTGCACGACCTGATCGACCCGATCATCTACGACGAGGCCGCCTCCCTCATCGAGGAACACCATCTGGCCGGCCGTGACGTCGTCATCGTCAGCGCGTCCGGCGCCGAGGTCGCCGAGCCGATCGGCGAGATGCTCGGGGCCGACCACGTCCTCGCCACCCGGATGGTCGCCGAGAACGGCTGCTACACCGGCGAGATCGAGCACTACGTCTACGGCCCCGCCAAGGCCGAGGCGATAGCAGCCCTGGCCGAGTCGGAGGGATACGACCTCGAACGCTCCTACGCCTACAGCGACTCGGTCACCGACATCCCGATGCTGGAGACCGTCGGCCACCCGTACGCCGTCAATCCCGACCGCGCACTGCGCAAGGAGGCGGTCGCCCGCGAGTGGCCGGTGCTGACGTTCAGCCGTCCGGTGCGGCTGCACCAGCGGGTGCCGTCACTGCCGCCGCGCCCGGTGCTCGCCGCAGCGGCGATCGGCGCCGCCGCGGCCACGGCGGGCCTCGTCTGGTACGCCTCCCGGCGGCGAAGGGCGGCAATATCCTGATCCGCGGCACAGGATCGGCAATGTCCTGGTTGGTGGCCAAAAGTAAATAACTGGGCCCAGGGGTTCCGCTTGCCTCACCCGCGCTGTAGAAATGAGGTAACGGCCCGCGAGACCACGGACTTTCCGAGAGGAAGACCGAAGGAACCGCAGCAATCACACTGCATGGCCCCACGGACCGAGCATGGCTACCGGGTACCCACGCGCCGCAGACCCGCTGACCGGGCCGCCGCACCAGGTGACGGGCGAAGTCCCCGACCTGATGGGCAAATATCGTGCACGCTTGGTAACCCGGAAGTCATGCCAGCGGCGGCACCCTCAAAGGTGCCGCCGCAACTCTTTGCCCACGTTCCTCACGCGGCTCCGCGCTGAAGCGCCTCGCACACCGCCACGCTCTCGCGCACCCCGAGCTCCACGGCCCGGCCGCAGTGCCCGATCCACGCCGCCATCCCCTGGGGCGTACCGGAGACATAGCCGTCCAGCGCCTTGAGGTAGTCCGCACGCCCCAGTTCCGCGTGCCCGACCTCGGCCGGACAGATGGACTTGGGGTCCAGGCCGCTGCCGACCAGCACGACACGCTGCGCGGCGCGCGCGACGAGGCCGTTGAAGGAACCGAAGGGCCGCAGGGCCAGCAGCTCCCCCTGCACCACCGCACCCACCACCAGGGCCGGGGCCTCGCTGCCCGCGAGCAGCAGCGCGGCCAGGCCGTCGAGGCGGGCGGCGACCTCCTCCGGTTCGGGCAGCGGCAGCGCCGTTCCCGTCGCCGGTGACTCCTCCTCGGCCTTCTCGCCGGCCAGCCGGGGCCGGCCCACCGTTTCGTCGGGCATCACGCCCCCCGCCGCGACCAGGTGCAGCCTGGCCAGCGTCTGCACCGGCGACTGACGCCACACACTGAGGAGTTGGCCGGCCTCGGCGGTGAGCCGCAGGGCGGCGCCGACGGTACGCGCGTCGGGGTCGGCGCCGAAGTCACTGCGGCGCCGCACCTCCTCCAGCGGCCAGTCAGCCCCGGCCAGGGCCGCCGAACCGCGGGCGCCGCGCAGCGCGGCCTCCGAGGCGACCTCGTCGGACCGGCGGCGCATCACTCGGTGGCCGTAGACCTGGTCCACGGCCTTCCGTACGGAGTCCACGGACTCCCCGACACCGGGGAGTGAGCCGAGGACGGCGAGCGGGTCTGTCGTACTCATACCTACGACCCTACGCACCCGGCCCGCCCGCCCCCCTTTGGAGTGGTCTTCCTCACGGCACTTGCGCGGGGAGGCCGTCGCCACCACTACGCTTACCGAACATGAAGATCGCTTTCGTTGGGAAGGGCGGCAGCGGCAAGACCACGCTGTCCTCGCTCTTCATCCGTCACCTCGCCGCCGCCCGCGTCCCGGTCCTCGCCGTCGACGCCGACATCAACCAGCACCTCGCGCCCGCCCTCGGCGTCGACGAGGACGAGGCCGGCGCGCTCCCCGCGATGGGCGCGCACCTACCGGAGATCAAGGAGTACCTGCGCGGCGCCAACCCCCGGATCGCCTCGGCCGACACCATGATCAAGACGACTCCGCCCGGTCACGGTTCCCGGCTGCTGCGCGTCACGGAGGACAACCCGGTCTACGCCGCCTGCGCACGCCCGGTTCCGCTGGACGACGGCGCGGCCCGGCTGATGGTCACCGGCCCGTTCAACGAGTCCGATCTCGGCGTCGCCTGCTACCACTCCAAGGTCGGCGCGGTCGAGTTGTGCCTCAACCACCTCGTGGACACCCGCGACGAGTACGTGGTGGTCGACATGACCGCCGGCAGCGACTCCTTCGCCTCGGGGATGTTCACCCGCTTCGACATGACGTTCCTGGTCGCCGAACCGACCCGCAAGGGTGTCGGCGTCTACCGCCAGTACAAGGAGTACGCCCGCGACTTCGGGGTCGCGCTGCGCGTGATCGGCAACAAGGTCCAGGGCCCCGACGACCTGGCCTTCCTGCGCGACGAGACCGGGGACGACCTGCTGGTCACCGTCGGCCACTCCGACTGGGTGCGGGCCATGGAGAAGGGCCGCCCGCCGCTCTTCGCGCGCCTCGAAGAGACCAATCGCGCCGCGCTGCGCACCATGCACGAGGCAGCCGACGCGTCGTACGCGCAGCGGGACTGGGAGCGCTACACCCGCCAGATGGTGCACTTCCATCTGAAGAACGCCGAGAGCTGGGGCAACGAGCGCACCGGCACCGACCTGGCCTCCCAGGTGGACCCGTCGTTCCTGCTCGGCGAGCAGATCCGCACCGGCTCACCCGTACGGGCTAGTTAGCCGCACGGACGGTCCCTCGCTCCTCCGGCTTTGTCCGAGCTGTGCATTACTCTCCCATTACTGACTCTTGAGAGTAATGAGGAGATTGCTCCCAGTTACCCGCCGCACAGCCGTGACCACGACCGTGTACGCGCAGCCGAGCGCCGTACGCAGCCGCGCCGCCCCGGAGGAGACGGGCCCATGAGCCGATCGCGTCAACCACGCCCACCGCGCCGACTTCGTCCACCGAACCGCACCCGCCAGGCCGACCGAACAGACCACGTGGACCGGGCAGACCGGGCAGACCGACCAGAAGGGGCTGACCGGGCAGGCCGAATGAGCCGCGCCGGCGGACCCGGCCGGCTTCGGCACGACCTGTCCGCCTCGGTCACGGTCTTCCTGATCGCTGTACCGCTGTCCCTCGGCATCGCCATGGCGACCGGTGCCCCGCTGCAGGCCGGGCTGGTCTCGGCCGCCGTCGGAGGCATCGTCGCCGGGCTGCTGGGCGGAGCCCCGCTGCAGGTCAGCGGGGCCGCCACCAGCCTGGTGGTGGTGACCGCCGAGCTGGTGCAGCGCTATGGATGGCGTACGACATGCGCCATCACGGTACTGGCCGGCCTCGTCCAACTCGCCCTGGGCGTGCTGCGCGTGGCGCGGGCCGCGCTCGCCGTCAGCCCGGCGATCGTGCACGGCATGCTGGCCGGTGTCGGCGTGGCGATCGCCATCGCCCAGCTGCATGTGGTCCTCGGCGGCAGCCCGGATCCCTCGGCTCTCGACAACATCGCGGCACTGCCACGGCAGTTGGCCCACCCCGGCCTCGCGGACCTGCTGATCGGCGCGGTCACCATCGTCGTACTCCTGTCCTGGCCCCGGCTGCCCGGCCGCGCCGGACGGGCGCTGCGCACCGTCCCGGCACCGCTCGGGGCGATCGTGGTCGCCACCGCGGTCTCGGTCGGCATGACGCTGCCCAGGGCCGAACTCCCCTCCTGGAACACGCTGGTACTGCCCGGCCTGCCCGGCCTGCCCGACCGGCCGTTGCCCGGCATCGTCGCCGCCGTCCTCACGGTCACCCTGGTGGCCAGCATGGAGTCACTGCTGTCCGCCGTCGCCGTCGACAAGCTGCGCAGCGCGCGAGGCGACACCGCCGAGAGGGCGGCCCTGAACCGCGAACTCCTCGGCCAGGGTGCCTCGAACGTGGTGTCGGGGCTGCTCGGCGGGCTGCCGGTGGCCGGTGGTGCGATCCGCGGCTCGGCCAATGTCGCGGCCGGCGCGGTCAGCCGCCGCGCCACGGTGCTGCACGGTGTGTGGGTGACGCTGTGCTTCGGGCTGCTGGCGGGAATCCTGGAGCTGATCCCGCTGGCCGCGCTGGCCGCGCTGGTGATGGTGGTCGGGGTGAAGATGGTCAGCTTCGCCCACATCCGGCATGTGCGACGGCACCGCGAGTTCCCGGTCTACGCCGTCACCCTGGGCACGGTCGTGCTCTTCGGGGTGCTCCAGGGGGTGGCGGCCGGCATCGCGGTTTCCGTCTTCCTCCAGATGCGCCGCCTCACCCGGACCCGGATCACCGTCACCGAGCAGGACGGCACCCATCGCGTCCATGTCCGCGGCCAGTTGACCTTTCTCGCCGTCCCCCAGCTGACCAAGGCCTTCACCCAGGTCCCGTACGGCGCCACGGCGGTGGTCGAGCTGGACGGCTCCTTCATGGACCACGCCGCGTACGAGGCGCTGCGCACGTGGTGCGACAGCCATCGTGCGCGTGGTGGCTGGGCCACGCTCGCCGGACGCTCGGGGGAGCCGATCGCCGAACCGGCCGGCTCCCGTGCGCACGCCTGCCGGCCCTGGACGCCGTGGCGCAACCATCACTGCACGCGCGCGGACACCGCCTCCGGCAGCGCGGGCCAGCTCGTCGGCGGACTCAGCGCCTTCCAGCGCAACACCGCGCCGCTGGTGCGCGAGGAGCTCGCCCGGCTGGCCGCCGAGGGCCAGCGGCCCACCCAGCTGTTCCTGACCTGCGCGGACTCCCGCCTGGTCACCAGCATGATCACCTCCTCCGGCCCCGGAGATCTCTTCACCGTCCGCAATGTCGGCAATCTCATGCCGCCACCCGGCACCGACGCGTCCTGCGACTCGGTGGCCGCCGCCGTGGAGTACGCGGTGGATGTGCTGAAGGTCGGCAGCATCACCGTCTGCGGGCACTCCGGCTGCGGGGCCATGCAGGCGCTGCTCGGTGGCAACGGCCATGAGCCCGGCGCCCAGACGCCGCTGGCCCGCTGGCTCCGGCACGGCCGGCCGTCCCTCGCCCGGCTGGGCCGGATCGGCCGGATCGGCCGCGGCGAGGTCGCCCTCGCCGACCGCCCGGTCGCCGACGACCTGGAACGCCTCGCCCTGGTCAACGTCATGCAGCAGCTCGACCACCTCATGGCGCACCCCTGCGTCGCCCGCCGGGTGGCCGAGGGCACCCTCCAGCTGCACGGCATGTACTTCCATGTGGCCGAGGCCCAGGCCTATGTCCTGGACCGGCCGTCCAGCACTTTCACCGCGGTGCGGCCGGAGGTGCCGGAGGTCCTGGATCCGGTGTGAACGACCGCGGTCCGTCTCCTGTCGTCGTGCCGCTCGTTTCCTCGCCCGTACCCGGCCGCCCCGGGTACGGGCGTTGCGGCAGAACGGCGCTGTGACAGAACAGGTCTAAACCAATTTCGGGCGGCCCTTGTCATGGGCCGCCCCGACTGATGAGCTATGACCTGGGACACACGGGAGCATGCCGAAGGAGACACTGTGAGCAACGAGAGCCTTGCCAACCTCCTGAAGGAGGAGCGCCGGTTCGCCCCGCCCGCCGAACTGGCGGCGGCCGCGAATGTCACCGCGGACGCGTATGCGCAGGCCAAGGCGGACCGGCTGGGCTTCTGGGCGGAGCAGGCGAGACGGCTGACCTGGACGACCGAGCCGGCCGAGACGCTGGACTGGTCGAACCCCCCGTTCGCCAAGTGGTTCGCCGACGGCACGCTCAACGTGGCGTACAACTGCGTCGACCGGCATGTCGAGGCCGGCCTGGGCGACCGGGTGGCGATCCACTTCGAGGGCGAGCCCGGCGACAGCCGCGCCATCACCTACGCCGAGCTGAAGGACGAGGTCTGCAAGGCGGCCAACGCCCTCACCGAGCTGGGCGTCCAGGCCGGCGACCGGGTGGCGGTCTATCTGCCGATGATCCCCGAGGCCGTCGTGGCCATGCTGGCCTGCGCCCGCATCGGCGCCGCGCACTCCGTGGTCTTCGGCGGTTTCTCCGCCGACGCGCTCGCCACCCGTATCGAGGACGCCGACGCCAAGCTGGTCATCACCTCCGACGGCGGCTGGCGGCGCGGCAAGGCAATGGCTCTCAAGCCCGCTGTCGACGACGCCGTGGGGCGCGTCGACTCGGTGCGCAACGTGCTGGTCGTACGCCGCACCGGCCAGGACGTCGCCTGGACCGAGGGCCGCGACCTGTGGTGGCACGAGACGGTGGAACAGCAGTCCGCCGAGCACACCCCGCAGGCCTTCGGGGCCGAGCAGCCGCTGTTCATCCTGTACACCTCCGGCACCACCGGCAGGCCCAAGGGCATCCTGCACACCTCCGGCGGCTACCTCACCCAGGTGGCCTACACCCACCACGCCGTCTTCGACCTCAAGCCCGAGACCGACGTCTACTGGTGCACCGCCGACATCGGCTGGGTCACCGGCCACTCCTACATCGTCTACGGGCCGCTCGCCAACGGCGCCACCCAGGTGATGTACGAGGGCACCCCCGACACCCCGCACCAGGGGCGCTTCTGGGAGATCGTGCAGAAGTACGGCGTCACCATCCTCTACACCGCGCCGACGGCCATCCGTACGTTCATGAAGTGGGGCGACGACATCCCCGCGAAGTTCGACCTGTCCTCGCTGCGCGTGCTGGGTTCGGTCGGCGAGCCGATCAACCCCGAGGCGTGGATCTGGTACCGCGAGCACATCGGCGCGGGAAAGACCCCGATCGTCGACACCTGGTGGCAGACCGAGACCGGCGCCATGATGATCTCGCCGCTGCCCGGCGTCACCGAGACCAAGCCCGGCTCCGCGCAGCGCGCCCTGCCGGGCATCGCCGCGACCGTCGTGGACGACGACGCCAACGAGGTGCCCGACGGCTCCGGCGGGTACCTGGTGCTCACCGAGCCCTGGCCCGCGATGCTCCGGACGATCTGGGGCGACGACCAGCGCTACCTGGACACCTACTGGTCCCGTTTCGAGGGCCGCTACTTCGCCGGTGACGGGGCCAAGAAGGACGACGACGGCGACATCTGGCTGCTCGGCCGGGTGGACGACGTGATGCTGGTCTCCGGACACAACATCTCGACCACCGAGGTCGAGTCCGCCCTCGTCTCCCACCCCTCGGTCGCCGAGGCCGCCGTCGTCGGTGCCACCGACGCCACCACGGGCCAGGCCATCGTCGCCTTCGTCATCCTGCGCGGCAACGTCTCCGAGACCGAGGGCCTGGTCGACGAACTGCGTGCGCATGTCGCCACCGTCCTCGGCCCCATCGCCAAGCCCAAGCGGATCCTGCCGGTGGCCGAACTGCCCAAGACCCGCTCCGGGAAGATCATGCGCCGGCTGCTGCGCGACGTCGCCGAGAACCGCGAACTGGGTGACGTCACCACCCTGACGGACTCCACGGTCATGGACCTCATCCAGAGCAAGCTGCCCTCCGCCACAAGCGAGGACTGAGCCCGGAACGGGTGAGGGGGCCTGCGGGACGGAACCCGGAGGCCCCCTCACCCGTTCCGGCTAAGCCGGCCATACGTCGCGCAGGAGCCGCGACAAGAATCAGGGGCGCCGGGAAGTCCGGTCGGCACACAGATCACGTGTATCCAGCCGCACCGCCCAGGAGGCCTCTCCGATGACAGCGCCCCCGCCCCCGCCCCCGCCCCGCCGGTCCGTCTTCCTCGGCCGTCTCTCGCTGCCGGAGCGCAACTACCTCGCGGACGCGCTGCGCACCGAGACCACCGGCGGCATGCTGCTGCTCCTGGCGGCGGTGACGGCGCTGGTCTGGGCGAACAGCCCGGCCGGTGACACCTACACCTCGACCGTCGACTTCCACTTCGGGCCGGCCGCGCTGCGGCTGGACCTTTCCGTCGGGCACTGGGCGGCGGACGGGCTGCTGGCGGTCTTCTTCTTCGTCGCCGGAATCGAGCTGAAGCGCGAACTGGTCGCCGGCGAGCTGCGCAGCCCCGCGGCGGCGGCCCTGCCGGTGGTCGCGGCGGTGTGCGGGATGGCGGTACCGGCCCTGGTCTACACGGTCGTGAACGCCGCCGGCGGCGGATCGTTGCAGGGCTGGGCGGTGCCCACGGCCACCGACATCGCGTTCGCGCTGGCCGTGCTGGCGGTGATCGGGACCTCGCTGCCCTCGGCACTGCGGGCCTTCCTGCTGACGCTGGCCGTCGTGGACGACCTTCTCGCCATCCTGATCATCGCGATCTTCTTCACCTCCAGCATCGACCTGGCCGCGCTCGGCCTGGCCCTGGCCGGACTGGTCCTGTTCTGGCTGCTGCTGCGCAAGGAGGTGCACGGCTGGTACATCTACGTCCCCCTGGCGCTGGCCAACTGGACGCTGATGCACGCCAGCGGGGTGCACGCGACGATCGCGGGCGTGGCGATGGGCCTGATGCTGCGCTGTCACCGGCGGGAGGGCGAGGCGCAGTCGCCGGGCGAGCACATCGAGCATCTGGTGCGTCCGCTGTCGGCCGGGCTGGCGGTACCGCTGTTCGCGCTGTTCTCGGCCGGGGTGGCGGTGTCGGGGGGCGCGCTGGCCGATGTGTTCTCCCGGCCCGAGACCCTGGGTGTGGTGCTGGGCCTGCTGGTCGGCAAGACGGTCGGGGTGTTCGGCGGCACCTGGCTGACGGCACGGTTCACCAGGGCCGAACTCAATGCGGACCTGGCCTGGGCGGATGTGCTCGCGGTGGCGTCGCTGGCCGGGATCGGCTTCACGGTGTCGCTGCTGATCGGCGAACTCGCCTTCGACGAGGACCCGGTACTGGCCGCGGAGATCAAGGCCGCGGTGCTGATCGGTTCGCTCCTGGCGGCGGTGGTCGCGAGCGTGCTGCTGAAACTGCGCAACTCCCGGTACCGCCGTCTCGTCGACGACGAGGAGCGTGACGAGGACCTGGACGGCATCCCGGACGTGTACGAGCAGGACAACCCGGCCTATCACCTCCGCATGGCCGCGATCCACGAGGCGAAGGCCGCCGAGCACCGACGCCTCGCCGAAGTGGCGCGCAGCAGGGGCGGCGACGACTGAGCGTCAGGCATGATCGGGGGGTAGCGGGTACGTACCGTTCGTGGGCGGGTACCGCCCACGGGTACGTACCGCTCGCGGGACAGCCCACCATGACCCACGACCAACCAACGGAGGACGCGATGAGCGCAGCGGACGAGGCCGGACCCGAGGGACGGAGCCTCGGCCAACTGTTCGCCTCGGCCACGGCGGAGATGTCCGCCCTGGTGCACGAGGAGATCGCCCTCGCCAAGGCGGAGCTGCGGGAGGACGTCAAGCGGGGCGCGGTCGGTGGCGGGGCCATCACGGCCGCCGGGGTGCTGGCCCTGTTCGCGCTGCCGGTGCTGAGCTTCGCGGCGGCGTACGGGATCCACAACCTGGGGCTGGGGCTGGCCTGGTCCTTCCTGATCGTGGGCGTCGCGTTTCTGCTGCTGGCCGCGGTGCTGGGGCTCTTCGCGAAGGGCAAGTTCAACAAGATCAAGAAGCCGGAACGGTCCATCGCCTCGGCCAAGCAGACGGCCGCCGTGCTGCAGAACGTGAAGCCGCATCCCCGTCCGGCCCCGCTGGACCCCGCCCTGCCGGCCGGGTCCGGCAACACGGTGGACGTAAAGGTGTGACAGGCTCCTCGCTATGACGGTCGCTGATCATCCTTCTGGTCTCTCGGGGCCCTCGGGCTCCGAGCTCGTGCGGATCGACGGGCCCTGGACCCACCGGGATGTCGCCGCGAACGGCGCCCGCTTCCACATCGCCGAGATGGGCGACGGGCCGCTGGTGCTGCTGCTGCACGGCTTCCCGCAGTTCTGGTGGACCTGGCGGGAGCAGCTGCCCGCGCTCGCCGAGGCCGGTTTCCGGGCGGTGGCGATGGATCTGCGCGGGGTGGGCGGCAGCGACCGCACACCGCGCGGCTACGACCCGGCGAACCTGGCGCTGGACGTCACCGGCGTGATCCGTTCGCTCGGTGAGCCGGACGCCGCGCTGGTCGGCCATGACCTGGGCGGCTATCTGGCCTGGACGGCGGCGGTGATGCGGCCGAAGCTGGTGCGGCGGCTCGCGGTGTGCTCGATGCCGCACCCGAGGCGCTGGCGGGCGGCCATGCTGGGGGACTACCGGCAGACGGCCGCCGGGTCGTACGTGTGGGGCTTCCAGCGGCCGTGGATTCCCGAACGGCAGCTGGTCGCGGACGACGCCGCGCTGGTCGGACGGCTGATCCGGGACTGGTCCGGCCCCCGGCTGCCGGAAGACGAGGCGGTGGACACCTACCGCCGGGCGATGTCCATCCCGTCGACCGCGCACTGCGCCGTCGAGCCGTACCGGTGGATGGTGCGGTCGCTGGCGCGCTTCGACGGTTTTCAGTTCAACCGCCGGATGAAGCGGCCGCTGCGCGTGCCGACGCTGCATCTGCACGGCTCGCTCGACCCCGTGATGCGCACGCGTTCGGCGGCGGGCAGCGGGGCGTACGTGGAGGCGCCCTACCGCTGGCGGCTCTTCGACGGACTGGGGCACTTCCCGCACGAGGAGGACCCGGTGGCGTTCTCGACGGAGCTCATCAACTGGCTCAAGGACCCCGAGCCGGACCGCTAGGCAACGGCTGGGTGTCGCTGCGCAAAGCCGCGTTACGCTCATATGACCATCAGCCAAATGCCGGACGCATACGCCAATTGATTGACCCCCGGGAGATTATGGACCTCGGGGCGCGGGCACGTAGCTCGGTATGGGCTGGACGCACGACTACCGTGACGTGTCACGCAATCGCGGCTCCGCAGCGGCCTCGGCCGCCCGGAGTTTCCCCGGGAACGGCACCCCGGATCACCGTACGGAGGACTCCCGCATCGGGATCCCCCTCATCCTGAGGCGCCGCGCCCGCTGGGTCGGTGCGCGGCTGCGCCACGTGCGCAGCGACTAGGCGCGGCCGGGCCGCCGCGCCGCCGGGGCACGTGCCGGGGCGGTTTCGGTGCACGTGCCGATGCCCGTCGGTGCAGGTGCCGGGTGCTCGTCGGTGCAGGTGCGGGTGCTCGTCGGGGTCTGTTTCGGGGTGTCGGTCGGTGTCTGTGTCGGGGTATCGGTCGGTCAGAGCGCGCAGCCCTGGCTGTCCACCTCGCCGACCGCCTTCGCCCCGATGTTCGCGTCGGGTGCCACCTCATCGGCCGTCAGGGCGTAGCCGGTTGTCGCGTCGTCGAGGGACTTGGCGAAGACGACTCCGTAGACCTTGCCCTCCGGAGTGAGCAGCGGGCCACCGGAGTTGCCCTGGCGGACCGTGGTGTAGAGCGAGTAGACATCGCGCTTGACGGTGCCGCGCCGGTAGATGTCGGGGCCGGTGGCCGGGATGCGGTTGCGCACGCGGGCGGCCCGGACGTCGAAGGCGCCGTTCTCCGGGAAGCCGGCCACGATGGCGTCGTCACGGGTCCTGGCGTCGGTCCCGCTGAACTGGAGCGCGGGCGCGTCGAGCGAGGGGACGTCCAGGACGGCGATGTCGCGCTGCCAGTCGTAGAGCACGATCTTGGCGTCGTAGAGCCGGCCCTCGCCGCCGATCTGGACGGTCGGCTCGTCGACACCGCCGACGACGTGCGCATTGGTCATGACGCGGTGCTTGGCGAAGACGAAGCCGCTGCCTTCGAGGATCTTTCCGCAACTGGAGGCGGTGCCGACCACCTTGACGATGCTCTTTCTGGCCTGGCTGACCACACTGCTGGTGGTCAACGTCTCGTCGGGGGCCGGCACATCGGTGATCGGCTCGTTGGCGAAGGGCGTGAAGACCTGCGGCAGGCCGTTCTGCGCGAGCGTCGAACTGAAGTCGGCGAACCAGGTGTCGGCCTGCTGCGGTACGACCCGGGCGACACCGAGCAGCACCTTGGACGAGCGCACCTCGCGGCCCAGCGTCGGCAGCGTGGTGGTGGCCAGTGCCGAACCGATCAGCCAGGCGACCAGCAGCATCGCCACGACGTTCACCAGCGCGCCGCCGATCGCGTCGATCGCGCGCGCCGGCGACCAGCTGACGTGCGTACGGACCTTGTTGCCCAGGTGGGTGGTGAACGCCTGACCGACCGAGGCGCAGACGATGACCAGCACCACGGCGGCGACCACCGCGACCGTGCCCGGCGTGGCGTTGCCCGTGACCTCGCCCCAGAGGACCGGCAGCAGGTAGACCGCGATCAGACCACCGCCGAGGAAGCCGATCACCGACATGACGCCGACGATGAAGCCCTGGCGGTAGCCGATGACCGCGAACCACACGGCGGCGAGCAGTAGTACGACATCCAGCACGTTCACCCGGACACCGTCTCACGGGGGATCATCCCAGCGGGACGGACTTTGTACGATCCCAACTTCGCTCCCAGCCCGCGAAGTGCAGGATTCGGTCGATCAGTCCCGCTGTAAAGCCCCACACGAGGGCGCCCCCGACCTCGAAGGCCGGTCCCCGGTAGCCGCTGGGGTGCACGACGGACGTCCGGTTCGCCGGGTCGGTGAGATCGGCGACCGGCACCGTGAAGACCCGGGCGGTCTCGGCGGGATCGACCGCGCCGAACGGGCTCGGTCTGCGCCACCAGCCCAGCACCGGTGTCACCACGAAGCCGCTGACCGGGATGTAGAGCCGGGGCAGCACCGCGAAGACCTGCACACCGGACGGATCGAGGCCGGTCTCCTCCTCCGCCTCGCGCAGCGCGGCCCGCAACGGCCCCTCGCGCTCCGGGTCGCCGTCCTGCGGATCCAGCGCCCCGCCGGGGAAGGAGGTCTGCCCGGCGTGCGAGCGCAGGGAGCTGGACCGCTCCATGAGCAGCAGTTCGGGACCGTCGGCGCCCTGCCCGAAGAGGATCAGCACCGCCGAGGCCCGGCCGCCGTCCGCCGGTGGCAGAAAGCGGCTCAGTTGCTCCGGCAGTACGCCGTCGGCCGCGCGGGCGACCGGGTGCAGCCAGTCGGGCAGACCGTCGGCGGTGACGGTCACCGCGCCCTCGTACGTCTCGCGTGCTCTTGTCACTCAACCCCCAGCGGCGGCGCGGCCTTGCCGGGGAAGCCCGGCGGCGGCTTCAGCCGCTGGCCCGGGGCGCCGCCCAGTTCGTACTTCAGCAGTTTCCCGGCCTTCTCCGGGTCGGTCTCGCCCTCTCCGTACGCCGGGCAGAGCGGGGCGACCGGGCAGGCACCGCAGGCGGGCCGGCGGGAGTGGCAGACGCGGCGGCCGTGGAAGATCAACCGGTGCGACAGCATCGTCCACTCGCTTCTGGGGAAGAGCTCGCCGATCTCCTGCTCGACCTTCTCCGGATCCTCCGACCGCGTCCATCCGAAGCGGCGCACCAGCCGCCCGAAGTGGGTGTCGACGGTGATGCCCGGCACCCCGAAGGCGTTGCCCAGCACCACGTTGGCGGTCTTGCGGCCCACGCCGGGGAGCGTGACCAGGTCGCTCAGCCTCCCGGGGACCTCGCCGCCGAAGCGGTCGCGCAGCGCCGCGGAGAGCCCCAGCAGCGATCTCGCCTTGGCCCGGAAGAAGCCGGTCGGGCGGATGATCTGCTCCAGCTCCTCCGGGTCGGCGGCGGCCAGTTCCTCGGGCGTCGGATACTTCGCGAAGAGCGCGGGGGTGGTCTGGTTGACGCGCAGGTCGGTGGTCTGCGCGGACAGCACCGTGGCGACCAGGAGCTGGAACGGATTCTCGAAGTCCAGCTCGGGGTGGGCGTACGGATAGGCCTCCGCCAGCTCGCGGTTGATCCGCCGCGCCCGGCGCACCAGGGCGAGACGCGACTCGGGCTTCCCGGGCTGTTCGCTCAGAGCTGAATCCGGCACGGCCTTCACCCGGGCGGCCGTACCGCCCTGCCGTTTCTTCTGCGCACTCGGCGTATCGGACACCCGGCCAGCCTAAGGCCAGGCACTGACATCCGCCCCGGACCACCAAGATCCCGCACCCGAACGGACCCCCGGGAGACAACCCCGCGCACACATAAGACAGACTTGTGATTGATCGCACTGTTTTGCCGTACGGCATGATGGTCCGGAAAGCATATGGGCCCGACAAGGAGAGAGCACGTGGACGACGTTCTGCGGCGCGCACCGCTTTTCGCGGCGCTCGACGATGAGCAGGCCGCTGAACTGCGCGCCTCCATGACGGAGGTCACGCTGGCACGCGGTGACTCGCTGTTCCACGAGGGCGACCCCGGGGACCGGCTGTACGTCGTCACCGAGGGCAAGGTGAAGCTGCACCGCACCTCCCCCGACGGCCGCGAGAACATGCTCGCCGTCATCGGCCCGGGAGAACTGATCGGTGAGCTGTCGCTCTTCGACCCCGGCCCGCGCACGGCGACCGCCACCGCCCTGACCGAGCTCAAGCTGCTCGGTCTGGGCCACGGCGACCTCCAGCCCTGGCTCAACGCCCGCCCCGAGGTCGCCACGGCGCTGCTGCGGGCGGTCGCCCGCCGGCTGCGCCGTACCAACGACGTCATGTCCGACCTGGTCTTCTCCGATGTGCCGGGCCGGGTCGCCAAGGCCCTGCTCGACCTGTCGCGCCGCTTCGGCGTGCAGTCCGAGGAAGGCATCCACGTCGTCCACGACCTCACCCAGGAGGAGCTCGCCCAGCTCGTCGGCGCCTCCCGGGAGACGGTCAACAAGGCGCTCGCCGACTTCGCGGGCCGTGGCTGGCTGCGGCTGGAGGCCCGCGCGGTCATCCTGCTCGACGTGGAGCGGCTGGCGAAGCGGTCGCGCTGACCGCCGCGCGCACGCATACACGCGCGAGGGGCCCTGCGCCGTCCACGGACGGCGCAGGGCCCCTCGCGCATGCTCAGATCAGCCCGTGCTCGCGCAGGTAGTCCAACTGCGCCCGCACCGACAGCTCGGCGGCCGGCCACAGCGCCCGGTCGACATCGGCGTAGACACGGGCGACGACCTGCTGCGCGGTGGCGCAGCCCGCCTCCACCGCCGTCTCGACCTGCGCGAGGCGGTTCGCGCGATGGGCGAGGTAGAACTCCACGGCGCCGCGCGCGTCCGCCAGCACCGGGCCGTGGCCGGGGAGCACCGTGTCGACGCCGCCGTCCATGGTGAGGCGCTGGAGCCTGCGCAGCGAGTCCAGGTAGTCGCCGAGCCGGCCGTCGGGGTGCGCGACCAGGGTGGTGCCGCGTCCAAGGACGGTGTCGCCGGTCAGCACGGCGCCGTCGGCGGGCAGATGGAACGAGAGCGAGTCGGCGGTGTGCCCGGGGGTGGGCACGACGCGCAGCTCCAGGCCGCCGGTGGTGACCGTGTCGCCCGCCGCCAGCCCCTCGTCGCCGAGCCTCAGCTCCGGGTCCAGGGACCGTACATGGGTCCGCGTCAGCTCGGCGAGACGGGCGGCGCCCTCGGCGTGGTCCGGATGGCCGTGGGTCAGCAGCGTCAGGGCGATCCGCTTGCCCAGGGAGTCCGCGGTGCTGACGACCCGGGCGAGGTGCGCCTCGTCCAGCGGGCCGGGGTCGATGACGACCGCCAGCTCGGAGTCCGGCTCGCTCACGATCCAGGTGTTGGTGCCGTCCAGCGTCATGGGCGAGGGATTCGGCGCCAGTACGCAGTGCGCGCGGGCCGTCGCAGCTCCGCCGACCGAGGGCCGGGGAGCACCGGGCAGGATCGCCGCGGTCATTCGGCGGCTCCCGGGCCGATGCGCCTGGTGAACTCCGCGTGCCCGGGCCAGCTCAGTACGATCTCGCCGCCGTCACCGTCGAGGTCGGCCCGTGCCAGCACCGGGGTCATGTCCCGGCCCGGCGCGCCCGCCAGGGCCTCCG
Source organism: Streptomyces sp. RLA131 (assembly GCF_056270125.1). Classification (NCBI taxonomy): domain Bacteria; kingdom Bacillati; phylum Actinomycetota; class Actinomycetes; order Kitasatosporales; family Streptomycetaceae; genus Streptomyces; species Streptomyces sp. RLA131. The sequence goes on from NZ_JBWDOQ010000002.1 coordinate 3,916,856, forward strand.
CGGCCGTACCGTACGGCGCCAGCGCGCGCAGCGTCGCGATGGTCGGCGGCATCATGGTCAGCTCGCCCCGGTCGTAGGCGGCGGCCGCGTCGGCCGGGCGCAGCCACTCCGTACGGTCCGCCTCGCCGGACACGTCCCGGGTGCGCTGGCCCGCGGGCAGCAGCGCCACGAAGAACCAGGTGTCGTACCGGCGCTCCTCGAACTCCGGGGTGATCCACCGCGCCCAGGGCCCGAGCAGATCCGACCGCAGGACGAGGGAGCGGCGGGCCAGGAAGTCGGCGAAGGACAGCTCCCGGGTGACCAGGGCACGCCGGTCGGCCTCCCAGTCGTCGGCGGTGGTGTCCTCGACCACCGAGGCCTCGTCCGGCCCCGCCAGCAGCACTCCGGACTCCTCGAACGTCTCCCGTACCGCCGCGCACACCACGGCCTGCGCGGACGCCGGATCCACCCCGAGCCCGGCCGCCCAGGTCCCCAGATCCGGGCCCGCCCAGCCGACCGGACGTTCGTCGCGCGGGTCGACCCCGCCGCCGGGGTAGGCGTACGCCCCCGCGGCGAAGGCCATCGAGGACCGTCTGCGCAGCATGTGCACCGCGGGGCCGGCCCCGGCGGGGGTGTCGCGCAGCAGCATCACCGTCGCCGCCCGGCGCGGGGCGACGGGCGTCAGACGGCCTTCCGCCAGTGCTCTGATCCGCTCCGGCCAGCTGGCCGGAAACCACTGGCCGCTCGTGGTGGTCATGGGGCGGATGCTATGCGCTCGCGCGCGGATGTTCGAGGGTGCCCCACGTGAAGGGCCGCCCCGGTCGGGCTCATCCCGGTCGGCCCCTCCCCCGGTTCCGGCGGCTCGGCCCTACTCCGCCAGCTCGACCTGGAGCTCGATCTCGACCGGCGCGTCCAGCGGGAGCACCGCGACGCCCACCGCGCTGCGCGCGTGGATGCCGGCCTCGCCCAGCACCTCGCCGAGCAGCTCGCTGGCGCCGTTGACGACGCCGGGCTGCCCGGTGAAGTCGGGGGCGGAGGCGACGAAACCGGTGACCTTGACGACCCGCTTGACCAGATCGAGGTCACCGACGACCGACTTGACCGCGGCGAGCCCGTTGAGCGCCGCCGTGCGCGCCAGCTCCTTCGCCTCCTCGGCGGTGACCTCCGCGCCGACCTTGCCGGTCAGCGGCAGCTTGCCCTCGACCAGCGGAAGCTGGCCCGCCGTGAAGACGTACCGGCCCGAGCGCACCGCCGGGACGTACGCCGCGAGCGGGGCGGCGACCGCCGGCAGGGTCAGCCCCAGCTCGGCGAGCCGGGCCTCGACCGCGCTCATGCCTGCTTCTCGCGCTTGAAGTAGGCGACGAGCTGCTCGGGGTTGTTGGGCCCGGGCACGACCTGGACCAGCTCCCAGCCGTCCTCGCCCCAGGTGTCCAGAATCTGCTTCGTCGCGTGCACAAGCAGCGGCACGGTCGCGTATTCCCACTTAGCCATGACAGGGACTTTAGTGCCTGCCCGTCGATCAGCCGGACGGCCCCGCGCGTAGGGCGGTGCCGGACTGGTTAGGCTCGAAGATGTGAGTATCAGGCTCCATATCGTGACGGGTAAGGGCGGGACAGGGAAGACCACGGTCGCCGCGGCGCTCGCGCTCGCGCTGGCCGGCGAGGGGAGGCGGATCCTGCTCGTCGAGGTCGAGGGACGGCAGGGCATCGCGCAGGTCTTCGAGACGGAGGCGCTGCCGTACGAGGAGCGGAAGATCGCCGTCGCACCGGGCGGAGGCGAGGTGCACGCCCTCGCCATCGATCCGGAGCAGGCGCTGCTGGACTACCTCGACATGTTCTACAAGCTCGGCCGGGCCGGCCGGGCCCTCAAGAAGCTCGGCGCGATCGACTTCGCGACGACCGTCGCGCCCGGGCTGCGCGACGTGCTGCTGACCGGCAAGGCCTGCGAGGCCGTCCGCCGCAAGGACAAGGCGGGCTGGCGGACGTACGACGCGGTGGTGATGGACGCCCCGCCGACCGGCCGGATCACCCGCTTCCTCAACGTCAACGACGAGGTGGCGGGCCTGGCCAGGATCGGGCCCATATACAACCAGGCGCAGGCCGTGATGCGGGTGATGAAGTCGCCGGAGACCGCGGTCCATCTGGTGACGCTGCTGGAGGAGATGCCGGTCCAGGAGACCGTGGACGGCGTCGCCGAGCTGCGCGGAGCCGGGCTCCCGGTCGGCGGCGTGGTGATCAACATGGTGCGGCCGGTGGTCCTGGACTCCGAGGCGGTGTGCGCGGCGGCCAACGGACAGCGCACAGCCGTCGCCAAGGCCCTCTCGCAGGCCGGTCTGGGCGGCGCCCGCCGGGGCGGCCTCGCGGAGCGCCTGGTGGACCCGCTGCTCGCGCAGGCCCATGAGCACGCCGAGCGGGTGGCCCTGGAGGGGCGGGAGCGCGAGGAGCTGTCGGCGCTCGGACTGCCGACGTACGAACTGGAGCTGCTGGGGGACGGAATCGACCTCGGCGGGCTCTACAGATTGGCTGAAAATCTACGTAAGCAGGGGCTGGGAGTCGCATGAGTCTGGAGAGTCCGGTATTGGCGATCGACCCCCTGCTCGACGATCCGCGGACCCGGATCCTGGTCTGCTGCGGCTCGGGCGGCGTCGGCAAGACCACCACGGCCGCCGCCCTGGGCGTACGGGCCGCCGAGCGCGGCCGCAAGGCCGTGGTGCTCACCATCGACCCGGCGCGGCGGCTGGCGCAGTCCATGGGGCTGAGCGAACTGGACAACACCCCGCGCCGGGTGGCCGGCGTCGACGAGTCGGCCGGCGGCGAACTGCACGCGATGATGCTGGACATGAAGCGGACCTTCGACGAGGTGGTGCTTCAGCACAGCGATCCCGACCGGGCCCGGGCGATCCTGGACAACCCCTTCTACCAGTCGCTTTCGGCGGGGTTCGCGGGCACGCAGGAGTACATGGCCATGGAGAAGCTGGGCCAGCTGCGGGCGCTCGACGAGTGGGACCTGATCATCGTGGACACCCCGCCCAGCCGGTCCGCGCTGGACTTCCTGGACGCCCCCAAGCGCCTCGGGTCCTTCCTGGACGGGCGGTTCATCCGGCTGCTGATGGCCCCGGCGAAGGTCGGCGGCCGGGCCGGGGTGAAGTTCCTCAACATGGGGATGTCGATGATGGCCGGCACCCTCAACAAGGTCGTGGGAACGCAGTTGTTGAGCGACGTGCAGACCTTCGTGGCGGCCATGGACTCGATGTTCGGCGGCTTCCGCAAGCGGGCGGACGCCACGTACAAGCTCCTGCAGGCCAACGGCACCGCGTTCCTGGTGGTGGCGGCGCCGGAGCGGGACGCGCTGCGCGAGGCCTCGTACTTCGTGGAACGGCTGGCGGCCGAGGACATGCCGCTGGCGGGCCTGGTGCTCAACCGTGTGCACGGGAGCGGGGCCGCACAGCTGACGGCCGAGCGGGCGACGGCCGCGGCAGAGGCCCTGGAAGAGGACCTCGCCGAAAACGAGCCACCCCGGGCGGACACTCCGTCAACTCCCCTCCCCAGCGGGGAGTTCGACGAATCAGCAGAAAATCTTCAAAGCGGTGGCATTGTGGATCATCCGGACGGGAAGGCTCAGGTCCGTAACAACCGCAAGGCCGCCGGCACCTCTCCCGACCCCGGACCCGGGACCTCTCCCGAATCAGGAACCGAACCCGGGCACGACGTACCCGACCCACACCGCCTCGCCGCCGGTCTGCTGCGGCTGCATGCGGAGCGGATGCAGCTGGTCGCGCGCGAGCGCCGCACCCGCAGCCGGTTCGTCTCCGTGCACCCGGAGGTGCCGATGGTGGACGTGGCCGCGCTGCCCGGTGACGTGCACGACCTGGAGGGCCTGCGCGAGATCGGCGAGCGCCTCGCGCACGGTCAGCCGACTGCGGCGTAGTCGCCGTACTCGTCATCACCCAGCTCGTCGAACGGCAGCACACCCGTGCTGCGTTCGTACTCGGTGCGCGCGGTCTCCAGTAGCTCGCGCCACGAGGTGACCGTGGGACGCCGGCGCAGCAGCGCCCTGCGTTCCCGCTCCGTCATGCCGCCCCAGACGCCGAACTCGACGCGGTTGTCGAGGGCGTCCGCCAGGCACTCGGTACGCACCGGGCAGCCGGTGCACACCGCCTTGGCCCTGTTCTGGGCGGCTCCCTGGACGAAAAGCTCGTCCGGATCCGTTGTGCGGCACGCGGCCTGCGTGCTCCAGTCGGTTACCCAGCTGCTCATGCTGGCGCCGTCCTCTCCCGAATCGAGGCTCCCCCACGGCGGCGAGCGGCATATTCGCCGCCGCCAGTTGAGGACGTTACGGAAGGTGGGCACGGCGCAACAGCCCTTTCAGGCCCAATCTTGAATGGCCCGAACGGACTATGGGTACGCGGCAGATCACCCATGGGAGTGAGCTGGCGACATATCCGACCTGGGTGGCGATAGCCGGACATTTCGAAGATTCCAGCGTCCGAGACCTATGGCATATGACAGGAATTCGGACAGTTCTCATCACCCACAAGAGTGACGGGGGTGGACAGAAGCACGCTGCGGGTCGCTTCCGTCTTGTTACAGGGTAGGCGAACAGATGGCCGCCCGTCCCAAGAATCGCAACGTACGATGCCCTGCATGGGTCAGAAGCGATCGGGCGGAGGGCTCTCCACAGCCCAGCAGGCCGCCAAGTTCCTCGGAGTCAGTGTCCTGTCGGGCGCCGTGCTGGCGGGCATAGCGTTGCCCGCCGCCGGTGCGCTCGGCCTGTCCGCGAAGGGCACGGCGGCCGAGTTCGACTCCCTCCCGGGTGAACTGAAGCGTCCACCGCTGAGTGAGAGCAGCCAGATCCTCGACTCGGACGGTGGTCTGATCGCCACGGTCTACTCACGGGACCGCAAGGTCGTGCAGCTCAAGAACGTCAGCAAGACCATGCGGCAGGCGATCGTCGCCATCGAGGACTCGCGTTTCTACGAGCACGGCGCGATCGACGTCAAGGGCATCCTCCGCGCCCTCAACAAGAACGCCCAGGACGGCGGCGTCGCCCAGGGCGCCTCCACCCTGACCCAGCAGTACGTGAAGAACGTCTTCATCGAGGAGGCCGGCGACGACGCGACCAAGGTCGCGCAGGCCACGCAGCAGACCCTCGGTCGCAAGATCAAGGAGATGAAGTACGCCATCCAGCTGGAGAAGGAGCTGGGCAAGAAGAAGATCCTTGAGAACTACCTCAACATCACCTTCTTCGGCGAGCAGGCGTACGGCGTGGAGTCCGCCGCCAAGCGCTACTTCTCCACCTCCGCCAAGAAGCTCACGCTGGCCCAGTCCGCGCTGCTGGCCGGCCTCGTCCAGTCCCCGACGACGTACGACCCGGTCAACGACCCGCAGACCGCCAAGAAGCGCCGCAACACCGTGCTGCAGCGGATGGCCGACCTCAAGGACATCACGCAGGCCGACGCCGACGCCGCGAAGGCCAAGCCGCTCGGCCTGAAGGTCAGCAAGCCCAAGAGCGGCTGCATCACCGCCGTCAACGGCGCGGGCTTCTTCTGCGACTACGTACGCGCGGTCTTCCTCAACGACAAGACCTTCGGCAAGACCAAGGCCGCCCGCGCCAAGCGCTGGGACCGCGGCGGTCTCACCATCAAGACCACCCTGGACCCCAAGGCCCAGGCCTCGGTCCGGTCGGCGATCAGCAGTCACGTCTACGCGAGCGACTCCGTCGCCACCGCCGTCACCCTCGTCCAGCCCGGCACCGGCAAGATCCTCGCCATGGGTCAGTCCCGTCCGTACGGCATCAGCAAGGGCGAGACCACGATCAACTACTCGGTGAACCGCAACCGCGGCGGCGGCGCCGGCTACCAGCCAGGCTCCACCTTCAAGGCGATCACTGCGGCCGCCGCCATAGAGCAGGGCACCAGCGCCTCGCAGGTCTACGCGGCGCCGTACCAGATGGACTACCCGAGCCCGGTCTCCACCTGCAGCGGCAACTGGACCAACACCGAGGGCGCCACCGTCGAGAACGAGAACTCCTCGGAGAAGGGCCCGATGGGCATGAAGGAGGCGACCGCGAAGTCGGTCAACACCTACTACGTCCAGCTCATCAGTGACATCGGGGTCTGCTCGGTGACGAAGATGGCCACCTCCATGGGCATCCAGCGCGCCGACGGCAAGAAGATCGACCAGGTCCCCTCGATCACCCTGGGCACCCAGGAGGTCACCCCGCTGACCATGGCGAACGCCTACGCCACCTTCGCCAACGGCGGCGTCTACTGCTCGCCCACCGCCATCGAGTCGATCACCGACTCGAACGGCAAGAAGCTGAGCGTGCCGAAGACCTCCTGCGAGCGGGCGATGTCGGAGAAGACCGCCGCCACCCTCAACACCCTCCTCAAGGGTGTGGTCGAGGACGGAACCGGCCAGCAGGCCGGTCTGGACGACCGTGACAGCGCGGGCAAGACCGGCACCACCGACTCCCGCTACGCCGCCTGGTTCGTCGGTTACACCTCCGACATGGCCGGCGCGGTCTGGGTCGGCGACCCCGCCCACCAGCGCAAGATGACCAACATCACCATCGGCGGCGTCTACCACGCCAAGGTCTTCGGCGCCGACACCCCGGGCCCGATCTGGAAGGCCGCCATGAGCGGCGCCCTGTCCGGCACGACCTCCGCGAACCTCCCGACCGTGGCGATCCAGGACCCGGTCACGGACGACAACAGCGACGACGACGACAAGGGCGACACGTCGAGCACCGGGGACAACACCACCGGCAGCGACGACAGCAACAGCACCGGCCTGCTCGGCGGCATCTTCGACACCACCGGCAGCAACAGCAACGGCGGGAACAGCGGCAACGGCAACGGCGGCCGGGGCTAGCGACCGCGAACCTCATGCGGCATGCGTAAGGGGCGCCCTCAAGGGAGGGCGCCCCTTACGCGTACCCGGACTCCGGTGTCCGGACCGGCCGGGCGCCCGGGCGACCGGGCCGCCCGGGCGCGGCCCGGAAGGCGGCTCAGCCGAGCAGCTGCTTCTTCACCTCGGCCGCGACCCGGCCGCCCTCGGCCAGCCCGGCCACCTTCGGGTTCACGATCTTCATGACCGCGCCCATCGCCCGCGGCCCCTCGGCGCCGGACTCCTTGATCGCCTGCGAGACGATCTCCGTCAGCTCGTCTTCCCCGAGCTGCTTGGGCAGATACGCCTGCAGCACCTCGCCCTCCGCGAGCTCCCGCTCCGCCGACTCCTTGCGGCCGCCCAGCTCGAAGGCATCGGCCGCCTCCCGGCGCTTCTTCTCCTCGCGGGCGATGACCTTGAGCACCTCGGCGTCGGACAGCTCCCGGGCCTGCTTGCCCGCGACCTCCTCCTTGGTGATCGCGGTGAGCGTCAGCCGGAGCGTGGCGGAGCGCAGCTCGTCCCGCCCCTTGATGGCGGCGGTGAGGTCGTTGTGGAGGCGCTGCTTGAGCGTGGTGGTCATACGATCGAGTCTGCCAGGTCGACCGCGGGACAGCGGAAAATTTATGATGTGACAGGCCGTCTGCCACCATGGACGGCATGCGCGCGCGATACGGAGTCCCCCTTGGCATCACGGCACTCGGCGCGGCCTGCGTGGCCTACGCCGCCGGCATCGAATCACGGTCCTTCCGCCTGAGGCGGGTGGAGATCCCCGTACTCCCCGCCGGAATGCGGCCGCTGCGCGTACTCCAGGTCTCGGACATCCACATGGTCAGCGGCCAGAACAAGAAGCGCCGCTGGCTCCAGTCCCTGGCCGCCCTGCGCCCCGACTTCGTCGTCAACACCGGCGACAACCTCTCCGACCCCGAAGGCGTCCCCGAGCTCCTCGACGCCCTCGGCCCCCTCATGGAGTTCCCCGGCACCTACGTCTTCGGCTCCAACGACTACTACGGCCCCAAGCCCCGCAACCCCGCCCGCTACCTCGTCGAGCGCACCCGCGGCCAGCACGGCCTCAACGGCAAGAACGAGCCCGCCGTCAACGTCGTCCACAACCCCTGGGAAGACCTCCGCGACGCCTTCGACACCGCCGGCTGGGTCGGCCTGTCCAACGCCCGCGGCCGCCTCAAGCTCGAAGACGGCATACGAGATCGCCCTCACCGGCCTCGACGACCCCCACATCAAGCGCGACCGCTACAGCCTGGTCGCCGGCGGCGCCGAATCCTCCGCCGACCTCTCCCTGGCCATAGTGCACGCCCCCTATCTGCGGGTCCTCGACGCCTTCACCGCCGACCGCTACCCCCTCATCCTCGCCGGCCACACCCACGGCGGGCAGCTCTGCATCCCCTTCTACGGCGCCCTGGTCACCAACTGCGACCTCGACACCGACCGCGTCAAGGGCCTCTCCACCCACACCGCCGCCGGCCAACGCTCCTACCTCCACGTCTCCGCCGGCTGCGGCGCCAACCGCTACACCCCCGTCCGCTTCGCCTGCCCCCCCGAGGCGACCCTGCTCACCCTGACCCCACGCACCGCCTGACGCGCGCCTGACGCCCCTGACGCCGATAAACCGGATTTCGTCTCCGGCAGCCGGTCCGCTAGAGTAATCCTCGTCGCGCCGGAGATGGCCCGACACAGCAGGACCGGGGTGTGGCGCAGCTTGGTAGCGCGCTTCGTTCGGGACGAAGAGGCCGTGGGTTCAAATCCCGCCACCCCGACCCAGGTCAGAGGCCCTATCGGAGAGATCCGGTAGGGCCTCTGGCGCGTCTGCCAGCAGAAAAGTACAGCAACCACAGCGGCCCTCAGCGACCGCCAGCAGCCAGGCCGGCCGACGCTCGCCGCTGGAGCGTTGTCGGACCCGCCCACAGCCAAACTCCGGACGGACGGATCTCACGCCCTACCCACCCGGTGAAGGCCATGTCCTCCGCATCTGCCCGGCCCACGGGTCACGCGCCGTCGGGGGCGTCTTCGGCTGTGGATACCGGGTGGAGCCAGTCGCTGTCCGGCCGAGTGAGCAAACGGGCGTTGCTGTAGGCCATCGCGGGCGTGAGCACGGTGTGCCCACGGTAGTACTCACCTTCTCGGGACACGACCAGAGCCAAGTCCACTCGGCTCTGGTCGCTGAGGGAGAGCGGCAGCAGCAGTTGGACCTGCTTCTGCTTCACGTACCAGAACGGGACGGCTGCCTTGTAGGTCCGCCGTACGCGCTTCTCCGCACGCTTCACGGCCGCCTCCAATTGCAACTCGGCACCATGGGGGTTACCTCGTAGTTCGCTCGGGAAGCGCTCCGTGTGGTCTTCGACTACGTGCCGAGAGTTCACTATGAGACGGCGCGTCCAGTCGTAGATGTAGTCGCCTGGTTCCTTGGCATAGGTCGCGAAGTCCGGCAGGTCCGGGAAGTTGTTAAGGACAGTCCTGTGGCTTTCTTCATACCAGTTATCAAAGCGCCACGCCTGCGGTCCACCAGCGGAGTTTCGGATGAAGACCCCGTAGATCGTCTCCTGCCGGCGGGTCGCAAGACCCGTGTTGAAGACGCTACGAGAGCCGTCAGGGCTCTCTCGAACCTGGCCATCTTCTTGAACGTGCTGGAAGGTCAGCCACACGTAGCTCTTGAGGATGCGCTTGTCGCCCATGAAACCGGCATCGAGACCATCCCAGTCCTCGTCCTCCGCCAGGGCAGCCAGTTTGTCAATGTAGTCCGGATTGCCAGTGCCTTGTCGGCGCTCGTCGGCGGTGCGCACACGGCCCATATACGCGTACTGAAATAGTGCATCGGTAAGACGTGGACGGGGCTGGGTCATCAGTTCTCCTTCATCGTTAGGTTGGGATATGCGTTCTATTCAGGCGGCGCCGTGCCAGGCACTGCCAAGGAAGGCCGAGCTGACCCGTGGCCCGCTCGCGAAGCTGCCCAGCGTCGAGTAATCCGCTGATCCCGAAGGTCAGCTCTCTTCAGGTTCGACTCACTCACTCCTCAGCGAAGATCGCACGGAAGCCGGCGAGCACCCTCTCCAACTCGTCGACCTTGTCAGCAAGATCCGCAAGTTTGGCGTCCTTGGCCTTCTCCGCCTGCACCGCGTCAGAGGTGTTCAGGCGCCGAAGGGCTGCCTCCGCATCGCCGGTACTGCTGCCGTTGCGGACTGCCGCCACGACAGCACCCGCTTCGCTGCTCACCTTGTAGAGGACGACGTTCTGGTTCTGGTTGTTGGGGAGATCGGAGGGCAGGTGGCCAACGCCGATGTCGGCGAGTTTGTCGTGAATGCTGGTGAGGACTCGCACGCCAAGGCGTCCATAGCCGTCGATGTCACGAAGCGCCCACATAGCGACGCGCAGGACGCCTCCGTTGGCCTTGACGGCCTTGTCCAGGTCGATCCAAGTAGAGAACTCTGGCGATTCAGGATCAAAATCATCAGATGCAGCCATGATTCCCCCAAGGGATCGACGTTTTATTGGTGTACTCATCATAGGATAATTTCTTCACGTCGTCAAGTTAGATTTTTCATGGCGGCGATCGGCTGCGGCCCTGGAAGTTCGTCTACCGATGGCGGACGCGGGCAGGGCCAGCGACCACCGTCTCCGTGGGCAACTCGTGGCAATCCGATGCTTCGGTCCCCCGCCCAATGGGAGAGGCCCAGCCGGATCATCCCGGCTGGGCCCTGACTTGATCAGCTACGAACGCGGCAGCTATGCAAGCTCTTCCTGATCGCCATCGGAGGCGGAGTGCAACGGCCCTTCCCCGCCTGCCCCCTGGGTTCGGCCGCCGTCGAGCGTCGCACCGAGCTTGCGGAGCGCGTTACGCGTCTGCTCCGACGGCACGTGGGTGTAGACCTCCATGGTCACCGAGATCTGCGTATGCCGGAGGATCTGCATCGCGATGCGCGGGTGGACGTCCAGGGCCGCCAGCAGCGAGCCGCAGGTGTGGCGGGTGTCGTGGACGCGGATCAGCCGTACCCCCGCCTCGGCACAGCGGAAGGCGAAGCGCCGGTTGAAGTTCCGGGGCTCAACCGGTGTGCCGTAGCGGGTCGTGAAGACGAGGTCGGACTCGGTCCACAGGTCGCGGGCCGCCAGCTTGTGCGCGTCGCGGCTCTTCTGACGCAGCAACAGCGCGGCACGGCAGATGTCCGGCAGCGGGAGCAGAGCCTCCGATCCTTCGGTCTTGGTCTCCGAGTGCAGCAGCCTGCGGCGCACCCGCTGGAGCTGCTTCTGGATGAGGACCTCGTTGCGGTCCAGCAGCACGTTCGACCACTCCAGCCCGAGCACCTCCCCCTTCCGCAGGCCCAGGACCAGGATCATCACGTACGCCCCGTACAGCGGGTCGCGGGCTGTGCGGGCGGATTCGAGGAAGCGGCTGGCCTCCTCGACCGACCACGGGACGACCTTGTGGCTGCGGGGCTTGGCCATCTTGACGAGCTGGGCGACGTTCCGGGAGATCATCTCCTCGCTCATCGCGTAGGTGAGCGCGCTGCGCAGAACGGTCCGGGCGTCGCCGACCGACCGCCTGGCCAGCGTCCTGCCGCAGCACTTGCCGATCGCGCAGCAGCGCCGCCGCTCGTCGGGCCGGGCCTCGTCCTTGCCCTGCGCGCAGCACTGGCAGGCGGCGGCGAGCTTGTTGAGCCACTCGCGCACGTCGCGGACGTTGAGCTTCTCGATCCGCTTGGCACCGAGGAAGGGGGTTATGTAGAGGCGGACCACGGTCTCGTAGGTCGCTGCGGTCAGCGGCTTGAGATTGACCTCCACCTCCTCCTTCAGCCAGTGGGCGAGGAAGTGCTCCAGGGTCGGCGTGCTGGTGGCCACGGGGCCGGCCTTGGCCGCCGTGTGAAGCTTGAGCCACTTGTCGTGGACCTCGGGCCGGGTCTTGCCATAGACGTACTTACGGCTGGGCTTGCCCATGGGTGTGGTCACCCAGGCGTACGCCGCGAAGCCGTTGCGGTAGGGGTAGATGGACCCCTCGCCGTTACCGCGCTTGCCGCTCATGCCGCCAGCTCCATGTCAGTGGCGACGATCTGGGCGACGTACTCGTCGACCCAGACCGGCAGGATGCGGCGGCTGCGTCCAACTTTGACGGAGCGGATCTCGCCGGAGTGGACGAGCGCCTTGGTCTTGGACAGGCCGAAGCCGAGCATCACGGCGACTTCAGCGGTGGTGTACCACTTGCGCTCGATAGCGGTGGCAGTGGTGGGCATGGGTGTTCCTTCCGGCGGCGCAGTGGGCTACGCGCCGCGGTGTTGACGTGCGGGGATGGGCGGTGGGTTGGTGCGATGCCGCTCGGCGGCCCTCGGCGTTCGTAGCGCCGGGGTCTTGCGGCAGGTCTGCGCTGGGCCTCCGTTACTGGTCGGGGGCCTGCTCGCCGGCGTCCTTCCTGAGCGGGTCATCGGGCGAGTCAGGCGCGGGGTAGAACTCGAAGTCGGGCTGGAAATCAGGGGCCTCGATGCCCAGACGCTTGGCGATCTCCGCGTACTCGCGCTCCGCCTCTGTCAGGCGGGCCTTCGCCGCCTGTTCGAGGTCGCGGGCGTTTCTCCATTCCTGGTCGGCCGCCTCGACGCGGAACGCGGCTTCCTGGAGCTCGTACTCGGGCTCGCCCTCACTGGCGACGGCCTCGGTCATGAAGGGGAACAGCGGGACGCCGAGCGCCTTGGCCAGACCGATGACCTCGTCGTAGCGCACGGGCCGCGCATTGCGTTCGATCTTGGCGACCTGCGTCTGGTGGAACTTGAAGCCGAGCCGGTTCATGCGCTCGGCGACGTCCTCCTGGGAGAGCCGGGCGGCCTTCCGCAGGACACGCAGATTGTGCGCCACCAGCGCTTCGCCACTAAGCCGCCCATCGGGAGTCTCCATGGGGTTCACTTTATCAACCTCCTCTCGGTTGACACGGGGCGATCTCTCGACTTAACTAGACCTCATAAGACTGAAAAAGTCAACCGCAAGGAGGTTGGAGACGAGTGGACGCGAACACAGTAGACGGCAGAGCGCGATGTGGCGCGGCCGGATTTACGTGATAGCAAGTCGAACCCATAGACCCGTACGGAAGGTCGCTTGCAGGAAGGAGACGCAGGTCCATGACCTGACGCGCGCCCGAGAAGCGTGAGGCCCCCGGTGCTACGAACACCGAGGGCCGATCGGAAACCCTAGCCACCGCCCATCCCAGGACAGTCAACAACGGCAAGGCCCGGATAGCCCCCGAGCCGCCGAGTGAGGAATTTCCATGTCCCAACATAAGCCCACCGACCCCAGCGGCGCAGCCTCCCGGCCCGCCGCAGCCTGGCCCGCCGTCGCCGTCCCAGGCCAGCCGCGCCCCACCCAGGACCCCGCTGCGTCCACAGCCTGTGGACCCGGCGACCAGGACGCCGAGGCAGCGCCCGGCCACCACGCGCCCGAAGCCGCCCCAGCAGGCGACGACAGGGCGCCGGACCCGGCCCCGGCGGATCAGCCCGCCGAGGAAGCGGTACCGGACCCGGAGCCGACGTACGGATCCGAGCTGCTGAACGAACTGCGTGTCCAGATAGCGGAGTTCGTGATCCTGCCCTCCCGGCAGGCGCTGGACGCGGTCACGCTGTGGGTGGCGGCGACGCATCTGCAGCCCGCGTGGCAGCACGCTCCGCGCCTGGCGGTGGTGGGGCCGGCGAAGCGGTGCGGCAAGTCACGGCTCCTGGACGTGCTCACCGAGACGGTCCACGAGCCGATGCTCACCATCAACACCACGCCTGCGGCGATCTTCCGCTCGATCACCGACGAACCGCCCACCCTGCTGGTGGACGAGGCGGACACCATCTTCGGCACCCCGAAAATGGCGGAGAAGAACGAGGAGATGCGCGGCCTGCTCAACGCCGGTCACCAGCGCAACCGGTACGTCACCCGCGTCGTCGGCAACGACCACACGCCCCACAAGTTCTCCACCTTCGCCATGGCCGCCCTGGCCGGGATCGGCGACCTGCCCGACACGATCATGGACCGATCGGTGGTCATCCGTATGCGCCGCCGGGCCGAGGGAGAGAGCGTCAAGCCCTTCCGGTCCCGCCGCGACACCCCAGCTCTCCACGACCTGCGCGACCGCATCGCCGCATGGACACGGCCGCTGCTCGATGAGGCCGCCGACCGGGAACCGGCGATGCCGGTGGAGGACCGCGCCGCCGACACCTGGGAGCCCCTGGTGATCGTCGCCGACCTCGCCGCCGGACCCTGGCCCCGCCACGCCCGCGTGGCGTGCGCGCAGATGGTCACGGCCGAAGCGGCGGCCGAGGAGGACCACCCCAGCGGAGCACGGATCCTGGCCGACATCCGCCGCGTCTTCGCCGCCCAGCGCGAGGTCGACAGCCTCTCCACGGACGAACTCCTCCACCACCTGCGCCAGGACCTGGAAAGCCCTTGGGCGGAGTGGGGACGAAGCGGGCTGAGCCCCCGTAACCTCGGCTCGATGCTGCGCGAGTTCGACATCAGGCCCGGCAACGTCCGCCTCGCCGACGGCACCCAGCGCAAGGGCTACACGCGCAACAAGTTCCTCGACGCGTGGCGCCGCTACTGCCCGACCGTCCACCCGGTCGACACCGGCCCCACCCGCAGCGCGAGCTGAGACCCCGCCCCACCCCCGGTTGCCGTCCCCGCCGTCCCTGCCGTAATGCCGCAGGTCAACGGCATGCGGGCAAGACGGCAACCGGGGCCAAGACGGCAACACGATCATGACCGCCATGCGGCCCGCCAGGACACCGCCCACATCCGTCTCGTGCCGTCCTACGCGTCCATGCCGTATCCCCGCAGGTCACGGCGCACCCGGTCGGGACGGCAGACGGATCCGACCCATCCACGGCCCCCCAGCCGAAACCCTCACCGCATTGACGGGCCACCAGGACACGACGGCACCGCCAAGACGGAACACCAACCCGCCTGCCGTAACGGCCCTGACCTGCGCTTACAACGGCCAAGACGGCTAAGACGGACCACGCCACCACCGCAGGAGTATCCCGCTTGACCACCCTCGCCATAACCACAAACCGCACCACCGCCCACCCGGCGACCGGCTGGGACCCCGCCGCGACCCTCACCCTCGGCACCACCGGCCGCACCCTGTCCAACGACGCGCTCAAGGGCGGCAAGCGATGACCAAGCACGCTGCCGAGCGGTATGCACTCGGCGCGGCGGGAGTCGTCATCATCGCCCTCACCGCAGGCGGGTTCTGGCTCTCCTACGCCCACCTCGCTGAGGTCGCCGGACAGCACGGGCTTCGGAGCTCCCCGGTCCGCCAGTGGGCCTGGCCGGCGACCCTGGACGCGTTCATCGTCGCGGGCGAACTGCTGATGCTCCGTGCGGGCCTGCGCCGGGTGACCGACGGGTGGGCGATCGCTCTCACGGCCACCGGATCGGTCGGTTCCATCGGGCTCAACGTGGCCGGGGTCAGCGGTACGGGCAATGCCAGCACCGTGCCCCTGCTCGACTACGTGGTCGCCGCAGTTCCCCCGACCGCCGCGCTGCTGGCCTTCGGTGTCCTGATGCGGCAGATCCACCAGCTCATCGACCAACCCGCGGGCCATCCGGACGCCGCTTCCGCACAGCCCGCCGACCCGCCGGCTGACATGTTCGTCCAGCCACCGGAACTACCGGCCCAGGTTGTGGAGAGCAAGTCGCGCGGTGGCCGTCCGGCCAGCGCCACGGTCGAGGAGCTCGCGGAGATCGGTCGGATCGCCGCCGCCGAACAGGGGAAGCTCACCCGGGCCATCGTCCGAAAGGCCGTACAGGACAAAGGGCTGAAGGTCAGCGGCAACCGGCTGACCGAGGTGATGGACATCGTCCGGCCCGATCTCGAAGCCGACGCGCACGCCGGTCAGGACAGCGGCTGACCACCCGCCCCACCGGGTGACCGGAACCCTTCCGGTCACCCGGCCAGTCGGCCGCTCTCCCACTCGCCGCACCCCTATCCACGCCTGTGGACGAGGCAGCCACCTCCCACGCTCCGGCCAGACCTCCACGCCATCTACTCGCCCTGCCCGCACCTTCTGGAGAACCGCCCGTGACGCACGACCCACACCACCCCGACCGCACCCTCGACGAGCCGGTGCCGCTCACGAAATCCCCTACGTTGATGGGGCGTTTGCGGCAGGCGTTCGGACAGGGGGCTCCTGGCGGAGCCAGTAGTCCCCCCAGTCCGACTCAAGGCCGGACTGGGGGAATCTCCGCCCCGGGGGTGGCGGAGAAGGCCCGGCGCGAGGGCGCGCCGGGCCAGGAGGTCGGGGCCGGGGGCGGCACCGACCCGGACACGCTCCACACCGTCCAACGCGACACGCTCGACGCCGTCCGCTCCAGCGAAACCACCACAACCGACGACGCGGCCGGCGAGCCTGCCGTGCAGAGCGTCCAGCCGGCGATCCGCCGTTTCACCGGTGCCAAGCGCACCGCGCGAGTCGGCCCGTTGCGGTTCACGCCCGGCGAGCGCGAGCGCCTGCATACCTCGGCCGCTGCCCACGGCTACTGGGGAGAGTCCGGTTTCGCCGCCGACGTCACCCTGGCCTTTATCGACGGCCGGTTCTTCGTCGACCTGCCGCTGGCGGAAGAACGCCGCCGCACGCACGTCTTCCGCGCCCAGGCGCTGCGCCACCTGAACAGGATCGGCCACAACGTCAACCAGATCGCCCGCGCCTTCAACGGCGCCTACGAACCACCCGCCGACTTCCGCCACACCCTCGATGACCTGCACCACCTGCTGACGCAGATCGCCGAGGCCCTCCGCCAGCCCACCGACGAGGAGGTCTGACCGTGATCGCGTCCATCAAGGACCCCGGCGCCAACACCCGGGGTCTGCTTGCCTATCTCTACGGGCCCGGCCGCCACGACGAGCACCACGACCCGCACATCGTCGCCGCCTTCGCCACGCTCGGCCTGCCCGACCCCGGCCGGGACGAGAGGGCCACCCTCACCGAACTCGCGCGTCACCTGGACGCCCCCGTACGCCTGCGCAACAGCGAACTCGGCCAGATGGTCACCGACCACGTCTGGCACTGCCCGGTCCGCGCCGCACCCGAGGACCGCTACCTCTCCGACGCCCAATGGGCCGACATCGCCGAGCGCATCGTCCAGGCCACCGGCATCGCCCCCGATGGCGATGACCTGGCCTGCCGCTGGATCGCCGTCCGCCACGCCGACGACCACATCCACATCCTCGCGACCACCGTCCGCGAAGACGGACGCCGCCCCAAGCTCCACGACAGCGGCATCCGCGTCGGCGACGAAAGCCGGAAGATCGAGAAGGACTACGGCCTGCGCCGGCTCCGCACCGGTGACGGCACCGCCGCCAAGCGGCCCACCCAGGGCGAGATGCACAAGGCCAAGCGCCTGGGATGGGAACAGACCAGCCGCGAATGGCTCCAGGACCGCATCCGCGCCGCCATCCCCTACGCCGCCACCACGGAAGAACTTCTCGCCTACCTCCAAGCCGACGACGTCCAGGTCAAACCTCGGCGCGCCCCCTCCGGCGACCTCATCGGCTACTCCGTCGGCCGCCCCGGCGACCTGAACAAAGACGGCGAGCAGGTCTACATCCCCGGCGGAAAGATCGCCCCCGACCTGTCCCTGCCCCAACTTCAGGCCCGCCTCGACACCAGCACGCCCGAAGAGCACCCCACTGCTCGTCGTAACCGGCCCAACACGCCCTGGCAGCGCGCCACCGAAGCCCTCGACACCCTCCCCGGCCACCTCACCGACAGCGAAACCGGAGCCAGCGACGGTGACGGCAGCCTGGCCCAGGCCCAGATCGCGGCACTCGGCGAACTGATCGAAGCCACCGCGCAAACCGCGCCCACACAACTCCGGGCTGAGCTCCGAGCAGCGTCACGGGCGTTCGCCCACGCTCAGCGCTCCCAGATCCACGCCGAGCACAGCACTGCCAGCGGCCTGCGCACCGCCGCCCGTGACCTCGTTAACGCCGGAAGCGGCAAGGACGGCAGCGCCCTCGCCGTCCTGATCGCCGCCCTCGTCTGGTCCGCGATCCTCGCCGGCCGCTGGCACCAGGCCCGAGGACACGCCCAGCAAGCCGCAGCCTCCCACCAGGCCGTCCAGCACCTGCAGGCCGCCTACGACCACGCCGCCGCACAGCAGCTCGCGACGCTCGCCCAGCGCCAGCCCAAGGCGGACACCCGCAACACCCTCGCCAACGACGTCCGAGCCGCCGTCCCCGAACACGCCGCCCGCATCCTCGCCGACCCCACCTGGCCCGCCCTCGCCACCGTGCTCGCCGACGCCGAAGCCGGCGGCCACAAGCCAAAGGGGCTCCTTAAAGAAGCCGCCGAGCAGCGCGAACTCCACTCTGCCCGCCTCCCCGCCCGCGTTCTCCTCGCCCGGATCCAGCACACCAGCCGCAACCCCGCCCGCAACTCGGTCGCCGAGGCCGCCCGCAAACGCTCCACCATGCGCACGACCACGCAACAGCAGCGCACCATCGAACCGGCGACGCCACGCCCTGCCCTTCCGAGCCACGACCACCAGGGCCGCCACAGGTAGGAAGGATCAAGGAAGAGGAACGGCCCACGAGCCGCCGATCTGACCATCCGTGGAGGTCGGCTCCTCTGATCGCCAGGTACACAACAGTTCTGTCCGCCAATCGGTGGCAGAGTGAGCCACGTGACAGGTGACGAACTGTTGAGCGCTCTGACGACGTTGCGGCGCGCCCAGATAGGCAATCGCCGCGCCCCGCACAAGCCGCTGTTCGTGCTGTGGCTGCTGGGGCGGTTCGCGGCTGCGGGCAGTACCGCGATCACATATGACGAAGCCGAAGAGCCCGTCAGCCGATTGATCAATGACTTCGGGCCGTCGCTGGCGAACAGTTCGGGGACCAGGGATCGGGCTGCCATGCCCTTCATCCATCTTGAGCGTGGCCTGTGGGATCTACAGGATCGGGACGGCAATCCCATCGGCACGAATGCCCCGGAACGCGGAGGCTGGCTGCGAACCAGGGGAGCCCATGGCCAGCTGCATCCTCACGTTGAAGGCCTGCTGGCCGGTCCGGGCACAAGGGCGGCGGCAGCCCGGCTCCTGCTCGACCAACACTTCACCCCGGCCCTGGAAACGGCCCTTTGTGATGCCGTCGGCCTGGACCTGCTCGGGCTGGAGGACGCAGTGCACCTCGGATCGGCGAAGAAGCGCCGACGGCGGGCTGGATTCGCGGAGGAGGTGCTGCAGGCCTACGCGTACGCCTGCGCATTCTGCGGCTTCGACGGCGCGCTCGGCCGGAACCCCGTCGGACTCGAAGCCGCACACGTCCGGTGGCACAGCCAAGACGGCCCGGACGAGGTGAACAACGGCCTGGCTCTCTGCTCCCTGCACCACACCCTGTTCGATCTCGGTGTCCTCGGTCTGACATCCGCCCTGCACATCCAGGTCTCCCAGTCCTACATAGCGCGCAGCCAGGCTGGCCGGACCATCGACGCTCTCCATGGCCAGCCCATCAGCGCGCCCCGCCCCGGACTGCCCGGCGTTGACCCGGACCATGTCGTGTGGCACGGACTCCAGGTCTTCAAACGACCTGCGACCCATGCCGCATAGAAACGCGCGGATCAGCCTTCGACGCCGAGCCCTGCCCCGTTCTCAAGGTAGGCAGTTTCCGATCGCCCACGGGCAGCAATCGCTGCGTGGACTCGGCGGGCCAGTCGAGGGATGAGTAGTCCGTCGATCTGATCGGCTTGGTGGAAGGCGAACTGATCGACTTCCACCCCGTCGAGGACGATCTGATCGCGCTCGCCAGCTGGGAGGACGCCTCCGTCGAACACGAACAGCAGCTTGTCGCCCTCGGTCGGGTGGGGTGCCCAGTCCGCGACGAGGAGGCGGCCGATCGGCGGGGTGATGCCGATCTCCTCCTTGACCTCCCGAGCCGCGGCTTGGCTCGGGGTCTCGCCCGGGCGCAGGTAGCCGCCGGGGATCTCCCAGCCCAGCTTGTACGTGGGCTTGACCAGCAGCACGCGCCCGGCCTCGTCGAAGAACAGCACCCCGGCGGCGGTGCGGGGCTGGGCTACTGCCTCGTGGGCTTCGGAGTCGCTCATGGCAACGACTGTAGTCGTCGCGCGAGGGTCACCCGATGACGCGCAGTCGCTGGGCCACGCCCGCCAGCTGATGGCTCGGCTTGCCGCGTTGCTGCCGTACCCAGGAGGTCACCAGGTGCCGGGAGATGAAGTGGTAGCGGACCTGCTCGGGTGCCAGTTCCTCTGCGTCCAGGACGAGGGCGAGGGCTTCGTCCGTGCGGTTCTGGGCACTGTACGCGCGGGCCAGTTCCAGGGTGTGCCGGACGCGGCGTTCCAGGGGCAGGGTGGAGGTGTCCACGCGTGGCCCCTGGTCGACGGCGATCTGGACGTCGCCGAGTTCCATGGCTGTCGAGATGCGGTGGATGGCGACATTGGTCGGGCCGAACGCCGTCCACATGTGGTTGGCGTCATGTCCGAGACGCTGGGCCGTCTGGTCGGCCTCTGCGAGGAACTGGTTCACCATGGCCCGGTCCTCGATCCGGGCCGCGGCCATCGCTCCGACGAGGAAGAGCGTGCCGTAGATCGACAGGTACGTCGGCGAGGCGTCTCCGAGGCCGTTCTCCAGGTAGCCGGCGGAGGCCACCACGAGGTCCCGGGCGGCGGTGGGGCGGCCGTTGGCGAGCAGGCAGTGGGCAACCGACCTGAAGAGCGAGCCAGTGACGACGAGGTTCCCTGACTCCTGCGCGGCGGCCAGGCCGCGATCGGCAGCCATCCAGGCAAGATCAGCTTCGCCGATCTTCGTCAGCACCATGGCCGCACCCTGGTAGGCCATGGCGAGCAGGGCCTGGGCCTCCCGTTGCTCCTCGCTCTCGTAGGCGCGGACAGCGTGCTGGGCTGCCGCAAGGATGCCGGGCGTCAGACGGGTGGCTCGCGCGTATCTCGCGTCCTGATAGGCCGACCAGGTCGATCCGACTTCGGTACGCAGGATCTCCAGGTCCGGTGGCTGGCTGGTGGAATCGGAGGCCAGCAGTGGGGACATCTGCTGGTAGTCCATCAGGGCTTCCCGCAGTTTCGGCACGGTGCCGCCCAGGATGTCGGGCGTCCAGTCCAGGAGTGAGGGCTCGGCGAGCAGGTCACCGAGTTGCACGTCGAGAGCGTCGGCCAGGGACTTGATCACGGACAGCCGGTCCAGTTCGATGCGGCCGTTCTCCACTTTGCTCAGCCAGTCGGCTGTCCGCCCGACGAGGCCGGCCAATACCTCCTGCGGTATGCCGCGTCGGCGGCGATACCAGGCGACGCGCTCCCCGATGCTCAGCGTCTCGGTCATTCCTCGCATGACCCCCAGCCTGGCGCTGCTTGGTTCCCCACCCCGGAAGAATTTTCCGGGTTCCCGTCCGCTCATCCTCCTAGCGTTCTGACTTGTCATCAAGCACCGGTGTCGATCAGCCGTTACGGACAAGGAGGGGCGAATGTCGATGGAACATCATGGCTATGAGGTCGGCGCGTCCACCGTCGAGGAGGAGACGGCGCCCTGCCTGGGCTGTGAGCGCCTTCGCACTCCGCAGGCACCTGACGGCTCCCTCCAGAGCGGCGGCATTGCGGTAGCACGTGGCACACACGGCCAGGAACTCCGTTGCGCGTCCCTGCAGATGAGCTTCGCGCTGTCCGATCGATCGGTGCCCTTGATCCGGAGGCTGGTCAGACGCATCGCGGAGGCTTGGGGCCTCGATGTCCTGATCATCGACGATGCCGAGCTCGTTACTTCCGAACTCGTCACCAACGCCGTCCGGCACGCCCCGTGTCCCGAGATCGGCTTCACCGCCACCTACGGCGAGGAGCTTCTCCTCATCCAGGTCCATGACGGCTCGGCCAACCCGCCGATCCTGCGTCACCGATCTGCGGGCGACGCCGAGAGCGGGCGCGGTCTGGGCCTGGTCCACTCCCTGACTCGCGACTGGGGCTGGATGCCGCACGCAGACGGCACGAAAAGCACCTGGGCCCTGATCGACGTACCGACGCCAGACGACAAACGCGCTGGCTCGAACCACAGGACACAGAGAGGGAGGACCACCATTGGCCACAATCCGCGATGAACACGCTCGGCCTTCGCTGTCCCCAGAGGTACTCATCAAGTGGCTTCAGTAGGACGGAAGGTCGAGGCCAAAACGGCCGCCGTGACGCCCCGTCACAAGATCTAGACTCGCGGTTTCGCGCAGAGCGTCGTACGCCGTCCCGGCGTCGGCATTGCTGGACCGATGGTCCCGGGTGCGACTGCGTGACGCGACCGGTTCCGATGAATGAGGAGTGTTCCCGTGCCCGAGAAGGTCACCAAGGACAAGGTGCTGTGCTACGTCGTACGCGACGGGCGGCTGCTGGTGTTCCGGCACACCAACTACAGCTACGAGGAGGTCGGCATCCAGGTCCCGGCCGGCAGCATCCGCGAGGGCGAGACGCCCGAGGCCGCGGCCCTGCGCGAGGCGCGCGAGGAGACGGGCCTGAAGGACTTCAAGATCGTGCGCAAACTCGGCGAAGCCGAGTACGACATCAGCCCGTACCGGTTCGAGATCCAGCGCCGCCACGTCTTCCACCTGGAACTGACCGAGCCCACGCCGGAGCGGTGGGCGAGCCAGGAGGACCACGACGGCGAACAGGAGCCCACGCACTTCGAGTGCTTCTGGATGCCGCTGGAGGCCGCCCACATTCTCCAGTCTGGCCAGGGCGCCCTGTTGGGACGCCTGTCCGACTGATTCCCGTCCGGTCACGGCAGCACCAGGGAGGCAGCCGATGCACCGCACCACCGAACAGCACGACCGGATCAGCCAGCTCTACCGAAGCCTGGACGTCGCGGACACCGTCAGCGCCGTATCAGTGATCTTGAAGTTGCGCGGTGAGACCTGTGACATCGACTGCCTGTACTGCTACGAGAAACGCAAGGAAGCCCCCGGAGGAGCCCGGATCGAGGCCGGCCAGGTACGCCGGCTTGCCAAGCTCTTCCGGGGACGGCCCCTCGCGGTCGAGCTGCACGGCGGGGAACCGCTGACCGCAGGCCGCGACCAGGTCGCCGAGGTGCTCGGCGAGCTTGCCGCCCAGCCGTCCGTGGTCCGCGTCTCGTTGCAGACCAACGGCGTGCTGCTGGACGAGCAGTGGCTGGACCTCTTCGACGACCTGTGCCCGGACCTGCGGATCGGAATCTCCCTGGACGGGGACGCCCGGGGCAACGCCTGGCGGGTCGGCTATGACGGCAAGCCCGTCTACCCGCGGGTTGCCGCAGCCCTGCGGCTGCTGGCAGCCCGAGGCCGTACCGCTGGGGTGATCGCCGCCGTCACCCCGGCCGTACTGGGCCGCGCCGAAGCCGTACTGGACCACCTCGCCGGCTTCGGCACGGTCAACGCGGTCAGCTTCGTGCCCTGCTTCGACACCTCCGTCCAGCGGCCCACGGCCACCGCCGGCCGCCGCGTCCCGGCAAGCCGGAAGCTCCAGCAAGCTCACCTGACAGGTGTCTCCGGCCCCGATTGGGCGATCCGCCCGGACCAGTACGCCGACTTCGTGCTGGCGGCCACCGCCCACTGGATCAGCGCGGGGCACTTCGCCCACATGAAACTGGAACCCGCCGTCTCCGCGATCCGGCGGATACGCGGGCTGGACACCGGCTTCTGCCACTTCTCGGACCTCAAGTGCGACCACGTCTTCACCCTCTACCCCGACGGCCGGCTCGGCAGTTGCGACGAACTGCCCTGGCCCCAGGCCCGGCTCACCCTCCTGGACCAGACTGCGGACCAGCACCAGGTGGCCGACGCCCAGCAGAACTCGAACTTGCTCACCGAGGGCAAAGACCTGATGGATCGGTGCGTCACCTGCGAGTACCGGACCACCTGCGGCGGGGGCTGCGTAGCCACCCGCTGGCGTTACGACCAGGCCGGAGACCAGGACGCCTACTGCGACTACCGCATGCGGATGATCGACGGGATCGCGGCCCTACTCGCCCAGCCCGCCGCCCCGGCGGGCGCCTGGTGCCAGACCCTGCGCTGGCGGTCCCGGCAGCCGAACAGCATGCCCGACGTCGCCGCGTTCCTCACCCGCTGGAACGATGCGACCGCGCCGCGGACCACCGTGCGCCTGCACACCAGCGAGCAAGGGAACATCAACACCGTCGGTCTGCCCGGCATCCACGAGGCCGATGACCTCGACCCCTCTCACCCCCAGTGGCACGACGCGATCGAACCCAGGGTCCGCGCCCTGGTCGAGACGATCACCCAGGACTGGGGTCTGGTCACCTACGACAGCTGCCAGGGGCACGACTACACCGGCCTGGACCTGCCGCCGGCCGAACGACGCCTCGGCATCCTCGCCCGCGACAAGGCCGAGTACGCCGCGACTGCCGCAGCCCTGTGCCGGGCGGTCACCGCCACCGTGCCCGACCTACCAGCGGCGGTCCAGGTGCTCGTCGCCCGCTGCGAGCTGACCTGTGAGGCAACCGGGCAGATCACTGCCGTGCTCGACCTGCAGCTGCTGCTGGCCCCCGGGCACGCCTGGGCGGCGTACTTCACCGCGCTGGACGAGGCCACGGCTGTCCTTCTCACCGCGTTGCGCCGGGAGCGGCCGACGCCCGGCTCGGGCTGCGCCTGCCCCACACCCCCGGCCGCCGCCGACCGGGCGGCTCGGGAGGTGCTGGTATGACCGGCGCAGCCGACGCGCTGACGATTCACCAGTTGCTCGGGCGAATCGTGTACTTCCACACGCTGTTCATCGAACCCGCGCTCCGGCCTGCCACCGGGCACCCGCAGACCGGGTACATGTGCTGCAACCACAGCGCGGCCCTCAACACCCGCACAGTCGGGCAACTCCTGGTGGGCACCGCGTGGACGGCCGTCGTCGAGGTCGCCGCCACCGTACCGGCTCATCTGCGAGTCTGCCTCCGGCGGACGGCGGACTGCTGCGCGACCTGCCGCGTGATCGACTCCGGCGCCGCCATAGCGAAGGCCTGGGCGGAGACCGAATACCGCGCCTATCACGGCACCAGGCCCGCCGAAACGCTGCGCCGTGACTGCGGCCAGGCGGCAGCCGCGCGCCTGGGCCGCACCTTCGCCGCCCAGCACAACGCCCCCTGCGTAGTCCTGGATGTTGCCACTGCCGACCTCTTCCCGGACCTTCCGACCCGGGAAGAGCTGCCGCTGACCGGAGAGCTCCTGGGCCTGTGGGACGACCCGACCGCGACCACCCGCCACCCTGTGGCCAGCTGGCTCAATCACTGCACCGGCCTGGAGGACATCCGCCGCGTGCTGGAGACGAGGAGGACCAGTACGTGATCCACATCGCTGAGACCGTCGCCGTCGGCAGCGTCGAAGAGTTCCTCGACACCGACGAAAGGACCCGCCTCGCCACGATCATGGCGGACTTCTTCACCGCCGGAACACCGTCCGACTTCGGTGACGCCCGCACCACCTCCATCCACGAAATCCCCGGCCACACCGCCGAAGAAGCGATGGGCGTCTACGAACCGGCCGGACGCGTGGAGGTCCCGCACATTCCGGACGAGGCCGAGAAACTCCTGCAGCACGCCTTCGACCGCGCCCGCCCCGCCCTGGCACGCGTCATGCCCTCCATCACCACCTGCCGCCCCTGGACCTACGTCGAGTACGGCCCCGGCCAGCACATCACCGGCCACCTCGACGGCATCGCCCCCGACCCACTCGCCTGGCCACGGCAGATCGCCGGGATCAGCGTCGTGATCAACGAGGCCGTAACCGGCGGTGCCTTCCACGTCGAGACCACCTCCAGCGACCGTCTGTGGAACACCCGCCCCGAGGACACCACAGCGCACGGCTACGCGGACGGCATGTGGCTTGCCCACGACGGCGCAGACCACTCCGCCGACTGGTTCACCCAGATGCCCCGCACCCGCTGGACCGTGACCCCCGCCCCCGGCACGGCCCTGCTCTACGGCTCCCAGCTCACCCACGGCACCGAACCGGTGACCCATGGCCGGGTTGCCAAATTCATCAGCTGGCTGATCGCCGAGCCCGACCAGCCCACGACCCCACCCCCGCAGGAGTGAGCCCGGTGCTACTGGCCATCGAAGGAATTGCCGGCGCCGGGAAAAGCACCGTACGTGACCGCATCCTGGCCGCTGCCACAGCCGAGGACATCCCGGTCGGACACATCGGCCAGTTCTCCTGGCTGTCGCTGGACGCCACCCGCACCATCGTCGGCTTACGCGCCGGCCGCCCGGCCCCCGAACCCCGCGACGCCGTCGACGCGGTCCGCCGCGACCTGGAACTGCACGCCCGCTACAACCTCGCCCCCGCCCTGACCCTCGGCCCGGTGATCGCCGACCGACTCACCCTCTCCACGGCCTGCCTGCTGGCTCTGCTGCACCACCAACCGGTCGACTATTACATCCGGCACCTGGCCGACATCACCGTCCTGCGCCCGCAGCTCACCGTTCTGCTGAACACCCCGCCCGAAATCTGCGACACGCGGCTCGCCCGCCGGGCCAGCGGGCGGCGCTTCGCCGAAGACCCGGCCACCGCTGCCCGCCTCGCCGATCTCTACCAGCAAGCCGCAACGGCCTGGACACAGGCGACCGGCCTGCCGGTACTCCGGCATCCCTGCACCACCGAGCACGACATCGACCCGGTGGCCGGGGCCTGCCTGGACCAACTGCGTAAAGCCACCCGACCGCAGTCCCGAATATGAGGAGCTGGACATGGATCTGCATCCGCTGCACCCCGCCGCCTGGGTCCTTGACCAGGTCCGCGACACCGGGTGGCACGTGCACGACCTGCTCGCCTTCACCCGCGCCAGCACTCTGATCCTGGCCAGCCGCAGCGAAGAGCCCCCGGTCGTGCTCAAGGCTGGCTTCGGCAGCAACCACGTCCTGGCCGAACTCGACAATGACACCAGGCGGGCCGCCTACGGCTTCTACTGGTACGCCGAACTCACCGAGCAAGAGCGGGCCCTGACCCGCGAAGACTTCCGCCACGAGGTCGCCGTCACCCGCGACGCGTCGGCCGCCCGCAACGTCGTGCCCCTGCTGGAGCAGGGCAGCACCGACCGCTTCGACTGGTACACCATGCCGTACTGCTCCGGCGGCAACTTCCGGCCCCTGCTCACCAGCCCACCCGGCGCCAACTCCGAAGCCCAGAGCACCGGGCTCGGCATCCTCGCCGACGTAGCCGACGGACTCCAGGCCCTCCACGAGCACGGAATCGTGCACCGCGACGTCTACCAGGAGAACATCCTCATCCGCGACGGCCGGGGATTGATCACCGACCTGGGAGCGGCTCGCCGCACCGGCAAACGCCGAGGGCCCGCCGGACGCGGCCCCGAGGTTCACTGGCCCCCGGAGTACGCCACCGCCTACGACATGGCCACCGAAGCGGCCGACGTCTTCAGCCTTGCCGTCCTTGCCTACCGCTT
Organism: Streptomyces sp. RLA131; assembly: GCF_056270125.1. Classification (NCBI taxonomy): domain Bacteria; kingdom Bacillati; phylum Actinomycetota; class Actinomycetes; order Kitasatosporales; family Streptomycetaceae; genus Streptomyces; species Streptomyces sp. RLA131. The sequence continues at coordinate 3,944,127 of NZ_JBWDOQ010000002.1, forward strand.
CCTCTGCGCGGACATCCCCCGCCTCAGCGGCCACCACCGCCTGGCCGCCACCCCGGCGACCTTGCGCCCCCTGATCGTCGCAGCCCTCGCCCCGGCGCCGGGAGACCGGCCTCCGATGGGCGACCTGCGCGACGCGCTGCGGCAGGCGGCCTTCCCGGCCGCCGCGCCGGCCCAGCGCGGACGCTGACCCACCCGAACGGAAGGTACGCGGCGATGCCGACCGCACGCTCACCCCCGCACCCGGAAGCACTCGGGCACGTGCACGACCCCAACCGTCAACTGGAAGGACGAGCACCCATGGACACCAACGACCGGATCACCGACTTCCTCGCCGCCGTCGACGACCTGCGCGGCGACGACGACACCGTCCGCACCACCGCCCACACCTCCAGCGTCTCGGCCGAAGGCTGGCCGACCGCCGAGGCCGGCACCGTCGCGTAACACCGCACCGCCGGAGCGGCGCCAGCGCCGCCCGTGACAACCACCTGGGGCCGGACCACCCGGCCCGGCCCCAGGCCCACCCTCAACCCAGGAGGCCCACCCGTGGACGCACCGGCCGCCTTCCGCTTCGCCCCCATCCAGCACCTGCACCGATCCCGCACCCGCCGGATCCGAACCATCACCAGCCCCACCGCCCCGCCACCGGTCACCGCCTCCATCACCGGAGTGCCAGAAGCCGCCGAATACGCCTTGTCCCACCACGTCCTCGAAGGCGCCGAAGCTGCCGCCCGAAGCCGCGACACCGCCGCCTTCGACTGGTACGCCACCCACCCCGACGCGAACGCCTCAGCCCTGTCCACACCCACCACGGCCGGCCCCCGCGTCATCCTCGCTCCCGACCTCGCCCGACTGCCCCGCTCGGCAATCTCGGAGACGCCCTACTACGTGCTCGGCCCCGACACCGCCGCCGCCACGCGCGAGCTACAGGCCCTGGCCGACACCGCGTTCACCACAGCTGCTGAGACCGGCTTCGCCGACCTGCTCGCCGCCCACGCCATCGTCGTCTGCCTGCTGCGGCACAAATCCCTCGGCGACACCCTCGACAGCTGGACCATCACCCGGCTACCCGGCACCATCTTCTGCGACCACGTCGGCGCCCCGGTCGTCCTCGCCCGCGACCTCATCCACGAGGCCGGCCACAACTGGCTCAACGACGCCCTCACCGCCACCGGAAGCAAGATCAGCGAAGAGGCACAGTTCTTCTCTCCGTGGAAGAAGACCATGCGCCCGGCCTTCGGCTTCCTGCACGCCTGCTGGGCCTTCCCCCTCACCATGATCTACACCGCGCGCATCCTGGACTCCACCACCGGAGACCTCCAGCGATTCCTGGCCGCCTACCTCAAACAGCAGCGCGACCTCCTCGCCAGCACGTCTGAAGACCACGCCCAAGCCCTCACACTGGTCTCCGACACCGACCTTCGGAACCGCCTGCGCGCAGTCCACCAGGAGGCTCTCCGCCAATGAGCATCCCCCAGACTCCCCAGACCCCGCCGGCCAACAGCCCCGGAATATCCCTGCTCGTCCACCCGGCCGACCAGCCCCCGGTGCACCTGCACACGGGCAACGCCAATCTCGAACTGGCCGTCCCCATCGGGGAGACCACCGCCTTCAACGTCGGCTCGGTCGGCAAGCAGATCACCGCCCACCTCGTCATGCACACCGCCCGCCATGGCCTGCTCTCCCTCGACCAACCCGCAGCGCGCTTCCTTCCACGCCTCCGCGTTCCCGACGTCACCATCGCCGACCTCCTGCTCCACCACGGCGGCGTCCGAGACGCCGAGTCCCTGCTCTCCCTCGCCGGATTCCGCGACCTGGACCACTACACCGCCAACGACCTCGTCGAACTCGCCTACCGGCAGAGCGGCCGGGCCGTCCCGCCCGGACGCTTCCTCTACAGCAACACCGGCTACCTCCTGCTCGCCGAGATCCTGCGCTCCGTCCACGGCACCGACCTCGACGAACTCGCACGGCACATGGTCTTCACCCCCTTGGGCATGACCTCCGCCCATTTCAGGACCGACCCCGGCCAGGTCATCCCCGGCGCCGCCGCCAGCTACATCACGACGCACCACGGATGGAAGCACTGTGCCCGGCCCGTGACTCTTTCCGGTCCTGGTTCCCTGTGGTGTACCGCCGCCGACCTGGACCGCTGGCTCAGCCATGTCCACCGCGACTGGGCTGAGAAGCCGCAGACCCTGCCGTTCGCGAGCGAACTCCCCTACCAGCTCAGCGATCACGAGCCCTACCTGTACGGGCCCGGCCTGTACGCAGACCCCCGCCCCACACACACGGCCGTCTTCCACTACGGCCACGAACAGGGCTTCTCCGCAGCCACCCACCTCACCGAACAGGGCCTGCGGGTCATCAGCCTGTCCAACCACGCCGCCATCGCCGCCGACCACATCGCCGCCACCGTCCTCACCGCTCTTCACCGCGACCCCGGCCAGGACCTCGACAGCCTCCTCGCCCACGCGGTCGGCGCTCACCACCCGATACCTCCGGCTGCCCAGCCTCCCGCCCCGGACACCGACAGAGCCAGCGAGATTCCGCATACCATGCTCGGCACCTATACCTGCGACCAGGTCCCCGGCACGCTCCGGCTCTCCAGCCAGAACGGCGCACTGTACGTGTGGCGCCGAGGCACGCCTGACCGCCTCACTCCAACCAGCAGCACGACCTACAAAGCCGACGGCTACACCCTCACCCTGCAGGGACAATGGGGTACCCGACCCAACAGTTTCATCTTGGACCTCGAACGGGCGCCCGACCTTCTCTACCAGTCAATATGACGATCACGTCGACGGTGCCCGGAGGGGGATGCCGCAGCGAGCGGGATGAGACCCGCGTGTCCAGCAGCAGCGGATCGTCAGTCAACGGGAACTCGCCGGCCAGTCCTGTCCGTGTCGGCGACGGCTCAATTTGGGTTCACCCGTCGCCGTCAGCCCGCAGCCTGCGCCCTCCGGCCTCCGGCAACGGGAAGGAACCGATGCGACAGCCGGGCCACCAGCATTCCCATGGCCAGCCCGCAACAGCGAAACGGCCCGCTGGAAGAACCGACGGACCGTCATGAAGGATCGAGGTTTAGACGCTCTGCGGCTCCTGCACCAGACGTAAACCTGAATCGATTCTGCGGGAACATTGACAGAACCTCTCCCTTCAGATGGACCAAGTGAAATATTGATCGCAGACAGGCACTTGCCTTCCGCCAGAGTTCAACTAACTTGACCTTCTCGGGGCGCCAAGGAACTACTGGTCGGATGAATGCATAGTCAGCCAAACAGCGGCGTGATTAGTCAGGCTCGAACTGCCGGACTATCTATACTCAACCAACCTACTCACCACTGCCTCCAATGACCTCTTCACCATCAGATTTAGCAACATCGACAAGGCTTTGCAAGAAGAGGTCTACTCGTTCAATTAGCGCGGCGCTACGCTGGATCTGCCCGAGGAAGAAACGTACGGCACGCACGGCATTTTCCTGCTTAGGAACATCCCATAGGCTTACCGTTCTTATCATCAGATCAAGCGGAAATGTGCGCACTTGTACAGAATTGAGATGATCCTCGAGTGCAGGATCGAAGCTTCTGGCGAATACCACCGCATCCATATCAGGAAAAGCAGAGGATTCATTGATGAAGGTCGTCAGCTCGCTAATATCGCCCCCGTCAAGGTCCTTGTCCTTAGCCTCCGCTGCCAACACCACATGCTCCCCGAGGTATCCGCTAACATCCCCAACGACACCAGCCCGACGCGATCCGGTGTTAACGCGCTGAGAAATGACAGTTAGAGTCGGCGAGTCGGCATAGAGGTACGCATAAACAAGTGCCTGAAAAATGGCGCCCCCCGTACGCCCAGAACCCCGGTCAAGATGCTTCAGCATCTCCAGAAATGGGCGCGGCTGGCGAGTCCTACTAGCTGTACTGATCGTCAGAGGCTGCGCAAGTACTCCTGTCTCCCAAATCCAATTTGCAATTTTCAGGCGCCCACTCGGAAGCGCAGAGAACATTTCTTCAATGAACTGTCTGTACATCTCCCACTTTGACGTGGCATGAGCCGCAGCCGAGGGGTGCTCTCGATGCATATCGCCAATAATTACCCGCTCCGCCGCATTGTAATAGGGCCTTGTGGAAAATTCTATCTCCCCCACGAGCCATACTAGTTGATCAATCGCCCTATTGGCCGATGTACTTTTGCGCACGACCGACACGAAGGGGTTATCAACACGCGGTCTTTCTGTGGCCTTCAATACTGCTTCAGCTTGCCCAATAAAAGCAAGGCAGAGCGCCGGCCAAAAGCTTTGCCTCCGCGGCCGCTGGTATTCCAGCCATTCAATAGCAGCGTCCGCATGGGGATCTACAGATCCATTGGGGCGAGTCGTAAATCCCGCGGGCAGACAGAGAGTACTTTCATAATCCGAAAGCGGGTTCTGGAACTGTTCAGGCATGGCAAGCATGTTACCCGGCCTGAGCATGGCTGTCCGTTCGCCTGTGGCCATCGCAGCCAGCAAGTAGGGGCGGGCACGCTGCCGTAGCGGTGGCCACTGGCGGCCTTGCTGTCAACGGCCACCGACTCATCGTCGGCAGGATCGGTCACCAGCCAAGTCGGATCGGGCCGCCGGGACAAGCTAGGCCGAGGAGCCCCTGGATCCTAGGGGTACTGGGCGCGACGCCCACGGTCATCGCGTCTCACGGCAGGGCATCGAGCCGGACCGGGGGACGCTCCAGGACCGCTGGCCTACGGCCGTACAAGACCGTGCGCTGGCGGCCGAGACAGCGACCAGCAGCAGCACTACGAATGGGTATCACACCCGACGGCACCGACGCGGGTCGGGTAGCACCTGTACCCGCTCCGCCAGCGACTACCACGCCACGCCATCCAGGACGGGCGACTTGACCGGGCACACGATGGCAGGCTGACGGCGCATCGAAGTACCCGTGCTTCAGGGAGACTTCGGGAAGTCTCCCTGTGCAACCGGAGCTTCATCGCGTTCGTGGCGCCCTCTCTCACACCCCTCGTACCACTATGCCCAGCGTAGCCACGCGGTCACCCGGCTGTTGAGTGCCCTGGCTGCACCATGCCCTCGGGCGCAGCTAGCTACTTGCCCCTGAAAAGGGATTTGGCCTGGTGGGCGGGCTGTTGCTGACACCTGCTCCCGGGCGGGGCTGAGTTGTCCTTCCTTGTTCACCGGCCGAGGACTGTCATCCGGTGCAGGTTGTAGGCGAAGATCCCGAGTCCGGCCCAGGTCTGGGCGCCGGCCAGGCGGCGCAGTCGGGTGCGGCGGAAGCCGAAACTGCGCTTGAGGTGGCTGATGCGGGCTTCGATACCGACTCTCCAGTTGCGCATCCGTCGGAACGGGCGGCTGCGTTCGTACTCCCGGCGGGCCTTTCCCGGGGTGCCGGTGCGTTGGAGGCCGATCCGCCGGACCCGAATTCGGCCAATGCCCGGTCGTTGGCCGCAGTGCCGAAGCCGCGGTCGGCGACCACGGTTGCCGGAACACGACCGGTCAGAGCGGTCACCCGTTCGATCGCGGGCACCAACTGCGGGGCATCGGCCGGGTTCCCGCGGTTGACCTGGTGGTCGGCGACGAAGCCGTCTTCGTCCTCGGCCACCAGCGCGGTGTAGCCGAACTGGTGGGGTGCTGGGGCTTGCCCTTGCGGATCGGCCGGGCATCGGGCTCGGCTAACGACACCAGCCGGTCGGGGATCGTGCGGATCCCCGCCAGCCGTAGCGCGGTCTGTTCCAGCAGGCGCCAGGTGCCCGCCACCGTCTCGGCCAGCTCACCGACCAGGTGCGCCAGCCGCCCCGAGGGCCGCCTGCGCAGCGCGCGCCGCACGGTGCGCTCCACGGCGGCCACATTCCGCAGCGTCGCATTGGCGATGACGGCGACCTCGCCGGTGAGCCGGTCGATCTCGCCCAGGGCCTGGCCGGTGCTGCGACGCTGCACCGCCCAGGGCCTGGCCGGTGCAGCGTCGCAGCGTCTGGGAGATCTGCTTCAGGCGGCGTCCCGCTGATCGGCTGCGGTCCCGGAAAGGAGTGCGCCCGGCGGCGCCGGCGGCCTTGATCCGACGCACCAGCCTGCCCAGCTTGCAGACCCCGTGCTCCAGCAGGTCGGCGTCCGTGGGGTGGTCGATGTCGGCCTCGATCACCGTGGTGTCGATGCGCAGCTTGCGGCACCGCAGCAGCTTGTCCTCCACCAGCTTGCCCAGCAGTGCGGCGTTGAGCTGCTCGATGATCTGGGGGCCGCTGCGGCGCACGAGCTTGACCAGCGTGGTCGGGTGCGGCACCGGGGAGGTCAGCGGGATCCGGCAGAACCGCCGCCAGCTCAGCGAGTCCGCCACCTCACGGCAGAGCGTCTCGTAGCCGAGCTGGTACCGGTGTTTGAGGTACAGCAGCCGCAGCAACGTCTCGACCGGGACCGACGGCCGCCCCAGGCGTTCGGCGAACACCGCCCGCCACGGGGCGATGAACCGTTCGTCATCCAGGTACCCGTCGATCTCGGCCAGCTCTGCGGGCAGCCGCCGCGCTTGCTGCGGCAGCACCTCCCACCACGTGTCCTGTGGCCCAGACACACGCAACATCGCCACCACCCCCGGCCGCCTCAACCCACCACCACTGTGGCGGCCACGGACAGCCCGCACCAGCCCTCCGCCCAGGTCACCCCAGCGCAAGCCCCGACTTCTTCAGGGGCAAGTAGCTAGCCATGGGGGACAGAAGAACCGGAACTCGCTATACCGGTACGCGGATTTGCCTCGTGCGCACGTAGGTGCGTCCCGAGCATCTACAATGACGCTCATGTCTATCGTGCGCAACCAAGTAAAGACCGGTCTTTTTAATCCGGCACCAAGCCTGCCCTTTAAGCTGAGGATTATCGACTTCGAGTCAGCGATGCAGGACGTCTACGATTTCTTCTATGACGTGAATGTAAGTCTTCATGAAAAGGGGCTTCGGAGATTCGATGACATGCTGCGCCCCGCAGCATGCTCGGGGATCATTTCCGACATGTTGACAACGAGTCTCGCAAAGCATTCTCGCACGCTCTGTGAAAACGAGGCGTTCAATGGTCACCCCGGCCTCATTGTGGAAGGTCGCTATGCAAACAATGCAGTTGCCTCTGGTGAATTTGGAGTTGAGGTGAAGAGCACGCGGAAACGTGGCGGTGCAGTTGATACACACGGGGCCCGCACTCAGTGGCTTTGCGTCTTTGTATACACAATCGACACGAAGACGCAGCCAGCCTGGGAACGATTTCCGATCACATTCACCGAGGTGTACTTGGGCCACGTAGACGCTGACGACTTCAGGAAAAACGAACGCAGCGAGCTGGGAACTCGGACTGCCACTCTAGACAAAGACGGGATTTCTAAGCTTCGGCAGAGCTGGGTTTACCGCGATCTGAATCCTTCTTCGCATCCTCTAGTTTGAGCTCGGCAAGCTTTGGCATAGCCTCCTTTGCAATCTCAATGTAGGCTTGATCGAACTCAACTCCCACACTCTCGTATCCAACCGCCTCTGCGGCGGCGAGGGTCGATCCAGATCCTGCAAAAGGGTCCAAGATAATTCCCTCGCCAAGGGGCAACATCGCCCGAACTACTTGCCGCAGGAAATCCTGAGGCTTTAGGCTCGGGTGGTTCGCAATTTTCCGCTCTAGGGTGCGGGTAGGCGAGGAGCGAATTACATCACCAAATGGCTGTTTATCGCTGATTCGACGCAAACCACCCGTTTTCCACTTTCGCAGATTGTCTGCGATTGTCCCTTCGGGGAGTTTGCGGAAAAGAATCCATGGCTCCCATTGGGATCGAGGCATCACGCTTACGTCGGGAAATTCCTCATGAGCATTCTTTGGGCGGTCCCCTCCACGCATCGTCTGCACAAGGCGAACGACTTCACCTCGGCGTTCCAAGCCAGCCTTGTCCATGGAGACGCTGACGAAGTGGGAGACCAGTGGATTGGCTGCAACAATCACATGAGCGCCTGGAACTAGCACGCGCTTGATCGCCTCTGACCATTCCAGGAAGAATTTCTGCAAGTGTTCGAGGTCGGCGCTAGTTAGCGTCGTAAAGCGCGGAAGAGGTGAGCGAGTATGACCGTCGTAGGTCGGAGGAATCCTCCAAACTCCACCCTTGCGCGAGCGCAACTTTTTCTGCTCGTGAGCCGTATACTCCACCAGCCCGTAGGGTGGATCAGTGACACATCCATGGATACTGTTCTCGGGCTGAGCGGCTAGCCAGTCCAGGCAGTCAGCATGGTAGAGATTCGCCTGACCGTAAGTGAATGCAGGCATTGGAAAAATTGGCGCTTGAATATCGCCAGAATCGCTGTTCGTCACTTGGAGCTCAATGTGTAGTGACCGTAAGATGTTTTAGTGAATGTTCCTGGTACGTTTAGTCTCAAGTACGACCGAACGGATGACGTCGCCACATCGCTGCCCAATAGGGCGGAGACTGCCACACAGATCTCAGCAGCGCTCTGCGGCTGTGGATGTGTCGAAGAAAGATGCGCAATGATTGCATCCCGCACCGAACCAGGGCTACGTCGAGTCGTGCTCATTCCAGCCTCCAAAGACGTCCAGACGTCAGACGTTACAGCAAGCCGAGCTCGCTGTCCATTATCTGCCGAGTCCGTGCCCAAGATCGAAAATCGCGCCAGCCGACCTTTCTCGACATGACGGGTAGTCCCACTTCATCTCCACTGCTTGGTACGAAGCTGCGGATGCGATCCGCCGCTTCGCGGAGTCACCAAGCGCAGCAGGGGACTCCAGGGGCACGCATCCCCTTGATCACTGAGCGTCCTCGCCAAAGCCGTCCTCACCCTGGAGAGGCAACGCTGAAAACGCTCACTGACAACGCCGTGATCACTCTCGCGGCGCAGGCGCCGATGACTACGATCCACAGCAGTGTGTAGGAGAAGCGGTGTGGCTGACGGGGTGGCCCGTACTCAGGCTGCGCTAGACCTGCCTCAACGCGGCGGCAAGCCCTGCCAGGACTCCCGCCGGAGCGCGGTGGCCTCCAGTACAGCCCAGCACGGTGCCACCCACGGTCCGTGCCCATGTACCGCCGCCGAAAAGTACAGCAGCGAAGTACAGCAACCACCCCGACCTACAGTGACCGTCAACGACCCCAGTACGGCCTCTGACGTGCTTAAATGACCTCAATAACCGCTCTGCCCGTGATTCGGGACGAAGAGGCCGTGGGTTCAAATCCCGCCACCCCGACCCAGGTCAGAGGCCCTGTCCAGATCACTGGACAGGGCCTCTGACGTATTCGGGGCACTAAAGTACAGCAACCGCTTGGACCTCTCATGACCTTCATCGGCCTTCGGTCCTCTCGGTGAACCATCGCGCCAGCAGGGTCCACCGCCGACTTCGCGTGGCCTTCGGCTAGCGGGGGCGCCAGGCGCTGAGCAATTCTTCTGGCCCGAAAATTGCCTGGAGTCCGGAACAGCTGACGCCGCTTCGGGAGACCGCGACAAGCGGGATCGGATCGTCGGTGAGCGCGGCTCTGTGCTTGTGCAGGGCCGCCAGATCGTGGGCGTCGAACCGGGAGGTCTCCAGCCACTTGATCGACCCCAGGAACAACAACTGCTTGGCTACGGGCTGCCGGTCGGCGCCAACGAGATCGATCTCGATGTCGTTGCTGCGGGTCCAGTAGCCGCCGACGACGGGAACGGCAGGCAGCTCGCCGTCGGGCAGGATACGGGCGAGGGACTCCCGGATCAGCGGCTCGACGGCACGTCCTCGCCAACTGGTCCACTGATCCCTTACGCGGGCCAGGGTGAGGTCGCCTCGCATGCGCTCGATCTCTGCCATATGCGGATCGAGAAACGCCAGCCAGAAGCGCAGATAGGGGTCCGCCACTCGGTAGCGGCGCTCTTTCGAGGGGTGCAGGGAGATCGGAAGTTCGGCCGCCACGACGCGCTTGTCGATCAACAGATCAGCTGCCCTGGTGAGGGTGCTGTGGGCGATGCCACCGGCAGCGCGCGCGATATTGGTGAAGGTCCGCTCACCCGACCCGATCGCCCGCAGCACTTCCCTGCCCATCGCCTGCGGGGGAAACTCCGCGGCGAGCGACCGCTCGGCCGAGACCAGCAGAGCGGAGATCGGGTTCTCCAGCGCCGCATCAAGGAAGTCCCACATGGAGGTCCCGGGCTGCCACTCCCGGCAGACCAGCGGAAGGCCGCCGGTGATCAGTGCGGCGTCGAAGGCGGCGGCCGGCTCCAGGTCGAGCATCTCGCTGATGTCGGCCGGGTTCAGCGGACCCACGACCATCTCTCGCCCGCGCTGGTGGAACGGACGGTCGTAGCTGTTGAGCGCCTCCATCATCGACAGATCCGACCCCACCAGCAGCAACAGGACGGGCTTGCGGCTGAGCAACCGGTCCCAGGCACGCTGGAGCATGCCCTCGAAGGCATCGATGCGCTCCATCAGGTAGGGCACCTCGTCGATCACCACCACGCTCGGCGTGTCGTCGGGCAGGATCTCCGCCAGGAGCCGGAAGGCTGCGTTCCACTGGCTCGGCGTCTCCTCCGCGAAGAGCGAGTGATCCGGCAGAGTGGAGCCGGCCACAGCGTCGAGCAGTTCCGCCAGTTCGTCCTCGGCGGAACCGCCGCCGGCGGTGAAGAAAAGGTGTGGGACCGCCGCCTGCCGCAGGAACTCCTCGACCAGAGTGGACTTCCCGACACGCCGCCTGCCGCGCATGAGCACACACTGGCCGGGCTGAGCCGCACCGACGGCCTCGCGGACCTCGTCGATCGCGTTTCGCAGCGTGCGCAGTTCTCGATCCCTGCCGATGAAACGATGCATGAGGATAGATCCCGTCGTGGCAGCACAGCAATACTAGCGATAAAGATAGTAGTGCAAAGAATACTATCCCTGACACAAGTATCGACGGCGAGTCTCGCTTCCCTGGCCAGCTCACGGAGGACGGACTGACTGCACGACCACGCCGCTTCAGAAGTACAGCAGCGAAGTACAGCGACCATCCCGGCCAGCAGCGACCGTCAACAACCCCCGCACGGCCTCTGACGTGCGTAGATGACCTCAGCGACCGCTGTGCCCGTGATTCGGGACGAAGAGGCCGTGGGTTCAAATCCCGCCACCCCGACTTCGTAAGACCAGGTCAGGGGCCTGATCCACTCAGTGGATCAGGCCCCTGACTGGTTTTCATACCCCGTTGGAGAATTTTGGGAGACGATCAAGGAATTCAGGTCTCCCGGCAGCTCCCTCGACCGAACCCGGAGCAGCCGGCGGCGCATGTCCCGCGTCACGCGGGAGTACCGCGCCGAGACTGATCCGTCGATGTGGCCCATCCGCTCATCCATGAGCACGTGGGGTGTGTCGACGTCGTCCATCCAGGTCCGCCAGCAGGCACCCGCACGACAGCGGGAACATCTGGAGGGCGAAGGTCAGGAACGAGACGACGAGCACGACCGGTGTCAGCGGCCGGGCGGACCGCCGAGCAGGGCGCATGCGCCCTCAGATCCCCAGGCGGTCGAGGAGCTCGAAGTACAGCGCTTCCGCGAAGTCCGACTCCGCGATGGCGAAGACCTCGACAAGCCCCGGGAAGTCGGGCGTACCGCCTGCCTCGACCGACCAGGCCGCCGCCGAGCGGGCCGCTTCCTCGGCCGTGGGGAACTCGGCGGCGAAGTCCTCGTCGTCGTCCTCGCAGTAGGCCTCGGCCGCGTCGCGGGAGAGACAGGCACGCCAGTAACCGCCGCTCGCTGAGAAGCCTTCGACGTGGATCGTGTCGCTGTCCAGCACGAAGCCGGCCAGGGCCGGCGAGCCGGTCTCCGCTGCCAGTTCGGCCAGCATCGCGGGACCGTCGTCGGCCAGCTCAGCACCGGGGTACTGGCCGACCTGCCAGCCGCCGGGCCGGTGCGAGTGGTCTTCGATGCCGTCGTGGCGTTCGGTGACGGCCCGCAGGTCGTCGAGCGGCGTCTCGCTCCGGCACACGACGAAGGATTCCCAGAAACCCACAGGTCCGATCTCTTCCGTCGCTATCCGGTCGTACCGCGCTCGGCCAGCCGACTGCGGGCCCATGCGATGAACGGGGGGAAGGTTCCGCTGTTCTCGGCTTCCGACACGAGTGCCGCGACGTCCGCGACCGGGTCGTCGTCGATGCGCAGCATGACTTCGCACATCGGGAGCTTGTGCAGCCTCACCATTCCCTTGTTGGGATTGATGCGAATTTCCTCCAGCAGGAACTTGCGATCGAGCAGGCTCACCATTCGGGGGATCGACTCTTCCTTGAGGACCCGGGCCAGTTCCTGCCCGCAGCCGTCACGAGTCGTCGGCTCCGCGAAGGCCCACCTGGCCCGGAAGGGCATCTCCTCGTCGGGCTGGTGGGCAACCTCGGGCGGCGGCATGACCGGACAGATCACCATGGCTCCTGAGCTGTCAGGAGCACGGCGCAGCGGCTCAGGGTACTGCCGGTTCACCCACGCCCACAGGGCGGACGGGACCATGGTGAACTTGACGTCGAAGACGATCCTGCCCGGGTCGACGGCATGCGTGTGGAAGTCCAGCAGGGTGTGATCGCCGTTCTCGGCGGCCAGCCGGAAAGTCCGGCCCTTCTTGGAGAATCCCGCCGATTTCATGACCGGGAGCACATGCTGCCGGATCAGGGCGTCCAGTGGATTCATGCTGGGTGTTTTCCTTCCCGCTTCATCATCGCCTCACGCCGCCAGGGCGAACCGACTACTGGTGACACCGACGGTCCCCGCCACGCCCGCCGCCACCTCGCCCGGCCCCGGGGGTCGGTCCGGGGGTGGGATGCGGCACGGGCTGGGGCCCCTGGACCGCGTTCGTGGGAGCGGAGGACAGGACGCGCTTGTACTTCTTCGCACCCGGCCGGACGTAGATGACGGCGCCCTCGGCGGGACCCACCACCTGATCGCCGTTGCCCACTGCGTAGGAACCGCCTCGGACCTCATTCCTCCTGAAGGGATCTCGTGACACATCTTCCGACAGACGTGCGAGCCGCTCTCCGGTTCTTCGCGTTCTACCTGGGCAACGGCACGTTGGATGTCGATCTGCTCGATGGGATCGACTACCGTGCCCGCTTGCTCGAATTCGGCTCAGACCTCGAAATGGTCTTTGCGATCTTCGCCAACGTTCTCGAAGTCGATGGTCACGGACAAACACTGAACGATGGCGAGGCCCAGTACCGCGCCGCCCAGTGGATCCGCGGCCGCTGTGACCCCGGCTATCGGGTGGAGCCTCCGTTCGAGGCTTGGGAGACCGAGCTTCACGGCCCCTGAAGAGGCCTCCGAGTCAATACAGCAGCGGAGTACCGCAACCACGGCGATCGACGCCGATCCGGGTGGCTCGGCGCATACCGGGCCGACTCGTGCGTGTCTGCGATTGGGCGAAATCTCGCCCTACTACTCTCCGCGTATATCCGGTCACACTCAGAGGTATGGGGGCGACGAGGGACACGAAGCGGCAGCTCTGCCAGCGTTGCGGGGACGGGAGCCGGCCCGCACAGGAGCGGGGGCGCATCAAGCTGATGGCCGTGCTGTGTGACGGATGTTGGCGGGCTCTGGCCGACGAGATCGCTGCCGACGAAGGGGCGACGGCCCCGCGCAGGGTGGACCCGCATCCGGACGACATCGCATTGGCAGGCCCACCGCTTTGCGATGACTGCCACGCACCCGTGCGGCACTTGGCGACCAACTACGACAAGTGGGTGTACCTGTCGGCTCTGGATGTCCGCGCCAAGGACGTGCCCCGACGGTACCGCTGGCGGTTGGAGCCGATTCGGGCGCGGCACTCGGCCTTCGTCGTGGACGTGATCGCGGTGAAAATCAGTGGAATCGAGCCTCTGCCGAGCGACCTCGTCACGCCGGCGCACCGAGCGGTATGCAGCGGCCCTGACGCCGTGCGTGAAGTCGAGGAAGCCCGCCTTGCCGACCTTCTCCGAGGACAGCGCCACGAGCACGAGTACGACGAGGCGGACGTTCCCGATGAGCCCGATGAGCCCGTGTCCTGACCATGCCCCCTCGGCTGCCGGCCGTGCGGCCGGTGCGGCGGGCTCCCCACCGGAGCAGTACGCGACGAAGTCGCACCCGGCCACCGACCTCGGCCGACGGGGCTTCGTCTTCGACAGCGGGCATCGACCCGGCCCCGGGATGCGCACGACAGCACCTTCCAGGATGGGCGCGGAGTCCTCTGACAGCGCCTGACAGCTGCCGAGGACCGCTGTCAACGTGCTGTCCGCGGGCTGTCAGGGGGGCCCGGCATCGTCATGGGCGTCGAGAACGACGAGGACCTGACGAGGAGTTGTTGAACATGGCGTACGCGATCCGGGCCGAGGGACTGGTCAAGAGGTACGGCGACTTCACCGCCCTGGACGGCGTCGACCTGGAGGTCCCGGCCGGCAAGGTCGTCGGCGTCCTGGGCCCCAACGGTGCCGGCAAGACCACCACCGTGCGCATCCTGGCCACGCTGCTGCGCCCCGACGGCGGACAGGCCACCATCGGCGGCCACGACGTCGTCAAGGACCCGGTCAAGGTCCGGCAGCTGATCGGGCTGACCGGTCAGTACGCCTCCGTGGACGAGGCCCTCTCCGGCGCCGAGAACCTGGTGCTCATCGGGCGGCTGCTCGGCCTGTCCCGGCGTGATGCGAGGGCGCGGGCCGCCGGGCTCCTGGAGAACTTCTCCCTCGCCGAGGCGGCCCGCAAGCCGATCGCCACCTTCTCCGGCGGTATGCGACGGCGTCTGGACCTGGCCGCCTCACTGGTCGGCCGGCCCGAGGTGCTCTTCCTGGACGAGCCCACCACCGGCCTGGACCCGCACGCCCGGCAGGAGGTCTGGGACGTCGTAAGGCAGTTGGTCGCCGACGGCTCCACGGTGCTGCTCACCACCCAGTACCTGGAGGAGGCCGACCAGCTCGCCGACTCCATCACTGTCTTCGACAAGGGCCGCAAGGTCGCCGAAGGCCGACCCGGTGAGCTCAAGCGCCGCGTCGGCGGCCAGATCCTCCAGGTCCGGCCCACCGTGGCCGCCGAGGTGCCGCAGGTCGTCGGGATGCTCACCGAGCTGACCGGACACACCCCCGCCCAGGACTCCGGTGTACTCACCGTGCCGGCCGACGACCCGCTGATCGTCGCCGCGGTCGCCCGCCGCCTGGACGGCGCCGGCATCGCCGCCGACGAACTCGGCCTGCGGCTGCCCAGCCTGGACGAGGTCTTCCTCGCCCTGACCGGACACGCGCCCGCCGTCACCGACGACCAGCCCGTCACCGTCTGAGCCCCCCGAGCCCCCGGACCCCCCGAGCCCCCGAGCCCCCGGACCCCCGGCTTCCCCGTTTCGCGCGGACTTTCCCGAGAGGACCCCGTCATGAGCACCCAGCCCCTCAGCGCCCACGCCGAGCTCGCCGGCCGTATCGGCCTCGCGCAGACCGCCCGGCACAGCTTCGCCCTCGCCGGCCGCGGCGTCACCAAGTTCATGAAGTCGCCGATCCAGCTGGTCGATGTGATCCTCACCCCGATCATCAGCCTGCTGATGTTCATCTACCTCTTCGGGCAGGCCATGTCCGGCGGCAACACCGACCGCTACCTGCAGCTCGTCACCCCAGGCGTCATGGTCATGGCCGTCTTCCAGGCCAGCGTCGGCATCGGCGCCTCGCTCTGCGCGGACGTCAGTACCGGAATCTTCGACCGGTTCCGCAGCATGCCGATCGCCCGCTCCAGCCCGCTGATCGGCGCCGTCCTTGCCGACATCGTCCGCTACGTCGTCTGTCTGGGCACCCTGGTCGTCCTCGCGCTGGTCATCGGCTACCGCGTCGAGACCGGCCCGGTCGCCTCGCTCGCCGCGCTCGCCCTGCTCGTCGGCTTCGCCCTCAGCTTCTCCTGGATCTCGGTGTACCTCGGCATGCTGATCAAGAACCCCGCCTCCGTACAGGGCCTGATGACCATCCTCATCCTGCCGCTCACCTTCGCCAGCAACGTCTTCGTCCCCCGGGACGACATGGCCGGCTGGCTCCAGGCCTGGTCCGACGTCAACCCCGTCTCCCTGGTGGCCGACGCGGTCCGCGGCCTGCTCAACGGCGGCCCGGTCGCCGGTTCCCTGGGCGGCACCCTCGCCTGGATGGCCGGCGTGATCGCGGTCTTCTTCCCGCTGGCCATGCGCGCCTACCGCAGGAACGCCGGATGATCCTCCGGTGACGAGCCCGGCCGGGCGGGGTCCGCACCCACGGTGCGGACCCCGCCCGGCTGTCCGCACGACCACGAGCGTCTCGTCAGATCCTCGGCACCGCCCGCAAGGCCTCCCCCTCCAGCCACCGCAGCGCGTCCTCACGGGAGTACGCGGCCCCTTCCTCGTACGCCTTCTTGAAGCCCTCCTCTCCCAGCGTCGCCACGATGCGGTCGACCAGCTCGCACCACTCCGGCTCGCCCCAGTCGAAGGCGCCGCGCATCACCTGGCTCATGCCGAGCGACCTGGCACCCTCTTCGGGAGCGCCCTCCAATGTCCTCAGACTGCCGAGCAGTTCGGCCACCCAGGCGAGCGCGGCGCCCGATCCCTGGCCGAACAGGGCGCCGGACGCCACGGGCAGCAGGGCCCTGGCCCGCACGGGGTCCCCCTCGGCGAGACGGTTCTCGATGCGGGTGCTGACGATCAGGTCGCGGGCCAGTTCTCTGAGGGAGCGGCGCCGGGCGCTCAGCGCCTCAAGACGGTCCAGGGTCGCGTCGGACTGCGCCAGCTCACCGGCCCTCCGGTGCACATTGGCCAGACCCACGAGGATGTTGGCCTCCAGGCGCAGCTGTCCGCGCTCGCGAGCCTGCCGGTGCGCGGCGTGCAGATCGCGGAAGGCGCCTTCCAGGTCGCCGCTGCGCCGGCGTTCGCGGGCGAGTCTGGCCTTGCTGAGGTAGAGGTAGTCCTCGGTGCCGAGTTCGGAGCTGAGTGCCACGGTCCGTTCGAAGGTGGCGATGGCCTGGGGGTACTCGCCGCGCAGGGAGTGGTCGCGGCCGATCGGGAGCAGGCTCATCACGAGCCCCCAGCGGTCGCCCACCTCCTCGAAGCCGCGCAGGGCCTCGATCCGGGAGTCGGCGCCGGTGACCAGGTCGCCCTGTTCGGTGAGGGCGAAGTCCCGTGCCAGGTGGGCGCTGGCCCGCACCCAGGGGTCGGGCGAGTCGAGGGGGTCCAGGTCCCCGGTTCCGCCCGGTCCTGACGCGCTCGCGGGGAAGGAGACCTGGGACATCCGCAGGAGCAGTCCGGCCGGGTGGAACTCACGTGCCGTCGCCGACTCGCCCCCGGCGGAGGGACGTTCGCCGCCCCCTGGCCGTACGGAATCCCCTGCCCGTACGGCATCCGGCCCGGCGGTCTCCGCCAGATATGTGTCGAGCCGAGCGCTCATCCCCCTGATCCCCCAGTACCAGAACATCGCCCCGGCGAAGCGTGCGGCCAGGTCCCCGTTCCCGGCGTCGACGACCGAGCGCAGCGCGAGGACGAGGTTGTCGTGTTCGGCGTCGAAGACCTCGATCGCACGCAGCTGTTCGCCGGTACGAAGGCGGGATTCGTACTCTTCCGCGAGGGCCAGGAAGTACGCGGCATAGCGCTTGGTGACGGCGTCCCCGGACTCGGCGTCGGCGAGCTGCCTCGCCGCGTACGCGCGTACCGTCTCAAGCATCCGGTAGCGCGGCTCGTCCGCCCCTTCGTCGACGGCGTCGACCAGCGACTTCTCCACCAGGGCGTCCAGGACGTACGGGATGTCGGCGGCCGGGAGCGACGAGTCCGCGCAGACCGCTTCGAGCGCGGGGACGGTCGCGCCGCCCGGGAACACCGCCATTCCGCGGGCGAGGATCCGCTCGGGTTCGTCGAGCAGGTCCCAGCTCCACTCGACGAGCGCGAGCAAGGTGCGCTGGCGGGGCAGGGCCGTGCGGCTGCCCGAGGAGAGGAGGCGGAAGCGGTCGTCGAGGCGGCGCGCGATCTGCTGGACGCTCATCGAGCGGAGCTTCGCCGCGGCCAGTTCGAGGGCGAGCGGTATCCCGTCGAGCCGCCGGCAGACCTCGACCACGGCGTCGAGGGTCGAGTCGTCGAGCGTGAAGTCCGGCCGGACTCCGACGGCCCGGTCCACGAAGAGGCGGACGGCCGGCGACTGCGCGGCCTCGGCGGGCTCCGGTGATCCCATCGGTACGGCGAGGGGGCCGAGGTGGCACAGGGACTCGCCGGTGATCGCGAGGGCCTCGCGGCTGGTGGCGAGGATCCGCAACTCCGGCAGACAGTCGAGGAGTTCGGCGGCGAGTCCAGCGGCCGCCTCGACGAGGTGCTCGCAGTTGTCGAGCAGGAGCAGGGCATCGCCGCTGCCGAGGAGCCCGGCCATGCGCTCGACCGGGGTGGCCCGCTGCCCCTGACCGGCGTCGTAGAGGCGGCCGTCGGTGGAGCTGAGGGCACCGAGTACCGCGTCGGCCAGCTGGTCCGGTGCGCTCACACCGGCGAGCGGCACGAACCAGACCCGGCCGCGCGCGTGGGCGCGGTCCCGGGTGGCCGCTTCGAGGGAGAGCCGGCTCTTGCCCGCGCCGCCGGGGCCCACGATGGTGACAAGCCGGCCGCGGGCCAACTGCGTCGCGAGCCGGTCCAGTTCGACGTCGCGGCCGACGAAGCTGGTGAGCCGGGCCGGGAGACGGCTCGGGGCGGCCTCGGCCCGCTCGGCGGGCGTCTTCAACTCGCCCCGCAGCAGGGCCAGATGGATCTCGCGCAGCTCGACCGACGGATCGACGCCGAGCTCGTCGCCGAGCCGCTCCCGTATCGCCTCGTACACCGCGAGGGCGTCGGACTGCCGTCCGGCCGCGGACAGCGCCCGCATCCGCAGCCCGGCGACCCGCTCGCTCAACGGCCGCTCGGCACCGGCCGTTTCGAGGTCGGCCAGCACCTCTCCGTACCGTCCGAGCCGCAGCTCGGCATCGCAGCGGTCCTCGGCCGCCGCGGTCCGCAGATCGTCGAGCCGGGTCGCGACGGGCCCGGCGAACGGGGCGTCGAGGACATCGGCGAGCGCCGCGCCCTGCCACAGTCCGAGCGCCGTTCCGAGCAGCGAGGCCGCCTCGCCGGGCCGCCCGGCCGCGAGTTCCCGCCTGCCCCGAGCGGTCAGATCCTCGAAGCGGTGGACGTCCACGTCCTCGGCCCGCACCGAGAGCCGGTAGCCGCCGGACGCGGACTCCACCGCGGCGAACCCGCGCAGCGCCCTGCGCAGCCGGGACACCAGCGCCTGCAGCGCGTTGGCCGCGTCGGCGGGCGGCTCCTGCCCCCACAGGCCGTCCACGAGCGAGTCGACGGGCACCGTGCGGCCCTCTTCGAGGGCGAGCCTGGCCAGGAGCATCCGCAGCCGGACGCCACCCACCTCGACCGGCGTCACATCATCGGCGTACACCTGAATCGGTCCAAGCAGCACTACGCGCACCACGGCGGCCTCCCCCTCCGTACCGACTGTCCCTACCGAGTCGATCATCGCTCCAACGCCGGTTCAGCATCACCCGGTTGACGCCCCCGGTACAGGGCCTCCGGCACCGGACGGCATCCCGGTGCGCTGTGACCGTCCGCTCAGCGGGAGCGCCAGGCGCTGAGCAGATCCTCCGGCCCGAAGGCCGCCTGGAGCCCGGAGCAGCTGACGCCGCTTCGGGAGACCGCGACGAGGGGGATCGGATCGTCGGTGAGCGCGGCTCTGTGCTTGTGCAGCGCGGCAAGGTCATGGGCGTCGAACGGTGATGTCTCCAGCCACTTGACCGAGCCGAGGAACAACAACTCCTCGGCGACGGGCTGCCGGTCGGCGCCGACCAGGTCGATCTCGACATCGTTGCCGCGGGTCCAGTAACCGCCGACAACGGGTGCGGCGGCCCGGTGGGAGCGCCGGATCCCAGCAGGGCGTCGGCGTGGCGGCAGGGGATGGGAAGGCGGCCGACTCGCGCCTCATCTGTTCACCTATGAAAATCCCCTGAGAAACGGACGTGTCAGGTGTGATTTTCGTTAGGAATTTCTTTGACTTCTGCGACGAGGCGCTGGGCGACCCGTCAGTTTCATTCCGCGGTGCTTATTCTGTGAACCGGTATGCGAGAAGATCTCGCACGCAAACCTGCAAGGTATTGAGCGCGGCGCAGATAAAGGTGGAATAAAGAATTGAAGCGCAGGAGTATTTCGCCGGAATCGCCGCGACAACTGTCGTCCCCGTAGCCGGTGGGTGTTCCACACACCCGCGCATGCGCCGCGACCGCCGGTCTCGACGACGGCCGGCAGGGCCCCCACCGGGCTTGACGCACCCACCTGCGCGCGACTCGTCCCTGCCCAGCGGGTAATTCTGGCAATCACTCTCGAAGGAGTTCACTTTTATGAACAGGCGTAAGTTCATCGCCGGATCCGCGACTGCGACAGCCGGGGCCCTGGCCGTGTTCGGCAGCGCGGCGCCCAGCTCAGCCGCTGCCTCCAGTGGGACGGCATCCGGGGGTGACCACGTGCGGAGCGTCACCGCTATCACGCAGGTTTTCGGCTACGGCCAGAAGCTCATAGCGGTGGCGGTCGAGTACGACAGTGCCATCGACAACGCGACCCTTTCAACGTCGACGTTCGCAGTCACCGGCCGTACGGTGACCAAGGTCTACGCGAACAGGACGGCGGACCTCGCCGAGCGGGGCAAGGACGGCCGCTACGTCATCGTGGAGCTGTCACCCGACGACGCGGCGGCGTTGCTGTGGGGGGCGCAGAGTTCCGACGGCGGGTCGGGCGGTACCGGCGGTACCGGCGGTACCGGCGGTACCGGCGGCGGGACCATGCCGGGGATGGGAGGAGTCGGCGACAGCCCGGCCGGACAGACCCTCGCGGAGGCCAAGGCCTCGCTGACCCAGACGGGCACCGTCACCACGACCCGCCGCGTCCGCTACCCGGCGGACAGCACGACGCTGACCACCAGCGCGGTGGTGAACCTGATCGTCGACGACTTCCAGCAGTTCTCGTTCACCGATCCCGCGACCGGGCAGACCCTGGACTACAACCTGTTCGTCCCCAAGAACTACGACCACCGCAAGCAGTACCCGTTGGTGCTGTTCATGCACGACGCCAGCGTGGTCAACGCCGTGACGGTGGGCCCCCTGGTCCAGGGCCTCGGCGCCGTCTGCTGGGCGAGTCCGGAGGACCAGGCCAGGCACGAGTGCTTCGTCCTGGCACCCGAGTACGGCTCCATCGTGATCGACGACGACTACGAGCCGTCGACGCTGTTCGACGCCACGGTCAACCTGGTCCGGTCGCTGACGCAGGAGTACAGCATCGACCGGAAACGGCTCTACGCGACCGGGCAGTCGATGGGGGCGATGATGTCGCTGGGCATGAACATCAAGCACCCCGACCTGTTCGCGGCGTCGTTCGTCGTCGCCGGCCAATGGCCGGCCGAACAGGCCGCGCCGCTGGCCGCGAAGAAGCTGTGGATCGTCGTCGCCGAGGAGGACACCAAGGCCTATCCCGGCGAGAACGCCATCGTCGAGGTCATCCAGGACCAGGGCACGAAGGTCAGCACCGCCGTGTGGGACGGCCGGTCCACGGCCGCGCAGTTCGCCGCGGACGTCAGGAGCATGAAGGCTCAGCGGACCCCGGTGAACTACGTCGCCCTCAAGACCGGCACGGTCGTGCCGGCCGGCTCCAACACCATGGCGCACATGGCCACCTGGCCCATCGCCTACACCATCCCCGGCGTCCGGGACTGGATCATGCGGCAGTCCCTGTAAGCCGCCGGCCCCGTTACCGGCGAGCGACCGTCCGGCCGGGACGGCAGACCGGCGGCAACCCGCCGGTGACCAGTGCGGCGTCGAAAGCGGTGGCCGGTCGTCGCGACCGCGACCACCGCGAGGGGCCTGATCCGCGATCCGGATCGGGCCCCTGCTGGTCCGGGACCGGTCAGCGTACGTCGACCAGGTCGGCGGCGGAGGTGGCGGCGCCGGTGGTGGAGGTGGCGGTGGAGACCCAGCGCCAGTAGCCGTCAGCGGATGCCTTGACCGTGGTCCTGAGGGCGCCGGTGGAGCCGGAGGTGACCGTTTTGACGGTGGTGTAGGCCGAGCCGCCCTTCTTGCGGAACTGGAGGCGGGCCGACTTCCCGGCGAAGCCGGTGTACTTGTGCTTGACCCGGTCCGCGCGGGGGGTGAGGGTGCCGGACACCGTGAGTGTGCTGCCCTTCTTCACCGGTTCCGGCGAGGCGTTGACGGTGGCCTTCGCCCACCGCTCGACCCGGACGGTGCCGGACGCGGTTGTGTACTCCTCGGCCTTGAGGTTGCCGTCGGACTTGAAGAGCCGGGCCACCACGCCGATCTTCCAGGTCGTGGCGTCGGCGTTCGAGCCGAGGTCGTAGCGCGGGTCGATGGTGAGTTCGCCCTCGCAGTCGGCCGCTCGCGTGCCGTCCTCGTAGCAGGCGTAACCGCCCACGTAGAGGCCGCCGCTGTCGGCTCCCTTCTTGGCGGTGGTGCCGTGGTACAGGAAGGGTTCCGCCTGGTAGCCGTCCGGATCGTCGGTGCTGTGGCCGGAGGGCAGCGTGATACGGAATGTGACGGACGGGGTCTTCTCGTCGGAGGTGCCCACCACGACGGGGTCGCCCGCGTTCACGACCACCTTCGAAACGGTGATGCCGGTGTCGGCGGCCTCCGCGGTCGGGGCGGTGAACACCCCGAGGGCCAGGGCCCCCGCGAGGACGGCAACGGCTCCGGTTCTCATGCCTGCTTGCATGCACACCTCTGGTCCCGCGTACGGATACGAGGCGGCAGGCTGTCAGCGTGACGCGCGCGGCCCACCGGGCCGTGGCCGGCGGGGTACCGGGGGGTCACGGGCCTCCTAAAGGACCTGGGGGAAGAACCACCTACCCTCCCTCCCCTCCCGGCATGTCACTCCCAGGAGTGACATGGTTGCGCAGGGTGGTCGCCGGGGGTTACGTTCTGCGCGACAACCCCACAACAGAAGACAGCCCCCGGCCAGGACGGCAATCCCGGGCGAGGGCCTGACCGATCAGGAAGCAGTACCTTCCCAATGGCTGAGCCGAAGTCTAACGCGCGCCCGGGCGCCGATGCCGGAGCACCGACCTCCGGCGTGATCCATGTCCGTACCCGACTCACCTCCGACTTCACCGTGATCGCCAACGCCCTCGCGCAGCGGCGCGGCAGCGCGGTCACCATCGGCGTCGCGACGTACATCCTCTCGCTGCCGGACGGAGCTCCGGTGAGCATCGCGGCGCTGTGCAAGCACTTCACCGAGGGCGAGATCCTGATCTCGCGGGCTCTGAGGGAGCTGGAGGCGGCCGGATATCTGGAGCGGCCGCGCCGGCGCGAGGACCGGGGGGTGATCCGGACCCGGACGTACTTCCATGACGTACCGGTGCAGGGCTCGCCGCCGGGCACTCCACGACCGCCCGTACCGCCCGGGCCACCGCCACCGCCTGTGCCGCCGCCAGCTCCTGCGGCGCCCGCGCCCGCGCCGCCCGCGCCGCCCTCGGCGCCCGCGGCGTCGCTTGAGGAGGCCGATCCGGAGGCGGTCGTCATCCTGGCCTCGCTGCGCATCGCCGACCCGCGGCTGATCCTTTCCGGGCCGGAGGTGGCGCGGCTCGCCCCGGCCGTCGCGCAGTGGCTCGACGTGGGTGTGGGGGCCGCGCAGATCACGGACCTGCTCACCGCCCCGCTCCCGGCCCGGCTCAGGGGGCGGCCGGCCCACATCCTGGCCTACCGGCTCCGGGACCTGCCCCTCGCCGTACCGGCCGCGCCCGCCGCGCCCGCCGTGGCGGTGCTGCCCTGGCAGACCTGTGACGGCGGCTGCGAACGGGCCTTCCGCGCGGCGGGGCCCGGCCGCTGCCGGGACTGTCCGCCCGAGGACGGGGCCGACGGGCCCGGAAGCCTGCCAGCGGCTTCCTGAGCGGAGCGGCCGCGGGCCCTGCGCTTGCGCGTACGGCGCCGTAAGCGCAGCGTGGAGCCATGACCGAGAGTGAGACGCCGGCGTTCGTGACCTCGCCGATCATCGTGTCGCCCGTGGAGCGGGGCGAGCGGCCCTTCCGGCTGGTGCAGATCAACGGGGAGACCGTGGGAGTCGCCCGGGACATGGTCGACGTGCTGCGGCTGGCGCACGCGTCGGGCATCCACCACTGCGATCTGGACGACCCGGCGGTCGTACGGTGGGTCGGTGGCGGCAAGTACAAGTGGGCGCCCTGACCGGGCGGTCTCCGGGGAGACCCGGCTGATCGCGCGGTGCGGGAAGGCCGTTCGAGGAGACCGAACGGCCGCTGCGTCCTGTGCCGGAACCGCCCTGTGCGCGCGAGGAGTTCGGCGCGGCCGCCTCGGCATCCGCTAGCATCACGGCATGAACACGTCCGCACGTCAGCAGCCGCAGCAGCACGAGGTGATGATGCCCCGCTCGCGGGGTTGCTGACGCTGGACGTACGACGTTCACGAGGCCCCGGAGACGGGGCCTTTCGCATGTCCGGACCGGTCCCGGCTCCCTCACCACAGGAGTACCCATGGACCGGCACCGCTACTACGTCACCACCACCATTCCGTATGTCAACGCCCGCCCGCATCTCGGCTTCGCCCTGGAGCTGGTGCAGGCGGACGTACTGGCCCGGCACCGCAGACAGCGCGGTGACGCGGTCCGCTTCCTCAGCGGGACGGACGACAACTCGCTGAAGAACGTGCTGGCCGCCGAGGCCGAGGGCGTGCCCGTGCAGGAGCTGGTGGACCGCAACGCCGCCGCCTTCGAGGCGTTGCGGGAGCCGCTCGGGCTGTCCTTCGACGACTTCATCCGTACCAGCCGGGACCCGCGCCACCGGGTGGGGGTGGAGCGGCTCTGGCGGCGGTGCGCGGCGGCCGGGGATCTGTACCGCAGGCATTACGAGGGGCTGTACTGCGTGGGCTGCGAGCAGTTCCGGGTTCCGGCGGAGCTGGTGGACGGGCGGTGTCCCGAGCACGGCACCGAGCCGCAGCCCGTCGCCGAGGAGAACTGGTTCTTCCGGCTCTCCCGCCACGCCGGGCGGCTGCGCGAGCTGGTCGAGAGCGGCGAGCTGCGCGTCGAGCCCGCCTCGCGCCGCAACGAGGTCCTCGCCCTCATCGACGGCGGGCTGCGGGACTTCTCGGTCTCGCGTTCCCGGGCCCGGGCCCGGGGCTGGGGGATCGAGGTGCCGGGGGACCCGGGGCAGGTCGTGTACGTGTGGTGGGAGGCCCTCGCGAACTACGTGACCAGCCTGGGCTACGGCACCGGGGACGCCGCGTACGACGCCTGGTGGGGGCGCGGGGAGAGCGGCCGCCGGGTGCATCTGGCGGGCAAGGGGGTGCTGCGCTTCCACGCCGTCCACTGGCCGGCGATCCTGTTGTCGGCGGGGCTGCCGCTGCCGACGGACATCCTGGTGCACGACTACCTGACGGTGGGCGGCGCCAAGATCAGCAAGTCGGGCGGCAACGCGGCCGCCGCCGGCCCGGCCGCTCTCGTGGAGGACTACGGGACCGATGCCGTCCGGTGGTGGCTGCTGCGCGAGGTGGCGCGTACCGGCGACACCGACTTCACCGCCGGGCGGCTCACCGCCCGCGCCGACGCCGACCTCGCGGGCGGCCTCGGCAACCTGGTGCACCGGGTCACCACGCTGGTGCACCGGCGCCTGGACGGACGGGAGCCGGAGGCGTCGCCGTACGTGCTGCCCGGCCTGGCCGCCGTCTGCCGCGAGGTGCCGGGGCTGGTGGACGCCGCGCTGGAGGCGTACGACTTCCGGCGGGCGACCGCCGCCCTGTGGAGCATCGTCGACGAGGCGAACCGCGCCCTCGACCATGCCCGCCCCTGGGAGCCGGCCAGGTCCGGGGGCGCCGGATCGGTGCTGGCCGCCCTGCTCGACGCCTGCCGGGTCCTCGCCGACGAGCTGCGGCCCTTCCTGCCCGGGACCGCCGCCCGGATCGCCGTCCGGTGCACGGCGGTTGACGGGGTCCTGCCGGAGCCGCGCCATCTGGCCCGGCGTATCAACGGGGCAGGCTGACGGCATGGGATCCGTCGCCTTCATGACGCTGCCGGGACTGGTCCGATGCCGCCGTGGCGGGGCGGTGCGCGGCAGCGCCGGACATCTGCGCCCGGCTTCGGGCAGCCGCACGCGACCTTCGGTCCGCCGGGGCGGGCGATCCTGTTTCATGGACGGCATGAGCATCAGCAGCAGCGAAGCCGGAGCCGGCATGCCGGACTGGGAGAAGCGCTTCCGCGCACCGCGCGTCGGACTGCCCGAGTGGGCGCAGGACGCGCCTGACCGCGGCCTGTTCGTGTCGAACGTCACAGGCACGTTCGAACTCTACGCATGGGACCGGGTGACCGGGGAGCGGCGGCAGGTGACGGACCGGCCGAACGGGACGTCGGAAGGGACGCTGTCACCGGACGGGGCCTGGGTGTGGTGGTTCCGGGACAGCGACGGTGACGAGTTCGGGGTGTGGGTCCGGCAGCCGTTCGGCGGGGGCGCGGACGAGGAGGCGGCGCCGGGGCTGGAGCCCTCGTACCCGGCGGGGCTGGCGCTGGGGAAGGACGGGACGGCGGTCGTGGGGCGGTCCACCGACGAGGAGGGGACGACGATCCATGTCGTACGGCCCGGGGCCGCGCCGGTGGAGATCTACCGGCACGCGGAATCGGGCGGGGTCGGCGATCTGTCGGAGGACGGGACGCTGATCGTGATCGAGCACACCGAGCACGGGGACGCGATGCACTCGGCGCTCAGGGTCGTGGCGCCGGACGGTTCGACGGTGGCCGAGCTGGACGACACCCGGGGCGGCCAGGAGGAACTGGGCCTGGAATGCCTGGGCTTCGCGCCGGTGCACGGGGACAGCCGGCTGCTGGTGGCGCATCAGCGGCGCGGGCGCTGGGAGCCCATGGTGTGGGACGTGGCGACCGGTGAGGAGACCGCGCTGGCCATCGACCTGCCGGGCGATGTGGCGGCGGAGTGGTATCCGGACGGCTCGGCGCTGCTGGTGGTGCACTCGTACCAGGCGCGGAGCGAGATCTTCCGTTACGAGCCGGCCGACGGCACGCTGACCCGGCTGGAGACCCCCGCCGGGTCGGTGTCCGGAGCCACCGCCCGGCCCGACGGGACCGTCGAGTTCCTGTGGTCGTCGGCCGCGCAGCCGCCGGTGGTGCGGTCGACGACCGGTGCCACGGTGCTGGAGGCCCCGGGCTTCAAGGCCCCCGGCTCGCTGCCGGTCGAGGACGCCTGGGTGGAGGGTCCGGGCGGGCTGGTGCACGCGCTCGTCCAGCGGCCCGCGACCGGCCAGGGGCCGTTCCCGACGGTCTTCGAGATCCACGGCGGCCCCACGTGGCACGACTCGGACGCCTTCGCGGGCGGCCCGGCGGCCTGGCTGGACCACGGCTTCGCCGTCGTACGGGTCAACTACCGCGGGTCGACCGGCTACGGCCGCGAGTGGACGGACGCGCTCAAGCACCGGGTCGGCCTGATCGAGCTGGAGGACATCGCGGCGGTCCGCGAATGGGCCGTGACCAGTGGGCTCGCCGACCCGGCGAAGCTGGTGCTGTCGGGCGGTTCCTGGGGCGGTTTCCTGACGCTGCTGGGCGTCGGCACCCAGCCGGACGCCTGGGCGGTCGGCCTGGCGGCGGTGCCGGTCGCGGACTACGTCACGGCGTACCACGACGAGATGGAGGCCCTGAAGGCACTGGACCGTACGCTCTTCGGCGGCTCGCCGCAGGAGGTGCCGGAACGGTACGAGGCCTCGTCGCCGATCA
Source organism: Streptomyces sp. RLA131 (assembly GCF_056270125.1). NCBI lineage: Bacteria > Bacillati > Actinomycetota > Actinomycetes > Kitasatosporales > Streptomycetaceae > Streptomyces > Streptomyces sp. RLA131. The sequence continues at coordinate 3,971,821 of NZ_JBWDOQ010000002.1, forward strand.
CCTACGTCGGGCAGGTGAAGGCGCCGGTCTACATCAGCGCCGGGGTCAACGACCCACGCTGCCCGATCCGGCAGATCGACAACTACGTGGAGCGACTGGAGGGCCTGGGCAAGACGCACGAGGTCTACCGCTACGACGCCGGGCACGGCTCGCTCGTCGTGGAGGAGCGGATCAAGCAGCTACGACTTGAGCTCGACTTCGCGCGCCGGCACCTGGGCGTCTGACGTCTGCGGCGGAAGCCCGAGCGCGGCGTCGCGCAGGGCTTCCGCCTCCCGCCGGAAGAGCCGGAACCACATGAAGACCACGAAGCCGGCGAAGACGAACCACTCGCCGGTGTAGCCGAGGTTCTGGAAGGCCTTCAGGTCCAGCCCGGTGTTGGCGGCGGCAGCCGGCGGGACGGCCTTCAGCGGCGCCGTGGTGTCGCTCTGGGTGATCCAGCCGCTGTAGACGTCGTACGGGAGCAGGTTGACCAGCGAGGCGGCGCTGATCATGCCGAGCTGCCCCTCGGGGAGGCCGCCGGTGGAGATGACGCCGTCCGTGGAGGTGCTCTCGGGGGCCTGGACGGCCCCGGTGACGGTGACCTCGCCCGAAGGGGCGGCCGGGACCCGGACCGCCGAGGCCTTGCCGGGGAGCCAGCCGCGTACGACGGGCAGGGCCGCGCCGCCGGTGACGCGCAGCGGGGTGAGGACGTAGAAGCCGGTGCGGTCGTCCAGGGTGCGGCCGGGGACGAGGAGCTGGTGGCCGCTGTCGTAGCGGCCGGTGACGGTGACGGCGCGGCCGGAGGACTCCGTGGTGACCGGGGACGAGGCGTCCGGCAGCAGCGCGGACAGGGCGACCGGCTCGGCGGCGGTCGCGGACCTGCTGTCCTTCTCGATCGTGCGGTGGCTCTGGACCCGGTCCTCGAAGCGGCTGAGCTGCCAGCTGCCCATGAAGACACAGAAGACGACGGCCAGCACCACGAAGAGGTGGCCGGCGAGCCAGCGCGGGGTCAGCAGGAACCGGTACACGCCTCAACGGTACGGGGGGCGGGTACGGCGGCCGGACCCGGCCCCCGTACCCGCCCCCCGTACTCGCCCGATCCTCTTCCGAGCCGGATGGAGTGCTACGAGGCCGCGACGACGCCGGTCCGGTAGACGGTGCCCGCGCAGGCGTCGGGGAGGGTGACGCTGACGGCCGGGCCGCCCGCCGCCGGGGTGTAGGTCAGCACGATCGACGCCGTGCCGCTCTCGTCGGCGGCCGAGTCGAGGCTGGTGGTCGTGCCGCCGTCACCGGACGTCGTACCGCTGGAGGTGTCGTCGGCGGACGTGGTGGGGCTCGGCGACGGGCTGCTCACGCTCTCGCAGCCGCTCGTGCCGCCGCCGGCGGCCGCCACCCAGGCGAACCGCACCTGGAAGCTCTGCCCCTGCTGGAGGATCAGCGGCTCACCGGTGGAGTCGGGCAGCGAGGTGCCGTCCCCCGCCGTGTGGTCCACGACGGAGATCCGGCTCGCGTCGGCACCGCCCTGCGCGCTGAAGGTGACGCTGCCGCCGCCCTCGACGGTGCAGGGGCCGGTGGAGACGTTGCCGAGCTGGAAGTACCCGGCGGCACTCGATGCGACATTGCCGAGGTCGGCCGACGTACAGGCCGGGGCGGTGGCCGCCAGGGTGCCGGACGTGTCGGGTTTGCCGGTGGCGCCGGTCGAGGGTTTGGAGGCCGACTTGCCGCCCTTGCCACTGCCCTTCTTGCCGTTGGAGACGCTGCCGGCGGGCTTGTCCGAGTCGTGGCCGCCGGTCTTGTCACCGGTGTCGGTGTCACGGGAGCTGGAGGCGTTGGCCGGGTTCGGATTCTGCGAGTCGGCGGTGTTGGCGACATGCAGGGCGGCCGGGACGGCGGCCACCGCGAGCAGGCAGGCGGCGGCCGCGCCGACCAGCAGCTGCCTGCGGCGCGCCCGGCGGGCCGGGACCGCGCGCCGCAGGTGGTTCAGCGTCTCGGGGCGGGGCTCAAGGTCCTGGACGACGTCGTGCAGCAGCCGGCGCAGGGCCAGCTCGTCGTCGTCCAGACCGTCCTCGAAGCCGATTCCGAGCGGGCTGTCGCCATCCGGGTGTTCGCGGTTCTTCTGGGTATCCATGCCGTGAGGGAAGTCGGGGGTGGTCATGCCGGGGCCTCCATTGCGACGCGGAGCGCCGCGAGCCCGCGCGAGCCGTACGCCTTGACCGAGCCTACGGATATCCCGAGGGTCTCGGCGACCTGTGCCTCGGTCATGTCGGCGAAGTAGCGCAGAACGAGCACCTCGCGCTGCCTGCGCTGGAGTTTGCGCATGGCGGCCTTGAGCTGGTCGCGTTCGAGGATCTCGTACGCGCCCTCCTCGGCGCTGGCCATGTCCGGCATCGGTTTGGACAGCAGCCGCAGTCCGAGGATGCGGCGGCGCAGGGCGGAGCGGGACAGGTTGACGACGGTCTGCCGCAGGTAGGCGAGGGTCTTCTCCGGCTCGCGGACCCGGCTGCGCGCCGAGTGCACCCGGATGAAGGCCTCCTGGACGACGTCCTCGCAGGAGGCCGTGTCGTCGAGCAGCAGGGCGGCGAGCCCCAGCAGCGAGCGGTAGTGCGCCCGGTAGGTCTCGGTGAGGTGGTCGACCGTGGTCCCGGTGGCTCCGGTGGTTCCGACTGACATCTTGCCGTCAGCGTCCCCCCGGTCGGAGGGTGCCTTGACTACCGGCCAGGGCGCGATCACCGGCATACCGCCCGGATTCCGACTGCCGCCCGGCCGCCTGGCCGATGGGCGTGCGGGTGCCGCGACGCCGGTCCGCCCGAACGCCGCCTCGATACCGAATGCCCCAAGTGCCTCTGCCACGACTGTTGGACACGTTGCCCCCCGTCAGGGTTGTACGCGCTAGGCACCGCTTTTAACGGTGTAGCAAATATCCCCATGCGTACCAACTCTTTCCCCAATGCCCCTTTTGCCTGGCACTTTTGTGCGGTGAAGTGCGCTGACACAAAGACGCTCCCTGTGAGCTGCCGGTTGCAGCACACAGGGAGCGAAATTGTCCGACGCGCACCCGATGATGATCAAGAGGTCCAGACCAGCGACTTCGTCACACGGCGCTCGCGACCCCGATCACCCGGGGCGGGAAAGCGGCGGGTCAGCGGCCGCTGCCCCCGTAGACGACCGCCTCGTCGCTCTCGCTGTCCAGACCGAAGGCGCTGTGCACCGCCTGCACGGCCTCCTTGACGTCGTCGGCCCGCGTGACGACCGAGATCCGGATCTCGGAGGTCGAGATCAGCTCGATGTTCACCCCGGCGTTGGACAGCGCCTCGAAGAACTGCGCCGTGACACCCGGGTTGGTCTTCATCCCGGCGCCGACGAGCGAGATCTTGGCGATCTGGTCGTCGTAGCGCAGCGACTCGAAACCGATGACGGCCTGGGCCTTCTTCAGGGCCTCGATCGCCTTCGGGCCCTCGTTCTTGGGGAGGGTGAAGGAGATGTCGGTCAGACCGGTGGCGGCGGCCGACACGTTCTGCACCACCATGTCGATGTTGATCTCCGCGTCCGCGATGGCACGGAAGATCACCGCCGCCTCGCCCGGCTTGTCCGGCACACCCACGACCGTGACCTTGGCCTCGGACGTGTCGTGTGCGACTCCGGAGATGATCGCGTGCTCCACGTTCTGGTCCTTCCGGGGCTGGTTGCTGACCCAGGTGCCCTGGAGGCCGGAGAACGACGACCGGACATGGATCGGGATGTTGTAGCGGCGGGCGTACTCCACGCAGCGGTGCAGCAGCACCTTCGAACCGGAACTGGCCAGCTCCAGCATGTCCTCGGAGGAGATCCAGTCGATCTTCCGGGCCTTCTTCACCACCCGCGGGTCCGCGGTGAAGACACCGTCCACGTCGGTGTAGATCTCGCACACCTCGGCGTGCAGCGCCGCGGCCAGCGCGACCGCCGTGGTGTCCGAGCCGCCCCGGCCGAGGGTCGTGATGTCCTTGCTGTCCTGGCTCACGCCCTGGAAGCCGGCCACGATCGCGATGTTGCCCTGGTCGAGCGCGGTGCGGATACGGCCCGGCGTGACATCGATGATGCGCGCTTTGTTGTGGACCGAGTCGGTGATGACACCTGCCTGGCTGCCGGTGAACGACTGGGCCTCGTGGCCCAGGTTCTTGATCGCCATGGCCAGCAGGGCCATGGAGATCCGCTCTCCGGCGGTCAGCAGCATGTCGAACTCGCGCCCGGCAGGAATCGGGGATACCTGCTCGGCGAGGTCGATCAACTCGTCCGTCGTGTCGCCCATCGCCGAGACCACGACGACCACCTGGTGGCCGCTCTTCTTGGCATCGACGATCCGCTTGGCGACGCGCTTGATGCCCTCGGCATCAGCGACGGAGGAGCCGCCGTACTTCTGCACGACAAGGCCCACGTGCGCTCCTCAAGATGTGTACTGCGGTCGGCTCAGTCTAACGAGCGGGCCCATGGCGTCCCCGCACTACCACATGCTGAGACGCTTGGCCCACTCCACGAACCGGAACCCTGCCCACGCAGCCGCGCGGCAACCTCACTTCGACGAAGGACGCAGACCCAGGGGCGCGGCGATCTCGGCGGCCATGACCCGGCCGGCCTCCTCGGCGAGCTTCTCCTCGTCACCGCTGTCGTCGTCGGTGTCGAGACCGTCGAGGGCGACCAGCGGACTGTCGAGGCGTACGTGGGCGACCAGCGACTGGAGGGCCCGCAGCGAGGCGGAGGCCGTGGAGCCCCAGTTGGAGAGATAGGAGAACTGCCACCACCACAGGGCCTCGGTGACCCGGCCGGCGCGGAAGTGGGCCAGTCCGTGCGCGAGGTCGGTGACGACGTCGGCCAGGTCGTCGGAGATCCGGCAGGCCACCGGGGTGGAACGGGGGACGTACGGGTCGAAGACCTCGGAGTAGACGTCGATCGGCTCCAGCAGCACCGCGAGGCGCTCGCGCAGCTGGTCGGCGTCGGGCTCCGGGCCGATGTCCGGCTCGTAGCGCTCGTCGGGAAGGATGTCCTCGTGCGCGCCGAGGCGGCCGCCGGCCAGTAGCAGCTGGGAGACCTCCAGCAGCAGATACGGCACGGCACTGTCCGGGTCGTCACCCTTGGCGACCTCCCGGACCGAGAGGATGAAGCTCTCGATCTGGTCGGAGATCTGGACAGCGAAGTCGTCGGGGTCCAGCGCGTTGTCAGACATCAAGCAGCCGCCTTCCTTCAAAGGCCCGTCCGAGCGTGACCTCGTCGGCGTATTCCAGATCGCCACCCACCGGCAGACCGCTGGCCAGGCGGGTGACCTTCAGCCCCATGGGCTTGATCATGCGGGCGAGGTACGTCGCTGTCGCCTCGCCCTCCAGATTCGGGTCGGTGGCGATGATCAGCTCGGTGACCGTGCCGTCGGCGAGCCGGGCCAGCAGTTCACGGATCCGCAGGTCGTCCGGGCCGACGCCCTCGATGGGACTGATGGCGCCGCCGAGGACGTGGTACCTGCCGCGGAACTCGCGGGTGCGCTCCACCGCGACGACGTCCTTGGGTTCCTCGACCACGCAGATCACGCTGGGGTCCCGGCGGGGATCGCGGCAGACCCGGCACTGGTCGGCCTCGGCGACATTGCCGCAGATGCCGCAGAAGCGGACCTTGGCCTTCACCTCGGCCAGGGCGTGGGCGAGGCGGCGTACGTCGGCGGGGTCGGCCTGCAGGATGTGGAAGGCGATCCGCTGCGCGCTCTTGGGACCCACGCCGGGCAGCCTGCCCAGTTCGTCGATCAGGTCCTGAACCACGCCTTCATACACCGGACGTAACGCCTTTCTAGAACGGCAGGCCGGGCATGCCGCCCAGACCCTGGGCGAGCGGGCCGAGCTTGCTCTGCTGAAGCTCCTGCGCGGTCGCGTTGGCATTGTGCACGGCGGCGAGGACCAGATCGGCCAGCGTCTCCGTGTCCTCAGGATCGACCGCCTCGGGCGCGATGACCAGTCCCAGGAGCTCACCGGCTCCGGTCACCGTGGCCTTCACCAGCCCGCCGCCGGCGCTCCCCTCGACCTCGGTCTCGGCCAGCTCCTGCTGGGCCGAGGCGAGGTCCTGCTGCATCTTCTGCGCCTGCTTGAGCAGCGCCTGCATATTGGGCTGGCCACCACCGGGGATCACGGTCTCGCTCCTGCCGTACGACAACGATGTGCGGGTAAAGCGAGCCTACGTGTTCCCAACGCCCCGCGCCCTACACCCCAGGGAGGAGACGGCTTGTTTTCCCGGGGCCCGGTCGTTCAGTCGTTCAGTCGTTCGAGATCTCCTCGATCACGGTCGCGCCCAGTTCGCGGACGAACAGGTCGTGGCCGCTCAGCGCGGTGTCGTCGAGATCGGGGTCGTCGTCCTCCGGGATGTCGTCCTCGATCGGAGGCGGCTCCGGAGTGTGCTGCGGGCTGTGCTGCGGCGGCTGCGCGGCGGCCTGCGGGCTGTGCTGCGGGGGCTGCGCGGCGCCGGCCTGCGGCGGCGGGGCGTACTGCGGCTGCGGCTGTGGCTGGGCCGGGGCGTAGGCCTGGGGCGAGGGCTGCGCGGGCGCGGGGCGCACGGGGGCTCCGCCGCCACCGCCACCGCCACCGGCGCCTCCGGAGGGGTCGACGATGGCCTCGATACGCCACTGCACACCGAGGGCGTCACCGATGGCCTGCTTCAGTACGTCCTCGCTGCCGCCGCTGACGAAGCTGTCACGGGCGCCGGGGTTGGCGAAGCCGACCTGGAGGGTGGTGCCGTCGAAGCCCACGACCTGGGCGTTCTGGCTGAGCAGTATCCAGGTGAAGCGGCGCCGGTTCTTGACCGCTTCCAGGATCTGCGGCCACATCTGCCGTACGCGGGAGGCGTCGCCGCCGACGGCCGGCGGGGCGGCGGGCACGGCCGCCTCGGGGACCGGGACCGGGGCGGCGGCCGGGGCGGGGGCGGCGGGCGGTGCGCCGGCCGGGGTCGCGGTGGGCCAGGCACCGGGGCGCCGGGCGGCGGGGGCGGCGGCTGGCGCGGGGGCGGCCGGGGCGGGCGCGGGGGCCGCCACCGGGGCCGCCACCGGGGCGGGCGCGGGGGGCGCCGGGGCAGGCGCAGGGGCCGGGGCCGGGGCCGGGGCCGGGGCCGCGAAGTCTTGAGCAGCAGGTGCCGGGGCCAGGCCCGGGGCGGCGGGCGCCGACGCGAAGGCGCCCGCCGCGGCGCCGCGCTCCAGCTTCTCCAGGCGGGCCTGCACCGACCGCTCGTCGTCGTACGCGGCGGGCAGCAGCACCCGGGCGCAGATCAGCTCCAGCTGCAGCCGGGGCGAGGTCGCGCCGCGCATCTCCGTCAGGCCGGTGCTGACCAGGTCGGCGGCACGGCTCAGCTCGGCGGCGCCGAAGACCGAGGCCTGCGCCTGCATCCGCTCCACGACGTCGGCCGGGGCGTCGATCAGCCCCTTCTCCAGCGCGTCCGGCACGGCGGCCAGGATCACCAGGTCCCGCAGCCGTTCCAGCAGGTCGGCGACGAAGCGGCGGGGGTCGTTGCCGCCCTCGACGACCCGGTCGACGATCTCGAAGGCGGCGGCGCCGTCACCCGCCGCGAAGGCGTCCATCACATCGTCCAGCAACGCGGCGTCGGTGTAGCCGAGCAGGGACGTGGCCATGGCGTAGGTGACGCCGTCCTCGCCCGCGCCGGCCAGCAGCTGGTCCATCACCGACATCGAGTCCCGCACCGAGCCGGCGCCGGCCCGGACGACCAGCGGATAGACCACGGTTTCGACCGGGATCGCCTCGCGCTCGCAGACCTCGGCCAGATAGTCCCGCAGGGTGCTGGGCGGGACGAGCCGGAAGGGGTAGTGGTGGGTGCGGGAGCGGATGGTCCCGATGACCTTCTCGGGCTCGGTGGTGGCGAAGATGAACTTCAGATGCTCCGGCGGCTCCTCGACCACCTTCAGCAGGGCGTTGAAGCCCGCCGAGGTGACCATGTGCGCCTCGTCGATGATGTAGATCTTGTAGCGGCTGCTCGCCGGCCCGAAGAAGGCCTTCTCCCGCAGGTCGCGCGCGTCGTCCACGCCGCCATGCGAGGCCGCGTCGATCTCGATGACGTCGATCGAGCCCGGCCCGTTGCGCGCCAGGTCACGGCAGGACTGGCACTCCCCGCAGGGCGTCGGGGTCGGCCCCTTCTCGCAGTTCAGACAGCGGGCCAGGATGCGGGCGCTGGTCGTCTTGCCGCAGCCGCGCGGACCGCTGAACAGGTACGCGTGATTGACCCGGTTGTTCCGCAGCGCCTGCTGCAACGGGTCGGTGACGTGCTCCTGTCCGATGACCTCGGCGAAGGACTCGGGACGGTAGCGGCGGTACAGAGCGAGGGACACGCTTACGACGATATCGGGCCCCACCGACACTCGGCGCCGCGTGCCGCCGCCGGGCCTTCGCGCCGGGCCTTCGCGTCAGGCCTGCTTCGGCGCCTTCGCCGCGCGCTTCATCTCCTGTTTGTGGGCACGGACCTTGTCCAGCGACTCGGGCCCGGTGATGTCGGCCACCGAGCGGTAGGAGCCGTCCTCGCCGTACGCGCCCGCCGCCTCGCGCCAGCCGTCGGGGCGGACGCCGATCCGCTTGCCCAGCAGGGCGAGGAAGATCCGGGCCTTCTGCTCGCCGTAGCCGGGGAGGGCCTTGAGGCGGCCGAGGAGTTCGCCGCCGGAGGGCACGTCGCGCCACAGGGCCTCGGCGTCACCGTCGTAGTGCTCGACCAGGTACTGGCAGAGCTGCTGCACGCGCTTGGCCATGGAGCCCGGGTAGCGGTGGACGGCGGGCTTGGCGGCCAGCAGGGCTGCGAAGGCCTCGGGGTCGTACGAGGCGATCTCGTGGGCGTCCAGGTCCTCGCGGCCCAGCCGCTCGGCGATGGTGTGCGGGCCGGAGAAGGCCCATTCCATGGGGACCTGCTGATCGAGGAGCATGCCGGTGAGCAGGGCCAGCGGGCTGCGCCCGAGCAGTTCGTCGGCCTCCGGCCGCTGGGCGAGCCGAAGTGTGGTGTCCATGATTCGCATGCTACGCAACGGGCCGTGAGAACGCCCGGGAGCCGTGCTGGATGGAGGCCTCCCGTATCTCTCATATCCGGGATACAGTCCCGGATATGAGAGATGACATCGACGCCCGGCTCGCCGCCCGCCTGGCCGAGCTGCGCGGGGCGCGCGGCTGGTCGCTGGAGGAGCTGGCGCAGCGTGCCGAGGTCAGCCGGTCCACGCTGTCCCGACTGGAGCGGGCCGAGATCAGCCCGACGGCGGCCCTGCTCGGGCGGCTGTGCGCGGCCTACGGGCTGACGATGTCGCGGCTGCTCAGCGAGGTCGAGGCGGAGCCCGCCCAACTGGTGCGCGCCGCCGACCAGTCGGTGTGGACGGACGCCGAGTCGGGCTTCGTACGGCGCTCGGTGTCCGCGCCGCATGCCGGGCTGCGGGCCGAGGTGGTGGAGGCGACGCTGCGGCCCGGCGCGGTGATCGAGTACGACGCGCCGCCGGTGCCGGGCCTGGAGCAGCACATCTGGGTGCTGGAGGGACGGGTGGAGATCGGCGTGCAGGACGAGACGTACGACGTGGGGCCGGGCGACTGCCTGCGGTTCCGGCTGTGGGGGGCGACGCGCTTCGTGTGCCCCGGCCCCGCACCGGCCCGGTACGCGATCGTGGTCGTGGCGCCATGACGACCGGTACGACGATCACCCGGCTCACCGCCCCGGCGCTGCTGGCCGGGGCCGGGGAACTCGCCGAGGTGCTGGTGGACGCCGTGGACAGCGGCTCCTCCCTCGGTTTCCTCGCTCCCCTGGGCCATGACACGGCAGCCGCCTGGTGGGAGGCGCTGGCCCCGGCCGTGGCCGACGGCCGGCTCCTGGTCTGGGCCGCCCGCGGCGACGGCCGGCTCACCGGCACCGTGACCCTGGCCCTGGAGGCCAGACACAACGGCGGCCATCGCGCAGCCGTCGGCAAGCTCATCGTCCACCGGGACGCGCGCGGCCGGGGACTGGGGCGCGACCTGCTGGCGGTGGCCGAGCGGGCCGCCGCGCGGGCCGGGCGCACCCTGCTGCTCCTGGACACCGAGACCGGCAGCCCGGCCGAGCGGCTCTACCGCTCGGCCGGCTGGATCGAGACGGGCGTCGTCCCCGGCTACGCGGCCGACCCGTGGGGCGAGCCGAGGCCCTGCACCTTCTTCTACAAGCCGCTGGGAAGCGCCGGGAAGTAGCTGTCGATCAGCTCGTTGCGGAACCTGCCCGCCGGGTCGAAGCGCCGCAGCAGCTCCCGGAAGCGGTCCGCGTACGGGTACGAGGCCGCCACCGCCTTCGGGTCCATGGAGGAGAGCTTGCCCCAGTGCGGGCGGACGCCGAAGGGCGCCAGGGCCTCCTCGATCCGGACCAGGACGGGCGCGACGGCGGCCGGGTCGGCGATCCAGGTGAAGTGGAAGGCGACGCTGTCGCGGCCGTGGCTGGGGCTGAGCCAGGCGGTGTCGGCGGCGATCGTGCGGATCTCGCTGACCTGGAGCACCGGGCCGATCAGCGTCCGCAGGCCGCGCAGCGCCCGAATCGCCGGCGCGGCGTCGGCGCGCGGGACGAAGTACTCCGACTGGAGTTCGTCGCCGACGCTGGGCACGAACCCGGCGCGGAAATGCGGCAGGCGCTCGTCCCACGGACCGGGGACGCCCAGCTGCTCGGTGGCGTTGGCGACGGGCATGCCCGCGATGGGATGGCGGGGCCCGTCGGCCGGGCGGGCGCCGGTCCAGGCCAGGTCGGGCAGCGGATCGCCGGTCCGGCGCTTGACCCACAGCCGCAGCGGGCCGTCCCAGTCGGTGAAGGCGCTGACGCTGTACGCGGCCGAGAAGACCGCGTCGGCGTTCTCGGTCAGGACCGGCCAGCCCAGGTCCTCGTACACGTACTGCTCGACGTCGAACCGGGGCAGCAGGTCCAGGGTGAGGGCGGTGACGACGCCGAGCGCGCCCAGCGAGGTCACCGCGCCCTCGAAGCCGTCGTCGCCGCGGGCCAGGACCGTCTCGGAGCCGTCGGCCGTGACCAGTTCGACGGTGCTGACGGAGGCGGCGAGCGTGCCGTTGGTGTCGCCCGAGCCGTGCGTGCCGGTGGCGAAGGCGCCGGCGACCGAGAAGTGCGGCGTGGAGGGCAGGTTGGGCAGCGCGAGGTCGTGGCGCCGCAGTCCGGCGGCGAGTTCGGCCAGCGGTACGCCGCCGCCGACCCGGACCGTGCGGGACGCCGGGTCGACGTCCACGACGCGCGGCAGCAGCTGGTCGAGGGCGACCAGCACGCCGGAGGTGTCGGCGATCCGGTTGAAGGAGTGCCCGGCGCCGAGCGCCCGCACCCGGTCGTTGGCCAGCACGACGTCGCGCAGCTCCGCCACGGTGGCCGGGCGGTACAGCCGCCGGGCCCCGAACTCGACATTGCCGGCCCAGTTCGTCAGCCTCGTCACTTCCGCAGTCATCGCGCCTCTTTCACCTCGGAAGTCCGGCAACCCCGCCCGCCGGATCGTAGCCCGGCCGCACGCCCTCGACCAGGATCACATCCCCGGCGATGTGCCGGGTCCGCAGCGGCAGTATCTCCAGATAGGCAGGTGAGGCGTACCAGGCCCGGGCCCGCGCGGAGTCCGGGAAGCCGATGAGGACCACGTTCCCGGGCCAGCTCCCCTCCAGTACCTCGAAGTCGCTCCCGTGGGCGAGGAAGCGGCCGCCGAAGGGGTCCAGGGTGCCCTGGACCAGTCGCAGGTACTCGGCGATGTCGGGGTGGTCGCTGCTGTCCTGCAGGTGTGCGAGGGCGTAGGCGGTCATGTCTCCTCCTGGGCGGGCCGCTGGCGTTCTGTCCGAAGGCTGCTGCTTGCTCCGACGACTGTGCCCGCGCGGCGGCCCGGGGTCGATTACCTGCCAGGTCATGAGCGGTCCGGTGTGGTCGTATGACCATTTCGTGACCCGGATAGCCCTCCCCGGCCCCGGGTAGTCCTTCGCCTGTGCAGCAACAGCCCTTTGAACTGCCCGAGTTCTACATGCCGTATCCGGCCCGACTCAATCCCCACCTGGAGGAGGCGCGGGCCCATTCCAAGGAGTGGGCGCGCGAGCTGGGGATGCTCGAAGGATCGGGTGTCTGGGAGGAGAAGGACCTCGACTCCCACGACTACGCCCTGCTCTGCTCCTACACCCACCCGGACTGCGACGGACCGGCGCTCTCGCTGGTCACCGACTGGTATGTGTGGGTCTTCTTCTTCGACGACCATTTCCTGGAGCTCTTCAAGCGCACCCAGGACCGCGAGGGCGGCAAGGCCTATCTGGACCGGCTGCCGGCCTTCATGCCGATGGACCTGGACGGCGGGGGCCCGGTCCCCGAGCCGACGAATCCCGTCGAGGCGGGCCTGGCGGACCTGTGGGCCCGCACGGTGCCGTCGATGTCCATGCGGTGGCGGGAGCGGTTCGCGGAGAGCACCGAGAACCTGCTGAACGAGTCCCTGTGGGAACTGTCCAACATCAACGCCCACCGGATCCCCAATCCGGTCGAGTACATCGAGATGCGCCGCAAGGTCGGCGGCGCCCCCTGGTCCGCCGGGCTCGTCGAGTACGCGGCCGGGGCAGAGGTGCCGCCGGTGATCGCCGGCTCCCGGCCGATGCGGGTGCTGCGGGACGCCTTCTCCGACGGCGTGCACCTGCGCAACGACCTGTTCTCGTACCAGCGGGAGGTCGAGGACGAGGGCGAGAACAGCAACGGCGTCCTGGTCCTGGAGACCTTCCTGGACTGCACGACGCAGCAGGCCGCCGACGCCGTCAACGACCTGCTGACCTCACGCCTCCAGCAGTTCGAGAACACCGCGCTCACCGAACTGCCGCCGCTGCTGGCCGAGCACGCGCTCGACCCGGGTTCCTGCGCCGATGTCGCGGCGTACGTCAAGGGGCTCCAGGACTGGCAGTCCGGCGGCCAGGAGTGGCACATGCGCTCCAGCCGCTACATGAACGGCGGCGGGGCCCGGGCCCTGCCGGGGCCGACCGGCCCGGGCGTGTCGGCGGCGAACATCACGCTGACCACCCGGCGGGCCGAGGCCGCCCGGCTGCGGGGCTTCACCCACGTCCCGTTCCAGCGGGTCGGCCCGTCGCGGCTGCCGGACTTCCACATGCCGTTCCCCACCACGCTCAGCCCGCACCTGCCGGGGGCCCGCCGCAATCTGACCGAGTGGTCGCACCGGGTCGGCATCCTCGAAGAGGGCGTCTGGGACGAGGCCAAGCTCATCGACTACGACCTCCCGCTCTGCTCCGCCGGCCTCGACCCGGACGCCACCCCCGCCGAACTCGACCTGTCCGCGGCCTGGCTGGCCTGGGGCACCTACGGCGACGACTACTTCCCGGTGGTCTACGGCGCCGGGCGCGACCTGCCCGGCGCGAAGGTCTGCGACGAACGCCTGTCCCACTTCATGCCGCTGGACGCCGCGACCTTCACCACCGCCCCCGTCAACGCGCTGGAGCGGGGTCTCGCCGACCTCTGGGTGCGCACGGCGCGGCCGATGGAGGAGGACGCCAGGCACCGCTTCCGTACCGCCGTGGAGAACATGACCGCCAGCTGGCTCTGGGAGCTGGCCAACCAGGCCCAGAACCGCATCCCCGACCCCGTCGACTACATCGAGATGCGCCGCCACACCTTCGGCTCCGACCTCACCATGAGCCTGTGCCGGATCGGCCACGGCCGCCAGGTCCCGGACGAGATCTACCGCAGCGGGCCCATGCAGTCACTGGAACACGCCGCCGCCGACTACGCGATGCTGATCAACGACGTCTTCTCCTACCAGAAGGAGATCGAGTTCGAGGGCGAGGTCCACAACGGCATCCTGGTCGTCCAGAACTTCTTCGACTGCGACTACCCCACCGGCCTCGCCATCATCAACGACCTCATGACCTCGCGGATGCAGGAGTTCCAGCATGTCGCCGCGCACGAACTGCCCGTTCTGTACGACGACTTCGGCCTGAGCGACGAGGCCCGCGCGATCCTCGACGGCTATGTGGCCGAGTTGCAGGACTGGATGGCGGCCATCCTCAACTGGCACCGCGACTGCCACCGCTACCACGAGGCCGCCGTACTCCGTCACCACCGCACCGGGCCCGCCCTGCCCGGCCCCACCGGGATCGGCACCGCGGCCGCCCGGCTCCCGGCCCTTCTCGGCATGACCGGTTGAGCCGGTTGGGCCGGTTGAGCCGGTTGAGCCGCGGTCCGCCCGGTGCCGGCCCCCCGTGGCCGGCACCGGGTCACAGCCGTGGGTCGCTCAGCCCGGGACGGCCGGTCTCGACGTGGCCGGCCAGCCGGCGCAGGAAGGCGCCGTCCTCGCGGGAGGTCACCGACAGGTCGTACCAGCCGTGGCTGCCGCTCGGGCGGGCGGTGTGCACGGCGCGGCCTCCCGGGCGGAGCCGGTAGGTGGCCGGGCGCTCCTTGCCGTGGCCGTCGGTGACGGTGAGGTGGACGGTGCCGGAGCCGGCGTTGGTGAGGACCAGCCGCACCTGCTGCCGGGCCCCGTCGTGCCGGGCGACGGCCTCGGGCCCGGCGGCGCCACCGGTGTACCGGCGGAAGAAACCGGCCGGGCCGTGGACGGAGAAGTCGTACGCGCCGGGGCCCCAGCTGCCCGACAGCGACCGGCCCGCCCCCGCCGTGTACGTCCACGGGCCGTCCGGGTGGGTGGTGGAGGTGACCAGGAAGTTCGCGCCCACCGTGCCGTGGCTGGCGAAGGTGAGCGCGAACCCGGCGGGCCCGGAACCCGGGCCGGCCGCGTCGGCGGACAGGTCGTACGGCAGCGGACGGGTGGGCCTGGCACCCGGCTCCTGGCGGGGCAGGGCGGGGTCCGCGGGCGGGGTCGGCACATAGTCGTCGTGCCGGTCGCCGTCGGCGGGGGCGTAGCCGCCGGTGGCCGGCAGCGGCGGAACCGCGGCATCGGCGCGGCCGAAGTCGAACGCCGAGGTCAGATCGCCGCAGACGGCACGGCGCCAGGGCGAGATATTGGGCTCGTGGACGCCGAAGCGGCGCTCGATGAAGCGGATGACCGAGGTGTGGTCGAAGACCTGGGAATTGACGTAACCCCCGGTGCTCCACGGCGAGACGACGAGCATCGGGACCCGCTGGCCGAGCCCGTAGGGGCCCGCGACATGCGGGTCGGAGCCGGTGGGGGTGAACAGCTCCCCGGCCAGGTCGACCGTCGAGCGCCCGGCCTGCGGGTGGGGCGGCACCACGTGGTCGAAGAAGCCGTCGTTCTCGTCGTAGGTGATGAACAGGGCGGTCCGGCTCCACACCTCGGGGTCGGCGGTCAGCGCGTCGAGGACCTGGGCGATGTACCAGGCGCCGTAGTTGGCGGGCCAGTTCGGGTGCTCGGTGAAGGCCTCGGGGGCGACGATCCAGGAGACCTGCGGCAGGGTGCCGGCCGTGACATCGGCCCTGAGGAGGTCGAAGAGGCCGTCGCCCGCCTTGGCGTCGGTGCCGGTGCGGGCCTTGTCGTGGAGCGGGTCGCCGGGCCCGGCGTCGCGGTACTGGTCGAAGTAGAGCAGGGAGTTGTCGCCGTAGTTGCCCCGGTAGGCGTCCTCGATCCAGCCCCAGGAGCCGGCGGCGTCCAGGCCGTCGCCGACGTCCTGGTAGATCTTCCACGACACCCCGGCCCGCTCCAGGCGCTCGGGATAGGTCGTCCAGGAGTAGCCGGCCTCGTCGTTGCCCAGGACCGGGCCGCCGCCCTTGCCGTCGTTGCCGGTCCAACCGGTCCACAGGTAGTAGCGGTTGGGGTCCGTGGAGCCCAGGAACGAGCAGTGGTAGGAGTCGCAGACGGTGAAGGCGTCGGCCAGCGCGTAGTGGAAGGGGATGTCGTCGCGGTTCAGGAAGGCCATGGTCGTGGCGGACTTCGCCGGGACCCAGCGGTCGTATCTTCCGTGGTTGAAGGCGTCATGGCCGTCGTTCCAGCCGTGCGGCAGGTCCTGGAGGAACCGCAGGCCGAGATCGTCCGCGTCCGGGTGGAAGGGCAGGATGTCCCTGGTGCCGTCGGACTGGTACCACACCGGTCTGCCGCCGGGCAGGGTCACCGGATGCGGGTCGGCGAAGCCGCGTACGCCGCGCAGCGAGCCGAAGTAGTGGTCGAACGAACGGTTCTCCTGCATCAGGACGACGATGTGCTCCACGTCCCGCAGGCTGCCGGTACGGCGGTTCGCCGGGATCGCGGCGGCGCGGGCGATGCTGGTGGGGAGCACGGACAGGGCGGCGGTGCCACCGGCCAGTTGCATGAATCCACGACGGTTCATTGCGGTCATGGGCCACAGTTTCACCAGCCGTGGCCGAACTTCCCACCCTTCCCAGGCGAATTCCGGCCGTCACCCGGGTGGCCGTGCACGGCCACCGACCGGTCGCCGCCACCCCCGACCCGACCTACGTTCGCAGACATGACACGAAGGATCGCGGCGGCACTCGTCGCCACCACACTGTCTCTGGCCCTGGCCGCCCCCGTGGCGGCCGCGGCCCCCACCACAACCAAACGGCTGGACCCCTCCGTCACGAAGAAACTCGACAAGGCGATAGCCGGCGTGATGCGCCGCGCCTCCGTACCCGGCGCCGTCGTCGGACTCTGGATGCCGGGCAAGGGCGACTACGTCAAGGCCTTCGGCATCGCCGACAAGAAGACCCGGGCGCCGATGACCACCGGGCTCAACATGCGCATCGGCAGCGAGACCAAGACCTTCACGGTCACCGCCCTGCTGCGCCTGGTCGACCAGCACAAGGTCAAGCTGGACGACCCCGTCTCCCGCTATGTCTCCGGGGTGCCCGGCGGCAAGAAGATCACCCTGCGGCAACTCGCCGAGATGCGCAGCGGGCTGTTCTCGTACTCGATGGACCCGGCCTTCGACAAGGCCTTCGTGCACAACCCGCGCCGCTCCTTCACCCCGCGGCAGCTGCTGGGCTACGCCTTCAAGCACCGGCCGCTGTTCAAGCCGGGGGCGAAGTTCAACTACTCCAACACCAACCTCATCCTGCTCGGTCTGGCGATCGAGAAGGCGGGCAGGCAGCCGCTGCGCGCGTTCCTGCGGCAGCAGGTCTTCGGACCCGCCCACCTCCAGCACACGGTCTTCCCGGTCGGCGCCGAGTTCCCCGCCCCGCACGCCCGCGGCTACACCAACCAGACGCCGAACGGCAGGACGGCCGACGCCACCGACTGGAACCCCTCCTGGGGCTGGTCGGCCGGGGCGATCATCTCGAACCTCCAGGACCTGCACTCCTGGGCCGGCGCCGTTGCCACCGGTACCGTGCTGAGCCCGGCCACCCAGAAGCAGCGGCTGCGTTTCCTGCCGACCGGCTTCCCCGGCACCGGCTACGGGCTGGGCATCTTCGACAACCACGGCTGGATCGGCCACAACGGCTCACTGCCCGGGTACCAGACCGTGGTCGTCTACCTGCCGAAGACCAAGGCGGTCCTGGTGGTGCTCATCAACACGGACGCCTCCTACCGGGGCAGCGAGCCGAGCACGCTGTTCGCGCAGGCGATCACGAAGATCGTGACCCCCGGCAACGTCTACTCACTTCCGACGTCGGGCTGACCCCGCGGCCGCGGACGTTCCCCGGGTGCGCCCGGTGGGCGTTTCGTCCTCAAGCGCCGGACGGGCTGAATTCCAGCGCCCCCAGCTACCGCTGGGAGGTGCCCCCCGTCCGGCGCTTGAGGACACGCGCGGCCGAAGGCCGCACAACCCGGTGAACGTTCGCGGCTACGCCGCTAACGCACCGTGACCCGGGCCGTCCAGGTCTGGAGCCCCTTGCAGGACATCTTGCCCGGCACCTGGGCGCACATCGGGCGCGACGAGGTCAGTACGGCCTTCCCGGCGGTCACCGCCCGGAAGGCCGCCGCCGCGTCTCCGGGCTTGAGCCGGACCCCGGCGTTTGTGGCCTCCAGGGCCTTGCCGGTCGCCTCGACGACCGCCCAGGGCCGGGTCTTGGACCCGTCCAGGGCGAGGGTGATCCTGCCGTCCGTGGCGACGCAGACCGTACGGCCGTTGTCCGCGGAGTCGAGCGTCACCTCGGACGGGCAGCCCGCGGACTGCGAGGCGGAGGTGGAGGTAGGGGTGGAAGGCGAGGGCGCGGTGCCCGCCGAGGCTGAGCCGGTCTTCGTTCCGCAGCCGGCCAACAGCAGTGCGGCCAGGGCGAGTCCGGTGAGAGCGGGTGTGGTGTGGGGGGTCGAACGACGCATGGGTTGGGCCTCCTTTCCGCTTTGACGTGCCACACCCGCATCAGGATCCACATCCGGTACGCGACGACGTCAGCCGGTGGTGACCGCGGTGTCGTCGATGACGAAGCTGGTCTGGAGCGAGGAGTCCTCGACGCCGCTGAACTTCAGGGTGACGGTGGTGCCGGCGAAGGCGGACAGGCTGAACGACTTGGCGACGTAGCCGGTGGCCGCGTTCAGGTTGGAGTAGGTGGCCAGGGTGGTGGAGCCGGCCGTGACCGTCAGCTTGTCGTACGCGGTGCTGGTGCTGGTCTCCGCGGTGTCGACGTGGAGGTAGAAGGTGAAGGTGGTGCCGGTGCAGCCGCTGGGGACGGTCACCGACTGGGACAGCGTGTCGGTGTGGGTCGAGCCGTAGCCGTCCAGCCAGGCCTTGTACGAGCCGGTACGGGCGGCCTCGCTGGTGGAGCTGGTGATGACGCCGCTGCTGGCGGTCCAGGTGGTGGCGCCGGACTCGAAGCCCGCGTTGCCGAGCAGCTGCGTGGAGGTGCAGGTGCCGCCGCCGCCGGAGGAGCTGACCGTCCAGGTGAAGGTGGCCGAGCCGGAGGCGCCGGTGCTGTCGGTCGCGGTGACGGTGGTGCTGTAGGTGCCCGCCGTGCTCACGGTACCGGTGATGGCGCCGGTGGAGCTGCTGATCGACAGGCCGGTGGGCAGGCCGCTCGCGGCGTAGGTGAGGGTGGCCCCCGCGCTGTCGGTGGCGGAGATCTGCAGGCTCACCGAACTGCCGGTGACGGTGGACTGGCTGCCCGGGCTGGTGACGGTCACCGTGTTGCCGGTGCTGGTGCCCGAGGCGAAGGCGGTGGTGCCGTTCGGGGTGCCCCAGCCGGTCGGGCCGTCGTAGCCGGTGGCGGCGGTGCAGTAGTAGGACGTGGAGCAGGTGCCGTTGTTGCCGCTGGTCACGTCGTACAGGTTCGAGGTGTGGGAGTAGGGGTACTTCGCGGGGTAGTCGCTGCTGCCGGGGGTGCCGGCCAGGGCGTAGACGCCGGCGATGATGGGCGCGGAGGCGCTGGTTCCGCCGTAGACCGCCCAGCCGGAGCCGCCGTAGGTGTCGTAGACCGCGACACCGGTGGCCGGGTCGGCGACGGCGGAGACGTCGGACTCCATGCGCTTGGTGCAGCCGGTGTCGGTCTGCCAGCTCGGCTTGGTGTCGTACGCGGAGCAGCCGGAGCCGGTGCCCTCGGTGCTGCTGGTCTTCCAGACGCTCTCGGTCCAGCCGCGGGTGCTGGAGGAGGTGCTCAGCGCGGTGCCGCCGACGGCGGTGACGTACTGGGAGGTCGCGGGGTACTCGGCGCCGTAGCCCTCGTCACCGGAGGAGACGGTGATGGCGACACCGGGGTGCTTGAAGTACGAGGTGTCCTCGCTGGTCTGGGACGAGGACTCGCTGCCGCCCCAGCTGTTGGAGACGAACTTGGCGCCGAGCGCCACGGCCTCGTTCTCGGCCGCGCCCAGGTTGGCGTCGGTGGCCGAGGTGGCCTCGACCAGGATGATGCTGCAGTTCGGGCAGATGGCGCTGACCATGTCGATGTCGAGCGCCTCCTCGCCGGCCCAGCCGGTGTCGTTGGAGGGCAGCGAGGTGGTGGAGCCGGTCTGGCTGACCTGCTTGAAGCAGCCGTTGGCCACCGTGCACGCCGACAGGCCGTACTGCGAGCGGTAGGTGGCCAGGTCGGAGGCGGCGTTCGGGTCGTTGTACGCGTCGACGACGGCCACGGTCATCCCGGAGCCGCCGGTCGAGGGCAGGTTGTAGGCGCTGTGCAGGTTGGTCGGGCTGAGACCGGAGGGCGTGGCGTCGGGGGAGACCGCGGCGGCCAGTCGCTGCGCTATGTCGGTACGCCGTTGCGCGAAACAGGACATGGTGTGGCCGGAGGCGGCCGTACCGCACAGGTGCGTGGTCGGCACCTTCTGGCCGGCCTTGCCCGTCGGGTGGACGGTCTGCCGTGCCGGGTCGGTCAGGGCGTGGGCGTTCCTGGCGACGGTGGCCGCGCGGGCGGTCTGGGGGGAGTGGGCGGCGGGCACCGGCTGTGCGCCGGCCGGCGGGGCGGCCAGCAGGCCGACGACCGCGAGGGCCAGCGCGGGCAGGGCGGCGACAAGGGTTCTTATCCGTTCGCGACGCATGGTTGCGCCTCCATCCGGAGCGGAAGTGGGGTTCCTGACATGTGCATGACATGTTGGACGACGCGCGTAGACACAGAGGACCTGGAGATCCGCCGTGAACTTCCGCGCGATGGCCAGAACCTAGCCGAGCGCCGTCCCGACAGAACAGGCACGGCCCAAGACCTTTGCCGGTCCTTGAGCCGTGCCTGACAAAACCATCACGCTGACGCGTCCCGCCATTACCCCGGCTCGACTACTCCAGCTCGACCCGGCCGTTGTCGGCACGCGGCTGCTGCGCCGCCGGCTTCGGCGGGGCGCCCAGGTTCTGCCGTACCGAGTCCAGGATCGTCAGCCCCTGCCCGACCAGACCGGCCGCGATCTCGCCCAGACCGTCCGCGCCGTTGAGCACATTGACGTTGGCGCCGGCCAGACCGCCCGCCGCCTCCTTGACGATCAGCGGCAGCTGGTCGATCAGCATCCGGTCCAGCGCGACCCGGTCGTACGAGGCCGCCGCCTCAGCCTGGATCTTCATCCGCTCGGCCTCGGCCAAGGCCAGCACCCTGATCCGCTCGGCCTCTGCCATGGCCGGCTTGACGATCTCGGCCACCAGCTGCTGCTGCCGCAACTCGGCCGCCCGCTCGGCCAGTTCGGTCTGCGCCGCCAGCACCTCCTGCTGGGCGTGCGCCATCGCCAGCGGCCCGGCCTGCGCGGCCTGCGCCTGCACCCGGTCCACCTCGGCCGAGTACTCCGCCTGGACCACCGCGGTCTGCCGGGCGTACTCCGCCTGGTTCCGCGCGGCCACCTGCTGGGCCTCGACCGACGCCTGGGTCGCCTGCGCCTGCGCGATCTGGGCCGCCCGCTGGATGGCCGCCTTGTGCGGGGCCGACATCGCGTCGATGTAGCCGGTGTCACCGTCGTCGATCGACTGGATCTGGAACGAGTCCACACTCAGGCCGATCTTGGCCATCTCGGCCTTCGAGGTCTCCAGCACTTCCCCGGCCAGCTTCTGCCGCTCGGTGACGATCTCCTCGACCGTCATCGAGCCGATGATCGCCCGCAGATGACCGGAGAAGATCCGGCCGGTCAGCACCGACATCTGGTCCTGCTCCGACAGGAAGCGCTGCCCGGCGTTGACGATGCTCTCGGTGTCGTTGCCCACCTTGAACGCGATCACCGCCCGCACGGTCAGCGCGATGCCCTGCCGGGTCACGCAGTACTCGGTGACCTCCGACTCGCACATCGACAGGGTCAGAAAGCGGACCTTGCGGAAGACCGGGACCACCCACTTGCCGTGACCGGTCACCACCCGGAACGGCGCACCCCCCAGCCCACGCTTGCCACCCGAGATCAGCATCGCCTCGTCAGGCGCGGGAACGCGGTAACCGAACATCCTTCATCTCCTCAACCGGCCAACGGATCGGCCCATTCCATGACATAGACCTGGCGGGCACCCCGGGACTCGATCACCAGCACCGAGGCCCCCTGCGGAAGGGGCTCGTCGGACCAGGCCAGAAACGTCTCCGAACCACCCCTGACCCGCACCAGGACCTCCCCCGGCCCGGCGGCTCCACGGGTGCCGATGACCATCACCCCCGTACAGCCGATCACGGCGTCGTCCGGCACCATCCCCCCGGATGCCCCCTCATCGTTCCGATCCTGAATTGCAGACCCCTAGCTCTATCACCGGCGAGCACCCGGCTCCGTCCGCGGGATGCTGCGATCCGGTCACAACCTCGTACGGATGTTCCGGCAGTACAGCCGCGTGCCGGGCCGCTCACGACTCACTCGCGCAACAGCGCCAGCAGCACAGCGGTGTGGCTGCTGCCGGGATCCCGGACCGCCGTGAGCAGGGTGAGCGTCCCCCCGGCGGCGAGGCCGCGCAGCCGGTCGAGGGCAGCGGCGGCCTCGGGCGCCGCCAGTTCGCTCTCGTACCGGCGGCAGAACTCCTCGAATCTCCCGTCCCCGGCGTGGTACCAGCGGCGCAGCTCGGTGGAGGGGGTGAGGGACTTGGGCCATTCGTCGATGTGCGCGTCCGCCTTGGACAGGCCGCGCGGCCAGAGCCGGTCGACCAGGACACGGACGCCGTCGTCCGGCTCCGGCGGATCGTAGATCCGGCGGACCCGGAGGCGGGGGCGGCTGGTGGTCACGCTGCCAGCATGCGCGCGGCGGCGGCGCCGCGGGAGTGCGGCGCCGCCGTCCGGGGGAGTGCTGTGGCTCGGGGCCGCTCGGGCCGGTCTGCCTAGTAGGGGGCGTACAGGTTCGGCCCGTTCTCGTTGCCGAAGTTGCCGCCGAACCGGGCGGCGGTGGCGGGGGCGCCCAGTGCGGTGGGGCCGAAGGCGACGGTGGCGGTGGTGGTGAGGCCGGTGGTGGCGCCGCGCAGTGACCAGATGGCGCCGGTGCCGTTCTCCTCGGGGGCGGAGACTGCGAGGTCGGCCCGGGCGTCGCCGGTGACGTCGAGCAGCCGTACGGCGCCGCCGAGACGGTCGCCGGTCTCGGCGACGCCGGGGACGCCGGGGCTGTCCTGGTTGAAGGCCTGGGCGCCGGTGCCGGTCAGGCCCGCGGAGCCGCCCTTGAGCAGGATGACGGAACCGGCCGCCTGCCGGCTGCCGATGGCCTCGAAGGGCACTCCCACGGCGAGGTCGTCGTAGCCGTCGCCGTTGACGTCACCGGCGTCCAGACGGGCACCGAACTGGTCACCCGTCTCACCGACCCCGGGCACACCGGAGGTGGCCTGGGTGATGGTCCTGGTACGGGTGGTACTGGGACCGGCCGAGGTGCCGTAGTAGATCTTCACCGTCCCCGGGTCGTACGGGATGTCCTCGGTGATGAGGTTGGGGACGATCCGGGTCGCCAGGTCGGCCTTGCCGTCGCGGTCGAAGTCACCGACGGCGGCGGTGGCCGCCGAGGGCAGCGCGGTGGGCGCGGTGGACAGGCCGGAGGCCGTACCGCGCCAGAACTTCCCGCCCTCGGCGTGGTTCTCGTACGCGTAGAAGGTGGCGAGGTCGTCGATGCCGTCGCCGGTCATGTCGCCCGCCGCGAGCGTCGTGATCTCGTTGTCGGTGGAGAACATCGTGACCTGCTGCTCCCCGGCCGGGACGCCGGCCCGGGTGAACGGTCCCCGCAGTACCGAGCGCACCTCCCAGTTGTCCCCGTACCGCAGTACGAGGTCGGCGGCGCCGTCGCCGTTGAAGTCGCCGCCGGTCAGGTCCTCGCCGACCTCGTAGCCCGCGCTGCCGGCGGGGGGCGCGATGGTGACCGCGCCCTCGCCGGTGAGCCCGCCCGCGCGGCCCCACAGGACGGTGACCGAGCCGTAGCTGCTCGGGGTGGCGACACTCTCACCCGAACTGTGGACGGCCAGGTCGGTGAGTCCGTCCCCGTCGAGGTCCCGGGCGACGATCCGGTCCCCGAAGCGGTCGTCCTGCTCCGGGGTGCCGGGGACGCCCGCCGTCCGCTGGCTGACGACGGTGCGCGAGGCCGGGTTCAGGCCGGTGGCGGAACCGTAGGTGACGGCCACATAGCCGGCCCGGGCCTGGCCGCCGACGGTGGCGGCCGGCGCGGCGACCGCCAGATCCTGGTAGCCGTCACCGTTGAAGTCCTCCGCCGCCGGGGCCGCCGCCGGGGCCGCCGCCGGGGCGGCACTCGCCGGGGCGGCGCAGACGACGCCGCCCGCGAGCGCGGTGGCAAGACAGACAGTGGTGACGCCGACTCCGCGAACACCCACGGTTCCTCCAAGGATTCACCCGAAGACCGGACAACGGGAGCGAAACGTCAGACCCGCACCGCGCACCAATGGTTGTGCGGCGAACGCCCCCGTCCGGTCGCGGACCGCCTCCGGCCCGTCACCGCCCGCTCATTGCCTGGTCATGCACAGGTCAGGGCCTTGGTCACCTGTCGCGGATGAACCGCCCACGGTCCGGAGCCGGTTAAAAACTCCCCCTCCGACACGGAGAAATCTATCGTCGTCACAGTAGACATCGGGCGGCAGTGTGGCTAGGGTTTCTCTCATAACCACGGATGTCAGCAGGACGTGGCGGAGACGCCGCCACGAGCACGACGACAAAGGAAACATGACCAGGAGAGGAGTAGGCGCCATCAGGATCGCCCGGGCGAGGATGCAGGTCCGCCCGGGTATCGCAGGCCCCAGGATTGGAAGGTGGTCCACGGTCAAGCGTTCACGATCCCCGTACCCCCGGCCGCTCGGTCGGGTCCGCGGAAGACGAAGGCAGGCGCCGAGCGCCGCCAGATGGTGTTGAAACCCCGGGGCCCCGGTGCCGTAAGGCATCGGGGCCCCTCGACGCGTCCCAGAAGAGGTGCAAGTGACCGCAGAGACCCCATCGAACGCCGCCGACCGGTTCGACGATGACGACTACCCGGCCTACACGATGGGCCGCGCCGCGGAGATGATCGGTGTCACGCCCGGCTTCCTCCGCGCCATCGGCGAGGCCCGGCTCATCACTCCCCTGCGCTCCGACGGCGGCCACCGCCGCTACTCCCGCTACCAGCTGCGCATCGCCGCCCGCGCCCGCGAACTCGTCGACAGCGGCACCCCCGTCGACGCCGCCTGCCGCATCGTGATCCTGGAGGACCAGCTGGAGGAGGCCCTGCGGCTCAACGACAAGCTGCGCCGCGTCGAGGCCGAGCCGGGTGAGGCCGCCGACTCCTGAACCTTCCCGCCCGAGCCGGAGCGCCGGCGGACGCGGACGAATATCTACCGCGGCGGGTACAGAAATTTTTGCAATGCGCAGTGAGGGTTTATGACGCAACGGGCGGAGTGAAATTACTTGCCGCGCCCGGACGCATGCACCGTGCTACGGTTCATCTCAGTTGCAGTTGTGGTTCCCAAAGACTTCAAGTGCTCTTGCCGGCGTTCTGCGCCAGTAGGTGCGCTTTTGTATTTCCGGTGCATTCCGGACGGGGCAATCATTACGGCGACGCGGGGTTCGCACAGTGCGATCCCCGGGTAATGCCCCTAAGGAGATATGACATGGCTACTGGCACCGTGAAGTGGTTCAACGCGGAAAAGGGCTTCGGCTTCATCGAGCAGGACGGCGGCGGCGCCGACGTCTTCGCCCACTACTCCAACATCGCCACCTCTGGCTTCCGTGAGCTCCAGGAAGGCCAGAAGGTCAACTTCGACGTCACGCAGGGCCAGAAGGGCCCGCAGGCGGAGAACATCGTTCCCGCCTGACGTCGGAGCGCAACAGTAGCTGGGTCCGCACCCGTGGGTGCGGACCCTGGCTCATTTCCGGCTTTGTTTTCATTTTTTCTCCGGCTCGTTCTTGCGATTCTTTGTGCGGCTCCTCGCTGCCAATAACTCCTCGATACGTGCCGCATCGAGGAAGGTTCGCATGAACCGCACAGCTCGCACCAACGACCGCTATTCCCGTACCCGCACGGGCGGATCCGCCGGTTCCGGCGGCTCTTCGGGTACCTCGGGGTCCGGCCGGGGCGGTTACCGCTCGCAGGCCCCGAGCCGCTCCGGCGGTCCCTCGCGGTCCGGTGGCCACAGCCGCCGTCCCGCCTCGCCGCAGGGCGAGTTCGCCCTGCCGGTCACCCTCACCCCCGCGCTGCCCCCGGCCCCGAGCTTCGCCGAGCTCGACCTGCCGGCCGCGCTGCTGACGACGCTCACCAGCCTCGGTGTCACCGAGCCGTTCCCGATCCAGGGTGCGACTCTGCCGAACACTCTCGCGGGTCGTGATGTGCTGGGCCGTGGGCGTACCGGTTCGGGCAAGACGCTGGCCTTCGGTCTGGCAATGCTGGCCCGTACCGCCGGGCAGCGCGCCGAGCCCCGCCAGCCGCGCGCCCTGGTCCTGGTCCCCACCCGTGAGCTGGCGCAGCAGGTCACCGATGCGCTCACCCCGTATGCCCGGTCGCTGAGGCTGCGGCTGGCCACCGTGGTGGGCGGCATGTCGATCGGCCGGCAGGCCAGCGCGCTGCGTGGCGGTGCCGAGGTCGTCGTGGCCACCCCGGGCCGGCTCAAGGACCTCATCGAGCGCGGTGACTGCCGACTGGACCAGGTCGCCATCACCGTCCTGGACGAGGCCGACCAGATGGCCGACATGGGCTTCATGCCCCAGGTCACCGCGCTGCTCGACCAGGTCCGCCCCGACGGCCAGCGCATGCTGTTCTCCGCGACCCTGGACCGCAACGTCGACCTGCTGGTCCGCCGCTACCTCCACGACCCCGTCGTGCACTCGGTGGACCCCTCGGCCGGTGCGGTCACCACCATGGAACACCACCTGCTCCACGTCCACGGCGCCGACAAGCACGCCACGACCACCGAGATCGCCGCCCGCGACGGCCGCGTGATCATGTTCCTGGACACCAAGCACGCCGTCGACCGGCTCACCAAGGACCTCCTCAACAGCGGAGTACGCGCCGCGCGCCCTGCACGGCGGCAAATCCCAGCCCCAGCGCACCCGCACCCTCGCCCAGTTCAAAACCGGACACGTCACCGTCCTGGTCGCCACCAACGTCGCCGCCCGCGGCATCCACGTCGACAACCTCGACCTCGTCGTCAACGTCGACCCCCCCACCGACCACAAGGACTACCTCCACCGCGGCGGCCGCACCGCCCGCGCAGGCGAATCCGGCAGCGTCGTCACCCTCGTCCTGCCCAACCAACGCCGCGAAATGACCCGCCTGATGGCCGACGCCGGCATCACCCCCCACATCACCCAGGTCCGCTCCGGCGAAGCCGAACTCAACCGCATCACCGGCGCCCAAACCCCCACCGGCGTACCCGTCACCATCACCGCCCCGGTGGCGGTGCGCCCCGAGCGCAGCGCCTCCTCGACCCGCGGTCGCCGCAGCCGCACCGCCCAGGCGCGGCGCTCTTCCGGCGCGCCGCAGCGTCCGTCCTCGTCCACCAGTCGCTGACCCGCCCCGGAGGCATCATGCGCTGCGTCATCGCCCGCTTCTCCTTCGACCTCATCAAGAGTGAAGTGCAGCAATCGATGAAGGGCATCAAGCCCGAACCCGTGACGGGCGCGTCCGTGATCATCGGGCGCCGCACCTTCCCGGTCAAGCAGGTCGGTGAGGTCATCACCGGACAGGACCGCCGTGACTTCTCCTCCAACGAGGTGATCAGGGCGCTGACCCGGCTCGGCTTCACCTGTGTCGCCGACCCGGCGACCGTCCCGGCCCCGGTGCTCACCCCGATGGAGAACGCGTCGGCCCTGCTCGGATCGCCGTGACGGTGACCGGCCCCGAGTGACACACCGGTGCGCCGCCGCGGGGAAGTCTTGCCGTGGCGGCGCACCGGGCGCACGCTGGAGGCATGGGTGCTCAGGACGGTCCCACGCTGATCACCTCCGTGCAGCGGGCCTTCCGCTTGATGGAGGCCGTGGGGGCGCACGACGGCGGCGCCCCGGCCAAGCAGCTGGCGCGTGAGGTGCGGCTGCCCCTGGCCACCACGTACCACCTGCTGCGGACCCTCGCCCACGACGGCTACGTACGGAAACTCGACGACGGCGGATTCGTCATCGGCGACAAGCTGCATCTGCTGCACACCGGAAGCCGCGGCCAGAACCTGCTCAACCGCATCCGGCCCGCCCTGGCCGGGCTGCGCGACGAGCTGTCGGCCGCCGCCTATCTGACCTTCTACGAAGACGGCGAGATCCGGGTCGCCGAGATCGTCGACGGCCCCCGGGCGCCCCGGGTCGACCTCTGGGTGGGGTTCGAGGACGCCGGGCACGCCACGGCCCTGGGCAAGTGCGTGCTGCGCGAGCTGGACGACGACGGCCGCGCCGACTACCTCTCCCGGCACTCCCTCGCCGACCTCACACCGCGCACCATCACCCATCTCCCGGAGCTTCTCCGCCAGCTCGACTCCGCGCCGACCACATCGGTCGTCATGGACATGGAGGAGTACGCCCTCGGCACGGTCTGCGTCGCGGTGCCCGTCTACAGCGGCGACACGCTCGGCTCGCTCGGCGTCTCCCTGCGGGCCGACCGGCTCTCCCGCCTCGACGAGGTCCGGGCACAGCTGGTCCCGGCGGCGAACCGCGTGACCAGGGGTCTTTCGCTCACTATCTGAAAATCCGCCCCTTGCGGCTCCCGCACCGCTGCCTGTTCCCTGGAAGTACAACCCCGGCCACCAGCCCCCGGCAGCAGGAAAGAGTTGCGGAAGCGGACATGACCCATGCCCGAGACCACCAGCACGACCTCTGGCCCACGTGGCAGCTCACAAAGCAGCTCACCAGCCACCTCGCGGAGCCGTCCACCCAAGGGCTCACGCGCCGGCCCGCCACCGGTGTACCCGTTCTGATCGTCTGCGCCGTCGCGCTGCTCGCCCTCACCGGCGGCACCGGGCCGAGCTGGCTGCCGCTGCTCGCCGTCGGGCCCGCCCTGGCCGCCACCGTCAGCAGGCCCTGGGGCGTCATCCGGATCGGCGTCCTGGCCGTGGCACTGGGCGTCGCCCTCGGCACCCTGGGCGGCGCACCGGCCCACGACCAGGCCATCGTGCTGTCCGCCGTGGTCGCCGTCACGCTGGCCGGCAGCCTCGCCAGCGAGCTGCGGGTACGCCGCGAACGCGTCCTCGCCGACGTGCGCTCGGTCGCCGAGGCCGCTCAGCACGCGCTTCTCAAGCCGGTGCCCGCCACGGTGGGCCGGTTCCAGGCCGCCGTCCGCTACAGCGCCGCCGCGGCCGAGGCCCGGATCGGCGGGGATCTGTACGCGCTGGTGCCGACCCCGTACGGCGTCAGGCTGATCGTCGGCGACGTGCGCGGCAAGGGACTGCCCGCCGTGAGCACCGCCGCCCTGGTGCTCGGGGTCTTCCGCGAGGCCGCCTACGACGAGCCGGACCTCCTCGACGTCGTCGCCAGGATCGAACGGAGCCTGGCCCGCAATCTCGGCCCCGACGACTTCGTCACCGCCGTGGTCGCCGGCTACCCCAGTCCCGACCGCATGGAGCTGGTCAACTGCGGGCACGCCCCGCCCCTGCTGGTCCGCGACTCGCGCGTCCTGACGGTCGACCCCACCCACCCGGCGCCCCCGCTCGGGCTGCGCGCCCTCAGCGGCGAGACCCCGAGCCTGCAGGTGCTGCCCTTCGTCGACGGCGACCAGCTGCTGCTCTACACCGACGGCGTCACCGAGGCCCGTAATCACGGCCGCGAGTTCTACCCCCTCGCCGAAGGCGTCGCCCGCCACCTGTGCGACGACCCCTCCCGCACCCTCGCCGCCCTGCACGACGAACTCCTCGCCCACGTCGGCGGCCGGCTCCACGACGACGCCGCCCTGCTCCTCCTCCGCAAGCCCGCCGCCGACCCGGCCGCCGCCGCGCCGACGCCGCTGACGCCGCTGACGCCGACGCGGGTACCGGTCAGCCGTTCCGGGCCGTCTCCGGGCCGGTGATCCTGCCGAGCAGGGGAAGCGTCGAGGCGATGATCCCGAGCGAGGCGGTGATCCCGGCGCCGACGAGCACGAAGTACACGGCTCCCGGCGACACCAGGTCGTAGTGCATCTGCGAGGTGAGGAACAGGTGCGCCGCGAGGAATCCGGTGCCGGTCGCGACCACGGCGACGGTCAGCAGGGGGACGGTGCTCTCCAGCCCGACGACCCGGCGCAGCATGCCCAGCGGGACACCGGTGAGCCTCAGCATCGCGAACGGGCGCTTGCGGTCGCCGAGCCCGGCCACCACGCTCACCGCGAGGCTGCAGCCGGCGATGGGCAGGCTGGTGAGGAGCACCACGTTCGCCAGCTGCCGCCAGCCGGCCAGCTCCCGCTGCTGCTCGGTGCCCCGGTCGTTGACGGCCCTCGCCGCGTACCGGGGGAAGGCCCGGGTCAGGACGGTCCGCGTCCGTTCCATCGCCGATGTCGAGCCGTCGGTGGTCGTGTAGATCTGCTGGACCGGCAGGCGCCCGAGCTCCTCGGCTGAGATCGCGGCGGCGGGCCACTCGGTCGAGGCCAGGGACCGCAGGCTGAAGAAGGCGCGGACCGGGACGGCGGCGACCCCGGCTCCGGCCGGGCAGTGCCCGATCACCGGGGTGCCCGCCAGGTCGGAGCACGCCACCAGGGCGGCGGGCATCCCGGGCGGATCGCCGGTGCCGCCGACAAGGTGCCCGAGCTGAGCGAGGACTGCCTGAACCTCAACATCCGGACGGGCGCGGCCTCTTCACGTGAGCGCCGCCCGGTCGTCGTCTGGATCTACGGCGGGCGCAACTCCGCCATGTGGGCCTCGCAGCCCGTCTACGACGGCGCCAACCTGGCGGACAAGGGCGTGGCCGTCCGTCACCGTCAACCACCGCGTCGGCGCCTTCGGCAACCTCGCCCACCCCGCTCCGAGCGCGGAGTCCGGGCACGGCGGCTCCGGCAACTGGGGCGTGCTGGACACCGTGGCGGCGCTGAAACGGGTCCGGCGGAACATCGCCGCGTTCGGCGGCGACCCGGACCGGGTGACCCTCGGCGGCTGGTCGCACGGCTCGGCGTTCGTCAACATATCCATGATCTCCCGGCTCACCCGGGGCACGTTCCCCCGGGCACGGACACCACCAACCCGATCGAGCCCGCGAACGGCGCCGGCGCGTACCACGGCGCCGAGAAGTACTACCTCTTCGGCAACCTCTACGGCACCGACCGTCCCTGGACCGACGAGGACCACGCGATCGCCGGCACAACCTCCTTGTACCTGGCCGACTTCGCGGCCACCGGCAACCCCAACGGCCACGGCCGTCACTCCCTGCCCGACTGGCCCGCCCTGCGCACGACGAAGCCGCTGTCGATGGCGCTCGGGGACAGCTTCGCGCCCGTCCCGGCGGCGGACAGCGACGCCAGGTACGCCTTTCTGAAGGACTACCTGCTGTCGGGGACGACCGCGTACTGACCGAGGCCCGGGCCGGTCGCCTCAGTGGTCGCTGTCCAGGTGGAGCTTGAGCAGGTCCACGCCGTAGTCGTTGCCGTTCGGGGTGCGGATGATCGTGTGGATGTGCTGCTGCGTCGGCGTCCCGTTCGGGCCGCCCATGCCGCCGCCGCTCGACTTGTTGCCGTAGGCCAGCGGGGACTGGGCGTCGTACTCGATGAGCACGACCGGGCTGTGGACGCGGTAGTAGAACGCGGAGTCGTCCTTGGTCTTGCCGAGCCAGTAGAAGTACGTCCGGTCCAGGTGGTCCTCCACCTCCTTCATCCGCACCTCGGCGTGGCCGTCGTCCATGTAGCCGACGTAGACGCGCACCAGGTCGAGCAGTTTGTCCCGCTGCGCGTCGGTGAGTTCGGAGCCGGCCAGGCCCTGGTAGGCGAGCTTGACGTTGTCCTTGCCCGCGCCGGCCTTCATGTCGTCGCCGCTCTTGTCCACCGTCGAGGAGATCGCCTTGGCGCGCTGCTTCGTGCTCAGCGAGCGCAGCAGCGTCAGACCGGCCCTGGTCTCCTTCTTGAAGAGGGTGATCTTCTCGCCCTTGTACGTGGCGGAGGTCGGCTCGGAGCCCATGAAGGTCGGCGTCATGACGACCTGGTCGCCCAGGACGAAGTAGTTGACGGCCACATGGTGGCCCTCGTACTGGAAGCCCCAGGGCTTCGTGGTCGACGGGGTGCCCATGACCGTGAAGAAGTAGGCGCCCTCGGTGAGGGTGTCCCGGTTGCCGCCGCTGTAGTCGCCCAGGAACGCGTTGAGCTTCATGATGTTGCGGGTCTGGGTGAGACCGTCGGCGGACAGGGCCGCGCCGAGCACCGCGTAGCCCAGCTTGCGCTGCGCGGCTGTCAGGTCGCCCATCCGGGCACCCTCGCGCTCGTATCCGTCGACGTTGCTCCAGGCCAGCCACTCGTCGGCCTGTACGTCGAACAGGGTGGCCCTTCGCTCCTTCTGGGAGAGCCCGTCCAGGAAGGCCTGCGCGGCCTTGACCACCGCGTCGGTGGAGACGTCGGTGGAGTGGATCGAGTACAGGCCGTCGGCGACCTTGCCCTGGGTGGTGACGCCCACGAAGTCGTCGTACTTGACCTCGCTGGCCCCGGGGCCCATGCCACCGGCGCCTCCGGGAGCACCGGAGGGACCGCCGGACGGCATGCCGCCCGGGGCCCCGGAGGCCCCGGGGGACGAGGCGGAGCCCGTCGGGTCGGAGGAGTCCGCGGAACAACCGGTCATGGTCGCCACCGCGGCGACACCACCGACGAGCAGCGACTTGTTCATGAACCAGCGGCGGCTGCGTTCGGCTTCAGGGGTCCGGGGCGTGTGTCCGTGCATGCGTCCCAAACTCCCCGAGCGACGTAAAGACCACCTGAAGAGCACCTGTCAGCGGGCAGTGAGAGTTCGCGCCGCGGCCGGACCACCGGCGGCCGCACCGCTCACGGCCGCACCACTCACGGCCGCACCGCGCTCACGCCCCGGCCTGGTGGAGTGCGTCCAGGCCGGCCAGTTCACCGTCGGCCAGACGCAGTGCGCCGGCGGCCACGTTGGCGGCCAGGTGGTCGGGGTCGCCGGTACCGGGGATGGCCAGCACATGCGGGCCGCGGTGCAGCGTCCACGCCAGCCGCACCTGCGCCGCGCTCGCCCCGTGTGCCCGCGCGACGGCGAGCACCTCGTCGCTGTCGGCACCGCTCGCGCCCGCCTCGCGCCCGGCACCGGCGATCGCGTAGAACGGCACGAACGCGACACCCTGCTCACCGCAGCTGCGCAGGAACTCGTCGTGCTCGGGCCGCATACCGATGCCGTACTGGTTCTGTACGCAGACCACCGGAGCGATGGCCCGGGCCTCGGCGAGGTGTTCGGGGGTGACATTGGAGATGCCCAGGTGACGGATGAGCCCGGCGTCGCGCAGCTGGGCCAGCGCGCCGAAGCGCTCGGCGATGGAATCGGTTCCGACGACCCGCAGGTTCACCACGTCGAGGTGGTCACGGCCGAGCTGACGCAGGTTCTCCTCGACCTGACCGCGCAGCCCGTCGGGGGTGGCGTGCGGCAGCCACCGGCCCGACGGGTCCCGGCCCGGCCCGACCTTGGTGGTGATGACGAGGTCGTCCGGGTAGGGGGCCAGCGCCCGGTTGATCAGCTCGTTGGCGGAACGCAGCGGCGAGAAGTAGAACGCGGCGGTGTCGATGTGGTTCACCCCGAGCTCAACGGCGCGGCGCAGCACACCGATCGCCCGGCCGCGGTCACTCGCCGTGGCGTCGGCCACGAGCGCCCTGCCGTTCTGCGCCAGGCGCATCGCGCCGAAACCGATCCGGTTGACCTCCAGGTCGCCGAGCGTCCAGGTACCTGACGCGGCCGCGGTGACTGTCTTCGAGTTCATGTCGGGGATGATCTCCCCGCCGTAGGCTGACGGCCATCGATTCAGACATATCTGAATCAATGAATCCGTGAATCAGGGGGTTGGGGGTGGCCGTCCTGGCGGAGCTGGCGTTCTCGGCGAGCGATCTGGCGCAGATGCGGTTCGCCGTCTCGCCGATGTGGGAGGTCGGGACGAGCTTCCGGCTGCTGGCCTCCGGCTCCGCCCACCCCGTGCACCGGAGCTGGGCCGAGCAGGTCCGGCCCCGGGTCGCGGCCGCCGGGCTCGACCGGGGCTGGCTCGCCGAGCTGATCCCGCCCTCGGGGTACGTTCCCGACTTCCTCAACCCGGCGCCCACCGGGCCGGCTCCGCCCCTGACGGAGGAGCTGGCCAGGATCCGGGCCTCTCCCGCCGCCCGGGTACGCCAGGACCTCGACCGCCTGAGGCACGAACAGGGCCGCCTCGGCCCCCGGGCCCGGACCCTGCACACCGAGCCGCGGGCCCGCCTGGCCCGGGTCACCGAGGAGGCCGAGACCTACTGGGAGCTGGCGCTCGCCCCCTACTGGGCGAGGATCCGGGCCGTGCTCGACGCCGACGTCTTCCACCGGGCCCGCCAGGTCGCCGAGCGCGGCACAGGACACCTCTTCAACGATCTGCACCCCTCGGTGAGCTGGGACGACAACGCGCTACGGCTGGCCCGCCGGCAGCGGACCCTCTCCCGCGCGGCAGCGGGCGCGGGGCTGCTGCTCATCCCCTCGGCCTTCACCGGACCGGGCCCGCTCACCCGGGTGACACCACCGGAGCCACCGCAACTGGCCTACCCGGCGCGGGGTATCGGCTCACTGTGGGAACCCCGGCCCGTCACCGGGACCGCCGCCACCGCCGCCGTACTCGGCCGCTCGCGGACCCTCCTGCTGACCGAACTGGATACCCCGGCCTCCACCAAGGAACTGGCCCGTCGCACAGGGCTCTCCCCCTCAGGGTCTCCCAATACCTGACCGCGCTGCGCGACGCGGGCCTGGTCAGCGCCCACCGAGCCGGCCGATCGGTGCTCTACGCCCGCACCTCGGCCGCCGAATCCCTCCTCCTCGCGGGCACGCGCCGGGAGCCCGCCGATCACCCCACGGCGGCAGGACACAGGGCGGGACACCGGGCGGGACACGGGGCGGGACACGGGACGGGCTGACAACCGGTCCGCCCGGCGATCGAGGACGCCGCGCGCTCTCCGGGTGGCCGCGATCACCGCCGCCGGCTGTGGACGGGGCCGTCGAAGCCCGGTTCCTGTTCCGCCACGTACAGCTTGCGCAAGGTCATCGTGTCGAACGCCCCCGCACCGTGATAGGTGAGCGTGACCGTCGGACTCTCGTCCCCGGGGTGCCTCGCCCAGTCCACTCTGGGGTCCCGTCCGGCAGGCGGCGGCGGGGAAACGTACGGGGCATGGGCCGGGTACGGAGGTACTCCTCCTCGGCGTGCGCCCCCCTGCGCCACAGCCGGCGCCGCGGCCTGTGCGGCGCCGCCGCTCGTCAGCACGACCGTGACACCGACGATGATCAGCAGGAGCCCGGGAACGGTCGCGGCCTCGATGTGCTGCCCGAGCAGCCACCAGGCGGCCAGCGCGGCCACCGGGGTCTCCAGCAGCAACAGGACACTGATCGTCGTCGCCGACACCCTGCCGAGGGCGAAGTTCAGCGCGCTGAGCCCCAGAAGCTGGGGCAGGACGAGCAGCCCGAGCAGCGACAGACGCGTGGAGTTGTCGAACCCCGTGAGCGGGATGTGGGCCAGCAGGCAGACCATGAGGAGTTCAAGACCGCAGACCAGCGAAGTGACCGTCGAATACAGCGGGGTGCTCACATCCGCGCGGGACCGTTCGCTCAGGGCGGTGTACCCGGCCTGCGCGATGGCCCCCACGACGGCGAGCAGGTCGCCCAGCAGCGCCGTACCGCCGGACCTTATGTCGAGACCGCCCGCCGCGGCCGCTCCCACCACGGAGAGCCCCAGACCCACCCACTTCCCGCGCGACGTCCGGACGCCCTGGCCCGCGGCGATGAGGGCCTGCCAGACGGGCTGGGTGGCGACGAGCGCCGTGGACATGGCCACCGAGGTCAGCCGGGTGCTCGTCATGAAGGCCGCGAAGTGCAGGGCGAGCGACGTGGCCGCGAGGAAGCCGAGGACCAGGGGCCGCCACTGCTCCCGGCGCAGGATGCCGCGCTCGCCGCGTGCGACGCGCACCACCTCCCGGCGGCGCAGTAACAGCAGGAACGGCCCGAGTACGGCGAAGCCCAGGCAGTTGCGCCAGAAGGCCATGGCGAGCGGTGAGGCGGAGGCGGCGGCCGTGAGGGGAGCGGTGGCCGAGATGGACAGTACGGTGACCGTCATCGCCGCGACGGACAGCGGATCGATTCTGGATTTCACGCGTTCGTACCGCCGTCCATGCCGGGCCGGCCCTGTCGTACGAGCGAGGTCGGACCGTTCGCGTCGGCTGTATGTCCAGCATTGATCATTGGGTACGCGGTTTCTGTGCTGTGGGAATCGAGGGGGGGAATCGAGAGGGGAAGCGACACCGCCGGCTGAAGCAGGTCAGGGGCGGAGACTCTCCGGACCGGAGTCGGGCCCGGTGTCACGGACGCGAGCGGCTCAGCCGCACCACGCTCCACCACGTGACGCCACGCAGGACCCACTCCATCGGCCCGTACCGGAACCGGGCCAGCCACCAGCGGCTGAGGACTGCCTGCGCGGCGAGGACAACTCCCGCGAGGATCATGGCGGTTACCCAGTGCGAGGAGTGCCGCAGCCCGAGCGGGCCGGCTACGGCGACCACCGCGAGCGTGGCGGTGAGGTAGTTGGTCAGCGCCATCCTGCCGAGGGGCTCCAGGACCGCCGACAGCGGGCGGCCCAGCCGGGTGCGCAGCACCAGCAGCACCGCGGTGGCGTACGCGAGGGCGCCGAGGAGACCGGCGACCGCCGCGATCCGCGTGGCGAGGGGCCCGGCGGGCGGGTAGGTGTGCTGCCACCAGGTGGCGGCGGCCGCCGCCGGTACGGCGAGGGCGAGCGTGACGGCGATCTGCCGGGTACGGCCGTTCAGCGTCCGCGCGATACCGAGGCGCGCGACGGCGAGACCCAGCAGGAACAGCCCCGGGATGCTCGCGATCCCGCCCGAGGCGAGGGTGACCGAGGCGACGAGCCCCAGCAGCCCGGCGGGCAGCACCACCCACGCCGGCAGCCACGAGGCGGGCAGCAGGACCAGCAGCCCGATGACCGCGTACGGCAGCAACGCCTCCCCGGGGTGCAGCTGCTGGTGGGCGAGGCCGAGCAGACCGAGGGCCACCAGCCGGCGGACCAGCAGCAGCCGGGGGCGCGACGACCGCCCCTCGGCACTCTCCAGGAAGATCGCGAAGCTCAGCCCGAACAGGAACGAGAAGACCGGGAAGAACCGCTGGTGGACGAAGAGTTCCAGGAACGCGGGTATCGGATAGGTGTGCCGCGCACTGTCGAAGCCGACCATCCGCGTCATCTGATCCGGGATGTTGACCAGGAGGATGCCGCAGAGTGCGAAGCCGCGCAGCGCGTCGACCGCGGCGATCCGGCGCCGCGGCCGCGGGCCGGGCTCCGAGGTGGTGGCTCCGGGGACCAGGCTCATCGTGTTCACGACACTTACGGTGCGGCCGGGGCCCCCTCCGCCGCTTCGGCCGGACGGCCGGGCCCCATCGGCCGAAAGGCCGATACCCGCCGCAGGCCCGAAGGCGCTCCGCCGCGTTCCGCGGGGCCCGGCGGACCGTTCACCCCGGGAAGCCGGACCTCCGGGAGGACCCGGTACGTATCTCCTGGTTCGCGCGGGCCGGGCGGGCGTCCTTCCGCAGGAAACCCCACCACCGCGCAGAGGCCGGCGAGCAGGC
This sequence comes from Streptomyces sp. RLA131, assembly GCF_056270125.1. Taxonomy (NCBI): domain Bacteria; kingdom Bacillati; phylum Actinomycetota; class Actinomycetes; order Kitasatosporales; family Streptomycetaceae; genus Streptomyces; species Streptomyces sp. RLA131. The sequence goes on from NZ_JBWDOQ010000002.1 coordinate 4,009,185, forward strand.
CCACGAGGACTCCGGCGAGCGGGGCGCCGAGGGCCGGCCGCAGTTCGAGCGCCGGCGTCCACTGCCTGGTGGCACACCACGACGGCGATGCCCGCCGCGCCGACGACACCGCCGAGCAGCCCGATGCTCGTCGACTCCAGCAGGAACTGGCCGGCCACCTGCCGTCAGCCCGTCCGGAGCCGTGGCGACCGCCAGGGCACGGGCGACCCCACCCACTCCGGGTTCACTCCCATGGCTGCCACGCCGCGACGACGGTGCCCGTGGTACCCGGACCGTAGGATCCAGGCTTCGACGCGTGTCCGGTCCGGGCACGGGTCCGTACGTCCTGTGGGGGGACACATCCATGACTGCTTCGCTGCGGGCGCTGCGTGCCCTCGTTCTGCTGGCCGGCTTCCATCTGATGGGTGTGGTGCTGCTGGCGGCGCTCATCGCTGCCGACTGGCTGCTCCTCACCAGGCTTTTCGTGGCACAGGCCGTATACCTCGTGCTGAGCCTGGTGCTCACCTCCGTGGCTCTGATGGTGCCGATTCTGCGCGGCATGTTCGCGTTCCTGCTGGCTGGGCGGCGGAGTTCGGCGCCGGGAGGACATCCGGTCACGCCCCAGGAGCAGCCGGAACTGTGGGCAGAGGTACTCGAAGCCGCACGTTCGGCCGGTACACACGCCCCGGACGAGGTGATCCTGACCGAGGAGGTCAACGCGTCGGTCAGCGAACGTGCCCGCCTTCTGGGTCTGTTGCCCGGTCGGCGCGGTATGTACCTGGGCGTACCGCTGCTCACCGGGCTCACGGTGCCACGCCTGCGAGCGGTACTCGCCCATGAGTTCGGCCACTACAGCAACCAGGACGCCCGGCTCGCCGGTGTCACCATGCGCGGCCGCGCGGCTGTCCTGCACACGGTGGATGCGTTCCGGAGCAGTGACAGCCGGGCGCACGCCTTCGTCGGCGGCCTCTACGTCCGCTACGCCCGCTTCTTTCTGAAGGTCTCGCAGTCCGTCGCCCGGCGCCAGGAATTCGCCGCGGACCGTGCGGCGGCCCGCCACGTCGGCCGGAACGCGACGGCGGCCGCGCTGCGGCAGATCCCTCTGCTCCACGCCGCCCACGACCACTATGTCGACACATACGCGCTGATGGGCGGGCCCGCCTCGGCTCTGCCGCCGGTCGGCGAGTTCCACGGCGGCTTCCGGCATCTGCTGGCCGCCCGGCAGCCCGAAGCGCTGGCCGAGCTCGCCGCAGCCCGGCGGCCCCCGCGACCGTCCCCGTACGACTCGCACCCGCCGACGCACGAACGCGTGGCGCTGATCGAGGCGCTGCCCGACGACGGGCCGCCCGACGACCCGGCGGCGCCATCGGCTCTGTCCCTGCTCCGTGACCAGGACGCCGTGCTGGTCACGCTGGAGACGTACACGCTGCCTGCCGTGGCCTCGACAATGCGGCGCCTCGACTGGCCCGACCTGGTCATACTGCGGGCCGTGATCGATGCCCGGGGCTGGGCGGAGCCGCTGCAGAAGGCGCTCCGCCGCGCGCTGCGCACGGCGCCCGCGCCGGCGTCCACGTCCGCGTCGGTGACCCCGGCGGGCGCCGCAGCCACCGACAACGGCACCGCCACGAAGACCGATCCCGGCGAGCCCGGCCTGGAAGCCGTCCTCGATGCCGTCGACGACGGCCTGCTGTGGATGGCGATCGCGGACCGCATGCCCAAGCACGCGCTGGCCGCCCGCCTCACCGGCCAGTCGGCCCGCACCTTCATCCGGCCCGCGGTGTGGGACGCGGTGGCAGGGCTCGTCCACCTCCACCTGATCGCCGAGGGCCTGGCCCGCCCGGATATCTCCTGGCCAGGACAGCCAGGGCTCACCCTGCCCGAGGAGTGGGAGGAGCAGATGGACGCCGCGATCGACGCGGCCGTCGCCGACACTCCGGACACCACGGCACTACGCGCCCTGCTCGGCCCGGAACAACCACGCTGCTCGCGGTGCCGGGGAACCAGCCGGTGACGCGTCGGCCCGCTTGTGACCGATCACGCAGTCGTGGAACGGCACGGATTGGTGTACGCCGTCGAGGACGGCCAGCTGATCGTGTGGGTCATGACGGTCGGCAACCATCGCGACGTCCACCGCAACCTGTAGTCCTGCCCGTGCCGGCGTGGCGAGCGCCCGGGCACCGGCGATCACCCCATGACGGCAGGTCGTGGGGCACCGTGGAAGACCTGCCCCGTATGCCACGACCGGTGGGCCGCCGCGATCGGAGGCGTCCCTGGCTGCGGACCGAGCAGCGGGCGGCCCGCGAGCGCGACCACATGCTCGCGGGCGGCTGCGCTCCGCCCGACGAAGCCCTGGGAAACCATGATCAGGTGACCGTCACCGACACCGAGGACGCCCTTGTCGAACAGCTTGTGGTGAAGCGCGCACAGACACAGCCCGTTGTCGACCTCGTCCGGGCCGTCGAACGCCCACCAACGCACATGCGCGGCCTCCAACCCGACCGGCACCGCGCCGATCCTCCCGTCATAACCGCAGAAGGCGCACCGGTACTCGTAGGCGGTCAGCACCGCCTCCCGCATCCGCCGGTCCCGCCGCCGCCTGCCGGCCACCGGCGGTCCGGTCTCCACCAGCTCCAACTCCAGACCCACGGCCTCGCACAACTCCCCGTGGAGCGACGGCGGAAAGTGCAGATCGAGCAGCACCCGCGCCATCCGGCCGAGCAGCGACGGCTCTCGCCGCAGCGCTGTCCTCAGCTCCGGCGCGAGCCGGCCCGCCGCACCCGCCGCCCGCAGTTCCAGCACTCCGCTCCCGGGACTACCGGCGCCGCGGTCGGTACGCACCTCCCACACCCCGTCGCTGACCAGATGATGGAACGGATACGCAGGTGTCGTCCTGTTGGCCGGACCGTACTCGGCCAGCAGCCGCTTCAGATCCGCCTCCACCGCGCTGTACCTCAACTCGCCCTCGGCATCCTCCTGGAACCGGCCGAGGGCATACAGAAGCAGCAGGGGCTTGTGCGGAGCACGTGTCCCGTTCCCGGTCCACTGCCTCAGCTTCGCGGCGCGCTCCAGCCAGTCCATGACCGGCGATCATAGGGGCGGCTGCGCGGGCATGACGCCTTGGATGCGGGAGAGCGTGAAGACACGTTCGTCGTTCCGCAGGTGACACCAGGCGTGCAGGTAGGGCGGGTCCAGGTCCAGTTCGCTGAGGCTTCGCACGGTGTGGCTGCCCGAGGCGGCGATGTACTCGACGGTGATCGCCTGTCCGGCGTTGACGGCGTGGGCAAGCTGGCGTACGTCGGTGAGGGTCAGCCCGCTCGCGTACCCGGCGATGAGCTCCTCGGTGTCGGTGTCGAAGGGGATCCCGCTGGCCGGCCCCGGCTCCGGGCTGGTCGGCGGGGCGGCTCGCAGCCTGACGGCCAGGCCCCGCAGGCCGCCCGCCGGCACCCGGACGTGCTCCGCAGCGGTGGACGGCCGCCGCCGTGCGCCAGACGTACGCCCCGCGGGACGAGGGGAAGGAACCGCGGCGGTGGCGCGGTGCCGCTCGGCCTTCTCGATGCGTACGGTTCCGTCGGCGGTCTCGGCGACAGGCGCGTAGCCCTCGGCCCGGAGCGCGGCGAGGGTCTTGTCGAGCGGGGCACGGCTTACCAGCACGGTGGGAGCCAACTGCCGCAGGCCGAGCTTGGTGAGCTTGCGGTGGACGGCGAGTTCGGCCAGCAGCGCGGGCTCCTCCCCGTGGATCACACAGGCGGCGGGGGCGAGGCGAACACGTCCGTGGCGGCGCGCGGTGTCGGAGATCAGGTACGACAGCGGCTGCGGCAGGGACCCGGCGGCGACAGCGGTGAGGTCGGCGGCAATGTCGTCGGCGGTGCGCCCGGCGTCCAGGGCACGGCGGACGCTGCCGGGGCTGAACCGCCACACCGATGCCGTACCACCGGCTTCCCGGTCGGCGACGGAGTCCAGGAGCGTGGCGAGCCGGACGGACGGGGTCCCGGTGGCAACGGCCGTGAGGTCGGCACCGATGAGGGCCGTCCCGGTGGCCGCGGGCAGCAACCGCTGCGCGCGGGCCGGCAGTCCTTCCACATCGCCGGCCAGCAGGGCTGCGCCGATGCCGGACAGGGCGCCGCGGGCGAGGACGCCGAGCAGTCCCGCCTCTCGGATCACGGTGGCGAACGGCGTTTCGTCCTGCGGCAGTTGATGGGCCAGGGGACGGTGCCAGGCGGCCGTCGGCCCCAGATCGGGGGCGTTGCGCACGCCCTGCCCGGCGGGGAGGTCCGCCGCCGCGGTGAGCAGCCCCTGCCGGGCCTGAACGCAGCCGTCGCAGGGGGGTGCCCCGGCGAGCGCGGGCAGCGATTTACCCTCCTCGTCGTGGGCCTGGGCAGGGGTGAGCGGGAGCGTCCACCACGCCCGGAGCAGCAACGGGATCCGCTCCCCGGGCTCCAGCTCCGCCCAGGCGTCGTACGCCCCGGTCAGCGGAACAAGATCGCCGTCCCGGGCCAGCAGCCCGGCCGCGTACGCCGTCTCCAGCACGACGCGCACCACGGTCCCGTCGCACTGCGCCGCCTTGCCGATGCGCATCAGCTCGCGCGCGCCGACCCCACCGGACTTCAGCCTGGCCGGCGGCTTGCCCGCGCACACCGACAACACGGAGGCGGCATGCGCGGCGAACGCCGTGAGCGCGGCCGCCGCCTCCCGCTCCACCTCCTCGGGAGTGACCGACTGCATCCGCGCGACGGGCGGTACGGGTTCGAACGGCGCGTGCCAGCCGGGGCCGCGCAGAGCCAGCGCCACCTGGGCGGGCATACGCGCCGGTCCGTACCGGTAACGGTCCTGGACCAGCAGCCCCCGCTCCAGCGCCCACCGGGCAGCCTGTCCGGGGCCTGGCTCCGGAGTCCCGAACGTGACGAACTGCTGCCGCCGGGACCCGGACTTCGCCAGGCGCTCAAGCAGCTTGCGGGTTTCCGCGGGCGCCTGCCCGACCACTGCGGCGATGCGCTGCGGATCGCTGTGGTGGTCCACCAAGCACGCGAGCCGCTGCTGCTTGGTGCCGGGCGGCTTGACGCCCAGTGCCGCCACCATCCCGCGCAACTCATCGGAGGTCACACCCGCCAGCAACTCCTCCAGCGGCGGATCCAGCCCCAACGGCGCGTCCCACGCCTGCCTCAGCGGTGCCGCCATGTGGAGCGTCCCGTCGCCGTCCGGCCAGACCAGCGCATGATCGGCCAGCACCTCCAGCACCGCGTCCAGCCTGCGCAGGCCCTCCGCGTCCACCGCCCCCAGCAGGTTCGAGAGCGCGTCCTGCGTCGCGGGTGCCCCCAACGCGGCCAGCGCCTCCGCCACCTGCACACACGGCCGCGCAAGCCGGGGCAGGACCAGCGCCACCGAACCAGGGCGTTGCAAGCGGTCCGCCAGTTCCCCCACCGACCGCGGCTCCGGAAGGGACACCGCGTCCGAACGCGCCGCGAGCACCCGCTCCAGGCGCGGGACGTCAAGAGCCCGCAGCCATGGCGCCAGCGTTGATCCACCTGACATGCCGATGAGGACACCTCACCTCGTACGAGCAACAACATCGCCGGCCCACCAGCGCCGCACGCAACTCAAGAATGCCGTATCCAGGCCCCACAGGCGCCACCCGGCGGCCACGGCACCTCCACCTGACCAAAAATGAACGAAATGCCTTTGATGCCGGAAGAAATGAGATTCGAACTCGCGAGGGGGTGCCCCCGAACCGCTTTCCAAAGGTTCGTCGGAGTGTCCGGCCAGATTCGCCACTGTTCTGACCCGCGGCTCAGTGCCTGGCCCCGGCCTCCCCGAACTTGCTTGAACGGGGTTGAATGCAACCCGGACCCGGACCGCAACCCTCCGGCGGTCAGCCGGCGGCTGTCCATCGCTTGATCACGGCAGGGGCGTTGTGAGGGGCCGGCCAGATCCGGAGGTGTACCTGCTCAACGGTCTCGGGGGCGTCGCACCCTTCCTGGCCTGGCTGGCGGACGTCGGCCAGGTTCGCCCGCGAAGCACGGACGCGCACGAAGCCTCTGGGGACCTCGAAGCGCGCAGCGTCCGGTAGGTAGTCGGTGCAGCCCAGAACCGCGATGCGGCCGGTCGGCACCTCGATGCCGGCCTCCACCACGTGGTCGAAGGCGTCGCTGTCGTCATCCGGCGGATGGTCGAGCAACTCGACCGTCACCGCGACGTGCATGTTGACCGCGGTGCCGATGCCGAGCATCTGCTCCGATACGGCGAGGGCATCCGACACCGCCTCCCGCGTCCACGCATCGCCCAGATCGTCTTCCGCGTTCTCGTCCATCACGTGCAACTGGAAGTAGTCTGCGAAGAGCCGCAGTTGGGTGGTCGTCACTGGCGTACGGGGCTCACTCTCGATCTTCTCGCCGGTCAATGTCTCGTGCGACTTCTCAGCTGCTCGCTGCGAGGCGGCGTGCGGCGTCGGGCCAGGGCGTGGGTTGCGGCCCGTCCTCGGCCATCATGACCTCCTCCTCCCACCAGCCGGTCCCGTCCAGCCAGGAGGTCACCCACTGGGCCACGGACGACGAGTCCAGGAACCACGCGTCGGCCCAGTCGTCAGGGCCGGCATTCGGCTCGAAGGGGAGAACGGGCGCGTCGGGGGCCAGGCAGTCGACAGCGGCGTACATGCCGCAGCCCCGGTCCAGGATCGGCAGCACGCCACGCGGCCAGTATTCCGAGCGAGCGTTCCGGAGCGGCCCGTACTCGGATACGGCGGTTCGCCCGTCGCCGACGAGCGGCAGAAGGGTGTACTCAGGGCCGAAGCCGCCGTTGGCAACCCGGAGGTACAGCAGTCGGAGCAGCGGCGGCAGGCTGAAACCGAGTACATGCTCGGCGTCGGCGATGTCCTGTTCGCTGACGGACGGGGCAAGGGCGCGGGCCCCTGCCTCCTGCTCAGCGCGGTCACGCACACGCAGCAGGAGCTCGGACAGGTCGTTCATGCCACTGCCTCTTCGATGGTGAGATGCCGGGCCATGACGTCTGCGGACTCCGGTGCGAGCCGGTAGATCCCCTGCAGGCTCAGCGCCCGCAGGAGCCGGCCGTCCTCGACGTGCTTGAGCTTCCGCTCTCCCCGGCGCGAGGCGAAGGTGAGTCGTTCCAGGTGCTCTCCGGGCAACGGCCGGTCGAACCTGAGCGGACTGCCGGGCGGCCCCAGCACGACCTCGGAGACGCAGCCGCCCTTCAACGGGCGCCAGTGGATCAGCTTGGGATAGTCCTCGTCGGCCAGTTCTGCGCCGGCCCTGTCGTAGTCGACGATCCGCTGGACCTCCATCGAGCAGACCGGGTACAGCGCGGCCTGCCAGGCCCGAACGGCGAAGATCCGGTCGCCAGGCGCGACGCCGGCACGTCGGAAACTCGGACGCGACTGATGGGGACCGCCGAACAGCGCCGTCGGGCGCTGCCCCGTGAAGCCTCCGCGTATCAGTTCACGGCACAGGTCATTGGTCCACAGCACGGTGTAGGAGTTGGCCACGGCCCGAACATAGCGGCGGGCACCGACAGTGCCTCCCGGCTACCGGTCCGGCAGGTGTTGCATGACTGTTCCGGGAACAGCCGGGTTCGCGACGGCGCGAGCGGATTCGACTGATTCCGGCTCTTCCAGGTCCGGATCACGACATGCTCACCGAGGCCGGTCGGCCTCAGGGCAGCAGCTTGCTCAGCGCCGGTGTTACGCCTGGCCGTACAGGGCTGCCAGATCGATCAGCTGGATGCCAGGGGTGGTGTGGGCGGCGATGCGGGCCTTGTCGTTGAAGCCCGCCCCACTGAAGCAGATGAGCTGAGTGTGGGTGGTGTCGTAGCGTCCGGCCTGGGTGATGAGGTCGCGGATGTGCTGGAGGCGTTCGATGTGCGCGATGCCCATGGTGTCGTTCCACTTGGCTTCTCCGATGGCGAGCAGCGGCGGCTTGCCGCCGTCCGCGATGCCGACGACCGCCACGTCGACCTCATGGCCGGTACGAGCCTTGGGGTCGTGGACGACGCCGTGGCCGACGCGGGCAGGGAGGCCGCCGAGCAGGTCGGGGTCGGTGTGGTGGAGGGTCCAGTCGCGGCAGACCTGCTCGAAGTGGGGGCCCAGCACGTTGCTGACGAAGCGGCGACGGCTGGCCTGCCAGACCCGGGCGGCGCTGCCGGGCCGCTCCAACTGGTCCCAGACCGGGCGCATGATGGCGTGGTAAAAGCCGATCAGTGGTTCGGCGATGCGGTAGGTGGGGCGGTTGTCGCGGAAGGCGTCGGCGTCGCGGTGCAGCAGCCCGGCGTCTTCGAGGACGTTGATGGGGTGCGCGATGTCGGTGGCCTTGCGTTCCAGGTAGCCGGCCATGCCTCCGCGGGTCGCGTTGCCGTCGGCGACGGCCGCCAGGACGGACAGGTACAGGGCGGTGTCACGCAGATCAGGCTCCTCGGCCAGCAGATAGCGGGCCTCGCGGAAGAGCGGCGTCTCGGGGTTGAGGACCGTACGTACAACCCAGGCGTCGAAGTCGTCGGGCCCGCCAGGGCTGTCTCCTCGCGCGAACTCGCGCCGGTAGGCGGGCGTACCACCGACGATCGCGTTGACCTGCATGGCCAGCCGGGGGTCGGTGATGTTCCAGAACTCGGCGGCGAGGCGGTGGTCGAGGGGGCGCACCACAAGTTCCAGTCCCGCCCGGCCCCTCAGCGGTGCGTTGCCGGACAACAGCTTGCCCATGAAGGACAGGGCCGAGCCACACAGCAGCAACCGGGCACGAGAGCCCGTGCGCTGCTCACGCAGCGGACGGAACGCCTCCTGAATGATGGAAGGCAGCTCCGGATTGGCCCTGACGAGGTACGGGAACTCGTCTATGACCACGGGCACAGGGCGCTCGGAGCCAAGGGCAAGGAGCCCGTCGACGACTTCGGCCCAATGCGCGAAGTGGTAGGGGGTGGCGGGCCTGACATGAGCGGTGAGCGCTGCGCTGATCCGCCGCAGAGACTCGGCGTCAGCGGCCTCGGTCGCGCCGAAATAGAAGCCTCCCTCGGCACGACACGCTGCGTCGAGCAGGAAGGTCTTGCCCTGGCGGCGTCGGCCGGAGACCACTCCGAGTGTGGCACCGGGCTGCGGGTCGGTGATGAAGCGGGTCAGCGCTGACCACTCGTAGTCGCGATCGAACATCTCGGCGGGCTTGTCCACGCGCCACCTTCCACAGATATAGAAGCACGTATCTATAAACTGTACTCCTATATACACGCAGATGCCGTCGACGCGCGCAGGCGCCCAGACGGTCTTCCGGTGTCTGACGGAATGGGTGAGCGCGTCCGACACAACCCGCCGCTCTCTCCTTCTTCAGTGCCGCGCGGCCGCCTGGAACGACCAATCGCAGAAGGCCCTTCGGATTCTCCTCAGCGCACTCGCACAGGACATGCGACACGGCGTCCTGCGCCTGTTCGTGACGATCGACCGGGACGCGGACAGGGAGTTGACTGGACGTCAGATTGCTCGTGAAGCGCTTGCCACCTGGCGCAACGGCGATCCACCGGCGTCAGCTGCGGGACCGGCGCACAGCGCGGCATCACCACACGGGAGGACTTCATGACGACGACCGAGAACAACCAACCGCTCTGTATCCGCGCCACCCACGCACCGTGGCGGGAGATCCTACGGCAGCGCTGGTCCGGCCGCCGCAACCGCGCCCTGGTTCTCCTCAGCCCGGACGGCGTACATCATGTCCTGGGGTTCACCGAGCGAAGCCCGGCCCTACCGGTCGCCGGCGCCACGGCGCCCAGTCTGCTCGGCCGCTACGAGAGTGCCTTCCATGTCCATCTCGGGGAACAGTCAGGGATGCGCCCCGCCGCCCTTCCGACTCGGCACGGGACCGAACCGGTCGACGTGCGGGTGCTGTGGTGGGTGCACGACCCTGCGCAGGTCGTCCTGACCCGTACCACTGACGGGTGGGACACGGTATGCGGTGATCTCGACCGGCACCTGCGCCAACTCGAAGAGCGACACGCCACCGAGGGGACCAGCTTCGGCCAACCGGACCGAGATATCGCGGGCGGACACCAAAGCCGTCGTACTGCTGGGCGTCATAGGAACGGTACTCGGCACCTTCATCACCGCCCCCCGGAGTACGGAGACGCTGCGCTGGAGCGGCGTCGTCACCTCGCTGCTGGCCATCGTCTGCTTTGTGTGCGCTATCGCCCCACGCCGGCGCTCGGGACGCCGCCACAGCACAGCAGGACCCGGGTACTTCGAACACATCACACCCGGCATGGGCATCGACAGCCTGAACCGCGCCTTCGAGCATGCCGCGCACGACCCCACCGGCCCTCTGCTGCTCTCGTTGCAAGGCACCAGCGAGATCATCCGCGCCAAATACCGCTGGGTCGAGACAGGAGCGGTGCTACTGATGGCAGCGCTCCCCCAGTTCGCAGTGTCCCTCCACGCCTGAGCCCATCCCGCAGCTCGACGACGGCGACCTTCGCCGGCGTACGCGACGGGCGACTGCATGACGCCCGCCACACCGCCGGGACCGTCCTTCTCCTCCTCGGCGTCCCCGACGTCGTGGTGGACGCGATCTTGGGTTGGGAGCCGGGCGGCGCGGCTCGAATGCGAGCGCGCTACATGCACGTGACCGGCCCCATGCTGAAGAAGGTGGCGGGCCAGATCGGCGACGCGCTCTGGGGCACGCCCGACTCCGCAGGCCCCAACTGAGACGGAAAGTGAGACGGAAGATCACGAAAGCCCCGACCGGGATCCGGTCGGGGCTTTCGTCTGCCCTGGCGGGCGGGTGCGGAGGATACGAGATTCGAACTCGTGAGGGGTTGCCCCCAACACGCTTTCCAAGCGTGCGCCCTAGGCCACTAGGCGAATCCTCCGGGGCAAACATTACAAGACGAGAGGGGGTGCTAGCGAACTCGATCCCGGGGGAGGTGATCGGGTACGCTGGGCACAGCCCCTCACGTGGCGCTATCTCACTGAACTCCCCCAGGGCCGGAAGGCAGCAAGGGTAGGTGGGCTCTGGCGGGTGCGTGGGGGGTCTTTGCGTGCCCGGGGGCGGTCAGTGGCGGCGGCGGGAGCGTTTGGCGGTGCCGAAGAGGGAGCGGGTGATCTCGCGGCCGAGCTGGGTGCCGAGGGAGCGGGCGAGGGATGTGAAGACGCCGCTGGTGACGACCTGCTCCATGACCCCGGGTTCGGGTTCCCCGGGCTTGTTCCCGGGTGGGTTCGGTGCCGGTGCCGGTGGCGGCACCGTGAGTTTCTCGTAGGCCGATTCGCGGTCGACGGACGGCGGCGTCGAGGTCGGCGGGGGCCGTGGGGGCCATGAGGGAGCGCGGGGCTCGGAGGCGGGTGGCGGCCACGGGGGTGGGCGCGCCGGTTTCGCCGAGAACGGTGACGACGGCTTCGCCGGAAGGCCTTCGAGGCGCCGTTGAAGAGCAGGTGGGCCTCGTCGAGGAAGAAGACCAGCTTGGGGCGGTCGGGGTCGCCGACCTCGGGGAGGTCCTCGAAGAGGTCGGCGAGGAGCCACATCAGGAAGGTGGAGAAGAGCTGGGGGCGGTCCTGGACCTCGGGGAGTTCCAGGACGGAGACGATGCCGCGGCCGTCGGCGGCGGTACGGAGCAGTTCACCCGTGTCGAACTCGGGCTCGCCGAAGAAGGCGCCGGCTCCCTGGGCCTCGAAGGCGGTGAGTGTGCGCAGGATCACACCAGCGGTGGCCGCGGAGATGCCGCCGAGGGTCCTGAGTTCCGACTTTCCCGCGTCGTCCGCCGTGAGGAAGGTGCCGACGGCGCGGAGATCCTTGAGGTCGACGAGTTCGAGGCCCTTGGTGTCGGCGTAGTGAAAGATCAGGCCGAGGGACTGCTCCTGGGTGGGATCGAGGCCCAGGACCTTGGACATCAGGGCGGGGCCGAAGCTGGTCACCGTGGCCCGCAGGGGGATGCCGGCGCCGAGGCCGCCGAGGGCGCAGAACTCGCACGGGCAGGCGGCCGGCGTCCACTGCTGGCCGACCTCGGCGGCGTGCCCGGTCACGCGGTCGCCTCCGGTACCCGGGGCGGAGATGCCGGAGAGGTCACCCTTGATGTCGGCGAGGAAGACGGGGACGCCGGCGGCGGAGAGCTGCTCGGCGACGAGCTGGAGGGTCTTGGTCTTGCCGGTGCCGGTGCCGGTGGCGCCGGCGACGAGGCCGTGGCGGTTCAGTACGCCGAGCGGGACGCGGACCGGGGCGCCGGGGAGGCAACTGCCGTCCCAGAGGAGGGCGCCGAGGTCGAGGGCCGGGCCGGTGAAGGCGTGGCCCTCGGCGATGACCCCGGCCGGGGTACCGGGTGCGGGCCCTGCCGGGGTACCGGGTGCGGGCCCGGGTGCGGGCTCCGGCGCGCCCTCGTGGCCGGGCCAGCGTGCGGAACCCGGCGCGGATCCGGGCCGGGCCCCGGGCCCCGGCGGGGTCTTGGGGCCTTCACCGGCGCCGGCCGGGGCGGCGGCGGCATCGCCGGTCGGCATGACGCTAGCTCCTGGTATCGGCGTATTTACCCACCATCGCACTCGTGCGCCAAGGCTGCGCCCGTGCACTCTTGACCGGTAGGCTTTCCGTGTGATCTTCAAGCGCATCGGAAACGGGCGGCCGTACCCCGACCACGGCCGGACAAGCACCCGTGAATGGGCGGACGTCGCACCGCGCCCGGTACGCCTCGACCAGCTCGTCACCACGAAGGGCCAGCTGGATCTGGAGACGCTGCTTGCCGAGGACTCCACCTTCTACGGTGACCTTTTCGCGCACGTCGTGAAGTGGCAGGGCGATCTCTACCTGGAGGACGGACTGCACCGGGCGGTACGGGCCGCGCTCCAGCAGCGGCAGGTGCTGCACGCGCGCGTGCTGGAGATGGACTGACGTCAGGTCAGCCGGCCGTTCGTCCTTTCGGGTTCACCTGCACACCATTGGGCCCCATTGGTTGATCGTTTAGTAGGCCTGCGCCCGATCCCGCATTACGCTGCGCCTATGAGCATGCTGACTCCCCCCGGCATGGGCGGGAAGTACCGCATCACCGGGAACCAGTACCCGCGGATGCGCCGCCCCAGAAGCCGGCGCCGCCTGCTGCTGACCGTTGTCGCGGCAGTGGTGGTGATCGGCCTGATCGGCTACGGCACACTGCAGCTCATCGATGTCTTCGGCGGGGGTGACCAGGGCAAGGGCAAGGGCGGGGCGGCCCAGGCCGCCGCCGTGAAGCAGCGGGACTGCCGGGCCGCCACGCCCTCCGCGGCGGCCGCCGGGGCCGCACCGGCCTCGACCGCCCTGCCCGAGCACGGCACGATCACGGTGAACGTCTACAACGCCACCGCCCGCGGCGGCCTGGCCAAGGACACCGCCGACCAGCTGGCGGCGCGCGGCTTCAAGGTCGGCACGTTCGGGAACGCGCCGCCCGAGTACGACCGCAAGGTCAAGCAGCCCGCGCTGCTGGTCGGCGGCAAGAAGGCGGCGGCCGCCCTGAAGGTGCTGAGCGTGCAGGTCAAGGGCACGGTGACCCAGGTCGACAGCAAGCGCTCGGGCACCACGGTCGACCTGATGATCGGCAAGGGCTTCAAGAAGCTCGCCGGCGAGAAGGCTGCCGCCAAGGCGCTGAAGGTGCTGGCGACAGCCGCCCCGTCGCCGGCACCCAGCAGCAGCAACAAGGGCTGCCGGGGCTGATCCGGGGATCCAGGGCTAACCCGCCGTGCCGTAGAGCCGGTCGCCCGCGTCGCCCAGGCCGGGGACGATGTAGCCGTGCTCGTTGAGGTGGCTGTCGACGGCCGCCGTGACGACGGTGACCGGCTTGCCGGCGAGCTCGCGCTCCATCGTGGCCACGCCCTCGGGGGAGGCCAGCAGTACGACCGCCGTGACGTCGTCCGCGCCGCGCTCGATCAGCAGGTTGATCGCCGCGACCAGGGTGCCGCCGGTGGCCAGCATCGGGTCGAGCACGTAGACCTGGCGACCGGACAGGTCGTCCGGCATCCGGGTGGCGTACGTTTTGGCTTCCAGCGTCTCCTCGTCGCGGACCATGCCGAGGAAGCCGACCTCGGCGGTCGGCAGGAGACGTACGAGCCCTTCGAGCATGCCGAGGCCGGCCCGCAGGATGGGCACGACCAGGGGCTTGGGGCTGGACAGCCGTACGCCGGTGGTCCGCGCCACCGGGGTCGCGATGTCGACCTGCTCCGTGCGCACGTCGCGCGTCGCCTCGTAGGCGAGGAGGGTGACCAGTTCGTCGGCCAGCCGACGGAAGGTCTGCGAGTCGGTGCGCTCGTCGCGCAGAGTGGTGAGTTTGTGCGCCACCAGCGGGTGGTCGACAACATGGGTCCGCATGCGCACGACTCTATCCGCGCCGCAGCCGTGACCGGCGTTCCGTTGCCCGACGCACCCATCTGCGAGAATCCGCGCTTCAAACCACACTGGGGAGGGAAGGCGTGCACATACGCCCGGACGACCCCCGGGCGGTGGATCAGTAGGGGTGGTGCCCCATGGCCGAGTCCGACGAGCCCGTCGCGCATCAGGAGCAACGGGACACCGAACGCCGACGGCGACGCGCCCTGTTCCTGCGCGAGCTGAACGAGGCGAAGGAACTGCGCGAGCGGGTCCAGCCACGCCGGGCCCGGGCGGCCCGAGCCCGCCAGCAGATGCGGATGCGGACCTTCCGCTGGTAGCGGACGCGGGAGTCGTTTCGCCCCTGTCCAGGCAAAAAAGCCGGACGGCCCGGCACGACGCAGCGCGGAAGACCCACGCGGAGCCGCGGTTTCTGCCACGATGCCGAGTGGGCGGGAAGAAAAAGCAGAAGCGTCTCCGCCCAGTCCGGACGGCCTGAGACCTGTGGGAGAGTCACGGTGTACTTCGCCGCACTGCTCGCGCGCAACGACGACGGTTGGCAAGCGAGCGAGACCGATCTCGACGATGTGGAAACCCTCGGCGACCTGACCGACCTGGCCCGTGCGGCCACGGCCGAGGAAGAGACAGTCCTGGTCTTCATCGAACAGGAGGACGCCTGGTTCGGCGTCGTCCGGGTTGACGGTGAGGAGGACCCGAGGATCTATGTGTCCGACGCCGCCGCGGCGGCCCGCAGCTCGTACGGGGAGATCCTCCTCACCGACGAACTGCTCGGCCGCGATCCAGGCTCCATCGACATCCTGGACGACCTCGTCGATCTCGACGGCACCGAGGAGGGTGACGACGAGACCGACAGCGAGGACGTCGTACCGGGACCCGTCGAGGACCCGGTACCGGTCGGCCCGCTGGGCGACGCCGACATACTGACCGAGTTCGGGATGAGCAACAAGGAACTGCTGGCCCTCAGCGGGGACGGCGCGCTGACCGGCGAGGCGCTCGGCGAGATCGCCGACGCGCTGGGCTGCGCCGAGGTCCTGGAGGCGGTCCGCTGAGTTCCGTACCACCGCCGCCCGGCCCGCCGCGTGATCCGGTGCGTGACCCGTGGGCCGGGCCGATGCGGCATGCCCTGCGGGAGGCCGGGCTCGCCCCGTCCACCGGTGACGTCCCGGTGGGCGCGGTGGTGCTCGGCCCCGACGGCCGTACGGTCATCGGCCACGGGCGCAACGAACGCGAGGCCACCGGTGACCCCACGGCCCATGCCGAGGTGCTCGCCATCCGCGAGGCCGCCAGGGCGGTCGGCGAGTGGCGGCTCACCGGCTGCACCCTGGTGGTGACCCTGGAGCCGTGCACCATGTGCGCCGGCGCGATCGTGCTGTCCCGGGTCGACCGCGTCGTCTACGGCGCCGTCGACCCCAAGGCCGGCGCGGTCGGCTCGCTCTGGGACGTCGTGCGCGACCGCCGCCTCAACCACCGCCCCGAGGTCGTCCAGGGGGTCCTGGCCGACGAGTGCGCCGCCCTGCTGACCGGCTTCTTCCGGGCGGGCTGAGCGGCCGCGCCCAGGGGCCCCGGCCTGGGCCCCGCTAAAGGATTACGGAGCACACCCCGGCGTCCGCTAAGCTCTCTCTCGGTAGCGTGTCCGAGCGGCCTAAGGAGCACGCCTCGAAAGCGTGTGAGGGGGCAACCTCTCCGTGGGTTCAAATCCCACCGCTACCGCTCTTGAGCAGTGGACCGAAGGGCCCGGCGCCGTCGCGCCGGGCCCTTCGGCTTTCCCCAGGTCCGACGCCCCCTGATTGGGCCGTCCGGTGGTTAGAATCCACGCATGGCGCAGGCGAAGAAAATCACCATGTACGTCGTCGTGGTGTTCGTGCTGTACACGATCATCAATTCGCCGGCACGCGCCGCGGACCTCGTGCAGGTAGGATTCCAGGGCATATCGGACGCCGCACAGGGCGTCGGCGAGTTCATGACCCAGCTGGTCAACTGACCGGCCGGGCGCCGGTGAGGAGCACAGCAGCGTGATACGCCATCTGGTCCTGTTCAAGCTCAACGAGGGTGTCCAGCGGGACGATCCGCAGGTGGTGGCGGGGGCCAGGGCATTCGAGGAGCTGGGCGCGCTGGTTCCGGAGTTGGCGTCCTGGGAGGTGGGCTGGAACATCTCGGACCGGCCGATCGCCTACGACTACGCGATCAACTCGTCCGTGGCGGACACGGACGCCCTCAAGGCCTATCTGGAGCACCCGGCGCACCAGGCGGGAGTGGCCCGGTGGCGGGAGTTCGCCACCTGGGTGATCGCCGACTACGTGTTCTAGCCCGGGTCCTCCCGAGCCCCTCGCCCGGCGGGCGGGGGGCTTTGTCGTGCCCTCTTGTGCCACGAGGTCACCAAGTCAAGGTCAACTCACCTTCAACACGGCGTTATACGGTGCTTGCGCACGGTGCACATGAATTGTGATGCTATGACCGCTTTTGCCGGATGAGTGGACCGATGAGGGTGGGTGGTATGTCCATGTCGGCCCGTACGGCGTCAAACAGGGGCACCAACAGCAACGCGGTGGAGGCCAGGGCCCTCACACAGGTGCTGTTCGAGGAGTTGACCGGCCTGCGGCCGGGGACCCCGGAGCACACGCGGGTCCGGGCGGCGCTGATCGAGGTGAACCTGCCTCTGGTCCGGTACGCGGCCGCCCGCTTCCGCAGCCGCAACGAGCCGATGGAGGACGTGGTCCAGGTCGGCACGATCGGGCTGATCAACGCGATCGACCGGTTCGACCCGGAACGCGGGGTGCAGTTCCCGACCTTCGCGATGCCGACGGTGGTCGGCGAGATCAAACGTTACTTCAGGGACAACGTACGGACCGTCCACGTGCCCCGCCGGCTGCACGAGCTGTGGGTACAGGTGAGCGGGGCTATCGAGGACCTGACGGTGCTGCACGGGCGGACGCCGACGACGGCGGAGATCGCCGACCGGCTGAAGCTGGCCGAGGAGGAGGTGCTGGCCTGCCTGGAGGCGGGCCGGGCCTACCACGCGACGTCACTGGAGGCCGCCCAGGAGGGCGGGGACGGGGCGCCCGGGCTGCTGGACCGGCTCGGCTACGAGGACCCGGCACTGTCCGGCGTGGAGCACCGCGACCTCGTACGGCATCTGCTGGTGCAACTGCCGGAGCGGGAGCGGCGGATTCTGATGCTGCGCTACTTCGGGAATCTGACGCAGTCGCAGATCAGTGCGGAACTGGGGGTTTCGCAGATGCATGTGTCGCGGTTGCTGTCCCGGAGCTTCGCCCGACTGAGGTCCGCAAATCAGATCGAAGCGTAGCTGACGGGGATTAACCTCCCTGCGAAGATAAGTCGACAAGGCGCTACATCGTGTTGCCGACGTGTGACATTCTGCGGATACCGCGTTTGTCGCGGGCCGACGGCCGGTATTCCAGTTGGAGGAACGAACGTCGCCCGCCTGCGACACCCGTCCGCGACCTCAAGGGGGTGGCATGTCCGTAGAAGTGGGCAGTCCTAAGGTGCTCCGTACCGACGCAGCGCCGGCCGACGCTCTCAGCGGCGAGGCCATCATCGACATCTCCACCACCGCCGCCGACACCGTCGTCGACACCGAGCCCGTGATCGACATCACCGTCGACACCGCGGTCGACACCCGAACGCTGTCCCGCTCCCTGTTCCTGAGGCTGGCGCAGCTGGCGCAGGACAGTCCCGAGCGCACCTACGTCCGGGACACCCTCATCGAGCTGAACCTCCCGCTCGTGCGGTACGCGGCGGCCCGCTTCCGCAGCCGCAACGAGCCGATGGAGGACATCGTCCAGGTCGGCACGATCGGCCTGATCAAGGCGATCGACCGCTTCGACTGCAACCGCGGCGTGGAGTTCCCGACCTTCGCGATGCCGACGATCGTCGGTGAGGTCAAGCGCTTCTTCCGGGACACGTCGTGGTCCGTGCGGGTGCCGAGAAGGCTCCAGGAGCTGCGGCTGGCGCTGACGAAGACCAGCGACGAGCTGGCGCAGAAGCTGGACCGGTCGCCGACGGTGGCCGAACTCGCGGTCGCGCTCGGGGTGTCGGAGGAGGACGTCGTCGACGGCCTCGCGGTCGGCAACGCCTACACGGCCTCCTCCCTGGACTCCCCGCCGCCGGAGGACGACGGCGGCGAGGGCTCGCTCGCGGACCGGCTCGGCTACGAGGACACGGCACTGGAGGGCGTCGAGTACCGCGAGTCGCTCAAACCCCTGCTCGCCCAACTGCCCCCGCGTGAGCGGCGGATCATCATGCTCCGCTTCTTCGCCAACATGACCCAGTCGCAGATCGGCGAGGAGGTCGGCATCTCCCAGATGCATGTCTCCCGGCTGCTCACCCGGACCCTTGCCCAGTTGCGGGACGGCCTGACGGCCGAACAGTAGGGCGCGGGAGCGTTCTTCCTTCACTGACGATCCGTCAGTAGGCTGGCGCGATGGTGCACATACCGCCTGGCCGCCGGGGCGCGGTTCTTGCCGCCGCCTCGGCGGCCGTGGTGTGTCTGGGCACCCTCGCCATCTTCGGCCCGGGCGGCGGCACCGATCCGGGCTATATCGCCGTCGGCCCCGCCGGGCCCTCGCCCGGGGTCACCGCGAACGTCCCGCCGGGCGGCAGCGTCGACCTGGTGCCGCTGGACGGCGGGAAGAGCGGGAACGGCGAGGACGGCGAGGACGGCAGTACGGCCACCTCCACCGGCCGTCCGCGCGCACCCGCCTCGGCCACGGCGCCGGACGGCTCCGGAGCGGACGGCGGCCCCTCGACCGGTCCGGCGGTCGCGACGGGCTCGGCGGGGTCGTCCACGGCCCCGGGGCCGCCCTCCGCGACCACCGGTCCCGGTCCGGGGTCACCGGCCGCGAGCGGGCCGGCCTCGGCCGCGCGGCTGACGGTGAGCGCGCCGAAGCGGGCAGCCTCCGGCGTCCGCTGGTGCGAGTACGTCACCGTGACCTTCACCAACACCGGCGGCAGGACGGCCACTTCGGGCACCGTCACCTTCGGCACGCACATCATCGGCGTACTGGGGATCGACTGGGCGACCGTGGAGACCGACCGGCCGGTGCCGGTGCCGGTGAAGGGCGGCGCGAAGAAGGAGAGGACCTGGGAGATCTGTGTGGACGCCTGGCGGGTGCCGCTGGGCATGCACATCGAGACCCAGGACGTCTCGCTGGACCCCTGAGCCGCGAGCGCCGGGCGAGCGCCCGGTCACGCGGTCATGGGTTACGCGGTCACGCCAACGCGTACAGCGCCACGGCGGCGACCACCACGGCCACGGCGATGATGCCGACGACCAGTGCGGCCTTGTTGCCGCCGCCGGACTTCGCGGCGACCTGCTGCGGGGGCTGCTCGTCGACGAAGGCGCGGAACATCTGGGTGCTGCCGGCCGGGTCGTAGTTGTTCTCGGGGCTGCTGGGAGTGCTCATGGCCCGGAACCCTAGCGAAGAAGCGGAATGCGGGTCACCCCCGGGTTGTTCACGTCACACATGACACGCATCGGCAACTCCGATCTCGACGTCTTCCCGCTCGCCCTCGGCGCCAACGTGTTCGGCTGGACGGCCGACGAGCAGACATCCTTCGACGTCCTGGACGCGTACGCGGCCGCGGGCGGCAACTTCATCGACACCGCGGACCTCTACTCCACGGGACAGTCCGAGACGATCATCGGCAGATGGCTGGCCGCCCGGGGCAACCGGGACCGGATCCTGGTCGCCACCAAGGTCGCCCGGCACCCGGACTTCACCGGACTGCGGGCCGCCACGATCAAGGGCGCCGCCGAAGCCTCCCTGGCCCGCCTGGGCACGGACCGTATCGACCTCTACTACACGCACTTCGACGACCCCGAGGTCCCGGTGGAGGAGATCGTCACCGCCCTGGACGAGCTGGTCCGCGAGGGCAAGGTGCGCCATGTCGCGGCCTCCAACATCAGCCCGGAGCGGCTGGCGGAGTCCCTGGAGTTCGCCGAACGCGAGGGTCTGGCCTCGTACGTGGCGCTCCAGCAGCACTACAACCTGGTCGAGCGGGAGGGCTACGAGGGCCCGCTGCGCGAGGTCGTCGAGAAGCACGGGCTGTCCTCGGTGCCGTACTTCGGGCTGGCCAAGGGCTTCCTGACCGGGAAGTACCGGCCGGGCGGCGCGGCCGTGGACAGCCCCCGGGCGGACAGTGCCGGGCAGTACCTGGGCACCGGGCGCGGTCAGCGGGTGCTGGCGGCCCTGGACGAGGTGGCGGGCGGACGGGGCGCCGAGCCGGCCACGGTGGCGCTGGCCTGGCTGGCGGCGCAGCGCACGGTGGCGGCGCCGATCGCCAGCGCCAGGAACACCGAGCAGCTGACCGCACTGCTGGCGGTGGCCGATCTGAAGCTGACCGGGGTGGAGCTGGCACGGCTGAGCGAGGCCTCGGCCTGAGCGAGAGCCTCGGCCTGAGCGGCGCCCGAGCGCTGCCGGCCTGAGCTGGGCCCGAGCGCTGCCTGCCTGAGCGGGGCAATTCGTATGACGAGGCCCGCCTTCTTGACCGAAGGCGGGCCTGCCCTTTTGTAACTTTTTACCCGATGGAGCCCAAAACAATTTGCCTGCAGCAACCAACCACCTTTAAGGTTGCTCCAGGCAACTACAAGGAATCGGAGGCGGCCATGGCCACGCAGGAGCAGTTCGCGGAGCTCGCGAGCCAGATGCGTGCCACCGTCGCGGTCGTCCGCGGGATGGCCCGCAGCCTGCCTTCCGACTGCCAGTCGGCCTCGGTCGGCGTGCTGTCCGTGCTCAGCAGGCACGGCCAGATGCGCCTGAGCTCACTGGCCGAGGTGCTGGAGATCGACATGTCCGTCACCAGCCGCCATGTCGCGCACCTCGCGGAGCGCGGCTGGATCGAGCGGGCACCCGACCCGCTGGACCGGCGGTCCCGGCTGCTCCGGCTCACCCCGCTCGGCGACGCGGTCCTGCGCACCGCCCAGGACCATGTCGCCGGCGTGTTGGCGGACCGTCTGAGCGACTGGCCGGACGAGGACGTGGAACGGCTGACCGCCCTGCTGGGCCGGCTCAGGACCGGATTCTGCGAGCCCCGGCCGTAACCCCCGACCCGACCCCGACCCCGACCTCGACCTCAGCCCCGACCCCGTACAACCGCGTAACGACGCAAGAAGAGGATGACGATGGCTACAACCGCCACACCGACCGGTGTGCGGGGGACCGACGCGCACGGCAGTCACGCGGCCCCCATGTCGCACCGGCAGATCATGGAGGCACTGTCCGGGCTGCTGCTCGGCATGTTCGTGGCGATTCTGTCGTCGACGATCGTCACCAACGCACTGCCCGAGATCGTCGCCGACCTGAACGGCAGCCAGAGCGCGTACACCTGGGTCGTCACGGCCTCGCTGCTGGCGATGACGGTGACGACCCCGCTGTGGGGCAAGCTCGCCGACCTCACCAGCAAGAAGATGCTGGTGCAGATAGCCCTGATCATCTACGTCGGCGGTTCGATGGCCGCCGGGCTGTCGCAGAACCCCGGCATGCTGATCGCCTGCCGCGTGGTGCAGGGCGTCGGCGTCGGCGGTCTGTCCGCGCTGGCCCAGATCGTCATGGCGGCGATGATCTCGCCCCGTGAGCGCGGCCGTTACAGCGGCTACCTGGGCGCGACCTTCGCCGTCGCGACCGTCGGCGGCCCGCTGCTCGGCGGTGTCATCACCGACACCAGCTGGCTCGGCTGGCGCTGGTGCTTCTACGTCGGCGTGCCCTTCGCCGTCATCGCGCTGATCGTGCTGCAGAAGACCCTCAAGCTCCCGGTCGTCAAGCGGGACGTCAAGGTCGACTGGCTGGGCGCGTCCTTCCTGGCCGCCTCGGTCTCGCTGCTGCTGCTCTGGGTGACCTTCGCGGGCGACAAGTACGACTGGATCTCCTGGCAGACCTGGGCCATGATCGGCGGCGCGGTCGCCCTCGGCGGGGTCTTCCTCCTGATCGAGGCCAAGGTCGCGACCGAACCGATCGTCCCGCTGCGGCTCTTCCGCAACAAGACGATCACCCTCACCTCGATCGCCAGCCTCTTCGTGGGCGTCGGGATGTTCACCAGCACGGTGTTCCTCAGCCAGTACTTCCAGCTGGCCCGGGACAAGTCGCCGACCATGTCCGGCGTGATGACCATCCCCATGATCGGCGGGCTGTTCGTCGCCTCGACCGTCTCCGGCCGGTTCATCACCAAGACCGGCCGCTGGAAGGGCTGGCTGCTCGCCGGCGGCCTGCTCCTCACCGCGGGCCTCGGCCTGATCGGCACCATCCGGTACGACACCGAGTACTGGCAGATGGCGATCTACATGGTGCTCGTCGGCCTCGGCCTGGGCATGATGATGCAGAACCTGGTGCTCGCCACCCAGAACCAGGTGCAGCCGCACGAGCTCGGCGCGGCCAGCTCGCTGGTCACCTTCTTCCGCAGCCTCGGCGGAGCGGTCGGCGTCTCGGCGCTCGGCGCGGTGCTCTCCAACCGCATCACGCACTACGTCTCCGACGGCCTGGCCGACCTCGGCGTCAAGAGCACCGGCACCGGCAACTCCATCCCCGACCTGGACACGCTGCCGGCCCCGGTCCGCACCGTCGTCGAGAGCGCGTACGGACACGGTGTCGCCGACGTCTTCCTGTGCGCCGCGCCGTTCGCGCTCATCGGGTTCATCCTGGTGCTGTTCGTCAAGGAGGTGGCCCTGAAGTCGCACAGCGGCATGCAGCAGGCCGCCCAGGTCACGGCCGAGCCGGGCGACGCCCTGGAGGAGACCGCGCAGGCAGCCCTCGCACCGGTCCTCGCCCCCGCCGCCGAGCCCTTCGACGCGCCCTCCGCTGAGCCCTCCGCTGAGCCCGACGTGGCCGGCGGCACCACGGTGCACGGCCAGGTACGCGACTCCGACGGCACCGGCGTCACCCGCGCCACGCTCACGCTGATCTCCCTCACCGGACACCAGCTCGGCCGGGCCACCACCCGGGACGACGGCGCCTACACGCTCCAGGCCCCGGGCGCCGGATCGTACGTCCTCATCGCGGCCGCCGACGGCCACCAGCCGCAGGCGTCCACCGTGCTGGTCGGCGACGGGCCGGTCCCGTACGACGTGGTGCTCACCGGCACCAGCGGGCTGGCCGGTCAGGTGACCGACGCCGACGGCGGGCTGCCGGTCGGCGGGGCGATGGTCGTCGTCACCGATCTGCTGGGCGAGGTCCTGGCCACCGGCAAGAGCGACACCGACGGCTCCTTCGGCTTCGGCGAACTGCCCGCCGGGGACTTCACGCTCGCCGTCAACGCGGACGGCTACCGGCCGACCGCGGCCGTCGTGACGGTCGCCGGGCACGGCATCACCCGTACCGAGATCACGCTGCGGACCGGCGCCCAGGTACTGGGCACCGTACGCGGCGGCGCCGACCACCGGCCGCTGGCCGACGCCCGGGTCACCCTGGTCGACGCGGCCGGCAACGTGATCGGCACCGCCACCACGGGGTCGGACGGCGTGTACGCCTTCACCGACCTCGACAGCGGGGAGTACTCGCTCATCGCGAGCGGATACCCGCCGGTGGCCACCGCGCTCACCGTCGACGGACGCGGCGCGGAGGGCTTCGACGTGGAGCTCGACCACCCCGAGGGCTGACGCCCTCCACGGACAGCCGGTCCGTGCGCACAGCGGAGGCGCACGGACCGGCGGGGCCCGGCCGGACGGCCGGAGCAGGGGACGGCCGAGGCCGTCGCCGGCCGGGCCCCGTTCCCCGACCTCCCACCTTCCCCCAGCGGCAGAAAGCGAACGACAGTCATGGCCATGCGCGCCCGCATCCGCACCAAGGACGGATGGGCAGTCCCCCACGCCGTACTGACCGTCACCGACATGACGGGCCGGCAGGTCCTTCGTGAGGCCGCGGACGGCGAGGGCGCGGTAAGGACCGGCATCCTGGCGGCCGGGGCTTACACGGTGATCGTCACGGCGATCGGGTACCGCCCGGCCGCGCAGTCCGCGATCGTCACCGCGTCCGGCACCGCGGACCTGGGCACGCTCGTGCTGGCCCGCACCGGGGGCGTGGAGCTGCCGCCGCCGGGACCGTGGACCGTCGACCCGGCGCACTCCACCGTCAGCGCCGTGGCCCAGCACCTGGGACTGTCCAGCGTGCACGGGCGGTTCACCCGGTTCGGGGGCCGGATCGAGATCGCCGAGGACCCGCTGCGGTCGTCCGTGGAGGCCGTCATCGAGGCCGCCTCCATCGACACCGGCAACGCGACCCGCGACGGTCATCTGTGCTCCCCCGACTTCCTGGACGTCGGCGTCCACCCCGAACTGACGTACCGCAGCACCTCCGTCACCCCGGCCGGCCAGGACCGCTGGACCGTCCACGGCGAACTGGCCATGCACGGCGTGACCCGGCCGGTCGACCTGGACCTGAGCTACCTCGGCACGGGACCGGACCCGTGGGGCGGGATCCGGGCCGCGTTCCGGGCCGTGACGGAACTGCGGCGCGAGGACTTCCGGATGAACTACAACCAGGTCGTGCAGGCCGGCATCGCGGCGATCGGCACCACCCTGAAGGTGGAACTGGACATCCAGGCGATGCAGGGGGAAGTCCCGGTGGCCGCGGGCTGAACACTGCGCGGCGCGGGCAACGTGACGGCCGGGCGGTAGGTCCAACGGGTGACACACCCCACGACCTGGCCTCCAGCGAAGGGTCCGACCACCATGCGTACCTACCGCGTTCCCGGCACCGCCACAGCCACAACCACCGCCAGAGCCACCGCCATCGCACTCGCCCTCGGCACCGCCCTCACCACGGCCCTCGCCCTCGCCGCGCCCGCCACGGCGGCGGCTGCGGCCGCGGCTGCCGCGGGCAGTGCCTCCGCCTACGTCGACGGCGACAACACCGTCCACTACAAGGCCGCCGCCGGGCAGACCAACCACCTCACCGTCGGCACCGAGCCGGGCGGCGAGGACTACGTCATCACCTTCCGCGACCGCGTCGGGATCACCGCCGGCCCGGGCTGCGACCGTCCCGTCCCGGCCGACCTCACCTACGTCCGGTGCACCACCTCCGGTCACGGCATGTCCTCCGACGAGGACATCTACACCGTCGACCTCGGCGACCGCGACGACACCGCGGGCGTCGCCGCGAACAACTCCGCCTACGCCTCGATCCGCGGCGGCTCCGGCGACGACGTCCTGCTGGGTACCGAGTACGACGTCCTGTACGGCCAGGACGGCAACGACCGCATCGACAGCGGCGGCGGGGTCTGGGGCCTCGGCTCGTACGGCGGCGCCGGCCGGGACACCCTGACCGGCTGCTCCATGGCCTGCCACGGCGGCTCCGGCGACGACACCCTCACCGGCACCGACGGCAGAACCGGCAACGCCCTGTACGGGGACTCCGGCGACGACACCCTGCGCGCCCGGTCCGGGGCGGACGTCCTCTACGGCGGCAAGGGCGCCGACCGGCTGTACGGCGACCACGGCGACGACCGGCTGTACGGCCAGAGCGGCGACGACCGGCTGTACGGCGGTCAGGGCCGGGACACGCTCTCCGGCGGCCCCGGGCGCGACATCCTGCGCCAGGACTGACCCCGGCCCGCGTCGTAGGGTGCCCTCATGGCTGCCTACATCGCGACCAACACCACCGTGGGACTCGACCAGCTCCTGGAGTTCGTCCGCCCCCGCCACCGGGCCGTCCTGCTGACCACCCGTGCCGACGGGCGTCCGCAGGCCTCCCCGCTCACCTGCGGGCTGGACGACTCCGGCCGGCTGGTCGTCTCCACGTATCCCGAGCGGGCCAAGACCCGTAACGCGCGCCGCGATCCACAGGTCAGCGTGCTCGTCCTGTCCGACGAGTGGAACGGGCCCTGGGTGCAGATCGACGGCACGGCGGAGGTCCTGGACGTCCCCGGGTCCGTCGAACCGCTCGTCGAGTACTTCCGCAACATCTCGGGGGAGCACCCCGACTGGGCCGAGTACCGCGCGGCCATGCTCAAGCAGGGCAAGTCGCTGATCCGCGTCACGCCGGAACGCTGGGGGCCCATCGCCACCGGCGGCTTCCCGGCGCGCCTGGCGCCGGAGGAGTGAGACGGCGGTGGCCCGCCGGAGCCGGAGCTCCCGCGGGCCACCGCCGTCACGGGGAACGTCAGCTGGGATCGGTGAGGTCGTAGACGGTGACGCCGTCCACGGTCTTCTCGGTGAAGGCGGACGCGACCCAGGAGCTGATCTGGGTGCCGGTGCCGCTACCGCCCATACCGCCACCACCACCGCCGCCGCCGCTGCCGGAGGCGATGAAGTAGTGGATCCTGCCGTCCGTCACGTACTTCTTGAACTCGGCGAGGGTGGGGCTGGGGTCGCTGCCGTTGAAGCCGCCGATGGCCATCACCGGTTCCTCGGTGGCGAGCTGGTAACTGGCCGCGTTCTGGGAGCCGATGGTGGCGGCGGCCCAGGTGTACTTCGAGGCGTTCTTCTCCAGCAGCGCCTTCATCCGGCTGCTGACGCTGGCGCCGTTGAGCAGACCGCCCATACCGCCCGCGCCGCCCCGGGTGCCGCCTTCGGCGCCGCCCGTACCGCCCGGCAGGTTGCCGGTCGTACCGCCGGGACCGCCCTGCTGGGACTGGCCGTTCTGGCCCTGCCCCTGCTGCTGGTTCGGGCCGCCCTGGGTGCCGCCCTGGGTGCCGCCCTGCGCACCGCCGGGGAAGCCTCCCGTGCCGCCCTGGCCGCCCTGGCCGTTCTGGCCCTGCTGCTGGTTCTGGCCGCCCTGCGCACCGCCGGGGAAGCCGCCCTGGCCGCCGGTGCCGCCGTTGCCGCCCTGCGGGCCACCGCCGCCGCGCATGCCGCCGAAACCGCCCATGCCGCCCTGGACCGTCGGCCCGGCGGTCACGATGGAGCCGGAGTGACCGGTGTCGACGGTCTGGAGGGTGTACGCCAACGGACCACCCAGCGCGGCCGCGATGCCCAGGCCGGCCGACGCGAGCGCGAGCTGCCTGCCGAGCCGGACCGCGAGCAGCAGGCCGGCCGCGGCCAGTACACCGCCCACCAGGACCGCGTAACGCACCCCCGGGTACCAGTCCGAGGAACGGTTGAGCAGGACGTACGACCAGATGGCCGTGGCCGCGACCGTGACGGCCAGCACCACCGACGCCAGGACGGCGGGCCGGCGCTCCCAGAGCATCGTCGCGCCCATACCGACCAGCGCCGCGATGTAGGGCGCGAGGGCGATGTTGTAGTACTGGTGGAAGATGCCGGACATGAAGCTGAAGATCAGGAACGTGATGAGCATCGACCCGCCCCAGGCCAGGAAGGCGGCCCGCTGAAGGTCCGTGCGCTTCGCCCGCCAGGTCAGCCACAGCCCGGCGGTGAGCAGGATGAAGGCGGCGGGCAGCAGCCAGGCGATCTGGCCGCCCATGTCGGAGCTGAAGAGCCGGCCGATGCCGGTCTCGCCCCACATGCCGGTGCCGCCACCGCCGCCACCGCCGCCGCCGACCGAACCGGTCTCGTCGCCGGTGATCCGGCCGAAGCCGTTGTAGCCGAAGGTCAGTGACAGGAAGCTGTTGTCCTGGGAGCCGCCGATGTACGGGCGCGACGAGGCGGGCCACAGCTCGACGATGGCGACCCACCAGCCGCCCGAGACGACGATGGCGAGCCCGGCCCACAGGATCTGGACGAACCGCCTGCGCAGCGCGGCCGGCGCGCAGACGGCGTAGACCACGGCCAGCGGCGGCAGGATCAGCCAGGCCTGGAGGGTCTTGGTGAGAAAGCCCAGGCCGAAGGCGACACCGGCCAGGACGAGCCACTTGGTGCTCGCGTTCTCCAGCGCGCGCAGCACGCAGTAGACGGCCACGACCATCAGCAG
The DNA here is from genome assembly GCF_056270125.1 of Streptomyces sp. RLA131. Lineage (NCBI taxonomy): Bacteria > Bacillati > Actinomycetota > Actinomycetes > Kitasatosporales > Streptomycetaceae > Streptomyces > Streptomyces sp. RLA131. Next base: position 4,037,293 of record NZ_JBWDOQ010000002.1, read on the forward strand.
GGCGAGCAGCGCGTCGGGGTTGTTGAAGCGGAACATCAGCGCGGCGACCGGGGTCAGCGCGAGCGCGCCGCCCGCGATGAGGCCGGCGGCGGCGCTGAAGCGGCGGCGTACGGCGGCGTAGAGGACCCCGACCGTCGCGACGCCCATCAGGGCCTCGGGGGCCAGGATCGCCCAGGAGCTGAGGCCGAAGACCCGGACGGACAGGGCCATCGGCCACAGGGCGGCCGGCGGCTTGTCGACGGTGATGGCGTTGCCGGCGTCGAGGGAGCCGAAGAAGAGGGCCTTCCAGCTCTTGCTGCCGGCCTGGACCGCCGCGGAGTAGAAGGAGTTGGCGTAGCCGGAGCTGCTGAGGTCCCACAGGTACAGCAGGGCCGTCACCAGCAGCAGTCCGAGGAAGGCCGGGCGGACCCAGGCCGCGTCCCCGGGGCGGCCGCGCCAGACCCGGACCGCGAAGCCGCGCGGGTCCCGGCCCTCGCCGTCACCGCCCTCGCCCTCGCCCTCGCCGGGCGGGGGGACGGTGCCGTCGCCGCCGGGGCCCGCGAGCTCCGGCTGTGCGTCGTCCACGGGCTCGTCGCCGGACTGGGCGGCGCCGGCACCGGGCTCGGCACCGGGCTCGGCACCGGGCTCGATACCGGGCTCGGTACCGGGCTCGATACCGGGCTCGGTACCGGGCTCGGCCACCGGCTCGGCCACCGGCTCGGCCACCGCGAGGGTCCCTGAGCCGGGCGGGGGCGCGTCCGTCGGTACCGGGGTGCGCCGGACACCGGCCGGAAGGTGGGCCGGGGGCGGCGGAACGGCGCCGCCAACGCCGCCGGGCGGCGCCGGAGGAAGTTCCTCCGGCGACCGCCAGGTGGGGGCCCCGTCGCTACGGGACGTGGTCATCGAATACTCCTCGGGTCGTGCTCGTGGGGGTCGATGGGCCGGATCCGCACCGTCTCGTCCCCGTACCCGGTCTGACCGCCGACCCGCCAGGGGGTGTCGCCCCGGGGGGCGTCGGCGTACGGGTGGGACTGCTCGGGCGGAAGGGCGGCGCTGTAGCCGTCGTGGCCGGCCGTGCCGCCGGACTGGCCGGAGGCGTACGGGTCGCTGCCGTACGAGTCGCTGCCGTACAGGTCGCTGCCGTACAGGTCGCTGCCGTACGGGTCGCTCTCGTACGGGGTTTCCGCGCGGACCCGCAGCGGGGTCACCTGCTGGACGGCGCGGCCGGCATCGGCGTACTCGTCGCCACCGGCGTCGGCCTCGCTCTGCGACGGGAAGACCCACGCCCGGAAGAGCAGGAAGCGGAGCACGGTCGCGGCGAGGTTGGCGGCGATGAGGACGGCGAGTTCGGTGCTCTGCGAGGGCTCGGCGTTGGCCGCGCCGAGGGCGGCGAGCGAGCCGCTGGTCAGGGCGAGGCCGATGGCGAACACCACGAGGCCCTGGGCCTGGTGGCGGACGGCCTTGTCCCGGCCGCGTACACCGAAGGTCAGGCGGCGGTTGGCGGCGGTGTTGCCGACGGCGGAGACCAGCAGCGCCAGCGCGTTGGCGAGCTGCGAGCCCATGCCGAGCCGGAAGAGCGAGAAGAGCAGCAGATACGCGAGCGTGCTGAGCCCACCGACCACGCAGAAGCCGACCAGCTGCCGGGCCAGACCCACCGGCACGTCGGCGATCTCCCGGTCGCGCGGATCGTCGCCGAAGGGGCGGCGCAGACGGTCCAGCGGCAGCCCACCGGTGGCCAGGGCCCGTCCGACGCGCAGCACGCCCTTGAGGTCGTCGGTCGCCGTCCTGACGATGTCCACCGTCGAGTCGGGGTCGTCGACCCAGTCGACGGGGACCTCGTGGATGCGCAGGCCGCCGCGCTCCGCGAGCACCAGCATCTCGGTGTCGAAGAACCAGCCGGTGTCCTCCACGAGCGGCAGCAGGCGCTCGGCGACGTCCTTGCGGATCGCCTTGAAGCCGCACTGCGCGTCGGAGAAGCGGGCGGCGAGCGAGCCGCGCAGGATGAGGTTGTAGGTGCGGGAGATGAACTCCCGCTTCGCTCCGCGCACGACGCGCGAGGAGCGCGCCAGCCGGGAGCCGATCGCCAGGTCGGAGTGGCCGGAGATCAGCGGGGCCACCAGCGGCAGCAGCGCGTTGAGGTCCGTGGACAGGTCCACGTCCATGTACGCCAGGACGGGCGCGTCGGAGGCGGCCCACACGGTGCGCAGCGCCCGCCCGCGGCCCTTCTGCTCCAGCCGGAAGGAGACGACCTCGGGTATCTCGGCGGCCAGCGCGCGGGCCACCGCGGGGGTGCGGTCGACGCTGGCGTTGTCGGCGATGGTCACCCGGAAGGGATAGGGAAAGGTCCGCGTCAGATGGGCGTGCAGTCTGCGCACACAACCCTCGAGATCCTTCTCCTCGTTGTATACGGGGATCACGACGTCGAGCACCGGCTCGGTCTGCGAGACCGCCAGGTGCTCTCGGGCGGGCAGCGTTCCCAGATCGCGGGACGACGTGCCGCTCGGCGGGAGCTGTTGAGTGCGCATACCAACTACATTGCGGCGGTGCCCTGTCATGAGGTTGTGGCCAGACTGAGGGTCAGCTGTGAGTGCGTTACGGGCAGATGAACCCTGAAGATCGTCTCCCCCGGCACGCTGCTGATGCTCACCCGGCCGCCGTGCGCACTGACCACCGCCTGCACGATGGCCAGTCCGAGCCCGGTGCTCCCGGCCGCGCGCGAGCGCGAGGCGTCACCGCGGGCGAACCGCTCGAAGACGTGCGGCAGCAGGTCCGGGGGAATGCCGGGGCCGTTGTCCGCGATCTCGACGACCACCTCGAAGTCGTCGGGCACCACGCGGGCCACCACGGTGGTGCCGGGCGGCGTGTGGGTACGGGCGTTGGCGAGCAGATTGGTCAGCACCTGGTGCAGCCGCTGCGGGTCGCCGAGCACGCACACCGGGTCGTCGGGCAGGTCGAGCCGCCAGCGGTGGTCCCGGCCCACCGCCCGCGCGTCGCTGACCGCGTCCACGACCAGCGGCGACATGTCGGTGGAGGCCAGGGCCAGCGGCCGGCCGGCGTCGAGCCGGGCGAGCAGCAGCAGATCCTCGACCAGGGTCGTCATCCGGGCGGCCTCCGACTCGATCCGGCCCAGCGCGTGCCGGGTGTCCGGGCCGATCTGCTCCCGGCCGCGCCGGGTCAGCTCGGCGTACCCGCGGATCGAGGCGAGCGGCGTGCGCAGTTCATGGCTGGCGTCGGCCACGAACTGCCGTACCCGGGTCTCGCTCTGGTGACGGGCGCCCAGCGCGGCGGCGACATGGCCGAGCATCCGGTTGAGCGCGGCGCCGACCTGCCCGACCTCGGTGCGCGAGTCGGTGTCGGAGTCGGGCACCCGGTCGTAGAGCGCCACCTCGCCCTTGTCCAGGCACAGTTCGGAGACCCGGGTGGCGGTGGCGGCGACCCTGCGCAGCGGGCGCAGCGAGTAGCGGATCAGCAGCGAGCCGGCCAGCCCGGCGGCGACCAGACCCGCGGCGGCGACCAGGGCCTCGATGGTGATGTAGGTGCTGATGGTGTCGTCCACGTCGCCGGTGGACAGGCCGATGACCGTGAAGCCGCTGCTCTGGCCGCTGCTGTGCACCAGCTGCACCCGGTAGGTGCCGTAGCCGGGGATGACGACGCTGTGCGTCCTGGCGTCCAGGGGTACGGAGGCGAACACCGCGAGCTGCGCGGCGGTGAACCGCTTGACCTGCATCGCGGTACCGGGGGTGGTCTGCGCGGCGATACCGGCGGAGGTGACCTCACGGTTGTCGGTGAGATGCGCGCCGACGATGCCGGGCTGAAGACCCGGACTGCGCAGGAAGCCCAGTTCGTCGGAGCTTTCCTCCTTCAGGCCGCTGCCGTTCTGGCCGGGCGCCTGCCCCTTGCCCGGGAGGTCCGAGAGCGGGCCCGCGGCACGGTCGGAGACGGCCGAGACCTGGTCGTCGAGCTGGGCGTAGAGATACGACCGCAGCGAGATCGTCGTGACCGCGCCGATGACCGCGCAGACCACCGCGATCATCGCGATGGACGACACCACCAGACGCGTCCGCAGTGACCAGCGCCGCCGCGACCGGTGGCCCGGCCGGCGACCTGAGCGGGGCCCGGAACGGTGGCCCGGACGGGACCCGGAGGAGTGACCGGGCAGCGGCATGGCGCCGTGCAGCACTTCGGCTGTCACGACGACGTCACACCACTTCGCCCGGCTTGATCAGGTAGCCGGCACCGCGCCGCGTGTGGATCATCGGCGGGCGCCCGGCGTCTATCTTGCGCCGCAGATAGGAGATGTAGAGCTCGACGACGTTGGCCTGGCCGCCGAAGTCGTACGACCAGACGCGGTCCAGGATCTGCGCCTTGCTGAGCACCCGGCGCGGGTTGCGCATGAGGTAGCGCAGCAGCTCGAACTCGGTGGCCGTGAGGTGGATGCCGGTACCGCCGCGGCTGACCTCGTGGCTGTCCTCGTTGAGTACGAGATCACCGACGACCAGCAGCGACTCCGTACGGGCGGCGGCCGCGCCGGAGCGGCGCAGCAGACCGCGCAGCCGGGCCACGACCTCTTCGAGGCTGAACGGCTTGGTGACGTAGTCGTCGCCGCCGGCGGTCAGGCCGGCGATACGGTCCTCGACCGCGTCCTTGGCGGTCAGGAAGAGCACCGGCACGTCCGGCGACTCGCGGCGCAGCCGCGCCAGCACTTCCAGGCCGTCCATGTCGGGCAGCATGACGTCGAGCACGACGGCGTCCGGCCGGAGATCCCGGGCGGAACGGAGCGCGTCGGTGCCGTTGCCTTCGGTGTGGACTTCCCAGCCCTCGTAGCGCAGGGCCATGGAGAGCAGGTCTGCGAGCGCCGCCTCGTCGTCGACGACGAGCACCCGGACGGGGGAGCCGTCGGGGCGGGTGAGGTCAGCTGTTGCGGGAGATGAGGACGCGGTCATGGCGGTCATCCTGTGAGGCCCGTCTGAGAGGAGACTGTTCTCCATCTGTGAATTTCCTGAGAAAAGCCTGTCCCTCGCCGGTGCAGACTTTGAGCAGAGGCTAGGACCTCCACATGAGAGAGGAATGAAGGATTTCTGAAGGAGTGCCCCCGACCGGAACAGACCGCGCCGGGCGCCGGTTGGCACCACTGACGTCGGACGACGAGCACCCGGGGAGCACGATGCACGAGTCGGTGGGCCGGTACGGGATCTGGAGCAGCGCGCTGCGGTCGGAGGACCCCGAAGGGGCCGGTGAGCGCGCCGAAGCCGCCGCCGAGCTGGAGGAGTTGGGCTACGGGGCGCTCTGGCTGGGCGGCAGCAGCGGTGTCGAGCACGCCGCCCCGCTGCTGGCGGCGACCTCCTCGGTGACCGTCGCGACCGGCATCCTCAGCATCTGGTCGTACGAGGCCGGGGAGACCGCCGCCCGCGTCGCCGGGCTCGAATCGGCCCACCCGGGGCGCTTCCTGCTGGGCCTGGGGGTCAGTCACGCCGCTCTCGCCGGGGAGCGGTACCGGCGCCCGTACGCGGCGATGACCCGGTATCTGACGGAGCTGGACGCCCTGGGCGTGCCCGCCGGGCGGCGGGTGCTGGCGGCGCTGGGTCCGCGGATGCTGGAGCTGTCGCGGGACCGGGCGGCCGGCGCGCACCCCTATCTCGTCACGCCCGAGCACACCGCCGCGGCGCGGGCGGCCCTGGGCTCCGGCCCGCTGCTCGCGCCGGAGCTGGGCGTGATCCTGGAGTCCGACCCGGAGCGGGCCAGGACGGTCGCCCGGGACACCCTGGCCCTGTACCTGGGGCTGCCGAACTACACCAACGCCTGGCTGGGCCTGGGCTTCACGGGGGACGACCTCGCCGGCGGCGGCAGCGACCGACTGGTCGACGCGCTGTTCGCCTGGGGTGACGAGGACCGGGTCCGCCGCCGCGTCGACGACTTCCGCGCGGCCGGCGCCGACCATCTCGCCCTGCAGCTGCTGGAGCCCGGCCGGAACCGCGGCACCGAACTGCCCCGGGCCGGCTGGCGGCGGCTCGCGGAGGTCCTCGCGGGCTGAGGTCCTCGCGGGCCGAGGTCTTTGCGGGCCGAGGTCTTTGCGGGCTGATGATCGGACCGGAAGTCCGTACAGGTCTCGCTCCCTGACGAGACATCAGCAAACAACCGCAGCCAGAATGCGGCCGACTGCGGTCAAAGGCGATCGGGGGGCGGACGGCGCACCACACCGGGGCGTACGTTCGCGGCATGGACAGCGGCACCGCCCCCCGCGCGGTCTCGGTCGACCGGATGGCCTCCGGCGACCATGCCTGCCTGGGATTCGACGACGACGCCGCGCGGTGGGAGATCCGCGCGGCGTTCGCCGGTATCGGGCTGTCGCGGGGCGAGCGGGTGATGTTCTTCACCGACCCGCGGACCGGCGCGGAAGAAACGGTCCACCGGCTGACCCGGCTCGGCGTCCGGGCCGGCCGGGCACTGGCGGAGGGCAGCCTGGTCGTCGTCGACGAGACCCCCGGCTACGACCAGGGCGCCGGCTTCGGGCCCGAGGACCGCGCCGCGACCTGGGCCGAGGTCGCCGAGGCCGCCCACCGCGAGGGGTACCCCGGTATCCGCGCCGTGGGCGACATGTCCTGGGCGCTGCGGCCGGACCTCGACCACGACGGCCTGGTCGCGTACGAGGCCTCCCTCACCCCGGTCTTCGCCCGCATCGGCTTCACCGCCATCTGCGAGTACGACCGCCGCCGCTTCACCCCCGAACTCCTCGGACGCGTCTCGGCCGCCCACCCCGCGACCGTCCTGCAGTGCCTGGACGCCCTGCGCGTCGAGCACAGCGACGGCATCCTGTCGATGAGCGGTGACGCCGACCTCGCCACCCGCGCCGAGTTCGAGTTCGGCCTGCGCGAGGCGTTCGACGCCCCCACCGGACCGCCCCGCATCATCGACCTCAGCGAACTGGCCTTCATCGACGCCCACTGCGCGGCGACCCTGGTACGCCGGGTCACCGGCCTGGAGCCCTCGGCGCGGCTGGTGCTGCGCTGCCCGCCACTGCACGCGCGCATGCTGCGGCTGTGCGGGGCTACCGAGGTGCCGCAGCTCTACGTCGTCGAGCTGTGACGGCAGACGGCAGACGGGAGACAGCCGCGCCCCGACCCGACCCGACAACGAAGACCCCGACGACCCCGACGACCTCACCGGCCTCACCCGCCCTCGCGCAGACGGCGCTCCCGGCCGGCGGCCCGCACCATGGCCGGGGCGGCGCACCGGCAATGCGCGCGAGGGACACGGCGGCCGCCGGCTGCACAAACCGCAACCGGCTGGACGCCCCGGTGGCGATCGTCTCGGGGTAGGGGTCAGCCCACGGGAGGTGGAGACAGCCCCCGGCCTACAACTTGAGGGTGATCCCGCTTCGGCACCTCCGGCGGATCCCCCGGGGCCCGGCCCGCTCATAGCGTGGAGACATGACCACGCCAGTGTGCACAGCCGAGTTCGCCGGCTCCGAGCGCTACGAGTTCACCAGCTACGTACGGACCAAGGGCCCGGCGCTGCTGCGCACCGCGCGCTCGCTCACCCCGAACCCGAGCGACGCCGAGGACCTGCTGCAGACCGCGCTGACCAAGACCTACCTGGCGTGGGAGCGCATCGACGACCACCGCGCACTGGACAGCTATGTGCGCCGCACCCTGGTCAACACCCGCACCTCGCTGTGGCGCAGGCGCCGGGTCGACGAGTTCTCGACCGACGAACTCCCCGAGCCGGCCGCGGCCCGGTGCCCGGACGACGGCGCCGAGCAGCAGGCGCAGCGCGACGCGATGCTGCGCGCGATAGCCCGGCTGCCCGCCCGGCAGCGGGCGATGGTCGTCCTGCGGTACTACGAGGACATGAGCGAGGCGCAGACCGCGGAGGCCCTCGGGGTGTCCGTGGGCACGGTGAAGAGCGCGGTGTCGCGCGCACTGTCCAAGCTACGCGAAGACCCCGAATTGCTCGTCAGGTAGTGACATACCGCTCGGTATGCCAGCACAATCACGGGAAGGCTACCCTCGCGTAGGCGCTTCAATGAGGAGGCATCCCCGTGCTGAGCACGATGCAGGACGTACCGCTGACAGTGACCCGCATTCTGGTGCACGGCACCACCGTTCACGGGGCTTCCACGATCACCACCTGGACCGGACAGGGCGCGCCACAGCGCCGTACCTTCCGGGAGACCGGGCTGCGGGCGGCACAGCTGGCCAACGCGCTGCGCGACGGGCTCGGCGTCCAGCGCGACGAGCGGGTTGCCACCCTGATGTGGAACAACGCCGAGCATGTCGAGGCCTATCTCGCCATCCCCGCGATGGGCTCGGTCCTGCACACCCTGAACCTGCGGCTCCCCGCCGACCAGCTGGTCTGGGTCGCCAACCACGCCGCCGACCGCGTCGTGCTGGTCAACGGCTCGCTGCTGCCGCTGCTGGCGCCCCTGCTCCCGGCGATGGAGTCGGTGGAGCACGTGGTCGTGGTCGGGCCCGGTGACACCACGCTGCTGGAGGGCTGCCGTCCCGCCGTCCACGAGTACGAGTCGCTGATCGGCGGCCGCCCCACCACGTACGACTGGCCGGAGCTGGACGAGCGCGAGGCCGCCGCCATGTGTTACACCTCCGGCACCACGGGCGACCCGAAGGGCGTGCTGTTCTCGCACCGGTCGATCTATCTGCACTCGATGCAGGTCAACATGGCCGAGTCCTTCGCGCTCACCACCGCCGACACCACGCTGCCCATCGTCCCGATGTTCCACGTCAACGCCTGGGGCATCCCGCACGCCGCCTTCATGACCGGCATCAACCTGCTGATGCCCGACCGCTTCCTGCAGCCCGGCCCGCTCGCCGAGATGATCGAGACCGAGCGCCCCACCCATGCCGCGGCCGTCCCCACCATCTGGCAGGGCCTGCTGGCCGAACTCGCCGTCAAGGCGCGTGACATCTCCTCACTGGGCGCGGTCGTCATCGGCGGCTCCGCCTGCCCGCCCTCCCTGATGAAGGCCTTCGAGGACAAGCACGGCGTGAAGGTCTGCCACGCCTGGGGCATGACCGAGACCTCACCGCTGGGCACCATCGCGCACCCCCCGGCCGGCCTCACCCCGGAGGAGGAGTGGTCCTACCGGATAACGCAGGGCCGCTTCCCGGCGAGCGTCGAGGCACGGCTCACCGGCCCGGACGGCGAACAGATGCCCTGGGACGGCGAGTCGGCGGGCGAGCTGGAGGTGCGCGGACCCTGGATCTCCGGCGCGTACTACGGCGGCGCCGGCGGCGACCCGATCCGGCCCGAGGACAAGTTCAGCCCCGACGGATGGCTGCGGACCGGAGACGTGGGCACGATCACGCCCGACGGCTATCTGACCCTCACCGACCGGGCCAAGGACGTCATCAAGTCCGGCGGCGAGTGGATTTCGAGCGTGGAGCTGGAGAACCACCTCATGGCCCACGCCGATGTCGCCGAGGCCGCAGTGGTGGCCGTCCCCGACGAGCGCTGGGGCGAACGGCCGCTGGCCACCGTGGTGCTGAAGGAGGGCGCCACGGCCACGTACGAGTCGCTGCGCTCCTTCCTCGGCGAGCGGATCGCGCACTGGCAGCTGCCGGAGCGGTGGGCGATCATCCCGGCCGTGCCGAAGACCTCGGTCGGCAAGTTCGACAAGAAGGTCATCCGGCGGGACTACGCGGACGGCAAGCTGGACGTGACCAGGCTGGGCTGAGCCGCGCCCGAGCCCACGCCGCGGGTGGGGCGGCCCGGATCCGGGCCGCCCCACCCGCGGCGTCAGGAACCTATCTTGCTGAGCAGATCGACGATCCGGCCCTGCACGTCCAGGCTCGTCGAACGCTCCGCCAGGAACAGCACCGTCTCACCGGAGGCCAGTTTCGGCAGCTCGGCCGGATCGATGTCCACGGAGGTGTAGACGACCAGCGGGGTGCGGTTGAGCGTCCCGTTGCTGCGCAGCCAGTCCACGATGCCGTGCCGGCGCCTGCGCACCAGCATCAGGTCCATGACCACCAGGTTGGGGTGCACCTGCGAGGCGATCGTCATCGCGTCCGCCTCGGAACCGGCCTGCGCGACCTGCATCCCGCGCCGCTCCAGGGTGCCGGTGAAGGCGTTCGCGATGGGCTGGTGCGCCTCGACCAGCAGCACCCGCGGCGGATGCTGGTCGCTGTCGCGCGGCGCCAGCGCCTTGAGGAGTACGGCGGGATCGGCACCGTACGCGGCTTCGCGCGTAGCCTGCCCCAGCCCGGCGGTGACCAGCACCGGAACCTCCGCCTGGGCGGCGGCCTGGCGCAGCGACTGCAGGGCGGTACGGGTGATCGGCCCGGTCAGCGGATCCACGAAGAGCGCGGCGGGCGGATCGGCGACCTGCGCGTCGACCTCTTCGCGGGACCGTACGATCACCGGCCGGTACCCCCGGTCGGTGAGCGCCTGCCGGGTCGAGACATCCGGCTCGGGCCACACCAGCAGCCGGCGCGGCTCCTCCAGCCCGGGTACGCCCTCGTCGGTCACGTCGACCGCGCCGTTCGGGCCGTCCAGCGGCTCAGGGCCCTCGTCGCCCTCGGCGGGTGCCCCTATGGCATAGGCCCGTCCAGGGGTCTGGAGTTGGGGCTGCTGTTCCGGCACCGCCGGATGCGGACGCGCCTCGCTCTCGGCACTCGGGCCTCCCGGGGCGCTCTGGGCGGGGGTGCCGAGCTTGCGGCGGCGGCCACTGGGCGCGCCGCCCTGCGTCTGCTCGGCGATCTGCTGGGCGAAGGCGACACCCTGGCCGAGGGTGTGGACGCTTATGGCCCGCCCCTGGGTGTCGTGCTGCGGCTGGGGATGCGGCTGCGCCTGGGTGTGGGCCTGCGGTTGGGACGGCGGCTGCGGCTGGACCATCGGCTGGGGTTGGGGCTGCGGTTGCGGCTGGGGCTGCGGCTGCTGGGGGACCAGCGGCTGGGGGGCGCGCTGGGTCTGCTCCGGGATCTGCGGCTGCGGCTGCGGCTGCGGCTGAACCGGCTGCGGCGTGACGACCTGAAGCTGGGGCTGCGGCTGGCGTTGCGGCTGGACCGGCTGCGGCGCGGCTTCGAGTTCCAGGGCGGCCGGACGCTGCTCGGCCGGCGTCGGGAGCTTGCGCGGGTCCACGATCGCGGAGGGCCGCTGCGCGGACCCGGTCGCCTCGGGCCACTCCGGCTGTGTCGCTTCCGGGGCGCGCCGGCGGCCGCTGGGCGGGCCCGGGGCCTCCCGTACGTCGGCGGCTGCCGGAGGCAGGGCGGGCAGGGCGTTCGGCGCGCTGTCCCCCGCGGCGGGCCGCCGGGCGCGGCGGCCCGAGGGCTGCGGCTCGGGCTGGGCGGAGCCCCCCGGCTGCGCCGCCTGCGCGGGCAGCGCGGGCGGCATGGGACGTGCGGGCTGAGCGACCTGCGCGGGCAGGGCGGGCAGAGCGGCCTGGGGGAGCGGCTGTTCCGGTGCCGCCGCGGCCTCGGTGTCCGCGGGCTGGCGCAGCGCACGCCGCCGGCCGCTCGGGGCCTCCGGCTCCGCCACGGCCACCGCACCCCGGGCCTGCGCCGCGGGCAGGGCCGCCTGCGCGTCCTCCACCGACTGCCGCTGCGCGGGCGGCGCGGACTTCGTCCCCGTACCGCGCACCGGCTCGACCGGCACCGGCATGACCGTCGTCTCCGACTCCCGCGGCGGCATGCGCATCGACGTGGTGGCGTCCTTGCCGGGACCTACCGGCACCTCCAGCACGTACGCGCTGCCCTGTCCGGGCACCGCGTGGGTCTGCAGCACGCCGCCGTGCCGCTCCACGATGCCGCGCGCGATGGGCAGATGGACCGGGTCGCCGCCCGCGTGCGGGCCGCGCACCTCGATGCGTACGACATCGCCGCGCTGCGCGGCGGCCACCACGATCGTGGAGTCGGTGCCGCCGGGCAGCACCGGGATGTTCCCGGCCGCGTCGACCCCGGCGACATCCGCGATGAGGTGCGAGACGGCCTGCGCGAGCCGGTCGGCGTCCACCGTGGCCTCTATCGGCGGCGCGTGGACCGCGTACTGCGCACGGCCCGGACCGATCAGCTCGACCGCGCCCTCGACACCCGCCGCCACGACCTTGTCCACCGAGGTGGTCTCACGGGCCAGTTTGTCGTCGCCCCGGTCGAGCCGCTGGAAGGCCAGCACATTGTCGATCAAGGTCGTGATGCGGGCGTACCCGGCGGCGAGGTGGTGCAGTATCTGGTTGGCCTCGGGCCACAGATGCCCGGCCGGGTCGGCGGCCAGGCCGACCAGCTCACCGCGCAGCTCGTCGATCGGCCCGCGCAACGAGTCGCTCAGCACCGCCTGGAGCTGCGCGTTCCGCGCCGCCAGCGCGTCGAAGCGGGTCCGGTCGGTGAAGGTCATGACCGCCCCGACCAGCTGCTCCCCCTCCCGCACCGGGGCCGTCGTCAGGTCCACCGGCACGGCCCGGCCGTCCTTGCGCCACAGCACCTGGCCGCGCACCCGGTGCTTCAGCCCGCTGCGCAGCGTCTGGGCGAGCGAGGTCTCCTCGTACGGCAGCGCGGAACCGTCCGCGCGCGAGTGCTGGATCAGCGGATGCAGTTCCTGCCCGCCCAGGTCGGTGGCCCGGAAACCGAGGATCTGCGCGGCCGCCGGGTTGACCAGCACCACCTTGCCGTCGGTGTCGACCCCGACCACGCCCTCGCTCGCCGCCCGCAGGATCATCTCGGTCTGCCGCTGCTGCCGGGCCAGTTCGGCCTCGGTGTCGAGGGTGCCGGTGAGATCGCGGACGACCAGCATCAGCAGCTCGTCACCCGTATAGCTGTAGGTCTCCGCGAAGGGTGTGCGGGCGTCGTCGAGATTCGCGCTCGTGACCTCCACCGGAAAATCAGTGCCGTCGGTGCGGCGGGCGACCATCCGGGTCGGCTTCGTACGTCCGTCGTCGTCGTCCGGACGCCGCATGGAGCCCGGGATCCGCTTGGAGTCGAAGGCCGGGAGAAGGTCGAGCAGCCCCCGGCCCACGAGCGCCGTTCCGGGGGACTCGAAGGTCTCCAGGGCTATCGAATTGGCGTTGACGACCGTGCCGTTGGCGTTGACCAGGAGCAGCGCGTCCGGCAGGGCGTCCAGTATTGCCGCGAGGCGAGCAGCGCCTCGGGATGGCCTGCTGCTCACGAGACGCGTCCTCCCTGATTACCGCATGTGCCGCACACCGCCCGGGGTGCTGTCCGTAGGCGGTGGCGGCCTATCTTGCCGCTGAGCCCCTGGGCGTGTCACTAGAGCGAGTGTACGGGCAGTGGTTGGGCGAGCGGTCGCGGATACTCATGTCCCTTACGAGACGGAAGGGTTCGGGCCCACTTAGCGGAATTGTGGCGTCCGTCACTTCCGGGCTCGTCCCGTTTTGTCCCGACCGCTCCGGCCTCGCCCCGGCCCGTCCGGCTACGCCCCACTGATGCCGGTTCGCCCCGGCTCATCCCGGCTCGCTCTCCGCCCCTTCCACGTCCTTACGGCGGGGCAGCGGCAGCACCGGAGCCATCTCCTTCCACCTGGCCGCCTCGCAGCCGTTCGTCCGGTTGTAGCGCGCGTCCACCGGCGCGCCCAGCCACGACCCCGTCACCGTCGCCTTCTGCGGACCGCCGTAGAGCATCGTGCACAGCTGACCCTCCCCCGCCGGGCCCACCGGACCGCCCAGCTCGTCCAGCCGCCCGCACGCTCCCTCCGCGTCCGGATGCGTACCCCCCGTCGGATGGCACTCCAGCACATACGTGGCCACCTGCCCGGCCCCGTCGTCCACCGTCACCACCAGCCGGTCCCCCCGCGCGGCACCCGGCACCCCCTCGGCCGCCACGGCCCCCGCCGCCCCGCCGCCGGCCAGCGACAGCCCCGCGACGAACACACCACTCAGCATCATCCGGATCATTCGGGTCGTTCCCATGCCACGTTCCCTACCGCACCACCCCCCGGCGCCCCCTCGATCCACCCGATCGTGGGCGCGCCGCCCCCACCCGCACCCCGCACCCGGCGGAACGCCTTTGCCGAGCCCGCACCAGGCCGAGTAATCTGGTCAGCGATTGGTGACAGCCCACCCGGCTGTGCCATCATCTGCACACACCCGCTCTCGCGCGGGCGTGCTGGAGGCTTCGCCTAGTCCGGTCTATGGCGCCGCACTGCTAATGCGGTTTGGGTTTTAAAACCCATCGAGGGTTCAAATCCCTCAGCCTCCGCTCTCCAGCCCGGAAGCCCCGGCCGATCACCGGCCGGGGCTTCCGGCGTTCCCGGGCCCGCCAAGGAGCCCCGCACGCCTGCCCCGCTCCCCGCCCCACACGGCCGCTTCCGCAGCCGTTTCCGCAGGCCACGCCGGGCGCACTCAATGGATTTCACCTCACGCCGCAGGTCATGTAATGTTGTTCCCGCAACGCCGACCGGCCAGAAAACGCCGGGAAGCACAAGCACTCGTAGCTCAACGGATAGAGCATCTGACTACGGATCAGAAGGTTGCAGGTTCGAATCCTGCCGAGTGCACAGCAGCTCAGAGGCCCCCCGGATGTTGATCCGGGGGGCCTCTCGCATTCCGGAACGGCAGGAGAAGCGGAGAGGCCGCCGATCATGAACCGCCCGGGCGACGCCGCGCACCTCGTCTGCGGTCGAGCATGACCATCACCTGCTCCGAAGGCCGGCTCAGGAATCGCACCACATCGTTGTGCACCACGTACCACCCGGGGTTCACCCATCCGCGTTCCTTGTCCACAAGCCCTGGACCTCTCTCGCTGTAGACATACCGCGAGTAGCGGCGGAGGAGAGGGCCGCCTGCCACGAGAAGGACCGGAGCCAGCGCCAGGGCGCCGACCGTGGCACAGAGACGAGCCGTCCGGGAAGTCGCGACGCCAATCCGCATGACCGCAGCCTGCCATGGCGTCTCCCCGGCGAGGGTGACGGCCTCCGCGCGAACGCGGCTGATCCATCCGGTCAGGCTTGGACCGGAAGGTGGCGGGTTCGGATCCTGCCGGGTGGACGGCGGGCCGGAGCCCCTCGGGGGCGGGCGTCCTGAGGGGCTCCGGCGTTTCGTTCACAGGCCCAGGGGGTCCTGGTACCACCAGTAGTAGAGGGAGGCCGCGCCGGCGTCCTCGGCTACGACGATGACGAGGGCGTCGTCGTAGGACCAGGCGATGCGGTAGTAGCTGTCGCTGGTCCAGTGGCAGGCCATGCGGCCCTTCTCGGTGCCGGCCTGGTTCCAGACGCCCTTGTAGCTGCCGGCGCTCGAACACGGTCCGGCGCCGGTGGCGAGGCTGAAGGAGGCCTCCTCTTCGGCCATCCAGGAGTCCATGTCCGCGTGGGAGGCGAAGGACAGTACGAGGGGACTGCGCACCGTCGGACCGCCGTCGGAGGCGCGGCAGTTGATCGCGGCGGCGGCGAGCGAGATGTACGTCGAGTGGGACTCGCAGCCGTAGAGGGACTTGTCGTCGACCCGGTCGGCCAGCTCCTCCTGACCGTAGGTCAGGCCCCCGCCCGACGACGGGTCGTCCGGGGTCGTGGCGGGATCCGTGACCGGGGGATCCGTGGTCTCCGGAGCGGGAGTCGTCGGATCGGGGGGCTCGGTGGTGGTCGGGTAGGCGGAACTCTCGTGGCTCACCACCGTGGTCGGGCCCTGGCCACCGTGGTACAGCACGATGGGGATGACGGCGCCCGCGAGAGTGCCGACCGCCGCCACCGCCGCCCAGAAGGTCCCCCAGCCGGGGCGGCGCGGCGCCCCGCCCACCAAAGGCTGTGCGTCAGGCATGTGATCGCTCACCGAGGTCCCCCCTGTTGTATCCCCGATGTGTTGGTTATGGGATAACACATGCGACCTTGATCGATATAGCCGAATGGAACCTTTTGCTCACCAGGGGGCTTTCTTGCGCGCCGCCGGTCGCGGTTAATGTGTGCGGGTCAGACATGCGGCACACACGGAGGGGAAGCTCTCGATGGCGGACATTGAGTCGGCGAAGAAGGCGTTCGAGCGGTACGACCTGGACGGCGACGGGTTCATCACCGCGGCCGAGTACAAGAAGGTCATGGCGGAGCTGGGCGACCCCTACGTCAGCGAGCCGGTCGCGCAGGCCGTCATCGCGGCGAGGGACGGCAACCAGGACGGCGTGCTGTCCTTCGAGGAGTTCTGGTCGAGCATGAAGGCCTGAGAGATGGCTGCGGGCGCCAGGCGGTGCCCGGGGCGTCCGGGTGCGTCCGGGGGCGTCCGGGTGCGTCCGGGGGCCGCGGGCGCGGTCTCAGTCCGCGCCCAGCACCAGCCCCGAGGTGGGGACACCGGTCCCGGCGGTGACCAGGACATGGGCGGCGCCGGGGACCTGGTTGACGCCGGTGCCGCGCAGTTGGCGTACGGCTTCGGCGATGCCGTTCATGCCGTGCAGATAGGCCTCGCCGAGCTGGCCGCCGTGGGTGTTGAGCGGCAGACCGCCGTCCGCGACGAAGGCCCCGCCCTCGCCCCGGCGGCAGAAGCCGAACTCCTCCAGCTGCATCAGCACCAACGGCGTGAAGTGGTCGTACAGCACCGCCGTGTCGATCTCGGCGGGGGTCAGGCCCGAGGTACGCCACAACTGACGGGCCACGACGCCCATCTCGGGCAGCCCGGCCAGCTCCCGGTCCCGCCGGTAGTAGCTGGTCATCTGCTCCTGGGCCCGGCCCGCGCCCTGCGCGGCGGCGCGTACGACGGCCGCGGGGTGCCGCAGGTCCCTCGCGCGCTCGGCGGACGTGACGACGAGCGCCTGGCCGCCGTCCGTCTCCTGGCAGCAGTCGAGCAGCCGCAGCGGCTCCACGATCCACCGGGAGGCGGCGTGGTCGGCCAGGGTGATCGGCTTGCCGTAGAAGTACGCGGCCGGATTGGTGGCGGCGTGGCGGCGGTCGGTCACCGCGACATGGCCGAATACCGACGCGTCCAGCCCGTAGTCGTACAGATAGCGCTGCGCGGCCATCGCGACCCACGAGGCCGGTGTGAGCAGTCCCGGCGGCAGGTTGACGCCCAGCGCCGCGCCCTCCGCCGAGGGCTCGCGATGCTGCACCCCGGAGCCGAAACGCCGCCCGGAGCGCTCGTTGAACGCCCGGTAGCAGACCACGACCTCCGCCACCCCGGTCGCGACGGCCATCGCCGCCTGCAGCACCGTCGCGCAGGCCGCGCCGCCCCCGTAGTGGACGCGCGAGAAGAAGCCCAGCTCCCCGATGCCGGCGGCCTGGGCGACGGTGATCTCGGGGCTGGTGTCCATGGTGAACGTCACCATCCCGTCGACGTCCCCCGGCGCCAGCCCCGCGTCGTCCAGGGCCGCCCGTACCGCCTCGACGGCCAGTTTCAGCTCGCTGCGCCCGGAGTCCTTCGAGAACTCCGTCGCCCCGATCCCGGCGATCGCCGCCCGGCCGCCGAGACCGTCCCGGTTCCGTACGCTCACGCCCGTGCCACCTCCAGCTCGACGATGCCGCTCACATGCCGCCCGATGCCGTTGGCCCCGACGACCTCGACGGTGACCGCGGCCCCGTCCACCGCCGTGATCCGGCCGGTCAGCACCATCTCGTCGCCGGGGTAGTTGGGCGCGCCGAGGCGGATCCCCGTGCGCCGCAGCACGGCGGACGGGCCGAAGTGCGCAAGCACGTACCGGCTCACCAGGCCGTTCGTCGTCAGGATGTTCATGAAGACGTCCGGCGAGCCCTTGGCCCCGGCCGCCTGCGCGTCGTGGTGCACATCCTGGTAGTCGCGGGTCGCGACCGCCCCCGCGACGATCAGCGTGCGGGTGACCGGGATCCGCAGCTCGGGCAGTTCGTCGCCCACCTCCATCCCCGTCATCCGTCACACCTCCGCGGGCCGGAAGACGGGCACGGTCAGTTCCTCGTCCACCCGCAGGAACTCCAGCCCCACGGGCGTCCCGATCCGCACCTTCTCGTACGGCATCCCGACCACGTTCCCCAGCAGCCGGACCCCCTCCGCCAGCTCCACGAGCGCGACCGCGTACGGCGGGTCGAAGGCCGGGAAGGGCGGGTGGTGCATGACGACGTACGAGTGCACCACCCCTTCACCGGCGGCCTGTACGGTGTCCCAGCCCTGCGAACCGCACCTGTCGCAGCCGGGCAGCCAGGGCAGCCGCAGGGCGCGGCAGGCGGTGCAGCGCTGGATGAGGAGGCGGTGGTCGCGGACGCCCTCCCAGTAGGCCGCGTTGTCCCGGTTGACGACGGGCCGGGGGCGGCGTGCGGGGGCGGCCACCGACGGGGCCGGGGGCGCGGGGGGCGTTGAGGGCGCTGGGGGCGCCGAGGGGGCTGAGGGGGCGTACTTGAGGATGCGGAAGCGGTGCGTGCCGACCAGCTCGGCGCCCGGGGCGGTGCGGATCTCCGTCCGGGTGGTGACGAAGTGGCCCGCGCCGAGCTTCGTGGTCTTGCGCGGCGACACCGACTCGATCACCGTGTCGAAGACGATCCGCTCCCCGGGGCGCAGCGGCCGTACGTACTCCTGCTCGCTGTCGGTCGCCACCACCGAGGTGCAGCCCGCCTCGTCCAGCAGCGCCAGCAGTTCCTCGTACGCCGCCGTGCGCCCGCCGTCGCCGTGGCCCGACAGCCCGCCCATCGTCCAGACCTGGAGCATCGCCGCCGGCGCCGACCCGTCCTGCGGCACCGGATGGCCCAGGGCCTCGCACCAGTGCCGGATCATCGGCTGGTTCACCAGGTCCTTGCCCACGGCCGCGACGGCGGCGGGGCGGCCCTCGTACGCCGTGAGCCGGGCGAGGAGGTCGGGGTCTGTCCGGTTCCGGGGGGTTATGGGCACGGGGCGGCCTCACAGGGGGAGGATGGTCGCGCTTTTTCTGACTGTCCGTCAGATTCCTGCCCCTACGCCACTCCTGTCAAGAACGCCGAAAGTTTTCCACAGCCTGTGGACAACAAACGCGGCTGCGCGACGGCACCGAGGATGCCGTCGCGCAGCCGCCCTTGCGTCCGTCACGGACCGCTCAGCTCACCCGGCGGCCCGGACCCCCCACCTCACCCCTGCGGCGCGAAGTGGATGCCCCAGTTCGTCTGCCGGATCTCCGTGAACGCCGAACCCACCACGCTCGCCGTGTTGTTCTGGTTGGACGCGCCCGCCCCGGTGGCCGCCTGCTGCGTCGTCGTCACGCTGCCGAAGTTGTCACCACCGACATTGCCGCCGCTGTTGCTGACCACCGTCGCGTTGGACCCGCGCCCCGAGATCGCGCCGTTGTCAGCCACCGCCGTCCCGGCGAAGAGCGCCGCCGCCAGCGGCAGCGCCGCCATCGTGACCAGGACACGAGCGGTACGGATGCTTGCCATGAATGTTCCTCCTGGGGTGCTTGCTCGCGGGGTACACGGCCGGCCGACCACCGCCCCGCCGGCTCTGCGACGTCGTCGAGACCAGAGTTGCCCACCCGGTCACCGCCGAACCAGACCTACCAGACCATTTAGCTCGCAAGCGTGACGATCTGTCGACAAACCTTCAATGTCACCTGAACTCCCTCCCGGTGTCCGCGGCCCGTCGCCCCTCTGCCAGCCTCGGGCCATGGTCGAGACACCAACAAGGCGCGGAGTAATGGCCGTTGTCGGCTGCGCCGCCGACGGCCTGGAGCAGCTGCGTACGGGCCTGGTCGAACCCGCCGTCCGGCGCGGCTGGCAGGTCGCGGTCACCCTCACCCCCAACGCGGGGCGCTGGCTGCACGACCTGGGTGAGGCGGACGCGCTGCGACGCCTCACCGGACTGCCCGTACGCGACACCCCCAGGCTCCCCCCCGAGCCCCGCCCCCACCCGTACGCGGACTGCTTCGTGGTGGCCCCCGCCAGCGCCAACACCATCGCCAAGCTCGCCACCGGACACGGCGACAACCAGGCCCTCACCCAGCTCTGCGAGGCCCTCGGCACCCCCGGAGTCCCCGTCGTCCTGCACCCCCGCGTCAACACCGCCCACACCCGTCACCCCGCCTGGCCGCAGCACCTGGCAGCCCTTGGCCACGCCGGCGTCCACCTCGTCCACGACCCCGTACGGTGGCCGCTGCCCGAACCCCGCCGCGCGTCGGCCGACACGCCGCTGCCCTGGGCCCCCGTCCTCGCCATCGCGGAACACTCGGTCGACGTCAGCCGAGCAGACCGCCCTCCAGGTCCTGGGCTATGAGCCTGCGCATGATCGTCACGCCCTCCGGCAACGCCATCGGCTGGAAGTGATACGCACACTCCCAGCCCCGGCTCGCTCCGTTCACCCGCCGCACCACGAACAGCGCCTCGTAGCGCCGCTCCGCCAGGGTGTGCCCCGCGTACGGCGTCTCCAGCCGGCGCAGCAGCCGGGCGTCGCGCGCCGCCGCGAACAACCGGTCCCGGGTGATCCCCGGACACTCGAACTCCGCCCGCAACCGCTCCGCCAGGGCCCCGAACGACACCGCCCCGGCCGGCACACAGCCATGCCACAACGGCTCCTCCCCGCCCGGCCCGACCGCCCCGGCCGCTCCACCCGTCCCGCCCGCCCCGCCCGCCCCGATACGACCGGGCGCCGCCGCGCCCTCCAGCGCCTCCCGCACACACGCGGTCAGCGCCTGCGTCATCTCCCCGAGCCCCTCGCGCACCGCCGCCCGCAACTCCGCACCCATCTCCCGCGCCGCCGCCACGGCCGCCTCGGACGTCACCCGGGACACCTCGCGCATCAGCACCCGCATGTCCTGCGGCAGCCCGGACGACGCCCGCTGGTCCAGCGAGTACGCCCCCGTACGGCGGATTGTCGGCAGCACCTCGTGCGTGACCCAGCGCTTGAAGGTCTTGGCCGCCGGCTTCCGCGACCGGAGAATCAGCGAGTAGAGACCTGGTTCGTTGATCAGGGAAATCGTCCGCCCGGCCGCCAGTCCCCCACTGTAGACAGTATCTATAGTGGGACTGACCTGGGAAAATGGCACTGTCCGGCGCTCGTCGTCATCGAGCACCTTGCGCAAGGTGTCACTGACGTTCTTGATCTCCAGGGCAAGGCACACATCCGGCGCCACCCACCACGTCTCGCCGTCGATCATCAGCACACGGACTTCCGAGCCCCGGAAATCGAATTGCAGGACGTCCACGTCGGTTTTGTCGGTCATAGGCTGATCAACGACCAGCGCAAACCCCGGACACGACCTGCCCGTTCGGCACCACGGCGCAGAATGCGGCCCGCGTACGCCGCACGGTGAAGCCCTGGTGGCGGCGGCCTGAACTCCGCGCCGCAGCCGGCGGAACTGTGCGGGAGGGCGCGACATCCGTGCAACTCACCGCATGAGCGGAAGGTCGAACGGGTGATCTCACCCCGCCGACCCGAACACCATGCGAAGGGTTCAACCACCATGCGTACGTACCGGATTGTCAGCGCCGCCCTCACACTCGCCGTCGCGGCAGGCGGGGCCGTGTCCGCGGCATCCACTGCCCAGGCAGCCGCGTCCCCGGCCACCGCCACCGTGGGCACCGCAGGCGTGGTCGACTACGCGGCGGCCGCCGGCCAGGCCAACAAGGTGACCGTCTCGCGCGTCGGCTACGACGAGTCCACCGACACGTTGATCTGGGGCATCGACGACGTTGTCGAGATCACCGCCGGCACCGGCTGCACGCACCCCACGTCAACCGACCTGACGTATGTGACCTGCACGGCGCCCGATCTCAACATCGGCAGCGACATCCCCACGTCGGTGGTCGCGGACCTCGGCGACGGCAACGACACCAGCAAGCTCGGCAACACCAACGTGACCATAGAAATCCGCGGCGGGGACGGCAACGACACCCTCACCGGCAACGCCAACTCCCGGCTGGTGGGCGGCAAGGGCAACGACAAGCTCAGCAACACCTTGTACGCGGCGGGCGACTCCGGCAACGACACCATCACCAACGCGATCGGGGTGAACGCCGGCCCCGGCGACGACGTCGTCACGGGCAGCGCCGAGTACAGCTACATCGACGGCGGCCCGGGCAACGACAAGCTCACCGGCGGCTCCCGCTACGACGAGATCCGCGGTGGCAAGGGCAACGACACCCTCGAAGGCGGCTCGGGCGACGACAACATGTACGGCAACAGCGGCAAGGACACGATCCGCGGCGGCAAGGGCAACGACAAGCTGTACGGCGGCGCCGACACCGACAAGCTCTACGGCAACAGTGGCAACGACCTCCTGCACGGCGGCGCCGGCACGGACACCCTGTCCGGCGGCCCCGGCACCGACAGCCTCCACGCGGTCTGAGCACCACGGCCGACCCGAGAACACGCAAGGGGTGCCCGATGGTCTCGGGCACCCCTTGTGCGCTGGTCGTTCTCCGACCTGAGCGGTGGGTGTGGGACTTGAACCCACGGTCCGTGAAGGAGCACGATGCACAGCTACGACGTGCGCGTTTGGAGTGTCCGGAAGCGTCCCAGCAAGGCCGCCCCGTTCCAGCTCCGCTGGCAAGTCGATGGGACGGAGCATCAGGAGAAGTTCGCCACCGAAACGCTTGCCGACGCCCGCCGCGCGGAACTGTTGACCGCGACCCAAGGCCTGGCCTGGGTGGAGAGCCACGTGCCGGCCGTGGTCGACCTGGACAACTCCAAGCGCGTGCGCACGGTGCTGGAACACCTGGCCAAGCGGCAGGACGGGAAGCCGGTCGCCGCCAACACCTTCCGCCGGCGTCGAGCGGTGCTGAGCAACTGCCTGCGGCTGGCCGTCGAGCACGAGCTACTGCCCGGCAATCCTCTGCCGCGCGTCCACTGGGAGACGCCCAAGGCGGTAGAGGAGCTGGACACCCGAAGCGTCGCCACGCCGGGGCAGGCACGGGCTCTGTTGGACGCCGCGCGAGCGCAGGGGACGCGCGGCGCCCACCTGGTCGGGTTCTTCGCGCGCATCTACGCCGGCGCCCGGCCACAGGTGGGCTCCGCGTGGACAGACGACCGTACGACCTTCGGCACGCCTGTGTGTCCTTCTGGCTCCGCTCCGGCGGAAGGGGGAACGACCCGGGGCTTGCCTTCCGGAACCTCACGAGGCGCGGTTGCCGGCCCCCATGCTCCGACAGCCCCTGCTCGATCAGCGCATTCATCCTCATCTCCTGCGCCCACATCGACGCATTCGGGACGACACCGGAAGGGTGGTTGTCCACCGCCGTACGGGGCGATCCAGTCCGATAGTCTCCCCGCGCCAAGATCACCGAGCCCCCAAGTCGGGTTCGGACCGACTGCGCGACGGGGTTACGTGACTTCGCGGCTCACGTCGTCTCACGGACTGGAGAACACCATGCCCCGATGGGCCGTCGTGGAAGCTCATGGTCAAGCGGAAGCCTCCATTTACGCCGTCCACAGTGAGCTCGAAGGGACCGAGGCCGAAGCCGTGGCCGCGCTGCTTCGCATCGTCGACACCTATGAAGAGGCCGTCACCGCAGCCGGGCGCCGGCGGCAGAGAAGAAAGGTCTTCCGTGTCTCCGATCGCAGCTACCTCGTACGCGTCGAAAACCTGCTGTCGATCCATGAAGCGCACTTCACCCTCGCCGAACTCATAGCCGACACCCACGACGACGGCCTTCCCAACACCATGGGCGGGTCACCGAAGGGGCCGTGATTCCTGGCCGCAGGTTGACCGCACGCACTGGTAAGAGGTGGGATACCGGCGAATCGGGGTGAGACAAGGTCATGCAGAAGGGGTGCCCCTCCGGAGAGGGACACCCCTTCTGACCTGCAACGCTCTGACCTGCGCGGTGGGTGTGGGATTTGAACCCACGGTGACATCGCTGCCACGACGGTTTTCAAGACCGTTCCCTTAGGCCGCTCGGGCAACCCACCCCGCGACAGCCTAACGGATGGCCAGGTGTCAGCTGGTGCTGTCGCCCTTGCGCTCGCCGAGGGTCAGGGAGAGGGTGTGGGACTGGCCGGAGCGGGTGTAGGTGATGGTGACCTTCTCGCCGGGCTTGTGCTGCCAGATCTCGCCGATGAGGGTGGGGCTGGAGTCGATGACGCTGTCGTCGAACTTGGTGATGATGTCACCGGCCTTGAGGCCGGCCTTGTCGGCGGGGCCGCCGGAGGTGATGGCGTCGGAGCCGGTGGAGATCTTGGCGCCCTCGCCGGTGTAGGAGGAGTCGACGGAGACACCGATCACCGGGTAGATCGGCTGGCCGCCGTCGATGAGGTCCTTGGCGACGCGGCCGGCCTGGTTGATCGGGATGGCGAAGCCGAGGCCGATGCTGCCGGACTGGGACGTGGAGTCCGAGGTGCCGGTGGACTGGATGGCGGAGTTGATGCCGATGACCGCGCCCTGGGCGTTGAGGAGCGGACCGCCGGAGTTGCCGGGGTTGATCGAGGCGTCGGTCTGTATGGCCGACATGTACGAGGCGCTGGAGCCGGTGCCGTCGCTGGAGGCGACGGGGCGGTGCATGGCGGAGACGATGCCGGTGGTGACGGTGCCGGAGAGGCCGAAGGGGGCGCCGATGGCGATGGTGGCGTCACCGACAGCGGTGGCGTCGGAGTCGCCGAGGGCGAGCGGGGCGAGCTGCGAGGCGCTGACGCCCTTGAGCTTGATGACGGCGACGTCGTAGCCCGAGGCACGGCCGACGACCTCGGCGCTGTACTTCTTGCCGTTGGAGAAGGTCGCGGTGAGCTTGCCGCCGTCGGCGGCGGGGGCGACGACGTGGTTGTTGGTGAGGATGTGGCCCTGCTTGTCGTAGACGAAGCCGGTGCCGGTGCCGCTTTCCTGGCTGCCGGTGGCCTCGATGGTCACGACGCTGGGGAGGGCCTTCTTGGCGATGGCCGCCACGGAGGTGGAGGCGCGGCTGAGGTCCTTGGAGCTGCCGGAGGAGGCGACGGTGGTGGAGTTCGAGGAACCTCCGTCGCGGTCGGCGGCCCAGTACCCGACGCCGCCGCCGACACCGCCGGCGAGCAGGGCTGCGATGAGCACCGCGGCGACCAGGCCGCCGTTGCCGCGCTTCTTGGGGGCGGGCGCGCCCGGCACCGGGACGGGGGCGCCCCAGTCGGGGCCGGCGGGGCCCGAGGGGCCGGCCGGGCCACCGGCGGCGTAGGCGGCCGGGACGGGCGGGAGCTGGGCGGTCTGCGGGTCGGCCGGCAGATGGGCGGGCGGAGCCGCGTGATCCGGGTGGGCCGCGTGCCCGGCGTGCGAGGCGTGGGCCGCGTGCGCGGCGTGGGCCGGGTGCGGGTGCTGCGCGTACGGTGCCGGCTCCGCCGTGGTGACACCGGCCGGGGGCGCGCTCGGCGACTGCGCCGGGACCGCCGGGGGGACCACCGGAGGAGCAGCCGGAGGCGCTGCGGGGGGCGCCGGCGGCACGGTGGGCAGCTGGGCCGTCTGCGGCTCGGTTTCCGGGGCCGGATGCGCCGGCGGCACGGCTGGCGCGGCAGGCGCGGAAGCGGGTGCAGCCGGAGCCTTGCCGACCTCGTTCTCGGTGCTCACAGCTGTTCTCCTCGAAAGTCAGGACACGGGTGATGTAGTGGCTCAGCAAGTTGTCATAACTACCGACAGGCTGGACACAGCTTTTCCCACCGGGCGTCAGACCGCCGTAAACACCCGCCGAACCTGCGATGGCACGATAGCCCGTGTGACTCATGTGCATGGCAATCCCATCCAGGTCGTCGCCCATCGGGGAGCGTCGGAGGATGTCCCGGAACATACGCTCGCGGCCTACCGGAAGGCCATCGAGGACGGCGCCGACGCCCTGGAGTGCGACGTCCGGCTCACCTCCGACGGCACGCTGGTCTGCGTGCACGACCGCCGGGTGAACCGGACCTCCAACGGCCGGGGAGCCGTCTCCGCGATGGAGCTGGCGGACCTGGCGGCGCTGGATTTCGGCTCGTGGAAGGGGCAGCACGCGGATTCCGAGGCCCCTGACCGGTACGACGCGGATCCGGAGGAGGTGAGCGGGGTGCTGACCCTGGAGCGGCTGCTGGAGCTGGTCGCGGACACCGGGCGGCGGGTGGAGCTGGCCGTCGAGACCAAGCACCCGACCCGGTGGGCGGGCCAGGTGGAGGAGCGGCTGCTGGAGCTGCTGGTCCGTTTCGGGCTGACGCAGCCGCCGCCGGGCGAGGCCTCGCCGGTGCGGGTGATGAGTTTCTCGTCACGTTCGCTGCGCAGGGTGCGGCTGGCGGCTCCGGCGCTGCCGACCGTCTTTCTGATGCAGTACGTCCTGCCCCGGCACCGGGACGGCCGGTTGCCGGCCGGCGTGGGCATCGCCGGGCCCAGCATGCGCATCCTGCGGGCCAACCCCGGCTATGTGGCGCGGCTTCACCGGGCCGGGCACCAGGTGCACGTCTGGACGGTGAACGAACCGGAGGACGTGGAGCTGTGCGTACGGCTCGGGGTGGACGCGATCATCACCAACCGGCCCAAGCAGGTGCTGGCGCAGCTCGGCCGCTGAGCCACGGCCGGGGCACTGAGCCACGGCCGGGGCGCCGGGCCGTCGCCGGGCGATGTCCGTTCAACGTTTGTTCAACACGGCGTGCACCGGCGCGTTCGCACAGCGTTCGATACTTGTGAGTGCCCCAAGAGATCGCAGTTGGCCGGTTTCCGGCGCAGACGGGGAGGGCATCCATCCCGTGGCGTGGGGTGAAGGAGGTCTCGGGGGTGGCGTTGGTGGTGGCCCAGGAGGTGCCGACGTCCTCGACCATGGCCCTGCCCCATGGTCCGACGGGCGTCGCGGAGGCGCGGCGAAGGCTGCGCAAGGAGCTGTGTTCACAGGGGGCTCCGGACACGGTGATCGATGACGCCGTGCTGATCCTGTCCGAGCTGCTCAGCAACTCGTGCCGCCACGCGCGGGCGCTGGGCACGGATCTCGACGGCGGAGGCGAACCGGCCGGCTACGGCATTCGCGCCGCCTGGCGGATCGACGGCGCGGGTCTGCTCACCGTGGAGGTCACCGACGGCGGCGGGCCGACCAGGCCGCTTCCCGCCAGTCCCTCCCTCACCGCGCGCGGCGGCCGGGGCCTGGGCATCGTACGGAGCCTGTCGCTGCGCTGGGGCGTGCGCGACGACGCGCCCGGCGAGGTGACGGTGTGGGCACTACTGGCGGTACGCGGCCGGCACGCGCGGCGGGACGATCTCGCACCGCGCGTGGAGGTGCCGATCGACTTCGCCGACCCCTTCGAAGACCTTCCGTAAAGCCGTCGGGGGCGAGTGCGAGCGCTAGGCTCAGGCCGGAACACAGCCGTTACCGGGAGAGATCGAGCCATGGCGAAGAAGCGCCCGACGAAGACGACGAAGGCGAAGGCCCCCCAGATCACCGAGGGGGAGATCCCGGTCGTCGGAGCCCGCGAGCCGTGCCCCTGCGGGTCCGGGCGGCGGTACAAGGCATGCCACGGCCGGGAGGCCGCGCACGCGGTGACCGAGCTCGTGCGCAGGCCGTTCGAGGGGCTGCCGGGGGAGTGCGACTGGGTGGCGCTGCGCGAGCTGGTGCCGGCGGCGACCGTGGAGCTGACGCTGAAGGGCGGGCTGCCGGAGGACGTTCCGTCGGTGACGCTGGCGACGGTGCTCCCGATGGCCTGGCCGGGGCTGCGCCGGGAGACCGGGACCGTGCTGCTCGGCCTGCAGAACGACACCGCTTCCGGTGACATCAGCCGGGATCTGGCCGACACGCTGGAGCGCGCGCTGACCGCCGTCCCGGGCACCCCTGTGGAGGGCCGGCGGCCGACGGCCGACGGGCCGCGGCTACAGGATCTGCTGGACCCGCAGGCGCCGTTCGTGCCCGTCGTGCACACCGGCTTCGAGTTCTGGCTGGGCACCGCGGAGGACGCCGCGGGCGCGTCCGGCGAGGTCGCCGCGTCCCTGGAGCGGGCGAACGCCGCCGCGATCCCGACCGTGCGGCTGACCGGGGTGGACGCGGCGTACTGGTGCGAGACGCCGGAGAAGAACCACCTGCGCTGGGTCATGCCGCATCCGGAGGAGCAGTTGCTGGACGCGCTGGCGCGGCTGCACGCCGCCGGGGTGTCGTCGCTGGGTGAAGGGACCCGCCTGGTGGGCTCGTTCAGGGCGCACGGGCTGCTGGTGCCGGTGTGGGACCTGCCGGCCGGGGTGTCGGCCGACGAGGTGGAGAAGCCGGCCGCCGCGTTCGCCGAGCGACTGGCGGAAGTGCTGGCCTCGGACGCGCCGCTGACGGCCGAGGAGCGGCGGGCCCGCAGCGGCCTCACCAACCGCCAGATCACCCTGAACTGAGGGTGATCCTGGTCACATCCCTCGCTACGGACCAGTAACGAACAGCGTTTCGGGGCCGTGGCGAAGGTCCGGCCCGGACGGATGAGTCCGTGCGAATTTGCGTACGAGAGAAAACTTGTTACCGTTTAAACAGTCCGGTCGCTGGTGCATCCCCCGTCGCCAGCGGCCGGACGTTCTACTTCGAGGGACCGCAGGCCCGTTGAGAGCATGCCCGTTGAGGGCTTGCCCCTTCAGGAACCGGCGCGCAGCAGCAGCAGCCGGTCCGCGTCCTTCCTGGCGATCTCGGCCACCGCCGCGTACGTCCGGTCCTGCGGCACATTCCGCACCGTCCGCTCACGCGGCGTCTCGCAACTCCCCGCCGCCGCGTCCGTCGTGATGGGGCAGTCCACCTGCACGGTGCGCCCGTCGGGCCGCATCAGCGTGAGTACGCCGCCGAGTTCTTCCCCGGTGGCGTTGCGGTAGTACGTACGCGCCCAGGTGTCGCCGTCCTCGCTGATGGTGCAGGTCTGCGCGCGCAGGCCCTCGGGGGAGGCGAGCCGGGGGCCGCAGGAGGCGGTCTGGCGGGTGTCGTTGCCCAGCGTCGCCGCGCTCGGCTGCCGCGGGCTCCCGGCGTCGAGCAGCGTGAGCGCGTCCAGCAGGCCGAGGTCGTTGCCGCTCGGCGGCCCGGCGGTGGCGGCGGCCAGAGGGATCAGCGCGAAGAGCGCGACCACGCTCGCGAGGGCGATCAGGCGCAGCTTCGACGCTTCCATCCGGCTCATGGGTCGAACATAGCGTCCGGAACAGGCCTGATCAGGGGGCCGCGCGGCGTTCGCCGGGCCACGGCCCCCCGCTCCAACCCGAACGAGTGACGCCCTGGGCTCAGTACGTGAGCCGGGTGCCGTCGGGCTCGGTGGTGCCCGCCTGGACCAGGGTGTTGATGACCACCCCGATGCCCGGCAGCCACGGCGCCCGCGGCCCGGGGGCCGAGCCGGCCACCGGTCGCCGCACCCAGCGGGCCTGCCCCGGGCCGACCGGGGACGGCGGCAGCACGACGTAACCGCCCTCGCCGTGGTAGCGCAGCGAGGTCGGCACCCATTCGTGCCGGTCGAGGA
This sequence comes from Streptomyces sp. RLA131, assembly GCF_056270125.1. Lineage (NCBI taxonomy): Bacteria > Bacillati > Actinomycetota > Actinomycetes > Kitasatosporales > Streptomycetaceae > Streptomyces > Streptomyces sp. RLA131. The sequence continues at coordinate 4,066,442 of NZ_JBWDOQ010000002.1, forward strand.
GTTCGCCGAGTTCCGCCAGTTCGTACGGGGCCACGAGCAGCGCCACCCGGGTGGGGCTCGCCACGACCGGGCCGAGGCGGACCCCGAGCTTGTCGAAGACCTCCAGCGCCCGCAGGCCGGCGGCGACGGGCAGGCTCACCGCGGAGACCCGGTCGCCGGTGGCAAGCACCAGTGGCATATCGGGGCGCGCGGTCCACCACCAGCGCACCATGCGTGGATCGTGGGTCGCGGCGAGCAGGGCCGGATCATGGGGATGCGCACCGGGAACCGGACAATCCGGGCGCAGGCAGGCGCAGTCGGGCTCTGCCGGGTTGCGCAGGCCGCCGCGTGGGTCGGGGCCCGCACCGGGCACGACGGGCCACCGCCACTGCTCGGCACAGACGAGTGCCGCGCTCAGCAGCTCCGGGCCGCTCTTGCGTCGCCTTCCGAGGATCTCGCGCATCTGCGCTCGTCCTTTCCGCTAGCGCTAAGGGGCTCAGGGAACCGGGGAGCCATGGGATCTGCCCATTACACAACGTAGCTTTGGAGCACACCGCTTACGGTGCAGCGCATCACGTCTCAAGCCGAGCGTGGAACATGGCGGGGGGTGGCGTGCGCATGGCGCTCGCCTTGCACTTGGCACTCTTGGCACTTGCTTGCGATTACTGGTGGTGCGCCGGCTGTGCTGAGACCCGCCGTGGGGGGAGGAATTCGGCCTGCGTCGATTAGGACGCCGAAGCCGGGCGCCGGGTTCCTGGACGCCCGCTCCCACCTCGTACGTACCCACTGTCGTGGATATGACGCGCTGTCGAACCCCAACAGTCGACCCTGAATCGTGGCACCCAGTGTCTCTTTTCGGCCAAGGTGCGAAGGCGCTGCGGGAAGGGCGGGGGGTTCCGACACCCGGCCGTCCACCTGGGCAATCCTGGACATGCCCCGAATCAAGCGGTAGAAGTGAATCCATTGATAGCGGCGCAGCATGACCAGGGGGTTTGCGATGCTATTGACAGAAATGCGCTGCTCTGCGGAGCCCTGCGCCCACCGCGACAGAGATCGTGAAAGCCGGCGACCATGACAGCCGCGCGCCTGCCAAAAGTGGCCGGAATCAACCCTCCCATTCCGACATCGGCGCACACTCCCGCTCCCACGGTCCCCACGGTCGAACAGCGACCACACCGTGGCGACTTCCGGCCGGTCGGCCAACTGGCCGCCGTACAGGACCGGTTGGCCTGCTGGATCTCCGATCTCACCACACTCCACGAGCTCACCGAACGGCTGGCGGCCACCAGCACACTTCAGGACGCCCTGAGCGAACTGCTGCGGGCCGGCGGCGCCCTGCTCGGTGCCCGGCGCGGTCTGGTGGCACTGGAACCGGCCGACCGGCTCGGTCCCGACACCACCGTCGGACTCGGGCTCGGCCGATCCGACCTCGGCACGATCGAGACCGTGCCGGCGCCCTCCGGGGAACCGGTCGCCGAGATGATCCACCCCGACCTGCTGCACGAGGCCGGACTCCACCCACGGCACCGCGAGGTCGCCGCCCACCTGGGCTTCGGCGCCAGTTACGCGCTGCGGCTGCGCGCCGAGGTGGCCGGCGAGCTCGGCTCGGCCGTCTGGTTCTACGACGAACCCGCCCAGCCCGTCGAACGCCAGCGCCACCTCGCCGGGCTGTACTGCCGGTACGCCACCGAGCACCTCGCCCGGCTGGTCGAGCTGACCCGCTGCCGCAGCACCGTGGCCACCCTGCGCGACGAGCTGCTGCCGGCCCGGCTCCCCCGGGTGCCCGGCGTCCGGCTCGCCGTCCGGCACCACACCGGGCCGCGCGGCGGCGGCGACTGGTACGACGCCCTCCCGCTGCCGGAGGGCGCCCTCGGGCTCGCGGTCGGCGGGGTCACCGGCTCCGGGCCGAGCGCGGTCGCCGCGATGGGCCGGCTGCGGGCGTCCCTTCGGGCCTACGCCGTCATGGAGGGCGAGGACCCCGTCGCCGTACTGTCCGACCTGGAGCTGCTGCTCCGGCTCACCGAGCCGGCCCGGGCCGCCACCGCGATCTTCGGGTACGCCGAACCCGAACTGCGCAAGGTCCTGCTGGCCGGCGCCGGGCACTGCCCGCCGCTGATCGTCGGCGAACGGCGCGTGGAGTTCCTGGAGACCTCGCTGTCCGCGCCGCTGGGCATGCTCTCCTGCTGGGAGGCACCCAGTGCCGAGTACGAGGCCCACCCCGGCGAGACCCTGCTCCTCTACACGGACGGGCTGCTGCACCGCACCGGCGAACCGATGGACCGTGCCCTGAGCCGGCTGCACACGGCGGCCGGCTCGGCGCCCCGGGCCGCCCTGGAGGACCCCGCCGTACTGCTCGACCATGTGCTGCGCACCGTCCTGCCGGACGGGCTGGACGAGCGGGACAGCCCGGAGGACGTGGTGCTCCTCGCCGCCCGCTTCGATTGAACAGACTTACGATGGGTCCTGGTCTATGCGAGGAGGCATCACGTGGCCGAGGACCGCGCGTCGGAGACTCCGGAAACCCCGGAGGGCGACGAGCCCATCAAGCAGCGCAAGAACGGCCTGTACCCGGCCGTCTCGGACGAACTCGCCGAGGTCATGAAGTCGGGCTGGGCCGACACCGAGCTGCACGACCTGCAGCCCGTCGAGCAGGCCCCGTACGCCGCCAAGCGGCGGGCCGCGCTGTCGGCCCGCTTCCCCGGTGAGCGGCTGGTGATCCCGGCCGGCAATCTCAAGGTCCGGGCCAACGACACCGAGTACGCGTTCCGCGCGGCGACCGAGTACGTATACCTGACCGGCGACCAGACCCAGGACGCCGTGCTGGTCCTGGAGCCGAACGGCAACGGCGGCCACGACGCGACCGCCTGTCTGCTCCCCCGCTCCTCCCGTGAGAACGGCGAGTTCTGGCTCGACGGCCAGGGCGAGCTGTGGACCGGCCGCCGCCACAGCCTGGCCGAGGCCGAGCAACTGCTCGGCCTGCCCTGCAAGGACGTGCGCAAGGTGGCGGACGAGCTGCGCGAGGCCACCGGCCCGGTGCGGGTCGTCCGCGGCAACGACGCCGGCATCGAGGCGGCGCTGCACGACAAGATCACCGCCGAGCGCGACGCCGAGCTGAAGGAGTTCCTCTCCGAACTGCGGCTGATCAAGGACGAGTGGGAGATCGGCGAGCTGCAGAAGGCCGTCGACTCGACCGTGCGCGGCTTCGAGGACGTCGTCCGCGTCCTCGACAGGGCCGAGGCCACCTCCGAGCGCTACATCGAGGGCACCTTCTTCCTGCGCGCCCGCGTCGAGGGCAACGACATCGGCTACGGCTCGATCTGCGCCGCCGGTCCGCACGCCTGCACCCTGCACTGGGTGCGCAACGACGGCCCGGTCCGCTCCGGCGAGCTGCTGCTGCTCGACGCCGGTGTGGAGACCCACAGCCTCTACACCGCCGACGTCACCCGCACCCTGCCGGTCAACGGCCGGTTCTCCGACATCCAGCGCAAGATCTACGACGCCGTCCACGCCGCGCAGCAGGCCGGTATCGACGCGGTCCGGCCCGGCGCGGCCTACCGCGACTTCCACGACGCCGCGCAGCGCGTGCTCGCCGAGAGGCTGGTCGAGTGGGGCCTGCTCGAAGGCCCCGTCGAACGCGTCCTGGAGCTCGCCCTGCAGCGCCGCTGGACGCTGCACGGCACCGGTCACATGCTCGGCCTGGACGTGCACGACTGCGCCACCGCCCGCACCGAGACCTACGTCAACGGCACCCTTGAGCCCGGCATGGTGCTCACCGTCGAGCCCGGGCTGTACTTCCAGGCCGACGACCTCACCGTGCCCGAGGAGTACCGCGGCATCGGCGTGCGCATCGAGGACGACATCCTCGTCACCGCCGACGGCAACCGGAACCTCTCCGCCGGCCTGCCGCGCGGCTCCGACGAGGTCGAGAGCTGGATGGCCGCCGTCACCGGTTCCACCGGCGCCTGAACGGCGCGGCCGCTCACGGCTGTTGCGACACGGTCCTGTTCCGCCGTCCGGCACCGGACGGCGGAACAGGACCGCTCATGACACCTTGAGCAGGCTGTCGTCCCGCCACTTCAGGATCTTGTCGAAGCTGACGACCGCTCCGTGCCCGGGGCGGTTGTGGAAGTGCACGTGATCGACCAGCGCCTCGATGAGGAACATGCCCCTGCCGTGTTCGGCGGTCTGGGCCTGGTCCTTCTTGGAGAGCGGTCGCACGCGGCGGTGCGTGGCATGGGCGACCGCGTACGTGAAGCCGGGACCGGAGTCCGCGACCTCGATGCGGCAGCGGTCGCCGTCGATCCGGGCGGTGACGCTGTACTCGCCGTCGGCGGCGTGCTCGACGGCGTTGGCACACGCCTCGGTGAGCGCGACCGACAGGTCGTAGGAAATCTCCGGATCGACTCCCGCCGTCTCCATGGTTCCCATGAGGAGACGACGGGCGAGCGGAACGCTCGCAGCCTCGCGCCGCAAATGGAGGGACCACCAGATGCTCATGCTCCAGCCTCCTGGCTGCGGCTCGACATACCCCTACGTATTGCCGCGAAGAGCCGGATGCAATCGCGCTGTTGACGTGATACCGCTCATTCGGCGGATGCCGGACCCCGGCGCACGGGTGTAAAAGCGGCATCCAGTTGTGCGCGGCGCACGATATCGCAAGCCGGGCCCTGCCGTACACGGGGTGTGCGAGCGGTGAGAAGATGACGCTCGTCATGGCCCTCACCGCTTCCACCGTGCGTCGCGCCGGCGCCGATATGCGACTGCTGCGGGCCGCGGTGTTCACCGCGGTCTGTGTCTCGCTGTCCGCGGCCGCGCACGCGATCGTGGCCGGGCACGCGGTGGGCTTCCGGCCCCTGCTGGCCGGCTTCCTCGCGGTGTTCGCGGTGGCGGCGCCGCTGGCCGGGCGGGAGCGTTCGCTGCCCGGGATCGCGGCGGGGCTGGCGGTCGGCCAGTTGGCGCTGCACGCGCTGTTCAACGCCGGTGAGATCTGCGCCGAGCCCGTCACCTCGCGCGGTGCGGGGCTGATGGCGCTGGCCGGACGCCTGCTGTGCAACGACCACGGGGTGCGGCTGACACCGGAGGCCGCCGAGCAGGTCGTCCGGAACGCCGGGATGGATCCGTCGCGGCTGTCCCAACTGTCGGACGCGGCCGCCACGGCGACCGGCTCGGGCATGAGCGGTATGGCCGGAGCGTCGGGCGCCTCGGGCGAATCTGTCACCTCTGTCACCTCCGGCACCTCTGGCACGGGACTGCACCGTGCCGCCGAGATGATGGCCTCGTACTCGCTCTCCATGGTCCTCGGCCACCTGCTGGCCGCGCTGCTGACCGGCTGGCTGCTGCGAGGCGGTGAGGCCGCGCTGTGGCGGCTGGCCCGGCTGTCGACGCGCACGCTGAGGCACGCGTTCGCCCTCGTACGCGTCCTGACGGCCGGCACAGCGGGCGAACCGGTTTCCCGGCCCGCGCAGGGCCGGTTCGCGCAGGACCGGCGGCGGCCGCGCACGGTACTGCTGCGGCACAGCATGGCGCGGCGGGGCCCGCCGGTGCTCGCCCTCGCGGCCTGACGCGGCATCTCCGCACCGCACGGGTGGTGGAGGGAGAGCCGTGGCAGTGCCGTACGCGCGCGCCACTCCCCCTCACTCACGCACCACTGACCGACTGTGGAGTACCTGCAGCCATGAAGAACCCTGTGACGTCCTCCTGCCGCCGCGCCCTCGTCGTCGGCGGCGCCACCGGAACCACCCTGCTGCTCGCCGCCGTACCGGCCTTCGCGCATGTCTCGGTGCAGCCGGGCACCGCGGCCAAGGGCGACTACAGCACGGTGTCGTTCAAGGTCCCCAACGAGGACGACAGCGCCTCGACGATCAAGGTCGAGGTCAACCTGCCGGCCGACCACCCGATCGCGTCCGTGTCCACCCAGCCCGTGCCGGGCTGGACGGTGAAGGTCACCCGGACCAAGCTCAAGACGCCGCTCAAGACGGACGACGGGACGGTCAACGAGGCCGTCACGAAGATCACCTGGAGTGGCGGGGAGATCAAGCCCGGGCAGTTCCAGCAGTTCCCCGTCTCGCTCGGCCCGCTGCCCGAGGACACCGGTGAGCTGTTCTTCAAGACCCTCCAGACGTACGACAACAAGGAGGTCGTCCGCTGGATCGAGGAGCAGCAGGACGGCGAGGCGGAGCCCGAGCACCCGGCGCCCGCCCTGGAACTGACGGCGGCCTCGGAGGGCGGCCACGGCCACGGCGCCGCCTCGGCGTCGGCGTCCGCCTCGCCGGCCGCCGCGCACACCGAGACGGCCGCGTCCTCCGGCAGCACTGACTCCACCGCCCGCCTCCTGGGCGTCCTCGGCATCGTGATCGGCATCCTCGGCGTCGGTTTCGGTGTGCTCGCCGGACGCCGCCGCGACACCGCCACCACCCGGCCCACGGGCTGACCAGCCCGGCCGTGGCCGGGGCAGCCGCCCCGGCCACGGCCCCGTAACCGAATTCCTGGGGAAAGACTCATGCGCACCACCATCCGGCGACGCCCGGCAGCGGGCCTCGCCACCGTCGCCGCCCTGGCCGCCCTGGCCGTCGCCGGCCTCGCGGGTTGCGGCACCTCCTCCGACGACGCGTCGGACGGGGCGGCCGCGGTCGTCACCGGCTCGCAGAAGCCCGGCACCGTACTCGACACGCCCTTCGACAAGCCCGACCTGATCCTGACCGACACCGACGGCAAGAAGTACGACCTGGTCAAGGAGACCAAGGGCAAGCCGACGCTGATCTACTTCGGCTACACGCACTGCCCCGACGTCTGCCCGACGACGATGAGCGACATCGCGATCGCCAAGTCCCGTCTCGGCAAGGCCCAGCAGGCCGAGCTGCGGGTGGTCTTCATCACCACCGACCCGGCCCGCGACACCCCCCGGCGGCTGCGGTCCTGGCTGGACGCGCAGGACAAGACCTTCATCGGTCTGACCGGCGACTTCGCCACCATCCAGGCCGGCGCGCGGTCGGTCGGCGTCGCCATGGAGAAGCCGGAGAAGGAGAAGGACGGCTCCATCACCTCCACCCACGGCGCCCAGGTCCTGGCCTACTCGCCCAAGGACGACAAGGCGCACGTCCTCTACCTGTCCGGCACCACCTCCGACCAGTACCTGGCCGATCTGCCGAAGATCATCAAGGGGAGGACCCCGTGAGGCGCCGGACGCTGCTGACCGGCGCCGCTGCCTCCCTCGCGCTGGCCGCGGTCGCGGGCTGCTCGGCCCCGGCCGACAGCGGCGCGCAGGCGGCCGAGCTGAAGGTCAGCGGCGCGTACATCCCGCAGCCCGCGCTGGCCGACATGGCCGCCGGGTACTTCACCGTGACCAACACCGGGGGCGCCGACGCGACCCTCACCTCCGTCACCAGCACCTTCGCCGGTGACATCACGATGCACACCACCAAGGACGGCCGGATGAGCCCGGCCACCTCCTTCCCGGTGCCCGCCGGCGGCAGTCTCGCGCTCGCCCTGGGCGGCAACCACCTGATGCTGATGGACCTCGCGCACAAGCCACTGGCCGGCGAGAAGGTCCCGCTGACACTGCACTTCCGGGGCGCCGACGCGATCAGCGTCCAGGTGCCGGTCAAACCGGCCGGCTTCCGGCCGGACAACTGAGGGGACGCCCACGATGACGCCGACGCTCTCGTTTCCGCTCGCCGCCGCCCGGCGTGCCCTGCTCGTCCTGGGCGCGCTGCTCGTCGTGGTCCTCGGGGCGGCGGCGCCCGCGTCCGCGCACGCCGCGCTGCTGAGCACGACCCCCGGCGAGGGCTCGGTCGTCAAAACCGCCCCCGCGCAGGTCGTGCTGACCTTCTCCGAGGGTGTGCTGCTCTCCGACGACTCGATCCGGGTCCTGGCCCCGGACGGCCGCCGCGCCGACACCGGCAAGCCGCAGGCGACCTCCGCCGGTGACAAGACGGCGGCCGTCGCGCTGCGCAGCGGGCTCAAGGACGGCACGTACACCGTCGCCTGGAAGGCGGTTTCGGCGGACAGCCACCCCGTCGCCGGCGCCTTCACCTTCTCCATCGGCGCGCCCTCCAGGACCACCGTCTCCCTCGCCCCGCAGGAGCCCGGCGGAGGCGTGGTCGGCAACCTCTACGGCTTCGCCCGCTACCTCTCCTACGCGGGCTACGCCCTGCTCGTCGGCTCCGCCGTCTTCCTCGGGGTGTGCTGGCCGCGCGGCGCCGCGCTGCGTCCGATGCAGCGGCTGGTCGCGAGCGGCTGGGTCACGATGGTGGTGGCCACCCTCGCGCTGCTGGTGCTGCGCGCGCCGTACGCCAACAGCAGCGGCCTCGGCGAGGCCTTCGACCTCGACGCGATGCGGGACGTGCTCGACACCCGCCCCGGTGCGGCGCTGCTCTCCCGGCTGCTGCTGCTCGCCGCCGGCGCGGTGTTCATCGCGGTGCTGTTCGGTTCGTACGCCAAGCGCGAGGATCCGGTCGAGCGCCAGGACCTGGCGTGGGGGCTCGCGATCGGCGGCGTGGTGGTCGCGGGCGGGCTGGCGGCGACCTGGGCGATGTCGGAGCACGCCTCGGTGGGCATCCAGACCGGGATCTCGATGCCGCTGGACGTACTGCACCTGCTGGCGATGGCCGTGTGGCTCGGCGGACTGGCGGCGCTGCTCACGGCGTTGTGGCGGACCGAGAACATCGAGCGCGAGGCGGTGCGGCGCTTCTCGCGGATCGGCTTCGCGGCGGTCGTGACGCTGGTCGTCACGGGCGTCTACCAGTCCTGGCGGCAGCTCGGCACCTGGGACGCGCTCGTCTCGTCCTCGTACGGGCAGCTGCTGTGCGTCAAGGTCGGCCTGGTGGCGGTGCTCGTCGGGCTGGCCTGGCTCTCACGGCGCTGGACCGCGCGGCTCGGCGAGCCGAAGGCCGGGACGGCCGTGACCGCCAGGGCCACGGCCGCCGTCACGGCCGGCGCCACCGCCAAGTCCGCCGCCACGGTGAAGTCCGCCGCCACCGCGAAGAGCACCGTCACCGCCAAGAGCGCCGCCACGGCCAAGGTGACGGCCAGCGGGTCCGCCGAGCGGGAGAGGCAACTGGCCCGCCAGGACGCGGCACTGGCCAGGACCCAGGTGAAGAAGGCGCGGGACGCGGACCCCGAGCGCACCGGCCTGCGCAGGTCGGTGCTGGCCGAGGTGGTGGTGGCCGTCGCCGTACTGGGTGTCACGACCGCGCTGACCAGCACCCAGCCCGGCCGGGCGGCCGCCGACAGCGGTACGGTCACGGCGATCACCGTGCCGCCGGCCGCGAGGCCGCTGCCGCTGGACGTGACCATCCCCTTCGACACCGGGGGCACCAAGGGCAAGGGGAAGGCCGAGATCACCATCGACCCGGCCACCTCCGGGACCAACCAGCTGGACCTGCTGATCACCGGCACGGACGGCAAGGCCCGCAACGTGCCCGAGGTGAAGGTCAGCTTCACCCTGACCTCCCGCAAGATCGGCCCGCTGGTGGTCACCCTGGAGAAGGTCGCCACCGGCCACTGGGCGTCGAAGACCGCGCAGCTCCCCATACCCGGCACCTGGCGCATGGCCGTGACCGTGCGGACCTCCGACATCGACCAGATCACCGAGACGAAGACAGTGAAGATCAGCTGATGACGAACGACTCACACACGAGGATCAGCCGCCGGAGCCTGGTCGGGGTGGCCGGCGGCGCCGGAGCCGCCGGGCTGCTGGCCGGGGGCGCGGGCGGCGCCTTCGCCTCCGGGGAACTGGGCGGGACGCCGACCCCGCTGTCCTCGGTCGGCGCCGCCGCCATCGCCTTCCACGGCGAGCACCAGGCCGGCATCACCACCCCGCTGCAGGCCCGCGGTCATCTCGTCTCCTTCGACCTCGCCCCGGGCGCGGGCCGCAAGGGCGCCGCCGCACTGCTGCGCCGCTGGTCGGCGGCGGCCGGGGCCATGACGGCCGGCCGGGCCCCCGCCGACGACACCCGGATCGCCCTGGACGCCGGACCCTGCTCCCTGACCGTCACCTTCGGTTTCGGCCGCACCTTCTTCGCCAAGGCCGGACTCACCGGGCAGCTCCCGGAGGCCCTGGCGCCGCTGCCGGACTTCTCGGGCGACGAACTGGTGGCCGCGCACAGCAACGGCGACCTGTGGATCCAGATCGGCTCCGACGACGGCCTGGTCGCCTTCCACGCCCTGCGCACGCTGCAGAAGGAGGCCGGGGACGCCGCCCGGCTGCGCTGGCAGATGAACGGCTTCAACCGCACCCCGGGCGCGACGGCCGAACCGCGCACCGCCCGCAACCTCATGGGGCAGATCGACGGCACGAACAACCCGAAGCCGTCCGAGCCGACCTTCGACAAGCGGATCTTCGTCCCCTCCTCGGGCTCCCCCGACTGGATGGCCGGCGGCTCGTACGCCGTCGTACGCCGGATCCGGATGCTGCTCGACCGGTGGGACGACCTCTCCCTGGCCCAGCAGGAGCGGGTCATCGGCCGCCGCAAGTCCGACGGCGCCCCGCTGTCGGCCGGCAAGGACGGCACCGAGACCACCCCCGTCGACCTGGAGAAGTTCACCGACGGCGCCCTGGCCATCGCCGGCGACGCCCATGTCCGGGTCGCCAAGCCCGAGTCCAACGGCGGCGCCGCGATACTGCGCCGGCCCTGGTCGTACCACGACGGCTTCCGCGACGACGGCGCTCCGGACGCCGGTCTGCTCTTCGTCTGCTGGCAGGCCGATCCGCTGACCGGCTTCGTGCCCGTCCAGCGCAAGCTGGACCGCGGCGACGGGCTGTCCCGCTTCCTGCGCCACGAGTCCAGCGCCCTGTTCGCCGTACCTGGCGGCGCCGCCAGGGGCGAGTACGTGGGGCAGCGTCTCCTGGAGGCCTGAGAACGGCGGGGGCGCCCCGGCCGCAAGGACTAGGCTGAGGCCATGTCGCCGGCGAGCCGCTACACGTATCTGGGACCAGAGGGCACTTTCACGGAGGCCGCGCTGCGGACCCTCCCGGAGGCCGCGACGCGGGAGCTGGTGCCGATGGTGTCGGTACCGGCGGCGCTGGACGCGGTACGGGGCGGCGAGGCCGCCGCGGCGCTGGTGCCGATCGAGAACAGCGTCGAGGGCGGTGTGACGGCGACCCTCGACGAACTGGCGACCGGGGCGCCGCTGGCCATCTACCGCGAGGTGGTGCTGCCGATCGCCTTCGCGCTGCTGGTACGCCCGGGGACCAAGCTCTCCGACGTCAAGACGGTCACCGGCCATCCGGTGGCCCAGCCGCAGGTGCGCAACTGGCTGAAGGCCCATCTGCCGCACGCCACCTGGGAGTCGGCCGCCTCGAACGCGGACGGCGCGCGGCTGGTCCAGGAGGGCCGCTTCGACGGGGCGTTCGCGGGCGAGTTCGCGGCGCCGACGTACGGGCTGGAGCCGCTGGTCAGCGAGATCCACGACGCGGAGAACGCGCAGACCCGCTTCGTCCTGGTGGGCCGGCCGGCGCGGCCGGCGGCACCGACGGGGGCGGACAAGACATCGGCCGTCTTCTGGCTGGGGGACGACCACCCGGGCGCGCTGCTGGAACTGCTCCAGGAGTTCGCCGTACGCGGGGTGAACCTGATCCGGATCGAGTCGCGGCCGACCGGCGAGGGGATCGGGCAGTACTGCTTCTCGATCGACGCCGAGGGGCACGTCACGGACCGCCGGGTCGGCGAGGCCCTGATGGGGCTGAAGCGGATCTGCCCGAAGGTGCGGTTCCTCGGTTCGTATCCGCGCGCCGACGAGGTGCGGCCGCAGTTGCGCAAGGGGACGACGGACGCGGAGTTCACCGCGGCCGCGGACTGGCTGGGCCGGGCGCTCGACGGACGGGCCTGAACCGGACACCGGGATTGTCCACCGGGTTATCCACCGCGTTATCCACAGGCACGGGGAGACCGCCTGGGGATAAGTCGACAGACCGAGCCCATCCGGTCGACAAATCGGTACAGGGACACCAACTCCGTCCACAGCGGCGCCGATCACCCCTGATCACCCGTTCGCCACCCCTTTCCCTTCGAACAACTCGGCAGAGGGAAGAGAAATCACTCGAAGGAGAGTGTGAAGAGGGTTTCGACGGGGAATCCATGGCCGAGCACTCGACCCCCGGAATGATCAACTCCGTCTTCCACAGTTTCCACTCACACCCTGTGGACAACTCGGCCGTCCACCGATCAGCCTGTGGATAACTCAACCTCTCCCACCTGCTCAACTCCCGTTGTCCACAAGGGCGGCATCCACCGGGGAGGGAAGGCCGGAATTCGGTTGACGGCTGCTTTACCGCCCTTATCGCTTTTCCCTCCCCTTTTCTTCGAACCGGACAAATCCCCCATAAAGCACTTAACTTGTCGCGTGGAAGGCCCCCGCACCGGTAGCCTGTTCCCGTGATTGACCTTCGCCTGCTTCGTGAGGACCCCGACCGTGTGCGCGCCTCCCAGCGCGCCCGTGGAGAGGACGTCGCACTCGTCGACTCCCTCCTCTCCGCCGACGAACGGCGCAGGTCGTCCAGTCACCGCTTCGACGAGCTGCGCGCCGAGCAGAAGTCCCTCGGCAAGCTCGTCCCCAAGGCCCAGGGTGACGAGAGGGCCGAGCTGCTCAAGCGGACCCGCGAGCTGTCCGCCGCCGTCAAGGCCGCCGACACCGAGCAGCACGAGGCGGCCGACGAGGCCCAGCGCCTGCTGCTCCAGCTCGGCAACGTGGTGCATCCCGACGTCCCCGTCGGCGGCGAGGAGGACTTCACCGTCCTGGAGACCGTCGGCACCCCGCGCGACTTCGCCGCCGAGGGCTTCGAGCCCAAGGACCACCTGGAGCTCGGCGAGCTGCTCGGCGCGATCGACGTCGAGCGCGGCGCCAAGGTGTCCGGCTCGCGCTTCTACTACCTGACGGGCGTCGGCGCGCTGCTGGAACTGGCCCTGGTCAACGCGTCCATCGCCCAGGCCTCCGCCGCCGGCTTCATCCCGATGCTGACCCCCGCGCTGGTCCGCCCGCGCGCCATGGAGGGCACCGGCTTCCTGGGCCAGGCCGCGGAGAACGTCTACCACCTGGAGAAGGACGACTACTACCTGGTCGGCACCTCCGAAGTCCCGCTCGCCGCCTACCACATGGACGAGATCCTCGACGCCGGCAAGCTGCCGCTGCGCTACGCCGGGTTCTCGCCCTGCTTCCGCCGCGAGGCGGGTACGTACGGCAAGGACACCCGGGGCATCTTCCGGGTGCACCAGTTCGACAAGGTCGAGATGTTCTCGTACATCGCGCCCGAGGACGCCGAGGCCGAGCACCAGCGGCTGCTGGACTGGGAGAAGCAGTGGCTGACCTCGCTCGGCCTGCCCTTCCAGGTGATCGACGTCGCCACCGGTGACCTCGGCGCCTCGGCCTCGCGCAAGTTCGACTGCGAGGCCTGGATCCCCACCCAGGGCAAGTACCGCGAGCTGACCTCTGCCTCCAACTGCAACGAGTTCCAGGCCCGCCGGCTCTCCGTCCGGCTCCGTGACGACAAGGGCACCCGCCCGCTCGCCACGCTCAACGGCACGCTGTGCGCGGTGCCGCGCACCATCGTGGCGCTGCTGGAGAACCACCAGCGGCCCGACGGTTCCGTCCTCGTTCCCGAGGTGCTCAGGCCCTACCTCGGCGGGCGCGAGGTCCTGGAGCCGGTCGCCAAGTGAGCGCTCCTCCCTACCGGCTGATCGCGACGGACCTCGACGGCACCCTGCTCGACAGCCGGCACCAGGTCTCCCCCCGCACCCGTGAAGCGCTCGCCGCGGCCACCGCGGCGGGCGCCGCGCACATCGTCGTCACCGGCCGTCCGGCCTCCCGGACGGTGCACATCCTGGACGACCTCGGTTACCAGGGGCTCGCGGTCTGCGGCCAGGGCTCGGAGGTCTACCACGCGGGCGAGCACCGGCTGCTCACCTCCGTCACCCTCGACCGGCAGGCGGCGCAGCTCGCGCTGGCCAAGATCGAGGCCGGTACGGGCACGCTGGCGCTGGGCTTCGTCCGCGACGGGCTGGACGGCGGCTATCTGGCGGGTCCCGGATTCGAGCTGGCCTGGGACCGGCCGATCGACGGGCGGATGACCAGCCGCGACGAGCTGTGGGCCGAGCCGCTGGCCAAGATCTTCGTCCAGCACCCGGACCCGGCGGTCGGCGAGGACGAGCTCGCCGCCATGGCCCGGGCCGCCGCCGGTGACCTGGTCGGCGTCGTGGTGTCGGGCATCGGCATCGTCGAGCTGCTTCCGCTGGGCCTGACCAAGGCCACCGGTCTGTCGCTGGCCGCCCGGCGGCTGGGGCTGCGGGCCGCCGACACCATCGCCTTCGGCGACATGCCCAACGACCTCCCGATGCTGGGGTGGGCGGCGTACGGCGTCGCCATGGCCAACGCCCACGCGGAACTGAAGGCCGTCGCCGACCGGGTCACCGGGTCGAACGACGAGGACGGAGTCGCCATGGTGCTCGAAGGGCTATTCCCGGCGACGTGAGCGCGTAGCAGGCGAAGCCGATCAGCAGGGCCGAGAAGTGCCCGAGGTCGGTGAAGGTACGGCCGCCGCCGAGCAGGGGATACCCGAAGAAGCACAGCGCGGCGGTGGCGTACAGCCCGCGCAGTGGCCGGGGTCGCGGCGGCACGTAGTAGGTGAGGACACCGATGACGCCGGCGAGGCCGTAGCTGACGCCGACGTCGACGGTGAAGGCCAGCGACCGGGGCAGCCGGTGGTAGCTGATGCCCCACAGGACGGCCCGCTGACTGATGAGCGTGGCGCCGACGTGCGCGGTGGCGACGGCGGCGAGCCAGCGGCCGGTGCCGAGCCGGCGCTCGGCGGGGGCGTGGACCAGCTGGAAGAAGAGGAAGTAGAGCGCGAAGGCGGACGGCGACTCGATCCACAGGGCGCTGACGATCAGGACCCGGACCGGGTGGGCCCGCAGCTCCACGAGGTTGGTGCTGTTGTGGTGGAGCAGGAAGTCACGGAAGCCGGGCGAGACCACCGCCAGGACGCCGCTGTTGATCCCGAGGATCAGCAGCCAGACGTGGGTGCCGGGCGCGGAGCGCACCCGGGGCACAACGGCGCGCGCCGCGTCACCGAAACTGCGTGTGACGCGGCTGCGCTGCTCGGCACTACCGTTGCCGTCGCCGTCGAGGCCGCGGTTGCCGTCGAGGCTGCGGTTGCCGTTGCCGTTGTCGGGGACCATCCCCGCCAGTTTCCGGCACGCCGGGGTGCTCCGCTCAGGCGGCCTTGATCGCGGAGATGTCGAAGCTGAGCTTGACCTTCTCGCCGATCAGGACGCCGCCGGTCTCCAGGGCGGCGTTGTAGCTCAGGCCCCAGTCGCTGCGGTCGATGCTGGTGGAGCCCTCGAAGCCGACGCGCTCGTTGCCGTAGAGGTCCTTGGCGGAGCCGTTGTAGGCGAAGTCGATCGAGACGGGCTTGGTGACGCCCTTGATCGTCAGATCACCGGTGAGGCGGTACGTCTCGGCGTCCGTCTGCTCGGCGGCGGTGCTGCGGAAGGTGATCTCCGGGTGCGATTCGGTGTCGAAGAAGTCGCCGGTGCGCAGGTGGCCGTCGCGCTGCTCCTGGTTGGTGTCGATGCTGACGACCTTGATGGTCACCTCGGCGGTCGACGCGGCCGGGTTGGCGCCGTCCAGGTGGAGCTTGCCGTCGTACTCGGCGAACTGGCCGCGCACGGTGGTGACCATGGCGTGGCGGACGGAGAAACCTATCTCGCTGTGGGTGGGGTCGATCGTGTAGTCGCCGCTGAGGTGCGACAGGTCCGGGCCGGCGGGGGCCGTAAGGGTGGCGGTACCGGCTTCGGACTTCGAGCGGTTGAACAGACCCATGACGTGCTCCTGAGGTGAGGGCTAGTTGGTACGGCTTTCAACTTCTTCGACCGTAGCGCTATTCCCTTGAAGGTTCAAGCAGCACATTCGCAAAATCCGCCCTCACGTGGTGGCCCGCGCCGGCGCCGAGGAGGCGGGGCCCGGGGACGCGGGGGCGGAGGAAGCAGGCGCGGAGGCGGCCCGCGCCGAAGCGGTGCGGGCCGCGTGCCGAGGGGTGTAACGGGTCCGGCGGACCGGCAGCCTCAAGGCCGCCAGCCGCGAGCTCAGCCAGCGGGTCAGGACGGCGAGCAGCAGGCCGAGGGCGACGAGGAACAGCCCGGTGGCGAAGAGCAGCGGAGGTTCGGACATACACGTAAATGTGACAATCCGAACTTCGCTGACCCGTCAGCCGTGCCCCGCCGTCTGCCGAAGACCACCCGTCCGGGCCAACCAGCGGTACCCGACCGGCCGGGCTACTCCTCGCCCGCCAGGGTCAGCCCCCGCAGCTTCTGCCCGGCGAACCAGGTACCGGCCACGGTGACCCCCACCAGCAGCACCAGCGCCAGCGGCAGGCCCACGTCCGAACTGACCGTGCCGCTGTCACCGGCGATCCGCTGCGCCAGCGCCAGCGCCCACTGCTGCACGCTCAGCGTCCGCGCCCCCGGCACCAGGTTGCCGATCAGCGACTCCCAGACCAGCGCGTAGACCAGTCCGAAGACCACCGCCTGCCGGGTGACCACCCCGAGCAGCAGGAACACCGCGCTGTACGCGACCGAGGCCGCGGCCGCCGCGGCACCGAAGGCGAAGGCCAGATTCTGGCTGTTGCCGTTGAGGATGAAGCCCGCGATGATCGTCGGCACCGCCGAGAAGACCACCGAGACGCCGACCGCGACCACGAGCTTGGTGAGGATGATGGTCGGCCGCTTCAGCGGCTTGGCCAGCAGATAGACGATCGACCCGTCGTCGATCTCCGGCCCGATCGCGCCGGTGCCGGCGATCACCCCGATCAGCGGCACCATCGTGGCCAGCGCGAAACCGCCGAGGATCTCGGAGGCGGTCGAGTCGTCCGCTCCGGTCAGGGCCCGCACGGCGGCCGAGATCACGATGAGCAGCAACGGGAGCGCGAAGAGAATCAGCGCGCGACGGCGGCCGAGCAGTGCCTTGTAGGTGAGCCGGGCCACGGTCGGATGGTAGAGGGAGGACATCGCATCGGCTCCTTACGCCGTGACCAGGTAGGAGAAGACGCTCTCCAGGGATTCGTCGCTCGGCGAGACCGTGTAGAGCCTGATGCCCTGTTCACGGGCGACGCGCGGCAGCAGCTCGGTGAAGCCGGTGAAGTCGATCGCCTGCACGCGCAACGCCTTCTCGTGCCAGTCCAGTTCGATACCGGCGGTCGAGTCGTCCGCGATCAGCGCCGAGGCCAGCGCCCGGTCGTCACTGGACCGTACGAGATAGCGGTGCGGGCGGTCCGTCATCAGCCGCCGGATCTTGCGGAAGTCCCCGGACGCCGCATGCCGCCCGGCCACCACGACCTCGATATGGCCGGCGAGCTGCTCCACCTCCTCCAGGATGTGCGAGGAGAACAGCACCGTGCGGCCGTCGGCGCCCATCTGCCGCAGCAGGTCCATCAGTTGCAGCCGCTGCCGCGGGTCCATCCCGTTGAACGGCTCGTCCAGCAGCAGCACATCGGGATCGTGGACCAGGGCGGAGGCCATCTTCACGCGCTGCCGCATGCCCTTGCTGTACGTCGCCACCTTGCGGTCCTGCGCGTACTCCATCTCCACGGTGGCGAGCGCCCGCCGCGCGGCGGCGCCCGGATCGGGCAGGCCGTGCAACTCGGCGTTGGCGACCACGAACTCACGGGCGGTGAGGAAGTCGTACATCGCCTCCCGCTCCGGCACGATCCCGATCTGCCGGTACACCCGCTCGTTCCGCCAGATCACCGTGCCGTCGAGGGTGACGCTGCCGGTGGAGGGGGCCAGGAAGCCACCCATCATGTTGATCAGCGTCGACTTGCCGGCACCGTTGGGGCCGAGCAGACCCGTCACCCCGGGGCCGATGGTCATCGTGACGTCGTTGACGGCCACGACGTTCCCGAACCAGCGGGACACATGGTCGATGGACAAGGTGGTCACTACAGTCCGACCTTCCGGTAGCGGCGCATCAGCAGGCCGAACGAACCCGCGATCAGGGCGAGCAGGACGAGCAGGAAGACCACCCCGGCCAACGCCGAGTCGGGCCCGGCCCCGTCGACGTACGAGGACGAGGCACCCAGCCACCACGTCTGCACCCCGTCGACCAGGGTCACCGGGGAGAACAGGCCCAGCCAGCCGATCGCCCCCGGCTGCTCCTGCACCGAGGCCACCGCCTGGACGCTGGTGACCGCGCCGTAGGAGAGGGTGAAGACCGCGATGATCGCCGCGACACCGAAGCCCCGGCGCGGGGTCAGGGCCGCGATCAGCAGACCGAGGCCCGCGTAGAGCAGCGACAGCAGCAGCTCGGCGACGAGCGCCTTCCCGAAGCCGGCGGTCTGGTCGCCGAAGTCGAACTTCGCCAGCAGCGCCCCGACGTAGAGGATGGTGACGGGCACGGCGGTGAGCGCGAACAGCGCCGTCGCGAGCGCCGCGTACTTCGCGGCGACGTAGTCGACCCGCTCGATGGGGCGCGAGAAGTACAGCGGAGTGACCTTGAAACGCAGGTCGAGCGAGACCGACTGCGGGGCCTGGGCGGCCAGGAAGAGGCTGATCACCGCCTGCATGATGATCGCGTACCGGGTGTACTGCACCGGCAGACTGGTCATGCCGGTGCCGATCGCCACCGCCACGATGATCGCCGCGGGCACGCACATCACCGCGAACAGGATCATCGGCAATACCTTGGACTTCGCCGACCGGCCCAGGCCGTACGCCCCGCGCAGGCTCTGCGAGTACAGCGACCGGCGCGCGTACGCCCGGCCCAGGCGCGGGCCGTCGTAGTGGCGGTAGCCGATGTCATGGATGACATCGGGCGCGGCCTCAGGCTGCGCTGTGCTCATGGCCAGTCCCCTCTCCCCGGAAGATCTCGGCGATGCGGTGCCGCCGCTGCTCCATGCGCACCAGGCCGACGCCCAGCTCCGCGACCGCGTCGCGCACGGCGTCGTACGACTCGTCGCCCACGATGTCGACCAGCAGCAGCCGGCCGTCGGCGTGTGCCGTCAGACCGGCGGCGGTGAGTTTTTCGAGCAACTGCTGCTCGTGGTCGGTCACCTCCACCGCGAGCGCGGCGGTGGCCTGGGTGAAGTCGCTCGTGGAGTCCGCGCGCAGCAGCGTCCCGCCGTCGACGACGACGATGTGGTCGCTGGTCCGCTCCAGCTCGCCGAGGAGGTGCGAGGTGACGAGCACCGAGATCCCGAAGTCCGTGTGGACCCGCCGGATCAGCCCCAGCATCTCGTCCCGGCCCACCGGGTCCAGGCCGTTCGTCGGCTCGTCCAGCAGCACCAGCCGCGGATCGTGGACCAGGGCCTGCGCGAGCTTCACCCGCTGCTTCATACCGGTCGAGTAGCCCCCGATGGGCCGGTACCGCTCCTCGTACAGACCGACATGGCGCAGGGTGTCGGCGGTGCGCTCGCGGGCGGCCGTCGCCGGCATGCCCGACATGCGCGCCATGTGGACGACGAACTCCGTCGCCGACACGTCGGGCGGCAGGCAGTCGTGTTCCGGCATGTACCCGACACCGGCACGGATCGCCGCGCCCTCCGTCGCCACATCCAGCCCCAGTACCCGTGCCGTGCCCTCGCTGGCGGGCAGCAGTCCCAGCAGAATCTTGATCAGCGTCGATTTACCGGCTCCGTTGGCCCCGACAAGCCCGGTCACCCCGGGTTTGATGTCAACGGTCAGCCGGTCCAGCGCGGTCACCCTCGGGTACCGCTTCGTCAGGCCTTCAGTGGCGATCACAGTCACGGCTCCGACGTTAGTGGCCTGCGCCACACCCGTCGTCAGCCCAGGGGGCGGTTGTCTCTAGTACTCCGGGCGGACTGTCCCGTAAGGGACGTACACCCTGCGGTGGGGCGGGCCGCCGGCAGCCTGACGACGAACCGGGCACCCGGGGCCGGGGCCCGGCCGGTGACGTGGACCGCCTCGTGTACTGCGACGCCGCCGCCGTGCCCGCGTACGACGTCCCGCACGATGGCCAGGCCGAGCCCGGCTCCGCCGTCGCCGGCCCCGTCGCGGGCGCGGGCGTCGTCGAGGCCAGGTTCCCGAGCACCCGCGCCAGCTGCGAACGGCTCCACCGGACAGCCGGCGCCGCCTCCTCGACCCGTACGACGACGGGCAGCCGGTCCGTGCGCCGGACCATGACCTCCTCCCGCACCAGGACGTCCAGCGCGACCTCGCGCTCCGGCGCGACCGGCCCCTCGCCCGCGTCGAGCCGGGCGAGCAGCAGCAGATCGGTGGCGAGACGCTGAAGACGTACGACGTCCTCGACGGCTCCGTCCAGGTCCAGCAGCTCGGGATGCGCGGCGGCGACCTCCAGCTGCGTGCGCAACGAGGCGATCGGGTTGCGCAGTTCGCGAGGCGTCGGCGACAAAGCGGCGCTGGTGCTCCACGAAGGCCTCCAGGACCGCCAGCGTCAGGTTCGTGGATCGGGCGAGGCGGGCCACCTCGTCGCGCGACGGCGGCTCGGGCACCCGGCGCCGCAGATCGGTGCTGGCCGTGATCGCGGCCATCTCGGCACGGATGGCCTCCACCGGCCGCAGCGCCCGCCGGGTGACCAGCCAGGTCACCCCCGCCACCACGACCAGCAGCAACGGCAGCCCGATCAGCATCGACCCGGTCACCGTGCTCACCGCGTCCCGCTCGGCGGCGAGCGGCGAGCCTGCCTGGACGGTGACGGTCTCGCCGCCGGGGGTCGTCGCGCGGACCGAGGCGAACCGGTACTCCGCGGTGTGGCCGTCGACGGTGGCGGTGCCGTTGCCGCCGTGGCCGTGCCTGTCGCTGCCGTCATCGTCATCGTCATCGTCGCTGCCGTCGTCACCGGTCGCGGCGGCGGTGGCGGTGGGAGACGGCTCCGCGACGGGCAGGGCGACGCCTCTGACCGCCCCCAGGTCCTCCCCCGCGGCGAGCCGGCGCCCGTCCGCGGCCACCACCCGTACCGGGAAGTCCTCGGCGTCCGGCAGCTCCAGCCGGTCGTACGCCGTGCCGACGGCGATCGCCGTGCCGATCTCCCGGGCCTTGAGCTCGGCCTTGAGCTCGGCCTTGAGCTCGGCCTTGAGCTCGGCCCGGAGCCCGGCCCGTCCCGTCAGGTCGGAGCGCAGCGTGAGGACCACCGCCACTCCGGCGGCGACCAGCGCCCACGGCGACAACGGCGGTGGCGAACAGCGCCGTACGCGCGCGTACGGATCTCACAGCCGGTATCCCGCGCCGCGCAGCGTCACGATGGTGCCCGGACCGGGCTTGCGCCGCAGCGAGCTGACGTAGACCTCGACGATGTTCGGGTCGCCGTCGTACGCGAAGTCCCAGACGTGCTCCAGGATCTCGGCCTTCGACATCACCTCCCCGGCGCGCAGCGCCAGTTGCTCCAGTACCGCGAACTCCCTTGCCGTCAGCTCCACTTCCTCGCCGTCCTGGGTGACCCGGCGGCTCGCCGGATCCAGCACCAGGCTCCCGGCCCGGATCTCGCCGCGCGCACCGCGCGTACGCCGGCGCAGCAGGGCGCGGATCCTGGCCACCAGCACCACGTACGCGAAGGGCTTCGTCAGATAGTCGTCGGCGCCCGTGTCGAGGCCCTCGGCCTCGTCGTACTCACCGTCCTTCGCGGTCAGCATCAGGATGGGCGTCTCGTCGCCGGCCGCGCGCAAGGCCGCGCAGACGCGGTAGCCGTTCATCTTGGGCAGCATGACGTCCAGCACGATCAGGTCGTACGACCCGTCGGTCGCGCGTCGCAGTCCCGAGAGCCCGTCATGGACGACATCGACGGCGAATCCCTCCGCCGTCAGGCCCCGTGCGAGGGACGTGGCGAGTCTCTTCTCGTCCTCAACGATCAGCAGCCGCATGGCCAACAACAGTTATGTCTCGGGAGGAATCATCATGAAACGCAAGGCACTGATCGCCGGTATCACCGCCGCTGTGCTGGCCACCGGAGGCACCGCCACCGCGTTCGCGCTCACCAGCGACGACGACGGCGTCACCGCCACCCGCGCGACGGGCACCACCACGGTCTCCGACAACGCGGACCGGACCGGACACGACGCCGCTGCGGCCTCGGACACCGACATCACCGCGGCCATCCGTGCCGCTCTGTCCACGGTCCCGGGCACAGCCACCTCCGCCGACCTCGACGACGACCACGGCACTGGCTCGGCCTGGGACATCGAGATCCAGGGCAAGGACGGCAAGGAGACGATGTGACCGTCAGCACCACAACGGGCGAGGTCACGGCGAACCGGATCGACACCGGAAACAACGGGGACGGCAGGGACGGCAGGGACGGCAGGCACGACGACTGACCGGAGCGCCATCAGGCGAGCGCGGCGCTCGCCGCAGGACCCGTGTCGGCGATACCGGCGATACCGGCACTGTCGGCCCCGTCGGCGAGGTCGGCGAGGTCGTCCGGCAGACTGCGGGCGGACGGGGAGGAACCGTGCGCCTCGGCGCGGATCCGCTGCTTCATCGTCGGCGGCCGGGACCGGTCGCGCCGAGGCTCGAACGACCGGGGAGCGGGGATGGCGACCCGGGCGGCGCCGCGGATGACGTCCGGGGCCGCGGCAGCCTTCGGCTCCGGCCTCTGCTCGGGCCGGACGCCGAAGCCCAGTGCGGCGACGCACCTGAGAAGTGCGGTGACGAAGACGTTCCAGAACGTCGTGACAGTGGCGGTGGCAGCCATGGCCTCTCACTTCCTCATACCTCGTGGATCACGTTCCTCCGATGATGCGGAAAGCGAGCACGGAATTCCGGAAGCCGCACCCCGGGTTCGCCGATATACACATGAACGCCACCCGATCGGCCCAAAACGACCCTCTGTCCCCGTGCGGCCCGCCCGCCCGGGGCAGGCGCATAGGGTCGGAGCATGCGTCTGAGCACTGTCATCCTGCCCATCCACCGCTGGACCGAGGGCCAGAAGGTCTGGCGGCGAGCCGAGGACCTCGGCTTCCACACGGCGTACACCTACGACCATCTGTCCTGGCGGTCCTTCCGGGACGAGCCGTGGTTCGGCGCGGTGCCGACGCTGACAGCCGCAGCGACGGCTACGGAGAGTATCCGTTTGGGCACCCTGGTGACCTCGCCGAACTTCCGGCATCCGGTGACGCTGGCCAAGGACCTGATCACGCTGGACGACATCAGCGACGGCCGGATCACCCTCGGCATCGGGGCCGGCGGGAGCGGCTTCGACGCCACGGCACTGGGGCAGGAGCCGTGGTCGGCGCGGGAGCGGGCGGACCGGTTCGGGGAGTTCGTGCCGCTGCTGGACCGGCTGCTGACGGAGCCCGTGGTGACCGCCGAGGGCCGGTTCTACTCGGCGGGTGAGGTACGGAACATCCCTGGGTGCGTCCAGCGGCCCCGGATCCCGTTCGCGGTGGCGGCGACGGGGCCGCGCGGTCTGAAGGTGGCGGCGCTGCACGGGCAGGCCTGGGTGACCTACGGTGATCCGCGCGGGCCGGGGGACGTACCGGTGGCGGAGTGCCCCGCGGTGATCGCACGGCAGCTGGAAGGGCTGGCGGCCGCCTGCGCCGAGACCGGCCGCGACCCGGCCGGGCTGGAGCGCGTCCTGTTGCAGGGGTCGACGGCGGAGCGGCCCCTGGACTCGCTGGACGCCTTCGTGGACTACGCGGGGCGCTACGCGGAGATCGGGATCACGGAGATCGTGGTCCACTGGCCGGTGCCGGATTCGGTGTTCGGCACGGATCAGGACGTTTTCGAGCGGATCGCCACCGAGGGGCCGGCCCAGCTCGCGGCGCTCAGCTGACCTCTCTGCGCTCCCTCTCCCGTGTGTTTCGTGTGTCCCGTGTTTCCCGTGCGTCGTGGCGTTCCCGGCCACGTGCCTGGCGCCGCCAGAGCGGGATCACGGCGGGCGGCTCGGCGGGCAGGTCGGCGGGGTGGTCGGTCGAGGTGCTCGCGGCGAAGCGGATGCCGTCGAGGACGGTACCCAAAGCGTCGCCCAGCAGCACCGGTTCACGGTCGGCGTGCTCTGCTTTCTCCATGTCCTGATGGTGGCACCCGGCACTGACAATCGGCCGCGCTCCGTGCTGCACTGGTCGCACCCAGCACCCCGGAACCGTATACAGGAGGATGTAACGCGTGACCTCAGCCACCGAGCTACCCCGGACCACCGCCGCACCCGCCCCGGCGTCGACGCCGCGGCTGATCGCCACCGACCTCGACGGGACGCTGCTGCGCGACGACAAGACGGTGTCGGCCCGGACGATCGCGGCCCTCGCCGCCGCCGAGGCCGCCGGGATCGAGGTCTTCTTCGTCACGGGACGCCCGGCCCGGTGGATGAGCGTCGTCGCCGAGCACACCGCGGGCCACGGCGTCGCGATAGTCGCCAACGGCGCGGCCGTCTACGACCTGCGCCGCGACCGGCTGCTCGCCGCCTATCCGCTGGACGCGCGGGACGCCCTGCGCGTGCTGGAGGCCCTGCGGGCCGCCGTGCCGGGAACGGCGTTCGCGATCGAGCGCACCGGGGGCTTCGCCTACGACCCGTCGTACGTCCCGTACTCCCCGGGCGAGGAGGCCGTCGTGGCACCGGTGGAGGAACTGCTGCTCGACACATCCGCGGCGCATCAGCCGCTGCTGAAGCTGCTGGCCAAGCACCCGGACATCGATCCGGACCTCTTCCTGGGCACCGCGCGCGCGGTGGCGGGCAGCTACGCGGAGATCACCCGGAGCAGCCCCTCGGCGCTGCTGGAGATCAGCGGACGTGGGGTGAGCAAGGCCACCACGCTGGCACGATGTTGCGCGGAGCGCGGCATCGCGGCCGAGGAGGTCGTGTCGTTCGGGGACATGCCCAACGACCTGGAGATGCTGTCGTGGTCCGGCACCTCGTACGCGGTCGCCAACGCGCACCCCGACGTACTGGCGGCGACCACGCACCGCACCGGGGCGAACGAGGAGGACGGGGTGGCCGCCGTCATCGAACAGATCCTGGCCACGGGGCGATAGCGCGGTGCCCGCGTTGGTTCACCGGGTCCGTCCGGTGAACGGCCGGCCGCGCAACCCGGCGAACGCCTGCCGCCACCGCACTCGCTAGAGCGGGACCTCCCACACGACCGCCGTGCCCAGGCCGTCCGGGCGGGGCCCGTAGGTGGCGGTGCCGCCCAGGGACTCGGCGCGGCGGGCCAGGTTGCTGAGGCCGCTGCGGCGGCCGCCCGCGGGGATGCCGACGCCGTCGTCGGAGACCAGGAGCCGGACGGCGGCGGTGCCGTCGTCGAGGACCGCGGTGGCGTCGATGACCACGTCGATACGGGAGGCCTCGGCGTGCCGGAGGGCGTTGGACAGCGTCTCGCGCAGCGCGGCCACGAGGTTCTTCGCGCCCAGCTCGCCGACCCGCGCCTCGACGGCCCCCACGAACCGTACGGAGGGCTGGAAGCCCAGCGGCACGGCGACCGTGCTGACCTCGCGCAGTACGCGGGTGCGCAGGCCGGAGGGGGCCTCGGTGGGGCTCTGCTGGAGGGCGAAGATCGCGGTGCGCACCTCCTGGATGGTGGCGTCCAACTCGTCCACGGCGCGGCCGATGCCGTCTCGTACCTCGGCACCGGCGGTCGGGTCCTCGGCACGGCGCCGGGCGCCCTGCAGCATCAGACCGGTGGCGAAGAGCCGCTGGATGACGAGGTCGTGCAGGTCACGGGCGATACGGTCGCGTTCCTCGTAGACCGCGAGCCGCTCACGGCCGCGCTGCGCGTCGGCCAGGAGCAGCGCGAGGGTGGCCTGCGCGGCGAACCAGGTGGCGAAGAAGCGCTCCTCCTCGGTGTAGCAGGGCCCGCCGCGCAGGCGGGGCAGGACGAGGGTGCCCATGACGCGGCTGCCGCTGCGCAGCGGCAGCATCATGGTGGGGCCGAAGCGGGGTGCGATGGCCGTGGTCATCCTGGGGTCGGTCGCCGAGTCGTCGACGAACACCGGCACTCCCGCCAGCAGCTGCGCCACGACCGGGCTGTCCGGCTCTACGAGGGTACCTACCAGGCCCTGCGGCCGGTCGGCGGAGGCCGCGACGACCTCCAGGCCGCCCTCGCCGGTGGGCAGCAGCACCAGTCCGGCGTCGGCTCCGGCGAGCCGGCGGGCCTCGGCCGCGACGGTGTCCAGGGCGGAGTCCGCGTCGTCGGTGAGCAGGGCGTGGCCGACCGAGCCCACGGCATCCAGCAGCCTGGCGAGGCGTTCTGCCATGGCGCCGAGCGTACGGCCCGGGGCAGCGGTCAGACGGCCAGCAGATCGGCGGCGCGCTCCACGTCCAGCGTCCGGCGGAACGGGCCGTCGGCCGCGGCCAGCTCCTGGTACGTACCGCGCTGGACGACCCGGCCGTGCGCGAGCACCACGATCTCGTCGACCGCCGCCAGGCCGTGGAGGCGGTGGGTGATGAGCAGCGTCGTCCGGCCGGCGGTGGCGGCCAGCAGGTCGGCCGTGAGGGCGTCGGCGGTGGGCAGGTCGAGATGCTCGGCGGGCTCGTCCAGGACGAGGACGGGGAAGTCGGCGAGCAGGGCGCGGGCCAGGGCGAGGCGCTGCCGCTGTCCGCCGGACAGCCGGGCGCCGTGCTCGCCGACGGCCACATCGAGGTCGAGGCCCAGGCGGGCCGCGGCCAGCGCGTGGCGCAGATCGGCGTCGGGGGCTCCGGGCCGGGCCAGCCGGAGGTTCTCCCGGACCGTACTGTCGAACATGTGTGCGTCCTGGGCGCAGAGCCCGACCAGCCGGCGTACGGCGTCGCCGTCGAGGGCGGCCGCGTCCTGGCCGGCCAGGGTGTAGGTGCCGCTCTCGCGGTCGAGGAAGCGGAGCAGCACCTGCGCCAGCGTCGTCTTGCCCGAACCGGAGGGGCCCACGACGGCGACCCGGCGGCCGGGGGCGAGGTCCAGGTCGACGCCGTCGAGCGCCGGCCGGGCCTGCCCGGGGTACCGGGCCGTCAGACCGCGTACGGCGAGGGGGAAGGGCGACTGCGGCGCCGGCGCCGGACGGTCCGGTTCGCCGACCGGCAGCGGCGCGTCGAGGATCTCGTACACCCGGCCCGCCGCCCGGCGGCTGCGCTGCCGGTGCTGGGCGGCCGACGGCATACCCGCGACCGCCTCGAACGCGGCGAGCGGAGTGAGGACGACCACCGCCAGCGCCACGCCCTGCAACCGGCCCGCCGCGACCGCCTGTACCCCGGCGAAGGCGCAGACCACCACCGTCATACCGGTGACCAGCGCGGACAGCCCGGCGCCCAGGGCCGTCCCGGCGGCCGAGCGGGCGGCGGCGGCGGTGAGGGCGCAGTCGGCCCTGGTGGCCGCCTCGATCCGGGCGGGCATCGCTCCCGCGACCGTCACCTCGGCGCTGCCGGTGAGCAGGCCCAGGGTGCGCGTCGCCAGCTCGCCCCGGGCGGGGGCGATACGGCGCTCCGCGCGACGCGCCACGGCCACCGCGAGCGCGGGCACCCCGGCTCCGGCGGCCAGCAGCCCGACCGCGAGGGCCGCCCCCGCCCCGGGGAGCAGCCAGGCGGTGAAGCCGACGGTGACAACGGCGGCGGTGGCGGCGGTGGCGGCGGGCAGCAGCCACCGCAGGAAGTAGTCCTGGAGGCTGTCCACGTCCGCGACCAGCCGGGACAGCAGATCCCCCCGGCTCGTCCCGCGCAGCCCGGCCGGCGCGAGGCGTTCCAGGCGGCGGTAGACGGCCACCCGGAGCCCGGCCAGGGCCCGGAAGACCGCGTCGTGGGCGGTGAGCCGCTCGGCATACCTGAACGCGGCGCGTCCGATGCCGAACGCCCGGGTCGCGGTGACGGCGACCATGAGATACAGGACCGGCGGCTGCTGCGAGGCACGGGAGATCAGCCAGCCGGAGGTCGCCATCAGCCCGGTGGCACAGAGCAGCGCCAGCGCTCCCAGGGCGAGGGCCAGCGCGAATCGGGGGCCCTCGGGGGCCGCTGTGCGGCGGACCCGCCGCAGGGCGGTACGGTCCGTCGCCGGATGCCCGGCCGCGAGGGCGGCGGCGGCCGCACCGGGGTCGGCGGTGGTGTCGAGGACGTCGGCGGCCGGGGGAGCGACGGGCGGCCGGGCCGCGTCCACGGGCCGGGGTTCCTGGGCGGACGGGGAGACGCCCAGCCGGACGGTGCGGTCGGCGACGGCCAGCAGCGCGGGCCGGTGCACCACCATCAGCACCGTACGGCCCACCGCGAGCCGGGCGACGGCGGCCACCACGGCCGCCTCCGTGTCACCGTCGAGGTTCGCCGTGGGCTCGTCCAGCAGCAGCAGTGGCCGGTCGGCGAGGAAGGCCCGGGCCAGGGCGATGCGTTGCCGCTGGCCGGCCGAGAGCCCGGCGCCGGACTCGCCCAGCCCGGTGGCGGGGTCGAGGTCGGGGGCGCCGGCCTCGGTCAGCGCGGCGCGCACCTCGGCGTCCGTGGCGCCGGGGCGGGCCAGGCGGACGTTGTCGGCGACGGTGCCGGGGAAGAGGTGGGGGTGCTGGGGGACCCAGGCGATGTGCCGGTGCCAGCCCGCGAGGTCGTACGCGGCCAGGTCGTGGCCGTCCACGAGGACCCGGCCGGAGGTCGGCCGGGTGAAGCCGAGCAGCGTGTTGAGCAGTGTGGTCTTGCCGACGCCGCTGGGCCCGGTCAGGGCGACCGTCTCCCCGGGGGAGAGGGTCAGCGAGGTCTCGGGCAGCCGGCCCGCCACCGCCAGACCGTCGAGGGTGACGTTGACCGTGCGCGGGTCGGGCGCCGGCAGGGTGCCGCGCACGGGCGGCGCGGTCTCCAGGACGGCGAAGACCTCCTCGGCGGCGGCCAGCCCTTCCGCCGCCGCGTGGTAGTGCGTGCCGACCTGCCGCAGCGGCAGATACGCCTCGGGGGCGAGGACCAGGATCACCAGCCCCGTGTACAGGTCGAGTCGACCGTTGACGAGCCGCATGCCGATGCCGACGGCGACCAGCGCGACGGACAGTGTGGACAGCAGCTCCAGCGCGAAGGAGGAGATGAAGGCGATGCGCAGCGTGCGCAGTGTCGCCCGCCGGTAGTCACCGGTGATGGCCCGGATGGATTCGGCCTGGGCCTTGGCACGGCCGAAGACCTTGAGCGTGGGAAGGCCGGCCACGACGTCGAGGAAGTGCCCGGACAGCCGGCTCAGCAGCTTCCACTGGCGGTCCATGCGGCTCTGGGTGGCCCAGCCGATGAGCACCATGAAGGCGGGGATGAGCGGCAGGGTGACCGCGATCGTCGCGGCGGAGATCCAGTCCTCGGTGACGATCCGGGCCAGCACCGCGACCGGGACGACGACGGCGAGACCGAGCTGCGGCAGGTACCGCGAGAAGTAGTCGTCGAGGGCGTCGACGCCGCGCGTGGCGAGGGTGGTGAGCTCACCGGAGCGCTGCGTGGTGAGCCAGGAGGGCCCCAGCTCGGTGGCCCGCGCCAGCAGCCGCCCGCGCAGCTGGGACTTGACGGTCGCGGAGGCCCGGTGGGCGCACAGTTCGGTGAGCCAGGCGACGGCCGCCCGGCCGGCCGCGACGGCGGCGAGCAGCAGCAGCGGGGTGCGCAGCCCGGCGGCGTCGAGGCCGTCCTGGAAGCCCCCGACGACGATCTCGGCGATGAGCATGGCCTGGGCGATGACCAGCCCCGCCCCGGCGAGTCCGAGGAGCACCGAGCCCGCGACGAACGCGCGGGAGGCGCGGGCGTGGCGCAGCAGCCGGGGGTCGACCGGTTTCACGTGAAACACACCTCTCAGTGCGTGGCGGCGTCGGCGATGTGCTGGGTGCCGATGCGCTTGCGGAAGACCCAGTAGGTCCAGCTCTGGTAGAGCAGGACGATCGGGGTCGCGATGCCCGCGCACCAGGTCATGATCCGCAGCGTGTACGGCGTCGAGGACGCGTTGGTGACCGTCAGGCTCCAGGCGTCGTTCAGCGAGGACGGCATGACGTCCGGGAACAGGGTCAGAAAGAGCACCGCGACCACGGCCACGATCGTGATCCCGGAGAAGCTGAACGACCAGCCCTCGCGCCCCCGCAGGTTGGCCCCGAGCGCCGCCAGCAGCGCCACGACGGCGACGATCGCGGCCACCAGGCTCCCGGTGCCGCCACCGTCGGCCTGGGTCCAGGCCAGGAAGGCCAGCGCGCACACGGCGGCCGCCGCCCCGGCGCCGGTGGCGAAGCGGCGGGCCCGCTCACGGATGTCGCCGAGCGTCTTGAGCGAGGCGAAGACCGCGCCGTGGAAGGTGAACAGGGTCAGGGTCACCAGGCCGCCGAGGACCGAGTAGACGTTGATCAGGTCCCAGAAACCGCCGACGTAGTTCCCCGCCTTGTCGATCTTGACGCCGTGCACGATGTTGGCGAAGGCCACGCCCCACAGGACGGCCGGGAGGAGCGAGGTCCAGAAGATCGCGGTCTCCCACCTCCGCTGCCACTGTTCCTCCGGCCGCTTGGCGCGGTACTCGAAGGCGACCCCGCGCACGATGAGGCAGACCAGGATGAGCAGCAGCGGCAGATAGAAACCGGAGAAGAGGGTGGCGTACCACTCGGGGAAGGCGGCGAAGGTCGCACCGCCGGCGGTGAGCAGCCAGACCTCGTTGCCGTCCCACACCGGGCCGATGGTGTTGATCAGCACCCGCCGCTCGGCGCGGTCGCGGGCCAGGGCCTTGGTGAGGATGCCGATCCCGAAGTCGAAGCCTTCGAGGAAGAAGTAGCCGGTCCACAGAACGGCGATGAGGACGAACCAGACGTCATGGAGGTGGAGGTGCATCGTCGGTCAGCTCCCTTCGTGCTCGGTACGGGTTCAGTACGAGAAGGCCATCGGGCGGTCGGCGTCGGAGTCGTCGCCACCGATCCTGGTGGGCGGGTTGAGGTCCGCCTCGGTCAGCTCGGGCGGCCCGGCCTTGGCGTACTTGAGCAGGAGCTTGACCTCGACGACGGCGAGGATCCCGTACAGCGCGGTGAAGACGATGAGCGAGGTGAGGACCTCACCGGTCGAGACGGTCGGCGACACCGCGTCCTCGGTCTTGAGCAGGCCGTAGACGGCCCAGGGCTGGCGGCCGGTCTCGGTGAAGATCCAGCCCCAGGAGTTGGCGATCAGCGGGAAGCCCATGGTGAGCAGGCCGATCCGCCAGTACCAGGCCGAGAGCACCGGGCCGAGTTGCTTGTTCCTGGTGAGCATCAGATGCGGTGGCTCGTCGTCGCCGGTGCGGTGCTCCGGCGCGAGCCAGACCTTGCGGCGGGTGAGCCAGAGGCCGGCCAGGCCGACCGCGAAGGACGTCATGCCGAAGCCGATCATCCACCGGAAACCCCAGTAGGCGGTGGGGATGTTGGGCCGGTAGTCGCCGGGTCCGTACGCGGCCTGCTCGGCCTTGTTGACGTCGTTGATGCCGGGGACGTACGAGGTGAAGTCGTCCTTCGCGAGGAAGGAGAGCAGTCCGGGGACCTCGATGGCGACGGTGTTGTGGCCCTTGTCCACGTCCCCGTAGGCGAAGATCGAGAAGGGTGCTGGGGACTCGCCGTCCCACAGGGCCTCGGCGGCGGCCATCTTCATCGGCTGCTGCTTGAACATCACCTTGCCCAGCAGGTCCCCGCTGACCGCGGTGAGCATTCCGGCGACGACGGCGGTGACCAGGGCCAGCCGCAGCGAGGTCCGCATCACCTCGACGTGCTTGCGGCGGGCGAGGTGGTAGGCCGCGATGCCGATCATGAAGGCGGCGCCGGTCAGGAAGGCGGCGGTGAGTGTGTGGAAGACCACGACCAGGGTGGTGTTCTGGCT
The DNA here is from genome assembly GCF_056270125.1 of Streptomyces sp. RLA131. NCBI lineage: Bacteria > Bacillati > Actinomycetota > Actinomycetes > Kitasatosporales > Streptomycetaceae > Streptomyces > Streptomyces sp. RLA131. The sequence goes on from NZ_JBWDOQ010000002.1 coordinate 4,098,089, forward strand.
CAGCACGGCCCAGAAGTCGGTGAGTTCGGCGCGGCCGGTGGCCTTGTTGTAGGTGTAGCCCACCGGGTGCTGCATCCAGGAGTTGGCGGCCAGGATGAAGTACGCGGACAGGATGGTGCCGATGGACACCACCCAGATGCAGGCGAGGTGGATGCGCTGGGGCAGCTTGTCCCAGCCGAAGATCCACAGTCCGATGAAGGTGGACTCGAAGAAGAAGGCGATCAGCGCCTCGAAGGCGAGCGGGGCGCCGAAGACGTCTCCGACGAAGCGCGAGTAGTCCGACCAGTTCATACCGAACTGGAACTCCTGGACGATCCCGGTGACGACACCCATGGCGATGTTGATCAGGAACAGCTTGCCCCAGAACTTGGTCGCCCTGAGGTACTTCTCGTTGCCGCTGCGCACCCAGGCCGTCTGCAGACCGGCGGTCAGCGCGGCGAGCGAGATCGTCAGTGGAATGAAGAGGAAATGGTAGACGGTGGTGATGCCGAATTGCCATCGCGCGACGATGACCGAGTCCAGCGCGAGCTGCACGTCACGCCTCCTTACCGAGCGGTGCTTCAGGTGCGCTTGTGAAAGTGAACGCATTCACAAGGACAGTATGCCGCACATAGTTTCGGCCCTCCGCACCGGGGGTGAGGAGGGCCGAACGGGTGAGCAACCAGGGCTGACCGGCCTCTTTACCAGGCAGGTCGGTTGACGTGGGTGGTCGGCACGGCGGTTCGGCCGGCACGGCGGTTCGGCCGACGCGGTGGATCGGCCGACGCGGTCGACGCGGTTGGCACGGTTGGCACGGTTGGCACGGTTGGCGCGGTCGGCGCGGTCGGCGCGGTCGGCGCGGTCGGCGCGGTCGGCGGATCCGCCGCAGGCGCTACAGCTACAGCTCCTTGCGGAAGGCCTCCGCCGTGCGCAGCAGCACGTCGTTCGCCTCCGGCTCGCCGATGGTGATCCGCAGGCCCTCGCCCGCGAAGGGCCGCACCGTCACGCCGGCCCGCTCGCACGCGGCGGCGAAGTCGGCGGTCCGCTCCCCCAGCCTCAGCCAGACGAAGTTGGCCTGCGCCTCGGGCAGTGTCCAGCCCTGCGCGGCGAGCCCCTCGTGGACCCGGGTCCGCTCGGCGGCCAGCGCGTCGACCCGCTCCAGCAGCGCCGCCTCGGCGCGCAGCGAGGCGACGGCCGCGTCCTGCGCGAGCTGGCTCACGCCGAAGGGCACGGCGGTCTTGCGCAGCGCCGCCGCCACCGGCTCATGGGCGATGGCGAAGCCGACGCGCAGCCCGGCCAGTCCGTACGCCTTGGAGAAGGTGCGCAGCACGGCCACGTTGGGGCGGTCGCGGTAGAGCGAGACGCCGTCGGGGAACCCCTCCGCCCCGCCCTCGTTGCCGCCGGCGCGGACGAACTCGACGTAGGCCTCGTCCAGGACGACCAGGACGTCCGAGGGCACCCGGTCGAGGAAGCGCTCCAGCGCGGCACGGCGGACGATGGTGCCGGTGGGGTTGTTGGGGTTGCAGACGAAGATCAGACGGGTGCGGTCGGTGATCGCGGCGGCCATCGCGTCCAGGTCGTGCGTCTCCGCGGCGTCCAGCGGGACCCGGACCGACGCGGCGCCGCTGATCTGCGTGATGATCGGGTACGCCTCGAAGGACCGCCAGGCGTAGATCACCTCGTCGCCGGGCCCGGCGGTCGCCTGGATGAGCTGCTGGGCGACCCCGACCGAGCCGGTGCCCGTCGCGATGTGCTCGACCGGCACCGCGAAGCGGGCGGCCAGCTCGGCGTGCAGGGCGGTACAGGCCATGTCCGGGTAGCGGTTGAAGGACCGGGCGGCGGCGACCGCTGCTTCCAGCACGCCCGGCAGCGGGGGGTACGGGTTCTCGTTGGAGGACAGCTTGTAGGCGGTCACCCCGTCCGCCACGGCCGGCGGGCGCCCCGGCTTGTAGGTGGGGATACCGTCCAGTTCCGGGCGCAGGCGAGGGTTCATGCCCACACCATACGAGGGCGCGCGCGAAGTCGGGGAGGGCCGGGCACGCGACCGTGCGCCGGTGGCGCGACCCCTGGCGCGCATCCCTCGTACAGGTGAGTTGATACGTCTTCGAAATATCATGCTTGCGGCGGGAGATCACCCTGCGGGCACCCGTAAGCACCCTCACATCCTGTGGGTGGCTGTGAATATAAGGCCCTGGACCTGCCTCAGCCATGCAGAAACGTATCTGTCAAGCCGCCTCCGTGACGCCCCGCTAAAGGACCACCCGAGCCCTACTATCGGCTCGCCATGACAGCAGCAGGGAACCACCAGGCGAGCCGGCCGATCGGACGCCGGCTGGAGCGGGCGGGCATCAGGGATGTGGCCGCCGCGGCCGGTGTCTCGATCACGACTGTCTCCGACGCGCTCAACGGCAAGGGCCGACTGCCCGATGCCACCCGCCGCCATGTGCGCGAGGTCGCCGACCGGCTGGGCTACCGCCCGTCCGCGGCGGCCCGCACACTGCGCACCGGGAGGTCGGGCCTGATCGGCCTGACCGTGACCACCTACGGGGAAGAACCCTTCACCTTCACCGAGTTCGCGTACTTCGCCGAGATGGCACGGGCCGCGACCTCGGCCGCGCTCGCCCGCGGCTACGCCCTGGTGATCCTGCCGGCGTCGTCGCGGCACGACGTGTGGAGCAACGTCGCGCTGGACGGCACGGTCGTCATCGACCCCTCCGACCACGACCCCGTCGTCACCGACCTGGTGCGCCAGGGCGTGCCGGTGGTCAGCGACGGCCGCCCGGCGGGGAACCTCCCGGTGCACGCCTGGGTGGACAACGACCACGAGGCCGCCGTCCTGGACATCCTGGACCACCTGGCCGCCGCCGGCGCCCGCCGGATCGGGCTGCTCACCGGCACCAGCACGGACACGTACACCCGGCTGTCCACCACCGCGTACCTCGACTGGTGCGGGCGCGTCGGCCAGGAGCCGGTCTACGAGGCCTACCCCGCCCACGACCCGTGCGCGGGCGCCGTCGCCGCCGACCGCCTCCTCGCCCGCCCCGACCGCCCGGACGCCGTCTACGGGCTCTTCGACCCCAACGGCACCGATCTGCTGGCAGCCGCCCGCCGATACGGGCTGCGGGTGCCGGACGACCTGCTGCTGGTCTGCTGCAGCGAGAGCAGCGTCTACGCGACGACCGAGCCGCCGATCACCACCCTGTCGCTCAAGCCCGGCCGGATCGGCACCGCCGTCGTGCAACTGCTCATCGACGCCATCGAGGGCTCCGCTCCGAGCGGTCCGGTGCAGCAGGTCATGCCCACCGACCTCATCGTCCGCACCTCCTCGCAGCGCCGTCCGCCCCGCACCAAGGTCAGCCCGCCCCGCAGTCCGGAGGAATAACGCCCGGCGCGTGACGATTTGTCGGCACCCGCCGAAATCCTGGTAGCCAGGTGTGTCACGCTGCGACATCGTCATTCCTATGATGGGCGGATGGCGGCGCGAAGGTGGAGGGGTCGATGACTCAGGGGGTCGGTCACGGACCCGTACAAGGGACGGCCGGCGGCTGGAGCCCGGAGGGCAGCACGCCCACCGGCTACGAGCCGACGCGGATCGACATGCGGCTGGTCCCCGCACCCACGGCGGGGGAGTACCCCGCGGCGGGTGACGCCCCCGTGCCGGGGGCGTACGGAACGCACGAGGAGTACCCACCGGAGTACACCCCGACCCAGCGCGACCTACCGGTGATCAGCGCGCCCCGGGACACCACTCCCGGACCGCTGTACGTGGTCGGCGACGTCCACGGCTACCTGGGCGAGCTGCGCGACGCGCTGCACGCGACCGGGCTGATCGACACCGAGGGTCACTGGGCGGCCGGCACCGCCCGGCTGTGGTTCCTGGGCGACTTCACCGACCGCGGCCCGGACGGGATCGGCGTCATCGAGCTGGTCATGCAGCTCTCGGCCGAGGCGGCGGCGGCCGGCGGCTACTGCAAGGCACTCATGGGCAACCACGAACTGCTGCTGCTGGGCGCCCACCGCTTCGGCGACACGCCGGTCCACTCGGTGGGCGGCACCGCCTCCTTCCTCGCCGCCTGGCGGCTCAACGGCGGCCAGACCACCGACATGGAACGGCTCCAGGACCACCACGTCGCCTGGATGTCGCGGCTCGACGCGGCCACCCTGGCCGACGGCCATCTGCTGCTGCACTCCGACACGACCGCGTACCTGGAGTACGGCTCCACCATCGACGCGATGAACGACGCCGTCACCGGTGTGCTCCAGCGCGGCGACGCCGACGAATGCTGGGAACTGTTCCGCAAGTTCACCAAGCGCTTCGCCTTCCGCGGCGAGGGCGGCCCGCAGGCCGCCCGCGAACTGCTCGACACCTACGGCGGACAGCGGGTCGTGCACGGCCACAGCCCCATCCCGTACCTGCTCGGGGAGGCCGGCGGGGAGAACGCGGGCGACGGCGAGGAACGGCCGCAACCGGTGATCGAGGGACCGCATGTGTACGCGGACGAACTTGCGGTCGCGATGGACGGCGGAGTGACCATGGAAGGCAAACTGCTCGTCGCGCAATTGCCACTTCTGGCCTAAGCAGCCATTTTCCGCAAACTCTCTGTCACGCTGTCACCTCCTCGCTCTACCATCGGGAATATCCGTAGGCACGCTCTCTTCCGCTTCCGACCGGGCTCCGGAGAGAGGCGCTGGAGACGGAGCATCGGGGGATGCACATGAACAGCGCTCAGTATCTGCTCAACGAGGACCGCGCGGAGTTCGAGCGCGCCCTCGACGAGGCGCTGCACTCCGCCGAGACCCAGGCCGCCCTGGGCGAGGGCGGCAACCCGCTCAACACCGAGCAGCTGCGCACCATGGCGCTCGGTGCCGCCGAGCCCATCGCGGCCTGCGCCGCGCCCGAGTACCAGGAGTACCGCAGGATCCGCGACCAGGTGCGTGAGGCCACCGAGGAACGGCAGCGGGCGCGGCTCGGCACGGTCGGTGCGGCCGCCTCCCCCGGCACCGGCATCGGATACATGGCCGCCGCCGGCCCGGTCACCGACCCCGGGGGCTCCGGGGCCGGGTTCCTGGCCATCGCCGCCGTTCTGACGCCGATGCTGGCCGGCGCGGCCGCCGTCATCTTCCTGCTCGCCGGTTACGCCCTGCGCATCGGCCACCCGGTGCCCGCCATCGCCCAGCCCCTGATCAACATCGGCTGGCTCTTCGCCGCCGTCGCGGCCTGCGGGGTCGTCATCGGCATGGTCGGGCTGCTGCTCACCGCGCTGCGCAACGGCTCCACCGCGCTCCACGACAGCCCCGACGAGCTCCCGCCCGAGGTCGCCTACGCCCGCGCCGTCTGGCGTGACGCCCTGCTCGACCGCGGGCTGCTCCCCTTCCTCGCCGAGGCCCTCACCAAGGCCGCCGCCGCCCCCCGTGCCACCGCCCCGGCCCCCTCCTCGTACGACAGCGGCAGCGGCGGCGGCTCCCGGATGCCCCGGCTCGGGTACTCCCGGCCGGACTTCACCAGTCCCGGCCCCGAGGAGTCCCCGGGGCCGGGACGGCGTTTCAGCAGCCCCGACTTCACCAGCCCCGACTTCGGCGGCCCGGACAACAAGCCGGACTAGGCACCTGTCCGACGCGGTGACCGGGCCGGGCCGGGCCGGTCAGTCGGCGATCGGCAGGTACACCCGGTTGCCGGAGGCGGCGAACTCCTCGGACTTCAGGCGCATGCCCTTCTCCGGGTCGAGGCCGTCGGAGGACGCCGGATCGCCGCCGTGCTCGCGCCGGATGTCCTGGCTGATCCTCATGCTGCAGAACCTGGGCCCGCACATCGAGCAGAAGTGCGCCGTCTTCGCCGGCTCGGCGGGCAGCGTCTCGTCGTGGAAGGCACGGGCCGTGTCCGGGTCGAGGGCCAGGTTGAACTGGTCCTCCCAGCGGAACTCGAAGCGGGCGTCGGACAGCGCGTCGTCCCATTCCTGCGCGCCCGGGTGGCCCTTGGCCAGATCCGCGGCATGAGCCGCGATCCGGTACGTGATGACGCCGGTCTTCACGTCGTCACGGTCCGGCAGCCCCAGGTGCTCCTTGGGGGTGACGTAGCAGAGCATCGCCGTGCCCCACCAGGCGATCATCGCGGCGCCGATGCCCGAGGTGATGTGGTCGTAGGCGGGCGCGATGTCGGTGGTCAGCGGGCCGAGGGTGTAGAACGGCGCCTCCTCGCAGATCTCCTGCTGGAGGTCGATGTTCTCCTTGATCTTGTGCATCGGGACATGGCCCGGGCCCTCGATCATGGTCTGTACGCCGTGCCGCTTGGCGACGGTGTTCAGCTCGCCCAGCGTGCGCAGCTCCGCGAACTGGGCCTCGTCGTTGGAGTCGGCGATCGAGCCGGGGCGCAGGCCGTCGCCGAGCGAGTACGTGACGTCGTAGGCGGCGAGGATCTCGCAGAGTTCCTCGAAGTTCTCGTAGAGGAAGCTCTCCTTGTGGTGGGCCAGACACCACGCGGCCATGATGGAGCCGCCCCGCGAGACGATGCCGGTCTTGCGACGGGCGGTCAGGGGCACGTAGCGCAGCAGCACGCCGGCGTGGACGGTCATGTAGTCGACGCCCTGCTCGGCCTGTTCGATGACGGTGTCCTTGTACATCTCCCAGGTCAGCTCCTCCGCCCTGCCGTCGACCTTCTCCAGCGCCTGGTAGAGCGGGACGGTGCCGATGGGGACGGGGGAGTTGCGCAGCACCCACTCGCGCGTGGTGTGGATGTTGCGGCCGGTGGAGAGGTCCATGACGGTGTCGGCGCCCCAACGGGTGGCCCAGGTCATCTTGTCCACCTCCTCCTCGATGGAGGAGGTGACGGCCGAGTTGCCGATGTTGGCGTTGACCTTCACCAGGAACCGCTTGCCGATGATCATCGGCTCGATCTCGGGATGGTTGACGTTGGCCGGGAGGACGGCCCGCCCGGCGGCGATCTCCTCGCGTACGACCTCGGGCAGGACGTTCTCGCGGATCGCGACGTACTCCATCTCCGGGGTGATCTCGCCCCGCCGGGCGTACGCGAGCTGGGTGACGGCACCTCCCCCGCCGCGCCCGCGCCGGGGAAGGCGCGGGCGGCCGGGGAAGACCGCGTCGAGGTTGCGCAGGCCACCCCGCGGCGAGGTGTGCCGGAGGCCGTCGTCCTCGGGCCGGACCGGCCGGCCGGGGTACTCCTCGGTGTCGCCGCGCGCGATGATCCAGCTCTCCCGGAGCGGCGGCAGGCCCCGGCGGACGTCGGTGGTGATGTTCGGGTCGGTGTACGGGCCGGACGTGTCGTACAGCGTCACGTCCTGGCCGTTGGTCAGGTGCACTCGGCGGACGGGGACGCTGATGTCCGGGCGGGACCCGGTCACGTAGCCCTTGTGCCAGCCGATGGTCCTGGTGCCGTTTTCGGGCACGCGTGCATCCTGCATGGTCATGAGACCCACTCCCTACGCCGGCATTACCCGGTAACAGGTTCAGCGGTCGGCGCAGCTCTTCGTCAGCGCCCTCTCAGCCCGGTGCTCCGAGCTCCCGCGGTTTGCAAAGGTGTCACAACGCTAGCGGGTCTTCGCTCACGCACACCAGTGCGTCTTGCGATGATCGGCCCGTGAACACCGAGTCCGATCACCCACCCGCCCCTGCCGCACCCGCACCCGCACCCGGCCATGCGCATGCCCACGCCCACGCTCATTCCCATGCGCACGGCCCCGTCCCACCGGTCTCCAAGCACCTGCGCAAGGTCATCGCCGCGATCCTGGTGCCCTTCGCCGCCGCGGTCGTGGCCGGGATGATCATGCTGTGGCCGGGAGGGGTGCCCGCGCACGAGCGGACCGGCGTCGGCTTCGACCAGCAGACCCGGTCCGGACAGGTCGTCAAGCTCGTCGACGTCAGATGTTCCGACGTCAACGCGGGCAGCGGCGGTTCGGCCTCCGGAGCGTCGGCGGCCCCCTCGGCCTCGCAGTCCGCCTCCCCGGAGATCTGCCGGAAGGCGACGGTCGAGGTCACCTCCGGCAAGGACAAGGGCCGTACCTTCACCGAGATCGTCCAGCCCACCCAGTCCCGGCAGTACAGCCTGGACCAGAAGGTGCTGCTCGCCTACGCGCCCGGCGCGCCCAAGGACCTGCAGTACTCGGTGACCGATGTGGACCGGGCCTTCCCGCTGTGGCTACTGGCCGGCGTCTTCGCGCTCGCGGTCGTGGCCATCGGGCGGATGCGCGGTCTGCTGGCACTGATCGCGCTGGTCATCAGCTTCGGCATCCTGTCGGTGTTCATCCTCCCGGCGATCCTGGGCGGCGGGAATCCGCTGCTGGTGGCGGTGGTCGGGAGCAGCGCGATCATGCTCATCGCGCTCTACATGTGCCACGGCCTCAACGCGCGCACCTCGGTGGCGGTCCTCGGCACACTCTTCTCGCTGCTGCTGATCGGGCTGCTCGGCTCGGTCTTCATCGGGTGGAGCCATCTGACCGGCAACACCTCCGACGAGACCGGCACCATCCACGCGCTCTACCCCGGCATCGAGATCCGGGGTCTGCTGCTGGCCGGCGTCATCATCGGATCGCTCGGTGTGCTCGACGACGTGACGGTCACCCAGACCTCGGCGGTGTGGGAGCTCAAGGAGGCCGACCCCGGGGCGAGCCCGCGCAAGCTGTACGGCGCGGCGATGCGGATCGGCCGCGACCACATCGCGTCGGTGGTCAACACCCTGGTCCTGGCCTACGCGGGCGCCGCCCTGCCGCTGCTGCTGCTGTTCTCGATCGCGCAGCGCAGCGTACTGAACGTGGCGGGCAGCGAGTTGGTGGCCGAGGAGATCGTACGGACCCTGGTGGGCAGCATCGGGCTGGTCGCGTCGGTGCCGCTGACGACGGCGCTGGCCGCCCTCGTCGTGTCGGCGGACCGCGACAATGGGGGGAGCAGCGGGGGCCGTCGGCGCCGCGCGAGGTGAGGGGGCGAGGTCCGATGGCCGAGATGGTCGGGCTGCACGGGAGGGTGACGGGGACGATCGGCCCCGGTCTGGTCGGGGAGGTGATCGTGCGGGTGCGGGGCGGCGCGGAGGCGTTCCTGGCGTATCCGGTGACGCCGGGGGAGCGGATCGAGACCGGCACCCCCATCGTGGTCGTGGAGTACCACGCGCCCCGTACGGTGTACGTCGCGCCCGCCTACGTCTGACCCTGCGCAACTCCCCTCCCACCTGGGGGAATTCATAGGCGCATCAAGATTGTGACAAGGAATCGCAAGCGTCTTCACCCGCGCGCCGCGCAGGCGCACACTCCCCTGTGCGGCCCCAGTCCGGGGCCATCGTAAGGGGGCGTATGCCGATGCTCATCGGCGTCGTGGCGGGAATGGTTCTCGCCGCAATCATCATCCTGATCGGTCTGTTCAAGCTCATGTGGCGGGTCGCCGAGCCCAACGAGGCACTGGTCATCTCCGGTTCCAAGCACCGTACGGAGGGGCTGGAGGAGGGGCTGGGCTTCCGGATCGTCACCGGGCGCGGAACGCTGGTCGTTCCGGGCGTTCAGGCGGTGCGCAAGCTGTCGCTGGACCTGAACCAGGCCGAGCTGTCCGTGGACTGCGTGACCAAGCAGGGCATCCCGCTGAAGGTGCGGGGTGTGGTGATCTTCAAGGTGGGCGACGACTTCGTGTCGATCGCGAACGCGGCCCGCCGCTTCCTCGACCAGCAGAAGTTCATGGGGGACCGGGTGCACAACGTGTTCTCCGGTCATCTGCGGTCGATCGTGGGTGGTCTGACGGTCGAGGAGATGATCCGCGACCGGGACAAGCTCACCGCCCAGACCCGGGCCGCGTCCGGCTCGGAGATGGAGAAGCTCGGTCTGATCATCGACTCGCTCCAGATCCACGAGATCGAGGACCCGACCGGCTACATCCGCAACCTGGCGGCCCCGCACGCCGCCGCCGTCCACCGGGACGCGCGTATCGCGCAGGCCGAGGCCGACCGGCTGGCCACCGAGGCCGAGCAGAAGGCCGCCGCCCGGATGTCCGAGGCGACCCGCGACAGCGAGATCCAGCAGGCCGGATACCAGGCCGAGCGGGACAAGGCCGCCGCCAAGGCGCAGCAGGCCGGTCCGCTGGCGGAGGCCGCGGCCCGGCAGGAGGTGGTGATCCAGGAGACCCGGGTCGCCGAGCTGGAGGCGCAGCGGCGCGAGCAGCAGCTCCAGGTGGACGTTCGCAAGCCGGCCGACGCGGCCGCGTACGAGAAGCGGACCTGGGCCGAGGCCGAGCGTGACGCGCGGATCTCGGCAGCCGAGGCGAAGGCGAAGGAGACCGAGCTGGCCGCGATCGCCGAGGCGAACCAGGTGAAGATCGCCGCCGCGGCGCGGGCCGAGATGACCCGGGTCAGCGGTCAGGCGTCCGCTGCCGCCACCCGTGCGACGGGTGAGGCCGAGGCCGCGGCGACCCAGGCGCGCGGGCTCGCGGAGGCCGAGGCGGCGAAGGCTAAGGGTCTGGCCGAGGCGGAGGCGATCAAGGCGCGGGCCGCCGCGCTCGCGGAGAACCAGGAGGCGGTCGTCGCCCAGCAGCTCGCCGAGAACTGGCCGGAGATCGTCCGCGCCGGGGCCGAGGCGTTCGGCAACGTCGACCACATGGTGCTGCTCAACGGCGCCGACGGGATGTCCGAGATGTTCGCCAAGGCGCTCACCATGGGCGGCACCGGGCTGGGTCTGGCCCGCCAGGTGCTGGCGGCCATGGGTGACAAGGACGGGGGTGCCCCGCCCTCACCTAACGGCCGGCGCCCCGAACACGTCCCGCTGAAGGACTGACGGGCACGAGGCGCCGGACATGTCGTGTTTCACGTGAAACAGCGGATGTGCCCGGCGCCTCACCAGCTGTCGCGGGAGTCCGAGGAGGACGAGGTGAACTTCTTCACCACGTAGACCAGGCCGCCGACCAGCGCGACGAAGACCAGCACCTTGAAGAGCAGACCGAAGAGCAGGCCGAGCAGGCTGCCGACGAGGCCGCCGAAGACCGCGATCGCGATCACCGGGATCGCGACCCACTTGACCCACCAGGGCAAGCCGCCGAGAAATTCGTTCACCGTTTCCTCCGGGATGTCGAAACTGCCCCCAGGCTAGGCCCACGGGGCATCGGGGTGGAGGCCCCGCAGACCCTATCCGTCCCTGACCGTCCCCCTAGGGACCAGGGGCTCGGAGCCGGGGCTTCAGGGCAGAGGGCTCAGGGCAGAGGCTCAGGGCCCGGCCTCAGGGCAGAGGCTCAGGGCCCGGCCTCAGGGCAGAGGCTCAGGGCCCGGCCTCAGGGCAGAGGCTCAGGGCCCGGCCTCAGGGCAGAGGCTCAGGGCCCGGCCTCAGGGCAGAGGCCCGCGCGCTCAGCCCTCCGGGGGCGAGAAGACCACCAGGACCTTCAGGTCCTCGGTGATGTGATGGAAGCGGTGCGGAGTCCCGGCCGGGACGTAGACCACGCTGCCGTTGGCCACATACGTCGTCTCCTCCCCCACCGTGATCGCCGCCCGGCCGCTGACCACCAGGTAGATCTCGTCCTGCGCGTGCGGTTTCTGCGGGTCGAGTTCGCCCGCCTTCAGCGCGTACAGCCCCGCCGACATGTTCCGTTCGCGCAGAAAGCTCAGGTACGCCCCGTTGTTCGCGGCGCGCTCCGCCTCCAGGTCGTCCAGCCGGAATACCTTCACTCTGGTCAGCCCCTTGCCTCTGCGATCAGTTCTGCGACGATCTCAGCCATGAAGAACTTCGTCGTCAAGACGCTCGCGAACGCCGCCGCCCTGGGGGTGGCCATCTGGCTGGTCGACAACATCACCCTCACCGGTGACAGCACCGGCCACAAGGCGCTCACCCTCGTTCTGGTCGCCCTCGTCTTCGGCGTCGTCAACTGGCTGGTGAAGCCGATCGTCAAGCTGCTGTCCTTCCCGCTGTTCATCCTCACCCTGGGGCTGATCACGCTGGTCGTGAACGCCCTGATGCTGATGCTCACCTCCTGGCTGTCCGGCAAGCTGGACCTGGACTTCCATGTGGAGGGTTTCTGGGCTGCCCTCATCGGCGGTCTGATCATCAGCCTCGTCTCGTGGGCGCTGCACATGGTCCTGCCCGACGAGGACTGACGGCATCGGGTTGGATGGAGTCCTGTCCTGTCCGAGCCCCTGGAGGCGGCCATGACCGAGTACGACAGCACGCCAGGCGACAGCACCCGCAGCGTGCACGCGGGGCGGCCGCCCACCGAGCCGTACGAGCCCTCGCTGCCCGGCCCGGTGTTCGCGGCGCACTACCACCTGCCGGGAGAGGCCACCGGGCCGTACACCTACGCCCGCGACGAGAACCCGACCTGGACCTTGCTGGAGCAGGCCCTGTCGTCGCTGGAGTCGCCGGAGGCGCCCGCCGAGACGCTGCTGTTCTCCTCCGGAATGGCGGCGGTCTCCTCCGTCCTGCTGTCGCAGGTCGGCTCGGGCGACATCGTCGTCCTGCCCTCGGACTGCTATCAGGCGACCCGCTCCCTGCAGGGGCGTCTGGAGTCCTACGGGGTCTCGGTGCGCCTCGCCCCGACCGCGGCGGACGCCCAGCTGGACGTCCTGGACGGTGCCAGGCTGCTGTGGATCGAGTCGCCGTCCAACCCGGGGCTGGACGTGTGCGACATCCGCCGCCTCGCCGGCGCCGCGCACGCGGCGGGCGCGCTGGTGGCGGTGGACAACACCCTGGCGACGCCGCTCGGGCAGCGGCCGCTCGACCTGGGGGCCGACTTCTCCGTCGCGAGCGGTACGAAGGCGCTCTCGGGCCACGGCGATCTGCTGCTCGGCTACGTCACCACTCGCAGCCCCCAACTGGCGGCCGCCGTCAGGCTGTGGCGCAAGACGGTGGGCGCGATCCCGGGGCCGATGGAGGCCTGGCTGGCGCACCGGTCGCTGTCCACGCTGGCGCTGCGGGTGGACCGCCAGGCAGCCAACGCCCTGGCCCTGGCCGTGGCGTTGCGGAAGCGGCCCGAGGTGACGGGGCTGCGGCACCCGGGGCTGCCGGAGGACCCCTCGCACGCGGTGGCGGCCTCCCAGATGAACCGCTTCGGGAGCGTGGTGTCGTTCACCCTGCCGGACCGGGAGCACGCCGAGCGTTTTCTCGGGGCGCTGCTGCTGGCCACCGAGGCCACCAGCTTCGGCAGTGTGACCAGCACCGCCGAACGCCGGGCCCGCTGGGGCGGGGACGCGGTGCCGGAGGGGTTCATCCGTTTCTCGGTGGGTGTGGAGGACGCGGCCGACATCGTGCAGGACGTGACGCAGGCCCTGGATGTGGCGGTCAAGTAGAAATATCTACGCACGCCCTACGCAGAATGGGTGGCCCGAGCCTCCCCCCTCGTGGCTCGGACCACCCTGGACATATGGCGGACGCGCGGAGATCCGCTCGAACAAGGCTAGTTGACTCAGCGTCAGTGTCCAATCACGGAATCAATGCAGACCTATCGATATATTTATAGTTGCGGCTTCGACGAACCACGACCGGACCACTCGCGGACCGGTCGCGGACCGGACCAGGACAGGACTAGGAGGGGACGCCCCGATGGACCTGGCTCTGCTGCGGACGTTCGTGACCGTGCACCGGGCCGGCTCGTTCACCCGGGCCGCCCAGCTCCTCGGCCTCTCCCAGCCCGCCGTCACCGGCCAGATACGCACCCTCGAACGCCAGGTCGGCCGCCCGCTCTTCCACCGCCTGCCGCGCGGCGTCTCGCCCACCAGCATCGGCGACGAACTCGCCCACAAGGTCGCCCCGCATCTGGACGCCCTCCTCCAGATCGCCGAGTACGAACTCGACGACGAGTCCGGCGGCCGCACCCTCCACCTCGCCGGCCCGCCCACCTTCACCGCGCTGCGCGCGCTGCCCGCCCTCGCCTCGCTGGCCAGCGAGGGCCTGGAACTGCGCATCACCATCAGCCGCGAGGACGAGGCGCTGGCCGGGCTCGCCGCCGGCCACCACGACCTGGCCATCGGCACCGTGCAGCCCCGCGACCGGCTGCTCGCCGCCACCCCCCTCTGGGACGAGGAGCAGGTGCTGGTCGCCGCCCCGGCCTGGCTGGAACGGATCGGCGGCCCGGCCGCGGTGCGCACGCACGGGCCCTCGGTCCTCGACGAGGTGCCGGTCATCTCGTACGACGAGTCGCTGCCGCTGCTGACCCACTACTGGTCGGCCGTCTTCGACGCCCGCACCTCGCACGTCCCGGCGATCGTCGTCCCCGACCTGCGGGCCGTCCTGGAGTGCGTGGTCGCCGGGGTGGGCATGGCGGTCCTGCCGCGCTACCTGTGCGGCGAGGCGATCGGCGCCGGGCGGGTCGCGCCGCTGCTGGACCCACCGCTGCCGCCGCTGCGCACCTACTTCCTGTCGGTGCGCGCGGGCACACTGGCGCTGCCGAACGTCGCGCGGGCGCACGACCACCTGCTGCGAGCCGCCTCGTCCTGGTGACGGGCGCGTTCCGGATTCGCCGCCCCGGAGGCGTTTGCCGCCGGCCCTGTCGCGGCAGATCTCTGGCATGCCCCCGGACACCGAATCACCGGCCACACCGACCGGGGCCACCCGGCCCGTGGTCAAACGCACCGCCCGTGCCATCCTGCTCGACGGCGGCGGCGACTGCTGGAACCTGATCCTGATCAAGCGCACCAAGCCGGGCCTGTCCCCGTACTGGATCACTCCCGGCGGCGGCGTGGAGCCCGAGGACGCCACGATCGTCGACGCCCTGCACCGCGAGCTCGACGAGGAACTGGGCGCCAAGGCCACCGACATCGTCCCGGCCTTCGTCGACACCATCGAGCACATCGGCGACGACGGCTCGCACGGCGTCAAGGTGCAGCACTTCTTCGTCTGCCGGCTGGCCTCCATGGACCCCGACCGGCGGCACGGCCCCGAGATCGAGCAGCCCAGCGGCGAATACGACGTCGTGCGCGTGCCGTTCAGCCGGATCGGACTGGCCTCCGTCGAGATCGTGCCGCTCACCCTGCGGCACTACCTGGACGCCAATATCGAGGGTGTGCTGGGACTGCTCTCGCCCGACCTGGGCTGAGACCGGCTGCGCCCGGGCCGGGGCAGGCCGGGCAGATCGGGGCAGTCCGGGCCGCAGAGCCGCCAGAGTGGTCAGGGTGGTCAGTCGCCGGCCGCGACGAGTTCCTCGACCAGGTCGTGGCGGATCCGCCGGGAGGGGACGCCGCTGCGCACCAGGGTGTCCACCCCGCTGCGGATCATGCCGGGCGGCCCGCTCAGATACGCGTCGTACTCGTGCCACGGCCCGAACCGCCGTACCGCCTCGGGCAGCGGGTCGTCCACCACAGGACGTACCGACAGCCATGAGGCGTGTCGTTCCTGCAGCCCCAGCATGCTGTCCAGGTCGTAGAGGTCGCGGCCGTTGCGCGCGCCGTAGAAGACCTCCACGGGGCGCCTGCGGCCGTGCTCGGCGACATCCTCGACCAGCGCCTTGATGGGGGCGATGCCGGTGCCACCGCCCAGGCACAGCAGCCCGTTGTCAGTGCTGTGGTCCACAATCATGGAACCGGCCGCAGGACCGAGCCGGATGACATCGCCCGGCCGGGCGCGGTTCACCAGCGCGTTGCTGACCCAGCCGGCCGGGACGGCCCTGATGTGGAAGGACAGCAGGCCGTCGGGACGGGGGGTGGACGAGAAGGAGTAGTGCCGCCATACCCGCGGCCACCAGGGGGTCTCCAGGCTGGCGTACTGGCCGGCGAGGAAGGGGTACGGCTGGTCGGGGCGGACCGTCAGCACCGCCACGTCGGAGGTGCGCCGTTCATGCGAGACGATCTCCGCACGCCACCACGGCGGGGAGTGGCGCTCGTCCTTCGCCGCCGCGTCGATCATGATCTGCGAGATCGCGGTGTACGCCCGCACCCAGGCCGCCTCGACCTCCGGACTCCAGACGGCCGACGCATAACGGGTGAGCGCGCCGATCAGACACTCGCCGACCGCCGGATAGTGCTCGGGCCGGGTGCCGTACTTGCGGTGCCCGCGGCCGAGGTTGGCCAGGTACTCGCTCAGCACCTGGGCGTCGTCGATGTGCTCGGCAGCGGTGAGCAGCGCCTTCAGCAGCCGGTCCCGCTGGGCGTCCATGGCCGCCGGGAAGAGCTCGCGCAGCTCCGGGTGGCGCAGGAAGAGCAAGGCGTAGAAGTACGAGGTCGTCCGGTCGGCGACCGGGGCGACCTCGGCCATCGTGCGCCGGATCAGAACGGCGTCCGGCGAGGCGCCGGGCCGCTCCCGCGGTTCCGGCGGGAGCAGCGGCTCCGGCGGAGCGGGGCGCTCCGGCTGCGTCGTACGGGATGCCCTGCTGCCCACCGGGCGGATCGGTATTCGCCCCTGCCCGGCCGGCTCCGCGACCGGGCCGGCCCGGTCGTGCCGTACGTCCTCCGCCCCCGGCCCGGTCGCCGGTTTGCCGGGGATGAACCAGCCCGAGCCCCCTGAGTCGGCCGGGTCGGTGGTCAGAGCGTCCATGGTCAAGTCGTTTCCGTGTGTCGGCCGCGAGTCCTGGCGGGAGAGCCTGGCACGAGGAAGCGGCCGCACCGGACAAAATGCCGGAAGTACGGAATAGGGGATACCACCGGCGCTACGCTGTCCGACTACGACGTCGCCCCGCGCAGAACGCAGCCGACCCTACCCGGAGCCACTGACTCCGCAAGCGTGTCAGCGCCGCTCGTGATCCTTGCCACGTGCCAGCTCGTACGCCTCCCGGAGATCGTCACCGACGTAGGCGAAGGTGGCCAGATCGCTCACATGGTGATCGCCGTTGACCGCCACCGACACCGGTACCGCCGCGAACAGGGCGGTGTCCGAGAGCGAGTCGCCGTACGCCACGCAGTCCGCCCGCCCCACCCCGTACCGCGCGCACAGCTCGTCGGCGACCGTCACCTTGGTCTCCGGCAGCATGATCCCGGCCGGGTCCAGCGCCGCCCCCACCGGGAACGGCACCTGGGGAAAGCGCGAGGCCCGCGCCTCGTGCGCGCCCCAGGCCAGCAGCCGCGTCACGAAGAAGTCCGGCGACAGCGACACCACCGCGCAGTACTCCCCGCGCGCCGTGATGTCCGCCCACACCTCCCGTATGCCCGCCAGCCACGGCGAGCTGTCGAAGGCCGCGCTCAAGTGCGCCTCGGTCAGGGCCGCCCACAGCTTGTAGGCGTGCCCGGCGTACCCCGGCGGGTCGAGGACACCCCGTCCCAGCCCGGCCTCCAGCTCCCGGAACTCCTCGACCAGACCGAGCTGCCGGGCGATCTCCATGCTCGCCGACGACCCCCGCATCAGCGTCCCGTCCATGTCGAAGATGTGCAGCCGCGCCACGGCTCCCCTCCCCTTCTCGTCCGCGGACTGCGGATGCCCACGCACCCCCCGCCCCGGCATTCTGCCCGTACGGCAGAACCCGCCGTGAGCCGCGCTAGGCGCGGCCCGGAACCTTGCGGGTGGAGACGGCGATCCGGTTCCAGGTGTTGATGGTGAGGATGAGCGCCAGCAGCCGGGCCAGCTCGTCCTCCTCGAAGTGCTCGGCGGCGCGCGCGTAGACCTCGTCGGGGACACCGGCGTCGGCGATCAGGGTGACGGCCTCGGTGAGCGCCAGGGCCGCCTGCTCCTTCGGGGTGTAGAAGTGCGCCGCCTCCCGCCAGACGCCGACGAGGTGGAGGCGCTCGGGGGACTCACCGGCCTTGGTGGCGTCGGTGGTGTGCATGTGCAGGCAGTAGGCGCAGTGGTTGAGCTGCGACGAGCGGATCTGGACCAGTTCCACGAGGACCGGGTCCAGGCCCTCGCGGGCTGCGGCGTCGAGGCCGATGAGCGCCTTGAAGGCCTTGGGGGCGGAGGTGGCGAAGTTCACCCGGTGCGTCTCAGTCGTTGTCATGTCTTCGACTCTAGAGACATGAATGACCGGGACTATGGTGCATTTCCATGGCGAATCCATGGGTCAATTCCCCCGGTCCCGAAGGCCCCGAGGGCCCCGAGAGTCCCGAGGGCCCCGAAGGCTCCCCCGGCGCCGTCGGACTCGATCTCCACCTGGAGCTGCGGACGACCGGCCCCGGCGGCCGGCGGGCCGCCCTGACCGGCTCGCTGCGCGACGCCGTCCGCACCGGCCGCCTCGCCCCGGGCACCCGGCTGCCCTCCTACCGTTCCCTGGCCGCGGACCTGGGCATCGCCCGCAACACCGTCGCCGACGCCTACGCCGAGCTGGTCGCCGAGGGCTGGCTGACCGCCCGCCAGGGCTCCGGCACCCGGGTGGCGTCGCGGGCCCGGCCCCTGCGGGCGGAGCGCGAACGGCCCCCCACCCCCGCCCGGACTCCCCCGGGGCCCGCGCACAACCTGCTCCAGGGCCGGCCGGACGCCGCCTCCTTCCCCCGGGCCGACTGGCTGGCCTGCGCCCGCCGCGCGCTGACCGCCGCCCCCAACGAGGCGTTCGGGCCCGGTGACCCCCAGGGCCGCCCGGAGCTGCGGAACGCCCTGGCCGAGTACCTGGCGCGGGCACGCGGTGTGCGCACCTCGGCCGAACGGATCGTGATCTGCTCCGGCTTCGCCCACGCCCTGCGGCTGCTGACCCGGCTCGCCGCGGTGCGTGCCGGCGGCACCCTGGCCGTGGAGTCGTACGGACTGCCCTTCCACCGGGACATCCTGGACGAAGCCGGCCTGCGCACGCTCCCGTTGCCCGTCGACGAGGACGGCGCGCGCACGCAGGACCTGGCGGGCGCCGGGGCGGGCGCGGTGCTGCTCACCCCGGCCCACCAGTTCCCCACCGGCGGCCCGTTGTGCGCGGAGCGGCGGGCGGCCGCCGTCGACTGGGCCCGCGGCACCGCGGGCCTGGTCCTGGAGGACGACTACGACGGCGAGTTCCGCTACGACCGCCGGCCGGTCGGCGCCGTCCAGGGCCTCGCCCCGGAGCGGGTCGTCCATGTCGGCTCGGTCAGCAAGAGCCTGTCACCGGCGTTGCGGCTCGGCTGGATGGTGCTCCCGGACCACCTCGTCGATCCGGTGCTGGCGGTCAAGGGCGAGCGCGAGGGCTGGGCGGGCGCCCCGGACCAGCTGACCCTGGCGGAGTTCCTCGCCTCGGGCGCGTACGACCACCACGTACGCCGCATGCGCACGCGCTACCGGCGTCGCCGCGATCGTCTCGTCGCCGTCCTCGCGCAGCGCGCCCCGCACATCCGCGTCACCGGTATCGCCGCGGGCCTGCACGCCGTCCTGCGGCTCCCCCCGGGCACCGAGGGTTCCGCGCTGCGCGCCGCCGCCTGGCAGGGCCTGGCCGTGGACGGCCTGTCCGGCTACCGCCACCCCCACTGCCCCACACCCCCGTACGACGGGCTGGTCGTCGGCTACGCCGCACCCCCGGATCACGCCTTCCCCGCCGCGCTGGACGTACTGTGCCGGTCGCTGCCACCGGCGCCCTCGTCACATCCGGCGGGCCCGGACCGTCAGAGCGGCGAGGGAACCACGACGGAGGGAACCGACCGATGAACGAGCACGAGTGGCTGGCCGAACGCTTCGAGGACAACCGCGCCCACCTGCGGGCCGTGGCCTACCGGATGCTCGGCTCACCGGCCGAGGCGGACGACGCCGTCCAGGAGGCCTGGCTGCGGCTCAGCCGCACCGACAGCAACGGGATCGAGAACCTGGGCGGCTGGCTGACGACGGTCGTCGGCAGGGTCTGCCTGGACCAGCTGCGCTCCCGCCGTTCGCGGCGCGAGACGCCCTGGGACAGCGGGGAGGTCCACGTCCCGGAGCCGATCGTCGGTCACGCCGACCGGGTCGACCCCGAGCAGCAGGCCCTGCTCGCCGACTCCGTCGGTCTGGCGCTGCTGGTGGTCCTGGAGACCCTCACCCCGGCGGAACGGCTCGCCTTCGTGCTGCACGACATGTTCGCCGTGCCCTTCGACGAGATCGCCACCGTCATCGAGCGCACCCCCGCCGCCACCCGGCAGCTCGCCAGCCGGGCCCGCCGCCGGGTCCGGGGCACCGCCCCGGTGCCCGACACCCACGCCGGCCGCCAGCGCGAGGTGGTCGACGCGTTCCTCGCCGCCTCGCGCGAGGGCGACTTCGACGCCCTGCTGGCCCTCCTCGACCCGGACGTCATCCTGCGCGCCGACGGCGGCTCCGGCGCGAACGGCCTCTCCAAGATCGTCCGCGGCGCCCGCTCCGTCGTCGAGCAGGCCATGACCTTCTCCCGCTTCGCGCTCTCCGCCCGCCCCGCCCTCGTCAACGGAACCGCCGGCCTCGTCACCCTCTCCGAGGGCCGGCTCTTCGCGGTCATGGGCCTCACCGTCACCGACGGCAGGATCGTGGAGATCGACATCCTCGCCGACCCGGCCCGCCTCAGCCGGATCGACATCACCGTCCTCGACGAATGACCCCGGGGCGCCGGCGGGCGCGCGCGGCGGCCCGCCCGGAGCCCTCAGCGCAGGCCGCCGGGCTCCACGGCGTACATCACCTGCGGCGCGTCCCACTCGGTGAAGGCGTCGGCCAGGCGCATCCCGAGGGATTCGAGCAGCCGACGCGACCGCGTGTTGGCCTCCTGTGTGACCGCCACGACCGACGGCTCACGGGACGGGACCGCCTCCCAGGCCCACACCACGGCCGCGCGCACCGCCTCCCGCGCGTACCCGCGCCCCCAGTGCTCGGGCAGAAAGGAGTACGAGACCTCCCGCCGGCCGCCGAACCGGGAATCCGCCTCGACGGACACCATGCCGACCAGGACCGGGTCCTGGCGGGTGAGCACGCTGAACACATACGGACGGGCCGTGAAATACCGCCCGTAGAGGGCGAGTTCGGCGCCGGCGACCGGGCCTCCGAGGAAACGGCGGACCTCGGGGTCCGTCCACAGCCGGGTGTAGTGGGCCAGGTCGCCGGGTTCGGCCGGACGCAGCAGCAACCGGGACGTGTCGATGTTCGGGGACGCGGGCGCGGCCGGGCTCGGCGGCCTGCTGTCGGGCATGACGCTCCTTGTGGCGCTACCGGACCGCAGGGCCGCGTCGGGCCCGGCGCGGTACGCGGCCGGCGGCGGCGCGCAGTTCGGCGCGGACGCGTTCGGCGTCCCGGTCGGGGACGTCCACGGCTCCGGGCGGGGACCGCCTCGGGTGGGGCCGGCGGCGGTGGGTGCGCTCCAGACCGTAGACCACGAACGCGATCAGGGCGAGGGCGACAACGACCGTCATCGCGCGGCCCGGACGGGGGACGGGTTCACGGCCAGGGCCTTGAAGAACGTGTAGTGGAAGGTGCCCTCGTCGGCGGTCCGGCGCAGGTCGGCGATGCCCCGGTCCCAGTCCGCCGGGGTGGCCAGCCCGGCGGCCAGCGCATCACCCCGGACGGACTCGATCATGGCGATGAACGTGTCACGGGTGAAACCCTCGGCCAGCGCGGGCCGGGTCCGGTCGGCATAGACCGTCCGGGGGCGGACCACGACGTCCTCATATCCGGCCCCGCGCAGCAAGGGCTGCAACTCCCTTCCCAGCAGGGCGTTTCCGCCGGCGCGGGCCTGCAGCCGGACCTGGCAGCCGATCACGGCACGGGCGTGGACGCTGTCCGGGTGGAAGAACGCGGACCCGTGGTCCCCTTCGATCACGGTGACGGTGCCTCCGGGCCGCAGCACGCGCCGCAGTGCGCCGAGCGCCCGCACGGGATCCGTCAGGTGTTCCAGCACGAAGCAGACGAAGACATGGTCGAACTCCGCCTCGGCGAACGGCAGATCGAACAGATCGGCGCGGTGCCACTCCACGTCGGCCCCCGGGAAGTGGGCCGCCACCCGGGCCCCGGCCCGCGCCAGGGAGTCCTCGCAGGTGTCGACCGCCACGATCCGCGCCCCCGGGGCGGACCGCAGCAGGTGGACCGTCTGGGCGCCGACCCCGCATCCGGCCTCCAGCACCCGGCTGCCCGCCGGATAGCCCGTACCGCCGTGCAGCAGCGCCGCCAGCGTGTCCCCCTGGTCGCTCAGCCGAAGGGTCTCGCGCTCCGAGTAGCCGTGCACATAGCCGGCCGCGGTCTCGGGAGCCGCGGTCGGCGTGGCCGACGCGGTCGCCGCCGGCGCTGTCGTGGCCGTCGTGGCTGTCGTGGCTGTCGTGGCTGTCGTGGCTGTGTTCATACGGCCACCCTGCTGCCACTATGGCCCGATGCACAGGTCCAAAGCAGATGCCTCCGACCGGTCCATAACCGCGTCCGGTGCCGACTTCCTGCAGCTGGACATCGGCGACGCCCCGGCAGGCGGCCGGTCCGACTGGCTCGCCCGGCAGCTGCGGCTCGCCGTCGCCGACGGCCGGCTGCCGGTGGGCAGCAGGCTCCCCGCCACCCGGGTGCTGGCCGCGGAGCTCCAGGTGTCCCGTGGCGTGGTCACGGAGGCCTATCAGCGCCTGATCGAGGACGGCCACGCCGCCGGACGCGGGCGCAACGGCACCGTCGTGGTCGGCGCGCCGACGGTGGCACCTACGGCGCCACCGGCACCGGCGGCATCCCGGCCCGGCGGTCCGCCGGCGGCGGGCGCCCTGTTCGCCACCGCGCCCCGGGCGGACGTCTTCGAGGCGATGCGGGCGGCGCCGGCCCGGATCGACCTGTCGCCCGGAGTGCCCGACCTCGCGGCGTTCCCCCGGACCGCCTGGCTGCGCGCCGAACGTTCCGTGCTCAGCGGCCTCTCGGCGTCCGACCTCGGCTACGGAGACCCCCGGGGCGCGCCCGCGCTGCGCCTCGCCGTCGCCAACTGGCTGGCCCGCAACCGCGGGATCCGGGCGGACCCGGGCGAGGTGCTCGTCGTCGCCGGCACCTCGCAGACCCTCAGCCTGCTCGGGCAGGTGCTGCTCGACGACGGGATCTCCTCGATAGCGGTGGAGGACCCGGGGTCGCTCGGGGCCTGTCAGCTCCTCAACGGCCGCCGGCTGGACACCCCGCCCGTCCCGGTCGACTCCGACGGCGTACGCGTCGACGCGCTGCGCGCCACGGGCGCCAGGGCCGTCCTGCTGACCCCGGCGCACCAGTTCCCCACCGGCGTGGTGCTCGGCGGTGTACGCCGCCGTGAGCTGATGCGATGGGCCCTGGACACCGGGGGCCTGATCGTGGAGGACGACTACGACGCCGAGCACCGTTACGACCGGCCACCGGTTCCCGCCCTGCGCACGATGCTCCCCGAGCAGGTCTGCTACGCCGGGAGCGTGTCCAAGCTCCTCGCCCCCGCGCTGCGCATCGGCTGGGTCCTGGCCCCGCCGAAGTACCAGGAGGCCCTCGTCGACGGCAAGCGGTTCTCCGACCTCGGCAACGCCGTCCTGCCCCAGCTGGTGCTGGCCCGTCTGATGGAATCGGGCGCGCTGGAAAGCCAGTTGCGCCTCCTGCGCAGACGCCACAGGCGCCGTCGTGACGCCATGATCGACGCGATCAGGACCCACCTCCCGGACGCCGTCGTGCACGGCGCCGCGGCGGGCCTCCACCTGATGATCACCTTCGGCGCGGACGCGGACTTCCCCGACACCGCACTCGCCGCCGCCGCGCTCGCGCGCGGCGTGAAGGTGCAGCCGCTCTCCTGGCACAGCCACCGCGCGCAGCGCCCGGGGCTGGTCCTGGGCTACGCCGCCAGCACGTCCACGCAGATCACCGAGGGCGTGGCCGCGCTCGGCGAGGCCGTCCGCAGCGGTCTGTAGTGCGATCCAGGTCACCAGCCGGGCTGAGCGGTTGGTCGAGATCGGTGACAAGGCGGCCCGCTCAGAGCAGGTGGTGGACCGCGGACCGCGCCTTGGTGTGCGAGCCCACGGCCGCGACGACCGGTCCGATCCCCTGAAGCCCGGACAGTTGAACCGCGAGATGCCCCACCCCGCTCGCGGCACCCGTGATCAGGACCGGCTCGCTCACGAGGGGGCGGGCCGTGGCGAGGGCGGCGAAGGCGACGTGTCCACTGCGCACGAGCGCGACGGCCCGAATGGCGCTCGCTCCGCCCGGTGTGCGGCTCGCCATGAAGCCGGGCGGGCCGACGCTGTGGGCGCGGGCGCAACGTCCGCAGGGCGCGCTCAGCGGCCGCCCAGCGGCTTGCCGTACTTCTGGGCCGTGGACAGGTACGGGAGGCCGAGCGTACGGGGCGAGAAGGCCGCCGAACCGCCGGCCGAGCCGCTGCGGAGGAGCCATACGGCGCCCAGGGAGGCGTTCTCGCCAGGGGATCCGACCGTGACATCCGGTACACCGTCGGCGTTGCCGTCACCCGAGGCGACCGCCGCGCCGAAGGCGTCGCCCGCCTCGGCGACGCCCGGGACGCCGGGCGTGTCCTGGTTCCAGGAGACGGACGTGGCAGCACCGTCGGCGTCGAGCAGGCCCTGAGCGCCGCCGTAGAGCAGCCAGGCGGCGCCCGCCCCCGCCTTGCTTCCGACGGCCTCACCGGGAGCGCCCGCGATCAGGTCGTCGCGGCCGTCGCGGTTGACGTCGGCGACGGCGAGGGCGGCGCCGAAGCGGTCGCCGTCCTCGGCCACGCCCGGGACGCCCGGCGTGTCCTGGTCGAGGGTCTGGGCGCGGCTGCCGAACGAACCGCCCGCGGGGCTTCCGTAGTGGATGTGGATGCCGCCCCCCTTGGCGAGTCCCTCGGGGCCGCACGGGTCGTCGATGTTCTCGTCGGCGATCTCACGGCATTCGCCGAGCGCCAGGTCGTCGTGGCCGTCGCCGTCGAAGTCGCCGGCGGCCAGGGCGGTCACGCCGGCGTTGTCCGTGTTCCAGAAGTTGGCCATCGCGGACCGATCGGCGTCCCACTTCCACAGGCGCACATGGGACTGCGTGTCGGGGGCGCCCGCGGTCCAGTACGCCACGGCCAGGTCCGCCGTGCCGTCGCTGTCGAAGTCGCCGGTGGCCAGGACGGGGGCGCGGCCGCCCATGGGGGCGGCGACGACGGTGGTGACCATGCTGTCCTCGCCCTGCGCGACACGAGCGACGACCTTGTCCGTGCCGCCGATCACGATCTCCTTGTTGCCGTCGCCGGTCAGGTCGGCCGCCGCGACCGATTTGCCGTACGCAGCCGACGGCGACGGCCCGGTGAGGACCGTCGACCCCGGCCCCGGCCCGTCCTTCGAGCCGCCTACGCAGATGACCATGCCCGCGTCCGTACCGCGGTCGACGAGGTCCTCGCCGGGGACACCGGCGAGCAGTTCCGCGATGCCGTCGCCGTTGAGGTCCACCAGGGCCACGGACGCGCCGAAGCGGTCGCCCGCCTCCGGGGTGCCGGGAACCTCGGGAGTGGCCTGGCTGACACGGATGCTCCCGTAGGCGCCGACGCCCTTCCGGCCGCCCCAGACGATGTTCACGTACCCGGCCTTGGCCTGGCCGGCAACGGTCCCGTCCGGGACGCCGACGGCGAGGTCCGCGTAGCCGTCGCCGTTGAAGTCGCTCGTGGCGGTACGGGGCGCGGCAGCGGCGGCACCGGACGGGAACACGAACCCGGCGGTGGCCGCGGCGGCGGCTGCGATGGCGTACGTCAGGATGCGGCGGCTGTGTCGCACGGAGGCTCCCACTCGGTCGACGGGGGTGCGGGTTATCCGGTGTGACCGTCGAAGGGCGGAGCTGGTTGTACGGAATTCACCGCTGGTTGGCGCCGGGTTCACGGTGGGCGGGGCCACGAACCGAGGCAGCCGGCCGGGCGGCGTCCGGCCGGGCGGCTGCTCATGATCATGGTCATGGACCACAGCATCATGGCTTCGTGCATGGCGGGCAGCGTCTCGTAGTCGCACACCAGGCGACGCGAGCGCATCAGCCGCTTCAGCGTCCTTTCCACCACCCACCTGCGCGGCAGCACCACGAACCCCGTCAATTCCCGTCCGCCCGGACGAGACGGATGGAGAAGTACTGCCGTCGCAGCCGCTCGCGCAGCGGGACGGTGGCGTCACGGTCCTGGACGTTTGCCGCGGTCACCGCGACGGCCAGGACCAGGCCGAGGCAGTCCACCACCAGGTGCCGCTTGCGGCCGCCCACCTTCTTCCCG
The DNA here is from genome assembly GCF_056270125.1 of Streptomyces sp. RLA131. Classification (NCBI taxonomy): domain Bacteria; kingdom Bacillati; phylum Actinomycetota; class Actinomycetes; order Kitasatosporales; family Streptomycetaceae; genus Streptomyces; species Streptomyces sp. RLA131. The sequence continues at coordinate 4,123,958 of NZ_JBWDOQ010000002.1, forward strand.
CCGTCCCACCCGGAGGCGGGGCGCGCGATGTTCGCCGGTGCCCGCACGGACTGCGAGTCCACGATCGCGGCCGTCGGATCCTGCGTCCGGCCCTCCTTCTGGCGGACTTTGTCGCGCAGCCGGTCGTGGGGTCCGGCGGAGCAGCCCCGGGACCTGCCGCATCGCGGTGGCGGGTGAGGGGGTGCCGGCCCTTCTTCGCGCTGGTGGTTGTCTGAAATTGGTGTCCTGCGGTGATCGTCATGGCGAGGGGTGGGTGCCCCCGGTCAGTAGGCCAATGCGGTCAGGTGGTCGGGGTGGTGGGCGGCGACGTCGTGGGCGGCTTGGACGAAGGCGGCGACGGCTGCGGATCGCGAGGTCTCCGGCCAGGCGACCATGACCGCGCTGGGGCTGAGGCCGGTGACCGGCCGGTATGCGATGTCCGGGCGCTGGTGCCGCTCGGTGGTGGAGAGTGACAGGAACGCCACCGCCTGGCCCAGCGCGACCACCTCCAGGAGTTGCTCGACGCTGGCCACGAGCGGCCCCTCAGGAGTGTCGGCCGGCGCCAAGCCTGTGTGGCCATCGCCTGCTTCCGCTCCGTCGTATCCGGTGTAGTAGGCGGTGGTGGAGGGGGCGGCCCCCTTCCAGCGCGGGATCGGTTCGCCCTTGAGGTCGGTCAGCCGCAGTCGCCGGCGTCCGGCCAGGCGGTGCGCGGCGGGGAGGACGGCCAGTCGCGGCTCGACCACGAGTGTCTGGGAATCCAGCCCTTGACCGTCGAACGGGCTGCGCAGCAGCGCTACGTCGGCACGGCCGTCCCGCAGCATGGCGATCGGCTCTCCGCTGCCGCCGACGACGACTTCAGGCGGCGGCAGATGCGAACCCGTTCCCCGGTAGGCGGCGAGGATCTCCCGCAGCAGCCCGGCATCGCCTCCCGGTTTGACCGCCACGACGAGCTGGGGTGTCGGCTGACCGGCCCGGCGTGCACGCCGGGCCGCCGCGTGCACCGCGTCGACCGCGATCCGGGCCTGGTCGAGCAGCACCTGACCGGCGTTGGTCAGCCTCACCTGCCGGGTGGTGCGCTCCAGCAGGCGTACCCCGAGCCGGGACTCCATCTGAGCGATCGCCTTCGACAGCGGGGGCTGCGCCATCCCCAGGCGTTGCGCGGCCCGGCTGAAGTTCAGTTCCTCGGCGACCGCGATGAAGTACCTCAGCTCCCGCACCTCCAGCTCACTCATATCCGTGGACTATAGATCCAGAGTCTTCTGGTCTTTCCCTGCCGCCCGTGGGCGAGGGGAGGCTGGGTGCCATGACGACTTCGCAGAAGACTGCTCTGATCACCGGCGCGAACAAGGGCATCGGCAAGGAAACGGCGCGCGGGCTCGCAGCCCTCGGCATCACCGTGCTGATCGGCGCCCGCAACGCCGAGCGTGGCGAGGCGGCGGCCGAGGAGCTTCGCGCCGACGGCGCCGAGGTACGGTTCGTTCCGCTGGACGTCACCGACGAGACCTCGGTCCAGGCCGCCGCCAAGCACATCGACGCCACGTTCGGCCGCCTCGACATCCTCGTCAACAACGCCGCGATCGCCGCCGGACCGCAAAAGCCGAGTGAAACCCCAGCCGCCACGGTCCGGCAGGTCTACGAGACCAACGTGGTCGGCGTCATCGCGGTGACCCACGCCATGCTCCCCCTGCTACGCCGCTCCGCCGCCGCACGCATCGTCAACATGTCCAGCGAACTCGGCTCCCTCACCCACCTGGCCGACCCGGGCAGCCCGTGGTCCGCCTACTACTCGATCCTCCTCCCTTACTGCACCTCGAAGAGCGCGCTGAACGCGATCACCGTGCTCTACGCCAATGAACTGCGCGCCGAAGGGATCCTGGTCAACGCGGTGAGCCCCGGCTACTGCGCGACCGACCTCAACCGCCACACCGGGATACGCACGGCGGAGGAGGGCGCGGCCGTCGCGGTTGACCTGGCGACGGCGGGAGAGGACGGCCCGACGGGCGCCTTTTGGGCCGAGGACGGGCCGATTCCCTGGTGAGACCATGCCGCGCCGTCTCCGCCCGAAGCCTGCCGGGGTGTCTTCAACCCCCGCCGTGACGATCACCGGCCTCTTGCGCGGCGCCCATCCCCAGGGGCCTTACTGGTAGTTGGTGGGCGCACAAGCCAAGACGGGCACGAGGTGATCACTCATCTCGCGGAGTCAGCGTCAAGGGCTGGGCCGCGGGTCAGCCGGTGGTTTCCATCGCGGTTGTGTGCTCGTCGTGTTCACGCAGCATGCGCATGACGGTGGCGGGTGAGGGGTGCTGGCCCTTCTTCGTGCCGGTGGTGATCAGGATGTGCAGGGCCGCGATGACCCCGGCGGCGCTGCCGGCGGCCGTGGGAGGGGCCATGAACCCAGGCCGGACGGTGGGGTTGGTCAGTGAGCGAGGACCTGACCGCGGGCTTCCGGCCGCGTTGTGGGCATCGAGTACGTCGGCTGGGACCAGGGTCGCGAGGAGGTCGCTTCTGGAGGCGGCCAGGGTTCGGGAAGCGACCGCTCGGAGGTCGGCCAAGGCATTCAACGAAGGAACCTCGGAATGCTCGTAGATCCCGAAGTCCGCGGTGCGACCGGGTAGGGATGGCTTCTTTGCAGGGACCCGCAGTGCGGGCAGATATCCGCGAGGAGCCTGTGGTGTTGGAGACAGGCGAAGGACCATCCGAGCCGCTATTCCAGCTGCCATCGACCGTCGGAGGCTGCCAGGCAGTCGGGACAGTAGCGGGATCCACTGCCTCGGCCCCAGAGCACCCATCGCTTGACCCGTCGGGTGCGGTGATCAAGTAGCAGGGCTCGGTGGTCATAGTGGGCCAGGGTGGCTGCGATGACCTGGTCAGAATCGATGCCGCAGGTATGCGCAATGTCGTTGACCTCCGCAGGTCGGAGGAGCTGCACCCAGTCGCGCGGAATGCCGGCTTCTGGTTCCCTCTTGCGTCTTGCTCTGGCGTGACGGCCCAGCCCCAGCTGGGCCCAGACCCCAGTGGCGGGCCCGTGAACAGCCTCGGCCTCCACCAGCACCCCGCGGGGAATCCCGTGCTCGGGCCAGGCCGCTTCCCTCGGCCAGCTCTCCGGGACCGGGCTTGCTCCTCCGCGGGGGCGGAGAGGGATCTTGTGGGTGTGTGCCCAGCGGGCCATGTTCGCGGGGCTCATCCCCTTCTCCTGGGCAAGGTCGGGCAGGGTCCGGCGGTGACCGACGTACTGCTCGATGAGCCAGTCGCGGTCGATGGTGCCGCGGCGCTTGTAGTCCTGTGAGCCCTCGCGGAGCGGGATGCCGTACTCCTTGGCGAGGTCAGTCAGCACTCTGCGCGAGAAGCCTGTGAGGGTGGCGATCTGCTGGAGGGACCGGTGTTCGTCGAGGTAGAGCTGGGTGAAGCGCTCTGCTGGGATGGCTTGCCGGGCTTGCTGCCAGATGCGGCCGGTGGCTCTGGCGGTGTTCTTCGTCAGCGGGGGTGCGGGGGCCGGGTGTTCGTCGAGGACATGCCGGATGGCCTCGACGGTTGTTCCCAGGACCTTGGCGGCGTGCTGCACGGGGTGCCGGCGTTCTCGGACGAGCTGGTGCAGGCGGGGCAGGTCGACGTGCGCCGGGTTGGGTCCGGGAAGGGAGAGTCCGGCCAGCAGGGCGGTGGGAGGCTGCCAGGTCACGGGCTCGTCGTGGATGTGGTGCGAGGCGAGGAATTCGAGGGCTTCCTGCTGGAGGGCGTGCCCCCGACGGACACTCACCGTCGCAGCGACACCGTCCATCGCGCACCCCCAGCCCACGGGCGGTGGCCCGTGCAGCCAAGGGTGTCAGCGGAACTTCAACGTGCGGTACGAGCCGGAACCCACTCACCCAAAAGGGTGAACGCCCCGACCGGCGAGTCTCACAACGGCGACATAAGTGCCACCGATGTGCCATCGGAGATGAGATTGTGCCGCGAAATCTGAGACCCTACACATTGTAGGTTCTCACTTTCGGTGTCAGGCGCCGACGCTGTGACCTGGACGTTCCCCTTCAGTCTCACGACGTGTCGGCGGGCGGCTGTCTCAGAGCGGTGTCATTTCCTCAGGCTGTCCAGCAGACTGCACCGCTTGTCTGCGTCCCGGTCTGAGTGCACCACTACGTATGGAGATACGTGCACCAGCAAGCCGTTCATGTCATCGCGCGGGCGTGACGGTGGCAGGGCAGCAAACCTCCAGGATGACTGCGGTGCCGGCCACGGCTCGGTCCTCGTGCATGGTGATCTGCTGGCCGGGCTGGACGTGCGTCCAGTGGGAGGGAGTGAGGGGCACAAGGCGAACCGTGGCTCGCCCGCCGGGCTCCAGCATGGGCATGTTCTCAACCCAGAGCCCAGCGATGCTGACCGCATGTCCGCCGGTGGGTGAGAGGAGACCGATATCCCACATGGGCCGCAGAACGCCCGCGCCGGAGATCGGCGTCGTGCGTCGCGCCTCGGCGGCAGGGCGGAGCGTCAAATCCGCCCTGATCACGCCGTTGCGAAGCTCGGAGCATCGCCAATGGCACCAAGCTGCACTCCGCTCCAGCTGGAGCTGATCAGCCGCTTCGGCGAGCTTCTCCCAGAAAGCCAAAGGGAGCGAGCCAGCATCCCCAAACTCCTCCAGCAGACCCAGGGCGATCTCCCACTCGTCGTGAACGAGGTAGTCCCAGACGTCTCCCACCGTGATGTCATTCTCGGTGGCGGTCTCTTCCGGAACCAGCAGGAAAGCTGCTCCGAGCAGCTCAGGGACGTCCATGCGCTCATTGTCGACCACATGAACGTGCTGCCCGGCCGGAGTTGTCAGACCCTGCGCTTAGAGTGCGGCGAGATGGGGCCGGTCCCGAGGCCGCCAACACCGGAAAACGGCAGCCTCCCTGGTCTGCTCGGGGGTGGTTTCGGCCCAACCGGCGTCCAGGCATAGTCGAGGGCCACGAGTGCAGCCTGACAGCCCGGCCCCATCTCACCCGGCGCTCTGTATTCCGTGGTGCACTTGCGGGAGCACGCCGACAGCACTGGCCGGGGGCGTCACGAACCTGCATCGGCAGCCATCCGTTCCATCCACTCACGCACCTTCACTGCTCGGTCGATGCGGCTGACGATGTCCTTCTTGGAGGCCGTGTCCAAGGTCTCCGGGATCTTGTCGAAGGTGTCGGGAAGGACGTCGAGGAGACCCCAGATCTGTTCGCCGGTGCTGACGGTCAGAAGTTGCTGGCACCTCCATTGCAGCGGTGTCTCGGGGCGGTGCGTGAGCCGCTGCACGAGTGTCGGGAACAGGTAGTGCGTCGCCTCTGCCGCGAGGTGCTCTCGGAGCCAGTCGACCGGGAGCCGCTGGCTGAAGCCGTGCATGGCGGCCTCATCGGCCAGGTCCAGCAGCTGAGCTGTGTCGACGGCTCGGACAGTGCGGGGAAGGGGCGGGGTCATGTTGAGATGATGCCAAGAAACCCCGCGGCGCCGAGAGGTCAGCGGGGCCGGGATGCGATCTGGTGACGGGCAGGCCCCCAGACTTCCTCGAACTCCTCGGAGGTGAGTTGTTCGGGGTCGTGACCTTCCCATTCCGAGACGGGCAGTTCGGCTGTGATCCCGAACCTGCTGTCGTAATCACCGAGGCGGCCGGCGTCGTGGGCCCACTGCCACTCGGCGAGGGAGGCAGCTGCGATCGGGATCAGCTCGGGTCCCTCGAGTTCGACCTGCCGGATCACCCAGCCTTCGGCGTCGACCTCGAAGTAGAACCAGGTATCTTCCTCGTCCCAGTAGCAGCGCATCCATGTGGTCACCCGGGACATGATGCCGTGCCAGATGCGCCGTGCTACTCCGCTTTGTCTCATGGTTGAGCGACGAATCCTGCGGATCGGTCGAGCCGGACAGGAGAACCGCCCCGGGTTGGATCCCATCCTCGACCTCGGGCCTCTCGAATGCTGGCAGCGACGTGAGCCGGGCGAATGGGCTCGGTCTCGACGCCCACCCAGTTACTGGGATGGGCCTGGTCGCTGGTGACGATCAAGGTCGTGCCCGGCTGTCTGCCACTGGCCTCTTCGACCGCGTAGGTCATCGGTGTCCAGCAGAGTCCCTGCATGTAGGAGGGCTTCCTGCGGATCCGCCAGCGATACTCGATCCCGTCAACGGTTATGCGCCGGGAACCCTTCTTGTTCAGCGCCATCTTCGCCTCCTCCGCTGTTGGACTGTGCTGTGTCGCCGCGGTCGCGAAAAGCAGGTTGCACGCGAACGTACCGAACGTCATCGCCGACAAGCACCTTCGGGACTACGGATGGGTTGATCAGCCCATAAGTTGGTGTCAGTGCCGAGCGACCCGGCGCATCGCACCCACCCCGGGTGCACTCACCGCGATCGGAGAGCACCGTGAAGAACAGCCCGTTGTGGCGAGTGGTTGACAACGAGAGCGGTACCCAGTCCATCGTCAGCACGCCCTCCGAGGCGGTCGCGTTCGTCAACAGCCGGTTCGACACCGATGACGACGACGAACCCTTCAGCATCACCGAGGTCGGCCCTCTCCTTCCGAAGCCACTCGAGGTAATCACCGCATGGGCCGCCGAGAAGGACGTCGAGCGAACTGACGGGCGTACTGCCCCGATCACCATCAGGCCGGTTGTGACGGACAACGCCAGGGAGTGCGACGACGTCATGCTCTGGGGCGACGTGTACGTCTCCTGGGACCACGACATGTACACCGTCGAGGAGCCGGACAGCTCCGAGTACAGCGAGGCTTACAGCGCAACCGAGTTGAGTGCGATCCTCGACGAGTACGCCGACGACTATGAGTACGCGCCTGAAGGGCCCGACAGCCACAGGTGGCCGAAACCGGAAGAGTTGATCACCTACGGCGCCCAGGAGTGTGCCAAGCGGTTCGGGCACCTCGACGACGACGCCCTGTTGTGGCTCGCTGCCACCCGCATCACGCTCGCCGTGTGGCGCAACACACCCGTCGAGAACTGGCATGCCGGGACGAGTCCGCTCCACGACGGCACCATGATGCGGATCAACACGGCAACCACCCGACTCGTGCGCTCGATGCTGTCGTTCGACCATGTCGACTGGATCGGTCTCGGTCTCGCGATCGTCAACCCGTCCCGGGTTCTACCGACAGGGCAGTCCGTACTCGAGCTCGGGCTGGCCTGTCACAACCCTGACGACCCGGCGCACGAGGTTGATCCGCGAGAAGAACTCGCGGAGATGGCGCAGGTCGCGATCTCATGGGGGCGAAGGTACTGCCTTCACGAGAAGGAGTTCGACCTGCGAACCCTGATCGAATCCTTCTGTGCGTCCGACAACGGCTGGTTCGGAGCACCGAGTTGGGGGCGCATCGTCGAGCGGTTCCTTACGGCTGTCGACGACCGGGAGAATGCGCACTGGCGCATATACCGGGACAAGCCTTGGTTCGACGAGTGGTTCACCACCCGGCCGGCCGACATTGCGGACACCACGGAATTTCGTCGGCTGCTCCTTGCCGGGCCCGACCTGCTTTCCGAGGAGGCCGCCGAATGGTGCGTGGATGGTGCCATCGGCTACGTCTGCCAGGACGACCACGCGAACGACTGCTGGCGGTGCGGTATCCCGCTGGCAACGGAGTCCCCCAACGAGTGAATGTGTGCACCAGCATAGAAAAGCAGCAATCCACTGACCGCACTCTCTCCCGCCTACTCGGCGGCCTCCCCTGCTTGGGGAGCCAGTCGCGGCTCCACTGACTGGAGATGTGCGGGTGCTTCTGACGGATCTGTGGCAGCAACGCTGGCCCGGCTGCCCGCCGGTCGGCCACAAGCTCCGTGAGCCCTACAGGAATGTCTGGGTCCGCTTCCACAGTCCGTCGGGTCTTTGACATCAGTATCACCGGCCTGCCGGTTTCTTGATAACCACGGCTTCCACGACACGGAGGTCGAGCAGGTCGCCGGACCTCCGGGATCATGACGCCATGCAACTCCGATACTTCAATCAGACCGGATGGACCGCCATCTTCAATGGCACTAAGACCGAGATCGGTCGCATGGTGCGCGTGGAGGGATGGGATCCCGCAACCGGGACAGCCTTGGTGGTCGACCCGCAACGAGGGGCACTGCGCCAGGTCACGGACTACGTGGACTTCTCCCACTTGGAGCGGGCCGATCAGGTGGTCGCCGCGATACCCGGTGGGGGATGGCGGGCACACTGGACGGATGAAGGGCCGGGTGGATCACCTCTCACGGAGCAGGTGCTGGCCTGGTTGATCACTTCGCAGGGCCGGGCGACTGCCATCACAGTCGATGCTCAGGGGCATGTGGAGGACGCCGACAGCGCCGACGCCTTCATACCGCCGGGTGAGGAGCTTCAGTGACGGCGTCGATGCCGCAACAGGCGGGCCCGGCGTCCGAGGGTCGGGCTTCTGATGCCGACTGGGAGGCTCCCTACTACCGGGTTCGGGCCGCCGGGTTCCAGGTGCTCTTTCTCGTGGAACCGGACGAGGCGATCGAAGAGGTCTGCAACGTCGATGCCGAGGTTCATCTTGCCGACGGGTCGCGCTGGAGTTCCACGATCTTCACTCTCGCCGAGGTGGATCGGCTCATGCGGAGCTGGGAGGCGAGCGGAGAGGCGGTCTCCGGGCAGTGCTTCTTCTGCGCGGACGGGCTGATCGTGCGGAATCCCGGCATCGGCAGCATGGTGCGCGTGATTGCCGGGCTCGTGGCATCCGGCGAGTTCGACGGGGTGTTTCGACGCATTGCCGACCCGGAATGATCGTGCCGCGTCTCAGGGCATCGTGTTGTCCTGCATCTTTCGAATGGCCTTGAGCACCTTCTTCCCCAGGGGAGTGAGCGTCATGGGCCTACCGCGTTCCGCCCGGACAAGGAGTGGTCCACCGAGTTCTCGTTCGATCCGGTTGATCTGTGCGACGAGGGTGAACGTGTTGAGGCCGAGGCCGCTCGCTGCGGCACCGAGGCTGGGGTAGGCAGATGCAGCCGCGAATCGGCTCAACCGTTCGCTGGCCCCCTGGCCGCCGAGTGCCGGCCGAAGGATGCTTGGTGCTCGGCTGGCCTGGTCGATTGCCCGAAGTACCCGGCTGTGACTGGATCCTCCGCGTGGTCGCAGCGGAACGTTGTGGGTCTTGGCCCAGCGGGCCATGTTCGCGGTGCTCATGCCAGCTTCTCGGGCGAGGTCCGGCAGGGTCCGGCGGCGGTGGACGTACTGCTCGATGAGCCAGGCCCGTTCGACGGTGCCGCGGCGCTTGTAGTCCTTGGGGCCCTCGCGGAGCGGGATGCCGTACTCCTTGGCAAGGTCGGTCAGCACTCTGCGGGAGAAGCCGGTGAGGGTGGCGATCTGCTGGAGGGACCGGTGTTCGTCAAGGTAGAGCCGGGTGAAGCGCTCTGCCGGAATGGCTTGCCGGGCCTGCTGCCGGATGCGGCCGGCGGCCCTGGCGGTGCTCTTCGTCAGCGGGGGTGCAGGGGCTGGATGTTCGTCGAGAACATGTCGGATGGCCTCGACGGTCGTGCCCAGAACCTGGGCGGCGTGCTGAACAGGGTGCTGGCGTTCGCGGACAAGCTGGTGCAGGCGGGGTAGGTCGACGTGTGCCGGGTCGGGGCCGGGAAGGGAGAGCCCTGCCAGCAGGGTGGCGGGCGGCTGCCAGGTCATGGGCTCGTCGTGGATGTGGTGTGAGGCCAGGAAGTTGAGGGCTTCCTGCTGGAGGGCGTGCGCGAGTTCAGGGGTCTGAAGCGCGGTGAACCGCAGGGACGTTGCCCGGAACTCTGCACTGTCGGGCCCGCCCAGGTCGTCGGGGGCAGACTCGGCGGGCAGGCCGCTGAGACGTTGGAAGAGCTGGCTGCGTGCGATGCGTTCGCGCCGTCCGGTTCCCGGTGGTGTTCCGGTGCGGCGGCAGATCTCCAGCCAGCGGTCATGAGGAAGCAGGCCGGTGTAGTCGAGGAGTCGGCGCCGACCGTAGTCGATGGGGGTGCTGTTGGCACCGAGGTAGTCCGCGAGCCGGTCCAGAGCAGTGGCGATGTCCGGCCATTGCGGAAGGTCGTCGACTTCCTGGAGGAGGCGTGACACCTCAGTGCCGTCGATGACGTCACCGATCAACCCGGCTGCCTGGTCCAGGGATGTGCGGCTGTCGGGAATCAGCAACAGGGCGGCGAGAACGGGAGCCAGAGCCCGCGCATGGATTCCTTCAGGTGGTGCGAGGCGGATCGTCCAGGGCGGCCAGAACATCGTGGGGATCTTCCTGGCTCGCTGCTCGATGTCCCGAGTGGTCCGGGTCGGCCGGCGGGGGGTCTCGGTCATGATGCGGTAGCGGACGTATTCGCTGGGGCGGAGGGAAGTGGCGAGGGCCGCCAGGTGCACGGACTGCAGCACCGGGCTGATGCCCCTGCCCCAGCTGTCGATGCTGGTCGCCGAGATCTGCGTGAGTTCCTCGCGTACTGCTTCCAGCAGGCTCCGCAGGGCCTCGCCGGCCGGGTGGATTCCTGGTTGCTCCAGGATGCTCAGGGCCATGGTGACCGCGACGGCCGTGTCCGCGGCTCGGGGCGGGGCCATGAACCCCGGACGTTCCATGGCCTGTCCGGTGTGCGGGGAGACCGCATCGGTGCTGAGGTGAGCTTCTGCGATGTCAGCCGGGATCTGTTCTCGTAGGACAGCTGCGGGCAGGTCGCTCAGGACGCGTATGCCCAGGGCCCGGATGTCGGCCAGCACCGCCGAGGCCGGCTGGGGAGAGGTTTGGTAGGGGCCGAAAGCTGCCGTTGCCCCGTCGATGATCTCCATCACTCGGTCCTGCGCCGTGAGAACCGGATGGCCAGGAGGCAGGAGGAGCGTCGAAGCGCGGGTCAGATCGGTGCCGCAGCCCGCCGAGAACGGGCGGGTGGGGCGGGTCGGTGGATGGCCGCAGAGTTCAGGCCGGGGGACGGAACGGCCGGAACGGGGCCGCTGCCGCGGCACCCTCCCGCAGTGCGGGCAGCAGTCCGCCAGCAGCCTGCGGTGCCGGGTGCAGGCGAAGGAGAAACCGAGCCTCCAGGACAATTGCCATCGCCCACCAGTGGCATGAAGGCACTCCGGACAGAACCGGGATCCCCCTCCGCGGCCCCAAAGGACGTGCCGTGACACGGCCCGGCCCCCGGCACTCAGGTGGAGGGCCCGTCCGTCGTAATGAGCCAGGGTCAGGGCAGCGACTGTCTCCGGGGACGTCCCGGTGGCGTGCGCGACGGCATTGGTCTGCTGCTCGTCGAGGACGATCGTCCAGTCTGCTGGGATGCCCCTGAACTGGTTTCCGGCCCGGTGCCGGACCGGGAAGCCGAAGTGCAGCAGGACATCACCGAGCGCGGTGTCCATCCGCCTGGCCATCGCCTCCAGCCATGAGTCCAGAGCCTCGCCGGGCAGTGGAGGCAGCCGGATCGGCAGGGTGCGGACCGGCGTTCTCATGCGGGTCGCCGGCTCCGGGGCCGCGGGCGGCTGGTCAGCCGTTTCTTCTCCAGCGCGGCCTGCAGTTCGAGGCGGGCGGCCTCGGATGCCTCGTCGTTCTTCACCCGGTCCATGAGCTCCTGGTCAAGACGTTCGGCGCCGGTGCGGACCGCCCGCTGGCAGCTGCGGTTGATCAGCGTCATCAGCGAGCCGATGTGTCCGGTGCTGCGGGCGAAGAGGTAGTCCGACAGGTCGTCCGCGAGCATGCCGGGATGCTTGTCGGTGAGCACGACTCGCTGTTCGAGGGCCAGCAGCATCTGCCGCCACTCCCGGCGCCCGGCCTCCATATCGATGGTGAACGGACGAAGCCCGAGGCGGGTGGTGCGGCGGCCGGTCTGGGCCAGAGCGGTGTCGCGCCCGTTCGTTCCCTCGCCGAACAGGCCCTTCTTCGCGAGCTCGACCCCCACCATCAGCAACGTCACCGGAAACTCGTTGGCGATCCACTTCAGGTGGTTGCTCACCTCGATGCCGCTCTTCTGTCCCCATTTCAAAAAGTGCAGATCGTCCAGAACCACCAGGCGGACATCACAGGACAGCACGCAGTCCAGCACCCGCCGCCCGAACTGGGCGGTGGTCCCCCGCATCTGTCCGGGGTGGCCGAAGAACTCCAGCATGGCCCGGTTGAGATCCTTCATTCCGGTGTTCCCGGTCAGCCCGACCCGGCAGACCGGGATCCGCTCGTGCCCCTGGCTGGTGAAGGCTCCTGACTCTTCGATCTCCCGCTGGTGGAAGTCGCGGGCGAAGGCAAGCACCGAGGTCGTCTTACCCAGCCCTGGGAACGCGTCGACGGCCACCGCCCCCTTGGCCTTGTCGCCGTCCTGCTCGTTGCTGTCGACGATGTCCCATAGGTCTTCATGGAGCTCTGTCAGTTGCGGCGTCTTGACCGGGCCGATGTTCGCGTGCCACTGCCGGCGCTGACGGTCGTAGTCCGCCCGCGCCTGTGTGGGCAGGGACTTCAGCTGCTTGCGGGTCAGCAGGTCGGGCCGGCTGCGGCGAGGGCTCTCTGCGAACGCCTTGAAGTCCTCCTTCCGCGACAAGGCAAGACTGCCCGGATGCGGAACGCTGCCGTCGTTCACACGTCCTCCAGGGCATCAGCGTAGAAGTCGTCCTCCCCGGCGAGGTCCTCCAGATCGGCCTCGTCGTCATCCCCCGTCTCCGTCACCACGTCGGGCTCCCGCAGTTCCGCGGTCTGCTCGTCCTGGCCGAGGGCCTTGCGTACGGACGGAAGCGAGACGACCGTCTCCGCCTCACTCTCCGGAAGCTCGATGGCGGTCTGCTCGCGCGAGAGCCGCAGGGCCATGCGCCGCTCGGCGATCGTGGTGCCCAGCCCGAGATTCCACCGCTCCAACAAATCAGCGACGGCAAGCCGGTCGTCAGGAAAGCGATACTTCGAGGCCGCCAGCTGCCGGGCGAACGTCAACGCGTCCTCGCTCAGCGGCATCTCGGCCGACGGCGCGTGCTCCCAGACCAGCATGCGCCAGGCCCGAGTAGCCGGATCGCGGAAGTTGATCCGGGTGATGTCGTCGGGGTCCACCTGGAAAGGCCAGCCGTTCTTGACCGGACTGTCGTAGGGGCTACGGACTCCCGGCTCGGGCAGGCCGGGGCCGCTGTAACGGCGGCGGCCGATCTCGACCCCGTAGTGCTGGACCGTGCGCCACTTCGTCTGCAGGAACTCGTAAGCCAGGTCCCGGTCGCGGGGCGCCTCGATGTAACCCGCCCGCGCCATGCCGTGCTCGAACATCTTCGCCGGGGACATCCGCAGACCCGGCAGACCCGGATCGACCAGACTGGAATGCGGCCGGCAGTGATAGACCGCCGCGGTCCACTCCCGGATGATCGCCTCAAGCTCGTCGAGGAAGAAGAAGGCGTCGTCCTCCGGGCTCTCACCCCGCGAGTGGATGTCGGGGCCCTTATAGCCGGGCAGCGCCTGCAGCAGCCCCTCCCGCAAAGTCCGGAAGTAGCGCTCGACCGGCCCCTTATCGCGGCCCGTCCGCAGCCGGGCCGGCTGGATGGAGATGCCCATCCGTCGGCAGACACTGGTCAGGTGCTCCGAGACATAGACCTTGCCGTGGTCGACGACCAGCGTCTCGGGAACCAAAGGCGGCGAGGCCAGCCCCGGCCCGGTGGCGCCCTTGACGTCGACCAGGACGGTGCGGGGGATGCCGTGCTCGGGCCAGACCGCGTGCCGCGGCCAGTCCCGCCCCGCAGGCCGCGGCCGAAATGACTGGAACAGCACTGCGCTGACATCCACCGCCTTCGTCGAGACCGGCGTGAGCCGGATCCCCGTGATGCAGCGGGTGTACCAGTCCATCCCGACACTCAGCTCGGCCTGCACCCACTTCAGGGTCAGCGGGTCGAACGCGAAGACGTCCAGGCGGGTGGAGTCCATCAGCAGGTACTCGCCCGGCCGCGTCGGCCGCAGCTTGCCGTACGGACCCTCCGGCCGATCGGCGATATCCCGGTTGCGCTTCGTACTCAGCCGGAACAGCGGGTGTCGCCGCTCCAGCTCTGTGAGCACCCGGTAGGCCGTGGCTTGGCTGGGCTGGGGTACGACTTCAGGACCGAACCGCGCGATCACCCGGGCCTGAGTCCGATCTATGACCATCTTGCGTGATGGCTTCGACTCTCCGGTGTGCTCGACCATGACTTCCAGCGCGGTCTCCACCCATCGGTCATCGGCCCTGCCGAAGGACCGTGCCTGGGGACTTGTCCGCTGGACCAGGCCGGCCTCACCGTGTCGGCGGTAGTCGGCGACCCACCGTCGAATAGTGCGATCAGTGACTCCGAGTTCCGCAGCTTTCGCCGCATAGCGGGCGTCCAGCGACAGCGTCGGCGCGTACGGAGCTCGCGGTTCGCCTTCACGCGCAAGTTCGGTGCTGCCGGACCGATATCCCGTGAGGAGTTCCCGAATATGCTCGGCCCGCTCCAGGATCTGCTGTCTGTCCTTCTCGTCCAACTGCCCCAGTACCACCGAGGCAATCTCCTCGGCGTCGTCCGAGGACGGTCCAGGCCCCTCGGGGATAAGAGTGGCCCGGTCGGAGAAGAGCAGTTCCCGCAATGACAGACGCAGGAGCCTGCCGTGGCGGTCCTTGAGGACGACCTCGTTGCCGGCCGTGGTGGCGGCCATCTCGGCCACCTCGACGGTCTCCCCGTCGTAGCGGAAGTGTGTACCGACGCCGACCCGCGCTCCGGCCCTGGTCACGCCGTTCTCCTGAGCAAGTGCGCCGGGCTGAACGGCCGGTCGAGGTCCACCGTGAACTCGTGCGTCCACAGCAAGTGATAGACCGCAGATCGGACTTGCTCCTCCGGGCGACCGGGCAAGCTGGCCGCCGCACGCCGCAGAGAGACTCCGTTGAGATCAGCCCCACGGAGCTCGTCGACGAGCCCACGGTCGAACAGCCAGTCTCTGCGGTAGCCCGACAAGAAGCGGACGTTCTCCAGCTCAGCCGTGGGTGGCTCGCTCCAGACCTCGTACTTCCACCCGAGGGCCTCCACCGCCTCACGGGTCCAGCCGAAAGTGAAGGCCACCTCCGGCTTCGACAACCGGTGCAGTGGCTTCACATCCACGACCACGGGCCCCTCGTCGGTGACGAGGAGGTAGTCCGGGATGTGCTTGCGCACAGCCCCGTCCACCTCGGCCTTGAGCAGAAATGGCTGGGCCACGACACGCCGTACGGACGGATCGAAATCAGCGAAGAGGAGCCTCGCCAGTTCGAGGCGCGACTCGTAGATCACGTGGTCGCGCATCGTGGCGGACCAGTAGGTGCCCGAGTAGTGCCGCTGGCCCCTATACCAGCGAAAGGTTCGCCAGGGTGACGCCGCCGCAAGCAGGTCGATCGAGGACGCGCTCCACTCCCGGTTCTCAACCTGGCTGCCATCCGAGCCCCGCAGGCTCACGGTGATCGATGCCGCTCTCAGCCCTGCCGCCATGCGTCACCCCCGGATCGTCGGCCGCCTCCTCCGCGAGCGCTACGTTCGCATCCGTGCGAGGCTCCCACGCCGGACCTAAGGCAAGGTCAGCCGAACGAGTGAAGGCAGTGGCCAGCGATTCTCAATCCCATGTCAGTTCGGCCAATCAGATGACATTGCGACTGAGAAAATGACACGGAATTTGAGAACCTACACACATTTCCCTCAGGTCTGTGCCATGTCCACAAAGCGCGAATAATGGCCCTGGAAGGCCACGGTGATGGTCGCCGTGGGGCCGTTTCGGTGCTTGGCGACGATCAGGTCCGCCTCGCCGGCGCGGGGGGACTCCTTCTCGTACGCGTCCTCGCGGTGGAGCAGGATGACCATGTCCGCGTCCTGCTCGATGGAGCCGGACTCACGGAGGTCGGAGACCATCGGCTTCTTGTCGGTGCGCTGCTCGGGGCCACGGTTCAGCTGCGACAGCGCGATCACCGGGACCTCCAGCTCCTTGGCGAGCAGCTTGAGGTTACGGGACATGTCCGAGACCTCCTGCTGTCGGCTCTCGGGGCGCCGGGAGCCGCCCGCCTGCATCAGCTGGAGGTAGTCGATGACGACCAGCCTCAGGTCGTTGCGCTGCTTGAGGCGGCGGCACTTGGCGCGGATCTCCATCATCGACAGGTTGGGCGAGTCGTCGATGTAGAGCGGTGCCGCCGAGACGTCCGGCATACGGCGGGCGAGCCGCGTCCAGTCGTCGTCCGTCATCGAACCGGACCGCATGTGGTGCAGGGCGACCCGGGCCTCCGCCGACAGCAGACGCATCGCGATCTCGTTGCGGCCCATTTCCAGGGAGAAGATGACGCTGGGCATGCCGTTGTTGATCGAGCAGGCGCGGGCGAAGTCCAGGGCGAGAGTGGACTTACCCATGGCGGGGCGGGCCGCGATGACGATCATCTGGCCGGGGTGCAGCCCGTTGGTGAGGGAGTCCAGGTCGGTGAAGCCGGTCGGGACGCCGGACATCTGGCCGCTGCGCGAGCCGATGGCCTCGATCTCGTCGAGAGCGCCTTCCATGATGTCGCCCAGCGGGAGGTAGTCCTCGCTGGTGCGCTGCTCGGTGACGGCGTAGATCTCGGCCTGGGCTGAGTTGACGATCTCGTCGACGTCGCCGTCGGCGGCGTATCCCATCTGCGTGATGCGCGTGCCGGCCTCGACCAGGCGCCGCAGCACCGCCCGTTCGTGGACGATCTCGGCGTAGTACTCGGCGTTGGCGGCGGTGGGCACCGCGTTGACGAGCGTGTGCAGGTACGGCGGCCCGCCGACCTTGGTGAGCTCGCCGCGTTTGGTCAGCTCGGCGGCGACGGTGATGGGGTCGGCGGGCTCGCCCCGGGCGTAGAGGTCGAGGATGGCGGCGTAGATGGTCTCGTGGGCGGGGCGGTAGAAGTCCGCGCCCTTGAGGACCTCGACGACGTCGGCGATGGCGTCCTTGGACAGCAGCATGCCGCCGAGGACGGACTGCTCGGCGTCCAGGTCCTGCGGCGGTACGCGTTCGAAGCCGCCGGAGAAGCCCGATTCGTCGCGGCGGCTGTCGCGGGAGTCCCGGGAATCGCGGGAGTCGTCCTTCTTGCGGAAGCGGGAGACGGGGAGCCGGTCGCCGGGGCCGGTGTCCGGGAGTGCCGCGTCAGGGGGGAAGGGGGATTCCTCTCCCCAGTGATCGTCCGTGGGTTCGGGCTGGCTCACCCCCGTCACCTCCTCCCGTGCTGCAGACGCCGTCCGTGCCGCTGTCGTGCCGCTGTCCGTGCTGCTGTGTGCCTGATTCTGTACGTCTTCCTACGCCACAGCTCCGAGCATCCGAGCGCGCGGGCGACGGTCCACGGTAGGGGTGTCGGGGGCTGTCGGCCAAGACGGTTATCCACAGGCGCGGGGACAGCCTGGGGACGAAAGTGCCCACCCCTGTGGACAAGCCGCTCCAACCTGTGCACAAGGCGGGGGACAGCCACGTGGACAACCACACAATCGCCCAATGACCACCGCCCTGACCTGCGGATTCGTCATCCATAGACTGTGGACAAGAAAAACTTTCACGACTGGTTCACCGTCGCGACAAACGGCACGGAGGAGATCACTCTGTGCAGTCGTCCGTAATGGATGGATGCCACTTGCGGTCATTACATGTGGATGATTACCCTGAGCCAATGACACAGGCGGACGAAGAGCTCCGGCACAGCCCCCGGCGGCAGGACCGGGAGATCGTCGCTCTCGCCCTGCCCGCCTTCGGAGCGCTCGTCGCCGAGCCGCTCTTCCTGCTCGCCGACAGTGCCATCGTGGGCCATCTCGGCACCGCGCAGCTCGCCGGGCTCGGGGTGGCCGCGACCTTCCTCGCCACCGCCGTCGGGGTCTTCGTCTTCCTCGCCTACGCCACCACCGCCGCCGTGGCCCGCCGGGTCGGCGCGGGCGATCTGCCCGCGGCCATCCGTCAGGGCCTGGACGGCATCTGGCTGGCGCTGATCATCAGCGCCGTCGTCGTCGCCGCGGCGATCCCGGCCGCGCCGGCCCTCGTCGACGCCGCCGGCGCCTCGGCGACATCGGCTCCGCACGCGGTGACCTATCTGCGGATCAGCGCCCTCGGCATCCCGGCGATGCTGGTGATCTTCGCCGCCACCGGTGTCCTGCGCGGCCTCCAGGACACCCGCACCCCGCTCTACGTGGCCGTGGGCGGCTTCGCCGCCAACGCCGCGCTCAACCTGGGCCTGGTCTACGGCGCCGGCCTGGGCATCGCCGGCTCCGCCTGGGGCACGGTCGTCGCGCAGAACGCGATGGCCGCCGTCTACGTCGCCGTCGTCGTACGGGGCGCCCGCAGACACGTGGTGGGCGGCGGATCCCGGCGGGGGTGGCGGACCGCGCTGCGGCCGGACGCCGCCGGGATCCGGGCCTGCGCCAGGGCCGGCGGGCCGCTGCTGATCCGTACGCTCTGTCTGCGGGGCATCCTGCTGATCGCCACCGCCGTGGCGGCCCGGCTGGGTGACGTCCCGATCGCCGCCCACCAGGTCGCCTTCACCCTGTGGACGCTGATGGCCTTCGCCCTCGACGCCATCGCGATCGCGGGCCAGGCGATCATCGGCCGCTACCTCGGCGCCGACGACCCGGCCGGCGCCAGGGCGGCCTGCCGCCGCATGGTGCGGTGGGGCGTGCTCTCGGGCATCGTGCTGGGTCTGCTGCTGGTCGTGGCCCGCCCGCTGGTCGTGCCCCTGTTCACCGGCGATCCGGCCGTCCGGGGGGCCCTGGTCCCGGTGCTGCTGCTGGTCGCCCTGACCCAGCCGCTGATGGGGGTGGTCGCCGTCCTCGACGGTGTGCTGATGGGCGCCGGCGACGGCCGCTACCTGGCCTGGTCGATGCTGGTCACACTGGCCGTCTTCACCCCGGCCGCCTTCGCGGTCCCCGCTCTCGGCGGCGGCCTGACGGCCCTGTGGTGGGCGATGACGCTGATGATGCTCACCCGGACGGCCACCCTCCAGCTGCGGGCCCGCTCCGGGAAGTGGCTGGTGACCGGCGCCGTACGGGCCTGAGCCGAGCCGCACAGCGGCAACGCGGGCCCGGAACCTGGGAGGTTCCGGGCCCGCGTTGTCACTGCGTGGTGCCTGCGTCAGGCAGCAACGACCTCGACGTCGATGCTGGCCGTGACCTCGGGGTGCAGACGCACCGAGATCTTGTGCGAGCCCAGCGTCTTGATCGGCGAGCCGATCTCGACACGGCGCTTGTCCACGTCCGGACCGCCGGCGGCCTTGATGGCCGCGGCGATGTCGGCCGGGGTCACCGAGCCGAACAGGCGGCCGGCGTCACCCGCGCGGGTGGCCAGCTGAACCTTGACGCCTTCGAGCTGGCCCTTGATGGAGCTGGCCTGCTCGACGGTCGCGATCTCACGGATCCGGCGCGCACGGCGGATCTGCGCGACGTCCTTCTCGCCACCCTTGGTCCACGCGATCGCGAAACCGCGGGGGATCAGGTAGTTACGGGCGTAACCCGGCTTGACGTCGACAATGTCGCCGGCAGTGCCGAGGCCGCTGACCTCGTTGGTGAGGATGATCTTCGACATGCTTGATTCACCCTCCCTTAGCGAGCGGTCGAGGTGTAGGGCAGCAGCGCCATCTCACGGCTGTTCTTCACGGCCGTGGCGACGTCACGCTGGTGCTGGGTGCAGTTGCCGGTGACACGACGGGCACGGATCTTGCCGCGGTCGGAAATGAACTTCCGCAGCAGGTTCGTGTCCTTGTAGTCAACGTAGTTGATCTTGTCCTTGCAGAACACGCAAACCTTCTTCTTAGGCTTGCGAGCAGGCGGCTTCGCCATGATCTCTCTCCAGTGTGATCAAGAAGTTTTCGCGGATCCGCCCCTAGAAGGGCGGCTCGTCCGAGTAGCCGCCGCCGGAGTTGCCGGAGCCGCCGCCCCAGCCACCACCGCCGGAACCGCTGCCCTGGCCACCACTGGCCGGAGCGCTGGTCGCCCACGGGTCGTCGGCCGGAGCGCCGCCCTGGCCGCCGCCGGAGCCACCGCCCCAGCTGCCGCCCTGGGCACCGCCGCCGGCCTGGCCGCCACCGCCGCCGTAACCGCCGGCCTGGCCGCCGCGCGAGCCGCCGCCACCAGCGGTCTTGGTGACCTTGGCGGTGGCACTGCGCAGGCTGGCGCCGACCTCGTCGACGTCCAGCTCGTAGACCGTCCGCTTGACGCCTTCACGGTCCTCGTACGACCGCTGCTTCAGCCGGCCCTGGACAATGACGCGCATGCCGCGCTGCAGCGACTCGGCCACGTTCTCCGCGGCCTGCCGCCAGACCGAGCAGGTCAGGAACAGGCTCTCGCCGTCCTTCCACTCGTTGGTCTGCCGGTCGAAGGTGCGGGGAGTGGACGCGACACGGAACTTCGCGACCGCCGCACCCGACGGGGTGAAGCGCAGCTCGGGATCGTCGACGAGGTTGCCGACGACCGTGATGACGGTCTCGCCTGCCATGTGGGTGACCTTTCGGCGTTCTTTGGCTGCTCGGTTTCCCGATTGCCTTGAGCCGTCAGGCTCAGTGGGTGTCGGGGCGGAGGACCTTGGTCCGGAGGACCGACTCGTTCAGGTTGAGCTGACGGTCGAGCTCCTTGACAACCTCAGGAGTGGCGTTGAGGTCGATGACCGAGTAGATGCCCTCGGGCTTCTTCTTGATCTCGTAAGAGAGACGACGACGGCCCCAGGTGTCGACCTTCTCGACCTTGCCGCCGCCATTGCGGACGACGCCGAGGAAGTTCTCGATCAGCGGGGAGACAGCGCGCTCCTCGAGATCGGGGTCGAGAATGAGCATCAGCTCGTAGTGACGCATGTGGAACCCACCTCCTTTGGACTCAGCGGCCACGGCATTTCCGTGGCAGGAGGGTTTTTCATCGCGTCGCAACGGTATCGCGGGCCACTGACAATCGAGCTGGACGCTCGTTTGGGCAGCGCAGACACCGGTGCAGACGGTCCACACTACCCGCACCCCGGCTTCCGGTTGAAATCCACCGGGCAAAGCCCTCAATCTGTACACATCGGGTGTGACCGGCGCTACGATGCGCCACCCCGCCACTCTCCATCACCGGAGGTGCCCATGGCACAGGCAGCGCGGCAAGAGTCCCAGCAGCCCTCGCGGTCCCCTCACCGGGTCACGCTCAACAGCGACGGACAACCCCATCCGCTGGAGAACACCCTGGTCGCCGTCACGGTGGCACTGGGGCTGATCTCCTTCGTCACCGCCGGCTTCTACAACCTGCACCTGATCAGCTCCTGGACCGGGCTGCTGGGCGTCCTGGCCGGCGCCTACGGCCAGTACCGGTCGGTGACCACGGCCGAGCGCTTCGCGGTGGTCATCGGCCTCGGCCTGGCGGCGGTCGGCTTCTACCTGGGCATGGCGCACGGAGGACTCTTCGGAGGCGTAGTGGGATAGCCCGGCAGGGGCGTTGCCCGTTCACAGTAGGCTTCGGCGGAGTAAAGGCCGTAGCAGCGATGGGGAGCGCCCCGCATGAGCTTGACCCTGAAGAACATCAGTCGGGAACAGCACCTGGCGTACATCCAGAGCCTTCCTTCGGCAAGCCACTGCCAGGTACCGGCCTGGGCGGACGTCAAGAACGAGTGGCGGTCGGAGAACCTGGGCTGGTTCGACGACAGGACCGGTGAGCTGGTCGGCGCCGGACTGGTGCTGTACCGGCAGCTGCCCAAGGTCAAGCGCTACCTGGCGTACCTGCCCGAGGGCCCGGTGATCAACTGGTACGCGCCCAACCTGGACGAGTGGCTGCGGCCGATGCTGGCCCACCTCAAGCAGCAGGGCGCCTTCACCGTGAAGATGGGCCCGCCGGTGGTCATCCGCCGCTGGGACTCCACCGCCATCAAGGCCGGTATCGCCGACCAGGACGTCAAGCGGCTGCGCGACGTCGAGGCCACCGTCATCGAGCCGCGCGCCTTCGAGGTCGCCGACCGGCTGCGCCGCATGGGCTGGCAGCAGGGCGAGGACGGCGGCGCCGGCTTCGGCGACGTACAGCCCCGCTACGTCTTCCAGGTGCCCCTGGAGGGCCGCAGCCTGGACGACGTGCAGAAGGGCTTCAACCAGCTCTGGCGGCGCAACATCAAGAAGGCCGAGAAGCTCGGCGTCGAGGTCGTGCAGGGCGGCTACGACGACCTGCCGGTCTGGCAGGAGCTGTACGAGGTCACCGCCGTCCGCGACCACTTCCGGCCGCGCCCGCTGTCGTACTTCCAGCGCATGTGGACCGCGCTGAACAGCGAGGACCCCAACCGCATGCGGCTCTACCTCGCCAAGCACGAGGGCGAGGTGGTCGCCGCCGCGACCATGCTGATCGTCGGCGGCCACGTCTGGTACTCCTACGGCGCCTCGGCCAACCACAAGCGCGAGGTGCGCCCCAGCAACGCCATGCAGTGGCGGATGCTGCGGGACGCGTACGCGCTGGGGGCGAGCGTGTACGACCTGCGCGGCATCTCCGACTCGCTGGACGAGAACGACCATCTGTTCGGTCTCATCCAGTTCAAGGTGGGCACGGGCGGCCAGGCTGCCGAATACTTGGGCGAGTGGGATTTCCCGCTGAACAAGCTGCTCCACAAGGCCCTTGACATCTACATGTCCCGCCGCTGAGAAAGGTCTCCGCCCCCGCCATGGCCCTCACCCTGTACGTCGACACCGCACGCTGGCGTGCACACCAGCAGTCCGTGGCGGAGCAGTTCCCCGGCCTCGTCCCCGTCTGCAAGGGCAACGGCTACGGCTTCGGCAACGAACGGCTGGCCGACGAGGCCACCCGGCTCGGCGCCGACACCCTCGCCGTCGGCACCACCTACGAGGCCGCCAGGATCAAGGACTACTTCAGCGGCGACCTCCTCGTCCTCACCCCGTACCGGCTCGGCGAGGAGCCGGTGCCGCTGCCCGACCGGGCCATCCGCTCGGTGTCGTCCGTGGAGGGCGTACGCGGGCTGGTGGGCGCCCGGGTGGTCATCGAGGTCATGAGCAGCATGAAGCGCCACGGCGTGAGCGAGGACGACCTCGTCAAGCTGCACTCGGCGATCGACGACGTACGCCTGCAGGGCTTCGCCATCCATCTGCCGCTGGACCGCACGGACGGCTCCGACGCGGTGGAGGAGGTCTTCGGCTGGATGGAGCGGCTGCGGGCCGCCCGGCTGCCCCTGAACACCATGTTCGTCAGCCATCTGAAGTCCAACGAACTCGCCCAGCTCCAGCAGCAGTTCCCGCAGACCCGGTTCCGCGCCCGGATCGGCACCCGGCTCTGGCTGGGCGACCACGACGCCACCGAGTACCGCGGCGCCGTCCTGGACGTCACACGGATCGCCAAGGGCGAGCGCTACGGCTACCGGCAGCAGAAGTCCGCCGACGAGGGCCATCTGGTGGTCGTGGCGGGCGGTACGTCGCACGGGGTGGGCCTGGAGGCCCCCAAGGCCATGCACGGCCTGATGCCGCGCGCCAAGGGCGTCGCCCGGGCCGGGCTGGCGACCGTCAACCGGAACCTGTCGCCCTTCGTGTGGGCGGGCAAGCAGCGCTGGTTCGCCGAGCCGCCGCACATGCAGGTCTCGATCCTCTTCCTGCCCAACGACGTCGCCCCGCCGGCGGTCGGCGACGAGCTGGTGGCGCATCTGCGGCACACCACGACGACCTTCGACCGGGCCGTCGACCGCTGAGAGACCTCTTACCTCTTACGGCACCGGCCCCGGAGCCGTCTCAGGCGCGGGACGCCTCCGCCGCGCCGCCCAGCACGAACACGTCCTCCGCCTCGTCCAGCACGCCCCCCGAGGGGTCGTCGGAGCCGTCCGCGCGCACCGGGTCCCGCTCCGGGCGGAGCACGTCCCGGACCACCACGGCGCACAGGTACAGCGTGCCGAGCAGATGCAGCCCGATCGCGAGGTCGTAGCCGTCCTGCGGCAGCCCCTTGTTGTTGCCGCCGCTGGTGTAGGCCAGGTACAGCCAGATGCCGAGGAAGTAGGAGACCTCACAGGCCTGCCAGATCAGGAAGTCCCGCCAGCGGGGCCGGGCCAGGGCCGCCAGCGGGATCAGCCACAGGACGTACTGCGGTGAGTAGACCTTGTTGGTGAGGATGAAGGCCGCGATGACCAGGAAGGCCAGCTGCGCGAACCGCGGCCTGCGCGGCGCGCAGAGCGCGAGGGCGCCGATGCCCGCGCAGAGCAGCAGCATCAGGGCGGTGGCGTACGCGTTGGCGCCGGTGATGGTGGTGCCGGTCCAATGGGACAGGACGAGCCAGACCGAGCCGTAGTCGACGCCCCGCTCCTGGCTGAACGTGTAGAACTTCGCCCAGCCGTCGCCGGCGAAGGCCATCACCGGCAGGTTCACCACCAGCCAGGCCAGGACCGCGCCGCCGAACGCCACGCCCCAGGCCCGCATCCGCCCGCCGCGCAGGCAGAGCACCAGCAGCGGGCCCAGCAGCAGCACCGGGTACAGCTTGGCGGCGGTGGCCAGCCCGATCAGGATGCCCGCCGCCAGCGGGCGGCTGCGGGACCACAGCATCATGCCGGCGGCGGTGAGGGCCACGGCGAACAGGTCCCAGTTGATGGTGGAGGTCAGCGCGAAGGCGGGCGCGAAGGCGACGAGCAGCGCGTCCCAGGGGCGGCGGCGGTTGGTGCGGGCCACGCACACCGCGATGATCACGGTGCACACGAGCAGCATGCCCGCGTTGACCATCCAGTAGATCTGCTCCCGCTCCTGGATGGTGCCGCTGTGCGGGGTGAGCCAGGACGCGACCTCCATGAAGGCGCCGGTCAGGACCGGGTACTCCAGGTAGCCCATGCCGCCGGAGACGGCGTCCGGGATGTGGTCGAAGTACGGCACCAGGTCGTCGGCGAAGCCGCGGCCGTAGTAGAGGTGCGGGATGTCGGAGTAGCAGGCGTGCGAGTACTGCGCGTTCGCGCCGTAGAACCAGCCGCTGTCGTAACAGGGGATCTTCTGCACCATACCGAGGGCGAACATCCCGATCGCCACGAGCACGATCACCCGCAGCGGGTTCCACCAGCCCGACCTGCCGATGGCCGCCCAGCGGCCCAGCGGGCCTCCGATGACCTCGCTCCCCGCCCGGGCGACCGGATCCTCCGCCGTCGGCGCCACGGTCTCTTCGCGCACACTCGTCATGCGGGACATCCTGCCCTACGGAGCTGAGCGCGGGCTGTCGCAGGCCGGGAAACGGCCGGGGCCGCGGAGAGCGAGTGCTCTCCGCGGCCCCGGGTGGCTCACGGTCCTACGCAATGCCGGCCGCCTTGCTAGCCGTCATTGCCGCCGATGAAGTTGCCTCCGGTACTGGTGTCCCCGTTGGTGGTGCCGCTGGTGTCCGCGCTCTCCGACTCCGTCGGACTCGCCGAGCTGCTGGTTCCGCCCGTGTCGTCCTCGCAGTTCGGGTTCCACGCCTTGCAGGTCGAGGACGTCGTCGGGCTGGGGGTGGCGGACCGGCTCGGCGACAGCGTCGGGGAGGCGGTCGGCGTGGTGGACGGCGTGATCGTGATGGACGGGCTCGGCGACGGGGCGCCGGACTCGTTCTGGACCTTGCCGATCTTGGTGGCCGCCGGGAACTCCGCGTCGGAGGCGCCCTTGAACGCGGTCTTCATGTACTCGGTCCAGATCGCGGTCGGGATGTCACCACCGTGGATGGACTCGACACCCGCCGTGCCGTTCATGGAGAGCAGCTTGGGCTTCTTCTCGTTCTCCCGGAACATCGCGATCGAGGTCGAGAGCTTCGGGGTGTACCCCACGAACCAGGCCGACTTGTTGCTGTCGGTGGTGCCGGTCTTGCCGGCCGCCGTGAGCCCGAGCGCCTTGGCCTTGGTCGCCGTACCGTTCTGGACCACGTTCTCCAGGACATCGGTGACGTTGTTGGCCACGTTGGGCTCGATCTTCTGGGTGCCCTTGCCCGTCGGCTTGGTGAAGCTGGGCACCTCGGCGCCGTCCCGCTCGACCGAGGTCACCGAGTACGGCTCGGCCTGCTTGCCCGAGGCGGCGAAGGTCGCGTAGGCGTCGGCCATGCGGATCGCGCTCGGGGTGGAGGTACCGATCGAGAACGAGGCGTTCAGCGTCTCGAAGCCGTTGTTGATGCCGGCGTTCTGAGCCATCTTCTGCACATTGCTCAGGCCGACGTCCTCACCGAGCTGCACGAACGGCGTGTTGATGGACTGCTCCATCGCCTTGCGCAGGGTGATGTAGCCCCAGGCGTGATCGCTCTCGTTCTCCTGGTAGAACGGCGTGTTGTCCTTGTTGAGGACATAGCTGCCGTCGGGTTCCTTGATCTTCAAGTGGTCGTTGCCGTTGTACTTGCTCAACGGGTTCACGCCCACGTCGGGGTTGTTGACCGTGCCGTACTGCATGGCGGCGGCGAGAACGAACGGCTTCCACGTCGAACCGACCGGCACACCCGAGGTGTTGGCGTTGTTGGTGAAGTGGTTGTTCTCGTAGCCGGCGCCGCCGTAGATCGCGACGATCTTGCCGTCCCCGGGCACCACGGAGGCACCGCCGAACTGGACGTACTTGTCCTTCTCGCGGGTCTTCGGCTTGATCCGCTCCTTCTTGACCTTCTCCACGGCCTTCTTCAGAGCGTTGACCTTCGTCTTGTCGAAGGTCGTGTAGATCTGGTAGCCGCCCTTGTCGAGCTGGGCCTCCGAGATCTTGGAGTGTTGCAGGACGTAGTTCTTGGCGGTGTCGACGAGATAGCTGATCTGACCGGTCATACCGGCGGTCGCCTTGAGCCCGTCGGGCTCCGGGTACTTCTTGACGGCCTTGTCGTAGTGCTCCTGGTCGAGGTGGCCGTCGTTCAGCATCTCGCCGAGAATCCACTTCCAGCGGTACTCCGAGCGCTCCCGGTTCTTCTCGGCGGTCGCCGCGGTGTCGATCTCGGTGTGGCCGACCGGGTCGTAGTACGTGGGGCCCTTGAGGAGGGCCGCCAGGAAGGCGCACTGACTGTCGTTCAGCTTCTCGGCGTCCACGCCGTAGTAGGTCTGGGCGGCGGCCTGGATGCCGTAGGCGCCGCGGCCGTAGTACGAGGTGTTCAGATAGCCCTTGAGGATTTCATCGGGCGACTTCTTCGCGCGGAGCTTGATCGAGATGAACAGTTCCTTGAACTTACGGCTGACCGTCTGCGACTGGTCGCCCAGGAGCGCGTTCTTGACGTACTGCTGGGTGATGGTCGAACCACCCTGCGTCTCACCGCCCTTGGCCATGTTGACCAGTGCACGGGCGATGCCCATGGCGTCGACGCCGGAGTCGGTCTCGAAGGTCTTGTTCTCGGCCGAGATCACCGCGTACTGCATGGCCTTGGGGATCTTGGCGATCGGCACGATCTGCCGGTTGTCACCGGTACCGGAGGTGGCCATCTGGCTTTTGTCGGCCCAGTAGTAGACGTTTCTCTGCGACGTGGCCGCCGCCAGCTCCTCGTTCGGGACGCCCACCATCGCGTACCCGATGCCGGCGACGGCGATGATGCCGCCGAAGAACGTCAGGCACAGCCCCGTGACGAGCTTCCAGGACGGCATCCAGCGGCGCCAGCCCTGCTTGCCCCAGCGGGGGTAGTCCACGACGCGCCACTTCGGGCGCGGTTTGCCACCCCCGCCCCCGTCCCCACGACCGCCACCGCGGCCGTTGCCGTTGCCGGACCCGCCGCGGCCGCCACCGGGCCCCCCTCCCGGGGGTCCCGAGGGATCGGCGCCACGGCGTCTGCCGCCGCCACCACCACCCTGTTGGGCGCGGCGGGCCGCGGCGCGGCCCTGGTATGGGCCTTCGGGCTCGGCAGGTGCCGGGCCCTGGCCCGGTCCACGGCCCGGCTCGTAGCCCGAGTCGTGCGACTGGGACTGCGGTCGGGCGTCAGGGGCGCCCCGGCGTCCAGCGGACGGCGGGGGCTGCTGCTGCGCGCCGCGCCGGGCGGCTGCGCGGCCACCGCCGGGCGACTGCGGCGGCTTGCGACGGTGCTCGCTCATTGAACAGCTTCTCCTATGACAGGCGGCCAGGCGGCATCGCACCTGAAGGCGGCAAGGAATCCCGGTCCCCCCGGAGTGCGACCGTATCCCCCGATGGCCGCACCACACCAAGGAACAGGACGCTCACTTGCGTCACTCGGTTCCCAGTGCTCTGCATGGCGAACAGAGTACGCACGGTCAAAACGCGCAGCGCACGAACGTTCATCACATAACGGACGGTTGGCACCGTACAGATTTGCCTATGTGACGCCGCTCACGGTGGGCCGCCTTGCCGGACTCCGCAGCCCGTTCTATCGTCGTGATGTATCGAGTCGATACATCAAGGCGAGATAAGTGGCCACGAGGACCTGGGGACGAGGAGGATGCGGGCATGAGCAAGCGCGCCGGCATCCTTGAGTTCGCCGTCCTCGGCCTGCTGCGCGAATCCCCGATGCACGGTTACGAGTTGCGCAAGCGGCTCAACACCTCGCTCGGTGTGTTCCGCGCGTTCAGCTACGGCAGCCTCTATCCCTGTCTCAAGACACTGGTCTCCCAGGGCTATCTGGTCGAGGAGACCGGTGACCCGGAACTCGATCCGCTGCTCGCCGTGCCGCTCGCCGGCCGCCGGGCGAAGATCGTCTACCGGCTCACGGCAGCGGGCAAGGAGCACTTCGAAGAGCTCCTGGCCCACTCCGGCCCCGACGCGTGGGAGGACGAGCACTTCGCTGCCCGTTTCGCCTTCTTCGGCCAGACGTCACGTGACGTACGGATGCGTGTCCTCGAAGGACGGCGCAGCCGCCTGGAGGAGCGTCTGGAGAAGATGCGCGCGTCCCTCGTGCGCACCCGTGAGCGGCTCGACGACTACACGCTCGAACTGCAGCGGCACGGCATGGAGTCGGTGGAGCGTGAGGTCCGCTGGCTGAACGAGCTGATCGAGACCGAGCGAGCCGGGCGGTCCAAACCACCGTCCGGTGAGCCGGACACAAATGACTGATGACGATGAACGATGAACGATAAACAAGGAGCAACCGTGGGTTCGGTTCGCGTAGCCATCGTTGGCGTGGGCAACTGCGCCGCGTCGCTGGTGCAGGGTGTCGAGTACTACAAGGACGCCGACCCGAACGGCCGCGTGCCTGGTCTCATGCACGTGCAGTTCGGCGACTACCACGTACGTGACGTCGAGTTCGTGGCCGCTTTCGATGTCGACGCGAAGAAGGTCGGCCTCGACCTCGCGGACGCCATCGGCGCCAGCGAGAACAACACCATCAAGATCTGCGACGTCCCGCAGACCGGTGTGACCGTGCAGCGCGGCCACACCCTCGACGGCCTCGGCAAGTACTACCGGGAGACCATCGAGGAGTCGGACGACCAGCCGGTCGACATCGTCTCCGTCCTGCGCGAGCAGCAGGTCGACGTCCTCGTCTGCTACCTGCCCGTCGGGTCCGAGAACGCCGCGAAGTTCTACGCCCAGTGCGCCATCGACGCCAAGGTCGCCTTCGTCAACGCGCTGCCGGTCTTCATCGCCGGCACCAAGGAGTGGGCGGACAAGTTCACCGAGGCCGGCGTGCCGATCGTCGGCGACGACATCAAGTCCCAGGTCGGCGCCACGATCACGCACCGCGTGCTCACCAAGCTCTTCGAGGACCGCGGCGTCGTCGTCGAGCGCACCATGCAGCTGAACGTCGGCGGCAACATGGACTTCAAGAACATGCTGGAGCGCGAGCGCCTGGAGTCCAAGAAGATCTCCAAGACGCAGGCCGTCACCTCGCAGATCCCCGACCGCGACCTGGGCGCCAAGAACGTCCACATCGGCCCGTCGGACTACGTGCAGTGGCTCGACGACCGCAAGTGGGCCTACGTCCGCCTCGAAGGCCGTGCCTTCGGCGACGTCCCGCTGAGCCTGGAGTACAAGCTGGAGGTCTGGGACTCCCCGAACTCCGCCGGCGTCATCATCGACGCGGTGCGTGCCGCCAAGATCGCCAAGGACCGCGGTATCGGCGGCCCGATCCTCTCGGCCTCCTCCTACTTCATGAAGTCCCCCCCGGTCCAGTACTTCGACGACGAGGCCCGCGACAACGTCGAGAAGTTCATCCGCGGCGAGGTCGAGCGCTGACCCGTCCGGCTCCTCGCGACAGCCGCGCAACACGACAGGCCCCCGGGTGCTCCACCCGGGGGCCTGCGTGCCGTGTGAGGCTGTGACCCATGGGTGTGGTGCGGGATCTCCGGGTGTTGCTGCGGCTGCGTGACTTCAGGCGGCTGCTGCTGGTGCGGCTGCTGTCCCAGCTCTCCGACGGGGTCTACCAGGTGGCGCTCGCCGCCTACGTGGTCTTCTCGCCCGAGAAACAGACCTCACCGGCCGCCATCGCCTCCACGATGGCGGTCCTGCTGCTTCCGTACTCCCTGCTCGGGCCGTTCACCGGGGTGCTGCTCGACCGGTGGCGGCGCCGCCAGGTACTGCTGCACTGCAATCTGCTGCGGGCCGTGCTCTCCGCCGGGACCGCACTGCTGATACTGGCCGATGTCCCGGACTGGCTGTTCTATCTCTCCGCCCTGTCGGTCACCGCGGTCAACCGCTTCGTCCTGGCCGGCCTGTCGGCGGCGCTGCCCCGGGTGGTCGACACCGAGGAACGGCTGGTGATGGCCAACTCGGTCTCCCCGACGGCCGGTACGCTCGCCGCCACGGCCGGCGGCGGTATCGCCTTCCTGATCCATCTGGGCCTCGACCAGGGCACCAGGGCCGACGCGGTGGTGGTGCTGACAGGGGCACTGATCTACCTGTCCGCCGGGCTGGCGGCCCTGCTGATGCCCCCGGACCTGCTGGGCCCCGACCCCTGCCTGCTGCGGCCGGGCGTACGCGCGGCGGTCGCGCACACCTCCCAGGGGCTCGTGGACGGCCTGCGGCAGCTGCGGACGCACCCGGTCACGGCACGGACGATGGGCGCGATGGCCGTCATGCGCTTCTGCTACGGCGGGCTGACGGTCACCGTGCTGATGCTGTGCCGCTACGCCTGGGCCGACCCGGGCTCCGACGGCCGGCTGGGGCTCCTGGGGCTGGCGGTGGCGGTGTCCGGCGCCGGATTCCTCACCGCCGCGGTGATCACCCCGTGGGCCACGGGGCGGTTCGGCACCTCCGGCTGGATAGCGGTGTGCGCGGGTGCGGCAGCGGTGCTGCTGCCCGTTCTCGGCACCCCCTTCGACCCGGTGCCCATGCTGGCGGCGGCCTTTTTCATCGGCACCGCCACCCAGGGCGCGAAGATCGCCACCGACACGGTCGTGCAGTCCTCCATCGACGACGCCTTCCGCGGGCGGGTCTTCTCCCTCTACGACGTGCTGTTCAACGTGGCCTTCGTCGGCGCGGCCGCGGTCGCCGCCCTGATGCTCCCCCCCGACGGCCGCTCGGCGGTACTGCTGGCCGTACTGGCCGCTCTCTACGCCCTGGTGGCGGTCAGCGTCGCCGCGGGAACGGAACGCGCGCGTGACTGGCTGCGCGTCAGCGCGCGCCGCTAACGTACGTGACCGATCGCGCATCCGATCGCCAACGAGGGGAACCCCATGTCGTATCCGCCGCCACCTCAGGGTGGTTACCCGCAGCAGCCGCAGCAGCCCTATCCGCAGCAGGGCGGCTACGCGTATCCGCCCCAGCAGCAGGTGCCACCTCAGCCGTATCCGCAGCAGGCGCCGCAGCAGGGGTGGGGAGCGCCTCCGCAGCCACCGATACCGCAGGGGCCCGCACCGGCCCGGGGCGGCGGCGGGGGCGGCGGTGACAACGACAGCATCAAGAAGAACCTCTTCAAGATCGTCGGACTTCTGGTGGTCATCGGTGTCATCTGGGCCGGCGCGTCCTGGTTCAGCAGGTCCGACGCCAAGAACGCCGCCGTCGGCGACTGCATGAAGAACACCAGCTCGTCGTCGAAGGCCAACCTCGACATCGTGGACTGCGGTTCGTCCGAGGCGCAGTACAAGGTGATGGCGGTGCGTCAGCTCACCAGCGTCTCCGACTGCGACGACTTCGACTTCTCCTACACCGAGCGGTACGGCACCCGGAAGCACCGCAAGACCGTGCTGCTGTGCCTGAACGAGCTCAAGAAGTAGGCATGCAGGCCTCGGTGACGTTTCACGTGAAACATCCGCATCCGGCGGCCCCGTGTTTCACGTGAAACAACCCGAACCCCCCAGATGACCCGCTCGTACCTCTCCAGTAATGTTCGCTGGCCTGTCCACAGTGAACGGACAGTTTTACCTGAGGGGACTTTCACCATGGCGACTCCGCCGCCACCGCCGCCGCAGAACACCAACCCGACCGACCCGCAGCCGGGAGCCACCCCGGCGCCCGGAGCCTTCCCGCCGCCGGCTCCCGGGGCCTTTCCGCCGCCGGCTCCCGCTCCCAAGTCCCGTGCCGGACGTGGCATAGCCAGGGGCTTCATGCGGATCGGCATCACGCTCGTCATCGGGATCCTGGTCTCCGTCGGCTTCTACTTCTTCAACAGGACCGACGCCGAGACCTCGGCCGTGGGCGACTGCCTCCACAACAAGGGCACGAACTCCTCGCCGGACCTGGTGAAGGCCGACTGCTCGTCCGGCGACGCCGAGTTCAAGATCCTCGGCAAGTTCGACGACACCAGCGACGACAGCAAGTGCGAGTCCGTCGCCAAGACCGAGGTCAGCTACATCCAGTCGGGCAGCGACGACCACAACGTGGTGCTCTGCCTGCGGGCCGTCTCCAAGTGATGACGGAGGGGGTCGTGTTTCACGTGAAACACGACCCCCTCCGCACCGCACCGGACTTTCGCGTCAGGCCTGGGCGCTCTGCTCCGCCCACCACTGCCTGAGCGCGGTCACCGCCTCGTCCTCGGTCATCGGACCGTGCTCCAGCCGCAGCTCCAGCAGGTGCTGATAGGCCCTGCCGATCACCGGGCCCGGCCCGACATCCAGGATCCCCATGATCTGGTTGCCGTCGAGGTCGGGCCGGATCGCGTCCAGCTCCTCGCGCTCCTTGAGCTCGGCGATCCGCGTCTCCAGCTCGTCATAGGTCCGCGACAGCGCCGCGGCCTTGCGCTTGTTGCGGGTCGTGCAGTCCGAGCGGGTCAGCTTGTGCAGCCGGTCGAGCAACGGCCCCGCGTCGCGGACATAGCGTCGTACCGCCGAATCCGTCCACTCGCCCGAGCCGTAGCCGTGAAAGCGCAGATGCAGCTCCACCAGACGGGCGACATCCTTCACGATGTCGTTGGCGTACTTGAGCCTGACCATCCGGGCCTTGGTCATCTTCGCGCCGACCACCTCGTGGTGGTGGAACGAGACCCGCCCGTCGGACTCGAAGCGCCGGGTCCGCGGCTTGCCGATGTCGTGCAGCAGGGCGGCGAGCCGCAGCACCAGGTCCGGGCCCTCCGTCTCCAGGTCGATGGCCTGCTCCAGGACGGTGAGGCTGTGCTCGTAGACGTCCTTGTGACGGTGGTGCTCGTCGCTCTCCAGCCGCAGCGCGGACAGCTCGGGAAGCACCCGGTCGGCGAGGCCGGTGTCCACCAGCAGCCGCAGTCCCTTGCGCGGATTGTCGGAGAGCAGCAGCTTGTTCAGTTCGTCCCGCACCCGCTCGGCCGACACGATCTCGATCCGGTCCGCCATCGCGGTCATCGCGGCGACCACCTCCGGGGCCACCTCGAAATCCAGCTGCGCGGCGAACCGGGCGGCCCGCATCATCCGCAGCGGATCGTCCGAGAACGAGTCCTCCGGGGTGCCGGGGGTACGCAGCACCCGCTGCGCCAGGTCGTCGAGCCCGCCGTAGGGGTCCACGAAGGTGACCTCGGGCAGGGCCACGGCCATCGCGTTGACGGTGAAGTCGCGGCGGACCAGATCGTCCTCGATGGTGTCGCCGTAGGAGACCTCCGGCTTGCGCGAGGTGCGGTCGTACGCCTCGGAGCGGTACGTGGTCACCTCGACCAGGTAGCCGTCCTTGCGGCACCCGACCGTGCCGAAGGCGATCCCGACCTCCCAGACCGCCTCGGCCCAGGGACGGATGATCTTCAGAACCTGCTCGGGCCGGGCGTCCGTCGTGAAGTCGAGGTCGTTGCCGAGCCTGCCGAGCAGCGTGTCCCGGACCGAGCCGCCCACGAGGGCGAGCTTGAATCCGGCGTCCTGGAAGCGGCGACCGAGGTCTTCGGCCACCGGCGCGACCGTATGGGCGGGCCGCAGGGTCTGGGGGGCGTTGTTGGCATTCGGCACAACTGAAAAGGGTACGTGGCCCGGCGCCTCCCGGCTCCCGGGTTTCCCGGCCGCCGCCGCACGGTCTCCCGGCGATCTTGTAAGGCGGTCCGCAGCACTTTGACTCAGCGAGCATCGTTACCATGCCAGGACGCACATCCGATGACGATGCAGACGAGGGACGGCCAGCACGTGGGCGAGGCGGCACAGCACCCCGGGAGACCACAGGCCCGTTCGTGGCGGCTGCGGCGGATGGCCGCGCTGCTCGTGGGAGCCACGCTCCTCGCCGGGCTCCTCCAGGCCCAGGCCGCGCCCGCCGCACAGGCGGCCGGCGCGAGCGACGGGCGGACCGTCGCTGTCTCCGTGGACTCGCTCACACCGACCGTGCCCGCCAAGGGCGACACGATCACCGTCTCCGGCACCGTCACCAACAAGGGCAGGGCGACGGTCGGCAACGCCCACATCGGCCTGCGGGTGGCCCCTGGCGGCCCGCTGAACAGCCGCAGCGCGATCGGCACCGCCGCCGCCCGCACCGGCTACCAGGACGGCGACGGATACGAGCTGGCAGGCCACCAGGAGGCCGTGAAGGACCTCGCGGCCGGGGTCACCCGTTCCTTCACCCTGAAGGTCCCGGTGAGCGCCCTGGGGCTCGGCAAGGACGGCGTCTACCAGATCGGCGTCTCCCTCACCGGGCAGATCCGCACCGTCGGCTACGCCCAGATCCTCGGCATCGAGCGGACCTTCCTGCCCTGGTACCGGGACGGCGGCGCCAAGAGCACCCAGTACACCTTCCTGTGGCCGCTGATCGACCGCCCGCACCTGACCGTGCGCAGCGACAACGACGACCAGCAGAGCCCGATCTTCCTCGACGACGACCTCGCCAAGGACCTGGCACCCGGTGGCCGGCTGCAGCAGATGGTGGCGCTGGGCAAGGACCTTCCCGTCACCTGGGTGATCGACCCGGACCTGCTGGCGACCGTCGACGCGATGACGAAGAAGTACCAGGTGGCCGGCGAGGACGGTGATCTGGAACACACCAGGGCCGGGACCGGCACCGACAACGCCAAGCAGTGGCTCAAGGACCTCAAGGCGGCCGTGGCCGACCGGGAGGTCGTGGCGCTGCCCTTCGCCGACCCGGACATCGCCTCCATCGCTCACCACGGCCGTAACGTGTCGGGCACCCTGGGCAACCTCAAGACCGCCACCGACCTGTCCACCAACACCGTGCAGACCGTTCTCGGCGTCACCCCCACCACCGACGCCGCCTGGCCCGTGGAAGGCGCCGTCGACTCGTCCGTCATCGATGTCGCCACCTCGGCGGGCGCCGACAAGGTCATCGCCCGCAGCGACAGCCTCCGCGAGGCGGGCAGCCTCAGCTACACGCCCTCCGCCGCACGGCCCCTGGGCGGCGGCACCACGGCCCTGGTCGCCGACGCCGTCCTGTCCAAGTCCTTCCAGGGCGACATGCTGAACGCCGGGAACGAGACCCTCGCGGTCCAGAAGTTCGTCTCCCAGACCCTGATGGTCACCCTGCAGGCGCCGGAGAAGAAGCGCAGCCTCCTCGTGGCCCCGCAGCGGATGCCCACCGCGTCCCAGGCCCAGGCCATGGCGAAGGCCGTAACCGAGGTCACCGACAGCGGCTGGGCCGAGTCGGCGACGTTCGCCACCACCGCCAAGGCGACCCCCGACCCGGCCGCCAGCCGCAAGGTCCCCGGGAGCTCCGCCTACCCGGCGGCCCTGCGCAAGCGGGAACTGGGCACGGAGGCCTTCCGGAGCATCCAGGCCACCCGGAGCCGCCTCAGCGGCTTCCTGGTCATCCTCAGCCGCAAGGACCGGGTCAGCGTCCCCTTCGGCACCGCCCTCCTGCGGTCGATGTCCACGCAGTGGCGCGGCGACGGCCAGGACGCCAAGGAGTTCCGGGACGCCATCGGCG
The DNA here is from genome assembly GCF_056270125.1 of Streptomyces sp. RLA131. NCBI lineage: Bacteria > Bacillati > Actinomycetota > Actinomycetes > Kitasatosporales > Streptomycetaceae > Streptomyces > Streptomyces sp. RLA131. The sequence goes on from NZ_JBWDOQ010000002.1 coordinate 4,159,870, forward strand.
ACTACCTCCAGGAGCTGCGGGGTCTGGTCCACATCCTGTCCAAGGGCGGCAAGCTGACCCTCTCGGGGCGCAGCGCCACCATCCCGGTCACCGTGAAGAACGAGCTGGGCCAGACCATCACCGGCCTGGAGCTGCGGCTCACCTCCGGTCAGGACAACAACCTCGCCATCGGGGATCCCCAGACCGTCACCGTCGGGGGCGGCCACACCCGCTCCCTGAAGTTCGACGCCGACGCCAAGCGCAACGGCCAGACCACCGTCACCGCGCAGCTCTACACCAAGGACGGCGCCCGCTACGGTTCGGCCATGACCTTCCAGGTGAATGTCACCTCCATCACCTCCACGGTCATGCTGGTCATCGCCGTCGGTCTTCTGCTGCTCGTCCTCGCCGGGGTCCGGATGTACCGCCAGCGCAAGCGGGCCGGCGCCGCGGAGACCGCCGGAGACCCCCGGGAGGCCGAGGACGCCGAGCAGCCCGAAGGGGTCGAGGAAGCCGAAAGCACCAACGAAGCAGACAGCACGGACAACGCGGATATCAGGCCCAACGGGGACACCAGGGACCACACGGGTACCGAATCCGCCGGACCGCACGACCCGGAGCCGGAGAACGGCAGTCCGCGCACCAGCAATCCCGCGTCCATTCAATAAGGTGGGGCAGTGACGAACGCGCCGTACGACGGTGACCGCAGCCGGGAAGCGGGGGATGCATTCCCCCAGCAGCCCGGGCAGCGCTCCGCCGCGCCCGACCCGTACCTGCAGGACACCTATGCCCGCGATCCGTACCAACGGCACGACCCGACCCAGCAGGACCCGGTCGGTGAAGCCCTGTACGACCGTGCCGCGCACCCGCCGTACGCCCAGCCCGTGCCGCAGCAGCCGCAGGCCGCCCCCGCGCAGTACGTAGGGATCGACGAGCTGGTCTCGCGCGCCGCGTACGACGACCAGGCCCAGTCCGACCCGTACGACCACCTCTTCCGCGAGCAGCCGCAGCCCCCCGCCCCGCCGGCGCCGGCCGAACCGCCGGCCGGCGCGCCGGAGCCGGCCAAGGGCGGCGGCAGGGCGAGCAGCCTGCTGAAGTCGAGCGCCGTCATGGCGGCCGGGACCCTGGTCTCCCGGGCGACCGGCTTCCTCAAGACACTGATGATGGCCGCCGCGATCGGCGTCAGCACCCTCAGCGACAGCTACCAGGTCGCCAACACCCTTCCGACGACGATGATCTACATCCTCGTCGGCGGTGGCGCCCTCAACGCGGTGTTCATCCCGCAGCTGGTCCGCGCCATGAAGAACGACGACGACGGCGGCGAGGCCTATGCCAACCGCCTGCTGACCCTCGTCATGGTGGGTCTGGCCGCGATCACCGCGCTCTGCGTCATCTTCGCGCCGGCGTTCATCCAGATGATGTCGCCCACCATCGCGTCCGACCCGGTCAAACGGGATGTCGCCGTCGCCTTCGCGCGGTTCTGCATCCCCACCATGTTCTTCATGGGCGTCCATGTGGTGCTGGGTCAGATCCTCAACGCGCGCGGCCGGTTCGGCGCCATGATGTGGACCCCGGTTCTCAACAACATCGTCGTCATCGCCACCTTCGGCGCCTTCATCTGGGCCTTCGGCTCCTTCTCCGCCACCAATGTGGACTCGGCGTCGATCACCCCCGAGGGCGTACGGCTGCTCGGTCTGGGCACCCTGCTCGGACTGACGGTGCAGGCCCTGGCGATGCTCCCGTACCTGCGCGACGCGGGCTTCCGGATCCGGCTGCGCTTCGACTGGCGCGGTCACGGCCTCGGCAAGGCGGCCCGGCTCGCCAAGTGGACGTTCTTCTTCGTCCTCGCCAACCAGCTCGGCATGATCGTGCTCACCCAGTTCGCCACCGCCGCCGGCTCCCAGGCCGCGGCGCAGGGCCACCGGGGCACCGGTATCACCGCCTTCAACTACGCGCTGGCGCTCTGGCAGATGCCGCAGGCCATCATCACGGTCTCCGTCATGACTGCCGTTCTGCCGAGGATCTCGCGTGCCGCCGCCGACGGCGACGCCGCCGCGGTCCGTGACGACCTGTCGTACGGGCTGCGCACCTCGGCGGTGGCGATCATCCCCTGCGCCTTCGCCTTCCTCGCCCTCGGCGCCCCCATCTCCACCCTGCTGTACGGGAGCTCCGGCGAGAGCGGGGCCCTGAACATCGGCTTCGTCCTGATGGCCTTCGGCCTGGGTCTGATCCCGTACTCCGTGCAGTACATCGTCCTCCGTGGCTTCTACGCCTACGAGGACACCCGGACGCCCTTCTACAACACCGTGATCGTCGCGGCGGCCAACGCGATCGCGGCCGCCGTCTGCTATCTGGTGCTGCCCGCCCGCTGGGCCGTGGTCGGCATGGCGGCGGGCTACGGACTGGCCTACACGCTCGGCGTCGGTGTCGCCGTACGGCGGCTGCGCAAGCGGCTCGGCGGCGATCTCGACGGAAAGCGTGTCATTCGGACGTACACGCGCCTTGTGGGGGCAGGCGTTCCGGCAGCGGCTCTCGCCGGCGGCGCCGTATACGGCATCATCCACGTCATGGGGCACGGCGCTTTCGCGTCCCTGCTGTGCTTGGTGGTCGGGTTCGGGATCCTGTTCGGTGTCTTCATCGTGGCCGCCAAGCGCATGCGGATCGAGGAGATGACGGCCATGGTCGGCATGGTCCGCGGCCGGCTGGGTCGCTGACGGCCCGAATGCAACCATCGCGGTCCGCCGCGTGTCGTGCACAGCGGCGGACTGTTGGCACAATTGTCCTTGGCTGTGTTGTCAGATCTTGCAACGGATGGGGAGGCAGGAACGACGGTGGCGGAACGGAGCACGGCTGCCGTTGGAGTGGCCAACGAGAGCGGCGACACAAAGCCGCTCACCGTCCAAGCGGACAGTGCCACGGCCGACGACGCGACGGACCGAAGCAAGAACAAGGACGCGCCGCAGCAGAGCGTCCCCGAGGGGACAGCGGCAACACCACCCGAGCCGACGGACAACCCGAGCGACCGGAACGACAAGGCGGACGCAGTCGGCAAGGCCACCAAAGCCACCAGTACCGCCGCGGACGACAAGGGTCCCAAGGCCGCCCGGAGCACGGAACCGCCGGAACTCCACAGCGGTCACAAGCTCGCCAGGCGCTACCGCCTGGAGGAGTGCCTCACCCGTGTCGACGGCTTCAGCAGCTGGCGGGCGGTCGACGAGAAGCTGCGCCGGGCCGTCGGGATCCACATCCTGCCCGCCGACCACAGCCGGGCCCGTCCGGTGCTCGCCGCCGCCCGCTCGGCGGCGCTGCTCGGCGACCCACGCTTCGTTCAGGTCCTGGACGCGGTGGAGGAGAACGACCTCGTCTACGTCATCCACGAGTGGCTGCCCGACGCCACCGAACTGACCGCGATCCTGGCCTCCGGCCCGCTGGAGGCGCATGACGCCTACCAGATGGTCAACCAGATCTGCCAGGCGATGGCCGCGGCACACCGGGAGGGGCTGTCGCATCTGCGGCTCAGCCCCGACTGCGTACTGCGCACCGAGTCCGGCCAGTACCGGATCCGTGGCCTGGCCGTCGTGGCGGCGCTGCACGGGCTGAGCTCCGACCTTCCGCAGCGCGAGGACACCGAGGCGATCGGTGCCCTGCTGTACGCGTCGCTGACCCGGCGCTGGCCGTATCCCCAGGACGAGCACGGGCTCACCGGGCTCCCCAAGGACGTCGGCCTGGTGGCACCCGACCAGGTGCGGGCGGGCGTCCACCGCGGGCTGTCGGAGGTCGCGATGCGGGCGCTGGTGAACGACGGCGCGACCGCGTCCCGTGAACTGCAGCCGTGCACCTCGCCGGAGGAACTGGCCAAGGCGGTCGCCGCGCTCCCCAGGATCCGGCCTCCGGAGACCCTGGCACCCGCGTCGCCCTACCAGCGGACCACCTACCAGCAGGGTGCCTACCGCCAGCCGTCGGCCCGCCAGACCCCGCCCGGCCCGCAGCCCACCACCGTCCTCCAGGAGGGGCCGCCCCCCGCCCTGCCCGGCCGCACCGGCAAGGCCCTCAAGTGGGCCGTCGCCAGTCTGCTCATCGCAGCCCTCGGCCTCGGCAGCTGGCAGATCGCGGACGCGCTCATGAGCCGCGGCGACACGTCCGGGGACGACAACACCTCCGCCAGTGCCTCGCCGTCCGACAACGAGACCGACGGCACCTCGGGCAAGTCCGGCTCCTCGGGCAAGCCGATCACCATCAGCGATGTCAAGGACTTCGACCCGGAGGGAACCGACGGCGGCGAGAACCCCCGGGACCTCGCCAACGCCTACGACGGCAAGTCGGCCACGTACTGGCAGACCAGCTTCTACAACAGCGCCAAATTCGGCAACCTCAAGTCGGGAGTCGGGCTCATCCTCGACCTCGGCAAGTCCCGGCAGGTCGGCTCGGTCAAGATCGACTTCATAGGGGACACCACCTCGGTACAGCTGCGGGCCGCCTCCTCCGGTGCCACGTCCATGCCGACCGGCCTGAGCGACTACTCGATGGTGGCCTCCGGGAACGGCAGCACGGTGACACTCAAGCCGGAGAAGGCGATGAAGACCCGGTACGTTCTGGTCTGGCTGACCTCTCTGTCTCTGACCAGTGACGGCAACTACCGCGGCAGGATCGCCGAGATCAACGTCACGAGCTGAGCTGAAAGCGGGGGAGCGTGACAGACGCGGGAACGGGCGAGGAGGTCAGCGACAGCGACCTCCTCGCCCGTCATGTGGCGGGGGACCCGCAGGCGTTCGGGGAGCTGGTGCGCCGTCACCGCGACCGGCTGTGGGCCGTGGCCCTGCGGACCCTGGGGGACCGCGAGGAGGCGGCCGACGCCGTGCAGGACGCCCTGGTCTCGGCCTTCCGGGCGGCACACACCTTCCGGGGGCAGTCCGCCGTCACGACCTGGCTGCACCGGATAACCGTCAACGCCTGCCTGGACCGGGCCCGCAAGTCCGCCTCCCGGCGTACCTCGCCCGTCACCGACGACAAGCAGTTCGAGGAACTCCTCGAACCCCATGAGTCCGCCGAGGCCCCCGCCGAGCGGGGCGAGCTGCACCGCGAGTTGCTGGACGCGCTCGCCACGCTGCCCCCCGAGCAGCGCGCCGCGCTGGTCCTGGTCGACATGCAGGGCTACCCCGTCGCCGAGGCCGCCGCCGTCCTGGAGGTGCCCACGGGCACGGTGAAGAGCAGATGCGCCAGAGGCCGCGCCAGACTCCTCCCGCTCCTCACCCATCTGCGCGCCGGTACCAGGGGTAGTGGTGAGACCGGTGGGGGAAGGAACCGGACGGAGAAGCCATCCGTCCCAGAGACGGGGGCCGGGACCGGAGCCGGGACCGGGACCGAACCCAGAGCCGGAGCCGGGACCACGGCCGGCCAGGCCCAGGCTCAAGGCCAGGGCGTCGCAGGCATCACGAAGGGCGGAGGTGGACACCAGTGACCCACCCCAGCGGCACGACGGACACCGACGGCCACCCCGAGGTCGCGGAGATCTCCGCCCTCACCGAAGGGGCCCTGCCGCCCGAGCGATCCGCCGACGTACGCGGCCACCTCGGCCACTGCGTGCTGTGCGCCGACGTACGGGCCTCGCTGGACGAGATCCGGGGTCTGCTCGGCACCCTGCCGGGCCCGCCGCAGATGCCGGCCGACATCGCGGGCCGGATCGACGCCGCGCTGGCCGCCGAGGCGCTGCTCGACGCGGCGCCGGCGCCCTCCGCTGTTTCACGTGAAACAGCGACCACCCCGGTTTCACGTGAAACATCGCCCGCCGCCGACCGCCCGAGCGGTCACCCGTCCGCCGCCGGCGGTCCGGGCCGGCCGCGCGGGCGCCGGCGTCGCTGGACCAGGGTGACCAGGGGACTGCTGGTGACCGCATCGGTCGCCGCGGTCCTGGGACTCGGCGGTCTGCTCTCGCACTCCCTCACCGCCGGGAGTGGCAGCTCCAGTGACTCCGGGGCGGCCGACAGCTCTGCGGCCAAGTCCGACCCGGCCCTGGAGAGCCTCGTCCACCAACTCCTGGCGACCGCGGGGGCCACCCAGCACATCCAGGGCGAGGGCCAGGGCGTCCAGAACGGCGGGCCGTCGATGAAGGCCATGGAGAGCCTCCCGTCCTGCGTGGCCAAGGGCATCGGCCGCACCGGCACACCGCTGGCCTTCGACCACGGCACCTACGAGGGCACCGACTCCTACCTGGTCCTCCTGCCCAACCCGGAGAACGAGACACGCGTCGACGCCTATGTGGTGGACGCGTCCTGCGTCACAGCCGGCACCTCACAGCCGGGAACGGTTCTGAGCAAGGACACGTACGCGCGATAGCGGCGACGGGGTGTTGGGAATGCTGGGCCCGTAGGATCCGTTAGGCGGGGTGAGAGTCCCCGCCAGGACCCAGCAGTAGTCGGCAGAGACGAGGAAGAAACCCGTGACGACCGTCCGCAACGTCATCATCATCGGATCCGGGCCCGCGGGCTACACGGCCGCGCTCTACACCGCCCGTGCCTCCCTGAAGCCGCTGGTCTTCGAGGGCGCGGTCACGTCAGGGGGCGCTCTGATGAACACCACCGAGGTCGAGAACTTCCCCGGCTTCCGCGACGGCATCATGGGTCCCGACCTGATGGACAACATGCGTGCCCAGGCCGAGCGCTTCGGTGCCGAGCTGATCGCGGACGACGTGGTCGAGGTCGACCTGAGCGGGGACATCAAGACGGTCACCGACTCGGCCGGCACGGTGCACCAGGCCAAGACCGTCATCGTCACCACCGGCTCGCAGCACCGCAAGCTGGGGCTGCCCCGCGAGGACGAGCTCTCCGGCCGTGGCGTGTCCTGGTGCGCCACCTGTGACGGCTTCTTCTTCAAGGAGCACAACATCGCCGTCATCGGCGGCGGCGACACCGCGCTGGAAGAGGCTACGTTCCTCTCCCGCTTCGCCACGTCCGTGACCGTGGTCCACCGCCGGGACACGCTGCGCGCCTCGAAGGCGATGCAGGAGCGTGCCTTCGCCGACCCGAAGATCAAGTTCGTGTGGGACAGCGAGGTCGCCGAGATCCACGGTGAGTCCAAGCTCTCCGGTCTGACTCTGCGCGACACCCGGACCGGCGAGACGTCCGAGCTGCCCGTCACCGGACTCTTCATCGCCATCGGCCACGATCCGCGCACCGAACTCTTCAAGGGTGTCCTCGAACTGGACGACGAGGGCTACCTCAAGGTCGAGTCCCCCAGCACCCGTACGAAGATCCCCGGTGTCTTCGCCGCGGGCGATGTCGTGGACCACACCTACCGGCAGGCGATCACCGCCGCCGGCACCGGCTGCTCCGCCGCCCTGGACGCCGAGCGCTACCTGGCCGCGCTGAGCGACGCCGAGGCCCAGCAGACCCAGGAGCCCGAGAAGACCACCGCGGCCGTCTGATCCGCCGCTTCCGCACCCGTACGCACGCACAACCACACCGAGGAGAACGCAGTGGCCGGCAACACCAAGATCGTGACCGACGCGACCTTCAACGACGAAGTCCTGAACAGTGACAAGCCCGTCCTCGTCGACTTCTGGGCCGAGTGGTGCGGCCCGTGCCGCCAGATCGCGCCGTCGCTGGAGGCCATCGCCGCCGAGCACGCCGAGCAGATCACCATCGTCAAGCTGAATATCGACGAGAACCCGGTCACCGCCGCCAAGTACGGCGTGATGTCGATCCCGACGCTCAACGTCTACAAGGGCGGCGAGGTTGTCAAGACCATCGTCGGTGCCAAGCCGAAGGCCGCGATCGAGCGCGACCTCTCCGACTTCATCGGCTGACGTTTCACGTGAAACGGGCCCGCTCCTGATCGGAGCGGGCCCGTTCGCGTTCTCTCACAACGGCCGGAGCACCGGCTCCTTCTGAACCGCCCCCAGCAGCCGGTCGATGGCCATCTCGACGTCCTCCTTCCAGGAGATCGTCGTACGCAACTCCAGTCGCAGTCGTGGGAACCGCAGGTGCGGACGGACCGTCTTGAAGCCCACCGCGAGCAGATGGTCGGCGGGCAGGACACATCCCGGCTCCTCCCAGCGCGCGTCGCCGAAGGCCTCGATCGCCTTGAAGCCCCGCCGCACCAGATCCTTGGCGACCGTCTGCACCAGCACCCGGCCCAGTCCCTGCCCCTGATAGCCCGGCATGATCCGGGCCGTCATCAGCTGGACCGCGTCAGGGGAGACCGGACTCGTGGGGAAGGCAGTGGAACGCGGGACATAGGCCGGAGGCGCGTAGAGCACAAAGCCGGCCGGGACGTCGTCGACATACGCCACCCGTCCGCACGAGCCCCACTCCAGAAGGACGGCGGAGATCCACGCCTCCTTCTCCAGCTCCGGCTTGCCGGTCTGGACCGCGGCTTCACCGCTTACCGGATCGAGCTCCCAGAAGACACACGACCGGCAGCGGTTGGGGAGGTCCGGGAGGTTGTCCAGCGTGAGCGGAACGAGCCGACGCCCCATGTGGTCAGACCCTCGTTTCTGTCGTGGACCCAACTGCCGACGAATCCGCCCACGGCCCCTAGACCCAGGCCCGCCGCTACCAGAGCGCTCGTCTGCCACTCGTGCTCCACCCCACCACGCCGCACAGACCGCATGGGCTTCCCTCCCCTGAGGTGATGCTCCATCCTCTACGCATCGTAGCTGTGAGAGGACAAGTCCGACACCGGAGGCATGCAAAGAGCGGGCCTGATCCGCTTCCGGATTCGGGCCCGCTCCTGTCCGGCGGGGCGGTGTCACCAGGCGCGGCTACTCGCCGTCCTCCTCGTCGAGGCCCTCGACGCCCTCGGATCCCCCGGTCAGCCCGCGCTCCAGCACCTTGCCCTCCCCGGGGGCGAGGGTGCCGAGGATGCGCTCCAGATCTTCTATCGAGGCGAACTCGACGACGATCTTTCCGCGCTTCTGCCCCAGGTCCACCTTGACCCGGGTGTCGAAGCGGTCGGAGAGCCGCAGCGCGAGATCCGTCAGCGCCGGTGCCATCCGCCGGCCGGCCCGCGGGGAGGCGGTCTTCTTGGCCGCCTTGGGCTCCGCGTTCATCAGATGGACGATCTCCTCGACCGCACGCACCGACAGCCCCTCGGCCACGATGCGGCTCGCCAGCCGGTCCTGGTCCTCCACCTCCTCCAGGGCCAGCAGCGACCGGGCGTGGCCCGCGGAGAGGACACCGGCGGCCACCCGGCGCCGCACGGGCACGGAGAGCCTGAGCAGTCGCAGGGTGTTGGAGACCTGCGAGCGGGAGCGGCCGATGCGGTCCGCCAGCTGCTCATGGGTGCAGCCGAAGTCCTGGAGCAGCTGGTCGTATGCCTCGGCCTCCTCCAGCGGGTTCAGCTGGGCACGGTGCAGGTTCTCCAGCAGTGCGTCCAGCAGCAGCTTGTCGTCGTCGGTGGCCCGGACGATGGCCGGGATCAGCTCCAGCCCCGCCTCGCGGCAGGCCCGCCACCGGCGCTCGCCCATGATGAGCTCGTAGCGCTCGATCCCGGTCTGGCGCACCACGACCGGCTGCAGCAGACCGACCTCCGTGATGGAGGTGACGAGCTCGGCGAGCGCGTCCTCGTCGAAGACCTCGCGGGGCTGGCGCGGGTTGGGCGTGATGGAGTCGATCGGCAGTTCGGCGAAGTGCGCTCCCGCGACCTCCGCGGGTGCCTGCGGCTGCTCGGACGCCTCCTCCGTCTCCCGGGAGGCCGGGATGGTGGCCACCGCCCCCTCGGCGTACTGCTGCCCGTTCCGCTCCGTCAGACCGGCCACCTTGGCGGCTGCGACACCCCGCTCGGGGGTGAGGACCGGAACCGCCGACGACGAGGCGGCTGCGGCCACTGCCGTCGCGGCGGCCTTGTCGGCCCCGGACGGTGCGGCCGGAATCAGCGCGCCCAGACCGCGGCCGAGCCCTCTGCGTCGCTCACTCACTGGATCCCCTCCGACATGCTGTGCTCGTTCTTGGCTTTGAACTCCGGGGTGCCCGGAATACCGCGCAGCGCCATCTCCCGCGCGGCTTCGAGATAGGACAGCGCCCCGCTGGAGCCCGGGTCGTAGGTCAGCACGGTCTGACCGTAGCTGGGGGCCTCCGAGATGCGGACCGAGCGCGGGATGTTGGTGCTCAGCACCTCCCTGCCGAAGTGCGTGCGCACCTCTTCGGCGACCTGGGACGCCAGCCGGGTCCGGCCGTCGTACATGGTCAGCAGGATGGTGGAGACATGCAGCTTGGGGTTGAGGTGGCCACGAACCAGCTCGACGTTGCGCAGCAGCTGCCCCAGTCCCTCCAGCGCGTAGTACTCGCACTGGATCGGGATGAGCACCTCGGCACCGGCCACGAGGGCGTTGACCGTCAGCAGGCCCAGCGAGGGCGGGCAGTCGATGAGGATGTAGTCCAGCGGCTGCTCGTACGCCTGGATGGCGCGCTCCAGCCGGCTCTCCCGGGCCACCAGGGAGACCAGCTCGATCTCGGCGCCGGCCAGGTCGATCGTGGCCGGGGCGCAGAACAGTCCTTCGACGTCGGGGACCGGCTGGACGATCTCGGAGAGCGGCCTGCTCTCCACGAGGACGTCATAGATGGACGGCACCTCGGCGTGGTGGTCGATACCCAGGGCCGTGGAGGCGTTGCCCTGCGGATCCAGGTCGACGACCAGCACCCGCGACCCGTGCAGGGCCAGTGAGGCCGCCATGTTGACCGTGGTGGTGGTCTTGCCGACGCCGCCCTTCTGGTTGGCGACGACGATCACTCTGGTTTCGGCGGGCCGGGGGAGTCCTTCACCGGCCCGCCCCAATGCCTCGACCGCCAGTTGGGCGGCACGGCCGATGGGGGTGTCGTCCATCGGGGGCGGTGTTTCACGTGAAACATCCTCCCCATACGACTCGGTGCGGGGACCGGGGACCGGATCGGCCATCGGTCCCGCGATGTTGGCGTCGGACCGCAAGGATTCACTCTCCTCGACTACAAGCTCGCAATGAGCAGAGCCTGCCATGCTTTCGGGGTTGCGAACCAGTGAGGCCCGGTCTCCTGTGGATGAATCCACCTGTTGAGTCGTCTCGGCGGCCTTGTACGAGAGCGTTCCGGCCGCCGCGCGGGCCCGGCCGAGGATTCCTGGAAGCAGGGAGCGACGTTTCACGTGAAACACGATGCGCGGCAGCGCACGCCGTTTCCTACCCGACACTCCGCATTATGTCGTTTTGACCTTTTGTAGAGGCCTCAGCGCCGACCTCGGGCCGGCCTCGGTGCCGGCCTCAATGGCGGCGCAAAAATGCTTTCAGCCCTGCCGACGCCGGGCCCGCGCGGCCTTGGCCCGGCGGGTGGCGGCCCGCACACCACCGGGGCTCTCCCCCACCAGGACCCGCACCACCGTCGACATCGGATCCACGATCCCCTCGCCGACCTGGACCACCGAGGTCTCCACCGCGCCGAGCCGGGCCAGGGCGGCTCGCGCCGCCTTGAGCTCCTCCTCGGCGGTGTCACCCTTGAGGACGGTCATCTCGCCGTGCGGGCGCAGCAGGGGCAGTCCCCAGCCGGCCAGCCGGTCCAGCGGGGCCACCGCGCGGGCGGTCACCACGTCGACGGCGGGAAGCTTGCCGATCATCTCCTCGGCACGGCCGCGTACCACCGTCACATTGGACAGCCCGAGCAGCCGGACCACCTCTTCCAGGAAGGTGGTGCGCCGCAGCAGCGGCTCCAGAAGGGTGATGGACAGATCGGCGCGGGTGAGGGCCAGCGGGATCCCCGGCAGCCCGGCGCCGGAGCCCACGTCACACACCGAGACGCCATGCGGAATCACCTCGGACAGCACGGCGCAGTTCAGCAGATGGCGCTCCCAGAGCCGGGGCACCTCCCGGGGACCGATCAGCCCTCGACGCACTCCTGCGTCGGCAAGCAGCTCCGCATAGCGCACCGCGTCCGCGTAGCGCTCCCCGAAGACCTCCCGCGCCGTTTCCGGCGCCGGGGGAAGCTCCGCTGCTGCCTCCGTCACGAGGACCGTCCTTCCCGCTTCGTGCTCTCGACTACTACCAGGCTGACAAGACTCGGCCCCGCCTGCGAGCAGACGGGGCCGATCGATCACGTACCTCAGCGCCTACCGGGTCCGGATCAGACCGGGAGGACGACCACCCGGCGCTGGGGCTCCTCGCCCTCGGACTCGCTGCGCAGACCCGCGGCGGCGACCGCGTCGTGGACGACCTTGCGCTCAAAGGGCGTCATCGGGTCCAGCTTGACCGGCTCACCGGTGCCCCTGGCCTCCTCGGCCGCCTTGGCGCCCAGCTCGGCCAGTTCGGTCCGCTTGCGCGCCCGGAAGCCCCCGATGTCCAGCATCAGCCGGCTGCGGTCGCCGGTCTCCCGGTGCACCGCCAGGCGGGTCAGCTCCTGGAGCGCCTCCAGCACCTCACCGTCCCGCCCGACCAGCTTGCTCAGGTCCCGGCTGCTGGAGCCCTCGCCGATGATCGAGACAGAAGCCCGCTCACCCTCGACATCCATGTCGATGTCCCCGTCGACATCGGCGATGTCGAGCAGACCCTCCAGGTAGTCGGCCGCGATCTCGCCCTCCTGCTCCAGGCGGGTCAGGGCGTCGGTGGTGTTGCCGTCCGTCACGGATGGACTCCTCTACTTCTTCTTCGACAGGTTCGGCTTGGGCTGCGGCTTCGCCTTGGGCTGCGCCTGTGCCTGCGGTTGGTCCTTGGCCTCCGGCGACGGGGACGGGGCCGTGGACGACGTGGACGGAGCCGTGGTGGCCGTCGTCTGACGCTGGGCCTTGGTCTGCCGCTTCGGCTGCGTGCGCTTCACGGGCGCGGCGTCGGCCGCGGCACCCTTGGCGGCGACGGCGGGATCGTCCTTCAGCTTGCCCTGGGCCTTCAACCGCTCCTGGCGCTGCTTGAAGGCGAGGCTGCCCGGGGTCGGGTTGCGGCGGATCACGAACATCTGCTGGCCCATGGTCCACACGTTGGTGGTCAGCCAGTAGATGAGGACACCGACCGGGAAGTTGATACCGAACACGGCGAACATGATCGGGAACACGTACATCAGCATCTTCTGCTGCTGCATGAACGGCGTCTTGACCGTCATGTCGACGTTCTTCGTCATCAGCTGGCGCTGGGTGTAGAACTGCGAGCCCGACATCAGGATGATCATGATGACGGTCACCACACGCACGTCGGCGACCGTGGCGCCCAGGCTGTGGAGCGTGCTGGCGCTGTCGGTGAACTTGGCAGCCAGCGGAGCGCCGAAGATGTGGGCATGCTGCGCGCTGGTCACCATGTCCTGCTTGATGACACCGACTTCCTTGCCCTGCGCGATGTAGCTCAGCACGTGGTACAGCGAGAAGAAGAAGGGCGACTGGGCGAGGATCGGCAGGCACGAGGAGAGCGGGTTGGTGCCCGTCTCCTTGTACAGCTTCATCATCTCTTCGGACTGGCGCTGCTTGTCGTTCTTGTAGCGCTCCTGGATCGCCTTCATCTTCGGCTGGAGCGCCTGCATGTTCCGGGTCGACTTGATCTGCTTCACGAAGAGCGGGATCAGACAGATCCGGATCAGGATCACCAGCGAGATGATCGACAGACCCCACGCCCAGCCGCTGTCCTTGTCGAAGACAAGGCTGTACAGCGAATGGAACTGGACGATGATCCAGGAAACGGCGTCATAGAGGGGGTTGAAGATCCCCACGGTCAGGCTCCTTGGGCGTTAGGGGTCTCGACGGGTTCGGATGTGACGGACCCGCCTCCGCGGCCCCGCAAGTAGCGCCGCAGCCGATCGTGCCACGGCGGCCGCTTGCGCGGCGGAACATGGTCCACCCCGCCCGGCGACCAGGGATTGCATCGCAGGATCCGCCATGCGGTCAGGGCCGTGCCCTTGACCGCACCATGCCGGTCGATGGCCGTGTACCCGTAGTGGGAGCACGAGGGGTAGTACTTGCAGACCGGACCGAGCAGCGGACTGATCGTCCACTGATAGATCTTGATCAACGCCAGCAGCGGGTACTTCATCGCGCCACCCCCAGGAGCCGTTGCAACGCGGCATCCAGGTCTCGGCCCAGCTCTTCGTGGTCGGCGTCGCCCGCGGCGGGCAGCGCTCGTACGACTACCAGGCTACCGGGGGGCAGCAGACTCAGACGCTCCAGGACGAGGTGACGAAGTCGGCGCTTGACCAGATTGCGCACGACCGCATTGCCCACGGCCTTGCTCACGACGAAACCCGCACGCGCCGGGGGAGCACTCCCCCCCGCCGTGTGCGGGTCCGTGATGTCGGCCAGGTCACCGTCATTACGCAGGTGGACGACCAGCAAAGGGCGTCCGGCCCTGCGTCCTCGGCGTACCGCGGTCGCGAAGTCCTGGCGCCGCCTCAGCCGATTCTCGGTGGGCAGCACGACATGAGGCCTGTCGCGATCAGGCGGACAGCTTGGCGCGGCCCTTACCGCGGCGGGTCGCGAGGATCGCGCGACCGGCGCGCGTACGCATACGCAGCCGGAAGCCGTGGGTCTTGGCGCGACGACGGTTGTTCGGCTGGAAGGTGCGCTTGCTCACTCGGGGGCTCCAGGATGATTTCGTGTGTTGCGGGGCGTCGCCTGGCTGTCACCGTGTGCCCACGAGGAAACTCGCGGAACAACCGGGTGTACCGCTTCTTCGCCCATCGGTAGGCAGGCGGCAGCAGCCATCGACAACTCGACCTGGTTACGGTACGCGCGGCCGGGTCATCAGGTCAAACCGGAACCGACGGCCTGTGGAGCACGTCCATCCGGACAGGCTTTTACACAGCCTGTGGACAACGACTTGAACCGGGCGCCGTACGCTGACTACCGTGGCTGAACCCCGATTCCTTCCCGCCCGTCCCTAGAACCACACCTTCGTGGGATTTCGAGAGAGCGTGCACTGTGGCCGACGTAACTGCCGATCTTGCCTCAGTGTGGCCAAGGGTCCTGCAGAAGATTCTGGCGGACAGCGAGGACCTCAAGCCCAAGGACGTGGACTGGCTCAAGCGCACCCAGCCTCTCGCGCTCGTCGCCGGCACCGCGGTGCTCTCGGCCCCCAACGAGTTCGCCAAGAGTGTCCTCGAAGGCCGGCTCCTCCCGCTGATCACCGACGTACTGAGCCGTGAGTTCGGCCACCCCGTCGGGATCGCCATCGCCGTCGCCTCCGGCGGGGACGCCGAGCCCGGCCCGGCCGCGCCCGAGCCGCCGCAGTACTCCGACCAGCCGTACGGCGTCGGTCAGGAGTCCCCGCAGACGTACGGGGGCGGCCAGCACCGCCGTGAGTACGACGAGACCTACGACCGCCAGGCCGACGAGGGCCCCCGTATGCGCCGCGCCTACCCGGACTCCGGCTCCGGCGGCTGGCCGCCCCGCGAGCCCGCGCCCGACGGCTGGGGACAGCACCGCCCGGGACCGCCCGGAGGCTACGGGGGGCGGGACCCCTATCTCCAGGCCCCGCAGCCCCGGTACGACCCCCACCCCGGCTCCCAGCACCAGTCACACCAGCCGCAGCACCAACAGCATCAGCAGCACCCGTCGCGTCCCGAGCCGCCCGCCAAGTCCTCCGGGACGTCCAACGGACCGGCCGAGCCGACCGCCCGGCTGAATCCGAAGTACCTCTTCGACACCTTCGTCATCGGCGCCTCCAACCGCTTCGCCCACGCGGCGGCGGTCGCGGTCGCCGAGGCGCCGGCCAAGGCCTACAACCCGCTGTTCATCTACGGCGAGTCCGGACTGGGCAAGACCCACCTGCTGCACGCCATCGGGCACTACGCGCGCAGCCTCTACCCGGGCACCCGGGTCCGGTACGTGAGCTCCGAGGAGTTCACCAACGAGTTCATCAACTCGATCCGGGACGGCAAGGCGGACGCGTTCCGCAAGCGCTACCGGGACATGGACATCCTGCTGGTCGACGACATCCAGTTCCTGGCCAGCAAGGAGTCCACGCAGGAGGAGTTCTTCCACACCTTCAACACCCTGCACAACGCCAACAAGCAGATCGTGCTGTCCTCCGACCGGCCGCCCAAGCAGCTGGTCACCCTGGAGGACCGGCTCCGCAACCGTTTCGAGTGGGGCCTGATCACCGACGTCCAGCCGCCCGAGCTGGAGACCCGGATCGCGATCCTGCGCAAGAAGGCGGTGCAGGAGCAGCTCAACGCGCCGCCGGAGGTGCTGGAGTTCATCGCCTCGCGGATCTCGCGCAACATCCGCGAGCTGGAGGGCGCGCTGATCCGGGTCACCGCCTTCGCGAGCCTCAACCGGCAGCCGGTGGACCTTCAGCTGACCGAGATCGTGCTCAAGGACCTGATCCCCGGCGGCGAGGACTCGCTGCCCGAGATCAGCGGCCCGGCGATCATGGCGGAGACTGCCTCGTACTTCGGCCTGGACGTGGAGGACCTGTCCGGGTCGTCACGCAGCCGGGTTCTGGTCACCGCCCGGCAGATCGCGATGTACCTGTGCCGTGAGCTCACCGACCTGTCGCTGCCGAAGATCGGCGCGCTGTTCGGCGGACGCGACCATACGACGGTGATGCACGCCGACCGGAAGATCCGCTCGCTGATGGCCGAACGGCGCTCCATCTACAACCAGGTCACCGAGCTCACCAACCGCATCAAGAGCTAGCGGCAGCGCGCCTCGCAGGCCCCCGCAGGCCCCTTCCCCGTCAACGGAGGGGCTTTCCCAGGCTCTTTCGTGACGGCTTCGCCGGGCCCCTTCGCAGACCTTCTCGCGGGCCTTCGTCGCAGGCCCGCGAAGCCCCTCCGAGGCCGCTACGACCACGACAGCACGGCCTGCAGCGCCCCGGGATCCGGTCCCGGGGCGCTTTTCGCTGTTCGAATCCGCCGCCGGCCCGACCCGACAGGAACGTCTCTCCACACTTTTCGGCCCCCAAGCCCGTCCACAGCCTGGGGATGCCCAAGTTGTCCCGACCCTGTCCACAGCTGGGGCTGCGCGATACTCATGACGCCAGGTGGGAGGGCTGGGGATTTGTGGGCAACCGTAATCCCCAGGCTGTGGACAGACCGGTTGCCCACAGCGACCATCGGGAGTTGTCCACCGGCCGCCCACAGCCCGGGGCAGGTTGTCCCCAGCTTCTCCACAGCTCTGTCCACTGTTCGGCAACGGAACAGGCCCTCTCCCCGGTACGAGTGAAAGCCGTCACATCAAGGTGGTGGATTGGCCTGTTGAGAACCTGGGTATTCCTGGGGACAGAGCTGGGGAGAACCGGGGTCGTCCTGTGTATCCCGTGTGCACAACTTTCGGCCGTCCACAGAAGCGGCTGTTCGTCCCCAGGCGCGGTCCACAGCCTCGGTGGACAAAAAAGGGGACCTGACCTGCGCAGGAACCGGTTATCCACGGTATCCACAACCCCTATTACTACGACTACACATAGATCCCGGGAAACCTGCTTCGAAGTGGGTCCTGTGCACAACCGGGCCGCGGGCCGTCGGGCCGCCGGCGCATCGGCTTGACTCCAACCAGCACCGGTTGTCGGCGACGGCTGTCAGACTGTTCCCCGGCAGAAGGACAGCCAGCAGCAACAGCAGGAGGCGGTTCCGGTGAAGATCCGGGTGGAGCGCGATGTACTCGCGGAGGCAGTGGCCTGGGCGGCCCGCAGTCTCCCGGCCCGTCCCCCGGTGCCCGTTCTCGCGGGACTGCTGCTGAAGGCCGAGGACAGCCAGCTGAGCCTGTCCGGATTCGACTACGAGGTCTCCGCACAGGTCTCCGTCGAGGCCGAGGTCGAGGAGCAGGGCACCGTCCTGGTCTCCGGCCGGCTGCTCGCCGACATCTCCCGGGCACTTCCCAACAGGCCTGTGGAGATCTCCACCGAGGGGACCCGCGTCACCGTCGTCTGCGGCAGTTCGCGGTTCACACTCCACAGCCTCCCTGTGGAGGAGTACCCGGCACTGCCCGCGATGCCGGTCGCCACCGGCACCGTGCCCGGCGAGGTCTTCGCCGCGGCAGCCGCCCAGGTGGCCATCGCCGCGGGCCGGGACGACACCCTTCCGGTGCTCACCGGCGTACGGATCGAGATCGAGGGCGACACCGTCACCCTGGCCTCCACCGACCGCTACCGCTTCGCGGTCCGCGAGTTCCTGTGGAAGCCGGAGCAGCCCGACATCTCCGCCGTCGCCCTGGTGCCCGCCAAGACCCTGCTGGACACCGCCAAGTCGCTCACCAACGGCGACACGGTCTCCATCGCCCTGGCCGGTTCCGGCGCGGGCGAGGGCCTGATCGGCTTCGAGGGCGCGGGCCGCCGCACCACCACCCGGCTGCTCGAAGGCGACCTGCCGAAGTACCGCACGCTCTTCCCGACCGAGTTCGCCTCGATCGCGGTGATCGAGACGGCGCCCTTCGTCGAGGCCGTCAAGCGCGTGGCGCTGGTCGCCGAGCGCAACACCCCGGTCCGGCTGAGCTTCGAGCAGGGTGTGCTCACCCTGGAGGCCGGTTCCAGCGACGACGCACAGGCTGTGGAGCGGGTCGACGCCAGGCTGGAGGGCGACGACATCTCGATCGCCTTCAACCCCCAGTTCCTGCTGGACGGGCTGAGCGCGATCGACTCCCCGGTGGCCCAGCTGTCCTTCACCACCTCGACCAAGCCGGCGCTGCTGAGCGGCCGTCCGGCGGTCGACGCGGAGGCAGACGAGGCCTACAAGTACCTGATCATGCCGGTGCGCCTGTCGGGCTGAGGTCTGTCCGCTGAGCCTGCGGCACCGGGGGTACCAGCCGGACGTAGGGTCGACGTAGGTCAGGCAAGGCTCGAACGAAGGATCAACGATGGAGCTCGGTCTCATCGGTCTCGGCAAGATGGGCGGCAACATGCGCCTGCGCATCCGCCAGGCCGGCCACACCGTCATCGGCTACGACCGCAACCCGGACATCGCCGATGTGCACAGCCTCCAGGAACTTGTGGACAAGCTGCCGGCCCCACGGGTCGTGTGGGTGATGGTTCCGGCCGGAGCCGCCACCCAGTCGACGGTCGACGAGCTGGCCGAACTGCTCTCCCCCGGTGACGTGGTGGTGGACGGCGGAAACTCGCGCTGGACCGACGACGAGAAGCACGCCGAGGAGCTCAAGGCCAAGGGCATCGGCTTCGTCGACTGTGGTGTCTCCGGCGGCGTATGGGGCCTGGAGAACGGCTACGCGCTGATGTACGGCGGCGAGAGCGAGGACGTGGCGAAGGTCCAGCCGATCCTCAACGCCCTCAAGCCCGCGGGCCCGTACGGCTCGGTCCACGCCGGCAAGGTCGGCGCCGGGCACTTCGCCAAGATGGTCCACAACGGCATCGAGTACGCGATGATGCAGGCGTACGCCGAGGGCTGGGAGCTGCTGGAGTCGGTGCAGTCGGTCACCGACGTCCGCGAGGTCTTCCGGTCCTGGCAGGAGGGCACCGTCATCCGCTCCTGGCTGCTGGACCTGGCGGTCAACGCGCTGGACCAGGACGAGCACCTGGAGCAGCTCAGGGGCTACGCGGAGGACTCCGGCGAGGGCCGCTGGACGGTGGAGGCGGCGATCAACAACGCGGTGCCGCTGCCGGCGATCACCGCCTCGCTGTTCGCGCGGTTCGCGTCCCGCCAGGAGGACTCGCCGCAGATGAAGATGATCGCCGCGCTGCGCAACCAGTTCGGTGGCCACGCGGTCGAGAGCAAGTGAACACGTGAGCACGTAAAAGCTGACAGAAGCGGAAGGAGGCCGGCGCACAGCATGCATGTCGCGCATCTCTCCCTCGCCGACTTCCGCTCCTACGCCCGGGTCGAGGTTCCGCTCGATCCGGGCGTCACCGCCTTCGTGGGGCCGAACGGGCAGGGCAAGACCAATCTCGTCGAGGCGGTCGGCTATCTGGCGACCCTGGGCAGCCACCGGGTGGCCGGCGACGCGCCCCTGGTGCGGATGGGCGCCGACCGGGCGATCGTGCGGGCCGCGGTCGTCCAGGGCGAGCGCCAGCAGCTGGTCGAGCTGGAGATCAACCCGGGCCGGGCGAACCGCGCGCGGATCAACCGCTCCTCGCAGGTGCGGCCGCGCGACGTCCTGGGCATAGTCCGCACCGTCCTGTTCGCCCCCGAGGACCTGGCCCTGGTCAAGGGCGATCCGGGCGAACGCCGACGGTTCCTGGACGAGCTGCTCACCGCCCGCGCCCCGCGCCTGGCGGGCGTCCGCAGCGACTACGACCGCGTGCTCAAGCAGCGCAACACCCTGCTGAAGTCGGCCGCGATGGCCCGCCGCCACGGTGGCGGTTCCGGCGGCGGCGGTTCGGCACTGAGCACCCTCGACGTGTGGGACCAGCACCTGGCCCGGGCCGGTGCCGAACTCCTGGCCCACCGTCTCGACCTGGTCCAGGCCCTGCAGCCGCTGGCCGACAAGGCCTACGAACAACTGGCACCCGGCGGCGGTCCGCTGGCCCTGGAGTACCGGGGCTCGATCGGTGAGCGCATGGCCGGCGCGTCCGGGCGCGAGGAGCTGTACGCGGCCCTCATGGAGGCCCTGACCGAATCGCGCAGGCAGGAGATCGAGCGCGGGGTGACGCTGGTCGGGCCGCACCGCGACGACCTGGTCCTCAAGCTGGGGCAGCTGCCCGCGAAGGGCTACGCGAGCCATGGCGAGTCGTGGTCGTTCGCGCTGGCGCTGCGCCTGGCCTCGTACGACCTGCTGAGCGCCGACGGCGGTGAACCGGTGCTGGTCCTGGACGACGTCTTCGCCGAACTGGACGAGCGGCGCCGCACCCGGCTCGCGGAGCTGGTGGCGCCGGGCGAGCAGGTGCTGGTGACGGCGGCGGTGGACGACGACGTACCGGGTGTGCTGGTGGGCGCCCGCTACGCGGTGGAGAACGGTGCGGTGGAGCGGGTATGAGCGACCAGAACATCCCGGAACAGCCCGCGGCCCCCGAGGTGTCCGGCGTGGACCTGGCCCGGGTCGCGTTGCGCGCGGCCAAGGAGCAGGCGCGCGCCCGTGGTGCGGCGGCGCAGCAGAAGAAGCAGGCCAGGCGCGGCGGCCTGCGCAGCGGCGCCCGCGCGGACGGGCGGGATCCGCTGCCGCTGGGCGCCGCCATCAACCGGCTGATCACCGAGCGGGGCTGGGAGGCCCCGGCGGCCGTCGGCGGGGTGATGGGGCGCTGGCCCCAGCTGGTGGGTGACGACATCGCGCTGCACTGCGAGCCGCAGAAGTACGACGAGGACGCCAGCGTCCTGACCGTGAGCTGCGATTCCACGGCCTGGGCGACGCAGCTGCGGCTGCTCGCTCCCACCCTCGTGGCCAGGCTGAACGCCGATCTCGGCCATGGCACCGTCAAGATGATCAAGGTGCTCGGCCCGGCCGGACCGACCCGTTCCTACGGGCGGCTGCGGGCGCCGGGCAGCCGCGGTCCGGGCGATACCTATGGGTAGTGGGGGGTTGACAGCCCGAAGCCCTGAGTGCCCGCGTGAGCGGTTTTCGGACCGGGTCCGCGTGTAGGGAGTCGCCCGGAGGCGCATTAGGTCGGCACATGGGAACTCAGGTACCGGCAAAGCCCCATCTATGTCGGCGCTACCGGTAGACTGGTAGCTAACCGCCCACCCCGGCCTCCGGCACGGGGGACCCCAGCGGAACATGTCGAACGACGCAGCCGCTCCCGCCGTGCGAGAGACGGCTAGTGCTGTGCCAGAAAGGGCGCTTCGTGGCCGATTCCGGCAACCCCAACGAGATCAATAAGTCCACAGCAGCCGGCTCCGACGTGCCGTCCAGCGGCTCGTCGTACGACGCCAGCCAGATCACGGTCCTCGAAGGCCTGGACGCGGTGCGCAAGCGCCCCGGTATGTACATCGGCTCGACGGGCGAGCGTGGTCTTCATCACCTCGTCCAGGAGGTCGTCGACAACTCGGTCGACGAGGCCCTCGCCGGTCATGCGGACACCATTGATGTGACGATCCTGGCCGACGGCGGCGTGCGCGTGATCGACAACGGCCGCGGCATCCCGGTGGGGATCATCCCCTCCGAGGGGAAGCCGGCGGTCGAGGTCGTGCTGACCGTACTGCACGCCGGCGGCAAGTTCGGCGGTGGCGGTTATGCCGTCTCCGGCGGTCTGCACGGTGTGGGCGTCTCCGTCGTCAACGCGCTGTCGAGCAAGGTGGCGGTGGAGGTCCGGACGGAGGGTTTCCGCTGGACGCAGGACTACAAGCTGGGTGTGCCGACGGCTCCGCTCCAGAAGAACGAGCCCACGTCGGAAACCGGCACCACGGTGACCTTCTGGGCCGACGGTGACATCTTCGAGACCACCGAGTACTCCTTCGAGACGCTGTCGCGGCGCTTCCAGGAGATGGCCTTCCTCAACAAGGGACTGGCCATCTCGCTGACGGACGAGCGCCCCGAGCACGTGGACGAGGAGGGCAAGCCGGTCTCGGTCCGGTACTACTACGAGGGCGGCATCGTCGACTTCGTGAAGTACCTCAACTCGCGCAAGGGCGAGCTGATCCACCCCACGGTGATCGACATCGAGGCCGAGGACAAGGACCGGCTGCTCTCGGTCGAGGTCGCGATGCAGTGGAACACCCAGTACAGCGAGGGTGTCTACAGCTTCGCCAACACCATCCACACCCACGAGGGCGGCACCCACGAGGAGGGCTTCCGCGCGGCGATGACCGGACTGGTCAACCGCTACGCGCGCGAGAAGAAGTTCCTCCGGGAGAAGGACGACAACCTCGCCGGCGAGGACATCCGCGAGGGTCTGACGGCGATCATCTCCGTCAAGCTCGGCGAGCCGCAGTTCGAGGGCCAGACCAAGACCAAGCTGGGCAACACCGAGGCCAAGACCTTCGTCCAGAAGGTCGTCCACGAGCACCTCACCGACTGGCTGGACCGCAATCCGAACGAGGCCGCGGACATCATCCGCAAGTCGATCCAGGCGGCCACCGCCCGGGTCGCGGCCCGCAAGGCGCGTGACCTGACCCGTCGCAAGGGCCTGCTGGAGACGGCGTCGCTGCCCGGCAAGCTGAGCGACTGCCAGTCCAACGACCCGTCCAAGTGCGAGATCTTCATCGTCGAGGGTGACTCGGCCGGCGGCTCGGCGAAGGCCGGCCGTAATCCGCAGTACCAGGCGATCCTCCCGATCCGGGGCAAGATCCTCAACGTCGAGAAGGCGCGGATCGACAAGATCCTGCAGAACACCGAGATCCAGGCGCTGATCTCGGCCTTCGGCACGGGCGTGCACGAGGACTTCGACATCGCGAAGCTCCGCTATCACAAGATCATTCTGATGGCCGACGCCGACGTCGACGGGCAGCACATCAACACCCTGCTGCTGACGTTCCTGTTCCGCTTCATGCGCCCGCTGGTCGAGGCCGGGCACGTGTACCTGTCGCGCCCGCCGCTGTACAAGATCAAGTGGGGCCGGGACGACTTCGAGTACGCGTACTCCGACGCCGAGCGCGACGCCCTGATCGAGCTGGGACGCCAGCAGGGCAAGCGCACCCGCGAGGACTCGATCCAGCGCTTCAAGGGTCTCGGCGAGATGAACGCCGAGGAGCTGCGGATCACCACCATGGACGTCGACCACCGCGTCCTCGGCCAGGTCACCCTGGACGACGCCGCGCTCGCCGACGACCTGTTCTCGGTGCTGATGGGCGAGGACGTCGAGGCCCGGCGCTCCTTCATCCAGCGCAACGCCAAGGATGTCCGGTTCCTCGACATCTGAGTCGGCCCCCGCGCGATCAGCAGCCGCAGCTCGAAAGGACTTTGACCAGCAATGGCCGACGAGACCACCCCAGCAAGCCCCGAAGACGTCCCCGGCATCCCCGCCGAGGGCGAGACCGTCCTGCGCATCGAGCCGGTCGGCCTCGAGACGGAGATGCAGCGCAGCTATCTCGACTACGCGATGTCCGTCATCGTGTCGCGTGCGCTGCCGGACGTCCGTGACGGTCTCAAACCGGTGCACCGCCGCGTCCTGTACGCGATGTACGACGGCGGCTACCGGCCCGAGAAGGGCTTCTACAAGTGCGCCCGCGTCGTCGGCGACGTCATGGGCACGTACCACCCGCACGGCGACTCCTCGATCTACGACGCCCTCGTACGCCTCGCCCAGCCCTGGTCGATGCGCATGCCGCTGGTGGACTCCAACGGCAACTTCGGCTCCCCGGGCAACGACCCGGCCGCGGCCATGCGTTACACCGAGTGCAAGATGATGCCGCTGTCCATGGAGATGGTCCGCGACATCGACGAGGACACCGTCGACTTCACGGACAACTACGACGGCCGCAACCAGGAGCCGACGGTCCTGCCGGCCCGGTTCCCGAACCTGCTGATCAACGGCTCCGCCGGTATCGCGGTCGGCATGGCGACCAACATCCCGCCGCACAACCTGCGCGAGGTCGCCGAGGGCGCCCAGTGGTTCCTGGCGAACCCCGAGGCCACCCCCGAGGAGCTGCTCGACGCGCTGCTGGAGCGCATCAAGGGTCCGGACTTCCCGTCCGGCGCCCTGGTGGTCGGCCGCAAGGGCATCGAGGAGGCGTACCGCACCGGGCGCGGCTCGATCACGATGCGCGCGGTCGTGGCGGTCGAGGAGATCCAGGGCCGGCAGTGCCTGGTGGTCACCGAACTGCCGTACCAGACCAACCCGGACAACCTCGCGCAGAAAATCGCCGACCTGGTGAAGGACGGCCGGGTCGGCGGTATCGCCGACGTGCGCGACGAGACCTCCAGCCGGACCGGCCAGCGCCTGGTGATCGTGCTCAAGCGCGACGCGGTGGCCAAGGTCGTGCTGAACAACCTCTACAAGCACACCGATCTGCAGTCGAACTTCGGCGCCAACATGCTGGCCCTGGTCGACGGGGTGCCGCGCACGCTGTCCCTGGACCTGTTCATCCGCAACTGGGTGGCCCACCAGATCGAGGTCATCGTCCGGCGGACCCGCTTCCGCCTGCGCAAGGCCGAGGAGCGCGCGCACATCCTGCGCGGTCTGCTCAAGGCTCTGGACGCGATCGACGAGGTCATCGCCCTGATCCGGCGCAGCGACACCGTCGAGATCGCCCGCGAGGGCCTGATGGGCCTGCTCACGATCGACGAGATCCAGGCGAACGCGATCCTGGAGATGCAGCTGCGCCGGCTGGCCGCCCTGGAGCGGCAGAAGATCGTCGCCGAGCACGACGAGCTGCAGATCAAGATCAACGAGTACACCGCGATCCTGGCCTCGCCGGAGAAGCAGCGCTCGATCATCAGCGAGGAACTGACCGCGATCGTCGACAAGTTCGGCGACGACCGGCGCAGCAAGCTGGTGCCCTTCGACGGTGACATGTCCATCGAGGACCTGATCGCCGAGGAGGACATCGTCGTCACCATCTCGCGTGGCGGCTATGTGAAGCGTACGAAGACCGAGGACTACCGCTCGCAGAAGCGCGGCGGCAAGGGTGTGCGCGGCACGAAGCTGAAGCAGGACGACATCGTCGACCACTTCTTCGTCTCCACCACGCACCACTGGCTGCTGTTCTTCACCAACAAGGGCCGGGTCTACCGGGCCAAGGCCTATGAGCTGCCGGACGCCGGCCGTGAGGCCCGCGGCCAGCACGTGGCGAACCTGCTGGCCTTCCAGCCGGACGAGCGGATCGCCCAGATCCTGGCCGTCCGCGACTACGAGGCGGCGCCCTACCTGGTGCTGGCCACGAAGTCGGGCCTGGTGAAGAAGACCTCGCTGAAGGACTACGACTCCCCCCGCTCGGGCGGCGTCATCGCCATCAACCTGCGCGAGACCGACGACGGCGCCGAGGACGAGCTCATCGGCGCGGAGCTGGTGTCGGCCGACGACGATCTGCTGCTGGTGTCGCGCAAGGCGCAGTGCATCCGGTTCACAGCCACCGATGAGACCCTGCGACCGATGGGGCGCGCGACGTCCGGTGTGAAGGGCATGTCGTTCCGTGAAGGGGACGAACTGCTCTCGATGAATGTCGTGCGGCCGGGTACTTTCGTCTTCACCGCCACCGATGGCGGGTACGCGAAGCGAACCAATGTGGACGAGTATCGCGTCCAGGGTCGTGGCGGGCTCGGTATCAAGGCGGCGAAGATCGTCGAGGACCGTGGCTTGCTGGTCGGGGCACTGGTGGTGGAGGAGACCGATGAGATCCTCGCCATCACCCTCGGCGGCGGTGTGATCCGTACGCGGGTCAACGAGGTCAGGGAGACGGGCCGTGACACCATGGGCGTCCAACTGATCAACCTCGGCAAGCGGGACGCCGTCGTAGGCATCGCGCGCAACGCCGAGGCGGGTGCGGAGGCCGAAGAGGTCACCGCCGCCGATGAGCTCGAAGACGCCGAGGGCGCGCAGCCCGCGGTCGCCGATTCTGAGGAGTAAGCCGTGAGTGGAGCCACGGGTGCCGCGGGCGGGACGGGCGCCGAGGGAGGCCAGCCGCTGCCGGCTGCCCTGCCCGACGCGCCCGGCGGTGCCCCTGGCTCGCCCACGGGCAGCGGCCCGCAGCAGGGGGGAAGAACCACCGTGACCGACACCCGTCCACCGCACCACCAGCACTCGGTGCGCCAGCAGACCTACGGCGGCGGCCTGCCGTCGTCACCGCCGGAGCCACCCGGTGTGCTGCCGGCCGGCCAGCCCGGCGCGCCGGCGGCTCAGCCGGCGCAGCCCGTACAGCCGCCACAGGCCTATGTGCCGCCGTCCGGTCCCCCGGAGAAGGCCGGCGTGCGCAGGCCGCGCCCGGCGGCCCGTACGGGCACGGGCACCGGCGCAGGAACCACCGTCCCGCGCACGCGCAAGGCGCGGTTGCGGGTCGCCAAGGCCGACCCGTGGTCGGTGATGAAGGTCAGCTTCCTGCTCTCCATCGCGCTGGGCGTCTGCACCATCGCGGCCGTCGCCGCGCTGTGGATGGTCCTGGAGGGCCTGGGGGTGTTCTCCACCGTCGGCGGGACCATCAGCGAGGCCACCGACTCGGGCACGGGCGGCGGCTTCGACCTGGAGTCGTTCCTGTCGCTGTCCCGGGTGCTGACCTTCACCTCGGTCATCGCGGTCATCGACGTCGTCCTGGCCACGGCGCTGGCCACCCTGGGGTCGTTCATCTACAACCTGTCCGCGGGCATGGTGGGCGGCATCGAGCTGACGCTGGCGGAGGACGAGTAACCGATTTTGGGACATGGCCCCGGGTGCGCTAATCTTTCAACGCAGCGCGGGGCTATAGCTCAGACGGTTAGAGCGCTTCCCTGATAAGGAAGAGGCCACAGGTTCAAGTCCTGTTAGCCCCACCGCGTGGTGGGAACGGCTCGTACGGATCAAGATCCGTACGAGCCGTTTCCTTATCCGCACTGTGGAAGTTGGGCGGGTGGCAGGTCACCGTTCGATATCGACCGGTGTGTATAGTCGGGCCCGTCGAAGGACCCCCAACGCAAGAAGGACGAGGTCGCGCGGTGAAGAAGTTTCTCCTGGTCGCACTGGCCGCCATCGGCGGTCTCCTCGTGTACCGCCAGATCCAGGCGGACCGCGCCGAGCAGGACCTGTGGACGGAGGCCACGGACTCCGTGCCGGCAGGTTCCGGTGCCAGCGTCTGAGACGCCAGGTTTTCCAGGAAGCCCCGACCGCTTGGCGGTCGGGGCTTCGCTGTTGCCGGACCGTGACGGACAACCGGTTGAATTTGCTCTCGCAAATCAATAGCTTCGCGGTAGCAAACGCGGTGTGAGGGGGAGGGAGCGGCAGATGCGAGGACGGTGGGTCGCGCTGGCCGGCGGGCTGCTGCTGGCGCTGGTCGCCGGGCCGTCGGGCCCCGCGCACGCGGCGGGGACGCCCCAGGACAGCCTGGTGATGGTGCTCGACTCCTCCGGGTCGATGGCCGGTGCGCGCATGACGGCCGCCAGGAAGGCCGTGGGCGACGTGGTGGACACCCTGCCCGACGGCTATCCGACGGGGCTGCGGGTCTACGGCGCCGGCAAGACGCACGGCTGCGACGACACCTCACTGGTGGAGCCCGTGCGGCCACTGGACCGGGCCGCGATGAAGAGGGCGGTGGCGGCGGTCCGGCCCAGGGGGGACACCCCGATCGGGCTGTCGCTGCGCAAGGCGGCCCAGGACCTTCCCGAGGGCGGCCGGGGGACGATCCTGCTGGTCTCGGACGGCGAGGACAACTGCGGCGACCCGGAGCCCTGCGAGGTCGCCCGGGACCTGGCGGACTCAGCGGGCGGGGGCACCGCCCTGCGCATCGACACCGTGGGCTTCCAGGTGCGCGGCACGGCCCGTACGCAGCTGGAGTGCATCGCGGGCGCCGGGCACGGCGCCTACTACGACGCGCCCGACGCCGCCGCCCTGGCCCGCCAGTTGGAGCGGGCCTCCCGGCTGAGCGCGGACGCCTACCGGGCCGAGGGCGAGCACGTCACGGGCGGCACGAGCGCCAAACGGGCGGCGACCCTGCGGACAGGGCAGTACGTGGACACCATCGGGGCCGGCGAGACGCGCTGGTACGCGGTCGGGCTGGACGCGGTGTCGGCAGCCGACCTGGCGGTGACGGCGGTGCCGCCGGCGGGGGTGCGGGTCGCCTACGGGGACGGGATCGAACTCGGGCTGCGCACGACCGGCGGCTACGCGTCCACCTGCGACAGCGCGTCCGCGCACTTCGGGCAGGACGAGGGCGCGATGGTGCTCAGCACCGCCGTCAGCCGGGTGCCGAGCGCCGAGGGCGGCGGGACGTGCGACAAGAAGGGGCGCTATCTGCTGTCCGTGCACCGCACCAGCGAGGCGGCCTCCGACCGGGCCCGCTGGACGCTGGAACTGCGGTACGCCGAAGAGCCGCCGCTGGCCACCGGCGTCACCCCGGCCCCGGCCGCGACGGTGTACGGGGACACCCCGGCCGCGATCACCGGCGCGCCCCGGGAGGTGACGGGCGGCACGGGCTTCAACGACGCGGTGAAGGTCGGGCGGGGCGTGTGGCGGGACAGCCTGCTGCCGGGTCAGACCCGTTTCTACAAGGTGCGGGTGGGCTGGGGACAGCGGCTCGACTACACGGCGGAGTTCGCCAACGAGCCGGTACTGAAAGGCTCTTCGGCCTCGGACTGGTCCTTCGTACGGACCGCGGCCTACGGGCCGCAGCGGCTTCCGGTGCGGGACGCGTCGGGGGCGACGGAGCAGCGGACCTACTTCGGCAAGCCGTTGTCAGTGGGGCTCGGTACGGTTGCGGTGACGTGGACCAACCGCTGGGTGAGCGGCGGCGCGGCCCCGGCGGTGCACAGCGCGGGCGACTACTACGTCGCGGTGTCGCTGGGTCCCGGGGCGGCCCGCCTCGCGCGGAACGCGGCGGTGGGGGTGGTGCTGCGGGTGAATGTGACGGGGACGGAGCTGGCCGGGCCCGTACGGCGGCCCGGTCCGCCGGCCCGGCTGGTGGTTCCGGTACTGGCCGGGCCGCAGTACAGGGCGCCGGCGGCGAGCGGCGGGGGGCCGGCCGGCCGGAGCCCTTCCGTAGCGGCGGATTCGGTGAAGGCGGGGGACACGGCTGTGGCGCACGGGGGAGGATCGGTGACCGGGAACGACCTGATCGCGGCGGGCGCGGGCGGCGCGGTGGCGCTGGCGGGCCTGGCCGTGGTGGCGGCCGTGCGGCGACGCGGCCGTGCGGACGGGGGCGGGACATGAGGGTGGGCAGGGCACTCACGGTGGTCGTGGCGGTGCTGGCGACGGTGGCCGGCCCCGCGGGGGCCGCCTGCGCGGACCCGGGAACGCCGGTCTACCGGACCGCGGGCAAGCCGGTGAAGGGCCAGGCCAGCAGCACGGACGCCCCGACGATCCAGCCGGGGATCTACACCGACACCATCGGCATGGGCGCGGGGCAGAAGAAGTACTACGGCGTGGATCTGGACGACGCCTCCAGCGCCTTCGTCTCGGCGGTGGCCGCGCCCGCACCGGGTACCCAGGTCGGGTACGCCGACGGCATCTCGGTCTCGCTGCAGGACATCAACAGCAACTCCTGCAGCCTCGGCGGCGACGCGTCCTTCGGTTCCGGCGAGTTCGCCCGGCCGATCGCGGACTACGCGAGCCGCCGGATCGTCAAGGACGGCCCGTGCCAGAAGGCCGGTCACTACCTCTTCGTGGTGGAACGTGACAGCGCCGCGACCTCGGACCAGGGTGCCTGGCCGGTCGAGATCCGCTTCATGCTGGAGCCGGGAGTCGAACAGACCGCCACCACCCCGCCCGCGGCCGGGAGCTGGAGCTCGGCGACACCCGCGCCCCCCAAGGCCACCCCCGAGCGGGTCGGTGGAGGCACCGGGTTCAACGACGCGACGGAGCTCGGCACCGGCGTCTACAAGGACCGGGTCACACCCGGGAAGGCCCTGTTCTACAAGGTGCCGCTCGACTGGGGGCAGCAGTTCTTCGGCACGGCCGAGTTCGGCAACTCCCAGGTGACGCGCAGCGCCGCCCTCGCCTCCGGCGGCATCCGCATGGACCTCTACAACACCGCCCGCGGAGCCGCCGGTTACGACTCCGTCTCCTACAGCGGCGAGGCGGCCTCCGTCGCTCTGGGCACGGCCCCGGTCGCGTTCGCCAACCGCTTCGACAGCGCCGCCGCGGTCAGCGCCATGCGCTTCTCCGGCTGGTACTACCTGGAGATATCGCTCAGCCCGGCGGTCGCGGACTTCGTGGACGGTGACGTCGGCTTCACGCTGCGGATCAACGTCAAGGGCGCGGCCACGTCCGGGCCCTCGTATCTGAGCGACCCGGCCCGGGCGGGGTTCGGGCTCGGCGCTGACTCCTCGGACACAGCGGGCGGGGCGGGCCCGGGCGGCGGCTCCGCGTTGCGCGCGGCGGGCTTCGCGGCCCTGGGGGCGGGCAGCGTGCTGGTGCTGTCGATGGCGGTGTGGACGCTCGCCGCCCGCAGGCCGGGCACCCGGGACGCGGCCGGGTAGACCCCGCTCAGCCCGCCGCCAGCGCCCAGATGCCGAAGGCGAAGCACAGGGCGGCGACGGCCAGTACCGGAACCACCAGCCGGGCCGGCGGACCGGGCCGCCGTACGGGCACGGGAGCGGCCCCCTGCGCGAACTCCTGCGCGGACCCCTGCGCGGGGGACGCGGGGACCGGCGGCGCCGTGTAGGCCCGGGTGGCCGGGGGCGCGGCGGGCGCCTGGGTCGGCGGTGTCGGCACCGGCGCGGGCCCGTGGGACTGCGCTTGGACTGCCCCGGCTGCCTCGCCTGCCCGCGCCGGCGGGGTGGCCGGTCGCTCCGGGACGGGAACGGACAGCGGCGGCGCGAGGCGGAAGCCGCCGGTCTCCTCGGCGGAGGCCGGGCCCGCCACCGGGCCCGCCACCGGGGCCGCCTCGAACGGTCCCGCCGGGCCCGCCGGACCGAACCCCTCGGGCAGCGGGCCGACCTGGTCGAAGACCTCGACCGGCTCCTCGTCGACGCCGGGCTCCGGCAGCAGCTCCACGGCCGCCGCCAGCGCCTTGCGGGCCCCCGTCGCGGTACGGAACCGGGCGTCCGGGTCCGGCTGCAGCAGGCTGCCTATCACCTGCCACATCGGGTCGGGCACGCCCAGGGGCGCCCGGGGCATGCCGTGCTCGTACATCGCGAAGATGCCCTGCTGGTCGGGCTTCTTGCCACTGAGCAGATACAGGGCGACCAGTCCGGCGGCGTACAGGTCGGCCGGGAAGTCCGGCTCGGCACCGAGCATCTGCTCCGGCGCGAAGTAACCGGGCGTGCCGACCACGTAGTTGGTCTCGGTGAGCCGGGGCTCGCCCTTGCGCATCGCGATGCCGAAGTCCGACAGGCGCAGATGCGGCTGCCCGGTGCCGGTGGCCTCCAGCAGGATGTTCGCCGGCTTGATGTCGCGGTGCACCACGCCCTCGGCGTGCACGGCGGTCAGCCCGGCCAGCAACTGGTCCAGCAGCAGGCACACATAGCGCGGCGGCAGCGGCCCGTAGTCCCCGATGACGTGCGACAGCGAGCCGCCGCGCA
Source organism: Streptomyces sp. RLA131 (assembly GCF_056270125.1). Lineage (NCBI taxonomy): Bacteria > Bacillati > Actinomycetota > Actinomycetes > Kitasatosporales > Streptomycetaceae > Streptomyces > Streptomyces sp. RLA131. The sequence goes on from NZ_JBWDOQ010000002.1 coordinate 4,191,679, forward strand.
CCAGGTCCATGGTGAACAGCACCTTGTCGTCGTCGGCCGCCCAGCTGGCCGGGGCCAGCACATGCGGATGGTCGATGCGCAGCGCCTGCTCCCGGACGAAGCGCAGCAGCGAGTGCGCGTCGCTCTGGAGCAGCACCTTGGCCGCGACATAGCGGCGGCGCCGCCGGTCCCAGGAGCGCCACACCGCTCCCGCCCCGCCGCGCCCGATCGGGTCCACCAGTTCGTACCGGCCCGCGAAGACCTCACCCATGGCCTGCGTCCGCCCCCTGCTCCGTGCCTCGGTCGTGCTCGGTCCTGGTCGGTCCTGGTCGGTCCCGCCGGTCAGTCCTGGTGCGCCTCGAAGTGCGCGACCGCGTCGTCGGTGCGCCCGGCGCCGTACACACGGAGGAACTCTGCCAGTTGGGGGTGGCCCGGGGCGAGGGAGTCGGCGGCCCGGTTGACCTCCTCGGCCGACGCCACCGACCGCAGCAGCGACTGGATCTCCCGTACGACCCGCCGCGCGGGCGGCAGCCGCTCGCCGGAGGAGGTGCTGTGCGCGGTGTTGAGCAGCGAGGATCCCTCGGAGTGCCGGATCTCCTCCATGCGCGCCGTGGTCTGTGCGGCGGACAGGTTCTGGTCCGTGACCTGTCCGGCCAGTTCCTGCAGGGCCTGGAGACGCTGGGCCACCGCCGGATTGCCGATCTTCGCCCGCTGCCCGCTCATCAGCTGGGAGAGCATCGGCGCCGACAGCCCCAGCACGGCCGCCAGCCGCGACTGGTTGAGCCCCAGATCGCCGATCAGCCGCCGGAACAGGTCCCCCAGCGGCTCGCCGTACCAGCTCCGCTGCAGCTCCTGGGCCCGTACGGTGGCGTCCTGCGGCGTTGTCTCCATATGCGCTCCCGGAAGGCTCGGCACTGGGGTTTGCGGCTGCGAATCCTGCAAAACCATCCTACGGACGCGAATTCCCGGTCGGTGATCCGCGCGGCACCCGGTACCCTGGTGTGCGGCACGGGGCCTTAGCTCAGTTGGTAGAGCGCTGTCTTTGCATGGCAGATGTCAGGGGTTCGACTCCCCTAGGCTCCACAGATCACCGTCCGTACGTAAGAATCATGGCGTGCGGTTCGGCATCCTGGGGGAGACGCAGGCGCGGCTGGCTGACGGGAGCGCGGCTGCCGTCGGCGGGCCCGGTCGTCGTGCGCTGCTGGCCATGCTGCTGCTGGAGGCGGGACGCATCGTCACCGTCGAGCGGCTGATCGACGGGCTGTACGGGGAGGATCCGCCGGCCGGAGTGGCCAACGCGCTGCAGTCGCAGGTGTCCCGGCTGCGGTCGGCGCTGCGGGTCCCCATCGAGAACCACCCCGCCGGGTACCGGCTGGCGATCGACTCCGACGACATCGATGTGCACCGCTTCCAGCGTCTCGCCGAGCAGGGCCGCGACGCGCTGGCCGCCGGTGAACCGGCGCGCGCGGCAGGTCTGTTGAAGGACGCGCTGGCCCTGTGGCGGGGCTCGGCACTGGCGGACGTGGGCTACGCGCCCTTCGCGGAGCCCCAGGTGACCCGGCTGGAGGAGCTGCGGATCGCGGCGCTGGAGGACCGGATCGCCGCGGAACTGACCCTGGACGCCCACCGCCATCTGGAACTGGTCGCCGAACTGCGCGAGCTGGTCACGGAGTATCCGCTGCGGGAACGGCTGCGGGCCCAGCTGATGAGGGCGCTGGCCAGCTGCGGACGGCAGACCGAGGCCCTGCAGGTCTACGAACAGGCCCGCCGTGAGCTCGCCGAGTCGCTGGGCACCGACCCCGGGACGGAACTGGTCCAGGCGCATCTGGCCGTGCTGCGCGGGGACCCTCCCGCCGGCGGCGGAGCCGGTGCTGTTTCACGTGAAACATCGGCCGTCCGGCACACCCACACGCTGCCGGCCCAGCTCACCAGTTTCGTCGGCCGGGACGAGGAGCTGGCATGGATCGGCTCGCTGCTCGCCGGCGCCCGCCTCGTGACCCTCATCGGGCCCGGAGGCGCCGGCAAGACCCGGACCGCCGTCGAGGCGGCGGCCGGCTGCCCCGGTGAGGCCTGTTTCGTCGACCTGTCCGGTCTGACCGACGGCGGAGACGTACCGCAGACCGTCGCCGCGGCCCTGGGGCTGCGCGAGTTCGGACTGCTGACGCCCGCCACCGGGGCCCGGGACAGCGCCGCGCCCGAGCCGCTGGCCCGGCTGGCGGCCGCGCTCGCCGACCGCCAGCTGCTGCTGGTGCTCGACAACTGCGAGCATCTGGTCGCCGACGCCGCCCGGTTCGCCGCCGGGCTGCTCAGCGCCTGCGCGGCGGTACGGATCCTCGCCACCAGCCGCGAGGCGCTCGGGATCACCGGCGAGAAGCTGTGCCCGCTGGCGCCGCTGCCCGGCGTCAGCGCGGCGCAGCTCTTCGCCGAGCGCGCCGCCGCCGTACGGCCGGACTTCGACCCGGCCGCCGAGACTGAGGCGGTACGGGCCATCTGCACGGCCCTGGACGGCATGCCACTGGCCATCGAACTGGCCGCCGCACGGCTGCGGTCGCTGTCGGCCACCGAGATCGCCACCCGGCTCGGCGCGGACGACCGCTTCCGGCTGCTCTCCCGCGGCAGCCGCACCGCGCAGCCCCGGCAGGCGACGCTGCGCGGAGTCGTCGACTGGAGCTGGGACCTGCTGCCCGACGAGGAGCGCGCGGTGCTGCGCCGGGCCTCGGTCTTCGCCGGGGGCTGGACACTGGCCGCCGCCGAGTCGGTCTGCTCGGACGGCGAGGTCATCGACCCGGGCGACGTCCTCGACCTGATCGACTCGCTCGTCGACAAGTCCCTGGTGGTGGCCTACCACCCGGACGGCGGCCACCAGCTGCGCTACCGGCTCCTGGAGACCATCCGGGCCTACAGCGCCGAGCGGCTCGCGGCGGCCGGAGAGGCCGAGTCGCTGCGCCGGGCACACGCCGAGTACTTCATCGGCCTGGCGATGACCGCCGATCCCTTCATGCGGCGGGCCGAGCAGGTGCACTGGCTCCAGGTGCTCGGCGCCGACCACGACAACCTCCACGCGGTCCTGCGCCGCGCCGTCGCGGCGGGCGACACGACCAGGGCCCTGCGGGTGATCGCCGCCCTGTCCTCGTACTGGCTGCTGCGCGGGGTGCGTTACGAGGGCGCGGCCCCGGCCCGGCAGGTACTGGCGGCGATCGGCCCGAAGGCGCCGGAGGGCCGGGACGAGGAGTACGCGCTCTGCGTGCTGGCGGCGGTCTCGGACCTGCCGGACCCGGCGGCGCTGGCCGACCATGTGGCCGTGGCCACCACGATCCTCGACGGGCTCGGCAGGATCTCCCGCACCTACCCCTCCCTCACGGTGCTCTGGGCGCCCTTCGCCGGTGTCCCGGAGGACACCGAAGCCTCGGACCGGTTACTGACCGCCTTCCTCGCCGTGGAGGACCACCCGTGGCTGCGGGCCCTGGCCCGGATCGGCGCCAGCTTCCAGAAGTGGCTGGTCGAGGTCGACGCCGAGAGCACCGAGCGGGAGTGCTCCGCCGCCCTGGACACCTTCCGGGAACTCGGCGACCGCTGGGGGATGATCACCTCCCTCAGCCTGCTGTCCGAAGTCGCCGACTACCGGGGCGACCTGATACGTGCCATCGACCTCACCGACGAGGCACTGACCCTGGCCACCGAGCTCGACGCCCTCCAGGACATGGCCGAACTGCTCAGCCAGCGCGCCGGTTTCAGCGTCCGGGCCGGCCGGTACGAGTCGGTCCGCGCCGACGGACTGCGGGCCGCCGAACTGGCCCACCGGGCGGGTGCGCCCGAGTTCGCCGCCCGCGCCCACCTGGGACTGGCCGAGGCCGCCCGGCTCCAGGGCGACCTGCCCCAGGCCCGCCGGCTGTGCGAACAGGCACTGGCCGAGTGCCCGGCCGGGTACTACTCCAGCAACAGCACCCGCGTGGCCGTGCTCGGCGCCCTCATCCGGATCGCCGTCGCGCAGGGCGACGCCGCCGGGGCCCGCGTGTACTACCCCGAGGCGGTCGCCCTCGACCACGCCCGCTTCCTGCCGCTCGCCGGCGCCGTGGCCGCCGAGACCTTCGCCGGACTGGCCCTGCTGGAGGGCGACCCGCAACGGGCCGCCGAACTGCTCGGCACGTGCCGGGCGCTGCGCGACGGCGGGATCGTCTCCGACCCGGACGCGCTGCGCACGGCGGAGGCGACGCGCGCGGCGCTCGGCGACGCCGCGTACGAGGCCGCCTTCGGGCGCGGCGCCGCCCTGGGGAAGGACCAGGCGCTGCGGGCGCTGACCGACCCGCTGTGAGGTCCTGACCGCGTCCGGGCGGGCACGGTACGCGGCCGGTCAGCGGCGGCGGGCACGGTGTGCCGCATGAAGAAGACGACCGACGAAACCCCGAACCCGCGCCGCTGGGCGGCGCTGGTGGTGTGCTGCCTGGCCGGGATGCTGCTCGGCATCGACAACAGCGTCCTCAACTACGCCATCCCCTCCCTGGTGAAGGACCTCCAGCCGTCCGGCACCGAGATCCTGTGGATCGCCGACGTCTACGGCTTCGCGATGGGCGGACTCCTGGTCGTCATGGGCAACCTCGGCGACCGCTTCGGCCGCAAGCGGCTGGCGATGACCGGAGCCGCCGCCTTCGGCACGGCCTCGCTGCTCACCTCGTACGCCACCAGCCCGGAGATGCTGATCGCCGGGCGGGCCCTGCTCGGCATCGCCGGCGCGATGATCATGCCGTCGACACTGTCCATCGTGCGGCACGCCTTCACCGACCCCAGGGAACGCACCACCGCGATCGGCCTGAGCGGCGGGCTCGCCGCCGCCAGCTTCGCGCTGGGCCCGGTGGTCGGCGGACTGCTGCTCGACCACTTCTGGTGGGGCTCGGTCTTCCTGATCAACGTGCCGGTGATGGTCGTGGTGCTGGTCGCGGGCGCGCTGGTGCTGCCGGAGTCACGCAACCCGAGGCCGGGACGGCTCGACTGGGCCAGTGTGCCGCTGTCGGTCGTGGGTCTGCTCGGCGTGATCTACGCGATCAAGACCGGTGCGCGGGACGGCTTCGACGAGGGCCAGGTCTGGGCCGCCGCCGCGGTGGGCGTGGCGGCGCTGCTGGCCTTCGGGCGGCGGCAGTCCCGGGTGGCGGAGCCGCTGATCGACCTGCGGCTGTTCCGTAACCCGGCCTTCAGCGGGGCGGTCGGCTCCAACCTGGTGATGATCTTCGCCTCGTCGACCCTGTCACTGGCCTTCGCGCTGTACTTCCAGGTGGTGCGCGGCTGGTCGCCGCTGGTCGCGGGCCTCGCGCTGCTGCCGGGCCCGCTGGCGGCGGCGTTCGCGGCGCCGCTGGCCTCCGTGCTGATCCCGAGGATCGGGCGGGCCCGGGTGGTCGCCCTCGGGCTGGCGCTGCTGGCGGTGAGCACCGCGGTGCTGGGCCAGGTCTCCACACCGGACGCCCGCTACTGGGTGGTGATCCTCGGGCCGCTGGTCGCCAACGGCATGGGCATCATCCTGATCATGTCGGTCACCTCCGACACCATCCTGGCCAGCGCCCCCAAGGAGCGCACCGGCGCGGCCGCCGCGATCTCCGAGACCGCGATGGAACTGGGCGGGGCCCTGGGCGTCGCGGTGCTCGGCTCGGTGCTCACCACGGTCTACCGGGGCGCGCTCCGGCTGCCCGCCGGAACGTCCGGCCCGGCGGCGCGGGCCGCCCACGAGTCGGTGGGCGGCGCCGCCCAGGCGGGGCCCGAGGTGGCGGACGCGGCGTACGCGGCCTTCTGCCACGCCATCCGGGTCACGACGCTGGTCGGCGCGGTCCTCATCGCCGCGGGCGCGGTGGCGGCGCTGTACACGCTGCGGTCGGTGCCCGCGGTGATCGAGGTGCCGGAGTCGGAGGAGGAGTCCCAGGGCCGTCCGGTGGGCGCCCCGGCCTGACACGCCGCACCGAGCGACCGCAGCGGCCACCCACAGCTCCGACGTGGGTGGCCGCTCCGGTCGTGCCTACGTGCCTACGTGCCTACGTGCCTACGGGTACGTCTCGCCACGTCCCCGGCGCTCGGCCGCTTCCTCCTCGGCCTGCTTGGCCTGGACCTCGGGGTCGAGGGCATCGACGGGCGAGCCGTCGACCTGGCCGAGCGAGGCGTCGGCGGCCACACCGCCGTTGAGCGGCGCCCGGTCGGCGACCTCCGTGGCGGGGGCGGGCTCCACCAGCCAGTCCGGGTTGGTCTGCTTGCGCCACCAGCTCCAGGCGGCGAAGCCGGCTCCGCCGACGAGGCCGAGCACCGCCAGCCGCTTGGCGATCCGGCCGTTCCTGGCCCGGCGGACCAGCCGGCGGTCCAGCTTCTCGATGTCGGCGGCCGTCACATGGCTGCGCAGCGCGGCAACCGCCGCCGTGCTGCGCGTGATGGCCTCGTCGCGGGCCGGGCCCGCCGCGGCACGGACCTGGGTCACCGCCTGTTCCACCCGCGGTGCCGCGTAGTCGGCGGCCTGCCGGGCGGTCTTACGGGTACGGTCGGCCGCCGTCGAAGCGGCCTGCTGCACCCCGGGCGGCACCGCCGCGAGAGCCTGGTCAAGGGCCTGGTCGACGCGCGCCGCCAGATGCGCGTCGTACTGCGAACGGGCCGCTGTCCTGGCCTGCTGGGCGGCCGACGACACCTTTGGCGCCAGTAGCTGCCGGGCTTCGTCCGCGTAGTGCACGGCACTGTCCTTGGCCGTGCTCGCGTACGGCGCCACCACGTCCGCGGCGTGCCGCACGCTGTCCTTGGTCTTGTCGGCTGCGTGGCGCACGCTGTCGATGCGGGTCACGAGAACCTCCTCCTCGGTGGCGTACTGTAGGTCGCCTTTCCACCCGGTTTGAAATCATGCCCCTGGGCGGCGTATCCGGCATGCGCGCGCGGGCATACGGGTCAGAAAGGGACAAGTGCGGGGACAGGGGGGAGCTGTCACCGACAATGCCACGGTGCGGGCCCGGGCGCGATGGTTAGCCCGTGAATACCGGGCCGTGCGAGGATTTGTCCCTGTCAGTGAGGACTATGGAAGGTAGAACGTGGCCGAGCAGCTCCATGCCACCCTGAAGACCAACCACGGTGACATCGTGCTCCGGCTCTTCCCGGACCACGCGCCGAAGACCGTGAAGAACTTCACCGAGCTGGCCGAGGGCACCCGGGAGTGGACCGACCCGACGACCGGGCGGCCCTCCAACGCGGGGCTGTACGACGGCACGGTCTTCCACCGGGTCATGTCCGGCTTCATGATCCAGGGCGGTGACCCGCTGGGCAACGGCACCGGCGGCCCCGGCTACCGGTTCGCCGACGAGTTCCACCCCGACCTCTCCTTCAACAAGCCGTACCTGCTGGCCATGGCCAACGCCGGCCCGGGCACCAACGGCTCGCAGTTCTTCATCACGGTCTCCCCCACCGTGTGGCTGACCAACAAGCACACCATCTTCGGCGAGGTCGCGGACCCGGCCAGCCAGAAGGTCGTGGACGCCGTCATCAGCGTCCCCACCAACCCGCGCACCAACCGTCCGCTGGACGACGTGGTCATCCGCTCCGTCGTGGTCGAGCGCCGCTAGGGCGTGTTGCGAAAGTCCCGCCTGCTCCACGACGCCTGGCACGCACGCTCGCCGCGTTGTCGGGATCATCCAAGTACGTCCAGTACGAGGACGACCCTCCGCCTTGCGATCGCACGCACCAGACGCCGCGGAGCCCGCCCTGCGGGCGGACGGCGCTACTTTCGCAACACGCCCTAGTACGGATGGCGGCGCCGGTTCACCGGGTCCGTCCGGTGACCGTTCGTCCTCGGTCGCCGGACGGGCCGGTCCTTCAGCCCGTCCAACGATTGAGGACACCCCCCGCGGGAACCGAATCGCACCGCCCACACGTATGACGGGCGGGGCGACTGCCCCGGCGAAGTCATGAGGAGATGGGCCACGACATGATGGACCAGACGGTCTGCTGCTACCGCCACCCGGACCGGGAGACCGGTGTCCGGTGCACGCGCTGCGAGCGGCCGATCTGCCCCGAGTGCATGGTCAGCGCCTCCGTGGGCTTCCAGTGCCCGGAGTGCGTGCGTGAGGGCCGCGCGGCCGCGGCGGCGGCCGAGCCCCGTACGGTGGCCGGTGGCGGCATGGCGGCCGACCCCCGGCTGGTGACCAAGATCCTCATCGGTCTGAACCTCGCGGTCTTCCTGGCGGTGTTCACCCAGGGCGACCGCCTGGTGTGGGACCTGGGGCTGTACGGACCCTGCTTCAGCGGGACGCCGGTGCACTGCGGCGTCGCCTCGGGTGCCGATCAGTGGTACCGGATGCTCAGCTCGGTCTTCCTGCACCAGGAGATCGCGCACATCGCCTTCAACATGCTCGCCCTGTGGTGGATCGGCGCGCCGCTGGAGGCGGTCCTCGGCCGGGCCCGCTACCTCGCGCTCTATCTGCTCTCGGGCCTGGGCGGCAGCGCCCTGGTGCTGCTGCTGGCCCCGAACACCGTGACGCTGGGCGCCTCCGGTGCGATCTTCGGGCTCTTCGGTGCCACCGCCGTCTTCATGAGGCGGCTGCGGCAGGACATGCGCCCGGTGCTGATCCTGCTGGGGCTCAACCTGCTCTTCACCTTCACCTGGTCCAACATCAGCTGGCAGGGCCACATAGGCGGCCTCGTGGCCGGCACGCTGGTCGCCACGGGGATGGCGTACGCGCCCCCCGGGCGGCGGCGGGCGGTGCAGTGGGGGACCTGTGCGGCGGTGCTGGTCGCGGTGGTCGCCGTGTCGGCGGTCGCGGTGGCCCGGATCAGCGGCTGAAGCTTCGCCGTAGGCCGTAACCAGTGGGCTAGTCACACGTTATCCACAGCGGACGGGGTGGCCTGTGTATGAGGCAGGGGCCTGTGGGAAGCCCCGCACGTCACCGGGTACGCATGCGTTTTCCCTGCAAGATCAATGAATGACCGGTGGCCCGTACACCGGACCACCGGTCACACCACTGTCAACGCGGTAGTGGTTATCCACAGATCATGCGACCTTTTCAACACTGTGGACAGCCCTGTGGATAACTCGCTACTTCCACTGTGTGGAGACGACGAACCCACCCGCGATGAAGCCGAAGCCGACCACGATGTTCCAGTTGCCGAGCGCCTCGATGGGCAGCTGTGTGGCGGACACGTAGAAGACCACGATCCAGGCGAGCCCGATCAGGAAGAGCGCCAGCATCAGCGGCGCGACCCAGCCACGGCCGGTCTTGAGCTTTATTACGGCGGTCTTCGCCGGCGGCGGCGTGAAGTCGGCCTTCTTGCGGATCCGTGACTTCGGCACGAGGAACTCTCCTGTCGATGCGCTGCGTAACCGCGCGAGTGATATGTGATCTTGCCGGGCGGTGAAGCGGAGATGGGGACACTACCGCCGCCGGGCGTCCGTTAGCGTAGTGCTTCCTCGGGTTGGAAGGAGATAAGGCTAGGTGAGCGATTCCGGCGACGCCTCCTCCGCCCGGCTGTCTGTCCGGTCTGTGGTACTCCGTACCCTCAGTGCGGGTGTCTTCGCACTCGCCGGCCTCATTTTCTGGATGAGCTTCGACACCGCCAAGGGCGTCGACATCCGTACCGACACCCCACTGCTGCGGCTCTCGGACCGGATCCAGGACAAGAGCGAGCAGAACGCCGAGCTGGAGACCGACCTCGCCGGTGTGCGCGGCGACATCGACCAGCTCGCCCACACCGACAGCGGGGTCAGCGGCACCGCGCGCAAGCGGCTCGACGCCCTCGGCGAGGCGGCCGGCACCAAGAAGCTCACCGGCCCCTCGGTCAGCGTCACCCTCGACGACGCCCCGTCGAACGCGACCGCCCTGATCCCCGGCGTGCCCGACCCGCAGCCCAACGACCTGGTCATCCACCAGCAGGACCTGCAGGCCGTGGTCAACGCCCTGTGGGCGGGCGGCGCCACCGGCATCCAGGTGATGGACCAGCGGCTGATCTCCACCAGCGCCGTGCGCTGCGTCGGCAACACCCTGATCCTCCAGGGCCGCGTCTACTCGCCGCCCTACCGGATCACCGCCGTGGGTGACCAGGACAAGCTCCACAAGGCCATCGACGACAGCACGGCGATCCAGAACTACCTCCAGTACGTGGCCGCGTACGGGCTGGGATGGAAAGTCGAGGACGCCGACCGCGTGACTCTGCCCGGCTACTCCGGCACCATTGATCTGCATTACGCCAAGCCGGTGGGCTGACGGGGGTGATCGGGCGTGCGCCTGCTGGTGCGGACGCTCAGCGAGCTGTGCGTCACCTCCGGCGCGGTCATCGTTCTCTTCGTCGTCCACATCCTGTTCTGGACGGGCGTGCAGGCCGACAGCTCGATGAACCACGAGGTCAGCAGACTCCAGGCCGACTGGGCCACCCGGCCGGTCGCGACCGCGTCCCGGCCGGGCACGAATACGGGATCCGGTACGGGAGCCGGGACGGGGTCCGGTACGGGATCCGCGCAGGCGTCCGCGGCGGCGACCAGCGCCCCGCAGCGGCCCGCTTACCGCGACGGCACCGCCTTCGCCGTGATGTACATCCCCCGTCTCGGCCGTTCCTGGCACAAGCCCGTCCTCCAGGGCACGGCCGTCGCCACCCTGAAGAAAGGGCTCGGCCACTACGCCGGCACCGCCCGCGCCGGGGCGAGGGGCAACTTCGCGGTCGCCGGCCACCGCCGCACGTACGGCGACCCCTTCAAGGACTTTCCCGACCTGCGCAAGGGCGACAAGGTCGTCCTCACCGACGGCACCACCTGGTACACGTACGTGATCGACCGTGGCCCCTACCGGACCGTGCCGACCGACATCGGGGTCATCGCCCCCGTACCGGAGAAGTCCGGCTTCACCACCCCCGGGCGGTATCTGACGCTGACCACCTGCGATCCGGAGTGGGGCCACAGCCACCGGCTGATCACCTGGGGGCACCTTGAGGCCACCCAGCCCGTCGAGGACGGCATGCCGGCCGCCTTGTCCGGCTAATCTTGGGCCGGGAATCCGGTGATCCAGGAACCGGGAGCCGGGACGACGGGACCAGAAGGGCAGCGCATCGCATGTACGGCTGGATCTGGCGGCATCTGCCGGGCAACGTGTGGGTGAGGTCGCTGATCTCGCTCCTGCTGATTCTGGCCGCCGTGTACGTGCTCTTCCAGTACGTTTTCCCGTGGGCGGAGCCACTGCTTCCGTTCAACGATGTGACGGTCGACGAGGGGATGGCAGCCGTCCGATGACCGCGCGGATTCTTGTCGTGGACAACTACGACAGCTTTGTCTTCAACCTGGTCCAGTACCTCTACCAGCTCGGCGCCGAGTGCGAGGTGCTGCGCAACGACGAGGTCGCTCTCGCGCACGCGCAGGACGGCTTCGACGGCGTCCTGCTCTCGCCCGGCCCCGGCACGCCCGAGGAGGCCGGGGTCTGCGTCGACATGGTCCGGCACTGCGCGGCGACCGACGTCCCGGTCTTCGGGGTCTGCCTGGGCCTGCAGTCCATGGCGGTGGCGTACGGAGGCGTGGTGGACCGCGCGCCCGAGTTGCTGCACGGCAAGACCTCTCCGGTGACCCACGAGGGCGCCGGGGTCTTCGCCGGACTGCCCTCCCCCTTCACGGCGACCCGCTACCACTCGCTGGCGGTCGAACGGGACACGCTGCCGCCGGAGTTGCTGGTCACGGCCTGGACCGAGACCGAGGCGGGCGGAAGCATCGTCATGGGCCTGCGGCACCGCACCGCGCGGGTCGAGGGCGTCCAGTTCCATCCCGAGTCCGTACTCACCGAGTGGGGTCATCGCATGCTCGCCAACTGGCTTGTGGAATGCGGGTATCCGGGCGCCGTCGAGCGCTCTGCGGGCCTGGCGCCCGTGGTCGGCAAGGCCGGGGTGTGAGGTGACGGCGGAGCGCCGTCACTTCGGAGACACCGCCGAATTCGCCGCCGCCGTCGAACAGTTGGTCGATCCGCTCAGCGATCCGCTGCCGGGCCGGACGGCCGCTGTTCCGGCCGCGGCGCCCGCCGCCACGCCCGCGCCCGCCGCCGAGCCGGGCCCGCAGGCCGCGGAGGCCCCGCAGCCGGGCTCGCCGTGGTTCCGGCCCCACCAGGAGGCAACGCCCGCTCCGGAGCCGGAACCCGTCCGGCCGGAACCCGTCCAGACCCGGCCGGAACCCGTCCAGCCGCAGCCGCAGCCCCGGCCCCAGTCGCAGCAGCCGCAGCCGGAGCCCGTCCAGCCGCAACCCCGGCCGCAGCAGCCCCGCCCGCAGCCGCGCGCCCCCGAGACCCCGTACGACCGCGAGGCCGCCCGCCGACGCGCCGCCGGGGCACCCGGGGACACCGCCGCGATGCCGCTGTTCGTACCCACGCCGGAAGCCTCCTCCCCGACGCCCTCCCCGGCCCCGGCACCACCGCGCCCGCAGCCCCCGGACCCGGCCCCCGCCGCGGCCCCCGGCGTCCCGCCGGAGGGCGGGCGCGCCGCGCGCCGTAAAGCCGCCCAGGAGGCCGCGAAACGGGGCGGCAGGGGGCGCAGGGCCGCCGGGGCGGGGAAGCCCGCCACAGAGCCGCGGGAGGCCGCGGGCAGCCCGGTGAACGGCCCGGCGAACGGCCCCGGGGACGCCCCCGCGGAGCGGCCGCCGCTGTCCAGGGTGGAGGCCCGCAGGGCGGCGAAGGCGGCCAAGGAGAGCCCGGCGGTGATCGCCAGCCGGGTCCTGGGCGAGATCTTCATCACCATGGGCGTGCTGATGCTGCTCTTCGTCACCTACCAGCTGTGGTGGACCAATGTGCTGGCCCATCAGGAAGCCGGCGGCACGGCCAAGAACCTGGAAAAGCAGTGGGACGGCTCGTCGAGCTCGCAGCGCGACCCGGGCACCTTCTCCCCCGGCGAGGGCTTCGCGATCATCTATCTGCCCAAACTCGACGTGAAGGCCCCCATCGCCGAGGGCACCGACAAGCACAAGGTCCTCGACAAGGGCATGGTCGGCCACTACGACGGCAAGCTGGAGACCGCCATGCCCTGGGACAAACAGGGCAACTTCGCGCTCGCCGCGCACCGCAACACCCACGGCGAACCGTTCCGCTACATCAACAAGCTCGCCAAGGGCGACAAGGTCGTCGTCGAGACCGAGAGCACGTACTACACGTACGAGATCACCAGCATGCTCCCGTCGACCTCGCCCTCCAACACCTCCGTCATCACACCCGTTCCGACCGGTTCCGGCTTCACCAAGGCGGGCCGCTACATCACACTCACCACCTGTACGCCGGAGTTCACCAGCAAGTACCGGCTGATCGTGTGGGGCAAGATGGTCGAGGAACGGCCGCGCAGCAAGGGCAAGCCCGACGCGCTGGTCGAATGACCTCAGTACGCGGACGGATCGGGGCTAGCGGTGACAACCACGGAGCAGGGCCAGGACAGCGAGGTCGCGCCGCCGCCGCGCCGCCGCACCCGGGACCGGGTCGCCGCGGTGATCAGCTTCGTCGGTGAACTCCTCATCACCGCCGGGCTGATCCTGGGCCTCTTCGTCGTCTACTCGCTCTGGTGGACCAACGTCATAGCGGACCGCCACGCCCGCAAGGCCGGCGACGCGGTCCGCCACGACTGGGCCGCCGCCGACAGCACTCCCGGCCGGCTCGACACCAAGGACGGCATCGGCTTCCTCCATGTCCCCGCCATGGGACGGAACTTCGAGGTCCTGGTCAAGAAGGGCACCGCCACCGACGTCCTCAACGAGGGTGTGGCCGGCTACTACACCGACCCCGTCAAGGCCGCCATGCCCTGGGCGAAGCAGGGCAACTTCACCCTCGCCGCGCACCGCGACGGCCACGGCGCCAAGTTCCACAACATCGACAAGATCAAGAACGGCGACCCGGTCGTCTTCGAGGACCGCGACACCTGGTACGTCTACAAGGTCTACAAGGTCCTCCCGCAGACCTCGAAGTACAACGTCAAGGTCATCAACCAGGTCCCCAGGGCGAGCGGGAAGAAGACCGCCGGCCGCTACATCACCCTGACGACCTGCACGCCGGTCTACACCTCGCGCTACCGCTACATCGTCTGGGCCGAGCTGGTCCGCACCCAGAAGGTCGACGCGGACCGTACGCCGCCGAGCGAGCTGGGGTGATCATTCGGTCAGCTGTGTGAGCGGCTGCACTCGAATGGCTTAACTCGGCTTATTTCCTGGCATATTCGTTTTACGACGCTCTACGTTCCGCCGAGGAGGTGGTTCGTATGAGCGAACACATCACGCCGCCCGAGCGGGCGGTTCAGCAGGACGCCATCGACATCAACGACTTCGTCTACGCGGCGACCGGCGCGCGCGTGCGGCGGCTGACGATGCCCGACGGGACACACTGGTTCCCGGCGGTGGACATCTGCAGCCAGCTGGGCTACGCGAACACCAGTGACGCGGTACATGATCTCGTCCCAGCGGCTTCGCGAAAGAACCTGGCAACTGTCGTCCAGAACTATAGGTCCTCCGTTCCTGCTGGTCACGGGCTCAAAAGGTCCATGAACATGATTAACCTGCACGGACTGATCCGGCTCGTGGGCGCTTGCACGAAGCCGACTTCCGAACCCTTCAAGGAGTGGGTCACAGAAGTCATCGTCGCGGTTCAGCGTGACGGTTCGTACGAGCTCGACAGGTCCCCGATTCCCACGGCGGGCCGGCAGCCACTGCTCCTGCCCGAGCCGCTCGCGGAAGTGATCGTCCGCCTGGAGGAGCGCAACCTGCGGCTGGACGAGGAGTTCGCCGCCGCGCAGCGCGAAGCGGAGATCACCCGCAAGGGACGGCTCGAGAGCCAGCAGGAAATGGTCCACGCACAGCACGAGTTGCTGCGTCTGCAGCACGAATCCCTGCAGACGCAGCGCGAGATGTCGCAGGTTCAGCGCGAGATGTCGCAGGCTCAGGGCGTCATGGCTCGGGCGTTGCAGCGGATCGCCGACTCGCTTGACGCGTTGGCCGGACGTGTCGGGACCCCGGCATCGGCCGAACGGCCGGCCCCGGCACGGCTCACGGCCGAGGCGGTGCTCGCGGACTGGAGGACGCGGATGTCGGTCACCGAGGATGTGTGGGCGGTGGCGATCGTGATCGCTCCCGTGCTCGCCGAGCGTGGCGAGGTCCGGATGTCGCTGGAGTCGATCGCCGACCGGACGGGGCTGACGCTGCACCGGGTCAACGAGTGCCTGAGGTTCATGCGGAAGCACGCCTGCATCCGCTCACTCGGCGGGACGGCCGACGGGGCCCCGGTCTACGTCCTCAACCGGCCGTAGGCAGAGGGAGCACCGGGAAAGCGGAGGAGGGCCGGTCGCAAGACGAATTTGCGGCCGACCCTTCGTCGACAGGCTAGCGGTTCGGCCTCGTCGCGCGTGGTGTTTCGCGCCTGCGCGACGATGCCGGTGCCCAATGGCGGAGGGGCCGCGGACATGATGTCCGCGGCCCCTCCGTCGTGTCACCCAGCGGCGCCGCTAGCCGCCGTTGCCGCCGATGAAGCCGTTGCCGTTGTTGTTGCCGCCCACCGTGGTGAGGGTGACGGTGGTGTTGTCGGCGTCGGCCTGGGTGTTCCCGCCCGGGTCCTGGGCGGTGACGATGGCGTTGTCGTCGTCGGAGCTGCCGTCGGCGAACTGGATGTCCGTGAAGCCCTGCGCCTGAAGGGTCGCCTTGGCCTGCTTGACCGTCTGGGTGACGACGCTGGGCACGGTGCTCTGGCTCGGGCCGCTGGATACGGTCAGGGTGATCTGGGTGCCGGCGTCGTAGGACGCGTTGCCGGCCGGGGTCTGGGCGATGACCTGGTCCTTCGTCTGGTCGGAGGACTGGGTCTGGGTCTGGACGTTGGTGAAGCCCTTGTTCGCCAGCAGCTTCTTCGCGTCTTCGACGCTGGAGCCCACCACGTTGGGCAGCTCCACCTTCTCCGGGGCCTTGGCGACGGTGATGGTGACCTTGGCGCCCTTGGCGGCCTTGGAGTCGCCCTTGGGGTCCTGGTCCAGGACGTTGCCCGGGTCGTCGCTGGTCGTGGTCTTGGTCGTGACGTCGACCGTGAAGCCCTTGCCCTCCAGCTCGCTGGTGGCCTCTTCCTGGGTCTTGCCGGTCACGTCGGGGACCGTGACCTTCGCGGCGCCCTTGGAGAGGTTCAGGGTGACCGTCTGGTCCTTGGCGATCTGGCTGTCCGCCTCGGCGGACTGCTTGCAGACCTTGCCCTTGGCCTGGTCCTCGCAGAAGACCGAGTCGCCCCAGGCGATGGTGACGCTGGCGTTGTCGGCCAGTGTCTTCGCCTCGGTCTTGCTGGAGCCGATGAACTGCGGCACCGACACCGGGTTACCGGTGCTGTCGTTGCCGGAGAACAGCGCCTTGCCCATGAAGATCGCGCCGACCAGGACCAGGATGCCCGCGACGACGAGCAGGATGGTCGAGGTGTGGTTCTTCTTGGGCTGGCGGCGGCGGTCGGGGCGCTCGTCGTAGCCGTAGCCGCCGTCGTCGTCGCGCATGGGCGGCAGCATCGAGGTGCCGGCGTCCTGCTGCGGCGGGAGGGCGGTGGTGGGGGAGTCGGAGCCGTAGCCGCCGTATCCGCCGCCGTAGCCCACCGAGCCCATGGCGGCGGTGGCGGCGACCGGCTGGCCGTCGAGGCAGGCCTCGATGTCGGCCCGCATCTCGTCCGCCGACTGGTAGCGGTAGTCGGGGTCCTTGGTCAGCGCCTTGAGGACGATCGCGTCCATCTCGGGGGTGACCTCGGGGTCGTAAAGGCTCGGCGGCTGCGGCTCCTCGCGCACGTGCTGGTACGCCACGGCCACCGGGGAGTCGCCCACGAAGGGCGGCCGGACCGTCAGCAGCTCGTAGAGCAGGCAGCCGGTCGAGTACAGGTCGGAGCGCGCGTCGACCTGCTCGCCCTTGGCCTGCTCGGGGGAGAGGTACTGGGCGGTGCCGATGACGGCCGCGGTCTGGGTCATGGTCATGCCGGAGTCGCCCATCGCACGGGCGATGCCGAAGTCCATGACCTTGACCTGGCCGGTGCGCGTCAGCATGACGTTCGCGGGCTTGATGTCGCGGTGGACGATCCCGGAGCGGTGGGAGTACTCCAGCGCCTGCAGGATGCCGCTGGTCATCTCCAGCGAGCGCTCGGCCAGCAGCTTGCGGCCGGAGTGCAGCAGCTCACGCAGGGTGGAGCCGTCGACGTACTCCATCACGATGTACGGGATGGACACGCCGTCGACGTAGTCCTCGCCGGTGTCGTAGACCGCGACGATCGACGGATGGTTCAGGGAGGCGGCCGACTGGGCCTCACGGCGGAACCGGGCCTGGAAGGACGGGTCGCGGGCTAGATCCACCCGCAGCGTCTTCACAGCTACGGTGCGGCCGAGCCGGGTGTCCTGGCCGAGGTAGACCTCGGCCATGCCACCACGGCCGAGCACCGAGCCCAGCTCGTACCGGCCGCCGAGGCGACGCGGCTCTTCCATAGCGCTAGCCCTTCCTTAACCGTCCGTGTGGCTGCTCGGGCATACCGTACCCGTCGTGCTGTGCCGATCCTGGCCCCGACCGGCAGCCGATACCCGACCGGTATCGCGACGTGCCCGGCACGTCCGCATACATCAGTACGGAGTGACCGGCATCACTTGTTCAGAACCGCCTCCATGACCTTCTTGGCGATCGGGGCGGCCAGGCCTCCACCGGTGATGTCGCCGCGGTTGGCGAGACCGTCCTCGACCACGACCGCGACCGCGACCGGCGAGCCGCTGTCGGTCTTGGCGTACGAGATGAACCACGCGTACGGGCTCTTGTCGTTGTTCACGCCGTGCTGCGCGGTGCCGGTCTTGCCACCGACCGTGACACCGTCGATCTGGGCCTTGGTGCCGGTGCCGCTCTTGACGACCGTCTCCATCATCGCCTGGAGCTTGGCCGCGTTGTCCGGGGTGAGCGGCTCCGAGTACGTGGTGGGGTCCGTCGTCTGCTCGATCGCCGTGCCGTTGGAGTCCAGCAGCTCCTTCACCATGTACGGCTTCATCAGCTTGCCGTCGTTGGCGACCGCGGACGCGACCATGGCCATCTGCAGCGGGGTCGCCGCCGTCTCGAACTGGCCGATCGACGACAGCGCGGTCTGCGGCTGGTCCATGGTGGTGGAGAAGTTGCTCGCGGCCGTGCGGACCGGGACGAAGAGCTCGTCGTTGAAGCCGAACTTCTTCGCCTCGGCCACCATCTTGTCGCGGCCGAGCGTCGCGCCGACGTGGCCGAAGACCGTGTTGCAGGACACCCGCAGCGCCTCTTCGAGGGAGACGTTCTCGCAGTTGATGCCGCCCTCGTTCTTCAGCTCGGTGGAGGTGTTCGGCAGGATGTAGGGCACCGGCGAGTCGGTCTTCTCGGTGATCGACTTGTACAGCCCGTTCTCCAGGGCCGCCGCCGCCGTGACGACCTTGAAGGTCGAGCCGGGCGGGTAGGTCTGGCGCAGCGCCCGGTTGAGCATGGGCTCGTCCTTGTCGCCCTTGAGCTTGACCCAGTTCTTCTCGTCGGTCTTGGAGTTCCCGGCGAAGGTCGAGGGGTCGTACGAGGGGGTGCTGGCCAGCGCGAGGATCGCGCCCGTCTCCGGGTCGATCGCGGCGACCGCGCCCTTCTTGTCGCCCAGGCCCTCGAAGGCGGCCTTCTGCGCGGCGGCGTTGAGGGTGGTGACCACGTCGCCGCCCTGCTTCTCCTTGCCGGTCAGCACGTCGATGGTCCGGCGGAAGAACAGCCGGTCGTCGTCGCCGGTGAGGATCTTGTCCTGGACGCCTTCGAGCAGGCTGGTACCGAACGCCTGCGAGGCGAAGCCGGTCACCGGGGCCCACATGGCGCCGTTCTTGAAGGTCGCCTTGTACTTGAAGTCGCTGCCGCTGGTCTCGGTGTGGCCGGTGACAGCCTTGCCGCCCACGATGATGTCGCCGCGCGGGGACGCGTACTGGTTGATGGTGACCCGGCGGTTGTGCGTGTCGTTCTTGAGTTCGTCGGACTGCACGAACTGCACGTAGTTGACCCTGATCAGCAGGGCGAGGACTAGCAGGCCGCAGAATACGGCGACCCGGCGCAGGGGCTTGTTCACTGGACTCGAACCACCTGGGTCGGCTCGGCATCGGGGGACGGGGCGGGGGCGGGCGCAGGGCGTCTGGCGGTGTCGCTGATCCGCAGCAGGATCGCCACCAGCGCCCAGTTGGCGATGACGGACGAACCGCCCTGGGCCAGGAAGGGCATGGTCATACCGGTCAGCGGGATCAGGCCGGTGACTCCGCCGGCGACCACGAAGACCTGGAGTGCGAACGCGCCGGACAGGCCGATCGCGAGCAGCTTGCCGAAGGGGTCACGGGCGGCGAGAGCGGTGCGTACGCCGCGCTCGACCAGCAGTCCGTAAAGCAGCAGCATCGCCATCAGGCCCGCGAGGCCGAGTTCTTCCCCGACGGTGGCGAGGATGTAGTCGCTCTTGGCCGCGAAACCGATCAGCCGGGAGTAGCCCTGGCCGAGCCCTGATCCGAAGAGGCCGCCGGATCCGAAGGCCCACATGGCCTGCGCGGGCTGGTTGGCCTGGCCGGTCTCCTGCACGGTGCGGAAGGGGTTGAGCCAGTCCTCGACGCGGGTGTGCACGTGCGGTTCGAAGGTCGCGACCGCCACAGCGCCGCCGACCGACAACAGCAGGCCGAAGACGATCCAGCTGGTGCGCTCGGTGGCCACATAGAGCATGATCACGAAGAGGCCGAAGAAGAGCAGCGAGGTACCCAGATCGGTCTCGAAGACCAGGATCAGGATGCTGAGTCCCCAAATGACCAGGATCGGGCCCAGGTCGCGTCCGCGCGGCAGGTACAGGCCCATGAAGCGGCGGCTGGCCAGTGCGAGGGCGTCCCGCTTGACCATCAGGTAGCCGGCGAAGAAGACGGCGATGATGATCTTCACGAACTCGCCCGGCTGGATGGACATCCCGCCGATGGTGATCCAGATCCGGGCGCCGTACACCGCCGGGAAGAAGACCGGCAGGACCAGCAGGACGAGCGCCACCGCCATCGAGATGTACGTGTAGCGCTGAAGGATCCGGTGGTCCTTGAGGAAGATCAGTACACCCAGAAAGAGCGCGATACCCAGCGTCGACCACATCAGCTGGGTGGGCGCGGAGGCGCTGCCCAGCGAGGATTCCTGGTCGAGCCGCCAGATGAACACCAGGCCCATGCCGTTGAGCAGCGTGGCGATCGGCAGCATCAACGGGTCGGCGTAGGGCGCGAATTTGCGGACGATGATGTGGGCGATTCCCGCGAGGAAGCCCACCCCGGCGCCGTAAGTCAGGAGCCCGGCCGGCAGCGAGCCGTTCTTGGCCAGGCCCACGTTGGCGTACGCGAAGACCGGGATGGCGACCGCGAAGATCAGCAGTGCCAGCTCGGTGTTGCGGCGGTTCGGCGCGCCTACGGACGTGATGGTCGTGGTGTTGCTGATGACGGACATG
This sequence comes from Streptomyces sp. RLA131, assembly GCF_056270125.1. Lineage (NCBI taxonomy): Bacteria > Bacillati > Actinomycetota > Actinomycetes > Kitasatosporales > Streptomycetaceae > Streptomyces > Streptomyces sp. RLA131. The sequence goes on from NZ_JBWDOQ010000002.1 coordinate 4,212,069, forward strand.
GTGGTCGGCCGCCCCCTCCTGTGACTGCTACTGGCCGCTGGGGCACTGCTGGGCCAGCGTCTGATCCTCAGGGGAGAGGGTGGTGCTGGCGGATGCCGATGCCGAGGGCGACGGAGTGGCCGAGGCGCTGGCGGACGCCGACCCGGAGGCAGCGTTGCCGCTGCCGGTGGACGTGGCCGAAGGCGACTTCGTGGCCTTGCCGACCGCCGCCTTCGCCTTCTCGGACTTGGCCGCCTTGGCGGCCTTGTCGATGGATTCCTTGGTCTGACAGACCTTCGCCTGCTTCTCCAGCTGGTCGGCGGTGTCCTTCGCGTCGGTGAGACTTCCGGCGGCGATGGTGTCCTCGACGTTCCTGCGCTGGTAGTCGGGGAGGTACTTGAGTTCGATACCGGGGCGTTCCTCATGGACCTTCGACAGGCTGACCCAGGCCAGCTTCTGCTCGATGCCCTGGTAGATCGCCGCGTGGTCGCCCTTGACGCCGACGTAGTACTGCGTCTGCGTCCAGCGGTACGCGCCGTACAGGCCGCCGCCGATGAGGCCGAGCACCACGACGAGGGCCGCCGAGCGCTTGAGCCATCTGCGGGACTTCCTGGGCTTGTCCCAGTCCGCCGGGTCCTCCGCGTACTCGCCCTCGAAGGCTCCGAAGCTGCCCAGGGGCGCCCCGCCCGCCGCCAGGTCGCCGGGCGGCCCGAAGGCGCCCTCCGGGGCCTGTGGGCGGCCCAGCTCCGAGGCACGGCCGGCCGGGGTCTGGAGGTGCCGCGAGTCGCTCAGCGGCAGCTGGTGGTCGGCCACGGCGCCGACGACGACGGGGGCGTCGTGCAGCCGGCCCGCCAGGGTGTCGCTGTCGTCGATGTCGAGGACGTCGGCGACGATGCAGGTGATGTTGTCGGGGCCGCCGCCGCGCAGCGCGAGCTGGATCAGCTGCTGCACGGTCTCGCCCGGATCCTGGTAACCCGCGAGGGTGTCCTCCAGGGTCTGGTGGCTGACGACGCCGGACAAACCGTCCGAACAGATCAGATAACGGTCACCGGCCCGGACCTCGCGGACCGACAGGTCGGGCTCGACCTGGCCGCGGCCGTCCAGGGCACGCATCAGCAGCGAGCGCTGCGGGTGCGTACCGGCTTCCTCCTCGGTGATCCGGCCCTCGTCGACCAGCCGCTGCACCCAGGTGTGGTCCTGGGTGATCTGGGTGAGGATGCCGTCGCGCAGCAGATAGGCGCGGGAGTCGCCGACGTGGACCAGGCCGAGCCGCTGGCCGGTCCACAGCAGGGCGGTGAGCGTGGTGCCCATGCCCTCCAGCTGGGGGTCCTCCTCGACCATGACGCGCAACTGGTCGTTGGCCCGCTGCACGGCGGTGCCCAGCGAGGTGAGGATGTCGGACCCGGGGATGTCGTCGTCCAGCGTCACCAGGGTGGAGATCACCTCGGACGAGGCCACCTCACCGGCGGCCTGGCCGCCCATGCCGTCGGCGATCGCGAGCAGGCGCGGCCCGGCGTAGCCGGAGTCCTCGTTGCCCTCCCGGATCATGCCCTTGTGCGAACCGGCGGCGAAGCGCAGCGACAAGCTCATGCGCACCTCGCCCGTCGGCTCCGGGTACATCCGCACGCTGCCCACCCTCTCGCTCGCTGGCGGTACTCCCTGGGCTTGCCCATTGACGCGACTACTTCCGCAGCTCGATGACGGTCTTGCCGATGCGGATCGGGGCACCGAGCGGGATCGGCGTCGGCGTGGTCAGCCGGTTCCGGTCCATGTAGGTGCCGTTGGTGGATCCCAGGTCCTCGACGATCCACTGGCCGTCACGGTCCGGATAGATCCTGGCATGCCGGCTGCTCGCGTAGTCGTCGTCCAGGACAATCGTTGAGTCGTGAGCACGGCCCAGCGTGATCGTCTGGCCCTGAAGGGCGACGGTGGTGCCCGTGAGTGACCCTTCGGACACCACGAGTTTGGTGGGCGCGCCGCGTCGCGCCCTGTTGTTCTGCGGCGGTTGTTGTTGCTGCTGCTGTCGCTGCGGCGCCTGTTGCTGGCGCTGCTGCGGCGGCCGGGAGCCGGACTCGGCGCGCCGCGAGGCGCGCTGGGTCACCCGCGTCCCGAACAGATCGCTGCGGATGACCTGTACGGCCACGATGACGAACAGCCACAGTACGGCGAGGAAACCCAACCGCATGACCGTCAGGGTCAGCTCTGACATTGCCCCCGCTTCACCCTTCGGCTTGCCGGTACACGATGGTGGTACTGCCCACGACGATTCGGGAGCCGTCGCGGAGCGTAGCGCGCAGGGTGTGCTGCCCGTCCACCACGATGCCGTTTGTCGATCCGAGGTCCTGGACCACGGAAGGCGATCCGACCCGGATCTCGCAGTGCTTGCGCGAGACTCCTGGGTCGTCGACCCGGACGTCCGCCTCGGTGCTGCGACCCAGCACGAGCGTCGACCGGGAGATCTGGTGCCGGGTGCCGTTGATCTCGATCCAGCGGCGTGTCTGGCCGGCGTCCGCGGGCGAGCCGGTGCCGGGCAGCCGGGTCACCGGCGACGGGCCCGGGCCCGGTCCCGGGCGTCCGCCGCCCGGCGGCGGTCCGGCCGGCATCGGCGGCGGTCCCCCGGGGCGCGACGGCGCCAGGTACGAGGCCCCGCCGGGCGACGCCGGGCGCGACGGCGCCTGCTGGCGGCTCTCGGCGGCCTGGCCCTGCTGCGGCTGGAACTGCGACTCGCTGGAGGCGAGCGTCCGGCTGCGCACCCGGTACAGGCCGGTGTCGAGGTCGTCGGCCTTCTCCAGGTGGACCTTGATGTGGCCCATGAAGGTGTAACGCTGCTGCTTGGCGTAGTCGCGGACCATGCCGGCGAGCTCGTCGCCGAGCTGGACCGCGTACGGACTGAGCCGGTCGTAGTCCGAGCCGCTCAGCTCGACGATGAAGTCGTTGGGGACGACGGTCCGGTCGCGGTTCCAGATCGTCGCGTTGTTGTCGCACTCGCGCTGGAGCGCGCCCGCGATCTCCACGGGCTGTACCTCGGACTTGAACACCTTGGCGAAGGTGCCGTTCACGAAGCCCTCGAGACGCTGCTCGAACTTCTTGAGTACTCCCACGGTGCACCTCCCTCCTAGAGGTCCTGCGGCGGACCGCGGTGGTGTGGCCGCCGCGATCCTTCCGGTACTGCTTACTGATCGTATCCACGCGCCAGGAAAACCCGTGGTTCCCCACTCCTGCCCAGCCGGCCAGTGTCAACGCTCACACGCCGCACTGCCGCTCCCCCACTGGGATGGTAGAGGTGCCTCCTGTCAGTGTCCCGCAACAGCGGCGGTTCCCCGCCCCCAGGGGGTGTGCGTCCGGCCACGGGAAACGGATGTGATTCCACCCTGGGGCCCGTGCTAATCTTCTGGATGTCGGAAGGGGCCAGCGGGTCCCGGACGACACACCCAATGCGCGGGTGGCGGAATAGGCAGACGCGCTGGATTCAGGTTCCAGTGCCCGAAAGGGCGTGGGGGTTCAACTCCCCCCTCGCGCACAGTGAGATCCCGCAGGTCTTCGGACCTGCGGGATCTTTTGTTTTGCCGATGTTTTGCGGCGGCCGGGTGAGGGAGCGCGTGACGGGGAACCGGGGCGGGTAGGTGGGCGTTGGATCCATTGGGCAAAGGAATCGTCAAGGGGCGCGGCCCGCGCCGGATTGAGGGAGATCCATGGGTGTCAGCCTTTCCAAGGGCGGCAATGTCTCGCTGACCAAGGAGGCCCCGGGACTGACCGCGGTCACCGTCGGTCTGGGCTGGGACGTGCGTACGACCACGGGCACGGACTTCGACCTCGACGCGAGCGCGCTGCTCGTCGGTGAGGACAACAAGGTCGTCTCGGACAAGCACTTCGTCTTCTTCAACAACCTCAAGAGCCCCGAGGGCTCGGTCGAGCACACCGGCGACAACATCACGGGCGAGGGTGAGGGCGACGACGAGCAGGTCAAGGTCAGCCTGACGACGGTCCCGGTCGAGGTCTCCAAGATCGTGTTCCCGGTGTCGATCTACGATGCCGAGACCCGCCAGCAGAGCTTCGGCCAGGTCCGCAACGCGTTCATCCGCGTCGTGAACCAGGCCGACAACAACGAGCTCGCGCGCTACGACCTCACCGAGGACGCCTCGACCGAGACCGCGATGGTCTTCGGCGAGCTGTACCGCAACGGCGCGGAGTGGAAGTTCCGCGCCGTCGGCCAGGGCTACGCCTCCGGCCTGCGCGGCATCGCTCAGGACTTCGGCGTCAGCATCTGACGCGCGGCCGCGGCTGCGGCCCCGCTTTCGGTCGCGGGCTCGGTTGCGGGTTCCGGTTCCGGTCCGGTTTCGGTGGAGGGTCGTACGGTGGTGACCGCCGTACGGCCCTTCGCCTTGCCGGGGATGAACGCGGCGACGCCCAGGGCCAGCACGCCGGCCGCGCAGGCGATGGCGAAGGCGGTGCGGAAGCCGTCCAGGGAGGGCACCGACACGGGCCCCAGCGGCTGCGTCAGATGGGCCAGGACGACCCCGACGACCGCGCTGGAGGTGGAGGTGCCGATGGACCGCATCAGGGTGTTGAGGCCGTTGGCGGCGGCGGTCTCCGAGGGCGGCACGGCGCCCATGATCAGGGCGGGCATGGCCGCGTAGGCGAAGGCGATACCGGCGCCGATCACGGTGGCGACGATCACGAGCTCCCACACCGCGTTCAGCAGGCCGAAGCCCAGGGCGTAGCCGCCGGTGGCGACGACGATGCCGATCAGCAGGGAGACCTTGGGGCCCTTGGTGGCCGAGATCCGGGCCGAGAGGGGGGAGATCACCATCATGACCAGTCCGCCCGGCGCCAGGCACAGGCCGGCGGCGACCATGCTCAGGCCGAGGCCGTAGCCGGTGGCGCTGGGCAGTTCCAGGATCTGCGGCAGTGCCAGCATCTGGGCGTAGAGGACGAAGCCGACCAGGACCGAGGCGAGGTTGGTCATCAGCACCTGGCGGCGGGCCGTGGTGCGCAGGTCGACCAGCGGTTCGGCGGTGCGCAGTTCCAGGAAGCCCCAGCCGACGAGGATCACTACCGCGGCGCCGAAGAGTCCGACGACGGTGCCGCTGCCCCAGCCCCAGTCGGCGCCCTTGGTGATGGGCAGCAGCAGGCAGATCAGGCCGGCCGTGAGGCCGGTCGCCCCGGCGATGTCGAAGCGCCCCGGCGTGCGCACCGGGGACTCGGGAACGAGCAGGGCGACCAGGGCGATGGCGACGAGGCCGAGCCCGCCGGAGACCAGGAAGAGCGTGTGCCAGTCGGAGTGCTCGGCGATGGCTGCGGCGCCGGGGAGGCCGAGGGCGCCGCCGATGCCCAGGGAGGAGCTCATCAGGGCCATCGCGGACCCCATCCGCTCACGCGGCAGCTCGTCCCGCATGATGCTGATGCCGAGCGGGATGACACCCATGGCCCCGCCCTGCAGGGCCCGGCCGATCACCATCGGCACGAGCGAGGACGTGAAGGCGCACAGCGCCGAGCCGGCGACGAGCAGGCCGAGGCTGACGAAGAGGATCCGCCGCTTGCCGTACATGTCTCCGAGGCGGCCCATGACGGGTGTGGCGACGGCGCCGGCCAGCAGGGTGGCGGTGACCACCCAGGAGGCGTCGGAGGCGGAGGACCGCAGGAGCGTCGGCAGCTCGGATATGAGCGGTACGACGAGCGTCTGCATCACGGCGACGACGATGCCCGCGAAGGAGAGCACGGCGACGATGGCGTTGCCCTGCCGCCGGGCGTCGGCGGCGTCGGCGGCGTGCGCGGTGCTGCCGTGGCCTTCGGCGCCGGTGCCGGGCGGTGCTGGTGCTGCGGTCATGCGGAGGGTCCCCCTGGGAAAGGTGATCGGAATTAGTCATCGTAGGCAACTTGTGTATCGCCCACATTTCATCCCGGGGGAAGGCAAAGAGGTGCTGAAGCGGCCCCGCTCCCAGTGGGGGCGGGGCCGCTTCGAGGCGGTGCCGCGGCAGTGCCGTAGCGCTGCCTCGGCAGTGCCGTCAGGCGTCAGGTGTCAGGTGTCAGGCGGCCTTGGCGGCCTTGGCGGCCAGCTCCTTGGCCTTGGCGGCGGCTTCCTCGTGGGCCTTGGTCTTGGAGGCGTCGGAAAGCTCGACCAGGTCGGCCATGGCGGGTACGACGCGGGCCAGGGTCAGCTCGGGGACGACGAACTGGATGTCGAGGCCGAGGGCGCCGAGGGCCTTCTCCAGGTACGTGATGACGAACTCGTGGTCGGCGCGCGGGGTGCCGGGTCCGTAGCCGCCGCCACGGGAGGCGACCACGACGGCCGGGGTGCCGGCGGCGGAGGGGGTCTCGCCGGCGGTGCGGCCGAGGATGATCACCTGGTCCAGCCACGCCTTGAGGGTGGAAGGAATCGAGAAGTTGTACATCGGGGCGCTGATCAGCACCGCGTCGGCCTGCTCCAGCTCGCCGGCGAGCTGGTCGCGCAGCGGGTGCTCGGCTCCGCCGAGGTAGTGGGCGGCGTCGATGTGCGGGACCGGCTCGGCGGCCAGGTCGCGGTAGATGACCGTGCCGCCCGGGTGCTGGGCCTCCCACTCCTTGCGGAAGGTGGCGGCCACATCGCGGGACGTGGAGCCCTCGGCGGGCCAGATGGAGGAGTCGATGTGCAGCAGCGTGGGCATTGGGGTGCCTCCACTCTCGGGGTGCTGGACGTGTGTACGTGAATGTTGAATCATTTGTACGTAGCTATTGGTACCACAGGTACTTACTTTTCTACAGTGGAAGCTTACTTATCTGCAGTGCCTAGTGACAAGGGTAGTAATCTGGGGAGATGGCGCAGCAGCAGGAGCAGGCGGTGGAGCCCTGTACGGGGGTCGATGTGGCCATGACCCGGGTCTTCGCGTTGCTCGGCAAGCGCTGGACCGGCCTGATCGTCGCCGTGCTCACCCAGCGGGCCGTGTACTTCTCGGAACTGCGGCGGGCGATCCCCAAGATCAGCGAACGGATGCTCTCGGACCGGCTCAGCGAGCTGGCCGAAGCCGGACTGCTCACCCGTGAGGTCGAGCCCGGTCCGCCGCTGCGGGTGGCCTACCGGCTCACCGCGGCCGGGCGGGCGCTGGGCCCCGCCCTGGAGGAGCTGCGCGTCTGGGCGGTGGCCCATCTGCCGGAGCGGTCACCCTGCCTGGAGGCCGTGCCGGAGGACGAGAAGTGCTGAGCGGCCGCCGGGCGCCGGTGCCGGGCCGGGGTCAGTCCTGTCCGTCCTCGCGGGTGCGGTGCGGATCGTTCGTGCCGTACGCGTCGCCGGCGTTGTAGCGGACCAGGTAGGCGGCGAACCGGTCGAGGTCGGCCTCGTCCCAGCCGGTCAGCCGGGCCCGTACGGTCTGCCGGCGGGCGGTCCGCACGGCGGCCAGGACGGCGGCACCCGCCGGGGTCGGCCGCAGCAACTGCACCCGGTGGTCGGCCGGGTCGGGGCGGCGCTCGATGAAACCGAGCCGCTCCAGACCGCCGACCTGACGGCTCACCGTGGACTTGTCCAGGGTGAACTCGGCCGCCAGATCGGTGGCCCGGCAGCCGTCCGCCTCGTCCAGGTGGGCCAGGATCGTGTACGAGAACAGGGACAGCTCCGGGTGCGTCCGGGCGGCCACCCCACGGGCCCGGCGGGCGAACGCGGCCAGCTCACGCTGGACGGTGTCGACCGCCTGGTCGCCCAGCTCGCCGCTCCCCGCGCCCGCCGTACCCGCTGTGCTTCCCGTGCTCCCCATGGGGCCAATCGTATAGACGCGCTGGTCGGGGCGGCTCTACCCGGGTAGCGGAAGCTCGAACCAGACCACCTTGCCGACCGCCTTGCGGCTGGTGCCCCAGCGGCGCGACAGATGACTGACGAGGGTCAGGCCCCGGCCCTCCTCGTCGCTCGCGTCCGCGCGCCGCAGCTGGGGGAGGTTGTGGTCGTCGTCACTGACCTCGACCAGCAGATTTCCGGCCCGCATCAGACGCAGGCTCACCTCGTGCGAGGCGGCCCGCAGGGCGTTGGTGACCAGCTCGCTGACCAGCAACTGGGTCAGTTCGCTGATTCCGGTCAGCCCCCAGCGGCCGAGCTGCTCACGGGTCAGCTCGCGGGCCCGGCGCACCTCGGAGCGGTCCATGGCCAGCTTCCACTCGGCGACGTCCTCCGAGGGGATGCCCTGGAAGTTGGCGACCAGCAGGGCGACATCGTCACCCCGGTCGTCGGTGTGTACACGGCTGAGGATCTGCTCGCAGACGTCCTCGGGCGTCTGGTCCGGTTCGATGACGTTGGAGCACAGGGCGGCCAGCCCCGCGTCTATGCCCTGGCCGCGGACCTCGACCAGCCCGTCGGTGCACAGCACCAGCCAACTGCCGTCCGGGACCGGGATCTCGACCGTCTCGAAGGGCACGCCGCCGACCCCGATCGGGGCGCCCTTGGGGATCTGCAGCAGTTCGCTGCGGCCGTCGTGACGGGCCAGGACCGGCGGGATATGACCGGCGTTGGCGAGCGTGAGGGAGCGGTGGACCGGATCGTATACTGCATACACGCAGGTGGCGAGGTGCTCGGCGCCCAGCCGGTGCGCGAGGTTGTCCAGATGCCGCAGCAACTGGGCGGGCGGCAGATCCAGGGCGGCCATGGTGATCACGGCCGTACGGAACTGGCCCATCACGGCGGCCGACAGCAGGCCGTGCCCCATCACGTCGCCGACGATCAGCGCCACCCGCCCGCCGGGAAGCTGGATGGCGTCGAACCAGTCCCCGCCGACCTGCGCCTGACGGTCACCGGGCATGTAGTGGTGCGCGATCCGCACACCGGGGAGCCGGGGCGGACGGGTCGGCATCATGCTGCGCTGCAGCGTCGCGGCGGCGCGCGACTCCAGGCGGTGCAGCCGGGCGTTGTCCAGATGGACGGCGCCCCGGGCGACGACCTCGCCGGCGGTCTGGGCGTCCTTGACGTCGAAGGGGCGGCGGCCGGGGCGGCGCAGCAGGCACATCCGGCCCAGTACCGTTCCGCGCGCGGTGAGCGGGACGACGACCAACGAGTGCTGCGGAAGTAACGGCCCGAGCGCGGGGACACCCAGATCGGCGGCGATGTCCTCGGCGATGGCCGGGTCGATGACCGGCACGAGCAGCGGTTCGCCGAGCCGCGGGCTGATCTCGTTGGCCGCCAGCGGGATCAGCTCGCCCTCGGGGAGGGCCGTGTCCCAGGCGTTGCCCGGGCTGCCGTTGTGCGCGACGGCCACCCGGCGGGCGGTGATCAGGCCGGACGGGATGTCGTCCTTGGGCAGTTCGGTGTCGGAGAACAGCTGGTCGACGATGAGGATCGCGGCGTAGTCGGCGAACCGCGGCACGGTGACCGAGCACAACTCCCGGGCCGTGGTGTCCAGGTCGAGGGTGCTGCCGACCTTGGTGCCGATCTCCCGCAGCAGGGCGAGCTGTTCGTCGAGGGTGTGCCCGGGCACGGGGAACGCCAGTCCGGCCGGCGGCACCGGCACCAGGGTCGGGATCCCGGCCAGGCCGGCGGCGGGGTTCGTGGCGGGGTTCGCGGGCTCGGCTTCCGGGGCTGCGCCGAGGACACCGGGGGCGCCGGAGGTCGGGCGCGGGCCGGGGAGCAGCTGCTTGCGGGCGGCCGGCCGGGTGGGGCGCGCCGGGCGGCCGGAGACCGGGTTGGCGGCGCGGCCCTGCTGCTCGTACGGCAGCACCGGCAGCCGTACCGTGCCCTCCACCTCCAGGACGGGATAGCCGTACGGCACGATCTGCCGCATGATCCGGTCCAGCCGGCCCGCGCTCACCCGGGGCAGCACCGCGCCCAGCCGTGGCGCCAGTTGGGCGGCGTGCGCGGCGTCGGACACCGCGGCCAGCCGGGCCGCCACCGCCACATCCTCCCGGCGAGGCGGGTGCCCGGCGGTGTCGGCGGCCGCGTACGGCAGCATGCGGTCGCCCAGCGCGATGCGCAGGCCGCCTGCGCGCAGCGGCTTGGCGTCGGCCGCGATGACCAGCAGGCTGCGGCCGGCCGGTTCCATGATCCGGTACGCCCACCACAGGGCGTCCCGTACCGCGCCGTCACGGTTGACGGCCGGCAGCGCGCCGGCCCAGGCGGAACGGGTGAGGTCGTCGAGCTGGTCCAGGACGTCCTGGCGCTCGTCGGCGGGGCTGGGCAGCAGGCCGGAGGCCCGCAGGCCGAAGACCCCCTCCCAGCGATGGCCGAAGAGCTCCTCGGAGCCACGGTTCCAGTACGAGACATGGCCGTCGGGATCGACGCACAGGACGGCAAGCCGGAGCAGGGCGCAGACACCCGATGCCCCGATCGGGCTCGGGCTCGCGTTCGTCGTCATGGCGGCGGCGGACAGCCGGGTCATCTCATCCAACTCGTGCACCTGCGGTTCGGGCCGGTTCGGGCCTGAGGGAGTATTCGGTGTCGGTGGGCGATCTGGGTGCCGTGTCGTACTGCGGTCCAGGCAAGCATGAATCACCGGTAGTGGTCCGGTAAATGGCCAGATTGCCCCAGGTACGACCAAGCCGGGCAAGTTCGTTCGGCGAAAGCGCTTTCGGGCTGGGAGGGGATGAGGGACCGATGACCGATCAGAGAGTGCCGCGCGTGCCGGGATTCGCGCGCTGGCCGCACGACGGCTCGCCGAAGGAAGAGGGCAAGGCGCTGCGGGAGAGCGCGCCGCGTGCCGCGCACGCCGCCTTCGAGGCGAGCCCCGGCCGGCCCGGCGCCGTGGAGTCGGTCGTGACCTCCAACGCCGGACGGATCCCCGGACTCGTACCGCTGCGGGTCGGACGGATGGCCGCCGGCCCCTTCGCCTTCCTGCGCGGCTCCGCCGGCCTGATGGCCGCCGACCTCGCCGCGGGCACCCCCGTCACCGGCATAGGCGCCCAGCTGTGCGGAGACGCGCACGCGGCCAACTTCGGCCTGTACGGGGACGCGCGCGGCGGACTCGTCATCGACATCAACGACTTCGACGAGACCGCGCACGGCCCCTGGGAGTGGGACCTCAAGCGGCTCGCCGCCTCCCTGGTGCTGGCCGGACGCGAGGCCGGCGCCGGCGAGGAGGCCTGCATGGCCGCGGCCTTCGACGCGGTCGGCGCCTACCGGCGCACCATGCGGCTGCTGGCGAAGCTGCCGGTGATGGAGGCGTGGAACGCGATGGCCGACGAACGGCTGCTCGCGCATGCCGACGCGCGGGACCTGACGGGCACCCTCCAGCAGGTCTCGGACAAGGCCCGCAGGAACACCAGCGCCAAGTTCGCGGCCCGGTCCACCGAGGCCGTGGAAGGTGGCGGACGACGCTTCGTCGACGCCCCACCGGTGCTGCGCAGGGTGCCGGACGCGGAGGCGGCGGCGGTGGCCAGGTCGCTGTCGCTGTCGGCATCGGAGCCGGCGTCGGAGCGGGCGTCGGATCCGGCGTCGGCGTCGGCGGACGGGTACCTGAGCACGCTGGGTGAGGACCGGCTGCCCCTGCTGGCCCGGTACGCCGTCCATGACGTTGCCTTCCGGGTGGTCGGGACGGGCAGCGTGGGCCTGCGGTCCTATGTGGTGCTGCTCCTCGACCACCTGGGGGAGCCGCTGGTGCTCCAGGTGAAGGAGGCGCGGCCATCGGCCCTCATGCCGTATCTGCCGACGGTGCCGCCGGCCGCCCACGAGGGCCGGCGGGTGGTGCTCGGGCAGAAGCGCATGCAGGTCGTCAGCGACGCGCTGCTGGGCTGGACGACGGTGGAGGGGCGTCCGTACCAGGTGCGGCAGTTCCGTAACCGCAAGGGCAGCGTCGATCCCGCGTCGCTGGAGGCGGGACTGATCGACGACTACGCGCGCATGACGGGCGCGCTGCTGGCGCGGGCCCATGCGCACAGCGCCGACCCCAGGATCATCGCCGGGTACTGCGGCAAGGGCGAGGAACTGGACGAGGCGCTGGCGGTGTTCGCGGTGGCTTACGCGGACCGTACGGAGGCGGACCACGCGGAGCTGGTGGAAGCGGTGCGCTCCGGCCGGATACCGGCCGAGCTCGGAATATGACCAGCGCTCGGGGTGAGGGTTCCGGCCTTCTCGCCCTGGCCTCCCGTGCCGTAACCGGAGTGCGGACGGCCGGTGGAACCCCGTGTCCATCCGAACCGCCGCCAATACCGGATTAGGCTGTCCCGGTGACGAACTCCTCCGTGAATCCTGAGAACGCCGCGCAGGCCGTCCCGCCCGAGGACCGGCTGGCGAAGGCGGTGCGGGCGGCCGAGCGGGCGCTGATCGAGTTCGAGATCGCGGTGGAGACCTACCGGGTCGAGGTGGAGAACTTCTCCCGGCTGCACCACCAGAAGCTCGGCCCGATGTACGCCCGGCTCGACGAGCTGGACGCGTTGATCGCGGAGGCGGTCGCGGCGAACAGCGGCGACCGGGACGACATCCGGCGGGCGTGGGAGGCCAGGGCGCTGGTCATGCCCATGCCGGGCGTTGAGGAGCTGTTCGGGGGACTCCTCGGCTCCGACGGCGTCCGGCCGGTCGAGGACCCGGATCCGCCGCGCCGGGTCCGGCCGGGCAAGGAGGCGCAGCGGCTCTACCGCGAGCTGGCCCGCGCCGCCCACCCCGACCTGGCGCAGGACGAGGCGGAGAAGCAGCGGCGCAGCGAGTTTATCGCCCGGGTCAACGAGGCGTACGCCCACGCCGACGAGACCCAGCTGCGCGAACTCGCCGAGGAGTGGGCGGCCGGCCCGGTCACCGAGCGGGAGCTGCCGACCGAGGCCGAGGTCCTGTACGCCCGGCTGGAGTGGCTGGCCGAGCGCAAGGAGACGCTGGCGGTGATCGCCGCCGACCTGGAGGGCAGCGCGATCGGTCAGATGATGAAGCTCTCCCCCGACGACCCGGACGGGCTGCTGAACGAGATCGCCGAGTCCCTGCTCAACCAGGTCGCGCACCGCGAGGCGCGGCTGCAGGAGCTTGTTCGCTCCACGAAGGGCTGAGCGGTACGTTCGTCCGAGTACGTCGTTTCGAGGAGGCCGATTTCATGTTCAACGCCCATCTGCCCGCGGTGGACGCCGCCGCCGTGCCGGCCGACTCCGTTCTGCTGGATGTGCGTGAGCACGACGAGTGGGCCGCCGGGCACGCCGAGGGCGCGCTGCACATCCCGATGAGCGAGTTCGCCGGCCGGGTGGGAGAGGTTCCCTCCGACGAGCGGGTGCATGTGGTGTGCCGGGTGGGGGGCCGCTCGGCGCAGGTCGCCCAGTATCTGATCGGGCAGGGCGTGGACGCGGTGAACGTGGACGGCGGCATGCTCGGCTGGGAGGCCGCCGGCCGCCCCCTCGTCGCGGAGGGCGGCGCCCAGGCGTTCGTGCTGTAGCCCGGACGGGGCAGGGCGGCTGGGTGCTGTGCGGCCGGGTGCTGTGCTGTGCTGTGTTGCGCTGCGCTGTGCTCCGCTGTGCTCCGCTGTGCTCCGCTGGGGTGAGCCCAGCCGGGCCGGGTCAGGCCTCGGCGGCCAGGAGATCGCCGAGGGCCTCTTCGTGGGCGGCGGCGGAGCCGAGCGAGAGCTCCAGCTGCTTGGCCCAGGCGTGGTAGCGGTGCAGCGCGTAGTCCGTGTCGGCGCCGAAGCCGCCGTGGAGGTGCTGAGCGGTCTGGACGACGCGGCGGACGCCCTCGGAGGCCCAGATCTTGGCGACGGCCACGGCGGTCGGATCCAGGCGCCAGGCGGCCTGCCAGAGGGTGACCTCCATGGCGCGCAGGTCGATGTAGCGGTCGGCGGACTGCATGGCCACGGCCTGGAAGGTGGCTATCGGGTGACCGAACTGCTCGCGTTTGCCGGTGTACTCGCCGGTCATGCGCAGGACGGCGGAACCCAGGCCGAGGGCGAGCGCGCAGGTGCCGACGGTGAGCAGGCGGCGGAGCCAGTCCCAGGCACCTTCGTCGGTGATGAGGTCGGCGGAGGAGACGCGGACACCGTCCAGTCGGACCTCGGCGAGCCGTTCGCCGCTGGTCGAGACCTGGTCGGCCAGGACGGCGTCGGCCCGGGGAAGCACGGCGACGACCGGCCGTCCGTCCGGGGTGACGGCGGGGATCAGGATGCGGTCGGCGTGCTGGGCCCAGGGGACGGCGGTCTGGACGCCGTCGAGGATCCACGAGGTGGGGGGCCCTCCCCCCTCCCCCTCCCCGCCCCTCTCCCCCTCCACCTGGCGTGCGCTGACCGCCAGTTCGGCCCCGTCGTGCCCGGTCCTGCCGTTCGCGGCCACGGTGAGCACCACGCCGCCGCGGCCTGCGTCGGGCAGCAGCCGGTCGCGCAGCTCGGGCGGCCCGTACCGCTGGACGGTGAGCGCGGCGGCGCAGGTCTCCAGCAGCGGGACGCGGGCCAGTACGCCGCCTGCCTCGCGCAGCACCACGCACAGCGCGACCGGGTCGAGCCCGGCGCCGCCGTACGCCTCGTCCAGGACCAGGCTCAGCAGGTCGGCCTGGGCGAGCCGACGCCACAGCGCCCGGTCGAAGTCCTCGGCCACCGCTCCCGCCCTGAGCGCCGGACTGGGCACCGCGTCCGGTGAGACGTCGGAGAAGATCGCCCGGGCCGCCTCGGCGGCGGCGAGCTGTTCCTCGCTGAAGCTGAAGTCCATGACCCCGACCTCCCCGCCGGCGCTGCCGCCGGCACCACTTATCTGACGATGTGTCAGATTAGGTGGGCCGGGCGCCGAAGTCCACCTCCTTGGCGTCGTCGACCGGATGTGAGCGACCGGCGGGCCGACCGATCGTTCGGTTCTATGGTGTGCCGACCGCGGGGCACGGTCAAGGCCGGTCCCGAGGGCCTGTGGATAACGCGGACAGCGCGGATAAGGGGGATGCCTGTACCGCGGCTGTGTGGCATGAGTACCGTTCCGTGCGGAGAGCAACGCGGGGAACGAGGAGTGCTTAGACCATGGAGTCACCCGAGGACGTTCAGCCACGACCGGGTGGTGACGACGGCGGAACAGCCGGCCTGTCGCTTCCCTCCCGGGTGGCGGTGGCGCTGGGCGTCGCCACGGTTGCCGTGATGGTCGCCGTCCACCTCCTCGCCGTCTTCCTGCACATCGCGCCGGAGAACACGGTCACCCGGCAGCACGGCGACCTGGTGGCCGAGTACATCTATCCCGAGTTCGAACAGAACTGGAAGCTCTTCGCCCCGAATCCGGTCCAGCAGAACACCCATGTCTGGGCTCGCGCCGACGTCCGCAAGGACAACGGCAGTACCGAGACCACCGGCTGGGTCGACCTCACCGCCATGGACATCGCCCTCATCCGGCACAACCCGGCGCCCAGCCACTCCCAGCAGAACGAGCTGCGCCGCGCCTGGTCCTTCTACACCAGCACGCACGGCGAGAAGAACCGGCCGATCGGCATGCGCGGCGAGCTGAGCAGGGCATACGTCCAGCGCATCGTCGAGGACCGGTTCGGGCCGCGTCTCAACGGCGGAACGGTCCAGCGGGTCCAGGTCCGGGCCGGCACGACAGCGGTCGTCGCGCCCGCGTGGAGCAGCGAGAAGACCGACACCTCGACCAGCTTCCAGGTGCTGCCCTGGTGGCCCGTGGACACCGACGACTCGCAGGAGGACGGCTCGTGAGTGAGCGCAGCGGGGTCCCGTCCCCCTTCGCCGATCTGCCGGAGGCCCTCGGCAGGGGGATCTCCCGGGGCATGGCGCGGCTCACCGGCACGGTCATAGGCCGCTATCAGACGGCGGTCGTCCGGATCGGTTTCTCGCTGACCTGGCTGCTGTTCCTTTTGCGCGAGTGGCCGTACCGCCAGGAGCTGTACGGGCCCGACGGTGTGTGGAGCTGGGACATGGCCCACCAGCTCATCGCCGAGAACCACGCCTTCTCGGTGCTGATGTGGACCCGCAGCCAGCTGTGGTTCGACGTGGTCTACGCGGGCGCCGTGGTCGCCGCGGCCATGCTGCTGCTCGGCTGGCGGACCCGCACCGCGTCACTGCTGTTCATGATCGGTGTGCTGTCGCTGCAGAACCGCAGTGTCTTCCTCGGCGACGGCGGCGACAACGTCATGCACCTCATGGCGATCTACCTCGTCCTCACCCGTTGCGGCCGGGTCTGGTCCCTCGACGCGCGCCGCCGGGCCAGGACCGACCAGGACCGCCCGGACCAGGACCGCCCGGCGCGGGACGCCGTCGGTGTGGTGCTGTGGGCGCTGCTGGGTGCCGCGCTGGCGCTCGTCACCGTGCTGGGGCTGCTCAGCTGGGGCTGGGCCGTCGTCTTCTGGGGATTCTGGCTCGCGCAGGCCGCCTGGTGGGCGGTGAACCGTCACGCGCCCGGCGGTGAGCCCCGCGCCGTGCTGGACATCTTCGCCAACCTCGCGCACAACGGCACCCTGCTGGTGATCATCGTCGAGGTCTGCCTGATCTACTCCACGGCCGGCTGGTACAAGATCCAGGGCAGCCGGTGGCAGGACGGCACGGCGCTGTACTACCCGCTGCACCTCGACGACTTCAGCCCGTGGCCCGGGCTGTCCCACGCCATGGCGAGCAGCGGCATCATGGTCATGGCGATCACCTACGGCACGGTGATCGTGCAGGTCGCCTTCCCGTTCACGCTGTTCAACCGCCGGGTGAAGAACGTGCTGCTGGCGGTCATGATGCTCGAACACGCGTCGATCGCGGTCGTGCTGGGCCTGCCGTTCTTCTCGCTCGCGATGATCACCGCCGACGCGGTGTTCCTGCCGACCGGCTTCCTGGTCTGGGTCGGCGACCGCGTCTCACGTCGGGTGCGCGGGCTCGGCCGCCGTACGGAGACGGAGCCGCAGTCGCGGTCGCAGTCGGAGACTCAGCCGGAGGCCGAGGCGGAGCCGTCGGGTGATCCGGCGCCGTCTAACCTCGTGGGGTGACCAGCAGCGACAATCCGGCCCGGCAGTGGCGTGAGAACGCCCCGGGGGCCGTTCTCCTCGACGGCTTCCACGCGTTGAAGCACGCGCTGCGCTTCGGCGCCGACGTACGGCTGGTGGTCGCCGCCGACAAGGCCGCGGTGCTCGCCCTGGCCGCCGAGCTGGCGGACGACCTCACCGGCGTGCTGGCCACGTCCGTGGTCGAGGTGCCGCCGGCCGTGCTGCGGGAACTGGTGCCCCGGGTGCATCCCACCGGCGTTGCCGCGCTGGCGGTCCGGCCCGGGGAGCGGCAGAACCGGGAGACCCTGGCGCGGCGTCCCCGGCAGGCGCCGGTCGTGGTCCTGGACAACCCGCGCAACCTCGGCAACGTCGGCGCCGTGGTGCGGCTGGCCGCCGGGTTCGGCGCCACGGGCGTGGTGACCACCGGTGATCTGGACCCCTGGCACTCCAATGTCGTACGGGCCGGGGCCGGGCTGCACTACGCCACCGCCGTGGAACGACTCGGCCCCGACGAGCTGCCGCCCGGGCCGCTGTACGCGCTGGACCCCGAGGGCGAGGACATCAAGACCCTCACCGTCCCCGACGACGCGCTGATCGTCTTCGGTTCGGAGCGGCACGGTATCTCGCCGGAGCTGCGCGGCCGGGCCGACCGCCTCGTCTCACTGCCCATGCGCCCCCAGGTGTCCAGTTACAACCTCGCCACCAGCGTGGCTATGACGCTGTTCCACTGGGACGCCGGACCTCGATGACCCGGAAGCGGCCGGCCACGAACGCGCCGTCGCACAGCGCCGCGTTCGCCGCCGGGTTGCCTCCGGAGCCGTGGAAGTCGGAGAAGGCGGCTGTCTGGTTGACGTAGACCCCGCCCGTCAGATTCAGCGACAGCTGTGCCGACTCGTCCAGGCAGGCCTCCTCGATGAGCCGTTCCACCTCGGGGGAGGTCGTGTAGGCGCCGACCGTCATGGCGCCCTTGTCGCGCACCGTGCGGCGCAGCAGTTCGACCGCGGCCTCGGCCGAGTCCACCGCGACCGCGAAGGACACCGGGCCGAAGCACTCGGTCATGTACGCCGCTTCGGCGTCGGGTTTGGCACCGTCGAGCTTGACGATCACCGGGGTGCGGACGGTGGCGTCGGGGAAGTCGGCGTTGGGCACGGACCGTGAGGCCAGGGCGACTTCGCCGATCGACGGGGCGGCCTCCAGACGGGCCGTCACCTCCGGGTTGACCAGGGCGCCGAGGAGGGCGTTGGCCCGGGCGTCGTCGCCCAGGAGCCCGCCGACGGCCGAGGCGAGGTCGCCGACCACCTGGTCGTAGGACTTGTGGCCGGTGTCGGTGGTGATGCCGTCCCGGGGGATCAGCAGATTCTGCGGGGTGGTGCACATCTGGCCGCTGTAGAGCGACAGGGAGAAGGCGAGGTTGGAGAGCAGGCCCCGGTAGTCGTCGGTGGATTCGATGATCACCGTGTTGACGCCGGCCTTCTCCGTGAAGACCTGTGCCTGGCGGGCGTTGGTCTCCAGCCAGTCGCCGAAGGAGGTCGAGCCGGTGTAGTCGATGATCCGGATCTCGGGGCGCAGGGCCAGTGTCGCGGCCAGGCCCTCGCCGGGCCGTTCGGCGGCCAGGGCCACCAGGTTGGGGTCGAAGCCGGTCTCGGCCAGCACCTCGCGGGCCACCCTGACGGTGAGCGCGAGCGGGAGCACGGCCCGCGGATGCGGCTTGACCAGTACGGGATTGCCGGTGGCCAGGGAGGCGAACAGGCCGGGATAGCCGTTCCAGGTCGGGAAGGTGTTGCAGCCGACGACCAGGGCGATGCCGCGCGGTGCGGCCTTGAACTCCTTGCGCAGGCTCAGGGGTTCCCGCTTGCCCTGCGGCTTGACCCACTCCGCGGTGCCCGGGGTGCGGACCTGTTCCGCGTACGCGTAGGTGACCGCTTCGAGGCCGCGGTCCTGTGCGTGGGGGCCGCCTGCCTGGAAGGCCATCATGAAGGCCTGGCCGGAGGTGTGCATGACCGCGTGCGCGAACTCGTTGGTCCGGGCGTTGATCCGGGACAGGATCTCCAGGCAGACCGCGGCCCGCATGCCGGGGCCCGCGTCCCGCCAGGCGGGCAGGGCGGCGCGCATGGCGGGGAGCAGCACATCGGGATCCGGGTGCGGGTACTCCACGCCGAGCTCGATGCCGTACGGCGACACCTCGCCGCCCGTCCAGCCGTCGGTGCCGGGCTGGTCGAGCTCGAAGCGGCCGTGCAGCAGGCCGTCGAAGGCGGCCTTGCCGGTCTCGGCGTCTCCGTACGCCTTGGGGTGTTCGGGGTACGGGGACCAGTACTCGCGAGTACGGATCGCTTCGAGGGCCTTGTCCAGGGTCTCGCGATGCCGTTCGATCAACATGTGCCAACTCCTCGTCGAGCTGGTGCGGGCGGATGGGCCGCGCGGACGGCATGGGCGGTCCGCCGGCGACACCGCTAGATTAACCGAATGTTCGGTCGGGGCAAGAGGGCCCGGCCGGGCCTGTGGACAACTCGTTCGCACCACTCTCGCCGAGGAGCAGGACGCTCATGACCGCACTTGACCTGGGCAGCACCGTCGCCGTCGTCGGCACCGGCACCATGGGGCAGGGGATCGCCCAGGTCGCACTGGCCGCAGGGCACCATGTGCGGCTCTTCGACGCCGCTCCCGGGCGGGCCGAGCAGGCCGAGCGGGCCATACTCGAACGGTTCGACCGGCTGGTGGCCAAGGGCCGGCTGGACGCCGCAGAGCGGGACGGCGCCCGCGCCCGGCTGGCCCCGGCCGACGGGCTCGGCGACCTCGCCGGCGCGGCGCTGGTGATCGAGGCGATCCTTGAGGACCTGGGGGCCAAGCAGCAGCTCTTCGGCGCCCTGGAGACCGTCGTCGCCGACGACTGCCTGCTCGCCACCAACACCTCGTCCCTGTCCGTCACCGCCGTCGCCGGCGCCCTGCGCGTACCGGGCCGGTTCCTCGGCCTGCACTTCTTCAATCCCGCGCCGCTGCTCCCGCTGGTGGAGGTGGTCTCCGGCGCCGCCACCGACGAGGCGGCCGCCGCGGCCGCGTACGCGACGGCCGCGGCCTGGGGCAAGACGCCGGTGCGCAGCACCGACACCCCGGGCTTCATCGTCAACCGTGTCGCCCGCCCGTTCTACGCGGAGGGGTTCCGCCTCCATGAGGAGGGCGCGGCCGACCCCGCCACCATCGACGCCGTGCTGCGCGAGTGCGGCGGCTTCCGGATGGGGCCGTTCGAGCTGACCGATCTGATCGGCCAGGACGTCAACGAGGCCGTGACCCGGTCGGTGTGGGAGTCCTTCTTCCACGACCCGAAGTTCACGCCCTCGCTCGCGCAGCGGCGGCTGGTGGAGTCCGGGCGGCTCGGCCGCAAGACGGGGCGGGGCTGGTACGTCCATGGGGAGGGCCAGGAGCGCCCGGCACCGCACACGGCCGCCGCCTGCGAGCCGCCGGCGGCGGTGGCGGTGCACGCCGATCTGGGACCGGCGGCGGCGTTGTGCGAGCTGATCGAGGAGGCCGGTATCAAGGTCGCGCGGGACCGGACAGCGGGGGTGGGGCAGGGGTTCGTCGCGCTGCCCGACGGCACGAGGCTGACGCTGACGGACGGCACGGTCGGCGCCACCGATCCCGGTGACGCCTCCGTCCGCTTCGATCTGGCGCTGGACTACCGCAGCGCGACCCGGATCGCCCTGGCCGCGCCGGACGGGGTGGCCGAGGGCTCGCTGCGCACCGCGATCGGCCTCTTCCAGGCGCTGGGCAAGCAGGTCAGTGTCGTCGACGACACCCCGGGCCTGATCGTCGCGCGCACCGTCGCCATGCTCGTGGACCTTGCCGTGGACGCCGTCGCCAAGGGGGTGGCCTCGCCGCAGGACGTGGACACCGCGATGAGGCTCGGCGTGAACTATCCGCTCGGCCCGGTGGAATGGGGCGACCGGCTGGGCGCGGTCTGGGTGCGCGACCTGCTGTGGAACCTCGGGAAGAGCTACCCGGCCGGACGGTACGCACCCTCGCTTCCGCTACTCCGCCGCGCAGCCTCCGGCGGGAGGCTGCTGTAATCATGACCATGGCCCAGCGCGACACGTACACCCCCGAGACCCTCCTCGCCGTCGCCGTCGAGGTGTTCATCGAGCGCGGCTACGACGGCACCTCCATGGAGCACCTGTCCCGGGCGGCCGGGATCTCCAAGTCGTCGATCTACCACCATGTGCGGGGCAAGGAGGAGCTGCTGCAGCGCGCCGTGGGCCGGGCCCTGGACGGGCTGTTCGGCATCCTGGAGGAGCCCGGCGCGCAGGGCGGACGGGCGGTGGAGCGGCTTGAGTACGTCACGCGGCGAACGGCCGAGGTGCTGATGGCGGAGCTGCCGTACGTCACGCTGCTGCTGCGCGTGCGGGGGAACACCCGGACCGAGCGATGGGCCATGGAGCGGCGCAGGGAGTTCGACCACCGGGTGACGGAGCTGCTGAGGGCCGCGGCGGCGGAGGGCGACCTGCGCGAGGACGTCGACCTGCGGCTGGCCACCCGGCTGCTCTTCGGGATGATCAACTCCATAGCCGAGTGGTACCGCCCCAAGGACGACGGCGGCGGGCTCGGTATCGACCAGGTCGCGGACGCCGTGGTGCGGCTGGCCTTCGAAGGGCTGCGCAGGGCCTGAGGCTCAGCCGAGCACCTGGTCGGTCTCCTCGAAGACCAGCAGGGTGCGGCTGCTCAGCACCTCGGGGACGGCCTGGATGCGGGTGAGGACCAGCTCGCGCAGGCTGCGGTTGTCGGGGGTGTGGACCAGCATCAGAACATCGAAGTCGCCGCTCACCAGCGCGATGTGCGCGACCCCGGGAAGCGCGAGCAGCTTCTCGCGGACGGTGCGCCAGGAGTTCTGCACGATCTTGAGAGTGATATAGGCGGAAGCGCCCTGACCTGCGCGTTCGTGGTCGACGCGGGCGGTGAAGCCCCGTATCACGCCGTCGTCGAGAAGCCGGTTGATACGGGCGTAGGCATTGGCCCGCGACACATGGACGCGTTCGGCGACGGAGCGTATGGAGGCACGTCCGTCCTCCTGGAGGTAGCGCAGGATCGCTCGGTCGATCGCGTCCAGGGGGCGCCCCCCGGGCGCGCTGTCGGCCATCTGTTCATCGGTCACGCCCCCGAGCCTCCCAACGATGGACGTACTGGCTCCATCACAAGCTGTGGAGAACCGTTTGTCCACAGGCAGAACTCACCTGTAGCCAAAATGCCTCCGACGACCGAACAATCGGTAGGGGAGCGATACCCGCTCCTCCGACCGGTAGACCCGGTCATTCGAACACGCCCACGAGGAGGTGCTCGCGATGACAGTCCTGGACCAGCCCGTCTGGCACCCCCGCACCGAGCCCGCGCCGCTGCTGCCCGACGCGGAGCCGTACCGCGTGCTCGGGACCCCGCAGGCCCGGGAGACCGACGCCGGACTACTGACCGGGCTGTACGGACAACTGGTGCGCGGACGCCGCTACAACCGGCAGGCCACCGCCCTGACCAAACAGGGCCGGCTCGCCGTCTACCCGTCCAGCACCGGCCAGGAGGCCTGCCAGATCGGCGCCGCACTCGCGCTCCGCCCGCAGGACTGGCTCTTTCCCAGTTACCGCGACACCCTCGCCGTGATCGCCCGGGGCGTCGACCCGGTCCAGACCCTCACCCTGCTCCGCGGTGACTGGCACAGCGGCTACGACTGCGCCGAGCACCACGTCGCGCCGCTCAGCACCCCGCTCGCCACCCAGCTGCCGCACGCCGTCGGACTGGCGCACGCCGCCCGGCTCAAGGGTGACGACGTGGTCGCCCTCGCCATGGTCGGCGACGGCGGCACGAGCGAGGGCGACTTCCACGAGGCCCTGAACTTCGCGGCGGTCTGGCGGGCCCCGGTCGTGTTCTTCGTACAGAACAACGGCTTCGCCATCTCCGTGCCGCTGGCCAAGCAGACCGCCGCGCCCTCCCTCGCCCACAAGGCCGTCGGCTACGGCATGCCGGGCCGGCTGGTCGACGGCAACGACGCCCTCGCGGTGCACGCGGTGCTCACCGAAGCCGTGCGGCGGGCCGCGGCGGGCGGCGGACCCACGCTGGTCGAGGCCGTCACCTACCGGATGGACGCCCACACCAACGCCGACGACGCCGGCCGCTACCGGGACGACGCCGAGGTCGAGGCATGGCGCGAACGCGACCCGATCACCCTGCTCGAAAGAGAGCTGCGGGCGCGCGGGCTCCTCGACGAGACCCTGATCAGCGCCACCGAGGCCGAAGCCGAACGGATGGCCTCGGATCTGCGCGACGGGATGAACACCGACCCGGTCCTGGACCCGATGGACCTGTTCGCCCATGTCTACGCCGAACCCACCGCCCAACTGCGGGACCAGGCCGCGATGCTGCGCGCCGAGCTGGAAGCCGAGGACCCGTCATGACCACGGTGGTGGCGACCGGCGCGAGGCCCGCCACCATGGCGCAGGCACTCAACCGCGCCCTGCGCGACGCCCTCGCCGACGACCCGTCCGTGCACCTGCTCGGCGAGGACATCGGCACCCTGGGCGGGGTCTTCCGCATCACCGACGGCCTGGCGAAGGAGTTCGGCGACAGCCGCTGCACGGACACCCCGCTGGCGGAGGCCGGCATCCTCGGCGCGGCCGTCGGCATGGCGATGTACGGCCTGAGGCCCGTCGTCGAGATGCAGTTCGACGCCTTCGCCTATCCCGCCTTCGAGCAACTGGTCAGCCATGTCTCGCGGATGCGCAACCGCACCCGCGGCAAGCTCCCGCTGCCGCTCACCATCCGCGTCCCGTACGGAGGCGGGATCGGCGGCGTCGAGCACCACAGCGACTCCTCGGAGGCGTACTACCTCCACACACCAGGGCTGCATGTCGTCACCCCGGCGACGGTCGCGGACGCCTACGGGCTGCTGCGCGCCGCCATCGCCTCCGACGACCCGGTGATCTTCCTGGAGCCCAAGCGGCTCTACTGGTCCAAGGCCGCATGGTCCGCGGACGAGCCGGACGAGGTCCCCGGAGCCGGCCGCGCGGTGGTCCGGCGCGCGGGCCGCTCCGCGACGCTCATCACCTACGGACCGTCCCTGCCGGTGTGCCTGGAAGCGGCGGAGGCGGCCGTGACGGAGGGCTGGGACCTGGAGGTGCTGGACCTGCGCAGCCTCGTTCCCTTCGACGAGGACACCGTCGCCCGGTCGGTACGGCGGACCGGGCGGGCGGTCGTCGTCCACGAGTCGGCCGGCT
This sequence comes from Streptomyces sp. RLA131, assembly GCF_056270125.1. Taxonomy (NCBI): domain Bacteria; kingdom Bacillati; phylum Actinomycetota; class Actinomycetes; order Kitasatosporales; family Streptomycetaceae; genus Streptomyces; species Streptomyces sp. RLA131. The sequence continues at coordinate 4,236,090 of NZ_JBWDOQ010000002.1, forward strand.
TCGGCGGGGCCGGGGCGGAGATCGCGGCCCGGGTGACCGAACGCTGCTTCCACCACCTGGAGGCACCGGTGCTCCGGGTCACCGGCTTCGACATCCCCTATCCGCCGCCCATGCTCGAACGGCACCATCTGCCGAGCGTCGACCGGATCCTGGACGCGGTCGGACGGCTGCAGTGGGACGAGAACGAGAACACCACCGGTACCGCCGGAGGTGGTGCGTGATGGCCGGCGTCCGTGAATTCCTCCTCCCCGACCTGGGAGAAGGGCTGACCGAGGCCGAGGTCGTGCGCTGGCTCGTGCAGGTCGGCGACGTCGTCGGCGTCGACCAGCCCGTCGTCGAGGTCGAGACGGCCAAGGCGGTGGTGGAGGTGCCCTGCCCCTACCGGGGCGTGGTGACGGCGCGTTTCGGGGAGGAGGGCGAGTTCCTCGATGTCGGGCGGCCGCTGCTCACGATCGCCACCGGCGACGCCCCCGGTGCGGGTGCCGCCGCTCCTTCGGGCGAGGCCTCCGGGGACGGCTCAGGCAATGTGCTGGTCGGCTACGGCACGGCGTCACCGGCCGCGCGACGCCGGCGGGTGCGGGTACGGGCCACGGCGCCGGACGGAGGAGGAGCGGGCGGGGCCCGTTCCAACGGCGGTCCCGTGGCGGTCATCTCGCCGCTCGTACGGCGTATCGCACGCGAGCACGGGGTGGATCTGCGGGCACTGGCCGGGAGCGGTCCCGAGGGGCTGATCCTGCGGGCCGATGTCGAGCGGGCCATCGCGCCGGCCGCGCCGCACGCCCCCGCTCCCGCCCCCGCGCCCGTGGCGGTCCACGCGGCCGCGCCGGCCGCCGACGGAAGCCGTATACCGCTGCGCGGCATGCGGGGCGCCGTCGCGGACAAGCTCGGCCGCAGCCGGCGGGAGATCCCGGACGCCACCTGCTGGGTGGACGCCGACGCCACCGAACTGCTCGCGATGCGGGCCGCGATGAACACCGGGGCGGCGTCCTCCTCGAAGGTGTCGCTGCTCGCGCTGCTGGCGAGGATCTGCGCCGCGGCCCTGGCCCGCCACCCCGAGCTCAACTCGACCGTGGACACCGGGCGGAACGAGATCGTACAACTGCCTGCGGTCCACCTGGGCTTCGCGGCGCAGACCGAACGGGGGCTGGTCGTGCCCGTGGTCCGGGACGCCCAGAACCGGACGGTCGAGGGGCTGTCGGAGGAGATCGGCCGGCTCACCGAGGCCGCCCGGGCGGGCCGGATCACCCCGGCGGAGCTGACCGGCGGGACGTTCACCCTCAACAACTACGGGGTGTTCGGGGTCGACGGATCCACGCCGATCATCAACCATCCCGAGGCGGCGATGCTGGGAGTCGGCCGTATAGCGCCGAAGCCCTGGGTGCACGAAGGGGAGTTGGCGGTGCGGCAGGTGGTGCAGCTGTCCTTCACCTTCGACCACCGGGTCTGTGACGGGGGCGTGGCCGGGGGCTTTTTGCGGTTCGTCGCGGACTGCGTGGAGCGGCCGGCGCTGCTGCTGAGGGGCGTGTAGCGGACGGACCGGTGGCGTGCCGTCGCGCCCGGCCCCGGGACCGGACCGACGGCGCACCACCACACGGGCGCTGTCACACCGTCAGCAACACCTTGCCGACGTGGTCGCTCGCCTCGACCACGCGGTGGGCCTGCGCGGCCTCGGGCATCGGGAGGGCCCGGTCCACGACCGGGCGGACGGTGCCGGCCTCCAGAAGGGGCCACACGTGTTCGCGGACGGCGGCGACGATGGCCGTCTTCTCCTCCAGGGGGCGGCCGCGCAGCGAGGTCGCGGCGACCGCGGCACGCTTGGCGAGGAGCTTGCCGAGGTTGAGCTCCGCCTTGACTCCGCCCTGGAGGCCGATGACGACCAGGCGGCCGTTGGTGGCGAGGGCGTCGACATTACGGTCGAGGTACTTGGCGCCCATGATGTCGAGGATCACGTTGGCGCCGCCGTAGGCATCGCGCACGGCGGTCAGGAAGTCGTCCTCGCGGTAGTTGACCGTCAGGTCGGCTCCCAGTTCGCGGCAGCGGGCGAGCTTGGCCTCGGAGCCGGCGGTGACGGCGACCCGGGCGCCGACGGCCTTGGCGAGCTGGATGGCCATGGTGCCGATGCCGCTGGATCCGCCGTGCACCAGCAGCGTCTCGCCGGGGCGCAGATGGGCCAGCATGAAGACATTGGACCAGACGGTGCAGACGACCTCGGGCAGGGCGGCCGCCGTCACCAGGCCGACGCCCCCGGGGACGGGGAGCAGCTGGCCGACGGGGACGGCGACGCGCTGCGCGTAGCCGCCGCCCGTGAGCAGGGCGCAGACCTCGTCGCCGACGGCCCAGCCGGTCACACCCGGGCCCAGCGCCGCCACCCGCCCCGAGCACTCCAGGCCGGGGTAGGGCGAGGCGCCGGGCGGCGGGTCGTAGAAGCCCTGGCGCTGGAGCAGGTCGGCGCGGTTGACGGCGGTCGCGGCGACGTCGACGAGGACCTCGCCCTCGGCGGCCACCGGGTCGGGGACCTCGGCCCACACGAGTGCTTCGGGGCCGCCGGGCTGGGGGATGGTGATCGCATGCATGGCACCGACGCTATGCGCTCGCGCGGCGGATCGCGATGACGCGGTCCGTGAGCTGCAGCGGTGCCGCCTCGGGGTGGTCGTGGTCGAGCAGCCGGTGGCCGCGCTTGACCGACACCACCAGGTCCCCCAGGTCGCGCGGGGCGCGGCCGGCCTCGGCCTTGGTGACGGGACGTTCCGAGGTCCAGGCCGGAGCCGTAGGTGATCAGGTCCTCCATCACCTCGCCCGCGCTGGGGCTGAGCATCGACATGCCCAGGATGCGGCCGGCCGCGCTGGAGCTGGTGACGACGGAGTCGGCGCCGGACTGGCGCAGCAGGGGGGCGTTCTCCTCCTCGCGTACGGAGGCGACGACACCGTGGCGTGCTTGTTGAGCTGGCGGGCGGTCAGGGCCACCAGCACGGCGGTGTCGTCGCGCTGGGTGGCGATGACGATGTCCTTGGCGCGCTGTGTCTCGGCCCGGAGCAGGACGTCGTTGCGGGTCGCGTCGCCCGTCACGCCCGCGAAGCCGGCGGTGACGGCGGCCTCGACGGCCTTGGGGTCGGGGTCGACGACCACGATCTGCGTGGCCCTGATGCCGTGGGCGAGCAGGGTCCGCGCGGCGGAGCGCCCCTTCGTGCCGTATCCGATGATGACGACGTGGTCGCGCACGGTGGTCCTCCAGCGCTGCTGCCGGTACTGCTCGCGGGTGTGTTCGGTGAGCGCTTCGAGGGTGGTGCCGACCGCGATGATCAGGAAGAGCACCCGCAGCGGCGTCACGAGCAGCACATTGCTGAGCCGGGCGCCGGAGCTGTACGGGACGATGTCGCCGTAGCCGGTGGTGGAGAGGGTGACGGTGGCGTAGTAGACGCTGTCGAGCAGCGAGACGGAGCCGTCCGCGTTGTCGTGGTAGCCGTCCCGGTCGGCGTAGACGATCAGGACGGTCGCGACCAGGCAGAGCAGGGCGTAGGCCAGCCGGCGCGCGACCTGGCGGCCCGGCGGTCCGGCGGCGCGCCGGGGAAGCCGCACCTGCGCGGAGTGGAGGCTCAACGCCAGGCCCCCCAGGCGGTGTCGAGCACGGCGGTGCGGGCGCCCCGCGCGGCGCCGCCGGGCGGGACGACGGCCATGCCGTCGGCGGCGGCGATGCCGCGCAGCATGGCGGGGCCGTTGAAGTGCAGGGCGGTGACGCGCGACTCCTCGTCGAAGATCACCGGGACGAGGCGGGTGTCCGTCGGGTGGCCGGGGACGGCGCCGGTGAGCCGGGCGGCGTACGGGACGGTGCCGGGGCGGCCGCCGAGGACGGTGAGCAGCGGCGCGGCCAGGGTCAGGACGCCGGAGACGGCGGCGAGGGGGTTGCCGGGCAGGCCCACCAGGTGCCGGCCGGCGGGCAGTTCGGCGAGCAGCATGGGGTGGCCGGGGCGTACGGCGACACCGTCGACCAGCAGCCTGGCGCCGATGCGTCGCAGCACGGGGTGGACGAAGTCGACGGGGCCGCCGGCGGTGCCGCCGGTGGTGACGATCACGTCGGCGGTGGAGCCGGTGATGGCGTCGTACAGGACGTCGGCGTCGTCGACCAGGCGGCGGGGCGCGCCCACTTCGGCGCCGAGCGAGCGCAGCCAGGCCGGCAGCAGCGGGCCGAGCGCGTCCCGTACGCGACCGCCGTGCGGCAGGCCACGGTCCAGCAACTCGTCGCCCAGGACGAGGATGTCGACCCGGGGCCGGGCGGTCACCGCCAGCAGGTCGTAGCCGGCGGCGGCCGCCAGCCCGAGGACGGCGGGGGTGATCCGGGCGCCGGTGGCGAGGAGTTCGTCGCCGGCGCGGCATTCCTGGCCGCGCGGGCGTACGTCCTGGCCGGGCTGCGGGGTGCCCCGGCCCCGGTCGGCGTGCAGGATCCCGCCCGCGTCGCCGCCGGCCGTCGGGTCCCCGGCGCCGCTGTGCGGGACCGTACGGCCGTGTTCGTGCCGCAGTACGGCGGTGGCGCCGGGCGGCAGGGCGGCGCCGGTCGCGATGCCGACCGCGTGGCCGTCCGGCAGGGGGTCGCCCGGCCGCTGGCCGGCCAGCAGCCGGCCGGTGAGGCGCCACGGTCCGGGGCCGGCCACCGCCCAGCCGTCCATGGCCGAGGTGTCGAAGGACGGCAGGTCGGTCAGCGCGGTCAGGGGCTCGGCCAGGGCGTGCCCGAGTGCGTCGGCGAGCGGCAGGGTGGTGCGGGCGAGGGGTGATGCGGCGCCGCGGGCGATCCGGCGGGCCTCGGGCCAGGGGGTGGCGGCGGGGTGCTTCGGGGGTGCGGCCGGCGGCTGCTTGCCGTTGGCGACGGCCAGCGCTTCGTCCAGCGCGCGAAGTTCGTCCAGCGCCCGCAGTTCGGCCTCGTCCGCGCCCTGGGTGCCGTTCATCCGGCCGGGTTCTCCTTGGCCCAGCGGTCGGCCAGTGCGACGGCCTTGCGAGTGGCCTCGGCCACCGCCTCCGGGCCGCCGCCGGCCTGGGCTGCCGCGTAGCCGACCAGGAAGGTGGTCAGCGGGGCCGCGGGGCGGGCGACGCCGTGCGCGGCGTCGCGGGCCAGGTCGAGCAGGAGGGAGATGTCGACGTCGAGTTCGATCCCGAGGTCGGCCTTGGCAGCGTTGATCCATTCGTCCAGCACATGACCATGCTCCCTGATGCGCGCCCGTGCTGTGGAGAGGTCTTCCCAGGTGTCGCAGTCGAAGGACGTGTCGCCGGTCGGGTCCGGGAGCCGGTGCAGGGCCAGTTCGTGGGTCAGCAGCCGCAGCGGCAGCCCGGCGACGGTCCCGTGCTCGGTGGCGATCAGGGCCAGTTCGCGGCGCAGCGCTTCGGTGCGGTAGGCGGCGGCGAGCGGCTGGTCCCGGCCGCCGGGGTCGGTGAGGACGACGCCCTCGCGGCCGGGGCCGGCGGTGAGGGCGCCGAGCAGCGCGGCGGCCGTCGTACGGGTCAGGAAGGGCAGGTCGGCGGCGAACAGCAGCAGGTGCTCGGCGGTGACCTGGCGCAGTCCGGCCGCCAGTGCCGCGAGCGGGCCGCCGCCGGGCGGGTCCTCGCGTGCCCAGGTCACCGGTCGCGCGGTGGCCCGGCGCGGGCCCACCACGACCGTGGTCCCGGCGCCGGAGCAGGCGTCCAGGACGCGGTCGACCAGGGCCCGGCCCGCCACGGACAGGCCCGGCTTGTCGGCCCCGTCCAGGCGCCGGGCGGCGCCGCCGGCGAGGACGACGGCGTCGTACGTTGCGCGCTTCATGCCGTGAGTGTGCCTGGCGCCGCCGTGGGGCGGGAACGCCGGGGGTGTGTGAGGCTGCCGCCATGAACTGGTGCATACCGGTCTATGTCGTACGCGGGGCCGTGGCGGGGCTGGCCGTGGCGGCGGTGCTGGCCGCCGGGCCGTGGAGCAGGGCCCAGGGCACCACGCGCGCCGCCTTCCCGGCCGCCGTTCCGCCGGGCGTGGCCCGGGCCCTCGTGCCCGGTGGCCCGGGCGGGACTGCGGGGAGCCGGGCCGGGGTGGGGCGGCGTCATCCGGGCCGGGGCTGGGACGGCACGGTGCCGGTGCTGGTCACGCCCGGGGTGTCGGTTCCGGTGCTGGTCACCCCGGACGCCGGAGCGGCCGTCGGCGGGCGGGCGGAGACGGCGTCGGGCAGCGAGGCGGTGCTTGAGGTGCTGCCGATGGGGCTGGGGCTCACCCTGATGGGCGCGGGGCTGGGGTACATCGGCTGGCGGCTGAGGTGCGGCGCCTGAGGTGCGGCGCCTGAGGTGCGGCGCCTGAGGTGCGGCGCCTGAGCGGCAGCCGCTGAGTCGGCGGCTGAGTCGCGGCGGCTGAGTCGCGACGGCCGCGCCGCTCCGCCGCGCGCCCGCCTCGGCCTGCGGTGCTTGCCGATGCCTTGCATACTCGGTATACATACGCGGTATGTCGATCCGTCACGGGCTGCTGGCCCTCCTAGACCGAGGTCCGCGCTACGGCTATCAGCTGCGGACCGAGTTCGAGTCGCGCACCGGCGCGACCTGGCCGCTGAACGTCGGGCAGGTCTACACCACGCTGGGCCGGCTGGAGCGGGACGGCCTGGTGGTGCCGGCCGGAGAGGACGACGGCGGCCACGCGCTCTACGCGATCACCGACGAGGGCCGTGGCGAGCTGCGGGAGTGGTTCGCGAGGCCGGTGGACCGCAAGAGCCCGCCGCGCGACGAGCTGGCGATCAAGCTGGCGATGGCGGTGGGGTCGCCGGGGGTGGACATCCGGGCGGTGATCCAGGCGCAGCGGCTGCACACCATCCGGGCGATGCAGGACTACACGCGGCTGAAGGCCCAGGCCGTCGAGTCGGGGCCGGCCACCCGCGACGAGGTCGCGTGGCTGCTGGTCCTGGAGCAGCTGATCTTCTCCGCCGAGGCGGAGGCCCGTTGGCTGGACCACTGCGAGGCGCGGCTCGTACGGCTCGCCGAGTCGCTCGGCGACGCCACCGGGCCCACCGCCTCCGCCCCCGCCCCCGCCACCGCCCGTACCGCCAAGACCAGCCGCCAGGCACGCCGGTGACACCGGCCGCCCAGGTGGCAAGCACACTTCTGTAGGGGGAAAGACCATGCACGAGGCCACACAAGAGGCCAGGCACGAGGCCGGCCCGGTTCTGCGGCTGGAGGAGCTGACCCGGGTGCACGGCACCGGGGCCACCGAGGTGCACGCGCTGCGGGGGATCGATCTGGATGTGTTCCCCGGCGAGCTGGTGGCCGTCATGGGCCCGTCCGGCTCGGGCAAGTCGACGCTGCTCACCATCGCCGGGGGGCTGGACATGCCCACGTCCGGCAGGGTCCTGGTCGAGGGCACCGACATCACCACCGCGTCCCGCAGGCAACTGGCCGCGCTGCGCCGCCGCAGCATCGGCTACGTCTTCCAGGACTACAACCTGATACCCGCGCTCACCGCCGCCGAGAACGTGGCGCTCCCCCGTGAGCTGGACGGAGTCCCGGCCCGCCGGGCCCGGCGTGAGGCGATCGCGGCGCTGGAGGAGATGGATCTGGTCCATCTCGCCGACCGTTTCCCGGACGAGATGTCGGGCGGCCAGCAGCAGCGGGTGGCCATCGCCCGGGCGCTGGTCGGGGACCGCCGGCTGGTGCTGGCGGACGAGCCGACCGGGGCGCTGGACTCCGAGACCGGGGAGTCGGTGCTCGCCCTGCTGCGGGCGCGGTGCGACGCGGGGGCGGCCGGGGTGCTGGTCACCCATGAGCCGAGGTTCGCGGCGTGGGCGGACCGGGTGGTGTTCCTCCGGGACGGCTCGGTGACCGACATGACGCTGCGCTCCGAGGTGGAGACGCTTCTGCCCGGCGGGGTCGGCGGGGTCGGCGGAGCCGGCGGGGTGGCCACGAAGTGAACAAGCTCTTCCACTCCTGGCGGGCGGCGATCCGTATCGCCCGCCGCGACGCCTGGCGCTTCAAGGGCCGCAGTGCCCTGGTCCTCAGCATGATCGCGCTGCCGATCGTCGGGGTGAGCGCCCTCGACATCACCGTCCGCAGTTCGGAGCTGTCCAAGGAGCAGCAGCTGACCCGGGACATCGGTGCCGCCGATGCCCGCCTGGAGGGCACCGGCAACGGCAACACGCCGATCTACCAGGGCCTGAGCGACCACGGTTACACCCAGGTCGACGAGGACGACCCCTATCTGTCCGAGCCCACCGACGTCAGCCGGGCCTTCCCGGCCGGGGCCCGGATGGTCAGCGACACGACCGGCTCGGCCAAGTCCCTCACCGAACACGGCCTGCTGGATGTCGACGTACGCGAGCTGAAGGCCACCGACCCCATGACGGCCGGGGTCCTCTCGCTCACCCGCGGGCACTTCCCGGCGAAGACGGACGAACTGGCCGCGAGCACCGAGTTCCTCAAGCAGAGCGGGCTGAAGGTCGGCTCCAGGGTCTCCTTCCGGGACTTCGACCGGGCCTACACCGTCAGCGGGGCCTACGAACTCCCCGACGAGCTCGACGCCCTGCAGCTCAACGCCCTTCCCGGGGCGTTCCTCAAGCCCTACGGCAAGGCCCTGACAGCCAAGGGCCTGTCGGTGCCGGACAATGCCACGGACTATCTCGTCGACCTCAAGGGCGGCGGCGGTTTCACGTGGAACATGGTGAAGCAGGCGAACGCCAAGGGCGTCTACGTCGATTCGCGCGCCGTCACGCTCGACCCGCCCGCCGAGGCCGACGTGCCGCTGTTCACCAAGTTCCCGTCCTGGGCGCCCAGCTCCGGATCGGACCTCGCCGAGAACACCGAGGCCCTCACCGCCGCGGCGACCGTCGGCGGACTGGCCATGCTGGAGATCTGCCTGCTGGCCGGGCCCGCCTTCGCGGTGGGCGCCCGCCGCTCACGCCGGCAGCTCGGCCTGGTCGGCGCCAACGGCGGCGACCGGCGGCACATCCGGGCGATCGTGCTGGCCGGCGGCGGCGTCATCGGCGCCGTGGCGGCGGTCAGCGGCACCGTGCTCGGCTTCGGCCTGACCGTGCTGTTGCGGCCTGTCCTGGAGGACTATGCGGACAAGCGCTTCGGCGGTATCGAACTGCGCCCGCTGGAACTGCTCGGTATCGCGGCGCTGGCCCTGGTCACCGGGCTCGCGGCGGCGATCGTGCCGGCCGTGGTCGCCTCCCGGCAGAGCGTGCTGGCCTCCCTCACCGGACGGCGCGGGGTGCGCCGGGCCAACCGGGTGCTGCCGGTCCTCGGTCTGGCCGCGGTGTGCCTGGGCTCCGGCATCGTCGTCTTCGGCGCCGCCCAGAGCGACAACGTGGCCGTGGTGGGCGGCGGTTCGGCCATCGCCGAGCTGGGTGTGGTCGCGCTGACCCCGACCCTGGTCGGCCTGTTCGGACGGCTGGGCCGCTGGCTGCCGCTGTCGCCCCGGCTCGCCCTGCGCGACGCCGTACGCAACCGGGGCCGTACGGCGCCCGCCGTCGCCGCGGTGCTCGCCGCCGTCGCCGGTACGGTCGCCATCGCGACGTACACCGCCAGCGCGGACCGGGCCGGCAGTGACGCCTACACCGCCTACCTGCCGCACGGCTCGGCCAGCCTGACCGTGGACACCGCGGGCAGCCGGGACCTGACCTCGGTCAGGTCCGCGGTGCGCAGGGACTTCCCCACCACGGCCACCGCGGACATCAGCCGGATCGTCGTCGGTGAGCGCACCTGCGACACCTGGTCCAGCGACAAGGGCTGCGGTACCAGCCAGCTGATCACACCGGTGCAGAACCGGTGCGCGCTGTACGACGACCGCGCCGACGGGCTGTCCGCGGCGCAGCGACGCAAGTGGAGCAAGGACTGGCGCTGCGTCTCCGACGACCAGCCGGTGGCCGTCGACACCAATGACGGGATCCTGGTCGGCGGCGCGGGCGTCCTCACCGGTCTGGGCATCAACGACACGGCCGCGGGGAAGGCGCTCGACCAGGGCAAGGCCGTGGTCTTCGACAAGCGGCAGGTCGGCAAGGACGGCAGGATCACGCTCGCGCTGATCCAGAACTACGCCACCAGCGACAGCGACACCGCCGCCAAGTCCCCGCACCGGACGTTCGCCGCCTACCAGCCCGGCGCCGGGACCAACAGCTACGGCGTCACCGCAGTGCTGTCGCCGGCCGCCGCGAAGGCCGCCGGGCTGCGCACCGTTCCGCTGGGGCTGCTGATCAGCAACGGACGGCTGCCCACCAGCGAGGAGCGGCAGGCCCTGGACGGCGCGCTGGACAAGCTGGGTGTGCAGGCCGACATCCGGGTCGAGGAGGGCTACGTCAGCAAGAACAACCTGGTCATGCTGGCTCTGGCGATCTTCGCCGGCCTGATCACCGTCGGCGCGGCCGGCATCGCCACCGGGCTCGCCCAGGCCGACGCCGAAGCCGATCTGCGGACCCTGGCCGCCGTCGGCGCCGCCCCGCGGGTCCGCCGTACGCTGTCCGGCTTCCAGTGCGGCGTGGTGGCCGTCATGGGAGTCCTGCTCGGCTCGGCGGCCGGTGTGCTGCCCGCCGTGGGGCTCCTCAAGGCCGAGGAACGGCAGGAGTGGAAGTCCTACCGCGAGGCCCTCTCCCAGGGCTGGGGCTCGGCGTCCGTGCCCCATGTGCCGATCGTGGTCCCCTGGACCACGCTGGCCGCCCTGGTCGTGGCCGTCCCGCTGGGCGCCGCGCTGCTCGCCGCGCTCGTCACCCGCTCGCGGGCCGGGATGGCCCGGCGCACGGCGGGATAGCGCCCGCCGCAGCCCCGGCCCCCACCGGAGGCCCGGCTGCCCGCCGGAGGCCGGGCCCCCGGTGGGGCCGGGTCTCCGGCGGATCGGCAACAATGGAGTGCATGGAGATGCCGATGAACGAACGGTCGCAGGAGAACCCCAATGTCCTGGTCGTCGGCCCGGACGGAATGGCTCTCGGCGGCGTCAACCCTGGCGGTGGCGGCGACGGGCAGCGCGAGGTTCCGGTGACGGAGATGGTCGAACAGCCGGCGAAGGTCATGCGGATCGGCAGCATGATCAAGCAGCTCCTGGAGGAGGTACGCGCGGCACCTCTCGACGAGGCCAGCCGCGTGCGGCTCAAGGAGATCCACCGCAGCTCCGTGAAGGAGCTGGAGGACGGTCTGGCGCCCGAGCTGGTCGACGAACTGGAGCGGCTGTCGCTCCCGTTCACCGACGAGACCATCCCCACCGAGGCGGAACTGCGCATCGCACAGGCGCAGCTGGTCGGATGGCTGGAGGGTCTCTTCCACGGGATCCAGACCGCCCTGTTCGCCCAGCAGATGGCCGCCCGCGCCCAGTTGGAGCAGATGCGCCGGGCGCTGCCCCCGGGGGTCGGCGGCCACGAGGGCATGGAGGACGACGGCACCGGCGGCCACCAGGGCGCCCGTTCGGGCCCCTATCTGTGAGACGCCGTCCGTGACATGCGAGGGGCCCGGTACGCACGACGCGTACCGGGCCGCTCGCATGTCGCAGGTGATCAGGTGATCGGGTGCTCAGCCGCTCCGGCCGGTGGAGACCCATATGGTGACGGTGTCCTTGTCCGGGTCGAAGTCGCTGATGGCCTCGGGCTTCTGCGCGACCACCGCGCCCTTGCCCCACAGCGACTCGTCCTGGTACTTGACCGTGTACTTCCAACCGGCCTCGTCCAGGCAGCTCTTCACCGAGTCGACGTACTTGGTGTAGAAGTCCGGCATGTAGACCGAGCCCGCGTCGCTGTAGCTGGTCGTGGCGCTGGTGCAGCGCGAGGTGTCGATGGTGCGGGTCTGGTCGCCCTGGCTGACGTCCGGGTCCGGCGCCGCGGTGTCGGTGGAGTCCGAGGTGCCGGAGCTGCCGGACCGGTCGGTGGAGTCCGAGGACGAGCTGGTGGACGCTGTGGCGGTGGCCCGGTCCGCGCCGTCGTCGGAGGTGTCGGTGCCACCGCTGCCCGCCTTCACGGCCAGGATGATCACCACGACCACCGCGATCACCGCGACCGCGGCGCCGATCGCGATCACCGCGGTGGAACCGCTGCCACCGGAGCTGCCGCCCCCGGGGCGCTGCGGCTGCTGCGGTCCGTTGGGCCGCATCGCGTAGGGCGGCGGGGTCGCGGCGCCCTGCTGCGGATATCCGTACGTCGGACCGGGCGGCGGAGTGCCCGCCCAGCCGCCCTGCGGGTGCGCGTAGGGCGGCGGGGTGTGCTGCTGGAGCGGCTGGGGCTGATGCGGCGGCTGGGGCTGATGCGGCGGCTGGTGCCGGAGCGGCGCCTGCGGCTGCGGGGTGTGCGGCTGCGGGGTGTGCGTCTGGGGGGCGTGTGGCGGCGGCGTCGCGGGAGCCTGCGGTGCCTGAGGGGCCTGATACGGGGTCTGGATCTGCGGCGGCGGGGTGTGCAGCTCCCCCTGGACCGGCGGGAAGACCGCGGCCGCGACATCCGGCCCGCTCCGGCCCCGGGCCCGCGGTCCCTCGCCGATGACCAGCGGGGTCGCGGGCGCGCCGCTCACCTGCTCGCCCCGGGCGACCCGGTCCGACTCGTCCCGCATGGCGTCCGCCGTCGGGAAGCGGTCCGCCGGGTTCTTCTTCAGCGCCCGCGCCACCAGGGCGTCGACCGCCGGCAGCACCGCCCGGTTGAACTGCGACGGCGTCGGCGGGGCCTCCTGGACGTGCTGGTAGGCGATCGCCAGCGGCGAGTCACCGTCGAAGGGCAGCCGTCCCGTCAACAGCTCGAAGAGCAGGCACCCGACCGAATACAGATCGGAACGCTCGTCCACGCCGCGCCCGAGCGCCTGCTCCGGCGACAGGTACTGCGGGGTGCCGACGACCATGCCGGTCTGCGTCATCGAGGTGATGCCCGACTGCATCGCACGGGCAATGCCGAAGTCCATCACCTTGACCACACCGCGCTTGGTCAGCATCACGTTGCCGGGCTTGATGTCCCGGTGCACCAGGCCCATGCTGTGGCTCTCCGCGAGCGCCGCCAGCACATCCCCGGTGATCTTCAGTGCCTTCTCGGTCGGCATCGCGCCGAACTGGGCGACGTCCTCGTCGAGCACCGTGCGCAGCGGCTTGCCCTCGACGTACTCCATGACGATGTACGGCACGAGGGCGCCGTCGATCGTGTCCTCACCGGAGTCGAAGACCGAGACGATGTTGCTGTGGTTGAGCTTGGCCACCGCCTGGGCCTCACGCCGGAACCGCTCGCGGAACGACTCTTCCCGGCCGAGTTCGGTATGCAGCGTCTTGACGGCGACCGGCCGGTCGAGCACAGTGTCGTGCGCCAGGTGCACGGCGGCCATGCCGCCCTGTCCGAGCAGGTCGCGCAGCACATAGCGGCCGCCGCCGACCGAGCGTCCCGCGTAATTCCCCCGCGCGCCGTCCCCGCTCATCAGTACCGCTTCCCCCTAGGGATCCAAGTCTGCCCGCCAAGTCTGCCCTAGCTTCTACCGGGGTCAAGTTCGTTGACCTGTTCGTCACCGGATGCGTATGAATCCCTCCACAACTTGGTCCGCCACATCACGGGCACAGCGGAACGCGGTAGCGTGGCGGATCGGACGAGTCGAAAGCGACGGCGAGGACTGATGGCACAGACGACAGCCGCCGGGGGCCCCAACGAGCCCTCCGCAGCCGGCCAGGGCGTGCCCGATTCGCCGGAACTGTGGGGTGCCGGGGGCCTCGTCGGCGAGGGCCGGTACCGGCTGACCCACCGCCTCGGGCGCGGCGGCATGGCCGAGGTCTTCGCGGCCGAGGACGTGAGGCTCGGCCGGATAGTCGCTGTGAAGCTGCTGCGCTCCGACCTCGCCGAGGACCCGGTCTCCAAGGCCCGCTTCACGCGTGAGGCCCAGTCCGTCGCCGGGCTCAACCACCACGCGGTCGTCGCCGTCTACGACTCCGGTGAGGACGTCACGCCCACCGGCGGCGCCGTCCCGTACATCGTGATGGAACTGGTCGAGGGCCGCACGATCCGCGAACTGCTCGTCGACTCCGACGAGCCGCCGCCGGTCGAGCAGGCGCTCGCGATCGTCTCCGGGGTGCTGGAGGCGCTGGCCTACAGCCACCAGCACGGCATCGTCCACCGTGACATCAAGCCGGCCAACGTCATCATCACCGACAGCGGTGCCGTGAAGGTCATGGACTTCGGCATCGCGCGGGCCCTGCACGGCGCGGCCCAGACCATGACCCAGACCGGCATGGTCATGGGCACGCCGCAGTACCTGTCGCCCGAGCAGGCGCTCGGCAAGACCGTCGACGCCCGCTCCGACCTCTACGCGACCGGTTGCCTGCTGTACGAACTGCTGGCGCTGCGGCCGCCGTTCATCGGTGAGACCCCGCTGGCCGTGGTCTACCAGCACGTCCAGGACGACGCCCGGCCGCCGTCCACGATCACCGACCGGGTGCCGCCCGAGCTGGACGGCCTGGTCATGCGGGCCCTGGCCAAGCACCCCGACGACCGTTTCCAGACCGCCGAGGAGATGCGCGGCCTGGTGCAGTACGCCCTCGGCATGCTGCGTCAGCAGGGCGGCCACACCGGCACCTGGGACACCGGCTACGTGGCGCACTCCGGCGCGGCCACGCCCGCCATGGGCGTGCCCGGCCAGAACACCGGCGTCAACACCCGGGGCGGCCACCCCGACCACGGCACCGCCGAGTTCGGCGCCCCGCTGCTGCTGGGCGCGCCCGGCGGCCTGGTCGACCACGACACCCTCCCGCCGGGCTACGGCGGCGGCCACGGCGGCCCCGGCCACGGCGGCCCGGGCGACCGGCGCTGGGTCAAGCCGGTGCTCTTCGTAGTGGCCGCCGCGCTCGCCATCTCGCTCGGCATCTATCTGGCGGTCGCCGGCATGGGCGGCGGGGGCGGTGGGACTCCCGACGTCAAGCCCACCCAGTCCCGGACCCACGACCAGCAGACCACCGAGCCCACGCAGCAGGACACCTCGACCGAGGACAGCACCACCGGCGAGCCCTCACAGTCGTACAGCTACTCGCCCTCGCCCACGGCGTCCGCCTCGCCGACGGCCAAGCCGACCACGGCCGCGCCCACCACCGCGGCGCCCACGACGGCCGCGCCGACCACGCCGGAGCCCAGCGACACGGCGTCCGGCGAGGCCTCCAGCGGCGGGAGCACCGACCAGGGCACCACCGGTGAGACGACCGGTCAGGCCGCCGGAACGACGGGCGAGACGTCCGACGCGGGCACCGAAGGGGCGGGTTGACTGCCGAGCCCCCTGACGGGCTGAACGGGCTGGCGGGCTGAACCGCTCGACGGCTGAACGGCCGCCGCTCAGCCCGTGAACGCGTCCCGCACCGTCCCGTACGCCGCCGTCCACCACACGGCGAGCGCCGACGAGGCGGGGAACTGCGGATCGGCGCGGCGGTCGCGGCGCTCGTAGCGCCAGCGCAGCATCCAGAAGTCGTTGAGCCGCTCCCACCAGACGCGGTGGACGGCGGCGGCCAGCTCGTCGGGCGGGGCTCCGGCGGCCAGCCGGTAGGCCCGCGCGTAGGCCCGCACCTTGCCGAGGTCGAGGGTGCCGGCGGGCTGGACGAAGAAGATCACTGCGGCCCGGACGGCCTCCTCGGCGCGGGGCTGGACGCCGAGCCGGTCCCAGTCGACGATCGCGACCGGCTCGTCCTCGCGGTAGAGCAGGTTGAGCGGGTGGAAGTCGCCGTGCACCCAGCCGGTGACCGGCTCGCCGGCGTCCGGCGGGCGGCAGCGGGCGTGCCGTTCCAGCAGGGTCCGCCGTTCCAGCAGCCGGTGCTCGGCCAGTTCGTCGAAGGCCTCCCGGGGGCGGTGGCCGCGTACCTGCTCCAGCAGGTCGCCGATGAGCGCGAAGGTGCGTTCCGGGTCGGCGCTGGCGTGCAGCCCGGGGCCGGCGGGGGCCGGCTGCACCTGTTCCAGCCGGGTGTGCACGAGCCCGAGCAGCGCGCCCAGCCGCCGCGACTGGCCGGTGGTCAGCTCGGCCCCGTCCCGGTGCCGGCCGTCGACCCACGGGTACAGGGCGAAGCAGCGGCCGCCCAGCACCGCGACCGTGCCGCCGTCGGTGCCGGGGAGCGGGGGCGCGACCGGCAGGCCCAGGTCGCCCAGGCGCTGGGTGGCCCGGTGCTGGCGGACGATGACGGCGCGGTCCGCGGTGGCGGAGTCCACGTACTGCTTGAGGAAGAACCGGCCGCGGGTGGTGGCCAGGCGGTAGCCCCGGTTGAGCAGGCCCTCGGCGACGGGTTCACAGGACAGCGGGGCCCCGGCGTTGTCGTAGCGGCGTAGCAGCGCGGTCAGCGTCTCACCGCAGGGCGGCGCCGTCGCCGTGCTCCCGATCACCCGGTTGATGGTAGATCACAGCGGGTCACCGGACTCGTGGAATACCCGATACGCCGTCGCGTACCTCGGTTCGATCCGCAGGTACACCGGCTCGAACGGGTCCCCGTCCACCGACAGCGGGAGCGCGCCGAACAGCGCGCGCTGGGCCGCGCCCGGCGTGCACGCCCGCGCGGTGCCGGTGATGTGCGCGATCCAGGCGTCCGGCTGAGCGGTGCCGGTGCCGGTGCTGTCGGCCTGGTAGGCCACGACCGTGCCGTCGCCCGCGCCGTGGACGCCCCAGCCCCGGTGGGTACGCAGCACGACCTGGCCGTCGGCGACGATGTGCCGGGCCACGGCCAGGTACGGCAGCGCCTGCCGGGTGAGCGCGATCCGGCCGTACGGCACGGCCGCGAGCATGGCGAGGACGGTCTCGCGTTCCTTCTCGGGGGACATGGAGCCAGGCTGCGGGATCGGGCGGGGCGC
Organism: Streptomyces sp. RLA131; assembly: GCF_056270125.1. NCBI lineage: Bacteria > Bacillati > Actinomycetota > Actinomycetes > Kitasatosporales > Streptomycetaceae > Streptomyces > Streptomyces sp. RLA131. Next base: position 4,252,823 of record NZ_JBWDOQ010000002.1, read on the forward strand.
CCGGCAGGGGCTCCGGGCCCCTGGTGTGCGGGGTCTTTGGGCCCCTCAGCGGCCGCGTTCGGCCCGGGTGCGGGCGACGTACGCGGCGGCCTGGGTGCGGCGTGCCATGCCGAGCTTGGACAGCAGGGAGGAGACGTAGTTCTTGACGGTCTTCTCGGCGAGGTGGAGGCGTTCGCCGATCTGGCGGTTGGTGAGGCCCTCGCCGATGAGGTCGAGGATGCGGGCCTCCTGGTCGGTGAGGCCGGCGACGGCGGGCTCGGGTTCGGGGCCTGAGCGCAGGCGTTCCAGGACCCGGGCGGTGGCGACCGGGTCCAGGAGGGACCTGCCGGCGGCGACTTCGCGGACCGCGCCGACCAGGTCGCTGGCCCGGATGTCCTTGAGGACGTAGCCGGCGGCGCCCGCGATGATGGCGTCGAAGAGCGCCTCGTCGTCGGCGTACGAGGTGAGCATCAGGCAGCGGACGGGCGGTTCGCCGGAGCGCAGGTCGCGGCAGACCTCGACGCCGCTGCCGTCGGGTAGCCGTACGTCGAGGACGGCGACATCGGGCCGGACCGCCGGGACCCGGGCCAGGGCCTCGGCCGCGGTGCCGGCCTCACCCACCACGGTGATGTCGGGCTCGGAGGAGAGCAGCTCGTTGACCCCGCGCCGGACGACCTCGTGATCGTCGAGCAGGAATACTCTAATAGAGCCGTTTTGTACGTTTTCGCTCACCATCTCAGCGTCGCACAGGATGAGATCTCCCGACCCCCCTAACCTCTTCCCCAGTTTCAAGTCCTCGGGATAACGTGCGGATGTCCCGGCGACCTGCGGTTGGCCTGCGAGAACTTCGATTTACTAGGAAATCCAAGCAAAACCGCAGGTTAGACACCCTTCGCGGGAATGCGCGAGGTGTGGGTAACGTTCGTTTTGCACGGGCTGCCTGCCGGGGCGCACACCACTCCCGGCTCGACCGTGCCGCACACACCCCGTGCGCCGAGCGAGGCGGGCAGGAGCCGCACTGGCCACCGGCGGATCCCGGGGGCCGGACAGACGGAGGAGCGAAGCGTGAGCGTGAAGAGCACTGCCGCGAAGCCCCGTACGCCCCGTACGGGCACGGGTTCCCGCGGTGGCGCGAAGCGCCGAGGGGCCGCTGGCGAGCCGGAGCTCGTCCAGTTGCTGACCCCCGAGGGCGAGCGCGTCCAGCACAGTGAGTACTCCATCGACCTGAGCCCTGACGAGCTGCGTGGCCTGTACCGCGACATGGTGCTGACCCGCCGCTTCGACGCCGAGGCGACCTCGTTGCAGCGCCAGGGCGAGCTGGGCCTGTGGGCCTCGCTGCTCGGCCAGGAGGCCGCCCAGATCGGCTCCGCCCGGGCGACACGCCCCGACGACTACGTCTTCCCGACCTACCGGGAGCACGGCGTCGCCTGGTGCCGGGGGGTGGACCCGGCGAACCTGCTGGGCATGTTCCGCGGGGTCAACCACGGAGGCTGGGACCCCAACGAGAACAACTTCCACCTCTACACGATCGTGATCGGCTCCCAGACGCTGCACGCGACCGGCTACGCGATGGGCATCGCCAAGGACGGCGCGGACGCCGCCGTCATCGCCTACTTCGGCGACGGGGCCAGCAGCCAGGGCGATGTCGCCGAGGCCTTCACCTTCGCCGCCGTCTACAACGCGCCGGTGGTCTTCTTCTGCCAGAACAACCAGTGGGCGATCTCCGAGCCCACCGAGAAGCAGAGCCGCGTGCCGATCTACCAGCGCTCGGCCGGCTACGGCTTCCCGGGCGTGCGGGTCGACGGCAACGACGTGCTGGCGGTGCTCGCGGTCACCAAGGCCGCCCTGGAGCACGCCCGCAGCGGCCAGGGCCCGATGCTGGTGGAGGCCTTCACCTACCGCATGGGCGCCCACACCACCTCCGACGACCCGACCCGCTACCGCCTGGACGAGGAGCGGGAGCAGTGGGAGCGCAAGGACCCGATCATCCGGCTGCGGACCTACCTGGAGAAGGAAGGGCTGGCCGACGAGGCCTACCTGGCCGGGATCGAGGCCGAGAGCGAGACCCTGGGCAAGCGGGTCCGCGAGGCCGTACGGAGCATGCCCGACCCCGACACCATGGCGATCTTCGAGAACGTCTACGCGGACGGGCACGCGCTCGTCGACGAGGAGCGCGCGCAGTTCGCCGGCTACCTCGCGTCCTTCGAGGAGGGCCACTGACATGGCAGCCGTGACCATGACCATCGCCAAGGCCCTCAACGAGGCGCTGCGCAAGTCCCTGGAGACCGACCCCAAGGTCGTGCTCATGGGCGAGGACATCGGAAAGCTCGGCGGTGTCTTCCGCATCACCGACGGCCTGCAGAAGGACTTCGGGGAGGGGCGGGTCATCGACACCCCGCTCGCCGAGTCCGGCATCGTCGGCACCGCGATCGGTCTCGCCCTGCGCGGCTACCGGCCGGTGGTGGAGATCCAGTTCGACGGTTTCGTCTTCCCCGCGTACGACCAGATCGTCACGCAGCTCGCCAAGATGCACGCCCGCGCCCTCGGCAAGATCAAGCTGCCGGTCGTCATCCGCATCCCGTACGCGGGCGGCATCGGCGCCGTCGAGCACCACTCGGAGTCCCCCGAGGCGCTGTTCGCGCACGTGGCGGGCCTGAAGGTGGTCTCGCCGTCGAACGCGCAGGACGCGTACCGGATGCTCCAGCAGGCCATCGACTGCGACGACCCCGTCATCTTCTTCGAGCCCAAGCGGCGCTACTGGGACAAGGGCGAGGTCGACACCGAGGCCATCCCGGCCCCGCTGCACACCGCCCGTACGGTGCTGGAGGGCACCGACCTGACGCTGGCGGCGTACGGTCCGATGGTGAAGGTCTGCCTGGAGTCCGCCGCGGCCGCCGCCGAGGAGGGCCGTAGCCTTGAGGTCGTGGACCTGCGGTCGCTGTCGCCGGTGGACTTCGACACCCTCCAGGCGTCGGTCGAGAAGACCGGACGGCTGGTGGTCGTGCACGAGGCCCCGGTCTTCCTCGGCACGGGCGCGGAGATCGCGGCCCGGATCACCGAGCGGTGCTTCTACCGGCTGGAGGCCCCGGTGCTGCGCGTGGGCGGTTTCCACGCGCCGTACCCCCCGGCCCGGCTGGAGGACGAGTACCTGCCCGGACTGGACCGCGTACTCGATGCCGTCGACCGCGCGCTGGCGTTCTAGGAGAGGGTTGTGACGACAGTGACTGCACAGCGCTTCCGTGAGTTCAAGATGCCCGACGTGGGCGAGGGACTCACCGAGGCCGAGATCCTCAAGTGGTACGTCAAGCCGGGTGACCCCGTCACCGACGGGCAGGTGGTGTGCGAGGTCGAGACCGCCAAGGCGGCCGTCGAACTGCCCATCCCCTTCGACGGTGTGGTGCACGAGCTGCACTTCGGCGAGGGCGAGACGGTGGACGTCGGCAGCGTGATCATCGCCGTGGACACCGACCCGGGCTCGGACGCCGCCGCCGGGGCACCGGTACCCGCACTTGCGGTGCCCGAGCCCGAACCGGCACCCGCGCCCGAACCGGTGAAGGCGACCGAACCGGAGGCCCCCAAGCGGCAGCCGGTGCTGGTCGGTTACGGCGTCTCCGCGTCCTCGACCAAGCGCCGCCCGCGCAGGAAGCCGTCCCTGCCCGCGCAGCCCGGGCCCCGGCCCGAGGTGAACGGTCATGGCGGTGTCCCGCCGCTGGCCAAGCCACCGGTGCGCAAGTTCGCCAAGGACCTGGGCGTGGACCTGACCACGGTCACCCCGACCGGCCCCGGCGGCGTCATCACCCGCGAGGACGTCCAGGCGGCGGTGGCGCCCGCCCCGGCCGCCCCTGCCGCAGCCCCCGCCCCGGTGGCGGCGGAGCGGGCCGTCGCGGCCCAGCCGCTGGAGACCCGGGTGCCCATCAAGGGCGTCCGCAAGGCCACCGCCTCCGCGATGGTCGCCAGCGCCTTCACCGCCCCGCACGTCACGGAGTTCGTGACCTTCGACATCACGCGGTCGATGCGGCTGGTCCAGGAGCTGAAGACCGACCCGGCCTTCTCCGGGCTCAAGGTCAGTCCGCTGCTGCTGGTCGCCAAGGCGCTGCTGGTGGCGATCCGCCGCAACCCCGAGATCAACGCCGCCTGGGACGAGGCCGCCCAGGAGATCGTCCACAAGGGGTACGTCAACCTCGGTATCGCCGCCGCCACCCCACGCGGCCTCATCGTCCCCAACATCAAGGACGCCCACAGCAGGACACTGCCCGAACTGGCCGCCGCTCTCGGCGAACTGGTCGCCACCGCCCGTGACGGCCGGACCTCGCCGGCCGACATGCAGGGCGGCACGGTGACCATCACCAACGTCGGCGTCTTCGGCATCGACACCGGCACCCCGATCCTCAATCCCGGGGAGTCGGCGATCCTCGCCTTCGGGGCGGTCAGGGAACAGCCCTGGGTGCACAAGGGCAAGGTCAGGCCGCGCCAGGTCACCACCCTGGCGCTCTCCTTCGACCACCGCCTCGTCGACGGCGAACTGGGCTCCAAGGTGCTGGCCGACACCGCCGCCATCCTCGAATACCCCCGGCGTCTGATGACCTGGGCCTGACCCCTGACCCCTGACCACGACAGGCGGGGCCCGGACATCCGTGTCCGGGCCCCGCCCGCGTGTGCGGGGGCGGGCTTGACCCTCCACCTGGTCGAGGCCCCACCGTCATCCGTGTGGAGAGCGACATGCGCAGCATCGGCGAGATGGCCCGGGACAGCGGCCTCAGCGTCAGCGCGCTGCGGTTCTACGACGGCGCCGGGGTACTGACGCCTGCCAGGACCGATGCCCGGACCGGGTACCGCTGGTACGGCGAACGGCAGTTGCCGGACGCCCGGCTGGTCGCCCGGCTGCGCCGGGTGGGGATGCCGCTGCCGGAGATCCGCCGTGTCCTGTCGGACCGGGCGGACCGTCCGGACGCCGTGCACGCCCTTCTCGACGCGCATCTGCGGCGCCTTGAGGACGGTCTGGCCGACGCGCGCCGCGAACTCTCCCGCGTACGAGCCCTCATCGAACCGGAGGAACAGCCGATGACCCGTATCACTGTCCCCGCCCAGGAACTGGCGGCGGCCCTGGACGCCGTGCGCTTCGCCGCGAGCAGCGATCCGGAACGGCCGTCGCTGTGCGGCGTGCTGCTCGACCTGGACGGCGGGGTGCTGACCCTCGTCGCCACCGACCGGTACCGGCTGGCGGTGGCCCCGGTGCGGCTGCCGCCTCCGCCGGCGGCGGGCGAGGAGGCCCCCGAGCGGTTGAGCGTCATTGTGCCGACCGCCCTCGCCGACGAGATCCGGGCCCTCCTCGACGGTGCCGCCGACGCCGAACTCCGTCTCGACGGCGACCGGATCACCGTCACCGCCGCCGGACGCCGGGCCGCCGGCGTGCGCCTGGACCACGACTATCCCGACTTCCGCAGCCTCACCCGGCTCGACGACCCGGCCCACCGCCTCACGGTCCGCTCCGACGTGCTCCGCGACTCCCTCGCGGCCGGCCCCGCCGGCCTCCGCGTGCTGGCCGTCGGCCCCGACGGCGACCTCCGCGTCTCCGAGGCGCCCGGCGACGGCATCGCCGTCAACCGCGACTACCTCCTCGACGCGACCGTCGCCCTCGCCGGTGCCGGTGCCGGTGCCGATGCGGGTGCCGATGCGGGTGCCGGTCCGGGGGCAGGGGGCCAACTCGTTCTCGAACTCGGCGGCCCCGTCAGCCCGCTGGCCATCCGTTCACCCGAACGGGAGGACGCCTTCTGCCTCGTGATGCCGGTCCGTCAGGCGTAGCCCCCCGGAGCCGGGGTACCCGCAGTCCGACAGCAGCCCGGCAGAGTCAACCCGCGACGGAGGCGGACATCATGGGCATCGGTGGTTGCATAGGCCTGATCGCGATCGGGGCCATTCTCACCTTCGCGGTCGACTGGCACATGGCCGGAGTCAACCTCGACCTCGTTGGCCTGATCATGATGGCGGTCGGCGCGATCGGACTGGCGTCGTACGTCAGCATCTTCAAGAAGCGCAAGGTCGTCGAGGCCATGCCGGTGATGGAGGAGCGCGCCCGGCACTACCCGCACGTGTAGCAGTCGCCGCTCGCGCGGCCCAGGGCGCCCGGAGACGGGTCCTGGGCCGCCCTCACGGCATGTCCTGGCCGTCCAGTCCGGCCAGGACCAGGGCCAGGCGGGCTTCGCCGCCCTCGACGACCCGGACCGGGACGCCCCAGTCCTGCTGGTGGACATGGCAGGCGGGGTACTCGTTGGCCGGGTCGTCGTCGCAGGAGGCGGCCATGGCGGACACATGGAGGACGCCCTCGCGGAACTCCTCGCCCAGGACGAGATCGCGCGACAGATCCGTGCCCTTGCCCGCGCCCGCCGAGAGGAGGCCGGGCGGGGTGGAGCTGACGAGGAGACGGGTCGAGGGTCCGTAACGCTCGTCGAGTTTCTGGCCGGCGGGGGCGTGGAAGACGACGTCGAGGCGGACGGCGCCCGGGGCGATGTCGGTCGCGGGACGCCGGGTGCGGTGCGCGGACTCGGCGACCCGGACGGCCGACTCGGGGAGCCGCAGCCGGGTCAGGCGGTGCCCCGCCGACTCGACCACCACGATCACATCGCCGTCGCCCTCGCCCTCACCGGCGAGCACGGCACCCGACGGCTCGCGCAGATCCGTGGCGAGGGTCGTGACCTCGCCGCTGACCGGGTCGTACCGCCGCAGCGCGTGGTTGTACGTGTCGCTGACGGCGACCGAGCCGTCCGGCAGCGCGGTGACGCCGAGCGGATGCTGGAGCAGCGCCTGGTCGGCGGGGCCGTCGCGGTGGCCGAAGTCGAACAGGCCGGTGCCGACGGCGGTGTGGACGACCAGATCGCGGTCCAGCCAGCGCAGCGCGCTGGTCTCGGAGTCCGCCACCCACAGCCGGTCCTCGGTGGCCGCCAGCCCGGACGGCTGGGCGAACCAGGCCTCGGCGGCGGGCCCGTCGACCAGGCCCTCGTTGGTGGTGCCGGCGGCGGCCCGGACGGTCCCGGTGGCCGGGTCGTACGTCCAGAGCTGGTGGACGCCGGCCATGGCGATCCACACCAGCCCGTTCCACCAGGCCACGTCCCAGGGCGAGGAGAGGTCGACCTCCAGGGCCGGGCCCGACGTGGCCGATCCCTGCCACCACTGGTGCCCGGTGCCGGCCACCCGTTCCACGGCGCCGGTCTCCAGGTCGACCGACCGCAGCGCGTGGTTGACGGTGTCGGCGACGATCACCCGGCCGTCGGGCAGCAGGGCCAGCCCCTGCGGCTCGTTGAACACCCCGGGACCGCCGATCCGCCGCACCACGGTCTCGCCGTCGGCCGCCATCTCCACCAGCTGGTGGCGGGTGGTGTCGGACACCAGGAAGCCGCCGCCGGGCAACCGGACCGCCTTGCCGGGGAAGCGCAGGTCCGTGGCGACCGGCTCCGGGGGCACATACGGCCCGTCGCCGCGTCGCAGCGTGCCCTTCGCGGTGTGCTCGGCCTCCAGCTCGCCGATCAGCGTCTCCAGCGCGTGCGCGTGGCCCTCCCCCGAGTGCTGGGCCACGACATACCCCTCCGGGTCGATCACCGTGAGGGTGGGCCAGGCCCGTACCGCGTACTGCTTCCAGGTCGCCAGCTCCGGGTCGTCCAGGACGGGGTGCTCGACCCCGTACCGCTCGACGGCGTCGGTGACGGCGGTGTGGTCGGCCTCGTGCACGAACTTCGGCGAGTGGACGCCGACGATGACCAGCGTGTCGCGGTGCTTCTCCTCCAGCTCGCGCAGTTCGTCGAGGACATGCAGGCAGTTCACACAGCAGAAGGTCCAGAAATCCAGAATGACGATGGATCCTCGCAGGTCGGCGAGGGTGAGGGGCTTTCCGCCGGTGTTCAGCCAGCCGCCCTTGCCGGTCAGCTCGGGGGCCCGGACGCGTGCACGTGCAGTCATGTCCTGATCCAACACCACAGGTCCGGGTAGGCATTCCGGCATGAGGTATCCGGTCAGGGAGAAGATCTTCGCGATCGGCGACGACTACTGGATCGAGGACGAGAACGGCGACCGTGCCTTCTACGTCGACGGCAAGGTGCTCGGCCTGCGCGGCAGGCTGGAGCTGCGGGACCCGGGCGGCGCCGTGCTCGCGGTCATCCGCAAGAAGCTGGTGAGCCTGCGGGACACCATGACCGTCGAGGACGGCGACGGCGCCGAGCTGTGCACCGTACGCAGGAAGGCGCTGACGCCGCTGCGGGACAGCTGCCGGGTGAGGCCGGAGAGCGGTGAGGAGCTGGAGGTGCGCGGCGACCTGGTCGGCAAGGAGTTCGACATCGATTACGAGGGCGAGAGGCTGGCCCGGATCAGCCGGAAGTGGTTCCGGCCGCGGGACACCTACGCCGTGGAGATCGAGCGGGAGGACGCCGACGCGGGCGTGCTCGTCGCGGTCGCGGTGTGCGTGGACCGGCTCACCGGGCGGGATGACGAGGAGGAGCGGGAGGGGTAGGGATTCCGAGCAGCCGGTCGCGCAGGACCGGGAAGTCGGCCCGGGTCTTGGCGACCAGGGCCGGGTCGATGTCGACGGTGAGGACCTGCTCGTCCGGTCCGGCCTCGGCCAGGACGGCGCCCCACGGGTCGACGGCGATGCTGTGGCCGGCCAGCCGCACGCCCGCGTGCGTGCCGGCGGTGCCGACCGCCAGGACGTAGGCCTGGGACTCCACGGCCCGGGCCCGGGCCAGCAGGGTCCAGTGCTCGCGGCGCCGCTCGGGCCAGCCGGCCGGGACGACGAGGATGCCCGCGCCGGCGTCGACCAGGAGCCGGAAGAGCTCGGGGAAGCGCAGGTCGTAGCAGGTGGCGAGGCCGAGGACGGCGGGGCCGGGGAGTTCGGCGGTGACCAGGTCGCGCCCCGCCGCCATCAGGACGGCCTCGCCCTGGTCGAAGCCGAAGCGGTGGATCTTGCGATAGGTGTGCCGGAGTTCACCGTCGGGCGACAGCAGCAGCGAGGTGTTGTAGAGCGAACCGTCGGACGCCCGCTCGGGAATCGAACCCGCGTGCAGCCAGACGCCCGCGTCCAGCGCGGCCGCGGACATCGCCCGCACGGTGCGTCCGGCGGCGTCCGCGGTCTCCGCCTCGGCCTCGAAAAGCTCCGCCGCGAAGGCGCCGACGGTCCACAGTTCGGGAAGAACGACCAGGTCAGAGCCTGCTTGGGCGCGCACGAGCTCGGCGACCCGCTCGCGTCGGGCTTCGACCGTTTCGGCCGGGTCCACGTCGATCTGGAGCAGAGAAACGCGCACGGTACCACCGTCCATGAGTTCCGGACATCAATACAGGCCTACGATCGTCACACGAAAGCACTCCCGTGGTGTCACTGCGCAGCGTAATTTAGGCGCACACCACTACGACCGCGCCCGACCGTCGAGGGGTCCCGTGACCGACAGCAAGCTCCAGCCGTTCATCGATGCCTGGACCCACTCCGTAGAATCCATAGCCGAGCTGGTCGGTCCCCTCGCCGAGGGCGAGTGGAGCCGGGCCACCGAGTGCCCCTACTGGTCCGTGCGCGACGTCGTGTCGCATGTCATCGGCTACGAGTGCGAGCTGCTCGGCGATCCGCGCCCCATCCACACGCTCCCGATGGACCTGCGGCACATCCACAGCGAGTTCGCCCGCTACATGGAGGTGCCGGTCGACAAGCGGCGTCACCACACCGCGCCGGAGATGACCTCGGAGCTGGAGTACACGATCATCCGCCGCTCCCGTCAGCTGCGGAACGAGGCACGTGCCGCCGGTACGACCGTGCGCAACCCCGGTTTCGGCGAGGCGACCCTGGAGGACCAGCTCAGGCAGCGGGCGTTCGACGTCTGGGCGCACGAGCAGGATCTGCGCCGCGCCCTGCGCTCTCCGGGCAACCTGGACTCCCCGGGTGCCCTGATCGCGCGGGACTGGCTGCTCGCCGCGATGCCGAAGGTGATCGCCAAGGACGCGGGCGCCAAGCCCGGTTCCGCGGTGGTCCTCGATGTCCACGGGCAGGTGGAGTTCCTGCGCACGGTCCGGGTCGACGACCAGGGCCGCGGCACCGTGGACGGCAGTGTCTCGCTCGGTCCCGCGGTGACGCTGACCATGGACTGGGAGACGTTCGTCCGGCTGGCCTGCGGCCGGGTGCGCCCGCAGGGGGTGGCCGACCGGGTCAAGGTCGAGGGCGACGACGCGCTGGCCGACCGGATACTGGCTCACATCGCGGTCACGCCGTAGCCGGTGGCCGGGCGTTCGCGGCGTTCACGTCCCTGAGGGTCCGTCAGGAACCCCGAGGTGCCGTCAGGTTCCCGCGGGGACGTGGACGCTTTCCACCCGGCTGACGGCGACCCGCTGCCGCTCCAGCCGGGCGGCCCGGCCGCGCAGCCGCAGGATCTGGCTCAACCCCACGGCCTGCAGGACGAAGACGCTGCACCAGGCGACACGGTAGTTGTCGCCGGTGGCGTCCAGCAGCACGCCGATGGCGAAGAGGGCGACCATCGAGGCGGCGAAGCCACCGATGTTGACGATGCCGCTGGCGGTGCCGAAGCGCTCGGGCGGGTTGGCGGGGCGGGCGAAGTCGAAGCCGACCATCGAGGCGGGGCCGCAGGACCCCAGGACCACGCAGAGCACGATCAGCAGCCACAGCGAGGCGTGGGACTGCGGCCAGGCCAGGACGACCGCCCAGATGGTTCCCGTCGCCGCGATCACACCGAGGACCAGTGGCATCCGCGCGCCGTGGTGGCGTCCGACGATCTGGCCGAAGAGCATGCCGAAGACCATGTTGGCGATCACGACGAGGGTCAGCAGCGAGCCGGCCGCCTCCCGGGACAGGCCCTGCGCCTGGACCAGGTACGGCAGTCCCCACAGCAGCAGGAACACCATGCCGGAGAACTGCGTCGTGAAGTGGACCCACATGCCCAGCCGGGTCCCCGGCTCCCGCCAGGACGCCGCGATCTGCCGCTTCACATAGCCCGCCCCGTGGTGCTCGGCGGGCGCCGGCTCGAAGCCCTGGGGGTGGTCCTTCATGAACAGCAGGACCAGTACGAGGACGAGCGCGCCGCCGAGCGCCGTGCCGGTGAAGGTCGCGGTCCAGCCGGCGCTGTGCAGGAGGCGGGCCAGCAGCACCGTGCTCATCAGGTTGCCCGCGACCCCGAACAGCGCGGCGCCCTGGGCGACCATCGGGCCGCGCCGGGCCGGGAACCAGCGGGAGCCGAGCCGCAGCACGCTCACGAACGTCATCGCGTCGCCGCAGCCCAGCACGGCCCGGGAGGCCAGCGCCGGTCCGTAGCCGTGGGACAGGGCGAAGCCCAGCTGGCCCACGGTGAACAGCACGATGCCGATGGTCAGTACCCGCTTGGTGCCGAGCCGGTCGACCATCAGGCCCACGGGTATCTGCATACCGGCGTAGACCAGCACCTGGAGGATGGAGAAGGTCGACAGGGCGGAGGCGCCGATGTGGAAGCGCGCGGCGGCGTCGATGCCGGCCACGCCGAGGCTGGTGCGGTGGACCACCGCGACCATGTAGACCAGGGTGCCGATCGACCAGACCGCGACGGCCTGCCGGCCGCCGGGCGGTTCGGCGGTCACGTCGTACGTGCGGTTCACGAATCGCCCCTGGCGATGAACTTCACCCAGGTGACGTGCCGTTCGACCAGGGCCCGCGCGGAGGCGGTGTCCCCCGCGCGGAGGGCTTCGAGGATCTCGGTGTGTTCCGCGATGTTCTTGGCTATGCGCCCCGGATCGGCGTGCATCGTCGCCACCCCCATCCGCAGCTGACGGTCCCTCAACTGATCGTACAGCTGGGCCAGGATGCGGTTCCCGGCCGCCCGGACGATCTCCGCGTGGAAGCAGCGGTCCGCGGCGGCGAAGGCGCTCAGGTCGCCGGTGGCGGCGTGGCCCCGCTGTTCCTCCAGCAGCTCTTCGAGCCGGGCGAGCAGGCGCGGTGCGGCCGGGGCGACCTTGGCCGCCGCGTGCAGCTCCACCAGCAGCCGGGTCTCGACGACATCCGCGATCTCCTGTGCGGAGACCGGCAGGACCAGGGCGCCCTTCTTCGGGTAGAGCTTCAGCAGGCCTTCGGCCTCCAGCCGCAGCAGGGCCTCGCGCACGGGGGTGCGCGACACCCCGACCGCCTCGGCGAGTTCGCCCTCGCTGAGCAGGGTGCCGCCCTCGTAACGGCGGTCCAGGACCGCCTGCTTGACGTGGGTGTAGACCCGCTCCGCGGCGGGCGGCGGCTTGGGGATCGTGCTGACCGGGCTGACCGTACTGCCTGCGGCATTCATGATGACCACATCATAGATACAACACGTATGCCGAAGGGAGCCCCGTCCGCATCGCGGACGGGGCTCCCTTCGGCATACGGGGTCACCGCACGTCGACGTAGTCCTCGCGGCCGGAGGAGGCGAGGTGCTTGCTGTCGGGGGCGCCGAAGGAGGCCACCCAGGTGCCGTCCTTCTTCGCGGTGAAGCCCCGGCCGAAGGTGCCGTCGGACTTGGTGGTCACGGTGCCCATCACCTGCCAGGCGGACGCGCCCTTGGCCCGGAACAGGACGGTGACCTGCCGGCCGGCGTACGCCTTCCAGCTGCCGGAGGGGTCACGCTGGAGGGTGCCGGTGACCGTGATGGTCCGGCCCTTGCGGACCGGCTCCGGCGAGGCGTTGCCGCCGGTGATCCGGGTGGGCGTACGCCGGACGGAGAGCGGGCCGCCGACGGATCCGGCGAAGTCCGGGGTACCCGTGTAGCGGGCGCGCCAGTAGCCCTGCGAGGGGGCGTCGAAGGTGCCCTTGAAGTCACCGACGCCCGCGTCGACGCCGGTCGTCAGGGTCTTGACGAGCTTCCAGCCGGTGCGGCCGTCCTTGGAGTACTCGATGCCGACCAGCGAGGAGTCCGGCTGCCGCTCGCCGGTGTCCAGGGTGCCGCTCACGGTGAGCTGCGAGTGCTTGTCCAGCGTGGCGACGAAGCCGGTGATCGCGGTCGGTCCCGCGACATGGATCCGGGCGACCTCCACCGGGCTGCCGGCCACGAAGCCCTCGTAGTCGCTGCCGACGGTCACATTGACGGCGCTGGTGCCGCGCGGGCTCAGACCGGCGCTGAACCGGCCGTCGGTGCCGGTCCGCGCGGTGGCGGTGGCACCGCCGTCCTCGCCCTGCGGGTCGAGGGTGACGGTCTGGCCGGCCAGCGGCTGCCAGGTGCCGTCGGCGCGCAGGACCTGGGCGCGGCCGCTGACGGTCGCGGTCCGGCCGGGCGTGGTGTTCACGTTCTTGGCGTCGAGGGTGACGCGGGTGGCGGACTGGGCGATGGTGACCCGAGCCGCCGGACCGGTGGCGGTGCTGATCGCGTAGGGCGAGCCGTCCCAGGAGTTGTAGTAGCCGCTCACCCCGCCGTCCCGCTGCGGCAGGTACGTCCGCGTGAAGCGGCCGTCGGCGTCGGTGGTCGCGGTGACCGCGGCGCCGGAGTCGTCGAGGCCGAGCAGGTGCACCGGGACGCCGCCCATCGGCAGCCGCTCGCGGGTGCCCGGGTGACGGCGGACCAGCCGGCCGCTGACGGTGACCTCCTGGTGGAACCAGTCCGGCCGCGCCGGGGTGGCGGTGAAGGACTCGAAGACCGCCGCCCAGTTGTAGTCGAGGGAGCCGTCGGCGGTCTCCGTCGAGTCGCCGTCGGCGTCGGTCAGCTCGATGACGGTGCGGTAGTCGCCGGGTTCGGCCAGCTGGACCGGCTGCGAGCTGTGCCAGACGCCGTTGTCGGCGGTACCGGACTCCAGGGTGAAGTCCTGCGTCGTCCCGGCCTCGGTGCCGGTGTCCTCGCCCCAACGGGGGAAGAAGTGCGCGGTGATGTGCCGGATCGCGCTGTCCGAGGACGCCGTCACCGCCAGTACGCCGTTGTCGCCCTGCACGCTGCCGGCCTCCAGCAGCACCGGCGCCACGCCGGGCGCGGCCGACGCGGCCGGGGCGAGCCCCACCACCAGCGTCACGGCCGTCGACGCGCAGGCGAGCGCGGCATATCTGAGTCTCATGCGGCTCATCAAGGTCCCCCCACAGGACTGGAGTTCAGTCAGAACCGGTCCCATGGCCGTCCGCGGTGATACCTGCGCGCCTGCTGTTACCGGTGGGTTCGATCATAGGCCCATCTTCACAGCAGGCACACAGTCGGGTGGCCGGGGCGGCCGGGGGCTCAGCCGCCGACCGGCCCGGTGTAGCTGCCCGGGTGGGTGGCGCCGTCCTGCAGCAGCACGCTGCCGCCGGGCCAGGCCAGGGTGGTGGACGTGGTCTCGTTCGGCGGGGTGACGATCACCGACGTCGCCTTGAACTCGGTGCCGCCGTCCTTCGTCCACGGCAGGAACGTGATGGTGAACGTCGTGCTCGCGCCCGGCGCCAGGGTGACCTTCTTCGGCGTCACGCTGCTCCGGGACAGCGACCAGCTACCGCCCGAGGACTTCAGGTCCACCCCCGGGAAGCCCTGGAGGGTGCAGGCGGCGGCGCCCTTGTTCTTGAGCACCACCGCCAGGTGCTGCTGGTCGTCGGAGCTGCTGACCGTGCCGTCACCGTCGCCGAAGCCGAAGGCCAGCCCGGCGGTCCGGCACCGGTCGGCGCCCGCGGCCTTCGTGGCCCCGGCGTTGTCCGCCGTACCGTCACCGGTCCCGCCGGAGGCCGAAGCCGGTGAGGAGGCCGGTGAGGAGGCCGCCGGCGCGGAGGACGACCCGGCCCCCGACGGCGAGCCGCTCGCGGTGCCGGCGCCGGCGCTGTCGTCGCCGTTCCCCCCGCAGGCGGTGAGCGTCAGGGCGAGGGCCGACGTGGCGGTGACGGCGGCAAAGGCGTGGAGCAGTCGCATGGTGGTGATCCCCCGTGAAGCGGTTCGCTGTGTGATGATCACCATTATCTGAGAGGTTTCTTAACGGTTCCGTGACGACACGATCCTGACCTCGTGACGGTTCCGCCCCGGGGCGCGGCGGGCCGGACCTCAGCCCTCCAGGAAGGCCTTCAGGGAGCTGGCCAACAGGAACGGGTCGTCGGCGCCGCACAGTTCGCGGGCGGAGTGCATGGACAGGATCGCCACGCCGACGTCGACCGTGGTGATGCCGTGCCGGGCGGCGGTGATCGGGCCGATGGTGGTGCCGCAGGGCATGGCGTTGTTGGAGACGAAGGCCTGCCACGGGACGCCCGCCTTGTCGCAGGCGGCGGCGAAGATACCGCGGCCGGTGCCGTCGGTGGCGTAACGCTGGTTGACGTTGACCTTGAGGATGGGGCCGCCGTTGGGGAGCGGGCGGTGGGTGGGGTCGTGCTTCTCGGCGTAGTTGGGGTGGACGGCGTGGCCGGTGTCGGCGGAGACGCAGACGCTGCCGGCCAGGGCGCGGGCCCGGTGGTCGTAGGAGCCGCCGCGGGCGAAGACCGAGCGTTCCAGGACGTTGCCGAGGAGCGGGCCGCCGGCGCCGGTGTCGGACTCGCTGCCGTTCTCCTCGTGGTCGAAGGCGGCGAGGACCGGGATGTACGGCAGCTCCGTACCGCTGGTGGCGACGGCGCTGAGGGCGGCGGTGCCGGCGTGGACGGACAGCAGGTTGTCCAGGCGGCCGACGGCCAGGAACTCGCGGTCGCGGCCGAGGTAGGCCGCGGGCTGGACGTCGTGCGTCATGAGGTCCCAGCCGACGACCTCACCGGGTTCGACGCCGGCCTCGTCGGCGACCAGCCGGACCAGGGCGCCCTCGTCGAGGGCGCCGAGGCCCCAGACGGGCTGCATGTGCCGCTGCTTGTCGAGGCTGAGGCCGTTCTCGTTGACGCCCCGGTCGAGGTGGACGGCGAGCTGCGGGACGCGCAGCAGTGGCCGGTCGGCGTTGACCAGGCGGGTGCTGCCGTCCCGCAGCACGATCCGGCCGGACAGGCCCAGATCGCGGTCGAGCCAGGAGTTGAGCAGCGCCCCTCCGTAGATCTCGACGGCGATCTGCCGCCACCCGTACGAGGCGGTGTCGGGCACCGGTTTGATCCGCAGGTTGGTGGAGTCGGTGTGCGCCCCCACGATCCGGAACGGTGTCTCGGGCCGGGCGTCGGCGGGGACGTACCAGGCGATGATGGCGCCACCGCGCAGCACGTACTTCCCGCCGGTCTCGCCGTCCCAGGCCTCGGTCTCGCCGACCTGCCGGAATCCGGCCTTCTCCAGGCGGGCGGCGGCGCCGGCGACCGCGTGGTACTGCGACGGGCTGGCGGCGATGAAGGCCGCGAGGTCGTCGGTATGGCTGCGGTCGAAGTGGGGGTGCGCGCTCATGGGTCCAGGATAGGTAGCCGCCCGGCCGGGTGCCGCCCGCATGAACCTCTGAGTACGCTCTGAGAACCTTGTCAGGACGTGGTGGAACACGCGCGGTCCGGCCGCCGGACGGGCGGAAGTCCAGCCCGTCCGGCGATCGAGGACAAACGCGGCCCAGATGCTTAGAAGGCCTCCTCCGGGAGGTCCATCACGTCGAGCGTGACGGTCTCGGCGATGGACCGCTGCACGGCCACCTGCGGCAGCACGTTCGCGGCGAAGAACTTCGCGGCGGCGATCTTGCCGGTGTAGAACGGCACGTCCTTGGCGGAGGCGCCGGCGGCCAGCTTCTCGGCGGCCACGGCGGCGCCCTTGAGCAGCAGGTAGCCGACCACGACGTCGCCGGAGGCGAGCAGCAGGCGGGTGCCGTTGAGGCCGACCTTGTAGATGTTCCTGACGTCCTGCTCGGTGCCGGCCAGGTCGGTCAGCATGGTGCCGACGATGGCCTCCAGGTCGACGGCGGACTTGGCGAGCTGCTCGCGGGCGCCGGCCAGTTCCTCGCCGCCGACGGCCTCGGCGAGGAACTTCTTGATCTCCTCGGAGAGGGTGGTCAGCGCGGCGCCCTGGTTACGGACGATCTTCCGGAAGAAGTAGTCCTGGCCCTGGATCGCGGTGGTGCCCTCGTAGAGGGTGTCGATCTTGGCGTCCCGGATGTACTGCTCGATCGGGTACTCCTGCAGGTAGCCGGAGCCGCCGAAGGTCTGCAGGGACTGGGCCAGCTGCTCGTAGGACTTCTCGGATCCGTAGCCCTTGACGATGGGCAGCAGCAGGTCGTTGAGCGCGTGCAGCGCGGTGGCCTCCTCGCCGGCCGTCTCGGCGGCGGCGATCGCGTCCTGGACGGAGGCGGTGTAGAGGACGAGGGCGCGCATGCCCTCGGCGTACGCCTTCTGGGTGATCAGCGAGCGGCGCACGTCGGGGTGGTGCGTGATGGTGACCTTGGGCGCGGTCTTGTCCATGAACTGCGACAGGTCGGTGCCCTGGACGCGCTCCTTGGCGTACTCCAGCGCGTTGAGGTAGCCGGTGGAGAGGGTGGCGATGGCCTTCGTGCCGACCATCATCCGGGCGAACTCGATGATCCGGAACATCTGGCGGATGCCGTCGTGCTTGTCGCCGATCAGCCAGCCCCTGGCGGGGTGCTGGTCGCCGAAGGTCATCTCGCAGGTGTTGGAGGCCTTCAGGCCCATCTTGTGCTCGACATTGGTCGCGTAGACGCCGTTGCGCTCGCCCAGCTCACCGGTGGAGAAGTCGAACTCGTACTTCGGCACCATGAACAGGGACAGGCCCTTGGTGCCGGGGCCGGCGCCCTCGGGGCGGGCCAGCACGTAGTGGATGATGTTCTCGGACATGTCGTGCTCGCCCGAGGTGATGAAGCGCTTGACGCCCTCGATGTGCCAGGAGCCGTCCTCCTGCTCGACGGCCTTCGTGCGGCCCGCGCCCACGTCCGAGCCGGCGTCCGGCTCGGTGAGGACCATGGTGGAGCCCCACTGCTTGTCCACCGCGAGCTTGGCGATGTGCTTCTGGGTCTCGTTGCCCTCGGAGTAGAGGATGCCGGCGAAGGCCGGGCCGGAGGAATACATCCAGATCGCCGGGTTCGAGCCGAGGATCAGCTCCGCGTACGACCAGATGAGGGTGGCCGGCGCGGTGGTGCCGCCGATCTCCTCGGGCAGTCCCAGGCGCCAGTACTCGGAGTCCATGAAGGCCTGGTAGCTCTTCTTGAAGGTGTCCGGGACCGGCGCGGTGTTGGTCTCCGGGTCGAAGACCGGCGGGTTGCGGTCGGTGTCCGCGAAGGACTCGGCCAGCTCGTTCTCGGCGAGGCGGGCCAGCTCGGACAGGATGTCCTTGGCGGTCTCCACGTCCATCTCGGCGAAGGGGCCGGTGCCGTAGAGCTTGTCGCGGCCGAGGACCTCGAAGAGGTTGAACTCGATGTCGCGGAGGTTTGACTTGTAGTGGCCCATGGCGACGGCTCCGTCGGGGTCGGGAGGGGCGTGAACGTGTGGGTACGCAGTCCTCGCAGCTTTGTCACTTACCGGTAAGTCATGATGCTACCGGTCGGTAATAAGTTGCAACCCCTACCCGGCCAACTGTGACGGAACTCCCGTGACGGGGTCACGGGAGTCCGACGGGTCAGGCGCCGGCCGGGATCGTCCCGAGGCGGCCGGCCTGGAAGTCCTCGAAGGCCTGGGCCAGTTCGGCGTGGGTGTTCATCACGAACGGGCCGTACTGCATCATCGGCTCGCGGATCGGCAGCCCGCCGAGCAGGACGACCTCGAAGTTGGGGCTGCGGGACTCCTGGGTCTCGTCCGCCCGGATGGTGAGGGAGTCGCCGCGGCCGAAGACCACGGACTGGCCCATCCGGAACGGGCGGCCCTCCGGGCCCGCGAAGCCGCGGCCGGCCAGGCCGTACGCGAGGGCGTTGAAGTCCTCGCGCCAGGGCAGGGTCAGCTCGGCGCCGGGGTTCACGGAGGCGTGGATCATGGTGATCGGGGTGTGGGTGGCACCGGGGCCCGCGTGGCCGCCGACCTCGCCGGCGATGACGCGGATGAGGGCGCCGCCGTCCTGGGAGGCGAGCAGCTTGATGTTGCCGCTGCCGATGTCCTGGTACTTCGGCGGGATCATCTTGTCGCGCTTGGGCAGGTTGACCCAGAGCTGGAGGCCGTGGAAGAGGCCGCCGCTCATGACCAGGGACTCCGGCGGGGTCTCGATGTGCAGCAGGCCGCTGCCCGCCGTCATCCACTGGGTGTCGCCGTTGGTGATGGTGCCGCCACCGCCGTGCGAGTCCTGGTGGACGAAGGTGCCGTCCATGATGTAGGTGACGGTCTCGAAGCCGCGGTGCGGGTGCCAGGGGGTGCCCTTGGGCTCGCCCGGGGCGTACTCCACCTCGCCCATCTGGTCCATCATGATGAACGGGTCGAGGTTCTTGTAGTCGATGCCCGCGAACGCGCGGCGGACGGGGAAGCCCTCGCCCTCGAAGCCGCTGGGGGCGGTGGTCACCTGGAGCGCGCGGCGCGCGGTGCCCTCCGCGGGGGCCGGGACGCGCGGCAGGCTGAGCGGGTTCTCTACGGTCACGGCGGGCATGGTGGGCCTTCCTGGTCCGGGATGGTCAGATGTTCAACTTTCAATTTAGTTGAATGGTGAACATCTGCAAAGTATTCCCAGCCGTCCGCGGAGCAATGACGTCCAGCCACCTGCGAAGCAACGGCGTTTAGCCGTCCGCGAAGCAATGGCGTCCAGCCGTCTGCGAAGCAATGGCGTCTAGCCATACATACGACGCATCGTGAAGTCGACCATCTGCTCCACGGCCTTGGCGTCGAAGACCATCCGGTGCTGGCCCTCCATGTCCAGCACGAAGCCGTAGCCGGTCGGGAGGAGGTCCAGGACCTCGGCGCCCGTGATCACGAAGTACTTGGAGTCCTTGCCCGCGTAGCGGCGCAGCTCCTTGAGCGAGGTGAACATCGGGATCACCGGCTGCTGCGTGTCGTGCAGCGCCAGGAAGCCGGGGTTGTCACCGCGCGGGCAGTAGACCTTGGACGAGGCGAAGACCGCCTGGAAGTCCTCGGCCGACATGGAGCCGGTGGTGAAGGCGCGGACGGCGTCGGCCAGGGACGGCGGTGAGGGCTCGGGGTAACCGGCCCCCGGCATGCCCCCGGCCATCGGTGGTGCGGCGCCCTGCGGGTTCACGTTCTGGTCGTAGCCGTACACACGGCCAGCGTACCGCTGCCTACCGCTCGTACAGCTCGAACCAGATGGACTTGCCGTCCCCGCGGGGTTCGACGCCCCACGTGTCGGCGAGGCTCTCGATCAGCAGCAGCCCGCGCCCCGACGAGGCCATCTCGCCGGGGGTGCGGCGGTGCGGCATGTCGTCGTTGCCGTCGGTCACGTCGATCCGCAGCCGCCGGCCGCCGGGCATGCCGAGCAGGCGGGCGGTCAGGGCGGCGTTCTCGTCGGTGTGCACCAGGACGTTGGTGACCAGCTCGGAGACGAGCAGCACCGCCGCGTCCACGTGGTCCGGCACCTGCCAGTCGTGCAGCAGGGCGCGGATCTCGTGCCGGGCCTCGCTGATCTGCCGGGGCTCGGACTGCGAGACGGTGAGGAAGATCCGCCGGGAGGGCAGGTCGCAGGTCGCGCCCTCCACCTCGCGGCGCATCAGCAGCAGTGCGATGTCGTCCTCGCGGCGGTCGGAGAGCGGGCCGGTGGTGCGGTGGGAGAGGGGGCCGTGGACCGCCTCGACCAGGGTGTCGGCGAGGGTCTCCAGGCTCCCGTCGACCAGACCGGTGCTCAGGACGGCGCCCAGCCGCTTGAGGCCGGTCTCCATGTCGTGGCCGCCGGTCTCGATCAGCCCGTCGGTGCACAGCAGCAGGATCTCGCCGGGGGACAGCTCCAGCCGGGTCGTGGGGTAGTCGCTGTCGGGGAGGATGCCCAGCGGCAGCCCGCCCCGGGTGTGCCGGGGCAGGGTGGTGCCGTCGGTCAGCCGGATCACCGGATCGGGATGGCCGGCCCGTACGACGTCGAGCGTGCCGGCGTCGGGGTCGACCTCCATATAGAGGCAGGTGGCGAACCGCTCCTGGGTGAGCCCGGCCAGAAACCGGGAGGTCCGCGACATCACCGCGTCCGGGTGGTGCCCCTCGGCGGCGTAGGCGCGCAGCGCGATCCGGAGCTGGCCCATCAGCCCGGCCGCCTGTATGTCATGGCCCTGGACGTCGCCGATGACCACGGCGGTACGCCCGGTGGGCAGGTCGATCACGTCGTACCAGTCGCCGCCGACCTGGAGGCCGCCGCCGGTGGGCACGTAGCGGGCGGCCAGCGACAGCCCCTCGACGCCGGGGGGACCGGCCGGGAGCATGGTGCGCTGGAGGCCGTCGGACAGCTCGCGCTCGGACTCGTGGAGGTTGGTACGGGACAGGGCCTGGGCGAGCATGCGGGCGACGGTGGTCAGCACCGACCGCTCGTCCGGGGTGAAGGCCACCTGGTCCCCGAAGGCGGCCAGCCAGGCGCCGATCGGCCGGCCGGCCACGATCAGCGGCAGAAAGGCCCAGGACTGCCGGCCGAACCTGCCGGCCAGCGGCCAGGTCGTCGGATACCGCTCCTCGTACGCCTTCGCGCCGGACAGGTACACCGCGTGGCCGGTACGGACCACCTCGGCGGCCGGATAGTCGGTGGCCAGGGGCATCTCCACGAACGGCACCTCGTCGCCGGGCCGCTGGCCCTGGTGCCCTATGACCGACAGGCGGTCGCCCTCCACCCCGAACACGGCGAAACCCTCCGGGGAGAACCCGGGCATGGACAGCCCCGCGGCCACCCGCAGCACCGCCTCCGTGCTGCCCGCCTCGGCCAGTGCCCGTCCGGCGTCCAGCAGGAACGCCTCCCGGGAGCGCCGCCAGTCGCCGGGGTGACCGGGCGTGCCCGGGGCGTCCGCCGCGGTGCCGGCGGAGGTGCGCACCTCGTGCACCGTGCCGACCATCTCGGCCGGCCAGCCGTCGGGCCGGGTCACCGCCCAGGTGCGCATCATGACGGTGCGCAGCACGGTGTGGTCGGGGTTCACCACCCGCAGCACCGTCTCGGCCACCTGGCGCTCGACGATGGCCAGCGCGACCGCCGAGAGCATCTCCACGTAGTCCGAGGCGTGGTAGCAGGAGCGCACGGCGCCCACGTGTACGGTGACCGCTTCGCCGCCGTCGTTGATGCCGAGAAGGCGGGCGGTCACGGCGTCGAGGTACACGTCGTCGTCATTGGTCCACCGCCAGACTCCGGTGTCCACGGCGGCGAGCACGTCCTCGGTGCGCATTGCTCCACTTTATTGCGATATGGCCGGATCATACGAATGCGGGCGGGGGCCCTGTCGCCGGTAGGCTATTAGGGCCCTGCTGCGAAATCCACGTAATCGACGTACATCCACGTACTTCAACGAATCCGACGACTTGGACGAACGAGATGCATCGGTACCGGTCCCACACCTGCGGTGAACTGCGCGCCACTGACGTAGACGCCGACGTGCGCCTGAGCGGCTGGCTGCACAATCGTCGCGATCTGGGCGGCATCCTCTTCGTCGACCTGCGGGACCACTACGGCCTCGTCCAGCTGGTCGTCCGGCCGGGCTCGCCCGCGTACGACGCGCTGAGCGGCCAGTCCAAGGAGTCCGTGATCCGGATCGACGGCCGGGTCGTCGCGCGCAGCGCGGAAAACGTCAACCCCGACCTGCCGACCGGTGAGGTCGAGGTCGAGGTCTCCTCCTTCGAGGTGCTCGGCGCCGCCGACCCGCTGCCCTTCCCGGTCTTCCCGGAGGACAACGCCAACGAGGAGGCCCGGCTCACCAACCGCTTCCTCGACCTGCGCAGGCAGCGCATGCACCGCAACATCATGCTGCGCACGCAGGTCATCTCCTTCCTGCGCAGGGAGATGACGGCGCTCGGCTTCAACGAGCTGGCCACCCCGATCCTGTCGGCGACCTCCCCCGAGGGTGCCCGCGACTTCCTGGTGCCCTCGCGCGTCCACGCCGGCAGGTTCTACGCGCTGCCGCAGGCGCCGCAGCAGTTCAAGCAGCTGCTGATGATCGCCGGTTTCGACCGCTACTTCCAGATCGCGCCCTGCTTCCGCGACGAGGACTCCCGCGCCGACCGCTCGCCCGGCGAGTTCTACCAGCTCGACGTCGAGATGAGCTTCGTCGAGCAGGAGGATGTCTTCGGCGTCATCGAGAAGGTCATGACGGACGTCTTCGAGGAGTTCGGCGGCGGGCGGCACGTCACCTCCCCCTTCCCGCGCATCCCCTTCCGGGAGTCGCTGGTCAAGTACGGCAACGACAAGCCCGACCTGCGGGCCAAGCTGGAGCTGGTCGACGTCTCGTCGGTCTTCGCCGACAGCGGCTTCAAGGCCTTCGCCGGCAAGCACGTCCGGGCGCTTCCGGTGCCGGACACGGCGGGACAGTCGCGCAAGTTCTTCGACGGGCTCGGTGAGTACGCGGTCGAGCACGGCGCCAAGGGTCTGGCCTGGGTCCGGGTCGGCGAGGACCTGACGCTGACCGGCCCGATCGCCAAGTTCCTCACCGAGGACGACACCAAGGCGCTGCTGGCGGCCGTGGACGCCAGGCCGGGGCACGCGGTCTTCTTCGGCGCGGGCGAGTTCGACGAGGTCTCCAGGATCATGGCCCCGGTCCGGGTCGAGGCCGCGCGCCGGGCCGGCCACTTCGAGGAGAACGTCTTCCGGTTCTGCTGGATCGTCGACTTCCCGATGTTCGAGAAGAACGAGGACACCGGGCGGATCGAGTTCTCCCACAACCCGTTCTCCATGCCGCAGGGCGGCCTGGAGGCGCTGGAGACCAAGGACCCGCTGTCCATCCTGGCCTGGCAGTACGACATCGTGTGCAACGGTGTGGAGCTGTCGTCCGGCGCCATCCGTAACCACGAACCCGACGTCATGTACAAGGCCTTCGAGATCGCGGGCTACGACCGCGACACCGTGGAGGCCGAGTTCGGCGGCATGCTGCGCGCCTTCCACTTCGGCGCCCCGCCGCACGGCGGCATCGCCCCGGGTGTCGACCGCATCGTCATGCTGCTCGCCGACGAGCCCAACATCCGCGAGACCATCGCCTTCCCGCTCAACCAGAACGCCCAGGACCTGCTGATGGGTGCCCCGAGCGAGGTCGACGAGACACGGCTGCGCGAACTGCACATCCAGCTGCGCAAGCCGCAGGCGGCCAAGCCCGCGAAGTAGCCGGCGAAGTAGCCTGCTACGAAAGGATTCCGCCCCCGGAGGCCACCGCCTCCGGGGGCGAATCCGTTTTCACAGCTCGCGCACAGTCTCCACGCGGCACGTTCCTTATAGCCTCATGTACATGACAGACATTCAATTCCCCCCACAGAGCAGTGAACTGACCAGGCGTCGGGTCCTGGCCGCCGGTGGTGCCGGTGTCGGTGTCGCGGCCCTGGGCATCGGCGGCGCCGCGGCCGCCGCGGCCTCCTCCCCCACGGAGGCCCCGGCGGCGGCGACGGCCGACTCGTCGGCGGACGCGTGCTACGCGCTCACCGCCGAGACCACCGAGGGCCCGTACTACCTCGACTACGACCTGTTCCGTCGTGACATCACCGAGGACCGTGCCGGCATCCCGCTGGACCTGCGCCTGAAGGTGATCGACGCCGAGACGTGCAGGCCGCTCAGGCACGCCGCCGTCGACATCTGGCACTGCGACGCGTCCGGCGTCTACTCCGGCTACGACGCCGCGGGCCCCGGCGGCGGCGGTCCGCCTCCGACCGACGCCCCCACCGGCCCACCGCCCAGCGGCGGCCCCGGCGGCGGTGGCGGCGGACACGCGGAGCCGACCAACGACCTGACGTTCCTGCGCGGTTCGCAGTTCACCGACCGGCACGGCATCGCCCACTTCCGGACCGTCTTCCCCGGCTGGTACCCGGGCCGCTGTGTGCACATCCACGTCAAGGTCCACGTCGGCGGCACCCTCACCGACGACGGCTACGAGGGCGGCAACACCGCCCACACCGGCCAGCTGTTCTTCGCCGAGGAGGCGGTGCTCGCATCGGCCGAGGTCGAGCCGTACGTCTCCAACACCGCGCGGCGCGTCACGCTCGACGAGGACGGCATCTACCCGGGCGGCGGCGCCCAGGGCGGCCTGCTGCACCTGCACTACCGTCCCGGGCACATCGCCAGGGGCGTCCGGGGCCACCTCACCCTCGGCGTCGACCCCGAGGCCGACAGCACCGGCGAGTAGTACCGCCTCCCCGGCGCGCGGAATCACATGCGCGGATGCGCCGGCATGTGCGTGACGTCCTCGATCTCGTGGGCGGCCTTCCCCAGCAGCTGCCGGGCGAGGTCGTTGAGGGCGCGGGCCGCCGCCAGTTCCTCACCGACGCGCTCCTGGCCGGGGTCGGAGGGGTGGCGGTTGGCGTGCCCGTGGGAACGGATTTCCGTGCCGTCCGGGAGGCGGACGAGGGCGGCGGCCCGGGTGCGGGCGCCGTCCTCCCGGAAGTCCATCTCGATGTGCCATCCGACGAGGGTCTGCATGGCGACCGCCTCCGCTCTCTCGGGACTCTCCGGTCCGGTCACTGCCATTCCAGGGTGCGCCCGTACCGGCGCGATGGCGAAACACCCGGGGGAGGACCACGATGGAGGAGGAGCGCGGCGGCCGGACGGCTCGACAGGAGGCCCATCATGACCAAGGCTCTGGACATCATGCACACGGGCGCCCTGTGCGTCGGGGAGCGGGAGTCGCTGGCCGACGCCGCGCGGGTCATGCGGGAGGAGCACGTCGGGGCGCTGCCCATCTGCGGTGACGACGACGTGCTGATCGGCATCATCACCGACCGGGACATCGTGCTCCGGTGCGTCGCGGAGGGCCGGGACCCCGAGACGGTGACGGCCGGCGAACTGGCCCGGGGCCGCCCGCTGATCGTCGAGGGCGACGACGACATCGACGAGGTGCTCCAGCTGATGGAGGAGCACCAGGTCCGCCGGCTGCCGGTGATCGACCACCCGGCGCACCGGCTGATCGGCATGATCAGCGAGGCCGACGTGGCCCGCAACCTGCCGCAGGAGCGGGTCG
Source organism: Streptomyces sp. RLA131 (assembly GCF_056270125.1). NCBI lineage: Bacteria > Bacillati > Actinomycetota > Actinomycetes > Kitasatosporales > Streptomycetaceae > Streptomyces > Streptomyces sp. RLA131. The sequence continues at coordinate 4,278,632 of NZ_JBWDOQ010000002.1, forward strand.
CGGAGTTCGTCTCCGCGGTCTGTGCGCCGGGCGGCCGGACGGCGGCCGGGGCGGCTTCGGATCAGGTGTCGTAGCCGGCCAGTGCCTGCTCCAGGGTCGCGACGGGCCGGAAGGCGGGGAGCAGACCGGTGGCCCGCATGATCCGCAGGGTCATCGGGTGGTCGCAGACCAGCCGCAGCCGCCGGCCGTGCCGGTGCGCCCGGCGGCGTACGCGGCAGAGCACGGACAGGCCGGAGCAGTCCAGGAAGTCGACGGCCCCGAGGTCGATCACCACGTCGGGCCCCGGACCACTGGTGAGCGCGTCCAGGGCCGGCGTGATGACGACCGCTGCCTCGACATCGATGTCACCACGCAGCTCCACCACCACGCACCCGGCTCTCGGGTGCGTGCGCAGGTACCTGCCGAGTGGCCGGTCACCAGGGCTGATCGAAGAATGCGGCACCGGCGCATGAGATCACCGGATGGGGCGTGAGGACGGGATGTCAAGCGCCCCTTCACTCGATCGAGTGAAAATACGCTCGTTCTTCTTGTGGTTCTTCAGGTTCCGCGCCGGACGGAGATCCACTGGGTGGTGGTGAAGACCTCCACGGCCCGGTCACCGTTCAGCGGGCCGGGAGCGGGCCGTCCGTCGGCGTCGGCGTCGGCGTCGGCAGCGTCGGCGGCGGTGCTGCCGCCGCTGCCGCCGTGGACCTGGATCACGCCGGTCCCGATGCGCCGGGCCAGCCGTACGCCCCGCTCCACGTCGGCGGTGTGCACCGCGCCGCTCAGCCCGAACGGGGTGTCCCCGGCGATCGCCACGGCCTCGTCGTCGCTGTCGAAGGGCACGATCACCACGACCGGACCCAGGAGTTCGTGCCGCAGGACCGGGGCGTCGGGCGGCAGGCCGGTCAGGACCGTCGGGGAGACCAGGGTGCCGTCGGCGCTGCCGCGCAGCAGGACCACCGCGCCGTCGGCGACGGCCCGGCCGACCTGGGCGGTGACGGCGTCGGCCTGTGACTGGTCGATGAGCGGGCCGATCCGGGTGTCCGGGTCGGCCGGGTCGCCGACCCGCAGGGCGGCCACCCGCGCGGTGAAGCGTTCGCCGAACCCGGTCAGCACCGAGCGGTGGACCAGGACGCGGCCGGCCGCGGTGCAGAGCTGGCCCCGGCCGGTGAACCGGCTGCGGACGGCGGCGTCGGCCGCGCGGTCCAGGTCGGCGTCGTCCAGGACGACGACCGTGCTGGTGTCGCCGAGCTCCAGCACCGTGCGCTTGAAGTGTCGGGCCGCGACCGAGGCCACATGGCCGCCGGCCCGGTCGGAGCCGGTGAAGGTGATGACCCGTGGCACCGGGTGCTCGATGAAGGCGTCGCCGATCTCCGCTATGTCGGTGACCACGACATTGAGCAGCCCGGCCGGCAGCCCGGCCTCCTCGAAGATCCTGGCGACCAGGGTGCCGCCGGTGACCGGGGTGTTCTGGTGCGGCTTGAGCACCACCGCGTTGCCCAGTGCCAGTGCGGGCGCCACCGAGGTGAGGGCGTGCAGCAGCGGGAAGTTGAAGGGGCCGATCACCCCGACCACGCCGACCGGCAGCCGGTGGGCGTGGTTCTCCTCGCCCTCCACCGGGGACGGCCCGATCCGGCCCTCGACCCGGGCGGTGCTCCGCGCGGCCTCGTGCAGCACCTCCCCGGCGAGCGCGATCTCCAGGGTGGCCCGCGGCTGCGTACTGCCGAGTTCGCCGGTCATGATCCGGGCGATCTCGCTCCCGCGCTTGTCCAGCACGTGTGCCGCCCGCTCCAGGACACCGCGCCGCTCGTGCGGTCCGAGCGCCGCCCAGAGCCGCTGGGCGCGTTCGGCGGCGCGGTAGGCCCGGTCGATCTCCTCCACGGTCGCCGCCGTGATGGAGGCGATCTTGTCCCCGTTGTACGGATCGAAGTCGACGACGTCCCACGAGCCGCCACCGGGCAGCCACTCTCCGTCGATGTACTGGTAGGCGAGCCCCGAGAAGTTCGAGTAGTCCGAGTGGTCCGAGGAGTCCGGGAAACCAGAGAAACCAGAAGAACCAGAAGAACCAGAAGAACCAGAAGAACCAGAAGAACCGGCCACAGCGTCCCTTTCACGAACCCCCGTAACCCCTTGCCGAACACAGGAGTTGATCCCCGCTCATGCTACGGGTGAAGCCCGAGGGTCACATATCGCGGAGAATATTCCGCAGCCGGGCCGCCGTCTTCTCAGGAGACAGGCTGTTCGCACACAGGATCTCCATGGCTTTTCCGTACTGGTCGACCTCGTCGCGCTTGTCGATATACATGGCGCCGGTGAGCTGTTCGACGTAAACCACGTCCGCGACATCGGACTCGGGGAAGCGCAGCATCGTGAAGGGCCGGCCGCCCGCCGCCGGATATCCCTCGTACTCCAGGGGCAGTACCTGGATCGACACGTTCGGCCGCTCGCCGATCTCCAGCAGGTACTCGATCTGGGCCCGCATCACCGGCGGCCCGGCGACCCGGCGCCGGATGGCGAGTTCGTCCATGACCGCCACGATGCGCGGCGCCCGCTCGGAGACCAGCAACTTCTGCCGTTCCAGGCGCAGATCGACCCGGCGCCCGATCTCGTCCCTGGTCGCCCCGGGGTGGCCGAGCGAGTAGACCTGACGGGTGTAGTCCTCGGTCTGCAGCAGTCCGTGCACGAACTGCACCTCGAAGGTGCGGATCTCGGAGGCGGACTCCTCCAGTCCGACGTACGTCTGGAACCAGGAGGGCAGTACGTCGCCGTAGCCGTGCCACCAGCCGGCGATGTTCGCCTCGCGGACCAGCGACAGGAGCGCGTCGCGCTCGGACGCCTCGGTGATGCCGTACAGGGTGAGCAGGTCGGCGACATCGCGCTCCTTGAAGCTGACCCTGCCCAGCTCCATCCTGCTGATCTTCGACTCCGACGCGCGGATCGAGTAGCCCGCCGCCTCACGGGTGATGCCCTTGGACTCCCGCAACCTGCGCAGCTGGGAGCCCAGGAGGATGCGGCGCACCATTGATCCGCTTCCGGGCTGAACTGTCGCCATATACGCCCACCTTCTCCCCGTGGCACCAGCAGTGTGCCACTAAGCGGCTGCGTTGCGTATGTGAACCGTCACCCTCGATCGCCACGGAAGCATCACATGCATCGAGTCTTGCAAATGCACGTGCATCCGCCCTTGCATCGTCGCCGGGGGATCAGAGACGATGTTGCACGTGCCGATACCGGGTGGTGCGCATGTGGACTGAGGGCGCGACCGCGTCGAAGCCGTTATGGAATGGGCTGGTCCCTGAGCGGCTGTCACCGTCGAGCGCCATCTCCTGCGCGCTCCCGCCCCGCTACGAGGCCGTGCGCGACGCGCGCCGCTTCACCCGCGCCACACTGCGGCACTGGGAACTCGAAGCGCTGCTGGACGGCGTGGAGTTGGTCGCCTCGGAGCTGGTCACCAACGCGCTGCGCTACGCGCTGCCGGAGGATGCCCCGGACGGCTCTGTCCGGCTCAGCCTGGTGCGTTGGTCGACGCGGGTGGTGTGCGCCGTCCGTGACCCCAGCTGCTACGGGCCGGTCACCAAGGTGGCCGACTTCGTCGCGGAGTCGGGGCGCGGGCTGCACCTGGTGCAGTCGTTCAGCGAGACCTGGGGCTGGCACCCCATCAGTGGCACCGGAAAGGTCGTCTGGGCTCTCTTCCGGCTGCCCGAATCGGAAGAAAACTCACATTAGGTGATCGAACTCGCCGTCCTTGACGCCGAGTATCAACGACTCGATCTCGGCCCGCGTGTATATCAGCGCCGGCCCGTCGGGGAAGCGTGAATTCCGTACCGCGACATCGCCGTCGGGCAATGCGGCCATTTCCACGCAAGTGCCATTCGCGTCGCTGTGCCGGCTCTTCTGCCACGCCGCGCCCCGGAGCTCGGTCGCTGCCATGCCGTTATACGTGTGGCGCATGTGACTCTCCAGGGAGCGTTTGAACGGGTGAACCGTGAACTGCCTTGTCAGATGGGGGAGATGATAACCACGAAAAAAATCCTGTGCATGTGCACGTGCATGTGCACGTGCAGTCACTGAGGGTGAGTGGGGCCCGTTATCCCCTCAACGCGCCGACCGGCGCGGATTCTCCCGCTCCGCGTATGCCCTGCGGGCGGCCGGTCAGTCCCTCGCGGTCCGATACGATATTGACGGTCCGTAGAGGAAAATCTCACCCACAGTAACGACCTGGGAGCAGCCGGCAATGGCTCGACACCTCATCACCAGCGCCCTTCCGTACATCAACGGGATCAAGCACCTGGGCAACATGGTGGGGTCCATGCTCCCGGCCGACGTCTACTCCCGTTATCTGCGCCAGCGCGGCCACGACGTCCTCTACATCTGCGCCACCGACGAGCACGGCACCCCCGCCGAGCTCGCCGCCCAGGAGGCCGGTCTGCCGGTCGCCGAGTTCTGCGCCCAGCAGCACGAGGCCCAGAAGGCCATCTACGACGGCTTCGCCCTGGCCTTCGACCACTTCGGCCGCAGCTCCTCGCAGCAGAACATCGAGATCACCCAGACCATCGCGCGCGAGCTGAAGAGCAACGGCTTCATCGAGGAGCGCGCCATCCGCCAGGTCTACTCCCTGGACGACGAGCGCTTCCTGCCCGACCGCTACATCGTCGGCACCTGCCCGCACTGCGGCTACGACAAGGCCCGCGGCGACCAGTGCGAGAACTGCACCCGTGTCCTGGACCCGACCGACCTGATCGACCCCCGCTCGGCCATCAGCGGCAGCAGCCGGCTGGAGGTCCGCGAGACCAAGCACCTGTTCCTCCTCCAGTCCAAGCTGGCCGGCGAGGTCGAGGCCTGGGTCGACGAGCACGGCAAGGACTGGCCGGTGCTGGCGTCCTCCATCGCCCGCAAGTGGCTGAGCGAGGGGCTCCACGACCGGGCCATCACCCGTGACCTCGACTGGGGCGTCCCCGTCCCCGCCGACGCGTGGCCCGAGCTGGCGGCCGAGGGCAAGGTCTTCTACGTCTGGTTCGACGCCCCGATCGAGTACATCGGCTCCACGAAGGAGTGGGCGGACCTCGACCCGGCGAACCGGGACTGGAAGTCCTGGTGGTACGACGTCGACACCGACGTCCGCTACACCGAGTTCATGGCCAAGGACAACGTCCCCTTCCACACCGTGATGTTCCCGGCGACGCTGCTGGGCACCCGCGACAAGTGGAAGAAGGTCGACTACGTCAAGGCCTTCAACTGGCTCAACTACTACGGCGGCAAGTTCTCCACCTCGCAGCGGCGCGGCATCTTCACCGACGCCGCCCTGGAGCTGCTGCCCGCCGACTACTGGCGCTACTTCCTGATGGCCAACGCGCCGGAGTCCGACGACACCTCCTTCACCTGGGAGCACTTCGCCGCCACGGTCAACAAGGATCTCGCCGACACCCTCGGCAACTTCGTCAACCGCGTGCTGTCCTTCTCCCGCAAGCGGTTCGGCGACGAGGTCCCGGCCGGCCGGGAGGCCGGTGAGGCCGAGGCGAAGCTCGGCGAGCAGATCGCGGACCTGCTGGCGGAGTACGAGGGCCACATGGAGACCCTGCAGTTCCGCAAGGCCTCCGCGGCGCTGCGCGCGCTGTGGAGCGCGGGCAACTCCTACCTGGAGGAGAAGGCCCCCTGGCTGGAGATCAAGACCGACCAGGACGGCGCCGCCCTCACCCTGCGCACGGCGATGAACCTGATCCACCTCTACTCGGTCGTCTCCGAGCCCTTCATCCCGGCCAGCAGCGCCGCCATGCGCTCGGCGTTCGCCCTCGACGGCGACACCCGCGCGTGGTTCACCGCCGACCAGGCCCGCGCCCTGGACTCGGTGCCCGCGGGTACCGCCTTCACCGTCCCGCCGGTGCTCTTCGCGAAGATCACCGAGGAGGACCTGGAGTCGTACCAGGAGCGGTTCGGCGGGGATCCGGAAGCCGCCGCGTAGTTTCTGTTATCCGCCGTCCCCGCCCGCGTCTCCTGGGTATGACGGCACTACGACGATCGCTCGCGGCAGCCCTTTGCGTGCTGGCCGTACCGCTGTTCGCGCCCGCCACCGCGGCGCGGGCGGCGGGGGCGGACATCACGGCGGACATCCTGGCCGGCCGCAACGTCGTGCTCTCCGGGGACGCGGTGGTGAAGGTCCCGGCCGGCACGACCACGTACAACGGGGTGATCAGCGGCACGGGCACCCTGACCGTGCGCGGCACCGGGACGCTGATCCTGGCCAAGGACAGTGACTTCACGCTGCCCCGGGCCAGGCAGCACCAGTCGGTGAAGGTGCCGGGCGGCAACCACCCGTATGTGACGGTCGGCGACGCGGACCCGCCGGCGATCACGGTGGAGCGCGGGGCGACGCTCCAGTACGGGACGGGCGGCGGGACCGGACTGGTCGGGCACTTCCCGTACAACACGCCGGGGTATCAGCAGAACCAGGACAACATCCGGGTGGACGGGACGCTGCGGCTGTCGCTGACCCGGGCGTTCAACCTGGGGATCATCAGCGGGTCCGGGCTGGTGACGCAGCCGCGGAACATGTGGGGGACGCTGCAGCTCGCGGCGGACAATCCCTTCACGGGGGTGTTCGACAACGGGACGGGCACGGCCTTCGGCAGCGTCAACGCGGCGGCGGCGCTGCCCGGGGCGCGGAAGATCCTCAACCAGGGCTCGTGGATCATCGACACACCGCTCCAGCAGACGGTCGTGCAGCGGCAGGTGTTCTACAACCGTCAGTACGGCAGTGACATCAACGTGCACTCGCGGCCCGGCAGCAAGGTGATCCTGACCGGCTACTACAGCTGGAGCGACGGCGGCGCCGACACCGACCCCACGCTCAGCGACCCGTCCCTGAACTGGAAGCCGGTCGCCCACGACCTGAACAAGCGCGGTACGAACATCGAGGGCGCCGACGTCCAGTGGGGCGACGGCACGACCCGTCAGATCTTCATGCCGGGCACGGCGAAGACGGTCTACATCAACCTCCATGCGGCCAGTGGGGTCCGCAGCCGGCTCACCTTCGCCTACAACGGCCCCGTGACCCTGGGCGCCCCCATCGGTGGCGGCAAGTACCACGACACGCTCGCCGCGCCGGGCGCCGGGGACATCGTGATCAAGTCCGTGCCCGGCAACGACGTCACGTTCGCGGCGGCGCAGTACTACGACGGCTCGACGACCATCGAGAAGGGCGCGACGCTCCACCTCGGCACCGGGAGGACCGGCGGCGACGGCAGCCTGCTCCGGAGCGGCCTCTACCGCATCGTCGACAACGGCTCACTGGTCGTACGGAACCGCACCAAGGCCCTGTCGCTCTCCCGGATCAGCGGGTCCGGCTCCTTCACGCAGGCGGGCACGGCGCGGGTGACGCTGACCGGCTCGGTCGGCCATACCGGGGCGACGACGGTGTCCCGGGGGACGCTGGCGCTGGACGGGGCGAGCCTGAACAGCAGCAGCGGCGTACGGGTCACCGGGTCGGGGGTGCTGGACCTGCGGCGGGCGGGGAAGCAGACCGTACGGAACCTGAGCGTCGCCAAGGGCGGCACACTGCGGCTCGGGGCGAAGCCGCTGACGGTGAGCGGCAAGGTGGCGCTCGGCGGGTCGGTGGAATTCGACCTCGAACCGGCGAAAGTGCTGACTCTCGTCAGGAATTCCGGAAAGGACAAGGTCAGCGGGGCTTTCAAGGGCCTTCCACAGAACAGGACGATCACCGTCGCCGGGGAGAAGTTCCACATCAGCTACACCGCCGGGGACGGTAATGACATCGCTCTGATCAGGGGCGTCGCCAAGAAGGCGACCGTGGGCACGGCCACCGCCTCGCCGGCCGCCCCCGGCGCGGTCGGCGCGACCGGCGCCACGACGGCCGACACCGCCGTCACCGCGACGGCGGCCGACGGCGGATCGCCCTGGCGGGCCGGGGTGTTGGGGCTGTTGGGCCTGGTGGGAGCGGGTCTGTACGTCCTGCGGCGGCCGCGGGGCGGAGGCGGAAGACGTCGGCTGAACGGGAGTTGAGAGGGCGTCAGGACGCGGGCAGGGCCGACTCCGGTTCCGTGGAAGGGGTGAGAAGAAGTCTCATTTCCATCTCAGGGTCAGCTCAAAAACGATGCGTAGTGTTCCTCGTGTCGAAGCCGAAGGGGAGGCGAAGGGGAGCCGAAAAGGCACCCGGAGGCCACCCGGAAGGCGCCCGCGAAACCCTCGAAGGGGAAAAATCATGAGCCTGCGTATTCTCACCCCGGTCGCGAAGAAGAAGCCCGTCGCCAAGAAGGTCGAGCCCGCGAAGCCGGTCGCGAAGAAGAAGCACAAGAAGGTCGTACGCCACCGCCCCATCGGTGGCTGACCGGCTGCCCGAGCGCGGTACCCGCACCGCGGGCGGGTACCGCGCTCAGGCGGCCGGGCCGGCGGCCCTACAGCCAGCCGCGCCGTTTGAAGATCACGTACAGGCTGCCGCAGACCACGGCCATCAGGAAGATCGCGAACGGGTAGCCGAAGACCCAGCCCAGCTCGGGCATGTGCGTGAAGTTCATCCCGTAGATCGTGCCGACGAGGGTCGGCGCGAAGAGGATGGCGGCCCAGGAGGAGATCCGTTTGATCTCCTCGTTCTGCTCGAAGCTCGCCTCGGTCAGCGCCTTCATCTCGGCGTTCTGCTGCTGGGCCACGAGGGTGGCGTTGACGGTGAGCATGTCGGACAGGGACTGCCGGAAGACGTCGACTCGCTCGACGGTGTGCAGCACATGGTCCTGGACGTCCCGCAGCGAGCGCTGCAGCTCCTCGTCGGTGCCGTACTTGGCGAAGCCGGCGGTCAGGGCCTCCAGCATCACGGTCAGCGGCCGGGTCGCCCGCTGGAACTCCAGGACCTCCTGGGACAGCTCGTAGATACGCCGGGAGACCCCCGGGTCACCGCTGAAGACCTGGATCTCGCTCTCGTCGATGTCGTTCTCGACGCCCGCGACGACCGGGGCGTAGCCGTCCACGACCGTGTCGAGGATCGCGTACAGCACCGCTTCCGGGCCGAGTCTGAGCAGGTCGGGGGTGGATTCCATCCGGCGGCGCACGGCGGACAGATCGGGTGCCGCGCCGTGCCGGACGGTGAGGACGAAGCCCGGTCCGACGAAGATGTGCAGCTCGGCGAAGTCCACCTCCTCCGGTGCGTCGAGATAGCGGGCGGCGCGCAGCACCACGAACAGGGTCTCGCCGTACCGTTCCAGCTTGGGCCGCTGGTGCGCCTGGATCGCGTCCTCCAGGGCGAGCGGGTGCAGGTCGAACTCCTTGGCCAGCGAGACCAGCTCTGGCTCGCTGGGCCGGAACAGCCCGATCCACGCCATCGCGCCGGGTTCCTGGCGCAGCTGGGCGTAGGCCTCCGCGAGGGTGCCGGGGGTGCTCACCCGGTGTCCGTCGCGGTAGAGCGCGGCGTCCATCACACTGCCGGCCGCCGGTGTGGCGTCGTCGGCGGGCGGTTCCGGCGCGGCGGCAGCCGCCGCCGCGGTGACCTCGGTCCCGTTGCGGCGGGTACGGCGCTTCGCTGAGCCCGCCAGCGCGCGCAGGGCACGGATAGGACGCTCGGACGACACCTGCGCAGCGTAACCCGCCGCAACCTGGGCCGTGCGGATCCGCGTCGGGATATATGTTCTAGCGGGGGCTTTGGCGACGCAGGGGCTGGGAGTGGCATGAGCAGGCACCGGCAGGCACGGAAGCAGCCGGGTGCGGTACAGACGGTCCGGGAGGCCGTCGTGACCGCACTGCGGGCGGTCACGGCCTTACTGGCGCCGTACGCCGCGCGGCTGACACCGTACGCCGCACGGCTCGCGCCGTACGCGCGCCGCCTGCGCTGGGAGTACCCGCGCCCGGCCCGGCCGGGCTGGCGGCGCTGGGTGCCGTCGTGGCGGCAGTGGCTCTCGCTCGTGCTGTTCTCCCTCGGCACCCTGACGGCGGTGGTGGGCGTGGCCTACGCCCGCACCGACATACCCAAGGACCTGAACTCCTTCGCGACCCAGCAGGACAACGTCTACTACTGGGCCGACGGCACCGAGATGGCCAGGACCGGCCAGGTGAACCGGCAGGAGATGCCGCTCGGCAAGGTGCCGCTGGGGGTGCGCCGGGCGGTGCTGGCGGCGGAGAACCAGAGCTTCTACAGCGACTCCGGGGTCTCGATGAAGGGCATCGCCCGCGCCGTGGTCAAGATGGGCTCGGGCGGCGACACCCAGGGCGGCTCCACGATCACCCAGCAGTATGTGAAGAACGCCTACCTCAACCAGCAGCAGACCGTCTCGCGCAAGGTCACCGAGATCTTCATCGCGGTCAAGCTCGACAAGAAGATGTCCAAGGACCAGATCCTCCAGGGCTATCTGAACACCTCCTGGTTCGGCCGCGGCACCTACGGCATCCAGCGCGCCGCCCAGGCGTACTACGGCAAGGACGTGGGGCAACTCAACGTCAGCCAGGGCGCCTTCCTGGCGTCGCTGCTCAAGGGGGCGGCACTGTACGACCCGGCGATCAGCAAGGCCAACCACGCGCGGGCCGTGGAGCGCTGGAGCTGGATCCTGGACCGGATGGTCGACGCGGGCACCCTGTCGAAGAAGCAGCGGGCGAAGTACACCACCTTCCCCGAGCCGAAGGACCCGCCGAAGCTGGAGGGGATGAACGGCCAGACCGGCTACCTGGTGGAGACCGCCGAGGCGTACGTCAGCGCGCACACCGGCATCACCGACGCCGAGTTCGCGCTCGGCGGCTACCAGGTGCACACCACCTTCGAGAAGCCGAAGGTCGAAGCGCTGGCCAAGGCCGCGAACAAGGCGCTGGGCAAGCTCGACGACAGCGCCAAGGGGAAGAAGGACTCCGCCGACAGCCATGTGCGGGCCGGGGCGGCCTCGGTGGCCACGGACGGGCGGATCGTCGCGCTCTTCGGCGGCCGGGACTATCTCAAACAGGGCTTCAACGACGCCAACTCCTCGATCGTGCCGGCCGGTACGGCCTTCACGCCCTTCGTCTACGCCTCCGCGCTGGAGAACGGCGTCCAGAAGGAGCGTGGTGGCACCCGCACCCCGGTGAGCTCGGCCACCACCTACGACGGCAACGACAAGGTGAAGGTGATGACGCCCGAGGGGCCGTACTGGGGCCGTGACGGGAAGATCGCCACCGGGCGCAACGACCAGCACCGCTCCTGGGGCACGATCAGCCTGGACACCGCGCTGACGCAGTCGGTGAACACCCCCTTCGTGCAGCTCGGCATGGATGTCGGGCTGGCCCGGGTGGCCGCGACCGCGACCGCCACCGGGCTGCTGCACAGCAGCATGGGCGCCCGGGTGCCCGCCTTCTCGACGGGCAACTCGACACCGAGCGCGATCCGGATGGCCGACGCCTACGCCACCTTCGCGGCCGGCGGAAAGCAGGCCGATCCGTACTCCGTGGCGCGCGTCACCCGGCACGGCGGGACGGTCTACACCCGGCATGTCACGACCGAGCGGGCGGTGACCGCGCGGACCGCGCAGACCATCACCGCCGGCCTGCGCTCCTCGGCGGCGTACGGGGCGGGCAAGGCCGCCGCGTCGGCGGGCCGGGGGCTGGCAGCCAAGCCGGGCACCACGGAGGACCGGATGGCGGGGTGGTTCGTGGGGTACGGCACCAAGGTGTCGACGGCGGTGGCGGTGTTCCGGGTCGACCCGAAGAAGCAGGAGCTGCTGCCGCTGCGGACGTCGGTGATGAACGACGCCCCGGCCTCGATCTGGACCTCGTACGTGAAGGCCGGCTCCTGAGGGCCGGATCCTGAGGCCCGGATCCTGAGGCCCGGCCGCAGTTCCGGCTACTTCAGATAGGTCTTCCAGTCCGGGGACTGGGCGGGGTCGAGCAGCCGCAGTTTCTGGAGCACCTCGGGGTCCTGGACGTCCATCCAGTCGGCCAGCTCCTTGAAGGACACACACTGCACACCCTTGCGGTTGCAGACGTCCTTCATGACGTCCTCGACGGCCTGCATGTAGATGCCGCCGTTCCACTCCTCGAAGTGGTTGCCGATGAAGTACGGGGCGCGGCTGCCGTTGTAGACCCGCTCGAAGCCGTTGAGGTAGGCCTCCCGGGCCTCGGTCTCCCACTTGGTGTACTGCGAGGGGTCGCCGTCGGTGCTGTCGCCGGACTGGTTGGCCAGCAGGTTGAAGTCCATGGAGACGACCTGGAAGTCGTCCTCCGGGTACGGGATGAGCTGGAGCGGGAAGTTCCAGATGCCCTCGGAGGTCTTGGACGGCCAGATCTGGAACTCGCCGGGGGAACTGGCGTCGTAGCGCCAGCCGAACGACTTGGCGGCCTTGAGCAGGTTCTTCTGGCCTTCGAGACAGGGCGCGCGGCCGCCGGCCAGCTCGGTGGAGTAGTCGAAGGGCAGGGCGTCCAGGTTGGTCCAGCCGGTGTTGGTCTTCCAGTGCTCGACGAAGGAGTACGCCTGCTTGATCTCGCTCTTCCACTGGGCGACCGTCCAGTCACGGCCCCCGCCGTCGCCGGGATCGCCGCAGAAGTGGCCGTTGAAGTGGGTGCCGATCTCGTCGCCGTCCTCCCAGGCGTCGGCGAGCTGGGTCAGGGTCCCCTTGATGTGCTGGTCGGTGGCGAAGGAGATGGCGGCGGTGCCCACCTTGTGCAGCGGCGGGTGGTAGAGCATCCGCTTCGACTTCGGCAGCAGGTACATGCCGGTGAGGAAGAAGGTCATGTGCGCGTTGTTCTCCTTGGCCACCTCGCGGAAGTGGGAGAACAGATGGTCGTCGCCCTCCAGGGCGCCGTCCCAGGAGAAGACCACGAACTGCGGTGGTTTCTCACCCGGTTTGAGCTTCTTGGCCTTCAGCTGGCCGGGCTGGGCGCCGGTGTCGGAGGTCGAACCGTCGCCTATGACACGGGTCTTGCCGGTCTGCTTGCGGACCTGGCTCTTCGGCGACGCCGCTCCGGCCGAGGCAGTGGCAGCCGCGGAGGACTTGTCACTGTTCCCGTCGGAGCCGGTCGTCGCCACGATCAGAGCCAGTGCCACGGTCGCCCCGGCCGTGGCCACGGCCGCGGTGCGTGGAACTGCGAGCGTCCTCACCCCGGTCACCCCCTTCGGTCACGCACGGACATGCGAGCCCAGTATCACAGTCGTATTTCTGTACGAACACGGTGGGCGACAGGTTCCGTGGGACTTGTGTGGTTCCTGTGAACGCGCTGTTGATACGACGGACCGCAGCGCCCCGCGGCAGGCTGCGGCGGGGTCGGCGCCGCGGCCGTCAGGCCCGGTCGATCATCGTGTGCAGCAGTTCGGCGGCCGCCCTGCCGAACTCCGGGTCGTTTATGTGTGTGTCGAACTCTCGCACCTCTACGGCGCTGCCGCGCAGCCCCTCCCGTAATGCGCCGAAGAGCGTGCTGTCCACGGCGGGGTCGTGATAAGGCCCGCCCGGCGCGCCCAGCGTCGACAGCCCGCGCAACGGCAGGCACAGGGCGGTCGGGCCCCGGGCGGCCCGGAGCTTGGCGGCGATGCCGCGGCCGAGGTGGGCGCACTCCGTCGCCGTGGTGCGGATGACGGTGACCGAGGGGTTGTGCACCAGGACCTGGCGGTCCCGGAAGCGCTCGGGGAGTCGGTCCAGCGGCCCGAACTTCACCATGTCCAGGGCGCCAGGACTCACCACCTGCGGCACTCCTCGGAGGCCGGCGGTGCGCAGCCGGTCCGGGCCGGAGCCGAAGTCGCCGCCCACCAGGTCGTCGGCCAGCTCACTGAGGGTCAGGTCCAGCACCCCGGCGAGCATGCCCTGTCCGGCCAGTGCCTCCATGGAGCGCCCGCCGGGGCCCACGGTGTGGAAGACCAGCACCTCGTAGCCGAGTTCGGTGAGCCGCTCGCGGGCCGCGTCCACGCAGGGGGTGGTCACCCCCGCCATGGTCGCGGCGACCAGCGGCCTGCCGGGGTCCGGGCCGGTCGCCCCACCGGGCCGGGCCTGCCGTTCCTGGTATCCCCGGGCCATCCCGGCGATCGCGTCGGCGGCGTTGGCCAGCACCGGTGCCGACACCCGGTTGATGCCGGCGATGTCGACCACGCTGTACATCATCGCGATGTCCGCCGTCCCGACGTAGGCCGCCACATCGCCGGCCGCCATCGAGGACACCATCAGTTTGGGCACCCCCAGCGGCAGCCCGCGCATCGCCCGCGTCGCGATCGACGTCCCGCCGCTGCCGCCCAGGGCCAGCACCCCGTGCAGCCGGTGCCGCGCGTGCAGCCGCCGTACGACCTCCTCGGCGCCCCGGGCCATCTCGGTGACCGCCGCGCCCCGGTCGCCGCCGGCGCGCAGGCGGCCCAGATCGGCGCCGGCCGCCCTGGCCACCTCCTCGCGCGGGATGTCGGCCTCGACGCCGGGTTCCCCGGCGACCCCGGCGTCGACCAGCAGCACCTCGACCCCGCTGTCGCGCAGAAGGCGGTCGCGCAGCCAGGCGTACTCCGCGCCCTTGGTGTCCAGTGTTCCCACGAGCACGATCACAGGCATGACTCGTAGTGTTCGTCGGATTATCGGACGCGACAAGGGTGCCTGGGTGCGTATGGGACATAAACGCCCGCTTACGATGCGACGGTGACCAGTGACCTGCCCGATCTGCCCGACCTGCCCGACCTGCCCGACCTGCCCGACCGGCCCGGCGTTCCCGACGTGCCCGGTGTCCCCGGCTTCGTGTCGGCCTCCCGGCCCCTCACCCCGCCGATCTACCAGGCCGCGACCTTCCGCCTCGACGAACAGGTCTACGCCGACCTGCCGCACGGCGGCCTCGACGCCCACTGGTACAGCCGCTACCGCAACCCCACCGTGGATGCCGCCGCCGAGGCCGTCGCCCGGCTGGAGGGCGGTGCCGCCGCCTTCATGACCGCCTCCGGGATGGCCGCCATCGCCGCCGTCCTGGTGCCGCTCCTCGCGGCGGGCAGGCGCGTCGTCGCCCCCCGGCAGATCTACGGCGACACCCGCGACCTGCTGCTCGACCTCGCCCGCTACGGCGTCGACGTGGTCTTCGTCGACGGCCGCGACCCCGCCGCCTGGCGCGAGGCGGTGACCGGCGGCCCCACCGCCGTCCTCTACACCGAGTCCCTGTCCAACCCCGTACTGGACGTGGCCGACCTCCCCGCGCTGGCCGCCCTCGCGGAGACGGCCGGCGCGAAACTCGTCGTCGACTCCACCTTCGCCACGCCCTACGCGACCCGGCCGCTGGCCCTCGGCGCGCACGCCGTCGTCCACTCCGCGACCAAGTTCCTCGCCGGGCACGGTGATGTCACCGCCGGTGTCGTGGTCACCGACGACCCCGCCCTGCTGCGCGACGCTCAGCGCCATGTCATCCGCTACGGGGCCTGCCTCGACCCGCACGCCGCCTACCTCGTCTGGCGCGGCCTGCGCACCTTCGACGTCCGGATGGAGCGGGCCTGCGCCAACGCCCGTGTCCTGTCCGGCGCGCTGGCCCCGCACCCGGGCGTACGCGAGATCGTCCACCCCGAGGGCGACTACGCGCTCCTCGCCCTCGTCGTCCACGGCGGCAACGAACGGGCGCTGGCCGTCATGCGCCGGCTGCGGGTCGCCGTGGAGGCCACCAGCCTGGGCGGCACCGAGACCCTGGTCAGCGCCCCCTTCAACAGCTCCCACCTCACCCTGTCCCCGGACGAGCTCCGGGCCGCCGGGATCAGCGAAGGCACCGTCCGGATCTCCTGCGGACTGGAACGTGCCGCCGACCTCGTCGCCGACTTCCAGCAGGCCCTGGACCTCACGGGCTGAGTTCCCGCCCCGTCACGGCGGTTCCGTCCAGCGGGCGTGCGAGCGGGCCAGCACCCAGGACGTGCCGGCGGCGGCGAGGAGAACCGGGACGGCGAGCAGCAGGGGCAGCCAGTGACGCCCGTGCAGGGTGGCGAGCGCCCCGAGCAGCGCGCCGGCGAAGAGGGCGGCGACGGAGAGCAGCCGGCGCGCCGTGCGGGTGCGGGGGCTCTCGGGGGCGTCGGCGGCCAGCCCGGTGAGGGTCCTGGTGAGGACGGTAGTGGTCAGGTCGGGCACCGCCAGCGCGCGGGCCAGGGCGTTCTGGACGCCCATGGCCAGGCCGAGGGTCGCGATCCGGGGGTAGCGGCCGGGGCCGGTGAGCCCCGCGGTGGCGAGGGCGGCCAGTACGAGCAGGGTCTCCAGGGTCAGGGCGGCGCGGAGCATCCGGCCGCGGTGCGCGCGGTGGCGGTGCGTGACCCGGCCGCCGGCCAGGGCGCCGACGGTGAACGAGGCCAGGGCCAGGAGTGAGGCCGGTACCGAGAAGCCGCCGGCGCCGGCGGTGGCGAAGGCGATGAAGACGACGTTGCCGGTCATGTTGGCCACGAAGACATGGCCGAGGGCGAGGTAGCTGAAGGCGTCGACGAGTCCGGTGACCACGGTGAGGGCCAGCAGGAGCGGCGGCAGGGGGCCGTGGCGGGTCCCGGGCGCCGGGGCCGGCGGTGTCGGCGGAGGCGGGGGCGAGGACGGCATGGGACGAGTGTTCCCGCCGGGTGCCGGCCGGCCGCGCGGACACGCACGGCCGCTCTTCTTTCGCGTTTTGCAGACATTGCAGTCTGTGCAAAAATCATCGCCATGCCCTCCGAAGGACTCCGCACCCGCCGCCGGCGGGAGACGGCGCACGAGATTCACGCGGCGGCCGTCCGGCTGATCTCCGAGCACGGCTTCGACAAGGTGACGATCGAGATGATCAGCGCCGGGGCCGGCATCTCGCAGCGCACCTTCTTCAACTACTTCCCCAGCAAGGAGTCCGCCGTCGCCCACCGGCTCGCGGACTTCACGCCCGAGCAGATCGCCCGCTTCATGGCGGGCACCGGCGACCGCCCCCGCGAGGTCCTGGCCGACACGACGCGCCTGGTGCTGGAGCACGTACGGGACAACCTGCCGGACCGGCAGGACTCCTTCGCGGTGTTCCGGATCGCCGACGAGTGCCCGCCGGTACTGGCCGCGGTGCTGGCGCAGCTCGACGGCTTCCGGGCCCGGCTGACCGAGGTGGTGGCGGGCCGCTCGGAGCCGGAGCAGGCCGAGCTGCTGGCGGGGATCGCGCTCACCGCGCTGCGCACCGGCTTCGACCACTGGTCGCACCAGCCCCCCGAGGCCGCCGCCGAGGACGGCTCCGACGATTCCCCCCTGCCCCATGTCGAGCGGGCGTTCGCTCTGCTTCACACGCTGCTTGGAGAACCTGAATGACCGACACCACCCGCGACGAAGCGGCCCTGCCGCCCCGCTTCGGGCTGATATTCGCAGGCCTGATGATCACGATGCTGCTGGCCGCGCTCGACCAGATGATCGTCAGTACCGCGCTGCCGACCATCGTCGGGGAACTGGACGGCGTCCAGCACATGGCGTGGGTGACCACCGCCTACATCCTGGCCGCCACCATCGGCATGCCGGTCTACGGGCGGCTCGGTGACCTGGTCGGCCGCAAGGCCCTGTTCCTCACCGGTATCGCGATCTTCCTGGCGGGCTCCGCGCTGGCCGGGGCCTCGCAGAGCATGGGGATGCTGATCTTCTCGCGCGGGCTCCAGGGCCTGGGCGGCGGCGGCCTGATGATCACCTCGCAGGCGATCATCGCGGATCTCGTACCGCCGCGTCAGCGCGCCAAGTTCATGGCGCCGATCGGCGGTGTCTTCGGCCTCGCCTCGGTCGCCGGGCCGCTGCTCGGCGGCTGGTTCACCGACCACGCCGACTGGCGCTGGTGCTTCTGGATCAACCTTCCCACCGGTGTCCTCGCCTTCGCCGTCTGCGCCGTCACGCTGCGGCTGCCCCGGCACCGCGTCAAGGTCGCCGTCGACTACCTGGGCATCGCGCTGATGGCCACCGCCGTCTCGTGCACCGTCCTGGTGGCCAGCTGGGGCGGCACCGAGTACGACTGGTCGGACCCGGTCATCGTCGGACTCGCCGTCGGCGCCGTGCTCGCCTGGGCGCTGTTCGTCCTCGCCGAGAAGCGGGCGGCCGAACCGGTCATCCCGCTGCGGCTGTTCCAGAGCCGGATCTTCAACCTGTCGACGCTCATCGGCATGATCGTGGTCGGTCTCGGGATGTTCGCCGTCGTCGGCTACATGCCCACGTATCTGCAGATGGTCTACGGCAAGTCCGCGACCGCCTCCGGGCTGCTGCTGATCCCGATGGTCGTCGGCATCATGTCCACCGCCATCCCCTCCGGGCAGCTGATCAGCAGGACCGGCCGCTACCGGGTCTACCCGATCGTCGGCACGATCCTGGTCGGCCTCACCGCCGGGCTGATGTCCACCATGGACACCGGCACCTCGCTGGTGACGGTCGGCTGCTACTTCTTCATGCTCGGCGCCGGCATCGGCCTGCTGATGCAGACCCTGGTCCTCGCCGTCCAGAACGACTTCCCGCAGAGCGACGTCGGCACCGCCACCTCCTCCAACAACTTCTTCCGCGAGATCGGCGCCACCCTCGGCACCGCAGTGGTCGGCGCCATCTTCACCAACCGGCTGACCGACCAGCTCGCCGCCAACGTTCCGGCGAGCGCGACGTCCTCGATGGGCAAGGGCGAGTCCCTCACCCCGGCCCTGGTCAAGGCGCTGCCCGACCAGGTCCGCGAGGCCGTCGTCCTGTCGTACCAGCAGGCGCTGACCCCCGTCTTCCGCTACCTGCTGCCGGTCTTCGCGAGCTGGCGTTCCTGTTGCCGGAGAAGCGGCTGTCCGACACGCACGAGGGCGCCGGAGCCGTCCCCGAGCCGGCCGGGGAGACGGGGGAACTCGCCCACCGGTGACCCGTACCGCCCCGGCGGGCGCCGCCGGCTATGCCCGGTCCGCGATGTCGTTGGCGGCGATGTAGCCGAAGGTCATCGCGGGGCCGATGGTGGAGCCGGCCCCGGCGTAGCTGTGGCCCATGACGGCGGCGCTGGCGTTGCCGGCCGCGTACAGGCCGGTGATGACGGTGCCGTCGTCGCGCAGCACCCGGGCGTGCGGGTCGGTGACCAGGCCGCCCTTGGTGCCGAGGTCGCCGGGGACGATGCGGAACGCGTAGAACGGGGCCAGCCACAGCGGCGCGAGGCAGGAGTTCGGCAGCACCGCGGGGTCGGTGTAGTAGTGGTCGTAGACGCTGTCGCCGCGGTGGAAGTCGGTGTCGGTGCCGCTCGCCGCCAGGGAGTTGAAGCGGGTCACGGTGGCGCGCAGGGTCGCCCGGGGCAGGCCGGCGGCGTCGGCGAGGGCGTCCACGGTCCAGGCCTTCTTCACGGCGCCCGAGGTGTACCAGGAGTCGGGGAAGGCCACGGCCGGCGAGACGTCCTTGAAGAGGTACCGGTTGCGGTAGTTCTGGTCGACGATCAGCCAGGCCGGGATGTCGGGGTCGGACGGGTTCTTGTCGTACATGGTGTGGACGACGTCGCTGTACGGGGCCGCCTCGTTGACGAAGCGGCGGCCGGCGGCGTTGACCATGAGGCCGCCGGGCAGCGTGCGCTCGGACAGACAGAAGTAGGTCTGCTCGGGGAGCGGGATCGACGGGCCCCACCAGGCGTCGTCCATCAGGGCGAGGGCGCCGCCGGCCCGCCGGCCGGCCTGGATGCCGTCGCCGGTGTTCTCCTTCGCGCCGACCGTCCAGTCGGTGCCGATCGGCTGGCGCTGGTACTGGGCGCGCATCGCCGCGTTGTGCTCGAAGCCGCCGGAGCCGACGACGACGCCGTGCCGGGCGGTGATCCGTCCCGCCGCGCCGTCGCGCGTCACGAGGACGCCGGTCACGCTCCCGTCGTCCGCCGTGCTCAGCTCGGTCAGCGGGGTGTTCAGCCACACCGGCACCCCGGCCGTCTGCAGCCCCGCCCGCAGCCCGCCGGCCAGCGCCTGGCCCATGGTGAGCGGCTTCTGCCCCAGCAGCGCCGCCTTGGTGCCCCGGGCCAGGCACTCGGTGGCCACGGCCAGGCCCTTGGCGCTGACCAGCGAGAGGGCCAGCCACTTGTAGTCGGCGCTGAAGACCACCATGCCGTCGGGGACGGCCATGTACGGGGGGTTGAGGTTGGCCAGTTCGGACCCGAGCACATGTCCGTCCAGCTGGTCGGGCTCGATGGAGCGGCCGCCCGGCATGCCGCCGGTGAGCTCGGGATAGTAGTCGCTGTACCCGTCCATCCAGCGGAACCGCAGCGGGCTGTTGGCCATGACGAAGGAGATCATCGCGGGCCCGTGGTCCAGGAAGGCCTGCTGCCTGGCCTGCGGTACGTCGCCCCCGACCACCGCCGCCAGGTAGGCGGACGCCTTCGCCGGGGTGTCGGGCACCCCGGCGGCCAGGATCACCGGGTTGTTGGGTATCCAGATGCCCGCCCCCGACCGGGCCGCCGAGCCGCCGAAGGTGGGCGCCTTCTCGACCACCACGCAGCTCAGCCCGCGCTTGACCGCGGTCAGCGCCGCCGTCATGCCCGCGGCGCCGGAGCCGACCACGACCACGTCGTACGTGCCGAGCGAGGGCACCTCGGCGGCCCGGGCCGCCGGTACGTTCGCGAGCATCAGTCCGGCACCGGCACCGGCGCCGCCCAGCACGACGTGGCGGCGGGACAGGGGTCTCTTCGTCATGAGGACACTCCGGCGGCAGGACGGAAACTGACGTTGCGTCAGGAATGTGGCCGCCGGATCACGCGATGTCAAGGGGTTCCACCGCCGGTCCCGGCGGGGGTGGCTCCCCGGGAGGTTCCGCATACCGCCGGGTAACATCGCGGACATGACCGACATCGCCGCCGACGACGGCCGCCCGACGAAGATCGTCTACGTTGCCGAGGCCACCGCCCACGGCGGCCGCGACGGCTATGTGACCAGCCAGGACGGCCTGCTCGAACTGCGCGTCGCCGTCCCCCGGGACATGGGTGGCAGCGGCGACGGCACCAACCCCGAGCAGCTGTTCGCGGCGGGGTACAGCGCGTGCTTCCACAACGCCCTGGTCCTGGTCGGCCGCCGGGCCGGCTACGACCTCACCGGCTCCACGGTCGCCGCCAAGGTCGGCATCGGCCCCAACGCGACGGAGGGCTACGGCCTGGCCGTGGCGCTCAACGTGTCGCTGCCGCTGCTCGACCAGGAACTGGCCGCCCGCTTCGTGGACGCGGCCCACCGGGTGTGTCCGTACTCCAACGCCACCCGTGGCAACATCGACGTCTCGATCATGCTCAGCTGACCCGCCGGAACGGCCGCCGATACGCACGCCGATACGCACGCCGGTACGCACGCCGGTACGCCCGCGAACCACCGGCGGGCGACGGCGCTGCGGCGGGCGATTGTCAGTGGCCGGTGCGACCCTGGCCGGGACAGGGATCCGAAGACAGGAGATCGTCATGATCACCACTGAATTCGTCACCGGCTCACCGTGCTGGCTCGACCTCGGCGCGCCCGATGTCCGCGCCGCCGCCGACTTCTACGGGGCCGTGTTCGGCTGGGAGTTCCAGCCCTACGGCGGGGACGAGCCGGGTACCGGGGCCGACGGGTACGGCGTGCTCCGGCAGGGCGGCCGGATCGTCGGCGCCATCGGGAAACTCACCGAGGCGGGCGCCCGCCCGGCCTGGACGCTCTACTTCAACACCCCCGACGCCGACGCCACCGCCGAGGCGGTGGAGAAGGGCGGCGGCACCGTACGGGTCGCCCCGGCCGCCGCCGGGGACATGGGGCGGATGGCCCAGTTCACCGACCCGCAGGGCGGGCAGTTCGCCGTGTGGCAGCCGGGCAGCGACGAGGGGCTGGAAGCGGTGGACGAGCCGGGCACCCTGAGCTGGACGGAGCTGTACACCACGGACTCGGCCGCCGCGCAGGAGTTCTACGGCAGCCTCTTCGGCTGGCGGACCCAGGACATGGAACTGCCGGGCGGCAGCGGCACGTACACGATCATCGGCCCGGCCGGCCTCGGCGAGGACCGGATGCACGGCGGCATCATGCAGCTCCCGGCGGAGTATCTCCAGCTGACCGGCGGCAAGCCGTACTGGCACCCGGTGTTCGCGACGGCCGACTGCGACGACTCGGTCGCCAGGGTGACCGCGAACGGCGGCACCGTGCAGATGGGCCCGGAGGACGCGGTGGGCGTCGGCCGGCTGGCGGTCGTCGTCGACCCCTTCGGCGCGGACTTCGTGCTGCTCAACCCGCAGCCCCTCCCGCCGGGCGGCGGCCCCGACTCCGCCTGAGCCCCGGGCCCAGGTCCCGGCCCGGGTCTCCGCCCGGGTCCTCCTCCGGTTGAGGCTCCGCCTGATCGGCGTAGCGTTGAAGCGGAGGCGATTCGCCATGGGCAAGCCCTCGACCGATGAACTGCGGGACGCCGTACGCGGGGCGGTCATCACGCCCGGCAGAGACGGGTACGACGAGGCCCGCCGGGTGTACAACGCCATGATCGACCGGCGGCCCTCCGCCGTCGTACGCGTCGCCAACGCCGGTGACGTGATGACCGCGGTGGGCTTCGCCCGGGACAGCGGCCTCGACCTCGCGGTGCGCGGCGGCGGCCACAGCGTGCCCGGCTTCGGTACCTGCGACGACGGGGTGGTCGTCGACTTCTCCGGGCTGCGCGGCGTCCGGGTGGACCCGCGTACCCGCACCGCCCGGGTCGACGCCGGTGCGACCTGGGGCGACCTCAACGCGGCGACGTACCCTTTCGGGCTGGCGGTCACCGGCGGCATCATCTCGACCACCGGCGTCTCCGGGCTCACCCTCGGCGGCGGCTTCGGGCACCTGGCCCGGGGGCTGGGGCTGACCTGCGACAACCTGCTGTCGGCCGATGTCGTGACGGCGGACGGCCAATTCCTGGTGGCGAGCGAGGAGGAGAACGCCGACCTGTTCTGGGCCCTGCGCGGCGGTGGCGGGAACTTCGGGGCCGTGACGTCCTTCGAGTTCCGGCTCCACCCGGTCAGGGACATTTACGGCGGGCTGTTCTTCTACGAACTCCGGGACGCCGGCACCGTCCTGCGCTTCTACCGGGAGTTCATCTCCGACGCCCCGTGGCAGCTCGGCGTCTTCCCCGGCTTCCATATCGCGCCGCCGCTGCCCTTCATCCCCGAGGACCGGCACGGCGACCCCCTGATCGCCCTCATCTGCTGCTGGGCGGGGCCGCCGGAGGAGGGCGAGCAGGCGGTCCGTCCGTTCCGCGATGTCGCCCCGCCGGTCGCCGAGTTCGTCGGGCCCATGCCGTATCCCGCGCTCAACACCGCCTTCGACGCTCTGCTGCCGCCCGGCCTGCAGCACTACTGGAAGGGCGTGTTCGCCACCGAGCTCACCGACGGGGCGATCGAGGCCCACCTCCGGCACGGACCCCTGGTGCCCACCGTCAACTCCGCGGTCCACCTGTATCCGGTCAACGGCGCCTGCCACCGGCCGGATCCGGACGCGACGGCCTGGTCCTACCGCGACGCGACCTTCGCCACCGTCATCGCGGGCGCCTGGCCGGACCCGGAGGACGACAAGACCAACACCGAGTGGGTGCGGCTCTACCACGAGGCCCTGGCGCCCCACTCGCAGGCGGGCGCCTACATCAACTTCCTGTCCGAGGACGACCAGGACCAGAACCAGGTCAGGGCCGACTACAAGGGCCACTACGAGCGCCTCGCCGAGGTCAAGCGGGCCTACGACCCGCACAACCTCTTCCATCTGAACCACAACATCGTGCCGTAGCCGCCGTAGCCGTAGCCGTAGCCGTAGCCGTAGCCGTAGCCGGCCGCAGGCGCCGCAGACGCGGCGAGGCCGCCCCGGTCCGGCCGGGGCGGCCTCGTGCGGTTCGTACCGGGGACTCAGGCGGTGAACATGAAGTAGTGCCAGGAGCCACGGGTCGTGGTGTTCAGGCTGTCGCCCGAGTTGTACGTGCCCTTGACGTAGGAGGAGCGCCACCGCATCTTGTAGCCGACCTCGTACTTGTGGTCGGAGTTGTAGCGGACGGTGACCTTGCCGGACGAGGTGAGCGTGAAGCACGCGTAGCTGTCGTACCAGGTGCCCTGGTAGTAGAGCTGGACCTGGTACCAGGCGCAGCGCCCGGAGGCCGCCGTCATGGTGGTGGCCATGCGCGGGTCCTTGTTCTTGTGGAAGACGTAGTACGTGTGACCGCTGATCTTCTTGGTCTTGTAGTACTTGGTCGTCTTGTTGCTGATCTTCACCTTCGTGCCGGCCTTGTCGGTCGCCGACTTGGCCGTCGCGATGTCGTCGCCGGTGAAGGTCGCGGTGAAGGTCGTGTTGCGCTTCAGCGTGTAGCTGATCTTCAGGTTCCCGGAGGAGTTGACCTTGGCGGTCTTGACCAGCTTCTTGCTGCCGCCGGCCGGCGTGGCGTAGATCGACAGCTTCCGGTTCTTGCCGGTCGAGCCGAGGTGGCCGGTGACGGTGGCCTTCTTGCCGTACGCGTACGTCGTGTGGTTGGTCTTCACGCTGACCGACGGGGTCTTGCGGGAGACCTGGACGGTGGCCTTGGCGCTGCTCGCGCCGTGCGTGGTGTCACCGGCGTACTTGACGGTGTAGGTGACCTTGCCGCCGGCCTTCGGGGTGTCGGCGAAGCTGAAGCTGTTGTCGGCGGCGATGGTCGCGGTGCCGAGGGTCTTGCCGTCGGGGGAGTTGTAGTCCTTGCGGGTCACCGTGACCTTGGCGCCGGCCGGCAGTGACAGGCCGCTGGCGACCTGCCCGGTGAGCGTCAGCTTCTTGGCCCGGGTGGCGGAGGACGGGGCGCTGACGGTGAGCGTGGTGGCGTACGCCGAGCCGTCCTCCAGGACGTGCAGCGTGGGGACCGCGCCGTAGACGTCCACGGAGACGGCGAACAGCCGGCTGCCGTCGGGCGCCCAGGCCAGGGCCGCGTCGGCCAGATAGGAGGCATCGCCGGAGCCACCGCCCGGGCCGAACTCGTAGTCGCGCAGCGAGGTGCTGTTGCCCTGGCCGAAGACGTAGACGTCCGGGTTGTAGTAGCCCATGACGCCCGCCGCGACCGTGCCGTTCGGGGCCACGGCCACCGAGTTCGGGTACGTGTCGGTGGTGTACTTGCCGTCGTCGGCCAGGTCGGCGGTCCTGAACGCCGACTGGTAGTACGGCCAGCCGGCGGCGGTGATCAGCTGTGTGCCGTCGGCGCTGACGGCGAGGTCGTTGAGGCTGCCGAAGTCGGTGGTGCGCTCGGCCTGTTCGGCCGGGGCGCCGGAGGAGACGTCGTAGACCCGCAGGGTGGAGCCGCTGTTGCCCGGCTGTCCGCCCACGAGGACGCCGGCGTCGGCCGGGGAGGCGGCGAGCAGCGGGGCGGAGTCCCAGCTGTCGCCCAGGCCGAGAGTGACGACGGGGGTACCGGCGGCGGTGTCCTGCGCGGTGTCCGTGCCGCTGAGGGCGGCCGCTGCCCCGGTCGACTCGTCCGACGTGGGTGAGGTGGTATCGGCGGGCGACTCGGTGGCCGTCGCGGTGGGCGACTCGGTCGCGGCCTCGGTCGAGGACTCCGTCGCGGATGCGGTCGGGGTCTCGGCGTCCGTGGGGCTGGTCGAGGGGGAGGCCGGCGTCGTCGTGGGGTCCGTCGGGCTCGAGGTCGGTTCCGGAACGGTCTCCGGGTCGAGGTCCAGGGAGCCGAGGCCGCCGACGCTGTCGGCGGTGTAGCCGAAGTAGACCTTGCCCCCGGCCAGCGCCAGGGTCTGCGGGGAGGTGCCGTCTCCCGTGTCGTACCGGGCGGTCTCGGCGAGCGTCGCGGTGTCGATCGCGGCGATGGCGTGGGCCGAGGACAGCGCGACGTACAGCGTGCCGGAATCGGCGGAGAGGGCGAGGCCGTCCGCGCCGTCCTCCGAGGTGAGCGTGGTGACCACCGAGCCGCTGAAGTCCGTCACGGCGATCCGGCCGCCGGCCTTGCTGCTGACGAAGACATGCTGGTGGGCCCCGTCGACGGCGATGTCGCTGTACGAGGACAGGGGCAGGAGACGCGCTGCTGCGGCGGCGGCGGCCGGACCGGCCGTGGCGCCGAGCAGCGAGAGAGTACCGAGGGTGACGGACAGAACTGTCCCCACGGCGATGTGACGGGTACGCAAGCTGGTTCCCCCCAGGCTGGCGAATGGGTGGCCGGTTCCTCCGGCAATGGCTGTGGCCGATGGGAGGTGCGGCCGCGCGGCGCGCCTATGCGCGCTCTGCGCGGGCCCTGCGGGCCTCCACTGTCGAACGCTTGAACGTTACGGCATGCCTATGACAGCCGTCACCCTGAATACCAAGCTGTTATGTGCGCCCCACCTGTCACAACAGCCACGGCCTTACCTCTTTACGGGCCTGGTGCAGACGGGACTTGAGGGTTCCGAGCGGGATGCCGACCCGCTCCGCGATCTCGGCGTACTCCAGCTGGCAGACGTCCCGGTAGACCAGCGGCGCCACCAGGTGCGGGTGTTCGCGTTCCAGCCGCTCCAGGGCCTCCAGCAGGTCGAGCCGTGAGCCGGCGATCACGCTGGTGGTCCGCGGGTCGACGGGCTGCCATTCGTCGATCGCGGCCGGCTGCTCGGCGGACCGGCGCTTGAGCTCGCGGTACTTCTGCCGGCAGCAGTTGGCGACCACCGTGTAGAGCCAGGTGCTGAAGCGGCTGCGGCCCTCGAAGGAGGTGATGTGCCGGGCCACCTGGAGCAGCACGTCCTGCGCCGCCTCCTCGGCGTCCTCGCGGCAGGGCAGGAACCGGCCGCAGCGCCGTACGACCTCCGGGCCGATCAGCTGGAGCAGCGCGTCCAGGGCCGCCGTGTCACCCGAGGCGGCACGGCGGGCGAGGTCTTCGGTCTCGGCTGCCTGCCGCACAGGGTGCTCCCTCGGTGGTGATCGCAGGGCAGGCATGATAGTCGCATGTATCCCGTCGAACGGATCGGCCGGTACCGCCTGGAGCGGCGCCTGGGCGCCGGCGCCTTCGGTGTCGTCTGGCTCGCCCACGACGACGATCTCGACGCGCCGGTCGCGGTGAAGGTGCTGGCCGACAACTGGGCGCAGCGGCTGGACATCCGGGAGCGGTTCCTGTCCGAGGCGCGGCTGCTGCGCCGGGCCGACTCCAACCGTGTGGTGCAGGTCTTCGACATCGGCGAACTGCCGGACGACCGACCGTACTTCGTCATGGAGTACGCCGACGGGGGCACCCTCGCCGACCGGCTCGCCGGTGGCCCGCTGCCCGTCGACGAGGCGCTGCGGCTGACCGCCCTGGCGGCCCTGGCGGCGGCCGCGCTGCACGCGGCGGGCATCGTCCACCGGGACATCAAGCCGTCCAACGTGCTGTTCCGGGCCTCCCCCGGCGGCCGGGACCGGCTGCTGCTGGCCGACCTGGGGCTGGCCAAGAGCCTGGCGCAGGCCTCCGCCCTCACCCAGGCCGCCGGATCCGTCGGCTACGCGCCCCCCGAGCAGGCGGAACCGGGGATGGGCATCGACCCGCGGGCCGATGTGTACAGCCTGGGCGCCCTGGGCTATCACCTGCTCACCGGTACCGTCCCCGGGCCGCCCGGCAAGGTCGTCCGGCCCGACCGGCTCCGCCCGGACCTGCGGCCCGACGTCCAGCGGGCACTGCTCAGGGCCCTGGAACCCGACCGTGAGCGGCGCTGGCCCACGGCGGCGGAGTTCGCGGCCGAGCTCGAACGGCTGGCGGCGCCGGCCGACCTGCAGGCCGGCGGCGGCACGAAGCCCCGCCGCCGGGGCCGGTCCGTCGCCGCCGTCGCCCTCGCCGTCACCGTGGCCCTGGCCGGGGCGGCCGGCGCGACCGCCGCCGTGCTGTCCGCCCGGGGCGATTCGGGAGCCGCCCGCACGACCCTGCGGGTGGCGGACAGCACGGGCCGGCTCTCGGTCGAGGTGCCCGCCCAGTGGGGCCGCCAGCTGCGGCGGTCCGGCTGGAGCCCGCGCACCCTGGGCCTGGCGGACCGGCAGGGCCCCGGCCTCGCCGTCGCGGACGACCTGTCGAACTGGCAGAACCTCGACGCGGACGCCAACGGGGTGTTCGCCGGGCTGAGCGAGCACGGCGACCTCACGGCCGAGGTCGGCGCCCTCACCCACAGCGGCTGCCACGACCTGGGGACCCGCGACTACCGCGGCACGTCCTGGAAGGGCACCGTGCACAGCTGGAGCGGCTGTCCGGGCAGCGAGGGCGTCGTCACGGAGGCCGGTCTGCGCGCGGTGGACGGCGGCAAGCAGCCGCAGGTGTACGTGCAGATACGTCAGACGCGCCGGACCGGCGACAGCGACGAGGCCGACCGCATACTGGATTCCGTGAGGATCAAGGACTGAGGCAGAACCAATTCGCTCCGCCGGGCATCGCACTGAGGTGAAGCGACATTGATGTCCCAAGGAAGTCAGGGAGTACTGACATGGTGATCTTCCGGGCCGGCGCGACCGGCCAGACCCGCCGGAGCGGCCAGACCCGCCGGACCGACCGGTCCCGCCGGACCGTGTTGACCGCGGCGGGCGGGGCGGCACTGCTGGGCCTGCTCACCGCCTGCGGCTCCGGCGCCGGCAGTACGGCCACCGCTCCGCAGACCCTCCCGGGCACCGCCCGCCCGGCCTCCGCCGGGTCCGGTGGCAGCAGTGCCCCTGGCACGGCCGGTGCGACGTCGTCCGCGGCCCCCGGCGCCGTCGCCTCGGCCTCGAAGTCGGCGGGCACCCGCTGCCACACCTCGGAACTGGGGGCGTCGGTGGGCTCCAACGACCCGGGCGCGGGCCAGGAGAACTTCCCGCTGGTCCTCACCAACCGCTCCGGCCGCACCTGCACCCTGCACGGCTACCCGGGCGCGGCCTTCGTCGACGCCGCGGGCGTGCAGCTCGGCCCGGACCCGGACCGCAGCTCCGGGAGCACCGCCACGACCGTCACCCTGGCGCCCGGCGCCAGCGCCTGGGCGGGACTGTCCTTCTCCAACCCGCAGATCAGCGGGGCGAAGGCCAGGACCCCCGCCGCGATCCTGATCACGCCGCCCGACGAGACCACGTTCCTGAAGGTGACCTGGAGCCAGGGCGAGGTGCCGGTGTCGGGCAACTCCTCGACGGCCCATCTCACCGTCCTGCGCGCGGGCACCGGAAGCTGAGCCGGCCGGTGCCCGGCGGGCCGGGGTTTGTCATAAGGGAGTAACAGCTCCCGCCGCCCGCGACCCTTCCTGTGAATACCCCCATCCCACTCTTCGACCGCGTGAACCGCGCGAACGGCGTCGAGGGACTGGGGAAAGATCATGAGCGGCATATCTCGCAGGCGGCTGCTGACGGCAGCGGCATCGGCAACCGCCTCCGCGGGTGCTCTGGGCGCACTGTCCGGCTGCTCCGCCCCCGGACGGGCCGGCGGCGGTTCCTCCGGGGAAAGCGCCGGTACGACCGGTCGCGGTGGCGGCGTGATCGCCCGTCCCGTAAAGCTGATCGGCGACGGATCCACCGCCGACACCGGAGCGCAGCCGAAACAGCCCAAGCCGAAGCGGCTGAAGCCCGGTCAGCGTCCGCCGCAGTTCGTGGTCTTCTCCTGGGACGGCGCCGGCGAGCTGAGCAACAACCTCTTCTCCCGGTTCCGTAAGGTCGCCGCCGAGCACGGCGCGTCGATGACCTTCTTCCTCAGCGGCATCTACACCCTGCCCGAGTCCAAAAAGAGCCTCTACCGTCCCCCGCGGCACCCGGTCGGCGCCTCCGCCATCGGCTATCTCGCCGACCGCCACATCCACGCCACGCTCAAGCAGGTCGGCGCCGCCTGGCGGGAGGGCCACGAGATCGGCACGCACTTCAACGGCCACTTCTGCGGCCCGGACGGGGTCGGCAACTGGTCGTCCGCCGAGTGGCGCAGCGAGATCGACCAGGCGAAGAAGTTCGTCACCCGGTGGCGGACCAACACCGGCTTCACCGATCTCGACCCGCTGCCCTTCGACTACGGCAAGGAGCTCATCGGCGCCCGTACGCCCTGCCTCGAAGGCCAGGCCAACCTGCTGCCCGTCGCCGCCGAGCTGGGGTGGAAGTACGACGCCAGCTCCCCCGGCGGCCTGCAGATGTGGCCGGGCAAGGTCCAGGGCGGCCGGATCTGGAACTTCCCCCTCCAGTCCATCCCGTTCCCCGGCCACTCCTTCCAGGTGCTGTCGATGGACTACAACATGATGGCCAACCAGTCGAACGCCAACCCGCTGGGCGACCGCTCCCGTTACGACGCCTGGCGCGTCCAGGCCCGTGACTCCTACCTGGCCGGTTTCCGGCGCGCGTACGACACCAATCGCGCCCCACTGTTCATCGGCAACCACTTCGAGCGCTGGAACGGCGGCATCTACATGGACGCCGTCGAGGAGGCCATCGAGCGGATGGCCGGTCACGACGACGTCCGCCTGGTGTCCTTCCGGCAGCTGGTGGAGTGGCTGGAGGTCCAGGACCCCGCCGTTCTGGCCAGGCTGCGCACCCTCGGCCCCGGCCAGGCGCCCTACGGCGGCTGGGCGGAGTTCCTCGGCGCCGCGAGCGCCTCCCCCTCCGCCTCCCCCTCCGCCTCGTCCACCGCCGGGTAGAAGGTGCCGTCAGGCCCGGTCGATGTGGACGTTGGTGGACTTCACCCGGGCGGTGGCCTCCACGCCGACCTCCAGGCCCAGTTCCTCGACGGCCTCCCGGGTCAGCAGCGACACCAGCCGGTGCGGACCGGCCTGGATCTCGACCTGGGCGGCGACGTCACCGAGCTTGACGGCGGTGACGATGCCGGGGAAGGCGTTGCGGGCGGAGGTGTAGGAGACCTCGTCCTCACCCTCCGCGCCCCGGGCGATCTCGACGGAGAAGGCGGCCAGGTCGCCGCCGTCGATCAGCCGGCGGCCGCCCTCGTCCCGGTGGGTGGCGACCCGCCCCGCGTCGGCCCAGCGGCGGGCGGTGTCGGGGCTGACGCCGAGCAGCCGTGCCGCCTGGCCAATGGTGTAGGACCGCATGTCGGGCTTCCTCTCAGATCCGCCCGACCCTATCCCGGCCCCGGTCCGCACCCGGTCCGGCGACGGCTCTTGCCAGGGAAGCTACTGGGGGGTATGTGTTGCTGACGCTCTGTCTATCAATGCCGTGGATGCCGTGGCACCCGAGGACGAGGACCAGCAGAATGCCCGAGACGATCTCCTTCAGCATCGCGACCCCGCGGGGCCCACGCACCGTGACCATGGAGTACGAGCGCCGGGGCCGCGGTGAGCCGCTGCTGCTCCTGCACGGCATCGGCCACCACTGGCAGGCCTGGGAGCCGGTGATGGGCCTGCTCGCCGCCGAACGTGACGTGATCGCGGTCGACCTGCCGGGCTTCGGCCGGTCGCCCGCGCTGCCGGACGGAGCCGCGCACGACCTGGCGACGGTGCCCGCCGCGCTCGGCGGGCTGTGCCGGGCGCTGGGCATCGAGCGCCCGCACGTCGCGGGCAACTCCCTCGGCGGCCTGCTCGCCCTGGCGATGGGACGGGAGAAGCTCGTACGGTCGGTCACCGCGCTGTCCCCGGCGGGATTCTGGACGAAGGGCGAGTTCCGCTACGCGTACAGCCTGCTGCTCACCATGCGGCGCGGCTCGCGGCTGCTTCCGCTGCCGGTGGTCGGGGCACTGTCCCGTACGGCGGCCGGGCGGGCGGCGCTCACCGGCACCATCTACGCCCGGCCCGGGCGGCGTTCACCCGAGGCGGTCGTCGCCGAGACACTGGCGCTGCGCGACGCGACGGCCTTCCACGAGACGCTCGCCGCCGGGCACGGGACGCTGTTCACCGACGACGTCCCGCACCTCCCGGTGACCGTGGCATGGGGCACCCGCGACCGGGTCCTGCCGCGCCGTCAGGGGGTCCGGGCCAAGCGCGTCATCCCCGGCGCCCGCCTGGTGCGGCTGCCGGGGTGCGGTCATGTGCCGATGAACGACGACCCCGCACTGGTGGCCCGGGTCATCCTCGACGCCGGGAGCTGACCCCTGCTCCGCCGGGCCGCTGTGCGCTCGGCTATCGTGCGTGAGCCGTCCCGGAGGGGCACACCGGTTCCCTCGGGCCTTCTTCCGCAACAGGTTCGTGGGGGTCATGTGTCCAGCCATCGAATATCGAAGCGTCACCGCTATGTCGCGTGGGCGCTGGGCGGTGCCGCGCTGCTCGTCGGCGGCGCCCTGACGGCCGAGGCCGCCACCAGCACGACGAGCGCCGCCTCGGCCACCACGACCCCGGCGCCGACGCTCTACAAGGGGCGTGCCTTCGACGCCTGCACGGCTCCCTCGGTGTCGGCCATGAAGGCCTGGACGACCGGCTTCTACGGGGCCGCCGCGGTGTACGTGGGCGGCAAGAACCGGGGATGCGCGCAGCCGAACCTGACCGCGTCCTGGGTGAAGACGGTGACCGCCACCGGCTGGAAGCTGATCCCGCTGTACGTGGGCGCCCAGCCGCCGTGCCAGACCAGCTCCAACCCCGAGCGCATCTCGGCCACCAACGCGGCCTCGCTGGGCGCCACGGACGGCGCGGACGCGGTGGCCAAGGCGGCGGCGCTCGGCATGAAGGCCGGCAGCGCCGTCTACCTGGACATGGAGGCGTACGACATCACCAACGCCTCCTGCGTCAGCTCCGTCCTCACCTACGTCCGCGCCTGGGACAAGGCCGTGCACGCCAAGCACTACTGGGCCGGCTTCTACGGCTTCAAGAGCACCAGCGCCGCCGCCGTCGCCAACGCCAAGGACCGTACGGACCTGCCCGACGCCCTCTGGTACGCGCTGTACGACGACCACCGCACCACCACCACCGACTGGCCGTACGCCACGACGCTGTGGACCGGCCACCGCCGGGGCCACCAGTACCGGGTCAACAGCAAGGAGACCCGCGCCGGCTACACCATCACGGTGGACCGCAGCTACTGGGACGCGCCGGTCGCCGTCGTCGCCTCGTAGCGGCTAAGGGGCGGTGACCTCCCGGCGGGGGTGCCAGGTGGCGCGGACCAGGGCCCGTTCGGTGGCCGTGAGATGGACGGCCGCGGCGAGCCAGGCCGAGGCGTAGCGGTCGGGGCCGGCATCGTCGATCCGGCCGAAGACGTCCCGGGTGCGGCGGTCGGCCTCGGCGGTGAGAGCCGCGGTGAGGTCCGCCGCCGCGTGGAACCCGGTCCGCCGCAGCGCCGCGCCGTCACGGTTCAGGTCGCCGTCGCGCGCGGGCTCGGCGACCGCCCGGCGGCCCCCGGCGACGGCCAGTTCGACCAGTCGCCGGACCCGCCACAGCGGCGAGTCGGCCAGCGGGTCGAGGTCGAGGTCGAGCCCGGCGGCCGTCTGCGGCGGGGGGCACTCCTGGCGGGACGGCAGATGCGAGACCTGGAGCCGGTCGTAGCCCAGGTCGGCCCGGCCGAGCCACTGAGCGGGGAGCCGCAGCGTCGCCTCACCGTCCGGTACGGGGCCGACCGCCAGCGGCCGCAGGGTGGCCGCCCGGTCCGGGTCGAGCCGGCCCAGAACCCGGATCCGCAGGCCGGGGCGGGAGGCGAGCTGCCGCAGGTTGGCGGTGTGGGCGAGGTCGGGGTGTCCGTCGGCCGGGATCAGGCGGATCAGGGGGCCCCGGCCGCCGGGTGTGTTCGCCTCGCGAACCAGCAGCTGGTCGCCGGATGCGCCGATGACCAGGACGTCGCAGCCGAGGAGTTCCCGGGTCCGTCCGTTCCGCTCGGCGGCCGGGGAGAGCAGGTCGGCGACGGCCTCGGCCGCCGGCCGGGCGAAGAGCGCGGCGGCCGGCCCCGACGACCAGGACAGGCCGGTGAGGGGAGTGGCCCGTACTCCCTTGCCGGAGCCCAGCCGGCCGTCCGGGGAGACCGTCGCACCGGCCACCAGCAGTGCGCCACGGGCGAGTTGGGAGTGGTCGAGCGCCGCTGCCCCCAGGGCGACGGGCGCGGTGGCGGCCCCCCGGGCGCGGGCCGGGCCACCGGGCTTGACGTCGGCGACGGAGAACCAGCGGCCGTCCTCGTCGAGGAGATGGGTGACCACGCCCGCGTAACCGGTGGCACTGATCACCGGCTCCCGGCAGAGCCCGTGGACGCGCAGGCTGCCGCCCGGCCGGTAGCTGCGGCGGGCGGTGCCGATCAGGGCGGGGTCGGGGTCGCCGGCCGCCAGCAGGCCCGCGACGAGCAGCAGTTCGCGCAGGGCGGCGGCCAGGTCCGCCAGCCGGTGGGTGTCGTGGCGGGCGCGGGCGCCACGCAGGCCGCGTACGGCGCCCAGCGCGGCGGCCTCGGCCCGGTGCAGGCCCGCCAGCCGGGCGGTGTGGGCGGCCCGCAACAGCTCGGCCTGCGGCACCGCGCCCGCGGCGGGCACCCCGGCCGCGAGCACGGCCGCGGCCGCCGCCCACAGACCGGACGCCGCCGCCGTCTGGGCCGCGGTGGGCCCGGCGGTGGGCGCAGCGGTGGGCGCGGCCGGCGCTCCGGGCGCCGGTTCGGGTGCTGCTTCGGGCGCCGGTCCCGCGACCGGTTCCCCGGCCGGTTCCGCAGCCGGTTCCGCGACTGGGCAGGCGCCCAGGACCGCGGCGCGGTGCAGACAGCGGGGCGCGAGCAGACAGGTGCAGCGGGCCTGTCCGGCGTCGGTGACGGCGCCGGACGGGCCCGGCGCCAGGGTGACCACGGCGTCCTCGCCGCAGACCACGCGGACGGTGCCGGCGTCGGTGCCTGCGGTCACCGGCACGGTGGCGTAGAGCTCGGTGGTCGCGTCCAGCTTCCGGCGCAGCCGGGAGGTGAGTCCCTCCACGGCGGAGGCGGTCACATCGGCGGCCACCGGCGGGAGTTGTGCGGTCATGGCGGCAGATGTCATCGGGGTTCTCCGCGAAGGCGGTCGCCCACCCAGCGGGCGAGGGCGAGAGGGCTGAGGGCGGCCACCGGCATTCCGGCGGCGACGAGTTGCCGGGCGACGGGCACCGAGTAACGCGGCGCCCCGGTGTCGTCCAGGGCGGCGCAGCCCATCAGATGGACGCCGGACGCGGCCAGCGAACGGACCTCGGCCAGCAGGCCGCCGAGCGGCCGGCCCTCCTCGAAATCGCTGACCACGGCCACGAGCGTGCGGCTCGGAACGGTCACCAGCGAACGGGCATGGGCCAGCCCGGCCGCGATGTGCGTGCCACCGCCGACCCGTACCTCCAGCAGCAGGGAGAGCGGGTCGGCGACCCGGTCCGTCAGGTCGATCACCTGGGTGGAGAAG
Source organism: Streptomyces sp. RLA131 (assembly GCF_056270125.1). Taxonomy (NCBI): domain Bacteria; kingdom Bacillati; phylum Actinomycetota; class Actinomycetes; order Kitasatosporales; family Streptomycetaceae; genus Streptomyces; species Streptomyces sp. RLA131. The sequence goes on from NZ_JBWDOQ010000002.1 coordinate 4,313,608, forward strand.
GCCAGGAAGTGCGTGGAGAGGGTGGGCACACCGCCGAGGACCGCGGCGGTCAGCGCGGACCAGATGACGGAGGCCTCCATCGAGCCCGACACGTCGACCACCAGGATCAGCCGCCAGTCCGCCTCGCGGCGCGAACGGGTGCTGAACACCGGCCGCTCCGGGACGACCACGGTCCGGCCGTCGTCGAGCCGGCGGGTGTGGGCCAGGTTGGCCCGCAGCGTGCGCGGCAGGTCGAGCCGGCCCCCGGGACGGCGGGTGGGCCGCGGGGTGGCGAGCCCGGTCAGGGCCGGGCGCATCCGGGTCGCCAGCTCCCGGGCGAGTTCGTCGACCAGCCGGCGGACCAGCGGCCGCAGCCGGGTGAGCTGCTGCTCGGGCATCCCCCCGGCGAGGGAGAGAACCGAGGTCAGCAACTCGACGGAGGGGCGTACCGCGGCCGGGTCGAGCTGGGCGAGGACATCGGTGCGGCCGGCGTCGGCGGCCCGGCCGAGCACCTCCTCCCGTACATCCGCCCCGAACAGGGCGTCGAGTTCCTCCGCCCACTCCCGGGCGGTGGGGAAGGACCCGCCCTGGCCGCCCCCGGTCCCGGCCGGGTCACCGCGACCCGGCCCGAGGCCGGCCGCGCCCTCGCCACGCCCGGCCCCGTACAGCTCGTCGAGGGCGTGCGCGTAGCGGCGGGCGCCGGCCGGGAGCCGCTCGGTCTCCCGGCCGAGCAGCAGCCGCCAACGGTCGGCGGGGGCGAGGCGCGGTGCCGCGTCCTGCGCGGCGGGTGCCGCCGGTGCCGCCGGTGCCGCCGGTGCCTCGGGCTGTACGGCCTCCGGTGTGGGACCCGTAACGCGGGCGGCCGACGGGACGACCGGCAGCCGCAGCGCGTCGAGCGCGGCCAGCCCGGCCGCGTCCGCCGCCGTCCACAGGGCGATCAGCTCGGGCGGGGCGGCCAGCGTCAGGTCCGGCCGGTCGCCCAGATGCTCGGTCACGGTGTGCAGCAGACGGTCGCGGCCCGCCGGGGACAGCGTGTCGAAGCCGCCGCGCAGCGCGGGCAGCCGCTCCAGGAAGCCCTGGTCGCTGAGGTGGTCGATACGGTCCAGCAGCGGACCGAGCGCCGCCGGGGCCGCCTGGAGCAGGGGCCCGGCGGCGGTGAGCAGACCGGTGAGCAGCCGGGCCAGCCGCTGCCGCCCGTCCGGACCGGTGGCGGTGTCGACCCAGCCGGCGGCGCGCGCGCCCAGTGTGTCGGGGCCGTCCAGGTCGAGCAGCACCCTGGCCGCCAGCGCCGCGCCCTGCACCAGCGGGAGGCCGGTGCGGGCGAGGGTGCCCAGGGCGTCGTCCATCCGCAGCCCGAGGCGGTGTTCACCGGCCCGGGCCGCCAGGGCGACCAGGGCCGCCGCGTCGTCCGGCTGGTCACTGCCGGCCAGGCCGGGCAGCGCGCGGACGGCCGCGTCCAGCAGCGTCACGGCCAGCCCGGCGGCCCGCTGCCGGCCCTCGGCGGAGGCACCGGGCAGGTGCCCCCGGCGCAACGCCTCCAACAGGTCCAGGGCGTCCAGCAGTTCGGGGAGGGTGGCGGTCGAGGGCAGTACGTCGGCGGCCTCGTCGAGACGGTCGGCGACCAGGTCCGGCAGGTCGCAGTGGGCCGCCGCGCGCAGCCCGCCGAGGAGCTGCCCGCAGGTGACCCCGCCGTCGGCCGAGGCACGGCGGTGGTTGTCGCGCAGCGTGCCGGCGGCGGCCTGGGCGGCGTCGACGCCCCGTACGCCCGCCAGGTCGAGCCGCGCGGGAACGGAGGGCGTCCAGGCCAGCCGCCACCGGGTGGTGAGGGCGGCCCCGTCCCCCGTACCGGCCACCTCGACGGGCTCGCCGTATCCCACGCCGCACACCTGGAGACGCTGGAGCAGAATCTCCCGCCGGCCGTCGAGGCCGGACCTGAGCGGGTCGAGACGCACCTCACGGGCCTCGGGACTGTCCGGGCAGGGCAGCCGCAGCGCGGCGAGCTCCGCCTCGACGGACGGGCCCAGCCCGGAACGGGGGGTACCGGGGGCGATCCGGCCCCGGGCGGTGCCGACCATGACCGTCTCCAGCGCCCGGGCCAGCGCACGGCCCCGGCCCAGCGGCTCCCCCTGGCCGAGCACCGTGGTCACCGCCTCCAGCAGCTCCCCCCGGCCCGGCGCGGGCAGACCGCGCAACCGTGCGAGGTCGCAGGCCAGCCGCAGCGTCTCGGTCGCCTCGCCGGTGCCCGCCGTGTGCCCGGCGCCGCGCAGCGCCCGGCACACATCGGTGATCGCCCGCGCGGCGGCGTCCCGCACCCGCCCCGGCTCGCCCCCCGCATCGAGCACCGCCTGCTGCCAGCGCGGATCGCGGATGCCCGCGGGATAACCCGACCGCGAGTCCAGCAGGTCGAACGCGTAGGGCACAAGCGAGGTGACAGCCCCCGCCCCTCCGGCCGCACCGGGCTGCGCCGCGCCGGGGTGTGCCGTTGTCCCGTTCGGCTGCGTCGGGTTGGCGGCTGTGGGCTCTGCCTTGGCGGCTTCGCCGGCCTGGCGGGCCGGGTCTTCGGGGTGTGCCGGGCTGCTGCCTGGCCCTGCGGCCTCGTGCGGGAGGCTTCCGGCTTGTGCCGGGTTGGCGGCCGCGCCGGGCTGCGGCCGGGCGGGCTCCGCCGGGTCATGGGCCGGGTGGCCGAGCAGGGCCGGGGCGTGGAAGGCGCCTATTACGGCGGCGACGCGGCGGCCGTCGGTGGCGGCGTCGGCGAGGACCTGGCGCATGTGGGCCTCGCGGGCCAGGTCCGTGGCGGGGACGCCGCCGCGGGCCTCGGCGTCCTGGCGGTGTGCCCAGCCGACGCCGAGGGCGGCGCGGCGGACCGCCTCCGGGACGCAGCCGGGGGCGAGCACCTCGACGGCGCGGTCCCATAGGTCGTCACCGTCGCGTCCGGTGCCGGTGGCGGCGAGGCCGTCGGCGAAGGGGCTGTCGGTGCGGTCGGGCGCGGCCTCGGGACCGGACCAGCCCGGATCGGACAACGGGAGGTCGCAGCAGAGGACCTCCACGCCCCGTTCGCGGGCCCAGCGGATCGCGGCCAGCTCCGGGGAGAAGTCGGCGAACGGGTAGAAGCCCAGCCGTCCGTCCTCCCCGGCACCGGCCAGTGCCACCGGGGCCACCGCCTCGGGGTCGCCGAGGTGCGGCAGCCACGGCTGGAAGTCGGCCGGCAGTTCGACGCACAGCACCTCGGCGCCGGCGGCGTCCAGCAGGGCGGGCACCACGACGGCCAGCGCCGGGCTGTGGTGGCGTACGCCGAGCAGGTACGGCTGCGTGGAGGCGGCGAGCGTGGCGACGGCCTCCCGGGGATCGGCGGTCAACGCAGGTTCTCCCGGAGGTCCCAGAGCCGGCGCCACATCGCGGAGCCGTCCTCGGCGCGGCGCCGGACGGGGCCGTCCCAGTAGCCGAGCAGCCTTCCGTGGTCGGCCGGGTCGTCCTTGCGCACGACGCCGAGCAGATGCCCGGGTACGAGGTCGAGGACGTCCCCGGTGGGGAGGTAGGCGGCGGCCAGGCCGAGGGAGGCGGCGACCTGCACGGCCTCGGCGGTGGACATCACGGTGCCGGGGCGTTCGACGTCCCAGCCCTCCGCCGAGCGGCCGGAGCGCAGGTCGCGGAAGACGGTGACCAGCGCGTCCAGTACGGCGTCGTCCACGCCGAACGCGGCTCCGGCCCGCTGTACGGCGGCGGTGGCCTGACCGCGTACCAGGGCGGTCTCGGCGTCGGCGTCGGCGATGGGGTGGACGGTCTCGAAGTTGAAGCGCCGCTTGAGGGCGGCCGACATCTCCGAGACGCCCCGGTCGCGCAGGTTGGCGGTGGCGATGACGCTGAAGCCGGGGACGGCGGCGAGTTGCGCGTCGGCGGTACCGGTGAGTTCGGGGACGCTCAGCCTGCGGTCGGACAGGATCGACACCAGGGCGTCCTGCACCTCGGGCAGACAGCGGGTGATCTCCTCGATCCGGGCCACCCGCCCATCGCGCATGGCGGTCAGCACCGGGGAGGCGACCAGCGCCTGAGGGGTCGGCCCCTGGGCGAGCAGCAGGGCGTAGTTCCAGCCGTAGCGGAACGCGTCCTCGGTGGTGCCGGCGGTGCCCTGCACGGTGAGGGCGCTGGTGCCGCAGACGGCGGCGGCCAGCAGCTCGGAGAGCATCGACTTGGCGGTGCCGGGCTCGCCGACGAGCAGCAGCCCGCGCTCACCGGCGAGGGTGACCACGCAGCGTTCCACCAGGGCGCGTTCGCCGACGAACTTGGGGGGTATCGCCAGCCGGGCGGGCAGTGACTCGTGCGGCTTCGCCAGTCGCAGTGTCTCGCCGCCGCTGCCGCAGATGAAGGTGACCACGGCGCGCGGGGTCAGCGCCCAGCCGGGCGGGCGCGGGCCGTCGTCGTGGGCGGCCAGGAAGGCGAGTTCGGTGGCGAAGCGTTCCTCGGCCCGCAGTGTCTGCCGGGCCGGAAGGGCGGTCGCCTGTTCCGTGAGCGTCATGGGGTTCGGTTCCTAGGTAGGGCCGGCTGTTACGGAGCGGATGCCTTACGGGGGCACGCGCCTGGTGCGGTGGCCGCGATCGCCTGAGTTCAGCGGCGCCGGGCGCGGCGGACCTTGAGTTGTTCGAAGCGCGGGCCGTCGCCCTCGCGGACCCGCTGCCAGGCCCTGCGGTAGAGGTCGGCGGCGGGCTCGGCGGGCACGAGCACCCCGAGCACCGCGCTCTCCCCGCTGACCAGGTCGTACAGCGGCAGCTTCCACTGCTCCAGCGGCAGGCGGGGGGACCGGGGGTCCACCCAGCCGCCGGGCAGGAAGAGCGAGCGGCCGGCGCGGGTGCGGGTGGCCTCGACCACCAGGTCGGTGGCGGCCAGTTCGGCGCGGGCGGCCTTGAGCCGGGCGGCCCCGCCCCGGCGCTGCGGCCGGCTGGTCCAGCGCGCGGTGTTGCGGTCGGTCGGGTCCGGCATCGCCAGCAGCATCAGGTAGAGCACGGCGGCGTCCTCCCCGATGCCGTACTCCTTGGCCGCCTCGCCGACCAGGTCGGGTACCGACCGGGCGGGGTCCTGCGGCCACCACAGGCCGTCCGGGTCCCGCTCGCCGGCCACCGGGTCCCCGGGGTCGGCGAGGAACGCCGCGAAGCGCGGGTCGCGGGCGGTGCGCAGCGCGGTCTCGGCGGGGAACGGCTGCTGGTCGCCGGCCCGCAGCACCGGCAGGTACGGGTCCTGGCCGGCGGTGTCCAGCAGCGAGGTACGGATGCCGGGTACGGGCTGGTCGTCGGCGGTGGCCATGATGACGGCGCCGTACCGCTCGTAGCCCTCGCCGGTCTCGGTGGGGGCGCCGGCCACCTCGCGGAAGTCGGGCAGGCTGACGTAGTCGCCGAGGTCGAGCATCAGCCCGGGGGCGGCCAGCCGGTCGCGTACGGCCGACAGGGCCGCCGGGAGCTCTGCCCGGACCGGGTCGCCGGCCGGCAGCCGGTGGGCCAGCCAGGCGGTCAGGGCTACGGCGGAGACCAGGGTTTCGGCGTTGAAGCCGCTGGTGTCCGAGCCGACCGGCACGACGCGGTCCCGGCGGACCTCCCATGCCAGGTCGCGGCTGAGCCGGGGCTCCGCGGCCGGGTCGAGCAGTGCGGGCAGTGCCCGGCTCACCGCCCATTGGGTCCTGACGGCGCGTACGGCCTCGGCGAGCAGCGCCTCGGGGACGGCGGCCCGCAGGCCCACCTTGGTGTTCCACAGCTCGGCGGCGGCGGCCACGTCGGGGCCCTGGGTCCACAGCCGTGCCGGTTCGGCCGGCAGCAGTGCGGCCACGACGTCCCGCCGGACGTCCGCGGGGACCGAGCTCAGCCCGTCCTTGGCCAGGGCGGCTTCCGCCTGCTTGACCCCGATGGTGGCACGGGCCGCCGGCGTGAGGAAGTTCCTTTCCCAGGTGTCGATCTGTGGCAGGCCGGCCACCACCAGCCGGGCCGTGGTGGGGGTGACGCCGGTGAGCCGGGCGAACTCCTCGGCGGCCTCGGGGAACCAGGGTGCCGGGCCGCGTCCGGCCAGCTCGGTGCGGAACGCCGCGAGCCAGCCCGCCTCCCGTGGCTCGCCGACCGGGGAGGAGGACTCCACGACGTACGGGGCGGGGACCTCGAAGCGGCCGGCCGGATCGTGGAAGAGCGCGGTGAACGTGTGGTGACTTTCCTGGGAGCTGCCGAGCAGGACGAGCAGGAAGGCGCCGCCGTCCAGCCGGAGCTGCCCGAGCCAGTTGCCCTCCCGGCGGGTGCCGTCGGCTTGCAGGAACAGGCTGTTGTCCAGGCGCAGCCGGAAGCGCCGCCAGCGGGCCGGTTCGCCGGCGGTGGCCACGCCCAGCGTGTCCAGCTCGCCGAGCAGTCCGTGCAGCGCGTCCCGGTGTTCGTCGGGGGTGGCCGCCGACGCGGCCCGTACCGCCAGCGCCGCGCAACTGTCGGCCAGCAGCTGCCAGTTGAGCCGGGCGGCGGGCATGGCGGGGCCGTCCAGGTGGTGGTCTACCGCCGGGTCGGGCCCGGGATCCTTCCGCAGTGCCTGTCCGGCCACCCGCAGCTGGCGGAGCACGCTGTGGTCGTCCGGGTGGTAGTTCGCGAGAGTCGCGTCGCGGGTGAAGCCGTTGAGCGCCGCCTGCAGCACCTTGTCGGAGTGGGCGAGCGGCCCGTCCTCGTCGGCGCCGCCCGCCAGTTGGACGGTGAGCCGCTCGGCCGCCGCGTCCAGCGCGGCCTGCTGGTCGGCCGCGTAGCGCAGCACCGCGACGATGCCGGTCACCAGCGCGTCATGGCCGACCTGCGGCAGCAGCGTACGGACCACGGCGGGCAGGGTGTCCGGCTCGCCGGTGGTGGCGCGCCGCGCGACGGCGGCCGACAGCAGCGCGGCTGCCGTGTCCCGGTCGATCGCGCGCAGCGCCAGGGAGCCCTGCGGGTCGCGGGGGCGCAGGCAGTGCCAGTAGCGCAGCGGCGGCAGCACCAGGGTGCCCGCCGCGAAGGTCCCCGGCTGGTTGTCGGTCTTGGCCACGGCCGTGACGATGCCGTCCGGGTCGGTCAGGCTGATGCTGTACGCGCTCGCGACGACGGCCAGTGGCCGGTCGGAGCCGGGCAGGACCAGCGCGCGCACCGGCCGGCCGGCGCCGGCCGGCAGGGTGACGGTGTTCCCGGCCGGGTCCTCGCCGCGCAGCGAGCCGTCGGGCAGTGCCACCAGGCGCCAGCCGAGCAGTCCGCCGGCCGCGCCGACGGCGGCGGCACCGACGGCAGCGGCACCGACGGCAGCGGCGTCGGAGACGGGCGCGGCGGGGGCCGGCAGCAGCCAGCCGGAATGGAAGGTGCTCCCCGCCGGGGCGCCCCGGGTCGCGTCGGTCAGGAACGCGGGCATGCCCTTGCGGCCGGACTCGCCGGTGGCCGGGTCGTACTCGTACCAGCCGTCGGTCGTGTGGTCCTCGCCGTCCCGGTCCCACACCCAGAAGGAGGTGCCGTCGCTGATCACCGACCGTTCGTCGGGTACGACGGTGTCCCCCCGGTGCAGCACCCCGCCGCCGGTGGTGCGGCCGCCGGCGGGCAGCGGGAGGGTGATGTCGCCGAGGTCGCCGAGCCAGTTGACCTTGGTGCCCCGGGGGCTGTCGCCCTCGACGGACTGCTGTCGGTCGGCGGTGGCGTGCCAGTAGCCGCGCAGCGCGCCGTCGGCTGCCCGGGACCGCCAGTAGACGAACAGTTCGCCGTCGACGTAGTGGCAGCCCGGATCGCCGTGGCGGTCCCCGGCCGGTATCCGCAGGTCGTGGGTGAGGACGGTGCCCTCGGCGCCGACCACCCTGACCTGCGAGGCGCCGGACGCGATCAGATGCGGCCAGGCGTCGGCCACCACCAGGTCGTCGATGTCCTTCTGCGCCACGAGGGCCTGCGCGGCCTCCTCCCAGGCGGGCCAGACCAGTTCGTCGAGGAGCCCGTTGCGCAGCGTCCGTACCAGGACCGGTGCCAGGTCGGTGCCGACGGCGGCGCGCACCTCGTCCTCGGCGAGGGCCAGGATCTCGCCCGGCAGCCACGTCAGCCGGCTGAGGGCCTCGGGCAGCTGGGGCAGGCCCACGGCGGCGAACCGGTTGGCGACCTCGCCCACCCACTCCGCCAGCATGGGCCGCCCGCCGGGGGACCGGGCCAGCAGCCGCAGGGCCCGCTCCCAGTCCTGGCCGTTGCGGAACCGCTCGGCGCCGTGCCGGAAGGCGGGCCGGAACCGGGCGTCGGCCTCCAGCGCGGTCAGATCGCGCTGCCCCTCGTCGGTGGCCCAGACCTCCAGGGCCAGCACGGTGTGCTCCGCGGGGTCGGCCACCGGCACGCCCAGCGCGAGCAGCAGGTCCAGCAGGTCCACATCGGACTCCGTGACCGGCAACGTGCCCCCGTCGGCGGCCAGTTCGGCGCGCAGCAGTGGGGCCATCCGTTCCACCAGCGGGTACAGCCCGGGCAGCCGGCCGCGCTGCCGCCACCCGGAACCGCGGAACTCCAGGAACCGCCTGAGCCAGCCGGCGGCACCGTCGGCCGGGCGCTGCGACTGCGGCAGCGCGGCGTCGCAGAGCCCGGCGGTGGCACCGGACCCCTCCAGCACCTCCAGCCACAGCCCCGTCAGCTCCTGGTCGCCGGCGGAGGGCATCAGCCCCAGCAGCTTGCCGCGGATCTCCGGCTCCCGTGCGGCCAGCGCCACCAGCGCCGGACGGTGGGCCTTCCACCAGCCCGCCCCGGCCCGCAACGTGGCGGGCAGGCCCAGCAGTTCGGCCAGGTAGGCCCCCTCCTCGGCGACCGGGTCGGCTCCCGCGGCCTTCGCCAGCCGGCGCAGGTCGCCGGCCATCTGCGCGGACGGCTGCAGCCCGCCCGCCGTACGCCGTACGCACAGCCGCCGGAACCGCTGGAACGCCTCCGCCGCGGGCAGCCGGGCGGCCAGTTCCTTCGCGTACCCCGACAGCACCTTCACCGGCAGCGCGCCGGCGAGCGCGAACTCCAGGAACACCGCGTCCAGCCGGTCCTCGTCGACCGTCAGCCCGTGCTCGGCCTCGGACCTGCGGGCCCGGGTGAACATCTGCGCCGCGTACTGGGCGTTCTCCACACCCAGGAAGACCCGGCCGGCCTGCTCGTAGAAGGTCGGCAGGAAGTGCGGTACGGCTGCGGCCAGTTGACCGGCGAGCTGCTGGTAGGCGTCCAGCGCCGCCTTCGGCTTGGACTTCGCCTGCCGGGCCACCCGGTCGAGCTCCGGTACGACGCCCAGCGCGTGGTGGCCGTCCTGCGGATGGTGCACCAGCACCCACTCCGGGAAGCCCAGCGACTGCCGCAGACCGAGGCCGACCCCGGCCGGTTCGCCGTCCGGCACCAGGCCGAGGAAGCCCACGGCCAGGTCCTCCGCCGCCCCCAGCTCCTCCGCCACCAGCCGCACCACCACCCGGCCGTCCAGCCCCGGATGCCGGTACGCCCGCGCGGTCAGCGGCACCGCCCGCTCACCGGCCCCCTCGGTACCCGGCGGCAGTACCGCCCCGGCCAGCAGCAGTCCGGCGGTGCTGCCGCCGGGCTGTCCCTGCGTCTGGGTGTCGCTCATGCGCCCTTGCCCTCCTCGACCTTGCGGCCGGCGTACAGCGCCGCCGCCATGCGCATCCCCTCGGACCAGGCCACCGGCCCGACCTCGGCCGCCCGCAGGGTGCGGCCGTCCTCGTCGCTCCAGGTCAGCCCGCCGGTCTCGGTGTCCCCGTCCCAGTAGGGCTCGCCGATCCACACCGCCGGCTCCACGGTCCGCCCGCCGTCGCGGACCTTGCCGGTGGCGTAGCCCCCCGACACCCGGTAGCCCAGCGTGGTGGCCCGCGCGGCCAGCCCGAACCGTGAGTCGTACCTGCCGCCGGCGAACTCGCGTATCTCGGTGACCGTCGGCGCCAGGCCGGCCGGCTTGTGCCAGGTCGCCCGGTGGATCTGCTCCACCCGCTGCGTCACTCCCAGCTCCGCCGCGAACTCCCGCAGGTCCTCCAGGTCGGGGAGGAGCACCGGGTGCGGCAGCGTCACCGTGCGGGGCGAGAGCCGGACGGTCTCGCCGTCGAGATTCACCACCCGCAGCTCACCGGCTTCCGTCGCGTCCCGCAGGAAGCCCACCTCGTCCGGGTCGTCCCCGACGACGGCGAGGTCCCGCAGCGCGTTCTGCCACGCCTCGTCGGGCCACACCCGGGCCAGCAGTCCGGTGGGCACCGGCAGCGACGACACCATCCAGGCGTCCACCTGCGTCACGCAGGCGGCGGCGTGCCGGTCCAGCCACTCGGCGAACTTGCGCAGCCGGTCCGTCTCCGGGTGCTCCCGTACCGCCTTCGGCAGCGACTTCAACTGCCGCCCGGCCGCTCGCCCCGAGGTGGCCCTCGCGGCCACCCGCCCCTCCACCAGAGCGACTTCGTACCCGTCGCCCGCCGACAGCCAACCCACCGGTCCCCACCTTCCGCCGTCCTGGAATCAGCACAGTTCGAACCGGTGGGTCCCGGTCTCGCTGCGACGATGCGGGGAACGCTAGCGGCAGTCACCGACAACGGGTGACCGGAACGGGTGAGCCGCCGGGCCGGGCGGCTACGGGGCGGTGGTGACGGCGCGGGCGAAGGCGGCCGAAGTGTCGAACAGTTGCTCGACCTCGGCGTCCGGCAGTCCCACCCACAGGTGGTCGGCGCCGGGCACCGGACGCAGGTCGGCGGTGGCCCCCGCCGCGTGGAGAGCCGCGGCCAGCTGCTCGGACTGGGCGAAGGGGACGATGGAGTCGCGCGTGCCGTGCAGGATCAGGAACGGCGGGGCGTCCGCGGTCACCTGGGCGGCGGGGGAGGCGGCGCGGACGAGATCCGGTGCGCCGGCGGGCGCGGCGCCCAGCAGCAGGGCCTCGAAGGTGCGCGGGTCGGCGGGGTCCCAGGCACCCGGCGGGACCTGGCCGCCGAGCGTGCCGAAGTCCGCGGGGGCGTACCAGACGACGCTGCCGGCGATGACGCAGCCGTCGGGGCCGTCGGGGCTGCCGGGGTCGCCGCCGCCGGTGAGGGCCAGCAGGGCGGACAGATGACCACCGGCCGACTCGCCCCAGGTGACGGTGCGGGCGGTGTCCACTCCGAGTTCGTCCCGGCGGGCGTGCAGCCAGCGCAACGCGGCCCGCAGGTCGTCCAGTTGCGCGGGGAAGACGTTCTCACCGCTGAGCCGGTAGTCGGGGCAGGCCACGGCGAACCCCGCGGCGGCCAGCCGGGCGAAGGGGCCGGGCCGCCAGCGGCGCAGCCGGGGTCCCATGTCGTCGCGCAGGCCGAGCCGCCAGGCGCCCCCGTGGACGAAGACCACCAACGGCACCGGGGCCGTGGTGTCCTCGGGGAGCCACAGGTCGAGTTCGAGGGGCCGCCGGCCCTCGGGTACGTCGTACACGGCCGCCCGCAGCAGCCGGACCCCCGGCGCCGGGTGCGCGGCGGGCGGCAGCGGGAGGGCCAACGGGTCCGGCGGGGCGAGGAGTTCGAAGGGGAAGGGGGCGTCGGTCATGGGTGCCTCGGATCAGCGGGCCGGGCCGGTTCGGTCAGCCGGGGCAGCAGCCGGCGGGCGTTGCCGGTGGTCAGCGACTGCCAGCTGGCGCCCTCGACGGGGACCGGGGCGGCGCTGATGGAGCCGATGTGGGCGTCCACGGCGGCGGCGGGCGTCCAGCAGTAGTCGCTTCCGTACAGCAGCCGGTCCGGTTCGACGAGGCCGAGCAGGGCGGGGAGCTGACGGGGGAGGGCGGGGCCCGCGAGGTCGTAGTACAGCCGCCGCAGCTGGGCGACGGCGTCGGGCGCGGAGCCGTCCTGGCCGGCCATGAACAGCCCCATGAAGCCGTTGATCCGGTCGGCCAGCACCGGCAGGGCCCCGCCGCAGTGCGGCACGATCACCTCGATCGCGGGGTGGCGCAGCAGGGTGCCGGCGAAGAGCAGGTCGGTGACGGTGCGGGCGGTGTCGACGACGAACTCGACCATGGGGCGCGGCCGGCCCAGCGCGGACTGCTGCCAGCAGACGGGTGAGGTCGGGTGGAGGAAGACCGTGGCCCGGCGGCGGCCCAGCTCGGCGAAGACCGGCTCCAGGCGCGGGTCGCCGAGGTAGACGCCGTGGGTGTTGGTCTCCAGGACGACGCCGTCGGCGCCGAGTTGGTCGAAGACGTGGTCGATCTCGGCGAGGGCGCCGTCGATGTCGGGCAGCGGCAGGGAGGCGAAGAGGCCGAAGCGGCCCGGGTGGTCGCGTACGGCGGTGGCGCCGTCGTCGTTGACCTCCCGGGCGAGCCGGCGGGCGGCGGTGTCGTCGCCGAAGTGCACGCCGGGGGAGGAGATGGACAGCACGGCGGTGTCGATGCCGTTGCGGTCCATCAGCTCCAGGTGCGCGGCCGCCGACCAGGACGGCCAGCCCGGCATGCCGTCGGGCAGTTCGTGTCCGGCCGCGCGGGCCCGGTCGACATAGGAGTCGGTGACGAAGTGAGCGTGGACATCGACGAATCCGGGGGTGGCGGGGTCGGTCATGGGGCGCTGCCTTCCGGGGCGGGTGGTGCGGGCGGGGCGGGCGGGGTGCGCGGGGCGGGCGGGGTGCGCGGGCCGCGGGGCAGCCGGGCGCGTACGGCCCGGATGGCCGCCTCCCCGATGACGATGCCGAGCAGCCCGGTCAGGCCGACCAGCGGTGGGGCCGGCGACTGGACGCCCAGGCACCAGTAGACGGCTCCCATCAGCAGCCCGGTCAGGAAGGCCACGGCGGCGGGGCGGGCGAGGGTCTTCACGAGGTGTCGTCCTACAAGGAGTTCAGGGCGGCCTGCCCGAGGAGCATGCCGAGCAGGGCCAGCAGGGCGATCACCGGAGGGGCCGGCGACTTCACGCGGACGAGCGCGTACAGGACACCGACCACCACCCCGGCCGCCAGGGCCTTGAGATACGGCATGGCTGTCAGCTGCCGGTACGCCACTGGTGGCCGGGCAGGAACCGCACGTCGTACCGCTGCGGCACGGTCCCGAACCTGTGCCCGTCGGGGATGACGGGCGTGTGCGGCAGGCCCACGGCGTCGGTCGGCGCGCCGAGGTTCTCGAAGAACCGTTCGAAGGTGCCGCCCGGCCCGGCCGCGACGCCGACGATCTGGCTGTGGTGCCGCTCGATGCGGTAGGCGTGCGGGCAGTTCTTCGGTACGAAGCCGAAGTCGCCGGTGCCGAGGAGCTTCTCGTACTGCTCGCCCCGCGGGTCCTCGACGAACACCCGGACGGCTCCGGCGGTGACGTAGAAGACCTCGTAGGTGTCGGGGTGCAGATGGGCGGGGATGAGGTCGCCCTTGGGACCCTCGCAGGTGAAGAAGTTGAAGGTGTTCTCCGTCTGCTCGCCCCCGGCGTAGACGGTGAACAGGTCGCCGAAGAGGTGAGCGCGGTCACCCATGCCCTTCTCGATGAAGTACGGCTTGCCGGGTTCCGGCGGGATCTGCGAGGACCGGCGGTACCGGGTGGTGAACTCGAACGTCATGATTCGTCCTGTGCGACACGCGGAGAGCGGCTCGTACGACGACCTATGTCAGGCTACCTGACATAGGTTGGAGGGCAAGCCCCTGCGGCCGTGACGGACCCGAAGAACCACGAACCCACAAACCCACGAGGAGACATGAGCGAAGCCGGACGGAATCTGCCGCAACTGCTCGGCGACGCCAGGCGCTGGTTCGACGACGCGCTCTCGACGAGCATGCAGGCGGCCGGGGAGGAGCCGGTCACCATCGGCCAGCAGGCGGTTTTCGCGTCGCTGGACCCGGAGGGCACCACGGTGTCCGAGCTGGCCCGCCGGATCGGGGTCACCCGCCAGACCGCCCACCAGGCAGTTCACGGCCTGGTGGGCATGGGCATGCTCGAACAGATCCCGGATCCCGCCTCGGCGCGCCGCCGGCTGATCCGTATGACCGCCGAGGGCACGCGGGTCCATCTGCGGGCCCGGGCGATGATCACCGTCGTCGAGGACGAGCTCGCGGACCGGCTCGGCCGCGCCCCTGTGGAGGCGCTGCGGGCGGCGCTGGCACTCCCGTGGGGCGAGCCGCCGGTGCTGCGTCCCTGACCGGCGGGCCCGCCCCGCACGGCAGTGGCCCACCGGGCGCGGACCGGCCGCTCCCGGAGCGATGAGTTCCCGCCGCCGGACCGGTCTGCAGAGGTGAGACGAAAGGATGTGCACCCCATGATCGACCTCGAACCGGCCGCCCGCCGCGTCGCCCTCCTCGCCGAACGCGTCACCGACGACCAGCTCACCGCGCCGACTCCGTGCCCCGGATACGCCGTGCGGAACATGCTCGGGCACCTGATCGGCCTGAGCGCCGCCTTCCGTGACGCGGGACGCAAACACCTCGGCGAGACCACCGGGACACCGCCCGGCTCGACCCTCCCCGATGTCGACGACGCCGACGGCTGGCGCAGCGTTCTGCCCGAGCGCCTGGACGACCTCACCGCCGTCTGGCGTGACCCGGGGGCCTGGGAGGGCATGACCCAGGCCGGCGGCTTCACCTTTCCCGCCGCCGAGGCCGGCCGGGTCGCCCTCAACGAACTCGTCGTCCACGGCTGGGACCTGGCCCGCGCCACGGGCCTGCCGTACGACCCCGACCCCGCCTCCCTCCAGGCGTCCTACGCGATGCTCGCTCCCTCGGCTCACGACCGGCCCCCGGGCGGCCCCTTCGGCACGGCGGTCGAGGTGCCGGCCGCCGCCCCGCTCCTCGACCGGGTGATCGGGCTCAGCGGCCGCGACCCGTCCTGGACGGTTCCGCCCTCGCCGGCGCCTCCGGCCCCTCCCGTCAGGCGCTGAGCAGCCGGTCGAAGAAGGACCGGTACTGCTGGAGGGCGAGGCGCAGATCCTCGGTGGCGACGTCCTCACCGGCGTGCCACTGGCTTTCGAGCCCGTGCTTGTGGTCGGCGAACGTCTTGGCGAGCAGCTGCATCACCTCGGCGACGAGGCCGTCCGCCGCGCGCACGGAACTCTGCGGGTCGTCCACGAAGCCCTGCTGGATCTCCTTCCACTGGAAGCGGAGGTCCTCGGCCTGCTTGGCTTCGAGAAGCGGCACGGAGTCCTGCCGTTGCGAGGAACCGCCCCGCTCACCGTCCGTGGCGTCCGTGGTCCTGGTGGCGTTCGCGGAGTCCGTGCCGTCCGTGGTCCCCGTGCCGTCCGTGCCCTCCGCGGGCCGTCGCGCTGTCTCCTGCGGGGGCCGGGCGATGTCCTCGGTGGACAGACCCTTCTGGGCGGGCCGGTCTTCCTCGGTGTGTCCGAATGCGCGTTCTCCCTGCATGTTTCTCAACCTTCCCTGTCTCGCACCTTGTCTCGCACCGGTGGCGCTCTCAGCGGCTTCCGCTCGACGAGGCGGTGCCGTCCTGGAGCAGCTCCTCGAACAACGCGCGGTAGTGGACCATCGCGTTGCGCAGCTCTTCCGTCGAGGTGTCCCGGCCCCCGGCGCGCCCGTTGATCTCGTGCGCGACGCGGTAGTGCTCCAGCGTCTCGGCGTGTTCGACGGACAGGTCACGCTTCTGCTGCTCGTAGCCCTCGGTCGGATAGCCGCGCTCGCCCATCAGGGTGGTCACCAGCTGGTCCGCCTCGCCCACGGCCCGGTCCGGGCTGTCCACGAAGTGTTCCTGCACGGTGTTCCAGTCCTGGGTGTACCGGTTCCGCGCGGCCGGGGGCAGCGGCCTGATCTCCAGCTCCTCGTGGCGCTTCTCCCGCGCGCTCAGATCCTTTTCCGCCGACCGGCGGCTGTCCTTCGTCCCGACCGCGCGGTCGTACTCGGGCCCGAAGCGTTCCCGCAGGTGCCGGCGCCGGGCCAGGTTCCTCAGGGCCACCGCGGCGAGGGCCACGACGACCACGACAGCCACGATGATGACGACGATGATCGCTGTCGACATCGCATCCTCCACTCATTGACGGCGGGCTCGCGCGGCGTGGATCCGGGGCCCTCTAAAGGGCGCATACCCCAAGAAAACAGAACAGAACGTACGGTGTGTCAGCCGTGACCGGTGTCCGGCGCGGAAGCGGTTGCCGCCGGGGCCGGCGAGCACCACGAGGTCGGGCGGCCGTTGCCGACGGGGCGACTGGTCCCGGTCGACGGACCGGGCGCCCGGCGACAGCAGCCCGTCCGGCCTCGGCGGTCTGGTCGGCCGCGTCGCCGGCGTACAGGTCCGGATGGACCCGCGGCTGCTCCTGGACCGGCGTCCGGCCCGGGCCGAGCGAGAGCTGCGCCCCGGGACCGCTGTTCGCCGGCGCCGGCACCACCCGGTCGTCCTCCGGCTCCTCGCGCGGTACGTATTCCGGCGCCGCCGGCCAGAAGGCGGTCGCGCGCGGCACGTCCGACACGCCCATCACCACGGATCCGACTCTCGGCACGCGGGCAGTCTGCCGGGCGGGCCGGACTCCCCTTCGCCGACCGCGGCCCGCGCCGGGGAGCGGAGTGTTCCGCCGCCCCGGCGCGGGCACATGGTCAGCAGGAACCCTTCACCGGGAGGCAGTTGTGGAGATTTCGAGCATCGTGAGCGCCATCGTGATCGGCCTGGTCATCGGTGTGCTGGGACGGCTGGTGGTACCGGGCCGTCAGCACATCGGGGTGATCTGGACGATCCTCATCGGCATCGTGGCCGCGTTCATCGGGTCGGCCATCGCCCACGGGCTCGGTGTGGCGGACACCAAGGGCGTGGACTGGGTCGAATGGCTCATCCAGATAGGCCTGGCCGCCGTCGGTGTCGGCGCGCTCGACCGGACCGGTGGCCGCCGCTGAGGGATCCGGCCGATCGGGTCCCGGAGGAGTCGGTTTTGCCGTTCCTTTACACTGAGGTTTCCTGGCCGGTGCCAGGAGCAGTCAGCCTTGGTGCCATGAGCCGAGAAGGAGCCGCGGTCCCCGCGATGGACGACCCTCCCAGTACGAACTGTCTCCCCCGCACAACAGCCCCTGAGCGCACAGGGACGGGGGTGACACGGTGACCGAGGTGCTGTTCCTTCTCCTGGCCCTGCTCCTGACGCTGGCCTGCGCGGTGTTCGTCGCGGCCGAGTTCTCGCTGACCACGGTCGAGCGCGGCGAACTGGAGCGCGCGGCCGCCGCCGGCGAGCGCGGCGCCGAGAGCGCCCTGCGGGCCGTGCGACGGCTCACCCTCCAGCTGTCCGGCGCCCAACTGGGCATCACTGTTTCGTCGTTGGTGATCGGCATGCTGGCCGAGCCGTCACTCGCCGCCCTGCTGGCCGGGCCGATCGAGGCAGCGGGCCTGCCGGCCGGTGCCGCGTCGACGGTGGCGTCCGTACTGGGGGTGGCGGTCTCCACCGTCGTCCTGATGGTGGTCGGTGAGCTGGTGCCGAAGAACTGGGCGATCTCCCGTCCGCTGGCGGTGGCCAAGGCGGTGGCCGCCCCGCAGCGCGGCTTCACCGCGGCCTTCGCCCCCTTCATCCACCACCTCAACAACACCGCGAACCGCCTGGTCCGCCGCTTCGGCCTGGAGCCCGCCGAGGAGCTGGCCTCGGCCCGTACCCCGGCCGAACTGGTCGCCCTGGCCCGCCACTCGGCCGCCCAGGGCGCACTGGAGCCGGACTCCGCCGAACTGTTCGTCCGTACGCTCCACCTCGGCCGGCTGACCGCCGAGAACGTCATGACCCCGCGCGTGGACGTCCAGGCCCTCCCGGCCCGCGCCACCGCCGCCGACGCGGCCCGGCTCACCCTGGCCACCGGCCTGTCCCGCTTCCCGGTCTACCGTGACGGCCTCGACGACGTGACCGGCACCGTCCACATCCGTGACGTCCTCGCCCTGGACGCCGCCCTGCGCGCCACCACGCCGGTCACCGAACTGGCCACCGCCCCGCTCCTGGTGCCCGACAGCCTCCCGGTGGACCGGCTGCTGGACCGGCTGCGCGGCAGCCGCACCATGGGCGTGGTCATCGACGAGTACGGCGGCACCGCCGGCGTCGTCACCCTGGAGGACATCGTCGAGGAGGTCGTCGGCGAGGTCCGCGACGAACACGACCCCGAGGCGGCCCCCGACCTCGCCCCCGCCGGGGACGGCGTGTGGCTGGCGGACGGCAGCACCCGCCTGGACCAGCTCGCCGAGATCGGTCTGACGGTGCCCGACGGCCCGTACGAGACCGTCGCCGGGCTCCTGGCCACCGAGCTGGAACGCATCCCGGTGACCGGCGACAGCGTCCGGGTCGACGGCTGGCGGCTGACCGTGCTGGAGGTCGAGCACCATCGCGCCGACCGGGTGCGGGTCACCACCCCCGAACCCCCCCGGACCTCAGCCGAACACGACGATCACGACGATCACCGGGCCGTGAAGGACGATGTGCGATGACCACCCTGCAACTGGCCGTCGGCGCCCTGACCCTGCTCACCAACGCCTTCTTCGTCGGCGGCGAGTTCGCCCTGATCTCGGTCCGCCGCAGTCAGGTCGAACCGGCCGCCCAGGCCGGTGAGATGCGCGCCCGCACCGTGATCTGGGGGCTGGAGCACCTGTCCGCCATGCTGGCCACCGCGCAGCTGGGCATCACCGTCTCCTCGCTGGTGCTCGGCGCGGTCGCCGAACCGTCCATCGCGCACCTGCTGGAAGGCCCCTTCACCGCGCTGCACGTCCCGGACGCGGTGGTGCACCCGGTCGCCTTCGTGCTGGCCCTCACCGCCGCGACGTATCTCCACATGCTCATCGGCGAGATGATCCCCAAGAACATCGCCCTGGCCGCCCCCGAACGGACCGCCCTGCTGCTCGGCCCGCCGCTGGTCGCCCTCACCCGGGCGCTGCGCCCGGTGATCCTCGCCGTCAACGCCCTCGCCAACGGGCTGCTGCGGCTGCTCGGGGTCGAGCCGAAGGACGAGGTCACCTCGGCCTTCACCGACGACGAACTCGCCCGCCTGGTGCAGGACTCCCTCGCGGCCGGTCTGCTGCCCGCCTCCGGCGGTGAGCGCCTGCGCGACGCGCTGGAGCTGGGCACCCGGCCCGTCGGGGAGATCCTCGTCCCGCTGGACGCCATGGTCACCGTCGACCACCGGGTCACCCCCGACCAGCTCGAACGCACCGCCGCCGCCTCCGGCTTCTCCCGCCTGCCGGTCACCACCGGCGGCGCCATACTGGGCTACCTCCACATCAAGGACACCCTCGGCGTCGCCGCCCGCGACCAGCCCTTCCCGAGCAGCGCCCTGCACCCCCTGCCCCGGGTCCGGGTCACCACCCCGCTCGACGACACCCTCACCGCCATGCGCGGCGCGGGCAGCCACCTGGCCGCCGTCACCGGCGACAAGGGCGCCGTCCTCGGCTTCGTCACGATGGAGGACGTACTGGAGGAACTGGTCGGCCCCGCCGCCCCGGCCCCCGAGGCGGTGTGAGCGAGCGCGGCGGTGGCCGTCAGCCGCCGTGGTGCAGCAGGGCCAGGTGCGGGTCGGCCACTCCCGGCGCCGGGGCGGGATCGGCGTGCACGAGGGCGGCGGTCAGCCGGGGTACCGCGTGCAGCAGCGCGTGCTCGGCGTCCACCGCCACCTGGTGGGCCTGGCGTACGGTCCACGCCCCGTCCACCACGACCGCGACCTCGGCCCGCAGCCGGTGCCCGATCCAGCGCAGCCGCAGCTCACCCACCCCGCGGACGCCCGGCACGCCCCGCAGCGCCTGCTCGGCGGTGTCGACCAGGGCTGGATCGACGGCGTCCATCACCCGGCGGAAGACCTCGCGCGCCGCGTCGCGCAGCACCAGCAGGATCGCGGCGGTGATGGCCAGCCCCACGATCGGGTCCGCGAGCCGCCAGCCCAGTGCCGCCCCGGCCGCGCCCAGCAGCACGGCGAGCGAGGTGAAGCCGTCGGTACGGGCGTGCAGCCCGTCCGCGACCAGCGCCGCCGAGCCGATCCGCCTCCCGGTACGGATCCGCAGGCGGGCCACCCACTCGTTGCCGGCGAACCCGATCAGCGCGGCGGCCGCGACCGCCGGCAGATACCCGATCCCGCGCGGGTGCAGCAGCCGCTCGACCGCCGTCCAGGCGGCGAACGCGGCCGAGGCCGAGATCGTCAGCACGATGGCGATGCCGGCCAGGTCCTCGGCCCGCCCGTAGCCGTAGGTGAACCGCCGGTTCGCGGCCCGGCGCCCGAGTACGAAGGCGATGCCCAGCGGTACGGCGGTCAGCGCGTCGGCGATGTTGTGGACGGTGTCGCCCAGCAGCGCCACCGAACCGGACAGCACGACCACCACCGCCTGGAGCACGGCGGTCGCGCCCAGGACCGCCAGCGAGACCCACAGCGTGCGCATGCCCTCGGCGGAGCCCTCCAGCGCGGCGTCCACCTTGTCCGCCGAATCGTGCGAGTGCGGCCTGGCCAGATGCCCGGCCCGGTGCCTCAGCCGTGACCAGCGGCCCGCGCCGTGGGCGTGGTCGTGCGCGTGCTCTCGGCCGTGCTCATGCTCGTGCTCATGGCCGTGGGCGTGGGAAGGGGCGTGGTGGGAGTGGTCGCTCACGTCGGGTACTCCTCCGAGGGGCCGGCGCCGGGACGGTGCACGCTGCTGGACAGCGGCATGCGTGCCCCACCATTATGTGCGTATGAGCGCACGCATGCACCTCTCACCTGCGCATGACACGCACCCGCACACCCCCGGCGAGGAACAGTTCACCCTCGCCGCCGAAGTGCTGGCCCTGCTCGCGGACCGCACCCGGCTGATGCTGCTGCACGCCCTGGCCGACGCCGAGGCCGACGTCACCACCCTCACCGGGACCTGCGGCGCCGCCCGCCCGGCCGTCAGCCAGCACCTGGCGAAACTCCGCCTCGCAGGCCTGGTCACCTCCCGCAAGGACGGCCGCCGGGTCATCTACGCCCTGCGCGACGGCCACCTGCGGCGCGTCGTCGACGAAGCCCTCAACCTCGCCGACCACCACCTCAGCGGCCGCCCGCCCCACGCCTGACGGGCGGCCCGCTGACGGCACCACGCGAACAGTGGCGAGGGGCGGCGCGCCGGTCAGGCACTCTCGACGAAGCGGACGGACCAGGCGTAGCCGCTCAGGCCGTTGTGGGCGACCCGCCGGACCTCCCTGACCTGGCAGCCGTCGTGGGCGTACTTGAGGGCGAACCGGTCGAGGAGCTGCGCCTCGGTGAGATCTTCCATGGACAGCGGCGCGCCGACAACGAGGTCCTCGTGAAGGACCCCGTCCGCCGCGGAACCGTCCGAGCAGGCCGAGCAATGATGCGTTCTGGGTAGGGCCATGGGACCAGTGTCCTCCTCCCGGCACGGTTTCCCCGCCGTCCGCCGCGCTGGACGCCGGCGGAACCATCCGCGGCGGGCGCCCGCGGCACCACGAGAAGTCACGGAGCACACCACAACCGTTGGCCCCACCCGGTGGTCAAGATGAACGCCCTCTGTCCACGGACACGAGTTCTGGAGACATTTGTGCCCCATCTCTCCCCCCGCCGCACCGCCGCTGGCCGCGCGGCCGTGGTCGCGCTGCTTACCGCGGGTGGCCTGGCCGTACCGGCCGCCGCTGTCACCTCGACGGTCTCCGTCGTCGACTTCAACGGCGACGGCTACGCCGACCTGGCCGTCTCCGCCCCCGGCGGGACCGTGTCCGGCGTCGCCGGGGCGGGCCAGGTATCGGTCGTGTACGGCTCCGCCGCCGGTGCCGACACCGCGCACCCGCAGCTCATCAACCGCGCCAGCGCGGGCGTGCGCCCGGGGACGTGACACAGAACGACGGCTTCGGCGGCGCCACGGCCGCCCGGGACCTCGACGGGGACGGCCGCACCGACCTGGTGGTGGGCGACCAGGAGAACCCGGTGGTGATCCGGGGTTCCCCGGCGCGAGCGAGGCGGGCGACAACGACCTGAACCACGGCGACCAGTTCGGCTACTCCCTCGCCGCCGGTGACGTCACCGGCGACGCTACCCCGACGTCGCGGTGGGCGTTCCCGGCGAGGACCTCGGCTCCGCCCAGGACACCGGCGCCGTCGTCCTCGTCCGGCCTGACGACGACCAGCATCACGGCCTTCGGGCCGCGTGTGCTCGGCGCGCCGGAGCAGGGCGCGCGCCTCGGGCGGACGCTCGCACGCTGACGGAAGAAGGGGCGGGGCGGCAGCCCGGCGTGAGCCGGGCCCGCCGCGGGAAGGGTTCGACCCGCGACGCGACGAGGGCCCGACCGGCGCAAGCCGGTCGGGCCCTCATCGTGCCCCGGTGGGACGGACAGCCGTCAGGCGGCCGCGTCGAAGGAGGACTGCCGTCGTGCGGTACGGCCCGTCGTCTGCGAGGGGCGGGGACGCCGGGTGCGGGAAGAGGTGCTGCGCTTGGGACGCTCGGTCACCGGGGCGGTGATGGTGACGGGTACGCCGGTGGGGGTTTGGGCGCCGGTGATGCGGTTGAGTTCGGCTTCGCCGGAGCGGACCTGGGTGATGTGGGGGGTGATGCCGGCGTCGGCCATCAGGCGGGTCATTTCGCGGCGTTGGTTGGGCAGGACGAGGGTGACGACGCTGCCGGATTCGCCTGCGCGGGCGGTGCGGCCGCCGCGGTGGAGGTAGTCCTTGTGGTCGGTGGGGGGGTCGACGTTGACGACGAGGTCGAGGTTGTCGACGTGGATGCCGCGGGCGGCGACGTTGGTGGCGACCAGGACGGTGACGTGTCCGGTTTTGAACTGGGCGAGGGTGCGGGTGCGCTGGGGCTGGGATTTGCCGCCGTGCAGGGCCGCGGCGCGTACTCCGCTGTTGAGGAGGTCCTTGGTGAGCCGGTCGACGGCGTGCTTGGTGTCCAGGAACATGATCACGCGGCCGTCGCGGGCGGCGATCTCGGTGGTCGTGGCGTGCTTGTCGGCGCCGTGGACGTGGAGCAGGTGGTGTTCCATGGTGGTGACCGCACCGGCCGAGGGGTCCACCGAGTGCACGACGGGGTCGTGGAGGTAGCGGCGGACCAGCAGGTCGACGTTGCGGTCCAGGGTCGCGGAGAACAGCATGCGCTGGCCGTCGGGGCGGACCTGGTCGAGCAGCGCGGTGACCTGGGGCATGAAGCCCATGTCGGCCATCTGGTCGGCCTCGTCCAGGACGGTGATGGCGACCTGGTCCAGTCGGCAGTCACCGCGCTCGATGAGGTCCTTGAGCCGGCCCGGGGTGGCCACGACGACCTCGGCACCGCCACGCAGCGCGCTGGCCTGCCGGCCGATCGACATGCCGCCCACCACGGTGGCCAGCCGCAGCCTCAGCGACCGGGCATACGGGGTGAGCGCATCGGTGACCTGCTGCGCCAGCTCACGGGTGGGGACCAGGACCAGGGCGCGCGGCTGGCGGGGCTCGGCGCGCTGCCCGGCGGTACGGGCCAGCATCGCCAGACCGAAGGCCAGCGTCTTGCCCGAACCGGTACGCCCACGGCCCAGCACATCACGACCCGCCAGAGTGTTCGGCAGAGTCGCACCCTGAATCGGGAACGGTACGGTCACGCCCTCGGCGCTGAGCGCGGCGAGCAGCTGCTCGGGCATGTCGAGATCGGCGAACGCCTCGACGGCGGGCAGCGCGGGGGTGACCGTCTTGGGGAGAGCGAACTCACCCTGGACCGCGCCGGGTCGGCGGCCGTTGCCACCCGAGCGGCTCGGCCCGCCGGAGCGGCTGCTCCGGCCGGCGCCGCCGCTCGTACGGGTGCGGGAGTAGCGGTCGTTCGTACGTGTGCGGTCCATGCGGAACCTTCCTCGATGCGGCACGTATCAAGGAAGACCCCCTGCGGATGGGCAGCACGGAGAATCGCGAGAACGAGCCGGAAATAAAACGAAGCAAATGTGTGCCCGGCCGGCATAAAAGCGGCGGTTCATTCGCTGGAATGTGCGCGGATTCCGGAGTGCTTTCCGCGCGGGAATTATCACGGATGCGGGGGAGAGATGTCCCTCACATGCGACGAGCCGGGTCCCGCACCCCAAGGTGCGGGACCCGGCTCGTACTACGCGTCAGCGTCAGGCCGGAACGATGTTCTCGGCGGTCGGGCCCTTCTGGCCCTGCGCGATGTCGAAGTTCACCTTCTGGCCTTCGAGCAGCTCGCGGAAGCCCTGGGCGGCGATGTTCGAGTAGTGGGCGAACACGTCAGCGCCGCCACCGTCCTGCTCGATGAAGCCGAAACCCTTTTCCGCGTTGAACCACTTCACGGTGCCAGATGCCATGTCAAATCTCCTTCGGGGCAGTGCCCGGAGTCCGCACCTTGCGAGCTCCGTGTCGCCGCGATGATTGCCCCGTCCGGACAAAGACCGGAAATACAAAAGTGCTCCCAACGGTGGTGGTACCAACCGGTGGAGGCACTTGGAGTTTCTGGGAACCACAACTGCAACTGGGATAGACAATAGCACGGTGAGATGGGCCCCGCGTGGCGAAGGAATCTGCTCGGCCTGTTGTGTCAGATTCCTTCACCGCGCGTCGATCACATTTCTCACATCGTCGTCACAGATATTGGTTTGCCCGGAACGAAGTGTTTCTACGACGCCTGGGCTCCGACGGCCGTGGATTCCGGTGCCGCCCTGTCCTCGGCGGCCGGCGGGACGGCGAGCCGGCGGGTGAGGGCCTCGCCCTCCACATCGACGCGCGGCAGCGCCTTGTCCAGCAGGCGCGGCATCCACCAGGCGGCCTTGCCGAGCAGGGCGAGGACGGCCGGGACGAGTGCCATACGGACGACGAAGGCATCGAAGAGGACGGCGATGGCCAGTCCGAAGCCGATCATCTTGATCATGGATTCACCGGCGCCGATGAACCCGGAGAACACGGCCATCATGATCAGGGCGGCCGCCACCACGACGCGGGCGCTGTAACGGAAACCGGAGACGATCGCCTGGCCGGGCCGGTCGCCGTGGACGTACGCCTCCCGCATGCGGGCGACGAGGAACACCTCGTAGTCCATGGCCAGGCCGAAGACGATACCCACCAGGAAGATCGGCATCAGGCTCATGATCGGACCGGTCGACTCGACACCGAGCAGCCCGGCGCCCCAGCCCCACTGGAAGACCGCGATGACGGAACCGAGCGCCGCGAGCACCGACAGCAGGAAGCCGAGGGCCGCCTTGACCGGTACGAGGAGGGAGCGGAAGACCACCATCAGCAGCAGGACGGCCAGGCCCACCACGACGACGAGGTAGGGGATCAGCGCGTCCTGGACCTTCTGGGCGACGTCGATGTTCAGCGCTGTGGTGCCGGTGACCTCGAACTCGGCGCCGGTCGGGACCTCGGTCGCGGGACGTTCGGCCCGGATGGTCCTGACCAGGTCCTTGGTCTGCTCGCTGGTGGGCGCGGTGGCCGGGACGGCGGAGAACACGGCGGTGTCGCCCGCGCTGTTGAACCGGGCCGCGGAGACCGACACGACACCCTCGGTGGCGCGGATCTTCCGCTCGATCGTCCTCACCGCGGCCCTCGGGCTCCCGGCGCCTGCGCCCCTGGCGTCCACCACGATGGTCAGGGGCCCGTTGAAGCCGGGGCCGAAGCCGTGGGCGAGATCGTCGTAGGCACGGCGTTCCGTGGTGGAGGTGGGCTTGGACTCGGCTCCGGGCATACCCAGTCGCAGGTCCATCACCGGTACGGCGAGCGCTCCCAGGCCCGCGACCGAGGCCAGGAGCACGGGGACCGGGCGGCGCAGGACGAACCGCGCCCAGCGGCTGCCGCCGTTGTTCTCGCCGCCCTCCGCGGCCCTGCCGTGCTTGCGGGCGGAGCGGGACAGCACGGCCTCCGGCCAGAAACCGAGCAGGGCCGGGACCAGGGTGAGGGCGATGAGGACACCGACGACGACCGCGCCGGCGGCGGCCAGGCCCATCTTGGTGAGCATCGGGATACCGACGACCGAGAGCCCGGCCAGGGCTATGACCACGGTGAGCCCGGCGAAGACGACCGCTGATCCGGCGGTGCCGGCGGCCAGGCCCGCCGCCTCCCGGGGCGCGTGTCCCCTGGCCCGCTCCTCGCGGTAACGGGAGACGATGAACACGGCGTAGTCGATGCCGCACGCGAGGCCGAGCATCGTGGCGAGGGTGCCGGTGGTCGAGGACAGACCGAACGCGCTTGCCAGGGCCATGATCGAGGCCATGCTGACGCCGACGCCGATGAGCGCGGTCAGCAGCGGGAGCCCGGCGGCGGCCGGCGATCCGAAGGTCATCACCAGCACGGCGGCGGCGATGGAGATGCCGATCGCCTCGGCCGATCCGCCCGCCGAGGGCTGGGTCGCCAGCGCGTCGCCCCCGACCTCGACGGTCAGACCCGCGTCCTCGGCCCGGGCCACGGCGTCCTGGAGGTGGTTCCTGGTGGCGTCGGTGAGGTCGCCGGCACTCACCTTGTAGGTGACGGTCGCGTACGCGGTCGTGGCGTCCTCGCTCACCGCGCCGGCCCGGAAGGGGCTCACCGCGCCGGCGACCTGGGAACCGTCGGACGCCTCGGACACGAGCTCGTCCACCGCGGCGCGGTTGGCAGCCGCGGTCATCTTCTCCCCGTCCGGGGCGACGAACACGATCCGGGCGTTCGCCCCGTCGGCCCGGGCCCCGGGGAAGCGCTGCTCCAGCAGGTCGAACGCCTTCTGCGACTCGATCCCCGGCATGGAGTTCGTCGCGTCGGGGGCGGCGGGAGCCTTGGCGGCACCGAATCCGACGGCGGCCAGGACGGCCACCCACAGCAGGGCGACGTACCAGCGCCGCCGGAAGGCCAGACGGCCCAGTCGACAGAGAAAAGCAGCCACAGGAGGGTCTCCAAGGTCTGGTGTCAGGCACGTCGAGCGGGGTGAGCCGGGCTGCCCGGGGGTTCCGCCGGGCGCGGGGCACCGTGAACTTCCGGAATCAACGATCCCGTCACCCGCCCTCCGCCACGAGAGAGCGCACTCCCGGACCGGGGGTGTAACGCGCTACACCCCCGGACGGGGCCGCCTCCCCGGAGGACCCGATGCCGATACGTATGTCACGGGCGTGACCTGCTCTGTCACAGCCGTGAAACGGCGAGAAGCGGGACCGTGCGGCGTATGTACGCTGCGGACGTCAACACGACCCAGCCGGGGGTTTCTGGCGGGCCGTCACTTTCATCGTGGGGAATCATGCGCATACGTTTCGCGGGTCCGGCGCTTGCCTGTGCCATCGTCCTCGGTGGCATGGCCGCCACCCCGGCCTTCGCCGACACCGCCGTCAAGCCGACGATCGACAAGGCCACGGTCAACTCGCTGGTCTTCGGGACCACCGGCACCAAGACGGTCTCGGTCTCGGTGACCGCGTCCGACGACTCGGGTGTCAAGGGCGTCAAGATCGCCCCGTGGCCGAAGCTCATCGATCCCCCCACCGAGGAGGACGCCGCCGACTTCATCGACGCCACCTGCACGGCCTCCTCCGCGACGACCTCGGTGTGCACCTACTCCGAGAAGATCAATGTGAAGACCGATTTCGCCAACGAGCTGGCCGGCACCTGGTACCTCGCGGTCCAGGTCACCGGCAAGGACGGCGGCACGACCTTCGCGCCCAAGGCGACCAGCTCCTCCTTCAAGCGCCAGGACAAGCTGGCGGCCGCCAACGCCACCCCGGAGCCGGTGAAGAAGAACGCCACGCTCACGGTCACCAGCAAGCTCACCCGGGCCAACTGGAACACCAGCACGTGGCAGGCCCACACCAAGCAGAGCGTCAAGCTCCAGTTCCTCAAGTCCGGCACGACGACCTGGAAGACCGTCAAGACGGTCACCAGCTCCACCACCGGTGCCGTCAAGGCCAAGGCCAAGGCCACGGCGTCCGGCAAGTGGCGTTTCGTGTACGCGGGCAACAGCGTCTCCAGCGCGGTCACCTCGGCGGCGGACACCGTCAAGCTCAAGTAACACCAGCTGTAGTACGGGGCCCCCTGGCCCAGGACCCCCGGTCCTGGGCCAGGGGGCCCCGGCATACCCGCGCGTCACCGCCGTCCAACTCGCCGGGGTCGCTCATGCGGCGGCCGGTCCGGTGACGCGCTGTCCGTCGTCGTCGTAGGGCCAGCCGTTGATCACGCAGCCGTGCAGGCCCTTGATCTGCTGCATCATCACCGGCGCGGGCTGTCCGGGGCCCGGGCAGGTGACATGGTTCCTGCCCAGGCGGTGGCCGACCTCGTGGTTGACGGCCAGCGCGTGGTACAGGTCGGGCTTTCCCTCGTAGTACGGGGTGAGCAGCAGCCAGCGCTTGACGTTGATCACCACGTCGTAGCCGCCGCTGCAGTTGACCCAGCCCCCGGTGTCCAGACCGTATTTGGCGCAGATGTCGTCGGTGGTGCCGGGCGAGGTCAGATGAACGGTGAAGTCCACCGGCCCGGTGGCCACACGCTGGAAGGACCACTGACCGCCGGCGGTCCAGCCGCGCTCGGTGTTGTCGAGCACTGCGTCGACCTGACGCGCGAACTCCGACGCGTCCTGGCCCATGCCGCCCTCGACATCGACCGCGTAGCGCAGCGGCGTGCCGTGCCCGAAGGCCTTGGTGCCGCCGGTGGCACGGGTGAAGGTGCCTGTGCCGCGTTGGGGGAACGACGTGGATGTCGACGGTGACGCGGACGCGGACGGTGACGCGGACGGTGACGCGGACCGGGACGGGTGCGGGGTCAGGGAGGTGCGCGCCGACGCGGAGGGGGAAGCGGACGGGGCGGCCGCCGGGCGGCCGGAGGCGGCGAAACCGGATGTCACGCCGCCCCGCGCCATCAGCCCGGCACCGAACAGCAGCACCGTGACTGCCACCAGCCCCGCCAGGACGGTTGGCCGGGGCCGCCGGGTCCGGGACCGGGAGTGGCGGGCGCCGGGGCGGTCGGCAGGACGGAGGACGGTGTGTTTTCCGGGCACGGATGGCCGCCTTCGGTCGGACGGTCGGACGGGTCGGACGGTCACCGGCCAAGACTGGGCCTGCGATGTGATCGGACCTGGGCCGGTGCATGACCAAACCGCAACAGTCCGCGCCCATGGCGAGTCAGGCCGGGGTCCGGTGTCGGTGGCCGGTGCGACGATCTGTCGTGGGGGCGTTCTCCGCGGTCACCGCTCGGCGGCTGATGGCCGGGACGCGGTCCGTGGTGTCGTCCCTGTGGTCCCTGTCGTCCCTGTCGTCCGGGACGACGAACCCCGGCGGGACGGGTCACGACCAGGTGCCGCCCGCCGGACAGCGGTCGGCGGCGGTCAGGCCCCGGAAGGGGGGCAGCCGCAGGATTCCCGGTGCATGAGCGTGGGGCTGATGGTGACCTTGCGCGGTGGCAGGGACGGGGAGGCGATCCGGGACAGGGCCATGGAGACGGCCTGTTCGCCGATGGACAGCGCGGGCTGGGCCATGGCGGTCAGCCGGGGGTGGAAGAGGTCCGCCCATGCGAAGTCGTCGAACGCGACCAGGGCCATGTCGCGCGGAACCGCCAGACCGGCGTCGCGCAGAGCGCGCATCGCGCCGATCGTCATGCGGTTGTTTCCCACGATCAGGGCCGTGGGCGGTTCGGGAAGCGACAGGAGACGGCCGACGGCCGCTTCCGCTCCCTCCTCGCTGGAGTCGCCGTCGGCTTCGTGGCGTGCGTCGGCGTGGACCTCGATGCCGTTGCGGCGCAGACCGAGCCGGTAGCCGTCGCGACGCTCCTCGGTGGTGGTGAGCCCGGCACGTCCGGTGATCATGGCGATGCGGGTGTGTCCGACGGATGCCAGATGATCCACGAGGGTCGCGGTGGGTTCGGCGTTGTCGACGGCGACCTGGTCGACGGGGGCGGGGACGAAGCGGTCGATGGCGATGACGGGGACGTCGACCTTGCCGGCGTACCGGATGGCCTGCGTCCCGTCGCCGGAGGCGGCCAGGATGATCGCGCTGACCCGGCGGCGCAGTAGTTCGCTGACCGCCTTGATCTCGGTGTCGGCCTCGTCGTGGGTGTCCGCCAGCAGCACCGAGTAGCCGGCGGCGGAGGCGTGCCGGTCGATGCCGTGCACGACATTGCTGAAGTAGGGGTTGGACAGGGCGGACATGGCCAGGCCGATGGTTCCGTAGCCCGTGCTGTCCAGGGCGCGGGCGACCGGATCGGGGACGTAACCGGTTTCGGCGACGGCGTCCAGAACGCCGCGTACCGTCGCCTCGGCGACCGGCCGGGTCTTGTTGAGCACATGCGACACCGTCGACACCGACACACCCGCCCGGCGGGCCACATCGGACATGGTGGGTGTCTGCCGGGGGGCTCTGCCTGCCATGCCCGGAGCCTATCCAACCTCGCTGAGCACGAGATCGGCCCGCGTGACGGTGCTGCGGATGAGGGCGCTGGTGTTCTCGTCGACTCCCAGGGTCTTCGCCCGCGCGGCCTCCGGGGTGAAGCCGTAACCGATGTAGCGGCGGGTGAGCCGCTCGCGCCTGGACTCCGGGGCGGCGTCCAGGAACCAGCTCTCGTCCAACTGGTCTTTCACCTGCCGCCAGGGCCCCTGCGTGGACAGCAGGAAGTTGCCGTCGACGACGACCAGCCGGTGCCGCGCCGCGACTTCGATCGCCCCGGCCACGGCGTCCTCCAGGTCACGGTCGAACTCCGGCCACCAGACGCTGTTCCCGGTCCCGGTCTCCGCACGCGTACGGCGCAGGAACGCGAGGAAGCCGTCCGCGTCGAAGGTGCCGATCGTCCCCTTGTCGGCCGCCTGTCCCCGGGCCTCGATGACCTTCTGGGCGAGGTGGAATCCGTCCATGGACACGGTCACGGCCAGCCCCGGCCGCTCCTCCTCCAGCCGGGCCCACAGCTGTTCGGCGAAGGTGGACTTGCCCGCGCCGGGCTCTCCCACGATGCCGAGCAGCGCCCGCCCGGCCCGGGCCAGGTGCAGGGACCGCTCGACGAGGGCGTCCATGGACGGATGCCCGTAGAGGGGGATGTGGAGCGGGGTGTGGAGCGGGGTGTGGAGCGGGGCGCGACGTGGGCCGGCTTTCCCGTCGTCGGGGTCGCTGCCGCGCGGATGTCCCATGAGATTCCTTTCGGCCGGACAGGTCTCCGTCGACCTGCGAGGGGCTGCCGCACAACCTAGTTCGCGAAGACGCGTCCGCATAGACATTGCGCAAAGCTTTGCGACGCCTGGCCTGTGTATACACAATGAATGCGACGGAATTGTTGACGATATTTCAGACGGTGGCTAGGTTCGCACATGCACGATCGACCACGGTGCCATGCGCGGGCGGCGGGACAGGCGCCCGCGCCGGCGCTCCTGAACGGAAGCGGCCCGTTGACCTGCGACGCGCCCTTGTGCCGGACCGGCCGCGCGGAGCCGTCGCGTATGCCCTCCGGCGCGTGCGCACGGTCACTCGGCGGCATTCCGGACTTGCCGCGAATGGGAGAGAGATCAGTGAAGCTCAGGTCAGTGAAGCGCAGGACCGTCGTCATGGGACTCGGCGCGGCCGCAGGCACCGCAGCGGCCGGCTTCGGGGTGACGCCGGCGAACGCCGCGACCACCCGCTCGAAGTCCTCGGACTCCCTGGTGTTCGACAAGGACAACTACACGGAGCTGACCGTCACCGTCACGGGCGCCGACGGCGAGGATCACGAGGTGGTCTACCACTTCTACAAGGCGATCACCTACGTCGCCGAACCGGTGAACGAGACCTACCAGTCGCTCAACGTCAGCGTCCCCGTCAAGATCGACGGTACGGCCGTCGACGCCACCGACGCGCCCATCCTCCTCGCCAACGCGGTGGGCGGTTACCTGCCGTCGTCCACGTCGGCCGCCACCGGGATCGGTGCCGGAATGGGCCCCGGCCCCAGCCGCCAGCGGCTGGCCCTCGCGGCCGGTTACGTCGTCGTGGAACCGGGTGCCCGCGGCCGTACCCTGGTCGACTCGGACGGCGTCTACTACGGCATGGCCCCGGCCGTGATCGTGGACCTCAAGGCCGCGGTGCGGTACGTGAAGTTCAACAAGGGCCGCATCCCCGGCAACGTGCACCGGATCGTCTCCGCCGGCACCAGCGCCGGCGGCGCCGTGTCCTCCCTGCTCGGCGCGTCCGGCGACAGCCCCGCCTACGACTCCTACCTCAGGGAACTCGGCGCCGCCGACGCGAGCGACGCGATCTTCGCCACCGGCGCCTGGTGCCCGATCACCGACCTTGAGCACGCCGACATGGCGTACGAGTGGAACTGGGGAACCAACCCGCTGAACAGCGGCTCGCTGGTCGACCAGACCGTCTCCAATGACCTGAGCACCGCGTACGGCGGCTACCTGGCCTCCCTGAAACTGCGGGCGAGGGGCTTCGGCGCCCTCACGGCACGCAACCTCGACGAGTACCTGGTGAAGACCCACCTGGAGCCGTCGGCCACCAGGTACCTCGCCGCGCTGTCGGACACGGACCGCGCGACCTACCTCGCCGCGAACACCTTCATCACGTGGTCCGGCGGCAAAGCGACCTTCTCCTGGGCCGACTTCCTCACCCACGTGGGCCCGCGGAAGAAGAACACCCCGGCCTTCGACGCCTTCGACCTGTCCTCGGGCGAGAACAACGAGTTCGGCACGGGGACCACGAAGGTCCGGCACTTCACGCTGTACAGCCTGCGGCACGAGAGCGGCGCCAGCGCACGGCTCGACAGCGACATCCCCGAGAAGCTCGACCTGATGAACCCGATGCGCCACCTGGTCGGGGACGCCAACCCCAACCGGTCGAAGCACTGGTGGATCCGCCTGGGCACCAAGGACAGCGACACCGCGCTCACCGTCGCCGGCAACCTCGGCGCCCGTCTGGAGGACCTGGGCGACGAGGTCAACACCGCGTACTACTGGGACGCCGGCCACGGCGCGGACCAGGATCCCGGCGACTTCATCACCTGGATCGCCACGGTCTCGGGCTACGCCAGGTAATCCCACCCCGCCGCCGACCCCGCCGCCGACCACGACGCCGGGCCCGGGCACAACGCGGGCCCGGCGTCACGGCGTTCACGCGCGCCGCGCCCGGCGGCGCCGGAAGGCTACTTCTTGTACCCGGTCACCTTGGCGATCCAGGTGATGAAGTCGCCCGGGTCGGTGTTGGAGCCGTGGCCCTCGTCCCAGTAGTAGGCGGTGTTCACGTCGTCACCCAGGTTCTCCAGGCTCGTCGCGAGGTTGGCGACGACCGTGAGCGAGGTGTCGCTGTCCTTGGTGCCGACGCGGATCCACCAGTGCTTCGAGCGGCCGGGGTTGTGCTTCTCGATGAAGTGCATCGGGTTCATCAGGTCGAGCTTCTCGGGGATGTCGCTGTCGAGCCGCTTGCCGGTGACGCCGGTGGTGTCGTTCTTGAGGCCGTACGCCGTGAAGTGGCGGGCCTGCGTGGTGCCCTTGCCGAACTCGTTGTTCTCGCCGGCGGACAGGTCGAAGGCGTCGAAGGCCGGGACGGACTTCTTCCGGGCGCCCACATGGGTGAGGAAGTCGGCCCACGAGAAGGTCGCCCTGCCGCGCGACCACGTGATGAAGGTGTTCGCGGCGAGGTAGGTCGCGCGGTCCGTGTCCGACAGCGCCGCGAGGTACCTGGTGGCCGACGGCTGGAGGAAGGTCTCCACCAGGTAGTCGACGAGGTTGCGCGCCGTGATGGTGCCGAAGCCCTTGGCGTGCAGCTTGAGGGAGGCCTGGTACTCGTCGAACTGGGAGATCAGGTCCTTGGAGACGGTCTGGTCGACGACCTTGCCGGTGCTCTGGGTGACATTGGAGCCCCAGTTCCACTCGTAGGCGCCGTCGGCGTGCTCCAGGTCGGTGATCGGGCACCAGTCGCCGCTGGCGAAGATCGCGTCGCTCGCGTCGGCGGCACCCAGCGCCTTGAGGTACTTGTCGTAGGCGGGGCTGTCGCCGGACGCGCCGAGCAGCGCGGACAGGGCACCGCCGGCGCTGGTGCCGGAGGAGACGATCCGGTCGGTGTTGCCCGGGATGACGCCCTTGTTGGCACGCACGTACCGCACCGCGGCCTTGAGGTCCACGATGGCGGCCGGGGCCGTGCCGTAGTAGTCGCCGTCCGAGTCGGTCAGGGTCCGGCCGCGCGCGCCGGGCTCCACGACGACGTAACCCGCCGCGAGGGCCAGCTTCGGGAGGCTGACCTGCTCGCCGCCCGCGCCCAGCATCGCGTTGCCGCCGGACTGCACCTCGCCCGTGCCGCCGCTGCTGGACGCCGAGGCGCTGGGGGCGGCGCCGCCGGTGGCACCGGTGGGCGCGCCGGTCATGCCGCCGCCGCCCACGCCGGTGGCGTCCGCGACGGACGACGGCAGGTAGCCGCCGACAGAGTTGGCGAAGAGGACGGGGGCGTGGGTGGCGTCGACAGCGGTGCCGTCGATCTTGACGGGGACGCTGACGTTCAGGCTCTGGTACTTCGCGTCGACCGGGTCGGTGACGTAGGTGATGGCCTTGTAGAAGTGGTACGTCACCGACTTGTCGCCGTCGTCGGTGGTGATGGTCGTCGTCAGTTCCGTGTAGTCGTCCTTGTCGAAGGCCAGGGCGCCCGCGCCCTTCCCGGACCCCGAGCCGGTCGCACTCGTCGCCTGCGCGTTCCAGGCGACACCGCCGACCGCGGCCCCGCCGGCGGTCGCGCCGAGGCCCATGACCACGGTCCTGCGCTTCACTGCCCTGTGCTTCACTGGTCGCTCTCCTATGCCTGCGCGCGGCGCCGTCCGCGGTCCTGTGCTTGCGGACTCAAAGGTAGGGAGGGCGTCCCAGAATTGTTTACAATTTCCCTGATGATTTGATGAACATCATCTGGGTGGCCGGGTCAGGCCGGGTCAGGCCGGGTCAGGTCAGGTCGGCGGCGGGTGAACTCCATGATCCAGTTGGTCACCCAGGTCTTCTCTCCGTCCAGGGAGAACGCCTGCTCCCAACGGGCGGAGTCCTCGGTGATGTCCGACCAGACGAAGCGGGCCCGGATCTTCGTGCCCGCGTGGACGTCGTCCCCGTAGAACTCGCCCCGGCCGTCGGCGAACCGCCCGACCACCGGTGGGAACAGCGTGCCGGTGCGCGTGCTGGACCAGTACAGGGACCACTGGTCGCGCCCGGGGTCGTACAGCCGCAGGGTGAGCCCCGCGAAGCCCTTCGTCGGGAACCCGATCTCGTCGAAGCTCGCCCCGCCGTCGAAGTGCCGGGAGGCGCGGCTGACCGCCGGGAACTCCTCCCATTCGGCGGACCCGTCGAGGAAGTCCGTACGCCACCGGTTGGCGACATCCCAGGTGCCGGTGAGGAAGTCGAAGCAGGTGCGGGTCATGAGCGGTCCCCCGTGGTGCCCTCGGGAAGCGAGTCGGCGAGATAGGCGTCGAGGTCGGGACGATCGGGCGCGAGCATGTGCCGTACCCACGCGTCGCGTTCGTGGAGGATCGGCGGCAGCTCCCAGACGCAGCCGATCAGCGACCGGTCCAGCCGGACGAAGTGTGCCGGGTCGCTGTCCGGGCAGCCCAGCACCGGCTGCCCCGCCACCGCCCCGCCGAAGTGCAGGACGTTGTCCCAGGCCCAGCTGTACGCGTTGAGGTAGGCCCCGTCGTCCCCTCCCCGGTGGAGGACGACGAACGTCGCCGGCGGCGTGCCGTCCGGACCGGGCAGCAGCCCGGGGAGCATGGCGTAGGCCGCTTTCTCGACCTCGGGATCGATACCGGCCGGGTCCGCGGTGACGTGATAGCGCTTGATCCGGCGGCCGCCCACCTCGATCGGCGGCGGCACCCGGAGCAGTTTCTCGGTGAAAGTCATGGCTGGACCGTAGAGCGACTTCACTGACATCTTGTGTCAGTGAAGTCGAGCCGCCTTCTGTCGATCCTTCTGCTGCTGCAGACCAGGGGCCGGATGACCGCCACCCGGCTCGCCGAGGAGCTGGAGGTGTCGGTCCGGACGGTCTACCGCGACATCGAGTCGCTGCACGCGGCAGGCGTGCCGCTCTACGGGGACGCCGGGCACTCCGGTGGCTACCAGCTGCTCGCCGGCTACCGCACCCGGCTCACCGGCCTGAGCGCCGGGGAGGCGGAGGCGCTCTTCCTCTCCGGCATCCCCGGACCCGCCGCCGAACTCGGTCTCGGCCCGGCCCTCGCGGCCGCCCAGCTCAAACTCCGTGCGGCCCTCCCGCCCGAACTGCGGGCGCAGGCCGACCGCATGCGGTCCCGCTTCCACCTCGACGCGCCGGGCTGGTACGCGGAGGACGACGACGTCCCGTATCTGCCGCAGGTCGCGGACGCGGTGTGGCACAGCCGGGTGCTCGACATCCGCTACCGCCGCTGGCAGGCGCCGACCGATGTCGACCGACGGCTGGAGCCGTACGGCCTGGTACTCAAGGCGGGCCGCTGGTACGTCGTCGCGGGACCGGAGCCGGGACCGGAGCCGGGACCGGGACCGGAGCCGGGACCAGGTCCCGAGCCGGGACCGCGTACGTACCGGGTCGACCAGATCCTCGAACTCACCGTCCGGGACGAGGAGTTCCAGCCCCCGGAGGACTTCGACCTGGCCGGCCACTGGCGCCGCTACCAGACGGACTTCCACGCCCGCCTGCACCGGGGAGAGGCGGTTGTCCGGCTCTCCCCGCAGGCCGCGTCCCGCCTCACGGGAGCGGCCGCCCGGGCCCTGGCCGACACCGGAACCGCCGAACCGGACGGCTGGACCCGCGCGGTGCTCCCCATCGAGTCGCTCGACCATGCCCACAGCGAGTTCCTCGCCCTGGGCACGGACGTCGAGGTCCTCGGACCACCGCGACTGCGGGCCCGCATCGCCGGGACATCCCGCGCTCTGGCGGCTCGCTACGCCTCCGGCTGACCCCGCCGCCGTTCCCCGTGCGGTCAGTAGCCGACGTAGAAGGTGGCGTCGGCCTTCTCGGCCGTGGTGGATACCGGGTCGATGCGCAGGGAGTAGTTGTAGTGCCTGATGTAGCGGTCGGGGTAGTTGTAGGAGCGGAACGAGGTCCAGGTGGCGTCGGCCAGCCCGGCGGCCTTGGAGAAGGTGGCGTCCTGGGCGAAGGCCGTGGTGCCGTCGTTGACGTCCAGTCGCAGCTGGTAGTCGTAGTGCCGCAGGTAGCGGGTCGGGTAGTTGACCGACTGGAAGGAGACGGCGGTGGAGTCGGCCAGACCCGGGACGATCTTCCACTCGGAGTCGGTGTAGGGGTCGAACGGGTAGGTGTCGATCAGGCCGACGAAGTTGGAGTGCCGCCAGTACCGTGCCGGGTAGTTGTAGGACTTCAGCCGGTTCCAGGCGGGCTTGCCCCAGGCGGTGACCAGGTTGTCGTACTCCGTGCCGGTGATCGGCTGGATGGTGCCGTGCTTGGAGTTCACCGGCTGGGTGTAGAGGCGCTGGTCGAGGGCGGTCCAGGTGCCGGCGGAGAGGTCGGTGGTCTGCCAGGCGTAGAACACGCCGTTGGGCGTGTAGGTGTCGCCCCACAGATACCAGGTGCTGGAGCTCTGGGACTTGACCAGGATGGGGGCCTCGGTGCCGCCGTGGGCCGCGCCCGTGTTGAAGACGGTGAAGCTGCCGGGGTCGAGTGAGGTGGAACGGGCGCCCACCAGTGTCTCCGCGTTGTTCTTGAAGTACAGGTAGGTGACGCCGTTCACCCCCACCGCCATGTCGCCGTCGATGACGTCGTAGCCGGGGTCGAAGAACGACACCCCGGTCGTCGCCGTCACGAAGTCGGTGGTGTAGCTCACCATGATCACGTTGTGCCCGGTGCTGTTCACGGATGAGTAGATGACGGCGTACTGGCCGCGGGAGGCGTCCCAGAAGGCCTCGGGTGCCCAGCTGTGGGTGGCCATGTCGTGCAGCTTCAGCAGGCGGTAGTTGGTGAGCGAGCGCAGGTCGGCGGAGTCCCAGACGTGGATGTACTGGCTCTGCTGGGTCCAGTCGGTCCCCTTGAGGTTGGTCGCGAGGATCACGAAGGTGCCGTCCTGCTTGCGCAGGATGAACGGGTCGCGCAGACCGCCGTAGCCCCCGGTCGGGGTGACGACGGGGTTGTTCTGGTTCAGCGGCATCCACTGCAGCCCGTCGGTGCTGACGGCCAGGTGTAGGCCGTAGTCCGAACCCAGTCCGTTCGGGGACTCGGTGAAGTAGCCCATCACGTACGGCGTGCCGGTCGCCGCCCGGGCGGCGGGGGCACCGATCGTCAGGGCCCCGGTCATGGACAGCGGGACTGCCGCTGCCATGCCGAGGAACAGCCGACGCGACGGGCGGGGGCCGCTGGGCTGGGGCTGTGCGCTCATCTGGTCTCCAGGGGACGCGCGGGTGGGGGCGTTGTGCGCAGCAGGCAACCCATCTACGTTCGGTATCTCGAACGTAATTCGACGGGTCGGCCAGACCTTAAGCGGAGGCTGACTATGCGTCAATAACCTGGACAACTTCCGTCCCACGGCACGCCCATCGGCGCTGACACACCACCAGAATCGGCCGTGCCGGCACGCTGGACCGCAGCAGCTGCCTCGGAGGGCGGGGCTCCGCCGTCGCCGTGAACAGGCGGGCACGGGGCGCGCCTGGCTCCCTCGCCGTGGCTTCGCGCTCATGCCGTCGCAGGGGTTGGGCCCGTGCGTGGGCGGGCGCCGCGGACGTGTCGGGTGGCCGGCCGCTTCCCGGAAGGCGCGCGACCGCGGCGGTGCGCATGTCCGCCGGTGACGCACCAGGCCAAGCATCCATGTCGCGTCGCTGTCACTCCGATGGACGCGTCGAATGGCGTCCCGTCCGCACCCTTCCTAGGGTGGTCGCCGAGCGCTCCGGTGTTCGAATAATCGAACACATCGAGCCTTCAAGAGGAGGTTTCGACATGAACCGCTTCAAGCTCTTCCTCCTGGCCCTCGCATCAGTCCTGACCATCGGTCCGGGGCTCCCCGCAACCGCGGCGGCCGCGGCTCCGCCCAGGCCGCCGGACAGCGCGGCCCCGGTTCCCGGCGGTGGCGACAGCGGCGCCTTCGAAACCGGCGACTGGATCCACGTTTCTGTCGGCGGGTACGGCTCCGCCTATGTGTACTGCCCGTCAGGCCGCACTCCGACCGGTGGCGGCGGACACTCGAACGGGACTGTCAAGGCATTCCTGACCGACTCCTACGCGGTCGCTGACAACGGCTGGTTCGCCCAGTTCTACAACGCGGACACCACCAGCGTGTACGTGCAGGCGTACGCCCGCTGCGCGTGACGGCGAGGCCACCCGGAGACGCCGTTCCTTCGCCTCGATCGGGCGAGCCCGCCCCCACCCGGCCCGGAGTGGGGGCGGGCTCGCACTGTGTCCTGCTCGTCAAGAACGTGGTGCTGCTCGGAAACGTGGTGCCGCTCGGACGGCCGGAGCCGTTCGGTGTCGACGGCGGAGCCGAGGCCGGCCGCGAGCGTCGGTACCGCGGGCCGCCGGGCTGCCGCCGTACGCACGCCGGCGGTGGCGTGCCAGGTCCACGCCGGTGAGGGCAGCCGGTCGTCGTGCACCGCGCCGGGCGGGGCGAGCCCGCATGCGCGGCCGGGCTTCTCCCGGTCAGCCATGCCATTCATGTCTATGAACAAAAATTACGTACATGGCTGTTGACGTGCCCATGGCCGCTCCCTAGCGTCGGGTGAAAGCGCTTTCCGTCTGTGTGTGCCAGGTACGACCGCGGGCCCTCTTCGCGCACTCGACCAGATCAGACCTGCCAAACCAGACACCGCACCTCTGTCAGGCGAACAGACGACTCACCGACCTGGAGGCACAACGATGCAAGCGAGACCCCTCATAGCGTGCGTCAGCCTGTTAACCGGCGCGCTCGTCGCGCTGTCCGGCAACGCGGCACAGGCCGCGTCCATCCGTTACGAGGCCGAGAGTTCCCCGGCGGTCTGCACCGGCACCATCGACTCCGACTGGACCGGCTTCTCCGGCAGCGGATTCTGCAACGGCACCAACGCCGCGGGCGCCACCGCGCAGTTCACCGTGACCGCCGCCGGCGCGGGCACGGCGACACTGAACATCCGCTTCGCCAACGGGACCACCACGGCACGGGCCGCCGCCGTCACGGTGAACGGCTCGGCGGCGACCTCGGCGTCGTTCGAGGCCACCGGCGCCTGGGGGACATGGGCGACGAAGACGCTGACGGTGCCGGTCAGCGCGGGCAGCAACACCATCGTGCTCAACCCGACCACCTCCGCCGGCCTGCCCAACGTCGACTACCTCGACGCGGACGTGTCCGCGGCGACGACAGGCACCGTCCTGTACGTGTCGCCGAGCGGCACCGACAGCGCGGCCGGAACGGCGTCGGCCCCGACGACACTCACCTCGGCGATCAGCCGCATCACCTCCGGCGGCACGATCTACCTGCGCGGCGGGACGTACAACTCCTCGTCGACGGTGACCATCCCGGCCGGAACCGACGGCACCGCCGGCGCGCGCACCACGCTGTCCGCCTACCCGGGCGAGACCCCGGTGCTGGACTTCTCGGCCCAGAGCGAGAGTTCGTCGAACCGCGGGCTCCAGCTGAACGCCTCGTACTGGCACGTCTACGGCCTCACCGTCCAGCACGCGGGCGACAACGGGATCTACGTGGGCGGCAGCAACAACGTCGTCGAGCGCACGGTGACGGCGTACAACCGCGACACGGGGCTGCAGCTCGGCCGGATCTCCTCCAGCACCCCCAGCGGCCAGTGGCCGTCCAACAACCTGATCCTGAGCGCGGAGTCGCACGACAACGCCGACTCCGACGGCGAGGACGCCGACGGCTTCGCCGCGAAACTCACCACCGGCACCGGGAACGTCTTCCGCTACGACGTGTCCCACAACAACATCGACGACGGCTGGGACCTCTACACCAAGACCGACACGGGCGCGATCGGCCCGGTGACCATCGAGTACTCCCTCTCGTACAACAACGGCACCCTGACCGACGGCACCGTGAACGCCAACGGCGACCGCAACGGCTACAAGCTCGGCGGCGACGACATCGCGGTCAACCACGTCGTCCAGCACAGCGTCGCCTATCACAACGGCCATCACGGGTTCACCTACAACAGCAACCCCGGCACGATGGCCATCTCGAACAACGCCAGCATCGACAACGCCGAGCGCAACTTCTCGTTCGACGCCGGTACTTCGGTGTTCCGGAACAACACCTCGTGCCGGTTCGGCGTCAGCGGGTCGAACGACAAGACCATCGGCGACGCCGACAGCTCGAACCAGTTCTGGACCGGCTCGAACGGGTCCCGGTGCTCCGCGTACTCCGGCGCCCTGGGCTGGTCCCTCGCCTCGGACGGGCACCTCGCCGTCACCTTCGGCGGCGCCGTGGTGACGCCGTAGCGGATCAGCTCACCAGGAATGGTCCGCCGTACGGCCGGCGAGGGCGCTCCGCCACCTTCGCCGGCTGTACGGGAGACGGAGCAGGGCGCAGCGGTGGCCTGTTGCCCGCACATGGGGACAGACCGGTACGGGGACGGGCGGAGCAGCGCCTTACGATCCGCTTACGCGGGCGGTCCGGGCCCCTTTCCGGTGCGGCCCCGTTCCTACGATCGCCGGGTGCGAACCTCACGTACCGCCGCGCTTGTGATGACCCCGCCGCTGCTGCTGGCCGCGGTCGGTCTGGTCCACCCCCAGGCACTGAACCCGTCCACGGCCGCTCACTGGGCAGGTCTCCATGTCCTGCTGCTGCCGGTCTTCCCGCTGCTGACGATCGGTCTGCTGGTGCCGCTGTGGGGCCGGCCACGACACGATGTCGTCGGGGCGGTGACGGTCGTCGCCTGGCTGGGGTGTTTCGTCTTCGCGGCCTACTACACCGGTCTGGACGCGGTGGCGGGCATCTCCGCGGGTACGGTCGCCGAGCACGGGGCGGCCGGGGCGGTGCGCCCGCTGTTCGCGATGGGCGACGCGCTGGGGCACGCCGCTGTG
Source organism: Streptomyces sp. RLA131 (assembly GCF_056270125.1). Taxonomy (NCBI): domain Bacteria; kingdom Bacillati; phylum Actinomycetota; class Actinomycetes; order Kitasatosporales; family Streptomycetaceae; genus Streptomyces; species Streptomyces sp. RLA131. The sequence continues at coordinate 4,355,230 of NZ_JBWDOQ010000002.1, forward strand.
TACGCCCTGGCCGTTGCGGCTCTTGCCACCTGCGCCGTGCTGTTCGTACGCCATGGTGTGCGGGTGGTTCCGGGGGCCGTGGTCCTGTTCGCGGCCTGCTGGTCGTTCTTCGGCAGTCATATCTTCTGGCCCCGGGGCGTGTTCACCATGCTGGGGTTCGCGGTGGCGTTCGGCCTGCTGGCCCGGACGGCGGGTACGGATCGGGCCGCCGCCTGAATTCCTTACGGACCGCTGACGGCCGGGCGCGGGAGCTCCCGTGGGCCGGGGCGCGTCCGTAACGTCGGCTTCATGCTGGTACTTGTCACTGGAGGGGCGGGCTTCATCGGCTCGCAGATCGTCGCCGTTCTCACCGGCGCGGGCCATGACGTCCGTGTCCTGGACGCCGTGCTGCCCGCCGCGCATCGAATGCCGCCGCCGGTTCCGGAGGGGGCGGAGTGGCTGGAGGCCGACGTGCGGGATCCGGCGGCGGTGGAGGAGGCGCTGCGCGGCGTGGACGCGGTCTGTCACCAGGCCGCCATGGTGGGGCTGGGTAAGGATTTCGCCGACGCTCCGGAGTACGTGGCCTGCAACGACCTGGGTACGGCGGTGCTGTTGGCCGGGATGGCCCGGGCGGGGGTGGGGCGGCTGGTGCTTGCCGGGTCGATGGTGGTCTACGGCGAGGGGCGGTACGAGTGCGTGCGGCACGGGGTCGTGCGGCCGGGGCCGCGCCGGGCGGCCGAGTTGGACGCCGGGAGGTTCGAGCCGCCGTGCCCGCGGTGCGGTGAGCCGCCGGCGCCGGGGCTGGTGGATGAGGAGGCGCCCGCGGATCCACGGAATGTGTACGCGGCGACCAAGCTGGCGCAGGAGCATCTGGCGGCGGCGTGGGCGCGAGCGGTGGGCGGGCGCGCGGTGTCGTTGCGGTACCACAACGTCTACGGTCCCGGGATGCCCAGGGACACGCCGTACGCGGGGGTGGCGTCGCTGTTCCGGTCGGCGCTGGCGCGGGGTGAGGCGCCGCGGGTGTTCGAGGACGGGGGCCAGCGGCGGGACTTCGTGCACGTACGGGATGTCGCCGCGGCGAACGCCCTGGCGCTGTCGGGGGCGGAGGATGGCCCCGAGGGCGCTCTGCGGGCGTACAACGTGGGCAGCGGCGAGCCGCACACGGTCGGTGAGCTGGCCGCCGAACTGGCCCGTGCCTGCGGTGGGCCGGCGCCGGTGACGACGGGGGAGTACCGGCTGGGGGATGTCCGGCACATCACGGCGTCCTCGCGGCGGCTGCGCGACGAGCTGGGGTGGAAACCGGAGGTCCGGTTCACCGATGGGGTGGCGGAGTTCGCGAGGGCGTCGCTGCGGGGCTGACCGCGCCGGAGGCGCGGGACCGTCACACGGCGGCGGGGAGACGGACTTCGAAGCGGCAGCCGCCCGGCACGTTGCGGACGGCGGCACGGCCGTGGTGGGCCTCGACGATGCCGCGCACGATGGCCGGCCCGAGCCCGGCGCCTGCCGGGGGTGTGCGGGCGTCGGTGCCGCGCCAACCGGTGTCGAAGACCCGGGGGAGTTCCTCGGGCGGGATGCCGCCGCAGCCGTCGGTGACGGACAGTACGACGGAGTCGGCCTCGCGGTGCGGGGTCACGGCGACGGGGCCGTCGGCGGCCCGGTCCACGGTGAAACCGGCGTGGTCCGGACAGGTGGCGACGACCTCCGGGACAGTCGGGTCGTCGTCCACCACCAGGACACGGGACCCGGGTGCTGCGATCGGTGCGCTCACGTCGTCGAGTGTCACACCGGGGACCCGCCGGGGCGGCCCGCGCCTGGGGGACGTCCGCGTTTCGTAAGGACCGGATTTCCGAGATGCCCCTTTCGTCTTCGTAAGGTGTGAGGGGTGACAGAGACCTCTCCGCCTTCTGAAGGCGTCGCTCCCGCCGGATCCCTCGTCGACGTCGTGCTGCCCTGCCTGGACGAGGCCGCGGCCCTGCCCTGGGTGCTGGAACGCATCCCGCCCGGCTGGCGGGCGATCGTGGTCGACAACGGTTCCACCGACGGCTCGGCGGAACTGGCCGCCTCGCTCGGCGCGTACGTCGTCCGCGAGCCCCGCCGGGGCTTCGGCGCGGCCTGCCACGCCGGGCTGAGCGCCGCGACGGCGGACGTGGTGTGCTTCTGCGACTGCGACGCCTCCCTGGACCCGGGCCTGCTGCCCTCCGTCGCCCGGCCGGTGACGGAGGGCACCGCCGATCTCGTGCTGGGGCGGCGGCGGCCGACCGTACGCGGTGCCTGGCCGCCGCACGCGCGGCTCGCCAACCTGGAACTGACCCGCCTCATCCGCCGCCGCACGGGCCTGCGGCTGCACGACCTCGGCCCGATGCGCGCCGCCCGCCGCGAGGCCCTGCTCGGCCTCGGCCTGACCGACCGCCGCTCCGGCTACCCGCTCCAGATGCTGGTCCGGGCCGCCGACGCGAACTGGCGGGTCCGCGAGCTGGAGGTCCCCTACACGCCGCGCGTCGGCCGTTCCAAGGTCACCGGCACCTGGCGCGGCACCTGGCACGCGGTGCGCGACATGCGGGCGGTGCTCGCCGAGCCTCCGGCGCGGCCCTGGCAGCCGCACCGGACCGTCGACGCGGCAGGGGCCGTCCGGTGAACGGCACCCTGAACGGCACCGTCAACGGCACCGTCACCCTGCTGGTCATCGCCAAGGAGCCGGTACCCGGCCGGGTCAAGACCCGGCTCACGCCCCCGTACGCCCCCTGGCAGGCCGCCGCCCTCGCCGAAGCCGCGCTGGCCGACACTCTCGACGCGGTGCTGCGCGCCCCGGCCCGGCGCCGGGTCCTGGTGCTCGACGGTTCGCCGGGCCCGTGGCTGCCGCCCGGCTTCGAGGTCGTACCGCAGGCGGTGGGCGGCCTCGACGCACGGCTCGCGGCGGCCTTCGCCCGGTATGACGACGGGCCCGCGCTGCTGGTCGGCATGGACACCCCGCAGGCCACCCCGGAACTCCTAGCCCCGGCCCTGGCACCGGGCGGGTGGGACGGCTGCGACGCGTGGTTCGGCCCGGCGGCCGACGGCGGCTTCTGGACGCTGGGCCTGAGCCGGCCGGCGCTGGCCCCCGGGCTCATCCGGGGTGTGCCGATGTCCACCGCCCGCACCGGCCGGATCCAACGGCGCCGCCTCACGGACGCGGGCCTGCGGGTACGCGACCTGCCGCCGCTGCGCGACGTCGACACCGCCGCCGACGCCGCCGAGGTCGCGGCGGCCGTACCGCGTTCGCGCTTCGCGGCGGCAGTGCGCCGGTTCGCGGCGGGCGCGGCGGGCGCGGCGAGTCCGGTACTGACGGACGCCGTTCGGTGAGCGGCACCGATCTCACCGAGCTCGTCGAGCTGCCGGCCGATCCGGCCGGGCCGTGGATCGACGATCCGTACGGGCACGCGCTGCGCACCGGGCGCGGGCCGCTGTTCCTGCGGCGCTCCGACGGCTGGCTGCTGCCGCTGGAGGTGGAGCGCTGGTGCGCCGAGCCGGACGCGGCCGATCGCACGCTGTTCAGCCGCTGCCGGGGATCGGTGCTGGACATCGGCTGCGGTCCCGGACGGCTGGTCGCCGCCCTCGCCGGGCACGGGCGGACGGCGCTCGGCGTGGACGTCAGCCCGGCCGCTGTCGCCCGTACCCGGGGCGCGGGCGGGTCGGTGCTGCGGCGTTCGGTCTTCGACCGCCTTCCGGCGGAGGGACGCTGGGGCACCGCACTGCTCGTCGACGGCAACATCGGCATCGGCGGCGACCCGCACGCCCTCCTCGTCCGGGTCCGCCGGCTCATCGCCCCCGGTGGCCGCCTGCTCGCCGAGGCGGCCCCGCACGACGTCGACGAACGGCTCACCGTCCGCGTCCAGGATGCCCGTGGCCGCCACGGCCGCGACTTCCCCTGGGCCCGCCTCGGCCCGACCGCGCTCCTGCGCACCGCCACCCTCACCGGCTGGACCGCGGTCGGCCAATGGACCGCCGACGGCCGCACCTTTGTCGAGCTGTGGGGATGACGCGGGGCCGCCCGACGCCCGTGAGGCGGGCGTGCCCCACGGCGCGTCGTCCGGCTACCGCCGGTCGGTGCGCGGAGGGTCCTCGGGGGCAGGCGGGGCAGGCGGGGCAGGCGGGGCAGGCGGGCCATGTGCGGCGTCCGGTCCAGGGCGCGGGGGCCGCGGCGCGCGCGTGTCCGCTCGCGTGGGCGGGTTCGCCGGCCCACCGGTAGCCGAGGACCCGGGGGACGCCTCGGAGGGCGGTCCCTGGGCGGGCCCGGGCCCGGCGGCGGGCCCGGGCCCGGCGGCGCCATCAGCGGTCGGCCTGTGCCGCGGGAGCCGCCGTACCGCGTGCCAGGTCACCGCGAGGGCGGCCACCGTGCCGAGGGCGATGACCAGGTTCCGTCCGTAGTCCAGCGGAAGTACCGAGGCGTTGGTCGGGCGCCCCGGCCGCAGCAGCGTGGGGAGGGCCACCGCCGTCAGGCAGGCCGCGATGATCAGGGCACCCCGGGTCGCGCGCCGCAGCCGGGGCGGCAGCAGCGCGCCTGCGGCGAGAGTGGCCGGGACGAGCACGCCGTCGTGCAGGAGCACGGCGCCGATCAGCCACACCAGCACGTCCAGGGGCTTCTTCACGTGGGGATTCGTCAGCAGGACGGCGCCCAGCGCCATCGCGGCGATGCCCGCTGTACCGATCGTGACGCGCAGTGCCCTCATCACAGCACCTCCAGACGTTCGACCCATTTGGTCTGCAGGACGCCCGGCCGGTTCGGGGCGATGACGCGGGCCGGGAAGCCGTGGTCGAGAGCGAGGGTCCGCCCGTTCAGGGACAGGGCGAGCAGCGTCAGCGGGTCGCGGGCGTAGGAAGTGCCCATCTCCATCACCGCGTACGCCCCGTGCCGCTGCATCGACGTCACCCGCAGCCGCGCGCCGGGCGGGGCGCCGGCGCGGTCCAGCAGATCGGTGATGCGTACGCCCGTCCAGTGCGCGCTCTTGCTCCAGCCCTCGACACAGGCGATGGGCAGCACCACGGAATGCCGGCGCAGCGCCCACAGCTCCTCCAGCGTCAGTACGTACGGCCTCGGTCCGTCCACCCGCAGCCGCCAGTCCGTCAGCCGCTCCGCGGTGATCCCGGCGGCGGCCGCGGTGCGGTTGACCGGCAGGCCCTGGGGGCCGTGGTCGGGGTGGCGGGGCGCGAACAGGTCGAAGTCCTTGAGCGGGGTGACGGACTGCCCGACGGTCGTCAGTGTCACCGCCCCGACGGCCGCGCCCACCGCCGCGACGAACGCCCGCCGGTCCGGCCCGTCGGCGTCCGGCTGCGGGCGCCGCCAGTGGGCGGCGATCCGCGGGGCCTTGACGGCGATGTGCAGCAGCAGCGCGCCCACCGCGACCCAGGCCAGCGCCCAGTGGGCCGGCCTGAAGTTCCACGGCCACGGATACCACTGCAGGGTGTTGAGCAGCCCGGTGAGCAGTTGCAGCAGCACGCCGCCGACCAGCACCCCGATCGACAGCCGCTCCAGCGCGTGCGCCACCGACCGCACCGGCGGCCACTCGAACAGCCGGGGGTAGACCGTCCACAGCTTGGCGAACAGCAACGGGATCGCCGCGATGCCGCAGGCCACGTGCAGGCCCTGGGTGAGCCGGTAGCCCCACGACGGACGGCTGGGCAGCACGTCCACCGCCCAGCCCGGTGGCTGTTGCAGGTAATGGCTGATCAGGCCGGTCACGAAGGCCGTCAGGATCGCCGCACCGAGCAGGCGGCCGATCACCGTGGCGGTGCGGGGGTCGTGCAGGCGCCCCCTGAACACCGGAAGCGGCGGACGCGGCGGCCGCCGGAACTGCGGCAGACGCGGAAGGCGCGGAGGGCGGCTGGTGTCCATGCCCCCATCACACCGCGCCACCCCCGCTGAGCACGGCTTTGAACACCTTACGGAATACGGACGTCCCGCCCCGCGTCACCGTTTCCGGGGGGCGGCCGCTGGCACGGTGGCGACGTGGGAATCCGTACACGAACCGCCGTCACCGCCGCCCTGCTCGCCGCGCTCACCGCTGCCGTCTTCCTCGCGGTCCACAGCGGCGGAATCCGTGCCGACCCCGGTCGCATCCTGCTCCGGTACGGCATCGCCTGGGCGCTGTTCGCAGCCGCCGCCCGGGCCGTGCGCAAGGTGCCGGTCCGGGCCGCGACCGTGCTGGTCCTCGTCGGCGGGGCGGCCGTCGCCGTCGCGGCGCTCACCGCACCGCCCAGCACCAGCAGCGACATGTACCGCTATTCCTGGGACGGCACGGTGCAGGCCGCCGGGATCTCCCCGTACACCTACCCGCCGTCGGCGCCGGAGCTCGCCCCGCTGCGCGAGAGCCGGCTCTTCCCGCCGCCGGCCGCCTGCCGGGACCACGACCTCGTACGGAAGCTGGAACTGCACGCCGCGGACGGCGTGTGCACCCACATCAACCGCCCCACCGTCCACACCATCTACCCGCCGGTCGCCGAGGGATGGTTCCTCGCGGTGCACGAGCTGTCCCCGGACGGCAGCGGCCGCAAGGCCGTGCAGACCGGCGGCGCGGTGCTGGCCCTGGGCACCACCGCCGCCCTGCTCTTCGTCCTGCGACGGCGCGGCCGCGACCCGCGAACGGCGGCGCTGTGGGCCTGGTGCCCGGCCGTCCCCGTCGAAGCGGTCAACAACGCCCACGTCGACACCCTCGGCGTGCTGCTCACCGTCCTCGCCCTCGGCACCGCCACCGCCGGCGCCAGGCGCGGAGCGCTCCTCGGCGCCGCCATCGCCGTCAAGCTGTACCCGGTCCTGGCCCTGCCCGGCGCCCTGCCCGGCGCTCTCCCCGCGCTCCGGCGGCGCCGGGCGGCCCGCGTCGTGCTGCCCGCAGTCGGCGTCATCGCCGCCGCCTACCTGCCGTACGTTCTCGTCTCCGGCGCCGGCGTGCTCGGCTACCTGCCCGGCTACCTCCAGGAGGAGGGCTACGACTCCGGCGACGTCCACCGCTTCGCCCTGCTGCGCCTCCTCCTGCCCGACCAGGCCGCCGGCCCGGCCGCCGTAATCCTGCTGCTGCTCACCGCGCTGTACGTACTCCGCCGCGGCGACCCCGCCCGGCCCTGGAGCGGTGCCCTCCTGGTCACCGGCACCACCCTGCTCCTCACCTCGCCCGCGTACTCCTGGTACGCCCTCCTCGTCGTCGCCCTCGTCGCCCTGGACGGCCGCTGGGAATGGCTCACCGTCCCAGCCGCAGGAGCCGCCCTCTACGTCGGCGGCGCGCTGTGGGGCAGGCACGTGGACCTCCAGTCGCTGTCATACGGGGTCGCCGCACTCGCGGTGATCGCAGGTGCTGCCGTACGGGCCCGCACCGAATCGGGCCGTACGGCGTCCGGCGGGGTCGGTGCGCCGAGCGCCACTACGTCGGCAGGACAGCCGGACGCGCGGGCCGATCAAGGAGCATCAAGGCCGCCGAGGATAAAGCCAAGCTGAGGAGTTCCTGAGAACCTGCTGTCATTCCGGCAGGCCACCCAGGCCTCTATACCCCTTTTGAGCTGCGATTTTGCTGGCAGAAGTCGTCATATGACGGCCACCGCTCATACAAAACGTAGAAGTTGTGCCTCCAGCGTTGGAGTTGCGTCGCGGTACATCGGGGGCATTCGGTTCCGGCCGGGGCGCAGTGAGGAGGCCCCGTCGTGACCACCGTCGCGGACGGCCGATCGGCTTACGAGCAGTCGACCAGCCACCGCCGTCCCTCCGCACCCCCGCCCGCCATCCCGTCCGGGGCGCTGCCCGCAGCGGTACTCACGCTCATCTGGGCCGGCGCCGCCGCGGTACTGGGCCTGTGGTGGGTGAACACCTCGACGGTCTCCGGGACCGGGGCGTGGCTCACCGACGCCGGACGGATCACGGGGCTGCTGGCCGGCTACGCCGCACCCCTGTTGGTGCTGCTCATGGCCCGGCTGCCGTTCCTGGAACGCGGCGTCGGCGCGGACCGGCTGACTCGCTGGCACGCCATGGGCGGGCGGTACATGGTCAGCCTGGTACTGGCCCATGTCGTGCTCATCATCTGGGGTTACGCGCTCACCGGCGGCAAGGGCGTGATGGGCGAGACGGTGGACATCGTCTTCAACTATCCGGACATGCTCGAGGCCACCATCGGGACCCTGCTGCTGCTGGGCGTGGCCGCTGTCTCCGCCCGCGCCGCGCGCCGTCGGATGCGCTACGAGACCTGGTACTACCTGCACCTGGCCACCTATCTGTCGGTCGCCCTGGGGTTCGCCCACCAGCTGTCCAACGGCGCCGACCTCGTCTCCCAGCCGCCGGCTCGCGTCGCCTGGTACGGCCTGTACCTGGGAACGGTCGCAGTGCTCGGCTGGTACCGGCTGTTCGTTCCGTTCCTCGCCGACCGGCGCCACCGGCTGACCGTGGCCGAAGTACGGCCCGAGGGACCCGGGACGGTATCGGTGATCCTCACGGGGCAGCGGCTGGACAAGCTCAGGGCCGAACCGGGCCAGTTCTTCCGGCTGCAGTTCCTGACCCCCGAGCTGCGCTGGGCCTCCAACCCGTACTCGCTGTCCGCCCCCGTGAACTCGCGCCACATGCGCTTCACCGTCAAGGACCTGGGCGGGCACAGCGCGGCGGTGGCGCGGCTGCGGCCGGGCACCCGGGTGCGCGCCGAGGGCCCGTACGGAGCCTTCACCGCCGCACGCCGCCGGTCGCGCAAGGTCCTGCTGCTGGGGGCCGGCGTCGGCATCACCCCTCTGCGCGCGCTGTTCGAGACGCTGCCGGCCGCCCCGGGGGACCTGACGCTGGTGTACCGGGCCAGCCGGCCGGAGGACCTGCTCTTCCGCTCCGAACTGGAGGCCATAGCCACCGCCCGCGGCGCCCGGATCCACTACGTGATCGGAGCGCGCCGCGACGTGGGCGAGCCGCTCACCCCGGCCAACCTGAGCCGATACGTGCCCGACCTGGCCCAGCACGACGTCTTCCTGTGCGGTCCGGATGCGATGACCGCCACCGCGGTGAGCGCCCTGCGCGAGGCCGGCGTGCCCCGCCGCCGCATTCACCACGAGTCATTCACCTTCTGATACCGAACGCTCCGGGAGCTCTTGTGCGTCGAATCATCGTCAGCAGCGCCGCCACCATCTCCGGCGTCGTCCTGCTGCTCTCCCTCAAACCACACTCCACCGCCACCACCACCTCCGGCGCGTCGATCTCCACCGGCTCCTCCAGCAGCAGCTCGACAGCCGGCGGCACGAGTGCGAGTCCCAGCCCCGGTGCGAGCTCGTCGAGTTCCTCGAAGAGCTCCGGCAGCGGCTCCTCCACCTCCACCCGGACCTTCACCGGCACGGCGGCGCAGACCCGCTGGGGCCCCGTCCAGGTGAAGATCACCGTCAAGAACAAGAAGATCACCAACATCGAGGTGCTGGAGTACCCCAGCGACAACCCGAAGGACCAGGAGATCAACAGCTACGCCCTGCCGGTCCTCAACCAGGAGGCGATCAGCGCCCAAAGCGCCCAGATCGACTCCGTATCCGGTGCCACCTACACCAGCGGCGGCTACGTGAGCTCGCTGCAGAGCGCGATCGACCAGGCGGGGCTGTGACCGGCACACCGCTGCGGCACGTGGAACACGTGATGGGCACCGTGTTCTCCTTCGACATCCGTGACGCCGGATCCGGAGCGCGAGGAGACGCCGTCCAGGGCGCGCTGCGACGCGCCGTGGACCGCCTCCACCGCATCGACGAACTGTTCTCCCCGTACCGCGAAGACAGCCAGATCAGCCGGCTCGACCGCGGCGAACTCGCGCTCGACGCCTGCGACCCGGAGGTCGACCGCGTACTGCGGGCCTGCGCGGAGGCCGCACGGGAGACCGGGGGCTGGTTCAGCGACCGCCCCGCGGGGCGCCTCGACCCCTGCGGATACGTCAAGGGCTGGTCCGTCGAGGAGGCCTCCCGCCTGCTGCGGGAAGGCGGCTCGGTGCGCCACAGCATCTCCGGCGGCGGCGACGTCCAGACGGTGGGCGGGCCCGCTCCGGGGCAGCCCTGGCGGATCGGCATCGCCCACCCCCTGCAACCGGGCATGCTCACGGCGGTCGTCGCCGGCCAGAACATCGCGGTGGCCACCTCCGGGACCGCGGAGCGCGGCGCCCACATCCTCGACCCGCACACCGGCCGGCCGGCGACCGCCCTGGCGTCGCTGACCGTGGCCGGCGCCGGCATCACCCGGGCCGACGTCTGGGCCACCGCCGGCTTCGCCATGGGTCCGGACTGCCTGACCCGTATCGAGGCGGTCGACGGACTGGAGGCGCTGGCCGTCCTGCCCGACGGCAGCCGCCGCTGGACCTCCGGCTTCCCCGCCTACGTGGCCCCGCCCCGCCCCACCCCCGACCCCACCGACTGGCGCAGCGCCCTCCCGGCCCCCAGCCCACCCGACAGGCCGACGCCCCGATCGCACGCCATATGAGCAGGGTCGGGGCACCGGCGCGGTGGCTGATGCTCCGTTTCCAGTCCCGAGATGACGTCGCTGAGGCTCTCAGTCCTCGTGAAGGATCTCCGACTCGTGGAGTCGTGTGGCGATGTCCGTCTGGTGAGGATGTGGTCCTATGGTGCCGTCGGCAGACGGCAGGCCCGACCGGTGGTGGTCGGGCCCTGCCTTGTGGGCCCTAGGGCTACGTCACGTTGACGTAGTCACCGGCGGCTGAGGTTGCCGGGGTGGACGTCGTGCCGGGGAAGCTGAAGCGCCAGTAGCCGTCGGTGGACGCGGTGACGGTGGTCTTGAGGGCGCCGGTGGACGAGGACTTGACCGTCTTGACCGTCTTGTAGGTGCTGGTGCCCTTCTTGCGGAACTGGAGCTTCACCGACTGCCTGCCGTATCCGGAGTAGGCGCCCGTGTCGGACTGCCAGTTCGCTCTGGTCAGCTTGCCGGTGACAGTCAGGGTCTTGCCCTTCTTGACCGGCTCGGGGGACGCGTTGGCCGTGACTGCGGAGTCGCGCTGGACCAGGAGACTCTTCGCGGTGTGCAGATCGCTGTGGCTCGCGCCATCGTTCGACCAGGCCCAGGCGGCGACCTTCCACGTGCCGGCAAGGCTGTTGAGGCCCAGGCTGGAGCGCGGCGTGATGTACGCGAGCGTCGTCTCGCAGACCGATGTGGTGGCGGACCGCGCGGTGCACGTCGCCGGCCAGGTGTCGAAGAGAACGCCGCTGGGCGTGCCGTACGAGCCGCGGTACAGGTAGAGACCGCCTTCAGCGATGCCGGAAGGGTCGGTGGCCGTGAACTTCGCGCTGAAGTACTGGAGCGCGGCGTTGGTCAGGACAACCGGCTTGCCACTGCCGACCACCACGTTCGAGATCTTCGTCGTGCCGGTCTGTTCGTCGCCCTGGGCAGCCGGGCCGCCGAAAGCGCGGATTACGGTGCGTCGGACACTGCTGCCCTCGTCGTTCACGGCCGTGACGCGCAACGACACGTACGACGCGGTCGCGGGGGCGGTGAGCGTCGCCGAGACGCCGGTGTCCGTGGTGGTGAGCGGCAGGTCCGTCCAGTCGGCGCCGTCGTCTGTCGAGTACGCCAGACCGGTGACCGTCTCCGTGGCTTCGTCGGAGCCGCGGGTGGTGGCCGTCACGCCGAGGGTCAAGGGATTCGTGCTCGCAGCGTTGCGGGCGTCCAGGCCGGAGGCGGTGAGTGCGGTGTCGATCAGGGGCAGTTCCTTGCCGCTGCTCGCGCCGGTGGAGGTGAACGCCCACTCGCTGCGGACCAGTGTGGACAGGCGGGAGTAGCCGACCCTGCGGGTGACTGTGTGTTCCAGTTCGTAGGCGCCCGTGCCGCTCGGGACCGTGGCGGACAGTGTGTCGTACGGGGACAGGCCGGCGGCCGACGCGAGGGTCTCGCCGCCGGAGGTGAGCAGGAAGGACGACTTCGAGCGGTCGTCGGTGCCCGTGTTGCCCGCCGCGTCGCTCGCGGTCTCCGGCTCGTACAGCCTGATCTTCGTGGAGGTGCGGACGGAGCCGGAGGGGAACGGACTCGGGCCGAAGGGGGCCATGCCCATCGTGACACCGGCCGTGATGCCGGCGGACAGCGTACGGTCGGGCAGGTAGAGGCGCTGGTCGCCGGAGCCGTAGGAGAGCAGGCGGGAGTAGGAGACGCCCGGGGTGACGTACTCGGTGGTGGTCGCCGCGGTCTTCACCCGGCTGCCGATGTAGACACCGGTCCATTCGCCCGTGTTGGGCACGGTTTCCAGGTCCGCCCGGATGACGGCGCCCTGCGCCCGGATCGGGGTGCTGGTCCTGGCGAGGCTCGTCCTGCTCACGGTCACGATGGGAGAGGAGGGCACGGTCTTCTTGAAGGAGTACGTGAGGTCGTAACGGTAGGGGCTCGGCGCGGAGGCCGAAGAGCCCTTCTTCGTCAGCACGTCATGGATGCGCAGCGCCGTCCCGGTGACCGAGAACGGCGTCGTGTAGACCTTGCTGCTGCCGGCGCCGGCGAAGCCCGCCAGATCACCGCCCGGCACCGAGATCCACACCGCGGAGGCCTCACGCGCGGCGGTGGCGTCATCGGTCCTGACCGCTGTCTCCTTGGCCTTGCTCTGGTCGAAGCGCACCGTGAGAGCTGAGTCCGTGACCGTGAAGGCCCGGGCCAGGAGGTAGCTGGGCTGCTGCCAGTCGCTGTGCAGGGCGACGGCGAAGTAGTCCCCGGGCGGGAGCTCGGCGGTGGCGTCCGGACCGTTGTCGTCGTTGTCCACGGCCACGGAGGACCAGTTGGCGCGGTTCCACAATGCGACCGTCTTGCTGACGACGTCCGCGTTGGTGACCGTGAACTTCACCTTGTACGTCGTCGTCGCGGCGACCGTCATCGTCGAGAGCGCCGGCCCTTTGGCCGTCGCCATCTCCGTCGCGGCCACGGGCTGCCGCCGGCTCACCGGACGCACGCTGACGTCTCCGTCGGTCGACGTGATGGCGTACCGTCCCGTGCTCCGGCCGTTCTGCGCCGTCACGCCCACGTTCTTGCCGTCGACCAGTCCTACCCGTTCACCCGTGGCGAGCCGCGCGGTGCTGCCGGCGCCCTTCGCATGTCCGACGGTGCCGACCACCCCCTGATCGTCCCCGGGCGCCACGCGATCCGCGGCCGAGCTGCTTCCGGTGCCGGTCACGACCAGCGCCGAGGCCGCCATCACGGCCCCCGCCAGTGCGAGAAGCCCCGATGCGCGGCGCCCTGTGCGCCTTGTGCGTCTCATGTCGTCGGCAGGCGACATCGCGCCGTTCCCCCTCTGCCCCGTCGGGTTCGTCTTGACGCGATCCCGTCAGTGGACACCTTAGAGCCCCAGGCGCAGGCGTCGAACGGCTCTACGAGTGCGGCATCCGGCAGGCCGGTTGCAGGGCCCGTCCGTGCGGCGGTCCGCCCGCACCGGCAACCCCCGGGGGCTGTCGGACCGGGAGGCGTCTGCGGGACCTGGGCCAAGCGGGAGCAGCGGAAGCCCCGAACGGAAGTCGCGAAGGCGAGGAGAGTGTGGGCCGGCATGCCGTGGCGGTGGCCGGCCTGCCGCAGCTACCAGGCGTGAGATGTTAAGCCCAATGCATCGCTAATCTGAGGATGGGAGTCGTCTGCCGGGATGAAGCTGCTCAAATCTGTGCACGAGGGGCCGACTCTCGTCTGTGGGCTCCATGAGCCAGGCAAACGAAGTATCTGAGTACTGGAAGTACTCATAGCTACGTCATGTGGTGAACGCTCTAGAGTCATTCCCAACGAAAGCCCACTCAGCGGCACTTCGAAGGGTTCCGACGCGGCATGAAGAAGAGCACAGGCGTGTCCGATGGCGATCGCGATCGCCTCATCACACGTTCCCAGATCGCGGCCATGGCAGGTGTGACGCGGGTGGCAGTCACCACCTGGGAGCGGCGAGCGGCTGACTTCCCCACCCCCCGGCGTACCGTCGGCCAGGACTACTTCCACGAGTCCGAGGTCCTTCGCTGGCTCGACGGAAGACGGGTGCCACCGCGCCGCCGGGCGCCAGGGGAGGGCGATCACCTCACCTACGGGGATCGGGTACGGAGGCAGAGGTCGTCCACATTCGCGGCCCAGGAGGGCACAACGCGACAGGACGATCGGCCCGCGCTTCACCCCCGGGAAGAGCCGGATCCGCAAGATGTCGAAACCGTCCGCAGGCTCATGGGGCCACTGGCCGAGAGGGTGGGAGGCGCGGACAAGGCGGTCGGCTACCTGAGCCTGCTGGCCGCGCTGCACTTTCTGCGGGTGACGAAGCCTGCCTGCTGGGAGGAGCTGGAGGCCTACGCCATGTCCGGCTCCGGGTCCGGGGCGCGCTCCAGCAGTACCCTGCTGCGGCTTGTCGGTTCGCGGACGGACGCGGTACTGCGCGGCAAGGGAGTCCTGTCCGAGATGCAGGATGCCCTGGCTCGCCTGGAACCCAGGCAGTTCCAGGACCTCGTGCAGGTGGTCCGACTGGTCGGTGGGCTCAGCCCTCATGCTTTCCAGCTGATCATCGAGGGCTACGAGGAGGCGGCGCGTCTGAGCAGCCGGGAGTTCTTCACACCGCTCCCAGCGGCCCATCTGATGGCGGCACTTGGACGGGCTGCCAGGGAAACCTCCCTGAGCCGCGTGTACGACCCGTATTTCCGCGGTGGTGAACTCCTCGGCGCGGCGGCCGACATCGCGTTGTGGGCGGGACGAGGGCCTGGCGCAGCCGATGAACCGTTGCCCGAACTCCTCGGGCAGACGCCGAAGCGAGTGACCTTGTCGCTGGCGAGTATGAACCTCGCCCTGCGAGGAGTCCGCTTCGTCCTGCAGCTGAAGACCGCCGGGCGGCCGTGGGAGGAGACATGGCCTCGGGAGCCGGTCGACCTGGTTCTCACCAACCCGCCCTTCAACATGAAGGACGCCTTGCGTGAGACCACACGCACCGGGCACTGGCCCTACGGCGCTCCTCCGGTCGGCAATGACAACCTGGCCTACCCCCAGTACGTCCTGTCCGTTCTGGCCGAGGGCGGACGCGCTGTGGTGGTCATGCCGAACAAGGCGGGCAACTCGGGGAACACCGCGGAGCGGGCCATCCGTCATGCGCTGGTGGAGCGCGGCGTCGTGGAATGCGTCGTCGCGATGCCGGACAAGCTCTTCTCGGGCACCTCGGTGCCCGTGTGCCTGTGGCTGATGCGGCATCCGTCCGATGCCGGGGACCATGTCCTGTTCCTCGACGCGCGGAATCTGGGCGATGTGCGGCGCGGCGGCCGGCGCGTTCTCGCGTACGACGACGTCCACGCCGTCATCGACTCATATCTGGCCCTTCGCCAGGGGGCCGAACCTGACCAGCCGGGCGGTCTCCCTCCAATGACCGTACCCAGCGCGCGCGTCGGCAGGGAGGCGCTGCGCCGAACCGACTACTCGCTCAATCCGATCGACCACATCGGCGGCTCGTCGGTCCTGGACAGCGGCACGTCTGGCAGCGCCGAGGCGCAAGCCTGGGCCGAGGTGTCGTCGCTGACTGAGAGGTGCAAGGACCTGGACGAGCGCACCGCAGGACTGCGTGCCGTCCTTGCGACCGACCGGGTGCGTCAGGCGCCCCAGCGCAAAGTCACACTCGCGGAGCTGTGCGACATCCAGGCCGGCCCGTCGCACGCGCTGCTGGCACCGAAGGACCGGACTCCGCACGGCGCGGTGCCGGTCGTCTTCCCCAAGCACCTGCGGGACGGATGCGTGAGCGGCGACGGCGACGAGCGTGTCTCGCCAGAACTCGCCGAACGGCTGAGGCGCTACCGACTGGCGGCAGACGACATCGTCTGTGTCCGTTCGGGCGCCATGGGGTCACCCGCCCTGGTGCAGTGGGACCAGGCGGGGTGGCTCATGAGTTCCAATGTCATCAGGCTTCGCTGCCGCGGGGATGCCGAGGTCATGCCCCGCTACCTCCTCACAGCGCTGAGCCGACCGCACGCCGTCAACTGGGTAAGGGACCGAGCGGCCGCTACTGCGGCCCCGTTCATCACCAAGGCCGCACTGGGACGCCAGGAAGTCCTGTTGCCTCCCCTCGACGTGCAACAGGAGATCGCCGAACTGCTGGTACTGCTCGGGGAGCGGTCCACCGCCCACCGAGAGCTGGCGGCGGCAATCATGCGGGCCCGAGGGCTCCTCCTTGAGCCGCTCATGAGCGGCACTGCATGGCCCTCACCAACGCAGCTCGCAAAGGCAGCGAAAGGAAGCCCCCGACCATGACCAGCTCCGACACCACGGGCCCCGCCTCGTCCATCACCTGGGCTCTGTGGCTGCTGATCATCGTTCTCTTCTCCGCGCTGGTCGCCGTGTGCGTGGCCGCGCTGAAGTACACGACCGGGACGGGAATCGCCGACGTAATCCTGTACGCGGGGACCGCGTTCGGCGCGACGGCCGGGTTGTGCTTCGCCGCGGTAGGAGCGGTCAAGACGCTACGGGAGTAGACAGCCGTGAACGGTGGCCGGTCCACGCCGAGTGCACCGGCCCCGTTCGGGAGCTCTGTGCGCCGCCCGCACCAGGCAGGAGAGAACAGCGGCTCGTGTCACCGACGGGAAAGTGCCCGAGCGGCTTGCGGAACGGTGAAGGCGCTGGGCAGCGCGGGAGGTTGTGCTGCCGGGGAGCGCCTCCGGTTCGGTGCCGGGCGCCTGATCGAGGCTCGTCGGTCAGGCGCCCGGGCTGTCCGAACTGATGATCACTTCTTGATGACGGACTCCACCCAGCTGATGAAGTTCGCCGTCGAGCCACCGGTGCGCTCGGCCTCTGTGTGTCCTTGGGCCCACACAGTGGCGAAGTCGACGTTGCGGATGCCGTAGTTCTGCAGGGCCAGCGCGATGTTGATCTCGGTCGTGTTGGCCGTGTCACCCTGCATGATGCCGGTGCGGATGCGCCAGTGCCGCGCCACCTGCGACCGTCGGTAGCCGCCGAAGGCGGGCGAGAGGAAGTACAGCGGGTTGTACGCGTCGGCCCGCCAGGTCATGTCCTTGCCGACGCTGTCCTTCTGGGCGAAGTCGCTGTCGTACGCCGAGGCGCCATAGGCGGACTCCCAGTCGGAGTACGTGGCGTACGTCGTCTGGTTCGCCTTGATGACGTCACGAGTGAGCGGCGCGAAGTGCGACGGAGCGGCGAGCCCCATTGCGAAGACGTTGTTCTCGGTCTGCCCGCGGGAGTACCCGTCGAACGCGCCGACCGGCTTGCTCGCGGTCTTCTGGCTGTTGACGAAGCCCTCGAGGCCGGACACCGTGACGGTGTTGGTCGTGGAGTCGTAGGTGACCCAGGTGCTGTCGGTGTTGAGGTAGGCGATGTAGTCGGCGACCGTCTCGTACGTGGTCGAGGAGCCCGTCGAGCCCGATCCGGGCGGCCCGCCCCTCGTCGTGACGGTGTACGGGAAGGTGTTGTCGGACAGGAAGTGGTTCAGCGAGGTGGTGATCACCTCGATCAGGTGGTCGTAGTAACTGCCGGCCAGGTAAATGCCGCTGCTGGACTCGGTCAGCTCCAGGCGCCTGCCGTGCTCGTCGCGCAGACCCAGGCGGTTGAGGTACTTGGGCCAGGCTTTCGCAAGGTCCGTCGAGTAGGCGCTGGTCCACGTGCCGGACGCGCGCGTGCTGGTCGAGGCGAACTGGCCCATGTTCCACTCGTAGGACAGGTTGGCCTCGTGCAGGCTGGTGATCGGGCACCAGGCCATGACGCCGGCGACCGCGTCGCTGAGGGGCCGGCCCTTGGCGTCCTCCATCGCCGCGCCGATCGTGCGCAGGTACGGGTGGAACAGGGGGCTGTCACCGGACGTGCCCGCCACGGTGTCCTGGGCGCCGCCGCCGCTCATGCCGAACAGGACGATGTTGTCCGTGCTGCCGGGCAGGACGCTCCGGTTGTACCTGAGGAACCGGACCGCGGCCTTGAGGTCGGTCACGCCCCAGGGGGCCGCGTCGGAGCGGGTGCTGGTCGAGCTGTCCCGGCCGCGCAGGCCCGGCCACACGTATATGTGCCCGGCCTCGAGGTACTGCGACACGCTGCTGTAGCTGTAGGACGTGGCCGGCTTCTGCGCGGCGTAGCCGGGGGTGTTGAGCGGGATCACGATCGGCGCGGTGCGTCCCGAGTACTCGCCGACGGTGCCCTTCCGGTTGACCGTCGCGGTGTACGTGGCCCCATCGCTGTTCGCGGTGGCCGTCAAATAGGCACCCGGCACGTAGATCGACAGGTTCTCGTAGTCCGTCGCGGCCGGGTTCGCGACGTACACCTTCCCTATCTGGTAGTACACGTCGTTGGTCGAGTCGTACGACCAGGCGGTGGAATCGAACTCCAGCGAGTACGCCGAGGACGTGCTCGACGAGCTGCTCGACGATGAGGTGCCGGCGAAAGCCGAGCCTGCCGCGCCCTCGGCGATTCCGAACGCGGCCAGGGCCGCGGCGCCCGTGGCGCTCCGGATAACGGTTCTGCGGTTGATGTCCACCCGTAGACCTCCTCGTGCAGTGGGTTATGTGGTCACAGCCGTACCTGCCCCACCGCCCTGGCGACACCGTCGGCAGGTCGGGTTGTGCAGCATTCAAGTCCCAGACTGCAGGCCGGAGCCCAAGATTGTTCACAATTTCGATGATAATTTTGTGAGAAGGTTCATCGCGCGGGCTGCCCGTCGGCCCACTTGCCCGGCAGTCGTCATCGGGTCGTGCGTCTCGCCGATGTTGTGGTGTTCCAGGAGCGCCGTGCGCGCCGACGGGAGGGGCGTCGGCAGATCGCCGAGGCGATGGACGAAGCAGAGCTGCCCTACTGAGTCCGGCTGTGGCGTGTTGAACGATCGAGGGGGAAGGCGCACCGGCGCGGGTCTTTGTGGACACCAACGTCCTGTTCCCGTTCTCTGTCATGGATCTGATGCCGGTCCTCACGGAGGATTCGGTCCACGAGGTCGTGTGGTCCCAGCGGCTCCTGTCGGAGTGGGAGCGAGTCATCGTCCGGGAACAACGACGCTCGGCCGAGTCGGCCGCAGCCGTCACCCGGGCCATACGCCGGTCCTTCGCGGACTGTGAGATCCCGGAACCTGCCTATGCCCACCTCGTCGACGGGATGCCCGGCGGCGACCCGGATGACCGACACCACTCCGCGGCCCCGTGGCCGCTGGGGCAACCGCGCTGATCACCTGGAACCTTGATGACTTCCCCGTCAGCGAACTCGCGGCGCGCGGCGTACGGGTTCTCGACCCGGACTCCCATCACGCTCCGCTGGTAGCGCACGTTGCCTGGCAGCCTCCACGATGTACGGATGCCTCAGGCCATATGGATCAAGCTTATTGAAACTATCCCTGCCGTTCTCTGGGTGGCTTTCGCTGCCACCACCTACTTCACCCTTCGGGGGACGATCGTCCAACGCGTGGTCCCTCGATTAACCGCTGTTCGGGCTCTGGGCGTTGAAGTTGACCTTGCTGGGGAGTTGCTCGATCGAGCCCAGGAGGGCAGTCGAAGCATCGTTACCGCAGCGGGCAGGAGAACGGCGTTGGGCAGGCTGGAGCACGCAGCCGACGTGCTCCAGGGCGGCAAGGTGCTCTGGGTCGATGACCGCCCCGAAGGTAACGCACCGCTCGTGGAGCTGTTCCGTGCCGCTGGCATGCACATCGATCTTGCCCCGTCTACCGAGGAGGCGGTGCCGCTCTTTCGCCGGAGACCGTACGACGTGATTATCAGCGATCTCGATCGAGAAGGCGATCCACAGGCGGGCGTCAAGATGCTGCGGATCCTGGAGCAGTACAACGTCAGCGTACCCGTGCTGATCTACGCGGGAAGATTTGACCCTGAGAGGGGGGTTGACCGAAGGATCTTCGCAGCAACCACAGCACCCCTCGAACTCGTTCACTACGTCATTGATCTGATGGAAAGGTCTCGTCTCAGCTCCCTTTAGCCCAGGCCTGAGAGAGAGCCACAGAGGGCACCGACGTCGTGGCGCTCGCCCAGGAATCGGCGCCATGATGGACGGCCTTCAGATCCAGTAGGTGCTCAATGCGGAGGGCTCGACGGTTATGGTGCGGACCACGTACCTGTTACCACAGAGACATCGCGGCCGGGCAATGTGACATTCGCACTGAGTAAGCTTGGGATTCTGATTGAGCAGCTACGTGGGCGCTGAACTGCGAGAACGCCGCCTTGTATTCGTCCGACTTGGGGGCCGTATCGCCGTGCTGTCCGTGGCTGACCGCTGGTTCTGGTAAGCATCTGGTGCAACGCTGCGACTCAGATGACCTTCGTCGCCAGCCCGATGGCGCTGGACGCCGTCAGCCCGTCCAGGTCACTTGGGTGACGACGATCAGGCGTAGGCGCTCCAGTGCGAGGAACATGAAGAAGCCGCGCCCTCCAAAGATGTCCTGGCTGCGCAGCCCTCCGCCATGCAGC
The DNA here is from genome assembly GCF_056270125.1 of Streptomyces sp. RLA131. NCBI lineage: Bacteria > Bacillati > Actinomycetota > Actinomycetes > Kitasatosporales > Streptomycetaceae > Streptomyces > Streptomyces sp. RLA131. The sequence goes on from NZ_JBWDOQ010000002.1 coordinate 4,375,543, forward strand.
TTCCCGCGCCCGACCTGAGCGGCGTCAGCGCCGAGTTCAACCAGTTGTCCGGCCAGCCGTTCAACTTCGGCCACGACTGCTTGCGGCATTCCGCCGACGACGTGTTCGGCGTCCGGGTCGTAGTCCCACGTCCAGCGATCGGTCACGCGGAAGCCTCAAGGCGCGCTGCATCCATGATGCGCCGGATTTCGGCGAGCAGGGGCCGGGCAGTATCGCGATCGGTCGCGGTTGCCGCTGCCGTCTCCAGTTCGTGCAGGCGTGCGGCTCTGGCCGGGTACCGTTGAAGGGCCACGAAGTCGCCCCACCAGGTGAGGAAGGACTGCAGTGGCGTGATGGTGCTCTGGGTTGCGGCCTGCTCGGCCGCCTGGTCCAAGTGCTCAACGAAGGCCGGCAGATACCCGGGAGCGATCTGTGCGACGGCTGCTCGCAGCGCGGCAGGCGTGAGCGGGGGCATGGGGATCAGCGGCCCGTCGGGCACGCAGGTGTGCTGCTCGGACATCGGTCGTCTCCAGATGGGCGATGCGCTGTGCATCCGGGAGGCTTCTCGGGGATACCGGGTGGCACAAAGCCTACCTATGCTTCGGGCCCGACGTTGGCAGCGATGTCTGCCAGGGGGTCGGGGTTTTCGGTGGCGACGTCGAGATCACGGCTGAGCCGGCTGACCAGACCGTGGGCTTGTACGGCGTAGCCCCCGGTGAGTGCGAGCGGATAGTCCCCACCGACGGCGAGGATATCGGCCAGTAGGCGGCGGTGCAGGTCGGTGAGGTTCACGCGGCGGTTCGGGCGGCGGAGGCCAGCTCGGGGAAGGTGTTCTCCCAGGCGTCGCGGAGGTCGCGGCTGATCAGCGTACGGAGTACGGGCCACAGGCTGATGAGCAGGCTGTGGTTGAGGTAGTGCACCAGGTCGTCGTGCATGCCTTCGGCCAGGATGATGCGGTAGTAGCTCATCCGCAGCCGCGGTTGGTCGAGGTCGAACCGGGCCAGGCCCGCCCACGCCAGGTGGACGGGGAGCGTGACCGTGCCATAGGTGGGGCCCGTGAGCTCGGCGAGCTCTACGGGCTGCCGTCGGGCGTACTTCTCGCGGCGCAGCCCCGAGTCCGGGATGCCGGACGTTGATGCCATGCCGCGATTATCCCAGACCTGCCGTGTCGTGGCCGGTCACCTCGGTCAAGTCGCAGCGAGGACACTGCTTCCGTGGATCGTGGGCCCGGAGCGTATCCGCGAGGTGCACCCCCGAGTTACCTGTTCCGGATCCCCTTGGACGCCGTGGACTCGGGTTCGGAAATGCGCCAGACGATTCGGACCTGCTCGTCAAGGGGGAGCGAGGGGCCACCAATGTAGATGCGGTGGATGAGGTAGAGGATGGCCAGCCGGAATGCGTCCGGCTCAATGTCGTCCACCGTCGCCCGGCTCAGCTTGTTCACCTGGCGGACGATGCGTGGCTGGGTTTCGAGAGGGCCGAGCTCGGCGACGAGTTCCGGTTCGAGTTCGCCGTCCTCGCGCACGGCCAGGATCGAGCGCTGCATTAGGTCGGGCTCGGCCTCGATCCGGTCGAGCATGCGGCCGAGGACGTAATCGTGGATCACGTCTGCCTCGATTCCGCCGTGCTCCTCGGGCTCCTCGCCCGTGCAGCTCGGACACCCCTCGCACTCGACGGGTCCGACGAGGTCACTCTCCGGTCCTTCGTCGGCTTGCCGAGTGGAGATGAAGCAGGAGGCCGCCCACATGATCTCGGATCGGCTCAGCTCCAGGTCTTCGGCGGTCCACAGGTCGAGGTCGGCGGGTCCGCCGCCTCTTCCGTCCTCCGGCATCGGAAGCTCGGAGCGCATCAGGGACTCCAGGCTGACCAGAACCGGTTCCCAGCCTTGGGTGCTGAGCAGCAGCGTCGCCACCGCGTCCCCCGGGCGTTTCCAGAAGATGAGGTCCTCGTCGTCACCGTTGACGAAGTGTAGAACGTGGTCCCCCGGGTCGAATTCGACTCCGGACATCTCGCCCAGGTGAGTGAGGACGGCCTGTCGGCCTCGGTAGCGTCCGACGTAGCGGCGGGCCTGGGCTACGAAGGACTCCATGGTGGTGTCGTCCAGTACCGCGTTGGGGCTGACGCCGATGAAGCGTGGCGGATTGAGGGGACCGAACCGGCGGAGCTGTTGGGTGGCGTTCGCCCAGTGCAGTCTCTTGGCGTCCGGGTCGTACACCACGCAGTAGACGGGGATGTTCCCGTTCGCCCAGGTGTCGCCGTGCCGGTCGACACGCACCGCGTAGCCGTTGCCTCGGCGCCAGCTGCCCCCACCCTTGACCTGGACCTTGATCGTGTCGCTCGTGACATCCCCGTTGACGGTGAAGGTGACGTAGAGGTCCTCGCCGAAGTCGTTCTGCCCGGATATCTCTTGAACGATGTGATCGTGTTCTTCGAGTAGGGCGCGCAGCGCGTTCACTGCAGCCTGTGCCACGCGCCGCCCTTTTGCGATCTTCGGCATACCAGCCTCTCCGGAGGTCCCTCGCCCGCCCCGGGCGGATCCGGGGCAGCGCTGTCCTCAATCACCCTGCCTGACGCCTCTGACATTCGGGCCTCGGAGGAGAGGGGACGCCCGGAGCCCGCTGCGGCCGAGCTTGGCGCAGCCGACAATGACGAAGCCCCAGGCCGCTGACCTGGGGCTTAAGTATGGAGCGGGTGACGGGAATCGAACCCGCGCTCTGAGCTTGGGAATCACAGGGGCCTTCTGGCTTGTGTGTGCAGGTCAGGCCGCTTGTTGCTGGCGCGGCGGGTGGTGTGAGCCTTGACCGCTGGTGCCCTTTGCTCCCCGTGGGATACCGCTCCGCCTGGTGAGGAAGTGGTGCGGCAGGTCTACGGCCACCTACTTCAGGGCCCGTCAGGTTGCAGCCGGGCCAGCGGTATCACCAGGTCGCCCTCACCTCCGCCCTGCGCGCTGCGGCCTCCCCGACCACGGCCTCTACTGTGTTATCACCTGCACCGCAGACCCGGGCGGCCCGGAACCCGCCGCCGGAACCCTGGCCGAGGCAACGGTTGTCGGGTTCGTCGTCCAGGTCGACGAAGCCCAGATCGGCGATGGTGCCCAGGCCGGCCGAAATGCGGATCGACGCTGACTATCGCGTCTCCTTCTTGCATCGGGCTTGGCCGGGATTCATATCGCGATATAGCGTTAGTCCTCTAGTCGCGCCGCTGTCCGCGTCGCGCGAAGACGTTCGACGGAACCAGGACGGAAGCATGTCGGGAGAGATCTCGCCCACCGGGAAGCGCTCCGGCCCCGGCTCGTCGCCCGAACTGCGCGCCTCTCATGCGGACCGGGACCGGGTGGTGGACGTGCTGCGTATCGCGGCGGGGGACGGCCTGCTGACCTCGGCCGAGTTGGACGAGCGCCTGGAGGCCGCCCTGTCCGCGCGGACCGTCAGCGAACTCACGCCGCTCACCGCTGACCTGCCGCCCGTGTCGGTCGTGGCCGGCGTGGCCGTAGCAGAGGTCAAGGATGTACTCCGGATCGACCAGAGGTTCAGTGCGGTCGAACGTGTGGGGCGCTGGGTGGTGCCACGGAGGCTGGAGCTTGCGGCGGAGTGGTGCGAGGTGACGCTCGACTTCACTCAGGCAGTGATTACGCAGGACACCTTGCGGATCGACGTGGACATGCGCGGCAAGACCCTGACGCTGGTCACCAAGCCGGGCATCGTGGTCGATGCCGATGCCCTGACAGTGGAACACAGCAAGGTCAAGATCCGTCAGGCTCCGGCCCCTGGTACGCCGATCACGCTGCGAGTGGAGCTGGTGGGCAAGAAGAGCTTTGGCCGCGTCGTGGTGCGGCCCCCACGTCGGACGTTCGGACAGTGGCTGCTGCGCAAGCCCAAGTCCCTACCTACTGGCGCTTGACTCCGTCGATGCGAACTGCCGGGGCGGGCTACTCCAGGCCGGAGGCCCGGAACACTGCCCGGGCCTCCGGGCCGTCGATCCGCTCGCTCAGCCGCTGCAGTACGTCCGTCCCGGAGCGCAGGGTGCCGCGTTCGCGGGACCGGCGGACGCCTGCGTCCACCTCGTGCCAGAGCAGGGCGTTGGCGACCAGGACCCGAGGATCGAGCTCCATCAGCGGCCGTCGACGTCCCGCAGCAGCAGATGCGCCGGGATGCCCTCGTACTGCCGCACCTCGGTCAGGGCGTCGATCCGCACCCGGCGCTCGTGCAGCACTCCCCGCACCGCGAGCCAGCCCTCGCCCGCTCTCACGCGCGGTGGGAGCACGACGGCGAGGACGAGAGCCGCCAGCACGGTCCACAGCCCGGCCCGGTACAGGGTGAGGGTGCCGGCGCCCGCGTCGAGGACGATGGCCAAGCCGTAGAAGAGGAGCGCGCAGCGCACCGCGTACCGGGCGTCGCCGCGCCAGTGGCGGTCGCCGGCCGTGGCGCCAGGTGTCCCGGTGTGCGTCCTTCGTCGCATGGAGCTGACGCTAGGAGCGCCGGATCTCCACGAAGCCGGCCCTGATGCTTCCCTGACGCCGCGCTCCGCGGTCTTGGCGCGTCCTTGACGCCGGATGCGTCCGCTACAGGCCGATGTCGCGGCTGCTCATGTCGGCGAGGGATTCGCGCCGTACGAGGACGCGGGCGGTGCCGTCGGCGACGGCGATCACGGGCGGGCGGCCGATGAGGTTGTAGGCGGAGGCCATGGACAGGTGGTAGGCGCCGGCGACGGGGACGGCGAGCAGGTCGCCGGGGCGGATGTCGTCGGGCAGGGGTACGTCGTCGGCCAGGATGTCGCCGGCCTCGCAGTGCCGGCCGACCACGGTGACCGGGCGCGGTGCGGCGCAGCTGCGGCGGCCGATGAGGGTGGGGGCGTATCGGACGCCGTACAGGGCGGGTCGGGGGTTGTCGCTCATGCCGCCGTCGACGGCGACGAAGGTACGGTCGCCGGTGCGCTTGACGGCGAGCACGTGGTAGACGGCCACACCGGCGGGGCCGATGACCGCGCGGCCCGGCTCGATGGTGAGGCGGGGCACGGGCAGTCCGGCCCGGGCGCAGCCGTTCGCGAGTTCGGTACGTACCCGGGCGGCCAGGGCGGTGACGTCGAGGGCTTCCTCGCCGGGCCGGTAGGCGACGGCGTGGCCGCCGCCGAGGTCCAGCTGCGGGAGGGCGACGCCGTGTTGGTCCCGCAGCCGGGCCATCAGGCCGATCAGGCGGCGGAGGGCGACGAGGTACGGCTTGACGGTGGTGACCTGGGAGCCGATGTGGCAGTGCAGGCCGACCAGGTCCAGCCCCGGCTGGTCGAGGATGCGGGCGATGGCGTGCTGGGCCGAGCCGTCCGTGATGGACAGGCCGAATTTCTGGCCCTCGGTGCCGGTGCGGATGGCGGTGTGCCCGCCGGCGGCGATGCCGGGTACGACCCGCACCATGATCTTCTGGCGGGTGCCGACGGGCACGAGCGTGGCCAGCCGGGCGATCTCGCAGGTGCTGTCGATCACGATGCGCCCGACGCCCAGCCGGATGGCGGTGGCCAGGTCCTGCGGGCTCTTGGCGTTGCCGTGCATCACGATCTTCTCCGGCGGGAAGCCGGTGGTGACCGCGAGCTCCAGTTCCCCGGCGGAGCAGACGTCCAGGCCGAGGCCCTCCTCCTGCACCCAGTGGGCGACGGCCCGGCACAGGAAGGCCTTGGCGGCGTAGACGACGTCGGCGTCGCCGAACGCGGTGCGGTACGTACGGCAGCGGTCGCGCACCTCGTGCTCGTCCAGGACGTACAGCGGGGTGCCGAAGCGGTCGGAGACCTCGGCCAGGGACACCCCGCCGACGCAGACGTCGCCGCTGGGGGCGGGCCGGGCGGAGGCCGGCCAGACGGCGAACGGCCCGGGCTCACCCGGAACGAGCGGGGGCGGGGTCGGGGTGCCTTCCGGAGCCACAGAGACGGTGGTCATGGCGGTCCCCCTTCAGCCGATCAGCAGGTTCAGGCGGGCGGCGTCGGCCTGCGGATCCCAGTCGCGCCACGGCCTCGTCTGGGGAGTGGCAGCCGGGGCCGGGGCCGCGAGCTGCGGATCCACGGTGAGCGCGGTGACGCCCAGCGGTGTGGCGAGGGCGCGCAGCGCGGGCTCGGAGAGCCTGATCCAGTCCTGGCCGGTGCCCAGGGTGGCGATGAGCTGCCGCTCGGTGGTGAAGCCGACGGCTGTACGGCCGCCCAGCGGAGTGCGGAAGAAACGGGCCGTACAGCCCACGGGTCCCGGCCGGACAGGCACGAAGAGTGGTCCGGCCGGGATGGGTTCTGAGGGCTCGGGGTCCTCCGCGAGCTGGCACTGCGACATGGTGTTCCTCCCTGAAGGAAAGACCGACTGCGCCGGTCCGGCACGGTGTGCACCGGTGGCCGTGGACGCTTCACCGACGCTATGCCCGCCGGCCGGGGCTCCGACCGGGTCCCTGATGTGCGCTTGACGCGAGTCGCGAAACCCCATACGCCTTCCTGACGTGGAGCCCGCGTGGATCTCCCTGTCCTCAGCGCGTGCCCTTCGTGCGAGTGTGCGGGAGGCAGTGCTTACGCTGACCCCGCCGTCCCGTCGACGGTCGGATCATTCGCTGTACGACAGGAGCACACCCGATGGCCACCCCCGTCCGTACGAGCCGCCTGCGCGCGTGGTTGCTGGAGGGCTTGTCCGACATGGCCAAGCACCAGCAGGGTCCGCATGCCGAACCCACGGACGCCCACAAGGGGCAGCGGTGGTGGCGGGTGATGTGCCTGACCGGTGTGGACTACTTCTCGACGCTGGGCTATCAGCCGGGCATCGCCGCGCTGGCGGCCGGGCTGCTGTCGCCGGTGGCGACGATCGTGCTGGTGATCGTCACGCTGGCCGGGGCGCTGCCGGTGTATCGGCGGGTGGCGGAGGAGAGCCCGCACGGTGAGGGTTCGATCGCGATGCTGGAGCGGCTGCTGGCGTTCTGGCAGGGCAAGCTGTTCGTCCTGACGCTGCTGGGCTTCGCCGCCACCGACTTCCTGATCACCATCACCCTGTCGGCAGCCGACGCCTCGACCCACCTCATCGAGAACCCGCACTTGACGAACGCGCTGCACGGCCAGCAGATGATCATCACGCTGGCGCTGGTCGCGCTGCTCGGCGCGGTGTTCCTCAAGGGATTCCTGGAGGCGATCGGGGTCGCCGTCGTCCTGGTGGGGCTCTATCTCGGGCTGAACGTCGTGGTGATCGGGGTCGGGCTGTGGCACGTCCTGACCGAGGCGGATGTGGTCACCGACTGGTCCACCGCACTGACCGCCGAGCACGGCAACGTCTTCGCGATGGTCGGCGTGGCGCTGCTGGTCTTCCCCAAACTGGCGCTGGGCCTGTCCGGCTTCGAGACCGGTGTGGCGGTCATGCCGCACGTCGAGGGGGAGCCCGGCGACACCGAGGAGAGGCCCGCCGGGCGTATCCGGGGCACGAAGAAGTTGCTGACCTACGCCGCCGCGATCATGAGCGTCTTCCTGATCACCAGCAGCTTCGTCACCACGCTGCTCATCCCGGAGAAGGACTTCCAGGCTGGCGGTGAGGCCAACGGCCGAGCCCTCGCCTTCCTCGCCCACGAGTACCTCGGCTCCGGCTTCGGCACCGTCTACGACGTCTCCACCATCGCCATCCTGTGGTTCGCCGGCGCCTCGGCGATGGCCGGGCTGCTCAACCTGATGCCCCGCTACCTGCCCCGCTACGGCATGGCGCCGCACTGGGCCCGGGCCGTGCGCCCGATGGTGCTGGTCTTCACCCTGATCGCCTTCCTGGTCACCTGGATTTTCAACGCCGACGTCGACGCCCAGGGCGGCGCCTACGCCACCGGCGTCCTGGTGCTGATGAGCTCCGCCGCCATCGCGGTGACCATCGCTGCCCGCCGCGCCGGGCAGCGCAACCGGACGATCGGCTTCGCCGTCATCTCGGCGGTCTTCCTTTACACGACCGTCGACAACGTCATCGAGCGCCCGGACGGCGTAAAGATCGGTGCCTGCTTCATCGCGGGCATCATCCTCGTCTCCCTGCTGTCCCGACTGGCCCGCGCCTTCGAGCTACGGATCACCGGCGTGACCCTGGACGACATGGCCGAGCGCTTTGTCCGCGACATCGCGCACCGCAAGATCCGCTTCATCGCGAACGAGCCGGACCGCCGTGACGCGGCCGAGTACCGTGCCAAGGTCCAGCAGATCCGCGAGGACAACGATCTGCCGCCGGAGGAGGACTTCGTCTTCGTCGAGGTCACCATCCTCGACCCGTCGGAGTTCGAGTCCGGGCTGACAGTACGCGGCGAGGTGCTGTGCGACCGTTACCGCGTGCTGACCCTGGAGAGCTCCTCCATCCCCAATGCGCTGGCCGCGTTGCTCCTTCACGTACGGGATACCACCGGCCAGCGCCCGCACATGTACTTCGAGTGGACCGAGGGCAATCCGTTCACCAACTTCCTGCGCTTCTTCCTCTTCGGCCAGGGCGAGGTCGCCCCCGTCACCCGCGAGGTGCTGCGCGAGGCCGAGCCCGACCGTGCTCGCAGGCCCCGCGTCCATGTCGGGTGAGTATCCGGCTCCCGCGTCAGAGACGCGTTAAGACCGAGGAGCGTCGCGTCAGGGAAGCGTCAGTGCCGGGCTCGCGGGCGCGCGCCGCTTCTAGCGTCGGCCGTATGGGACGGCGAACCACGCGACCGCCGATGGCGGGGCCCGGCGAAAGGGTCGGCGACCGGCACTGGAGAGGCGGCGCCCGGTTCGCGCTGTGGTGCACGCTTGCCTTCTACGGGCCGGCCATGCTGCTCGACCGGGCCGCGGGCACCCTCACCCTGCAGCGCGCGGGGCTGTGGACGCTGTTGGCGGCTCTGATCCTCGTTGTCCTGCTGCCGCCCCGGGTGACGGCGGGCGAGGGCTGGCTGGCGGTACATGGCCTCGTGCGCAAGCGCCGGGTGCGGACCGATGCCCTGGTCGAGGTGCGGCAGCACGAGGGCATCTCGGCGCACCTGCTTCTGCGGGACGCCGACGGCCGCTGGGCGGAGCTCGATCCGCGGGTCCTGGCCGCCAGCCCTCTGCTGTGGCACGCGGTTGACGCGGGCGCCCGCCGGTCCCGCGAACGCGGCACGCTGCGCTCCGGGACGGACGTACTGCAGCGGCTGAGCGAGCGGATCGACGGCGCGCAGGCCCAGGCGGTGTTCCGGGCCTCCGGCCTGGAGTAGCACCCACGCCTCATACAGGGACCCCCTCACCGGGGGCAGGGGCCGGGGCGGCGGGGAGGGAGACGACCATGGTCAGGCCGCCGCCGGGGGTGTCCTCGGGGGTGAGGGTGCCGCTCATGGCTTCGGTGAGGCCGCGGGAGAGGGCCAGGCCGAGGCCGAGGCCTGTGGTGTTGTCGGTGTCGCCCGTGCGCTGGAAGGGCTCGAAGATCCCGTCGCGGTCTTCGGGCGGCAGCCCCGGGCCCTGGTCGATGACGCGCAGTTCGACGCGGCCGGCCAAGGCGCTGGCGGTGACCCGGACCGATGCTCCGGGCGGAGTGTGGCGTACGGCGTTGGCCACCAGGTTGGCGATGACCCGTTCCAGCAGCGGAGGGTCGGCGACGACATCGGCCGTGTCCTCCAGGCCCGGGGCAAGGACGGGGACCGGGCTTTCGGGGAGGGTGTCCAGGGCGATCGGTACGATTTCGGCGAGGGCTGTGGGTTCCAGGCGGAGGGTCAGGGCGCCGGCCTGGAGGCGGCTCATGTCGAGGAGGTTGTCGACGAGCCGGTTGAGGCGGTCGAGTGATTCCTCGGCGGTGGCGAGCAGTTCGTCACGGTCCTCGTCCGAGAACTCGACGTCACGGCTGCGCAGGCTACTGACGGCGGCCCAGGCACCGGCCAGCGGCGTGCGCAGGTCGTGGCCGACGGCGGCGAGCAGGGCGGTGCGCATCCGGTCGGCGGCCTTGACCGGCTCGACCTCGGCGGCGGCCTCGGCGAGGCGGGCGCGCTCCAGGGCGGCGGAGACATGGGCCGCCAGCGCGGTGAGGACCCGGCTCTCGGAGGCGGCCAGGCGGCGGCCGCGCAGTACCAGCACGTCGTCCGGGCCGACCGGGACCAGCGCGGCCGCGGCGCCGTCGGCCGGCGGGTCCTCGGCGTCCTGGTCGTCGCGGCGGACGAGGACGGCGGAGTCCATGCCGAATATCCGCCTCGTACGCTCCAGAAGCTCGGGCACCGCCTGTTCGCCGCGCAGGATGCCGCCGGCCATGGAGGAAAGCGTCTCGGCCTCGGCGCCGGCGTTCGCGGCCCGGCGGGACTGGCGCAGCGAGCGGTCGACGATGGTGGCGACGGTGACGGCGACCACGGTGAAGACGGCCAGCGCCAGAACGTTGTTGGCCTCGCCGATGGTGAACCTTCCCGTGGGCGGGATGAAGTAGTAGTTCAGCAGCAGGGAAGCGGTGACGGAAGCCAGGACGGCGGAGGCGACACCGCCGATGCAGGCGACACCGACCACGGTGAGCAGGTAGAGCAGCGCCTCGCTGGTGAGGTTGAGGCCGGGCATGTTGTTCAGGACGAGGGTGAGCAGGGCCGGAAGGAACAGCCCGGCCACCGGGCCGAGCACCCTGCGGGCCAGCGGGAGGTTCCTGCTGCCCCGGGAGGGCAGCAGACGGCCCCGGCGAGCCCGCTCGTGGGTGACCATGTGCACGTCGATGTCGCCGGACAGCTCGTTGGTGGTCTCGCCGATGCCGCGTCCGCCGAGGAAACTGGCCAGCCGGCCGCGCCGGGAGGTGCCCATGACGAGCTGGGTGGCGTTCTCGGCGCGGGCGAAGTCCAGCAGGGCGGTGGGGATGTGGTCGCCCACGACCGTGTGGTAGCTGCCGCCCAGGCTCTCGATCAGCTCCCGCTGCTTGGCCAGGGCGGCGGGCGAGGCGTCGGCGAGTCCGTCGCTGCGGGCGATGTGGACGGCGAGCAGGTCGCTGTGCCCGGCCCGGTCGGCGATCCGTGCGGCGCGCCGGATGATGGTCTCGCCCTCCGGGCCGCCGGTGAGCGCCACCACGACCCGCTCCCGGGTCTCCCACACACCCCGTATCTCGTGTTCGGACCGGTATTCCTGCAGGAACTCGTCCACCCGCCCGGCGACCCACAGCAGGGCCAGCTCGCGCAGCGCCGTCAGATTGCCGACCCGGAAGTAGTTGGCGAGCGCGGCGTCGACCTTCTCCGGGGTGTAGACGTTGCCGTGCGCCATGCGGCGCCGCAGCGCCTGGGCGGGCATGTCGACCAGTTCGATCTGGTCGGCGGCACGGACGATCTCGTCCGGTACGGTCTCGCGCTGCGGGACGCCGGTGATCTTCTCGACGACGTCGTTGACCGACTCCAGGTGCTGGATGTTGACGGTGCTCAGGACGTCGATTCCGGCGTCGAGCAGTGCCTGGATGTCCTGCCAGCGCTTGGCGTTACGGCCGCCCGGAATGTTGGTGTGGGCCATCTCGTCCACGAGGGCCACCTTGGGCCTGCGGGCGAGAACCGCGTCGAGGTCCATCTCGGGGAAGACCGTGCCCCGGTACTCCCGCTCGGCCTGCGGCAGGATCTCCAGCCCGCCGAGCATCGCCACGGTGTGCGGGCGCCGGTGGCACTCGACGAAACCCACCACGACGTCCGTGCCCCGCTCGGCCCGCCGCCGCGCCTCGTCCAGCATCCGGTACGTCTTGCCGACCCCGGGGGCCGCCCCGAGGAAGACCTTGAGCCTGCCGCGCTTCACTGGTTGGGCCTCCTTGCCGAGCGCCACGCCGCTCGGTCGCGGCGACGGGCTTTGGGTCGGGCAGCACGAAGGCCACCGGCAGTGCCGTTGTACGGACCGGCCAACGACAGGTAAGCGCGGGCGGGGGCTCCGGCGACCCGCGTTAGCGAACTCCATACGCCCACACCCGGGGTCTTTACGAAGCCTTAACGCCCACGGGTGGCCCGCACAGTCGTATCGCGGCGCGCATCGCGGGACACCGATCCCGGCACCCCGTCAGAGACGCGTCAATGTTTGATGCTCCGGCGTCAGGGCCGCACTAACGCGCCCAGCACAGGTGTTCCCGGGCTGCGACGGTGATGGGGGCCGAGGAGAGCGGGCAGACTCCGCTCCGGAGCGCCCAATGGGGGGCATCACGCGATGACGAGCACCGTCGCCGCCGAAGGACGTTCAGGCGCGCCTGTGTCAGGGCACGGCACCGGCTCCGAGGCGACCCCTCCGCCCGGCGCGGCGCGGCTTGACCCCTTCTCTCCGCCGCCCTCTCCGGTAACCGCCGTACCTCGGCGGAGATGGCTTCCGGCCCTGCGCGGTGGCCGTCCCGGGACCGTTCCGGCACGGCTGAGACTGCTGCGCGCCGCGGTGCTGGTCACAGCCGCCGGGCTGGTCGGCGTGCTGGTGACCGGTGGCATCTCGGCGCGCGGATCCTGGGCGGACATACGGGAACGGTCGGCGCCGCAGGTGATGAGCGCGACCGGCCTGTACTTCGCGCTGAACGACATGGACGCCCAGCTAGCCAACCAGCTGATGATGGGCGACACCGCCTCGCTGTCCTCCCTGCGCGTCCAGGCCGCGGGCATCTACGGCCAAAGGCGCACCCAGGCCGGCGGATACCTGAGCGACCTGGCGGAGGCGGCCAAGGGCGACGCCGCCGCCGAGCGGATCGTCGCCTCGGCCATCAGCGACCTCGGCGCGTACGAGGACCACGCCGCCCGCGCCCTGATCCTGAGCGAGCAGACCCACCGCCCGGCCGGCCAGGCCGACCCGAAAGCGGTGGCCGAGTACACCCTCGCCACCCAGCTGATGCGAACCCGGCTGCTGCCCGAGGCCGACGGGCTGGTCACCACCAACAACGCCGCCTTCGAGCACACCTACACCGACGCCACCGGCACCCAGTCCGCGATCCGCGTCGCACTCCTCGTCACCGGCCTGCCGCTGCTCGCCCTCCTGGCCGCCCTGCAGCTGTATCTCGCGGCCCGCTTCCAGCGCATCGTCAACCCCGGCGCGGCCGCCGCCATCGTCCTCGTCCTGACGGTGCTGATCGGCGGGCTCGTGCACATCTCCGGCCAGCAGGAGCATCTGCGAGGCGCCCACCGCGACGCCTTCGACTCCGTCGTCGCCCTCACCCGAGCCCGCGCGGTCTCCTACGACGCCAACGCCGACGAATCCCGCTACCTTCTGGACCGCGCGGGAGCCGCCGCACACGAACAGGACTTCCTCACCAAGAGCCAGCGACTCCTGCACCTGGACGGCGCCACCATCGGCAGCTACGACGCGGACCTGGCCTCCGCGCTGCACGCCTACAAGGCCGATCACGCACGCCTGGACTTCACGGGCCTGTACGGCGACGAGTTCCGCAACATCACCTTCCCCGGCGAGCGCGCGGCGGCCGAGCGTGTCCTCACCGCCTACCAGGTCTACCAGCGCGACGACCGCCGTATCCGCGCGCTGGCCTCCGCCGGAAAGGTGGCCGAGGCCATCAGGTACTGCACCAGCCACGCCACTGGCGACTCCAACTACGCCTTCGACGTGTACGACAAGGCACTGCTGAAGCTGATCACCATCAACACGACCGCCTTCGACCGGGCCTCCTCCGACGGCGCGGGCGATGCCCTGACGATGCCTCTGGGCCTGGCCGGGGGTGTGATGGCAGCCGCCGGCCTGGTGCTGCTCGGCCTGCGGCCACGCCTCGCCGAGTTCCGTTAGCGCCGGGTACGCCAGTCGGCGACCCGGCTGACGACTGCCGGGTGGCAGCGCGGCGGTCCGGGGCCGCCCGTAGGTCTCCACAAAGCCGACCACCACATCGGTGCCGCGCTCGGCCCGGCGACGGCCCTCCGCGAGCATGGTGAAGGTCTGGCCGACCCCGGGGGCCGCGCCCAGATAGATGCGCAGCTGCCCGCGCTCCATCACGGTCCTCCCTTCGGACCTCCCCCTCACCTCCCTCTTGTCCCAGTGTCCGCCCAGGCGGCTGGTTCTTGACGGAACGCTGACGTGGACAAGCGGTGCCCGCCGACGGCTCGCGCGGCAGACTTGATAAGGCCCGGCTACGGGCACGGCTGTTGCCGCGCCTTGAACAGGACGGCACCGTGGTCTCCGGGGCACCCGCTGGGACGTCGACCGGCTCGGGCTGCCGGATGCGGAGGTCGAGCTGCGCTCGTTCGCAGGCGGCCGCTTCCTCGGACGCTTCATGATGCGACCCGCACCCGGTGCCGCCCCGTCCCTGCAGGCACGGCTCGTCGCGGTGACCCTCGCAAATCAGGTGGGCGCCGTGCTCAGCACCAGCAGCCGGTAGGCAGTGCTCCTGCGTCAGGCGGCGACGAGCCGGTCGGCGAGCTTGCACAGGCGGCGTACGGTGCGGTCCTCGGTCGCGACGGGCGCGGCCGGGGAGAGCGCGGTGCGGTCGTAGTAGCCGCCGGGGACCAGCTCGATCGCAGGGTCGCAGAGCCGCACCACGCGGGCGGCTCCTTCGGCGGCGGGCTCGCCCTCGTGTGCGTACAGCGGCAGGAGCGCGGTCTCGCAGATGCCGGGGTGGACGCTGACGGTGGTGCAGCCGGTGGGTGCGGTGGCGCGGGCGAACACGGTGAGGGCGAGCTGCGACTGGGCGTAGGCGGCGTGGCGGGAGTAGCGGCGCTCGCGGTCGAGGTCGTTCCAGGAGATGGAGGCGGTGCGGTGCATCGAGGAGGAGACGTTGACCACCCGGCTGCCGGGCCGTGCTGTCAGCGGCCCGGTCAGGGCGTGGGTGAGCAGGTAGGCGGCCAGGAAGTTGACCTGGAAGGAGAGCTCGTGGCCGTCGGCGCTGAGGGTGTGCCGCTCGGGGGCGGCGACGGCGGCGTTGTTGACCAGGACGTCCAGCACGGGGTGGGCCGCGCCCACCATGCCCGCCAGTGCCCGGACGTCGTCGAGCCGTGCGAAGTCGGCCACCGCGAGCCGCAGTCCGGCCCTGTCGGCCCCGGCGGCCACCAGTCGCTCCACGGCATGGTGGCCGGACTCGGTGTCGGGGGCGTGGACGATGACGGTGCAGCCCTGTTCGGCGAGCAGGCGGGCGGTCTCCCAGCCGATGCCGGACGTCGCCCCGGTCACCAGGGCGGTCCGCGAGGGCGCGGGAAGCAGAGCGGAAGAAGACGCGGAAGAAGACATGGTTCACTCCGGAATCCGGGGCAGGGGCAGGCGCGCGGGGCGCGTACCCATGCGGGGGAAGAAGGCGGCCGACGTCGGTCAGCAGCAGGGAGACGGCGCGTTACAGCGCCGGGAGAAGAACAGCGTGCGGAACCGGCGGCACCGTATGAGGTGGCCGGTCGTCATGGGGCAGACCGCTGTTCACAGCACCCATTGAAGAGCACGGTGTTCCCCTGTTTCAAGGCTTCGCACCCGTTCCTGACGCAGCTCTGACACCGCCCCTGATGTCGTGTCAAAGAGGCGTCAGCCCTGACGAGACGAGCGCGAGACGGAGAGCCGAGCGGCGTGACCAGCCGAGCAGCAGGCCCGCGCCCAGACAAATGAAGGCGGCGCCCGCGCCGACCCCGCTCGCGTCCCTGGAGCAGTAGTTCGCGAGGGTCGTCCGGGTCGTACCTGACGAGCACCAGGCTGCCGTCGGCCAGGGGATGCCGTTTGGACGCGGGCGCGGGCGAACCGACCTCCATGACCCGCCCGTCCCGCGTCTCGTACTGCAGCGCCCATACCTCGACGCCCACGCGGCGCAGGCGGTGAATTCCCCGTAGCCCGGCGATGCCGGTCAGTAACGCCACCGAGCCGCTCACCACCGTGAATCCGGCGACCGTGACGACGGCTGCGTCCGGCATGTGCGGTCTCCTTCCCCCGGCTGGATCTGCTTCCAGTGTGTGGCAGGGCGAGGGGGGCGCATGGTCGGCCGACGGAATCCCGACGTCAGGGATTCATTAGACTGGCCGGGGAGTGCCGGGAAGTCTGGTCGGCGGCGGGACAAGCATGACCAGTTCTGACGACCCGGGGGACGCGCTGTGAGCGATCTGACCGCAGTACTGCTCCTGGTGGTGTTGGCCACGGCTGTGGCGACAGGGGCCCGTCATTGGCGTATCCCGGCGCCGTCCTTGCTGGTCATAGCCGGTATCGGGGTGGGTCTGCTGCCCTGGGTGATGGATTTTCGGGTGTCGCCGCAGGTGATCAACCTGGTGGTGCTGCCGCCACTGCTCTATGCCTCGGCGGAGGAGATCTCCTGGCGTGTGAGCTGCGGCGGGTGTGGCGGCCGGTCACCGTACTCGCCTTCGGACTGGTGCTGGCCTCGGCCGCTGCCGTCGGTGCGGTGGCGGCGGCGATCACTCCGCTGTCCGGGGCGATGGCCTTCGTCCTGGGAGCGGTGCTGGCCAGCACGGACCCGGTGGCGGTGACCGCGCTGGGGCGGCGGCTCGCGCTGCCGCCGCGGATCCAGATGATGGTGCAGGCCGAGAGCCTGTTCAACGACGCCACGAGCCTGGTGCTGTTCAAGGTGGCGGTGGGTACGGCCGTGGCCGGCGGGGCGTTGTCGGGGGGCACGGCCGCAGCGGAGTTCGTGGTTCTGGGCGGCGGCGGGGCGCTGGTGGGTGCGGCGGTGGCCGGGGCGGTGGCGGTGATCCGGCGGCGTACCGAGGATCCGGTGCTGGAGACGGTGATCGCGCTGGTCACCCCATACGCGGCGTACGTTCTGGCCGAGGACGTGCACGCTTCCGGGGTGACGGCGGTGGTGGTGGCCGGGGTGGTGCTGGGCGGGCAGAGTCACCGGCTGACCAATGCGCCGATTCGCCTGCAGGTGCACGCGGTCTACGACACCGTGGTCTTTCTGCTGGAGAGTGTGGTCTTCGCCCTAATCGGCCTGGAGCTGCCTTCGCTGATCCATGATCTGGGGTCCGAGGGGCGGATGTGGCCGCTGCAGGCGCTGGCGGTGGCCGGGGTGCTGCTGACGGTTCGGATGTTGTGGGTTTTCCCGCTGTCCGCCGCCATGCAGCGTCGGCGCGGCGTGGGCCCGATCTCCTGGCGGGTGCCGGCGGTGTTGTCCTGGGCCGGTACGCGTGGCGTTCTGCCGTTGGCGGCGGCCCTGTCCATCCCGCTCACCGCGCATGACGGCACGCCGCTGCCGCAGCGGGAACTGGTGCTGGTGCTGACCACCGCGGTCGTGGTGTTCACCCTGGTCCTGCAGGGTTTCACGTTGGCGCCCGTGGTCCGTCGCTCCGGCATCGCCCTGGAGCCGGCCAGTACCGTCCGTGAAGAGGCCAATGCCCAGGACCGCATCGCTCGTGCCGGGCTCACGCACCTGGAGCAGCTCGCCGACCTGGAGGCCGCGCCCGAGGTCGTCGTGGACCAGCTGCGCCGCGGCTTGCAGTCCCGCATCGACCATGCCCGGTCCGAGGTGGACGAGGCGGCAGACCCGGCGGACTCCACAGCCACCGCCTATCGCGCGATGCGACGGGCCCTGATCGAGGCGGAGTCCGCCGAGTTGCAACGGCTCTACGACGAGCACTGGATCAGCGACACCACGCGCAGGCGCATCCAGCGCGCCCTGGACCAGGAGGACGTCGGCCTCGGGGACTAGCCCGACCGGTGGCCGGGTCAAGGGGCTGTCAATCCGGCGCTGTCCTCCGTCAGGGGTGCGTCAGGACGGTTTCCCTCGGCTGGCGGCTTCGCTTTGATGGGCGTACGGACATCGAGGCGTACAGCGGAGAGGCAGCGGTAGCAGCCATGGACGAGAGCGGCGCCCGGCGCATCGTGGTGGGGGTGAGCGGTTCGCTGGGCAGCCTTGCCGCGCTGCACCGCGCGGTGGACCAGGCCCGGCAGAGCGGCGCTGAGGTGCTGGCCGTACTGGCCTGGGAGCCTGTGGGCGGCGAGTACGCCTACCGCCGTGCCGCGTTTCCGCCGCTGTTGGCGGAAGGCCGCCGTCTGGCCGCGGAGCGGCTCGTCACCGCACTGGACACGGCTCTCGGCTGGGGCTGGAGCGAGTGCCGGCTGGACGCCCGGATCATCCGCGGAGCGCCGGGCCGGGTGCTGGTGGAGACGGCCGACCGGGACGACGACCTGCTCGTGGTCGGCGCCGGCCGACGAGGCCTGCTGCGCCGAGCGCTGCGCCGTTCCACCAGCCGCTACTGCCTGGCATACGCGACATGCCCGGTGCTGGCAGTGCCGCCGTCCTCGTTGCAACGTGACCTGGCTGCACTGCACCGCCGCAACACCTGGCGGCTGCCGTTCCAGCTCCGGGGGCTTCGTGAGGACGCCCCCGGCCCGCAGCGCGGGTGAGGGTCCGCCCGACCGTTGAAGTTGTGGATGACGTCCCGGACCCGGTATCGCTGGTGAACGTCACCTCGGCGATCTTCGCCACAGGCATCTTCTGCGCCGACAGCAGTAAGATCGACGACGAACTCACCGCCCGCATCCGTGGCCTGCGGGCGACGCAACGGTGCCTGCGCCGGCTTCCTGGACGAGGTGGATTTCGTCGTCGGGGCCTTCTCGAAGTCCTTCGCCACCACCGGCGGCTTCCTGGCCACCCGCTCGGCGTCGGTGCACGAGTTCGTGCGGATGTTCGGCGGTCCGCAGACCTTCTCCAGCGCCCTGACCCCCGTCCAGACCGCCGTCGCGCACACCGCGCTGGGCATCATTCGCTCCCCGGAGGGGGCCGTACGCCGCAAGGCCGTGGCAGCGGTCGCCCAGCGGCTGCGCGACGGGCTGGAAGCGCGCGGCCACCCCACCATGGGCGACGTGCTCTGCCCGGTGGTGCCGGTGTTCATCGGCACCACCGCCACCGGCCTTGCATCCGCAAGGCAACGGAGGACCAGACAGCCGCCGACGGCCGCTGAACCGATCCCGTGGTGCCGGTCCGCAGCGGCGGGCCGGCACCGCCGGATGGTGCCTCGCGCATCAAGGAAGCATCAATGTCCGTCTTGATGGCGTCAGGGGCGCGCTAACGAGGGTCGTCACGGGAACCCAGGGGCGCTTTCCTTCAGAGGTCGGTCCTCGCCGACACCGCTCAGATCCGCTCGGGATGTCCCCACGTCCGAGACGATTGGGTGGTTATGTCCCTTTAATTACTCCGGGGTGTCTCGTACATGCCAGATCTAGCCTTCATCGTCCTGACCGTTGCGGTCTTCGCCGTCATCGGCCTGGTGGCCAAGGGAGTCGAGCGGCTGTGAGCGTCGAAAACGTCGTCGGACTCGTCGTCGCCGTAGCCCTGGTCGGCTACCTGGTGCTGGCGCTGATCTTCCCGGAGAAGTTCTAGTGAACGACACTCTTGCGGGCTGGCTGCAGGTCCTCGCGTTGATCGCCGCGCTGGCCCTGTCCTTCCGGCCGCTGGGCGACTACATCGCCCACATCCTCACCGCCCCCAAGCACCTCCGCGCCGAGACCATCGTCTACAAGCTCGGCGGCGTCGACGGCGACGCGGACCAGAAGTGGTCGGCGTATCTGCGCAGCGTCCTCGCCTTCTCCGCCGTGTCCGTGCTGTTCCTGTACGGGTTCCTGCGGCTGCAGAACCACCTGCTGCTGTCGATCGGCATGTCGGCGATCACGCCCGGCCAGTCGTTCAACACGGCAGCGTCGTTCGTGACCAACACCAACTGGCAGTCGTACTCGGGTGAGTCGGCGATGGGCCACCTGGTGCAGATGGCCGGACTGGCGGTGCAGAACTTCGTCTCCGCCGCCGTCGGCATCGCGGTCGTGGCCGCCCTGATCCGGGGCTTCACGCGTAAGCAGACCGACCGGGTCGGCAACTTCTGGGTGGACCTGACCCGGGTCGTGCTGCGGCTGCTGCTGCCGCTGTCGTTCCTGGTCGCGATCGTCTTCGTGGCGAGCGGGATGATCCAGAACTTCCACGGCATCGAGTCGATCTCGACGATCGCCGGGGACCACCAGAGCCTCACCGGCGGCCCGGTCGCCTCGCAGGAGGCGATCAAGGAGCTGGGCACCAACGGCGGCGGCTTCTACAACGCCAACTCCGCCCACCCCTTCGAGAACCCCAACGCATTCACCAACTGGCTGGAGATCTACCTCCTCCTGGTGATCGGATTCTCGCTCCCGCGCACCTTCGGCAAGATGGTCGGCGACAACCGCCAGGGCTACGCGATCGTCGCCGTCATGGCGATCATCTGGGCCTCGTCGGTGGCCATCGTCACCGCGAACGAACTGCACAGCGTCAGCAGCCAAGCCGGTCATCTGGCCGGCGGCATGATGGAGGGCAAGGAACAGCGCTTCGGGATCTGGGCCTCGGCCCTGTTCGCCGTATCGACGACGCTGACCTCGACCGGCGCGGTGAACTCCTTCCACGACTCGTTCTCGCCCGGCGGCGGCGGAATGACGATCTTCAACATGATGCTGGGAGAGATCGCACCCGGCGGCACCGGCTCGGGCTTGTACGGGATTCTGATCCTGGCGATCATCGCGGTCTTCGTGGCCGGTCTGATGGTCGGCCGGACGCCGGAGTACCTGGGCAAGAAGCTCGGCGCGCGGGAGATGAAGTTCGCCTCCCTGTACATCCTGACCACCCCGACCGTGGTGCTGGTCGGTGCCGGTCTGGCGATGGCGCTGCCGGGTGAGCGGGCGTCGATGCTCAACAGCGGGGCGCACGGTTTCTCCGAGGTGCTGTACGCCTTCACCTCGGCCGGCAACAACAACGGCTCGGCCTTCGCGGGCATCGGCGTCAACACCGACTGGTACAACACCGCGCTGGGCCTGGCCATGCTCTTCGGCCGCTTCCTGCCGATGGTGTTCGTGCTGGCTCTGGCCGGGTCGCTGGCCTCCCAGCAGCCGGTGCCGGTGACATCGGGCACGCTGCCCACCCACCGTCCCTTGTTCGTCGGCTTGCTGACCGGCGTGATCCTCATCGTCGTCGGCCTCACCTACTTCCCCGCCCTCGCGCTGGGGCCGCTCGCGGAAGGCCTGTCCTGATGTCCCTGACCACCGTCGAACCCCCCGCCACGTCGGGGAGCGATCCCTCCGCACCGGAATCGCACCGGGTCTCGGGCGGCATGCTCGACCCCAAACAGCTGATCACCTCTCTTCCTGACGCGGTGAAGAAGCTCGACCCCCGGGTCATGCTGAAGAACCCGGTCATGTTCGTGGTCTGGATCGGTGCGGTCCTGACCACCCTGTCGGCGATCAAGGACCCGTCGGTCTTCTCCTGGGTGATCACCGTCTGGCTCTGGCTGACCGCCGTCTTCGCCAACCTGTCCGAGGCGGTCGCCGAGGGCCGTGGCAAGGCCCAGGCCGAGACCCTGCGGCGGGCGAAGACCGAATCGGTCGCCCGGCGGCTGACCGACTGGAAGCCGGGGGCGACCGAGCTGCGCGAGGAGGACGTGCCCGGCGCCCAGCTCCTGCTCGGCGATCACGTGGTTGTCGAGGCCGGGCAGATCATCCCTGGCGACGGTGACGTCGTCGAGGGCGTGGCGTCGGTCGACGAGTCGGCGATCACGGGCGAGTCGGCCCCGGTCATCCGGGAGTCCGGTGGAGACCGGAGTGCCGTGACCGGCGGTACTAAGGTGCTGTCGGACCGGATCGTCGTGAAGATCACGTCCAAGCCGGGCGAGACCTTCATCGACCGCATGATCGCCCTGGTCGAGGGCGCCTCCCGGCAGAAGACGCCCAACGAGATCGCGCTCAACATCCTGCTCGCCTCGCTCACGATCGTCTTCCTGCTGGCCGTCGTCACCCTCCAGCCCTTCGCGATCTTCGCGGGTGCCGAGCAGACCATCGTCATCCTGGTCTCGCTCGTCGTCGCGCTGATCCCGACGACCATCGGTGCGCTGCTGTCGGCGATCGGCATCGCCGGCATGGACCGCCTGGTCCAGCGCAACGTCCTGGCCATGTCCGGCCGGGCGGTGGAAGCGGCCGGTGACGTCAACACCCTGCTGCTCGACAAGACCGGCACCATCACCCTCGGAAACCGTCAGGCGGCGGAGTTCCTGCCGGTCGGCGGGGTCGACGTCAATGACCTCGCGGATGCCGCCCAGCTGTCCTCGCTGGCCGACGAGACCCCTGAGGGCCGCTCCATCGTGGTCCTGGCCAAGGAGACGTACGGCCTCCGGGCCCGGGAAGAGGGCGAGCTGGGCCATGCCGAGTTCGTGCCCTTCACCGCCCAGACCCGGATGAGCGGCGTGGACCTCGACGGGTCGTCCGACGACGGCCGGTCGCTGCGCAAGGGCGCGGCGACGGCGGTGATGAAGTGGGTGCGCGACAACGGTGGGCACCCCACCGACGACGTCGGCCCGCTGGTCGACGGCATCTCCGCCAGCGGCGGCACCCCCCTGGTCGTCGGGGAGCTGGTACGGAGCGGTGGCGTATCCACCGCCCGGGTGCTGGGTGTCATCCACCTCAAGGACGTCGTCAAGCAGGGCATGCGTGAGCGGTTCGACGAACTGCGCCGCATGGGCATCAAGACCATCATGATCACGGGTGACAACCCGCTGACCGCCAAGGCGATCGCCGAAGAGGCCGGCGTGGACGACTTCCTCGCGGAGGCCACTCCCGAGGACAAGATGGCGCTGATCAAGAAGGAGCAGGCGGGCGGCAAGCTCGTCGCCATGACCGGCGACGGCACCAACGACGCCCCGGCGCTGGCGCAGGCGGATGTCGGCGTGGCCATGAACACCGGTACCTCGGCCGCCAAGGAGGCCGGGAACATGGTGGACCTGGACTCCAACCCGACGAAGCTGATCGAGATCGTGGAGATCGGCAAGCAGCTGCTGATCACACGGGGTGCGTTGACGACCTTCTCGATCGCCAACGACGTCGCGAAGTACTTCGCGATCATCCCCGCGATGTTCGCCACCGCCTACCCGGGCCTGGACAAGCTCAACATCATGGGCCTGCACAGCCCGACCTCGGCGATCTCCTCGGCGATCATCTTCAACGCGCTGATCATCGTCGCCCTGATCCCGCTCGCCCTGCGCGGCGTCCGCTACCGGCCCATGAGCGCCGACAAGCTGCTCAGCCGCAACATTCTGGTCTACGGCCTGGGCGGACTGGTCCTGCCGTTCGTCGGCATCAAGGCGATCGACCTGATCATCCAGTTCATCCCCGGCCTGAGCTGACCGAGAAGACAGAAGGCAATCATCATGTCCAGCCCCCTTTCCACGGTGGTCCGAAACCACCTGGCGGCCCTGCGGATGCTGCTGGTCTTCACCGTGATCACCGGCATTGCCTACCCGCTGCTGGTCACAGGCGTCGCCCAGGCCGCGTTCTCCGACCAGGCCAACGGCTCACTGGTGACCAAAAACGGCAAGACCGTCGGCTCCAGCCTGCTCGGCCAGAACTTCAACCTCCCCAAGAAGAACCCGAACGACGCCGACGAGGTGGCCAAACCCGATCCCAAGTGGTTCCAGCCCCGGCCCTCGGCTGGCGGCTATGACCCAACGGTCTCGGGCGCGTCCAACCTAGGTCCCAACAACACCGACCTGATCAAGACCATCAAGGAACGCAAGGCCGCCGTGGCCGCATTCGACGGAGTCAGCGTCAACGACGTCCCCGCCGACGCCGTCACCGCCTCCGGCTCGGGCCTCGACCCGGCGATCTCGAAGGCGTACGCGGACGAACAGATCGCCCGCGTCGCCAAGACCCGTGGCCTGGACCAGGCCACCGTCAAGAAGCTCGTCGCCGACAACACCCACAGCCGCGTGCTCGGCTTCCTCGGCGAGGAGTACGTGAACGTGGTCGAGCTCAACCTGGCCCTGGCCAACCTCAAGTAACGACGACACATGACCCGCCCCCATCACGCTGCCCGCTCGCCCAGGAACGCCCTGCGCGGGCGGGCAGCGCGGCACTTACGCAAGGAGGGTTCCCGGTGACGCGAACCGTCACAGCGGCGGCAACCGACACCCCGGACGGCGGACGGCCTGGCAACCTCAAGGTCTTCCTCGGGGCGGCGCGCGGGGTCGGCAAGACCTACCGGATGCTGGACGAGGGCCGACGCAGAGCCGCGCGGGGGACCGATGTCGTGGTGGCGTTCGCCGAGTGCCACAAGCGCCGGAACACCGAGGCGATGCTCGACGGCCTGGAGACGGTTCCCCGGGCCGAACGCGAGTACCGGGGCACCGTCTTCACCGAGATGGACCTCGACGCGGTCCTCGCCCGCGCCCCACAGGTGGCCCTCGTCGACGAGCTGCCGCACACCAACATCCCCGGCGGCCGCAATGCCAAGCGCTGGCAGGACATCGACGAGCTGCTCAGGGCCGGCATCGATGTCGTCACCACCGTCAATATCCAGCACCTGGAATCGCTCAACGACGTCGTCCAGAAGATCACCGGCGTCCCGCAACGCGAGACCGTCCCCGACGACATCGTCCGCCGAGCCCACCAGATCGAGCTGGTCGACATGCCCGCCGAGGCCCTGCGTCGCCGCATGGCGCACGGCAACGTCTACGCCCCCGAAAAGGTCGACGCCGCCCTCTCCCACTACTTCCGGGTCGGCAACCTCACCGCGCTGCGCGAACTGGCCCTGCTGTGGGTCGCCGGCCGGGTGGACGAGGCCCTCCAGCGCTACCGCTCGGAGCACAGCATCGCCGGGGTGTGGGAGACCCGGGAGCGGGTCGTGGTGGCCCTGACCGGCGGCCCGGAGGGCAAGACCCTGATCCGGCGGGCGGCCAGGATCGCCGACCGCTCCGCCGGCGGCGACCTGCTCGCCGTCCATGTCGCCCGCAGCGACGGCCTCGCCGACGCGTCGCCCGGCGCCCTGGCCAGACAACGCGCACTCATCGAGAGCCTCGGCGGCACCTATCACTCGGTCGTGGGCGACCACATCCCTACCGCCCTGCTGGACTTCGCCCGCGCCGAGAGCGCCACCCAGCTGGTCATGGGCACCAGCCGCCGCGGACAGGTGATGCGCTTCCTCACCGGACCGGGCGTCGGCGAGATCACCACCGAGCTCTCCGGCGACATCGATGTCCACCGGGTCACCCACGAACGCTCCGGCCGCGGCCGCCTCCTCCCCGCGTCCGCCAACCCCCTGCCACGGTCCCGCCGAGTCGCCGGACCGGTCGCCGGATTCGTCCTCCCCGTCCTGCTGACGACCGTGCTCGCCAACACCCGGGGCCATCTCAACCTCACCAGCGAGGCCCTGCTCTTCCTGCTCACCGTGGTCGGCGTCGCCTGCATCGGCGGCGTGCTCTCCGCCCTGCTGGCCGCGGTCACCGCTTCCTGCCTGCTCATCTACTTCTTCATCCCGCCCATCGACCAGTTCGCCATCGGCGATCCCAACAACGTCCTCGCCCTCGCGGTCTTCGCCGTGGTCGCGGCCACGGTCGCCGCCGTGGTGGACCGGTCCCTGAGGTTGTCCCGGCGGGCGGCGAAAGCCACCACCGAAGCCGAGACGCTCTCCTCCCTGGCCGGCAGCATCCTGCGCGGCGACCAGGCGGTACCGGCGCTGCTGGAGCGTACGAGAGAAGCCTTCGGCATGGAATCCGCCGACCTGGTGGCCCAGGACACCGTGGTCCAGGACACCGGGGACGAGCCTGCCGCCGCTCTCGCCACCGTGACCATCCCCTTGGGACAGGAGAGCCTGCTCGTCCTGCGGGGCCGCACCCTGGCGGCGTCCGAGCGCCGCGTCCTCACCGCCTTCGCCGCCCATGTCGCCGCCGCCCTGGAACGCGCCCGCCTCGCCGAGGCCGCCGCCGAGGTCGAGCCCGTCAAGGCCGCCGACCGGATGCGCACGGCGCTGCTCGCCGCTGTCGGCCACGACCTGCGTACTCCACTGGCCGGGGCCTGGGCCGCCGTCACCAGCCTGCGCAGCCGTGACGTCGATTTTTCCGACGAGGACCGCGACGAACTCCTGGCCACCGCCGAGGAGTCGCTGTCCAAGCTCAACCGCCTGGTCGACAACCTGCTCGACATGAGCCGCCTCCAGGCCGGCGCCCTCACCCTGCACCTGGAGCCCACCGGTCTCGACGACGTACTCCCACTAGCCCTGGACACCCTCCCCGAGACCCCGGTTCGCGTCCTCACGCGGGGGCTCGAGGAGAGCGGCGACGTCGTCGCGGACCCTCCGCTGCTGGAACGGGTCGTCGCGAACCTGGTGGCCAACGCCGTACGGCACACTCCGGACGGCAAGAACGTGCTGATCAGTGCCAGCGCCCACGCCGACCGCATCGAGCTCCGCGTCGTTGACCAGGGCCCCGGCCTGCCGCCGGAGGACCGGGACCGGGTCTTCGAGCCTTTCCAGCGCATGGGCGACACCGACAACACCACCGGCCTGGGCCTCGGTCTCGCCCTCTCCCGCGGCCTCACCGAAGCCATGGGCGGCACCCTCACCCCCGAGGACACCCCCGGCGGCGGCCTGACCATGGTCGTCTCCCTCCCCGCCGCCCCGACCGCCGAGATCACGGAAACCATCGAGACCGCCGAGGAGGGGGCACGGGCATGAGCCGCATCTTGATCATTGACGACGAACCGCAGATGGCGCGGGCACTGAACATCAACCTCAAGGCCCGTCACTACGACGTCGCCACCGCCCCCGATGGCGCCACCGCACTGCAACTGGCCTCCCGCAACCCGCCCGACGCCGTCGTCCTCGACCTCGGTCTGCCCGACATGCCCGGCATCGACGTCATCCACGGCCTGCGGGTCTGGACCCCCCTGCCGATCATCGTGGTCTCCGGCCGAACCGACCTCGCCGCCAAGGTCACGGCCCTCGACGCCGGAGCCGACGACTACCTCACCAAGCCCTTCCTGATGGAGGAATTCCTCGCCCGGCTCAGGGCCGTGCTGCGCCGCCCCCCTGCCCTCGACGAACCGGCAACGGTGAACATCGCGCGCTGGCGGGTCGACCTCACCGCCTACACCGCCGTCCCCCGGTCGGGAAAGGGCCAGGCCCTGCACCTCACCCCCACCGAATGGCGCCTCATCACCCCGCTGCTGCGCAACCCCCGCCGCCTGGTGACCGGCCGCCAGCTCCTACAGGCCGTATGGGGCCCCGGGCACGAGCACAGCACCAACTACCTGCGCGTCTACATCGCCACGCTGCGCCGCAAGTTCGAACCGGACCCTCCAAACCCCCGCCATCTGATCACCGAACCCGGCATCGGCTACCGCTTCGAACCGTGAGCCGTGAGCCGTGAACCGTGAGCCCGGTCTTAACGACATCCTGATCCCGGGCCCGGAACCCCTGTCGAGTCCTTGACACTGCGCGACGGCTGGGCTGGGACAGACTGACCGGACAGCCCACGCACCCCCTGTTCCCCCTGTACCGCGAGGTTCTCCATGACGTTCGGCCTGGCCCGCCGCGAAGTGCGGCCGAAAGTTCCACTACGTCCCGGTGAGGGCGACAAACACCACCTGACCAGCATCGAGGGGCTCGCTGCGCTGTCGCTGGACGCGCTCAGCTCGGTCGCGTATGGCCCCGAATCGATCGTCCTCGTCCTGGTGGCCGCCGGCACCGGCGCGCTCACCGCGACACTGCCGATCACCCTGGTCATCACCGCCCTGCTCGTGGTGCTGGTCATCTCCTACGGCCAGGTGATCGCCGTACACCCGGACGGCGGCGGAGCCTACGCGGTGGCCAAGAAGGACCTCGGGCCACGCAGCAGCCTGCTGGCCGCGGCCAGCCTGGTCGTCGACTACGTCCTCACGGTCGCCGTCAGCCTGGCCGCCGGCGCGGCAGCCCTCGCCTCGGCCTTCCCCGCCCTCGGGTCGCACCTGCTCGCCGTCTGTCTGGCCGGACTCGCCCTGCTCACCGCGGTGAACCTGCGTGGCATCACCGAGAGCGCCCGGGCGCTCATGCTCCCGACCGTGCTGTTCATCGTGAGCATCCTCGGCATCATCGTCATCGGGCTGCTGCGCTCCCACCCCGCGGCCGTCGTCGGCACCGCCCAACCCGTGCACGGCACGGAGGCGCTGGGCATCCTGCTGATCCTCAAGGCGTTCTCGGCCGGCTGCTCCGCCCTGACCGGCGTCGAGGCCATCGCCAACGGCGTACCGACCTTCCGCGAACCGCGCGTCAAGCGCGCCCAGCGCACCGAGCTGATGCTGGGCGCACTGCTCGGCCTGATGCTGGTCGGCCTCGCGGTCCTGATCCGCCGCGACCACGTAGCCCCGCGCGGCGGCGTCACCGTCCTGGCCCAGCTCACCGCCGGATCGTACGGAACCGGCTGGGCCTTCTACGCCACCAACATCGTTGTCACCCTCGTCCTGCTCTTCGCCGCCAACACCAGCTTCGGCGGCCTCCCCGTCCTGATGAGTCTGCTGGCCCGCGACCACCGCCTGCCCCACCTGTTCGGGCTCCGCGCGGAACGCCCGGTGTACCGCTACGGCGTGGTCGCCCTGGCCCTGCTGTCCGCCGTGCTGCTCATCGCCGTCGAGGCCGACACCCAGAAGCTGATCCCGCTGTTCGCCATCGGCGTCTTCATCGGCTTCAGCATCAGCCAGATCGGACTCGTACGGCACTGGGCGACCCAGCGCCCGCCCGGCTGGCTGCGCCGCGCGACCGTCAACGGCATCGGCGCCCTGCTGACCACCCTGGCCGGACTGGTCCTGCTCACCACCAAATTCCTCGAAGGCGCCTGGGTGGTCGTCGTCGCGGTGCCGCTGCTGATGCTGCTCTTCGCCCGCGTCCAGCGCTACTACACCGCCGTCGGCGCCGAACTCGGCCTCGGCCGGATCCCGCCCCCGCCACAACGCGGCACCGCCAGCCTGGTCATCGTCCCCATCGGCGAGGTCAGCAAGCTCGCCCAGCACGCCCTCACCGCCGCCCTCGCCCTCGGCGACGAGGTCGTCGCCGTCGCCGTACACGCCGACCCCGACAAGGCCCAGGCCCTGCGGGAGACCTGGGACCGCTGGAACCCCGGCGTGCGTCTGGACATCATCGACAGCCCGCACCGCTCCCTGGTGGAGCCCGTCGTCGAATACGTCCAGCAGGCGGCGGCCGGCGGCCGGCAGATCGCCGTCCTCATCCCCGAGGTCGAGCCCAAGCACCGCCGCTACGAGATCCTCCAGAACCAGCGCGGCATCCTCCTGGCCACCGTCCTGCGCGCCCGCACCGACGTCGCCGTCTGCATGCTGCCGTACCGGCTCAAGCTCTGAGTCTGGCACTTCGGCGGCCGTCCGCTGCTGCCGAAGGCCGTCCGTCAGACCACATGGTCCTGTACCGGCACGGCTGGTCGGGGAAAACCTGGACGACCTACAGGCGCATACCCGCCGTCACAGCAGACGCGAACGGTTCAGTCCCGGCGGATCGTATCCTCCCGTCTCGGCGACCGGCTCGACTCGTGGGCCGCCATGTTCTGTCGCGCGTGTCTGCCGACGTAGCCACGGGTGCCTCGGCGGTGTGCTGGTCCTGGATGACTGCGGCCGATCTACCTGCCCCGCTCGCCGACGAGCAGTGCGCCGTGCCGGTGTCTTCGGGGTGACGCTGGCCTGCCAGGGCTACTCATCCGCCTCATTCGGCCATGGTTTTCATCGAACTGAACCACGAGTGCAAGTTTTTGTAGATCAACTAAAGCTTGGGTGTATGATCTGAGTCCAGGTGTAGGAGTGGATGGGAGTGGTGCGTGGACAGCTCTATGCCGGCCTGGGGCCGCAGACGCTTCGGAGACGACGCCGCAGCGATTCAAGGGGCGGTGTGGGAGGCGCTGAAGGACACCGAGGAGGCGACTCTGGACGTGCAGGCGGTGGCTCGCTCGAACAAGCGGTTCGCAGCTGGCGGCGCTCGCATGACGAACCAGTTCGAGCGACTCGTGGAACGCATCGTCGACCTGGGCATCGAAGGCACCGAAGTCGTCAAGACCGGCACTTGGTACGATCTGGCTCTTGTCCATAACACCCTCCTGTATCCCGTGCGCGCCGAAGTGGACGGTGATGAACCCGACGATCAGTGGCCGCTGAAGCAGGTCTCTCACCTGGTCCAGGAGCTGTTCGCAGCTACGGACTCCTCGTCCCGTCGGTGGGTCGAGGACACCCTGTCCGGTCTGGAAATGCCAGAGCTGGAGCTGCGCCCGTCCTTGGCGGAACTGGCCAGCCGGGATCCGCATCCGCGTCTGGTGCTGATCGTCTTCGAGATGGACTCGTCAGGCCTCAAGCGCGTCTGGTGGGGCCAGGCAGATCTGCTGGACGGCACGGGGACTCTGCGCTGGGTGACCGAGCGTTCGCTGCTTACCGGCCCGCTCGGCACCCCCCTGTTCCTGGCGGGTTCCGGTATCGAGGATGATCGCTTCGACTCCGGTGCTCTGCCGGAGGTTCCGATGGCTGGTCGCAGTGACGCGGAACGCAAGCAGGACGTACCGCCGAAGACCGAGAAGGCCGACGAGATCGAGGATGACGCTGCTGAGAGTGATGAAAGCTGACCATCCAACGCTCCCCGGGCTTGGCCTGGACGAGACTTCACCGAAAGCCGTCTGGGATGGGTTCTACGCGCCCCGGCTCACACAAGCCCGCCATCTGGCGGGGATGACGAAGAAAGAGGTGGCGCAGAAGATCGGAGTCTCGCCAGCGGCCATAGGACAGTACGAGACGGGCAGCAACAAGCCACGGCCCGAACTGATCCCTCGTCTGGCGGACGTACTGAACGTGCCCGCACAGTTCTTCCTGGCAGGGCGGCCCATGGGCGAGCTGGACACCGCCATGGCCCACTTCCGAGCGTTGCGCTCCACGAGCGGGGCGCAGCGCAATAAGGCCCTCGGTTTCACTGGCCAGGTCTGGGAGCTGACCTACGCGCTCGAAAAGCGCGTGCAGCTCCCTCTCGTGGATCTGCCGGGGTTCGCTGGTGGGGAAGTCCACCCAGGCGTCGACCTGCCGGCGGAACCGGCGGCAGCCGCACGTGAACTGCGCCGGTACTGGGGGCTGGGCAAGGGCCCCGCTCGTCACCTGGTCAGACAGATGGAGGCGCATGGCATCGTTGTCGTCTCCCCACCCGAAGCTGACGAGGGCACGGTCAAGATCGATGCCTTCGCCGCCTCCGGCCTGCCTCGACCGCTCGTTGTTCTGACTCCCAACCGTGCTGACGATGTGTACCGGCACCGCTTCAGCGCCGCCCACGAACTGGGACACCTGGTCCTGCATACCGAGTCGACCGGCGACAGCCAGCAGGAAAGAGAGGCTGATGCGTTCGCGGCCGAGTTCCTCACCCCTCGTGCGAGCATCCTGCCGCTGCTTCCCCGGCGAATGAACCTTGCCCAACTCGCTGATCTTTCGCGGACTTGGGGTGTATCGGTGAAGTCGCTGATCTACCGCTGCCGCGAACTCGGCCTCATCTCAGATGCCACGGCCAGCCGGGCGTACAAGCGGTTGCACGCTCTCGCGGAACAACCAGGCTTCCGCCCCGAGCCGGTTACCGGATTCCCCGGCGAGCAGCCGGTGATGCTCCGGCAAGCCTTCGAACTTGCCGAAAGGGAGCAGGGGCTAACCATCCGAGAACTTGCGCACCAGTTGGCATGGAAGCCAGTCCGGGCACGAGAACTGCTTGGTATGCCGGATAACCGACCAGTTCTCCGACTCGTCTGAGCTGGTTGCAGAGGAGGGCGGGTCTCGGCGCAGAGCTGAGGCTCGCCCTCAGTTCTGCGATAGATCTCCAGGTCTGGTCCTAACAGCGACATCTCCCGGCACCGGACTGGCTATCCGATGGCCAGTTGGCAGAAGCCGTTGCGGACAGCGGTGAGCGGGCCGCGGTCGCGACTGTAGTAGAGCTTGTTGGTCAGGAGGACGGCCCAGCGGTTCTGCTTGGGGGAGATCCACAGGGCAGTGCCCGTGAAGCCGTAGTGGACGTAGATGCCGTCGCCCGGGTCGGTGCTTGCGGCGGGGTGCCAGAAGAGGCCGCGGGCGGGGGCGAGGTCGCCAGTGTGGATCTGGAGGGATTCTTCGACCCAGGCAGGGCCAAAGCCGGATGGGGTTGGCCTGGTGGTGGGGCCCAGAAGGTAGCGGGCGAAGCGGATGAAGTCGCGGAGAGTAGAGAAGGTGCCGGCGATGCCGCAGACGCCGCCGAGGAGGCGTGCGGAGAAGTCGTGGGCGGTGCCTTTGAGGTGCTGGCCCGTGCCGTCGTCGTACTCGGTGGGGGCGCAGCGGGTGGCCTGGTCGGCGGGGAGGGGGGCGAAGCGCGTTTCGGTCATGCCGAGGGGTTGCCAGATGCGGGTGGTGGCGAGCTGGTTGAGGGACAGGCCAGTGAGGTGTTCGGCGAGGTAGCCGAGGATGAGGGCGGCGCGGTCGGTGTATTCGACGGCTTGGCCGGGTGGACGGTGACCTCGCCCAGGGGGTACGCGGCGAGGTTGGGGATGAGGGTGGCGAGCTTGTCAGCGAGGGTCAGAGTGCCGTCTTCCCAGAGGGTGCCGATGACGGACCAGACGGCGAGGATCTTGGTGAGGCTGGCGATGTCGAAGACTGTGTTGAGCTGCATCGGCTGGGTCGGGTCGGCCGGGTCCAGGAGCCCGCAGGTTCCGCTGTGGTGGGTGCCGTCGGCGTCTCCGAGGGCCCAGACGGCTCCGGGGTAGATCTTCTGGTCGACGCCTTCGAGCAGTAGCTGCTCGATGCGGTCGGAGGTGGCACTCATGGTCTCCCTGTTCGCCGTCGTCTCCCGTCCGTCAGGGTAGCGACCGCGCTGTGTCGCGGCGGGGCAAGGCACAGCCGGAGGGGACAACTATCTGGCCGCCGAGGACGGTCCGCGCTGTGGGCCCACGTCTGCATGGCTACTCTCCGAGGATTGTCTCCCGCGCTGCTCGTGCCCAGATGGCTTGCTGGCGTGTGGTGAAGCCCATGCGATTCCAGTGGAAGATGACATGTCGGGCCAGGATGCTGCGTGTTCCTATGCCAAGTCGCCCTTCGCGTCCTGCTTGGCCGAGGGCCTGGCCACCCTGCTTCATCGTGTCAGTCCATGCGGCAAGGGGCGCCAGAGGCGTGCTGGCCGCGAGGGAGGCGGCCGCGGTGTCGATCGTCAGGAGCGTGCGGAGCGAGCCGGTCATGGCGGTCACGCGTTCTGTCGGAACGTCTTCCGGTAGGGGCCTTGCTGCTGCGACGCGTGCCCACACGTCGCCTTGTTCGCTCCATTCCTGGCCGGCGGCGCGTAGGAAGAGGCTGATGACGAGGAGCGAGGTCGCTTTGGGATCGAGGAGTCCGCTGCGGTTTGTGCCCGTGCGCTGCAAGTAATCGAGCGCGCCGACGCTGTCCGCGTGGAACAGCTCGTGGGCGATGCCCATGCCGTCCGGGCCGCCGAACGCCGTCGTCTCGGGCTCGTACGGTGATGGCAACCAGGTCTTGACGACGCCCCGTGAGATCGCGCCGTCGAGGGCCTCGGCCATCGGCTTTGGCATGCCTTCGGCCATCGTTCGCGGACCGGGAGTGAGGCGGAGGCGCCAGCAGGGGTACTTACGGACGAACCACCAGGACTCGACGCTCCCGCTGTCCTCTGCCTGTCGCAGGGGCTGCAGGAGGTAGGTGAGGAAGACGCGTTCGGCGTTCGGGTAGTCGGCGAATTCGATGTTTGCCTGCTGCCAGCCGGAGGGGTCGGGCCGTGCGTGGAGTGTGGCGCGTCCCGCGTCGCGGTACAGCTCGACGGCTTCCGCAAGGCGTACGGGAGAGGTGTGCACCCGGCGAGCGGCCTCCGTGATCGGCGTGCCGGTGAGGACGGCCAGGATGGCCTGCTCGGTGGCGCTGCTGTCCAGGTCCATCAGGTCTCTTCTCCGGGCGTGGTCAGACGAGGAGCAGGCAGGCGTCCCAGTCGTTGGCAGGCGCCGTGCCCGCTTCGGCGTCCTGGAAGGCGAGGACCGCTCCGGCCGTGCCTTCGAGGAATCCGGTCTCTGTCGGGGGCCCTGCGGTGAGGAAGCGTTCGCGGAGTTGCGTGAGGTGGTTGGTGAAGGTGTCGGGTTTGTCGGCGTCTTCGGCGATGCGTTGGACGACGCGGAGCAGGCCGCCGACGCCGTGGCACAGGCCGCGGTCGGTGAGCTGGTCGAGTTGGAGGGGGTCGGCCAGGCAGTACAGGAGTGCCCGTTCGGCCATGCGCTTACGGTGGGCGTCTCCGAGGGCCAGTGCAGCGAGCTGCTGGGCACGGGCGAGGCCGGGGGTGCCATAGCACCAGGACGGCGCCTCCGGGTGCGTGGGGATCGAGGTGGTCTTGGTGACCCAGGGCGGCCAGCGGGTTCCGCGGTGGTCGCTGTGGCGTATCCGGTCCAGCCAGCGGCAGATCCGTAGCATCGCCTCCTGGTGGCCGGGCACGGTGATGCCGCGCAGTTTGGCGAGCGCGAGCAGGGCCAGGGGACCGGTGATGCCGTGGGCCAGGCCGGCGTTGGCGTGGCCGCCGGGGGTGGGTGCGTCGAGGTTCACCGGGCTGTGCCGCACCCACCATCCTGGGAGCGTCTGTCCGTTGGGCTGGGGCAGCGGCTCGGTCAACCGCACCAGGTAGTTCAGGACCCTTTTCAGCTCTGCGCTTTCCGGGGTGCGGCGTAGGAGGAGTGCGCCGAGGCCGGTCAGGCCGCGCAGCAGGTCGTACTCGGCGAAGGTGGTCGGCTCGCCGCTTTCGATGCGGGCGTGGGCGGCGTCCAGACGGCGGCGGGTGTGTGCGGCCACGATGCGGTCGAGGGCGTGCAGGGCGCCTGCGTACCGGCCGGTGTCGGCGGCGGCCAGGTGCAGGACGTACGCCATCGCGGGTGCGCCGAGGAACAGGCTCGCCTCGCCTGTATCGATCAAGGGGCCGATGGCGGCGAGTTGGCGGTGGACCGCCTGCCACGATCCGGTGCATCGGTGGGCGCGTTCGATGTGGAGCAGGGCGGTCCCGAGGGGACCGTGGGCCAGGGACTGCCGCATGGCGGCATCCGTATCGAGGAGCGGCGGGGCGGCCGTCACCGCGGTGCTCCTTCGGCGCGTGCGGTCCAGGACAGGGCGGCGGCACGGGCCAGGCGGCGGCAGATGGCTTCGCCGTCGGGGTCGATGCCGGCGGCCCGGTTGTGGTGCATGTGCAGCAAGGACGGCAGGACCGTGGCTGGGTCTGCGCCGTGGTCGGTGAGTGCGGTCCGGTAGGTGTGCAGGGTGTCGCGGCGGTGGGCCCAGGCGGCGGCGACCTGCTCGCCTCCGGGCAGGGAGCGCAGGGCGGAGAGGCCGCTGTCCAGGGAGGACAGACGTACGGCCTGCGCTTGGACGTCGCGTGGCGGTGCCGTGCCCTCGGCCTTGAGTAGGTGCTCGACCAGCCAGCGGCGTCCGGTTGCTGGGCTGCCGGTGAAGGCGGCGGCGATGTCCACGTAACTGGCCGCGATCACGGCCGGACACAAGTGGGTCGGAGGGCCGAGTGTCATCTGGGCGGTGGCGGCGGTGGAGTCGGCGGCGAAGTACTGTTCCGCGGCTTCCAGCAGGTGGCCGGTACCGTAGCGGCCGGTCTCGGGCTCGTCGGTGTCCCACTGGATGTGGCTGACCAGTCCGGCGTTGCGGAGTCCCGCCGCCCACGCCCCGACTTGCTGCGCGGTGCCGCCGAAGGCGTGCGGCCCTGGCAGCCGGAGACGTAGGCGGAGATGGGTTTCGGTGTCGCGGTACCGCGTGAACCACCACTGGGGTGTGCTGCCTTCCCATTCCTGGAACAGGGCGGGCAGACGCGCGGTCAGGATTTCGGGGACGCGCTGGGGGTGGCAGTAGACCTTGAGGTACGCCCACGGGGATGTGCCGGGCAGGCGCCGGTGGTCGCGGCGTATGACCGCCGATGGCCAGTTGCCGTGGGCCACTGGCGGCAAGGTGGAG
The DNA here is from genome assembly GCF_056270125.1 of Streptomyces sp. RLA131. Classification (NCBI taxonomy): domain Bacteria; kingdom Bacillati; phylum Actinomycetota; class Actinomycetes; order Kitasatosporales; family Streptomycetaceae; genus Streptomyces; species Streptomyces sp. RLA131. The sequence goes on from NZ_JBWDOQ010000002.1 coordinate 4,411,090, forward strand.
ACGAACGGCATGGTGATTTCGTGCGTGCGTCCCAGCCAGCCATACGCGTCTTCCTCGGGCGCGTGGTGCAGGGTTACCGTGCCGGTGCGCTTCAGCTCCATGCGGAGCAGTTGCAGATGGGTGGGGTTGTCGAGGCCGAGCCGGAGGCGCTGGTCGTCGGAGCCGATGAAGACGGCGGAGGATACGCCGTAGCGGCAGCGCCAGTTGGTGAAGTCCCGCAGCCAGCCAGGCCCGTCCTCGTGGCCGATGTCGCGCGGCCGGAGTCGCCAGCAGGCGGGCGAGAGGATCGTGCGGCCGACGCGGACTTCGGGCAGGAACGGCAGCCGGGCGGCGGCGCCCCAGACGAAGGGGGCCAGCACGGCGGTGTGCGAGCGGTGCACCTCGGTGACAAAGCGGACCAGGGGGTTGGTGGCGTTGGTGAGTTCGACGGCGTTCATCACCGACGGCTCGATCAGCTTGCCCGTGGACAGTGAGGCCAGGTAGAGGCGCTGGGAGTCCGCGGTCACGGCGAGGTCGTCCAGGTCGAGGGTGGCGGCAGGGTGGTGCTCGCCCAGCGCGAGCAGGTGCGGCACGACGGCGGGGGCACGGCTGACGTTCTGGGTGCGCAGGCGGAGCGGCGGGGCGGAGACCTGCGCGCGCTCCGCGTTGTCGGTGAGGGTGGGCAGGGCGGCGTATGCGGCCGTCATGCGGTCGCGGTCGGGCTGCTCCAGCATCTCCAGGAACCGGCCGGTCGTGGTGCCGGCTGACTGGGAAAGGCCCGCGATGCTCAGTGCGAATTGGCTTTGTTGCAGGGCGTCCAGGGAGGTGGCGAACACGGTGAAGCACAGTTCGACGTGGGCGGGGCCCCGGGTGACGTCACCGGCATTGAGGTCGGCAAGGTCCTCTTCCGTCAGGACGATCTCTCGGACGTGGTTCGCGGCAGCGTCCTGGGCGAGGGCGAGGAGGTGTTCGTCCCGGCGACTGGTGGCCTGGACGGGACGTTTGAGGACGGAGCCGCGGTAGCCGGCCGGGAAGCCAAGACCGATGTCGGAATCGGTGAGATCGCCGAGCGGCACCAGGGCGCCCATGCTGTAGCGCTCCAGGAAGCGGGCGCGGTAGTCCTGCCAGGCCGGAGGCCCGGCCGGGTACGGCGTGATCCGGGCCATGACCTCCAGAGCCCGTTCTGCTTCCTCGGCGACGGCGGCGGGCAGGACGACATCGCAGTCGGGCCGCAGATTCACCACCAGAGTGCGCCCGGCCACGCCGGTCATGGCCGTCATCCGCCGGGTGGCCTCCGCGCGGAAGGTCCGCTGCTCAGCGACGGGGGCAGAGCCGTGCCGGAGAAGAAGCTGCTGGATCTGCCGGAGCTGCGCGAGGGTAGCTGCCACTGAGGGGACGGTCTGGGCGTCGGCGGCGTCGAGCTGGGCCACGACGTGCCCCAGAGCATCGTCGGTGGTCATGGGCGCACGCAGGCTGGTGATCAGGATCCGGTGTGCGACGAGGCCGTGCACCATGGCCTCGATCACGGCGGCAGGGGCGTCGGGGTAGTCGATGCGCAGTTTGGACACGATGTCCTCGACCGTGATCGCGGAGCGAGCGATCTCAAGGACCGTCTCGACTGCGCGGGTGCGCCGCAGGGTGACCTCGGCAGGACCGTCCTTGCCCGGCTGATGCGGTACGACGACTGTGCCGCCTCGGACGAAGCAGGTGGAGTCGGCGATCACGGGCAGGCGCCGCAGCAGATCGGGATTCTGCTCCAGGGTGGTGACGATCCCGGCGAGCCACTCGGCGTCCGCTCGGGTGAAAGCCCGATGCCTGGTGCCCCAGTGGGCTTGGGCCTGGGGTCCGAGGCGTACGGGCGCGGGGCCGGCGAACAGGCCGAACGGCGTGGCGCGGTGCTGCATCCGCAGCAGGTAGCGCACCAGGGAGATGACGGTGTGCCGGACTGTCCGGGGTCGCTGTGCATGTCCGTCCAGCACGCCCTGCACGGCCTCGACCAGCAGGGGGCTGGCGATCTCGATCGCCGCCGCTGTGGCGTCGTCTGCCCAGACCTTGCCGATCCACGCTTGCCAGCGTTCCACGTCGTCAGAGGTGTTGCCGTCCAGGTCCGGACAGGGAGGCAGTTGGGCCGTCAGCGGCCGTGCGGCGGCTCTGATCAGAGCCGCGTCAACGGCGTGGTACATCGCAGTGCCTCCTTCGTCGCCTCGGTTTCGGTGGGGTGGGGCCGGGCGGAGGAATCCGGCCCGGCCCCACAGGTGGGTCAGCCGCCGATGCAGGTGCTGTTGGAGCAGGCGGACTGGCAGGTCGAGCCGCAGCCGTCGCCGGTGTCGTTCAGCAGCCCGGCCACGACCGGGGCGGACGCGATGATCTCGATGTTGAGGTCGAAGTCCGAGTCGGAGCCGGCCGCGAAGTCCGTGGCGGCCTTGAGCGTGATGCTGCCCTGCGGTGCCATCTCGATGTCCTCCTGTGCAGGTGGTGGGATGTGCCTTACTGCCCGGTCCACAGCGCTCTCGGCGCTACGGCCAGGTGATCAGGACCCGCGTGTGCGGCCGGTCGACAATGCGGCCCGCGGGAAGCTGCTCGTCCGGCGTGCCCGCCGGGTGGATCTCGACCTGGGCCCGGTCGCCGCGGTGTTCGCGGTCCCAGACCTGGATCTCCTCGACCAGCCGTTCGGCGACTTTCTGGCCCTGCGGACCGTGGCCGATGGCACCGAGCTCGAACCGCTCCGGGTCGTCGGTGCGGCGTACCGTGCGGTAGGCGAAGCTGTCCCCGTCGACGAGCGTGGGCACGCCGAGCGGCGACACGGATGCGATCAGGCCGCGCTCGCGGGCGGCAGGTGTCCCAGCCATCAGCGGCAGGTTGTCCAGCGCGGTCGCAAGCCATAGATCCAGGTGCTCGTTCGACTCGTTGCCGGCGAGCGTCACCCTTGACCAGGCTTCGACGCGGGGGCTGCGCAGGGCGGCCCGCAGCCCGTCGACGTCCGGATCCGGGTGCCCGTCCAGGCGCAGGCCGACCTCCTCGCCCTTGATGTCGTGGAGCAGGACAAGGCGGACGCGGTTCTCCCCGGCGCCCTGCATCGGCACGAAGCCGCACAGCTCGACGCTGTCACTCACGAGGCGTTCGCCGTGCCTGACGAGCGAGACGGTGCGGGTCATACCGCGCATCCGCAGCGGCACGACGAGCCGACCGCCTTCGACGAGCTGCTCGACCCAGGCCGGTGGGATGTCGGCAGCCTGCACAGTAACCACGATGCGGTCATACGGGGCGTGCTCGGTCATGCCGTACTCGCCGTCGGCGGTGACGACCAGCACCCGCCGGTCATATCCGGTTTCCGCCAGGAACCGTTCGGCGCACGCGGTGACGTCGCGGTCGATGTCCACAGTGACGACCAGGCCCTGCGGGCCGACGATCTCAGCGAGGTAGGCGGCGTTGACACCGCCGGAGCCGATCTCCAGCACCCGCGTTCCTGGCTGGACGTCCGCCTGCTCGATCTGCATGGCCTGGATGCGGCCGGCAGACACCGAGCTGATGGCCACCCCGTCAGCGTCCTTCTTGGTGATCGCGGCGTATTCCGCCTGGTACGCCTTGCCCATATCCTCGCCGGGACTGGCCAGGTGCCGGGGAATCCGGCGGAACGCAGCTACGACGTGCGGGCTCCGGGCGGCACCCAGTTCGATCAGTTCCTCGACCATCGCGTCGCGCAACTGCTGTTCGGACATGGGGGACTTCGAGCTGTCAGTCGTCATGTCAGGGACGATATTCACGGACTTTCTCCTTCTCAGCGGTGCGCGCCCAACGGTGGCGTCAGATCAGAACGAGGCCCGCCGCGCACGGCCACGGGTTGTCGCTCCCTTGGGTGCGCGACGGGGTAGTGCCGGCCTGCCCGCTGTCAGGGCCCAGGCCCACCGCCCCCAGAGAGGCGGCGTGGTGCACTGTCCCCGGCAACCCGAGGTAGGGGGCCCGGGCGGCCGGGGACAGCGGTCTATGCGGCGACTGTCGCGACAGCAGGTGAGCGCGCTCACCGGGGTGGCGTCAGATTTCATGCGGCCCTCCTGAGGGGGAGGGGCAGAGTGGCCCAGACGGTTGTGCCGCCCTGGCCATTGGTCCGCCACCCGCAGTCCTCGGCGAGCGCGCGGACGATCAGCAGCCCCCGGCCGTCTTCGTCCTCGTCTTCGGGCTCGCGGTGGGTCGGCTCCTCCCTGGTGCCGTCGGTGACCTCCAGCAGGGCGAGACCGTCCTGTGCGACCAGCAGTACGCCTACGCCGATCCCCGATCCGTGCCGGATTGCGTTGCCGACGAGTTCACTGACGATCAACTCCATGTCCTCGGCCAGCTCCGCCACACCCCAGTCCCTTAACGCGCCTCGCAGCGCGCGGCGTACGCGGGCGACGAGGGCGGGGTCCGCAGCGATGTGCAGGCACATCGGCCGCAGGCCAGGGCTGGGAGGCGTGGCAGTCATGACGTCAGGTCAACTCCGGTGCATCGGCGTGCTGGTGGATACGTAGAGCGAACCGCGATCGGGGCATGCTGGGTATGGGGTCGAGGGCTTCGGAGTGGTCAAAGTGGTCAAAGATCATTGGTGATTACGGCCGCTGAGCAGGGTGGTTTCCGGCTGTTCCCCTGAAGGGCGTCGGCGTCGGCGGCTACGTTGGCCTGCACGGCGCGGCAACGGGGCATACCGCCAGGACAGCTCGGCAAAAGTGGTCAAAGATCGTTCGGCGTTTCGGGGGTGCCGCATGGCGCGTGAGCGAAATGAGCGGCTCGCCGCGCTCCTGGAGGAAGCTGGCTGGTCACGGGCCCAGGCCGCAAGTGCGTTCAACCGGGTCGCGCAGGAAAGCAAGCTGCTGGAGTTCGCGAGCATCGGCCGCTCCCACATCAGCATGTGGGTGGGCGGGACGAAGCCCTCGGGAGCAGCGCCCCTAATCTTGAGCCAGGCACTGTCCCGTCGTCTGAAGCGCGGTGTGACACCGGACGATCTCGGGTTCGCAGTTCCCGAAGCAGCAGCGCAGTGGGCGCTGGAATGGCGCGTGGATCCACTGATCGCGCTGACCGACCTGGGGAGAACGGACTTGGACGCGGACCGCAGGAGCCTGCTGGCCGGCGCGGTGTACTCGGTGGCCTCGCTCGCGCTGCCCGGCGAGGAGTGGTGGACCGCAATGGCCGAGACGCCGCAGCCATCAGCATCGCGTCACCGGCAGCACGTCGGGCGCGGTGATGTGGCCACCGTCCAGGAGCTCACCGTGGCCTTCTCCCGGATGGATCAGCAGCGTGGCGGCGGCCACGGCCGCAAAGCCCTGGTCCAGTACCTGCAATCGGATGTCGCGGCCTTCTTGCGTGGGACGTTCCCCAACGAGCAGGTGCGGCGCGACATGTTCTCCGCAGCCGGCGAGCTGGCCTACCTCTCGGGCTGGATGGCGTTCGACAACGCAGAACACGCCATCGCGCAGCGCTACTTCGTCTTGGCCGTGAAACTGGCCGCCCGCGCCGGCAACCCGCCCCTGACCGGCCACGTCCTGCGCGCCATGGCCCACCAGGCCATCGACCTCGGGTTTTACGAGCAGGCCCTCGACTTGTCGACGGCATCCATAGCGGGCCAGCGCTACGCGACGGCCACGCCCCGCGAACGCGCCCTGCTCGGCGTCGTACACGCCCGCGGCCTGGCGGCGAACGGGCGGAAGCAGGCGGCGGCGAAGGCACTGATCAGAGCTGAGGACGACCTCGCCTCGGCCAGCGAGGGCATCGTCGAGCCGAACCGTACGTTCTTCTTCGCCGAGGCGTCCCTCGCGCACGAGACCGCCTGCACCCTGCGGGACTGCGGAGACCGCCAAGGCGCCATCCGCCAGTTCCGGCACAGCGTCCGCACCCGCCGAGCCGACTTCCGCCGCACGCACGCGGTGACACTCGGCTACCTCGGCGCGACACAGATCGCCGGCGGCAGCGTGGAGGAAGCGTGCGCCACCTGGAGTGGCGTACTGGACGCCACGGAAGAGGGCATCTACTCAGGCCGGGCCCGGCAGGCGGTCGTCGACATGCGCCGGCTGGTCTCCCCGTACCGGCATCGCGGCATCCTAGCCGTCACTGCCCTGGACACTCGGGCCGCCGCGTATCTCGCCCGAGTAGATTGACCCCCGTCGCCACGCAGGTCGAAGGGGAGCGCAGATCGCAATGTCGAAGTCGCTGGAGATCAAGCCCATCGCCACCGTGATCGGTGGACGCACCGAGCCCACCGACGACCACTGGACCGGCACGGCCATCATCCGCCTGAACCCCGACTTCCCCGCCGAGGTCGTCCAGGGCCTGGAGGAGTTCTCCCACCTCCTCGTCGTCTGGCACTTCCACAAGGCCTCCCCCGACGACGTCGCCCTGCACGCCCGCAGCCCCCGCAACAACCCCCAATGGCCAACCACCGGCACCTTCGTCCACCGCAACCACCGCCGGCCCAACCAGCTCGCCCAGTCCTTCCCCCGACTGCTCAAGGTCGACGGCCTGGACCTCCACGTCACCGACCTTGACGCCATCGACGGAAGCCCGGTCTACGACCTCGCCCCGTACTTCCGGGAGATGGGCCCACGCGGCGAGATCCGCGAGCCTGCTTGGCCAAGCGAGATGCTCGCGGACTACTGGGACACCCCACAGAGCTGAGGCCCCGCCGCGAAGTACGGACGAGGCCATCAGCGCTGGGTTCAGCGGCGTCGGCCGGGACCTGCCGCCGGATCAGGGCGGGGCGACGGGACCGGTTCGGCGTGGACAGGCCCTGACGTCCGCGTCATCACCGTTGTGCGGGCCTGCGCGGCGAGGGCCCGGGCACTGGGGGCGGGCCGCTGGGCGAGTCGGTGGATGCGCCAGGTGAGGACTTGTGCGGGCGAGCGGGCGTCGTCCAGGGCTCGCTCGTCCGCGGCTTGCTGGAGGAGGCGTTCGGGGTCGTGGCCTGCGGCTTCGGCGCTGGTCAGGGCAGCGGCGAGTGCCCTCCAGTTGGGGTCGTCGAGGACCTGTTCGGCGTGCGCAGGCACGTAAGCACGTAGGTGCTGGGCGTGGCGTTCGATCGCGTGGGCCGGCGGTGTGCGCTGAGCCAGGATGGCCAGGGGTGCTGCTGCGGCCTGCTGGTAGGCGGTCTGCAGGTGGGCCAAGGTCTGGCGGGTGGCGGCCACTTGTTGGTCGTGGTGTCGGAGGTGGTGCCAGCGGGTGGCGGCGATGACGATGAGGACGGCTGCATCGAGGAACATCGCGAGGCCGGTGCCGTCTGGGGTGGTGGTTTCGCGGAGCATGGCGCGGACGGCGCCGCGTAGGGCGCGGGCGTGGTGGTGTTCGGCGTGGATGCGGGAGCGGGTGGCGCGTTCGAAGGCGGTGGCGGCCTGGCGGAGCTGGGGTCGGACGCCTGTGGGGGCGATGAGGGGGAGGGCGTCGAGGGCTTCGCCGAAGGCGGCGAGGTGGGCCTGGGCGGCTTGGTCGTCGTCTCGGTCGAGGAGGGTGGGGATGCGTTCGGCGGCGGCTGTGGCCTGGTGCCAGGGATCTGGCCTGCGCCGACTGCCGGGTTGCTGGGTGGTGAGCTGGGGTTCGGTGGCGGCCAGGCGTTCGTGGATCTTGGGGTAGGACAGGTCGGGGGCGAGGGTGGAGCCGGAGAACCAGATGGGCCGGCCTGCGGCGTTGATGTCGTCTTCGAGGGCGACCTTGTAGCCGCGTACATCGCCGGAAGGGAAGTGCTGGACCTCGACCAGCACACCCTCGGTCCGGGAGAGGAGGTCGACGAACTCTTCCGGGGTGGTGGCGATGGCGACCATGGTGCGGACGGTGGTGCGCAGGTGTTCGCGCGCGGTGCGCTGGCGGCCGGTGCGGTGGGCTTTCTCGGTCTCAGCGCGGGTGGCGCGATGTGCGGCTGTGCCGTCGCCGGGGTTGAGCTGGGTGAGGCCGTAGTCCTTTTCGATCTTGCGGCATTCGGCCTGGGAGCGATTGAAGTCCCAGGCGCTGCGAGGTTGGCGCAGATCGCCTCGGACGGCGGTGGCCAGGATATGGATGTGGTCGTCGGCGTGACGGACGGCGACCCAGCGGCAGCCGTCCGGGTCGCCTTCGGGCGCGATGCCGGTGGCGTGCAGGACGCGGCGGGCGATGTCGCCCCATTCGGCGTCGGTGAGGTGCCGGTCTTCGGGGGCGGTGCGGACCGAGCAGTGCCAGACGTGTTTCTTGGGGGCGCGGTCGCCGAGTTGGTTGACGCGCAGGTCCAGGGCGCGGGTGAGCTGGGCGATACCGGTGGTGAGGTCGAGGTCTCGGTCGCGTCCGGGGGCGGCGGCGAAGCCGTCCCAGGAGGCGACCAGGTGGGGGTCGATGTGGTCGGGGTTGCGGGTGTCGTAGAGGTAGTGGAGCAGGCCTCGGGTGCGTGAGCCGCGTCGGATGTTGGGGATCATCGGGCTCGCTTGCGTACGAGGGCGTGGGCGGCGTCGTCGATGCGGGTCAGGGTGCGGACCAGGTAGGCGAGGGCCTGGTCGAGTTCGCCGGGGCGGGGCTGGCCGTCGGTGTTGTAGACGCGGGCGATCTGGTTGATGTTGTTGCCGACGCGGGAGACCTGGCTGCGCAGGGCCGTGAGTTCGTCGATCGCCTGGTCCAGCTGGTCGTTGGCGCGGAAGGCGGGCAGGTGGCCGCGTGCGGCGGCCAGGCCGGCGTCGGCGAGGAACCCTGCGGGGAAGACGTTGGCCGCCTTCGCGGCGTCGGTGACTTCGGCCTTCTCCTGCGGTGTGTAGCGGGCGGTGATGCTGTCCTTGCGTTGCTTGGGCTGGTAGGGGCGGCGGCGTGGCCGACGGCCGGGGAAGGCGGGCTCGGGTTCGTGCTCGCCGGGGTGTCCTGCCTGTGGCGCCCCCTGGCGCCGCAGGTCCGGCTGGTTCCCGCGCGCCCTCGTGCGGGAACCAGCCGGCCCCTCGTCCCCCTGGGCGAGGGCATGCGCGGTGGACATCCCATTGGGATGTCCACCGCAGTAGCTTGCTCCGCCAAGGGTGGTGGGGGGATGGGCAGATGGGGCGAGCTGAGGATGGTTCACGGCTGTTCCTTGTGCGGTGGGACGCGCAGACGGGTGGGTTCTGCTGACCTGGCTGGTGATGGGGGTGGCCTTGGACGTTGTAGTGGTTGACGGGTTGGGGTGCCCGGCGAAGTGATGGCCGGTTCTCCGGGCACCCCGTGCGGTTGGCCGGTTCAGTCGGTGTGGGGGTGCGGCCGGGCCGCGTCACCGGGCTGGAGTTGCCGGAGGGCTTCGGCGATGCGCTCGTTGCCCGCCGATAGACCGTGGGCTTCGATGGCGCGGCGGGCCATGGCGCGGGTCAGCGGGCCGGAATCAGGGTGGGCCTGGGCGATGATCTCGGCGAGCTGTTCGATGGTCGCCTCCGCCCGGCGACCGCCCCGTACGGCCTGATCGCGGTGGCCGGAATCACCACCCTCGTGCTGACCAGGGCTGTCGTCGAGGACCACAGGCTCCTGGCTGTCCGTGTGGGGCTCGGCCGCCGCGTGCGGTTCGCTCTTCACGATGGATTCGGCGCATTCGGTAGTCGGCTCGCGGAGAGCGTTCGACAACTCCGGTCGCGTGTCCGTCTGGGTCGCGTCGGGGCGTGCGGCCGGAATCGCTGCTGGCTCGGCCGGAATCATGGACGGAGTTCCGGCCGACGCAATGTCGGTGGGTGTGGGGGGCTCGACGGGTCGGCTGTGGTGGGTGGCGTGGCGGGTGACGAGGATGTGGAGGTGGGTGGCTCCGCCGAGGGCCAGGGGTGCGATGGCGGAGAGGACGGCGACGGTGTGGTTGCCGAGGGTCAGGACGTGGATGCCGGGGGCGTTGAGGCGGACGGCGTGCAGGGCGTTGGCCCACAGGCTGGCGGCGGTGGCGGCGCCGAACAGGGCCCAGACGTAGAGCCTGGCGCCCAGGGACGCCTCGCGCAGGAGGAGGAGTGCGCGGATCCCGTATGCGATGAAGCCGTCTATGACGATCGGGAACAGGAAGCTCAGGGCCGGGGCGGTGTGGATGGCGACGGCGACTTGGCGCAGGGAATTGAAGGACAGGACGAACGCGGAGGTGCCGAGGGCGATGACGATGAGCCGGTCGAACCACAGGGGCCGACGCCATCGGCTCCCACTCAGACTCGGTGTGGTGGACGGCGGGGCGGTGGAGGGCATGCGAACTCCGAAAGCAGGTGGGGCGGCCGAGCGCGGGCAGGGCGGTTCCGCCGCTCGGCGCAGGGACGCGGCGGTGTCCGGGCGAAGGACCCGCGTGGTGCCGGGGTTAACCGCGGCTAAGGGGTGTGACGGGCCGGTTAGGCGGTGGTGTGCCGTCTGCGGTCGGTGCCGGTGAGGGTGACCCGCTCGGTCATCTCCGCGAGGCGGGAGGTGATGCGGTCGCCGAGGCCGGCGCGCAGGTCCCGGATGGGCAGGTTGGTGGTGAGCAGGGTCGGCAGCAATTGCTCGTAGCGGTGGTTGATGAGCCGGCAGGTCAGCTCTTCGGTCCACTCGGATGCCTTGGCCGCGCCGATGTCGTCCAGGACCAGCAGCGGGCAGCGCATCAGGGCCTGCAGGTCGCGTTCGGCGTCGTGGCCTTGGCGGGGGCGCTGGTTGGCGTATAGGTCGGCGGCGGTGGTGGCGTGCCAGCGCAGCCGGACCCCGGCGGTCAGCAGGGCGCGGATCGCGCCGTAGGCCTGGTGTGTCTTGCCGGTGCCGGTGGGCCCGGCCAGCAGGAGCGAGCCGCCCCGGGCGATACCCGAGGTCCCGTCAGGCCCGGGCCGGGCGGCACGGATGAGCTGCTGGATCCACGCTTGGACCTGGGGATGGTCGGCGAGGGCCGCCTGATAGCGGGGCGGGATGCGCACCTCCGCCGCCTGCAGGGCCGCGACGTGCCCACCAGCCGGTGCGACGGGGGCGAGGTGGGCCGACGGGTCGGTGGTGATGCCTCGGGCGGTGAGGATGCCGGACAGGCGGGTGGCCAGGGCTGTGGTGGCGAGGGGCTGTGGGTCGGGCATGGTCACAGCTCCTCGTCGTAGGCGGCCGGGTCCGTGGGGTTGGTCCACGGGGTGTGGCCGTGCACGGTAGCCGAGAATCCCGGCCGCGCTTTTTCGGCGGCCGCGGCGGGTGCGTTCATGACCTCGTTGACCAGGCTGGGCAGCACGCTGGGGCTGAGCCCTTTGGTGCGCAGGCGGTCCAGGGCGGTGCGGATGTGGGCGGGGTCGATGCGTTCGGCGAGGAGTTGGTTGATCTCGCGGCCGAGGTGGCCGAGGAACTTCTCGGGCGGCCGGTGGGCGCACGCGGTGACGTATTCGCGGATGAGCTGCTGGGCCGAGGCGATCTCGGGCGCGGGGGCGCTTGCGCCCCCCGAAGGAACAGATCCTAGGTCCAAGATCCTAGGTCCTAGATCCGGACCCTGAGGGCTCGGTGCGGACTCATAGAGGCCTCGGCGAGTATTCGTCGAATGCTCGTCGTATGCCTTTTGACCTGCTGATTCTTGATTCGATGCATTCTCGCGTTTCTCTCGCGAGCCCTCGGTGAGGACTCCGCGAGGGCTCGGTGACGCCTCAGCGAGCGCTCCGCGAGCCTTCGGCGAGGGCTCCGCGATTCGCTCGCCGTCGTGGACCGGGCAGGCGGGATTACGGGAGGCGCTGGGGCGGTCGATCTTCTGGTGGAGACGCCAGGTGACGAAGTGGAGGTACGCCTTGCTGCCGTCGGCGGTGTAGCGGCAGATGAGCCCCGCGTCGGCGAGCTGCTGCAGGTCGTCCTCGACGTCCATCGCCGTGTGCTCCGGCCGCAGGGGCCAGATCAGCCCGGCGATGATCGCGGCGTGGTCGCGGTGCCGGCCTCGGTCGTCGGCCTGGGTGAGCAGCCCGAAGAAGGTCCGTTCGGCGGACAGGGAGACCGAGGCGAGGGATTCGGAGATGAAGGCTTCGGGCTTGATGGTGCGAATGCGGGCCATGGGTCAGCACCACCCCTCGGCATGGAGGGGTGCGGGGTACGGCCCGTGGGCCGTAGGGTTGGGCATGGAACTTCCTCACCCGGTGGATTAAGGGGACTGCAACCCCGCCACCGTTGATCGTTCAGGGATGGGCGGTCGTAACGTCAGGGAGTCGTATCGGCCTCCGGTGCTCCAACACCGGGGGCCGATTTGTTGTCTGCGCGCGTGGCTGGCTACCACTGGCGGGACGGGAAACAGTACCCGATAGGTGCTCCGTCATGGAGCAGTTGCTCTAGCTATCCGTACAACTCTCCTTCTCGCTGGAGGCGTGCCGGACGCGTTATACACCCGAATCCCCGGTTCGCCCAACCGGGGATTCCCTGGACCATTGATCCTCACGTATCAGCACGTCGGAGGAGTAGTGGTGTGGTGGATTAGGCAACACGGAATGGTGAGCCCGTGGACGGGGCGGTACGGGGTGGCATGAATTTCGGAAGTGACTTGACGCGGCCGGGAACCTCGATCAACATCGCCGTCATGGCTACACGTCCCGTCGAGATCGACGCCACCGGCAAGCAGACCGCCGCCAATATCGAGCGGCTGCGCAGCACGCTGGGCATCAGCCAGCGGCAGCTCGCCGCACGGCTGACCGAGCTGGGCCGGCCTATCCCCGGCACCGCGCTCAGCAAGATCGAGCGCGGCGAGCGGCGGGTGGACGTCGACGACCTGGCGGCGTTCGCGATCGCGCTCGGCGTAGGCCCGGCCACACTGCTGCTGCCGCCGGTGGCCGACGACAGCGAGGTCAAGGTCACCGGCGCGGGCACGGTCACCGCCAAGGCTGCCTGGGACTGGGCCGACGGCGTCAGCCCCCTCCTGCCGCCGCCCGGCGAAGGTGAGGACGAAGGCGCGCTCGCGCACGCGATGCGAGCCCGCCCCGAGGGCAGACGGGCCGATTGCCTGACGGACGCCGACAGCTCCCAGCCCCTGGCGCGGCTCACCAAGACCGAGCTGATCCAGCTCCTGGACAACCTGAAGGATGCGCTGAGCACTTCATGACGAACGTGTCGTACGAGCAGAACCGGCGGAGACGCCAGGCCCTGGCCTGACCCCGCCGTTTGCGGTCTGCGGTGTTGGAGCACCGACGGCCGGACGACCCCTGAACGACGTAACGACCGCCCATCCCTGAACGATCAACCACGGCACGCCCGGAGTTTGCAGCTCCATACCGGCTGCCGGATGAGGACTTTTCCTTGCCCCGAATACCGATTTGCCCTGCCCTCTTCGCCTGCGCCGACGTGGCCGAGGGGGTGATGGACCATGGCTGAGCGCTACCTGTCGCTGCCCGAGGTCGCCGAGCGGCTGGGCACCGGCCCGCGCTTCGCTCGCCGCCTTGTCGAAGAACGCCGCATCGCGTACGCCAAGTTCGGCAAACACGTCCGGATCGCCGAGACCGTGCTGGAGGCCTATATCGAGGCCCGTACCGTCCAGCCGCCCGCAGCCCGCCGCACCCGGTCCAACTACCGGAAGGCGGCCTGATGGCGAAGCGGAAGAGCGCGAAGCGCCGGTTCGGCGCGGTGCGGCAGTACACCTCCGGTCGCTGGACCGCCAGCTACGTGGATCCGACCGGACTGCGCCGCCGAGCACCGGAGACCTTCGAGACGAAGACCGACGCCGACATCTGGCTCTCCCAGATCGAGGCCGACCTCACCCGTGGCGACTGGACGGACCCGGACACCGGCGCGGTGAACTTCGAGGAGTACGCCCTGCGCTGGATCGACGAGCGCAAGCTCGCCGCCACCACCGACGAGCTGTACCGGCGGTTGATGCGCCTCCACCTCCTTCCCACCTTCCGAGGCCTCGACCTCGACGAGATCATGCCGCCCCGCGTCCGGGCCTGGCGGGCTGAACGACTGGAGGCCACCGGCGCGACGACGGTCGCCAAGTCCTACCGCCTGTTGAAGGCGATCATGGAGACGGCGACCGACGACGAGTTGATCCGCCGCAACCCGTGCCGGATCAAGGGCGCGGGCCGGGAGGAGGCCGACGAGCGTCCTGTCGCCACCGTCGAGCAGGTGGACGACGTCGCTGACGCCATGGGCCCACGCTGGCGCCTGATGGTCTACTTCGCCGCGTACGCCAGCCTCCGCCCGGAGGAGCAGGCCGAGCTGCGGCGGACCGACGTGATCCTGCCCGAGGAGCCCGACTCGCGGCAGCGGAGGCAGGACGCCGAACGCGACCCCATCCTCTTGCTGATCACCCGCGCCTCGCCCGAGCTGGCCACCGGCCGCAGGGTTACCGGTGACCCGAAGTCCCGGGCAGGGAAGCGGACCGTCGTCCTGCCCGACTTCCTGCACATCGACGTGAAGCGGCACCTCGACTGGTTCGCGTCCAAGGATCCCGACGGGCTGCTCTTCGTCGGAGAGCGGGGAGCCCCTTTCCGCCGGTCCACGTTCGGACGGAAGTGGCGCAAGGCCCGAGCCAAGGCGGGGCTGCCCGAGGGCTTTCGCTTCTACGACCTGCGCCACACCGGCAACACCCTGGTGACGCAGTCGGGCGGCACGCTCAAGGACGTCATGGTGCGCGCTGGCCAGTCCTCGGAGAAGGCTGCGCTGATCTATCAGCACTCTCCGCTGGCGCGGCAGAAGGAGGTTGCCTCCGGGCTCGACAGCCTCGTACGGGCCGGCCGGGAGGCCGTCGCGGAGAAGCGGAGCGACGAGGGCTCCGACGCGGCGCACCACTCAAGTGGTGCGCGAGTGGTGCGCCGCGCCTGATCCGCGTTCAGGAGGCGTCGGTGAGGTTGCCCCGAGATGGAGGATTACGCCGAGACATTCCATCCAACCTCCCTGGTCAGTAACGGAGTTGGCGGCCACGGCGTGGCCGGGGAACTCGGCGCGGCAGGCGAGAAACCGACGGCTTCCATGTGGTGCAGGTCACAGGAAGGGGGTCTCGTGATTCGAGATGGCATTCGAGTAATTGTTCGACATGGCTGGGAAGGGTGTGCGCTGAGGCTCTATTTGAGCCCCAAGTGGTGCGCAAGTGGTGCGGAGGCCCTAAAGAGGTCTAGACAACAAACAAGCCCCAGGCCTCTGACCTGGGGCTCAAGCGTGGAGCGGGTGACGGGAATCGAACCCGCGCTCTGAGCTTGGGAAGCTCATGTTCTACCATTAAACTACACCCGCGAAGATCGCCGTCAGGCGGTTCATCGTCGCACACTGTACCTCATGGCGGGCCCCGGACGCATGCGTTCAGGGGCCTTCTTGGTGTGGTGAAGCGGGGTGCGGGGAGGGTGGGGCGGGGCGTAGGTTGGGGGTGCTTGCTGGTGCGGGTGGGGGCGGAGTGCCGCGTGTGGGTGGGGTGGTTGATCCCCTAATGTGGCTTTCGTCGTTGGCGTCCCGGGGAGAAGGGGAGCGATGGATCGCACCGTCGTTCGTTGTGCCGAGGGGCACGTGTTCAGCACCACCGCGTTTCCGATGCAGAATCTCGGGGCCGACCGGCTGGGGCCGGGGCGGTTGATCCGGTGTCCGAGGTGTGCGCGGCTGAGGAGCGCGGTGCCGGTGGATGTGCGGGAGTTGCAGAAGTAGCAGCCACGCGGTCCGGGGCGGGTGGATTCGGCTGGGCCGCGTGGTCCGCGTAACCTTCGATGCGTGCTTCTCTCTGACAAGGACATCCGGGCCGAGATCGACAACGGACGGGTGCGGGTGGACCCGTACGAGCCGTCGATGGTGCAGCCGTCGAGTATTGACGTCCGGCTGGACCGGTTCTTCAGGGTGTTCGAGAACCACCGGTATCCGCACATCGATCCCGCGGTCGAGCAGTCCGATCTGACGCGGCTGGTGGAGCCGGAGGGGGATGACGCGTTCATCCTGCATCCGGGTGAGTTCGTGCTGGCGTCGACGTACGAGGTCATCACGCTGCCGGACGATGTCGCGTCGCGGCTGGAGGGGAAGTCGAGCCTGGGGCGGCTGGGGCTGCTGACGCACTCCACGGCGGGGTTCATCGACCCGGGGTTCTCGGGGCATGTGACGCTGGAGCTGTCGAACGTGGCGACGTTGCCGATCAAGCTGTGGCCGGGGATGAAGATCGGGCAGCTGTGTCTGTTCCGGCTGACGTCGGCGGCGGAGTTCCCGTACGGGTCGGACAAGTACGGCTCGCGTTACCAGGGGCAGCGGGGGCCGACGGCGTCGCGGTCGTATCTGAACTTCCACCGGACGCAGGTCTGAGGCATGGGGGCTGACGTGCGGGAGAACCTGACGTACGAGGGCTTCGGGCGGGCCGTGCGCGAGCTGGCGCAGACGATCGCTGACGACGGCTACGAGCCGGACGTGGTGCTGTCGATCGCGCGGGGCGGGGTCTTCGTGGCGGGCGGGCTGGCTTACGCGCTGGACTGCAAGAACATCCACCTGGTGAATGTGGAGTTCTACACGGGGGTCGGGACGACGCTGGAGATGCCGGTGATGCTGGCGCCGGTGCCGAACGCGATCGACTTCTCGCGGAAGAAGGTCCTCATCGCCGACGATGTGGCCGACACCGGCAAGACGCTGAAGCTGGTGCGGGACTTCTGTGTGGATCATGTCGCGGAGGTGCGCAGCGCGGTGATCTACGAGAAGACGCAGTCGCTGGTGAAGTGCGAGTACGTGTGGAAGCGGACCGACGAGTGGATCAACTTCCCGTGGAGTGTCGAGCCGCCGGTGGTGCGGCGGGCGGGGCAGGTGCTGGACTCGTAGGTCCGCGGGAATGCGGGAATGCGGGAATGCGGGAATGCGGGAATGCGGGAATGCGGGATACGTAGATACGTGGGTAAGGGGCGCTCTTCCTTGAGGGCGCCCCTTACACGTGCGGTCAGATGACCGGGAGCTTGAAGAGCACCAGCAGGGCGATGAGCTGGATCGAGGCGGCGCCGAGGGCCTTGGCCCAGGGGAGGTCGTGGGACTTGCTGACCATGGAGGTGAGCAGGGCCGCGCAGGCGAGCCAGGTGATCCAGCCGAGGACCTGGACGAAGCTGTTGGCGCCGCCGAGGAAGATCGCGAAGAGCAGGCGAGGGGCATCGGTGAGGGCGGTGATGAGCATCGCCAGGCCGATGGTGGGGGCCCACGCGCCGTCGCCGCCGAACTGGCGGGCGAGGGCGTTGGTGACCGCGCCGAGCATCAGGCCGGAGAGGATGACCGCGATGGCGGTGCTGAGCATCCAGGGGATGCTGGTGGAGAGGGTGGCGTTGAGTACGTCCTCGCGGGCGGCGTCGAAGCCGAAGACGGCGAGCAGGCCGTAGAGGAACGTGACGATCAGGGCCGGGGCCCAGACCTGGCGGTCGCGCATCTGCCAGAAGGTGGCGGCCGGGCGCAGCACGATGCCGCTGATCAGCTGCTTCCAGGGCAGGCGGGGGCCGGACGGGGGGCCGGTGGTCTGGCCGGCGCGGTAGGTGGCGACGTGGTCCTGGTCGCCGTGGTCCTGGTCGCCGTGCGGGTCGTAGGCGTCCGGGCCACCGTCGATGGAGAAGGCGCGGGTGTGGCCGGGGTTGTCGTCGTACGACGGCGCGGCGGGGCCGTAGCCCGGCTGCGGGGTGCCGAAGTACTCGGGCTCGCCCTCGGAGGCAGCGGGGGTGTAGCCGTACTGCTGCTGCCCGTGGGGGGTGTTCTGCTGTCCGTGTGTGTTCCTGAATCCAGCCACGTCTTCGAAATTACCCGGTCCGGGCGGGCGGGGGGATGGGCCCCCGCCCGCCCGGCGGCATTGCTGCCAAGCTGTGACAGATGACAGATCGTGCCGTGTCTCAGTTGGCGAAGTTGGCGCCCAGGAGGGGCGAGCCGGTGGTGGAGACGCCGAGGGCGCTGGGGGCGAGGCCAACGGCGCCGGTGGTGGTGATCCCGGTGCCGTTGGAGCGCAGGCCGGTGACGGATCCGTTGCCGCTGTTCTCGCCGAGGGCGCCGATGGTGAGGTCGGCGGCGCCGTCGCCGTTGACGTCGTCGAGGTGGACGTCGGAGCCGAAGTAGTCGTAGTCCTCGTTGGAGCCGGGGACGCCGGCGGTGTCCTGGGTGAGGTACTGGATGCCGCTGGTGGTGTCGATGCCGGAGGTGGAGCCGTACAGGACGGTCACGGCGCCGGTGTCGGTGTCGGAGCCGATGTCCTCGGCCCAGGTGCCGACGGCGAGGTCCTGGTAGCCGTCGGCGTTGACGTCACCGAGGACGAGTTCGCCGCCGAAGCCGTCGCCGGTCTCGGAGGAGCCGGGGATGGAGCCGGAGTCCTGGGTGAAGGTGGTGCTGGTGGCCGGGCCGGAGGCGGAGCCGGAGGTGATCTTCACCTTGCCGCCCTTGGAGGCGCCCGGGACACCGCTGTCGGCGTCCCACTCGATACCGATGACGATGTCGCCGTAGCCGTCGCCGTTGACGTCACCGATGGCGGTGATGATGCCGGCGGAGAGCTTGACCGCGTTGGTGGTGCTCAGGCCGGAGGCGGAGCCGGGGAGGTAGTAGTTGGCGTTCCACCCGGCTTCGCTGGTGGTCTCGTAGCCGTTGACGACCAGGTCGGCGCGGCCGTCGTCGTTGACGTCGCCCGCGGTGAGGTTGAGCGGGCCGGCGCTGCCGGAGGCGATGTCGGGCTTGACGGTGTAGCGGCCGCCGGGGGTGCCGCTGCTGTTGATGCCGCCCTTGTAGACGTAGATGGTGCTGACGGTGGAGCCGATGGCCAGGTCGTCGGTGCCGTCGCCGTCGTAGTCGGCGGCGGCCAGCGACTGGCCCCACTTGTCGTGGCTGCCGGCCGCCGGGTCGGCGATGGTGGTGCCGCCGGTGAGGCCGCTCGCGGAGCCCCAGAGCAGGACGACGGTGCCGCCGTCGGTGTCGGATCCGACGTCCTCGTACTTGGCGGAGACGGCGAGGTCGCTGAAACCGTCCTTGTTGAAGTCGCCGATGGCGCTGACCCCGCCGAAGCCGTCGCCGGTCTCGGCGGTGCCGGGGACACCGGAGGTGTTCTGGCTGATGGTCTTGCGCTTGGCGGAGGTGAGGCCGTTCGCGGAGCCGTAGAGCGCGACGATCTGGCCGGCGCCCTTCTTGCCGGAGACGTACGCGCTGCTGGCGGAGATGGCGACATCGGCGTAACCGTCGCCGTTGAAGTCGACCTTGGCGCCGGTGACGGTCGCGGAGGCGGTGCTCGCGGCGACCGCCAGCAGGCTGCCGGTGAGGGCGGCCGCGGCGGTCGTCGCGAGGGTGAGACGTATGCGCTTGTGCATGCTGGTGCTTCTCCTGTGCATGCGGGGGATGCGTGCGGAGCATCCAATGCCGTTTAGGGGTGCCGTTCGGCCGCTTTTGCCCGGAATTCATGAGGGCGTAAGCCGGCGTTGGCGTATCCCAGACCATTGGAAGGGCACAGGGGTTGTACAGGAGAGGCCAAATATTTTTCCGGGGCTACTGGGACAGGGCGGCTCCGAAGCGGGCCTGGGCGGTGGGGGCGGACAGGGCGGCGCCGTCGAAGGTCCATACCGGGGTGCGGGTGAGGACCCAGGCGAAGCCGTTGCCGTAGTTCTCGCCGGGGGCGGTGGCGACCAGGACGCCGCCGATGACGCGCACCGCGCCGCCGAAGAGGTCGGCGGCCTCGGCGGTGCCGGGGACCGAGGCGGTGTTCTGGTTGTACGTCCGCACCGAGGCGGCGGTCAGGCCGCCGGCGGAGCCGCGCAGCAGCCAGACGGCGCCCGCGTCGGCCGTGCCGCCGATGTCCTCGCCGTCGGAGCCCACGGCCAGGTCGGCGTAACCGTCGCCGTTGATGTCGCCGAGGGACAGGGCGGAGCCGAAGCGGTCGCCGAGTTCGGCGGTGCCGGGGACGCCGGGGGAGTCCTGGTTCCAGATCGTGGCGGATCCCGAGGCGCCGCCGGGGCCGTCGGGGCCGCCGTAGAGGACGGCGACATTGCCGGGGGAGTCGTCGTAGCCGTCGTGGTCGATGTAGCTGGGCTCGCCGGTGACCAGGTCGTCGTAGCTGTCGCCGTTGATGTCGCCGGAGGCGCCGGTGGAGCCGCCGGCGACGTCACGGATGTACGTCAGCCCGTCCGGGCCACCGCGCAGGTACGCGGACCAGCCGGACTGCTCGCCGTCGAGGTCGAACTGGATGCCCAGGACGGTGAGGTCGTCGGCGCCGTCGTGGTCGTAGTCGCCGGCGGTGAGGCCGCCGGCCTGGACGGCGCCGGTGTCCGCCGCGGAGCGGGCCGCACGGGCCACGCGGGTGGTGTGGGTGGTGTGGGCGGTGCGGGCGGTGCGGGCGGTGCGGGCCGTCGACCTGGCGGTGGCCGCGGAGAAGGAGTACGTCAGGAGGCTGTCCCCGGAGAGCACGGCGAGCTGCTGGCTGCCCTCGGCGTCGAAGTCACCGGCGGCGAGGGCGAGTCCGTGGCGGTTGCCGGCGGTGGGGGTGTCGTCCTGGAGCCAGGTGCCGGCGCCCGCGAGGCCCGACGCGGAGCCCCACAGCACGGTGACGCCGCCCGCGTCGGCGACGGTCCCGATGTCCTCGCCCGGTACGCCGACGGCCAGGTCGGCGTAGCCGTCGTGGTCGAAGTCGCCGGAGGCGGTCGTGGTGCCGAAGCCGTCCCCGGACTCGGGGGTGCCGGGCACGCCGCTCGAACTCTGGTTGACGACACGGCGGTTGGTGGTCCTGAAGCCGCCGGCGGAGCCGTAGAGCACGGCGACGTAACCCGCCTTGGGCTTGCCGCCCACGGTCGCGGCGGGGGCGGAGACGACGAGATCGGCGTAGCCGTCGCGGTTGAAGTCGTCGTGCGACGCGGCGGGGGCGGCGGCTGCGCCTGCCGGGCCGGTGGCCAGCAGCAGGGACGCCCCGAGGGCCGCGGTGACGGTGGCGGCGACGGTGGCGGTGCGGACAGTCGGACGGATTCTGCGGTTCGTGCGACGCATGGAGCGCTCCAGACGGTGGTGGTGGCGCAGGCCGGGCACCGAGCGCGGGGGTCACGGCAGCGGGCCCGTTCCTCTGCCGTCGTCTGGTTGGACGGAGGAACGGGCCCGAAGGTTGTACGGTTTATGATCTTTTGGAAGGTATTGCGGTCAACTGCGGTGGTGTGGGGGTCTCGTTACTGCTCCGGGTCAGCCGAGTACGGAGCCGAACTTGCGGTCCTTGAAGGTGAAGCCGAAGGCCGGGGCGCTGAACGACAGTGCGCCGGCGGACGAGATCCCGCCGGACGAGCCGCGCAGTACCCAGTCGGCGCCGTCCTCGTAGCCACCGCCGCCCGCGATGCCCTCGCCGGGGCCGGACACGGCCAGGTCGGCCATGCCGTTGCCGTCGAGGTCGGCGAGGGCGAGGCCGCCGCCGAAGTGGTCGCCGGCCTCGTTGGCGCCGGGGATGCCGCTGGTGCCCTGGTGGACGGTCTGGGCACCGGTGGTGGTCAGGCCGTGCGAGGTGCCCTTGAACAGCACGACGTCACCGGCGTAGTTGTGGCCGGGGAGACCCTCGTACGGGGCGCCCACCACCACGTCGGCCCGGCCGTCGCCGGTGACGTCGCCGACGGCGACGGCGGCCGCGAAGCTGTCGGCCTTCTCGTCGCTGCCCGGGACGCCGGGGGTGCCCTGGTGGTACAGGACCCTGGCGCGGGTCGCTCCGGGCCCGGAGGGGCCGCCGTAGCGGACGGTGAAGCTGCCGGAGCCGCCGGAGGGGTCCTCGACGCCGCTCACATAGACGTCGGGGGCGCCGACGACCAGGTCCGCGTACCCGTCGCCGTCCAGGTCGCCGACGGCCAGGTCGGTGGCGAGGTCGGCGACCGAAGTGCCGTTGCCGAGGGCGCCCTTGGGGGTGAGGCCGTCGGCGCTGCCCGCGTACCAGTTCAGGACGCCGCCGCTGCCGTCGTTCGCGGCCAGGTCGTCCCTGCCGTCGCCGTTGAGGTCGCCGGCGACGATGCGGCCGGCGGTGGTGGCGGTGGTCAGGACGCGCGGGGCGGCGGCCGGTCCGGTCCGGGTGAAGCCGCCCTCGTAGAGGAAGAGCCGCTGCCCGCCGCCCGCGGCGAGGTCGGCGGTGCCGTCGCCGTCGAAGTCGCCCACGGCGAGGGTCTTGCCGAGGCCGGAGACGCCGACGCCGGTGTAGTGGAGCGCGATGCCGCCGTACGCCAGGCCCGTGGGGCCGCCCCAGGCGATGGTGACCATGCCGGTACGGGTGCCGCCGATGTCTTCCAGCGGGGTGCCGACGACCAGGTCCGCGTACCCGTCGCCGTCCAGGTCGCCGCTGGTCAGGGCGGTGCCGAAGGCGTCGGAGACCTCGGCGGAGCCGGGTATGCCCGCCGTGTTCTGGCTGAGGACGGTGCGGCGGGTGGTGGCCACGCCGCCCGGGGAGCCGTACAGCGCCAGCACGTTGCCCGCCCGCGCCTTGCCGTCGACGTCGGCCTTGGGGGTGGCGACGGCCAGGTCGCGGTATCCGTCGCCGTTGAAGTCGTACGGCTTCGCCGCCGGGGCCGCCGGGGCCGCGTGCGCGGTGGCGGCCGGCACCGCCAGGCAGGCGGCGGCCATGGCGGCGGTCACGGTGGTGGCGAGAGCGAGGGAGCGTACGCGCACGGTGTCTCCAGATCTCCGGCTTCGGTCTCGGCAACTGCGGCTCGGCAACTGCGGCTCGGCAACTGCGGGTCGGGAACTGCGGCTCGGCGGGCCGCAGGCCCGCAGCTTTGTGACCTGTGTGGCGTACCAAAGGTTGTGCGGGGACGAGCGGCCGGTGAGCGTGACAGCTTCGCCGCCCTCGTCGTCAACTTCCCCCGGTGAACAGGCTGGTGGCGAAGGAGAGCGTGGGCCCGGTGGTGAGGCCGTCGGCGGTACCGGGGAAGACCGCCACCTGGTCGGTGGTGCCGTCCCGGGAGGCCCGTACGACCAGGTCGTCGTGGCCGTCGCCGTCGAGGTCGGCGAAGGCCAGGACCACGCGGTAGCCGGGGCTGTGCCCCGCGCTCTTCTCCGGCGGCAGGGTGAAGGCGGGTACCTGGTGGGCGCGGGCCCCGCCGAGGCCGGTGACCGCGCAGTCGGGGGTGGCCGAGGAGGCCGGGGAGCCGCTGGTGCCGAACGGCCCGCGCAGATAGTGCACCCGGGAGGCGGAGGTGGCGGTCATCATGACCAGGTCCTGGTCGCCGTCGCCGTCGAAGTTCCCGCAGACGACGGGTGACACGAAGCCGATGATGTTCGGGCCGCCGGTGCGGGGCGGGTCGGCGGGCACCCGCAGCGGCACCCGCTTCGTGCCGGGGCCCTCGGGGCCGCCGCGCAGTATCTCGTAGCGGGCGTCCGTGGCGGAGGCGGCGTTGTGGGAGTACTGCGGCGCGGTGATGAGGACCAGGTCGGTGTAGCCGTCGTCGTCCAGGTCGAAGGCCGGGCCGGCGCTGACCCGGGCCGCGGCCGAGGCCGGGGCCGGGGCCGCCGTGGCGCCGGCCGTGGTCGTGCCGGTGCCGGTGGCGGTGCCGGTGCCGGTGTTGGCGGTGGTGGCGGACATGCCCGTGACCAGCTGCCGGGTGGCGGGCCGCAGCCCGTGCGCCGAGCCGTAGACGACGCCGATGCCGGTGGTCTCGCCGCCGATGCCGCCGCTCGCGGGTCGCAACCGGTCGAGGAGCAGGTCGCGGTGGCCGTCGCCGTTGAAGTCGTCGGCGGTGTCGCTGCCGTCGCCGCGCGGTATCTCCTCGGCCGGCGTCGGGCTCGCGGCGGCCGTGGAGGCCGTGGCGCTCGCGGCGTTCGCGCCGGGCGCCGGGCCCGTGCCGCAGCCGGTGAGTAGCAGCGCGGCGGCCGCCGCGTACACGGCGGCCGCGGGCGCCGTACGGACGGAAGTCATCACGGGCATGACGGGTTGGACTCCGGCCGCCCGGAGGTGGTTGTTCCGCGTTACCCAATCGTGCCCGCGAGCCCCTAGCGTTCGGGGCAACGAGTAACCGGAAGGGACCAATTGATGAGTGTCACGGCTGTACGAACCGCCGGGCGCGCCGCGGCCGCCGCTGCCGCCGCCGTGCTGGTCGCGGTGTCGCTGACGGCGTGCGATCCGCTGGGTGCGGTGACGACCGACTCCGACTCCAAGGCCTCGCCGTCCTCGACGGCCTCCGCCACCGGCGGCCCCGAGCTGTCCGACCCCGCTGTCCTCGCCTCGATACCGGCGAAGCTCGGCGCGGACGGCACCACGATCACCGTCGGCGACGCGTCCGCGAAGAACACCGTCCAGGTCTACGAGGATCTGCGCTGCCCGATCTGCAAGAGCTTCGAGACCGCCTCCGGCACCACCCTGGTCGCCCTCGCCAAGTCCGGCAAGGTCAAGATCCAGTACACCCTGGCCTCGTTCCTGGACGGCAACCTCGGCGGCAACGGCTCCAAGCGGGCCGCCAACGCGCTGCGGGCGTCGGTGGAGCAGGGCAAGTTCGTCGCGTACCACGAGGCGCTCTACGCCAACCAGCCCGAGGAGACCAAGGACGGCTTCACCGCCGACTTCCTGCTCTCCATCGCGGACAAGATCGACGGCCTGCGCGGCACGGCCTTCGACGCCGCCGTGAAGAAGGGCACGTACGACAGCTTCGTGCGCAAGTCCGAGAAGGCCTTCGAGAGCAGCGGTGCGGCGGGCACCCCGTATGTGAAGGTCAACGGCAAGGAGGTGGCCGCGGCGGACGCCGCGAAGCTGCACGACCCGGACCAGTTCGCGCAGTTGCTGAAGGACTACGGGGTCAAGTGAGCCCGCGTGGCGGCCCGCCCGCCCGCGCGGGCCGGGCCGGCCGCCACGACGACCTCGGCCGGTGACGACCTCGGCCGGTGACGGCGTCAGCCGGTGACGGCGTCAGCCGGTGACGGGCGCGCCGAGCTCGGGGTAGGCGTCCTCGCCGGTGGCCAGTCCGAGCGTCCCCGCGGCGAAGCCCACGGCGCCGGTCGTGACGATCCCGCCGGCGGAGCCGCGCAGCGAGGTGATGGCCCCGTACCCGCCGTTCTCGCCGGGGGCGCCGACGGCGAGGTCGGCCCGGCCGTCGTGGTTGGTGTCGGAGAGGGCGACCGCCTGGCCGAAGTAGTCCTGGCTCTCGGCGGCGCCCGGGACGCCCGCGGTGTCCTGCTGGAAGCTGTACGAGCGGGAGCCCGAGCCGGCGGCCAGGCCCTCGGCGCTTCCGTGGAGCACGGTGACCGCGCCGGTGTACGTGCCGCGGCCGGCGGTCTCGCCGTTCGCGCCGACGGCGAGGTCGGCATGGCCGTCGCGGTTGATGTCCCCGAGGGCGACGGAGTACCCGAACGCGTCGTACTCCTCGGAGACCCCCGGCACGCCCGGGGTGCTCTGGGTGATGGTGACCGCGGGGCGCGAGCTGTCGACGCCCTTCGCCGAGCCGTACGTCAGGGTGACCTTGCCGCCGGTGACCCCGCCCGGCACCTCGGCGTATTCGTACGGCTGGCCGGTCACGATGTCGTCGTAGCCGTCGCCGTCCACGTCGCCCAGCGCCACCGAGCGGGCGCGGCCCGGCTCGCCGGCGGCGGTGCGTTCGGCGGGGACGCCGGGGGACAGGTACAGGGCGGTTCCGCCGTCGTTCCTGGGGTCGGCGCCCACCACGAGGTCGTCGGTGCCGTCGCCGTTCACGTCACCGGAGGCGAGCGACACGATGCCGGAGGGGGTTTCGGGCAGCGCGGAGGCGTCGAAGGTGCTGATGCCGAAGGACGGGGCCGTTGTGGTGCCGCCGCTGCGGTAGAGCCACACGTCCGTGCCGCCCGCCTCGCTCACCGCGAGGTCGTCGTCACCGTCGCCGTCGAAGTCCCCGGCGGCCAGGGCCATGCCGATGCTCTGCAGAAAGGCGGAGGACGGCTGGCTCAGCACGGTGCCGCCGTGCAGCCCGTTCGTACCGCCCCACAGCACCGTCACCGTGCCCCGGTCCGGCCCGCCGCTGGTGGTGTCCTCCCACGGGCTGCTGACGGCGAGGTCGGTGTAGCCGTCCCGGTCGAAGTCCCCGGCGGCGGTCGCGGAGCCGAAGCCGTCGTAGTCCTCGGAGGCGCCCGGCACACCGCTGGTGCTCTGGCTGATGACCTTGGTCCTCGACGCCTTGGGGCCGGTCGCGGAGCCGTAACCGACGGCCACCGCCCCGGCTCCGTGGTGGCCGCCGATGACCGACCCCGGTGCCGACACGGCGAGGTCGCCGTACCCGTCCCCGTTGAAGTCGGCGGTGGGTTCGGGGACGGCCGCGGTGGCGGTGGCCGCGCTCAGCGGCACCAGGCCGGTGGCGGCGAGTACGACGAGCAGGGCTGTGCCGGGCACGGTTTGTCTGCGCATGGCTGTAAGACGTCCGCGGTGGCCGAAACGTTGTAGGTGAAGGGACGGGCGGCCGTTGCCCCGTGTGGCAACGGCCGCCCGGCGTCGGACGGTGCTCTGGGCGCCGCCGGTCGCCGCGCCGAACTCCGCATGGTCGTACTTCACCGTGATTCCGGCCTTCGTGCCGACCACGTCGGCCCTGCGTGGCCGAAGCGGTCCCCGGTCTTGGCCGTGCCCGGCAGTGCGGTGGTGTGCCGGCTGTACGCCTTGGCGCCGCTGCCGGTCAGTCCGGCGGACGAGCCGCGCAGCAGGACGGCGTCGCCGGCGTACGTCCGCGTGCCGATGGCCTCGCCGTACGCGCCGACCAGCACGTCGACGTAGCCGTCGCCGTTGACGTCGCCGGCCCCACCGGCCGGTGCGGCCGGTCGAAGCCGGAAGGCCGGTTCCCGCCCGGTGAGGGGCGGGAACCGGCCTTCGCGTGCTGCCGTGCTGCCGTGCTGCCGTACTTCGGGATTCGCGCTTCGGGACTGGCGCTTCGCGGGCGCTACTTCACCGGCTCGGGCTCGGCCTCGGAGTCCGCGGCGGCCTCGGCCGCCGGGGTCCTGACCGAGTCCAGCAGCAGCTGCGACACGTCGACGACCTGGAGGTTCTCCTTGGCCTTGCCGTCGTTCTTCCTGCCGTTGACGGAGTCGGACAGCATCACGAGGCAGAACGGGCAGGCGGTGGAGACGATGTCCGGGTTGAGGGACAGCGCCTCGTCCACGCGCTCGTTGTTGATGCGCTTGCCGATCCGCTCCTCCATCCACATGCGCGCGCCGCCGGCGCCGCAGCAGAAACCGCGCTCCTTGTGGCGGTGCATCTCCTCGTTGCGCAGGCCGGGCACCTTGGCGATGATCTCGCGCGGCGGTGTGTAGACCTTGTTGTGGCGGCCCAGGTAGCACGGGTCGTGGTACGTGATGATGCCCTCGACCGGCGTGACCGGGACCAGTTTGCCCTCGTCCACCAGGTGCTGGAGCAGCTGGGTGTGGTGGATGACCTCGTACTCGCCGCCGAGTTGCGGGTACTCGTTGGCGATGGTGTTGAAGCAGTGCGGGCAGGTCGCGACGATCTTCTTCTTGGACTTGGGGAGCCTGGTCGACTCGTCCTCGTCGTCCTCGCCGAAGGCCATGTTCAGCATCGCGACGTTCTCCGCGCCGAGCTGCTGGAACAGGAACTCGTTGCCCATGCGGCGGGCGGAGTCACCGGTGCAGTTCTCCTCGCCGCCCATGATCGCGAACTTCACGCCCGCGATGTTCAGCAGCTCGGCGAAGGCCTTGGTGGTCTTCTTCGCCCGGTCCTCCAGGGAGCCCGCGCAGCCCACCCAGTACAGGTACTCGACCTCGGTGAGGTCCTCGATGTCCTCGCCGACCACCGGGACCTCGAAGTCGACCTCCTTGACCCAGGCCAGGCGCTGCTTCTTGGGCAGGCCCCACGGGTTGCCCTTCTTCTCCAGGTTCTTGAGCATCGTGCCGGCCTCGCTCGGGAACGAGGACTCGATCATCACCTGGTAGCGGCGCATGTCGACGATGTGGTCGATGTGCTCGATGTCCACCGGGCACTGCTCGACGCAGGCGCCGCAGGTGGTGCAGGACCACAGCACGTCCGGGTCGATGACGCCGTTCTCCTCCGCCGTCCCGATCAGCGGCCGCTCGGCCTCCGCGAGGGCCGCCGCCGGCACGCCCGCGAGCTGCTCGGCGGTGGCCTTCTCCTCGCCCTCGGCGTCCTTGCCGCCGCCGGCCAGCAGGTACGGCGCCTTGGCGTGGGCGTGGTCGCGCAGCGACATGATGAGCAGCTTCGGCGACAGCGGCTTGCCGGTGTTCCAGGCCGGGCACTGCGACTGGCAGCGGCCGCACTCGGTGCAGGTCGAGAAGTCGAGGATGCCCTTCCAGGCGAAGTGCTCCACCTGCGAGACACCGAACTGGTCGTCCTCGCCCGGGTCCTCGAAGTTGATCGGCACGCCGCCGCTGGCCATCGGCTGGAGCGCGCCGAGCGCGGTCGCGCCGTCGGCGTTGCGCTTGAACCAGATGTTGGGGAAGGCGAGGAAGCGGTGCCAGGCCACGCCCATGTTGGTGTTCAGCGCGACGGTGATCATCCAGATCAGCGACACGCTGATCTTGATCATCGCGGTGAGGTAGATCAGGTTCTGCAGCGTGGCGACGCCCAGTCCCTTGAAGGCGAGCACCAGCGGGTACGAGACGAAGTAGGCGGCCTCGTAGTGGTCGACGTGCTGAATGGCGCCTTCGAGGCCGCGCAGGGTCAGGATCGCCAGGCCGATGGTGAGGATGACGTACTCGACGAAGTACGCCTGCCAGGCCTTGGAGCCCGCGAACCGGGACTTGCGGCCCGCGCGGGAGGGCAGGCTGAGGAGCCGGATCGCCATCAGGATCACGATGCCGACCACGGTCATCAGGCCGATGAACTCGATGTACAGCTCGAACGGCAGGAAGCCGCCGATGACCGGCAGCGTCCAGTCCGCCTGGAACAGCTGCCCGTAGGCCTGCGCCAGGGTCGGCGGCAGCGTCAGGAAGCCGATCGCCACGAACCAGTGCGCGAAGCCGACGATGCCCCAGCGGTTCATCCGCGTGTGGCCCAGGAACTCCCGGGCCAGCGTGAGGCTGCGCTGCTTGGGGTCGTCCGTCCGGCTGCCGGCCGGTACGGGCTGGCCGAGCTTCACGAAGCGGTAGATCTGCGCGACGGCGCGGCTGATGAGCGCAACGCCGACCGCGGTGAGGACCAGCGACACGATGATCGCGGCGAGTTGCATCAGGGGGCTCCTCGGGACCTGCGAGAGCGGCACATACAAGTTCTTACTAAGCAGTAACTTATCCGGTTCTCACGAGATTACCGCCTTCCGTCGGCCACCTGTAGCCGCCCGGCCGGTGATCTGCGTCGCGCGCACGGCCCGTCCGGTACCCCGAGGATCCGGTAGCACTCCGGGACCACTCCTGACCTGCGCGGCAGACGCTTATGCGCCCCTTACGGGGTAAAAGATTGAGCCGAGTGCGCTCATAGTTTTGACAGCGGCCTGCCGGTGATGCACCCTTGAGTCAGTTCCACTCAAGTCATCGCTGGAGGATTCCAAAATGGCACGTGCGGTCGGCATCGACCTGGGCACGACTAACTCCGTCGTCAGCGTTCTCGAAGGCGGCGAGCCCACCGTCATCACCAACGCAGAGGGCGCCAGGACCACGCCGTCCGTCGTCGCCTTCGCCAAGAACGGCGAGGTGCTCGTCGGCGAGGTCGCGAAGCGCCAGGCGGTCACGAACGTCGACAGGACCGTCCGGTCGGTAAAGCGCCACATGGGCACCGACTGGAAGATCAACGTTGACGGCAAGGACTTCAACCCGCAGCAGATGAGCGCCTTCATCCTGCAGAAGCTGAAGCGCGACGCCGAGGCGTACCTGGGCGAGAAGGTCCAGGACGCGGTCATCACCGTCCCGGCGTACTTCAACGACTCCGAGCGCCAGGCCACCAAGGAGGCCGGTGAGATCGCGGGCCTCAACGTCCTGCGCATCGTCAACGAGCCGACGGCCGCCGCCCTCGCCTACGGCCTCGACAAGGACGACCAGACCATCCTGGTCTTCGACCTCGGTGGCGGCACCTTCGACGTGTCGCTCCTGGAGATCGGTGACGGCGTCGTCGAGGTGAAGGCCACCAACGGTGACAACCACCTCGGTGGTGACGACTGGGACCAGCGGGTCGTCGACTACCTGGTGAAGCAGTTCCACTCCGGCCACGGCGTGGACCTGTCCAAGGACAAGATGGCCCTCCAGCGCCTCCGTGAGGCCGCCGAGAAGGCGAAGATCGAGCTGTCCTCGTCCACCGAGACCTCGATCAACCTGCCCTACATCACGGCCTCCGCCGAGGGTCCGCTGCACCTGGACGAGAAGCTCACCCGCGCCCAGTTCCAGCAGCTCACCTCGGACCTGCTGGACCGCTGCAAGACCCCGTTCCACAACGTCATCAAGGACGCCGGCATCCAGCTGTCCGAGATCGACCACGTGGTCCTGGTCGGCGGCTCGACCCGGATGCCCGCCGTCGCCGAGCTCGTCAAGGAGCTCACCGGCGGCCGTGACGCCAACAAGGGCGTCAACCCGGACGAGGTCGTCGCCATCGGCGCCGCGCTCCAGGCCGGTGTCCTCAAGGGCGAGGTCAAGGACGTACTGCTCCTCGACGTCACCCCGCTGTCCCTGGGTATCGAGACCAAGGGCGGCATCATGACCAAGCTGATCGAGCGCAACACGACCATCCCGACCAAGCGCTCCGAGATCTTCACCACGGCCGAGGACAACCAGCCGTCGGTCCAGATCCAGGTCTACCAGGGCGAGCGCGAGATCGCGGCGTACAACAAGAAGCTCGGCATGTTCGAGCTGACCGGCCTGCCGCCGGCCCCGCGCGGCGTCCCGCAGATCGAGGTCACCTTCGACATCGACGCCAACGGCATCATGCACGTCGGCGCCAAGGACCTCGGCACCGGCAAGGAGCAGCGGATGACCGTCACCGGCGGCTCCGCGCTGCCGAAGGACGACATCGACCGCATGATGCGCGAGGCCGAGCAGTACGCGGACGAGGACCACAAGCGCCGCGAGGCCGCCGAGACCCGCAACCAGGCCGAACAGCTCGTCTACCAGACCGAGAAGTTCATCGCCGACAACGCCGACAAGGTCCCCGGCGACGTCAAGGCCGAGGTCGAGGCCTCGATCGCCGACCTCAAGGAAGCCCTCAAGGGCGAGGACACCTCGGCCATCCGTGAGGCCACCGAGAAGGTCGCCGCCACCAGCCAGAAGCTGGGCCAGGCGCTCTACGCCAACGCCCAGGCCGAGGGCGCGGGCGCGGCCGGTGCCGGTTCGGCCGACGCGGGAGCGCAGCAGGCCGCCGCCGACGACGACGTCGTGGACGCCGAGATCGTCGACGAGGACAAGAAGGACGGTGCCGCGTGACAGAGGAGACCCCGGGCTTCGAGAACAATCCGGAGCCCGACGTCCCCTCTGCCGACGCCGCGGAGACTGTTCAGCAGAACGACGCGGCGCAGGCCGCCGGGCCCGCCGACCAGGCGGGCCCGGCGGCCCCGGCCGGGGACGCAAGTGCCACCGCAGGTCTGACGGCCGCCCTGGACCAGGCCCGCAGCGCGCTCGGCGAGCGCACCGCGGACCTCCAGCGGCTCCAGGCCGAGTACCAGAACTACCGCCGCCGCGTGGACCGGGACCGGATCGCGGTCCGGGAGATCGCCATCGCGAACCTCCTCACCGAACTGCTCCCGGTCCTCGACGACATCGGCCGGGCGCGCGATCACAGCGAGCTGGTCGGCGGCTTCAAGTCCGTCGGCGAGTCGCTGGAGACCGTGGCCGCCAAGCTGGGCCTTCAGCAGTTCGGCAAGGAGGGCGAGCCCTTCGACCCGCTGGTGCACGAGGCCCTGATGCACAGTTACTCACCGGATGTCACACAGACCACCTGCGTGCAGATCCTCCAGCCCGGGTATCGCATCGGTGAACGCACCATCCGCCCCGCGCGGGTCGCGGTCGCCGAGCCCCAGCCGGGCGCGCAGAAGGCAGACGAGACGTCCGAAGAGGAGAACGGTGGCCCCGAACAGGGCTGACGGGCTGTACGTACGGAAGGAGGGACGCCGAGGATGAGCATCAGCAGGGACTTGCTTGAGAAGGACCTCTACAAGGTCCTCGGCGTTCCGAAGGACGCCACCGAAGCCGAGATCAAGAAGGCGTACCGCAAGCTCGCCCGCGAGTTCCACCCGGACGCCAACAAGGGTGACGTCAAGGCCGAGGAGCGCTTCAAGGAGATCTCCGAGGCCAACGACGTCCTGTCGGACACCAAGCGGCGCAAGGAGTACGACGAGGGCCGCGCCCTCTTCGGCAACGGTGGCTTCGGCCGCCCCGGCGCCCCGGGCCCCGGCGGCAACTTCAGCTTCGACCTGGGCGACCTCTTCGGCGGCCAGGCCGGTGGCGCCGGCGGTGCCGGCCAGCCGGGCGGCGGCGGGTTCGGCGGCGGCCTCGGCGATGTCTTCGGCGGCCTGTTCAACCGTGGCCCGGGGCGCGTACAGCCCCGCCGCGGCCAGGACATCGAGACCGAGGTGACGCTCAGCTTCACCGAGGCGGTGGACGGCGCCACGGTGCCGTTGCGGATGTCCAGCCAGGCCCCCTGCAAGGCCTGCGCCGGCACCGGCGACACCAACGGGACGCCCCGGGTCTGCCCCACCTGCGTCGGCACCGGCCAGGTCTCGCGCGGCGGCGGCGGTGGCTTCTCGCTCACCGACCCCTGCGTCGACTGCAAGGGCCGTGGCCTGATCGCGCAGAACCCCTGCGACATCTGCAAGGGCAGCGGCCGGGCCCGTTCCTCGCGCACCATGCAGGTCCGCATCCCGGCCGGCGTCACGGACAGCCAGAAGATCCGGCTCCGCGGCAAGGGCGCCCCCGGCGAGACCGGTGGCCCCTCGGGCGACCTGTATGTGCTCATCCATGTCGACCCGCACCCCGTTTTCGGCCGCAAGGGCGACAACCTCACCGTCACCGTCCCGGTCCTGTTCACCGAGGCCGCGCTCGGCGGTGAGATCCAGGTCCCCACTCTCGGCGGGCCCCCGGTCCGGCTCAAGCTGCCCCCGGGCACCCCCAACGGCCGTACGCTGCGGGCCCGGGGCAAGGGCGCCGTGCGCAAGGACGGCACCCGCGGAGACCTCCTCGTCACCGTCGAGGTCGCCGTGCCGCCCGCGAGCGAGGGCAAGGCGCTGGACGCCCTGGAGGCGTACCGGGAGGCGACCGCGGACCACGATCCGCGCGCAGAGCTGTTCAAGGCCGCGAAGGGAGCGTGACCTCATGAGCATCAACGGCATCGGGGGCGGTATGGGGGGCGGCAGAGGCCGCAACCCGTACGAACTGACGGAGGAGTCCCCGGTCTACGTCATCTCCGTGGCCGCCCAGCTCTCCGGGCTCCATCCCCAGACCCTGCGCCAGTACGACCGCCTCGGTCTGGTCTCCCCCGGCCGCACCGCCGGCCGGGGCCGCCGCTACTCCGCCCGCGACATCCAGCTCCTGCGTGAGGTCCAGCGGCTGTCCCAGGACGAGGGCATCAACCTCGCCGGCATCAAGCGCATCATCGAGCTGGAGAACCAGGTCGCCGCGCTCCAGGCCCGCGTCGCCGAACTCGCCTCCGCGGTCGAGGGCGCGGCGGTGGCCATGCAGCAGCGCGAGGCCCAGGTCCACGCCTCGTACCGGCGGGACCTGGTCCCGTACCAGGACGTGCAGCAGACCAGCGCGCTGGTGGTGTGGCGGCCCAAGCGGCCGACGGAGTAACGCTGCCGGTCAGGCCCGTCGGTCAGGCCCGTCGCCCGTCCAGGGTGGCGGCCCTGACCGCTGTTCCGGTTACGCGACCGGGGGCAGGATCGGGATCGTGCGGTCGCCGGCCGGTGCGGACTCCGTGCCGTCGGCGTGGACGGCGGTCACCCAGTAGTCGTGGGCCTTGCGCGCGGCCGGACTCACTCCCCCGCGGCGGCCGCCAGCTCGAACCAGATGGCCTTGCCCGGCGCGGGGCCGTGTCGGCACACGCCCCAGTCGGTCGCGCACGCGGTCAGGATGGCCAGCCCCCGGCCCGCCTCCTCGTCCCGGGTGGCCAGACGCGCGGCGGGCACGCCCGGTGCCTCGTCGTGCACGAAGACGCGCAGCACGCCGGTGTACTCGGCGAAGACGGTGAGCGGGACCGCGCAGTCGGCGCGACGGCAGGCGTTGACCGCGTTGGTCACCGCCTCCGAGGTCAGCGTCCCGTGCCGTGGGGCGGTTCGTTGTTGACGGTAGGGAAATGTTTTCCCTATCTGCAACCATTTCTCCACTGGTTCGCTCGCAAGGGTGACGGGACAACTGAGCGTTGGACCAACGCCACTTGGGGCGCCAGACTGCCCGCAGGCGCGAGGAGGTAGTGGTGGCACCGAGGAGTCAGCCGAGTGAACGGCAGCGCCGCCTCGGCGCGGAGCTGCGCAAACTGCGTATGCGCGCGGGTCTTTCGGGCGATCAGGCGGCTTTGATCCTGGACGCGGACCGAGCGCGCATCAGCAACATCGA
The DNA here is from genome assembly GCF_056270125.1 of Streptomyces sp. RLA131. Classification (NCBI taxonomy): domain Bacteria; kingdom Bacillati; phylum Actinomycetota; class Actinomycetes; order Kitasatosporales; family Streptomycetaceae; genus Streptomyces; species Streptomyces sp. RLA131. The sequence continues at coordinate 4,445,269 of NZ_JBWDOQ010000002.1, forward strand.
GGCCGGCCGGATCGACGTGTCACGCAACCGTCTGTACAAGTTGCTCCGCGAGTACGACTGCCCTCAGGGACCGCTGTTCGAGGGGCTCATGGAAATGGCCCAGGAGCTCGGCAGGGGCTGGTGGGACGAATACCGTGGCGCGGTTGGGCCCGCCGCCCGTGACCTGGCGGAACTGGAGTCCCGGTCGACGGTCATCCGCATGCACGAGCCGCTCTTCGTGCCGGGCCTGTTGCAGACGGCGGATTACGCCGGCGCCGTGATCGCGGAGGCGGAGGACGACCCGGAAAGAGTCGCCCGGTACGTCGACTTCCGGATTGCCCGGCAGCGGATTCTGACGGGCTCCGCCCCGGTGACGTTCCGCGCGATCATCCATGAGGCGGCGCTCCACACGCGCGTCGGCGGTGCCGGCACGATGCGCAGACAACTGCTGAAGCTCATTGAGGTGTCGCGACTACCCCATGTCGCTGTGCAGGTCTTTCCGTTCGAGGCGGGCGCATATTCCGCGTTCAGCCGTTCGTTCGGCATTTACGGGCGCTCAACGCCGGAGTTGGACACCGTGAACCTGGAGCATCCACTCAGCTCGGTGTTCCTGCGGGATGGCACGGACATCGACGAGTACGCAAGGATGTTTGAGCGGCTGTCCAGGCTGGCGCTTGCTCCTGTCAATCCGGCGGCCGCACCGGAGTCGCATCACTCACGCGACTCGCTGAGTCTGATCCAGCACATCATGTACGGCCTGTAAGGGGAGGCAGATGTCCCGGCTCGTATGGCAGAAGTCCTCGTTCAGCGGCGGCGGCGAGGGAAACTGCGTCGAGGTCGCCACCAGCCCCGACGGGTTGGTCCACATCCGGGAGAGCGACGAGCCGGGGGCGGTCGCGGTGACCACGCCCGCGAAGTGGGCGGCCTTTGTGAAGGGCGTGAAGGCAGGGGAGTTCGACCACTTCGGGGCGTGAGGGCCAGAGTCTGTGGCGATCGAGCGGAGCGAACGCGCTGTCACCGCCGGGGTGCTGGTGACTCCGCCCCAGTACCCGGTCGACCCGGATGCCGCGCCTGAGTCCCACGACTCGCGGGACTCGCGGGTCTGATCCAGCACCTCATGTACAGCTTGTAGAGGGAGTCAGATGTCCCAGCTTGTTTGGCGGAAGTCCTCGTTCAGCACAGGTGCTCAAGGCGAATGCCTCGAAGTGGCCATCAGCCCCGACGGGTTGGTCCACATCCGCGAGAGCGACGAGCCCGGGGCGGTCGCGGTGACCACGCCCGCGAAGTGGGCGGCCTTCGTGAAGGGCGTGAAGGCAGGGGAGTTCGACCACTTCGGGGCGTGAGGGCTCGGGACCGGCGGGGGCCGGTCAGGAGTCCGAGGTGACCGAGCAGAGCGAACTCGCCATCACCGACGGGGTGCTCGTGGCGTCGCCCCAGTCGTAGCTGTCGAACGTACCGGCGAGGGCGCCGCCGTCGGTCACCTCGGTGAGGTTGTCGGCCCAGTACGGGAAGTCCGCGTGCCGGTGCTCGTCCCGCACCTCGGTGGCCGTGCGCTGCTTCGCCGTGTAGTACGTCGGGAACGACGTGTACCGGTCCGGGCATCCGCCCTGCCCGGGGACGGGTGGTTACGGCAGGGCTATGACAATGCGGCAAAACCGGAACCACGCGCACCGATCGTGCCGTAACAATGAAGTCCCGGCGAAGAGCTGGTGCCCTCGGGGGTACCCCCGGCGGGCCTATGCCCGCCCCATCGCCCGCGTCAGGGCGATCTCGATCACCACCCGGTCCGGGTTCTCGCGCGGGGTACGCCGGTACCGCTCCGCGTAGCGCCGTACCGCCTCCGCGACGGCCGCCGGGTCCTCGCTCACCGTCGCGAGCCCCTCCAGGGTGGCCCAGCGGGCGCGGTCGACCTGGCAGACGGCGACCCGGGCCCCGTCCGGTCCCGCCGCGCGGACATGGGCGGCCTTGCGGCTGGCCCGGTTGGTGATGATCCGCGCGAGCCCGGCCCCGGGGTCGTACGTGACACCGACCGGCACGACGTGCGGCGAGCCGTCGGGGCGGTGCGTGGTGAGGGTGCACAGATGGTACTCGCGCCAGAACGCGCGGTAGGAGTCGTCCGGATCGCGAGGATTGATCGGCATGGGGCTACGGTATCCATCCGAAGCTTGAGTGGACTAGACTCAACTTGTCTCAGGTCGTAGGTGGCAGGTCTGAGAAGGTGGCAGAGATCGCAGAAGGAGGGCTACGCCGAAGTGGATGCCGAGCTGACCAACAAGAGCCGGGAAGCGCTCAACGTCGCCAACGCGAGGGCGGTGTCCGACGGGCACCCGGACCTGACCCCCGCGCATCTGCTGCTCGCACTGCTGGAGCAGCCGGAGAACGACAACATCCTCGATCTGCTGGCCGCGGCCGGTGCCCGGCCCGAAGCCGTGCGCGAGGGCGCGGAGGCCCTCGTACGGGCCCAGCCCAGCGTGCGGGGCTCCACCGTGGCCCCGCCGGCGGCCAGCCGGGACCTGCTGATGGTGGTCGCCGACGCGCAGCAGCGAGCCAAGGAGCTCGGGGACGCGTATGTATCCACGGAGCACCTGCTGATCGGGATCGCCGTCAAGGGCGGCCCGGCCGGCGAGCTCCTGACGCAGTACGGTGCGACCGGCAGGAAGCTGCTGGACGCCTTCGAGACCACCCGGGGAGGGCGGCGCGTGAGCACTCAGGACCCCGAGGGGACCTACAAGGCGCTGGAGAAGTACGGCACCGACTTCACCGCGGCCGCCCGGGCGGGCAAGCTCGACCCGGTGATCGGCCGGGACAACGAGATCCGGCGCGTGGTGCAGGTGCTGTCCCGCCGCACCAAGAACAACCCGGTCCTCATCGGTGAGCCGGGCGTCGGCAAGACCGCCGTCGTCGAGGGCCTGGCGCAGCGCATCGTCAAGGGCGACGTGCCCGAGTCGCTGCGCGGCAAGCGCCTGGTCTCGCTGGACCTGGGCGCGATGGTGGCGGGCGCGAAGTACCGGGGCGAGTTCGAGGAGCGGCTCAAGGCCGTGCTCGCCGAGATCAAGGACAGCGACGGCCGGATCATCACCTTCATCGACGAACTGCACACCGTCGTCGGCGCCGGTGCCGGCGGCGACTCCGCGATGGACGCGGGCAACATGCTCAAGCCGATGCTGGCCCGCGGCGAGCTGCGGATGGTCGGCGCGACCACCCTGGACGAGTACCGCGAGCGGATCGAGAAGGACCCGGCGCTGGAGCGCCGCTTCCAGCAGGTGCTGGTCGCCGAGCCGTCCGTCCAGGACACCGTCGCCATCCTGCGCGGGCTCAAGGGCCGGTACGAGGCGCACCACGGCGTGCAGATCGCCGACTCGGCGCTGATCGCGGCCGCCCAGCTCTCCGACCGCTACATCACCTCCCGCTTCCTGCCCGACAAGGCCATCGACCTGGTCGACGAGGCCGCGGCCCGGCTCCAGATGGAGATGGACTCCTCCCCGGTCGAGATCGACGAGCTGCAGCGCGCCGTCGACCGGCTGCGGATGGAGGAGGAATCGCTGCTGGCGTCGGTCTCCGACGGCAAGGACCGCAAGCTGCTGAAGAAGCGCGACCCCGAGCAGGACCTCACCGACGACGGCCGGGAGCGTTTGGAGCGGCTGCGCAGGGACCGCGCCGAGAAGGAGGAGCAGCTGCGCGGGCTGGCCGCCCGCTGGCAGAAGGAGAAGGCCATCCACAACCGGGTCGGCGAGCTGAAGAAGCGGCTCGACGAGCTGGAGACCGAACGCGAGCTGGCCGAGCTCAAGGCCCCGGAGACGGGGGACTGGGTCACCCCCGGCAAGATCCGTACCGAGCTGATCCCGGCCGCCGAGAAGGAACTCCAGGACGCCATCGCGGCCCAGCAGGGGCTGGAGGCCATGGTCGACGAGGAGGTCGGCCCGGACGACATCGCCGACGTCGTCGCCGCCTGGACCGGTATCCCGGCCGGCCGGCTGCTGGAGGGCGAGACGCACAAGCTGCTGCGGATGGAGGAGGAGCTGGGCCGCCGGCTGATCGGCCAGGCCCGGGCCGTACGGTCCGTCTCCGACGCCGTGCGCCGCTCGCGGTCCGGCATCGCCGACCCCGACCGCCCCACCGGTTCCTTCCTCTTCCTCGGCCCGACCGGCGTCGGCAAGACCGAGCTGGCCAAGGCCCTGGCCGACTTCCTCTTCGACGACGAGCGGGCCATGGTCCGTATCGACATGAGCGAGTACGGCGAGAAGCACTCCGTCGCCCGGCTGGTCGGCGCCCCGCCCGGGTACGTCGGCTACGAGGAGGGCGGCCAGCTCACCGAGGCGGTGCGCCGGCGCCCGTACAGCGTGGTGCTGCTCGACGAGGTCGAGAAGGCCCACCCGGAGGTCTTCGACGTACTGCTCCAGGTACTGGACGACGGGCGGCTGACCGACGGGCAGGGCCGGACCGTCGACTTCCGTAACACCATCCTCATCCTCACCTCCAACCTCGGCAGCCACTTCCTGGTCGACCCGGTGCTCAGCGTCGAGGAGAAGCGGGAGAACGTCCTGGAGACCGTCCGGGTGTCCTTCAAGCCCGAGTTCCTCAACCGGCTCGACGACATCGTGGTCTTCTCCGCCCTCGCCAAGGACGAGCTGCGCCGGATCGCGAGGCTGCAGACCGACCGGCTCGCCGCCCGGCTGCGCGACCGCCGACTTACCCTGGAGGTCACGGACGAGGCCTTGGACTGGCTCGCCGACGAGGGCAATGACCCCGCGTACGGCGCCCGGCCGCTGCGCCGCCTCGTCCAGACCGCCATCGGCGACCAGCTCGCCCGCGAGATCCTCTCGGGCGAGGTCCGGGACGGCGACACGGTGCGCGTGGACCGGGCCGGCGACCGGCTGATCGTGGGCACGGCCAAGGCGTTGTGACGCCCGGCCCCCGATGGGGGAGGATGGCGGGTAATCCGTACGAAGGGAACCTCAACGGTGAGCATCGACCCGTCCTCGATTCCGAATTTCGGGGGCCAGCCGGACCCCGATCCGTCCGAGACTGCCGGAAACGTGGTCATCCCCGACCAGGACCTGGTCAAGCAGCTGCTGGAGCAGATGGAGCTCAAGTACGTCGTCGACGACGAGGGTGACCTCGCGGCGCCGTGGGAGGACTTCCGCGCGTACTTCATGTTCCGCGGCGAGGAGGATCAGCAGATCTTCGCGGTCCGCACCTTCTACGACCGTCCGTACACCGTCGATGACAAGCAGCAGCTGCACGAGGTCATCGACGACTGGAACCGCCGCACCCTGTGGCCGAAGGTCTACACGCACACGCACGACGACGGCTCCGTCCGTCTGATCGGCGAGGCCCAGATGCTGATCGGGCTCGGCGTGGGCCTGGAGCACTTCGTCTCCAGCACCGTGAGCTGGGTGCGGGCGTCGATCGAGTTCGACAAGTGGGTCGTCGACACGCTCGGTCTGGAGAAGGACGTGGAGTCCAAGCCCGACGAGGGCGACGACGCCTGACGCCACGGGCCGGGTCGCGGCACCACCGCGACCCGGCCGGCGGGCGTCGTCCGCCTTCGGCTGCGCCGTGCCGCCGCCTACGCGGCGCGCAGCCCCTTGAGCCGGCCCACGGCCTCGGTGAGGACGTCGTCCTGCTTGCAGAAGGCGAAGCGCACGTACGGCGCGCCCGCCTCCTTGTGGTCGTAGAAGACCGCGTTGGGGATCGCGACGACCCCCACCCGCTCCGGCAGCGCCCGGCAGAAGGCGAAGCCGTCGGTCTCGCCGAGCGGCCGGATGTCGGTCGTCACGAAGTACGTGCCCGCCGGCCGGAAGACCGTGAACCCGGCGTCGGCCAGGCCCGCGCTCAGCAGGTCACGCTTGGCCGCCATACCCGCGCGGAAGTCGGCGAAGTACGAGTCCGGCAGGCGCAGCGCCTCGGCGACGGCGTACTGGAAGGGCCCGGAGGCGACGTACGTCAGGAACTGCTTGGCGGCCCGCACGGCGCTGACCAGCCCGGGCGCGGCGGTGATCCAGCCGACCTTCCAGCCGGTGAAGGAGAAGGTCTTGCCGGCCGAGCCGATGGTGACGAGGCGCTCGCGCAGACCGGGGAACTCCCCGGCCAGGGTCGCCAGCGGGGTGTGCTCGCCCTCGAAGACCAGGTGCTCGTAGACCTCGTCGGTGACGACCAGCAGATCGCGCTCGACGGCCAGCTCCGCCACGGCGGCGAGTTCGGCCCGGCTGAGGACGGTCCCGGTCGGGTTGTGCGGGGTGTTGAGCAGGATGAGCCGGGTGCGGTCGGTGACGGCCGCCCGCAGCTCGTCGAGGTCGAGGCAGAAGGCGGCGGTCCCGGCGTCGGGGCGCAGGGTGACCGGGACGCGGACGCCGCCGGCCATGGCGATGCACGCCGCGTACGAGTCGTAGTACGGCTCCAGCGCGATGACCTCGTCGCCGGGCTCCAGCAGGGCGAGCAGGCTGGCCGAGATGGCCTCGGTGGCGCCGGCGGTGACCAGGACCTCGGTGTCGGGGTCGTAGTGGAGTCCGTACCGCCGCCGCTGGTGCTCGGCGACGGCGGTGCGCAGCTCGGGGACGCCGGGGCCGGGCGGGTACTGGTTGCCCCGGCCGTCACGCAGGGCGCGGACGGCGGCCTCGCGGATCTCCTCGGGGCCGTCGGTGTCGGGGAAACCCTGACCCAGGTTGATGGAGCCGGTCCGGACGGCGAGCGCGGACATCTCCGCGAAGATCGTCGTCCCGAAACCCGCCAGACTCCGGTTCAGATACGGCCTATTTCCCATGGCGTCACAGTAAACGATGCCGGGCCGGTGCCGCGGGTCCCCCCGAGGACCGATCGGCGCCGCCGAAGCTCTGGACTTCCTCAACTCTGCTTTGGCCCAGTGAGGGCCGGGGCATGACCGTTCCACGTGCGACACGCACAAAGAAAGGGGGGGTCGGGAGAGATGACCATATTCCTGATCATTTTTGCCGTGGCGGTCGTCGCCCTGCTCGTACGGGCGGCCCGTTCGGGGCGCCGAAGCGGACGGGCCGGGCGCGGCGGGCACCACCCGGGCCGCACCGACGCGGCCGCGGCCAGCTGGTGGGTGGGGGACAGCACCGGCTCGCCGGGCGGCGGAAGCAGTGGTCACCACGGGGGCAGCCACCACGGGGGCGGTCACGGGGACCATCACGGGGGCGGTCATGGGGGCGGTCATGGGGGCGGCCATCACTCGTGCGGGGGCGGGCACTCCTCGTGCGGGGGCGGGCACTCGTCCTGTGGGGGCGGGTCCTCCTGCGGCGGAGGCGGTGGCTGCGGAAGCAGCTGAAATTGCGGCCAGCCCATGCCAATTCGCATATGCGCCCGGCGGGTCAACTCACCCGCCGGGCCGTATAACGCAGAACATCTGAGCCATCGCGTGCTCTTGGGGATGTAAAGCGGCCGGAGATGGGTAAAAGAGCTGAGGGCACCGCGCATTTCATGATTGCGTATTCACCGACCCCGGCGTGGGCACGAGCCGACGGACCATGTCCCAGATGATCCCCCCACAGGCGCGGGTCGGCCCATCACCTCACCCCGGTCACCACGGTCACCACGACACCCTCACCCCGTTGCGTGCTTGCGATGTGCTTGCGGAGCCGACCCATGCTCACCACCCTCCAGACCTCCTACACCGACACAAGCGCCGGGGACCTGGCCTGGTGTCTGGGCAAGGACGCGCTGCCCGCGCTCGCCGTGCTCGACCGAAGCCTCGGCGGCGGCGGTTCTGACCCCGTCGACCCGGCCGACCCCGCCAACCCCGGCGTACAGGTCCAGATGCGGCTGCTCGGCGCCTCCCATCAGGTAATTCTCGACTCGCCGCTGGGCCGTTGCTCGGAGACCGTGGCCTGTATGAAGGGCAGCACCGACCCGCTTCCCTTCGGGGTCGCCAAGCGGGTGGCGGGCTGGGACTACGAGTTCGCCGCCCGTATCGAGACCCTCTCCCGGGGCTCCTTCGCCGGACGCGCCCAGGAGTTGCTGGCCCTGGTCGCCGACCATCCCAACGGCCTGGCGGGCACCTTTCCCGGGGATCCGCACGCCTTCACCGCGATGCTCGTCCAATACGGCGACGACACGGTGCGCTGGCGCACCTGGCATGCCTATCCGCAGGAAAACCGGCTTGTCGCCACGCGTTCGCGGCTCAGCGCAATCCGCTAGCCAGCCGGGCCCCAATCCGCCCCCCGAATGCGCGTATTCAACCCATGTGGGTGAAGAGGCGCTCGACAAACCTGACATAGCGTTCACTCATGATCGACCAGTCGCTTCCGACCCGCAGGCCCCGACTCCCGGTGCCCGCCGGACCGGCCCGGGCACTGGTCCTCAGCGCGGTCTTCGTCTGCGCGGCCTGCGGGCTCGTCTACGAACTGGAACTGGTGGCCCTGGCCTCGTATCTGGTCGGCGACTCCATCACCCAGGCGTCCGTCGTGCTGTCCGTCATGGTGTTCGCCATGGGCGTCGGCTCGCTGCTGGCCAAAAGGCTCAGACTTGTCCCGGCGGCCGGCTTCGCCGCCGTCGAGACCACGCTCGCCCTGGTCGGCGGACTCTCCGTCATGGCCCTGTACGCGGCCTTCGCCTGGCTCGGCCAGTCCCGGCCCGTCATGATCGTCGTGGCCCTCGCCATCGGTGTCCTCATCGGCGCCGAGGTCCCGCTGCTGATGACGCTCATCCAGCGCATCCGCCGCCAGGACGCGGGCGGTGCCGTGGCCGACCTGTTCGCCGCCGACTACGTGGGCGCCCTCGTCGGCGGACTCGCCTTCCCCTTCCTGCTGTTGCCGCTGCTCGGCCAGCTCACCGGCGCCCTCGTCACCGGCGCGGTCAACGCCGTGGCCGGCGGCGTCATCGTGCTGTGGCTGTTCCGCGGCGACCTCAGCCGGCCCGCCCGGCTCCGGGTACTGCTGGCCAACCTGGCCGTACTGGCGCTGCTGGGCTGCGCCGCGCTGGCCTCCGCCCCCTTCGAACAGGCGGCCCGGCAGGCCCTGTACGGGGGCGAGGTGCGGCTCGCCCGGCAGACCCCCGTCCAGGAGATCGTCCTCACCCGGCGGAACTCCGGCGCCCCCGGCCGGCTCTACCTCGACGGCCACCCGCGCTGCCGCTACCAGGAGGCACTCGTCCACCCCGCGATGGCCGGGCCCCGGCGCCGGGTGCTGGTCGTCACCGGCGGCGACGGACTCGCCCTGCGGGAGGCGCTGCGCTACCGCGAGGTGCGGACGGCCACCGTCGTCGACCCCGACGCCGAACTGCTGCGGCTGGCCCGCACCGACCCGGGCCTCGCCGCGCTCAACCGCCACTCCCTGACCGACCCCCGGGTGCGCCTGGTCGCCGCCGACCCCTTCGACTGGCTGCGGCACGAGCCGCCCGCCGGGTACGACGTCATCCTCGCGGACCTGCCCGACCCCCGGCTCTCCCGCGGCGCCAAGCTCTACTCCCAGGAGTTCTTCGGACTGGCCGCCCGCGCCCTGGCCCCCGGTGGCCGGCTCGCCGTCCACGCCGCCCGTGACCTGTGGACGGTCGACGCCACGCTGCGGGCCGCCGGGCTGCACACGGCGCCCTACGCCTTCGCCGGCGGCCGCGGCACCGTCGACCTCGCCTCCCACCGCCCCCTCGCGGCCCCCCGGCTGCCCCCGGACGCCCCGCGCCTGGCCGGCCTGACCCCGGCCGGCCTGCGCGCCGCGGCCCGTACCGCCGCCGCCACGGCGGTACGGGGGCTGCCGCCGTCGACGCTGCTCCGGCCCCGGGTGGACTGAACGCCCCTGCGGTTCCGGTCGGGTGGAAGGAGTCAGGAAAGCGGTCGGGGAAGGCCGCCAGGCAGGCAGGCCGGGGTAAAAGGCCCCCAACCGCGCCCGGGACTATTAGGCTCCGGGGGCATGGACCACGAGGTATTCGTTCCGTTTCCGGCCGAAACCGTTCGGCAGGCCCTCGCCGACCCGGCCAGGGTCGCCAGGTCCGTGCCCGGCCTCCAGCAGGACGCGGGGACCGTGGGCGAGACCGGGCAGCCGGCCGCCGCGGCGGCCGACGGCATCACCGGCCGGCTCCGGCTCCGTATCGGCGGCTCGACGATCACCTACCGGGGAGTGCTGCGCCTCACCGAGAGCGCCGGCCGCTTCGCGGTCGAGGCCGAGGCCACCGAGGCCCGGGGCGACGGCACCGTGAAACTGTCCGTCGACATCGGCCTGGAACCGGCCGAGGACGGCACCCTGCTCACCTTCAGCGGCACCGTCCAGGCCGGCGGCCGGCTCGCCGACTTCGAGCACGACGTGGTCACCGCGGCCGGTCACCGGCTGCTGGACCGCTTCGTCGGCGAACTCACCACCGGCCTGCCGGAGGAAGAAGCCGCCCTCCCCGAAGGGGTGACGGTCCCGGAGAGCGCCGCCGAGCTCGACGCCTTCGACGACACGCCCGAACCGCCCGCCGAGGCGGCACACGCCCGCCGCACGATGATCGGCCGCAGCGCGGAGGAGGTCGACCACGCCCCGCCACGCGGCCGTTACGCCCCCGTACCGCCGCCGGAGTCCGGTTCGGGCGCGGCGACGCTGCGCTGGGCCGCGCCCGCGGCGGTCGCCCTGCTGGCCGGAGCCGTGGTCGTCGGGCGGGTACTCCGGCGCCGGAGGTAGCCCGTGCTCTAGGGTTTGTTCCGTGGGTGACCGAACTCAAGCACTGCGCGCCGGGGGCGCGACGCTGACGATCGTGCCGGAGAACGGCTGCCGCGTCGGCTCGTTCACCGTGGACGGCAACGAACTGCTGCGCCAGGGCGACCACTTCGGTTCCTTCCCGATGGTCCCGTGGTGCGGACGGACAGAGAACGGCCGCTTCCGCAACGGCGGCACGGTCCACCAGATGCCGCAGGACGCCGGCCCGCACGCGATCCACGGCACCGGCCGCACCACCGCCTGGCACGCCGCGCCCGGGGCCACCGAGACCTCCGCGGGCTTCTACTACGACCTGACCGACCCCTGGCCCTACCCCGGCCGGGTCACCCAGCTCTTCGAGCTCACCGAGAACGCCCTGACCCTCACCCTCGGTGTGGAGACCTACGGCGACTCCTTCCCGGCGCAGGCCGGCTGGCACCCGTGGTTCCTGCGCAATCTCGGCCGCGGCGGCCCCGATGTCGTGACGGACTTCGAGCCCGCCTGGCAGGAGGAACGCGGCCCGGACCACCTCCCCACCGGCCGCCGCGTCGAGCCGGGGCCCGGTCCCTGGGACGACTGCTTCGGCATGCCGGACGGCGTCGATGTGACCCTCACCTGGCCGGGTGAACTCAAGCTGCGCGTCACCAGCCCCGCCGAGTGGGTCGTGGTCTACGACGAGCAGCCCGAGGCGGTCTGCGTGGAGCCCCAGTCCGGGCCGCCGAACGGCCTCAACACCCATCCCCGGCTGGTCACCCCCATCGAGCCGCTGGAGGTCCGCACGACCTGGACCTGGGAATCGCTCGGATAGTCTCGTAGCCATGACTGACGCCCGCGAAGCCCTGCTCCAGCAGATCAAGGACAAGGCCGTGGTCCACGGCAAGGTGACCCTCTCCTCCGGCCTGGAGTCCGACTACTACATCGATCTGCGCCGGATCACCCTCGACGGCGACGCCGCCCCGCTGGTGGGCCGGCTCATGCTGGACGCCACCGCCGGCCTCGACTACGACGCCGTGGGCGGGATGACCGCGGGCGCCGACCCGGTCGCGACCGCCATGCTCCACGCCGCCGCCGCGAGCGGCCGCCGCCTGGACGCCTTCTTCGTACGCAAGGCCGCCAAGGCCCACGGCATGCAGCGCCAGGTCGAGGGCCCGGACGTCAAGGGCCGCCGGGTGCTCGCCGTCGACGACACCTCCACCACCGGCGGCTCGCCGCTGGCGGCCGTCGAGGCGCTGCGCGAGGCCGGAGCCGAGGTGGTCGGCGTCGCGGTGATCGTCGAGCGCGGGGCCGCCCCGGCGATCGAGAAGGCCGGGCTGCCCTATTACCGGGTGTTCGGCCTGGACGATCTCGACCTCGGCTGAAACGCGGGCCGAAACGCCACGCGCAGCCCGTTTCACGTGAAACCGGCCATCTGGGAGGATGGCCCCGACGATGACGTCGACCCCAGGTCAGGGTCCCCAGGTCACGAACACCCGCACATCACAAGGAGCGGACAGATGCCCATCGCAACCCCCGAGGTCTACAACGAGATGCTCGACCGGGCGAAGGCAGGCAAGTTCGCCTACCCGGCCATCAATGTCACCTCGACGCAGACCCTGCACGCGGCGCTGCGCGGCTTCGCGGAGGCGGAGAGCGACGGCATCGTCCAGATCTCCACCGGCGGTGCCGAGTTCCTGGGCGGCCAGTACAGCAAGGACATGGTCACCGGCTCGGTGGCGCTCGCCGAGTTCGCCCACATCGTCGCCGAGAAGTACCCGGTCACGGTCGCGCTGCACACCGACCACTGCCCCAAGGACAAGCTGGACGGCTACGTACGCCCGCTGCTGGCGGTCTCGCAGGAGCGCGTCGCCAAGGGCCTCAACCCGCTGTTCCAGTCCCACATGTGGGACGGCTCCGCCGAGACCCTGGACGACAACCTGGCCCTGGCCAAGGAGCTGCTGGCCGAGGCCGTCAAGGCGAAGATCATCCTTGAGGTGGAGATCACCCCCACCGGCGGCGAGGAGGACGGCGTCTCCCACGAGATCAACGACTCCCTCTACACCACCGTCGCCGACGCCGTCCGCACCGCCGAGGCCATCGGCCTGGGCGAGAAGGGCCGCTACCTGCTCGCCGCCTCCTTCGGCAACGTGCACGGCGTCTACAAGCCGGGCAACGTCGTGCTGCGCCCGGAGCTGCTGCGTGACCTCCAGGACGGCATCAGCGCCAAGTACGGCAAGAAGGACCCGTTCGACTTCGTCTTCCACGGCGGCTCCGGCTCCTCCGCGGAGGAGATCGCCACGGCGCTGGAGAACGGTGTCATCAAGATGAACCTCGACACCGACACCCAGTACGCCTTCACCCGTCCGATCGTGGACCACGTGTTCCGCAACTACGACGGCGTCCTGAAGGTCGACGGCGAGGTCGGCAACAAGAAGGTCTACGACCCCCGCAGCTGGGGCAAGTCGGCCGAGGGCGGCATGGCCGCCCGGGTCACCCGTGCCTGCGCCGACCTGCGCTCCACGGGCACCAGGCTGAAGTAGCCGGTACGAAGCAGGCGGTACGCGCAGGCGGTGGACACCGCAGGCAGCAGGTACCAATGGGCCCGGTGGCGCACCATGCGCCGCCGGGCCCCCGCCATACTGGAACCCATGTCCATTCACGAGAACCTCCTCGGGGGCCCGCCCCCGACCAACCTGCCCGACGAGCCCGAGCCGCGCGAGCTGCTCGCCTCCGGCGCCGCCCCGGCCGAGGTCGCCGCGAAGTACCCGGTCTCCAGCCTCGCCTGGGCCCAGCTCGCCGACGACGCCTTCGAGGGCGGCCGGGTCGTGGAGTCGTACGCCTACGCCCGCACCGGCTACCACCGCGGCCTGGACGCCCTGCGCCGCAACGGCTGGAAGGGCCACGGCCCCGTGCCGTGGGAGCACGAGCCCAACCGCGGCTTCCTGCGGGCGCTGCACGCCCTGGCCCGCGCCGCCGGGTCCATCGGCGAGAAGGACGAGTACGAGCGCTGCTCGGCCTTCCTGCGCGACTCCTCGCAGACCGCCGCCGACACCCTCGGCTGAGCCCGTACCGGATCGGGGCACGGCCGGGGCGGAGCTGCCCGGCCTTGCCCCGATCCCATGATTCACGCATGATTCGCGGTGGGCACCGCCGACGCGTCCACCGCGCGCGGGCCCGAGGGGACCGGAGTTCCGCAGCCGACGGGCGCGGGACGGACCGCTACCCGGTAGCGCATTTCTCGACGGAGAACCTGATGTCCCAGCAACCCCACCACGCCCCGAACCTCGACTTCGCGGGCACGACTCCCTATGAGGACTACGTCCAGGCGGATGTCCTCACCCACCTCCAGCACCCGCTCTCGGACGACCCGGGAGAGATGGTCTTCCTGGTCACCACCCAGGTCATGGAGCTGTGGTTCACCGTCATCGTCCATGAGTGGCAGACCGCCGCTGCGGCCCTGCGCCGTGACGACCTGCCGGTGGCGCTGGCCGCACTGCGGCGCAGCACCTACGAACTCGAATCGCTCAACGCGTCGTGGAAGCCGCTCGCCCACCTCACCCCGGCCCAGTTCAACGCCTACCGCAGCGCGCTGGGCGAGGGCTCGGGGTTCCAGTCCGCGATGTACCGGCGGATGGAGTTCCTGCTCGGCGAGAAGTCCGCGTCGATGCTGGTCCCGCACCGGGGCGCGCCGCGCGTCCACGACGAACTGGAGAAGGCCCTCCAGGAACCCGGCCTGTACGACGAGGCGCTGGCCTTCCTCGCCCGGCGCGGCCACGCCGTGCCCGCCGAGGTACTGCAACGGGACATGTCGCGGCGCCACGACGCCGATCCGGGCGTGGAACGGGTCTGGCAGGAGATCTACGCCGGCCCCGACCAGGACGGCGAGGAGGTCCGCCTCGGGGAGGCACTGACCGAGGTCGCCGAACTGGTCTGGCGCTGGCGCAACGACCATCTGGTCGCCACCCGCCGCGCGATGGGCGCCAAGGCAGGCACGGGCGGCTCCGCCGGGGTGGCCTGGCTGGAGAAACGTGCCGCCAAGAACGTCTTCCCCGAGCTGTGGACGGCCCGCAGCCATGTCTGACGAACTCGCCCTCAGGGCCGGGCGGCTCGACGCCGCCGACGAACTCGCCAAAGCCCGCGACCGCTTCGTGCTGGACGACGCCGTCTATCTCGACGGCAACTCCCTGGGCGCGCTGCCCGCCGCCGTCGCCCCGCGCCTGCGGGACGTGGTGACCCGTGAATGGGGCGAGCTGCGCATCCGCTCCTGGGACGAGAGCGGCTGGTGGACCGCCCCCGAGCGGGTCGGTGACCGGATAGCGCCGCTGATCGGGGCCGCGCCGGGTCAGGTCGTGGCCGGTGACTCGACCAGCGTGAACGTCTTCAAGGCGGTCGTCGCCGCGATCCGGATGGCCGGACCCGACCGCGACGAGGTGCTGGTCGACGCCGCCACCTTCCCGACCGACGGCTACATCGCCGAGTCCGCCGCCCGGATGACCGGCCGCACGATACGAGCCGTCCCGGCCGCCGCCATGGCCGCGGAGGCGGGCCCGCGCACCGCCGTCGCGCTGGTCAACCATGTCGACTACCGCACCGGACGGCTGCACGACCTGCCCGGCGTCACCGCCGCCGTGCACGCCGCCGGCGCCCTCGCCGTCTGGGACCTGTGCCACAGCGCGGGCGCGCTCCCGGTCGGCCTGGACGAGCACGGCGTCGACCTGGCCGTCGGCTGCACCTACAAGTACCTCAACGGCGGACCCGGAGCCCCGGCGTATCTCTACGTACGCCGCGAGCACCAGCCCCGCTTCGACTCCCCGCTGCCGGGCTGGAACTCGCACCGGGAGCCCTTCGCCATGCAGACCGCCTACCGGGCGGCCGACGGCAGCGCGCGGGGCCGGGTCGGCACACCCGAGATCCTCTCGCTGCTCGCGCTGGACGCGGCCCTGGACGTCTGGGACGGGGTCGGCATCGGGGCGGTGCGCGCCAAGAGCCTCGCCCTCACCGACTTCTTCCTGGAGTGCGTGGCCGGCTGCGTACCGGCCGGGGTGGTCGAGCCGGTGACCCCGGCGGCCCACGAACAGCGCGGCAGCCAGATCGCGTTGCGCTGCCCGGACGCCGACGAGGTGATGCGGGCGCTGATCGCCCGGGGCGTCGTCGGGGATTTCCGGCCACCGGATATCCTCCGCTTCGGCTTCACCCCGCTCTACACGCGCTACGCCGATGTGCTGCGCGCCGCGCGCACACTCGGATCCGTCCTGGAAGGAATCACGTAAGGCATGCCCAACGAGGAGGAGTCGGCCTTCGCGCACGCGCCCGTCCCACCGGACGCCACCGCCGCGTACGGCGAACACCCGGACCAGGTGGTCGACTTCTACCGGCCGGGCGGGGACCGCAGGGCCCCGCTCGTGGTGCTCTTCCACGGCGGCGCGTGGCGTGCGCCCCACGACAGGGCGCACGTCTCGCCGCTGGCGGCCTTCCTCGCCCGAGGCCACGGCCTCGCCGTCGCGTCGGTGGAGTACCGGCGCGGCGGCGGACCGCCGACGGCGGCCGGCCGCTGGCCCGACACCCTGGACGACGCGGCGGCCGCCGTCGAGGCCGTGCCGGGGCTCGCCGTCACCGCGCTCGGCGAGGACGCCGTGGACCCCCGGCGCATCGTGCTCGCCGGCCACTCCGCCGGCGGCCACCTCGCGCTGTGGGCCGCCGCCCGGCACGTACTGCCCCCGGACTCCCGCTGGCACCGCCCCTCACCTCCCCCGCTGCGTGGCGTGGTCGCACTCGCGCCGATCGCGGACTTCGGGTCCGCGCGGGCGCTGGGTGTGTGCGGCGACGCCGTCGTCGAGTTCCTCGGCGGACCGGAGCCGGAGCACTTCGGGGCACGGCTGCCCCACGCCGATCCCGCCGCGCTGCTGCCCACCGGTATCGCCACCACCATCGTGCACGGTGCCACTGACAGTGACGTCCCGCCGGAGGTCGCCGAGGCCTACGCGACCGCGTCGGCGAAGGAGGGTCAGGAGATACAGTTCACGCTGCTCGACGGCGTCGGGCACTTCGCCCTCATCGACCCCTCGGCGGACGCGGCCGCCGTCGTCGCCGAGGAGATCGCCCAACTCGCCTGGTGATCAGCGGCGTAGTACTTGAGGGGGACGCCGGCACATCATCTCCGCAGCGGACGACGCCGGACGTCCCGCTCCCTACGGTGAGAGCGTGAAAGAGACCAGCAGCCATCCCACAGACCTGCAGAACGAACTCCGCATCGCCCGGTCGGTGTGGGACGGATTCCGGCAGGACCTGATAACCGATGCCTTCGCGCTGCGGCCACTGCCGCTGCTGGCGGCCGACGGCGCCTTCGTCCGCAGGCTCCCGGGCGCCGCGCTGCGCGAGCGGGCCCGCCGGCTGCCGCACCTGATGATCGGGCTGGTGGCCTTCTGGGTACTGGTCCTGGGCGTCAACGAGGGGGACTCCGAGGGCCAGGCCGCGTTCGCCTCGGTGTGCGCGGCGATCCCGATCGTCATGACGCTGTTCCGTCCCGTCGGGGCGTGGTGGCTGTCGGTCGGGGCGACCCTGACCCTGGGCGCCGCCACCGACAGTTCCATGGCGTGGCCCTGGACGGCCGGCGGCGGGGTCGCGTACCTCACCGTGATGGCCGTGGTGGCGGCACGCTCCAGGCCCCGGGTGGCCGCGGAGATGTGGCTGATCACCGTGTTCATCGGGTTCGTCTTCACGCTCTCCAACGGCTGGCGGGACTCCGACAGCGGGGTGATGGTGGTGCTCTCCACCCTCCTGCTGATGGCCGTCTGGACGATCCGCAGCTCCCGTACGACCAAGCGGCAGGCCGCCGTCACCGAGGTCGAGCGCTCCCGGCGCACGGTCCTGGAGGAGCGCACCACCATCGCCCGGGAACTGCACGACGTCGTCGCACACCACATGTCCGTCATCGCCATCCAGGCCGAAGCGGCCCCCTACCGCGTCAGCGATCCACCCGAGGAACTGACCCGCAGCTTCGCGATCATCCGCGAGAACGCCGTCATCGCCCTTACCGAACTGCGCCGCGTGCTCGGTGTCGTACGTGCGGAGGAGTCCTTCGCCGACGCCGGACCGGAGGCGCCGCAGCCCACCCTGGCCGCGCTCGACAGCCTGCTCGCCAATGTGCGCGACGCCGGACTGGACGTCGACAAGGCCGTCACCGGCGCGGTCCGCACCCTCCCGCAGGGCGTCGAGCTCTCCGCCTACCGCATCATCCAGGAGGCCCTCAGCAACGCGCTGCGCCACGCCCCCGGCGCACCCGCCCGCGTCGAGATCTCCTACGTCCCGGTCGGCCTCGGCCTCCGCGTCGTCAACGGCCCGCCCACGGACGCCGTACGGCCCTCGCCCGGCGCCGGGCACGGACTGCTCGGGATGCGCGAGCGCGCCGCGATGCTGGGCGGCGAGGTCACCGCCGAACCCACCGACGAAGGCGGCTACGAGGTCGTCGCCTTCCTGCCCGTGACGACGGACGCCGTATGACGCCCCCGCCCCCGCCCCCGCCCCCGCCCATCCGGGTCCTCATCGTCGACGACCAGATGATGGTCCGTGAGGGCTTCTCGGTCCTGCTCGGCGCCCAGCCCGGCATCGAGGTGGTCGGCGAGGCCGTCGACGGGCGGCACGCCGTGTCCCAGGTCGCCGCGCTGCGCCCCGACGTGGTCCTCATGGACATCCGGATGCCCGAGCTCAACGGCCTCGAAGCCACCCGCGAGATCATCGCCGCCGACGCCTCCGCCAAGGTCCTGGTCCTCACCACCTTCGACCTCGACGAGTACGTCTACCAGGCGCTGCGCGCCGGGGCCTCCGGCTTCCTCCTCAAGGACGCCTCGGCCCGGCAACTCGCCGACGGCGTGCGCATCGTCGCCGCCGGCGAGGCGCTGCTCGCCCCCACCGTCACCAAGCGCCTCATCACCGAGTTCTCCCGCCTCGGCACCCCGCGCCCGCCCTCCCAGGACCGGGTGGGCGACCTGACGGAACGCGAGACCGAGGTGCTGGTGCTGGTCGCCCAGGGGCTGTCCAACGCGGAGATCGCCGCGCACCTGATCGTGGCCGAGTCGACGGTGAAGACCCATGTCAGCCGGGTGCTGGTCAAGCTCGGCCTGCGCGACCGAACCCAGGCGGCGGTCTTCGCCTACGAGAACCGGCTGGTCACCCCCGGTGCCTGACAGGGGTGCGCCTCCTCGGTCCCACTGCCGGGCCGGATACCCTCCGGGAGCATGAGCACTGCAGCGCCTGTCTTCGACCCGTGGTCGCCCGAGTTCGTGGCCAACCCCTACCCGGCCTATGCCGAGCTGCGCGCGGCCGGCCGCGCGCACTGGTTCGAGCCCAGCGGGCAGTGGCTCATCCCGCACTACGAGGACGTGAACGCGCTGCTGCGGGACCGCCGGCTGGGGCGGACGTATCTGCATCGCTTCAGCCACGAGGAGTTCGGCAGAACGGCGCCACCGCCGGAGCACGAGCCCTTCCACACCCTCAACGGCAACGGGCTGCTGGACCTGGAGGCACCGGACCACACCCGTATCCGGCGTCTGGTGTCCAAGGCGTTCACACCCCGGACGGTCGAGCGGCTGACGCCGACGGTGCGGCGGCTGGCCGAGGAGCTGGTGGACGACCTGCTGGCGGACGGCGGCGGCGACCTGATGGCGAAGGTCGCGGAGCCGCTGCCCGTGGCGGTGATCGCGGAGATGCTGGGAATACCGCCGGCGGACCGGCACCTGCTCCGGCCCTGGTCGGCGGACATCGTCGGGATGTTCGAGCTCAACCCCGGCGAGGAGGTGGCGCGGCGCGCGGTGCGGGCGAGCGTGGAGTTCTCCGCGTATCTGCGCGAACTGATCGCCGAGCGCCGCAAGGCACCGGGCGACGACCTGGTCAGCGCGCTGATCGCCGCCCATGACGAGGGCGACCGGCTGAGCGAGCAGGAGATGATCTCGACCTGCGTGCTGCTGCTGAACGCCGGTCACGAGGCGACGGTCAACACCACCGGCAACGGCTGGTGGACGCTCTTCCGCCACCCCGAACAGCTCGAAGCCCTCCGCGCGGCACCCGAGGCGCTGCTGCCCGCCGCCGTCGAGGAACTGATGCGCTTCGACACGCCGCTGCAGATGTTCGAGCGGTGGGTGCTGGACGACATCGAGCTCGGCGGGACGGTCATTCCCCGGGGCAGCGAGGTGGCGCTGATCTTCGGCTCGGCCAACCGCGACCCGGCCCGCTTCGACCGCCCGGACGAACTGCTGCTGGACCGGACGGAGAACCCGCACGTCACCTTCGGCGCCGGCATCCACTTCTGCCTGGGCGCCCCGCTGGCCCGGATCGAACTCGCCGCCTCCTTCGGCACCCTGCTGCGCCGGGCACCGGGCCTGCGGCTGGTCGCCGAGCCGGAGTGGAACCCGGGCTACGTCATCCGCGGCCTGAGCGCGCTGAACGTCACGCTATGAGGTCCCGGCGGCGCAGGGCGGCCAGCCCGGCGCCGCCCAGGGCCGCGGCGAGGAGGGTCAGGAGCAGCAGCGGCCCGGCCGTGACCTCGGCGGAGGGAACCTTGGGCAGGTGGGTGAAGACCGAGAGGTCCATCGCCCAGTGGTTGAGCCCGAGGGCGGGGCCGTAGAGACCGATGGCGAGGGTCAGTGAGGCCACGCTCCAGCTCGCCTT
Source organism: Streptomyces sp. RLA131 (assembly GCF_056270125.1). Classification (NCBI taxonomy): domain Bacteria; kingdom Bacillati; phylum Actinomycetota; class Actinomycetes; order Kitasatosporales; family Streptomycetaceae; genus Streptomyces; species Streptomyces sp. RLA131. Next base: position 4,465,512 of record NZ_JBWDOQ010000002.1, read on the forward strand.
CGCCAGCCTGGGCGTCAGGCCGTGGAGCAGCAGGGCGACCGACGCCACCACCCAGACCGCCGGGAGCTGGACGAGGCCGGCGCCGACGAGCCGTCCGGGCGGGCCGCCTGTGTCGTCGACGGTGGCGCCGTAGCCGAGGCCCATGGTCAGCCCCGCGAGGAGCATCAGCAGAACGGATCCGGCGGCTGCCACGGACAGGTGGCTCGCGGCCCACCGCAACCGGCTGACCCCGGTGCTGAGGACGGGTTCGGCCCGGCCGGAGGTCTCCTCGGTGTGCAGCCGCAGGACCGCCTGCACGGCATAGACCGCGGCGATCATGCCCATGACGCCGATCATCGCGGCGAGGTAGGAGTCCACGAGCCCGGACGCCCCGCCCATGTACCGCATGGTGTCGGCGAGCCGCTGGTTGTCGCGGACGAGGTCGGCCGCGCCGTTGGTGATGGCCCCGAGGGCGGCGCCGCCCACGGCGAAGCCGAGGGCCCAGCCGGCCAGGGAGCCGCGCTGGAGCCGCCAGGCGAGCCCGAAGACGCCGTGCAGCCGGGGCCCGGCCTCCGCGGGACCCGGACGGGAGGGCAGCAGCGAGGCGTCCAGGTCGCGCCGGGCGACCAGGGCGTAGGCCACGGCGACGAGCCCGGCTACCCAGACCACGAACAGCCCGGCCACCCACCAGCGTTCGCCCCCGTACGGCCGCAGGTTCTCCGCCCAGCCCAGGGGCGAGAGCCAGCTCAGGGTGCCGGACCCGGCGTCCCCCGTCGCCCGGAGCAGGAAGGCGAGCGCCAGCACGGCGCCGGCCATGCCCTTGGCGGTCCGGGCGCTCTCCGTCAGCTGGGCGGTGACCGCCGCGACCGCGGCGAACGCGCACCCCGCGCCGGCGAAGGCGAGCCCGAGGGCCAGCGCTCCGGCGGCCCCCTGCCCGAGCAGGGCCAGGGTGACGAGCAGCCCGAGGAGCAGCGAGGCCCCGAAAGCGGTGGTGAGGGCGGCGGTCAGCGGCGCCCGCCGCCCGACCGCGCCGGCGCCGATCAGTTCGAGCCGGCCGGCCTCCTCTTCCTCCCGGGTGTGCCGCACGACGAGCAGCAGAGCCATCAGCCCGGCCAGGGCCGCGCCGAAGGCCAGGGTCCGCCAGGCCGTCAGCCCGCCGGTACCGGTGTCGAAGACCGGGCCGTACAGCGCGCGCAGCGAGCCGTTTCCGGTGGCGCTGGACGCCACGGCGGCCCGCTTCGCCCCGGTGTCGTACAGCTTGCCGAAGGCGGCGGCGGTGGAGGCCACCATCAGAGCGAGCGGCAGCACCCAGGCCGGGATCATGATCCGGTCGCGGCGCAGAGCGAGCAGGGTGAGGATGCCGGTGCCCCTCATCGTGCCTCTCATCGGACCGGTTCTTCCTCGTAGTGCCGCAGGAAGAGCTCCTCCAGTGTCGGAGGTCTGCTGATCAGGCTGCGGACACCCGACTCGCCGAGCTGGCGAAGCACCGCGTCGAGCTTGTCCGTGTCGACCTGGAGCTTCACGCGGCTGCCCGAGACGTCCAGCCCGTGGACGCCGGGCAGCCGGCCGAGCCCGTTCGGCGGGCCGGCGAGCTCGGCGGTGACGGAGGTGCGGGTCAGATGACGCAGCTCGGCCAGGGTGCCGGTCTCCACGGTGCGGCCCTTGCGGATGATGCTGACGCGGTCGCACAGCGCCTCGACCTCGCTGAGGATGTGGCTGGACAGCAGCACCGTCCGCCCCCGGTCGCGCTCACGTACGACGCACTCGCGGAAGACCTCCTCCATGAGCGGGTCGAGCCCGGAGGTCGGCTCGTCCATGATCAGCAGGTCGACGTCGGAGGCGAAGGCGGCGACCAGGGCGACCTTCTGCCGGTTGCCCTTGGAGTAGGCCCGGCCCTTCTTCGTCGGGTCGAGCTCGAAGCGCTCCAGCAGCTCCTTTCTGCGGTTGCCGTCCAGGCCGCCGCGGAGTCGGCCGAGCAGGTCGATGACCTCACCGCCGCTCAGATCGCGCCACAGCGTGACGTCGCCCGGCACATACGCGAGCCGCCGGTGCAGCTCGACAGCGTCCCGCCACGGATCGCCGCCGAGCAGCCGCACCGCGCCCCGGTCGGCACGCAGCAGGCCGAGCAGGACGCGGATCGCCGTGGACTTCCCGGCGCCGTTCGGGCCGAGGAAGCCGTGCACCTCTCCGGTGCGGACCGTCAGGTCCAGGCCGTCCAACGCGTGTGTCCGGCCGAAGGACTTGTGCAGTCCCGCCACACTGATTGCCTCCGTCATGTTTCTGAATGTACGCTACTTTCAGGAAGTTGTGAAGATGGCGAAGAGTGTAAACTCCGATGCGGGCAGGCGCCGCTGGTGGAGCGGGCACCTGCGTCTGATGTGTTCGAACGGAGGCGGTCGTGGAAGCCGAGTCCCTGACGTTCGTCGAGCGGTTCGCCGCCGAGCTCGTCGAAGCCGGCATGCAGCGGATGGCCGCCCGCGTCTTCGCGGCTCTCCTCGCCTCCGACGACGGCGCGCTCAGCTCGGCCGAGCTGGGGGAGCGGCTGCGGATCAGCCCGGCGGCCGTCTCCGGCGCGGTGCGCTATCTCTCCCAGGTCGGCATGGTCTCCCGCGAGCGGGAGCCCGGCTCACGGCGCGAGCGCTACCGGGTCCACAACGACCTCTGGTACGAGTCGATCACCCGCCGCGACCAGGTCCTGCTGCGCTGGCGGAACACCCTGCGCGGCGGTGCCGAGGCCCTGGGCCCCGACACGCCGGCCGGGATGCGGATGGCCGAGACCGCCGCCTTCTTCGAGTTCCTGCACGACGAGATGCTGGGCGTGATGGACCGCTGGCGCGAGCACAAGGCCCGGCAGGGCCCGGCGCTGTGACCGCCGGAGTCCACCGCGTCGTGCGGCCTTCGGCCGCGCCTGCCCGCAACCGCCGGACCGGGGATCCCCGGCGGTAGGTGGCCGGGGGCGCTGATTCTCAGCGCGGCACCGTGAGCCGCCAGGCCGCCGGCTGCAGGGTCCAGGTGCGCGTGCGCACCGGCCCGGTCACCGAGGTGTCCGCCCGGTAGCGGAAGTCGCGCCCCGAGACGGTGACGGTACGGGCCGCCACCGAGACCGGGCCCGCGCCGTTGCGGCCGCGCACCAGCACCTCGGCGAAGCCGGGCTGCTGCGCCGTACGCACCGACACCTCCCGCACCGGCCGGTCGAGATCGGCCAGCAGGACGCCGTCGGCCTCCACGCGCAGCCGCTGCGGATGGCCGGCCGGCACCAGGGACCGCACCAGCGAGCGCGCGGCCAGTTCCACCGGTGTCCACCACTGCCGGGCCGGGGGCGGTACGGCGCCGCACGGGATGCGCAGCGCGCCGACCACGATCCCGCCGCTCTCGTCGACCAGCAGATCCAGCTCCCGTTCCGCCCCGTCCAGCACCGCCCGCGCCGCCGGCACCGCCCCGGACGGCACGCCCAGCGCCCGGGCCAGCGGCAGCGACGCCCGGTGCCCGACCGGCACCAGCGCCACCGGGGCGTCGCCGAGCGCGCGCTCCCGGTGCAGCGTGCGCAGCGCGCGCAGCAGCGCCGCGTCGTCACCGATGACGACCGGCCGCCGCCTTCCCCGGTGGACCAGCGCCCGGTCCACTTCTTCCGCCGTGTCGGGAAGTGCGATCTTTACGGAGGAAGACCCCGCGCACAGGACATCCTTTGCGATTCGCACGGATTCGCCGTCCATGGCACGGGCCGCCGGGTCGATGACCACCAGCAGGGAGTGCCCCCGGCCGGATGCCGGGGGATGTCCCGGTCGCTGAGCCGACACCTTGGTCCTTCCTCAGGTAATATCTCGGTGCAAGAGCCCCTTGCGCCGTCTTGCGCCAGGGGCTTCGTCTATTCCGGGGCACCGGTTCGACGGCTCTGCGCACGTTGGACATGCCCCGCCCGGAAGGGGTGTACGCCTGTGCCCGCACTTGTGCTGCTCGGTGCTCAGTGGGGTGACGAAGGCAAGGGGAAGGCCACCGACCTGCTCGGTGGCTCGGTCGACTATGTAGTGCGTTACCAGGGCGGCAACAACGCCGGCCACACCGTCGTCGTCGGTGACCAGAAGTACGCGCTGCATCTCCTCCCCTCCGGAATCCTGTCGCCGGGGTGCACCCCGGTCATCGGAAACGGTGTCGTCATCGACCCGGCGGTCCTGCTCTCCGAGCTGAGCGGGCTGAACGAGCGCGGCATCGACACGTCCAAGCTCCTGATCAGCGGTAACGCTCACCTGATCACTCCGTATCACCAGACCATCGACAAGGTGACCGAGCGCTTCCTCGGCAAGCGCAAGATCGGGACCACCGGGCGCGGCATCGGCCCCGCCTACGCCGACAAGATCAACCGGGTCGGCATCCGGGTTCAGGACCTCTTCGACGAGTCGATCCTGGTCCAGAAGGTCGACGCCGCACTCAACGACAAGAACCAGGTGCTGGTCAAGCTCTTCAACCGCCGCGCGATCAGCGCCGAGCAGGTCGTCGAGGAGTACCTGGGTTACGCGGAGCAGATCAAGGACTACGTCACCGACACCACCCTGGTCCTCAACCAGGCGCTGGAGCAGGACAAGGTCGTTCTCCTGGAGGGCGGCCAGGGCACCCTGCTCGACGTCGACCACGGCACGTATCCCTTCGTCACCTCGTCCAACCCGACCGCCGGCGGTGCCTGCACCGGCTCCGGCATCGGCCCGACGAAGATCACCCGGGTCATCGGCATCCTCAAGGCCTACACCACCCGTGTCGGTGCCGGCCCGTTCCCGACCGAACTGCTCGACGCGGACGGCGAGGCGCTGCGCAGGATCGGCGGCGAGCGCGGTGTGACCACCGGCCGCGACCGGCGCTGCGGCTGGTTCGACGCGGTCATCGCCCGCTACGCGACCCGGGTCAACGGCCTCACCGACTTCTTCCTCACCAAGCTCGACGTCCTCACCGGCTGGGAGCAGATCCCGGTCTGCGTCGCCTACGAGATCGACGGTGAGCGGTTCGAGGAACTGCCGTTCAGCCAGACCGACTTCCACCACGCCACGCCGGTCTACGAGTACCTGCCGGGCTGGTCCGAGGACATCAGCAAGGCGAAGACCTTCGACGACCTGCCCAAGAACGCGCAGGACTACGTGAAGGCGCTGGAGGAGATGTCCGGCGCGCCGATCTCCGCGATCGGTGTCGGCCCGGGCCGCACCGAGACCATCGAGATCAACTCCTTCCTGTAGGTCCGGCGAGCCGGTAGGTCCGACGAGCCCGCACGGGGCGCCCGGTAAGGGCCGCCCGCCATGGCGCTCGCCCCTTACCCCGACAGACTGTCGGCGTGAGTGGCGAGCGCCATACAGGGTGACGGTGGCCTGCCGACGCGGCGATTCCCTAGCCTGGGGCGTATGACCCTTCCTCACGCTGACCCCGAGACCGGAGCCGCCGTCAAGGCCGCCGACCGCGCCCACGTCTTCCACTCCTGGTCCGCGCAGGAGGTCATCGATCCGCTCGCGGTGGCCGGCGCCGAAGGCTCGTACTTCTGGGACTACGACGGCAAGCGGTACCTCGACTTCTCCAGCGGTCTGGTCTACACCAACATCGGTTACCAGCACCCCAGGGTCGTCGCCGCGATCCAGGAGCAGGCGGGCAGGCTGACCACCTTCGCGCCCGCCTTCGCGATCGAGTCCCGTTCCGAGGCGGCCCGGCTGATCGCCGAGCGCACCCCGGGCGACCTGAACAAGATCTTCTTCACCAACGGCGGCGCCGAGGCCGTGGAGAACGCCATACGCCTGGCCCGGCTGCACACCGGCCGGCACAAGGTGCTGAGCGCCTACCGCTCGTACCACGGCGCCACCTCCACCGCGATCAACCTGACCGGCGACCCGCGCCGCTGGCCGTCCGACCTGGGCGCGGCGGGCGTCGTCCACTTCTGGGCGCCGTTCCTGTACCGCTCGGCGTTCTACTCCGAGACCGAGGAGCAGGAGACCCAGCGCGCGCTCCAGCACCTTGAGGACACCATCGCCTTCGAGGGCCCGGCCACCATCGCCGCGATCATCCTGGAGACCGTCCCCGGCACCGCCGGGATCATGACCCCGCCGCCCGGCTACCTCCAGGGCGTACGCGAGATCTGCGACCGCCACGGCATCATCCTCACCTTCGACGAGGTCATGGCGGGCTTCGGCCGCACCGGCAAGTGGTTCGCCGCCGAGCACTTCGGCGTCACGCCCGACCTGCTGACCTTCGCCAAGGGCGTCAACTCCGGCTACGTACCGCTCGGCGGCGTCGCCATCAGCGAGGAGATCGCGGCCACCTTCGCCACCCGCCCCTACCCCGGCGGTCTGACCTACTCCGGCCACCCGCTGGCCTGCGCCGCCGCCGTCGCCACCATCCACGTGATGGAGGACGAGGGCGTGGTCGACAACGCCGCCCGCGTCGGGGCCGACATCATCGGCCCCGGGCTGCGCGCCATCGCCGACCGCCATCCGAGCGTCGGCGAGGTGCGCGGCCTGGGCATGTTCTGGGCGCTGGAGCTGGTCAAGGACAAGGCGACCCGCGAGCCGCTGGTGCCCTACAACGCGGCGGGCGCCGCCAACGCGCCGATGGCCGAGTTCGCGGCGGCCTGCAAGCGCAGCGGCCTGTGGCCCTTCGTGAACATGAACCGCACGCACGTCGTCCCGGCCTGCAACATCAGCGATGCCGAGGCCAAGGAAGGCCTCGCACTCCTCGACGAGGCCCTGTCGGTCGCGGACGCGCACACCGTGTAAGGCCTTACCGCGTTGTCGCGCCTGTCCCGCTTGTTCTGTCTGTCACTCCGCTGTCTCGCGTAACGCTTTGTCGTGGCCCTCACCTAAGGTTGGCGGGGGCCACGGCCTCGTCACGGATGAGGCGGAGGAGGAACATGCCGGACAGCACACCCGTCAGACGGAGCAGCCTGCGGCAGCAGATCGCCGACGCGCTGCGCGACGAGGTGCTCACCGGCAGACTCCAGGCGGGCCACCACTTCACCGTCAAGGAGATCGCCGAGCTGTACGGGGTCTCCGCCACGCCCGTCCGTGAGGCGCTGGTCGACCTCGCCGCGCAGGGCCTGCTCGACCTGGAGCAGCACCGCGGCTTCCAGGTGCGCCGCTTCACCCTCAGGGACTTCCGGTCGATGCTGGAGGCCCGCACCCTGGTCACCGACGGCATCTTCCGCCGTATCGCCGCCCGCGGCATGCGCGAGGCCGAGCCCACCGCGCTCGCGTCCGTACGCCGCAGGGCCGAGGCCGCGGCCCGCGCCGCGCGCGCCGGGGAACTGGACATCCTCATCGGCCACGACCTGCGCTTCTGGCGCGAGGGCACGGCCCTGGCCGGCAACGCGCATATCGGCGAGTTCCTGGACCGCCTGCGCACGCACACCTGGGTCTACGCGGTGCCCTTATTGCGCAAGGCGCCCTCGCCTGCCGGACTGTGCTGGTCGGACCACGTCGAGCTCACCACGGCCGTCGCCGACCGCGACCCGGACGCCGTCCAGCGCATCATGAACGAGTACAACGAGCACATGCTCGCACTGGTGGACAAGCTCTCCCTCTCCTGACGCACAGCGCACATCCCACTACGCTGTCCCGAACCTGACGACGGACTTGGAGCGTTGCCTGTGGCCTGCGACTTGTGGCTGGTTCCCCTCGTGGATGTGCTCTGTCACAGCCCGGAAAACCCGTTCGCCGAGGAAATCGCCCGCTATGACAAGGCGTTGAGCGAGGCCGGACTGCCTCCGGTGCCCGTCTACAGCTATATGCCGGGACTCTCCGGCGACGTCGCGCCCGTCGCGGGCTTCGACTACGACGCGCTGCACTTCCTCAGGCGCGCGTATCTGCTGCACCTGCAGGGCCTGGAGGTCACCCCGGTCGACGAACTCGGCGGCGACTACGAGCAGTTGCTGGAAATGTTCGAGGCCACGGCCCAGCAGTCGCACCTGGTCTGGCACTACGACCACGCCGGCGGATACGTCCCGCTCGACTTCGCCCAGCCCGTCGTCAGCGACGAACTCCTCGAAGGCGGCGGCCCGCTGGGCTCCTCCCACGGCCTGCTGCGCGAACTGGAGCTGGTCGCCCCGGTCATCGGCATCGATCCCCGCAACCCGCCCCCGCCGCCCGCGCCCCCGGTCCGCGCCACGGACCTGGAGGAGCCGTCGCCGATGCCGTACGGTCCCGCGGACGACAGCCCCTTCGCCCGTGAACGCCACGTCTGGCTGGGCCTGCACGCGGCGGCGACCCGCTCCCTGGGGCAGGGCTCGATGATCGTCTTCAGCTGACCGGTCCGCCGGGACCGGCCACCGCCGGTCCCGGCGGGTCCCCCCTGGGCCCGGCCGGTCCCGGCAGGCGGTCCAGGCAGGTCCCGGCCGGGCCTCGCGTCAGCTCGCGCGCGGCCCCTCGGGGGGCCGCTGGCGCGGCATGTTCGGCCGCCCGCCGGGCAGCAGCGGGAACCGGCCCACGGGCGCGCCGCTCTCGGCCCGCTGTCCCCAGCCTCCGGCCAGTGACTGCGTGCGCAACTGCGGGCTCGCGGCGTGGAAGTCCACCATCCAGTCGGCGGTTTCCGTGCGCACGAGTTCCGACACGTCGTCGCTGAAGCGCCGCAGCACCCCCAGGCACCGCTCGGCCGCCTCGGCGGCCGTGCCCTCGGTGGGACCCAGCACCTCACGCACGGACTCCGACGCCCAGTCGAAGCGCAGCGTGTCGAGCCTGCGTTGTACGGCCTGCGCCGTCGCGACATCGCGCATCCATCCGGCCGACAGGCCGAAGGCCCGGTCCAGGCCCACGCAGATCGCGGCGGCGAGCAGCGCGATCACCGCCCCGCGCAACGGCCCGGTCAGGGCCAGCACGGCGCCGGTGGCGGTGCTCAACGCCGCGCCGAGCCGCAGCGCACGGGCCCAGCGGCGCTTGTGGACCCGGTCCCCGAGATACCAGTCGGCGGTGCGCAGCGCGCCCTCCTCGGCCCACCGGTACAGCTCCTCCAGCCGCTCGGCCGGCTCCCCCCAGTCGCCCAGCGGAAACGGCAGCGCGCGCAGATCCTCCCGTTGCCGCCTCTCGGGGGTCTCCCGGTCCCGCTCCGGATCCCGCTCCCGGTCCCGTGGGGCTTCCTCGGGATACATGTCCGGCTGGCTCACTGCGCGCTCCCTCGCATTCCGGCGGACCTCCCGACCGATCGGCCACCTTCTTACCGCCGAACGGCTGACCGTGCAGGCCCGATCCTGACTTTTCCCTCCGTTCGTGGCCCGTGGTCAGGTATACGCCTATACCTCCGCCACCCGAACGAGTGACCCGTCCTTACGGGGCCCGGTCGCCTCCGCCGCGCTCGGCCACCGCCGGGGTCCACCCGGACGGACCCCGGGGGAGGCCGGTCGTGCGGGTGGTCCGGCCCCGGCCCGGCGGCCCCGGGGCCGGACCAGGGCCGGAGGCCGATACGCTGGGCGCGTGAAGGTCCTTGTCATCGGCGGCGGAGCCCGCGAACACGCCCTGTGCCGTGCCCTGTCCCTCGACCCCGACGTGAGCGCGCTGCACTGCGCGCCCGGCAACGCCGGCATCGCCGACGTGGCGGAGCTGCACGTCGTCGACGCCCTCGACGGCGCCGCGGTGGCCGACCTCGCCGTGCGCCTGGAGGCGGACCTCGTCGTGGTCGGCCCGGAGGCGCCGCTGGTGGCCGGAGTGGCCGACGCGGTGCGCGCACGGGGCGTCGACTGCTTCGGCCCGAGCCGGGAGGCGGCGGCCCTGGAGGGGTCCAAGGCCTTCGCGAAGGACGTGATGGCCGCCGCGGGCGTGCCCACGGCCCGCAGCTATGTGTGCACGACCCCCACCGAGGTGGACCGGGCGCTGGACGCCTTCGGCGCGCCGTACGTCGTCAAGGACGACGGGCTGGCGGCCGGCAAGGGCGTCGTCGTCACCGACGACCTCGAAGCGGCCCGCGCGCACGCCAACGCCTGTGAGCGCGTGGTGATCGAGGAGTTCCTGGACGGCCCGGAGGTCTCGCTCTTCGCGGTGACCGACGGCGAGACCGTCGTACCCCTCCAGCCGGCCCAGGACTTCAAGCGCGCGCTCGACGCCGACCAGGGCCCGAACACCGGCGGTATGGGCGCCTACAGCCCGCTGCCGTGGGCGGACCCGAAGCTGGTGGACGAGGTCGAGCGGACCGTCCTGCAGCCGACCGTGGACGAGCTGCGCCGCCGGGGCACCCCGTTCTCGGGCCTGCTCTACGCGGGGCTGGCGATCACCTCGCGCGGCGTGCGCGTCATCGAGTTCAACGCGCGGTTCGGCGACCCGGAGACCCAGGTCGTGCTGGCCCGGCTCAAGACCCCGCTGGCCGGTCTGCTGCGCGCCTCGGCCAACGGCACCCTCGCGGCCTTCCCCACCCTGCGCTGGAGTGACGGCGCCGCGGTGACCGTCGTGATCGCCTCGCACAACTACCCGGACACCCCCCGGACCGGTGACCCCATCACGGGTCTGGAAGCGGTCGCGGACAAGGACGAGCACGCCTACGTCCTGCACGCGGGCACCAGGCTCGACGCCGAGGGGCGGACCGTCAGCGCGGGCGGCCGTGTCCTGTCGGTCACGGCGACCGGCTCCGGTCTCGGCAAGGCCCGTGAGCGGGCCTACCGGGCGGTGGAGCGGATCACGCTGGACGGCTCCCACCACCGTACGGACATCGCGGCCCTGGCGGCCGCCGCCGCTGCGGCCACGACAGCGGCGGTCACGACGGCCGAGTCGGCCGGCGCTCCGGCCGCCGAAGGGTAACCGATCTTCTGACCGGCTCTGACCAAAGCCACTCCATGGGGTGATGACTGGGCCATATGGATGACTCCGCCCCGCTCCCCAACTAGGGTTCCCGGCAAGTGCACTGCCGCGCTGCGGCAACTGGCCGTACGGACATTGCGGTGTCAGTGGGCGGTGCGACAGTGGGGACATGCACAGGCATGCGGTCGCGTCGGCTGGGTCGGCTGGGGGTGAGCAGCACATTGGCCGGAGAAGCAGGTGAGGGATTCGCGCAGGCCCGCGCGATGTCGGTGCTGCGGATCCGCGGCACCGCGCTGGCGGTCGCCCTGCTGCCCGCAGCCGTGGCGGTCGTCCTGCTCGTGGGCGGAGCGACCGGCCGGATCGCCGGCGACACCTCGCACACCGTCCGCTGGCCGGTGGTCGGGTGTGCCGTGCTCGTGCTGCTGCTCGCGGCTGCCGTCGCGGCCGTGATCGTACGGGCCAGGCCCGCCGTCAGCCCCACCGTGCCGGTGGCCGAGTCCGCCGCGCCCGATCTCTACCGGATGGTCCGGGACCTGGCGGTACGCCTCCAGGTCCCGGCGCCCTCCTCGATAGAGCTGACGCCCGACTGCGACAGCTGGCTGGAGGACCGGACACACCAGTCCCGGTCCCGCCGCCGTCGCACGGCGAAGGGTGCCCCGGACTCCCCGGTCGCGCCGGCCTCCCCCACCGCCCCGGTCCTCGTCATCGGCTCGCCCTTCATGTGGTGGATGCGGGTGGCCGAGCTACGGGCCCTGCTCGCCCCCGTGGTGGCCGGCACCGGCCCCGCCGCGGATCCGGACATAGCCGCGGCCCGTCGCTTCGTACGCGGTCTGGACGCGGCGGTGGCCATCAGCGCCCAGTCCTCGGGCCGGCGCGGCGCACGACGGCTCGTGCGCCCCGCGTACGCCTTCCTCGGGTGGGTCGCCCGGCTGCTGCTGCGCGGCTGCCGGGCGCACGCCGCCGAGATGGAACGGGCGGTGGCCGCCTCGGCGTCCGAGCGGGCGCAGGCGGTCGACTACGGCCTGCGGATCGTGGCCCAGGAACAGGTCGGCCTGGCCTACGCGGGCTGGGACCGGCTGCTGACCAGGGTCGCCCTGCCGGCCTGGCGGATGGGCCGCTGGCCGTCCCGGCTGGACGCCGGCGTGGTGGCCGCGCTGACCGAGCTGTCCCGCCGGGACCGGCTCGCGGAGGGCTTCGAGTCACGGCTCGGCGAGCGCCCGGCCTGCGATCTGCTCGAAGAGCCCGGCACGGTGGACGAGGCCGCCTCGCTGCTCGCCGCCCGGCTCTTCCACGCCGGGCCGCAGCGCCCCGGCCCCGACTGGGCGCCGGTCGGCTGGGACACCTATCCCGAGGAGGTCGTCGACCGGATCTGGCGCAGTGACGCCGCCCGGCTCGTCACCGTGCTGGACGAGGTGGGCGGCCCGGTCGTACGGACCCCGTCCGGCGGACCGGCCGCGGCGGATGTCACCCAGCCCGCGCCGGCCCCGGAGAGACTGCTGATGGGCGTGCACGCCCGGCGCGCCTCGCTGCCGCCCGAGGTGCTGGACGAGCCGGGCCGCGCCACCCTGGCCCGGGTCCTGGACCGCCTCGCCGCCGGCGGCAGCGAGGAGCTGGCCGCCCGGATCACCGGCCATGTCGCCCGCGAGGAGGAGGCGGCCCGCCGTATACCCGGCGCCAAAGACCCCGAGGATCCCGCGGCGCCGGCGGTGTACCAGCTCCTTCCGCCCCGCACGGGCCGGGAACTGCTCACCGACCATGTCACCGCCATGGTCTGCTGCGCGGCGGTGGACACCGCCGGCGCCGCCCCGGGACTCGACTGGCTCGACGGCCCGACCCTGCTGGTCAACGGCGCCCGCAGGGCCGACCTCGCCTGGCCGGTGCTGCGGCTGGTCGAGAACGCCGACCCGGCGCCGCTGCGCTCCTGGCTCGGCGCGGTCGGCGTCCGGCTGGAGAAGCCGGTCCGCCTTGTCTGACGAGGCGTGGAGAACTGACCGAATTTGTGCATCAATTCGCCACGAACAGTAACGGCGTGCGTGCTTTATGTGATGTGCTGGACCCGCAAACGCACCTACACCACCTCGGGGGAGCGGGACGAGGAGGGGAGCGCCGTGGGACCGGAGAGAGTCCGCCGTTGGCAGTCAGGCGCGCTGGCGCACGGGGTCGGCGACCCCTTCGGCCAGGGCCCGGTGCCGTGGCTGCGCGGCACGACCGAGTATCTGGACGAGGAGACCGGCCAGGTCGTCCCCTGGTACGTCGACCTCGCCGTCAGCAGCGGCGAGAGCGTCCCCCGCCCCCGCAAGAGCCCCGGCCCGCGCTCCTCGGACGACGTGAAGCGCCAGATCAAGGGCTTCGCCTCCACGGGCGCGGTGGCCCCCGGCGAGGCCATCGACTTCCGCGTCACCGTCGACCCGCCCCAGCAGTTCGGCATCGACATCTACCGCATCGGCCACTACGGCGGCGACGGCGCCGCCCAGGTCACCACCAGCCCCCGGCTCTCCGGCATCGTCCAGCCGCTGCCGCTGGCCGCCGGCCGCACCATCTCCTGCCACCACTGGTGGCAGTCGTGGCGCCTCCAGGTCCCCTCGTACTGGAAGACCGGGGCCTACGTCGCCGTACTCACCACCGACGACGGTTACCGCAGCCATGTCCCCTTCACCGTCCGCGACCCGGAGGCCGTCGCCGACCTGCTGCTCCTGCTGCCCGACATCACCTGGCAGGCGTACAACCTCTACCCGGAGGACGGCCACACCGGCGCCAGCCTCTATCACGCGTGGGACGACCGGGGCCGGCTGCTCGGCGAGGAGGACGCCGCCGTCACCGTCTCCTTCGACCGCCCCTACGCCGGCGCGGGCCTGCCCCTCCACGTCGGCCACGCCTACGACTTCATCCGCTGGGCCGAGCGCTACGGCTACGACCTCGCCTACGCCGACGCCCGCGATCTGCACGCCGGCCGCGTCGACCCCGGCCGCTACCGGGGCCTGGTCTTCCCCGGCCACGACGAGTACTGGTCGGTGCCCATGCGCCGGGCCGTCGAGGCCGCCCGCGACCAGGGCACTTCGCTGGTCTTCCTCTCCGCCAACACCATGTACTGGCAGGTCGAGCTCGATCCGTCCCCCGCCGGTGAGCCGCACCGCCTGCTCAGCTGCCGCAAGCGCCGCTCCGACCCCCGCGGCCGCACCGCCCTGTGGCGGGACCAGGGCGAGCCCGAGCAGCTGATCCTCGGCATCCAGTACGCCGGCCGGGTCCCGGAGCCGTCGCCCCTGGTCGTCCGCAACGCCGGTCACTGGCTCTGGGAGGCCACCGGCGCCGCCGACGGCGAGGAGATCCCCGGCCTGGTGGCGGGCGAGGCCGACCGCTACTTCCCCCGTACGTCCCTCCCGCCCACCCGGAGCCGCATCCTGCTGGCCCACTCCCCGTACGAGGACACCGCCGGCCGCCCCCGCCACCAGGAGACCTCCCTCTACCAGGCCCCCAGCGGCGCCCTCGTCTTCGCCTCCGGCACCTTCGCGTGGTCGCCCGCGCTGGACCGCCCCGGCCATGTGGACCCGCGTATCCAGCGCGCGACCGCCAACCTCCTGGACCGGATCAGCAAGCGCGGTTAGGCCCTGCTCAGGCGCGGTCGCCGTAGCCGTACGGCCGCCACGGCCGCGCACACGACCAGTGCGGCGGCGAGGACAAGGCCGTAGGGCTGCTGGTCCGGATAGCCGTGCCGTAGTCCGCGCAGGGAATCAAGGATGAGAAGCAGCGTGGTGCCGAGTCCCAGGGGCAGGAAGGCGAGAGCGACCCCCAGGGGCAGCAGCCGCTCCCGATCGGCGCACAGCAGTCCCACGCAGGCGATCATCGCGGGGAACAGCAGATACTGGAGCACCCGGCCGGGAATCACGGTCGAGGAAGCCTGGATGGCCAGGGCCACCAGGAACGCGAGCGCGACGGCCCGCTGCCGCGCCCGCCCCGCGCCGCCGAGCAGATCCGGCGGGGCGGCCACCAGCAGCAGCGACCACGCCGGCCCCGAGGCCAGCCACGCCAGGATCACGGTCCTGTCCGGCCCGCCGACGTGGCGGGAGTACTCCAGGGACTCGGAGTTCAGCAGGGCCACGAAGACCAGCGTCCCGGCCCCCGCCACTGCCGCCAGTGCCCGCGCCGCCGTCCAGCGGCCGAAGAGCGCCGCGCCCATCGCCAGCACCCACACCGCGGCCACCGCGAGGTGGGCCCGGCCGGAGCCGTCTCGGCCGCCAGCCGTCCAGGGAGGCGTGCGGAGGTCAGGCGGGTACGCAGCCGCAGTCCGTGCGCGGCGACGTCGAAGGCCTCGCGCGCGGTGCCGATCCGCCCCGCGCCCGTCGTCGTGTCGGCGAACACCCCGGCGATCTCGTCCTGGCGGTCCCGGCGGTACGCGGCGGGGTACAGCCGCAGTGCGAGCCGCAGCACTCCGGTGATCGGCTCGCTCATGCCATTCCCCCCGCCGTGCGCGGCTGCACCCGGCGGCCCAGCCGCCGTTCGGCTTCGGCCGCCAGTGTCAGCAGCCGTTCGGCCTCGGCCGTGGGTGCGGCCCGGCCGCTGTCCGTCAGGGCGTAGGTGCGCCGGGCTCGGCCGTCCACGATCTCCTCCCGGTCGACGCGGATCAGCCCCTGTCCGAGCAGCCGGTCCAGCGCGCCGTACAGCGTCCCGGTGCGCATGGTGACGCGGCCTTCGGAGATCGCGGAGATTTCCTGGATGAGGGCGTAGCCGTGCCGGGGGCGTCGGCCAGTGCTGTGAGCAGGAGCAGCGTGGGCTCCTGGTCCAGAGGACCGCGCGATCCGGTGCGGCCCTCAGCGGACCCGGCGCGCGCCGGGACGCACGCCGTGCGGGAGAATCGGGAGCTGAACCGCCGACCGGGGAGGACCCATGTCCGGATTCGTCGACAAGCCCGAGCCCGTGCGCGTGCCAGGGCTGGTGCATCTGCACACCGGCAAGGTGCGCGACCTGTACCAGAACGAGGCCGGAGAGCTGGTGATGGTGGCCAGCGACCGGATGTCCGCGTACGACTGGGTGCTGCCCACCGAGATCCCGGACAAGGGCCGGGTGCTCACCCGGTTGTCCCTGTGGTGGTTCGACCAGCTGGCCGACATCGTGCCGCACCACGTCATCTCCACGGAGGTCCCCGAGGGCGCCCCCGCCGACTGGGCGGGCCGCACCACGGTCTGCAGGTCGCTGCGGATGGTGCCGGTGGAGTGTGTCGCCCGGGGCTATCTGACCGGGTCCGGGCTGGCCGAGTACGAGCAGGACCGCACGGTGTGCGGGGTGACCCTTCCGGAGGGGCTGGTCGACGGCTCCGAGCTGCCCGCGCCGATCTTCACCCCGGCGACGAAGGCCGCGGTCGGCGAGCACGACGAGAACGTGCCGTACGAGGAGGTCGCCCGCCAGGTGGGCGCGGACACCGCCGCCCAGCTGCGCCAGGCGACGCTGGCCGTATACGGGCGGGCCCGGGACATCGCGCGCGAGCGGGGCATCATCCTGGCCGACACGAAGTTCGAGTTCGGCTTCGACGGCGAGACGCTCACCATCGCCGACGAGGTGCTGACCCCGGACTCGTCGCGCTTCTGGCCCGCCGACCTCTGGGAGCCGGGGCACCCGCAGCCCTCGTACGACAAGCAGTTCGTGCGCGACTGGCTGACCTCGCCGGCCTCCGGCTGGGACCGCGGGAGCGAGCAGCCGCCGCCCGCGCTGCCCGCCGAGGTGGTCGAGCAGACCCGCGCCAAGTACATCGAGGCCTTCGAAAGGCTGACGGGCACCGCCTGGTGACACACCTGGTGACACACCTGGCGACCCGCCCGGTGAAACGACGAGGGCCCCGGATCGGATGATCCGGGGCCCTCGTACCTGTGGAGCGGACGACGAGGTTCGAACTCGCGACCTCAACCTTGGCAAGGTTGCGCTCTACCAGCTGAGCTACGTCCGCCTGCGGTGTTGCGAGGCCTACTCTAACCGAGCCCCGCGCAGGCGCCAAACCTGATATTGGCCCCTCTTGATCCGCCGGGCCGGGACCGACACGACGAAGGCCCCCGACCGGAATCCGGTCAAGGGCCTTCGTACAAGAGCGGACGACGAGATTCGAACTCGCGACCCTCACCTTGGCAAGGTGATGCTCTACCAACTGAGCCACGTCCGCACGGCGACCACTGTACCTGATCCCATTGAACAGCGGGATCAGGTATGGCAGTCAGAGCGGGTGACAGGAATCGCACACTGCGCCTCCCCCCTGGAAGGGGGGCGCTCTACTACTGAGCTACACCCGCGTGACCTCCGCTGACCTGGCCTTTTCGGCCCTGCCCTCGGCGTGTTCCAAACTGTAGCGGATCACCCGGGGTGCCTGTCCAATCGGCCCGGCCGGCGGCTCAACTGGCGTCGGTGAACGCTTCGTAGACCTTCTTGGGGATGCGGCCGCGCGGCGGCACGTCGAAGCCGTTCGAGCGGGCCCAGGCGCGCACCGCCGCCGGGTCGGGGGCTACCGAGGTGCGCTTGTAGGTCTTGCCGGAGCGGGCGTGCTTGCGCCCCGCCTCGACGTACGGAGAGAGCGCATCGCGCAGTTTGTCCGCATTGACGGTCGAGAGGTCGATCTCGTAGGACTTCCCGTCCAGGCCGAAAGTGATCGTTTCCTCCGCTTCGCCGCCGTCGAGATCGTCGGAGAGGGTGACCACTACGCGCTGCGCCATGGATGGGTCCTTTCGTGCGGAACAGGTTCGCACCTGTGATGACCGTCGATGTTGTATCGAATCCGAGCGGCCCGGGTCAATACTTTTCATTTGTACATCGGGAAACATTGTGACGGGAAGCCCCGAAATATTTCCTCAGCGTGTCCCTGGAGCAATGACCGCCGCCTGATTTCCGCACGCATTTCGACCCATATCTACTCGCGTAGATTTTCGTACGGGGTACGCTGAGGGACGTCTCACGCAACACCACCACCGGGAGTGACCGTGGCACGCGTCGTAGTCGACGTCATGCTCAAGCCGGAGATCCTCGACCCCCAGGGCCAGGCGGTGCAGCGTGCGCTGCCGCGTCTCGGGTTCGAGGGAATCGCAGATGTCCGGCAGGGCAAGCGCTTTGAACTCGAAGTCGAGGGGCCGGTCGACGACGCCGCCCTCGGCCGTATCCGCGAGATGGCCGAGACCTTCCTCGCCAACACCGTGATCGAGGATTTCACCGTGAGGGTCGACTCGTGAGCGACGCACACGAGCTCACCGGGTCGTTGACGACCCCCGACGCGCGCGCTCGCCGAGCGGGCGGAGAACCGAACGGAGAAAAACAGTGACCGCACGTATTGGTGTCGTCACTTTTCCGGGCACCCTCGACGACCGCGACACCCAGCGCGCGGTGCGTCTGGCCGGCGCCGAGCCGGTGGCCCTGTGGCACCGTGACAAGGACCTCAAGCAGGTCGACGCGGTCGTCCTGCCCGGCGGTTTCAGTTACGGCGACTATCTGCGGGCCGGGGCCATTTCGCGCTTCTCGCCGGTGATGGAGACCGTCATCGCGGGCGCGAAGGACGGTCTTCCGGTCCTCGGTATCTGCAACGGTTTCCAGGTGCTGACGGAGAGCCACCTGCTGCCCGGCGCGATGCTGCGCAACAATCACCTGCACTTCATCTGCCGCGACCAGAAGCTGACGGTCGAGAACAACCGGACCGCCTGGACCGCCGATTACGAAGCGGGCCAGGAGATCAGCATCCCGCTGAAGAACATCGACGGCCGGTACACCGCCGACGAACACACCCTTGACGCCCTTGAGGCCGAGGGGCGGGTCGTCTTCCGGTACGCGGACTGGAACCCCAACGGCTCGCTGCGCGACATCGCCGGAATCACCAATGAGGCGGGCAATGTGGTCGGCCTCATGCCCCACCCCGAACACGCCGTCGAGTCGCTGATCGGCACCGGTCGCACCGACGGTCTCGGTTTCTTCACCTCGATCCTGAGGAAGCTGGTCACGTCGTCATGACCCTCGATACCGTCAAGCACGCCACCGAAACCCCCGACACGGATCAGCCGTGGGCCGAACTCGGCCTGAAGCAGGACGAGTACGAGCGCGTCAGGGAAATTCTCGGCCGCCGCCCGACCGGTGCCGAACTCGCCATGTACTCCGTCATGTGGTCCGAGCACTGCTCGTACAAGAGCAGCAAGATCCACCTGAAGCAGTTCGGCGAGAAGGCCCCGCAGAACGACGCGATGCTCGTCGGAATCGGCGAGAACGCGGGCGTCGTGGACGTCGGCCAGGGGTACGCGGTCACCTTCAAGGTCGAGTCGCACAACCACCCCAGCTACATCGAGCCGTACCAGGGCGCGGCCACCGGCGTGGGCGGCATCGTCCGCGACATCCTCGCCATGGGCGCCCGCCCGGTCGCCGTGATGGACCCGCTGCGCTTCGGTGCCGCCGACCACCCCGACACCAAGCGCGTCCTGCCTGGCGTTGTGGCCGGCGTCGGCGGGTACGGCAACTGCCTGGGCCTGCCCAACATCGGCGGCGAGGTCGTCTTCGACTCCTGCTACCAGGGAAACCCGCTGGTCAACGCGCTGTGCGTGGGCGTGATGAAGCACGAGGACATCCACCTCGCCCAGGCCTCCGGCCCCGGTAACAAGGTCGTCCTCTACGGTGCCAGGACCGGCGGCGACGGCATCGGCGGCGTCTCGGTGCTCGCCTCCGAGACCTTCTCCGAAAGCGGCCCCACCAAGCGGCCCGCCGTGCAGGTCGGCGACCCCTTCCAGGAGAAGCTGCTCATCGAGTGCACCCTGGAGATCTTCCGCGAGGACCTCGTCGCCGGCATCCAGGACCTCGGCGGCGCCGGTCTGTCCTGCGCGACGAGCGAGCTGGCGTCCGCCGGCTCCGGTGGCATGCGGGTCGAGCTCGACACCGTGCCGCTGCGTGACGCGACGCTCTCGCCCGAGGAGATCCTCATGAGCGAGTCGCAGGAGCGCATGTGCGCGATCGTGGAGCCGGGCAAGGTCGACCGGTTCATGGAGATCTGCGAGAAGTGGGACGTGATCGCCACCGTCATCGGTGAGGTGACCGACGGCGAGCGGCTGGAGATCTTCTGGCACGGCGAGCAGATCGTGGACGTCCCGCCGCGCACCGTGGCCCACGAGGGCCCGGTCTACGAGCGCCCGTACGCCCGTCCCGCCTGGCAGGACGCGCTCCAGGCCGACGACGCCAACGCGCTCGCCCGCCCGGTCGGCGGCGACGAGCTGCGCGCCTCGGTGCTCGCGCTGGTCTCCTCCCCGAACCAGGCCTCCAAGGCGTGGATCACCGACCAGTACGACCGCTTCGTCCAGGGCAACACGGTGCTGGCGCAGCCCGAGGACTCGGGCATCGTCCGGATCGACCCCGACACCAACCTCGGTGTCGCCGTCGCCACGGACGGCAACGGGCGCTACACCAAGCTCGACCCGTACACCGGGGCGCAGCTCGCGCTGGCCGAGGCGTACCGCAACGTGGCGACCACCGGCGCCAAGCCGCTGGCCGTCTCCGACTGCCTCAACTTCGGCTCCCCCGAGGACCCGGCGGCCATGTGGCAGTTCGCCGAGGCCTGCCGGGGGCTGGCCGACGGCTGTCTGGTGCTGGGCACGCCGGTGACGGGCGGCAATGTGTCGCTCTACAACCAGACGGGCGACGTGGCCATCCACCCCACGCCGGTCGTCGCGGTGCTGGGTGTCATCGACGACGTCACGCGGCGTACGCCGATGGCCTTCTCCGACGAGGGCCATCTGCTGTACCTGCTCGGCGACACCAAGGAGGAACTGGGCGGTTCCGCCTGGTCGCAGGTGGCCCACGGGCACCTCGGCGGGCTGCCGCCGGCCGTCGACCTGGAGCGGGAGAAGCTGCTCGCCGAGATCCTGATCTCCGCGTCGCGCGACGGCATGGTCGACGCCGCGCACGACCTTTCGGACGGCGGGCTCGTGCAGGCGGTCGTCGAATCCTGCCTGCGCGGCGGGCAGGGCGCCCGGCTCGTGGTCCCTGAGGACCTCGATCCGTTCGTCTTCCTGTTCAGCGAGTCCGCCGGGCGCGCGGTCGTCGCCGTCCCGCGCAGCGAGGAGCTCCGGTTCACCGACATGTGCGGTGCGCGTGGCCTGCCGGCCACCCGTATCGGTGTCGTGGACGGCGACTCCGTCGAGGTGCAGGGGCAGTTCACCCTGCCGCTGGCCGAGCTGCGCGAGGCGCACGAGGGGACCATCCCGGCGCTGCTGGCCTGAGGCCGCCCGCCGCACCTCGACCGCACCTCGACCGCGTCTCACCGCACCTCACCGCACGTCCCGCACACCCCTCGCGCCCCACCGGGCACGGGGGGTGTGCGCGTCCTGGCGATCACGGAGACCACCTTCTCGTTAACAGGAGTGGAACCACACGCCACAGGAGGGGGCCTCATACTCCAGGCGTGGGTGATGGCATGGGCGATGGCATGGCTGATGGCGCGGGGAAGAGGGGCGGCCCAGGCGTGAGCGATGGCGAGGGAACAGAGCTGCCGGCGTGGTGGACGCGCGACGCCATGCGGTGGGCGGCGTGCCGGCCCGGGGCGTGGGCGTGGCCCGGGTGGGCGGTGGCGGCGTTGCTGGGCGCGGCGGCCGTGGCGGTGGCCGTGGAGCCCCGGGAGTGGGGCGCCGGGCACGCGGCCCTGGTCGCGGCGCAGCTCTACTGGCTGTTCCGGCTGCCCGAACTCACCCTGGTAGCGGCCCCGTCGACCGCGGTCTGGCTGATCTGGACGGAGCCCCCGACGGCGTACGTGGCGTTGGTGGCCGCCCTGGCGTTCGGCTGGGCCGTGGCCCGGCACCGGCTGAGGGCCCGGCGCCGTCAGCGGCTGCTCGCCGCGAACGCCGCGCAGGGCACCCGCCTCGCCCTTCCGCGCCCGGTGCCCCCGCTGCGCAGGGGGGCGGTACGGATCGGGGCCGGCGTGCCGCTGGCGGTGCCGGCGATCTGGTTCCCGCCGCTGGGCCTGGTGGCGCTGACGGTCGTCGTGGAGGGCGCCCTGGCCCGGTACCGCGCGGCCGGGCTGCGCAGGCGTCCGGTGCCGGTGCTCACGGCGCTGGCCCGGGAGGACGAGGACGGCCGGCTGTGGGTCTACGCGGCGGACGACACGGCGGGCCGTCGGCCGCTGTTCTCGTGCCCGGTGTCGCCGGAGCCGGAGAGCGAGGACGAACGCGCCGCACCGCCCGCCGAGGGCACCAGACTGCGCCGGGTGGTGCTCTTCGGCGCGCCCTGTGAGCGCGGGGAGTTGCTGCTGCTCCGCGCCGACCTGGAGGACGGCCCGCTGGTCGACCGTGCGGCCGGTCCTGTCCGGCCGGCCGGATGAGACCGTGAGCCGGTTCGCCGGGCGGGCGCCGGCGGTATCACCCCCGGCCGCCGCGGCCGTGGAACGGGCCCGGCGGGCCTTCGGTCCCGTGGAGAACGGGCTGCGCGACCGCGCGCCGCGGTGATTGGCTAAGGTCCGGACGGGCCCGCCGGGTCCTGCCATCCCGTTCAGACCTGAAAGGCCCACGGACCATGAGCTACGAGTACAAGGTCGTCAACTTCCGCGAATCGCTGATCGGCGACGCCCTCGACAGCGACAAGCTGGAGAAGGTCCTCAACAAGCAGGCCGAGGACGGCTGGCAGCTCAAGGCCATCACCGCCGCCGACGTCAAGGGCCGGATCGGCCCCGGCGCCGTCGAGGGTCTGCTGCTGACCTTCGAGCGCGCCACCGCCTGACCTGCCCCGGTACCGGCCCCGCGGGGCCGCGTACGCTCGGCCCCATGCCGCCGCGTAAGTACGACCCAGCCAGGACCCGTGCCGCTCTGGTCGCGCAGGTCGGGCATGTGCTGGACGCGGCCCGGGGGTTGGACGCGGACGCTCTCGCCGGGCCGTCCGGGCTGCCGAACTGGGATGTGCACCATCTGCTGGTGCACATCGCCCGGCAGATCGAGGCCGTGCCCCGGGTGCTCGCCGAACCGGCGCCCGCCGGGGTCAGGGCCGGGCTCGGCCTGTCGGCCTGGGCCCGGGCGACGGCCGGTATCGCCGACCGGCTGGACCAGGACACCCGGGAGGCGGCCGCCGCGACCGGGCGGGCCGCCGCCCGGCTGGAGGAGGCCGCCGAGCGGCTCACCGCCGCCCTGGACCGGACCGGCGGGGAGCCGGACCGGCTGATCCGGATCACGCCGGGCACCATGAGGTTCACGGACTTCCTGGTCACCCGGCTCGTCGAACTCGTCGTCCACAGTGACGACCTGGCCGCCGCCACCGGCACCGCCGTCCCCCTCGACAAGCAGGCGGTGGCCGCCGTCGTACGCCTGCTCGCCGACGCCCTCGCCGACCAGGCGCCCGGCAACTCGGTCGAGCTCCGGGTGCCGCCCTACGCCGCCGTGCAGTGCGTGGCCGGCCCCCGGCACACCCGGGGCACCCCGCCCAACGTCGTGGAGACCGATCCGCTGACCTGGCTCCGCCTCGCCACCGGCCGTACGAGCTGGGCCGTGGCCCTGGAGGCCGCCACGGTCACCGCGAGCGGCGAGCGTGCCGCCCTGGGCTCCCATCTGCCGGTGCTGGGCTGACCGCCGGGTGCCCGCCGGGTGCCCGCCGACCGACCGCCGACCGGCCGCAGGCCGTCACGCCGCGGGGCCCGCGCAGTGAACGTCACACGGCCAGGTCCCGCATGGGGTTACGCGCATAGACCGGGGGAATCCGGGCGTCCCTCGTTCGGACGAAGCCGGAACCTGCCCTAGACTCGGTCACGTGCCACGTGGTGACGGACGACTGAACCATGACCTGCTCCCCGGCGAGAAGGGCCCCCAGGACGCTTGCGGCGTCTTCGGTGTCTGGGCCCCCGGCGAAGAGGTCGCCAAACTCACCTATTTCGGGCTGTATGCGCTGCAGCACCGTGGACAGGAGTCCGCGGGCATCGCGGTGAGCAACGGCTCACAGATCCTCGTTTTCAAGGACATGGGCCTGGTGTCCCAGGTCTTCGACGAGACTTCCCTCGGCTCGCTCCAGGGCCATATCGCCGTGGGCCACGCCCGCTACTCGACGACCGGCGCGTCGGTCTGGGAGAACGCCCAGCCCACCTTCCGCGCCACCGCCAACGGCTCCATCGCGCTCGGCCACAACGGCAACCTGGTCAACACCGCCGAACTCGCCGAGATGGTCGCGGCCCTCCCGCAGGGCAACGGCCGGGCCACCAGGGTCGCGGCGACCAACGACACCGACCTGGTCACCGCCCTGCTCGCGGGGCAGGTGGACGAGGACGGCAAGCCGCTGACCGTCGAGCAGGCGGCAGCCAGCGTGCTGCCCAAGGTCATGGGTGCCTTCAGCCTGGTGTTCATGGACGAGCACACCCTCTATGCCGCCCGCGACCCGCAGGGCATCCGCCCGCTGGTCCTCGGCCGGCTGGAGCGCGGCTGGGTGGTGGCCTCGGAGTCGGCCGCCCTGGACATCGTCGGCGCCAGCTTCATCCGGGAGATCGAGCCCGGCGAGTTGGTCGCGATCGACGAGAACGGCCTGCGCGCGTCACGGTTCGCCGAGGCCCGCCCCAAGGGCTGTGTCTTCGAGTACGTCTACCTCGCCCGCCCCGACACCGACATCGCGGGCCGCAACGTCTACCTCTCCCGGGTGGAGATGGGACGCCGGCTCGCCAAGGAAGCCCCGGTCGACGCCGACCTGGTGATACCGACACCGGAGTCCGGCACGCCGGCCGCCGTCGGCTACGCCGAGGCCAGCGGGATCCCGTACGGATCCGGCCTGGTCAAGAACAGCTACGTCGGCCGGACCTTCATCCAGCCGAGCCAGACCATCCGGCAGCTCGGGATCCGGCTCAAGCTGAACCCGCTCAAGGAGGTCATCCGGGGCAAGCGCCTGGTGGTCGTGGACGACTCGATCGTCCGTGGCAACACCCAGCGCGCGCTGGTCCGGATGCTGCGCGAGGCCGGGGCGGCGGAGGTCCACATCCGGATCTCGTCCCCGCCGATCAAGTGGCCCTGCTTCTTCGGCATAGACTTCGCGACCCGCGCCGAGCTGATCGCCAACGGCCTCACGGTCGACGAGATCGGCAAGTCGCTGGGCGCCGACTCACTGGCGTACATCTCCCTCGACGCGATGGTCGAGGCGACCACGATCGCCAAGCCGGATCTGTGCCGTGCCTGCTTCGACGGCGAGTACCCGATGGACCTGCCGGACCCGGAGCTGCTGGGCAAGCACCTCCTGGAGACCGAGCTGGCCGGCGGCCCCGACGCCGCTGACGCCCTGCGCCGCCCGTAAACACACCTGAAGCAACCTGAGGACCAGCACCCCATGTCCGAGACCCCTGGTGCCAGCTACGCCGCAGCCGGCGTGGACATCGAAGCGGGCGACCGTGCCGTCGAGCTGATGAAGGAGTGGGTGCGCAAGGCCACCCGCCCCGAGGTCGTCGGCGGGCTCGGCGGCTTCGCCGGCCTGTTCGACGCCTCCGCGCTCAAGCGCTACGAGCGGCCGCTGCTGGCCTCCGCCACGGACGGGGTCGGTACCAAGGTCGACATCGCCCGGAAGATGGGCGTGTACGACACCATCGGCCACGACCTGGTCGGCATGGTCGTCGACGACCTCGTGGTCTGCGGCGCCGAACCGCTCTTCATGACCGACTACATCTGCGTCGGCAAGGTCCACCCCGAGCGGGTCGCCGCCATCGTCAAGGGCATCGCGGAGGGCTGCGTGCTGGCCGGCTGCGCCCTGGTGGGCGGCGAGACGGCCGAGCACCCCGGGCTGCTGGGCGCCGACGAGTTCGACGTGGCCGGAGCCGGTACGGGCGTGGTGGAGGCCGACGCGGTGCTCGGCGCGGATCGTATCCGTAAGGGTGACGTGGTGATCGCCATGGCGTCCTCCGGACTTCACTCCAACGGGTACTCGCTGGTCCGTCATGTGCTCTTCGACCGGGCCGGCTGGGCCCTGGACCGCGATGTCCCCGAGTTCGGCCGCACCCTCGGCGAGGAGCTGCTGGAGCCCACCCGCATCTACTCCCTGGACTGCCTCGCCCTCACCCGGACGACGCAGGTCCACGCCTTCTCGCACGTCACCGGCGGCGGGCTGGCCGCCAACCTGGCCCGGGTGATCCCGGACCACCTGCACGCCGACGTGGACCGCTCGACCTGGACGCCGGGCGCGGTCTTCTCCACCGTGGGCGAACTGGGCGGGGTCGACCGGCTGGAGCTGGAGAAGACCCTGAACATGGGCGTCGGCATGATCGCCGTCGTCCCCCAGGAATCGGTGGACGTGGCGCTGACGGTCCTGGCGGACCGGGGCGTCGACGCGTGGGTGGCGGGCGGGATCACCGAGCGCGGCGACTACGCGGACGGCGCGCTGCTGAGCGGTGACTACGCGAGCTGAGGCCGCGCGGCGACCGGGCCGCACGCCAGGGCCCGCGACATCGCCCAGCGGTGCGGGCGGCTAAATCAGCAAGGGCGGAAAAGGCAGCACGAAACCCGGTCCGGGGCGGAGCCCGGACCGGGTCAGTGGAAATGCTGTTGCGTCAAGCGCGACGGCGTTGCGCGGACGGCTCGGACTCATCGTCCTCTTCGTCCTCGTCGTCGTTGTAGAGCGCCGCGTACTGAGCGTACGGGTCGTCGTCATGCTCATCGTCGTCCTCGACAGGCTCCGGATTGACGTTCACCGGCTGTGTCGACGATGCGCCCAGCTCGTTGGCCAGACGTGACAAGTCGGTTCCGCCGCTGTTGTACTTCAGCTGGCGGGCGACCTTTGTCTGCTTGGCCTTGGCCCGGCCGCGCCCCATGGCTCGACCCCCTTAACGGCGGGGCTCGACGGCCCCGAGTCTTGACACGCGTTCACGATAGGGAACGAACTCTCGGGGGAGAGTCCGGTCCGTAGGCCTTCAACGGTACCTGCTTCCGACGCCGCACGGTACGTCGCCCGCACGACGCGCGTCGGAGCGGGTGCCCTTCGGGCCCCTTCCTTGCTGGTCAGTCGTGATTTTACCTTCTTCTGTCGCGGTCTTGGCCCCGGGGCGTGGTAACGGGCTGATTCCTCTTTTTTTTCCGCCCCCGGCGCCGCCTCGGCCGGCCGCTCCCCGGCCGCCCCCTGCCCTGTCGTGACCGGGCCCCGCGCCGGGCAGAGCCCTTGCGGCGCCCGGCCTATCCCGCCGTCGGGCGCAGCCAGCGCTCCGCGGGCGTGCGGTCGGCGATCCGCTGTTCGGCGAGCCGGTCGGCGGCCGCGGCCGGGGGAATGCCGTCGGCGGCGGCCCGCTCGAAGATGGCGAGGGTGGTGTCGAAGATCTTGGTGGCCTTGGCCTTGGCGCGTTCGAAGTCGAAGCCGTGGAGTTCGTCGGCGACCTGGATCACACCGCCGGCGTTGACGACGTAGTCGGGCGCGTAGAGCACCCCGCGTTCGGCGAGGTCCTTCTCGACGCCGGGGTGCGCCAGCTGGTTGTTGGCGGCCCCGCAGACGACGGTGGCGGTCAGGGCGGGGACGGTGGTGTCGTCGAGGGCGCCGCCCAGGGCGCAGGGCGCGTACACGTCGAGCGGGGTGCGGATCAGCACGTCGGAGTCGACGACGGCGCCGACCCGCGGATGGCGGGAGCGGATCCGCTCCACGGCCTCGGCCCGGACGTCGGTCACGACGACCTCGGCGCCGTCCTTCAGCAGGTGCTCGACGAGGTGGTGGCCGACCTTGCCGACGCCGGCGATGCCGACCCGGCGGCCGCGCAGCGTGGGGTCGCCCCATTTCACCTGGGCGGCGGCCCGCATGCCCTGGAAGACGCCCCAGGCGGTCAGCACGGAGGAGTCGCCGGCGCCGCCGTTGTCGGGGGAGCGGCCGGTGGTCCAGCGGTTCGTACGGGCGACGACGTCCATGTCGGCGACGTAGGTGCCGACATCGCAGGCGGTGACGTAGCGGCCGCCCAGCGAGGCCACGAAGCGGCCGTAGGCGAGCAGCAGTTCCTCGGACTTGTCCGTGTCCGGGTCGCCGATGATGACGGCCTTGCCGCCGCCGTGGTCGAGCCCGGCGAGGGCGTTCTTGTACGACATGCCGCGGGAGAGGTTCAGCGCGTCCTCGACGGCTGCCTCGTCGCTCGCGTACGGGAAGAAGCGGGTACCGCCGAGGCCGGGGCCCAGGGCGGTGGAGTGGAGCGCGATGACGGCCTTGAGGCCGCTGTCACGGTCCTGGCAGAGCACGACCTGTTCGTGGCCGCCCTGCTCCGATCGGAACAGGCGTGCGATCACGCCGTCGGTCTGACGTACGTCGGTCACTGTGGTGACTCCCGAAGTCCATAGGTCGCCCTCCGTGCGGGTGGGGAGGGCCGGTTGGCAGAAGAGTAGAGCCACCTGCTCACGGACATGCTCCCAGTGTCGTGGATCACTCCCGGCGGGGGAAGCGTCGTGGGACGATGCGAGGACAGGGCAGAGCGTGCCGTTTTGAGGGAGCGGGTGTGGGCGTGTCGACGGTGCTGGTCCCGTACGCCGCGTATCTGCGGGTGTACGAGCCGCTGGCGGCCTTCCCGGAGCCCGAGCGCACCCACTGGTACCGGTATGCCACCTCGGGCACCGAGCGGACCGCACAGGACGAGCTGCGCCAGTCGCTGGCCGATCTGCTGCCGGTGCCGCCGGTCGCCGTGCCGGTCCACGAGAGCCGGGACGCCTTCGTCGCGGTCGTGGACGGCGTGACGCATGTCTGCCCCTGGCGGACCCGGCTGCGCGGCTGGCTGGCCCTGGAGGAGCTGACCGAGCAGTTCCCGGTCTCCGTGCTGGACGCGCTGCTGCCGCCCGTCGTCCGGTTGCAGGCCGAGGCGGACCACGAGAGCTGGCGCTCCCGGAACCCCGACGCGCGTCCCTGGATCCGCTCGGCGACCTGGCATGTGCCGGTGCGCTGGTTCGCCCTGTTCGACGACTCCGAGCGGGTGTACGAGCCCGCCGGGGACGGGGAGTCCAAGCAGCCGGTGCTGCGCTACCGGACCCCCATGGTCCAGGCCCGGCGGCGGACCGCCCGGGGGCTGCGGGTGCTGAAGGATTCACTCGAAGAGGGCCCCCTGATCGACGGCCTGGTCGATGTCGGGCGCTGGCTGGAGGAGTTCCACCCGCGCTCGCTGGTCGAACTCGACTACGGCGGACTGGTGCACGCCATCCCGGAGCCGGTGCTCGCGGAGGACCGTTCCGCCGCCGATGTGGCGGAGGCGCTGACCGCGTTGCGGGAGGACGACCAGGGCGCGGCCGGCGAGGCGTACGAGAGGCTCACGGACCGCTGGCGAGGGGTTCGCGAACTCCAGTACGCGAGTTGACGGACCGTCGAATGGTCAGGACCAAGGTCCTGAGTCGGATATCTTTGGCCCAAGGGTGACGAAGAGCACGTTTAACAGTCTTGCCGGAACACCCACCTCTCGTGACAATATGGGGCAAGGGGTCCAGAAGGCCCCCTGTGTCCTTGTATGTACGGCTTGTCCCGGTCTTGTGGTTTGTCTTGAGGGTGCGAATGTGACCCCTGGGATCGCTGTGACTGATCGTCACTCTGGAGTGACTGTCCGTTATGACATGGTCCTTGGGGGTCTACCGAGGTTCGCCACCTGAGAGCGCAAATCCGTCGGTTTGGCCGACACGGCTGGACAGATGGTGTAGTTGTAGTGCCGAGGACAAGCCGTTCGTCCTATTACCGACTCGACCCGTGTCCGCCATTTCGGGCAACGCGGGTCAAGGTGCAGAATTTAGAGGAAAGAACCGTGTTGGTTCGGTTCTCTCGAGGAGGCCGCTCATGACCGCTCGCACCCCTGATGCCGAGCCGCTGCTGACCCCCGCTGAGGTTGCCACGATGTTCCGCGTGGACCCGAAGACGGTCACGCGCTGGGCCAAGGCTGGCAAGCTCACGTCCATCCGCACGCTCGGCGGCCACCGCCGTTACCGCGAAGCGGAGGTCCGCGCACTTCTGGCGGGCATTCCGCAGCAGCGCAGCGAGGCCTGACCTGCAGTAACGGGCGTTCCGCCGGGGCCCCCACCCCGTAGGACCGCCCGCTCCACCGGGTTCCCTGCCCCCATCAGGGAAGCCCAACGGATGCGTTGATCGCACCGGACTCCGCCGGGTCCGGTGCGATCTTTTTTTGTGCCCGGGACCACTTCCTGTGGGTTTCCTGTGTTCTCACCATCAGTGTGCAATTGCACATATTAAATTGACGGTCCCCCAGGAGGCCCCGTCTTCCCCTGCCGCCGGAACTTATCGCGTGACACCCGTCACACATGGGGCTCTTGTCCCTGCTGAGGCTCATACGGTAGTGCAACTTCCGGTGCCAGCAGGGTCAGTCGCAGTATCCGGTGGCACACCGCGCAGTGCCGCCGCGGATGCGGCGCCCTCCGGGCGGTCAGCGCCGCCAGGTGCGCGCGCAGCAGCGCCCTCGCCTCGCGCCGTGAGTCCTGCCGCTGTTCCTGCCGCGGGTCCGTCCGCGGCGCCGTCTGCGGGTCCATCCGCCAGGCGTACCACGCGAAGAGGCCCGGATCCAGGGGATCCGGGCCTCTTCGCGTGTGCTGCTACTTCTTCACTGCGGTCCTGACGGGATTTGAACCCGCGGCCTCCACCTTGACAGGGTGGCGAGCACTCCAAACTGCTCCACAGGACCAGGTTTTGCGGCCGGACTTTCTCTTGGCTGCGAGAGAGACTGTACAGCAGGTCAGGGGGTGGACGCGAACCCGTTGCCGCCGCCCCTCCGGGCGGGGCGGCGGTCGGCCCCAGTCGGCCACGGTCGGCCCGGTCGGCCCGGTCAGCCCCAAGCCTCGTCGAGTGCTTTGAAGATGCGCTTGTCGGAGACGGGGTGCGCGGTGCCGAGGGCGTGGGCGAAGTAGCTGACGCGCAGTTCCTCGATCATCCACCGGATGTCGCGGACGGCGGGCGGGACCGGCCGCCCGGCCGGCTGGGCGGCCAGCAGATCGGCGTACTCGGCCTGGATCTCGCGGACCTTCTCCATCCGGGTGGTGTCGCGCTGGGCGTTGGTCGGCATCTGCTGGAGACGGCGGTCGAGGCCGACGAGGTACCGCAGCAGGTCCGGGAGGCGCCGCAGGCCGGTGGCGGCGACGAAGCCGGGGTGGACGAGGCCCGTCAGCTGCTCCTTGGCGTCGCCGAGGTTGGCGACCAGGGTGAGGCTCGTGGTGGCCTTCAGACGGCGTTCGCAGGCCTGCCAGGCGGCGAGGACCTGCCGTACGCGGGCGATGGTCTGGATGGTGAGCTCGACGAGTTCGGCGCGGACGGAGTCGTAGAGCTTGCGGAAGGACTCCTCGTCCCAGGCCGGGCCGCCGTGGTCGGCGATGAGCTTGTCGGCGGCGGCGGTGACGCAGTCGTCGAAGAGCGCGGCCACCGAGCCGTGCGGGTTGCGGGACAGGGCGAGCTTGTCCTGGTTGCTGAGCCGGTCGGTGGCGAACTTGGCCGGGTTGGTCGGCACGTTGAGCAGGATCAGCCGCCGGGTGCCGCGCCACATGGCCTCGGCCTGCTCCGCCTCGGTGTCGAAGAGCCGTACGGCGACCGACTCGCCCTCGTCGACCAGCGCCGGGTAGGCCTTGACCGGCTGGCCGGCCCGCCGGGTCTCGAAGGTGCGGGCGAGGGTGCCGACCGTCCACTGCTTCAGGCCCGTGCGCTGCTCCACAGGGGAGTCCGTGGCCTGTTCGAAGGCCTCGGAGATGACGGCCTGGGTCCTGGGCCGCAGGCGCAGGCGCAGCGCGTCCAGGTCCTTGTCCTCGGCGAGCTTGTGCTTGCGCTCGTCGATGACCCGGAAGGTGATCTTCAGATGGTCCGGGACCCGGCCGAGGTCGAAGTCCTCGGCCGTCACCGGGACGCCCACCATCCGTTGCAGTTCACGCGCCAGCGTGTCCGGCAGCGGGCTCTGCACGGGCACCACACGGTCCAGGAAGGCCCTGGCGTAGTTCGGCGCGGGTACGTAGTGCCGCCGGACCGGCTTGGGCAGGGAACGGATCAGCTCCGTCACCACCTCGGCCCGCAGGCCCGGGATCTGCCAGTCGAAGCCCTCGGCCGAGACCTGGTTGAGCACCTGGAGCGGGATGTGGACGGTGACGCCGTCCGCGTCCGAACCGGGCTCGAACTGGTACGTCACCCGGAACTTGAGCCGGCCCTGCCGCCACGAGTCCGGGTAGTCGTCCTTGGTGACGGCCTCGGCGCTCTCGTTGATCAGCATGGAGTGCTCGAAGTTGAGCAGCTCCGGCTCCTCACGGCGCCGGTGCTTCCACCAGGAGTCGAAGTGCGCCCCCGACACGACGTGTTCGGGGATCAGCCGGTCGTAGAAGTCGAAGAGCGTCTCGTCGTCGACCAGGATGTCGCGGCGCCGGGCCCGGTGCTCCAGGTCCTCCACCTCGGCGAGCAGCTTGCGGTTGTCGTGGAAGAACTGGTGGTGGGTCCGCCAGTCGCCCTCGACCAGGGCATGCCGGACGAACAGCTCACGGCTGGTCTCGGCGTCGATCCGCCCGTAGTTGACCTTGCGCTGCGCGACGAGCGGGACGCCGTAGAGCGTCACCCGCTCATAGGCCATGACGGCGGCCATCTTCTGTTCCCAGTGCGGCTCGCTGTAGGTGCGCTTCACCAGGTGCTGGGCCAGCGGCTCGACCCACTCGGGCTCGATTCTGGCGTTGACCCGGGCCCACAGCCGGGAGGTCTCCACCAGCTCGGCCGACATGATCCAGCGCGGCGGCTTCTTGAACAGGGACGAGCCCGGGAAGATCGCGAACTTCGCGTTGCGCGCGCCGATGAACTCGTTGTTCTTCTCCGGGTCCTTCAGACCGAGGTGGGAGAGCAGGCCGGCGAGCAGGGACGTGTGCACAGCCTGTGGAGGAGCCGCGTCATGGCTCTCGGCGATGTGGATGCCCATGGTCTTGGCGACCGTGCGGAGCTGGCTGTAGATGTCCTGCCACTCGCGGATCCGCAGGTAGTTCAGGAACTCGGTACGGCACATGCGGCGGAAGGCGGAGGAGGACAGCGTCTTCTGCTGCTCGCGTACGTAGTTCCAGAGATTGAGCAGCGCGAGGAAGTCGCTGGTCTCGTCGGCGAAGCGGCGGTGCTTCTCGTCGGCGGCCTGCTGCTTGTCCGAGGGCCGCTCGCGCGGGTCCTGGATGGACAGCGCGGCGGCGATGACCATCACCTCGCGCACGCAGCTGTTGCGGTCGGACTCCAGCACCATGCGGGCCAGGCGCGGGTCGACGGGCAGCTGGGAGAGCTTGCGCCCGGTGTCCGTGAGCCGCTTCTTGGGGTCCTTCTGGGTGGGGTCGAGCGCGCCGAGCTCTTCGAGGAGCTGGATGCCGTCCTTGATGTTGCGGCTGTCCGGCGGGTCGAGGAAGGGGAAGCGGGAGATGTCACCGAGCCCGGCGGCGGTCATCTGGAGGATGACGGAGGCCAGGTTCGTACGGAGGATCTCGGGGTCGGTGAACTCCGGGCGGGACTCGAAGTCCTCCTCGCTGTACAGCCGGACGCAGATGCCGTCCGAGGTACGCCCGCAACGGCCCTTGCGCTGGTTGGCGCTGGCCTGGCTGACCGGCTCGATGGGGAGGCGCTGCACCTTGGTGCGGTGGCTGTAGCGGGAGATGCGGGCGGTGCCGGGGTCGATCACGTACCGGATGCCGGGGACGGTCAGCGAGGTCTCGGCGACATTGGTGGCCAGGACGATACGGCGGCCGGTGTGCCGCTGGAACACGCGGTGCTGCTCGGCGGAGGAGAGCCTCGCGTAGAGCGGAAGGACCTCGGTGAAGCGGAGCTGCTTCTTGTTGAGGGCGTCCGCCGTGTCGCGGATCTCGCGCTCGCCGGAGAGGAAGACCAGGATGTCGCCGGGGCCGGCCGACTGGAGCTCGTCGACGGCGTCGCAGATCGCGGTGATCTGGTCGCGGTCGCCCTCGTCGTTCTCCGGGTCCTCGGCCAGCAGCGGCCGGTAGCGGACCTCCACCGGATACGTACGCCCGCTGACCTCGACGATCGGCGCGTCGCCGAAGTGCCGGGAGAAGCGCTCCGGGTCGATGGTCGCCGAGGTGATGACGACCTTGAGGTCGGGGCGGCGGGGGAGCAGCTGGGCGAGATAGCCCAGGATGAAGTCGATGTTGAGGCTGCGCTCGTGGGCCTCGTCGATGATGATCGTGTCGTACTGGCGCAGCTCGCGGTCGGTCTGGATCTCGGCGAGCATGATGCCGTCGGTCATCAGCTTCACCAGCGTGCGGTCGCCGACCTGGTCGGTGAAGCGGACCTTCCAGCCGACGGCCTCGCCCAGCGGAGTGTTGAGCTCCTCGGCGACGCGCTCGGCCACCGTACGGGCCGCGATCCGGCGGGGCTGGGTGTGGCCGATCAGGCCCCGCACGCCGCGCCCCAGCTCCAGGCAGATCTTGGGGATCTGGGTGGTCTTGCCGGAACCGGTCTCGCCGGCGACGATCACGACCTGGTGGTCGCGGATCGCGGCGAGGATGTCGTCCTTCTTCTGACTGACCGGCAGCTGCTCCGGATAGCTGATCGCGGGTATGGCGGCGCGCCGCCGCTCGACCCGGGCCTCGGCGCGGTCGATCTCACCGCCCAGCTCGGCGAGCACGGCGGCCCGTGCCTCGGGCTTGCGGATGCGGCGGGCGCCTTCGAGGCGGCGGCCGAGCTGCTGCGCGTCGCGCAGGGTCAGTTCGGCGAGCCGGGAACCGAGGTCGGTGAGACTGGGCGCGGCATCGCCGCGGGGGTGCGTAGACATACCGCCGTCCAGGATCGCATCCTGCGCGGTGATCGAGCCAATGTGTTTCGCGTCGCGGAACGACTCAGGGCCCGTCCGGAGACGGGCCCTGAGTCGTGCGGTGGCTGGGGCCGGGGTCGAACCGGCGACCTACCGCTTTTCAGGCGGTCGCTCGTACCAACTGAGCTACCCAGCCGCAGCGGTCCTGACGGGATTTGAACCCGCGGCCTCCACCTTGACAGGGTGGCGAGCACTCCAAACTGCTCCACAGGACCTTGCTGTACTGCTTTCACTGCTCTGCTGCGCTTGCGCTGCGAGCACTAGTCTCGCACACGGTCCCGCATGCTCCCAACGGGATTCCGGCCTGCCCGATCGGTGTCTTCCCGATCGTGATGTGCCATCTCCGATGTCGCTCGATGAGCGTATCAGAGCTGATGTGGTGCCCCGGACACGCGACATCTCCATGATCTTCGGCGGCCTGCCCGTGCCGCGCCCGCGCGGTGCCCGTGACGCGCCCTTGCCGCGCCCGTGCGGTGCTCGTGGCGTGCGCCCGTGCCGCGGTGGCCGCGGGGGGAACCGCCCGCCCACCTGTCGGTAACCGTGAGGCATGGGGGCTGTGAATAAAACCGAAAGGTTGGTTTCATTGTTCCTGACGCAGTGTCTACACCCCAGGAAAACAGGGATGACGAAACAACAGGAGCGTGCGGTGCGTACGCGTACGGCCTTGGTCCGATCAGCCTCAGAGGCGTTCCAGCGGAGGGGGTATGCCCATGCGACGGTGGCGGAGATCGCCGCGGGTGCCGGGGTGAGCAGCGGTGCCCTGCACTTCCACTTCGAGAACAAGGGGGCCATCGCCGCCGCCGTGGTCGAGGCCGCGGCGGACGGGCTGTACGAGGCGGCCTGCGAGGTGCGTGCCTATGTCGCCTCGCCGCTCCAGGTCCTGGTGGACCTCACCCATGCCTTCGCGGTGCTCTTCCGCACGGACGCGGTGGTGAGAGCCGGGTTCCGGCTCAGCGGGGAGGGTGGCGACGCGGGTGGCCGGCGGCTGCGGGACGAGTGGCACGACTGTCTGGGGGAGCTGTTGCGCCGGGCGGAGGCCGAAGGTCAGCTGACCGAGGGGCTGCCGCCGGAGTCGGGCGTGAAGTTCGTGTCGATGTCGACGGCGGGTATCGAGTTTCTCGGCCGCGGCCGGTCCGACTGGCTCTCCCAGGAGGTCGTCACCGAGTTCTGGCGGGTCGCGCTGCGGGCGCTGGCGGCGCCCGCAGCGCTGGGTTCGCTGCGGCCGCAGGGGAGCTCGGCGGTGGTGCTGGCGGGGTCGAGAGGCGTGGAGTAGTTCGATCCGAACCACTTGCGGTCACTGACAGACCATTGACAAACCGACGACGCGGTTTGTTATTCTCTTACCCGTACCGAGAGTTGTGCTGGCGTGACTACTCATCGAGAAACGGGAGCCGGTTATGGAACCGCTGCAGTGCCCCTACGTCATCGACCCGTCAGGCAGTGACATCCAGGGTGAGGCGGCCCGGCTGCGCGGACAGGGGCCGGCTGTGCCGGTCGTGCTGCCCGGCGGGGTGCGCGCCTGGTCCGTGGCCGGGGCGGCGGCGGCCAAGCAGGTGATGGCCGACCCCCGGGTGTCCAAGGACCCGGTGCGGCACTGGCCGGCCTGGAACAGTGGCGAGGTGTCCACGGACTGGCCGCTGGCCATGTTCGTCTCGATCCGCAGCATGTTCACCGCTTACGGCGCCGAGCACTCCCGGCTGCGGAAGCTGGTGTCGGGTGCCTTCACCGCCCGCCGCACGGCCGCCCTGCGCCCGGCGGTCGAGCGGGCGGCCGCGGAGCTGCTGGACCAGCTGGACCAGACGGCCGCCCGGGAGCCCGGACGCCCCTTCGATCTGCGCGCCGAGTACGCCGGGCCGCTGCCGGCCCGGGTGATCTGCGAGCTGTTCGGGGTTCCGGTGGCCGCGCGGGCCGGGTTGTGCGCGGTCTTCGACGAGCTCTTCGACACCTCGGCGGACACCGCCGCGGTGCGGGCCGCCGCCGGCCGGCTCTACGCGATCCTCGCCGAGGTCGTGGCCGGCAAGCGGGAGACCCCCGGTGACGACCTGACCAGCGGTCTGCTCGCCGCCCAGCGTGAGGCGGCGGAGTCCGACGCGCCGCTGGAGGAGCAGGAACTGCTGGACACCCTGGTCCATCTGCTCTCCGCCGGATACGAGACGACGGTGAATCTGATCGATCACGCCGTGCACGCCCTGCTCACCCACCCCGACCAGCTCGACCTGGTGCTCAGCGGGCGGGCCGAGTGGGCCGACGTGGTCGAGGAGACGCTGCGCTGGCAGCCCGCGGCGGCCAGTTACATGCTGCGTTACGCGGTCGAGGACCTCGACCTCGGCGGCGCCGTGGTGCCGCGCGGCGAGGCGATCGTGGTCAACTCCGCCGGTGTGGGTCGCGATCCCGAGGTGCACGGCCCGGACGCGGACCGCTTCGACATCACCCGGCCGACCCGGCGCGGCCATCTGTCCTTCGGCCACGGCGTGCACCACTGCCCCGGCGCCCCGCTGGCCAGGATGGAGGCGGTCATCGCGCTGTCCGCCCTGTTCGGCCGTTTCCCCGGGCTGTCGCTCGCGACGGCTGAGGGCCTGCGCCCGTTGCCGTCCTTCATCTCCAACGGTCACCGCGAACTTCCGCTGCGGGCGGCATGAGCCGCCGCCCGCAGCGGAAGGGGGTCTCGCGCGGAGCCGGGTCAGCCCCGGATGGGGAAGCCCTCGACCACGCAGCGGAAGGTCAGGCTGTCCCGCTGGACACCCACGATCTCCACCGCGGTCGCGGCCTCGGTGCGCGGGACCGTGGCATGGGCCTCGATCCAGCAGGTGCTGTCGTACTCCACGTAGCGGCTCGCCGACATGGTGACCGCCGTGGGATTGAAGTGCGGCGCGCCGGCGAAGGAGTACGCGGCCTGGTGCGCCGCCTCCAGCAGGACCAGGCCGGGCGCGTGGTCGACATGGTGGTCGATGAGCGCCGGGTGACCGGTGTCGCCGCGCAGCTTCCAGCGGCGCGGCCGGTCGGCGGGGGCGAGCACCACCTCGTTCTCGGCGATCCGGCCGACGGCGGGCGGGGGCACCGGGGCGCCGCGCTCGCCGGGGTGGGCGGTCAGGTGGTCGCCGCGCAGCCGGCCGTAGACCTGGGGCGAGACCCAGGAGAAGACCGAGTCGCTGGTGGCGAAGGCGCTGCCGCGCTGCCGCATCACCGTCTCCACCCGCAGGCTGCGCCTGCCCTGCCAGGTGTACGAGGTGTCGACCTGCACCGGGTCGGTGGCGGTGGTGCGGTGGTGCGGGTCGGTGGTGTAGGTCAGCTCGTTCATCAGGAACTTGTCCGAGACCGGCACGTCGAAGGCGGCGTGGGCGAGGGTCAGGCCCACCTGCCGGATGGTCTGGGCGATGAGCATGTGGTGGTGGGCGCTGCCCTGGGTCGGCGTGAAGAAGCGGTGGCCGGCGGACCAGTCCACCCGGACCGAGAAGTCCATGGTGCCGCGTCTGGTCCAGCCGGTTATCAGTACGTCCCGTTGCTGGGCGCGATGGGCGAAGCGGGCCGGCGGGGCGTCGTGCGTGGGCTGCGGGATGACAGCGGCGGAGTGGTGGTGCCGGCTGGGCAGAGTGACGGATCGCATGTGGGTCCCCTCAGAAAGCAGCGACGACGCGAGTTCGCGAGGCTCTTCCTCACAGCGAGAAAGATACGGACTGATCGGTTTGTTTTACAAGGGGGTAGCTAGGGGTTCGTAGGGGGTGGAGGTCAACTTCCCAATTGGATCAACGGATGGTTAGATACGGGTCATCCGGTTTTCTTGTAGGGGGGGTTCTGGAACATCACGTCTGGGAGGTATGTATGGGGCGCCAGGTGCGGGCCATTCGCACGCGAGGTGCGGTCCTGGAAGCCGCGGCGGGAGTCTTCGCCGATCACGGTTACGAGGCGGCGACGATCACCGAGATCCTTGA
Organism: Streptomyces sp. RLA131; assembly: GCF_056270125.1. Classification (NCBI taxonomy): domain Bacteria; kingdom Bacillati; phylum Actinomycetota; class Actinomycetes; order Kitasatosporales; family Streptomycetaceae; genus Streptomyces; species Streptomyces sp. RLA131. Next base: position 4,503,851 of record NZ_JBWDOQ010000002.1, read on the forward strand.
TCGCGCCGGAGTGACGAAGGGCGCTCTCTACTTCCACTTCTCGTCCAAGGAGGATCTGGCGCGCGGGGTGCTGGAGCACGCCGTGACCGATCCGCTGCCCGAGCAGCCGGTCAAGCTCCAGGAACTCGTCGACATGGGGCTGGTGCTCGCACACCGGCTGCCGCGCGAACCACTGCTGCGGGCCTCGGCCCGGCTGGCGGCGGACCAGGGCATGCGGGACTTCTTCGGCAGCCCCTGGACGGACTGGGTCAACGTGACCTCGGCCCTGCTCGACGAGGCCAAGGAGCGCGGCGAGGCGCTGCCGTACATCGACCCCGTCGCGACGGCCGAGACCCTGGTCGGTTCGTTCACCGGCATCCAGCTGCTGTCGCAGTCGATGGCGGAGATGGCCGACCTGGAACTGCGGGTGTCGCGGATGTACGCGCTGTACCTGCCGGCCATCGCCACCCCGGCGACCCTGGGTCAGCTGGACACCTCGTCGACCCGCGGCGCGAGGGTCTTCGCCGCGCTGAGCAGCACCCCGGCGGCCTGACCGGCCGCCGCTCAGGACAACACCAGCACACCAGCACACCAGCACGGGCACGGCAGCACAGGTGATCGGCAAGGGTACGGACGACACGACACCAAGGGGCGGACATGGGCATGCTCATGGGCAGGACGGCGCTGGTCACCGGGGCCGGCCGGGGTATCGGGCGAGGTGTGGCGGAGCGGCTGGCGCGCGAGGGCGCGCTGGTCGCGGTCCACTACGGGAGCAGTGAGGCGGCGGCGCTCGACACGGTCGCCGCCATCCGGCAGGCGGGCGGACGGGCCTTCCCGGTCCGGGCGGAACTCACCGCGCCGGACGCGGCCGAGTCGCTGTACGCGGCGTTCGACGTCGCACTCGCGCAGCAGGACACGCAGCAGGACACGCAGCAGGACACGCAGCAGGGCGACAGCGGGCCGGGCCTCGACATCCTCGTCAACAACGCGGCCATCGGGCCGGTGGCCGAGATCAGCGAGGTGACGCCGGAACACTTCGACGAGCTGTTCACGGTCAACGCCAAGGCACCCTTCTTCATCATCCAGCACGGGCTGAAGCGGCTGCGCGACGGCGGCCGCATCGTCAACATCTCCTCGGCGGTGACCCGTACCGCCTTCCCCGAGGCGATCGCCTACTCGATGAGCAAGGGCGCCCTGGACGTGCTCACCCTCGCCCTCGCCAAGCAGCTCGGGCCGCGCGGCATCACCGTCAACACCGTGGCCCCCGGCTTCGTCGAGACCGACATGAACGCGCCGCTGCGCCAGACCCCCGAGGGACGGGCCCATCTGGCGTCGTACTCGGTCTTCAACCGGATCGGGCAGCCCGCCGACATCGCGGACGTGGTCGCCTTCCTCGCCTCCGACGAGGGGCGCTGGCTCACCGGTCAGTGGGTCGGCGCGACCGGTGGGGCCGCGCTGTGAGGATCACCGGCACGACCCGGCTCTACGCGGTGCTCGGTGACCCGGTGGCGCAGGTCCAGGCCCCGGCGATGGTCAACCCGCTGCTCGACGCCCTCGGCCGGGACGCCGTACTGGTGCCCGTGCACGCCCCGGCGGACCGGTTCGCCGAGGTGGTCACCGGGCTGCAGGCGATCGGCAATCTGGACGGGCTGCTGGTGACCGTGCCGCACAAGGCGTCGGTGCGCCGTTTCGCGGACCGGCTCAGCCCCGCCGTGGAGGTCTCCGGCTCCGCCAACGCCCTGCGGCGCGAGGCCGACGGCCGCTGGCACGCCGACAACTTCGACGGCGCCGGGTTCGTCGCCGGACTCAAGGCCGCCGGGCACCGGCCCGCCGGGGCCCGGGTCGCCTTGGTCGGGGCCGGCGGCGCGGGCTGCGCCATCGCTCCGGCGCTGCTGGCGGAGGGGGTGGAGCAGCTGCTGCTCTGCGACCTCGACCCGGCCCGTACGCGGGCGCTCGCCGCCCGGCTGGAGAGCCGCTGGCCCGGGCGTACCGTCCCCGGGGTCCGGCCGGAGACGGCCGGCGCCGGCATCGTGGTCAACGCCACGCCGCTGGGGCTGCGCGCCACCGACCCGCTGCCGTTCGATCCGGCGGAGCTCGCGCCGGGCACGCTGGTCGCCGACATCATCATGAAGCCGCGGGAGACCGCGCTGCTGCGGGCGGCGGCGGCGCGCGGCCTGCCGGTCCACCACGGTGCTCCCATGCTGGAGAGCCAACTGCGGCTGTACCGGGAGTACTTCCGGCTGGAGGAGCGGCCGTGAGCAGCCGGTTACCGTCAGGTGGGCGGGCAGTTGGCGCCCCGAACCTAGCCTGACGGCATGCAGCCGACCATCGCAATGCGGACATCCGTCATCCCTCCGAGTCCGGGTCCTCACACAGCGCGGATCGCCGAAGCGCTGGCTCGGCCCGCTGCCCAGCAACCGCAGTGGCCCGACCCGGTGGCGGCGCTCAGCGCCGTGGCCACACTGGAAACCCTGCCCCCGCTCGTGGTGCCGCAGGAGGTCGATCTCCTGCAGGAGCGGCTGTCGGAAGTCGCGCAGGGTCGGGCCTTCCTGCTCCAGGGCGGCGACTGCGCCGAGACGTTCGCCGGGAACACCGAGTCGCATGTGCGCGCCAACCTGCGGACGCTGGTGCAGATGGCGGTGGTGCTCACGTACGCCGCCAGCATGCCGGTGGTCAAGGTCGGCAGGTTCGCCGGCCAGTACGCCAAGCCGCGCTCGAACAGCACGGACTCGCTGGGTCTGCCGGTCTACCGGGGCGACATCGTCAACGGCTTCGACCCGCGCCCCGAGGCGCGGGTGCCGGACCCGGCGCGGATGCTCCAGGCGTACGCGCACTCCGGCGCGGCGCTCAACCTGGCCCGCGCGTACGCGGTCTCCGGCTTCGCCGATCTGCGCCGGGTGCACGAGTGGAACCGCGACTTCCTGCGGACCTCGCCGGTCGGCGCCCGTTACGAGACGATCGCCACCGAGATCGACCGGGGCCTGGACTTCATGTCCGCCTGCCGCGTCGATCACCGCGCCCTGCACAGCACGGAGTTGTGGGCCAGTCACGAGGCGCTGCTGCTGGACTACGAGCGCGGTCTGCTGCGTGTCGTACCGCACCAGGAGCAGCAGCGGGACGGCGGCAGCGGCGGCGACGGCGGGCCGAAGCTGTACGGCCTGTCCTCGCACTTCCTGTGGATCGGCGAGCGCACCCGGGACCTGGACGGCGCGCACATCGCGCTGGCCGCGCAGCTCGCCAACCCCATCGGTCTGAAGATCGGGCCGACCACCACGCCCGAGCAGGCGGTGGAGTACGTCGAGCGGCTGGACCCGCACAACGTGCCCGGACGGCTCACCCTCATCAGCCGGATGGGCAGCGGCCGGATCCGTGACGTGCTGCCGCCGATCGTGGAGAAGGTCACCGCCAGCGGCCATCAGGTGGTCTGGCAGTGCGACCCGATGCACGGCAACACCCAGGAGGCGGCCAGCGGTTACAAAACCCGCCCCTTCGACCGGATCACCGACGAGGTCGAGGGTTTCTTCCAGGTCCACCAGGGGCTCGGTACGCACCCCGGTGGCCTGCACATCGAACTGACCGGAGACGACGTCACCGAGTGCGTGGGCGGTGCCCAGGCCATCGACGACTCCGGGCTCGCCGAGCGGTACGAGACGTACTGCGATCCCCGGCTCAACCCCCAGCAGTCGATGGAACTCGTGTTCCTCGTGGCCGAGATGCTGCGCGCCTGAACGGGGCCCGGCCGGGGACTCAGGCAACCGCTCACCCGTCAACACCCCATCAATGGAGGAAGATCCCCATGGGTAGCTCGCCCGCCGCGTCGGCGTCGCGCTGGCTGTCCCTCGCAGTTCTCTGCGCGGGACAGCTCATGATCATTCTTGATCAGAACATCGTCAATGTCGCTCTACCCGCGGTCCAGACCGATCTTGGTGTTTCGCCCGCCAACCTGGTCTGGATCGTCAACGCCTATGTGATTCCCTTCGGCGGCCTGCTGCTGCTGGCCGGCCGGCTCGGTGATCTGCTGGGCCGCAAGCGGGTGTTCGCCACCGGCCTCACCCTGTTCACCCTCGCCTCGCTGGTCTGCGGGCTGGCCGACGGCGAGGGGATGCTGATCGCCGCCCGCTTCGTCCAGGGCATCGGCGGTGCCGTCACGGCGGCCGGCATTCTCGGCATGATCGTCACGCTCTTCCCCGAGCCCGGGGACCAGGCCAAGGCCATCGGCGCGTTCAGCTTCGCCTCGGCCGGCGGCGGGGCCATCGGCCCGCTGGTCGGCGGCCTGCTGACCGACGCCGTCGACTGGAGCTGGATCTTCTTCATCAACATCCCGATCGGCCTGGTGGTGGTCACCCTGGCGCTGCGCACCCTGCGCGACGACCGCGGTCCCGGCCTCGGCTCGCAGGCCGACTTCGCGGGCGCGGCCCTGGTCACCGGCGGCCTGATGCTGCTCGTCTACACGATCGTCGGCATCGACGGCAACGGCTGGGGCTCGGCCCACACGCTGGGCTTCGCGGCCCTGTCCGTCGCGCTGCTCGCCGCCTTCCTGGTCCGGGAGGCCAAGGCCAGGACGCCGCTGCTGCCGCTGCGGCTGTTCCGCTCCCGCAACGTGTCCGGCGCCAACGTCATCCAGCTGCTGATGATCGGCGCGATGTTCGCCTTCCTGTACTTCGGCACCCTCTACCTCCAGCGGGTGCTGGGCTACGACGCGCTCCAGACCGGTCTGGGATTCGTCCCGGTCGCCGTGGCCATCGCCGGTGTCTCGCTGGGCCTGTCGGCCAGGCTCGTCACCCGGTTCGGTCCGAAGGCGGTCCTCACCACCGGCCTGGTGCTGATCGGTGCGGGCTTCGTGCTCTTCGCGCGGATCCCGGCCGACGGCAACTACCTGGCCGACTTCCTGCCGGCCAACATCCTGCTGGGCGTCGGCTTCGGCTCGGCCATGCCCGCGCTGATGATGCTGGGCCTGTCGGGGGCGACTCCGGAGGACTCCGGCGTCATCTCCGGTCTGTTCAACACCTCCCAGCAGATCGGCGGCGCGGTCGGCCTGGCGCTGCTCAACACCATCGCCACCGCTCACGCCGGCTCCGACCCGACCCCCGCCGACCTGGCCTCCGGCTACCGGCTGGCCTTCACCGTCGCCGTCGGCTTCATCGCCGGCGCGGTGCTGCTGGCCGTCGCGGTGCTGCGCCGGGCGGACACCGGCCAGGGCGGGGCCGAGGCCGCGGAGGCCGCCGAGGCCGCCGAGGAGCCGGCCGGAGTACCCGCCGCGACGGTGCTGTAGGAGCCTCGGGCTCCAAGGCGCTTCCGGCAGCGGAAGGGGGGCGGTGCGCGATGCGCACCGCCCCCCTTGGTGTGCCGGGCGGGTCAGCTGCCGATGCTGCGCGGGTGGCGGAAGAAGTTGTCCGGGTCGTAGGCCTGCTTGATGCCGACCAGCCGCTCGTAGTGGCCGCCGTAGTACTTGGTCTGCCAGTCGGTCAGCTCGCTGCTGGTGAAGTTCACGTACGCGCCGCTGCACATCGGGTCCAGGACCCGGCCGCCGTTGCCCGCCCAGGTGGCCGCCAGCGCGCTGTCGGAGCCGGACGGGGAGGCGGGCAGCTGGTTGACGTACCCCAGTACGTACTGCGCGTCGCGGTGCCAGAAGGCCGAGGAGTCACGGTTGATCCGGCCCAGCTTGCCGCCCAGGGCCATGCAGTGCAGCACCCGGGTGTGGCCGGCCGCCCGGTCCGACTCGAAGGCGCTGATCACCGAGCCGATCTCGGCCGGGCTCATCACCCGGTCGAAGAAGCGGTAGCTCTCGCGCTGGAAGCCGGTACGGGCCAGCGCGGCATCGGGGTTGGTACCCACCCGCTGGCACTGCTGGGCGGTGAGCTGGTCGCAGTGGTACGTCAGCTTCATCGCCTCGGCGTACGTCACATCGGAGACCGTGCCGGACTGCGGTGCCGCGCCGGCCAGCGAGGCGAGCTCGGCCAGCGCCGTCTCCAGCTCCTCCCGCGGGCCGAGGTAGGCGCCGGTGATCATGGCCAGCGGCTTGGTGCCGGGCGCGGCGTCGGGCAGCAGCAGCACGAACTGGCCGGCCAGGCTGTCCGCGCCGTCCCGCATCCAGCGCTGCCACGCGCCGAAGAGGTCCACGGCGTGGTCGTAGTCCCACCACTGCTGGTACCAGACCATCCGGGGCTGGTCGACCGGCCGCACCTCGTAGTCCACGACGACACCGAGATTGCCACCGCCGCCACCGCGCAGCCCCCACAGCAGGTCGGGGTCGGAGTTCCGGTCCGTCCGGACGATCCGGCCGTCGGCGAGCACGACGGTGGCGGCGGCCACCCGGTCGCTGCCGGTGCCGAACTTCCGCGTCTGGTAGCCGATCCCGCCGCCCTGGAAGAAGCCGCCGGGGCAGACCGTGGGGCAGGTGCCGGTGGCTATCTGCTTGCCGTACGGCTCCAGGGTGTTGATCGCGGTGATGGACTGGGCGCCCGGGCCCAGACTGACCCGGGAGCCGTTGACGGTGGCGTGCCGGATCCGGGACACGTCGATGACCAGGCCCTCACCGGTCGACCAACCCGAGTAGTTGTGGCCGCCGCTGCGGGTGCGCACCGGCAGGCCCTCGCCGTGCGCGAAGCGGATCACCCTGGAGACGTCCTGGGCGGTCTCGCAGTAGGCGATGGCCTGCGGGCTGACGGCGTCGTACTGCATCAGCTGCAGCTGCTTGGCGAGGTCGTAGCCGCTGTCGGTGGGCAGCAGCAGGTCGCCCCGCAGGGTGCCGCGCAGCGTCTCGTACGCGGTGGCCGGTACATCGGCGGCGGCGCCGAACGACCGCGCGGGGTTGAATCCGGACAGCACGCCCACGGCTGCGGCGGCGCCGCCCGTGCGCATGAATCCACGTCGGTTGAGCATGGTTTTCCCTCCCCATTCCCCGCCGGCCGGCGGGGATCCAAAACATGACGGAAGGAAAGCTATGGGAAGAGTTGGAAGTCCCGGAGAATTGCCGGGGAACCGGCCGGCAATCAGCTGGGAATCACCCGGGAATTTCCGGCGGTGCGATGACTCCCGCACTGCCGGTGATGATGAAGAGAGCCGCTCTGACCTGCCAGGAGGCTAGCATTCCGGAAGTGGCTGCGTCTTGTTCATTCGTCAAGTACGCCTGTCCGAGGGGGATATTAGGGGGGTGGTCCGGGCGGTGACAGCGGGAAATGCTGCGGATATGGTGCGGTTGTTCTCCTGTCGCTTTTCCGAAGATCCCCGCAGATCAACGAAGCTCTCAGAAAGGTCGATCCCCTATGCTCGACATTGAGGCGTACGCCGCGCACCTGGGCCTGACCGGCCCGCTGGAGCCGACCCTGGAGACCCTGCGCGCGCTGCACAGGAAGCACCTCATGACGGTGCCGTTCGACAACGAGCGCCATGTCCACAAGGGCGCTGCGGTCTGGGACGAGGCGGGCACCGACCCGCAGGTGCTGTTCGACCGGCTGATCACCGGGCGCAGCGGCGGCGTGTGCCACGAACTCAACGGCCTCTTCCGCGCCCTGCTGCGGCAGCTCGGCTTCGACGTCGTCATCCTGTCGGCCGGCATCCGGGGCGCGGACCAGCAGTTCGGCCCCGACCTCGACCACATGCTCAACGGCGTCCGTATCGACGGCGAGCTGTATCTCGCCGATGTCGGCTACGTGGGGCCGTCGTTCGTGGAGCCGCTGCATGTCTCGCCGGAGATCCAGGAGCAGAACGGCTTCGCCTTCCAGGTGGTCGAGGAGGGCGAGTACCGCGTCGTCCGCCGCAAGGGCGCCACCGGCGACTGGGTGCCGGTCTTCCGCTTCCGGCCCGAGCCGCGCGAACTGTCCGCCTGGGACGGCTACGCGGCCTCCCTCACCGACCGCGCCGAGTGGGAGTGGGAGGGCCAGCAGATCGGCTCCGCGACCCTGATCCGGGGCCGCGCCTTCGAGGACGGGCAGAAGATCCTCATCGGGCGCCGGCATGTGATCTCCCGGAACGGCACGGAGACCTTCAAGGCCATCATCGACAAGGCCGTCTTCGAGGAGGTCGTACGGGACATCCTGCGCCTGCCCGCGTGACTCCGCGCCACCGGCGCGCACACGGATCAGGGGCCGCCCGGCAGTTCGCCGGGCGGCCCCTGATCCGTGTGCGCTAACCCGCCGGGACCGGCACCGCCGCCCCCAGAGCCGCCCGCAACTGACCGATCACCTGGGACAGTTCGGCCCGGTCGTTCGCGCCGCCGTAGACGTAGAAGTCCGGACGGATCAGCAGGGCCCGCGCGCGGCACTCGGCGAGATGGCGCAGATGGACGCCCTCGGTGTCGGTGACCTGCCAGGGGGCGGTGGCCGGGGTGCCGGCCGGCAGCACCTGCACCAGACGCGTGCCGAGCCGCTCCAGGAAACGCAGATCCTCCTCGGCCGGCAGCGCGGCCGGGTCGTCCGCGCACAGCAGCACGAAGCCGGTCCCGACCACCTCGTCGAACAGCCCGCTCCGCCCGGCGCGCTCCACCCGGCCCTGCGGGGCCAGCTCCCCGGCCGGGCGGCGCGGGGCACGGCCCGCCGAACACCGGTACAGCAGACCGTCCTTGAGCGGCTGCACCGCACCCTGCGGGCGGCCGCCGCCCAGCCCGCGGTCGCGGGCCGCGAGCATGGCGGTGTCCCGCTCGGCGGCCGCCACCGGGTCGTCCTGGCAGATGACCCGGCCGAGGTTCACCGACATCCCGATGGCGTGCTGGACATGCCCGCGCCGCTCCCGCTGATAGCTGTCGAGCACCTCCTGCCCGGCCCGGCCGGTGAGCACCAGGTCCAGCTTCCAGGCCAGGTTGGCCGCGTCCCGGAAGCCCGAGCACATGCCCTGCGCGGCGAACGGCGGCATCAGATGGGCGGCGTCGCCCGCCAGCAGCAGCCGGCCCGAACGCCACTGGTCGGTGGAGCGCGCGTTGAAGGTGTACACGGCGTGCCGCTCCAGGACCGCGTCCTCGGGCGTGACACCCTGCTCGCCCAGCAGCTGCCAGGCCCGCTCGGCGGTGTTCAGCTCCTCGACGGTCTCACCCGGCACCCGCATGAACTCCCAGCGCCGGTGCCCCGGCCCGGCCGACACATGGGTGCGGGGCCGGGCCGGATCGCACACCTGGAGGTTGTTCGGCTCGTACACGACCGGCCGGTGCGGGGCCACGTCACAGATCAGCCAGTCGTGCGAGAAGCCGAGGTCGGTGACGGTGGCGCCCATCTCACCGCGTACGAAGCTGTTCGCGCCGTCGCAGCCCACGACCCAGCGGGCGGTCAGGGTGCGGGCCGTGCGGGCCGCACCGCCGGCGGGCCGGACGGTCAGCGACACACCGTCGTCGGAGACGGCGAGGCCGACCGCCTCGTGGCCCCGCAGCACCGTGAGGTCCGGCAGCCGCGCACCACGGGACTCCAGGGCGGCCTCCAGCCCCGGCTGGTACATCGCGGTCGAGTCGGCCCAGCCGCACCGGCCCCGCTCGGAGGCCTCGATGCGCAGCAGGGACCGCCCCTGCGCGTTCAGCCACTCATAGGCCCCGGACGGTTCCGAGAAGCCCGGGATGGCGTCGGCGAGCCCGGCATCGGCCAGGATGCGTGCCGACTCGCTGTCGAAGTTGACCGCGCGCGGCATGGCGTACGCCTTCGGCCACCGCTCGACGGCGGTGACGCGGTGGCCGCGCTGGGCCAGCAGGATGGACAGGGTCTGCCCGACCGGGCCGTAGCCCACGACAAGGACGTCGCTGTCGGTCGCGGCGGTGACGGTCGCGGCGGTGACGGTGGCGGTGGTGGCGTTGCCGGTGGGAGGCATGGCGGTCCGTCAGCTCCCTCAGGCGGCCGCGGCCGGGGCAGCGGCCGGCAGCAGCGGTTCGAGGAACTCCGCGACCATGCCGGGGGTCGGCTGGTCGAAGAGCAGCATGGCGGGCAGCGCCAGACCGGTGGCCTCGGAGATCCGGTTACGCAGCTCGACGGCGGTCAGCGAGGTGAAGCCGATGTCGAAGAAGCCGCTGTTCTCCTCGATCTCGTCGAGGCCGTCATGGCCGAGTACGGCGGCTGCCTGGCCGCGCACCAGATCGGTGAGGACGTCGAGCCGCTCGTCGGCGCCCAGTCCGGCGAGCTTCGCGGCGAGGACCTCGCCGGGCTCCTGCGGGCCCTCGTTGTCGTCGGTCAGGTTCTGCGGGGTGGTGTTCTCGCCGTTGCCGGTCACGATCGATGCCTCCAGCCAGTAGTGACGGTGTTGGAACGCGTACGTGGGAAGGTCGGTCCTGCGCGCCCCGGTACCGGCGAAGGCCGGGCCGAAGTCGACGGGGGCGCCCCGGACCTGGAGCTTCGCCAGCGAGGCCCAGAAGGTGGCCAGGCCGCCTTCGCCCCGGCGCAGCGACCCGGCGACCACGGCGCCGCCGGGCATGCCGTCCAGGGCCTGCTGCAACGCGGGCACCAGGACGCCGTGCGGGCTGGACTCGACCCAGATCTGGTAGCCCTGGTCCCGCAGCGCGGCCGCCGCGTCCGCGAACCGGACGGTGCGGCGCAGGTTCTCGTACCAGTACTTGGCGTCGGTGTCGCCCGCCCCGATCCACTCCCCGGTGACGGTGGACAGCATCGGGATCACCGGCTTGCGGGGCTCGATCGGCGCCAGCAGGTCGTACAGCTCGGTACGGATGTCCTCGACGTGCGGCGAGTGCGAGGCGTAGTCGACCGGGATCCGCCGGACCCGCACGCCCTCGTCGTTGAGATGCGCGGTGAACTCGTCCAGCGCCCCGGCCCCGCCCGCGATCACCGTGAACCCCGGTCCGTTGACCGCCGCGACGGCCAGTTCGGTGCTCCACGGCTCCAGCCGGCGGGCCGTCTCCTCGGCGGGCAGGAACACCGTGGCCATGCCGCCCCGGCCGGTGATCGCGCCGATCGCCCTGCTGCGCAGCGCCACCACCAGGGCGGCGTCCTCCAGCGAGAGCGCCCCGCTGACGGCCGCCGCGGCGATCTCGCCCTGGGAGTGCCCGATCACGGCGTCCGGCTCGATCCCGTACGAACGCCACAGCGCCGCCAGCGACACCATCATCGCGAACGAGGCCGGCTGCACCACGTCCACCCGGTCCAGCGACGCCGCGCCCTCGGCCTGCCGCAGCACATCGGTGAGCGACCAGTCCACGTACGGTGCGAGCGCCGCCTCGACCTCGGCGATCCGGGCCGCGAACACCGGCGACTCGTCGAGCAGCCGGCCGCCCATGCCGAGCCACTGCGAGCCCTGCCCGGGGAAGACGAAGACGGTCCGGCCGTCCACGTCGGCCGTGCCCTGCACCACCTGCGCCGCCGCCGGGGTGTCCCCGTCGGCCAGTGCGCCGAGGGCCGCCAGAGCGGCCGGACGGTCCGCGGCGACGACCACGGTCCGCCGCTCCAGCGCCTCACGGGTGGTCAGCAACGAGTGCCCCACATCGGCGAGTGAGAGGCCGGGGAGGGAGTCGAGGTGGTCGTGCAGCCGCCGCGCCTGGGCGCGCAGCGCGGCGGGCGTCCGCGCGGACAGCAGCAGCGGCACGGCGGGGGGCGCGGTGGCCGTGCCGGTGCCGGTGCCGGTCGCGGCCGCGGTCGCGGGCTCTGCCTGGGCTGCGGGTTCGGGGGCCTGTTCGATGATGACGTGGCTGTTGGTGCCGCTGACGCCGAACGAGGAGACGGCGGCCCTGCGTGGCCGGTCCAGCTCCGGCCAGGGGCGCTGCTCCGTGAGCAGTTCGACCCCACCGCCGCTCCACTCGACCTTCGGCGACGGTTCGTCGATGTGGAGGGTCTTGGGGAGGGTGCTGTGACGTATCGCCTGGACCATCTTGATGATGCCGGCGACGCCTGCGGCGGACTGGGAGTGGCCGATGTTGGATTTCAGGGAGCCCAGCCACAGCGGCTGGTCCTGGGGTCGTCCCTGTCCGTAGGTGGCGATGACGGCCTGCGCTTCGATCGGGTCGCCGAGGGTGGTCCCGGTGCCGTGGGCTTCGACGGCGTCGACGTCGGCGGTGGTCAGTCCGGCGTTGGCGAGGGCCTGGCGGATGACGCGTTGCTGGGCGGGGCCGTTGGGGGCGGTGAGGCCGTTGGAGGCGCCGTCCTGGTTGACGGCGCTGCCACGGACCACGGCCAGCACGGGGTGGCCGTTGCGGCGGGCCTCGGAGAGCCGTTCCAGGAGGACGAGTCCTGCGCCCTCGGACCAGCCGGTGCCGTCCGCCCCGGCGGCGAACGCCTTGCAGCGGCCGTCCGGTGACAGACCCCGCTGGCGCGAGAACTCCACGAACACCCCCGGGGTGGCCATCACGGCCACGCCGCCGGCCAGGGCCATCGAGCACTCGCCGCCACGCAGCGCCTGCGCGGCCAGATGGACCGCCACCAGCGAGGACGAGCAGGCCGTGTCCAGCGTCAGCGACGGCCCCTCGAACCCGAAGGTGTACGAGATCCGTCCGGAGGCGACACTGCCCGAGTTGCCGATGCCCAGCAGCCCTTCCACCTCCTTGGGGATCTGCTGCAGACGGCCGGCGTAGTCGTGGTACATCACCCCCGCGTAGACACCGACGTTCGTGCCGCGCAGCGACCCGGGTGCGATACCGGCCCGCTCGAAGGTCTCCCAGGCGGTCTCCAGGAGCAGCCGCTGCTGCGGGTCGGTCGCCAGCGCCTCGCGCGGTGAGATCCCGAAGAAGGCGGCGTCGAACCCGGCCGCGTCGTGCAGGAACCCGCCCTCGCGGACGTAGGACCTGCCGGACTGATCGGGGTCGGGGTCGTAGAGCTCGTCGGTGTTCCAGCCCCGGTCGGCGGGAAACTCGGTGATGGCGTCGGTGCCGTCGGCGACCAGCTGCCACAGCTCCTCGGGGGTGGTGACGCCGCCGGGCAGCCGGCAGGCCATGCCCACGATCGCGATCGGTTCCCGGGCGGCTTCGGCGGCCTCGGCCTGCTCACGCTTGAGGCGCTCGTTCTCGATGAGCGAGGCGCGGAGTGCCTCGATCAGCTGGGCGGACCTGTCCTGCGTCGCTGTCATTGCTTCCTCCGTGTGAGTCACTGGACTGCCCTGCCGCCGAGGGCGAGCTGCAGCAGGCTGTCGACGCTCATCGCGCCGATGAGTTGGTTAGCGCCGGTGTCGTCGGTCTCCCCGGCCGGCTGATCCCCCTGGTCCGGCTGACGGGTGGCCTCGACGTGCGGCAACACCCGGTCCACGACACCCAGTTCGGTCAGCCGATCCAGCGGTGCGGTGGCCAGGAAGCGCCGGATCGCTGCCTCCTGGGCCTCCGGGAGCGCGGTGGCCGGGGTTGTGGTGACGGTGGTGGCGGTCAGGTGTTCCTGGAGGTGGTGGGCGAGGGCGGTGGGGGTGGGGTAGTCGGGAAGACGAGGGTGGCGGGCAGTTTGATGCCGGTCGCGGTGGTGAGGCGGTTGCGCAGATCCACCGCGGCCAGCGAGTCGAACCCGACGTCCTTGAACGCCTGGCCGGCCTTGACCGCGTCCAGCCCCGAGTGCCCGAGCGCCGCGGCCGCCTCGGCCCTTACCAGGGTGAGCAGTTCACGCTGCCGCTCGGCCGGCGAGAGCCCGGCGATCCGGTCGGCCAGACCGTTCGCGCCCGCCTGCTGCGCGGTGCCGGCCTGTTTGCGGGTGGGGCGGATGAGGGTGTGGAGGAGGTGGGGGGTGGGGTGGTTGCGGGCGTAGGCGGTGAGGTCGAGTTTGGCGGGGACGAGGGTGGGGCGGTCGCTGGTGAGAGCCGCGTCGAAGAGCGCGAGACCTTCCTCGGGGGTGAGCGCGCGCATCCCGCCACGGGCGGAGCCGGCCGGCAGACCGGCCGCCATCCCGCCACTCTGCTCCCACAGCCCCCAGGCCAGCGAGGTCGCCGGCAGGCCCTGGGAGTGCCGGAACCGGGCCAGCTCGTCCAGAAAACCGTTGGCGGCGCCGTAGTTGGTCTGCCCCCGGTTGCCCAGCACACCCGTCACCGACGAGAAGAGGATGAAGGCTTCGAGGGGGTGGTGGTGGGTGAGTTGGTGGAGGTGCCAGGCTCCGTCGGCTTTGGGAGCGAGGACGGTGTTGAGGCGTTGGGGGGTTTGGGCGGTGAGGGTTCCGTCGTCGAGGGTGCCGGCGGTGTGGATGACGGCGGTGATGGGGTGGTTGTCGAGGAGGGTGTGGAGGGTGTGGGGGTTGGTGGTGTCGCAGGCTTCGATGGTGATCTGGGCGCCGAGGGTGGTGAGTTGGTCGGTGGCGGGGGTGGTGTGTCCGGTGCGGTTGGTGAGGATGAGGCGGTTGACGTGGTGGTGGGTGATGAGGTGGTGGGCGATGAGGGTGCCCAGGGAGCCGGTGCCGCCGGTGATGAGGACGGTGCTGTGGGGTCCGAGGGGGCTGGGTTTGTCGGGGGTGGTGGTGTGTCGGTTGAGGCGGGGGACGGTGAGGGTTCCGTTGGTGAGGCGGAGGTGGGGTTCGCCGGTGGCGAGGGCGGTGGTGAGGGCGTGGGTGGAGGTGGGTGTGTTGTCGAGTTCGGCCAGGACGATCCGGTCGGGGTACTCCAACTGCGCACTGCGCACCAGACCCCGCACCGCACCGGCCTCGGGACCGTCCGAGCGGAGCACGACCACCAGGGGCCCGTCGGCGGGGGCTGACTCCTCGACGTACGACTGGAGTCCGGCGAGTACGCGGCCGGTCAGCTCGCGCACCTGCTCGGGCATGTCGAGGTCCGTGACCGGGCTCGCGTCCAGCGGCGTCCAGGCCGTCGGCGCGGCGGCGGCCGCGTCCAGCGCGACCGGGATCCACTCCACCGTGAACAGCGCGTCCCGCAGCGGGTCTCCGCCGCCGGTCAGCTGATCGGCGCTGACCGCCCGGGTGACCATGGAGCCCACCGAGGCCAGCGGGGCACCCGCCGGGTCCGTCAGTTCCAGCGACACCCCGCCGCCGGCGGGCGCCGCGTGCACCCGGAGCGTCGAGGCACCGGTGGCGTGCAGGGTCACGTCGTTCCAGGCGAACGGCAGCCTGACGCCGGTGTCGTCCTCCGTGCCGGGCGCGGCCGGGCAGAAGGTGCTGGCCTGGAGCGCGGCGTCGAGCAGGGCGGGATGCAGACCGAAGCGCTCGGCTGTCCCGCTCTCGGGTTCGTCGAGCGCGACCTCGGCGAACACCTCCGCACCCCGTGTCCACACCTTCCGCAGGCCCCGGAAGACCGGCCCGTAGGAGAGACCGGCGGCGTCCTGACGCTCGTAGAAGCCGCCCAGGTCGGCCGGTTCGGCACCGGCGGGGGGCCACACGGTCGGACCGGCGGTGCCGGGCAGCGGGGCCGCCGTGTCGCTCAGGAAGCCCGAGGCGTGCCGGGTCCACGGCTCGTCCGCGGCGGCGGACTCCGGCCGGGAGTGGATGGTCAGCGGACGCCGGCCCGTCCCGTCGGGCGCCGTGACACCGATCCGCAGCTGTACGCCACCGTGCTCCGGCAGCACCAGCGGCGCTTCGACGACCAGTTCGTCCAGTGTGCCGCTGCCGGTCTCGTCCCCGGCCCGTACCGCCAGCTCGACCAGCGCCGACCCCGGTACGACAGCCACGCCCGACACCGTGTGGTCGGCCAGCCAGGGGTGGGTGGACAGCGACAGCCGGCTGGTGCACCACAGCCCCGCCGAGCCGGGCAGCCCGAGGACCGCGCCGAGCATCGGATGACCCGCCCCCGCCAGCCCGGCCGCGGACACGTCACCGGCCGAGCCGTTGCCCGCCAGCCAGTAGCGGTCACGCTGGAAGGCGTACGTCGGCAGCGGCACCTGACGGGCACCGGTGCCCTCGAACAGCGCCAGCCAGTCCACGCCGCGCCCGACCGCGTGGAGCCGGCCGGCCGACTCCACGAGTACGGCCGCCTCCGGACGGCCCCGCCGCAGCGCCGGAGCGACGGTGACGGTGGCCTGGTCGGCCTCGGGGGTCCCGAGGGCTTCCAGGGTCTGGCCGGTCATGGCGGTGAGGACGGCGTCGGGGCCGAGTTCGAGATAGACCCTGGTCCCCTGCCGGTGGAGGGTGGTGACGGCGTCGGCGAAGCGGACGGCCTGGCGGGCGTGGCGGACCCAGTAGCCGGGGGTGCGGATGTCGTCGCCCGCGAGTTCCCCGGTCAGCGTGGAGACGATCGGGATACGGGGGGCGTGGAAGGTCAGCCCCGCGACGATCCGGCGGAACTCGTCGAGCATCGGGTCCATCAGGGGGGAGTGGAAGGCGTGGGAGACCGTGAGCCGCTTGGTGCGGTGTCCGGCTTCCTTCAGCTGTGCGGCGATGCCCTGCACGGTGTCGTCGTGTCCGGAGATGACGACGGAGGAGGGTCCATTGACGGCGGCGACGGCTGCGCGGTCGGTGTGGCCTTCGAGCAGGGGCAGTACGTCGGCTTCGGTGGCCGACACGGCGATCATGGCGCCGCCGGCGGGCAGGGCCTGCATCAACCGCCCACGGGCCACGACGAGCGCACTCGCGTCCGCAAGCGTGAGAACGCCCGCCACATGAGCAGCCGCAATCTCACCGATGGAGTGTCCGGCAACATAATCGGGTCGCACTCCCCAGGATTCGTGGAGTCGGTACAGGGCGACTTCCAGGGCGAACAGGGCGGGTTGGGTCCAGCGTGTGTCGTCCAGCCCGTCACCGAAGGCGATGACCTCGGCGAGGGGTCGGTCGAGGTGGGGGTCGAGTGCGGCGCAGGCCTGGTCGAAGGCTTGCGCGAAGACCGGGAACGCGTCATGGAGTTCGCGGCCCATTCCGGCCCGCTGCGCACCCTGACCGGTGAAGAGGAACGCCAGCTTCCCCGTGCCGCGTTCGCCTTCGACGAGGCCGGGGGCGGGCCGCCCCTCGGCCAGTGCGGCCACGCCGTTCAGCAGCTCCTCGCGCTGGCCACCCACGATCACCGCGCGGTGCTCGAAGGCCGTACGCGTGGACGCCAGCGAGTAGCCGACGTCGACGGGATCGAGGGCCGCGTCACCGGAGGCGAGCGCGTACAGCCGTGCCGCCTGAGCGCGCAGCGCGTCCGGGGTGCGGGCCGACAACACCCAGGGGACGGCGGGGGGCGCGGTGGCCGTGCCGGTGCCGGTCGCGGCCGCGGTCGCGGGCTCCGGCTGGGCTGCGGGTTCGGGGGCCTGTTCGATGATCACGTGGCTGTTGGTGCCGCTGACGCCGAACGAGGAGACGGCGGCCCTGCGCGGCCGGTCCAGCTCCGGCCAGGGGCGGGCCTCGGTCAGCAGCTCGACGGCCCCGGCCTGCCAGTCCACATGCGGCGACGGTTCGTCGATGTGGAGGGTCTTGGGGAGGGTGCTGTGACGTATCGCCTGGACCATCTTGATGATGCCGGCGACGCCTGCGGCGGACTGGGAGTGGCCGATGTTGGATTTCAGGGAGCCCAGCCACAGCGGCTGGTCCTGGGGTCGTCCCTGTCCGTAGGTGGCGATGACGGCCTGGGCCTCGATCGGGTCGCCGAGGGTGGTCCCGGTGCCGTGGGCTTCGACGGCGTCGACGTCGGCGGTGGTCAGTCCGGCGTTGGCGAGGGCCTGGCGGATGACGCGTTGCTGGGCGGGGCCGTTGGGGGCGGTGAGGCCGTTGGAGGCGCCGTCCTGGTTGACGGCGGTGCCGCGGATGACAGCGAGCACGGGGTGGCCGTTGCGGCGGGCCTCGGAGAGCCGTTCCAGGAGGACGAGTCCTGCGCCCTCGGACCAGCCGGTGCCGTCCGCCCCGGCGGCGAACGCCTTGCAGCGGCCGTCCGGTGACAGACCCCGCTGGCGGGAGAACTCCACAAAGGTGTCCGGGGTGGCCATCACGGCCACGCCGCCGGCCAGGGCCATCGAGCACTCGCCGCCACGCAGCGCCTGCGCGGCCAGATGGACCGCCACCAGCGAGGACGAGCAGGCGGTCTCGACGGTGACCGACGGGCCCTCCAGCCCCAGGGTGTACGACACCCGGCCCGAGGTGGCGCTGCCCGAGTTGCCGATGCTGAGCATGCCCTCGACCTCGCGCGGCACTTCGGTGAGCCCGAGCGCGTAGTCGTGGTACATCACCCCCGCGTACACGCCGACGCTGCTGCCGCCCAGGGTGACCGGGTCGATACCGGCCCTTTCGAAGGTCTCCCAGGCGGTCTCCAGGAGCAGCCGCTGCTGCGGGTTCATGGAGAGCGCCTCGCGGGGCGAGATTCCGAAGAAGGCGGCGTCGAACTTGTCGGCGTCGTGCAGGAACCCGCCTTCGCGGACGTAGGACTTGCCGGACTGCTCGGGGTCGGGGTCGTAGAGCTCGTCGGTGTTCCAGCCCCGGTTGACGGGGAATTCGGTGATGGCGTCGGTGCCGTCGGCGACCAGCTGCCACAGCTCCTCGGGGGTGGTGACGCCGCCCGGGAGCCGGCAGGCCATGCCCACGATCGCGATCGGCTCGGACTTCACCGCCTCGATGTCGCGCAGCCTGCCCTGCGTCTGCTTCAGCTCGGCGACCACGCGCTTGAGATAGTCGCGGAGTTTCTCGTCATTCGTCATCGGAAAGCCTGTTCCTTTGTCTCGTGTCCGGTGCGTCCGGTGGCAGGTCAGGAGAGACCGAGCTCGCTGTCGATGAGGTCGAAGAGTTCGTCGTCACTGGCCGTGTCGAGGTCGAAGCCGGCGGCCGCTTCGGCCGCCGCGCCGAACTGCGCGGCGAGCGCGTGCAGCCGGGCCGCCAGCTCGCTCTGCCCGCCCGCGTCCAGCACGGCCCCGGACAGTGCCCGCTCCAGCCGGTCCAGCTCGGCCAGCGCGGTGGCCGGGGTTGTGGTGACGGTGGTGGCGGTCAGGTGTTCCTGGAGGTGGTGGGCGAGGGCGGTGGGGGTGGGGTAGTCGAAGACGAGGGTGGCGGGCAGTTTGATGCCGGTCGCGGTGGTGAGGCGGTTGCGCAGGTCCACCGCGGCCAGCGAGTCGAACCCGAGGTTCCGGAAGGCCTGCTCCGGCTGCACCGCGTCCGCGCTCGCATGGCCGATGGCCACGGCCGCCTCGGTCCGTACGAGATCGAGCACGGCGCCCGCCCGCTCCTCATCGTCGGCCAGCCCCGCCAGCCGGTCCGCGAAGGACTCGGCTCCCTGAGCCGCCGTACCCGCCGTGGCCTGTTTGCGGGTGGGGCGGATGAGGGTGTGGAGGAGGTGGGGGGTGGGGTGGTTGCGGGCGTAGGCGGTGAGGTCGAGTTTGGCGGGGACGAGGGTGGGGCGGTCGCTGGTGAGAGCGGCGTCGAAGAGCGCGAGACCTTCCTCGGGGGTGAGCGCGCGCATCCCGCCACGGGTCGAGCCGGTGGGCAGGCCGGCCGCCATGCCGTCGGCCTGCTCCCACGGGCCCCAGGCGAGAGAGGTCGCGGGGAGCCCCTGCGCGTGGCGCTGGTGGGCGAGTTCGTCGAGGAAGGCGTTGGCGGCGCTGTAGTTGGTCTGCCCCCGGTTGCCGAGGGTGCCGGAGACCGAGGAGAAGAGGATGAAGGCTTCGAGGGGGTGGTGGTGGGTGAGTTGGTGGAGGTGCCAGGCTCCGTCGGCTTTGGGGCCCAGGACGGTGTGGAGGCGTTGGGGGGTTTGGGCGGTGAGGGTTCCGTCGTCGAGGGTGCCGGCGGTGTGGATGACGGCGGTGATGGGGTGGTTGTCGAGGAGGGTGTGGAGGGTGTGGGGGTTGGTGGTGTCGCAGGCTTCGATGGTGATCTGGGCGCCGAGGGCGCCGAGGGTGGTGAGTTGGTCGGTGGCGGGGGTGGTGTGTCCGGTGCGGTTGGTGAGGATGAGGCGGTTGACGTGGTGGTGGGTGATGAGGTGGTGGGCGATGAGGGTGCCCAGGGAGCCGGTGCCGCCGGTGATGAGGACGGTGCTGTGGGGTCCGAGGGGGCTGGGTTTGTCGGGGGTGGTGGTGTGTCGGTTGAGGCGGGGGACGGTGAGGGTTCCGTTGGTGAGGCGGAGGTGGGGTTCGCCGGTGGCGAGGGCGGTGGTGAGGGCGTGGGTGGAGGCGGGGGTGTTGTCGAGTTCGGCCAGGACGATCCGGTCGGGGTACTCCAACTGCGCACTGCGCACCAGACCCCGCACCGGGGCCGACGCCGGATCGCCGCTGTCGACGGTCACGACCAGCGTGCCGCCGTCCTGCGCCGGGTCCTCCACGAAGACCTGGAGGGCGCCGAGGACGTGTTCCGTCACCGCGCGCACCCTCTCCGGCATCGTGCCGTCCGTGGCGGCAGCGGCGACGCCGATGACATCGCACCGGGTCCAGCCCGTCGGCGCGGCGGCGGCCGCGTCCAGCGCGACCGGCGTCCACTCCACCGTGAACAGCGCGTCCCGCAGGGCGTTCCCAGCCCCGCCCAGCTGCTCGGCGGCCACCTCGCGGTAGACGAGCGAGCCGACCGTGGCCACCGGCGCACCTGAGGTGTCCGCCGCCGTCACCGAGAACCCGTCGGCCCCGGCCGGCGCGATCCGTACCCGCAGCGCGGTGGCGCCGGTGGCGTGCAGCGTCACCCCGCCCCAGGCGAACGGCAACCGGGTGCGGCCGTCGTCAGCGCGGCCGGGCGCGAACGCCGCCGCGTGCAGTGCCGAGTCGAGCAGGCCGGGGTGCAGCCCGAACCGCTCGGCGGCCGCCGAGTCCGCCGGGTCGAGAGCGACCTCGGCGAACACCTCCTCGCCGCGGGTCCACACCTTGTGCAGCCCCCGGAAGAGCGGACCGAAGGCGAAACCGCCCGCCGCCAGGCCCTCGTAGAAGCCGTCCGTGCCGACCGGTTGGGCGCCGGGGGGCGGCCAGGCGGCCAGGTCCGCGGATGCCGGGGACGCGGCGGATGCGGGAGCCGACGCGGCCACGGAGGCGAGCGAACCGCTCGCGTGCCGGGTCCACGGTGAGTCCGGCGCCGCGTCCTGCGGCCGGGAGTAGATCCCGAGGGCGCGCCGGCCGCTGTCGTCCTCGCCCGAAGCCACCACCTGGACATGCACACCGCCCTTGGCGGGCACCACCAGCGGCGCTTCGACGATCATCTCCTCCAGGCACGGGCTGCCCGCCTCGTCCCCGGTGCGTACGGCCAGTTCCACCAGGGCCGTACCCGGCAGCAGCACCGTGCCCGCGATGGTGTGGTCCGCCAGCCACGGGTGCGTGGCCAGCGACAGCCGTCCGGTCGCCAGCACACCGCCCGCGTCGGGCAGCACCGACACCGCCGCCAGCAGCGGGTGACCGGCCTCCGTCAGGCCCAGGGCACCGGCGTCCCCGGCGGGCGCGGCCGGCTCCAGCCAGTAGCGCTCCCGCTGGAAGGCGTACGTCGGCAACTGGACGCCGTGCGGCGGCTCGTCGCCGTACAACGCGGTGCGGTCCGTCCGGACACCCCGCGTGTGGAGCGTGCCGCGTGCCACGACGGCGGTGCGCACCTCGCTCTGTGCGCGGCGGAGGGTGGGGAGAGTGGTGGCGTCTGTGTCTTCGAGGGTCTGGCCGGTCATGGCGGTGAGGATGGCGTCGGGGCCGAGTTCGAGGTAGGTGGTGGTGCCGTGGTGGTGGAGGGTGGTGATGGCGTCGGCGAAGCGGACGGCCTGGCGGGCGTGGCGGATCCAGTAGTCGGGGGTGCGGATGTCGTCGCCCGCGAGTTCCCCGGTGAGGGTGGAGACGATCGGGATACGGGGGGCGTGGAAGGTCAGCCCCGCGACGATCTGGCGGAACTCGTCGAGCATCGGGTCCATCAGGGGGGAGTGGAAGGCGTGGGAGACCGTGAGCTCTTTGGTGCGGTGTCCGGCTTCCTTCAGCTGTGCGGCGATGCCCTGCACGGTGTCGTCGTGTCCGGAGATGACGACGGAGGAGGGTCCGTTGACGGCGGCGATGGCTGCGCGGTCGGTGTGGTCTTGGAGCAGGGGCAGTACGTCGGCTTCGGTGGCCGATACGGCGATCATGGCGCCGCCGGCGGGCAGGGCTTGCATGAGTCGGCCGCGTGCGGTGACGAGTGTGGCGGCGTCGGTGAGGGTGAGGATGCCCGCGATGTGGGCTGCGGCAATCTCACCGATGGAGTGTCCGGTGAGGTAGTCGGGTCGGATGCCCCAGGATTCGTGGAGTCGGTAGAGGGCGACTTCGAGGGCGAAGAGGGCGGGTTGGGTCCAGCCGGTGTCGTTGAGTCCGTGGCCGTCGGTGATGACTTCGGCGAGGGGTCGGTCGAGGTGGGGGTCGAGTGCGGCGCAGGCCTGGTCGAAGGCTTGCGCGAAGACCGGGAACGCGTCATGGAGTTCGCGGCCCATCCCGGCCCGCTGCGCACCCTGACCGGTGAAGAGGAACGCCAGCTTCCCCGGGGTCGGGGAGCCGGTGACGACATCGGGTGACGTGTTGCCCCCGGCGAGTGCCGTAAGACCCGCCAGGAGCTCTGCCCGGTCGGCGCCGACGATGACGGCTCGCTCTTCGAGGGCGGGGCGGTGGGCGAGGGCCCGGCCGATGGCGCCGGTGTCCGGGGCGTCGGGCTGCTGGGCGAAGGCGAGCAGCCGCTGGGCCTGGGCGCGCAGGGCGTCCGGGGTCCGGGCCGACAACTCCCACGCGGGCAACGCCGGTTCGGCCGGTTCGCTGTCCGTCTTCATGGCCGGGGGCTGTTCGATGATGACGTGGGCGTTGGTGCCGCTGACGCCGAACGAGGAGACGGCGGCCCGGCGTGGCCGGTCCATCTCCGGCCAGGGGCGGGCCTCGGTCAGCAGCTCGACGGCCCCGGCCGACCAGTCCACATGCGGGGTCGGCTCGTCGATGTGCAGGGTCTTCGGCATGAGGCCGTGCCGCATCGCCATGATCACCTTGATGATGCCGGTCACGCCGGCCGCCGCCTGGGAGTGGCCGATGTTGGACTTGGACGATCCGAGCCACACCGGCCGGCCCTCCGGCCGTCCCTGTCCGTAGGTGGCGATGACGGCCTGGGCCTCGATCGGGTCGCCCAGCTTCGTCCCGGTGCCGTGCGCCTCGACCAGGTCCACGTCGACCGGTGACAACCCGGCCTCGGCCAGGGCCTGCTGGATGACGCGCTGCTGGGAGGGGCCGTTGGGGGCGGTGAGGCCGTTGGACGTCCCGTCCTGGTTGACGGCGCTGCCGCGCAGCAGGGCCAGCACCTCGTGGCCGTTACGGCGGGCGTCGGACAGCCGCTCGATGAGCAGGAGCCCGGCCGCCTCGGACCAGCCGGTGCCGTCCGCGCCGGCCGCGAAGGCCTTGCAGCGCCCGTCGGCGGCCAGCCCGCGCTGACGGGAGAACTCCACGAACCCGTCGGGGGTGGCGAGGATGGTGATGCCGCCGGCCAGCGCGAGGTCGCACTCGCCGCTGCGCAGCGCCTGCGCGGCCAGGTGCAGGGCGACCAGCGAGGACGAGCAGGCGGTGTCGACCGTGACGGCCGGCCCCTCCAGCCCCAGGGTGTACGACACCCGGCCGGACAGCACGCTCGGCTGGTTGCCGGTGGCCGTGTAGCCCTCGATCTCCTCGCTGACCGCGCCGACGGCGTAACCGGTGTGGAAGGCACCGACGAAGACGCCGGTACGGCTGCCGCGCAGACCGGTCACATCGATGCCGCCCCGCTCGAAGGTCTCCCATGCGGTCTCCAGGATCACCCGCTGCTGCGGGTCCATGGCCAGGGCCTCGCGGGGCGAGATCCCGAAGAACGCGGCGTCGAAGCGGTCCGCGCCGGAGAGGAAGCCGCCCTTGACGGAGTACGTCCTGCCCGGGGTGCCGGGCTCGGGGTCGTACAGGCCGTCGATGTCCCAGCCCCGGTCGGCCGGGAAGTCGGAGACCGCCGTGCCGCCCTCGGCCAGCAACTGCCAGAGCTGCTCAGGTGAGTTGAGGCCGTCGGGGAAGCGGCCGGCCATGGAGACGATCGCGATGGGGTCGTCGTCGTCCGCCGCGGTGGCGCGCGGCGCCGTGGTGACGGACGCGGCGGGCGCTCCGTCGGGTGCGGCGCCCACGGTCTGGGCGAGCAGGTGCTCGGAGAGCCGCTGCGGGGTGGGGTGGTCGAAGGCCAGGGTGGCGGAGAGCCGGACACCGGTCGTGGCGTTGAGGCGGTTGCGCAGCTCGACCGCGGTCATGGAGTCGAAGCCCAGCTCCTTGAAGGTGCGTTCGGGTGCGATCGCCGTGCCGGAGCTGTGCCCGAGTACGGCGGCCGCCGCCTCCCGCACCGACTCCAGTACGGCGTCGGCCCGCCGGTCCGCCGGGAGGGCGCGGACGCGCTCCGCGAACGAGCCACCGTTCGGGCCGGAGCCGGTCGCGCCGCCCGCCGCCGGGGCCGGGTCCTCGCGCAGCGCGTCCCGCACCTCGGGAAGGTCGCCGATGAAGGGGCTGGGCCGGGCCGAGGTGAAGCCGGGCGCGAACCGGGACCATTCGACGTCCGCGACGGTGACCGTGGCGTCGCCGCCCGCCTGAGCGCGTCCGACCGCCCGCATCAGGGCGGTCGCCGCCAGCTCCGGGTCCATCGGCGGCACACCCAGCCGGCGCATCCGCTCGGCCGCGCCGTCGGCGGCGCCCATACCGGACCCGCCCCACGAGCCCCAGGCGATCGAGATCGCGGTGCGGCCGAGGGAGCGGCGCCGTTCGGCCAGGGCGTCGAGGTAGGCGTTGGCGGCCGCGTACGAGCTCTGGCCGCCGCCGCCCCACACACCGGCGCTGGAGGAGATCAGGACGAAGGCGTCGAGCGGCCGGTCGCCCAGCAGCTCGTCCAGGTGGGCGGCGCCCAGGACCTTCCCGGCGAGAACACGGTCCATCTCGTCCGGTCCGGTGTCGGCGACCGAGCCGGACTGCCCGACGCCCGCCGCGTGCACCACGGCGGTGAGCGGCTGCCCGTCGGGAACGCGGTCCAGCAGCGCGGCGACCGAGGCCCGGTCGGTCATGTCGCAGGAGACCACCGAGACAGTCGTGCCCAAC
This sequence comes from Streptomyces sp. RLA131, assembly GCF_056270125.1. NCBI lineage: Bacteria > Bacillati > Actinomycetota > Actinomycetes > Kitasatosporales > Streptomycetaceae > Streptomyces > Streptomyces sp. RLA131. The sequence goes on from NZ_JBWDOQ010000002.1 coordinate 4,528,599, forward strand.
GCGGACAGTTCGTCGGCGAGTTCGGCCGCTCCTTCGCCGGCCGGGCCGCGCCTGCTGCTCAGCATCAGGTGCCCGGCCCCGGCCAGGGCCAGCCGGCGCGCGATGCGTGCGGCCACCCCGCCGGTGCCGCCGGTGACCAGCACGGTGCCGCGCGGAGTCCACTCGGATGCGGTGGCCCGCTGCTGTGGCTGCTGCTGGGGCGCCCGGCCCAGGCGTCGTACGAACAGCCCCGAGGCGCGGACCGCCAACTGGTCCTCGCCCTGGGGGCCGCCCAGTGCCGTGGCCAGCCGCCGCGCGGTCCTGGCGTCGAAGGCGTCCGCGCCACCGCCCGGCAGGTCCACGATGCCGCCCCACAACCGGGGGAACTCCAGCGCCGCGGCCACCCCGAAGCCCCAGACCAGGGCCTGCGCGGGGTCCGTCACCGCGCCGTCAGGACCGGCGCCCACCGCGCCCAGGGTCAGCGACCACACGGGCCCCGCCGCCCCGGCCGCGTCCAGTGCGGGCAGCAGCCGGGCCAGTGATGCCAGGCCCCGGGTCAGCGCCGGGTGCGACGGATGCGGCCGGGTGTCGAGAGCGAGCAGCGACAGTACGCCGCCGCCCGGCCCGGAGGTCCCCTCCAGGGCCGCCGCCAGCCCGTCGCCGTACGACTCCGGGTCCGGCCCGGCCTCGTACACCGTGAACTCGACGCCCTGCGTGCGCAGGCCGTCCAGGATCGCCTCCGCCCGGCTGTCCGCAAGCCCGGCCGGCACCACGGCCAGCCAACGGCCCGACGGCGCCGCCCCGGTGTCCTTGGGCAGCCGCTTCCAGCCGACCCGGTACGTCCACGCGTCCAGCGTCGAACGCAGCCGCTCGCCGCGCCGCCAGTCGGCGAGGATCGGCAGAGCGGCACCCAGCGCCGCGCTGTCCCCACTGCCCAGCGTCTCCTCGAACGCCTCCAGGTCGCCCTTCTCCACGGCCTCCCAGAACCGCGACTCCGCCGGCTCGGCGGTCCGTGCCTCCGCCTGGCCGTCCGCCGCCCCGGCCGGTTCGTCCAGCCAGTAGCGCTCCCGCTGGAACGCGTACGTCGGCAGCTCGGCCCGGCGCATGCCGTCACCGGCCGCGAAGAAGGCCGACCAGTCGACGCGAACGCCCCGGGTGTGCAGCACGCCGAGGGCCGACACCAGTGCGGCGGGCTCCTCCTGTGCGCGGCGGAGGGTGGGGACGGTGGTGGCATCGTCCACGACTTGGCCGGTCATGGCGGTGAGGATGGCGTCGGGGCCGAGTTCGAGGTAGGTGGTGGTGCCGTGGTGGTGGAGGGTGGTGATGGCGTCGGCGAAGCGGACGGCCTGGCGGGCGTGGCGGATCCAGTAGTCGGGGGTGCGGATGTCGTCGCCGGCGAGTTGTCCGGTGAGGGTGGAGACGATGGGGATGCGGGGGGTGTGGAAGGTGAGTCCGTCGAGGATCTGACGGAACTCGTCGAGCATCGGGTCCATGAGGGGGGAGTGGAAGGCGTGGGAGACCGTGAGCTCTTTGGTGCGGTGTCCGGCTTCCTTGAGCTGTGCGGCGATGCTGTGGACGGTGTCGTGGTGTCCGGAGATGACGATGGAGGAGGGTCCGTTGACGGCGGCGATGGCTGCGCGGTCGGTGTGGTCTTGGAGCAGGGGCAGTACGTCGGCTTCGGTGGCGGATACGGCGATCATGGTGCCGCCGGTGGGCAGGGCTTGCATGAGTCGGCCGCGTGCGGTGACGAGTGTGGCGGCGTCGGTGAGGGTGAGGATGCCCGCGATGTGGGCTGCGGCAATCTCACCGATGGAGTGTCCGGCAACATAATCGGGTCGCACTCCCCAGGATTCGTGGAGTCGGTAGAGGGCGACTTCCAGGGCGAAGAGGGCGGGTTGGGTCCAGCCGGTGTCGTTGAGTCCGTGGCCGTCGGTGATGACTTCGGCGAGGGGCCGGTCGAGGTGGGGGTCGAGTGCGGCGCAGGCCTGGTCGAAGGCTTGCGCGAAGACCGGGAACGCGTCATGGAGTTCGCGGCCCATCCCGGCCCGCTGCGCACCCTGACCGGTGAAGAGGAACGCCAGTGCCCCGTCCGAGGGGCGGCCGACGACGGTGTCCGGGCCGGGCCTGCCCTGGGCGACGGCGCGCAGGGCGTCGAGGGCGGACGCGCGGTCGGTGGCGGTGATGACGGCGCGGTGGTCCAGCTGGGCGCGGGTGGTCGCCAGGGCGTGCCCGACCTCCCGGAGGGTGAGCTCGGGCCGCTCAGCCAGATGGGCCGAGAGCCGGGCCGCCTGGGCGGGCAGCGCCTCGGCGGAGGCGGCGGACAACGGCAGTACGGTGACGGGCAGTTCGGCCGCGCCCCGGCCCGGACCGGCGTCCTGGCCGCCGTTCACGTCCGGGTCCTCGCCCCCGTCCCGGTCCTCGGCCGGGGGCTGCTCGATGATGACGTGGGCGTTGGTGCCGCTGACACCGAACGAGGACACACCGGCCCGGCGCGGCCGGTCCAGCTCCGGCCAGGGGCGGGCCTCGGTCAGCAGCTCGACGGCCCCCGCCGACCAGTCCACATGCGAGGTCGGTTCGTCGATGTGCAGGGTCTTCGGCAGTGTCCCGTGCCGCATCGCCTGGACCATCTTGATCACGCCGGCGACCCCGGCGGCGGACTGGGCGTGCCCGATGTTGGACTTCAGGGAGCCCAGCCACACCGGCTGCCCGTCCGGCCGTCCCTGCCCGTAGGTGGCGACGACGGCCTGGGCCTCGATCGGGTCGCCCAGCTTCGTCCCCGTACCGTGCGCCTCGACGGCGTCGACATCGGCGGCGGTCAGTCCGGCGTTGGCGAGGGCCTGCCGGATGACGCGCTGCTGCGCCGGACCGCTGGGCGCGGTGAGGCCGTTGGAGGCGCCGTCCTGGTTGACGGCGCTGCCACGGATCACGGCGAGCACGGGGTGCCCGTTGCGGCGGGCGTCGGACAGCCGTTCCAGCAGCACCAGACCGACGCCCTCGGACCAGCCGGTGCCGTCCGCCCCGGCGGCGAAGGCCTTGCAGCGGCCGTCGGCCGCCAGGCCCTGCTGCCGGGAGAACTCGACGAACGAGGTCGGCTGGGCCATCACCGCGACGCCGCCGGCCAGGGACATCGTGCACTCGCCGCTGCGCAGCGCCTGGGCGGCCAGGTGCAGGGCGACCAGTGAGGACGAGCAGGCGGTGTCGACCGTGACGGCCGGCCCCTCCAGCCCCAGGGTGTAGGAGATGCGGCCGGAGACCACGCTTCCGGCGGTACCGATGCCGATCTGGCCCTCGATGCCCTCGGGCGTACGGGTCAACTGCTGTCCGTAGTCGTGGTACATGACGCCCGCGAAGACGCCGACGCTGCTGCCCCGGAGCCCCGTCGGGTCGATGCCGGCCCGCTCGAAGGTCTCCCAGGCGGTCTCCAGGAGCAGCCGCTGCTGCGGGTCGCTGGCGAGGGCCTCGCGCGGCGAGATCCCGAAGAACGCGGCGTCGAACTCCCCGGCGTCGTACAGGAATCCGCCGTCGCGGACGTACGAGGTGCCGAGGTGGCCGGGGTCGGGGTCGTAGAGCTGTTCCAGGTTCCAGCCCCGGTCGTCGGGGAAGGCCGAGACGGCGTCGGTGCCTTCGGAGACCAGCCGCCACAGCTCCTCGGGGGAGGTGACGCCGCCCGGCAGCCGGCAGCCCATGCCGACGATCGCGACCGGCTCGTCGTCGTAGGCGGCGCGGACCGTGGCGGGGGAGGTGCCGGGGCCGGTGGCCCTGGTCAGCAGGGCCCGCAGGTGGCGGGCCACGGCGTCGGGGGTGGGGTGGTCGAAGGCCAGGGTGGTGGGCAGCGGCAGCCCGGTCGCCTCGGTGAGACGGTTGCGCAGCTCCACGGCCTGTACGGAGGTGAAGCCGAGGGCCTTGAAGGCGCGGCCGGCGCCGACCGCCCCGGGGCCGTCCAGTCCGGCGGTGCGCGCGGCCTCGGTGCGTACGAGTTCGAGGAGCATCCGCACCCCGCCGTCCTCGGGCAGTGCGGCCAGCCGCTCGCGCAGGGCGGCGGCCCGCGCGTCGTCGGCCTCGCCGCGGCGCGGGGCGGTGTCGACGAGGTCGTCGAAGAGCGCCGGTACGGCGTCGTGGTGCAGCGTGGCGGTGTCGAGCTTCACCGGGTACAGGCAGGCGGGGCCGGTGAGTTCGGCGGCGGCGTCGAGCATGGCGAGGCCGGTGCGGGCCGGCAGCGGCGCGATGCCGGGCGGCAGGTCACGGTCGGTGGCCTCACCGGCCGCACCCGCTGCCTCCGCCCTGCCGGGCAGGTCCCAGGGCCCCCAGGCCAGGGCCAGGGCGGGCAGTCCGCGGGCCCTGCGGTGCCGGGCGAGGGCCTGGAGGAAGGCGTCGGCGGCGGCCCGGGCGGGGTCGGCGGGGACGCCGAGGAGGCTGTCGGCGGAGGAGAACAGCACGAACGCGGCCGGCTGCGCGGCGCGGGTCAGCTCATGGAGGCCGAGCGCGCCGTCGATGGCGGCGGCCAGCGGTTCGCCGGGCCAGGAGTCCTCGGGGTCGGGTGCGTGCAGCACGGTGCCGACCGGGCGTTCGGCGTGGGCCAGCACCGCGGCCAGGGCCTCGTGGTCGGTGAGGTCGCAGGCGTGCAGCCGGATGCCGGCGTCCGGGCCGGCGAGTTCGGCGAGTTCGGCGCGCAGCGCTTCGGCGGCCGGGTCGGCCTCGCCCTGGTCGCTGATCAGCAGCAGGTGCCGGGCCCGGTGGGCGGCCACGACATGGCGTGCGGCGGCCGCGCCCCGGGCGCCGCCGGCGCCGGTGACGACCACGGTGCGCTGCGGGTCCACCAGCGGCTGCCCGGAGCCCTCGGTGGCGGCCGAGACCCGGGCCAGCCGGGGCTGGAGCACGACCCCGTCGCGGATGGCGAACTGTTCCTCGCCGGAGCCGAGGGCGGTGCGCAGGACGGAGTCGTCCAGGCCCGTGTCGAGGTCGGCGAGGACGATCCGGCCCGGGTGGCGTGCCTGGAGCGCGCCGACGTAGCCCCAGATCGCGGCCTGGACCAGATCCGGGACGTCGCCGCCGGTGCCGCCGTCTGCGCCGGTGCCGGTGCCGGTGCCGGTGGCCACGGCTCGACGGACCACGACGACGAGCCGGGAGCCGGCCTGCCGTTCGTCCGCCAGCCACGGTTCGACGGACCGGGCCAGCATGCGTACGGCGTCCTCGACGGCCGCGCCGGACATCCGCCGCCCGGCCGTGGAGCCCCGGGCGGCCAGCACCGTCACCTCGGGGACCGGGGCGCCCGCCGCGATCTCCTCCCGGAGGTCGTCCAGGTCGGCGGGGTCGGCCGCCAGGGCCCATTCGCCCGTCGCGGGCCGGGTGGCGGCGAGCGACGGCACCGGGACCCAGTCGACGCGCAGCAGCGCCTCGTGGTGGCGTCCGCCGGTCGCGCGCAGCCGGGCGGGCCGGGCGAGCAGCTCGTGCCGGGTGATCTTGCCCGACTGGGTGCGGGGCACCTGCTCGATCTCGTACAGCTCCTCGGGCACCTTGTAGTAGGCGAGTTGTTCCCGGCAGGCCTCGAACAGCCGCTCCGCGTCGAGCCCTTCGGGCCCGGGGACCAGGAAGGCGACCGGCACCTCGCCCAGGACGTCGTGCGGCTTGCCGACCACGGCGCAGTCGGCGACTCCCGGCACCTGCCGCAGGACCTGTTCCACCTCGCCCGGGTGGATGTTCTCGCCGCCCCGGATGATGATCTCCTTGATGCGTCCGGTGACGGTGAAGTACCCGGCGCCGTCGCGGCGGGCCAGGTCGCCGGTGCGGTACCAGCCGTCCCGCAGCGCGGCGGCGGTCTCCCTGGGCCGCCGGTGGTAGCCGGGCGTCACGTTGGGTCCGCTGACCCAGACCTCGCCCTCCTCGTCGGTGCCGACCTCGGCACCGGTCCCCGGGTCCACCAGTCGTACGTTGAGACCGGGCACCGGCAGACCGCAGGAGCCCTCGACCCGGGCGCCGGTGGGCCAGTTGATGGTGATCGAGCCGCAGGTCTCGGTGGAGCCGTACGCGTCGAGCAGCGGCGCCCCGAAGGACTCCTCGAAGGCCTGCCGCAGTGACGCGGTGGTGATGGCGCCGCCGACCAGGCACATGCGCAGGGCGGGTGCGCGGAAGCCGGTCTCGCGGGCGGCCCGGACGAGGTAGTGGTACATGGTCGGCACGCCGCCGAGGAAGGTGCTCTCCCGCTCCGCCAGCGCGCTGAGGATCTCGTCGGCCGAGAAGCCGTCGACGATGTGCGCCGAGGCCCCGACGGCGGTCACCGCGAGCACGCAGACGATGTGCGACAGGCTGTGGAACAGCGGCAGCGGCCACAGCACCCGGTCCTCGGCGGTCAGGCCCGGCACCGGTACGTAGCAGGCGGCCACCGACCACAGGCAGTTGCGCTGGGTGGACAGCACGCCCTTGGGCCGTCCGGTGGTGCCCGAGGTGTAGAGGATCCAGGCGGTGTCGTCCAGCCCGAGGTCGTCGCCGGCCGGCACGGCGGGCTCGGTGGTGGCCAGCCGCTCGTAGGACACACTGCCCGGCAGCGCCGGCGCGGACGCGCTCGGGTCGTCCACGACGACCACCCGCAGCTGCCGGTTCTCAAGTGCCATCTCCCGCACCTGGTCCAGGTGCGCGGTGTCGGTGATCACCACCCGGGCCCCGCTGTCCCGCAGCAGATAGTCCAGTTCGGCCTCGGTGGAACGGGGGTTGAGCGGCACCCCGACCGCACCGGCCCGGACGACGGCCAGATAACTCTCCACGGTCTCCACCCGGTTGCCCAGGACGATGGCCGCCCGGTCGCCCGGCTGGAGACGCAACTCGGCCAGATTCCCGGCCAGTCTGCCGGTGCGTGCCTCCAACTCGGCCCACGTCACGCTGCGTCGGCCGTCACTGAACGCCGTCTTCTCCGGAAAGGAAATCGCGTGCGATTTCAGGAGTTCCGGCAACGGCCTAATCAGTTCGGTACGGAGCATTACCGATCCACCCCTTGTTCGGAAAAGACGGAGTACGCGATGTGCGACTCAGTCTTGTCCGCGGGGAAGGGTGCGACCCCCCAGTAAACCCCCCTAGGGCCGCCCTGTTCCGCGGCGGCCGGTGACTTTCCACCCCAGACAATGGAAGCCGGCGGAGCACGACCATACGCTCGGTCAAGTGGCCTTTCCCGGCGAGGAGATTACCGGGTCCCACGAGAAACGCAAGCAGAACCGATCAAGTAATGCGATCTCATTCCGAGGGGAATCATGATGATCCACGACTGGCTGTACTGCAGGCTGCCCGACCAGACCTGGGCCGGCCAGGGCCCGCCGCCCTCGCCCCGGCTGCCCGCCGGGGTGCGCGAGGCCCTGGCCCTGGCCCGTTCCGATCCGGACGCGCGGTGGTTCTTCCAGCCGCTGCGCGACGGCTCCGGGCCCGGCACCGAACTCTGGCTGACCGCCGGCCGGCCGTTCACCCGGACCGTGCAGGCGGCGCTGCTCACCGAGGCGGCCCGGACCGGCAGCCGGCTGCTGCACCGCCCCGAGCGCCGGGCGCCGGAGTGCACCGACGAACTGTCCGCCCGGTCCAGCGAACTCGCGCTGGCCGTCGCGACCGCGGGCGGCCTCCCGGCACGCGACCGGTTCGCCCTCGCCGTACGCCATCTGCGCCACGCCGCGGCACTGGTCCCGGACGCGGACCGGTCCGCGTTCCTCTTCCTGTGCTGGCAGCACTGGGCCGGCCGGATCGACGCCGGCCGGCGGCTGCTCCTGGGACGGCAGGCGGCCGCACCGGACGCGGACCTGCTGCCGGACGCCCTGGACGACAACCCCCTGACCGGCCTGGACCCCGCTCTGGCCGGCCCCTGGGAGCGCTACCTCGACGCCCTCGACGCCCTGGCGGGCCATGCCGCCACGGGCGGACTGCCCGGCAACTACCTGCTGTTCGAGCAGATCCATCTGACGCATCTGCGCCTGGGCGTCCCGCCGGAGGCCGAGGCACTGGCCGCCCTGGCGATACGCAACGCGCCCGCCGCGGCCCTCCCGGAACCGGCGGTCCTGCAGGCCGCCTGACCGGCCCCGGCACCGGTCCCGACACCGGCCCCGACACCTGTCCCAACCGATCACCCAACCTGAGGGGAGGCCTCAGTGGCCTTGCCGTCCGCGCCGGTCACCGGCGAACTCCACCGGGTCGCCGTCGATCTCGGCGACCGCTCGTACACCGTCCACATCGGCCCGGGAGTACGGCAACTGCTGCCCGGCGTCGTCGAGGAGACGGGCGCCCGCCGGGTCGTCGTCGTCTCCGCCCGGCCCGACGACTGGGTACCCGATCCCGGCGTCCCGTTCCGGCTGGTCAGGGCCCGGGACGGGGAACCCGACAAGAATCTGGTCACCGTCGACGAACTCTGCCGCGCCTTCGCGGAGTTCGGACTCACCCGGCAGGACGCCGTCGTCAGCTGCGGCGGCGGCACCACCACCGACACGGTGGGCCTCGCGGCCGCGCTCTTCCACCGCGGGGTGCCCGTCATCCATCTGCCGACCTCCCTGCTGGCCCAGGTCGACGCGAGCATTGGCGGCAAGACCGCGGTCAACCTGCCCGCCGGCAAGAATCTCGTCGGCACCTACTGGCAGCCCGCGGCGGTGCTCTGCGACACCGACTACCTGGCCACCCTCCCGCCGCGAGAACTGGTCAACGGCTACGGGGAGCTGGCCCGCGCCGCCTTCATCGGGACCGGTGACATCCGGCATCTGCCGCTGCACGAGCAGATCGCCGCCAGCGTCAGGATGAAGGCGTCCGTGGTGATGGCCGACGAACGCGACAGCGGGCCGCGGCATCTCCTCAACTACGGCCACACCCTGGGCCACGCCCTGGAGATCGCGACCGCGTTCGAGCTGCGCCACGGTGAGGCCGTCGCGCTCGGCACGCTGTTCGCCGGCCGGCTCGCCGGGGCGCTCGGCCGGATCGGCCCCGACCGCGTCGCCGCCCACCTCGACGTCGTACAGGGCTACGGCCTGCCCACCCGGCTGCCGGCGGGCCCCTCGGACGCCGAACTCGTCGCCCTGATGCGGCGCGACAAGAAGGCCGCCACCGGCCTCGCCTTCGTCCTGGACGGCCCGCGCGGGCCGGAACTCGTACAGGACGTACCGGTGACGACCGTCCTGCGCACGCTGGAGGCGATGCCGCGCGACGCCGGCTGAGCACGGCCCGCACACCAGGGCCCGGCCGGCCCGCCCCGCTCCGGGGGTGGGCCGGCCGGGCCCTTCCGTACGTCGCTCCGTACACGGCGGAACGGAGAGGGCCCCGGGCCGCCGGTGGGGAGACCGGGGCCCGGGGCCGGTGGGGGGCGGGAAAAGTCCTGTCCCGACGGGGGTCTGGCGATTCCGACGGGGGTCCGGCGGTTCCTGCGGGGGTCAGACGGTGTGCAGCAGCGGGCACAGGAGCAGCAGCTCGCCCGGCTCGCCCAGGACCGCGTCCGGCCCGGCGGAGACCAGCTCGTCCCGGTCCACGTCGGCCCATACGGCGGCCACCGCCGTGACCCCGGCGCCGCGGGCACTGGTCAGGTCGGTGACCGCGTCGCCGATCATCAGGGCCTCCTCCGGCTCGGTGTTGAGCAGCATCAGGGCCCGCCGGACGATGTCGGGAGCCGGCTTGGGACGCTCGACCTCGTCCGAGCCGATGACATGGTCGAAGAAGTCGAGCACGCCGAGCGAGGCCAGCAGCGACCGTGCGCGCGGACCGCTCTTGCCGGTGGCCACCGCCATCCGCACCCCCCGGTCCCGCAGTTCGTGGAGCAGTTCGGGGACACCGCCGAAGAGCCGCACCTCATGGGAGAGCCGATAACTCTCCCGTACGAAGGGCTCCTCCATTTCCGGGGGCAGCCCCATGATCCGCATGATGTCGGGGAAGTACCGGCCCTGGTGGCGGTTGTACTCCTCGAAGGGCGCCGGACCGTCGCCGACGACCTCCGCGTACGCCACCGTGAAGGCCTGGCGCATCACCTCGAAGCTGTCCACCAGGACACCGTCGAGGTCGAACACCACGGCCCGGAAGGCGGGCCGGATCTGCGTGATGGGCATCGGCATCGTCATGGGGTCTCCTCACCGGAGGGTCGTGGCCCGCGCCTGGCGGGCCGAGGCGTAGATCCGCTCGATGACCGTGATGGTCCGGAGGGTCTCCCGGACGGCGCGGCCGGGGCTCGCCGGATCGGCGAGCAGCGCGGGCAGTTCGTCGAGCTGGCGCAGGTACTCGGCCCCGACCGGCTCCTCGGCGTACGGCATCTCTGTGACGGTGCCGTCCTGGGTGAGGGTGAGTTCCGAGCCCTTCACCCGGTTGGGGCTGAAGCCGAAGGTGCAGCGCAGCGAGGCGCTGCCCGCGCTGCCGTCGACCCGGATCACCGTGACGTCGTGGGGTTCGTGCGACGCCCAGCTGGCGCGCAGCGACACCGACACCCCGTTGTCCGCGACGAGGAATCCGCGGGCGGTGTCCTCCACGTCGCCGCCGCCCCCGCCCCCGCGGCCTCCGTCTGCGTCGCCGCCGGCCGGTGTGTCGCGCCAGGCGGCGCGGGCCGTGGAGCTGCGGACGAAGTCGTCGGAGACGGTGCCCAGGGCCTGCCCGAAGCCGACGTCGCCGAGCAGGGGCGCGACGGTGTCCAGCAGGTGCCAGCCCAGGTCGACCAGGGCCCCGCCGCCGGAGTACTGGCGCTGGGTGAACCAGCCGCCGGCGTCGGGGATGCCCCGGGCGCGTACCCAGGACAGCTCCACATGGCGGATGTTCCCCAGACCGGCGACCAGCCGGCGCAGGGCCAGTACGTCGGCCCGGTAGCGGGCGGCGCTGCCCGCCAGCAGTACGGACCGGCCGCCGGCCTCGGCGGCGGCGAGCTGCCGGGCCTCGCCGGAGTCCAGGCAGACCGGCTTCTCGACGAAGACCGGGATGCCGTTGCCGAGCAGCCGGCAGGCGATCGTGGCGTGCAGATGGTTGGGCACCGCCACCACCGCGAGGTCGGCGTGGTCCGGGGTGAGCTCCTCGACGCTGCTGAGGAGCTCGGTGCCGCCGAGGTCATGGACGGTGCCGGCCAGGGCGGCCGGATTCGGGTCGACGATCGCGCTGACGGCGAAGCCGGGGTGTTCGTGGAGCCGGGGCAGCCAGATGGACTTGGCCGCCCAGCCGAGCCCCACCACCGCGACCCTCAGGGGCCGCTGCCGGGTGCTCTGCGGGCTGTTCATGCCGAGGCCAGGGCGTCCGCGACGATCTCGGCGACCTGGTGCATCTGCTGCTCGGTGCCGAGCAGGGTGCGGTGGTGCAGCCAGATGGCGTCCGCGTTGATCGCCTCGGTGGTGGGGCAGCGGCGGGCGATCTCCTCCACCGTCTCGTCGGGGGCGCCGGACTCCCAGAAGCCGTCGGAGCGGTAGATGGCGCGGAAGGCGATGAAGGCGGGCAGGCCGCGGGCGATGAGCTCGTCCACCAGCTGGTTGCGGCGCTCCTCGGCCATCCCGGGGATCCGGAACATCGCCATGTAGTGCGGGTGGGAGGTGACGCGCGGGTCGTGCTCCTGCGGTACGACGCCGGGTATCGCGGCGAGCAGCGAACTCAGCAGCGGGGCGCGCTCCGCGCGGGTGGCCAGCTGCGAGGGGTAGCGGCCGAGCTGGGCGCGCAGCACCGACGCCGAGAACTCGTTCATCCGGAAGTTGGAACCGGAGGTCCGGTGGTAGTACTTGCGGTCGGTGGCGGGCCGGCCGCAGGAGTGGCGCAGGAACGCCTCCTCGTACGACTCGCGGTCCGGGAAGAGCACCAGACCGCCTTCGCCGGCCGTCATCAGCTTGCCGTTCTGGAAGCTGAACGCGGCGATCGAGCCCAGGTCGCCGTAGCTGCGGCCCTGCCACCGGGCGCCCTGTCCGTGCGCGGCGTCCTGGATCAGCGGGATGCCGTGGTCGGCGGAGATCTTGTCCAGGGCGTCCATGTCCGGGAAGTGGCCGGCCATGTGGACCGGCATGATCGCCCGGGTCCGCGAGGTGATGGCGGCCTCGACGGCGGCCGGGTCCAGGCCGTACGTCCCGGGGTGGACGTCCACCGGGACGGCGACCGCGCCGAGCCGCTGGGCGGCCTGCGAGGACGAGATGAAGGTGAACGCGGGCACGATCACCTCGGAGCCGGGGCCGACCCCGAGCACCTGGAGGGCCAGTTCCAGGGCATGGGTGCCGTTGGTGACGGCCAGCGCGTATTCGGCACCGTGGAATGCGGCGAACTCCCGCTCGAAAGAGGTGACTTCGCTGCCTCCCATCCGCCACCACTGGCCCTGCTCCAGCGCCCTGATCAAGGCGGTCCGCTCTTCGTCGCCGTACTGGGGCCACTGGGGAAGTTCGAGATGCTGCCGGTCAACGGACATTATCAACCGATCCTTTGATGAGGAGGAGGCCGGTAATTCATTCGGCCAAAGCGGCGGTATTTCCGTCCTGCGGCTATCACGCTACCCCAGGGATAACGAGACTTCCCATCCCCTGCCCACCCCCCTGTATGTCCCCAGGATTCCCGGGCGGCACCCCCTGTGAATTCCCGGAACCGGAATTCGGTGCTAGAAATTCAAACAGTCTCCTGATGCAGAGAGGTGGGATCATGAGCGCGATACTCCTGATCAACGGCCCTAATCTGGGCATCCTCGGAAGGCGTGAGCCCGAGGTCTACGGAACCGACACCCTGTACGACATCGAGCAGGCCATCGAGAAGGAGGTGGCCGAGCGCGGCTGGGACCTGGTCTCCGTCCAGCGCGACTCCGAGGGCGAACTGATCAAGTCGATCCAGGAGCACTACTACACCGTGGGCGCGATCGTGAATCCCGGCGCCCTGATGATCAACGGCTGGGGGCTGCGCGACGCTCTCGCCAACTACCCCAAGCCGTGGATCGAGGTGCACCTGTCCAATGTGTGGGCGCGTGAGCAGTTCCGGCACGAGTCGGTGATCGCCCCGCTCGCGGACGGAATCGTCGTCGGCATGGGCGCGCTGGGCTACCGGCTCGCGGCCCGGGCCCTGCTCGCCATGGCCGACCCGACGAGCCGGCAGGGGGGCCGGCGATGACCCAGCAGCTCACGCCGCAGCGCGTCACGGTGGACCGCGACGCCTGGGTCCGGCGCTACCACCCGGCGCCGGACAGCGGGGTCCGGCTGGTCACCCTGCCGCACGCCGGCGGCGCCGCCCCCTGGTTCCGGCCGCTGTCGGCGGCGCTGGCACCGGGGATCGAGGTGCTGTCGGTGCAGTACCCGGGTCGGCAGGACCGGCTGCGGGAACGGCCGGTCACCGACATCGCCACCCTGGCCGACCTGGTCACCGAGGCACTGCGGGACTGGACCGACCGGCCGCTGGCGCTGTTCGGGCACAGCATGGGCGCCACCGTCGGCTTCGAGGTGGCCCGCCGGCTGGAGCGCGACGGCCACCCGCCGGTGGCGTTCTTCGCCTCCGCCCGCCCGGCACCGGGACTGAACCCGGCCCAGCGCGTCCACTGGCTCGACGACACCGGGCTGCTGGCCGAACTGCGGGTGCTCAGCGGCACCGACCCCCGGCTCTTCGACGACGAGGAGCTGCTCCGGCTGATGCTGCCGATGATCCGCGCCGACTACCGGGCGGTCGAGACCTACCAGTGCGCCACGGACGCCGTGATCGGCTGTCCGGTCACCGTCCTGGTGGGCGACAGCGACCCCCGGGTCAGCGTGGAGTCCGCGGCCGCCTGGGACCGGCACGCCCCGGCCGGTACCGACCTGCGGGTCTTCTCCGGCGGCCACTTCTATCTCACCGACCACCAGGAGGCCGTCACCCAGCTGGTACGTGATGCCCTTGCCCGGTACGTCCGCTGAGCGGGACGACCGGCGGTGCGGCCAGCGCGACGGCCGACACCAGCAGCCCGCCCCCGGCGGCCCAGCGGCCGTCGAACCGGGTGACCGGACGCCCCCCGAGCAGCGGCCCCGGCGCCAGCAGCCGCGCACGGAACGTCCCGGCGGCCGGGTCGAAGACGACCTCGGCGGCCGGGAAGTCCAGCTCCCGGCCGCACAACGGGAACCAGACCTTGTACACCGCCTCCTTGGCGCTGAACAGCAGCCGGTCCCAGGCCACTTCGGGCCGGGCCGCCGCCAGCGCCGCCACCTGCCGCCGCTCGGCCGGCCGGGCCACGGTCCCCAGGACGCCGCGCGGCAGCGGCAGATCCGGTTCCGCGTCGATGCCGAGCCCCGCGAGGTCCTCCCGCCGGGCCAGTGCCGCCGCGTGGAAACCGGCGCAGTGCGTCATGCTCCCGACCACCCCGGCCGGCCAGCGCACCGCGCCGCGCCGGCCCGGCAGCAGCGGGGCAGGCGGCAGACCAAGCCGGGCCAGCGCCTGCCGGGCGGAGCCCCGTACGGCGGCGAACTCCCGCTGCCGCTCGGGAATCGCCTCCGCCACCACCGCCCGCTCCTCCTCGTAGGGCCACTCCGGCCGCTCCGGCGTGGCGCCGTACGACTCCACGCAGACCGCGCCCCTGGGCAGGAGTCCGGCGATCACCGCAGGACGTCCTCGTCCTCCGCGGCGGCCGGTACCAGCCGGCCCGCGCCCGCCGCCACCGCCACCGCCTCGATGGACAGGACCAGTGCGTCGCGCAGTGCGTCCAGTGGGTCCGGCGCGGGCCGTACCCCGCCACCGGTGAACACCCGCAGCGCCGACTCGCAGGCGCCTCCGGGATCCTCTGTGCGCCATCCGTCCGGGAACATTTCCACGTTCTCCTTCCTCGGGGCTTCCACATGCCTTTCCACAGAAATTAGTGCCGGGGATCTTCCGCCATCCCCCTGGGTATCCCCCTTGAACGCCCCGCGATTCCATACGGGCATTCCGGCGTCGGGGCCCGCCGGTAATCCCCGGATAGGCTGCCGTCCATGACATTTCTGGGAATGGACTTCGGCGGTACCAAAGTCGCTTTCCGGACCGAATACGGGACGGAAGGAAATCCGGCGGAGCCCGCGGACGGGCCGGACGGGCCGGACGAGTCGGTGTTCCGGTGGCCCGCGACCCGCACCGTCGGGGACGACCTCGCCGCGCTCGCCGGGCACACCAGGACCGTGCTGGCCCGGCAGTCCCGGCCGGTCGGGTCCGTCGGGGTGTCGATGCCCGCCACCCTGGGGCCGGACGGCCGGGTGCTGACCTGGCCGAGCCGTCCCTTCTGGCAAGGCGTCGACCTCATCGCCGAGTTGACGGCCCTGCTGCCGGACGCCCGGATCCGCTGCGCGGACGACGGCGATCTGGCCGCACTCGCCGAGGCGGACCGGGCAGGCTGCCGTGACGTGGTCTACCTGGGCGTCGGCACCGGTGTCGGCGGCGGGATCGTCCTGGACGGGCAGCTGGTCCCGGGGCCCGGCCGCGGCTCCTGCGAGGTCGGCCACATCGTTGTGGACCGGTCCGGCGAGCGGTGCGACTGCGGACGCCGGGGCTGCGTGCAGGCCGTGGCCTCAGGACCGGCGACGCTGCGCCGGGCCGCCGCCGGCCGGGGCGCGCCGGTGGAGTACGCCGGACTGCGGGACGCCTTCGCGGTGGGCGAGTCATGGGCCGTGGAAGCGATCGAGGAGAGCTGCGCCGCGCTGGCGGCCGCCGCCGTCAGCCTCGGTGAACTGGTGCGCCCCCAGCAGGTGGTGGTGGGCGGCGGTTTCGCCGCGGGCATCCCCGGCTTCGTGGCCTGCCTGGCGGCGCACACCGCCCGGCTGGGCCGCCCCGGTGTTCCCCCGCCGCCGGTGCGCGCGGCCCGGCTCGGCGGTCTGTCCTCCCTGCACGGCGCCGTCCTGCTGGCCCGCGGCGCCTGATCCGCCCGGCCTCGTCGGTCCCTCTGGTCACCTGGCCCCCCTGGTTCATCCGGTCCCCCTGGGATCACGCCGCCGCCCGGGCCGGTGTGCGCAGCCCGCCGGTCAGCGCCGGGTCGTGCTGGAGGATGGCCAGTTCCAGTTCCCGCAGCGTACGGCCCGGGTCGAGGCCGTAGCCGTCCACCAGGGACATCCGGGTGCGCTGGTACACCACCAGGGCCTCGCGCTGCCGGTGGCAGCGGTAGAGCGCCAGCATGAGCTGACCGCACAGCCGCTCCCGGGTGGGCTCGGCCGCCGCCACCTCCTCCAGCTGGTGGACGACCTCGAAGTGCCGGCCGAGGGTGAGCAGCGCCTCGGCGTGGTCCTCCACGGCCGACAGCCGTTCGTTGTCCAGCAGCGTCGTCTGCGGCCAGGAGATGCCGGCCTCGGCGAGATCGGTCAGGGCCGGGCCCCGCCACTGGTCCAGGGCCTCGCCGAGGGTCCGGGCCGCCTGCTCCTGGAAGCCGCTGGACAGCTCCGCCCGGCCCCGTACGGCCAGCGCCCGGAAGCGGTTGACGTCCACCGTGTCGGGATCGATGTGGAGCAGATATCCCGGCGAGGAGGTGGCCAGGTCCACCGGGTCCTCCCCGGGGCCGCTCTCCGAGAGCGTGCGGCGCAGCCGCGACACCCCGTTCTGCACCATCTTCCGGGCGGTGGGTGGGGCGTCGTATCCCCACAGGGCCCTGACCAGGGCGCTGGTGGCCACCACCTTGTTGCTGTTGAGCAGCAGATATCCCAGTACCGCGCGCTGGATCGTGCCGCCCAGCGCCACCGGGGCGTCGTTGCTGATGACTTCGACCGGACCGAGAACACCAAACTTCACCGTGACCACCGTTTTCGACAGCAGGGCAACACCTACACAGGAAGTAAACAAACCGAGCGGTCTCTTTGTCAACCGGTTTCGAGAGGGTGTTGTGTCGCCTGTTTGGTTGGATCGCGGTGCGATATTGGGCTTCACCTGCGCTTTCGGATGCGCTGTGAGGCATTGTTGACCTTGAAAAGAAACCGACCGCGCGGTTGCTTA
Organism: Streptomyces sp. RLA131; assembly: GCF_056270125.1. NCBI lineage: Bacteria > Bacillati > Actinomycetota > Actinomycetes > Kitasatosporales > Streptomycetaceae > Streptomyces > Streptomyces sp. RLA131. The sequence goes on from NZ_JBWDOQ010000002.1 coordinate 4,545,411, forward strand.
TGCGGCGCTGCCGGCCTCCGCCCCCAGCCCCGCGGGCAGATCCTTGCGCTGGCTGATGCCGAGCTTGCGGTACGTCCTGGTCAGGTGCTGCTCCACCGTGCTCGGGCTGACGTACAGCTTGGTGGCGATCTCACGGTTGGTGTAGCCGCGCACCGCCAGCGACGCCACCCGCCGCTCGGAGTCGGTGAGGACGACCCCGGCCGCGTTCTCCCTGGCCGGTGAGGCCTCGTCCAGCTCCTCCGGGGCCGACAGCAGCTCCGCGCACAGCGGCTCCGCCCCGCAGCGCCGCGCCATGTGGCGGGCCCGCCGGAACACCATCCGGGCCCGGCGGCTGTCGCCGTTCTCGTAGTGGGCGTGGCTCAGGTCGGCGAGCACCCGGGCCTGCTGGTAGTCGTCCCCGCACTCCTCGAAGAGGTCCAGCGCCTCGGACAGCAGTTGGGGCCGGCGCTTGGCCGGCCCCGAGGCCGCCATCATCCGCAGCGCCAGACCACGTCCGTACGGGCCGGCCGCCTCCGGCCGCCCCAGCTGGTCGTACGCGAGCTTCCTGGCCTGGTCGGCGTTGCCCAGCCGCAGCCACGCCTCGGCCGCCCCGGTGCGCCAGGCGGGCAGCCCAGGGACGTCCAGGCCCCACAGCCGCATCCGCTCGCCGCAGGCGAGGAAGTCGGCCAGGGCCGCGTGCCAGTGGCCGGTCGCCAGCTGGTGATGGCCGCGGGCGTACAGATACGTCAGCCCGTACCTGCTGTCGTACATCTGCTCAGGCACCGACTGGGTGAGCCGGCGGGCGACCTCCTCGAAGTCGCCGGTGCGGGTCGCGGCCAGGATCAGGACGCCGAGCGGCAGTCCCACCGCCGTGCCCCAGGACTTGGGGGGCAGCAGCACCAGCGCCATCCGGGCCTGCTCCAGCGCGGTGCCCAGCTCGCCCAGCCGCAGCGCGGCCTCCGCCCTGGCCGCCGCCAGGAACGCGCGCAGCGCGACCGGCAGCCGGTGGACGTCCCGGGCCGTCAGCCGGTCGCACCAGCCGAGGGCGTCCGTGGGCCGGCCGGCCGCCGTCAGCACGGACAGGGCGGTCAGCGCCGCCTCCTCCGACCACTCGTCGGCGTGACCGCGCAGCAGATCGGCGAGGACCCGCTCGGCACGCTCGGCGGCGGCCTGCGGCCGGCCCCGGGTGAGGGCGTCCGCGAGCACCCCGGTGGCCTGCAACAGGGGCCCGGAGCCGGCCGGTCCGCCGGGGCCGCCGAACGCGACGGCCGTCTCCGAGGCCTGCGGCCGGTTCTCCTTCGCGAGCGAGGGATACGTCCAGGCCAACCAGTGCTCGAAGTCCGGCAGTTCGGTGCTCTGCCCCGGCTGCGGCACCCGCGCCGTGGAACGCAGCCGCTGCAGGACCCGGCCCGCCTCCTCCGTACGGCCGTGCCACAGCAGCCGGCGGACCAGCGCGATCCGGTCCGACGGGCCGAGCCGGCCGGCCGCCGCGGCCGCGCCGAGCGGCCCCAGGTGCCGGGCGGCCACCGACGGGTTGCCGAGCCATTCGACATGCAGCAGCCGGGCCCTGGTCGCGGCCCGGACGGTCTCGTCCTCGCAGGAACGGTGGGCCAGTTCCAGGAAGGCCTCGGCGTTCTGCCGCCGGCCGGCCAGCAGCGCGCCCTCCGCCGCCTCGCGCAGCGCCGCCACGGCCCAGTCGCCCGGGGCCGACTGCGTCTCCACCAGATGCCCGGCGATCCGGGCCACCGGCTCACCCCGACGGTGCAGCAGCCGGGCCGCCTCCAGGTGCAGCCGCTCCCGCTCGGTCGGGGCCATCGCGCCGAGCACCGCCAGCCGCGCCACGGGGGTACGGAAACGTCCGTCGTCCAGCATCCCCGAGCCGTTCAGGGCCGCGAGCACCGCGCTCACCCCGGCCACCGGCACCCCGGCCAGCTCGCCCGTCTCGGCCGGTCCGGCGGCCTCGGGCCCCAGCACGGCCAGCGCCCGTACGACGTCGAGCACGGTGCCGCCGCCGCGCTCCAGATGGCCGGCGAACGCCTGCCCGTACCCCTGCGGCCGGATGCCGCCGGATATCCGGAAGTCCTCGACCAGCGCGCTCAGCAGCAGGGCGTTGCCCCCGGTCAGCCGGTGGAACTCCGCCGCCACCGGCTCCGCCCGCTCCGCCCCGAGCCGTTCGGCGGCCAGCTGCCCCACCCCGGCCGGGCCCAGCGGATCCACCGTCAGCCGGTCGCAGTACGGAAGTCGCTGCAACTCGGCACGGAAAAGCGGTAGTTCGGTGTCCGACCCGGTGTCGTCGGTGAACACCAGCAGCAACGGCACCGGGCCGATCCGGCGGGCCAGATGCAGCAGCAACCGCGCGGAGGGCGCGTCCGCGTGCTGGACGTCGTCCACGGCGACCAGCAGGGGGGTGTCGCCGCCCGCCGCGATCAGCACCCGGCACAACCGGTCGAAGAGCCGCACCACCTCCGGCCCTGGCAGCTCCGGTCCGCCGTCGTTCTCCACCGCGTCCGCCGCCCGGTCCAGCCACCCGGCGGCCTCGCGCCCCGACGCCCCGGGCAGCGGGTTGCCGTGGACGAGCTGGCTGACGATGCCGAGCGGCAGCCCGCGCTCGGAACGCGCCCCCACCGCCCGCAGTACGTGAAATCCGAGTTCCTCGGCACGTGTCATGGCGTAATTCAGCAGCTCCGTCTTTCCATTGGGTCCGGTGCTGCCCAGAACCACCGCTTTTCCGCGCCGCGTTGTGCATTCCGTCATCAGGCGGTCGAGTAGCCCGACGTGCTCGTGCCGTTCAACCAGTCGCACCGGTTCCCCCTCGGCTGAAAGCTCCGCATACGAATTGGCGCGAAGCGGTATCCAGGACTCGTCAGCGAGGCTAGCTCCGGCGGGTAACGCGACCGCCCATCGTCCGTCACCACCGGGGAACCGGACGGTCATCGCGGCGCCTGCCCAGGCACGATCCCGGCTTCCGCCGGCAGGCGGCCGGGCGCCGGCGCCCCCGGTTCCTCGCCCGCCGGGCCCGGGTGCCGGCAGTGCTCAACCGCAGGATCTGATTGTCCGGTGACGGGTCGAGCGGATGAGGACGGAGACCAGGACGGCGAGGTCGGCTGCGCCGGCGGCGTCGTCCGCGTAACGCGTGATCCGCAAGGGGCCGGTCCGATCCAGCCGAACTCCCTCCAGCTCCAGGACATAGCCGAGAGTGAGCATGGCGAGGCGGGCGTTGCCGTCGGTGAAGGGGTGGAAGAAGGCCACGTCCAGGTAGGCCCTGGCCGCGCGGGAGGCCAGGGGGACCTCCAGGTCGGCGCTGTCGCGCAGACACCGCTCGAAATCGAGCTGGGTGTGCGGCGTAAGGGCGTAGCGTTCACGGCCGCCCTTGGCGAAGGCATCGCCTTGCCGGAACGGAACCTCGGGCATGCCGAGGACAAGCCGTTGCCATTCGGCCAGAAGGGCGCAGCTGAGGGGGCGCTGCCGGGAAGCGTCTGCGCGCGACCGGGCCAGCGCCGCGTGCAGCCGGTCGGCTCGATCCGGATCCGTGGCGCGGGCCCCCGCATCGCACCAGGTGCCGAGGCCGTCCACGGTCGCCCGAACCGGGGCCGGTGTCTCACCGACCACGGAAGCCCAGTCGATCCGGTTCCTGACATGGCACCAGGCGGCCAAGGCGTCAGCGGTCACGGTAGGGCTGCTCTCCGGTCAGTCCTACGGCAAGATCCTCTCCCACGGTGTCGACCAGGGTCCGCGGCGGTTCCGTCCAGCTCTCGAACCGTCCGCCGATCGCGGTCTCGACCGCGGCCTTCGTACTTTCCGGCCCCATGCCCGTGGAAGAGAGAAACCACGTCAGCACCGTGTGGCAGAGCCCGTACCAGCCGCATTCGGCACCCGTGCGGTCCACCACCACCGTCACCAGCCGGGTAGCCGCCCGTTCCAGGTGCCAGCTGCGCTCCTCGGCGTCCGCTCCGGCAGGCGGTGCCAACCCGGCGAACCGCTCGGCCAGTTCCTCCAGCCAGTCGCGCCACTCCAGCAGCGACGCGATCACCTTGGCGGCCGTCGCCGCGGGTTCGCCTGTCGAATGGGAGGCGCAGCACCAGCTGGTGACGACGCCACCGCCACCACCCTCGCCGACCGCCCAGTGCCACCCGCAGGCCCACCGGCCGTATCGGGCTGCCAGAAACGCCGTGACCTCGGTGGTGAAGCGGTGATTCTCCCGCCACTGGGCACCGGCGGGAGGCACCATCGAGGCGATCACCACGGCGACCTGAGAGGCCTCCTCATCGTCCCAGGCGAAGGCGATGAGACCGGGATCGACGGCAGACCACGGCAACCAGGCCGGAGCGAGCTCGTGGTCGATGGCCGTGGCGTTCCTCCAGAACCGGGCAGGGTCCGCTCGGCCGCTGCCGGGCGACACACGCGAAGCGGCGGCATCCCGCTGTCGCAGGATGCCGCCGCTCGCACAGAAACCTACAGAAAGATGCAGGTCGGGATGGGTACACATCGCGATCCAGCAGCCATCTGCGTGGTGCCCCCAACGGGATTCGAACCCGTGCTACCGCCTTGAAAGGGCGGCGTCCTGGGCCACTAGACGATGAGGGCTTATGGCACCGGAAGCATATGGGAAGCCGCTCGGTATCGCCAAAACGGTTTACGGCGATGTCGCGGGCGGCGACAGGGGCGACGGGGCGGTTCCCGGTTTCACCTCCTCGGGCAGGTGGCGGCTGACCTCGGCGGTGGTCAGACCGAGGCCGCCGAGGGTGATGTCGTCCCAGGCCTGGAGCTTCTTGGTGTCGCGGTCCAGGTAGAGGACGGAGGCCATGATCTTCTGCGGGGCGTCGCCCTCGACGGCGCGCAGCCCGCCGCCGCCGGTGGAGCCCTCGATCATCAGCCGGCTGCCCTGCCGGAGGACGGTGGTGTCCCGCCGGTGCAGATGGCCGGCGAGGATCAGCGGGGTCGTGCCGTCTGCCTCCTGCGCGGCCACCGGGTTGTGGGCGACGGCGATGTCGACCTCGTCGCCGGTGGCGTTCTGCTTCCTGATCGCGGTGGCCAGCCGCTGCCCGGCGGCCCGTTCCGCGGGGTCGCCCGCCGCGGCCACCGAACGGTCGGGGGTGAACTGGGGGTCGCCGATGCCCGCGATGCGTACGCCCTTGACCGTCACGGACCGGCCGCCGTCCACGACATAGGCGCCCCGGCGGGTCGCGACCGACCGCTGGCTGGCGAGCGAGTCGTGGTTGCCGCGTACGAAGACATAGGGCGCGCCGAGGTCCGGGATGGTCGAGGTGAAGCCGTTCTCGGCGGGGGTGCCGTGGTCCATGAGGTCGCCGGTGTCCACGATGACGTCGATCCGGTACTCGGCGACGATCGACTCGATGATCTGCCAGGCCGCCGGGTTGAGGTGGATGTCCGAGACATGCAGCACGCGCAGGGTGGTGGGGTCGGGGTTGTACGCGGGCAGGGTCGAGGCCGCGTCGTACAGCTTGGTCATGTTGGTGACCAGCCGGGCCAGCTCCTGCTGGTAGACGTCGAAGTCGCTGACGATGCTGCGCGCGTTGCCCACCACCGAGGGGGCGCTGCTCAGCAGCCCGGAGAACCTCGGCTCCAGGACGGACTTCGGGTTCCAGGTCGCGTACGCGGTCCCGCCGCTCACCAGCAGCAGGACGAAGGCCAGCCCACCGGCCGCCAGCGCCCGCCGGGGCCGCCGGTAGACCACCAGACCCAGGGCGGTGGCACCGACCAGGACCGCGCCGCCCGCCTGGACGCCCAGCTGGACGAAGCTGTGCCGGACGTCACGGGTCACCTCGTCCTGGAGGCCGCTGAGCCGCTCGGGGTGCTTGACCAGGGTCCGGGCCCGCTCGGGGTCGAGGGTGTCCACGTCCACCTGGAGCCGCAGCGGGCCGTCGTGGCTGTCGAGCTGGAGGGCCCCCAGCGGTGAGACGTTCACCTTGGTGTCGCCGGTCCAGGAGGGGTGCAGCGACATCCGGGTGTTGATCGGCCCGACGGGTTCGCTGATACCGCCGAGCACCACCAGCCCCAGCCAGCCTCCGGCGACCGTCACGGCGGCCAGCGCGAGGGCGCGTACGTACGGGTGGGCGGGCCGCGCGAGGGTGAGCGTGGGCTCACCGTTCCGGGCCCGGCGGCGGGCCCTGATCGTGGCGGGGAGGCCGGTGAGGTTCCGGAGTCGCCGGAGTCGCCGGGTGCGCCGGGTGCTGGGGGTATCCGGGGTACGAGGGGTGTGCGGGGTGTTGCCGTTGGGCAGATCGGCGACCATTGCCCACGTATGCCCGCAGGGGACCTGGCCCATGCGGGCCGGTTCCGTGCGGACCGGTTCAGCCCCAGCCCAGTTCGTGCAGCCGCTCGTCCTCGATGCCGAAGTGGTGGGCCACCTCGTGGACGACGGTGGTGGCGACCTCGTCGACCACCTCCCCGGTCGACCCGCACATCCGCAGGATCGGGCCCATGTAGATGGTGATCCGGTCCGGCAGCACACCCGCGTACCACTCGCCGCGCTCGGTCAGCGGAGTCCCCTCGTACAGCCCGAGCAGCCCGGGGCCGTGCGGACCCGAAGCCTCCGGTTCGTCCTCGACGAACACCGCCACGTTGTCCATCACCCGGGCCAGGTCCGGCGGAATCCGGTCCAGCGCATCGCTCACCAGTTCCTCGAACGCGTCACGCGACATCTCCAGCACATGGCCATTGTCCGCCCTCGACGGCCACGGCCCTAGCCCCACACGGCTAACCCCACACGGCTAACCCCACACGGCTGACGCCACCGCCGCGCCCGCGAACGCCGCGCCGAGGCCGGCGACCAGGGTCGCCGTGACGTTCAGCGCGGGGAGCAGCCGGGCGCCCTGCTCGGTGAGCCGCAGGGTCTCGTAGGAGAAGGTCGAGTACGTGCTCAGGGCGCCGCACAGGCCGGTGCCCAGGAGGAGCTGGAGGTGGGGGGAGACCGAGCCGGTGATGACGCCGAGGAGCAGGCAGCCCACGACGTTGACGGTGAAGGTGCCCCAGGGGAAGAGGGTGTCGTGCCGGGACTGGATCGTACGGTCCGTCAGATAGCGCAGCGGGGCGCCGACCGCGGCACCGGCGACGACGAGCAGCCAGTTCACGCGGGCGGCTGCTTCCCGGGCTTGCCGGAGGCGCCCGGTTTCCCGGCCCGGCCCGCGTACCGGATGACCTCGACCTCGTCGAGGACGACCAGCCCCTCGGTGACCAGCTCGTCGAGCTGGGGGAGGAAGGCGCGGATCCGGTCCTCGCTGTCGACGATGACGATCGCGACCGGCAGGTCCTCGCTGAGCGACAGCAGCCGGGAGGTGTGCACGATCGACGACGCCCCGAAGCCCTCGACGCCCCGGAAGACCGAGGCGCCCGCCAGGCCGGCCGCGTGGGCGCGGTGCACGATCTCGCTGTGCAGCGGGCGGTGGTGCCAGGTGTCGTTCTCACCGGTGAGGACGGTGAGCCGCAGGGCGGGGCCGGTGAGACTCATCACATCCTTCCGCCACGTGCGTTCACGGCCGCGCGGGTGAGGGCCGACGCGGCCCAGACGGCCACCAGCGCGGCCATCGGCGTGGCGGCGAGGTAGGCCGCCGCGAGGGCCGCCCGGCCGCCGTGCACGAGCCGCTGGATGTCCACCGCGTACGTGGAGAAGGTGGTGAACCCGCCGAGCACCCCGGTGCCCAGGAAGGGCCGTACGAGGGGGTGGACCGCGCGGACCTCGGTGATGACGACCATGAGGACGCCGATGGCGGCGCAGCCGAGCGTGTTGACGGCCAGGGTCGTCCAGGGGGAACGCGCCGGTGGCGGTGGGCAGCAGCAGCCCCGCGCCGTAGCGCGCGCAGGCGCCGATGACGCCGCCGAGAGCGACGACGGCGAGCGCCGGGGCCTGGCCGCGCAGGGGCGCGGGCGGGCGGGCAGCGGCGGTGGGGGTGTCCGCCACGCGCGATTGCGCACCGCTCATCCGGACCTCCTGCCGCCGCGGCCAACGTTACCGGAGGGGCCCGGACTCCGTTGGACAGGCCGAAGCCGCCGAATCCGGCCGTCCCAGGCCGGCCCCAGCCCATCGAGGTGCTCCCGTGACGCCGCTCCGTACCGCCGCCGCCCTGCTGTTGCCCCTGGTGGCGGTGACCGGCTGCGTGAGTGTGGCCGGGGCCCAGGACGACCCGAAACCGCACGGCTCGACGGCCGTGACGGGCGAGGCGGGCGGCACCGACGGCGGGCAGCCGGGCGGCAGAGAGCGGTGGCCGGGCGGGCGGCGGTCCGGTAGGGGCGGGGCCCCGGCCCCGGACGGCGGGTCCGGGACGCCGTCGGTGAGCGCCGAGGAGTCGGTGCCGGGGCCGACCCAGGGGCCCGGGGGCGCCGGTGACTCCGGGCAGCCGTCGGGGAAGCCGTCGGGGCGGCAGTCCTCCCCGGCCAGGCCGTCGGAGTCGGCGGCGCAGCCGTCCGCCTCGGCGAGCCACCCTGACACCTCGTCGTCGGCCTCGCCCGGCGACGGCGCGCCCAGTGCCCCGTCACCGTCCAGTGCGGTGTCCGCGGTGGTGCTGGATTCAGCCGCGCGTTCAGCCGCCGACCACCTGATTGGCCAAAGCGGACGATGATGCGTATGCTGGTAGATCGTTTGATCCCATTGCCCGGCGCCACTGCACTCTCTTGACAAGCAAGAGGGGAAACGCGCCACGTTGGCGCGTTCCTTTTCTCCTGTGGCTGACCGCATCGAGGCGGTTGTAAGCAACCTGCGGAGCTGGCGCGTGCCGAGTCTCCGAGAGGTTTAGCTTCAGCATGTCTGTTGACACTGCCGACCGTTCCGCCATGCCCATCAACACGGACATGGACGAGTCGCTCGACACCAGCACCACCACCGAGCACACCCCCGACACCACCGACGTCACCGACGCTCCGGACGTCACCGACGCCGCCGACGTCATGGACGCCCCCGAGGTCCCGGACGCTCCCGAGGTCCCCACCGTCACCTTCGCCGACCTCGGTCTTTCCGAGCAGATCGTGCGCAAGCTGGCCCAGAACGGTGTCACCGCCCCGTTCCCGATCCAGGCCGCGACCATCCCGGACGCCCTGTCGGGCAACGACATCCTCGGCCGCGGCCGCACCGGCTCCGGCAAGACGCTCTCGTTCGGTCTGCCGCTGCTCACCACCCTGTCCGGCGGCCACACCGACAAGAAGCGCCCGCGCGGTGTCATCCTCACCCCGACCCGCGAGCTGGCGATGCAGGTCGCGGACGCGCTCCAGCCGTACGGTGACGTGCTCGGCCTGAAGATGAAGGTCGTCTGCGGCGGTACGTCGATGTCCAACCAGATCTACGCCCTGGAGCGGGGCGTCGACATCCTCGTCGCCACCCCGGGCCGGCTGCGTGACCTGATCGACCGCGGCGCCTGCATCCTGGACCAGGTCAAGATCACCGTGCTGGACGAGGCCGACCAGATGGCCGACATGGGCTTCCTGCCCGAGGTCACCGAGATCCTCGACCAGATCCCGCAGGGCGGCCAGCGCCTGCTGTTCTCCGCCACGCTGGAGAACGAGATCGACTCCCTGGTCAAGCGGTACCTCAAGGACCCGATCACCCACGAGGTCGACGCCGCCCAGGGCGCCGTCACCACGATGACCCACCACGTCCTGGTCGTGAAGCCCAAGGACAAGGCCCCGGTCACCGCCGCCATCGCCGCCCGCAAGGGCCGCACGATCATCTTCGTCCGCACCCAGATGGGCGCCGACCGCGTCGCCGAGCAGCTGCGGGACGCGGGCGTCAAGTCCGACGCCCTGCACGGCGGCATGACCCAGGGCGCCCGTACGCGCACGCTGGAGGACTTCAAGTCCGGTTACGTCAACGTGCTGGTCGCCACCGACGTCGCCGCGCGTGGCATCCACGTGGACGGCATCGGCCTGGTGCTGAACGTCGACCCGGCCGCCGACCACAAGGACTACCTGCACCGCTCGGGCCGTACCGCCCGCGCCGGCGAGTCCGGCACGGTCGTCTCCCTGGCCCTGCCGCACCAGCGCAAGCAGATCTTCCGCCTGATGGAGGACGCGGGCGTCGACGCCTCGCGCCACATCATCGGCGGCGGCGGTGCCTTCGACGAGGACGTCGCCAAGATCACCGGTGCCCGTTCGCTGACCGACGTCCAGGCCGACGCGGCCGCCAACGCCGCCCAGCAGGCCGAGCGCGAGGTCGCCGACCTCACCCGTGAGCTGGAGCGCCTGCAGCGCCGCGCCACCGAGCTGCGCGAGGAGGCCGACCGCCTCACCGCCCGCGCCGCCCGCGAGCGCGGTGACGACCCCGAGGAGGCCGTCGCCACCGCCCAGGCCGCCGCCGCCGAGGCCGTGGCCGCCGCCGCTGCCGTCCCCGCCCAGGCGGAGCAGCCCCGCGAGGAGCGCCAGGAGCGTTCCTTCCAGCGCCGTGACGACCGTGGCAGCTACGAGCGCCGCCGCGACGACCGCCCCTCGTACAACAGCCGTGACCGTCGTGACGAGCGTCCTTCTTCCTCGTCGTCGTCGTCGTCCTCGTCGTCGTACGGCCGTCGTGACGACCGTCCCGCGTACAACAGCCGCGACCGCCGCGACGACCGCCCGGCCTACAACAGCCGTGACCGTCGTGACGACCGCCCTTCTTCCTCGTCGTCGTCCTCGTCCTCGTCGTCGTACGGCCGTCGTGACGACCGCCCCGCGTACAACAGCCGTGACCGTCGTGACGAGCGTCCTTCTTCCTCGTCGTCGTCCTCGTCCTCGTCGTCGTACGGCCGTCGTGACGACCGTCCCGCGTACAACAGCCGTGACCGTCGTGACGAGCGTCCGTCGGACCGTCCCACCGAGCGCCCGGCCGGCCGTTCCTACGACCGCCCCTTCAACCGCGACCGTCGTGACGAGCGCCCGGCGTCCTTCAACCGCGCCGACAGCAACGAGCGCCGCCCCTACGGCCACCGTCCCGGCACCGGCTCCGGCACCGCCACCGGCTCCTTCGGCCGTCGTGACGACAAGCCCCGCTGGAAGCGCAACGGCTGACAACGCCTGGTGAACTGAGCGGACGGGCCCGGCAGATGCGACGCATCTGCCGGGCCCGTCCGCTTTATTCGTGTGGCCAAGTGGTCGACGGCAGTGGATAGTCGCCGTGGCCCTGCCAATAGGCAGCGCTTTCACGGGAGGGGATCCGAATGGCCCACCAGGCCATCAGACGATGCGTGGTCGCCACAGCGGCCGCCGGGCTCGCACTCATCGGACAGAGCGGCGCGGCCCACGCCGCGACGCCGAACACACCACCGTCGCAGCCACTGCTGTCCGAGCTGTCGACCGGTACGAAGGCCTGCGCGGCAGGTGACCAGCGTCCGTATGTGAGCAGCCGGCCGCGCCTGAGCGCGGTGCTGCGGGACCCGGACGCCACCGGTGCGGTGTCCGTCAGGCTCAACGCGGAGTTCGAGGCCTCCTGGACCGACGCCGACGACCAGCTCCAGACCCGCACCTACTCGTCCGGCACCGCGCTGACCAGTGGGTCGACCTTTACCTGGACCACCCCTTCCGACCTCCCCGCCGACACCGTGGTCTCTTGGCGGGTCCGGGCCACGGACGGCACTGACCGGTCGCCGTGGAGCTCCGACGACGGCCGGGGCCAGTGCGAGTTCGTCTACGACGACACCAGCCCGGGCAAGCCGTCCGTCTCCTCGGCCGACTACCCGGACGACGACACCTGGCACGAAGGCGTCGGCAGATACGGAAGTTTCACCTTCGTCTCGCCGTCGGCCGACGTGGTGGCCTACCGCTACTCCTTCACCGGTGAGACGGAGAAGACGGTCGCGGCGCCGGGCCCCGGCGAGCCGGTGACCGTCCGGTGGATGCCCGAACGGCACGCCCCCTACTACCTCGACGTCCAGTCGGTCGACAGGTCGGGCCGCCTCAGCAGCCCCACCACGTACCGCCTTTGGGTGACCGGCGGCCGTACCCCCGTCGGGTACTGGAAGCTCGCGGACGCCGCCGGTTCGGCCGGGGCGAGCGACGCGGGCAGCGGTTCGCGGCCCGCCGCCGCGGGCAGTGGTGTGACCTTCGGCGTGTCCGGTCCCACGCGCACCGGCCTCGGGTCGGCCGCCGGGTTCGACGGCTCGGCCGACGCGGAGCTGACAACGGGTGAGCCGGTCGCCGACACGTCGAAGACCTTTGTGATCAGCGCCTGGGCCCGCCCGGACTCGGTCGGGCAGGACCTGACCGCGGTCAGCCAGGGCGCGGTCAGCCTCGGACTCGACGACGGGGCATGGTCGTTCACCCTCGGCGACGTGCGGGTGAGCGGCGGCAGCCCGTCGGCGGGGGAGTGGGCGCACCTGGTCGGTGTGTACGACGCCGAGCTGAATACCGCCCGGTTGTACGTCAACGGCACCTCGGCCGGCACCGCCGGAGCAGCCCCCGCCGCGTCCGGCGACCCGCTGCGCATCGGCGGCGCGGCCGACGGCGGCTCCAACTGGCACGGCCGGCTCGCCGACATCCGCGTCTGGGACCGGGTCGTCGTATCCGCCGAGGTCACCGAGCTCGCCGCCCACACACCCGCCCGCCGGGGCTACTGGCAGCTCAACTCGGCCTCGGACGGGACCTCCCCCGAGCTCGGCGGCGGGCTGCCCCTCACCCTCGCCGGAGACGCCTCCATCCACACCTCGGAGAGCACCTGCGACATCCTGGAGGACCCGGACTGCGTTCCCACCGGCGACCCGATCACGGGCACCGGTGACCTCCAACTCGACGGTGACGGCGACTACGCCTCCACCACGGACCCGGTGGTCGACACCGACGACAGCTTCACCGTGACCGCCCAGGTACGGCTGGACGACCCCGACGCGACCCGCGACATGGCCGTCCTGTCCGTACCCGGCGAGCACACCAACGCCTTCGTCGTCCGCTACGAGGCCGCCACCCACAGCTGGGAGCTGGTCATGTCCCACAGCGACAGCGCCGACGCCGAGGTGACCGCCGTACGCGCCTACGCCAACCCCGGCGACACCAGCGGCGTCCAGGCGCTCGCCGTCGTCTACGACGACAGCGCCGACCAGATCCGGCTCTACGTCGACCGGCAGCTGCTGTCCACCACGCAGGTGACCCTGGCCAGTTCCGACACCTGGAAGGCCACCGGCGGTCTCCAGGTCGGCCGTGCCCTGACCGCCGACGGCTGGGGCGAGTACCTCGACGGCCGGATCGACGAGGTCCGGGCGTATGCGGGCGCGCTCGGCGCGACGGCGATCGTGCAGGTCGGCGCCGGGGGCGAGCTGCCCGACATGTGAGCCTTGTGCTCGGCCGGAGGCGGCTGCGGGAGGGCCGGGCCGTCTCCGGTGAGGCCCATGTCCCGTACCAGCAGGTCAGGGCCGACCAGGGCAGGAAGGCGACGGTCCCGGTCGCAGGCGCGCCGGCTGTGCCGACGGCGCGGCCACCAGCGAGTCGGTCACGGTCACGCCATGTGACGCATGTCACGCCCCCGGCAAGGGAATTGCTGGGGGCATGACAGCACCCCAGCCCGAAGTCCCCGCACCCGGCGCGCCCCTGTCCGAAGCGCCCCTGTCCGACGCGCCGGCGCCCGAAGCGCCCGTCACCGACGAGGAACGCCTCCGCCAGCTCGGCTACACCCAGGTACTGGCCCGCCGGATGTCCGCGTTCTCCAACTTCGCGGTCTCCTTCACCATCATCTCCGTCCTCTCCGGCTGCCTCACGCTCTACCTGTTCGGCATGAACACCGGCGGCCCCGCCGTCATCACCTGGGGCTGGGTCGGCGTCGGCCTGATGACCCTGGTCGTCGGCCTGGCGATGGCCGAGATCTGCTCCGCCTACCCCACCTCCGCCGGCCTCTACTACTGGGCCCACAGACTCGCGCCCCCGGGCAGCGCGGCGGCGTGGGCCTGGTTCGCGGGCTGGTTCAACGTCCTGGGCCAGGTGGCGGTCACCGCCGGCATCGACTTCGGCGCCGCGTTCTTCCTCAACGCCTACCTGGACCTCCAGTTCGGCTTCCCGGCCACCCCCGGCCACACCGTCCTGCTCTTCGCCGCGATCCTGGTGCTGCACGGCGCCCTCAACACCTTCGGGGTGCGGATCGTCGCCGTTCTCAACGACATCAGCGTGTGGTGGCACGTCATCGGCGTCGTCCTCATCGTCGGCGCGCTCACCTTCGTACCGGGCGAGCACCGTTCGACGTCCTTCGTCTTCACCCACTTCGTCAACAACACCGGCTGGGGCAGCAGCTTCTACGTCGTCCTGCTCGGCCTGCTCATGGCCCAGTACACCTTCACCGGCTACGACGCCTCCGCCCACATGACCGAGGAGACCCACGACGCCGCCACCGCCGGTCCGCGCGGCATCGTCCGCTCCATCTGGATCTCCTGGATCGCCGGCTTCGTCCTCCTGCTCGGCTTCACCTACGCCATCCAGGACTACCACGCCACCCTGCACAGCAAGACCGGCGTCCCTCCGGCGCAGATCCTCATCGACGGCCTCGGCGTGACCGCCGGCAAGCTGCTCCTGCTGGTCGTCATCGGCGCCCAGCTCTTCTGCGGCATGGCCTCCGTGACCGCCAACTCCCGCATGATCTACGCCTTCTCACGGGACGGCGCGCTGCCCTTCTCCCGCTTCTGGCGGCACATCAACCCCCGTACCAGAACGCCCACCAACGCCGTCTGGCTCGCCGCCCTCGGCGCCCTGGTCCTCGGCCTGCCCTACCTGATCAACGCCACCGCCTACGCGGCCGTGACCTCCATCGCCGTCATCGGCCTCTACATCGCCTACGTCATCCCCACCCTGCTGCGGCTGCGGAAGGGCGACGCCTTCGAACCCGGCCCCTGGCACCTCGGCCGCTGGTCCCGCCCGATCGGCGTGGTGGCCGTGACCTGGGTCGCCCTGATCACGGTCCTGTTCATGCTGCCCCAGCTCAGCCCGGTCACCGTCAACAGCTTCAACTACGCCCCGGTCGCCGTCGCCGTCGTCCTGGGCTTCGCCGCGGTGTGGTGGGCCGTCAGCGCCCGCACCTGGTTCATGCGGCGCCCGCCTAACGAAGATTGAGCCCTCCGTCCAGCACGATCACCTCGCCCGTCAGATACGTACTCCCCACCACCGCCGCCACCAGATCGGCCACGTCCCCGGGCTGCGCCGGGCGCCGCATCGGCGACCGCTCGCTCCACAGCTCGTGGGCGTCGGCCCAGTCCCGGGTCATGGGGGTGTCCACCAGCCCCGGGGCCACCGCGTTCACCCGGACCCGCGGCCCCAGCGCGGCCGCCAGCAGCCGCGTCACATGGTTCAGCGCCGCCTTGCCCGCCGCGTACGGAACCGACGCCCCCTTCGGCCGCACCCCCGCATGGCTGGTGATGTTCACGATCGCCCCGCCCCCCGGCCCCGGCGCCTCCCGCAACGCCGGCACCGCGGCCGTGCACAGTACCCACGGCGCGATCAGATTCACCTCCAGCAGCCTGCGCCACTCCGCGGTCGACGCCGCCGCCAGATCCTCGTGCGGGATCGGCCGGCTGATCCCCGCGTTGTTCACCAGCACATCCAGCCGCCCGTACCTGCCCACGGCCGTCTCCACCAGCCCCCGAGCCGCGTCCTCGTCCGCCAGGTCCGCCCCCAGGTAGCTCCCGCCGACCTCCCGGGCGATCCGCTCGCCCTCCAGCCGGCTCTGTCGCGAGTGCACCACCACCCGCATCCCGTCCCGCGCCAGCCGCCGCGCCACGGCCTCCCCGATACCCGACGCCGATCCCGTCACCAGAGCCACCGGTCGCTGATCATCTGCCATCCCCGGATCCTGCCACGCCGCCTGTACTCCCCGATCGTCAATGCGCTCGGAGCTACCGTGTCCGGGCAGCTATGCTGCGGTGTGCGGGCCGTTAGCTCAATTGGCAGAGCAGTGGACTTTTAATCCATTGGTTGTGGGTTCGAGTCCCACACGGCCTACCCGCAGGCAGGCGGTCTCGCCACCGCTGTCCTGCGTGAATGCGCCCCGGGTGGCTTTCGCCGCCCGGGGCGCTGCTTCGTCTCCGGGGGCAGGTGAGCCCGAGGTGATTCGGGCCGCGCACGCCGGGGGCGACCGGGTGTGGGGCGCGAACGTTCTCGCGGGAATGGCGCGGCAGATGCTGTTACGCCGGCCGTCCGGGCGATGCCCTGGAACTGGTGAGGCTCGCGCAGGACGGCGCCCGTGACGATGCCGGGCCGCGTGTCCTGGAGATGCTCCACACCCGTGAGGCATGGGCCCTTGCCGCCCTCGGACGCACCGCGGCATTCAACCGCGCCACCGAGCAGGCCCGGCAGGACCTTGCCGACGCCACGCCGGACGATGAGCCCCACTGGATCGCGTACTTCGACGATGCCGAACTGGCCGGCGTCACCGGAGGGCGGCTGTTGGACATGGCCCGGCAGGACCCGCGAGCCCACGCCGGCCGGGCCGAGGAAGAGATCCGGCAGGCCCTCGCCACGCGCGGCGCCGAAGCCGGGCGCAGCCACGCCCTGGACCGCATCGGGCCGGCCGAGGTCTACTTCCTTGTGGGCGACCTCGCCAGTGCCTGTACCGAGGCGCACGCCGCGGTGGATGTCGCCGAGACGGTCCAGTCCGGGCGGGTCCGGGCCGGGCTCGCCGACCTGTACGGGTACACGATCGGGCACGGTGCGTCGGCGCAGGTGGGGCAGGCTCGCGCTAGGCTCCGCGAGCAGTTGGCCGACTGACCCGGGGGTGCCTGATCGTGACCACCTTTTCCGTGACCGGACACATGGACCTGACTGACGCGTCGGTGCCTCTGATACGGGCCGCGCTGCGGGAGCTGCTCGCCGCGCATGCCGGGCCCGATCTCGTCGGCGTCTCGTGCATCGCACGCGGTGCCGATTCCCTGTTCGCGGATGCGGTCCTCGAAGCGGGCGGCCGTCTCGTCGTGGTCATCCCGTCGGAGGATTACCGGCAGGCGAAGGTGAAGCCGGACCATGCGTCGCAGTTCGACCGGCTGCTGGAAGCGGCGGCGGAGGTGCTGGTGATGCCGCACGAGACGGCGAACCGTGCGGCCTATGAGACGGCGAACCGTGTACTGATCGAGCGGGCTGACCGGCTGGTGGCTGTGTGGAACGGTCAGCCGCCGGGAGGCAAGGGCGGTGGCACGGCGGATGTGGTGGTGGAGGCCCGCGCGGTGGGCGTTCCCGTCGATGTTGTGTGGCCGGACGGTGCTGCCCGCAGCTCCTGAGCGGCTGACCCCGAACGCAGAGAAGTCCCCGCGCCAGGCGTTCTGGGCGGGGACTCGGTCGTTCATATCGCACGCTGGTTTGTCGAGAGCGCCCATCTCGGATCCCCGACCATCCCTGGGAGTAATTGCTTTGAGGTGGCGTCAGAGCGAGGCTCGTCGCGTCCCTTTGGCTATTCGGCGGTGAGAAGCGGTTGTGTCCGGTCGTGCGTCAAGGTCGCCTCCGTCCTGGTGGGCATTGCCTGATCCTGAGGGAGCGGTGAACCGAAGCGCGCCAGACAGTGCCAGACCTTCTTGAGTGCCTGCGGGTCGTAACGGCCGGTGCGGGCGGCGTCCCCGATGATCCGGGGATCGAGGCGGCCGTCCACCGCGATCTCAGCACCCAGGTCGACGTATTCCTGCCCGCGGAAGCCCGGGTGGCGTCGCAGGCTTTCCACGGTGAGCCGGAATCCGGCATGCCATTCAACCGGGCACGGCAGCCGGCGGGCCGCGGCTTCTACTCCCGTGCCGCGGTAGCTGGGATCCAGGACCAGTGCTTCCACATGGCGGTCGAGCCTGACCGGCCCGTGCACCTGGGCCTCGATGTGGCCGTCCAGGGCGTCCAGGCTGTCCGCCTCGGCCGACTCGATGAGCGAGAAGCGGGTCGCGACACCGAAGGCAGATGGTTCCGCAGAGCTGTCCGGGTAACAGAAGGTAGCTCGCGGGAGCGTCTCGGCGGTCAGCCTGAAGTGCGCGGAGCCGAATCGCGGTGCCGCACCGGTCACCCTGCGTCGGAAGTTCAGCCCGCCGTAGACGGGACGTTCGTGAGCGGCCGCGTGGTCGTAGGCGCCGTTGAAGATCCGGCTCTCCCAGCGCCACCGGTCACCGCCGGGACGGGCAGTCAAACCGCCGTTGCTGGTCCCGGTCACGAACTGCGAGTAGTAGACACCGTCTTGCGCCAGGCTGATCAGGATCTGCCGGTCGCCCGCCGTACGGTCAGGATGAAAGTTCATCGTCACCCGCAACCGGGGGTCGAGCGGCTCTCCGGACGACAGCGCCGCGACGTGGGCCAGGGCTCGCTCCTGCGGTGACCGGCATGTGTCAGCACTCACCGACGCAGTGTCCCGGAACGTGGTCTGTCACCGCACATGGATTGATCCGCCGGGTGACGGTGACTGTCGGACGAGACCGGCGGCGATTGCCGTCGAAGGCTCACCGACTCGTCCTCTCCAGGCCGGGACCGCGGGCCCGGTCCGGGTATTGGCGGCGTCGGCCGCGGTTCAACCGGGCGGTTCTGCCAGGGCCTTGAAGGCAGGGCGGAGCAGGGCGGCGATGCGGTCGGCCGGGGCGTCACGAAGAACGGTCAGGCCGAGGAACTGGTGGCCGATGGTGACACCGAGCAAGCTGGTGATGACGAGTGCGGCGCGCAGCTCGGGATCATCGGCCGCGGGCAGCGCGGCGCCGACGCTGTCGATCTGCCGGCCGAGGGCGGCGCGGACGTGATCGGCTGCTGCCGGGTCGGTGAGCATGGAGCGCATCATCGCCAGCGTGCCCTCGGGAAGGCCGCCGAGCTTGAGGCCGAGCGTGGCCAGCAGCTGTTCGACGAGCGCGTCGGTGTCCGTGGTCGCCGGCGGCTCGGGGAACGCCTGCACGACTTGGGTGAACAGCTCGCGCTTCGAGCCGAAGTACTGCATGACCAGGGCGGGGTCGACGCTCGCCGCGGCGGCCACGGCGCGGATGGTGGTGCGGTCGAATCCCTTCTCGGCGAACAGCTCCCGGGCACCGTCGAGGATGCGCGCCTCGGTGGCTCGGCGGCGGTCGGCGCGGGAGTGCTGAGGGGCGGTCACCGGTTCACTCTACAACCGTTGACCCGGCCTCGACCGACCCCTACGGTGATCGGGTCAACAGTCGTTGAGTGAATGGAGTCACCCCTGTGCCGAATCCGGGGACACCTGCTGCCCGCACTCCTCGCGAGGCGCTGGCCCGCTACTACGGGGCCATGCTCGACAAGTCCGCGGACGATCTCGCCGATCTGCATGCCGTCGACGCGGTGCACGAATTCCCGTTCGCCTCTCCCGGTTTTCCCCCGCGCTACGAGGGGCGCGAAGCGGTACGCGCGGGATACCGGGCGGCCTGGGGCGCCAGCCCCGCCCGGGTGGAGGAGATCAGGAGGATCGCGGCCTACGAGACCGCTGATCCGGACGTGATCATCGCCGAGCATGTGGTGGTGGGAACGCTGCCGACCAGGAGCACCGCCTTCACCGTCCCCGGTCTCCTGATACTCCACGTCCGCGGCGGACTGATCACGCGGGTCCGTGACTACATGGACGGTTCGGGGGTCGCCGACGCCAGACGATGACAGCGGCAGTGGCAGCGGGCCTGTGCACGCTGACGATCCAGGCGCGCGCCGGCCGTGGTTGTCACATTCGTGGGCCCGGCGGTGTCTTCATGCCGAACAGCCAATCAGCGCAATGTCCGAGGAGGACAAACCATCATGGCGCTTCGCATTCCGAAGGCCGAGCTTCCCGCCGAGCTCAGCGAGAACATGATCAAGCAGTTCGGTGCCGTGCCCGAACCCTTCGAGGTGACGGCGCACAACCCCAAGGTCGCCGAGGACTCCACGGAGATGGGGGGCAAGGTGAGCGAGTGGGACATGGCGGACCAGGGTCTCAAGACGTTCGCGCACATGGCGGTCGCGGCGCAGGTCGGCTGCGGCTGGTGCCTCGACATCAACTACTTCCAGGCGCTGCACCAGGAGCTGGACCTGGCCAAGGCGAGCCAGGTGCCGCGCTGGCGGGAGTCGGAGGTGTTCACACCGCTGGAGCGGGACGTGCTGGAGTACGCCGAGGCCATGACGAACACGCCGCCGACCGTCACCGACGAGCTGTACGCGAGCCTGCTCGACCGGCTCGGCCCGGCGGCGATGGTCGAGCTCACCGCGTGCATCGCCTTCGCCAACCTGTCCACCAGGAACAACTCGGCGCACGGGATCACCTCGCAGGGCTTCTCCGACGCGTGCGGGATCCCGCTGGCCGCGCGTCCCGGGAGCGCCGGCGTGGCGCCCACCGCATGACAGTGGACCCGTTCGTCGCCCACCGCAGCCTGCTGTTCACGGTCGCCTACGAGATGCTCGGGGTCGGCGGCCGACGCGGAGGACGTGGTGCAGGAGTCCTGGCTGCGGTGGGCCGACGTCGACCACGCGCAGGTGCGCGAGCCGCGTGCGTACCTCGTCAGGGTCGTCACGCGGCAGGCGCTCAACCGGCTGCGGACCTTGTCGCGCAGCCGCGAGGAGTATGTCGGCGAGTGGCTGCCGGAACCGCTGCTGACCAGCCCCGACGTGGCCGAGGACATCGAGCTCGCGGAGAGCGTCTCGATCGCGATGCTGACCGTCCTGGAAACGCTGGGGCCGACGGAGCGGGCGGTGTTCGTGCTCCGCGAGGTCTTCGAGATGCCGTACGGCGAGATCGCCGAGGCGACGGGCAAGTCCGCGGCCACGGTGCGGCAGGTCGCGCGGCGGGCACGCGAGCATGTGGCGGCCCGGCGGCCGCGAATGCCGGTGAGCCGGACGGAGCAGCGGGCCGTGGTGAAACGCTTCCTTCTGGCATTGCGGACCGGGCAGGTGGGGGAACTGCTGGAGGTCATGGCGCCGGACGTGGTCATGATCACCGACGGTGGCGGGATCGTGACCGCCGCCCTCACTCCGATCCACGGGGCCGACGCGGTGGCGCGGGTGCTCGCCCGTGCGAACCGGATGACGGCCGGGTTCGAGGCGACGTCCGTATGGCTCAACGGCGCGCCCGCGGGCCGGATCGAGTTCAACGGCGAGTCGTCCGCGGTGAGCCTCGTGGTGGAGAACGGGCGGGTCACCCGGATCTACGTCGTGAGGAACCCGCAGAAGCTGACGCGGCTGGACGAACCGGCCGAACTCGCCAGATAGGGGCCGGTGTTGCTCCGGTGCCGTGCGTGGTCCGGGAGGTTGGAACCGCCCGGACCACGCACGACCGCTGCTGGAGAAGGACGTGCCCGCCGGCCGGTGCCGGCCCGGCCGGCGGGCGTTCAGGTTGTGTTCAGGGCGCGGCTGGCAGGGTCGGAACACCGTGCCCCGCAGGGGTGCTGCCCACCAGGAGCGATTGAACATTGAACATGGATACGCCGGCCACGTCGGACTCACCGGCCACGCTTGCCGAGCTGAACGCCGCCGACGCCGGCAGCGTGGTGACGAAGAAGCTCCCGGAGGTCACCCTGGCCTTCTGGGTCATGAAGATCGCCGCGACGACCCTCGGTGAGACGGCCGGCGACCTCTTCGCCCAGACCCTCGGGCTCGGCTACTTCCTCACCACGATCGTCCTGTTCCTGATCTTCGTCGTCACGCTGGTCGTCCAGCTCGCGTCCAAGCGCTACAACCCCTTCTTCTACTGGACCGTCATCCTGTCCACCAGCATGGCCGGCACCACGATGTCCGACTTCATGAACCGTGACGCCAGCTCCAGGTACCTCTCCGGCGGGGCCACCTCGCTGGGCTGGGGACCGCAGGGCCTGGGGCTGGGGTACCCAACGGGGGCGGCGATCCTGGTCTCGGTCCTGATCGCGATCTTCGTCGTCTGGCGGATCACCGGCCTGACGTTCTCCATCCGGGACATCGTCACCTTCCGCGGGGAGGCCCTGTTCTGGTCGGCGATCCTGGTGTCGAACACCCTCGGCACCTCCATGGGTGACTTCCTGTCCGACAGTTCCGGCCTCGGGTACGCCGGTGGCGCGCTCCTCGTCTCCGGGCTGCTGGCCGGGCTCCTCGCCCTCATGCGGGTACCCGTGGTGCCGAACGTCCTGCTGTTCTGGATCGCCTTCGTACTCACCCGCCCGCTCGGGGCGACCGCCGGTGATCTCCTCACCAAGCCCACCGCCAAGGGCGGCCTCGACCTCGGTACGGCGGGCTCGTCGGCGGTGCTCCTCGCGCTGCTCGTCGGCCTCATGGGGTACGCCCAGATGCGGGAGCGCCGGAACCGTACCGCCGCGTCCTAGGGGTCCGGGTCCGCCCGGCCGGTCCTGGCGACGTGGCCGGGCGCGTGGCCTAGGCTGCGCGCCCATGAGCAACAAGTCCGCGCCCTTCGACGAGCTGGACCGCAAGATCGTGGCGGCGCTGATCGAGAACGCCAGAACGAGCTTCGCCGAGATCGGTGCGGCCATCGGGCTGTCGGCGACCGCCGTGAAACGCCGGGTGGACCGGATGCGGGAGAACAACGTCATCACCGGTTTCACGGCGACAGTGCGGCCGGCGGCGCTCGGATGGCGTACGGAGGCGTTCGTGGAGGTCTACTGCGACAGCGCGGCGCCGCCGAGGCGGCTGACGGAGGTCGTGCGGAACCATCCGGAGATCACGGCGGCGATGACCGTGACGGGCGGCGCTGACGCGTTGCTGCACGTCAGGGCGACGGATGTGGAGCACTTCGAGGAGGTGCTGGAGCGGATCAGGGCGGAGCCGTTCATCCGGAAGACGATCAGCTATCTGGTGCTGTCGCATCTGCTGCCGGACAGCGCGGAGGCCGGGGCGCGGGAAGCCGCCCCCTGGCAGGGGGAATGACGCAGCAGGCGTGCGCGCGGGGGCCGTTTTGCGCAGCGTCACTGCGTGTACGCGCAGCTTTTCTTCCTTGTCGGGCGTACCAACGGTTTCTACCGTTGAGGTATCCCCCGTAGCCCCCGTGCGGAAAGTGGAGGTGCCCGACTGTGCCCAGGCGCTATCTCGTCTGTGAGCCCCGTTACTTCGACGTCACGTATGCGATCAACCCGTGGATGAGCCAGGACGCGCCGGTCGACCGCGAGCTGGCGCGCCGGCAGTGGGAGGGACTGGTCCGGGCCTACCGTACGGCCGGGCACACCGTGGAGACGGTGCGTCCGGAGCCGGGGCTGCCGGACATGGTGTTCGCGGCGAACGCGGCGCTGGTGGTGCGGGGCCGGGTCTTCGGGTCGCGGTTCATGGCGCCGCAGCGGCGGCCGGAGTCGGCGGCGTACGAGACGTGGTTCAAGGCCGCGGGCTACGACGTGTACCAGCCGGAGGCGGTGTGCGAGGGGGAGGGCGACCTGGTGGCGGCCGGGCGCTTCATCCTGGCGGGCTCGGGGTTCCGCACCGTACGGGCGGCGCACGACGAGGCGCAGGAGTTCTTCGGCGTGCCGGTGATCGGGCTGCAGCTGGTGGACCCGTACTTCTACCACCTGGACACGGCGCTGTTCGTCCTCGACGCATTCGACGCATTCGACGCACTCGACACCGGTGATCCCGGCGACGCGCGCGACGGCGACACCAACATCGCCTACTACCCCGGGGCGTTCTCCGCCGGCAGCCGCGAGGTGCTGGAGCGGTTGTATCCGCGGGCGGTGATCGCCACCCGGGAGGACGCGATGGCCTTCGGCCTCAACTCCGTCTCCGACGGCCGCCATGTGTTCGTCGCACCGCAGGCCGGCGGTCTGATCGACCGGCTCGCGGACCGCGGCTACGTTCCCGTCCCCGTCGACCTGTCGGAGTTCCACAAGGCCGGCGGTGGCATCAAGTGCTGTACCCAGGAGGTCCGTTCATGAGCCGTACGTCCGCCGAGCTGATCGGGGCCGAGGCACCCGTGCTGGCCCACAACTACCACCCGCTGCCCGTGGTCGTCGCCCGGGCGGAGGGGGCGTGGGTCGAGGACGTCGAGGGGCGCCGCTATCTCGACATGCTGGCCGGCTACTCGGCGCTGAACTTCGGCCACCGCCACCCCGCGCTGATCGAGGCGGCGCACCGCCAGCTCGACCGGCTCACGCTCACCTCACGGGCCTTCCACAACGACCGGCTGGCCGGCTTCGCCGAGGACCTGGCCGCGCTGACCGGCCTGGACATGGTGCTGCCGATGAACACCGGCGCCGAGGCGGTGGAGAGCGCCATCAAGATCGCCCGCAAGTGGGCGTACGAGGTCAAGGGCGTCCCGGCGGACCGGGCGACGATCGTGGTGGCCGAGGGCAACTTCCACGGCCGTACGACGACCATCGTGAGCTTCTCCACCGACGAGACCGCGCGGGCCGGGTTCGGGCCCTTCACCCCGGGCTTCCGGATCGTCCCGTACAACGACCTCGCCGCGCTGGAGGCGGCCGTGGACGAGACGACGGCGGCGGTGCTCATCGAGCCCATCCAGGGCGAGGCGGGGGTGCTGATCCCGGACGACGGGTATCTGACCGGGGTGCGTGAGCTGACCCGGCGGGCCGGGTGCCTGTTCATCGCCGACGAGATCCAGTCGGGGCTGGGGCGTACCGGCCGGACGCTGGCCGTCGACCACGAGTCCGTACGCCCGGACGCGGTGCTGCTGGGCAAGGCGCTCGGCGGCGGCATCGTGCCGGTGTCGGCGGTCGTGGCCCGGCGGGAGGTCCTGGAGGTGCTGCGGCCCGGCGAGCACGGGTCCACGTTCGGCGGCAACCCGCTGGCGGCGGCGATCGGTTCGGCGGTGGTGGAGCTGCTGGCGACCGGTGAGTTCCAGCGCAGGGCGACCGAGCTGGGCCGGGTGCTGGACGCCGGTCTGGCCGCGCTGAAGGGCCGGGGCGTCCGGTCCTACCGGGCCCGGGGGCTGTGGGCGGGCGTCGACGTGGACCCGGCGCTCGGCACCGGCCGCGAGATCAGCGAACGGCTCATGGGCGAAGGCGTCCTGGTCAAGGACACGCACGGGTCGACCATCCGGCTCGCCCCGCCGCTGACCATCACCCGGGAGGAGCTGGAGGGGGCGCTCGCCTCGCTGGAGAAGGTGCTCGGCCACTGAGGCGCGTCCGAGTCACACCTAGCCGGCCGTCATCGGCGACGTGTTGAACTTTGTTCGTACAAATGACTTCTGAAGTCTGGTCCGGGGCGGCCTGTCTGATCAATAATCCCTTCGCAGCGGGGTGGAAAGCGTTTGCTGTCGCGCGGAGAGAAGAGACATGACGGAGCAGAGCACCACAGGAACGGGCCGGCGGGGCTTTCTGACCCTCGGTACGTTCGGCACCTTGGGCACCTTGGGCACTTTCGGCACCCTTGCCGCCCCCACCGGACTGAGCTGGCTGCTCAGCCCCGCCGCGACAGCGGCAACCACCGACGTCCTGCCCTTCGTCGACCACTACACGACGAACGTCACCGCCAACCTCACCCCTGAGAACAACGCGGCCGTACGCATCCTCACCGGCCTGCAGAGCCTCTGGCAGACCGGCACCGCCTGGAACAACGGCGTCGCCCTCCGGCCCGACGTGCTGCGGGCCAACGTGCGCTACTCCGTCGGGCTCACCACGGCGCGCACCGACGCCGAGGCCAAGCAGGCCTTCATCTACGACCGCCAGCACCAGAGTTACTCGGTGATCGCCGGCCTCGGCCCGCTCGCCGACCTCTACAAGGCCGGCGCCAAGGCCGTCACCGGCATCACCACCGCGCCCGACGGCACCCCGGCCACCACCATCAGCGACACCCTGCCCGCCGACGCGCCCGCCGGCTCCGACCTCGGCGCCGGATCCACGGCCTCCGACCTCGGCCAGGTCGCCACCCTGGTCAACACCGTCCGGGGCTCCTACTCCTCGGGCAACCCCAGCAAGTACGCGTACCAGTACCCCCGGCCCTGGCGGCTGAACGACGACAGCGCCGTGGTCGACACCGGCACGACGGACGCACTGGGCTACCCGGTCTACGACTCCAAGGTGGTCGTCGCCCCGCAACTGCTGCGCCAGCGCGGCACCTCCGCGACCGACGACGGCGGCTTCGTCAGCGGCCACACCAACGCCGTGTACCTCGCCGCCCTCGCCTACGCCTACGCGATACCCGAGCGCTTCCAGGAACTCGTCGCGCGGGCCTCCGAGATCGGGCACAGCCGCATCATGGCCGGCATGCACTCCACCCTGGACGTCATCGGCGGCCGCACCCTGGCCACCGCGCTGGCCGCCGCCATCCTCGGCGACAGCCAGAACGCCACCCTCAAGGCCGCCGCCCGCGCCCAGGCCGCCGCGTACTTCCAGGCACAGACCGGCAGCACCGCCGACACCCTGTACGCCTATGCGCACTCCGCCTCCGTCGCCGACGACCCGTACACCGACCGCGCCGCGCAGGCCGCCGTGATCACCCCCCGGCTGACGTACGTCCTGCCCCGCGACGGCCGCCGCGACGTGGCGATGACCGTGCCCAAGGGCGCCGAAGTGCTCCTGGAGACCCGGCAGCCCTACCTCGACGCCGCCCAGCGCCGCGAGGTGCTGCGCACCACCGCCCTGCCCGCCGGCTACGCCCTGCCCGACGGCCCCGAGCAGTGGGGGCGGCTCAACCTCTTCGCCGCCGCCGACGGTTACGGCGCCTTCGACACCGACGTCACGGTGACCCTGAACGCCGCCGACCACGGCTTCGGCGCCGCCGACGCCTGGCGCAACGACATCGACGGCCACGGCTCCCTCACCAAGCGCGGCACCGGCGCCCTCACCCTCAGCGGCGCCAACGGCTGGACCGGCGGGACGTCGGTGGAGGCCGGCACCCTGGTCGCCGCCTGCTCCTCGGCCCTGGGCCGGGGCGACGTCCAGGTCAAGGGCGGCGCGCTGCGCATCGACGGCACGGGCAGCGGCCTGCGCGTGCGGGGCTCGTACAGCCAGTCCGCCGGGGCGGTCCTGGACGCGCGCCTCGGCAAGGACTGCGACCCGGCCCTGACCGTCGAGCGTTCCGTGGTCCTCGCCCGGGGCAGCGTCCTGGCCCTCCGCCTGGACGCCGACGCCCGCAAGCACGGCCGTACGCTCCCGGTGATCAGCGCCCGCCGGCTCCAGGGCCAGTTCGGCACGATCACCGTGGACGCCGACGGCTGGAAGGCGGTGCCCGTCTACACGGCCGCCGGGCTCTCGGTACGGATCACCAAGCGCTGATCTGAGGGGGTGAGCCGGTCCGGTCCGTCGCGGCGTCGCGGTCAGCTGCCGCCAGCTGCCGTCAGTCGAGTCGCCGGACCGGCTCGCCCGCCAGGAAGGCCCGGATGTCCTCCACGGCTTCGCCGTAGTACGTACGGTAGTTGGCCTGCGACACATAGCCCAGGTGCGGGGTGGCCAGCAGCCGGGGCAGCGAGCGCATCGGATGCGAGGCCGGCAGCGGCTCGACGTCGAACACGTCGACGCCCGCCCCGGCGATGCGGCCCTCCCGCAGGACGGCGGCAAGGGCGTCCTGGTCGACGACGGCGGCGCGCGAGGTGTTGACCAGATAGGCGGTCGGCTTCATCAGGGCCAGCTCGGCCGCGCCGAGGAGGCCGCGGGTGCGGTCACTCAGGGCGAGATGGACGGTGACGAAGTCGCTGCCCGAGAGCAGTTCCTCCTTCGACGCCGCCAGGACGGCCCCCGCCGCGCCGGCCCGCTCCTCGGTGAGGTTCTGGCTCCACGCCACCACCTCCATCCCGAACGCCCGCCCCACCTGCGCCACCCGGCTGCCGATCCGCCCCAGCCCGAGCACCCCGAGCCGCCGCCCCGCCAGGTCCGCGCCGACCGTGCTCTGCCACGGCCCGCCGTCGCGCAGCGCGTTGGCCTCGGTCACGATGCCGCGCGCCAGCCCCAGCAGCAGGGCCCAGGTCAGCTCCACCGGCGGCGTGGACGAGCTCGCCGTGCCGCAGACCGTCACCCCCCGCTCCCGGGCGGCGTCGAAGTCGATCACCGAGTTGCGCATGCCGGAGGCGACGAGCAGCCTGAGCCTCGGCAACCGGGCCAGCAAAGCCGCCGGGAACGGGACGCGTTCGCGCAGGGTCACCACGATGTCGAAGTCCCGCACCGCCTCGACCAGCGCGTCCTGCGTGGCGAAGTGCTCCGCGAAGCTCACGACCTCCACCTGGTCGGTGACGGCCGTCCAGTCCGCCGCGCCGGTGGCGACCCCCTGGAAGTCGTCGAGCACGGCGCAACGCAGCTTCATTCCTGGCTCCTCATCGCTTCGGGCTGCTCAGCGTAGCTTCGCGGCGTCCGTCCGGGACCGGGGATTGTCAGTGCCCGGTGGTACGACAGAGACATGAACACACCTGTACGGATCGAGCCCTGGGCGGCGACGGAACGGTTCCTCGATCTGCAACGCAGGATCAACGCGCCGGAGATGATGACCCACCTCGGCGGCCCGGAGACCGAGGAGCAGACCGTGGCGCGGCACGAGCGCTATGCCGCCATCGGTGGCAAGGGCACCGGCCGGATGTACGGCGTCTTCCTGGAGCCGGAGGACGAAGCGGCGGGCGGCATCGGCTACTGGGAGACCGAGTGGCGCGGGCAGACGGTGTACGAGACGGGATGGAGCGTGCTGCCGGAGTACCAGGGGCGGGGGATCGCGGCCGCGGCCGGGGAAGCGGTGATCGCGGCCGCGGCACAGGAACACAGACACCGGTATCTGCACGCGTTCCCGTCCGTCGGGAACGCGGCGTCGAACGCGATCTGCCGCAAGCTGGGCTTCGAGCCGTGCGGCGAGGCCGACTTCGAGTACCCGAAGGGGAATCCGCTGCGCTGCCACGACTGGCGGCTGGATCTGACGGTCCACGCCGCCGGCCGGGTGTCGTAGCTCCGGGTGCCGTAGCGGCGGTGTCGTAGCGGCGGTGTCGTTGCGCGGTGCCGTTGCGGCGCGGGCGGCCGCAACGCGCCGGGACGTCCGCGCCGGCGCAAGCGGTCCGGCCGGCCGCGCGGGCCGCCTGGAGCCTCCCGCCGGAGGAGGCCTGGTACGCCCATGAGCTGCTGGCGGCAGGCGGGTTGTGCGGGTGGCCGCCCGCCGTGCCCCCGGCGGGCGGACCGCGCGGGCGGGGGAGAAGGGAGCGCAACCGGTGAGGAAGCGGCTGGGGCGCGTGCGCGGCTTCGCCGGGCGGCCTTAAGGTGGGCGTTCACCAGTCGGATTGTTCGCCTCCGGCTGCCTCGCGCCGTCGTAGCCCTCCTCGTATGGAACCGGACCTCATATGACCGCACCCTCGTTGCACACAGCCGACTCTCTGTCCCCGGAGCAGCGTGAGGATCTGCGCAGCTACGCGGACCTCGGTGGCTTCACCCTCACCGCCGAGACCCATGCCTGGTACGCGGCCGTGGACACCATCGGCACCCCGGAGGAGGCCCGGGCCGCCTCCACCGTCCTCGCGGAACTGCGGGGCCGCGATCTGCCCGCCGTACGCGAGGCCGCGCCCGCCCTGGTCGGCGCCCCCGGCACCGTCGGCGAAGCAGCCCGGACCGTGGCCCTGCTCCTCCGGGTCCGCGGCACGCTCAGCACGCTCGGCCCCGAGGCCTACGAAGCCGAGGACCTGGACGAGCTGGTCGCCGCCACGGCCAACGGCGCCTGGCGCAAGGAACGCGGGGTGAAGGTGGCGTGGCTGCGCCGCCGTTCCCTGCGGGGCCGGGCCCGCGGCATCGCGGCGACCCGGTTGAGCCGGGCCGGCGCACTGCACTCCGCGCTGGTGGCGGCCGCCGAGGAACGCACCGAGTGGGCCGCGCTCGCCGGTGCCGACGCCGGGGCCCCGGCCCTCCCCGACGACGCCGAACTGCTCGACGCCGCCGCCCGCGCGGTGGAAGCGGCCGACGCCGGGCTCACCGCCCTGGGCCGTCTGCTCCGCCCCGAACGGGACCTGGCCGCCCTCTCCTTCGACGACCTGGCCGTCCTCCTCGACGACCTCGCCGCCGACGAGGGCACCCTCTACCGCCTGCCCTCCCTGCGCTCCCTCCGGGACCGCCTCCCCTCGGAAGGCCTCCCCGACCTCCTCACCCAGCTGACGGAGACCGAGCCCACGGCCACCCCCGAGCCCATCGTGGTGCCCGAGCCCCGCTCGGAGCAGCCGGTGGCGGAGCCGGTGGCGGTGCCGGTGCCGGTGGCCGAGGCTGTCGTGGAACCGGAACCCGTTGTCGAACCGGAGCCGGTGGCCGAGGTCGTGGCGGAGCCGGCTGCAGAGCCCGCGCCCGAGCCGGTGCCTGTGCCGGTGGCCGAGGTTGCGGCGGAG
The DNA here is from genome assembly GCF_056270125.1 of Streptomyces sp. RLA131. NCBI lineage: Bacteria > Bacillati > Actinomycetota > Actinomycetes > Kitasatosporales > Streptomycetaceae > Streptomyces > Streptomyces sp. RLA131. The sequence continues at coordinate 4,575,454 of NZ_JBWDOQ010000002.1, forward strand.
CCGATCGCCGCGCCGGTGCCGGTGGTCGAGGTCGAGCCGGAGCCGGTGGCCGAGGTTGTGGCGGAGCCCGTTGTCGCCCCCGAGCCGGAGCCGGTGGCCGAGGTCGTGGCCGAGGTCGTGGCGGCACCCGAGCCGGAGCCGGTGGCCGAGGTCGTGGCCGAGCCGGTGGCGGCACCCGAGCCGGAGCCGGTGGCCGAGGTTGTGGCGGAGCCCGTTGTCGCCCCCGAGCCGGAGCCGGTGGCCGAGGTCGTGGCCGAGGTCGTGGCGGCACCCGAGCCGGAGCCGGTGGCCGAGGTCGTGGCCGAGGTCGTGGCGGCACCCGAGCCGGAGCCTGTGGCCGAGGTTGTGGCCGAGCCGATCGCCGAGGCCGAGCCTGAGCCGGTGGCCGAGGTCGTGGCGGCACCCGAGCCGGAGCCGGTGGCCGAGGTCGTGGCGGAGCCCGTTGTCGAGCCCGAGCCCGAGGCGGTGGCCGCAGTGGTCGTCGCACCCGATCCGGAGCCGGTTGCCGAGGTCGTGCCGGAGGTGGACCCGGAGCTCAAGGCGGGTCGTCCGCGGCGGCCGCGGAAGCCGGCGGTCACCGCCGGGCGCCCGGTGACGGCGTACTCCGCGGAGGAGCTGACCGCCGTTGTCCGGTGGATCGACAGCGACGGTGAGAAGCGCACGGATGACGAGCTGCTTCGCGCCGCGATGAAGGAGCTGGGCTTCGCGCGGCTCGGCCCCCGCATCAAGGAGGCGCTCGGTGCGGCGGTGACCGAGGCCCGCGCCTGACCCACGCGGTACGAAGTCGAGGGCTCCGGCAGTGTGCCGGGGCCCTCGGCCTTTTCCGGTTCCCGTTCCCGTTCCCGTTCAGATTCCGGGACCACCGGCCGTCAGACGACCAGCAGCGCCTTGCCCATTACTTCCCGCGCCTCGACGGCCGCATGGGCCTCCGCGGCCTGAGCCAGCGGGAAGGTGCGGCCGATCACGGGCCGGAGGCGGCCCGCCGCGGCCTCAGCCAGGGCCCGTTCGGCCAGCCGCCGTACCTCCTCCGGCGGGAACTGCACCTCCGCGATGCCGCGCAGCGTGATCCCGCGACGTTGTGCCTCGGCCGGGTCGATGGCCGTGAAGCCGCCGCTCGGCGCGCCGTGCGCGGAGAAGCGCCCGCCGGGGGCGGTGATGTCGAAGGCGGCGCGGCCGACGGCACCGCCGGCACCGTCGAGGACCAGCTCGGGTCCGGCGCCGTCGGTGGCGTCGAGGACGTGCCGGGTCCAGCCGGGCTCGGAGTAGTCCACAACGGCGTCGGCGCCCAGTTCGCGGGCCAGGTCGAGCTTGCGCTTACCGCGGGCGGCGGCGATGACGTACGCGCCGGAGGCGTGGGCGAGCTGGACGAGGAGGGTGCCCATGCCGCCGGCCGCGGCGAGGACCAGGACGCGCTCGCCGGGTCGCAGGACGGGCAGCGCGTCCAGGAGGGCGAGCGCGGTGGGGCCGTCGGTGAGGACGGCGGTGGCCTCGGGCAGCCCGAGCTCGTCCGGCGCCGGGATGAGCGTGTCGGCCGGTACTCGGACCTGTTCGGCGTAGCCGCCGCCGGCCGGGCCGGTGCGGGCGAGTACCCGTCGGCCGACCCACGCCGGGTCCACGCCGGCCCCGGCCGACAGCACCCGGCCGCCGACGGCGCCCCCGGGCACGTACGGCGGCTCGACGGTGAAGAACTCCCGGCCCCAGCCGTTACGGATCTGGGTCTCCACGAAGATGACGTCCGCGACGGACACCCCGACCACGGCTTCCCCCGGCCCGGCCGTCAGGTCCGCGACCTCGCGCGGCACCAGCACTTCAGGGCCGCCGAATCGTACTGCTTCGATGATGCGCATGCCGCCAGTGTTGAACCTCAACACGGCTTGAGGTCAAGCGGGTCAAACGAAGACGGGCGAGCCCTCACATGATTCCGCCGGCCGCGGCCCTGCCGATCACCACCGACCCCGCTTCGCCGACGACCAGGGTGCCGCCGGCCCCGACGTGCGCTCGGTGACCAGCGTCCAGGCACCGACCGGGACGCGGCACCGCAAGACGTCCTGGCCCGGGACGTCGGCCGACCCGGGCCGGCGCCCTCTCCCACCCTCCGCGCGCCACCCGCTGCCGGGCGTGCGGGACTCCGCCGAACGGGTGTGCAACATTCCGCGCTCCCGTCGCGTCAAGGAAGTGTCATCAGATGGGGGAGGACATGACAGACGCGTCCCCGGACGGGTTCCTGGACTTCGCGGCTCACCGCGCCGGCCACCTCTTCCGCTCGGCGTGCCTGCTCACCAGCGGGGACACGCACTACGCCGAGGACCTGGTGCAGGAGACCCTCGGCCGGATGTATCTGGCCTGGCGGCGGATCTCCACCATCGACAACCCGGCCGGCTACGCCCAGACCGTGCTCGTCCGTGTCTTCCTCACCCAGCAGCGCCGCCGCAGCAGCCGCGAGCGCCCCATTGCCGAACTCCCCGAAACCGCCACCCCGGAGAGCGACTCGACGCTCCGGCTCACCCTCCTCGACGCCCTCGGCCGGCTGCCCCCCAAGGACCGGGCGGTGCTGGTGCTGCGCTACTGGGAGGACCGCAGTGTCGAGGAGACCGCCGAGGTGCTGCGGGCCAGTTCGGGCGCCGTACGCAGCCGCAGTACGCGGGCCCTCGCCAGGCTCCGGGTGCTGCTCGGCGGCAGCCTGTCCGAACTCGTCCCCTGACGGAACTGACGGAACTGACGGAAACGGTGGTCCACCGATGCTCTTCCACGACCGAATCGACGACGGATGCGAAGAGGGACTCGACGACGGCTCGGCGGAGGCGCTGGGCGCGGCCCTGCGCCGCACCGCCGACACCTTCGACACCGACACCCGGGCCCTCGCCCTGGCCGGCGCCGCCCGGGGCCGCGTGCTGCGCAGGCGCCGTACGGCCGTCGTCGCGGGCGTCGCCGGGCTGGCCCTCGTGAGCGCGGGCGGGTTCGTCGTCTCCGGACTGGCCGGCGCCGCCGGCGCCACGGGTGACGCCGGGGCGGTCTCCCCGGCCACGGTGAAACCGGTGAAGGGCCGTGCCACCGGCGACGCGGTGACCGGCGACCGGATGGTCGCCCTGCTCAGGGGGATGCTCCCCAAGGGCACGGTGTCCCGGACCCGGGGCAGCGCCCCGGGCACGGGCTTCGCCTCCGCGCAGGTCGTCTTCGACGACGGTCATGGCGCCTCCGCCGTCTCCGTGGGGCTGGCCCGGGTCACGGGCGACCTCCAGACCTGCCCGGACGCGGCCTACGCGGCCAAGGGCACGACCTGCGAGGTGACCGAACTCTCCGGCGGCGCAAGGCTGTTCCGCTACGCGGGTTACGAGTACCCCGACCGCCGCGCCGAGACCAAGGAGTGGCTGGTCACCCTCACCACCGCCGACGGGAGGCAGGTCTCCGTCACGGAGTACAACGCCCCGGCCGAGAAGGGCGCGGCCGTCACCCGTGCCGACCCGCCGCTGAGCATGGCGCAGTTGAGCGCCATCGCCACCGCCGACGACTGGGTCCCGGTCCTGGACGCGCTCCCCGACCCCGTCAAGCCGTCCGTCAAGCCGTCCGTCAAGCCGTCCGTCAAGCCGACCGACAGGCGGAAGGCGGCCACCGTCCGGCAGATCCTGAAGGTCGTCACCGACCTGCTGCCCGACGGTGTGAGCGCGCAACTACCGCCCAAGGGCGAGACGTTCCCGCATCTGACGGTCGACGACGGTGGTGGCGCCGGCCTGGTGGAGATCAACTACGACCACTGGGGCAAGGAGGGGTACACCGATGCCGTCTTCTCCGACGCGACCGTCCTGCCGGACGGCACCAAGGTGGTCGTGCGGCAGCAGGACGCCGAGAAGGGCGCGGCCGGCGCGGTGTCCTGGATCGTCGACACCGTACGCCCCGACGGGCTGCGGGTCGCGATCTCGGAGCTGAACGCGCCCGGTTACCAGGACGCCGTGACCCGCAAGGAGCCGGTGCTGTCCATCGGAACGCTCAAGGCCCTTGCCAGCAGCGGGAGATGGGCGAAGCTCGGCTGAGGTCCGCAACCACCCCGCCCCGCCCGGATCCCGCCTGTGCACCAACCTCCCAACTCGGTAATTGTCTCTCAGAATTAACCACCGCCCTCTTGTCGTGCCCATTTCTACGCGCGTAACCTCCTGCGGACCGCGCAGATTCAGCCCCCCGGCCAGATGGGTCGGATGCCGCTGCCGCCGCGCCCGCCGAAGGAGTGTCACCCTCGTGCCCAATCGCAGACCCCGCGCGCCCCGCGCAGCCCACGCCGCGCTCGTAGTCGCCGCTGCCACCTCGGCTGCCGTTGTGCTCTCGCCGCTGCCCGCCGCCTACGCGACGCCGTCCACCTCGGCCGTCATATCCGAGGCGTACGGCGGCGGCGGCAACTCCGGCGCGACGCTGACGAAGGACTTCGTCGAGCTGGCGAACCGCTCGACGGCCGCGTACGCCCTGGACGGCTACAGCGTCCAGTACCTCCCCGCCTCCGCCAGCGCCGGTTCGGCGTGGCAGGTCACCGCTCTCACCGGTTCCCTTGCGCCCGGCGGCAGTTACCTGGTCTCCGAGGCCGCGGGCGCCGGCGGTACGACGGCGCTGCCGACCCCCGACGCGACCGGCAGCATCGCGATGGCCGCCGCCAGCGGCACGATCGCGCTGGTGAAGACCACCACCCCGCTGACCTGCAAGACGGTCGCCGACTGCACGGCCGACGCCAGTGTCGTGGACCTCCTCGGCTACGGCGCCGCCGTGGTCCGCGAGGGCAACGCCGCGCCGGCCGCGAGCAACTCCACCTCGGTGTCGCGGGCGGCCTCGCTGGCCGACACCGACGACAACGCGGCGGACTTCACCGCCACCACCGCCACCGCGGTCAACAGCGCGGGCGAGACGGCGAGCGGCGGCGACAGCGGCGGCTCCACCGGCCCGACCGAGCCGGGCGCGTTCCGGATCCACGACCTCCAGGGCACCACGCGCCTGTCCCCGCTCTCCGGCCAGAGCGTCACCGGCGTGCCCGGCGTCGTCACCGGCGTCCGCACCACCGGGTCGAAGGGATATTGGATACAGGATCCGAACCCCGACACCGACGCCGCCACCAGCGAGGGTGTCTTCGTCTACACCGGTTCGGCCACGCCCACCGTCTCGGCCGGCGACTCGGTCCTGGTCAGCGGCAAGGTCAGCGAGTACCGCCCCAGCACCACCTCGCAGACGGTCACCGAGATCGGCAGCCCGGTCTCCACCACCCTGTCGACCGGCAACACCCTCCCCGACGCGGTCGTGCTCGGCCCGGGCACCGTCCCGAACGCCTACACCCCGACCGCCGACGGCGGCAGCATCGAGTCGCTGCCCCTCGAACCGGCCACGTACTCCCAGGACTTCTACGAGTCCGTCGAGGGCATGCGCGTCTCGGTCACCGACGCCCGGGTGACCGGCGCGACCAACGAGTACGGCGAGATGTACGTCACCTCCAAGCCCGCCGAGCACCCCACCAAGCGCGGCGGCACCCTCTACTCGGCGTACGACCAGCAGAACACCGGCCGCATCGAGCTGCTGTCGCCGGACTCCACCGCCGTCCCGGTCCTCAACGTGGGCGACAAGATCTCCGGCACCACCACCGGCCTGATCGACTACTCCGCGTACGGCGGCTACACCCTGAACGGCACCGCCTTCGGCACCGGCGTCGACAAGGGGCTGAAGCAGGAGGTCACCCGCAAGCAGCGCGGCAAGGAACTGGCCATCTCCACCTACAACGTGGAGAACCTCGACCCGACCGACAGCGACGACAAGTTCGCACGGCTCGCCAAGGGCGTCGCGGTCAACCTCAGCTCGCCCGACATCGTCAGCCTGGAGGAGATCCAGGACGACAACGGCGCCACCGACGACGGCACCGTCACCTCCGACGGGACGTTGCAGAAGTTCACCGACGCCATCGTGGCGGCCGGCGGCCCGCGCTACTCCTGGCGCTACATCTCCCCGGAGAACGACCAGGACGGCGGCGAGCCCGGCGGCAACATCCGTCAGGCCTTCCTCTTCAACGCCAAGCGGGTCTCGTTCGTGGACCGCGCGGGCGGGGACGCCACCACGGCCGTGTCGGTCGTCAAGACCAAGAAGGGCGCCCAGCTGTCCGTCTCGCCCGGCCGGATCAACCCGACCAGCGACGCCTGGGACAGCAGCCGCAAGCCGCTCGTCGGCGAGTTCAAGTTCCAGGGCGACTCGGTGTTCGTCATCGCCAACCACTTCAACTCCAAGGGTGGTGACCAGCCGATGCACGGCCGCTACCAGGAGCCGACCCGCTCCTCGGAGACGCAGCGCGTCAAGCAGGCCACCGAGGAGAACGCCTTCGTCGACTCGCTCCTCGCCGCCGACCCGCAGGCCCGCGTCGTCGCGCTGGGCGACCTCAACGACTACGAGTTCTCGCCCGCCGTCAAGACCCTCACCGACAACGGTGCCGTCCTGACCGACCTCATCAACACCCTCCCGGCGGCCGAGCGTTACAGCTACGTCTACGAGGGCAACTCGCAGACCCTCGACCACATCCTGACCAGCCCCTCGGTCACGCACTACGACTACGACGTCGTGCACATCAACGCCGAGTTCGCCGACCAGGCGAGCGACCACGACCCGCAGGTCGTACGGATCGACGTGAGCAGCTGCGGCAAGAAGAAGTAGCCGAGCGACGAGCGAGCCGCACGGCAGACGTCAGGGCGGGCCCGAGATGATCCGGGCCCGCCCTGCGCTGTTCCGGGGGCTGCCTAGCGCAGCGACGCGACGTCGATGACGAAGCGGTAGCGCACGTCGCTGGCAACGACGCGGTCGTACGCCTCGTTGATCTGCTCCGGCGTGATGAGCTCGATCTCCGCGCCGAGGTCGTGCTCGGCACAGAAGTCCAGCATCTCCTGCGTCTCCCGGATCCCGCCGATCATCGAGCCCGCGAGTGACTTGCGGCCCGCGATGAGCGAGAACAGGTGGAAGGCGGAGGGCGTGTCGGGCGCGCCGACAACGACCATGGTGCCGTCCACCTTGAGCAGGGAGAGATACGCGCCCAGGTCGTAGTCGGCCGAGATGGTGCTGACGATCAGGTCGAAGGAGCCCGCGAGCTCGCTGAACGTCTCCGGGTCGCCGGTCGCGTAGTAGTGGTCCGCGCCCAGCCGCAGCGCGTCGTCCTTCTTGCGCATCGACTGGCTCAGCGCGGTGACCTCGGCGCCCATCGCGTGGGCGATCTTGATGCCCATGTGGCCCAGGCCGCCGACGCCGACGATGGCGACCTTCTTGCCCGGCCCGGCGTTCCAGTGCGCGAGCGGCGAGTAGAGCGTGATGCCCGCGCAGAGCAACGGGGCGGCCACGTCCAGGCCCAGGCCGTCCGGGATGCGCAGCACGTAGTTCTCGTCGGCGACGATGTGGCTGCTGTAGCCGCCGTACATCTTCTCGCCGTCGAAACCCTCGCCGTTGTACGTCGGGACCTGGCCGCGCAGGCAGTACTGCTCCTCGCCGCGCAGGCAGTTCTCGCAGTCCCGGCACGAGTCGACGAAGCAGCCGATGCCGACCCGGTCGCCGACGGCGTGCCTGGTCACCCCGGAGCCGACCTCGGTGACTACACCGGCGATCTCGTGGCCCGGCACCATCGGGAAGGACGCCTGGCCCCACTCCTCGCGGACCTGGTGGATGTCGGAGTGACAGATTCCGGCGTAGGCGATCTCGATCAGCACGTCGTGCTCACCGACCGGGCGGCGCGGGATCGTGGTCCGCTCCAGGGGCGCCTTGGCTGCGGGAGCGGAGTAGGCGTTAACGGTGGTGATGCTCATGTCGCTTGCTTCCGTTCGTTGTCGTCCAGGTGGCGAGGAGCCGGAGGGCGGCTTCGGAGGGTGACCCGGGCTCCGCCGGCCCCTTTTGTTGTGGCGCCCCTCGCGGGCGCTTCGCTTGCTTCGGGGCGCTGTGCCGGTCTCCGCCCGGCGTTCAGGGGGTCGGACGTTGGTGGTGGAAGTCGGTCGTGGTCCAGGTGGCGAGGAGCCGGAGGGCGGCTTCGGAGGGTGACCCGGGCTCCGCCGGCCCCTTTTGTTGTGGCGTCCCTCGCGGGCGCTTCGCTTGCTTCGGGGCGCTGTGCCGGTCTCCGCCCGGCGTTCAGGGGGTCGGACGTTGGTGGTGGAAGTCGGTCGTGGTCCAGGTGGCGAGGAGCCGGAGGGCGGCTTCGGAGGGTGACCCGGGCTCCGCCGTGTAAACGCACATCGTCTGGCCGGGATCGCCCGGGAAGATCACGTTTTCGTAGTGGAGGGTCATGTCACCCACCACCGGGTGGTGGTAGAGCTTGGTGCCGTTGGTCTTCTCCCGCACGTCGTGGCCCTCCCACCACGTACGGAACTCCGGGCTCTTGATGGTGAGTTCGCCGACCAGCTCGGTCAGGTCGCGGTCGTCGGGGTGCACCGCCGCCGCCAGGCGCAGGCCCGCCACCATCTCGGCGGCGTACTTCTCCCACTCCCGGTACAGCTCGCGGGCCGCCGCGTCGAGGAACATGAAGCGGGCCATGTTCCGGTCCCGGTACGGCAGCGCGTCGAAGTCCGTGATCAGGGCCCTGGCCAGCCGGTTCGCCGCCAGCACATCACCGTGGCCGGTGATGACGAAGGCCGGCGAACGGCCGTCCAGCGCGTCCAGGATCAGCCGCACCTCGGGTCTGATCCGCTGGACCCGTTTGGGCCGGGTGCGGGGCCGGCGGGGCCGGTGCCGGGACAGCTCGAACAGATACGTACGCTCCGCGTCGTCCAGCCGCAGCGCCCGGGCCACCGCGTCGAGCACGGCCTCCGAGACGTTGAGGTCCCGGCCCTGCTCCAGCCGGGTGTAGTAGTCCGTGCTCACGCCCGCCAGCCGGGCCAGCTCCTCGCGCCGCAGCCCGGGGACCCTGCGCGGGGTGCCGTTCACCGGCACGCCCGCGTCCTGCGGGCTCAGCCGCGCGCGGCGGGTGCGCAGGAACTCCCTGAGCTCGGCGTTGTGGTCCATGTGTCCAGTATTGGCGCCTGCCGCAGGTTCCGGAGCGCGCCAACCTGGTCCTGCTGGACCTACCCCCCGTCCGCCGGGCCGCCCTCCAGTTCGGCCAGCCGGGCCTGGAACCGGTCCAGCCGGGCCCGCAGCAGTGCGGCCTCCGCCGCCAGCGACGGCAGTTCCGTACCCGCGCCCGTACCCGCGCCCGTACCCGCGCCCGTACCCGTCCCCGCGCCCGCGTCCGTGGTCACGTTCACCCAGGAGCCGGCCAGCCGGGCGAACTCCGTCAGCGGCAGCAGCCGCAGCCCGGCCGCGCAGCCCGGACAGGTGCCGCGCAGCCCCCGCCAGCCCGGCAGGCCCGTGTCCGTCCGGACGAACGCCCGCGCCGGGTGGCCGCAGCGGCACGCCCCGACCCGTATGTTCCGTACCCGCTGCCGCGCGAAGCGGATACCGCGTTCGTACCGCGTGTACGAGCCCAGCACGCTGACCTGCAGAATCACCGCGTCCTGGCAGTCCGTGGCGCAGGTCAGGGCCTGGGCCTCCGACGCCGAGTGCAGGCAGTAGAAGCCGCAGTCGCAGCCCCGGGCCGGGCTCGGATGGCGGCGCCCGTAGCCGCACCGGGCGTCGTCCAGTGCCCCGTAGACGATCTGTCCCCCGAGCGAGACACCCCGGAACCCGGCCCGCGTCCCGTCGCCCGACAGCATCGGGAACGCGACCTTGTACCCGGTCGGAGGGACCGCCGGCCGCTCCTGCGGCAACCGCTCGCGGAACAGCCTCACGACGCCGAGGCTTCGACCACCTGCCGGCGCTCGGGCGCCTCCGGCGCCTCCTCGGGGACCACGGCCGGGTCGTCGGCCGTCCAGTCCACTTCCGCTTCCACCACGTCTTCCGCGAATCCGGTCGCGAGCGGCTTGCCCAGCTTCATCGCAGCCTCCTTCGGGTTGGTGCCCTTTCCAGCAGGATGACTCAGCCATCCCGCGCGCACCAGTGGGCCTTGCGCTCGCGGCGGGGGTTGTGCCAGGCGCCACGCGGGCGGGCTCGGCAGTGCGGGTGGCCGAGATCGCTCACCGGGTTGCGCAGCCTTCGGCCGCGCTGTTCCTCAATCGCCGGACGGGCCGAGCATCCGCGTCGGCGGCGGCTCATGCCGGCAGCCAGCGCAGCCTCTCGCCGTGCCCGTCCGTCAGGGCCACCGCCCGGCCGTCCAGCGCCAGCGTCAGCAGATCGTCGTCCGGCCGGGGCCCGCCGATCCAGGGGAACACGCTGTGGTGTTCGTTGGACACCCAGTGCACCCGCCCCGGCAGGGCCCCCGGCAGCGCCCGCACCCGCTCCGCGAAGAGCTCCCGGCGTGCCGTCGGCAGATACGTCAGCACCGCCGTGTGGAAGACGACCAGCGTCGCGTGGGCGGGGGCCCGGGCCGCGACCTCCTCCAGCCGCTCCACCAGATCGCCCCGGACGATCCGGGCCTGCGGCCGCGCGCCCCGTACGGCCGCGATGGCCGCCCGCAGCCGCGCCACCCGGTGCTCCTGACCGGGCCAGATCAGCGACTCCAGCCACCGCACGTCGTCCGGGTCGGCCGGGTCGAGCGGATTGAGGTCGATGCCGGCCCGCCACACCACCTCCGGCAGGGCGCCGGACCCCGGATCCGGTCCCGACCCCGACCCCGGTCCCGACCCCGACCCCGGTCCCGACCCCCGCCCCGGCTGCGGGAGCGGTACGCCGCCTTCCGCCCGGCACCGCAACACCGCGGGCGACCCGGCCGCCCCGAACTCCGGTCCGAAGCCCTGCCCGGTGTCGTAGGCGTACCGGTAGCGGTCCGGATACAGGCACAGCCCCGCCGACGCCCCCACCTCCAGCAGGGCGAGCGGCTGCGGCAGGGAGGCCAGCAGTGGCAGCAGCGTCGCGCAGCGGGCCGCCTCGTTGGTCTGGGTGGCTCGGGCCAGGACCACTTCCCGTACGGCGTCCCAGTGGGCCACCGTCCAGCGGCGGAACGCGGCCCAGTCCTCCTGCGGGCCGCCCAGCAGACGGACCGCCCCGAAGAGCAGGTTCGGCTGCTGTTTGTTGCCGGCCGGCAGCTCCGAGATGAGCCCGGTCAGTTCCGCGTCGTCCGCGATCCGCCCGGCCAGCTCCTCGTACCGGGGTGACTTGCCGCGGGCGTGCCGCGCGAAGTCCCGGTACCGCTGTGCCACCGGCTCGTCCGTGTTCACCGTCATGGGCGGACCGTACCCACCGCATGCCGGCTCCCAGTCGGGGCAGACGCAACTTCATCGTGAGCCGAGAGGAGCCGCCCGATGAGCACCGTCGACGGTGAAGAGCAGAGAACCGGAAGCCGGACCGGAGCCGGAAGCCGAAGCGCGGCCGGAGGCAAGCAGTCCGCCGTCACGACCTCCGTACCGGCCCGGCTGGACCGGCTGCCCTGGTCGCGGTGGCACTGGCTGATCGTGATCGGCCTCGGGACCGTCTGGATCCTGGACGGCCTCGAAGTGACCGTCGTCGGCAACATCGCCGGCCGGCTCTCCGAGCACGGCAGCGGACTGCCCATCACCTCCTCCCAGGTCACCGGCATCGCCGCTGCCCTGTACGTCGCGGGAGCCTGCTTGGGGGCGCTCTTCTTCGGCTGGCTGACGGACCGTTTCGGCCGCAAGAAGCTGTTCCTGATCACCCTGGTCGTCTATCTCGCCGCGACCGCGCTGACCGCGCTGTCCTTCCACTCCTGGTGGTTCTTCACCTTCCGCTTCCTGACCGGCTTCGGTATCGGCGGCGAGTACGCGGCCATCAACTCGGCGATCGACGAGCTGATCCCGTCCCGCTTCCGGGGCCGCGTCGACCTGATGATCAACGGCAGCTTCTGGCTCGGCGCGATCGGCGGTTCGCTGCTGTCCGTGCTGATGCTCAACACCGCGCTGTTCCCCGCCGACCTCGGCTGGCGGCTCACCTTCGGGCTCGGCGTCGTACTGGGCCTGGTGATCCTGGTCGTACGGCGCAACGTGCCGGAGTCGCCGCGCTGGATGTTCATCCACGGACGCGGCGACGAGGCCGAGGAGCTCGTCTCCTCCATCGAGCGCCGGGTCATGGACGACATCGGTCACGAACTCCCGCCCGGCGAAGGGGAGATCACCATCCACCCGCGGCGGTCCGTCGGCTTCGTCACCATCGCCCGCACCGTCTTCGGCGACTACCCGCGCCGCACCACCCTGGGCCTGGCCCTGTTCATCGGGCAGGCCTTCCTCTACAACGCCGTCACCTTCGGCTTCGGCGCCATCCTCACCACCTTCTACCGCACCCCGTCCGGCGACACCGGTTACTACTTCGCCGTCATCGCCGCCTGCAACTTCCTCGGCCCGCTGCTGCTCGGCCGGCTCTTCGACACCGTCGGCCGCCGCCCGATGATCTCCGGTACCTATCTGCTCAGCGGCGTGCTCCTCTTCGCCACCGCCTGGCTCTTCCAGGCCGGCAGCCTCACCGCCGTGACCCTCACCGCGTGCTGGTGCGTCGTGCTGTTCTTCGCCTCGGCGGGCGCGAGCAGCGCGTACCTCACCGTCTCCGAGATCTTCCCGATGGAGACCCGGGCCATGGCGATCGCCTTCTTCTACGCGGTCGGTACGGCCGCCGGCGGCATCAGCGGCCCGCTGCTCTTCGCCAACCTGACCTCCTCCGGGGTGCCCGCCGACACCGCCCTCGCCTTCGGTATCGGCGCCGGCCTGATGACGATCGCCGGGCTGGTCGCCGCCGCCCTCGCGGTGCGCGCCGAGGGGCGCTCGCTGGAGGACATCGCCACCCCGCTCTCGGCGGTTCCCCCGGCGACCGAATCGGCCGCGTAGCAACGAAAGTGATGATCCGTCAGCGTAGGATGGGCAGCTCGGTACGCCACGTCGACGGGACGGGGGAGGCGAACGGACATGGGACTGGACGCGCGAGCGGGCGAACCCCACGAGGTGACGGTCACGCTCGACGGGAGCGAGGACCCGGCGGAGGATCTGCGCAGGCTGGAGCAGTGGCTGAAGGCCGACGACGAACTGGCCGGGCTGGTCGGGCACCGGGAGCGGTCGTCGGACGGGACCATGGGCATCGGCTACGACCTGGTGGTCCAGCTGCTGGAGGGCACCCTCCAGGCCACCGCCCTGAGCCTGCTCCGCTGTGTGTACGACCACCTGGTGAACCGGCCGCCGGCCGACGACCTGACGATCACCATCCAGACCGGTGACGTACGGATCGTCCTGACGGCCGGTGACACCGTCACCCGAGGCGAACTGGAGGCGAAGGCGGCCCAAGTCCGCCGGGCGATCGAGGGATAGGCCGCACGCCGTGGCGTACGAGCCCTTCGCTTCCCGGTCACGGGCGGTGCTGATCGGCGTGTCCCAGTACGAGCACGCCGATCACTTCGCCAATCTGCCCTCCGTCAACGCCAACCTCACCCAGCTGCGCGACGTGCTGATATCCAGCACCCTCGGCCGGATGATCCCGAGCACCGTCGAGACGGTACGGGAGCCGCGCAGCCGCCAGCGGGTGCTGGACGCCGTCAAGACCGCCGCCGCCCAGGCCCAGGACCTGCTGTTCGTCTACTTCAGCGGACACGGCTACCTCCACCTGGAGGAGGGCCGGCCCCCCGAGCTGCACCTCATGTGCCGCGACTCCACCAAGACCGGCGCCCATCTCGACGCGATCCCCTACGAGGGCCTGCTGAGGGACCTGACCGCCTCGCCCGCCGACGTCGTCGTGCTCGTCCTGGACTGCTGCTTCTCCGGCACGGCGGGCCGGGTGCCGCTGCCCGAACGACGCCCGATGGCCCTCATCACCTCCGCCAAGCCGCTGGGACGGATCGGCAACGGCAACGGCATCGACCCCACCCCCTTCACCGCCGCGGTGCTCCGCGTGCTGCGCGAGGGCACCAGCACCCACGACCCCGTCACCGTCGGCTCGCTGGGCATCCGGCTCACCGAACTCGCGGCCGACCAGGCGGTGCCGCCCAGCGCGGACCACGGTCCCTGGGTGCCCACCGAACTCTCCATCGGGGGCGCCCACAACACCGTGCTGTCCCAGGCCCGGCTGGGCGGCACCGTCCCCCGCTGGCAGCGGATCCTGGCCCGCGAACAGCTACGGCTCAGACGCCTGGCCGCGTACGTCGCCTTCGTCTGGACCTGGGTCCTCGGCCCCGGCCGGCCCGCGTGGCACCGGGCGGTCGGCGGCCTCGCCGCCCTGGCGCTGCTGGCCGGCGGCATCACCGGCTACCGGGCGGCCAACCGCCCGGCGGCCCTGTGCCCGGCCCCGCTGGAACTGCGCGTCCTGACCTCCACCGAGACCCGGGCCGCCCTGACCTCCGTACTCGACGCCTTCCAGGAGAGCCGGGCCGCCACCGACGCGATCGGCGACCGCCCGCAGGGCTGCGGCCAGATCAACACCACGGTCTACTCCGCCCCGGCCAACAAGGTCGTCGACGCCTTCCGCCACTCCGCGGACTGGGCCGAGCCCGAACGCACCTGCACCAGCACCGGTTCCAGCACCGGTTCCAGCGCCAGTACCAGCGCCAGTTCCGGCGCCAGTTCCAGCGCCGGTTCCAGCCCGGACGCCGGAAGTTCCGGAGCTTCCGGAAGCTCCGGCTGCGAGTCGCCGCTGCGGGACGTAGGGCCGCATCCGGACGTGTGGATCCCGGCCTCCGCCACGACGTACGACCGCGTGCTCGCGGACACCCGTAAGCCGGAGAGTGTCGTGGAACTCGGCTCGGCACCGCGCACCCTGGCCGACTCCCCGGCCGTCGTCGCCGCGACCCGCAACATCCCCGGCGCCCAGCAGACCGGCCGGACCCTGGCCCAACTGGTCCGGGCGGCCCGTGCGGCGGGCCTGTCGGTACGCAACGCGGCCCCCCGCTCCTCCGAGGCGGCCCTGCATCTGCTGCTGCACCTCCCGGCCGGCGCGACCGGAACCACCGGACCGCGCTCCGGGGTGCTGCCCGAGGACGACCGCACCCTGGCCTGCGACGCCCGGCTCGCCCGCGGCACCTCGCCGCAGCAGCAACTGGCCCTGCTCGTCGCCGAGTCCACCGCCGCCGCCCTCGACACCCCCGAGCTGGACTCCCGTCCCCCCTGCCTGAGCAACACCGGCGACTCGTACGCCGCCTACTACCCCAGCGACGTGCCGCCGCTGCGGCTGTCCTACGTACCGGTCACCTGGGAGACCGGCCGGGCCGACCGCGCCGACCGAGACCAGGCCGTCGACCGGCTCGGCGACTGGCTCACCTCGGCCGCCGGACAGCGCGCCCTGGCCGCCCAGGGCTTCCGCCACGGCACGGCCGGCCCCCGACCCGGCGAACCGCTCAACAGCGCCGCGTTCGCCGCCCACCCCCGCACCGGCGGCACACCCCCGGACCAGCGCCGGGTCGACGCCCTCCTGGACGCCTACCGGGGCGCCGCCGGGACCCGGCGCGACGTGGTCTTCGCCGTCGACGTGTCCAGCTCCGCGTACGGGGGCGACGACGCCGCGACCATCCGCTCCGTACTCACCCGCGCCGCCGCGTCCCTGACCGGCGACGACCGATACGGCATCACCGCGGTTCCCGGCTCCACCCTGCTGCCGCTCGGCACCCACAGCGACGCCCGGCTGGCCACCGCCGTCCGCGCCCTCCGCCCCGTGCGGCGCGACGCGCCCGTCACCACCGCGCTGAGCCGGCTCACGAAGAGCCTCGCCGCCCGCTCGGCCTCCGGCGGCTCCGGCGGCTCCGGTGACTCCGGCGCCTCAGGCGGCTCAGGCGGCTCCGGGGCCCGTACGCCCCTGCTCGTCCTCATCACCGACGACGAGGACAGCCCCAACAGCCCCCGGGCCGACGCCCCGGACACCGCCGTCCCGGTCGTCGTCGTGTCGCTGGAGGACACCGGCTGCGACCTCGCCTTCAACACCGAGGTCACCGCCCGTGGCGGGGCCTGCATCGACACCTCCCAGGACCTGTCCACCGCCCTCGCCGACACCATCGCCCAGCTCACCGCGGGCCGTTCATGACCGGCGCCCCGCACGGCGCGGCGCTGCCCCGACGCATACGGGCGGCCGCCCTGCTGGTGCTGCTCACCGCCTGCGGCAGCACCCCCGCCCCCGCCCCGCAGCCGCCCCCCGACACCTCGCGCCCCCTGATCGTCGCCAGCGGGGCCGACCTCACCACCTCCGCCACCTCCACCGGCACCACCGGCGGCGGGATCCGCCGCCGGCTCATCGACGAGTGGAACCGGCGCAACCCCGGGCGCCCGGCCCGGCTCGTGGAACTGCCCCGCGCCTCCGACGACCAGCGCAGCGAACTGGTCGGCGCCCTCCAGTCGGGCACCGCCACGTACGACGTCGTCAACCTCGACATCACCTGGATCCCGGAGTTCGCCGACGGCGGGCTGATCCGCCGGCTCGACCCCGGGCTCGTGGACGACGACTTCCTCCAGCAGGCGGCGGACGCCGGCCGCTGGAAGGGCGGCACCTACGCCGTGCCCTTCAACACCGACGTCGGGCTGCTCTACTACCGCACCGACGACCTCCTCACCAAGGCCGGCCGCCGCCCCGAGGACCTGCGCAGATACACCACCGTCAGCGACCTGCTCGCCGCCGTGCGGTCGATCGGCCTGCCCGCGTACACCACCCAGCTGCGCGCCTACGAGGGACTGACCGTCAACACCCTGGAGGCGTTCTGGAGCGTCGGCGTCAACCTGGTCGACGGGCAGGGCCGCTACACCGGCAGCCAGGACGCCCTGCGCCAGGGGCTGGAGGAGCTCAACCGGATCAACTCGCCCAACAGCCTGGCCCCCGAATCGCTGGAGGCCGACGAATCGGTCTCCCTCGCCCAGTTCCGGCAGGGCGCCAGCATCCTGATGCGGGACTGGCCCTACGCCTACAACCAACTGGACGCCGGACTCGCCCCCTCCACCCGGTTCGGCGTGGCCCGGCTCCCGGGCACGGCCGTCCTCGGCGGCCAGAGCCTCGGTATCGCCGCCACCAGCGCCCGCCAGGACGACGCCGCCGACCTGATCCGCTTCCTCACCGGCCGCACCCGCCAGCGTGCCCTGCTGCAGGCCGGGTTCGCCCCCGCCCGGCAGTCCGCGTACGGAACCAGCGACACCGACTGCACCGCCGCGAACCCTGCCGCCTGGTACTACGACCGTCCGGTCCGCGAAGGCTCCGAGTCCACCCCCTCCCGGGGACCCGGGGGCCGCAGACCCGGCTACACCACTCTGCTCTGGTGCGCCCTGCGCCAGGCCCGCGCCCGCCCCGCGACCGCGCACTACGTCACCTTCAGCCGGCTGCTCCAACGTGAGGTGCATCTCATGCTCGTCACCCACGCCGACGACAAGGACACCACCCCCGAGGCGACCGCCCGCCGACTCGACCAACGCCTGGCCAGAGCGCTGGGCGGACGCTGACCCACCAGCCGACCGTCACACGAAGTGACCGTCCACCCGCTCGCGGGTCACGGCTGACGTATCCTCAGATCTCCCGCGAGTCACAGTGCTGGCGCCCTTTTGCCCGCTTCTGCGGGATCCATGCGTATAGATTCCAGCTGTGAACTGCCCGAAGCGGCTTGGAATTCCCCTGCGCCTCTATTAACGTTCGATAACGCAGCGCGGTCGTCCCGCCGCCGAACAGACGGCAACCGCGCGCTTGCCGAATCCCGTCCGCGGGAACCGGGGAACCAACACCCTGGGGTGAATCGGATCTGCTCCGGCAGACCCGTAGGAGACCTTCCTGCTCCGAACCCGTCAGCTAACCCGGTAGGCGAGAAGGAAGGAAAGGAGCGCGCCCGAGTGGCGTCGAACAAGCCTGCCCTCATACCGGATTCCCAGCAGTACGACGGGTACGACTACACCGCGAACCCCGACTGGGACACCGCAGAGTGGAACATGGCGGCCGGCTGGACGCCCCCCGCGACAGAGCAGGCAGCCCCCACCAAGAACGCCGTCGACGGCTGGGACACCGGCGAATGGAACATGGCGGCCGGCTGGGCGGAGCTGCGTGACGCGGCCGCGGCCGCCGGTCTGATGGATGCCGCTCCCAAGCGCCCGTCCGAGCCCAGGGCCGAGCACAAGCCCGAGTCCAAGTCCGAGCCCAAGCCCGAGTCCAAGTCCGCTCAGCAGCCCGAGCAGTGGTCCGCCTTCGGCACGGCGCCCCTGCGGCAGCCGCAGCCCCAGGCGCAGGCGCAGCGGCAGCCGCAGCCGCAGCCCGCGCCCGAGTCGCACTTCGAGCCCGAGCAGGACGACCAGGGCTACGAGCAGAGCCAGGGCCACGACGAGGGCCCCGGCACCTGGAACCCCACCCGCGAGTCCACGGCCCCCGTACGCGGCCGTCACCGCGTCTCCAAGCAGCGCACCTTCGGCCGTGGTTCGGCCGTCTTCGGTGTCGCTGCCGTCGCCGTCCTCGGCGTCGGCAGCGGGGTCGCCACGGCCGAGGGGCACAACCCGCTCGCCGTGTCCCTCCCGGACCTGCCCGAGGTGGACAGCCTGCCCGGCATCGGCACCCTGATCGACAGCGGTGACGAGGCCCAGGCCGCCGACCCGGCCGGCAACCTGGACATCAACGCCGGCGAGTCCCTGCGCACCCGGATCCTCCAGCAGGCCTCCCAGCAGAAGGCCGCCGCCGACAACCTCGCCGCCGCCAAGGACGCCAAGGCCGCGGCCGCCGAGAAGGTCCGCACCGAGGCCGCCGCCAAGAAGAAGGCGGCAGCCGCCGCCAAGGTGGCCGTCGAGGCCAAGCGCCTGGCCGAGCTCGCCAAGAGCTACGTCAAGCCGGTCGCCTCGTACACCCTCACCGCCGGCTTCGGCGAGACCAGTTCGCTGTGGGCCTCAACCCACACCGGCCAGGACTTCGCCGCCCCCACCGGCACCCCCGTCAAGGCCATCCACGGCGGCACCATCACCTCCGCCGGCTGGGCTGGCTCGTACGGCTACCGCATCATCCTCACCCTCCCCGACGGCACCGAGCTGTGGTTCTGCCACCTCTCCTCGATGACCGTCACCTCCGGCAAGGTCGCCACCGGCGACACCATCGGCCGCGTCGGCGCCACCGGCAACGTCACCGGTCCCCACCTCCACGTCGAGGTCCGCCCCGGCGGCGGCGACCCGATCGACCCGCTGCCGTGGCTGCGCTCGAAGGGCCTGTCGGTCTAGTCGACCCGAACCATGAAAGAGGCGGGCAACCCCGATCCGGGGAAGCCCGCCTCTTTCACGTCGTACCGTCGTATTGGCGGGTGACGGGGCCTAAAGGGCCTCCAGCCGCAGATCCGCCGCGTCGCACGCCGCCCGCTCGTCGTCGTACACCTCACACACCGGCCGCCCCTCCGGGTTCATGGTGTGCTCGACCTCCCACAGGCTGATCTCCTCGCCGGTCGCCAGCAGGAAGGCGTGCTCGTACAGCGTCCAGCCCACCACCCGCCCGCCGGCCCGCAGATGGCGCCCGGTGACGTACGCGATGTCGTGGCCGATCGCCGAGAGCAGTAACCGCCGTATCCGCTCCCCGGGGGCGTCCGCGTTCTCCGCCCGGCGCAGCACCCGCCACGCGTGCTCCGCGGAACGGTCCTCGGAGTACTGCCGCGGCCCCTGCGGCAGTTCCAGCGCGGCCAGCTCCGGCAACCGCGCCAGCCACTCCGCCGTCTCCGCCTCCAGCTCCTCCGGGCTCGGATCGCCGAAGCGGCTGTCGATCAGATACTGGGCGGCCGCGAGGAACTCCGGATCCGTGTACACCTCGTGCCGCCGGTCACCGCCCGGCCCGGTGTTGTGCTCGATCTCCCAGAGACTGAGGCTACTGCCGTCCGCCAGCAGGTAGTTGTGCCGCAACGTCCGACGGCTCAACTTCTGCGGCGGGCCCTTGCGCTGCCGGAAGGAGGCCAGTTCGGTATGGGCCATCAACGCGGTGGTCAACCGCTCCAGCACGTCGTCAGCCACCTCGAACGCGTTCTGCGCCCGCGCCAGCAACTCACCGACCTGCACCTCCTCCCCACTGCTCGGCCGCCCCGGCCCCGGCCCAGGACCCGCCTCACCCGGTCGTGCGTTCCCCATACGGTCCTCCGCTCACCGTCTCGTCCCGCCCCCGCACGTCCCCGTTTGATATTGGGCACTCAGCGTAATGGTCCGACCGCGCACCGCGAAGCCACTCCACGGAAAAATCGTCCCCCACTACGCGTAGGCCCCCGGTAAGCGCGCCCACGGCGTGCGCCGCCCGCCGCTCCCGCTTGCCGAAAAGCGGATTGAACCACCCGTCACATGGCTGGAATCCCGCCACGGACAGGGGAGAGCCGGTCACTCGGGGCGGGGGCGACAGCTGACGATGACCACTTTGCCGCCCGCGCTGACACCCCCACCGGAACCGACCCTCCGCGAGGGGCTGCGCCGCATCTTCCGTTCCCGCAAGGCCCTGTCCGGCGTCGTCCAGTTCATCATCGACTGGGGGCTGCTGACCGTGGCCGTCACCCTCGGCCTCTACGTCGCCACCTGGATCGCCGACGGCTGGAGCGTCGCGTACAACGCCCTCATCGGCAACTCACCCGCGGCCAAGGACCGGACCCTGTTCCCCTGGATCCTCTCCTTCGCCGGCTGGCTGGTCATTCCCGCCGTCATCGGTGGCTTCGCCGGCCACCTCATCGACAACCGCATCACCGGGGGCAAGGGCTACGCCTCCAGCCGGTCCGTGTTCATCTTCGGCAAGCGCAAGCTGCACCAGCGCCTGCACCCTCCGGTGCGGATAGCCCGGCTCGGCAACTACTTCCACGGCACGCCCAGCGACGTGGACTTCCTCGAACACTTTGTACGCATCGCCCACAAGAACGACTGGAAGCGCGCCCAGGACCACTGGGAGGTGGCCGTCGCCCAGGCCATGCGGACCGAGGAGCTCGGCGGCCTCGGCCGGGTCGAAGCCGTACGGCAGGCCCAGAGCTTCTGCAAGGCCACTACCGGGAGGAACAGGAACGGGAACGGGAACAGCCCCGCCCGCGGACCCCGGACGCGTTGGCCCCCGAGGAGGAACAGATTCTCGGCCGCCTGCGCTCACTCCTCAGCCGGCGAGCCCGCCGCGGCCGGGACGACGACGGCACCTCATGACCGCCCGCGCCCCCGCGACCGCTTGGCCATCACCCCGAACAGGAACCCGGCCAACCCCAGCACCACCCACCCCACAGCCGCCCCCTCCACGGCCTCAGCGGTACCCCGCGGCAACAACGCCAGCCCACCCGCCACCGCGAGCACGGCCAACCCACAGCTCGCCCCGGCCATCACCAGCCAACGCATCATCGTGGTCCCGCCTCACCGCTCGGTAACGCCAGCGCCGCGCCCAATGCGTACAGGAATACGTACGCACCCCGGCCCAGTGCTCAACGCCCCCACCACGACGCCGACACGGCCCACCCACCACCCCCACCCCCACACGCCCCGCGCACACCCCCCTACGCGCGCCCCGGGGCCTTGGCGGTGAACCCCGGCCTACGGACGCGGCAAGCCTGCCGGGCCGGACTCACCCACCACGGAGACGAACTCCGACCAGGCATGGCGACCGAACCGCAGCACGGGCCCGCCCGGCTCCTTGGAATCCCGGATCGCGATGCCCTCCACGACAAAGGCCGCCTCCACGCACTCGGTGTTGGCGCCCCCGCTGTACGACGACTTGAACCAGGTCGCTCCCACGCCGTTCACCGCATCTCCTCACGGGCCTGCCGAATCATCTCCGTGGAGGCGGTGATGTCCAGGGCCTGCGCGCGCAGGTAGTCGAATGCCCTGCGGTAGCAATCCAGTTCGTGCTCCTTCTCCAGGAACAGGGCGCCGGTGTGCAGGTCGAGGTAGACCACGTCGAGTGCCGCTTCGGGACCCCCGAGGATCACAAACGTACCCATGGCGGACGCGTGCGCACCGGTCGAGAACGGCAGCACCTGCAGAGTGATGTTGGGCGACTCGGCACATCCCAGCAGATGCGCCAGCTGCGCCCGCATCACGTCCGCTCCTCCGACCACCCTCCGGACGACGGACTCGTCCAGGACCGCCCAGACATGGGGCGGGTTCTCCCGCCCGAGGATCTGCTGCCGCTTGAGCCGGATGCCCACCTGTCGCTCGATCTCCTCCGCGGGACGGCGCATCTCGGACGCGTGGAGAACCGCCTCCGAGTACTCGCGGGTCTGGAGAAGTCCCGGTACGTAGACCGTCGCGAAGTGGTCCTCGCGTACCGCTTCGTCCTCGAGCGTCAGGAGGAGGTTCATCGTCTCCGGCAGCGTGACGCCGAGAGAACTCCACCACCCCTGCTCCTTCGCTCCCTTCGCGAGGGTGACGACCGCTTCCCGCTCGCTGTCACTCGCCTCGTAGACCCGGCACAGCGCGTCGACGACCGGCCACTTGATGGGCCCTTCCTTCGTCTCGTACCGACTGACCGTGGCCTTCGATACGCCGACGAGCTTCCCGGCCTCCTCCAGCGTCATCCCCCTGCGCTCCCGGAGCTTGCGCATGGTCGAACCCAGCTGGCGACGCCGAGTTGTCGGCCCGAACGACATGCTGCAGTGCCTCCGATCAGCGCCCGCCCCGGATGCCCCTGCACCAGCCGCGCGCGTGAACGAGGCTACGCGGCCCAGCTGTTGATGATCCACCGGATCAATCGGGCGAACTCTCGTGAGAAGTTACATGGTGGAACTTCTCAGTGACATACTCGATTGCGGAGCGCGATATCTCGCGCACACCGAGTGATCCCGAAGGGGGCTGTCCGCCTTGCCCTTTTACCGGTCCGACGCACCCCGTCGACACTGCGTCCTTCCCTTCGAGTCCGACCCCGGAGCCGTCGCCGGCCTCCGCCGAGTCATCGACCACCAACTCGCCATGTGGGGCGCGTCCGCTGTCACGTACGACGCGCAGCTCGCCGTCTCCGAACTCGCCTCCAACGTCATCAAGCACGTAGGCGAGGGAACCGCCGCCACCCTGTTCATGGAGGAGTACGCCGGTCGCCTGCGCATCGAGATGCACGACACCAGCCCGGTCCTGCCACGGTGTCGCCAGGCCGACCCGTGCGAGGAGTCCGGGCGCGGACTGGGCCTGGTAGCCGCCCTCGCCGACAGCTGGTTCGCCGTCTCCACGGCCACCGGCAAGGCCGTCTGCTGTGAGTTCTCCCGCCAGGTGGACGCCCCGGCTCCGTCCGCCGGTCGACACAGGGTGGAGCGTGGGAGCACCCTCGTCGAGCTCTATGCCCTGCGGTGGCGCAGCGACGAAGCCAAGCCCATCCGCAGTACCCCCGCCGTGGCGGAGACCGCCACCGAAATGATCACCGACCTCCTCCACTGGCTGGCCGACCGAGGCTGCGACCCGGACGACATCCTCGACCGCGCCCAGATGCACTTCGAGGCGGAGTTGGATGAGGCGTGATGTCGGAAGACCTGTCAGACGCGGATCTTGCCGCGATCACCGGGGCGTTCGGCTCAGACGACGCTTGCTGGCCCGACTCCCTCAATTTGGATTTTCTACTCCAGGGCGGCCCAGGAGTGTGGCTTCCTGGAAGGGATGGAGATCCAGCAGCTCATCGGCTCGGGCGGTGGCGACGGTTGGTTCTTGCTGACACGAAGTCGCCCCGGGAGTCACACTGTCCTCCGGGATCATCCGGTGGTGCGAAGTGAGATCGCCTGACGGTGTTACCGGCGGCACTGGGATCAAGCATCTATTGGCCCGGCTGGACCGGATCGTCGGCACGCTTGACGCGGCTTTTAGGGCCGAGGTTGCCGTTGCGGCACGGCTGCAACTGGACGCCAGCGTCCGCGCAGTTTCGGAGCCCTAACGGTGATGTTCGCCGCGAGCGGCTGAGGCCCTGCGGCGGGCTGAGGTGCGAGTACGGGCCTGGACGCCGGGGCAGTTGCCCCAGCCCTGCCCGACTCCATGCTTGCGTTGGGGCTCTGGGGCGCCTCCTACACGTCGATGCCTCGTTGAAAGTGATCAAAATCGGTCGCCTCAGGTGTTGGTTTGCGTATTGTCTGTGCATGGACATACGAGAACTGCTCCTCACGGTGGCGGCGACGTACGACAAGACGAAGAAAGCCGCACGGGGTGTCCCCGCCCAAGATCTGCTTCGTGCGGCACCTCAGCACCTCGGCGCGCTTGTTCCGGCGGGTCTGGAGATCGAGGGGTATGGGGGGCAAGGGGATGCTACCTACACCCCATGGATTGGCGTGTACGACCCTGATATCACTCGCGACCCGAAATATGGGCTATATCTTGCTTATATTTTCGCAACGGACTTGGAGTCTGTGACCCTAACGCTCCAACAGGGCATTACTCGTTTGCAAGTCGAGCTACAAACTAGAGGTGAAAAACTTCGGACGCCACTCGCTCAGACCGCACGTCAGCTGTTTAAGCAACTTCCGCAAAGTATTGTGAATGGCTGGGATCATAGGCCCGAGTTCAAGGATAAGGGATGGAGGGCCTTGGCTTATGAAGCGAGTAGTGTAGCTGCTCGCCAATATGTCGTGAGTAATATGCCTGAGGAGAAGGAGCTCCGCGAGGATCTATGGAGAATGGCCGAGGTTCTTCAGCAAGCGGCTGTGATCACGGGGCACGACTGGGTGGGTCAACAGGAGAGGGAGGTGATTGAGTACGTGCCCGAGTCTCCGTATCCCGAATATGAGGGGCTGGAGGGTTTTCGACCTAAAGATGATGGCGACTACACATCTGAGATCGCTGTTCGGCAGCAGCTCAAGACGCGACGCCACGAGACTCTAATCCGAGAATTCGGACCGTACATCCACCTTCGAGGCTTCACGCCCGTCACTGAAGGAGTTCACCCGCGAGACTTGGTATTGAGTAAGCAAGGGAGGGAATGGCTAGTTGAGGCCAAAGTGGTCAAATCTGGGAACCCCACCAAGGCTGTGCGTGAGGCGGTAGCCCAATTGCTTGAATATGGTCATTTTCTTTACAAGGGCGAGGTAAATCTACGTCTCGTCGGCCTATTTACTGAGGATGTCGGTGTCTACGTCGATTACCTCGAAGTGCAGGGGATCGCGTCCGTCTGGAAGATTCCAGGTGGATGGGCGGGTTCACGCTCCGCGATTGACGATGGTTTGGTGGCTTCAAAGTCTTAGATGCAATTAGCTGACGGCCGACCTCAATTGGAGCCCGGGAGACGCGGGCGGACTTTGGGTCGCCCGGTCCCTGGCGCCGCTGCTCACATCGCGGGCTAAGGCTTGTCCCGCAATTACGATCTTAGACTCGAAATTTGTGACGCAGGATACTAGCTAGTCTGCCGCGCCGAAATCCGTTGAAGGAGCCTGGAGGGTCCCGTGGCGGGCAGCACATGGACGACGCCTCGTCCGCGAGGGACAGTCCCCGGCCAACCTGGGGCGCGCCTGAACGCCGGCCTCTTATGCAGGCACGGACGGACCTGTTCCTGCCCGCTCCGGCCCACGGGGCCTGGCAGGCCCCGTTTCCCTGGACTCGCTGCGGATGCGGGTGGCGGACAAGTTGCACCGTCGACTGATGCCCGTCGGTCGACGCAGTCGGTGACAGCTTCAGTTCCACCTTTCCAGCCCGCAACGGTCCAGGGAAGTCGCAGACGCACCGCAGGACGGCCGGCGCCCGGAGCACCGCTGACGCTTACGGAAAACCGGTGACTACTCGGAGCATATGAACGCGGCCTGCTTCGAAGCGGAGCAACATAGCGCGGGATCGCCGGCTAGCCAAACCGGCGATCCCGCGCGTCATTCCCCGACCACCCTCACCCGCGAAGGGCCACTTTTTGCGTCAACTCAGAGCAATCGCGGAGAAGATGGAGCAGGAGACCAAGGTCCGTGGCCTCGCCAAGACGGCCAAGGCAGCAGAGCGGGAGGTTCAGGAGGGGCGCGCGGTTCTGGCTCGCTGCTGCCAATTGCAGGACGCGATCGACGTGCTCGAACTCGACCGGGTGCTGGACGAGTCTCCGGAGGAACTGGACGCGCATCGTCGCGGACTGAAGGCTGTCCGGCACGACCGGTTGGAACTCATCTCGCGGAGCACCGAGTCCCTCTTGGCCCGCATGGGTGTGGCTGCCGGCACGGCCAATGCGAAGGTGCTGCCGCACGCGGCTGCGTCCCGGGCTGTGGTGGATTCGCGCAACCATGTCGCGCGACCGGCGTCCTTGACTTCCACGGGCTGCTCAGAATCGAGTCCGGCCTCCCCTCATGGGAGGCGAGACGAAGGATATCCGCGGCCGCGGAGGTGAGGGACAAGGCACTCGAGAATGCGGGTGCCCGGCGGTCGGCATCGCCGTCGGGAGCGTTGCGATCGCCCTCAAGGTCTTGCAGGATCGGGGGAGGAAGGCTGAGTGAGGGCTCGGCTCGTTACCCGCGTCGCCTTCGGCTTCCACGGCCCCGGACCCCTCATAGGCCTGCCATGCTCAACCTCCAAGGCTACGGCCCTGACCTCCCAAGCCGACCCTGACCCACGGAAAGTCAGGAGGGCCCAACATCCACAGCGGCGCAGTCCCGCACCCAGCCCGAGTAACCAGCCCGCATCCGCCCTGCCGATGACGTGACGGTGGCGATGCTGGGGCTCTCATGATGAAACCCGGTCCTCAGCACTCATTTGTGAGGCGCAGGTCCCCGTCCGCGACCTGCGCTCGGCAGGCACCCAGCGGGCGCCCTCCCCGCTGGAGCGACGTCGGCTCGCAGGCCCTTATTCGATGTCGCTAAGGTCCTCGGGTGTCAGAGGCGCCGAGGACTTCTCCGGCTCCTGATCGACTACCTCACCGGCGCGGTAATAGCGCGACGCGCTCTTGTACCGTTCCTCCTCCTCATACATGATCACGTAGTTCAGGAGTGCTGTGATCTGCCAGGAAACGGGCAGGGCTGCGGAGGCCAGGCGGAACGCCTCGTCCGCCGTGAGGGGACCGTCCGGCACCTCGACGGAGACGTCCGCCGCGCACGGGGGCTCCACGTACCGGAAGTTGTAGGGCAGGCCGGCTTTGAGCTTCTTCAGAAAGGTCCGCAGATCGTTCGTCCCGGGGATGACCTCTTGGACAAGTGCGTCGAGGTTGATGGGGTACTGCACGTCGAAGTGGTCCTTCTTAAGGACCGTCGTGTCACGTCTGCGCCCGGGATCCTTGCTTCCGAATCCGCTGTTGTTCCACGGGATCCCACCCCGCTCTTTGTAGTGGTTGATGAGGAGTTGTTCGGGGGCGAGGGCGGAGAAGTCCTCGTCCACGTACAGACATGAGAAGGTGACGTCGGCGAGGTCGAGGCTGCTCCGGCCCGACAACTTGCGCAGGTGGTTGCGGAGTCGCCCCGGGAGCCCTTTGTGCCGTCGGTCCGCCTTTCCCACATAGACGAACCTGGCGTTGACGTAGAGTTGGTACACCCCCGGTCGTTCTTCCAGCTTGGCCAGGCTCTCCTCGCTGAGGGGTGCCCGCCCGAGGCTTCTCAGCGCCTGGGCGAGCTGGTCTCCGAGGGCCTTGGTGATACTCAGCCGGAAGTCGTCGTGGAACACCCCGCGACCGTCCGCCCCGCTGCTTCCCGTCATCCTTCTCTCTTTCCTAAGATCTGGATCGCGGCCCACTCTATGAGCTTCCCCACCCATCGATCATCCGTTCGAGTGAAACGCTCAGATTTTCAGCCACTCCGCGGTACGATTTGGCCATGGGTGACCAGCCAGAAGAGACCAAGATCCCTCGCTGCCGCACGAGCGTGGAGCTGTTCGCGGGCGGGGGTGGCCTCGCCATGGGGGTCCACCGCGCGGGCTTCCGCCCGCTCCTGTTCAACGAGTTCAACGGGAGGGCCTGCGAGACGCTCCTCGCCAGCGCCCGCAGGACTCTCGGCGATGACGGACTCGTGGAGGTCAGGGAGACGACTCCCGTTCCGCCGAAGGTCGGCGAGCCCGCGCCCCTGTACCCGGGGGATGTACGCGACCTGGATCTTCGGAAGTTCGAGGGCGAGGTTGACGTCCTCGCAGGTGGCCCTCCCTGTCAGCCGTTCAGCGCCGGGGGTGTCGCCAAGGGCGACGAGGACAAGCGGAACATGTTCCCCGCCGTGTTCAACGCCGTCCGCGAGATGAGGCCGAAGGCCGTGATCTGCGAGAACGTCCGAGGACTGCTGCGCCCGTCGTTCAGCGGCTACTTCGAGTACATCAGGAACGAGCTGCGCCTGCCCTTCATGGAGCGCGACCCCAGGAAGACCTGGCAGGAGCACAACGGCGCCCTCATGGGGGCGCTCGGCGATCCGGACCCGGCGGGACACAAGCTGGACATCGACGGCGGCCTCCCCGTTGACGACAGGAGCGCCGACCGTTACAGGGTGATCGCGTTCCCCGTCAACGCGGCGGACTGCGGCGTCCCTCAAATCCGCAATCGGGTCGTCATCGTCGCCTTCCGCGCCGACCTTGGCGTTGACATCGTCAGGGATTTCGCGGCGCACGTGAGAAGGCGCCGCTACTCGGACGACGCCCTCCATCGTTCCATGCGGGACGGCTCCTACTGGGCGCGCCATGACGTGCCCCCCCACGTCAAGGAGCGCGTCATGGCGCGCCTGCCCGAGGTGATCAAGGAGGACAAGTGCCTGCCCTGGCGTACCCTCCGCGATGCCATCAAGGGCTACGGCACCGCCGAGGAGCTCCCGGCCCTTCCCAGGGTCGACCTGACCCGCCTCGATGAGAAGCGCGACTTCGGCGGGAAGAGGTTCCCCGGACACATCGGCTGGCCGGGCGCGAGGATCTACAAGGGCCACACCCCGAACGAACTCGACCGCGCCGCCAAGACCGTCAAGGCCGGGGTTCACGGTGTCCCCGGCGGTGAGTCCGTCATGGAGCTCGACGAGCGGTTCGAGGACCTCACGTCTCCGACGGGATGGCGTTATCGTCACCGCTACATGACCGTCCGCGAGACCGCCCGTGTCATGACCTTCCCTGACGAGTGGATCGGCTCCGGCCCCCGTGGGGAGCAGATGCGGCAGCTCGGCAACGCCGTCCCGGTGGTTCTCGGTGAGTTCTTCGCCAGGGCCGTCGCCGACGCCCTGCGGGCGGCGGGTCAGTAACGCCATGACTCGGCCGACAGGACGCGCCGGGCACTGGAAGGAGAGCCTTCCCCTCGAGCGCGCGTACAAGCGGCGGCCGGGCTCCACCACTCCGACCCTGGAACAGGACCGCGCTGCGGGCGGTCGTGACCGGCGTGCTGTCGCCCTCGGCGACGGCCGCTACGCGCGTGCCTCCATTGCCCTCAAGCTGTACCGGCGGACACGGCGTATCCGGGCCTATCTCCGCTGGTCGCAGGACGGCGGCACGCGGGAGCACTATGTCTGCGAGGTGGACGGCGCCGCTCGCGGGGAGAACCTCGCCGCGGCGTGGCGCCAGGCCAGGGAAATGGGCCTGGTAAGCGACCGGCCCCTGCCGGCCGACTCCAAGGCGTCCTCCACCAGCGTTCGCGCCGTGATGCGCGCCAATCGCGGCAAGGACACCAGTCCCGAGCTCGCCCTGCGGAGGCTGCTGTACCGGCGCGGCCTGCGTTACCGGGTGGACACGCGCCCCATTCCTGAGATTCGGCGTCGGGCGGACCTAGTGTTCTCTGGTGCCCGGGTCGCGGTGTTCGTGGACGGCTGCTTCTGGCATGGCTGCCCCGAGCACTACCGTCCCGCGACGAGGAACGCCGAGTTCTGGCGGGACAAGATCGAGGGCAATAGGAACAGGGATGTCGAGACCACCGAGGCTCTCCGCATCGCTGGCTGGGCCGTGATCCGAGTCTGGGAGCACGACGCTCCGGAGTCGGCTGCCGAGCTGATCGCCCACGAGGTCCAGGCGCGGCGGGTGGGGGCGAGGTCTACACCCACGGGCGGCCACGCTCTCGCTAGAGGGAACGGCCACTGAGCAGGTCGTCGATGGCGTCCGTCAGACGCCGCAGGACGATCCACCCGTCGCCCATGCTCGTGGCCATTACCGTCTCGTCCGGGTTGAGGCCAGCTTGGGCGAGACGGCTCATGGGCCATCCGACGGCGCCATCGTCACGGATGGTCACCGTTTCGAGCTGCCAGAAACCCCTGATCAGATCGAGGACGTGGCCCTCGCCGGACACACTTCCTCCTCGCAACCGTGGTGGACCTGGGCAGTGCCCTCCCTGAGGTTCAGGATGAGGACGAGGACGCAGCCATCGCCCACTCCGAGTTCGAGGGCGTGACGGCGGAGACTGGAGACCTGCGCGAAGCTCGTGCCGCGGCGGACGCTGAGGGGCGCGTGCCCCCCGAAGGTGGCGAACGTGCGGCTCATGGGGGCTTGGCGGAGGCCAAGGCGCCAGGTCAGCCAGGAGTTCACTCGCACTCCGCTTCCACGCATGACATCCCGGTCAACGGGGATTCGGGCGCCCAGCACATCACCGTGGACGGCCATGGTGGCCGGCTGGGCCGGCTCCGCCTCCTCGATCGGGTGGGCGCCACGGGTGACCAGGTCGATGAGGCCGTCGGCGGTTTCGCCGATCTGGTCGCTGAGCAGGCACTGCGTGAGCCGCCACGCGGTGACGGGGTACAGCTCCGTGACTTTCGCGAAGAGGGATCCTCGGGCGATTGGCCCGTGTTCGGCGACCACCGCGACCAGGGCCTCGACGGCGTTGCTGAACGGCGTGAGACGCAGGTGTGACCACTCGGCCAGAACCCAAGTCCCCTCGGGCCGGCTCAGAATGAACCGGTCGTCACGACGCAGCGCCGCCCGCGCCGCTTTTTCCGTCGCCACGGACATGGGCTTGAGCAGTTCCTCGGCCGTACAGGGACGCCCGGCCTCCAGCAGGTACAGGTACGCGGAATCGCGTCCCCTCGCCTTGCGGCGAACCCAGTGCCCGTCCACGTTGGGCGCGACCTTGGAGCGGGGGTCATCGAGAAGGCCGGTCAGGGGGATCCCCTCGGGCACACCCGCCGTACGGGCCGCCTCGCGGAGCGCGTCGCCGGTAAGGGGAGCGCTGGCCACTAGTCGGCGCAGCGCGGCGTCGAGCGCGTCGGGGTGGGCGGTCCACCAACCCCGCAGGGGGCCAGTCCACGTGTGCGGGGCGTTCAGGCCGGCCTCCAACAGGTTCAACTCCAGAACGACGTGGTCTCTCACTCCCAGGGCTGCCGCGAAGGTTTCTCTTCGGACGGCGGGCGCCGCTCCGACGGCCCGCAAAGTCTCACGCCATCCTTGGTGGACGATATCGGTCATGGCGGCGTGCCCTCGCTGCAGCTGGGTGATGACCTGTCGCACCCGTTCGCGGCTCACCCTGAACTCGGCCCCGGCCTCCTCCAAGGTGCGGCCCGCCGCGCGGGCCTCGACGATGGCTCGGGCGCGGGCGTCGAACCCCGAGTGCCATGCCTGGATCATCCACCCGTCGTCGAACATGACTTCCTCTACATCTCGTTGAAGTAGATAACCCGCACGCCCAGGAACTTGGCCAGGCGCTCGTGCTGGGCCTTGTCCTCACGTGTGAGGGGGTTGAGGAAGGGATCGATGACGCAGATCGTCCATGGCGCGGTCTCGCCACCGGAGCGGTCGAGGATGGCGGGCCACACCAGGTGCTTGAAGCTCGCGTCGGGACCGGCCACGAAGTGCAGTTCGTCGTCCTCCGAGCCGACCCTGCGAACCTTGGCTCGCATTGGCTTCTGCCTCTTGGATCGGGGAACTGACTCCCACTCCGCTCCCAGCGTCTTCGCGATGATCTCGTCGATTGTCGCGGCGGGCCTCTTCACGTACTTGGCGTACTTGCCCACGCCACGGCGGGCCCGCTGGTACTCCTTCATCGGACCGTCCTTGAGCCACGGCCGGACGTTCGCGGCCATGCCAACGAATCCGATCAGCCGGCCCCCGACCTCCGGGTCGTCCGTCCATTGCTGGTAGAGGCGGGTGCGATCGCTGTCCTGCAGGTTGAGCCAGTCGGCCTCGGCGGCCTGTTCGAAGACCCGGGTGAGGACGGCGGCTTCGACCTCGATCGGGATCTTGTAGTCGGTCACAGGATTCCTTTCGGCATGGGGAACTGGAGGCGGACCTCGTCCGCCGCGGTCTCGAGATCGGCGGCGTCCTGGATCCACATGTTCATGAGGGAGCCGACGGTCTCGTCCTGGAACTCGATCCGGGAGGTGTGGGGGAGATCCAGGTGTTCCGTCTCGGTGGCCTCCAGGGTCCGGCGAAGGTTCAGGGCCGCAGCGGCGCGGCGGATGTCTGTCACGAAGTCGAGGACCTTGAGCGCCTTCTTGCCGGGGGCGAGGCGCAGCCCGCGGCCAAGCTGCTGCACGAAGATTCTTCGACTGTGAGTGACTCGCAGGAACGCTATGAGGTTCACGTCGGGCACGTCGACGCCTTCGTTGAACACGTCGACACAGGTGATGACCGGGACACGCCCGAGGCGGAACTCGTTCAGCAGGACGTTGCGGTGACGCTTGGGCAGGCCGCTGTGGAGATAGGAGGCGTTGACCCACTGCGGGTCGGAGACCGAGAGGAGATCCGCCATGTGTTCGGCGTGCTCGATCGTCTGGCAGAAGACGATGGCGCGGGGTTCGGTGGTCTCCCGCCAGGCCGCCCGCAGGTGCTCTACGATTTCCTCGTCCCGCTGGGGAAGGAAGAGGTGCCGGTTGAGGTCCTTGATCGAGTAACCGTGACGGCTGATCTCCTTGACGGCGTCCCAGTCGACACCGTCGGCGTACAGTCGGTAGTTAACGGCGGACAGGAAGCCCGCCGCCATGCCCTCGGCGATGCCCATGGTGAAGCTGGGGTAGCCGAAACGGGCCGTGATGTCGAACTTGTCGCCGCGCCAAGGGGTGGCGGTCACTCCGAATTGCGCCGCAGCCGAACACAGATCGAGGAGTTCCGCAAACCTGCCGGTCTCGGCCACGTGATGGGTCTCGTCGATCATGATGAGGTCAGGACGGTAGCCGTTTCGCGTGGCGGCCAGCGCCGACTCGACGGTCGCGACGACCACCCCGGCCAAATCCCTGGGCTTGCTCTCACCGGTAAGGAGGCGGGTGGGAACGGTCTTCGGGATGTGCCGCCACAGCGCCTTTTCAAGCTGTTCCACGAGGTCGCGCATGTGCGCCACCACGAGAACCTTGGCCTGCGGACGGGACTTGAGGAGATTGCTGATGACCTCCCCGCCAACGACCGTCTTCCCCAATCCGGTCGCCAGGACGAGGAGGGCCGAGCCCTCGGCCGCCAGGTCGTGCTCAATGGCCTCCACCGCCTCGGCCTGATAGGACCTCAGCTTGTAAGGGCTCGGTACGCGCTCCGGCATGCGCTCACCGATGGTCGCGATCGTGGAGCCGTGCCACAGCGCGATGTCGACGCCGACGCCCGCCAAGGCGCGGCGGCGCGCCTCGGCCGACGAGGTGATGTTCGTATTGGTCGCCAAGACGGCCTTGTCCGCCCGGTAGTGCGTACGGGCCCGCTCGAGGTCGTCGACGCCGGCGTGGTCCGCCGTGCCGTGCGCCTTCCACTTGCTTTGAAACACCCACTGCTCGCGGTTCCGGACAGCGAGGAGATCCGCGCCGTGGTCGTTGGCGCCGTCCACGACACGAACGTCATGGAACCCTAGGTGCCACAGAGTCCGCTCGAGTGCCTTGGTCAGTCCCGCTGGGCCCCCATCCCGCAGCTCGGCAGGGGACAGGAACACGGCGTTCACTCGTCACCGGCCAGCTCGTCAGCGAGCAGGGTGATGCTGAGGCGGGCACGCTGGAGTTGGAGGGCCGTGGCGTCACCGGCGAAGGTTCCGATGGTTGCCACGTCGGCCAGGTAGCCCGTGACGCGGGCCAGGCTCAGGGAGCGCGCGGACGGTGACTTCACATCAGCGTACGGCCCCCAGAAGACGCGGCGGTCCAGGAACGCCTCGGGCATCGCCTCCACCAGGCGAACGAGCGCCAGTGCGGGGAGGTAGGAGATGAACCCGGCGTCCTGTCCCAAACGTCCGACCTGGCCGACACGACCGGAGGCGATCATCGACTCTTCTACAGCCGTCCTCTCCTCCTCGCTGAGGTGGCCGAAGACCTCGCGGTACTCACCGGAGCGGTTGAGTTCGGCGACCGTGCGGCTGCGGATCTCGTTCAGCAGTTCACGGGCCTCTGCGCCGACCGTGTTGCCGTCCAGCGCGCTCTCTTTGAGGGACTGGGCGCGGATGCCGGCGACCAGCTGGGACGGGCCCCACTGGGAGCGCGCGCGAACTTTCAGCAGAGGTGCCAGTTCGACTAGGAGGAGATCGGCGTAGTCCGCGCCGAACCGCTGGAACACCTCGTGGTCGGAATCGACGAAGGCGCTGAGTTCGTTGCCCGCGCGCTGGTCGAGCAGGACCGGGACGGCCTGTCCCGAGTCGTCGAGGAGAGACACACCGCTCTTGAGAAGGCGCGTCTCGACGTTCAGGTAGCCGAGGTCGGGGTGGCCGAACGGGCGACTGAGGTACGAGTGCCGCGTCGAGGCGTTCTCGTAGCGGGCCAGGCGCTCGCTTCGGGTCTCGGTCTTCTCCTTTGTCATGCTGGTCGTGCCATCTCCGCCCGCCTCCGGGCCGGGTGGCTGGGTGGTGCCAGAGGAGGGCGCGTCGGCGGGCACGCCGAGGGCGTCCATGACCGCCTGCTGGTCGGGCTGGTTCGGGACGCTGGCCGTCGTCTTGGCCTGCTTCCCCTTGTTCTTGCTCTCCTCGTGTTCGAGGATCGCCTGCCACCAGCGTTCGTCCGTCTGGAAGTCTGGGTTGCCCTTGTGGAACTCGTTGCCCCAGCGGCGGGTCTCATCATGGATGGGCTTGCGGCCGTCACCGGGTACCAGGCAGCGCAGGCCGGCGTCGTTACGGCGGTATCCCTTGAACAGCAGGGCGAGCGGGCTCAGGTTCTCTGGGTAGCCGAGGGCTTCGGCCCTCTTGGGCTGGAGCGGTGCCATCCCACGCAACAGTTCCACAGCGCTGCGCCAGCTCCGGTCCGCATACTCAAAAGCATCCTTCTGGTAGGTCACAGGGACGTGGTCGAGGTGGATCTCGCCGATGATGCGGCCACCCTGATGGGCAAGCTCGACAGGGTACTCGGGGTCCTCATTGCCGGGAGCGCCGTCGGGATTGTTCCAGGTGAACAACTGCCTGTCCCAGCGCAGGATCTTGCGGCCGTTGCGAAGGAAGTCGATGCCGAAGTCGGTCTTGTGGAGGTAGCGCTGAATGCCGAGCCAGCCCCAGATCCGGCGTTTGCGGACGGCGAGCTTCTCACTTCCGCAGTCGGCGCAAATTTCGCCGTGAGTCAGCTGCCATTGGCCGCAGTCGGAGCAGGCCACCCCGTCCTGGAGTTCCTCGTCAATCGCGATGTACGCGGGGATGCGCTCCTTGCCGTTGTAGAGCACGAAGCGGTCGTCCCCCCAGCGGCAGTGCCGGACCGGCTTAACCCGGGTCCCGCCCACATAGAGCTCGAAGCCGCGCGCGTCCAGGATCCACGAGTACACGGAGCCCAGCATGTTGCGGAGGGCTTGCCCATTGCGGCGCAGCCACTCCGCCCGCGTCCGGTTCAGCCGGTCAATGACGATCCGCGTGCCGTGCTGAGCGGGGTCGCTCTTCGGCTCGGTGATGTCCGTCGCCTCGAAGTCGTCCTGAATGTGGTCCAGGTCAATCTCGACGCCGATCCACTCGCTGTCGCCGGGCCGCGTAGTGAGGACGCGGGTGCGCTTGCCGAGGCGGGCGGTGGCCACGTTGAAGCCCATACCGAACAGGCCGAGCTTGTCGTGCATGTCGTTGCCGGACCAGCCGGCCCGCACCGCGCGCTCCAGACGCTCGTACGTCATGCCCCGACCGGTGTCGGCGATGACGAGTTCCCCGTTGGCCGAGGACGGCAGGGACACGCTGACCTTGTAACCGTCGGGCCACTCAACTCCGGAACGTACGATTTCGCTGAAGTCGTCGAAAGAGTTATCGACGAGCTCGGCCACGCACTGCCACTCGTCGAACTCGATCTCGCCCAGCATGCGCAGCACACGGGCGGAAGGGGTGATCTTCACTCCGGCGGAACCCTCTCCTGGCTAAACAGACGCGCTAGAGAACTGCTTCCGCACGTCAGCGCATGGCGAAGCAGACCGGCTCGGACGAGTCACGCGTCGGTCCCGAGGGTATAGGCGGCCACTGACAGGCCGTCTGCCACTTGTGAAATCCGGGCCGTTAGCCTCGATCTGTCGCGGGGGTCGAGCTGTGGAACGCGTGCCCGATGATTGTGAATTCTCGGTAGCGCGCGTGGATTTACCGTCTCCACTGCCCGGGAAGGGCCGCGTTCGTAGGGTGATGACCATGGTGAGTGCCGTGGTGTTCGACGTGGGCGAGACGTTGGTGGACGAGACCCGGATCTGGGCGGGGTGGGCGGACTGGCTGGGGGTGCCGAGGCATACGTTTTCGGCGGTGATGGGGGCGACGGTGGCGCGGGGGGAGTCGTTGTGGGAGGCGTTCAGGGTGTTCAGGCCGGGGATCGATATGCGGGAGGAGGAGAGGAAGCGGGTGGCGGCGGGGGTGGGGGACTGGTTCGGGCCGGAGGATCTGTACGGGGATGTGCGGGAGTGCGTCGAGGGGCTGAGGGGGCTCGGGGTGTGGGTCGGAATCGCGGGGAACCAGCCGCTGCGGGCGGAGGAGGATCTGCGGCGGTGTGAGTTGCCGGTGGAACTGATCGCGACCAGCGAGGGGTGGGGGGTGCAGAAGCCGGATGTGGCGTTCTTCGAACGGGTGGTGGCCGAGGTGCCGTACTCGGCGGGGGAGATCCTCTACGTGGGGGATCGGCTGGACAACGACGTGGTGCCGGCGAAGCGGGTGGGCCTGAGGACGGCGCTGGTGCGGCGCGGGGTGCACGGGTATGTGGGGGCGTTCGACCCGGAGGGGCTCGCGGATGTGCGGGTGGAGGGGCTGGGGGAGCTGGTGGGGTGGGTGGCCGCGCGGCGGGGCTGATCGGCCGAGGTTAGGCGGCGGCGCGGGGGCGGTGGGCTGCGGGCTCAGTGGTCCAGCCGCTCCTGGAGGTGGACCGTCACGGTGTCCCCGGCCTCCTTGCCGATCGCTTTGCGCAGGTCGGCCTTGACGGGCAGCTTGTGCGTGCCGTCGCCCAGGGCCATGAAGGAGCTGCGGAACGGGTGCCCGTCGATGGTGCCGCGGATCTTGACCAGGCCGCGGGTGCCGAAGAACTCGGCCGACTCGGGCCGGACGAGGTAGGTCCAGCCGCCCTTGTTCTCGCTCTTGCGCAGAGTCGCGGTGAATCGCTTGTCCATTCGGGCGTCCTTCCGGGTCGCGCGAGCCCGCTCGTCCGGGGCCTCCGGTTCCTTGGCGTTCTGCCGGTCAGGACGAGGGAGGGCGCGGAAACTCATCGGTCGGCGGCCGGAACGGGGTCCTTGAGTCGGGGCGCGCGATGGGCCAGTGTCCGAGGCATGACGGATGATCAGGTGGAGTGCCCGGTGACGGAGGGGTACGAGGCGGCGCTGGGGGCGTTGCGCGATGCGCCGTACGGGGGTGGGGAGCATATGGGCGCCGGGGTGGAGGCGGGGCGGGTGCTGGGGGAGTGGGAGGCGGTGGTGCGGCGGATCGAGGCGCGGCAGGGGGGTACGGAGGCGGCCTACCGGGAGGGACTGGGAGCGCGGGACCGGATTCCGGCGTACGTACGGGCGCTGGGCGCGCCGGTGGGGGCGCTGTTCAGGGAGGCGCTGGGTGAGGTCGACGGGGTGTTCGTGCGGCTGACCGTGGTCGATGAGGGGTGGCTGGTCGAGGGCGGCGGGGAGCACGGGTGGTGGTGGCACCGGCGGCCGAGGCAGTGACCTGGGCGCGGTGGGCGCGGCGAGCGCGGGGCGCGCGGGGCGCGGCACACTGGAGGCATGTGCCGAAGCATCAAGACGTTGCGCCCGCCGGTGACGACCGAGGTCGGGGAGGAGGACATCCACGCCGCGGCGTTGCAGTACGTGCGCAAGGTGTCCGGCTTCCGGGCGCCGGCCGCGCACAACCAGGAGGCCTTCGACCGGGCGGTGGAGGCGGTGGCGGCGGCGACCGCCGAGTTGCTGGACGACCTGGTGGTGCGCGGGGCGAAGGCGGGCTGAGGCGGCGCGTCAGGACAGCCTTTAGCGGTGGCGGCCGCCGTACGGGGGGTTGTGCGGGCCGCCGTACGGATAGGGCTGTTGCTGTTGCTGCTGCGGGTGGCTGTACGGCTGGGGATAGCCGTAGCCGGGATACGCCGGGTACGCGGGATGCGCCAGGTGGGCCGGGTACGGCGGGTACGCGGGGTACGGCGGCCGGATGGTGAAGGCGGCCTGGGTGAGGGCCGGCTGGGCGACGGCCTTGCGCTGCCACATGTGGTGGAGGAGTTCGTGCTCGCGGTCGGCGAAGTCGGGGCCGGCGGCGCCACGGGTGGCGCGGGCCCGGAGGAAGGCCAGGGCGGTCGCGAAGGAGACGTACTCGCGCACGGTGCGGGCGGCCGTCTCGCCGCCGGCCCGCAGGGCCAGGGTGCGGGCGAGGGTGCGGGCCTTCATGGAGCCGAGGGCGACGGGCTCGGGGAGCCCTATCCAACCGGCCATGGCGTAGACGGGGAGCTGGGTGCGGATGGTCCGCAGTTCGTTGGAGCGGGACCAGATGGCGAGCCAGACCAGCAGCCCGAAGAGCGGGATCATCAGCATGGCGTAGACGGCGAGGAAGCCGAGCGGGGACAGCGACGCGGAGCCGTTCCAGGTGCCGTGCAGGGTCATCGCCAGGAGCCAGCCGCCGAGCGGGGCCAGCCAGCGGCGGGCCTTGCCGGGCGGGCTGATGGCTGCGATGGCGAAGCCTATTCCGGTGAGCGAGGTGAACAGGGGGTGGGCGAAGGGCGTCATCACGACGCGTACGAAGAAGGTCGCGGCGGTGGTGGAGGCGATGCCGCTGAAGCCGTACGCCTGGTCCTCGCCGAAGGCGGAACCGAGGTAGAGGATGTTCTCGGTGAAGGCGAAGCCGGTGGCGGTGAGGCCGGCGATGACGACGCCGTCGACGATGCCGGTGAAGTCACGGCGGCGGAAGAGGAAGAGCAGCAGGATCGCCGAGCCCTTGGCGGACTCCTCGACGAGCGGGGCCACGAAGGTCGCGCCCATGGTGTTGGTCTGGGACGGCGTGGCGGTGAAGGTCGTGGCGAGCAGATGGGTGGCGTACTCGTTGGCGAGGATCGCCACGAGGGTGGCCGCGCAGGCCCCCCAGGCGAAGGCGAAGAGCGCGTTGCGCCAGGGGGTGGGCTCGACCCGGTCCAGCCACAGGAAGGCCGAGGCGAGCAGCGGGACCGGCAGGATCGCCAGGGCCAGGCCGACGAGGAAGCCCTCGGTGCCGGTCTGGCGGCGCACCAGGGCCAGGATGATCACCCCGCAGAGGGCGAGGAGCGCGAAGAGCCCGACCAGACGGAAGGTCTTGTTCTCCCAGAAGGGGCGGCGGGGCCGGTAGTGCCCCTGCCCCGGCGGGAGCGCGGGCGGCTGCGAGGGGTACTCGGGGACGGCCGGCTGGTCGGGGGTGTGCGGGTGCAGGGACGAGGACACCCATCGACCTTACGCGGTGCGGGTGAAGATCAGGTCGTGAACGGCATGCCCCTTGGCCAGGCCCTGCTGCTCGAACTTGGTCATCGGGCGGAAGGCGGGGCGCGGCTCGGCGTAGCCGCTGCCGGGCGGGTACGCGTTGGTGAGGTGCCGGTCGGCGGACAGGACGTCGAGCATCTGCTCGGCGTACGGCTCCCAGTCGGTCGCGCAGTGCACGGTGGCCCCGGGCCGCAGCCGGGACACGGCCAGCGCGACGAACTCCGGCTGGATGAGGCGGCGCTTGTGGTGCCGTGCCTTGGGCCAGGGGTCCGGGAAGTAGACGCGCAGGCCGGCCAGGGAGCCGGGGGCCAGCATGTCGCGGAGCAGGATGACGGCGTCGCCGTTGGCCACCCGGACGTTGTCCAGGCCCTCGGCTTCCGCGATGGCGATCAGATTGCCCTGCCCCGGCGTGTGGACGTCGGCGGCCAGGATGCCGGTACGGGGGTCGGCGGCGGCCATGGCGGCCGTGGCGTCACCCATGCCGAAGCCGATCTCCAGCACGACGGGGTGGCCGGGGGCCAGGTCGGCGCCTTTGAAGAGCTCCGGCAGGTCGAGCGGGCGGCCGTCGATGTCCACGCCCCACTCCGCCCAGTGCCGCTCCAGCGCGGCCGCCTGGCCGGTGGTGACCCGGCCTCTGCGCGGGTGGAAACTGCGGATCCGGCGCTCGGAGTGCGCCTCGGGGTGCGGGTGCGCGGCGGGGCCGCCGGCGAACCGGGGTGTGGGGGTGCGGGACATAGTGCGGCCATTTTACGGGTCCGGCTCGCCGGGTCCGATGCCATGGCCCCGGTGTTACGGGCCCGGTGCCACGGATCCGCTCCCATGGGCGCGCTTCCACGGGCCGGTGCCATGGGCGCGCTTCCGCGGCCCGGTGCCCACGGGCCCGCCGCCATGGGTCAGTGCTACGGGCCCGCCGCACGGGCCCGCCGCACGGGCCCGCCGCACGGGGTCGCCGCCACGGGGCCACTGCCACGGGCCCGCCGTCACGGGCCTGCCGCCATGGGCCAGTGCTACGAGGCCACTGCGACGGGGCCACTGCCACGGGGCCGGTTCCACGGGCCCGCCGTCACGGGCCTGCCGCCATGGGTCAGTGCTACGGGGCCACTGCCACGGGCCCGCCGCCACGGGCCCGCCGTCACGGGCCCGCCGCCACGGGCCGGACCGGGCCGCCGGGCCGGGCCGCCGGGCGGCGTCGGCCGGGCCGTCACGGCTTCGCCGGTCGCGCGGGGGCCACGGGGCCGGGCCGGGCCGCTCCGGTGGCCTGGAGGGCCTGGAGGGCGCGCCGGGCCACCTCGCGGCCGATGGGCAGCGAGGCGGTCGCGGCGGGGGAGGGCGCGTTGAGGACGTGGACGAAGGGGCCGCGGCCGGCGAAGAGGAAGTCGTCGACGAGGGTGCCGTCCCGCAGGACCGCCTGGGCGCGGACGCCGGCGGGGGCCGGGCGCAGGTCGGCGGGGGTGATCCCGGGCAGCAGCCGGGACACGGCTGCGGCGAAGGCCCGCCGGGACAGTGAGCGGTGCAGCTCGCCGGTCTCGTACCGCCAGTGGCGGCGGGCGATCCGCCAGGTGCCGGGGAAGGCGAGGGTCTCGGTGAGGTCGCGGGGGCTGAGCGTGCGGCGCCGGTAGCCCTCGCGGGCCAGGGCCGGGACGGCGTTCGGGCCGACGTGGACGCCGCCGTCGATGCCCCGGGTCAGATGTACGCCCAGGAACGGGAACGCCGGGTCCGGCACCGGGTAGACCAGGCCCCGGACGAGGTCGCGGCGGGCGGGGGCCAGCTCGTGGTACTCGCCCCGGAACGGGATGATCCGTACGTCCGGGGCGTCCCCGGTGAGGCGGGCGACGCGGTCGCTCTGCAGGCCGGCGCAGTTGACCAGGGCCCTGGCCCGGACGGGCGGGCCGGTCGTGGTCTCCACGACGACCGGGTGGCTCGCGTGGCCCGTCCGTCCCGCGCGGTGGATCGCCCGGACCTCGGCGCCGTAGCGGATGTGGGCGCCGCCGTCGCGGGCCAGCCGGGCGTAGACCGCCGCGACGGCCGGGTAGTCCACGATGCCGGTCGTGCCGACGTGGATCGCCGCCTGGCCGTACACATGCGGCTCGTACTCCGCGATCTGGGCCGGGCCCAGCTCGCGGACCGGGATGCCGTTCTCCCGGCCGCGCTGTACGAGGGCGTGCAGCCGGGGCAGCTCGTCGCGCTCCGTGGCGACGATCAGCTTGCCGGTGACGCGGTGCGGGATGTCGTGGGCCGTGCAGAACGCGACCATCTCGGCGGCGCCCTGCGTGGCGTACCGGGCCTTCAGCGAGCCGGGGCGGTAGTAGATGCCGCTGTGGATCACGCCGCTGTTGTGGCCCGTCTGGTGGCGGGCGGGGCCGTTTTCCTTGTCCAGGACGGTCACGGTGGTGCCGGGGGCGGCCCGGGTGAGGGCGTAGGCCGTGGACAGGCCGATGATGCCGGCGCCGATCACCACGACGTCTGCGGTCTCCACGGGGCACCTCCCGCTGCGGGGTACGACGGCACGCCGCGGCACACCTGCGCCCGGCGCTGGGTTCCTCCCCCGCCCCGGGGGCGTGAAACCACAGGGTCGCGCCCCCCGGCGCCTGGGATTCCGGGGCCGCGCCCCGCGCGCGCCCCGCTCTTCGCCCCGCCGCAGGCCCCCATCGCGTACCTCATCGCACGGCCCGGGCCTGTGGCCTACGCCCGCCGCCTACGCCCGCGCCGCCTACGCCCGTGGCCTACGCCGGCGCGGCCAGCAGCGGCCGGGCCCGTTCGCGCAGCTCCGCCACCCGCGGCTCGTGACCGTAGGGCTCCAGCCGGTGCAGGAGGTCGCGTACGTACTCGTTCGTACGGGCCGAGGAGATGCGGCCGGCGACCTCGACTGCCTTGGTGCCGGCGGCGCAGGCCGCGTCGAGGTTGCCCGACTCGAGTTCGGCGACGGCGGAGACGACCAGCCGCAGGCCGTGGGAGCGGACGAACTCCTCGGTGGGGCGGGACAGGGCGGCCTCGGTGAAGGTGCGCATCTGGCGGGGCATGCGCAGGTCGCGGTAGCACTCGGCGGCGTCGGCGGCGAGCCGGTCGTACGAGTAGAAGCCGAGCCATGCCGGGTCCGCGTCGCCGTCGCGGGAACGTTCCAGCCAGCCCTCCGCCGCCGAGATCGCGGCGGCGGCGGCCGTGGACTCGCCGGCCTTGGCGTGGGCGCGGGCCTCGACGAGGTGGAAGAAGGACATGGTGCGGGCGGTGGCCAGCCCCCGGTTGCGCTCCAGCGCGGCCTGGGCGAGGTCGACGCCCTCGTCGGCGAAACCGCGGTAGGTGGCCTGGAGTGACATCGATGCCAGGACGTAGCCGCCCAGGGGAACGTCGGCGGCGGCCCGGGCCAGCCGGAGCGCCTGGATGTAGTAGCGCTGGGCGGCTTCCTGCTGGCCGGTGTCGAAGGCCATCCACCCGGCGAGGCGGGTGAGTTCGGCGGTGGCGCCGAACAGCGAGCGGCCGACGTCGTCGCTGTACGAGCCGAGCAGCAGCGGGGCGGCCTCCACCCGGAGGCATTCGGGGACCATGCCCGAACGCCAGTCGCCGCCGCCGTACTTGGAGTCCCAGCGGCGGGCGTCCTCGGCGGCCTCGCGGAGCTTGGCGACGTCGGAGTGGCCGACGTGGTTCATGCCGGGGGCCGGCGCGTCGCGTGCCACGCGTGCGTCGGCGGGGGTTATGAGCCAGCGCGAGGCGGGGGTGACGTAGGCGGAGACGGCGAAGGAGCCGGCGAGGCTCTGCCAGATGCCGCTGCTGCCGCCGGGACCGCCGCGCCGGCCGGCGGCGAGGTCGAGCCGCCACAGGTCGGTCGCCGACTTCACCGCCTCGCCGACGTCGCGCGGGAACGCGAGGCCGACCTCGGGGGCCGGATCGGCGTCGGCGAGGCCTATCTCGTGCAGCGGCACGGGACGGCCGAGCTTGCTGCCGATGGCGGCGGCGATGAGATGGGGGGCCGCGCCCTGCGGGACCATGCCCTTGGTGACCCAGCGCGCGACGGAGGTCTTGTCGTACCGCAGCGTCAGGCCGCGTTGGGCGCCGAGGTCGTTGACCCGGCGGGCGAGTCCGGCGTTGCTGATGCCGGCCAGCGAGAGAAGGGTGCCGAGTTTCTCATTCGGCCCTCGGTGTTCCTTGTTCATGAGCACTCCTCGCCGGACAGCGCCTCGACGCAGCAACGGCCGCCCCGCCTTCTCTCGTGGAGAACTCGGGGCGTACGGCAACTCGGGTACACCCAGCGTAGTTCGCCGAATCCCGACCGTTAAGAGCTGTCGTCCCGGATGGCGGGATTACTGCCCTGGGCGGGGGTCTGCTGGTGGCGCGTGCTCCCGGCGTATGCGGCCGTGCGCCCATACGCGCGCTCTGTGCCGGCCGGGAGGGGAGCGCTTCCATGGTGGAGTGGGTTGGTCCGTGGCCCCCATTAGCGGCTTTGGGGGGAGGACACGGGCCAGGGGGCTCCGCCGCCACAATCCCCGCGGGCGGCGGACCGGTCCGGGAGGCGCAGCCATGCCTCCCGGACTGCGGCTCCCCGGGCCCCCGTGACGTGCCGTGCGAGGGCCTTACGGGGGCTTTACAGGGCAGCCGAGAAAATTTCCGGGGACGTAAACATTTTGGCGCGAAACCGACGTTTCAAGTCCGTAACGCTGTTCGAAGTCGCGTTTCCGGCAAGGGAGTTGGGCGACTCCCGAGCGCGACTCGACCCGGTCCCGGCGGCGCGCCAGGCGCGGTCGGTCGCTCGTCCCTGCCCTCATACACCTCTTTGCGCCCCGCTCCGTGGCAGCATGTTGCTCATACGGGCGGAGCGGAGGCGGCGATGCGGTGGTTGGTGGGGTGGAGCAGTGCCGCCGCAGCGGGGCGTACGGTGACGCCGGTCGGGGCCCAGATCCTCTGGAGCGACCCGGATCCGCTGTGGGCGGTGGGCGATTGGCGCC
Organism: Streptomyces sp. RLA131; assembly: GCF_056270125.1. Lineage (NCBI taxonomy): Bacteria > Bacillati > Actinomycetota > Actinomycetes > Kitasatosporales > Streptomycetaceae > Streptomyces > Streptomyces sp. RLA131. The sequence continues at coordinate 4,619,780 of NZ_JBWDOQ010000002.1, forward strand.
CCGACGAGGTGCGGATCGTGCAGGGCGAGCCGACGGGCCCGCGCAACGGCCGTACGGCGAACGGCAGTCGCGGAACCCGTAACGGCAACGGCGGCGGTGACGGCCAGGGTTCACAGATCTCCCGGCTCGCCGTGCTCGGACGCTGCCATGCCACCGAGAGCCAGCTGAGGGTGGGTCTGTTCGCCGCGCGCGGCGGCGCGTTGCGGCATCTGACGGCCTGGCCGGGGAGCTACACGGCGGTCCTGCAGATCGGCCGCCGGATCACCGTGCTCGGCGATCTCGCGGGCGCCCGGCCGGTGTTCCACACCCGCTGGGGAGGCGGCACGGCGTTCGCGACCGCCGCGCTCCCGCTCGCCGACCTCACCGAGGCCGCCCTCGACGTCACGCACCTAGCCGCGCTGCTCGCCTGTCCCGACGCGCCCGAGGCGCTGGGCGACGGTACGCCGTACGCCGGGGTGCGCCGGGTCCCGCCCGGACACGCGCTGATCCTGCGCGAGGGGGTGCCGCAGATCGCGGACTACGAACCCACCGCCTCGCTCGTCGTGGGCGCCCCCGCCGCCGACGAGGAGACCGCCGTCGCCGGGGTGCGCGACGCCCTGGTCGACGCGGTACGCGCCCGGCTCGCCCAGCCCCGTTTCGTACCGGAGCCCGGCGAGGACCCGGCGCCGGGCGTGGGCGCCGACCTGTCCGGCGGGGCCGCGTCCGCCACCCTCGCGCTGCTGGCCGCCGGGCTGCCCGGCATGCCCGGGACACCGCTCGGGCACGGCGCGGCGTCGGGCCAGCGACTGCTGGCCGTCACCTTCAACGACCTCGCCACCGGCGGGGTCTCGCAGGTCGCGGAGCTGGAACGGGCCCGCAGCATGGCCGCCGACCCCCGGCTGCACCATGTCGTGGTCCCGGGCGGCGCGGAAGCCCTGCCGTACGCCGACCTCGTGGACACCGGCCCGCTGACCGACGAGCCCGGTCCCTCGCTGGTCACCGCCGAACGGCACCGCCGGCGCCTGGCGGCGGGCGGCGCGGACCACTTCGTCGGGCACGGCGCCCGCCAGGTGCTCGACGCCCACCCGGCACGCCTGGCCGATCTGCTCATGGAGCGCAGACGCCGGGATCTGCGGCGCCCGATGATGGCGCTGGCCCGGGCGGACGGGCTGTCCGGGCAGTCGGCGCTGGTGCCGTTCACCGTCTACCGGGCGGCACGGCGGCTGGCCCGTACGAGTTATCAACAGGGTGTGGAGGAAGCGGCGGCCCAGCTCATGGAGCGGCGCTTCGAGGGCCCCGACACCCCGCTGTCCGCCTCGCTCGCCGCCCTGGCCTGGTGCCGGCCCGGCCCCGCCGCGCGCTGGCTCACCGGCGAGGCCCTCGCAGAAGTATCGGTTCGCCTGGCCGACGCGGCGGTCCGGCCGACCACCGTCGGCAGACCCGGCGAACGGCGGGCACGGGCCGCACTGGCCCGGCACGCCGCCGACCACCGGGTCTTCGAGCAGGCCGTCGAGGTGCGCAGCCAGCGCCTCCACGCCCCCTTCCTCGACAACCAGGTGGTCCGCGCCTGCCGCGCCCTGCCCGAGGCCCTCCGCGTCCAGCCCGGCTCCCGGGCCTCCGTACTGCGGGCCGTCCTCGCCGGCGCGGGCATCCGCGATCTGCCCCCCGGCTGGGGCGCCAACTCCACGGCCACCACCGCGGTCGCCGTGCGCACCGGCCTGCGTACGGCCGTCGAGGACCTCGTCGACCTCTTCGACGCCCCTCTCCTGGCCGACGCCGGGCTGATCGAGGCCCGCGTCGTCCGCAAGGCCCTGCGGGCCGCGGCCGGGGGTGAGGCCCTGCCCGTCGACGGCCTCACCGACCTCGTCGCCACCGAGGTCTGGCTCCGCCGCCTCCTCGCCCGCCGCGGCTCCTGCTGGACCGGCACCCCGGTCCCCGAGCAGCGAGCCGTGGCCGGCGGCGTCCACCGCCTCCCCCTCTGAGGCGGCCGGCCCGCCGCAGGCCCTCGGCGATCGAGGACGAACCGGCCGCCGGGCCGCGGGCGCCCGCTCCGCCGGGGGAATGGAACCGACCATTCCCCCCGTTGAAGGGGTTCGGGGCAGAAAGGTGTCCCCGGGAGACGGACGACAGGAGGGCCCGCGACGTGAGCCGCTACGCCGCCATGGCCGCCAAGGCGCAGGCCGCCAAGGCCCAGGCACGCCTCACCCGCCGGATCGGGTCGGGCCGCAAGCCCCGGCGGGTGGCGATGCTGAGCGTGCACACGTCACCGCTGCATCAGCCGGGCACGGGCGACGCGGGCGGGATGAACGTCTACATCGTCGAGCTGGCCAAGCGGCTGGCCGACATCGGCATCGAGGTCGAGATCTTCACCCGGGCCACGACCGGCGCCCTGCCCCCCACCGTCGAGCTCGCCCCCGGCGTGCTGGTCCGGCACGTGGACGCCGGACCGTACGAGGGGCTGGCCAAGGAGGACCTGCCGGCGCAGCTCTGCGCCTTCACGCACGGCGTGCTGCAGGCCGAGGCCAGCCACCGCCAGGGCCACTACGACCTGGTGCACTCCCACTACTGGCTCTCCGGCCACGTCGGCTGGCTGGCCGCCGAACGCTGGGGCGTGCCCCTGGTGCACGCGATGCACACGATGGCCAAGGTCAAGAACGCCGCCCTCGCCGACGGCGACACGCCGGAGCCGCCCGTCCGTGTGATAGGCGAGACGCAGATCGTCCGGGCCGCCGACCGCCTCATCGCCAACACCGCTGAGGAGGCGGACGAGCTGGTCCGGCACTACGACGCCGACCGCGCCAAGGCCGCCGTCGTCCACCCCGGGGTCAACCTCGACCGTTTCGCCCCCGCCGACGGCCGGGCCGCCGCCCGCGCCCGGCTGGGCCTCCCCGCCGACGCCGTGATCCCGCTCTTCGCGGGCCGGATACAGCCCCTGAAGGCCCCGGACGTCCTGATCCGCGCGGTGGCGGTCCTCCTCACCCGCAATCCGTCGCTGCGCGAGCGTCTGGTCGTACCGGTGGTCGGCGGCCCGAGCGGCACCGGTCTGGCCAAGCCGGAGCGGCTGCAGAAACTCGCGGCCCGGCTCGGCGTCTCGGACGTCGTACGGTTCCAGCCGCCGGTCGGCCAGGAGCTGCTCGCGGACTGGTACCGGGCGGCGACGGTGCTGGTCATGCCGTCGTACAGCGAGTCCTTCGGACTGGTCGCGATCGAGGCCCAGGCCTGCGGCACGCCGGTGGTCGCGGCCGCGGTCGGGGGTCTGCCGGTCGCCGTACGCGACGAACGGACCGGCTTCCTGATCCCGGGCCACGATCCGGCCGACTACGCGACCGCCCTGCTGCGCTTCGTCGACGACCCGCTGCTCGGGGACCGCCTCGGCGCGGCCGCGGCCCGCCACGCGCGGGACTTCGGCTGGTCCACGGCGGCCGCCGCCACCGCGGACGTCTACGCAGGGGCGATCGCCGAACGCCGCCGTCGCCTACGATCGCTGCATGGGTGACGGCATGGGTGACGCGGCCAAGGCCGTGGAACAGACGCTGAAGGACGCGGACCTCAAGTGGGAGACGGCCGACGACGGCGCGTACGTCGTGACCCTCCCCGGCACCCGCAAGCTGTCCACCACCTGCTCCCTCAAGGTCGGCAGGCACACCCTCTCCCTCAACGCCTTCGTCGTGCGCCGCCCCGACGAGAACCACGAGGCCTTCTACCGCTGGCTCCTTGAGCGCAACACCCGCCTGTACGGGGTCGGTTACGCCATCGACCGGCTCGGCGACGTCTACCTGGTGGGCCGTCTGCCGCTGGCCGCCGTCACCCCCGACGAGGTGGACCGCCTGCTCGGCGCCGTCGTCGAGAACGCCGACGGCAGCTTCAACACCCTCCTTGAGCTGGGCTTCGCCTCCGCGATCCGCAAGGAGTACGAGTGGCGCACCTCACGCGGTGAGTCAACCCGCAACCTTGACGCCTTCGCTCACCTCACCCGCGCCGACCGGCCCGGTTCCTGACCGCTCCCGCAGCAGCAGCAGGTACACGGGCGCGACGGCCACGCCCACCAGCGCGCTCAGCGCCCACAGCGCGTCCGTACCCGCGTGGTCGATGACGAAGCCGCCGACCAGCGGCCCCGAGAAGTTGGCGACCGACCAGGACAGGCCCATGACGCCGCTGTAGCGGCCACGGGCGTGCAGCGGCGAGAGCTTGGCGACCACGGCCGAGGTGGTCGGCATGTAGACGATCTCGCCGAGCGTCCAGACGCAGACGGCCAGGGCGTAGAACGGGATCGACCCGGCGAACGCGGTGAGCCCGAACCCGACGCCGAACAGCACGGCGCCCAGCGCCAGCAGCCGGGCCGGGCCGCGGCCCTTGGCGAGCTGGGTGAGCGGGATCTGCAACAGGACGATCAGGATGCCGTTGGCGCTGATCACGACGCCGTAGTCGGTGCTGCTCATACCGTCCTGGCCCATGGCGATGGGCAGGCCGAGGTCGCTCTGAGCGAAGATCCCCGCCATGAGGAGGTTCAGCACGACCAGGATCATGAAGCGCCGGTCCCGCAACGCCTCCCGCATCCCGCCACCGCTCTTCTCGGCCGCGTCGGCAGCGTCGGCGGCGTCCGCCGCGTCAGCGGTCCGGACCGTCCGCACGGGCCGGGTCTCGGGCAGCTTGACGAAGACCACCAGGGCGCAGAGCAGTGTGGTCGCCGAGTCGAGCAGGAACAGCAGCAGAAAGCCGTGGGCGGCGATCAGACCGGCCGACAGCGCGGCGACCGAGAAGCCGATGTTGATCGCCCAGTAGTTGAGCGAGAAGGCCCGCTGCCGGTCCTCGCCCGGCACCAGGTCGGAGAGCATCGCCTGGATCGCCGGCCGTGCCGCCTGCACGGCGAAGCCCAGCGTGAACACCAGCCCCGCGATGGCCACCCGCCCGTCGGCGAACCCCAGCGCGGCCGTGGACGCGGCGGCCGTCAGCTGCGCGCCGAGCATGGTGGGGCGCCGCCCCCAGCGGTCCGCCAGCAGCCCGCCCACCGGCGAGGCGATCATGCCGCCGAGGCCGAACAGCGACGCGACCAGACCCGCGTACGAGGCGGAGTAGCCGCGCTGGACGGTCAGATACAGGGCCAGGAAGGTGATGACAAAGCTGCCCACCCGATTGACCAGCGTCGAGGTCCAGAGCCACCAGAAGCCGGCCGGCAGCCCCGACACCGCCTCCCGGATGGCCCGCCGTGGATCCGCCCAGCCCACCATGCCGCCCCGCCCTCTGCCCGTAATGACCACGTAATGACCGCAAACCGCCTGCGCAGCTTACCGAGGGGGCCTGAAGGGTGCCAAAGGGTTTTCTCCTAGACTTCCTGCCATGGCAGAAGCTCCGTACAAGCTGATCCTCCTCCGCCACGGCGAGAGCGAGTGGAACGCGAAAAACCTCTTCACCGGCTGGGTTGACGTCAACCTCAACGAGAAGGGCGAGAAGGAGGCGGTCCGGGGCGGCGAGCTGCTGAAGGACGCCGGACTCCTCCCCGACGTCGTCCACACCTCCCTCCAGAAGCGCGCGATCCGCACCGCGCAGCTCGCCCTGGAATCCGCCGACCGCCACTGGATCCCGGTCCACCGCAGCTGGCGGCTGAACGAGCGCCACTACGGCGCCCTCCAGGGCAAGGACAAGGCCCAGACGCTCGCCGAGTTCGGCGAGGAGCAGTTCATGCTCTGGCGCCGCTCCTACGACACCCCGCCGCCCCCGCTGGAGGACGGCACCGAGTTCTCCCAGAGCGACGACCCGCGCTACTCCTCCATCCCCCCGGAGCTGCGCCCGCGCACCGAGTGCCTCAAGGACGTCGTCGTCCGGATGCTCCCGTACTGGTACGACGGCATCGTGCCCGACCTGCTCGCCGGCCGCACCGTCCTGGTCGCCGCCCACGGCAACAGCCTCCGCGGCCTGGTCAAGCACCTGGACGGCGTCTCCGACGAGGCCATCTCCGGCCTCAACATCCCCACCGGCATCCCGCTCGCCTACGAGCTCGACGCCGACTTCCGCCCCCTCAACCCCGGCGGCACCTACCTCGACCCGGAGGCCGCCGCGGCCGCCATCGAGGCGGTCAAGAACCAGGGCAAGAAGAAGTAACGCGACGTCAGTAAGCCCCCGACCTGCTGCTTCTTGGCAGGGCGGGGGCTTTTTGGTGGGGCTGGGCCGTCTCTGGGCCGTCAGGTGCCTAGTAGGGCTTGGTCAGGTTCGTATCGGTGTGGGTATGTCGCGGTGGCAGGTGGGGCAGGCGCCGGTCCAGACCGCGAGGAGTGTCTGTAGCTCGCGGATGACTTGGTAGAGGCTCAGGCCGACGCCGCGTCTTTTGGGGCCCGGGCCAGTCGTTGCAGGGTGCAGAAGGCATGCGCGACAGAGACAAGGGTGACGTGGTGGTGCCAGCCGCCCCAGGTTCGGCCCTCGAAGTGGGCCAGACCCAGGGCCTGCTTCATCTCCCGGTAGTCGTGCTCGATGCGCCAGCGGAGCTTGGCGAGCCGGACCAGTGAGGACACGGGCATGCCGGAGGGCAGATCGGACAGCCAGAACTGCACCGGCTCGGGCTCGCCGGCGGGCCATTCGGCCAGCAGCCAGCACTCCGGCAGCTCCGGGCCGTCGGTGGCCTGCCGGACCTCGCGTCCGGCAGGGCGGATGCGCAGGGCCACGAAGCGGGAGTACACCGGCGAGGCCTTGAACTTCCGTCCTGCGCATATGACTTCAAGCACCATGCGACCGACTGAGTTACAACTTTCTCTACTGGTTCAAGGCTCCTCGCTCCGCTCGTCGCGCGCTCCCCGGCTCACCGCCGGGGCCCTGCGCTCCTGTCTCCGCCCCCGCTCTGGGCCCCGGCTACGCCGGTCGCGCAACTAGAGCGAGAAAGCCTGGACGAAGGGAAACGGAAGGCACAAGACATGCCTCCGGCGGGGGCGCTCAGACTCCGGGATGGACGGGGCGCCGTTCGCGGGTGCCGGCGCATCCGTGGTGAGCGTTGTGCGCTCCCATCCCGACCACCTTCGACCCAGGCAGAGCGGAGCAGCCGCTCCGCCGATCTCTCGCGCGTGGAGCCTTGCAAGTCCGTGGGGGGCGAGAGCCACAACAGCAGAGTGCTGGGCGGTCTCTACGGCCCCGACGCCGATGCCAACCAGAACGAACGGGACCAGGAGGGCAGCGACCACGGCACCGATGACGGCGAACATGCCGCGGCAGCGAACGCGAGGACGCCGTCGGCCAGAACGAGCATCGGTCCGCGGCGCCGAGCCGGTCGGCCGGGCGGCCAGCGGGGATCGAGGTGATCGTGGGGCGTGCCACCGGCAGAACAACGCCGTTAGCGGAGTGCCTGTTCGGTCCAGATGGTTTTGCCGTCGGCTGTGTAGCGGGCGCCCCAGACTTGGGCGAGTTGGGCGATGATGAACAAACCGCGACCGCCTTCGTCGATGGTGCGCGCGTGCCGCAGGTGTGGGGCAGCGGGGCTGGTGTCGCGGACCTCACAGGTGAGGGTGCGGTCGTTGATCAGGCGCATTTCCAGGGGCGGACTTCCGTAGCGGACGGCGTTGGTGACCAATTCACTCACGATGAGTCCGGTGTTGTAGGCCGCGTCCTCGTCGATGTTCCATGCCCTCAGTTGGGCGCGGGCGAGGCGGCGGGCGGTGGCGGGGGCCGTGGGATCGTCATCGAGTGGCCAGATGGCGAAGCGGTCGGCCGGGAAGGGCCGGGTGCGTGCGAGGAGCAGTACGGAGTCACTCCCGGCTTGATACGTGTACCGGAGCTCGTCGCAGAGGTCATGGATGGGACGGTCGAGCTGAGCCAGCGCGCACTGGAGCGGGCCGGAGCCGTCGGAGGCGCCCGTGACCGGGACCGGGGGGCTGGAAAAGGCCAGGACGCTGCCTTCCGGAATCTTGACTGCGGAGGTGGCGAACGGGATGTCCTCGCCACCGCCCAGCGGTGGCCCCGTCGGTATGTCGGGAAGCGCTACGGTGCCGTCGGGGTAGGCGATGACAGGGCCCGGGTGACCGGCCGTGGCGACCGTACACGTCTCCGTCAGCGGGTCGTAGACGGCGTAGACGCAGCCGACGGTGAGCGCCTCGCGGTACAGCGGGTCGCTGGGAGGCAGGCAGGCACGTTCTTCCGCGAGGAGCGTGGCGGTGTCGTTCAGCCGGGCAAGTAGTTCGTCGGGTTCCAAGCCGGACGCAGCGAGCGAGCGGATGACAGGGCGCAGCTGTGCCATGGTCGCGGTGGCGTTGATGCCCTCCCCGCTGACCTTTCCGACGACCAGGGCGGTGCGGGCGCTGGACAGGGAGATGGTGTCGTACCAGCCTCCTCCCCGGTCGTCTGTCGCGCGCATGAAGGCGGTTTCCAGAGCGGTGTGCGAGACAGGCCGGCGCGGAAGCAGCCCGCGTTGCAGTGCCGCGGCCACGGAGTGCTCTCGCGTGTAGCGGCGGGCGTTCTCGATGCACAGGGCCGTGTGGCCGGCCGCCGCGAGCATGACCAATACGTCCGCCTCGTCGTACGGATCCGACTTCCCGGTGCGGTAGAGGCTCACCAGGCCGAGCACGGTGCCCTGCAGCGTCAGTGGCCCCGCAAGAAGAGAATGGGCGCCGGACGCGTGGATCGCGTCCGCGCGGGCCGGGTCGGTCTCCAGCCACGGCAAACCCGGATGCAGGGTGACCACCCGAGGGCGCAGATCCGACAGTGCCTGCGAGTATGGGGTCGGCGCCGGCAGGCTGCGCACGTCCCCCAGCGGATACGCCTGCGGTGGATCGCCGTCGGCGCTGCTACGGAAGGCGACACGGCGCAGCGGCACGTTAGCCGGCAGCGGAGCGAGCGGGGGGTCATCGCCCCGCGCCATCGAGTCCACCACCTCCACGACCGCGATGTCCGCGAACCCCGGCACCAGGGTGTCAGCGAGGTCCCGGCAGGTCACCATCACGTCGAGGGTCCGGCCCACCCGCTCGCGCACCGCACCGATTACGCCCACACGGGCACCTGCCTTTTCACGATCCGTGACTTCGAAGCCCATCAGGGCAACACCGAGCACCTGCCCGCGCGGATCGTGCAGACGGACTGCAGAGACCTCGTAGGCACGCTCGCGCCCTGGATCGGCCGGGAGGCGTCCCCACACGACGTGCCCCTGCACGGGGACACCGCTGTCCAGCACCCTGCGGACGATCCGGGCGAGTTCCTCGGGATCCGCGGGCCCCCGGACGGAATCGGGGAAGGGGCGCCCGACGAGGTCCTCCCCTGCCACGCCATGCTTGGTGGCCGCGTCGACCTGCACCACCCGCAGATCGGTGTCCAGCAGGCGCAACCCCAGGGGCGACTGGGTGAACAGGGCGTCGAGCATTGCCACCTGTGCCTCACTCAAACGCCTGGTCGGGTCACCCTGAGTCACGAAAATCGCCTCCACTCAGTCAGCAGGCTCCCCCTCCAGGATGGGAGTGACGGCGACAATGCACCACTCACGACCACAGCCCCCAGACGACCACAGCCCCCAGGCAAGGCCGCACTGACGGCAACGATGGAGGACAGCAGGACTCCCAGCCCACTGCAGTCGGGGGCACGCCCCTCCGGCAGGGCTACATGGCTGTGCCCGCATCTTCTAGTGGGTTGAGAGGGTCGGACGCTGCGGATCAAAGCCGATGATTCGTGCCCCGAACTGGTCTGCGGTGAGGTCGTCCGCACGGTAAAGGGCGGGACCCGGGGGTGCGGAATGGGGCGCCTGCCTCACCGCCCACGCTCGTGCCCGCTGCGTGCCCGACACAGAGGGAAGCTGTGGGGAACCACGGGGACAAACGGAGTCCTTTCAGCTCAACCGCAGGTCAGCATGTTCGCAGGTCAGGCCCCATCTGCGTACGGGGTCTTCCAAACTGGTGCAGTCTTCCAGCGCCCGGCATGCAGGTCTGGGCTCTCAGCATGAATCGGCACGTCAGTCCGGGTGACTTCGAGACGCCTTCCACAAGGCGAACAGTTGGCGCGCGTTGCGGGTGGTGAGGTCCCGCCAGGTGTCAGTGGCGGACGGCTGCGCCGCGGAACCGACGGCCTCGACCTGAGCGAGCACTGCCTCGTCCGGTGTCCAGCAGTAGTCACTGCCGTACAGGAGGCGTTCGACGCCGAACGCTGCGGCGAGGGCCGGGATCTGGCGGGGGAAGGGCGTCCCGGCCATGTCGTACCAGAGGCGGCCGAGTTGTTCCACGGCGCTCGGTTCGTCCACGGGCCCGCCGCCCAGCGCGCGGAACAGTTCCATGCGGTCGGCGAGCAGCGGGAGCGCCCCGCCGCCGTGGGTCAGGATCCAGCGGATCCGCGGATTCCGGGTCAGGACGCCGCGGAAGAGCAGGTCGCTCGCGGTGCGGGCGACGTCGAAGAGAAACTCCAGCATCGGCCGCGGTCGGCCCAGGGAGACGTCGTCGGCGTGGGGCGGTGACGTGGGATGGACGAAGACGACGGCGCCGCGGCGGTCGAGGTCCTCCCACAGCGGCTCGAACTCGGGGTTGCCGAGGTAGAGGCCGTGGTGATTGGTCTTTACCGCCACTCCGTTGGCACCGAGTACGTCGAGTGCATGGGCGGCCTCGGTGAGCGAGCCCTCGACGTCGGGCAGAGGCAGGGAAGCGAAGTGACCGAACCGCCGCGGATGCGCAGTGCGCACCCCGGCGGCGAAGACGTTGACCTCACGGGCGAGGGCGCGGGCCGCGCTGTCGTCCCCGAAGTGCACGCCCGGGGAGGACACCGACAGGTAGGACTTCTCGATCCCCGAGCGCTCCATCATGCCGAGATGCTGTTCGACACTCCATGTGGGCCAGCCAGGCATCCCGTCCGGGTGTTCGATGCCGGCGGATCGGGCCGCGGCGACGTAGCTGTCGGTGACGAAGTGGGCGTGGACGTCGATGAGTCCGGCCAAGGTCATGCGGATCTCCCGGGTTCGCGGTTCGGTATGTGTGTCACCGTAGGAAAGCGGTCGTAGGCTGGCATGAGTGATTCCGATGAATGAAACACCGAGTCACGGCGACACCCGACGCAGACGCGGAGGCAGGCCCGCTGCGGGGCAACCGGTCATCGACCGGGCATTCGCCCTGCTCAGCGCGTTCGACAGCGACCATCGTGCGCTCCCCCTCGCCGAACTCGCACAGCGGAGCGGCATTCCCCGCACCAGTGCACTGCGGCTCGCCCGCTCGCTCGTCCATGTGGGTGCACTGGAACGGCTCGACGACGGCCGCTACGTCGTGGGGCTGCGTTTGCTGGAGACCGCTTCCCTGGCACCGCGTGGACACGGGCTGCGGTCCGTGGCCATGCCATTCATGGAAGATCTCTTCCATGTCACCCGTCAGCACGTGCTGCTTGCTGTGCGCGACCAGGGGGAGGCGCTGCTCGTCGAGCGGCTTTCGGCACTCGATGCCAGTCCCGTGCGCTTCCGCGTGGGGGGCCGCCTGCCGCTGACGTCCACCGGCGTCGGAGGCACAGCGATGACGACATCCGTACGCCGGCCGACCTGCGCCGTGTGCTCGCGGAGGTACGGCGCGGTGACTACGCCTTCGGTCGCCAGAGTCATCCGTGGCGGCTGAGTACCGTGGCCGCGCCGGTGCGGGACGGCGACAAGGTGGTGGCGGCGTTGTCGGTCGTGGCGCCCAGCACGCGTTTCGCGGATGCGGGCTACGGCCCGGCCGTGCGGGCGACGGCCCGTGCGATTTCCCGCCGGCTCCTGCATGACGGCCCTCGGGCGATCCCGCTCGAAGGTGCGGACACACAGCTGTAAAGGCCGCAGGCGGACGCAGCAGCGTGGCATGCCGCACCTTTACGGCAGGCATTGCCGTTTCGGCCGCCGGCGTGCCGGGGTCGACCGCTGACCGATGATCACCTGCTAGCGATCACGGCCTCGATCGGCCCGAGTGCCCCACCCACGGCCCACGCCAGCCCCGCGACCTGCAACTTTAAGTTGGAAAGTGCTGTGTGCCACGAACAAGAGGAGGGGCTCAATGTAGGAGAGCCGCTGCGATTGATGCTGTGCAGGAGATGAAGGATTTGGCCCTTCGGAGCCGCCCTGCGGGGGGAGGCTCCAAACCGCCACATGCTGCGGAAGCGGTGACGCGACCGTGGTGAGCGATGTGGAAAAGGCACTCTTTGAAGTGTCAGGTGGGGATCAGGAAGACGAGCGCGAGCGAATCACTGATGACGTGTCGTTATCCAACTCAAGTGGCATCAAAACCGGGGCGATGGCTTTTGCTCCGGGAAGAGTCTGGCGGGTTCCCGTTTATTGGCCAGGCGGTGTCCGGCATGGAGGTGACGTGAGCCTGATCTGCTGCTCTTGTACGGAACGTGGGAAGACATGCCTCGACACTGCAGCCCGGTGCGGGCGCGAGAGGGAGCACTCCAAGCGGTGACCACCGTGAGGATCCGAGTACCGTCGCGGGGCATGTCGGCGGACCGGCCCGTAGTAGTGCTGAAGCCCCTGTAATGGGGGTGGAGCGAAGGGGCCGGGTCACTCGTGACTGTGGGAGTTTGACCAACCGGAGGTTCTCCGGGAGGAGTCGAGGGACCAGTTGAAGTCGTCGGAGAAGTCGTTTGATATTTCGAAGTGGGAAGTCTGGGAGGCGTTCCAGGAGGTAAAGAGGAATCAGGGCGCGCCGGGAGTGGATGGGCAGTCCATTGCTGACTTTGAATCAGATCTTCGGGGCAACCTGTACAAGATCTGGAATCGGATGTCGTCAGGGGCTTACTTTCCCCCTCCGGTGCGAGCGGTGGAGATCCCGAAGCAGCATGATCGCGGCACAAGAATGCTAGGTATTCCCACTGTCGCCGATCGCGTTGCTCAGACCGTGGTGGCCAGGCACCTCGGAGTCCGGGTGGAGCCTGCGTTCCACGAGGATTCCTATGGATACCGGCCACGTCGGTCGGCCCTGGATGCGGTGGAACGCTGCCGGGAACGGTGCTGGAGGAAAGACTGGGTGATCGATCTCGACATTCAGAAATTCTTCGACAGCGTCCGGTGGGACCTCATCGTCAAGGCCGTGGAGGCTCACACCGATGCCGTCTGGGTGATTTTGTATGTCAAGCGATGGCTCCAGGCGCCGCTTCAACTGCCCGACGGCACCTTGCAGAAGCGGAACCGGGGGACCCCGCAGGGGTCTGCCGTTTCGCCCGTGCTGGCGAACCTGTTCATGCACTACGCATTCGACCTGTGGCTGGCCCGGGCCTTCCGGGATGTCCAGTTCGAACGGTATGCCGACGACGCGGTCGTGCACTGCGTCAGCGAGCGCCAGGCCCAACAGGTCCTGACGGCGCTCGGGAACAGGATGGAAGAGGTCGGGCTGCGGCTGCACCCCGACAAAACCAAGATCGTGTACTGCAAGGACGGAAACCGGCGCGGTGCCTACGAGCACACGTCGTTCACCTTCCTCGGGTTCACGTTCCAGGCCCGCAGGGCGCGGAACAGGAGAGGGAAGAACTTCACCAACTTCCTGCCCGCGATCAGCAAGGAGGCCCTGAAGAAGATCAGTGGGGAGGTCCGCTCCTGGCGGATCCACCTGCGGATCGGCCTCACCTTCGCCGAACTGGCCCGCAAGATCAACCCGATCGTCCGCGGGTGGATGCAGTACTACGGAGCGTTCTACCGCTCGGAACTGCTACCCCTCCTACGGCGCATCAGCGCCTACCTGATGCGCTGGATCCGCAAGAAGTACAAGCGATTTCGGTCGTTCAAAGCAGCCCACAAGTGCTGGCAACGCATCACCAGCCGGCACCCCAGGCTCTTCGCCCACTGGGCTTGGACACCGTGTTTCTGGTGATCAGAGTGATAAGAGCGGAGTGACGGGAGACTGTCACGCTCCGTTCTGTGGGAGCCCGGGGGTGAGATCCCCCCGGGCGACCCGACCAATGCTCACTGCCTTCGAGCAACGCGCACCGGACTACTTCATCCCACAGCGGCGCTCCTTCTGACGTCAGCGCCCCCTGAGCCAGGGTGTCATGCACGTGCGCATAGGACTTCTCCAACGCAGGCAAGAGCCAGGGAATTACTTGATCGGCATTCCGTGCTGGCTCACCGGGACGACCAACCACCCAATTGGTCGAAGTTACGCCCAAATGCAGGCCGATATGACCGATACGCAGCACAGGTTGCCAGTCGCCGACAGATTCCACACGGCCATCCAAGCTGACGCCGCTGGTTGACAGCAACGGCACGCGACGATGACCGGGGCGGTCAGGGCGGTCCGACTGCTCTGCACAGCAGCGAAGTACGGGAACCGCAGCAACCGCCCCGCCCAGTAACCCAATCAGATCGAGCTACGGATCAGAAGTTCCGCGTGCCACAAACGCGCCGGATCGGGCGGGGACTCACGGGGAACTGCGGCTGCTGACAGTGACGGAAGCCGGCAGGCGCCAGAGTCGGCATCCCGCAGGTCAGACCTCAACTCGCCTCACCACGCTCCTAAAGCGGTGCTCCCGAAAACGCCGGCGTCTCCTGAAGCTGTGGTCGCTAGGCTCGGACCCGTGAGCGAAGACGCCCAACTCATGGCGAATCACCGTGTCCACGTCGTACCGTGGTTTTGGCCCTGGCCAACCCACCTTGGCAGCGAGACGTGTGGCTTGACCCGTCGGTATTCAACGTGGACCACGTCTTCCACACACTCTTCGATGCCCTGGGATGGCTCACGGGCGGCAGCTCGCGCCACACCTCACCCGGGTATGGGGTCCGCCATCAGATCACAACGAGGCGCGTGGCGTCGGGCTCGCATGCCAGATCCCACCAGCGGCACTTGCCCTCGACGGCGCCGTCGCGGGCCTCCACGGATCAGCGGGCGGTCTCGTCGTCCTCGCGTAGAGCAGCACGTCACGCCGGGGCGAGCCGCCCCCACACTCGCCCGCCTCGCACCGCCCCTCTGGATCAGCGTCACGTCGTCAACTCAGCGGGTGAACCGCTGGTTGCGTGCGCCCGCCAGGGCGCGGTCGGGTCAGCGGATCAGAAGGTGCGGTGCGGTGGATGGCCTGGCGTCCTGGGCCGTCTCTGGGCCGTACGAGGTTGCTCAACAGTGGCCAACGACGACCAATGACACCTACGCAGGCGCAGCGAGGCACCGCTCGGACCAGCGAATACGCAGGTCGCCAACTTCTTGGGCAAGACCCAGGGCAAGAAGAAGTAGGTTCCGTGATCATGCCCCCGACCCGCGCTTGTGGCGCGGTCGGGGGCATCGTCATGACCTGGGCCACTGCGGGCCCTCAGTGCGGGCGGATCCCGCGGCCGAAGCGCCCGACTCCCGGACCGGCTGTGCTGTCAGTGGCCGTGTGGCCCCGGACGGGCTATTCCGGCGCGCTGGACTCCCCGGTCCCGATGAGGCTGGGGGCAGGATGCCCGCGCGAGATCGGAGAGATCCATGAACGGTCGCGCCGAGGCCGCAGCCACGGCCATGCCCGGACCGGCGGGACGTGCCCGGCTCCGCGCGCCGCGAGGCGGCGGTCGTCGGCCGTGAACACCGGAGCCATGCGCGTCGGAGTCATCGGGGACTGCCCTCTCTACCGGCACGGCCTCTCCCAGCTGGTCGGTACCGCTCCCGACCTCCACCTGGTCGTCACCACGCCGTCGATCGAGGGCGCGGACGACGGCCTGCGTGGCGCGCAAGTGATCCTGATGGACCTGCAGCAGTCACCGACGAAGCTCGTCGCGGCAGTGGTGTGCCTGCGGGAGCGCGGACATGCCGTCATCGTCGTGTCGTCGTCTCCGCAGATCGACGCCGTTCAGGTGATCCAGGCGGGCGCCAGTGGCTATCTGAGCCGGCAGGCCGAGGGGCACGAACTGCTGACGGCGATCCGGGTCGTGGGCGCGGGCCGCAGTTATGTGTCCGCGCCCGCCAGCCATCTGCTCAGACGGTCCCCGCACTTCACGGACCGCGAGCAGGAGATCCTGGGGCTTCTCGCCAACGGCGCGACGGACCAGGAAATCGCCTCCCAGCTGCGCATCAGCAAGCACACCGTCCATTCGCACCTCGACCGGATCGGCGAGAAGACCGGTTCCCGGCGCAGGCCCGACCTCACCCGGCTCGCGATCGAGAACGGCCTCACCGACCCGGCGTAGAGCCGCGCCGGGGTAGTCCTACCCCGCTACTCGTGGGTAATTGTTCCCCTTGATTCACACAGGCCGAAGTCGGACCTTGGTAGAGGAAGCCTCGTCACCCCACCACGGTGATGTCACACGGGGGAATTCGTCTGCATCTGTTTCGCAGCCGTTGGCAGCAAGGAGAAGTCATGCGCAATCGCGTTGCAACTCTCGCCGTCGCAGCGGTGCTCCCACTGACAGCCGTCGCCTCGCTCGCGGCAGCGAGCCAGGCGGGAGCCGACCCCAACAGCAAGAGGGTCGTCGTCACAGGATCCGTCGATGACTGCCCGGACGGCTCCGGCGCCGTCTCGGTGAGCATAACGACCAACCGGGAAACGCGTACCGACAGGGGTACGGACGTGGAGGACGCCGGCAAGTACTCGATCACGCTCAAGAACGTGCCCGTCAAGAGCCAGAAGGCCACGGCCACCGTGATCTGCGAAACCGATTCCTACAAGGTGCCGTTCACGCTCAGGCGGCCGGCCGGAGCCGGGACGACTCTGACGGTGAACCTTGAGCCGTGACCGCCATCGCACGCGGTTCGGACCGGCGAGACCACCGGCCCCGTAGCGGCCCGGTAGTGGCCCAGTAGCGGCGCAGTACGGAAGCGGCCCGTCCGGAGGGTTCCGGGCGGGCCGCTGCCTCTGCCTGCTGAGCGATGGTCGCGCAGAGGTGTGGTCAGCAGCTGCAGCTTCCGCAGCGGCAGGCCCCGCCGGCCTGGCAGCCGCACCCGCAGCCCGAACCGCAGCCGCACGCTCCGAGTATCGGCAGCTGGGTCCTGCCGGGCCACGGGCCCAGTTCAAGTGACGGCTGGTCTCGGACGGTCGGTGGTGTGGGGGAGTCCTGCATGGTTACCCTCCTCGGCTTGATGCCTCCGCACCAGTGAAGGCGGCCCGGGGCGGGCGCATCAACGGCGCATCAACGGCGCAGAGAGGCACAAAGCGCTCAGGCGGGCTCCGCCGCCACCGGGGTGGGGGGCGGGGTGAGCTCGTCCGCGTGCTCACCGGTGACGAGGAAGACGACCCGCTTGGCGACCGAGACGGCGTGGTCGGCGAAGCGTTCGTAGTACCGGCCGACCAGGGTCACGTCGACGGCGGTCTCGATGCCGTGCTTCCAGCGGTCGTCCAGGAGGTGCTGGAAGAGCGCGCGGTGGAGCTCGTCCATACGGTCGTCGTCCTGCTCCAGCTGGAGCGCGTCGTCGACGTCCTTGGTGACGATGACCTCGGCGGCCTTGGCCATCAGGCGCTGCGCCAGCTGGCCCATCTCCAGGATGGTGCTGTGCAGGTCGGCGGGGACCGCGCTGGCCGGGAAGCGGAGCCGGGCCAGCTTGGCGACGTGCCTGGCCAGGTCGCCGGAACGCTCCAGGTCGGCGCTCATCCGCAGGCTGGTCACGACGATCCGCAGGTCGGTGGCGACCGGCTGCTGCCGGGCCAGCAGCGTGACCGCCCGGTTCTCCAGCTCGCGCTGCAGGTCGTCGACCTTCTCGTCGGCGGCGATCACGCTCTCCGCGATGTTCAGGTCGGCGTCGAGCAGCGCGGTGGTGGCCCTCCCGATCGCCGAGCCGACCAGCCGGGCCATCTCGACCAGACCGTCACCGATCGAGTCGAGTTCCTCGTGATATGCGTCCCGCATCGCTGTCCTTCCGTTCCCTCTGGCGTTTCCGTACGGCCAGAGACTGGCCTGTCCCCACGCTCCCACGCTCATGGGTGAACGCGTACCGGCCGGACATCCAGGATGAACCAGTCCTGACACCACGGTGAACTCTTGGCAACGTACGTTCGAGAACCAGCTCCCATGGCTGTGACCAGCCTGATTCGTCAGCCTAGTCTGGTGGGCATGGACGTGAACGCGGCAGTGGCCGCAGCAGCAGCGATCGCAGGTCTTCTGACCGGCGTCATCGCGGTGCTCGCGTTCCGCTGGAGCGAGCGGGAGCAGGCCCGTCCCACCCGCGCCTCCATGCGGTCCGACGAAGCAGTCGTGCTGCCGCCGGGTGTCGACACGGTCCTGTCCGTGCTGCGCTCCTCGGCGGTCGTCCTCGACGAGGGCGACACGGTCGTCAAGGCAAGCTCGGCGGCGTACGCCCTCGGGCTGGTACGAGGCGGCCGGCTGGCCGTCGACCAGATGCTGCAGATGGCCCGCGAGACCCGGCGGGACGGCGAGATACGCCAGGTCGAGCTGGAGCTGCCGCGCCGTGGCGCGGGCCGCGGCGAGGGGCTGGCGGTCTCCGCGCGGGTGGCCCCGCTCGGGTCGCGGCTGGTGCTGCTGCTGGTGGAGGACCTGACCGAGGCCCGGCGGATCGAGGCCGTAAGGCGCGACTTCGTCGCGAACGTCAGCCATGAGCTCAAGACACCGGTCGGCGCGCTGTCACTGCTGTCCGAAGCGGTGATGGACGCCAGCGACGACCCGGAGGCGGTCATCCGCTTCGCCGGGCGGATGCAGCACGAGGCCGCCCGGCTCACCAGCCTGGTCCAGGAGATCATCGACCTCTCCCGGGTCCAGGACGACAGCCCGCTGGACGACGCCGAGGCGGTCCCGGTCGACGACCTGGTCGCCGAGGCGGTCGACCGCTGCCGGCACCAGGCGAACGCCAAGCAGATCACCATGGCCACCGGCGGCGGCCCCGATCTCAAGATCTGGGGCAACCGCGGCCAGCTCGCCGCCGCACTCGGCAACCTCGTCGAGAACGCGGTCAACTACAGCCCGGTCCGCACCCGTGTGGGTATAGCGGGCCGCCGGATAGCCGCGCCCGGCGGCGATCTCATCGAGATCTCCGTGACCGACCAGGGCATCGGCATCTCCGAGAAGGACCGGGACCGCATCTTCGAGCGGTTCTACCGGGTCGACCCGGCGCGCTCCCGCGCCACCGGCGGCACCGGTCTCGGTCTGTCCATCGTCAAGCACGTGGCCGCCTCGCACGGCGGGGAGGTCACGGTGTGGAGCGCCGAAGGCCAGGGCTCCACCTTCACCCTGCGACTCCCGGAGTCCGGGATCGCCGCACGCGACCCTGTCGCCGCCGCCCTGGCCGACGACGACGGCCGTCTGTACGAGACGTTCCCTGATCACATCCCTGCCCCGGAGGTCCTTCCGTGACCCGTGTACTCGTCGTAGAGGACGAAGAATCCTTCAGCGACGCGCTGTCGTACATGCTCCGCAAGGAGGGCTTCGAGGTCGCCGTATCGGCGACCGGGCCCGACGCGCTGGACGAGTTCGAACGCAACGGCGCCGACCTGGTTCTTCTCGACCTGATGCTGCCGGGTCTGCCCGGCACCGAGGTCTGCCGTCAGCTGCGGCTGAAGTCCAATGTCCCGGTCATCATGGTGACCGCCAAGGACAGCGAGATCGACAAGGTCGTCGGCCTGGAGATAGGAGCCGACGACTATGTCACCAAGCCGTTCTCCTCGCGCGAGCTGGTCGCGCGGATCCGGGCCGTCCTGCGCCGCCGCGGCGAGCCCGAGGAGATCTCGCCGGCCGCTCTGGAGGCCGGGCCGGTACGGATGGATGTGGACCGCCACGTCGTCACCGTCGGCGGCGGCAAGGTCGACCTGCCCCTCAAGGAGTTCGACCTGCTGGAGATGCTCCTGCGCAACGCCGGGCGCGTCCTGACCCGTATGCAGCTCATCGACCGGGTCTGGGGCGCCGACTACGTCGGTGACACCAAGACCCTCGACGTCCACGTCAAGCGGCTGCGCGCCAAGATCGAGCCCGACCCGGGCGCGCCCCGCTACCTCGTCACGGTCCGGGGCCTCGGCTACAAGTTCGAGCCGTAAACCCCGGCGTGGCGTGATGTGCCTGAGGGGTCCGGGGCCGAGCCCCGGGCCCCTCAGCCCGTGCTGGAGGCGGAGGCGGAGGCGGAGGCCGAAGCGGAGGCCGAGGAGCTCGCGGAGGCGCTCGACGACGTGCTCGCCGAGGCGGACGCCGAAGGGGAGGCCGACGCGCCGGCCGTCGGGCCGAAGGAGGCGAGATAGCCGGTCGCCGGCCGGACCAGGGCGTGCACCGACACCGCGCCGGTGGTGCTCATGTCGAAGGTGACCTGCTGGAAGTCGCCGTCGCGCTTGCCCTCGCCGCTGTGCGGGACGGACACCGACGCGTTGCCCTTGCCGCCCAGCAGCACCGAGCCGTGGGCCGGGACGGTGATGGTCTGGCCGCCGTCCCGGTCGGCCAGCGTGGCGTTCTTGGCGGAGCCGACGGTGACCGCCTGGATGGTCTGCTTCTGGCTGCCGTTGTTGAAGACGGTGGCGGAGACCACGGAGTCCCCCTGGGCGTCGGCCTTGGTCAGCACGATCGCGTTGGCGATCTGGATGTCGCCGACGGTGGTCGCCGCGTTGTCGGGCTTCACCCCCAGCGTCTGCGCGTTGTTACCGGCGCCGCATGCGGCGAGCGGGGCGATCGAGAGCGCGAGGGCGGCGGCGAGGGCGCCGCGTCGAAGGCTGCTGCTCACGGCGGCGGCATCTCCTATAGGGCAGGTACGGGGACAGGTAAGGGCACACGTACGGACGCGGGTTCACCCCGTACGGGGTACGGGGCAAGGCGACTGACAGCGGCCTTAGGTTACCGAGCCGCCGCCGTGGGCCCGCACCGGGGCGGCCTTCGGCGAGCCGGTCGTCACCCGCGCGGCGGTCCGGAATCCTTTCCGGGATTACGCCGGACGATTCCCGCACCGCGCAAGATCGATTTAACGGCGGTCCACCGGCCGTAAATCCGGGCCCGTACGAAATTGGATCACCCGGTGGTGCCGAGGGCCGAACGGAGTAGCGGTTGTCCACTCGCAGGGGAGGGACAAAAGTGGATGTATCTCCCCCGTCCGTGTCACTCCGGGGTGTGTGACGGGGGCGTTTCGCCCTCCCCGCACACCCGCTCCGACCTGCGAATACCTCGCCGGAGGCGTCGCCTCCAGCACGCCCCGGCCGCACTTGTCAAGCCCCGAGATATGCCCTGACCTGCGAAAACGCCATTCAGAACGGGCCGTTCCCGTGTTAGCATGGATAGCCACGGAAGGGGTACCTGTCACATGACGTTCAAGGTTGGCGACACCGTGGTCTATCCCCATCACGGGGCCGCGCTGATCGAGGCTATCGAAATCCGCCAGATCAAAGGCGTGGACAAGACCTACTTGGTGCTCAAGGTCGCCCAGGGCGACTTGACGGTACGTGTGCCCGCGGACAATGCGGAGTTCGTCGGTGTACGTGACGTGGTCGGTCAGGAGGGGTTGGACCGGGTCTTCGAGGTGCTGCGCGCACCGTACACCGAGGAGCCCACCAACTGGTCCCGCCGCTACAAGGCAAATCTGGAGAAGCTCGCCTCGGGCGATGTGATCAAGGTCGCCGAAGTGGTCCGCGACCTGTGGCGTCGTGAGCGGGAGCGCGGGCTGTCGGCCGGCGAGAAGCGCATGCTCGCCAAGGCCCGCCAGATTCTGGTCAGTGAGCTCGCACTCGCTGAGAACACCAACGAGGACAAGGCCGAGGCGCTCCTCGACGAGGTTCTCGCGTCCTGAAGTTCGACATGCCGCGGTGCCCGGTGCGATACGCACGCCGGGCACTGCGGCATGCGCGCGTCCGGATGCCGCAGGCCTGTCCCCCGTGACGCCGCCCATGACGTCGGAGCGGGGAACGACCCGGGCCGGGATCGAGCCGGCCAAGATCGATAAGCTCGGCATGTCGCCGTACGCGGTCGCGTCGTGCGCGATACTTACGCGCGTCAGCGCGCTTGACGATTCCGGGCGGCCGTCACCGACGCGGGGTTCACGGAAGGGCCCCGCGAGGGTTACGCGCCCGGCTCGTTGAGGCGATACCCACCTCGGCCAAGGACACAAACCTGACTACCGCCGTTGTCATTCCCGCCGCCGGACGCGGAGTCCGTCTCGGCCCCGGCGCGCCCAAGGCGCTGCGCACGCTGGGCGGCCTCCCGATCCTGGTGCACGCCGTAAGGGCCATGACCCGCGCCCGCGCGGTGTCGCTGGTCGTGGTGGTGGCCCCGCCCGACGGGGTCGCCGAGGTCGGTGCCCTGCTGGACAGCCACGGGCTCCCCGAGACCCGGGACATAAGGGTCGTCGCCGGCGGTGAGAGCCGCCAGGAGTCGGTCCGGCTGGGCCTGGCCGCGCTCCCCGACGAGGTCGATGTCGTCCTGGTCCATGACGCCGCCCGCCCGCTGGTCCCGGTCGACCTGGTCGACGCCGTCGCCGCCGCCGTGCGCGACGGGGCCCCCGCCGTCGTACCCGGGCTGCCGCTCGCGGACACCGTCAAGCAGATCGACCCGGCGACCGACGCCGTGACCGGCACCCCCGACCGGGCCCTGCTGCGTGCCGTGCAGACCCCGCAGGGCTTCGACCGGGCCACCCTCGTCAGGGCCCATGCCACCATCACCTCCGAGGTCACCGACGACGCCGGCATGGTCGAGCGGCTCGGCGTCCAGGTCGTGGTCGTGCCGGGCCACGAGGAGGCCTTCAAGGTCACCCGTCCGCTCGACCTCGTACTCGCCGAGGCCGTACTCGCCAGGAGGCGCGCAACCGATGGCTACTGAGACGCCCTCCGGGATCCCCCGGGTCGGTATCGGCACCGACATCCACGCCTTCGAGCCCGGCCGGCCCCTGTGGGTGGCCGGGCTGCTCTGGGAGGGCGAGGGCGACGGCCTGGCCGGGCACTCCGACGCCGACGTGGTCGCGCACGCCGCCTGCAACGCGCTGTTCTCCGCCGCCGGACTCGGCGACCTCGGGGCGCACTTCGGCACCGGTCGCCCGGAATGGGCCGGCGCGTCCGGTGTGACCTTGCTCACGGAGGCGGCCCGGATCGTGCGCGAGGCGGGCTTCGAGATCGGCAACGTCGCCGTACAGGTCGTCGGCGTACGGCCGAAGGTGGGCAAGCGGCGCGAAGAGGCGCAGAAGGTGCTCTCGGGGGCGGTCGGGGCCCCCGTCTCGGTCTCCGGCGCCACAACGGACGGTCTCGGTTTCACCGGGCGCGAGGAGGGACTGGCGGCGGTCGCGACCGCGCTGGTGGTGAACCGGCACTCGTAAGAGTGAGCCGCACCGTCACAAGACCGTGAACCCCGCTACCACACGGCCACGACACCCACTTCGGGCCACTACCCTTGATGCGTGACTATTCGCCTGTACGACACCGACGCGCGCCAGGTCCGTGACTTCGTCCCGCTTGTCCCGGGCTGTGTCTCGATCTACCTGTGCGGCGCCACCGTGCAGGCGGCCCCGCACATCGGGCACATCCGGTCGGGCCTCAACTTCGACATCATGCGCCGCTGGTTCGCCTACCGCGGCTACGACGTCACCTTCATCCGCAACGTCACCGACATCGACGACAAGATCATCGCGAAGTCCGCAGAGCAGGGCCGCCCCTGGTGGTCCATCGGCTACGAGAACGAGCGGGCCTTCAACTCCGGCTACGACGCGCTGGGCTGCCTGCCGCCCACGTACGAGCCGCGCGCCACCGGGCACGTCCCCGAGATGATCGAGATGATGCGCGGCCTGATCGAGCGGGGCCACGCCTACGAGGCCGAGGGCAACGTCTACTTCGACGTGCGCTCGTACGACGGTTACCTCAGCCTCTCCAACCAGGAGCTGGACAACCTCCTCCAGCCCTCCGGCGAGGGCGAGACCGGCAAGCGCGACCCGCGCGACTTCGCGATGTGGAAGGCCGTCAAGCCCGGCGAGCCGAGCTGGGAGACCCCCTGGGGGCGCGGCCGTCCCGGCTGGCACCTGGAGTGCTCGGCGATGGCCCACAAGTACCTGGGCTCCGCCTTCGACATCCACGGCGGCGGCATCGACCTGATCTTCCCGCACCACGAGAACGAGATCGCCCAGGCCAAGGGCTTGGGCGACGACTTCGCCGCCTACTGGGTGCACAACGCCTGGGTCACCATGAGCGGCGAGAAGATGAGCAAGTCGCTCGGCAACTCGGTGCTGGTCAGCGAGATGACCAAGCGCTGGCGGCCGATCGTGCTGCGCTACTACCTGGGCACCCCGCACTACCGCTCGATGATCGAGTACAGCGAGGAGGCCCTGCGCGAGGCGGAGTCGGCCTTCGCGCGCATCGAGGGCTTCGTGCAGCGGGTGCGGGAGAAGGTGGGCAAGACCGTCGAGCCGGCCCGCGAGGTGCCGCCGGCCTTCGCCGAGGCGATGGACGACGACCTGGGGGTCCCGCAGGCGCTGGCGATCGTCCACACCGCTGTCCGGCAGGGCAACTCCGCGCTCGGCGCCGACGACAAGGAGACCGCCGTCGCCCGCCTGTCGGAGGTACGCGCCATGCTGGGCGTCCTCGGCCTGGACCCGCTCGACGAGCACTGGGCCTCCGGCGAGAGCGAGCGCGGCGCGGATCTGCACGGGGTGGTCGACTCCCTCGTACGGCTGGTGCTGGAGCAGCGGGCAGCCGCGCGGGGCCGCAAGGACTACGCCACGGCCGACGCCATCCGTGACCAGCTGCAGCAGTCCGGGCTGGAGATCACGGACACCCCGAGCGGCTCGCGGTGGTCTCTCGGCTCGCACTGAGGGACCCTTGACCGCATATACATACGACTTTTGTCTGAGCAGCACCGAGCAGTAAGAGATTGGGTGACCCATGGCCGGCAACAGCCAGCGGAGAAACCGGCGCACGTCCAACAAGAAGGGCGCGACGGTCGGTAGCGGCGGGCAGCGGCGCAAGGGCCTGGAGGGCCGCGGGCCGACGCCGCCCGCCGACGTCCGCAAGGGACACAAGAAGAACCGCATCGCCAACGCCGCGGCCAAGCGCGCCTCGGCCTCGTCCGGGCAGTCGCGCCGCCCGTCCGGGCGCGGTTCCAAGTCCACCTCGGAGCTGGTCGCCGGGCGCAACCCGGTGGTCGAGGCGCTGCGCGCGGACATCCCGGCGACGGCGGTGTACGTCCAGCAGTTCATCGACACCGACGAGCGCGTCCGCGAGGCCGTCAAGCTCGCCACCGAGCGCGGCATCCCGCTGATGGAGGCCCCGCGCCCCGAGCTGGACCGCATCACCAACGGCCTCAACCACCAGGGCCTGGTCCTCCAGATCCCGCCGTACGAGTACGCGCACCCCGAGGAACTGGCCGACATCGCCGCCGACGCCCACGACGACCCGCTGATCGTGGCCCTCGACGGCGTCACCGACCCCCGCAACCTCGGTGCGGTCGTCCGCTCCGTCGCCGCCTTCGGCGGTCACGGCGTGGTGGTCCCCGAGCGCCGCGCGGCCGGTATGACCGCCGGTGCCTGGAAGACCTCGGCCGGTACCGCCGCCAAGGTCCGGGTCGCCCGTGCCACGAACCTGACCCGGACCCTTGAGGCGTACCAGAAGGCCGGCCTGACCGTCGTCGGCCTGGCCGCCGACGGCGAGGTCGAGCTCCACGAGCTGGAGGCGCTCTCCGGCCCGGTGGTCATCGTCGCCGGTTCCGAGGGCAAGGGCCTGTCCCGGCTGGTCGGCGAGACCTGCGACGTACGGGTCCGGATCCCGATGCCGGGCGGCGCGGAGTCCCTCAACGCGGGTGTCGCGGCGGGGATCGTGCTGTACGAGGCGGCGCGCCGCCGGGCCTGAGCGCGGGCGGGTTGGCGGGGCTGAGCGGGGGCGCCGGCGGGGCTGAGCGGGCGCGTTGGCGGGGTTGAGCGGGGGCACGCCGCCGCCTGCGCGGGGCGCGCCGCCGGGGCAGGGCGCTGCTTGACGCGGCTCCGACATGTCGTGACCCGTCAGACAGTGTCCTAATCGCGCGTCACTCGGTTAGATGAGTGTGGACACCAGAACAGCCCGCACGCCCCCGGGGGGACGGTCGTCGTCGGCACCGGACGAGCCCGCGCTCAGCATGGTGAAGGTGCACTCCGACCCGGCGCAGGTCATCGTCAATCACGCGAGCTTCCGCGTGCAGCTCGGGGCGGCGTCGGCCCGGGCGCTGCAACGGAACCAGCGGATGCCGCTCATCCCGAGCGCAGTGCGCCCCTCCGCCGCCGCGCAGCGGCGCACGCATGTCGTGTCGGCGTCGCAGGCGCAGCTGATGCAGAACGTCATGGGAGCCGGTGTCGCGGAGGCCGCCGAGCCGGCCGGGGCGACGACCCAGGTCCTGCCCCGGATCGACGACCGGACACGACCGCACCCGACGGTCGCCGGGCCGCGCCGGCCTCCCTCCGGGCCGGCGCCCGGCGAGATGCTGGGCGGAATGCTCCCCGCGCAGGGCGCCTTCGACGACGGGTACGGCGATCCGGACGAGGAGTTCCCGGTCGGCGAGCGACGCCGGGGCCGCAAGCACGCGGATCCGGTGCGGCACGCCTGGTATCCGGGCCGCCGGATGAACCTCGGCATCGTGCTGCTGCCGCTGCGCGTCTTCCTCGGCTTCATCTCGATCTACGCCGGCATGGGCAAGCTCTGCGACCCGGTCTACTTCGACGGCGGCAAGCGCGGCTCCATGGTCACCTGGCTGGCCTCCCTGCACCCCTGGGCCGCCGCGGAGCCGCTGCGCGACCTCGCCCTCGGGCATCCGGTGGGCGCGGGTCTGACCATCGCCTTCCTCCAGGTGATCGCCGGTGTGCTGACCATCTGCGGCCTGTGGCAGCGGGTGGCGGCCGGCGTCGGCGTACTGCTGTCCGCCGCGCTGCTGCTGACGGTGAGCTGGCGGACCGTCGCGGTCTACGACGCGCCGGACATCATCTACCTGGCCGCCTGGAGCCCGCTGGTCATCGCCGGGGCCCCGGTCTACTCGGTCGACGGCCGCCTCGCCGGCGAGGCCTGGCGCCGGCTCGGCCCCCGCGCCGACCTGTGGGACCTGCGCCGCCGGGTGCTGCGCCGAGGCATGGTGCTGGCGACGGTGCTGGTCGGGCTGACCCTGGTGGTCGGCTCCACGCTCGGCGCGGCCGTACGGTCCACGTCGACGCGTTCCGAGCTGCCCGGCCCGACCGACCTGCCCACCAACAACCAGAACGGCTCCCCGCTGCCGGAGGTCTCCGGCGAGGCCAGCGGCAGCTCCTCCGGTACGCCGTCGGCCTCGAAGTCGGCGGACGCCTCGCCGTCGGCCTCGGCCAAGCCGTCCGCCACGTCGGCCGGCTCCTCCTCGACGCCGACGAGGGGTGCCGCCCGGCAGAGCGGTACCACCGGCGGTACCGGGACGAGCCCCGTCCAGTCGGTGCCGTCCGCCGCGCCCCGGCCGACGCACAGCAGCAGCGTGCCCTCCCCGACCTCCGGGGGCGGCAGCAGCAGCGGAGGCGGCGGCAGCACGGGCGGCAGTGGCGGCGGCAGCAGCAGCGGTGGAAGCGGCGGCGGCAGCGGCGGCGGTTCCTCGGACAGCGGCGGCGCTCTCGGCGGCCTCCTCGGCAGCGGGGAGACCTCCGGCTGGCTGCTGGGCATGTCCGGCGAACGCCGCCCGGCCTCCTCGCCGCGCGGAGCCGCCTGAGCCGCACGCGGAGGGGTACGCGGACGGGTACGTGAACGGGTACGCGGACGGGTACGTGAACGGGGCGGGCCGGAAGGACAATTCCTTCCGGCCCGCCCCTTTCACGTATGCGGTGCCGTATCCGGCGAAGCCCTACAGCGGCGGCTGAGCGGCCAGTTCCTTCGCCGCCTCGGTGAGGTCCTTCGCGGTGTCGATGGCCCGCCAGTAGGCCCCCTGGGGCAGCGGGTAGCCCGCCAGCCGCCGTTCCCGGGCCAGTTGGGGGAAGGTGGTGCGCTCGTGGTCGCCGCGCTCGGGCAGCAGCCCGGTGAACTCCGGGTCGAAGACGTACACACCGGCGTTGATGAGAAACGGTGACGGCGGCGACTCGACGAAGTCCAGCACCTGGCCGAACTCGTTGGTCTCGACGGCGCCCCAGGGGATCCGCGGCCGGGCGAGGGCAAGGGTGGCGGTGGCGGCGCGTTCGTAGTGGAAGGCGGCCATCTCGCGCAGCGAGAAGCGGGTCCAGATGTCGCCGTTGGTGGCGTACCAGGCCTCGTCGGGCCGGGGCAGGGACTTGGCGGCGTACTTGAGGCCGCCGCCGCGCCCGAGGGGCTCGGTCTCGACGACGGTGGTGACCCGCAGCGGCAGGTCCGTCGAGTCCAGCCACTCCTGGAGGACATCGGCGAGGTGGCCGCACGAGACCACGGCGTCGGTGACGCCCTCGGCGGCCAGCCAGGTGAGTTGATGGCCGATGATCGGTGTCCCGGTGCCCGGGATCTCGATCATCGGCTTGGGGCGGGTGTCGGTATAGGGCCGCAGTCGCGACCCCTGCCCTCCGGCGAGGAGGACGGCCTGGGTGACGGAAGGGAGCGCGCCTGTCATGAAGCGCACCCTACGTGAGGTCATGGCCCCAGGTCTCCAGGTCAGCCGAGCGAAGCGACGCCGCTCGCGAAGGCGGTGTCACACACCGGCCGGGACCAGTTCTGGGCGCGCTGCGAGCCGTAACGGACCGCGGCGGCACGGCCCAGGGACCGTGCGATGGAGCCGCAGTACTGGGCGAGCGACGGACGCTCCGCCATCTCCCGCTGGAGGCTGGTCAGCGCGGAGCCCGGGTTCTTCTCCTGGAGCTCGCCGAGCAGTCGGCGCCGCAGCACCTCCTGCGGGGCGGAACGGGTGACGTCCGCGGCCCGGGGGTGCGCGGCGGTGAGGGTCTGGGCCTCGGACGCCGACGAGGCCCACGGGACGCGGGTGACGGCGAGGGTCCCGGAGAGTACGAGGACGACCGGGAGTACGAAGGCGAGTGTCTTGCCGATGCGGCTGGCTACCTGGTTCACGGCAGTGATGGTAGCGAGGAGTAATGATATGGCGACATTTAGCCACTCTGACGAGTGATGAAATCCCCTGGATCGTTTGGGAGCGGGTTGACGAACATGCTCGAAAGGCCGTCGGTTGAGGGTGTTTGTCGACAGGCTGCGCACAGACGTACGGCCCGGTCCCCCGTAAGGAGAACCGGGCCGTCAGGTCCTGGACGGCGTCCTGGGTCAGTCGCTGAGGCGCTCGCCGGACGAGGTGGAGAACACGTGCGTCTCGCCACCGCGCGGCACCACGTGGATGACCTCGCCCTTCTCCGGCACCTTGCGGCCGTGCACCCGGATGACCAGGTCCTTCTCCGTGCCGCCGATGCTCGCCGTGCCGTAGACGTTGCTCTCGGAGCCCAGCTCCTCGACCACGTTCACCGTCACCGGCACGCCGGCCGGGTCGCCCTTGGACAGGCCCTCGGTCTCGTCGCTGACGAGGTCGAAGTGCTCCGGCCGGATGCCCACGGTGACCGTGGAGTCGCCCTTGCTCGACGCCTCCGAGATCGACTCCCGGTTCACCGGGATGATCGAGTTCCCGAACTTGACGCCACCGTCGACGATCGACACCTCGACCAGGTTCATCGCGGGCGAGCCGATGAAGCCGGCCACGAACAGGTTCGCCGGGCGGTCGTACATCGAGCGCGGCGTGTCCAGCTGCTGGAGCAGGCCGTCCTTGAGCACCGCGACCCGGTCGCCCATCGTCATGGCCTCGACCTGGTCGTGGGTGACGTAGACGGTGGTGGTGCCCAGGCGCCGCTGGAGCGTCGCGATCTGGGTACGGGTCGAGGCGCGCAGCTTGGCGTCGAGGTTCGACAGCGGCTCGTCCATCAGGAACACCTGCGGCTCACGCACGATCGCGCGGCCCATCGCCACACGCTGCCGCTGACCGCCGGAGAGCGCCTTCGGCTTGCGCGCGAGGTACTCCGTGAGGTCGAGGATCTTCGCGGCCTCCTCCACCCGCTTGCGGATGTCCGCCTTGTTGATACCGGCGATCTTGAGCGCGAAGCCCATGTTGTCGGCGACGGTCATGTGCGGGTAGAGCGCGTAGTTCTGGAACACCATCGCGATGTCCCGGTCCTTCGGCGGCAGGTGGGTGACGTCCCGGTCACCGATGCGGATGGCGCCGGCGTTGACGTCCTCCAGGCCGGCCAGCATGCGCAGGGAGGTGGACTTGCCGCAGCCGGACGGGCCGACGAGGACGAGGAACTCCCCGTCGCCGACGTCGATCTGCAGGCCGTCCACAGCGGGCTTCTCGGAGCCCGGGTAGATCCGGGTTGCCTTGTCGAAAGTGACAGTGGCCATGGTGATGTGGTCCCTTCACCGGCAGGAACGTGCCGGACGATCCGAGTAAAGGAAAGAGGTCTAGTCCATGAATTCATGGACTTCGGGTGACGCTACCTGGCCACCCACCTGCTTGTCAGTAGTCCGAGGCCCTTCGATGGTGACGAATTTCCGGCCCGCCCCCCGCTACGTGCTGGGTACACTGCTTGCTGGCGTCCGTCCATGAATGTGGGCGGCCCGCCATGCCGCCTTAGCTCAGCTGGTAGAGCACCGCTCTTGTAAAGCGAAGGTCGTCGGTTCGAATCCGACAGGCGGCTCTCCGACTTGCGTCAAGGCATGGAAACGACCCCTTGGAGTTGATCTCCGAGGGGTCTGCTGATCCCGTGGGAACGTCGGGCTTCGCCTCCGGCCCGGTTCCTGGGCGGCATCCCGCCGCGCCGGCGACTCGCGCGGAACCAGGGCGAGCGGGGCTTGGGCCTGGGCTTCCCCGAACTGCGGCAGCACCGAGGTGTAGGTGTCAGCCGTCAGCGAGCGGCAACCGTGCCCCAGTGGCATCCGGATCGCCTTCATGTGCGGGCCGGCGGCCAGAGACAGCGTTGCCGCGCAGTGCCGCAGGTCGTGCAGCGCACCGGCGGCAGGCCGAGCTTCTTCGTCAGGCGCGTGAACGCCTGCCCCGCGGCCGGGGTGTTCGTAGAGGTCCTGACGCCCGTTCCGGTTTTCGGACTCGCGCACCGGCTGCCGTCTTTCCGCCATGCGGCGGAGTGCCCGTACCGGGACCACATCACAATGCCCGTGTTTGCGGCCGGCTGTCCGGTCGCCTATGCTAGGCGACCGGTCGTCTAGTAGGTAATGTACAGGGGTGTCACGTCTCGCCGGTCGGGCCGGGCGCCCTCGCCGCCGTGCTGCAGGTTCTGTACGCGTGCGGCCCTCACATGCAGGGAGATGCCGCATATGCGCGTTGAGATTTGGACCGATATAGCATGCCCGTGGTGTTATGTCGGTAATGCGCGATTCAGTCAGGGGCTCGCGGCCTTTGCGCACCGTGATCGGGTGGAGCTGGTGCACCGGTCGTTCGAGCTCAATCCGGAGGCCGAAACCGGCACCGTACCGATCATCGACGCGGTCGCGGCACAGTACGGGCGCACCCGTGAGCAACAGATCGCCAGGGAAGAGCAGGCTGCGGCCATGGCGGCGTCCGTGGGCCTGGGGTTCCGCATCGGCGGGCGTGTCTTCGGGAACACCTTTGACATTCACCGTCTCCTGCACTTCGCCAAGTCCTCCGACCTTCAGGTCGAGTTGATGGATCTCGCCTTCCGGGTGAACTTCGCGGACGAGCGTTCGGTCTATGACAGGGAGACTCTGGTGAGCCTGGCCGTCG
The DNA here is from genome assembly GCF_056270125.1 of Streptomyces sp. RLA131. NCBI lineage: Bacteria > Bacillati > Actinomycetota > Actinomycetes > Kitasatosporales > Streptomycetaceae > Streptomyces > Streptomyces sp. RLA131. Next base: position 4,651,185 of record NZ_JBWDOQ010000002.1, read on the forward strand.
AGGTGGGACTGGACGAGGCCGGAGCGCGAGAAGTGCTCGACAATCCGGATGCGTACGCTGAAGAGGTGCGGGCCGACGAACGGTTGGCCGCCGAGATGGGCGCGAGTGGAGTACCGTTCTTCGTCCTGAACCGGCGCTACGGGGTCAGTGGCGTTCAGCCGGCCGAGATGTTCACCCAGGCGCTGGAACAGGCCTGGACGGAGCGATCGGCAGCGTAGAGGTCCGGCACAAGCGTTTGGGCCTTGACCCGGAATCCTGGACACGGGCTATGTTGTCCGCGCTGCTGCCCACCGCGGAACCTGTTCCAGCGGGCAGCGGGCAGCGGGCAGCGGGCAGCCGTGAGCCGGCAGCCGGCAGCCGGCAGCCGTGAGCCGGTGGTAGGTGATGATCGGCTGCGACGATGTCGCAGCCGATGGGCAGAGTCCAGCTGAGCGCGGATGACATGCCCGGGCGGGCAGGAGCGGCGGTGCCCGCCGGCCTGGGCTCAGCTGGTGAAGTAGAGGTACTTCCAGGCACCGTGGGTGGTGTAGTTCACGTTGTCCTCCGAGTTCTTGATGTACGAGGAGCGGATCCGGGCATGCACGCCGGACTTGCCCGGGGCCTCCAGGTGGATCGTGGACACCCCCTTGGAGCTCAGCGGGAACTCGTCGGTCACCGTCGTGTGCCAGGTGCCGTTGGCGTACACCTGGATCTGAAGGATCTGCTCGCGGGCCTGGTGGCGGGTCATGGTCGTGGCGTGCACCGGGTCGGTGCTCTTGTGGAAGTAGTAGTACGTGTGGGTGCCGATCCTGCCCGTCTTGTAGTGCTTGGAGACGGAGGTGGAGATCTTCACCTTGGCGTAGGCGGTCGACTTCGCGGTCTTCGGGGCGTAGCGGGCGTCGCCGGTGAAGACCGCGGTGACGACGGTGTTGCGCTTCATGTCCACGGTCGCCGACAGGTTGCCGTCGGAGTTGACGGCGCCCTTCTTGATCAGGGTGTCGGGCTTGTCGGAGCCGTAGGGGTTGGCCCAGATCTCGACGACGCGGTTCTTGTACGTCGTGCCGAGGCGGGCGGTGAACTTCACGTCTGTGCCGTAGGAGTAGACGTTGCCGTTCTTGTTCACCGACAGGCCGGTGGCGTGGCGGGAGACATCGACGGTGTCGGTGCCGCCAGCGGCCAGGTGGGCGGTGTCGCCGGCGTAGTGGACGGTGTATTCGACCTTGCTGCCGGCGGGCGGGGTGTCGGTGAACGAGAAGGTGCCGTCCGCTTTGACGGTGGTGTCGGGCAGCGCCTTGCCGTTCGGGGACTCCATGTCGGTGCGGGTGACCGTCAGCGGGGTGCCGGCCGCGAGCGGCAGCTCGGCGGAGGCTGTGCCGGTGACCGTGAGGCGCTTGGCCAGGTCGGCCTTGGCCGGGGCGCTGACCGTCACCGTGGTGACGGCCTTCGCGGGGTCGGTCAGCAGGCGGAGGGAGACCACGCCCTCGTCGTTGGTGGTCACCGCGAACAGGCGGGTGCCGCCCGGCTCCCAGGCCAGGCCCCCGACGGTCACGGTGTCGGCGGCCGTGGTGTGGCTGGTGTTGGGGAAGTCGTACTCCTGGACCGGGACTGTGGTGCCGGGCCTGAAAACGTAGAGGTCCGGTTCGTAGGCGGCGTAGTTGCCCGCCGCCACGGTGCTGTCGGCCGCGACCGCCACCGCGTCGGCCTGGTACGCGGTGACGTAGGACCCCGCCTCGGCCAGGTCCGAGGTCTGCCAGACCCACGCGTGGTCGTCCCCGTTGGCCGTGATGAGACGGCTGCCGTCCGGGGTGAGCGCCAGGTCCAGGGTCTGGGTGTGTGAGGTTTCCCTGACGGCGGTGCGGGTCGCCGTGCCGTTGGCCAGGTCGTACATGCCGAGCAGGGGCGAGCCCCAGGTCGGGTCTCCGGCGGCCAGGACATCGGGGGCGCCCGGCGTCGAGGCGAGTATCGGCGCCGCCTTCCAGCCGGTGCTGCCGTCCTGGCCGAGGGTCACCACGGGCTCGTCGCCGGTCAGGTCCAGCGAGCCGATGTCGCCGTTGCCGGCAGTGCCGTACCCGAACCAGATCTTGCCGCCCGCGAGAGCGAGGTACTTCGGGTCGGTGGCGTCGCCGGTCGCGTACCGCGCGGACTCCGTCAAGGTGGCGGTATCGATCGCCGCGATCGCGTCGGCGCCCGGCACGGCGGCGTACATCGTGCCGGAGTCGGCGGACAGTTCGAGTCCGGTCACGCCCGGCAGCGATCCGATCGTGCCCCGGACTGTGCCGCTGTAGTCGGTGGCGACGACCTTGCCGCTCGTCGGATCACTGATGAAGACCAGGTGGTGGACTCCGTCCACCGCGATGTCCCCGCTTGAGGAGACCGGCAGGACGGCGCTGCTGTCGGCAAGGGCCGGTGCGGCGACGGAGCCGATCAGAGCGACGGAGCTGAACAGAACCGCCACTGCGGTGACGGCCGGAAGAGTGCGCACAGGCACGATGTCGGACTCCCGGGACGAAGCGATGAGAGGACCGGGCGATGATCAGATGCGCCAGGCGGTGAGCGAAGACTAGGTCATGTCCGCGACGAGGCGGTGACTGCCCCGGGCATCCCGTGCCGGTTCCGTGGGGCGGGCACAGCCGACGCGGCAGCCCGCCTCGCCGGGCAGTGGTCACAGCTCTCGCCGTCCTCGAAGGCTCGCCCTGCGGCACCCCCGCTGAGGCCGAGCCCTCTGCGTCAGCCGGTGGGGGGTGGGGGGCCGGCTGGGGCAGAGGGGGGCTGGTGGTGGTGCTGGGGGGCGGGCGGTCCCCAGGGGGCCGGGGGTGCGGCGGGGGCGGGACGGGGGGTGGTGGTGGCCGGGGTACGGGTGGTGAGGGTTGCCAGGGCCGCGGCGGCCAGGGCTACGAGACAGGCGAGGCCGATCAGCCAGAAGCCCGCGCCGAGGGTGGTGGTGCGTTTGGCGCTGTCCCACTGGGTGTCGTTCACCGACGAGGTGGCGACCGTCAGGGTCGTGCCGGCGAGCAGTCCCGCTCCGGCGACTGCGAGGACGCGCACCAGGGCGATCCGGCGGCCGAGGCCGGCCAGCAGGAGTACGGCGGCGACGACGGCGAGGACGCTGCCGATCAGCAGCGGGACGCCGAAGAGCTGGGTGACCGAGGTCTGGGACGACGCCGCGCCGGAGCTGTAGGACCAGGCCTTCGCCACGGAGGTGAAGAGGTTGTCCGGGTCGGTGCCGCCGCTGGAGTCGACGGACCGGTCCATGACGGCGAAGGAGCCGCCGACGGTCAGCGCGGCGGCGAGGATCAGCAGGCCGCCGCATATCCGGTCCAGGACGGCGGGGTCGGCGGGTGCTGCGGGGGGTGCCGGGGGTCTGCCGTAGGCGTAACCGCCCTGCTGTGGAGGGGCGGTCGGCCAGCCCTGCGGTGGGGCCGTGGGCGGCTGGGGAGGAGGGGTTGGCTGACCGGGAACCGGGCCGTTTTGCGTCGGATCAGTCATGGATGTGATCGTACGCAGGAAGTTGTTGTACATCTCCTGAACGGTGCTGTTAATTCACGGGGTTGGTTCACTCCGGCCGTCCTCCGGGTCGGCGGCGAGCTTGGCCCGTACGGCGGCCGCGTTGGGGTGGCTGAGGCTCTCCAGGAGCTCCGCGCAGTCCCGCCAGGCGCGGTGGGCGGCCGCGGGGTCGCCGGCGGCGCGGTGGGTGTCGCCGAGGCGGTCCAGGGAGCGGGCCTGGCCCAGGAGGTCGCCGAACTCCTGGTAGGCGGCGATGGCCTGGTGGTAGTGGCTGATGGCCCGGGGGTGGTCGCCGAGGTGGTGGTGGGCGAGGCCGATGCTGTCCAGGATGGGGCCCTCGAAGTTGCTGTGGTCGCCGCCGCGGAGGATGCCGAGGGCCTCGTGGCAGTCGTCGAGAGCCTCGCGGGGCTCGCCGAGATGGATCCTGGCCCAGCCGACGGAGTTGAGGGCCTTGGCCCGGCCGGACGGGTGGCCGGCGGCGGTGTAGACGTCCAGGGCCTGCAGGGAGTGGTGCAGGGCCTCGGGCCAGTGCCCCTGCCAGGACAGGACGATGGCGATGTGCAGGAGGGCGCGGGCCCGGCCGATGTCGTCACTGTGCTCGCCGGACAGCTCCATCGACGTACGCAGGTGGGCGAGGGCGTCCGCGTAGTCGCCGAGGTGGGCGTGGGCGCGGCCGAGGCTGCGGTGGGTCTCGGTGAGGGCCTCGGTGCGGGCGGGACCCGGGGGGAGGCGGCGGGCGGCGGCGATGGCGATGCGCTGGGTGACGATGTCGTCGTTCCAGTGGCCGCGGCGGCCGAAGAAGGACGGCAGCGCCCAGGCCAGTTGCCACACATGGGAGTCGAACCCGCCCTGGGCGGCCTGGCCGAGCGCGGCCAGCAGCACCGGGTGCTCGACGGTGAACCAGTCCAGGGCCTGACCGGCGTGGGCGAACTCCTCGGGCGTCACCCCGGGCAGCGGCGGCCCCAGCGGGAGCACCTCGCGGTGCAGGTCGAGCAGCCGGTCACCGGCGTGGGCGGTGTGCAGGACGTGGTCGAGCCCGCGGCGCACGGCCGCGTGGCGTTCCTCGGCGGTGTCCCGGGTGTGGGCCAGCTCGGCGGCGTAGACCCGCAGCAGGTCGTGCAGGATGTACCGGCCGGAGACCCGCTCGGTGGCCAGGTGCGCGCGGGTCAGCCTGGTGAGCAGCTGCCTGGCCTGCCGGACGGTGACACCGGCCAGGCTCGCGGCGGCGGCCGCGGACACCTCGGGGCCGGGGTGCAGGCCCAGGAGCCGGAAGAGGCGAGCGGCGTCGGCACCCAGGGTGTCGTACGACCAGGACAGCACGGCCCGTACGTCGGTCAGGGCGTCGCCGCCGTCGAAGCCGTCCAGGCCGCCCCGGGCGTCGCGCAGTTCGTCGGCGAGGGCGGCGAGACGGAAGTCCGGGTGGGCGGCGGCGCGGGCGGCGGCGACGACCAGGGCCAGCGGCAGGCGGGCGCAGCGGCAGATGATCTCGGCGACGGCGTCCGGCTCCGCGGCGACCCGGGCCGGGCCGAGCCTGGCGGCGAGCAGTTCGCGGGCCTCGGCGGGGGAGAGGGTGTCCAGGGACAGGGAGCGGGCGCCCTCGGTGGCGAGGAGGCTGGGTAACTGGTCGCGGCTGGTCACGACCACCATCGCGGTGGGGCTGCCGGGCAGCAGGGGGCGGATCTGGTCGGCGTCGCGCGCGTTGTCCAGCACCACCAGCATCCGCCGGTTGGCGAGCAGGCTGCGGTACAGGCCGATCTGGGCGTCGAGCCCGAGGGGGATGCGGGGGGCCGGTACGTCGAGGGCGTCCAGGAAGCCGCGGATCGCCTCGGCGGGGGACATCACGGTGCCGGAGGGGGAGAAGCCGCGCAGGTTGACGTACAGCTGGCCGTCGTCGAACTTCTCGGCGGCGCGGCGGGCCCAGTGCACCGCCAGCGAGGTCTTGCCGACCCCGGCGGTGCCCGACAGGACGATCACGCGGGTGGCGGGTCCGTCCGTCGCACCGTCCAGGAAGGCGTCGAGCGAGCCCAGTTGGTCACCACGCCCGGCGAACCCCGGTACGCCCAGGGGTAACTGCGCGGGGACGGCGGACCGCGGGACCGGCGGCTCCTGGAGCGGCTGCTCCTGGACCGCGCCCGTGACGGCTGCCGCGACGGCGCCCGGGGCGGCGCCCGGGGCGGTTACCGTGACGGCGCCCGGCGCGGCGAGCTCGCCGCGCAGCAACGCCCGGTGCAGGGCGCGCAGTTCGGCCCCCGGGTCGGTGCCGAGCTCCTCGGCCAGGTAGGCGCGGGTGACCGCGTAGTGGTCCAGCGCCTCGGCGGTGCGGCCGACGGCGTGCAGGGTGCGCATCAGTACCGCGGCCAGCGGCTCGATCAGGGGGTGTTCGGTCACCAGGCCGTGCAGCCGGTTCAGCACCTGGCTGTGGTTGCCCAGGCTCAGCTCCGCGTTGGCCCAGGTCACCGTGGTCTCCACGTACTGCCGGTGCCAGCTCTCGCGGACCCGGACCGCCCACGGCCCCGACACCCCGGCCAGCGGCTCGCCCCGCCACAGCTCCAGCGCCTCGCGCAGCAGCGCCGCGCGCCCGGCGACCGCGGCGCCGGGCGCGGTGGCCCGCTCGGCCAGCCGCCGGACGCGCAGCACGTCGACCTGTTCGGGCCCGGCCTCCAGGACGTAGCCGCCGACCCGGCGGACCAGGTGCGCCCCGCCGGTCTGCTCCAGTACCCGCCGGATACGGGCGACATGCGCGTGCAGCGCCCGTCGCGCCCCGTCCGGGGCGTCCTCGCCCCAGACCCGGGCGACCAGGGTCTCGGCCGAGACCTGCCGCCCGGCGTCCACCGCGAGCGCGGCCAGCACGCCGTGCCGCTGCGGAGGTCCCAGATCCGCCGCCCGGCCGTCCGCGGTGATCTCCACCGGGCCCAGCAGCCGGAATTCCACCACGCCCGCGCCACCCCCCTCGTCCCGAGCGCCGCCGCCTGCCGCAGGCTGGGCGCTCCCCCGTGCAACTGCCGTATGTACAGCGCTTACCGCCGACAACATACCGACAACTTCGCGCACATACGTCCGATGCACAGTGGTCCACAGGCAGGCGCCGCCACCGGCCGTACAGGGGTCGGACGGTGGTGGGACGAACCAGGGGGAAGCGCGGTGGAGAGCGGCTGATGGACGCAACCCGGCAGACGGGCTTCCGGCAGCTCGACATGGCCCTTGAGGTCACCCCCGAGACGCTGGAGCACGTACGGTCCACCGTGCGCGTCAGGCTGCTGCTGTGGGACCGCGAACAGCTGGTCCCCGACGTTCTCCTGGGTGTCGTCGAGCTGATGACCAACGTCTACAAGCACGCCGTCTCCCGCCACTGCCGGCTGCGGATGGAGGAGACGGCGGACGGCGTACGTGTCGCCGTCAGCGACCGGGACCGCGCCAGGCCACGGCTCAGGGAGCCGGACCACGAGGCGGAGTCGGGCCGCGGCCTGCACCTGCTGGACCACGTCTGCTGCCGGTGGGGCGTCGAGATGACCCTCACCGGCAAGGACGTGTGGTTCGAGTGCGCCGGGCCGCGTGACTGAACTCCCGGCGCTGCGGGTGGGGGTCCGCGGCGCCGGGGCAGGGCCTGCCGGCGGAGTTCCGGCGGACCTCCGCCAGGCAGGCCCGGGGCAGCGGTCCGGGCCGTGGGCCGGACGGTGGCAGGTCCCCCGGGGTGGCGGGTCCCCCGGGCCGTGGGCCGGACGGTGGCGGTCCCCGGGGCGGTGGGTCCCGGGGGACGGTGGGTCCCGGGTGGCGGGTCCCCCGGGCCGTGGGCCGGACGGTGGCAGGTCCCCCGGGGTGGCGGGTCCCCCGGGCCGTGGGCCGGACGGTGGCGGTCCCCGGGGTGGCGGGTTCCGGGGGTGGCAGGTCCCCCGGGCGGCAGGTCCCGGGGGACGGTGGGTCCCGGGTGGCGGGTCCCCCGGGCCGTGGGCCGGACGGTGGCAGGTCCCCCGGGGTGGCGGGTCCCCCGGGCCGTGGGCCGGACGGTGGCGGTCCCCGGGGTGGCGGGTTCCGGGGGTGGCAGGTCCCCCGGGCGGCAGGTCCCGGGGGACGGTGGGTCCCGGGTGGCGGGTCCCCCGGGCCGTGGGCCGGACGGTGGCGGTCCCCGGGGTGGCGGGTCCCCCGGGCCGTGGGCCGGACGGTGGCGGTCCCCGGGGTGGCGGGTTCCGGGGGTGGCAGGTCCCCCGGGCGGCAGGTCCCGGGGGACGGTGGGTCCCGGGGTGGCAGGTTCCCCGGGCTGTGGGCCCGACGGTGGCGGTCCCCGGGGTGGCGGGTCCCCCGGGCCGTGGGCCCGACGGTGGTGGTCCCCGGGCGTCGGGTTCCGGGGTGGCGGTCCCGGGGCGGTGGGTCCCGGGGCGGTGGGTCCTGGGTGGCAGGTTCCCCGGGCCGTGGGCCCGACGGTGGCAGGTTCCCCGGGCCGTGGGCCCGACGGTGGCAGGTTCCCCGGGCCGTGGGCCCGACGGTGGTGGTCCCCGGGCGGCGGGTTCCGGGGTGGCGCGCTGCTGCGGCCGCAGGTTTCGTGCGTCTTTCCAGCGGTTTACGTACTCCTTGGTAACGTTCCGTGATGGCGCGGTTGCTTGACCGTAGCCGTCCGTAGCGCGTTCACTGATGCATGGCCAACCAGCTGCTGAGCCCCCTCGATCTTGCTTTCTGGCATGCCGAATCGCCGGATCATCCGCTCCATCTGGCCGCGCTCGCTGTTTTCGCCCCACGGGACGGGGTCGGGCCGCGCGAGGTGGCGGAGCTGCTGGCGGCACGGGCGCTGGGGGCGGCGCGGCTGCGGATGCGGGTGCGGGACGTGTGGATGCCGGTGGGCGGGGCGCGGTGGGTGGCCGACCCGGACTTCGAGGTGCGGCGGCATGTGTACCTCCACGAGGAGTCGCCCGAGCTGCTGGGCGAGCTGATGGAACGTCCGCTGGACCGGCGGCGGCCGCCCTGGGAGATCCATGTCGTGGCCGCCCCGGAGGGGGAGACCTCGCCGTCGTCCTCCTTCTGTGTGCTGCTGAAACTCCATCACGCGCTGGCGGACGGACTGCGGGCGGTGCTGCTGGGGGCCGTGCTGTTCGACGAGACCCCCGGCCTCGAACGGCTGACGGCGGTCCGCCCGGTGCCCCTGGCGCGGGCGCGGTCGCGGATGGCGGTGCAGATGCCGGATCTGCTGCGGCTGGCGGGGGAGGCCGGGCAGGCGCTGGGGATCGGCGCGTCGGTGGCGCGGGCCTCGCTGACGGCGCGCACGGTGCCGGCGCTGATGGCCCCGTCCAGCGGCTCGCGGCAGCTCGCCACGGCGGTCCTGGACCTGGACGCCGTCCAGCGGATCCGCAAGTGCGGCGGCGGCACGGTCAACGACGTACTGATCGCCATGGTGGCCGGCATGCTGCGGCGCTGGATGAGCGAGCGCGGCGAGGATGTGACGGACGTGGTCCCGCGCGCCCTGGTGCCGGTGGCGCGGCGGCGCGGCCAGGGCCCGGCGGGCGGCAACCGGCTCTCGGGCTATCTGGCGGAGCTGCCGGTGGCCGACCCCGACCCGGCGGGACGGCTGCGCGCCGTACGCGGGGTGATGGACCGTAACAAGGCGGCGGGCCCCGGGCGGGGCGCGGGCGCGGCGGTGCTGCTCACCGACTACATGCTGCCGATGGCCAGCCGGCTGGGCGCCCCGCTGGCCGGGCACGCGGTGCGGCTGCTCTTCGACATCCTGGTCACCAGCGTCCCGGTCCCCGACCTGGGCTTCACGGTGGGCGGCTGCCCGCTGCTGGAGGTCTATCCACTCGCCCCGCTGGCCCGGGGGCAGTCCCTGGCGGTGGCCATGACCACCTACCGGGGCCGGGTCCACGTCGGGCTCGTCGGCGATGGTGAGGCCGCCCCTGACCTGGGGAAACTCGCCGACGCGGCGCACGCGGAGCTGGCCGCGATGGCCGCGGCGCTTGCCTGAACCGGGTCCGGAAAGAAGGCCGGCCGGTAGCAGGGCGGTGCCGGCGGCGCGGTGTGCGGCCGCTGGTCCCCGGACGCGGCCACGAGGCCGACGCGATGATCGCGGGGGACGGCCGCCCGGTCGGCGGTATCGCCGGCCGCCGGAACATCTGCCTGTCCGTCACCTACGCGAACGAGGCGGCGCGTACGCCGGGCTGGACGGCGGCGGTGCTCCGGGGCGCTGCGGGGCCGTCGTGCTGCCGTCGTGGTGCTGTCGTGGTGCCGGCCGCGAGTGGCGAGGGCCGAAGATCGCCCATAGCGTCCATTTCGGCGGCTCTATGATCATTCGTCCGTACGCCGCCGGAAGGCAGGTACGGTCATGCCACCACGATGGTTGGGCCGCCCAGTCGCGGCCGCTGTCGTCGTTCTGGGTCTTGTCAACGTTCCCGTCGCGGCCCATGCCGCCCAGCGGATCGTCGTCCGTCCCGGGGAGTCCGTCCAGGCCGCCGTGGACCGGGCCGCACCCGGGGACACCGTCTCCGTGGAGCCCGGGGTCTACCGGGGCAGCGTCCAGGTGTCCACGCCGGGGCTGACCCTGCGCGGCTCCGGGCCGGGCACGGTCATCGCGCCGGGCACCGGGCCCGCGGGCACCGGGAACGCCTGCGCCGTGGCCGGGCACGGCCTCTGCGTCACCGGAACGGCTGATCATGAGGCGAGCGATGTGCGGCTGGCGGACATCAGCGTCGTCGGTTTCCCGAAGAACGGCGTCAACGGCACCTGGGCGGACGGCCTCCAGGTGCGGCGGGTCATCGCCCGGGACAACGGCCAGCAGGGCATCAGCCTGGAGAAGTCCGTACGCGCCGTGTTCCGCGGCAACGAGGCCCAGAACAACGGCGAGTCGGGCATCTTCTACGCCAACTCCGCCGACAGCGAGGGCGGTGCCCTCGACACCCGGGGGGCCCTCATCCGCGACAACCGGCTCACCGGCAACCGGATCGGCGTCGTCCTGCGCCGGATCCGCAACCTGGTCGTCGAGGACAACCGCGTCACCGGCAACTGCGGTGGTGTCTTCGTGGTCGGCGACGAGGGCGTGCCCCGGGCGGGCACGCTGACCGTCCGGGAGAACCTGGTCGCCGAGAACAACAAGTACTGCCCGTCCAACGGCCGGCTGCCCTTCATCCAGGGCGTCGGCATCCTGCTCACCGGTGCCGAGCGCACCCTCGTCGCGGACAACCTGGTGCTCGGCAACGCCGGGACCTCGCCCATGTCCGGCGGTGTGGTCCTCTTTCGCAGCAACGTCGGCGTCGCCAACTCCGCCAACGTCGTCCGCGGCAACACGGCGCAGGGCAACGCCCCCGCCGACCTCGCCGACCGCGACAGCGGCGCCAACACCTTCAGCGGCAACTCCTGCCGAGCCTCCGAACCCACAGGGCGGTGCACCCAGCCATGACCGATACCGCTGCTCCCCAAGGCACCCAAGGCACCCAAGGCACCCAAGGCACCCAGGGCCGCCAGGGCACCCCGGGCGCACAGGGCGCACAGGGCGCACAGGGCACCCCGGGCGCACAGGGCGCACAGGGCGCACAGGGCACGCCGGGCGCGATGCGGCTGCGCGAACTCGTCTTCGGCGCCGCCTGCGCCGCCGCCGTACGCGCCGCCGCCCGCCTCGGTGTCGCCGACGTGCTGGGCGACACGCCCATGACCGCCGACGAACTCGCCATCGCCGTCAACACCGCTCCGCGCCCGCTGGCCCGGCTGCTGCGGGCCCTGTCCTCCTACGAGGTCTTCGAGGAACTGCCCGACGGCACCTTCGTCCACACCGACATGTCCCGCATGCTCCGGGTCGACGCGCCCAACAGCCTCCACTACATCGCCCTGTGGTGCACCGAGCCCTGGACCTGGCAGGCCTGGCCCCGGCTCGACGAGGCCGTACGGTCCGGGCGGAACATCTTCCCGGAGATCTACGGCAAGGAGTTCTTCCAGTACCTCCACGACGACGCCGGCGACAGCGCCCGGATCTTCGACCGGGCCATGACCAGTTCCAGCCGTCAGTCCGCCGAGGACATCGCGGCCCTGCTCGACCTGACCGGGGTGCGGTCGGTCGCCGACATCGGCGGCGGCCAGGGGCATGTCCTGGCCGCCCTCCTGGAGAAGCACCCGGCCGTCCGCGGCACCCTGCTCGACCTCCCCGCGGTCGTCGCCGGCGCCGACCCCCGGCTGCGCGCGGGCGGTGCCCTGGCGGAGCGGGTCGAGCTGGTGCCCGGCGACTGCCGGGAGGACATCCCGGTCGCCGCCGACCTCTACATCATCAAGAACATCCTGGAGTGGGACGACGACAGCACGCGCCGTACCCTGCGCAACGTCGTCGCGGTGGCCGGGCCGGGCGCCCGGGTGGTCGTCATCGAGAACCTCGTGGACGACACCCCGTCCATGCGCTTCACCACCTCCATGGACCTGATGCTCCTGCTCAACGTCGGTGGCCAGAAGCACACCCGGGGCAGCCTCACCACCCTCATGACGGAGGCGGGCCTCCAGGTCGGCGACGTCACGCCGGTCAACGCCTACCTCCACGCCCTCCACTCCGTGGTGGGCTGAGAGCGGACGGACGAAACCCCGGCGGCCGCGAGGCCGCCGGGGTTTCGTCCGCTCACGCGGTGCTCAGGCGTCGCGCTCCCAGCGGTAGAACTCCACCGCCATGGCGTCGTTGGGCTCGCGCCAGGTCGCGGGGTCGTAGGGCTGGACAAAGGCGGCGAGCCGGTCGCTGATGTCCCGGAAGTCGGGATGGCCCTTGTGCCGGGCGACCGCGGGGCCCGGCGGGCGCTCGGCCTCGACCAGATGCAGATACAGATCGCCGTAACGGAAGAGACTGCGGCCCCGGACGCCGATGAGCCCGGGGAGTTCACCGCGGTCGGAGGCGGCGAAGACCTCGGCGACCTCGGCGGCGGACTCGGGCCGCATCCGGGCGACGATCAGGGTGCGGTGCGTCGCGGTGCTCATATGACCGCCGCCTTCAGGGAGGTGTTGACGACGTCGACGAACGCTCCCGGCGTCTTGCACGAGTCGGCCTCACCCGCGATCGACACGCCTCGGCGGTTCTCCAGCTCACCGACGATGCCGAGCAGCCCCAGCGAGTCGAGTCCGTACTCGGCGAAGGGGGTGCCGGGGGAGTCGGCGAGCTGCCGCGGGTCGACGGTGACCCCCGCGCTGGACTTCATCAGAGCGGCAAGCTCTTCGTAGGTCAGTTGTTCGCTCATCGTGTGTACTCCTTCAGTACGAGGGCCGCGTTGGAGCCCATGAGTCCGCGGCTGAGGATCAGCGCGGTACGCAGCTCCGTGCTCCGCGCCCGGCCGGTCACCAGGTCGATGCCGAGGTCGTCGCGGACGTCCGTGACATGCGGGGTGGGCGGTACGGTGTCGTGCTCCAGGGCGAGCACGGCCGCCGCCGTGTCCAGCAGCGGGGCACCGCAGTAGGCGCGCCCGGTACCGGTCTTGGGGGCCGTGACGGGCACGCCGTGGCGGCCGAAGACCTCGGCCAGGGCGAGGGCCTCGGCGAGGTCGGCGTCGGCGGTGCCGAGCGCGTCGGCGAAGACGACATCGATATCGCACGGCGCGCAGCCGGCCTCCTCCAGGGCGCCCCGCATCGCCCGGACCAGTCCCTCCCGGGAATCGGCCCACCGGGAGGCCCCGGTGAAGGTGGCGGCGTGCCCGGCGACCACCGCGCGGGGCTCGGCGCCGCGGTCCAGGGCGTGCTCCATGGACTCCACCACCAGCATCGCCCCGCCCTCCGCCGGTGCGAAACCGCAGGCGGCCGACGTGAACGGCCGGTAGGCCCGCTCGGCCTCGGTGGCGGTGCTCAGCTCCGCGTAACCGAGCTGGCAGACACCGGAGTAGGGGGCGAGCGGGGCCTCGGCGGCACCCACCACCACCGCGTCGGTGCCGGTGTCGCGGCCCAGGCCCCGGCAGGCGTGGCCGATGGCGTCCAGGCCGCCGGCCTCGTCGCTGGCCACCACCCCGCAGGGGCCCTTGAAGCCGCCGCGGATCGAGATCTGGCCGGTACTGGCCGCGTAGAACCAGGCGATCGACTGGTACGGCCCCACGTAGTGCGGGCCCTGGCCCCACAGCCGCTGCAGTTCGCGCTGGCCGAACTCGCCGCCGCCCGAGCCGGCGGCGGTGACGACCCCGACGGCGAAGGGGTCGTCCGGATCCGTCCGCAGACCGGCCTCGGCCAGGGCCTGTTCGGCGGCGGCCATCGCGAAGTGCGTGAAGCGGTCGGTCTGGACGACGAAGCGCTCCTCGATGACGGCCGTCGGGTCGAACCCGCGCACCTCGCCGGCGATCCGCAGCGGCAGCCCGCCGAAGCCCTCGCGGCTCACCGTGTCGAGGGCGCTGATGCCCTCACGGGTGGCCTTCCAGAAGGCGTCGGTGCCGATGCCGTTGGGGGCCACGACGCCCATGCCCGTGATGACGGCCTGTCTTTTCATGAGAAGCCCTCCGATCGGTTCAGTACGACCGCCGACTGGAAGCCGCCGAAACCGCTGCCCACCGACAGGACCGTCCGCAGCCGTGCCTCGCGGGCCGTGCGCGGCACGTAGTCCAGATCGCACTCCGGGTCGGGAGTGTCGTAGTTGGCGGTCGGCGGCACCACGCCGTGGGCCAGCGCCAGGGTGCAGGCGGCCAGTTCGATCGCGCCGATCGCACCCAGCGAGTGGCCCACCATGGACTTGATGGAGCTCATGGGCGTGGAGTAGGCGTGCGCGCCCAGCGAGCGCTTGACGGCGGCCGTCTCGTGGCGGTCGTTCTGCTTGGTGCCGGAGCCGTGGGCGTTGACGTAGTCGATCGCGGTGGCGTCCAGCCGCGCGTGGTCCAGGGCCCGGTCGATGGCCTCGGACATCTCCAGGCCCTCGGTGGTCAGTCCGGTCATGTGGTAGGCGTTGCCGTACGTGGCATAGCCCTTGACCTCGCAGTAGACCGTCGCGCCCCGGGCCCTTGCGTGCTCCAGGTCCTCCAGGACGAGCACGGCGCCGCCCTCGCCCATGACGAAGCCGTCACGGTTGAGGTCGAAGGGCCTGGAGGCGTGCGCCGGGTCGTCGTTGTTGGCCGAGGTCGCCTTGATGGCGTCGAAACAGGCCACCGTGATCGGGGAGATCGGCGAGTCGGAGGCGCCGGCCAGGACGATGTCGGCGCGGCCCTCCTCGATGGCGTGGAAGGCGTAGCCGACCGCGTCCAGGCCCGAGGTGCAGCCGGTGGAGACCGTCTGCACCGGGCCCCGGGCGCCGTGCCGCTGAGCGACCTCGGAGGCCAGCGCGCTGGGCGCGAAGGCCCGGTGCAGATGCGGGCCGGCCTGCCGGTGGTCGACGTCCCAGCGGGCGCCGCGCTCGCTGACCAGCACGTAGTCCTGCTCCAGCCGGGTGGTGCCGCCGACCGCCGTCCCGAGCGAGACGCCGATCCGCCAGGGGTCCTCGTGGTCCAGGGCGAGCCCGGCGTCACGTATCGCCTCGTCGGCCGCCACCAGCGCGAACTGCACGTAGCGGTCGGCGCGTCGGACGTCGTCGGCGGTCAGCCCGTGGGCCGCCGGGTCGAAGTCGCACTCGGCGGCGATCCGGGAGCGGAAGCCGGCCGGGTCGAAGAGGGTGATCCCCCGGGTGGCGGTGCGCCCGGCGGTCAGCAGCGACCAGAAGGCGGGCGCGCCCACCCCGCCCGGGGCGACGACACCGGCTCCGGTGACCGCCACCCGGCGGCCACCGCCCCGGGGCGCCCCGGGGCCGGGCCGGCCGGACCCCGGGGCGACGCGCGGTACGTCGCCCCGGAACACCGGCGGCGGCGTGCCGCCACCGGGGCCGGGCGGCCCGTCGGCGCCCCGGGGTCCGTCGGCGCCCGCGCCGGTGCCGGCGGTCGGCACCGCGCGCGGGTGCAGCGGATTGACGGGGTCGACGGGGTTGACCGGATTGACCGGGTTGACCGGGTTGACCGGGTTGACCGGGTCGGCCGGGTGCAGCCGGTGCGCCGGCTGTACGGGGTTCATGTCGCTGTCCCGCGATCCCGGGCGCCGCCCACCGCTCCTCCTTCCCCGGAGTTCGGCCGGACGGGCCCTAGCGGAAGTACTGGCCATGGTTGCCTCCTGCTCCAGCCGGTGCTGCCTGCGGGTGGTGCGGCGCTCCTCAGCCGCGCCCCCGGCCGCCGTCGGGAATCTCTTCGGGTGCCCGGCGGTCGGTGACCATCCGCATGTCGTGGTCGGCGAGGAAGCGCTTGACGCCCTGCTCGTCCGACAGATCGACGCCCTTGGCCAGCAGCCGGCTCAGCACGCCCGCCTTGCGCGGTCCCGCCGCGGCCACGGCCGCCAGGGGCGCCTCCTCGATGGGCACCCGCAGGTCCACCAGGCGTACGACGATGTCCTCGTGCTCCCGCAGGAACACGGTGCTGCCCGCGACCGGGCTCGTCGGGTCGTCGGCCGCGGCCTCGTCCTGGGCCGCCAGCATCCGGGCCAGTGCCTGACCGCTGCCCGGCATGGTGGGGTAGTACAGCGCGTGCCGCCGCAGTTCCCCGGCGCCGGCAGCGGCACCGCGGGCCGCGACATGGTGCACGGCCGGCAGCGCCGCCCGGGTGAAGAACTCCCGTGCGGAGTGCGGGTCGTCGAGGTCCCGGTCCACCTCCAGGTACGGGTTGATGGCCTGCTCGACCGCCCGTACCTCGGGCTGCACGGCGACGTGGCGCAGCGCCTTCACCAGCTCGCCGCGCACCTCGACGGCCCGGACGACCCGGTTGCCGTGCATGAACAGCGAGGTGCGGCGCAGCGACGTCGAGTCGTCGACCCGCGCCTGCGGCGAGGTGTAGCCGGCCAGGATCTCGGCGACCGCCGCTTCGCTGCCGGGCTTCACGGTGAAGGTGATCGCGTGCCGGACGACGCCGTCGCCGATGCGCGGGGTGGCCTGCAGCCGCCCGGACCCGGCGGCGTCGCTGTCGCCGGTCTCGCGCAGCACGCCGAAGCGCAGGCTGCGGGTGTCGCGGACGCAGCCGTGCAGCGGCTCGACCATCTCCAGGTGCGCCGGGCTGTCCACCCAGGCCAGGAAGGTCAGCGCGCTCTCCCACTCGCTGGTGATCAGCCACTGCGTGGGGTTCTCGATCGACTGGCACAACTGGTCGCTGATGTGGCCGGGCACGGCCGCCACCCGCCGGCACATCTGGTCGTACGCCTCCAGCAGCCGCTGCTCTGCGCCGTCCTCGACCTCCAGCAGCAGTACGACGCGGGTACGGGAATCGTCCAGTGCGGACTGCGAGACCTTTTCGACCTTTTTGACCGGCGGTGTCATGATCCACCTCATCCTCTGTGCGAGTGCCTTGCGCGGGGTCCGTCGTCCACTGATCGTGGTGCGGTGCCCCGGATGGGGCGAGATGGGTGATCCGCTCGGGTGAATTGCGAAAAAATTACCTGTAACCGGGCATTAAGCCAGCTATGACCACACAGGCCGACAACCGCATCCCGGTCCTCATCGTGGGCGGATCCCTCGTCGGGCTCTCCGCCTCGCTCTTTCTCGCCCGCCTGGGCGTCCCGCACCTCCTCGTCGAGAAGCACGCCGACACCTCCGTCCACCCCCGTGGACGCGGCAACAACCTCCGTACGATGGAGCTGTACCGCACCGCCGGCGCGGAGCCCCTGATCCGCCAGGCCGCGTCCGTACTGGCCGGCAACCACGGCATCCTGCAGGCCGCCTCGCTGCACGACGCCGAGGCCGAATGGCTCTTCAAGGAGATCGACCCGGGCGGCGGCCTGGGCCGGATCAGCCCCTCGGGCTGGTGCCTGTGCAGCCAGAACGACCTGGAACCGGTGCTGCTGCGCTACGCCCGCGAACTGGGCGGCGACATCCGCTTCTCCACCGAACTGCTCGGCTTCGAGCAGGACGAGGACGGGGTCACCGCGCAACTCCTGGACCGCGGCACCGGCCTGCGCCGGACCGTACGGGCCGACTACCTGATCGCCGCCGACGGGCCGCGCAGTCCCGTCCGCGAGGCGCTGGGCATCGGCCGGACCGGGCGCGGCGAGCTCTTCCACAACGTCAGCGTCACCTTCCGCGCCAAGCGGCTGGCCGAAGCGGTCGGCGACCGCCACTTCATCGCCTGCTACCTCACAGAGCCGGAAGCCGACGGTGTGCTGCTGCCCGTCGACAACGTCGAGAACTGGGTCTTCCACGCCCCCTGGCAGCCCGACCGGGGCGAGACCCTGGAGGACTTCACCGACGAGCGCTGCGTCCGGCACATCCGGGCCGCCGTCGGGCTGCTCGACCTGGAGATCGAGATCACCGGCAAGGCCCCCTGGCACGCCGCCGAGCGGGTCGCCGACCGCTACGGCGCCGGCCGGGTCTTCCTCGCCGGCGACTCCGCCCACGAGATGTCGCCCACCGGGGCGTTCGGGTCCAACACCGGTATCCAGGACGCCCACAACCTGGCCTGGAAGCTCGCCGCCGTCCTCGGCGGCTGGGCCGGGTCCGCCCTTCTCGGTACGTACGAGCAGGAGCGCCGCCCGGTCGCCGTCGCCACCAGCGAACGCGCCTCGGCCCGTTCGGCGGAGCACCGCCACCCCGGCTACGCCCCGCCGCCCGGTGGCGGCCCCCAGAAGAACGTCATGGCCGTGGCGCTGGGCTACCGCTACCCCGAGGGAGCGGTCGTCGGCGCCGACCCCGCGCTGCCCGTCGTCCCCGAGGCGTTCCGCCCCAGCGGTGAGCCCGGCGGCCGCGCCCCCCACCTGTGGGTCACCGACCCGGGCGGCGCCCGCCGTTCCACCCTGGACCTGTACGAACGCGCCCCCGTACTGCTCGTGGGCGACGGCGATCCCGGCACCGACTGGTCCGGGGCCGCCCGTGCGGCGGCCGGGCGGCTCGGCGTGCCCCTCACCGTCCACCGGGTCGGCTTCGGCACCTCCGCCGACCTCGTGCCCGAACCCGGCACCGACTGGGCGGCCCTCCACGGCGTCACGGACGACGGCGCGGTCCTGGTGCGCCCCGACGGCTTCGTGGCCTGGCGGGCGGCGGAACTGCCCTCCGACCCGGAGTCGTGGCTGCTCGACGTGCTGGGCGCGGTCCTGCGGCTGGGCTGACTCAGCGCGGTACGGGCACGCTCAGGCCGTCCACGAAGAAGGCGGCCGCCAGCAGCGACGAACTGCCCGCCGCCAGGAGGCCGCGCCCGCGCAGCTCGGCGTCGAGCGTGGCCAGCGCCGCCCGGCCGCCGGGGGTGGCCGCACCCCCGGCGTCGACCGCCTCCAGCGCCGTGCGCTGCACGAGCTTGAGGAACGGCGGACCGGCGGCGTGCAGCACGGTGGTGTCCTGGAGCGAGGACATGATGGCCAGGAGGGCGTCGACCCGGGCGTCGCCCTCCTCGGCACCCGCGTGACGCGAGGTGCGCAGCGCCGCCAACGCCCGCTTGACGTGCGGGAACCCGGCCCGCGCCTCCCCCCGCGCACCGGCGGCACCGTAGGTGGTGGAGACCGTGGAGCCCCGTGAGGGCCGCAGCGGCGCGCGGCGGTCGCGGAAGCCGGCGAGCCGCTTGGCGGCGGCCAGGATGGTGTGGGCGTCGGCCCGGGGTTCCAGGGCGGCCGCCGCGACCAGCAGCCCCACCGCCCAGGTGGCGCCCCGGTGAATACGGACACCGCAGCCCGCCCGGGTCGCCGTCCACTCCGCGCTGCGGCCGATCGCGCCGAGCTCCTCACGCAGCTCCTGGGTGGGCTCACCGACCCGCCGGGCGGCGTCGGCCATCGCCTCGAAGCCCGGCAGCAGCGACTTGGCCGCCCACCGCGCGACCCCCGGATCCCGGTCGGGATCCCGCCCGGGCACCCCGTCCAGCTCGATTTCCGTGACGATCGCTTCTACGGCGACATGGGCGAGCGGCATGCGCGGCAGCGTAGCGACGGTGTCTGTGCGATTCCTGTGTGACCGCCGGCCTCCGGACCCCCGCACCCGGCAGTGTGTTCCGCGGCCCGTCCGCGTCATGGCGGGATCACGGCCAGTCGATCTCATCGCCCGCGGGTGCGGCACTCACCGTGGTGCCGGACAACGGCCAGTCGATCCCATCGCCCGCGGACGCGGCGCCGACCGTGGTGCCGGGCAACGGCCAGTCGATCTCGGTGTCGGCGACGGCCACGGCTACGGCGGAAAGCACGATAGCCATGGAAGCAATGACGGAACGCATGCGCATGACAGCTCCAGACAAGGTGAGGACAAGGGAGGCAACATGGAAAGGTGCAGATGAGGCGCGGTACCGACACCCCGGAGCATCATCGGTCGGAGCATGCGGCCCCGACTGGTAGGCCTGAGCTTGCCAAATATTGCCAAGCTGGTCAACCAATAATCCGCACCCAACGCACTGTTGTGGCAGAACATCGGGCAGCAGGTTTGCCAAACCGCCCAGGGCTGACTAAAGTGACGAGGACCCGGGGGCCGTCGAAGTGAATGTAGGACTCATATGGGAACAGAGTCGTCCTTCGGGCTCCGCCTCAAGGCGTTGAGGCAGCAGCAAGGACTCTCCCAAGCCGCACTGGCAGGCGACGAAATCTCGACGGGATACCTGTCGCGCCTGGAATCGGGCGCCCGGAAACCCACGGAGCGAGTGATCGCCTATCTTGCCAAGCGGCTGGACGTCGACCGTTCGGCCTTCTACAACCAGCCGAGCAGCAGTTCGCTCACCCAGGCACTGAGTCTTGCCGCCTCCACGGACAGCAGCGAGGCGGCCGAGGACCTCATCGACGTCCTCGCCACCTCCCGGGACGAGGATCCGCTGCTGCGCTGGCAGGCACTGTGGCTGATCGAACGGTACTGGCACCTGCGAGGCGAGCACGCCGAGGAGCTCGCCTGTCTTGAAGAGCTGACCGGTATCGCCGACGACCTCGAACTGCCCGCACTGCAGTGCAGGTCCAAGAGCCGACTCGCCCGGTGCCTGCGCGCCACGGGTGACATCGCCCGCGCGCTCGAGTTCGCCGTCAGTGCCCACCAGGTCGCCAAGCAGGCCGCCCTGCCCGTTTCCGACGAGGCGAACGCGCTGCTGGCGCTCGTCTCCGTCGAGGCGGAGGCAGGCCGGTTGCCCGACGCACGGGCGCACGCCGAAGAGCTGGTCGAACTGGTGACGGAGGGGCCGGAGACCCTGCGCGCCGAGGCGCTCTGGTCAGCCGCCACGGTCTGCTCGCGCCAGGGCGACGACGCCGCCGCGGGCGCGTTCCTGCAGCAGGCCATCGGCATCCTGGACAGCCGTGTCGACCCCGTGCTGTGGGCACGACTGCGGTTGGCCGCTGCCTCCCTGCACCTGCAGGGCAGCCCTCCTTCCATCGAGTCCGCCCGCGCCTACCTCAAGGAGGCGGAGGCGGCGTTCGCCCTCGTCGGTACGGCGGTCCAGCAGCAGGAGATCCTGGCGTTGCAAGCCCACCTCGCGTTCGAGGAGGGCCGGTACGCCGACGCCCGGGCGATCCACTCCCGGCTCGACGTCGACAAGCTGATGCTCAACTATCGTGACCGGGTCCGGCTGCAGACCCTGGACAGCAGGCTGCTGATCGTGGAGGGTCACCGCAAGGAAGGGCTCGCCCAGCTCAAGCAGTTGGGCGAGGACGCCCGGCGTGACGCGAACCTCGACCTGGCCGCCGCGATCTGGCAGATCCTGGCCGAGACCCTGGAGCACACCGCAGCCGGCTGAACCCACGCAGCCGGCTGAACCCACGTGGCCGACGCGCACCGGCCCGAAACGCCTGGAGGCTCCCCACCGCTGCCGGTGGGGAGCCTCCAGCCGTTCGGGCCGTGAGCGGGCGGTCCCTCAGATCTCGTCCAGAGCGGCGCGCAGGCCGTTGGCGAGCTCCTCGAATTCCTCGTCGGTGTAGGTCAGCGACGGGACGAGCATGATGAAGTCGGTGCCCGGCTGGACGATCAGGCCGTGGCGGCGGGCGGCCGCGGTGAGCCCGTCCGAGGGCACGGACAGCTGGATGCCGCGGAAGCAGCCGAGGCCGCGGGTCTCGACGACCAGCGGGTGGGAGGAGATCTCCTCCAGGAGGGCGTCCAGCTTCAGGGTGAGCTTCTGGGCCAGGGCGACCGCGTCCAGGCGTTCCATCTCCGCGATGGTGGCGATGATGGCGGCGCAGCTGGTGGGCGAGCCGGCCTGGGTCTCACCGTGGAAGAGGACGGCGTCGGTGCGCTCGAACATCTCGCACACGTCGTGGGAGACGACGATGGCGGAGGCGGCGCACGTGCCGTTGGTGAGGCCCTTGGACGTGATCATCACGTCGGGCTTGAACGGCCAGTTCTGGGAGGCGAAGTAGCTGCCGGTGCGGCCGAATCCGGTGGCGACCTCGTCGGCGACCACGAGGAATCCGTACTGCGCGCGGAGGTCTTCGATGGCGCCCAGCAGCTCGTCGGAGACCGGGTGGGCACCGGTGCCCAGGACCGGCTCCAGGATGATGGCGGCGATCTTGTCGCCTTCCCTGGCCAGCAGCTCGACCAGTTCGGTGACGTCCTCGTGGCTGACGTGACGGACCTTGCTGCGGTCGACGCGGTAGACGTCCTGCCCCAGCGGCTGGCCCGTCAGGGCGAAGCTGCCGTAGGTCAGGCCGTGCCAGCTGTTCCTGAGGCCGACGACCACGTCGCGGTTCTCCTCGCCGCGCAGCGCCTGGTAGTGGCGGACCAGTTTCATCATCACGTCGTTGGCGGCGCCACCGGAGGTGGAGAAGAGGACGCGGCCGAAGTGGCCGGGGCCGCTGACGTCCAGCACCGCCCGGGCGGCCTGCTCGGCGAGGCGGTGGCCGCCGCGGAAGAGGGGCAGGTAGGAGGCGGTGTTCAGGCAGTCGGTGATGGCCTCGGTAACGGCCTTGTTGCCGTAGCCGAGGTTGGCGTTCCACAGGCCGCTCATCACGTCGAGGGCGGAGGTGCCGTCGGCGAAGTGGACCCGGTTGCCTTCGCAGCCGATGCCGTGGACCTCGGGCCGCCCGTAGCGGCTGGGCTGGACGAGCGATTCCCACAGCGGGTAGCGGTCGGTGTTGACGGTCATTCGAAGCCTCACAGTTGGTGGTTGATGTCAGTCGGAGATGTCTTGTCAGTTCGCCTGTTCGGTGTGCTCCGCCGAGCGCAGGGACTTCCTGCCGACGAGCGCGAAGGCCAGCCAGCCGATGACCGAGATCACCGCGATGGTCAAGATCGCGTTCCACAGGCCGATCCGTTCGCCCAGGACGCCGCTGATCAGCGCGCCGAGGGGGAAGGGGCCGTAGGTGAGCATCCGATAGGCGGCGGTCGCGCGGCCGATCACGTCGAGCGGGATCACCGACTGCCGGAAGGCGACGACGTGGACGTTGTAGATCGTCAGGCCGAAGCCGTAGATACCGAAGGCCAGGACGGCGAGCAGGAAGCTGGACCAGTGGGACCCGCCGGTCAGTGCCAGCAGCAGTGGGGCGCTGGACGCCACGCCCATCGCCGCGACCAGGGTGGACGAGAAGCCGAGGCGGTCACCGAGCGGTTTGGCGGCCACCGCGCCGAGCAGGGAGCCGAGGGCGCCCAGTGCCAGGACAGCGCCGACCCCGCCGGCGTCCATGTGCAGTTCCTTGACCGCGTACACCAGGAACAGGGTCATGATGGCCTGCTCGCAGAAGTTGAACCAGCCCGCCTGGAAGGTGAGGACGCGCAGCACCCGCTGGCGCCAGAGCAGGCTGAAGCTGGTGAAGACGTCGCTGAACCTGGGCCGGTTCGCCGCGGTGTCCCCGGTGCGGGCGGGCTCGCGGTGGCGGACGAGGTACAGGACCACGAAGGCGGCCAGGTAGGACACGACGTTGGCGAGGATGGCGAACCAGGCGCCGAGCGACTTGGTCAGCAGGCCGCCGAGGCCGGGGCCGCCGATCTGCGACACCGAGTACGAGGCCTGCAGTTTGCTGTTGGCCTCGACCAGGTCGTCCTGCCGCACGATGACCGGCAGGTACGCGATGTAGGCGACCTCGAAGACCGCGGTGCAGGCGCCCATCACGAAGGCGATCGCGCACAGCGCCGGGATGGACAGGGCGTCGGCGAAGTAGAGCACCGGCACCATGGCCAGAGCCAGTGCCCGCCCGAGATTGGCGCCGAGGAGGATCCGGCGGCGGTCCCAGGAGTCGATCAGCAGACCGGCCAGCGGCGTCACGCACAGCGCGGGCAGCAGCTGCATGCCGGACACCAGGCCGACCTCCGAGGCGCTGGCGTTCATCACCCCGAGAACCAGCAGCGGCAGGGCGAGTTGGGTGACCTGCGCTCCGATCTGGGCGACGGTCTCGCCGGACCAGAGCTTCAGGAAGTCGTAGTTGCGCCACAGACCCCGGTGGGGCGGGGGTTCCGTCTTCGGCGCGGTTTCCATGTTCAGCACGTACTTCTCCCCTGCTCGCCCGGGCCGGCTCCGCCACCGCGGGTGGAGCCGGCCGAAGGCTTGGCTAGTCGTCGCCCTGGTAGATGGGGGCGCCGTTGTCCAAGAGGCGCAAGGCCTCGCCGACCCGCTCGCGCGAACCGGCCAGTACCGCGTGCCCGTTGCGTCCTCCGATGCCGCGCGGGGCGTCGGTGACCGCGCCCTCGGGCTCGAAGTAGCAGAGTTCGTGCAGCACTTCGGAGAACGGCGGCACGATCGCGTCGTCCAGAGTCACCGGGTGCCGGAAGGGCGTCTCGCCGTCACCGTTGAAGAACCTGATGGCGGCGCGTTCCACCGGGGGCGCGTCCGGGGACACCGGGGTGCCGACGACCGCGCCGAGCTCCGCCAGGTACAGGTTCCATCCGGTGGCCAGCGCCACCAGCCGAGGAATCTGGTCACCCGCGGGCCGTCCGGCGACCTCCATCAGCACCGGTCCGTCCGGCGTCATCCGGAACTCGGCGTGGGACACGCCGGCTTCCATGCCGAGGCCGTCGAGGACGCGGACGGTCTCGCGCTCCAGCTGCTCGCGGTCCGCGGCGGGCAGGACGGCCGGGGACACATGGCCGACCTCCGTGAAGTACGGCGGCCTGCTCAGGTGCTTCTCGGTGACCGATACGATCTCGGTCTTTCCCGGGGCCCAGGTGACCGATTCGACGCTGTACTCGGCGCCGGACACGTAGCGGTCGACCGCCACCCGGCCGGTGCGCGCGGCATCCATCGCGAAGGCGAAGGCCGCCGGCAGGTCGTCCGGGCCGGGCACGATCTTGACGCCGCCGCTGCCGCCGTAGTCGGTGGGCTTGACGACGGCCGGGTACCGGCCGTCGATCAGCCGCTCGCATTCGGCCAGGTCGTGCGCGACGCCGAACTGCGGGGTCGGAAGCCCGAGTTCCCGAAGGCGGGCGTGCATGAGGCCCTTGTCCCGGAAGTGGCCGGCGGGCATACGGGTGGCCGGTACGCCGAGCTGCTCGGCGACCTCACGGGCGAGGTCGGTGGACAGCTCCTCCCAGCACAGGACGGCGTCCCACTCGAAGTCGGCGGAGCGGGCGGCGGTCAGCATCGCGTCGACGGAGAACCGGTCGCCGGCCCGCCACCAGTCCACCAGGCTCACGGGGACGCGGTGCGCGAGGTCGATCACCCCGACGAAGTGTCCGGCGTCGCGCAAGGAGCGCAGTCCGAACTCCTTCTTCTCCCCCAGCCCCGCGATCAGTACCCTCACGGCCGTGCCTCCCCGAAGGTGGCCAGGGCCTTGTCCAGCTGGGCGAAGGCGCTGTCCGTCGAGCATCGCAGCAGGCCGGCGCCGTGCAGTTCGGTGATCCACTTCTTGGTGGCCCCGGCCTCGGCGACGGTGACGATGACCTGCATGTGGTCGGTGTTGACGAAGCACCGGTTGGTGGGCGTACGGGCGGTGACCGTCATGAGGTTGCTGCCCTCGGGCTCCGCCGGCAGCGGGTTGCCGGGGACCTCGACGGACGGCAGCTCGACCGCGACCATGCGCTGCGTGACCTCGGGGAGGTCCTCGCCCGTGGCGACCGCGACGAAGACCGAGTGCGGGTCGGTGCCGGTGGCGACGGAGTCCAGGTCGGACAGGCCGCCCAGCCGGGCGTTGATCTCCAGCAGGCACAGGTCACCGTCGACCACCGCGAAGTCGATCTGCCACGGTCCGAACGGAACCAGGTTCTGCTCGATGTCGCGGATCAGCCGGTCCAGGGAGGCCGCGGCGCGCTCGGGCAGCGCGAAGGGCATGGCCCGGGCCCGGAAGGACGGGTCCAGCCCGGTGTCCAGGCTCCCCAGGGAGGCGACCGGCCAGCGCACGTGCGAGCCACCGGAGCTGATCACCTCGACTCCGCACTCGAAGCCCTCCTTGAAGCGCTGAACGATCACCGGCAGCCCCAGGTCGCCGGCCAGCACCGCGTCCAGGTCGGCCGCCGACTCCACGAAGAAGCGGCCGTCCCCCGCCTGCGACCGGGCTTCCTTCACCACGACGGGGAAGCCCAACCGGTCCACGGTCGCGCGGACCTGACCGGCGTCGGTGCACACGGCACCCTCGGGCACCGGCCAGCCGCGCGCGACCGCCGTCTCGTGCAGGGCCACCTTGTCGCAGGCGACCTCGGCGAACCCGACCGGGTGCGCCAGGAAGTGCCCGTCCCACTTGGCGACGGCCTCGCCGTACGTGAGGGGGAGCTGTTCCTGGCCATGGGCGTACGGATTGGCGATCGCCACGTCCGCCTGCTCTTCGGCCAGGACCTCCAGGACGTCCGCGGCGGTCCAGTCGAGGCCGAGGCGCTTGACCTCCACGTCGAAGCCGTCGAAGTCCACCGCTGAATACACCACTACATCCGTGATGCCACGTGCTCGCAGTCCCGGAAGGATCCGGGCGAGTTTGTACTCGCCGAAAATGACCGCCTTCGCCATCTGCCTGCCCCTGTCAGAAGAATCGTCGTGCGTTGTCATGGGTTCTGGTCCACCAGCGGGGTGCCGACGAGCGACACCTTGTCCGCCAGCGCCAGCAGTCGCTGGTCCACCTCGGAGACGGTGTCTCCGGTCGCGATCACGAAGCCCGCGCGGCCGAGGAACTGCCTCGGCGGCAGGCGGAGTTCGGTGCCCGGTTCGCTGACCCGCCGCACCTCGTGCACCCACGGCTCGTCGGTGAGCCCGGCCGGGACGTCGATGTCGTCGAACGTCAGGTCCGACGCGGGGTAGAGGAAGCGGATGCCGACCAGCCGGTCCGGCCGCGGAATCGGCTCGGGTTCGCTGCCGGTGGCGACGGCGCCGAGGACGCCGCCGATCGACAGGCCGGGGACCGCGATCTCGGCGAGGTGCGGGATGAGGTCGCCGCCGAGCCGGCCGTTGACCTCGACGACCTTGGGCCCGTCGGCGGTGAGCATCAGCTCGGTGTGGGTGACGGCGCGGTCGATGCCGAGGGCCTTGTTCGCGGCGATGACCACCTCGCGGACCGCGGCCTCGGTCTCCCCGTCGAGGACCTTGCCGACGACGTGCGCCACCTCTTCGAAGTACGGCGGGTAGCCGGTGCGCTTCGCCGAGATCGAGAAGGGCTCGACCTTGCCGTCGAGCACCCAGCTGTCCACGGCGATCTCCGGACCGGCCAGGAATTCCTCGACGAGGACCAGTCCGTCGTCGATGGACGGGTTCTCCGCGTCGCGGACGAGGGCGAACGTCTCCCGCAGCTCGGCCTCGGAACGGACGATCCGGACGGCGATGCTCGCGGCCTGGCCCCGGGGCTTGAGCACCACGGGGAAGCCGATGGTGTCGGCCGCGGCCACCGCCTCGGCCACGGAGCCCGCGAGGCGGTACCGCGCCGACGCGACCCCCGTCGCCCGGAAGCGCTCGCGCTGTCGCGCCTTGTCGCGGCACGCCCGCGCGGCCTCGACCGGCATGGTCGCCACGCCGAGTTCGGCGCCGACCTCCGCGGCCACGCGGACCTGCATCTCGTCCCAGGTGAGCACGCCGGCCACGTCGTGGAGCGCGGCGAGATCCTTGGCCGCGGCGAGTACCTGCGCCCGGTCCTGCAGCTCGACCTCGCGGTAGTCGGCCACGTACGGCGACTGCCAGGCCAGCGGGGTCTGGGCGATCAGCAGGACGCGGTGGCGCCCGGCCAGACCGCGTAGGGCGTAGTCACGGAAGTGCTGGTCTCCGGACCCGATGACCAGGATGTTCTCGCTCATGTCCGTCCCCCGAACGTCAGATCCACGAGACGGCTTCGATGAGCTCGTCGTCGTAGAAGCCGAAGAAGAAGCCCATGGTGATCCGGTCGGAACCGGTGACCTGCTCGATGGAGTGGTAGTACGTGGGGTTGAGCAGGTAGACGTCCCCGGCTCGCGGCTCGAATTCGTGCGCCGGAGCGTCGCCCGTCACCGCCTCGTCGTAGCCGAGGCCGCCGACGATCTTGTACGCGTTGTCCTCCTCGGACCAGCGCTTGCGGTGGATGCGCAGCTCGCCGCCCTCTTCGCACTCCTGGATGCACACCACGCAGCTGAGCTGGTGGCGCAGTTCGGCCAGGGCCAGTCCGGTGCCCGCCGCGTCGCGCATGATGTTGTCGTTGTGCAGCGGGGTGCGGATGTTGTCCGCGTAGATCCGTACGTTCTGCTGCGAGTAGGTGCGGCCGCCGGCCTCGAACTCGGTGTCGAGCCGCTTGAGGCCCAGCACTTCGGCCAGCCGTTGACGGGTCCGCGCGCCGAGGTCGACGCCGATGGACTCGGTGAACTCGTTGGCCTTGAGCGCCTCGGCGAAGTAAGTGTCCGGATCGTCCAGGTGCTTGGCCAGGTAAGGGCCGATGGTGGTCAGGCTGCCGTTGCTGTACCGCGTGGTCGACGCCTGGCCGAAGACCGGCGTCAGCCGCTCCCGGTTCGCGTCGAACACCGACTCCGGCAGCAGGTTGCGCAGCACTACTACGGCCACCGTGCCGTCGACCAAGCGCCTGACCAGGTCCGCTCCGTCGATGTCCGTGTCGCGATCGACGTCGATGACGATGCGACCCCATTGCTCAGTCACCCTGAATACCTCCTGCCTGTGTGGTTCATCAGGCGGCGTGTTCCCCCGCCCCGAACCGCAACGTTGCCACGATTGCCAAAAGTTGGCAAGTGGTCGATGCCAGTGACTTCAAAGCATTCCACCTGCGTAGATCCGTATCCGCGCGCGTAGTTGGCGCCGGGTGGGTCAGCATGCGGGGCTGCGAATGTCGGCGCGAGCGCCAGGCGGTGACTTTGATGTTGCCAAGCGTTGCCAGCGGTTGGTACGGTAGGTGTCACCAGCCGGGGGATGGTGTGCCACTCCGGCGACGACTGGCTGCGGCCGCACCCGGAGCGAGTTCCTCAGCCGCCCAACGCAAGCCCGAACCAGTGAATGGGGAAGTTGTGTCTCTGTTGGCCGAAGTTATGACCGTGAGCGAGCGCGAAATCCGCTTCGGCGGCGTGCGCTACGGGTTCTCCGTCGGACACGGTCCGGCGTCACTGCGCGCCCTGACGGGCAAACTGGAGGGCCTCGACGCCGACCGGTTCGTGATCGTCGCCGACGCCGGCCTGTCCGAGAAGCAGATCGACGAGATCGCCCGGTGCGCCGGCGAGGCCGCGCCCACCACGGTGCTGTCCGTCCTGGCGGACGAGAAGGCCAAGAGCCTCGACGTGGTCAACTCCCTCGCCGAGCAGCTGATCCCGACCGGGGTCACGCGGCGCTCCGTCATCATCGCGCTGGGCGGCGGCCTGGTCGGCAACATGGCGGGCCTGCTCAGCGCCCTGGTCTTCCGGGGCCTGCGCCTGGTACACGTCCCGACCACGCTGCTGGCCATGTCCGACTCGGTGCTCTCGCTGAAGCAGGCGGTCAACTCCAGCGTCGGCAAGAACCACCTGGGCACCTTCCACGCCCCGGCCTTCGTGTGGAACCACCTGGACTTCCTGGACACGCTGCCGGCGGACGAGATCCGCTCGGCGCTCTGCGAAATGATCAAGAACGTGCTGGGCATCGTGCCGGACCGGTACGACGCGGTGGCCGCCCGGCTGCGCGCCGACGCGCAGTACACCCCGGAGGACATCGCCTGGTTCATCGACCTGTGCGTGGACGCGAAGTCCGCCGTGATGCGCGACGACCTGCATGAGCGCGGCGACGCCCTCGTCCTGGAGTACGGCCACACCATCGGCCACGCGGCCGAACTGCTCACCGGCGGCGAGCTGCGCCACGGCTACGCCATCGGCCTGGGCATGCTCGCGGCCGCCCGGATCGCACGTGAGCTGGGCCTGCTGACCGCCCAGGAAGAGGCCGCGCACCGCGAGCTGCTCGTCCTCGGCGGCGCGCCCACCGTGCTGCCCGCCGGGGTGACCCTGGAGGGCGTGCTGCGCATCATCGCGCTCGACAACAAGCGCGGCTACGTCAAGGGGACCGCGGGCACCCGCGACCTCATCCTGCTGGAGGGGCTCGGCAAGCCGCACCGCCCGGCCGGTGCCCAGATCACCCAGGTGCCCGAGGCCGTCGTACGCCTCGGCATCGAGTCCATTATCGCCGAGGTGGCGTGATGGCGACGATCGTCCGCGGCGAGCGGTCCCCGTTCGGCCCGATCATCAACGACACCAGCGGTCCGGCGACGACCCACCGCCAGGTCGGCGGCGAGGGCGTGTGCCGTTGGAAGATGCTGATGAACGGCATGCACCTGGAAGGCGATTGGAACTGCGTCGAGTACGTGGTCCTCACTCCCGGCGCCTCCGTCGGTGAGCACGTGCACATGCGCACCGAGGAGATCTACTACATCGTCCGCGGCCGGGCCGTCGTCACCATGAACGACGTCGAGCTGCCCGCAGGCCCCGGCGACCTGATCACCACACCGATCGGGGCGGCACACTCCATCGCCAACCGCACCGACGAGGAGATGCACTTCTTCGTCATCGAGGTGTTCCCGGGCGAGGGACGGGCGGCCGAACCGGCCCAGCTGAACGTGCCGGCCCGGCTGCCGGACGCCGACGGCGTGCGCCGCGCGACCGTCGACCTGCGCCCGTACTTCACCGGTGACTGGCACTCCTTCACCCTGTTGGACATCCCGGGCGGCGACACCGTCGGCGAGGCGGCGCGGGCCGACCACGCCCAGGTGCTGCACCTGCTGGACGGCAGCGCCGAGTTCGAGGTGAACGGTGGGCGGTACGAGGGCGGGCCCGGGCTGTCGCTCGCGATCCCGCCCCACACCCCCTGGACGGTGCGCTCGGCCGGACCGGTCTCGCTGATCAGCACCGAGGTGGCGGTCCGATGAACCTGGGACTCGACGGTCGGCGCGTGCTCATCACCGGGGCGGCCAGCGGGATCGGCGCGTCCACGGCGCTGGCCTTCGCGGCCGAGGGCGCCAGGCTCGGCCTGGTGGACCGGGACGCCGAGGGCTTGTCCGCGGTCGCGGACGCGATCCGCGACAAGGGCGGCGAGGTCTCGGTACGGACCGCCGACCTGTCCACCGCGGAGGGCGTGCGCGGCGGTGTCACCGGCATCCTCGACGGCTGGAACGGCACGGCCGACGTGCTGATCAACAACGTCGGGCAGTGCCTGGCCCGGTCCTTCGACGAACTCTCCGACGCCGACTACCTGGCAACCTTCGAGATCAACTTCCTCAGCGCGGTACGGGCGACCCGTCTGGTGCTGCCGGGCATGCGCGAGCAGGGCCACGGCAGCGTGGTGACCAACACCTCCGACCTGGCCCGCCAGCCCGAGCCCGGGCTGGTCGACTACCAGGTGGCCAAGGTGGGCCTGATCAGCCTGACCAAGAGCCTCGCGCTGTCCGAGGGCCCCGGGATCCGGGTCAACGCGGTGGCCCCCGGCCCCGTGTGGACTCCCCTGTGGACCCGGCCGGGCGGCTTCGCCGACACGCTGGGCGACCTGCACGGCCGGGACGCCGAGGCGGCGGTCAAGCACGAGCTCGGCCGACGCCAGCTGCCTCTGGGGCGGATGGGCGAGCCGGACGAGGTCGCCCAGGTGATCACCTTCCTGGCCTCGGACGCCGCCGCCTTCGTCACCGGAAGTGTCTGGGGCGTCGACGGCGGCACCGTCCGCGGCCTGCTCTGATCCCTCCTGAACGCACGAAAGGCGGTGCCATGACACTGGCCCTGCACGGCGGAGATCCCGTGCGCACCACCCACTGGCCACTGTGGCCACAGCCCGCCTCGGAGGCCGCGCAGCAGCTCACCGAGGTGCTGTACTCCGGGCGCTGGTCGATCAGCGGGCCTTACCGGGGCACGGACACCAAGGAGCGGACCTTCGCCCGGATGTTCGCGCGGTGGAACGACGTCGAGCACTGCGTGCCGACGGCCAGCGGGACCGCCGGGCTGATGATCTCCCTGGAGGCGTGCGGGGTCGGCGCGGGTGACGAGGTCATCGTTCCGGGAATCTCCTGGGTCGCGACCGCGTCGACCGTGCTGGCCGTGAACGCGGTCCCGGTCTTCGTCGACGTCGACCCGGACACCCTGTGCATGGACCCGGCGGCCGCGGAGGCGGCCGTCACACCCGACACCAAGGCGATCGTCGTCGTCCACCTGTACTCGGCACTGGCCGACATGGACGCGCTGCGCGATCTGGCCCGGCGCCACGACCTCACCCTGATCGAGGACGCCGCCCAGGCGCACGGCGCGGTCTACCGGGGCGCCAGAGCCGGGACCATGGGCCGCGCCGGAGCGTTCAGCATGCACCACACCAAGGTGCTGACGTGCGGAGAAGGCGGCGCGGTGGTCACCGCCGATCCGGAGCTGGCCCGGCGGATGGCCGAACTGCGCGCCGACGGCCGGCACCAGCCCGAACTGCCGCCGCCGCTGCACGAGATGGAACTGGTCACCACCGGCACGTTGATGGGCAGCAACCGTGCGTTGTCGGAGTTCCACGCGGCGGTGCTCATCGCCCAGCTCGGCCGGCTGGACCGGCAGAACGAGCAGCGTGCGATCCAGGCCTCCGTACTGGAGAAGGCGCTGGCCGACCTCGGGTTCGCCACTCAGCGGACCTCGGACGGCACCGAGCAGCGGACCTACTTCGGGTTCGTGATCCGGCTGCCGGAGGAGTTCGACGGCATCGGCACTGCGGCGGCCGGCGCCGCGTTGAGCGCGGAACTGGGCCTGCCGGTCAAGCCGGTCTACCCGGCGATCCCGGCCAGCCCGCTGTACTGGCCGGGCAGCCGCCGCAGGTTCGACCTCGGCGCCGAGCACCGCCGGCGCATCGACCGGGCCCGGCACCGGCTGCCGGTCAGCGAGCGGGCCGCCGCGCGTCACCTGACCTTCCACCACAGCGCGCTGCTCGGGGAGCGGTCCGATGTGGACGACATCGTGGCCGCGCTCGGCAAGCTGCGCGACCACCGCGCCGAACTCGTCTGAGGAGAGGAACCCATGAATGCCACCTCCGCCGCACCGGTGGTCGTCATCGTCGACGGCTACTCCAACTCCGGTGCCTACGTGGCGGAATACGCCGGACTCGGAGTCGACGCCCTGCATGTTCGGAGCACGGCGGAGTTCCTGCCCAAGATGGTCCCGCCGGACCTGTCCGTGTACCGGGAGACGTTCGTGTGCGCCGACGCGGACGCGGTCGACGCCACCGTGGACGCGCTGCGCGGCTACGCGCCGATCGCGGTGGTCGCCGGTCAGGAGCCCGGGGTTCCGCTGGCGGACCTGCTGAGCGAACGGCTCGGGGTGGCGACCAACGGCACCGCGAAGTCCCCTGCCCGGCGCGACAAGTTCACCATGATCGAGACGGTGCGGGCGGCCGGTCTGCACTGCGCCGGACAGTTCGTCGGCTCCGATCCGGCCGGGATCACCGGCTGGGCCCGCGACCTCGGCAGCTACCCGGTGGTGGTCAAGCCGCGCAGCTCGTCCTCCTCGGACAACGTCTTCATATGCCGGTCCGAGGCGGAGGTGTCGCAGGCCGCGCGGGCGGTGCTGGCCGGCATCACCATGTACGACCAGCGCAACACCGACGTCCTCGTCCAGTCCTATCTGGACGGCACGGAGTACATCGTGGACACGGTGAGCGCGAACGGGCGCCACACGGTGTGCGGGGTGTGGCGCTACGACAAGAACCTGCTGCCTTCCGGCAGGCCGGTCTACGACCTGGACGTGCTGCAGGACCCGGACGCACCGCACGTGCGTGAACTGATCGCCTACGTGCTGCGGGTGCTGGACGCCCTGGGCATAGAGCACGGTCCCGGCCACGCCGAGGTGATCATGACGGAGTCGGGCCCCGCGCTCGTGGAGCTGGGCGCCCGGTTGAACGGGAACATGAACCCCGCCCACCACGAAGCGTTCAGCGGGACCAACCCGGCGCGTCTGGGTGCCCTCGCCTACGCACGGCCCGCCGAGTTCACCGCCCGCTACGCCGGCAAGGTCTACGCCAAGTCCTGCGAGGCGGTCGTGCACAACGCCGCCACCAGCCGTGAGGGCCTCGTGACCGGGATCGACGAGGCGGTGGTCGACAAGATCGCCTCGCTTCCCACGGTCCGGGAGGTCGTGGTCCGGCGTCCGGCCGGGACCCGGCTGGTACCCACCGTCGACCTGATGACCAGTCCCATGCGCGTGTTCCACATCGGTGGCTCGCACGCCGAGATCCTCGCCGACCACCAGGTCATCGGGCAGCTGACGGAGGACGTCTTCCGACTGGCCGACCCGACGGCCTGACCCGCAATCTCCCAGGGGGAACGATGAACGACACACCCAGGTCTCTGCTGTTCTGGGGCGGGTCCGCACCGGTGGATCTCGGACGTGACGTGGGCACCCGCCTGCTCCGGCAGGCCGCCGCCCGCGAGGTCGCCACGCAGGTCACCACCGAGTTCCCGGACGTGCCCGAACTGGAAGCACTCGCCCGCACCCTGCACCGTACCCAGGTGGAGGACCCGGCGGCGGCCGTCGCCTGGGCCGGGGGGCGGCAGTTCGACGTGGTCCTCGGCGTCAGGGAGCAGGTGCAGGTGGCCCTCGCCGAGGTCGCCCGGGCCGTCGGTGCCCCCGGCAACCCGCCGGCGGCCGTACGCACCGTCCGCGACAAGGACCGCTGCCGTCAGGTCCTGCGCGAAGCCGGGCTGCCGCAGCCGGAGTTCCGGCTCTGCGCGGATCTCGCCGAAGCCCGGGCGTTCCTGGAGGGCACGACCGGGCCGTGGATCGTGAAGCCGCGGGACGCCTCCGGCAGCCTCGGCGTCCGCAAGGTCACCGCGCCCCACGACCTGGCCCCCGCCGTGGCCGCGCTGCCCGCCCGCACGGCATTCCTCGTCGAGCAGTTCGTCGAGGGCCCCGAGTACAGCGTCGAAGGGGTGTTCCTGCGCGGTGAGCCCCGGGTGCTGGCGGTGACCGAGAAGAAGCTGCTGCCGCCGCCGAACTTCGTGGAGGCCGGGCATGTGCTGCCCGCCGACCTGCCCACCGGGCTCCTCCAGGAGTTCGAACAGGCCGTGACCAGCGCGCTCAAGGCACTGGACCTGCGGTTCGGCATCTTCCACGTCGAACTGTGGTCCACCGCGGACGGCCCGGTGCTCGGCGAGGTCCACGTCCGCAACGGCGGCGACTGGATCCACCTCATGCTCGAGTACGCGATTCCCGGGCTGGACCTGTTCGGCCTGGTGATCGACGACGCCCTCGGCTCGGACACCGGATCGTGCGACCTGGTGCCCTCCAGGGCGGCCGCAGTCCGGTTCCTCGCCCCGCCGCCGGGCCGGGTGAGGCGGGTCGTCGGCTGGGACGAGGTACTGCGGCACCCCGCCGTGCTGAAGGCGGATCTGACCGTACGGCCGGGGGACCTCGTCGGAGAGATCCGCGAGTCCTACGACCGGGCGGGATACCTCGTGGTCGGCGCCGGTTCCCCGCGACGGGCGGCGGAACTGGCCGACCGGCTGACCGCGCGGGTCCGTTTCGAGATGGCCACCCGGCAGGAGGCCGCGGCGTGAACCGCAGGGCCTTCACCGCCGGGCTGTCCGCCGACCACGCGGCCGGCAACCTCGGCCAGTACATGATCCTCCCCGTGCTGGGTGTCTTCCTGACCGCCCAGGTCGGCGGTGACTGGATCGTCGGCGTCGGGCTGTTCCTGTACAGCGCGTCCGCCGGGGTCTGCGCGCTGCTGGTGAACCACTGGCTGCCCAGGTTCAGCATCGTCGGCGCCATGACCGGCAGTACGGTGCTGTCGGCGCTGGGCTTCGGCCTGATGCCCTACAGCCACGACGCCGTGGTCCAGGTGCTGCTCATCGTCCTGGCCGGCTTCGGCGGCAGCGTCCACTTCCTGCTGTCCAGGGTCCTGGTCGCCGAAGCGATCCCCGACGCCGTCGGGCGGCACCAGGTGTACTCGGTGCTGCAGATCGCGGTGAACCTGGCCGCGGCGCTCGGCCCGTTCCTCGCCGGGCTGCTGTACTCGTCGGCCGACCCCCGGGTGCTGCTCACCACCGTCGCCGGCTGCTACCTGCTCGCCGGGCTGTCGCTACGGTTCGGCATCCCCAGGGAGCTCCGGCCCACGGCGACGTCCGGCCGGTGGCCCGTCAGCCGGGCCGTGCTGCGGCTGGTCCGGGAGGACTCCTCGATCCGCCGGACGGTGACGATCTGCGTCCTCGGCGCCTTCGTCTACGGCCAGCTGTACTCCGCGTTCGCCCTGTTCGTCGCCCGGGACGTCGGCTCCGCGCTGGTGCGGGCCGCGCTGCTGGCCGCGCCCGCCCTGGCCATCGTCGTCCTCCAGACGGCGGTCACGGCCGCCACCGGGAAGCTGCTGGCCAGGGGCACCCGCCCGTTCACACTGCTGGTCCACGGCACCGTCCTGTTCAGTGCCTCCATGGTGGTGCTGGGCGTCGGACTGCCGGTCGTCCTCGGCGCCGCCCTGGCCGTCGCGCTGTTCTCCCTCGCCGAAATGCTGTTCACCCCCATGGTGAGCACCGCGTTCGCCGGTCTGCCGGTCACGTCCACGCTGGAGGCCTTCAACCTGCGCCAGCTCAGCTGGACCGCCGGTGAGGCGATCGGCTCGCTGGCCGGCGGCACCGTGTTCCTGGCCCTGGACCAGGCAGGTCTCGCCCACGGCTACTGGCTGGGCGTGGCGCTCGGCACCGGCGCCGTCCTCTACGGGCTCGCCCGTCACGTGCCCCGGCGCGACACGGTCGTCAACGTCACCCGAGAACCGGCCGTCTGAAGCCAGGAGAGAAAGGAACCCACCATGTGCCGACTCATCCTCGCCTCCGGGGATTTCGCCGTGGCCGACATCACCGCTGCCGCCCTGGACATGAGCTGTGGCCGGACCGCCGATCACGACAACCCCACCAAGGTGCACGCGCACGGGTGGGGCGCGGTCTGGCGCGAGCACGACCAGGGGACCGGGCACGGGCTGCGCGCGCACACCGACGTACGGCCGCTGGCCGACAGCCTGCGCGAATCCCCGCTGCCGGACATCAAGACCGACTTCCTGGCCGTCCACACGCGCAACGCGAGCCTGGAATCCCAGCGCGGCCTCCGCTACACCCACCCGCTGAACAGGGACGACGGCTGGTACTTCATGCACAACGGCTATCTGCCCACCGCCCACCAGGGGCTGGGTCTGCCCGCCTGCGAGTTCGACTCGCGGGAGTACTTCGACTACCTCCTCCCGCGCGGCGCCGAGGGCCTCGATCCGGCGGTGGCTCTCGGCAAGCTGGACGCGCTGCCGCCCGGCGGGAACTCCGGCAACGCCATCGCCGTGCACCCCACGGGTGCGTACCTCGTGCACTGGAGTGCGCCCGCGGTGGCCACCCCGGTGTTCTTCGCGATGCGGCGCCTGAGCCTGCCGGGGCTGGAGGTCATCGCCTCCGAGGTGGTCCCGGGTCTCGCCCCGGCCGAGCAGTGGGAACCGCTGCCGGCCCGCACGGTCTCGTACTTCCCCTTCCCGAAGGAGGCGTGAGAGATGTCCGCGACCGGTGACCCGTACCGTCGGGTACTCCAGAAGATCGACGAGCACGGCGTCGAACTGATCCGCTTCCTGTGGGTGGACCACAACGGCATCGTCCGGGGCAAGGCGGTGACCCGCCAGTACCTGCGATCCCGGATGGAATCGGGCATCGGGCTGGCCAAGTCCAGGCAGGCGGCCGGCCTCATGGACATCGCCGTGCCGGTGCCCGGCTTCA
Source organism: Streptomyces sp. RLA131 (assembly GCF_056270125.1). Taxonomy (NCBI): domain Bacteria; kingdom Bacillati; phylum Actinomycetota; class Actinomycetes; order Kitasatosporales; family Streptomycetaceae; genus Streptomyces; species Streptomyces sp. RLA131. The sequence continues at coordinate 4,688,541 of NZ_JBWDOQ010000002.1, forward strand.
ACGCCGTCGGCGAGGTACGGCTGGTCCCCGACCCGGCGACCTTCGTCGCGCTCCCGCACGCGCCGGGATCCGGAGCCATGCTGTGCGACCTGGTCCAGCTGGACGACACCCCCTGGGACGCCTGCCCCCGCACCTTCCTGAAGTCCGCGCTGGCGGCGGCGGGCGAGCTGCAGGTCGTGGCCTCCTTCGAACCGGAGTTCACACTCTGCGACAGCCGGCCGGAGCTCGGCGCGCTGAGCGTGCTGGACGACAGCCTGTGCTTCGACAACACCGGCTTCGACGCCGCCAACGACTACGTGATCCGGCTGCTCCGGGGTCTGCGGGGGCAGGGCATCGACGTGGAGGTGTACCACCCCGAATTCGGCGCCGGGCAGCACGAGATGACCCTGCGGCACGGCCCGGCACTGAGGGCGGCCGACATCTCGGTGTGGCAGCAGGTGATCACCAGGGGGCTGGCCGCCTCGATGGGCCTGTGGGCGACGTTCGCCCCCACTCCCGGCCCCGGCTTCCGGGGCAACGGGAACCACCTGCACCTGTCCATGTGGAAGGACGGCCCCGGCCGCGCCCCGGAGAACGTGTTCGCCGACGGCGCGGACGAACTGGGCCTGTCCGAGACGGCCTACCACTTCATCGGCGGGATGCTCCGGCACCTGCCCGGCCTGCTGGCACTGACCTGCCCCAGCGTCAACAGCTACGAGCGGCTGCGACCGGGCATGTGGTCCGGCGCGCACGCCTGTTACGGCCAGGACAACCGGGAAGCCGCCGTACGGGTCCCGAGCAGGCTGCGCGGCAGCACGGCCGCGTCCACCAACGTCGAGCTCAAGGCGGTCGACTCCACGGCGAACCCGTATCTGGCCATGGGCGCGGTGATCTACGCGGGCATGGACGGCATCACCAACCGGATCGATCCGGGACCCCAGCTCGCGGAGGACCCGAGCGGGCTGTCCGACTCGGAACGGGACCGCCTCGGGCTGGGCCTGCCGCTGTCCCTGGAGGAGTCGTTGGAGGCGCTGCGCCGGGACGACTACCTGATGGATGTACTGGGTCCGCTGCGCCGGCAGGTGTATCCCGCGATCAAGGAGGCCGACATCCGGGCGGTCAAGGAGATGGGGGACGACCTCGCCTTCCTGACCTACGCCACGCGCTACTGAGGAACCGCGCTCGCCACAGGAGGTCGCAGTGCTGGAACAACCTGCCTTCGGGCAGCGGCTGCGGGCACTCCGCATCGAGCGAGGACTGTCGCAAGCCGCGCTGGCCGCGGGCGGCCTGTCCACGGGCTACCTGTCCCGGCTGGAATCGGGCACCCGGCCGCCCACCCGACGAGTACTCGAACACCTGGCCAAGCGGCTGGGGCTGCCGGTGTCGGCGTTCGCCCGGGGGTCGGGCCAGAGCCTGTCCCGGGCGCTGGCCCTGGCCGTGTCCTCGGCGCGCATCGGTACCGTCGCCGACGAACTGGCCGTGCTGCTGCACGCGGGCGAGGACCGGCTGGATCCCGCGTTGCGCTGGCAGTCACTGTGGCTGCTGGCCTCGGTGCGGGACGGGGAAGCCCGGTACGAGGACGAACACGAGCTCCTGGTGGAACTCGGCGAGCTCAGCGAGGTGATCGGCATCCCCGAGCTGACCGTACGGGCCCGCATCCGGCTCTCCCGGTGCCTGCTGTTGCTCGGGAACACCGCCCGCGCCCACGCCGAGGCGCAGGAGGCCCACCACCTGGCCGCGGACCTGTCGGTGGACGACAGGTCGGCCGCTCTGCACGCGCTGATCCGCGCGGAGGCCGAAGCGGACCGCCCGGACGAGGCCCGGGCGCACGCCCGCGAACTGTGCGAGCTCACCGCGGCGGAACCCGGGCCGCTGCACGTCCAGGCCCTGTGGGCGACGAGCTGGTTGTACGCCCGCCATCGCGACCACGCGAATGCCCAGCGGTCACTGGAACGGGCCCTGGACCTGCTGGGCCGGGAGCAGAACCCGTGGCTGCCGGCGTGGGCGTTCCCGCTCCACCTGTGGCCACCCGGTCGATGACCGGACCGGCGGCCGGCCCCTGGGGCCGGCCGTTTCGTCAACTCCGGGTCGTGGTCCGAATATGCGACGATCCGGCCAGCAATCGAGAGGGCTGATGGGCACATGGGCAAGATGCACGCCGACGAAGCGCAGACCGACGCCGACCTGGTCCGGCGGCTGTTACGCGCCCAGTTCCCCCAGTGGGCGGATCTGCCGGTCACCCGGCTCGCCTCCGGAGGAACGGTCAACGCGATCTACCGGCTGGGCGAGGACCTGACCGTCCGGCTCCCGCTGCGCCCCGGCGGCGCCGAGGCCATCGCCATGGAGGCGGGGCTGCTGCCCCGGCTGGCACCGCTGCTGCCGCTGCCGATCCCCGAGGTGGTGGCGACCGGCGCTCCCGGCGAGGGGTACCCCCTGACCTGGGCGGTGCACCGGTGGATCGAGGGCCGAACCCCGGTCGAGGGCGACCTCGCCGAGCCCGAGCGCGTGGCCCGCGACCTCGCCGCGTTCGCGGTCGCCATCCGCGAGATCGACCTCCCCTGCGGTCCGCCCGCCCACCGCGGCGAGCCGCTGATCGCCGAAGACCGGGAAATGCGGGCGGCGATCGAGGCACTGCGCCGCACCGACGAACCCTTCGACGCCGACGAGATCACCGCTGCCTGGGAGGAGGCACTCGCCGCGCCCCTGTGGACCGGCCCGGCCTGCTGGACGCACTGCGACCTGATGCCGAGCAACCTGCTGCTGGCCGGCGACCGCGTCGGCGCGGTCATCGACTTCGGCACCGTGGGCATGGGTGAACCGGCCACCGACCTCATCCCGGCCTGGAACCTGCTGCCCGCCTCGGCGCGGCAGGTGTACCGCGATGCCGTGGACGTCGACGACGCGACCTGGGCCCGCAGCCGGGGCTGGGCGCTGTCCATGGCGGTCATCCAGCTGCCGTACTACCGGACCACCAACCCGGTCATCTCGGCCAACGCCCGGCACGTCATCAGGGAGGTACTCGGCACCGCGGCATAGCGCGGTGCCGAGGACCCCGACGCACCGAAGAGGGGCGCTCCTTCCGGGAGCGCCCCTCTTCGGTGCGTCGTGCGGCCGGCTACCGGTGCGGCCGGATCCGCCGGTGGAGCCTGTCCATCGTGGTCACGCGTTCATCCCGTCGCGCCAGGCGATCCACCGGCGGAGCGTCCCCAGGTCGAACGCGGGGCCACCCGCGCCGACGACGAACAGCGAGACACCGAGACCGTGCAGCTCGGTCCCCAGTTCGTTCGGGTCGCCCTCGTGCGCGGCCAGGCCGGACACGCTGGTCGACACCTCGATCCCGGCCGGATCCCGGCCCACGTCCGCGCAGTGCTTGTGCAGGACGGACAGCTTGTGCCGAATCGTCGCCGGATCGTGGAAGGCGTGCCAGATGTCCGCGTGTTCGGCGACGAGGCGCAGGGTGCGCTTCTCGCCTCCCCCGCCGAGCAGCAGGGGCAGCTTCCCCGCCGGCGCCGGGTTGAGCCGCGACAGCCGGGACCTCACCCGCGGGATCGCCGCCGCGAGTTCCCGCAGCCGTTCGCCGTCGGAGCCGAACGGGTAGCCGTAGCCGGCGAAGTCCTTCTCGTACCAGCCGGAGCCGAGGCCGAGCACGACCCGGCCGCCGCTGATGTGGTCGACGGTGCGTGCCATGTCCGCGAGCAGATCGGGATTGCGGTACCCGGTGCAGCTCACCAGCGGCCCGAGCTGCACCGTCGAGGTGGACTCGGCCAGCGCCGCGAGGACCGTCCAGCATTCGAAGTGCCTGCCCTCCGGCTCACCGGTGAGCGGGAAGAAGTGGTCCCAGACGAAGATCGCGTCCGCGCCGAGGGCCTCGGCCTCGGCCGCGGTCCGGCGGATCGACGCGTAGTCGGCGTGCTCGGGCTGCAGCTGCAGCCCGATACGTACGGGCCGGCCGCTCACGCGGGCCCGCTGTACTCGGCGAAGGTCAGCTCGGTGAACAGCTCCGGGCGGTCCGGCGCCAGGTTCAGCTCCCGGGCCCGCCTGAGCATGTAGCGCCAGTACGGCTTGACCGGCGGCCACAGCGGGCCGACCTCGCAGTAGGAGGCGTCGACGAAGTAGCGCGGCTTGCCCAGCCCGCCCGGGCGGGGCCGGCGGGCATGGAAGAGGGCCGAGTGCAGTACGACGGTGCTGCCCGGCGGCAGCTCCTCCAGCACGACCTCACCGGGCAGCGGGCCGGTGCCCAGGTGCACACGGGCCGTCTTGTCCACGCGCTCCCGGTGCGACCCGGGCAGCACGACCAGCGAGGAGGTGTCGGTGCTCAGGCCGTCCAGGTAGTGCAGGGCGTGGATCATCGTCGCCGAGCGGCCGGTCTGCGTGCTCTCGTAGTCGTGGTGCCAGGGCTTGCCGGGCACGTCCGGGGCCTGGCGGTCGCTGTGCAGGTGGTGGAACACGTAGGACGCGCCCATCAGCTGGTCGAGTATCCCCAGCAGCGGGGACCAGGTGATCAGCTCGCCGTGGGCGGGCAGCTCCAGCTCCATGACCGGCGGAACGCCGAACTTCTCCGGGTCCTTCACCGAGTCGATGGAACGCGCCCGCAGGCCGTCGTCCACCCACCGGTCGACCTCGGGCTTCATCCGGTCGACCAGGTCCTCGTCGAGGAAGCCGGGCAGGATCAGGTAGCCGAGCTCCTGGAACTGCCGCAGCTGATCGGAACGCAGGGAAGTCGGCTTGTCGCGGGCGAGCAGAAGAGTGTTCGGTGTCATCGCGTTACCCCCATTGGCTTCTACAGATCGGTGAACAACTGATCGATGAACGCGGAACGGAACTTGCCGTCCGGATCGTGCTTCGTGGCGAGGCGGGCGAAGTCCGCCGCGCGCGGATAGCCGGCGGTGATCCGCCCGGCCGGGGTCTCGGTGAGCTTGGCCCAGTGCGGCCGGGCGCCCAGGGGCATCAGCTGCTCCTCGACGGCGGCGATCACCGGCCGTACCGCGGGCAGGTCCTTGAACCAGGTGAAGTGGAAGGTGACGGTGTCCCGCCCGTAGGCGGAGCTCAGCCACAGGTCGTCGCCGCGGACCGTGCGCACCTCGGCGATGTGCAGCACCGGGGCGATCCGGTCGGCAAGTGCCCGGATCGCGGCGAACGCGGTGGCGGCCCGGCTGCGGGGCAGGAAGTACTCGGACTGCAACTCCTCACCGGCGCCGGGCGTGAGCTCGGGCCGGAAGTGCGGCAGCCGCTGGTACCAGGGGCCTGGCACGCCCAACTGCTCAGTGCTGGAACCGGGATCGACCCCGGGCACCGGGTGCAGCGGCGCGGCCGCCTGACGTCCGCGCCACCAGCCTGAATCGGGCCGGTCGGTACGGTGCTTGAGCCACACCGAGCCGTGACCGCTGCGCCAGTCGGTGAACAGGCTGACGCTGTAGGCGGCACCGAACACCGCGTCCAGGTCTTCCGCGACCTCGTCCAGCGGCACGTCCGGGCAGACCGTCTGCGCCATTTGGTAGGCCGGTTCGACATCCAGGGTGAGCCGGGTGACCACGCCCAGCGCGCCCAGCGCCACCACCGCGCCGGCGAACTCGTCGGCGTGTGTCTCCCGACGCAGTTCGACGAGGTCGCCCTCCGGACCGACGAGCTCCAGACCGGACACCGCCGCGGCCAGACAGCGCTGGCTGTCACCCGAACCATGGGTTCCGGTGGCGACCGAGCCGGCCACCGAAATGTGCGGGAGGGAAGCCAGGTTGCCGAGCGCCCAGCCCTCCCGGTGCAGGTACGGCGCCAGTTCGGCGTAGCGCGTGCCCGCCGGCACCGTCACGGTGCCGGCCGCCGGGTCCAGCAGCACGGAGTCCGCAAGCCCGTCCAGCCGTACGAGGTCACCCGTGGTGTCGGCGACCCCGTTGAACGAGTGCCGGGTGCCGAGCGCGCGTATCCGGTCGCTGCCCGCGACGAGCGCGCGCAACTCGTCGACCGTGCGCGGCCGGTGGACCCGGCGCGCGCCGTAGGTCAGGCTGCCCGCCCAGTTGCTCATCGTTTCGGACACCGCCGTCACCGTTCCCCACCTGCGAACGCGGCGGCGGGCGCGGGTGCGCCCAGCTGCTGCTCGACCGGAACGATGCTGAAACCGCGCTCCAGCAGCCCCTCGATCATCGGGGCCAGGGCCGCCACCGTCTGCGAGCGGTCGCCGCCGCTGTCGTGCAGCAGCACGATGGAACCGGGCCGGGCCTGCTCGACCACGCCGGTGGCGATGGTGTCCGCGCCGGGCATCTGCCAGTCGTCGGGGGCCACGTCCCACAGCACGGTGGTGAGCCCCGATTCGGCGAGCCAGCCCAGCACTTGCGGAGTGCGCGAGCCGTACGGGGGCCGGAAGAGGGTGGGTGCCCGGCCGCCGGTGGCCGCGGCGATCGCCTCGTTGGTGCGGTCCAGCTGCTCGACGAGCTGGGGCCGCGTCAGTTCGAAGAGCAGGGGATGCGACCACGTGTGGTTCGCGATGCCGTGGCCCTCCTCCAGCATCCGGGCCAGGTACTCGGGATACGCCGTCGCGTACATGCCGGTGCAGAAGAAAGTGGCCGGTACGTCGTAGCGTCGCAGGACGTCCAGCACCTGCCCGGTGTAGGGCGGCTGCGGGCCGTCGTCGAAGGTCAGAGAGATCTCCCGGCGCTCACCGCTGCCCCGGCTGACGCAGGTACGCCGCTCGGTCCACTCGGCCAGGGCCCGCTCACTGGTGCGGGCGAACTCCGCGAGGTCGGGCTCCCGCCCGGTCTGGCTGCCCCGGTGGCGCTGCAGCCGGGTCAGTGCGCCGAGTCCGCGGCGCGCGGCCGCCGCGATGTCCGCGGCCGGCACCGCGGCGAAGAGCGGGCGTTCCCCGAGGTGCCGCGGATCCGCGCGGTACACGGTCAGCCCCTCGGCCATCATGCGCCCGTCGAGCACCCCGTTGGTGCTGTCCACGACGGCGGCCAGCTCCCCTTCGAAGCCGTACAGGTACCGGATCAGTTCCTGGGTGTGCCGGGGGCCGAACAGCCGTGACGGCTGCCGCCGCTCCCCGGACTCGTCGATGACGTCCACCGTGAAGCCGTCGGCGCTCCAGGAGATTCCCGAATAGAACATCTGCCCCCCAGCTTGGCAAATTGTTGTCAATATATGTCAGATGTGCCAGCACATCAGCACTGGTCATCACATGGGGACTCAAGCCATGCGATCCCGCCAGTATTGATGTTTGGCACAGTGATGTCAACGCATGGCAATTAGCTTGCCTTGGGTTGGACACTGCCGACCGGGCGTCCGGGCCGGCCTGGAAGAGGCGGGCGAGCAGGCACCGGGAGGCGGCGAGGGCGGTTTCTCGCGGTTGTCCGGCGAGGCCGCTGGGGGCCGGGAGCAGGAGGGTGATGCCGGCAGGGGCGAAGTGGTCGCGCGGCTGTCCGGTCTCGCGGGCACGCCGGACCGGCCGCGCCGGACCCTCTTGCCCCGGCGCGGCGGGCTCGCGCACGCGGCGCGGCCCGCCGGCGGTGAGAGCGCTCGCGCCGAGGGGCGGCGGGGTCGGCGAGTGCGGGCGTGTCCGCCCGGCCCCGGCCCCGGCTCCGGCTCCGGCTCCGGCCCCGGCACCGCCGGAGGCCGGTCGTGGGGCGGCGGGGTGCCGCGGTCGTGCGGCTCAGGGTTCCAGGACCACCTTGCCCATGGTGCGGCGGCCTTCCAGTGCGGTGTGCGCGGCTGCGGCGTCGGCCAGGGGGAAGCGCTGGAGAGCGGGTACGAGCCGCCTCGTCGCGGCTTCGGCCAGTGCGGCGGTTTCCAGGCCGCGCAGGCCGTCCGCGCCGGCGGCGGCGAGCATGGGCGGGCCGACCAGGAGCTCGCCCCGTCCCGGCTGCGGCGGCTCACCGGACGACCAGCCGTACACCAGGTGCCGGCCGCCGTCCCCGAGCAGTGCCACCGCCTCGCGGGCGAGGGCGCCGCCGACGCCGTCGAAGACCCTCGTCGCCGTACGGCCGCCGAGCGCGGCCCTGGCGTGTCCGGGCCATCCGTCGGCGGAGTAGTCGACGGCGGCGTCCGCGCCGAGCGCGAGGACCCGTCCGGCCTTGGCGGATCCGCCCGCCAGGCCGATCACCACGGCTCCGGCCCGGTGTGCGGCCTGTACCAGCAGGGTGCCGATGCCGCCGGCCGCCGCGGTGACGACGACCACGTCGTCCGGGCCCAGCGGCCCGGCCTGGCGGAGGATGCCCAGGGTCGTACGACCGGTGCCGATCATGGCCACCGCGGTCGCGAAGTCCAGGGCGTCCGGCAGGACGTGCGGCTTGTCGGTGCCGGTGACGGCCAGTTCGGCGTAGCCGCCGGGCACCATGCCGAGGTGGGCGACGACGCGCCGGCCCAGCCACTGCGGCCCGACGCCCGCGCCCACCGCGTCCACCGTCCCGGCGACCTCGCGGCCGGGGATCGTCGGCAGGTCGGGAAGCGCGTACGGGCCCTTGGGGTCGCCGGCCCGGATCGCGGTGTCGATGACGTGCACCCCGGCCGCCGCGACAGCGATCCGCACCTGGCCGGGGCCGGGTTCCGGGTCCTCGGTCCGCTCGTGACGGAGGTTCTCGGCCGGTCCGAAGGCATGGAGTCGGATGGCGTGCACGGTGGGCTCCTGGAGGTGGGCGGACGCGTGACGTCAGCCTTGGACCTCAACCCTGGTTGAGGTCAAGTCCTCGGGAACCGCGCCAGCAGATCCCAGACGACCGGATTCCGGTCCAGCCCGTCGTGCATGTCGGTCAGATCGGCGACCAGGTCCTGCAGGAAGTCGCGGGCCTCCCGGCGCAGTTCCGCGTGGTTGAAGGCCAGCGGCGGATCGTCGGGGGCCCAGTCGGCGGTGACGTCCACCCAGCCGAAGCGCCGTTCGAAGCGCAGCCGGTCGGTGGACTCGGTGAAGTCCAGCTCGGCGTACTGCGGCCGGGCCGCGCGACTGCCCAGGGGGTCGCGGTCGAGCCGCTCGACGATGTCGCACAGCGCCCACGCGAAGTCCAGTACCGGAACCCATCCCCAGGCTGTGGACAACTCGCGGTCCGACTTCACGTCCGCGAGGTAGACGTCGCCGCAGAACAGGTCGTGCCGCAGCGTGTGGACGTCCGCGCTGCGGTAGTCGGTCTGGGGCGGGTCCGGGAAGCGGCGGGAGAGCGAGTAGCCGATATCGATCACGTCGCCGATGGTGTCATGGGCGTGCGGACAAGCCGGTGGCCCCGGTCCGTTCTGGACGGACCGGGGCCACCGTGGGACCGGACGTCAGAGACTGACGCCGAAGTCGGTCGCGATGCCCGCCAGGCCGGACGCGTAGCCCTGGCCCACGGCCCGGAACTTCCACTCGGCGCCGTTGCGGTACAGCTCGCCGAAGACCATCGCGGTCTCGGTGGCCGCGTCCTCGCTGAGGTCGTAGCGGGCGATCTCGGCGCCGCCGGCCTGGTTGATGATGCGGATGTACGCGTTCCGCACCTGGCCGAAGTTCTGGCTGCGCGTCTCGGCGTCGTAGATCGACACCGGGAAGACGATCTTGTCGATGTCGGCCGGGAGGCCCGCGAGGTTGACGTTGATGGACTCGTCGTCGCCCGAGCCCTCGCCGGTGCGGTTGTCACCGGTGTGGACGATGGTCTGGTCCGGGCTGGTCTTGTTGTTGAAGAAGACGAAGTGGCCGTCCGAGTAGACCTTGCCGCCCGTGTTGACGGCGATGGCGCTCGCGTCCAGGTCGAAATCGGTGCCGGTGGTGGTGCGAACGTCCCAGCCGAGGCCGACCGTGACAGCCGTCAGGCCCGGTGCCTCCTTGGTGAGCGAGACATTGCCGCCCTTGGACAGGCTTACAGCCATGGGAGTCCCTCCGTGATGCCGATGCGTTACCGGCGAACGACGCTACCTTCATCGGGCACAACGTCGTCAGGGGGTCACTCGGTTCCGTTCGCGGCCAAAAACCGCGTGACGGACCGCTGCCGGACACGGGATCATGGGACACATGTCCGGGCCACTGCAAATCCGCGGCTCGGTCTCCGTCCCGGAGGCCGAGCTGATGTGGCGTTTCTCCCGCTCCTCCGGGCCCGGCGGCCAGCACGTCAACACCAGCGACAGCCAGGTCGAGCTGCGCTTCGACCTGGCCGCCACCGACGCCCTCCCCCCGGTGTGGAAGGAACGCGCCCTCGAACGGCTCGCCGGCCGCCTCACCGGCGGCGTGCTGTCCGTACGGGCCTCCGAGCACCGCTCCCAGTGGCGCAACCGGGAGACCGCCGCCGCCCGGATGGCCTCCCTCCTCGCCGAGGCCACCGCGCCCCCGCCCAAGGCCCGGCGGGCCACCCGCATCCCGCGCGGCATCAACGAACGCCGCCTGGAGCACAAGAAGCGCCGCGCCAACACCAAGCGGGGCCGATCCGGCAAGGACTGGAGCTGAACGCCCCATGAGCGACGCCACGGGCGACATCACGGACGACATGACGGACGGCGTCACGGACGACATCACGGACGGGGACAAGGCCGCCCGCCGCTTCGCCGCGATCCGCGCGTGCGACCGGGTGCTGTCCTACGGCAGGCCGCTGACGATGGGCGAGCAACTCGCCCGCCTGACCGGGTACGAGGGCCTCGACCGCCGGCCCGACATGTACGGCGACGGCATCGTCGCCGAACTGGAGCAGCGGGTCGCCGGGCTGCTGGGCACCGAAGCCGCCGCCTTCTTCCCGACCGGCACCATGGCCCAGCAGGCCGCCCTGCGCTGCTGGGCCGGGCAGACCGGCAACTCCACGGTCGCCCTGCACCCGCTGGCGCACCCGGAGGTCCACGAGCGGGGCGCCCTCGGCACCCTGAGCGGGCTGCGCACCGTCCACCCCACCACCGCGCGCCGGCTGCCCAGCGCCGACGAGATACGTGACCTCGACGAGCCGTTCGGCACCCTGATGCTCGAACTGCCGCTGCGCGACGCCGGTTTCCTCCTCCCCACCTGGGAGGAGCTCACCGCGACCGTCGCCGCCGCCGTCCAGCGCGACGCCGTCGTCCACTTCGACGGCGCCCGGCTGTGGGAGTGCCCGCCGCACTTCGGGCACTCCCTGCGCGAGATCGCCGGGCTCGCCGACAGCGTCTACGTCTCGTTCTACAAGTCCCTCGGCGGTATCTCCGGCGCCGCCCTCGCCGGACCCGCCGACTTCGTCGCCGAGGCCAAGGCCTGGCGGCACCGCTACGGCGGTCTGCTCTTCCAGCAGTGGCCCGCCGTGCTGGCCGCGCTGCACGGCCTCGACCACGAACTGCCGCGCCTGCCCGGCTATGTCGCCCACGCCAAGGTCGTCGCCACGGCGCTGCGGGAGGCGCTGGAGGGCGCCGTGCCGTTCTTCCGGATCAGCCCGGAGGCTCCGTACACCCACCAGTTCCAGGTCTGGCTGCCCTATGACGCCGACGCGCTCGACGCGGCCGGTCTGCGCCAGGCGGAGGAGTCCGGGACGGCCGTCTTCGGCAGGTGGTTCGCCTCGGAACTGCCGGGTCTTTCGGTCACCGAGGTGACGGTGGCCGCCTCCGCGCTGGAGTGGACGGCGGAGGACGTACGCAAGGGCGTCGCCGACTTCCTCGCCTACGGGCCGTCCGGCGGCTGAACACAGGCGCGCTGTCCAGCCGTCCGGCGATCGAGGACAACACGGCCACCGGAAGGACCCGGTGAACCGACCCGGTCGCCGCGCCAGGCCCCGCGCCAGGCCCCGCGCTAGCCGCCCGCGCTGCCCGCCCGCACCAGCCCGGTCTCGTAGGCCAGCACCACGGCCTGCACCCGGTCGCGCAGGCCGAGCTTGGTGAGTATCCGGCCGACGTGGGTCTTCACGGTGGCCTCCGAGAGCACCAGTTTGCGCGCGATCTCGCCGTTGGACAGGCCCTGGGCGACCAGCAGCAGCACCTCGCGCTCGCGCTCGGTGAGCCGGTCGAGGTTCTCCGCGCCCGGCTCGGCGGTGGTGCTGGGCAGCATCGGCGTGAAGCGGTCGAGGAGCCGGCGGGTGGTGCTGGGAGCCACGACGGCGTCGCCGCTGTGGACGGCCCGGATGGCGGCGAGGAGGTCGCCGGGCGGGACGTCCTTGAGCATGAAGCCGCTGGCGCCGGCCTTCAGGGCGGAGAAGGCGTACTCGTCCAGGTCGAAGGTGGTCAGGATCAGGACCCGCGGGCCGTTCTCGTCGTCCCGGCCGCCGGGCCGGTCGCCGCAGATCCTGCGGGTCGCCTCGACGCCGTCCATCCTCGGCATGCGCACATCCATCAGCACCACGTCCACCTTGGTGGAGCGCAGCACGTCCACGGCCTCCGCGCCGTCGCCCGCCTCGGCTACGACCTCCATGTCGGGCTGGGCCTGCAGCACCATGCGGAAGCCGGTGCGCAGCAGCGCCTGGTCGTCGACGAGCATCACGCGGATCGCCATGGTCGTGGGGTCCTCTTCTCCGTCGTTCTCTGTCGTTCTCAGTCGTTCTGTGTGGTTCCGTCGTGCTCTGGTGCTAGTGGGTGGCCTTGACCGGCAGGACGGCACTGACCCGGAAGCCGCCGCCCGGCCTCGGTCCGGCGTCCAGGGTGCCGCTGACCATACCGACGCGCTCGCGCATGCCGATGAGGCCCTGACCGAGGCCGTCCTCGCCGCCCTCCTCGTACAACTCGTGCTGCGCGCCGCGCCCGTCGTCGTCTATCAGCAGGGCCAGTTCGCTGTCGCCGAAGCCGATGCTCACGCTGGCGCTCACCTCCGGGCCGCCGTGCTTGCGGGTGTTGGTCAGGGCCTCCTGCACGATGCGGTACGCGGTCAGCTCGACCCCGCTGGGCAGCGGCCGCGGCTCACCGGTCATCTCGAACCGCACCGGCAGTCCGGCTCCCCGCACCTGCTCGATGAGGTCGGAGAGCTGGTCGACGCCGGGCTGCGGGACGTACTCGCCGCCGTGGTCGTCGGCCGACCGGAGCAGGCCGAGCAGCCTGCGCATCTCGGCGAGCGCCTGGCGCCCGGTCGAGGAGATGGTCTCCAGCGCCTGCTTGGCCTGCGCGGGGGAGGCGTCCAGGACGTAGGCGGCGCCGTCCGCCTGCACCACCATCACCGAGACGTTGTGCGCGACGACGTCGTGCAGCTCCCGGGCGATCCGGGCGCGCTCGGCCGCCACCGCCGCCCTGGACTGCGCCTCGCGCTCCCGGTGCAGGCGGGCGGCGCGCTCCTCCAGCTGGGCGTAGTAGGCCCGGCGGGTGCGCAGGCTGTCGCCGACGACCCAGGCCAGGGCGAAGGGGACGGTCAGGAAGACCATGCCGAACAGCTGGCCCCACTCGCCCTCGCTCCCGTCCGGCCAGCGCAGGGTGGCGATGGGTGAGGCGCACAGTCCGCCGATCAGGGCGAGGCGGGAGGCCCAGCGGGTGCCGACGGCCGCGACCGTGTAGATGATCACCAGCATCGCGAAGTCGCTGGGATTGACGCCGATGTCGAACACGACCTGGGCCACGCCCGCGGCTATCGCGAGCACGAGCATCTGCTCGGGCATCCGGCGTCGCAGCGCGACGACGACCGACAGCGCGAGGGTCGTCGGCAGGGCGGTGAGTGACGCCTCCGCGGTGATCCACATGGCGGACAGACCGAGCAGTACGACAGCCCAGAAGGTGTCGACACCGGTCGGGTGCCTGCGGAAGAAATCGTAGAGGCGCTGCACGTCACCCAGCGTATGTAACGCCGGTGTGTGCGGGAGTCAGCCGGAGGAGCGATCCGTCCTACTCCGCAGGGTGGACCCGGGGGCGGTCCGGCTCAGCCTGCGCGGCGGTGGTTGGGCCGGTTGCCGGAGCGGGAGCGCTTCTCGATGTACATCCGCTGGTCCGCCGACTTCAGCACCTCGTCGGCCGTCATGCCGCAGCCGGCCCAGCCGATGCCGAAGCTGGCGCCGACCCTCACGGCCCGGCCGTCGACCCGGATCGGCGGGATGATCGCGTTGCGCAGGCGTTCGGCGAGGTCGGCCGCGTCGTCGTCGGCCAGTCCGTCGGCGAGGACCACGAACTCGTCGCCGCCGAGCCGGGCGACGGTGTCGCCGTCGCGCACGACGCTGGTGAGCCGCCGGGCGACCTCGATGAGGACCGCGTCGCCGGTGTGGTGGCCGAAGCGGTCGTTGATGGACTTGAAGCCGTCCAGGTCGCAGAAGAGCACCGCCAGCCCCTTGCCCCCGGCGGCCTCGCCCTCGGGGGCCACGGTGTGGGTGTGGTGGTGGTCGTAGCCGGCCAGCGGGGCGGCCAGTTCGTCGGGGCCGTAGCCGTAGCTGTACGCGTCGGTGTACCGGGAGGTGTCACCGGCCTGGTGCTGCGGGCGGTCGCAGAGCTTGCCGGACAGCCGGGCGCGCAGTTCGGCGCTGTTGGGCAGTCCGGTCAGCGAGTCGTGGCTGGCCCGGTGGGCCAACGCCAGCTCGCGGCCCTTGCGTTCCTCGATGTCCTCGACGTGGGTGAGCAGGAAGCGCGGCCCGTCGGTGGTGTCGGCGACCACCGAGTTGCGCAGCGAGACCCAGACGTACGTTCCGTCGCGCCGCTGGAGGCGCAGTTCGGCCCGGCCGCCCTCGGCGCTGGTGCGCAGCAGGACCCCGACGTCCTCGGGGTGGACCAGGTCGGAGAAGGAGTAGCGGCGCATGATGGCGGCGGGCCGCCCGAGCAGCCGGCACAGCGCGTCGTTGGCGCGTACGACCTTGCCGTGCTGGTCGCCGCCCATCTCGGCGATGGCCATGCCGCTGGGCGCGTACTCGAAGGCCTGCCGGAAGCTCTCCTCGCTGGCCCGCAGCGCCTGCTGCTCCCGCTCCAGCCGGACCAGGGCGCGCTGCATGTTGGCCCGCAGCCGCGCGTTGCTGATGGCTATGGCCGCCTGGAAGGCGTACATCTGCAGGGCCTCGCAGCCCCAGGGGCCGGGGTGGCGGCCGTTGCTGGGCTTGTCGACGGATATGACGCCGATCAGCTCGCCGCCGCCGGCGAGCGAGGCGTACATCGGCGCGTAGAGCCGGTCGTCGGGGTGCCACTCGTCGGGGAAGCGCGGCGGCGGCCCGTCCACGTGCCAGGTGGGGACGTCGTCGCCGTCCAGGACCCAGCCCTCGGTGTGCGGTATGAACCGGAGTGTGCCCCAGTGCTGGGCCATGGTCAGCCGGCGGTCCCACGAGGCGCGGCTGCCGACCCGGCCGGCCAGCAGGGCCTCGGCGGCGGCGCTTCCCGAGACGGCGGCAACGACCAGATCCCCGTCCTGGCGGACGAGGTTGACGGCGGCGAGTTCGAAACCGAGGCCGTTGACCACACCGTCCGTGACGGCCTGGAGGGTGTCGGCCAGGCTGCGCGCCGTGTTGAGTTCGGCCACGACCTGGTGTACCTGACGCAGCGTGGTGAGGCGAACATATGGCTCCGACTCGGTGTCCATCGCCCTCCCCGAGCCTCGAAGCGACTGCTTGTGACGCTGATTGCCAGCTTGGCGTCCGGTTCTCATCGCAACTGAATCACAGCGAGGAGTTCGGCCGGTACACAGGGTCAACAATTCATGTCGCTTGTGACTCAAGTCACACTCATTGGTCAAATCTTAACTACAGAGGGTTTGGCTTTGCGCTTTGATGTCTTTACAGCTTGAACACATTTGATCGTCTATGACTGTGTGCTGACTGTCCTGAGTGTGCTGACGGGCGGTCCCGGAACGGCCGTCGGACCGGGACTTACGCAACATGTCCTAGGTCCAACGCCCGATCCGCCGGCCCGCCGGCCCGGTTAGCGTTCCCTGCGTGCATCCTGAGACCGTGGTCCCCTCCCCAGGGTCCGTCGACCCCGAAGCCTTCCGCGCCGCCATGTCCCGCCTGGCGTCGGGCGTCGCCCTGCTGAGCGCCCATGAGCCCGAGGACGGCCCGCCCGGTCCCGGGGCCGCCGGCCATGTGTGCTCGCCGCGCTGCGAGGACGTCGGCATGACCGCGACCGCCTTCCTGTCCGTCTCGCTCGAACCCCCGCTGGTCCTGGTCAGCCTGCGCGAGGGCTCGCGCATGGACGACCTGCTGGAGTGGCAGAGCCGGTGGGCGGTGTCCGTGCTCAGCGAGAGCCAGCGGCACATCGCCGGCCGCTTCGCGATGCGCGGCCGGATCAGCGACCGGCTGCTCTTCGAGGACCTGCCCCACTACCGGGGCGAGGAGTCCGGCGCCCCCGTACTCGACGGCGCGCTCGCCGTCCTGGAGTGCCGCACCGAGCAGCGGGTGCCCGCCGGGGACCACACCCTGGTCGTAGGCCGGGTGCTCACCGCCGGCACCCCCGGCACCGACGGCGGCCCGCTGACGTACTTCCGGGGCCGCTACCGCTTCCTCGCGTGAACAGGCCGCAGAAGGCCGGAAACACTCCCGTAGCATGAAGCCGTACGTCCGGTACCCGCGAGGACTGGAACGGAAGGCGAGCGACGAGCGTGAACGCATCACACACCCCGGGGCCGATGCCCCACCACGCCGAGGGCGCGGCGGGCCGCCCCGCGCGGCTCACGGTCGGCGTCGTCGGCACGGGCCGGGTCGGCCCCGCGCTCGCCGCGGCCCTGGCCCTCGCCGGACACCACCCCGTCGCGGCCTCCGGCGTCTCCGACACCTCCCGCCGGCGGGCCGCCGAGCTGCTGCCCGACGTCCCCCTGGTCGAACCCGCCCAGGTGCTCGCCCGAGCCGAACTGGTGCTGCTGACGGTGCCCGACGACGCCCTCCCCGGGCTGGTCGCCGGTCTGGCCGAGACCGGCGCCGTCCGCCCCGGCCAGCTCCTCGTCCACACCTCCGGGCGGTACGGGACCGGCGTACTGGAACCCGCCCTGCGGGCCGGCGCGCTGCCGCTGGCACTGCACCCCGCCATGACCTTCACCGGCACCTCGGTGGACGTCCAGCGGCTCGCCGGCTGCTCCTTCGGGGTGACCGCGCCGTACGAACTGCGCATGGCCGCCGAAGCCCTGGTCATCGAGATGGGCGGCGAACCCGAATGGATCGAGGAATCCGCCCGCCCGCTCTACCACGCGGCCCTCGCCATCGGCGCGAACCACCTGGTCACCCTGGTCGCCCAGTCCATGGAGCTGCTGCGCGCCTCCGGCGTCGCCGAACCCGGCCGGATGCTCGGCCCCCTCCTCGGCGCCGCCCTCGACAACGCGCTGCGCAGCGGCGACCAGGCCCTCACCGGCCCCGTCGCCCGGGGTGACGCCGGCACCGTGGCCGCCCACCTGGAGGAGCTGCGCAGGCGCTCCCCGCAGGCCGTCGCCTCCTACCTCGCGATGGCCCGCGCCACGGCCGACCGGGCCCTGGCCAACGGCATGCTCAAGCCGGAACTGGCCGAGCCGCTGCTGGAGGTCCTGGCGGACGGGGGCGAGCGATGAGCGTCCGGCTGCTGGAGACCGCCAAGGAACTGGCCGCCCCGCGCGAGCCCGGCCGTACGCGGGCCGTCGTGATGACCATGGGCGCCCTCCACCAGGGCCACGCCGCCCTGATCCGTACCGCCCGGCAGCACGCGGGCGAGCAGGGCGAGGTCGTGGTCACCGTCTTCGTCAACCCGCTGCAGTTCGGGCCCGGCGAGGACCTCGACCGCTACCCCCGCACTCTCGACGCCGACCTCGTACTCGCCGAGCAGGCCGGCGCGGACCTCGTCCTCGCGCCCGCCGTCGGCGAGGTCTACCCCGGCGGCGAGCCCCAGGTCCGTATCACCGCCGGCCCGATGGGCGAGCGCTACGAGGGCGCCTCCCGCCCGGGGCACTTCGACGGAATGCTGACCGTCGTGGCCAAGCTGCTCCACCTCACCCGGCCCGACCTCGCCCTCTACGGACAGAAGGACGCCCAGCAGCTCGCCCTGATCCGGCGGATGGTGGCCGACCTCGACTTCCCGGTCGGGATCGTCGGCGTCCCCACCGTCCGTGAGGACGACGGGCTGGCCCTGTCCAGCCGCAACCGGTTCCTGTCCGCGCGGGAACGGCAGACCGCGCTGACCCTCTCCCGGGCCCTGTTCGCCGGCCGGGACGCGCTGGACGCCGGCCCCGCCGCCGTACTGGCCGCCGCCCGGTCCGTCCTGGAGCGCCCCGGCGGCCCGGACCTGGACTATGTGGCCCTCATCGACCCCCGCGAGTTCCGTGACGCGGCCCCGGGCCACACCGGCCCGGCGGTACTCGCGGTCGCCGCCGGGGTCGGCACGACGCGGTTGATCGACAACATTCCCCTGGAGTTCGGAGCCCGCCCATGAGCGGCACAGAGATACGTCTGCACGCCCCCGCACCCGGCTGGGCGCACGAGGCGGACGTGGTGGTCGTCGGATCCGGGGTCGCCGGACTCACCGTCGCGCTGCGCTGCGCGGCCGCCGGCGCGCGCGTCACCGTCGTCACCAAGGCCCGGCTCGACGACGGCTCGACCCGCTGGGCCCAGGGCGGCATCGCGGCCGCCCTCGGCGAGGGGGACACCCCGGAGCAGCACCTGGACGACACCCTGGTGGCGGGCGCCGGGCTGTGCGACGCCGAAGCGGTACGGATCCTGGTCACCGAGGGCCCGGACGCCGTACGGCGCCTCATCGCCACCGGCGCGCAGTTCGACACCAGCGAGACCACCGGCGAGATCCTCCTCACCCGCGAGGGCGGCCACCACCGCCGCCGTATCGCGCACGCCGGCGGGGACGCGACCGGCGCCGAGATCTCCCGGGCACTGATCGACGCGGTCCGCGCGGCCGGGATCGAGTTCATCGAGAACGCGCTCGTCCTGGACCTGCTCACGGACGCCGCCGGCCGCACCGCCGGCGTCACGCTGCACGTCATGGGCGAGGGCCAGCGCGACGGCGTGGGCGCGGTCCGCGCGAAGGCGGTCGTCCTGGCGACCGGCGGCATGGGCCAGGTCTTCAGCGCCACCACCAACCCGGCGGTCTCCACCGGCGACGGCGTCGCCCTCGCCCTGCGTGCCGGCGCGGAGGTCTCCGACCTGGAGTTCGTGCAGTTCCATCCCACCGTGCTCTTCCTCGGCCCCGACGCCGAGGGCCAGCAGCCGCTGGTCTCCGAGGCGGTGCGCGGCGAGGGCGCGTACCTCGTCGACGCCGACGGCGTGCGCTTCATGCAGGGGCAGCACGAGCTGGCGGAACTCGCCCCGCGCGACATCGTCGCCAAGGGCATCATGCGCAGGATGCGGGAGCAGGACGCCGAGCACATGTACCTCGACGCCCGCCACTTCGGCGCCGAGATGTGGGAGCACCGCTTCCCGACCATCCTGGCCGCCTGCCGCGCCAACGGCATCGACCCGGTCACCGAGACCATCCCGGTCGCCCCCGCCGCGCACTACGCCTCGGGCGGCGTGCGCACCGACCTGCGCGGCCGCACCACCGTCCCGGGCCTGTACGCCTGCGGCGAGGTCGCCTGCACCGGCGTGCACGGGGCGAACCGCCTGGCGTCGAACTCGCTCCTGGAAGGCCTGGTCTTCGCCGAGCGCATCGCCGCCGACATCACCGCGCACCCCGCCGCCCCCGGGGAGCCGGTCGTCCCGGACCCGAGCCGCTTCCCGCTGCTGTCCTACGAGACCCGCTTCGAGATCCAGCGCGTCATGACCCGGGGCGCCGGCGTGCTGCGCAGCGCGCGAAGCCTGGAGCAGGCCGCCGCCGCCCTGGAGCGGATCTACGACCAGGCCGCCGACGACCTCGCGCGGGACGGCAAGACCGCCGAGCCCTGTGTGGAGACCTGGGAGGCGTCCAACCTCAGCCTGGTCGCCCGGGTCCTGGTCGCGGCCGCGCTGCGCCGCGAGGAGACCCGTGGCTGCCACTGGCGCGAGGACCACCCGGACCGCGACGACCCGGCGTGGCACCGCCACCTCGTCGTACGCCTGACCCCCGAGCGGACGCTCGCGGTGCACACCACCGAGTCGGCGGAACTGCCGCCCACCACGGATACGGAGCCACAGCTGTGACCGAGCACGATCACCACGACCTCCCCCTGGTTCCCGCCGACGGGGCCGGTGGCTGCGGCGACGGCTGCGGCTGCGCGTCGGGCGACGGGTCCGCCGACGAGGAGTACGAGTGCGGTCTGGACCCCGCGCTCGCCGAGCTGCTCGCCGACGCCGGACTCGACCCGATCGAGGTCGAGGACATCGCGCACATGGCGCTCGCCGAGGACCTGGCCGGCGGTGTGGACGTCACCACCGTGGCCACCGTCCCCGAGGACGCCGTCGCGGTCGGCGACTTCACCGCCCGCGAACCGGGCGTGGTCGCCGGGCTCCGGGTCGCCGAGGCGATCCTGTCCGTGGTCTGCGCCGAGGAGTTCGAGGTCGAACGGCACGTCGAGGACGGCGACACGGTCAAGGCCGGCCAGGTCCTGCTGTCGGTGACCGCCCGGACCCGCGACCTCCTCACCGGCGAGCGCAGCGCCCTCAACCTGCTGTGCCGGCTGTCCGGCATCGCCACCGCCACCCGCGCCTGGGCCGACGCCCTGGAGGGCACCAGGGCCCGGGTCCGCGACACCCGTAAGACCACGCCGGGCCTGCGCTCGCTGGAGAAGTACGCGGTGCGCACCGGCGGCGGCGTCAACCACCGCATGTCGCTGTCCGACGCGGCCCTGGTCAAGGACAACCACGTGGTCGCGGCCGGCGGTGTGGGCGCGGCCTTCAAGGCGGTACGCGAGCAGTTCCCCGACCTGGACATCGAGGTCGAGACCGACACCCTCCACCAGGTCCGCGAGGTCCTGGACGCGGGCGCCGACCTGATCCTGCTGGACAACTTCACCCCCGCCGAGACCGAGGAGGCCGTCGCCATCGTCGCCGGCCGGGCCGCCCTGGAGTCCTCGGGCCGCCTCACCCTCGCCAACGCCCGCGCCTACGCGGTCACCGGTGTCGACTACCTCGCCGTCGGCGCCCTCACCCACTCCTCCCCGATCCTCGACATCGGCCTCGACCTGCGGCCGGGGAACTGATCAGCGATGCTGCTCACCATCGACGTCGGCAACACCCACACCGTCCTCGGCCTGTTCGACGGTGAGGAGATCGTCGAGCACTGGCGGATCTCCACCGACCAGCGCCGCACCGCCGACGAGATCGCCGTCCTCCTGCAGGGGCTGATGGGCATGCACCCGCTGCTGGGCGAAGGCCTCGGGGACGGCATCGACGGCATCGCCATCTGCTCCACGGTGCCCGCCGTCCTGCACGAGCTGCGCGAGGTCACCCGCCGCTACTACGGCGACGTGCCGGCCGTCCTGGTCGAGCCCGGCGTCAAGACCGGCATCCCGGTCCTCACCGACAACCCGAAGGAGGTCGGCTCCGACCGGGTCATCAACTCCCTCGCCGCGGTGCACCTGTACGGCGGCCCCTGCATCGTCGTCGACTTCGGCACCGCCACCACCTTCGACGCGGTCACCGCCCGCGGGGAGTACGCGGGCGGCGCCATCGCCCCGGGCATCGAGATCTCCGTGGACGCCCTCGGCGCCCGCGGCGCGCAGCTGCGCAAGGTCGAGCTCAGCCGGCCGCGCAGCGTCATCGGCAAGAACACCATCGAGGCCATGCAGTCCGGCATCCTCTACGGTTTCGCCGGTCAGGTGGACGGCGTCGCCGAACGCATGGCCCGTGAACTCGCCGACGACCCCGACGACGTCACCGTCATCGCCACCGGCGGGCTCGCCCCCCTGGTGCTCACCGAGTCCGCCGTCATCGACGCCCACGAGCCCTGGCTCACCCTCATCGGGCTCCGCCTGGTCTACGAACGGAACGTGTCCACCACCTGAGCACAACCTTTCGGCCTCCTGTGCGGTCCACTGTGCATGCGACGTGGACTCCGATGCACGACAACCCTTCTGACGGCGGCTCTCCTGACGGCGGCTCAGGGTGCCGCCGCGCACGCTGCGGTCGACCCGACCCTGCTCATCCAGGCGCCGGACGCCTACTACCTGCGGATGGACGCCCCCGGCGACGGAGACCTGTTCACCATGGCCCTCAACCTGGCCTACGTGGAGAACGAGGAACCCCTCGCCGAGGACGTCACGCTGACGATCGACGCCACATCGCTCGCGGGGAAGGCCACCCTGCACAACGTGGGCGGCGCCTGCGACCGCAAGGGCCTCGTCGTCACCTGCAGCTACAGCTCCATCGACGGGCTGACCAGTGTCCAGCCCTTCGACATCAAGGCGGCGGCCGGCGCGAAGGCCGGTGACACCGGCACCCTCGCCTACACCGCGACCGCCTCCAACGCGCCGACCGTCACCGCGAAGACCAAGGTCACCGTCGGCAGCCCGAAGCTGCTCACCCACCGGCACGCCCCCATCGACGAGTCGCCGCCCGGCGCCACGGTGCAGCTGACCCCACGGGTCGCCAACACCGGCAACCTGCCCGCCGACGGCGTGGGCATCGCGCTCTACGGCCAGTCCGGGCTGAGCTTCGCCGCCCGGCACAGCAACTGCCACTACCGCCCCGACAACGCCACGGCGTACTGCGAGTTCCCGCAGGAGGTCGCCCCGGACACGGCCTACGCGCTCGCGGAGGCCGTCGACATCCACACCGCGACCGACCTGATGTACGGCTACGCCTCCTACTACTGGTGGCCGCTGAGCGGACAGCGGCCGGACGGCCTGGACCCGAAGGAGTTCACGACCACGGGTGAGGGACCGGCGCTCGGCCTCACACCGGTCGCGGTCGACAGCGGCTTCGACCAGTCCGGCGGCATGCTGGACATCACCACCACCCAGCACGCCGACTACCAGGCGGTCACCGGCACCGTGGAGGGCAAGGTCGGCAGGACCGTCTCCGTCACGCTCGGGGTGAAGAACGCCGGACCCGGCCGGATGGACCTGACGGGCCGCGAGAGCCACGGCACGGGCACGTACGTGGTGACCCCGCCGGAGGGGACGACGGTGGTCGCCATCCCCTTCCCCGGGGAGGAGGACGACTGGGCGTGCTCGCGCAAGGACACCACGCCGGTGACGTACGTCTGCGACATCGACGAGACGATGGACGCCGGACAGGTCGACTCGCTGGTCTTCCGGGTGCGGATCGACAAGGCGGTCCAGGGCGCCGAGGGCACCATCAAGGTCGTCCCGCGCGCCGACTACCCGACCCGTGACGAGGACCCCGGCAACAACACCGCCGCCATCCCCGTGGTGATCACCGGCGGGGCCTCGCCCTCGTCCACCGCGTCACCCACCGCCACCCCCACCGCATCGTCCTCGGCCTCCGCTTCGGCGTCCCCCGGCGCCACCGGCTCCGGCGACGACGCGGTGACCGGCGGCACGTCCGGCGGCGGCCTGGCCCAGACGGGCGCCGGCGCTACGGTCCCGGTGGTGGTCGGCGCCGTGGTGCTGCTCGCCCTGGGCGGCGCCGCCTTCGTCCTCGCCCGCCGGGGACGCCGCAGGGGCTGACGGGCCGGAGAGCCCGGCGTACGGCGCGCCGGGCATATCTGGTTACGCGAGGTTTGTCCGGTTAGTACGTAAAGTCATCGCATGCCCACGCCACACGGGTCCCGAGGCGGCATGGCGTTCAGCGCGGATGAACTGCGCGTGCTCCGGCGCGCCCTCGCAGCGGCCCTCCAGCCCACCCGACCCACCCACGAGGACGTCCAGGACTGCTTCCGGCTCGCCCGGGCCGTCGACGAGGCGAGCCAGGAGGGCGGGCGGCTGCGCAGCTTCCTGTCCGCCGAGCTCGTTCGCTACCGCGCCGCCCTTCCGGGCGGCGCGGCCGGCTACCTCGAACGGCTGCACAGCGCGCTCGACGCCGGCTACGTCCCCGGCCCCGACGACCTCTCCGCCCTGCGCTCCCTGCGGGCCGAGCCCAGCGGTGCCGTCGAGGCCCGACGGCGCACCGGACTGCTCCGCCGCTGCGAGCGACTCGCGGAGCTGGACGTACGGGCCCGGCTGGAGGCCCGCATCCCGGCCCCCTCCCGGCCCCGCCTGTTCGCGCTGCCCGGCGGCAAGCCCCAGCCGGCCAAGCCGGTCAGGGGTGAGCCGGTTCCCAGGCCCAAGGTCCCCACCCCGGCCGAGATCTGGCCCAGGCGCCGCCCCGGCGCCCCACCGGCGCCCGCCCCGGCCCCCGCGCCCCCCTCCGAGCAGCCTCCCGAGGAACGGCGCGCCACGGGCTGACAGCCCCGTACGCACAGCCCCCGTAGGCCCCCGTACGCCCCCGGCGCACAACCAGCGGACAGCGTCACGAGCCCGCCTCGTGGCGCTGTCGGCGTTGTCGGCGCCGCGCAGGCCCGCAGACCGGAAGGCGGTCCGGCGCGGGGCGCGTTCGGGAGGGTGGCTAGTGTGGGCGCATGGACTACGTCGCCGCGCTCGTGCCCCCGACCGTGATGGGCATCGCCTTCATCTTCCTCATCAGGACCCTCATCAAGAGCCAGGGCGGCGCCAACAAGGCCAAGGAGGACGCCGTGGTGGACTCCGTCCTCGCCCGTGCCGAGTCCGCCCGGCAGGTGAAGACCGAGGGTCCCCGGAGCTGAATTCAGGATCCGGCATTCCGCGTTATTCCGAGTAACTCCGGCATTCCGGAGCCCGTGGCGTCACTGCCGCCACTACTATTCGGGTGTGCCGCGCCCATTGGGAGACCTCGAAGACGCCGTCATGACCAGGGTGTGGGAGTGGAACCGCCCGGTGACGGTACGCGAAGTGCTGGAAGACCTGCGCCTTGACCGCACGATCGCTTACACGACGGTCATGACCGTAATGGACAACCTCCACCAGAAGGGCTGGCTGCGGCGGGAAGCCGAAGGCCGGGCCTATCGCTATGAGGCGGTATCCACCCGGGCCGCTTACTCGGCGGCCCTCATGAACGAGGCCTGGTCGGCAAGTGACAACCCCGCGGCGGCCCTTGTGGCCTTCTTCGGCATGATGTCGCCGGAACAGCGCGAAGCGCTGAGCGACGCAATGCGGGTTGTGCGGTCAGCCGACCCCGGAGGGGCGGACGAAGCCGACGGGCGATAGCGTCCGGCCATGCCCTCCGCGCCTTCCGCATCAGCGTCCACAGCAAAAGCCGTGACGATCCGCCGGGCCCGTACCAGTGATGTGCCGGCCGTACGCACACTGCTGGACTCCTATGTCCGTGACCGTATCCTGCTCGACAAGCCGACGGTGACGCTTTACGAGGACATCCAGGAGTTCTGGGTCGCCGAACGGGATCAGGACGCCGAAGTCGTCGGCTGCGGCGCACTGCATGTGATGTGGGAGGACCTCGCCGAGGTCCGTACTCTCGCGGTCGATCCCACACAGCACGGCAAGGGCATCGGCCATCTGGTCCTGGAGAAGCTGCTGCACACGGCACGGTGGCTGGGTGTACGCCGAATTTTCTGCCTCACCTTCGAAGTGGACTTCTTCGCGAAGCACGGCTTCGTCGAGATCGGGGAGACGCCGGTCGACGGTGATGTCTTCGGTGAGCTGCTGCGTTCCAATGACGAGGGTGTCGCGGAGTTCCTGGACCTCGAACGGGTGAAACCCAACACCTTGGGCAACAGCCGCATGCTGCTGCATCTCTGAGCGGTCGATCGGCAGAACCGTTTGTCCGAATCGTCCCCCCGGTCGTGTGTGAGGTTCAGGACGAGTTCGTCCTAGGGGTTTGTGTTTTCCGGGAAAAGACGCTTTGCTTTTACCGTTAATCCGTATTCGATGAAAGGGAAGCCGGTGGCACAGAAGGTTCAGGTCCTTCTTGTTGACGACCTCGACGGCGGCGAGGCGGATGAGACCGTGACGTTCGCACTCGATGGAGTGACGTACGAGATCGATCTCACCACCGCCAACGCGGACAAGCTCCGCGGACTGCTCAACCCGTACCTGGACAGCGGTCGCCGTACCGGTGGCCGGGCCGGACGCGGTCGTGCGGCCAAGGCGGCCCGGGGCGGTTCCTCGGCGGGCCAGGACACCGCGAAGATCCGCGCCTGGGCCAAGGAGAAGGGTTACGAGGTCAACGACCGTGGCCGCGTCCCCGCGACCATCCGTGAGGCGTACGAGAAGGCGCACGGCTGATCGGGCACGTGGTGCAGCAGCCGGACCCGGTGGCAGGCGTTCGCGAGAGCGGACACCAGTGCCGTCAGTCCGGCGCTCGCGGCGCCGGTCCCGAAGCTGAGGGCCGGCAGCGGTACATCGGGTCCGGGAGGTCGCAGCCACACCGAGGCGTAACGGTGGCACGCGGCCTCCCTGCCGTCGAGCGGCACCAGATCGAGTGGGATCCCGCTCCACTCCAGCCACTCCAGCAGTCCGGGCAGCTCGTCCGCGCCGCCCGCCGCCACCAGGAACTGCATACGCCGCCCGCGCAGGGCGACCGGCCCGGTGGCCGCCGCGGCCGTGAAACGGTCCAGCACCTGGAAACCCGCCTCCGCGGGCACGTCGAGCACGTCGTACACACTCTCGTCGTACGCATCCGCGTAACAGCCCATGCCGTGTGCAACTGCCACGGGCGCCCGGGGTTACGCGCGGTCGCCGGCCACCACTCCCGGTCATCACCCCGCACATGATTCCAGCGCAAGTCTGTTCGCCCGTAGCAGACACCTATGGTGAATACGGCATGGAGTGTCAGTGCCTGCGGGTAAGAAAGTCCTAGTGGGAAGGGACGGCTGGCGTGTCGGGAAGGGCGGCGTTCGCCCTGGGCGTACTGGATAAAGGTGCATCCGCCTGGCCTGCGGGAACATCGTCTCGCACCATCGGGTTGGAGCTGTTGTCGGCTGAGTGGGGCTAACGGTCCCCTCGGGTGTCGACGGTTGAGAAGAGCTGCCCCGCTGTGCGGGACTAGCATGCGGAAGGACAGGGAGGGGACCGACCCCTAACTGCCCGACCGCTCTGAGGAGCGATTAACGATGTTCGAGAGGTTCACCGACCGCGCGCGGCGGGTTGTCGTCCTGGCTCAGGAAGAAGCCCGGATGCTCAACCACAACTACATCGGCACCGAGCACATCCTCCTGGGTCTCATCCACGAGGGTGAGGGTGTCGCCGCTAAGGCCCTGGAGAGCCTCGGGATTTCGCTCGAGGCGGTCCGCCAGCAGGTTGAGGAGATCATCGGACAGGGGCAGCAGGCCCCGTCCGGGCACATCCCCTTCACCCCGCGTGCCAAGAAGGTCCTGGAGCTGTCGCTCCGCGAGGCCCTCCAGCTCGGCCACAACTACATCGGTACGGAGCACATCCTGCTCGGCCTGATCCGCGAGGGCGAGGGTGTCGCAGCCCAGGTCCTGGTCAAGCTGGGCGCCGATCTGAACCGGGTCCGGCAGCAGGTCATCCAGCTGCTCTCCGGCTACCAGGGCAAGGAGGCCGCCACGGCAGGCGGCCCGGCCGAGGGCACCCCCTCGACCTCGCTCGTCCTGGACCAGTTCGGCCGCAACCTGACCCAGGCCGCTCGTGAATCCAAGCTCGACCCGGTCATCGGGCGCGAGAAGGAGATCGAGCGGGTCATGCAGGTGCTGTCCCGCCGTACCAAGAACAACCCCGTTCTCATCGGCGAGCCCGGCGTCGGCAAGACCGCCGTCGTCGAGGGCCTGGCCCAGGCGATCGTCAAGGGCGAGGTGCCCGAGACGCTCAAGGACAAGCAGCTCTACACCCTGGACCTCGGCGCGCTGGTCGCCGGCTCCCGGTACCGCGGTGACTTCGAGGAGCGCCTGAAGAAGGTCCTCAAGGAGATCCGCACCCGGGGCGACATCATCCTGTTCATCGACGAGCTCCACACGCTGGTGGGTGCGGGCGCCGCCGAGGGCGCGATCGACGCCGCCTCGATCCTCAAGCCCATGCTGGCGCGAGGCGAGCTGCAGACCATCGGCGCCACGACGCTCGACGAGTACCGCAAGCACCTGGAGAAGGACGCGGCCCTTGAGCGCCGCTTCCAGCCCATCCAGGTCGCCGAGCCGTCGCTCCCGCACACCATCGAGATCCTCAAGGGTCTGCGGGACCGCTACGAGGCCCACCACCGCGTCTCCATCACCGACGAGGCCCTCGTCCAGGCAGCCACCCTGGCCGACCGGTACATCTCGGACCGCTTCCTCCCGGACAAGGCGATCGACCTGATCGACGAGGCCGGCTCCCGGATGCGTATCCGCCGGATGACCGCCCCGCCGGACCTGCGCGAGTTCGACGAGAAGATCGCCGACGTGCGCCGGGAGAAGGAGTCCGCGATCGACTCCCAGGACTTCGAGAAGGCAGCCTCTCTCCGCGACAAGGAGAAGCAGCTGCTTTCGGGCAAGGCCAAGCGGGAGAAGGAGTGGAAGGCCGGCGACATGGACGTCGTCGCCGAGGTCGACGGCGATCTCATCGCCGAGGTCCTCGCGACCGCGACCGGTATTCCGGTCTTCAAGCTGACCGAGGAGGAGTCCTCGCGTCTGCTGCGCATGGAGGACGAGCTCCACAAGCGCGTCATCGGCCAGAAGGACGCCATCAGGGCCCTCTCGCAGGCGATCCGCCGTACGCGGGCCGGCCTGAAGGACCCGAAGCGCCCCGGTGGCTCGTTCATCTTCGCCGGCCCGTCCGGTGTCGGTAAGACCGAGCTCTCCAAGACGCTCGCCGAATTCCTCTTCGGCGACGAGGACGCGCTCATCCAGCTCGACATGTCCGAGTTCTCGGAGAAGCACACGGTCTCCCGGCTCTTCGGTTCTCCTCCCGGATACGTCGGCTACGAAGAGGGCGGCCAGCTCACCGAAAAGGTGCGCCGCAAGCCCTTCTCCGTCGTCCTCTTCGACGAGGTCGAGAAGGCCCACCCCGATATCTTCAACTCCCTGTTGCAGATTCTGGAGGACGGTCGCCTGACCGACTCCCAGGGCCGGGTCGTGGACTTCAAGAACACGGTCATCATCATGACGACCAACCTCGGCACCCGGGACATCTCCAAGGGCTTCAACCTCGGCTTCGCCGCCGCGGGTGACGTCAAGACCGGGTACGACCGGATGAAGGCCAAGGTCGGCGAGGAGCTCAAGCAGCACTTCCGCCCCGAGTTCCTGAACCGTGTCGACGACATCGTCGTCTTCCACCAGCTCACCGAAGAGGACATCATCCAGATCGTCGATCTGATGATTGCCCGCGTCGACGAGCGTCTCCGGGACCGGGACATGGGCATCGAGCTCTCGCCCGAGGCCAAGTCGCTGCTCGCCAAGAAGGGGTACGACCCCATCCTGGGTGCCCGGCCGCTGCGCCGGACCATCCAGCGCGAGATCGAGGACATGCTCTCCGAGAAGATCCTCTTCGGCGAGCTCCGTTCCGGCCACATCGTGGTCGTCGGCACCGAGGGTGAGGGCGAAGCCGCCAAGTTCACCTTCCGTGGCGAGGAGAAGGTGGCCGTGGCCGACGCCCCGCCGGTCGAGGCCGCGGGCTCGGGTGGCGCCGGCCCCAACCTGAGCAAGGACGCGTAAGCGCGCCAGCGCCGCGCTCCGCTCCCGCAACAGGAAGCTGCCCCGGACCGTCTCGTACGGTCCGGGGCAGCTTTTCCGCGTTGCGGCAGGCTCACCGGGTCCCCCCGGCGATCGAGGACAAGCGCGGTCACAGCACTGGCTAGTGCAGGTGGAGCTGCACCGAGGACGGGAGACCTTCGGCGTTGCGGACCCGGTCGCCGCCCGCGGCCAGGTACACGTGGCCGAGGTCGGGGAGTTCCCGCAGCGGAGCGAGGTCGATGTCGCCCTCGGCCGACATGTCGCCGGTGATCGCCAGGGTGATCAGCCGGGGGAACAGGGCGGGCAGCCGCCGGAGGGCGCCCTGCACGACGCGCTCGCCGCCGCCGCCGGTGAGCGCCAGACTCGTGACGGCCGGCATGGGCATGGACCCGGGAAGCGTGTCGAGGGACGCGGCGGTCACGGACAGATCGTCCAGCCGGTGCAGCCCGCTGATCTCCTGCCAGTCGGCGGCCGAGGCGGGGCAGGACGGCCGGTTCAGGCTCAGGGTCCGCAGCAGGGGCCGGCCGCCGAGCCCCTTGAGGCCGTCCGGGGCCCGGACCTCCCCGGTGATCTTCAGGCTCTGGAGGTGGTCGGGTGAGGGCAGTAGCCCGGCCGACCAGCTGAGCCCCGCGGGTCCGCCGACGATGAGCGCAGCGAGACGGGGGAGACGCGACACCGGCTCCAGATCGATGTCGGCCCGGGGGCTGCCGAGGTCGAGCAGCCGGACCGGCATCCCGTCCAGGGCTGAGAGGTCCACCAGGTCCGGGCAGTCATGGACGATCAGCCGTTCCAGCGTGTCCTGGCCGGTCAGGAACGCCAGATCACGCGCGGAGGCGTTCAGCAGCCTGAGATGCGTGATGGCGTTCCCGGCCGCGTAGGAGGCAAGGGCCCCGGCCGAGACTCCGTCCCGGACATCGAGCCTGCCCGGCCGCGGATCGAGGCGGAGCAACTGGGCGAGCTGCTCGTCCGACCGGAGCGTGTAGTCGAGGCCGGTGGGGTCCAGGCGTGCGATGACCTCCGTGGCGTACTGGGCGGTGTCGAAACGGGACCAGGCCCACAGCAGCTGCGCCCGCACCGCCAGGAAGCGGTGGGTGGCGAAGCGGCTCAGGAAGGCCATGGCCAGGTCCGACTTCACATGGGAGGCCGCGACCGCCACATGGAACGCGGACACGTCGTCCAGCTGGTCGGGGCCGGGCAGCAGCCCGAGGACCAGAGGTCCGGTCTCCGCCAGGGCCCGGGCCTCCTCCTCGGTGCGCGGCGGGATGAGAGTGCCGGTGCGCTGTTCGACGGCGCCGCGTACGGCGGGGTCCAGCGTGGTGGCGTGTTCCAGGGACGCGGCGGCGAGGAGGTAGACGCGGGCCCGGGCGCGTTGGTCGGTGGTCCGGTCGCCGAGGGCCAGGAGGTCCTTGAAGATCGTGACGCGTTCGCCGGGACGCGCCAGGGCCACCGCCATCCTGATGACGTCGTCCCACTGGTCGTCGACCGCGTGTTCGGTCAGCAGGCCGAAGTCGCCCTCCTCCACGGCGGCTCGGGCGCCGAGGAAGTCCTGGAAGGTGCGGTGGACGAAATCCACCGTGTCCGGAGCGGGCTCGCGCAGCAGGCCGCTGCGCTGGAGGAAGTGCTCGAACACCGCGGAGGCGTCGCCGAGCGCCGCTGCCTCGGGGATGGCCGGCAACGCCCTGCCGATGATCGTCTCGGCGCGGGAGCGGTCCATCTCGGTGCGGCCGTTCTTGATCAGCCAGTACGCGAGCCGCTGGAGCAGCTCGATCTGCGACTCCTCGCGGAGCTCGGGCCCCGCCATGTCACGTTCCCGGTCCCGGCGGATCAGCAGCATCGACAGCGCGGCCGAGTACAGGTCCTTGCGGCCGTGCGGCAGATAGCCGCGCCGGTCGCGGTGGAGCGCGCAGATCAGGCCGCACATCAGGGGACTGGTCGCGAGGCTGCCGAGATCGGACTGGGTGCGGGCTGCGGTGAGGAGCTGGGACTCGTACGTGTCGAGTTCTCCGGCGTCCCAAGCTTCTGCGGCCTGGCCGCCCTGACCACTCCGGCCGTCCTGGCCGCTCTGGCCGTCCTGACCGCCCTGTCCTGCCGTCCCGGACTCGGCGCGGGCCGCCCGGTGCCAGCGCCTGATGAAGGCGGCCACGTCGTCCGGGCTCATCGCGGACAGGGTCAGCGTGGTGAAGTCGTCGTCGGTGAGCCAGTCGTCGCGTACGGCGGAGGGGCGTGAGGTCACCAGCCAGCGATTGCCGGGGAAGGCGGCGAGGAGGTCACGCAGCCAGGTGCGGGTGCGCTCGCGCTCGGCGTCCGGGACCTCGTCGATCCCGTCGATCAGCAGCAGCCCGCGTCCGGCCGTCAGTACCCGGGCCTCCCAGCCGGCGGGCTGGGAACCGGCGAGCGGGCAGCCGCCGGCGGCGAGGAGGCCGCCGGTGGCGGGCAGCCGATCGCCGTGCCGGGTGAGGGTCCGCAGCGGCAGCACGAACGGGATCCGGTGGTCCAGGTAGGCCATCCGCCCGTCGAGGTCCTGACGGGCGGCGGTGACCGCCAGCCACTGGACGAGGGTGGTCTTCCCCGACCCGGCCTCGCCGCGCAGGAGGACGCGTTCGTGGTGGGCCAGGGCCTGGTCGGCGGGGCGCGGGCGGGCCTCGCCGAGCAGCCGCGTGGCGGAGGCCCGGGCACGGCGTCCCAGTGGCGACAGCGGATCCGGATCATCGGCCATGATCCCCGCCGCGAGTTCCTCCGCGGCTTCCATGTCCGGGACAGTACTGCCCGCAAATCGCGGTGTGGCCGTCGCTTCGAGGCTCAGATATGTCATGTCGAGCGGCCATCGGGCGGGTGAGTTGCTGAGGTCGATTCCGTAGATCGTCAGCTTGCTGTGTTTCTTCGCGATGTATTCGCCGTAGCGGGTCTCGAATTCGGCGTCGGGATTCGACGGAAGGCCGGGGACCGGGACCGTGACGGGAATCCGTGCGTCGAGTTGCCGCAGGGTGCTGATGAACGACGGAATCGCGAGCAGGGTGCTGACGCGGGTGGCTTCGACGCGCGCGCTCCGCCAGCCGTCGGGGTCGACGGCGGCGATGCCGACCAGGTGGCCGGCCGCGAAGACGGCCGCGCCGGAGAAACCGGCCCAGGGCGAGCCGCCGCCGGGACGGGGGCCGGGCGGTTGGTGCGAGCTGTCCAGGACGCAGCGGCCCTGCTGGAGGAGTGAGGAACCGGGCTTGAGGGTGCCGATGAGCTGCTCGGTCTCCAGACGGTCCGCGCTGTCGCGCCGGGCGTGGGGGAAGCCGATGGCCTGGCAGTCGGGGACCGGGGCGATCCGGGGGAGCTCGCCCCACAGCGCGCGTTCCCATGGCGTGTCCACGGCGGTCAGGGGCTCGTCGGCGAGCAGCAGCGCCACGTCGCAGGCGTCGTTCTGCCAGGACCAGAGCTGTTCGCAGCGTTTCTGTCCGTTGCCGCCGACGGAGACGGCGCGGATGTCCTCGGCGTCCTGGATGACGTGGGCGGCGGTGAGCACCAGGTAGGGCGACAGGAGGTATCCGCTGCCCTGGCGGCCGCCGGAGAAGACGGCGGCGACGCGTTCGCGCGTGGGGCCGGGCACGGGTGTCACGCGCCGTCCGGGGTGAAGCGGCTCGCGTCGCCCTCGGTGTCGGCGGCGATCCGCCAGCCGGTGCCGGTGGCCGCGTCGAGCGGCTTGAGGGTGAAGGCGACCTTGTGGGTGCGGGCCGCGGTCCTGGCCGCCTCCGCGCCGGCGTCGACGATCCAGGCCTTGACGCCACCCCTGGCCCGGGCCTCGCGGCGCAGCTCGACGGTGAACTCCATATGGATGTCACCGAGCGCGAAGCGGAGCGGGGAGCCGCTGCCGTCGGCGGTGGCGGTGAGCAGGCCGTCACGGACGGCGGCGACGGCGTCGGCCAGTTCGATATCGCTGAAGGGCGTGTCCACCGCACAACGGTAGGGGAAACAGGGCCTTGGGTGCCATGGATTCCGGGACTTTGGTCCCGACGTAATTCGCCTTTGGTCCCAGGAATTGCCGGGCGGCTTTATGCGGTGGTGATGTGGGGCACGTGAGCTGTCCCACTTACTAGGGGAAATAGTCGAGTCGCCGCCGCTCGCGGCAAGGGTCGGACGGGTCGGACGGAAGCGATACTACGATCCCTGGTAGTAGGGGTGCTGTTTTGGCCGCGCCGAATATCGGGTTACCAATGAACGGCTCGTCCGAACTATCCCGAAATCAGTGAGGTAATTCCGCATGCTGAAGAACTCCAAGGCCGTCGTGCTCGCGGCCGGTATGGTCGCGTCCCTGGCGCTGGGCGCGGCGGGAACCGCGCTTGCCGCGGAGCCCGTACAGCAGGGCAGGACCGGCGGGATCCTGGCGCGGGGCACCGCTCAGAAGCTGGCGAGGACGACGCTGGGGCAGGCGGAGGTGCAGAAGCGGGCCGCCATGGCCTCGCGGGCGCACGCCTTGAAGGTGCGGGCCGACCGGCACGCCCGCTCGGTGATGTGGGTGAAGCCGGTGAAGGTGAAGTGCGCGCTGTCGGCGGGCTTCAACCAGAGCGGCGGCATGTGGGTGCACAAGCACTCGGGCCAGGACTTCGCGGTGAACATCGGCACCGCGGTGCTGGCGGTGCACAGCGGGACCGTGGTGACGGCCGGCTGGGGCGGGGCGTACGGGAACAACATCGTGATCAAGCACGGCAGCGGGACGTACTCGCAGTACGGCCATCTGTCGAAGATCAAGGTGCGGGTGGGCCAGAGGGTCGGCGCGGGGCAGCGGATCGGGCTCTCGGGGAACACCGGGAACAGCTCGGGGCCGCACCTGCACTTCGAGATCCGCCGTACGCCGGTGTACGGCTCCGAGGTCAGCCCGCTGCCGTTCCTGAGGCATCACGGCGTGTCGGTCTGACCCCGCTGGGCCTGCGCGATGAGGCCCTGGGCGACTTCGAGGATGGCGGCCCGCTTCTCCCCGGGGTCGCCCTCGATGTTCTGCATGGCGAACATGCCCGCGTGCATCGAGAAGATCGCGGTGATGCAGCGGACCTGGTCGGCCATCGAGAAGCCGGGCTCCTTGAGCAGCCCGTTGAGGGCCTGGACCTTGGACTTGAAGACCTCGCCGATGCTCAGTTCGCGCACGGTGGCCTGGTTCTCCTGCATGAAGCGGAAGAGGTCGCTGGCGCCCCACAGGGCGTCGTTGTAGCGGCGCAGGATCTCCTGCTTGGTCTCCAGGGTGCGCGGCTGGGCCGCCGCCCAGGAGATCAGTTCGTCGACCGGCCTGGCCAGGTCGGCGACGACGCTGATGAGAATGTCTTCCTTGGTCTTGAAGTGGTAGTACAGCGCCGCCTTGGTGACGTCGAGCTGCTCGGCGATCTCGCGCAGTGAGGTCTTCTCGTACCCCTGCTCGGCGAAGAGCGCCAGCGCGACCTGCTGGATGCGCTGTCGCGTATCACCTCTGCGTACATGCGGCGTAGCCATGCGCGAACTTTAACTTACTTGACGACCGGCTAGTTGATGCCTACTGTCATGGGAACTAAAAACTAGCCGGTCGGCAAGTAAGTGTGTTTCGCAGGTAGGGGAGCTTGGACCATGGCGACGACCGCCGACGCGCCACCGCTGGCGCAGCCCGAGCCGCAGCAGCGCAGCGTGCGTGTGGTGCTGTTCGGGTTGATGATCGCGATGCTGCTCGCGATGCTCGACAACATGATCGTGGGCACCGCGATGCCGACGATCGTCGGTGAACTGGGGGGCCTGAACCGCCTGTCCTGGGTGGTCACCGCGTACACCCTCGCGACCGCAGCCTCGACCCCGATCTGGGGAAAACTCGGCGACATGTACGGCCGCAAGGGCGTCTTCATGGCGTCCATCGTGATCTTCCTGATCGGCTCGGCGCTGTCCGGCATGTCCCAGAGCATGGAGCAGCTGATCGCCTTCCGGGCCGTCCAGGGCCTGGGCGCGGGCGGTCTGATGGTCGGCGTGATGGCGATCATCGGTGACCTGATCCCGCCCCGGGAACGCGGCAAGTACCAGGGCATGATCGCCGGCGTGATGGCGGTGGCCATGATCGGCGGCCCGCTGGTCGGCGGCACGATCACCGACAACCTCAGCTGGCGCTGGAGCTTCTACATCAACCTGCCGCTGGGCGCGGTCGCGCTGTTCATGATCTCGGCGGTGCTGCATCTGCCGAAGAAGCGCGTACAGGCCCGGATCGACTACCTCGGCGCCGCGCTGCTCACCACCGGCATCACCTCCCTCGTACTCCTCACGACCTGGGGCGGCAACCAGTACGACTGGGGATCCGGCCAGATCATCGGGCTGGGGGTGCTCGGCGTCGCCTCGCTCGCGGTCTTCCTGTACGTGGAGACGCGGGCCGCGGAGCCGGTGCTGCCGCTGCACATCTTCCGCAGCCGCAACTTCTCGCTGATCTCGCTGGTCGGCTTCCTGGTCGGCTTCGTGATGTTCGGATCGATGACCTTCCTGCCGCTGTTCCAGCAGATCGTGCAGGGCGCCTCGGCGACCAACTCCGGGCTGCTGCTCCTGCCGATGCTGCTGTCGATGATGGTCGTCTCGCTGATCGCGGGCCGGGTGACGACCCAGACCGGCCGGTACAAGGTCTTCCCGATCATCGGCGGCGGCCTGATCACCGTCGGGCTGTATCTGCTGTCCACCATGGACACCGGCACCACCCGCTTCACCTCCGGCCTGTTCATGGCCGTGCTCGGCGCGGGCATGGGCTTCCTGATGCAGATCACCATGCTGATCGCGCAGAACAGCGTCGAGATGAAGGACATGGGCGTCGGCTCCTCGTCCTCGACCCTCTTCCGGACCATCGGCGGCTCGTTCGGCGTCTCTCTCTTCGGTGCGATCTTCACCCACCAGGTGACCGACACCATGTCCTCCCGGGCCGGTGCGGCCGGCTCGGCGATGGCCTCGTCCTCGTCCCAGCTGGACATGGCCGGCCTGGCCAAGCTGCCGCCGGCGGTGAAGGACGCCTATCTGCACGCGGTCGCGACCGGCACCCACCATGTGTTCCTGTGGGGCACGGTGATCAGCGTCGTCGGCTTCGTGGCGGCCTGGTTCGTCAAGGAGATCCCGCTGCGCGGGGCCATGCCCAAGGCGGCCGGGGAGGCCGACGAGGCACCGGTGCCGCTACTCGCCGGGGAGTAGCAGTTCGGCGACGGCGCCGTCGTCGTTGCGCAGCCGCAGGGACGCCCCGAGGACCCGGGCCTGGCCGGCGGCGATGGTCAGGCCCAGGCCGTGGCCGCTGCCGGCCCGGTCGGCGGAGCCGGTACGGAAACGGCTGGGGCCCTCGCGGAGCAGGTCGTCCGGGAAGCCGGGACCGTGGTCACGGACCTCGATGAAGGGGCCGTCCACGGTCACCTCGACCGGGGGCGCGCCGTGCCGGGCCGCGTTGGCCAGCAGATTGGCCAGCACGCGTTCGAGCCGGCGGGGATCGGTGCGCACGACGGCGTCCCCCCGGGTCTCCAGGCGGGCCGCCTCCGTGACCCGGCGGCGTACGAACTCGGCCAGGGCCACCTCCTGCAGATCGGCCTGCTCGGTGGCACCGTCCAGGCGGGCGACCTCCAGGACGTCCTCGATGAGGGTGCGCAGCACCGCGACCCGGTCGCGTACGAGTTCCGAGGGGCGGCCCGGGGGAAGCAGTTCGGCGGCGGTGACCAGGCCGGTGACCGGCGTGCGCAGCTCGTGGGCGATGTCGGCGGTGACCCGGCGCTCGGCCTCCAGACGGCCCGCGAGGGCGTCGGCCATGGCGTCCACCGCCCGGGCCAGCTCGTCGGTCTCGTCCCGCACCCGGGCTCCGATCGCGTCGCGTACGCGTACGTCCGTGGCCCCGTCCGCCACCCGGCCGGCCGCCTCGGCCGCCTTGCGCAGCCGGCGTGAGAGCCGGCCGCCGATGAGGACGCCGAGCGCGGTGCCGCCGACCACCACGGCGGCCGAGCCGACGACCAGCGCCTGGTCGAGGTCCTCCAGCACCGAGAAGGTGTCGGCGAAACGTGAGTTCAGGGACAGGATGCGGCCCCCGGTGAGCGGGGTCTCGGCCCAGATGACCCGCGCGCCGCCGGACCGCTGCTGGACGTAGGTGGCGCGCTTGCCCTCACGGGCGAGGCGCTTGAGGGGTGCGGGCAGCGCGGGGTCGTCCAGCCGGGCGTCGATGGTGAGCCGGCCGGTGGACTCGTAGATCCGCTCGGCGAACTGCACCCGCTCGTTCTGCACATCACGCGAGTTGTCGATCATGCTGGCCCGGGCGGCGTTGTGCACCACCAGACTCAGCACGACCGCGACCAGCGCCGACACCACGGCGATCGACGCGCTCAGTTTCCAGCGCAGCCCGCTCTTGCGCGGGCGCAGCCGCCCCCGTGGGGGACCCGGCGTGCGGACCATCGCGGTCAGGCCCGCAGCTTGTAGCCGAAGCCGCGCACGGTCTCGATCCGGTCCTGGCCGATCTTCGCCCGCAGCCGCTGCACATGGACGTCCACCACCCGGGTGTCGCCGCCCCAGCCGTAGTCCCAGACCCGCTCCAGCAGCCGGTCGCGGGAGAGGACGGTGCCGGGCGCGGCGGAGAACTCCAGCAGCAGCCGCATCTCGGTGGGGGTCAGCGCCACCCGCTCGCCGCCGCGCCGCACCTCCATCGCGTCCGGGTCCAGCTCCACGTCCCCGAAGGACAGCACCGCGCCCGCCGCCTCGCCGTCCCGCTCCGCGGCCGAGGACGTGGCCAGCGTGAAGCGCCGCAGCACCGCCCGGATCCTGGCGGTCAGCACGGCACCGTCGAACGGCTTGGTCACATAGTCGTCGGCGCCCGCCTCCAGGCCCAGGACGACATCGATGGCATCGGCCCGCGCCGACAGCATGATCACCGGCACGGTCGACTCGTCCCGGATCCGACGGCACAGGCTCACCCCGTCCAGGCCCGGCACCATCACGTCGAGCAGCGCCAGATCCGGCCGCCGCGCCCGGAACGCCTCCAGCCCGGCCAGCCCCTCGGGCACGGCGGTGACCCGGAAGCCGTCCCGCTCCAGCGCGAGTGTGGTCGCCTCGCGGATGACGTCGTCGTCCTCCACGAACAGGACGTGCGTCTCAGCCATGGGAGTCCTTGCCGGCGCCGTAGGTGCGATGGGTGGACGAGACCTTCGTGAAGCCGCCGCCCGTCCAGCGGTAGGTGGTGACATCCTCCCCGGAGGGGTTCGACACCGCGTCCTGCGGCTCGTACACCTGGTGGGTGACCTTCAGCCGGCCGCCGGCCGCGCCCGCGACCACGGGCGGCCGCTCGTCGGCGAAGACATTGACATACCGGCCGTGCTCCAGCCGGTAGACGTACGCGCCGACCCCCACCCCGTCGGCGCAGGTCGAGACGTTGACCACGAGGTCGGTGCGGCCCTGGCCGGTCAGATCGGCGCGGCGGTCGCCCACCGGGTAGGCGGAGGCGGAGGCGCCGTCGCACGACTGCAGGCTGTCACGGATGTCCTTGGCGACCTTGGGGTCGTTCCTGACCAGCCGGACGGCCTGCCGGACGCCGGACGCGCCCGCCGCCTGCCCGCTCCTGCCGGTCACGGTGGCCGAGGCGAGCGTGGCGCTGCTCGCGGCGCCCTCCTCGCGCACGCCGCCGGGGTCCACGCAGCCCGCCACCACGACCAGCGCGCCGCACACGACGAACGTGACGACGGCGATCGCCGGGACTACGCCGCGGCGCACACCCACTCGTGCTCCTCCTCAGCCGTCCTCTGCCGCTCCAGTTCGGCCCGCATCCGGGCCAGCGCCCGGTGCAGGGTGCTCTTCACCGTACCCACCGACAGGCCCAGCACATGCGCCGTCTCCCCGGTGCTCAGCTGCCGGTAGTGGCGCAGCAGGACGACCTGCCGCTGCTTGGGGGCGAGCACGGCGAGCGCTTCGAGCAGCATCGCGCGGTCGGCGCGCTGCTCGGCGCCGTCGTCCACGGCGCCCTCGGGGAGGTCCAGGGTCGGCACCTCGTCCAGCTTGCGCTGCCGCCACCACTCGGTGCGGGTGTTGATCATGACGCGGCGCATGTACGCGTCGGCCAGGCGCTTGTCGGCGATGTCCTGCCAGCGCGGGTAGGTGCGGGCCAGCGCCGTCTGGACCAGGTCCTGGGCCTCGATCGGGTCCGGTACCAGGCGGCGGGCGCTGCGCAGCAGGGCGTCCTGGCGGCTGCGCACATAGTCCTCGAAGTCCAGTACCTGGTCGGGCGTCCGGTCGGGCGTGCGACCGGGTGCCTGACCGGGTGCCTGACCGATCGGCCGGCCGATCGCCCTGTGCTGCGCCCTGTGCTGCGCCCTGTCCTGCGCCCTGTCCTGCGCCCGGTCCTGTGCCCGACCGTGTGCCCGGGCTGCTGCCTGGGTGTCCGCCGCCATGAGTGGTCCCTCCGTCCGGTGTCCCCGTGTCGCCGCACCGGTGCGTCGCTGCATCACCCCGTCACGGCAGAGCCGACGCTACGGAGGGGATGTCCGGCTTCTGCGACCACGGACGCACAGCGCCCGCACAGGCGCCCGACGGTTGTGTAACGGAGGGGTGATACCAAACCTAACCGGGCAATCGGTACACACCGTCCGCGATCGGTTCCACCAGCCCGTCCGCCACCAGCCCGTCCAGTGCCCGCGCCCGCTGCACCGGCTCGTCCCACACCTGGTCCAGCGCCGCCTGTTCCACCGGGCCGTGCGCCTCGCGCAGCACCGCCAGCAGCTTCCCGCGCACCTGCCGGTCCGTCCCGGCGTACGTCTGTCCGCGCCGGGGCGGTCCGTCATGCGCGGGTGAGCCCGCGAGCCGCCATGCGCAGCGCGAGGCGATCGGACAGCGCACGCACTCCGGGCTGCGCGCCGTGCACACCAGTGCGCCCAGCTCCATGGTCGCCGCCGCCCAGCGCGCCGCCACCGCGTCCTGCGCGGGCAGCAGTCCGAGCGCCGTCCGGCGCTCGGCGGCCGTCGTGGCCTGCGGTGGATACTGCGTACCGCTCACCGCGCGGGCGAACACCCGGCGGACGTTGGTGTCCAGCACCGCGTGCCGCTGCCCGTACGCGAACGACGCCACAGCGGCCGCCGTGTACTCCCCGATGCCGGGCAGCGCGAGGAGCTGGGCATGGTCGTGCGGGACCGTGCCGCCGTGCAGTTGCGCTATCGCCGTCGCCGCGGCGTGCAGCCGCAGCGCCCGCCTCGGATAGCCGAGCCGGCCCCAGGCGCGGACCGCCTCGCCGGCCGGATCGTCGGC
Source organism: Streptomyces sp. RLA131 (assembly GCF_056270125.1). Lineage (NCBI taxonomy): Bacteria > Bacillati > Actinomycetota > Actinomycetes > Kitasatosporales > Streptomycetaceae > Streptomyces > Streptomyces sp. RLA131. Next base: position 4,728,981 of record NZ_JBWDOQ010000002.1, read on the forward strand.
CAGCGCGGCCGGTGTCGGCCAGCGCCGCATCCACTGCTCGTAGACGGGCAGGACACGGCTGACGGGCGTCTGCTGGAGCATGAACTCGCTCACCATCACCCCCCACGGACCGGCGTCGGGGCGCCGCCAGGGGAGATCGCGGGCGTTCTCGTCGAACCAGTCGATCACAGGGGCATGGAGGCCCTCGCCCGTGACCGCTGTGCTGGTGACTGCACTCATGGCTGCACTCATGGCTGTACTCGCGGCTGTAGTCATGGCTCTCCGATCCTTGCACAATGACCCCCAGGACCCGCCCGGACGGATCATTAGGCACATAAGTTGCCTGCGTGTCCCGCGTGGCCCCGGTGGATTCGACGGAAAGCGCATAAGGTTTGCGGGTGGGCTCGATGCGCAATCCCGTGGGACCTCTCCCGTCCTCCATCTACTGGCGGCGACGGGCTGTTGTGGTGTGCCTCGTCGCCCTGCTGGCACTCCTGATCCTCTGGGCCGTCAACTCCGGCGGCGGGGGCGGCAGTGGCAACGGCGCCGACGGCGACAACGGCCACACGCCCGCCCAGTCGATCACCCCGGGCCCCTCGGCCAGCGGGCCGCTCAACAGCGGCCGCCCCGGCGGTTCGGTGGGCGGCGGCAGTGGCGGATCACCCTCCGGCAGCGCCGACACCGGTTCCACGGACGGCGGTTCGAGCGGCGGTACGACCTCGGGCGGATCCAGCACGTCCGGCGCCGACGGCGGTACGACCTCCGGCGGATCCACCTCGGGCGGCGGCAGCGGGCAGCTGCCCGCCGGCTCCGCCCTGCCGGACTGCGCGAGCGGCAGGGTGAGCCTGACGGTGCGCAGCGTCAGCAACACGTACGAGCCCGGCGAGAAGCCCAAGTTCAAACTGACCGCGACCAACTCCGGCGGCACGTCCTGCAAGCTGGACCTGGGCGCGACGGCCGCGGTGTTCACCGTCACCGACGTGGACGACAACCACGTCTGGGCGAACGACGACTGCCCGGCCTCCAAGAGCGCCTACCTGGTGCAGGTCCCGGCCGGCGGCTCGGCCACCTACGTCGTCCAGTGGGGCCGCACCACCAGCTCCCCGCACTGCGCCACGCCCAAGGGCGCCCATGCCCCTACCGGCACCTATCTGGTCGAGGCGAAGCTGCCCGGCTTCGCGGCCGAGCAGACGTCCTTCGTGCTGAAGAACGACTGAGGCGCACTCACTACACGTAACGCTCCAGGATCGAGGACTCCGCCAGCCGGGAGAGGCCCTCGCGGACCGAGCGGGCTCGGGCCTCGCCGACGCCCTCGACGGTCTGGAGGTCGTCGACACTGGCGGCGAGGAGCTTCTGCAGTCCGCCGAAGTGCTCGACGAGCCGCTCGATGATGGTGTTCGGCAGCCGCGGCACCTTGGCGAGCAGCCGGTAGCCGCGCGGGGAAACCGCGGAGTCCAGCGCCTCGGGGGAACCGGCGTAACCCAGCGCCCTCGCCACGGCGGGGAGTTCGAGGAGCTCACCCTGGAAGAGGGTGTCCAGCTCGACCAGCGCCTCGGGGACGGTGCGGCTGCGCTTGGCGGTGGGCTCGGGGACGTAGTCCCGTACGACCAGCTCGCGCTCGGGCTCGACACCCGCGATCAGCTCGTCCAGCTGGAGGGAGAGCAGCCGGCCGTCGGTGCCGAGCTCCACGACGTACTCGGCGATCTCGGTGGCGATACGGCGGACCATCTCCAGGCGCTGCGCGACGGCGGTGACGTCGCGGACCGTCACCAGATCCTCGATCTCCAGGGCGGACAGGGTGCCGGCGACCTCGTCCAGCCGCAGCTTGTACCGCTCCAGGGTGGCCAGGGCCTGGTTGGCGCGGGACAGGATCGCGGCGGAGTCCTCCAGGACCCGGCGCTGGCCGTCCACGTAGAGCGCGATCAGCCGCATCGACTGGCTGACGGAGACCACGGGGAAACCGGTCTGGATGGAGACCCGCTGCGCGGTGCGGTGGCGGGTGCCGGTCTCCTCTGTGGGGATGGAGGCGTCGGGGACCAGCTGGACGCCGGCCCGCACGATCTTGGTGATGTCCTTGTCGAGAATGAGCGCGCCGTCCAGCTTGCACAGCTCGCGCAGGCGCGTGGCGCTGAACTCCACGTCCAGGACGAAGCCGCCGGAGCACAGTGACTCCACCGTCTTGTCGATGCCCAGCACGATGAGCCCGCCGGTGTTGCCGCGCAGGATCCGCTCCAGACCGTCGCGCAGCGACGTGCCCGGGGCGACGGCGCTGAGCGAGGCACGCATCAGCACGTCGCGGCCGGTGCTCCCGCCGGACTTGCCGGGAGCTGTCGCCCGGTCGTTGGCTGCCACTGCACTCCTCCGGTCGTCGGCCGGTCATCGTGATGCCCGGATGGGCGAGACCAGGGCAAAGTTTACCGTCGGAAAGGTCAGGGGCGTGGGGCCCTCTTGGGCAGGACACGCAGAGCATCCCCTATGTCCGTCACTTCCGTCACCTTCATGCCACTGGGGACCCGGCCGGGATCCGGTGGTACGAGGGCGTGCGTGAAGCCCAGCCGGTGCGCCTCCGCGAGCCTGCGCTGCACCCCCGTGACCCTTCTGACCTCGCCCGCGAGGCCCACTTCGCCCACCGCGACCAGGTTCTTGGGCAGCGGGGTGTCGATGGCGGCACTGGCGAGCGCGAGCGCCACGGCGAGATCGGCGGCCGGTTCTGTGAGTTTCACGCCGCCGACCGTGGCCGTGTAGATGTCCTGTTTTCCGATGGACTTGATCCGGCCCCGCTGCTCCAGCACGGCCAGCATCATCGACACCCGGGAGTTCTCCAGGCCGGAGGTCGTACGCCTGGGGGAGGGGATCTGCGTGTCGACGGTCAGGGCCTGGACCTCGGCGACCAGCGGCCGCTTGCCCTCCAGCGTGACGGTCAGGCAGGTGCCCGGCACCGGCTCGTCGCGCCGGGTGAGGAACAGCCCGGAGGGATCGGTCAGGCCGGTGATGCCCTCGTCGTGCAGCTCGAAGCAGCCGACCTCGTCGGTGGCGCCGTAGCGGTTCTTGATGCCCCGGATGAGGCGGAGCCGGGCGTGGCGGTCGCCCTCGAAGGACAGGACGACGTCCACCAGGTGTTCCAGGAGGCGGGGGCCGGCGATGGCGCCGTCCTTCGTGACATGGCCGACGAGCAGCGTCGACATCCCGCGCTCCTTGGAGGCCCTGATCAGCGCGCCCGCCACCTCGCGGACCTGGGCCATGCCGCCCGGCGCGCCGTCGATCTCGGGGGAGGCGACGGTCTGCACGGAGTCCAGCACGAGCAGGGCCGGCTTCACATCGTCCAGGTGGCCCAGGACGGCGGACAGATCCGTCTCCGCGGCCAGGTACAGATGCTCGGAGAGGGCGCCGATGCGGTCGGCGCGCAGCCGCACCTGGGAGGCCGACTCCTCAGCGGTGACATAGAGAGTGCGGCCCTGCGCGCTCGCCGCCTTCGCCGCCACGTCGAGCAGCAGGGTGGACTTGCCGACCCCCGGCTCGCCCGCGAGCAGCACCACGGCGCCCGGCACCAGGCCCCCGCCCAGCACCCGGTCCAGCTCCGGGACGCCGGTGCCGCGCGCCGTCGCCTGCCGCCCGTCCACCTGCCCGATCGGCTTCGCCGGTGTCGTCACCCGCCCGGCCGCCGTGGTCCGGACCGCCGGTGCCGCGCCCTGCTCCTCCACGGTGCCCCAGGCCTGGCACTCGCCGCAGCGGCCCAGCCACTTGACCGCCGTCCACCCGCATTCCGAGCAGCGGTAGGAGGGGCGGTCCTTCGGAGCGGTGCGCGTACGTGTCGCCATGCCCGCACGCTATCGGCTCCCACTGACAACGGCGTCGCTCGTTTGGGCGGGATCGCCACCCGTACGGGTTAAAGGGCCCCGTGACGGCTGAACCCGTACTGGCCGTGGGCCTACCTTCGCCGGGTGATGAGCAGCAGGCCTGAGACCTCCTCGCAGACAACCGGAGCGCACCGCCGGCACCGCGCGCCGGTGCAGCGCATGCGCGGCGACGCGGCAGGGGCGGCCGGGGCGAAGGGGGGCGCGCGCCGGCGCCCCCAGGGAACGCTGCCCGCGCAGCCGCCCGGTCACTACGAGCCGTACCTGGACGGGCTGTTCACGTACTGCCTGTCCGTGCTGTGCGAGCACGACGCGGCGACGGCCGCGCTCGGCGACGTACTGGCCCTGGCCGAACGGCAGCGGGCGCGGCTGCGCAACGCGGAGCTGCGCAGGCCGTGGCTGTACGCGCTGGCGCGGTGGGCGTGTCTGCGGCGGCTGTCGGAGGACGGCCGGCCGGTGAGGGCCAGGACATCGCCCGAGGTGGCGGCCCAGCGGCGGCGCGAGCTGTCGGCGCTGGCCTGGCCGGAGGCGGCGGGGACGACGCCGGAGCAGCGGGAGGCGCTGGAGCTGGCGGTACGGCATCAGCTGGCGCCGCACGAGGTCGCGCATGTGGCCGGGATCGAGCCGGACGCGGCCCGGGCGCTGCTCGCGCAGGCGGCCTGCGAGGTGGAGCGGACCCGGGCGGCGCTGGCCGTGGTGGAGCTGGGCCGCTGCCCGGCGGTGGCCCGGCTGGCCGGGGACACCCAGGTGCTGCTGGGCACGGCCCTGCGGCGCGAACTGGTCACCCATGTCGACGAGTGCCCGGACTGCCGGTTCACCGCGGAGCGGGCGGTGGCGGGCGGCCCGTGGCCGGGGCTGGCGGCCACCACGGCGGAGACGGCCGTCCTGGCGGTGATCGAGGCGCCCCGCCCGGCGGCGTACGCGGCGCTGCTGAACGCCATGCGGGACGGCGCGGGCCGCAGCCGTGAGGGCACCCCGCGCTTCGACCGGCGCGGCTTTCCGATGGGCCTCAAGGACCGCGCCGCCCGGCGGAGCCGGATGCGGCACCGGGCGGTGACCTCGACGGTGGTCGCGGCGGTCGTCGCGGCGCCCGTGCTGGCTCTGTGGGCGGCCTACCACGGGGCCTCGCTCGCCCCCGAGGAGCGGGACGACGGTTCGTTCTCCGCGACCGGACCGGACGGTCCGGACGGCCTGGACGGCGATCCGTACGAGAAGGCCGGATCCGCCGGTTCCGTGAGCCCGGGACAGCGGGGTGGCCGCCACCGGCCGGGGCTGTCGGTGTCCGTGGCCTCGGCCCGCCCCCCGGCGCAGGGCGCCGCCGCCTCCGCGACGAGCGGCGCGTCGTCCTCGCCCCCGGGTGCCGCGTCCCCGGGCAACCGGCCGGGGCGGCTGACCGTCGAGGCCGAGCCGCGCGGCGGCGTCACGGTGATCACGCTGACCGCGAGCGGCGGCTCCGAGGTGCGGTGGACGGCGTCCGGGGCGGCCGACTGGCTCCGGCTCAGCCGGCGCGCCGGCGTGCTGGCGCCCGGGGAGTCGGTGACGATCGCGGTCTCCGTCGACCACCGCGCCGAGCCGTCCGGGCCCTGGCGCGGCCGGATCGTTTTTGCCCCCTCAGGCGCGGTCGTCACCATCGAGGGATCGGGCCCCCCGCAGGCGCAGTCGCCGTCACCCGGTCCGTCCCCGAGCCAGCCGGGCCCCTCCGGTCCCTCCGGCCCCTCCGGCCCGTCCGGCCCCTTGGGGCCGTCCTCCTCGACCGGGGTGTCCATGACGGACCCCGTGGACCCGCCCTACGGCGGCTGAGGCCCGCTGCGCAGGGCCGGACGTCACTCCGCGGCAGGCCCCGGCCGCCGCTGCCGCCCCGGAGCAGCAGGAGCCGCGGGAGCAGCCGGATCCGCCGGGTGCGGCGCCATGGGGAGCAGCGAGGCGAGCCGCTGCTCGCACAGCTCGGCCAGCGCCGCGTACCCCGCCGCGCCCATGAGCTCGGTCAGCTCGGCGCGGTAGGACTCGTAGACCGGCCGGCCCGCGCCGTGGGCGGACGTCGCGCCGGTGCACCACCAGTGGAGGTCGTGACCGCCGGGGCCCCAGCCGCGCCGGTCGTACTCGCCGATGGACACCTGGAGCACCCGGGTGTCGTCGGGCCGGTCGATCCAGTCGTACGTACGCCGGATCGGCAGCTGCCAGCAGACGTCCGGCTTGGTCTCCAGCGGCTCGCGCCCCTCGCGCAGGGCGAGGGTGTGCAGGGCGCAGCCCGCGCCGCCGGGGAAGCCGGGGCGGTTGAGGAAGACGCAGGCGCCCTCGTGGCGCCGGGTCTGGCGCTCGCCCTCGTCATTGACCTCGGCCCATTCCAGGCCGTGGAACTGCCAGGTCTGGGGGGTCAGCCGTTCCGCGTGCGTGGCGACGCGCTTCTCGTCGTCGTCGTCGGAGAAGTGCGCGCCGAGCGTGCAGCAGCCGTCGGAGGCCCGGCCGGCCTCGATCCCCTGGCAGCCGCTGCCGAAGATGCACGTCCAGCGCGAGGTGAGCCAGGTCAGATCGCAGCGGAAGACCTGTTCGTCATCGGCGGGGTCGGGGAATTCCACCCATGCGCGGGGGAAATCCAGCCCTACCTCGTCCGCTTGGCCCTCCGGGCCCGCTGGGCCCTGGGCACCCTGGGGATCCCGGGAGCCCTGGGGATCCTGGAGCCTGTTCGCCTTCTTGGTCTTCGCCACAGAGCCAGGGTAAGCATGTCAAGCCGTACGAGCGCACACCCCGGTTGCCCCGGGGTGCGGCGTGGCGCAGTACCTTTCCGGGCATGAGACTCGGTGTCCTCGACGTGGGTTCGAATACGGTTCATCTGCTGGTCATGGACGCGCATCCCGGCGCGCGCCCGCTGCCGGCCTACTCCCACAAGGCCGAGCTGCGGCTGGCGGAGCTCCTCGACGAGGACGGCGCGATCCGCGAGGACGGTGTGGAGCTCCTGGTCGCCACCGTCGCCGAGGCCCTGGAGGTCGCGGAGGACAAGGGCGTCGAGGACGTGCTGCCCTTCGCCACATCGGCCGTGCGCGAGGCGGCCAACGGTGAGCAGGTGCTGGCCCGGGTCGCGGCCGAGACGGGCGTGACGCTGACCGTGCTGTCCGGCGAGGAGGAGGCGCGGCTGACCTTCCTGGCCGCGCGCCGCTGGTTCGGCTGGTCGCGCGGGCGCCTGCTGCTCCTCGACATCGGCGGCGGCTCCCTGGAAGTCGGCTTCGGCATGGACGAGGACCCGGACGCCGCCCTGTCCCTGCCGCTGGGCGCGGGACGGCTGACCAGCCGCTGGCTGCCGGGCGACCCGCCCTCGGCCGAGGACGTACGCAGCCTGCGCAAGCACGTGCGGGCCGAAATCGGCCGTACGGTCGTGGAGTTCAGCCGACTGGGCCGCCCGGACCACATAGTGGGCACCTCAAAGACCTTCAAGCAGCTGGCCCGGATCGCGGGTGCGGCCCGCTCCGGCGAGGGCCTGTACGTACCGCGCACCCTCACCCGCCGGGCGCTGGAGGAGTGGGTGCCCAGGCTGGCGTCGATGACGGAGGCGGAGCGCGGCGCGCTCCCGGGGGTCTCGGAGGGGCGGGCCCGGCAGCTGCTCGCGGGGGCGCTGGTGGCGGACGCGGCGATGGACCTGTTCGGGGTGCCCGAGCTGGAGGTCTGCCCATGGGCGCTGCGTGAGGGCGTGATCCTGCGCAAGCTCGATCTGATGGTGAACGAGAACAACTGAGTGTTGATCGCGTCACGTCGGCCGGGATCGATACCCCGTCCGGCCGACCGGCCGCCGTACGCTGTTCCCCGTGGATCGACCAGCTGACCCGAAGGCGCCCGACGACGCGAAAGCGTCCGGGCACGCGGTGCGCGTGCCCGACGCCAAGATCGCGCTGTCCACCGCCTCGGTCTACCCGGAGTCGACCGCCACCGCCTTCGAGATCGCGGCCCGGCTCGGCTACGACGGGGTGGAGGTCATGGTCTGGACGGACCCCGTCAGCCAGGACGTCGAGGCGCTGCGCCGGCTGTCGGACTACCACGGGATCCCCGTGCTGGCGGTGCACGCGCCCTGCCTGCTGATCACCCAGCGCGTGTGGTCCACCGACCCGTGGACCAAGCTCCAGCGCGCCCGGGCGGCGGCCGAGAAGCTGGGCGCCTCCACCGTCGTGGTCCATCCGCCCTTCCGGTGGCAGCGCAACTACGCGCGGGACTTCGTCACCGGCATCTGGCGGATGGCGGACGAGACCGACGTGCGCTTCGCCGTCGAGAACATGTACCCCTGGCGCTACCGGGACCGCGAGATGCTCGCGTACGCGCCCGACTGGGACCCCACCAAGGACGACTACCGCCACTTCACCGTCGACCTGTCGCACACCGCCACCGCGCGCAGCACCGCCCTGGAGATGACCGACCGTATGGGCGACCGGCTCGCGCATGTCCATCTGGCCGACGGCTCCGGCTCCGGCAAGGACGAGCACCTCGTCCCCGGGCGCGGCACCCAGCCCTGCGCGGAGCTGCTGGAACGGCTCGCCGCGCGAGGCTTCGACGGCCATGTCGTGATCGAGGTCAACACCCGGCGGGCGATGTCCGCCGCCGAGCGCGAGGCGGATCTCGCGGAGGCGCTCGCCTTCACCCGCCTGCATCTGGCCGCCGCCGCGCAGGTCGGCTGATGCCCGCATCGTCCGCCGCCTCCTCCTCTTCGTCCCCGGGAACCGCCCCCCGGCGCAGGGGCCGCCCCGCCGGTACCCGGGCCGGCGACGCCGGGACCCGCGACCGGATCCTGGCGGAAGCCCGTACGGAGTTCTCCGAGCGGGGCTACGACAAGACCTCCGTCCGCTCCATCGCCAAGGCCGCCGGGGTCGACTCGGCCCTGGTCCACCACTACTTCGGCACCAAGGACCAGATCTTCGCCGCCGCGATCGAGCTGACCTTCGAGCCGGCGCTCGGCGTGCCGGACGTGCTGGCGGCGGGCCCCGAGGGCGTGGGGGAACGGCTGGCCCGTCTCTTCGTCGGCGTCTGGGAGAACCCGGTGAGCCGCGGCCCGCTGCTGGCGATGTTCCGCTCCGCCCTGACCAACGACACCGCGGCCGCGGTGCTGCGCGGCTTCGTGCTGCGGCGGCTGCTGGGACGGGTGGCGGCGGATCTGAAGGTTCCCGACCCCCGGCTGCGGGCCGAACTCGCCGCCTCCCAGATGATCGGCATCGCCGTACTGCGCTACGTGGTGAAGGTCGAACCGCTGGCCTCGGCGGACGTGGAGGACATCGTGCGGATGGTGGCCCCCACCCTCCAGCGCTATCTGACCGACGCCGCCGACGGCGACGCCGACGCCGACGCCGACGCTGCCGGCGGCGGCGCCTGAGACACACACATCGTCCGCAGGGTGGACCTGATGTCCGGAATGCGGACTGCGGGTCTGGGGTGCACGACCAGGGCGTAACCTCGAAGACTCCAAGATGGAATCGTAGGGAGTGGTCCCCGTGCCCGAACTGAGGTCCCGCACTGTCACCCACGGCCGCAATATGGCGGGCGCCCGCGCTCTCATGCGGGCCTCGGGCGTAGCGAGCGAGGACATCGGGAAGCCGATCATCGCCGTGGCGAACAGCTTCACCGAGTTCGTGCCGGGTCACACCCACCTCCAGCCGGTCGGCCGGATCGTCAGCGAGGCGATCAAGGCGGCGGGTGCCGTGCCGCGCGAGTTCAACACCATCGCGGTCGACGACGGCATCGCCATGGGCCACGGCGGCATGCTCTACAGCCTGCCCTCCCGCGACCTGATCGCCGACTCCGTCGAGTACATGGTCGAGGCGCACTGCGCGGACGCGCTGATCTGCATCAGCAACTGCGACAAGATCACCCCGGGCATGCTGCTGGCCGCGCTGCGCCTCAACATCCCCACCGTCTTCGTCTCCGGCGGCCCGATGGAGGCCGGCAAGGCGACGCTCGTCGACGGCACGGTCCGCACCCTCGACCTGGTCGACGCGATCTCCGACGCCGTCAACGACAGCATCTCCGACGCGGACATCCTCCGTATCGAGGAGAACGCCTGTCCGACCTGCGGGTCCTGTTCCGGCATGTTCACCGCCAACTCGATGAACTGCCTCGCCGAGGCGATCGGCCTCGCCCTCCCCGGCAACGGCTCCGTCCTCGCCACCCACACCGCGCGCAAGGCGCTGTACGAGAACGCCGGCCGCACGGTCGTCGAGCTGACCAAGCGCTACTACGAGCAGGACGACGAGACGGTCCTGCCGCTCAACATCGCCACCTTCGAGGCCTTCGAGAACGCCATGGCCCTCGACATCGCGATGGGCGGCTCCACCAACACGATCCTGCACCTCCTCGCCGCCGCCCAGGAGGCCGGTGTCGACTTCGGTCTGGACGCCATCGACGCCGTCTCACGGCGCGTGCCGTGCCTGGCCAAGGTGGCGCCCAATGTCGCGAACGGCCGCACGTACTACATGGAGGACGTGCACCGCGCCGGCGGCATCCCCGCCCTGCTCGGCGAGCTGTACCGCGGGGGCCTGCTCAACGAGGATGTCCACACCGTCCACAGCCACTCCCTCGCCGACTGGCTCAAGACCTGGGACGTGCGCGGTGGTTCGCCCTCGGCCGAGGCCGTGGAGCTGTGGCACGCCGCCCCCGGCTGCGTGCGCTCCGCCACCGCCTTCTCGCAGTCCGAGCGCTGGGAGACCCTGGACACGGACGCGGCGGGCGGCTGCATCCGCGACGTCGAGCACGCGTACAGCAAGGACGGCGGGCTCGCGGTCCTCAGGGGCAACCTGGCGGTGGACGGCTGCGTCGTGAAGACGGCGGGCGTCGACGAGTCCATCTGGACCTTCGAGGGGCCGGCCGTCGTCTGCGAGTCGCAGGACGAGGCCGTCGACAAGATCCTCCGCAAGGAGATCACCCACGGCGACGTCGTCGTCATCCGCTACGAGGGCCCCAAGGGCGGCCCCGGCATGCAGGAAATGCTCTACCCGACCTCCTTCCTCAAGGGCCGGGGCCTCGGCAAGACCTGCGCCCTGATCACCGACGGCCGTTTCTCCGGCGGCACCTCGGGCCTGTCCATCGGCCACGCCTCCCCCGAGGCGGCGTCCGGCGGAGCCATCGCCCTGGTCGAGAACGGCGACCTGATCCGCATCGACATCCCGGGCCGCACCATCGACCTCAAGGTCGACGACGCCACCCTCGCCGCGCGCCGCGAAGCCCTCGGCGGCGTCTACGCCCCCAAGGGGCGCGAGCGCAAGGTCTCGGCGGCCCTGCGGGCGTACGCGGCCATGGCCACCAGCGCCGACAAGGGCGCGGTGCGCGACATCGGCCTGCTGGAGCGCTGAGGCTCCTCACCACACACCCTCGCGACGTCCGTACGCCTCCGGCGCCGGCCGGCCTCAGCCGGCCTCAGCCGGCCTCAGCCGACGAGCGTACGGACGTCGGTGCAGAACACCGTGCCGTTCGGTGTGTACGAGAAGACCCGCCGGCCGGCGACGATGGGCGCCTGCTGGTCCGCGAGATAGCCGCTGCGGCCCTTGCCGAGCCGGGCGGGGGTCTGGCCCAGCATCTCACCGCCGTCCAGGTCGACGGTGATGAGGCGGCCGTCGCCGGAACCGAAGTAGAGCCGCCCGTCGGAGACGACGGGGGCGGTGGGGTGGTTCACCGAGGTCTCCTGCTGCCAGGACACCGAGTCGCGGCCGACGGCGATGAGCGATCCGTTGTCGCCCAGTACGTAGACCGTCGCGCCGGACACGATCGTGTAGGCGTTGGCGACCGGATACGGAAGCGCGACCCGGGACTGCGTTCCGGTGGCCGGGTCGTAGCGCAGCACCGCCACGGTCGCGCCGGCCGTGTTGGACTGCGCCAGGTACAGGATCCCGTCCGTAGCGCCGACCGGCAGTGCCGAGCCGGTGAAGGTGTGCTGCCAGCGCACCGTGCCGCTGCCCATGGCGACCGCGCTGACGACCGTGTGGGAGCCGTCGCGCGACACCGACTGGGCGTAGGCCGCGAAGCCGGTCCCGGAGCCGCCGAACGCGGTGAACACCGGCTGCGAGTGCCCGGGGATCCGCTTGCGCCAGCGGGTCGTCCCGGTCGTGGAACTCAGCGCGGACACCGTCCCGTCGCCGGCGACCAGCAGCACCGTGTCCCCGGCGTAGAAGCGCAGGCCGCCGTACGCGGACACCTTCTTGGACCAGCGGACGTCACCGGTGGCCGGGTCCAGCGCCTTCAGCCGGCTGCCGTCCGCCGAGACCACGTGCACCAGCCCGCCGGAGACCACCGGCGGTTCGCCCGCCTCCCCGGCGGTGCCCGCGCGATGCCACCCCTCGTGGCCGGTGGCGGCGTCGACACGGGCGGCCTCCACCCCCTTGTCGACGCAGAACAACGCCTCGTCCGTGTCGCTGTACGCACAGGCCGCGCTGCGCACCGCGGTCGGGCTCGCCCCGCGCACGCCGGACAGCCCGGTCTCCCAGGCCCGCACCGCCTTGGCGGACGCCTTGCCGGACGGGGACGGGGACGGCGAGGTCGCGGGGCTCGCCGTGCCGTCCGAGGGCAGCTGCCGGGCCGTGACCGCACCGCCCGCCGCGAGGACGAGTAACGCCGCGCCGCCGGCCAGCCACCGGGTACGCGGCCTGCGCAGCGCACCGAGGACGGAGGCGGAGGGGACGGAGGCGGAGGGGACGTGAGCAGGGACGGAGGTGGGGACGTGGGCGCGGCCGGATGCGGGGAAGTGGGTGGCTTCCGGCTCCCCGAGCGGCTCCCCGAAGTGGCCCGCCCGCGGTTCCTGCGGCTCCGCCCGCACGGCCACGGGCGCCTGCCCGCGCACGGGTCCGGGCACCGACATGAGCACGGGGGCGGGAAAGGACAGCGTGGACAGATCCGGCGAGCGCAGCATCGCCATCAGCTCGTCGGGCGTCGGCCGCTTCTCCGGTTCCTTGGCCAGGCAGGCACCCACGATCGGCGCCAGCTCGTCCGGCACCTCGGTCAGATCGGCCTCGTCGTGCACCACCTGGTACGCGACGATGTACGGGCTGTCCGAGTCGAACGGCCCCTTGCCCTTCGCCGCGTGCACCAGCACCGACCCGAGCGCGAAGACATCCGCCGCCGGGCCGACCGAGCGCGGCCGCTGGAACTGCTCCGGTGCCATGAACGGCGGCGTGCCGATCAGCTTTCCGGTCTCCGTACGCATCTCGCTGTCCGACGGACGGGAGATCCCGAAGTCGATCACCTTCGGGCCGTCCGCGGCCAGCAGGACGTTGCTGGGCTTGAGGTCACGGTGGACCAGCCCGGCCCGGTGGATGTCGCGCAGCGCCTCGGCCAGTCCCGCGGCGAGCCACCGCAGGTCGTCGGCGGGCAGCGGGCCCTCGCGCTTGACGTACTGGGACAGCGTCGGCCCCGCGATGTGCTGGGTCGCCATCCACGGCCGCTCAGCCTCCGGGTCGGCGTCCACGACCGCGGCCGTGAACGCGCCGCTCACCCGCCGCGCCGCCGTGACCTCCTGCCGGAAACGCGCCCTGAACTCCTGGTCCTCCGCGATGTGCGCATGCACCACCTTCAGGGCGACCTTGCGCCCGGACGAGGAGTAGGCGAGGTGCACCACGCCCATACCACCCGATCCCAGGCGCGACACGATCCGATAGTGGCCTATCTGATCAAGTGTCATCGTCCTCACCCACCCCCGTGTATGGCAGGGAGCGTACTCAGCGGACCACTGCGCAACCAATCGACTCCCGGCAGCGTGTACGGAGAAGAATGGTGAAGATGTGAAACGGGGGGTTCCATATGTCTGTTGAAGAGACCGCCGCCGACAGCACGGCCGGCGCGGAGAGTACGGGCGACGCCGCGGAGAGTGTTTCCGCGAGCGCCTTCACATACGCGGTCGCGCCCGGTGTCCGGCTCAAGGTCCGCTCGGGCCCGGGCACCAAGTACTCGGTCGTCAGCATCCTGGCCGAGGGCGCCTCGGTGACGATCTACTGCCAGCGGAGCGGCGAGTCCATCTCCGGCTACTACGGCACGACCAGCCTCTGGGACAACATCGGTACGAACAAGTACGTGTCCGACGCCTACGTCAACACCGGCACCGACGGCTACGTGGCCCCGCACTGCGGCTGACCGGGGCCGGCCGCAGGAGTGACGGCATCCGGCGCGCGGACAGGATCAGCGCATGACGAACCCGCCACAGTCCGCCCTCGTCGCGTCCTTCAACTCCGTGGCCGCCCGGTACGCCACCTCCCGGCCGGACTACCCACCGGCCCTGTTCGAGGCGGTGGAACGGCTCGCCGGCCGCCCGCTGGCCGGCGCGGACGTCCTTGACGTCGGCGCCGGCACGGGTATCGCGAGCCGCCTGCTGCGGGAACGCGGCGCCCGGGTCACCGCCGTCGAGCCCGGCCCCGGCATGGCCGCCCGGCTGCACGCCGACCAGCCGGACACCCCGCTGGTCCGGGCCGACGGCAACGCCCTGCCCTTCGCCGAGGGCACCGCCGACTTCGTCACGTACGCCCAGGCCTGGCACTGGACGGACCCGCAGCGTTCGGTGCCGGAGGCGGTCAGGGTGCTGCGCGACGGCGGGGCGCTGGCCCTGTGGTGGAACGTGCCCGACCCCGGCGTGGCATGGACGGCCGAGCAGGAGAACCGGTTCCGCGACCGCGTCGCCGGCTACCACGGCTTCGGCCGCACGCGCACCGCGCCCGGCATCATCGACGCCCTCGCCCTGCCCCTGCGCACCGTCTGCCACGCCGTCCGCTGGACCCGGCGGATCTCCCTCGACGACCATCTGGCGAACCTGGCGACCCACTCGTACTTCGTGGTGCTCGACGCGCACGAACGCGACGCGATCTTCGCCGAGGAGCGCGCCCAGCTGCTGCGGCTCTTTCCCGACGGCGTCGTGGAGGAGCCCTACCAGGTCGACATCACGGTGGCCGTCCGGCGACCGGGGACGAGCGCGACCCGCAACACCGCCTAGCTTCGCCGTGCCGCCGACACCGAGCCGACGCCGCCCACCACGCCCGCGACCACGGCGGCCCGCCACAGGCCGTCCCACAGGCTGCCGAAGAAGCCCTCGGAGGTCAGGAACTGCCGCATCACCAGGTCGGTGACGAGCAGTGCCCCGGCCGGTACGACGGCGACCTGCCAGGGGTGGGCCCGGGCCCAGTCGCGTATGCGGTGGTCGGTGCCGGCCTTGCGGCCCAGCACCGCCCCCGTACCGCCGACGAGGAAGAAGAGCATCAGGGCGACGGACAGCGAGCCGGCGAGCACGCCGAGCCCGAAGTGCCCGCCGATGGTGCTGAGGGCCAGCGACACGCCGCCGCCGATCGCGCCGACGGCGGCGGCGGGCCGCCAGGGTCCCAGGGTGGCCGAGGCCACGGCGAGCTGCCGTTTACCGGAGCGGGACGCTCGGGGTACATCGGGATAACGCCTCATACCGCCACGGTCCTGCGGGAGCGGTACGAACGCTATAGGGGATGACCCTGAGAGGCCCCGGACGCCGCGTGAGCGACCCGTACCGGCTCCACACCGTCGCCGTGGTGCCGCTCGGCCCAGGACAGCAGGGCCATCTCACAGGCGTGGTCGAGGTGCCGCAGCCGTCGCAGGTCCAGCTCCGTCGGCCGGTCGCGCGGCAGCGCCTCCAGCTGGTCCAGCAGCCGGGGCAGCCGCAGGAAGGTGGCGTTGCCCAGCACCCGTACGACGACGGTGCCGTCGTGCTCCTCGGTCTCCAGGTGCACATGCGAGGTGTCCCACGCGGTCTTGACCACGGCCGTCAGCAGACCGGCCAGCACCCCCTCGAACATGTTGGTGACAACGATCGCGCCGGCCGTCACGGCCAGCACCACCGCCTCGCCCCGGCGCTGCCGCCACAACGGCACCAGCTCCCTGACCGGGATGAGCTTCCAGCCCGCCAGCATGAGCACCCCGGCCAGCGCCGCCACCGGGAGCATGCCGAGCGCCCCCGGCAGCAGTACGACGAAGACCAGCAGCCACCCGCCGTGCATCACCCGTGACGCCCTGGTCCGCGCGCCGGCCTGAAGGTTGGCCGCACTCCTGACGATCACGGCGGTCATCGGCAGCGCCCCGAGCGCCCCGCACACCGCGTTGCCCGCGCCCTGGGCGATCAGCTCCTTGTCGTAGTGCGTACGCGGGCCCTTGTGCAGCCGGTCCACGGCCGCCGCGCTGAACAGGCTCTCCGCCGAGGCGATCAGGGTGAAGGCCAGCACTGTCCCCAGCGTGCCGATGTGCGCGAGCTGCGCGAACTCCGTGCCGCCGGGCGGCTGTACGGCGTCCAGCAGCCCCTTGACCTCGACCCGCGCGACCGGCAGGTCGAACACCGCCGTGGCCGCGGTGGCCAGCGCGACCGCCGCCAGCGAACCGGGCACCACCCGCACCCACGCCGGCAGCCTGGGCCAGACCACGAGCAGCACGATCGTGCCCGCCCCCAGCGCCGACGCGGTCAGCGCCGGTCCCGAGCCGGCCACCTCCCCGGCCAGCCCGGGGATCCCGGCGATCTTGCCGAGCCCGCTGCTGGGCGCCTTGGCGTCGGCGAGCGCGTAGATCTGCCCGGCCATCAGCACCAGGCCGATACCGGCCAGCATGCCGTGCACCACGGCGACCGAGATCGCCCGGAACCAGCGGCCGAGCCGCAGCGCTCCCATGGCCATCTGGAGCAGCCCGGCGGCCAGCACCAGGACACCCAGTGCCCGCAGTCCGTACGTCTGCACGGCCTCGTACACCAGCACCGTCAGCCCGGCGGCCGGGCCCGACACCTGGAGGCTGCTGCCCGGCAGCAGCCCGGTGACCAGGCCGCCGACGATGCCGGTGACCAGGCCGAGTTCGGCCGGCACCCCGGAGGCGACGGCCACGCCCACACACAGCGGGAGGGCGACGAGGAAGACGACGAGGGAGGCGGTGAGGTCGGCCCTGAAGTCGGCGCTGACGTCGGCGCCGGAATCGGCCCGCAGACGGGCGGGGAGGAGGGAGGAAAGGCGTCGCATACGGCGGCTCACAGGGGGAGGAAGGCGTCGGCGGACGGCTTGTGGGCGAGGACGAGCCCGGCGTGTATCTCGTAGAACCAGCCGTGCAGCCGCAGGCTGCGCCGCCCAGGACCGGCCTGCCCGGCCGCCTCGCTGACGCACGGGTAGCCGCGCAGCCGCTCCAGCTGCGCGCGCACATGCCGCTGCACGGCCGCCGCGACCTCCGGGCCGTCTTCGTCGGGCAGTTCGCCGGGGACCTGCTCGGTCAGCCGGTCGCGCACCGCCGGTACGCCGGCGAGGTCCTCGCCGCGGGCCATGGCCCCGACGGCGCCGCAGTGCGAGTGTCCGCACACGACGATGTCGCTCACGCCGAGCACCCGCACCGCGTACTCGATCGTGGCGGCCTCGGTACCGGGCCCCTGCCCGTCCCGGTACCGCGGCACGGCGTTCCCCGCCGTCCGCGGCTCGAACAGCTCACCGGGCCGGGCGCCGGGGACGAGGGAGGGAATGACCCGGGAGTCCGAGCAGGTGATGAACAGCGCCGGCGGGGACTGGCCGGCGGCGAGCCGGGCGAACTCCTCGCGGGCCTGACGGTGGCCGGCTGTCCGGTGGCGGAAATCGCGGGCATGGTCGATGAACGTCTGCATGGGGGAATGCCTCCGATACGTCCCTGGCGCCCGTGAGGGCGAGCGGAAGGGCCGGTGGGGTGTTACCGCGGGTGGGGGGAGCGCGGGTGCGCGCGGGTGACGACAGCACCTGTCAGCAGCGGAACACCTGGTGGGCCACGGGCAGTTCATCGGATCTGCCGGATCTGCTCAGCGGTATCGCCCGCGGGGCGGTACGGGCCGCGGCCGTAGCGCCGGCCCGGCCTTCGTCCGGATCGGCGTCGGCGGGGCAGCCGCCCCCGGCGGCCGACCCCGACCGGGAGGAGGGCAACGGCGGGCAGGCGGTGGCGGGGAGCACGACCCGCAGGCCGCCGCTGGCGCCGCGCCGCGCGGGGCAGTCCTCACGCTTGGGCTCGGCGCGCTCGGCCGGCTCCACCCGCTCGGTGCGGCCGGCCCCGGAACCCGGGTCGGCGTGGGCACAGGCGGGCTCGGCGACCAGGAAGACACCGAGCAGCACGGCGGCGAACAGGGCCACGGCGCGGATGACCGGGACAACTCGGCTGTTCCGAACCATGGTTCACCCCCGTACGGCTCAGGTTGTGATCTCCATATGACCAGATCCCAAGACCATTTTGCAATCCCTTGGGTGAACTCTCTGTAAACAGACGGTCACTGGGCGCAGCTCTTGACGGAGGTCGTACGCCGGAGCATTATTCAGCGCATGATGAATAAACTTCGCGGGGCGGCGGCGCCAACCGCGGTGACGGAGCCCGGAGATGCCCCCGCCGGCCCTGCCGGCCCTGCCGTTCGCGCCAGGGGCCTGCGTGTGGTCCGGGGTGGCCGGACCGTTCTGGACGACCTCGACTTCGCCGTCCCGCGCGGCCGGATCACCGGACTCCTCGGCCCGAGTGGCTGCGGCAAGTCGACCCTGATGCGCTCCGTCGTCGGCACCCAGGCCCGCGTCACCGGCGGCCTTGAGGTGCTCGGCCTGCCCGCCGGTCACCGCGCTCTGCGTTCCCGTATCGGCTACGTCACCCAGGCCCCTTCCGTCTACACGGATTTGACGGTCCGTCAGAACCTGGAGTACTTCGCCGCCGTTCTCGGCGCCCCCGGCATCGACATCGACCGCGCCATCGCCGACGTCGACCTCACCTCCCGCGCCGGGGCACTGGCCGGCAACCTCTCCGGCGGTCAGCTCAGCCGGGTCTCGCTCGCCGTCGCCCTCCTCGGCGCCCCCGAGCTGCTGGTCCTCGACGAGCCCACCGTCGGCCTCGACCCCGTCCTGCGCCGCGACCTGTGGGACCTCTTCCACCGCCTCGCCACCGAGCGCGGCGCCACACTCCTGGTCTCCTCCCACGTGATGGACGAGGCCGAGCGCTGCCATCGGCTGCTCCTCATGCGCGACGGCCGCATCCTGGCCGACAACACCCCCGACGCGCTGCGTGCCCGGACGGACGCGCCCACCGTCGAAGCCGCCTTCCTCCGTCTCGTCGACGAGGCCAGGCGCGAGGAGGAAGCGCTCGCCGACCCGCCCCGACCTCTTGACCACGCCACCGCCACGGAGACCACCGCCACGGAGACCGGCACAACGGAGACCGCCGCCACGGAAGCCGGCACCACGGAAGCCGGCACCACCACCTCGCGAGGAGCATCCCGGTGAACATCTCCCGCACCCTGGCCACCGCCCGCCGCGTACTCCTCCAACTGCGCCACGACCCGCGCACCGTCGCCCTCATGCTCGTCGTGCCCTGCGTACTGCTCGCCCTGCTGAGCTGGGTCTACGACGGCAGCCCCGGCACCTTCGACTCCGTCGGCGCCTCGCTGCTCGGCATCTTCCCGCTCATCACGATGTTCCTGGTCACCTCCATCGCGACCCTGCGCGAACGCACCTCCGGCACTCTGGAACGCCTGCTGTCCATGCCGCTGGCCAAGGGCGACCTCCTCGGCGGCTACGCCCTCGCCTTCGGCGCCGTCGCCATCGTCCAGGCCTGCCTGGCCACCGGCCTCGCCGTCCTGGCCCTCGGCCTCGACGTCACCGGCTCCGCCTGGCTGCTGCTGCTCGTCGCCCTCGCCGACGCCTTCCTCGGCACCGCCCTCGGGCTGTTCGTCAGCGCCTTCGCGGCCAGCGAGTTCCAGGCCGTCCAGTTCATGCCGGCCGTGATCCTGCCGCAGATCCTGCTCTGCGGGCTGCTCGTGTCCCGCGACCGCATGCAGCCCGTCCTCGAAGCCGTCTCCGACGTCCTGCCCATGTCGTACGCGGTCGACGGCATGAAGCAGGTCCTCACCCGCACCGGCGTCACCGGCGACTTCGTCCGCGACCTCGGCATCGTGGCCGGCTGCGCCCTGCTGGCCCTCGCCCTCGGCGCCGCGACCCTGCGCCGCCGTACGGCATAGGCGCGGGACGGTGAGAAACTGACCCCATGACCCAGAAAGTGGCAGTCCTCGGCACCGGCAAGATCGGCGAAGCACTCCTGTCCGGCATGCTCCGCGCGGGATGGGCCCCCGACCACCTCCTGGTCACCGCCCGCCGCCCCGAGCGGGCCAAGGAGCTCCACGCCCGCTACGGCGTGGAGGCCGTCACCAACGCCGAGGCCGCCCGCACGGCGGACACCCTCATCCTCGCCGCCAAGCCGCAGGACATGTCCGCCCTCCTCGACGAACTCGCCCCGCACGTCGCCGCCGACCGCCTGGTCATCAGCGCCGCGGCCGGCATCCCCACCGCGTTCTTCGAGGAGCGGCTGACCGAGGGCACCCCCGTGGTCCGCGTCATGCCCAACACCCCGGTCCTGGTCGACGAGGGCATGTCGGTGATCTCCGCCGGAAGCCACGCCACCGAGGCCCACCTCCTCCGTACCGAGGAGATCTTCAACCCGGTCGGCAAGACCCTGCGCGTCCCGGAGAAGCAGCAGGACGCCGCCACCGCCCTCTCCGGCTCCGGCCCCGCCTACTTCTACTTCCTCGTCGAGGCCATGACCGACGCAGGCATCCTGCTCGGCCTGCCCCGCGCCCAGGCGCACGATCTCATCGTCCAGTCCGCGATCGGCGCCGCCGTCATGCTCCGCGACAGCGGCGAACACCCCGTCAAGCTCCGCGAGGCCGTCACCTCCCCGGCCGGCACCACCATCAACGCCATCCGCGAGCTGGAGAAGCACGGCGTACGGCACGCCCTCATCGCGGCCCTGGAGGCAGCCCGCGACCGAAGCCGTGAGCTGGCCTCCGGCAAGGGCTGATCAGCCCAGGCCTAGCAGCTCGGCCGTCCGCACCACCCGGGCGAAACCGGCGGCGTGCAGATTGACGGCGGTGGCCCGCCCCAGTTCGTCCGCCGTCAGGGTCTGCCCGTCCGGACCGGCCGCGTCGAAGGTGTACGTCGCGTCGATCGGCACGATCACGTCGTAGCCGAGGTTCCCGCCCATCCGGGCGGTCGTCTCGACGCACCAGTTCGTCTGGATGCCCGCCACCACGATCTGCCCGATGCCGGTCCCGTCCAGCCAGCTCCGCAGATCCGGCGAGCCGACGAACGCCGAGTTCACCGTCTTGCTCACCACCAGCTCCGGTCCCGGCCCCTTCCCGCGCCGCCGCTCCACGAAGTCCTGGAAGTCGTTGCCCTCCTGGCCCGGGCGCAGCGGCGAGTCCGCCTTCTCCGAGTCGTGCCGTACGAAGACCACCGGCCGGCCCGCCGCCTGCCAGGCGTCGAGCAGCAGCTCCAGGTTCTGTTCCGCCGCCGGGTTGTTGCGGGGCGGGAAGCCCGGCTGACCCCAGCCCTTCTGCACGTCGACGACGACCAGCGCCGCGTTCTCCGCGATGCCCGCCGCGTTCTCCGCGCTCTCAGGGTTCTCCGCACGCTCTGTGTTGGTCATGTCCACGATCCTGCTGCGGTGCGCCCCCGGCCGACAGTGGCAGCAAGGCCTGTCATCGATGAATTCGTGCCACCATGGCGGTCATGGTCATGCAGCGCATCGCCCTGGTCGCCGTCCCCCACATCCGCGCCTTCGACGTCGCCGTCATCACCGAGGTCTGGGGCATCGACCGCACCGACCGGGGCGCGCCGCCCTTCGAACTGCGCCGCTGCGGCCAGGACCGCGCCCCCGTCACCCTGGCCGGCGGCCTCACCCTCACCCCCGACCGCGACCTGGACTGGCTGGCCACCGCCGACCTCATCGTCGTCCCCGGCCTGGAGGAGCACCTCGCCCCCGTCCCGGAACCCGTACTCGACGCCCTCCGCCTCGCCCACCGCGCCGGGACCCCCGTCGCCGCCCTGTGCGGCGGCGCCTTCGTCCTCGCCCAGGCCGGACTCCTCGACGGCCGCCGCGCGATCACCCACTGGAACATCACCGCGCTGCTCGCCGACGCGCACCCCGCCGTCCGCGTCGTCCCGGACGCCCTCCATGTCGAGGACGGCGGCCTGTGGACCTCGGCGGGCGTCGCCGCCGGCATCGACCTGTGCCTCCATCTCGTCCGTACGGCCCACGGCGCGGAAGCCGCCGCCGCCATCGCCCGCTCGATGGTCACCGCGCCCTTCCGCACCGGCACCCAGGCCCAGTTCATCGAACACCCCACCCCGAACACCGGCCGCGACGCCGACGCCCTGGCCGGCGTACGCGAACGAGCCCTCCGGCACCTCCACGACCCCCTCACCGTGGCGGACCTCGCCACCTGGGCCGGTATGTCCCCCCGCTCCTTCGCCCGCCACTTCGCCGCCACCACCGGCACGACGCCGCTGCGCTGGCTCCTCGACCAGCGGATCGCCGCCGCCCAGAAGCTCCTGGAACGCACCGACCTCCCCATGCCCGAGGTCGCCCGGCGGACAGGCTTCGGCAGCGAGGTCACCATGCGCCAGCACTTCGCCGCCCGCCTGTCCACCAGCCCCCGCGACTACCGCCGGGCCTTCCACCCGGCTCACCCGGCAGGCAGCAGCCCGACCGCCCGATAGGCGGCATCCACCGTCGGCCGCGCCAGCCCCCGCGCCCGTTCCGCCCCCGCCCGCAGCACCGCGTCCACATACCCAGGGTCCGCGCACAGCTCGGCATGCCTGAGCCGGAGCGGCCGCAGCCGCTCCACGACCGCCTCCGCCGTGTCCCTCTTCAGAGCCCCGTATCCGGCGTACTCACCGGCCAGCATCTCCGGGTCCCTCCCCGTGCACGCCGCCAGGATGTCCAGCAGATTCGCCACCCCCGGCCGGTCCTCGCGGTCGTACTCCACCTCCCGGCCGCTGTCCGTCACCGCCCGCATGACCTTCTTCCGGATCACCTCCGGCTCATCGAGCAGATAGACGATCCCCGGCCCGGTGTCGTCGGACTTCCCCATCTTCGACCGCGGCTCCTGCAGATTCATCACCCGAGCGGCCACCGCCGGAAGCGTGGCCCGCGGCACGGTGAAGGTGTGCCCGTACCGCTGGTTGAAGCGCATCGCCAGATCCCGGGTCAGCTCCACGTGCTGCGCCTGGTCGTCCCCCACCGGCACCTCGTCCGCCTGGTACGCCAGGATGTCGGCCGCCATCAGCACGGGATACGTCAGCAACGACAGCCGCACCCCCCTGCCCCGGGCCCGCTCCAGCACTTCCTTCTCCCGGTACTGGATCATCCGCCGCATCTCGCCGTCCGTGGCGGTGCACTCCAGTACGTAGGACAGCCGGGTGTGCTCGTCCACCTGGCTCTGTACGAACACCGTGCACACCGCCGGGTCCAGTCCCGCCGCCAGCAGCAGGCTCGCCGCCTGCCGGCTCAGCCGCCGGACCCGGGCCGGGTCGTGGTCCACGGTCAGCGCGTGCAGATCCACCACGCAGAACAGCGCGTCGGCCCGGTGCTGGTCGGTCTCCACCCACTGCCGGACCGCCCCCAGGTAGTTGCCCAGCGTCAGGTGCCCGGTCGGCTTCACACCACTGAAGATCCGTGTCATCTCTGTCCCTCTCCCTCAGATCACCGTTGTGACCGCCGGCCCGGTCGGCCCGGCGTGGGGAGCAGATACGCCAACGGCCGCCGAGGCGGCGGCCGTTGCCTGCATGCGCTGCTGGATCGGCCGCCTCAGGCGGCCCACCACTGGGTTTGCGCATGCTTGGTCATGCGTCAGAAGCTATCGCTCAAAGGAGTTGCGAACCACAGGTTTGAACCGTCCGTGGGCGTGGTGTAGTGTCATCAAGCTGCTTCG